>CAWKLF010000008.1:0-234514 GCA_963850425.1 uncultured Acidobacteriota bacterium | reverse complement strand
CGCTGGAACGACGCCATGAAGGACGACGTGAGATATCCGAAGCGGCACGAGGAATTTCTGCAGCTATGTCACTCGGCCGGTCAGGACAAGCCGACACCTTTGCTCCTGCAGTATGGCGTCGGGGATTACAACTGCCTGCATCAGGATTTATATGGGGAGCACGTTTTTCCCATCCAGGTAGCCATCTTGTTATCAGAGCCGGGAAAGGATTTTAGTGGTGGAGAATTTGTGCTCACCGAGCAGCGACCACGAATGCAATCCCGGGTTGAGGTCGTGCCGCTCCGGCGCGGAGATGCTGTCGCATTTTCCGTTCATCATCGCCCAGTGCGTGGAACCCGCGGCACCTATCGCGTGAACATTCGGCATGGCGTGAGCCGCCTTCGTTCCGGCCAACGTTACACTCTCGGTATCATTTTTCACGATGCGAAATAGAATCAAGCGGAGAAGATGCCCAACAATAGAGCCCTAACCCGCGACCTGTTCGAAGATGCATCGGCGGTTGTGAAATCCAAGGAAAGCTTGGGTGCCGGCGCATTTCTCCTGCGGAATTTCGCGCGGGCCGATGAGATAGAAATAATGTCCGCGTTACGCGCCGTGATTGCGCACGCGCCTCTGCGCCATATGGTAACGCCCGGCGGCCATCGCATGTCGGTCGCAATGACAAACTGCGGGTCTTTGGGGTGGATCACAGATCGCGGCGGCTATCGCTACGAAGCGATCGATCCGGAGAGTGGCAAGCTCTGGCCGAGGATGCCGCAAGAATTTCTTAACCTGGCGGTGACGGCGGCAGCTGAGGCCGGGTTCCCCGCATTTCGTCCCGATGCCTGCCTGGTCAACTGTTATGAGCCAGGCACCAAGTTGTCCTTGCATCAAGATAAGGACGAAAAGGACTTCGCGCAGCCCATCGTCTCGGTCTCACTGGGAATACCAGCAACCTTCTTGTTTGGTGGCGAGGGTCGCGGGGACAAGACCCAGCGCCTGGTTCTTCACCACGGCGATGTCGTGGTCTGGGGTGGCCCTGCCAGGCTTCGCTATCACGGAGTGCTGCCACTAAAAATGGCGGTTCATCCGGCGTTCGGGCAGGTGAGGATGAATTTGACGTTTCGGAAGGCGGGGTAGACCCCACTAGCCTTCGTCGTCCGGCGGACCGGCCGCTCCGGCCAGGTCCTGCGGTTTGATTCTCTCCACGTTAAATTTCGCCGCCCGCTCGCGCATGGTTTTCAGGACTTCTTCCAGTGGCGGCGGTTCGTCCTTGATCCAGCGCAGCGGGTTGATGCGCGCCACCACAAAAGCCCTCAGATATGGACTCACCAAGCCGCGTTCTTTCAGTTTCTTCACCGCAGCCGCCACCTTTTCTTCGAGGTCCAGCACAAGCGTGGCACGCTTTTCATGATCCTTGATCGCGCTTCGCAACGATTCGTCGGTGAAGGCCTCCAGCCGGCGCAGGATCGAGTGATACGCGCCACCCCCGAAGCGAGGCACGCGCTCGTAACAAATCCCCAGGGTGACCAGTGCCGATTCATCGAGGTAATAGGAGAAGCTGGATTCCGGCCGCGACCCATCCTCGTCTAACAATCCACGGTAGATGCGGATCACCTCCAATGACCGCTCCTTAAGATTGTGGGCCTTCTCTGTATTGAGTGCGAGAATCTGCCACGCCACTTCGCGATCCCCGACAATCAGAACTGTGATGGACTTGGCGCCAAGCCGTTGCATGGCGGCGAGTCGATGGCGCCCATTGGGCGTCCAGAAGCCGCCCGTGGGCGCGGTCACGGCAATGACCGGATCAAGGAATCGCCCCGTCTTGTTGATGACGTCGGCTAGACGTTTGTGATGAGTGTCGGACAGATCTCGCTGAAACGGTGTCGGCTCCACGGCATCAATTGGAAGGATGCTAAGCAACAGTGGATATCCACCAAGGGGATCCTTGTACGAACCGATCACGCAGCCGCCGGATTTTTCCACGACGTCGGCCAGTTCCGCAACGACGCCGCTACGTTCCTCGATGAGACATTCAGTGGGTTGCAGGCCCTTGGTGCCGGCCTTGGCTTTGCGGGGACGCTTACGAGCGGGAGCGCGCTTGACCATAGATCAAAGAGTCTAGCGTAACTGCAGGGACCTGCGCATTGAGCCAGTCGCTGGCCGGTGCTGGTCTGCCCGCGCTTCGACTGCTAGATTGGATGTGCGGTTATCGGTTTGACAGGACGAGTGGTGGCGGGCCCCATGAGTGCGGACGAACAACAAAACGAGGATCGCACCGTAGCGGAGCGGATCGCGGAAGTGATGCGCGCCCACGAAACAATTGCCGGGAAAAAAGTCAGCCAGCCGGACCTCCAAAAGCTCAAAGCGGCTGCGGAACGCCTCGAGCAGTTGCTGGCCGATGCGGCCGACGCTGAGAAGGACGATCTCAAGAAGGCGGCGTCACGGCTGGATCAGCTGCTAAAGGATCTCGGAGCTGGGAAAGACGTTGCGCCAGGATTTCGACTGCGGCGACAAAAGTGATCCGAATAGCCATATTCTCCCTTTCTTCTTCGCCAAATTACTTGAGAACAACAGCGCAGAATGGTTTGCACTTCTTGACTAGTGCGACACTACAACCGCCATCACGCCGTCTTCTTCTTCAATTTCTCCACCAGCGCGCGCAGCGTCGCCTGAGTCTCGGGAGTCCACCAGTTCGCAATGACGGTTTCCAGTTCCGTCTCCATGCCGGACTCGAACAGACGAACCATATCCGCCCGCGCCTGGTGCCTGGTTAGCGCCATAGCTTCCGGTGGCAGGGCAAGCATTCGTGTACACCGATCCTGCGCGCGGGGCACAACTTCCCCGAGCGGCGCCAATTCATCTACCAGTCCAATATCCAAGGCCTCCTTAGGAGAAAGCAACGTACCACTCACACCCAGGTGCTCAGCACGACGCGATCCCACCAAACGTCGCAGACCGCCCAGAATGACGGGCGGGAGCGATATCCCGACCTGCACTTCATTCAAGCCGATCTTGTAATCGCCCTCTGCCATCACGCGCCAGTCGCAAAACAGCGCCAGGACGGTACCGCCGGCAGGAGCATGTCCGGTGATCGCTGCCACCAGCGGGATGGGACTGGAAGCAATGGCCTCAAGCAGCGCGTAGAGCTCCCGCCAAAGTTGTCCAATTGCCTGAGCATCCAACGTCAGAAGGAATGGGACGTCAAGTCCAGCCGAGAATCTGCCGGGAAGTCCGGAAAGAATCAGTGCCTGTGCTCCGTCCCGGGGTGCTTGTTCGATCGCTTGCCGCAGGCCCGACAAAAGCTCACCAGTGAGGGCGTTGACAGGCGGGCGGTTCAACCGCAGTTCCCGAATTTTGTCGTGGTCAAAAGAGAGGATCATGCACAAAGTTTAGACAAGGTCGAAAAGTATTTTGTCACCGTGCGATTCCTATTGAAAGTTCACGATTACCCCCGCATACCAGTTTCACACGCGCGAAGACCGCCCTTCTCGTGGAAGATAATGATCATCGGCATCGTGATCCACATTTTCTATGTGGGCTTGTCGCTCGGCAACAATAAAGGGTTTTTCAACTAGCTGATACCGTATTTCTCTGTGAGAAAGATCCGCAGGCTTTTCGGCAACACACGCTTGAGTTCTTGCCACGTAAGAACTTTGCACGCCGTTCGCAGTTCTGCAGCCCGCACGCATCTCATCACCGCATACCATCTCTCCATCAGATCGATGCGCCGGGCGTCCAGCAATACGCAGAACGACGCTTGCCGATCATGAGCTGCCAGAACGTTGCGTATCAGCTGGTAGGAATGGTAGTGATGTTCTGACTGCGGAAGATCGCCTTCGTCGAAGACCGCAAGTAAATCGCGATATCGGAGTACCTTAGCTTTTTCAGCGCGCTGAAAATCACTCTCCGTCAATTTTGCTTCGACCAGCACATTGCCGATCCGCATGTCGACTTCGGTGGAGTCGAAGCGACCACCGAGCAGCGGCACGTGGGCCCGCAGCCCGAAGTGCGGACGGGCCCCCGGTTCGACTCCAACCAGTCGTGCGACAGCTACGCTCCGCAAAACTGCCGGGTGGCAAAAAACGTTCATGAGTAGCGCATCCGAGCTCATGCAGGAGTCGAGCTCCGCCCGCTGCCCGGCTGTTGGTGCGGGCAATGAGCGGCGCGCCGTCGTGTGCACTTTTCGCAAGCGCGCGTTCCAGTCGGGGTGGGAACGAATCGCTTCGTAACTGGTGGGATGAAAGTTGCCGTGCAGCTGGGCGCCAAACGGCTCGAAGCACACTACGGATTGCTCTCCATAGCTCAGGGAATGCGGCAGCTGCTTGGCCAGCGCATATCTCCTCGCTCGTTCCGCTAACTCAGTCCGAAGCATCGCGCACGCGCTCACGTTCGCATTGTAGCGAAGAAAAAGCGAAGAACGCAAGGCGGCCACCAACTGCCGCGGAGGTTTCCCAAGTACCGCTGAGAGAATTGCCCGAATCCGTTTATGATGAAATCCGTCTGTAAGTACCGATCAGTTCCCAACAACCTGTCCAGGGGAATGCTGCGACGATGATCGTTAACTTTGCCGAGCGGGCGCACAACCACAACTGGGAACTCGACCCGGTCACGCGCTCGCTGCTCGACACCGATTTCTACAAGCTTCTGATGCTGCAGTTCATCTGGAAGCATTATCCGAAAACGGAAGTTTCTTTTGCCCTGTCGAACCGCGCATCCTCGGTTCACTTGGCTGACATGGTTCCCCTCCATGAAATAGAAGCTCAGATGGAGCATGCTCGCAGCCTGCGCTTCCGCCGGTCGGAACTGGTGTGGCTGGCCGGCAACACGTTCTACGGACGTCGCGGCATTTTCACGCCCGAGTTTCTGACCTGGCTCGAAGAAGATTTCCGGCTATCCGACTACCAGCTATCTGTGAAGGACGGCCAACTTCAAATGCACTTCCTGGGCGTCTGGCCCGAGACCACGATGTGGGAGCTCTACGCGTTATCTATCGTCAATGAATTGAAGACGCGCGCCAGCTTGAAGAGACTTAGCGAGTTCGGACTCGACATTTTGTATGCGCGTGCCAAGACCAAGTTGTGGGGAAAGATTGAACGGCTTCGTGGAGTGCCCGGCCTGAAGGTCGCAGATTTCGGCACCCGCCGGCGGCACAGTTTTCTGTGGCAGGAATACGTAGTCGATGCGATGGCCGCTAATCTTGGTCCTGCCTTCGTCGGTACCTCGAACGCTTTTCTCGCTCACAAGCATGACCTCGAAGCTATCGGCACCAATGCGCACGAGATTCCCATGGTGCTGGCCGCGCTGGCCGACGACGAAGAAGAGATGAAAGCGTCGCAGTATCGCGTGCTGGAGTTGTGGCAGGGAACCTACGATGGTGCGCTGCTCATCATGTTGCCGGACACCTACGGAACCACCCAGTTCCTCGAGAATGCGCCCGACTGGGCCGCCGATTGGACCGGCCAGCGCGTCGACAGCAAAGACCCGTACGTCGCAGGCGACGAATACATCCGCTGGCTCGATCAACACCGGCGAAATCCCAAAGACAAATTACTGATAGCCTCCGATGGCTTGGACATAGACGACATTCTCGGCTTGCATGCTTATTTTTCAGGGACTCTTCAGGCTGGCACAACGGTCGCCGACTTCCGCAGCGCAGCCGATTTCGCCGACCTGCGTAAGTGGATTCCCGGACGCCGCATCCGTTTCAGTGCGGGCTGGGGTACGCTATTAACCAACGATTTTCGCGGTTGCGATCCCGACAGCGGCATCGGTTTTGATCCGCTGAGCCTGATCTGCAAAGTGCACGAAGTGGAAGGCCGGCCGGCCGTGAAATTGTCGGACAATTATGCGAAGGCAATGGGGCCAACCGCGGAAGTAGAACGCTACCGCCGTATTTTCGGAACAGTAGGCGTGGCCAACGTGCCGGTGCTCGTCTGACCCGCATGGTTTCGCGTCTGACCCTGTGTTTCCGCACAAAGCCGTAAGCTCGGCCCACGGCGTGAACTGCCCGTTCACCCGAAACCGCAAACCGTTCTAAAACCCATACCTCGCGATCAGCCGGCGACTCTTCTTCGACACCACAGCCATCGCAGCCCGCTGCGCAGCAAGTTTCAGACCCAAGGAAGCCCCGGTAGTCTTATCCCTTAATTCAATCTGAGTGTCCTCGGCACTCTCCGAAGCCATGATGTACAGGACTGCATCTTGCAATACCATCGGAAAAATCAGCACTCCTGGCGACGCCGGCCCCTGGGTGTCATACAGCGGCGCGACTCCCGCACGGCCCCCTACGTAGGCATAAAGGGCTGCGGCTGCATCGGTGCCTTCCGCCATCTCTACCGGATACGCTGCCCAGAAAATTCGTCCCTTGCCGTGCAAAATCTCTTTCAAAGTCGTCCCGTCACGGAACCTCAACGCCTCCACCAGGTTTTGCTTTTGCTGATCAAACGAGACCGGAATGCTGTGGCCGCCGGCATTCAACGCCGCATTGTGAAACATGAGTGGCTCAATCTGAGCATCCACTTTCAGGTTCGCGGCACGACCTACAATACGCCAGTGCTCGTCCCGATCCACCGACCCGGAGACCAGCAGATTTCCGCCATCGTCCACATACTTCAACAATGCCTGCCATGCCACCTCCGTCAAAGCCTGCGGCGACGGCAAAATGACCAACTTGGGCGCGCCCAGTTTCGCAAGCTGATTCTCCGCGATCGCATACAAAGTCAGATGATCGTGGTAGGCGAGTGCGCGCACGGCCTTGCGCTGCGCCTCCAGTTGCAAATCACCCAACACGGAGAACTGGGCCGCTTGCGACGTTACCAAAGCAATGGCAGGCATTTCGGGATTCTGCAAGTGTTCATCGAGCGACGGCGCGAACTTCGCAATAGCCCGCATCACGGTCGCTTCCGGCTTCTCGGTGCCGTCCGGACGGACCAGTCCGATGGGCGTCTCATTACTCTCCGTCATGTAGGAATTCGTATTCCACAGCCATTCGATCGCGCCCGCCCCCTGCACAAAGGCTGCCGCCACCTTGCGCTCGAGCAAAGAAGCTTCCTGCTCGGGATCGCGTCTCGCGATTTCATCCAGATTCAATTCCCGCTGCAGCCCCGTCTCCTGGATAAGCATCGCCTCGCCCGGCTGCTTGGCGAGTAACGAGTCCCACAGAACGTAATCGTTCTGCCACCACGAGTGATTGGTCGTGAAATCGACAAACTGGCCCCAGTACGCGGGAGAAAGTCGGTCCTGAATTCCGCCTTCATCCTGGCCGACGGTAACCAGTTGAGCAGACCCGCTAGCGCGCACGGCATCGCGCATCGTCCGTACCCAGGTCGCAAAAACATCCTGCGCAAACAGAAAGAAGTCATAAACCTTGAGCGAGTTTCGTCCAACGTAAGCACCGCGTTGCGTAAATTCAATCTCCTTGGGCAAGGGAATTGTTCCCTCGACGGCACTCGCCGGTAGATTCCAGGCTGCGGCGAGCGCAGCACGATCGTGGTAGCGCTTGCTCAGCCATTCATTCCACGCGGTCAACTCAAGCGAATCTCCGTTAGGACGCATCGTCCACAGGTGCTCCGAGATGCTGGGTTCATTGATGAAGTCCCAGGCAAGAAAGGGCACATCGTGGAAGCGCGTCACCACCGAGGAGATCAAGGTCCGCTGCCGCCGCACTGCCTCCGGATCGAGATACGGATTCACTCCTCCCAATACTTCCGGTAGAAATGCAAAGAAGTTGAACTGCACCGGCAGCCCGTTCTTGCGCGCGGTCATGAGGTATGCCTCAAGGGTGCGCAAGGTCCGGTCGTAGGGCTCTCCGTTCTCATTGCAGAATTTGTCCCAACCTGTCCACCAGCCCGTGCGGATCATGTTCAGCCCGGCAGCGCGAATCTGCCCGAGTTCCTGGTTCCACAAGTAAACATTGGGATACTCGAAGTACAGCCGCTGCGTTTCACTCGACATGTAAGTGGTGCCGAGCACGGCAAATGCCTTTCCATCGCGCTCAAAATAGTTCTGGTTGACGGTAAGGCGTGGTCCGGAACGCAGGTAGGCTTCATCGCGAATCCAGAAGCCCGAGTGATATCGTGCGCGAACCGTCGATCCTTCCATGAGCTGCGCGTCCAGCGTGTAAAGACCTTTGCCACTGGGCGCGGGAAGCAGGATGGGATCGGCTGCTGGAATCGTCGCTGAAATCTCTGAGCGTTGCACAGACTGATCTTCCGGGAAGGTCGCGATCTTTATCGTCAGTGGACCCGAAGAAGGATGAGCTGCGTGCCACGTCACGCCCAGTTGAATGGGCTCGCCCGGCAGATACAGTGGCAGGGCGGGGCGAACTGCGAACTCCTCGCTGCCAAGCATCGCGCGCGCGGCCAGGGCGGGAATAATCTGGGCGGCATGAGCTGAAAAATCAGAAGACAGGTCCGCATTGATAAAAATCCACCGCCCGCCGTTGAAGCCGTTGCGCAGATGGTCGACCTCAATCGCGGGAGCAGCCAGCTTGCGGCCATCTTTCGTTCCCCAGGCAATCGCGTCGACCCGAGCGTCGATGGACCCGGCGGCGCCGCCTCGATGATAAAGATCCACGGCACTCAGCCGGATAACAGGACTGAACGCACTCTTCCACGAAAACGCGGGAATCTGGACCGGCAGGTCTGGATTTATCTGAAAAGTAAGGCCGTCCGAACCCGGCGTCGCCTGGTACTGATCAATCATGAGCGCGCGCGTAAAACGCACGCTGTACTCGCGCAGATGCCAGCCGTTGCCGTCGCGATACGCCGAACGGGTAAATGGCCGCCCGCCGATCACCAGCAGATTTCCACCACGCTGTAGATATTGCTCAATCCCAGCCCACGCAGCTTCAGGGAATGCGGAACCATAAGGCATTACCAGCAGATGGGTATCAGGGGAGCGCAAAGCTGGCGGGAGTTGCTCGGCAGAGACGGTCTGGGCTCCCCGCAGCAGTCCTGAAATCTGGGCAGGAGAAGCGCTCGAATCCGCCACCGGGAATCCAGGCTCGCTGAAAACGACCGCGCCGGACGGGGTTTGCCCTTCGGAAACCACGGCGCAGGCTACGCAAATCCACATGCACAATGGAAGCATCCACGTATTGTTCATAAAAACAGCTTCAACTCTGAGGGAGCCGACAACGCTGCTGGCGATTTGCGGGTAGCAAAAGCAAGTCAGTATTGTGGCAGAAAACGATGGGGAACCGCGGAAATTTGACCGACGACACATTTGATTGTCAATTGTGAAGTTCAGCAGACAATCGCTTAACGATCGAACGATAGCGCCCGAAGAAAACGCATTTCTGAATGGTATGATGCTCGGGCGAAAAGCTGGTCGGGTCGTTCCTTTCAGCGCCCGACGAGCCTGATGCGCGCAACTCCGTCATGGCAATCGTCCCAGCTAAGAACTCCCCTGCCGCCACGGTCAGTCCGTCCTCCTCCACGAAAGCTGCGCTGTCCGTGGTTACGTCTTTGTTTTTCATATGGGGCTTTGTCACGGCATTGAACGACGTACTGATCCCCCACCTGAAATTAATCTTCGATTTGAACTACGCGAAGGCCAGCCTGATTCAGTTTGCGTTCTTCCTCGCCTATTTTGTCTTCTCGATTCCAGCCGCCAAGCTGATCGACAACATCGGCTACAAGCGAACCATGGTGAGTGGAGTCTTGGTCATGGGCGCCGGCGCTTTGTTATTTCTCCCGGCAGCCGTCACTCCCTCCTACCCGCTGTTTCTCGCTGCCCTGATGGTACTGGCCGGTGGCATCACGCTTTTGCAAGTCGCGGCGAATCCTTACGTCGCCGTGCTGGGTCCGCCGCAGACTGCCTCGAGCCGTCTGAACCTGGCGCAGGCCTTTAACTCGCTGGGCACAACCATCGCACCTTTGCTGGGCGGATACCTGATCCTGAATGCCGCAGCCAAGACCATGGATGCCCTGCATCAGATGTCTCCCGAAGCCCTGCAAGCGTATCGCGTCCAGGAAGCCGCGTCCGTAAAACTCCCCTACCTCATCATCGGTGTTGCGCTACTGGTGCTGGGATTTGTGATTTCAACTTTCAAGCTTCCTCCCTTGCCGGGCGCCGTTCACCACAAAGGTGATAGCAACCACAGCGTGTGGAAGCACCGCAATCTTGTGTTTGGCGTTATTGGGATATTTGTTTACGTGGGCGCGGAAGTTGCTATCGGAAGTTTTCTCATCAACTACTTCAGCCAGGCCAACATCGGAAACATTTCCCAGAGCGATGCCTCCAAGTACCTTTCCTCCTACTGGTTTTGCGCGATGGTGGGGAGATTTATCGGTTCGGCAATTTTGCGGAAGGTTCGTACCGGCAAAGTGCTCGGTGTTGCCGCCATGGTCGCGTGCGCGCTGGTCTGCCTCTCCATGCTGAGCTCCGGCGACCTCGCCATGTGGAGCATGATCTTGATTGGCCTGTTCAACTCCGTCATGTTCCCAAGCATCTTCACGTTGGGTATCGCGGAACTGGGCCCGCTCACCGGCGATGGTTCGGGTCTGCTGATCATGGCGATCGTCGGCGGAGCGTTGATTCCCCTCGCCGTGGGAGCTCTGGCGGACCACATCGGGCTGCAACACTCTTTCATCCTGCCTGCGATCTGCTACCTCTACATCGTGTACTACGCCTTGAAGGGGTCGAGGCCCATCGTTGTCGCATGATGTGTATTCGTTGCGCGCACAAGAAGTCGCTGTACCATGCGAAGCTGAGCCAACTACGTTTTGTCTCAAAATGATTCTCTAATAGCTAAGTGATTGAAAGTTCGTCCCAGCCGAGGTGGGGGCCGAAAAAGCACGGGCAAGCATCGCGTAGAATGGCCATTAACAGCGTTTACAGGGCCTGTGGGCGCTCGCGAGGGCCCCAGGTATGGTTTGGGTCATCCCAAGCCCCGATAGTCGCTCATAAGCGTTCCTGGCGCAATCGTTAACTTAAAGCGAACGAGCGGCGATGCCTCCCGGCGAGCCGACTACCCCGGGGGGAGGTCCGAGGGCCGAGTCGCTGACTTGGCCGCCTCACGTCGACTCGCATCTGAAGCTCTTAAGGTGCGTCATTCGATTGACGGATAGGGAGAACCTGAGGGGCGTGAAGCCGCGCCATTCGGACGAAATCTTACGGCTCGGCTTAAGTCGAGCCCTTTCAAAGCTATGGCACGTGGCTAAACGCGGGCCCCGTCAACGCGGGTCCCATGCAGGCCAAGAATCCATCGCAGAAAGAATCGCGAAAGCCTGCCAACGCCTTGATCATCGAGGCACGCAAACATAGAACAACTAATCAGGGGACCAACTGGTAACTCACGAAGGCTAGTTGCTTGCTGTCGGGGGACCATGATGGCACGTTGATGGTGCCCTGGCCGCCGAAGAGTTTCGCCAGCACGGTCACCTTGTGATCGGCGAGTGACATGAGGCGGAGCATGACGTCTTTGTTTTCCGGATGGCCGGTGACCGATTTGTCGTAGGTGAGGAAGACCATCCACTGGCCGTCGGGCGAGATATGCGGGAACCAGTTGTTGGACTCGTCATTGGTAACTTGTTCCTGGGCGCTTCCGTCAGCCTTCATTCGCCAGATCTGCATGTGGCCGGTGCGTTCGGAGTTGAAGTAGATGTAGTTCCCGTCGGGGGAGTAGTCGGGTCCGTCGTCGAGACCTTCGGCCGTGGTGAGGCGTGTTTCCTCGCCGCCTGCGAAAGGGATGGTGTAGATGTCGAACTTGCCGTCGCGCTCGCCAACGAATGCCAGAGTCTTCCCGTCCGGCGACCAGCCGTGCCAGTAGGAGGGACCTTTCGGAGTGATTTCGCGCGGTGCTCCTCCGCTGAAGGGAACGACGTAGACGTGGGAGCGGTCTTCATCCTTGGTCTGGTCGCTGATGGCAATCGACTTTGAGTCGGGAGAGATGCCGTGGTCGTTGTTGCAGTGGCCGGCAAATCCGGTGTCGATGGTTTCAGGCTTGCCTCCGGTGGCGGGAATTTTTTCGAGATGGCCGTTGCGGTTGAAGATCAGAAAGTCGCCGTCACGGGTCCAGTTGGGGGCCTCGAACTTGTTTGGTGCGACGTAGACGACTCGGCGGTCAGTGGAATCGATGGTGATGGTTTCCAGCGTGCTGTAGAGCTTCAGCTCGGTGGAGGGAATTGGCAGGGGAGCTTGAATCTCCACGTTCGAGAAGACGGCTTTTTCGACGATGTCTTTATCGTGGGAGCAGACGCCGATGCCCACAAAGTAAGTGCCTTCGAGCGAGATAGGCACGGAGCCTCCCGCCATCTGGAAGGGCTGGCCTTTGGAGGCGAGCCACATGTATGCGTAGCGGCCACGCTTTTCCAGGCGAATGCGCGCGGGCGCGGAGAGGTTGGCCTGGATTTCGTGGGTGAGGGCGCCTTTCGCCTCGCGATACTGGAGGGACGTCAGGCCGCTGCCGTGCAGGGCGACGTCAGCGTAAGGCGAGTCGGGGTCGAGAGTCTGGCGCACCACGACGACCGCCTTACGGTGCTCGTTGACGCCGGCTCCGATGAAGGCAATGTCGGCGCCGATGGCGACGTCGCCAGACACCTTCTTCCAAACGAAGTGAAAGGCATCGGTGGACGACCACATGTTTTCTCCGCTGCCTGCGATGGTGAAAACCTGGTGGGCGGCGTCGTAGGCGGCGGAGCCGGGATGGAGGACGCTGCCGACGTCGATGTGCCCTTCAAAGGGGCCGAGTTTTGTGGGGGTGTCGGCGGCGAAGATTGCGAGCGTAAAGATGAGGATCGTCAGGAGTGCTTTAAGCATTTGTGGTCTCCGGTGAGCGACGGGCATCAAGACAACCCTTAAGAACACAGCAATTCATGTCCGGGCTGCTTTGCAGATCGTTGGTCGAGGCTACCCATGCGTGCTGCGGAACGTTTCCAGGCAGCGCTTGGCCGTTTCAAGCTCGGGGTAACGGCTGCCTTCCTGTTCGAGCAGGTAGTACTCCAGGCCGCCCACGCTTTCGGCCGCGGCGAAAATATTTTTCCAGTCGGCGGCGCCTTCGCCGAAGAGCACCTTATAGCCTTTGTCCGCAGCAGGGGACCAGTCCTTGCAATGCATGGCTCGAATACGCCCGGGCTGGGAGCGAATCCAGGCCACCGGGTCGCCGCCGGCGGCGATGCAGGTGCCGACATCGAGTTGTAGAACGACGGAAGGTTTCGTGTGCTGTGCGAGAAATTCCGCGGGACGTTTGCCGTTGACGGTTCTGAATTCCGGTTCGTGATTGTGATAGCCGACCTTCAGACCGGAAGGCTCGAGCTTCTCGGCAGCAGCGTTCAGGGCGTCGGCGACCGGAAGCCAGCCGTCGGGGCCGGTCTTGGGTTCGGCGCTGGCAACGATCACATATTTGCAGCCCAGCGTCAGATTAAGGTCGCGCGTGCGCTCAATTTTTGTGGAGTCGAGGTAATCAAGGTCGTTGTGGGTCGAAAAGCAGCGCACTCCAAGGTTGTCGAGCAGCTTGCGCATGTCTTTCGTTTGGGCGTCGCTGCGCTCGAAGTAGGGGGCGTAAAACTCCACGCACTGATACCCCATCTCGCCAACGGCTCGGACCGTTCCTTCAGGGTCTTTTTTCAGCTCTTCGCGGACGGAGTAGAGCTCGAGACCTACGGGAAGTTGTTTGTCTGAGCCTTGCGCAGAAAAGGCGTAGGGCAGCATCGCTGAGAGAGCGAGAAAAGAACGGCGTGAGAGTGGGGTTGGCATTATGGTTTCCTTTGGTTAAGGACTTACGAATTGTCTAGAAGGATCCTACGCGAGGCCGACCGCAACACCAAGCAAACTCAAGGTCCCTCGACTGCGTTCGGCTGGCGCCTCACTTCGCTCGGGATGACAAAGATGCTGACGCCGCACCTCGCTTCAAATGACTAGGATAGGTGCGACCATTTCATAGCGCTCGAATGTAGCTTTAAGACCAACCTCCGTGCCGCGACAAAGGAGTTGCAATGTCAGTACACTATTTCTATAGAGAATATTGCTGCGGAAGGATTCAGTTATGGCCCCAGTGGAAACCGCCCTCCCCGTCGCGACTTCAGCTACGCCCTTATCCAAAGAAGAACTACGCCGCATCAACGCGTACTGGCGTGCGGCGAATTACCTTTCGGTTGGGCAGATTTATTTGTATGACAATCCGCTGCTGCGGGAGCCCTTAAAGATCGAGCACGTCAAGCCCCGTCTGCTGGGGCACTGGGGAACGACGCCGGGGCTGAACTTTATTTATGTTCACTGCAACCGGCTGATCAAGAAGCTCGATCTCAACATGATTTACATCACGGGCCCAGGACACGGCGGCCCGGGACTGGTGGCGAACACTTATCTGGAAGGGACTTATAGCGAATACTATCCGAACGTGCCCCAGACCGAAGCGGGCATGAAGCGGCTGTTCAAGCAATTCTCCTTTCCGGGGGGAATTCCGAGTCACGTAGCGCCAGAAACTCCGGGATCGATTCATGAGGGAGGGGAACTGGGGTATAGCGTTGCCCACGCCTATGGTGCGGCCCTCGATAATCCGGACCTGCTGGTCTGTTGTGTGGTGGGCGATGGCGAAGCCGAGACCGGGCCGCTGGCGGGAAGTTGGCATTCGAACAAGTTTCTCAATCCGGCGCGGGACGGTGCGGTTCTGGCGATTCTCCACCTTAACGGGTACAAAATCGCCAATCCCACGGTTTTAGGGCGGATGACGGACGAGGAACTCACCAGCTTGTTCCGTGGCTATGGGTACGAGCCTATATTTGTGGAAGGAAGCGAGCCTGAGGCCATGCACCAGCTCATGGCGGACAAAATGGAGTTCGCCATCCATGAAATTCATGCCATCCAGGAACGGGCTCGAAAGCAGAAGGATGTTTCCCGGCCGATCTGGCCAATGATCATTCTTCGTTCGCCCAAGGGGTGGACGGGGCCGAAGATGGTGGATGGTAAGCCGGCCGAGAACACGTGGCGCTCGCACCAGGTCCCATTCTCAGAGATGACAGGACATCCCGAGCACCTGAAACTTCTGGAACAGTGGATGAAGAGTTATCGGGCCGAAGAGTTGTTCGACGCGGGCGGCCGGCTCATCCCTGAGCTCGCGGAGTTGGCGCCCAAGGGGGAGCGTCGCATGGGCGCGAACCCGCATGCTAACGGCGGCCTTCTTTTGAAAGATCTGGTGATGCCGGACTTTCGCGATTATCGCGTGGAGGTGCCGAAGCCGGGCGGCGTGAATTCAGAGGCTACGCGGGTGCTGGGAACTTTTCTGCGCGACGTGATGAAAAACAATCTGGCGGCCCAAAACTTTCGGGTGCTCGGGCCTGACGAGAACGCTTCGAACCGATTGGATGCTGTGTATGCGGTGACGGACAAGGTCTGGATGGAGCCGATTCTGCCGGTCGACGAACACCTGTCACCCAATGGGCGCGTGATGGAAGTGCTTAGCGAGCATATGTGCCAGGGGTGGCTGGAAGGGTACTTGCTGACTGGACGGCACGGATTTTTCTCCTGTTACGAGGCCTTCATTCACATTGTTGATTCGATGTTCAACCAGCACGCGAAGTGGCTGAAGGTGACGCGGCACATTCCGTGGCGGCGTCCGATTGCATCTCTGAACTATCTGTTGACCTCGCACGTGTGGCGACAGGATCACAACGGGTTCAGCCATCAGGACCCGGGATTCATCGACCATGTGGTGAACAAGAAAGCCGATGTGGTGAGGGTATATCTGCCGCCCGACACCAACACGCTGCTGTCGGTGGCGGATCATTGTCTGCGAAGCAGGAATTACGTGAACGTGATCGTCGCCGGCAAGCAGCCAGCACCGATATGGCTGGATATGGATTCGGCGATCCGGCATTGCACGGCTGGGATCGGCATCTGGGATTGGGCCAGCAATGATCAGAATGCTGAGCCTGACGTGGTGATGGCGAGCGCGGGGGACGTGCCGACACTGGAAGCCCTGGCCGCGGTTGATCTGTTGCGGCAGCATTTTCCGGACATCCGGATCCGGTTTGTGAACGTCGTGGACCTGATGACGCTGCAGCCTTCGAGCGAGCATCCGCACGGTCTTACGGATCACGAGTTTGATTCAATTTTTACTACCGATAAGCCAATTATTTTCGCCTATCACGGTTATCCGTGGCTGATTCACAGACTCACCTATCGACGGACCAATCACGATAACCTGCACGTGCGCGGTTACAAGGAAGAGGGCACGACGACTACTCCGTTCGACATGGCGGTGCAGAACGATCTGGACCGCTTCCACCTGGCGGGGGATGTAATTGATCGCGTTCCCCGGTTGCAGCGGATGGGGGCGCACTTCAAGCAGTTCCTGCGGAATAAGCTCGTGGATCACAAGCAGTACGTAGATGACCGCGGGGACGATATGCCCGAGATCAAGAACTGGAAGTGGCCCTACTAGGAAGGTCAAAGCCTTTAACTGCGAGGGTGCTGGCGGGCGTGCAAAGGGCGCAAAGTCACAGGCAGAGTTCCCTTCAGAACCTTAAAACGCAGAGGACGCAGAGACACCCGCAGAGAACGCGGAGAGTGCTCTCTCTTCGTTCCCTCAGATCTCATGAACGTTCTCGTTCTAAACTCGGGCAGTTCCAGCCTTAAGTTTCAGCTCATCAGCACGGACCCGGAGCATGCTCGGCGGAACGCGGATGTGCGGCTGCTTCGTGGGGAGGTGGAACAGTTTGGCGGAGATGCGAAGGTTACGCTCAAAAAGAAGGATGGGGCGCGGCACACGCTGACGGCTTCTTTGCCGGACATCGGCGCAGCGCTCGACTTCGTGATCCGGTGGGTGACGTCAGATCAGTCCGAACTGTCAGAAGTGCGCGGCCCGGAAGACGTGCATGCGGTTGGGCATCGCGTGGTGCATGGCGGTGAGCGCTTCGTCGAGTCCGTAGTAGTGACGGAGGAGGTTCTAAAAGGGATCGAGGCGTGCAGCCAGTTGGCGCCACTTCACAACCTCGACAACATTAAAGGCATTGTGGCTGCGCAGAAGATCCTGGGCGCGAAGGTTCCGCAGGTTGCCGTGTTCGACACGGCGTTTCATCATTCCATTGCCGAGCACGCATACGCGTATGCGATCCCATTCGATTTTTATGAGCGACACCGCATCCGGCGATACGGATTTCATGGGACATCGCATCGGTTCGTGGCAGAGCGCTACCGGTCGCTGCGCAGTTTGACGATGGAAGAGACAAATGTGATCACCCTGCACCTCGGAAACGGCTGCTCCGCAACTGCGATCAAGCACGGGCGCTCCGTGGATACTTCGATGGGCATGACTCCGCTGGAGGGCTTGGTGATGGGGAGCCGTTCGGGAGATTTGGATCCGGCGGTTGTCTCGGTGATTGCTGCCCGAGAAAACTTATCCGCCCCGGACGTCGAAGTGCTGCTAAATAAAAGATCGGGTTTGCTGGGCGTGTCGGGGCTCACGAATGATATGCGGGAACTGCAGGCTGCGGCAAAGGCCGGCAATCGTCGCGCACAACTGGCAATTGATATTTTCTGCTACCGCGCACGCAAATATATCGGAGCGTATCTGGCAGGGATGGGAGGCGCGGATGGAATCGTGTTTACGGGTGGGATTGGGGAAAATTCTCCGGCGATTCGCGCACAGATCTGTGCAGGGATGGAATGGGCAGGGGTCGTGATGGATGCGGAGCGGAATCAGAGGACTGTCGGGCAAGAGGGATTGATCAGCAGTGATTCCTCGAAAGCAGCGGTGTACGCGATTCCGACGGATGAAGAACTTGTGATTGCGCGGGATACGGTGCGATGTGTTTTAGGGGAGGCGCGTTCGTCCTGAGGGAGTCTGAGGAGATATGGGCCCCGTAGCGTCTCCATCACAATGCATAGGTCCTTCGCTGCGCTCAGGATGACACTCTTAAATGCATAGGTCCTTCGCTGCGCTCGGGATGACACTCTTAAATGCATAGGTCCTTCGCTGCGCTCAGGATGACACTCTTAAAAATGTAGGGTAAGAGTCTAGTTTGCGGCAGGCGTGGAATCCCATGTTTGCGCAAAGAGCGCGCAAACATGGGGCACCCTCGGCTCGTGGTATTTCCGAGGCCATTTTCTAGACCGAGTAGGAAACGTCGTCATCGGCGGCTATCTGGGCCAGCGTGCTGCTTGCAGCGTTTCCGATCGACGATTTGCTGCCACGGCGCATGGCGACGATTCCGGTGCGTACCATCTCCAGAACGCCGTATGGGCGAAGGACCTCGAGCAGGCCGTCGATCTTGTCTTCCGCGCCGGTGATTTCGATGGTGAGCGAATCGGGGGCAACGTCGACGACGCGGGCGCGGAACACGCTGGCCAATTCCAGGACGTGCGAGCGGGCCTCGTGGGTGGCGGCCACCTTGATCATGGCGAGGTCGCGGACGATGGCGGGTTCGTTGGTGATGTTTTCGACCAACAGGACATTCACGAGCTTGTAGAGATTGGCCTCGATGCGGCGCGCCTGGTCGCGATCGGCTTCGGCGGTGATCGTCATGCGCGAGACTTCGGGCTTCTCGGTGCGGCCGACGGTGAGGGAGTCGATGTTGAAGGCGCGCCGGCGAAACAGGGAAGCGACGCGAGTGAGCACGCCCGGTTTATTTTCGACGTAGACCACAAAAGTGTTCATCATGTTGGTTTACTCGTCAGCCGCCGTTTCCACGATCGGGCTGGGACGGCGAATCATCTCGTGAAGCGATGCTCCCGCGGCGACCATCGGATAGACGGTGTCTTCCTGTTCGACTTTGAAGTTGATCAGCACGGGACCGTTGTGCCGGCGCGCGTCGCGGACAGTGGGCACGACTTCGGAGCGCTTCGTAACCGTGGCGCTGCGGATGCCGTAGGCGTCAGCGAGTTTGGCGAAGTCGGGATTCAGCAGGGGCGTCGCCTGGTAGTTGCGTTCGTAGAAAAATTCCTGCCACTGACGCACCATGCCGAGGAAGCCATTGTTAATGATGGCGATGTTGACTTTCAGATTTTCCTGCACGAGGGTGGCGAGTTCGGACATCGTCATCTGGAATCCGCCGTCTCCGACTACCACCCACACTTCCGATTCGGGACGCGCAACTTTCGCACCGATGGCGGCAGGCAAGGCAAAGCCCATTGTGCCCAGACCACCCGAGGTGATGAGGGAGCGGGGCCGTTCGTGTTTGTAGTACTGTGCCTCCCACATCTGGTGCTGGCCGACATCAGTGACCACGATGGAATCCACGTCCCGGGTTTCGTGCCAAAGGTCATTAATCACGTGCGCGGCATAAAGGTGGCCGTTGTCGGGAAGGTTCTGGATGTCGCGCACGGCCGCGTCGCCCTTGAGTTGATCAATGAAATCGAGCCAGTCGCTGCGATTGACGGAACTCACGTGCGGCAGGAGTTCGTGCAGGACCTCACGCAGATCGCCGACCAGGGCAACATCGACTTTCACGTTCTTGTTGATCTCGGCGGGATCGATTTCTACGTGAATCTTCTTTGCGTTAGGGGCGTAGGTTTTCAGATTTCCGGTGACGCGATCGTCGAAGCGCATGCCGAAGGCAAGGAGGAGGTCGGCTTCCTGAATAGTGTGATTGACCCAGGCTTCGCCGTGCATGCCCATCATGCCTAGATTGAGTGGATGCGAGGCTGGGAGAGCGCCGAGGCCCAGCAAGGTGAGCGCGACCGGGATTCCCGTGCGTTCAGCGAAGTCGCGAACTTCCTTCATGGCGCCGGAGATGATGATGCCGTGGCCCGCAAGAATCACGGGACGCTTGGCGTTCTGGATCAGTTCGAGGGCCTGCTCGTACTCTTTCGCGTCGGGCGACAGGTCGGGACGGTAGCCGGGCAATTGCGGCTTGGCGGCATCCCAGTCGAATTCGCAGGTGGTCTGCTGCGCGTCTTTCGTGATGTCGACAAGCACGGGGCCCGGGCGGCCGGAGCGGGCAACGTAGAAGGCCTCGCGAATAGTGCGGGCCACTTCGTTGGCGTGGGTCACGAGGTAATTGTGCTTGGTGATCGGTAGGGTGACGCCGGTGATGTCGGTCTCCTGAAAGGCGTCGGAACCGATCAGCTTGCTGCCGACTTGACCAGTGATGCAAACGATGGGCGAGGAATCGAGCATGGCGGTGGCGATGCCGGTGACCATGTTGGTGGCGCCCGGCCCCGAGGTAGCGACGGCGACGCCCACTTCACCACTGGCTCGCGCGTAGCCATCAGCCATGTGCGTGGCGCCCTGCTCGTGACGCACCAGGACGTGATGAATTTTGCTGTGCTTCAAGGCGTCGTAGGCGGGAAGGATGGCGCCGCCGGGATAGCCGAACACATGTGTTACGTTTTCGCGCTCCAGACACTCCCAGAGGATTTGTGCGCCGGTTTTTGTCATTGTGTCACTCCCTTGTCTTCATCTGTCATCTGAGCCGCTCGCTTGGCAGACGACGGTCCTTCACTTCGCTCAGGGCAGGCAGCCCGCCGCTACAGACTTCGTATCGCGGGTGCCGTAAATTCAGCTTAAGACAAACGGGCCATCATCCTCGTTTGGATGATGGCCCGTTCAGAAGCTTGGCTGAGCGTTACATCATCCGCTGCAGTCGTTTCCTACAAATACCCGTACGACGCCAGCGCAAATAAGTCGGCGGCTCCGTACAATTCGCGTCGAATTGGGTGCGAAAGCTTGCATCAGGCACCAACGAGTATCCGACGTTTGTAAATGTTCCTGACGGCCGAGTCAAGGGCAATCTCTCTGGTGTGCCTCCCGCGCGGCTGCTTCATTCCTCGATGCGGAGCAGCAAAACGGGTTCGACCATGAATTCGAATTCGTTGATTTTGTTGATGGCGCGGCGAATTACGGGTTCGGAAACCGGCTCAACGGTGATAACGAAGGAGACGCGGTCCTTGGGCAGGTGCGGTTCTTGCTCAAGGGAATCGATGTTGATGGATTCCTGCGCGATCACCTCAGCGACGCGGGCTACGATTCCGCGCTGATCTTTTACGGTCAGCCTGAGGTACCAACTGACGGGCCGGGGATGTTGGGATAGCGGCAGCTGGCGCGAACTCAGGAAGCCCGGGATGTTCTTGGCGGTAAGTTGGCCGGCGGCGAAGTCGCGCGCGATTTCGATGAGGTCGGAAACCACCGCGGATCCCGTCGCGTCGCCCCCAGCGCCCCGGCCGTAGAACATTTGCGTGCCGATCTTGTCTCCGACGAGGAAGACGGCGTTGTTCACTCCCTCGACCTTGGCCAGCATGGAGCGGCGGCTGACGAGCCATGGACGGACCGAAACTTCAAGGCCCGCGTCGGTCTGCTGTGCGGAACCAACCAGACGAATGGTGCTTTCGAGACGATTGGCGGAGTGGATGTCGATGGCGCGGACATGGCGGATGCCATAAGTCGGAATGTGCCCGACATCGAGGGCGCCCTCGAACGCCATGCGGGCGAGAATGCAGAGCTTGTCGCGAGCATCTTGTCCGTCGATGTCGAAAGAAGGGTCAGCTTCCGCGAACCCAGCTTTCTGGGCTTCGGCAAGAGCTTCAGCAAACTCGATGCCGCGGCTCTCCATCTGGGTGAGGATGTAGTTGGCTGTTCCGTTCAAAATTCCGTGGACGGAGCGGAGACGGTCGCCGGCTGTCGACTCATGGATGACGCGCAGGATGGGGATGCCGCCGGCCACGCTGGCTTCGAATCCGATAGGCAGCCTGCGGGCTACGGCAAGCGAAAAGAGTTCGTCTCCGTGGCCGGCGAGAAGATTCTTGTTGGCGGTGACCACAGGCTTGCCCTGCTCAAGGGAGCTACGTACGAGCTGGAGCGAATCGCCGGTGCCGCCCACAGTTTCGACGACGACGTCGACGTTGGGGTCTTGCAGCAGTTGCTTCCAGTCGGTGTACACGCGCGCGTTTGCGGGCGTGTCGGTGCGATCGATGCTGGATCGGCGGCAGACTGCCGTGACGGCAAGCCGGATGCCGCTGCGATGGGAAATGAGGTCCCCGTGTTTGGCGATGATGTCAGCCGTGGCACGGCCTACTGTTCCGAACCCGACGATGCCGACTCGAACTTCCTTTAGGGTCATAAAAAGATTGCTTGTGCTTCGGTTACGCTGTGCCTGCTGGCGGCAGTCTCGATGCTTATTGGGCGCTCAAAAATTCCTGGTGAACAGCGCGAACGACGTCGTCGACCCGCGAATTCGTTACCGCGAAACAGATGTTCAATTCACTGGCGCCCTGAGCGACGGCGATCACGCTTACATTGTTACGGGCGACCACGGAGAACAGGCGTCCGAGGATGCCGCACGTTCCTTTCATGCCGGAGCCGAGGACGGCAATCACGGCGATGTCGCGGTGAACGGTTACAGGATTCAGGACTCCGTGTTTGAGTTCGGTGCGGAACAGTCTCTGGATGGCGTGGACGACGCGCTCGGTGTCGGCTTCGCGTAATACCAAACCCAGGGAATCTTCGGACGATGATTGCGTGGAGAACAATACATCGACGTGTTCATGGCCAAGCCTCAAGAACAGGCGGCCAAAGATCTCGGCGAAATGCACGTCGCGCCGCGTGGTGAGCGTTACGAGCGAGGCTTGCGTCACGGCGGTGACAGCCTTTACGGGACGAGTGCTTTCGGGAAGGCGCTCGACGATTTTAGTGCCTGGTACCTCGGACTTGAAGGAATTCTTGATCCAGACGGGGATGCCGCGATCCATGGCGGGCCAGATGGCTTTGCGGTGGATGACCTTCGCTCCGTAGTAGGAGAGCTCGATGGCTTCGGCAAAAGTGATTTCGGGCAGAGTGACGGCATCGGGACAGACGCGCGGGTCGGCCGTCAGGACACCGTCGACGTCGGTCCAGATCCAGACTTCGTGGGCGTCCATAGCGGCGCCGAGGATCGTGCCGGAATAGTCGGAGCCGCCGCGGCCTAGGGTCGTCACCTGTCCCGATGCGGTTGCGCCGCTGTAGCCCATCACCACCGGAATCTGGCCTTGCTGCAGGAGCGGGTTCAGCGCGTCGGCGCACTGGCGGCGGGTTGCGTCCATGTCGGGCGAGGCATCGCCGAATTTGTCGTCGGTGGCGACGACACGGGCGGAATCGACGAACACACCTTTTGCGCCGAGTTCGTTCAGGCAGGCGGCGAAGATGTGGGCGGACATTTGCTCGCCGAGGGGAAGCGCCATGTCCGTGACCTGCGGCGTGGCCGAACCCAATAGCAGCAGCGCGGAAGACAGCTCGCGCAAGCGGTTGAGGGTGGACTGCACCCGGGTTGCGACTGCTTTCTGAGTTTGGCCGGAGAAGAGCTCTGCGACGACTTGTTCGTGACGGGTCTGCAGTTGAAGAAGGCCGTCCTCCATTTGCCTGCCATTGCCGGTGCGCGCGGAATTCAGGACGCTCAGGATCAGGTCGGTGACCTTGGAGAGGGCGGAAACTACGACGACTACGGAGCCGCCCTGCTGCGCGTGGCGCTGCACGATTGCGGCTGCTTGCCGGATCCGTTCGGCATTTCCGACGGAAGTGCCGCCGAACTTCATGACCACCAAGCTCATGGAAATCCTGACGCGGGAAAAAAACTCATCTGGTAGTACAGCATGCAGACGCGATATGCGACAAGACTCTCATCGGATACACCGGGATTGCCAAGCCGATGGGCTAGCTCCGCGACAGAGTGGGCCAAAAAAACCGGGCCGGCTCTCGACTGTCGGAGCCAGCCCGGAAGGGTTTGGGGCAGGTTCGGCTACTGCTTGCCGATGATCTTGCCGTTAATGTCGACGTTGTCGAGCACCACAACGGTGGAGCCCGTTTCTGGTCCGCCGTCCATCACCAGGTAGACGCTCTTGATCTTGCTACCTGGAGCGATGGGCGGATTGGTTTGCGCCGGATTTGCGGGATCAAAGCGCAGGCGCTTCCATCCAGCGACTGGTGCCGATTGCGTTGTGCCCGACGCGCATCCCGTCTTATGGACGACATCGTCAATGGTCACAATCGCAAATCGAGGTGTGGTTGACGTGCATTGCCCGCCATTGCGAATGTCATAGCCGAGTTCGGTGAGAGACATCCCCTCAACGTCACGGACGACAATACCAGCTTGCGCCTGGTTGGACGCGGCGCTGGTCTTAGACAACAACAAGCCCTGGTTACGAGTATCGGAGGTGTTGCTGGCGGTTGAGGAGACACCGGTGCCGTCCATCCAGGTGGCAGCCACGGTGTTCGAGGATGCGGGATCGTAGGCAAACGGCCAGGCACGCAGCTGTTCGGTGCTGCCGCTGGTTCCGCTGTCAGGTCTGTCGTCTTCTCCACCACCGTCATCTTCGGTAGCAACCTTGAGGATGACGGGCAGGTTGACTCCGACGGAGCCAGTTGCTGCGATCGCGATCGTTGCAGTATACGTGCCCGAGGCCAAGCCGGTCGGATCTACCGAGATGCTCAGCGATCCGGGGGTTGTGCCTCCCGATGGAGTGACCGACAACCAAGTTCCGCCGTGGGCCGCAGCTGTGAAGCCAAGAGGCGCTCCATAGCTGTAGACGCGGACGGTCCGTGGTGCCGGAGTGGAGTGACCCGCTTCGTATTCAAAGTAGGCTGCCTTCGACGGCCAAACTCTGAGCCTGCCCGAACCGCGCGTGGTCGTGACCACAAGTTTTACGGGCAGTGTCTGCGGTGAGTTCGAGGCCCCACTGGAGGTGATCGTTATGCTTCCATTGTAGGTTCCTGCTGCCAGGCCGGAAGGATTTGCGCTCACCGTCAGCGTTGAGGGTGTCGAGCCGGAGGGGGGACTGACGCTAAGCCAGGCACCGCCGGAAGCAGCCGCCGTGATGCTCAGTGGCGACCCGCTGCTGGCGATCGTCACCGTCTGTGTACCGGAAGTCGTCGACCCGGCTGGGTAGCTGAACGACAAAGTTCCAGGGCTGATGTTCAGCGCCGGATTTCCGGAGGGAGCCGCTGTTACAGTTAGCGAAACGGCGACCGTCTGCGGAGAGTTGGATGCTCCGGACGCTGTCACGGTGACCGTCCCGTTATAGGTTCCAGCGGAGAGACCGGACGGATTCACCGATGCGGTCAGGCTGCCGGGAGTGTTGCCACTTGCAGGAGAGACCGTAAGCCATGCGCTCGAGGAACTTGCGCTGTAGCTCATTGCGCTGCTGCCCGTGACGTTGATCATCTTGCTCGCGGGCACGCTTCCACCTATCTGGTAGCTGAAAGACAAGCTCGCGGGAGTGACGGTAAGAGTTGTCACGGGAGCTGTCGATACAGTCAGCGACACGGCTACTTTCGGGCTGTTCGCGGCTCCCGCGGAGGTTATCGTCACGTTGCCGTTGTATGTCCCGGCGGTCAATCCCGAAGGATTGATCGTGACACTGACGTTGCCGCCAGTCATTCCGCTGGGTGTTGCCGACAACCACGTGGCGGAGGTTGCGGTGGTGAAGTTGACCGCCGCCCCGCTGCTGGTAATGGCAGCGGCCTGTGCGGCAGGTGTGCTGCCACCGATCTGATAAGTAAAGGTCAGACTGGCGGGATTCGCAGTCAAGGTAGGCAAGGCCGCAGCCGTGACATTCAAGGTAACGGCGACAGTCTTGGGGCTATTGGACGCGCCCGCAGACGCAATCGAGACGGTGCCGGTGTACATGCCGGCCGCGAGAGAGCCCGGATTCACGGAAACAGCTACGCTGCCCGGAGTACTTCCAGTGGCGGGCGTGGCCGTAAGCCAGGTCGCGGAGGTGGACACTGTGTAATTGAATGCGGTGCCGCTACTGCTGACCGCGACATTCTGCGCTGCCGGGATGGTGCCACCGCTCTGATAGTTAAAAGTAAGACTCGCCGGGCTGACGGCGATGGTCGGGGCAGGCGCTGGGGCATTGACGGTGATGGCCTGGCGGATCGTACCGGTGCCGCCACCGTAGCTATCGATTGCGGCCGCGTACAGCGTGGCGGTCGTGTTGGCGGTAACGGTGGGTGCCGTCCAACTGAAGGTCCAGCTATGAGTGCTGCTTGGTGCACTGTGAACGATCTCGCCGTTGAGCACCTTGGTGCCAGTTCCGGCCGCGAAGGTTCCTGCCGACGCCGCTACATCGACGCCGCCATTGCCGGCCGCAATGATGCTGACCGAGATCGTGTAACTATTGGTCGAGCCGGAGGCGACGCTGGTGGGACCGGAGAGGGTGACGGTCGGTATGCTACTACTGCCGCTGTGGCAGGACGTGCAGGTCGATGTACTCTTGCCTGAAAATCCTGAAATACCGCCGCTGCTGGCCGAGGCCGGAATCGACCATTGAACGGTAGCCAGCAGAGCGAGGACGATCCAGGACCAGCGGGTGAGGGTAAGCAGCTTGCGTGAATCGAAACGATTCGGCTTGACGACGGCCGAGGCTTTGAGGGTGAGCAGAGATCTCCTGAAGTTCACGTTGCTTCCTTTCTTCGGCGGCCGTGTGGCGCACACGAATGCCGATGGGGGACGAAGGATGCAGATTGTTGGAATGCTCCAGCCTTATGACGAAGCACGCTTCTAAGCGGCAGGACTGCTTTCAGTGGCGCTCACGCGAAGGGCCTAGATGAAATCGGAATTCATTACTAGGGACAGTAATAGTGGACGCCATCGTCGACAAGGACACGGTGGTATGAGAGGTGGGGTGTCCGACCTGTTCGCCAAAAGTAACGTCCCTCTGAGTATTGATGCGCTTCGATATAACGCAATACAAGTCAGAAGGTAACTTCTAGTCTGTCCGGCTAATTTAGCGGGTTGCGAGGGAACTTCAGATAGGGCAAACGGACATTGTCGATCATGACTTGATCTGCGCGGATATTGTCGGGGGCATCAAAGCCCTGAGCTCCGGCATTGGTCACATAGTCATCTTGATCAACACCGTCGCCGCTCACGCCGAGACCTCCGACGAGAACGCCGTTCTTGTAAAGCGGCAGACTTCCCGGGAAAAATACAACGCCATTCTGATTTGGATTGGAAGGTTGCGAACCCTGAGTGCAGGGGTTCGAGAAATCCTGTGTGTACAAAGTGAAGAAGGGTCCGGGATTTGATCCGTCGATTCCGGGCGGGAACAAGGGCTGCGCTCCGAAACCAATCGTGCGATTGGTGACGGCCGTCTGTGCGGGAACGCCCGGCATATCCGCGATGCCAGTGCTGCTGAAGTAAATGACGTTGCGCGCCTTGGCGACTGCGACATCGATGCTGAAAACGGTGGCGTCGGGCATGCGACGCAAGGCGAGAATTGTACCGTCGAGATCTGCAACGGCGATGGTCATGCGTGAACGCGAAGCCGAAGGCAGGCGAATGACCGCCCGTGTTATCTCCGCCGTGGCAACTGCCTGATTGACGATCGAAGTTACATCTGCCTGAGTCAGTCCGCCCGCACCTGCGTTCGGACCGACAAGATCGCCCTCGGGCGGAAGCGACCCAGCGATTGGACCCGCCACGTACGTGCCCCCGGCAACTCCGGCAGAAACTCCTGCTGGCAAAGTTGTCTGGTTTACAAACGGTAGCGAAATTCCGCCGATCACGACAACTCCGGGAGGGGGAAGCTGTGCGGCGTTCGGTAAGAAGCCCGTGTGGGCGGCTCCCGAGAACGCGGCGAACTCGGATACGCTCGTAGAACTGCTCACCACTCCGATTCCACCGACCACGTGTCCATTTTTGAAAAGAGGAACACCGCCTGGATTGACGGCCGTGGGATCGCTGTCCATAACGTCAGCCTTGCCGGTGATTACCCCGAGTCCCAGGTTCGCGCCGTTGATGGAACGCGCGGGATTGACGGTTTTTCCGGCATTGAATGCGGCATTCAACGGGCAGCCGCGATTGGTATTCTCAATGCCAAACAAATCGGCGTTGGGAGCGAACGACACGCCGGGCGGAAAATGGATGCCACTGATGAAGCGGACAGTACGGCTCGAAAGGGGGGCTTGGTCGTTGCTGAAAAGCGCGGCCGTTCGTGCGAGGGCGACTGCGAGCTCGTTGCTGTCGACAACTGCTCCGAAGTTTCCGATCGCCGTGGCGGGCGCGCCGGGTGTCTGAAAAACTGCCAGCACGATGCCGCTTCGGTCGGAGACCGCGACGACCAGCGGTACGTTGACGGATACAACCGCATTCTGGACTATGGTGTCCACTTCGGTGGCGCTAAGTGGAACCGCAGGCGACGGCGGGAGTGGACTGGTGGCTGAAGACCCGCTTCCACTGCACGATACAAGAATCATACCTAAACAGGGCAGCAATATTGCACAGAGTGCAAGCAGCAACCGGCGTCGTTGGCGGAAGAGTCTCATTCAGGGCGACACAAGATCACGATGTCTCAGCGAGAAACTTATCGCATTCCGAATGTAATATGGGTTGCGGTCGAGAACGACAGTGCTGCGACTTTCGTGTAACCAGATTGATTAATCCCGCCGCCTCGTAACGTTGACAATCCCTGTCACTCTGGCAGAATTCGCTCAGACCTCAATCATTTCCTGAGAACTAGGGGAGAACCTCACTTGAATACCTATAAACGATTGACCGCGGCCCTACTTTGCCTGCTACTTTCGCCATTTCCGGCCGTTTGTCAGTCGGCTTCGGGCGACCACGCAGGACAGATCAATGCGCTTGTGCCCGATGCGACGCGAAATGCCAAGCCTGCCAAGGTGAAAGACGATCTGGATTGGAACGACCTTTTGCAGACGCAGAAATCGGGCCGTCTGCGCGCCGGTTTGAAAGACGGTTCGATCCTGAGCGTGGGCTCCAACAGCGAGCTGCGCGTGGTGCAGCACGATGCGGCTTCGCAACAGACATCGCTGGAAATGAATTTCGGCAAGGTGCGCAGCAAGGTCGTGAAAATCACCCAGCCTAACGGAAAATTTGAGATCAAGACGCCGAACGCGGTGATCGGCGTGGTCGGGACAGACTTCTATGTTGGTTACGATGCCGACCGGACCACGGTCATTTGTTATCGCGGCAAAGTCATGGTCACGCCCTCGGGCAATGCGAAGATCATGAAGAATTCAGGGCAGGCCGATGCAAGTTCGAATTCGATCGCCGTATCTGAGGGCCAGATGGTGGTCATTAGCTCGGCCCTGGCTGCGGCGGGATTCCAATCCAATCCGGCGTCTTCGGATCTACTGCAGGCTAGCATGACCGATACGAACGTGCCCGATGGGCCCCTGCCCTCGGTGCATCCGCACCTGGTGCGCAACCTGATCATCGGTATCGGAGCGGCGGCTACGGGATGGGCAGTTGGATATACGCAGCTGAATTCAAGCGGCGGATCGGCCTTGCCGCGAGTCCCGAATTGCCAGACCAATCCAAATCCCAAGCTGTGTGGATGATTGTGCAGAGCAAAATCGTCGAAATTGAATAGGTACGCGGAACCCTTATCACTGAGCCCCCCGGTGGGCACTTCATGACGCCAAATTCGCAGCGCTGGTCCCAGTGGTTGAGCCGGATATCGACTCGCCAGGTTGACGTGGCTCTGGCACTACTGGTTACGGCGGGCGGATTGCTCCTGTTTGCATTTGCCGGCATCGGCGGAAATCGTGGTGCCGGCTTTCTCTTTCTTCAGAACGTAGAACAAAGCCTGCTGGACACCCGGTTCGAACTGCGCGGATCGCGCAAGCCTGACGAACGAATTGTCATCGTCGGCATCGATGAGAAGACGCTGATGCACGAGGGATCGTTTCCGCTTCCTCGGCGTGCGTATGCCGAGTTGGTAAAGCGACTCAGCGCAGAAGGTGCGCGCGTGGTAGCCTTCGATGCCACGTTCCCGACTCCGGAAAGCAATTCTGCAACTCAGGCGCTAAACAAGCTGCAGGCGAACCTCGGCGCATCCGCTCCTTCCAGTGTTGATCAGGAGATCAAGCGCCTGAAGATCGAGAGCGACCAGGACGGCGCATTTGCCGCTTCACTCAAGGCTTCTGGCAATGTGGTTTTAGGGCATCTGTTTCTTGATGCGGAGCGCGCCAAGAACTCCAATCCCAAACTCGAGGAAGAGTACTTCAACATTGTGTGGGCGAAGTCATTCCCCCAGGTACTGAAGGTCAAATCGAAGGATGGCAAGGACTTTGATCTGGCGCAGGCCTGGGTGAATAGCGGCGGCACAGTGGCGGCGGGCGCCGAAGCGAACATCACGAAGCTTGCCGAAGCAGCTGTATCCTATGGCTTCATCGATATTAATCCTGATCCGGATGGAACCTTGCGGCACGCGCTTTTGATTATGCGGTATCGCGATCAGGACTTCTTTCCCTCGCTCGCCATGCAGGTATTGCGTGAGTTTGAGCAAATTCCCGATCAGGAGATCGCAGCCTATATCGCCGAAAACGGGCTCGAGCGGATTCAATTTGGCTCGCATCCCCTGCGTCCCTCGCGCGATGGGACGGCAATTATCAACTATGTCGGCCCTTATGGAAGCTATCCGCACTACTCCATGTGGGATGTGATCTCGCGCTCTACTCCCCCTGATGCGTTCAAGAACAAGATCGTGTTGTTTGGGGCGACCGCCAAGGCGATTGGCGATCTTCGGATTACGCCCTTCCAGAATGGCGACGCGTACATGGGGGTCGAGGTGCATGCCAACATTATCGACAACCTGCTGCACAGCGGGGAAGCCGGACGGAGCTTCCTGACTCGTGGCGCGCGCGAGGAGATGATCGACATCGCGTTCATCCTGCTGTTCGGCACTGGCATGGGAATCTGGTTCGGGAAGGTTAAGCCGTTGTACTCGACGGTGGCTTTGATCCTCGTTCTTGCGGCGTTTGGCTGGTTCGTCTATTTCAGCTTCGTGCGCTGGGGAAGCTGGCTGAGTTTTGCGATACCGGCTACGACGCTGGTGGCGAACTACGCAGCCATCACGAGCTTCCGCATGATTTTCGAGGAGCGCGAGAAGCGCAAGATCAGGAAGACATTCTCACAATATCTGTCGCCGGGCGTGATCGGGCTGATCGAGAAGGATCCGCAAAGGTACATTCGTCCGGGTGGTGAGACGAAAGAATTGACTGTGATGTTCAGCGATATTCGCGACTTCACGGCGCTTTCCGAAGGCTTGAGTGCCGATGAACTGGTTCACTTGCTCAATGAATATCTCGGCGAGATGACTGATGTCCTTTTCCGAAATCTGGGTACGCTCGACAAGTACATTGGCGATGCCATCATGGCTTTCTGGGGCTCGCCTTATCCCCAGGACGACCACTCTACCCGCGCCTGCAGTTGCGCGCTGGAGATGTCGCGCAGCCTTGAAAAGCTGAATGCAAAGTGGAAAGCTGAAGGTAGGAAACCGATTTCGATTGGCATCGGGCTCAATACGGGTCCGGTTAACGTGGGCAACATGGGGTCCGATAAGCGACTGGCGTGGACGGTCATGGGCGACAACGTGAACCTGGCGTCGCGTTTGGAAGGGATGACCAAGCAGTACCGGGTCCGCGTTGTGATCAGCGAAGGGACTTACCGCCAGGTCGCACAGCAGTTTGTCTGCAGAGATCTCGATCGAATTCGGGTGAAGGGGAAGTTGCAGCCAGTGGCGATCTACGAACTACTGGATGGCGCTGAAAATCACGCGAAATACAGTGTGCTGCTGGAACAGTTCGCCAGCGCAATGGCGGCCTATCGTGAACAGGATTGGAATGAGGCAGTTCTTCAGTTCGGAACGTTGCTGACATCGTTTCCTGACGATGGGCCAACACAGATCTTCCTGCAGCGAGCGCTCGACTTCCGTGAACATGCGCCGGAAACTGGCTGGGACGGCGTACACGTCATGAAGTCGAAGTAATCCTACTTCTCAAAATTCCGCCAATGGCGGCCGTCGTGCTCAAGAAGCGCTTCAGCTTCTTTGGGCCCCCAGGTGCCGGCTGCGTAATTGGGGAAGCTGCGCGGGGGTAGAGCTTTCCACACATCGAGAATCGGACTTACGACGCTCCAGCCCGCTTCTACCATGTCGGCGCGCTGGAATAATGTCGCGTCGCCCACCATGCAGTCATGCAGCAGGCGCTCGTAGCCGGTACTAATCTGTTTGCCGAAGTAGTCGGTGTAATTGAAGTCCATGTCGACCGTCCCCAAGCGCATGACCGGGCCGGGAGTTTTGGCTGCGAACCGCAGCGAGATACCTTCCTCCGGCTGAATGTGGAGCACCAGTTGATTGGGCATGAGGTTTTCGACACTGGTGTCTCGGAACAACACGAAGGGAGCCTGGCGGAACTGGATTACGATCTGCGTGCTGCGCGCGGGCATGCGCTTGCCGGTGCGCACGTAAAAAGGAACTCCGGCCCAGCGCCAGTTGTCGATCTGCAGCTTGATGGCCACGTACGTTTCAGTTCGTGAGTCGGGGGGCACGCCAGCCTCGGAGCGATAGCCGGGAACATGTTGTCCGAGGAGTTCGCCATCGCCATACTGGCCGCGAACTGTGCGGCTAAGAACGTCTTCGGCGCTTAAGGGCTGGATGGCGTGGAGGATCTTGGCCTGCTCGTCGCGCACGGCGTCGGCCTGGAACGAGATGGGAGGTTCCATGGCCGTGAGGCTGATGAGCTGCATGATGTGGTTTGGCACCATATCGCGCAGCGCGCCAGCATGGTCGTAGTAACCGCCGCGCTGCTCGACCCCAACCGTTTCCGCCACGGAAATCTGGACGTGATCGATGTAGCGGCGGTTCCAGATGGGCTCGAAGATGCCATTGGCGAAACGGAACGCCATGATGTTCTGAACTGTTTCTTTTCCCAGGTAGTGATCGATACGGTAGATTTGCGACTCGCTGACGACGCTGAGGAGTTGCTTGTTCAGAGCCTTGGCGGATTCGAGATCGCGACCAAAGGGCTTTTCGACGATGACGCGGCGCCAGTGCTGATTTTCTTCGGACATCAAGCCGGCGGAGCTCAGTTGCTCGACTACAGGTCCAAAGAAGTCGGGGGAGATCGCGAGATAATAAAAATAGTTCTGATGGGTGCCGTGATCGGTATCCATCTTCGCCAGCAGGTCTTTCAGTTGCTGGAACGTCTGCGCGTTGCCGAATTCGCCGGTAAGGTAATACATGCGGCTCTGGAACCACTCTTCCAGCTTGACATCGAGTTCCACGTCGGCGAATTGCTGGAGGTCCTGCTTGAGCTTGGCGCGGAAATCGTCGGTGGACATCGCATCCTTGGCAACGCCGACGACCGCAAATTCCTGGGACAGCAGATGATTTTTTCCCAGATTATAGAGAGCGGGAATCAGCTTGCGGCGAGTAAGGTCGCCCGAAGCGCCAAAAATCACCATGACGCATGGGTCGCCGGGGCGCCCGATTCGCTCAGTAGCTTCTGATTTCGCTTCTTGAGGCATAGGAGTGCTCATCCTTGTGGGTTGAGAAAAGTTTAGCAAGCACGCGGCTAGCGTCTGTTTCGATAGTCGGTACCGTTGACAAACCAAAGTCCTGCCACGCAGTTATCTTGTACCCACGATAGCGCTGTGGTACCAAAAGAAACATCATTGCAAACGGGATGGTGGGACAAGTGCGGATGGGCGGGCGTGTGCCCCAAAGGCTTGGGGCGCGAATCGGAGTGTGGTCACTGCGAATGGTATGCGTGTCCCTGGCAGGCTTGGGCACTGTGCTCGGGCAACAACCCGACTATTCGACGGCCCAGCTTCCGCCGGCGCGTCGCATTCCGGAGCGCTCCACTCCGGCGAAGGCCAGCTTGCAAGGGCGGGTGCGCGACGAAGAGGATCGCGCTGTTCCCGGCGTTGCGCTGAAGATTCGTTCACTATCGAACGGATCAAGTTTTGAAACTACGACGGATGCAGAGGGAATTTTTCGCCTGCGGGATGTGCCCCTCGATGCGTATGAACTTCGCACAGTGCGCGAGGGATACGAGCCTCTGGTGGTGGAACGCGTGCAAGTGAGTGCCGCCGGTCTGGTCGTGTTGGAGTTGAAGATCAAGGCTTTAGGGACGACGGCCACTCCACCGAAAGGCGTTTCCGGAGTGCCCGGAGGCTCGCGGATACCCGCTGGCCCGACACCCCAAGGGAGTGCGTATCCAGGCCTTAGAAATCCTGCACCCGAGAAATCGGCGTCCCTCCAGCCAACCGAGTCCCTTCCGCCCGACTCTGCGAACTTTGAACCGGCTCCCGACCGTTGGGACGTCGCGATGCCCGAGTGGCGCCGCTATGAAACCCAGTCGGACGCGCCTTATGTGAAGGGTCGCTGGTATGACCCTTTCAACCGCAACAAGCTCAAAGGAGACTATCCGATTTTCGGGCAGCGCTGGTTTCTGAATGTGACTGGAAGGAGCCAGACCGGCGTGGACTTGAGACGGCTGCCGGTACCGAGCGGAGTGGACACTGCGAATCCGGGCAGCAGCGGATTTTTTGGGCGGGGAGAACAAGCTTCTTGCGTCGGAAACTTTGCGTTTCTCGCTCGACCTGTTTCGAGGCGACACCAGCTTTCGGCCGGCGGATCTGCGGTTTCGCTTTACGCCGGAAGTCAATTTGAATTTCCTGCAGGCGCGCGAACGGGGAATCGTCAACATCGATCCGCGCAAGGGAACGGATCGCTTCGATGCTCATGTGGGGGTGCAGGAGGCGTTTGTCGAAGCAAAGTTGCGCGACCTGAGTCCAAACTACGATTTTGTTTCGATTCGAGCAGGGATTCAGCAATTCACGAGCGATTTCCGTGGGTTTCTATTTTCCGAAGAACAGCCGGGCATTCGTATTTTTGGAAATCTGCGCTCGAACCGGATTGCTTACAACCTGGCGTGGTTCTACTTTCTCGAGAAGAACACAAACAGCGGGCTCAATACCTTTCAAAAGCGGGATCAGCAAGTCTACGTCGCCAACGTTTACGTGCAGGATTTCCTGGCCAAGGGGTACACGACCGAGTTCAGTTTCCACTACAACCGCGACGATGGTGGTGTGCACTTTGACGACAACGGCTTCCTGGTGCGGCCCGCTCCGATTGGGGCAGTCGTGAACGGGACAATTCGTACACACCCGATTCGAGCCTATTACGTGGGATGGGCCAGCAACGGCCACATCGGACGTCTGAATGTCAGCCATGCGTTCTACCAGGCGCTGGGTCATGACGACTTCAACACGCTTGCCGGTCGTCGAGTCGATATCAACGCGCGCATGGGAGCCGTCGAGCTTTCGATCGACAAAGATTGGGCACGATACCGCGCCTCGTTTTTCTATGCGTCGGGCGACTCGAGCAACCGGTCAGGCGCGGCCCGGACTGACGGTACGGCTCACGCGTTCGACTCCATTGTTGACGACACGCATTTCGGCGGCTCTGACTTCAGCTTCTGGAACAGCGAAGGTATTCGGTTGACGGGGACCGGCCTGGCGCTGACCACACCCATAAGTTTGTTGCCGAACTTGCGCTCCAATAAAGAAGAGGGGCAAGCCAACTTCGTCAACCCTGGGGTGATGGTGTTCAATCTGGGAGCTGACTTTAATCTCACGCCCAAGTTGCGTGCCTTCGCCAACACAAGCTACTTGCGTTTTGATCGGACAGAACCGTTGGAATTGGTGCTGTTCCAGAGGCCGATCGAGCACGGCATTGGAACAGATTGTGGAGTCGGGGTTGAATACCGGCCACCTCTGTCGGAGAACATTGTTGTGCGAGGCGGGGCATCTGCACTGGTTCCAGCCGAAGGCCTTAAGCAAATCTACAACGGTCAGACGCTGTTCTCGTTGTTCGGGAATGTTCGATTTCAATTTTAGGAATATGGTCCACGCACTGATCAAGAGGACCGCGGCAAGAATATCGTTCCGCGTCATGTTCGGCGGAGTAAATGGCTGGAGTTCGTCCGCTGGGGCTGCGACGTTCAATGGTTCCGCATCGGGCGTGGACAAAAAGCTCTTGACGGCAAAGGAAGCTAAGGAATGCGCAAAGGGCGAGAAGAAGTGCTTGAACCAAAATGTGTCCCTGAGCGCCGCTTCGCGAACTTTGAAAATAATTGTTCTCGCCTTGTTGCATTGCGCCCTGGCTACGGCGTGCTCTTTGGGACACGCTCAATCGCAGCCTCCTCCCGAGAACATTCTGTTGCAGCAGTCGCAGGCGGATGCGGATCGCAAATCCAGCGGATGTGTGACCTGCCATACCTCAACCGACAGCGCGACTATGCATTCGACGGGAACGGTGCGACTGGGGTGCATCGATTGTCACGGAGGCAATGCTGAGATTCATGTGAGCCAGGGAGGGAGTCCCAAGTCGGCCGAGTACGAACGAGACAAGAAGCGAGCCCATCCTCAGCCCAGGATTTTGCTTTCATCGCCGGCTAATCCCGAGCGCGCCTACACCGAGTGGCTACGGGAGGATTGGGACTATGTGCGCTTTGTGAACCCTGGCGATCTTCGCGTTGCAGAAAAGACTTGCGGGCTTAGCGGGTGTCATTCGGCGGAGGTCCGCAAGGTGCAGACCAGCATGATGACTCATGGCGCCATGCTGTGGGGAGCAGCGCTTTACAACAACGGTGCGTTTCCATTGAAGTCTCCACAATTCGGCGAGAGCTACGGGAAAGATGGGCGACCGCGGCGGCTTATGACGTTTCCAGCTCCTACGGCTGAAGAGATCGAGAAAAAAGGTGTTTTGCCCTTCCTCGAACCGCTGCAACGATGGGAGGTTTCACAACCGGGGAATGTGTTGCGCGTGTTTGAACGCGGCGGACGGAAGCGCGCGGAGATCGGGAATCCTGATTTAGAAGAAGATCCGGGGAAGCCGGAAATCAAGCTCAGCGAGCGCGGATTCGGTACCGAGTTGCGGACAGATCCAGTATTTCTCGGGCTGCAGAAGACTCGACTGCTCGATCCACTGCTGTCGTTTCCCGGGACGAACGATCATCCAGGGGACTATCGCGCCAGCGGCTGCAGCGGATGCCACGTGGTCTATGCGAACGATCGATCCAAGGATCATTCCGGCTCATCCGCGGAGTACGGCAACCTGGGGCAGAGCGCGACGCAGGATCCTACCATTCCGCACGGCGAATCTGGCCATCCGATTCGCCACCAGTTCACACGGTCCATTCCGTCCAGCCAGTGCATGGTTTGTCACATCCATCCGGGCACGAACATGGTAGCGACGTACTTCGGTTATACGTGGTGGGACAACGAAATGGACGGGAAGTACATGTGGCCCATGCAACAAAGGCACCCGAAGGCAGAGGAACGCAGCCGGATTGAAGCTCGCAATCCTGAGGGGTCGGCGGTGCGCGGACTGTGGTCCGACGTGAATTTTCTAGAAAAAACCGGGACGCCCGAGTTCAACAAGAAACTCGAGCACACACAGTTTGCCGACTTCCACAGCCACGGCTGGATTTTCCGCGCGGCCTTCAAGCACGATCGCAAGGGTACGCTGCTGGACAGCGAAGACAAGCCGGTCGCGTTCAATGATGCGGAGAAATTTAACAAGGCTGTCCATCTCAAGGACATTCATCTTGAAAAGGGCATGCACTGCATCGATTGCCATTTTGAACAGGACAGCCATGGCAACGGCAAGCTTTATGGGGAGACGCGGAACGCGGTTGAGATCGATTGTGTGGATTGCCATGGCACCGTGCAGCAGAAGTCGACGTTGATCACTTCGGGCATAGCGGCTCCCGAGCACGGAACGAACCTGGCTGCATTGCGAACGCCCTGGAAAGAGCGCCGTTTCTACTGGAAAGAAGATCATCTCTACCAGCGGTCGATGCTCGACGAGCATACGGAATGGGAGGTCGTGCAGGTTGTCGATACGATCACGCCCGGCAACCAACACTACAGCGAGAAGTCGCGGCTGGCGAAGACCATCCAGCAGGATGGAGTGTCGTGGGGAGAAGTTCCCACAGATCAGTCGGAACTGGCGCACGCGAACAGCCGTATGACGTGCTACGCGTGTCACTCCTCCTGGGCACCCACTTGCTACGGATGTCATCTGTCGATGACCGCGAACCAGCGGACGCCCATGCTGCACAACGAGGGCCTGACGACGCGCAACTGGACCTCGTACAACTTCCAGGTATTGCGCGACGACATCTACACGCTTGGAATCGACGGGACGGTCACCGGGCATCGCGTTGCGCCGGTTCGATCCGCATGTGCGGTTGTCGTGAGTTCGCAGAATAGCGATCGCGACTGGCTCTACTCCCAGCAGCAAACGATCTCAGCGGAGGGGTTCAGCGGGCAGGCTTTCTCAACGTTTGTGCCGCACACCGTTCGCGGTAGAGAAACCAAGGGCTGCACGGACTGCCACGTCTCGCGAGCCCACGACAATAATGCATGGATGGCCCAACTGTTGTTGCAGGGCACGGGCTTCATGAATTTCATGGGGCGTTATGTGTTCGTTGCGGACGGGAAGAGTGGATTTGAAACAATTGCCGTGACCGAGCACGAGGAACCGCCCGCGGTGTTGGGCAGCGATTTTCAGAAGATCGCTTATCCCGAGAACTATAAGAAGCACCTCGAGGGCGACGGCAAATTGAGGGAGGCCTACCACCACGCGGGGTCTGAAGTTCTGGACGTCCAAGCGCGCGGCGAATACTTGTATGCCGCGATGGGCAAGGGCGGCTTGCGGGTCTTTGATATCGCCAATGTCGACAACAAGGACATCTCAGAACGGGTTGTGACGGCTCCCGTGTCGCCACTGGGACAGCGGTTTTATCTGCCAACCAAATATGCGATGGCTGTCGCAAGTCCGACCACTTTAGGAGTGGACCCGCTGCGGTCTCATCGAAAGGAAAACGAGGAGCAGACGATTCACTTGATGTACGGGTTTCTTTACGTGGCGGACAAATATGAGGGTCTGGTGATCGTCGGCAATCCAGACCTTAAGAGCAAGAGTCCGGGAGTGGGAACACTGCTCGATGGGAATCCAGCGAACAACTTCCTTAAGAGAGCACTGGCATTCAATCCGAACGGAATCCTGAACGGCGCGCGTCGTATCGCGATTGCCGGAACCTATGCGTACGTTTTGTGTGATCGCGGGTTGGTCGTCGTCGATATCGACAACCCGCTGCAGCCAAAGGTCACTGCAGAGATTGGACCCCCTGCGCTCCTGGAACCTCGGGGAATCGCCATTCAATTCCGTTATGCGTTTGTGGTGGATCGGGAGGGGTTAAAGGTGCTCGATGTGACCGCTCTTGATCAGCCGAAGCCACTACCCGGAGGGCAGGTGGCGATCGACGATGCGCGGAATCTTTACGTGGCACGCACGTATGCTTACGTCGCGGCAGGACGAAAGGGACTCGCGATTGTTGACGTGGAACATCCGGAGTCACCAAAGCTGGATCAAATATTTAACGCTGGCGGCCGGTTGCAGGACTCGAACGATGTGAAGCTGGGTATGGTCAGTTCGAGCTTGTTCGCGTACGTCGCCGATGGCAAGAACGGGCTGCAGGTCGTGCAATTGTTCTCTCCGGTGGACAACCCCGCATTCAGCGGGTTCAGTCCCAGGCCCACGCCGAAGTGGATTGCTGGTTACAGGACACGCGACGCGGCCCTGGCAGTTTCCAGGGGCATTGATCGCGATCGGGCGGTGGATGAGAGTGGGAACCAGTTGGCGGTTTTTGGCCGGCGCGGCTCGCGTCCATTCAATCAGGCAGAGATGGAGAGAATGTATCTACGCGATGGTCATCTTTTCACGGTCACAGATGACCCGCCAGCTGCGCCAGGCGCTCAAAAGGCCAGCGAATAACGATGAGAGATTCGAGGGCGGTTGCCTAACGCCGCGGAGGTTGCAATTGCGCAGTTCCGCGGAGCTCAGGAATGCTGAAACGGCCTTTCGTTCTGCGGGCCTTGCTCCAGTCATGATATTGGTGACATTCAAAGCAGCGCCCTTCCGCAACCTCTTTCGATCCAGCCTGATCACGGTGGCACTCTCGGCAGGTCTCAATTTCGGGTAGTAAGAGATCCGCTGTGTCATGGCTCTCGATTGCTTTTCCATGACAGGAGGTGCAGGACATCATGCGGTGCGCATGATGATCGAAAGTCGCATGCTCCAGCCAACGGGAACGAATTTGTGACGGAACGATCTCGGGCAAAGCGCTGCCGGCAGAGTTGATGGCGTGGCATTGCTTGCAGGTCTTAGTCCAAAGGAGCCATTCGGCATCATCCACGCGGAACTGTACCCATTCCTCACCATTTCGCGCGATTCGGACGGGCCGGTCACGCCGTGGAACTCCCCGGCCCGGCGGCTCGATCTGATGAACTGCCGCAGGATTCGCCGCGATGTATTCCTGAAAGCGCTTTACGAGAAAGGCATGGATGAATTCAGGCTTTTCGTGCGGCACTTGCTGCCCTGCAAACCGGGCGTCGAACTGGAGCGTGTGGCAGCCCGCGCAATGGTTCGCAAACCTCACTGGGGACATTGTGGCGGAAATGAGCGAGAGCTTTGCGATGCTCGGGTCATTCGAGGTCGTGGTTTGAGCCAACTCACCCGCATACGGAAAGTGATCCTGGACTCCGGTCAAACGATGGCAGTCCTCGCAAGCCATTTGAACTCGCTGGCTGTTCGGGCCGACGAGCTCCGGCTTCATGTGCAGGTAGTGATTGAGGCGCACCTGGCCGGGGTCGGTCATGTGCTTCGTTGTCGGAGAGAATTCAGGGTGAGTGCGATTGAAACCGGAGATCGCCACGGCAAAGTGTGGCTGACCGTCGCGGGTATGAAGGGATGCATGGCATTGGGTGCAACTGGCCGTCGACGTGACCGCCAAACGGGCCGACCCCTTATGTTCGATGTGACAGGATGAGCAGGAAGGCGTGAACACCTGGTTGGCGTGGTGCACCGGACCATCGTGGCAAGTTAGGCAGGCGTTGTCGGTGACCTCTTTGAAGAATGCTCCAGCTGCGCGTCACGTGACAGAGGCTGCACTGCTGAGTGAAAACGGCGTGGGAAGCCGAGAGCGGGCCGCTGGAATATGCTTTCTGGCCGCCTTGCGCGCGCTGGGTAAGGAGCCAGCCGATTGCGATCACCGGTACGGCTACCGAGAGCCAGAATCGCCATCGTCGGAGCGGATGAGAGTGCTTGAAGTACTGGAGATCGATGCGCCGCGCGAGTTTTTTGGTGGTGCGTATTCTTCGCAGCATTGCCGTCGGCCTAGAATCTCAGAGCCACGATTGCGTGCCATGCTCCGAGCAGAATTAATGCGTAGGAGATGGGCACGTGAACCAGCAGCCAGCCATGCAAAATCTTGTGAAGCCGGTTCTGCTTATCGAGCTGGCGTTTTTCTTCGCAGATGTTTTCCAGATCGTCCATATTCGGATGCAAGGTCGCCGGCAGCAACACGCGCAGCTGACGGAATAGTGCGCTAGCAACTTGCGGATCTGCGATCCGGGCAGTTCGCGCTCCTGCCTTACTCAGGTAAGGACAGATTTCAGCGGAAAGCACGCGGCGCAGTTCAGCACTCGCTTGCTCGTCCACTTGCATGCCGGAGGCAACCGTTACATCCCAGCTGGCTCCCGCCGATGCCGCCGCGGCCCGTTGCCGTTCGGTTGCGCTGGGGACGTCGCCTTCGAGAGCTGCGCACGATTCCTTCACCACTCGTTCGGCTTCCTCCATAAGCTGGCCGCGAACCCGGTCGATCTGCTCGTAGATGGTTTCCATTGGAAGTTGGGCTGTGTGAAGGCGCGGAAGGAAGTGTTGCAGGGCGGCTCCCAGAATTCCGCTGGCAAAGACAAAAACGAACAGCCACATCAGGACACGCGTCAGTGGGCCGCCGAAGTGGAAGCCGCCATGCAGGAGAATGAGCGGAAAACTTATAAAGCCCAGCCAGAGATGGCCGCGCATCCACGCCTTGGCCCGTCCGATGCGCCAGACGGGAAATTTCTTGCGCAGCCCCAAGAGGCCTGCGAACAGCATGAACGCAAATCCGACGCTTCCGTAAACGATTCCCGGAACACTGCTACCGCGCGGTCCTTGTGGCGAGCGAAGGCTGTAGGGAATGTAAGTCGCTCCCGCCACAACCAAGACTGCCATGCTGCCGACGAGCCATTTGCGGTGGGTGTGATCGATAAGCATGGGGACTAGCCCTTTGCTCCGCTGGGCAGCTTGAGGAGTCCGGCGAAGAACTCGGGCGGGTTCACGCGATGTGCCGCATCATGCGGGCACGCATAAACGCAGCTGGGCTCGGCGTGATCGTGACAAAGATCGCACGAGGTTGCTTTGACGCGTGTGCTGGCAATTTTCCGTCCCGGATGCGCGGGATCGTCGAGTTCCACCGGGAACGGGTGGAGGTTAATGTTGCCGTACGGGCAATTGTTCGCGCACAATCCACACCCGATGCACCAGTCTTCGATGATGACCTCGAGCGAATTCCGGCGACGGATGGAACCGACGGGGCAGCCGACCATGCATAGCGGGTCGCGGCACTGGCGGCAGGAAGTTGCGACCAGGTATTTGTCGAAGCGTAGACCTTCGCGCACCAGGCGGCTGACGCCGTCGTGGGCATCGGCGCAAGCGCGTACGCACTGATCGCAGCGCGTGCAGCGCTCCAGGTCGAGAACCAGCAGGCTCTGGGCTTCCATCAAGCCGTTGGCGAGAAATTGATCAACTGGCAGCGTCTGCAACTGAGCTGTGCGGCGGCGATTCTCCGCGGCGCGTTCCTGTGCAATGGCCTCAAGTTTGGCGCGCACTTCCGGGAAGCGCTCGAGCATCAATTCAAAGTCATCACGCGCGATGCGTACGACTTCCACGTGGTCGAGTGCCGTGCAGGTGGCGGTCCTTGGGCTTCCGCTGAGCAGGGCGATTTCACCGAAATATCCTCCGCGCGCGAGGTAAGCGAGGATCAACTCGCCTCCGGGACGATCTTCGGACACTTTGACGAAGCCGATGCGCACGAGATAAAAGCTGTCGGCCACGTCCCCTTGCCGGCAGATGACCTGACCGGGACTGAAGCGCAGGAGTTCGACGCGGTCGCGAAGGTGATCGATGAAGTCCTTGGTGAGCGACGAGAAGATGGGCACGCTGCGCAAATGGGAATCAAGAGCGCGCGCCCGGTAGTTCCGTTCCAACTGCGCCCGGAATGTCTTGTTCCGCTGCAGGATGTCGAGGACGTTGCGCAGCATCTCGAGCATCACGCAATCGGTCTTGGCCCGCACGGTTGCCGAGCGCGGGTAATAGCTCATGCAGGTCATCTCGCCGAACAGGTCCCCAGGATTCAGGTCGGCGATCGGCCGGTCGTAGGGAAGGTCAACGGACGCATCGATGGGGATAAAGGGCCGATCCGATTCTTCGCTGCGGCGGTGTTGTCCACGGGTGCTGAGCATGCTCTTCAGCTTTCTGAAGAATCCCTGGCTGGTGCCATTGGTCTCTACATGCGCCATGGGACTTGCGAGAAAAACCTCCGCCTTACCTTCGAGGATGTAGAAAGCGGTTGAGCCGAAGTCGCCTTCACGACAGATAATCTCTCCGGCCCGGTAGTGGCGCTTGACTACAGCCTTCTGATTGAGTTCGAGGAAGGTTCCAGATACGTTCTGGAAGATCGGCAGGCCGAGAAGTTCCGTGGGGTCGAGAACCTCGCCTTCGCCCAATTGGGTTCCGACGACGCGCTTGTTGGTAAGCGCGCCGGTGGGGCACGAGACCATGCACTCCCCGCACGACACACAGGACGATTCGGCCATCGGTAGATTGGTGTCGAAGGCGATGCCTGCCTGATATCCCTTGCCGCGCCGCGCCAGCACCCAGTTGTGGCGGATGTCGTCGCAGCCGCGCACACAGCGATCGCAAAGGATGCACGATTCGTGATCGACGGCAATGACCGCGGAGGAATCGTCCTTTCCGCGTGGAGTGGAGCGTTTTGGGAAGCGAACCTCGCTGATCCCGGTAGCTGCCGAGAGCCGTTCCAGTTCACAGTCGCCGGAGTGTTGCTGGCGAGCGCAGGGCGCGGGATGATCCGACATCAACAGTTCGATGAGCGTGTGGCGCGCCGCTTTCACCGGATCGGAGCATGTCTTTACGTTCATGCCCGGCTCAGCCTGCCGGATGCAGGACGCCGCATAGACACGCTGGCCGATATCGACCACGCAAACTCTGCAAACTCCGACCGGATTTTCGTTCTGCTGGTGGCAAAGAGTGGGAATTGGAATTCCATTCAAGCGGGCGGCATCGAAAATGGTTGTGCCCGTCGGGACCGAGACGCTGGTTCCGTCGATCGTCAACTGGATCTCAGCGCCCGGCTTCGTACTCATGCCGAGCCTCGCTTCGTGAAGCAAACACCGGCGGGACAGCGGCGGCCAGTGATGTGTTCCTCGACCACTTCCGGGAAATGCTTTAGGACGGATGCTATGGGAACGGGAACAACCTGACCCAGGCCGCAGATGGAGGTCAGCTTCATCGCGCTGGAGAGTTCATCGAGAACCTGGCGATCTGTGCTTGCTGATCGGCCTTCGGTCCATCCAGTTAGCATTTCGACCATCTTCTGCGATCCCAATCGGCAGGGAACGCACTTGCCGCAGGATTCGTTTCGATAGAAACGGACAGCATTGAGCGCCATGTCGAGCATGCAACGGCCTTCGGCGCAGACAACGATGGCGCCCGAGCCCACCATGGATCCGGCAGCCGCCACGGCGTTCCAGTCGAGTGGCAGGTCCACCATCGATGCGGGCAGATAACCGGACGACGGGCCAGAAGGAGCGAAGGCCAGCAACTTCCGTTGTCCCTCGATGCCGCCAGCTTTCTCGTGAATGAGTTCGGAATACGTCGTGCCCATGGGCACTTCGAAGACGCCGGGGGAGTTGACGTCCCCGCTGATGCCTACGAATTTCATCCCGGCTGACCCGTTCTTGCCCTGAGCCTTGAACCAGTCGGCGCCGCGCGCCAGGATGGCAGTCGCAAACGTAAATGTTTCGACGTTATTGATGACGGTTGGCTGGTTCCAAAGGCCATTGGTTCCCGGAAAGGGCGGCTTGTTGCGCGGCTCGGATCGCTTGCCTTCGATGGCCTCGAGAAGCGCACTTTCTTCGCCGCAGATGTACCCGCCGGGACTGATGAAGATTTCGAGCTCGAACGTCAACTCGGAGCCCAGAATTTTTTTCCCGAGCAATCCGGCGTGGTAACAGCGGTCAATCTCTTGCTGAAGGACTTCCCGCGGTTCTTCGTATTCGTGCCGGATGTAGAGAATGCCTTGCTGTGCTCCGGTGACAAGTCCCGCGATGATCATGCCTTCGATCACCAGGTGGGGGACTGCTTCCATGATGAACCGGTCCTTGATGGTGCCCGGTTCGCTCTCGTCGGCATTGCAGACAATGTACTTGGCTTTGCCTGGGGCGTTGCGAACGATCTCCCACTTGTTGCCAGTGGGAAAACCCGCACCTCCCATCCCGCGCAGGCCGCTGGCTTTCAGGGTGGCGATGGTGCTGCTCCAGTCGCGTGTCTCTACAAAGCGTCGCACCAGGGAGTAACTAGGGGCGCCAGAGTATGGGTCGGAGATTACGGACACCTGCGGACGATCGCGGGGTTCGGGCGGAAGCGGACGGCCGGCTGCTGCATTGCGCGCGATGGCGACGGCCTCGCGTGCGTCCAGTCCGCAATAAATCCGATCATTGATTGCGAGAGCGGCGGCTTTGTCGCAGCGACCGAGGCAAGAAACGTCGCGAATGGAAACGTCGTCGGGGCTGCTGCCTCGGAAGGTTTGTTCCAGCTCCGCTTTAAGTTCCGGGCCGCCGCGGAGGTGGCAAGTCATGTCGGCGCAAACCTTCACTTCCGCGCGTGGAGGCGGGGTCAGATGGAAATGAGGATAGAAGCTGGCGACCGTATGAATCTGGCTTACCGGGACGTTGATCCGGGCAGCTAGTTGGTGGAGTTGATCAGCCGGCAAGTAGCCAAACTTCTGCTGAATCGCCCTGAGTTGGTCGAACAAGGCGCTAGTGTCCCCTTAAGACTCGATCACGATGGAAAGATTGCTGAAATCTTATCGTCAATGATGGTCGGCGGGAATGCCGATCTTGGGACACCGAATGACTAGAGGTCCCTGTACGGTCGTGCTGCCGACGTACCAAACTGTCAATTGATTCCAGCTTCTGGAATAGGTATAAGCAAGGCCATCCGGCTGCAAAATCGCGCGCGGACTCTACCTACGCAGACGCAATGCGCAACAAGGCCAACCCGGCATGGCACGCAGTCGTGTGTCTGGTACTGCTCTCGTGTGCCTCTGCGCAAAACGCACCGACCGGGAAATACAACGGGCCCGGTGGATGCGCCAGCAGCAGCTGTCATGGCAGTATCCAGCCCCGGCAAATCACCCACGTATCGCAAAACGAGTACAGCATCTGGGCGGGACAGGACAAGCATGCGCGCGCTTACCAGGTGCTCTCCAATGCAGTCTCGTTGCGTATCGGGAAGATTCTTAACATTGGACGCCCGGATCAGTCGCAGAAGTGCCTGGCGTGCCATGCCTTGTCGGTGCCGAGCGAGCAGCGCGCTGAAACCTTTGAACTCGTCGATGGAGTGAGTTGTGAAAGCTGTCACGGTCCTGCTTCCGGATGGCTGGGGCCGCATACCACCAAGGACTGGCCGCATGAAAAGTCGGTGCAGCTTGGAATGTATGATACGCGCGACCTGATCAAGCGCAGCGAGCGGTGTCTGGCCTGTCACCTTGGAACTTCGGAGAAGTTTGTCGACCATGAGATGATCGCGGCCGGGCATCCGGACTTAACTTTCGAACTCAACCTGTTCAGCTCGGTCATGCCGCTGCACTGGAAAGAGCCCACCGATAACGCATGGCGCGGCGTGCAAGTGTGGGGCGTCGGGGAAGCCGTGCAACTACAAAAAGGATTGGAGCGACTGGCGCGCCGGGCGGGAAGTTCTTCCTGGCCGGAGTACGGTGAACTCGATTGCTTCGCTTGCCACCACAGCCTCACCAAGCCAGAAGACAGCTGGAGGCAAGAAGTTGGTTATGGCGGAAGGGAACCAGGAGTTGCCGCCTGGAACCAATCGCGGTACGTGGTTTTCCGGCACATTGCAAAACGGAGCAGCCCTGATAAGGCTCAGCAGTTGGATGTGGACATCACGAAGTTGGCGGCCTTGCTGGGCACACGCAACGGCAGTCCTCAGGAAATTGCGAGCACGGCAACTCACGCTGCGGCGACTGCGGCGCAATTTGCTCAGCAATTAAATGCGAAATCGTACGATCAAGCTTTCGCTCTCGCGGTTATGAAATCAATCGCGCAGGATGGCGATTCGATCTCGGTGCAGGGGCAACGCGCAGCCGAGCAGGCCGCGATGTCGCTCGACTCGCTCTTCGCTGCCTACATGCAAAACAACAAAGGCGCAAACGATGCCGACATGCGAGAAGCGATAAAAGGGCTATTCCAGCAGGTTGACAATCCATCGGCATACAACGCTCCTCGCTTCGCGGCGCAAATGCAGAAGGTCAGTGCTGCACTCTCTCGCGCCGGCCGGTACGAGAAAGCGAGCCAGTAGGAATGAATTCCTCCGCGGGTAAGCCTCGCAGCAAAGAGCACGAACGTCTTGCCGAACCCTATACAGGATTTGTAGCCCCTTGGCGGAAGTGGGGGCCTTATGTAAGCGAGCGGTCATGGGGAAGCGTGCGCGAAGACTACAGCCCCGACGGTTGTGCGTGGGAGTTTCTGACGCATGACATGGCTCGCAGCAAGGCCTACCGTTGGGGTGAAGATGGTATTGCTGGCATTTGTGATCGTTATCAGTTGCTGGTGTTCGCCCTGGCTTTGTGGAATGGCAAAGATCCAATCCTGAAGGAACGCATGTTCGGTCTTTCGGGAAACGAGGGCAACCATGGCGAAGATGCGAAGGAGTATTGGTTTTATATCGACAATACTCCCACGCATAGTTATCAAAAGCTTCTTTACAAGTATCCGCAGCGAGAGTTTCCCTACACGCAGTTGCTGGAAGAGAATCGGCGCCGCTGGGGAAAGGTCGGAGCGCCGGAGTACGAACTCCTCGACACGGGCATCTTCGACGATAACCGATACTTCGATGTCGTCATTGAATACGCCAAGGCCGAAGCTGAAGACATTTGCATCCGCATCGAGGCTTTCAACCGGGGCCCAGAAACGGCGACTCTGCACCTGCTGCCCCACCTGTGGTTTCGCAATACATGGGCATGGACGGACCCGCCCGCCAGCGAGCCGATCATCACAAGCGAACCTGCCGGCCAAGGCCCGATCGTCCTGACGGCCGACGATTTCGGTCGTGTGCAGTTGCGCAATCTCCAGTTTCCTTATTCGCTCGGAAAGAGATATCTGCACTCTCCCGCGGGCGGCGAAGCGCTCTCCACGGACAACGAAAGTAATGCCATCCAGCTTTATGGCTGCACTTCTAACCGCAAGCCATTCGTGAAGGACGCTTTTCATCGCCATATCATTCATAGAGAAAACTGCGTCAACCCCATGCGGCGTGGCACCAAGGCCTGTATTCGATACACCTACGACGTTCCTGCGAGAGACTCCGTCGTTCTGCGATTGCGACTGGCTCCTCAGCAGATGGACAATGCTTTTGCGGATATCGATCGCGTCGTCGGCCAGAGGAAAGCGGAAGCCGATGAGTTCTACGCGACAATTCATCCGTCGCGCGCGTCCAGCGACGAGAAAATGGTTCAGCGGCAGGCCCTCTCCGGAATGTTGTGGAGCAAACAGATCTATCTCTGGGATGTGAACCTCTGGCTCGAGGGCGACAATCCCAAGACACCCCCGCCGGAATCGCGCAAGCACATGCGCAATGTTCACTGGCGCCACCTGAATTCCATGCGCGTGCTTTCCATGCCGGATAAGTGGGAGTTTCCGTGGTTTGCGGCTTGGGATCTGGCTTTCCAGTGCATCACGCTTGCGCTGGTTGATCCGGAGTTTGCGAAAGAAAACCTTTGGATACTTTTATTCGAACAATTTCAGCATCCAAACGGGCAGATCCCTGCCTACGAATGGGAATTTTCGGATATGAATCCGCCGGTGCACGCCTGGGCCTGCTGGCGTGTCTACCAGCTCGAAAAGCAACGGACCGGGAAAGGGGACCGCGGCTTTCTGGAGAAATGCCTTCATAAGCTGCTGATGAATTTTGCCTGGTGGGTGAATCGCGTCGATAGTGCAGGCAACAACGTGTTTGAAGGCGGCTTTCTGGGACTCGACAATATTGCGGTGGTCGATCGCGGGGAGAAATTTCCCAACGGAGCGATTCTCGAGCAGTCCGATGCCACCGGGTGGATGGGATTTTTCTGTCTCTATCTGATGCGTATTGCATTAGAGCTGGCGGGCGAGAATCCCGTCTATGAAGGTGTCGCGACCAAGTTCTTTGAGCATTTCGTATACATCGGCGCGGCGATGAAGAAGATGGGTGGCCGGAACTATCAACTCTGGGATGATAAGGACGGGTTCTTTTACGACGTTCTGCGTTTTCCGAATGGCGAGTTTCACAAGTTTCGGCTGCGTTCGCTGGTGGGGCTGATCCCGCTTTACGCAATCGAAGTGCTCGAACACGAGGAACTGCAGTCACACCCGAACTTTCTGCGCGACGTCGAATGGTTCATCAAGAATCGTCCCGACCTGGTGGGCGATGCTTGTTATGCGGTGGGCAATGGAGACCGGCGATACGTGTTGTCCATCGCGGATCCGAATCAGTTCAAGCGTCTCCTGGAACGGATCTGGGATCCAGATGAATTCCTGTCGCCCCATGGGATTCGCAGCCTCTCGCAATACCATCGACAGAACCCATTTCAATTCGGCGATCGCTCACTCGGATACGAACCGGGCGAGGCGGAGGTGAAGCTGAAGGGCGGGAACTCGAACTGGCGCGGACCGGTGTGGTTTCCCACTTCTTATCTGCTCATTCACTCCTTCGTGCGTTTCGATCAGGCCCTCGGATCGTCCTCGGCGGTGAGCACCCGCGGCAGCCAGGGCCGTCCGATCACGCCCACTGCGATGGCGCAAGAGGCCGCCAATCGGATGATCTCCATTTTCAGCCGGGACTCGAATGGAAGGCGTCCGTGTTTTGGGCGCTATGAGAAATTCCAGAAGGACGATCATTGGCGAGACTGCCTACTGTTCAACGAGTACTACCACGGAGACTCCGGCATGGGACTGGGCGCTAGCCACCAGACAGGGTGGAGCGGCCTGGTCGCGAACCTGATCGACGAGTGGCGGCGGTGAACTGATGGCCTTGCGGAAACGCCTCTTGTTCGCGCTCGCCTTGCTGGTTGGCTTGCTCTGCATCAGCGTAACCGGTTATCGGCTGCTCGGTGGCGACTCGGTCTCTTTTCTGCAGGCGTTTTACATGGCGGTCATTACCCTGGCCGGAGTGGGCTACGGGGAGATCGTCGACACCAGCCACAATCCAGCGCTACGCGTCTTCAACATCGGCATTGTTCTGTTCGGCGTGGCGGTTACCGTCTACGTGTTTTCGGTGGTCGCGGCTTTCCTGGTGGAAGTCGAAGCCACCAAACCTTTCTGGAGGCGCAGGATGCAAAAGCGCATCGATGAGCTCAACCAACATTTTATTGTCTGCGCGCTGGGAGACACCGGGCGCCACGCGGTTGCTGAACTACAGAAAACCGCAACGCCATTCGTCGTGGTCGACATCTCCGAAGAGAATGTGAAGAAGATGCGCGACCTGCATCCCGAAACTCTGGGCCAAATGCTTTATACGCTGGGCGACGCTACCGAAGAAGAAATCCTGCACAGGGCGGGGCTGGACCGTGCCCGAGGACTGATTGCAGCGCTGCCCAATGATAAGGACAATCTCGTCATTACCGTTATCGTGCGCCAGCGCTTTCCTGCGATGCGCATCGTAGCGCGGTCCACAGACAAGAAATTTGCCGATCGGATGATGAGGGCGGGCGCAAGTTCAACAGTTTCGCCTAGCCAGATCGGCGGACTGAGAATGGCAAGCGAACTTATCCGTCCGCATGTGGTCGGATTCCTCGATCAAATGCTCAAAGAGCAGGGAAGTACTTTGAGAGTTGAAGAGATTGAGGTCACTTCTTCCTCGAAGTGGGTTGGAAGCGCGCTTCATGACCTTAACTTGAAGGGGCAATACAATCTCCTGGTCCTTGGACTGAAGAACCCTATGCAGCCTGGAGGTAGTGAACTCGTGATCAATCCTCCCGACCATGCCGTCGTGCCGAGCCAGTGGGTGATTATCGCCATGGGGGATATGAAGGACATTCAACGAGCGCGGCAGGACTGTCGAGGTTAACTGCCTCATCGAAATAAAAAGGGGAGCCGAAGCTCCCCTGATTTGTGTTGGAAATACTCTTTACAGCGCTGCGCACACTGCCTTCACTTCCGTATAAAGTTCGAGCGCATCGTGTCCCATCTCGCGTCCCCAGCCGGATTGCTTATACCCGCCGAAGGGAAGCGCTGCGTCGAATATGTTGTAGCAGTTGATCCACACCGTTCCAGCGCGCAATTGAGCGGCCAGGCGATGAGCTTTCTGGATATCCCGTGTCCAGATGCCGGCTGCCAGGCCATAAGCGCTGTCATTCGCCTTCGCGACCAGTTCGTTCGAGTCTTTGAAAGGGATGGCGGTGACGACCGGGCCGAAGATTTCTTCCTGCACCACCTTCATCTTTTCGTTCGTGTTGACGAGAACGGTGGGTTTCACGAAGTAACCCTTGTCGCCTTGCCTCTGTCCGCCGGTGAGTGCCTTGGCGCCCTCGGAGAAGCCGGATTCGAGATAGCCGCAAACTCGTTTCAGTTGCTCTTCTGAAACCAGCGGGCCCATGTCGGTTGAGGAGTCCATGCCGGGACCGACGCGGATTTTGTCGGCGCGGGCCGATACGCCTTCGACTACCTTGTCGAAGATGTCGTTCTGGACGTACAAGCGAGATCCGGCGCAGCAGCACTGTCCGTGATTGAAGAAGATCGCGCTCGACGATCCGGCCACGGCGGCATCGATATCGACGTCTCCAAAAACGACGTTGGGAGATTTTCCGCCCAACTCGAGGGAGACTTTCTTCAGGTTACCGGCCGCAGCCTGCAAAATCAATTTGCCGACCTCGGTCGATCCCGTGAAGGCGACCTTGTCAACGTCGGGATGCGCGGCCAAGGCTGCTCCGGCAGTCTCGCCGTAGCCCGGGACGATGTTGACAACGCCATCCGGAATTCCCGCTTCTTGCACCAGTTCGCCTAGCAACAGGCAGGAGAGGGGAGTCTGCTCGGCAGGTTTGATGACTACGGTACATCCGGTCGCGAGCGCGGGTCCCAGCTTCCACGCTGCCATCAGCAAAGGGAAATTCCACGGGATGATCTGGCCCACAACGCCCACCGGCTCTCTTAGCGTGTACGCCAGAAACTTTGCGCCGGGCGCGTACGGCACCGAGATCGGGATGGTGTTGCCCTCAATCTTGGTGGCCCAACCGGCCATGTAGCGGAATAGATCGACTGCGAGCGGAACATCGGCCGCGCGTGCGACCTTCAAAGGTTTGCCGTTGTCGAGGGTCTCGAGTTCAGCAAATTCCTGCAGGTGCTGCTCAATCAGGTCGGCGAGTTTCCAGACCATTTTCCCTCGCTCGGACGCTGTCAGGAGCGGCCACGGGCCCGTCTCAAACGCGGCGCGGGCGGACTTTACGGCGCGATCGATGTCTTCTCGATCTCCTTCGGCAATGCGGGCCAGCACTTCACCGGTCGAGGGATCGTACGTTGGGAAAGTCTTTCCGGAAGCGGATTCCACCCACTTTCCGTTGATCAACATCTTGCGCGGTTTGGAAATGAACTCCAGAACTTTGTTCTGCAATTGGACGTTCGGCAGGGCCGTTACCATGACTTTCCTCCTTGATGTGTTGGACGTCGATGTGGCGCCTCGGAATCCTATGAGAAAACACAAATGCTGAGCGGCAGGATCGGGCCGCGATCGTCAGAGCGGTGGAAAGATCGTAGCTTGTCAGGGCCATCCTGAGTGGCGCTGGAATTCTAGCTCATCTGAGGACTTTAAGGGCGGGGTCCGGAGAATATTTGCCTGCACGAAAAACGGTGCAATGTACGGCAGATAACGATATTTCGTTTGAGCGTTGCAGATCGTTGTCTACAATCGGTCGCTTGTACAACCCACGCGTTGGAGATGGATGCTCTCCAGCCCGATCAGAAGGGTGCGGCGCGATGATGAGGCGATGGTGGATGGTGCTCGCCGGCATGGTAACTGCCAGCACGATCCTCAGTGTGGTGGCTCATCACGGGACGCCTGTTCCGGCACAGCTTGTATTGCTGGTTCGCTGGATCGCAATTTTTGCGTTTATCCCCTACGGCCTCTACCGGCGATCCCTGACAACCTGGATTTTCATCGCGATGATCGCGGGCGCGGCCCTGGGACATGATTTCCCGCAGATTGCGCTGAATGTTCGGGTTCTGGGCCTGATCTTTTTGCGCCTAATTCGGACGATAGTCGCGCCCCTGTTATTTGCCACTTTAGTGAGTGGCATCGCCGGACACTCCGATCTGAAAAAGGTTGGGCGAATGGGCGTGAAAGCGATCGTGTACTTTGAGGTCGTCACGACCATCGCGCTGATTATTGGACTGGCCGCCATCAATGTGAGCAAGGCGGGAGTGGGGGCGAAGGTGCCGACGACCGCCAACGCTGAAACCCTGCAGGTGCAAAAGCTCACGGCCAGCGAAACGATCCTGCACATCTTTCCCGAGAATCTGGCGAAATCTGTCGCTGAAGGCCAGATTCTCCAAGTCGTGGTCTTCAGCATATTGTTCGGCATCGCGCTCGCCCAGGTGCGTGAAGAACGCCGTCGACCATTGCTTAATTTCACCGAGAGCCTGGCCGAGACGATGTTCAAGTTCACGAACCTCGTCATGTACTTTGCTCCCATTGGTGTCGGGGCGGCGATCGCCTACACCGTGAGCAGTACTGGCATGGGGATTCTATTTAATCTGGCACGCCTGCTCGCCACGTTGTATGTGGCTTTGCTGATTTTCGTTTTCGGAGTGCTGCTTCCGATCGCCTTCGTGGTGGGTGTTCCGTTGAGAAAATTCGTTGCGGCCGTTGCTGAGCCAGTCACCATCGCCTTCGGAACGGCGAACTCGGAAGCGGCCTTGCCGCGCGCTATGGAAGCAATGGAAGGCCTCGGAGTGCCGCGGGAAATAGTCGCTTTTGTAATGCCGGCAGGCTACAGCTTCAATCTCGATGGCAGCACTCTTTATCTTTCATTGGCGTCAATTTTCGTAGCGCAAGCCGCGGGGATTCACCTCAGCCTGGGGCAGCAGTTGCTCATCATGCTTACCTTGCTTTTGACCAGCAAGGGCGTGGCGGGTGTGTCCCGCGCCTCAATTGTCATTCTTCTCGGGACGGTGGGCTCATTTGGGTTGCCGGTGGAGCCTGTCTTCGTACTCCTGGGAATCGATCAGTTGATGGATATGGCTCGCACCTCCGTCAATGTGTTGGGGAACTGTCTGGCCACGGTTGTGGTTGCTGTGTGGGAAGGTGAGTTTCCAGCTGGTCAATCCGATTCTCTTGAGGTGGCCGCCGGCACCTCGATCCGGCAATCTTCCCAGTAGAATGCCGCCGTGAGTTCATCTTCATCCCATACAAAATACCGGGGACGCCTGGCTCCCTCGCCAACCGGCTTGCTTCATCTTGGCCACGCCCGCACGTTCTGGATTGCTGCGGAGCGGGCTCGCCAGCATGGAGGAACGCTAATTTTGCGGAATGAGGACCTCGACCCGCAACGTTGCAGGCCCGAGTTTGCGGCTGCGATGTACGAAGACTTGCGGTGGCTGGGTATTGACTGGGAAGAAGGGCCAGAGGAAGGTGGGCCGTATACACCCTATGAGCAAAGCCGGCGTGGATCTTTTTACTTCGAGGCGTGGAAGAAACTTCGTGATGGTGGCTGGATTTATCCCTGCACCTGTTCTCGAAAAGATCTTGCGGCGGCTGCTGCCGCGCCGAACGACTCCGACGATGAGCCGATCTATCCGGGAAAGTGCCGCTCGCGAATCGACGCCAAGGCCTTCGATTCCCCGGTGGGCATGAATTGGCGTTTTCGCGTTCCCGATGGCGAGCCGATCGCCTTTGTGGATGGGCACTTCGGCGCACAAACCTTTGTTGCAGGGAAGGACTATGGAGATTTTATCGTTTGGCGGCGCGATGATGTGCCGGCCTACCAGCTGGCCGTCGCCGTCGATGATGCTCAGATGGAGATGACCGAAGTTGTGCGAGGAGCGGATCTGCTGAAGTCCACGGCTCGCCAAATTATGATTTTTCGGGCTCTGGGCCTTGGATCGCCCGCCTATTATCACTGCAGCCTGACCCGCGATTCAACGGGCCAGCGAATGGCGAAGCGTCATGACTCACTGAGCATTCGTCATTTAAGAGAAAGCGGGAAAAGTCCAGAACAAGTCTTGATGCTTGCGGAGGAACTGACGAGTAGAGCGTTGTGACGTATGGGTTAGGTTTGAAAGCAAGAGTAGCGCCCCGAGTTCTCCGGAGCGCTATCCAAGCAAGCTCGAACACCGAGTTAGAACAGGGCAGTAGGACGTCGAGTCCAGTCTTTGCCTTTCTCTTTCGCGATGCCTTCCATGTCTTTCACGTAGGCGCCGGCCTGCGTCAAGACGTGGTGCAGGTCGTTGCCAACGCTGATGAAGGTGAAGCCCTTTTCCAGAAATTCTCCAACGCGCGTGGTGCCAAAGAGGAAGAGGCCCAGAATGACGTTGTTTTTGCGCGCATGTTCAACTAGCTTTTGCGTCGCCGCACCCAGTTCGGGCGAGGTATACATGTGAGGGAACTCATACTTTTCATACAAGCCCATCGACATGCATAAATCATTCTGTCCCAGAAAAAGTATGTCCACGCCGGGGACGGCTGCGATCTCGGCAATGTTGTCGATGCAGGAAGCGGTTTCCACCTGGAGAGCGATTATGCCGTTGTTATTGAAATTGCCGGCGTATCCCAGGAGTCCGGCGCGGTTCATACTGCGCTGCGGGAAGTAGACAGAGCGTGTTCCAGTTCGCGGGTATTTGGTGCAACTCACCGCCTGACGCGCTTCTTCAGCGGTATTGATGTAAGGGACGAGAACACCATCGGCTCCCATGTCCAGTGCCTGCTGGATGCCGGGACGATCGTCATAGCCCCCTACGCGCACCATCGATTTCGCGCCGCCATTGGCAATCCCGGAGAGCATTGCGGAAAGCTTCTCATACCCCATGGGACCGTGCTGGGTATCGACCAGCAACCAGTCGTAACCGCTGTGCGCCAGCTGCTCGGCGACGGTGGGGCTGTGCGCGTTCAGGAACAAACCCATCTTGGGCTTGCCTTCGCGCAACTGCTTCTTGAAATCTGCGCCACTGAGAGTGGCATCGGGCATAGAAATCCTCCTTTAGCTGTCAAAGTTTTCTAGTGTATCGCAGGAGTCCGGAAGGCGTGGAGTGGCACAGACAATTAACAATTCTGTATGTCCCACAGTCACTATCCCTGCATCACAGAACCGTATAATCGGTTGCGTCAATTTTCCTGCGAGAGGTGCGGTATGCGTTGGACGCCGGGTGGTAAGAGCGATGACATGGAAGATCGTCGAGACGAAGGCGGGGGCGGCGGTATTGGGGGAATGCACATTGGAATCGGCGGGTTCCTGATTCTCCTGGTTCTCAGCTTAGTTTTCAAACGCGACTTCTTCTCACTTCTTGGTGGGCAGGGAGTTGCGACCGGACCCGCGGTGAGCCAGTCCGACCCGCAGCGGGATGCGCGGGAAGAGCCGCTTGTCCAGTTTGTTTCGTTTGTGCTCGATGACACGCAGAAAACCTGGGCTGGGATTTTGCAGCAGCAGGGAATTCAGTACCAGCACGCGAAGCTCGTGCTCTTTCGCGATGTCACTTCATCGGGCTGCGGAGCAGCCCAATCGGCCACTGGACCGTTCTACTGTCCCTCAGATCAAAAGGTATACATCGATCTGGGGTTCTACGACGAACTGCAGCGCAGATTCGGTGCGCCCGGCCAGTTCGCGCAAGCCTACGTGCTTTCTCATGAATTAGGACATCACGTTCAGAATTTGCTTGGCATCGAGAGTAAAGTCCGCAGCCTGCAGGGACGCAATCCAGGTTCAGAAAACGCGCTCTCAGTGCGAATGGAATTGCAGGCCGATTGCTTTGCCGGCGTATGGGCAAAGTCGACGCAACAACGAAATCTTCTGGAGAGCGGCGATGTTGAGAGCGCGTTAGGTGCGGCTTCCGCCGTCGGCGACGATCGCCTGCAGCGCATGTCGAGAGGTCAAGTCAGTCCCGACTCCTTCACCCATGGATCTTCTGCACAGAGAATGGAGTGGTTTCAGCGCGGCATGAATGGGGGGACCATCGACTCCTGCAATACATTCCAGTAAAACTGAGATGTAACCCTTATATCGCGTTGAAATAACTAGGCTTGTATTGAGGTGACCGGATGGCTCGCCTGTGCTTACGAGGGCTTCAATGCTAGCCGCGATGACGTGGCGAGCTCGCCTCTATACTAGTTGTGCCTGGGTGGGCCAGCCATTTCCTACCCCGGAACGTAACGAAGCCTTCGCCACCCGACCATGGAGCTCACCGAAAAACCGAAAACGACTTTGCAGGAGATCCTAGGCAAGCCGATCCGCGAACTCGGTTTGAAACTGGAGGGTTCGCCCATCGAGCGCTTCGTACACCAACTCTACGAAGAACTGGGACGCAAGGGTCTCGCAAAATTCCGGCCAGCCTGCTATCTCACCGACGAATGGGGCTGTCCCTCGGGCGAGCCGGTCATCGGGATCCCGTTTTATCTCGCCAATCCCGACCTCGCTTCGCTCGAAAAAGAAATGAATGACCTCGAGGACCAACGCGAAGTCATGATGTACCTTCGGCACGAAGCTGGGCACGCATTTAATTATGCGTACAAGCTTTATCGAAATCCAGAATGGAAAACTTTGTTCGGGCCGTTTCGCCGCCGCTACCTCGATAACTACCGGCCTGTTCCTTTCTCGCGGAACTACGTTCGCCATTTGGCCGGCTGGTATGCGCAGAAACATCCGGATGAGGATTTCGCGGAAACCTTCGCGGTCTGGTTGACGCCGAGGAGCGGATGGCGCAAGCGTTATCGGGGATGGGGAGCGATGGCGAAATTGCGCTACATGGATCGCATTGCGCGTGAACTTGGAAATGTGGATCCGGTTCGTCGCCGCGGATATCCCGACATCACAGTCGACGAAATGGAATCGACAGTTGCGGATTTCTATCGTCAGTCCGCTTCCGAAGCGATCCCAGTTGTGGACTTGGCGCTGGACACCGACTTGGTAGATATTTTTAATGTATCCAAGCGCCAGAAGAAGACCGTCCGCCCTGCGCACGAATTTTTGCGGCAGCACCGGAAGACGGTGGTCGACAAAGTAACGTACTGGACGGGAGTACAACGTCCTTTGATCAAGCAGCTGGTGGAAGCGATCGAGAAGCGGATCGGCGAATTGGGATTGCGCGCGGATACGCGGCGGGAAGCGGAACATCTTGCTGAGATCACTGTCTATGCAACGACGCTGGCCACGAACTATATGACTCGCGGCAAGTTCGTGCAGACATGACTTCGCGCGAATTATGATGATGAAGATGAGCAAACGGCTCAAGCCGGGATGGAATTCGCGATGAAGATCGCCATCCTTTACGATATCTGGGAGGAAGAAGGCGCGATTCCTGAACCTCCTCCCGAACCCAAGCCGGCTACCCGCAAGAAGAAAGCCCGCAAAAAGAAAAAGCGCGAAAAGGAAGATCGCGAAGAAATCTTTGAGGCGCTCGAGAAACTTGGACACGAGCCCTCGTACCTGATTTTGGATGGCAGTCCGCAAGGACTGACTTCATTGGCGAAGTGCGAAGCCGACCTGATTTTCAATCTCACTGAGTCTTTTGCGGGCGATGACACAAAGGAAATGCACGTCGCCGCTTACCTTGACCTGCTCGGTTTGCGCTACACCGGCGCTGGGCCACATGCCAGCTTTCTCGCACAGGACAAGGCAATTGCCAAGAAGATGTTCGCATTTCACGGAATCCGTACGCCGTACTTCGCCACATCCTATCGCGGAACCATCGAACACGCACACGACATCGCCTTCCCGCTCATCGTAAAGCCGCTGGCGGAGGATGGATCGATCGGAATCAATTCGAATGCGGTAGTCGACAGCGTGAAAGAATTAATGGAACGTGTCCAGTACATTCAAGACGAATTTGATTCCCCGGCCATCATAGAAGAGTACATAGAAGGCCGGGAAATCTACGCAGCCATCCTTGGCAGTTACGAATATGCGCAAGCTCTTCCGCTGGTAGAGCTGGATTTTTCGAAACTTCCCAAAGGCACGCCAAAAATTGCCAGCTACGATGTGAAATTCGAAAAAGACGCCGAGGCTTATAAATTGACCAAGTCGAGCATCGCCGAGGATCTGGATGAAGAAGCCGTGGAACGCTTGACGCAAACAGCGCTCGCGGCCCATCGCGCGGTGAAACTCCGCGATTATGGGCGCATTGACATGCGGCTTTCCGCGAAGGGAGAAGTCTTCGTTCTCGAAGCAAATCCAAATCCCTGGCTTTCGAGCAAACAGGAATTTGCCATGGCGGCGAAAGCTTCAGGGCGTTCCTATACTCAGTTGATTGGTGAAATTGTCGATCTGGCAATGGCCCGCTATCGGCCTCGGAACTGAAAACGCGCTCGTCGCACGTGCTTGCGGTTCAGCCCGGAATCCCATCTAGCTTCATCTGCCCGGAATAGATTGCCATTCCAACCACCGCATCGATGCCCAGCGCGTCCAGTTGATTGACTTCGTCCTGGCTGCGAATGCCGCCGGCAACAATGAGCTTTCGGGATGTCAGCCTGCGCAGGCGGCTGACCGTATCGAGTGGAATGCCTTTGAGAAGGCCCTCCGTATCGATGTGCGTGTACAGGAAAGCCGTGCAATAGGGCTCGAGAACTTGCAGCATGGCCGAGGCTTCGATCGAAGTCACTTCGCGCCAGCCCTTGATCGCGACTTTTCCTTCCCTGGAATCGACAGCGAATGTTAGACGCTCCGCCCCCAGCTTTTCGGCAAACTGACGCGCGGCTGGAATGTTAATAGAGCCGTCCCTGATTAGGGCCGACCCGAGAATGATCCGGTGGGCACCATTTGCCAAGCATTCGGCGCCGTCTTCCCATGAGCGAATCCCCCCGCCGACCTGGCAGGGAAGGCGGTTTGTAAATTTACCCAGCAATGCGCGATTGCTTCCCGTTCCGATCGCTGCGTCCAGATCGATGAGCTGCACTAAAGGGAAACCGGCGAAGCGTATGATCCACTCCTCGAAATCATCGAACTCCAGGGCTTTCTTTTCTCCCTGGACGAGCTGAACGATCTTTCCCGCCATCAGGTCAATCGATGGAATCAGCACGGCCACCTCACAGGTATTCCGGAGGCAAGCAACGAACCCTTGAGCTCCGCCATCGCGGTGGTGCCGTAGTGCAGGATCGAGGCCGCCAGGGCGGCATCCGCGTGGCCGGCCTGAAAGACTTCGATGAAGTGAGCGGCAGAACCGGCGCCGCCGGAAGCGATCACCGGAATGCGGACTACCTCCGCTACCTGGCGAGTCAGTCTACAATCGAAGCCCTCACCGGTGCCGTCTCGATCCATTGAGGTCAGCAGAATCTCTCCGGCTCCACGCTCTTCGGCTTCCTTCGCCCATGCTACCGCGTCGCGTCCCGTGTTTATTCTGCCACCTTTGGAAAACGCTTCGTAGCGATTCTCGTCAACACGTTTGGCATCGATCGCAACAATCACGGCTTGTGCGCCAAAACAATTCGCAATGCGGGTGATGAGGCCGGGATCTACCAGTGCCGCAGAATTAATGCTTACCTTGTCGGCGCCGGCGTCGAACACCGCCGAAGCATCCTCCAAACAACCAATGCCACCACCCACCGTGAAGGGAATAAAAAGCTTGCTCGCAGCTTGCCGCACCGTGTCGAGCAGAGTCGCGCGTTGCTCAGCGGTGGCAGAGATATCGAGCAGTACGATCTCGTCGGCTCCAGCTTTGCTGTGCGCCTCCGCCAATTCTGCCGGGTCTCCCGCATCTCGCAGGTTCATGAACTGCACTCCCTTGACGACGCGGCCGCCCGTCACGTCGAGGCACGCGATAATGCGTTTCGTCAGCATGCCAGCTCGCAGAAATTTTGGAGCAATTGCCTGCCGGCTGGTCCGGATTTCTCCGGATGAAATTGAACGCCGAAGATGTTTGCTTGCTCGACTGCTGCGGAAAACCAGCCGCCGTACTCGGAACTGGCCACCGTTTGCTCGACCACTGGCGCGCGATAGGAGTGCGTGAAATACACGAATGCGCCCTCTGCAATGCCGCGTAGCAGTCGCGAATCTCCGTTGCGAAATAGTTGATTCCACCCCACATGCGGAGCTTTCACCTCCGCAGGGAACCGCGTACAGGCTCCGGGGAAGATTCCGAGACCATTGAGGTCCGCGGCCTCGGTACTCGATCCGAACATCCATTGCATTCCAAGGCATATCCCCAGGACTGCTTTGCCTTGCGCGATCGCTTTGGAGATGGCGTCCGTTAGCCCACGATCCTTCAGCCCTGTGGTTGCCGCGAAGTGGCCCACGCCGGGGACGACGACTCTGTCGGCCTTCAAAACACAGGTGGGATCGCTCGTAACCAGAGCGGTTTCGCCCAGCGCATCAAAAGCTTTCTTGACCGATGCCAGGTTTCCTGCGCCGTAGTCGACGATCGCGATGCTCATAAAACGCCTTTGGTGCTGGGAATGAAACGGGCCATGCGCTGATCCCGCCAGCAAGCGCCGCGAACCGCCCGGGCGAAAGCCTTGAACAAGGACTCGACCTTGTGGTGGTTCGAGCGGCCGTATAAGACACGCGTGTGAACGTTCGCTCGAGCGCCGCGAGCGAAGCCTTCAAAAAAGTCATGCACGAGTTCGGCTTGCAGATCACCCACCAGGCGCGCGCGCACCTTGGTGTCCACGCGAATCGAAGTGCGGCCGCAAAAGTCCACGGCGGCCATCCCTAGCGTCTCATCCATCGGCATCAGGAAATATCCTGCTCGCAGGATCCCTTTTTTGTTGCCGAGCGCCTTGTCAAAGGCTTGGCCGAGGACGATGCCAACATCTTCCACCGTATGGTGCTGATCTACATCAAGGTCACCTCGTGCCTTGATTTCCAGGTCGAAACCGCCATGATGGGCGAACAATTCGAGCATGTGATCGAAGAAGCGTATGCCGGTGGAAACTTTGTAGCGACCCTGGCCGTCGATATTCAAAACAGCCAGAATGTCTGTTTCTTTGGTGGGGCGGTGGATTCGCGCCTTTCTCATGGACGTACCTCCTGCCGCGCGAGGCCGAGCTCCTGCAGGGTCTCCCGCAAGGCCGAAAGCAGTTGGTCGGTCTGTTTCATCGACCCAAGCGTGATGCGTACGCAACCTTCGCACCCCGTATCGCGCGACCGGTCTCTCACGAGAATTCCGCGCTCCCGCATTGCCCGAACAAAAGCGGAGTTCTGTTCGCCGATGCGTATGAGCACGAAGTTCGCCCGGCTAGGCCAGAAGGGAATGCCAAGACCCTTCAACTTCTCCTCCAATCTATCCCGTCCGGCGCAGACATCTTTCACGTAGTCGTGGACATAGGCGGCATCGCGCAGCGCATCTGGCAGACATGCGAGCGCGACAGCGTTCACGCTGTAGGGGGACGCAACTTTACGAACCTGCTGCATGGCCTCCGCGCTGCCCATCAACAGGCCCGCTCGCAGTCCGGCGAGGCCGTACGCTTTCGAGAAAGTGCGGGCCACGAAAATATTCGGGAATTCGGTCCATTGGCGCAGCAGTGATTCGCCGTGAAATTCGTAGTAGGCCTCGTCCACCAGAACTGCCGCGTCGGGTGCCGATCGCGCAATGAGACGCAGGTCATCCAATGACACCGCCGTGCCCGTGGGGTTATTGGGGTTCGCGATCGCAATGAGCCGTGTCTGGGGAGTGATGTGTTGCAGAACAGTGTTGGTCGGAAATGAAAAGTGAGCGCCTGCGGGTACCTTGACCATTCGGGCTCCGGTCGCCGACGCGAAAATCTCGTACATCGCGAACGTCGGCACCACGATCATGACTTCGTCATCGGCATCCAGATAGGTTTGGCACACGAGGTGGATGGCTTCGTCCACACCGTTGGTGAGCAGCAGTTCTTCAGGTTTCACGCCCAGATGCCCGGCGGCAACAGCCTCCACCGGGTCGCGCTCGGGATAGCGCGAGAGCTCCTCCGCGCCAATTTTGCGGAGCCGTTCGAGAACTCGGGGCGAACACCCCACCGCGTTTTCGTTGAAATCGAGCCGTAACCCAGCGCGGCCCCCGAGGGGCGGATGGTAACCAGGCAGATTACGCACTGCACTCCGCCCTTTAAGCATCGGGACACCTCGTGCGAATGGATTCGGCGTGTGCAGTCAATCCTTCTATCTCGGCCAGGCAGATGACCGCCCTGCCGATCCGGTTGAGCCCGGATTTTGAAAGCTGTTGAACGGTAATCACTTTGACGAAGTCGTTCACCGTGAGTCCACCGCGGAAGCGTGCGACTCCGGCGGTTGGCAACACATGATTTGGTCCGGACGCGTAGTCGCCTGCCGCCTGCGCCGAATAGTCACCGATGAAAATCGAGCCTGCGTTGTGAACAAAAGGCAAATCTCTCGCGTCTACGGTGATGTGTTCGGCGGCGATCCGATTGGTCCACGCCAGCGCCTGGGAACGTGACTTGGCCAGCAGGATGGCTCCATTCCGCTGAATCGATTGAGATGCGATCTGATTTCGAACGTTCGACAGGGCTCGGCTCACGTCTCGAGCGAGCCGTTTCGAAGTCGTGATGAAGATGGGCAAAGCAGCTGGATCGTGCTCGGCTTGTGCAATCAGGTCTGCCGCTATGAACTCTGCGCGCCCACGTTCGCTAAAAACCACCACCTCTGTCGGGCCGGCAAGGAAATCAATGGCGCAATCAAATGACACCAGTTTCTTCGCCACCGTCACATAGACATTGCCGGGCCCAACAATTTTGTCGACCCGTGGAAGGCTGCTCGTGCCGTACGCCAGAGCGGCAATGGCCTGCGCGCCTCCCACCCGGTAAACTTCACGCAGGCCCAGCATGTATGCTGCTGCGAGCATCTCACTCCCCGGGTTGGGGCTGACTACTCGAATATTCTTCACCCCGGCGACCTGCGCCGGGATCGCAGTCATCAGGAGTGTGGAAACCAGTGGATGCCTTCCACCCGGAACATAACAGCCGACGGATCCGAGCGGGCGCAGCACCTGGCCCACCGAGATGCCTCGCGCGCTCCGACTCCACTCTCGCGGACGTTGCCATCGGCAGAAACGCCGAATATTACTGGCCGCCTGCCGTAACGAAACCCGCAAATCCCGAGGTGCAAGTGCCCACGAGGCTTTCAGTTCGGCCTGCGAAACCCTGATGTGGGCGTTGCGAGCCAAACCATCCAGCTTTGTCGCATAATTGCGCAAGGCCCGGTCACCCCTGCGCCGGACATCGTCCACAATCTTATGGACCTTAGGCTCCACAATTGCGAAGTCTGTGCTGCGGAACTCCAGTTTGCTTACCCGGCGCAGAGCAGCATCTCCGGAAAGAATCCGCATCACATCACCACCTTGTTCAGCGGATACTCGACAATGCCCTCCGCTTGTGCTGCCTTCAGGCGGGGAATCACTTGCCACGCCGCGGATTCCTCGATGACGGTGTTGACGGCCATCCAGTCGCTGTCACTCAGCGTCGAGATTGTCGGATTCTGCAAGGCGGGCAATACCGCTAAAACGCCATTCAAATCCTGTTTGCGCACGTTGAGCATCAGTCCGACGCGATCCTGGGCTTCCATCGCCCCGCGGAGCATCAATGCGAGATTTTCGATCTTACGCCGCCGTTCACTATCCGCCCATGCTGAACGGTTCGCGATAATTTGGGTGTTGGACTCGAGCACAGTATCGAGAATGCGGAGCCGATTAGCTCGCAGGGAACTGCCGGTCTCGGTCACTTCGACGATCGCGTCCGCGAGCATGGGAGGTTTCACTTCAGTTGCGCCCCAGGAAAACTCGACTTGGACGTCTACATTCCTGGCCCGGAAGTAGTTGCGAGTGACGTTCACCAGTTCAGTTGCGATGATCTTGCCAGCGAGGTCTTCTGCTCGTTGGAACGCGGAGTCCTCGGGAGCGGCGAGTACCCATCGGACTTTTCCGCGACTTTGTTTCGCGTAAATCAAGTCGGCGACCGGGACAACTTCGAGGCCGCTCTCTACCACCCAGTCAATGCCGGTGAGTCCGGCGTCCAGGGCGCCGTGTTCCACGTAACGCGCCATCTCCTGTGCGCGAATCAGCATGCATTCGATATCCGGATCGCCGGTGGAGGCGAAATACGAGCGCGCGTTTGTATAAACACGCAACCCGGCGCGCGCGAACAGATGCAGTGTGGCTTCCTGAAGGCTGCCCTTGGGGATTCCCAATCGCAGTTTCATCGCTTTGCCTCCTGCGGTCCGGCAATCGCCAGGGGCGCGATCGGCAGACTCTCGGTAAAACACGATCGGGTTCCGAGATGGCAGACGACTCCTGCGCCCTCGACCTGGACCTGGACCAGGAAAGTATCGCGATCACAATCGGTGCTGATCGAAAGAACTTTCAGCCGGTTGCCGGAAGTCTCACCCTTGGTCCAAAGCTCATTGCGAGTCCGGCTGAAGAATGTGACGTACCCGCATGCCAGAGTGCGCGCAAAGGCCTGCTCATTCATGAAACCCAGCATGAGGACCTGCTCCGTATCCTTGTCCTGCACAATAGCCGGTACCAGCCCCTGCATCTTTTCGAAATCGATCTTCATGTCCATATTCTCCCCCGCAGAAAAAGAAAAGCCCGCTGAAGCTTTCGCGTCAGCGGGCTCGTGATTCGATGAGTGCTTAAGTCAGACTTAGACCGGCACCGCCGCCAACGCGCTGTGCGCGTGATGATGATGGCGGTGATGGCGATGGGTCAGCATCGGACTTCCACACAATAATCCAGCTTGGAATGCTCGTCAAAGTCCAACTGAAGACCGGTGACTCCAATTATTCGATTGTACCTATTCAAATTTTGCATAGGGCCGGCAACTTCTGCAGTTGACAGGATCCTGGTTTCCCTCTAGTATCTGCCGATGATGTTGGCCTCTCGCCAGACCTCCACGATGTGTTGTTGTACTTGTTGTTGCGCACACGTGTCTTCTGGCACTGGGAGGCTGCTGACGTAATAAGTCATTAAGAATCAGCAATTATCAGCCCACCGCCAGTAGACAAACTGGCGGTGGGCTTTTTGCATTTATGACAATTCCAGCCAAAGAAACGAAAGCGCAACGTGTCGAGCGGCTCAAACGGGAGCGCAACCCGTGGGAGGGCCTCGACGAGATTCGCCAGTTCGCGCGGGAAGGTTTCACCGCAATTCCCCCGGAATGGATCGGTACATATTTCCGTTGGTGGGGCGTTTACACCCAGGGCGATGGCGCGGGCGTCGTCGGAGGGAAGAACGGTGAGGGGAAAGCTCTGCCGTACTTCATGGTGCGCATCCGGATACCGAACGGCTTGTTGCAGGCTCACCAACTGCGCACCATTGCTGAAGTCACTGAACGTTACGCTCGTGGGAATGCGGACCTCACGGTCCGGCAAAACATCCAGTTACATTGGGTGACGATTGAAGCCCTCCCCGAAGTTCTCGACAGCCTGTGGGGAGCAGGACTCACGACAAAAGGCTCCTGCGGTGACGACACACGCAATATCACAGGTTGCCCGCTGGCCGGAGTCGATGCCGAAGAGATTTTCGATGCCTCAGCCCTGGCACTTGAGGCGAACCGCTTCTTCGTGGGCAACGCCGAGTTTTACAACCTCCCCCGAAAGTTCAAGATTTGCATCACGGGATGCCGCTCGTGGTGCGCTTATCCGGAGATTAATGACGTTGGACTCACTGCTGTAACCCGCCGGCTGCGTAGCCAAAATGAAATTGGGTTCTCGCTGCGGGTCGCGGGAGGGCTTTCTGCTGATCCTCATCTTGCAACCCGGCTTAACGCATTCGTGCGACAAAGCGAGGTTATCCCGGTCCTGCGGGGCATCGCCGAGATTTTCCGTGACAGCGATGTCCTCCGCGAGAATCGCGAACGCGCCCGTTTGAAATTTCTATTTTTACGCCATGGCTGGACTGCGGAAACCTTTCAACGAGAACTCGAGAAGCGCATCGGTTTCAAACTCGAACCTGCTGCGGACGAGCAACCACCAGACGATGTGTACCGCGATCACGTTGGTATCCATGCTCAGAAACAGGCCGGCCAGTTCTATCTGGGTGCTGCGGTGTTGCGGGGAAGAATTTCAGCGGCGCAAATGCAGACTGCCGCTGATCTGGCGGATCGTATGGCAACCGGCGAAGTCCGCATCACCAACATGCAGAACTTAATCGTTGTGAACGTTCCGCGCGAGAACGTCGATCCGCTGGCAAAAGAGCTGACTGCCGCCGGCATGCCTGTGCAGGGTTCGGCCTTCTGGCGGGGCGCAATTGCGTGCAGCGGCTCCGAATTCTGCAAGCTTGCGATCACCGAAACCAAGGCTTTCTCACGCTGGCTGGTCGAGGAACTGGAAGAGCGGCTTCCTGGATTTGAGCAGCACCTGAAACTGCACGTCACCGGCTGCCCGAACAGTTGCGGCCAACATTGGATCGCCGACATTGGCATCGAGGGCAAGAAGATCAAGGTAGGCGATCGCATGCAGGACGCTTATTACTTCTGCGTCGGCGGAGCGGTAGGGGTGCACCAATCAATTGCACGCGCGGTCGGATATCGCTGCCTGGCCAGTGAAGTGCCCGATGCCATCGAGCGACTACTGCGTCGTTATCTCGACGATCGGCGCCCGAAAGAAAACCTGCGCCAGTTCTTTGCACGCCATAGTGATGAAGAGATGCGCGAGTGTTTGGCAGGGGAGTGGATCGGCCCAGTATTGCGCGATCCGTCGCCGGGGCGGGTGCCGCACGGAATTGAAGGATAGAGGGCAGTAGAGGACGCTATGAGTCTTTTTCCAATGTTCCTGAAACTCGAAGGCCGGTCGTGCTTGGTGGTGGGAGCCGGCAAGATTGGTGAATCGAAGATTCGCAGCTTGTTGGTCGCTCATGCCAAGGTTCGGGTTGTCGCTCCTTGGGTGACTCCTGCCGTCGCTGGCTGGGCGCGTACGGGAGTCCTCACGTGGGAAGCCCGCGAGTTTGAAGCATCCGATCTTGATGCGATCTTTTTGGTGATTAGCGCCACGTCTTCAGTTGCGATAAACGATCTGGTGTACCGCGAGGCTACCCGCCGTCAGATTCTCTGCAACGTGGTGGACGACCCCGACCGCTGCGACTTCTATTACCCAGCGGTGGTTCGGCGTGGAGCTCTCCAGGTTGCGATTTCCACCGAAGGAAAGAGTCCCGCACTCGCGCAAAAGCTGCGCCGCGAATTTGAAGGTCAACTGGCGCCGTTTTACGCGGGCTGGATCGAGCAACTGGGCAAGATTCGCAGCCAGCTATTCCGGCGGGCATTGAATCCGGATTACCGGCGAAAGGTGCTGCATGAATGGGCCGCGCGCAGGCCCTTTGATGCAACCCTTCCCGGCGACGTCCTTGTGCCGGAGGCCGCGCATGAACGGTAAGGTGTTTCTCGTCGGAGCGGGTCCTGGCGATCCCGATTTGCTGACCGTCAAAGCTCTCAAGTTAATCCGGAGCGCTGACGTCGTCCTGCACGATGATCTGATCAGCTCCGAAATTCTGGAATTGATTCCCGCCACGGCGCATATCCGCAACGTCGGCAAACGTTGCGGCAGAAAGAGTACGCCGCAGCTGGAGATCAATGCACTCCTGATCGCTTTCGCGTCGTTCGGTTTGCAGGTGGTTCGTCTGAAGGGCGGTGATCCTTCGATCTTCGGCCGGGGAGGCGAAGAAATGGACGCTCTCGGTAAAGCAAGCGTCGAGTTTGAAGTTGTTCCGGGCGTGACTTCGGCGCTTGCATCCGCCGCCGCGGCGCACGTCTCCCTTACGCACCGCGACAAATCATCCGCAGTGATCCTTCTCTCAAGTCATCCTGCGAATCCCGAACAAGCAGTGGCCTGGCCGGCCTACGTTGCATCGGGAGCGACCCTTGCGGTTTACATGCCCGGTTTTCACTATGGCGAAACGGCTGATCAGTTGATTGGCGCCGGCATGAATCCCGCGACACCGTGTGCGATCGTCTCACGAGCAACTTCAAAGGCACAGCAGGTTCACCGGACAACGGTCGCTGAATTGGCCGGAGCGCCGCAGCTGCCGGCACCGACGCTTTTGTTGATTGGAGAGGTTCTGGCCTCAGCGCCGGTGGTCGAGGAAGTTGAATTGGCTTCGTGGAAGTCAGCGCAGCCGATCCACCGGGCTGGCGAGCCGCAATTCGTTTTCGCCACCCGTGAGCTTTGGGAACGCCTGGAGTGGAGACGGTGATCAAGCATCTGAAAGAAACGCAGGAAATCGCAGAAGGTTGGACGCCGCAAGAAGTGCTCGCATGGTCATTCCGCACCTTCGGCCCTACCATCGAGATGGCGTCCGGATTCGGCCCGGAGGGCATGGCGTTGATTGACATCGCCGCTCGCCTCAATCCCTCGCTGCGCGTTTTCACCATCGATACCGGATTTCTGTTTCCCGAAACCTACCAGCTCATCGGCGAAGTGGAGAGCCGTTATGGAGTTGAGGTGGAGAGGGTGCAGCCGCGGCTTACGCCGTCCGATCAAGCCGAAGTCTACGGAGAAGCGCTGTGGTCGACGAACCCCGATCAATGCTGCTCCTTGCGCAAAGTTGAGCCGCTCAAAGAGAAGCTAAGTTCGCTGCGGGCATGGATCACCGCCATCCGGCGCGATCAGACCAAGGAGCGGGCGAATGCCCGGAAGGTTGAGTGGGATCAGAAGTTTCAGCTGGTCAAGATCAACCCCATTGCGGATTGGACCAATGATGACGTATGGGACTACATCCGCGAAAACAACGTCCCATACAATCCTCTGCACGACGCAAATTACACGAGCATCGGATGCACCCATTGCACCCGAGCGGTTCGGCCAGGAGAAGATCCCCGCGCCGGCCGCTGGGCGGGATTTCAAAAGACGGAGTGCGGACTGCACTTACCCGACGCGCCCGCTGCGAACGTGCCGCTGGTCCAAATCGGCTTATCTGGCGGATCGTAATCCAAAGATTTGCCGCGTCAACATAAGCAGGCTTCTATCCTCAGCGAGCCGCCTGGAGTTCGTACGCCTGCCTCAAACATGTAGAGAGCATCTCGTGTATCAACCCTCATTCCGGAACAGTTGATGCCGCTTATGGCACACTGGATCGGGAGGCGGGATGAACAATCTCGAGTTCACGTTCCTGGTCGGCCTAGGCTCGTTCATGGCGGGATTCCTGGGCGCGCTAACGGGACTAGGCGGAGGCGTGGTGCTCGTCCCACTGCTGACTCTTGTTTTCAAGGTGGACATCCGGTATGCCGTGGGGGCCTCTTTGGTATCAGTGATTGCTACGTCATCAGGAGCTGCGGTGGCTTACCTGAAGGATGGTTTCTCCAATATCCGGATTGGCATGTTCCTGGAAGTGGCGACTACGCTGGGTGCACTTTTTGGAGCATTTCTAGCAGCTCGTGTATCAACGGCGGCGATCGGCGCGGTCTTCGGCCTCGTTCTTCTTTATTCTGGCTATGCCTCGAGCAGAACTCCGGTGGAGGTTCCCGCCGACGACCCTCCTGACCCGTTGGCGACGCGTCTTGGAATGAACGGAGTTTATCCATCGCTGGCTGGGCCAAAGGCCTACTACGTTCACCGCGTTCCGGCCGGATTTGGTTTAATGTTCGGAGCAGGCGCCCTGTCTGGCCTATTGGGCATTGGTTCCGGAGCCGTCAAAGTTCTTGCGATGGACCGCGCCATGGGCATCCCTTTCAAAGTATCCACGACGACCAGCAACTTTATGATCGGGGTCACAGCCGCGGCTAGCGCCGGTGTCTACCTGAGTCGCGGCTACGTCGATCCCGGACTAGCAATGCCGGTCGTGCTAGGAGTGCTTGCAGGTTCGCTCGTCGGAGCGCGAATGCTTGCACGCACTAAGACACAACAATTGCGCTGGGTCTTCGCTGCGGTAATCGTGGCACTGGGTGGCGAAATGCTGTATGGCGCCCTTTCGGGGAAGATTTAACTATGTTCCGAAAGGCTGACTGGACCGATCACAAAATGGAAGTCGTGATCGCCAACCTGTTGCGCACGGGCGTGACCTTGGCGGCGGTGGTAGTGGTCATCGGAGGTCTCGTCTTTCTCGTTCGGCACGGACTTGCTCCCACTCACTACCGCGCTTTCGCAGGCGAGCCATCTGACCTCAGACAGTGGAAGGGGATTCTTCGCTCTGCAAGTACCCTGCACGGGCGGGGCATCATTCAGCTTGGAATTCTCTTCCTGATCGCGACCCCCGTTGCGCGCGTCGCCTTTTCTGCCATTGCATTCGCGCTTGAGCGTGACTGGCTTTATGTCGGAGTGGCCAGTTTTGTGCTCGCGGTCTTGATGTATAGCCTGCTCGGCGCAGCTCTCTGACTACGCGAGCGGTAACGTGAAGTAAAAAACCGACCCGTGTCCAAGCTGGCTGGTCACTCCGATCGTTCCGCCATGGGCCTCGACAATCGCCTTGGCAATCGCCAAGCCCATCCCGGTGCCCTGGATGCTCATGCGCTGGTTGCGTCCCCGGTAGAATTTATCGAAAATGAGAGCCTGCTCAAAGTCATCGATTCCTGGGCCACGGTCCGCGACGCTGGTCGTAAGCTGCTGATTTCGGACTTCGGCCGCAATGTGAATCGGCGTGTCCGCTGAGGAATACTTCGCAGCGTTTTCAATCAGGTGCATCAGGACTTCCGTAATGCGGCCCTCATCCATGCGCGCAAGCGGTAGATTTTCGGGCACCCGCACTTCCACAGGGTGGGCAGCCAAAGTGCTTCTCAAACTCTCGAGTGCGCGATCCAGCGCCTCTCGAATCGGCACCGGCTCGAGATGAAGCTCCACTTTGTTTGCCTCCAGTTGAGCCATCTCCGCAGCTTCGCCCACCAACCGGTTCAGTCGGTCGCTCTCCTCATTGATCACGGTTAATAACTCGCGTTCCTGAGCCTGGCTGATTTGAGTGCCCGACAATAACGACGTCACCGACGCCTTAATCGCGGTCAACGGCGTTCGAAATTCGTGCGTGATGGAATCCAGAAGGACCGAGCGCAGTTGCTCGCTCTCGCGCGCGGCTTCGGTGCGGCTGAGCGTTTCAACCGCACGCACACGCTCGATAGCAATGGCGATCAGGCTGCTCATCGCCTCTAGCGTTTCCCGGGAAAGCTGACTTCCTGAAACGCCCAGGCTTCCCACTGTACGGACTCCCATCCGCAAAGGCATGAACGCCAATCCTCGCGACGGATCGACCCTGGGCTCGCCGCGGCTGCAAACCAGTTGCAGGTCGTGAGCTTCTAAATCGCTGATTTCTGCGCTGGAACGGTAGATGTCTGGACGATCCGGCAATGAGATGGCTGCGTTCCTCACGTCGAACCCATCCACAATGTACCTGGGAAGCAGGTTCAGCAACTCGACCACATTGTCGCTTGTGAGCAGTTTCTGACTGAAAGCGTATAGCCGCTCGACGTCCTTGCGCCGCTCAATCGCATTCGTAGCTTCGTGGCGCGCGCGAGCCGACAGTTCGCTGGCGATCACGGCTGTGACCAGGAAGGCAAATAATGCAACCCAGTTTTGTGGGTCGGCGATGGCAAAAGTGCCAACGGGAGGGAGAAAGTAGTAGTTGAAACCCAGTGTAGCAATCACGGCGGTGAAGGCGGAGACGCGCAGGGCCCAGCGCGTGGAAATAATCAACACAGTCAGCAGAAGAGTTAAGGCAACAGTAGTGGGGTTGTGCACATGAAGCGCACGGTAACCGTAAACCACGATACAAACCGCCAGGAGCGCTCCGGCATAGCGACGGATCTCCTGAGACTGTGGCTTGTTCACGACGCGATTGTAGCCGAGGTTCGACAATTTCATCTGGCTAAAGCAAAATACTCGCCATGCCCAAAACTCCCGAGCAATGGCTCGAAGAGTCGTCCCCCGTCCGCCCGGGTGGCGTCTTTAAACTTTTTCTTGGCTACGCGCCGGGCGTCGGCAAAACCTACAACATGTTGAGTGAGGCAATCCGCCGCCATAGTCGCGGCGAAGACGTCGTGATCGGAGTTGTCGAAACTCATGGACGAAAGGTGACCGCCGAATTGGCTGCGCAGTTGGAGCCGGTTGCTCGGAAAAAGATTGATTACAAAGGTGCGCAATTCGAAGAGATGGACGTGGACGCGATCTTGGCTCGCCGGCCTCGGGTGGCCATTGTCGATGAATTGGCACACACCAATATTGAAGGAAGCAAGCATCGCAAGCGCTACGAAGATGTCTTCGAACTCCTTGATGCCGGCATCGATGTTCTTTCCACTATGAATATTCAGCATTTGGAGAGCGTCACCCCCACGGTGCAGGGCATTACAGGAATTCAAGTGCGCGAGACCGTGCCCGATTGGGTCCTTAAGCGCGTGGACGAAGTAGTCATGGCTGATCTGACGCCGGAGGCGCTGCAGAATCGCATGCGGCGCGGAGATATTTATCCACTGGAAAGAGTCGAGCGGGCACTGGGAAATTTCTTTCGGCAAGGAAATCTGATGGCGCTGCGGGAACTGGCCCTCCGTCATGTGACCAACGCCGTTGACCGCAATCTGGAAACTTATCTCGACAAGCAAGAAAACCGAAAGACTCTCGGCGTCCGTGAACGCATTGCCGTTTGTGTCAGCTCCAATCCTGCAGCCCAGCATCTGATCGCACGCGGCGCCCGCATGGCCGAAGCTCTCGACGCGGAGCTTTACGTGATCTACGTCGACATGGGGCAGGATGCCGCCGAGCGCGACAAGAAATCCCTGGAAGCCAACGTGAAGTTTGCCGAGAACGTCGGTGCCACCATCGTTCGTGTGGAGGGGAAGACGGTCGCTGAAGCGGTTGCCGAAGTAGTCCATGAAAAGCACATCACCCATGTGGTCTTCGGGCGTTCTGCCACGACTGGATGGCGTCGTTATCTGTACATCTCAGCGATTCATCGCTTCCTGCGGGACGCGCCCGCAGTCGACGTCCACATCGTGACCCAGGCTCCGACATAGCGATGGCAGAACACCGCAAAATCCTTGTTGTCGACGACGAGACCCAGATCACACGGGTTTTGCGCACGAGTTTGTCGACGCACTCCTACGATGTGAGAGTTGCCAATGATGGAGAGACAGCTCTCGAAATCATGAAGGACTGGACTCCCGATTTAGTGATCACCGACCTCTCCATGCCCAACATGGATGGGCTGGAGCTGACGCGCCGGCTGCGAACCCTGAGTAGCGTGCCGATTGTCATTCTTTCGGTGCGGGGAGAAGAGCGGACAAAGGTGCAGGCGCTCGACGCGGGAGCTGACGACTACGTCACTAAGCCCTTTGGGATGGAGGAATTGCTTGCGCGTGTCCGTGCTTCTCTCCGCCGTTCGCCATCTTCGGACGCAGAATCCTCGATGATCACCACTGGAGATTTTCTGATCGATTTGGCGGCCCACAAGGTTATGGTCGCGGGAAAGGAAGTACATCTGACTCCGAAAGAGTTCGATCTGCTTGTCTACCTGGCGCGCCACGCGGAAAAAGTCGTGACCCACCGCGCCCTGCTCGCGGCCATCTGGGGCGGCCAAAGTACGGAGCAGGTCGAGTATCTCCGGGTCTTTGTTGGCCAGCTTCGCAAAAAGCTGGAAAAGGACGGATCAACGCATCGCTACATCATAACCGAGCCCTGGGTCGGATATCGCTTCGAACCAGGCCGATCCTGAATCTGTTCTCCGCCTTCCGACGCAGCTCGCATGATGGGAACGGGTTGATCTCATGTTGTGAATGATGTATTCCATGTAAGCTCATGAGACAAAGCCGTGAATAACGGCGGCTCCGGCCAGGTTTCTGTCTTTGCATTCCCGGGAATCAAACCCTTCGCCTGTATCATCCAACCCTTTGGCGGGCTGACAGCTACTAAGGTTAGTGTGACACCTGCTTACAGCCTCACCCTTTCGCATCGCAAGGAGTTTTCCCATGGCAAAGAAGGAATCTGCATCTGCCAATCGTGGCAGAGTGAGTGCGCAACCACGCTTGCACCAGAGAGCGCGAGAATTTCAAGCCTACGGCACCGTGGAGCACCTGGTCCCCCTCGAACTGGAAGAGCCGGTTCGTCTCGAGATGACGGAACAGCTCAATCAACTTCTGGCTGACACAATGACCCTGCGCGACTTGTATAAGAAATCGCACTGGCAGGTGGCCGGGCCGACCTTCTATCAGCTTCATTTGCTGTACGACAAACACTACGAAGAGCAGAACGAACTGGTTGATCAGATTGCCGAGCGCATCCAGTTGCTAGGCGGCATCAGCCTGGCAATGGCGCCCGACATTGCGGAAACGACCCAGATCGAGCGACCGCCGCGCGGCAGGGAAGAGGTTCCAGTACAAATTTCACGCTTGCTCGATGCCCATCAGCTCATCATCGGCCACTGTCGCAAACTTGCAAAGCGCGCGCAGACTATTGGTGACGACGGGACCAACGATCTCGTCGTGAGCGATGTTTTACGCACCAACGAGCTGCAGCAATGGTTCATTAATGAGCATCTGGTTAACGTGCCATTGGTGATTGCTCAAGACCCGGAAGCTGCAGCCTGAACGCTGCAGAGATTGCGCATTGAAGAAGGCCTGCTCGTTGGAGCAGGCCTTGTCTTTGTCTTTCGCGCGAAGAGTTACGCAGCTATCGCTTCACTTCTGCTTTGTCGTGGTCATAGTACTCGTAAGCCGACATCGGCTTGGCACCGCCTTTTTTCCAAACGCGGTTGTCAGGCGGAAGCTTGCCGAGTACCTTCGCCATTTCCCGAACGTGCGAGGCTACCGACCCGCAACAGGAACCGATGTAATTGATTCCAATTTCTCGAGCCTGCGCGGCGTAAGCACCCATGTCTTTGCGCGTCAGCTGCAGCGGGTCAAGAGCGTAAGGAAATTCGGGCAGGCTCGTGAAGTCTGGCTTGTCCTTGGGAGTCCGGTACCCCACTGGTTGGCAGGCGAGATAACCCGACACTGCCTTTCGCATCTGCTCCATCGGCCCGAGCATGTGCTCTGGAGGCCGCAGGCAATTCATGCCTACGATGTCGGCGCCCGCGTCGAGCAGCGTCTTTGCGGCATCGGCTGCGTTTGTTCCTTCTGCCGTTTCATCTTTGTTCTCGAAGCAGATGGTCACCATCACAGGGAGTCCGGTTTTCTTCGCACGTTCGACCGCCAGCAAGGCCTCGCCCAGCCACGAAAAAGTTTCCCCGACAATGAAGTCGACCCCTTCCTCCAGCTGGATGCGCAATTGTTCATCGAACGTTTCACGCACGCGATCCGCTGCCGCCGGGCTGTTCGGCTCATACATCCAGGTAAGGCTCAAATTCCCCGCCACCAGGCAGTCGTCGCCTGCGACTTCTTTCGCAATGCGGACGGCGGACCGGTTGATGTCCTCGACCTTATCCTGCAAGCCCACCGTGGCCAGTTTGTCCCGGCTGGCATAGAAAGTGAGGGCCTGAAGAACTTCTGCCCCCGCTTGCCGGAACTCGATGTGCAATTCGCGCAGCGCATCCGGATAGACGATCGCGACCTCGGGAGTGAACGGACCCGGCCGTACCCATCCGCGCTTCTCCAACTCCAGCAGGTAACCCCCGTCGCCCAGAACCGGCCCCTCTTTCAACCGTTCCAGAATGCCTTTTTTTTTCATGCTTTCTCCTTGCGTCCGCTAGTCGTCGACGTACTCGAACTCTCCCTTGATCGGCTTGCCTTCAGCGAACCGATTTGGAGCAAACGCTTGAATCTCCACCGTGTTCGCGATTCCATGCATCAGCAACTCCGACATTACGAGGCCGATGGCCGGGGAAATCTTGAACCCCATTCCCGAAAACCCAGCACAAACAAAAAGCCCCTCGATGCCGGGAATCTGTCCCAGCAAGGGCCGGCAATCTGGAGTCATGTCGTACACGCCGGTCACGCCACGCATGACCTCGGCATTTTCAAGTTTCGGAATACGCCGGCAAGCGCGCTCGATTAATTCTTCCAGTGATTCGTCGGAAGCACGTTGCGGGAAGTCATCAGGGTCGACTGGCCGCTCTCCATAAAAGTCGCCCACCAGAAATTTATCGGGTCCATCTGGCCGGAAATAAGTGGCTGTAACGGAATCGATGCAGGCGCAGCCTCGGCCCGTCGAGTCCGGAGCATTCTTAAGAATGGCGACCTGGTGATATTCAGTCTCGATCGGCAAGTCGTAGCCCGCAGCTTGGAACAAGGGGCGTGTCCAGGGGCCGCTGGCTGCAACCACGATTCGGGCGGTCACGTCGCCTTGATCGGTCTGCAAGCCGCAAATCCGCCCTGCCTCCGTCTTGAATGCCGTGACTCGTGTGCGCGGGGAATATGCGACACCCATTTCGCGCGCCCGATTCAAAAAGTCATTGGCCACTCCTGCTCCGTCCCCGTAGCCGGAGTCCGGCTCATATGCAGCCTGTGCCACCTCGTCGACCACCCAATCGGGCGCGAGATCATGAAGCTCTGCTTGCAAGATCAACTTCACGTTTACGCCCAATTTCCGCTGCATTTCCACGTTGTGCTTCAATTGTTCGGTTTCATTGGGATGGACGATCCTTATGAAACCTGTCTTGTGAAACAGCGTCGCTTCTCCAACTAGATCTTCCCAGTGCTCAAACATGCGGAGGCTAATGACTGCCAATTGCACTTCCGCTGGAAAGCTGTAATGCATGCGGATGAGCGCCGAAGAGCGCCCGCTGCCGCCGAACCCGACGTGCTCCTTGTCGATAACCAGAATGCGTCCTGCTTTGAGCTGCGCCAGGTGGAAAGCTATGGAGGCGCCCATGACTCCGGCGCCGACAATCACGATGTCCGCTGAGCGGTGCCCATTCAGGCTCATGCCGCACCCGCCTTGAAGCGACCCTTCTTCCAGTCCCGCAGAGCCTGTTGTGCTGCGTTATGGCCAGGCGCTCCCGTCACCCCACCACCCGGATGGGCTCCTGCTCCGCACAAGTAAAGACCGTCAATCGGCGTCCGGTACTGAGACCATCCCGGAACGGGCCGCATGAAAAACAATTGCTCCAGTGCCAGATCGCCGTGGAAGATGTTTCCTTCGGTCAGTCCATAAGTTCGCTCCAGATCAAGGGGCGTCAACGTCTGGCGCGCAATCACCGACGCCGGCACATTGGGGGCGTATTCGCCGATCTTTCGTAGAACGCGGTCACCCAGCAATTCGCGATTTTCGTCCCACGTCCCCGTGCGCAGGTGATAGGGAACGTACTGCACGAAACAGGTCATTACGTGAGTGCCGCGAGGTGCCAAGGATGCGTCGGCATTCGAGGCAACCACGCAATCTACCCAGAGCTCTTTCGGAATTTCGCCGAACTTCGCAATGTCGTAGCAGCGCTCGGCAAACTCGAGCGATGGCACCAGCGTGTAGAACGTTCTTTCCAGGGGCGTGTAGCTCGAGGGCGTCCCCGTGAAGCGAGGCTCTTCGGAAAGGGCCAGATTCACTTTCGCGCACGGCCCGGCCATCTTGATCCCGCGAATGGCATTACACGAATTCTGCCGGCAGCTCCCGCTCAGGAAGCATTTTCAGAAACGTGCGTTTCGGATCCGCGTTGGAGAGAACGATGCGCGCGCCGATCTCGGTCCCATCTTCCAAAACAACACCACGGGCGCGGCCGCCGCGGGTATGGATTTGGGCGACCGAGGCGGAAGTCCGGATCTCGACGCCGAATTTGCGTCCTGCCGCGGCAAGTGCTTCCGAGATCGCGCCCATGCCGCCCATTACGTGACCGTAAAAACCTTGCAGTTGATGTTCGCCACCACTCAACAGGTGAAAAAGAAGCCCAAGCGCGCTCCCCGGCTGATAAGGTCCGCCATGTTTGCCATACACGTTGTTGGCGAGGAACATGGTCTTGATCGTCTGGGATTCATAGTTCCGATCGAGGAACTCGCCAAGACTTCCAGTAAGAAATGAGACTAGTTCGGCCATCTCCAAGTTCGAGATGCTCCGAAATCGCTTGCCCACGCGGAACAGATCATTCCATCCGAGGATGCTCTTGGTGTCGATTTCCGGAGGACGCTCGAGGAAAAATGGCTGCAAGTATCGAGCCAGCTTTTTGAGTTTTTCGTCCACCCGGACGAAGGTTTCCGCATCCTTGGGCGAATGCTTGCGGAACTCAACAGCAGCACGATCTCGATCGGCCCACCACGGCACCACACAGCCATCCGGGAATGCGACCTGGATCGCCGGATCGCACGGCACCATCCGCAATCCGTGCTCGGCAAGCTTCAGGTCGCTGATTACTTCCGGCCGCAGCATGCTGGCGATGTAAGATGTCGTGGACGCGCGGCATCCGGGAGCGATCTCCTCCGTCACGCAGCAGCCGCCGACAATCTCGCGGCGCTCCAGTACGAGCGTTGTCAGCCCGGCGCGGGCAAGATACGCAGCCGCGGTCAGGCCGTTGTGGCCGCCGCCAACCACGATCGCGTCGTAAGATTTCCCTCCGGCATCCGGCATGTGCGATTGACTCAAAGTCATCCCGACTATGGTCTGTGGGCCAATACACTAGCGCAGGAGCCTAAAAAATTGGAATTGAATTCCAAAGAATTTTTCGGTATCGTTCCGTGACTTGAGGTCAATCTATGAGCGGCATCGCCAGCAGTCTTATCTCTCCTCCCCGTTATCGCAACCAGCTTCCCCCGCGCCCCCGTTCTGAAGCAAAGCGCGCCCGCATCATCGATACCGCCATGCGCCACTTCGCCGAGCAGGGCTATCACTCGGCCCGCGTGGGAGACATCGCTGCTGAATTGGATATCGCCAAGGGATCGATCTTTCAGCACTTCGGCAGCAAGGACGGCCTGTTCTTCGAGGTCTACAAGAAGGCGGTACGCGCGTTTCCAGCTTACCTCGATGCCCCCGCCGACGTGCAGACCCTCGGATTTTTCGGCGTGCTCCGCTACTGGCTCGAGCGCACCGAACACCTGGTGCACGAAGATTGGATCCCTTACCGCATCTCACTGCTGGGCAACTACGGTACCGACCTGGCTCTGAAACGGGAGATCAACCGCTTCCTGATGACTGAAGATCCGTACGGCACCGTTGCATTTGTGAAGTTTGGCGTGCAGCGCGGCGAGGTGCGCAAGGACCTCGATGTGGAGATGATCGTCTCCATCCTCGATTGGACCATCGAGCGCTTTCAGGATGCGTTTTTGACCGAAGAACTCGATCCCGGCCTGTTCCGCCGTCAGGGGGAGCTTAGCGAGCGCAAGGAAGCGCGCATCAACCAGTTCCTCGAAGTGCTCAAAAGAGCAATCGGGTCCTGAGCGCACGAAGCCTTGACGCCAAATTTCAGAGGACCACAATCATGATCAGACAGATCTCTGTCGAAGAGATTCTGGCCAGCTACAACGACAAAGCGCCGTTGTCGGAAGCCTCGACGATTCCTGGACCCTGGTACGTGGATCCGCGAATCGCCGAGCTTGAGGCTCTTACAGTCTTCACAAACTCATGGCAGGTTGTGGGCCGGGTCGATCAGGTTACCAGGCCTGGACAATTCGTCACTTCCACAGTCGCGGGAGAGCCCATCGTTGCGGTTCGAGGAAGCGACGGTCAACTTCGAGCTTTCTACAATGTGTGCCGTCACCACGCCGCGAAAGTCGTCACTGAGCCTTGCGGCCTTGCATCCATCCTGCACTGTCCATACCACGGGTGGAATTACGGTCTCGATGGTTCTCTCAAGGGCATGCCTGAGTTCGATGGCGTAAAGAATTTCGAGCGCCAGGACAACGGCCTCGTCCCGGTGAAAGTCGATACCTGGGAGGCATTTGTTTTCGTGAGTCTCGATCCCCAAGCGCAGCCTCTCCCCAGTTTTCTAGGCGGTTTGGTGAAGCGCTGCGAGCCGCTCGGGCTTGCCAAGCTTCATTACTTCGATAGCAGGTCGTATGACATCGCCTGTAACTGGAAAGTGTTTGTTGACAACTATCTCGACGGCGGCTACCACGTGCCCCACTTGCACAAGGGGCTGAACAGCGTCCTCGACTACAAGCAGTACACCATCGAGAATGAAGATCGCTACTGCCTGCAATCGAGTCCCATGGTCTCCTCGGAAGAAGACGCAGCGACTGGTGCAACCCGAAAAGGAGATCGCGCCTGGTATTTCTGGCAATACCCAAATTTCATGATCAACTGTTATGCGGGCTACATGGACACGAACCTGGTGATTCCGCTCGACGTCGATCATTGCCGCGTCATCTTCGAATTCTATTTCAACGACATCAGCGATGCTTGCCGTGCATACAACACGCAGAGCATCGCGGTTGGTGACCGCGTTCAATCCGAGGATCTCGGAATCTGCGAGGACGTCCAGCGGGGGCTCAAGTCGCGTGCCTATGGCGCGGGACGCTTGTCGGTGAGGCGGGAGGCCGGCGAACAGTTGTTCCATCGTCTGCTCGCCGCCGATCTAAGGCGCGGTCTCGGTCACTCTGCCGCGGCTGCCGACTAAGTTGACCAAAGTAGAGGAACGCAGGAGGGCACCCGTCCTCCTCTTTGTTCGTGGAGGATGAGACGTGAGAAGCCACCTCTTTGCCGCTGGAGTAGTGTTGCTGTGCGCGATCGCTGCCGCGCAGGTCACCGCCGTGAAGGCAGGCCGCCTCGTTGATCCTGACTCGGGCACGGTTCTATCCGATCAGGTCATCCTCATTCGCGATCATAGGATTGCCGAAGTCGGAAAAGGCTTGGCCATACCCGCCGGGGCGAAGGTCATTGATCTCTCCGCGATGACGGTGCTGCCCGGTCTGATCGATTGCCACACCCACGTTGCCGACGGCCAGGTCGGTGGCGAACCCTTCAACGTGCTGCGCAAAACTGCTTCCCAGATCGTTCTGGAGTCGGTGACCAACGCGAGAAAGATGCTTGAGTCCGGATTCACCACGGTGCGAGACGTTGGCACTTACCGCGCCCTCAACGACGTGGCCCTCCGCGATGCCATTGCTCGTGGCGACATCTCGGGCCCCCGCATGTACGTCGCCGGCGCCTACATCACGATTACTGGCGGTGCCGGCGCCATGACAGGACAGGCACCCGATATCCAGCTCCCTTGGGATCTGCACTACGGAGAGGCCAACAGTCCATGGGAAGTTCGGCAACGGATTCGTCAACTGGCCCACGACGGGGTTGACGTGATCAAAGTCCTCTCCACTGGCGCAGTGCTGACGCACGGAAGCAATCCCAGTTCGCTCGAATTTACGCCCGAAGAACTCAATGCTGCGGTTGACGAAGCCAGTCACTTTGGCTTGCGAGTGGCAGTACACGCTCACGCCGCGCAGGGGATTAAGAACGCCATTCTGGCGGGCGCCGCCTCCATCGAGCATGCCGAGATGGTCGACGACGAAGGCATCGCCCTGGCCATCAAGCGCGGCACTTACTTCGACATGGATATTTACGACGAAGAATGTATCCAGGCAGGCGGCAAGAACGGAACCACACCTGCGGACTTCCTGCAGCATGACGCCGAACTTGGCCAACTGCAGCGCGACAACTTCCGGAAATCGCTGAAAGCCGGCGTCAAGATGGCCTTCGGCACCGATGCCGGCGTCTGTCCTTACGGAACCAGTGGTAAGCAATTCGCATTCATGGTGAAGTATGGTATGACGGCCATGCAGGCGATCCAGGCCGCAACCTCAAATGCCGCGGACTTGCTCGGGCATTCCAAGGAAGTAGGGTCAATCAAGCCCGGAAAGTTTGCCGACCTGATTGCCGTTTCGCGCGACCCGCTCCAGGACATCAGCGTGCTAGAAAACGTCGAATTCGTGATGAAAGACGGCGCGGTATTCAAACAGCCGAAAACCGACGCCTGCAGCGCACAATCGGCAGGCGCTTACTGAAAGTCCCGCGGAATCTTCTCTTCCCAGGTCTTTGTCTTGATCAACGCGCCGTCCTTCCGCAATTCGCGCGTGTATTTATAGAAAAAGTTTTTCGCGTCGCTGCTGAATGAAAGATGCCCGCTCCATGCCAGCACTCTGCCTTTCAGTTCAAAAGTGGTCTCGGCTTCGCCTTGAATGATGTTGACTTCGGGATGGGAATCGTCGATCTCATAGGTAAGCTTTTCCAGATCGGTTTCATTGCCCCAGGGATATTGCCCGCCCATCTTGCCTTTCCACAACACCGTCGTCTTGTGGCGGCCTTCGTCTCTCGTAACCAGCCACTCTCCGGGCCACGGAAAACCGAAAGATTTTAGGTCCGTTCGCTCCTCCGACGCTTGCGGTGGAGAGATATTCGATGCCTTGTCACCGTGTAACGGCACCGTCGGTAATGTCAGGCGAGACCCGCCCTCTTTGCCCAGTCGAAGCGAGGTTATCATCTTGTACGGAGTCGACAGCACCATTGGCCACAGCGCATTGGAAACGGAGAGGCGAACACGATGTCCCTTCGGAAATACCCAGGTCGTCAGGTGCATTTCGATATCGAGCGAATAAAACTTCCCGGGCTCGAGCGGTTTTGGATCGCTCATCGAGTCTCGTTGAGCTCCACTTAAACCCGCGCCCGTGATCTGCGTGACCTGACCGTCGGGTGCCACATCCGACAGGCGTGCAAACCAGTTTGCAAGCGGTGCGTCTGCGGATGCGTTCAGCAAAGTATGCGGCCTGCCCATAATTGCGACATCTTCCTCCAGAGGCGCGGAGTCATAGACGAGGCTAAACGCGTCAACCGGCCGTTGATCCGAAAGCAACTCGCCCCACCAGAACCCAGCCTCGACTCCGATCGAAGGCACATACTTCAGGCGATGTACTTCCTCTCCACCCTTGTCAGTCCCCAACGTGTGGTTCGGTTGCAGATACAGCGTAAAGTGGCTCTGCCCCTGAGGAGGCCATCCTTTTTCCGCTCTCCATTCGCCCGGAACACTCTCCAGATTCGGATTCGGCGGAAAGTAATTCCGCATATAGATGACCAGCTTCGGATCCTGCAGAACGCCCGTATCTCGCCCCTTGAGCCAGTAATCCCACCAGCGCACAGCATCCTCACGCCACTCAATGCGCGGGCCGAAATCCGCATCGTTGGGGAAGGAATGGTTCCAGGGCCCGATTAGCGCGCGCATCGGCGCCTTCACCTGCTCCAGCATCCGGGGAATGCTGTCGCGGTAACCATCCGCCAGTCCGCCAATCACGAAACAGGGAACCTTGATTTCGCTGAGCGGCCGTACCGGACTTCTCCAGAAAGCCCCGTCCCGCTGGTGCCGAAAATACTCCAGTGACCAGGGTGCAGCTTCAAAGCGGGGTCCCAGCACTTTCTCATCGAGCGTGTAGTCGGGTGCACCCGTCATTCCGGGCGCCATGTCCATGTTCAGCTCGAATTCGTCGATATGCATCAAGCCGTCGATGTAGTGGATATCGTCGTGGAACAATTCCTCGGTGGCATCGATCGCGATGATGGCTTTCAGCTCCGGTGGATTGCGCATGGCCATCTGCAGCGCATTGAAACCGCCCCACGAGATGCCATACATCCCGACTTTCCCATTCGACCAGGGCTGGGTGGCGAGCCAATGGATGACTTGCTCCCCGTCTTTCTGTTCCTGTTCAGAGTATTCGCGATCGGTGGGACGGCCCTCACTGGCCCCGAATCCGCGTATGTCCACCCGAGCGCCCACGTAACCCCGCCGCGCGAAGTACGCATTCTTCGGATAGTCGCCGGCAGCGGTCCCGTCATCTTTCCGGTAAGGAAGGTAATCGAGCAGGGCAGGGAACTTCTCCCCGGCCTTGGCCCCGTCCGGCATATAAAGAGTTGCGGCCAGACGCACCCCGTCTTTCATCGGAATCCACACTCGCTCCATGCGCACGCCATAAGCAGCCGGCGATGGAGGCTCGACCGCAAAACCAACACTGGTCAGCAACAGAATCACACCGGAAAAACGCAAGATTCCAGGCAAGGATGCCCTCAGGAAAGTTGAATTGATACGAATGTCACGTTAGTTCGACGAATCTTGATCTTTGCGAACAGCCCGCAGATCGATGCCCAACTGCTCCGCCTTCTTATAAAGATGGCTGCGCTCCAGATGAAGTGCCCGCGCGGCGCTTGCGACGTTGAAGTGAGCCCGCTTCAACTCCGCGAGAATCACTTGACGCTCAAATCCCTCAACTCTCGAAGCCAGAGTTCCCGAGTCTGCGTGCCCCACCGGCGCGCTCGCACCCGCGGGCAACGCAAGTTGTACGGTGTCGAGAGCGACCTCGCCATTGGAAGATAGCAGAATGAGCCGCTCGACCATGTTTCGTAACTCGCGCACATTTCCTGGCCACGGATACTCCTGCAATGCCTGGATGGCTTCCGCGCTGAAGGGAATCGGCTTCCACCCGTTCTGCGCACACACCTGCTTCGCAAAATGCTCCACCAGCGTCGGAATGTCTTCCCGCCGCTCTCGCAACGGCGGCAGCACCAGCGGGAAAACATAGATGCGGTGAAACAAATCTTCTCGAAACTTACCGTCTTTCGCGAGTCCGGCCAGATCCCGATGCGTCGCCACCAGCACGCGCACATCGACGCGCACCGGCTTTTCGCCGCCTACGCGCTCCACTTCGCCTTCTTCAAGCACGCGCAGGAGTTTGGCTTGCATGTGCAGAGGCATGTCGCCAATCTCGTCAAGAAAAAGCGTCCCGTGCTCTGCCTGTTCGAATTTGCCCACGTGCCGTCCCGCCGCGCCGGTGAACGAGCCTTTCTCATGCCCGAACAATTCGGATTCAATTAACTCCGCCGGAACGGCCGCGCAATTCAGTGCGACGAACGGACCTGAGGCTCTCCCACTCCGCTCGTGCAATGTGCGTGCTACTAATTCTTTCCCCGTGCCAGTTTCCCCTAGAATGCATACGCGCGTTTCGCTGGGGGCCACGCGATCGATTTGGGCCATGATGCGCCGCATGGCTTCGCCCTGCCAGACGATCTCATGCTTGCCGAGTTGCTGCTTGAGTTGACGATTCTCGCTCTCCAGTCGCTGAAGTTTCAGAGCATTGTCCAGCGTCAGCAACAGTTTCTCAGTGGCGATCGGTTTTTCGAGGAAATCCAATGCACCCAGGCGCGTCGCTTTCACCGCCATCTCGATGTGCGCCTGCCCCGACATCATGACCACCGGCGCCGCCACTCCTTCGCTCTTCAGATTCTCAAGCAACCAAAGCCCATCCTTGCCGGGCATCACAACGTCGGACAGGATAAGGTCGAAGTTCTGCGACTTCGCCAACTCCAATCCTTTGGCCGCGTTGTCGCACACCACCGCTTCATGCCCGGCGAGCCGGAACGCGCGCGCCAGCGACGCCAATGTATTGGCCTCGTCATCCACCACCAGAAGATGTGCCTTCTGCGGCAATCTTGCCTCCTATCGACCCTGCGTCACGCTCGCAGATCCATTCAGAACCGGGGCGTGCAGTTTATCCAGATTGCGAGGCAATTCCACCAGAAATGTCGCGCCATGCTCCGGCTGGCTTTGCACGCTGATGGTCCCCCCGTGATCGCTGATGACAGACTGCACAATCGCCAGCCCGAGCCCGGTCCCGTGCTGCTTGCTCGTGTAATAGGGAGTGAAAAGGCGATCGCACTCTTCGCGAGTAAGCCCTACGCCGGTATCTGCTACCTCTATGCGCACACGATCATCCGAGTCCCGCGTGCGCAGAGTTAATGTCCCGCCGTGCGGCATGGCATCCATTGCGTTTAGCACTAGATTCGAAAGAGCACGATGCAGCAGCTCCGCATCGGCCGCCACAGGCTCGCGAGAGGCTGCAAGCTCCAGCTTGCAGGCAATGGTTTCTCCCTTGCGCGACTCGAGCTGCGCCTGGAAGAGTCGGGCCACGCCCTCGACGACGTCGTTGATGATCACCGGCTGAAGTTGGGGCTGGGGCATCCTCGAGAATTCGCTGAAACGCGAGATGATCTGTTTCAAATTCCCGATCTCCGCCAACAAGGTGGTTGAACTTTCCCGGAAGATTTCTTCGAAGATCGCCGGGTCCTGATGCCGCGCCCGCACCAGGTTTTCGACGGTTAATTGCAGCGGGAACAGGGGATTTTTCAACTCATGCGCCAGGCGTCGCGCCAACTCCCGCCAGGCCGCCACCCGCTCAGTCTGGATCAGTCTCTCTTTTTGTTCGAGCAGATCACGCGTCATGCGGTTGAAAGCTTCCGCCAGGTCACCGACCTCGTCCGAAGATGTTACCTCGACGTGGGCTCGCAGATTGCCGGCTGCCACCTCGCGCGCTGCGGCGGCCAGGTTCTCTACCGGGCGGGTGAAGCGTGCCGCCGCCCAGCTGCTTAGCAAGACCGCCAGCAGAATTCCAGCTCCGCCCACGAACAGGGCCGCCGACTGGATGTGGCGTTTCACTTCCACGTACGATCGCCGGGAACTGCCGACCAATAGAATTCCCAACGTCTTGTCATCCGGACCATTCAGGGGAATCGCGTGAATCGTTTCATCGTCAGCCGGGTCAGAAGTCCAGTGAATCAATGCGCTGGCATCGTGGCCTTGTTGTTGGACCTGCTGGATCAGGGGAGACAGTTTGTCCGCTTGCCGGACAACGTCCGGAGACGAAGTCGTAAGCATCTGTGGAGAAAATGCTGCGCCGGTACTTTGATACAGCATCGCCCGCATGCCGGCGGGAAGTTCCAGCGAGGCCAGGGAGTTCTTGTTTAGCCGCAGTCCACCGATGACGAACAGTGGCGAGTCTCCAATCGGCGACGAGCGCACCGCAAACAGGCCCAGGGAACTACCCGATGCCAGGTCCTCTTGCTTCAGGAATGCCGGCTTGACGGCAAGCTGTGCCAGATTCTCGAGAGACGTGTCGCGATAGCCGAACTTGGCCGGAGACTGCGCCGAGGAAATGATCGTCCCTCGCGCGTCGACGAACTCCAGAAAATCAAGTTGATGGCTGGCTGCAATCGGTCCAGCTTCATTCAGATAAGTGCCCGCCTCGGCGATGCCGCGATTCAGGTTGAGAGCCATGTGCGTGGTGGCCTCGCTAGCCGCAATCGCTTCCACCCGCCGTGCCACATCATCTGCACGCCGCTTGAATTCCCTCTGAAATTGTCCGGCCAGCGCGGCAGACTGTGCCTCATTGGCTCGTTCGAAAGCGCGCCGCGTGGCCAACGAGACAAGAAATGCCACCGTCGCCACCGACAGAAATACCGTCAGCGCAAATAGCAGCAGTAATTTGCGGCGAAAGCTCAAGGCTTGTTCCCCAGCCAGACACTGTCGAAGTGAACGCTCCCGTCCCGATCCTCAGTCCAGTCCTTTACGGCCCCGCTCAGAGCGTAGCTCGTCGGCAGCTGGAACAGAGGGATTACCTTTTGCGTCTGCAACATCGCATCTTCCGTCTTGTAAAGATCAGCGACAGAATTTCCAGCCACCTTTGTCGCGAGCAGCCCTGTGCTGGCGGCCGCAGCCAACAACGCGACCCGGCCGTTCACAGATGCCAATGTAAGGCGCGTCAGTCGTATATCGCTCGTCCCCGACGAGGCCACTTGCAGCCGGATACCGGCATCCCGGGAATTCAGCACTATTCGTTCAGCCACCACCCGTGCCAGGGGATCATCGGCGTCATAGCCCAAAGTCCACGAAGGAGCGTACTTCACTTCGCTGCGCAGCTGCTGCGCCCGAACCAGATTTTGATCCGAAGGAAACACGAACCCATAACCGCTCACCCAGTTTGGAAGGATCCCCCCGCTCGCTTCACCCGCATCCTGCATCAACACATTGCGAATCGATTTCCGGTCGATGCTCAGTGCGAGGGCCTCCCGAAGTTTTCCCTCGTCGGCCGATGCCCGCTCCCGGGTGAACACCAAAGCCATCAACTCCACCGGCGACGACGATACGACGCGCCTTCCTTCGGTTGCCGCCCGGCGGGATTGTTCGACGCCCACTTCCGCGATGTCAGCCTTACCCAGATCGAGCGCAAGCAGTTGCTCTCGCGCCGGTCTTCCGAACTCGATTTCAATGGCATCCACAAACGCCCGACCGCCCCAATACCCTTCGTCTGCCGCCAGGGACAGTTTCTTTCCCGGTTGCCAGTTTGTAATATGAAATGGTCCGGTCCCGATCAGCGCGCCTCCCTCGCTCCGTTTCGTAATTGCGTTTCGTGCCTGCGCGACTCGCGCTCCCAGATCCGGATCGCCAGAGTCACGTTCAATTACAACCGAATCGCCCGCCGGAGAAACATTCCAATCGGGATTCGCCGACCGCAAGGCTGCCGCGACCGACTCCGCTGTCAAAGGCGACCCATCGTGGAATTTGACGTCACTGCGCAGCCAGAACTGCCACCTCTGGTTTCCCGGAGCTGCCTGCCAGGAGCTAGCGAGCGCCGCCTGCAGCTTGCCACGATCATCCAGAGTCACAAGCGTCTCAAACATCAGACGAGTCAAATTTCGTTTCGAAACCGAGTCTGGTTGCGATTTGTCGGCTGGGTCCAGGATCTGGGGTGTGATACGCATCGCTGTCCTGAGCGTCGATCCATATTGCGGCCGCGTCTCGCCTGATGCCAATGCACACAGCAACCCGCTACTGACCGCAAGCCACTGCCAGCCGGAAAGCTTCATAATTCCCCGTTTCTGCGTTGCGTGATACGGCAATGGCGCTGCCGCCCTTCGCTTCCGTCCATAGGGCCGTGATGCCCCCCGAAAAATCGAGTGCCGGACTGACTGCCACTGGATCGCGATCCGGAAACTCAAAGGCTCGCACCGAGTCCCCGGAGTGGTCTCCCGGTTGGGTGGCCAGTACTTGCCAACCTGATCCGCACGTCGTCTTTATGCTCGCCAGGTCGCTGCCCCAGTTGAGCCGCGCAGTCTGTTCAGTGATCCCATCCAGCAGCCGAATGCCCCCGTCCACTCCCGCGAATATCCATAAGGTGTACGTAGGGCGGGGAAGAGGCGCCGCAGAATAGAACTTCGCCGTCGAAGTCTGCTTTCCAAGTCCTGGCGACAATACGCCCGTGAAGAAGTTGCGTGTAGTGGCGTAAAAACCTCCCAGCGGGAACTGTTGGGACAGGGGCCACGGATCGTCGCTCGCGTGGCACACCAGGCTCAGCGAAGGGGAACTTGCGCTTTGGCAAAACATGCCGGGCAGATAGATATCGAATAAGTGATCCTGCCGGGGAATAAGTCTGCCTCGCATGTCACGCGGCCACGGCCGCGAATGCGTGATCGGCAGCGATTGTTGCGGTTGCCAGCGCCCGTCAATCCACCGGTAGAATGCAATCTTCTCCGGATCCAGCACGACGATGTGCGATGGCCCGGACGCCTCCTCAAGCACGGCCAGGTCGAGGATTGGTTCTTCCTGCGTCCAGATTGGAGTCCTTCGAAGGGTGACCACCGGGGTCTCGCGAACAAAAGCCGGCGCGTCCACCCGTGGTGTCGAGACCATCACCACCGATAGCTCCCCCGCCCCCTGGTGGATTTCCGCAACCCAAACGTAACTCTGCAAATTTTCCGACAGAGAGATCACGACCGTGGCCGCCGCCTGTTCCGGCTTTACGGTCCGCACGCCCAGCCCTTCCAACAGCGCCCGAAGTTCCCGAGTGATCTCATCCGAGTCCTTCTTGCTCAGCGATGAGTGGTTCGTCACATCCACCGCGGCCGTACCCGGTCCAGTAGCCGCCGCAATCTTCCGCGCCAGCTCCTGCTCGGCGCCTTTCCAGTCCGATGCGAGCGCAGTCGAAAACATGAAGAACAGGATTGCAAGCAGCAGAACGTGCGAGCGGCTGGAAGTGCCTGGTGAGGAGCAAGACATTTCTGCGATGGGCGAATTATAAACTGCGGAATGCCGCGGACCGTTCATTGCAGTCTGTACTCCTCAGAGTCATCGCCATTTGACATCCGGGGCGGCTGCGAAAGGTGGAAGCCTCCCGCGGCCCCCGCTACTTATCCTGCGAATCCTCTGGAGCGTCCGCCTGGCTGCTGTGGTTCGCGACGTTCATGCTGCGCAACACGTCATTGGCAAAGAAAAACTTGCCGTCGGAGGGAACCATCATGATCTGCAATTTGTCGGAGAGTCGCTCGGCAACGATCTTGTTAATCAGCAGGGGATTTTGTTTTAGGATGGCCGCCTCACCCTTCATGCGTTCTGCGTCCGCTACCGCGGTCACGCGAATCCGGTCCGCCTCGGCTCCCGCCAAAAGCTTGCGCCGTTCCGTCTCTGCTTTGCTGTCAATTACCTTGGCTTCCGCGGCCGCCTCGGCATTCTTGATGGTCGATTCCTTGCGCGCCTCTGCCTCCAGCTTCGATTGCTGAATCTGCTTTTCCTTCAGGGGCAGGGTGTACTGCATGGCGTCCGATTCCGCTTTGGCCTGCAACACGTGCACTTGCGCCGCGCCTTCGGCCTGCTTCACTTCCTGAACCTTGGTTGCCTCTGCCTGCAGTTCCGCAATTCTCACCTGCTTCTGCTGGATTTCGGTATCCACACCCATCCGGTCGTTCTCCTGTTCCTTCAGCAAGAGCGTCTCGAGTCCTTTGGCGTACTCGGGAGGCAGCTGGATATCGCGCAGCATGACTTCCTTCACAACAATTCCATCCGCAGCCAGCTTCTGCGTGATGATGCTTGCCGCTCTGCTGCGCACCTCTTCTCGCTTTCCGGCGAACACTTCGCGTACCGTGTAGTTCGGCACCAGTTCGCGCCACGCGCTGGCCACCACCGGCGGCACGATCTCTTTTTCGATGGGCTGCGGCAGATTGGCTTCGACGTAATCCAGATGCTTAGGATCTACGCGGTACCGGACGGTAATTGCCAGGCCGAGTGTGAGTCCTTCTTTCGCCTGAACATTAAGTGGTTGTGCCTTGTTTGAGGAGTTCTTGCCGTCTTCGATCGATCCGGTCGTGAACAACTGGTCGCGTGTGTCGAACAACTCAACACGCTCCAGCAACGGCGCTACAAAGTGCACGCCCGGATACAGCGTCCCCGCAAGTGTGCCCTGGGTCTGGCTCACGCGAACTCCTGCCATCCCGCTAGGGACCACTACGATGCTCAACGCAATCAGGATTGGTGCCCAGGCCAGCATCACGAACGCCGCAGCCGTGCGCCACCTGATTCGCGGGAGCGCAGGCACCGGCTCAGTCCCGTCACCAGCCATCGCTCGCCGGTAGCGCAGTTCCAGAGTGAGGTCGTACGTCAAAATACTAACTGCGGCCACCATCATTCCGATGCCGCCCGTCATGAACAGATATTTCAGGAACAACATGACCAGCCTCCTTCGTCCTACTGCTTGGACCCTGCTTTTACCCGCCCCGCTTGGCGTGCAAAGAATAGGCGAAACACTTCTCCGAAAATCAACTCCTCCACCAGCAGCGCGACGGCCAGCGAGAACACCATCCCTGCGATGACTGCGATTGCTGTGATTGCCAGTTGCATAACGTTCTCCTATGAATTCGCGTTTCTGACCCTACTGTCCACCGGCCGAGCCCGCGCTGATGGCGTGCGCGACGGCCACTTCCGTCGCGTCCACTTCACCGCCGAAGATTTCCGCAATTTCGTCGTCGCGCTGCCCGTGAATCTCAACCGTGTCTCCGACGTTCACCATGGCAAAGAACCGCACGATGTCACGGTTTCGCATGCGAATGCACCCGTGCGAGGCGGCCTTGCCGATCGAACCGGGCATGTTCGTCCCGTGAATTCCATATCCCTTCTTATCGAATCCGAGCCAGCGCGGCCCCAGCGGATTGTCGGCGCCTGCCGGAATCACAACTCCCGAGTGGTAGTAGGTGGGATCGGTCAGTCGCCTCACGATTTCGAATCGTCCCGCGGGGCTTGGAGTGGCGTCTGCTCCCACCGCTACCTGGAAAACCCGCAACACCGCGCCGTTCTCCATCACCACCAACTTGCGGTCCGGAACACTCACAATTACCTGGCGCTTCACCCCTGCTGGCGCTTGTTCCTGCGCAAGTCCGGAGGGCGTTATTAGCGTCACTAGCATCGGAACTACCCATCCAAGCACCCGGATCGCCTTGCTGCCGCCTGCCGTCCAAGCCATCGTCGCCACCTCACTGTTTTTGTCCGACACCTGAACCGTGGCACAAGTTCGTCCATTGGCGAGTGCAATGATCTGCAAGGAGTTATCGCGGCGGTAGAGTAGTCACGGAGTGTGCGGACGCATACACCGTGTCACAGCTGACACACATGAGGGCCAGAATCAAAATAAGGCTTGAGAAGATGCCCGGCCCGCCGCTTGAGGTAGCGGCATATGGGGTCTGGAGGGGGCCGGGCAATTCTGGGGTCAGAACATACGTCTTATTGCCATTGGTTTTATCTTCAGGCCGACGTCTCTGCTGTGATAGCCGTCACAGATCATCGTGACCTGCTGCCAACGGTCTGCACTCCCCGGTCACCGCAGCCGCCCTGCTTGCTCCGTTACTCTCGCATTCAGGAGAGGTCGCAAGACTCCAATTTCAAGTTCAGGAAGACTTCATCATGGCTTATGTGATCACCGACTCGTGCATCAAAGATCTTCTTTGCGTTGACGTCTGCCCCACCGACTGCATTCATCCGAAAAAAGACGAGCCCAAGTTTGAAGCGTCAACTCAGCTGTACGTCGAGCCCGACGGCTGCATCGATTGCGGAGCCTGCGTGCCGGTTTGCACTTCCGACTCAATTCACCCCATCGATGATCTGGCGGACGATCAGAAACACTTCGCGGCCAAAAACGCGGAATACTTTACGAATTAGAATCGACCTCTCTCGGATGCGGGCACTGCGTTGCCCGAAAAGGGCCCGCATCCAGATCCATCCGCATTGACATCCCGTCCCGAGGCCACTATCGTTCATGGCCGCATGCCCTATGAACGTCGTCAAGGCCACCGCTCGTTATGAAGATTGGCTGCGAACCCACACAAGACTGATCGAAGGTGATCTCCGCCTTAAACATACGAAGATGGCGGAGTCACTGTTCTCGTTCCTTCGCGCTACATTTTACCGTTGGGCGCAGACTTGGCCGCAGGTTTGCTCCGACCTCGCCGCAGCTCCCAAAATTCTCGCCGTCGGCGACCTGCATGTTGAGAACTTTGGAACATGGCGCGATATCGAAGGGCGCCTTATCTGGGGCGTAAATGACTTCGATGAAGCAGGTAGCCTCTCTTATACCAATGACCTGGTGCGGTTGGCGACCAGCGTTCTGCTCGCTGGCGAGGAAAAGCGCCTGGCGGTTTCCGGCAAAGACGCTTGTGCAGAGATTTTGGACGGGTACTCCAAGAGTATGGCAGAGGCAGGCCAGCCCTTTGTGCTCGAGGAAGGCAATAAGTGGTTGCGATCTATCGCCCTCAATGAGCTGCGTGATCCAGATCGCTTCTGGAAGAAGATGGACGACCTTCCCACCCTCCGGGGCGGGATTTCGGCCAGTGCCCGGGACGCTATCGAACACCTGATGCCTCAACCCCGACTACATTATCGGCTGGCTCGCCGGGTCGCGGGTCTGGGAAGTCTCGGCCGAGAGAGGTTTGTCGCCATCGTCGAGTTTCATGGTGCCAAGATTGCCCGCGAAGCTAAGCAACTCGTTCCGTCCGCTCTTTCCTGGGCCCAAGATCAAACCCGCCCCGCCGGCATCTGGTACCAGTCGCTGCTGTCTCGTGCGGTACGTTGCCCGGACCCATTCGTGCATCTGCGTGGTCGCTGGATCGTCCGGCGCCTCTCACCGCACTGCTCGCGTATCGACTTGGCTGTTCTGCCGCGTAACCGGGACGAAAGTCGCCTGCTGTTTTCGATGGGCTGGGAAACGGCAAACATGCACCTCGCCAATCGTGAGATGGTCAGGCCCCTGCGGAAGCACCTGAAGGCGCAGAAGAACAACTGGTTGTATACGGCGGCACGTGAAATGGCGGCAGCCGTTAAAGCGGACTGGCAAACTTGGAAAAGGGCGGGTGTCCCCTGAGCAACAGCCTCACAAACACAGTCGTTTCATTCAGTTATTGCTCAACAAGGACTTAGGTAAGCACGTGGGCCGCTTCTTCCTCCCGCTCTGCGAGCACCGAACTTTTCCGATCACCGAGTGCGCCCGCCAACGCCTGTAAGACACTTCCCAGTGATTGCGGGCTCTCACTCAGAATCCGCTTCAGGCTCTCTCTGTGGACGGCCAGCTCACCATACACTTTGACGCCCTTGGTATCGGCATCCGTGTCGCAAGGCTGCTCGCTTGCGCCATTTCTGCGATGCGACTTCTTGTTCTGGCTGTAGGCTCGGGCAAAGGGGAAATCCAACGTTCCCATGGCCATCCAGTGGATTACCAACTGCTGAGCATGCGCTGCCCCACAGGCCGCATAGGTCCCCGGTTGGGCAGCCAGAGAATCGTCCCACCCCAGAATCTTCAGCCGGTCTGTCCAGCGGTTCTCGGTGAGCAAGAACCAGCCTGCTTTTTGGACGCATGCTTCCAGACAGATCGCACAACACCGCTCCGTTGCGATCGTCATTTCATCACCTCAATGAGAGTTCTTTGGTCCCGCTTGTGTTCGGCCGCATCCATTCCCGCCTCGCCCATGGACAGCATCTTCACGGTTTTCTTCCCTAAACCGTCAGGCAGGGGAACCGTGATTACTCCCCGTGTCCGGTCGAAGGTGAGGGTCACGAATGGTGAGCACGCATCGCACAGCCAGTAATGCTCAACCCGCCTGCTGGGGCGTCCCTTTCTGGCCGCGTGGCGGGGAACATCGTGGCCGCTAAAGTATTCGGTTTCTACCTGGAACAGTTTCCCTTCGCGCAAACGTCGAAAGGGAGCATTGCAGCTCTCATTGGCGCATTTGTAAAGCATTGAGGGTTCCTTCGTGAGAAAGCATTAAGGAAAGCCTCCTCAGCCGATCCGTAGCCTTTACCAATGCACGCGGGAGACCGAAGTCGATGGGCGTCTTTCTCGATTCGGGACAGACTGAAAATGGCCGGAAAACCAATTACCAGCGAAAACGCCCTGGGCTGTCTCGCCTCAGAGGAGACGACCCATCAGCATTCGTGACGAGGATTCGGCGAAACTTCTTGCAAGAAGGGGCTGTTGCAGGATTTCAACTGACGAGCATTCGCGTCTGGCATGCTTCGCACAATGCGCTGTCTTTCAGATCAATCCACTCCACTGCATGGGAAGGCGCCATCGCGCACTGATAGTCATCGCAATGGGTCAGATCGAGTGTGTGGCCGAGTTCGTGTACCGATTCTTTCAGGAGGCGCTGTTGAGCAATCTCCCGATCTGCGGGTAGTCCATAGAATTCCTGCTGAAGCCGGTGCGCGGAAACCAGACCACACGGTCCACCCATCTGGGCTTCTCCGAATACAAAAGTCAAAATTGGAATGTAGAGGTCGACCCCGGTTACTCCCAGCACCCGCCAGGAGTCCGGCCCTACGTATCTCTGCATGGCCTGCAGGATTTCGGACGAGTGATACTGTTGCCGCTCCGGATGGTAGGCAAACTCCGGATCCAGCCGCACCTTTAATACCTCGGTCGGCACCCGGAAGAGATTCGCCATGGCCGGAGCTAGTTGCACCAGCAACCGGCCATCGAAATCTCCGATCGGCAGCAATTGCAGCAGCTTCATCGCGCTTGAGCGGTCGGTTTGCTCCAGCCGTATCTCTTCAGTTTGTGGTGCAGCGTAACCCGGTCAATGTTGAGAATCTCGGCTGCCCGAGTCTGGTTCCAGCCCACAGTTTCCAGAGTCCGCAGGATGTGCGCCTTCTCGATTTCATCCAGGCTTTTTGGCGCGCCGTTCGGCACACTAGCCGCCTTGAAAACAAAGTCGGTTTCCCGGATCTCCGGCTCCTGAGCCACCACCATCGCGCGCTCCACTGCATTCTCCAGTTCGCGGACGTTACCAGCCCATGGCTGTAGCTGCAGCAGATTCATCGCTCCTGGCGATACCCGGGTGATCTTCTTGTTCATCTGGAGTGAGAACTTGCTCACGAAATGGTTCACCAGGCTCGGAATATCGTCGCGCCGCTCGCGCAACGGAGGCAACTCGATTCGGAAGACATTCAGCCGGTAAAAAAGGTCAGGCCGGAATTTGCCTTCCTCGATCGATCGCTCCAAGTCCTTGTTGGTGGCGGCGATGCATCGGAAATCGACTTTGATCGGCTGGTTCCCTCCCACCCGCACGATCTCGCGTTCCTGCAGTACCCGCAGCAGATCGGTCTGGGTCTTCAGGCTGATATCGCCGATCTCATCGAGGAACACCGTTCCACCCTCGGCGATCTCAAACTTGCCCTTCTTGCGATATTGCGCCCCGGTAAACGCCCCTTTTTCATGCCCGAACAGCTCGCTCTCCAACAAAGTTTCCGTCAATGCTCCACAATGAATGACCACCAGGGGATGAAACTTGCGTGGACTGGCATGGTGGATTGCCCGCGCCACCAGTTCCTTGCCCGTGCCGCTTTCCCCGGTAATCAGGACGGTCGCGTCGGTAGGCCCCACCGTTTCGATGGCATCGAACAGCTTCTGCATAATCGAACTCTGACCCACGATGTCATCTGGCCGGGCTACCTCGGCTACCGTCTCGCGCAGCCGCACGTTTTCCTGCTCCGTTCTCCTGTGCGCCAGCGCCTTCTTCACCAGGTGCGCGATCTCGTCCGGGTCGAGCGGCTTGGTCACGTAGTCATACGCACCATTTTTCAGTGCCGCAACCGCCGTTTCCACCGACGCGTACCCCGTCATCATGATGACAATCAGCTCAGGATCAATCTCATGAATGCGCTTTTGCAGCTCGATGCCGTCGATCCCGTGCATCTTGATGTCGAGCAGCGCAGCATCCCAGCGGCTCTCCGCCAACCGCGTCAGCGCGTTGTTGGCATCCTCCGCAATCCCGACCTCGTAGCCTTCCTCATGGAACCACTTCGCCAATGAGTCGCGAACACTCAGTTCGTCGTCGACAATAAGAAGTCTTCCTTGTGTATTCAAGTTCTTCACCTCGATTTCGATTGCGCGACTTCCCTCAGGGAAGCCGCGACAGGAAGCGCGCCGCAGTCTGCCGGCAGCGTGACCGTAAACGTTGTCCCTTTGCCTGCTTTCGATTTCACTTCGATCCTGCCGCTATGGCGCTCGATGATGTTCTGGCTCACGGCGAGACCGAGACCCACACTCTTGCCGCTCTCTTTAGTCGTCAGGAACGGTTCGAAAATCTGCGGCAGGATGTCTTCTGGAATACCCGACCCGTCATCCCGCACTTCAATTTCGATCCCGCTCGCCTCCGGACGCACTCGCGTGGCGAGCCACAGGTTTCCGCCATGCGGCATAGCGTCGAGCGCATTCATCGACAGAGCGAGCACAACCTGCTCGATCTGTCCCGGGTCGCACTGCACTCGCGGCAAATCCGGCGCCAGGTCGGTATGAACGTCGATGCCCTTCATCTCCATCTGCGGCGCAAGCAGACGAACACTGCGGTCTAGGACCGTATTCACATCGGTACTCTGCCGGTTCATCGGCGCCGTCCGCGAGAAAGTCAGGAGATTCTTCACCAGATCCCCGCAGCGACGGCTCTCCTCGGCGATAAGGTTCAGGCACTGCTCGGAATCCTGCCGCTTCGTCGTCTCTGCCTCTCCCCGCTCAATCCATTTCCGGACGAGTTTTGCGTACGTGAGAATGCCCGACAGGGGATTGTTAATCTCGTGCGCTACCACGGCCGCCATCTTCCCGATGGTCGCCATCTTCTCGATGTGCAACACCTGTTCGTGCGCACGCTTCAATTCACGAGTCTTCTGATCCACGCGGTCTTCCAGCGTTCTGGCCCAGGCGACGATCTCTTCATTCGCGGAGCGCAGCTGCAAGCTCATGCTGTTGAATGAGTTTGCCAACTCTCCGGCCTCGTCGGTCGAATCCACTTCCAGCTGGAAGCCCAGGTTGCCGTCCGCCAATTCCTTCGTGCCGCTCTTCAAGCGCTTGAGAGGCTGGCCCACCAGTCGCCATACAAATAGCCAGCTCAGCAGCGATATATCGATCAGTGCGATCAGCGTATAAATGAGCATGCGCCGGCTGGTCTGGGCTAGCTGCGCATCCGCCTTCGAAAGAGAAAGATTCGTATCCAGCACGCCCAGCACCTGCTGCTCCGCAGGATGCGCATGGCACTCGGCGTTCGAACAGGACGGCTGGTTCTCGATAGGTGTGATGACACCGAGGATTCTCTGGCCTTTGCCGTCGCGGTAAATGCGAAACCGATCTGGACGATTCAGGCGGGCCAGCGGCTGGGATTGCACGTGGCAGCCGTAGCAGGCTTCGGCGCCCTTATCAACGGTGTGGCCGATCTCTGCCGTGTCGGACGAATAGCTGATCTTACCCTCATTGTCGAAGATCCGGACCCGCACCATGCCCGGTTCGTCGGCCATGGTGGCTATGGCGTGATACATTCCTTCGCGGTCGTTGCGCAGCATGTAGTAAGTGGTGCTGCGCTTGATCACGTCGCTGACCCGTTCCGCGCTGGTCAGGGTGGCTGCTTCCAGATGTTGCCGGTGAAGGTGAATGTTGAGGTAGCCAAGCAGCGCAAAAGTCCCCGTCATTACCAGCAGCAGCAAGCTGATCAGCTTGGCGCTCAGGCTGCGGGTCAGGCGTTTCCATCGTCCTCGATCTGGCTCAGTCTCCAGCATGGCCCAACACAGGAATCGCCGCGATGACAGGCTCTTTCGCCGTCACCGGGTGGCTCTCCTCCGCGGGGAAAATCGGCAAGTACTTGACCGCCAGTCCAAATAATGCGAACCCGGCCGCGATAATCGCGCCGGTCACCGCAATCTCGGTCCATTTCGGTATGTAGTGCATGCCCGCAGCCGACTCCTGCCCGGTGATGCTGACGTTGAGGCGGTTCGTGATGAAGCCCAGCACCACCAGCACGGCGGCCATATAAAGGCCTTGCGCCGTCGTCCGTACTTTCTTTTGCGACAGCAGAAGCAACGGCAGCAACAGGCTCAAGCTGATTTCCAGCCAGAACAGATACACCTCGTATCCCGGCTGCAGCAGCATCTTCAGCACTCCCCGGTGCAGCAAATCTTCGAACCTCAGTATCCCGTACACGCACAACACGACAACCAGCACACGGCCGAGTTCTTGCAGGATGGGCAGCTCCAGCTGCCTGCCGAAATATTTCGAGCTCAGCGATGACTCAAAAATCGTCATCGCCAGCCCGACCGCAATTGCGGACACGAAGAAGAACACCGGCAGCAGCGGCGTGTACCAGAGCGGGTGCAGCTTTTCCGGCATGATGAGGTACACGGTCCCAAGCGAGGACTGATGCAGCGTTGAGAGGATGACTCCCAGAATCACCAGCGGGATCAGTGCCGCCCGGACGATCTTCAGCGGTTTTTGAAGATTGAACCGCTCCAGCACGATCGGTGAGAACTCAAGCGAAAGCACGGTCGTGTAGAGCATCACGCAATACGCGACTTCGAACATCACCGAGTGCGGATTCCGCATGATCAGCGGATGCCAGATCCGGTACGGCCGGCCCAGGTCGTACATCAGGGCCACGCATACCAGCACATAACCGAGGAACGCGGTCAGGATGGTGGGTCGCACGATGGGATGCAGACGCTTGATATTGAAGATATGGACCGCGGCGGTCAGCGTGAACCCGCCCGCCGCCAGCATCACTCCGCACAGGACGTCAAAACCGATCCACAGTCCCCAAGGAAACTGGTCATTCAGGTTGGTGGAGCGGCCGAGCCCTTGCCCGAACCTCACGATCGTTCCGTAGAAGCCCGCCACCATCAGCGCCAGGAACACGGCCTTCCAGAAAGTGAACTTGATCTTCATTTGCCGCTCTCTTTCCGGACCACAGGCTCGGGTCCATGGCCGCCTTCCGCCGCGGCGACTTCCTCACGCCGGTGCGTGATCCACCAGATGCCCCCCAATGCCATTCCGCCGAGCGGAACGAAGTCGGGAATCCGCGACAGCACCCGGTAGGTGTACATAGGCAGGGGGTCGCGAGTGAGATCGGTGCGATAGCCAAACTCTTCAAACGGCACGCTCGACAACAGCAGCACCGAGGTGCCACCCACTTCGCTCACGCCGTAGATGTGCTCAACGTATTTCCCCGGGTTGTCGCGAATGCGCTGCTGCGCTTCGGCGATCAGTTCGTCACGCTCGCCGAACTTGGTTGCGCCGGTCGGACAAATCTCCGCGCAAGCGGTCGGATTTCCCGCCTGCACGCGGTCCGGACACATCGTGCATTTCTGCACCCGCGGCAGCAGCTTGTTCCATTCATACTTCGGTACGCTGAAAGGACAGGCCACCATGCAATACCGGCAGCCCATGCACCGGCTCTCTTCGTAGATCACCGGCCCGGCGGCGGTCTTGCGCAGCGCGCCCACCGGGCATACCGAGGCGCATGCCGGATCGGCGCAGTTCATGCACAGCCGCCTCATGAACTTGTCGCCCTTGGTCAGGACGACCGTGAACTTATGTTCGGATTGGATTTCTTCCGCCGCGACCGGATCGGTGTAGGGAAGCTTGTTCTGGGTTGCACACGCGCCCTCACATTGCTTGCATCCGATGCAGAGGGTGGCGTCGTACAGCAGCGCTTTGCTCATGGAAATCTCTCCGGCCCGCGCCTGCGTGGCGCCTCCGCTCCAGAGAGACAAAAGGTAGATGGGGGAGTAACTCTACGCCTGGAGAAGAAGCCCTGCTCGCGCAAGCTCATAGGCCCTTCACGCAAGACTGTCCCGGGCCCCGGAAAACTGACACCGGAACCCGGGGTGGCTGTTCCTGTCCTGAACGCCGAGACTTGAGTCGCCCCTTTGCAGGTTGTGGACGGACCCTGTTTTTGGTCCATCGCAACCGTCGAGACACATGCGACGCGCTCACGGGGCACCCTCACGCCTGCTCCCAGCCCCACCGGAGATCTCACGGCCAGACCGGGTGCGCAAAAGGGAACAGCCGTTCTTTTACTTCTTCTGCAGGTCGCGAATGTACGAGACAACCACCTTCACCTGGTCCGGTGTCAGCGACTTTGCAACTCCGGCATGCTTCGGCTTCTCCGTGACAGCCTTTTCCAGATCTGCATCGGACGCTTTCTTCGCTTCGTCGCCGATCAGGCTGGGAATTTTCGCCGCGGGTTTGCCGGCGCCATCTGGACCATGGCAGGCCGCGCACTTCGTCTTGTAGAGAGTCGCGCCGTCATCAGCGGCCCACGACAGGTTCGGGATCAGGATGAACAGCGTTACTGCGATAGTCATCACTAACATGACCAGCTTCGTCGTCTTCATGAGTGCTTTCTCTCCTTATGAATATCAACCCGTAAAACGAAACAGTGGCCGCGCTCGTCAGCCGATTTTTCTTGTTGCAAAATTAGCCACTTTTGAAGCCTCTGCAGAAGAACGCTGTAACAGAACTCAGCATTCTTGCTATCGTGCATAGTGTCGGCTTCTCGGAAAGGAACTGCTGTGACTCGAATCACCCTCGGACGTGACCGGGAACAAGAGCGAATGTGCTTGCGCGCGAAGTGTTTATCCCGGTTAGCGGACCTGCACGAACAGCTATTTCGCTCTTCTACCGTGCGAGGAACCCGGTGACGGCGACCAAGATGCCAACTGCACCTAAGAAGAGTCCCAGATACCAGAAGGATCGTTTTCCCGACAGCAGCGTAATCGAGGTGATCACAAGCGCAATCTCAAGAAATACTTCGCCCAGATCGAAGCGATCCGCGCGCTTGTGCTCGAGCGCCACTTCCTGCTCCAGCTTGCGGGCCTCGCCTTCAATTTCTTTCTGATCGTCCTTGTAACGCTCGGCTTCCGCCAGATAGTCCTCGCGTATCTTGGCGAGCGCTTCGGCATTGCCAGCGGCAACGATAGTCGTCAGATTCGCAAAAAGCTTGTCCTCATGTCCGCGAATATTCTTCGCCTGGAAATAGGCCCACTGGTCCGAAGCCCTCGCCTGATTGAGCACCGCCTCGGTTGCTGCGCGATGTCCCAGAAGAGAGACAATCGCCACCAGCACCGCCAGAATCGCCATCGTCACCGACACCGGGGCCAGGCTGGGGTTGTGTTTAGCATGCTCCGCATGCTCGTGCAATTCATGCAATTCTTCAGAGCTCATCGTTACCCCTGAGTAAAAAGGCTGGAAAAACGAATGATACGGATCTCCCACATCGAGGGCAATATCTAAGCACCCGGTGGGAATCCATTGGGGAGGAATCGATCGGTAAACCCATCAACCACAGAGAACACCGAGCATCGCAGAGGAAATAGAGTTCCTCTGTGCCCCTCCGTGTCCTCTGTGGTGAATGCTTTCGCGGCTGGAGCTAAGCACCGACAGGCTAAGGACTGGGAACTGAACCCATGCCATCCAACCGCTCTCACTCCCCCATCACCTTCACAATCACCCGCTTGTCCCGCTGCCCATCGAACTCCGCATAAAAAATGCGCTGCCACGTCCCCAGGTCCAGCTTGCCTGCTGTTATCGGCACGATCACCTCGTGGTGAATCAGCAGAGCCTTCAAATGCGAGTCGCCATTGTCTTCTCCGGTCTCATGGTGCTTGTACTCTTTGCGGAAAGGAGCCAAACCCTCCAGCCACTGGTCGATGTCTTCGATCAACCCGCTCTCGTTATCGTTTACATAGACGCCCGCCGTGATATGCATGGCCGACACCAGCACCATACCCTCTTTCACGCCGCTCTTCTTCACTGCGTCCTCTACTTGCGGCGTGATATGTACGTATGCCCGATGGGTGCGCGTGTGAAACTTCAGGTATTCCGTAAGAACCTTCATGTTCGTCCCCATGAAAATGACGTGTAACTCATCTCAGTTTCGCAGATAATGCGGTAGAAATCTCGCAAGGAGCCCAGTGGATAGCACCCAGACCGACCTGCAGGCACTGCGTGAACTGGTTCGCGATCTCGCGCAGCGTATCGACCGGCTGGAGCAAAAGCTGGGCGCCGCCCCCCCGGAACGGGACATCCCGGCGCCGGTTGCTCGGCAAGAGACTGTGTCCGCTTCTATACCTGCGCCTACGCCACCCATCCCCGACATTCCTCCCTCACCCGGGGTGAAGCCGCGCACGCATGCCGACGACACCAATCTCGAATCCCGTATCGGTTCCCACTGGCTCAACCGCATCGGCATCGCCGCAGTGCTGATTGGCGTGTCGTATTTCCTGAAGTATGCCTTTGACAATAACTGGATCGGTCCGGCGGGCCGTGTCACGATCGGCCTTCTGGCTGGAATCGCGGTCGTGATATGGAGCGAGCGCTTTCGGTCCCATGGTTACCAGATATTTTCGTATTCCCTGAAGGCTGTCGGCATCGGCGTGCTGTATCTCTCGCTATGGGCTGCGTTCCACGTTTACAGCCTGATCCCTAGCGGCATCGCCTTCGTTGCGATGCTGGCGGTCACCGCCTGCACAGCTATCCTCGCGATCACTCAGGACGCAGAAATTCTCGCCGCCTTTGCGCTCACCGGCGGCTACACAACTCCATTGCTGTTATCTACGGGAGTCAATAAGGAACTGCAGCTGTTCTCCTACGTGGCTTTGCTCGACGTGGCCGCCGTGGCCATGGTCGCCGGCAAGCCCTGGCGCCGCCTGCTCGCACTCGCCTACGCCGGCACGTTGATCCTGTACATCGGCTGGTACTCGGAGTTCTATAGCCGCAGTCAACTCAACCTGACCGTCGCCTTCGCCACTTTGTTCTTCGCAATCTTCGCCGTCGCCCCTCTATTGGCGCGCCAGCCCGAAAGTGAAGCTTCGCCATTCGCGGCTGTTCCCCTGTTCCTAGCCTTCGTAAACGCAGGCGTGTACTTCCTCCAGGTCTACGCGATGTTTGAAGAGGTCGACAAGCATGCCATGGCCTGGTTCGCGCTCGCGCTGGCGGCGGTCTACATCTACCTGAGCCGGCAGACGCAACGTTACTATCCCGACCCGCAGAACATTGAACGACTGCATTATCTGCATTTGGCCCTGGCCATCGGCTTTATTACGGTCGCGATCCCGATCCGTCTCGATGGCCACTGGATCACGATCGGCTGGCTGGTCGAGGCCGGCGTCCTTCTTTGGCTGGGCGACCGCCTCCGCTCGATGTTGCTGAACATTTTCGCCATAGGCGCCCTCGCGCTGGGAGTCCTGCGCCTGCTTGCCATTGACAACTTCCACGCCACCACCCTGATCTTCAACGCCCGGATGGGTACGTATATGGTGGCAATCGTGGTGCTCGGCGCGCTGGCCTGGTACGGCCAGCGCCGGAGCGACCAAGCCAGCCGTCAATGCGCGGCAATCGCGTTAGTCGTTCTCAACGTCCTTGCCCTGATAGCCCTGAGCCATGAAGTGGCCGATTACTACGTGCGAGAGCGTGCAGCCATCAGCCCGGTCTACAAGGGAAGGAGTTATGCGCCCTACGATCCGGCTTATTCCGAAAAAGCCCGAGGCATCCGCCTCGCCGAAGACCTCACATACTCCGCGCTCTGGATGGCCTACGGAGCGATGCTAATGGTGGTCGGATTCTGGCGGCGTTCGTCGTTCGTGCGCTGGCAGGCGCTGGTGCTCATTGCCCTCACCATCATCAAAGTGTTTGGCTACGATGTTTTACAACTTGATAAGGGCTACCGCATCGTCAGCCTCATCGTGCTCGGCATCCTATTGCTCACCATCTCCTTCGTGTACCAGCGCGATTGGCTGCAGTTGTCGGGCAGTCACAAGAAGACTCAGGAGCAAGCGTGAAGCACCCCATTCACTGGACGCCGGTGATTGCGCTGCTATGCGCCCTGGCGCCCGCGGCCAATCCCGAGCCGCAAATTCAATACTTCAAACAGGTGCGTGACGTCACCTGCACGACTCCAGACCGCCAGAACTATGTGATCGTCGACACCGCGATCTGGGCCCATGCCCGTGCCGATCTCGCTGATCTCCGCTTATACGACAGAGCCGCCCAGGTGCCATATCAGCTGACGTTGCAAAGCGCGTACACCTCCGCACAAGAACGTGAGGCCAAAATTCTGAATCTGGCTCAAGTCGGCGACCATACCGAATTTGATCTCGACGTTTCTCCTGCCGCGGATTACAACCGCATCCGCCTTGCTATCGACCGCAGAGACTTTCTCATCACTGCATCGGTTGCAGGCAGGGATGCGCTCAGCAGTGGGAACGCGACTCCTTGGCCCTCACCGTCCACCCTCTTTGACTTTTCGCAGGAGAAGCTTGGTTCCAATTCCACAATTTCCTTGCCGCATTGGACCTTTCGATTCGTCCACGTGCGTCTGTCCCCCGGCGTTCTCCCGAAGGATGTCAGGCAAGCGACGGTGGGCTATACGCACGAGACAAAAGGGCTGTGGACCGACGCGGGTGCCTGTCACTCCCAGGGGCAGTCGAAGCATACGACGGTCTTTACCTGCGAGATCCCGGCTGCCATGCCGATCGATCGCATCCGGTTCGAAGTTCCGGCCGATCGCGTGAACTTCCGGCGCCCGGTCAGCGTCGTCAATGACAAGGGGATGCAAATGGCAGTCGGCAGCATCAGCCGCATCCGCATGAATCGAGCCGGGACCATAGCGGTTTCCGAGGAGCTAACGATTAACGGCGTTGCCGACTATACGAGCCGCCTGACCATCACCATCGACAACGGAGACGACCCGCCGCTCCCCCTCACAAAGGTTCAACCGCAAACCGTGGAACGTCGGCTGTATTTTGAACCGCAGGGGAGCACCTCACTCAAGCTCTACTATGGCGATGATCGACTGAGCGCGCCGGTCTACGACTACGCAAAGCTGTTTCGTGAAGATGACAACGCCGCGCTGGCACAACTCGGTGCCGAAGCGACCAACTCGGCCTACCGCAATCGTCCCGACGAACGCCCTTGGTCAGAGCGCCACAAAGCCGTTTTGTGGGCTGCCATGCTCCTGGCCGTCGCAGTGTTGGGAAGCCTGGCATTCCGCGGCTTGAAGACAGAAGCACGCAAGGCAGGGTAAAGATTTCGATCGGATAGACGGGCGGCCGGAAGTAACGAGCCCGTCAGTAGCAGAATTGAAGGCTGAGGCTGAAGATGACGCCCGGACTCCACCGGAGGTTGCGGGAAACGGCAACGAGGCGGCATCACTTTCGTATCAGGGCGCCGTTACAGCGGCGCCGAAACTTGCTTCTTCTCAAGCCCTTTTAAGGGCCGAGGGGCCTTCAGGCGCTGGCTGATTCCTTCGTCTGCATTTGCAGTCGTCGCAGCCGTGCCACCACCAGCCGGATCTCCTCAAACGTAACCTCTGGCGGAAGCGATTCCTTTAAGGGCTTCAGCCATTGACACCCTAGTCGGGCGCAGGCTGCTTCAATGATGGATCGTCGGTTCGCATCCACCCACTTCTCGTCAAACGGTACCTGCCCCTGCTCCACCAGCATGGCCACTGCGTTGACCACAGTGTTCAGCTGTCGTTGTCGCAGGGCGGCGATCTCGCTCAGGGTTTTGCCTTGCCTCAATAACTGAAGTGTTTCTTCCGCCGGCTTTACTTGCGGACCAGCAATATTAGTCGCTCGCCCGCCGCGATCGAACTCCGCAAGCGCCTCGAGAATCCGAGGACCATAGGTTTGAATCTTGCGTTCACCAAATCCCGGAACCGACCTCAAGTCCTCTAACGACCGAGGACGTAGCCGGCAGAGGGCGTCCAAGGAGGTGTCATACATCACGATGAATGCCGAAATCCCCTGCTCCTTGGATACCTTGCGACGCCACTGACGAAGGTATTCGCGCAACTCGTCGTGACCGCTCGATGCTTCCGACGCTACCACCGGCGAGAATTGGATCGTGGAAGCCGCCGGTACGGGCTGTCGTCGTCTGCTCTTGCGTGCTTCCGTTACGGGAACCTCCAGCCATTCGGGCGTGGAGCCGCACACGTCGCAGCCGCCGCACGAATCCCACTTCGGCGTCTCCCCAAAATGCATGCAGATTTGCCGGTGCCGGCAACGCGTGGTGTCTGCGAAGTCTCGGATTTTCCGATAACGCTCCCACGCCCGCTCCGTCTCTGCCTCATCAGTAATCTGGCTGATGAAGTGCGCGAGCAGCGCCGTGTCCCGCTTTTGCCACAGCAAAATGCAATCCGCGGGATGCCCATCCCGTCCCGCGCGACCTGCTTCCTGGTAATACTGTTCGATCGACTTTGGCAGCGAAAGATGGATGACGGCCCGGACGGCCGCCTTGTTGATGCCAAGCCCAAACGCAATCGTCCCCACCAGCACCCGGACTTCATCCGACATCCAGCGTTCCTGGTTCCGGCGCCGCTCGTTGGCGTCCATCTTGCCGTGATAGCCGACCGCCGCAATGCCATGCTCCTCGAGCATGTCCACCGTTTCTTCCACGCGGGCAATGGTGGGCGAATACACAATGACGTTGCCATCCACGTAATTCTTGAGCGCTCGCACCAGGAGTTGTGGCTGGGAGTTCGCGTTGCACTCCTTCACCACGTAGCGCAGGTTGGGACGGTGAAAACTGGCAATGTATTTTTGCGGATCGCGAAGTTGCAGCTGGTTCAGGATGTCGTGCCGCACGCGCCGCGTCGCGCTGGCCGTGAACGCCGCGATTGGGCAATCCGGAAACTGCTCGCGCAAGCGGCTCAGCTGGCGGTATTCCGGACGAAACTCATGGCCCCATTCCGAGATACAGTGAGCTTCGTCAATCGCAAAGAAGGCTGTCGGCACCGCCTTGAGCCACTCTAGCGTATCGCCCCGAGCCAGCCGTTCCGGCGACAGGTAAAGCAGCCGAAACTCACCCGCCCGCGCACGCCGCATGACGCGCGCCTGCTCTTCACCGGCCATCATACTGTTCAGAACCCCTGCCGGAATCCCCATCTGCGCCAGTTGCGCAGCCTGGTCCTGCATGAGTGCAATGAGAGGAGAAACAACGATGACAGTCTTGCCCAGGGCCAATGCCGGCAACTGATAGCAGAGCGATTTCCCGCCCCCGGTCGGCATAACGACGCAAACGTCATGCCCGCCCAGCAGGCTGCCCACAATCTGCTCCTGCAATGGACGGAACGAGCTGTATCCCCAATAGCGCTGGAGGGAATCAAGCAAATCGCGGGAGGAGGTCACCTGAGAAGTATAGCGAGAGAGTGTTCCAAAGGGCATGTGACCACTGAACGTCCCTGAAGTGAGAATACACGCGACGGAGTCTTCTCTGCGTTCTCCGCGGCAGTTCTCCGCGCCCTCAGCGTTTTAAGATTTTGGATCGGACGCCGGGGATCTTCTTGGTACGTCCACAGAAGTGTCGCCCCTACCGCATCGACTCCTCAACCTCCGAAATCCAATCCGGACGTTTAAGCACTTCGCGAGGCTTAGGTCCATCCGCCGCCCCCACGATCCCATCCCGTTCCATCAAGTCAATAAGATGCGCCGCGCGCCCGTAGCCGATGCGCAGCCTTCGCTGCAGAAGGGAAGTGGAAGCCTTGCCAAACTCCACGACCAGCCGCACCGCGTCGTTGTAGAGCGGATCGTTTTCCAGTTCACCGTCGCCCGCTTCGCCGCCCTCGCCGGCCTCCCGCTCCTCGCGCGGCGCCTCGGTGAACTTGTCGTCGTATTTCGCAAGGGCCTGCGCTTTCCAGAATTCCACCACGGCCGCAATTTCCTTCTCTGTCACGAACGGAGCGTGCAGCCGATGTACGCGCGCCGACCCGGAAGGCAGGTAAAGCATGTCGCCGCGTCCCAGCAGGGCCTCGGCCCCGTTGGCGTCGAGAATGGTCCGCGAGTCCACCTTGGTGGCCACGCGGAAAGAAATACGGGCCGGGAAGTTCGCCTTGATCAAGCCGGTGATCACATCGACAGAAGGCCGCTGGGTAGCGAGCACAAGGTGAATGCCGACCGCGCGCGCCATTTGTGCCAGGCGCGTCACCGATTCCTCCACGTTGCTGCCATCGAGCATCATCAGGTCGGCCAGCTCGTCAATGATGATCACGATGTAGGGAATCGGGCCTTCTTCGGAGTCTTCGCCGAACAGGCTGGGCGTGCCGTCTTCCTCGAACAGCTTGTTGTACTGGTCGATGTTGCGAACGCCTTTTTCCGCCAGCAACTTCAGGCGGCGCTCCATTTCGCGCACCGCATTGCGGAGAGCATAGGAAGCCTTTTTTGGTTCAGTGATGATCGGCGTATACAGATGAGGCACGCCCTCGTAGTTGCCCAATTCCAGCCGCTTCGGGTCGACAAGGATCAGCCGCACCTGGTCCGGCGTGGCCTTATACAGGATGGACATAATGAAGGCATTGATCGCGACCGATTTGCCAGTGCCGGTCGAACCCGCAATCAGCAGGTGAGGCATGGTGGCCAGGTCCGCCACGGCGATGCGTCCGTTGATGTCCTTGCCGAGCCCCAGCGTCATTTTCGACTTGGATCCGATGAACTCCGTCGCCTCGATGTTCTCCCGCAGCCAGATGATTTCGCGGTCGCGGTTCGGCACCTGGATGCCCACCGTCGACTTGCCCGCCATGCGCTCGACCAGGATGCTCTCCGCTTTCAGGGCGAGGCAGAGATCTTCGGTCAGATTCGTGATCCGGCTGTACTTCACGCCGGCTTCCGGCTTGAACTCGAACGTCGTCACGACCGGGCCAGGATTGATCTGCGTCACCTGCCCATGCACATCAAACTCGGAGTATTTCTCGATGAGCACCTGGGCCAGAATCTTAAGTTCCTCGGCATCGACCGACTGCGCCTCGTCCGGACGGTGCAGCAGGCTGCTGGGCGGAAGCTTGAACCCACCTGCGATGCGGGGCAGCGTGGTCTTGTGCTTTTGAGAACTGTCGGCACGTTCGGAGACCTCGGGCACGATTACACCCGATTGCGCGCGGGTACCCGCGGACGATTGTGCGGAGCCATCGGCTTCTGCATTGGAAGGCGTATTCGATTCCGCAGACGCCATCATGCGCTCGATGCCAGTGCGCGGTTCATTCGAAACAACCGCTTCCTGCCGGCTATCGGCAGGGCGTGCGGCACGAGCCTCAGAAGCTTTCGGCAACGCCCGTCCGGGAATCAACTGAGCCGTTACCACCGGTTTCGAAGCGCGCCGCTTCTCCAGTTCTTTTTGCATCTTCCGCTTCGCGCGATCGGCCTGCCAATCGTGCCAGCGGTCACGCAAGGCCAGCGCAAACGCAAATCGCGTCGGAATCCACACCTGCACATTGGAGAAGGAGAAGGCCGTTGAAAGGTAGAGTGCCACCGCCAGCACCGTGGCGCAGACGATATAGGCGCCTGCAAGGTTGAGATAATGGATCAGGAAGTCGCCCACGATTCGACCGACCAGGCCTTCCATCGGAATCACGCCCAGCCAGCGCACATGGCCCGGCAGCAGTGCAAGAAACGCCGGCACAAAAATCAGCAGCCACATTCCGCCCAGGCTCTTTGCCACTGGCGATTGCACTTTTCGCGAACGAAACCAGCGCGCGCCTAGCAGGGCAGGGAACACGGGCAGCAGGAACGCTCCGATTCCGAAGGTCTGCAGGCATAAGTCTGAGAGAACTGCGCCCACGATGCCGATCCAGTTGCGCGCGCCTCGTACAGTCGTGAGCACGGAAGCGCTGTTGAACGAAGGATCTAGCGGCGAATAGGACGCGAGCGCGAGGAAAAGGAGGAGCGCGGAGACGATCAGCAGGAAACCGACCAGCTCGTTGAGCCGCCGGTTGCTGGTTGGATTGAATATGCGCGAAAAAGTCTTCATTTAGGCGTATTCCGCACCTTGGGCTGCATACAGACACAGCAGCCACCAGTGACCGAAGCGCGCCAGAGCCTCTCGATTATGCCAAGAACCACGCCTGCCGACAACGCCCGAATCACGAATGCGGTATCGACTTAGTGTCATGTATTGCACATCGCCCGCCACCCGATGCATGCAAAAGGTTTACAGCTGGAACCGACGGTGCTCAAACATTCGCGCGTTCTGTGCGCTAACGTGGGCGTGCACACTATCTGGACTAGTCCACGAAGAAGCTCTCCGCACCGGCCTTGGCCTCCAGCAATGAATCACCCTGCCAACCGAGCCGCAAATACCAGCACTGCAATCCCCACGATAATCCGGTAAACCGCAAAGGGCGCAAACCCCCGCTTCCTCACCCAGGCCATGAACCACGCCACACTCGCATACGCTACGACAAAAGACACGACAAACCCGATCCCCAAAACGACCCATTGTTCGGAGGTCAACTGCGACACTCCAATCGGATTCTCGCCCTTCCCCCGTAACGATTTCAGCAGGGTATATCCGGTGGCCACTACCATGGTCGGCATCGACAGAAAGAAAGAAAACTCCAGCGCCGCCGCCCGCGACATCCCGACCACTTGTCCTCCGGCGATGGTGGCCATCGAGCGCGAGGTTCCCGGAAACACCGCCGACAGAATCTGGCACGCGCCGATCCAGATCGATTGCCCCAGACTCATATCTTCCATTCTCCAGGTGCGGATGGGGCTGCCTGCCGTTCCAGGCCCGGCCTTCTCCCAGGTAGCCTTGGACGCGTCCACCGCCCACATCACAATCCCGCCAACCAGGAGCGATACGCCCATGACGTACAGGCTCTCAAGATTCTTACCGATCACCTTGGTCAGCAGGTAAGAAGGCACCGCTGTGACCACAAAGGCCAACGTCGTTAGGCCCAGAGGGTGCGTGAGAATATTCCGGTCGCCGCGCTCCCCGCTTGGAAACGTAGAGAGAAACTTCGCAATTCGATCACGGAAATAGACCGGCAAGCAGAGAATCGCTCCCAGTTGAATGACGATCGAGTACATCTTCCAGTACCCGTCCGAAAGCGAAACGTGCAGAAGGCTCTCGGCGATGCGCAGGTGCGCGGTTGAACTCACGGGCAGGAATTCCGTCAACCCTTCCACAATTCCCAGCACCACGGACAAGAGATAGTCGTTCAAGCGTCCTCCGGATCGAAATATAAGTATCCCAGAGATTGCCGACGACAAGATTATGTAGTTGGATACGGCATGGGGAACATGGGCTGTAGGCTCTGGGCTCTAGGCTGTGGGCCTAGCCGTTGCGCCCACGTGCATGCAATGAAAAGTCTCAAGGGAAAACGAGTGCTGGAGCTGAGACGTCCAATTCCTGAGACCTGAGACCGCCCGAGACCTGAGACCTGAGACAGCCCAGAGCCCAGAGCCGCTCCTCTCACTCCACCGCATTCCCAAACGTCGGCACATCCCCCTGCACCAGGAACATCAGCCGCTGCGCCCGCGCTGCCCAATCCGACTGGGGATACTGCGCGACAATCTTCTGCGCAAGCGAGATCGCCTTGCCCTTAGCCTCGTCGGACTTCTTCTTTTGCTCCTCGGTCTTGTAGATATCGACCAGGGCCGCCTGCCGCCTGGCTGCCTGATATAAAGCTTCGGGAGCCGCCGGCGAACCCGGACGTTCCTCGGCATACTTTTCGTAACGCTCTGCTTCTTTCTCCGGGCACTTCGACGTTCCCTGCCAATCCCCGCACAGCTTGTTTTCAATCAAGTGATACGCGGCCAGATCCGCCCACTTGGATCCGGGAAATTTCTTCATGACCTCCTTCATCCAATCCTCATTCATGCCCTCGCGCAGTCCCGGATCGCGCTCCTTTGCCGACGGCCTCGACATTACGTCGATGCGTTCCACCTGCCAACGGATATCGGCGGCCCGGTACAACGCTTGCCCGGCGAGCGGTGAATTCGGAAACAGGTCGTAGACCCGGTAGTAGAGTCGGAGTGCGTCCTTGTCGGCGCCCCGCCGCCCCTGGCGCCGGCTGGCTTCATCTTCGGAATCCGCCGCCTCTCCAAACACAATCTTGTCACCATCCGGATTCGTGCTGCGCACGAATCCCTTATCCAGAATCCATCCGCTCACCGTCTTTTCTTCGCTCAGAAACGCCTCCACGTGCGCCCATGGGGGATTCGTGTTTTCCAGAACCACGAGTTCACGTCCGCGTTCAATCTCGGCGAGTTTGGTGGAGTTCTTGTCCGGCGACAAATAGATGTTCGCGACGCGGATCAGCGTCCCATGTTCGCCGGCCGCGAACGCGCTCGCGGAACCCAGTTGCAAAGTGAGGAACAAGAAAACGGCAGGCAAAACCTTCGAAGAGATCCGCACATTGGCGGAAACCGGCATGGTCAAACCTCAATGGATGAAAATCAGGGCAGAAACTAAATTCTACACTGCCACCATACCCATGCATGTAAGGGCCGAGTGAAGACCCTCGTAGACTTAGCTTCGCGTCCTTTGCGCAACCTTAGCCATCTTGCGTAAAAGCTCTTCTAATGATGTCTTAACCGAAAAGGCCGCAAAGGGCGCGAAGAAAGTCCATTGAGATCGCCAATCGCAAGCGATCATTGTCCCGTCACTTTCGCAGCTCAGCCAGCATCCCCGGTTCGATATTCCCCCCGCTAACTACCGCCACATGGATCGTCCCACGAGGCAATTGCTTTCCGCGAAACAAAAACCCTGCCACCGATACCGCCCCGCTCGGCTCCGCCACGGTCTGGGGATTTGCCGCCAGGCGCCGCATCGCATCCCGGATCTCGTCCTCCGAGACCGTCACAATGTCATCCACAAACTTGCGGATATGCTCGAGATTAATCGCGCCAATACTTTGCGTGCGCAACCCATCTGCGATGGTTCGGGTGACCTCGTCCGCCGCAAAGCTGACAATCTTGCCGCTCCGGAAGCTGGCCTGCGCGTCGGCAGCCAAAGCCGGTTCCACCCCGATGACCTTCACCGACGGCTTGCTCAGTTTGATGGCCGCCGCCACCCCGCTGATCATCCCGCCTCCGCCGACCGGCACCAGCACGGTTTCGACCTCGGGCACCTGCTCGAGAATTTCCAGACCCATCGTTCCCTGTCCGGCGATGATCTTTTCGTCGTTATACGGAGGCACAATGGCATACCCGTGCCGCGCCGCAAGTTCCTCGGCCTTCAATTGCCGCTCCTGGCTGCCCGCGCCAACTTTGACGATCTCCGCCCCCATCCCCGCCGTCGCATCCAGTTTGATCGCCGGAGCATTCCCCGGCATCACGATCACGGCCTTGGTCGCGAGCGCCCGTGCCGCGTACGCCACGCCCTGTGCGTGGTTGCCGCTCGAATATGCGATCACGCCACGTTGGCGCTCCTCGGGCGAGAGCGAAGCAATCTTGTTATAGGCTCCGCGCAACTTGAATGCGCGGATGGGCTGCAGGTTTTCAAGCTTGAGAAACAGGCGGCGAGATTCGCCGGAGTCTGAAATCATCTCCGGAACTTCAAGCACAGGTGTCCGGACGATAATGCTTCGCAATCGGGCCTGCGCTTGTTGGATATCTTCAAGAGTGACGATAATCAGCTCCTGGAAACTGCGAGCTTCGAGCCGCAAGCTACGAGCGATCCGAGATCTAAAGATATTGGAGTTAGCGCCCAGGATTCAGCTTTGGATGTTCGCTCGCAGCTCAAAGCTCGCAGCTAAATCTCCAGAATCACCGGCATAATCAGCGGCCGCTTCTGGGTCTGCTTGTTGATGTACCGCTTCAGATCCGCGCGGATCTTTTCCTTGATCACCCCGTAGTCCGCTTTCTCTTCATCGCTGGAGGCATCGAGCGTCTGCATGACAATCTGCTTTGCCCCATCCATAAGCCCGTCTTCGCCCGGGTTGAAGCCGCGGGTCACAATCTCAGGCGCGCTCTCCACCTCTCCGGTCAGCTTATTGATGGCGATAATCGGCAGCACAATCCCGTCCTCGCTGATGTGCTTCCGATCTTTGACGATAAGGTCTTCCACCACGTCGGTACGCGAGCCGGAATCGATGCATATCCGCCCGACGTTGACGCGACCAACCTTGCGCGCGCCCAGTTCGTCGAACTCCAGCACATCTCCGCTTTCGATCAGGATCACCTGCCCCACCGACCCGTGCATCGAGCCAGCCATTTCCGCGTGCAGCTTGAGTTGCCGATATTCACCATGTACCGGAATGAAGAAACGAGGCTTGACCAGGTTGATGATGAGCTTCAATTCCTCCTGGCTGGCGTGTCCGCTGACGTGAATCGGCGGCGACGAACCATCCTCATAGATCACGTGCGCCTCCCGCCGGAACAAGTGATCGATCATCCGGTAGATGGCCTTTTCATTTCCGGGAATAATGCGCGACGAGAGCACCACCGTGTCGCCCTTCTCGATTTTCGCGTGCTTATGATTGTCAACCGCCGCCCGCGAAAGCGCCGACATCGGCTCGCCCTGGGTCCCGCTGATCAGCACGCACACCTTCTCGGGCGCATGATTCTTCATATCGCCGGGATGAATGAGCAAGCCTTCCGGAATCTCTACGTATCCCAGGTCCTCGGCAATCTCCGCGGAGTTGTTCATCGACCGCCCGATGAAAGCGATTTTCCGGCCGTGCTCAAACGCCAGGTCAACCGTCAGCTTGATCCGGTGAATGGAGGACGAAAAGCAGGAGATGAACAGCCGCCGCTCGGTCCGCGCGAATACTTCGTCAAACTTCCGCCGCACCGCGCGCTCGCTGGGCGTATACCCCTTGCGCTCGACGTTGGTTGAATCCTGCAGCAACGCGAGCACGCCTTCCTTGCCATACTCGGCAAACGCGTGCAGATCGAACAACCGGTTATCGGTCGGCGTGGGATCGACTTTGAAATCGCCGGTGTGAATCACCACACCCAACGGGGTGTGGATCGCGAGGGCCACGCAATCCACCAGGCTGTGCGTGACCTGGATCGGATGCACGGTGAATGGCCCGATCTTGACGCGCTCATTCGCCCGTATTTCCCGCAGGTCGGCGTCATCGAGCAACCCATGCTCGTCGAGCTTGTCCTCGACATAGGCCAGCGTGAATTCGGTGCCCCACACCGGAACATTCAGTTCCGACAGAACCCATGGCAGCGCGCCAATGTGATCTTCGTGCCCATGCGTAAGCACGATGCCGCGCACCTTCTGCCGGTTCTCCATGAGGTAGGAAATGTTGGGCACAACGATGTCGACGCCAAGCAGTTCGGCTTCCGGGAACATCAACCCAGCGTCGATGACGAGGATGTCATCGCCCCAGCGCAGGGCCATGCAATTCATCCCAAACTCGCCGAGTCCGCCCAGCGGCACAATTTGCAATTTTCCTGATGGCATTGGAGGTACTGATGCTAGCACACGAGGGAGTAAGGCCTGTTCGAGGATCTTGGCGCCCCCGCTTCAATGAATAGCGCCTCCCCACCCCCTGTCATCCCAAGCGAACTTGAGGGCGGAATTCGTGCGTCTGCCCGGCGGCCGCGAGGGTCCTGCCTGAAATCCCTGCGCCTTCGCGGGTCGTGATTCGAAAAACGCGCGGGACAGTGCTCTCTGTAACCCTGCCTACAAAGCGGTAGCCGGCCCGAGGCACAGTCTCAATGAATGAGTGGGAAGTGAACGGCTGGTCGAGCACCTTCCGAAGCACAGAGATGTTTTTGTTGAGGTTGTTTTCGTCCACTACTGTGTCGGGCCATAGATGCCGCAACAACTTCTCTTTGGTCATCAGATGCCCGGCGTTTTCGACGAGCAGGCGAAGGGTGTCGAAAACTTTGGGGGCCCGGATCGACCCCCGCGCCATCGCGCCGCAACCGGCGCTCCGGTACGTCTAACGCAAAGCCTGCGAATTCCTAACGCAAGGTATCAATTGGCATAGCAGTCAGAAAAAAGAAAAAAAACAAACAGTGGAAGCAGGTGTCGATGGAGTATAGTGCCCTGATCAAACAGATGCGCAGCGCTTAGATCACCCCAAGTGATTGCTGTCTATTTTAGCGCTCTTCGTGGGGCTATCCACATCCACCCAAGATGGGGGAATCTATATGGCGAAACTACTTCCTGATCAGACTTTCTATCCTTCAGCCAAGATGGCGATGGAGGCGACGCCGGAGAAACTGGCCTACGTGGCTCTCCTGAATCCCACCACCAACAATGGTACTGATGCCATGGCGGTGGTGGATCTCGACCCGTCATCGAAAACTTATGGCAGCGTCGTGAGCCGGGTGGATATGCCGAACGCCGGCGACGAATTGCATCACTTTGGATGGAACGCGTGCAGTTCGTGCTTGTGCCCGCACTCCCCGCATCCGCATATGGAGAGACGCTACCTCGTCGTGCCCGGGATGCGGTCGTCGCGAATTCATATTCTCGATACCAAGCCCGACCCGCGGAATCCGAAAATCGTGAAAGTCATCGAGCCGGAAGAAGTGAAAAAGAAATCCGGCTATAGCCGGCCGCACACCGCGCACTGCGGGCCTGACGGCATTTACCTGAACGCGCTCGGATCGGTGGACGGCAACGGGCCGGGTGGCATTCTCATGATCGACCCCGAGACCTTCGACATCAAAGGGGCCTGGGAAGCCGATCGCGGACCTCAGTATCTGGCATACGACTTCTGGTGGCATCTCGGGCACGACACCATGATTACCAGCGAATGGGGAACGCCTTCGATGGTGGAGGATGGCGTGAATCCCGAGCTGCTGCTCGCTGGGAAATACGGTCACGCCCTGCATCGCTGGGATCTGCACAAGCGCCGCCACCAACAGACACTCGATCTTGGGCCGGAGCAGCAGATGGTGCTCGAGCTTCGTCCGTCGCACGATCCCAACAAGACCTACGGGTTCGTGGGAGTGGTGACTTCACTGAAAGATCTATCGTCGTCAATCTGGGTCTGGTACCGCGAGGGAAGCAATGGGAATAGTACGTGGAAGATTCGCAAGGTAATTGAGATTCCCGCCGAAGCCGCCGATCCCGAAAAGCTGCCGCCGTTGTTGAAGGGTTTCAAAGCAGTACCGCCGCTGGTGACCGACATCAATCTTTCCCTAGACGATCGTTTCTTGTACGTCTCATGCTGGGGCAGCGGCGAGTTGCGCCAGTACAACGTTTCCGATCCGTTCAATCCTGTGCTGACCGGAACTGTAACTCTGGGCGGGATTATCAAGAAGAATCCGCATCCGAAAAATGCGGGAGAGCCGCTGAATGGCGCGCCCCAGATGGTTGAGATCAGCCGGGACGGCAAGCGGGTCTACGTCACGAACTCGCTCTACCGTACCTGGGACGAACAGTTCTACCCGGACGGCATTCGCGGGTGGATGGCGAAGATTGACACCGATGCCAATGGGGGCATGCGTCTTGATCCCAAGCTGTTCCTCGAAACGGAGAAATTCCGTCCGCACCAGGTTCACCTGGAAGGCGGAGACGCGTCTTCGGATTCGTATTGCTTCTCCTGAGGTTTGAAATGGGAGAGATGACAGGATCGTGGGCGGCGCTGTTGGGACTGGGAGCCTTCCACGGAATGAATCCCGGGATGGGCTGGCTGTTCGCGGTGGCGCTTGGACTGCAAGAGCGCCGCCGCGGCGCTGTTCTCAGCGCGCTGCTGCCGCTGGGGGCGGGTCATGCGCTGGCGGTAGCGGCAGCCATTGCGCTCGCGATGATGGCGGGCGCGGCGATGCCGCTGCAGTGGGTGCGCTGGATCGTGGCCGTGATTCTTGTTGCGTTCGGCACGAGTCGACTTTTCCGTCATCGCCATCCGAGTTGGGCGAGCATGAGGGTCAACAAAGCAGGGCTGACCTGGTGGTCGTTCCTGATGGCGTCCGCTCACGGTGCGGGTTTGATGGTGGTGCCACTGTTCCTTGGAATGGCTATGCCAGCCGCGGCGCACGAGGCTCATCATGGAATGGCGATGCAGGGCTCAACCCCAGCGACTGCATTGCTGGCGACTGCGCTCCACGCGATCGGCTATCTGGCGATCACAGCGGTGGTCGCGCTACTGGTATTTGAGAAGTTCGGTGTCGCAATATTACGGAAGGCCTGGTTCAATCTAGACCTGGTTTGGGCAATCGCACTGATCGGCACCGGCGTGGTCAGCGTTCTTTTGTAGCTCGTGGGTTGTTTTTTTCGTCTCTGCCGGTTTGCTCACCAGTCGTGCTTCATCGCCTTAGCAAACTTCTCTGCCGGCAGCGTGTTCAAAACATCTTCCTTCGTAAGCCACGCCCGCCGGGCCTGCAGAACTCCAAATCGAATCTTGCTGAGGTGCGACGTGTGGTGTGCGTCGGTATTAATGACGATCTTCACGTCATGTCCCTTCGCCTGGCGAAGGTGAACGTCGTTGAGGTCGAGGCGGTCGGGGTAGGCGTTCAGCTCCATCGCAACCTTATTCTTGGCGGCCGTCTTCAGGATTGCGTCCATGTCGAAGGGATACTCATCGCGGCGAAGGAGTTGGCGCCCCGTCGGGTGTCCGAGAATCGACGTGTTCGGATTGGAGATCGCTTTCAGCAGGCGCTCGGTCATCTGATCGCGTTCCTGATTGAAGTGCGAGTGCACGCTGGCGATGACGATGTCCATCTGGCCGAGCACGTCATCGGAAAGATCGAGCGACCCGTCGCCCAGAATGTCGACTTCAATTCCGGCAAAAATCTTAATTCCTTCCGTGCGGTTGCCGGCCTCGCGGATGCGCTGGATGTGGGCGAGCGCGCGCTGGTCGTCGAGTCCATTGGCGAAGGCGAGGTTTTTCGAATGGTCGGTGATGGCCATGTACTTGTAGCCGTGCGCGCGGGCCGCCTCCGCCATTTCTTCGATTGTGTTCCGGCCGTCGGTCTCCACGGTGTGCAAATGCACATCGCCCTGAATATCCTCTGTCGTGATCAGCTGCGGAAGCTTGTGCTGGGCGGCCAGATCGATCTCGCCGAGGTTCTCGCGCATTTCGGGCGGGATGTAGTCGAGATTCAGCTTGGCGTAGATCTCCTCTTCGGTCGCTCCGGCGACGGGTTGTTCGGTCTTCAAGTCGGCCAGGCTGTACTCGCTGAGGGTGAATCCCATCTTCAACGCTCGCTGGCGCAGCGTGACGTTGTGGGCCTTCGAGCCGGTGAAATACTGCATGGCCGCGCCGAATGATGCGGGCGAGAGCAGGCGGACATCAATCTGCATTCCACTGCGCAGGCGGAAACTGATCTTGTTGTCGCCTCTTGCAAGGACGTCCATCAGAGGCGGGTATTGCGCAATGTGCTGGATGGCATCGGCGCGCTGGCCGTCGTCGACGCAACAGGCGCCAGTGACCAGGATGTCGAGGTCACCCACGGTTTCCCGCCCTCTTCTCAGAGAACCGGCAGGCGTGATCTTGTCGATACCCGAAATCGTGGAGAGGTACTTGGCGAGTTTCTCGGCCTCAATTTCCGCATGGTCGATCTGGAACCGGCCGCCGATCCGGCGGTAATCTTCGATGGCCTTGATCAGCTTGAGTTCGTGCTTTTCTCCCATGCGCGGCAGCTCGCGAATCTTGCCCGCGCGCGCGAGTTTTTCGACGCCGTCAACGTCGGAGACTTTGTGGGCGCTCCAGATCAGCGCGATCGTCTTCGGACCCAGACCCTGGATCTTGAGCAGCTGCAACATGGAGGGATGGTATTTCTGGAGCAACTCCGCATGCAGAGCGAGACGGCCGCTCTTGAACAGCTCCTGCAGATTGGTCAGCATGCCCTTGCCGATACCGGGAATGCCCAGGACTTTCTTCGGCTCGGTGATCAGATCCGACATGCGTTGCGGCAGGTTCTCGATGGCCTGCGCTGCGTTGCGATAGGAGCGAATGCGGAAAGAGTCCTGCCCGTCGATTTCCAGAAGGTCGGCGGTTTCGTAAAGCAGGGTGGCGATCGCTTTGTTTTCCATGGAAAGAAACAGATTAAACAAGTTGCGGCGGGAGCGGAAGGCGGCTTGAGGGATGGACAGGGCTATCCTGCGACGCGATCAGTTAGGGGAGGTTGGCGTATGGTTCAGATCGGGCGTCGGGCCGAACGTGCAGTCATGGGTTGCCACGACGGCAACACTTCAAGAAGGCTTGCTGACGTTCGCGGCTTGCGGACCTTTCTGTCCTTGCGTGATCTCGAATTCCACCGTGTCACCTTCCTGCAGGCTCTTGTAGCCCTCGGAAGTAATCGCACTGTAGTGCACGAAGACATCCGGCCCATCCTCGCGACCGATGAAACCATAGCCCTTCGCGTTATTGAACCACTTGACCGTACCTTTCATTCGTTCCACGTGCGCCCCCTCCGGCAGTTTCAGTACACACTTCGACAGACCAGGGAAGTGGAGGGTGTACCTGCCGAATTCTGGGCACATTGTGCGGCGGGGGGTAGGGGCTGTCAAGGAGCGACATCACAGAGGTCGACCTTTATTTTCTCGATTTCGCCCTATCTACATGGTGGGATAGCCAGAGCACGCCGCAAATGGTCTTCCCGTCTCGAATGGTTCCGTCCGTGACCATACGAATGGCTTGGGAGAGCGATACCAGTTTTTGTTGAATGACCTCATCGGCTTCAGGCTGGGCCGGTCCCGGCTTCAGCTCGCGGGCCCAAAAAACCGTCATGGCCTCGGCGACAAATCCAGGACTCGCGTAAAACTCTAATATTTTCTTCCAACTAGCAGCTCTGTAGCCGGTTTCCTCAATCAGTTCCCGCTTGGCGGCCGCCAAGCTTCGTTCGCCTTTATCGATGCGGCCGGCGGGCAGCTCCCACAAGTAAGACCCCGCGGCATGACGATACTGGCTTTCCAGTAGAACGCGAGGTCCGCCCGGGCCATCGAGTGTCGCCAGAATCACCACCGACCCCGTGTGTCGAACTACCTCCCGCAGCACTCGTACACCAGAGGGTTCGATGACCTGTTCGGAAGTGACCCAGAAGACCGGCCCCTTGTACACCAACTTTCGCGAAAGCACGCGGGCGACCCTGCTCTTCTTGTTGGAGCGAGGAATTTTCTTCATGAAGAGAATATAAGCGAAGGCGCCTCGGTATGACGAACGCTCGGTAGCAGCGAGGAGATTTCGCACGGAGCCGGAGCGCTGGTATGCTGCCCACGATGACGACCGGCAGAAAGCGCAGTCCCCGAATTGCGATTGTGGGAACGGGAAAGCTTGGGACGGCGCTCGCGCTTTCTTTGCGGTCCGCCGGTTATCCGATTACGGAAATCGTGTCGCGGGCCGCGAAGCATTCGCGCAAGAGAGCTGCGGCGCTGGCCCGGCGCGTGGGGGCCCGCGGCGCGATTCTCGGAAAGAACGGCTTGCATGCGGATCTGGTCTGGCTGTGCGTGCCCGACGGAGCTATCGTCAGTTGTGCGAGGTCGGTAGCCAGTATGCAAGTGGAAGGGAAGGTCGTGCTGCATTCCTCGGGCGCATTTAGCAGCGACGAGTTGGCGGTGCTGCGCAAGCTGGGCGCACGCGTGGCGTCAGTGCATCCGATGATGACGTTCGTGGCGGGCGTCAGCCCCTCGCTCAACGATGTTGGTTTCGCAATCGAGGGGGATCGGGAGGCGGTCCGCGTCGCGAAAACAATCGTCCAGCGGCTGGGAGGCGAGAGCTTCCTGATTGCGAAGAAAGATAAGGCGCTCTACCACGCGTGGGGAACCTTTGTATCGCCGCTGGTGACCGCACTTCTTGCTTCCAGCGAGGAAGTTGCAGGTACTGCCGGAATCTCTCGCACCATGGCGCGGCGCTGGATGTCGCCAATCGTCCGGAAAACCATTGAGAACTACGCCAATCAAGGGGCTGCGCGCAGCTTTAGCGGGCCGATCGTTCGGGGGGATGCGGCCACCATCAAAAAGCATCTTGAGGTTTTGCGGCGCTTACCCGTGGCGCAGCAAGTCTACCTCGCACTGGCGCAAGCTGCGATTGAGTACTTGCCGACAAAAAACAAGCACGTTTTAAAGGGCGTGATCGAGCGAGCTCTCCGGCAATAGTGCTTCTTTTGCCCTTCGCGAGGTCGACCGATACGCCAGGGCAAGCAGCGCGAGCACAATAAAGGGCAGTCCTGCCGCGAGGCGCAAGGGGAGTGCCAGGATTGACATCGAATAGAACTCGCGGCGAGCGAGAAGCGAGTGAATTGGGATCAGAACGATGGCCGCGAGCCATGGCCAGACAAGCGTTCCAACCGCAGTGATCAACATTGCCCTCATCGCCCAGTTCTCCGGCAATCTTCGCCACTTCGTGGCGAGCACAAAAATTCCGGGCAAAAGAATCAAGTGGTCGTAAACCGCGTGTCCGGGAAGCAACACGCCGACCGTGACGCTCAGCAAAATGCTGAGCGTGAACCAGAAATCCGGAGAGTGAGGCGAGGCCGCCCGGTTTTTCCAGGAGAGCGCAACCGCGCCAAGAAGCAATACGGCCATGGCGACGAGCGCGGCAGGTCGTGCTGCAGGACCCGCCAAGGTAGTGAGCATTTGAATGGTCAGGGACGGCGGTGTGTAGCCACGGTACCGAACGACCACATCGATCCATGACTGAATCCAGTGCGGCCACACGATGAGGGCGCCTCCGACCAGCAGAGCTTCAGTTGAGAACAAGCCGACGCAGAACATGCGCCGCCTGCTCCAATCATGCAGAGTCCACAACCCGAGATAGAGAATCGGAAGTAGCATAACGTGGGGCTTGATCGTTCCTAAAGCCATCAGAGTCCCGGCGAGCAACAATCGGTCCCTTTGCACGGCAACGATGGAAGCCGCCAGCACAAACCCCACAAATATTCCGATCTGTCCGGCGTAAAGAGCCTCGAGAGCCGGATAGCTGGTCAACAACAGCAGCAACACAACTGCGGTCCAGGGCCAGCTGGGGCGCCATGACAGCGCTCGCATCCAGAGCACAGTCGTTACCACCAGCAGCGGAACCTGAATGAAGAGGAAGATGAGGCGGGCGGACTCAAATGAAAACAGGCTGAAGGGCCAGAACAATAGCTCGGTGAAGGCGGGATAACCGAAGATCCGCAGGTCCTTGGGATCGCCGGCGCGGGACGGATCGATGGACCTGCCGTAAAGGCCCATCTGGATCTCGTGCATCATTGCGGGACCGTAAAGATCACGGTGCCCCTGCGACTCGGCTTGCGCGGCGTACCAGACTGTGTACAGATCGTTGCCGAAGGAGTATCCCACTAGCCCATTGGCAGCCTTTACCTCTCGTGCGCGCGGCAGAAACCAGTTCAGGTAATAGTTCAGCATGGCCGCCGAGCCAATCAGCGCGAGGGCTAACGCAATCACACTGAGTCTGGAGGATGGACGAGTTGGCAAGGAGATTCCAGCCATGGAGATTGGAATCAGGATTAGAGCACGGCGAAATTCTGGCCGCAAGACGGGAGACCGCGGCGATCGCTAGCGCGACGTGAACAGGTGCCCGAGCTTCTCTTTCTTGGTCTTGAGATAATCTTCAGCGTACGAGCTGGCGTCCACCTCGCACGGCACCCGCTCCACGACCTGCACGCCGGCTTGTTCCAAGGCCGCAACCTTGTCGGGGTTATTCGAAAGCAGACGGACCTGACGAATTCCGAGAGCCTTCAGCATTTCCCCGGGCAATGTGAAATCGCGGTGGTCCGCCTTGAACCCCAGCCGCTCGTTGGCTTCCACCGTATCGAGACCCGAGTCTTGCAGTTCGTAAGCTTGCAGTTTCGCCATGAGGCCGATGCCGCGGCCCTCTTTCTGCTCGTAAATGAGTACGCCCGCGCCTTCCTCGGCAATCATGGACAGGGCCATCTCGAGCTGCTGGCGGCAATCGCATCGCAGCGAACCAAACACATCCCCAGTCAGACATTGGGAGTGGATTCGCACCAGGGGGGGCTTGCCTGTCACGTCGCCCATCACGAGGGCAACCGCCTCCTCGCGCGCCGCCTGATCGCCGTTTTCGGGTGTGCTGGCGAACCCGTAAATGCGGAACTTGCCCCATCGCGTAGGAAAATCGGCGGAAGCCATCTGCCGGACTGAGTTCGAAGCACTCACGGAATCATTATAGACGGCCCTCCCGGCGCACCACCGCGACCTAGTGCAGCGGCGCATCTGCAGGCCTAGGCGACGATCCGTTGGGCCGGCCACGAAACGGCGATTGGCAGGAGTATTTTCAAGGGCACCTGCGCTTGGTTGAACCGAGTTGTCGCTGCTAGAATTGGATTCCGCGGGAATCCGTCCGAGAAGTGGGGCTGTAGCTCAGCTGGGAGAGCGCCTCGTTCGCAACGAGGAGGCCACCGGTTCGATCCCGGTCAGCTCCACCATCTTTATCAAGCATTTAAGGCGGTCTCGAACAAGCCGCGTATTGCCGCCACTTCCACAGCGCATCGCGGCTGCATTGGTCACAATGAATTCTTGACACTTTGAGGAGACTGAAGCCATGGCTAATCCCGTTCCCCAGAACTATGCCAACCACACTCGCTGGGATCCGCCCTTTCATTTTTTTGTGTTGCCAGTCATCCTGCTGACCGTGATTGCAGCGATAGTTCATTGCGTTCAGCGTCCCAGCTGGTTTTCAGGGTGGCTCATCCTGTTTTCGGTTGCGATTGTGGTCATGGCGGTGAAGGCCAGGCTGTACGCACTCAAGGCTCAGGATCGCATCATCCGCCTCGAAGAGCGCGAGCGGTTAGTCAGCCTGCTCGCCGATCCTCTGCGCTCCCGGGTAGGCGACCTGACGGAAGGACAGTTGATCGGGCTGCGTTTTGCTTGCGACGCCGAAATCCCCGGTCTGGTCGAAGCCTCACTCGCCAAGAAGCTCTCGCAAAGCGATATCAAGAAGTCGATCAAGGTCTGGCGCGGAGACTATTTCCGCGTGTAGGCTGCGCCCTCGTCGATTGTTTATCGCTGCTTTAATTCGTGACTGGCTTAGGAAAGCTGCTTGGCCCTTTCGCAACGGGTTTATGGCTGAGAGGACGGAATGGTAGTTCGGAAGTGCGTTGTATGGTTATTGATTGCAACCGGATTCCCGGTCTCGTCCTGGGCGCAAAAAGGATCGAGTGCAGCCGAGCATGCTCTTTATGACGCGGTGAACCAGGAACGCAAGTCTCACGGACTCCGAAGCTTGGAGTGGGACCACGGGCTGGCGGCGGCGGCGCGAAAACATGCTCAGGAAATGGCGAAGCAGCGTGCCGTCGAGCACCGCTTTTCCGATGAACCTTCGCTACCGTCGCGAGCGACCAAGGCTGGCGCCCGATTCATCTCGATCTCCGAGAACGTGGTGCAAGCCGCCAGCGCCAAGGTGGCGCACTCGGAGTTTATGCACTCGCCCAACCACAAAGCGAACATCCTCGATCGCGATGTGGACTCGATCGGCGTTGGCGTGGCCGAACGCGGCGGGCAACTATTCGTGGTGCAGGATTTCTCGAAATCGAAAAAGTAAAAAAGTCCCGGCTTTCGACTTATCCCATGACCCAGGCATTCTTGCGGTAGCGTATCACGCGACCCCGTCCGCCAAGTTTTGGAAGGCTAGCCAGCACCAGCTTGCGCCAAGGCTTTTCCAAGCCCACCTTGCTGAGAAAAGAACCGAGTTCGCGGAAGGACTTCAATCCCGCAGCGCCTTTCATCGACCCGATTTCGTTCTCAAGAATTTCTTCGTGAATGCGATGGCACTCGGCTAGATTCTGCAAGCCGAGCGAATCGGGATGCGAGCGGAACCCACCAATGAGTGCGTCGACCGAATACAACTCCGCATAGCGGAAGAATCGAACCCACAATTCGAAATCGCTGGCACTGCGGCGGGAGTCATCCACCCGGCTTCCCGCGCGCTCCCACAAGGCTGCGGCGCCAGAATGTTGACTCCTGCTGAATGTAACGGTTTGCTCCGGCCAGAAAAGCCCAGCGCGACCAGCGGCGCAGCTTCAGGATTTCAGCCGCCATGCCATCATCGCTGAAGCCGGTGGGACGTCCGGTAATCCACTCGACCTGCGGAAAGGTGCGAAACACGCTGCCCACGACGAACAGGGAACCGGCGTGGAGCATGTCGGTGGCGCTGATCCACCCCATCAGTTCGCCGGAAGATCGAGCGAAGCCTTTGTTGATGGCGTCGTACATGCCGCGATCGGGTTCGCTGATCCACGCATGCAACTGACCTTCGTACGCACGGATGATGTCGAGGCTTCCATCGGTTGAGCCGCCGTCGACGACGATGTATTCGAGATTCGGATAACCCTGGCTCAGCACCGAGCGGAGCGTGGCTTCGAGATAGCGCGCGGAGTTCCAGACGGGAGTGACGAGGCTGATCTTCGGCCACGATGCTGGAGCCTGCGCGAAAACTTCCGCAGCGATCATCGAGTTGGAGGCCGGAAGGTCCACGGGAGAATGCAGGCCGCTAGTCTCTCAGCAGCGAAATCAACGCAGAATTTTTCAGTTCGGTGCGCGAAGCGACAAACACGCAGCGCAGGTTGTGCCCGTCGCGCGCGCAGTCGAGATTGTTCCGCCATTCGAACCGGAAATCCTCGTGCTCGGGCGACGTGACGGGCGCGTAGACGAAGGGAAATCCCACGCGATTCAACGCCAGGACAACGTAGTGCGGCGTGGGTCGCCCGGCGATTCCACCCAATGCCTGGTTGACGTCTGTGCTTTCGTCTTCCACGCGGACCAGCGCCATCTCGTGATCGCAGATGATGGTCTCCAGCAGAAGCATCTCGTCGCAGACCGATGCCATGTTGCGCAAGGACTGCAAGAGGATTCTCCAGATGATAGAGCAGGCCATAGCAGAGCACGATCGCAAAGCGTCCGAAGCGAGACAGGGATTCGGTTTCCACGTTGCCGACGTGCGCTTCGAGATGCGGATAACGTGTGCGCAGGCTGGCGATATTGCTCTCGCGGCCATCGACGCAGACTACGCTGCTGCCCATCTCGACCAGCTTGGCGCCGAGGTGGCCGACGCCGCAGCCAATGTCGAGCACGCGCTTGCCGGCAAGCGGCAGGCCCAGAGCGGCGAGATTGTCGATGCGCGCCTTATTGATGGCGATTGCGTTGGGTGCGTCGAAGACCTCGAGTCCGCCGTGCTTGCGGATGCCCTCACTTTGATAGTTGCGGCGGCGTACCTCCACCGGATACGGCAATTGCGCAGGCAGCGGCGGCGCGGGCTGCAAACCGAATTTGCGAAACAGTTTCTTCACGTATTCCCCAGCTCAATTCTCTTGCGGCTGACTGCGGATCTTCCGCCGCCTCTCTCAAGCGCGCCGTATCAGGTCAAACCAGTTGAAATCGTACTTGTGAAAATCCAGCGTGAAGACTACATCAAACTGCGCCGGCGCCAGAAACTCGCGAATCTTCTTCAGATCGTGCCACTCCATCCAGGGCGCGCCGCCGTCGGTCTTGTTGCCCCATTTGTCGAAGGGCATGCGCCCATCGCGCATCCAGCGCCGGCGCGGATACGCCAGCTCGATCCAGCGCCCGCCCACTGGGAGATGCTTCAGGAGCGCCTTGGCTTCAACGCGGGTCGCCTCGACCGGCAGATTGATCAACGAACCCTGCGCGTAAATTGCCGCATAGTCATCCGGCAAGGCCGCCAGCGAGCGCAAGTCTTCCATCAGGCAAAAGCAAGCGTTGCCGATGCCTTTTAGCCTGCACAGGCGCTTCACGACTTCGAGATTGGTCGCCACGATATCGACGAAGGTCCATTCCGCGCCGCGCTGAGCGAAGGTGATGCCGTCAAACCCAAGACCGGAGCCAATCTCCAGAACCTTCTTATCGCGGAACACGTCGGAGTAAAGCGTGTGATACCAGCCGCGCACGGAATATGCGTCGCCGGTCGAGGAATCGGCCAGCGCGGCATCCCAGATCCGCAGCAACTCGCTGTCGGAAACCTTCAGCAGGTTTTCGGAGCGAACGCGTGTTTGCTCTCCCCCGGGGACTTCGCCCCATTTGGCGCGCAGGATGCGCAGGCTTTCGGCAAGATGTTCGTCGGCGCCCACGCCGGGAGTGAACGGCCACTGGGCCTGCCGGCGAAAACCAAGCATCATCGCTGGCTCCCGGCTACGGCCTTTTTGTGCTCGGCGCCGCCGTGCGACCGGCTCCAGCTTCGTCTCACAAGTTTCGCCACGCTGAAAGGTCGTGATGTGTAGCGCTTGAATTGCTTCCAAAGACGGCGGGGATTCTTCACGATTCCTCTCGCTGTCAGTTGGTGAGTAGCATCGTCGATCGTATAGGCGTAGCGCCAGAAGAAGCCTTCGTCGTAGTCGGCGGGAGTTTCGCAGGTGAGCCGCGCATTCAGAATGCATTCCTCGCTCGCCATCATCTCTTCCTTGCTGGGGCCGTAGGCGGTGTGCGAGTAATCATGATTCTGGTGGATCACCAATACCTGGCTGGTGGCGTCGAGCACCATGGCGTGCAGAGCGCGGGCCTTCCACAGCAGCCAGTTATCCCACCAGAAGCGCCCGATCGCAAGCGGCGGCATCGATGGATAGAGGCCACGGGAAAAGGCGAAATAGTCGATGCTTCGGGCAATCTGAAGATGGCCTTCGCGGGAAGCTTGATCTTTGACCTGCGCATCCCAACCGTCATGAAAGGGAATTGCTTCCCGGATGTCCAGATCCGTGCGCCGGCCGACCATCAGAAACTTCTCGCACTGCGCCGCGACTCGCGTCAGAGCCTGGGGAAAGTCATCGAAGAGAATGATGTCGGAGTTCACGTAACAGAGAACCGGACTGCGGCTGAGTTTCTCTGCCTGCTCGAAGAGGTCGCTGACCAGCGGCGTACCCCACTGGTTGCACTTGATGTTGGGAACGTGGCGAAGCCCGAATTCCCGCGCAACGTCGGCGGTTCCCGGTTCGGTGCCGAAAAGGAGAATGTGAGGCTTCGGTGACATCTGCGTCCAGCTCTGGATGGCATTCCGCTGGATGACGCCAATGTGTTCTTCGAATTTTTTCGGGGTCGCGAAGATGGTCAGCGGCGCCGCTTGCGAGGGGAGGCTGGAACTCATGCGAAGCCCTCGCCCATACCCAGCCCGAGGTAATGTACTCCCGGCAGATTGCGCAAGAACTGCAGGGACCGCCAGCAGTCGATCACGGTGCGCGGTTTTTCGTTTGACGGGCGCGTCCACTTCGCGGCAGCAATCCCATTGAACTCCGGCCAAGAGGTAGCGACCACAACGACGTCTGACTTCTGTATGCATTCCAGGGCGCTCGGAGCAAGGCACAGCCCGTCAGTCGCGTGACCGCGCGAATCCGCCCCGTACGCGGGATCAAACGCCAGCACCTTCATGCCTCGCGACACGAGCTCTTTGGCGAGTAGAAATCCGGCCGCCTGTTCCACCACGTCGGTGCCTGCTTTGTAGGTTAATCCCAGGATCCCGGCGGTGCCGTCGGTCTGGTGCTGCACCAGGTCAGCCAGCCAGAAAATCTGGGAGCGGTTGAAGCGGTCAACCGTCTGCGCAAGATCGGGTGAAACGCCCAGTTGCTGCGCCAGCTGCGCGAGGGCCAGGTTGTCGCGCGGGAAGCACGGCCCGCCATAGCTTACGGCGCCTTTCAGATACTTGGAGCCGATGCGCGTATCGAGTCCTAACGCCGACGTGATCACATCGACATTCGCTCCCGAAAGTTTTTCGCAGATGCGCGCCAGCATGTTCGCGTAGCTGATCTTGGTGGTGACGTAGGTATTGACCGCCAGCTTGGTGATCTCGGCGTTCACAAACGACATGCGCGCCAGCGCCGGCTTGTTCTCACATACCTCGGCGTAGAGCGATTGCAGAAAACCTCCAGCACGCTGGTCAGACTCTCCGATGAGGAGCATGTCGGGATTCAGGAAATCGCGGATCACGCTGCCCAGCGCGATGAACTCCGGGCTGTAGCACAGACCGAAATCGGCGCCCATGCGTTTGCCGCTGGCCTTCTCGAGCATCTCACGCACTGGGCCGCCGGTGGTTCCGGGCATAACCGTGCTGGTGAGACAAACGACGTGGTACTCGCTCTTCGCCGCCAGCGCGCGCCCGATCGCCTGACAGACAGGTTCTACGTAACGCAATGAGAATCCGCCTGCCGGATCACTGGGGGTCGAAACCACAATGAAGCTGATGTCTGTCCGTCGGATCGCTTCTTCGACGTCAGCCAGCGCACTCAGGCGGCCTTGTGTTTGCGCCAGCAATTCACCCAGTCCCGGCTCGTGCACGGGCGGCTTCTGCTGGTTGATGGCATCCACCTTGCGCGGATCGTTATCGACTCCGATGACCGTGAGACCTTTGGCCGCAAGGCAGGCAGCCAGCGGGGAGCCTAGTTTTCCCAGGCCAATGACGCAGGCTTTCAGGCTCATGCGTCCGCCTCAGCGGTAAGGCACAGATGCCACCCGAAGTTCTGTTCGAGCAAGCGAGTCACGGATGCGGGAGTCAAACTCCAGGGAAAGCTCTTCACATATTGATATTTCACGTACTCGGGAATGCGATACGGGAAGATGTGATCGACGAACAGATCGCGCAGGTGAAATCCGGAAGACTCGATCAGCTTTCGACCTTCTTCGCGCGTATAGGAATAAGTTACGGGGCATCCGGTCTGCGCCTCGGAGTGCTCGGCAATCAACTCGGGCAGCCGCCAGAATTGGCCTTTTCCGTAGCCCATCAAGATCCACAACACCTTCCAGGAGCGACGGTGGTAGACCATCAGCTTGACGGTGGTCCCGCGCTTGGCGTAGCTGCGCATCTGCTCGACTACTTTTTCCGGATGCGGTGTGTGGTGAATGACGCCAAAAGAGTAGATCAAGTCGTAGGCTTCGACTGGAACAAATTGAGTGAGTTCCTCGGCGCTGCCTGAGTAAAAGCGCACCTGATCCTGCAGTCCGTAGGCTTCGATGTGCCGGCGTGCGAGTTCCAGCGACTGCGGCGACAGATCGACTGCCGTGACCTGCGCTCCCTGGCGAGCGAAGTTGGCCGTGTCGGTGCCGATGCCACAGCCGATCTCAAGCACCTTCTTGCCACGCCAGCGCTCAAACTCGGCGAAGCGCGGAATGTGTGGCTCGACGAAATATTTGCGCGCCTCCACTTCCTCGAAGTACTCGCGCGTGCCCACCGGCTTGGGAGAATGCCGGATGTTACACGGACGCTGGTCCCAGTAACTGCGCACCTGTTCGACCGTGATTTGAGAGAAATCAGGCATCTGCAAGTCTGTCATTCAGAATGATCGCGCGTAGGTCCCCGGGAAAAGAATTGAATAGTTCGGAGGCGCGGATCATCTTGCCGCTTGGGCAACTGCCGCAGGGAGCCTGCCCGCCTTGCGAAGTTCCGCCTCGATCCAGCGATAGGTCGTCTTCAATCCCTGTTCGAGCGAAATTGCAGGCTGCCACCCGAGGACACTATTCAGAAGAGTGTTATCGCTGTTGCGTCCACGTACGCCTTGCGGCTTTGAGGGATCGTGCCTCTTCTTCAAGCGCTTTCCCGCCACATCACTGACCAAATCAATCAGCTGGTTGATCGTGACGAGCCGATCGGTTCCGAGGTTCAAGGGTTCGGCATAATCGCTGGCCATGAGCCGAACCAGACCCTCGACGCAGTCATCGATGTACATGAAGGAACGGGTCTGCTCGCCGTCTCCCCAGACTTCGATGTCGCCGCCATCATTCGCCAGCGCCACCTTGCGCGAAATCGCCGCCGGAGCTTTCTCTTTTCCACCTTCGTAAGTTCCCAGCGGCCCGTACACGTTGTGAAAGCGCACGATGCGTGTCGCGAGCCCGTAGTCTTTCTTGTAGTAGCGGCACAGTTCTTCCGCGAACAATTTCTCCCAACCATATCCGGGCTCGGGATCTGCCGGAACAGCATCGGATTCCTTCAGCGGCGTGACGTCGGCATGGTTCTGCTTGAACTGCGGATACACGCAGGCGGACGACGAAAACAGGAAGCGCTGCGCCCCATTCTGACGGCTGGCTTCCAGCATGTGCGTGTTGATCAAGATGTTGTTGCGGGAGATATCCGCGTGGTTGGCGGTGATGTAGCCGATCCCACCCATGTCGGCCGCGAGGTTATAGACCTGATCGACGTTGAAGGTCGCCTTCCGGCAGTCCTCCCAAAGCCGCAAATCCAGCAACTGAAACTGGTCTGCCGAACTGGCCTCGAAGTCGGGTGCCTTAATATCGACGCCCCGAACCCAAAATCCGTCCGCTTTGAGGCGATGAACGAGGTGGTGGCCGATGAAGCCACCAGCACCCGTGACCAAAATGCGCGGTTTTCCCTTCACGCAGACTCCAGTGCTTTCTAACTTGGATGGAGAACCCTTATTTTATCGGACGCTTTCGGCTTGGGGCAAGCTAACACTCGGATTCAAAAGGGAAAAGATAAATCCGTGTTGCCCACCTTTATGTGCAAACCGGTTCACTAGTGTGTTACCTTGATCGGCACTAAAGAGCTATTCACCTGCATTGTCATCACGGGTAGGGTGGATGCCATTGGTACGGGATTTGCAGGAGAGGTAATTGTCTCCCCCGGACCGACCCTAAATTTTATTGGTAGGTAGTTGTGAACGACCCTAATGGACGCCTGGTACGGGTGCGCCGCCGCACTCGTCGACATCGCCGTAACCGCCTGATTCGGCGCTCCCTGCTGGCAACGGTATTTGTCCTGGGGGGACTCGTCGGGGCGGCTTTTCTGCCTATCGATTTCGGATCCTTTCTGGCTACTTCCTTCTCGTCCCACCCAGCAGCTGAGTGGACTAACACAGATGTCCGGCGCGATTTGGCGTTTTCCGCCACTGTCGCAGCCGACCCCGAGGCCCGGTCGAAGGAAGCCCGGCCCGTCTATCCCTACTCGCTGGTTCCCGGCGGCGTTCATGATCCGAAAGGAATTGGAACGGGTGGTTGAACACGATCCCGTGATCGCCGCGCACTATCGCGATTTCGATTTCCGCCGCGCCCGCGTAATGCAGCTGCTGGAGGACAAGACGGTCTACGTGTCTTATCGGATCGCAGGCCGCGTCTATTGGACCACCAAGAAAGTCCGCCTGCGCCGCGGAGAAAAAGTCATCACCGATGGCAAAATGACGCTCCGCACGCGCTGCGGTAACCAGGTTTCCGACACGGCGCGCAAAGAAGTTTCGCCCAACGAACCGGCAATCGCGAGACTGGAAAATCCCATCCAGCTTGATCCTGGCACCGCCATGGTGATTCCGTATCCGACCGATTTCCAATCGTCACTCGCCCGTTCTAACCTGCCCGTCTTCGCGATGGCTCCCCCGGGATACAGTTTCATCAGTAACTACGGCGGATCTTTGTCGTTGTACCCGCCGCCGCTGCCCAGCTGCGGCAAGAAAAAGAAAGGCAGCAAGACCAGTACCGAGTGCAATAATCCCGTCGGACAAGTTCCCGAGCCGGGATCGTTACTCCTGCTTGGAACCGGGCTGGCCGGAGCGTTTCTGCGGTATCGTAAGAAATCAGAAAAACCTTAACCACAGGGGACACCGAGGAACACTGAGGAAATCCGGATTTCCCTCTGTGACTCTTCTGTGCGCTCTGTGGTTAGAGCTTGCCGAATTTCCAAGCCCTGCCGCTTGCTCCTGGCAACACTTCTCCATTACTCTCTCCTATCTTCAATCTCTGAGGGAGCCTCGGCTTGCGTCGAACCCTGATTGTCCCCTGCGTCATAGCGCTCTCGTTATGCTGCATGGCTGCTCAACTTGCGAGCAGTCCATTTATCCGGCTGGTAGTGGATCTCACCGACGCTCCCAGAAATATTTTTCATGCAACCGTCACTCTCCCCGCCAACGCCGGTGAGATGACGTTCGTGTATCCGAAATGGATTCCCGGCAATCATCGGCCCAGCGGTCCGATCGCGAATGTGACGGGTTTGCATTTTCGCGCAGGTGATCAGGAACTCACCTGGCACCGCGATCCGCTCGAGATGTACTCGTTTCACGTCACCGTGCCGCCGGGCATAAAAGAGGTCGAGGCCAGGTTCGATCTGCTTTCCTCCGACAGCGCCGGTGGCGGAGGGCTCGCCGCCTCCAGCAATCTGCTGGATCTCAACTGGAACCAGGTCGTTCTCTATCCCGATAAGGCGGCTTCCGACGCGGTCGAAGTCGCCGCTTCGGTTCGTCTTCCTGCAGGCTGGAAATTTGGAACGGCGCTGACGACAAAGCGCGCGTCGGCAGAAGAAGTCGCATTTAATCCCGTCTCGCTCACCATGCTGGTTGATTCCCCTCTGATCGCCGGCCAGTACTATCGCCAGATCGAACTGGTGCCGGCAGGAGAAATTCCTGTGCACGTGATCGACATGGTTGCCGACGGCGCGGCTGATCTGGAGATGACGCCGGAAGACATGACCGCCTACCGAAAGCTGGTTGCCGAAGCCGACGCGCTATTTGGCGCGCATCACTACACGCAGTATCACTTTCTCTACACCTTAAGTGACGCGGTCGGTCATCACGGGCTCGAGCATCACCAGTCAAGCGACAACAGCACTGGCGCGCGCACGCTGCTCGACCCGAAAAAACATTTCCTCGACGCAGCCCTCCTTCCGCACGAGTTCGTACATTCCTGGAACGGCAAGTACCGGCGTCCGGCCGGACTCGCGACCCGCAACTATCAGGAGCCGATGATCGGCGACCTGCTGTGGGTGTACGAGGGCATGACGGAGTATTGGGGTGACGTTCTCACGGCGCGTTCCGGTTTGTGGACCGAAGAACAGTATCGCGAAGCTCTCGCGGCCACGGCCGCCGCACTCGATACCACCGCTGGCCGAACCTGGCGCCCGTTAGAGGACACGGCCGTCTCGGTGCAGATCCTACGCATGTTAGGTCCGCAGTGGGAAAGCTGGCGCCGCGGCCTCGACTATTACCCGGAAGGGGAACTGATCTGGCTGGAGGTCGATACCATCATCCGTAAGCAGACCAGCGGCCGCCGCTCGCTCGATGATTTTTCCCGGCACTTTCACGGTGGTGAGAGTGGGCCGCCCAGGGTTGTGCCTTACACGTTCGACGATCTGGTGCGCGAACTCAACGCCGTTGCTCCGTACGATTGGGCGGCATTATTGAAAGAGCGCGTAAAAGCCACGAGCCAGCACGCGCCCCTGGGCGGAATCACGGGGGGAGGGTGGCGGCTGGTGTACACGGATAAGCCCAATGAATTTCTGGGCGCGATTGCCGAAGAAGCCAAAATCACCGAGGCGCGGTATTCGCTCGGCTTCGTTTTGGATCACGATGGTAACTTCATCGATGTGGTGCCGGGGTCGCCCGCGTACCGCGCCGGGCTTGGGCCCGGAATGAGACTAGTGGCACTGAACGGCCGGAAATGGTCGTCTGACGTCTTAAAGGACGCGATCAAGAGTGCGCAGCAGACCCATCAGCCCATTGAGGTCATCGCCGAAACTGCCGACATCTTCAAGACTTATTCGATCTCGTACGACGGTGGACTGAAATCTCCGCACCTGGAGCGGGTCGAAGGCCAGCCCGATCTGCTCGGGGAAATTATCCAGGCGAAGACCGGAACCGCGCGGAAGCCCTAAGGTCCCGGCGGCAAAACCGTGTGGGTCGCGGCTTTCCGGCCATCGGTATTACGACTAACGAGTAATTCACAGGTACTTGGGGCTGCTACAATCGCGCTCAAAGTAGGCTCATAGCGATGAACCCCCTCCCCAAGGTCGTCTGGATCTCTCTCCTGGTTGCGAGTTTTTTCCTATCCCTAACCCCGGCAAGTACCGCGCAAAAGGCACAAATCCGCCACGTCGCGGTCGTGAAGTCGGGTGATGGTCTGCAAGTCGAAATCCAAACCAGCCAGCGCGTCATGCCGCTGACCCAGGTGGTGACCGACCCCGACCGCCTGATCATCGACTTCTCTGACACCGTTCCCGGGCCCGAGCTTCGTGGACTGACAGTGAACAAGGGTGCGATCAAAGCGGTGCGTATTGGCCGCGTGACGATCAACCCACCCGTGACGCGTGTGGTGGTCGATCTCACCGCTCCGCTGCCATTTCAGCTTTTTCCTTCAAGCAAGTCGGTCATTGTGAAGCTGGGTGAGGCAAGCGCGGTCGTTGCCGCAGCAACTCCGCCGGCTGAGCCCGCGGAGACGCCCGCGCCAACTCCGCCTCCTGCAATCGAACCGACCTTGACGGTCAGGCCCGCAGCTACGGCTTCGGCGCCTGCCAATCTGCGGCCTGCCTCTGTGAAGTCCAGCGCTGCGATGCAGCCTCCGGTGCCGGCTCCGGCCGCAATGTCGGGGATCACGGTGACTCGTTGGCCAGTGGGTTCCGGTGGTTCCGGCAACGCGCAAGTAAAGAAGGTCGCCGTGTTGAAGTCCGGGGATGCCACCGAAATCGAGATCGAAACCAGCCAGCGCGTCGAGCCTGACGTCCAAACGGTCACAGGTCCGGATCGCCTGGTCATCGATTTCCCACAGTCCCTGCCAGGCCCGCAGTTGAGGGCGCTGGCCGTGAATCAGGGAGAGGTGAAGGGCGTTCGAGTCGGCCTGCTGAGTTCGAACCCGCCGGTCACTCGCGTGGTCCTTGACCTCAAGTCCGCGCAGGTCTACCAGGTATTCCCATCGGCCAAGTCGGTGATCGTGAAGCTGCCCACAGCCGCTGGAGGCACCTTGGCGCCCTCCTCGACCAGCATCACGGCAGCCGGTCCAGCCGCCCCTCCTCCGCCGCCCAAGAAAGTGGAGGTCAAGCTTCAGGACGACAAGCTGAGTCTCGTCTCGAATAAAGCTTCGCTGGCGGACGTCCTCAACGAACTGCATACGCAATTGAATGCCGACATTCCCATACCGGCAGGCGCAGAGCAGGAGCTGGTCGCTGTGGTTCTCGGTCCGGGAACGCAGCGCGAAGTGATTTCGAAATTGCTGGAAGGATCGCGCTACAACTTCATCATCGTGGGCACCGATCAGGACGCCAACAAAGTGGAGCGAGTCATCCTCAGTCCGAAGACGCCGGGAGGCGTAGTTGCCGGCGCCGGCGGATCGATGGAGGACAACGTTCCCGTAGCGCAGATGCAGACACCACCGCAACGCAGCACCGGCGCACCACCGCCTCCACCGCCGCCGGTCACCGAAGACGAGCAGCCGCAGGGCGACTCCAACCCGCCGCCCGACACGACTCCGCAGCCGGGCGATCCGCAGGCTCCGCCGAACTAGATCTTTTTAAGAGAATCAGTGGATCAGACGGATCGGAACCGCTTAAGAGAATCAGTGGATCAGACGGATCGGCACCGCCGAGCCCGAAGCCACCGGTGCAGCCGTGGCATTGCTTCCGCAGCCCGACAGGTTGACCACAGTCACTTGGAATTCGCCAGCTTTGGGCCCGCCACCTGGGAACGACCGGTTGATAAACACCTGAAGAAACCCAATGATGTTTACAGAAACACCGGGTGTGGCGATGCCATCGTAAACGGGGACCGTCACTAGCGAATCGCTGGTGGTAACCAGATCACCCGCCGACAAAACCGATCCGGCCAACGGGTGGTTATTGCCGACTTGAATCTGCAGCGGATAACTGATCGGCAGATTAAGGTCATCCATGCCATTACCCGGCCTCTGATGAATCAAGCACTCGACGCCACTCTGCGCCGGCCCGCTGGCACCTTCCGGGAACACGGTGGTGTCCAGCGGCAATCGCGGGTTGCAGTGGCTCCGCAGGAGATCGGTGTTGGATTGCAACACTCGATGTTGCGCTCGAAGTCGGTGCCACCTCCACATGACGAAGGGCATGCGTTTCCAGCTGTCGAGATTTGCGCTGGATAATAGTGCGCAGTGGGACCACCGGAGCCCGGACTAACGTCGGGGGCCCGCGGGAGTGCATGCAGCCCGGACCGGGCCCGCAGTTGGAAACCATATGGAATTGTTCCGCCGATGACGCCGGCCGGTCCCGCCGGATTCGTGATGGCGCCGGTGGTGGGGTCGAAGAAGGTTGTTCCCGTACCTCCGCATCCCGCCCCGCCGGCGTGGTTGGATCGCAATTCGGAACAATGAACGGCTTGACGCAGCGCGCAATGACTGGAGTGTAGACCCCGCCGGGAATAGTGGACGAGTTGGAAGGATTGAATCCTTCCGCGAAAGCCGTAGCCCGCACGGTCAGCGCCGCCCGGCTCCAGATGCGCGAGAAAAATGTCGGCAGGTTGGCATTTTGAACTGTGACGCTGACTTGCGGATTGATTCCAAAACTAGCAGCGCCCGAGTTGGGGAATGTAACCGTCACGTCAGGTCCAGTAATCGGACGTCCAGCGATGACACTCTGCTTGGCGACGTCTTTCGCCGCGGTGGTTGCGATCGTTTGCGCGGTAGTTTGCAGGCCGCATTGCCGGGGTCTGCCCGTCACGCCCAGCGTCCACCAGCATTTTGGCGGCGACCAGCGCGCCCGCGTCGGCGGCACGCTGTGCTTCACTCTTTGCGGAATACAGCGTAATGACATCGATCGCCAGCGCAACGATGCCGAGCATGCTCAGCATGGCCAGCACGACTAAAATCATCGTGACTCCGCGCTCACCGTGTCTCGGGGGTAGATGCGTTCGCCGTCGGATCATGCTCATTCCTTCAATTCTGGTTTGCCACCACGGACGAAACTGAAATCTGGGTCGTTCCCGGATAAATCGCGGTCGGCAGCATTACCGTGATGATCCGGTTGAACTGCCACTGGTAGGGGTACAGCAGGGTCACGTTGGTTGTGATCATCTTGATCGAATTGCCGCCCGCCGTGAGCGTGCTGGTGAAAGACGTATCCGCGGTCCACGCTCAACACCAGGTTCCCGGCCGTTCCACAAGGAGTCGTGAAGGTCCACTTCCATGGAGTGGACCGCGCCGGCCGGCACCGCTGCCGTAGTTCCGAGCCCGCAATCGCTGAGTTTGCTGGCTTTGCAACGCGCTCGAAACCATGTCGCGAATTTCGAGAATGGACGTCGGTGTAGGCTGCGTTAAGTCCCCGGTAGACTGGCTGGCGCCCATGCGCGCCGCCTCGCGCGCCACATTCGTCACTCTTTGCTTGATGTTGTACGCGTTTCCAAAATCGAAGATGCCTACCACCACTACCAGCAGCAGCGGCAACGCCACTGCAAACTCGACAATCTGCGAGCCCGTCGTCTCCGTGGCCGCATTTTCGCCCGACGGCACAAGGACGCGATGAATGTGGCTAATTCCAATCATTGATTCTCAGCTCGCATCTGCGCCGTGGCTTTCATTTGCAGCGTGAAGGACTGGAAGGGCAAGTTGAAGCCATAGGGATACTTGAATGAAACTGACGTTCCACATTGCTGCGCGCCGCCGGTGTTGCTGACCGTAATGTTCTGCATTACGCAGATCGAAGGTGTGGCAGAAACGCCAAGCGGATCGCAGACCGCAGGCGTGGCCAGTCCGCAGACAAGGGGAACGGGCGAAGGCGTCAAAGACTGGACGAGTGCGGGATCAAGATGCGAAGCCTGCAGCACTGGCGCCACAGCGTTGGTGGCCACCTGATTGGCCGGAAGGGCGGCATTTCCGCAAGTCGCACACTGCGGAGCTATGGCAGCGCGGGCACCCTGCATCGCCGCCTGCGTGATCGTGCCGTAGATGTTGTAGGCGCGTCCGAAAAAGAAGATTCCAAGCAAGATCGTAAACAGAAGAGGCAGTACAACCGCGGTCTCCGCGATCTCTGCTCCCGACGTACCCGCAAGAATTCGTCTTACCGATAGCATGTTTTCCTAGACGGCGCCAAAGGCGCGCCGAACTCCAAACAACAACACGGTGAAGGCCACCGCAACACCGAACGGAATCTTTACCGAGTCGGGGTTGTCAAGCGAAACTTCTGCGCCGGGCAAATGCAAAGTCACGAATGCTTGCAGCATTCTTCCCATGTTGCCGAGCGACTGCCGCAGGCGGCCCTTGTAAACAATCAGAACCAGCGCCATCACGCCCGCAACCAGCATGGATCCAATCAGCACAGCAACCAAGCGCGAAGGACCCAGACAAGCGCCGATCGCGCCAATCAGCTTCCAATCCCCAGCGCCCAGTGCTCTGATCAAAACAAAAGGCAGCAAGATCAGCAATCCCAACCCGGCCCCCAGCAGGGAAGCCCGGGCTCCGTTCCACCCGCTTGCCACTGTGTTCACGGCGATGCCCGCCACCAATCCTGGCACCGTTAGCCAGTTCGGGATGCGGCGATAGCGCCAATCCATCACGCCGGCCCACGCCGCCAGAAACACGGCGAGTATCCATCCACTTTGCAGCATCATGCCGGCCCTTGGGAAGCCATGTGTGATCTTGTGTTCGGAAAAGATGTCACGAGGCTCCTGAAGGCCTGAAATCGAGCCATCAGCGCCGGCGAAAGGCCGCCAATGGCCGGATTTTCACACACTTAGAAAAGCAAGTCAATGTGGAGATAGGACAGGGGGTAACCGGATAACGGACGACAGGCGCCCGACAAAGTTGGAGAAAAGTCTTCAAAACAACTTTGTCATCAAAACAACTTTGTCATCCTGAGCGAAGCGAAGGACCCATGCATTTCTCGGCGGCAAGCCAATCCATAGGTCTTCGCTGCACTAAAGATGACAATTCGTTACTGCGAAACGGCGCGCGTGGCGTTGTGCTCCGCAATTACCTGCTTCGCGTGATCTTCGAGAGCTCTGGCCTGCGGAAGCAGGTCGAGCGCCTTGATGATCTGCGGATCGTTCTCCGCGCGAATCTTCAGGCCTTCGTCCTGTCCGAACTGATCGACGAAGATCTCGCTCTTGATGCTGTAGCGTATCCAGTCGTTGTTCTCGGCCAGGTCCTGCTCGGTGTAGGCAATTTTCTCTTCATCGAGAAACTTGCGGAACTCCTGCATGATCTGGTCGTCGGCTGTGAAACCCTTGGTAACATTATTTTTCACGACGAAACGCTTGGCGAAATTGAAGAACGCGTAGTGCTGCAGCAGCGTGTCCTGGAAGTGATTGCTCTTGACCGGGGGCACGTTGACGTCGGGCGTGATGCCGCCGCCGCCGTAGACCGTCCGACCACCGTCGGTCAGCTTCACTTCCTTGTTCGCGCCGTTCGCGTCAGGATCGCGATTGTAATAGTAGTCGTAGAGCGAGACGTTGGAGTAGTCGCGCTGGATCAGGCGGCCGCTGGGCGTGTAGTAGCGAGCCGTCGTAAGTGCCAGGCCGGTGTTCTCGGCCAGTGGATAGACGGTCTGCACCAGGCCCTTGCCGAATGTGGTTTCGCCCACGATCAAGCCGCGATCGTGATCCTGGATCGCGCCGGCAACAATTTCTGCCGCGGAAGCCGTGCCTTTGTTGACCAGCACGACCATCGGGTATTCCTTGCCGCTGTTCCCGTGGGTCGCGGTGTAGCGCTTCTCGGGTGAAGAGCGCCCGTGATGCGAAACGATCAGCTGGCCCTTCTTCAGGAACTTGTCGGCGACGCCCACGCCCTCGCTGAGCAATCCGCCGGGATTCTGCCGCAGATCCAGAACCAGGCCCTTCATGTCCCCGAACTTGTCGAGCGCCTCGGCGACTTCATGTTCGGTGGTTTCCTGGAAGCCGGTGATGTGAACGTAGCCAATGCCGGGCTTGATGAGGAAAGCAAGGTCGACGCTGTTGCGCGGAATCTCGTCGCGCACCAGGCTGAACTCCATGGGCTTCTCGACCGCTTCGCGCAGGATCGTGATGTGAACTGTTGTGCCCTTGGGGCCTTTGAGCAAATCAGCGACGTCGGAGGTGCTCATGTTGTCGGTAGACTTGCCGTCAACGGCGATAATCACGTCGCCCGGGTGAATGCCGGCCTTATAAGCGGGCGTCCCGACAAACGGAAAGATAACGATGACTTTGTTGTTGCGCGGGCCAACGGTCATGCCGACGCCGTAGTACTTGCCGCGCTGCTCTTCGCGGAGCAGGGAATACGACTTGGGATCAAAGAAATTTGAGTGCGGATCGAGGGCATGCAGCATGCCCGGGATGGCGCCATTGTAGATGGCCTTGTCGGCGTTGACGGGCTCAGCGTAATTGTCTTCGACGACCTGATACACCTGCGTGAATTGCTTCAGACTGTCCTTGACGTCGGTGTCGGCGCTGGGCGGCACCATCGGACTGCGCTGCGCAAACAGCATGCCGAGACAGCCACAAGCTACGAGGATGACGGCCACGAGGAAGAGTGAACGACGGGAACTACCAGCCATCTTTAGATTCCTTCAGTTGGGGACAGGATAGCCCCGGAAATCCGCACAGTTGGCGCAGTATAGCATGCGAAACCATCAGCTTATGAGACGGATTCGATCACCCCAGGTTACCAAAGCGACTATCCCGCACCGTATCTTTTGAGATGACAAAACCCTTCCGGGAGATGCGGGAAGGTAAAGAAAAAAGAGCCGTTAGCTGTCATTCTGGAACTGCTCGGTCGAAGCGGAGGCGCTGTGGCGCAGCCCATCGAAGAAGCCGCTGAACCCGGAAGGTCCCATCCTCAACGACAAGGGGAAAAAGCATCAATTAGACGACGATAATTCGCGGCCAAGCCGCTCATGCTGGGGAACTTATGGATCCGGGCGAGTCTAATGAAGGTCGAACCTCAGACCTCGCGGTGCCGGCAGCCGTTTCCAATTCAGGCTGAGCGCGAAATGGCCATACCCTTCCGGGAATTGGATGGGGGCCGGGCACCTTGCCGATATGAGTGCCCATGTGGGAATCAATCACCTCAAATTCAAGCCGTGCATTTTTTATTTCGGCCGGCGTGACGCCCTCTACTCGCAAGTGCACCCAGCCTTGCCGAGTAGAGCCAGCCTCGAGCGGCTCTTCCGTGCTTAGTTCTGACATCGGCTCCTGCGCAGCTTGGAGATAACGAATGCCGTAGGTGTCCAGCTCATCGCGCAGCCTGCCGAGTCTCCAGTTCCCCAGATCGGCGCCGACACGCTCCAGCGTCGCCGGTGTGCCTCCTGCCTTGGTCAGCGCGAACCGAATGCCCGCAATGCCCAACCGGTCGTCCGTGTCATTCACCAGCCAGCAATACACAAATATTTCGAATTGCAAACCGGTTTGATTGGGATCGCTGACCTCTTGAAATTTACCGGTACGCTGCGGGCGGATATGCACTTCTTTGAGAAGAACCAGAATGTGGGTCGGGGATGGCGCGGTCGTTATAGCGTCGGCCGTCTTGCGCTTGGTGCCAAGCGCTTCAGAGGCCACCAAGAGAACCAGGCCCACGACCAGGCAACCGCATGCAATCGCCAAACCCAAGGTCCCGCCCAGCGCGAAGCCGAGCACGGCGCCGCAGGCAAGTACCGCTAACCCCAGCCACTCAGGATTCTTCATCGCGACCCCCACGTCGCGGAACGGCAGCCGACCGCACATCGCGAGGCTGCCATTGTGTGTCAGCATTGTATGAAGAATAGGTGGGTTGTGGCTACCCTATCTTGTCGTACTAACGTTGCGGTATTAACCGCCTCGATAACAGAAGGACCAGCGGATTAAGATCAACCCGTCCGGTGCTACGGGACCGTCACCGTTACGGTCGCCTGCGAGCGGTCGAATTGATTGGTGGCATCCAGAGTGTAGGTGGTTGTTGTGGAAGGACTGACATTCACACTCGTCCCGCGAACGGCTCCCGGAACCGGGCTGATGATGACGTATGTCGCATTATTCACGCTCCATGAAAGCGTCACGCTGCTGCCAGCTGATGAACTCGATGTGGCCGTGAAACTGGTTACGATCGGCGCCGCGCCCGTGGGAACGTTCGACGCGGTATAGATCGGACTCATCTCCACCACTTCGAACGCAGTGGCCGGAACGGTCTTCAAAGAATCGAGATCGCTCCCCCAGCGACTGTCGGAAGCGCCCGTCACAAAAAGCGAGCTGCCGTTATCGGCGAGGATGAGGCCGTACTTCTTCATCGCGGTCAGAATCGCCTGCATCTGCGTGGAGAACCCGGAAATGTCGTAACTGGACTTCAGGCGCAGACGCATCCCCATGGGAGGAGCGTTCGCATCACTGGTGTTCGCCGCCCAATGCGAAGCAGGTGGAATGAACGCCGCGCGAGTGTGCGGGAGCGTAAAACGAAACGCGTGCTGGATATTTCCGGCCGCCGCCTCGTCATAGCGGATCAGCCCCGGAAAAATCGGCAGCCCCGCCGCATCGGCCGAAGTCCACGTGTAAGGCCGCTGTTCATTGCTGAGCAAATCCCACACGGCAGTCGAATCCGCGCTCCAGCTTCCGCCCGATCCGGGCGAAGCGTTGTACAGCTCGTACAAGAAACAATTCGCGTTATCGAGCACAAGCACGTGGCGATCGCCGGTGCTCGACGAGCCGCCCTCGACCGGCGCATTCGCAGGCACGGGCATCGGGCCGGGATCGCTATCGCCCGCGTAAGCGCCGAGGTGGATCGGGACAAGACTCTGATTTCCATCCACGATCACGTACGGAATCCCGTAAGTCGGGTCGGTGCCGAAGTCGGGATGCATGTGCGTGCTGGAGCCGACGTAGTTGCTGATAATGGAATTGGAATTCGGATCCACCGGCGCAGTCGAAATGTCGGTATTCCAGAGATTACTGCCGGGGAATGGTACGAATCCGCCCAGGCTGGCATTCTGGCCGAGCACCATCTGCTGGCAGGAAGTCGTAGTGCCGCCGGTTCCGCCACCGCCACCTGCGCCTCCCGAGCCACCGGATCCCCCCGATCCGCCCGAGCCAGAGCTGTTGCCATTGCTCCCAGACGACACGCCTCCACTGCAAGCCAGCATGGAAAGGCTGATCAGGAAAATGACAAACACGGTGAGCTGACGCAGAGACGAGCGGGACTCGTTCAGCATAGCCTCTATTTTTGAAGAGAAATTCGAAACATGAAAGAGCCCGTTTGGCTCAACGGGATTGCTCCGGAAGGGCCAGTACTTAGGTAATGTGAAAAACATCGTCCCCGGGGCCGCCTGAAACGCGCTCGCGGGGACGAAGTTCAGCTCCGAAGTTGATCCGGACTAGTCGTCGTTGCGGACTATTTCCCAGGTCACATTGTCGCCGTGCTGGCGGGTCACAAAAGCGCGCGCGCCGAGCAGGTTCAACATCGAACCCGGTTGCCCGAACGACAACGGATTGCCATTGGAAACATGCAAGCCGGTAGGCTCGTTGTCCTCTCCGCTTGCGACCGACGTTGCATCGCGGCCGAGTGCGATGAACCGTCTGGCGGAGGATCGCCCATTCACCCGGAATGCCCATACCGAGTCCAGTCTGTTCAACTGCGCGTGCAGAGAGTCGCCTCGATCCTCGGCAGCCAGCAGTGTGTTGGTATCGGCAAAAGTGAGATTGTCGAACGAGGCGTGCGCGGCATCGCCGAGCACAAAGATGGAAATTCTTCCACTAGTGCGATTTTCCCGCAAATCGACGCGGAAGATCGATCCCCACGATCCGCGAGCCGCGAGTTCCGGCGTGTTGCCGGCGTTGGAATCGGTGTCGCCGGTGGGACAGAAGAAGAACGTGCGAAAGCCCGAGCCCGGCAGGAAGGCGGCGTTCTCGGGACGCTTGAAGGGGGTGGCGGCGGCCATCTTGGCGGCGGCATTGGCGTCGAAGGAATTTGTGCCGTCGACAGCCGTGTCGTGAATGGTGACCCACCGCACCGGATACGAAGTTCCGGGCGTGTGCAGTTGCAATTGCTTCACAGAGAAGGTATCCCCAACCGGATCGCCAGCATTAAAGATCAGCGACTGGCCATCGATGGAGACTTGCAATGCCTGGAGCTTGCCTCCCGCGGAGAGATTCGTGCGGTTGTAGGGCAGGAACCGATAGACAAAAGAATTCGGCTGCTTCGCGGTTTTCGGGCTGGTGGGATCGGCCGGGTTGACGTTCACCGTAGTCCCGCCGGCGTCTTCGATGATCAGAAGATTGCCGCGGTCGTCTGGGTGAATCCCTTCAAAGCCGCCCTTTCCCAGAATTCCATCGAGTGTGGTTACGACTGGGGGCCAGGTGTTGCTGACCTGCAACACTCCGCCACCGCTTCCGGCTTCTTGCGTGAATAGTAATGTGTTGGTAAATGGGTCATAGGTGGATCCATCGATCGAATTGAAGTGCGTGAATCCATCGCTGCTTTCTGGTGTGAGCAGAGTGATGCGGTGCGCGGGGTCTTTCACATCCAGGTTGATGCGGGTGACGTAGGCGAGATTACCGCCGTTCTCGTGACCCTGGAACAGGAAATGATGTCCGTAATGGTAGCCCGCGGTCGGGCCGCTCGCATGCGGCAACACCAGGTAGAGATTCTCATCAGGCTCGGTCCTAGTTCCATCGGCGAGCAAACCATACTGAACAATCTTTGCCGATGGATTTTCCAGGGGATCAACGCCCACGGCCAGCGTCTTCAACCTGAATCCGCGGGAGATCACCGTCGCAGGGGTGTCCACGCGCTGGTTAGCGGATGCAACCGAGTTGCGGATGGGGCCAATTCCTATTTGTGCAGAGGCGAAAGGCACAGCGATGGCAATCAACAAGCCAAGGCTCAGGGAGCGCACAGAACGCATAGGTAGTTCCTTTCAAGAGATGTGAGGTGACTTACGAACGCAGTGAATGGCAGGACGATAAAGGCGGCAGATGAATGGCGCATGAATACGCTGTAAACATCCGGTCAATTCCCGTTAGGGCGCGGGCTCAGGTCTCACCGACGGGTGGTAGGGACTGTGTTCTTGAGAACTTCGTCAGTAGGAGTATTCGTGGCCGCGGCGGAGGAAGGGCTTTTCAAAGTACTTAAAAGACAGAGCGGCGACCGCAAGAGTCAGCGCCATTCCCACCAGCCCGCCCACCAGCCATGCGGCCACCGGATGCTGCGGGAAGTGCGCTTTCAGTGGATGGCGGATGGCATTCATGAAGGCGACGTGCACAAGGTAGCTGCAGTAGGCGAGGGTTCCCAGTCGCATGAGCGTCTTGTTTTGCAGAATGCGCGGCACGATTCCGTCGCCCGGCAAGATGGCGATCAGCAGGATGCAAGTGTAAAACACCGCCAGCCAGGAGAATCCCCAGGTGGTCATCGGAAGCGACAGGGCATCGTAGCCCTGCCACGTCATGTAGCAGGTTCCCAGAAAGAACAGGAACGTTATCTGCCACAGGATCAGGCGGCGAGATTGCAGCCAGTTCCAGACGGTCGGATTGCGCACAAGCAGTGCGGCCAGCACTCCGAGGGAGAGAGCATCGGCCCGCGCTGGCGTCAGTACGTAGCTGGCCAGTCCGGCAAACGCCATGCTTGAGTGCAACAGCACGCGCAGCCAGGGCGCGCATACGATCACCATCAACAGGACGATCAGAAGATTGCGCGGGCGCACCTTGCGGATCACCAGCGGAATGGTGAGGTAGAACTGTTCTTCAATGGCCAGCGACCAGGTAATTCCCATGCCGCTCGGTCCGAACGTGCCCAGATGCGCCATCCAGAAATTCTGGATGAACAATGCGTAGGCCCACCACGGAATGGGAAGAGGCGAAGTACGCGCTGCTCGAGCAGCCGAAAACTCCGCGAGCAGGTGAGGCAGGAGGGACAGCCCGATTACCAGGAAATAAAGCGGCAGAATGCGATAGACCCGGCGCAGGTAGAACGTTTGGAAATAGCGCGGCGAGGAACGCGCGTCGAGCAGGATGCCTCCGATGAGGAAGCCCGAGAGTACGAAGAAGAGATCGACACCGCTCCAGGTGAGCTGGCCGGTCGCAAGGAACAAGAAAGTCAGCCGGGAATGCGTCTCAATGCCTTGCACGGAACTGACGCCAAAAACCGCGTGCCGCAACAGGACCAGCAGGATCGCCACCCCGCGCAGGCCATCGAGCGCCGGAATGCGGGCGGACCAGGTGGGAATCGTGGTCAGCGGTTGGGAGGGTGAGTCGGCGGCCATCGGGTCGCGCAAGGATATCGTGAGGCCGGGGGGCCGAGTCCACGAGAAAATCCTTTCACTGAGGTGATTGAGATCAGATTGCTGCCAATCTGAGTCCGGCAGTATGATGTTCGAGTATGAATCTTGGCTTTTCAGAAATGGTGTTTCTGTTCCTGCTGGCCCTTATTATTTTCGGGCCGAAGAAGATGCCGGAGATTGGCCGGCAGATCGGGAAGGCTTTGAACGAATTCAAGCGCGCCTCGAATGAATTCAAAGCGCAGATCGAGACCGAAATCGCCAATATCGAGCGGGAAACGACAACGCCGCAGATTCTCCCTCCATCCGATCCACCGGCGGGCGCGGTGGCTAGCGGGACACTGATTGATGTGCCTGCCGAGGAGCATGTCCCGGCGCAATTGACGACATCCGGCGAAGCCAGCAACAAGGCTGCCGATGCCTGAGACGCTTCCTGAGGCGCCCGAAACAGATCAGGACAAACTTCCCGCCATGGGGTTCCTCGAACACCTGGAGGAATTGCGGCGGCGAATCATCTATTGTCTGATCTCCCTGGCGGTTGGGTTCTTCGCTTGTTGGGGATACGCGGAAAAAATTTATGGGGTGATGCAGCGGCCGATTATGGCGGCGCTGCATAGCCATGGGATGTCGGAAAAGCTGGTGTATCTTGACCCCACCGAGCCCTTCAATATTTATCTGAAGGTGGCGGCCCTGGCAGGCCTGTTTGTGACCTCGCCCTTCATCCTCTACCAGGTGTGGGCATTCATCTCGCCGGGTCTCTACCGCAACGAAAAGCGCTACGTCATTCCCTTCATGGTCTCGACCGTGAGCTTATTTCTTGCGGGAGGATATTTCGGATACAAGCTGGTATATCCGCAAGCGTTGGATTTCCTGATCGGATTCGGCAGGCAGTTTCAGCCCATGATCACGATCGAGAAATACACCGACCTGTTTCTGGTCATCATTATCGGCATGGGCGCAATCTTCGAGATGCCGATCCTGGTCTTCTTCCTGTCCTTGATGGGGATTGTGACGGCGGGGTGGATGTGGCGCAACCTGCGCTACTCGATTCTGGTGATTTTCATCATTGCCGCGATTTTGACGCCCACCACCGACATTCTGAATATGTGCATCTTCGCCGCCCCCATGGTCGGGCTCTACGTTTTATCCATCGGCATCGCCTTTATCGTGCATCCAACACAGCGCCGCGCCCGGCGGGAGAAAAAAGCCCAGTGAGGCGGCTCCGAGAGAGTGAGGCATTCATGGGGCTGTTGCTGGCGGGAATGTTGATGCTGCTAGGTGGGACCTCGTGCAAATCAGCAAAGACCGATGCGCAAACCCCGTCGATTCAGGAGACAGCGCCTGCGGCCGGCCCGGCCCAGGCCACCGCTCCGCCGCCTGCAGCTCCAGCTGGTCCGATCCCGCCTGCTCCCAAGATCAATTCCGCCCGCGCTCTGCAATACACCAAGGAAGTCGCGGCATTCGGCGCCCGGCCCGTTGGAAGTGAGAACCATAAGAAGCTGGAGAACTACATCCTTTCGCATCTCAAGGGAGACGAGGTCGAAAACGACGCGTTTACTGCGGATACCATCGAAGGCAAGTTTCCTGTGCGCAACATCATTGCCAAGTTCCCTGGAACGAAAGATGGGATCATCGTGATCGCAGGGCATTACGACACGAACTATCCGCTGCGGAACACCGGTTACGTTGGCGCCAATGATGGCGGCTCGTCAACGGCTATTCTGCTGGAAATCGCCAATCAGCTGCGCGGCAAGAAGCGCGAGGGCTACAGCGTCTGGCTGGTCTGGACCGACGGCGAAGAGGCGATGAAAACCTGGTCGGCGACCGACAGCCTTTACGGCACAAAGCACCTGGCGGAGCGCTGGCAAAAAGATGGCACCGCGAAGAAGATTAAGGCGCTGCTGGTGGCCGATATGATCGGTGACGCCGACCTGAACGTCGATCAGGAAGGCTATTCCACGCCCTGGCTCGAGGATCTGATTTACCAGGCGGCGACGCACCTGGGGTATCAATCGCACTTCTTCGGCCGAAAAATCGATGTGGATGATGACCATCTTCCATTTCTCAAAATCGGCGTGCCCAGCGCTGACCTGATTGACCTGGACTACGGCTACGAAAACGTCTTCCATCACACCCCCCAGGACACGCTCGACAAGCTGAGCCCGAAGAGCCTGCAGATTGTGGGCGACGTGATTCTGCAAACAGTGTGGATGCTCGACGCGCGCTAGACCCTCTGCGTCCTCTGCGGCCTTCTCCGCGCGCTCTGCGTTTTAAGATTTTTTATGCCCGGTTCGCCCATGCTCCTTCCCGTTTTCGTCCATTTGATTTCTAATGGCGGCTCCTATGAAAAACATCCGGATCCTGGTGCTCCTCGCTACGGCGTGTTCCGTGGCCGTCCCCTCGCGCGCATGGCCGCAGGCCAAATCGGATGCAGACCTGCTGATTCAGGACGCGCTGAAGCCGTCCCCCATCGAGCACAATCTGCGCCATCTGACCGACGAAATCGGGGGTCGTGTTCCCGGAACTCCGGCCATGGATCGCGCGGTCGCCTGGGGAGTGGCTGCTTTCAAAGAAGCGGGCGCGGATCGTGTGCAGACCGAAGAGTTCAAGCTTCCGCATTCATGGGCCGAGGGCTCGACCGTGGTCACGGTTTCATCCGTAGGAACCGCGACAGACCCTAAGCTGTCGACGATTCCGCCCGTGGAGTTTCACCTGCGGGCGGTATCGATCGCGATGGGTCCGGCCTTAACTGCGAAACACGTGCCGGTCGTCGATGTGGGCAAGGGAACCGCGGCTGAGTTTAAGAAGGCAGGAGATATTTCTGGAAAGCTGATCCTGGTCCACTCCGACGTCCTGAGGAAGTGGGAGGATCTGTTCAACGAATACATGTCGCCGCCGCCGATCATTGATGCAGCCGTCAAGACCAAGGCGAAAGCGATCGCGTTCATTGCCACGCGCGAGCACGATATCCTTTACCGCCACACCAACGCTATGGCGGGAGAGATCGACCGCCTGCCGATGGTCGTGGTGGCGCGCGAAGATGGGGAGCGCGTGGCCCGGCTTCTTGCTTCGGGCCACCCGGTGTGGGCGGACCTGTCGATCCCCAACAAGATTGGCGGCCCGATCACGGCTTCGAACGTGATTGCCGAACTCCGCGGCAGCGAGAAGCCCGACGAGTTCGTCATACTGGGAGCCCATCTTGATTCCTGGGAGTTGGGAACGGGTGCGCTCGATAACGGCTGCAATGCGGCCCTGGTGATCGATGCGCTGCGCACACTCAAGGCTTCCGGTCTCAGGCCGAAGCGAACCATTCGCTTCATTCTTTTCTCCGGCGAGGAGGAGGGAATGATGGGCTCGCGTGCCTACGCGGTCGCGCATCGGAACGAACTGGACAAGGCAGCCGGCGTGGTTGTGATCGATGCGGGCACTGGCAAGGTGACGGGATTCTCGCTGGGCGGGCGCAAGGATATGAACGACGCTCTGCAGCCAATCATGGCGCCGCTGAAGCAATTTGGCGTCGAGGAACTTAAGACCGACGATGTGGAGTGGGGCACTGATCATTACGATTTCCTGCTGGAAGGAGTGCCCACGCTGGTCGCCGAACAAGCCGAGGCCAACTATCTCGAAAACTACCACGCCACCTCCGACACGTTCGACAAGGTCGACATGGCGCAGTTGAAGAAGCATGTTGCCGACATGACCGTGGTGGTGTACGGGATTGCGAACGCCAGGGAGCGGATCGGTGCGCGACTGACGCACGCGCAGACCGATAAGATCCTGCGCGACACCCATTCCGACGAGCAAATGAAGCCGCTGGGGATTTGGGCCGAGTGGGAAAGCGGCAAGCGGGGAAGAGCCAAGTAGCGGTGTAGGGCGGGCGCCCTCGCCCGCCGCCTTTAATTTTGTTCGACGATAATGCAGCAGCATCCAATGAGATAAATCAGCGCCTGGGGCTAACTCTTGCTGCTTTTCTGGATTCTCTTCAACGTCTTCGTGGTTGTGATGCTGGCGCTGGACCTTGGGGTGTTCAACCGCCGGGTCCATACCGTGACCTTCCGCGAAGCGCTGGCCTGGAGCGCGATGTGGGTCGGGCTGGCCGCGGCCTTCGCCGTGATCGTCTACTTCTGGCACGGCCGCACGGAGAGCCTCGAGTTCGCGACCGGCTACGTGATTGAGCTCTCGCTCAGCATCGACAACCTGTTCGTCTTCCTTGTCCTTTTCCGTTACTTCCGTGTTCCCAGCGAACTGCAGCATCGCGTGCTGTTTTGGGGAATCCTGGGCGCGCTGATCACGCGTGGAATCTTCATCGTGGCTGGCATCAGCCTGATCCGGCGCTTCGAGTGGCTGATCTATGTCTTTGGCGCGCTGCTGGTCTTTAGCGGAATCAAGCTGCTGCGCCAGGGCGACGAAGAAATTCATCCCGAAAGAAATCCGCTGCTCAAGATGTTCCGCCGCTTGGTCCCCGTCACGGAGGATTACGAGGGAGAAAAGTTCTGGGTCCGCCGTCCCGGCCTGTACGCCACGCCGCTGGTGGTGGTCCTGCTGGTGGTAGAGACGACCGACATCGTATTTGCCGTCGACTCGATCCCCGCCGTCCTGGCTATTACGCTGAACGCATTCATCGTCTACACCTCGAACGTATTCGCAATCCTCGGTCTGCGCTCCATGTATTTCGCAGTCTCCGGCATGATGGACCTGTTCGAGTACCTGCACTATGGATTGTCGCTGGTACTGGTGCTGATCGGGGCCAAGATGCTGGCATCGCACTACTACACCGTGCCGACCCACGTGGCGCTGGCGACGGTGGCGGGGGTGATTGCGATTTCGATTGTGGCTTCGCTGGTGTGGCCGCAGAAGCGCAAGACCTCATGAAATGCTAACGCCGGCTAACAATCGACATTCTGCTTGGCTCAGACCGAAGCAGTGACCCTGGTTGCGAGGCTCCGCCGGAAGATTGCCGACAGCACATCGCTAACTTGGCTACGCGACGAATCACTTTAGGCTGAGTTTCATCTTCCATCCCCTACGTTATGATGGAATCTCGATGATCACCATCCCAGTCGACGTCCAGCCGCGTCCCTACTTGGCCCTGATTAAGAGCGGATTGCTCGCAAAGGCGGGCGCGCTGCTGCGCGAGTTTCTTCCCGCCGGCAGGCGTGTGTTCGTAGTCACCGTGGCGCCAGTCCGCCGGAAGTGGGGCAAGAAGTTGATGTCATCGCTGAGTGAGGCAGGCTTCGACGCGAAGGTGCTTGAAATGCCCGAGGGCGAACGACACAAGCGGCTTGCGACCGTCGAGGGGCTCGCCGAAAAGCTCAGCGGTTTCGGCGCCGACCGGAATTCCGTGGTTATCGCCTTTGGCGGCGGGGTTGCCGGCGATGTCGGGGGCTTTCTGGCGTCCATGTACATGCGGGGCGTCGAGTTCGTGCAAATCCCGACCACCGTGCTCGCCCAGGTCGATGCCTCCATCGGGGGAAAGACTGGCGTCAACCTGAAGGCAGGAAAAAATCTGATTGGCGCGTTCCATCAGCCGCGCGTGGTGTTGATTGATCCCGAAGTGCTCTCGTCGTTGCCGGATCGGGAGTACCGCGCTGGTTTGTACGAGGCGCTCAAGTGTGGCGTGATCGGCAATCCGGAATTGTTCCGCGAGTTTGAACAGAACCGCGCGGCCATTGCGAAGCGCGATCCCGCGACTGTCGAGCGGCTGATCGCGGAATCCGTCCGCCTGAAGGCCCATGTAGTCTCGGTTGACGAAAAAGAGAACGGCCTGCGGCGCGTGCTCAACTTCGGGCACACGATCGGCCACGCGCTCGAAGCGGAGACCGGCTACCGTGCGTTGTTGCACGGGGAAGCAGTAGCATGGGGCATGGTGGCGGCCGCGCGTATTGCGGCAGACGTTGGCAAGCTGGACGGCAAGGATGCCGACCGTATCAGCTTCGCGACGCGCGAGGTCGGCCCGCTGCCGAAATTGAATGTGCGGGCGCGCAATATCGCGCGGCGACTGCACTCGGATAAAAAGACGCGCAACGGCAAGGTGCACTTCGTATTGCCCACCGAGATTGGCAAGGTCGAGATCGTGAGCGACGTGCCCGAGAAGGCGGTCCTGGCGGCGGTGGAAGAGATTCGGGAATTGTCGCAGGGGTAATAATTTCCTTTCGCGCTCAGAGTTTCCTTGAGGACGAGGTTTTTGGTTCTGGCGAAACGCGGGCGAGGCGCCCGCGCTACACATGACGAGAACAAGCGACAAGCCGTTGGTGATTGGGGCCACTCCGGAGGGCGCCACCGACCGAGCGTCGGCGGCGCACGCGGTGCGCGAGATGTTTTCCGCGATTGCGCCCCGTTACGACCTGCTCAATCACGTTCTTTCCTTCAATATGGACCGCTGGTGGTGGTGGCGGACAGCACGAACTTTTTCCGAGATTCTGGCTCGCCCCGACGCGTGTGTGCTTGATATGTGTTGCGGCACGGGAGACATGACGTTCGCTTTGAAGCGCCAGGCCGGGAATGTCGGGGCGCGCATTCTCGGCCTGGACTTTTCGTACCCGATGCTCGAGCGCGCCATCCGTAAATCGAATGGCAAGTCCCCGCTATGGATTGAGGGCGACGCCATGAATCTGCCCTTTGCCGATGGCTCGCTCGACCTGGTCACCTCGGCCTTTGGCTTTCGCAATCTTGCCGACTACGACATGGGCTTGCGGGAAATCGTGCGCGTGCTCCGGCCGGGCGGGCAGCTCGGAATCCTGGAGTGTGCCGAGCCCGGCGGCGCCATTGGCAAGATGTACGGGATGTACTTCAAGCGAGTGCTGCCCGCAGTCGGCACGGCCATCTCGGGCGTGAAGGGCGCCTATTCCTATCTTCCCGCATCCGTCGGACGATTCCCGCGACCCGATGAAATGACCTCGCGCATGCGCGCCGCGGGATTTAGCCAAGCCGGATGGACTCCGTATACGTTCGGAACTGCCGGCTTGTATCGCGGGATCAAGTGACTGCCGACTTTACCGTGTGCGCCCCCGTGTCGCCGAAAATCATTGTCATCCCGAGCGTAGTCGAGGGACCTGCGTTTCAGCCAAGGTCACAGAAAAAATGCAGAGGTCCTTCGCTGCGCTCAGGATGACAATCTGAGAATGGTGGCTCGAGGTTGCGCCCACTCGTTCTTCTTGCTGAAAGGCCGCCACGCGTACCCGATGACATCGACCAGCTACCGCACGGCAAGTTTCTGCGCTTCTCCCACGGGCGTGGGTGCTTGGAACGAATCCAGGTAAGCGTCTGTGACCGAGTACCGGATCACTTTCTCGTAATCGTCCCCCAGGAATTTCTTCAGGCGGTCGGTGTTCATCAGGTACTGTCCGCTCATGTAGGGCGTCGCCTGCGGCGGGATTGCCGAAATTCCCATCTTCCAAAAGAACTCCAGCACCAGCCGCATTGCCCATTTTCCCGGAACACGCACCAGCTTGGCGTGCGCCATGTCGATGCAGCGGCCAAATGTAAGAGGCTCACCTCGCCCCGCCACGTTGAGTATGGTCAGGCGGCGCGCTTCGGGTTCGCGCTTGAGGATCCAGGCCAGCAGCCGCGCCATATCGTCGACATGCACAAACTGGATCTGGTGGTCGAGAAAGCGTTGGCCATAGGGCAGCATGCAGGGAAGCCGCTTGCCTTCCTGGCGCATCTGCGCGGCGCGCTTGCCCTTCCCGTTGGGCGTTCCGCGGAACGCGCCAATCATGTAATTCTCGACAGAAGCGCCGGCGAAAATGTGCGGCCGCAGGATGTACACACTGCATCCGCGTAGCGCCGGAGCGCGCTGCTGCACGACTTGATCGGACTCGCGTTTATGCATCGCGTAGGGCAGGGTATGCGCGTCGAAGGCGAAGTCTTCGGTCACCGGCCCGGGCAGGTCGGGCCCGTATACCGCCACGCTGCTGGGAAAAATAAACTGCCGGATGCCGCTGTCCTCATTGCGATTAGCCTCGGTGATGGCTTCCATCACGCGCGCGCTGCCGGCAACGTTGATATGCCACATGCGGTCGACATCGAGCACTCCCGACCGCTGCTGATCAAGCACAAATGCCAGGTGAACCACCGAGAACGGCCGCGTCTCGCGAAACAGGTTGTAGAGCGCGCGGCAGGATTCTTCCAGGCCCAGATCCATGCGGACGAACCGGATGGGCAGATCGGTTTTGGGCGCAGCGACGTCGATTCCAATGACGGAAAAATCGCCAAGCTGGGGCAGCAGGCGCAGCCCGAGATTTCCCGAGACGCCGGTGACGACTACTGTTGGCTTGCCGGAATTCATTCCTGAGTTGGTCCTGAAATCGTAACACACGCATTCGCGGGAACTCTGTGACCGGAACCTGGCTAGTTCATGAGAAACCAGTTGGACGCGAGCCGCCGGGAACGGTGATAATCACGGCTATGTCGGAATCGCCCATGCCCTATTCGTCTGCGACCATGCATGCCGAGAAGCGCTCGGTTGCGGGCAATTCGGTATTGGCGGCGGTGGTCATTACCCTGCTCAAGATTGTGGTGGGCATTACCACGGGCAGCTTGGGCATCCTGTCGGAAGCGGCGCATTCGGGCCTGGATCTGATCGCCGCGGTCATCACTTTTTTCTCCGTCAGCGTATCTGACAAGCCGGCTGATGCCGACCACCAGTATGGTCACGGGAAAGTGGAGAACTTCTCGGCTTTCATCGAGACTGGCCTGCTCCTTCTGACCTGTGTCTGGATCATTTACGAGGCCATCGAACGATTGTTCTTCCGGCGTGTCGAAGTCGAGCCCTCCATGTGGGCATTTGCAGTCATGCTGACTTCGATTGTTGTGGATGTGTGGCGCTCGCGCGCCCTGGGCCGCATCGCGCAGAAGTACGACAGCCAGGCGCTGGAGGCCGATGCTCTTCACTTCTCCACCGATGTCTGGTCCAGCAGCGTGGTTATCCTCGGATTGCTGCTGGTGATGGCCGGACGGGCGTACCACGTCGATTGGCTGCGAGATGCCGACCCGCTGGCCGCGCTCGTGGTGGCTGGGATTGTGGTGCACGTCAGCTGGAGGCTGGCGCGGAAGACAGTGGATGCGCTGCTCGATGCGGCGCCGGCCGGTGTGCGGTCGAAGATTATTGAAGCTGTCCGGCGAGTGGAAGGCGTCATTGAAGTCGACCGCGTGCGTATTCGGCGGGCAGGGAATCGCTATTTCGCCGATGTATCGATCGGCCTGGTGCGCACCGTGACCTTTCAACATTCCGGACAAGTCGCGCAGATGGTGACCGGCGCCGTACAGAGCGTGCTCCCCGACGCCGACGTGACCGTGAACTCTATCCCGCGCCCCGATCGCAAGGAAAACATCTTCGATCAGATTCGCGCCGTCGCCACCCGTCACAATCTCAACGTGCACGACGTGAGCGTTCAGGATCTGGAGGGCCGGCTGCATGTGGAGCAGCACCTCGAACTCGATGAACGGCTCTCGCTCAAGGACGCGCATGACCGGGTGACGGCGCTTGAGGCAGAGATGCGCCAGGAGGTCCCCGACATCTCCACCATCCTGACTCATATCGAGAGCGAGCCCGCGACTATCGAGGAAGGAGACGAAATTGTGCGCGACCCGGTGCTCGAGCGGCGACTGAAGGCCATTGCCGCCGAGTTTCCCGACGTGCTCGACATGCATGAGATCGAGGTCAAGCGGGTGCGCGGGCGGCTGTATGTGTCCTGTCACTGCACGTTCTCCGACGAGTTGCCCCTCTCCCGCGTACATGACATCCAGACCGATCTTGAAATCCGCTTCAAACAGGATGCGCCCGAGTTGTTTCGCGTGCTCATACATCCCGAGCCGCTAACGGATAATCGGCGTTAAAAAAGCTTCGAGCTCTAGCTTAAATCTTGGGCTTTTTTGGAATTCATAGTTAGAGGGAAACGATGACGACAGAAGCAAACGCAGTATGGCTCGACAATCAGCGATTCGTGGGGCAATCGAGCAGCAGCCATGCCATCGCAGTTGACGGTGACAAGAAAACAGCCAACAGTCCGATGGAACTGGTGCTGATCGGCCTTTGCGGATGCACCGGCTACGACGTGGCCAGCATCCTCCGAAAAAAACGCGAGCCTTTTACCAGCCTCGAGGTCCGCGCCTCGGCCGAACGCGCGCCCGAGCCCCCCACGGTTTACACTTCCATCCGGTTGACGTACGTTGTGGGTGGGAAGGTTTCGCGCAAAGCGGTCGAAGACGCTGTGCGGCTCTCGAAAGAGAAGTATTGTTCGGTGTCGGGCATGCTCGACAAAACGGCAAAGATCACATCGGAAATCGAAATCCGCGAAGCCTGAGCCGAGCGTGCCCAGCGCGCCATCTAATCATCAGTCTCTCGCAATCATGAAACCGAAAATCGTGCTGTTCACCCAACCCGATTGCCCGCCCTGCCTGGTGCTGAAAATGTTTCTTACCGAGCGCGGCGTGACGTTCGAAGAGAGAGACATCACGCGCGATCCGGATGCCGTCCGCGAGTTGACGGAACACTACAAGAGTAATTCGACCCCAACGCTGGTGATCGGCGACGAAGTGCTGATCGGCTTCAATCCTGAGCGCATCGACGAAATCCTTGGCGAATAAGCCGCACCCGGTTCGCGGGTACGCGTTCATTGCGGCGGCCACTCTGCTGTGGGGAATTGCCGCGACGCTGGGCAGGGCGGCGTTCACGGGCAGGCTGCTGCCGTCCGGACAGGCGCTCAAGCCCATCGATCCAGTCATTCTTTCGCAGAGCCGCGTCACGATTTCCTTTCTCGTTTTGCTGCCGGTGCTGATGCTTCGCCGAGGCTGGCGAAATCTGAATCTGCCGGCTGCCGATTTCGGGCGCATTGTGCTGATAGGCATTCTGGGAATGGCCGCGTCCAACTATCTCTACTACCTCGCCATTAAGAGAACGAACGTGGCCACCGCCATCATCCTGCAGTACACCGCCCCGGTGCTGGTACTGCTATACATGGTGGCTCGCGGTCTGCAGAGGGCGACTGCACAGCGGGTGGTGGCGGTGCTGCTGTCGGTGGCAGGAAGTGCGCTGGCAATTGGGGTGGTGGGAGCCAGCGCGCTGCGCCTCGATGCGGTGGGCGTGATGGCCGCGCTGCTGGCAGCAGTTTCGTTTGCGTTCTACAACATCGCAGGCCACCGGATTCTAAGCCGCTACGACCGGTGGATCGTGCTGCTCTACACGACGTTCAGCGCAGGCGCGTTCTGGCTGATCGTCAACCCGCCGTGGCGCCTGGTCGCGGCCCACTATTCGGGAGCGCAGTGGGCATTTCTGGCGGTATTCGCGCTGGTGTCGGTGCTCGCTCCCTTCTCGTTTTATTTCGCGGGACTGCAGCATCTCGAGCCAACCCGCGCCATCGTAGCCAGCTGCCTGGAACCCGTGCTCTCCATCCTGCTGGCGGCCTTGCTGCTGGGCGAAGCCCTCCGCCCCGTGCAAGCATTGGGAATCGTGATCGTGCTGGCCGCCATCGTGATTGTGCAATTGCCAGAACGTCCCGGAGAAGAAGCGACCGTAGTCGAGCCGATTGAGTGAGCTTCGAGCTGCGAGCTACGAGCCGCGAGCAACTAAGGTCGGAGAAATCGGCCGTCCAGTCATGCGCTGGTAGCCGGGATCTTGGCTCGAACTATCCGCTTGCTCATAGCTCGGAGCTCGTGGCCCGCAGCTCTCTCACTCCAGCGTCTTCCCCCTCGTCTCGGGTAACTGCGTCGCCGTCAGCATGGAGAGAAAGAATCCCGCGGCGCATAAGTAGAACGCCCAGCTCAGCCCTTTCGCTTGTCCGACGCGGCCAATGATGTAGGGAGCGATTGAGCTCATCGTGCGAGCGCCGTTGTAGGTGAATCCGAGGGCTCGGGCGCGCACCCGCGTCGGAAAAATCTCGCTGCCTATGATGCCGGAACCAGAAAAGAATCCTGTGCCGAAAAACGCGGTCAGCGCTCCCAGAATCATGATCACCCAGGGCTGGCGCGCTGCGGCATACAGGGGAACCAGAATCGCCGCGCTCAGCGTGTAAAGGATGAATGAGCGCCGTCGGCCCAGATGATCCGCAACCCAGCCGAACAAAAAGTATCCCGGAAACATCCCGAAAAGATTGAGCGCGACCAGCAGGGTGGTCGTGCCCATGACGCCAAACCCCCGTCCGCCCTGGCTTACCGGCAGCGAAAGGTAGGGCGGCATCCAGGTAAACAGTCCCCACCAGGCAAACATCCCGAAAAAATTCGCGAACAGGAGCGCGAACGTGTAGCGCACGTACGGCGGGTGAAAGATCCGGCCGAAACTGGAGTGATCGTAAGCGGCCTGCGCATCGGCCACGGGCTTGGAATCCTGGGCAAGCCGGTGGTGCTCTTTCCACATTTCCGATTCGGGCACGCGGCTTTGAATCCACAGCGTTACGAGCGCCGGCAGAATGCCCACGAAGAAAACCATGCGCCAGTTGGCATAGTGCAAGACGATGCCGGCCACCAGCGCCGCCAGCGCGTACCCGATCGCCCAGGAACTCTGCACGACCGAAATCGCTTTGGCACGCAGTTCGGTCGGCCAGGTTTCGGCGACCAACGTGGCCCCGGTATTCCACTCGCCTCCCATGCCCAGGCCCAGGATGAACCGGAATATCGCCAGCACCGCGATGGAAGTGGCAAGCCCCGAGGCAAACGAGCAGAGCGAGTAAGTCAGGATGCTGAGCATCAGCGCGCGCTTGCGCCCGATGCGGTCCGCGATAAAGCCGAACAGCACGCCTCCGATGCCCGAAGCAAGAAGCGTCAGCGTAGCCAGGAAACCTGAGGTTGCCTTGCTCATCCCCAGATCGCGCATGATGTGGGTGAGCACCAGCGCGTACAGCATGGCGTCGAACGCATCGAGCATCCAGCCCAGCGAAGCGGCCAGAAGCGTGCGCCGCTGGTCAACGGTGGTCTGCGAGAAGGTAGCGACCGCGGTGGCCGGCATTCGGGAGATTGTCGAGGTTAGGAACCAGCGTGGCAAGGATAAACTGCATCGCAAACGACGAACCGAAAAGCTACGATGCGAATGCGCTTGAACTGCTCCCGATGACGAACCACTTCCTTGGCATTCCGTTGTTGACGCAGAAAACCTCACCACAGAGGAAACGGAAAAAATCTCCGTGCGTTCTGGATCTCTGTTGTGAAAACGGGCTGGAGTACCCGCCGCTTGCCTGGCGGGCTCTGGCTACTTCGTCCCCTCCGTCGGCAAGCCCCGGAACTTCATCATCGGCGTAACGCTGGGCGGGCCTCCGCGCCATGCGTCGTACATCTTCTCCAGGTCCTCGGTATTCCCGCGCGAGAGCACCATCCTCCGGAAACGGTCGCCGTTGGCGCGGGTCAGGCCGCCGTGGTCCTCGAACCACTGGAAGGCGTCGTGGTCGAGCATTTCGGCCCACAGGTAGGCGTAGTATCCGGCGGAATATCCGCCTCCCCAGATGTGCGCGAAGTAGCTGGAGCGATAGCGCGTCGGCACGTAGCTCAGCAGAAGGTGCGTTTTCTCCAGTGCCTGCTTTTCAAATTTGTCCGGGCTCTGCAGTGGCGTGTCGGGCGGCAGTATGTGCCACTGCATATCCAGCTGCGCGGCGGCTACGATCTCAGTAAACTCATATCCCTGGTTGAACTTCTGCGACTTCTTGATTTTCTCGGCGAGAGCAGCGGGAATGGCCTCGCCCGTCTGGTAGTGCTTGGCGTAATGCCCGAACACCGCCGGATAGGTTGCCCAGTTTTCGTTGAACTGTGACGGGAACTCCACGAAGTCGCGCGCGACCGAAGTACCCGAGAGCGTGGGATAGGTCGTGTCCGCAAACATTCCATGCAGCGCGTGCCCGAATTCGTGAAACATCGTGCTTACGTCGCGGAAGTTGAGCAGGGCGGGCTGGCCCGCAGCAGGCTTGGCGAAGTTGGCGACGTTGAACACGACCGGCAGCGTGCCCAGCAGCTTCGATTGACCGACCAGACTGTCCATCCAGGCGCCGCCCTGTTTGTTGTCGCGCTTGAAATAGTCGCAATACCATAGCGCCAGAGGCTTGCCGTCGGCGTCGCTGACTTCGAACACACGTACGTCCGGCTCGTAAACCGGAATATCCTTGCGTTCCTTGAACGTGATGCCGTAGAGCTGCGTGGCCGCGTAGAAGACGCCATTCTCCAGAACGTTATTCAACTCGAAATACGGTTTGATCTGCGACTCGTCGAGATCGTATTTCGCCTTGCGAACCTGGTCCGCATAGAATTCCCAGTCCCAAGGCTCGAGTTTGAAGCCGCCCTTCTGGCTATCGATCAGGGCCTGGATGTCGCGTGCTTCCTCGTGCGCCTTGGCAGTGGTACCCGGCACCAGCGAGTCCATAAACTTCAGAGCGGCTGCCGGGTTCTTTGCCATCTGGTCTTCCAGTTTCCAGGAAGCGTAGTTCGGGAAGCCCAACAACTTGGCTTTCTGAGAACGCAGTTGGGCGAGCCGCGCGACGGTATCGCGCGTGTCGTTGGCCCCGCCTTTTTCCGCACGATTCCAGGAATTCTCGAACAGGGTCTGACGGCTGGCGCGCTGTTGCAGCATCGTAAGATCGGGCTGCTGGGTGGTGTTCTGTAGCGGGATCACGTAGCCTTCGACCTTGCGGCCTTTCGCAGCTTCGGCCGCGGCGGCAACTTGCGCATCGGTCAGTCCGGCGAGCGCAGCCTTGTCGGTGGTTACAAAGGCAGCATCCTTGGTGGCAGCCAGCAATTTTTGTGTGAAGGCCTGCGATAGGGTCGATTCTTCTTCGTTGAGCTTCTTCAGCTGGGTTTTGTCGGATTCAGAGAGATTCGCTCCCGCGTGCACGAACCTCTTGAAGTAGTACTCGACCAAACGCAGCGATTCCGGATCAAGCTTGAGGGAAACGCGCGTGTCATAAATCGCCTTCACGCGCTGGAACAATTTCGCGTCGAGGAAGATGGCATCGCTGTGCGCGGCCAGCTTGGGGGCTTCCACCTTCTGCACTTCCTGCAGCACCGGATTCAGGTTGGCCCCGGTGACGGCGCCAAAGGTCGACATGGCGCGATCGAACAGGCGTCCGGTCTTTTCCATGGCGACAATCGTGTTCTCGAAAGTTGCAGGTGCGGGATTGTTGGCGATCGCGTTGATTTCCTCGCGCTGTTGTGCCATGCCCGCCTCAATGGCGGGCTGATAATCAGTGTCCTTGATCTTGTCAAAAGGCGGCGCATGGAAAGGCAGCGTGCTTTCCGCGTAAAAAGGGTTGCTCGGGCCGAATTCAGTCTCGGCGGCGTAGGCGGGTAGTCCTGTGGATACGATTGCCATGGTTGTAATAACGATTAGTGTACCAACTCGGCAGAGTCTGTTATGAGAAGGGCGCGACGGGTTCTTGCTCATATGTCTTTTGTCTTACCTCTTACCTAGATGCTTCGGATTGTAAAGGAGTTCGCCGGCATGGCGCGACTCGAAAACCGGGTCCGCGCCGTTCAGCTCTTCCGTTTTGGGAGCGCGGCCAGATGGAAGTAGCGGCGAGCCTTGTGGACGTCCCTGGCGATCTGCTCGCGCAGGGCTTCCACCGATGGAAACTTGATTTCATCGCGCAGCCGTTCCAGAAAAAAGATCTCGACTTCCATATCGGCCCGCAGTTCGATGGGATGAAAATTGAGCAAGTGCGACTCGATGGCGAATGAATCCGCGCCAAAGGTGGGCCGGTTTCCGACATTGGTGACCGACTCGAAACATTCCCGGGCGACCCGGGTGTGGGTGATGTAGACCCCATCCGCGGGTACGAGCTCTTCGTAGCGGTTCAGATTGATGGTCGGAACCGTGTACTTGCTGCCATAACCGCGCCCCCGGCCGGGCGCTGACAGAATGGCGAAGGGACGGCCAAGAAGGTGACGCGCGCGGCTGACCCGGCCTTCCCGCAGCAGCTTTCGGATCTGGCTGCTGGAGACGGCCTCCCCCCGCAGCACCATCTCGTCGAATACTTTCACGACGAAGCCCATGTCGCGGCCGAAGTCCGTCAGGGCCTGCACGTTGCCCGCTGCTTTGTGCCCGAAATGGAAGTTGTAGCCTTCATGAACTTCGGCGGCATGGAGCCTGTCGCGAAGAATACGCTCGGCAAACTCGCGCGGTGTCAGCAAAGAGAGATCCCGGCTGAAGGGAAGCAGGAGCACCGCGTCGAGGCCGGTGGCCTCGAGCAGGCGCAGTTTTTCCGGAGTCGGAGTCAGCAGCTTCAGCCCCGAGTCAGGCCTGAGGATGCGGGCAGGATGCGGCTCGAACGTGATCGCGACCGATTTCGCGTTCTGCTGGCGGGCACGCTCAACGATGTCCTTGAGAACAGCTTCGTGAGCGCGGTGCACGCCGTCAAAGTTGCCCACGCTCACTACCGTGGGGCCGAATCCGGCGGGAACTTCTTCGAGTTTGTGGAAGACTTGCATGCTTAAACGGCAAATTCGCCAAGAGTGCGCGAAGGACGCCAAGAACCCGACTTCTTTACTGCACTGAACCTGAACTTCTACTAAATCTCAAACTCCAGTTTCATTCCGTCATACGACAAGCGCACGTTGAAAGGAAGGCTCGCGTTGGTTTCCTCGTGCGGCAGGTCGTGACAGATGTGCGTAAAGAACACCCGCTTCGCTTTCAGGCGGTCCGCAATGCGGATCGAATTCTGCACCGTCGAATGTGTCGGATGGGGCTTGTAACGCAAGCCGTCCAGAAACAGCACGTCCAGACCTTGCAAGAGGGGCATCGAGGACTCGGGAATCTCGCTGAAATCGGTCAGGTACGCAGCGCTCCCGAAGCGGTATCCGTAAATCTCCGTATCGCCGTGAACAATCGGAATCGGTTCAAAGCGCACGCCAAAAAGCTCGAAGGTTCCAGCAATGGGTTTGAGTTCGAGGCGGGCCAGTCCGCCGAATTTGTAATCCGCGTCGAAAATGTAGCGGAACATGTTCCGGATGAAATCGGCCGCGTCGGGCCTCGCGTAAAGTGGGATCCCACCGTCGCGGTGGTAACTCAACGGGCGCAGATCATCGATGCCCAGAATATGGTCGGCATGGGCGTGCGTATACAGGACCGCGTCAATCTGGCGAATCTGCTCGCGGATAGCCTGCTCGCGAAAGTCTGGGGTGGTGTCGATGAGAACGACCTTGCCGCCGAATTCAAGCAGGATGGAAGGGCGCGTACGGCGATCGTGCGGATCGGACGAGTGGCAGACGGCGCAGGTGCAGCCGATGGTAGGCACCCCCATCGACGTGCCACTGCCCAGCACCGTCAGGCTTGCCTTCATCGTGTCTTGCTGCCCGCTGCCGGGCCCGGAGCCTGCGGCGGACGTGCCAGCGCGTTCGTGACTTCCACGTAAGCCATGCGCAACTCGTAAAGACAGTTCTGCAGAAAATGATCTTCGGTCGGCGTGAGATTGCCCTTGGTTTTGGCCTGCAGCAGGCCGAGTGTATCGATGGTCTGGCGTGCGCCGATCAGATCGACGCGCGGCTGCGCGCCCTCTTCAGCCATCATGCCCATCTGCATCATGCCGCTCATGTAGAGCGAGGCCATGAACCGTTCAAAGGTGATTTCGAATTCCTTGGCGGAGTGGCCGCTAAGCTCTACCCGCGCATCCAGGTCTTTGGAGGACTGCCGGTAAGCGTCATCGCTGGCCTTCTGCTCGTCGGCGGTCGGAGGCGGAGGCACTCTCCCGTCGCCGGGCGTCTCCGGCGCGTTTTCAGCCGGTGCAGACGCGGGAGGTGGAGCGACGGCTGCCGCAATGGGAGCGGCGTCCTGCTTCTCTTCGGGCAAATCCGAGCGTAGGTCGCCGTCGGTGGTGAACAGCCTGCGGTCGGTCACGGTAAATGCAGCTTCTTCTTTTCTCTGAGCCATGATGTCTTCCTTCTAGGTTTTCAGCAGGTCTTGAAAGGGAAGGTCGCAGGCCAGCGCGCGGCTACCCGCGATCTCCAGTTCCTTTCCGGTCATTGCGAATTCTCGGCGCAGATAACCCAGCGCCACGGGTTGGCCGCCTTTGGGCGTCGGGATCACCGCGGAGCTGGTTACTTCGCCGACATCCTTGGCCTGCGCCTGAATCTTGGTGCCCGGCGCGGGTGCCGCACCGTCAATCTTGAATCCGGTGAACTTGCGGTGAACATTGCCGCGCGAGCGAATTCGCTCGACGATCTCCTGGCCTACGTAGCATCCCTTGTTGAAGTTCAAGGCGCGTTCCTGATCGGTCTCCTGCGGCAGATCGCGCTGCCGGATGTCCTGCCCGTAACGCGGAACACCCAGCGCGATGCGGTAAAGTTCGAGCGCGTCCTGGCCGATTGGGACTGCACCGGCGTTTTGCAACGCCTCGCGCAGAGAATTTCCATGTTTCGGAGCAATCCAGATCTCGTAGGAAAGATAAGGCGCGTGCTCGCCGCGCACGACGCTAATCGGAAGGTCGTGCCACGACAAGTCAGCAATCTGCAGCGGCTCAAGCGCGGGAACCTTGATCCCCGCGGCGTTGAGCACCGCATCACTGTTCGGTCCCGTCAGGCCGATGCTCGCGATGCTGTCGGAAATATTCGCGACTTCCACATCGTCCATGATGATGTAGTGATCGAACGTCGCCAGCATCGTCTGGAGTTGGACAAGATCGGTTTCGACCAGCAGACTTTCGCCGCGGTGGAATGCAATTAGGTCGCCCATGATATGGCCCTGCGGGTTGAGCAGGAAGGCATAAACTCCGTGATTCTGAACCATATCCCGGACGTTATTGGTGACCATGCCATTCAGCCAGCGGACCTTATCCCCGCCGCTCAGGCGAATTTTCGCTCGCTGCGGAAGGTCGTAGAGCCCGCAGGTTGACTTCAACGCGGCAAATTCGTCTGTAACCTTGCCGAACTGAGCGGGCCAAGCCTCGCCGCCGGGCGCGGACACTGGAGCATCGTTATGTGGGGTCGTGAGCGACATCTGCGTCTCTATGAATTATAGCGGAGACGCGCGGGACAGCGTTTTCGGCGCCCACCGCGAAAAATGCGGTGGAACATCCCTTTTGAGGAGAGCTCAATGAAAAGTTTTCGAGCCGTAGCGATGGCAGCGCTTATGCTTGCGGCGATTTCCTGCTGGGCATAGCCCCAGCCGCGAAGCGGCGGCATAGTGTTAGCCCAGCGCGTAAGCGCTGGGTTAAAGATAAAAAGGAACGCAAGCCCCGTAGGGGCGCCACAACGCACAGCAGGCGTGAGCCCGCGCTCGCTCGATGCAATGGCAAACCCTTCCATCCCTTGATACTCTCTGCTGCGTGACTTCCACCAAGAAGATTGCAGTCCTCGCCGGTGATGGCATCGGGCAAGACGTCATCCCGGAAGCCATGAAGGTAGTGCTGGCCTCGGGCGCCGCCATCGAAACCCACCAGTTCGACTGGGGAGCCGCGCGCTATCTCGCCGACGGCGTTACCGTTCCGCCCGACGGCTTCGCCATGCTGGGCCGCGAGTTCGACGCCATTCTGGTTGGTGCATTCGGTGATCCGCGCGTTCCAACCAACATCCACGCGAAAGAAATCCTGCTGGGCATGCGTTTCCAGATGGACCTCTACGCGAACGTCCGTCCGGTACGTTTGCTCGACTCCGTGCTCTGCCCGCTGAAGGAGGTCGATCCGAAGGACATCGATTTCGTGGTGATCCGCGAAAATACCGAAGGCGTGTATGGCGATGTTGGCGGCGTCTTCAAGAAGGGAACGGGAGACGAGGTCGCCATCCAGGAAGACATCAATACTCGCAAGGGAGTGGAGCGGGTGATTCGCTACGCATTCGATTATTGCGAGAAGCATCCGAAGCAGGATGGCAGCAAGCGCAGCCGCGTCCTCATGTGCGACAAGTCGAATGCCATGACGCACGCCGGCGGCCTGTGGCAGAGAGTGTTCAAAGAAGTTGCGCGCGAGTATCCGCATATCCAGCCGGAACACATGTATGTCGACGCGCTGTGCATGCAGATGGTGCGCGATCCGCGCCCGTTCGACGTGATCGTGACCAACAACATGTTCGGGGACATCATCACGGATCTGGCTGCGGGGCTGCAGGGCGGACTCGGCATGGCTGCCAGCGGAAACATCCATCCGGGAAAGACTTCGATGTTCGAACCGGTCCACGGATCGGCGCCGCCGATGGCGGGAAAAAATCTTGCCAACCCGATGGGCGCGATTCTGACGGCGGCCATGATGCTGGCTCACCTGGGGCTGAATGGAGAAGCCGTGAAAATCGAGGGCGCGGTACTAGAGGCGGTTCGACAGAAAAAGACTACGCCGGATATTGGTGGAACTCTAGGGACGCGCGAAGCAGGAGACTGGATCGCTGCCCGCGTCAAGTAGCGTCGCCCAACGGCGCCCCAGGTTCGCGGCCGTTTTTTGGACGTTAACCTGGGCTCTGCAGGGGCGAGTGAAAGCATCGTCAGAGAGTTACTCTCGTCGGTCCGATATTTGTGCGACTATGCGAAGGCTGCGCCAGGCAAGGCTGCACCGTCCGGGCAGCCCTGCCTTCAGCACGTGTCATTCTCTTTCAACACCAGCCCACGCTAGTTGTTTACTGGGGCGGCTGTGACTCCTCTTTGCGCTGCTCCTCCTGGCGCTTTTTCTCCTCGGGTGTGAGTGGCTTCGGTTGTTGACGGTCCGGAGTTCCAGCGGGCTTTGCCTCGGGTCGATCCTGAGGGCGGTTCGACTCCGGCCGATTCGCGTCTGGTCGATTATCCGCAGGGCGCTGGTTCGGACGATTGCTGGGTTCGGCGTTCGCCGGACGGTCATTGCGGGCCGGCGGTTGTGGAGGCCGGTTGGCGTCGGGCCGATTCGGCTCAGGACGACTCGCTTCCGGCCGGTTCGGCTCGGGGCGATTCGCGTCCGGTCGATTATTCGGAGCCGGCTGATTCGGACGATCGTTAGGTTGGGCATTCGCCGGACGGTCATTGCGGGCCGGCGGTTGTGGAGGCCGGTTGGCCTCGGGCCGGTTCGGCTCAGGACGATTTGCCTCCGGACGATTATTCGGAGCCGGCTGATTCGGACGATCGTTAGGTTCGGCCTTGGCCGGACGGTCATTTTTGTCCGGCGGTTGCGGAGGCCGGTTGGCCTCGGGCCGATTCGGCTCAGGGCGATTTGCCTCCGGACGATTATTCGGAGCCGGCTGATTCGGACGATCGTTAGGTTCGGCCTTGGCCGGACGGTCGTTTTTGTCCGGCGGTTGCGGAGGCCGGTTGACCTCGGGCCGGTTCGGCTCGGGACGATTTGCCTCCGGACGATTATTCGGAGCCGGCTGATTCGGACGATTGTTAGGTTCGGCGTTAGCTGGACGGTCGTTCCGATCCGGCGGCTGTGAAGGCCGGTTAGCCTCGGGGCGATTCGCGTCAGGACGATTCGCGTCAGGACGATTGTTGGGTGCCGGCTGATTCGGGCGATTATTAGGTTCGGCGTTAGCCGGACGGTCATTGCGGGCCGGCGGTTGTGGCGGCCGATTCGCGTCGGGTCGATTCGCTTCCGGTCGATTCGGCTCGGGGCGATTGTTCGGCGCTTCGTTGTTCGGTTGCGGACGCGCCGGCTGCGATGCGTTTGCACCCGGTCGCGCGTTCGCCGCAGGGGCTCCGTTTGCAGGCGGATTCGTCTTTGCCTGAGTTGGAGTGGCTGGCTTGGCTGGAGGCGCTTGTTTTACTTGGCGAGTGTCTGCCGAGGCTGGACGGAGCTTCCGCATCTCTGTCCGATCCACGGATTGGCCTGGGTGAGCTTGGAGCGCCTGCTGCTTCGCGGCGAATGAGGCCGGAGTCGGCGGGGGCGTTGCCTTAGCGATCACAGTGCGAGCGGCTACAGCTTTCGGAGGGGCCGCTACGCGGTTCGCCGTGTTCGCGTGTGCTCCCAGGATGGCTTCGCGCGCAGGTGGGACGGCTGCTCGCACGTTCACGGGTCCGGAAGCCACGTCACGCGCATTTACTCTGACCGCGTTTCTGGCCACTGGTTGAGCGCTGGCGAAGGCTCTCTGTGGAACAGCGGTCACCGCGCCCTGCACGTTCCGGTTCACGTAGTTGACGTTCGTAATAGTGGTGGACTTGTTAACGATGGTCGTGTTGTAAACGTTAGTGACGGTCGTAGTGTTGACCGTTGTGTTCGTGACGTTGACGCGATTTACATACCCTTGGCTTACCCGATAAGACGGAACGTACACTTCACGTGGACCTAGCGGGAACCAGGCAACGGATCCGGCGGCAAAAGAACCACCGCCCACGAAAGCAACTAAAGCAGGAGCGTACACCGACCGTTCTTGACGGGGTCCCGGAATCCAGCCCCATCGTCCTCCGACCGAAGCCCAACGGCCGTAATGGAAGGGGGCGTATCCCCAAGAACTGTCATCAACCCAAGTCCATCCCCACGGATCAATCCAGGCCCAGTGCCCATCGTGATACGGGGCCCAGCCAGCCGACACCCTCGGATACCAGACGTTTCCATAATTAGAGTCGGAACGCCAGTCGCCATTGTCATCGAGGTCTTCCATTCCTACCAGATCCTGCGAGCAGTATTGCGATGAACGCGAATTGTCATAACGACGGTCGCGGGAATTACTCCAGTTGTCGAACTCGTCAGGAGCGGAGATTTGCTGAAGCTCTGCGTTCAGCGAGTCGTTTCCGCTGAGAGTGATGCGCTGTCCGGCATGGATTGTGTAAGCCTGGCCGTTCCCGGTCGATTCGCCTTCACCTTCGCGAATCGTGACGACGGTATAGTTACCGTCTTCCGAAGCTTCAATTCGATAACGCCCTGGCTGTAAGGCCGTCAACGCCTGGTTGGGAGTATCCACCTCGAAAACACTGTCCCGGTCGAGACGGCGGATGCGAAGGTCGAGAGTACCCGAGCTCAACTCAATCTGAACAGTGCGGTCGTCAAGGTTGAGGAGAGAGAAGCCGGTGTTGGGAGCAAGGTGGATGGAGGCCGATCCCAGTTCCACTTCAGCACGCCCGTCGCGATCAGCCCACAGCCTGTCGCCGGTCGTCATGGGACGATTTGCAACCGCTTCTACCCACTCGGACTCGCCGGCTGGCTGGAATGAGATGGAACCTTGCATGTAACCCAACCGCGCGACGCGGCCAGGCGGGTCATATTGATCTTGATCATATTGACCTTGCGCATGAGCAAGCGGCAGAGCCGCAGGGAGTACCGCCACGGCGACCAGCAGGGTGGTCAGCACCCATCGCCTCTTCAGGATTTTCTGCAAAGAATTGATGTTCATAAATGTTTATCCCTTTCTGAACAGCCGATGGGATTTGCACGCCCCAGCGGGTTTTCCCGGCGCAACTGCCGAGCGCCGAATCTTCGGTCACCAGACTTTGGGTATCCGATGTCTTTTGCACGACGTTCGGGCCTACAGTCCTTCGGGTAACCCGTTCTCAGTGGAAACCCATGCCAGAGAGCTGAGTTGCTCAGGGGAATCATCTAGCTGACGCAGATATCGCCGACAAACAGCGGTTGTAAGCGACTTTCTCAACGGTGGCTTTTGGTGTCGCTCAGGATGCCGAGTGGGAATATCTCTTGCAGTGGATTGCAGTGGAGCGATGGTAGGAAGAATCCCTTGCCGCAGGCGCGCACTTGAGGTTTGTGCCGAAGCCTTAATTAAACGCGGCCGACACCCTACGAAACGCCGCCAGCGCGGTCACATATCTGTGATCGATCGCATAGGCATGGGCGTAGCAGGTCTTTGCCCGGTTCCACTCGCGGAGATGTTCATACACCCGGCCCAGGTTGAAGTGAGGATAGGCGCGGGCTTCGTAGCGGTTGGCGGCGATTGCTTTCTCGAACCACGGGATCGCCTCACGCCATTTTCCTTGTTCGATCAGGTAAGCGCCGATATCGTTGTAAGGGTTGCCGAACTCCGGATCGACCTGGATGGCTTGCAGACATTCTTCGATTGCGTGGTCGTAGTCGTGGAGGAACGAATACGTCCAGCCGCGGAACGTGTACGCTTCGGCGGTGGGGAAGAGCTCGATGGAGCGGGTATAGAGTTCGATGGCCTGCCGATACTCGCCGGTCCTCTGCAGCTCGTAGGCCTTGTGAAAGTACTCGGCAGCCTGGCTGCGCCGGTCGGAATCGGACATATTGTGTCCTGAAGGAAGAATGTGAAATTGTACCGGATTTGCGTTGGGATTCTGTGGTTCACGATTCTTTTGAGCGCTGGCTTCGCGGGATTGATGCAAGCGCAGGACAGCAACGGCCAGCCTGCGCCGCCGCAACCCCCGTCGCAATCACCGTCGTCGGGGACGCTGGACAAGAAAGCGGGCGATTCGCCTCCGGCTGGACCTGAGGCAGAGCAGCCCGAGAAAAAGATTTCGCCGCAAGAGGCCGAGGAACTGTTTCGCTCCGTGGACGAGATTCTGAAATTTGTCAGCAAAGATACGTCCTTGCAGATTAAGGAAGACGTGAAGCGGAAGCTGGTGAACCGCGACGAAGTGGTGGCCTTCATCCGCAAGCACATGGACGAAGATGAGGATTCCCAGCGTTTGCGCCGCTCGGAGCTGGTGCTGAAGAAGTTCGGATTGCTGCCGCGCAACTTTGACCTGCAGACTTTTCTGCTCGCCCTGCTTCGCGAACAGGTCGCGGGATACTACGACCCGAAAGCGAAGACGGTGAACTTGCTCGACTGGATCGAGGCCGAACAGCAGAAGCCGGTGCTGGCGCACGAATTGACGCACGCGTTGCAGGACCAGGCATTCGGGCTCGAAAAATACATGAAGGCCGGCGATGCGGACCTCGGAATCAGCAAGAAAGAACCAACTGTCGCCGACATCGAAAACGATGAAGCTTCGACAGCGCACCAGGCCGTGGTGGAGGGCCAGGCGATGGTCGTGCTGATCGACTACGAGCTTTCGCCAACCGGGCAATCGGTGGTTGACTCGCCGCAGATCGTCGCGGCTCTGAAGGCCGGGATGCTGGTCGGCACGCCCGATTCGGTGGAGTTTCACAATGCGCCGCTTTACATCAAGGAAGCGCTGACTTTCCCCTACCGTTACGGACTGGATTTCGAAACCGAGTTGCTTACCCGCATCGGGAAGGAGAAAGCGTACGCGGGGACTTTTAAGAACCCGCCGCGCTCGACGCGCGAAATCATGGAGCCGGCGGTTTACCTTTCGGGAGAGAAACTTCCGCCCATGCCGTTGGCGGATTTCAAGAAAGATTTCAAGGACTACGACAAGTTCGATGTGGGCGCCGTCGGAGAGTTCGACGCCGCGTTGTTGATTGACCAGTATGCCGGAGCCGAAGTTTCCAAGCGCCTTTATCCGCACTGGCGTGGCGGCTATTACTACGCGGTGCGGCCGAAGGGCGACTCGTCGGCGCCCTTGGGCCTCATGTACCTGTCGCGCTGGTCGAATGCGCAGAAGGCTTCCGAGTTCGCCTTCATCTATGCCAAGGGTTTGAAAGATCGCTACACCCATCTGCGCGAGGTGGGCGAGGAAAAGAAAGGCGAGGAAAAGAAAACCGTCAGAGCGGCCAAAGACACAATCGAGACACTGTCCGGAACGCACAGCTACCTGACCGAGGAAGGTCCGGTCGTGATCGAAATCAAGGGCGACATGGTCCTGATCAGCGAGAGCCTGGATCAGGACACTACCGACAAGATCGAGCGCGACGTGTTTGCGGCCGCGGCAACGCGGTGAGGAGAGCGGGAAAGTTCCCAGACGCCCAACTTGCGGTTCACTATAAGCTAAGTTGTTGAAAACAGGTAAAGCGGTTGCCGGCATCCCGAAAATAGGGTGCCGGCATCGCGCAGAACGCCCGCTAGTGGCGTTTAGAGGCTCGCTGAGCCCCGTTTGTGCGCCGGGTGGACGCTGAGGTCATCCGCCACCCCAGCGATTCGCCACAGGGGCTCTAAACGCAAAACGTTATCATTGAGCTAATATATGCAGCAGCCGGTCGGGACGTTGGCCGCCTGGGGTCAATTCCGGCGATGCGGGTTGCGCGGGCTGCGCGTCGGCTTTGAATTCCCTGCGGCCAGGAAGCGGCGAACCGGCGTATCCACCGTGAAGCGTTTCCCGTCCCGTTCAAGCGTCAGGGAACGAGTCTGACCGGAGGTGCCTCCGAGCAGGGACCAGACTTGTCCGAGCGTAGCGCCCGAGGCGGGCGCGCCGTCAACTCCAACCAGAATGTCTCCCGCTTTTACTTCCGGCACGGCCGGCTTGCCATCGACGTCAAGAACTGCCAGCACGCTGAATTTGCCGTCGCCTTCCGGATGCAACGTCAGGCCTACGACGTTCATATCGGGCGCCGGGTTGTGAGCGGGTGGCTCGAGGTACAGCATCTGGTGCGCGTAGTCGATGCCGAGGCGGCAATTGCGGAATGCCTCGCCGCCCAGCAATCCATTCGTATCAGTGCCGGTTCGATCTTTGAGTCGCTTGAGCAAATCGGGAGGCAAGCTGGCGACGATGACGCCGTGTAGAATCGATGTCCCAATTTTCAAATCCGGCAGACGCACCAACTCTCGCCCCGGCTCGTCCGGCGTGCCGAACAGGTTGGCGGCTCCGGCCGCGCCCTTCATATATGGCCACGCTGGATAGGTCGTGTGCCACTTCCCGACGCGTTCGCCCGCGATGAAGCTGATGCCAGAGCCGGTATCGAGCGAGAGGCTGAGGATTTCTCCTGCGACCTGGGTGGGGATCTGAATTAATCCGAACTGATTGACCGTGGCTTTGCTGGACGTACCTTGAAATTTTACCGAGCCTGGTTCGCCGATCGTGAACTCGCGATTCGCGTAATCGAATACCAGGTCATAGTTGTGGAGGATGGTCGAAGGAATTTTGATCTCAGGACTCATCCCGGGGACCATGACATCCTTTGGGAGGCCCGCCGGAGCGTGTGCGCTCTGCACTCCCGCCAGGGAAATCTTCATGCCCCCAATCGTCAGCTCGCGAGGCAGCGATGTGGTGCAAGTCTGGGCATCGCAATTGAGGGGACCGAATAGTTCACCGACTCGCTGGCTGGTCATCATTTCCGAGCTGCCGGTATCGACCCATGCGCGGACTCGCTTGCTGGTTCCGTCGGGCAGCGGGAGATAGACGTCGATCACAATCCGGTTATGGTCTAACGTGATGGGGACAGTGGCCGGCTTCGGCGGCTGCGCGAAGGCTGGACTCAGAAACAGGATCGTCGCGAAGAATTTCGGGAGAGACTTCATGGGCTTGATTCTAGCTGGAGAGGAAAGGCAGTGGCCCGGGTTGGGGGGGATGGCCGGAGATCCGCTACAAAATCTTAAAACGCAGAGGGCGCAGAGAATTGCGCAAGAGGACGCAGAGAACTGTTGCGGAGGGCGCAGAGAACTGCTGCTGAGGCGCAAAGGACTGCCGCAGAGCGCGCGCAGAAAAGCTGCTGAGAGCGCGGAGAACTGATGCTGAGGGCTCACAGTGCAAGCGCGACTGCCCTCATGTAATGGTGCGGCATCGCTTTTGTATAATCGTGAGTTTGGTTCGATGCTGCGGAACCTACTGGAGGGCGGTTGGCGGAAGCGGAGATTGGGATTATCGGCGGCAGCGGGCTTTATTCAATGCCCGGGCTTACAGATGTGCGGGAACTGAAACAGCAAACGCCGTTCGGCGACCCTTCGGACGCGTATGTGCTGGGCACGCTGGAAGGGCGTAAGGTCGCATTCCTTGCGCGGCACGGGCGCGGGCATCGCATTCTCCCCAGCGAACTGAACTTCCGCGCAAATATTTACGGGTTCAAGCAGCTCGGAGTGCAGCGCATCGTGTCGGTGTCGGCGGTTGGATCGCTGAAGGAAGAGCATAAGCCGCTCGATTTCGTAATTCCTGACCAGTTCTTTGATCGTACGCGGCATCGCATTGACACTTTCTTCGGCGATGGCGTCGTGGCGCACATTGCCTTTGCCGATCCGGTGTGCCCGCAACTCTCGGTGGTCGTAGAAGGCGCCTGCAACAAGGTGAAGGTGACTGGCAAGCGTGGCGGCACTTACCTCAACATGGAAGGTCCGCAGTTTTCGACCAGGGCCGAGTCGAACATCTATCGCAGCTGGGGCATGGACGTGATCGGGATGACGAACCTGCAGGAAGCCAAGCTGGCGCGCGAGGCGGAAATCTGCTACGTGACCGTGGCCATGGTCACCGACTATGACTGCTGGCATCCGCATCATGACTCCGTTACCGTGGACCAGATTGTGGCCGTGCTGGTGAAGAATGCCGAGAACGCGGCGAAGGTGGTACGCGAGACGGTGGCGGCAATGCCGGCGGAGCGGACCTGCAAGTGCGGAGCGGCGCTGGCCCATGCGATTCTCACCGAGCGCGACAAGATCCCGGAGGCCACCCGGCAGAAGCTGAGCCTCATCCTCGATAAATATCTTTCCCCAGGAAAATAATTCAAATCACTCATGAGCATACTTGTCGTTGGTTCGGTCGCGTTCGACAACATTGCCACGCCCTCGGGGCGCGTGGAAAACGTGCTGGGCGGCGCCGCCACCCACTTCGCCCTGGCTGCCAGCTTCTTTACCGAGGTGCGGGTGGTGGCCGTGGTGGGCGACGACTTCCTGCCGGAACACGAAGAGGTATTGAAGAAACGCGGCATCGATACGCGCGGTATTGAGCGGGCCCCCGGGAAAACTTTCCGATGGGGCGGGCACTACACCGACAACCTCAATGAGGCGAAGACCGACTTTACCGCGCTCAACGTATTCGAGAAATTTGAGCCCAAGATCCCAAAGGTATACGCCGACACGCAGTTCCTGTTCCTGGCCAACATTCACCCATCACTGCAGACCGCGGTGCGGCGCGAGATGAATGGCGTCCAGCTCACGGGCGGCGACACCATGAATTTCTGGATCAACGGAACGCCGCGCGAACTGGCGGAGATGCTTTCGCTGGTCGACGTGATGCTGATCAACGACACCGAAGCAAAGATGATCGCCCACGAAACCAACCTGCCGCGCGCCGCGCAGAAAGTGCTGGCCATGGGACCGCGGGCGCTGGTGATCAAGCACGGCGAATACGGCGCGACTATTTTCTTCCGTGAAGGCGCGTTCGGTATTGGTCATCATCCTTTTCGCGCGCCCGCGCTGCCTATCGAGCAGGTGCAGGATCCGACCGGGGCGGGTGATTCATTCGCCGGCGGATTCATGGGCTACATCGCGTCGCGGGGCGAAGTGAATCGCGAGGTCTTGAAGCGCGCGCTGTTTTACGGCGGCGTGATGGGATCGTTTACGGTGGAACGCTTCGGCACCGAGCGCCTGCAGTCGTTAACCAAAGACGAGATAGAAGCGCGCTTCCAGGTCTTCCGCGAACTCACTCACTTCGAATGAAATCCTCGTCAGAGCGCTCGGCAGAGGTCCACAGGGATCGGGAAACTGCATGGGTCGCAGCGCTGGCCACCTGCGCTTCGGTGGGGGCGTTTCTCGTCTGCTACCGGGGCGGCGGCGTTCTTCTGTATGGCGACGCCGTGGCGCACATCAACATCGCGCGGCGCGTATTCGACTCGCGCACTCCGGGATTGCTGCAATTGGGAACGGTGTGGCTGCCTTTGCCGCATTTGTTGATGATGCCGCTGGTGGCGTCGAAGTGGATGTGGCAGTCCGGGGTTGGCGGATCGCTGCCTTCGATGGCGGCCTACGTGTTTGGGGTCGTAGGAATCTTTCGTCTGGTGAGAGGCGCGCTGTCAGATTTCAGCCAGTCGTCCTGGAGCGCTAGCGCGACCGCGGCATTCGCGGCCGCCATCTACGGGTTGAATCCGAACCTGCTCTATCTGCAGTCGACCGCGATGACCGAATCGCTCTACCTTGCGTTGTTTGTGTGGGCGGTTGTGCACTTTGCCGAATTCGCAAAGGCGCCGCGATCGGCTGGATGGACGGATCAAACGAAGCGGTCTCTCTGGAAGTGCGGGCTATGCCTGGCGGGTGCTTGTTTCACGCGTTACGACGGGTGGTTCCTGGCGGCGTTCATCGCTGCGGCGGTGATGTGGCTGGGGTGGCGCGCAGGCGGCGCAGGAGCGATGCGTACGGTGACGGTGTTCGTGATGCTGGCGGGTGCGGCCCCGGTCTTGTGGTTCGCTTATAACGCTGTGGTTTACGGGAACGCGCTCGAATTCGCCAACGGTCCGTACTCGGCGCGGGCCATCGAGAAAAAGACGTCGGTGCCCGGCTTCCCGCCGCACCCGGGTACGCACAACCTTCCGATGGCCGGTTTGTATTTTATGAAATCCGCCGAGTTCAGCGTTGCGGAAGGGAACTGGCAGCGGGTGTGGATCCTGGTTGCGCTGGTGGGAGCGGGGTTTGCTCTCACACATCGCGCGCGCAGGGCACTGTTGTGGCTGTGGCTGCCCGTGCCGTTTTATATGCTGTCGGTTGGGTACGGCGGTGTTCCCATCTTTACCCCGGCGTGGTGGCCATTCTCGCTTTACAACATCCGCTACGGAATCCAGCTTTTGCCGGCGCTGGCGGTTTTTCTGGCTCTGGCCGTGTCATACGCCGCTTCGCTGCTGAAGTTTTCGGCAGGAAAGTGGAGCGTGGGCATGGCTGGAGTTTTGCTGGTGGCAATCAGCTATATCGGAGTGTGGCGCGCGCAGCCGGCTTGTTATCGGGAAGCCTGGGTGAATTCGCGGATACGTCTTCAGTTGGAGCGCTCGCTGGCCGAACAGTTACAAAACCTTCCCGCGAAAGCCACGCTGCTCATGTATCTCGGGGAGCACGTGGGAGCGCTGCAGGATGCGGGCATCCCGCTGAAGCGCACGATTAACGAAGGCAATCACCGCGTATGGAAACAGCCTTCCGATCCCCAAGGGCTGTGGGAAGAGGCGCTGGCTGATCCGGCGAAGTTCGCGGATTTTGCCGTGGCATTTGAAGGCGATCCGGTGTGGAACGCAATGCACGCGCGCGGCCTGCCGGCACTAACGATTATCGCTGTGAACGGACAGCATAAGGCGACCATTTTCCAAACTCGCAAAATCCAGACTGAAGGTTGGTAACCATGCAGGTTAATGGCATCGGGATTCGCACTGCCGGGACAGCGATTTTCCAGTGATAAAATCCACTCGCCTAAGCGTTTCCACCTATGTTGGACATTCACAGCACCATGGGCGCAATCGGTTCGCGGATGGGAAACGTGCTTTCGACCGCCATCGTTCGCCTGGTGGTGGCGGCGATCCTGGGAGGACTGATCGGGCTGGAGCGGCAGCTCCGCCACAAGCCGGCCGGACTGCGGACCAACATGTTCATCTGCTTCGGGTCGGCGATGTTTACGGTGCTGTCCGATCAACTTGCGGGAAGCATGGGCGGGGACCATACGCGGGTGGCGGCGCAGATCATTCCTGGAATCGGGTTTATCGGCGCGGGATCGATTCTGCATGCGCGTGGCTCGGTAGTAGGGCTGACCACGGCGGCTACGCTGTTCGTGGTGGCTTCGGTGGGGATGGCGACTGGCGGGGGACTCTACATCACGGCGATTTTTGCGACGATCGTAATCCTGCTCGCTCTCGCGGTGCTGGGGAACCTGGAGCGACGATTTGCAATGCGGTCCGCGATGGTGACCTACGAGGTGACGGGGGCGAGCGCGGAAAGCATCTTAATTGAAACGAACCGCACCCTGGATGAAGCGCATGCCTGCATGCAGAATGTGCGCGTGGCGGGCGAAGCTGGGCATGTGCGCGTGATGTTCGCAATCGACGGCTCGCACGAAGACCATCAGCGCATCAATCTCCTGCTGCACCAATCGACAGTCTTCTCTACGGTGGCTTCGCTGGGCTCCGTCGAACACGAGTGATCCGGGGCCTATGGAGATCGCTTTCACGAAGGCCAGCGCGTGCGGCAATGACTTCCTGATTGTCGACGGTACGCTCGTCCCAAATCAGCTAAAAGAGATAACCTTGCGCATTTGCGATCGCCACAATGGGGTGGGGGCGGATGGCGTGGAGTGGCTGTTCCCCGCCAAGGATGCGGACGTTGAGGCGCGACTGGTGAATGCGGATGGCTCGGAGGCGGAGATCTCAGGCAACGGCACCCGGTGTGTGGCGGCTTGCCTGTGCGCGGAGTCTCGGAAGGAGACGGTGAGGATTCGCACGGGTGCGGGGATGAAGACTTGCACGCTGATTGCGCGCAGAGGGAATGTGGCGGAGTTCGAAACTGCGATGGGCGTGCCGGCGGTTGAGAATGAGATCGGCATCGCGACTTCGTTTGGCGAGGTGAAGGGCATTCCGGTCTCGATGGGGAATCCACACTTCGTGGTGTTTCTTCCAGAATTGTGGCCGGACTGGCGCACGCGCGCGGCGGAGATACAGGGAAATGTGATCTTCAAGCAGGGGGTTAACGTTGAGCTGGTTCTCGTTAAAGATAAAAGCAATATAGGAGTACGATTCTTTGAGCGCGGGGTAGGGGAAACCCAGTCTTCCGGCACCGGTTCCTGCGCAGCGGCCGTTGCCGCTATCACCCGCGGGCACACCCAATCCCCGGTCGTGGTGCATGCGGCGGGCGGCCGGCAAACGGTTCGCTTCGAGCAGGAAGTGTTTCTACGCGGGCCCGCGCAGCTGATCTGCGAAGGAAGATTCTTTGTGTAGGATGAGGCTTTGAAAGATTCCGCACCTCCGACAACGCGCCTGAAGCCTCCGGCTCTGAAAGCGGGAGACATGGTGGGCATCGTCGCTCCGGCCAGCAACATCAAGCGCGAGTTGCTGGAGCAGGGTTGCGAGGAGCTTCGTCGACTCGGGTATACGCCTTTTTATCTGCCGTCCATTCTCGAACAGGATCTGTATTTTGCCGGGTCGGCGAACCGCCGGGCGCGAGAGCTCGAGGAAATGTTCAGCCGCGACGAAGTTCGTGCGATCGTGTGCGCACGCGGCGGCTATGGAGCGAATTATCTGCTGGGGGAGCTGGATCCAGCGAAGATCGCCGGACATCCCAAAATCTTTTGCGGATACAGCGACGTCACCACGCTGCTCACCTGTTTTGCGGATTCGGCACGCTTTGTGACCTTTCACGGACCAATGGTCACCAAAGATTTCGCTCACCAGGAAGGCGTCGATCTGGCCTCATGGCAGGCCGCATTGACGGGCGCTGACAACTGGGAAATCACGTCGGCTGCGGATTCGGGAGCCATGGGGCTGGTGGATGGAACGGCGGAAGGAGTTCTGTATGGAGGCTGCCTGTCCATCCTGGTCGCGGCACTTGGTACCCCGCACGACATCCACACGAACGACACCATCCTGTTCATGGAAGACGTGAATGCCAAGCCTTACCAGGTCGATCGGATGCTGATGCAGTTGAAGCTCGCGGGGAAGCTGCGGGGCGTGAAGGGCATCGTGTTCGGGGAGATGTTGGACTGCGCGCAGAGCAACAATCAGGGGTACACGCTGCAAGAAGTGGTGCTGCGCATCGTAGGGGACATGGGGATTCCGGTTGCGTATGGACTGCGCTCCGGGCACGTGACCCGGAAGAACATCACCCTTCCGATTGGAGTGCGGGCGAGTCTCCGCGTGAATGGCGGGCAAGTGACGCTTAAGATACTGGAAGCGGCAACTCAGCCTGGATAAACGGGATTGGAAATGGCCAAGCACATTCATTTGATCGGCATTTGCGGGACGGCGATGGCGTCGCTTGCGGGGATGCTGAACGAGCGCGGTTTTCGGGTGACAGGATCGGATGCGGCGGCGTATCCGCCCATGTCGGATTTGCTGGCGTCGTTGGGAATTCGAGTGGCGCAGCCATTTGATGCGCGCAACCTTCAGCCGCACCCAGATCTTGTGGTGGTAGGCAATGCGATCTCGCGAGGAAATCCCGAACTGGAATACGTGCTGGACGAGAGGATTCCGTTTTGCTCGCTGCCGCAGATTCTGCACGATGAATTCTTGCGGGGAAAAGAAGTGATCGTGGTGGCAGGCACGCATGGCAAGACCACGACCACGTCGATGCTCTCATGGATTTTTCATTCGGCAGGAAAGCAGCCTTCGTTTTTGATCGGTGGCATCGCGGAAAATTTCGGCTCAAGCTTTGCGCTCGGCAGCGGCAAGCATTTCATCCTGGAAGGTGACGAGTACGACACAGCTTTCTTCGACAAGGGCCCGAAGTTCCTGCATTACTTTCCGGATGCGGTCGTGCTCACGTCGGTGGAGTTTGACCATGCCGATATCTATAAAGATTTGGATGCGGTGGAAACATCGTTCAAACGGCTGGTGAACCTGGTGCCGCGCCGAGGGCGAATCGTGGCGATCGATACGGGAGCCAGCGTGGAACGTTGCATTGCGAAGGCGTTCTGCCCGGTTGAGCGCTACGGCTTGAGCGCGAAGGCGAAATGGCGAATTACGGATCTGCGCTTCGAGCCGACGCGAACTTCGTGGACTGTTCTGCGCGAGGGTGAGCGGTGGGCGGACTTCGATTTTGGGCTGGCGGGGGAATATAACGTGTGCAATGCGACCGCGGCGGCAGCGATGGCTGCGGGCTGCGGGATTGATGTGGCGGAGATTCAGAAAGCACTGCGTACATTCCGCAGCGTGAAGCGGCGTCTGGAAGTGAAGGCCCAGGTCAACGGGATCACGATTATCGACGACTTCGCGCACCATCCAACCGCGATTGCGGGAACGCTTACTGCGCTGCGCTCGCGGTTTCCGGGGTCGCGCCTGTGGGTGATTCTCGAGCCGCGTTCGAACACGCTCCGCCGGAATGTCTTTCAGCATGAACTGGCGAACAGTCTGGCCTTGGCCGATGAAGTCATCGTGGCAGGAGTATTCAAGTCCGATTCCATTCCCGCGGCAGAGCGGCTCGATCTGATGGCGGTGGGCGCCGATCTGCAAGCACGCGGAAAACGGGCGCGCATTATTTCCGGCGCTGATGGCATTGTGCAGGTGATCGCTCCGGAACTTCGTTCGGGGGATGTGGTCGCCATTCTCTCTAATGGCGGCTTTGACGGCATCTATGAGAAACTTCCAGCCCGGTTGAAAGTGCAGGCGTCCGGCAACAAGAATTCTCTGGAGGCATCCGCGAAAGCATGAGCAAGGTGCGGGGAACCTGGTTGGCGTTGGTTCTCCTGGGATGGACGTGTGCCCATTCCACCCTTTTCTATGGTGAGAATTCCAGCACGGCGGAAATGCGCTACACCGTGTCTCTCGCCGGGTATCAGAATCATCTGGTGCGTGTCCAGATGGAATTGCCTGCCGGCGAGGCGCAGCGGCGCGTGCAACTTCCGGTGTGGAATGCGTTGTACCAGGTTCGCGACTTTGCGCAATACATTACGTGGGTGCGCGCCAAGGGTCGTTCGGGAGAGGCGCTCGCCGTTCGCTCCATGGATAAGACGACCTGGGAAGTTGATGAAGCGCAAAATGGCGCGGTCGTTGAGTACGAGATCCTGGCCGCCCTCCCTGGACCCTACGGCGCGCAGCTCAACACGAACCATGCATTCTTGAATCTCGCGGAAATTCTGATGTATGCGCCCGAGGCCCGGGCTGCGAAGGTTCGCCTGCAATTTGTAAATGTTCCCACAGGCTGGAAATTTGCGACCCCGCTCGCTTCGGAAGGCAACGCCTTCCTTGCCGAAAATTACGATCGACTGGTGGATGCCCCGGTAGAGATTGGGACATTTAAGGAAGCCGATTTCGATGCGGGCGGAGGGCACTACCGGGTGGTGGTCGACGCAGATCCTGCCGACTACGACATGCAGAGGATTGCGGCTAACCTGCAGCGCATCGTGACGGCGGCTACTGGTTGGATGGAGGATCGGCCGTTCCAGACTTACATCTTCATTTACCACTTTCCACGGGGGCCAGGCGGAGGCGGCATGGAGCATGCCTACTCCACCGCCATCGATGTCAACGCGCAGAGCGTGCGGGAGAATCCGGCAGCACTGAACGGGGTGACGGCTCACGAGTTCTTTCATTTGTGGAACGTAAAGCGCATCCGCCCGCAGTCTCTTGAACCCATCGATTACAGCAAGGAAAATTACACGCGCGCTTTGTGGTTCAGCGAAGGCGTGACCAGCACGGCCGAAAACATCATTCTGCTGCGAGCGGGGTTGCTGGATGAGGCAGGCTTTCTGCGGAAGCTGGGCGAGCAGATTACCGAACTCCAGGAGCGGCCCGCGCACCTGACGCAATCCGCGGAAGTCTCGAGCCTGGATGCGTGGCTGGAAAAGTATCCGTATTATCGCGAAGCTGAGCGCAGCATTTCTTACTACAACAAGGGGGAGTTACTGGGGTTGATTCTGGATCTCCAGGTTCGCGACGCCAGCCAGGGGAAGGCTTCTCTCCGGAACGTGTTTCAGTGGATGAACGAGAACTATGCGAAGCAGGACAAGTTCTTTCCGGACTCGGAGGGTGTACGCAGTGCCGCGGAAAGCGTTTCTCACGGGGATCTGTCCATGTTTTTTGCGAAATATGTTGCAGGGCTGGATGAAATCCCGTGGGATGACTTCTTCAAGGCAGTCGGTTTGCGCGTAGTGGCGCGTCGTTCTACGGTGGCCGACACGGGCTTCGTCGCGGCTCATAATTTTGATGCCGCGCCCTCCGTGCTCCGCGTACGTGGGGGAAGCGAGGCAGAACGCGCCGGCTTAAGTACGGGCGACGAAGTGATTGCGCTTAACGGGCGTGCGGTCGCGTCAGATTTTGAACGACGACTTGGCGAACTGCGCCCGGGAGACATCATCCGGGCACGCATTCGCCATCGTGGCGTGGAACGCGAGATTCAGTGGAAGGTCGGATCGTGGGAACAAGTTGAGTTTGACGTGAAAGATGTGGACAATGTCACGACTCAGCAGCGCGCCCGCCGGGCCGCGTGGCTGAAGGGCGAAGCGCAGCTCACGGGAGATTAAGCGGCCTTGATCCGGACAGTCCTGATGCTCGCCTTCTGGTCGCTCGCTTTGCCGGTGGCGGCGCTGCTCGGTTTTCCGTGGACCTTTCTCACGCGCGACATCAGCTTTCTATACCGCATCAGCATGTGGGGTGCGTGGACCGGCGTGAAAATGGCAGGGGTGAAAGTTGAGGCGTCCGGGCTGGAAAGTCTCGATCCATCCCTCACCTACATTTTCATGTCCAACCACACCTCAAACCTGGATCCGCCCATTCTTCTGCCCTTGATTCCGCGGCGAACCTCGGTCATGGCGAAGAAGGAATTGTTCAGCTACCCGATTCTCGGGGAGACCATGCGGATGGGATCGCTGGTGCCGGTGGATCGCGGAAATCGCGATGCCGGGATTGCGGCGGTACACGCAGCCGCCGGTGTGATACGCCAGGGGATTAACATGACCATCTACGTGGAAGGGAAGAGGTCGTTTGACGGCAAGTTGCTTCCGTTCAAGAAGGGACCGTTCTATCTCGCCATGGAGTGCGGGGTTCCGGTGGTGCCGGTCACCATTGTGGGGACACACGATCTGATGCCGAAAGCGCGATTTCAGATTTCGCCCGGCACGGTGAAGGTGATTTTTCACGAGCCGATTGCGCCCGCGGAGTTCGGCGACCGGGACTGCCTGATGGAACGAGTGCGGTGCGTGATCAACAGCGCTCTGCCCAGCGAATACCAGAGTTAATTCCGGGGCCGCGGTGCGTTGTCGTGTCTCCCGCCGCTTCTGTAACGCTCGTGGCGACCGGAAGAACCCTTGAAGACGGTGCGCGATGGGGTTCGACGTGTTCTTACTGTTTCTGTCGAAGAGCTTTCATCAATTCTGGCAATCGATGGAAGATGGCCGAGCAACGAAGCCAAAGCTTGTTGTCGATGGCCGGATAGCCGCTGACCACGGCGCCGGCGGGAACGTCGTTCGGGATTCCCGATTGGGCGGTGGCGATGGCGCCGTCGCCGATTTTGCAGTGCCCGGCTACGCCGACCTGGCCTGCAAGGATTACATTCTTTCCGATGTCGGTTGAGCCTGCGAGGCCTGCCTGGGCGCAGAGCAGGCTGTTCTCGCCGACCCTTGAGCCGTGACCGACCTGGACGAGGTTGTCGATTTTCGCGCCGCTCGCGATGTAGGTTTCTCCCACGCTGGCGCGATCGATGCAGGCATTGGCCTGCACTTCCACATTGTCTTCAAGCACGGCCGGGCCCGACTGCACGATCTTGTGCCAGCGGCCGGAATCGTCTTTCGCGAAGCCGAAGCCGTCAGCTCCAATCACCACGCCGTTCTGCAGGATGACATTGTTTCCGATCCGGCAATGCTCCCGCACCACGGAGTGCGCGTGGGCGAAGAAATGGTTGCCGATCTTCGCGCCCGGATAAATGACCACGTGCGCCAGCAGGGTGGCATGCGCGCCGATGGTGACGTCGTGATCGATCACTACGTAGGGACCGATGTGCGCGTGCGCGCCGACCTTGCTGGTTGGGTGAATTACCGCGGTTGGGTGGACCCCTGCGATGTACTGAGGCGGCTGATAAAAAAGCTCGATCGCTTTTGCGAACGCGAGATAGGGATTCTTCGAACGCAACAGGGCAACCGAACTTGCGGGGAAATCTTCGGCCACAATGACTGCCGAGGCGCGAGTGGACCTGGCGGCCGCGGCATATTTTGGATTGGCCACGAAGGTGATCTGTCCCGTGGTGGCTTGATCAATGCCGGCAACGCCGGTGATTTCGGTTTCGCCTGAGCCGTTTTCTATGGTTACCTGCAGGGCTTTTGCGAGTTTGGAAAGCTTCATAGGATGCTGCGATTGTACGCGAGCCCAATGCCACACCTTTCGCGGCGAGGGCGCCCGCGCCATACTTGAGGCAGGCTCAAGACTGGCGGAGAGAATAAACTAATTTGGAATTAATTTCGTTCTTTTCGCGGAAGTTCTGACAACGCCGGCAGTTCGCGGGCGAGGGCGCCCGCGCTACATGACTATTCGCCGAACATCGGTACCTGGAGTTGATCCTCGGCCTGGCGCCGCTTACGGTGCGTGCCGCCGATCACGGCGAGGACGGTGAGGGAATCCAGGGCGGTACGAGGAACAAAAATGCGCTGGGTGTTGGAGCGGAGGTCCGGGGGATTCAGAAGAAATCCCTCGGCGATTTGCTGAGAGAGATCATTCGGCATGAGCCCTTCGACAACTTCAGTGTCCTTAAACTTGAGGCGTACCCACAGACCCTCGGTGCGCGGACGGCTGGTGAAGGTTTTGCGCAGCAGCGATTCGGAGTCACCGAACTCGCGCACAAAGTAGACGCCCTTGATGTCCTTCAGATCGATGCCCACGACATTGCCGGAGGTGTTCAGCAATTCGAGCTTGCCCTCGCGGACAAAGTTGGTGGGCGAGACGTATCCGGAGATCGAATCGCGGTCGATTTTCCGAACGATCACTTTCTTGTGGGTCGAGGGCATGAAATTTCTTCATCCCCGCGCCAGTAGACGCGGAGACGGCTGGTTGGCACTCAAATTCTCGCATCTTTTAGGGATTCGCAGGCAGAACTCGCGTTGCCAGTAGCCAAAATATTAACCTTGTGTTATTTTCTGTTGTTCGCAGCCGTCCGTCTCAGGGAATCTAAGCCCATTGTATAGAGTCACTTATATTGAGGTGGCAGGACCCACCCATACCCCGAATTGTGGCCCTGTGGATATCCTGTGTAAATCCAGGGTCTGGCCGGCGGCAGCGCGGCTCGCATAGGAAGGCATGGCCGACTACATATACACCATGGAAACCCGGCTCACGCCGGACCAGCAAAAGGGCACGAGCCTGGTAACCGATGTCGCCCTAGCCGCAGGAATGAATCTCTACCTGACGGGCGGTGCGGTGCGGGATATTATCAGCGGATTCCCGATCCGCGACCTGGATTTCACAGTTCAGGGCAACCCTCTCAAGCTGCAAAAGGAGTTGGAGAAGGCAGGAGCGGTGGTCGCATCCGCCGACGAAGATTCCAAGACCTTGCTTCTGCAGTTGCCTGGGAACGTGCGCGCCGAAATCAGCATGGCGCGCACCGAGCGCTACGACAAAGTCGGCAAGCCTCCTGTCGTGACGGCCTCCACCATCATCGAGGATTTGCGGCGGCGGGATTTCACGGCCAATGCCATGGCGCTGTCTTTAAACCTCGGTTCCCGCGGATTGCTGATGGATCCGTTCAATGGGGCGGCCGACATCGAAGCCAAGCTGATTCGCGTTCTCCACAATTATGCGTTTGTGGAGGATCCCTCCCGCTTGATCCGGGCGACGCGCTTCGCAGCGCGCTTCCACTGGCCGCTGGAAGAGAAAACACAGACGCGCTACGACTCGGCCCGCGAAAATAACTACATCGAGCACGTCAGCGACAAAGCGATTGGACATGAGATCGAACAGCTGGCGTATGAAGACGATCCGCTGCACATTGTTCGCGTGCTGGAAAAAGAAGGCTGGCTCAAGATTCTAAGCACGCATTGGACGACGGCGAAGGTCGATACCAACGGCCTGAGCACGTTAATGAAGACGCGCCAGCAGATGAACGAACTGGGTTACCAGCCGGATCCGGCACCGGCCGTGATGTTCTTTCTGACTTCGCGCTTGAGCGACAAAGAAGTTGCCGATATGCGTAAGCTGATTCCGCGCAAGACGCTGGTGGAGTCGTGGAAGGATCTGGAAGATAACGCCAAAGATCTGTCGAAGAAACTGACGGGGAAAGAATCGGCGACGCCGTCGCGCACGTGGCAAGTGCTCTCAAGCGCGCGGCCGGAGATGATCCTGTTCTTGGCAGTGACGGCGCGGCAACAAGCGGTCATGCAGAAGATCAAGAATTTCTTTACCAAGTGGCGGCAAGTGCAGCAGAAGATTCCGCTGCCGGAAATGACCGAGCTGCACATCACGCCGCAGTTGCCGGAGTATCCCAAGATTGCGCAGGATGTTTTTCTCCTGCTGCTTGACGGCAAACTCCGTTCGCGCACCGAGACTCTGAAGTTCCTGAAGCCGCTGGCACCTCCGCCTCCTCCGCCTCCACCTCCGCCTCCAGCAAAGCGAGGGAGGGCGGCAAAGGCTGCTGCTGCAGCGGCCGCTACGGCGACTCCGGCTGCCGAGGGCGGAAAGAAGAAAGGGAAGGGCGCGGCGCCTGCACCTGCGCCTCCACTTGCTCCCGCAAAAGTTGAGGTCAAGGGGAAGCCTGATGGGAAGGCAAAACCGGAAACCAAAGGGAAGCCAGTTGTGCCTCCGAAGGCCAGTCCGAAGAAGGCGAGCCCGCCGAAGCCCGCCCCGAAGCAGCCCGCACCAAAAGCGAGCAAAGCGGCCAAGCCAGCGAAGAAGAAACACTAAGATTCTTTACAAACCTCGGCCCGCAAACGGCGCTATAATCGCGCTATGCGGCGCTCCCTCTTTATTCCTGCGTTGCTTGTGATATTTGGCTCTGCTCTCTGTTGGGCACAGCGGGGAGGCGGGGGACACATGGGAGGGGGCTTCCGAGCCGGTGGCGGCGGGATGCGCGGTCCGGGGGGCGGCTTTCGAGCGGGCGGCGGAATGCGTGGTCCGGGCAGCGGGATGCACTCCGGGGGCAATCGCTTTGCAGGCGGTGGTCGCTCCGGATTTCACGGATCTGGTTCGTTTCATTCACCTCGCCACGGGCCCGTGTTTGTGCCGCGACACGGTTTCAACGGGCGCCGGTTCAGTCATCGCAATTTTTACCCCTACTACAACTGGTATCCCAGCTACGCCTACTACGGCGGGCCGCTTTGGGATTGGGACGATTCTTCTTACGATGCCCGATTCAACAATGACTATGATGGTCGGAATCAGACAGCTGCGGAGATCAACCGCCTGTCGGATGAAGTGCAACAGTTGAGGGAAGAACGAGAGTACAGCCGCGCAGCGGCGCAGCCGGCGCCCGCTCCTCAGCCAGCGGTGCAAGCGAAGGACGATTTGCCGGTGGTCGTGGTATTTCTGGACAGGCATATTCAGGAAGTGAAGAACTACGCGGTCGCAAACGAGATGCTGGTGGTGCTCGATGGCAACCGGCGCACCAAGTTTCCGCTCGCAGACATTGACCTGGCGGCGACCATGAAGCTGAACGACGAACGGGGTGTGGATTTTCAAATTCCGAATCCCGTGATGGATTGAGCGGGTTGTGAAAGCGCTGATCCGAGCAGCACTGAACTAAAATCTCTCGTTCCCGCGATTCCTACCAGCCAGCGAATCGGCAGAACTGAAAAGGCCATCACTCTACTCATGTCGCAATTCGTTCATCTGCACCTGCACACCGACTACTCGATGCTGGACGGCGCTTGTGACGTCGAGAAACTCGTTCACCGCGTGAAGGAGCTCGGCATGCCGGCGGTGGCCATGACCGATCACGGCAACATCTTCGGCGCGGTGCATTTCGTGAATGCCGCCAAGGCCGCGGGCGTGAAGCCGATCGTCGGCTGCGAGCTTTATGTCTGCAAGAAAAATGACCACGATATCCAGCGGACCCCGCCCGAGGGCGATACCTATAACCACCTGCTGGTGCTCGCCGAAAACGAAGAAGGCTACCGGAACCTGACCAAGATCACCTCAGAGGCGTCGCTGCGCGGGTTTTATTACAAGCCGCGCGTCAGCAAGAAATTTCTTGCCGACCATTCCAAAGGGTTGATCGGGCTCTCGGGGTGCCTGAAAGGCGAAGTGGCGGAGCGGTTGATGGAAGGGAACTACGAGGCGGCGCGCACGGCGGGCGCAACGTATCGCGACATTTTCGGAGAGAAGAATTTCTATCTCGAGATCCAGGACCAGGGGCTGGCGATGGAGCACCGCATCCATGCGGGCCTGTTTCAGCTGGAAAAGGATCTCGGCCTTCCGCTGGTGGCGACGAATGACAGCCACTACCTGTGCGAAGACGATGCCCACGCGCAGGACGTAATGGTCTGCATCCAGACCGGCAAGTCGATCCAGGACACCAACCGGATGAAGTTCGACGGCAACCAGTTCTTCGTGAAGAGCTATGCCGAGATGCAACGCGTGTTCAAGGACGCGCCGTCGGTTCTAACGCGCACGCTTGACATCGCCGAGCGCTGCAATCTGAAGCTTGAGAAAGTGAGCAGCCCGTTCCCGCACTTCGACGTGCCCCCCGGCTTCACTCTCGACAGCTATTTCGAGCATGTAACCCGCGAAGGCTTCGCCCGGCGCTTTCCTCCCCTGCTCGATCTGCAGCAGCAAGGGCGGCTGAAACACACCGTTGCGGACTACGAGCAACGGCTGGCGCGCGAAATCGCCATCATTCAGCAGATGAAGTTCTCGGGATACTTTCTGATCGTCTGGGACTTCATCCGCTACGCCAAAGAGCACGACATTCCGGTGGGGCCGGGACGCGGATCGGCGGCGGGAGCCCTCGTCGCCTATTCGCTGGGCATTACTGACATCGATCCGCTCCAGCATGAACTGCTGTTCGAGCGCTTCCTGAATCCGGAGCGTATTTCGATGCCGGATATCGACATCGACTTCTGCATGAACCGGCGCGGCGAAGTGATCGACTACGTCACGCGGAAATATGGGCGCGACAACGTTGCGCAGATCATCACGTTCGGAACGATGGCCGCGAAGGCTGCGATCAAGGACGTCGGCCGTGCCATGGATGTGCCGTACAGCGACGTCGACCGCATCGCCAAGATGGTGCCCACGACGCTCAACATCAAGCTGGAAAACGCGATTGCCGAATCGCCGCAACTGAAAGAGGCGTACGAGAAGGACGCGCAGATCCGGGAGTTGCTGGAGACGGCGAAGAAGCTGGAAGGGCTGGTCCGCAACGCCGGGGTGCACGCGGCGGGCGTCGTGATCTCGCCGCGGCCGTTGAATGAACTGGTGCCGCTGCACAAGACCAAGAACGACGAAATCGTGACTGCCTTCGACATGCTGGCCATTGAAAAGCTCGGCCTGTTGAAGATGGATTTTCTCGGGCTCACGACCCTGACCATTCTCGACGACACCATCAAGCTGATCGCGCAGACCCGCAACGAGAAGCTGACCTTGGCGGACCTTCCGCTTGACGACGCGGAAACCTACCAGAAAGTCTTTTTCCGTGGCCTGACGTCGGGAGTCTTCCAGTTTGAATCGCACGGCATGCGGGATGTCCTGCGGCGCTACCAGCCGAACTCGATCGAAGACCTGACCGCGCTGAACGCGCTCTACCGGCCGGGACCCATCCAGGGTGGCATGATCGACGATTTCATTGATCGTAAGCACGGGCGCAAGAAGATCGAATATGAGTTGCCGGAGCTGAAGGAGATTCTGGAAGAGACGCTGGGCGTCATCGTCTATCAGGAACAGGTAATGCAGATCGCCAACCGCCTGGCCGGATACTCGCTGGGAGAAGCAGATTTATTGCGGCGCGCCATGGGAAAGAAACAGGCGGAGGAGATGGCGAAGCAGCGCGAGCGTTTCGTCGATGGGGCGGCCCAGCGCAACTATCCGCCGAAGAAGATCGAAAAGATTTTCGACTTGATGGCCCAGTTTGCGGGCTACGGCTTCAACAAGTCGCACTCGGCGGCCTACGCTCTGCTGGCTTATCAGACGGCCTACCTGAAGACGCACTACCCGGTGGAGTTCATGGCGGCGCTGCTCACTTCGGTGACCGGAAGCACGGACGACGTCGTGAAGTACATCAACGAGTGCCGCGAGATGGAGATCTCGGTGGAACCGCCCGACATCAATGTGTCGGATGCCAACTTTACGCCGCACGGCAGCGCGATTCGCTTCGGCCTGGCGGCGGTGAAGAACGTGGGGCACAACGCCATCGAGTCGATTGTGGCGGGCCGCAAGAAGCTTGGGAGTTATCGGGACATCTTCGAATTCGCCGAGGGCGTCGACCTGCGCCTGCTTAACAAGCGGGTGCTCGAGTCGCTGATCAAGAGCGGCGCGATGGATTCCATGGGCCGGCGCGCGCAGTTGATGGCCGTGATCGATCGGGCGATCGAGCGAGCCCAAAAGGCGCAGCGCGACGCGGAGTCGGGCCAGCACGGGTTGTTTGGAGTCTTCCAACAGGACGAGGCTCCAGCCACGCATGAGCAACTTCCCAACGTGCCGGACTGGGATGAACACCAGCGCCTGTCCGCAGAAAAAGAAATCCTGGGATTCTTCATTACCGGCCACCCGCTGGAGAAATATCGCGACAAGCTGGAGGGCTTGAACGCGCTGGGCGTCTCGGAAATTTGCGGCATGAAAAACTCGACCGGCAAGGACGAAACCATCACCACCGCGGGCATGATTGGTAACCTGCGCGTGCTGAAGTCGAAGAAGGGAGACTTCTACGCGCAGGCCACGCTGGAAGATATGTCGGGTTCGATCGACATGATTGTCTTCCCGGAGGCGTACCGGCGCTTGCAGGAGAAAGTGAAGCTCGAGGTGCCGGTACTGGTGAAGGCCGGGGTGCGGGTGGAAGAGGGTTCGAATCCGAAGATCACCGCCGCGGAGATCATGCCGCTGGAGGACGCGAAGGTTCCGCTGCCCCGGTCGCTGCGCATCCGGATTCCGGTGGATGGGTGCAACGAAACGACGGTCGACGCCTTGCATGTGCTGTTTACAGAACGCAAGGGCGAGGCGCGGGTGTTGTTTGACGTGGAACGGGCGGGGGATTTCATGGTGGTCATGGAAGCGGAAGGCTATAATGTGCAACCGGATCGCAACTTCATCGCGCGCGTGGAAGAATTATGCGGGCGCGGCAGTGTTCGCATCATCAATTGAGATCGGCGGCGGATGAGAGCCCCAAGAGTCAGGAAGTCGAGCGCCGGAAAGCAACCTCCTCCCCCAATGCCGGCCGATGGGGCCCAGGTGGTGTCGGGAGCAGAATTTTTGCTTTCCATGGTGGAGACGCATTGGTACTCCAGGAATGGGGACGCCCGAAAAATGGAAGTACGATTAAAAGCTGAGCAGGAACTTGCCCGCATCGAGGAGCAGATCGAGCATTTGCAGACCGTTCCCGGGCAGAACGAAGAAACCCGGCGGCAGATCGAGCAGTTGCATGGGCGCGTGGAAGGGCTGCGCCGCCAGATCCACGCGAGCTATGGCGCGTGGGAGAAGACTGAGTTGGCGCGCCATCCGCAGCGTCCCTACACGCTCGACTACGTGGAACGCATCTTTACCGACTGGAGCGAGATTCACGGCGACCGGGGTTTCGCGGATGATCCCGCGATCGTGACCGGCATAGCGCGCTTCCACGGGGAAGAGGTGGTCGTGATCGGCCAGCAGAAGGCGCGCGATGCGAAGCAGCGCGTGTATCGCAACTTCGGCATGCCGCATCCGGAGGGCTATCGCAAGGCGCTGCGTGTGATGCATTTCGCGGAAAAGTTTGGCCGGCCCATTTTTACTTTTGTAGATACGGACGGCGCCCATCCCGGCCTGGGAGCCGAAGAGCGCGGGCAGGGCGAAGCGATCGCTCTGAACCTGCGCGAGATGGCGCGGCTCAAGGTGCCGGTCATTGCTACAGTGATTGGCGTAGGCGGCAGCGGCGGGGCGCTGGCGATCGCGGTGGCGGACCGGGTGCTGATGATGGAAAACGCGGTTTACTCGGTGATTTCGCCCGAGGGCTGCGCGTCCATCATGTGGCGCGACGCGAACAAGAAAGCGCTGGCGGCGGAAGCCATGAAGATTACCGCGGGAGATTTAAGCGAACTGGGATGTATTGATGGCATCGTTCCCGAACCCGAAGGCGGGGCCCATTCCGATCATGAAGCGGCGGCTGCGTTGCTTGACCAAAGCCTGCAAACGCACTTGGCGGCGATCAAGGACATTCCCACCCAGGAATTGCTCGTGTCACGATATAATAAATTCCGCACCATGGCCCAGTTTTACCGGGTTGAAGCATAGTTTGCCACTCGGGTACACCCGTACTGGAGTAGGCTTTCAAGCGTGGGCATCGCCCGCTCTTGCCGTATAATTGAGGGTTTTCTCCCTCATGCAAACTCGGCACCCGGGCGATCGACAGGCCCGTTGTGCCAAAGGAAGGGCAGGGATGGCTACTACCGATGTGACGCTGCAGGACGCCGGCGGGCGCCTGGAGCGCAAAGCGATCGTCAACGACATGAGCATTCAGGTCGCGACGGTCAACGGGTCTGGCTCGCAGAGTTCCAACACGGTGCTTCTGCGCAGCATTTTCCAGATGGGCATACCGGTTTCGGGCAAGAATCTTTTCCCATCGAACATTGCGGGGCTTCCGACCTGGTACACAATTCGCGCCAATAAAGACGGCTACATCGCTCGCAAGAAGGAAATCGACTTCCTGGTGGCGATGAACGCGGAAACCGCGCAAGAGGACGTGATGTCGCTCGCGCCCGGAGCCGCCGCGCTGTACGACGAGCCTTTGAAGTTGAACGAACTGCGCAACGATCTTACGTTCTATGCAGTGCCCTACGACAAGCTGGTGGCGGCGGTGTGTCCGGAAGCCAAGCTGCGCAAGCTCGTCAAGAACATGATTTACGTCGGGGTTGTGGCCCAGTTGCTCGACATCGACATGGACGAAGTCGAGAAGGCTATCCGCAAGCAGTTCGCGAAGAAGGTGAAGGCGGCTAATCTGAACCTCGGCGCTGCGCAGGCAGGCTACGACTATGCGGCGGCAAATCTGAAGAAACAAGATCCGTTCCGCGTGGCTCGCATGGACAAGACCGCGGGCAAGATCATCATCGACGGCAATTCCGCGGCGGCTCTGGGCTGCATGTTCGCGGGCGTCACGGTGGTGACGTGGTACCCGATCACGCCATCGTCTTCGTTAGTTGAGACGCTGATCGACTACATGAAAGAGCATCGCATCGGTCCCGATGGAAAGGCGACCTTCGCAATCGTCCAGGCGGAAGATGAGCTGGCGGCCATCGGCATGGTGATTGGCGCAGGATGGGCGGGGGCGCGTTCGATGACGGCGACCGCCGGGCCAGGGATTTCTCTGATGGCGGAGTTCGCAGGGCTGGCCTATTACACCGAAGTCCCGGGCGTAATCTGGGATATCCAGCGGGTTGGGCCCTCGACGGGTCTGCCTACACGGACCTCGCAAGGGGATATTCTTTCGACGGCATTCCTCAGCCACGGCGACACCAAGAATATTTTGCTTATCCCGAATTCGGTATCCGAATGTTTCGACATGGCGACCGATGCGTTCAACCTGGCGGAACAGTTCCAGACGCTGGTGTTTGTGATGTCGGATCTCGACCTCGGAATGAACAACTGGATGTCGGATCCGTTCAAGTACCCGGAGACGCCGATCAACCGCGGCAAGGTGCTGGGCAAGGAAGATCTGGACCGGCTGGGAGGTTTCGCCCGTTACAAGGATGTGGACGGAGACGGCATCGGCTACCGCACCCTGCCGGGCACCGAGCATCCGGGGGCAGCGTACTTCGCGCGCGGCAGCGGGCACAATGAAAAGTCGCAGTACAGCGAGCGGCCCGACGATTTCGAACGGAACATGGAGCGCATCAACCGGAAGTTTGAGACGGCGCGCTCGTTTGTTCCGCGGCCAGAGATCGTCGCGAACGGCAAGTCGAAAATCGGAATCATTGCCTACGGCACATCGCACTGGGCGTTGATTGAGAGCCTTGACCAGATGCGGAAGGAATACAAGTTTGAGGCCGATTACCTGCGCCTCAAGGCGTATCCTTTCACGCGCGAAGTGCACGACTTCGTAGAGAAGCACGACCGTGTGTACGTGGTCGAGCAGAATCGCGACGCGCAGATGCTGGGCCTGCTCAAGCTCGATATCCGGCCTGAACTGGCGGTGCGGCTGCGCAGCATCGCTCACATTCACGGATTGCCGCTAGACGCGCGCTCCGTCACCGACGAGATCATGACCATGGAGGGCAAGTAGCATGGCCACCACTCCTACCACCCCGGCCCCGAAAACAAACCGTATCGGTCTGGCGGTAATTGATTACAAGGGCGGCAAGACGACGCTGTGCGCGGGCTGCGGACACAACGCGATCTCGGAGCGCATTGTCGACGCGATGTACGAGATGGGCGTGCAGCCCGAGCGGGTTGCGAAGCTCAGCGGCATCGGCTGCTCATCGAAGAGCCCAGCCTATTTCATGAGCCGCTCACACAGCTTCAACTCGGTGCACGGCCGCATGCCTTCGGTTGCGACGGGCGCCATGCTAGCAAACCGCAACCTGCTCACCCTGGGCGTGAGTGGGGATGGCGACTCGGCGTCCATCGGCATCGGCCAGTTCGTGCACCTGATGCGGCGGAATCTTCCGATGATCTACATCATCGAGGACAACGGCGTATATGGGCTGACGAAGGGGCAGTTTTCTGCGACTGCCGACCTCGGTTCCAAGCTGAAGACCGGCGTCGTCAATGATCTGCCTGCCATCGACACGTGCGCGATGGCGATTGAGCTGGGCGCGACCTTCGTGGGGCGCTCGTTCTCGGGCGACAAACGGCAGCTTCATTCCATGCTGAAGGCGGCGATTGCGCACCGCGGCACGGTGATGCTGGACGTCATCTCGCCCTGCGTTACCTTCAACGACCACGAAGGTTCGACTAAATCCTACAAGTACATGAAGGATCACGAGGAGCCCTTGCAGGAGATTAACTTCGTGCCGCACTTCGAGGAAATCGACGTGGAATACGACGAGGGCACGACGGTGGAAGTCACCATGCATGACGGATCGCGGCTGCGCTTGCGCAAGCTGGAAGCCGGCTATGATCCGACAAACCGGATCGAGGCGGTGCGTCGGCTGATGGAAGCTCACGAAAAGCAGGAGGTACTGACGGGTGTGCTCTACGTGAATCCAAAGGCGCCGACGTTCATTGATTTGCTGAACATGACGGAAGAGCCGCTGGCGACGCTGCCGCAATCGGTTACGCGGCCCGGACGCGAAGTGCTTGAGCAGTGTATGGAAGAACTGAGGTAGGGGTGTTCAGCAACAAAAAGCCCTCCAACTCGGAGGGCTTTTCGTTTTCGTAAAGGAATGAAGTTGGTTCAGGCGACGTCGTCGACGACGTCGGATTCGCCACTGTGTTCCGGGTTCTCACCCGGCTCCGGAAAGTCGGTGTCGCCCGACTTGAGCATGGGGTCCTGATCCCGATGTCCCAACTGGCCATTCATCGAAGTATTTCCGGCTTGCGTGCGCTCGTCCTGTTCCACGGCGCCTTTTTCGCGGTCCTGGTCCTTTGAATTTTTCATGTACGAATGCTCCTGATGAACAGAAACGGATGAGGGGAATCTACCTCGTCCACAGCCGGTAGAGTACCCTGAAACACTTCTCGCGGAAAAGGATTTATTCTTGTTTGCGGGAAGTCAGGCAAGTTAAAAGGAGAACTACATGCGTCGTCTGTTGCTGTCTACGGTGGCTTTTGCAGTTCTGACATGTGGGGTCTGGGCTCAGGCGGGCTCACAAGGCCAGACTCCGACCACGACCACATCCGGCCCGGCGGCGCCGGAGAAGAAGGCATCAGGAAGGAAGAGCGGGAAGCACCATCATCACCATAAGCATCACCATAGAAAACAAGCCGCGCAGCAATAAAGCGGCGCGGCACGAACGAGACCAGCTGCCAGGTGTTCAGACCCCGGGCTTGTTGGCCGCGGATGTGTTCAGTTTTCGCAAACGCTCCCTGGCCTGCACCGCTTCGTTGGTCTTGGGATAGCGCTGGATCAAGTGGCGAAGTTCCTGGACTCCATCATCTTTTTGCCCCATTTCGATGAGGGCGAATCCCTTCTTCAGCTGCGCGGACGCGGACTTATTTCCGCTGGGGAAATTCTGCAGGACCTGATCGTAGTTGCCGACCGCTTCCTTAAAATTGCCGGCGCGGAATTGCAGCTCCGCGAGGTAATAGTAGGAGTTTCCCGCCAGATCAGTGTTGGGATAGAACTTGATGTAGTCGGTGAATTCCTGCGACGCCAGATCGGCTTTCCCTCCGTTGTAGTCGCGAAGAGCGTTGGCGTAGAGCACATCGGGCGGGGGCGCCTGGGCGGCGGCCTGGGCTTGAGCTTGGGTCGCTGACTGCTGGGCGGCGATGCTCTGCTGCGCCGATTGCATGTCCTCCAGCTGCTTGCTGACTTTAGCGAGGCGGACTTTCAATTCATCGAGCGTGTCATTCAAAGCCTGGATCTGACCGGAAAGCTGATCCACCTTGCCGGAGGAGTCGCCCTGCTGCTTCTGCAGGGTCTGCTGGAGAGCCCCGATGGCGGCGGTAGTCTTGTTCGACGCGTCGGTATTCTGCTCGACCAGGTTCTTCATCACGCCCATGCGCTCGTCGAAGTTGGTCTTCATGGCCGTCATTTGTTCCTGCAGCTGCTGTACCTGGGTCTGCAGTTGGACCATATCCTTATTGGCGGCATGAGCGGGAACGGCCGGCAGTGACAGCATCGCCGCAACTGTGGGGGCGATCAACAAATAACGCGAAACTCTGGAAATGCTCATAAACCCTTCCTGTTTCATATGTACCAGTATCCCATAGGGAGACCGGACTGGTGCCGGACAAGCCGTAATCCCCATTGTAAGGATGGCGGGGACGAAAGGGGTAACTCGAAGGTTTCCCAGGTCATTTTTGGCTGGTAGACGATAATGCTTGCGGAGAGGAGAGGTGATGAAAAGGCTAATGTTTGCAATATTCGTCTTTGCCGCAATCACGTTGACGTTGGCCGACGCGAACAAGAGAGAGATCATGGGGGTCACCCCCCTGCAAGTGCGATGGTTCACCCCGCAGTACTACACCGACGGCCGCGAGCGAGCGCAGCTGCTCGGGGACTCAAGTCAGGGCGGTGCCTGGGTCGATCGCGTGAAGATGCCCGCAGGCAAACGTGTCCTCGCGCATACGCACCCGCAGGACGAACTGGTTACCGTCATCGAAGGAACCTGGTATCTGGGCGAGGGAACGAAATTCAGCCTCGCAAATCTGAAAGAGTATCCCGCGGGCAGTTTCATCGTCATCCCGGCCGGCGTACCACATTTTGTTGCAGCGAAGGAAAGTGCCGTAATTATTCAGCTGAGCGGCAATGCCAAATTTCAGACGGATTATGTTGAGAAGTAGGACGTGGTGAGCGTGGATGATCGGGTGTTGCTTCATTAGCTCTGCGCCGAGAGTTGCGTGCATGAAAAGACCCTGATCGGTTCACTGTCGCAAAATTCGCTGAGCGCCTGTTGAGAAATCCTGACCTTTGCTCTGACCCTAGAGCACAAGAAACTCGATCCAGAAGAAGTCCGAACCTGAACCCAACTCGCGCATTTGCGCCCGTCGTTTGACGGGCCGGCTTGGAAAACCTTGGCTACCGGCCGATTGAAGTGCGGTAGGTGGCGAGCCCCCCATAGCGCTTACTGAATTCGTTCACGACTTTGAACACATGACCTCCGTGGACAGAGGCTGGGTGAAAACTTTCCTTCCACTGACTGAGAACATCTGCGGCTTTTTTACGCATTACTAGGTAGGGAATTCTCGCGGAACCTGTAACCCGTCATCGGCAATTACGAAAACTACGATCACTACGGGCAGTCGTCCAAGGGCCATTTAACAAATCGATTACAAGGAGAGGGATATGACTACACCAAGTTTGAGAACTGCACAAAGGACTCGGCCCTGGCGTTTAGCGAGTGTGCTTCTACTTGCCCTGACACTGGCCTTGCCTCCCTTCGCGGCCGCCGATGATCTGGCGACGCTGAAGCAACAGGTTAGAGACCTGCAACTTGCCGTTGCCGCTTTGGTTGCGTCCAACATTCAATTGCGAGGGCAAGTGGCAAGTTTGCAGACTTCGTCCAACCAGTTGAAAACCCAGGTGGTAGCGCTGCAAGCTTCCAATACCCAGCTAGCAGGCCAGATTACTTCGTTGCAGAGTGGATTGACGGCACTGCAAAATAACTCGCTGCTTCAGCTGGCGGGAAAGGTCTCTTACAATTCCGCATCCAACGCCGTGGTGTTCTCCGCTGTGGACGTCCAGATCATCAATGGCCTCGGCAGCACAACGACCTACAACGGCACCGGCAATCTGATTATCGGCTATGACGAACCGGACGTCTTTGGAGTCTCCCAGCAGGTTTGCTCCGATGGTTCGTACACTACGCAAGCCACATGCCCCGCCCCAGAAACCTGGGGACGGAATCAGCATTCCGGTTCGCACAACCTGATCATCGGTGCCAACCATAGCTACACCCGCTTCGGGGGAATGGTGGTGGGGCAGGGAAATTCGATCACCAAGGACTTTGCGAGTATCAGCGGTGGTTTCGGCAACGTAGCAGGCGGGACTAACAGCACGGTGTCGGGTGGCGGATACAACAGTGCAAGTTCCGGCGCCAGCAGCGTAGGTGGCGGCACCAACAACGTCGCCAGTGGTGTTTGGAGCAGCATCTCGGGTGGATACTTCAATGTCGCGAGCGGAAACAGCGCGAGCATCAGCGGTGGGCAGAGTAACTCCGCGAGTGGAATTGTAAGCAGCATTAGCGGAGGCACCAACAACACTGCCACCGCAGACTACACCAGCATTCTGGGCGGCGACTTTAACGTCGCCAGCGGGCGCTGGGGAAGCGTTAGCGGTGGACTTGGCAACAACGCAAGCGGAGAGCAAAGCAACGTAAGCGGAGGTAATGGCAACACGTCGGCCGGACTGGAGAGCACCGTCGGTGGCGGCCAGGGCATCACCGACAGCGATACCCTGGGTTGGGCGGCAGGCTCTGCCCCGGGTACCCTCTCCGTGCCGTAGCCTTCAGCGGCCAAGGCAAAAAAATTGGGCGGGAGCTGGGCTACTTCAGCCAGTTCCCGCCCAAAATTATTGTTACTTCGAATACGCGAAGTGCCCGCGGCGGTTCTGCTGCCAGCAGGTTTCGTTAGACTCGGTGCAGAACGGCTTCTCCTTGCCGTAGCTGATGGTCTTGATCCGGCTGGCATTCACGCCTGCCGAGGTCAGTGCATTGCGCACAGCGTTGGCGCGCCGATCGCCGAGCGCAAGGTTGTATTCGGTGGAGCCGCGCTCGTCGCAGTGTCCCTCAATCGTGAACTGGATGTTGGAATGCTGACTGAGGAACTGGGCATCACCCTGTATGGCAGACTGCTGTTCTGGACGAATCGCGTCAGAGTCGTAATCGAAGTAAACGTCCTTGACGTTCTTGCCGAACAGTTCCTCCTCCGTCAGCGAGGTCGGTGGAGGCGGTGGCGGAGGCGCGGCATTCACCGTCACTCGAGCCGTGGCCTCCTGCGTCCCGCCCGCACCTTTCGCGACCAGGCGATAGGTGGTCGAATCGGCGGGCGTGACCTGCTGCGAGCCGTTGGGCTGAACGGCGCCGATGCCGTCAATGCTGACATCGGTCGCGTTGGTTGTCTGCCAGGTCAGCGTCGTGGACATTCCTTTTTCAACGCTGTTCGGGCTCGCTGAAATCGATGCCGTGGGTGACGGCGGCGGCGGTGGCGGTGGAGGCGGTGGGGGCGCCTGCTTTTTCTTGCAAGCACCTAACATCATGATCGCGCCAAGGATGAATACAAGAGTAATCCACTTCACTTTCGGATGTTTCACATGCTCCTCCCTGCAAAGTCATGCGCGCACATGAGGTGCGCACGCGTAATACCGGCTATGCGGGCCAACATTTCCGCCATAACCGGGGATAATAACAGTGATAAGTGCATTTCCATGTTTACACTTTCGTCTCCTACTTCCAACTCCAATTTGGTTGCGAGTTGCGGCCGCTGAAGGTCAACTGTTGCACTTTGGTCCCGTCAGCCAGCATCGTCCAGATCTGTTCGCTGCCCGAGCGGCTGGATTGGAAGACGATATGTCGTCCATCCGGGGACCAAGATGGGAAATCGTTGCGCCCGCCGTCGTGGGTCAGCTGCACCCATTGCTTGCTGGCAATGTCCATCAGGTAAATATCGTTGGCTCCTGGGGCTCCGGGGCCATATTTGCGAAACCACGAGAAGGAAAGGAATTGGCCATTGGGAGACCATGAAGGCGAGACCGCGTAACCCTGGTCGGTAACGCGCTGGGCGTTGGTGCCGTCGGCTTCCATTGTGTAGATCTGCGGAAGACCGGTCCGCCCGCTGACGAAAGCGATTTGCGCGCCAGTTTTGCGGTTGAAGGTCGGTCCCACATCGGGACCGCGATCGCTGGTCAGGCGGTGAGAATTGGCGCCCGTGGGGTCCGCAACGTAGATGTTCGGCTCTCCGCCGCGCGAGGACGAGAATGCCAGCTTTGTTCCATCGGGCGACCAACTGGGCGACAGGTTCGTTCCGCCAAAACGCGCGAACGATACGGTCCGGTCGAGTTCCAGGGAGTACATCGTAATTTCCCAGCCGGTCTTGGTCAGGGAACTGAAGGCTAGGCGCGATCCGTCGGGAGAGATGCGCGGTGAAAGAGAAATCGAGCCCTGATGGGTCAGCTGGTGCTGGTTCGAACCGTCGTAATCCATCACCCAGATCTCTTTGTGCCCGCCGCGATCACTGACAAAATAGACCTTGCTCTCCGCAATCCCTGGGATGCCGCCGCCCAGGCGGAAGATGATTTCGTTGGCGAACTTGTGGGCGATTGTGCGCGCGGCTTCAGCGGTCGCGGCATCGGTATATTGCTTGCCCAGAACTTGTGGGGAGGCGACGTTCTTCACGTCGTAGAGCCAGCCATGCACCAGCAGATTGTTGCCGGTGGCGCCGAAATCGCCAAAGGCCAGCATTGAGGCGTTTGGCGGAGGAGCGCTCCAGGCCTCGAAACGAACCTCGGCGGGGCTGCCCGGGACGTCGGTTGGGTAGAAGCTCTTCGAAACCATGTCGAAGATGCCGGCGTTATCGAGATCGGTCCACAGCGTGTCGTTGAAAGTCTTTAGCAGGGCCGCGGTGTTGGGGTCCTGAGTGCTGGGCTTAAAGTCGGAGGCAGCGAGGCGGATTTTTTCGACTCCCAGGCCCGTGCCGGTGCGGATCCAGTCTTGTGCCATGCAAACCCCCGCAAGCAGAACGGCGAGTATGCAGACGAAACTTGTTTTCGCGGCGAGCTTGCGGAAGAAGGAACGGCGAAACGGCATCTTGGAGACTGAAGTGCGGAATGAGGAATGAATCGTAATCGGGTGGGATCGGGGCTTCAAGTGACTATAGTCCATGCTCGCGACTGACTCCTATTATCCAGAAGGTAAATTTGAAATCGAATGACGCTCATCACGCCTTCCAGTGACGCTTTAACGTTTGTAATCGAACCAGAATTCAACCGTGACCTTATTGCCCGAGTATCCGGCAGGTAATGGACCGAATGTGTCGATCCGCTGAATAGCGCGGACCGCTGACTGATCCAGCGAGGGAACGCCGCTGGACTGCTCGATGTGCACAACCGTGGGCTGCCCGGAATGGTTGATGTCGAACTGCACATAAACGCGGTTGGCAGAATGGATGCTGGGGTCGATCTCGTACTTCATCCAATTTTCCGAGACCTTCTGCTGCACGACGCGTACGTACCAGGCATAGGTGGTACCGAAATCACCGCCGCCGCCCTGAAAGCCGAAGCCTCCCTTGGCGCCGCTCGCGCTGAACGTTCCGTAGGGTCCGCTGACCGGCCCACCCTGTCCGAATGGGACCTCGTTGGTTTCCTCTTCCGGCTGGGGCTGAGGCTTCGCCTTGCTGGCGGTGGTGACGGGCTTGGGCTTGACCTTCGTGCTCTTGTCAGGAATCGGGATCGCATCGGGCTCGTTCTCTTTTTCCTGCGGCTTTGATTTGGTCAGCCCTTTGGAGTCGTTGGCCAGCACGTTCTGGGTCTGGACTGGACTGGCCGGCAGCGGGATTGTGCTTACCAGCGATACGCCGATGGCGTCGCCGCCACCGCCTGCGCCCCAGGTTCCACCATTGCGGCCAGGAAGGATGACGCCGAACAGGATCAGCAATCCCGTGAACGCAAGGTGCAGGCCGACAGACCATGCCAGCGGCTTGCCAAGGCCTGCGTGTTCGAAAAAGATCTCAGCGTCGGCTTGCATTCGAGTCCAGCGGCTGCGTCACGATGCTCACATTGGTAATGCCGGCGCCTTTTACAGCGTCCATCACGGTGGCAAAAGCGCCGAAGGGCACATCCTCATCCGCGCGGATAAAAATCGACTGATTCTGCGGGTCGCGGATTCTCTGGCGAAGCTTGGCCTTGATTTCGTTGATGTTGATGGGATCGTTGCCCAGAAACACGCGCTGCTGCTTGTTGATGCTGATCACCATGCGCTCTTCGGTGATCTCCTTGACGGTGCGCGTTTTGGGAACGCTGACTTCGATGCCCGACTGCAGCACGGGCGCGGTCACCATGAAAATGATCAGCAGCACGAGCACCACGTCGACCAGCGGCGTGATGTTGATGTCGGACATGGCGGTCTGTGTTCGACCGTTGGAAGCGGTGAAGGCCATCAGCGCCTGACTCCCGCAGCATCGGCGGCTTGGGCAGACATCGCGGAGCGCTCGACCGCGTTCAGCATCTCGAGGGCGAAGTCATCGCCGCGCGCGGCGAATTCGCGGAGCGAGCTGCCGATCAGGTTGTAAGCAATGACGGCTGGAATAGCTGCGGCCAGGCCGGCCGCAGTGGTGATAAGCGCTTCCGAAATTCCGGGCGCGACGGCGCGCAGCGTAGCCGCCCCGGCGGTTCCGAGTCCGTGAAACGCATCAATGATGCCCCAGACCGTTCCGAACAGGCCGATGAACGGCGTGACCGCGCCGGTGATGGCCAGCCATGCGACGTTGCGCTCCAGGCGCGTCAGTTCTTCCGAGTTGGCGATCTGCATCGCCCGTTGCACGGGCAGCAGGCTGCGTCCGGACTGGCGCTTGTATTCTTCGAATCCGTTGTCAAAAACGCCCACCAACGGGCTGGGCCGGAACTGATCCGCGACCGCGGCGATGTCGGGCAGCCGCTGGGCCTTGCGGAAAGCCCGCACAAAGCGGCCGCTCTGCACCCGGGCGCGCCGGAGCAGGCTCCACTTGGAAAGAATGATGGCCCAGGAGAGCACGCTGAAAGCCAGCAGAATAAGAAGGACGGTCTTAGCGACGAGGCCGGTCTGGTTCACCAGATCCAGCACTTCGCCGCCGACTGCGAAGGCTAAACAGTATGCATTCAGCATCTTGAGTTATAAAGACGCGCGAGGCGCCGGGTGACCTCCAAGAGAGTTTATTTCTGCGAAGCGAAGCGTTTGGACATTATAGTCCCTGCGATGTGCGGGTTCAGCGGACGAAAACGTCTGTTTTTCAGTCGAACCAAGGTGTGTAACGCAAGCCTGTGACCGGAGACTTCCCTGACAGCTGAGACCTAAGACCTGACACCTGCTTTTCATGCTATGCTGCGCTCAACTTCGTTCTTCCAGGACCACCGGTGCTCGTCGAACTGCGCCTCGAGAACTACGCGGTCATCGATAACGTGGCAGTGGCTTTCGCCTCGGGACTGAACCTGCTTACGGGCGAAACCGGCGCGGGCAAATCCATCCTCATCGACGCTCTTACACTTTTGCTGGGCGACAAGGCTTCGATTGATGTGATCCGGTCGGGAGCAGATCGCGCGGTGATTTCCGCCGTATTCGAGATTGAGAACAGCGCCGCGAAAACCATTGCGCGCATCCTCGAAGAGAATGGGCTGGATTCGGAAAGCGATTCGGTCATCCTGCGGAGGGAGATCGCGCAGGGCGGCAAGGGGCGCGTGTTCGTGAACAACCAGCCGGCGACGGTTGCAGTGCTCAAACTGCTGGGGCCGTACCTGGCCACCGTGCATGCGCAGAACGAGACGCTGGCCGCATTCGATGGCCCGGCGCGGCTAGCCTTGCTCGATACATTTGCGAGCTCGCAGCTGGCCGGTGTTCAAGAGGCCTTTCATCATTGGAAGGAAATCCGCACCCGCATCGAAGAACTTGAACGTGACGAGCAGGATCGCCTGCGGCTGCTGGACCTGTGGACCTACCAGAAGCGCGAGATCGAAGACGCCAAGTTGCAGGCGGGAGAAGACGAACGCCTCGAAAACGAGAAACGCGTGCTCGCCAACGCCGAAAAAATCTACAACGCGGCCATGAATGCCTTCGATCTGCTGTACGAAGGGGATTCATCGACGGCGGCATCTCTGCGTTCGGCTCGCAAGCAGGTCGAAGAGTTGGCGCGCTACGAGACCAAATTTCAGGACGCGCTGGTCGCTCTTGAGTCAGCCCTGATCAGCGTAGAGGATGTCGGCGCGACCCTGCGCGACTACGCGGGCGGCATCCATGCTTCCCCCGAACATCTCGCAGAGGTGGAGGATCGGCTGGCGGCGCTCGACCGGTTGAAACGCAAGTATGGCGCGGCGCTCGACGAGGTGATCGCCTTCGGCGCCGACGCGGCGCGCAAGCTCTCGGAGATGGAGAACAAGGACGAGGTCCTGCGCAAACTCCGATCCGAACTTGCCGGTGCCGCGCAGGAGTATCTGACCGCTGCGCGGGCGCTCTCCAAGAAACGCTACGAAGCTGCCCGCAAGCTCGAAAAGCTGGTGGAGACCGCGGTCAACGATCTCGCTATGAAGTCGAATTTCCACATCGAGGTCACCGGGTCCGACGAGGAAGGGAACTGGTCAGCCTGCGGCTTCGACCAGGTGGCCTACCTGATCTCGACCAACCCGGGCGAGCCGTTGCGCAGGCTGGAACACATTGCCTCGGGCGGAGAATTGTCGCGCGTGATGCTGGCGTTGAAAGCCAGCGTCGAGGCCTCAGCGGGCGCAGGTGGAAAGAAGAAAGGCTCCGGCGTTCCACGCACGCTGGTCTTCGATGAAATCGATACCGGCATCGGCGGCCGCGCGGCCGAAGCTGTGGGGAAGAAACTGAAGGAATTATCGCGCACCAGCCAGGTTCTGTGCGTTACGCATCTTCCGCAGATCGCCACCTTCGCCGACCATCATTACCGGATCGAGAAGAAGGAATCCGGAGGCCGGACGAAGACTTCCGTTCATAACATCACTGGCGACGAGCGCACAGAAGAGGTGGCGCGCATGCTGAGCGGGGCCAAGGTTACCGAGACATCGCTGAAGCATGCCGAGCAGATGATTAAGGCGAACGCGTGAACCTGGGTGAGGTTTCTGATCCCAATGCGGCGTGCGGTGAATACCTCTTTCGTAACGACCATGGCATCAATACTCTTCTTGCAGGTCCCGGCATATTCGTGTTCGCTGTTCTATCCCACAGTGCAGGTCGGCCGGAATTTTCGAGTGAGAGTAATGGACCGCGGCCAGCCCGTTCAAGGCCTTCCAGTGGCACTCGATCCCCAATTTGCTTACGAACACTATGAAGGGGGTCACACAGTCACGGATGCCCAAGGATTTGCGCATTTTGCAGAAGTACCCGCTGGTTCTTTCTTTATCCATGCTGAGCGTGATGGTGGCATCGCAGATGGTGCCATTGTGGAGGTCGAGACTGACGGTCCTGTTAACGCGATTGTTCCGTTGAAATGGCCGAGCAGCCCTTTAAGCCTGCGTTCGGTTAGTGGTCACTTGCGGGCTGGAGGGTATGACCCAAAACACACAAAACTCTCGCTCACGTTGCTGGAAGGTTTGTCCGGGCAAGTGATGGAAGCGACCCGAACAGATGAAAATGGCGAGTTTGCCTTCGCCGATGTTGCATCCGGGATTTACTTTCTACAGCTGAATCCTTCAGGGCTGAAGGGGCCCTCTGGCGAGGAGCTAAAGGGTTTGATAACGCTGGCGATCAGTCGCGATGCCCAATGGGATGGTCTGGATCTCGATTTAGGTTGGAGCAGCTGCGGCTTGATGTATGTAAACCAAGCTGGCTGCAAGCAGAATGAGGTGGAAGTTAGCAAACTGTGCGGGGATGCACTCGATGTTAACGGCGCTGTCATCTCTAGGGCGGAAATCCTTCTTCAGGATAACGACGGAAAGACCCTGGATCGAACGCACAGTGACGCAGCGGGGCATTTTCTTCTTCCAGCAGAAAAGGCTGGCAACTACAAATTGGTGGTCCAATCTCCAGGTTTTTCTCCAGTCCGGACAACCGTACACATCCTATCGACTGCGGGATCCGAGTCCTGTTCCCGTCCAATTAAGGTGCAGATGGGCGCTTTTGGCTCCTGCAGTTCAATCAACACAGGCAGGTAACGAGTAGCTCCTTCCCGATCGCCATCGCGATTCTCGACCCCAAGTCAGAAGGTTCTCAGCTGCGAAGCAGACACAGGCTAGACCCCTCCTTGCGGAAGGAACTTCAAAAAGTGGACTGGCCTTTCCCCATTCAATCTCAATATCGCCCCACCTGCTACTAATCCCCGCCCTTTCTATGGCTTACGTTGACCAAATGGGTTCTCTAAGGTAGTCTGGAGTTAACATTTTTGGGGAAAAGTGTACCCTTACTACTAAGCCAAGGACGGCAAGGAACTCATCGTGTCGACAAGTGAAGGCAAGACATTGCTGCTGTTAAAGCCCCGGGGATTCTGTGCCGGGGTGGTTCGTGCCATTGATATCGTGCGCATCGCGCTCGAGGCCTTTGGGCCGCCGATCTACGTTCGCAAGGAAATCGTGCATAACCGGTTCGTCGTCGAGGAACTGCAGGAAAAAGGAGCAATTTTCGTCGACAGCGTGGATGAAGTTCCTGAAGGAGAGCGCGTAATCTACAGCGCTCACGGGGTTTCTCCTGAAGTGCGTCAGGCGAGTGAAGAGCGCAAGCTACGCGTGATCGATGCGACCTGTCCGCTTGTCACCAAGGTTCACGTCGAAGCCGTCAAGTTCGCCAAGGAAGGCTATTCGCTGGTTCTAATTGGACATCGCGACCACGACGAGGTGATCGGAACGCTGGGCGAGGCACCTTCTGTAACGCAAGTAGTTGGATCTCCGGGGCAGGTGGACGGTTTGACCGTGCCCGATCCCGACCGCGTGGCCTACCTCACTCAAACCACTTTGAGCTTGGATGAAACCAAAGACATCATCGCAGCGCTCAAAAAGAAGTTTCCTAATATTCAAGGGCCACACGCCCAGGATATCTGCTACGCCACAGAAAACAGGCAGGTTGCTGTAAAGGAAGTCGCATCTGAGGCGGATCTGCTGCTGGTGGTGGGGTCGGAAAACAGCTCGAATTCCAACCGCCTGGTCGAGGTTGCGCGGAATCTAGGCACGAATGCGCATCTAATCGACAGCTACAAGAACATCCAGGCTGACTGGCTGGAGGGCGTGAAAACGATCTCCCTGACAGCAGGCGCTTCGGCGCCGGAATGCCTGGTTGAGGAAGTGGTGAAGTTCCTGGCTACCAAGGGATTCGACAACGTGCAGGAACTCGAAGTGATGCCCGAAAACGTGCGATTCGGTTTGCCTCCGGAGATCGTGGAGGCTATCGCAAGCGCGCCCGCGAGCGTAAGCGCGGATTAACGGAGTACATACTCAGCATGGAAGAACACTCCCCCCAGCTTTCTACCCAATCAGCGCCTCAACTCCGTTTCGGAAAAATTGATGATCTCAGCAGCCGGGTAGCCGCGGCGACCGACGCCGCGCGCCGGTTGCTGTTCTCGGAGCAGCACGAGGACGGCTACTGGTGCGGCGAGTTAGAAGCTGACGCCACGCTCGAGGCGGACTACATCATTCTCCACACCATGCTGGGCACGGTGGACGCGGAGCGTTTCGCGAAAGCCGCGCGTTTCATGCTGCGGCAGCAGAATTCCGACGGGGGCTGGAGCATTTACCGGGGTGGGCCGTCGAACGTGAGCGCCTCGGTGAAGGTTTACTTTGGGTTAAAGCTGACGGGTTACTCATCAAACGACCCGGCCATGCGGCGGGCGCGGGCCAAGATTCTCGAACTGGGCGGAGTGACCGAGGTCAATACCTTTACCAAGCTGTATCTGTGCTTTTTCGGGCAGTACGACTACGACGCCATCCCAGCGATTCCGCCCGAGATCGTGCTGTTTCCGAACTGGTTCTGGTTCAACATTTACGAGATTTCTTCGTGGTCGCGCGCGATGCTGGTGCCGCTGTCCATCTGTTACGCGAAGAAGCCATTCAAGAAACTTCCCGACGAGATGGGGATGGAAGAGCTTTTCGTGGGCGGGCGCGACAAGTCGCGCATGCACCTGCACTGGGACAAGAAGCTGGTTTCCTGGCGGAATTTCTTCCTCGTGCTCGACCGGGTGACGCACTGGGCGGAACGCGTGCACATTCGCCCGCTGCGGTCGCTGGCTTTGAAGCGTGCCGAGAGGTGGATGCTGGAGCGCTTTGAAATGAGCGATGGCCTGGGGGCGATTTTCCCGTCGATGATGAACTCGGTGATCGCGATGCGCTGCCTGGGATATTCGGTCGACGATCCACAGGTCATCCGGGCCATGGACGAGTTTGAGAAACTTGGCATTGAGGAAGCCGATACGTTCCGCATGCAGCCCTGCGTCTCCCCGGTGTGGGATACGGCATATGCGTTATTTGCCCTGGGTGAAGCGGGCGTTCCCGCGACCGATTCGCGAATGGTGAAGTGCGCGGACTGGCTGCTGCAGAAACAAGTCCGCAACGTCGGAGACTGGAAGGTGAAAAACCCTAACGGGCAGCCGGGCGGCTGGTATTTCGAATTTAATAATGAGTTCTATCCTGATGTGGATGACAGCGCGCAGGTTTGCCTTGCGCTGAGCCGGGTGGAGCATCCCAATGGCCGCTACCAGCGGGAGTCGGTGCAGCGCGCGATTGATTGGATTCTTTCCATGCAATGCCGAAATGGCGGGTGGGCATCATTCGACAAGGACAACGACCGGATGGTGTTCCAGTATGTGCCGTTTGCCGATCATAACGCCATGCTCGATCCGGCAACCGTCGATATCACGGGGCGCATTCTGGAGACACTGGCCACCTATGGCTACGACAAGAATCATAAGGCCGTGAAGAAAGCCATCGATTTCATTCGCAAGGAGCAGGAAACTGACGGGTCGTGGTTCGGACGCTGGGGCGTGAACTATGTCTACGGCACGATGCTGGTGCTGCGCGGCCTGGAGGCGGTTGGCGTGGATCATCACGAACCCTACGTGCAGCAGGCTGCAGAGTGGCTGCGCATGGTGCAGAATTCCGACGGCGGCTGGGGCGAGAGTTGCGCATCCTATGACGATGCGAATCAAAAGGGCATCGGCCCAAGCACGGCGTCGCAGACAGCGTGGGCTGTACTGGGCTTGATGGCGGCGAACGATATGCGGAGCGATTCGGTGGCGCGCGGTATCGCTTATCTTCTGCGCACGCAGTTGAAAGACGGCTCCTGGGACGAACCGCATTACACCGGCACCGGCTTCCCGCGCGTGTTTTATTTGAAGTACCACATGTATCGCCAATACTTCCCGCTGCTGGCGCTCACCACCTACGCGAAGATGGTGGCGGAAGAACCGGTCGGTTCCATTCGGAACGGTCACTGAGAGATCTGCGGTAGCCAAGGCGTCATCCGGTCGATGGATGACGCACGGAGTTGTGCGTTCAAAAATGATTGACCATTGGAATCCGACGGATGACGACTGGCGACTAGCGACTGGGGATTGTTCTTGAAAGCTTTTGTCACAGGCGCCACGGGATTTCTGGGCGCACATGTCGCGCGAGTGCTGGCCGAGCAGGGTGCCGAACTACGTCTGCTGGTGCGCTCCACCAGCGACTTGAGAAATATTGAGGGTCTGAAGGCAGACCGGGTGACTGGGGATTTGCGCTCCCCAGCGTCGCTCGAGAAGGCCATGGCCGGTTGCGACACCGCGTTTCACGTGGCTGCGGATTACCGGCTCTGGGTGCGAGATCCGGAGCAGATGTATCGTTCGAACGTCGAAGGAACGCGTGCGCTGTTGGAATCCGCGCGTAAGAATGGCGTTTCGCGCGTGGTCTACACGTCGAGCGTCGCCACCATGGGGTTCAGTTCGAATGGAACGATCGCGGACGAGGATTCGCCTGTCGCCTTGGCGGACATGATTGGCCATTACAAACGATCAAAGTTTATGGCGGAGCAGGTTGCGCTGGAGGCGGGTGCTGCGGGGCAACACGTGGTGGTAGTCAACCCATCGACTCCGGTCGGGGAAATGGATATCAAGCCTACTCCGTCAGGACGGATCGTTGTGGACTTTTTGAAGAAGAAGTTTCCCGCATATGTGGATACGGGATTGAATCTGGTCGATGCGACCGAGTGCGCTCGCGGACACGTGGCGGCGCTGGAGAATGGAAGAAGCGGAGAGCGGTACGTTCTGGGCGGAGAGAACCTGACGCTAAAGCAGATTCTCGACAAGATGGCGGCGATCACGGGGCTGCCTTCGCCGAAGCTGCAGGTCCCTTATGTATTGGCCCTGGCTACCGGCGTGGTCGACGAAGTGTTCACAGGCTGGATTCGCGGGCGCGAGCCGCGCGCCACGATCGACGCGGTTCGCATGGGCAGGAAAAAGATGTTCGTTTCGTCGGCGAAGGCAGAACGCGAGCTGGGCTGGCAGATCGTGCCAGTCGACGGGGCGCTTCGGCGGGCGGTGGCGTGGTTTCGGGCAAAGGGTTATGCCTGAGTTCGCCATCGTCGCTGCGTTCGAGCGGGAAGTGCGGCCGCTGGTTCGGCAATGGAAAATCGCGGAGCGGGAGCACGCAGGGCGGAAGTTTCGGTTCTTCGAGTCCGATCGCGCGGTGGTGGTTTGCGGAGGCGTCGGGCCCGAGGCGGCGAGGCGCGCGACCGAGGCCGTGATCACCTTGTATCGGCCGATGTGCGTCGTATCCGCGGGCTTTGCCGGCGCTTTGAGTAAGGGATTGCGAGTGGGCGAAGTATTCCAAGCTCGTTGCGTCGTCGATGCCAGGGATGGCAGCAAGGCGGAAACCGGGTCGGGCGATGGAGTGCTCGTCAGTTTTTCGTCAGTGGCGGGCATGGAGCAGAAGGCAAAATTAGCCACCGCCTACGGAGCGCAAGCAGTGGATATGGAGGCCGCAGCCGTTGCCAAGGGTGCCGAAGCACGGGGATTGCCGTTCGCCGCGGTCAAGGTGATCTCCGATGAGTTGGCATTTCAGATGCCGCCCATGGAGCGCTTCGTCGCCGCGGATGGAAGCTTTCAATCGGGGAGCTTTGCTCTGTATTCGGCCATACGGCCCTGGACCTGGGCGACGGTATTTCAGCTCGCGCGCAACAGTTCTCTGGCCTCGCATAGTTTGTGCACGAAACTCGAGTCGATGATCGCGAGTCTCACGGCAGTGAAGGTCAGCTAACGCAAATGATGGGACGTTACAGTTGGTTAGCGATGTCGGTCGCGATTCTGGTGGGAAGTGCGGTTTCTCAGACCGAATCGACCTTTGTGTACGTCGAGAGCTTTCGCAAGGGGTCGACTCGGGTAATCGAGCAATCGTTGGAGGTGGATCTTGATCCGCACAACGCGACCTGCGAGATTCGAGTGAAAGATCAGAGCGGGAAGAACCGTTATAGTTTTGGGTGTGCGCCCCAGCGCGCTGGTCCGGGGGATGACCGGATTACATCCTGGCAAGTGAAACTGGTTGACCTGCACCACCGGATCTACCCGAATGTATTTATGCGAACGCCGGACCCGACCGAGGACCGCACCCAAATCGGCTGGCTTGATCCCGGGAAGTTCGCGAAGATCGCATTGAATACGGAGCGGGTGGTAAAAGTGGACAACTTCTACTGCGTGTTCCAGGTAACCGATTCACACTTCGTCGCGCCCGGGCAACCTTACCTCGATCACCTAACGCTAGGCGTGCGGTTCACGAACACGATGCCGCACAGCGAAATTCGCAGCAAGCAGGAAAAGGCTCCTTCGTGATGTCGATTGCGGGACAAGTTGCGATTGAAGGCGGGCTGCAGAGGATTCCATCGACCATGCTGGCGGCGGTGTACCGCGGGCAAAACGATGTGCGCATGGAGACGGTTCCGGTCCCAACCATCGGGCCGGGCGAACTCCTGGTGCGGGTGCACACCTGCGGCATCTGCGGCACGGACCTGAAAAAAATTTCTACGGGATCGCATTCCGCACCCCGGATTTTCGGACATGAAACGTCCGGTGTCGTGGCTGCCATTGGCAAAGGTGTCACGCAATACGCGCCGGGGGACCGCGTGATGGTGTTCCACCACATCCCCTGCCGCCGTTGCTATTACTGCCGCCATCACACGTTCGCGCAGTGTGAGACCTACAAAAAGGTCGGCTGCACGGCGGGGTTCGAGCCAAGCGGAGGTGGCTTTGCGGAATACGTCCGGGTCATGGACTGGATCGTTCAATACGGCACTGTACCGATCCCCGACGGGGTCAGCTTTGAGCAGGCCTGCTTCGTCGAGCCGGTGAATACCTGTATGAAAGGGGTGGCTAGCCTGCGGCTGGAACCAGATGAGACGGTTCTGGTTATCGGCCAAGGGCCCATCGGTCTCATTTTGAGCGTGTTGGCAAAGCGCACCGGGGCAAGGGTAATTACTTCCGATTTGTATTCCCAGAGGCTTACAATATCTAAAAGCTTCGGATTAGGCCTGACCCTTGATGCCTCGCGCGCGAATGTGACCCAGGGAGTGCGCGAGTTAACCGAAGGCCGTGGCGCCGACGCCGTGATTCTGGCGGTGGGCGGCAACGGTCTCATTCGGCCCGCTATGGATGCGACGCGTCCAGGTGGCCGGGTATTGCTGTTTGCTCAGACGGTGCACGGCGAAGCGGTGGTAGATCCGGCGGCCATTTGTGTAGACGAAAAGGCCTTGCTTGGGTCCTACAGCGCTTCGGTGGAGCTGCAGGAGGAATCGGTGGGCTTCGTCATGGGGCAAGAGATGGAACTGGAGCGTCTCATCAGCCACCGCTTTCCGTTATCCAGCGGACTGGAAGCACTGAAACTGGCTGCCCATCCCCAGCCGGACTCAATGAAGATCGTGATACAGCCGGGCAGGGCGTGGGAAGGACACTTGAAGTGAACGGAAAAATGACGGCTGCCGTCTTGTACGGCAAGGAAGACATCAAGATCGAGCAGGTGCCGATCCCGCGTGTTGGGGAAGGGGAAGTCCTGATCAAAGTGCAGGTCGCACTCACGTGCGGCACCGACCTGAAGGTGTACCAGCGTGGCTACCATGCGCGCATGATTGTGCCACCCGCTCTGTTCGGGCATGAACTGGCGGGAGTGGTCGAGGAAGTGGGCCCGGGAGTACGCGGCTTCAAGAAAGGCATGCGAGTAGTGGCGCTGAACTCCGCGCCCTGCGGCATGTGCTTTTTCTGTTCCAAGCACCAGGAAAATCTTTGCGAAGATCTGCTTTTTAACAACGGCGCCTATGCGGAGTACATCCGGGTTCCCCGGCGGATTGTCGAGAGCAACATGCTGGCGATTCCGGCGGATGTTTCTTTTGAAGATGCAGCCATGACCGAGCCGCTGGCTTGCGTGCTGCGCGGCCTGCACGAAACGCGGGTAGAGATTGGCGACACGGTGGCGGTAATCGGCGGAGGCCCTATCGGCCTGATGTTCGTGCAGGTGGCCAAGGCCATCGGATGCAATGTGATTGCCGTGGTGAAGCGCGATTCCCAAGTCACATTAGCCAAGCGCAAAGGCGCTCACGAAGTTGTGCAGATTACGCAGGTAAAAGATCCCATCGAAGCCGTGCGCGAGTTGACGCGAGAGAAGCGCGGCGCCGATGTGGTGGTGGAAGCGGTGGGCCGTCCGGAAGCCTGGGAATGGGCGGTGCAGATGGTGCGCAAGGGCGGCACCGTAAACTTCTTTGGCGGATGTGCCAGCGGCAGCAAGGTGCAGCTTGATACCAACCGGCTGCACTACTCGGAAATTTCATTGAAGGCTACGTTTCATCACACCCCCGAAACGGTGCGGCGCGCGTTTGCGCTGATTGCGGAAAAGAAAGTGCGGGGCACCGATTACATTACCGGCGAAGCACCGCTCTCGCGCTTGCACGACGTGCTCCGGCACATGCTCAACCGCAACGGCGACATCAAGACCGCCATCATCCCAGGACACTGAGCGTTAGGAAATCGACCGGGGCAAAGACTCGCTATGACTTTCATCGCCACCAGCGAATCCCGGCCTGTGCCCGCGTCTACCTCGCAGGCGGGCTGGAGCAAACTTCCGCCGGAGTACGCCATTCCAGAGACGGCGCCTTCGCTCGAGGATGCGCAAGCCTATTGCCGGCGGCTGGCACGCTCGCACTACGAGAATTTTTCGGTGGCGACCTGGTTCCTTCCGGAGCGCCTGCGCCAGCATTTCTACAACGTTTACGCGTATTGCCGGATTTCCGACGATCTGGGAGACGAAGTTGGCGATCCGGCGGCGTCGCTGCTGCTGCTGGATCAGTGGCAGATTGAGTTGGCTGCGTGTTATGCGGGCAAGCCCCGGCATCCGGTGTTCGTCGCGCTCGCCGATACGGTGCGAGCGCTTCGATATTCCGCAGCATGAATTTTCGGATCTGCTGACCGCCTTCCGCCAGGATCAGACTGTCACGCGCTATGAAACGTTCCAGGACCTGCTTGGCTACTGCCTGAACTCGGCGAATCCGGTCGGACACCTCGTGCTTTACCTCTGCGGCTACCGAGATGCCGAGCGGCACAAGCTTTCCGATTTCACCTGCACCGCGCTGCAGCTGGCGAATTTCTGGCAGGATGTTTCGGTTGACTACGCCAAAGGTCGCATTTACCTGCCGCTGGAAAGTCTGCGCCGCTTTGGCGTTTCGGAAGACGATCTCGCCAACCACCGCAACACGTCCGGGTTTTGCGCGATGATGCAGTTTGAAGTGCAACGGGCGCGGGACTGGTTCCAGCAGGGCATGCCGCTCATCGGAAAAGTCGACAAAGAACTAGCCATCGACCTTGAACTATTCAGCCGGGGTGGTCAGGAAATTCTGAACGCGATCGAACGCCAGGGCTTTGCGGTGTTAGGCCGCCGTCCCGCAATTTCAAAATCCCGCAAGCTGGCGCTGGTGGCACGCGCGGCCCTGGGGAAGTTGCTATGAGCACCGCCGTGCGGCCAGCCCCGGCACAGTTTTCCCCGACTTCGTCGCAACTGGCGATGGCGTATTCAGTGTGCAGCGGAATCGCACGCACCTCGGCGCGAAACTTCTACTACGCATTTCTGGTGCTGCCGCACGCCAAGCGCAACGCGTTGTGCGCGATCTACGCCTACATGCGGCGCTGCGATGATCTCTCGGATGATGACAGCCTGCCCTTGCGCGAGCGCCGCGCCAAGCTGGAGGCCTGGCTGGAGGCCTTTCATCGGGCGCAGGCCGGCGAGCCGACCGATGACGCCATCCTGCTGGCACTCACCGACACGCAACGGCGGTACCAGATACCTGCGGAATTGCTCGATCAGCTGGCTTTCGGCACGTTGATGGACGTACCGGAGAGCGAGGAAGCGGCGTACCAGACCCCGGCCCAGGCTGAAGAGGAATTGGTCATTCAGTACCGCACCTTCAAAGACCTTTACCTGTATTGCTATCACGTCGCTTCCGTGGTCGGGCTGGTCTGTATCAAGATTTTTGGATATCGCGACCCCAATGCGGAGCATCTCGCGGAACGATGCGGAATTGCGTTTCAGCTGACGAACATCATTCGCGATGTGAAAGAAGATTCGGTCATGGGACGGGTTTACCTGCCGCTGGAAGATTTGCAGCGCTTCGAGTTGTCGGCAGCGGATCTGAAAAGCAGTCCCGACCGCGCACGATTGCGTGCTCTCTTGACTATGGAAGCGGACCGGGCTCGGGACTTCTACAAGTCGGGGCATGAATTGATTCCACTGGTGAATGAGGATAGCCAGCCGGCACTGTGGGTGCTGGTGACCATCTACCAGCGGCTGCTGGAAAAGATCGCACAGAAGCAATACGACGTATTCGCGGGCAAGGTTCGGCTTACCACGCTCGAAAAGCTGTCGGTCCTGGGGAAGGGGTTCGTTAAGCGGTTGACGTGATGCCCACTCCCTGGACACAACCACCCAGCGTCGCAGTTGTCGGCGGCGGGCTCGCCGGTTTAGCGGCCAGCTGCGCGCTATCATCGTCGGGCTTCCGCGTGACCCTGCTGGAGAAACGGTCCTACCTCGGCGGACGCGCGTCATCCTATGAACATCCTGGGACCGGCGAGGTCATCGACAACTGCCAGCATGTGCTGCTGGGCTGCTGTACGAATCTGATCGATTTTTACGAGCGGACGGGTGTGGCTGGCAGCATTCGCTGGTTCGATCGGCTCACCTTTCTGGAGCCGGGAGGGCGTGCCTCCGAGATCGGGCCTTCGAACCTGCCTGCGCCACTGCACACAACTCCCGCATTTCTGCGTGCGGAATGCCTGCGCTTGCCCGACAAGATAGCGATTGCCCGCGCGATGATGGCGCTCGCGCCTGTGACTCCGAAGGATACCGGGGAGTCTTTTCTGAGCTGGTTGCTCCGGCATGGCCAGACCGAAGGCGCGATTGAGCGCTTCTGGAAGCCAGTCCTGGTGAGCGCTCTAAATGAGGAAGTCGACCGGGTGTCGGTTCCTTATTCGGCGCAAGTGATACGCGAGTCTTTTCTGAAGTCGGCGGGTGCCGGGCGCATGGGCGTACCGGCGGTTCCGCTGACGCAGTTGTACGGCGCGGCTGGAGATTACATCGAAGCCCGGCAGGGAAGCGTGCAGTTTCGCGCTTCGGTTGAAACTTTCCGTGCCGAGCTTTCGCACGTGAAGCTGGGAGTGAATGGCAGGGAAGAGAAGTTCGACTTCGTTGTGCTCGCTGTGCCGTTCGACGTGCTGGGGCGATTACTTCCTAATTCTTCCGCGTCCCAGCCACTGCGCAACTCATTGGCGCGCTTCGAGACTTCGCCGATCACGGGAATCCATCTGTGGTTCGATCGCAATATTTCCGAACTCGAACATGCCGTGCTGCTCGACCGCACGATCCAGTGGATGTTCCACAAGTCAAAGCTGCAGAACCGAGGCAACAACGGCCATCGCAGCTACGTGGAGTTGGTGGTCAGCGCTTCGAAGTCGCTGGTCGAAAAATCACGCCAGGAAATCGTCGATCTGGCACTCAGCGAGCTTCGTGAATTCTTTCCGGCGGCTCGGGATGCGAACCTCGTGAAAGCCACGGTCATCAAGGAAGTTCATGCCACCTATTCCCCGCGACCGGGAATTGAAGTGGATCGTCCCCGGCCCGAGACGGTCTGGCCGCGCGTGTTCCTTGCCGGTGACTGGACCGCGACGGGATGGCCGGCCACCATGGAGGGGGCGGTGCGCAGCGGCTACCTGGCCGCCCAGTCGCTCGCAAAAGTTGCGGGAATGCGCGACGCGCAATTCCTGGTACCCGATCTTCCTGCTCGCGGATTTATGCGGCTGTTCGGGTAGAAGGAAAAGGCCTTTTCACCACAGAGACACAGAGAGCGTTTTCATTTCCCGTGTCCTGTGCCTCTCTTGTGAACCTGTTTTCTTGTCTTGAAGCGACCTCTCAATACCACGCAACCGTCACGTCCACTTGCTCGAGCGCTATCGACTTTTCACCCTGGGAGAAAACACGCCACACCGGACTGCTGCGATCGATGTCGCCCACTACCTGGAATCCACCTGGACATCCGTAATTGATCCGCATACCCGCGACCGGAGGCATTGCTCCCGTCATGAGCGTGCACCGTTGCCCATTGGCGAGTTCAAGCGCCCACGGCAACGTGTCGGCGCGATTGGTTTCCTTGCGCGGCTCGCTCGGCAACGGCTGTGTCAGCGTGAGTAGCACCACGTTGGCGGGCCAGGGACCGCCGACTGGGCAGGCAAGTTGCTTTTCGTCGCCCAGGATTCTCTGATAGCAGGGATCAAGAATTCCATTTCCTGACGAGCATCTCCAGGCGTCAGGCCGGCTCGACGATGCGGCCGAGGCGGCGAAGCATGCGCCGTTGACCTTTTCTGTGACTGCCATCCCGATGCTCAAGCCGGCAGGGCCGAAGGGAGTGAGAAGCTTGATCTGGGTGCGGATCAGAGGAGCGGGTCGCTCGGCGGCAAAGATAGCCGTACCAGGACCGCAAAGGAACAAACTCACCAGGCAGAGTGCCAACAAGGCTTTAAATTTCACATTAGCTCCAAAACAAAGCGCGCATCCGGAATGGTTCTCCGGATGCGCCGTTGCCAAATCACCGCGTTTCGCTGGATGCCCGGTTTGCGAACCCGGTCAGTTTGTACGTTCCGGCTACAATTTGTGGAAGAAGCGAATGACCTTGTCTCCGGCATCTTCGGTGTAGTGAACAACCACCCTATCGCCTTCCTTGGTAGCGTAGCGGGTGCCCCTGACTACCCCGTGATCGGTCTCGACCACCGCGTCAGATCCCATTTTGTACGTTTCCTCAGCCCCGGCGTCGGTTTTGACGGCCAGGGTGCGCGTGGCGCGGTCAACGTGCGTGACGGTTCCTTTGCCCGTCTTCAGCGTGTCCTTGCCGAAGTCTTGCACCACCGTGGCGGTCTTGTCCGCGCCCTTTCCCATGTAGCGGACGACGACGTGGGTTCCTTCCTTGCCGGCAAAGTAGGTGTCGAGAGCGCCCATCTTGGCAGCGTGTTCGGTCTGCGCGCTGGCACGGATGGCGGTGCGCTCCGTGAACCTGAAAACCTCCTCCGATCCGTCGGCGGCTTTAATTGCGATCGTTTTGCCGGTCTTGTCGACCTTGGTTACAGCGCCGGCAACCGCGTGGACGACGTCCTGCGCAAAGGCCGATGTTACCAAGGCAGTTGCGCACAACAGAAGAAGTGCTTTAGATAGCAATTTAGAACGGGTCATAAACCTCTCCATTTTGGATTCGTAAAAGCTAAAAAACCTGGTCATTTCTTGACGTCACTCAAGGAGATCAGCTGATTGTCGACGCTGAACACTCCGGGAACGCCGTTCGCTTGCGTGCCGGCGATCTGTTTGTCCATGGCGCTGTCGACTATGCCGTACAGGGTGACGTGGCCGTTTTCGACGACGATCCGGATTGGCTTCTGCGGATCCATCTCGTAGCGCTGGAGCGTGGGTGCTCCGTAGATGGCGCGGTAGAGCTTGACGCGCAGCTGGTCGTCGAACATCGAGGTGGGTGCCACTTCAATGTCGTCAACGATGTCCTTTACGCCGGGAGTAGTTTCGGCCACGGCTACGGCGGAGTCCCTGCTGGGATAGTCGTGGACCGTACCGGACAAGGTTGCGACGCCGTCTTTCACGTCCAGCTTGATCACGTTGAAAGCAATGCCGTAGCCTACCCGATCGTAGCGAAGCCGGTCTGCTAGATTCTGGCGAAGCTGCTCGTCGGGAACATTGCTCTGAATTTGAACGTGGTTGCGGATGCCGTCCACGTTCTTCATCTTCTTGACCTTCTTCTCCAGGTTCTCGCGATCGATGTATAGGTTTACCGCGCCATCGAGCGTCACGATCTGGTCTTCAACGGCTGCCTTTACACCCTGGAATTCTTTTTTGCTTTGCAGATATTTGTTCACGTCTTGCAAAATCTGAGCGTCATAACGCCCGGCGGGTTTTTGCTGGGCTGAGGCAGTACATACCATGCTGGTGCACAGCACGACAAAAAGAATTGCTGAAATCCGGCGCATTCGTATCCCCACGATTTCGTTGAAGTGACTGCTGAAGAGGGCCCATTTCCCGAGAGCTACGAGGATAACGAAAATGTCGCAGCTTGGCTAGGCAGGAAAGCTCGATTGCATCCCGCCGTTGCAGATTGAGAATCCTGGAGATAAGATTTTTTCCAAGCCCGTCCGGTTTCCTTCGAGATGCTTCGTGCCCTTGGCGGTAAATAGGCTTTGGATTTAATTACAAGGGAGGCGAAGGAGAACGATGGAGAGGAGAAAGTTCCATGCTTTTAAAGCTCGGAACGCGAACACTTGGCGAAATGCTATTGGTCATCGCTCTTCTAGCGGTCGCAGTTCCTCTCCCCGCGTGGAAAAATTACGAAGATTCTCAGGCACCGACGCCGGTCATACGCGACCAGTGCACGTTTTCTGACGGGAGCACGATCAGTTTCGGGCAAAAAGCTCTGGGCGGCTCTGAGTCAGGCCATAACGTTTGGCAAGCCGGAAAGTACGATGCCACCATGCTTCGTGTCAGTGGGCGAACGGACGTTGGGATAAAGATGAGCGCCGGAACTTATACGATTTTTGTGCTGGACAAGCCCGAAGACAGGCCCGACCTGTGGACTCTGATTATCAGCACAAAGACGGGCCATTGGGGTATGACCTACCCCGGAAAACAGTACGACTTGGGACGCACGCGAATGGGTTCCAACATCCTGCCTGCAACAGCTTCCCTCAAGAGCTTTACCATTGGCTGTCTGCAGAACAAAGATGCGCCAATCTTCATGTGGATGCAATCAGGCACCCACGTGGCGTACACCAAGACGATGGTACAGGCCAACATCGACGGAAAGCGCGAGTGGTTGTGGCACTAGCCCACGGGAATGTGAGTTCGTCCTCTTCTGTGGTGCAAAGTTTGATATCACAATGGAGCCGAAGGAAAGTGATTCTAAGGTTGGGGAATACTAGCCTGCCAGAAAAGCCACGCCGCAGCCGACCAGCGCGGCGGCCATCCAGCGCCTGCGGTCCACGCGCTCATGCAGGAAGAACCTTGCCGCCGCCGCATTCCCCACGAACGTCAGCGAAGCCGATGCGGGCGCGATCAGGCTCACATCTCCCCAGGAGAGTCCGAGCAACAGGCTGAAGAACGCGACCGCCATCGCCAGGATCGCCAGCATGAAGTAGGGATTGCGCAATATGCGAAGGATCACGGCAAGCGCGCCGGAATGCTTGCGCAACGCTCCGACATCTCCGACCTGCTTCATGGCTCGCGACAGCAGGATGTCGCCGGTGACCGAAGCAGTCACAATACAAGCGATCGCAGCCCACGTATAGGCGTGCTTCATGAGTCACCGCGATAGCCAGCTAATTGTGGCTCCCTGACGGGCTCTTCCACGCCTGGATGCTTGGGAGTCAACTCCGGCCCGCTTGCCACGAAGCTTACTCCGACCGCGATTAGTCCAATGCCCACCCAGCGCCACATCGTCACCTGCTCGTGCAAGACGAACTTCGCAATCAGCGCGAGCAGGACGTAACCCAGGGACGTGGCAGGGAGTACGTAGGTGAGATCGGCCCAGGAGAGGGCCGTCATGTAAGCGGCGAAGAAGCCGAGCAGAAAAACGATGCCGCCCACAATCCACGGATCGCGCAGGGCGGCGATCAGGCTTTGCAGGCGGGAAACAGGTATGGAACCAATTTCTTTCATGCCGCGGGAGAGCATCGAATCGCCAATGGAGGCGAATACAGCGACTCCCGCCAGCACAAGATATTTGCGAACCGTCACTGTAGACCTAAGCTTTGGCCGGTTCCGCCGCTGCGGAAGAAGCGTGCTTCTCGCGCACCCACTTATTGCGCATGGCGCGCGTCTTCAGGAAGGCTTTCGCTTCTTTGTAGAGGCGCTTGCGATCGGCGCTATCGAAGGCTGCCTTACGCAGGATGCGGAATGCGGCTTTGGGACGGAAATAGTATTCGTCGTAGAAGCGATGCACCATTTCCATCACGTATTCGGCAGGCAGATCCGGGTACTGGATCTGCACCATCTGATGCCCTCCTTCATCGACCATCTTGGTGTCAGCAGCCAGGAAGCCGTTCTTCACGACATAGTCGTAAAGCTCGGTGCCCGGGTAGGCGTGGGCCACGGAAACCTGAATGGTCTCAACGTCCAGTTCCTTGGCGAAGTTGATGGTGTTGCGGATGGTTTGGCGGGTTTCGCCCGGCAGACCCAGGATGAAATCGCCATGGATGACCAGCCCAAGCTTGTGGCAATCCTTGGTGAATTGGCGGGCGCGCTCAACCGTGGCACCCTTTTTGATGTTCTTGAGGATCTGCTGGTCGCCCGACTCGTAGCCGACGATAAGCAGGCGGCATCCGGCCTCTTTCATGGCTTTCAGCGTATCGTAATCGGTCGTGACGCGCGAGGTGCAGGACCACGTCAGGCCGAGCGGCTTCAGCTTGGCGCACAGCTCGATGGTGCGGGCCTTTTGGATATTGAAAGTGTCGTCGTCGAAGAAAAATTCCTTCACGTCAGGCCACAGCTGCTTCGCCCGCGCCATCTCCGCGGCCACGTCGTCGGTCGAACGCTTGCGCCACGGATGTCCGCTCAGCGTCTGCGGCCACAGGCAGAAAGTGCATTGCGCCGGACAGCCGCGCGTGGTGTAGAGAGAGACGTAAGGGTGAAGCAGAAAAGGCACGTTGTAGCGCGTGACATCCAGATCGCGCTTGTAGATTTCGGTGACGTGGGGCAGGGGATCGAGATTTTCAATCTGCGCGCGGTCGGGGTTGTGCACGATCTGGCCATCTTGCAAATAAGAAATCCCCGCAATCTCTGCGAGGGGCTTTCCCTGCGCGTACTCGACCACCGTATAGTCGAATTCCTTGCGCGCAACGAAATCGATGGAAGGGCAATCGCGCAATGACTTTTCGGGCTGCACGCTAACGTGCGGCCCTACGAAACAGATTTTGATTTTCGGATTCGCATCCTTGATCGCCTTGGCAAGGCGCATGTCGCCGGGAAAGCCGGGAGTGCTCGTGAATAGCACGAGGAACTCGTAGTCCTTGGCGATCTGAATGGTTTCTTCGCCGCTGACGTGATGCGGCGGGGCGTCGAGCAAGCGCGCACCCTCAAGCATCCCGGTTGGATAGGCCAACCATACCGGGTACCAATAAGACTCGATTTCACGGGTAGCGGGCCAGCGGGACCCAGCGCCACCATCGAAGTTTTCAAACGAAGGTGGATTCAAGAACAGTGTTTTCAAAGGCATATGTGTGGATGGTTAATACTAACATCCTCTCTCAGTTTTACCGGTATTCCCCTGGATTCGCCCGCGACGGGCCCTCGTCGATACGTGGAGATCAATCTTTATGTTAAGTCTAATCTAATCAGCAGCCTAGGCTTATCTCCAACCGGTTTGCGCCCAATGGGGATTGGATGCATTAAGAGGGGCAAAGGGATCGCCGGATGAGGTCGTTCGGGGGCCGGTTATGCATTCGCAACACAATCAGTTGGACCCGTTCACCCACTTCTCCAAGTCGCCTGTAGAGCGCAGAAGCCCGATGCGAGCCCGCTGAAGCTCGAAGGTCGTATCTTGCAGGACGATGTAGCGCTCGCTCGTCTGCACGCGCGATTCGCCCAGGTCCTTGATGGTGGCAGTGCCTGCGTCCACACGCGTCTGGGTGGCGTCGAGACCAGCCTTAGCAACTTCGTATTCCAGCTGGGCAACTTCCTGTGCGGCCTCCAGCTGGCGGACGGCACGTTGCAGTTTCAGGGTTTCTTCGGAGACTTGATTCTTGGCAGCCTCGGCTTGACGGGTGGCCTTCACCGCGTCCGCATCGGCGCCTTGGGCTCGGGCGCGTTGAGAGAGGTTGACGAAGGGAAATCGAATCGCAACACCGACCGTGGCGTTGTTCGGCTCGAAACGTTGGTAGTACAGATCATAGTTGTTATAGCGAGCCAGCCTGGCATACTGAGCCACGAAGTCAACGCTTGGCCACAGCGCTTTGTGCTCCCCCTGTGCACGCAGGTATTGCGCACGCGCCCGTTGTTCCGCGGCTAGAACAAGTGGACTGTTCTTTGCAGCTTTATCGACCATGTCTTCTTCCTGCGCGACCGCGGGGAAGGTGGGCATCGATTCAGCCGCCGTTTGAACTTCGGAAGCCGGTAGTCCGGTTAGCTTCGCAAGATGCGCACGCAAAACATCTGTGGAACCCTCGGCCTCGGCGACTCGAAGCTTCACGCGGGCTGCCGCGAGGCGGGCTTTGGTTTGCTCAAGCCGGCTGTCCACGCCTTCTTTGACTCTTTCTGCAAGAGCCTGTTCGAGTTGCGAAGCGGATGCCTGGTCTTGCTGCAGCCTGGAGACGCGTTGTTCCCACTTGTTCAATTCCGCATAGCTCAATACGACGTCTTGAATCACTTGGGCGCGCTGGTCTTTGTTCTGGATTGTGGCGGCCTGCCATTCGGTTCGTGCCGCGCTGGTGAACTGCTTCAGTGCCGGATTAAACAATGCCGACTGCGAATTGACGTTGAACACCGAGGGCGCCGAACCTTCGAGGCTGAGCGGGAATCCCCATGACTTGCCCAGGCCGGAGCCGACTGTGAGTTGCGGGATGTAACTGTCGCGGCTTTCGCGATAAGCGGAAAGGGCATGCTGTGTGTCGGCGGCTGCAATCCCGGTGGTGGTGGCGTGCGTGAGCGCCAGTTCGACGGCGCGTTTCAGGGAAAGTGGTTCGGCGGCGGCGTGCATCGTTGTCAGAAGGCACAAGCCCACAAGCAGTCCGCCGGAGCGCAGGCCAATCCGGTTGCTATGTTTCATTGCGTCACCTTGGTAGAAAAGAATAGCAGTAGGCGGTGGTCCGTTGAGCAGGGGATACACCCTTCGCGCTCTTTTGCGCGACGGTGGCTTAGGTAGCGGAGTCGTGGGCTCACGCCCACGTCGCAACGGGTGCCGCCCCTCCGGGGCTTGTGCTGATTGTTGAGATTACCCAGCGCTTACGCGGGCCTATTCTCTGCCGCCGCTAACGCGGCCTCTCCGCGCCCGCTGATACCGCTTCTCCGGGCTTTCGCTGATGCGGCTTCGCCGAGTCGACATTGATGCAGGTTCCGATCGTAGAAATCGAGTGCCGGCTTGGCTGCCTTTGCTCACAAACCGGTGGCCACTGTCACACAGGCTACTGATTCACTCTGTTCAGTGCTTCGCGGGCGCGGCCGAAGTCTTTGGCCATGGTCAGGGCGGATTGATATTCCCGGGCCGCGCCCGGTTTGTCGCCCTGTTTCTCCAGGATGGTGCCAAGCAGGTAATGCGCTTTGAATGGAGGCGCCTGCTCGACCGTGCTCGACGCCAGGTAGCGGCGCACGAGCTGGGTTGCGAAGGGGAGATCACGGTTGGCTCGCAGCAGGGTGGAGGCTGCGTCGACCAAGACTTCTGGCTGATCAAGGGGCGCAGTCGCGGCCTTCTTCAGAGCCTCGTGCATTTCGTCGAGACGGCCGGCCTTGCGATAGAACAGCGCGAGATTCAGCCAGGCATTTGCCCCGCCGTGGCTGGCCTCGATGGCTGCGCGATATTCCTGTTCCGCCGCGGAGGCGTCTTTGTTTTTCTCTGCGAGCCGGCCTTGAATCCAGTGCGCTTTGGCGGGATTCAGCTTCGCAACCATATCGGCCTGGGCGCGCGCTTTATCTTGTCCGCCGCCCACGATGCCGGGAGCTTCCAGATAAAACTCGGCCAGATCGGTGCGGGCAGCTACGTTGTTCGGATCAAGTTGCACGGCCCGCTCAAACTGGGTGCGCACTTTCTTCGCGAGTCCGGCTGCCGAAAGGAAGTTGGATGCGTCCGCCTTCTCGCCATAGGTGCGACCGAGCCAAAGATGATATTCGCCGTTGTCGGGCTGCAGGGATACCGCCTTCTCACACTCTGAGATTGCAGTATCCCAATTGCCGACCGCGAAATAGGCGCGGCACAGCAGATTATGGGAGGCCGCGTCATTCGGCGAGGTACTGAGCTTCGTGCTGAGCGTCGAGATGACTTCATCGACGCGGCCCGCCGCCAGCAGGTCGGTCGGAGAATCGGCGGCAACGGCAATCGCCGGCAACACGAATGCCGCCAGTGCAAATACTTTCGTAGCCCACTTCATGATCTACTGCACCACCTTCACGGGAATCCCGTCGCGCAAAGACTTGTTAACCGCCGTGGTGTTGAGCGCAATCTGGGTTTTATCAGTGAGGCCTTCGCTCACTTCAACTTTGGTGAGATTGGAGGCCGCCACCACGACGTTGTGGCGGTGCAGCTTGTTGTCGACGATCTGGTAGACATAGGGCTTGGAATCGTCGATCCGCAAGGCTTCGCGCGGGATGGTCAGAACATTGTCGTGCTGTGCCAATACGATGGTGACGTTTACGTTGGTATTGGGCAGCAGGCGAAAATCGTGGTTGTCGAGCTGGCTGACCATTTCGCCCACATTGCGCGTGCCGCGAAGTTTCACGGTGGAGGGCAGGGTCGCCACCGTACCTTCCCAGGTGCGGTCGGGCAATGCGTCCCAGGTCACTTCAGTTTTCTGTCCGGGAATCAGGCGGCCGATATCAGGCTCATCCACGTAAGCGCGAACCAGAACTTTCGAGAGATCCGCAACCTGCAACAAAAGATCGCCGGCCTGCACGTAAGCACCCTGTTTCACGGGCAGGATATAGACAATGCCGTCGAACGGGGCAACGATGTTCGATTTGTGCAGAATGTCTTCGGCGGCTTCGTAGGCAGCCTGCGCGTCGGACTGCTGGGCGGTCACGTGCTCGGCTTCCGGCTTGGAATAGCGCTCCTTCTGCTTCTGCGTCAGCAAATCGTAGTCGGCTTGCGCGCGTTGCAGCGCGTTCTCCGCTTCCTTTGTTTCGCCGGCAGAGGCGGCGCCTTTCTCCTGCAGGCGTTTGAATGCTTCCAGGTTGCGCTGTGCCGTGTCGCGCTCGGTGCGGGCTTTGATGATTTGCGCCTGCAGCGTCAGAACTTCTTCCTGCGATCCACCGTGCTGAAGATTCTGCACTCCGGCCTGCGCGCCTTTCAGTTCCGCCTGTGCGTGTGCGGCCTGGCTGCGGACACTAGCGTCGTCGAGTTGCAGCAGGAGTTGACCCTTCTTGACGCGGTCACCTTCTCTCACCAGCAGACGCTTCACCGTGGTGTTGGTGGGAGCGTGGGCCTCGAAGTTCTGGGCGGGCTCGATCTTGCCGTTGGTGGAAATAACGCTGCGGATGGATCCGCGCTCGACCGAGGCGGCGCGGATGGGGATGACTTCGTCGCGCATGGAGGCGAACGAAGCGAGCAGAAACACCGCCAGCGCTGCGCCCAGCGTGATGGTCAGCCACCGATGCCGAGCGTAAAACCCGGGTCTTTCCTTAGTCCCCAGTGTCATGACAAGGTTTTGGCAAGCAACAATTTACCACCGGGACTCGATCCCGGGGAGAAGCTTTGTGTTGCAGGCATAGGCTTTTAGATGCAGGTAGCCCGCAACGAGCCGGCCCGATCCATGCATTTTTGATGTCAGCGCCGTGCTCGCCGTTACAATATCGTGTATGCCGAACCGTCCGCGTTACACCCCAGAGCACGCCGAAGCCGGCCTGGACACCAAGTTTCCTGAAATCGAGACCTGGGCGAACCAGTTTCCCGGATATGAGATTGTGATCGACGATCCGGAATTTACATCGGTGTGTCCCAAAACCGGTCTTCCCGATTTTGGAGTGATCACCATTCGCTACATGCCGAAGAGAGCCTGTCTCGAATTGAAGTCGCTCAAGGAATATTTGCAGAGTTACCGCAACCTGGGAATTTTTCAGGAGAACATCGTGAACCAGGTGCTGGAGGACGTGGTCAAGTGGACCAAACCGGTGTGGGCAGAGGTGAAGGGGGATTTTCGTCCGCGGGGTGGTATCTCGACGGTGGTGATTGCGAAGTGGCCGAGGGATACGCAACGCTAGCGATAGCCTGGCGCAAGGAAATCATTCACCTCAGAGACACACAGACGAAACAACCCAGTCACTTTGGGTTTCTCTGTGTCTCTGTGTCTTTGTGGTGAAAAAAGGGCTCCGCATGTTAGTCTCCCCACACCCGTGGCCGACAAAAAGCTCTACCCCAAAACTGCGCTCGCGCTGCTCACCGCGCTGAACCTGCTCAATTACATCGATCGCTCGGTTCTGTTCGCGGTGCAGGACTCTATCAAGGCAGAGTTCCATCGGAGTGATTTTCAGATCGGGCTGCTGACCGCGGTTTTCTTCATCTTCTATATGATTGCCGCGCCGTTCATGGGGCCATTGTCGGTGCGGTTCACGCGCAAATACGTGATCATCGTGGGGGCGCTGATCTGGAGTGTGGCGACCCTGCTGACGGCGATCACGAAGAATTACGACGAACTGCTCTTCCGGCACACCGTCGTAGGGGTCGGCGAAGCGAGTTTCGTGGTGCTGTCGCCGACGTTCATCGCCGACATGTTTCCCGACCGCATGCGCGGGCGCGTGATGGGAATTTTCTATCTTGCGATTCCCGTGGGCACCGGACTGGGCTACATGATCGGGTCGCTGATGGAGCCGAAGTACGGGTGGAGGGCACCGTTCTACGTTGGGGCGGCACCGGGCATTCTGCTGGCGTTGCTTCTGCTGCTGATTCCGGAACCGGAACTGGGCCGCTATGACAGCGCTGACCGCAGTGCTCCTGAGCGCGACACATTGAAGGGCCTGCTGCGGAACCCGGCGTTTCTGACTGCCACGGCCGGCATGGCGATGATGACGTTTGCGCTCGGCGGACTGCAGGTGTGGATGCCAACCTTCCTGCATCGCGTGCATGGCTACACGCTCGGGCAGGCGGGCGTGCTATTCGGCATCAGCACCATGGTTAATGGCTTGGTAGCGTCGATCCTCGGCGGATGGATTTCCGATCGCCTGCTGCAGCGCACCGAAGTCGGCGCATTATCTCGTGTCGGCGGTCAGCCTGGGGCTGGGGATTCCGGCTATGTGCATGGCGTTGTTTGCCAGCGGCAAGCTGATGGTCGCGGGAATCTTCCTGGCGGAATTTCTACTCCTACTGAACACCGGGCCTTTGAATGCTGCGGTCATCAACTCCGTTGGTCCCCATATCCGCGCACTGGCGCTGTCGGCGAACATTTTCATCTTCCACATGTTCGGCGACGTACCATCGTCGGCTCTAATCGGATTTCTTTCCGACCACTACTCGCTGCAACTGGCCTTCGTCGCGCCAGTCATTACGATCTTCCTCTCTTCTGCCATACTGTTTTACGGGATGAAGTTCGCACCTCCAGTCAGCATCGCAAACTCCGCAGCCCCCGCGGGAGCCCACTAGGCGATGCATTACGTGCTGTTGATTGCTGGGTGGATCCTTGCCCTGGCATGGTTTTCGCGCATCGCGGAAGCGGCGCTGGGCATGCCGAGGATCGCTGACATCGCCAAACCGGCATGGGACCGCCAGCCCGACGAAAAGCCGCGCGTGAGCATCATCGTGCCTGCACGCAACGAGGAAGCTGACATCGAGCAGGGCCTTACCCAGCCTGCTTGCGCTCGATTACGACAACTATGAAGTAATCGTGGTCAATGACCGCTCGACCGACCGCACCGGCGAAATCATGGACCGGGTCGCGGCGAGCCCAGGCGCGCATGGCTGCTTGCGTGGGATGCACGTGGCGGAGCTTCCGCCAGGCTGGCTGGGCAAGCTACACGCCATGTGGACGGCCGCGCAGCAAGCTACGGGCGAGTGGCTGCTGTTCACTGATGCCGACGTACTCTTCAAGCCGGACGTGCTGGGCCGCGCGCTCTGCCTATGCAGAAACCGAACAGGCCGATCACGTGGTGGTGTTTCCGCGGATGATCATGAAGCGTCCGGGCGAGCGCATGATGATCGCATTCTTCCAGACGCTGTTTACGTTTGGGCACCGGCCGTGGAGGGTCGCGGATCCGGACACCGACGATCACATGGGCGTGGGCGCGTTCAACATGGTGCGGCGCACGGCGTATGACGCAGTGGGAACGTACAAGGCGCTGCGCATGGAAGTGCTCGATGATATGAAGCTGGGCAAGGTAATCAAGAAGGCAGGTTTGCGCCAGAGGAACGTGTTCGGCGAGGATTTGATCTCGATCCGCTGGGCCAAAGGCGCGATGGGCGTGGTCGATAACCTGACCAAGAATTTCTTCGCCGTGCTGTCGTTCCAGTGGTGGCGGACGGTGGCGTCGGCGATTGCACTGTTTTTCTTGAACCTGTGGCCGTTTGTGGGCTTATGGCTGGCGCATGGGTGGGGGCGATTGCCTTACGCGATCGCGCTGGGTTCGATGTTCCTGATCTACCTGGGTATGTCGTTCCGCTCGTCGATTCCCGCCTACTACTTCCTGCTGCATCCGGTGAGCACGGTGCTGTTCGAATACACGCTGCTGCGATCGATGTTCCTGACGCTGTGGAACGACGGCGTGACGTGGCGGGGAACAAAGTATCCGCTGGAGGAGTTGCGGAAGGGCATGGTGTGATGGGGGCAAGACGCCGGTGGGTTTGAGTGTCCAAGGAACGATTGCGCGCGGATCTTGGCGAACAACGGCGCGAGTCTAGTGTTAACGCCTGGATAACGTCAAAAATCAGTTCGCATTCCATTGGCTCCTGTCCGCCATATGTCGGAGCAGTGTAGAATGCCTCCCGCTTTCGAACTGGAGAAGGGAATTTTGACTGAAAAGAAGAAGCGACCGGCCCGTGCAGACACATGGCTGCACGCCTCTGTGATGGCCGTTTTTTGGGCGGTTATCACCAGTGCGTTTTGGGCGTTGTTCGCGCTGGGTTTCGGACGCAGTAGAGGGAATACGCGACTGATAACTATGTTGATCGCATCTGCGGTGGTGGTCGCCCTCCTGTGTGCCCACTCTTATCGAGAAGGATGGAAGAATAGGCGCGACGACAGAAACCCGCAGTCCCATTGACAGGAAACCCCAATCCCGTGTTCTGAGCGCTACGCCTTGGTTTCAATAGTTGTGCCGAATCGCGGTAAACTGCCGCCTGTGACCACCTTTCGTGTCGTTGATTTCGAGGCGCTCGTTCGTGATTACCTTGCGGAGAAGAAGGAATGGGATGACGTTCACAACTTCGTCATTGAGTCGGAATGGAGGGGTGAGACTGATTTTCCTCCGGGTACTCGGGCAGCCATGACGGATCTGTATTTCGCCTTCCTAGCCGATGCGAACGACGACCCACAGTTCCTACGTACCAAGTCAGGGTTGCGAGAACTGTTGAAGGAATTGGAAGGGAGCCGTGAACACTAGCCCGGTCGGTGAGTGCAA
>CAWKLF010000007.1:0-1317796 GCA_963850425.1 uncultured Acidobacteriota bacterium | reverse complement strand
AGGGCTAAAGTGACCTTACGGCGAACAGGGCGGGGATTCCGTTATCCACGGACCGGGACCCCGCACGCCGCGCCTCCGAGCCCTACCACATTGTCATCCCGAGCGAAGTGAGGCGCCAGCCGAACGAAGTCGAGGGACCCCGCGTTGGATTGCGGAACGACGATCCTGTCAGAATTTCTCATCACGGACTCGCCAGTCCCCATTCTCAAATCCACCCCCGGCCCGTCTCTCCGCTATACTTACCAGCGGGTCCAGCGCGGAAAGTCCTGTTCGAAGGCCCGCATTAACAATGAGGCGCATCGGATGAATTGGTCAGAACAAGTTGTCCTGGTCACAGGTGGAACGGGCTCATTTGGCAAGAAGTTTGTGGAAATCATGCTGCGGGACTATCAGCCGAAGCGCCTGGTCATTTTCAGCCGCGACGAACTCAAGCAGCATGACATGCGCGCCTCGGGCTTCGACCATCCCAGCCTGCGCTACTTCATCGGCGATGTGCGCGACCCGGCCCGGCTCGAGCGAGCGCTTGTCCGGGGTGACAGTGGTCATTCATGCCGCGGCTCTGAAGCAGGTTCCCGCCTGCGAATACAACCCGTTCGAGGCGATCCAGACCAACATCATGGGCGGCAAGCAACGTGATCGATGCGGCCATCAACCAGGGCGTGCGCCGCATCCTTGCCCTGAGCACCGACAAGGCGGTCAATCCCGATCAATCTCTATGGCGCCACCAAGCTGTGCGCCGAGAAAATGTTTGTGCAGGCGAACGCCTATGCCGGCACGCGCGACACCCGCTTCGCCTGCGCCCGCTACGGCAACGTTGTCGGCAGCCGCGGCAGCGTGATTCCCGTGTTTCTCGAGCAGCGCAAGACGCGGCAAGATCACCATTACCGATCCGCGCATGACGCGTTTCTGGATCACACTCGACCAGGGCGTGCGCTTCGTCATTCGCTGCCTGAACGAAATGCATGGCGGCGAAATCTTCGTTCCGAAGATCGCCAGCATGAAGATGCTGGACCTGGCCGAAACGATCGCGCCTGGCTGCGAGATCGAAAACATCGGCATCCGGCCCGGCGAAAAACTGCACGAGGTGCTGGTCTCCGAAGACGAAGCCCGCAACACGGTCGAAGTCGACGGCATGTACATCATTCAACCCTCGCACCCGTGGTGGAAAGGCTCGAACTGGGAAAATGCCCGCGCACTGCCCGACGGCTTCCGCTATGCCAGCGAAACTAATGCAAATTGGCTGAGTGGGGAACAACTGCAGGAATTGATCGCGCCTGACAAAGCGGCGATCCCTGCCTGAGGGGTGCTTGCTACGAAGCTGGAGAATACGGCGACTTCACGTGCATACTTTGCGATCTTTGCGAATTCTTCACGGGCTTTGCGGTTAAAAGCTTTGTCGCAGAGGGCGCAGAGATTATCCCGTAAGTTCTGAAAGCCCGCTGATGTCGCTATCTTTCGCAGTGCTCAATCCATGGTCGTGACCTCGACAACCCGCGAGCCGCTGGCGATCGACGGAGGTACTCCCGTCCGCAAGACGCTGCTGCCGTACGGGCATCAATCGATTGACGAAGACGACATCCAGTCGGTGGTCGATGTGCTGCGCTCCGACTGGCTGACCACTGGCCCTAAGGTCAATGAGTTTGAAGAAGCGTTCGCAGCCCGCGTGGGCGCAGAGTATGCCGTCGCCTTTAGTTCGGGCACGGCCGCGCTGCACGGCGCGGCGTTTGCTGCGGGACTGAAGCCGGGCGACGAAGGCATCACCACTCCCGCTGACCTTCGCGGCCACGGCGAACTGCGTCCTCTACCAGGGCGCGCGCCCAGTATTTGCCGACGTCTGTCCGACACGCTTAACCTGGATCCTGAAAAGTTCGCCAAGCGAATCACGAACAAGACCCGTGCAGTTCTCCCCGTCGCCTATGCCGGGCACCCCGCCGATCTCGACCAAATTCTCGAACAAGCCGCTCAACATGGGCTGATCGTGATCGAAGATGCCTGCCACGCGCTCGGCGCGGAATACCGCGGCCGCCGCACCGGCAGCATTGCGCACATGTCGGTTTTCAGCTTCCATCCGGTGAAGCATGTCACCACGGCCGAAGGCGGCATGGTGACCACCGACCGCCCCGACCTCGCGGATTTGCTGCGCCGCTTTCGCAATCACGGAATTTCGACCGAGGCCCGCGAGCGGCACGCCTCCGGACAGTGGCACTACGAAATGGTCGCTCTCGGCTACAACTACCGCCTGCCCGACATCGCCTGCGCCCTCGGTTTGTCGCAACTCGGAAAGTTGGAGGCAAACCTGGCCCGCCGCCGCGAAATTGCCGCTCAATATACAAAGGCTTTTCGCGAGACTCGCGGCGTAGTAGTCCCCACTGTGCGAGCGGAGGTGAATCCCGCCTGGCACCTGTACCCGATCCGGCTCGACCTGGGAAAACTGAGCGCCGATCGCGGCCAGATTTTCAAGGCCCTGCGCGCCGAGAACATCGGCGTCAACGTGCACTACATTCCTGTGCACCTGCACCCGTATTATCGCAATCACCTGGGCTGCAGGCCGGGGGATTACCCGGTTGCGGAGGCTGCCTACGAAGCCCTGATCAGCCTGCCCATGTTTCACGGCATGACGGCGCACGATGTTGAGGACGTGATTGCGGCGGTGGGAAAAATCAGCGCGGCCTACGCCAAGTAATCTCCATGTCAGGAGGCTCGGATTGCCAAACAAGAATGCCTTCATGTCGGGATCGCAAATCTACCTGCGTCCCCTGGAGCGCACCGATCTGAACGATCGCTATGTGGGCTGGTTAAATGATCCCGAGGTCACGCGATACATGGAGTCGGGAATTTTTCCGACCACCGTGCACGATCTCGAAAACTTTTATGAGGGAGTGACGGGCTCAAGGAACCAGGTGATTTTCGCCATCGCGGATGCAAAATCCGATCAACACATTGGTAACGTGAAGCTCGGTCCCATCTGCTGGGTTCATCGCTCGGCGACATTCGGAATTCTGATCGGCGACGCGAAATTCTGGGGCAAGGGGGTCGGCGTCGAAGCCACCCGGTTGGCAGTTGAATACGGGTTCAAGCGGCTGAACCTGCGGCGGATTGACCTGGGAGTATTTGCCGATCACGAAGCCGCCGTGCATTGCTACGAGAAGGCCGGCTTCCGCGTCGAAGGGAGAATGCGTGAAGCGTTATTCCAGGACGGGACATACAAAGACCGCCTCTGGATGGGATTGCTTCGTTCAGAGTACGCACCGGCAAGCACCGGGAAATCGAAATGAAAGTTCTGGTCGTCGGCGGCGGGTCGATCGGCAAGAGGCATCTGCGAAACCTCAAGAGCCTTGGCCTCGGGGAGCTCGCGATTGCCGAATCCGACCCGGCACGCCGCAAAGCGGTTGCCGATGAGTTGTCGGTGTGTCCAGTAGCCGACCTCGAAGCCGGCCTCGCCTGGACGCCTGACTTCGTAGTCATTGCGACGCCTACACATCTCCATCTTGAACAGGCGCTCTCGGTCGCACGCAAAAGCATTCCTCTTTTTGTTGAGAAGCCGCTATCGCACGTTGCTTCCGGATTACCAGAACTGGCCGAATTAGTGGAGCGCAAGCGGATCCCGTCGATGGTCGCCTGCAATCTCCGGTTTCATCCGGGTCCGGCACAAGTAAAGCAGTTGCTCCGCGAAAATCGCATCGGCCGCATTCTGTCCGCGCGCGTGCAGACCGGCTCTTATCTTCCCGACTGGCGCCCCGGCAGCGACTACCGCGACAACTATGCAGCCCATGAGGAAACCGGCGGCGGTTGCATTCTGGATTGCATTCACGAAATCGACCTGGCCCGCTGGTACCTTGGCGAAGTTCAGGAAGTATTCTGCATGGCCGACCACCTCAGCTCGCTTGAGATTCGCACCGAAGACGTTGCCTCCCTCGTATGTCGCCATGCGGGAGGCGCGATTTCAGAAATTCATCTGGACTACGTGCAGCGCAGTTATGAGCGAGGCTGCCGCATCATCGGCGAGCAGGGAACCATCACCTGGGATTTCAACGGGCGCGAAGTATGGTGCTTCGACGCCGCCACCCAGCAATGGACGGCCTTTCCGCATCCGCCTGGTTGGGAACTGAACCAGATGTACGTCGATGAGCTGAAGCATTTCCTGCAAAGTGTGCGCAGCGGCTCGCCGACCGTGCTGCCGATCTCAGAAGCGGTTTCTGTCATGCAGATCGCGTTCGCGGCCAAGGCATCGGCCCGCCAAGGCCGGCTCATCGCCATCGGGAGGGAAGTGTTGGCGTGATCGTCGCCATCGTGCAGGCGCGCATGGGTTCGACACGGCTTCCCGGAAAAACCATCGCTGATGTTGCCGGGCGTCCATTACTCTGGCACGTGGTGACAAGGGTGCGCGGGGCGCACCGCGTCGACTCGGTCGTAGTGGCGACTACCGACCAGGCTGCCGACGATCCGATTGCGGAGTTCTGCCGGCAGGAAAACATCCCGTGCTTTCGTGGCGACGAGCAGGATGTGCTCGACCGTTTCTATCAGGCGGCGCGGGCACACAACGCGAACACCGTGGTGCGGATCACGGCAGATTGCCCGCTGATCGATCCCGTGGTCATCGACAAGGTGGTGTCGCGGTTTGAGCAAGGCGATTGCGATTATGCAGCAAACGTGTTGCGCTATACGTATCCGGACGGCCTCGATACCGAAGTATTTTCGTTCTCGGCATTGGAACGCGCCTGGCGCGAGGCGCGCAAGCCATCCGAACGGGAGCACGTGACGCCTTATCTCCGTGCTGGAGGCTTTCGCGTAGCCAACGTCGAAAGCGATGCGCCGGTGCCGATGGGCAAGTACCGCTGGTCGGTAGACCGGCCTTCGGATCTAGAGTTCGTGCGCCGCGTATACCATTCATTCGCGGCCAACGGCAGTTTCGGGTATCACGATGTGCTGCGCTTATTAAAGGAGAAGCCGGAATTGGCAACCATCCAGGCAGAGACCATTACCAACGAGGGTTATTACAGGAGCCTCTATCAGCAGGCAAAAGGCGGCGCTGCGCCCAGGCGCTCAATCCAGAAATCCCTGGCCTGGTTTGATCGCGCCCGCAAAGTCATTCCCGGCGCCGCGCAGACTTTCAGCAAGGGATACACCCAGTACGTGCAGGGTGTGGCCCCGATCTTTTTGGAGCGCGGCAAAGGCTGCCGCGTCTGGGACGTCGACGGCAACGAATACATCGACTACGTGCAGGGATTGCTGCCCAACATTCTCGGCTACGCGCACGACGAAGTGAATGCGGCCGCCGCGGCGCAACTAGCCGAAGGCCACAGTTTCTCCTTGCCGCACCCTCTCGAAGTGCAGCTCGCCGAGCGGCTCACCCGCCTGATTCCCTGCGCGGAGATGGTGCGCTTCGGCAAGAACGGCTCCGACGCGACCTCCGGCGCGGTGCGCGCCGCGCGGGCTTTTACCGGACGCGACCGCGTGGCCTGCTGCGGATACCACGGCTGGCAGGACTGGTATATCGGCAGCACCACACGCAATGCAGGCGTGCCGCCCGCCGTTCGCGCGCTCACCCATCCATTCGTCTACAACGATCTCAACAGTCTGGAGCGAATCCTCACCGAACATCCCGGAGAATTCGCCGCCGTTATCATGGAGCCGGCGAATTTCGTCGACCCTGCTCCCGGATTTCTCGCCGGCGTGAAAGACTTGGCGCGCAAGCACGGCGCTGTCTTGATCTTCGACGAAATCTGCACCGGCTTCCACTTCGGACTGGGCGGCGCACAGAAACTGTTCGGCGTGACCCCCGACCTGGCCTGCTTCGGCAAAGCGATGGGCAACGGCTTTCCCATCGCGTGCGTGGTCGGGCGCGCCGACATCATGCGCGTTTTCGACGACATCTTTTACAGCTTTACCTTCGCCGGTGAAGTCGCCTCCATGGCCGCCGCCATGAAGGTCCTTGACATCCTGGAAACAACCGACGCTCTGGCGCGAATGGAAGCTCATGGCCGAACCCTGCAGGATGGTTTCAATGCGATGTCAAATGAAGCTGGACTCGGCGCAAGACTCATGGCGACAGGCAATCCCCGGTGGTCGCTGCTCAAGTTCCGCGAAGCCGACGGCAGCGACAGCCCTCTGCTCAAGAACCTCTTTCAGCAGGAAGCCATGAAGCGCGGCATCCTGCTCCTGGTTACCCATAATCTCAGCGCAGCTCACGACGGCCCTGCGATCCATCAAACGCTGGAGGCCTACGCCGAAGTCATGAAGACCCTTGCCGGCTGGCTCGCGGACTCGAATCCGGCACGCTTTCTGGAAGGCGAAATGAGCAAGCCAGTCTTCCGGGTGCGATGAACCTTCTCTTCCGCACGGATGCCAGCGTGGCCATTGGCACGGGCCACGTCATGCGCTGCCTGGCGCTCGCGCAGGCCTGGCAGCAGGCGGGCGGCAACACCATCTTCGCGATGGCCGGGGCGACGCCTTCCCTCGAAGCCCGCCTGCGCATCAGCCGCATCAAGGGCATACGCTTGTGCGCAACTCCGGGGAGTGCCGAGGATGCCGACCACACTTGTGCGATCGCACGCAACGAACAGGCCGATTGGATCATCGTCGACGGATACCAGTTCGACTCGGCCTATCAGCAAGCCCTTCGCGCTGCGGGCATGAAAGTCCTGCTCATCGATGACAACGGCGAAGCCTCTCCGTATTCCGCCGACCTGATCCTGAATCAGAATCTCCACGCCAGCGAAGCCATGTATCGTCCGCGCGAGGCCCACGTACGCTTGCTTTTAGGATCGCGCTACATCTTGTTGCGCCGCGAGTTCGCCTTCTGGCGCACCCGTGCCTTCGAGATCGCCCCGCGCGCTCGCCGGGTTCTCATCACCATGGGTGGCAGCGATCCCGACAATGTAACCGAAAAACTCCTCCACATCCTGCTCGCCGAGCCCGATCTGGAGTTAACCGTAGTGGTCGGAGGCAGCAACCCGCATCTTGCCGGATTGGAGCAAATCGTCGCGCAGGCCGATCATCGCCCAATCCGCCTCTTGAAAGATGTGTCCGACATGCCTGCCCTGATGGTTTGGGCCGACCTGGCCGTTGCCGGAGCCGGCACGACCAGTTGGGAAATGTGCATGATGGGCCTGCCCGCAGCCCTGTGCGTGCTTGCGCCCAACCAGGAGAAAATTGCGAGTGAGTTGGCTCGTCTGGGGGCAGCCGTCAACCTCGATTATGCCGGAAAAGGTCCCGCCGCCCGCACCCAATCCGCCTTGCGCGACCTGCTCAGCTCACAAAGCAAGCGCGCCCAGATGTCCGAGCGTGGCCGCGAAATCGTCGACGGCCGTGGCACTGAGCGCGTGCTCTCATTCCTCTGGGGAGAGCCCACCTTGCGCCGCACCGTCGAGTCCGACTGCCGATCGTTCTGGGAGTGGGCCAACGACCCGGCCGCGCGCTCCGTTTCGTTTGCGCGCGAACCCATCCCCTGGGATCGCCACATGGAGTGGTTTCGCGCCCGACTGACAGATCCGCAGACGATCCTCTACACTGCGTTAGCTCGAAACGGTGACCCGCTCGGCATGGTCCGCTATCAGATGGATGGCGCCAACGCGATCCTTTCCATCAATCTGGGGTCGGAATTTCGCGGTAAGGGCCTTGGACGAAAACTCTTGTTCCTGGCCACCGAAGAATTATTCCGGACCTCCGGCGTGACGGCTATCAATGCCTTCGTGCGGCTCTCGAATGAACCATCGGTCCGGCTCTTTGAGGGAGCGGGCTTCCGCAGCCTGGGAGTCGAAACGGTGCACGGGGATCAGGCCATTCACTATGTCCTCGATCGGGCTCCATTGCCATGAGTGACAGCATCGAAATCAACGGACGCAGCATTGGGCCAGGCAAGCGCGTGTATGTTATTGCTGAGCTGTCGGCCAATCACAACCAGGATTGTTCGCAAGCCGTCCGCATTATCGAGGCCGCCAAACGAGCCGGGGCCGATGCCGTAAAATTGCAGACCTACACCCCCGACACCATTTCCATCCAGAGCGACAAAGAATATTTCCGCGTAAAGGGCGGTACGCTGTGGGACGGAAAGACTCTTTACGAGCTCTACCAGCAGGCCTACACGCCATGGGAGTGGCAACCCGGGCTGATGAAAATCACCAATGACCTCGGGATGGATTTCTTCTCCAGCGCCTTCGACCACACTGCCGTCGACTTCCTCGAGAACATGAAAGTCCCCGCACACAAGCTTGCGTCGTTCGAAGTCGTGGACCTTCCCCTGATTGAAAAGATGGCCGCCACTGGCAAGCCCCTGATCATGTCGACCGGCATGGCTGGTCTCGAAGAAATCGAAGAAGCCGTGGCCACCGCGCGCAAGGCGGGCGCAACCGAGATTGCTCTGCTGAAGTGCAACAGCGCTTACCCGTCGCCGCCGGAAGACATGAACCTGCGAACCATCCCCGAGATGGCGCGCCACTTCAACGTTCCAGTCGGCCTCTCCGATCACACTCTGGGCATCACGGCTGCCGTGACGTCGGTCGCGCTCGGCGCCTGCATCATCGAAAAGCACCTCACCCTCTCCCGCGCCACACACGGCCCCGACAGCGCTTTCTCGCTCCAGCCCGAAGAATTCAAAGCGATGGTAGATGCCGTCCGGACCGCCGAAAAAGCGCTGGGCAACGTATACTTCGGCTTCAGCGAGAAAGAGCAAGCCAGCCGCCGCTTCCGGCGCTCGCTCTTCGTCGTCCAAGATGTGAAGCAAGGCGAGCTCTTCACCCGCGAGAACGTGCGCTCCATCCGGCCGGCTGACGGTTTGCATACCCGGCATCTCGCGCAGGTGCTTGGGAAACGGGCCGCGCATGATATCGAACGCGGAACGCCGCTGAGCTGGAATTTGATTTCGAATTCATGAAGTTTGTCAGCCCAGTGTTGAAGCGAGTTGTCTACCCGGCGCTGCAGCGCTCGTCTTTCCTTCGCCGTTGGGCGGCCCGCGTGGGAAACCTGGGGGTGGTCACCTACCACGGCGTCTTGCCTGCCGGATACAGAGTCACCGACCGGTTGCTGGATGGCGGCTGGGTGACGCGCGATTCCTTCCAGAATCAACTGCGCCTGCTGCGCTCACGCTACAACGTAGTGTCTCCCGAGGATGTTCGGCGGTGGTGTATCACGGGAAGCCCCTTGCCTCCCCGCGCCGTGCTGCTGACTTGCGATGACGGCTTGGCGAACGCTGTGTCGGAGATGCTTCCGATTCTCCAGAATGAGAAACTCTCCTGCCTGTTTTTCGTGACCGCGCAGTCGTTGTCGGAATCGCCCGCGATGTTATGGTACGAGGAACTCTACCTGACTCTCCTGGCCGCCCCCTCCGGAGAATTGCAGGGCGATTTTCAGGGCGTCCCAGTACAGGCGAACCTGACAAGCAACGTCGATCAGCGGCATCGCCTCTGGTGGGAAATGGTTTCGAGTCTTTCCAGCCTCGATGGAGCTGACAGACTGGGGTTCGCGAAGGCCATCCGCGACCACTATGCCATGCCGCCGGATTGGCAGTGCCGCTATGTGGACGGATCAGGTGCCCGGTTCCGACTCCTGGCGGAAAACGAAATCCGGCAACTCCTCGACGCCGGGATGACGATCGGTTCCCACACCATCACCCACCCCAAGCTTTCTCACTTGTCGGCGGATGATGCCTGGCTGGAAATTTCCCGCAGCCGCAGAGAACTGGAGAGCCGTCTGCGAACTTCGGTCTGGTCGATCGCCTACCCGTTCGGCGGGGTCGACTCGGTTTCGGGCCGGGAGTTGCAGATGGCGGAACGCGCTGGATACGATTGCGCGTTCACCAATTTCGGCGGGGGTTTCGGTCCAAAGACGTCTCGCTTCAGCATCCCTCGCGTGCACGTAAGCCTGGACATGAACCTCGCCGAGTTCGAGGCTCACTTGTGTGGCCTCCATGACGGCCTGCGCCGGAGTTTCGGCCACGTCGAACAGATGCCGGCTGAGGCGACCGGCGATCCCGGAAAGCGGGAGAGCGCACAATGACGAGCTGCGTACCTGTCCAGCAACCCCGTCCCCCGATCGCATCGTGTTGCCTAAAAGCGGGTTCTTCGTGCCCATAGTCATCCACCGAACGATTCCTGACGACGCCAATCTGCGAAAGCAGTGGAATTCGCTTGTCGATCGCATGCCATCGCCGCAAGTGTTCTATACGTATGAATGGGCGGCCTCGGTGGAAGCGGCCTATCGCGATGTACTCACGCCGTGGTTGCTCCTCTTGTATGAGAATGAGGAGCTGAAGGGCGTCGCCGCGCTGGCCACGCAGCCAGAACAGACGTCAGCGTCGTGGCTTTCCGGTAACACCGCGGATTATTGTGACTTTCTGAGTGATCCTTCGGATCGCGAAGCCATGCTGAATGCGGTATTTTCAGAATTGCGCCGGGCCAGAGTGAACGAACTCTCACTCTCAAACCTTCCCGCGGATTCGCCGACCGTGCCTTTGTTGCGCAAGCTCGCAGGCCCCTACAAATACCACACGTTCTTGCGCACTGCCTACCAGTGCGCGCAGGTAAAGCTGGGTTCTGAGGAGGAACGCCGCACCCTGAAATCAAAGTTGAACGGCAGAAAGATCTTCCGCCGAGGGATGAATTTTCTGGGTCGCCAGGGCGGAGTCAGCCTCGTTCATCACACTACCTGGGAGTCGATTGAGCCGTTGCTGCAGCCATTCAGCGTCGCCCACATCGCGCGCTTTCTGGCCACCGGCCGCATCAGCAATCAGGTCGACGCCAGAAGACGGGTGTTCCTCGCGCGACTGGCCAGAGCCTTGTCGCGGTCTGGATGGCTCGTCCTATCGCAGTTGAACGTTGGCCATCGCGCCGTGGCCTGGAATTACGGATTTCGATTTCATGGAAGTTGGTTCTGGTACCAACCCACGTTCGAGACCGCCTTCGAGCAGGTGTCGCCGGGATACTGCCTCCTCTCAAAGTTAATTGTGGAATCCTGTGATACTCCCGCCATCGACGTCGTGGATCTCGGACTGGGCGCCGAAGATTACAAGGAGCGTGTTTCTAATGCCGCCCGTAGGACTCTCCATGCCACCGTATCCAGTTCACCCACTCACACAATCAAGACCGCAATGCGCCACCGCGCCGCCCGGGCCGCGAAGCTTTCGCCCGCTCTGGAAGCGGGAATTCGCGCGGGCATCGGCCGCCTCCAGAATGCCCGGGAGCACTTTCGACAGTCTGGGTCGACACTGAACTGGGTCCGCGGTCGCATGGCAGGATTGCTTGCGAGCCGGGAGGAAGTTCGTTTCTACCAATGGTCAGCCGACTGCCCGCTGTCGAGAGAGCAGCTTTCATCCACACCCATGGAATTGGCTCCGTTAACATTAGAAATCCTGGCACAGGGCGCAATGCGGTATGAAAAAGAGCGCGAAACGCAAGCCTACCTTCTTCGCGCTGCCGGACGCTGGAAGTCTGAAGGCGTGACCGGCTACGTTCTCCTCGCGCAAGACGGCAAGGCAGTGCATTTCGGCTGGACCGCGCCTTTTGACGGCTTCTTTATGGCAGAGCTCAACACCCGCTTGAGCGCGCCGTCGCCGAACGCCTCTCTGATATTTGATTGCTGGACACCGGTGGCAGCGCGGGGGTGTGACTACTACGGAATCACCATCAGCCTGATTGCGAGACAATTGCTCGGCGATGGGCGATCCCCATGGATCTTCAGCGCCGGCTCCAATCAGTCCTCCATCCGTGGCTTGGCCCGGACCGCTTTCCAGCATCGATATTCCATGATCCGCCGTAAGACTCTTATGATTCAACGGGTAGAAAAAGTTGTTCCCCAAACAAGTCCCGTCCCGGAGGTGCCGGTCGGCCGCTAGGCCGAGAGGCGCCCGTGAAAACTCTGCTCCTCCATCCCGAAGATTCCCCGCGCCGCGGTCCCTGGGCTTCCCAGAAATGGGATCGCATCGTGGACCTCGGCAAATCCTCCGTCGAGGTCTCCGAGGCGTGGCAGAATCTGTTCGGCTGCCCGGTGCTGCGCATGCAATCGCTGCGGCGTCCCATCGAAGATCCGCGACTCGCCGGGCAAATTCTCGGCAACGGCTTCGGCCAACTGCTCGATGAGAATGGTCTGGATTGGTGGGAGTTGACTTCCTTGCACATCCATGCCGAAGTCGAGACGGCAATTGCCTTGCGCCGCCTCGTCACTGAAACAGATTTGGCTGGAGACTTGTACGCGACCCGCCCGGGCTGGCCGGTCCAAGGAATCGCCCTGCTGCTCAATCGCGAAGTTCGCAGCTTTGGAAGTTCGAGCGCCCGGCCCCTCGCTGGCCGTTTTACCCGCGCCTTCAAGAACCTGCGCTATGCGCAATGGGCTGAGATCTTCTGGGATAAATACGACCCTGCCTACGAGTGGCGATCACGAATCACCCGGTCGCATTCACGAAGCGATGAGGCGGTTGTGCTCCTGCCCAGCGCCTACACGAACGTGTCGCGTGGCGCCAGTGAATATGCGCGATTGCTTCCCGAAAGAAAATTCCTGCTGGTCGCTACGCGCAACAGCGGCCTGCAATTCGAGCCTCCCCCCAACGTGTCCGTCGCCCGCCTCGCCTCATACGCTGGCGGACGAAAATCAACGACATCCTCTCTTCTCCAGCAGTGGAGTCGTCTGCGCCCGCAGTTCGCCCAAATCCCCGAGTTAGGCCTGCTCGAACGCGCCGGACAGCTCGCACCCTTCGCCCGCTGGCTCAAGGCCGCGCCTAAGGTTGGCGATGCCTGGCAGGCAGTCCTAGAGCGCGAGCCCGTGAGCGGAGTACTCTGCGGAGACGACACGAACTGGTACACCCGCCTGCCCGTAATCCTCGCCAGAAAAAAAGAAATTCCCACCGTCGACTTTCACCACGGCGCCTTTGACGGACGATATCTCTTGAAAACTCTGTCCTCCGATCTCTACCTGGCGAAGAACGAGATGGAGCGTGACTATCTCACCCGCATCTGCCGTTTGCCGGGCGATCGCGTGGTGATCGGCCGCTCGAGCGCCGCAACTTCAACCGGCAAAAAGGTGGACACTAGCCACCGGCCGAACATCATCTTCTTTTCAGAGCCGTATGAGAGCGTGTGCGGGCGGCCGGAAGAAATCTATCGCGAGCTGTTACCACCGCTGCTGCGACTCGCCCAAGACCAAGAATGCAGCCTCCTCTTGAAATTGCATCCCTTCGAGAGTCCCCGGCAAAGGGCCAGCCTCATCACTCTCGCACTCGGCTCGAAACTCGCGCAGAATGTGACAATCGTTGCGGGCCCGCTTTCAGCCGGGCTGCTCGACTCCGCGCGCTTTGGCATCACGGTCGAATCCAGCACGGTGCTCGATTGCGCCCAGCAAGGAATCCCGTGTTTTCAATGCGAGTGGCTGGTCGCGACGCCCTTTGCCTACGTCCAGCAGTTTGACCGCTTCCGTGTTGGACGCCTGTTGCGATCGCCCGCCGAAATTCCCGACATTCCGCGTATGCTTGCCAAATGGGACGATCGAACCATCGCCGCGTCAGCCGCGGAAGGGCCGCTCGCAACTGACGTCTTGCGCCAGGTATTCACGGGCCGGCCCATGGCGGTCTCAAAATAATCCTTAACGACAGAGATTTGTTTCGAACCGGATGTCATCCCTGAACACAACCCCGGAAATCCCCACCCTGCAGGAGGCCCAGAAATTCCGCACGCAGATGGGCCAGATCTCGCGGCACTCGGCGGTATTTTTCGCCGGAATGATGTTTACCGCCGCCGCCGGCTATCTGTTCAAGGTTTATCTCGCGCGTGTCCTCGGCGCGGAAGCCCTCGGTCTCTACGCGCTGGGCATGACCATCATCGGCTTCGTCGGCGTGTTCAACGGCCTGGGATTGCCGCAATCCGCGGTGCGCTTCGTCGCTTTATACAACGCGTCTGGCCAGTTCAACGAATTGCGCGGTTTCATCGTGCGCGCCGTGGGATTGCTGCTCGCCGCAAATCTGGTGCTCGGAGCCTTCGTCGTATTCGCTGGACCCTGGATCTCCGAGCGCGTCTACCACACCCACGCCTTGCGCGGATATCTGGGATTGTTCGCCCTCATCATGATCCTGGGAGCGCTGACCGCATTCTTCGGCCAGGTGCTGCAGGGCTATAAAGACGTCTCGCGCCGCACCCTGATCACCAACTTCATCGGAACTCCCCTGATGATGCTGCTCACCGTTTTGCTCGTGATGTGGGGCAAAGGCCTGCGCGGCTACATCCTCTCCCAGGTTCTGAGCCCGGTGGTGGTTTTGCTGCTGCTGCTCGCCTGCGTGTGGAAATTGACACCAGCCGAGGCGCGTCGAATGACGGGTGCGTTGCCTCGAATGGATTCTCAGATTCTTTCGTTCAGCGCCGCTGTATTCGGAATGGGCCTCATGGAGTTCCTGCTGGCCCAAGTCGACAAGATCTTGATCGGGGTTTATATCAATGCCCTCGAAGTTGGAATCTATTCGGTTGCCATGGCAATCGTCGCCTTTGTTCCCGTTGCCCTCCAGTCGGTCAACCAGATTTTCTCTCCTACGATTGCGGATCTACATGCGCGTGCAGAGCGGGAATTACTGGGACGACTGTTTCAGACCCTTACCAAGTGGATTCTTGCGTTCACGATCCCGCTGGCCACTGTCGTCATCGTCTTCTCGAAGCCTTTGATGCGCATCTTCGGCCCGTCATTTGAGGCAGGTTGGATTGTGCTGGTAATTGGTACCCTCGGTCAGTTGATAAACTGCGGAACTGGATCGGTTGGTTATCTTCTCTTGATGTCGGGCAATCAGAAACGTTTACTCAAAGTGCAGGCAACCATGACCTGCATCATGGTCGCCCTCAACATCCTGCTGATCCCGGCGCTTGGGATTTTAGGCGCCGCCATCGCCACCGCGGTTACCGCGGCGTTGAGCAACATTTGGTATCTGCGTGAAGTGCGGACGGCGTTGGCGATTTCGCCGTACAACCGCCGGTATTGGCGGCTTTTGCCAGCGGTAGCGACCAGTGTGATACTGGTGCTAGCCTTGCGGATTACGTTGGCCTCGATCCGGCCCGAATGGCTGGCGATTGTTATCGGTGGGGTGGCGGGTTATCTTGCCCTCGCCGGAACCGCTGTAATGTCAGGCTTGGACGAGGACGATCGCATCATTGCGCGCGCCATCTGGTCAAGAGTGCGAGGCAGTGTTGCTAGGTTTCGGTGACAGGGAATGCCTATCGATCTTAGAGAAGTTCGCTTACCAAAAGATTTGTGCATCGCTGCGGAGCAAAAGTTCCGCGAAAGGTTTTCGAGCCTCGAAGATCTCCTCGTCTTTGTACTGGAGGACCTGTTGCGAGAAGATGCCTCTAAGTTAGATCAGGCAGAGGAGCGCATCATTGAGGAGCGATTGAAAGAACTTGGGTACCTATAGAGCCAACCGCAGGCCAGCTCGCAAGATCAGAAAACAGGTGACTTTGGAACAAGCGAACAAGAAGCGCATGACCAAATCCCTCTTCTGGACATGAGGCCATTGCTGCATGCGGGCATACTTCAGACCTCTAACGATCAGTTTGCCGCCCACTTCAGTGCATTTGCCCGGAAATGAAAACAACCTCCGCATTCGAGACCAATGTGCTTTCTGAGCCCGAGATCCGAGAGCTGCTCCTTCGCTACCGGCGACAGAACTGGGAAGGAATCCAGCCTCCCGAGGTCCAGGCAAGAGTCGTCGACGACCTCATGAAGTGCGATCCCGATTCCTTATTCCGCGCGATCGAACCGTTTTTTCGGGTTACAGACAATTCGCGCATTCTTGATCTCGGCTCCGGAGTGGGCAGTTTCGTGGCAGCCTGCCAGAAGCGTGGGCTGCAGTGCTATGGCATCGAACCCGACCGGATCGGAAACGGCACGCAATTGACCGCTATTCAGATCGCACGCCAGCGCGTGGCTCGTCCAGTATTTGTTGCCGGGGTCGGCGAAAACCTCCCGTTCGCCGATGGCACGTTTGACTTGGTCACGATGAATCAGGTCATTGAGCATGTCGAAAATCAGCTTGCCGTCCTGGCCGAAGCAACCCGCATTTTAAGGGAGGGGGGCGCCTTATATATCGCATGTCCCAACTACCTGCGATTTTACGAGCCCCACTACAAGATCCGGTGGCTCCCTTTGATGCCGAAATTTCTAGGCAGGCTCTATCTCCGTTTGCTTGGTCGTCGGACCGTTCTGCTCGACCAGATTACTTACACAACCAATGCGCGTTTGCGAAGGCTGCTGAACACACTTGGGGCGGAGTATTTCGTGTTCGATCTGCATCGGGAGCAATTCCTCAGAAAACGGGAAGCTGGCTCCTTCGCCGCTCGCTCGACGCGAGTAGTGAGCTGGTTCACAAAATTGCCGCTCTTTGGCCCCGCCGCCTTGCGTCTCGTGCTGTGGTTTGGCGCAATCCGACAAGGCGGCTGTGAGTGGCTGGTTGTCCGACGATCCACGCCAGGCCCATGCTAGGAATCTCACGCCTACTGTGGCGGCGTGCCCGCTCTCTCCTGCCCATCCACGGCTTCTTCTTCGACCGTCCACTCGTCATTCTGCAGAGTGACGACTGGGGCCGGGTCGGCCTGCGCGGTCAGGAAGGTCTGGCCCAATTGCAAAGCGCTGGCCTGAATCTGGGCGAACGTCCTTACGATCTTTACACGCTTGAAACCGCGCAGGACCTCGCCGAGCTCAGTCAATTGCTGAAGCGCCATCGCGACGCGAATGGCCGTCCCGCCTGCCTGGAAATGAATTTCATGATGGCGAATCTCGACTTCGCGAAGATGGAGTCCGAAAATTTCCAGCGGATTCATCTGCACGCTCTATCCGATGGGTTGCCCGACCCCTGGCGACGCCCCGGCCTGTTCGAGGCCTATCGCGACGGTATCGACGCCGGCGTTTTCTACCCCGCGCTTCATGGTTTGACCCACTTCTGCCGCCAGGCCGTGGATAGGGAACTCGCTGCCCAAGGCGACCACGCATCGCAAATCAAAACGCTCTGGAAGGCAGGCACGCCGTACATCCACTGGCGCATGCCCTGGATTGGCTACGAATACCTGGACACGCACCACTCCCCCGAAGAATGTTTCCTGTCCAGTGAGGCGCAGCTCGAAGTCATCGGTGCAGCGGTTGGCAACTTCGCCAAAATGTTTTCCACGCTTCCGCGCTCCGCCTGTGCCCCGGGCTATCGCGCCGACCAGAACACTCACAAGACGTGGGCCCATTTCGGAGCCCGCGTTGCGCAGAACGGCCCCGGCGCCATTTCGCCGCCGCATCTGGATCGCTTCGGCCTACTGCACCTCTATCGCACGCTCGATTTCGAGCCCGCGCTCGATGCGAAGCTGTCAGTGGGCAAATGTCTCGACACTGTGAGCGGGACCTTTCAACAAGGTCTGCCGCTGATCGTCTCCATCCATTCCATAAACTTTCACTCGACCGTCAGGGATTTCCGTACGCGCAGTCTCGCTCTGCTCGACGAATTCCTCTCGGCCATCGAATCGAAATTCCCCAGCCTCCTGTATCTTCACGATGGAGACCTGTACGATCTGATTCAGTCAGGCAGCTACGCTTCCGAATCGAGAGCGATCACAGTAGGCGTCACTCGTCGGGCGTTCCGGGCACGCCCCACGAAGAACTAACAGGCTTCGGAAAATTCCGAAAGATTTGTTGCTTTGAAAGGGTTCGGCTTCAGCCGAGCCATAAAGCGAATAAAATAAATTCGGATTCAGCCGCAGAGGTCGAAGCGTTACCCTCGGAATTACTTTTCAGCCAAAAGTACTGAGGCCCCACAAGATGTATTGTTCCGCAGCCCGGTAGAAAACGAAATGCCAAAGCTCAACTCCATTCTGCTGGTGACCGTCGATTGCCTGCGTGCTGATCACGTCGGCTTCATGGGCTACCGCCGTCCCACGACTCCGTTTCTCGATTCATTGGCCGCGCAGAGCTTCGTTTTCCCCGCCGCAATCGTCGCGGGCGCGCCAACCTACTACTCGTTCCCTTCGATCCTCGCCTCGCGTTACCCGCTGGCCCTGGGACGCGATCAAATCGGCCTCGCGCCGGGCGAGGAGAGTCTCGCCACGGTTCTGAAGAATGCCGGCTATGCGACCGCCGCATTCTGTGCCGGCAACCCCTACCTGTCTCGGCGATTCGGATACGAACAGGGCTTCGACAAATTTGAAGACCATCTAACAACTGACGTCGGCCCGCTCACAGATACAGATCACGCTGCTTCCGCCGACGGCCGCTGGCTCACCAAACTCAATCGCAAGCTGGAATCCGCCAGTCATCGCCTCGGTCCGATGGGCGCGCTTTACAACGAACTCTACTTCCAGTACTGCCAGCGCTGGGCCAGCACACCGGCCGCTTCGCTCGACCAACTGCGCCGCTTCCCCGCCGCCGACATCCTCGTTAATCAAAGCCTTGACTGGCTCCGTTCCATTGGCGACACGCCGTTCTTCTTGTGGCTCCACTTCATGGACCCGCACGCGCCCTACTACCCGAAGCAGGCCGCGCTCGAAGCCATGGGCGAAGGAAAGCTGACAACAACTCGCGCCCGCTATGTGAATGCTTATTGGAACCGCTCCGACTTGGATCAGGCGGGCTTCGCGCATCATCGAAACGCAATCATCAATCTCTACGACGCCGGCATTCGCTGGGTCGATATTCAACTGGCGCGCCTGATCGACCATCTCCACAAGTCCGATCGCTGGGACCGCTGCGCATTCGCCTTCACTGCGGATCACGGCGAAGAGTTCCTCGAGCACGGCGGCCGCTATCACCCACCCAATCGCCTGCTGGAGGAATTGGTTCATGTCCCACTCCTGATGCGAGTCCCCGGCGCCGCGACTAAGCCGTTCTCCAAGTCCCCCTTCAGCCAACTGCACCTCGCGCCGACCCTGCTCGCGGCCGCCGGCATCCCCGCTCCGGATTCCTTTCAAGGCAAAAGCCTGTGGCAGAGCGTATGCCAAGGGACAAACTGGGATGCTCCGGCCATCGCCGAGTGTGTCGCCAGATGCACCAATCCCTTCCGTGCCGAGAACCGCCGCGGTCCCCGCCTGTTGATGGTGCGCGACGAACGCTTCAAGCTGATTCTCCAATTCGATCCGCGCGCCGACCTTCTTTACGATCTGGAAGCTGATCCGCAAGAGCGCTCTCTATTGCCGGCGCAGTCAGCGAAGCCCGTGAGGCGCCGCTTGCTCGAGATTGCCCGCGATCACCTGCGCCGCTCGCAATCCCAGCAAAACCTGGAGGCGCGCCTGCGTTCTCGCCTGCGCGACCTTCAGTTAGAATGGGTCGCACCCGCACCGGAGAAGCAGCCCATCGCTTCCTAGCCTCGGCTGAAGCCAAGTTCCTCAGGCATGATCAAAATCTTCACACCTTCATTTGCGGACGAGGCGGGTACCAACGCTCAGAATCTCACCGTCAAAGAAGTCGTGACCCGGCTTGACGCGCAGAAATTTCACGTAACGTTGCTGACCGAAGAGCTGCCCGATCCGCGCATCGCCTCGCGGGCCAACACCACCATCCTGCAATGGCGTCCGCGCGGTAACACCGTGCGGATCCTCGCCCACCTGCTGCGCAACGTTCCCGACATCTACTTCTTTCCTCGCGAAGGACCGCTCGATTCCGCCTTTCTGCACCTTCGCCGCTATCTGCGCCTGCGCACCGCGCTCGTGACTTACGTTGTCTCAGGCGGCGAGCTCGATCACGGCAAACCCCGTCCAACTCTTGCGCGCAATATCCGCGAAGCCCAAGCCGTCGTCGGCAACTCGAAGCACATGACGCAAATGTTGCGCGACCGCATGCGCGTCGAAGCTAGCACCGTGCATGACGGAATCGACCGCCGCTACTTCTTTCCCGCGCAAGGGGCCAGGCGCGATGATCAATTGCGGATCCTGTTTGCCGGATCCCTGCGCCCCTACAAGCGCCCGGTCATGGTCCTGCAGCAAGCGATCCGCTGGCCGGATGTGCAATTTCGAATCGCTGGAACTGGCGAAGAACTCGAAAACTGCCGCAAGCTTATCGCCGATCGCCACTGTACGAACGTCGTCCTCCTCGGCCACCTCAGCCCCCAACAACTCGGCGAAGAGATGCGCCGCGCCGACGTCTTTTTCTTTCCCAGCATTCTCGAAGGGCATCCCCAGGTGCTGGCTCAGGCCGCCGCCAGCGGGCTTCCCGCGATCGCCTTGAGTCTTTACCACCCCGACTTCGTAGTCGACGGCGAGACCGGATTTCTCCCATCAACCGACGAAGAATTACAGCAGAAGCTCGACCTGCTCATCACCCGCCCCGACCTGCGCCAGGCAATGTTGCAAGCTGCCATTCGCCACGCGCAGCAGTTTGACTGGGACACGGTCACTGCCCGCTGGCAGCAGATCTTCGAGCAAGTCATAGAGGCTCGCCGCAAAACCTGAATGAGCCAGCCACCCGAGCCCGCACCCATTTACGTCCTGACTCTGACGCCGTTTTATCCCAAGGTGCACGATGACGCGAACGGATGCTTTGTTTCCGAGCCCATCGCTGTCCTCGCCGAAATCGGCGTTTCCAATGCCGTGCTCAGCACGCAGCCGTTCTACCGTGACCGCGAACAACCGCACCCGGCCGCGCCCGCAGCACAATTCGTTCGTTACCTCTCTTTGCCCGGCGGCCCCGGCCTGGCCAGCGCCGGAGCTTTTCTCTTCGCCCGTATTCTCGGCCAGGTCCGCGACCTGCATCGTCGCCAGAAAATCGACATCATCCACGCGCACGCCCCTTTACCCTGCGGCCACGCGGCCATGCTCCTCAGCCGGGAACTGAAAATCCCTTACGTAGTCTCCGTCCACGGCCTCGACGCCTACTCCGTCCACCAGGTCCACGGTCTGGCCGGAAACTGGTGCCGCCGCATCAGCTACCGCGTGTTCCAGTCCGCTTGCCGCGTCATCTGCATCAGTGAACGCGTGCGTGAGCAAGTGCTGGAAGGCGGCCGCTCGCTGCCAACAACAGTCGTCTATAACGGAGCGTCTCCTGAACTGTTCTCGCCCTCAACGGAAAACTCATCCCGGCCGCCCTCGATCCTCACCATCGGCAACCTGATCCCCATCAAAGGCCACGACTTCCTCATCCGCGCCGTAGCCGCAGCCAGCGCCACCCACTCAGACCTCACGCTGCAAATTGTCGGTGACGGTCCGGAGCGCAATTCCCTCGGCGACCTCGCCCGCCAGCTCAAAATATCCGACCGCGTGCGCTTTCTCGGTCGCGTCCCTCGCCGCGAAGTCGCGCGTCTCCTGAAAGAGTGCACGCTCTTCGCCCTCCCCAGCCGCTATGAAGGCTTGGGCTGCGTCTATCTGGAAGCGATGTCCTCCGGCAAAGTCGCCATCGGATGCCGCGGCCAGGGCATCGAAGAAGTCATCCGCCACGGCGCCAACGGCTGGCTCATCGATCCGGGCAGCGTCGATCAACTCACCGCCAGCCTCATCACATTGCTCGGCAACAGCGATGCTTCGCGAATATATCGGTCAGCAAGCGCGGCAAACCATCCTCAACTCCTTCACCCTGCGCCATCAGGCCGAAGCTCTCCTGCGCGTCTACCAGGAGTGCCGCCAGTGAAGCGCCGTTTCTCGCTCATCACCGAGATCATCGCCCCCTATCGCATCCCTGTCTTCAACGCGCTTGCCGCGCGCGACGATCTCGATCTGCACGTCATCTTTCTTTCGGAAACCGACCCCAGTCTCCGCCAGTGGCAGGTCTACAAAAACGAAATAAAATTCTCCTACCAGGTTCTCCCCTCCTTCCGCCAGCGCATCGGAAAATACAATGTCCTTCTCAATCGTGGACTGGCAGCCGCCCTCGCGCACTCCCGTCCGGAAGCAATCCTCTGCGGAGGCTACAACTACCTCGCCTCCTGGCAGGCCCAACGCTGGGCCGCCAAGCGCTCCATTCCATTTCTCCTGTGGCTGGAAAGTACTGCTGCCGACCAGCGCCGCCACACGCCTCTTGTAGAAGCCCTGAAGCGGCGCTTCGTCGCGCGCTGCGCCGGATTTGTAGTTCCCGGCAGGGCATCGCACGCGTACCTGCGGCAATTCGGCGTGCCCGACTCATCCATTTATCCTGCCCCGAACGCAGTCGACAACGCTTTCTTCGCCGCGGCCGCTGCCCATGCTCGCGCAAACAGCGAGCGCTCTCCACGCTACCCTGCATCTACCCAACCGCTACTTCCTTTTCGTGGGCCGCCTGGTCGAGGCCAAAGGCGTCTTTGAACTTCTCGAGGCCTATGCCAAACTAAACCCTGCGCTTCGCTCCTCGGTAGGTCTGGTCGTGGTCGGGGACGGCCCCGCTCGTGCTACCCTCGAACGCCGCGCAGCACAAATCAGTCTGGGAACCATCCACTTCGCCGGCTTCGCCCAGAAGGAAGATCTACCTCCCTTCTATGCCCTCGCCGACGCGCTGGTCTTCCCGACACACAGCGACACCTGGGGATTCGTAGTGAACGAAGCCATGGCCTGCTCTTGTCCCGTAATCGCAAGCGATATTGCCGGATGCGTCCCCGACCTGGTCGAAGACGGCCAGACCGGAAAAATCGTCCCCGCCCGCAGCGCATCCCAAATGGCCCAAGCTATGGAATACTTGGCAGTGCACGACGACGTGCGAAGAGGGATGGCAAGCCAAAGCGCCCAGCGCATCGCCGCCTACTCCCCCGAAGCCTGCGCCCAGGGAATCGCGAAAGCGGTGCTCGCATGTCTTTCCGCTCAGGAATCCAACTAGCTTGAGCGCCGCCACTCCTCCTACTCTCGCGCGATCCGGCACGACAAAGTTCTGGCTTCCGCTCTACCTGATCTTCGCTGCCGCCGTGTGCTGGGCCTGCTATCACCAGCCTATTCCGCAGGAATTCGATCGCTGGATGTACGACGCCGTGGTGCGCACCAATCTTGGCGAAAGCATGCAGCAGGTCTTCTCCATCGTGAAGCATTCCAGCCCTAGGATTGAGCAGAGCTCTGCGGTGGCCTCGCCCGAGCACCTTGGCATCATCGAGCCGATGTTCGCCATCAAAGTCGTGTACGTCGAAATCCTAACGTTGATGGTCAAAGCCGGCCTCTCCGTGGAGAGGGCCATCAGCCTGGTTTCGATCGCCGCGACTTTTGCCCTCGCCCTCATCATTGCCCTCTGGACTCGCAGTCCAATTCTGTCAGCGCTGCTGGTGATTTCACCGGCTACCTTGGCGCTCGGCCGGTCGGGCACTCCCGACGCGCTCTCGACTGCGGTCGTGCTCGGCGGATTATGGGCGATCACCAGCAACCGCCTGATGCTCGGATTATTGTTGTTGCTCGTCTCCATCTGGATTCGCACCGACAACGTCCTGCTCACGCTCGTTGTGATTCTCTGGCTGCTGCTGAGCGCCCGCCTCCCTCTTTACCAGGCAACCGTCGCCGCGCTGCTGGCCGTCGCAAGCGTTCTGGCCATCAATCATTTCTCGGGCAACTACGGATGGCTCGTCCTGTTCCGTTGCAGCTTCCTCGGCTGCAAGCCGCCGCTCGACAACTTGCCGCGCATAACCGTGCGAGAATATCTGGAAGTGTTCGTAACCAATCTGAAGATTCTGGCGCCGCAAGCCGCCCTGTGGCTGCTACTCGGCCTGGCAGCATGGCGCATCAGCAAGGAGTCGCGCCTGCTCCTGGGGCTGATAGCCGTTGCCACCATCGGACACTTTGGGTTGTTCCCGTCGCCGGAAGAACGTACCCTGACATGGGCGTTCCTGGGCGCCGGAATCGCATTCGTATTGTCCCTGAAGAAGAGCCGCCTGCTATGCGCATAGAGAGTTGGAGCGACACACCGCCAAAAGTAAAGGCGGCCGTGTGCGTGGCGGCAGGCCTGCTCAGCCTTTTCTGGGTCAGAACTCATCTTTTCTATTTTCGAAACGTAACCTACCTGACCGGCATGATCGTGATGCAGGTCGTGCTCGCCAGCCTGTGGCACTTCGAAACCATCTTTTTCCCGCTCCTGATGGGATTTTTCTGTTGGGCCGGCATGGAACTTCCCTGGGCGGGTGTCGCTTTCACAGGACGGTGGTTCATTCTCGCCGTCGCGGCGGTCTTTGGCTTTGCCATGTGGATGCGTGAGCACAAGCACACCTACACCTCGTTTCATCTGGTGGCCTTGTTCTGCGTCGCGGCCGCTCTGGTCTCCGCAATGGTGTCGGCCGACCCCGCAACTGCACTCCTGAAAGTGGTAAGCCTGTTCCTGCTGTTTGCCTACGGAGCCGGCGGCGCCCGCCTGGCCATACGCGGGCGCGAAATCAAGTTCGTCCTCGGATTGCTTCTAGGCATGGAAATCACCGCCTATCTGACCGCCCTCGCTTACCTGGGTGGAATCCATCTTTGGGGCAATCCCAATTCGTTGGGAGCCGTGGTGGGCGTTGCGATCGTTCCATTCCTCCTCTGGGGTTTTTTGATCGCAGAAACGCGCGCGCAGCGCTACCGTCGCTTCGGCGCGCTGTGTCTGTCGGGAGTCTTGCTATACATGTCCCTGTCTCGAGCGGGCATGCTGGCTGCGGCAGTCACGACCCTGGTGATGCTGGTGGCCCTGCGCCGCCAACGCCTCCTGATCCAGGGAGCATTCGTGGTGTTCACGTTTGTAGCGATTGCCGCCATGGTGCAGCCTTCGCACTTCGACGAGCTGGTTGCCACTTTTACCTCGAATGTCATTCACAAGGGTAGGCAAGAGTCCATCTTCCACTCGCGCGTGACGCCTTGGCAGGAGACCGTCGCGGTCATCAAGCAGCATCCCTGGTTCGGGAGCGGCTTCGGCACCAGCGACATGGGTCAATTCGCAGAGGGTACCAAGCTCTCGATGGCTCCTTCGTCGGGAGGCCTTTACAGTCGCGAAGGCGGCAACCGCGAACATGGAAACAGTTATCTCGCCCTCACTGAATACGTCGGTCTCCTGGGACTGATCCCGTTTTGTGTCTTTCTCTTTCTGCTGATGCGTATGATCGCTCAAGTGGTCCGATGGATGCGCCGCAACCTGAATCCCCGCCATTGCGCGATCCCACTCGCACTGATGCTGCTCTCCGGCCTCATCCACGCGTTTTTCGAAGACTGGTTATTGGCCGTCGGCTACCACCTGTGTGTGCTCTTCTGGGTTTCCGCATTTCTTCTCAACGATGTGATGCCTGAGGCCCAGCCGCTCCACCTGCCCAATGCCTCGCCTGTTCATCCCCGCGTCCCCAGTCCCATCCCCGGCTTTGTTTCCTCCGGGGGATGATGCGCCTCTTCATCAATGCATTGGGAGCGAGCGCCGGAGGCGGCATCACCTACATCCGCAACGTTGTTGGCCAACTCTCGCGACGTAGCGACGTGCAGGCCACGGTCGCGCTCAGTCAAGAACTCAAGGGCCATCTCGACCACACCGGCTCTGTAACCCTGTTGGAGTGCGACTTCACGCGCGGCTCCGCAGGCCGCTTTGTCGATGAACAGGTGTCTCTTCCAAAACTGATTCAGCAGCACCGCGCCGACATCGCGCTCTCCGCCGGCAATTTCGCCCTCTGGAGTTCCCCAGTCCCCCAGATTCTGCTAAGCCGCAACTCCCTCTACGTCTCTCCCGACTATTTTCGAGACCTCCAGCACCGCCATGAATACCGCCGCTGGCTCGACACGAAGATCAAAGCCAGGATTGCGGCTGCTTCCATCCGCAGGGCCGAAGTCACGGTCGCTCCCAGCGAAGCCTTCGCCGCTGACCTGCAGCACTGGGTCGGGCCTCGCCACGCGCACAAGATCGTCTCCATTCACCACGGTTTCGATGCCGCGGCCTTCCACAATTCCCGGCCTGCGCCTCCCGAACTGGCCGCCCAACTCGAGAATCCCCGCCGGGTGCTGCGTCTTCTCTTGGTCAGCAACTACACCTACTACCGGAACTTTGAGACCCTCGTGCGGGCCATGCCCCTCATCCAGGAAAGACTTCGCCCGCGACAAGTGGAACTCGTCCTCACCTGCAAATTCGGCGACGCCCCGAATCCGGGATCCTATCGCGCGAACAGCACTGCCCTGCTCCGCGACCAACTAAACCTGGGACCCTCCATCATCGAACTCGGAAGCGTGCCCTACGAACTTCTCCATCACGTGTACCGGGCCGGCGACATCTACGTAACCCCCGCCTACACCGAAACCTTCGCGCACCCGCTGGTCGAAGCCATGTCGAGCAGCCTGCCGGTAGTCGCCTCCGACCTGCCAGTCCACCGCGAGATTTGCGGACAAGCAGCGCACTACTTCCCGCGCTTTTCCGAGGAGTCACTCGCAACTGAAGTAATTAAATTAGCTGAGGATGACGGCGCGCGAGCGAGCATGAGCCACGCCGGCCTCGCTCGATCCAAAGATTTTTCTTGGGCGCGCCACCTAGATGAACTGCTGGCCCTGGCCGCAAAAATTAGACCGCAATAAAACAAGCCACCCTGAACTCCAATTGGCGATCGTTGCGAAATCCTCGCGAACTTGCGGTTATCAGCTTCCCCCCCGCGTGAACTTTGCGACAAAAGGATTTTCTCTGCGCCCTCTGCGACTTTCTCCGCGTCCTCTGCGTTTTAAGATTTCAGCGCCTTCCCAATTCGCCAATGGCGTTTCCCTATCCCTTGCGCGCCTCTTTCACCGCCTTCTCCCGCACAAACGCATAAATCAGAGCCGGCAGCGAATTGAAATCCGCCGTCTTCTTCAAGTACTCCTGCGCCTTCGCCGTATCCCCTTGCCCGCGATAAGCCTGGCTCAGCCGGTAAAGGTTCTGCGGATTCTGCTGGTTCGACTGCTCCAACTCCGCCACTGCCTTCGCATAGTCTTTCTGCGCCAGCGCGATACGCCCCGCCAGTTCATGCGTCTGCTTAATCTGCGCGTCGTTCTTGCTGGCCTCGGCGCCTTTCCGGAATTGCTCGGCATGACTCTTCGCCCCCGCGAGATCTTTCTTCGCAATTGCCACCGCGGCCGCGTTGAAATGATGCTGCAGGGTCGCATTGTTCTTGACCTCCTGCGACAGGCTCGAATCTGAAATCAACTGCAGCGACCGCTCAAACGTCTTGCCAGCGTCGTCATACTTACCCATCTGCATCATGATGTTTCCCTTGGCCTGCAGATCGGCCGCCATGGAGGCCGCGTCGCCCTTCTTTTCCGCCACCGCGTATTCCTTATCCATCGCGGCCAGTGCCTGATCGTATTTCTCGCTATCCGACGCGAGCACCGCCATGCCAAAGTACGCCGTGCGCAACTCGCCATCATTGCGCGCCGCGTCGGCCATCGCCTGCAGTTCCGCGGCTGCCTCTTGTGGCTTGCCGCTGTACGTCAGGTCTGCTGAAATCCCGAAGCGTGACGCGTTGAAGTGCGGATCGATCGAGAGCGCCTTCCGGTACTGCGCAATCGACTCGTCGTACCGCCCCATCTTCAGCAAAAGCTCCGCGTACGAGTCGTACGGGTTTGGATCGTTCGGAATCAGCTCGATGTATTTCTTGAAAGCCTGCTCCGAGGCCGCGAAGTCACCCTTCTGCCGCAGGCAGTATCCCATCAGGTTGTAGACCTGCGAGAAGTTCGGAGCCAGTTCCGTGGTCTTCTTGTAATGCTCCAGGGCCTGGTCGAGTTGCTGCTGCGCAAAATAATAGTTTCCCAGGTTAAACTGCGCGCGCTCGTCACTCGGATACGCCGTCACCAGTTGATCCAGATACTCCTTCTGGATTTCCGTGACTCCGTTTGCGCCCGCCTGGTTCGCCATGATGAGCAGCTTTTCTCCGTTCGAGCTCTTGGGCGCCAGTTCTACCGCCTTCTTCAGGTGCTCGAAGAATTCCTTGGCAGTCGGAGAAGTATTCGCCCGTCCCAATTCTGCCGAAGCAAATTCCGGATCCAGCGTGAGCGCTTTATCGAAATGCTGCACCGCCTCCTGCCCCAGTAGCCGTTCCGAAAGATCGCGGCCCGTAAGAAATTCCTTTCGCGCCTCGTCCGAAGTAGTCGTAATCGGAATCTTGCCGCCATCCGAAGAAGCCGCCGCCTTGTCGGCCTTGTTGCAGCCAATCGAAGCCGCAATGCTCAGCGCAAGCATGCCAATCCACACCGGTCGTACCGATTTCGTTAGGGTCACGGGATTTTCTCCTTTGAGATGAGATCGCAGGGCAGGAATGAAACCCGCGACGCGGGAGCAAGGAAGGCTCCGCTACAGCTAGACGCAAGCCGTCAACTTTGGATAGCAAGCAGCCACGAAAATCAGATTTCTATGAAAACTCAGAGTCACGCCTCTGCACATAACACGCATAACAACCACATGGATGTCATCCCTCGCAGAATTGTCATCCCTCTCAAAGTTGTCGTCCCTGACAGAATTGTCATCCCGAGCGAAGTGAGGCACCAGCCGAACGAAGTCGAGGGACCCTGCGTTCCTGAACATCTCCGCCAACCTGGAAAGATTTTTTCCGAGAGGGTGCCCCGTCCAAGCTCCGCTTGGGCGGGGATTTTCTAGACCTCACCCACCCCAAACCGGCCACCCGAACAACGCCAAATAACTCACCGCCAGAAAACAAAACAACGTAGTCAGCAAAAAATGTCCCACCACAAACTCCCGCCCCTGCGGCCAGTCCTCATGAGAAAAGTAAAACGCATCCACCAAAATCCGCGCCGTCCAGTACAACCCCATAAATGCCGCCAACCCCGATGCTGCCCGATCGCCGCGCAAAAGCTCCACACGTCCGGAACAAAAGACTCAGTCCCACCATCAACAGGACCTAGAAGCCAGAGGCTCGTAGCGCGTAGCTCGTAGCTCGAGGCCCAAAGCCCAAAGCCCAAAGCCCAAAGCCCAATGCCCAAAGTCGCTCACCCTGTGCCATCGCCAGCCAACCCAGTGAACCCCCGTAACCTGTGTCCCACAAGTACCCGAGGCTAGACTTGTCCAAGCATGCAGGCCTTGGTCCCGAACCCGCTCGCCAAGCCCGAGTGTCTGATCTGGTATGCGGGCGATCCCTGCGACCAGCAGCTGCAGCAGTACCACCAGGCGGTGGCGCAGCGCCAGCAGCAGGAATGGCAGAACGCGCTGAGTGTGCGTTACGAAAAGCAAATCGCCGATCAGCAAAAGCAACTTGCCGACCTGCAAGCTCAAATCAGAACTCTTCAGCTCAAACTGGATTCACAAACCACCGAAGCCCTGCGGAGTGAAGCGCGCACCCAGGCTTTCTTCGACGGCCTTGGAGGCATCGTTGGAATCATCCTGGCATTCCTGGTCGTAGTCGCATTCTTCCGAAAGCTGGCCCGACCCTCTCCACCGGCCGAACAAGAACATGACCGGGCCCGAGCCGCCTCCGCGTAAACGGAGTCCGAGTCGCGAAAGCAACCCTTCCACGCTCGTTTTCTTGCTCTTACCCTCAATGTGCGCAGTGTCCTCTGTGGTGAAGAGTTTTCAAGGACAGGGAGACGCGTCCAAACCCGCACTGATCAGCACCCCGCAGGAAGTTCTTACCACACGCAAAATAGAGATCATTGATGAAAAACCTCTATTGCGTTCAAAGGCTGAAGGCCTCAAATCGCTAGTAGCTAGTAGCCCGAAGCTACTACGCCGCCACTTCCCCCGCCTCCGCATCTCCATTCGTCAGCTCCGGTTCATGCTGCTCGCCCTGACCCGCATTCACCAAAGCAACTCCCGCAAGAATCACTACCATCGCAATCACCGTGTAAAATCCCATCGGCTCGGCGGCCAGCAGCCAATCCCAGCAATACGGCGACTACTGGATTGACGTACGCATACGTTGCCACGCGCGATGGCGTAGCCACCGTATGCAACCAGCTGTACGCCGTGAACGCGATGATCGAACCAAACACCGCGAGATAGGCCAGGCCAGCCACGACCTTCCCGACACCGCGCTCAGATGAAACGCGGCCGTCTCGCGCGTGAGCGTCGCCGCGATCATGAGCGCCGCGCCGCCCACGAGCATTTGCATTGCCGACGACATCACCGGCGAATCCGGCATCTTCACGCTGCGCATGTAGATCGTGCCCGCCGCCCAGATGAAGGTTCCGAACAGCACCGCAAGCGCACCCAGCAGATTCACTTCGCCGCTGTGCTGCAACAGATCCGGGCCAAACAATACGGCGACGCCGACAAATCCCAACACCAGTCCACTCAATGCGCGCCCGCCGAACTTGCGTTCCGTGCCCTTGATGCGGGCAAGCACCACGATCCACATCGGCAGGGTTGCCACCAACAGCGCCGCAATCCCCGAAGGTACGTGTTGCTCGGCCCACGCGAGGCTTCCGTGCCCTCCGAGAAACAGCAGAGCTCCAATCAGGGCAGGGTGCAGCCACTCGCGCAGCTTTGGCGCGGGCGTTCCCCGCAAACGTGTCCACGCATACAGGGCGGCGCCCGCGCACAGATGCCGGATGCCCATCATTAAAAGCGGGGGAAGCGTTTCGATCGCGTAGCGAATTGCCAGATACGTGGAGCCCCAGATGAGGTAGATTGCGGCGAACGCGGCGACCAGGGCTGCGGTCGTCGGCCGGGGGGCCGGAGGACTTTTGCGGCCGCCGATCTCTTTCAGGGTCCCGCTGCGGAGCAGGGAGCGAATTTCGGAAATCTCGTTAGGCATGATATTCTAACCATCGAAGGCAGGTTTACCGGTTAAAGAAAGAATAGCTGCGGGCCCCATAACCAGTCAAGCCAATTTTGATGGTTAGATTTAAGGGCTTGCACCTGATTCGATGTCGCAGCCTGAGAGCAAGCCCCATTTCGATCTGAGCGGCGGAAATCTTGCCCTCGACTTCGTCAACACGGTGAGCGACCGTCCCACCGCGGAGCCTAGCGAGAGGCTCGTCAGTTACAACCGCCTGGTATTGTTCGGATTGGAATCCAACCTCTACCCGCACGGCATGGTCGACAACCTGTACAGCAAGGCGGGACGCGCGCCCGGGCTGGCGACCAACGCGCTGCAAAAAGCGATTCAGTTTCGCGAAGACCTATTCGCGATTTTCTCCGCGGTGGTGGAGCATCGCGCCATTCCGGGCAACCCGCTTGCGAAGTTGACGTTCCTGCTGCAGGAAGCAATGGCCCACGGACGCCTGGCGCACAATGGGCGGCGCTTTGTGTGGGAGTGGGTGGACATGAACTTCTATCTGGAATCGGTTGTGTGGCCGGTCGCGCGCGCGGCCGCCGACCTGCTGCTCTCCGACGAAATCGCCCACCTGCGCATGTGCGCCTCCGACGAATGCGCCTGGCTGTTCCTGGACCGAACCAAGAACCAGCGCCGCCGCTGGTGCGACATGAAAACCTGCGGCAACCGGGTGAAGGCACGACGGCATTATGAGCGCCTGAGGTCCAAATAACGCGCTCATGTAATTCAAACCGTCACGGCATCCATTGGCCCAAAACGTAAGCGCTGGGTAAGTCCTATCCACTCAGCTATTGCGGTTGGAATTGGGCATAACTTGTCGGGTACCTGCGCCGGTGATCCCGGTCACGGTCTGTACTAGTCGCAGACCGATATTATTGTCAACACAATCTGCTGCCGAAAGGACTACTCCATGCGCCACATGTGGGCCCTTTTCGAACGTGCGAACGTACGTCTCGTCGAAGCAACGGCCACTCCCACGAAAATTATCGCGTTATTACTGTGCGGGACTCTGCTTGCGTATGCGGACGGAAATGTTTTTCCGCGCGTGCGCTACAACGGCGGTTCGGTTGCGTCAAAAGTTGATCCGAAGGAATGGGCTAACAAGCTCACCGTCACATCGGATGCGATCACGCTTGAATTCAAAGATAAGCAGACTCTCGTGATACCACCGAAATCGGTAACCTCTCTCAGTTACGGGCAGGAAGCTCATCGTAGAGTGGGCACCATGGTCGCCCTAGCAATTCTCGTGGCGCCGGTGGCGTTGTTCGGGCTATTCCACAAAACGCGCTTGCACTACATCGGAATCCAGTACAGCACACCCGACACCAAGAACGCGGGCATCCTCCTTCAGGGCGATAAAGACAACTACCGCGCGATGCTGGTGGCACTGCAGGGTGTGACGGCCGCTCCGGTTTCCGTGGCGGAAAAAGAAAGAGAATTCCTGCCGGTTGGCCTTACGACAAAGGTGAACACGGGTTCACAAGAAGCCACCAGTGCGGGCAAAACGGAGCCTTCAGAGGCGACTGGCACCGTGAGCCTGAACTCGAATCCTGATGGGGCCGATGTCTACGTGGACGGCCAGTTCTACGGAAACAGTCCCGCGACTCTGAAATTGAAGCCGGGCAAGCACACGATCGGCGTCAAGATGTCCGGATACAAGGACTGGTCGCGAGAGGTGTCGACCGATTCAGGAGGCCAGTCGCACTTGACGGCAGCACTGGAGAAGACGAACTAGATACGTCCTCAGAAACGCGTGCGATGGGGCTGACAACACTCCCGCCGGGAAACTAGAACCGCTCTCACAAACCAAGAGACTGGTTGTCTCTGTTCGCTTGCGGACATCGACTGTCCGTGGGCGGACAGAATGTTCCGCCTTGCTTCCGCAACGGTATTTCGGTTTTTTCTTTGCAACCAAGGGGGTACCTTCTGAACGAGATTGGTCAGCAATCTGCTTAGACAAAGCCCGATCTGGGCTACAGTTGGCCCGCGCAGCAGAGTTTATCGAATCTATGCCGCAGGGGCGTGGGGGTGTTGGCTTCACTGCCTGGCATTGTGATCCGGTACCGCCTTGGGAATCGGCACGAATGGCAGCCCTACGGTACGTGTGGAGAGAAAGCGATGACTGGACTGTTTCAGGATCTCCGGTATGCAACGCGACAGCTCCGTAAGAGCGCTCTGTTCACCGCAGTTGCAGTGACCACGCTGGCGCTGGGAATCGGCGCCAACACTGCGGTGTTCAGCGTGGTCGATCAAGTGTTGCTTCATCCGCTTCCTTATCCGGATTCGGATCGACTTGTAAGGGTCTCCCAGACGGTCGAGGGCTTACCCAGCTATGACGCCTCTCCTGCCAACTATCTGGATTGGGTTTCACAAAACCACGTCTTCGCCGAAATGGCAGCCTCTCATGGATGGCAAGGGAGCCTCTCGGTGGGAGATCGTCCGGAGCGGGTCAAAGGCACAATGACCACGCCAAACTTCTTTCCTCTGTTCGGAGTGCGTCCGATCCTCGGGCGCGGTTTGGAGGTGAGTGACGCGCGGCCCGGTAACGATCACGTTGTGGCACTCGGCTACGGCTTGTGGCAGCGCTACTTCGCGGCAGATCGCGCGATTGTTGGCCGGGACATCCGTCTCAATGGAGAGCAGTACACCGTGGTCGGTGTGATGCCAGCGAACTTCTCTCCGGACGACTACGGCGAGCTATGGATCCCATCTCCGTGGGGAGTGCCCATTCATCCGCTGGCGCCTGAGAAGGATCCTCGCCAATTCAGGAACAGAAATTATCTTGACGTCTGGGCGCGGTTAAAGCCAGGAGTAACCCAGCAACAGGCCCACGCGGAACTTGATACCATCGGCCGCCGCCTGGAGATGCAATATCCGGATTCGAACGACAAGGTCGGCGTGAGCTTTCTGCCATTGCATGAATATATCGTCGGTGACATCCGTCCGGTTCTGCTGGTTCTGCTAGCTGCGGTGGCCATCGTGCTTCTGATCGGGTGCGCCAACGTTGCCAACCTTCTTCTAGCACGAGCCACAGCGCGCGCCAAAGAAATCTCGATTCGAACGGCTCTGGGAGCGACCCGCGGGCGTTTGCTCCGACAGACGCTTACCGAGAGTGTTCTGCTCGCGCTATTGGGAGGAATCCTCGGGTGGTTGTTAGCTGTCCTGGCCGTTCCGTCGTTGTTGGCACTGAGTCCGCCGGATATCCGCCAGTTTACGCAGATTGGAATCAACCGGGAAGTGTTGGTATTCAATTTCCTGGCTTCAGTTGTCTGCGGAATTGTGTTCGGCCTGATTCCCGCTCTGCAATCGTCGAGATCAAACCCAAACGAATTCCTCAAGGAAGGCGAACGCGGGAGCACAGCGAACCGGGGGCGAACCCGTTCCGCTCTGGTGATCGCCGAAGTTGGACTCTCGCTCGTTCTGCTGGTAGGAGCCGGGCTGCTGGTCAAGAGTTTCCAACGACTCATGAATGTTGATACCGGCTTCGACCCGGATCATCTCTTAACCTTCAACCTTGGTCTTCCGTCCTCTGCCGATCCTGTTCGTCAGCTCGCGTTTTACCAACAAGTCGTGCAAAGGCTTCAGGCATTGCCAGGTGTGCAGGCTGTAGGCGCTGTCAGCAGGCTGCCGCTGGCTGGAGGCAATAGTTCGCGCAGCTTTGGCGTTCCTGGAGTCGACACCGCCTTCGACGCCGACATTCGCGTCAGCACTCCTGACTATTTCCGCGCGATGAGCATCCCGTTGCTGAAAGGCCGCGGCTTCAGCGAGAGTGACCTCGGCAGCTCGCTGAATGTGGCCGTCGTCAACGAGGTCCTGGCCCGCACCGCTTTCCCGGGACAGGACCCAATTGGCAAACAGCTCACCCATTTCGGGCCGGACAAGTTGACGCTGCAGATCATAGGCGTCGTGGGGAATGTCCGGCACGTCGGGCTCGATGCAGATCCCCACGCCGAGATCTACCAGTTGCTCGGCCAGGCGCAATGGCCGTCGATGTTCGTGGCAATACGCAGCGGAACTTCTGATCCCACGACCCTGACTTCGGCGGCGCAAAATGCGGTCTGGAGCGTAAATAGAGATGTCCCTCTCGCCAACGTCCGGACGATGCAAGAGCTCATTGCCAACTCCGTTCAGCGGAGGAAGTTCAGCATGTTGCTGCTTACGATCTTTGCTGCCGTGGCGATGCTACTTGCGGCTATCGGACTCTACGGTGTCATGTCTTACTCGGTGGCGCAACGGACACACGAAATCGGTATCCGCATGGCTTTGGGAGCCCGGCGTCCCGATGTGCTTGTACTCGTAGTGAAGCAGGGAATGGCACTCGCCCTCGTGGGGATTGCAGCAGGCGCCATCCTTTCGCTCGGAATGACGCGGCTGATTTCGGGGATGCTGTTTGGGATTACGGCTACCGACCCTCAGACTTTCGCAGGTGTTGCGGCACTGCTAGGGACGGTGGCGTTCCTCGCGAACTACTTGCCAGCCCGCCGCGCTGCGAAGGTCGATCCCATGGTGGCGTTGCGATACGAGTAGACGTTTCATAAATGCCTGAGCTTCGGGCGCAAGTAGCCATCGAACCTGAAGTGCTAGTGACGGAGAATCCTGTCAGTAGCCACTCGTCCCGGCAGTTCTCGCGGGCTGCAGCCAAGGAACCCCTCCTGCAAAACGCAGTGACTCCTGCAAAACGCAGTGGCGGCAGGGACTTTCGTCACCTGTTCCTTCTTCCCTAAGTACCGCTTTATCAATCATCTTCATCGTTGGCTGGTTTTGTCACTGGCGTGCACTTACTGGGAGTGCAGTCGGTTGCGGCACGCCCTTCTAAGCGTGGACCAGCCACCGGCGTGGAGGTTGTCATGTCGATTCTGTTTGTACTTCTGATGTTCCTGCTGGTGATGTCGATCAGCTACTTCCGCAGCCGTGGCGAGATGCCGGCGCAACAGCCTGAACTGTGGGCGGGGCCGCCTGCTCCACGCCTGCAACGGGAATACGGCTTCTCGATTCCCGAAGGATATTGCTTTCATCCGGGACACACCTGGGTGCTGAAAGAAGACGGCGAGAATGCGCGCGTGGGCGTCGACAGCTTTGCGGCGAATCTGATTGGGAAGATCGATCGCATTGATGTGCTGGGGGCAAACCGCTGGGTGCGCCAGGGGCAGAGGCTGGTGACGCTGGTGAGCGGCGATCAGCACTTTGACCTGGTGTCTCCGGTCGAAGGTGTGGTGATGGTCATTAACAAAGATGCGATCGCAGATCCCGGGCTGATTGCGCGGGATCCGTACCAGAACGGGTGGATCGCGATGGTGAAGTCGCCCGACCTCGTGCTGAACAAGAAGAACCTGGTGCAGGGCGGGATGGTGGCGCCCTGGCTGCAGAACAGCGTGACCCGGCTGAACGGGATGGTTTCGCAATTAGTCGCCGACCATGGCGGCCGATGGCGGGGTGCCGATTCCGGGATTGCTGATGCGGGTCGCGCCGGAATTGCGCGAGACGCTGGTGAAGGAATTCTTGCTGGCGTAGGGAGTGGAGCGCTGGTGTTGCAAAGGAACTATTGAAAATCCCCGCCCAAGCGGAGCTTGAACGGGGCACCCTCGAAGTGGAAGCAGGCGTCACGAAGGAGAATGGTATGGAACGGACGAAAGCCATCCTGGTGGATATCACGAAGTGCATCGGGTGCCGGGCTTGTGAGCAGGCTTGCAAGGAACTGCACGGCTTCCCGCAAGAGACGGAAGCGAAGCTATCGACGACCGCGCTGACCGTGATCGAAGAGCACGGCGAGAAGTACGTGCGGAGAATGTGCATGCACTGCCAGGATCCGGCGTGCGCGTCGGCTTGCCTGGTGGGGGCGCTCAAGAAGACCGCGCTCGGGCCGGTTACCTATGACGGGGCGAAGTGCATCGGGTGCCGGTATTGCCTGGTGGCTTGCCCGTTCAGCGTGCCGCGATACGAGTGGTCGAAGCTCGTTCCTTATGTGAAGAAGTGCGACATGTGCGCGGGGCGCCAGGCGCAGGGCCAGCCGCCGGCTTGTGTGGAGGCGTGCCCGACGGAGGCGTCGATTGTGGGATGGCGTGACGAGATTCTGGAAGAGGCGCAGCGGCGCGTTTTGAACGATGCGAAGTATGTGAAGCATATCTATGGCAGCGAGGAGGCGGGGGGCACGTCGGTGTTCTTTATCTCCGATGTTCCGTTCGAGAAGCTGGGGTTCACGGCGCCGCCGCAGCAGGCGATGCCGGCGTTGAGCGCGGCCGCGTTGGGCGATGTGCCGACCGTGGTGTTGGTGGGCGGGTCGTTGTTGGCGGGTTTGTATTGGATTACGGAGCGTAGGAACCAGGTGGCGAAGTCCGAGGCGAACGTGTCGAAGGAGGAGATGTGATTGAGCGGGCGGGGTGTCGCCCCTACGGGGCTTGGGTATTGTCGCCGGATTACCCAGCGCTTACGCGCTGGGCTAATGAATGGCGCCCCTGCGGGGCTGGAGCGGGTTCGATTGCGGAGTCCCCTGCGGGGATTGAGCCGGGTTCGATTGCGGGGTTTCTGCCGGCTGGCGCGGTTTGATTGCGATGTCTGCGGGGGGTGGAGCGGCTTTGATTGCGGCGTCTCTGCTGGTACTGAGAGCTAGGTAAGTCTGAAAGGAGTTGGGTTATGGCTGGCATACGAATTCCGAAAATTACGATGTGGCGAGTGATCGTGGCGGTGATTTTTCTGGCGGGGCTGTACGCCACCTACGCGCGCTTTGCTCTGGGTTTCAGCCAGTCTACGCATCTGACCGATCCCCAGCCCTGGGGATTGTGGGTGGGGCTGGGAACGCTGTGTGGCGTGGGATTGTCGGCGGGCGGTTTTGGAATCGCGGCTGCCGTTTACCTGCTCGGCTTCGAACGGTACCGGCCGGTGCTGCGCACGGCGGTGCTGGTGTCGTTCCTTGGATACCTGAGCGTGATCGCGGGCATGATGTATGAGCTGGGGCTGCCGTGGAGAATCTGGCATCCGATTTTTATGTGGAACCGGCACTCGATGCTGTTTGAAGTGTCATGGTGCGTGATGCTGTACACGACCGTATTGTCACTGGAGTTCTCGCCTTCGCTGGTCGAAAAGATTCCCTGGAAAGGAGTGCGTGACTGGTATCTGCACCAGCAGCACCGGATTCTGATCGGGTTGGTGCTGGTGGGTTGCGTGCTCTCGTCACTGCACCAGTCGTTCCTGGGCGGGCTCTACCTGCTGACCAAGGGCAAGCTGGATCCCCTTTGGTACACGCCGTACCTGACCACGCTGTTCTACCTGTCGGCGATTCCAGCGGGGCTGGCCGTAACGGTGATGGCGCTGTACCTGTGCGTGCGGTCCCTGAACGTGAAGCTCGACACGGCGATTCTCAGCGAGTTGAGCCGCGTGATTGGACCGATGCTTGGACTCTACGGAATTTTCCGATTCGTCGACCTGTCGAGCCGCGGGGCCTTGCCCTATCTGTTCCGGTGGCGCGAGGAGACGTTTTCGTTCTGGCTAGAGTTCGGGCTGCTGGTAGCTGCGCCGCTGGTGCTGCTGACTATGGAGAAGATTCGAAATAACCCGCAGCGTTTGTACTGGACCTGCAGCCTGGTGGTGATGGGATTCATGGCGAACCGGCTTAACGTCTCCATCACCGGGTTGCAGGCCAGCTCCGGGATTTATTACGTGCCCAAGTGGACCGAGTTTGCGGCCAGCTTGATGGTGCTCACGGCGGTGGTGATGGCGTTCCGGTGGGCGGTGATTTACCTGGATATTCTTCCGAAGAACCAGACAGCGCGATGGATGGCGAAGGAAGGGGTGGCCTGAGGATTCTGTTTCCGACAAACTGACTGATACTGCGGCTCCCGAGAGTTGGGAGCCGCAGTTTTCTTTGCGAGCATCCTCTGAGCTCTGGAAAAATCCCTTGGAGGATGCTTTTGTGGAATCCCACCCTAACGTCGCAAAGGACGCGACGCGAGGGTGGGGCACCCTCGCGCGGGGCGTCGTGCGAATCCGTTAGAGTAGGGGAATGAAGCAGGGAAGCAAAGGCAAGTCATTTCTGCGGAAACATTCGCTGAGTTTAGGGGCGCTGGGCGTGGTCCTTCTGCTGATCGTGCTTTACACGCGCTCGGAGCCTTCCACCCACATTGGTTCGTTCTTTGGGAATGCGATCGCCGACTGGACGGGCGTGTTTGTGACCATTGTGTTGACCAAGTATCTGTACGAGAAAGGATCGCGCGAGAGCCGACAACCAAAGGGAAAGCTGCCGGACGCGCTGCTGGAGAAACTCCGGGAACACTCGCTGACCATTGTTTTGGTGATCACCGGGATCGGGTGGGTGATCGCGTTCTGGGAAGTGGATCCGGGCAGCAAGTGGGGGCAGGTGGTGGGAAACATTGTTTCGGAATGGACGCAGATTCTGGGGCTCGTGCTGATGACGAAGAAGTTGATGGAGGTGGGGTCGAAGACATAGCAGTTTCGTGCCGTTCAGGGGCTACTGCTGCGAGATACAATCGTCTCGGAACCACATTGCCATGCGCATTACCTCTCGCCGCAAGACGATTGCTTTCTTCCTGACGCTCGGGGTTGGCCTGGCGGCGCTGGCTCTGGCGGTGGGCAGCGGGTGGATCATTCTTAACTGGCAGGAAGGCGTCAAAGTCTTTCTGGGTTTCATCTTCTTCTGCGCGATTGCGGCGGGCATCATCCTGAACACTATTTTTCTGGTGCGCGAAGTCCGGCGCAACGAGCAGCACGACAGCTTCATCAACGCGGTCACCCACGAACTGAAAACGCCGATCGCTTCGATCCGGCTTTACCTGGAAACCCTGCAGACCCGGGCGGTCGACGAAGCGCGCCGCAAGGAGTTCTACGGGCTGATGCTCATGGACACCGATCGCCTGCTGGGAACCGTGGAGCAGGTGCTGAAGGCGGGGCAGGCCGCGCAAAAGGGCGCGAAGCATCAGCGGGTCGAGGTGGAATTTGATGGGCTGGTGCGCGAGTGCATGGAACTGGTTCGCACGCGGCATCACTTGCAGCCTGAGGCGGTGCACTACGAGGCGCCGGCGCGGAACGGCAATGGCGCACGCGTTCGCGGCGATGTGGAGGAGCTGCGAACCGCCGTTTCCAACCTGATCGACAACGCCGTGAAGTATTCGGGGAGCAAAGTCGATGTGGCGGTGCGCGTCGAGACGAACGAGAAGAACGTAGTGCTGCGGGTGCGCGATCAGGGGGTGGGCATTTCGACCGATGAACTGAAGCGCATTTTCAAGCGCTTCTATCGCGCGTCGAACCGTTCGCTCGGGCACGTGAAGGGAACCGGGCTGGGATTGTTTATCGTGCGCTCGATCGCGCGCAAACACGGAGGCAAAGTTTTTGCCGAGAGTGCAGGCGAAGGGCAGGGCACTACGGTCACTCTGGAGTTGCCACGGAGTGCTTCATGAGTCGCGTGCTGGTGGTGGAGGATGAATCGCACCTTGCGCAGGGACTGTCTTACAACCTCGAAGCTGAAGGACATTCGGTGGAGGTGGTGGGAGATGGCGAAGCTGCACTGGACCGATTGCTTGCCAGGAAGGAAGACTTCGACGCGGTTGTGCTGGATGTGATGTTGCCGGGCAAGGATGGGTTCGAAGTCGCCACGGAACTGCGCGAGGCTAGAAATTTTGTGCCGGTGCTGATGCTGACTGCGCGCGGGCGTCCGGAAGACGTGCTGAAAGGTTTCGCGTCGGGCGCGGACGACTACCTGGCAAAGCCGTTCGAGTTGGCGATTCTGCTGGCGCGCTTGACCGGCTTGCTGCGGCGTACGCAGTGGTTGCGTTCGGGGGCGGGGACGAAGCAGGCCCTCTGCCGAAGTGAGCGCGACTGACAGCGTGAAACCGGGAGAGGTATTTTCGTTTCAAGGAAAGACCATCGACTTCAGCACGCACGAGCTGAGCACGAGCCAGGGCAAGATTCAGATGACGCTCATGGAGACTGATCTTTTGCGGCATTTGATTCGCAGCAACGGACGCGTGGTTTCGCGGAAATCGATTCTGGAGGAAGTGTGGGGCTTGAAAGAGGATACCGATACGCGTGCGATCGATAACTTCGTGGTCCGACTGCGGAGATACATCGAAGACAATCCCGCGCAGCCTCGACATCTGCTGACCGTGCGCGGGGTCGGATACCGGTTCCTGGCTGAACCCGTGGCGGACGACGAATAGTCCTCACGGTAAACCTGCTGGTCCATATTCTTCGTGCTCCGAATTACCCAAGGAGTGCCCTAACCTCCCGCTTGCGCATTGGCGTGCCTTCGAGCGGCAATATTTTGCACACGCGGCGGAGTATCGTTCTGGTTACCTGGTTACGAATTACGAAAGGCTCAGAACCAGGGTGTTTCTCCTGTAAGCTATTTTGCGGGAAAGACTTAACTTCAGCCAGACCGGGATAACTGCAAAGTAAAATTTCTTTGCTCACTGACGGCTAAGTCTCTTAGTATCGAGGGCGTAGGTAGCCGATTCGTGCCATAGAGGCTGGCATGATTCGTGCATCTAATTTTGTGTTCGTATTTAGTACGGGCAAGGGGCTCGATGTCGGTTAAGACCAGTAACATTCTTAGACTCTTGTTGTTAGCGATAATTGCGCTGGCTACGTCCAAGATCGTCGTAGCAGCCAGCGTCAACACGCGGTCACTTACTGGCAAGTCGAAGTCACAAAAATTGGCAGAAAGCGCGCGGGCGCGGCGCAAGATGACGCACCTGGCGCGCAAACGCTCGGTTACTGCTGCAAGCAAGCGCACCGCGATTCATCGGCGGCGGCATCGCTACTACGAGCGGTTCTATACGAGTTCCTTTGCAGAAGACATCACGGAAGGCGACGTGACCACGGGCGAAGATCCGGTGGTCCGGCAGGCTGCGATCGACGCACTCGGCAACATGAATGGAACAGTGGTGGCGATCGAACCGACCAGCGGCCGCGTTCTGGCGATGGTGAACCAGAAGCTGGCGCTCTCAAGCGGGGCGCAGCCGTGTTCCACAATCAAGGTTGCCGTCGCGCTGGCCGCGCTGAGCGAAGGTCTGATCGACAAAGATACGAAGGTGGCACTGGGCCGGCGCAGCCGCATGAATCTGACTTCGGCTCTGGCGCGCTCGAACAATGCGTACTTCGAAGCGCTCGGACGCAAACTGGGCTTCGAAAAGATTCGTTATTACGCGAATGAGTACGGCCTGGGTGAGTTGGCCGGCTACAACATTGAAGGCGAACATCTCGGAACGTATCCGGAAGCAGAAATTTCGAGCAAGCTGGGCGGAGTCGGGAAGATGTGTTCGTTCGGCGAGGGCATTTCGATGACCCCGCTGCAATTGGGTGCCATGGTTTCTGCGATCGCGAATGGGGGAACGCTGTATTACGCTCAGCATCCGACCACGGCTGAGGAAATTGCCAACTTCCAGCCGCGCGTGAAGAGACACCTGGATATCGCCCCGGTGATTCCGGAAATTTCTGACGGGATGGCGGGTGCGGTGCTCTACGGTACAGCCCGGAGTGTTCGTTACAACTTCGCGGAAGAACAGGTGCTTGGCAAGACCGGAACCTGCTCGCGCTCGGGCACGCGCTATGGCTGGTTTGCTTCCTACGCAAATACGGATGTGGGACGAATCGTAACCGTGGTGTTTCTGCAAGGTGGGCGGCCTACATTCGGTCCGAAGGCTGCGGAGATTGCGGGGCGGATGTATCGTAATCTTTACGATCATAATTTCTTTGCGGCACGGCCGGCGCCAACCGATACTGCTGGGGTGCAGTCGACTCCGGCCAGCACCCAATAACTTAGGGCCCGCGCCAGAGCAAAACCGCCAGCGGCTACAGCTGCATTTTGGCGGCTACGTCTCGACTGAAGTCGATCCTTCCCAAAACCTTCCGTAATTCTCTTTTCACTGCCCTATCCTCGAGGTCTGACAAGAATATTGCCGAAACTCGACAATTCGGTGACATAACCGGGTTGGCGCGAGGCATACCGTGATCACCTCTGCCTAGAGGAGACGCGCCTCATTTCGCGCCGGATCGTTCATTTCAGTTCAGTGGAGGGGGATGTATGCCGATCTCAGCCGATCGCCGACTTATGTTTGCCGCCACAATTTTGGCGTTGCTGTTGCCAACTTTTAGCAGCGCTCAGAAATATCACCGCACCGATCTCACCACCAATTCTTCCACAGTCTCGAATGCACCCAACGTTGATGACCAACTTCTGAATGCCTGGGGCATGTCGCGAAGCAGCGGCGGACCCTGGTGGATTTCCGACAATGGTTCCGGCTTGACTACGGTGTATGACGGGTCCGGAAAGCCATTTGTCCCGGGAGGCTCAACGCAACCGCTGGTCGTGAAGATTGCTACGCCCGATGGCACCGGGAAGGCTACTCCAACCGGAACCGTCTTCAATCCGACATCTGGATTTCAAGTGGGTGGAGGCAAGGCGATTTTCCTGTTTGTGACCGAGGATGGCACGATCTCGGGCTGGAATCCTGCCGCGGATTTTGCCAACACAATCATCATCAAGAACAATTCCGGGAAAGCCGTTTACAAAGGTTGCGCCATCGCGACGCCGCCCTTCGGCGCGCGGTTTTATGCGACCAACTTCCAGACCGGGAAAGTGGAAATCTATGACTCGAACTTTGTGCGCATCGGAGGGACCAACACAACTGCATTTAAGATCCCCGGGCTGTCGGCAGACTACGCGCCTTTCAATATCCAGAATGTGGGCGGGAACCTGGTGGTCACGTTCGCGCACCGGTCTCCGGGCAGCCTTGACGAAGACCACCGTGGGGGCTTGGGACAGGTGGGCGTGTTTAGTCCGACCGGACGACTGCTGCTGACGCTCCAGCACGGTCCGTGGCTCAATGCGCCGTGGGGTGTGGCCCTCGCGCCCAGTGACTTCGGGAAGTTCACGCATCGGTTGCTGATCGGAAACTTTGGGGATGGAACGATCAATGCTTTTAACATGGTGACCGGCAAGCATGAAGGGACGATGCTCGACGATACGACCGGGAAGACGCTGGTCATTGACGGACTATGGGGACTGAGCTTTGGCGGCGACTCCACCAACGATGGGATGGCGACGTCACTGTTCTTTACCGCAGGCCCGAATGATGAAAGCGACGGAGTGCTGGGGAATCTCACGGCATTGCCGGCGGAGCAGCCCGGCAACAGCCAGTAGGTTAGAGTTCCGCTAACAAAAAAGGACCCCCTTCCAAATGGGAAGGGGGTTCGATTTTAAAGTGCACGGAGAATTGCTAGGCGGACCTTTTCTGCTGGTCGTCGACGTCGTCGCCTTGCTGGCCTTGGCCGGGCTTGCGATCTTTCTGCTGATCGTTCTGGCCGTAGCCCTGCTGGTCGCGCTGGCCTTGCTGGTCGCGCTGGCCCTGCTGACCTTGCTTTTCCTGATCGCGCTGGCCTTGCCTTTCCTGGTCTCTATTGCGTTGCATGGGGTCTTGCGGGTTCGACTGCTGTCCAGTCTTTTCGTTATTCATAGATCCCCTTTCATTATTTCAATCAATTCGGACTGGGGTGCCCGCCGGGCTACCGTCGGGTGACTCAGTCCGTTCTGGTCAATCAGGTTTGCTTCGCTCAACAGCAAGTGTCGTTCAAGAGACGGAACTGTCCCAATTGGACCGGCCTCACCTTAGGCTTCGAACGATGTGGGGCAAATCCGGCCTTTCCGGTAGAAACGCATGGCTCGTGCTGCATTCGATCGCGGGCGTCCGTTTCCCGGGGACTTCCTGTTCCTGATAAGCTCACGTGCTCCGGCGCTTCGGCTAGGAGTGGATGGCGCTGGAGAAGAAAGGTCGATCAACGAATATGCTGCGCGCGATTGTTGCCGTTCTTCTGATTCTCTGGCTGCTGGGTTTTATTTTGCACATTGGCGGAGGAGTGATCCACGTGCTGGCAGTGGTTGGCGTGGCCGTGCTGATCTATGATCTGGTGACGGGCAAGCGGCCCGGGAGCTAGGGAGAACTCGTCACTTTTTTTCGAGGAGAGGTGAGAAATTGATGCCGCGCTTGCGGTTGATGCGGCAGATGACTCCTTCCAGGACTTGGGGCAGACGATTGAAACCTTTTTCGCTGATGACCGAACTTTTTTCCAGATAGTCCTCGGCGCCAGCATCGATCAATCTTTGGCGGTTTTTCTCGGAGAGCCCGCTGACGGCCACGACCGGAATTTGCGCGGTGGCGCGGCTGTGTTTCAGACGCGTCAAGACTTCCAGTCCGCTCACTTTGGGCAACAACAAGTCGAGCAGGATCAGGTCGGGCTGCTGTTCCTTGGCACATTGCAGTGCGGACTCGCCGTCTTCGGCAGTGATCACCTTGTAACCGGCTTTAACAAGAGCGCGCTCGTTGCTGAGCCGCAGGACTCTGCTGTCCTCAACCAAAAGAATTTTCACGGTGCTTCGCCCGTCCTTCAGAGGGGTTATCGGCGATTTGAAGGAAAGAATTAGAGGGTGGAGAGGTGACGCGGGGTTTCCAGTTTTGGGTGTGGGACCGGATGGGGAACGTTCCACGACGGAGCCTTCTTCATTGTCGGTCTCCTTTTCTCTCTTGTGGTTCGAGCAGGTCGATAACTTGGGAGCGTACAGCCAGACTCGTCGCTGCAGCATGGCAACGAGCCTATGATTGGGAGGACTTGAATCGAGCATGCTGATAGAAATCGGACAGGTGGAGGCGCTTTTCCGCTACCCGGTGAAGTCCATGGGGGGCGAGCGACTTGAGATCGCCAATCTGGGATGGCACGGCCTCGATGGCGACCGCCGGCTGGCATTCCGGCGGATGGAGGACCGCAGCGGGTTTCCATGGCTCTCCGCAAGCAAGCTTCCCGACCTAGTTCGGTTTGCTCCGCGACGCAGTGAAGACGGTGCCGAGGGAGAGCTTCCGACGCATATTCGCACGCCCGATGGGGAAGAGGTGCCGATCTTCGGGGAGGCCTTGGCGGCGGAGGTGGGACGCCGGTACGGGGCTCCCGTGCAGATGATGCAGTTGAAGCATGGCATCTTCGATGAAGCGAGCGTGTCCGTGATCGCCTCCGATACGGTGCGTGAGATTGGACGACTCGCTGGACGGAGCCTGGACGTACGACGATTTCGCCCGAATGTTCTGGTTAGTTTATTGCGACCAGGTGCGTTCCAGGAGGACGAGTGGGTGGGCGGGGTGCTCTCATTCGGCGAGGGGGATGACGCACCGGCGATCGCGGTTACGATGCGCGACCTCCGCTGTTCCATGGTGAATCTTGATCCCGACACAGCAAGTCCGGCGCCCGAAGTGATGAAAGCGGTGGTTCGCGCGAACCAGAACAACGCGGGAATCTACGGCGCGGTCACTCGCACCGGGCGACTCGCGGTCGGACAGACGGCATACCTGCGCGCGGCGAAGGGAGACTCTTAAGAGAGCCGACGGGCTGGACGCAAGGGTTCCACACGACTTGCAGGACTTTTTTTCGATAATTATTTTGTCGATCGCTCAGAGCAGATTCGAAGATTGCGGACCGGGGTGTCTCACCACAGAGGACACAGAGAGCACAGAGGAAGTCTTGTTTCTCTGTGACCTCTGTGGTTTAAGGATTTGCGGCGATTACCTTTTTCTTTCGTCGCCGGCGATTACGCCGTCTTTGATGAAGATTACGCGATGGGCGTATTCGGCGATGTCGTGCTCATGGGTGACCAGCACGATCGTGTTGCCTTCGGCCTGCAGGCGGTCGAACAGCGCCATGATTTCGTTGCCGGTCTGCGAGTCGAGGTTGCCGGTGGGTTCGTCGGCGAGGATGATCGAGGGCTTATTCACCAGAGCGCGGGCGATGGCTACGCGCTGGCGCTGTCCGCCGGAGAGTTCGTTCGGCTTGTGAGACATGCGCGTCTCCATGCCGACGGCAGCGAGCGCTCCTTCGGCGCGCGCCAGGCGCTCTTCGGCGGGGATGCCGGCATAGATCAGCGGCAGCTCGACATTGTGCAGTGCGGTCGCACGGGCAAGAAGATTGAAGGTCTGGAAGACGAATCCGATTTCCTTGTTGCGGATGCGGGCGAGCTCGTCGTCGTCGAGTTCGCTGACCAGCTGGTTGTTCAGCCAGTAATTGCCCTTGCTGGGAGAATCGAGGCAGCCAATCAGGTTCATGAGAGTTGATTTTCCGGAACCTGACGGACCCATAATGGCAACGTATTCGCTGCGCTGAATTCGCAAGTTGACGCCGCGCAAGGCGTGCACCTGCTGCTCCGAGCCCATGTCGTAGGTCTTCCAGAGGTCCTCGGTCGCAATCATGCAGTGGTCCGGAGGCGCCAACACTGCGGGCTGCGCAAAATTGACTACTTCAGCAGTTGCCATCTTGTTCTCCTTGTCCTGTGGGGACACTCAACTTTCTCCATCCGGACGGCTCCCCATTGGACGAGCCACCCCAACCTTTGTTAGTCGTCGAGTTGAGACGGCTCGACCCTATTCATTGTCTTCCTTCTTGGCCGCCGAGTTGTCGATTTTTATGCTCGTACCCGGCTTCATGGTGCGTAGAACCTTGTAGCTTCCGTTGACGATTTCGTCACCTTCCTTCAACCCGCTCAAGACCTCGATGTCGGTAGTACCTGTGATGCCAGTCTGCACCGGAACGAATTCCGCTTTCTTTCCTCTGACTACAAACACGCCCTGCAGCTCGTCATTGTTCTTTTTTATTTTGGACGCATCTTTCTGGGGCGCAGCTGCCTGGACGGAACCTTTTCCGGAAGCCTGCAAATCAGCTTCGCGCCGAATGGTCAATGCCTGGATGGGAATGGCGACCGCGTTCGTGCGGGTGGCGGTCGTAATTTTTGCCGTGGTAGACAGTCCGGGGCGCAAGTCTTCGGGAGGATCCTGCAAGGTCACGACGACCTTGAAATCCTTGGCTTCCTGGCTGGCGGAAACCGACTGGGAAGTGGCGACGCCAGTGGAACGGACGATCGCATTGTTGCCGATCTCGGTTACGACGGCGCGGAATGCTTTCTTTGGGATGGCGTCGATCATGACTTCGGCCGGCTGTCCGAGCTGCACGTTTACAATATCGGTTTCGTCGACTTTTACTTCAGCGGTAATGACGGACATGTCGGCGAGCGTCATCAGCGTGCTGCCGGGAGCGTTCTGGATGCCAATCACGACGGTCTCGCCTTCGCGGACGGGAAGGTTCGTGATGACTCCGGCGTAGGGTGCGGCGTAAACGGTTTTTTGCAGAACGTCGGAGGCGCGGGTCAGGGTGGCGTCGGTCTGGGTGATGTGGCGCTGGGAGGATTCGAGTTGAGCTTCGGCTTGCGCGACGCGGGCTTGGGCCTGAGCCACTCCAGCTTCGGCGGTTTGCCAGGTGGCTTTTCTGGTGTCGTAATCGGATTTCGAAATCACTCCAGCCTTGAAAAGGCCCTCGGCGCGATCCCAGTCAAGACGGGCGCGCTCAAAGTCAGCCTTCGCGCGCGCAAGGTCTGCCTTTGCAGTATTGAGGTTCGCTTCAGCGGCGACAGCGTCGGTACGCGAAGCTTCGAGCGAAGCCTTGGTGGCGGCGACGTCGGCACTGGACTGCACGTTTTCGAGTTGTGCCAGCAACTGGCCCTTCCTCACTCGATCACCCTCTCGTACATAGAGGTGAGTGATCTTTCCGAACGCGTTGGCCCCGATGTTGACGTAGGTCTTGGGCTTGATTTCACCAGACGCGCTCACGATGGAGGAAAGATCCTCGCGCTGAGCCTTGCCGGTTTGCACCGTGACTACGCCTTTGTTGGCCTGATGGATGCCGATCGCGACGAGGATCAGGGCGAATAGCAGCCCGCCCACGCCGATCAGCACTTTCTTCCAGGTCTTCATGCTGCCGTGTTCGCTCTCCGAAACCTGACTCGCCTCAATCACTTACGTGGGGGGAGCCGATGGCTTTTGTGTCCAAAAGGGCGAACTGGTCGCACGCTTTCTAGATACGCTCGACGAGCGGCGAAAGTTCCACCCGGGCCTTCGGGAAGTGAGGAACCACTCCGGCGCGTGCGCGGGCATCCCTGAGGAGATAAACCCAGCATTATAAAACGGTTCAAAAGGTTTTCAGCACGGAACTGGGTGGTTGAAATATTTTACCTCGCAAGGCAACCCTACGTTGAAGGGGATGATTCACAATACATTCTAGGGGTGAGACTTAGCCTTGCCTTTGGGGACCCTTGGAACTACAATCCGGTTACCAGTGTGCCAGTAGAGGAGTGCCCCCGTCATGTGTCTGGTAGGTGTCCGTCGTTTCGTCCTGGCCCTTTCCGTTGCAAGCGTTGTGTTCCTTTTCGGGCACTTCTATGTATTTGGGCAGGATGCAAAGCCGAAATCGGATGACCAGGCAGCTGCGGATTCAGTGAAAGATGAGGCTAAGCCATCCAAGGCGAAGCCGTCCAAGGATCAGGGGGATCAAGCCGATCCGCTGAAGCGACCGCTCGACGAAAAACAGAGAAAGGCGAACGAGAAGCGTTTCAAGCAGGAAGTGTCGGGTTCCTACAAGAAGTGGCTCGATGAGGACGTGCGCTGGATCATCACCGACGAAGAGCGGTCGGCATTCAAGCAGCTGTCGAACGACGAGGAGCGCGACCAGTTCATTGAGGCTTTCTGGCAGCGCCGCGATCCCACCCCTGACACCATCGAAAACGAATTCAAGGAAGAGCACTACCGGCGCATTGCGTATGCGAACGAGCACTTTCCAGCGGGCATTCCGGGATGGAAGACCGACCGCGGGCGGATGTACATCATGTACGGGCCGGCGGATGAAATCGAGTCGCATCCTTCGGGCGGAACCTACGATCGCCCGATGGAAGAGGGCGGCGGCACGACCTCGACCTATCCGTTTGAAAACTGGCGCTACCGCTACATCGAGGGAGTCGGGCAGGAAATCATCATCGAGTTCGTCGATACCTGCATGTGCGGCGATTACCACATGACGCTCGATCGTTCCGAGAAAGACGCGTTGCTCTACACCCCCAACGCCGGACTGACGCTTTACGAGCAGATGGGGATGTCGAACAAGACCGCCCGCTTCAGCGGTGGCGGCATGGAAAGACTCGGACAAGGCCCGTTTAATCAGGATCTGCAGACCAAGCAATTCGACCGGTTGGAGCAGTTTGCAAAGTTGAATAAGCCGCCGGCCGTCAAATTCAAAGACCTCGAGGAAATCGTCTCGCACAAGATTACGGTGAACCTGATGCCGTTTGATGTGCGAGCGGACTTTGTGAAGGTTACCAGCGACACCGTTCTGACGCCGGTCACCATTCAAGTGAAGAACCGCGACATCACGTTCCAGAACAAGGACGGCGTGCAGCGCGGCACGGTAAACATCTTCGGACGGGTGGCTACGCTAAGCGGGCGCATTGCGCAGACCTTCGAGGACACGGTGCAGGTTGACGTGCCGGCGGAGTTGCTCTCGAAGGCAGCGGAAAATTCGCAGGTGTACTGGAAGGCTCTTCCGCTGAAGCCGGGACATTATCGCCTGGACGTAGTTGTGAAGGACGTAAACGGCGACCGGGTAGGGAACTGGAGCAAGAGTCTGACGGTTCCCGATTTCGGCGACGAGCACCTCACCAATTCTTCGCTGATCGTGGCCGACCAGATGTATCCGGTGGCGACCAAGGATATCGGGACCGGAAACTTTGTGATTGGAACCATGAAAGTACGGCCGCGTGTGCCGCCCGCTGACGGCAAGCCGATCGCTTTCAAGCGAACGCAAAAACTGAATTTCTGGATGCAGGTGTACAACCTGAGCGTAGATGAGAAGACGCACAAGCCTTCCGCTACGTTCGAGTATGACGTGGTAAACACGGCCACCAACAAGGCCGTGGTGCACACAACGGAATCGACCGAACAGATGGGCAACATCGGCGACCAAGTGACTCTGCAGAAGACACTGTCGGCGGGGAATTTGCAGCCCGGTCTGTATCGACTCGAGATCAAGGTCAACGACAACATCTCCAAGCAGACCGTCGGGCCCACGGCGACTTTTTCCGTGGAGTGAGGTCAGGCTTGATCCCTGAGGTGGTGGAGTGATGCTGCGAAAGCTCAGATATTTCGTAGTTGTTCTCGGCCTGGCGCTCCCCGCGTTGGCAGTCGATGGCCCCGGATCGATTTCGGGCTACGTACGCAGTTCCGCCGGCGTGCCGCAGATGGGAGCTGTCGTCGAAGTTTTGAGCATTGCGGCGCAGAACTTGAAAGTATTTACCGACGATCGCGGTTTCTACAGCATCAGCAACCTGGTTCCTGGAACTTATACCGTCAAAGTTACCGCTCCTTCTTTTCTGCCTGCATTGCGGGATCGCATTGGTTTGCGTGCGGGTTCGGCGATGGTCGTTAACGTCACGCTGAATACGTTGTTCGAAGCGATGCAGCTGGGACCGATCCGCGGGCCTTCCGATGATGACGATTGGAAATGGACGCTCCGTTCGGCCGCCAACCGGCCGATTCTCAGAGTGCTGGAGGATGATGCTCAGGCGACGGAAGTTGTCGCCAAGGAAAAGAGCGAAGGCGGGGAACACGACCTGAAAGCCAGCCTTTCATTCCTGGCCGGCTCGCCTTCCGAGGGCTACGGCACTGTCTCGGACATGAGCACGGGATTCTCGATCGAGCACAAGGTGCTGTCTGAGGACGCAGTGCGCTTGCAAGGAAATGTCGGGTACGGGCAGGGAGCTGGGGCGGCCATTCTGCGCACTTCGTATACCCACCACGCAGCCAACGGTTCTGAGCCGACGGTCGCGCTCACGGTACGGCGCCTGGCGCCGCCGGTAGGGAACTTCCGGCAGCAGGGGTTGCAGGCTTTCGGATTGACGACCACCGACGAGATGCAGGTGGGCAATGTTCTGGAACTGAAGTTCGGCAGCGAGTTGCAGACGGTTCAGTTCATGGGACGGTTTACGGCGTTCCGGCCGTTTGGCACCGCGGATTTGCATGTCTCGCCCAACACCGTTCTCGAGTACCGGTTTACGAGTTCTCGTCCTTCGGACGCGATGACCAAGGATGGGGAGATCGAAAACAGCGAACTGGGGCAGTCGGGTCCGCGCGTAAGCATCGCGAGCTTCTCGCCGGCGTTGGAGCGAGCGCGCCACCATGAAGTTTCGCTGTCGCACCGAATCGGCAAGAACAACATGCAGGTGGCGTTTTATTCCGATCGGGTCTCAAACACGGTTCTGACCGGAGTGGGCATGGCGACCGCGGAGGGTGGCGAACTGCTGCCCGACGTGGATTCGGGAACGTTCTCCTACCAGGGAACGAAGCTGGATACTAATGGCGTGCGGGTTGTGCTGCAGCGGAAATTCACGTCAGACCTGACCGCGACCTTGGACTATGGGTACGGCGGCGTGCTCGACCTTGCGCAGCCGGACATCGAACTGCGGGAAGCGCGACAGTCATTGAACACAATGCGCCGCCATGCGGTTACCGCGAAATTCAACGGCAAGCTTCCGGGATGCCGCACGCAATGGACGACCTCTTACGGCTGGGTCAGTGGCAGCGGGCTGACGCAGGTTGACATGTTCAACGCATCGGCCGGACAGTCCGATCCTTATCTGAATGTTTTTCTGCGGCAGCCTCTGCCCGGGTTCAGTTTCCTGCCCGTACACATGGAGGCCATGCTGGACCTGCGCAACCTGATGGCGCAGGGCTACGTGCCGGTGTTGGGACAAGACGGCCGGACCGTCTACCTGGTGCAGTCGGCGCGTTCGGTGCGCGGCGGCGTAGCGTTTACTTTCTAGTTTTCATGTGTCACCCAAAACTGACAATTGAGTAGTTCTGCGCGCGTATACTTCTGCCTCAGTGGGGCGCTGCTTGGTTCGCGGATTGTCTGGACGTGATCTGGACATCGCGTAACTGACCTTCGGAGAAAACTGATGAGACTTACGATACTGGCGGTGTTGTTGTGTGCAGTGGTGCTGGTGGCGTCACCGGCGCCGGTTGAAAACGTATTCACCCCTGACAAGATTCCTTACGGGCCCGTGCCGGCATTTGTTCCGCCCGGAGCGCAGCTGGCGGTGCTGGAGGGCGATCCGACAGCTTCGTCGGGAGACTTCACGATTCGTATCAAGATGCCGGACGGCTATCGCATCGCGGCGCACTGGCATCCCAAGCGCGAGAACGTGACGGTTGTTTCGGGCACCTTCAAGGTGGGAATGGGAGACACCTTCGACGAGGCCAAGATGGGCAGCTTCGCGCCCGGCAGCTTCGCGTACATGGATCCGGACATGCATCATTACGCGATGGCGAGCGGGGAGACGGTTGTGCAGGTGCATGGCATGTCGCCGCTGGCGTTCAACTACGTGAACCCGAGCGACGATCCGAGCAAGAAGAAGTAAAGCAGTCGCCAGTCGCCAGTCGTCAGTCGCCAGTCGCCAGTCAAGGGGAAACATTGCTGCCCATAAGGCTGGCGGCTGGTATGCGGATTGACGCCGTCACTTCGGCTGCGAAGTTGAGACTTTGGCTGACGATTCGAGACTGAGGACGGTTTAGGCGACGAACTTACGCCACCAGGGCTTCTTCACCGAAGCCGGCTGCTTTTTCGGAAGCACCGGCGGAACCATGCGGGGCGGACCTGAATTCGGCGGCAGGTTCGTTGCTTTTACTTTGGTGATGCGCGCGATCAGAAGCTTTGCCGGGAGTTGAAGAAGGCAGGACGATCACGGAAGGTCCCGCGGCCTGCAACGCAGCATCGACCGGACTGTTGTGCTGGATTTCGGCGGCGCCGCGACGGAGGCGGCTGACTACGGCTTCTGCGGTGTCATCATCAAAAGCGATCCAGCGGATCATGCAGCTACTCCCTGGGAACGGCCGCCTGAAGGGCTGGCGTGGCCTTAAGGCTGGCTCATTGTAGCAGTGAATCGAGCCGGGAGGGAGTGGTTTCGTTATTGACTCCCGAGCCTTCCTTTGTTTAGCCTGATCCGCTAATTCCAAACAGCCTGGCGCTCGCGAACGAAGGGTGCCAAGCATACTCGATGCCCAATAACAGCCGGCTGGCGCGCTTGCATCGACATTCCCAAATGAAAATCTATGCAGGCGGTCGGGAGATATTTCGGCCCGCACGCGCAGGAGCTCGTTTTCGCAGCTCGCGCATGGAGGGCCGGTGGTTCGCGGTGAGTCATAACACGACGTGTTTCGTTAGAGTTAGGTCCGATACGCTAGGCGGGAGTTGTTCCCCAGGGAGACCGACATATGAAATTTCGATTCATTCTGGCGTTCGTCGTGTTGGCCATGGCGTCACTGTCGGCGCAAACATTTCGAGGAACAATCCTGGGTACGGTGACGGACCCGACGGGGGCGGTGGTGGCCGGGGCGCGGGTGATGGCGCATAGCAACAACACGGGCCTTGGACCGCGACAACGGTTACGAGCGGGGATGGCAGCTACAGCATCCCCGAGTTGCCAATTGGACGCTTATGACCTCACGGTGACGCAGACCGGCTTTCAGACCTTCGTGCGCAAAGCGGTGGCAGTCGATGTCGCCAGCGAGCGTCGCGTGGACGCTGCCCTGAAGACGGGCGAAGTGTCCACCGGGTCGAGGTCTCCGCCGATCAACTACCCATCGTGGAAACTACAACGAATGATCGATGGGTGGTGTCTTGACTGCGCAGTCCGTAGAGAATATGCCGGTCAATGGTCGCGACTATACGAAGTTGATTTTTCTGAATCCCGGGGTGGCAGGATCGCCCGATCAGATATCAGATTCTCCGGGATCGTTCGGCGAGTTTCAGCATGAATGGGGCACGAGGACGATCGAACAACTTACCTGCTCGATGGAACAGATATGAATGACGGATACCGCAACGATCCGGCAATCAACCAGGCAGGCGTATTCGGCGACACCGTCGGCGATCCTGCCCATTGATGCGGTGGCCGAAGTGAATGTGCTCTCCAATTTCGAACCGGAGTATGGGCGCAATGCCGGCGCAGTTGTCAACATTGTGACCAAGAGCGGAACCAATACGTGGCACGGGACGGCGGCTGAATATTTCAGGAACAACGCGCTGGATGCGCGGAACTATTTCAACCTGGCAGGCCAGCCCAAAGCGCCATTTCACAACAACCAGTTCGGCGCTTCACTGGGCGGGCCCATCGTGAAAGACAAGACCTTCTTCTATGCGGACTATGAAGGACAGCGAGAGAACGTAGGCACAGTAACGACGGGCTGTGTGCCCGAGGGAACCGGGCCGGGTGGCATCGCTCAGTCCGAACGATGCAACTAATGATGGATCATTGCGCACTATTGGCCAGTCACAATCCCTGGCCGGCCCCGAATATTCCGGGATTCCATTCGGACGCTGACCCGGATGTCCGGACGGTCCAAACGTTACGCTGGATAATCCATCATTCAACAATCTGACCAGCTTCATCGCGAAGATTGATCACAATTTCAATCCCGCGAACAATTTCACGGGGCGGTATTTCTTCGGCGACAGCGTGCAATCGTTTCCCCTGGCCCTCACCGCGGGTGGCGGCCCGCTGCCCGGGTTCAACACCGAGACGCCGACGAGGGTACAACTAGTCTCCCTGTCATATGTGAAGACAATCGGGACTAACAAAACCAACGAACTGCGCTATGGATGGAACCGTTTCGCCGAAGGGTTTTTCCCGCAGGATCAGAACTTTCATCCCAGTTCGGTCGGTCTTTGCGCAGCGAGCACGACGGAAGGCTGCACAGGCTCGGGAGTGACCGATTCGGGATTACCGATCATCTATGTAAACGGGACATCCTTCGGACAGATTGGCGCGACAAGCAGCGTTCCGCGGCACCGGGTCGACAGCAACAACCAGGTAATCGACAACTTCTCGTGGAAGGTGAACAAACACGATCTGAAGTTTGGAGTCGATTTTCACCGGACGACCATACAACAGTATTTGAACAAGTATTTCCGCGGCCGGCTGAAATTCGCTGATCTTGAACGATTTTCTCTCCGGGACGCTGGGAAGTGGTTTCCAGTATTCGGGTGACACCACGCGGCACACGTTTGAAAACAGCTTTGGGTTTTACGTGCAAGACAGTTTTCGTGTGAACCCGCGCCTGACCCTGAATTTCGGACTGCGCTACGACTATTTCGGGGTCGTGGGTGAGAAGAACAACTTGCTCAGCAACATCACGAGTGTTGCGCCCTCCACGGGCGATGGCACCTTCACGCTGACGCAGGTGGGACAGCCCGGCCTGAAAAGCCTCTACAACCCCGACAAGAAGGACTTTGCTCCGCGCATCAGTGCGGCGTGGGACGTGACGGGTAAAGGGAGAACGGTGGTGCGCGCGGGCTTCGGGATCTTCTACGACGCTTTCTCGCAGGATATGGTGCTGGGACACTTGCCCTATCCGACGTTCTTCTCCCCGGGGCCCGCGTACAACCCGGTTGGACCAAGCCCGATCATATCGGCAACGATCACTGGGAACCTCGATCCCGGTGTTCCTGTCTATGCCGCGCCCAGTTGTGCGGATTTCGAATGTGACACCTTCGCTTTCGATCGCAACATCAAAATGCCCTACATGGAGAATTACAACCTCAACATCCAGCAGCAACTGGGCAGCCGGGCCGTGGTGCAGATCGGGTATGTCGGCTCACAAGGGCATCGTTTGTGGAGATTCTTCGATTTGAACCAGCCCAGCGCAGCCACGATCAACGCCGTGGATCAGGCGTGTGACTGCATTCAGGACTTCGGCAGCGACGCCCGCCCGTTCGGCGGATACGGCACTGGCAATCCGTATGCGTCGTATTACGTGATGCAGGAGAACTCCACCGGCAAATCGAACTACAACTCCCTGCAGGCCAGCTTGCGCATCAATGGCTGGCGCGGACATGACGTCTTCGGTCAATTTCGTGTATTCGAAGTCATTGGACAATTCCAGCGACGGCGAAGACTTTGAGCCGCAGGCGGCACAGCCGCAGGACAGCACGAGTCCTCACCTCGAATACGGTCCTTCGAACTTCGATCTGCCCAAGCGGTTTACGTGGGTGCTGGGGTACGAAGTGCCGAGAATGGGTGGAGGCATGCAAAAGCTGAAGAATGGGTGGGGCGTCAGCAGTTCACTCACACTGCAAAGCGGGCAGCCATTCCAACTCAACTACAACTGCCAGGACGACTTCAGCGGTGGCGGGGAATGTTATGACCGGCCCGACGTGATCGGACCGGTGAAGCAGAACAACCGCGATCCATACCATTTCCTCGACGTGAGTTCGTTTGCGATTCCGTGCACGATTGACCTCGCACAGGGTGCCAATGGAGTTGCGAGCGACTGCATGATCGGCACGCGGCACTATGGCAATATGGGGCGAGATTCCCTGCGTGGACCCGATTATCGCCAGTGGGACTTCGCCATCTACAAGACGACCGCAATCACCGAGCGAATCAACCTGCAGCTGCGGGCGGACATCTTCAACGTGGTGAATCACCCGAATTTCGCCAACCCTTTCCTGCCGGCGTTCATTGCGGACGCGGCTCCCAATGGTTTTCAGTTGGCGGGAAATCGGGAAGTTGGTAGCGGGTTTAACCGGATTACGGCGACCGGCGACGTCGGTATCGGGAACCCATTCCTGGGAGGGGGCGCGCCGCGAGGAATCCAGTTGGCAGCCAAGTTTACTTTTTAAGGGTCGGCCGGCGACCGAAACGAAGTCTTGAGCTCATTTTTGCGAGGGCAGCAACGCCCTCGCGCACTTTTATTGAGTTCCTGCCCCACCCGTCGTAACCCTTCCGTCACCTTGGTCCTTACTTCGAGCGATGCTACGCTTTGCGCCGTAGTGGTCCGCAAATCTTTGTTTTCAGAGAGAATCCATGATGCAGCGCCGCATCCTGACAGGGCTTTTTGCCTTTTTGCTTCTTTCGTCGTTCGCCTTTGGTAAGGACAAGTCCTCAAAACCCAAGCCGGTGACCGGGACCATGCCAGTGACCGCGGTTTCCGCGAAGGGTCGCGAGCTCTATCAGAAGGGCATGGATGACTACGAGAAGCTTTATCTCGAACGCTGCAACGAAGACTGGCGCGCGGCGGTGAAGGAAGACCCGACCATTGCGGTGGCCTGGGCGTGGATCGCGTTCAACAGCCGGAATCCGGTGGAAGTGAGCACGGCGCGCGAGAAGGCCAAGGTTCTTTTGCCACAGGTCACGCCGGGTGAAAAGTTGATGATCCAGTGGATATCGAATGTGCAGGAAGGGAACTACATCGCAGGCATCGAAGCAATGAACGATATGCTGGCGATGTTCCCCAAGGATAAGCATCTTCTTTATCTGGCTGGCAACTGGCTGATGGGCGAGAACGGAAACGATCAGGCGCTGAAGCTCTTGGACCGAGCGCTGGCGATTGACAAGAACTATCCTGCGGCGATCAATGATGCGGCCTACGTCTATGCGCGCAACCGTCAGTTTGCAAAAGCGTTCGCGTTGATGGATCGTTATGTCACGGTGCTGCCGAAAGAACCGAATCCGCACGACTCTTACGGCGAACTGCTGCGCATGGCGGGACACTTTGACGAAGCCCTGACGCACTACAAGATGGCGCTGAAGGTCGATCCCAAGTTTGCATCGTCGCAAGTCGGAATTGCGGATACGTATTCGCTGATGGGGAACCAGGTGCGGGCGCGCGTTGAATATCAGAAAGCCATTGAACAGGCGAATAACGATGCGGACCGCATCGACTACATGATGCAGAACGCGACCAGCTGGGTGCGCGAAGCAAAGCCGGCCGAGGCGGACCGCGCTTTTGCAGAGACCGCGCAGAAGGCGCACGATCTTGGATTAGATCTCCAGGAATCCTGGGCTCACCAGCGGATGGCGGAGTATCAGAGCGATGATGCGGCGGCTCTGCAGCATCTCGAGGCCGCCGAGGAGGCTTTGAGCCATCGCCAGGAAATTTCCCAGCTTGACCGCGATGAAGAGATGTCGCGCATCCTGCGGTATCGCACGGTGCGCGCGGCGCATGCCGGGAACCAGCAGTTGGCGCAGAAATCTCTGCACACGCTGGAAACCATGGCGGCAAGCAGCCGCAATCTCGTAATCCAGAGTTCGTATCACGGGGCCGCGGGCGCGCTCCTAGCCGCACAGGAAAAGTGGCAAGACGCGATTGCGCACCTGGAAGAAGACGAGAACGATCCGTCGTCGATGCAGTTGCTGTCGCGGGCATACTACGAAGCTGGAGCGAGTGACAAGATGCATGCCGTGGAAGAGCGCCTGCGCGGCACCAATGTTCCCACGATTGAACAGGCTGTCGTCGTGCCGGGGGCCCGGATGCAGAAACCTTCGACGATGTAGGCTCGCGCGGCGGGGTGCTGTCGCGGGCCCTCGTGCGTTCAATTGCTCTGCGCATAATCTCCTCGAGACACAGAAAGGACGCCTCGACGGGCGTCCAGTTTGTTGCCGACACGTCATGTAAAACTCCACACAAACTCTCCGCGCTCGTGATAGGCTCTCACTCCCATGCTAGATTCCAAGGCCGACAAGCGCGCCCGTTCCCGGATCTCGGTGAACGTGCCGGCGAAGGTGAGAAGTAAAGACACGGATGCCGAGGCTGCGGCGGTGACGCGCGACCTGAGCATGGGGGGAGTGTTTCTGTACACCGACCGGAAGATCACCGAAGGCAGCAAGCTGGAAATCGTGCTGATTCTGCCGGCCGAACTGGGTTTGGGGGAGAAGCAATGGGCCTGCTGCCAGGCATCGGTGGTCCGCGTGGAAGACGGCGACAGGTTTGGGGTTGCAGCTACCATCGACCGGCTCGACATGTTGCCCGAGATCCCTACCTGAAGAGTCTGGTCCGCCTGGATTCCTACGAGGCTTGGACGCACGGCCAGAATTGAACCAAACGGATTGGCGTTTACGCCCCTAGCGCTCGACGGGGACAGCCACCTTCATCAAACGCAACTGCGGGTGACGGGACGTTTGCTGGCCCAGGCGACGTACTTTCCTGCAAGGGCCCGTAGGGCCCCATTCGAGCCGCTTTTAATAATTCCTCAAGCTTCGCTGCCGGCTGTACCTCTGACTAATTCCGCCCAGGGATTTGATTTGTCAATGCCTCGCGGGGGGTGCAATAATGACGCGCTCTTTGCGGTACTCCGGCCACACTAAGAAAAATCGGACCTGGCAGGTTCAGCATGTGGATCGAAAAGCTCGTCGATGGCGTGGTGCGCATTATCACGCCGATTGGCCCTCGTTATATCCGCCTTACTCTTGTGCAGCGCGCATACTTTTTATGGATTTTCCGGCACTTCGACAAACTGCCTCAGCAAGTCCTGAGCGAGCGCCAGCAGCGCTTCATCGATGAATTATGCGTGGAGCACCGCTTTATCTCGTTGCCCTCAACGATGGACGAAGCCCCGGTGATCGGAACCTTGGAGCGACTGCCGCTCATCCAGCTGGATGATGCTCCCGCGAAGCGTTCATCGGGGAGCGTGAAGGAGGCTGCTCCGCCACTGGCGGCCGATCTTCAGCAGGGACCGTAGAGGCCAGATTTTCCCCGAGTGCAATTCCCGCGAACGGCCTGTGAGGCTAGCGCGGGATTTTCATTTTGCGCTCGTCAGGAGAGGCTGCGCACAGTGGTTTAGAGTTGAGGAGAAAGTCACGCCGTTTGGTGCGCGCGACCGGTTGCGGCTTTTTGCAAGCCTAGGTTAGTATGAATGTTTGCTCGTAAGGCAGCGTTCCGGCCAATGGCTGCGCTGTTTTCGCAAGGCGCGGTATGTCACGCGAAAACAAAACTGCGAGCAAATCCCGCCGAAAACGGGCGCGTAGCTCAATTGGCAGAGCAACTGACTCTTAATCAGTAGGTTGAAGGTTCGATTCCTTCCGCGCTCACCACTTTTAAGCAGTATCCATGCGGGTTTCAGCGGTTTCCCAATCCCCAGCGGAATCAGTCAGCGACAAATTCTCTGGACCAAAATTTCCTGACCTGATCTCTAGGCGAGAGAGCCGATGTCCAAGTCCGCGAAGTACACAAATCCAGTCCTCGTTCGATTACTTTTGCATCCAACGGCGAGATCGCTGGCGCTTAAGACTTCAAGATCATTGGATGTTTCGAGCATGACAGGAGCTAAGATGTGGAGACGGAAATGGAACAGCGACGTTCGGACATGCAATTTTCGGTGATAATACCCACCCACAATCGGTCAGACGAACTACGAGAGACTCTTTCGAGCATTGCTAAGCTCCGGGTTTCCGCACCCTGGGAGGTTATCGCTGTCGATAACAATTCCACCGACAGCACTCGCGAGACTGTTCTGGATAGCGCTAAGAGTTTTCCGGTCCCGTTGCATTACGTGTTCGAATCCGAAGCCGGGCGCAGTGCTGCTCTTAATGCCGGAATTAAACTTGCCACGGGCCAAATCATCGCTACCACGGATGATGACGTGCGAGTTGAGCCAGATTGGCTGGATCAGGCAGAAGCTGGTCTTGACCGTGAAGCCTGCGATTTTGTGGGCGGCAAAGTACTACCCATATGGCGCGGCGAAAAGCCGAGTTGGCTGGCAAATCAGGGCGGCCGCCACTGGTCGGTGATCGCGTTGCAAGATCACGGTGCCAAGCCAGTTGAGTTTGGCACCCGGTACGCACCTTTGGGTGTAAACCTGGCTTTTAAAAAGAAAAGCTTTGAGCGCGTTGGTCTATGGGATACGCGAGTCGGACGCAAAGCCGGAACTTTGCTGGGGCAGGAGGTTCGCGAGTGGCTCTTGCGCGCACGGGCCGTAGGATTGAAAGGCATGTACATTCCGGAGATGATAGTTCATCATGTAATTCCACAAGAGCGCATGAACAAGAGTTATTTTCGGCGCTGGTTTTACTGGCACGGAATCAGCCGGGCCATACTTTACCAACAATCTCGGATTGACATGCTTTCGCCCGAAGAAACCAGGCTCGACTTTTCCAAAGTACCCCATATCATGGGAGTGCCGCGCTATCTGTATCGGGAGTTCTTGAGGTCGGCGACGCATATGGCGAAGGCGAAGGTCGCTGGGCGGGAGACAGAAAGTTTCGATCACGAACTGTGGCTATGTTTCTTTCTCGGAGTGTGGCGCCAACGCTGGAAGGATCGCCACATGTCGTTTGGCGATGTGAAAGATGTTCGAATCCATACCAATCGGGAGGCGGCCTTCCAAAATGCGGACGCGAAGCAGCCGCGTGATGCGCAAGGGCGATGAAAGCCATCATACTGGCGGCGGGTAAGGGATCGCGACTCGATCAGTCCGGAGAAACCGTCAAGTGCCTCCTTAAGTTCGGATCTTCAACCCTCATCGAACTGCAATGCAAATATTTGAGGGAGTGCGGCATCGACCAAATCAACGTGGTCGTTGGCTTCGAAGCAGAACGAGTGCGGCGCACATGTGGCCCGAACATCGAATACATCGAAAATCCAATCTTTCTGGAGACCAACAGTCTTTATTCATTGTGGTTGGCGCGGCAATGTTTTTTGGATGGATGCGTCGTCATCAATTCCGATGTGCTTTTCCATCCACAGCTTCTTTGGGACCTGATTACCGCTCGACGCGAAGATGCCCTCCTGGTTTCCTATCGTGAGGAAGCCGATTACGGCGATGAAGAGATGAAGGTGAAAGTCCGGGGTGGATGCGTGCTCGACATCTCCAAGGACATGGATCCCGCTGAGGCGGATGGCGAAAATGTTGGCATAGTGAAGTTCGGGCCCAGCGGAGCCCGGTTTCTCCAGGAGCAGATGGCTCCACTGATTCAAAATGGTGCCTTGCGCAGTTGGGCTCCACGCGCCTTTCTGGAATTTGCCAAGAGGCGCCCTTTACATGTCATCGGCACGCGCGGTTTCCCCTGGACCGAAATTGATTTTCCGGAGGATTATCGCCGTGCTGAGGAAGAAATTTTTCCGCACATTATGACCGGTTCGCCTGTGAATTTTCCCGGCCATTGACAATCTCCAAGGTGGGCGAAGTGATTCCCTTCAAAAACTCTGCCGGGTCGAACGCCGTATCATGACTTCGAGCCGGGTACTGTCTTGGGCGCGCAGACTCGACACAAGTTGGCAACGCAAATGGAATCCACATCGCCGTCGCATTCTGATGAATGCGGCGCTGCCAATGGAATACGCCATGATGGAGCCGGTGTATAAGCGAATGTGTGGGGATCCCCGGGTCGAGTTTTATTTCACGTCCACCATTCATCCGCACAGAATGAAGCAAATCTTTGAAGATTCCGAAGAGAGCATTCCTACAATTCTGCCCGCGGAAGCCAGGTGGATGAAGTTCGATGCGTATTTAGCTGCGGATCTGATCTGGGCAGCGCTTCCGCGCGGCACGCGGAGAGTTCAGTTTTTTCACGGAGTCGCAGGCAAATATGCCGAGCGCTACGATCGTCCCGACCGCTCGCAGAGTGAATGGGATCGCTTTTTCTTCATCAATCGCAGGCGTATGAATAACTTCTTCGCCTCTGGAGCGCTTGCGCCAGGAAGCCCAGCAGCGCGGCTGGTCGGCATGCCGAAGGCCGACCGCCTGGTCGACGGGTCTCTCAAGCGGGACACGATTCTGCAATCGCTGGGGTTGGATCCGCAACTGACCACTGTGCTTTACGCTCCCACGTGGACGCCGTATTCCTCGCTCAATGCCCTGGGCGAGGATCTTGTCACATGCCTGGCCCAAACCGGAGTGAACCTGATTGTGAAGCTCCATGACAATTCGCTGGATGTCAGTGATGTGCGCAATTCGGGAGGCATCGATTGGGTTGCGCGACTTAGTCCGGCACTGCAAGGCCCACGCGGACACTTAGCGAAGCGTGGAACAATCTCGCCGTATTTAGTGGCCTCGGATTTGATGATCAGTGATCACAGTTCTGCAGCGTTCGAGTATCTTTTGCTCGATCGACCTCTGATTCGAATAGAGATGCCGGAATTGATTGCCCGAACCAACATTCCTCCGGAATATGTCGCTTTGCTTGCAGAGTCCTCGACTTCGGTTCGGGCGCTATCCGAGATCTTGTGGGCGGTCGAGCAAGGGATTAAAAATCCGGGATTGCAAAGCCCGACGCGGAAGGCGGTGGCCGCCGAACTGTTCTATATGCCAGGAACGGCGACTGCCCGGGCCGCGCACGAGCTTTACGAACTGATGGAACTTGCCCCAGCCAACGCTCAGAATTTTCCACTTTGATGCAACTCCGTGCTTATCGCATTCCCTGGAAAACTTAGCTTAACGGCATTAGGAACCCATCCAGAGCTGAATGAGGGAATATTTAGGGCGCTAATTATTCCCTTAGTGGAACCTGCCTACATGAATTTCCTTAGGGCCTCTTGCCCACGTCCCTACCCCCATCCGCCGCTACCTCCAAGATTCCAGTCCGTTTAGGTTTTCACAGCAACGAGGGGCCCACGTTTCGCATCTGATTGTGTGGCATCGGGTTTGTTTTGCACCACATGTGAACCATCATCTTGGAATGGAACATGCACCGGTAATCCCTGGATTTGTCTGACAGTTGACCCTAACAGTCGTCGCTCCCCCTCGACGCGTGTCAGTCGCAGACTCTACGAAAGTCGGAAAGTGAGTTTATCGGAAGTGAATATGAGTCGATCTCGTTTTTTCCTCCCGTGTTTTCTTGTGAGTTTTCTGTTAGTTGGTATCATCCCAGCGTTCGGAACAGAACGCCTCTGCGATGTCTCTTTTGAAGATTGCCGGGCCCCGCTTCTCAAACTCATTCAGAACGAGACTGTGGAAATAGATGCCGCTTTCTGGTTCATGGACGACGCCCCATTGGCGAGTGCATTGATCAAGAAATTTCAGTCGGGCGTTCCCGTCCGTATTCTTATGGATCCTCGCGCTGAGGACGGGCACCCTACGAATGCCCAGGTGCTGGCCCAACTTTCTTCCGCCGGTTTGCCCATGCGGAACCGCAACGCCGACGGAATTCTTCATTGGAAGATGATGCTGTTTTCTGGTCAGGGAATCGTGGAATTCAGCGGCGCAAATTTCACACCGTCGGAGATGCGTCCCTACACGCCCTACGTGAACTACACCGACGAGGCGATCTATTTCGCGGACGATGCTACGGTGGTGAACAGCTTTCGCACAAAGTATGACGATTGGTGGATGGACACTACCAATTATCAGGACTACGCAAATATCCACGGGCCACTCCAGCGGTCCTATGCGACGTATCCGATCAATCCAGAGTTGGACTTCCTGCCGTCGGCAACTCCGGGCCAGGACTACGGCACTCGAACCATGGCCGCGATGGCCGCCGAAAAGGTCAAGCTCGACATCGACATGTTTCGCATCACCAACCAACCAATTGCGGATGCGACGATCAAGGCATTCAATCGCGGCGTTCCCATCCGCATGATTGTGGACTCGTCGGAATATCGCAATCCTGCCCGGCCGTGGGATTCCTACAACGTCGATCGCATGTTCATGGCGGGCATCCCCTTGAAAATTACCTCGCACCAGGGCCAGAATCACGAAAAGTCCCTGATCCTTTATGGCCAAAAGATGTCGATCTGGGGATCGTCAAACTGGACATGGCCGTCGTTCAACTATCAGCAGGAACATAATTACTTCACCAAGAAGCCGCTGTTTTTCCAGTGGTTTCAGAATCAGTTCGAGCGTCGGTGGGATTCAAACACCGAATACAAGGCCTTCATCCCCGCCGGACCGGGCGCACCAAAAATCAACGCACCGGCCACCGGGGCCACCAACGTACCAACCAGTGTGACCCTATCCTGGGAAGGCGGTCCGTGGGGTCAGCAATATGACGTCTACTTTGGCACCGCCAAGAGTCCTCCGTTGGTGGCGCAGAACGTTGTGACCGGGGCGCCCGAAGATCCCACCGGTCCGCTTACATACGAAACCTACAAAGTTTCCGGCCTTGTCCCAGGCACGATTTATTACTGGAAAATTGCGTCAAAAACCATGGCGAATCTGACCGTCATGGGCTCCGTCTGGACGTTCACGACTGGTGGGACTGCGCCGACCCAGGGGACCACGGTCACGGGCATCTCTCCAGGTACCGGCCCCAGCTCGGGGGCTACGGCTGTAACCATCACCGGCACGAACTTCCTGACCGGTGCAAACGTCACCTTCGGTCAGTCGACGGCGAGCGGAATTAAGATAGTGAACTCCACCACCATCACGGCGGTCGCGCCTCCGCATGTCGCTGGCACAGTGCCGATAACGGTCACAAACAAGGCGGGGGATGCGGGAACCCTCCCGTCGGCTTACGTGTACACCTCAACGGCCCCTTCGGTTTCTCCCAGGTTAAACGTCATTCATCCGAATCATGGATCTCCGAGCGGCGGCGATGCGGTGATCATCACGGGAAGCAATCTCGTGGCGGGCATGACCGTCACGATCGGGGGCGCTCCCGCAACCGTCACCAGTAGCAATTCGGTTTCAATCCACGCCACAACTCCCAGTGGAAGTGGTCTCGCCAACGTGGTCGTCACCAATCCCAAGACGGGACAGAGTGCGACTCTTACGGGCGTCTTCACCTTTGCCGATGCTCCGGAAGCGCCCATTGCGGCTTCTGTTACGCCGACCAGCGGATCGATCAATGGCGGCACCACCATCACGGTTAAAGGAGAAGGCTTCTACAGCGGCGCCGTAGTCAGTGTCGGGGGCGTACTCTGCAACACGATCATCGTCGTGGATAGCAACACGATCACCGCGGTTACTCCACCCCACGCGCTGGGAGCGACCGATGTTGTGGTCAAAAACATGGACGGCCAGAACAGTACCCTGACGGGCGGCTTCAGCTATAGCGCTGCGCCACAGCCGAGTATCAGCAGCGTCAGTCCGAATACGGGAAGCGTTGCTGGAGGTGGAAGCATCACCATCAGCGGTTCGAACTTCGTCTTCGGTGCCAAAGTCTTTGTGGGGAATACACAGGCTGCGGTTCAAACCACGACGGGAGGCTACATGTACGCCACTGTTCCCGCTGCCACCCAACCGGGGGCCTCGAATGTGGTTGTCGTCAACCCCGATGGCCAGAGCAGCTCGCCCGCTACGTACACCTATCAGTGAGCACCCAGCCTTCGTTTAGGAGACTGGTAGAAAATATAAAGCCCCCGTTTAGAACGGGGGCTTTGTGTTTATGCAGTAACCCTTGCTAATTTATGTGAAATGCCACCCATGTAAAGTTGTGATCCGACGGTCTCACACCTTTGTCGTCGAGTGTGTTGATCTTGACAGTCACGCGCGCTGCGGTGCCTGCAGCTCTCTGATCCGGAACTCCCGCCCCCGTGACCGAAACACCGGTCGCGTTCTTAGAGTACAAGACGTGGTCAATCCGGCTTCGCCGGGTCCGAGTACCCGCACTCACGGGATTGTCGGCATATGCCGCCGCCGTACCCGCGCTCACTGCCTTGTCCCACCCGCCATAATATTGCTGGAAAAGAGTATCCATTTCCGGCGTTCCTAACTGAGCGTTGAAATCACCAGCGATGATTCTCGGCTCCGGGAAGGTGGCGGCGAAATTGACCAGTTGTTTCGCCTCAACCTGCCGTTGGGCGCTCGCGCTGCTCGGCCATTGGAAATGCGTGGCGAAAAAGCTGATCAGTTTTCCGTTCACCTTCAAAGTCGCCTCGACGACCGGCATTTGATAGCTTAGAAAAAGCTGCTTCGTACTCACGATCGGCCACTTCGATAGAACCATCACGCCTTCCGGGCAGCCGGCGTACTTCGGAACGTACGCGCTGTACCAAGTAAGCCCGGTTTTTTGCTTCATGAGAGCCGTAATCAGCGCCGGATCGTTATAACCCCCGATGGCTTCACTAAGAGAAGCCACGTCGGGATTCATTTTTACAAGCCAGCTGCTCGTCCGGTTCAGATCGAGGACGTTATCGGTGCCGTGCCCGCCGTAAGCGATATTGGCCTGGACCACGCGCAAACTCGTACTGGAGCTAGTTGCCGTCACAGAGACAACCGCCGAGGCGCTAGCCGAAGTTCCGGCGCTATCCGCGATGGTCAGTTTGGCAGTGTAGTTCCCTGCAGTTTGATAGACGTGAGATGGTAACTGCGTTGTTGAGCTTTTCCCGTCTCCGAAGCTCCACGCGTACGACGTGACGGAACCGCTGGGCAGCGTGACCTTCGGAGTGAAGTTGACTGCCAGAGGCGCCGCTCCGCTTGCCGAACTCACTTGAATGCTGACCTGGGCCGCTGAAAGCACGGGCTGATTGGCAGCCAGTAGGGTTGTGTCGTTCGCCGGCTTTCCTGGCGCTGCAGTCATGTAGGACAGTGGAGAGAGCACAATCTGGTCGATGGAAAGTCCGTCTTCCCTTACCTGAACACGAACCGTGTGAGTGCCGGTGGTTTGAAAATAAATCGCCTTGCCCGCTCCGCACCAACCGTTATCCGACCAGCCCCAGCCAGCCTCGACGGCCCCTGTGCAGGCTTGCAGGACCACCGCCTCGGCCGAGGCAGTTCCAATGCGATGGACGGAAGCCCCTGTGTCGGTTACGCTGTCGGAAAACTGCACATAGACCGAATCGTTACTCACGGCATTGTTGAGCGATTTAGACCGAATCCAAAGGTGATACGGTTGACCCGCGTAGGCAGGAAACTTGATTTCAAAATAGTTTTTCGGGCTCGCAAGGGGAGCCGAAAGTTTCGCCGCACCAAGATTTGGGTTCTCAATCAGAAACCCGCCTGCCGCGGTTGAATCTGCCTTGACAGCCCAGTTTCCTGCGCGGACCGTCGCTTTTGAGGCATACAAAACGATGTTGGTATTGCTCGCGTGGGTAGTTGCCGCCATCGCAAGAGTCAGAAAAATCGCGAATGAGTGCGGCATGAATTTGGGGGAACGTAACATTTACTGAGCCTCCACCAGAAATTGGGTTGATTTACCAACGTGATCTCCCCACGAAGGAGTCAAAGAGCGCATCTGAAGCGATCTGGGTGCTGGTATCGACACAGTTTCGGACCAATTCGCGCCACCCGTCGAGGTCACGAAGGTACATCCCTCGTTGGGGGACAGAAGCGCACGCTGGCGCACACTGTCCGGAAACGGACACAACCGCCATCAGGATGCGGGGTAACGGTGCCAGTCGACGGCCGCCGAGCCTCCGACGGGTCTTTGAGACGAAGAAAGCGGGTACCAATGATCCGCGCGATTGCGAGAGCGCGAGGCGCAACCATTGCGCCTGATGGGAGAAGGTATTCTCTCACCCACGGCCAGCGTTCCAACGCGAACCTGTGCGGATGGGACGGAAGTGTATCACAGCCGATGGTGACATAGGATACGCGTCCCTGAATTCGACTCGTCACCGCTCTGGATCACAAGTTATGATTTCGACTTGGTTGTCCGCGTTTTTGTGACAGGGACACCTGTTCATGAGATCCCTACCGGGGAGAGGAATCACGGAGCCCATTCACACACCCGCGGCTGAGGACGAGGCTAGACCAGTTGATGTCTCTATTGTCATCTGCACCTACAACCGATGCGGTCTTCTAGTACGAGCTTTAGAGTCACTAGAGAATCAGGAAGCCGCGGATGTCAGGTACGAAGTCCTTGTGGTGGACAATAACTCGAGCGATGAGACACGGAACATCACGCAACGCTTCGTTGAGAAGAAACCGGGAAGATTCCGTTATGTTTTTGAGCCGAAACAGGGGTTGTCGTATGCGCGCAACGCGGGGATTGCCAAGGCACGCGCAGAGAATATTGCCTTCACCGATGACGATGTGCGCGTCGCTAGCAACTGGGTATCCCGTATCAAAGCTGGCTTCGGGGCTGAGCCCATCGCAGACTTCCTAGGGGGCAAGGTTTTGCCGGATTGGGGTTGCACTCCTCCGCAATGGCTGACGCGTGAACACTGGGCTCCTCTCGCGCTTGTCGACTATGGCGATCAGCCATTTTATGTGGATAGCGGGCGCCCCGTTTCCCTCATCGGAGCCAATTGTGCTTTCCGCAAAAGAGCCTTCGAGCAGGTGGGTGTTTTTCACGCCGACGTTCAGCGGGTCAAGGATGGCGTCGGTTCGTTGGAGGATCATGAACTGCTTTTGCGGCTTTGGCAGGCTGGCCGCAAGGGAATTTATCTGCCCGATCTTACTGTCACGGCCGAAGTCCAGCCTGAGCGTTTGCGGAAGACTTACCATCGCGAATGGCACACGGGACATGGCCGTTTTCATGCCATTCTTCACTCCGACTTGCTGGAGCGCTCAAAGCGGGGGAAAATCTTCGGCGTGCCCGCTCATCTTTATCGTCAGGCTCTCACGAACGGGATGCGATGGACGATCAGTCAGCTCCTGGGACAGCGGGATAAGGCGTTCGGTTACGAAGTTCGAATGAGATTCTTCGCCGGCTTCGCCGACAGTCGTTGGCGCGAATTCTTCCGCTTGCGAAGCTCGCCGAAAAAGGCAGCCTCAGTGGAATAAGGAATCATTCCGTCCAAGCTACCGTTCGGAGATTTTGGTGCCTCGATAGAAATGTTTGCCGTAAAAAAATCCGGCCAGATCCCAAAAACTCAGTTCATTGGAGAAATTCTCGGAGGAATCCTCATTGTTCTTGGCTACATCTTTCAGAAGCTGGGATGCGGCGCGAGCTGCTTGTCCAAACAGATATCGCGGAACGCCCAGAAAATAAGGCACATTTTTGGGGTGTATGCGATCGAGCAAGGCGGATGAAATTCCGCGGCGAAAGCACCAACGCCTGAAATAGCGCTTGCTGAGCCTCTCGGGATGAATGTAGTGATAAACGATCAAATCAGGCAAATACAGTCCCTTTGCACCTGACTCCATCAGCCTTAAATACATATCACTGTCCTCATCTGCCAGATAGTTATCGCCATGTGGCCCCAACGCCGTGCAGTATGGCATCAATTTCTCTAATGTTGAGCGCTTCACCACTGCATTTCCGCCTGGCATGGTAGTGTCAGAACCGTAAACGCGCTCCTGTGGTCCCAAATTGACGTCCCCGATCACGCCTGAATATCGACTGGGCAACCATGAAGGCGGCGGCGTTACCCAGCGCGGCACGTATGGGCCACCGACAAAATCCAGTTCTCTGTTCGAGAAGATTTCATGAATGCGCACGAACCAGGAGCGGTCAATCTCCTCATCATCATCAATCATTCCCACCAGTTCGCCGGATGTGGCCGCGATTCCGGTATTGAGAGCTTGCGATTTCCCTGGTTTGGGTTCGAACAAGCGATTCAGCCGCCCCTCAAACGCGGGCTTAAATGAATCGACCACCGATGGGGTTTTATCTGTCGAATTGTTATCGACAATCGTGACTTTTACAGTCAGACCTGCGGGCACATCCGCCGCAACTAAACTCTTAAGAGCACGTTCCAGCAAAGCATGCCGATTGTATGTGGGCAGAACAACGTCCAGCTGCATAGCAGGTCTAGGCAGACTTCAACATTCCGATCGATTGGATCTCTTGGGTGCGGACAATACGCTTCAACTACTCACCACTTCGCCTTTAAAATACGCCTTTTAACAGGAAACTCTCCTGGCTATGTTAATGCAAGCGGGGTACCGACCACCATTCTTCTGTCCCCGCTGGACTTTCGTGCGCCGATGATCGACATTGTCGCGGTTCGGTCAAATAGTGCATCCGGACCCCGCCTAATCTAAGGCCTGAAAACGAAAGTCGCCGAAGTAACTGGATTGCCTCTCATGGACGATTCCACGTACGGTAAAATATTACAATAAGATGTTTTCTGTGCAGGTTCGGTAGGAGTGGGCCATGGGAGGTCCGAGGAGTTCTGAAACTCGTATTCCCAAAATCGCACGGTAATGGCTTGGCTCTGTGAATTATAAGCTGATCCGGTTCTTGACGACCCAGACTATCGAATAGCATGGCGACAGAATTGATCATAAAACCGCGTAAGGGCTGGCAACCATTAGACTTACGAGAAGCTTTCCTCTACCGGGAACTCCTGGCATTTCTCATTTGGCGAGACATAAAGATCCGATACCGACAGACCCTGTTAGGTGGACTGTGGAGCATCCTGCAGCCTTTGGCGGGTACTCTTATTTTTGTGCTGGTTTTCAATCGCTGGGCCGGTGTTCATAGCGACGGACCTCCGTATTCACTATTTGCATTCGCAGGCCTGGCTCCTTGGACCTTCTTTTCCAACTCTGTCTCGAATTCAAGCAACAGCCTGATTTCGAACCAGCAATTGGTATCGCGCGTATATTTCCCGCGCATTTTCATTCCGTTAGGCACAATCGGGGCATTTCTTTTGGACCTAACACTCAGTCTGGTGGTTTTAGGCTGCATGATGATTTACTACCGCTGGGCGCTCTCCTTGAACATACTGCTGCTGCCGGTATTTCTTGTAGGCACCGTGATGGCTGCCTCCGGCGTTGGTTTCGCCTTTTCTGCATTAAACGTCCTATTTCGAGACGTCAAGTACATGGTGCCATTCCTCATTCAGATGGGAATGTTCGTTACACCAGTCATCTATCCAGTGCGCTACGTTCCCTCGCGCTGGCAAACATTGATTGGGCTGAACCCAATGTCTGGCATGGTACTTGGATTTCGCTATTGCTTTCTTGGCAGTCCGGTCTACTGGCCTCTTGTTTTGACGTCACTTGTGATGTGTATGCTGATCTTTTTAGGTGGCCTGATGCTTTTCCGGCGAATTGAGCGTTTATTTGCAGATGTAATCTGAATGCCAAACATTATTGAAGTCCGGAACCTATCGAAGCAATATCGGATCGGCGGCGCGAAGGTCCGGAACGAAACGTTTCGTGAGTTTCTCATCAAAACGATGAAACGCCCGTTTCGATCCTTTTCAAAGACCGAAAGGCTAGGTGGCGACCACTTTTTCTGGGCTTTGCGGGACGTTAATTTTGACATCACGGAAGGCGAGGTTGTCGGCATTATCGGCCGCAATGGCGCAGGTAAAAGTACGCTTTTGAAAATTATTTCTCGTATCACCGATCCCACCGACGGTTACATCAAGGTGCGCGGCCGACTGGCTAGCCTGCTCGAGGTTGGCACCGGCTTTCATCCGGAGCTTACGGGACGTGAAAACATCTTTTTGAACGGCGCAATCCTGGGTATGAGTCGCGCGGAAATTCTTTCAAAGTTCGATGAGATCGTCGCTTTCTCAGAGATCGAACAATTTTTAGATACTCCGGTCAAGCGCTACTCCAGCGGAATGTATATCCGGCTGGCATTTTCGGTGGCCGCTCATTTGAATCCCGAAATTCTGGTGGTGGACGAGGTGCTTGCCGTCGGCGACATGGCTTTCCAAAAAAAATGTCTGGGCAAGATGAATGATGTCAGCCGCAGTGGCCGGACCATACTTTTTGTCTCGCATAATATATCGGCGATCGAACACTTGTGCCGACGCGGAATCGTCCTGATCGAGGGTAAGTTGGCATTTTCCGGGGCGGCTAAGCAGGCTGTTCAGTTCTACATGCATCGAGCCATGGGTGATATTGAAACGTCCGGCAACGTGGTTGAACTTAGCGAGGCGCCCGGCCGATGGGCACAACGCCGGCCATTGCTGCGGCGATTGGAGTTTTGCACGGAAGACGCCAAATCGCTGAAAGCCGGGGTGCGCATCGGGGCTCCGCTTAAAATAAGCGTGCACTTTATTCTCCCGGCACCCACGTCCAGTTTCGATATTGGTCTGGGATTCGAGAACCTTCTGGGCCAGCGAATATTCACTGCGCATACGATGTTCGAACCCGCTCGTGGTCACGACTTGCACACGGGACCGCAGGTATTTGTGTGCGAAATTCCCAGTTTAACGTTGGTTCCAGGAGAATACATTCTGCGAGTGTGGATGGATATCGGGCAGGTGGAAGTAGACAAGATTGACAATGCGGCTCGCTTCGAGGTGATTCCATCCGACTACTACGGCACCGGGAAGTCGCCATGGAACGGGGTTTTCGTACTAAAGCATCATTGGTCCCTTATCAAACCCGAGGAGAACTCTGCATACGCCGGCTCGGAGAAACTTTCGCAATAGTGCCGCCTATCGGCTACCTACTAATCATTCCACGCTGTCAAACCTCCGGCACCTCGTAGGTAGTCAGCATCTTTCTCGCATGTAAACGGTTCGTCGGCGTCGGCGGCCACCTGTGCTGCCGAGTGCAGCAGCCCTTCTTGGGTGCATGAAACAGTGACTTGTGCCTCCTGGAGCAGGAGCGCCGCACGGCTTGCGAGCCTCGGTCATTCCGCGGAATTTCGTTCTGCGAGACCTCTGATGTCCCAACTGGGATCCACCTGCCGTCGGCACTGCCTACGTGTACTGACATCGGCTAAATCGCCATCGGTTGTTTTGGACATTGTTGTATATGCGTTTTAGTGCGGATTCGATTCCTTGCGCGCTCACGATCTCTAAGCAGTAAATATGCGGATTCCGCGCTGACTCTCTAGCGTTCGCCATAGGGGACACGCTGCTATTTGAGTTTCACGAACAGCAAAACAAAGATGGCCCACACGCCTACAGTCAAGGGGAACTGGGCTAATTGGGCATCCCGCAGCGCACCTCCTCTTGGAAGAGCAAACGTAAGCAACAACATGGCCAAAGCTGTGAGTATGCCAAGGGCAAATTTCGCTTTCGGATTCATGGTTGTCTTACCTCACTTTTCAGGTTCGGACTCTGGCACGCCGTGCGCTTGCGACGAACATCATCCTCGCAAAACCAGGAAAGTGCAAACGCACCCCGTTCTGCAGCGCAGGCAGAAGGGCGCAGGACTGCGCGTCCGGTTTGCGACTGCATGGGGCTGAAGTCGGGTTTGGCGATGAGGCGTCCGTCCCGACCAAGAAAGCTAAGAACGCTTAGGAAACCTTCTTGACGAGATGCATGCGAGCGCGATGCTTCTCTTTCATCTCCTCGACCGAAACCACTTTGCGGCCGAGGTCGGAGAGTTGGGAAAGTTCTTGCTGAATGGCCTGGAGCCGTTCGTGTCTTAGTCCGTGAGCGATTTGGGCGTCGGTTCCGCTTGCCCCTTGGAGCCGGTATTGCTGATTCAATTCTTGAATGTGAGCGATTTCCGCACGAAGCCGCCCTATTTTTTCGCGAAGCACTTCGAGGTGATCCATTCCAATAGGATAACTTATTTGGGCACGCCTGAGCATGCTTCACCGACGGCCTCGCGAATCGGCTTGATTCCGACGCAGGAATTCTGAGGCCGGCGGCGTGGTTGCTGGATACGGCATAGGGTGGGCGACTCCGCTGGAACTAAGTCCGCAGCATCCAAAGAAGGTACCATCCACTGTGACCGGAAGCGCGAAGACTGCAAAAAAACGGAGACATTTCGCATGGTCATCGTGGTGATGGGAGTTTCCGGTTCCGGAAAGAGTACGGTGGGATCGCAGTTGGCATTGCAATTGGGATGGGGCTTCGCGGATGCCGATGACTATCACGCGGCGGCAAGCGTTGAGAAGATGCGCAACGGAATTCCGTTGACGGATGCAGATCGAGCGCCCTGGCTCAAGGCGCTGAAGGCCTTAATCATCGGATCAATCCAAGCAGGAAAAAGCGTTGTGCTGGCGTGCTCTGCGCTGAAGCAGGCTTATCGTGACCAGTTGCGGGGTGGCGAGGATGTGCGCTTCGTGTATCTAAAAGTACGCCGGGATGTGCTTTCGCAAAGATTGTTGGATCGTCACGATCACTACATGAAAGAATCCATGCTCGACAGCCAGTTGAAGGCTCTGGAAGAGCCCATCGACGCAACCGTGGTGGATGCGAACGGGAAGCCGGAAAACATCGTTCAGTTGATCCGCGTAAATTTGAATTTGATTTAGGGTCGCCGATTTGCATTCAAACCTCAGGCAGAGCGAAGACCAGGAACCGGAGAACGCAGTTGTGCGCGTCCTCACGTGGCGGCTCGTGTCTTTTCTGTTTCTGCTCTACATCGTCGCCTATCTCGACCGAATTAATCTGGGATTTGCTGCTTTGCAGATGCAACAGCAGCTCGGATTTACCGACTCGATGTACGGGCTGGGCGCCGGGATTTTCTTCGCAGGTTACTTCCTGTTTCAAGTCCCCAGCAACCTGGTCCTGGTGAAGGTAGGAGCACGCCGGTGGATCGCGGTTCTCATGGTGACGTGGGGAATCGTTTCCGCGTGCATGAGCCTGGTGCAGGGACCGCGAAGCTTTTATGCTTTACGTTTTTTGTTGGGCGCCGCGGAAGCCGGCTTTTTCCCGGGAGTCATCCTTTATCTGAAGACCTGGTTTCCCGCAAGAGCCCGTGCACGCACCGTCGCGATGTTCATGACGGCCGCACCGCTTTCCGGAGTGGTGGGCGGTCCGCTCTCAGGAGCTTTGCTCGGTCTGCATTCGCGGGGAAATATCGCGGGATGGCAATGGATGTTTCTATTGGAAGGATTCCCGGCAATCCTGCTCGGAGGTTTGACGTGGATTTATCTGGTGGATAGCCCGTCGCTTGCGCCGTGGTTGCCTCCGGAGCAGAAGCGGTGGCTGTTGCAAACCCTGGATCGGGAGCATGATGAGACGTTGAAGGCTCCCGGGGCCGGAGCCCTTCAATTTTGGCCGATCTTCATTCTCACCCTGGTGTACTTCGGATTGAATACCGTGTCCTACGGCATCAGTTTGTGGCTGCCAAATCTGATCAAGAGCCTTTCCGGAATGAGTAATCTTAAGATTGGTGTGCTTTCTGCGATTCCCTATGTTGCCGCCGCCGTGGCAATGGTGATTGTAGGACTGCACTCGGATCGAACGGGCGAACGACGATGGCACACTGCCGCGCCAGCGCTCGCCGGAGCGTGTGCTTTGGCGATGGCAGCGCACTCACACTCTGTGAGCGGCATGGTCGCCTTTATCAGCGTGGCTGTACTCAGCGTTTTTTCCATGATGGGACCGTTCTGGGCGATGCCCACGGCTCTGATGTCCGGAACCGCTGCGGCCGCCGGAATCGCCGTGATCAACTCCGTAGGAAATCTTGGAGGTTTTTTCGGACCCTACATGATTGGAGTCGTGCGGAACTCGACTGGAAGCTTCAAGGGCGGCCTCCTGGTTGTAGCGAGCGCACTAGCCCTGAGCGGCTGCCTTGCCGTGACGCTGAAATTTACAGGGAAGCGATGACTGCGGGTGTGGGGCGTGGCGGAGAACTTCAGCGCTGTCCACGGATGGAAAGCGCTGTTGCCTACTGAATTTTCTTCGCGTCTCGCGAGTTGAGGGTTTCTTCCAGGAAGTCGAGAACCATTTCTGCGACCGCCAAATAGCTGGAATCTTGGGGAGACTGTGGCGCGCGCTGCTCTTCCGCAATCTGGCTGCGCATTTGGGCAATGACCTCCGCACGCTGGGCGGAATCAGGTTCGGCTACGACCAGCCGGCACAAATCGTGAGGTTTGAGGCTGTCGTGAATTGCGGGCATAGATATCCAAGTCTCCGCTCAAAGCGGTCAAATGTGTGTGTTTCGAGGGAGGGACACGGGGGAAGGGTCTGCTCGCCAAGCCTGATTGCCGACCCTAGTGAGCTCTTTGGAGATTGTGAATGTTTGAGCACTCGCTGTGTATCCCCCTCTGGCGGGAGATTGCGACGATTGCTAGGGTAGGGAACTGACGCAATAATCCCGTAACGGTACTAAAGGCACCTCTAATTCGGGAGCGTCATCCCCTTTAGAACGACGTTTTGTCAGGCAGTGATGGTATTTGTTCTTGACCCGCGCGACCCACATGGGGGATAGTGAGCGCAGGACCTTGTGGGGTTTCTAGCCAGGATATGAGGACGGATCGGGCAATTCGATCGAGTACATTTGCAAAGGCTATGCTGTTGTTCTTTGCGGTGCTCTTTACTGCCGTCCTTGTTCACCCGGACGTGGATCTTCTCGATGTGCACGATGTGAAGATCACCAACGCCCGTTCCCAGTCCGCTTCTCTCGAACGGAATGCAGTGCACCAGCAGCCTATCCTGATTGCCGCCCACCAAATCGGTCCTTCCGCAATCCTGGAGCGCACCCTTCTCGTCGATGAAGTGGCATTGTCCCAAGATTTAAGCGCGTCCAGCATCCTCAGGATCTAGCTTCACTCCAACACACAGGTAGTTTGTCTCCCCCCGCACGCGGAAACACACGTTGGAGCGGAAGTCTTATGTCCAGAGAAGCATCTGGTCTGAGGTTGTCATTGGACAGCCCAGCCTGCCAAGAACGCCCGTTGCGCGAAATAGGCGGAAAACACTGCTGGTTTCGGTACGGATTGCTGTTGCTCACGGTGCTTGCCGGCATCTGTTGCGCGAGCGCACTGCGACCGTCACCCAAAGACCTTGTCGCATTCGTCGCAGCCGACTTCACAACATTTCAGGCGACTACCAGCGTGCTCGTGGTTTCGCTGATCGCGGTTGCCCTTTTAGGCTGTGCTCGGCGCATGATCGAGAATCACCGGAACGGCCAGAAATCGACGAAGCGCCGGGTGCTCTCGGTCAGCCGGGAACCTTCCGCAATCATCTGGCGAGCGCAGGAGGACGAACGCAAGCATCTCTCCCGCGAACTTCACGATTCCGTAGGCCAGCTCCTGACTGGGGTCGGCCTTCAGCTGAGAGCGTTGCGATCCACGCCTTTGCCGCCAGATCAGTTGCGCAATCAATTGGACGAAGCTTGCCGCTTGAATGCGGAAGCACTTCGGCAAGTGCGAGACCTGGCCATGGGGTTGCGTCCCGCATTGCTTGATGATGTCAGTCTGATAACAGCCTTGGAATGGCAGACGCGGCAATTCTCGCGGCAGACAGGCATTTCCGCATCGTTGGAGGCCAACGGCGAAATGGACAAACTTCCTGAAACCCACCGCACCTGCATCTACCGGTGCGTTCAGGAAGCTCTCACCAACTGTTCGAGACATGCACAAGCAAAAAACATCCGGATAGTAGTCCGTACCTCGGCCAGCACTGTGAACGTCGCCATCGAGGATGACGGGATCGGGTTTGACGCAACCGAAAGGGCGCGAGGGCTGGGCCTGTTGGGGATGCGGGAGCGAGTGGCTGGCGTGAACGGTTGCTTATCAGTGACATCGCGAACTCAATGCGGCACGGCACTCAGCCTGGAAATTCCCTTGCCCGGAGGCGTGTTGGTATGAAACGCATCCGCGTCATGGTGGTGGATGATCACAGCGTTGTCCGCAAAGGCTTACGCATGCAGCTGCAGCAGCAGGAACAATTCGAAGTGATTGCGGAAGCCGCGGACGGCCGCGAGGCGGTACAACTCGCCGAGACGGAAAAACCGGACGTCGTCATCATGGACATCGCGATGCCGGGTCTCAGCGGAATTGAGGCAACCGCGCAAATCGTGAAACGCAACCCCCGTACAGGCGTGGTCATCTTCAGTATGCACGCGGACGATACTTATCTTTCGCGTGCGCTGGCCGCCGGCGCCAAGGGTTACTTGCTCAAAGACGGTGAGGACCTCGACCTGGCGCGAGCGGTGGAAGCGGCGGCGGACGGGAAGTCCTTCTTCAGCCCGACCATTGCCGGCATTCTGGTGGGTGACTACATGCGCCAGATGCAACAGCGCGGACTTCAGGACACTTACGACCTGCTGACGGAGCGGGAGAAGGAGACGCTTCAGCTACTGGCGGAGGGAAAATCAAATAAGGACGTCGCCAAAATACTGAACCTGAGCGTCTACACGGTAGAAACCCATCGCTCCAACATCATGGAGAAGCTGGACCTTCACACAACCGCGGACATCATTTTGTACGCGGTGCGGAAAAAGCTGATCACGCCGTAAAAAGCGTAGTCACTGCGAGATTCTTGCAGGACGTGGATAAGCTTCACGACTTCCGCAACGTCATCGTCTTTACAAATGTAAAGAAGTCTTTTGGACAACCTACTAAGGTTTTTGACACGGCCTACTTCCTGCATGGGATGTTCTTGAAGATTCGACCTGAGATACAAACACTACAGCAGAGGACGGCCTTGCACGGCGATACTCTAGCCGGCGCCCCCCGGTCGTTTTCTCCACACATAACTCCCCTTGTTCAGCATTTTAGATATTTGCCGTTATTAACAAAACTTTGAGTAACAGGCCGAGACTTCCCTAGGTCCCTCCCCCTTAAAAGCCTGGTTACTTGGGTTTTATGCCCTTGCGCATTGTTCGTGGGGAACAGCGCAATGGCGTGGGGTGTTTCCCAAACCAGCAATCCCGGAAGAAATGGCCGAACCATTTCGCAGTCCCCCTGCATGAAGCAAGGAATTGACCGCTCGCCCAAAGAACTCTGTGGAGGTCGCATGTTTTCAAGAAAGACGTACCCAGTGTGGTTGACAATTGCTCTGGTTTGCCTTGCAGCCGTCGGCGCAAGCGCCCAGTCGTTTAAAGTTCAGTGTCCTGCCAGCACCATCACCCACCCCAATGCGGCCGCCAATAATTCGGAACCTGCATACGTGGGCCCCACGTATCGCGGTCTAAACGGCTATGGATCAACGCCGGATCACATCAATGGCGCGATCAAGTGCCAGCAGATCTCGGGCGGCGATGGTTTCGCCACCATGGGCGACGGCTCGCAGACTTACATGTTCTCGTTCGGGCCACTGTCTGGATTAGCGGACATTGCGAATGGCAAGCCTGGCACGCAGTTCCCCAACAAGTTCAACGTTGAGTATACGGGCACCCTGCTGCCCGGTGATCCGGCTACGACCATTGATGCGGGCCAAGCCTTCGACTTTAACGGCGCCGTAGGGTTGCTTCCCGACATCGCGCACATCGGCACGATTTACGACATCGCTGAGGGTACCGCGACGGTCCCGGGGCAACCCCGGAACCGTACGGTCGTGGTCACGATGAACGCAGTTCTCGGCGTACAGGTTGGCGACATGGTGAAAATCAGTACCGGGGTCCCTGGATACGACGGAGTCCACCAGGTCACGGCGATCAATGTGCGGAGTTCCACACTTGCGGCTCAGCCTGTAATTCCAAGGTCCTTCGGCTTTGCATACAGAGCCTCGGTGGGTGGACTGGCAGAGATGCTGGAGCCCGCCAACGCGACGGCAGCCACTCTTCCCGGCCTGAACGGGCACGTGGATCCGCGTCAGATCATGGACGTGGGCGTAATGAACGGCAACATCCCCGCGCCCTTGATGGCGATTGACGAGGATGACGAGTTCTTTCTGACCTTGACCAACGTAGGTCAGATCATGCGGCCGGACCTGTTCGAGCAGCATACGGTGCACTTCCACGGTTATCCCAATGCCTCGGCGTTCTACGACGGCGTGCCGGACGCATCGGTTGCAATCAATATCGGCGGCAGCTTCACGTACTACTACCTGGCGCCCGATGCGGGCACCTACTTCTGGCATTGCCATATCACTCCGCCAGAGCACTTGCAGATGGGCATGGTCGGACAGATCTACGTCCGGCCTCGGCAGGATCGCGTTCCCGAAGGCGGCAGCCTGTATGCCGCGCTGCAAGAACAGCAAAAGGATCTGCGCACAGCTTGCACTTCCACTGCTGACATCCTGTGCAGCAATCCACTGCCGGCCGCTACTAATTCAGTAACTCGAGCCGCTTCCGGCAACTATGCCTACAACGACGGCGACGGCTCTACCTATTACGACGTCGAATATCCACTTCAGATTCACGGCTTCGATCCGAACTTCCACTTTGTCGGAATGACCTTCAACCCGGAAGGCTTCACGGACATGAAGGACAAGTATTTCCTCCTGAATGGACGCAGCTATCCGGACACGATAAAGACGGGTCCCATCGAGACGCAGACTACCGATGGTGCGAAGCACTTCGCGCAGCCACTGCCTGCAATCATCAATATTCCAGCCGGCGGCAAGGCGCTGCTGCGCATTTCCGATCTGGACGTGACCGAATATCAGACGCTGGCTTCGCTGGGAATTCCGATGAAGGTCATCGCGCTCAACGCCAAATTGTTGCGCGATCAGTCCGGCAACAACATGTACTACAACACCAACTCCATCACCTTAGCCGGTGGCGAGTCGTTGGACGTGATCCTGGATGCCAGCAACGTACCGGCTGGTACCTACTATCTCTATACCCCCAATCTCGACCACCTTTCGAACGATGCCGAGAACTTTGGCGGTTTGATGACCGAAGTTCACGTCTGCAGCGGCACGGTTTCCGGCGGCAGCACATTTGGCAACACCTGCAACTAGGAGAGCAGCCATGAATTCAATGACCAACAAAACAGAGATCTCGATGACGCGACTGCTTCCCCTGGTGATGGCGGTGGCAATGCTCCTGACAGCGACCGCGCATGCCGCTGCTCCCGGAATAACCGGCGCCTCCTTCAGTCTGGTGGCGAACCCAGCTTTCATCACCCAGCCGGATGGCATGATGGTGTACTCGTGGGGCTATGGCTGCAGTACCGCCCCGACGTTCCTGCCCTCTGCCATCCCGAACGGCTCCTGCGGCACGATGCAAGTTCCGGGCCCGACGCTGATCGTCACTGAGGGTACGCCGTTCGATGTGACGCTGACCAATAACCTGCCAGTCCCGGCAGGCAACACCTCGATTCTGTTCCCTGGCCTGCGGTCGGTCAGCGCCCCAACCGGCGGCGTGACGGGATTGCTGACTCAGGAAGCGGCTCGTGGCAACCCGGTGACCTACCACTTGGTCGCTGATTCGCCGGGAACGCGCTCTTATTACAGCGGAACACAGGGTGACCTGCAGGTTGAGATGGGCCTTTATGGAGCCGTGATCGTGTTGCCGAATTCCACGAACGCTCCCAGCTGTCCAGCACATGTCACAAACGCGGGAGTGGTTGCGGATGGCGCTCTGGCCGGTACGCTGGCCGTAAACGGCGAAGACGACTTCCGCCTCTCTCCGACGGGAGCTGCTTATCACGTGGCCGGCAGCTGTTACGACCGGGAGTACCTGTTCCAGTTTTCAGAAATCGATCCCAGGATTCACCGCCAGGCGGAAGAGCAGATCGCAACCATCAGCAGCTGCGTGACTTCAACCGCTGTGGTATGTCCGACGGCACTCAGCGTGGCAACCGAGCCGTACGTTCCGGCCTATTTCATGGTCAACGGGCGTTCGATGCCAGACCTCATGGATCCCAACTACGCACCTGAATATCCCCATCAGCCGTACAACGGCAATCCGCATATGCATCCGGGAGACCAGGTGCTGCTGCGCATTATCGGCCAAGGACGATGGCAGCACCCGTTCCACGAGCACGGCAACCACGTGCGCGTTTTGGCTCGCGACGGAAACCTGATTGTGAGTCCGAACAACCCGAACAGTCTAGCCGGACCCTTGCTTTTCACCACGACGACCACGCCCGGACTGGCGATGGACGGGATCTTCTACTGGACTGGTAAGGGACTGAACTGGGATGCGTACGGGCACCATGATGCATCGGCGACCTGCACGCCCGACGCGAACGGTTACAACACCGTCGCCACCACCGCGATCAACTATTTCGAGTGGTGCCAGGATCACAACAAACCCATGCAAGCGACCCCAACCGGCGATGTTGGAGCCGGAGGTCCGGTAACGCTTCCTGATCCAAACATCTTCGCGAATGGCGCCTGGTTTGGAGGCAGCCCGTACCTGGGACCAGACGCAACCATTCGCGCAGTCGGTTTCACCGGCACCACCCCCCCATCTGGAACGGTCGCAAACTCCCCTACCGACGAGGCTGGCTTTGCTTTCATGTGGCACTCGCATAACGAACGCGAGATCACCACCAACAATATTTTCCCGGGCGGAATGATGATGATGATGCTGGTAGATTCCCGGGAATTTGTTATCGACGAGTCGAAATAACTGAGGAGAAGAGTGATGCGATCCAACTATCTCAAGGCAACTATGAAGACAGCGGTCCTGGCGGTAACGATTCTCCTCCTCGGAGTGAGTGTGGCGTTGGCGCAGACGTCGGTCAGCCTGACCGCCGCTCCACAACATGCGCTCCTGCCCGACGGTCAGTCCGTGCCCATGTGGGGCCTGGTGTGTTCTGCGGGCCCGTGCAGCTCTTTGCACTACAACACAACCTCGGGCGCTTACGATCCGCAGTTGGGCGGCGATGCATGGCAGCCGCCGTTGATCATCGTTCCCACGGGCAATAGCCTGACGATCAACCTCACGAACCAGCTCCCGGGGCAAGTCCCGACGTCGCTGGTAATCGTGGGCCAGTTGGGCGGCGGGTTGGGTAGCGTCTCGGAGAGAACGGTTACTTCGAGTCCCGCCCATGATCCTCAGTCGCTCACGTGGCCGGTCGCGGGTGCTCCAGGCGACCCAACCAATACGCCACCTACCCAGGCGGACCGCGTGCAGTCCTTCTCCACCGAAGTAGCAACGGGGGGCAACAAGGCCCTGACCTGGTCCTCGACCAATCTTCGCCCCGGTACGTACCTGATTGAATCCGGCACGCACCCGTCCATTCAGGGGCCGATGGGATTGTATGGAATCGTGGTCGTGACGACGGCGCCCGCTGGGGCTACCGCCGGCACCGCGTACCCGGCACAGCCAGCCGCCGGTGGAATCCCCGCAATCCCGGCGGTGACCTATAACGCCGACCTCCCGCTGCTGCTCAGCGAAATCGATCCTGTCCAGAACAACTCGGTCAACGCAGCGGCCAACACGGCTGGATTCAGCGAGACGAAAGTGTGGTCCGGACAAGCTCCCGATGGTTGCGGATATCCTGGTCCCAATCCGGCGGTTCCTACAAATCCGTCCTTTAATACTTGCTATCCGCCTGCCGTTAACTATGCGCCCCTCTACTACCTCATTAATGGTGTCGGGTTCAGCAGAGCCAACTCAGGGGCGTCGGTTTTCTCAGTGGCAGGGCCGAGTTCAGGTTTGACGGGAACCATTTTGGTGCGCATGGTGAACGCTGGTCTGCGCATGCACGTGCCTTCGATCGTGGGATCTCTGACCGGAGCCTCCGCAGCTGGTTTCGGCCTGATGGCGGAAGACGGCAATCCCCTGCCTGGTGTGACGCGCGTGCAGAGTGAAGTCTTCATGGCCGCGGGCAAAACCTACGATGTGAGGATTAACGTCCCTGCTGCAGGTGGCACCGCGCTTCCGATCTTCGATCGCGCGCTGGGCCTGTCCGCCAACGCGACCGCGCGCGACGCCGGCATGCTGGCTTACATCGGCGTCAATGGTTCCGGAGCGCCGGCGGCCGCCAGCCTTGGATCTGCTGCTGCCAATCCGGATACGTATAACTCCGTGATTAGTGGTCAGACTCTTGTCGTATCAGATCCCGCCAAGGGCGTGCTCGCCAATGACGTGAACGTCACTGGAGCAAAAGTCGTTGGAGCTGTCACCGGTGGCACACTCACACTCAACTCGAACGGTACATTCCAGTTTGTGGCTTCCGCAGGCTCGGGATCATTTACCTATTGCGGCAATGGCGCCGCGAGCGGAGCGGCTTGCGCAACCGTGACATTGGGTGCGGCTCCGGTTGAATCGGGCAGCGGAATTACTTGCAGCACACCCATCTCGTTCCCGTCGAACGTCTCCACAACCCTCAGCATCAAACCCCCTGGAGTGCTGGCGTTCTGTAAAGACGCGGCCGGCTATCCGCTTACGGTGGGTGCGTCGTCCGGCGTGGGCGTGACAGTTGATCCGAATGGGGGTTTCAAGGCGACGGTCCCAGCGCACTCCGGCTCGGCCACTGCCACTTTCAACTTCCAGCCCAAGAACTCCCAGGGAACGCTCAGTGCCGCGACCTATCAAGTGACGGTTAACTTTCCGGCGCCGAGCGGCCTGGCTGTGAACCTGATTGACGGCAGCACCAAGCAGACCTTCCCGGGCAATGACGACTATCGCTGGATCATTGAGGAAGACCGTACCTTCTTCATCGATCCCAAGTGCCAGACCAATCCGATCCCGGCAGATTGCCCGGGTGCGGGTGGCAATGTGGTGCCGACGTTCGGCGTGAACTTCCACAGCAGCTATATGCCGGTTGTTGCCCAGGGTTGTACAGGGCCGATTTCCTGCGAGTCGGGCCAAACGGTTTTGAATGATGCCGGTGCTCACGTTCCTGCTGTGTGCGATCTGGGGAACGGCGTTTGTCAGCCGGGCACAGCCAAGACGGCCGTGTTACCTGGCGAGGTTGCCCTCGATCCCACCAAGCACTACTACATTTCAATTCTCCCCGGCGATGCGGTTGGCGTCGACGGTACGGGGTCTGACACGCCGGGTAGCCACCAAATGGGTGGCGCACAAATCGCTCCCGGGCAGACTGCTGTTAACGTGATCGTCGAGCCCCAGAACCAGCAGCCCTCCAAACTCTCTGTGTTTGTTTTCCGCGACGACCATCCGCTCAACGGTGAACATGATGCCGGCGGCGGATTGGACGTCCTGTCACCGAACGAGCCTGGCTTGGGTGGATTCAATATCACCATCTTCGACGACGTGGGTGGCACGGGCGATGCTGCCGGACAGATGACGTACGACGAGTTCGGACAGCCGCTGTCGAATGCGTTGGCTGGCACGCTTGATCCGGTTACTGGCGCCGATGCCTGCCCCGTCAGCAAGGATCCGAAAACGGGATTTGACGGCGCGACCAGCGATACTGGCATCACCAGCATGATCACCGTTTGCCCGAATTATGAAGCGGACGGCACGACGCTTTCTCCTCTCGCGGGACAGGCGCTCGTGGTCAACATGCCACCCGGACGCTACGGCATCGTAGCCACACCCGGAGCGGACCGCATTGCAAGGGGCGAAGAGTGGCTCCAAACCAATACCCTGGACGGTGGCAAAGCCCACGATGCTTTCCTGAAGATCGGCGAGCCCAGCTTCTTCCAGGAGTTTGGTCCCGCTGGTTACCACGTGACCATCGGCTTCGCCAACCCGGCCTTCATCAATGCCGTGGGACGCGACCTTTGCACTGGCAGGGGAGCACTGCAGTGCACCCGCACCGTCTCCGGTAAAGTGACGGGCGTGCACATGAGCCGGCCTGCGGATGAAAGACTCTACGGCACAGGCAACCGCGATACGTTCGGCTATTCCCAGTGCTACGCAAGCTTGGGAAGCGTCGACGGCGCGGACTTCACCTTCGCCAGGTGCGATGATCAAGGCCAATTCACCCTGACCGGTGTTCCCTCTGGCGACTGGAGACTCACCATCTTCGACCAGTGGAACGATCAGATCGTGGACGGTATTTCCACGCCCGTCAGAGTGGGAAGCGGCAACGTCAATATGGGAGAAATTGCCGTTCACGCCTGGAAGCAGAACTTGTACACCCGCAGCTGCATCGACGTTGGTAATGGCACACCAGGGAGCGCCGGATACGCTGATGGTATTTGCCAGGCAGACGAGCAAGGCCTCTCACTGGTACCGACCAACATCCGCTTCCGTGACGGCAGTATCTCCAATCTGAACAGCACCGACCTGGAAGGTAATGCCGGGTTCAACGAAGTGTTCCCGCTGTTCAACTGGTACATGCTCGAAACGGATTCAAACCGTTACAAGAACACCGGTACGCACGTCATCAACGATGCCGGTGGTCCTACCGACGGCACCACGAGCTGCGGCCAGCCTGGCTTCCCGGCCTGCGGCACCTCCGCCAACTACCAGCACATGGCCAGAACGCACGAAGACAACCCTCTGCCTGCGGCATTACGGTTCCCGGGTTCGAGGTATTGCGCCAATGCGGATTGTCCTCCGGGCGATTCAGCTGGCGGTTCCACCGGCCGTATCGATCCGCCTTGGGTTACCAGCTACGGCTGGCAGGGCTTTGCCGGACAGAATCAGTTCATTGAATTCGGCAAGATCCCGTTTGCAGATGGCGAGAACGGTGGTATCCACGGTCACGTTGTGTATACCTCGACTCGTCCGTTTGACGATCCAGCGCTGCTCCTGCAGCTGACCTGGGAACCGATGGTTCCCCACGTCACCATCAACCTCTACCAGAAAGGAACAGCTCCGGACGGCAGCAGTTCCCTCACGTTGGTGGATACCACTACGACCAGCAGCTGGGATGATTGGGCGCAGGGCTTCTGGCCGGGCACCGACAAACCCTACATGAGCTGCCCTGGACAGGATCCAGCCGGCTTGTTCATGTTCACGCTGAAGAATCAGCCAAACTACCTGAACCCAGGCACTACGATTCCGAACAACTCGCAGTTCAAGTGTTATGACGGCATGCAGAACTGGGTCCAGTTGCAGCCGGCGCCGTACGACGGCATGTACCAGTTCCCGAGCATTGCGGGCAGAAACACGACCACCGGTGCGCCAGTTGGCGGTACCGGGTCAGTTGCCGGCACGAATTGCACGATCTGCGTGGCGAACCCAACCGACGGCACTCCGATGCTGCCGGCCGGACGCTACGTAGTTGAAATGATCGTGCCCCCGGGCTACGAGCTGGTGAAAGAAGAAGACAAGAACATCCTGCTGGGCGACGCGTACGAAGGACCAGTCACCTCGCAGTTCGCCGGCTTCGGCAATATCTTCATCATGCCGGACCAGGCGTCGCTGTCTGCCTACAACCCAACCAATTCCCTCATTCCGAGCACCGATGAGGGCGTTACCCCACGCCATGAGGGTGATACCGGAAGTATCGAAACCTTCTGGCCTTGCGTGGGCGCTTCTCGAGTCGTCCCTGACTTCGTCAGCCTCTTCCCAGGTTCGGGACAGAACGCACCCTTCGCCGGAGCCAAGCGCAACCTCTGCGACCGCAAAGAAGTGGTCCTCGAGGATCAGATGTCGGTGCTGGCGAAGTTCTACGTCTTCACCTCCGCCCACGTTGCCGGTCACTTTACCGGCATCATCACCGACGATTTCACGTCGGAATTCGATCCGTTCTCGCCGCACTTCGGCGAGAAGTTCTCGCCCGCGAACCTGCCGGTCGGGATCAAGGACTTTGCCGGAAACGAAGTGGCGCGCGTGTACTCCGATTGGTGGGGCATTTACAACGGTCTGAACTACTCGACCTTCTCTGTAAACCCGCCCGACCCGAGCGGATACATTCCGACCATGATGGTCATGTGTATGAACGATCGCGGCACGGCAACCGCCTACGATCCGTTCTACCAGGAGGCCTACAGCCAGTTCTGCTACGAACTGCCGTTCATGCCGGGCCAGACCGGGTACTTCGACACGCCGGTCATCCCGACGACTGCATTCGCGGAAGGCTACAACCATCCCGACTGCGCGTATCCCGATGCTACGCCGGCCATTCGTGAAGTGGATGGCGACGGAGTTGGACCGTGGGTCAGCGCTGGCGGCTCCGGCCACCCCATCACAATCCATGCTCTGGGTGATCAGACCGTCAATAACTACGGGTTCTCCGGGCCTTCGATCTCGACGGCTCCTTACAATCAAAAAACTGTCGTCCGCCACTATGGCTTCGGCGCTTCGCAAGGCTCTGGAAGTGTCACCATCGGCGGAGTAGCGGCGACTGTTACCAGCTGGAACGACGACACGATCGTGGTTACAGTGCCGGCAACCGGCAACGGCCAGGTGCCTGCGTGCTCCATCCAACAGCAGGCTCAATACGGTGGAAGCGCTGCACGCTGCGGCCAAGTGGTGGTGAAGGCGGCGAATGGCAAGCAGTCAATTGATGCCATCACGGTCACCGTCGGCGGCAAGAGTCCAACTCACGTCGCTGCCACCGAAAGCATCCAAACTGCGATTGACAAAGCGTCACCGGGCGATCTGATCATTATTGATCCGACCTGCACCATCACGACCGGCTCGGGTGCGACCGCAACCACGACGACTGCTTCGAGTTGCACGACCCCCGGTGTCAACGGAAGCAAGAGCACGACGCACAGTGAATTGCTCATCATGTGGAAGCCGGTCCGGCTGCAAGGTGTCGGCGCTGCTTCCACCATCATCAATGCCGATCCGCATCCATCCGGCAAGCTGACTCCTTGGCGCAAGCAGGTTGTTTGTCTGTTTGGACTGGGTGAGAACGGCAGGCCAGAGTCATGGGATCCGGCCTGCGGTGGAGGCTGGAACTTCTTCAGTCCGGCTCCGAACGGCCGCAGTCTACAACCACAAGTCGACCGCTTGCCGCTGGAAGCCACAGTCGGCTGGGATGCCACGTTGAATGGCAACCTGGCGGAACAACTCCAGGAGCCGTCACTCATGGGTGCCTATGAAGGCGCCGGGATCACGGTTGTGGCCAAGGGCGTGAATTTCGGTGGCGGTGATCCGTTCACCGACGGAGCCGAGCCGGGTGGATTCCCAACCAGCGCGGTACTGCTTAACAACGGCACCACCCAGAACAGAGGTTGCGGTACTGGCGTGCCGTCCACTCCAGGCTTCAGGGCTAACCGCTTCCCAAGCAACTTCAATTGCAACCCATCACGTATTGATGGTTTGACGGTGGTTAACAGCTCCCAGGGCGGCGGCGGTATCTTCGTCCACGGCTGGGCGCATAACCTGGAAATTTCCAACAACCGGGTCACCAACAACCAGGGAACCTTGGCTGGCGGCATCACCGTGGGGCAGGGAGAACATCCTCCCGGTTACCTCGGGGGCGCGTCAGCTGCTAACAATAGTGCTCCGGGCTCCTGCCAGAACAGCAACGTTACGGATCTGCAACTGCCGTACTGCTTCGATGTGAATGTCAACATTCACAACAATTCGGTCACGACGAACTCCTCCGAGGGCGATGAGCTGTTCTCGGCGACTCCGTCGGGAGCGGGCGGGGTGGCTTTCTGCACGGGTGCAGATAGCTACAAATTCAACAACAACTGGGTTTGCGGCAACCTCAGCACCGGTGATGGCGCTGGCGTTTCGCAGCTTGGATTTGTCTGGGATGGCAGCATTCAGCACAACGCCATTCTGTTCAACCAGAGCACCAACCCGACGACCCCGACCAACGGCGGCGGCCTCCTGATCATGAGCGCTCCGGATACCGATCCGACATGCCCGGGAGAACCTGATGTCGATTGCAACCTGCTGAACGGCACGGTCAGCGACGGTATCGGCCGCGGCCTCTCGATCAATGCCAACCTGATTCTGGGTAATTCGGCAGACGCGGGTGCCGGTGGCGGCTTGCGCGTGCAAGGTGCGAACGGCATTGAAGTCTCCACGTTCCCGACCCGGCCTGACCGCTGGTACTCGGTGGGCGTCACCAACAACATCATCGCCAACAACGTCTCTGGCTGGGACGGCGCCGGAGTCTCCTTACAGGATTCTCTGGTCGTGAATCTGGTCAACAACACGATCGTGGACAACGATTCGACGGCGGCATCGGGAATCTTGTTCGATTCCTTCTTTGCTGACAACACCAGCGCCCCCACGCCCTGCCCACAGGGAACCCGTTGCGTGCCCGTGACCAGGCCTCAACCGGCAGGCGTCTCCAGCGCGAAGCACAGTGCTGAGTTCCTGGCGTCCATCGGCGGCCTCAACCTCACTTGCCCTGCGGGACATACGGGTTTCGCAGACAACAATACCCACAACGGGAACTCAGCAGCCTGCAGGACGGTCTCGTTCCCGATCCTGTACAACGATGTGATCTGGCATAACCGTGCGTTTAGCATCGTCGTGGCGACGCCGACTCAGGGCACTCAACAGTCCACCATTACGGTGGTGCCAATGCTGAACCAGGGCTCAACCGGTCAGTGCGTGGGCTCTACCAACTACTGGGATATCGGCTTCCGTGGCGACACGGCGGTGAACAATCACAGTTCGGGATTCATCTACGTACCGCGAGCGTCCTTCCTATCGGATGCAACTCTGTACACGGGTGGCGGGACTGGCTTCCGGCAAAACTCGCAGGATCCAAGCCTGGTTCAGCCGTACTGCAACGGTTCGCGAGTGCCTCCGGAGCTTGGATCCGCGGGGTATATCACGATCCCCGGTACGAACGAATCGAACGTGCCCGTGCCGGTCTTCAACCTGACGGCAGCCGCGACCGTGGACGAGGGCAACAACTGGGTCAATATCAACTGGGGCCCATTGTCCTTGACGCACCCGGTCACGGGAGCAGTCCTGGGGAACTACGCTCTGTCAGGTGGGGCGGCCGTCAACTACATCACGTCCAGCAACTCAAGCGTGACCTACGGCGCGGCACCGTCTGACGACTTCTTCGGTAATCCGAGGAAGAACAACAATGCGGTGGATGCGGGGGCGGTGGAGTTTGCGGTTTCTGCCGGTCCTGTGCTCTCGGTCTCGCCGGCGTCGTTAGCTTTCGGTAGCGTCGCGACGGGTACCACCAGCGCGGCTCAGACTGTTACGCTCAGCAATACGGGCGGATCATCTGCGACCGGTATCAGCCTCTCGTTCTCGGGATCGTACGCCCGGGCGACGGGGGGTAGCAGCGGGACCTGCGGTGCAAGCGCAGGCTTCACCCTGGCGGGTAGCACCAATTGCACAATCGGTATCGTGTTCAGTCCGACCTCGACAGGCTTGAAGTCCGGAAGCCTGACCATCTCGGCGGGCGTTGCGGTCAGTGGCTCGCCGGTGGCTCTATCCGGAACCGGTATAGCTGCGGTGACTACTGCAACCCTGACGCCGACGAACTGGACGCCTACTGCAAATCGCGGTGTTGGAGCTGGGTTCCTTTGCATCGGTGGCGGGCCCTGTCAGGCCTTCACGCTGACCAACACTGGAAACGTGCCCATGACGGGCATCGCACAAGGGACGCTGGGCGGCACGAATGCGGCAGATTACTCTATCGTGCGCCTCTTCTCGACATGCGGTCCTGCGGGCGGCGGCCAACTCGCCGGCATCACAACCCTGAATCCCGGCGACACTTGCCTAGTGACGGTGCAATTCCGGCCGCGGGCTGCGCCTCAACCGACCGGGCTCAAGCCTGCGAATGTTTCCGTAACGGATGCATTCGGCTCACAAACCTCAACCCTGAACGGCACGGCAAACTAACAGAGTGCTGGGCAGGTCTAAACTCTATGGCGGTGCTGCTTGCGAGAATCCCTCGCAAGCAGTATCGCTTTTGGCCCTCCCCGCGCAGAAGCATTCCTAACGCCAGAATATGGCCTGATGTTTTTGAGGAACATAAGGAGAGTACAAATATGAAAACCTTTCGCATGCTTTGTTTGTGCGCGGCTATTGCGCTCCCTCAATTCGCTCTGGCGGCGGAGCCCGCTTTGAACAAGAAATCTCTCGGCCAGGTCGAAGGCATCGTCGACTTCTGCGCCCAGGTGAATCCACAGACCGCGAAATTCAAGGGAACGGCAGCGCCTTCGGTATTTAAGGCTTCGCAGAAGGATCTGGAGGATGCCCGCAAATCCGACGAATACAAGGAAGCGTACGACGCAATTACCGCGGCGTTGACGGAGCTTCCCAACGAGCAAGTCTCGGAAGCATGCAGCGCTGCGGTGGCGCCGAAGAAGTAATTTCAGAATCCAGCGCTCTTTCCCCATGGGCTGGAAAAGTCCAGCCACGCAATCGTGCGAGCCGCCGGTAACTATCTACGGTAATGCTCGCGGGTATCGAACGGATTGACGGGAAACTAGCGCCATAGCATGCTACTCAGGAAGTCAGTGGAAGGTGGGGATCTAACCGCAATGCTTAGAATTGTGTGCCAGAGGGCCAAGCCTATTCTGCTCGGGTCCATTGTTTTCGGTGGTCTTTTTTGCGCAACAGCTACCGCCCAGACGCCTCAAACCAATCAAACCCCAGCAGCCCCGGGTGCGAAGTCTTCCACGGTGGTTCCATACCGCTATCGCGCACACCCCGTGCCAAAACGAGCGCGTGAGTACTATGCCTTGGTCTGGGGCGTGGACTCCTTCGCAGTAAAATACGCAGAATCGGGTGAAATCATTCGCTTCAACTACCGCGTCCTCGATGCGGACAAAGCCAAAATCCTCAACGACAAGAAAAACGAGCCTTCCCTGATTGATCCGGAGGCGGGGGTAAGTCTGGTGGTGCCGACCTTGGAGAAAGTCGGACAACTTCGCCAAAGCAGCGCACCCGAGACGGGCAAGGTGTACTGGATGGCTTTCTCGAACAAAGGCAGGCACGTGAAGCCGGGACACCGCGTCAATATCGTAATTGGAAACTTTCGCGCCGAGGGCCTTATTGTCCGATAAAGTTGGTCCAGGCACGGTCGCATTCGGAAGCGGCGAACGACACCATCCATGATCTTCTATATGTCGAATGCACGCAGTAATGACGCGATTCCTGGGACAACTGCCACGAACAAGCTTGTGAAACCCAGAATCGGAACCCTTTTGCTGCTAGCACTGTGTTTCCACGGCGCGTCGGCATTGGCGCAGGCCCCAGAGGCTCCCCCTCCCAAACCACAAGCGAGTCAACATCCGTCCAAGAGATCCAACATTGACGCGCGGGTCAGCATATTGGCCAAGAACCTGGACCTGACCGCAGAGCAACAGTCCGCGGTGAAGAGCATCCTGGAGCAGCGACTGCAGCAAACCCTCTTGATCCGGCGCGATCCGTCGATCTCGGGAAGCACTCGCATTGAACGGTTTCGCAAACTTCAGGAAACAACCGTGGAACGTATCCGCGCCGTACTCAACGACGAACAGAAGAAGAAATACGATCCCATGGCTGCCCGGCGCGTACAGTCCACGCCGGAACACAGTGTGGAAGACTGGCTGAAAGCCTCCACGCCGAAGTAAGAATCCACTTTGATGCGAGCACTGACCCGCACCCCGCGACGGGTTGGCTAATTTTATGACCTGTTACGGTTTCTACCGTACAGACTTGAACCAAACCTTCTGATCTGCTAGAACACTAAAATCTCTCCAGTAATGGGGTTAGCAACTGGGTCCGCTCGGCTGGAACAATTCTGCAACAGAAGTTAGGCTCTTTTATTTCTATCCGGCGCCCACGGAACTTCCAGGTTGCAGTTCCGCCGGTGTAAGACCTCGAACCTCCTAACCGATTTTTGGGAGTTTCGGATGTTGGTAGTTGGCAGGCTCGCATTTCCTGATCGACACCCCCCTTTCTGTGTGCCTGCACCATTTCTGTCGACTTCCCTTCAAGCCGTTCCACATTCCAATCGACAATCGCGGAGGAAGATATGGCGACGAATCTCGTTCGCATCGAGAACGATTCTGAGATCAAGGAGCGGCTCGCAGCCGAACGTGCGCGCCTTAGACAGATAGCCGGGCTCGACAAGCCCACCCATTTCCATCGTCCCGTGGAGCGAGCCTTCACCGCTGAGCAACGCAAGCACGTGACCATCCTGTTCGGCGGATTCACCTGGAAGCATGAAGATTTGATCCGCGCGGTTTTTCAGGGATGCGGCTACCGCTGCGAGAAGCTTCCCGTGCCGAACGTCAACGCCTTCCAGACCGGAAAGGAGTTCGGCAACAACGGCCAGTGCAATCCGACATATTTTACAGTTGGCAATCTGGTCCAGTATCTGCAATTCCTCGAGAAAGAGGGTCTGTCGCGCCAGCAGATCCTCGACGACTTCGTATTCTTCACCGCTGGTTCCTGCGGTCCCTGCCGCTTCGGGATGTATGAGGCCGAGTACCGCTTCGCCTTGAAGAACGCCGGTTTTGATGGCTTCCGTGTCCTGCTGTTCAAAGACAGTGATGGCATCAAGGCCGCCTCGGGCGAGCCCGGACTCAAGTTCACCATCGATTTCGGGTTCGGCATGCTGAACGCGATGCACATGGGCGACGTGTTCAACGATCTCATTTACCAGATCCGACCGTATGAGGTGAACAAAGGCGAAACCGAGCGCGTGTTCCGCGACACCGTCGACGGTCTTTGCGAAGACCTCAGAAATCGCGATTCCTTCGAGATTGAAGAGCGCGCTCCCGAGTGGGCGAAGCCCAAACTCAAGAGCAACAAAGTTCTTCGTAACACCTTCAACGTCTTCGGCAAGTGGCACGAACATATGTGGGGCAAGGACTATTTGAATGCCCTGCGCACGGCGCGCGAGAAGATGGATTCCATTGAAGTCGATCGCACCCGCGTCAAGCCGATGGTAAAAATCACCGGCGAATTCTGGGCACAGATCACTGAAGGCGATGGCAACTTCCACATGTTCGATTTCCTCGAGCGTGAAGGCGCGCAAGTGATCGTCGAGCCGATCGCCACCTGGGTCGCCTATCTCATGTACCAGGCGAAGGCACATGCCAAGGCAAAATGGCCGGTGAATCGTCCGCATCGCAATCCTGAGTGGTACGAGGTCGAAGAAGCAATTCGCCAACTACATCGGCTTGCGCAAGAAGCTATGGGGCATTGGCGCCGGCGAGCGGATGTGGAATTTCTTCTATCACCGCACCATTAAAAACCTCGGCGGGATTACGCACCATCTGGTTCCGCAAACCGACCTGGCCGAGATGGCGCATCCCTTCTATAACCAGTTCGCTCGCGGCGGGGAAGGGCACCTGGAAGTTGGCAAGAACGTTTACTACACAGTTCACAAGCTGTGCCACATGGTGCTTGCGCTGAAGCCTTTCGGCTGCATGCCCTCCTCGCAATCTGACGGCGTGCAATCGGCCGTCGTGAACAAATTCAAGGACATGATCTTCCTGCCCATCGAAACTTCCGGCGAAGGCGAGGTCAACGCGCACAGCCGTGTGCAGATGGCGCTCGGCGAAGCCAAGGTGAAGGCAAAGACGGAATTCGAGCAATGTCTCCATTCCACCGGCAAGACGATGGTGGAAATCCGCGAGTATATCGACGAGCATCCGGAACTGAAGCGGCCCTTCTATCACGTCCCGCACAAGGAAGGTGTTGCGGGCACGGGGGCTCAATTCATTCTTCACGTCAACGACCGCATCAACAAAGACACCCGCTTCTGGAAACGGACGCGTGTGCCGGTGACCGTTCCGGCAGCTGCCAGCGGCGATTGATGCAATTTCGGGTCCGCCTTGCGGAGGAGCAATTCGGGTAATCGGTTGCTCCTTCCGCGTCGCACTTTTCGAATTGTGAAGGGTATTGTCGAACAAAAGAGGGATGATGCACGACCATAAAGGAACTCCGCTGGTCCAAATCGCTCCGCTGGAGCCTGTCCGACCCAAGGTGCATCACGACCAGAAGCCGCACAATCACAGCACGAAATATCTGCTCGGCTTGGACGTAGGCTCGACAACAGTGAAGTCGGTGGTCGTCGATGCCGCGAGTGATCAGGTGCTCTGGCAGGATTACCAGCGCCACGAGACCAAGCAGCCCGAAAAGACTCTGGAATTTCTCAAGCGGATGGAGTCGGAGGTCGGCATCGACCGTCACAACACCCGTGTGTTCATGACGGGTTCCGGTGGCGGGGGCATCGCGGATCAGATCGGTGCCAAGTTCGTCCAGGAAGTGACGGCCGTTTCGCTCGCGGTCGAAAAATTACATCCCGAAGTTTATTCGGTGATCGAACTCGGCGGACAGGATGCGAAGATCATCGTCTTCAAAGATGACGACGAGACCGGTCGCAAGAAAAAGATCCCTTCGATGAATGACAAATGCGCCGGTGGGACGGGCGCCGTCATCGACAAGATCAATGCCAAGCTGAAGATTCCGGTGCTCGAACTTTCCAACCAGGGATACCACGGGATCAAGCTCCACAAAGTGGCCGGCAAGTGCGGAGTTTTCGCGGAAACCGATATCAACGGTCTTCAAAAAGTCGGCACGCCTCCCGATGAATTGATGGCATCGCTTTTTGAGGCGATCGTGCTCCAGAATCTCAGCGTCCTGACGCGTGGTCACACCCTGCGCCCCCATGTCTTATTGCTGGGCGGCCCGAACAGCTTCATCAAAGGCATGCGCGAAGCCTGGCAGGCCAACATTCCGCGCATGTGGCAGGAACGCAAGGTTGCAATTCCCGATGGGGCCAAGCCGGAGGACATGATCAAGGTGCCCGAGAATGCCCAGTACTTTGCAGCGCTGGGTGCCGTGGAATTTGGCCGCAGTGAAGACGATTGCGTGGGTTGCTATCGGGGCTACGAGCAATTGGTCCACTACATCGATTTTGGCCGCCAGGAAGAGAAGGCAAAGTCCGGAGGCAAAGGCCTGGCTGAGCAACCGGCGGAGCTCGATCTATTCAAAGATGCGTACCGCCGCAAGAAATTCACGCCCGCGGTCTTTCAGAAGGGAAGCACGGTTGGTGGATTCATCGGAATCGATGGCGGATCGACCTCCACGAAGGCTGTTCTTCTGGATGAAAACGGCGACATCCTGTGCAAGTCTTATCAGCTCTCGAATGGCAATCCCATCCAGGACACCATCGAGATGTTCGAGAACCTGCGTGGCCAGGTCGAGGCACAGAACGCCAAGCTGGAGGTTTTGGGAGTTGCGACGACTGGCTATGCAAAAGACATCTTGCGCGACGTGTTGAACGCAGATGTTGCGCTGGTCGAGACCGTAGCGCATACCGAATCGGCTTTGAAGTTCTACGAAGACCCGCACGTGATCGTCGACGTCGGCGGTCAGGACATCAAGATCATCATTCTGCACAACGGCCGCGTGAAAGACTTCAAGCTAAACACCCAGTGTTCCGCAGGGAATGGTTACTTCCTGCAATCCACTGCTGAAGGCTTCGGCTACGACGTCAACCAGTACGCCGATCTTGCTTTCGCCGCCCAGGCCATGCCTGTTTTTGGTTATGGCTGCGCCGTGTTCATGCAATCTGACATCGTGAACTTCCAGCGCCAGGGATGGCGCGCCGAGGAAATTCTAGCCGGCCTGGCCGCCGTGCTGCCCAAGAACGTTTTCCTCTACGTGGCCAGCATTCCCAACCTCGCCGCGCTCGGCTCACGTTTCGTGCTGCAGGGCGGGACGCAGAACAACCTTGCTGTAGTGAAAGCTGAAGTCGATTTCATCCGCAACAGTTTCCGTGCCACCGGCAAGCAGCCCGAAATCATTGTTCACGAGCACTGCGGCGAATCGGGGGCAATCGGCGCCGCACAGGAATCGCTCCGCCTGTGGCGAAATGGCCAGCAGACCACGTTTGTGGGGCTCGACGCGGTGCGCAAGATCGAATACCGCACCACGCGCAACGAAGATACACGCTGCCACTTCTGCAAGAACGATTGCTTGCGAACCTTCATCGACATCCGTACCCAGCCCAAGAACGACATGAGCTTTGTGCCCATCCAGAAAGTCACCAAGGTACCCCTGATGCACGGAGAGCAGCGGCTCATTATCGCCACCTGCGAAAAGGGTACGGTGGAAGATATCAACGACATGAAAGGGATCAAGGCCGGTCTCGACACTATCCGTGCAGCCCATCCGAATTTCGTTGATGTTGCCTCCAAGGAAGTCTTCCGCCCGACCAATGCGAAGAACGTCGCCGATCCTCTGCCGGCGCGAGGCTGGGCCGGCTGGGGCAAGGACACGAAAGAACGGCGCGCCCTGATGGAGAACCGCAAGAAACTCCGCATCGGCATCCCGCGGGTACTCAACATCTACACCTACGCACCCCTCTTCAACGGCTACTTCGAAAGCCTTGGCGTGCAGCCGGAAAATATCGTCTATTCCGATTACACCACTTCCGATCTCTACCGGGCCGGCGCCAGCCGCGGAGCAATCGATCCCTGCTTCCCCGCCAAAATTGGCATCTCGCACGTCTACAACCTGATCCAGGAGAAGCACCGCAGGAAACCGCTCGACCTGATCTTCTTCCCGATGTATGACGTCCTGCATTCATCCCTGGTGAACCTCACGGGCACAAACGCCTGCCCCACGGTGACGGCCACACCCGAAACCGTGAAGGCTGCCTTCACGAAAGAGAATGACGTCTTTGCGGAGAACAACGTCAAGTACATTAACCCGGTCCTGAACTTCGCCGACCGCAAGCTTTTCGCTTTCCAGATGCTGCAGGCGTTGCAACCCGTGCTGGGCTTGTCGGAGGAGGAAAATGATCGCGCGATCGAGTCTGGTTTCACGGCACTCAAAGACTACGAGGCCAACATCCGCAAGCGCGCCCGAGAGGTGATTGAGCAGTTGGAGCGCGAGGATCGCATCGGCATCGTAATGCTGGGCCGCCCCTATCATCATGACCCGGGCTTGAACCACGAGATTCTCGAGGAGTTCCAGAAACTCGGCTATCCCATCTTTTCGCAAAACACGCTTCCCATCGATGACGACATGCTGGAGCGCCTGTTCGGCGACGAAGTCCGCGCTGGCGTCATCAGCAGCCCGCTCGACATCGGAGACGCCTGGAAGAATTCCTACTCGTGCAGCACGAATCACAAGGTGTGGGCGGCCAAGTTCACGGCCCGCCATCCCAACCTGGTTGCGCTCGAAATCTCCAGCTTTAAGTGCGGTCACGATGCCCCAATCTATGGGGTGATCGAGGGCATCATCGAACAATCCGGCACACCTTATTTCTGCTTCAAAGACCTGGACGAAAATAAACCGTCCGGTTCCATTAAAATCCGCGTCGAAACGATTGACTACTTCCTGCGCCGCTACCGGGAAGAGGTCATCCGCAAGCGAAAAGCCGGGCAGGATATCGAGGCACAGCTCGCGGCTCTTGAAGTACAACTCCGCAACGAAACAAGCCAAGCCCAAACGGCAATCTTATCGCCCAGCGTGGAGCAAATAGGCCAAGGCATGGCTGCCGACTAAGCCCATTCAGCGAAAAGGCTCGCAAAGGACACTTGCCTGGTGACCACGTCAAAGTTCTGTCTAGGCTAAACCCGTGCCGCAACAACCTTGAGGGGGGATGGCGCGGCACGGGATTTAGCGAACTGCAAGTGCTGGATAGACAATATTGCCGGGAGGGCACTCCGGCGCAACACGAGTGAGTTTGTTCCAAAAAACGAACAAGGTAGAACTTGATAAGGACTAGCGACCTGGCGGGCGGCAGCCTAAAGCGCTCGGGATAGCAGGCCGCCTCGATCCGGATATTGCAGGCGTCCGAGGCGGATCGCGCCCTCCGAAACATGCTGGTAACGGTCGACGATGCCGGAAGGCTGAAATGCTGCATCCGGAAAAACGAAGCGAAGCCAGAGCTTCGACATAGTGAGGACGGAATAAAGGCGCAAGCGGAGAGCCTGATCGACCAGAAGGCGCCCGGCTTCGGCGATCTGGACGTCAGGGTTTTGTCGGGCAGCCTGTCCCAGGCTCAACAAAACACTAGCGTTGTGAGATACACCGCCCACATAGTCGAGGGCTGCCCGCAATCGCTCGCGTTGAATGGCGCGAAACTTCCCAGGCGATAGCCTCTCCCTTAAGTATTGCTCTTCTGCAGGATCGGTGAGGTTTCGAAAAGCTTCCAGGTCGACGGACCGAACTTGCTTGCTGAGATCCTCGTCGGTGCCCTGCAGGCGCACTCGGCCGATAATTATCCATGCGAAAAGAAGCAGGGCACCGGCCGCGAAAAAAATCAGCACGAATCCAACCGTCATTGGTGTAGTACCCTCTCCAAGGCGTCGTTCCAGTGTTGAAGCTCTTGCACGGGGCCTGGACTGGTTCGGCGCGAGCTATATTCCGGCATGAGTAAGGTCACCACCCACAGCAAAACACATATGTGATAGGTGCCTGCTGTCACCACTGGCAAAGCTTTCCAGGCAAAGTAAAGGCCGTATTGCGCACGCAGTGCAGACAGTCCCAACTCAACACTGGCAAACAGGCCGAACCCCAATGTTATTCCCATGATATAGCTGATCCACGAGAAGCTAAGAAACCTTGCTAATAACACGAGAAGAACCAGCAGACCGCACTGCATGATGTATACGGTTCTGTTTATGACCAGAAAAGTCACCGAAAGTTTGTCCATCTCGGGCCCGGACGTGTAGGCCACCATGAGCACGGCGACGATCATTAGAATCGCCGTGGCCCAGCGGAATAGGATGCCGCCAAACTCGTGCAAGGCGGGATAGGCCTGGAAAACCTCGCCAAATATTTCGTAAACGACCGCGAAGCGAAGGGCGGCGCCGATCGTGCCCCCAACGATGTATGCGTTCGCGTACTGGCTGCCGGAAACGGAGTCCATCAAGTCCAAAGTCACTAGTACCGCGCACAACACGACTTGATATGCCGTATAGAGAAAGAAGGCGGGAAACCGACGCGCAAGTTTGCGATGGATCATCATGGCGGCTAAGCCCGCCTGGAGTACGGCAGGTGCGATCCACAAGTACATGTAAACCCAGCGCGGAACGATATATTGCACTGACAAAATATACGTCGTTCCGCGCCAGACCTCAAACGATTCCTCACTGCAGCATCATCCCTGTATCCAGTGGCTTACATCCACTTTTCTGATTCGGGCACAGTGGATTTCCGTCCGCACGCAGGCGGACTGGAGCGGATACTGTTCCCAAAAGGACCGCGGTTGTAACCAGAAACCACAAAAGTTTTTTCACGATGCAGCTCCTTTGCGAAGGACTCGCACCGTGATAACTTGCAATGTACCGAGGTATCGGACCGGACAATCAGGAATCGCGTTTGTTTCCGGAAACTGTAACAACTATGGCGCTAAAGTCAGTTAAAGAGGACTTACAGGCGAGTACTTTACGGGCGATTTCCGGGCTGCTCGGTAAGCTCGAGTACTTTGCGAGCCTGCGCCAGGAGGACGGGAGCTACTCCCACTGGGGACTATCGAGAGTCCACGGAGAAGCGGCTGCCCAGGAAGCTTTGAGTCACGCCCACCAAACCGTGGTAGCGAAGATACTGCGTGCTCCGCTATGTAAGTTGCTGGAGGATGTGCAGGATTCGTGCGGCAGTAAGAATCTGCCCCAAGTGGCATTTCTTGGCGAATTAGAGGAAAGAGAAACCCAGGTTCTTCCGGCGAATGCGAGTACAGCCTCCCGCCGTCATCTTAGTTCAGTGCTTCACGCGCTTTTGGCTCTGGCAAGGTCCCCACGGTAGCCCACTCGCCCAGTCGCATCGCCACGCCCACAACTTGGCCAATTACTTCCGCCTCTTGCGGATGCTTCAGAACGCGCACCGGGACCGGGGACAGTGGGTGCGACTGCAGCACCAGTCCCTCTTGCTGCAAGGTACACCAGCAGCAGGTATAGCCATCGCGCGTTTCCACGAAGTAAACCGGCCGCTCATACTCCGACCGCCACGCCCCGTCGACAACACGCGCTTTCGATTCATCAATTTGCACAAACGTGCCCGGCGGAAGAATCGGATACATGGTGAAGTCGTCTGTGCCGATGTACCCATAGGTGTAGTGGCGGTCTGAGAACTGATCCAGGTAAGTGAGTGGGACTACTCCCCACTGCTCGATTACACGCCCCATATTTACTGTGTAACGGGGATCGAAGCAGGGATCCATGCGTACCGGGATGCGCACGGACGAGACATTCTCCAGGGCCTCCGACATATGCGATCTTGGCGGATTCGCAATATGCAGGTCTTCGGCAACCTTGTTCAGATCGACGCCATACCATGCGAGAATCTCCCGCGCATCCTTCCGGTAAATTACCGACAGCGAATAAAGCCGGTAAATGCTCGGCACCACACCCTTCGTTTCAATGTCCGATAGTCGGCTGGGCGCAATCGCAAACTCATCGCTTTTGCGTTTTATGGCAATTGCGGCGCTCGACGTCTCCACGTCTCGCATCGTGAGACCTAGCCGCTCTCGTAAAGTGCGCAAATTTTGTCCCGCAGATAGCATACATAACCCCCAGGTCGCAGATCTGGGCCCCCACCAGGACAGGACTTCGAACGTCGTCCGACGGCGCTGTTCCGGATTTGTAACAGGCAAGTTACTCCGTCTTTTAGCCAAAAACAAGGCTCCTCGAGCACTTATCCCCCGTATGTCTTACCGACTCCTATACTTGCTATATGCCTGAGGTACCCCCGTTTTGGTGATCACCGCTCACTCCCCCGCAAATAAATGGCGAAACAATTTGACAAGAGAATAGCTAACCAGACAACATGCCGAGCTGCCGAAATATCGTCGACAACCATGTTTACGGAAGCCGAACGACAGGTGAGAGAGGCCACACACCCTCGCCCTAGTGTGTATGCGATTCGCCGGTTGGATTGAATACACTGATTTTGAAGCATGTGCACCTAGGAGAGCCTGGAGAACGGTCTGGGACTTCAGGGGTCGTCCCTTTGGGGCCGGTCATCCAAACAGGCAAGCGGAGGAACGCGTCTCATGGCACAGGAAGAGGTCAGGTTGTGGGAGTCCAACCGGCGCAAAAAACACTGGAAGCGCTGGGGGCCGTATCTCAGTGAAAGAGCGTGGGGAACTGTCCGCGAGGACTATAGCGCTCACGGTACCGCCTGGGAGTACTTGCCATTTGATCACGCGCGATCCCGCGCGTATCGCTGGAATGAGGACGGTTTAGCGGGAATCAGCGATCGCCGTCAGTTCGTCTGCTTTGCCGTATCTCTTTGGAACGAGAAGGACCCCATCCTCAAGGAGCGAATGTTCGGCCTGAGCGGCAACCAGGGCAATCATGGGGAGGACGTCAAGGAATATTACTTCTACCTCGACAACACCCCCACCCACTCTTACATGAAGTATCTCTACAAATATCCTCAGGCGGAATTTCCATATGCGCGCCTGGTCGATGAGAACCGCAAGCGGGACAGGGGTCAGCCGGAATTCGAGTTGATGGATACTGGCATTTTTGACGAGGATCGATACTTCGACGTGCAGGTCGAATACGCCAAGGCCGCCGTCGATGACATCCTGATCAAGATCTCCGTCACCAATCGCGGGCCTGAAGTGGCGAAACTTCACCTGCTGCCGACGGCGTGGTTCCGCAACGTCTGGTCTTGGGGACGAACAAGCAAGCGGCCGCATCTTCGCCAGGTACGCTATTCCTCCACCGCAGTGGTTGAATTGAAGCATCCCCAGTTAGGCACGCGCTGGCTGTTCTGCGAGGAAGCTCCGGAGCTGTTATTTACGGAGAATGAGACCAATGCGGACAGGCTTTACGGGGTTCCGAGCCGCAGCACCTATGTCAAGGACGGCATCGACGATTACATCGTGCGTGGCGCCAAGGACGCCGTAAATCCGGAGAGAGAAGGTACCAAGGTTGCGGCGCACTATGAAATGAAACTAGGCCCAGGTGAAACGGCGGTCGTTCGCCTCCGTCTCGCGGACGCTGACTTTCGCACCGGCAATCCCTTTCAGGGTTTCGATACGACCTTTGCGCAGCGGCGCGCAGAAACTGACGAGTTCTATGCGACGGTCATTCCCGACGATCTTTCTCCCGATGCCAAGAACGTCATGCGCCAGGGCTTCGCCGGCATGCTCTGGTCCAAGCAGTTTTATCACTACGTGGTGAAGCAGTGGATCGAAGGCGACCCGGATAATCCCGCTCCGCCTGCCGGAAGAGAAAAAGGGCGAAATCACGAGTGGCAGCATCTTTACAACGCCGACATCATCTCCATGCCCGACAAGTGGGAATACCCCTGGTACGCGGCGTGGGATCTCGCATTCCATTGCATTCCGCTGGCGCTCGTCGACCCGGAGTTCGCCAAAGAGCAGCTCATACTCCTGTTGCGCGAGTGGTACATGCATCCCAACGGCCAACTGCCTGCGTACGAATGGGCTTTAGGCGATGTCAATCCTCCCGTGCACGCCTGGGCTGCGTGGCGCGTTTACAAAATTGACAAGAAACGTACCGGCAAAGGGGACCGCTCGTTTTTAGAACGCATCTTCCACAAGTTGCTCCTCAATTTCACCTGGTGGGTGAACCGCAAAGACGCGGATGGAATGAATATCTTTCAAGGCGGCTTCCTGGGGCTGGACAACATCGGCGTCTTTGACCGGAGCGCCCCGTTGCCGACCGGTGGCTATCTCGAACAGTCCGACGGCACCAGTTGGATGGCGATGTACACCCTGAATTTGCTTGCGATCGCTCTGGAACTCGCCAAGGACGATCCCAGTTACGAAGATGTGGCCAGCAAGTTCTGGGAGCACTTCATCTATATCGCCAATGCCATGAACCATCGCGGGAACAACAGTATGAGTCTGTGGAATGTCGAAGACGGGTTCTTCTACGACGTGCTGCGTTTGCCTGACGGCAACCACATACCGATGAAAATCCGTTCCATGGTCGGGCTGATCCCGCTGTTCGCTGTGGAAACGCTGGAACCGGAATTACTGGATCGCCTGCCGGATTTTCACCGCCGCCTGGAATGGTTCGTCGACAACCGGCCGGACCTCACTCACAACCTGGCTTGCATGACGACGCCGGGCCGAGGCAAGCGGCGCTTGCTTTCCATCGCCAATCCGGATCAACTGCGCAGCATCCTGCAATACATGCTCGATGAATCGGAGTTCTTGTCGCCCTACGGGATCCGCGCCGTCTCACGCTTCCATCGCGAGCACCCTTACGTGCTTTCGGTGAACGGGATGGACCATCGCGTCGACTATGAGCCAGGCGAGGCCAGCAACGTTTTGTTCGGAGGGAATTCCAACTGGCGTGGCCCTATTTGGTTCCCGGTGAACTTCCTCCTGATCGAGTCGCTGCAGAAGTTTCATCACTATCTGGGCGAGTCATTCACAGTCGAGTTCCCAACGGGTTCAGGAAATTTCATGAACCTTTGGCAGGTGGCTGGTGAATTGTCGCGCCGGTTGAATGATATCTTTCTGCGCGACCGGGAAGGCCGACGGCCGGTGTTCAAAAACCTGGAAAAGTTTCAGACCGATCCGCACTGGCGCGACCTCGTCCTTTTCTACGAATACTTCCACGGTGATTCCGGAGCAGGCGCGGGTGCGAATCATCAAACCGGGTGGACCGGTCTAGTCACGAAGTTGCTCCAGCAGAGTGGAGAAGCCGACGCAACCTGCGACGTGCCTCGTGACGGCCTCGCCGCCGATTGATGCGAGCGTATTTTCAGCCAAGCGCCGCGGACAATCCAAAGCGCGAGGTAGATCTTGCAGTCGACCACGCACATCGTAGCCGAAACAAGGGAATAAATATCTTGTATGCAATCAGTAGTTTGACGCGTGTTGGGAGCGCACCTTCGTAACCCCGTCCACCTCCACGCTAGCCTGCACACCTGCCTATCCGTTATATACTTTGCCCAATCTCCCTATGGTCCCGTGGTTCTGACCTCACGACACCTGGAGCGAGGTTTTGAAGCCGAAGTCTCGAAGTTTATTCGACCGGTTGCTCGAAAAAAGCGTCCTAGTTGGGAGACATGTTCAAACAATTCGCTTCTGCGGTGAAGATCCTTACTCGCCAAGTCCAGCCCGGAATGACGCTGAAGGTCCGGCCCGACGACACCTTCCTCGTGTCTTACCCGAAGTCCGGCAATACCTGGATGAGGTTCCTGATTGCAAACCTGCTGCAGCCGGATCCGCCGGTCGGGTTGCTGGAAGCGGATTGCATCATTCCTTCGGTGGACGGCAAAACCAAGAGATTCTTCGACGCCATGAAGTCACCCCGCGTCATTAAAAGCCACTTCTCATTTATTCCGGCCTACAAGCGAGTGATTTATGTAGTGCGCGATCCGCGCGACGTCATCATGTCGCAATACCACTATCAGATCAAACGTGGAGTCCTCGGGCAGGACGCGCCCTTGGACGATTTCGTTTCACGATTCATTAAGGGCGAAGTCTGTCCTTATGGATCATGGGGTGAAAATGTAGGCAGTTGGACCGCCACCCGTCGCGATGATCCCAACTTCTTGCTGCTGCGTTATGAAGATATGCTGGCAAACGTATCGGCGGGAGCGGCGCGCGTTTCGAATTTCCTCGGCATCCCCAGCGATTCGGATCGGATCGCCCTTGCGGTGGACCGCAGCAGCGTCGACAACATGAGGAAGGTGGAAAAGTCCGAGGGCAAGAAGTGGGAATCGACCAAGGGAACGCGTCAGGATATTTCGTTCTTTCGCTCGGCCAAGTCCGGAGAAGGCCGGGCAGCATTGTCACGCGAATCGATTGAAAGCCTCGAAAAGGCCTGGGGACCGCTCATGCGTTCTTTAAACTACGTGGCTTCTGCTCCCGAGCCACGGTCAGCCCTTGAGCCTGCGAGCATGCGCCCGTAACTGACACGGCCGTTACGGCTAGGCGTGCACCGTCTGGTATTCCTCGTACGATCCCTTGAAGTCCGTGATTTTGTGATCGGTCTCGAAATGCCAGATGCGCGTCGCGACTTCATCGATCAGGTCATGATCGTGCGTCACCAGCAGCAAAGTCCCTTGAAAACGCTGCAGTGCGATATTCAACGCATTAATGGCTTCCAGGTCGAGGTGGTTCGTCGGCTCGTCTAGTACCAGTACGTTGGGCTTTTGCAGCATCAGCTTGCAGAAAATGACGCGCGCCGCTTCGCCGCCGGAAAGCACCTCGGTCTTCTTATTTCCATCCTCGCGGGCAAACAGCATCTGCCCAAGCAGGCCGCGGATCTCCTCATGCGAAGCTGATGGATCCCACTGGTGCAGCCACTCGAATACCGTCATTCCCGGTTGGATCAGTCCCTTGTGATCCTGCGCGAAGTAGCCCACCGCCGCTTCGTGTCCCCAGGTGACTTTGCCAGAATCTGCGAACGCCCCATCGTATCCACTCGTCTTCCTCAACTCTGCATCGGGCACGGTGGGAGAGTTCGATAACAGCGCGTTTACCAGCGTCGTTTTGCCGGCGCCGTTCCGCCCCATGAGCGCGATCTTCTCGCCGCGCAGCAGGCTCACCGTGAAATTCCGCACCACTTCCTTATCGCCATAAGCCTTCGCCAATTTCTCGATTTCAAGAATGTGCTTGCCCGAGGGCCGCTTCTGCTCAAACTTGATGAATGGCCGTTGAATATTCGAGCGCGCCAGTTCGGTGACTTGTAAGCGTTCCACTTCCTTCCGCCGCGATTGCACCTGGCTGGAGCGCGTGCCGGCCGCGAAGCGCGCAATAAATTCGTTCAATTGCGAGATCTTCTTCTCGCGCTGCGCATTCTGCGCCTCGATCTGGCTGCGGACCTGCGTCTTAAAGACCACCATATCGTCGTAGCCGCCGGTGTAGGTGATGATGGTCTCGTAATCGATATCGGCAATGTGCGTGCAAACGCTGTTCAGGAAGTGCCGGTCGTGCGAAATCACGATGACCACGCCGTCGTACTGATTCAGAAATCCCTGCAGCCAGTGAATCGAATCCAGGTCAAGGTTGTTGGTGGGCTCGTCGAGCAGCAGCGCCTGCGGATGGCCGAACAAAGCCTGTGCCAGCAGGACGCGCACTTTCTGGCCACCCTGCAACTCGCTCATTTTCCGTTCATGCGCTTCGTCGGGAATGTCCAGACCCTGCAACAGAATCGCTGCGTCGCTCTCCGCCGTGTAGCCATCCTCTTCGCCCACGATGCCTTCGAGTTCGCCGAGCTTCATCCCGTCTTCGTCCGACATCTCGGACTTCTCGTAAATGACGTCGCGCTCTTCCAGCGCCGCCCACAGGCGCTTGTTGCCCATGATGACGGTGTCGATCACGCGGTATTCATCGAAGGCAAACTGATCCTGGCTAAGCACCCCCAACTTGCGCGGCCGCACTACCGTACCCTTTTGGGGATCCATCTCGCCGGTCAGGATCTTCATGAACGTGGATTTGCCCGCGCCGTTGGGCCCGGTCAGTCCATAGCGCTTGCCCGGCGTAAACGCCGTGGAAACTTCGTCGAACAGAACTTTAGCGCCGTAGCGCATGGACACATTACTAACTGAAAGCATGTTGGCTCAGGGAACTGCGGGAAATTGCCTCAAAGGCGGAGACGCAGTGCTGTAGATAGAATATCACGCCCTTCGTTGCGGCTCGGCTCCCACACGCGGACCGTTTGAATGCGCCGTGATAGCCTTTTTCCGGTCCAGAATCAAGTTCGCGGAGAGTTCATGAACGACGATCATCCTATGCCTTCTTCGGGCCTACCCTCGCATGTAGATTTACAGGCCATCGCCCGCCAAGTGATGATTGAACACGGTTTCGATCCCGACTTCCCGCCACAGGTACAACAGGAATTGGCCGACCTCAAGTCCAGTCCCAAGCCTTCGGCCGACCGGGACGTTCGCGATCTCCGCTCCTTGCTCTGGTCCTCCATTGATAACGACACCTCCCGGGACCTCGACCAGGTCGAAGTCGCCGAGCAGTTGTCCGGCGGCGATATCAGGGTTCGGATCGGCATCGCCGACGTCGACTCTGACGTCCCGAAAGCCAGTGCCATCGATCAGCACGCCGCCTCCCAAACCACAACCGTCTACACGGGCGTTCGCAACTTCTCGATGATTCCTGAGACGCTCTCCACCGGCCTGACCTCGCTGCTCGAGAATCAGGACAACGCCGCAGTCATCATCGAATATGTTGTCAGCAGCGACGGCCACGTCAAATCAAACGATCTCTACCGGGCATTAGTGCGAAACCGGGCACAACTGACATATAGCGGCGTAGCAGCCTGGCTGGAAGGCACGGGTCCGGCACCGCCGAAAGTGTCGGCATCCTCAGACCTGCAGGCGCAACTCAAATTGCAGAACACCGTGGCTCAGGCACTGCGTCAGCAGCGCTACCGGCATGGCGCGCTCAATATCGAAACCATCGAGGTCCGTCCCGTTCTCATCAACGATCAGGTTACCGACGTCGTCAAGCAGGACAAGAACCGCGCCACTGAATTGATTGAAGATTTTATGATCGCCGCCAACGAAGTCGTTGCTCGCACGCTGGCGAGCATCTCTTCAATCCGCCGCGTGGTCAAGACGCCAGAGCGCTGGGACCGCATGGTTCAATTGGCTGCAGCCCAGGGAGGCAATCTCCCGGCCCAACCCGATTCCAAGGCTCTCAACAGTTTCCTGATGGAACGCAAGGCTGCCGACCCGGCGCACTTCGCTGACCTTTCCCTCGCCGTTATCAAATTGATGGGGCCCGGCGAGTACATTCTTGAGCGGCCTGGCGATCCCGATGTTGGCCACTTTGGGCTCGCCGTGCAGGACTATACCCACTCGACCGCTCCCAACCGCCGGTTTGCCGATCTGGTCACCCAACGCCTCGTCAAATCTTTCCTGGTTAAACAATCGAATCCATATTCCGACGACGACCTCGACGGCATTGCGAAGAACTGCACCGTGAAGGAAGACGCCGCCCGCAAAGTGGAGCGTGAGATGACCAAGCGTATGTCGGCGATCGCCATGAGCGGCCGCATCGGCGAGGTCTTCGACGCCATTGTGACCGGCGCGAATTCGAAGGGAACGTTTGTCCGTGTCCTCAAACCCCACGTGGAGGGCATGCTGGTTCAAGGACCGCAGGGTCTGGATGTCGGAGACAGCCTGCGTGCCAAACTCGTACGAACGGACGTGCAGCGGGGATATATTGATTTCGCCCGCGCGTAGGGGAATATCAGGAACTCCGGACTCGCCGGTACTAACCCTGCTTTTCCTCCAACTCGTGCCAGCGCGCGTAAAGTAGATGCAACGCCTTTTGCGCATCCTCTACGTCCGCGTGAGCCCGTATAAGGGCCGCAGCATCGCTGGCAATCGCGGGGTCCCCTGCAACGGCTTCGCGCGTTTTCAACAGACTTTCCGCCTCCGCGAGGCGTTGGTCGATGGTCGCGTACTCACGAGCTTCTAGATACGAAAGTTTTTTCTTAGTCGGAGTGGCGGATGCTGGGTTTGCAGGAGTGTGTGCCTTAAGATCCGCCGAGCCTGCCTTCCTTGCCGCCGCCCGCTCCGCCTGCCATGCTTCCCACTGCGCATAATCGGCAAACCGCTCCGCGCTCCCGAGTCCGTCCAGTCCCAGCACCGCCGTCGACACCCGATCAAGCATGTAGCGATCGTGTGTCACCAGCACCAGCGCACCACTAAACTCGAGCAGGCTTTCTTCCAGGATTTCGAGCGTTGGGATATCGAGATCGTTCGTGGGTTCGTCCAGCAGGAGCACATCGGCAGGCTGAAGCATCAGCTGCGCAATCAGAACCCTCGCCCGCTCGCCTCCAGACAGCCGCCCCACAGGCTGGTTGAGTTGCTCACCGCTAAACAGAAATCTGGCCGCCCACGATGCCACGTGAATCACGCGGTCCTGATAAATGACCGAATCGCTCTCTGGCGCCAGAGCACGCCGCAAGGTCACGTCCAGATCCAAAGGCCGGTTCTGATCGAAGTAAACCACGCGCAACTCATCCGCTCGCCGGATCTCCCCCATGTCTTGCTCCGCCTCGCCCCGAAGCAGGCGCAGAAGGGTCGTCTTGCCGCTGCCATTCGGTCCCACCAGGCCCAGCCGCATGCCAGCCGTCAGGATGAAATCGAGCTCTTGAAACAGTCTCCGCCCATCGATGCTGTACCCAACCCCTTGTAACTCAATCAGCCGCTTGGTTTGCCGCTCGCTCGCCGAAAAGTCAATCCTTGCCGTGCCGGTACGCGTGCGCGCGTTCAGATCGGCAAGCTCTCCCATGAGTTCCTGTGCCTTGTCGATGCGCGCCTTCGATTTACGAGTCCGCGCCTTGGCTCCACGCCGTAGCCATTCGATCTCGTTGTGCACGAGATTCTCGAGCGCCTCCTGCCGCTTGCCCTGTGCGTGCAGGAACTCCTCTTTCTTCACGAGAAACTCGCTGTAATTCCCGTCGACCCGTAGAATGCCGTCCGGATATACCCGGCTCAACTCCGACATTTCAGTCGCGATGTTCTCCAGAAAGTACCTGTCGTGGCTGACCACCACGCAAGCGAAGCTTCCCGTTTCCAGCTCCGTCTCGAGCCATTGGATTCCCGCGAGATCCAGGTGGTTCGTGGGCTCATCCAGCAACAACACATCCGGATCCTGGACCAATGCTTCCACGATTGCCAGCCGCTTGCGCCAGCCCCCCGAGAGCGACCCGGCCTCGGCGTCGAAGTCCTCAAACTGCGCCCTGCCCATCACAGCTGCCAAGCGGTAAGCGCGTTCGTCGCCCGGGACTGCGCCGCGCTCCATCGCCTCCTCAACCGCCTGTCGGATCGTCTTGCCTGCCGGAAACTGCGATTCCTGCGCCACGTAGCTCATGCGCGCCCGCTTGCGCACGGCCAGTTCACCATCATCCGGAGCGATCCGTCCCGCAAGAATTCCCAGCAGCGTCGACTTGCCGGAACCGTTCGGCCCGATTAAGCCGATCCGGTCTCCCTCCGACACAGTGAACGACACGTTCTGAAACAACGGATTCGCCCCATACGATTTCGCGAGGCTTCGGGCATTCAAAATAGGCGGCAAGGCGCGACAATCTCCTTATTGTCCGATCCTGTTTGAGAATAGCAGGAGGTTGCCCGGGTGTTAGTCTGTAGGCCTCGAGGAGGACCTGTGAAATCTTCTGGCCTTGCCGTGTGCGGAATCCTGGTGGTGTTTTGCCTTTCGTTTTTCTCTCTATTCGGATCGAGCCCTGTGACCGCGCATTCTTCCGATGATGCCAAGGCGCAGAGCCCGGAGGCGGAACAATTAATTGCGCTTGAGAAAGCCCTGCCCGACGCACAGAAAAAACACGACCGCGACTTTTACAAGCGCACCCTGACCGACGATTTCGTATCCGTTGGCACCGATGGCAAGGTTCATCCCCGGGAAGAAATCCTTGGCGATTTGCCATCCACACAATTAACGGAATACCGTCCCTATAACATTCAGGTCGTCCCTTTGAATGATGGCGCTGCCGTCGTTACTTATGACGCAATCGTTCGCATGGAGCACTACGACGACGAGACCCCGCGCTACCAGCACATCAGTTCGATCTGGGTGAAACAGGGCGATCAGTGGAGGCTGAAGTTCCAGCAAGCAACCGCCGCAAACTAAGATTTTTCTCAAAAAAGAGTTCCCAGTAGCGCCGTGTATGGTCCAGAGGGCAACCTATCTCTGCGCCCTCAGCAGCAGTTCTCCGCGTCCTCTGCGTTTTAAGATTTTTCTTCGGTGTTTAGTTCGATCTGGGCGAACAGGGCAATTACTGAAAGCCGAAGTTCCAGCAAGCAACAGCCAAAAACTAAGATTTTTCTCAAAGAAGAGTTCCCAGTAGCGCCGTGTCTCCTCCAGAGGGGCAACCTATCTCTGCGCCCTCAGCAGCAGTTCTCCGCGTCCTCTGCGTTTTAAGATTTTCTATGGGTCCTTAACGCCCTTCTTCATTCTGTGCGGTCAGAAGCCTTCCGCTGCAGAGGAAGCAACCCGGTCCGCTATAATCACTGATTCGGCCACGGCCACATTCCAAACTAAGAGACATTCAACTTGCTCGACTTTTTAGGCGACCTAAAACGTACTCACATGTGCGGCGGCCTGCGCGCCTCCGATGCAGGCCAAAAAGTCGTTCTCATGGGATGGGTCAACCGCCGTCGCGACCTCGGCAACCTGATCTTCGTCGACGTGCGCGACCGCACCGGCGTTACGCAGGTAGTGTTCAGCGAAGAGGCCAATACCGCCATTCACGAAAAAGCTGAACTACTGCGCAATGAGTTCGTGATCGCCGTCATCGGCACCGTCAAACTTCGTGACGCCGATACCATTAACAAGAACATTCCCACCGGCGAAGTCGAACTCATCGCCGACGAGCTTCGTATCCTGAACGAAGCCAAGCACCCTCCGTTCCTGCCGGGCGATACCTCGCTCACGAACGAAGAGATGCGCCTGAAGTATCGCTACATCGATCTGCGCCGCGACGCGATGCAGTTCAACATCGAGTTGCGCCACAAAGTCGCGCTGGCCATTCGCAATTATCTCGCCGCGCAGGGCTTCTTTGAAATCGAGACCCCGTTCATGACTCGTTCCACCCCCGAAGGAGCGCGCGACTATCTCGTCCCCAGCCGCGTGCAGCCCGGCAATTTCTACGCGCTGCCGCAGTCGCCCCAGCTCTTCAAGCAGATTCTGATGATCTCGGGCTTCGACAAGTACTTCCAGATCGTGCGCTGCTTCCGCGACGAGGATTTGCGTGCTGACCGACAGCCCGAATTTACCCAGATCGATCTCGAGATGTCCTATCCCCAACCGGAGCGCGTGTGGGAGACGGTTGAGGGCTTTCTAGCGGCGGCATTCAAGGCTGCCGGCCACGAAATAAAGTCGCCGTTCCCGCGCATGGACTATGACGACGCCATCCGCCAGTACGGCATCGACAAACCCGACCTGCGCCTGCCGGCGTTCACCGAAGTGCGTGACTGCTTTACGCCGGCGGATCTCGAGCAACTCGCAATCAATAAAGATTTGCCGGTGGTCGCCATTCGGATTCCCGGAGTCGGGGAGCTTTCGCGCAAAGAGCGTGACGACCTCAAGCCCATGTTCGTTTCGAAAGGCGGCGCGCGTCTGTTCGAGGATTTCAAGCGCATTGAAAGCAAGTTCCCCGAAGCGGGTGCGAAGATTCGCCAGAAAGCTGCAGCCGGCGCGGATGATCTCATCGTGCTGGTAGTGGGCTCAACCCAGTCCGGCACAGATGACCACCCCGCCCAGAAACGCAAAGTCACTCCCGCCGAACTCGCAATCTATGCTTCTGCCGGACTGATCCGGGTCGCGCTCGGGCAGAAGTATGCCGCCAAGCACGGGCTCTTCAAGCGTGGCGACTACCGCTTCCTCTGGGTGACCAATTTCCCGATGTTTGAATATGACGAGGGCGACAAGCGCTGGGTCGCCGCCCACCACCCCTTCACATCGCCGCACGAAGAAGACATGGATAAGCTGGAATCCGATCCCGCGATGGTGCGCGCCCTCGCCTACGACGTGGTGCTGAACGGCACCGAACTGGGCTCAGGCTCGATCCGTATTCACCGCCAGGACATCCAGCGGAAAATCTTCCACGCGCTGGGCATGACCGAGGAAGAAGCCAAATCGCGCTTCGGATTTTTCCTGGAAGCCCTCGAGTACGGAACGCCCCCTCACGGCGGCATCGCGCTTGGCCTTGATCGCATCGTGATGATCCTGGCCGGAGCCGACAGCCTGCGCGAAGTCATACCGTTCCCAAAGACGGCCGCCGCCAAAGACCTGATGGTCGATGCGCCCACCCCGGTAACAGCAGCACAACTGCGCGATCTGGGTATCGGAATCGTAAAGAAGTAGCTTCTATCGGTAGCTGGAGCGGCTGGCACAGTCGACTCAGAGCGACAATGCGACGGTGCCCCACGTTCGCGCGCCCTTTGCGCTAACGTGGGCATTCTCCAAACGCCTCGGCAGCAGTGGAATTGAGACCCGACACACAGAGAAATAAACGTCTCCTTAATTCCCAATGACTGGCATCCGCATCGACAAATGGCTCTGGGCCGCGCGTTTCTTCAAGACGCGCACCCTCGCCGCTCGCGCCTGCGAACTAGGAAGAGTCGAAGCCAGCCATCAACCGGTCAAGCCGTCCCGTGAAGTCCGAGTCGGAGAATTTCTGCACATCCGTACCGAGGGTGGAGATTTCGAGATCGAAGTCCTGCTCTTGAGCGACGTCCGCGGTCCCGCGCCCGTGGCGCAAACCCTCTACCGGGAAACCGATGAGAGCAAGGAAGCGCGTCGCAAGGCAGCCGAGGAAAGAAAAGCCATGATGCACTTTATGCCCGCGCCAGTGAAACGTCCTTCGAAACGCGATCGCCGCAAAATCCACCGCTTTCGCGAAGGCCTTGACGGATGACGCAGGTCCGAGCACGATCGCCCGACAAATTTTCCCCTACGCAGGCGTAGTTAACCGGTCTTTCGAGATCGGCTTCATTCCCCACACCTCTAGTGATTCAAGGGCGTCGTCTCCGTCCACATCTACCGCCAAGCTTGAGGTCGGGACGGTATAAACGCGAGTAGTAATCGCGGTCGTATCATTCGCCACAACCTCGACAACCGATCCATCCACAAACATGCGCAGTGTTACAGCAGACTCGGTCGCCAGCGAACCTACAATCCCATTCACCTTCAGTTCCGCGTCTTTCTGTTGCGGGTCGAAAGCGATTTCCGTGAACTTCTCGCCCTTCTCGGAGCGCAAGCGCAGATGAAACCCGCGCTTGGCCGCAAACCGCGCCTCGATTTCGCACGCAAGATCGTTGATCCGGACAGCCGCAAGCGCCTTTGCTCGATTGCGGTCGTCTCCCTTCACCACGCCCTGCGAAGTGCGCAGCTCCTTCGCGATGGGAGACACCGACATTCGCAGACTCTTGTCCGGAGCAAGGGAGAGCACGCGCGGCAACCCCATCACGCCCGCCCATCCCGCCGCCCGGTACTCGCTTTCCGGCCGCGTTTCGGGAATCCATCCCCACAAAATACGGTTCCCGTGCTCGTCGAGCATAGTTTTGGCTGCGTAGTACGCCCCGAAGTCCACGATGCCCTCTTTTTCCGGCGTGAATTTCCGGTTGCGATAGCTTCCAGTCTTCCAAAACACCTTGCCCATCGTCGCGTACAGCAGAACGTGCCGATCTGCCAGCGGGAAAAAATCCGGGCACTCCCACATCTCGCCATTCTCGACAGGGTTTACTGCCGGATGCCCGGTGCCTTTGCCCTCGATCAACCGGTGCCGGTAAGTCCAACGGCGCAGATCACGCGACTCGTAAAGCAGCACCGCCCCGCCCTTCCCCTTGATGCCCGACCCGAGGGTGAGCAGCCATTCCTTGCCTTCCTTCCACACGCCTGGATCCCGAAACCCTGTGACCGCGAGATGTTCCGGCGGACGTAAGATCACCGGGTCCGGCATCTTTTGCCAAGTACGCAACCCCGGGTCTTTTGCAACCGCCATACACTGCACTTCACGCCACTTGTGATTCCCGTCGTCGAGCGTGATTTCCGACGGCGAGCCCGCTGGCAAAACTCCCGTATAGATAACCGTCGGCGTCATACCATCGAGCACCGCGCTCCCGCTGAAAACACCGTCGCGATCCCAGCCGTCCGTCGTGGGTGCAATCGCCACCGGCGCGTGCTGCCAATGAATCATGTCGGGACTAGTGGCATGCGCCCAGTGCATCGATCCCCAAAAGGCGCCGTTGGGGTTGTACTGGAAGAACATGTGGTAGCGGCCCCGGTAGAAAATCGGCCCGTTGGGATCGTTCATCCAGTTGGCCGCGGGAAGCAGGTGATACTGCGGCCGCAGCCGGTCCGCAGCCAGCCTCGCCTGCAAACTGCTGCGTCCTGCAAGCGCATTCGCAGGAAGCATCCACGCCGCCGAAGCCGCACACCCACTCTGCCAAAGAAAACTACGTCGCGTAACTTTCATGCAATCCGCTCCAGCTTACCCGACCAAGCTTTACCAGCACAGTTGTCATCTGAGAGACTGGCGAGGGACGCCAGAACGGGCCTCGGCAACATGTTTTCGCCGACGACCGAAGACTGACGACCGACGACTCCATGGGCCGCATCCACGTCCTTTCCGAAGCCGTTGCTAACCAGATCGCCGCCGGCGAGGTGGTGGAGCGTCCCGCCTCTGTCGTCAAAGAGCTTCTTGAAAACTCGCTCGACGCCGGCTCCAGGCGAATTCGCATTCAAGTGGAGGCGGGCGGCAAGAAACTGATCCAGATCACCGACGACGGCTGCGGCATGGTTCGCGACGACGCACTGTTGGCCTTCGAACGTCACGCAACTTCAAAACTCAAGAACGCCCAAGATCTGCTCAGTGTCGCTACCCTCGGTTTCCGGGGCGAGGCCCTGCCTTCCATTGCGTCGGTTTCGCGCTTGCGCCTCGAAACCCGCGCTCCCGACGAAGCGTCCGGAACCATTGTCGAAATTAATGGCGGAAAAATCTTCAAAGTGGAAGAAGCAGGCCTGCCGCCTGGAACATCTATTACAATTCGCGACCTCTTTTTCAATATGCCGGCCCGCAAGAAATTTCTTAAAGCGGAATCAACCGAGCTCTCCCACATCGCCTCGCTTGTCACCCATTACGCTCTCGCGCATCCCGACAAGCACTTCGAATTGCACTCGGCGACCAATGCAATGCTGGTCGCCCCGCCCGTTGCCGGACACAGCGAGCGTGTCTACCAGGTTTTCGGCAAGGACGTTCTCGACCAGCTCATCCCGATCGCCGCACTGCAGCCGCTCGAACGTATCGGCCTGCCGCAACCACCGCCCTGGCGCCGCACCGAACAAAACGACGAGCCGAAAGACCCCGGCGAACTTCGTCTCCACGGTTTCGTCTCCAAGCCCGAGATTCAGAAGCTCAACCGCAACTCAATTTACATCTTCGTCAACGGACGCCTCATTCGCGACCGCCTTGTCCAGCACGCAATCACTGAAGCCTACCGCAACGTTATCCCGCCGACCGTTTTCCCCGTGGTGCTGCTATTCCTCGAAATGCCCACCGAGGAAGTCGACGTCAATGTGCATCCGTCGAAGACCGAAGTCCGTTTCCGCCAGCAGACCTTCTTGCACGATTTCATCCGTGACTCGATTCGCGCCGCACTGATGAAGGCCCGTCCCGTTCCACAGTTTGTGTCCGAAATCCGCGCCCACCCCACCGCCAGTCCGTCCCTTACCCCCGGCGCACACGCCAGCGCGGATGGCGTTGCCCCTTGGCAAAACCTCGACGCGACAGCCGCTCCAGGAGGCTTCACTCTTCGCGCGCCCGAGCCGCCCGCGGTCAGCCAGCGGTTTCAATTCGAGGGAGGCATTGCCGTCGAAGCTAATGCGGCGGTGTCTCTGGCCAGAATTGCCGAGGTCATCCCCGACAACGGCTGTTCGCCGGCCTTTGCAGAGGAGCCCGAAGCCCCTAGCCAGCTGGCTCCCTCGCTGGCCACACTCAAGCCATTGGGCCAGATTCGCGAATCGTTCATCCTGGCCGTCAATCACGAAGGCCTCTGGATCATCGACCAGCACGTCGCCCACGAACGCGTCCTGTTTGAAAAGGTGCTCAAGCAGCGCGCGGCCCAGGCTGTCGAAAGCCAGCGTTTGCTGATGCCCCTTCTCCTGGAACTAACGCCCGCGCAACTCGCCGTCTTCGCCGAAATTTCCGATGAACTTGCCCGCAACGGCTTCGAGGCCGAGCCCTTCGGCACGCGCAGTGTAGCGATCAAAGTTGCGCCCGCCGGTATCGATGCCGCTCAGGTGGAGCACATGTTGCACGAATTGTTCGAGCAACTCTCCCGGGAAGATCAGAAGCTTAACCTCGACGCACTGCGCACTCGCATCGCCGCCTCCATCGCCTGCCACGCCGCGATCAAGGTCAACATGCCTCTCGACCAGAACAAAATGGAATGGCTGCTGGGTGAACTCGCAAAGACAGAATTTCCCGTCTCGTGCCCGCACGGCAGACCAGTGGTCCTGCGTTATTCCATGAAAGACATCCAGCGTGCGTTCAAAAGAATTTAGCTGTCGAAAGAGCCCTCTACTCTCGGCGTCCTAAACGCACCACTGTTTTGTGCACTCAAAGGGATGCGAGCTGCGAAGCGGCAAGAGGTTTTGTGCCAACCACCAACGACCGAATGGCTCCCTCGAGCAAAAACCTCAACCCCGTCTACAACCCGGGCCGACGACCGACGACGATTTTCTGTGTTCTAATCGATCCATGACCGAAGCCGAACTCCAACAGGCCCGCACCGAGAAGTGGCATCTGGATGGCCATCCCGTGCGCACGCTCGAGGAGGGACGCGCCTTCATGGAGTCGGTCGGATTCAGCCTGCTTTACCCGCTCCGCCCTCCATTGCCCGTACCCACATTTGTGGGAGCCTGGGTAGGAGCCGACGATCGCCTTCCCACCTGGCAGCATTCCTTTTCCGACCCGCGCGCCCGCGATGCCAAGGAACTGATGGTTCGTCTGCTGCGCGACCGCGCCGCCTTCGAAGCGAACCTGTTCGACGAGAACAACGCCTTCCTGATCAGCGCCTCCGCCTTCCCGTTTTTCTATGCGCTGGTGGGAGAACGCAATCCCAGGCAGGCGCCCAAGGGAGGTTCGCGATCGGAATACTCACAGCTTGCCTGCGATGCCTTCGAGGTCATTCGTCGAGACGGCCCCATTTCAAAACAAAAGTTGGGTGAGAAACTGGGCGGCAGTCTCTCGGCCGCGGCACTTGATCGCGGGCTCTCCGAGCTATGGTCGCGCTTGCGCATCACCCGTGTCGACTACAACCCCGAGGAAGGCGCATTCTGGGACGTGCTCTATCGCTGGGCTCCCGATGCGGTGCGCGAGGGAATCGGTTTCTCCGTCGCAGAGGCCTTGAGCGCATTGATATCCAAGTATCTGGATTGCGTCGTAGGCGCCGACGAGCAGGAACTCGAAATATTCTTCGGAAACTTCGTTCCACGCTCGCGCGTGAAAGATGCGGTGAAAGCCTTGCTCGCCGCCCGTGAACTAAGCTTCGTTCATGTGGGGAGCAAGTCTTTGGTACAGGTAGCGCCTCCGCGCGCAGTGTTCTCGCCCGTGAACAGAGGACCCAAGCTTCCACGCCCCACCAGTCCGTCGTCACGCTCCTAGCAGAGGTCCAAGTCGGCCTGCAGCTTTGCGGGTTGTCGTGTTCTACCGAGGATTCGCTTTTCAGCCGATCCGGAGATTCTGCTACTCTGTATGCTCTTCAAGGAACTGCCTCTCACCTTGCCATGGAAGAAACGCCCGCACGGAAACTAATCATCGCCGTCGACGGCCCGGCTGGCGCCGGAAAAAGCACCATCGCCTCCCGCCTCGCGCGCAAGCTGGGCTATGTGAATCTGGAAAGCGGCGCTATGTACCGCGCACTGGCCCTTAAGGCGATTGAATGGGACGTCTCCTTCGACGATGCTGTCGCCTTGCGCAAGCTGGCCGAACGCGCCCGCATCGTCCTCGAGCCCACGCTGGGCGGCAATCGCGTGTTGCTCGACGGCAAAGATGTTTCCTCCCGCATTCGCGAACGAGATGTAACTGAGGCCGCCTCCCGCGTCTCCGTGCACCCCGCCGTGCGCGAGTGGATGGTTGCCAGGCAACAGGAGATGGGAAAAGACGGCGGAATCGTGATGGAAGGCCGCGACATCGGGACGCAGGTTTTTCCCCATGCTGACCTGAAGATCTTCCTCGACGCCGATCCTGTCGTCCGCGAACAGCGCCGCCTCGATCAGCAGAAGGTGAAAGGTCCTTCCGCGGAATCGATGGCCGCCGACCTTCGCGAACGCGACCGCCGCGACCGCACACGAGCGACGTCACCTCTTGTCCCGGCCAGCGATGCCGTGATCATCGATTCGTCCCATCTGTCCGAGGACGACGTTCTGCAGCAAGTCGATGAACTCGTGAATAACAAGCTCGGCTTGAATCGCTGAGTTTCACGCGCCACGACCCGCTCCGTTTCGGCGCTGCACAGCGTAGCGGCTGGCAAAAAACACTCGCTCCGGTTCTGCTAACCTTACCAGGATCAGCTTCAAGTGTCGGAGGGAACAAACTGTGCCAGCCGTGGCGGGAATCGATCTGGGCGGAACTGCGATCAACTACACGTTGCTCGATCGCGATGAAAAATTCCTGGTTGAGGGATTGTGCGAACACCCGGCCCTTGCCAAGCAAGGCCCCGACGTCTGCCTGCGCCAGATCGCCGACGGCCTAAAGTTCGTCACCGAGAAAGCCGGCCTGCACCTCGACGATGTGGTCGCGATCGGACTCGACACCCCCGGCCCGGCCAGCGCCTCGGGCCAGCTCAGCGCTCGGGGCTCTACCAACTTTGTGCACGCCCAGTGGGCAGGATTCGACATTCGCGAAGGGTTGGCGCGCCGGCTAGGTAAGCCAGTCTCCTACTTGAACGACGCCAACGCAGCCGCGCTCTGGGGGCACTACGCGATCTTCGGCTCGAGCAGCCGGGAGACCTCCATCTCCATTGTCATCGGAACAGGCAATGGCGGCGGCATCATCCTCGAGGGCAACGTAGTGAAGGGCAAAAACGGATTCGGCGGGGAACTCGGCCACGTGCTGATCCCCTACCAGAGCATCGCGGGAACCAGTGGGATCACACCGAAATGCAACTGTGGACGGATCGGCGACCTCGAGTCGCTCTGCTCCCTGACCGCCATCGAAATGAATTTGCTGCCGTATTTTCTTCCTCGCTATCCCGGACACGAACTCGCCAAACTGAATATGCACGAAGCAGCAAAACAAGTCCGCGGGCTGGCCGACAAAGGCGACCCGCTCTGCCGCGATGTCTTTCGTGTGCAAGCCCATGCTCTGGGCCTGTTCTTCGATGAAATGATCAACACCTTCGACCCAGATGCGTTCATCGTCGGAGGCGGTGCGCTCGAAACGGGGCCTGAATTTCAGCGTTGGTTCATGAAAGAGATTCGCGAGGCGATGCCCGGCCAGAGAGAAGAACAGGTGGACATCCCGATCCACGTGATGCCCAACGGCGACACGGCCGGAGCCCGGGGCGCGGCCATTGAAGCCTTAAAGCTAGCCCGCCAGAGTGGACTAGCCTAGAGAATGCCGCAACAAATTCAAAAATTTAAAATTTAAAAACCAACAATTCAAAAATCAGCCGGGGTGCCCCATCCTAGCGCGTTCTCTGCGCTAGGGTGGGATTCCACGGGGCTAAAAATCATGGGATTTCCCTAAGTACTAATTCTCAGTAGGCGTTTCCGCAGGCGCCGCCTTCCTTGGGGGCCGCGGCGGAGCCGGAGGTGCAGGAATCGAATGCGCGTTCTCGGTCTCCCCCTTGTGAATCGTGATGTTCCCGTGTTCGCTATTCAGTACCAGGTGCATCGCGCCGTTACCAAATGTCCCTTGCGCCTTGCCGTCTTCGTCAGTATTCGTAACGTTCACTCCCGGGAAGTCTGCCTGCACTTCACCACCCCGGCTCCGGGCCTCCACTTTAAAGCCAACCTTATCGGGCACGCCCACCGTGATGTCGCCATTGCGATTGTCGATCTGAATATTGCCCGGTGACTTCAAGCTGAGTTGAACGCCGCTGTTCTCATCCTGGATTCGCACATCGCCCGACACCGCTCCCAGCGTCACGTCTTTGGAGCGAGTGCTCAACCGCACTGGCCCGACAATGTCGTCGGCCCGCAGGCTGTCGGAATCCAGATCCAGATCGCCCAGCAGTTTAGTAAACTCAAGATCGGTTCGAGATGACTTAAAGCTCACGGTCTTGCCGATCTTGGTGAGCCGCAAGCTGTCCGAGACATCACCGTTCAGCCGCACCGCCCCTTTCACGTCCGAGATCGTCACCTCACCCGATCGTCCCTGTAGAGAAACATCCCCCGACACCTGGGACACGCGCAGGGAACTATGGCCCATATTCACCGAGCTGCGATCCAGGTTGAGGTTCACGTCTCCGTTGATATCATCCACGCTCACGTCGCCACGCTGGTTGGATACCTCGACCATTCCGTCGCGCCCAATTACGGTCACGTCGCCGCGCTGCGCCGCAATCGTCAAGGCCGCTTTTCTCGGCAACGACACGTTCAAGTCGACCGTCACGGGATGGTCGCCCGCTCCTCGCGTATTGGCGTTGATCGTGATCAGGTTGCCCGATACCGTGATCTGCGGCTTGGTCTGCTCGTTCCACTTCTTCGCTTCGTCCTTGTTGTCGGAACGGATTTTCTTGCTTGTCGTGACTTCAATCTTGTCCCCGTTGGAGACACTCACATTCACCGCGCCGCGGTCGTTCACAATCTTGACGGCAGAGCCGGCGGCAAAGTCGTGGCTCAGTTGATCGTCGAATTCATGGGACTGGCCGAAGAATGGGACATGATCCTCGATGCCCATTTCATCGCCCACGCCGTTCCAGTCAACTCTGGCCATCTGGCTCGCCGCAAGCCCGGCGATGATCAGGAAAATCAGGAGCACGATGCCGCCCCCGCCAATGCCGGGCGCAGGCACTCCCTCTTGCTTGGCCTTGTAGTGCTCCACCAGCTTGAGCACGCCCCACAGGATCAGCAGAAGCGGCCAGTAGTGTGCAAACCACACCCCCAGCGTCTTCCACGAGATGAGGTGCAGATTTCCAAGAAGGAATACCACGCCCAAAATGATCAGGATCACCGATCCTGTCATCGAGCGCCGGCGTCGGGGAGGCGTGACCACGGGGCTAGACATGGTTCACCTCGCTGGAGGCTTCCGCCTGCGCTTGCGGATCTTGCGGAGCCACGACTCCCGGAGCCGGCGGGGGCACGGCTCCCGGGCCTTCGATGTGTCCGGTCTCTGACGCATTGCTTTGCAGCAGCTTCACTCCGCCGATCACCAGCAAAATCAGCGGCCACGTCCGTTCAAATCCCGGCCCGTGCAAGTTGTCGATCAGAAACAGCACGCCCACCGTCACCATGATCGCCGGCCACATGATGCACCGCACCTTGCAGCGATCGCAGGTGCAAGCTCCATCCGCCTGTCCCAGCAAACCCCATCTGCGTGCGAACAGCCACCCGCCAAAGCCGATAAGGATGATTGGCCAGAAGCGATCGATGCCAGACTCGAACACGCCCACCGTATTCAAAAAGAAAATCAGCCCCAGCACAATCAGAACCACCGCCCCGGTCGGGACGCTGTTGCGGTAACGTGCCGGCTCGGCAGGCGGCGCACTCGTGCTCGCCACTGCACTCGAGGCGCCAGGGATAACAAGCCGCGGTTGCGGTGTCGGTCCAAACATGCGCTCAAATCCGAATGGGTCGGGTACCGGCTGTCCAAGTTCCAGCGCATGGGCAGTCTTGTAAGCGTCAAACACCAGGTAAAAGAAATACGCGAAGAAAACAGGGACCATGATGGGACCGAAGTGATCAGCCATCCAGATCAGGCACACGAAGGCCATTACGTGCACGAAGCCCTTCATGAATTGCCCGTTGTACATGGCGCCTACACCGGGAATGAATCCCAGCACGGCGGCCAGGCCGGGGCTAGGCAGGCGTTCGCCCGCTGGCGGTCCTCCAGGAACGCTTCCTCCTAGCGGAACCGGTGGCGGCGGCGGAAGCGCGTCGCCGATGCGATCGGCGAGGCACTGCTCGCAGAATTTCGTTCCGCGCACGTCGCGTGCGCAGGCTGCGCACAGCGGCTTACCGCACGTGCGGCAATAGGCCACCGCGGCAACGGTGTTGTGCGTGGCGCAGTTCATACCAACCTCCTGATCGTGGTCACCGACACGGCAGGTGTTTCTTCCGGCACGGATGCCAGCGTGGGCTGGTTTTCATCGCGGCTGTAATTCCTCTCCTGTCTGGGCTCGGGATCTCCACTCGTATTGTTCTTGTGATTCCTCTCCCGCTCTTTCTCTTCTCGCGTTTCCGCGGGTCGGGCTACTTTGCGAATCTCCTGCACCTTCGACTCGATCTCTACGACCAGTCGAATGTTCTCGTAGTACTTCACCACTCGGGCGCTCGTGGTGTAGTAGGTCCGGCGCAGGCCACTCCGGCTGAGATCGGCTTGCTTGATATCGCTCGGCTTCACCCCGGCCACGCTCAACGCGACCGACAGGGAGAAAAATGCCATCCCGAACGACATGGCGAAACGCGGTTGGCGCACTGTACTCCATACCGGCGTCAGCAGGGAGTCTGTCCATTCGCGCATGCGCTCGCCGAGCGACGGTTGGTGCGCCACGGCCGCGATCTCATGCAACCGGTAGGACGGGATTCCACTGGTTGCGGCCAGAATGTCATTCACCAGGTTGGCTGGAGGCTCCACCTCCACCAGAGACTTCAGCCAATGCTGCCCGGCCTCCGCTTCTGCGAACAGAGGTCCGCATTTCGCGCAGACGCGGGCATGAGCCCGAAACTGCTCCTGTTTCACGCCCCTCAACTGGTTGTCCAGGGCGTCAAAAAGGAGTGCCTCGAACTCGTTGCACTGCATACCGTTATGGGTTTCACCTGGCATCACATCACCTGCCTGTAGATACGTTGGAGGAGCCTCGCAAGTTCCGCGCGACCCCGGTTAATCCTGGATTTCACGGTTCCTTCCGGAACCCGTAGAACCGCCGCGATATCCCGATAGTCCATGTCCTGTAAGTCCCTTAGAATCACTGCTTCACGAAGTTCCGGCGAAAGCTTTTGAAGGGCCTCATGCACGACATCGCCCGTTTCCCGGCTCTGCACTTTAGTGTCGGGGGCCGGCCCTTTGTCCGGGATCTGGTCGCTGAGGGGCATGGAATCCTCATGTTCCGACGTGGTCGCGTCTATCGAGTCCGTAACGCGATCCTGCTTGGTTTTACGGAAGTGGTCGACCAGAAGGTTGCGTGTCATGGTGGTAAGCCATGTCATGAAGGCGCCCCGCTCCACGTCGTAGGAGCTCAGCGTTCGGTACATCTTGATGAAAACTTCCTGGGTCAGGTCCTGCGCGTCGTCCGAAGAGCCGGAAAACCGGAAGCAGATGTTATAGATACGCCGATTGTATCGTTGGACAATCTCCTCCCACGCCACGGCATCGCCTGCAATGCAGCGCCGTACGAGACTGTTGACGATTTGAGCGTCTTCCAACCAGCGCTCCCCGGAAATTCTGGCTTTAGGTGGAGACGGCGGTGCGAGACCCGGCACGCCCCTGAACTGACTTCTCGTGGTGCATACGTTGATTGCCCCAACAAAAGTTCCCGATGGCCCAGTAAGTCATTATGCGGCAAGGAATTGTAGCAGTCCCGAAAAATTGTCTTCAGGGCAGTTGTCATTGGGTACTGTTGCCAGTCACCCTGAGCGGAGCGAAGGACCCGTCCATTTTTGGTTTTGGCCGATACCAGTCCACTTAAGAACCACGTTAGAGCAATCTCTCACCAGGCTTGGCGCCCCCTTATCCCATCCGCATTTTGCCTGGGTCTTCTTCTCCTCCAACGGGCCGGCGCGCACTTGTTAAAATTGAATTCTAAGAGAACCCGCTCTGTTCGGGTCGGATGGGGAGTACCAAGTCAGCATGTGCAGGAATATCAAAACGCTTTTCAACTTTGATCCGCCGGTTTCCGAAGACGAAGTAAACGCAGCTTCTCTGCAGTTCGTGCGGAAAATCACAGGATTCAACAAGCCCTCCAAGGCCAACGAGGAGGCTTTCCAGGCAGCTATCGAGGAAATCGCGGGGATCGCCGCGCGCCTGCTTCACTCACTCGAAACCACAGCTCCGCCCAAGAATCGAGAAGAAGAAGCGGCAAAAGCAAGAGCCCGCGCGGCAGAGAGATTTGGAACATAGATCTGCCGCGTGGATGTGTCGCAGGGTGGTTGCGTGCGTTCGTATCAGGGCGCGCCTTCAGGTGCGCCGCAAAGGCCAAATGTCGTTAGGCGCCTTTAAGCGCAGCGGCGGGACGCGCTCAGTCTCCCAGCCACTCCCCCAACCCCTGCAGTGGCTCGATGTAATCGCAAATAATCTTTGTGGTTGCCATCAACGGAACGGCAAGAATCAATCCGAACGCCCCCCAGATCCACGCCCAGAAAAGCAACGACAACGCCACCGCCAAAGGGTTCAGCCGCAAGCGCCGTCCAATGACCTTCGGATACAGCAGGTTCATGGTGACCAGGTGAAGGACCACCACCGATAAGAATACGATTGCCAGTTGTGAGTTGGTCAGCACTCCCATTCCGGCGGCCAGCGGCGCTAGCAGCGCAAAGAATAGCCCAAGGTAGGGCACCAATCCTACGAATGCGCTGATTGCACCCAGAAAATAAAAATAGGGCAAGTGCACCGCGCCAAATACTGCAGTGGATGCGATCGCGTTGAGAAGCCCCACAAATAGATTGCCGGCGATGAAGCTTCGAATCATTTCCGAAATTCGCCCGATCGTTCGATAGGCGATCAACCGCTTTTCCTTCGGAAACACGCGCAGGGTCGCCGAATGCACGTGCGTCTTCCAGGTCAGCATGAAATAGATCAGGAAAGGCACGAAACTGATGGCCAGCGCGATCTCGCCAAACTGGCTGGCGCCGGTCGAGATAAGCTTCGCGATGCCGTGCGACTCCTGCACTTGCACCGGGATCGGCTTCTTGCCGGCCTCGCTCGGCATCACCGCTCGCGTGCTGTTCTCAAACTTGTCGGCCTGGGCCTGCAGTTTTTCCAGGTCTTCGCGGATTGTGGCCGAGAACCTCGGTAGTTCCTCCACGAAGTCCACGGCACGGTTGTAAAAGAAAAATATGAGCGCGGAAGAAAGCCCCATCAATACAACCAGGGCGATCGCCGCTCCTGCGGCCCGTGGAATACGCAACCGCGCCAGCAGGACCACCAGAGGGTCGAGCGCGAACGCCAGCAGCGTGGCTACCAGTACGGTGACAAGAACCGGTTTCAGAAGATAAATCAGACCTACGGCGGCCGCCGCCGCGATCACAAACTGGGCGACGACTCCAGCTTGCACCGACCCGCGAAGAAGTTCTACTTCCTGGTCTGGAGCAACGTCGTTTGCAGGGCCGCTGGAAGCAACGCCGTTCACGATTACTTCTGGCTGCACAGTGGCCATCGGTGGGTACGAGTCGGAGGGGACGCAGATCTCGCGACTAGCGCGAATGTTCAGCTCGCGCAGAGCGGTCTAGCCCCAGACATCATTGAAACTAGGCGGCCCGGCAATGGGCGTAAATAGGGTGAAGGCTTTAGAACAACCCCAGAAAGGCCTAGTGAGCTGGAAGCAGCCTATCGCGCCATCGCCTGCACCCAGGTCGCGAAGGCGTGCCAGGCTTCGGTTTTTCCGATCGGAATGCGGACCGCGTACACGAAGATCATCAGCGCGCTGGCCCACAAGGTTGCGCGATGGACTTTGTGCGTCGACCACAAGTCGTAAACAACAAGGATCAACAGGAACATGCAACTCACTATCCCGGCGTGCCCGGCATTTCTATGCACGTATGCGACGGGCCAACGGGCGATGGCAGCGATCAGGAGATCGATGGTGGCCACCAGGATCAGCCGCTTGTGAGTTGCCGGATTACGGCGCGCTCGATAAGCAAAATAGATCAGCGGCGCAAACACCAGCATGTCGCTGAGCGGGATAATGTAGAAAAACAGCGGGTCCCGGCCCGGACGATCCGCCCGCACCAGCGAGTCGGTGGCGGCGAGTACGCCGACGATCACCATAAGACACGCCCAGAAGAATGCCACGACGCCCAGCCGCCGGTGTATATCCACGCGTCCGGAGGCAACCAGCGAGGTCTGCGTGATGAACAACAGGATCCATCCCGTGAACACCGCGCCGTGTACGTGAACAATCGTGCTGGGCAGCGGCGCACGGAACACGCCTGCGAGGTAGTAGGTGGGCGCAAAGCCGACGAACACGGTGGCCGCCATGAGCAGACCCATGCCCATGAAGAAGTAATTGTCGTAACGCCGTCCCGGCAGGCTCGGCGCCGGCTGGGCAGACGTATCGGGATGCGCGATGGCAGTCGCCATGGTGCCTCCATTGAAAGATTTCGAATGACTGGCTACGCCCCGGGGGAATTGCTGACAGTGTAGGACAATTTCTGCGGTTATGCCAGCGGCCGTGAGCGCACCAACCGGCAAACACCTTCACAGAGGGCACAGAAATTGGAGTTACGACGTCAGAACCATCACGCCTCTGGTGCTGCGAATCTGGGCGCGGAGTTCGGTTTTTTCGCCCCGATCGATGGGGACTTCCAGACCGAGTGCCACGAAGGACTTCGCAAGCGTCATGGGATCGGGATCGGCGATGGAGAATCGATCAAGACGGCAGCCTTGCGGCGCGTCGACTGAGGGGTGAACGGAGTCCGGATCCCACTCGATGAAGAAGGGAAGGATGCCGTTGCGATCGTCGGCAAGATTCAGAGTTCTCCACTTGAGCAGGCGGCCATCGGGCCGGGCGCGTGAGCCGTCGCGCGGGCCGTCGAACGCGACGCCGGCGGCCTTGAGTTTTGCGGCCAGCGCTTCAAGATTGCCCGGGTGATCGGCCCAGGCCACCAGGCGCGGAGTGGAAAGTGACTTCAGCTTTTCGACCAGTGGTGTCGCAAAGTCGGGGATTTTGCTTTGCGCCGGGTCGGGCGCGATGATTTCCAGATATTGACGGTCGCCGAGGGAGAGCAGGGCGTTGCGCGTGCCGCGACCCGGGTGAACACCGCCGAAGGCCGCGCGGACGCCCGTGTTTTCTTCGAAGAAAGCGAGGCCCGCGTTGAGGTCGCTGGAGCCAAGCAGAATGTGGTCGAGCATCGAGGGGGCCTCGGAAGTAGCCAGTATGTTGGGAGCGAGAGAGGCCGCAGCGGCGAGTTGGAGAAATTGGCGCCGGTCGAGTGTCATGAGAAAACATTCGCGGAGCCAGTGGCGCCGCAGACAGTGCACGGGTCTTTCGACTGCGTTCGGCTAACGCCTCACTCCGCTCAAGATGACAGGCTAGTTAGAGATCATCGGGCACTGCGACCACCGCACCGCAAGACCCAACAACCAGCGACCCGCGATCTGAGACCGGTGCGCATCTCTCACTCGCTCGTAAAGTAATCCACCGTCACCGGATTCTCGAACAGCGAGTAATCCCGCGTCACCACCGTGATGCCTTCTTCGGTCACAAAGTATCGCTCCTTGTCGGCGTCGGCGTCGAATCCGATGGTGGTGCCCTCGGGAATGTGCACGTCGCGATCGATAATGGCTCGCTGAATGCGGCAGTGCCGCCCCACATTTACATGCGAGAACAAAATGCTGTTATCGATCTCGGTATAGGAATTCACGCGCACGTCGGGCGACAGGACGCAGTTCTTGACCGAACCGCCCGAAACGATGCAACCGGCTGACACGATGGAATCGATTGCGGTGCCTGTTCTCCCGGCCTCGGCGAATACAAACTTCGCGGGCGGATACTGTCGCTGGTGCGTGCGGATGGGCCAATCCGCGTCGTACAGGTTGAAAACCGGCGACACGGAAACGATGTCCATGTTCGCTTCGTAGAACGCCTCAAGAGTGCCCACGTCGCGCCAGTACAGCGCTTCTTTCTTGTTCTCGTCGACGAAGTCGTAGGCATAAACCCGGTACTCGTCAACCATCTTGGGCAGGATGTCTTTTCCAAAGTCGTGGCTGGAATCAGCATCCTCAGCATCCTTGAGCAGCACCGGGATGAGCACGTCGGTATTGAAAAGGTAGATGCCCATCGACGCCGCAACTTTTTCCGAATTCCAGGGCGAGCGCAACTCGGTCTGCTTCGGCTTCTCTTGAAAACCGTTCACGCGATGGTCGCGATCCACTTCGACCACCCCGAAGCGCGAAACCTCGTCGGGCGAGATCTGAATGGTCGCCAACGTGACATCGGCCGCCGAATGATTGTGCTGCTCCAGCATCTTCCCGTAGTCCATCTTGTAGATGTGGTCGCCGGAAAGAATCAGGACGTGCTTGGGTTGCTCGGAGCCGATGGAGTAGATGTTCTGATAGACCGCGTCCGCGGTCCCCATGTACCAGTTGTCGCTCACGCGCTTCATGGGCGGCAGAATCTCGACGAACTCCCCCATTTCGCGCGCCACGATGTTCCAGCCTTCGCGGATGTGCCGGTTCAGCGACAGAGCCTTGTACTGGGTGAGAATGTAGACGCGGCGCAGGTCGGAATTGATGCAATTGGAGAGGGTGATGTCGATAATGCGGTAGATGCCGCCAAAGGTAACCGCCGGTTTCGCACGGTCGCGGGTAAGGGGGTACAGCCTTTCGCCCGCGCCTCCAGCTAGCAGGACTCCCAGCGTATCTTTCATCCGAATTCCTGGTGAATGAAGTTGCTTACGGGCCTGACGATGGCGGCGGCACTGAAATTCGTACCGCCGCACTTAGGCTGCGGAAACGGTAGATGGTAGCACAGGGCTAGCGGTTGGCTGATAGCTCATCGCTGATGGCGGCTAATGGCTCGTGGTTGATGGCTGGTAGCGAACCCTTTTGAGTGCATGGCCCCGATAAAGGCCTGCAGAAGAACGGAAGACGCTTATAGCCCCAAATGGCAAAGGACGCAAAAAAGAGAAGCAGCGGCAGGAAGAATTAACGCAGTAGCCCACCAGCTATGAGCCACCAGCCACCAGCTAAGCGACGTCTTCGTCGACTTTGATACGCAGAGACTTTAAAAATTTGAGGTCCTGATCGTTGACTTTGAACGTGGGGTTGGTGGTCAGGGTCGTTACCAGGGATGTCTTGTCGCTCGATTTCTCGCCTTGCTTGCTGACGCCGATGGTGGCTTCGAGCACGAGGAAGATGTCGTAGCCGCCCTCTTTGATGCGCGACACCACCTCCGCAATGGAATCGGAGTCGGCCAGCGACTCGTTGATTGCTTCGCCCAGTTCTTTCATCAACTGTTTGAGTTGCTGGTCCACAGAACCCCCCTGGCAGGAGTCGCCGTCACACGAGATTGTGACCGGGCTCCTCGCGTTGCCGTTATTGTAACCCCGAACATTGATAAAATCGACCAGTGGCCGCCCTACCTTTAACTCGTAAACTCCGTATCCTCGCGCAAGTGGCCGGACAGCACGCGGGGCAGAGTCGGACCATGGGCGCGGTCGTGCAGGCGGCGCGCATTACGCTGCGTTCTTTCGGGCGCGTGTTGCACCAATTGTGGCTCGAAGTTACGGGCTTTGTTTTCCTTGCCTTGGCGGCCATTGGTGGAGTCGCCTTGAGCCGCGAGTTTGCAAAGTACCAGGCCGGCCATGGCGAGCCCGCTCGCTTCGCGGTCGCGCTGTGTTTTTGCCTGACCTTTGGTTATTTCGGTGTGAGCTCTTTCTGGCGGGTGCGTCAGAAGAAGAATTGACCACAGAGGACAAAGGTCGCAAAGCAATCTCGCGAAATTTGGCTCCAGAGTGACGGCTATGAAATTGTCAGCATTCGACCTGTTGGGCATTGAAGTACCCTGTGTCGCTCTGTGCCCTCGGTGGTGAAGTTTTATGACGGAAAAGCTGAAAACCGCTCCCCTGCCGAAGACCACACCCCACCCCGATCCGGAAACTTCCTCGCATATCCCGGTGCGCCAGCTCTATACCCCAGCCGACCTGAAGAAATGGGATCAGGAACGCGAGGCGGGCTATCCGGGCGAATATCCGTTCACGCGTGGCGTGCAAGGAACGATGTACCGCGGCCGGCTCTGGACCATGCGCCAGTACGCCGGTATGGGCGACGCCGAGGAGTCTAACAAGCGCTACAAGTACCTGCTCGCCAACGGCACCACCGGCCTATCGGTGGCCTTCGACCTGCCCACGCAAATCGGGCTGGACTCCGACAACCCGCTCGCCATGGGAGAAGTCGGCAAGGTCGGCGTGGCGATCGACTCAGTGGAAGACATGGAGCGCCTGTTTTCGGGCATCGATCTCACGAAGATTTCCACCTCGATGACCATCAACTCCACCGCGTCGATTCTGCTGGCGCTGTACGTCGCGGTCGCAAAGCGGCAGGGCGCCGACATCCGCAAGCTTTCCGGCACCGTGCAGAATGACGTGCTCAAGGAATACATCGCGCGCGGAACCTATATCTATCCCCCCCAGCAGGCGATGCGCATCATCACCGACATCTTCGCCTGGACCAACGAGAACGTTCCGGACTGGAACACAATCTCAATCTCCGGCTACCACATGCGCGAGGCCGGTTCGACCGCAGTGCAGGAAGTCGCTTTCACGCTGGGCGACGGCATGGCGTATGTGCAGGCGGCCATCGATGCCGGGCTCGATGTCGACAAGTTCGCTCCGCGGCTTTCCTTCTTCTTCAACGCGCACAGCAATTTTCTGGAGGAAGTCGCCAAGTTCCGCGCGGCGCGACGCATGTGGGCGCGCATCATGCGCGAGCATTTCGGAGCCAGCAATCCCAGGTCCTGGATGCTGCGCTTCCACACCCAGACCGCGGGTTCAACCCTGACTGCCCAGCAGCCCGAGAACAACATCGTGCGTACCGCGCTGCAGGCGTTGTCGGCGGTGCTGGGCGGGACGCAATCGCTGCACACCAACTCGTTCGACGAGGCATTGGCGCTTCCCACCGAACAGTCGGCGCGAATCGCGCTGCGCACGCAGCAGATTATTGGGTATGAATCGGGCGTGCCCCAGACGGTCGATCCTCTGGCCGGTTCGTATTACATCGAGAGCCTGACCAATGAAATCGAAAAGCGCGCCGCCGAGTACCTGGGCAAGATCGAAGTGCTAGGTGGGATGTTGAAGGCCATCGAGCGCGGATTCGTGCAGCAGGAGATCCAGAACGCCGCCTACGAGTATCAGCAGGCGGTCGATCGCGGAGAAGCCATTGTGGTGGGCGTGAACCGCTTCGAACTGGAAGCAGAGCGGCCGATTCCCATCCAGCGGATTGATGAAGCACTCGAGCCTAGGCAGGTGGAGCGCCTGCGGGCCTTGCGCGCTCGGCGCGATGCGGGTACGTGCCAGGCTGCACTGCAGGGTGTGGAAGAGGCAGCTCGTTGCGGAGCGAACTTGATGCCGCGCATTCTGGCGGCCGTCGAGACCTACGCGACCGTGGGCGAGATTTCCGATGCAATGCGCCAAGTGTTTGGAGAGTACAAAGAATCGGTAGTGGTCTAGATAAACCTCTTCTGTACGGTTTTGCCTCGGCAGGGGCGAACCCAAGGTCCAGAAGTTTAACCCCACCCTAATCAATTTCCCGGAATCGCCGATAGCCACCACAGGCGGCAGAGGTTATCGAAGCGCCGCCCATGTCACGCCAAGGAAGGCAATCGCCATGGCAGAGAATTTATCGAATACTGGACTTGGTCCCGACGCTTGGAAAGCTCCTTCGGCAGGACCGGTTACGGAACATGCCACGATCGGTGCTTCGATCGTCATCAAAGGCGAGGTCAGTGGGAGCGAACCCCTCTTTATCGACGGCACCGTGGAAGGATCGGTGCAGTGTCCCGAGCATCGGGTGACCATTGGTCGCAGCAGCACGGTCAAGGCGAATATTCAGGCGCGCGAAGTGGCCGTGATGGGTTCGGTGAAGGGCAACATCCACTGCAGCGACCTGGTGGACCTGCGCGCGGAAAGCAATATTCAGGGAGAGATCGTCACGCGCCGGATCCGCATCGACGACGGCGCCGTGCTGAGGGGTAGTGTAGAAATCCAGAGAACGGAGAAAGGCGCGCAAGCACACGAGGCGTACAAAGCTGCGCCCGCCGAGGCGGAAGCCAAAGTGGAAGCCAAGGCGAAAGAGGCGTCTGCAGATGCGGCGGGGGAGACGGAATCGGCTAAACCGCATCCATCCAAGGCGGAGGTGCTGGCCGCAGCGGTGGCGCGCCGGGTAGTAGGCAGCAGCGTCCTGTTCAAACCTGTGCGCTAGCGATGCGATGTTGGTGGAGAGGCAGGCGTCCTACCCCTGCCTGTACGCCTGTCGTCCATTCCCGCGGTTTGTTTTTAGCGAGCAAATTCAGCATTAAGCGTGGACGTTGCTCTGTCAGGATGGCGAAGTTTAGCAAGCGAACCAGGCTTTGTGGCAAGGGAAATGGCGGGCGCAGCCTCGGGCCTTTCGCCTGCCGACCGATGGGCGAGCCGGGCCTTGAGTGATCTACATCGAGACTTTGTAGTCGCAGGCTTCGCGGCAAGCGCCGCAGTAGAAAAGCCCGTCTTCGCACAGCCGGACGTCCAACTGGCTCTGGCAGAAGACGCAATATTTCTCGCAGTCGCAGCGCTCTTCAACCTGCTCGCACTGGCTGCACCGAACTTTAACTTTCGTGGTCGCCATGAGGGAACTCTAGCGCCGGTACGCCAAACGGAAAACGTTCCGTTGGTAACTAAGAGCTTCGAGCTGCGAGCCACGAGCTACGAGCCTCAACACCCAAGAGTCGAATGCTGTGTTCGACCTGAGACCTGAGCCCTGAGCCTGAGACCTGCTCCTTCCCGTTTGACCCCATAAAAAACAGCGTGATAGGGTTATGAGTTCCACGACTCCGCAGCCCAGCCAACTGCGCATCTGATTGAGGATTCCGCTTGCCTGCTGTCGAGGCGACTACGCCGACTATCCGTAAGACCGCGCTGAACGCCGTCCACCGCCAGATGGGCGCCAAGATGGTTGAATTCAATGGCTGGGACATGCCCGTGGAGTACCCGTCGGCCGGCGGAATTATGGCCGAGCACAACGCCGTGCGTACTGGCGTCGGCATCTTCGACGTCAGTCACATGGGAGACATCCGCCTCGCGGGTCCGCAGGCGCTGGCGGCCGTCCAGCACATTTCCATGAACGACGCGGGCCGTCTGGCGATCGGGCAAGCGCAATACTCGGCTCTTCTTTATCCCGAGGGCACGTTCGTGGATGACGTCATCGTGCATCGTCTCGGCGAAGAAGAATATCTGCTCGTCATCAATGCCGGCACGCGCGAGAAGGATTTCAACTGGGTGCGCGACAATACCCAGAAGTTCGATTGCAGGCTCGAGCATCTTTCCGACGACTTCACCCAGATCGCGATCCAGGGCCCCAAAGGTGTCCAGTTGCTCCAGAAGCTGACGGACGCCGATCTATCTGCCGTAAAATTCTATTGGGTAACGCGTGGCGCGGTCTGCGGCTTGAAGAACATCCTGATCGCGCGCACCGGCTACACCGCCGAAGACGGTTTCGAAATCTACATTCCTGCAGACGAGCCGACCAGCACGCGGGTGTGGAAGGAAATCCTCGAAGCTGGCAATGAATTTGGTGTGGTTCCGTGCGGCTTGGGTTCGAGAAACACGCTGCGTCTGGAAGGTAAGCTTCCCCTGTACGGGCACGAAATTTCCGACACCATCAATGTTTGGGAAGCCGGCCTCGACCGCTTCATCAAAATGGAGAAACCCGACTTCATCGGCCGGAGCGCTCTCGAGCAGGCGAAAACAAAAGGGCTCGAGCGGACGCTGGTAGGCTTGGAGATGATCGAGCGCGGCATCGCGCGCGACTGCTACAAGGTCCTCGACGAATCGGGCAAACAAGTCGGCTACGTCACCAGCGGATCGCCGGCCCCATTTTTGAAAAAGAACATCGCCCTCGCCTACGTGCCGCCGGCATTGGCTGCAGTGGGTTCAAAATTGAAAGTGGAGATTCGCGGGCAAGGCGTGGGCGCCGAGGTGGTGCCGACGCCGTTCTATAAGAGACCGAAAAAGACGTAGGCGGCGGGGGAAGTTTCGATCCAGGAGAACCGAACCCACCACAGAGACACAGAGGACACAGAGTAAGCGTCGAGGATAAGGACTACAGACTGAAACGCCGGCGGCAAATAGGACGAGCGAGAACCTAGCAGCCAGGAGCAAGAAGGAAAGATGCCCTACCCAACCGACCTGAAATATACGAAAGAACATGAATGGATCAAAGTCGATGGCTCCGCCGCAACTGTCGGCATCACCGCCTACGCCCAGGAATCGCTGGGCGACATCGTGTTCGTCGACTTACCCAAGCTTGGTTCAGAGATCACAGCGGGCAAAACCTTCGGAACCGTAGAATCGGTCAAGGCTGTCTCCGATCTTTACGCGCCCGCGTCAGGCACCGTTACCGAAGTCAACGGGGACCTGGCAACCGCGCCGGAAAAGATCAATAAAGACGCCAACAACACCTGGATGCTTAAGCTCACGCTGAAAAATCCAGCCGACCTGAATAGTCTCATGTCGGCGGCGGACTACGAAAAGTTCGTGCTGGAAGAAGGCGGGCACTAGTAGAACTCGAGTACTGGCTCGTAACTGCACACGAGAGTCGGCGAGACTCCCGTCCATCAATCTTTCTGGCCGCTGGTTACATCTATATAACTCCCTATGCGTTATCTACCCAAATCACCCGCCGACCGTGAAGCGATGCTCAAGGCGATCGGGGCACGCTCGATCGACGACCTGTTCGCGCCCATCCCCACAGAGTATCGGCTCAACCGCGATCTGAAGGTCCCGCGCCAGATGGCGGAATCTGAAATCGTCGAGTGGTTCCGCCAGCGCTCGCAGGAGAACGGCATCGAGTACGCCAGTTTTCTCGGCGCGGGCGCCTACATGCACTACCGGCCGGTCATCATCGATTCGCTGATTTCGCGCGGAGAATTCCTCACCGCCTACACGCCGTATCAGGCCGAGATCTCGCAGGGCACGCTGCAGGCGATCTTCGAATTTCAGACCATGATCTCCGAGTTGACTGGGATGGAGGTGGCCAATGCCTCCATGTATGACGGTTCGACTGCTGCAGCCGAAGCAGCCATGATGGCAGTTCGCGTAACCGGGAGAAACTCCGTGGTCGTCGCGAAGAGCCTCCATCCGGAGTATCGCGAAGTGCTCGCCACTTACGCGCATCATCAAGGCATGCCACTCGCGACCGCAGGTTTCACCGACTCGGGACGCCTGGACTTGCAGCAACTTGAAAAAACCATCACCTCCGACACGGCCTGTGTGTTGATCCAGTCCCCTAACTTCTTCGGAACGATTGAAGACGTCGCCGCAATCGCCGACATTGCGCACAAGAACGGCGCGCTGCTGGTCGTCTCGATCGCGGAAGCGGTCTCGCTGGGAATCATCGAGCCGCCGCGCCAGGCCGACATCGTTGCCATGGAGGCCCAGTCGTTCGGCGTGCCGCTAGGCTTTGGCGGCCCCTATTGCGGCGTGATTGCTACCCAGGAAAAATTCGTCCGTCAAATGCCGGGACGCCTCGCCGGACAAACCACCGACCGCAACGGCAAGCGCGGCTTCGTATTGACGCTGGCCACGCGCGAACAGCACATCCGGCGCGAGAAGGCCACTTCCAACATCTGCACCAACCAGGCGCTGGTCGCGCTCATGGTCAACATCTTCATGACGGTGTATGGCAAGGTCGGCCTCAAGGAATTGGCGAAGCAGAATCTGGCCAAGGCCGCCTACGCCGCCGATCAGTTCGGTAAACATGCTCAGGTTCTTTTCACGGGTGCGCCCCGCTTCAACGAATTCGTCGTGCAGACCAGCGAAGATCCCTACGTGATCAACAGCCGCCTGCTGGGCCACAAGATCGTGGGCGGCCTGCCCTTGAAGAAGTTTTATCCCGAACTCGGCAACGCGGCCCTCTGGTGCTGCACCGAAATGACCACGCGCACCTCAATCGACACCGCAGTCGGCATGCTTGCCGAAAGTGAAGCCGAGGAACCTCATGGCGAGCGCGCGGTCGAGGAGGTGGCGCGATGAAGCATCCGACTCCCAAAGCCACGCGCCACGTCAATCAAAACGAAAGCCTGATTTTCGAAAAGTCTTCAGCCGGCAAAGCTGCGTGGAAACTCCCGCCGCTTGACGTTCCCGAGGTCGACACCGCAAAACTACTGGGCAACGCCGAGCGCCGTGATCTGGGTGTGATGCCCGAAGTCAGCGAGATCGAAATCATTCGCCATTTCACCCGCCTCTCGACCTGGAACTACGCGATTGATCTAGGCATGTATCCGCTGGGTTCCTGCACCATGAAGTACAACCCCCGCGTCAACGAAGTTGTCGCGCGCCTGGAAGGCATTGCCAACGGACATCCCTACCAGCCGGAGAAAATTTCCCAGGGAGCGCTGCGCATCATCAAGACGCTCAGCGATTGCCTTCTGGAAATCACGGGCATGGAGGCCATCACGCTGCAGCCCGCCGCCGGCGCCCATGGCGAGTTGACCGGGTTGCTGATTGCTCGCGCGTATCACCAGTCGAAAGGGAATCCGCGCAAGAAAGTTCTGATTCCCGATTCCGCGCACGGCACCAATCCCGCGACCGCCGCCATGGTCGGCTACGCGGTCGAAAATCTGAAGTCCAATTCGCGCGGCATGGTCGAGGTCTCCGCGCTCGAAGCGCAGATGAACGACGACGTGGCTGCTCTCATGCTCACGAATCCCAACACGCTGGGAGTCTTCGAGCAGGAGATACACAAGATCGCGCAGATTCTGCATGCCAAGGGCGGCCTGCTCTACATGGACGGCGCCAACATGAACGCGCTGGTCGGCAAAGTTCGTCCGGGCGACTTTGGCGTCGACGTCATGCACCTCAACCTGCACAAAACGTTCTCCACGCCCCATGGCGGAGGCGGACCCGGTTCCGGCCCGGTAGCAGTGAAGCGCGCGCTCGAGCCGTTCCTGCCCACGCCGGTCGTGATCACCAAGAACGACGGTACGCTCGGCTTCGAATACAACCGCCCGCAGTCCGTCGGACGCGTGCGCTCCTTCTATGGAAATTTCGGAATGTTCGTGCGGGCGCTGGCGTACATCCTTGCCAACGGTCCCGACGGCCTGCGCCAGACCACGGAAGACGCGGTGCTGAACGCGAACTACATCCGCAAAGGCCTGGACGGCGTTTACGATCTGCCCTACTCGACGCCCAGCATGCACGAGGTCGTGTTCAGCGACAAACTGCAGGCGAAAAAAGGCGTCAAGACGATGGACATCGCCAAGCGTCTCATCGACTACGGCTTCCATCCCTACACCACGGCGTTTCCGCTGATTGTGCATGGTGCGCTCATGATCGAGCCCACCGAGAGCGAAGACAAAGCCGAGATGGACCTGTTTATCGACGCGATGAAGTCCATTGCGCAGGAAGTGGAAGAAGATCCGCAGACTGTGCTCGATGCGCCGCACACCACGCGCGTGTCGCGACTGGACGAGACCGCCGCGGCGCGAAAGCCCGTGCTGCGCTGGAAGCCGCAAACCACTTAATCGCAGGGAGGGACAGGGAGAATGTTCCTCTCTGCCCCCGTTTTCCTTGCGCCATCGTGTGGTAGATGATTGTGCTGTTCAGCTTTTCTTTGATGTCACTGCAAAGAAGGCTTTCGCCTCCTGCTCAACATTCTTGCTGCCGCAGTGCGGACAGCGTACTTGTTCGTGGTCGTGCTGATTCAGGGTGAGAACTGTCTCGAATTCCTTGTGGCAATCGTTGCAAAGGTAGTCGTACACGGGCATGGGGAACCTCCCGCGGAAATTCTTGAGGATTCAGCCGGAATTGTAGTCCTAAATTCGTGCGGGCGTCAGTGACATTCGCGGGCAGAAAAGCTTAACCACAGAGGACACAGGGTGTCCCTCCGTGTCCCCTGTGGTAAATGCCTTTGCTCTACTTTTTCTCCGTAATCTCGATCGTCGCTCGCGTGTTTTCCCAATCCAGGTACATGTGGCACCCGGTGCCCATCTCGTGGAAAGAGATCGTGAAGTTTTCCACCGGCGCGTCCGTTTTCGATACGCTCATGTCGTAGCGCCCCAGGTCCTCACCTTTGGGATAATCGGTGCCCCACTCGCCCGTCTTCTTGCTGATGATGAGCGACCACTTTTCCTGCCCGGGTTCGGTGAACATGGTGTAGTTGCCGGCCGGGACGTCCTTGCCGCCGATGGTCAGATTGGCATCCGTGACGAACGTAGTCGATTCATTGGCTCCGGTACGCCAAACTTCGCCGTAAGGGACGAGCCCGCCGTAAATCTTGCGACCCTTGGCGCGCGGGCTCGAGTAAGCGACCTTGATCGATTTGCCGTCGGCAAACTTGCACTGCGCGTTGGCCGCCGGGCTGGGACGCGGTTTTTTGTCGCCGCCGCCCATCTGCGCGGCCGCAATCATCGAAAGAGCAAAAACAGTACACATCAGGATTGCGATACGTTTCTTCATTACATTCTCCTCGTTAGATTTGAAAACCCGGATCTGCAATTTTCTCGCTGAAGCCGCACTCAAATATCATCAGCCAAATCCGTTCTCAGGTAAGAGACGTTCAAGACCGCACTGCGTGATCGACTGGCACAATACAGCCAGCTAGCAGACTTAACCTGTTCGCGATATGCCACACAATTGGGATGGTGTCTTAGCTCGCAGCCCGTAGCTCGAAGCTCGCAGTTCTTATGCGTCGCCAATTATCCCCCACCCTCCGCCCAAGATACAATCGACCCATGCCGGTATTCGACGACAAGCAGGGAGAACTTGAGCACTACGAGACCATGATGGGCGTCCCGCGCGGCCGTCTCGCCGTCACTATGGATCTGGTCACCGACGCGATGGCGCTGGTGGGCCAGCACGGCGTCTATTGCCAAAGCCAGCGCTGGCCCGGCAAGCCCGTCATGGACATTCAAATGGTCATGAAGAGCCTGAGCGACGCGAAGGAACTGATCCAGAGCGTGATGGAGGAGTTAAAGACGAAGGACTCGCGCGTGACAGGCTAAGCACAGGGTTTGACGATCGCTTCCTCATCACGCCTGATTTGCCGCGTGGAGACCACCCCACCGTCGCGGCCGTGTGATCGCCGTCACAGCATATCGTGACAAGGCGAAATAGCCTGATCCGTAACCGCCGTCCCCCGCTGTCGGCACAGAACTCGTGACACTATGCAATTTCCGGGCGGAATGTCGATTTTCGGTTCCCTGGCTGGCCTCGCCGCAATCATCGTTTGGCGGGTTCGCGAAGGCCGCACTCCGATTTCGATCAAGAAGATCATCATGCCGCCTCTGGGTATGGCCACCGGATTTTCCATGTTTGCTATGCCCGCCTTTCGCATCCCAATGACGTGGGCAGGTCTTGCTTTCCTGGTCGGTACGGTTGGCCTCTCCTATCCCTTGTTGAGAACCTCCCGCCTGGTGCGGCAGGGCGAAGTGGTGATGATGGAGCGCTCGAGCGCGTTCTTTACGGTCATCCTTCTGCTGGCAGGAGTGCGAATCCTGGCGCGCGGCTACTTCGATACGCTTCTTTCGGCGCAACAATCCGCGGCGTTGTTCTTCGTACTGGCGTTCGGGATGATCCTGCGCTGGCGCGCTCAGATGCTTGTGGAATACCGCAAGCTCACCTACTAGAACATATTCTGGATTGTGATCCAAGCCGGACGCCGCCGCGTCCTAAACCGCGCATGTTGGCGTGCGCCCGGAAAGCGCCACGATTTTCAATGTCCATGCCAATTGCGTTCGACCAATCGCGCGTCCGTGAGTTCTACGGCTTGACCGTCACCATCACTACCCCATGCGCTGCCACCGGCGCAGAGAACTTGCCCGTGAACTTCCCCAAGTCCTTCTTCTGCCAAAGATCGCGCACGGTCGCCGATACACTTGCCGGATAATCGAGATCCGTCCAGTTCGCCGTGACTTCTTTCTCCGCTTCGCCGCGATTGAACAGGATCACCGCCCGGCTGCCCCCCGCGAGCGCCTTCGACCACACTTCCAGATCGCCGTTTTTCCAGACGCGGCGTCCCTGCCGTCCCAAAGAATCCTGATTGACCGCGATTACTTCCTTGTTGGTCAGAATGTCGTGGACCTCGGGCTTCATGTCGCGCAGATCGTTGCCCGCGATCAGCGGCGCGGCCAGAAGCGCCCAGAAGCTGAAGTGCGAGCGATACTCGTTCGTGGTCATGCCGCCGTTGCCGACTTCCAGCATGTCAGGATCGTTCCAGTGTCCCGGCCCGGCGTAAGAGTAAATTTCATCTTCGGCATCCAGGATGGCGGTCACGCCATAGGAGCAGCAGTTGCCCGGCGCCCATTCTTTCTTGCCCGACCAGCGATCCTGAATGTCGCCGGTGGTGCGCCACAGGTTGCCGCCCACTTCCTTTCCCCAAAGCCACGGCTTCGCGGTGCCCCATTCGCAAATGCTGAGAACGATTGGCCGGCCCGCGGCGTCCAGTGCGTTGCGCATGTTCGCGTATGAGGCGCGCGCCTCCTGCGTCGTGGTGTTGCACCAGTCGTACTTCAAATAATCCACGCCCCACGCTGCATACTTGAGCGCGTCCTGATACTCGTGGCCTAGCCCGCCCGGGCGCCCGGCGCAGGTTTTCGAGCCGGCGTCGGAATAGATGCCAAACTTCAGCCCCAGCGAATGCACGTAATCGGCCAGCGCCTTGATGCCGGAAGGAAAACGCTGCGGGTCGGCCACGATGTTGCCATCTTTGTCGCGCGAAACCTGCCAGCAGTCGTCGATCACGACGTATTGGTAACCGGCGTCTTTCATCCCGGACTTCACCATGGCATCGGCCATTCCCTTGATCATGTCTTCGCTCACGTTGCAGCCGAACTTGTTCCAGCTGTTCCAGCCCATGGGCGGAGTGAGAGCGAGGTTTGCGGAGGGAGAGGCAGGGTTAGCACTCGTATCCGGTTGAGCGTAGGCGGAGCTGACGGCAAGCAGGAGACTGATTGCAACCACGAAAACGGATTTCATAGGCGAACCCAACCGTAAATTTTTGAAATGCTTTGCGAAAGCGGAGATGATTCTACAGGTTGCGAATGAATTCCTGAGACACGCCAATGAGAAAATCCCCACGCTAACGTCGCACCGACGGGACGTTTGGATGGGGGGGCCGTTTGTTCTCTGTGCCTCTATGTCTCTGCGGTGAAAAGGGGTTACGCTAGCGAATACTTCCCCACCTCAATCGCCCGCTGCGCGATCTGCTGCCGCAGTTCGATCGTATTGAACGGCTCGTACTTGGCCAGCCGCCGCAAAATTGCCAGCTGCGTGCGCAGCATGTCGCCTTCGGCTACGGCGGCGATAATGCGCTTGGCCGACGCTTCCACTTTTTCCATGGCCGAGGTCAGGTACACGCGCGTCATGGCGATCGCAAGCCCAGCGTTCTTTTCACCTTTGGATTCAACCAGTTTCTGCGCCCGCAGGACGGCCGACTCCATGGCGTAGGTTTCAATCGTGATGTCGGCGATCGCGCCCATCACTTCCTGATGGTCCTGGATAGCCTGCATGTATTTCTGCGTGGCCGAGCCGGCGGCGAACAAGCCGAGCTTTTTCGCCTGGGAAACCAGCTTGCGTTCATCAGCGAGCGGGCCCTCGATCTCGTCGCCCGTGCTCGGGCCCGAAAGCACTTCGTCCATCAGCTTCTTGATAGCCGGCATCAGCGGAAGCTGCCCGCTCATGGCGCGCTTCAGGAGAAACCCGGTGATGATCAGCCGGTTGATTTCGTTCGTGCCTTCGAAGATGCGGTTGATGCGGGCATCGCGGTAGGCGCGCTCCGCCGGATATTCCTCGACGAAACCGTAACCCGCATAGATCTGCATGGTCTCGTCAACCACGTAGTCGATCATTTCCGAACCCCACACCTTGATGATCGAGCACTCGACGGCGTATTCCTCGATCGCCTTCCGTGTTTTTTTCATCGCGTCGGCGCCTGATTTGTCGATTTCGCTCAGAGCTGCGTCCATCATGCCAACTGTGCGGTAGACAAGCGACTCGCCCACGTAAATCAGCGCGGCCATGTTGGCGATTTTTTCGCGGATCAAGCCAAAGTCAGCAATGACTTTGCTGAACGCCTTGCGCTGCTTCGCGTAACCGATGGCGTTTTCGAGCGACACGCGCGCCCCGCCCACGCACATCGCGCCCAGCTTGAAGCGTCCAATATTTAGGATGTTAAAGGCGATGACGTGCCCTTTGCCGATTTCCCCCAGCAGGTTTTCAACCGGAACCTTGCAGTCGTTCAAAATGATGGGGCAGGTGGAAGAACCTCGAATGCCCATCTTGTGTTCTTCCGCGCCCACCGAGAAGCCCGGGTAGCCGCGCTCGACCAGGAAGGCCGAAAACTTTTCGCCGTCAATCTTCGCAAACACCGTGAACAGATCAGCGAAGCCGGCGTTGGTGATCCACATCTTCTCGCCGTTGAGGATGTAGTGCTTGCCATCTTTCGACAGCTCGGCGCGCGCCCGGCAATTCATCGCGTCGGAACCAGACGTTGATTCGGATAGCGCGTACGCGCCCACCGTCTCACCCGAAGCGAGCTTCGGCAGATACTTTTTCTTCTGTTCTTCGGTGCCGAAGTAAACAATGGGCAGCGTGCCGATGCCCGAATGCCCGCCCCAGGTGGTCGCGAAGCCCGCGTATTTCGCAATATGATCGGCGATGACCGCGGCCGTCACTTTGTCCATCTCAAGCCCGCCATAGGCCTCGGGGATTTCGACCCCCGACAGTCCCAGGTCGCCCGCCTTCTTGAGCAGGTCGCGCGTCACCTGGAATTCCTTGTGCTCGATGCGTTCGACGTTGGGAAGAATCTCGTTAACCGCAAATTCCTCCGTCGTCTGGCCAATCAATTGGTGCTGCTCGGTGAAATCCTCCGGCGTGAAGACCTCCGAGGTCTGGCGCTCTTCCAGCAGGAAGGATCCGCCGGAAATCTTCGACTTGGGCATTGCCGTAGTTGCCATGCAGAACACCTCTTTCTACTGCACTGTTTCGATGGACTTGCCGACGTTTTCGTCGCCGGACAGGCGAGATGGATCATCCTCTCGAATCTAAAAAACTAAGGCGGAGTGATGCCAGCCGCGCATTCCCCGCAGTCTTCACGATATACGCGTTCGCTTGCCAGCGGCGCAAGTACCACTGGTGCTTCGATTTGGGAAACTTTCGTTTCGCCGCTTCGTCGTGGATGCGGAAAGAAAATGGTACGCACTTCTGTGAGATTCAGCCATGGACTGGCGGGATGTAGGCCTCAGAAGGCGTCGAAAGAAAACAACTAAGAAATTCGTAGACCCATGAAACGCTTTCCCTGCAGCCCGCGTCTAAGCATTAACGCCTTTATCACCTGCGACATATCTATCGGGTTGTGCCAAACAGGTATAATTTAGCGGGGCTCAAGTTTCGCGGAGGAAGTAAACCTTATGGAACCGCGCGAAAGCGCTTTTTGGGTGGATTTGAAGGCCAAACGCTGGCTCTACACCCTGAGTATTCTCGCCACGCTCGCCGTTGGCATTCTGATTGGGTCGGTTGTTTCCTACGGAGTAAAGGGCAAGGAAGGGCAGCAATCCGCCGACGCCAAGCAACTGACGGTGCCCGCGCCGCAACAGCTTTCCAACGCTTTCTCGCAGATTGCCAAGCAGTTGGAGCCGGCGGTCGTGAACATCAACACCGAATCGACCATCAAGAACCCGCACAAGCAGCGCCGTGGCGCACGTCCGGGACCGGGCGATCAAGACAATGATGGCAGCGGGGGCGGCCCCGGGGGCAGCCCGTTCGACGATTTCTTTGATCGCTTCTTTGGTGGCCAAGGCGGGCCCGGTGGTGGTCCCGGCGGCGGCGACATCAAGGAGCGCTCGCTGGGCTCCGGCGTGCTCGTCGATCCCAAGGGTTACATCATTACCAACCGTCACGTGATCGAGAAGGCGGATCGCATTCGCGTTCGTCTCCAGGATGATCCTCCGGGTGTTCAGCACGATGCCAAAGTGGTTGGCTCCGATCAGGAAACCGATCTGGCGGTCATCAAAATCGAATCGGACAAAGGGTTTCCCACCGCCAAAATCGGCAACTCCGACAGCATGCAGGTCGGTGATTGGGTTCTGGCCATCGGCAGCCCGTTCGGACTTCAGGCTACCGTGACCGCGGGCATCGTTTCCGCCAAGGGCCGCAACATCGTTCCGGGCCGACAGTTCCAGTCTTTCGTGCAGACTGATGCGGCCATTAACCCCGGCAACTCCGGCGGGCCGCTCGTGAATATGTCCGGTGAAGTGATCGGCATCAACACCGCGATTCTGACAGAAACGAACGCGTATGCAGGCGTTGGCTTTGCCATGCCCTCGAACACCGTCGTCTCGGTTTACAACCAGATCATCGGTCCCGAGCACAAAGTCACGCGCGGCTCGATCGGTGTGGAATTCGCAGCGCAGCCTGTTCCGGCCATCGCCCGCGTTTACGGCGTGCAGTCGGGCGTCACGATTTCAAACGTCGTTCCGGGCAGCCCGGCTGATACCGCAGGTCTGAAGGTTGGCGACACCATCACGGCAGTCGATGGCAAGGATGTGAAGAACGGCGACGAACTGGTGGCTGACATAGCCGCGCGCAAGCCGGGCTCAAAGGCGAACCTGAGCTTCGTACGCAATGGCAAGAAGGAACAGACCTCGGTCACGATCGCGGACCGCTCCAAGCTGTTTGCGGCTCGCCTCGGCGAAGATCAGCAGGGCAACGAAGAACAACAGCCCAAGGAAAGCAAGCTTGGTTTGAGCGTGCGTCCGCTGACGGCGGATCTGGCCGAGCGCCTGGATGTTCCCGCCGGCAAGGGCGTGATTGTCCAGGACGTCAAAGCCGGCTCGTTCGCCGATGACATCGGCCTGAATCGCGGCGACGTGATTCTCGAAATCAACAAGCAGCCCGTCAATTCAGGAGAGGACTTCACCCGTATTGAAGGTACGCTGAAGAGCGGGCAGGACGTGGTCTTCCTGGTCCGGCCCAGAGGGGCGGGGCGACAGGACGGCACGATCTTTATCGCAGGTACACTTCCGTAACCTGACTATCGCCCAACGGTCACTGGCACTGGGCTCCCGATTCAGGGATGATTTCCAGTGCCGGTGCCTAACGGCATACTCCTTGACAACGCTTCGCGGGCAGGGCTCATCCCAATCTGATGAGAGTGGGAAAACCTGCTTTGCCGGGCGATTGAGGCTTTCCAATGAGATTTGCGGGATCGTGGCTGAAGAGCACAGTGGCTTCAAGCGTTACGATCCTGGTGTGTTCGATCGCCTTCACGCAGGCGACCGCATCGTCCGCAACCTCAGCCAGCAAGACGGGGTCACCGTCTGCGACCAGCCGTTCCAGTACGAAGCTGAAATCAGCCAAGGCGAAGCGCACCAGGACGTCGGCCTCGCGCAAGGGTAAGCATTCCAAGAAGCGCGGGCAGCAGAAGATTGACGGTGAGCGCACGCATCAGATTCAGCAGGCTCTGATTCAGAAGGGTTATCTGAAGGGCGAGCCCTCCGATAAGTGGGACGCGTCGACCGAAGTCGCCTTGCGGAAGTTCCAGGCCGATAACGGTTGGCAGAACAAGACAGTGCCCGACTCACGCGCGCTGATCAAACTGGGCCTGGGCCCGAGCCACGACCACCTCCTCAATCCTGAAAGCGCCATGACCAGCATTCCCGACACTTCGTCCGGGCCCGCGGTTCCGGCATCCGCCGCGGAAGGGAAGGGGCCTGCGATTCCCTCCAACCAGCCCCAGCCCTAAGACGACTCATTAGCTATAAGTTAATTTAGCGATTCCAGGCTCTCAGGGCGATTCGCTGGCCTGCGGATGACCTTCAGGGTGCCCCGAGGGGCAATCTGCGCCTGTAGGGCTCCCCTGCGCGCTTAAAGGGCATTCCATGAGGCGTCCATGGGGTTGTTTTGCAGCTCGGACCGAGCCCGACGAACTTTCAACAACTTAGCTGATAGTGAATTAATACTAGGCGTTGGCTGTTGGGCAAAAAAATCTTAAAACGCAGAGGACGCGGAGAAAGGCCGGCGAGATCGCAGAGGACTGTTTCGCGAGATAGGCGGTGGTTCCTGGCGAACCTTTCGGTTGAGATTTGCAGCACTGACATCGGATGGTCGTCATTGGTGCGGTCCGGCTAACAATTGAGTGCTGGCTTAGGAGAGTAGGGCAACGGCTGTCCGGTCAAAATGGCTCGGGGGTTTTCTTCGACCAGAGCGGTCGCGATGACCTCGCCAGCAATTTCTGCAACGGCGGCACGGGCCTTGGAGAGGATCGGCGTCCGGTGCTTGGCGTCGTGCGCATCCGAGGCGATGACGTGGACAGCCTCGCGCTCAAGCAGCCAGGTGGCTACGCGCGCGACGCGCTGTCCCCAGAAGCCCGTGAGCGCGTTGGCCGTAACCTGGACTGCGCAGCCCAACTCGACAAACTCAATCACCCGTTGCGGGCTTTGGCGAAGAATCGCGTTGCGCTCGGGGTGCGTGATGACGGCGGTCACGCCCCGATCACCCAGACGTAGAAAACAATCCCCAATCTGGGTTGGGATGCTGTAGTCGCTCAACTCCACCAGCAGATAGTTTCCTCCTGCCACGGTATAGCGCGACGGGTCCGCCAGCACGCTCTGCAGGTTGTCGTAGGAAAGATGAAAGTCGCAGCCCAGGTTGAGACGCGGGGTTTCGCCGACCATCTTCTGGAGGCGCTGCACGCAACCGGTCAGGTATTCGTAGTCGTAGTGATAGCGGTCATTAAAGTGCGGGGTGGCGACCATGTGGGTGACGCCATCGGCCGCAGCCATGCGGCACATCTCGACCGACACTTCCCATGACTTGGGCCCGTCGTCTACTTCGGGAAGAATATGGCTGTGGATATCAATCAACGACCCGCCCCAGAATTGCCTCAGGGTTGAGTGTAAAACAGATTTTGACGTAAAGGCCATGCTGGTGTGCTTTGTCGGTATGAGCTTCGTCAGAAAAATCTGAAAACGCAGAGGGCGCAGAGAAATGCCGCCGAGATCGCAGAGACGAGCTTCTTTCTGGGAATTCGGAACTTCTTGCAGAAAAGGGAAAAGAGTATTTCCCGGACACGGTCTCGTGACCCGGCTCACAGCGCAATTCACCCAAAGTGTGAGAAGAAGTAGGCAGTCCATTTTTTTGCGAGGTGGCTTATGAACGACAGCCTCTTCTTCGCAACTTTTGATCCCCTTTACGTCAACGCTCCGGACGCTTGCAGTCTGTGCATTGCGCAGCCTCCGGCCTTCACCTACGAGTACTGCATCGAGCAGCAGGATGGCAAGCGTCACTACATTAAAGGCTTCTGCTGCACCGCTTGCGCGTCGGGGCTGATGAAAAAGCTGGCCGGCCGCGAAGCGGAGGAATGGGCGGAAGAAGAAGCGGAACTCGAAGCGGAACATCTGGATGTCACGGACCTGCAAAAACGGAGGCTGGCCACTTTCGGCAATGTGCACGCGCACTGAAGCGCCGTCGCTGTCAGTGCCAATTAACGGCAGAATTTCTGAATTTTGGGTGGTGGCGGTGCGGGTAGGTCGCTGAACTCCCCATCCCAACCTGTACTCCCATGAGCTGCGAGCGAGCGGCTGACGGACTCCTCTAGCTTGCGCGCGTCGGTTTTTGCCTGATCGATCCTGGTCTCTGGACAGCACGCCCTCCAGCAGCCCAAGGCCGTTTTGCGCAGCCGGTACCCTCCCTCGATCGCGAGAGCAGAAACTGCCTCCTGTTCAGAACGTTATGGGATGGTGGTGCGGCTATCTTGGCGGGGAAACTTATTTGTAGCGCGCCTTCATGAAGTCGGCGATCCCGGCGTAAGCCGTGGTCAAGGTCTGCTCGTCGGGCAGGAAGACAATGCGGAAGTGCTTGGTGCCTGCTTTCTGTCCGAAGCCCGAACCGTGCACGACCAGCACGTGTTTCTGCACCAACAGTTCCTTGACGAAGACGTCGTCCCCCTCGGGAATGTCGAGACGCGGAAACGCATAGAATGCGCCCTTGGGGGCGACGCAGCTAACGCGCTTGGTGGAACCGCACCACTTCATGGTGAGGTCGCGGCGCGAGCGCAACTTGGCGGCGACTTCCTTCAGATGGTCCTGGGGTCCCTCGAGCGCGGCTTTGATCGCATACTGCTCGGGATGATTGGCACACAAGCGCGAGCGCAAGAGGCGGCCAATGCCTTCGACGTAAGGTTTGACGGCGGCCGCGTCGCCACTGACCACGCCCCAGCCGATGCGCCACCCGGGCGCGAGGTAATTCTTTGACAGGCCTCCGAATGTGACGATCGGCACATCGGGCGCCACCGAGGCGAGCGAGATGTGCGGATCGTCGTCCAGGATGAGCTTGTCGTAAATCTCGTCAGCAAAGATGACTAGATTATTTCGTCGCGCCAATTCGGCAATCGCTTCCAGCATGCGGCGCGAGCACACTGCGCCCGTGGGATTGTTGGGATTGATGAGCACAATCCCGCGGGTGCGTGGCCCGATCTTCTTGTGCACATCGATCAGATCCGGTTGCCAGCCGTCATCTTCATTCAACGCGTAGGTGTTGAGTTCAATGCCCAGTTTGGCCAGCACCGCGGAGTACAGCGGGTAATCAGGGCTGGGCGTCAGCAAGTTGTCGCCCGGATTCAGTAAGGCGGCCAGGCAAATGTCGACGGTTTCGCTAACGCCCGAAGTCACGAAAATATCCTGCACGCTCGTGATGCCCTTGCGCTCGGCCTCGCCGCGGATCGCGTCAATGGCTTCCTTGATGCCGGGCGAAGGAGCGTATCCGTTCTTGCCGTCCTTCATGGCTTTGTAGACGGCTTCGATAAGATGGGCGGGCGTCTGGAAGTCGAAGTTGATGGGATCGCCAATGTTGAGCGGGAGAATCTTGTGGCCTTTTTTGGCGACCTCATCGGCCACGCAGGCCAGATCACGGATGGCGTAGCGGACGTTATCAAGGCGCTGAGCCGCTGCTATTTCACGGGACTGAGTGGCTGGCATTTCAACTCCGACTTACAAAAGCTTAACCGCAAAGATCGCGAAGCACCACCGCAAAGAAGCGAAGTAAATCGAAAATTCTCTGCGCTCTCTGCGGCATTTCTCTGCGTCCTCCGCGGTTTAAGAACTTTCGACAAAAAATCTTAAAACGCAGAGGTCGCGAAGGACTCGCAGAGGCCGCGGAGGAAACCTGTTGCGCGCTTCACGCTACAACCGCACCCGACCGCGGTCAGTTTGCCAACGACCGACGACTGCCCTTCGCTACTCCGGCCGGTCAATCTGCGCCTTCTGCAATTTGTCGGAATAATCGATGTATACCGATTTCCACTCGGTGTAGAAGTCGATTGCGCCGATGCCCCCCTCGCGGTGACCGTTGCCGGTGGCCTTGGTGCCGCCAAACGGCAGATGCACCTCGGCGCCGATGGTCGGCGCGTTGATGTACGTAATCCCGGCATACAGATCGCGCATCGCGGTGAAGGCCTTGTTGACGTCCTTGGTGTAAAGCGCCGAAGACAAGCCGTACTCGATGCCATTGGCGATGTCGATGGCGTCTTCCAGGCCGTCGCACGGGATGATCGAAACCACCGGGCCGAAGATTTCTTCCTGCGCGATCCGCATTTTGCGGTCGACGTCGATAAACACGGTCGGCTCCATGAAGAAGCCGTGCTGGTATGCGCCTTTGTCGAGGCGATTGCCGCCACACGCGAGTTTCGCGCCTTCGTCTTTGCCGATGTCGACGTAGCTCAGATCAGTCTTGAGCTGCGCTTCGTTCACGGCCGGGCCCATGTCGACTGACTCATCCAGACCGTTTCCGACCTTGAGAGCCTTGGCGCGCGCAACATAGCGATCCACGAATTCCCGGTACACACCCTTCTGCACAATGATGCGACTGGTGGCCGTGCAGCGCTGCCCGGTCGTGCCGAATGCGCCCCACAATCCGCCCTCGATGGCGAGTTCAAGATTTGCGTCGTCGAGCACGATCATCGGATTCTTTCCGCCGAGTTCCAGCGAGCAATGCTTGAAACTTTTCGCGGCGGTGGTTCCCACGGTGCGTCCTACCGCGGTCGATCCCGTCAGCGAAATCGCCCGCACATCGGGATGCTCGGTCAGCGGCGCGCCCACGCTCGACCCGAATCCCGAGACCACGTTGATGACGCCCTTCGGTACGCCCGCGTCGACCAGCGTCCGGACGAGGTTAAAGGTGGACAGCGGCGTGTCCTGCGCGGGCTTGATCACGCAGGTGTTGCCACAGACGATCGCCGGCAGCAGCTTCCAGGAGGGAATCGCCATCGGGAAGTTCCAAGGGGTGATCATCCCGCAAACGCCCACCGGTTGCCGGATGGCCATGGCGAATTTGTTGGGCAGTTCCGAAGGAGTGGTCGGCCCGAACAGGCGGCGGCCTTCGCCTGCCATGTAATAGGCAGTGTCAATGGCTTCTTGCGTATCGCCGCGGGTTTCTTTAATGACCTTGCCCATCTCGCGCGTCATGTCGCGTGAGTATTCTTCCTTGCGCTCGGCCAGCATCTCGGCGGCCAGAAATACGATTTCCGCGCGGCGCGGCGCAGGCACCAGGCGCCAGCGTTCGAAAGCGCGCTTAGCGGCTTCTACGGCTGCATCGACGTCGGCTTTACCGGACTTCTGGAAAATCGCGACGACTTCGCGGGTATCGGCGGGATTGCGGTCCTCGAAAGTCTCTCCGGTCGAGGACGCTACCCACTCGCCGTCGATGAAATTCTTGAAAACCTTGGTGGTGCCGCTGGCCATCTCGGCCGGGGTGGTCACGGTATCGGTCGCCATAAAGCCTCCTCATCCATAAGCCAAACAATCCATGCTACAGGCGGGGGTTCGGGATCGGCAAGTTAGAGCCGTGCTCGCAGCTCGGGCAATTTCCCTTTTTCTTTCAGTGCGCCGAAGATTCCTGTTGACCCTGGATAGTGCTCCGGGGTCTAAACTTGGCACGTGAAGCCGAACCCATCCTCGTTTCTTCGTTCCGGCACCCTTGCCCGGCTGGTTGGGGTGAGCCCGGATACTTTGCGTCTCTACGAGCGGAAAGGACTCTTGCGGCCGCCGGTACGCTCCACTAACGGATATCGATGCTATTGCCCTGAATCGGTCGCAAGGGTGCGCCTGATTCGCGCTGCGGTCTTGATCGGGTTCACGCTCGACGAACTTGCCGCCATTCTGAAGATCCGCAATGCCGGTGGGACGCCCTGCCACAAGGTTCGCGACCTGGCCGCCTGCAAACTGCGCGGGCTGGAAGATCAGATTCAGCAGATGAATGATCTGCGCGACCAACTGCGCGCGGTGCTTGAGAAATGGGATGGATTGCTGGAACACACCTCGAAAAATGAGCGAGCAAACCTGCTGGAAGAACTCGCTGCCAGTCGGTCCAAGGAATCCACCACCCTGCCGCGCCACTTTTACGCCGCGCTTACCCGGGAGATTCGTCGATGACTTCGCGCCTCTTCGTTATTGTTATTCTCGAGATTTCTGCAATGTTGTTCTCCATTTCGCCGAGCATGCACGGGCAATCGTCTGAGCCAGCCTCCGCGCCGCATTGTCAGCACAGTACGGGCGGCGACGCCTCCCATGATCACGCATCCATGATGGGGCGGGGAGAAAAAGGGATGGGGTTTTCCCAGACGAAGACCACTCATCACTTTCTGTTAACACGGGACGGAGGGGTGATTGCTGTTTCGGCCAACGATACAAGGGATGCTGCCACACGCGATCAGATCCGCATGCACTTGACCCATGTCGCGCACAGCTTCTCCGAAGGCGATTTCGACATTCCAATGTTTGTGCATGATCAGGTGCCGCCGGGCGTGCCGGTCATGAAAAAGCTTGCGGCAGATATCACCTACCAGTTCAAGGAAACGGACAGCGGGGGGCGAATCCTCGTCTCCAGCGGCTCTCCGCAAGCCGTGCAAGCCATCCACGACTTCCTGATTTTCCAGATTCGGGAACACAAAACCGGCGACCCACTCGGCGCGCGGTAAGGGGCGTGTCCGTTTACACGATCGGACATGTTCTAATGGACCTGAACCCACCTCGTTACCCCGTTTTAGCCGCTCCATGCTTGTGATAGTGTTGAAATTACCCCATATTCTCTAGTTTTGGCTGGGTTTAGTGGCCTCCGTGTCGTCAAAGCGCAAGCCGGGCGTCTACATAGCCTGGAAGACGGTTACCTACCGCAGCGTGTTGCTGATCGTGCTCGCGGTGGCGCTCGTCTTCGGGGTGGCGATGCACTTCGCCTTCCCGCAGTTCACCGACAACACGGTGAAGGCGGCCGGCAATATGACGACCAGCATGCTGGAGCGGATCGCCGGGATGGCGCCCCCGCCCGACAAATCGTCCTCCGGGACCGAAAAGCAGGCCCGCTTCACCGCGCTTGAAGGCACGGTGAAGATCAAGAAGTCGAGCAGCAGCACCTGGATTAACGCGGACTACAACATCCCGCTGGAAAAAGGCGACGTGGTGCAGACCGGATCCGAGGGCATGGCGAAAGTCGTGTTCCATGACGGCACCAACTACACCGTCAAGCAGGACTCCCTGATTGTGATCGAAGAAAATTTGGCCAACGACCGGCAGCAGACCGAAGTTAAGGTCGCGGTGACCACTGGAACGGTGGACCTTTCCACCGCTGCCTACAGCCAGGGTTCCAAGTCGCAGGTCAGCGTCGCGGGAGCGAACGTGTCTATCGGTCCGGAGAGCGCTGCCATGGTGCATAACGATCCTAAGAATGATCAGCACGAGGTGCTGGTCAAGAAGGGCAGCGGCGAAGTTTCGCGCAACGGCGAAACCGTTCACCTGCTCGATTACGAGCGAGCTAGCTTCAAAGCGAAGTCCGAGAAGATGGCCAAGACCAAGGAGATCGGGCCGCCCACTCCAATTTCCCCGGCCAATATGATTCCGCTGTTCCTGGGCGGTGGCGCGCAGACCAAGGATGTGCAGTTTACCTGGACGGCGATGACGAGCGCGGCTGGTTACCGGCTGCGCATCTCTCGCAACCCGTATTTCTCTTCCACCATCGTGGACAAGCCGGTGAATGCGGCAGACGTTACCGTCACGGGGCTGGCGCCAGGGGCCTATTACTGGATGGTGCAATCGCTGGACGCCGAGCGGCAAGTTATCGATGGAGAGCGAGAAGAGCCGTTTCACGATCCTGCCCAAGGGGAAGGACGGGGTGGCGGTCGACCTCCAGATCGAACTGAGCCAGCATGGCCACGTCATCGAGGTGACCGGCAAGACCGAAACCGGGGCACGCGTCATGGTCAACGGGCGCGAAGTTCTAATGGTGACCAACGATGGAAGTTTTCACTATTTCACTCCCCCTTTGCCGGCCGGAGAGAGCACTATCACGGTGACGGCGCAGAATTCCAAGGGCGGAGTGAATACCAAGCAGGAGAAGGTCGTAATTCAGTAGGTCTGCCACGGGGGATTTAACCGGGGTTCAAGACCTTTCGTGTCCGGCAGGGAATGGGAATATCCCATAGAATGAGCAAGTAACCCCCTAACCGGAAGTGTGAAGCATAGCAACGGACGGGCAGTCGTCCGACTTGAGTGAGAGAGAAGTTAACCGTATGTCATCCAACGGATTCCATTCCAGCGCAGGGCGCTTTCACAATCTCCGGTCGCTGTTCAGCATCTTTTCCAGCGATCTGGCCATCGACCTTGGGACCGCCAACACACTCGTTTACGCGCGCGGCAAAGGCATTGTTGTCAACGAGCCTTCGATCGTCGCCATCAACAAGAACACGGCGGAGGTCGAGGCGGTCGGCAAGGAAGCGAAGGAAATGCTGGGCCGCACGCCCGGCAACATCGTCGCCATCAAGCCCATGAAGGATGGCGTGATCGCCGACTTCAAGGTCACCGAGAAGATGTTGAACTACTTCATCCAGAAAGCGCACAACCGCAAGATGCTGGTGCACCCGCGCATCGTGATCGGCGTGCCTTCGGAAATCACGCAGGTGGAAAAGCGCGCGGTGATGGACTCGGCGTATCGCGCCAAGGCCAGCGAAGTTTATCTGGTAGAGCAAGCGATGGTGGCGGCGATCGGCGCCGGACTGCCCATCACCGAACCCAGCGGCAATATGGTGGTCGACATTGGCGGCGGCACCACCGACATCGCGGTCATTTCTCTGAGCGGCATCGTCTACTCGCGTTCCGTGCGCATGGCCGGCAACCAGATGGACGAAGCCATCATGAATTATCTGAAACGGAAATATAACCTGCTGATCGGCGAGCGTACCGCGGAGCAGATCAAGATTGAAATCGGCAGCGCTTATCCGCTCGATAAGCCGCTGACCATGGAAATCAAGGGACGCAACCTGATTGAAGGCGTGCCCAAGACCATTACGGTGGACGACAGCGAAATTCGCGAAGCCTTGAGCGAATGCGTTTCGACCATCATGAACGCGGTGCGCGTGGCGCTGGAGCGCACGCCTCCCGAGCTTTCTGCCGACATCAGCGATCGCGGTATCGTGCTGACGGGCGGCGGTGCGCTGCTGAAGAATCTGGACAAGCGTATCCGCGAAGAAACCGGTTTGCCGGTTTCGATCGCCGACGACCCGCTGTGCAGCGTGGTGCTGGGCACGGGCAAGATGCTCAGCGATTTCAAGCTGCTGCGCAAGATTTCGATTGAATAAAGGTTTCGAGTTTCGGGTTTCAAGTTTCTGGTGTGCGATGCAGCCCGTGACAGCCCGAACGACTCGACCAAGGCTGAGTATTCCATTCTGGAAACTCGAAACCTGAAACTGGAAACTTGAAACTGGTGTTATGGAATCCGTTCTCGGCCGTTACAAGAACCTGATTGTCCTGGTAGGCGTGCTGTTCGCTCAAGTGCTGGGACTTGCTGTGCAGGTGAAGCGCACCACCGATACGGAGTCCTCCCGTCTGATCCGCATCTGGGCCGTCAATACGGTTACGCCATTCGAAAAAATTCTGTACTGGATGCATTCCGGAAGCGGCAATCTCTGGCACAACTATTTTTATCTGCGCGGGGTACGCGCGGAGAATCGCGAACTCAAAGCGCAAATCGAAAAGCTTCGCCTGGAGCAGGTTCGGCTGAATGAAGATGCCGCGCAAGCGCGGCGACTGCAGGCGCTGCTCGCCTTCAAGGAGCAGTTCATCTCGCAGACGCTGCCCGCGCAAGTCATCGGATCGGGCGGCACAGAGCAGTCGCGCATCGTTTATATCGATAAAGGCGAACACCACGGCGTCAAGCCCGACATGGCGGTGATTACGGTCGACGGCATCGTTGGGAAGGTTCTGAAAGTGTTTGGGTCCACCGCGCAGGTTCTGCTGATTGACGACCAGTCGAGCGGAGTGGGGGGCATTCTCGAAAAATCCCGCCTGCAGGGGATTGTGCGCGGAACTCCGGCCGGGGAAGTCGTGCTGGAACACATCATGACCGACAACGCGGTGCAGCCCGGAGAAGAAGTGCGCACCAGTGGCGGCGATCGCATTTTCCCCAAAGGTCTGCCGGTGGGTACTGTGACCAAGGTGGGAAATGGCTCGGATTTGTTTCTGACAATCCGGGTGAAACCCGCCGCGAATCTCAGCAAACTCGAAGAAGTGCTGGTCGTGACCAAACTGGTGGAGCAGGAACCCACCCAACTCCAGACCGGAACGGTTCGCGCCGCAGATATTCTGGCGCAACGGCTGCCGTCGGTTCCAGATAAGCCTCCGGCGGAAGCGGCGAAGCCCAATGAAAATGGGGTGCGGAAGGAAGCTGCAAATCCGGCGCCGGCGGCCGGGAAACCCGCGGGAGCTGTTTCTCCTCCACGCGCCGAGGCATCTGCGGCGGCTGCGAATCCTGGTTCGAATTCGATTACGGTGGTTGCGCCGAAGAGTGCAGGCGCCACGCCCACGGCTCTGAAGCCGGCCGTCACGCATGTTCCGGCTCCGCCGCCGGTAAAGGTAGCGGATCCCGCGGACACGGCCGTGCCCAAAGTTAAACCCGCCTCTCCTCCAGCCACCGCGACTCAGCCCCCGCGCCAGGACGGACCACAATAACGTGCCCATTACTTACACATCCGGGGAGCAGGTTGAGGTCTACCGGTTTAACTGGCTGATCACGCTGGGAGTGCCCGCGACCGCACTTTTTCTGCAGGCCTGGCTACCGCAGCAGTTTCCGGCATTTGCCATGCTTGATTTGCCGCTGCTGGTCACGATCTTTTTCGCGATCTCACGGCGCAACCCGATTTCCGGGTTGCTGACGGGCGGCGCGATTGGGGTTTTTCAGGACGCGCTGACTCATCTGCCCATCGGCATCAACGGCATCGCGAAAACGATCGTGGGTTATGCCGCATCATCGCTGGGAGTGAAGCTCGATGTGGAAAACGCCGGCGCGCGCCTGCTGGTGACGCTGGTGTTCTGCGTGACACACAAAGTCATCTATTTCACGGTGGCCCGCGGCCTGGTGAACCTGAGCGTGCAATGGAATTGGCCTCACGAACTATGGTCAGCATTCGTGAACGCCATTGTGGGAGTGTTTTTATTCTTTGCGCTGGACCGGTTCAAGCAAAGAACGTGAAAATCGGCTGATGGTCGGTGGCTGATGGCCTCTAACCGATGGTCATTGGTCGTTCGTATTTGAATGCCGCAGGGGAGACAATAAAGTAGGCGCCTGAAATCCAGAGGTTAAGAGCCACCAGCTATCAGCTACGGGCTAGCAGCGGTTTTCTATGTTTGGTCGCGACGAAAAAGTATCGTCAATTCGTTTGACGGCGGTGCAGTACATCATACTCATCGTCTTCATGATCCTTGCCTACGGGCTGTGGCGGCTGCAGGTCATGCAGAGCGACTTCTATGCGCAACTGGCCGAGAAGAACCGCATTCGCAACGTGCCGATTCTGGCGCCGCGCGGCAAGATTCTTGACCGGCAGGGCCGCACCATTGTTGACAACTACCCCTCGTACTCGGCGCTCCTTCTGCGTGATTCCAGCCGCGATTTGAACGCCGATGCGGGAGTGATCGCGCAGGGCCTGAATCTGGATGCCAAGGAAGTTCGCGACCGCATCCGCAAATTCACCTCAATGCCGCAGTACCAGCCCATTTTTCTGAAAGACGACATCACGCCCGACGAACTGGCTTTTATTGAGGCGCACAAGAACGAGCTGCCCGAACTTGACACCATCATGGCGCACCGCCGCCTCTATCCGCGGAACGGGTTCATGGCGCACCTGGTCGGCTACGTAGGCGAGGTCACCGAGACCATGCTCAACCAGCCGCAATTTGAGTTCTACAATCCGGGCGACGTGGTCGGAGTTTCGGGCGTGGAGAAGCAGTACAACCAGATTCTGATGGGGCAGAACGGTTCACGCCGCGCGCTGGTCGATAGCCGAGGCAAGGAAATGGGACGGCTCGATGAAACGCCTGCCGTCCCGGGCAAGCAGCTCAAATTGACGATCGACATCGACTTGCAGATTGCGGCGGAGGAAGCGCTGGCCGGAAAGAACGGCGCCATGATTGCGATGGATCCGCGCAATGGCGAGATCCTCGCCATGGTCAGCCGCCCGACTTTCGATCCCAACGACTTTGCTATCCGCGTCTCCCGCGATGAATGGAATCGCCTGGTCAATGATCCCGACAAGCCGCTGCTGAACAAAGCCATCCAGGCGCAGCTCGCTCCGGGCTCCACATTCAAAATCATTATGTCCGTCGCCGGCTGGCAGGAAAACATCGCGCAGACGTTGAACGTGCATTGCAGCGGCGGTGCGACCTTCTACGGACGTCGGTTCGGCTGCTGGGTCAAGGGTGGGCACGGCCCTGTCGACTTCACCAAAGCCATCTATCAATCCTGTGACGTTTTCTTCTACACGCTCGCAGAAAAACTGGGCATCGATCGCATTGCGAAGTACGCCACCGCGCTCGGCCTCGGTCAGAAAACCGGCATCGACCTGCCTAACGAAGTGAGCGGCGTGATGCCATCGGAAGAATGGAAAATCCGCAACTTCAAGCAGAAATGGTTCGCGGGCGAAACGATCTCGGTTGGTATCGGGCAAGGTGCCATCGCCACCACTCCGGTTCAACTGATGCGAGCGATCTCTGCCATTTCGATGGACGGCCGCATGGTTGTGCCGCACGTGGTGAATCCCACGGAACTGCCGCCGGGCATGGTGGATGTGCAGCGCTATACGCAAGTGAAGTCGATTCCCATCGATACTACGGGTTACACGACCATTACCGACGCGATGGCGCGCGTTCTGCTTCCCGAAGGCACCGCTCCCTCGGCGCACATTCCGGGCATCGATATCGCGGGCAAGACCGGATCGGCCCAGATCGTTTCCCTGGCGATGCGCGCCAAGCACGAGAACAATGAAGACTTCGCGCAAAACGGCTGGTTCGTGGGATTCACGCCGCGCCGTAATCCGGAAATCATCGTCTGCGTGCTGTTCGAAGGCGGAGAGCACGGCAGACTAGCGGCTCGACTAGCTACCCAGGTCATCAAGGCGTACGTCGACAAGCAAAACCGCCAGCCCACGAAGATGGCGAACGACGGTAACAAGGTCGACGTGGGCGCCCTCTGGACCGCGCCCGACGAGGATGGAGACAAAAACAGCGGGCTGGGCGCCGGACACTTTTTTGTCGAAGCATCAAAGAAAAATCCGCCGCTGGCCGCGGCCGCCCCGGGGCTGCAATGAATTGGCTGATAGCTGATAGCTGGTAGCTGATAGCTGATGGCTGATGGCAGAACAGAGACGACGCGGCGCAAGTTTCGCCAGCGAACAAGGACTAGGATCGATGATTAAACAGAAGTCTTCGCAACCGGCCAACGACCACCAGCCACCAACCAAAAGCTGGCGACTGACGACTGGAGACTGATGTCCCGCTACGTCTCATACCGCGATTTCGACTGGCTGCTGCTGATCTTCGTTCTCATGATCTGCACCATCGGCGTTTTTGAGATTCAGAGTGCCACGGCGCACACCAAGTTTGCGGGTTCCCACATCCGGCAGATCTACTGGATCGGTGGTGGACTGATCGGCATGTTCCTGGTCAGCTTGCTCAACTACCAGGCCTTGCTCGATAAAGTTCACTGGATGTACATCGCGGCCATCGCCTCGCTGATGTCGGTCATGATCTTCGGCCAGAAATATCTGGGCGCGCGGCGCTGGATCAAAATGCCAGGTGGCCAGCACTTCCAGCCGTCGGAGTGGGTCAAACTGATCCTCATTCTGGCGGTGGCGAAGTACTTCGCCGACATGCATCACCGTGACTTGTCCTGGTCCGACTTCATAAAGGCGGGGGCGATCGTAGGCATCCCGATGCTGATGGTGCTGGCACAACCCGATCTCGGAACATCATTGACCTACATCCCGATCGCCCTCATGGGACTTTTTCTCGGAGGAGTGCGCGCCAAGCAGGCGCTGATTGTCTTGCTTCTTGCCGGCCTTATCATGCCCTTGGCCTGGCACAAGCTGAAGCCCTATCAGAAAGACCGTCTTATCAGCTTCATGGAACCAGAAGCGGATAAGCAGGGGTCCGGTTACCAGGTCATCCAATCAAAAATAGCGGTGGGTTCCGGCGGAATCTGGGGAGGCACGGGAACCCAGACCCATCTTTCGTATCTGCCCGTGCCGCAAACCGACTTCATTTTCGCGGCGTTTGCCGAGGAACATGGCTTCGTAGGAGCTTTGGGGGTGCTCCTGCTATACTTCATAGTGCTGATGCGGTTGACGCAGAACGCTCAGACAGCGCCCGACCGCGCTGGAACGTTCGTGGTGATGGGTGTGGTGGCTGTGCTTAGCTTTCACATCCTGGTCAACGTCGGCATGGTGGTTGGCTTTATGCCGGTCACTGGAATACCTTTACCGCTGATGAGTTACGGCGGGTCCTCTGTCCTGTTTATGTTTTTAGCGCTAGGCATGGTCATGAATGTTCGTATGCGCCGTTTCGTGAACTGATACAGGAAAGATCCCGCAGCCAAATTGCAGGGCCCGCGCTTAGGCGCGGTATAAACGAGATTACGATCGCCCTCGCGTGAAGAGGGCACTCACCGGCCAGGAGAAAGTGAAGGCCGGGCAGGATTGCAGCCCGCGCCGCCGGGCGGGAAACGGCCCCCTCCCCACTGAGGAGAGAGCGGCCACAACCCCGGAACGGCGCACACATTGCGATAAGTGCAAAAGATTCCCAAGCTTTCGCTGAGGATTCGCTTCTGGAGTGCTTTCCAGAAGGCTCGTCCGCCTCTGCGTGGACTCGGTACCCATCGCGACGCTCGATCCTCCCCTGCTCTATCTCGCTCCGCCCCGGTGACGCTGCGGCCCTAGAAGCCCGCAGACCCCGGAGTAAGAATGAACAAGGAACTCTTTGTCACCTCAACCCCCCATGAAACCAAAGTGGGCCTGGTGGAGGATGACCAACTCGCTGAAATCTACCTCGAACGCGAAAACGAATACACCTTAGCTGGATCCATCTACAAAGGCCGCGTCACCCGGGTGCTTCCCGGCATGCAGTCGGCCTTCGTCGACATTGGTCTGGAACGCGACGCCTTTCTTTACGTTTCCGATTTCATGGAGTTGGAGGAGCAGGACGAGGACCTGACCGACGTCGTGCCTACCAACCGTCCGCCACTGCAGGAGAACCGGCCACAGCAGGAACCGCGGGCCCAGGTCCAGCGCTCGGAATCGGTGCTGGCGCCTCCGACGGAAAATGCCTCCTACGTGATCGAGTCCGAACCTTTTGAGGAGGAGCAGGCCAGTGCCACCACATCTGCTCCCGAGCCCGGCAATAGCGACGGGCAGCCTCGCGAGAGCCAATCCCGCGAGCGCGGAGGTTTTCGAGGGCGCCGCCGGCGTCGCGGGCGCCGCGACGAAGAGCGCCCGGAGCGCTCCGAACGTACAGACCGTTCCGAACGCAATGACCGCCCGGAGCGCTCCAGCCGCTCGGATGCGGGCGAAGCGCCTTCTGCCAGCTTCAGCCAGCCCCGGTCTCGCACGCGGGATACTGAGTACGGTCCGCCCCCGGGATACCAGCCGATGATCCTGCCGGGGGAGTCGATCTCGAAATATCGGGGCCGGCCGGGACAGACTGCGGCTGCCAGTGTTGTGCGCGAGTTCGCTCGTCCCGCGGACGTCCCCAGCAGTGTGGCGAACAATTTTCCCGAGGATGAGCCGCTGTTTGCGACTGGCCTGACCGAGCCGCTGCATGAGCAGCATGGCGACATCGAACATCAGGACGAAGCCGTTCACCAGGAGTGGGAGCGCGAGCATGCGCTGCAGGACCGCATGAACCTGACGGCGGCTTTTGCCAGCGAACCCGCTATCGGGGACGAGGACATCATCGAAGAAGTTACCGCGCACGACATGGATGAGCCGCAGCCGCAAGCGTTGGCCGCGGCTTCGGGCGTGGCGCAGCCGGCGATCCCGTCTGCTGCTTACGACAGCCCGATGGGATCGGTGGAAGAACAAGTGATCGAGGAAGAAGAAGCCGACATCACGCACTACGTAGAAGATCTTGAGGAAGACGCGGTTTTCGACGAAATGGAAGAGGAGACGAGCGCCGCCGCGGACTATCAATCACCGCGCACTCTGGAAATTGCCGCTACCGGCGAACCTCCTTTGCACGCCGCGTCCGAAAGCGCTGATGAAAGCGGTGAGCAACCTATCGAAGAAACGGCGCTCTCCGCGGCCGGAGAGAGTTTTGCCGGCGAGGGCGAAGCTGAAGCCGAAGGCGAAGAAGATGCTGCTGACGCCGAAATCGAAGATGCGCAAGCCGAGGCGGAAGCACTGCTGGATGCCGAGGCTCATGGGAATGGCGATGTTGAAGCGCGCGCGGAAGTTCGGGCTCCTGCCGGAACCGCCGCATACACGCAGCGGGCGCAGCGGCCGGCATTTGACCGTCGCCGCGGACGCCGCGGTGGACGCCGCTTTCGGTCGGGGGGCAGTAATTCTCCACGACGGCAGAATTCCCCCGTGCCCTTGATCAGCGATCTGCTCAAGGAAGGGCAGGAAGTTTTGATCCAGATTGCGAAGGAGCCGATCGGCAAGAAGGGCGCCCGCATCACGAGCCACATCGCGCTGCCCGGGCGCTTTCTGGTCTACATGCCGACCGTGAATCACACGGGCGTGTCGCGGAAGATTTCTTCCGATGAAGAACGCCAGCGCCTGAAGCGCATCATCATCAGCGAGCGCGAAAACGGGCAGGGCGGCTTCATTGTGCGTACTGCGGCCGCAGGCGCTTCCGAGGAAGACCTTCGCGCCGACATCCGTTTCCTGAAGAACCTGTGGCATGAGATCAAGACACGCTCTGATGAGGGGAAGGCCCCGGCGCTCATTTACCATGATCTGAACGTGGTCGAGCGCGTGCTGCGCGATCAGGTTACGTCTGACTTCTCAGCAATCTGGGTCGATACCGAGACCGAGTACGAGCGCATTCTCCGCTTCGCCAACCGCTTCCAGCCCGCGCTGGTGCGGCGCGTGAAGCTCTATACGAAGGACACGCCGCTGTTCGAGCAATTCGGCTTGAAGGAAGAAATCGACAAGGCGCTCAAATCGAAAATCTGGCTGAAGAGTGGCGGCTATATCGTCATCAACCAGACTGAGGCGCTGGTAGCGATCGACATCAATACCGGCAAGTTTGTGGGCAAGACCGCGCGCCTGGAAGACACGATCGTCAAGACCAACGTGGACGCGATCAAGGAGATTGTCCGCCAGATTCGCTTGCGTGACCTGGGCGGCATCATTGTGATCGACTTCATCGACATGGATGAGCGGCGCAACCGCCAGAAGGTCATGCAGGCGCTGGAAGAGGAACTTCGCAACGACCGGGCGCCATCGAAGGTTCTCCAGTTCAACGATTTCGGACTTGTGGCGATCACGCGTAAGCGCGTGAAGCAGTCGCTGGAGCGCACTATCGGTTCGCCCTGCCCGCATTGCGAGTCCACGGGCTTCATCAAGTCGGTGACCACGGTCTGCAACGAGATCTACGTCGAAATGCGGAAAATGACCAAACAGATGGAGCGTCAGGACATCCTGCTGCGGGTCAACCCGGAAGTCGGCAAGGCCCTGAAAGCCCAGAACGGCCGCTGGCTGACCGAAATGGAGGAACTTACGAAGCGCACGATTATCGTGAAATCCGACGGCACGCTGCACGAAGAGCAGTTCGACATCAACTAGTGGGAAGTCGTTTTGGCGCGGGCGCCCTCGCCCGCGCAAGCCGGGCGAAAGCCCGGCTTTCCTTTTCTGCTCTCCGTTTGCACAATGGCCCCGTCTAACCACCGATGAACCGTAGACTCCTGCCCCTTGCCGTCTTGGCCGCGATCCTTGCCCTCTGCAGTCCGGCGGTCAGCCAGCAACCCCATTCCTCGCCACCCATCGCCTTCGTTCACGTGCACGTCATTCCCATGGACCGCGAGCGCGTGCTCAACGACCAGACCGTGGTAATCAAGGACGGTCGCATCGCGGCCATGGGCGCCTCGAACAGGGTGAAGCCGCCCGCTGGAGCGCGGGTGATCGACGCCACGGGCAAGTATCTGATCCCGGGCCTTACCGATGCGCACGTTCACCTCTACTCGGCGATTGAATTTCCGCTCTACCTTGCCAATGGAGTTACGACCGTTTTCAATCTGGATGGGCGACCGGCGCATCTGCTTTGGCGCAAGCAGGTCGCGGACGCTGAGATCGTCGGGCCGAGGATCTTTACTGCGGGGCCTTTATTCGGGCGTGCGCACACGCCTGATGAAGCGGTACGCCTGGTCGATGAGCAGGCGGACGCCGGCTACGATGCCGTGAAGATTTACAATCCGGTCTCGCGCGAGGAGTTTCCGGCACTCATCGCCGAAGCCAAGCGGCGCCATCTTCTACTGATGGGACACATCGCCCGCGCGCCCGGATTTGAACTGACCATCCAATCAGGCCAGTCAATTGCGCACCTGGACGAGTTTCTCTACACCTACTTCAATCCTCAGCATGACGGTAACGAGGAGAACGTCGTTCTGGACGAATCAAAAATTCCGGTTGTCGCCAAAGAGACCGCGGCGACGGGGGTTTTCGTGATCCCCACGTTGCACACTTACGCCACCACGGTACAGCAGACGACCGCTCTGGACGCGTTTCTCAAGGATCCCGCACTCCGCTCCCTACCGCCTTGGGCGCTTGAGCAGTTCCAACCTGCGGCGAATCGGTTCAAGAAAAACGGTTCCCCCGAACAAACGGCGCGCATGCAAGCGGCGCTGGCATTTCAGCGGAAGCTGGTGAAAGCGTTGTTCGATGCCGGGGTTCCATTGATGGCGGGCACGGACGCTCCGGACGTCGGGCCCATGGCGGGCGTTGGGATTCATGACGAACTTCAAGAACTGGCAAGCGACGGTCTTCCTCCATTTCAGGCGCTGCAAACTGCGACGGCTAACCCTGCGCGCTACTTCGGGAAGGCGGACGAATTCGGTTCGATCGCAGTCGGCAAGCGCGCCGACCTCGTTCTCCTCGAACACAATCCCCTAGAAAGCATTTCCAATACCCGCGGGATTGTTGGCGTGATGTTGCGCGGAAAGTGGTTGCCGAAAGAAGATCTGGCGCAAGGGGTCGCGGCGATCAGCGAAACTTATAAGCACGAACTGCAGCAGGTCGAGTCCGAATTGGCGAGCAATCCTGCGCAGGCAGAACAGTATCTCGCTGACCATGATCCACTGCGCGCACTGGGCACGGCGGCGATCACCGATTTGTTTAAGACGCAGGGGACACAGAACTTTCACCAGCTTGTGCTGAAGATACGCGCAGCGTATCCGAAATCCAGGATTGCCTCGGAGGCGGGTATGAATGCTCTCGGATACAGCTTCCTCGGCCAAAGCAAATTTCCAGAGGCAATCGCGCTGCTCCGCATGAATACAGAAGATTTCCCGAAGTCTGCCAACACGTATGACAGCCTGGCCGAGGCGCTGTTCAAATCCGGAGATGCCGCGAAGGCGAGCGCCTCGTACGCGAAGGCTCTCGAAGTGGATCCGAATTATGTGAATGCGGAATTTGCTCGAAAGTTCATTGCGGAGCACAGATGACCGAACTTGCGGGCCTTCGTTGCCTGATGGGAAACATTGGGTGGATGGCTGGAACTTGGGGCGGAGGCGTTTGTCGCGGGCCATCGCCTGAATTCGATTCCACCCTGCGGCCCCTAAAGGGGCATGGGAAAGAAAGCAGGTTTCCGCACCGCTCAAGCTGTGCCCTGATACGAAACCTGACTTTTCTGCAACCTGCTAATGGGATTACGCGCCGGCGAGTATTTTCACGACAAATTCCGCGCGCTCGCGCAACTTGCGCATGGAGGTTTGCACGGCTTCAGCGGCAGCGGGCTCCTTCTTCTCGGCGGTAGCGATGACTTTCATCCCCGCGTCGTAAGTCGAGCGAGCTACGTCCAGCAGAACTACCAAGGCGTCCGCCCGCAGCTTCCATAGCGAGGTCGCCGGCTGGCAGCGCTTCAATTCTTCAAGTTCAGTCTGGATGCGTGCGATGACTGCTACGCTACGCAACAGCGCCTGACCGATCTCGGCGCGGAGGCTTTTCTCTTCGAGGTAGTCCCCGCAATAGGCTTCCACCTCGGCTGCTGTCAGATTCAGGTTAAAGAACCGCATCGGCACGACCTGCCGAAACTTGGGATCGGCCACGCGCACGAAAATGCGGATCGACTCTTCGACCCGCGCCAGCTTGGCTTCTTCCAGAGAAAGCTGTTGAGCCGTAACCGGAAGGGCTACGTGTTTTACGGGAAGCGCCGCCGGACGGGATTTCTCGCGTGCCATTTTGGCCGCGGCCGCCGCTCCGCCCGAGCGCATGGGAGTCACAGAACTCGCCGCTGCCGTACGCCGGATGCGCGGGCGCTTGTCGATTTCTTTTTTCAGTTTCGAGACTCGCCGAAACTTGTCGAGCGCCTCAACGTAGTCGATCTTCAGCAGTTCGCCCTCTTGCAGCGCCTGCACGTGCTCGACGGTTACGTCCACACCATCGATGTTGCTCAGGATGCTGCCACCCAGCTCTTCGACCGCTCTGGCGAAGGTCTTGATCTCCCCGATCGCGCAGGCAAACAGTTCATCGAAACGGCCGCCTAACGCTACGTTGTACGGAGCAATCGTCGCCAGCACCCCGGGATGATGGAAGGATCGTCCGAAGGATTGCTTGAGTTCGCGCACCCTGGAAAGCACGCCCGAATCGATCAGCGCATTGAAATTCACAAAGCCCTGCACCTGTTGCCGCAGCGGCTCGAATTCCCGAAGGAGTTGCACGTGTTCCTCCGGCAACAAGGGCGCGTCGGAATCCGCCAGAATCTCAATCAGTGCAATTTCAAAGGGCGACAACGGGAGGCTGCCATCGAGTCCGTAGCCGCGCTGCTCCCACTGACCGGGCACGCGAGGATGCCGGTAAAGAAAAGTCGCCACCAGGTCGGTCTTGTCGCGATCCGCGTCGGTGAAGTCGCGCTTTCGCGTGTAGTAGCGTAACAAAGCTTCCGCAATCTCAGGATCGGTGTCGGTAGTCAATCCCTGGCGCACCATGGCCGGCGTGATGGCCATGTCGAGCAGTTGCAGCCAGCGATGCATCTTGCCAAGAATTTCGCGAAGATTGGTGCTGGCCTGGTGAATCGCTTCGTCTTCCAGGCCGGGATGCACCGGAAGTTCGCCCTGAAGATAGTCGCGCAACAGCTTCTGATAGAAGCCGCTCACGTTCGCCAGGATCGACAACTCCCACTTTTGGTCCTCGACCAAAATGCACACTCCCGCTGAAGAGGATTTGCGTACGGACTGAGTAGTAATGCACAGGGTAACCCAGGCGTGCGGAAACGAAACCTTACTTCAGTGCCAGCACTTTCAAGGGGAAAACTGCTTGATTCACAGCGGGATGCGGCTGTGGTGCCACGTGCGAATCCTGGATGGGGCAGCCTTGGGGAGATGCTGCGAACGGGTGATCAACCGGCACGGATCCGGTTGGGTCGTGTCCAGTCCATCTTGGTGATAATAAATCGGTTAGTTCGGCCGTGGATTTGGAACTAATCAAATACGACCGTCTTCCGGTTTCCATAGAGCAAAACGCGATCGTTGATGTGCCAGCGGACGGCACGCGACAGCACCACTTTTTCGAGATCGCGGCCCTTCTGGATGAGGTCTTCGACCGAATCGCGGTGAGAGATGCGCACCACGTCTTGTTCGATAATGGGGCCGTCGTCGAGTACTTCGGTAACGTAGTGGCTGGTCGCGCCGATCAGTTTGACGCCTCGTTGAAACGCCTGGTGATACGGCTTCGCTCCTACAAAAGCCGGCAGGAAGGAGTGGTGAATGTTGATGATGCGATGCGGGAAGCTGGCGACGAAGTCGTTTGACAGTACTTGCATGTAACGCGCGAGCACGGTGAAGTCGGCTTTGTGTTCGCGAATGAGCGCGATCTGTTTCTGCTCGGCCTCGCGCTTGTTTTCTTTCGTCACGGGAATCACTTCGAAGGGAATCTGGTAGAAGTCAGCTACGCGACGGTTGTCCCCGTGATTGGAGATGATGAGCGGGATCTCGCAATTCAGTTCGCCGATCTTGTGGCGGTAGAGCAGGTCGACCAGGCAGTGATCATATCTCGAGACCATGATCACCATTTTTTTGCGCTCGCCGGGCGGAGCGAGTCGCCACTCCATGCCGAGCCGGTCAGCGATGGGATCGAAGTGGTGCGCGAATTCGCCGAGTGGGATATCGAAGCCGGCGGGATCGAATTCGACCCGCATCAGGAACCAGGTGGACTCTGCGTCGGTGTGCTCGTCGGTATGCAGGATGTTGCCGCCGTGCCGGAAGATGAAGTCCGAGACGGTCGCGACCAGGCCTTTCTGGTCGGGGCAGCTGATGAGAAGAACGGCGCTGGTTCGCATGAAGTGGATTCCTGGCTAAGGTCGAAGCACGCGTGCAGAGAACCAAACATTCTAGCGGTTTGAATGCCAGCGCGGTTGCTCAAGCCTTCCGCGGAATTGATTTTCCTCCGCAACGGCAATCAAGCGACGGCCGACGAAGGCCCCTGCTTTTCCACCTATCGAAACGGAAGGGCCACCGGGCTGGGGCCTCCCTTCATTGACTTGCCCTTTTCCCCCACGTAAGATTCGCTGCGCATGATCGACCAGACGATCTCGCACTACCGCATCGTTGAAAAGCTCGGCGGTGGCGGGATGGGTGTTGTGTACAAGGCCGAGGATGTGAAGCTGCATCGCTTTGTGGCCTTGAAGTTTCTTCCGGACGAAGTCGCGAAAGACCCTCAGGCATTGGCGCGTTTTCAACGCGAGGCACAGGCCGCGTCGGCTCTCAATCACCCGAACATCTGCACGATCCACGAAATTGACGAGGAACATGGGCAGGCTTTCATCGCCATGGAGTATCTGGATGGCGTGACGCTGAAGCACCGGATCAGCGGGCGTCCCATGGAGATCGAGGAAATTCTCTCGCTGGCCATCGAGATCGCGGATGCGCTGGACGCGGCACATGCCCAAGGCATTGTGCATCGCGACATCAAGCCCGCGAACCTGTTCATCACGCGACGCGGGCACGCAAAGGTTTTGGATTTCGGATTAGCGAAGCTCGCCGTGGGTGGCGGGTCGTCGAGTGAGATCGGCTCCGCGAACACGCAGACGCGTGCGGTGGACGAGCCGCATTTGACCAGTCCGGGCACCACGGTCGGAACTGTCTCTTACATGTCGCCCGAACAGGTGAGGGCGAAAGAGCTCGATGGACGGACCGATCTGTTCTCTTTCGGGGCCGTGCTCTACGAGATGGCGACCGGCGCGCTGCCTTACCGTGGGGAAAGTTCCGCGATGATCTGCGAAGCGATCGTGAACCGAGCTCCGGTGCCCGCAGTGCGTCTCAATCCCGAGGTGCCTCCCAAGCTGGAAGAGATCATCAACAAGGCGCTCGAAAAAGACCGCGACCTGCGCTACCAAAGCGCAGCCGAGATGCGCTCTGACCTGAAGCGCCTCAAGCGGGACACCGGTTCGGGGCACGTGCCCATCGAGAGCGGATCGAGCCCCGCCGTTTCGGTCGCGGACTCGGGGAGACTCGCGTCGACGCAACTGGCGTCCGCTTCCATCCAGGCCTTACCTGCGAAAAAGGGGCTGCCGAAAATTGCGATCGCGGCTGGCACCCTCGCCATACTGCTCGTCGCTTTTGTTGGCTACAGGTTGTTGAGCCGCCCGCCCGCTTTGAATCTGCAGAACATGCAGATCACGAAACTCACCGAGAGCGGAAAAGCGGCCCTGGTGGCGATCTCGCCTGACGGGCAATACGTTGTTTATGTCTTGCGCGAAGGCGAGCAGCAGAGCTTGTGGATGCGCCATGTGGCGACCAAGAGCGATGTACAGGTGCTCGCACCCGACGTAGTGGACTTCAAGGGCGTGAGCTTTTCTCCGGATGGCAATTATCTGTATTTCGTTCGTTCCGACAAGGCTACGGAGAACTACAGCTACCTTTACCAGATGCCGCTGCTGGGCGGGAATCCGCGGCAGTTAATTCGCGACATCGACACCCCGGTTGGCTTTTCACCGGATGGAAAGCAGATCGTGTTCATGAGAGGCTTGCCCGATCCGCAGCAGGTCGAACTCCGCATTGCCTCCGCGGATGGGACGGGAGAGCGGCTGTTGGTGCGCCTTCCTGCGTTTGCAAACTTCATGTGGGGAGCCACCTGGTCTCCGGATGGAAAAGCGATCGCCGTAAGCTTTATTCAAAGCGGGAAGGAACAGCAGTTTGTTCTGAATGTTGTTCGCGTAGCAGACGGCAGCATGACGACGCTCTATTCCAACCCGGCGTTGCTGGGGCGCCCAGTATGGCTGCCGGATGGGAACTCACTGCTGGTCGCTGTCGGCTCACCGAAAGAAAATCGGACTCAAATTTGGGAGATCCCTTATCCGAAGGGGGAGCCACGGCGGTTTACCAATGACCTAGCCAACTATAGCGCCTATCTGGATCTGACTCGCGATGGACGGATGCTGGCCGCGCTTGACAACACGCGGACTTCGAATATATGGGCGGTGCCGGAAGGAAAAGCTGCTTTGGCGACACAGATCACCTCGGGAGGCCTGGCTGATGTTTTCGTGTCGCCGGGTCCCGGCGGGCAGTTATTGGTGCGGACGCGGGGCACGGAACTAAATCTGATCAATGCGGATGGCAGCGGGAGAACCGTCCTGATGCCGCAGGCGCGCAATTTCACCACAATGGTTGCCTGCGGCGATCGATACATCGTGTTCGATTCCTACAGCGGCACCACCTCCGAGCTTTGGCGCACGGACGCAGACGGATCGAACCCCACTCGATTGGTCGCCGAGGACGTCGGGGAGGGTGATTGTTCGCCGGATGGAAAGTGGGTGGTCTATGACACCAACACCAGCGCCGGAACAAGGATTTACCGGCTGCCCGTGGAAGGAGGCAGTCCAACAGAGATCGCCAGCGCGCCGGGGGGTGGCGGAAATCCACGCATATCACCCGATGGGAAATTCATCTCATACGACATCCAGGAAGGCAGCCCGGTGCCGCAAGGAAAGTTTGTTGTAAGCCCGGCAGAGGGGGGCGGTCGGGTGCACGAGTTTATTTCGCCAAGCGGCGCCAGTCCACCGCATTGGTCGCCGGACGGCAAAGGGCTGCAATACCTGCTGACTCGCAAAAGCGCCACCAATGTTTGGGAGCAACCGCTGGCCGGTGGCGAACCGCGTCAGGTCACCGATTTCACCTCCGGGCGCATCTTCGGTTTCTCGTGGTCGCGCGACGGCAAGGTCTTGCTGGTCGCAAAAGGAAGCGACACTCGCGATGTGGTTCTGATGAGCAACTTCCGCTAGAGTTGGGCTGCAAGGTGGGTTTTCGCTGTAAAGTGTATCGCCACACACAGGTCGGACCTGAATGTTCGTCCTAGTTCGGTCTTATTTCTTCAAGTGCTTCAAAATCTCGCGAGCGGCATTGGCTCCCGACCCTCCCGTTAAGCCAGCGCCTGGATGCGCTCCGCTTCCGCATAGGTACAGGTTCGCGATGGGCGTGCGGTAGCGCGCCCAGTCGAGCAGCGGGCGCATGGTGAAGAACTGGTCAAGCGCCAGCTCGCCGTGGAAGATGTGACCTCCGGTGAGGCCGTAAGTTTCTTCGAGATCCTTGGGCGTGATGATCTGGCCTTCGAGCACCATACCGGGGAGGCTGGGCGCGTATTCGGCGAGCGTGCTCACGACTGCATCGCCGAGCGCGCTGCGCTGCGCGTTCCAATCGCCTTTCAGCTTGTAGGGCGCGTATTGCATGTAGATCGACATCACGTGCTTGCCGCTGGGCGCAAGGCCCGGATCGGTGAGCGAGGGGATCGTGACTTCCAGGTACGGGCGCTTGGAGAATTCACCGTATTTTGATTCGTCGAACGCGCGCTCCAGGTAGTCGATGCCGGGGCTGATCTGGATGCGGCCCTGCAGCGCCGCCGAGTTGCCGTTCTTGATGGCGGTGAAGTTGGGGAGGCCGTCGAGGGCGAGATTGATCTTCGCCACCGTTCCCATCATGCGGTAGTGCTGTAGTTTTTCGGCGAAGCCGGGCGTGAGATGCGTGGGATCGACCAGCTTCAGCAACGTGCGTTTTGGGTCGGCGTTGGAGATGATGCAATTCGAAATAATCTCATCGCCCGATTTCAGCACGACCGAGGTCGCCGCCCCATCCTTCACACGAATCTCCGAGACTTCAGCACTGGTGCGGATTTCGGCGCCGGCAGCTTTCGCTGCGGAGGCCATGGCTTGCGTAATTGCGCCGATTCCACCTGCGGCGAAGTTGGCCGAGCCTGCAGGATGTGCGTCTCCCGCGCCGCGAATCAGCAGGACTAGCGCGCTGCCCGCCGACCATGGACCGAGGAACGTGCCGAAGATACCGCGGGCGGCAATGGTACCGCGCAGCAGGTCAGTCTCGAAGTATTCGGCGACCAGGTCGGCGATGGCCATTGGTCCCCAGCGCAGGAGGCGGTAGAGATCTTTCTTCCCGAGCTTGCGCAGGGCGCGGCCGGTCTGCAGCATGCCCCACAAGTCAGTCCTGCTCGGGCTGTCGATGTCGGGTGGCGTCATTTTGAGCGCGTCGGCGATCACGCTGCCCATCTTGCGCAGCGATTCCTGCAATTCCGGATACTTCGCGGCGTCTTTCTGCGAGAAGGCGGAAATTTCCTTGACGGATTTCTGCGTGTCGTTGAAGAGCGTGAGGGCGCGCCCGTCTGGCGTGAGCGAGACAACGCTGGTTTCGGGCGTGATCAGCTTCAGGCCGTGCTGCTCGAGTTGCATGTCGCGCACGATGTCGGGGCGAATCGGTCCGGCGGAATGCGAAAGCGTGGAGCAGCGAAAGCCGGGATGGAATTCTTCCGTGATAGCGGCGCCGCCGGCCTGCGCGCGGCGTTCGAGAACGAGCGGCTTGAATCCAGCCTTGGCGAGATAGAACGCGGTGACCAGGCCGTTGTGACCGCCACCGATGATGACGACGTCGCGCTTGTCGGCCATTACGCAGCCCCCTTGACGTCTTTGAGAATCTCGAGCGCTGACAGGCGGCCCGGCGCGCCCATGATGCCGCCGCCGGGATGCGTGGCCGATCCGCACATGTAGAGGTTCTTGATGGGCGTGCGGAACTGCGCCCAGCCTGCGACCGGGCGCAGGAAGAAGAGTTGCTCGAGCGAAAGCTCGCCCTGGAAGATGTTGCCTTCGGTTAGGCCGAACTCGCGTTCGAGATCGAGCGGCGTGACGACCTGGCGGTGCAGGATGATGTCGCGAATGTTGGGCGCGTATTCGGCGATGGTGTCGATGACGGTGTCGCCGAATTTTTCTTTCTCGGTGTCCCAGTGCAGGCCGGGGGCGAGCTTGTAGGGCGCGTACTGCACGAAGCACGACATCACGTGCTTGCCCGGAGGCGCGACGGACGGATCGGTGAGCGACGGAATCACGGTGTCGATATAGGGACGGCGGGAGAAGTGTCCGTACTTGGCGTCGTCGTAGGCGCGCTCCATGTACTCGACGCTGGGCGAGAACGACATGGCCCCGCGCAGGTGAGCGCCTTCGCCGGGCATGCACTTGAAGTTCGGCAGGCCGTCGAGCGCGAGGTTCACTTTGCCGGACGAGCCGCGGTACTTGTAGCGGCGGATCTCGTCGAGGAAGTCGTCGGCGATGTTGCCGGGCTCGATGAAGTCGATGAAGGTGTGCTTGGGATCGACGCTGGAGGAAACGATGTCGGCGTAAATCTCGTCGCCGTTGGCGAGGACGACGCCTTTCGCTTTGCCTTCTTTAATGATGATCCTTGCGGTCGGAGCTTGCGTGCGGATTTCGACTCCTGCTTCGCGGGCCGCATCCGCGATGGCGTTCGAGATCGCGCCCGTGCCGCCACGCGCAAATCCCCAGGCACGGAAGGCGCCGTCGATTTCGCCCATGTAGTGATGGAGCAGAACGTAGGCGGTTCCCGGCGAGCGCACGCCGAGGAACGTGCCGATGATGCCCGACGCGGACATGGTGGCCTTGAGCACGTCGGTCTCGAACCACTGGTCGAGGAAGTCGATGGCGCTCATGGTCATGAGCTGAACCTGGTTGTACTTGTCGCCGCTGGGAAGGTCCTGGAAGCGGCGGCCGATGAAGAGCAGCTTCATCAGTTCTTTTGGGATTCAGCGTGGCGGGATCGGGCGGGACCATGCTGAGAATGGGCTTCACGAAGCGGCACATGGCCTGCATGGCCTTGCCGAATTCGTCGTAGGCCTCGGCGTCGGACTTGGAGTGGCGCGCGATTTCGCGATGCGTACGGCCGTGATCGTTCACGCGCCAGAGGTAGTCGCCGCTGGGCATGGGAGTGAACGTGCCGTCGAGCGGCAGGATTTCGAGTCCGTGGCGCGGGAGGTCGAGGTCGCGAATGATTTCCGGGCGCAGCAGCGAGACCACGTAGGAGCACACCGAGAACTTGAAACCCGGGTAGACCTCTTCGGTGACGGCGGCGCCTCCGAGCACGTGGCGGCGCTCGAGCACGAGAACTTTTTTGCCGGCCTTGGCGAGGTAGGCGGCGTTGACGAGGCCGTTATGGCCTCCGCCGATCACGATGACATCGTATTTGGTAGCCATGAGCTTCGAGCCTCGAGCTTCGAGCGTGCGAACCAGAGTTTGCGAGCTAAAAAAGAAAAGAAGCGGGCGTAAAGAGAAGTGCCGAGATCAGAGACCGCTGAGGCGAACGGACCAGGCTATGAGTGTGCGGCGCATGAGAAACAAGGAAGCATTCTAGCTGAGGGTGGGGGATTTTGTCTTGAAGAATACGGAGTGAGTGGGGCGGTTGTGAAGGAGACCGTGGACCTTAGCGACTGAAGCCGCCTTCACGTGAGTTACTTTCAGCACGCCTGAAGGTGTGCCCTGATACCAACCTGTTCGGAGAAATCTCCGTTCGCAGGTGAGTGCCGGCAAATAAGCAACCCAGGTTAGCGTGCAAAAAGCGCACGCGAACCTGGGGCACCGGCTGAGGGTGAGGCATTTGTCGCGGATGGATTGCGGGGGACTGTTGGTTGCAGGTTGAGCCTGACACGGTCTATATGCAGCGTGTAATTGGCGAAAAGGGAATTTATGCCAACCATGTGCTTCAGTGGTGTCTAATACTTAGCGTGTCGAGGGTCGCCATCAAGCGCATCTGGCCAAGGCTCGCCGTCTCACTCGCCGCCGTAGGACTACTGGCGAGTATTGGGCTGGCATGCTATGGATTCATTATCAGAGCTCAAGCAGAATTGCTCCTCAAGGATGTCGCGGCTCTGCGTGTTGGCGAATCCACCGAGGCCGATGCGTCCCACTTCTTCGAAAAACACAGGAAGTTCTCTTCAAATCGCACGTGCCAGCTGGATTACTGCGTTACCGCGTTCAAAGTCACAAATCGTTGGCTTGAAGCGCTCGGGTTAGAGCCTTATGCGGAGTTTTACGTCGGTTACACCGTGAAGAATGGAACGGTGAGTGCCATACATGCCTCTCTCTCTCGCTCGATGCCGATCTATCCAACGTTCGGCGCCTCCGCGGGCATGGTAGACGAGTACGCAGAATATCCGCCGTACCTTGTGTGGGCGGCAGGGGCACTACTCGTTTCCTACTCCAATTGGCAAGCCGTACTTGTCGGTAAATCTCGACTCGCATGCGACACCGATTCAGCGAGAACACGCATTTGCGTTTTCGTTTCGCTGTTTTGTTAAGCCCGGCTGGGGCTGTAATCTCCCTTGTGACTACTTGCCGTTAGCATGGCAGGATTGGAAAGCTGACCTTCACAATACGGGCTTTCCAATGGATTACTTCAATAGGGCATACCCGAACAACGCCAGATGTAAACGATGATTGATGCTGACAGGCGTTAGGACTTTACGGATCAAGGAACCTTCCGATTTCAGTCCAACTTTTCTTCCACTGCTATAATCCGCCTTCGGCATCTCACTGCGAGGGACTGCTTTGCCCATCGGAACCGCATTTCACGAGCGCACCTTTCCTCTTTGTCACAGCCTGAATTACCGGGAGTGGTCGGGGTACTACACGGTCAGCGTGTACGAGGTGCATCACGAGCACGAGTACAACGCCATCCGCAATGCTTGCGCGATGATCGATATCTCGCCGCTCTACAAGTACCTGGTCACCGGCAAAGACGCGACCAAGCTGGTCAATCGCGTGATCACGCGCGACATCAACAAGGTGAAGGTCGGGCAGGTCATTTACTGCTGCTGGTGCGATGAAGACGGCAAGGTCATCGACGACGGCACGATCTCGCGGCTTGAGGAGAACGTTTATCGCTGGACGGCCGCCGATCCGAGCCTGCGCTGGTTCAAGCAGAACGGCTTGAACATGGATGTGCAGATCGAAGATATCTCGGAGAAAGTGGCGGCGCTGGCTTTGCAGGGGCCGACTTCGGGCAAGCTGCTGAAGGTGGCGGCCGAGGCGGATATCGCGAACCTGAAATATTTTCGGGTGACGCGCGGCAAGATCAACGGTGTGCCCGTCGACATTTCGCGTACCGGGTACACGGGCGATCTGGGCTACGAGATCTGGGCTGCCTTGGCATGGATGCGGTGAAAGTGTGGGACGCGCTGATGGCCAAGGGCAAGCAGTTCGATATTCACGCGGCGGGGATGCTGGCGTTGGACGTGGCGCGCGTTGAAGCAGGGTTGCTGCTGATCGAGGTGGACTACAGCAGTTCAAAGAAGGCGCTGATTCCGTCGCAGAAGTATTCGCCGTATGAGCTGGGATTCGGGAAGATGGTGCATCTCGACAAAGAGAATTTTGTCGGGAAGACGGCGCTGCAGCGCGATGCGAAGAACGGCGTGGCGCGGCAGTTAGTGGGACTGGAAGTCGACTGGGTGGAAGTGGAGGAGCAGCACGACAAGTTTGGATTGACGCCTGCTGCGCCAGCGCAGGCTTCGCGCGTGGCTGTGCCTATCTATTCGGGCAGCAAGCATGTTGGGAAAGGCCACCACCACTACGTTTTCTCCGCTGCTGAAGAAATTGATTGCGCTAGCCAGCGTGGAAACTGCGTATTCGGCGCTCGGCACGAGGCTGCAGATGGAGCTGACCATTGAGGCGCGGCGGTTGAAGACGACGGCGACGGTGGTGAAGCTGCCGTTCTTCAATCCTCCGCGCAAGACCGCAGTGCCGGTTTAGATATTCTTTGGGTGCGGAGCCAACCTCAGCGGCTGAAGCCGCTTCCCGCGGCGGGTCTTACGGCCCGGCTGAAGCGGGGCCCCTTCAAATCATCCACGAATCAAATCATCAACCCAAATACAAAGGGCACACCCGAAGGCGTGCCCTTGCCCGAGCTTTCATCCAGCGTCAACGCGCAGATGCGATCACGGGAACATCGTTCGAGCGAACGCGTGCCGCTACCTCGTTCTCGTAGGAACTCTTGGGCAGTTGCCGTCCTCGATTCTTGCCTTGTACCCAGATCTGGTACAGGAAGCAGTGCTCCCTGCCGTCGTAGCAGTGAAACACCAGCTTGGTGTCCGCGGAAGGCTTCAAGTTTTCCGCGTGGTTCGGAGTTACCAGCTTGGCGGCCTTCATGTCCCCGCTCTGAATCAACAGTGTGTCGCCAGTCCCGACGCTCGAGATCCTGTACTCACCCGCCGGCATCGTTGTGCGATTCACGCTGAAGGTAAACGGCACATTTGCCACAATCGAATTCTGCGCCAGTGCCGATCCCGCGACCAGCAACAGGCTCAGCACGCCAACCAAACAGAGCACTTGCTTTTTCATATTCTCCTCCTCTGTGAAACGGCGGAAGCTCAGCATTGCTGATTTCTTCTCTTTTCCCCGAACCAGTGTCCGGATCGGCCGCTCTCACTCCCCACTGCGGCCTGCCAGCCGCCTGCCTGTGAGAGAAGCACGGGGTGGGCCAATCGCCAGCAGGGCCGGAGGGCGAGGATTTCCGGTCACGTAACTTGCTGAAACAGCGATCACTCTCGAATCTTCGCGGGCACTCGTGATCGAAGTCTGTAACGATTTCGCGGCCCGTTTCACTAACTCATCAGTTAGTGCACTCGCTGTTTGGTTAGGCTTGAGGATGGCGGGTCTGGAGAACAAGCGTGCTGGGCTGGGCGGAGTTCGACAGGGAGCATTGCGCGCACCAGGAACCTGTTTCCCGATGCGTGCCCGACGTCTTCGACCGCAAACACGAGATTGTGGGTACGAGCAGCAAGGTGCGCGAACTCCTCGAGCTGATCGAGCGAGTGGCCGCCACTTCTTCTACGGTCCTCATTGAGGGAGAAAGCGGGACGGGAAAGGAACTGGTCGCACGCGCTCTGCACAAAAACAGTCCGCGCTGGGACCGGCCGCTGGTGGCCATTAACTGTGCCGCACTCACCGAATCCTTATTGGAGAGCGAACTCTTCGGCCACGAAAAGGGAGCGTTCACTGGAGCGGTCGCGCGCAAGAAGGGCAAGATCGAGATGGCCGAAGGAGGCACCCTCTTTCTGGACGAAATCAGCGAACTCGCTCCGGCTATGCAGGCGAAACTCCTGCGCGCCCTGCAAGAGCGCGAATTCGATCCGGTAGGCGGAACCCGGTCCATAAAGGTGAACGTGCGCGTGATCGCCGCCACCAACCGGCATTTGTGTGAGGAGGTGCAGGCGGGGAAGTTCCGCAACGACCTGTTTTACCGGTTGAATGTGGTGACCCTGACGACGCCACCATTGCGCGAGCGGCGCGAAGACATTCCGTTGCTGGCGGCGAACTTTATCGTCAAGGTGTGCGAGAAATACCGGATTCCGACGAAGACTTTGACGAATGAAATGCTCACGCTATTGATGCGCTACGACTGGCCGGGAAATGTGCGCGAGTTGGAAAATGCGATCGAGCGCGCAGTCGTATTGGGAACCACGGGAGAGATTCGCTCCGAAGATCTCCCGGCTGCCGTGCTGGATCCACCGTCTGCGGAGGCCGCTGACGCCGGTTTTCAAGGCGCGGTGAAAGAGAACAAGAAGCAACTGGTGCTGCAGGCGCTTGAGAAGGCGGATGGCCGCTACGTTGACGCGGCAAAGATTCTGGGACTGCATCCGAATTCTTTGCTGCGACTGATCAGGACACTGGGGTTGCGGCCGGTTGTGGGAGCGTCTGCGCCAGGCCAGTTGGGACGGCAGCTATCGTGAACGGGGATGTGGCCGTTCCTTTTACGGCTCGAAAAGGTTATTACCACGGAGGACACACACGGCACAGGGGAAAACTTGGCATCAGCCCCCTTGATTCCCTTAGTGTCCTTCGCCTGCTCTAGGGTAAACGGCCTTTGCAACCACGCAGATGTTCATGCCCTATTCTTGAGTTGCGCAAACATCGTGCGAATCTTTGGCCGGTAGAAAATCGCCACCCCGATCAGCACCATCAATCCAGATAGGCCTACGATCTTTACGACGGCGAGCAGTTTGTTGGGTTCATCGGGCGGCGGCAACACCGAAATTGCGATGGTTGCGGTGGTAGTCAGCAAGCCCACCAGTGCAACCAGTTTTGCCACCGGTTTGCCTCCGGGCACGCGGATGATGTCAGGGCCGGCAGGTTCGGATTGCAGCTTGAACATTGCCGCAAATAGGTAGAGGTACGGGATGAAGTAAGTAATCACTCCCATACTCACCAGCACATCGTAGGCGCCCTTCACGCTGGTGCCTGCTTGCCCGAGAAAGATGAAGAGGGCGCCAAAGAAGAACTGCGTCAACAGCCCCACCCACGGCGTTTTCCAGCGAGGATGCAGCGCCCCGAAAGCCGGTGGCAGGTAACGATCGATGCCGGCGACATAGGGCAAGCGAGCTACGGCCGCCAGAAAGGCTCCGGCGGCGCCCACATTGCTCAACATGATCAGGAATGCGGCAAACGGGATCACGCCTTCCCAGTGAATTTTCTGGGCAGTACTGGTGATCGCTTGCATCAGCCCCTGCAAATTTCCCACTTCGGCGGCGGGCAGGGCGAGCAACACTCCAACTGTGCCGACGATATAACACAAGACGACTGTAATTCCCGCCAGAAAAAGCGCCCAGGGAATCGTGCGGCGTGCATTCTTGATTTCGTCGCCCATGAGCGATGCGGTCTCGCATCCTGTGAATGCATAGATCAATACCGACCAGAAAACTATGTCTTTGATTTGCGTGCTGGGGATCATCGCGTGGACACTGAAGACAGTAGCGGAACCGAAACGGTGAAACGCGATCGCGCCCATCAGGATGACGATGATTGCGGGAATCCACATGGCCAGCGCGCCCAGGTTGTGAAGCCACGTGCCCACGTCGAGGCCTACCAAATTCAGCAAGGTCGCGGCGGACAGGGCTACCAGGGCAAATACGATGTAGAAAGTCGGATTATGCTCCAGGTGCCCCAGGGCATCATGCCGCATGTAAAGGGCATTGCTGGCTGCGAAATAGAGCACGGCAGGAAAATAGGGCAGGTTGCAGGTCCAGTAGCACCACGCCGTGATGAAGCCGGCAAAGTCGCCGAAGGCATGTTTGGTCCAGACGTAGATGCCGCCTTCGCTCGGATAACGGGACGATAGTTCGATCACGGAAAGCGCCAGGGGCGTGTAAAACACGAGCCACGCTCCGATCCAGATGACGACGGAACTGGGGCCGGCGGAAGCAGCAGAGGCGATCCAACGCAGGCTGATCCCCGTCACTACGTAAAAAAGCAGCAAATCGCGGAAGCCGAGAGCTTTGCGCGGACGATTTGGATCTTCCGCGTCCGCGATGGAAACTCCCGGACTTAGGAGGGATGCGCTTTGCGGCGGTTCCGGTGTCAGGGGGTCAGCCAAGGATGTGTCCCCAGGTCGCGTGGCGCGTGCGAGGGTGCAGAACAAATACCATTGGGGACCAACGAGGGCAAGGCAAAAGGCGTTACGGGAGAACGATACGAACGTGCATTTCCACCAGACAGAGCTCCATTCGCGCGCGTAGAACAGTCTTGCATTGACAACGTGATGTGCTCGAAATAGCGTTTCTAATGAGACGACTCTCTTCTATGACATTTTTTGAAAACCTTCTGCACTCAAAGCGGACGCGCCGAGCGTCAGCCCTTGCCGCGATCCTCTGCATTTGTGCGGGCAGCCTTTGCGCCGATCTCGCCGGGCAAAGCGTCGGTAGCGCTGACCCAACGCGCTATCTCGACGATGTAAAGGCGCTCACCGCGCCCGCTATGGAGGGCCGGGGAGACGGCACCAAAGGGCTGACACAGGCGGCGCAGATGCTGGAGAAGCGCTATCGCCGGCTTGGTTTGAAGCCTGCCGGGTCGAAGTCTTACTTCCAGCCCTTTACGCTGATCACGGGCGCGAAACTCCGCTCGTCGCGCAATCGTTTTGCGGTCGACGACGCCGCACAAAAACGTGAGCTGAAGTTGAATCAGGATTTCGTTCCCTTCAGCTTCTCATCTTCCGATTCCGTAACGGCCCCGGTTGTTTTCGTGGGATACGGAGCCACGGCCGACGAATTCGGTTACGACGACTATGCCGGCGTCGATGTAAAGGACAAAATCGTGGTCGCTTTGCGATACGAGCCTGCCGGTTTTGCCGATAAAGCCGGGAATGCCGGGCTCACGCGCCACGCGCAATTGATTACCAAAGCCATCAACGCACGCAATCACGGCGCCAAGGCGCTGGTGCTGGTCAACGGAAAGCTGGGCGACGGCGAGGAAGATCTCTTGACGCGGTTCGGCAGCGTCAGCGGTCCCGAAAACACCGGGATCGTCCTGGTGCAGGTGAAGAATGATGCGGCGGACGGGTGGGGCAAGAGCGCAGGCAAGTCTCTTGCAGACGTGCAGGGACAGATCAACCACTCCACCAAGCCGCAGTCGTTCGCTTTTCCCGATACGCTGCACATGACCATCCACGTCGACATCGAAACGGCGCGGGCCACCGTGAACAACGTCCTCGCTTACTTGCCGGGCAAGACCGATGAGTACGTCATCGTTGGCGCGCACTACGATCATCTCGGTCGTGGGAACTACGACTCGCTGGCTCCTTCGCAGATTGGACAGATTCATCCCGGCGCCGATGACAATGCATCCGGCACGGCCGGCGTGCTCGAACTAGCCCGCATGTTCGCGCCAATGAAAGGCGAACTTCAGCGGGGAATTCTTTTCATGTCGTTCGCGGGAGAAGAGCTTGGCCTTCTGGGGTCTGCTTACTGGGTGCAGCACCCCACCCTGCCACTCGACAAAGCCGTCGCCATGCTGAACATGGATATGATTGGCCGCATCAAGGACGAAAAGGTGTACATCGGAGGCGTCGGTACCGGGTCGACGCTGAAGCCGGTTATAGAGCACGCGGCTGCCAAGCAAAATTTCAAAGTCGAATACTCAGCCGGTGGTTACTCGGCCAGCGACCACACATCCTTCGTGGCAAAGCATATACCGGTGCTTTTCTTCTTCTCCGGACTCCATTCTGACTATCACAAGCCGTCCGATACCTGGGACAAAATCAACGCAGCATCCGCCGCTCGTCTGGTAGATGTAGTCGAGGATGCCGCGCAGCAGTTGGCTTCGGCCCAGGAGCGCCCGGCGTTTGTTACCGTGATGGAGGACAAGCCCCTGTCAGGAGTGGGAGGCAGCGGGTATGGCCCGTATTTCGGATCGATTCCCGACTTCGGGCAGGTGGAGAATGGGGTGAAATTCTCCGACGTGAAACCCGCCTCTCCTGCCGAAAAAGCTGGACTTAAGGCTGGCGACATCCTGGTGCAATTCGGCGATAAGCCGATCAAGAATCTCTACGACTTCACCGACGCGCTGCGGCGGAGCAAGGTCGGCGACGTGGTCGAGGTCACCGTGATGCGGGATGGTAAGCCGGTGAAGGCTAGTGTAAAACTGGAACAGCGAAAATAAAGTGTGTGGAAAGAGTTCCGGAAGGAAAACGTTAAGATGTCTTAATTGCGATTCGTCTCCAACATTCAGTGTCCTCTGTGGTTATCTGCCCTTCGGAGTGCTCTGCCGGACAATCAAATCCCCGAAAGTTTTTTCAGAACGGATATCGAGATATTCACCTAGCCTCGCCGGCGCGAAGACCGGTGAGATGCGGTTCTCGACGACCCAGACCTGAGGAAATTGCCGCAAGAATTCGGTCGATGCGGGATCATGGATCTCAATTCTTTCGAGCAACGGTGTCAACTGGTTTCGAATGTGTTCCACCTGCTGAGTACGCAGCGATCCCTGGTAGGACGAAACTTCTCCGTACATGCCGAAGGTCTCAAACTTGTGAACATTCGCCGGGTCTGCGGCAATGCTATTCACCCATTGCCTGTCCTTGCCCATGAAGTACAAATACCAGGCTTCCCGCGCGCGCTGTAGTTCGCGATTCTGTAGCGGGGCAAGCATTGCCTGCGCGTTCCTGCAATACAAAACCTGTGCGCTGCTGACAAAGGGCACCCACGCGCACATGTCGTGCTGCGTGATAATCAGGTCGCCCGGCGCCACCTCGCCGCGCTCGAACCAATGCACCATGTCAACCTGCTCGCGGTTCGTGGGGAGCAGTTTTCGATATCCAGTTACCGCCAGCATCACACCATTCAAGCAGAAGAATGCAATGGCCACGAGGCAGCAAATTTTGAAGAACTTTCCGCGACCGGCAAACCCGGAAGCCCAACCTCCGGCGGCAAATGTGAGCAGGATAGCGATGGTAGCGTGCTCAAAGTAGGACGCGTGGTTGGTCAGGAACATGGGCGGCCCCGGCACGAATGCATCCCCAAGCAGCATCAGCATGTTGGCGAGTCCAAGGCCGACGAGCGTCCAGCGGACTTCGGGAGCCAGCCGGCGACTGAGCGCAACGACGACGCAGAGCGCACCGATGAGGAACCAGAGCTTTCCCGTCTGAATGGGAAGCACGGCGGCCTGGAAATGAATCAGCGGCGCGTCGCCTGGCAAGCGCCCACCAAAAGCAGGCGTTCCCCGCAGCATGAAAACGGAATCAACCACCGCGGCACACAACCCGTACAGGAGAACCGCACGCCACGCGGACCTGTTTCCGTCAAGCAAAACATTGCAAGCCGCCGCCACAGCCGTCACTCCCGCCATCAACAAAGTCGCATAAGGAAAACTGGCACACGTGAAAAGTTGGAGGCCGACCATGATCACCCAGGCGAGCGGCTTTCGGTCCCGCAGCGCAACGATCTGCAGGCCCAGGTAAAGCAGGAGCACAGGCAACGCAATCTGCGGCGAGAAAGGGCGGATATAGGGCAGGCCGATCTCTTCAAAATAAGTCAAACCCGGAAAATGCAGCCATGCCGCGATCTGCTCTCTCATTCCCCCAAAGTTGAAGAACATCAGCATAGCCAGCCCCGCCAGAACCAACTCCCAGGATGCCTTCGGAAGGAATCGTTCGAACAACCAGACGGCGGCAACGCATGCCATGCACCACCAGATTAAATTCCACACCAACAAGCTTCGCCACAAGTCGCCGGACAGGAGGCTCGTCAGCTCGCCAAACAAAATCGGGCCCAAGCGAAATTTCAGAAAGCCCGCGCCTGTCGAGGGAACTTCGATGTGGTAGTACGGATTCAGGACAACACCAGACCGAGGCTTCTGCAGAGTGCTCAGGCTGAGATACAAACCCAGGTCGGGAGCCGTGATCACCGGCAGGGTTTTCGTGTGAGGTGTCCGCAGCGCTGAGTACGAGTAAACGCTCAGCACGCAAAATACGGCAAGCGCGTAGATCAGAAGGCGACGCATCGAGTAGGGTGATCCCGCGGGGGACTGGTAGATCGCGCTTAACATTGCGTCAACCGATAGCCCGCCGCAGGATTTGCGCAACATTGCTGATGCCGATTGCGGAAGCGGCTGCCAGAATCGGACTCGCCACTCCCAACACCCACAGCACGCGCTTGTCCTTGGGGACCCAGCGATCGAGGGCAAGGAGAACAAAAGGAATAATCGGGATCGCAAAGCGTGCGAAATTGCCACGCGCCCAATGCGGGTAGTTGTAGGTATAGAGAGTCCAAAGATACGGAATCAGAAAGATGGTTTCAACGACGTGGCTTCGCGCATATTCGCGGAATCGCGGGCTTCTCACCATGACCAGGATCGCGACCAGAACCAGAAGAATCCAGCCAAAACTCAACACAAGATTGGTCAGGGGCGCGGGTTCGGTCAGCGTGCCCTTGATGATGGCATAAAAGGGGAATCCAAAAAGCCAGCCACCTTGCCACTCGCGACTGTGATAACTGTTCACGGTTGCCAATGGGTCGCCAAAGTGACGTGCCAATGGAAGTGTGTAGAGTGCTCCCACCACCCCACCAATCAAGATGGCCAGGAAAAGAGTGCGGTAGTTGCGTTTGCACAGCAACGCCACGCCAATTCCAATCAGCGCAAATATGCCCAAAGGGCGTACGACGGTCGCCAGCGATGCAAGCAGTGCTGCGATCAACCAACGCTCCTTTCTCACTGCAAGAAACGAGCCGAACAGCAAAGCTGCGAACAGCGGCTCGGAACCGCCCAGGTACGAACGTTGCAGCCAGTCCAGATTCAGGATTGCGAAGAAGCCGGCGATCCATCCGCCCCACAGGCGCCACGCCAGGTCCACTGCAGCGAAGGACGCAATCACGCTGATCGCCAGCAGAGAGGTACGATCCGAAATCCGGGCTACCGTCGAGAGGCCCGCCATCGCATAGGGAAGTCCCCAGAATTGCTTGACGACGATCCCGCGAAAGTCCCAGTGACGAATCGCGGAAGCCAGCGTCATGTAGGCGGAACTGTCGCCGAAATTGTCTACGGCTGCGGAGTAGGCCCGAAAGAAGCTGATGAAAGTAACAAAAAGCACGCACGTCACCGAGCACAACAGCAGTAGTTCACGGATCGATGGCTCAGAGTCAGACCCGCTGTGTGGGGAACTTACCGTGTGGCGGGCTGGGTTCATTCCGGCAGGTTCGGTTGAACTGGATGTTGACATGAATCAAGCAGTGTAGCGCGGTCCGATCCAGTAGCGGGACAGAATGCGCTTTTACTACGATTGAGGCGCGTCAGTAACACCGGTGCAGGGCACCTCGCTTATACTTCCAAAGAATCGATGCAGACATCTCGCGGTCAAACACAAAAGCATCATCCACCCTCACAACTGAGAATGTTATGAAAGTTCTGGTCATCGGCGGCGCAGGATACATCGGTAGTCACACGGCGCGCGTGCTGCGCAGCCATTCCCATGAAGTCATCATCTATGACAATCTTTCCACCGGGCACGACTTTCTAGCCAAAGGCTTCGAACTTGTGGTCGGCGACATCGGCGATGAAGCCAAGGTTCGCCATCAACTGAGCCGCGTGGAAGCGGTGGTCCACTTCGCGGCCCATGCCTACGTAGGCGAGTCGACGACCAACCCACGAAAGTATTTTCGCAACAATGTTGAGGACGCGCTCACGTTGCTGAACGCCACACTAGATACGGGTATTCGAAAATTTGTCTTCTCGTCGACCTGTGCAATTTACGGAACACCTTCCAAGGTCCCCATCACAGAGGATGAGCCCAAACAGCCGATCAATCCTTACGGCGTTACCAAGCTTTTCATGGAGCACGCGCTCCAAGCCTACGATGCCGCGTACGCCTTGCGCTACGCCGCTTTGCGCTATTTCAATGCTGCGGGTGCGGACGAAAGTGGCGAGATCGGGGAAGGTCACGATCCCGAGACCCATTTGATCCCTCTCGCCCTGCAGGCCACAGACAAGGCATCCACTCCCTTGCAGATTTTCGGGACTGACTATCCCACGGCCGACGGCACTTGCATCCGGGACTACATCCATGTGAATGATCTGGCCGAGGCCCATGCGCTGGCGCTACACCGGTTGTCAGATGGCGAGCCATCGTTCGCGGTCAATCTTGGCACGGGGAAAGGGCATTCGATCTTAGAGATCCTGAAGTCTGTGGAAGAGGTGACGGGCAAACGCGTGAATCGCACGGAAGCGCCGCGTCGTGTGGGCGACCCGCCAGCCCTGGTTGCAGACCCTTCCCGTGCTCAAAAGTTGCTGGGATGGAAGGCAACGCGCTCGCTGCGAGACATCGTTTCGACCGCATGGAAATGGATGCAAGCCAGTAACTCGCGCAAGCCCTAGGCGCGCAAAATGAGGAAAACCGTTCCGCGCGCAACGTTATACTCGGTGGGCTAGGCCTGAGGGATAACAGCCGTGTGCGGAATCGTGGGGATCCTGGCGCGAGGATCCGAAGTGTCAGAGGAGTTGCTTGAGCGAGCCACCCAATCGCTCGCCCATCGCGGGCCCGATGATCACGGTACTGTAATTCTGCGTGAATCTGTTCCCGAGCGAATCGAACTGGGGCTCGGAAACCGCCGTCTCGCGATCCTCGATTTGTCGCCGCTAGGCCATCAGCCCATGCGCGACGAATCCACCGGTAACTGGCTGGTTCACAACGGCGAGATTTATAACTTCCGCGAGATTCGCTCCCGGCTCGAAAGCGAAGGTTCCCAGTTCGACAGCCAGTCTGATACGGAAGTCATCCTGAAAGCGTATGCGCGTTGGGGGGAGAATTGCGTAGCTGAGTTTCGCGGCATGTTTGCATTTGCTGTATGGGATGCGCAACAGCACCGCCTGTTTATTGCGCGTGACCCGATGGGGATCAAGCCCCTCTACTACTATCAGAGCGATCGGCATTTTTTGTTCGCATCCGAATTAAGAACATTGCTGAAAACCGGTCTTATCCGGCGAAATCTCAGCCAGACTGCGCTGTTGAATTACCTTGCCTTCGGTTCGGTCTACGAGCCCGACACCTTGATTGAGGGCGTCCACGCACTTCCACCCGGACACTCGCTGACGTGGGAGCGGGGAACAGTTACGACGCGCCAGTACTGGGACCTGACTTTCGATGCTAGTGGAACGAGAGGGAACTTGGCGGCCGATCATGCCGGGCTGGAAAACCGTGTGCATGCCCTGCTCGAAGAATCTGTGCGCATGCAGTTGGTCAGCGATGTGCCAGTGGGCGTTTTTCTTTCGGGCGGGATCGATTCCAGCAGCCTGGTTGCCATCCTGAGCCATAGCGGTGTTCGACCCAGTACCTTCTCCATCGTCTTTCGTGAGGCTGACTACTCGGAAGCAGAACACTCCCGCGCAGTTGCCAGCCTTTTCAAAACCGATCATCATGAGCTGACGGTTTCGCAGCAAGACGCCTTAGCCACGATTCCCGACGCGCTTCGCGCCATGGACCAGCCCACCATCGATGGGGTGAACACCTACTTCGTTTCCCAGCGGACCCGAGCCGCTGGCATCAAAGTTGCGCTCTCTGGTCTTGGGGGCGATGAAGTATTCGGTGGGTACGGAAGTTTTCATGCCGTTCCCCGCATGGAGCGCTTCGGAGCGCTGTGGGCAAAAGTTCCCGGACCGGCGCGCAAAGCTCTGTCGGGCGCGTACGAGCTGATCGCGCCCACCAGCGACCAGAATCGAAAACTTGCCGCACTGGTTCGGGGCAATGGCCGGGTGGTTCATCCTTATTTTCTGTCCCGCATGTTGTTCGCGCCGAAATTGCGTGCGAAGCTGGTGCCTTCGCTCTCCGATGAAGCGGTCCGCAAGGCGGACCTGCCATTGCGCGAAAGCTTGCAGCAAACGCGAAATCTCGACCCGATCAACCGGGTTTCTTATCTCGAGTCGCGCTGTTATATGCTCAACACTTTGTTGCGCGATTCAGACGTGATGAGCATGGCGCATGGACTCGAGTTGCGTGTGCCTCTCATCGACCATCAGGTTGCCCAGCAAGTCATGACCATCCCGGGTCCGATGAAAATGAGTGGTTCATTGCCGAAGCGGATACTCGTGAACGCGCTGCAAGGAGCGCTGCCGGATTCACTCGTTCAGCGTCCCAAGCGAGGATTCACGTTGCCCTTTGAGCATTGGATGCGAGACACGCTCAAGCCTGAGATTGAGAGTACTCTGCGGAGAATCGGCACCGCTCCTTTGAACGGGCTGTTGGATCCCCATGGTGCCCGCCAGGTGTGGGCGGATTTTCTGAAAGGTGAAACTTCCTGGTCTCGTCCGTGGTCCTTGTTTGTGTTGCAGCGTTGGTGTGAACAGAATGTTTAGCGAGCGTTTGGGATGCAACAGGTAGAAGAGACTCCGAAGTTGCGCAGCCAGAACTCTCCGTCAGCCAAGCTCCCGGTGACGGTGATCATTCCTGTCCGCAACGAAGCCCACAATCTGACCCGGTGCCTGCGTGCTCTGGGGGAAGTTGGGGAAGTCATCGTCGTCGACTCGCAGAGCAGCGATGCCACGGGGGAGATCGCCCGCGAATTCGGAGCGCAGGTAGTGCAGTTTCACTATCAAGGCGGTTGGCCAAAAAAGCGCCAGTGGGCCATGGACACTCTGCCCCTGGCCCACGATTGGATTCTGCTACTCGATGCCGATGAAGTCTTGACTCCCGAGTTGACGGCTGAAATTCAACGTGCAATTCAGAATCCCGGCATCAACGGCTACTACATCGCGCTCAGGATGTACTTCTTAGGCCGGGTGTTGCGCCACGGTGATGCCCGCTTCTGGAAACTGTGTCTGTTCCGGCGAGGCAAAGGCAAGTACGAATGCCGGCTTAAAGATCAGGACGCTTCCATGGCGGACATGGAAGTCCATGAACACGTCTATGTCAATGGGCGGACCGCGCGCCTCGAGAATCCTCTGATCCACCACAACATCGAGTCCCTCTCGCGTTACATCCAGAAGCACAATGAATATTCCAACTGGGAGGCGCGCGTCTTATCACAAGAGCACGCTGGCGACAGCGAGATTTCCGCCACCTTATTCGGGACGCAGGCCCAGCGGCGACGCTGGCTCAAGGAAAAACTTTTCGCCGTTCCGGGCTCGCCGGTCCTTCTCTTCGTCTATCGGTATGTGTTCCGTCTCGGCTTTCTCGATGGCGTTTCGGGCCTGATTTACTGTGGTTTTCAGGCCGTACAGATGTTCCACACGAAATCCAAAATTTACGAACTACGCTCGAAGAAGGAATAGTCGAGGAATGTGCGGCATCAGCGGCTTGGTGAATTGCGGGGGTAGGGAAGTGCTGGCCCGGATGACGCACGTCCAGGCTCACCGCGGGCCCGATGATTCCGGCCTGTGGGAGCAGCGCTTCCCGGACGGCACTTATGTCGGACTGGGCAGCCGCCGCCTTGCCATCCTCGACCTTTCTCCCAGCGGCCACATGCCCATGGCGAATGCGGACCGTTCTGTCTGCATTACCTACAATGGCGAGATCTACAACTTTGCCGAACTGCGGCGGGAACTCGAGGGCAAAGGCTACCGCTTTGTCTCCGACACGGATACCGAAGTCGTGTTGCACCTGTACGAAGAGGAAGGGCCCGAATGCGTTACGCGCCTGAATGGGATGTTTGCGTTTGCCATCTGTGACACGCGGTCCGGCACTCCTGTTCTCTTCGTTGCCCGGGATCATTTTGGAGTAAAGCCGTTCTACTACTGGTATCGCGGCCGACAAATGGCCTTCGCGTCGGAGGTCAAGGCGCTGCTGGAGGTCCCTGGAATCAGCGCCGAACTCGATCCGCAATCACTGCATCAGTACCTGACGTTTTTGTGGGTGCCTGATCCGAACACGATGTTCCGTGGAATTTTGAAGTTGCCCGCCGGCCACTACGCCATCCTGAAAGCCGGCGAACTTGCCATCACGAAGTATTGGGATCTGACTTTCCCTCCCAGGAACCACGCGTATCCACAATCTGAGAAGGCGCTGGCGGAGGAGATTCGCGAGCGGTTCCGCCGCTCCGTCGAAGCGCAGATGGTGAGCGACGTGCCGATTGGCGCGTTCCTCAGCGCCGGCCTCGATTCCTCAAGCATCGCCGCCATGATGACGCGGGCGACGAGCCAGCCGGTAAGGACCTACACCATTACTTTCCCGCCTAAGTACCGAGTCGGCGAGAACGCGCTCGACGATCCAGCAGTCGCAAAGCGCCTGGCCAACCATTTGGGATGTGAGAATGAGCAGATCGTGGTTGAACCCGACGTCGCTTCGCTGCTCCCGCTACTCACGTGGCACATGGATGAACCGACGGCGGACCCCGCGATCATTCCGGCCTATCTGGTTTGCCGCGCGGCGCGCAAACAAGCCACCGTGTTGCTTTCCGGAGTCGGTGGGGACGAACTGTTCGCTGGCTACCGCAAGCATGTCGCGCATCGATGGGCACAACAGTACCGCAAGTTGCCAGAGTTTATGCGCAACATGCTTGAGCCGGCCGTCCTGAAGCTGCCCACTCTGCGTGGGACATCGATGAAAGGCGGCGCGCGCCTGGCCAGAAAGATGGCGCGCAGTGCGTCCCTGGATCCGAGCGACCGCTTCGTGATGAATTGCACTTATCTTGACGGCCAGCAGAAGTCCTCGCTCTACGCGAAAAATTTTGTCAGTGAAATTTCCGAGGCCGATCCGGCACGCCGTCACTACAGCGCCTTCGAGGAAGTTTCCCATGCCGATTTTCTCAACCAGATGCTGTACCTCGACACGAAGATTTTCATGGTGAGTCTGAACCTCACCTACAACGACAAGATGAGCATGGCTTCTTCTGTCGAAGTGCGCGTCCCATTCCTGGATCGCGAACTGGCGGAGTTTGTGGCCTGGAATGTTCCGCCCAACCTGAAGTTGAAGGGCTTTTTGCGGCCGACGACCAAGTACATTTTTCGAAAAGCGATGCAGGACGTGCTGCCGGCCGAGGTGTTGCGGCAGCCAAAAGCGGGTTTCGCCGCTCCGGTAGACTATTGGTTGGCACACGATCTAAAGGAAATGGTCGACGATCTGCTCTCTCCCTCGCAACTGCGCCAGCGTGGCTTGTTTCGGCCCGAGAGGGTGCGGGCCATGATCGATGAGCAGCGGCAGGCCAGCAACGATTGGTCCATGCAGATCTGGCAATTCCTGACACTAGAGTTGTGGATGCGGATGTTCCTCGACGGCGGATCGCAAAAACTCGCAGCCGACCTCATCCAATCGCAGGCGGCGACCGCATGAAACAGGTTCTGCAACAGCCCAGCACGGGCGAGATCTCGGTCGCAGAAGTTCCCGCGCCGCAGTTGCTGCCCGGCTCTGTTCTCGTGCGCATGGGCGCGTCGCTGGTTTCGGCCGGCACCGAACGCGCATCCTCGGAGTTCGCCCGCAAGAGCCTCCTTCAGAAAGCCCATGCGCGACCTGACCTCGTTCGCGATGTGGTCAACAAAGCTCGGCGCGATGGAATTCTCTCCGCGGTGCAGGCGGTCCGCGGCCGCCTCGACCAGCCCAGTTCGCTCGGCTATAGCAGCGCCGGCACCGTGACCGCTGTCGGCGAAGGCGTGGGCGATATTTCCGTTGGCGATCGCATTGCTTGTGCGGGCGCTGGTTATGCAGTGCACGCGGAGATTGCATGCATCCCACGGTTGCTGGTTGCGAAGATACCCGAAGGCCTGCCGATCTCTTTCGACGAAGCCGCTTTCACGACGGTGGGAGCAGTCGCTCTGCACGGAATCCGCACCGCCGAGGTGAAACTCGGGGATCTTATCGCCGTCCTCGGCCTCGGTTTGGTCGGCCAACTCACGGCGCAATTGTTGAAGACGGCTGGCTGCCGAGTGTTCGGTTTCGATATCGCGGTTGATCGTGTGGACCTTGCGATCCGGTTGGGCATCGACGCCGGAAGTTCAATTCCTACAGAGTTTGCTGATCTGGTTTCTCAACACACTCGAGGTTTTGGAGTGGACGCGGTTCTTATCACCGCCGAAACTCCCAGCAGCGAGCCCGTAAATCAGGCCGCTCAGGTGGCGCGCGATCGTGCGATCGTGGTTGCCGTTGGGACGGTAGGCATGGAGTTGGAGCGCCAGCGATACTACGAGAAGGAACTCGATTTCCGCGTCTCGCGCTCTTACGGCCCCGGCCGTTACGACGTTGCGTTCGAGCAGAAGGGGCGCGACTATCCCATTGGACATGTGCGCTGGACCGAAACCCGCAACATGGAAGCCTTCCTGCAATTTCTCGCCGAGGGCAAGCTTGACCTGAAGCCCCTCATCACCCATCGCTTCGCGATCGATCAAGCGAAAGAAGCCTACGGCCTTATCTCCGGAGCAACGCGCGAGCGGTCACTGGCTGTACTGTTCACTTACCCGGAATCATCGAATCTCAGCCAGCGTGTCGATCTTATGCAGCGCGAAGGTCCGCAAGTTCGTGCTCCTGAGACTTCGATGAAAGTCGGTCTGCTCGGCGCGGGCAATTTTGCAACCAGCACGCTCTTGCCGGCATTGCGGGAAGCCACTGCATGCAGAGTTGGTAGCAGTGTGCGCCGCCACAGGAGCGCACAGCCGGCATGCTGCGGACAAATTCAAGTTTGAATTCTGCACGACCGACGAACGCGACGTTCTCAGCAGCGACCGGGTTAATACCGTGGTGATCGCAACCCGCCATCATTTGCACGCGAATCAGGTTCTGGCGGCGCGGGCAGCCGAAAAACATGTCTTCTGTGAGAAGCCGCTTTGCCTTGATGAAAGCGAGTTGTCGAGGATCACCCGGGCCTACTGGTCGTCGCACAGCAAGACGCCGCTGCTGATGGTGGGTTTCAACCGCCGGTTCTCTCCGATGGCTTTGCGTATGAAAGAATTTCTGGCCATCAACGAACCGCTGGCGCTGCACTATCGTGTGAATGCCGGGACGCTGCCGCAGGATCATTGGATCCACGATCCAGAAGTGGGAGGCGGTCGGATCGTAGGAGAAGTCTGTCATTTCGTGGATTTCCTCTCTTTTCTTGCCGGGTCCTCGCCCGTCGAGGTGCAAGGTCGGCCACTGGCGAATCCGGGACTTTACAGCGACGACAATATTCTGATCTCGATACGATTTGAAAACGGCTCGGAAGGCACGATTCACTACCTGGCCAACGGCGACCGGGCGTTCTCTAAAGAGCGTGTGGAGGTCTTCGGTGGCGGAGCGGTCGCGGTGCTCGACGATTTTCGCAAGCTGGAGATGACTCGTTTGGGCAAGACATCGACGATGTCGGCGCGCTTCCGGCAAGACAAAGGGCATCGTGGCGAGTGGCAGGCTTTTGCGGAAGCGCTGCGCTCCGGCGGTGCCTCACCCATTTCTTTGGAGTCGATTGTCAGCACCACGCTCACGACCTTTTGCATTCAGAGGTCGCGCGCCTCCGGGCAGCCTGTCATTGTGGATACGCCGGCCTTCGTGCAGGCTGCACTCCAGAACGATTCACAAAACTAGCTTTTGGGAAGGATGGATCGCAGTTCATGCTGATTCTGGGCCTCAACATGTTTCACGCCGACGCCTCAGCCGCCATCGTGCAGGACGGGGAAGTCGTTTTTGCGATTGCCGAAGAACGCTTGAATCGCAAGAAGCACTACGGGGGCTTCCCCGCGCTGGCCGTGAAAGCCTGCCTCGACGCCGTGGGCGCAAAGATTACGGACCTGGAGCACATCGCGGTCGGCCAGGACAGCGACGCCAATCTCACTAAGAAAGTTCAGTACGCGCTCGCTAATCCCGCGAAGATTCTGAACTTCATTCGCATGCGGCAGCGCAAAGAAGCCATGCGCGACGTGCGTTCACTTCTGGCTGGCGCGTTTGAGATCGAGCCCGCCAAACTCCGATTCCAGGAACATCATCTCGAGCATCACATCGCGCACATTGCCAGCGCCTACTACTGTTCACCCTGGGAAAAGGCTGCCGGCTTCAGCTACGACGGTTCCGGCGACTTCGTTTCCACTATGATGGCGCGCTGCGAAGGCAATGACATTGAAGTGCTGGACCGCGTCTACGTGCCACATTCACTCGGAAGTTTCTACACCATGATCTGCGAGTTCATCGGATACAAAAAGTACGGTGATGAAGGCAAGGTGATGGGGCTGGCACCCTACGGGAAGGATAAATTCAGCAGCGCGGTGCGCGAGATCATCGGACTGAAGAAGGGCTCCTTCCAACTCGACCTGAAGTATTTTGAGCCGCTCGGCAGCAATCAGGGAATGGAGGTGCTTCCCGACGGAACGGTGCGCCTGGCGCAGCATTTCTCCCAGAGCATGGAGAAGCTTTTTGGCGATCCGCGTGAGCCGCATGCAGAAATACTCCAGCGCGACATGGACCTCGCGTTTGCCATGCAGCAACGGTTCGAGGAAGTCTTTTTCCACCTGCTCAATGAGTTGTACAAGCGGGTGCCCTTGAGCGACCTTGCGATGGCCGGAGGCTGCGCTCTTAACAGTGTTGCCAACGGCAAGCTCTTCGCGACAACTCCGTTCCGGCGCACTTGGATTCAGCCTGCCGCGGGCGACGAGGGCTTGGCGGTAGGCGCGGCTCTGCACACATATCATTCCGTGCTGAAGCAGGCCCGACGGCACGAGGTAAAAAAGTCTTATCTGGGACCGGAGTTTTCCGACAGTCGCATTGAAGCCGATCTCAAGCAAGCCGGCCTGCACTATCAAAAACTGGAACGCGAACCTCTCCTGGAGCGAGTGGCAGAACAAATCGCACAAGGCAATATCGTGGGATGGTTTCAGGGACGCATGGAGTGGGGACCGCGAGCGCTCGGCAACCGTTCCATCGTCGCGCATCCTGGATTGCCCAACATGAAAGACGTCCTGAACGCACGCATCAAGCATCGCGAGTGGTTCCGTCCGTTCGCGCCTTCCATTCTGATAGAGCACCAGCACGAATACTTCGAGCACGATCATCCCTCGCCTTTCATGCTGCATGTCTACAAGATCCGTACGGATAAACGGAAGGAATTGTGCGCGGTCAATCATGTCGATGACACCGGGCGTCTGCAGACGGTCGCGCGCGAGGAAAACCCCTTGTATTACGACCTGATCAAGGCGTTTCAGCGCAGGACGGGCATTCCGGTGGTGCTCAACACCAGTTTCAACGAAAATGAGCCGATCGTGTGTGCGCCCGATGAAGCGATTGATTGCTTCAAGCGCACCAAGATGGACGTTTTGGCGATCGGGCCGTTCCTCGCACTCAAGACGGACAACTGAATTTCCTATGCCCGCGGAACCCGCGACATCCGTGCAGTCCCAGCCTGACTGGAGCCTCAGTCTATTTGATCGCTGTCCCGAAGTGCGCGTGCTGGCGTGGCAAGGCGAATTCTTGTACGCGTCCCGGGGATACGAGTTGTTGCGCGGGTCAGTGTGCGGTACACGTATGGCGTGGGAAACGGTGGGCAATTACCGTCCACCGGCGTGGCGTGCCCTCACTTCGAAGAACCGGCTCACGTCCCGACTGGTCCGCGATGGCTTTCATGCCTTAGACCTAACACCCGACGGGCACTCCATAGCCGCGGTCCCGGGCGCGATCGTCACGCTCGCACCCGGTCAATCCGAGTTCAGGGTTACTCATCGCATCCTGCGTGGAACGCGGCCCCTGCACATCACCGTCGTTCCAAACGGCCACGTGTTCTTCGGCGAATACTTCGACAATGCGCAACGTGACGAAGTCCATATCTACTCGTCCCAGGATCAAGGGCACACCTGGCGAGTCGCATACACATTTCCCAAAGGCTCGATCCGGCACATCCACAATATCGTCTACGACCCGTGGGGAAGCTGCTTGTGGATCTTCACCGGCGACTACGGCGATGAGTGTCGAATCCTGCGCGCGTCGTACGATTTGAAGTCCGTGGAACCTGTAATAGCAGGAAGTCAGCAATCGCGCGCTGTCGCGGCCGTCGCCGCCCCCGAGGGACTGTACTTTGCTTCCGACACGCCGCTCGAAGCGAATTACGTGTATCGCATGGATCGCAGGGGAGCCGTGTCCGTCCTGGCAGCGCTGGATAGTTCCTCGATCGAAGGTTGCCGCATTGGCGGCACGATTTGTTTCACGACCATGGTCGAGCCCAGTAAAGTGAACCCATCGCGCCTCATCTCTCTTCACGCTGGCCACGATGAAGGCTCGTGGCGACGCGTCGCGGAATGGCGAAAGGATCGCTGGCCGATGCGATTGTTCCAGTACGGCAACGCATTTCTCCCCGCCGGTGACAATCGGACAGACCTGCTCGCAATTACCACAATCGCCGTCGAAGCCGATGATCAAGTGACCACCATCTACATACTGAAGTGAAGTGTGAAGGAGCGGCTGCCGCCACACCGGTTTAATCAGACCTTACCCACGCATGCTATATTTCCGATCGTCCACAAACCTGCTCACCATGTGCCTTTCGTGAACCAACTCCGCTATTACCAGCGCATCTTCAGGGCCTACCTGCTTCCCGGAAAAAGTCAGCTGACTTTCTGGCATAAAACGCCACAGGAAAATCCAAATGCGGCCCTCGACCGCCTGGGCGAGTACTACATGAATTTCGTCGGCAAGGCAGACTACGCAGGACACTACGATGACTCCGGCATTCCCATGCTCGACTATCACGGGCAGGTCGGTCTGCAGTACAACCCAATCGCCATTGCGCAATATGGCCTCGGAAACTACAACCTGTTCATCCAGGAAAAGAGTGAAGGGCGCCGCAAGAAGTTTCTGGTTGCTGCCGACTGGCTAGTCGCAAACCTCGAGCAAAACGCGCACGGAGTCTGGGTCTGGAATCATCATTTCGACTGGGAATATCGGGATACCCTTAAGGCGCCCTGGTATTCCGGCCTCGCGCAGGGGCAAGGCATCTCGCTGCTGGTTCGCGCGCACAGCGCGACGCAGAACTCGCAGTACGACGAGGCAGCGCGGCGTGCTTTTGAAAGCTTCCAGCGTTCCGTCGAACAGGGCGGAGTTTTATTCACTGACAGCCGCGGCGATGTGTGGATCGAGGAGTACCTGGTCGATCCTCCCACTCACATTTTGAACGGGATGATCTGGGCCTTGTGGGGGGTGCGCGACTACTTCCTCGCGACCGGCGATCCATCCGCGCAGCAGTTGTTCAACTATGGGGTGCACACTCTCATTCGCAATCTCGCGAGCTACGATCTGGGCTTCTGGTCGCTCTACGAGCAGTCGGGAACTCGCCTCAAGATGGTCGCAAGCCCCTTCTACCATCGGTTGCATATTGTGCAGTTGCGCATCATGCATCGGCTCACCGGTGCAGCCATCTTTCGGGAGTATGCCGAGCTCTGGAAGAGCTACGAAGGCAGTCGGGCCAAGCGTGCCGCGGCGCTCTGCTACAAGAGCGCATTCAAGCTGTGCTACTACTAGGACAGCGTGAAAATTCTCTACGTCTCACAGTACTTCCCCCCGGAAATGGGTGCGCCCGCGGCTCGTGCCGTGGAACTCGCCCGCCACTGGGTGCGGGCTGGCCACGACGTAACCGTGCTCACAGGATTTCCAAATCATCCGACCGGTGTGGTGCCTCCAGAGTGGAAGCCCCGGCTGCGCAACTTCGTCTATGACGAAAATGTCGAAGGTATCCGCGTGGTGCGCACGTGGCTGCTTCCGCTCCCCAATCGTAAAGCATACGAGCGCATGCTCAACTACGGGTCGTTCGCTGTCTCAGCCGCCTGGCGCGGAATGCAAATCTCCCGACCGGATGTCGTGATCGCCACTTCTCCCCAACTGCTGGTAGGACTCTCCGGATGGTGGATCTCATTTTGGAAGCGCGCGCCATTTGTTTTTGAAGTGCGCGACCTCTGGCCCGAATCCCTCGGCGCGGTTGGTATGGGCGGAGAGTATTCATTTCTGCACCGCGTGCTCGCGAAAATCGCTGGCTTCCTCTATCGCAAGGCAGCGCGGATCGTGGTTGTGACGCCTGCGTTCAAGGAGCATCTCATTCAGCATTGGCAATTGCGGGGCGAAAAAATCTCCATTGTCGAGAACGGAGTTGAGAGTTCGCTATTCTCGCCGGCCGCCGCTCGGGAACCTTTGCGATCTGAACTTGGTCTGGCAGGCAGATTCGTCGTGGGGTACATCGGCACCATGGGCATGGCTCACGGACTCGATACGCTTATCGAGGCCGCAAGAACGCTACAGCGCAGCGAGTCCAAAATAAGCTTCCTTCTGGTGGGCGAAGGTGCCGACAAAGAGCGCATCAAAGGCGCAATCCGTTCCCGCGGCCTGAGCAACATCTGCTTGGTTGATCAGCAGCGGCGAGAGGCCATCCCGGCATATATTTGTGCAACGGATGTCTGCCTGGTACTGCTGAAGAAAACCGATCTGTTCAAGACCGTGATTCCCACGAAGATGCTCGAGTTCATGTCGTGCGCAAGGCCCGTCATCCTGGGAGTGGACGGTCAGGCGCGACAGATCCTGGAAGAAGCTCGCGGGGGAGTTGCAATCGAGCCGGAGAATGCCAGCGCGCTCACCGATGCAATCAAGACATTGGCCGAGGACGACTCACTGCGACGCGCACTGGGGGCGAATGCCCGCGCTTATATCGTGGACCGCTGCTCGCGTGCAGAGAGCGCGAAGACCTACATCAAAATCTTGGAGAAACTAGTAAAAGAGTCGGAATGAAATCGATGCGCTCAGACCCGCGACTCAGAGATCCTGAAGACTACGGATGCACTGCGTAGATCGTGACCGCGGTGGTCAGGGCCATGGCCGTTTCCAGGCCGCGCGCGGCCACCATCTTCGCACCGCTGACGGGCACAAATAGAATGTCATTGGCCTGCAGCGGCAGGTCAGGCGCCTTGGCCTGCAGCATCTTCTTCAAAGGCACGACAGTCTCGGTCATTCCGTTCGGCCCGTTGCTTTTGCGGATGATGCGCGTGCCATTCAGTTTCGCAGTGCGGTTTGGTCCACCGGCGAGAGCGATTGCCTGCAAGACCGTCAGGCTTCCGTTATCCACCAGCAACCCGCTCGGCCGCCCGACATCACCCACGATGTACACAATGGGTGCGCGAAAGATTTCAATTGTATCCCCCGGCCGCACCCTGACGTTGCTCTCAGGCTTATCGGTAAGATTCCTTGCCAGGTGCACAAGTTCCGGGCTTTCGGGATGATTCCGGCGGGTAATCGACACTGTACGACTCGCTCGATCCGTAAGGCCGCCCGCCACTGAAAAAAGATCAAACAGCTTGCGATCCCCGAGCACTGGATATACTCCCGGCTTGCCGATCTCTCCCAGCAACGTCACGCCCTGTGAAGCATAGTCATTCACGAAGATAGTGACGTGAGGGTTTTTGACGAACCCGCCGTCAGCCAGTCGCTTCTCGATCAGTTTCTGGGATTCTTCCAGGCTCAAATCGCCGACGTGGACGTAATCGATCAGGGGAAGGTACAAATCTCCGTCATTGCTCACCCGCGCTTTGGTGGTCAGTTCGGGCACGCCGTAGACGCCCACTTCTACCAAATCTCCGGGGCCAAGCTTGATGACGGAGCCCTGCGACTGGTCGCCCTGATCGCTCGCCTTGTCAACGGCCTTTGTCTCGCCTCCGATCACTGGAGTCTGCGGGGCCGCCGCCTGGTCGGGGCTTTGCGGAGAGAAAGAAACGGCATCCTGACTCGGAGGCTTAGGGGACTGATCTTGCGCGAAAGCAGTCAACACCAGGAGGCAGGCGGCCACAACTGCAACAATCGCCGGTCGTTTCCTCGCGGGAGATGTAACGAACCGCATAGCACTCCCCTTTGATCTTGTGCGAAATCCGAGTCTAACACAGGGCTATAGCGCCAGCGCCGGGCCCTTCGTGTTCAAAAAGGGAAACACCATCGCAGGGAATCTAGATGTTGATTGCCAGTTGCTTTTTCACGCTGTAATATTTCCGAACGTTATCCGCCACTCGAAAAATTGCACGTTCATCTTTTCAGTAATCCATTACCTGATTGCGGTGCTCGACCCGCTCCGCATCGAGGGCCACGCAGTTGACTGTTCTTTACCTTGGGATCTTCGCGCTGGCGCTGGGCCTGTCGTTCGTCCTGACCCGATCAATCAGGAATCTCGCAAGCAGTCGTGGCTGGGTATCTGCCCCGCTTTCGGAGCGCCATCTACACGCCGCGCCGCTGCCGCGGCTGGGCGGAGTGGCCATCTTCGCGGCATTCGTTCTCAGTCTCACGGTGGCGATCTCGATCTCCTCCTTCCATCCGAGACTTCAATTCGGATCCTCGCTGCAGGTCCTCGTCACCATCCTGGTGCCGGGGTGCCTGGTTTTCGTGCTGGGCCTCTACGACGATATCCATAGCGTGGGCCCATACGTAAAGTTTGCCGTGCAAGCGGTCGCGGCCTTCCTGTTGTGGCTGGGCGGTCTCCGGATTCTTGACCTGCCTGTCCTGTTCGGGGCCCGGCAATTTCCCTGGTTCGTTGGTTTGGCGCTGACCATTGTGTGGGTGCTGGGGATTACCAACGCTTTTAATCTGATTGATGGCCTCGACGGCTTGGCCGCGGGTTCAGCGCTATTTTCCACACTTGTGGTTTTTGTGGTCGCTCTGTGGAGCCACTCCGCGCTGGTGGCCTTGATGACGGTCGCTCTGACGGGCGCAATCCTCGGCTTCTTGAGATTCAACTTCAATCCTGCCACGATTTTTCTCGGTGATTCGGGCAGCCTTTTTATCGGATTTCTGCTCAGCGCGCTGGCCCTGGAGGGCGCGCAGAAGGCGCCCACCGTCATCGCCGTCGCGATTCCGGTTGTATCTTTCGGATTGCCGATCCTCGAAACTTCCCTCTCCGTGCTGCGCCGCCTGATTGGTGGGCGCCCCGTATTCACGGCAGATCGCGAGCACATTCACCATCGACTCCTGCAACTCGGAATGTCGCATCGCCAGGTAGTGATCGTGTTGTACGCGGTTTCCGCGCTGTTCGCTCTGTTGAGTTTGTTTCTCCTGTGGCCAACCGGGAGTTCGCTTGGCCTGGTGCTCGCCGTGGTCGGCACAGGCGTTTGGCTAGGAGTTCAACATCTCGGCTATCCTGAATTTGGTGAAATCCGCCGTGTAGCCCAGCGCACGCTTGAGCAGCGGCAGATTGTGATCAACAATCTCGCCATCCGCCGCGCCACGGCCGAACTATATGTCGCTCGTGACTACGAGCAAATCTGCCGCATTCTCACCGCTGGTTTTTCGTCCAATGACTTCGATGCGTTCGAACTGAACATCAAGTTACAACTGGAGGAGTTTCCGGTCCTGGAGCGTTTCCAGACCGTGCCTCTCAGCCACGGCGAAATTCACTTCCGCTGGAATCGTCCGGGAACTCTTATCCTTCCGGGAACAACCGGGATGTGGGGCGTGACGCTCAACCTGGTCACAACCTCGAACCGCCGTCGCGGCGCCCTCTCGGTTCACCGGCTCTATCACGAGCAGCCCTTGCATCTCGACGTGAACCTGCTGATTTCGGAATTCCCGGTTGCACTGGCCGATGCGCTCGACCGCGTCATTGGCCACGCCGCAGAAGCGGCTTCCAGGACCAGTGGCCCACAAGTCCTGGTTGATACCCAGGTCGAAGCGCAGGCGGGATAAGCGTTCGGCCCTTTATCGAATTTCCCCCAGGCTCCAAAAAAATTCAGGCGGAAGGCATCAAAACTCCGATGCGCTTAAAATAATAGATTCTCGGCCCCGCGGCCGGCTGATGTGATTTCTCATGAATGATGCGTGGAAACAATGGGAGGGCCACGTCGTTGATGGCCGGTTCACCCTCCGTGATCTTCAAGGCAAGTCCGACCACAGCGCGCTTTTCAGAACGAGCTACGGTCCCTACGCACAGGCGGCGGCGCTCAAGTTCGTGGAATGCGCTCCGGCGAATGCGGCAGCCCAGCTCGCCCGCTGGGAACGAATCGCCAAGCTCGACCATCCGCACCTGCTACGCCTGTTCCATTGGGGACGTTGCCAATTGGGCACTGCGCCCATGCTGTATGTCGTGACCGATTTTGCGGACGAGAACCTCGGACAGATTCTTCCCAGTCGAGCTCTCACGCCGTCGGAAACTGAATATATGCTGCGCTCCCTGCTCGAAGTGCTCGGATATCTGCACAACTCCGGCTTCGCGCACGGCCGCGTCAAGCCCGGCAACATCATGGCGGTTGGCGATAGTCTTCGCCTTGCCGGCGACACCATCCGCCCGGTGGGAGAGAAAGACATCACCCCTCATCTACCAACTGCCTATGATGCTCCTGAGACTGTAACCGCAGGCAGTACTCCGGCGGGAGATATCTGGTCGCTTGGCATCACGCTTGTGGAAGCGCTGACGCAGAAAGCCTCTCCCGCAGACGCCGTGCGACTCGGGGACCCGGCTCTTCCCGATACTATGCCCGCGCCCTTCCTCGAGATCACGCGCCAATGCCTGCGTCTTGATCCGCAGCGCCGGTGGACTGTGCCTGACATTGCTGCCCACTTGCTTCCTTCAGCGCCGCCCGCCCGGAAGTCTGCACGCGTGCCCTACGTGATAGCAGCCGGCGCGATCCTGGTCGCAGGCTTGGTCATCGGACCGAGGGTCCTGCACCGCACTTCCGCACCTACCATACCGTCCACTACGGCCCGCGTAGCGGACCCGGACCGTGATGCTTCCGGCCATGCTGCAACAGTCCAACCGAGCCCAGCTGCGCCAAAAGTCGTTCCGGAAGCGCCCAGGCCGAGCCATTCCAAGCCCGCAGAGTCGGAGACTCGAACGCCCGCCCCCACTGGCCCGGCCAGCAATGCCTCGATGAAAACTTCTGAGGGAGCTGTTGCTGATCGCGTTCTCCCCAAAGTTTCTCAGCGCTCTCTGAATACGATTACGGGCAAGGTCAAGGTGACCGTAAAGCTCGCCGTGGACCCCAATGGGAAGGTCACGAACGCTGCGTTGCAATCGGCGGGGCCGAGCCAGTATTTTGCAAAGGTTGCTCTGGACGCTTCACGCCGTTGGAAGTTCGACGCACCACAGACGGGCGGCAGCCCCGTTTCAAGTCAGTGGCTGTTGCGATATGCGTTTGGCAGAGGCGGAGTCGAAGTACATCCGTCGCAGGTTTCCCCGTAGCGCGCTTCCAACAACGCGCCAGAGGCCTGAACCCTTTTGAGAACCAATCCGCTGGGTAGTCTTATTGCGGCGGAGGTTGATGTTGCTGCTGCATCATCTGCCGGCGAGTCTCGTAAAGATCCTGCAGCACCTGCGCGGGAGTCTTGTCTCCGGATCCATTTCCCGCTCGCGGCGCTTCTGCGGGAGGCGGCGCCTCGACGACACTTTCAGATGCTCCGCTACCTGTCCCCGCATTGGGGGCGCCTGGTTCGCTCGGGGCCGCAACTGATTCAACCGGCGTGATGGGCTGCTGATTTTCCGCGGCTTCCTGCTGCGCCTGTTGCTGCGCCAGCATTTCCTGATAGGGCTGCATAACTGCCGCTTGCAGCGCGGTACGCGGCTGCACCATCGGCCGTCCGTTCATCATTACCGGGTTCGAGCCAGCGACCACTGACCCGCTGTCAGCTTTTTCGTTTTTCGCGGTCAAGACCACGCGGGCCACCGCGTTCGGATCAGTTTCCGTCCCTACCATCACGTAGTTGAAATGCGACCCGTTCAACAGCGAAGCCATTACGTCGCGCGCAAGCCCGGGGCCCAAATGGCTTACCACGCGCTCATTCGCATTTTCGGGAACATCAATGGCCGCTCCGGTCTTCGCGGCGATCGCTCGCAGAACATCGCCCAAGGTCGAATTCTTCGCTGAGATGCTGAGCTTGCCATTCAGATAAATCACCAGCGGCGCCGCGGCCGGCCGCTGCTCAGGCGTCAACGGCAATACTTCCTGCGGAGCGTCCACCGGAACGTTGGCGGTTACCTGCACTCCATTGCCGGTCACGCACGCAATCGCTCCCGGCCCGGGTGTCTGGCCATCGGTGGAGCAAGGTGTCTGCTGGGCTGCCGCAAGCAGGCTCGAGATGCTGAACAGGGCACAGAACGCGATGGACTTGGGGCCGAAATTCATAAATGCCTTCCAGGGGGAGCCGGGCGGCCGCTGTGAGAACCGTTTTGAAGAACGCTTCCCACTCGCGGAAGGGGAGAAAACGATGGTACTACGACCTTCGGCACTGTTCAATCGAAAATCGTTACCCGTTTTTTAATCGTACGTTCGCGCACCCATCTCTTCCAACTGACTCCAGCACAGTTAGTTAAGCCCGATAGCAACCCAGGTACCAACTCTTAAGTAACAGTTACTTTCCAGCCCTATTCGGGATCCTTTTCGGGCGTATTTTGGAGCGGTTTTTCGATCGCTTTGCGCGGGAATTTTTGCTCGCGTATGGCCGCGTTGTACACAAAACTCGCCACGACTACGGCGGCCTGTTTCAGATCGTCCAGTTGCAGGCGGTCGTAGACATCCATGTTCGAGTGGTGGGTGCGTGTGTCGTAGTCGAGCGGGTCTTGGATGAACTGGAACCCGGGAATGCCCGCCGCGTCGAAGGATTGATGATCCGTGCCACCCGTGTTGCGCATCGCAAGCGTCGTCATCCCGAGATCTTTGAATGGCCGCATCCATGCTTCAAAGATGGGCGCGACGGCTTCGTTCTCCTGCAGGTATACGCCGCGCAGTTTGCCGCTGCCGTTGTCGACATTCAGATAGACAGAGACCTTTGCCTGTTCGGGTTTCACCGTGACCGGACCCGCTTCGCGCCGCAGCAGTGTCGGCATGTCTCTCATCTCGGGATCATCCATCGGGGGACGCGATCCGAAATGTTGCTGCACATAAAACTGTGATCCCAGAAGTCCCTGCTCTTCACCCGTCCACAAGCCGATGCGAACCGTGCGCCGCGGTTTCGCATCCACCGCCTTCAGAATCCGCATCGCTTCCATCATCACGACCGTTCCTGCGCCGTTGTCGGTCGCGCCGGTGCCCGCGTGCCACGAATCCAGGTGAGCCCCGACCATCACGATTTCATCTTTCTTGTCGGTGCCCGGAATTTCGGCGATGGTGTTGTACTGCATGGGATCGGTGTCGTAGAACGTGTTAATAACGTTCAGTTCCAATTCCACATCCTTCTTCTGCTCCAGCAGGCGCGCCATGCGGTCCCATTGCTCCATGGCGATGGTCACCGCGGGGAAGGTAACCGTTTCACCCGTCTTCCACGTTCCACCTTGCACAAACACCGTGCCTCCGCCGTAGGATCCGATGCCGTGATCGACTAACGCGAGAATTTTTTCTTCGCCCAGAAACTTGTTCATGTCTTTCTGAAAGGCGATCCGCTTTCTGTACTGGGCGAAGCGAAATCCAGACTTCTCGTTAGGGATAGGATACTGTTCGATATCAGCAAGCTCCTTGTCCGTGAGCCGCTCGAACATTGGCTGGGAGACAGTTTTCACTTCCGGATCCGATCCCAGCAGCACAATCATCCCGGCCAGCTTGCCGCGATACTTGTCGAAGTCTTTCTTATCCTCAATCTTGACGCGCGTGCATTTTCCCTTAAGCAGGCCATTGGTTCCGGGTGTCCACGCTTTCGCATAGGCGATGAGGGGTGAAATTTCGGGGGTGAGCATGCGCGCGCTGACGAATTCGTTCGACCATCCCCGCCCGAATGGTCCCCATGATTCCAGGTGCGCGTTCGCGAGGCCGAACGAGGTCAGCTGGTCGCGAGTCCACTCATTGGCACGCTTCGCATTCGGCGATCCGGTCAGCCGCGGCCCGATGCTATCCATCAATCCACTGGCCAGTTCCATCACCTTGGAGTTCCGGAAGCCTTCGTAACGGATGCGGCTGATCATTTCGAGATCGATCGATTCCTGGGACCATGCCGGAAGAATTGCTGCCACGCTCAGGACAACGAGAAACAGCCAAAGCAGGACTTTCTTCATTCCACTTCTCCGTGCGGGATGAGACAAGCGACCGACCATACTACGCCAGCCGGCGTCGTGCTCCAATCAGGCAGGCAGGAAACACCGCTTAATTTGTGTCGTGTCCCGACCTAAGCGCGCCCGCCTAGCCTTCGGGAACGGGTGGGCAGCCGGGAAAATCCGGCAGAAACGTGTTGCCGATGTATTGCAGGTCTTTGATGCCAATTTCACTTGTATAGAAAGCATCGGTAGTCAACCTGCGCGTGAAGGCGAAAAACTCGACCCCCGGGCCCATGCTGCTGTCTTCCACTGCGCTCTTACGGAAAGCAATCAGATCGAAAACCTGCTTCCTTTGGGCTGCATCGCAACCGGTCAGCGGTTTTCCGAATGCCTTGTTGCAGTGCACATCGAGCCAGTCGAGGCCGCGCACGAGGGTGGGCTGGTAGGCCTTGTTCTCGCTGGTCAGGAGATCGATGAATTCAGGCGCACCCGCCTGCACCGCCCCTCCGCTATGCCCATCGGGCGGGATGATCGCGTCGCAAACCACTGCAAGAGTGGCGTACTGATGCGCGTTGAAAAACTTTGGCTGGTATTTCCCGGCCGGCGTCTGACGCTTTTCCGCCTGCACCATGTGGTGCACGTGCTCGGCGGCTTCGAGCGGGATCACCTGCAGTACCGAGCCTCCCACGGCTCCCATCGCCAGAGTTTTCAGAATGTCGCGGCGGCTGATCGAATTCGAGGGCATACGCGTCTTCTCCAAAATTGAACCGGCTACAGATTTCCCCTTTTCGCTTCTTCCAGCAGATGATCTGATGCGCGCCACGACAGCGCCATGATCGTCAGGGTCGGATTCTTGTCTGGATTGGTCACGAACGTCGCACCATCGGTGACATAGAGGTTCTTCACATCGTGGGCCTGGCAATATCCGTTGAGCACCGACGTCTTCGGATCCGCTCCCATGCGCGCCGTCCCTACTTCGTGAATGATGACACCGCCATCGAGGATGCCGTAGGGATTGTCACCGTCCGGATCGGTCTCCGTAGTGTACGTGCCACCCGCCGCTTCGATGATCGACTTGAAAACCTCCTGCATATCCTTCGCCATCTTGATTTCGCTATCGGCCCACTTGAAATGGAAGCGCAGTACAGGGATTCCCCATTGATCGACCATGGTGGGATCCAGTTCGCAGTAGGTGTCGCGATTCGGAATCATCTCCCCGCGCCCCGAGAATCCGAGATAGGTTCCGTACTCCTTGCGCAGGCGTTGCTTCAGGCTCGCGCCGTAGCCTTCGCCGTCGTCGCAGGAGTCGTGGAACATGCCCACCCCCGGCATGTCGCGGCCGCCCCAGAGTTCGATGTGGTATCCCCGGGGGAAATCATTCTTGCGATCGAACTTCCACCACGGTACGTACATGTGCAACCCGCCCACGCCGTCGTGATTGTGGGGCTTCACCTTCTCCATACGCGGGACGACTCCGCCGCCATCACTGCCTACCGAATCCATGAGATTGCGGCCGACCTCCCCGGAAGAGTTCGCCAGGCCGTCGGGGAACAAGGTGGATTTCGAATTCAGCAATAGCCGAGCCGACTCGCAAGCACTCGCCGCGACCATCACGGCCCTCGCCATCACACGCTGTTCTGATTTCGATTTTTTGTCGACATAGGAAACCCCCTGGGCTTTGCCGTCTTTGCCCACGAGAATTTCGCGAGCCATGGCATTGGTGATGAGTGTGAACCTTCCCGTCTTTTGCGCGGGTGGAATCATTACCTGGCTGGAACTGAAGTTGCTCGCGCGCTTGCACCCTCGGCCGCATTGCCCGCAGTAGTGGCAGGCAGGTCTGCCGTTCAAGGGGCGAGTCAACACCGCCAGCCGCGAAGGCACGCACAGAATGCCTAATTTGTCGCAGGCCTGCTTCACCACCAGTTCGTTGCATCGTGGTTTTGGTGGAGGCTGGAATATGCCGTCTGGAGCGCTTGGGATATTTTCTTTGCTGCCAAAAACGCCGATGTAAGATTCCACCTTGTCGTAATAAGGCGCGATGTCTTCGTACGTAATTGGCCAGTCGTCGGCCAGCCCGTCGCGCGTCTTGGACTTGAAATCCACCGGAGCGAACCGAAGCGCAATCCGGCCCCAGTGGTTGGTTCGTCCTCCAACAATGCGCGACCGGTACCAGCGAAAGCTCGATCCCGGAGCGGACGAGTAAGGTTCGCCTTCAATGGTCCATGCACCCGTGGGCGCGATAAATTCGTTCTCCAATCCATTGCCGGGCTCGAGCGCGTGCCCGCCCACACCTGCCCCGCGGTGCGCCAGTTCGTAAGGCCAGACGTGCTCTTTGAAGTCCACTTCGGGGTTCAACGGCCCGCCCGCTTCCAGCATTGCGACGTTCAAGCCGCCTTCGGTAAGAATCTTGGCCGCGGTTCCTCCGGCGGCCCCCGACCCCACGATACAGACGTCATAAACCTTGGGAGAACGATTGACCTGCGCCATGAAACACGCACCCTCACGAGTTGGAATGAGCGGAATGCGGATTATAGACCTCGCGGTCCAGTCTCGAACCGGCTTTTTGAACTGTAGTGCTTGCGCTTAGAATGTTCGCGTGACCAATCCCATCAATGTCGGACTTGTCGGCTTCGGAATGGCGGGCCAGGTTTTCCATGGTCCGCTCATCCACGCTAACCCAAATCTTCGGCTGACGCATATCCTGGAGCGCAGGGGGAACGAAGCTCAGAAGAGATACCCGCAAGCGAAGGTTGTGCGCGATCTCGACTCGCTGCTGCGTGAATCTTCCGTCGAACTCATCGTCGTCGCCACGCCCAACACGAGTCACCTGGAAATCGCCACGAAGTCTCTGGAAGCAGGAAAGCACGTAGTCGTCGACAAGCCTTTCACCATCACCTCGGCGGATGCCGACCAGCTCATCGCGCTGTCGAAAAAAGTGGGCCGCCGGTTGAGCGTCTTTCAGAATCGCCGCTGGGACGGAGACTTTCTCACCGTGCGCCAGATCCTGGACCAGAGACTCCTGGGCCGCGTCGCTGAATTCCATAGCCGCTTCGACCGCTTCCGTCCCGGCGTGCAGCCCAATGCCTGGCGCGAGCAGTCCGGCCCGGGTTCCGGGGTACTGTTCGATCTAGGGTCGCACTTGATCGATCAGGCGGTAGTTCTATTCGGGCGGCCCACGGGAATTTATGCCGACCTCCGCTTGCAGAGAGATCGAGCCGCCGCGGTCGACAACTTCGAAGTCCAACTTCAGTACTCAAATTTGAAAGTTACGCTTCACGCAGGATCGCTCGTGTGCGAGCCTAGCCCGCGTTTTCTGCTCTATGGCACCGAGGGTACGTATCAGAAGTTCGGACTTGATCCCCAGGAAGAAGCGCTCAAGCAGGGAAGTATGCCCAGTAAGCCCGGCTGGGGCGAAGAACCGGAAAGCGCGTGGGGCACAATCACCCAGTGCAACGGAGAGGCGGCTCGCAAGAAATATCGCACGCTCGCCGGTAACTATCCCGCCTACTACACCAATGTCTACCAAGCGATCATGGGACGGGAAGAACTGGCGGTGAAGCCCGACCAGTCCCGCAACATCATCCACCTCATCGAACTGGCGGAGCAGAGCGCGCGAGAGAAACGCACGGTAGTCGTGCCTGATGCGAGCCAGGTGGCCTAGCTCAACCTCCCGCAAGTGAGCTATGCTGCGCCTCGCGAATCTTCCCTGAGAGCAGCGAGTGCGGATTACTGTTTGCCGAAGGAATCTTAAAACGCAGAGGTCGCCGAGAACATCCACAGAGATCGCAGAGAAAAACGTCCAGAGGAAAAAATATTACTAAAAAAAAGCCCTCCTCCGCGTCCTCTGCGCTTTTCTCTGCGCCCTCTGCGTTTTAAGATTTTCCGCACCACAAGTTAAACGCACACGGCGTCCGATGTTCAGGTTCTCGTTATCCCAGTATCTCGTTCCGAACATTCTTCAAAACGTAAGCGGCACGCTCCACCCCGACCTCGCCCGACAGGATTGGATCTTCATTCTCAATGCTGAACATTCCGTCGAAATCGACATCCATATAAGCCTGCAGAATCGTCTTCCACTGTCCGGCGCTGTGCCCGTAGCCCACGGCCCGAAAAGTCTCCGAAGCCTCGGGCAATTCTTCCGTCGTAAATGCAAAATTCAGAACGCCATAGCGATTCACGTTCTCTGGATAGAATGTCGTGTCCTTCATGTGCGCGTGAAACAGGGCGCCGTTCTTGCCCAGCAGGTGGATGACTTCGACCGGATCGCAGCCCTGCCAGAAAAGATGGCTTAAATCACAATTGGCGCCGATCTCCTCGCCAGCTGCTTCGCGTAGCCGCAGCAGCGTCTTCGGGTTGTAGACCACAAAATTCGGATGCATCTCAAACGCCAGCTTCTTGATGCCGTGCTCGCGCGCAAACTTGGCAGCCTCTTTCCAGTAGGGAATTACTTTCTCCTTCCACTGCCAGTCGAGCATCTGTCCGTACTCGGGAGGCCAGCGGTAGGTTACCCAGTTCGGCATCGTGTCGGTGGGCGTCCCTCCCGGGCATCCGGAGAAGCCGACAATTACCGGCACTTCCAGCCGCTCCGCCAGCAGAACCGTGTGGCGGAACGATTCCGCGTCGGTCGCGGCGTGCTTGGGATCAGGATGAATCGGGTTCCCGTGGCAGCTGAACGCGCCAATGCGGATATTCTTGTCCTCGAACTTCTTCTTCCACGCCTTGGCTTTCCCGGCGTCGGCCAACAACTCGGCGACCGGGCAATGGGTGGAATTCGGGTAGCCTCCCGTTCCGATCTCCATTGCCTCGAGGCCCAGGGCGGAAATTTTCTCGAGCATCTCGTCCAGCGACAGCTTGGGATAGGCCGGATCAAAGACGCCAATCGGGATTTTCTTCTTCTTGTGAGTTGTTTCGCTGGGCAGGAGACTGGATGCGGCTGCCGTCTCCCCCTTTATGGCGGGAACTGTTCCTACCGCGGCCGCAGCCACTACGGCACTTGCCGATCCAAGAAATCCACGCCGGCTCACACGGGACCCCCTCTTTCCACCCATGCCGTCTTCCTCCCTCGCCTTTTTGTCAAATGAATTTACATCGTGACAAATTTCTCTTGGCGGTGTGGGCGATTATACCCACGGAACGCTTTGCTCCCCACGGATGAAACGCTAGTTCTTCCTCTGCAACTATCAGTTTCGGAGGCCAAACCTTGACTTTCGGGTGTTGGAGGGGCACAATTCGAACGCCGTGTAATGGATGGCAAATAGGTCAAACACGGCTTCTGGCGGGCTTTTTCGGCAATGGACCAGAACCGGCTCCGTTAGCTGTCCGAAAAGAACCCAAGCGCATTTCGTTGAGTGGTGTGGTTCGTCGTGATCCCCCCATCACGTGACCCCGACGGCGGGAGTTTCTGTTCCGTCGCTAAGTACCAGTTTGGCTGATTTCCCCTATTTCCAGGTTCGAGCTTTGTCGGAGGACAGCTCTATGGCATTCCATGATTTCTTGTGCGCTCGCGAGAAGAGCGAGAGACGGACGAGCGCGAAGACCCTCGTGCTCAGCATTGCGTTGCTCGCGGGACTGGTGGCGATGGGTGGAACCACGCCCGCTACTGGCTCAGAGCCCCTCATTTCCCGATTTCAGTTCAACGACCAACCTCGTATTCAACGGCAACGCGCTGCAGTCAGGTAACGTGCTGCGTCTGAATCCGTCCGCCCAGGGCCAGGCCGGCTCCGCGTGGTACTCGGTTCTGCAACCTGTGGCCAATGGATTCTCGACCACTTTCAGATTTCAGATCACGAACGCGTCCACTCCTTCGGCCGACGGCATTGCTTTCGTGATCCAGAACTCAGAAGCAGGGCTGCAGGCGCTGGGCGACGGTGGCGGAGGAATCGGTTACCAGGGCATCTCCAATAGCCTGGCGATCGAATTCGACACCTATGCCAACTCCTACGATCCGGAGTTCCCCGCGTCGGACCACACGGGCAACGCACCTGCCAATCACGTTGCCATCCAGAGCTGCGGCGTGAGCCCAAATACCGCCGATCACACCATGTGCGAAATAAGCCGCGCCACGGCGCCTGTGAACCTGGCGGTCGGCTCTCACACGGTGCAGATCGAATACACCACCGGCGTGCCCATCCCGTCCGGCTGCGAATTTTGCTTCAGCTCATACCTTCAAGTGACCATCGACGGCCTACCGGTATTTGCAAGTCCTGGCGTTGGTGTCGATTTGAGCACGCTGCTGCAACTCGCGAACCCCAGCGACCAGGTAGCCGACAGCGCCTACGTGGGTTTCACCGGCGCGACCGGCTACTTCCAGGAAGCCAACGACATTCTCAGCTGGAACTTTACCTCCCACAGTGGGCAGACCATCACGCAGACCAATCTGCCTCCGAATACCTTCACGACCTACAACTTCGGGAGCTACTTGTACAAGGTGAAGCCCGATGTTGGCATCGAGACGTTGTCGGTGACGGAAGTACCTACCGATTTCGCCACGTTTAGCGGCGGCCCGAATTTCCCCACCGCGAAATGCATTGTCTACGACAGCACGGGCGGAAAGTGCATTGAGTTCCATGCGGAGTGCACGGGAGCCACCTGCAACAACGTGAATTACGAAGTCGTGACCAGCTACGACGTGCCCACGAACACGCCGATCACGAATCCTGGATTCCTCAAGGCGACCGGGCAGGAGTGTAAGTCGAGCACAACGTTTGACTCCAACATCATCACCGAATTCCTGCAAACGCGTACTGATCCCACGACCAAGGGCTCAAGCCGCCCGAGCTTCTCCTGTTTCGTAGCTGTGAGTGATCTCACGTACGGACCGGCGGATCTCGATATCGTCAATCTCGCCAGCCCGAAAGTGAAGCAGGGCACGAACCTGACCTATGTGGCCACGACGACGAATTTCGGTCCGTCGGGCGCGCAAGGCGTCGCGATCAGCAACAGCATCCCCGCCGGGACCATGTATCTCAGCTCTTCCCTGTGTTCGCTGAGCGGCGGCTGCTCCAGCACCCCATGCAGTTTGGTGGCGGGGACGGCTACCTGCAAGGTGGGCAGCATGGACAAGTTCGGATTGGAGTTCATGCTGGTGACTGTGAAGGTGACCGCCAGCCCGGGTACCGTCCTGAGCGACAAGGCCACCATCACCTCATTCAACCCGGATCCGGACCGCGTCCCGGATCGTTCCTGGACTATGAAGACGCTGGTAACGAGGTATTAAAGTAGTTATTCGGAGGAGTGATCGAATCGGGAGTGTTGCTCATGCGACACTCCCGATTTGTTTGACCGGCGGAAATCAAGCGGCCGCTTCAGGTCCAGCGCGACTTCTGGACTGGGAAAAATCAATGCACAGGAATTAGCCAGTGCTGGGGCGCGCGTCGCCTGCCGCCGAACGAGCAATTACTGGTGGAGGTTCAGGACAGTCTTCCCAACCCCTGCAAAGTATCCAGCAACCAATCGCCGTTCCCTGACAGGCTGTGCGGAAAGACCGGTTCGTAGCCGGGGCCGCTTCGGCGGCGCCGCTGTCTGTTCTTTCTCAACAACCCTTAAAAGGCGCGACGTCGCTTTGGCTTCTTCCGCGCCTTCTAGAACACGTGCTTGGCCATGTCGCCGCGGAACACTAATTCCTGCAGCACCTTCTCGTTCGCCGCGTTCGTCTGGTAAATTCTGCGGTCCTGATTCGCCTTCTCCGTCAGCGGGACCAGCGTGCACTTTACTTTGATGTCGTCTTTGCTGCCGGCGCGTTGGAACAGCATGATGTGTTCCTCGCCTGCCATGGTGTGACGGACTACATATTGTCCGGCTGGCAACACCGTCTCTCCCACCCGAACCGGCGTATCGAAGGAAATGTTCCTGACTTCGCGAATGCCCATTTTGTTGGCCGCGCCCAAGGCGACCGAGCCCAGCACGAACAGACACAGAAGCATCCCAAGCCCTTTCACGAAACGCATACCGCCTCCTTGCAAAATGATTGCGTGTGCCCAGGGAACGACCTCCCCAGGCCACAACCAGTCTAGAGAATGGTGTTTGATGTGACTGTGTGCTCCGGCACCAGGCGGTGTGACGAATGTCCGCCCTCCATGTCTTGTTCGTGCCTTCGGTGGGGGCGGACTGGGGCGCCCGTCGCTGCACCGGCCTAAGCTGCTGAGGCACGAGTACGCAGCGTATAGATGTTGATCCGGAACGCCTGCTTACGGAGAGTGTGCTGCTGGGGTGTTGATCGGGAAGGGCACAGCTTCAGCCGGGCCGGGAGCTTGCGAATCATTGCGCACCATCAGCCGAGAGCTACTTCGACGCCACCCGAGTCGCTTCCGTATACATAGCATTCAGGTCCGAGCGCTGCAGAACTTTCTCGGCGCCCTTTTGCTTCGACATCGGTTCGAGCAGGCGCACGACTTGCTGTGCATGATTTTTGGCGTCCGCGGCGTTTCCGGACGCGCGCGCAATCGTGGCGAGCAAGAAGTGCGCCTTCGCGGAGAGCGGCTGCAATCCAAGCTTGTCGGAACGAAGCAGAATCTGCTCCAGTTCCGGCTTGGCGTGCGCGTAATCTTTTACCTGGACCATGGCTTCGGCCATCAAGAGCGAACACTGCACCGCGACGTATTTCAGTCCCTGGGTTTCTGCTTTCTGGGCGAGCGGCTTTAGGGTGGCAATGGCCTCGCGGCTGCGTCCCTCCTGCACCGCCAGCTTGGCCAGATTCAGTTTCGCGATGAGTTTTTTGTCGGGTTCGGTGGTGCGCTCCGCCGCCTGCGTAGCCCGCTCGTAAAGTCCCTTGGCCGTTTTCAAGTCGCCGCGGTAAAAAGCGGCGTCGCCCTCGTATCCCAGGGTCTGCGCCGTCATTCCCTCATTCTTCAGTTCCCGCGAAAGATTCAACCCATCCTCAAGATACTTGGCCGCTTCATCTCCCCGGCCCGTCGCGATCAGGACGTCGCCATAACCGCCCAGTATCTCCACCATCCAGAACGTGCGATCTTTCAGGTCCGTGAAAGTCTTGAGCGCCTCCTGCTTGGAATTGAGCGCCGCCCCAAACCGCCCCTGGTTCTGGAACAGGGTGCCCAGGCTATACGACTCAATCGCGCCTCCGCGCTGGTCCCCGATGCTGCGCCGCAGATCGAGTGCGCGCAGGTATTGGGTGACCGCCTGGTCGAATTGACCCATCTTGGCCGACGTCTCAGCGACGTTGTGCACGCTGTCAACGATGTCTTCCGGCACCTTGGCCTTTTCGCGCAGCTGCAGCGCCTGCTGGAAGTAAGTCAGCGCGTCCTCATAATCGCCCTTCGCGAAACGCGCATTGCCGATGTTGTTCAGGCAAATCGCCTGCATCCCTTCATCGCCGATTTCGCGCTCGATCTGCAAAGACTGCTTGTAGTAGTCGAGAGCCTTGTCGTGATCGCCCTTGTCGTCGTAAAGATTGCCCAAATCCAGCAAGGTGCCCCCCACCCCGCGCTTATCGCCTATCTCGCGCCGGATGTCGAGTGCCTCGGTGTAGCTCGTCAACGCCGACTTGGCATTGCCCATCAGCGCATTGACCTTCGCAATTTCGTTCAGGCTGACGGCCATCCCGCGCTTCTGCCCGATGCGCCGCCGGATGGCGAGTGCCTCCTGCAAATTGCGTAAAGCCTCGTCGGGCTTGTTGAGCTGCTCATAGCCCACGCCCAAGGCGTGCAGTGCGGCCGCATTCTGTTCCTGGTTGTCGGTCTGGATGGCAACGCTGCGGGCCCGTTGAAAGTATTCCAGGCCATTCTGCGCATTGCCGCTCATCACCTCAACGCGCCCCATGGCCAGCAGCGCGTCAATCGACTTCGGATCGCGCTGCAGAACGAAGTTGTACCGCTCCCGGGCCTTGTCGAGGGCCAGGTTCGCTTCGTACAACCCGCCCAGATTCATTTCTACGTCCAGATCCTCGGGCGACCCTTTTACCAGGTTCTCGTAGTACTCGATCGCCTTGGTACCGTCGTGGGAGACGCGCGCCCGGTTGGCGAGGATCAGATACCGTTCCCGCGCGGGCAGATTGTCGCTGAGTTCGACTGCCTTGCGCGAGGACTCATCCGCGTCATTGTCATAACCCAACGCCGACTGCGCCTCGCTCAGCTTCGAAAATGCCAGTGCGAATTGTGCGTCCTGCCCAGTGGCTGATTGCAGCGGCTTGATCGCCTCCAGCGTCTTTCCCTGCCGTATGAGCTCCACGCCTTGCGTGTAATCACGCAATGCCTCCACCGAGCCGGTCGAAGGCTTAAAGGACTGAGCCTGCAGTTCCTTGATCAGGTCCGACGACAGCGCCAGATTCTTGCGGATCGAATCGGCCAATGTATCGATCGCTGCGGGCAGCCCTTTTTCACTGGTCTCCGCCTTCAGCGTCGTGGTCTTTCCGCTTGCCAGGCTCTGGATGTTCGCATCGATGCGAATCTGATCTCCGAACTTCGCATACTGCCCCCAGATCACGGTATCGGCGTTGCTCGAATCCCCAACCCGGCGAAGAATGGTGGGATCCACTAACGTGTCGGCGCCGATGCGCAGGTCATGCAGCACCTGGTGCAATCGGTCTGGTGAAACCATGCGCAGGTGCGCGGACTGGCCAACATCGGAACTCAGCATGTCGGCTAAGGTCGCGCCATACCAGTCTAGCGAAGGATCCTGCGACGCGTTGCGGAAGGGAAGAATCGCGAGGGCGACTTCCGGCTTGGCGCCGGCGGAAGGCAGCTTCGCGACGCTGCGCAGCTTGTCGCGGAACACGAAGCCCGCCAGCGCCAGAATGATGACCGCAGCGATTCCGCCGATCCAGTGCCAGGGAATCGTCTGTCCCCACGGCCCCACACTCTGCAACGCGATCGCTCCCGCCGCACGCTTTCCCTCCCAGGCTTCCAGATCAGCCAGCAGTTCCTTGGAGTTCTGGTAGCGATTCGCCGGATCGCGCTCCAGGCACTTGCTGACGATGTTGCTGAGATTCTGCGGAAAGGACGCGTCGTGCTCGGATATCGGTTTCGCGCGTTCCTGCGTTCGCCGGATCAGGCTGGCCAGCGCGCTGTCGGCGTGATACGGCATCTGCCCCGTCAGCAGTTCGTAAAAGATCAATCCCGCGCTGAAGATGTCGGACCGCTGATCCAGTTCCTTGGCCAGCGCCTGCTCGGGCGACATGTACTCCATCGTGCCGACCAGCGCGCCGGTCTGAGTCATGCCGTCGCCTTCCAGCGTGCGCGCCAGTCCAAAGTCCATCACCAGCACGCGCCCGGTCGCGTCCTGCATCACGTTCTGCGGCTTCAGGTCTCGGTGGATAACGCCAACGTCGTGGGCAGCGTTGAGCGCCAGGCACACCTGCTCCATGATTGCCACCGCTTCTTCCGGCGGGAACTTCTTGCGACCATGGATAAGGGCGCGGAGGTCTTCGCCCTCGATGTACTCCATGGTGATGAACTTCACGCCATCACCCTCGCCCAGGTCGTAAATCCGAATGACGTTCCGGTGCGTGACCCTCTGGGAGAGCCGCAATTCCTGTTTGAAGCGTTCGATGATGGCCGGGTTCTTTGCCAGTTCCGGACGAATGACCTTTAGCGCGACCAGACGGTCGAGCTCCAAGTCCCGCGCTTTGTACACGGCTCCCATGCCGCCCTGGCCGAGAGTTTGGAGGATTTCGTAACGCCCCGCAAGAATCGCTCCCGGCTCCAGCACAGACTGCGGCATCCGCATGGCCCGGGTCGGGGCACCGTGCGGCGTGGCCCCGTCTGCTAAGGTCGGAGCATCGGACGAGGACAAGTCGGAGTGCGGCACAATCGTGGGTGCATCCGGCCCGTATGCTTCAGGGGCGAGGGTCGGCGCGTCAGAAGAAGGGAAAATGTCGGAGGATGAGCTCCCCGTGCTCGAAGGCGAACGAACTGCGGCGCCGCCCTCACCTTGGGTCGGTGAATCCTGATCACGCCGCAATCGACCTTGATCTCCCATGGGGTCCGGATGGCAGAGGGAAGCGAACGTCTCGCAAAGGGGGGAACCTGGGCTGGCTGTCCCCCTCAGCCGCCCACGCGAGAAGCTAAAAGTATATACCCCGCTCCAAGCCATGTCAGGCGACACAAGCGCCCGGCAGGTACCATTCAGACTCCCTTCTCAGAGCTTGAAATCATCCTGTCCGCAGGGGTTTTGGAATAGTGTTGCGGCCAGCCGAAGCGTTACATCAAATGTTGCGCCTCGATCCATCCCCTCGGTTGAGGTGACGCTTTATCCACAGGCCTGAACCTCTCGTGCCACTTCTGTCTGCCCCGCGGCACATTTATTTTTTCCGGACGCCACGGAGCGTGGAGAGAGCGAGAGTCATGTACCTGGGTTGGGTGACGGCTCAAAAAGCCAATTTCCTGTCCTTGCAAAGCGCGGTGTTCTGCGCGGAATGCGAATTGATCAGCGAGAACACCACCCCCTATTGCCTGGCCTGCGGTAGCAAGGCGATGCTGAGCCTGTCTCGCATCATGGGTGGATCGCTGAAGGGGCAGGAAACCGCTCATCTGATCGCCGACGCCGAACTCGACCGCTTGGTGCGCGACCTGCTGCGCTCGGTCCCCGAGCCCAGCCAGTCCCAGGAGAGGATGCCGGCGGCTTCGGTGCCCATGCATGCGGGCCGCCACCACCTTCGCACCGTCGGCATGTCCGACGGCTTTCGATCACAGGAGGAACTCGCCGATCCGGTCATCCATCCCGGCGATTTGAATCTTGAGCCCGGCATCAACATCATCGCCGAGCGCGCCCAATCACTCACCGGCGCGACCGGCGCGGCCATCGCCCTGCGCAACGGAGGAGAAATCGTCTGCCGGGCGCGCACCGGACGCACCGCTCCCGACCTCGGGGTTCATCTCCAGACCGATTCCGGTCTCTCCGCCGAATGCGTCCGCACAGGAGAAATCCTGCTTTGCCACGACGCTGAAACCAATCCGCGCGTCGACTTGGCAAGCTGCCGCAGGCTGGGCGCTCGTTCAATCCTGGTTGCCCCACTCCGTCATTTCCGCAGAACGCTGGGACTGTTCGAAGTCCTGTCCTCCACCCCGTACGCTTTCGATAATCGCGACGTTGCCACGATGCAGTTGCTCTCCAGCGTGATGGTGGCCGCCATGACGCGCCAGTTAGTTACCGGCCCGCGCCGCCATAAATGGCCGGCGTAAGCCGCGGAGCGGCGGACAGCAGCTCTACACGTCATTGATTGGGGTAGTACCCAAACGCAATTGTGAAGGTCCCCTGCGCACCTCTGCGTCCCCTCTGGTAAAGGCTTTCTGGCGGGTAACCCGTAACCTACCCCCTATTTCAACCCCCTATTTCACCACTTTGACCTCTCTTGAGGGCCTGCCCTTCCGAGTGTGATCAGAAACACTATTATTCTTTCCCGATCGGGGTAATATTAAGTTTCCATAAGGAACATGCAGCCAATCGGGCCTCAGTCCGCGTCCTCCAACCGGCAACTGAAGCCACTTCCGCGCAATCGCCGACAGTCCGTTCGACAGCGCGTCCACTCGCCTGCCTACGCCAGCCTGAACGGAAACGCGGATGACATGGTGCTCGACCTCAGCGAGATTCTCGACATCAGCGAGCAGGGTGCCGCCATTCAGACCTCTTCCCCCTGGAACGTCAACCGCGTCTTGAACCTCTGCCTCGATCTCTCCGAAACGCAGACGTATTTGCAAACCACCGGATACGTGGTCTGGTCCGACAATAAAGGACGCATTGGCGTGCGCTTTCCGGAGTTGCCGGCTGAATCGCGCCGCAAGCTGAAGGAGTGGCTCTTTCTGAACGCGATGGTCGGAGCGGCCAACTACGTCGCGCGCCATGGAGATGTGCAATCCGAAGTCGATCGCTGGAATACCCCAGTGCCGCCCCACGCTCCGGTCCCAGCCCAGCAGACGCGCGCCGATTACACAACAACACTGACCGCCTTAACTGCCGTCCGCCGCGAGATCGAAGCGCACGGCCTGAACCTGACCGCAGCTCTGCAACTCATTGCCGAACGGTGCCGCACCTTCACGCTCGCGGATGGCGCCGCCATCGCACTTGCGGAGGATGGCGTCATGCTGTGTCGCGCCAGTTCCGGAGACGCTCCGCCGGTCGGCGCTACGCTTGAGATTGGCTCTGGCTTCTCCGGATACTGTGCCCGCACCGGTTTCCTGCAGCGTTGTGACGACACGGAAATGGATCCGCGCGTCGACCGGGAGAGCTGCCGGATGTTGGGAATCCGCTCCATCATTGCCGTTCCCATCCGCCTTGGCGATACGGTGGTCGGGCTGCTCGAAGTATTTTCGTCCAAGGCGCACGCTTTCAATGATCGCGATGGCACGATCCTGCAGCGCCTTGCCGATACCGTGCTGGCGGCCAGGAATCGCGTGATGCGCGCTCGCATGGCTTCGCCTCCTCCGCCGCAGCGTCCTCCGCAACCGCGCCTTTCGCATCCGCGAACCCAGCCGGAGAATCGAAGCACTGTAAGTTCGGTATCGTTCGGACCACCCTCCCCAGGATCGTCGGGTTCGTACCCGTTCGCTTCCGCGCTAGAGTCATCAGAAGAAGAGGGACACGGAATTCGCTTTCCCGAGCGCCATCTGGTGCTGCTGCTCGTGGCCGCCGTCTCGATCGTGACGGTTCTGGGCTACCTGCTGGCGCCCTGGGTCGGCGAAAAGCTGCATCCGACCAGACCGAGCACGGTCGAAGCCGCCCGTCCCCAGCCGCCCGTCCCCGCAAAACCCAGCGCTCCGGCTCTCCCACCCCTCAATCTGGATGAAGTGCGCAAGCGCGCCGAACTTGGCGATCCCTACGAGCAGGTTGCCCTCGCCACCCGCTATGCCACAGGCGAAGACATGCCGCAGGACTACTCGATGGCCCTGCGCTGGTTTCTGAAAGCCGCCGAGCAGGGCCACGTCGGCGCCCAAGACACGCTGGGCGCATACTTCTACCTCGGCCGCGGCGCTCCTAAAGATGTCATGAAGGCGTATTTCTGGTCCCTTCTCGGTCGGGCTTCCGGCAAGTCCGCAAGCAAAGACCGCGTCGCTTTCATGACTTCGCAACTGACGCGGGGCCAAGCCCAAGCCATTCAAAGAGAAGCCAATAACTTCCTCAAACAACACCCCCCGCTGATGAACAGCGAATCCACGTACTGACACCTGACACCTGACACCTCCCCCCGGACACGCAGTAAAATAGACAAAGAGGCCCCCGCAATGCCGACCCTTCGCGAATTAGTGAACGACCGCGTCCGGGAAGGTGACTTGTACGAAAAGCTCGATCGGAACCGTGTGCGCTGTTTCGCTTGCGGACACTGCTGCCCGATCCCCGAAGGTCAGCCGGGCGTTTGCAAAGTTCGTTTCAATCGCAACGGCACCCTCTATGTCCCCTGGGGATACGTCGGCGGCGTGCAATGCGACCCCATCGAGAAGAAGCCCTTCTTCCACGCCTACCCCGGAGCACTCGCCTACAGCTTCGGCATGCTCGGCTGCGATCTCCACTGCTCCTACTGCCAGAACTGGGTGACCTCGCAAGCCCTCCGCGACCCGCAAGCGATCTCGGCACCGCTCGAAGCCTCGCCCGAAGCCCTGGTGCGCGACGCGCTGCAGCAGGGAGCGCAAGTGTTGGTCAGCACCTACAACGAGCCGCTCATCACCGCCGAGTGGGCCGTCGCCATCATGAAGGAAGCCAAAGCGGCCGGACTGGTTACCGGATTCGTCTCCAACGGCAACGGCACTCCGCAGGTGCTCGAATACCTGCGCCCATGGCTCGACCTCTACAAAGTGGATCTGAAGAGTTTCGATGAGCGCCACTATCACGAGCTGGGTGGCCGCCTGCAGCCCATCCTCGATACCATTCGCCGCCTGCACGAAATGGGCCTGTGGGTGGAAATCGTGACGCTGCTGATTCCCGGCTTCAACGACTCCAACGATGAACTGCAGCGCTTGACCGAGTTTGTTGCGAGTGTGTCGGTGGATATCCCGTGGCATGTCACCGCGTTTCACAAGGACTACAAGATGACCGATCCCGGCGACACGCAACCCGAAGACCTGCTGCGCGCGGCCGAGATCGGTGCCCGCGCCGGCCTTCGCTACGTCTATGCCGGAAACCTTCCTGGCTATGTCGGCCACCTGGAAGACACGCGCTGCTTCCGTTGTTCCGTCACTCTGATCGAGCGCTCCGGCTACCGCATCAGGTCGTACCGCATCACCCCGGAAGGGAAGTGTCCGAAGTGCAGCGCAGCCGTCCCCGGTCGCTGGGCGGCGAAGTTCGACGGCCAAGCCATCAGCCATCCTTTCCTGCCGCATCGCACCTCGGGTTTGGTTACAATCGCAAGTCGACGCTAATCCCGGTACGTGCGATTCCGTGTGTTGATGAGAAAATTCTGCCTCGTCGCGGTGTTGCTGTGCTCGCTGACGGCATGCTCGCCGCGCGACTTCCTCACGCGCCGCCTCGCCTCCACCCTCATCGCCGGCTCTGACGTCTTCACCTCTCAGCAACAGTTCTGGCTGCGCATTGGTCCGGTTTCCGGCAAGGATTTTTCCTCTCCGCAGTACACCGTGCTGCAGCATCACGGGTGGATCATCGGCGCGCCCACTCCATGCCCGCCGCAGGTTACGCCTCCACCCTGCTACGAGGTCGCCCTCACCCCCGCAGGGGTGGACACTTTCCACGATCTGATTCGCGGCACCGAAACTGGCAAGGAGTACTTCAGCATTCCGACCGCGCGGAGAGAGCTCATCTCCATTACCGGCATCAGCAAGAGCGACAACCTCGCCGACGTCGACTTCACCTGGAAGTGGGTGCCGCTCAACGAAGTGGGATCCGCGTTGAACGTTGGCGGCCTGCAATACAAGTCCACGGTTTCGATGAAGCACTACGATGACGGCTGGCGCATGATCGAGGGCCCGCCAAAAACTAATCAGTCGCTCGACGACTCGCTGAAGAACGCAGACCCGGTCCCGTAACACGGGCACAGTACGTAAACTGCGGAAAATCTTAACCGCCAAGACCGCAAAGAAACGCCGCCGAGATCAAAAAGAAATGCCTCTCTTTCGCGACCTTTACGGAATTCTTGGCATCCTTCGCCGTTAAGCTCTTCTCCGCGCCCTCTGCGGTTAAAATCTTTACAGATTTTTATCAGCCTCTGTGGTTAAGCTCCTCCGGGATTGACCGGCGATCACACCCGCACCCGCTTCCAATTTGCGCCCCCAGCCTCGCCAATGCTCTAATGCACCGTTCCCTATGACCAGATCACAAGTTCTCCTTGCTGCCTTCCTGTCCCTCGGAACTTTCGCCTCCGCCGCCGACAAGCCGAAAATCACCCTCGACGAATTTTTCAACTACGTCGAATTTCACGCCGTGCAAATATCGCCCGACGGCCACTCCGTCGTGGTCGGCACCGAACGCGCCGATTGGGACCGCGAAATCTTTCAATCCGATTTGTGGCTCTATCGCGAAAACGGCCCGGACGCAAACGCGCTTACCCGGTTCACTCAGTCGGGCCACGACTCTTCCCCGCAGTGGTCGCCCGACGGCCGCTGGATTGCCTTTCTATCGGAGCGCCGCGCGCCTGGCAGCAAAGGTCGCGACGAGGATGAGGACAGCGACGACAGCAAGGACGACTCCGGCAAAGCCGTCGCGCAGGTCTACCTCATCCGTCCTGATGGCGGCGAAGCCTTCCCCATCACTTCGGGCGAAGAAGAAGTTCACGCGCTCGCATGGTCTCCCGATTCGAAGACCATCTACTTTGCCACCCGCATTCCGTGGGACAAGAAGCAACGCGATGCCTACCGCAAACTTTGGAAAGATACGGTGCAATACCGCGCCGGCGAACGCGGCGACATCATCTACAGTCTCGACCTCGCCACCGCGGTAGAGAAGCACGCCACCAGCGGCATGGCCGAGACCCCGAAGGCACAGAAAGAGGCCGGCACCACCGCCACCGCCCGCCAGATCAGCAGCACTCCCTGGCGAACTCAGCAGCTGGCAGTCGCCCCCGATGGCCGCCGACTTGCTTTCGTCACGACATCTGTATCTGAGCGTCAGGAAAAGGTAGATGAATTCGAAGTCTACTCGGTCGACGTATCTGGGACCTCGGCCGAGGTGAAGCCCAAACAACTCACTCGCAACGAAGCTTTCGAGCAGGACCTCACCTGGTCCAACGACAATCGCCACGTGTTCTTCGCGGTGCAACAAGGTTCGGTGGAAGGGAAGTACCGCGATTACCAGGAGCGGCTTTACTGGGTCGACGCCGATAGCGGCGATGTCCAGCGCTGGGCCGCCGATTTCGAAGGCTCCGTCGGACGCCACTCGCTCCTCGCCGATGGCCGCATTCTCTCCGCGGCGCGCGTCGGCACCGAGGTGCAACTTTACTCGCAGGAGAATCCGAAGTCTGCCTTCCAGAAACATGCAGGCTGGGCGGGAACCTATGCATCGATCTCGACCGCGCGCAACTCACCGCGCGTCGCGTTTGTGCATTCCGCTCTCGATCGTCCTATGGAGGTCTACATCGCCGACAGTGTCGACAAGCTGGAGCAAGCACATCCCATCACCGCTTTCAACAAGCTGTTCACCGAGCGCGATCTCCCGCAGGGCAAACCCTTCCAGTGGACGTCTGATGACGGAACGAAAGTGGAAGGCATGCTGATCTACCCGCCGGGTAAGTTCGAAGCCAAAAGCCTTCCGATGCTGACGCTCATCCACGGTGGCCCGGCCGACGCTGATGGCAACCACTTCGAAGCGGACTGGTATCAGTGGGATCGCCTGGCCGCCACCAACGGCTGGCTCGTTTTCGAACCCAACTATCGCGGCTCGACCGGATACGGTGACAAATTCCTCATGGGCATCGTTCCCGAGATTGTCTCGCGCCCCGGCAAAGACATCCTTTCTGGAGTCGATGCGCTGGTGAAAGCCGGCGTCGCCGATCCCGCCCATCTCACCGTCGGCGGATACAGCTATGGCGGTTATATGACGAACTGGCTGATCACGCAGACCGACCGCTTCAAGGCCGCTGTCACCGGGGCCGGAGCCGTCGAGCACGCGGGCAACTGGGGCAACGATGACATGACTGTCGACGACGCCTACTTCCTGGGCGGACGACCGTGGGAAGCCTCCAAACGCTATTACGATGAAGGCGCGCTGTTTCAGATGAACAACGTCCGCACCCCCACGCATCTGGTTGCGGGCGGCAATGACATCCGCGTGGCCGTGTCCGAAGACTACTTGCTCGATCACGCGCTGCACTCGCTCGGCATTCCCAGCACGTTATTGATTTTTCCGGGCGAAGGGCACTCACTGGCGAAGAATCCCTGGCACGGAAAAATCAAAGTACGCGAAGAATTAAAGTGGCTGCAGAAGTATGGAGGGGCAGGCGAAGCAGATCTGAATGCTGCCAAGTAGGTCGCTAGTTCGGAAAAGTGGCGACGAACCTAAACGCCGCCGATTGGTCTCGTATCAGGGCGGGCCTTAAGGCGCGCCGTAGAGGGAAGAATACCTTGCGCCTTCAGGTGATGCCGGTTTAATCGAATTGGCGATGCTGAAACCGCAGGGGCGGGCGGGTGGCCTTAATGACGCCTACTGTCCCTCGGGCGGCGTCGAAGCTTGCGCGAGTTTCACGCGGTGTGTGCTCGCCGCGAAGTGCTCGATCCCCTTATACAGCGCCTCGGCGATCTGCTCGCGGTAAGAAGGATTACGCAGACGTTCCTCATCCGCAGGGCTGCTAACAAAGGAAATTTCCGCCAGCACCGACGGCATCTCCGTCCCGGTCAGCACCACGAACGACGCTTCACGCACCCCGCGATTCCGAATCGCCGAATTTCCCGTTGCCAGCGTCCCATGCAACGCCTGCTGCACGCTGGCGGCAAGTTTCTTGGACTCGTCGACCTTCTCTTTCAGGGCTCGCCCGGAAAGCTTGGCCTGCGTCATCACCGTGGCCGTGGCGTTCTCGCGATATTCAATCTCGCGCGCTTCCGGGGGTGAGAAGAAGCTTGAGTAATAGGTCTCCACTCCACGTGCCGAGGCTAAGCTGCTGTAGTTCGCGTGCACCGAGACAAACAGGTCAGCCTGTGCCCGGTTGGCAATCTCAGCGCGCTGTTCCAGCGCAACGTAGTTGTCGTCCTTGCGCGTAAAGATGACTTCGCATCCCAGTCGATTGGTTAGCAGGATGCCCAAGGTCTGCGCTACATCGAGTACGAGGTTTTTTTCGAGCAACCCTTCGCGGCCCACCGTGCCCAGGTCCCATCCACCGTGCCCGGCGTCGATGACCACGCGCAGCCTCTGCCCGTGCAGGCGCGATTGCGGATCTTCGCTGATCGGCGGCGCAACCGACTTGTCTTCCGGGCGCTTTACCTCCGGCTCAACCGGCACCACGCTGGGGGTTGCTTTCGGTTCCGATTTCACAGCCTCAGCGCCGCGCACTTCGATCGTGAGACGATTCGGATCTGTCCGTATAGCATCCCAGAAACTCGATCCCGAGCTTGTCTCCAGCACCACCCGCGTCACATTCTCTGAAGGCTGCGCGATGCGTATACGGTTGATCAGCCCATCTTTCACCTCGATGATCTGCCCGTTCAATCCCGGGGCCAGCGAAGTATTAAGCAAGTCGAAGTAAACGCGTTCCGGACTAGGCAGCCGGTTCTTCCGGTACTGCACCGGAGCTTGCAGATCGATCACGACCGTGCTCACGCCGTTGGCATTGAAATGTCGCACACCGCTCACTACCGCTCGGCCGGATGCGGGCACAGTTTCCGCCGGCACCGGTACAGGCGGAGCCGGCAACGATGCCGCGTTCACCGCAGAACTATCACTGATAGCCTGCCCATCAACCGGAGCGCCCACGTTCCGCGCATCCGAACTGACTACCGCGGCATGAGCCCCATGCCTGAACTTCAGCCAGAGTCCGCCGGCCAGCAGCAATCCCAGGATAGCCAGGCCCGCGATAACAGCCTTGAAGCGCCCGTTCGCACCGCTCTCCTGATAAAGATCCGGCGCAATATCATCCTTTGAGAATTCGAGAGGAACATATTCCGCGACACTGGTGGCAACCGGCGCGGGTGGCGGCGGAGTCATCGGAATCTGCCGCAAAGTTTCCAATTCCGACGAGCGCAGCTCTGCCGCAGCAACCTTGGCCGCGCGCACAATGCGATCTTCATCTTCCGGCTTCAGCGCTGCCAGAATTAATTCCGCCAGAAGGTTCAAACTGCGAACGTCGCCGTCGTTGAATCCGAAGGGCTCGGTCGAAAACGCCTCCAGCAGGCCAATCACGCTTTCCTGTCCCAGCAGTGGCACCGCTACCATGGAGCGCGTGCCCAGCCGGCGGCAGGCTTCCAGATTGACGCGCGGATCTTTTTCCGTATCATCGCAACGAACAATTTTTCCCGTACGGAAGCACGCTCCTGAAAATCCGGCCTTGGAATCCAGCCGGACTCCACGATCAGGTGCCATTGTCCCCGCCGACGCGCGACAGATAATCTCGTCGCCCTCCGCCAGCGCAATCGCGATTCCGTCCGCGCCCGTGATGGCTTGCGCGCGTTCTGCAACCAGCTGCAGAACTTCATCCAAAACAAATTGTTCGTATTCCCAGCCGTCATCCGTAGCGCGCTGACCGGCGGCGTATGCGCGCGCTTCCTCGGCGCGCCGTCGACGAATCTGTTCGTGTAAGGTCGAAAAAGCCAGAAGCGCTTGCAGTGCTTCGCGCTGATCGGGAGAGCCAACACCTGGGGATGCAACGTTCGGCGCAGCCATTGCTTGAATGGTTAGCGTTGGGTCCGTGTTGGACGGATTGGTCGCCATGCAGGGATCTGCGTAGAGAGCTTAAGCTCTTACCAGCCAGTGTGTTCGAACCGCAAGCCCATGTCAATGAGCCGCTTTTCCCATTACCGAGGTTCCGACTCCTTAGGGTTTCGCCCGTGACACACCGGGTATTCCTGTAAGTTACCGGGCTTTTTGCCGGGTTGCAATGTCACGAATGCACCATGGTCACCTGCTTGCTTGATTCCGTCATATACTTACCTGTCCCGTTTTGGAGCATGTAAGCAATTGATTCGCAATGAATTAAGAGGACTCCCTGCGTTCTTGCCAGGAAAGGGTCCAACTTGCAACGTCGCCAGCTCTTGCCGCGCTTCCAGTGGACAACTCAGCAACTGCGGATGGCGATCTCTTCGGGCAGACCTCAAGACCAAAAAAGTAAAACGAAGGGTGCTGCCGGCATCCTCAATCTGAACAGGGCCTCAACGGGAATCTCGCCTATCCATCCCCCCATTGTGTGATTGCCCTCTACCCCGAATCGTCTTATCCTGAAATGCTGCTGGACCCGAAGGTTTGTGGTGGAAACAAAGCAGGAACAGGAACCAGGCCCGAATTCGAAGAAAACCAAGCGCTCCCGCTGGCTGTGGCCCATGGGTTTGCTAGCCACCGGCATGGCTGGCGCCGCGGTCATTTTGCGCGGCTGCTGGCATAGCAAGATGAGCTGGCCGATCCGCTCGCAAGGTTGCGCCTATCAGGTCTGTACCGCCTGTGGCGTCAAGCGCCTGTTCGATGAGGATGCCTTCCGCGGATTCGGTCCCTATAGCTACGATCTTCAACGTTTACTTGCGTACGAGCAGGCCAGGCGATTGAAAAATCAGCCGCAAGCGCCCTCCGACGAGCACCGCAGCGCCTCCTGAAAAAAAGTCTGCCGGCGGCGAACCATGCCCGTCACTGCGGGGTTCTTAGTCTTCGAGGCTAAGATTTCCCCATGCAGTCTTTTTCCGGATTGGCTGCCTCACCGGCCCTAGCAGCCCCCGCTCCCAACCAGCGCGTCCACTATCGCCACCCGATCCATTCGCTCGTCTATGTGACTCTGGACGAAGGCAATGGAGGAATCATTCGGAACCTTAGCCAGAGCGGCGCCGCTATCCAGGCCGTCGGTGCTTTGCGTGAAGGCCAGTCGGTCCGCATGCGCTTCGACCTGCTCAACCCGCGCTCGCGCATCGATGTACGCGCAGTCGTGAGTTGGGCGAATCCTTCGGGGCAGGCCGGTGTCCGCTTCCTCGATACTCCGAGGCAAACCTGCCGCCAGTTGAATGATTGGATATTTGCGAACCTCATGCGCGGACTGGAACAGGCGTCCCCGGTGTTCCCGCTCCCCGGCGATCCCGACGACTTGATCCTTTCCACGTCTCCACGGCCGGCGATTCGCGTTGGGCTTTCTGCGCCGCGCGCCGTCGCGCTTCCGCAGAATCGCACAATCTCGCTCCCCTGGTGCCCGGTGCGCATGCCGTCGAATGCCCTGGCGAAGCTTATGGATATTCTGATCCTGTTCTCAGCCACCCTGATGTTCTTTTGTACTTTCATGGCCGTGGCGCGTGTGCTGCCTGCGTGGCCTCTGACGGTGCTGGTGGGAATTGGAGTCTGCGGGTTTTTTACTTCGCTCTATCTCTGCATGGGAGCATGGCTGGGCTGTGGGACACCGGGCGCTCAGCTGGCCAGAATCGCCATGCAGGAATCCGACGGGCAGCCTCGCGAGCAACGGGCCCGTTTCCGCTAAAGGTCTGCTTGAACTTTTCGGATTTTTCGCGCTCCAGCCGAAGACTCTGCGCTAGTTGGCGAAGTATTGTTGCGCCAACCACAATTGCAGGCTGCGCTGCAGCCGGTCTGGCAGATCAAGGAAGCGGATCCCCGCGTTGCCCTGCTGATCGGTCCAAGCGATTTCCCCGCGTGCCTTCACCGTGTACCGCGTGCCCGGCAGCTTGAACGATAGTTGGATTGGCTGGCGGACATCAAGATCGCGATCCATACGCACTCCAATGCCGCCCTGGCTTAAGTTCAGAAGCTCCGCCTGCAGCTTTTTCTGAGGACCGCACAGCAACGACACCGGGACATCGATGGTCTGCCGGTGATAGCGCAGTCTGCCATCAAGAATGAGGTTGCGAGCCGCAGACAAAGTCCGCACTGCTTGTTCCACGGAAATGGGTTTCTCAAAACTGAAGAGCGCGCCCGTTGCGTCAATCGTCTGGCGCTGGCGCGGTCCGCTCATCACGACTAGCGGCGTGCTCACCGGAAAATGGGAATCGCGCTGCAGGTGGCGCAGGAACTGATCCGTGCCGCTGAGGTCGCAGTCGACAATCAACGCGTCGACCTTCGACCTGGCCAGCTTCGCTTGTGCTCGTTCGGGATGCGACTCGACATCGCATTCAATGTGAAGACCACCGAGGATACATTCCAGAACACTGACTTCCTGCCAGTCCCGCGAAACCACCATCGATGAAAGTCCCATGCAGTTACTCTATGCGCCGGGGTAATGGCTCCCTAGATCACCAAGGTAATGGTAAGAAAGTGGGGATGCTGGCGTGAGTTTCCCGAGAGACGTAAGCTCGCCCGGTTCCAGCAAGAGGTCAGATCTGAACCGCAACAGGCGCGCGAACGATGAGCCCCGCCATCGGACGGAATCTATGGAGTATTGTTCGCCGTGCCATGGTCAGTTTTCCTTTTGGATGTTCGGCCACAATCCGGAATCTTGCCCTCGCGCAGTTCGCGACCATAATCGTCTGCTTTCCGCTCGTCTTGATCGGGGCAAACGCAATGCCCCAACTCATGGTTGACAGCCAATTCAAGCAAAGCTTCTCCTGTTACACCAAAGACGTGCAGGAATTCGGCACTACGGGTTGCGGTTGCGGAAAAGAGGCTACTCTCCATGACCGTCGTACGCTGCTCGAAGATGGTGAAAGCCGGACTGTGGCTGGATCCACCGAGGGCGTGTACGAGATCTTTCCACTTGTAGGATGGCACCAGAACAAAAGACCACTTTCCGAGCCGCTCTAGCGGATACGCCAGGAGCGCCCGTCGCAGCTCCAGTGCATGTTGGCGGCACTCATCGCGGTTGTAGTCCTGCGTGCAGAAGAACTGGACACTCTTGGTTGTCTGGCCAGTCGCTTCAAGGTGGGCTGGGACGACGCGAAGGGTTTGTGTTTGTGCCGCGCAGGCGGCAAAGAGAACTGCGATGAGAAAGCTCGGTTTCATGGTGGTCACCCCGTCGGTGCCACCGAACTTGGGCTGTGCCTGGTGCTATCTCAATGCTCGCAAAGTCCGAATCAGATAGTTCTGGATCATTGCGCAACTTGTTGATTAGATCGGGGAGGTAGCAGTTGATTGAAGAGGAAACGGGCGGGCATGCTCGGCGGGGAAACGATGATAAGATCGTGGCCCAAATGGGGGTGAGGGCCATGTCGGAGCCCCGTAAGACGGTCGGCTCAATGCACTTCGGCCCTTTCGAGCTGTCGACCGAATTGAGCGAACTGCGCAAGCATGGTCAGCGGCTGAAGCTTTCTGGTCAGGCGATTGACGTCTTGCTGATGCTCGCCTCGAATGCCGGAAGGCTGGTGACGAGGGAAGAGCTCCAAAGAAAGCTTTGGCCGGGGGACAGCTTCGGCGACTTCGAGCATGGGCTCAACGCTGCAGTGAACCGGCTGCGCGAGACTCTCGGCGATTCCGCCACAGATCCAACCTACATCGAGACGGTTCCACGCCGCGGATACCGCTTCATCGCTCGGGTCGATCAGGTGCCCAATACAACGGACCCGACTGCACCCGACAATACGGCGAAGCCGCATTATCAGCACGCTGCCGACGTCCGCGACGACCTGAAGCAGCTGAAACGGGATACGGATTCCACCAGCACGCACCCAGCGAGCACAGTCGCCTCTGCGAGTTCCACTGCAGCCGTTTCTTCGACGCAAGTGCGACCGCCCAGCGGAGCAATCTTGCTCGCGGAAGCAAGACGCCACAAGGGAGTTCTGGCATTGATGGTGATTGCCTTTGCTGCGCTGATTGCTGGATCAGGGATTTACTTCTCCAGGCTGAACGAGCGCAGGAATGAGTGGAACCCGCAGGGCATGAAGATCAGCCGGATTACCCAGAGCGGGAATGCCCTCAATGTCGCGATTTCACCGGACGGGCGTTATGTGGTGTACGTTTTACGGGAGGGAGTAGAACAGAGCCTCAACGTTCGTCAAGTAGCTACCGGCAGCGATGTGCAGATTCTACCGCCGGATGAAGTTGTTATCTGGGGTCTGACCTTCTCGCCGGACGCCAACTACATTGATTTTGTCCGCTCCGAGAAGCCCAACTTTACAGATACCTTTCTCTATCGGATACCCGCGCTCGGCGGAACGCCGCACCTTGCGATGCAGGGGGGGATCGACTTCGGGTCCAGTTACTCTCCAGACGGTCGGCAGTTCGCTTTTTTGCGGGTGAACTCGGATACTGGTAAGGCTGATGTTTTGATTGCCAAAGCCGACGGGACTGATCAAAGGCTGCTCGCTTCACGACCTTACCGTGACGAGTTTATTGGTGTCGCCTGGTCTCCCGATGGCAAGACGGTTGCCTTCACAACCGCGGAGGCCACGAAACAACTTCGTTCTGTGCTCTGGGCCGTATCGGTCGCCGATGGATCGGTCCGTGAAATCTACTCAACACCGGACGCCATCGGTCGTCCGCGCTGGCTGCCCGACGGAAGTGGTCTCTTGGCTCCCATAGGGAACGCTGGTCAGGCGTTTCGCGGGCAACTTTGGTTCATCTCCTATCCACGAGGAGAGGCACGCCGCCTCACCAATGACCTGATGGATTATCAGCTCTGTTGCCTGGACCTCACGCCGGATGGCAAGACTCTTGTCGACACTGAGCTGTCAACGGTCTCCGACTTGTGGCTTGCGCCCGGCGGAAACACCGCAAAGGCAAAGCAGATTACTACGAAGGAGTTTTCTGTCGGAGGCTTTTCCTGGATGCCCGACGGCCGGATTCTCTTTGCCAGCCAAGATGGCAAGATGTTTGTGGTAAATCAGGATGGGAGTGTCCGTAGTCGGCTGACGCCCGATGACACTCCCAATTGGAACCCGTCGGTTTGTGGCGATGGGCGCTACATTGTCTACGCCGCCTACCGGGAGCAAAGAGTTGGGATATGGCGCATGAGTGCCGATGGCTCAAACCCCATCCGCATCGCTGACGAGACAGATGCCGCGGGCCCGCAATGTTCCCCCGATGGCACGTGGGTGGTCTATTTGCGGGGCCCTTCCTGGACCCTGGTAAAGGTTCCCATCACGGGGTCGAAGCCTCCAGAGGCGTTCGCACAGGACTTTAATTTTGAAGTTCATTTTGGCCTTCCTCTCAGAATCTCCCCGGACGGAAACCGAATCTTGTATCTCGCCTCTCCCCGTGAAAACGCTGTATCTCCCTCGGCGTCCAAGCCATATCAACTGAAGGTAATCTCTTCCGATGGTGGAGCGGACTTGTACAAGTTCGACTGGCCCGCCTCAGCAAATGCCCCCCGTTGGACGCCTGCGGGTGACGCCATTGAATATGCGTTAACCAGGAACGGCGTCTCTAACATCTGGCGACAGAAATTAGGAGGCGGAGCGCCGAAACAGATTACGAATTTTGAATCAGGACTGATTTTCGACTTTGACTGGTCGCATGACGGCAAGCAACTGGCCTTGACACGAGGAACCGAAAGCAGCGACGTCATCCTGATCAGGAATGTTCGGTAATCCGCCGGCGTTCCTTGGGGCGATCCAGTGGATCACTGCAATCCGGGAGGCGTGGGCGTGGGTTGCGAGGCTACGGCCGGAGGTGGTGCGGGTGCGGCTGACCCTTGCCCGAACTGCCAGCTACAGGACGCGGTCGCTTGCGTGCCAGCCGGCTGCATGAACCCCACTTTGCCGTTCACAAGGGGTGTGCTCGATCCGTGCGCAACTAGTGGGTCTCCCGGCTTCGGGCGTGACACCTCAACCACCGGAAACGCCCACTCGAACGCCTCGGCCGCGATAGTGGCGGGCTTTTGCGGCTTCCCGTCGATGGCAAGCTGTTGATAACCGTTGATCGAGCGCGGCGCCCGCGTTTGCGTGTGCCGTGCCTGGATAAACATCCTTTTATCGGAAGCGCGAACGAACACCGCGAGTGGCGCGCTCAAATTCTGAGCGCTGGTCGCCCATTTCGCCATCAAGGTCTGGCTGCCCTGCGTGTGTTGAAGAGAACCACTGCCTGCCACGCTCCAACTCGCCGGATACACGCGAAACGCGCCGCTGACCGTAGACGCACTGCTGCTGATGGTCCAGGTATGCGTCTGCTGATCGCTATAGCCCTGACCGCTGACGTTGATCTCGCAGCGGGCCCATCCGCCCCACGGAGCCGGCGCAGCCGTCTGTTGAGCGGCGGCCAGCCAAGCCAGAGCGATCAGCATGGGCAAAACCAAAGCGAGTTTCGTGAATTTGAACTTGGGCATCATTTCCTTTTCGCGCAGGATCCGGAGATTTTGGCACTCCCCACCCTTCAGGAGGAGGATCTCTACCTGATAATGCGAAAAAGGAGACAAGAATTTGTCAGGGGAAAAAGAAAAAGACGAGTACTCTCAAAGTACCGAGCGTTAGGTTGTGGGAGTGCTCTACTCCGACCGCAGCGCCTGAGCAGGATCAATCGATGCCGCGTGCCGCGCCGGAATGATGCCCGCGACGCAAGCGGCCCCCATCAACGTAGCAACGGCGCCCAGGACGAGCATCGGATGGACGCTGGTGATCTCGTACAGCTGCGTCTTGACGAAGCGAACGCCCAGCAGTGCCGCCGGTAGTCCGATCGCCAAGCCGATCGCGATTTGAACCACCGCTCCCCGCATCACCATCGTAACTACGCTCGTACGCTCCGCTCCTACCGCCATGCGAATGCCGATTTCCGGAGTTCGCCTCGCCACCGTGTAGGCGGTCACGCCATACAGCCCGATCATCGCGAGCAGCAGTGCCAACCCTCCGAACAACGTCGTCAGCTGCGCGATCATGCGCTCCCCATGAAAGCGATCGGCGATCTGGTCAGTGAAAGTCTGAAACTTGATGACGGTCAAGTTGGGATTGATGGCCGAAAGTGTCGTCCGGCTAAGCTTCTCCAGGTCGTTCATGGGGCGCTCGGTCTCGAGCACGATGGCACCCGCATACAGCGACAAGTCATCCTCGATGGGATCTTTGTCACTGGCAGGCCGCTGCATCGTCGGAATGAAATACATACTGTGGTTTTTCCAGTAGACGCTGGTGTAGGTGGTGTCCTCGACCACGCCAACAACTTCGTAATCGGCGGGAGAGGCCGCGTCGGGCGAACCGAAATGTTGGCCAATCGGATTCATCCCGTTTTTGAAGAATTCCTTCACGAATGCCTGGTTCACCACCGCGACCACACGACTCGTGGGCGTATCTTGCGTCTGGATGCCGCGGCCCATCAGCACGTGCGTACCGACCGAATCGAAATACTCCGCGTTGCCTCGCACCCAGGACGCGCCCTTTTCCAGAGACGGCTGGCCCAGCACCTGAACGCCAGTACTCCAATTGTTGTCTTCCATGGGAGTGTAGGTGCTGATGCCGACATGCTTGATGCCCGGCAATGCGTGGAACTGCTGCTCGAGGGTACGGTAGAGCGCTTCCAACTGCGTCTGCGAGTATCCGGCCGCCTGCGGGTTGATGTGCACGATGTACCGGTTCTTCGTGTCCAGTTTGAGGTCGGTGTTTTGCAGCTTGTTCAGGCTTTGCGAAAACAATCCGGCCCCCACCAGCAGCACCAGGGAAAGGGCCGCTTGCAGGACCACCAGGGAACGCTGCAGCCGCGATGCTCCGGTCGCGGTCATGCGGGCTCCGCCCCGCAAGGCATCCACGGGCTGCGTGTTGGTTGCGATCCAGGCTGGCGCAACTCCAAACAAAACGCCCGTCAGCAGAGACAGGCCGCATGCAAAGCCGATGACCGCCAGCGACGGGTTTGCGTGGATGGGAACATTTTGTTCCCCAGGAAATGCGAGCGTCAGCAGCATCTGCGCGCCGACGTAGCCGACCACCAGTCCAGCAAGACCGCCCAGCAGTGACAGCACGACGCTCTCGGTCAACAACTGCCGGATGATTCTTCCCCGCATCGCCCCCAGTGCCGTTCGCACCGACAACTCCGCGCGCCGCGCCATCCCGCGCACTAATAAGAGATTGGCGATGTTCGCGCACGCAATCAACAACACGATGCCCGCAATCCACATCAGCAGGTGAAGTTTCGAGGCGTACTCCTCCTGCATATGCTGGATGCCCGCACCACCCGGGGTCAACACTACGTGGACTTTCGGCAGCAACGATTTGCCTGGCGCCTCGACGTAGTCCTTGACCGTAGAAAAGTATTGCCGCACCAGCGCACTGACTTTCTGTTGCAGCGGCCCCAGCGCCACGCCCGGCTTGACGCGTCCAATCATGTACAGCCAACTGGCCCTCGGGTCGTGCACATAAGAAGCATTCTCGAGCGCCGGCATTGACTCGATGGGCAGATAGAAATCCGGAGGCGTGCTCATCAAGCGATCGCCGAAGAAACCCTCTGGAGCAATGCCAACCACCGTGACCGCGCGCGTGTTCACCCAGAACGTGCTGCCAATGACGGACGCATCGCCGGCATAGTCGCGTTGCCAGGCGGTGTAACTCATCACCGCCGCGACCGGTGCGCCCTTGATGTCATCCGCGTCCACCAGCAGGCGGCCTGTACGCGGGCGCAGCCCCAGAGTCTGGAAATAATTGCCAGAGACGAACTCGCCCATCACCGAGCGCGCCTCGGCTTGTATGCCTTCGCGCCGTACAGTCACCGGTCGGAACCCGAATCCCGCCTGCATGGCCGCCAGGCTTTCGAACTCCGGCACATTCTTCTTCAGGAGTTCGTAGGTTTCAGTCGGGAAAAGGGAATAGGCGCCGTCATCCTGGGTGCCGGAATTCACGCAGCAATCGTCTTGATCTCCAAGGCGCACCAGAGTCTTGGGATCGCCGACCGGAAGGTTCTGCAACAGCACCGAATTCACCAGGGTAAAGATGGCCGCGTTGGCGCCGATCCCCAGGGCCAAGGTCAGCAGTGCGGTGGTGGTGAAGCCCGGAGTCTGGCGCAACTTCCGCAGGGCATAGCGCACATCCTGGACGAACGTGGTCATGTCGGCACCCCTAGCTTTGGACTCACCGTAGAGTTCCGGGTGAGCAACCAAGTCGGGAGCACGCCTTCGCCCAAAGGCAGCTCAGCCAGCGACGTTGCCGAATCTGTTGATTAGGGGAACGGAGCGGCTGGGAGGTGTCCATCGACGAGCAGGGGTGTTCGAAACTGGACATCGCGCTCCGCCTGAATTACCGGGATACTTTTTGGCTAACCGGCCTGCTGAAAGGCTGTGGGCCAATGGGTTGGCGTCAACGGCTCACCAATGAGTGAAATCGCCTGTTTACAACAACTAGCGCATCAACCATGTCGAGGCGAACGGTTATTTCCTAACGCCATTTTCTAATTTGTCGGATTGATGCCGAGTTAATAGGGCGAACTTACCGTTGCCGTCTTTCGAAAATTCGAACTGAAGCGGCCACGGCTTGGAGAAGAACCTTGTCTCCGACTCAGGAAAGACCACATCCGTATCGCCATTGCTATATGTGATCAAAAGATGGTTACCTTCAGGCGTAATTTTCAGCGTGTACTGCGAGAATTGATACGTCCCGGCATATCTCGCCAGAATTTCCTTGGGCAATGGGATTTCCTTGTGTACAGATGGAATCGAAGGTGCCTCTCCGTGGGCTACGGCTGCAAGTCCCTTCGTCATCTCGCCTGTGACCGTGCCATTAAGGTTTGCCAAAACAATAACGGCAATTCGCTCTTCGGGATAATAGGCCATATCTGAGTTGTACCCGATGTTGTTTCCGTCATGTTCGATCATCAAGTGCCCACCCACACGGTTGACATGCAAGCCGCAGGCGTAATCACTCTTAAATGGCGTGGTCATTTTGTGCAGGGATGCAGGCGTCAATACCTTGCCACCGAACAATCCCTCTTCCCATCGAAGGAGGTCTTGGGTTGTGGAATAGAGAGAACCCGCTGAAAAACCAATCCGCCAATCGGGACGGTCGGCATTTTCGATCCCGTTGTCGCCGGGCCAATACCCAGTTGCACGTCGCGGAATAACAGTGTCATTGGAGAACATTCCAGAGTCGTGCATCGCCAGCGGTTTAAAAATATTTTCTTGGACGAACGCTTCATAGGTCTGTCCGCTGATCTTCTGTATCAAGTACCCGAGCACCATGTAGCCCAAGTCCGTGTATGCCCATTGTTCACCCGGCTGGAAGGTCAGTGGCACGTCACGGAATATCAACTTGTCTGGGGTACCGGGTTCATACTTGGCGGCGTCATCCGAGATGCCCGATGTGTGGGTCAACAGGTGATAGATCGTGATTTTGTCCCACGATGTCGGCGCGTCAGTAAGGTATTTCTTTACCAGATCGTCTGTCTTCAGTTTTCCGTGATCCTCTAGCAGCAAAATGGCGGCTGCCGTGAATTGCTTCGTCATCGAAGCGATGTTGAATTTAGTAGTGGGGGAATTTGAAACGTTCCACTCCAAGTCCGCCATCCCGTAGCTTCTGCTAAAAATGACCTTCCCGTCCTTGGCAGCCAGTATGCTTCCCATAAACATTTGGGCATCGACATAAGGTTGCACGACCCGCTGCATACGGTCTGCAATTGTTTGAGCGGTGGATGGCCTGAGGGATAACGCAAGGACAACAGCCATGAGTGCCGGTCGAAACACCATAAGCGGCTCCCTATGGTTGGCAATCGTAACATCCCCACATTGACGGTTGATGATAAATCGCCATCTCTAACAATGTCGGCGGTGTCAAGCGCTTTTCGAGCACACTGCGGCATGCACTCAGAGAAGAGCGCCATTTCGCTCTAGTTGAGATTTGCCAGGCCAACCTTGGGCTCGCTTCTAATCGTTGCGGGTCAGGAACTCAGTCCGACCCAACCATCTCTTCGATCGCAACCTCGATCATGATTACTACTTCGAACTCCCCCGCGAAAGGGGAGCGGGATGCCCAATCATTACGGCGGTGATTTACTGCACACCATGGCGATTTCCGGGCTCTCCCGCGTGCGAACCGAGTTGCTGCATCTTTTCGTAATCCCAGCCGCGCCGCCACATCCAGTACAACTCGACTGCCAGCTTGCGGGCCATCGCGACTTTCGCGATCTTGCGCCCACGCCGCATGGCCAGATGAAAGAACTGGCTGCGCCATTGCGGATCGCTGCGCACCGTCACCTGCGCCGCTTCCACCAGCAGGAAGCGCAACAGCGCGTTGCCCTGCTTGCTGATGTGGCCCAGTCGTCGTCGGTCTCCGCTGGACTCTTCCGACGGTACCAGCCCCACGTAGCTGGCAATTTGCTTCGCGCAGGCAAAACGTTCCGGCGTTCCAATCACCAACTCGAACGCCAGTGCGGTCAACGGACCCACTCCGGGATGCGTGCTCAGTTGCCGCGTCACGGGCCGGCGCTCCACGATCTGTTCCAGCTTTCCGTTCAGTTCATGGATCTTGGGCGTGAGCCGATCGAGTAGGTCGAGCAGGTCTTGCCGGCGTCGACTCGCCCAAGGTGCCAGCGGCAATCCTTCCAGTTCCACCCGACCCGCCGGCCGCCACAACGCTTTCTTGCGGCGTAGCCCCTCGTTGAGTGCTACGACGTGCAACTGGTTCATGACGCGCGTGCGCATCTGCACCAGCCGGTGACGATGCCACAGCAGTTGCCGCAGATCGCGATTCTCCGCGTCCGGTACCCATATTTTTGGGAAACGATCTTCCAGCAAGAGCCGCAGCAACAACTCCGCGTCCTGGCGATCGGTCTTCTGCTTGCGTACCCGTTTGGTGCGGATCTCGGCGGCATCGCCGATCCACAGCTCGAACTGCAATTCGATCAGCAGACGCTCGAACCAGCGCGCGTGTCCGCTGGCTTCCATGCCCACCCGCACGGTCACAGCGCGCTGGCTGAGTTCGCGGTAGAACTGCTCGGCTTGTTCCTTGTGTCCCAGGCGGGCTTCGCTCAGTTCGCCCGTATCCGTGTCTACGTACGCAATTTGTTGGAAGCCCGGGTGATAATCACAACCTATAATGATCATGTTCGGCTCCTTTCTCCCGAGCCTTCTTGGTTGGCTTTAGCACCACCAACTTTACTCGGGCCGGGAGCCGACATTGTTATGGAATCATTACACTCATCTTCGCGTACCCGTCTGATTTCAAGGACTAGGAAAGACACACTAATCGCTCGAACGCGCGGCCTCAGAAGGATGTGCTAACAGTCACCGTTTTTGGCAGCTCCATCTTGGCTGAACATTTGGTGACCTTGTCGCGTTTGAAATGGCCCTGGTTGACGTAAAAGTACTTGACCGTAAAGGTTGTGGGTGCGTGATCGGCAAACTTCCAAGTCCGCACGTTGTTGATTGCGTCAGGTGCGAGCACTGGGTGACCCGATGTGAGCTTCACATCAGTGACCTGATGACCGTCTGTGGTGACCTGCAAGATCACCATACCTTGCAACCGCATTGATTCAGCCTTGGATGGGTACTTTGGGCAATCGAAGGCGGTCACGCTGAGAGAATCTGTCGCGTCCTGCTGTGCAACTAGCGGCGACAGGGCCACGCAGCACGTTAATAGAACCAATACCAGATTTCGCATCGGGGTACGTTCTAGCACAAAGAAGGAACGTGACGCTACGGAAAAGGTACGATGATTGGCGTAACATCCCCATTTCACTCATTGGTCCGGATTTTGGCGAACAAACGGCGCAAGCTGGTGAGAACTGATTACAACAGGCAATGAGCTTGACAGGTCCGAACGTCGCAGCCTAGTTTGTCGGAGTGCAACTAGGCTCGCTGGCACAACTCTATTCGTCCAAGACCGATGATGAATTGCTTTTGTTGGCTGCTGACCCCAACTCCCTCGTCGAAGAGGCCCGGCCCATACTTGTAGAAGAACTTCGTCGTCGTGCTCTTGTCATACAACCTGCTCTGCGAACCGTCGAAGACCAGACTCCCAATCTCTGGAGTACAGGGGCCGTCAAGCCAATCCGAACGTTTGTCACCTTCTTATTGAACCTTGGGAACGCAATCTTTGGCACAGCGTTGCTGGAATCATTCATTTTGCCGAATATAGGTTTCTCACGCTCCGTCGCTGAATGGGAAGTGCGAGCATGGGTGTTCAGTACCACGCTAGCAGCTCTTCTAGGCTTCCTCACATTTAGGCAGTGGCGTCAAAGGAGTGCGATGTGGGTTTGGACCCTACCAGTCGCGTTTCTCGCATTCGGAGCGTTGGCATACATGGGGAAGGAAAGTTCTGCCATGGCTGGCGACAGCTTATGGAAACACTTCATTGCCCCGAACTGCAGCGATAGGCAATCCTGTCGAGACTTCTTGATTTTCACTGTACCCCTAGCCCGAAGCGTGGCCTATTCTGCAGCCGCATGGGTGACGTCTCATTTCCAAACGGTTCGAGGCAAATCCGAAGTTCCGCAAACATAGCTGAACTGGCGCAACGAATACGGGCCTTACTGTTGAAACATCGCCATTGCACCAACGCTGCCGATCGTAGATGGCCCACATCGTCAGCGCGCAGATGATTGTGGCGGGCACTCCGACATCTCGCCCGATGCCGAGCACCTGCAGGTCGATGAACAGCCGTTGGAGGTAATTTAATGACACTTATCAGCGGCTGAAGGCGCCGGAGTTCCAGGACTTTTCGGCCCGACCGAACTCGGGCCCTCCGCGAGGCGGGCCAGCAGCGAGAAGCTAGAAAGCTAAAAACTAGAAGCTAGGAGCCAGCGAATGTCAGCCACGCCCATCCGACGGTAAGCGTCAGCAGCGTGATAGGCACTCCAGCCCGCAGGTAGTCACGATAGCCAATCTCGACTTCCGGCTTGGCGGTTTCGACCACGATGATATTGGCGACGCTTCCCGTGATGGTCAGGTTTCCGGCGAGGGTCGATGCCATGGCCAGCAGGAGCCATGTTTTGTGGGGATCGGCAAAGCCGGGCACCATCGTTTTCAGCAGCATGACGGCCGGGACGTTGTTCACGATGTTGCACAAGGCAGCCACCGAAAGCGTAAAGACCCAGGTGCGTTGCAGGTTCCAGTGTCGCGCGACATCCAGCAGGCGCGTGGTGATGCCTGCGTTTTCGGCACCGCCCACAATCAAAAACAGTCCCACGAAGAAGACCAGCAATCCCCAATCCACTTCTTTGTAGACCTGTTGCGGTTCGAGCGTACGCGTAATTAAGAGCAAGGCTGCTCCCAACGCGGCCATCTGAGCCGGGTCGACGCCCAGGAAAAATCCGACCACCACGGCCGACGCGACGATGACCGGCTTGGTGAGTTTCGATAGATCGAGCGCGGGCAGGGGGATCTCGCTGCGCTCCTCCGCCTTCAGCACCACGTTGCGCATGTGGATCCAGTGCAGCATGCCCCAATCGATGAAAAGTCCGACCAGCGCGACAGGCGCAAGATGCACGAGGAAATCGCGGTAGCGGATTCCGGAAAACGATCCGATCAGCATGTTCTGGGGATTGCCGGTGATGGTGGCCACGCTGCCGATGTTGGACGCGGTGGCCACGGCGAGCAGGTAAGGCAGTGGCTGCAGATTCATCTTGCGCGTGATCGAGAGCACGAACGGCACCATGACGAGGCAGACGATGTCATTGACGAAGAAGGCGGAGAGAAATCCGCAGGTGAAAATTACCGCCGGCAGGAGTTGGTGAGGCTTCAGGCGCCGCAAGACGGCCTCGGCATTCCACTCGAAGAAACCAACCAGGTGCAGGGTGCCGACGATCAGCATCATCGAGAACAACAGGACGATGGTGGAGAAGTTGACGTGCTGGAGGGCGTCGGCAGGCTGCACGATGCGGAAGGCGACCATGCAGACGGCTCCGATGATGGCGGCGCCGGTGCGGTCGATTTTCAGGCCGGGAAACTTCCCCAGGGCGAATACCACGTAACTGGCCAGAAAGATGATGTAGGCCGCCAAAAGGCGGGCGTCTGACAGGGCGGCGGGAGACAGGGCGTGCATTTTTTTGCCCGCACAGGATAGCAGTCACAGACTGGATGCGGGAAAAGGGCGGAAAATAACCGCGGGGCAGGGCGTAACCTAATCCCATGCCCGCATCATTAGATAAGTAGTAAGGGTCGCGCGGAGACCGAATTTGAAAGTGACCGAGCACGAAGCCGACGAGCGGCGCCTGATCGAGGCGGCGCAGCGCGACCCCGGCCGGTTTGCCGAAATCTACCAGGCGAACTTCGCGCGAGTGTACGCGTTTGTGGCGCGCCGGGTTGCGGGGCGCGAAGCGGCCGAGGACGTAACGGCGGAAGTCTTTCAACAGGCGCTCGCCGGGCTGGTCGGATTCGAATGGCGGGATAAGCCGCTAGTTGCGTGGCTGCTGGGAATTGCGTCGCACCTGGTTGCGCGGCGCTGGAAGGGCGCGCCGCCGGCGGTGCCGGTCGACGAGATTGAGTTAGCCGCAAACTCCAGAGACGCCGAGCGGCAGGCATTATTCGCGCAATTGCTGCAGCGTTTGCCGGCCGATCAGCGGCACGTCCTCGAGCAGCGCTTCTTCGAGCAACGCAGTATTCGGGAAATCGCGCAGGAAATGAGCCGTAGCGAAGGCGCCATCAAGCAGTTGCAGTTCCGGGCCCTTGAGACGTTGAGAAGCCAGGTGAAGAGTCGCCATGAATGAGTTCCTGATTGCAAAACTCGACAAACAGCTGGACGCACTGCTTGGCCGCCGCGACCCGGTGCAGCCGAATGATCCGGAACTTCGTGAACTGATGCAGGTCGCGGGAGAACTGGCGCTTCTACCGAACCCGGCATATCGCGGCGAGCTTCGCGCTGACCTGGAGCGGCGGACAGCCCGTCCTGCGCCTGCCCACAGCTCGTCGTCCGCCGAGGCGGGCCGCTTGAATCGCGCACAGCGCGAGATCGTGATTCCTCCGACGTTTGCCAGCGGTTCGCTTACATTCCCGATGAGCGGATCGCGCCTGGCGCTTTCTTTTGGCTTGCACGTGATGGCGCTGGCCTTGCTTGCGACTTCGGGTTGGTGGGTGGTTGAGAATCGCCAGGTTGTGCAGATGAAGGTGGCTGAACTTGTTCCGGTTACTGACGATTATGTGCTGCCGGTGGCACCTGGCAAAATCGGCGGCGGGGGCGGAGGAGGCGATCACGACAAATTGGAGGCATCGCAGGGCACCGCTCCGCGCTTCACCGCGCAGCAACTTACTCCACCGCTGGCCGTGGTTCGCAACCAGAATCCAGCGTTGCCGGCTGAGCCGACGCTGGTGGGGCCGCCCGATATCGTGCTGCCGCAATCCGACAAGTTGGGCGATCCGATGGCGAATATCCTCAATCCGCCATCGAATGGAACCGGCAGCGGAGGCGGCATCGGTAGCGGAGAAGGCGGCGGCATTGGGTCCGGGAGAGGGCCGGGCATTGGGGAAGGCTACGGGGGCGGGATTGGGGGAGGCGTCTTTCGTGTGGGTGGAGGTGTATCAGCGCCGCGGCCCATTTACGATCCCGACCCCGAGTACTCCGAAGAAGCGCGCAAGGCAAAATTCCAGGGAACGGTGATGCTCTCGGTGATTATCGGCCCGGACGGCAAGCCGCGCGACTTGCGGGTGTTGCGCTCTGTGGGAATGGGGTTAGATCAGAAGGCGCTCGACGCGGTCGCGAAGTGGCGCTTTGCGCCCGGTACCAAGGACAACCATCCAGTTTCAGTGCTGGTGAGTATTGAGGTGGCGTTCCGGTTGTACTGAATGTATCAATCGGGATGAAAGGTCGCCGAGGAACGCGCCTATTGTTTTTGATAATTTCAGCGCAAGCATCCCAAAGTGGCGCTCCACGAGGGCAGTGTGCATGCTGGCCTCGGCCACGCGCGGCAGAGAAAACTCCCTCCCTGTCCAGAGCCGATCACAATCGCGTCATATTTCTAAACAGTGTTCACCCAGACCTGCCCGCTCCTCATGCGTTCCGATGCCGGCCAGAAGGTTCCAGAGTATGTAAGAATGATCGCCGCCGTGACAAGTTTAGTATCCAGCCTAGCGCCGAATGAAGGGGTTCGATTTCATGTTGAAGAAAGTCCTACTGCTGGCGATCTGCACGCTCATCGCTCTTCCTGCTGTGTGCCAGACTGCTACCAAGAATACCTTTGACGGCAAAACGTGGTGGGAACACGTCAAGGTTCTTGCCGACGACAAGATGGAGGGCCGCGATACCGGCAGCGAGGGCCTGCGCAAGGCGGAAGCCTACGTCGTGGAGCAGCTCAAACAATTGGGGCTGGAACCCGCCGGCAAAGACGGTTACTACCAGGCCGTCCACTTTCAGTCCCGCCAGATTATTGAGAAGGAGTGCAGCGCCGCGCTGGTCCGTGGCGGCAAGGAAGAACCGCTCACCTTGGGCGATGACATCATCTTCTCGTCGCGAATTGACCTGGCCCCCGAAGTCGAGGCGCCGCTGCTGTTTGTCGGGTACGGCCTGAAAGTTCCGGAAAAGAACTACGACGATTTCGCCGGGCTCGATCTCAAAGGGAAAGTGGTCGTGATCCTGAACGGTTCGCCGGCAGAGATCCCGGGATCGCTGGCGTCGCATTACCAGACGCCCGCCGAACGGTGGAAGGCGCTGCAGGCAGCCGGAGCCGTGGGCGCAATCAGCATTCCGAACCCTGCCTCGATGGATGTGCCGTGGTCGCGCATTGCGTTGAATCGCGCGCATCCCAGCATGGAGCTTTCCGATCCGGTGTTTGACGAGACAGCCGGCGAGAAGCTGTCCATGTACGCCAATCCCGCGCAGGCTGACAAGTTTTTCGCGGGCACGGGCCACACCTTTGCCCAGCTTGCGGAGCTGGGGAAAGAGCGGAAGCCGCTGCCGCATTTTGCTTTGCCAGTTTCGATTCGGGCGAAGACGAAGCTGGAAAAGAAAGACGTTGACTCCTCCAATATTATTGCGAAACTGCCGGGCTCGGATCCGGCCTTGAAGAACGAGTATGTGGTCCTGTCGGCGCACATCGATCACATCGGGATCGGCGAGCCCGTGAATGGAGATCGAATTTACAACGGGGCAATGGACAACGGATCGGGCAGCGCCGCCTTGCTCGACATCGCCGCCTCGCTCAAGAGGTCGCCTGAGAAACTGAAGCGCTCGCTTCTGTTCGTATTCGTCACCGGGGAAGAGAAAGGCCTGTTAGGATCGAAGTACTTCACGCAATACCCGACGGTGGATCCGAAGTCGATGGTGGCCGACATCAACATTGACATGTTCCTGCCGATCATTCCTCTGAAAACGATGGTCGTTTTTGGATTGGCGGAGTCGGACCTGGGGGATCTGGCGAGCGAAGTCGCGCAGTCGCGGGGAGTGCAGGTGGTTCCCGATCCCGAGCCGCAGCGCAATCTGTTCATCCGCAGCGATCAGTACAACTTCATTCGCCACGGAATCCCGGCGCTGGCGATGAACGTGTTCCCCGCTGCTGACTCGGCGGAACAGAAAAAGATCTTCAAAGATTGGCTGACCAACCGCTATCACGCGCCTTCGGATGATCTGGCCCAGCCTATCGATTTTTCGGCGGCGGCTCAATACGAGGAGATTGCCCGTGGACTGATGGTGCGGGTTGCCAACGACGAGCGGCGCCCGGAATGGAAGGCGGACAGCTTCTTCCGGCGTTACGCAGAGGGGAAGAAAGACTAAGGGCCTCTCGAATCCTCCAGCGGTTTCGCGAATCTCATCGAAGATGAAGATTGTCTCGGTCAACGTCGGGCTGCCGCGGGAGGTCGCATGGAAGGGCACATCGGTTGCCACCGGTATTTTCAAGAGTCCGGTGGAAGGTCTGGTTCCGATTAAGCGGTTAAACCTGCGCGGCGATCAGCAGGCGGATCTTACCGTTCATGGCGGGGCTTTTAAAGCGGTGTATGGCTATCCCTCTGAACATTATGGCTACTGGAGACGCGAACTTCCGCAGGCCGAGCTAGGCTGGGGAGCGTTTGGCGAGAACCTGACCACCGAGGGCTTGAACGAAAACGAGCTTTACGTGGGCGACCAGATGCGCTTCGGCTCAGCATTGCTGAGGGTGACCCAGCCACGCATACCTTGCTACAAGATGACGATACGTTTTGGTCGCGATGACATGATCAAGCGTTTCATCGCGAGCAAGACCAGCGGTTTTTATTTCTCCGTGGTCGAAGAGGGCGAGGTGGAGGCGGGCTCGGCGGTCGAGATTGTGCATCGCGATCCGGACCGGGTTTCGGTCAACGATATCAATCATCTGTATTACGGAACTTCGCGCAACGCGGAGTTGCTGCAGCGAGCGGTGAATCTGGAAGCTCTGCCCGCAGGCTGGCGGGACTACCTTCGCGAACGCGCGGAGGCCCGGCAAACCACGCGATGAGGCAAACATCGCGTCACGCCGTGCCCCGCTATGGTTGAAGGTTCTAAGCTTCTGTCTCGGAGCTTGAGCTGAACTGCATAGGTCCTTCGCTCGCTCAGGATGACAATTCAGTTTGCTCGCCAGGCTGTGATATAGCTGAACAGTCGCTCCCACCCGCATGGGTTCATCGCGCAAACCGTCGCCGATCCGCATTGTCAATCTTGAGGAAGGCATGCCGCTTGTTCACGAGGCGCTTACCAGGCTGGATCGTGAACTCGCGCTGGCCCGGCAGCAGCGTTGCCCGCTAGTGAAGCTGATTCACGGATACGGTTCGAGCGGCGTGGGTGGCGACATTCGCATCGCCGTCCAGAAGCGGCTGCGGGAACTGCAGGAGCGGGCCGCAGTCCGCCTCTGCATTTTCGGAGAGGACTGGTCATCGTCCGATGCACAGACCTGGGCTCTGCTGAAGTCGCAGCCCGCGCTCAAGACGGACTCGGACCTGGGCAGACGGAACCCGGGGATCACCATCGTTGTTCTGTGAGGCATTTTCCAAAAATTCATCTGAGTCTAAACGCTGCGATTTCACTAGTATTTTGGCGAACAACGCGCGGTAACTATCTTCTCCCGTTGACGGTGGTGCCGAGCGGGAGCAAACTTGAGGCTGAAAATGATCCGGCGACCCTGAATTTTGTCTGCCAAAGGGTTTTCGTGCTAACGCCTGTGGCTATTGAAATCGCTGTACACGCGGAATGAAATAATGATGGCAAACACACTATTCATTCGAATGACGATCTGCGGCATTCTGCTCACTGCCTTTCCGTGCGTCCATGCCCAGACGATCAGTTGGGCGGGACATACCTGGAAAGTCACCAGCGGTGGTATGGCAGGCGTTGCTCCGGGGAATCCGGCCAATGTCGATATCGATCCGGACGGGTATCTACATCTCCAAATCACCAAGCGCGAGGGAAAATGGACTGCCGCGGAGCTGTTTACGACCGACGCTGTGGGATTTGGGACGTACCAGTGGGTTGTACAGGGCGACGTCTACAACATGGATCAGACAACCGTGCTCGGACTCTTCACCTATGGGCCCACTCACCACATTGGCACCGACGCAGAGAACGAAATTGATATCGAATTTTCCCAGTGGAACAAGACCTGTCACGGCTGTAATGCCGACTTTACAGTTTATCCATCTACCGGAAACCGCAAGCCGAAGGGCGTTTCGAGCTGGGAAGACAACTTCCAGGTCAGCGGAGGAAACCTTACGACGGCAAGGATGGAGTGGAGCTCCGATCGGGTGGTGTTCACGCTAATGAATGGCGTTCATCCAATCGGAACTGTTGCCGATGTCATCAAGACCGAAACCTATTCTTCGAACACGACCAACATTCCGCAAACCCCCGCCCCAGTAGGCATCAACCTGTGGTGCTTCAAGGGGACGCCTTCGACGAATCAGTCGGCAATCATTCGCGATTTTCGATTTGTTCCCCACTGAGCCTAAAAGCAGGTGAATCTGAAGGTAGCAGCAACATATCTTCGGAGTTTTCCTGCCGCCTGCCAGGATACTTCGTCTTATTCGTTGCTTAATGCCAAGCGGCTTTTGTTTCGCCGGATGGGAGGCGCGTCGCTCGGCTGACGCTCATCGGATTGACTCCCGCTACATACGCCCATAAGATTGCATTCCGGCGAAGAGCCACCCCCACATGATCGGCCAGACCGTCTCCCACTACCGGGTTGTCGAAAAGCTGGGGGGCGGCGGCATGGGCGTGGTTTACAAGGCCGAAGATACTCGCCTGCATCGTTTCGTTGCCCTCAAATTCCTTCCCGACGAAGTCGCGCGCAATCCTCAGGCTTTGAGCCGGTTTCAACGCGAAGCCCAGGCCGCGTCGGCGCTCAATCACCCCAACATCTGCACGATTTACGACATCGGCGAGGAAGCGGGCCGCGCCTACATCGTGATGGAGTTTCTCGACGGCGCGACGCTGAAGCACATGATCGCGGGCCGCCCGATGGAACTCGACACGCTGCTGGCGTTGAGCATCGAGATCGCCGACGCGCTGGACGCCGCGCATACGCGGGGCATCGTGCACCGCGACATCAAGCCCGCCAACATCTTCGTCACGAATCGCGGGCACGCCAAAGTTCTAGACTTCGGCCTTGCCAAGCTGTCCCCGTTGAGTCCTTCGTTTGTTGAGCCAGCCGGGCCCACCGCACAGGAGACGGCGATGGCGGAGCAGCACCTTACCAGTCCCGGCTCCACGCTCGGGACAGTGGCCTACATGTCTCCCGAGCAGGCCAAGGGCAAGGAACTGGATGGGCGTACCGACCTATTCTCTTTTGGGGCAGTGCTGTACGAGATGGGGACGGGCGCGCTGCCTTTTCGCGGGGACACGTCGGCGCTGATCTTCCAGGCCATTCTCGATCGCGCCCCGACGCCGCCGATCCGGCTGAATCCCGATTTGCCGGCAAAGCTCGAAGACATCATCAGTAAGGCGCTCGAGAAAGATCGGAACTTGCGGTATCAGCATGCGGCCGACATCCGGGCGGACCTGCAGCGCTTGAAGCGTGACACGGACACTGGGCGAGCTGTGGCGCAGAGTTCAGGATCTGTTCCGATTGCGCACGAATCGGTGGTGCCGCCGTCGCCGCCTTCGGGTTCATCCCACGCGCCGGCGGCCACTGGCTCATCTGCGTCTGCGGTGGCTGCGGCATCCTCCCATTCAGTCAGCGCTGTTGCATCCGCGCCTGCGGCCGTTCCGGCAAAGAAGTCGCGCGCGGCCGTTTACGCCGCGGCGGGCGCTCTGCTGGTTCTGGTGGCGGCTGGAGTTTTCTACTTGCGCTCGCGTTCGTCGGCTAAACTCACCGAGAAAGATGCAGTCCTTCTGGCCGACTTCGTGAATACCACCGGCGACAGCGTCTTCGACGGCACATTAAAGCAAGCGTTGGCCACGCAACTCGAGCAATCTCCGTATCTGAACCTGCTGCCTGAGTCCCGTATCCGGGAAGCCCTGCGCTTCATGGGACGGCCCGAGGATCAGCGCATCACCAGCGACGTGGCGCGCGAAATCTGCGTGCGCGAGAACGCGAAAGCCATGCTGACCGGGTCCATTGCATCGCTGGGCAGCCACTATGTCATTTCTCTCGCGGCCGTCAACGCGCAGACGGGAGATTCCATCGCCAGCGAGCAGGCGGAATCCGAGAGTAAAGAGCAGGTCCTCAAATCGCTCGACAAAGCCGCTACCAGCCTGCGTAGCAAGCTGGGTGAGTCGCTGCCCTCGGTGCAGAAATTCACGACACCTCTGGAGCAGGCGACGACGTCCTCTCTCGAAGCGCTGCAGGCCTACAGCAAGGGGCACGCCGCGCACCTGCACTTTGACGATGACGAATCGATCGCCTATTTCAAGAAAGCGGTTGAGCTTGACCCGAATTTCGCCATCGCATGGGCCGAGCTAGGAGTTGCGTCGGGAAACATTGGCCAGGTCAAACAGTCCCAGGATTCGATCAGAAAGGCTTTTGAGTTAAAGGACCGCGCGAGTGAACACGAGAAGCTTTATATTTCCGGGCACTATTACGACGAGGTGGAAGGGAACGCCGATAAGATCATCGAGATCTACGAACAGTGGAAGCAGACGTACCCTCGCGAATCTCTGCCGTATGACAACCTCGCGTTGAGATATGGAGGGCTTGGGCAACATGACAAGGCCCTGGCGAACGCAGCAGAGGCCATGCGCCTGGATCCGAAGGACAATTACGCCTACCAGAACCTGGGAGACGCCTATATGGCGATGAACCGGTTCGATGAGGCCCGGGCGATCTATGATCAGGCCGCAGCCAACAAGATGGAGCCGCGAACGACCCGCTTCGGGCGGCTCCAACTCGCCTACCTTCGCGGCGACCGTTCAGCACAGGAGCGCATCGCGGCGGAAGGCGCTGGTTCGGCGGACGAACCTCTCGTCCTCCTGCAGCGAGCACGGGGCGCGAGTGCATTAGGACGAGTTTCAGAAGCACGCCAACTGTTTGCCCGGTCGGTTGAACTCTGCCGCCAACATGGCAATGTCGAACTTGCCGCGATTGACTTGGCGCTGGGAGCGCTGATCGAGGCCAACCTGGGATACACGGCAGAACCTAAGCAACACGCCGAGGAAGCCATCAAACTCGTGTTGAACCGTGATACGAAGTCGATTGTGGCAGATCCCTTGGCTCGGCTCGGTGACTCTGCGCGCGCGCAGAGATTTAACGACGAACTGGCCGCGCAGTATCCGAATGACACGTTGCTGAACAAAGTTGTAGTTCCCACAAACCGTGCTGTGCTGGCAATCCAGAAGAACCAGCCGCAGCAGGCCGTTGCACTGCTGGAACCGGCTCTCCCATACGAACTGGGATCGGGCCCTGCTTCGGCGAACCTGATTCCCCCTTACTATCGGGGCGAAGCCTACCTCAAGATGGGTGACGGAGCAAAAGCTCTCGCGGAATTCCAAAAGATTGTGACGCACCGGGGAGTCGATCTGTTCAGCTTGTTTTACCCACTGGCGCAACTCGGTTCGGCGCGCGCGTACGTGCTCCAGAAAGACGCCGCCCATGCACGGACGGCGTATCAGGATTTCTTTGCGACCTGGAAGGATGCCGATCCCGACGTGCCGATTCTCAAGCAAGCCAAAAGCGAATATGCCGCTCTGCAGTAACGCAGTCGAAGCTAACTACTGACCGCCGCATGCCGTCCAGATTCCCTTCTGGGCATTGATCTGTGTCATCCGTCACAGAATTGACGGCTTCTGCCTTGTTACCCTCTTCTGTTCCCCACAGAGGTGTCCCTATGACGATGCGCACTCGTATAGCGTTGCTTGTCTTCGTTGTGGTTTTACTCGTGGTCGCGACCGCCATTGTTGTTCAGGCGGGCGCGCCTGCGACCGTGCTTCCAGTCGGCAAGGCGGTCACGATCAAGACTCCGCTGGGCTTGCGGCCCGTGCCTATCCCTTCTGACAATCCACCGACCCGCGAAACGATAGCGCTGGGGCGGCGGCTTTACTATGACCCGATGCTTTCCAGCGACGGCACGATCTCCTGCGCCTCCTGCCACGCTCCGCAGTTTGCGTTTGCGGACGCACGGCCGTTCTCGGTCGGCGTGGGTGGCAAGACCGGCAACCGGCATTCTCCCACGGTGATCAATTCGGCTTATAACGCGTATCAATTCTGGGATGGCCGTTCACCTTCTCTGGAAGATCAGGCTAAAGGTCCGATTGCCAATCCCGTCGAGATGGCGCATTCCCTTGACGGCGTGGTCAACCGGTTGCAGAACGATCCCAAGTATCGCGAGCTCTTCAAGAAGGCGTGGGGAATCGATCGCATCTCGATTGAAATGGTTGCGAAGTCGATTGCCTCGTTCGAACGCACGGTGATTGCCGGGAATTCTCCGTTCGACCGCTACTACTTTGGCCATGATAAGAAGGCCATGTCGCCGGCCGCGCAGCGCGGGTTCCGCTTGTTTACGGATCCGGAGAAAGGGAATTGCGCGGTTTGTCACACCATTGGGAAGACAGACGCGATGTTTACCGACCACAAGTTTCACAACCTCGGCATTGGAGCCGACACACGCGGCAATCTCAATGACCTTGGCCGGTACACCGTGACCAAGGAGGACAAGGATAAGGGCTGCTTCAAGACGCCCACCCTGCGCAACCTCGCCAGCCGCGGTCCGTACATGCATGATGGAAGTTTCCCCACCGTGAAGGATGCGCTGGCGCACTATATCGGTGGCGGGAACATGAATGACCATCTGGACAAGCAAATCAAGGCGCTCGATTTCCTTACTTTTGACGAGCGCGACGATCTGCTGCAATTTCTGGATGCGTTGAATGGTCCCCTGCCGGCAGATATCGGGCCGCCGCCTGACCTGGCGCCATCCGCTGGCATCGACAAGAAAGCTGGCAACTAGAACCGGCGTCGATAAAGTTTACGGCGCGGCCTCGCGAGAGAAAGGGCCGCGCCTTTTTTGCGGATGCCTTCGGGCCGGATGCCTCTCCGCCTTTATACTGATAAAAATCAGGGTGCGGGGACGTGCAAACCGATTGTGCTGCCCGCCGTCCAATACCCTTCGGTCTCATTTTCACGGAGAATGGATGAATATTCGGCGCGTTCTGGCGCTCTTCCTCGTTCTTTACCTGCAAGCGGCGGCGCAAACCCAGGCGCCACCACCCGAACAGCCACACGCGGCGCCCAAGGCCGACGACCGCTTCAAGGCAGACCTGCTGCTGATCGTCGCGCACCCTGACGATGAGACCGGGGTCTCCGCGTACCTGGCGCAGTTGCTCGATCAGGGCAAGCGGGTAGCGGCGGTTTATCTGACGCACGGCGAGGCGGGACACAACAACATGGGTCGTGAGCGCGGACCCTCGCTGGGCGTGGTGCGCGAAATGGAATTGCGCCACGCCATGACGCAACTCGGGGTGCAGAACGTGTGGTTCCTGGAGGGAAAAGACACGCCCAGCCAGGACGTGTTGCAGTCGCTGGCGAATTGGGGGCACGGCAAGAATTTGGAAGATGTCGTGCGCATCGTGCGACTGACTCGTCCGGAAGTGATCCTGTCGTGGTTGCCGGGATTTTTCATGGGCGAAAATCATGGTGACCATCAGGCAGCCGGAGTCCTGGCGGTGGAGGCGTTCGATTCGGCGGGGGATCCGTCGGTGTATCCATCGCAACTGGCGCAGCCGCGCAAGGTCAACGAGACCCTGCTTGAGGGACTTCAGCCCTGGCAACCGCAGAAGATTTATTTTTACTCGGATGCCAGTGACGACAAGAACATCAAGGGAAAAGGCCCGCAGTATCCGACGACGGGGATTTCTCCCAGCCATCACGCCCCTTACTGGCGCGTTTCTATGGATTTGTTTCGCTTTCATCTGACGCAGTACCGGACTTACATCGAGAAGCTTCAATCCCTGAATGACGAGCAGTTGGAAAAGCTTGCAGGCGCCGATCAGGACAGCTGGTCGACTCCGGTGGAATTGGTATTTGGGAAGTCTCTGGCGCAGGGGACACCGACTGGCGATGTGTTCGAAGGGGTTCAGGCGCAGCCGCTTCCTTTTGACCGGCTGCCCAGCCCGAATCCGCATGAACATAAAGGGCTATCGGTTGAAATCGGCGGCCCGTGGGCTTTTTACGAGGATTTCCGCGCCGCGCACGATTTGCCTGACTTGCCGAAGGCGGCGGTTTCGGAAATCTCGATTGCGGCCGGATCCGTCCTGCAACTGCCCGTAGTGCTCCGCAATGATGACAAGGAACCAGTGGAGGCGGTGTTGTCGATGACGCTGCCCGAGGGCTGGGCGCTTAAGAATGCGCTGCCTCACTACAAGCTTGCCGCAGGCGATGTGTTTCCGGTTGAGATCGACATTACGACGCCCGCGAAGAAGTCGGATCAAATCAGCGAAGTGAGTTGCCGCGCCGATGCGGGAGGCCATGAGATTGGCACCGTGAAACTGCGCGTGCGACTCGGCGGCGGTGGGCTGCCGCAGTAGGCTTCCCGGCGTAACCCAACTGCTAGCCGGAGGCGGTAGAAAGCTTGCTTGTTCCCTTTCGTTCGCGCATCCGTGAAGTCTTCCCACTTCGTTCAGCTGGCCTCAGTTCGCTCAAGATGACGCTTCTACGAGGGTGACTGTGCTTTCTTTCCCTGGCGCCTCCAGTAGAGGTATCCCGGAACCCCCAGCAGCACGATGAAGGTTCCAGCCAAAGCTTCCTTCGGGCGAGTCACGATGGTGTTGATCGTCCACCAGCTACCCAGTAAGACATAGATCGCGGGCAACCACGGGTAGCCTGTGCAGCGGTAGGGGCGGGCGGCATCGGGACGTTTTACGCGCAGGACGAACAGGCCAATCACGGTAAGTGTATAGGACAAAACCATCCCGTAGATCACGTACGTATACAGCTGGTCGTAGCGGCCGCTCAGCGTAAGAACGCTCGCCCAAACCGCCTGCCCGATGAGGCTGAGAGCGGGAGTGCGCCACTTGGGATGGACGTCGGCCATGCGCTTGAAGAAGACTCCATCACGGGCCATTGCGAAGTAGACGCGCGCGCCCGAGAGCGTGCAGCTTGCCATAGCGCCGAAGCAGGAAAGCGCGATGACCGCCGAAAGCCAGTTTGCCGCACGCGGATTGAACAGGGCTTCGGCTGCCGAGGCTGCGATGGTTTCATGCTTCGCCACTTCGGTCAGGGGCATGGCGTAGACGTAGGTGAGGTTCATCGCAAGATATACGATGGCCACCACGATAATGCCGAGCACCATGGCGCGGGGCACGTTGCGACGCGGCTCCCTTACTTCGCCCGCGACCCACGTGATATACACCCATCCGTCATAGGCCCAGAACACAGCGATCAATCCGATACCGAGCGCCGAGGCAAGTTGGGTTGCGGTCATGCCCATCGCGACGCCTGGGGCATTTCCTCCGTGTTGGGTGAAATTGCTCCAGTGACCCTTGCCAAAGGCGAATCCCAGGATCACGAATGCGCCCATCGCGACGAACTTCGCCCAGGTTGCCGCATTCTGCAGAACGGCGCCGCGGCGTAGTCCGATGACGTTGATCCAGGTGACGATGACAACCGACGCCAGCGCAACCACGTGAACCCGGGTCAGCGTGATGCCAGCCGCTGAAAGGATCACGTGCTGCTCGGAGATGGCAGGGAAGATTGCCCCCAAATAGGCAGCGGACGCTACCGAGAGCGCGGCGATGGTGCCGCCATTGGCGACCGCAAAAAGCATCCAGCCGTAGAGAAATGCGATCAGGTCGCCGAAAGCTTCGCGCAAGTAAATGTACTGCCCGCCCGAGTCCGGAAACATCGAGCCCAGTTCGGCGAAGGCGAAGGCGGCGCACATGGAAATCGCGGCGCCCATCACCCAGACCAGGAAAAACAGCGCGGGGTGTGGCAGAGGCGCTGCGATGTCTTTCGCGGTCAGAAAAATCGATGACCCGATGATCCCGCCCGCGAGCAGCAGCACTGAGTCCAGGAGCGAGAGGCCGCGGATCAGGCCACCGGAAGAATCGTTCGCGGAGGGCGAATTTGCGGGAACATTCTTTTCCGTGGTGACGGTGGTAGGGTCCATGCGCTATCCGATCCCGAGTTCGTCCGAAGATTCAAGGGGGGAGCCGCACTGCCGGCAGATGACGGCCGCGCAATCGCCGCAGGTCAGGGGATCTGTTACTTCGCGCGCGCACTGCGGGCAATAAAGCCCGGGAGGCTGGGAGTCCGATTTCGAGGCCTCCGGCTCGTTTGGTGTCATGAGGATCGCAAATGTAGCATAGGAACGAGAGAGAAGCCACGAGCCGCGAGCTTCGAGCTGCGAGCTTAAGGCCCGACGACCTTACCACGCCCAGGCCCAGGCAAGCCCAGAGCCCAGAGCCCTTCCGCCTGCTCGAAGCTCAAAGCTCGAAGCTCGCAGCTCTTTAAAACGAGGAACGAAGCCATGGCCGACAAACGAAAAACTCCCGACGAGAGCCTTCAGCAGGAATTTAATCGCTGGGCGGAAGCCGGCGAAGGCGAGAAGATGCGGAACCATCATCTCGATATCACCGAGAAAACCCTTCGCCGTATGGACCTTCGACCCGGAGAGCGCGTGCTGGATCTAGGCTGCGGCTCGGGCTGGGCGACGCGGCTCATCGCCCGGATGGTCGCGGACGGACAGGAGGGTTTCGGCCAGGTAGTTGGGATCGATATCTCGGATGAAATGATCCGCCAGGCCCGCGCGGCCTCGAAAGAATTTGACAACGTGATGTACGTGTGGGGATCAGCCACGCAGATTCCGTGGGAAGAGAACTTCTTTGACAAGATGCTGTCGGTGGAATCGTTTTACTACTATCCGGATCAGGAGCGCGCGCTGGCCGAGCTTTTTCGCGTGATGGCGCCGCGCGGACGCATGTTCATTCTGATCAACCTGTATCGCGACAACCCGTATTCGCTGCAGTGGGTCGACAAGCTAAAGGTCCCGGTACACGTGCGTTCGGCGGCAGAGTACGTCGACCTGCTGAAGAAGCACATGTTCGAAAACGTAGAGTACGCGCTGATTCCCGACGACACGCCGACGCCCGACGACTACGTCACGAAGTCTTTTCGCAGTCTGGATGATTTGAAAGCGTCCAAGCGGATTGGAGCGCTGTTGCTGATGGCCTCGAAGCCCGACTTCCGCACGCCCGCACCGGGGTATACGGTGTACTAGCGATGCTGTTCAGCAAATCTTTGTATCAACTGGGAAGGGCCCGACTTCGGTTGGGCCGAGACCGTCCACCTTGCCAAATCACGTAGGGACAGCCGCCTCGGCTGTCCACCGTTTGAAGCCCATTCTGGAATCTAAGCCAACGTAAAACCACTCCCCACTACGATCCCTTTGCTTGCCAGTTGTTGACAATGGAGCGGCCGGAGCTTCGCTCCGCAGACAGCCGTGGGCGGCTGTCCCTACGAGAATTTCTGCTCCGGCAAAACCGCTGGATCGACCTCGACTTCGTTCAGATCGAGTCTTCATCGTCCTTGTCGTCGCGATCTCCGTTGCGGCTCTTTGCCGGACTCAGCGGACGATTGTCATTCGCGTGACGGATTTCGATGCGTCCATTCACATTGCTGACCCGCACACGGGTTCCGCCGCCACCCAGTTCGCCATTCAATTCGTGGCCCACCCACTGATGTTTTGCCACCCGGATGCCGAAGTCATTCGAGATTGATCCGGAAACTGTGCTGGCTTCGATATCGGCCTTCGAGTCCGATGGGAGCGTGAGCAGCACGGAAGCGTTTACGGAGGAAACCTCCACCGGGGAAGACAGGCGGTCCAGACTAGCCTCCAGCCTTCCGTTGACAGTGGAAAGCTCCGTTCGACCGCCTAGATTGCGCGCAATAAGTTGTCCATTCACGCACGAGGCGCGAATTTCGCCGCTGATGCCTTCCACCTCGAGACTGCCATTCACGAGATTGACATCTGTGAGCCGTGAATTGCGGGGAACCATCAGCGCGTAGTCGACGCTGCCGGGGTTGTCGCGCGTCCAGGTGTGATTACCCTTGGGATACTTCGTGCGAATGGAAAGAGAATCTTTGTCGGACCGGACTTCAATCTGCACTTCGTCCAGATCGCGTTTGCTACCCGCCCGCTTGATGGCGTCGAGTTTGACTTCGTCGCGATCCCACGCCTTGATGTGAACCGGGCCGTTCACGTTCTCGAGTTCGATCCTTCCATTGGAGGCGAGAGGGTAAGTCTGGTGCATCTCCTCGGTTTCCATGCCGGCCCATGCGTGGGCTTGCAGGGTAAACGTCAGGAATGCAGCGAGGGCGCCGAGAACTGCGCCAGTCCAGGTCGCGCGTTTCGGAAAATGTCTCATACGGCCTCCTTCAGCAGCGGATGCAGTTTAGACGAAACAGGCGGCTATTGGTGAGTGGTGCAGTGCAAGGCCGGTGGCTGGCAAGGGAGACGCGAGATCATGGGGCGATAGCGACAGCAGAATCAAACCCTTACGGACAAGCAAAGTCACGATTCCCCCCCGCAAGCGAGTGTGGAGAGTGGCATGCTATAGTGCCGCAAATTGTGGTATGAGGAGTCCTCATGCGTCGTGTTCGCTTTCTTTTTGCGGGTCGATTCGCTGTCCTGGCCATTCTCTTCGCGTTAAGCCCCAGCGCATTTTCACAGATCGAAGCCAAGCTGCCGCAGGATCTGCTGAGCAGAATCGACCGCGCCGCGCAAGACGTTCTCACCGAGACCGGAGTCCCAAGCGCTTCCGTCGCGGTGGTGAAAGACGGAGCCATTGTTTATCTGCGAGCCTATGGCGATGCGCGGCTCGAGCCGAAAACGCCGGCCAAGTCCGACATGCGTTACAGCATCGGCTCCATCAGCAAGCAATTCACGGCTTCATCCGTGCTGCTGCTGCAGGAAGAAGCGAAGCTCTCGCTCGACGATCCGGTCGGAAAGTACATCCCGAACCTCACCCGGGCCAACGAAGTTACGATTCGCCAGTTGCTGTCGCACACTTCGGGATACCAGGACTACTGGCCGCAGGACTATGTTCCCCCGTTCATGATGCAAGCGGTCACGTCGGAGAGGATTCTGGATCTGTGGGCTCGCAAGCCGCTCGATTTTGATCCGGGAAGCCGTTGGCAATACAGCAATACCAATTATGTGATTGCAGGGGTCATTGTCGAGAAGGTCAGCGGCATGCCCTTGCTGCAGTTCCTGCAGACACGCGTTTTCAATCCGCTCAACATGAAAAGCGTGGCGAACATCGATCAGGAAAAACTAGGCGATACGGATGCGACCGGCTATTTGCGCTATGGATTAGGGCCGCTGCGTCTGGCGCCGAAGGAAGGCAAGGGGTGGTTGTTTGCAGCCGGCGAGTTGGCGATGCCGGCCGCCGACCTTGCCCGTTGGGATATTTCGATCATGGACCAGAAACTGCTGAAGCCTGCGTCGTACCGGGAACTCGAAACCGAGGTTCGGTTGAAAAGCGGCGTTGGGACGCAATACGGGTTGGGCGTCGATGTGACGATGTTTTCCGATCACCGGATGCTGTCGCACGGGGGCGAGGTCTCGGGTTTCACTACGCAGAACAACGTGTTTCCCGACGACAAGGTAGCTGTGGTAGTGCTTACGAATCAGGATGCCGCGAGAGCTTCCGGCGAGCTGGCGCGGCGGATTTCGACAATCATGTTTACGAGCAATGATGCCGCCACACACGCGAAAACCGAGCAAGCCCGAAAGATCTTTGTTGGGCTGCAACACGGGACGGTGGATCGATCGCTTTTGACCGACAATGCCAACAGCTACTTCAATGAACAGGCTGTGAAGGATTTTGCCGACAGCCTGGGGCCGCTCGGAATGCCATTTGAATTTGTGCAAACTCAAGAATCCCTCCGGGGCGGCATGACCCTGCGCGTTTACAGGATCAAATTCCGGAAACAGCAAGAGTTGCGCGCTTGGACCTACGAGCTGCCGGATGGGAAGCTCGAACAATACCAGGTGTCCACCAACTAAGGGCTTTGAGCCTTAAGTCCGCGGCGAAATTGCGGTCAAGTGGTCTTGCCCGCCTTCGGTTTCTGCACTTCGTAATGAAGTTGCACGACACCGTCTGAGAAATCCTGCACGGATCGCAGGCGGAGGGGCACGTGGCGGTGCCGGTGGGCTATTAGTGGAATGCCGTCGCCAATAAACACCGGGATGACACTGACGATGAACTCGTCGATCGCCCCTTCGTCAAGAAAAGAACCAATGATCCCGCCCCCGCCCATCATCCAGATATTCTTTCCCGCAGCCCTGCGCAGCCGTTTGGTGAAATCGCGAATAGGTTCAGTCACAAACTCGACACCGCGGGGGACGGAATCCGGCTGCGGCTGACGAGAGAAGACGTAGTGTCGGTCATGCTCGTTGAAACTCGCACCCATTTGGCGGCTCAGGTCGAAAGTCTTCCGTCCGACGATCTTTGCATCGACTGAGCGTGCGAATGCCGGCAGACCGTAGAACCCTTTAGGAGCCGTTCGGGCGGTCAGCCAATCGAGATTTCCATCGGGCCGCGCAATGTAGCCGTCTGCGCTGGTGGCGATATGCACGATAATTTTGCGCTCCTCGGCCATTCTGTTCCTCCAGATCCAAGTCGGCATTCGAAGAAATGTTGCGACGCCTCTAATACACCGCCTTCATGGCAATGGGCAAACAGAAATCCGCCGAAGCTGCCGATGTGGCGCACTTGCACTTCGGGGTGGGCTAACCCAGAGACCCGCCAAAAGGGGCGGAGGGGCTGGTCGAGGGTTTCGGCACGCGCCTGAAGGCCTGATCCGAGGGTCCGGCTCGCCCTATAGCACCCATTCGTCCCGTACAAGCCCTTCCGTAACCTTCTTTTCGTGGTTACCTCGGCACATACTCTTAGTCTGATATGAGCGCCCTCCCCCAACGTCATTCCCTCCCGCGAACTCCGCGTGTTCACCTCGAAAACAACACTCCTGTCGTCCTTCGATTTGAAGGTGGGAACAGTGTTTCGGGCGAACTGCAAATAGTCTCTCTGACAGGGGGACTGCTGTCTCTCCCCCGTCCACTGGCCCAGGGATCCCAGGTGAAGATGATGTTCCTGATTCGCCCGGGATCAGTTCTGGCCGGAGCCGAACTGCTGAATCCGGTCAGCACTACGCTTCAGCCATTTCGCTTTGTTTCGCTTGGGCAGAAAGACCGCCGAAAACTCGAAGCCATCATTCCACTCTCGGTTTATGACGACATTGCCGAACCGAACTGGATGAAGAAGCTGCGAACGGCATCCGACCACCGCTATGAGCCGCGCAAGTGGCGCATTCGTCTGGCTGCGGGAGCGGTCGGGCTGATCACCATCGGACTCGCCAGCGCCATTTATCTGCGCCACCTCCAAGTGCTTAAGTAGGCAGGGGACCCTCATGGGATCGAATCCCAGACTGCGGCAGGTCATCAATACCCGGCGTTGGCCGCGTTTCCAGGTCCATCTGCCCGTACTGATCGCTGCGGAAACCGCCGACTCGCAAATCGCGATTCCAGGAATGGTGAGCGCGCTCAGCCGCGCCGGCATGGAAGTTTACGGCGGCGTGCCCCTCCGGCCCGGCGACCTGATGCAGGTAGAGTTCAAAACCTCGGGCGGGGTGCGGGTCACGGGGATTGTGCGCAATCGGACTGGCTATTGCTTTGGGCTGGAGTTTCTGCGGGCAATGGTGAGCAACATTGATCCCGAGAATATTCTTGCGACAGAATTCCCCTCAGAAGAAGCGCTCGCTCCATGGGCGGGGCTCGACATCGCCGGGTTAGGCAGCGGCTTATTCGGTCCTGAACCGGCGGAAGCAGCATCGGCGGACGAAGCCCTGGCCGCACTTTTCATCGAGCGACACCAGTCTTATCTGCGCGCCACGCAAAAAGAGATCGATCGTCTGCGCCGGAGCGCGCTGCAGATCCGTCATATGCGTAAGGCAATGGAGCGCCTCATCGAGAAGCGAGCGTCTGAACACTAGATCCTCTGTCTACTGTGTTGCCTTGGGCATCGGCAAGGAAGACTGGCCGAAAACGTACACCCACCCCTGCGGAGTGCGCACGTAGGTGTCGCTGAACCAGACGGTGTAGTCGAACGGCTTTCCGCTGTCGGTCCCTTTCTCCCACAGTTTGGCGGTGACCACGGCGGTGTCGCCCCACAAGCGGACAGTCTGTTCGGTGTCCTCCTGGTGCTCGTACTGGACGTGTCCGCCACGGGCTTCGGCGATCAGATCGGCTTTCGTGTACTTCATGCCGGAGCCGGTGGAGAGCAGGAAGTCGTCGGCAAGAATGCGATCCATGGTGGCTGAGTCATTGGCCTTAACGGCCGCCTGGTACTGCGTGTCGAGGGCTGCCACGGCTTTCTGATCGTCGGAGGAAACCGCCTCGGAGCCGGATGGTCCCGCTTCGTGGGGACGAAACATCAGATCGAACCAAGGCTTCCAGGTCTTACCGTCATCCGTCGAAGTGACGGCGGTTTCGCGGACACCGCCGGCAACAGATTTCCACGTGCCGCGGATCAGTTTGCTCTTTCCGTCAGCCAAGTGTTCGGTTGCGCTGAGGACCACCTCGTCGCGGTGGAAGCCGCCACCGAGCAACAGCAACTGGCCGCGATTGGTAACCCAGCTCTGGTGCCATTGCTTGAGACCTGCGTCATAGATGCTGAAACTTTGCCCCTTGTGTCCGGCTGTATCCTGGTAGTCCTCGCGCAGCACGCACCCATCGAGAATGCGGTCCACCTTAACTCGAGCCACTTGCGTAGCTGGACTATCGATATCGAACACGTCCCAATCCCCCGCCCAGAAGTCGAGTTGATGAAACTCTGCGGCCGCGCAGGAAGCGGCCTTTGGTGACGGCGCAGTTTGTGCGCCGTTAGCTGCCATGGCCTGGATGCTCGCATGCGCGCACAGCGTGAAAATAAGGGCTCTCAACCACTCACTGCGATTCATCAAGAAGTTTTTCCTCCCTTCAACCTGTCGGATCGACTATTTCGTGGGTGGTGGCTTGCGGTCGTCACCGTTCTCCGAGAGCAACGATCTCGTGGCAACTGCCGTATCCGCGTTGGTGAGCGGCTTTTGCGACCGCATAGGGCTTCATCTCGCGCCACTTCCATTGGACTGACGGAGACGGGCGGCGGCAGGAACAGTACAGGGTGTATTCCTCGGACGAGCCGTATGTCGTGGGCACAAGATAAGCCCCGTTCCGATACGGACTGAACCCGAGCAGGTAGCGGGTGGAGCAATTCGGACATTCGACGCAGCGCCGAATATGCACAGGCATAAGAGCGTCTATCAAGATAGGACTCTGGGTGGCGAAACTGTGGACGTTTGCGGACGCAGTTCCAATCGAATAAATGGGCGGTGTAAATCTCGGCAAGTACACGCTCGGAGCGTAGTCCGAAAACGTCCAGTGGGCTCCCCGGAAGCGGCTATGATGGATTCCAGACGGTATGAAACTCGACTGGCAAGTCTGTTCCCGGGCACGGCTCTCGCGCGATGCGCGCTTCGACGGAAAGTTTTTTATTGGCGTGCTCGGCAGCCGGGTGTATTGCCGCTCGATCTGCCCTGCACCCACTGCGAAGGAGAAGAACGTCCGGTATTTCCCGAGCGCGGCCGCGGCGGCGGAAGCTGGCTTTCGTCCCTGTCTGCGGTGCCGGCCTGAATGTTCTCCTGGAACTCCGGCATGGCTGGGTACGCCCAACACCGTATCGCGCGCATTGCGGTTGATCGCCGAAAGCGGACTCGATGACGACGGTGTCGAAGGGCTTGCCGACCGGTTGGGAGTTGGGTCCCGGCATCTGCGCCGGCTTTTTATTCAGCACCTGGGTGCGACGCCGAGCGCGGTCGCGCAGACGCGCCGCTTGCACTTTGCAAAGAAGCTGATCGACGAAACCAATCTGCCCATGAGCGAAGTTGCCCTCTCCTCCGGCTTTGGATGCGTGCGCCGTTTCAATGCGGCCATCCGCAAAGTTTACAAGCGCACGCCAACGCAGATTCGCCGCTTGTCACGGCAGGTGGGATCGCAACCCGAGAACCAGTATTTGTTTCGCCTGCGCTTCCGGCCGCCTTACAACTGGGAAGGAATGCTGCGCTTTCTGGGAGCTCGGGCGACCCCCGGCGTCGAGTCTGTGGAGGATGGCCATTACCGCCGTTCCATTTCTTTGAATGGGAGTGACGGCTACGTCGATGTCTCGCTTGATGAAGACAACGACGCCCTGCTGGCGCGTGTACAGTTTGGTGATCCGCGATCGTTGTTTCTTATTGTCGAGCGCTTACGAGCCATGTTCGACCTGAACGCCGATTGGGCTGCCATTGCTCCCAGCTTGAAAACAGACCCGGCGCTCGGCCTGCGCGTGGATTCTCAACCGGGACTTCGCGTCCCCGGCGCCTGGAACGGGTTTGAGCTGGCCGTCCGGGCGATTCTCGGCCAGCAGATCACAGTGAAGGGCGCGACCACTCTTGCCGGTACGCTCGCGAGAACGTTCGGTCGGACTCTCCCGTCCGCTACTGGGCTTACTTGCTTATTTCCGCGTCCGGAGGATTTGGCGGAGGCCGATCTCACTGCGATCGGGTTGACTAAGGCGCGTGCGGCGACCATCCGCGGGCTTGCCCGGGCAGTCTGCGAAGGGAAAGTCAGCTTTGAAGGAATCGTTGCGCCCGAGGATTTCCTGAGCCGGTTGTGCGAGGTTCCCGGTATCGGAACGTGGACCGCACAATACATCGCCATGCGCGCGCTGGGCGAGCCCGACGCATTCCCCTCGGGCGACATCGGATTGCTGCGCGCCTTGGGCTTGAAGAGTTCTACTGAACTCGAGCGCCGCTCCCAGGCGTGGCGGCCCTGGCGTGCCTACGCGACCATGTATCTATGGAGTGTGCCGGCCGAGAGCGTCGTGGCGGGCGCACATCCAGCAAGAAACATTGCTGGTAACGGAAGGGGAACATCCATCGCGCAAAGAATGCCGATAAGCGTCTGATGGCATTGCCCGGCGTTCTACATCCCCAGCTTGCGTCGCGCGACGCCAACCAAGCCCATCAAGCCGCTTCCCATGAGAACAAACGTCCCGGGTTCGGGTATGGCCGTGGAACCTTTTTCGACGATCAAGGCCTCGGAGTTGGGCGTAATGAATTTAATTTTGCCGTCCACAACCATCATGGCGTAGAGAGCCGTCCCGGCCGGGACGCCATTCGCAATAACATTTAGGGTTCCGCCTGCGCTGAGCGCACTGTGCAGGTCAACGTACCCAAATGAGAGGTTGCTGCAAGATCCGCTACAGAAGCCGAGCCCAGCCAGGCTGCTGCTGATCGCCCCCGTCGCTCCGCCTTCCGGAAAATTGCTCAGGCTGGTAAACGACATTCCGTTCAGCGTGCCTGATAGGGCGGTTACGGATGCGCCCACAATGATGACGTCCGACGCCGCCTTCCGGTTGGCGGTGAAAATCGTAAAGTTGTTGCCATTGAGAATCAGGCCAATCGACTGGCCGCTAGGGGAACCTCCGCCCAGGCGCGCGACGTTGGGGTTACCGTTGTCGCAAGTGAAAGAAGCAAAACTATTGCAGGTGTCAGCGGCAGAGATGCCAACCAGAAGGAACGTTAGCGCCCCGGTTAGCAGCGCACCATACAGGAGCCGATATCGCATAGGAGAGTCTCCTAGGTGCAAATGAGCACCTCGGGGGCCAAGGAGACAAGCCTGATCTAGAAATCTGTGGATTCCCTAAAAAGCCCTGCTGCACAAGGGGTTTGATGAAATCGTGAAAGCAGGAGACGGTGAGCTCCTGCCGAAGCGGTGCTCCCATGTGCAATCTGTTTCGCCGTAAGTCAATTTGTATTCGTACAGTTTCCTCTGTAATGGCGGCGTCGCAAAACCCTAGATGCATCTCCGCACTCCGCGATTTCTTCCGACATGAATAGCGGTGAGAAATTTTTGTCGGGGTCGTTACATGGCCGGTAGCGACTCGTGACAGATAATATCGTTCTTTACGGGTCGGACTAGTTTGGGGCTTGAGGTTGGTGCGGACGAAGGGACTTCGGCTTCAATTTCAGATCCAAACCAGCAAATCCGTTGAAAATGCCGTCCCTCCACCCGCTGATTGACACCCAGTTCCGCCGCGCCCTAGACTGATCTCGCGTCATCCGGCGCCTGCGAAACGAGGACTCATGAGTTGGCTGCAGAACAAGTTTGAAAAGAATTTCCTGATCACCACGGTGGACTACGTCTTCAACTGGGCCCGCAAGTCGGCGGTGTGGCCCATGACCTTCGGCTTGGCGTGCTGCGCCATCGAGATGATTGCCTCGTCGACGGCGCGGTTCGATATTGCCCGCTTCGGGTCCGAGGTCTTCCGCCCCAGCCCTCGCCAGTCCGACCTCATGATCGTTTCAGGCACCGTGACGCTGAAGATGGCGCCGGTGGTCAAGCGCATCTACGACCAGATGCCCGACCCGAAATGGGTGATTTCAATGGGCGCCTGCTCCTCGGTCGGTGGCCCGTTCAATACCTACGCCGTGCTGCAGGGCGTGGACAAGATCGTGCCGGTAGATGTCTACGTGATCGGCTGTCCTCCGCGGCCCGAGAATCTGTTCTACGCGCTGCTCAAGCTGCAGGACAAAATCGATACCATGACGCTTGCCAAGAAGCCCACCGAAGTCCGGCTACAGGAGAACATGGTAGACAACTTCAAGCGCCAGGTGATGATCGCGCAGACGCTCCAACCGAAGTAAAACAGCTCTTAGCTTTTTAGCCTTTAGCTCTTAGCTTCATTCGCCGGTGGAGCGGCGGCGTCCGCGCGCGTCCGAGTTTTTCAACTGCGAGCCAGCGTGAAAGTGATCAGCCAATTGTTCGTTAGGGCGCTCCGCTGAACAGCCATGACCTTTGTGAAGATCGCCACCCAATCCGAGCTTCCTCCGAAAAATGAAGCCAGAGAGTTTCCCTGTGGCGACAAGATGATTTGTGTCGCCAATGTAAACGGCACGATCACGGCGATCGACAACATCTGTCTGCATCGTGGCGGACCGTTGGGTCAAGGCGTGATTGAGAAGGGGAAAGTCATCTGCCCATGGCACGGCTGGGCGTGGGATCCCTCAACCGGGCAGGCGGTCCACAACCCCGCTACGAAGCTGGCCGTGTATCCCCTGAAAATCGAGAATGGCGACGTGCTGGTGGACGTCTAAGCGGTTGGCTGCCGCCTTCGCATCGGTTGGCTCTTATCGCAGATAGCTCAGGAATTTTCCCGTCGGATTTTCGAACCCCGGGAACACCTGGTCCGACTGCGTGTTTCCCAGATGCCGCGCCACTGCTTCGCCGAGTACGCGCCGGAAATCGGTAGTCACGGCGAGGTCGCGTCCTTCATAAAGCTGCGACTGATCGAGTCCCGGCCACTGTCCGTAGACTTTGCCGCCCTTGACGGGGCCGCCCATCACGAACATCACATTCGCGTGCCCGTGATCGGTGCCGCGATTCCCGTTTTCCCGCGCCGTGCGGCCGAACTCCGACATGGTAAGGACCACAGTGTCTTCTGCGAGGTCGCCGAGATCGGTCCAGAACGCCGACAAGGATTGCGAAAAGTCACGCAGCACGTTGGCGATTTGGCCTTCGGTGCTGCCCTCGTTAACGTGATGATCCCAGCCGCCGATATCGGCGAACGCGATCTGCACGCCCAGGTTGGCCTTGATTAATTGGGCCAGTTGTCGGAGGCTCTCGCCAAAGCGGCCGCGCGGATAGTCGGCGCCGGGAGCGGGCTTGTATTTCGCGGGGTCGGCGGACTTCAGCATCTTCACTGCGTCGAAGGTTTCCTGGCCGGTGCCGTGCAACACGGTGTCGACCGATTGCGCATACATTGCCTCAAAGGTATTTGCGATAGGCGCGGTGTTCGGATTCCGTCCGCCCACACCGAATTCCTGGATGTTGTTGAGCGCTACGGCGCGTTCCGGACCGTTCAGAATGCGCGGAAGCGCCGGTCCCAGCGCGATTGCGCGGAAGGCGGATTTATCGGCGGGCGCGGGCATGGAATGCAACGTCCGATTGAGCCATCCGTCGCTGGTCGCCTTTGTCCCGGGCGTTCCCGACTCCATGAAATCCTGCGCGTCGAAATGCGAGCGCGTGGGATCGGGCGATCCGGCCGCGTGCACGATGGCGAGATGTCCCCGAGCCCATATTGGCTGCAACGATGCCATCGATGGATGCAGGCCGAAGAAGCCATCGAGGTCGAGCACATCCTCACGTGGAATACTGATGCTCGGCCGCATCGCGTAGTACGCACGCTCTCCGTGTGGCACCACAATGTTCAGGCCGTCAGCGGCGCCGCGCTGAAAGATCACGACCAGAAGCTTGGGCCGCTTGCCCGGTTCAATAGAGCCCAGTGCAGCCCGGGTCAGGAAACCTGGAATCGCGGTGGTCCCCACCACAGCCAGGGCGCTATGACGAAGAAAAACGCGCCGAGTAATCGACATGGACAACCTCAGTTCTTCAATTTCCAGTTCCAGTTAATTTACGGGACGCTGCGCCATAACGCTTACGCCAGCGAGTGACGGCTAATTGCTTACAGCTGAAAGCTCGGAGCTTTGTTGTCACCTTCTCTGAAATTCCGGCGAGCCAAGGATCAGGCCCGCAATTGTCCCTGTACTCGACGCCGGTACTGCTTTCTCGTTGTTGCGTACGGGGGTCTTGACTGCCGGTTGCCCGGTGCCCGGGTTCTCGATTTCCTTCACGATCGCGTCGTGGGTTTGCTTTGAGACATTGCCTGCAAGCAGGGAAGTCTCCAGCAATGCTAAAGCCTGTTGGGGATCAGGCGAAGCAGCAGGAGGCGCGTTTGCGGGAGCCGGGTTCACGAGTCGATCAGCATCGACCTGCACGCCTTTGATTCTGCCAGCCATCAGTGCCAGCGAAAAATTCATGCGGCCCAGCAATGCCGACGAGTTCACCCAGGCATCCGACTTCATCGGGTAGCCGGTCGGCGGCTGCATCCCGTACAGCGCCATGCCCAGCGTGTTCAGTTGTCGTGCCAGCGGCATTGCGTCGGAAACATCGCCCCCGGTGGCACGCACCGCCGAAACAACAAACTCCAGCGGAGTTTTCAGCTTGGCGCGGTAGGTTTCGCCACTCCAAAACTCGGGTGAATGGAACATGGTCTTCAGCACTTCGCGAATGTCGCCATCTTTCTTGAGGAAAGTCTGCGCCATCGCCTCCACCAGGGCGGGCGGGGGATTGTCGGATACGAATCGCGTTGCCAGCTTGGTGCAGATGAAGTGAGCGGTTGCCGGATGGTGCGCCAGCAGGTGCAGCACCTCCAAGCCTTCTTTCTCGCCATGTTCTTTGATCTTGTGGCCGAGGACGACTTTGGTGCCAGGCTCGTGCATGCGCTCTTCGAACTTGAAGCTGCCGCCTTTTTGCGGCTGATCAATGGTCCAGCCCGTCAGCACGCGCGCTACTTCGGTGACGTCGTTTTGCGTATAACCGCCGTTTACGCCGAGCGTGTGCAGCTCCATCAACTCGCGGCCGTAGTTTTCATTGAGACCGTTCTTGCGCTTTCCCTCCGGCCTTCGCCTGGCGATCCGGCGGAGGCGGAAAGCGTCCGCGGCGCCGGCGAGGGTAAGGATTCTTGCGAATACCGCGCGCTACGTCCGAGTCCGGCCCGACGCTGAGCCAGTTGTCGAGATAGAACAGCATCGCCGGACTCTTCGCGGTTGCAACCAGCAGGTCTTCAAACTTTCCCAGAACATGAGGGCGGATGACGTCGCGTTCGTAGCTGGTGACGAGATATCGGTCAGCTCCCTTGCCGAGGTAGATGTTGAAATGGTTGAACCAGAAATCGGTCATCACCTCGTCGAGTTGCCGTTCACTGTAGATGGCGCGGAGAAGTTTCGCTTGCATAAGCTCATCGGCAACTACTTGCTGTGGATTGTTCAGGGCCTTGAGCGTTTCTTTCTGCTTGGAGTTCATGCCCTCCATGAAGTCGTCGCCATGTTGCCCCTTCAGTGAGGCCGACAATGCGCGTTGCTCGTCGGGCGACATCTGCAGAACTTCTTTCATCCGCTGATCAGGCGGAAGGTCGAGCAGTTCCTGCACTTTCAAATCCGCGTACCGACGATTCTCGCGGCGTTTTGCGGGTTGATCGTCTTTCCTAGAGTCTTTTTCGGAAGGCTTCGGCGTTGCAGCGTTGTCGGTGTTTGACTGGTTGTCTTCAGCCGCCTGGTTCTCGTTCGCATCCGGCGCCTGAGCTTTGGTCGGCGATTTTAGCGCAGCCGTTTCCTGCTTGCGTTCTTTTTTTTCTTCGAGTTTTTCGATCTGCGCCTGGTACACAGCGCGCTTCACGGGATCGGAGGGCATTGCCCTCCGCCCATCCATCACTGCCTTGATGACAGGTGGAGGAGGGAAGGTCTCCACCATCTCGCGGGTATCCATGCGAAGCGTTCGAAAGCCGGAGAGCCGCGCTTCGAGACTGCTGTCGTCAATTTTTTCAGGATGGAGTTGCAGGTCGATCCACTTGTCGACGCCCATCGCCGCCACGCGCTCCGCATCGCCCGGTCGCGGACCAAACGTCAAGCGTTGTAGTGCGTGCAATGCACGTTTGGAGTCATCGATCTGCGTCGCTTCAGCGGCCTTCTTCTCTTTTTTTCTGGAGGCGAACGCCGTAAAAGTCACAAGCGAGAGCAGCAACGAGACAGCAATCAAGAAATACGTTCGACGCTGAGATGGCATTGAGCGGACCCCCGGGGGGTGGCTGCGTACTGTTCATTATGAACCCGGGAGGACGGAAAAGTTGCTGGCCGCAATGTCGGAAGGTGTAACTGTAACCGCCGCATTATCTTACAGTTAGGAAGTCGGCGGTGTGAGGTAGAGGCGGTTGCGACTCATCTTGTGCTGCAGACCCGCCGCCATCTGGTCAATATCCGCAGGCGCGATGTTGGGAGCCATGCGGTCATCGAGGAGCGGAATCCGGCTGCTGCCGACTGCATCGCGGCGCACTTGAATCAGCAAAGCCTGGACGACATTGGGATCGTATTTCTGCGGTGCCAGCCGGACAATCTCGCTAAGCGTGCCGCCCACTGACACAGGCTCGCGATAAGGACGCGTGCTGGTCATGGCATCAAACGTATCGGCGATGGCGATGATGCGCGCCGGCAAGGGGACTTCATCCATCTGCAACTGGTCAGGATAGCCCGAGCCGTCGCTCCGTTCGTGATGCCAGCGCACGACCTCAGGGATCATGGGCCAGGGGAAAGTGATCCCTGCGACAATTTGATGGCCGACGGTGGTGTGATCGGCCATGGCGCGAAATTCTTCAGGATCGAGGGCGGTGGGCTTGCCGAACAGATACTTGTCGACTGCTACTTTGCCGATGTCGTGCAGGTATCCGGCCGACCGTAGGGCAGCCACTTCGTTCTGATCCAGTCCGAGGCCCTCACCGATCGCTGCTGCATAGCGGGCTACGCGCAGCGAATGGCCGTGAATGTTGACGTGCTTCACGTCAATGGCCGTCGCGAAGGCCTCAAGGGCGTTGTCGTAGAAGCCGTGCAGGGAAGCCAGCAGCCGGAGGTTCTCGGAGACGCGTTGGGTCAGAGTTTGCGCCAGCGTGTGGTTTTGAACGGCGAGTGCCACATAGCTGGTGAGCAGGCCCAGTGCGTCGAGTTCGTCGTCATCGTAGAGAGCATCGCCTTCGCGGCGTCCCAGCGCAAGCAACCCTGCGAGTTTGCCATTCACCTTCAGCGGCGCGATGCACTTGAAAAGTTCCGGGGCGACATTGCCGTTGGAACTGAAGAACACCGTGTAGGTCGATTCGTTCAAGACGACCGGACCGCGCGCTGCGGTGAGTGCGTGCACGTGCTTTGGAAGCAGGGGAACGACGGCAGGATCAGGGAGAAGGGCGAAACCCCGCGACGCCACGGAACTCAGCAGCGATGGCTTGTCGCTGAAAGTGAAAAGAGCTCCCTCGCGCGCTGCGGCGGCTTCCATCAGCGCGGAAAGCATAAGCTGCGCGGTCTGGGAGAACTCGCGTTCCGCCGTCAGTTCAGGACCGAGGTCGGAAAGCGTCTCAACCGTGCGCAACAGACGCCGGAAATTTGTGTTCGGCACCGCCACGGGGGCAGCGAAAAACCAGAGCACATTGAGAGTACCATGCAGCAAAATCGCCGCGCCGCGCGCATGTTAGTTAGTTTGGTGCAGAAAAGCCGCGGTAGCGCGCAGGAAGGCGGGCTAGAAGTGTTCCCTCAATTGTCCGAAGTTTTTTACGGTCAGCAATCGGCTGGGAGGATCGGGCACTGCGATCTCATCGTGTTCAAGAATCCAGGTATCGCCGTGCGGCACGAACACTGCATTCAAACCAGCCGCCAAGGCGGGGTTGATATCGGATTTCGGGCTGTTGCCGATCATCCAGGTTGTGTCATTGGAGAGCCCGTATTTTGCGGCCGTGGCGCGATAGACCTGTTCATCTTTCTCGGCAACAATCTCAACCGCCGCGAAGTAGTCCTTCAATCCTGACCGCTCGACTTTGCCCGACTGCTCAGCAAAAGCGCCCTTGGTCATCAGGATGAGGTGATGCCGGCTTGCCAGGTGCTGCAGCGTTTCAGGAACGTTTGGCAGAATTTCCACGGGGTGATCGGCGATGGTATGGGCGAAACTGTGAATCCGATCATGGAGCTCGGGCGTGACCGGATCCGCCGATAGGCGTTCAAAGCATGCCACCAGCGCATGCGCGAAGCTGTGCAGGCCGTAGCCGTGGGTCACAATATTTTCGCGTTCTACTTCGTTGAGAATCTCGCGCACCTGTTCCGGAGAATACTCGTGGTGATTCAGGAAAGAGATGAAGCGCGCGATCGCGCGTTCGAAGTAGATGTTGTTCTCCCAGAGCGTGTCATCGGCATCGATGAGCAGCGTCAGTGCTCCGTTGGAACCGGCATCCATCTCCATCCCCATGCTTCTCATGATAACGGTTTTGTTTTCTCTCCAGAATAGAAGGTGCAGCGAGGTCAGCGGAAGCGAAGTCTGGCTCTGCTAAAATCAAAATTAAAATTCATGGGAACTCTATATAGCAGGTTCATCACATCTTGCATCATCCTGATTTTTTTGTTCATGCCGGGAAGCGCACTCCCTCAACGTAAACGGGAATACATGATCGGCTCGGCGGCGAAGAAAGCGGAACCTGCCAACGTGAAGGTGGTGCCCGACCTCGCGCGCCGCCTGGCCCGGTTTCGTTCCGTGCAGATGCCTTTGCCGGCGGGAATCACGGTCAAAGAGCGCAAACTGGTCGGCAAACTCGTGGAAGCCTCTCAGTATCTCGAGAGCATCTATTGGCGCCAGATCGATCCGGAAGCGCTTGCCTTGTACCAATCGCTCGAGGGCAGCAAGAATCCGCGTGATATCCAGTTGCGGCGCTATCTCTGGATCAACGCCTCGCGCTTTGATTTGATCGACGAGAACAAGCCGTTCGTCGGCAAGGAACCCATGTCTCCGGGACGAGGATTTTATCCGCAGGGACTCACCCGGGACAAAGTGGAAACCTTCCTAAAGGAACACCCGGAGAAAAAAGCCGAACTCTATAGTCCGACGACTGTAGTGCGGTGGCACGGCGATCAACTGGAAGCGTTGCCCTACCACATCGCCTATCGCTCGTTTCTCGAACCCGCGGCGAAAGCCTTGCGCGATGCGGCTGCGCTCAGCGCCGATCCAGCGTTCGCCAATTTTCTGCGCCTGCGCGCCGATGCGTTGCTCACCGACGACTACTACCAAAGCGACCTGGCCTGGCTCGATCTCAAGAATCCGAAATTTGACATCATCTTCGCGCCCTATGAAACCTACTCAGACAGCCTGCTGGGCGTGAAGGCCACGTACGGCGGCGCCGTCATGGTCCGCAACGAAAAAGAAAGCAAGAAGCTGGAGATGTTTCAGCAGTACGTGGCGCAGATTCAGGACGCGCTGCCGCTGGCTGCCGAAGATCGCCCCTCCAAGCAGGGCCTTGAGACGCCGATGGAGGTCATGGACACGCCGTTTCGCTCGGCCGACCTGACCCACGGCTACCAGGCGGTGGCCGATAATTTGCCCAATGACCCGCGGGTGCACGAAAAGAAGGGCAGCAAGAAGCTGTTCTTCAAGAATTTCATGGACGCGCGCGTGAACTACGTGATCATCCCGGTCGCGCGCCAGATGCTGCGCACCGACCAGGCTGCCAAGGTTTCCGGCGACGGGTATCTGCTGGGAACGATCATGCACGAGATTGCCCACGGGCTCGGTCCCGCATTTGCGAGAACTCCAACTGGCAAGATGAGCATCCGCGAATCGGTTGGTCCGATCTTCAGCGGCCTCGAGGAAGCCAAGGCCGACGTTGTCGGAATGTTCGGGTTGAAGTGGCTGGTCGATCACGGCGCGCTACCGCAGGAAAAGCTTGAGGAATTCTACGCATCGTATGTGGGCGGCATGTTCCGCACTGTGCGATTTGGAGTGGCCGAAGCTCACGGGCAAGCTGAAATGATGGAGTTCAATTACCTGAACTCCCGCGGAGCAGTAACGCGGGATTCATCGGGACGCTACACCATCAACTATCAGAAGATGCCCGAGGCGATTTCGGATGTCGCCAAGGAGTTGCTGGAGATCGAGGCCACCGGGGATCGCCAGCGCGCGGAGAATTGGTTTCAGAAATACGGAACAATGCCGGAAGAGTTGAAGTCGGCGCTCAAGCAGAAGACATCCGATATCCCGGTTGACGTGGATCCGGTGTTCTCTTTCAAGCGGACTGTGAAGTAGGCAGCGCCTCTCCGACGAACTCTACCCGGGCGGCGTGCGGAATAATTCCAGCTTTGTGTCCCATGTCGAGGAGCCGGCGTACGGCTTCGCGTCCGTCCGCACCATAGTCGAGCGTGCGCTCGTTTACGTACATGCCTACGAACTTGTCGGCTAATTGGGGATCGAGATCGCGGGCGAACTGCATCGCGTACGCCAACGCTTCCTCGCGATGGTCGAGCGCATACTGAATGCTGTCTCGGAGTGCGTTTCCCACGCTGAGCATCAACTCGGGGCCCAGCGCGCGCCGTATCGCGTTCCCGCCCAGCGGCAGAGGAAGTCCCGTCATCTTCAGCCACCACTTGCCCATGTCGACGATGCGATGCAAGCCTGCCTTCACATAACTTAGCTGGCCTTCGTGAATGATCAGTCCCGCTTCGTGCTTGCCTTCCAGCACTTGTGGAATGATCTGATCGAAGGGCACGACCTCGGTCTCGATCCCGGGCGCGAAGAGCTTCAGCGCCAGGTATGCCGTGGTCAACTTGCCGGGGACGGCGATTTTCTTCTTCTTGATTTCGCTCTGGGTGAAGGCGCGGGGAGCGACGATCATCGGGCCGTATCCGTCGCCCACGCTGCCTCCGCTGGGAAGCAGGGCGTAGTGATCCTGGATATAGGGGAACGCATGGAAGGAGATGGCGGTAACGTCGTACACCCCTTCCTGAGCCTTTCGGTTCAGGGTCTCGATGTCGCATAGGGTATGCGTGAAGCGCAGGCCGGGCACCCGGACTTTGTTGGTCGCGAGCCCGTAGAACATGAATGCGTCGTCGGAGTCCGGGCTATGCGCAACGGTGATCTCGCGAGTGGCCGCGTCCCCGGTGGCGGTCGAAGCCAGTCTTTCTGATGTGCCCGAAGACGTCATCCTTGCACCTTGGGCGTGCGACGCAGACGAACCGCAACGCCGGCGGCCAGGAGAATCTTGATCACCTCAGCGAAGATAAACCAGTACAAGCCAAATCGAATCGCGGTCTTCACGGAGCCAGTAATAACGGCCAGCCAGCTCAAACCGCCGGCAAAGAGCAGCACATCCGCCAGCAACCCTGCTACCGCAGCATAAGCGAAGCGTCTTACGGCCGCGTTCCATCAGATAGCCGGCCAGCCCCGCCACCAGTGGGTAGGCCATCAGGAAACCGCCCGTCGGTCCAAACAGTTGCGCGATACCGCCGAGTCCGGTCGGATTAAAGACGGGGAGCCCGGCAGCCCCTTCGCAAAGGTAAAGCGCAAGCGCGGCGAAACCGCGGCGCGAACCTAAGAGCAGCCCGACCAGGATCACGCCGGCATTTTGCAGGGTCAAAGGAACTGGAGTAAACGGCAAAGGGATCGTGACTCGGGCGCAAAGCGCAACGAACAAGCTGGCGCCGACCACGATGGCGATCTGTTTCGCCCACTCGGCAGTGCGTTCCTGCGGTAGATGGATTGCGTGTGTTTCCATTTTGGACATTAGGAGTGCCTTCTTTCCGACGGCAGACTGATCACGCCGGCCCGTTGTGGTTCGGGTCAATCGTGTCCGGTTCGTCCGGCAAGGCTGGTTTTTCTGGGCTCATGTGGCGACGTACTCTCAAGAACAATGCTATGGCCACGCACACCACCACGAGCGCACTAAAACCCAGGACGATGAACCACCAGGTCATCCGCACGACAAGCTAGGATATCAAAACAATGGAAAGAATCGACCGGATCGGCCGTTTTTCAGGCGAACTACTTTCCCGCCATGGCACGCTCTACCTCGTCGGCGGTGTGAGGCAGACCTGCTCCCAGGTTGACCAGTTTGCCATTCGCATCGACATACAGCGTGTCTTCGATGCGCACGCCCAGTTTTTCCTCCGGGATGTAAATGCCCGGCTCGATGGTGAATACCGCGCCCGGGCCCAGCGGGGCTGTATAGTCCCCCGGATCGTGGACTCCGAGGCCGACGTAGTGCCCGAGCCCGTGAATAAAATATTTCCCAAGCGAATCGCCGTGAAGGTCTTTACCGTGCGTATTGATGTAGTCATAGGCGACCTTGAACAGGCCATTGGGATCCTCCCGGCGCAAGGAAGACTTGCCCGATGCAAAGGCCGCGATGGCCGCCTGTTGCGCGCCAAGGATGACGTCGTAAATCTCGCGCTGGCGCGCCGTGAACTTGCCATTAGCAGGGTAGGTCCGCGTGATGTCGGTTGCGTACATCGAGTACTCGCCCGCCGCGTCAATCACGATCACATCGCCCGCCTGAATCGTGGCCGAGTCCTCGGAGTAGTGCAGAACGGTCGAGTTGAAGCCCGAACCCACGATGGGCGCGTACGAAGGCCGTTCGCAGCCACGTTTTCCCCACTCGTATTGCAAGAGCGCGGAGATTTCCCTCTCGGTGACCTGCGGCTTGATGGTTCGCATCGCCGCCATATGCGCGGCGATGGTCGCATCCGTGGCTTTGCGAATCAGTTCGATTTCGCGTTCGTCTTTGAATGTGCGCAGCGAGCCCACGAGCGGCTTAACGTCCTGATAGGTTGCGAACGGGATGAAAGCATTGGTCCGCTTCAGCCAGTCTAGACCGCTGGAGGAAGGCGAATCATGTCCATAAGCAGGCATGTCGGTGTAGATCGTGGGGCGCTCAGGGAGCAGCGAATTGAGTTCGTCCCGCAATTTGTCCATCAACTCGACATGATCAACACCAGTGATCTTTGAAGCTTGCGGATCCGTCGCATTCAGCTTCGGACCGGTCCACTTTTCCTCCACTTTATTATTGGCCGCTAGAAACAAGATTTCGGTATAGGCCCGCGCGGCCGAATTGCCCGAAGCTTCCGCCGCCGGTACGATCAATAACGCCGCACCCGGCTCAACCCATCCCGTCAGGTAGTAGAAGTTGTCATCCTGCCGGAATCCGTAGACGGCATTGGGACCCTCTGATTCCATAGGCGCAAACAGCAACATGGCCGCTCCCTTGGCCTTTTTTGAGAGGGCTTCGCGGCGCGCGTGATAGTCGGCGCTGGGTTGGCGATCGAGCGGCCACGCGATACCGCACGCACAAAGCAACAGCAGCAGGATTGCCAGCTTCTTCATGAGGACCTCGCCCCTGGCGCGCGGTCATCCTACGCGCAAAGATTTTGGAAATCGGCGGAGCGTCAAACTCCGACCGGGAACGGCTTGGTATGCGTCTCGGCACTGAGCGCGAGGCCGGTGAATCGCCCCTGCAAGAGGGACATCAGGCCCGTGTACCAGTAGCCAACGACGAAAAGCACGAGGAAAGGTACCGTAATGTAGTTCTCGTTGTCGAGCGCGTAATACACCGTCGACGCGAAATAGCAGCCGATCAGCAATTCCACCCAAGGAATCCAGCCGAGACGTTTGCGGTACTTGTGCGCACGAACCTTCTGCTTTTTGCGGTCGACGCCATATTTCGGGGTGCGCGCGAATGCGCTTTGCTGGCCAACCAGCGCCTCCAGAACGGCTTTCGTGTTGGTGACCGTGAGCCCAATCCCGAGCGCCATCAGGAAGGGGAGATACAAAAGCGCTCGCGGCCAGGTCTTCGGGAAAAGCTCGCGCTGCGAGACCAGATAGAAACTCGAGATCGAAAACGTCGAAGCCATGAACAGCGGCAAGTCGATATACAGCATCTGGAACCAGCCCTGGTAGAACCGGATTACCATGGCCGGCAACAACAATACGGAGAGCACGATCATCAGCGGATAGCTCAGATTGGCCGTCAGGTGATACCAGGCTTCGATCTTCGTATGCAGCGGCGCGTCGCTCTTCAGCACGCGCGGCAGAATTTTCTTGCCGGTCTGGATCAGGCCCTTCGCCCAGCGTGCCTGCTGGGTCTTGAACGCGGTCATCTCAACCGGGAGTTCGGCCGGGCATTCGACATCCTGCAGGTAAATGAACTTCCATCCCTTCAACTGCGCACGATAAGACAGGTCTGTGTCTTCGGTCAGGGTATCGTGTTGCCACCCGCCCGCTTCGTCGATTGCTTGTTTCCGCCACATCCCCGCGGTGCCGTTGAAGTTGAAAAATACTCCGCTACGAGCGCGGCCTGAGTGCTCCAGCACAAAGTGCCCGTCAAGCAGGATCGCTTCGACCTCGGTAAGGAATGAATAATTGCGGTTGATGTGCGTCCAGCGGGTCTGCACCATACCGATCTTTGGATCGGTGAAGTGGTGAATGGTCTTCAGCAAAAAATCTTCCGGGGGCAAGAAGTCCGCGTCGAAGATCGCAATGAACTCGCCCTTCGCTGTCTTCATTCCTTCGGCCAGTGCGCCCGCCTTAAAGCCTTCGCGGTTGGTGCGATGGTGGTAGCTGATGGGATGGCCCAGCGCCGCGTACCGGTCCACCAAATTCCGCACTACACCGACCGTTTCGTCGGTCGAGTCGTCGAGCACCTGGATGTCCAGTTTCTCCACCGGATATTTCACCTTGCTCACGCAGTCAATCAACCGCTCCGCCACAAACTGTTCGTTGAACATCGGCAGTTGCACAGTCACGCGCGGCAAATCCTCAAAGCGCGCTGCCGGTTCGCTGGTGTGGTTCTTGCGATTCTTGTAATAGAGATACACCAGGATGTAACGGTGCACTCCGTACGACGCTAGCAGGCTCAATACGAAGAAATAAGGAATGAGGAGGGCGATGTCGAAACCGTTCGCGTGATAGAGGCCCTGAAACGTGCGGTCGAGAAAGTGCTGGCGAATGTACGAGCCAATGCCCTTGGAGGCAACGACGGCGGCAAACCCCAGATTCGCAATGAGCAGACTAGTCAGGCCAGATGCTCCCCACGGACGATCTGCGTCCGCTTCTTAAACTTATCATTTTACCCGAAGCAAGGATGAAGAACGCGGATACGATGATTCTGGCCGCGATCAAGGTTGGTCAGCAGGTGCGGCAAGGACTTTTAAAGGAACAGTCTGATGGCTGGATTTCTCGACTTTCGCCTCCACGGCGCGTCCCTCGAAAGACTTCAGGAAATCGGCGTCCCGATACTCATCCCCTTCGAGGTGTTCCCACGCAAATAATGTGTACGCCCCCGGACGAAGGCCGCGGAGCGTGAAGCGGCCGGTCTGGTCTGCCATGACCCTGTGATAGCGGGATGCCTGCGCTCGAAATCGTGCGTCTGGTATGGCGACTACCACGGATCCGCCCACGGGTTCATTCTTGTCGGAGGTCACGGTGCCGTCAATGATCCCTGCCTCCCCACTCACCGTTACATCGACGGCGACGGTTCCGCCGCTGACGTTCAATCCCGTATCCACGTAGTTCTTAGTTCCCACCGTCAGCGACTCGACGTAAGCGTTGCCAAACTCCTTCGCATCGCCGGACACATCGATCTCATACACTCCGGGAGCGACATTTTTTAGTTCAAAGCTGCCATCGGGTTTGACTTTGACGAAGTTCAGAGATGCGGCTGACCCGTCGCCGTCGATCGTGACGCCATCGTAGGAGTCGTCGCCCTCGGCCGGACGCAAGTAGACAATCGTCTGGGATGCATCCGATTTCAGAAACTTGCCGCTGAAGTGGACCTTCCCTCGAACGGTTGCGGGAGGAAGGGGTGCCAATTGCAAATCGTCAATGTCTGCGGTGCCAACCTCGAGGGTCTGTCGAGTGATGAGTGGAGTCTCCGCGCCGACCGTCATCGCCGTGAGCGTATAGCTGCCCGGGGCGACATTCGGAATTTCGAATTTTCCATCTTTGCCGACGTCGCCCGCATTGAACATCACGTTGCCATCTTTGCCGCGCAGCACAACCGCGCCGGCGGATCCCGCTCCCAATCCTGATACCCGCCCGCGGATTCGCGCCGAATGTCTCCGCGTAAGCGAAAAATCAACAGGCATTTCTTCCCCTGCGTGCAGTTCGATCGGAGAGGCTTGCGCACGGTCCGCGGCATTTGGGTAGTAGGTCACCCCATAGGCCAATGCCGGCGCTGCAGTTGCGGTATCACCGGAATTCTGCTTCGCAGGAACGAGGGTCTGAAAATTCGGAAGCGGGCTAGCGATTAGATAATACTTGCCCGCGAGCAGCCCTCCAATTCGATACTCTCCCAAATCGTTCGTATGCGCCGATCCGCTTGATTCAAACGCCGACCCCTTACGGCGAAGCACGTTAACCTCGACATTCGCCATCGGATCGCCATCTTCGTCCAGGACGCGCCCGGTTAAAATGCCGGCGGCGAGCATACGGAGGGTCTGATCCTTCAAATCCTGTCCGGCCTCGAGGGAAATCATCATGCCCTCCGAACGACGCCGCTTTTCGTCTACCTCGATATATCCTGTGCGTTCCACAAAGAGTCTGTAACGACCGGGCTGGATGTCAGTGATCTTGAAGTGACCGTCCTGGTCCGAGGTAGCCGTGTAATTGCCGCCCTCTTCCTGATTTTCCGCGATCACTTCGATGATCGCCTTCTTGAGCGGATCGCCGTCGGGCTCCGTGACCACGCTTTCCCTGAAGCGACGCCTTGGCAGGCGCCTTGGGATCGGCAGCAGTCGTCTGCCCGCGCGCAGACGCGGCAAGCGCTAGCGCGAGAACGCACGCGCACATGATGGCCAATCGCATTCGCATTCGACTTTACCGCAGGGAGGGCTTAATTGAGGAAATACGTTCGATAAAGCGTGTCGCGTTGCACGGGCTTGAATCCGGCGTCGCGGATGATTCGCCGCAGTTCTTCCTCGGTCGTGCAATTGTTAACGCCCGCGGCGCGTACTACGTTTTCCTCGAGCATGACCGAGCCTACGTCATTCCCGCCAAAGCGCAGCCCCATCTGGCAGACCTTCAAGCCCTGGGTCACCCAACTCGATTGCACGTTCAGGAAGTTTGAAAGATAGAGGCGCGAAATCGCGAGCACCTTCAGGTATTCCACTGCAGTGGCTTCGTCCCAGTGCCGCCCGCCGAGCGCCGTATTGGCCGGCTGAAAGCTCCACGGGATGAATGCGGTGAATCCACCCGTCTCTTCCTGCAGATCGTAAAGCCGCTGGAAGTGATTTACGCGGTGCTCGATCTTCTCCCCCACCCCAAACATCATAGTGGCGGTGGTCCGCATGCCGAGCTGGTGGGCTGTACGATGCACGCTGATCCAGTCTTCGGTCAGGCACTTCAGTCGAGCAATCTTGAAACGGACTTCGTCATCCAGAATTTCCGCACCGCCTCCCGGAATGGAATCCAGTCCCGCATCGCGCAGGCGGGCGATCGTGTCGCGCAGATTGAGGCTGCTGTACTCGGCGATCGCAAGAATCTCCGAGGCTGAATAGCAATGCAGGTGCACCTTCGGAAAACGCTGGCGAATCCCGCGCAGCATCTGCTCGTGCCACTCGATCTTCAGATCAGGATGCAGGCCACCCTGCATCAGGACGCCCGTGCCGCCCAGTTCTACAGTCTCGGCGATCTTGTCGTAGATCGTCTCAAAGTCGAGAATGTAGCCTTCCTTCGCAGCCGGTCCCTTCAACGGCCGGTAGAAGGCGCAGAACGTGCAATATTCCGTGCAGAAATTTGTGTAATTGATGTTGCGGTCAATGATGTAGCTGACCACGCCTTCCGGATGCAGCTTGCGCCGCACCGCGTCAGCCTCCATACCAATGCCGATCAGGTCATCGGAGAGGAACATCTCAATCGCTTGCTGTTTGGTCAGGGACATAGGAAAGTTGTTGCCCAAGGCTACATCTTAACGTCGGGCCCGGATAAACTCCAACCAACGAAACGACGGTACCCGAACCGAGGTGACGATCCGATGGTGCCCCAGGTTCGCGTCCGCTTTTTGGACGCTAACCTGGGCGACCACCGAGCGTTACCCTCGCATGCGTTCCGGGTGCGCGACCGGGCGGAACGACGAATACACGGCCAGACCCGCCACAATCACATTAGCGACGATCACCGGAGCCGCGTGCAAAAGGATTCCGTACGTCATCCAGCACAACGCCGCAGCCGCCTGCACCCACCGCATCGTTACCGGGTTACGCACAAAATAGGAAACGGCAAAGATCGAAGTAGCCAGCCATCCAATCAGATCAGACACGCGCGCCCTCCGCTTTGGCGGGCACTGTAACATTCAAGCTCGCCGCGCTGCTGTCGAGAATCGTCACCACGTCGGTTGAGACCTTGTCCCACTCCTGAATGACGAAGCCCTGTATTTCCAGGAAACTGCGGATTTGCATGCGATCCCAACCGACAATTTCCTCAAGAATCGGAATCAATACGCCGAGTGCGTTCGTGCTGAGCACGGTGCGCCGTGCAATCGGAGCCAGATGTTTGTTCTCCGAAACCGCGATGGTGAACCCATCTCGCCGGTTGACATGCAGCATGACGTGAACGTCCGAGCTGCCATCGCCCACATACACGATACGGTCCGAGCTGATCTGCACCTCATTCTGAATGCGATCGAGCACGGCGACTTTGCCGTATCCGGCTGTCACCCGCTCAATGGCCGCAATTTCTCCAGACGCATGGTAGCGAAACTGGGTCCCGAAAATATGATCGGGCGGGACGATGTCCTCGAGCGCCGACTGAATCACTTCCACGGGTGCCGCCGAAAGTACGTAGAACTCGAAACGGTATCCCGCAATCCCTTTATCCAAAACCCGCTTCAGAAAATCGATGTTCTCTTTCAGGCGAATGCGCTTGCCAACTTCGCGCAGGTGTTCCGGTCGCACGCGGTCATGAAATTCTGGATCGTGCAATAGCAGATAGGACAATTCGCCACCCTGCTGCACCAGGTTCAGGCGCGCCATTCCCTGGGCTTTGCGTTCGAATTCTTTGGTGGGAATGCCGAGCAACTCGCTTAAAACGTAGCCCGTATCGTTGTAACTGAGCGTCTGATCAAAATCGCTGGCGAAAATGTAACGTTTAGCGGATTTAAGCTTTTCCATATAAATCATTAGATACACTGAAGTGTGAAAAGGCTAGTAAAAATCTCATGAATGGCGCGTAACAACATGATTCTATTGAGCTAATCAAAAATCTGCTAGCTCTTATCAGTGGGCAGGCTGGTGGGTAGCATTGGTCGGACTTCCTCCCTGACCGCGGTAGCGAAAGTAGGCCACGAGCGCCGCAATTCCGGCCATGGCCGCCATCACCACCAGTGCGTAAATTGTTGGCTTGGTGTAGCGATTGAAGTAGCGCAGGAAGTGGCGGCCATAGAGCACACCGAGGTATGCGAGGACGCCGTAACGAAGCCCGCGTCCAAGCGCAAGTGCCGCGAGAAATTTGTGCCGGGAATATTGCATCGCCCCTGCCGCCAGAAGAAACGGCACGAACGGAATTGGCGGAGGCAACATCGCGGGAACGAAAATCGCCCAGAAACCCCAACGCTCGAAGCGTGCATAGATCGACTTGGTTCGTTGCGGTCCCATGCGATGTTCGAGCATTTCTTTCCCGCCCTTGCGAGCCAGTCGATAGGTGATGTATCCGCCCACAATTGAGCCCGCCAGCGCCATGGCCGCGTAGTAGTACCAATGCTTGCGGTTGTGGACGACCAGATAAATGGTCAGCACGTCCATGCTGCCCGGCATCGGGATGATCGAATTGTCGGCGAGTCCTAACAGCAGAAGTCCGGGGCCCCCCATGTGGCGGATCCAGGTCCACAGCTTCGAGGCGAGAATGAGACCAAGAGGCATCATTTGAATTTGTTGGCGACTCGAATGGAGCGAAGGAGATACTCTGCAGCACCCTCGTGCCGCAGCAGACGCAAATTTTCAGTGCGAGCGCTACTTCGCTGCGAGGTTCGCAACCTCCACAAACTGGAGCGAAGGCGCCTCAGGCAGGGCGCCGCACTCAGCAGCGTAGCGATAGAACAACTGCAATCCCTCGAGGCATCCAGGGTCGAGCTGGTAGTGAATGTTCTGGGTGAGATAGGAGCGGACGTCGGCCTCGGAAAGGCTGACTTTCGGTGCCCATGCAGTTGCAATTTGCGAGATGCTTTCCGGCCGCAATCCGTGATCGCGGGACGCCTGAAAAACCGCAGCCAGATCCGCGGAAGCGTTCGCCAGTGCAGCGCGGCGCACCGCCCAGAAGGCAAACACAAACGGCTTGCCCGTGAAACGGATCCATTCCTCGGCCAGATCGATGGTCAGATAGTTGAGGCGGTCCACCTTGAGTGCGGTATCGCCAATCACCAGACCCGCATCGTGATTGCGCAGCATCGCGTCCAAATCGGGAGCCATGGGCGTGAAACTGCGGCCGCCACCCAGCCAGCGATCGAATAAAACCTTTGTGAGCGCCACCGAAGTCATCGACGACGTATCGAGCGCAACGGTACGGATCTTCTCGACTGGCACTTTGCTGACCAGCAGAATCGAACGGACCGCCCTGCGGGCAGCGATGGCCACCCCTGGCAGGATGGCAAGATCAGGAATCTGGGTGTAGGCCGCGGCGGGAATGATCCCAATATCCGCTCGTCCGACCTGCAGTTCGGTCGCGCAAGAAGATGGCAAGGTGTAAGAAATATCGAAATCTGCGCCCGCGGTTCCATGTTCGAAATCCCACATCAAAGGCACAGTATTTAAAAAGGATATTGCCGAAATACGAAGATGGCTCATATGCAATATGTTTGATGATAACAAAGGGCTGTGCGGCTCTCCCTTGACAGGGTCTTTTGACGTCGGTAGACCGGGAAATGGAGGCACCCGTGTCTACATCGATGGCCGTAGCGGACCGCTCTGTTCAGGAACAAACCCTCCAATGGCTTGCGCTCACGCTGACTCCCGGGCTGGGCCCGACGCGAGCCCGGCGGCTGGTAGAGCATTTTGGCAACGTCGCGGCCGTCTTTCGCGCCTCGCTTACCGAACTCGAGGCTACGGGCCTGCTTGCAGTGTCGGCCCAGGCGATCGGTACGGGCAAAGCAATGGAGCTGGCTCAGGAGGAGATTGCCAGAGCGGCCTCGGGGAAGGTTCAGTTGGTCTCGCTCGACGATCCCGCGTACCCGCCTCGCCTGAAAGAAATTTACGATCCCCCGGTGATTCTCTACGTGCGCGGCGCCACCGATGTTCTCGCCCAGCCCGGCATTGCGGTCGTTGGCACACGCCATCCGACACCTTATGGTTCCGGCATGGCGGAGCGACTGGCCATCGATCTGGCCGCCCGCGGCCTGATCATTCAAAGCGGCATGGCGCGCGGCGTGGATACCGCCGCGCACCGCGGCGCGATCTCAGGGAAGGGAAAGACCGTGGCTGTGTTCGGCACCGGCGTCGACGTACCTTATCCGAAGGAGAACACACGGCTGTCGGAACGGATCGTCGCTATGGGAGGCGCCCTCATTTCAGAATTCCCGCTGGGCACGTTCGCCGCACCGCAAAATTTTCCCATTCGCAATCGCATCATCAGCGGCATGTCGATGGGCGTGCTGGTGGTAGAGGCTGCCGAGTACAGCGGCACGCGCATCACAGCGCGCTGCGCTCTCGAGCAGAACCGCGAGGTCTTCGCTGTTCCTGGCAACGTCACCAACAAGAATTCCTGGGGACCCAACACTCTGATTAAACAGGGTGCGAAACTGGTTGCCACCTGGGAGGACGTATGGGAGGAACTCCCAGAGAATGTGCGACTTGCGCTGGCTCCCGCCCCCGCCGATGAATCTCCAGCAGAGCAAACCGCATCTCTATTCCCAGGCGGTGACAGTCCTCTCAGTCCCCACGAGCGCAAGATTTACGCCCTGCTCAAAGCGGACGAAGCCACACACATCGATGCCATCGTAGAGCGCCTGGAGCAAGACATGTCCTCGTCCGAAATTTTCGTGGCGTTGTTCGAATTGGAACTCGCGGGGAAGGTGAGGCAGTTGCCGGGGAAGAATTTTGTGAAGAGCTTTTGAGCTTTCAGCTATCAGCTCTCAGCTTTCAGTGACAGCGAGGCGATTCATGCAGAATTTCCGAAATTTGACAGTGTGGGAGAAAGCGCACAGGCTTACGCTTGACGTTTACGCATCGAGCCGTGCGTTTCCGCGCGAAGAAATCTACGGGTTGACCAGTCAGGCTCGTCGGGCTGCTGCGTCGATAGGAGCGAACATCGCGGGAGGATGCTGCCGCAAGGGCGACGCTGAAATGGGAAGGTTTCTCCAGATGGCTATGGGCTCAGCGAGCGAGGTGGAGTATCACTGCTTGCTGGCGCGTGATTTGGGGTTATTGAGGGTGGGAGACTATGAGCGTTTGAGTGCTGAGATAGTCGAAGTGAAACGCATGCTTGCATCCCTCATTCAGAAGCTGAGAGCTGACAGCTGATAGCTGAAGGCTTTGCCCGTAACTTGTACCTGTCGCCAGCTTCGTGCTAGCTTCAACCCCAGCCCTACAGAAACAAGAGGAACCATTGTCTAAAGGTTTAGTCATCGTTGAGTCGCCCGCCAAGGCGAAAACTATTCAGAAGTATCTCGGCAAGGGATTCACCGTCGAGGCCTCACTGGGCCACGTGAAGGATCTGCCCAAGAGCACGCTGGGCGTCGATACCGACAACGAATTTGATACCGAATACATCGTCATTCCTGGCAAGGAAAAGGTGCTTGCCAAGCTGAAGAAATTGGCGGAGTCGTCGGACTACATCTTCCTGGCGCCTGACCCGGACCGTGAAGGCGAAGCGATCGCCGCGCACCTGGCCGATGAGCTCGACACCGACGGCGCCAAGAAGAAAAAGAAGACCGCCAAGAAAGCTAAAGATAAAGATAAGGATAAAAATGGCGACGTACCGCGCATCCAGCGCGTGACTTTCAATGAGATCACCCAGCGCGCGGTCCGGGAAGCCTTTGAGCATCCACGCCAAATCGATCAGAACCTGGTCGACGCCCAGCAGGCCCGCCGCGTGCTCGATCGCCTGGTCGGCTACCAGGTCTCGCCGCTCTTGTGGGACAAAGTTCGCCGCGGTCTTTCCGCCGGACGCGTGCAGACCGTCGCCCTGCGCCTGATCGTCGAACGCGAGCGCGAAATCAAAGCCTTCGAAAAGAAGGAATACTGGACCATCGACGCGCACCTGGCAGCCTCCAAGCCGCCGGCATTCGATGCCCGCTTCGTCGGTAGGGGTGAAGAGAAAATCGAAGTTCCGAACGGCGAAGAGGCCGAGAAGATCCGGGCTTTCGTCGAGAAAGCCGACTGGCTGGTTCGCTCCGTTGACCGGAAGGAACGTCGCCGCAATGCCGCCGCGCCCTTTACCACCAGCAAGCTTCAGCAGGATTCGTCCCGCAAGCTGCGTTTCAGCGTGAAGCGCACCATGATGATTGCCCAGCGCCTTTATGAGGGTATCGAACTGGGCGAAGAGGGTCTGGTCGGTCTCATTACTTATATGCGTACGGATTCGACCCGCGTGTCAAACGAAGCCCTCGCCGCCGTTCGGGAGATGGTCGGAAAGGAATACGGCCCGCAATACCTGCCCGAACAGCCCAACACTTTTAAATCGAAGAAAAGCGCGCAGGAAGCGCACGAAGCGATCCGTCCCACCGATGTGTTGCGCAATCCCGATTCACTTAAGCAATACCTGAAAGAAGATGAGTTCAAGGTTTACAAGCTCATCTGGCAGCGTTTCGTCGCGTCGCAGATCAATCCGGCCGTCTTTGATCAGACCACGGTTGACATCGATGCCAAGCAGGGCAACGATAGCTACTGGTTCCGCGTGACGGGCTCCGTCCTGAAGTTCGACGGATTCCTGAGAGTCTACGAAGAGTCCAAGGAAGGCAAAGACGAGGAAGACGAGGAACTGAAGCACAAGCTGCCGCCGCTCGAACCGGGTCAGAAGCTGGCTCTTCGGGAACTGAAGCCGGAGCAGCACTTCACCGAGCCGCCACCGCGTTACAACGAAGCGTCGCTGGTGAAAGAACTCGAAGAACGCGGCATAGGCCGCCCGTCTACCTACGCCACGATTCTGACGACAATTCAGGAGCGCCAGTACGTTACCAAGCTGGGCGGAAAGTTTGCGCCCACCGAAATTGGCCTGGTCGTTACCGACCTGCTGGTGGACAACTTCCGCGACATCTTTGACGTCGCCTACACCGCACGTCTCGAAGAAGAACTCGATGAAGTCGAAGACGGCAAGGAAAAGTGGACCGACGCGCTCGCCGAGTTCTACAAGAAGTTTCAGAAGGACCTCAAATACGCTGAGAAGCACATGGAAAACATCAAGCGTATGGAGAAGCCCACCGACGAGAAGTGCGAGCGCTGCGGCTCCCCGCTCGTCATCAAGTGGGGCAAACACGGATCCTTCTACGCGTGCAGTTCGTACGAAAAGGACAATCCCGAGAGCTGCACCTTCACCAAGGAAAATCCCATCAACCTGCCGGATCTCGACTCGGCCGATATGCAGGAGACGGCGCAGGAAGAATATTGCGAGAACTGCGGCCGGGTGATGGTGCTCAAGCGCGGACGATTCGGCCAGTTCATGGCCTGCACCGGCTACCCGGATTGCAAGACCACGCGGCGCCTGGATCAAGGCAAGCGTGTCCCCGACATCCCGCTCGATGAGCCGTGCCCGAAATGCGGACGCAATTTAATGATTCGCCACGGCCGCTACGGCGAGTTTACGGCCTGCTCCGGATATCCCGATTGCAAGTTCGTAAAACAGAACTTCATCGGCGTGAAATGCCCGGACTGCAAGGAAGGGGATCTGGTCGAGAAGAAGGCGCGTAAGGGGAACACATTCTACGGTTGCTCGAATTATCCGAAGTGCAAGTTCACCTCGGCGCACAAACCGATGGCCGAGAAGTGCCCGAGCTGCGGGAGCGAGTTTCTGGTAGAGAAGAATCTGAAAGCCGGTCCTGTGATCGCTTGCCCTAACAAAGAATGTGATTACGAGCGGGAGGCGCCCGCACCACCGCCCGAGACCGCTGAAGCGGCAGACGCTGCCGGCGAAGGCCGCAGCTAAGACATTTCCGGTGGAGAGGCGGGCCCACGCCCGCTTCTCGATCGAAAATCGAAGACTCCCAACCTTTTGCCGCTTCCTTCGGCTTCCGCACATCTAAGATCGCAGCCGTTCAACTCAAGGAGGAATTCTTCATGGCTACACCGACTCACGCCGACGCCGAACTCATCTTGAAGCTGTACGACGCCCGCCGCGAACCGGAGCTTCGCAAAGCCCGCCAGTGGTGGACGGGGACGTTCTGGCCCGAGAGCGCTGACGATATCGTTAAAATTATCCGATCCGGAGGATCACAGGAGAACGCATGGCTCCGCCAGGTGCTCGGTTACTGGAGCATGGCGACATCTTTCGTCAGCTACGGCATTCTCAACGAGGACCTGTTCTACGAACCCAGCTGTAGCGGCGAGATGTTCGTGATCTACGCGAAGGTGGATTCCTTCGTGAAAGAACTGCGCGAGAAGCTCCAGAACCCTCTTCTTCTTGCCAACATCGAGAAAATGGTTAAATCCGAAAAAGGACTGGAACGATACAAGGTCGCGGTGCGAAACGTCGAGAACATGCGCAAGGCGCGAGCCGAGAACCTGGCCAAGGCCAGCTAATCACTTCGATCCGGCGGCCGCAGCGGGCTACAGAAGCGCCTTTTCCAGCCGCCGGATCACATCTTCCTCCACCGAAAACACCTGCTCCGGATCTCTCTCGAAGCGTGCTTCCAGTTCGTACGCTTGCCGCTCTAAAGGAATTTGCTCGTAGCTGCCACCCTTCAGAAAGCCGATCACGTAGAGCCGCGCAAACCGCTTCAATCCAAGTACGCGATACTGCACGACATGCACCAGTTCATGAAACAAAATCTTGTGATCGAGTTCATCGGGATAGGCCACCACGTCCACCAAAGTAACCGCTCCGATGGACGACATTTTTAGCAATCCTTTGATGCCGAATAGCTCGACGAGGGGATACAACAACGGCTCCGGCATAGCCGCCCGTACAATCCTGGTTTCCGAGAGTACTGCATGAGGAAAGTACTTCTGGAAGGAGGTTAGCAGTTCCCCAGGAATGGAAGTGCCTTGGCCCCCAAGGCGCCTGCGATGATACCCAATGTAACGCGCCGTCATCCAGGAAATCAGCGGAACCAGCGGCCGGACCAGGCGCGGAATGGGCGCCGCTTGCAGCATCTAGGAAATGAATTCGCGGATGTACTCGTCTTTGGTCTGCACGAGCTGGTGAAGATCGCCGTCGAAGATGACCTTGCCTTCGCGAAGGATCAGGAAAGTCATGGGAATTTCCACGCGCCCGCCAGCTTCCACATGCAGCATGTGATTGGTCTTCGAGTCGAAGACGTGGGTCGCCATGACGAACGCGTCCTGCAACCGGTGCGTGACCAGAAGGGAACTGCTTTTGTAGACATCGCGCTGCTTCACGATCAACTCGACGATGGTCGTCGAGGTCACAGGATCGAGGCCACCGGTCGGCGAGTCGTAGAGAATCGTCTCGGGCTTGGTGATGATGGCGCGGGCAATCGCCACCCGGCGCCGCATCCCACCCGATAATTCTGAAGGAAACATTCCAACCGTATGTTCCAGTTCCACAAAGCGCAGAACCTCGAGCACGCGTTCGTCGATTTGCTCGATCGGCACCTCGCCCTCTTCCATCAGCCGGAAGGCAACGTTGTCGTGCACGGTGAGCGAATCGAACAACGCGCTTTCTTGGAAGACGATGCCTACTTTCCTCCGCAGGTCGAAGAGTTGTTCTTCGGGCATCTGCGTGACATCTTCGCCGAGCGTGTAGATGTGACCGCGATCCGGTTTGAGCAAGCCGAGCGCGAGTTTCAGGATCGTGCTTTTTCCTGAGCCGGCTACGCCAAAAACCGCCTTGCTCTCGCCGCGCGGCAGCCGGAAGGAAATGCCGTCGAGCACGACATTGTCTTCAAACGCGATGGCCACGTCTTCGAAGACGATCACATCCTGAGGCTGGTCCGGGGTCACGGACGCGCGCTCTTCAACAGGCAGGGAGGGAGTCGGCATGGTTCAGGATCCCAGCACTACCATCAGGAATCGCGTGACGAAAACATCGACCGCGATGATGAGGATCATCGAAGCTACCACGGCTTCGGTGGTGGAGCGCCCGACCCCTTGCGTGCCGCCTTTCGTGGTCAGCCCGTAGTAGCAGCCGACGGTTGCCACGATAAATCCGAACACCAGAGGCTTCATCAGGCCCATGAAGACGTCAGAAAACACCAGCGTCTGCCAGGCGTTGCTCCAGTATTCATGAGAGTCCATGCCAAGCAGAACTCCGGCCACCAGACTTCCACCAAGCAGCCCCATGAAGTCGCCCAGAATGGTAAGGAAGAAAAGCATGATGACACTGGCCACCACCCGCGGGGTTACGAGCTTTTTCATCGGATCGGTGCCGAGGGCTCGCATGGCGTCGATCTGCTCGGTCACGATCATCGAACCCAATTCGCTCGCCATGCCCGAAGCATTGCGCCCCGCGACCACAAGACCTGCGAGCACGGGACCTAGTTCGCGCACAATGCCGATCGAGACCAGTTGCCCGATGACGGTAGTGGCGCCAAACCGGCTGAGCGTAGTGGCGCTGTTGAGAGCGAGCGCTGCGCCAGTGAAGAATACCGACGCCAAAACAATGGGAAGGGAACCGAAACCGATGGAGTCGGCCTGCTGCATCATGTCGGCTCCGTAAATCGGCCGCCGAAACAGGTTGGCTACCGATTGTGCGGACAGCAGGGAATATTCCTGCAGAGACTGGATCTTTCTCTTGGCGAAGTCTACCGGTGAGATCAATTCGATGCTGCTGAGAAAATCGCCAGCCGCCATGCCTCGCTCCGTGGGAACCTAGCGGAACTATAACAGGAGCTGTGAGCTTCGAGCTATGAGCTTCGAGCTACGCGCCACGCGCAACCCTTATTGTCATCCTGTTGCGGAGTGAGGCGTCAGCCGAACGCAGTCGAAGGACCCATGCATTTCGACGCACGTCACAAAACAAAAGCCCGACGAAAAGCCGGGCTCTGGCAAACCAAGTACTACTCGATCTACGCTTCCCGCCCCTTCTTCTTAATCTCAACGCTCAGTCGCTTGATCTTCTGATTCAGAGTCGATAGCGGTACGCGGAACCGCTCCGCGGCTTCAGTCTGGTTCCAGTTGCACTTCTCGAGCATGTCGGTGATGATCCGCCGCTCGCAGTCTTCCAGGATGTCGAACAGCGACGCGTCCGGGCGATGATCGATCACCGGGAAGGCTGTGCCGCGGCCGATCATCTGGTCCGGCAAAAGATCGCTCCCAATATCGACGCCAGAGGACAGCACCACCGCCCGCTCGATTACGTTTTCGAGTTCGCGCACATTTCCTGGCCACGAGTAGGCCACCAGCGGCCGCAACGCCTCCGGCGTGATGCGCCGGTAATCGCGCTCGTTCTCCTGCGAATACTTCTTCAGGAAGTGGTCCACCAGCAGAGGAATGTCCTCCTTGCGCTGGCGTAGCGGCGGCAGGTCGATCGAGATGACGTTCAGCCGGTAGAACAAGTCTTCGCGGAACTTTCCTTCGCGCACCTGTTGTCGCAGATCCACGTTAGTCGCTGCGATGATCCGCACATCCACCTGCAGTTCATGAATGCCGCCCAAGTGCATGAACTTGCGATCCTGCAGCACGCGCAGAATCTTGCTCTGCGTGTCCATGGTCATCGTGCCGATTTCGTCCAGGAAGAGCGTGCCCTTATCAGCAACTTCGAACAAGCCCTTTTTCGATGCGATCGCGCTGGTGAATGCGCCCTTCACGTGCCCGAATAAGGTCGATTCCAGCAGGTCAGCAGGCATCGAGCCGGTATTCACGGGGACGAATGGCCGGTCCTTGCGCGGCGAGTTCAGGTGAATCGCCTTGGCGATGAGTTCTTTTCCGGTACCGCTTTCGCCCTGTAACAACACCGTCGAGCGGCTGGGCGCGACCTGGGCCACCAGGTCGAAAATCTTCAGCATGGGTTCGCTTTTGCCGATGATGTGCTCGAAGTTGTAGCGCTGCTTCAGCGCGCGCTTCAGTTGGATGTTTTCTTCTTCCGCGCGATGCCGCGCGATCGAGGCGCGCACGTCGGCCAGCAACTTTTCGTTGTCCCATGGCTTCTGAACAAAATTTGCCGCGCCGGATTGAATGGCCTTCACCGCGTTCTCGACGGTGCCATAGGCGGTAATCATGATCACCGCGAGGCCGGGATCCTGCGCGTGCAGATCCGCGAGAATATCCAGTCCGTTCCGATCAGGGAGAGCCAGGTCCAGAAGAATCAGGTCGAACGTGCGTTGCCCGATGCGATTCAGCCCTTGCATCCCGGTCGCGGCCGTCTCGACTTCATAGCCTTCCAGTTCGAGCAAGGTCTGCAACGATTCCCGAATTTCGGCTTCGTCGTCGATGATGAGAACGGACCCCGACATCGCCAGGGAATCAAAATCGCTTAGCTTATGCGGCATAACGGCGGCTTCAGACATTGACGGCCTTCCTGGTCAGCGGGAAATCCAGGTAAAACGTCGTCCCCTCGCCGGGACGGCTCTCCACGCGAATCTTGCCTGCGTGTTCCTGGATAATTCCGTACGTAACCGACAGGCCAAGCCCGGTACCCCGCTTCTGGCCTGCCTCCGGTGTAGTTTTCGTAGTAAAGAATGGGTCGTAGATTCGGGCAATGTGTTCGGGCGCAATGCCGCTGCCCGTGTCCGTGACGCTCACCGTAACGCCGTTGCCATTGGAGGTCGCCACCCGCAGCGTCCCTCCTGCCGGCATCGCATCCTTCGCGTTCAGGAACAGATTCAAGAACACCTGCTGCAGCCGTCCGGTATTGCCTTCAATTGAAGGCAAGTGGTCGGCCAGTTCGTCCTCAACGCTAATCCGCGAAGTGCGGAACTGGTGCTCGAGCAATGCCAGCGTGTCCTTGACAACGCGGTTCACATCGACGCTTCCAAACTCAGTCCCGCTAGTGCGCGAGAAATTGAGCAGGTTGCTGACAATCTCCGACGCGCGGAACGTCTGCCGCGTAATCTTTTCAAGCAACCCGGCTTTCTGCGGATCGGACTTCAACTGCTTCGACAGCATTTGCGTGTAGGACGAGATCACCGCCAGCGGCGTGTTGACCTCATGCGCGACCCCCGCCGCCAGCAATCCAATCGACGAAAGCTTGTCGGCCTGCGAGAGTTGCGCTTCCAGTTCGACGCGCTCAGTGATGTCGTCCATGATGATCAGCCGGCCAATGACGTTAAACTTGCGCGTGACCAGCGGGGCGATGGCGGCATTGATGGTGCGTACTTCGCCGGCCGGAGTATTCAACCGGAACTTGTAGAGATTGTGGATGCCGGGATTCTGCCGCACCCGGTAGAACTCTTCGACGAACTCCGCCGGGAAAACTTCGCTCAGCGGCCGGGTCAGCGCCTGCCAGCGCGGCAGGGCGTACATCACTTCCATCTGCGAATTCCACGACTCGATCCGGTCCGCGAGGTCCACGGCCAGCACGCCCACGTTGATCGACTCGACGATGTTCTCGTTGAAGTCCTTGAGGCGCTCGTACTCGGCGACTTTCTGTTCGAGCGAGGCATACAGCCGGGCATTCTGAATCGCGATCCCGATGTAGCCGGCCAGCGTTTCGAGCAACTCGACGTCTTCGCTGGTCAGGAAGTCGCCTTCCATCGTCTTGCCCAATCCCAGCACGGCGATCGGTTTCCGCTGTACCCGGCATGGGATGTAATAGTTTAGATCGAGTTTTGCAATGCTGGTCTGCGCCGCGGGATTTTCACGCGGAACCTGGTGCGTGTTGTCGAAGAACAGGTGCCCGGCTTCCATTTCCGGGCGCTGCGAACTCAGGAAGCTGAAATCCAGTCCGCTGGTCTGCGACATTCCGAACGACTTGGCAATTACGAAGTGATCGTCCGCCTCGCCGGTTTTCAGAAAGATGACCAACCGGTCGACCATCAGGGTGCGCGACAGGCGATCCACCACCGAACTCAGCATTTCATCAAGATCGGTCTCCGCGCTCAACTCGCGTCCGAATTCGATCAGCGTCTTCCGGTAGTCGTAGCGCGTGCGATAGAAGAACTGGTCGATGCCGTCCTGGATCCACTTGCGTACCGGATCAAACAGCAGCGCCGTAACCACCATCGCCAGAATCAGGCCGTAAGGTCCGGTGCTCGGAATGCGCGTGTGGACCAGTTCTGCCACTCCGGCCACGAGCGCGAAGTACAGCATCACGACGGCGGCCGCAGCCAGCGTGTACACCATGCCCCGCTTGAAGATCAGGTCCACGTCCATCAGGCGGTAGCGGAAGATCGCGTATCCGAACGTGAGCGGCAGCAGGCCCAGCGACAACACCGAAACCTGCATCCCAACCGTGGGCACAAAGCCGAACAAGTAGGGCAGGATGTAAAACAGCGTGAAGGGCGCGATGGCGACGATGGTTCCGCGCGTCACCCACTTCAACTGCTGGCGCAGGATGGGCGTGCTGGCCCGCAGGTAGCTGTACCAGAGCACTCCCGCCGAGGCTACGAAGTACAATCCGAGATACGCCCACCACAACCGGTCCAGATTCCAGCGCCGCAGTTCATTGGCCTGTACGAAGCGTAAAGTGAATACGTGGACGACTAACAGCGCCAGTCCGGGTGCGTAAACCAACGGAACTGCCCAGCCATGCTTCTTGACGAAGTTGCGTCGCTCCGGAAACGTCAACACAAAGTGCAGGAACAGCGCCGGCTGCAGCATCCAGGCCACGACGTTGCACCAGTAAATACTCCAGTCGAACGCATTCAACTTCCCGGTGTAGTGGAAGGAGTAGAAGATGAAACGAGACCAGGCAGAAAATGTAGAAATGCGTGGAACTCGGCGCGGTCCATCGCCGCAGCAGAACGTAAATGCCGATCCCGAGGTAGATGAGCGCAATCAGCCGCAGCCAGTCATTCAATGGCCGCTCGGCCGGAGCCAGGATCACCCCTGCCTCAACGGGAACCGAGTGCCGGACCACCGAGTACGCTGCCTTCGACCACACACCCGTGGCATAGAGTTGCCGCTCCAAACCTGGACTGTTGGTCACGTCGCGGCCGTTGATCGAGCTCAACTGGTCGCCGCTCCGGATTCCGGCCTTGTCCGCCGGACCATTCCGATCGACCCTGTCCGCGATCAGGTGTCCACCATGTTCCACCCACCACGCGCCGTCCGTGGGAATCTGAAATGCGTGTTCTTTCTGAAAGTTAATCCAGGCAAAAACGCAGGCGGCGGCAGTCAGCAGGAACAGCAGGCCGGCGGTAAAACGGATTTGGAAGTCCTTGTTCATGGACCCGTGGGGAGACACCAACGCGTCCCGTTGCGACGAGTCTTTGCTTCCCCTCAGGTGTATCTGCAACTTCGCTGCCATGACCCCAATCTTTCACAGGTCGCTAACTAGCTTGCTCACAGCGACTTCCATCATTATAGGGGGTAGTCGGCGCCAAGAATACAGATTTTGGAATGTTTATTTGGAAATACGTATGTCCTTCCGCTTTTTGTATTTAGCAAACTAGACATAACAAATTCCTGCGAATTCCCGCGTCCACAGGCCTCTCGGGTAGAATCCTGATTTCCATGACAAACTTTGAACAAATCATCGACCTCGAGCGCCGTTATCTTCTCCAAACCTATAACCGCTACCCGGTTGCCTTCGAGCGCGGGAAGGGAGTTTTCCTCTTCGACTTCGAGGGCAAGAAGTATCTGGACTTCGTTTCGGGCCTGGGCGTGAACGCACTGGGGCACGCGCACCCGCGCATTGTGAAGACCATTCGCGACCAAGCCGCCCGCCTGATCCATATCTCGAATCTGTATTGCCACGAATATCAGGGCAAACTCGCCGAGAAACTGGTCACGCTCTCCGGTCTTGACCGCGTCTTCTTCTCCAATAGCGGGACGGAAGCCATCGAAGGGTCGATCAAGTTGGCACGCCTCGCCAGCCACCGGATCGGTGGGTTAGAGAAGAGTCGCTTGATCGGGCTTGAAGGTTCCTACCATGGAAGAACGTTCGGCGCGATGTCGCTAACCGGGCAGGACAAATACCGCAAGGGATTCGAGCCTCTGCTCGAAGAAGTCACCTTCGTTCCGCGCAACGACCTCGAAGCACTGCGGGGGGCCGTCAATGACCAGACCTGCGCCATCGTGCTTGAGCCGATCTTCGGCGAAGGCGGAATACTCGAGTGTTCCGTTGAATTCTTGAAAGAGTGCCGCGCGCTCGCCGACCGCTTCAAAGTCGCGCTTATTTTCGACGAAATCCAGTGTGGCCTCGGCCGCACCGGAAACCTGTTCGCGTTCCAGACCTTTGGTGTAAAACCCGACATTGTCGCCATCGCCAAACCAATCGCGGCAGGACTGCCGCTCGGTGCTTTCCTGGCCCGCGAAGAATTTGCTTCGGCCATTTCCGCCGGACAACATGGCACGACCTTCGGAGGCGGCCCGCTCGCCTGCCGGGTTGCGCTGGAATACCTGGCAATTGTCGAGGAAGAGAACCTGCTTGGAAATGTTTCCAAAGTCGGTGGTTACCTGCAGCACGAACTTCAGCAACTGGTCGACGGCTATGCCGCGGCAAAAGAAGTCCGTGGCCGCGGGTTCATTCAGGGCATCGATCTGGAGATTCCCGCTCGTCCGATCGTCGAGCAAGGTCTGGCGCAGGGCGTCCTGTTCAACAGTACACAAGACACAGTGGTGCGTTTCCTGCCTCCGTTCCTGCTGCAGGAACAGCACGTCGACAAGGGTATCCGCGTGCTTCGCAAGTTTTTGGGCAGAAAGCGCCGCAAGGCGGCATAAAAAACGGGGAGCCGAAGCTCCCCATTACTCAGAAGCGACAGAGGCGATATCACTTACATAGACTCCGGGACGTGCTAAATAGTTGTCCAGTAGTCCCGAAGAAAACACCGTGAAATCGACCACCGAGCAAAAACTTCCATCGCCTCCGGCCAGCGCAGCAGCAGAGCGGTTTGTCACCATCGACGGAGCTCGCATGCGCTACCTGCAGGCTGGTTCCGGCCCACCTCTGGTCCTGCTCCACGGGCTGATGGGCTACTCGTTCTCCTGGCGCTTTACGATTCCCACTTTGTCGCCGCATGCCACCGTGTACGCGTTAGACCAACTGGGGACAGGGTTTTCCGATCGTCCTGCACAACTTGACTACCGGCTGTGTGCGACTGCCGGTCGAATTCTGAAATTTCTGGATGCAGTCGGGGTCTCTTCCTTTGACTTGCTTGGGACGTCGCACGGCGGCGCGGTGGCCATGATGGCCGCCTCGATGTGCGCGACTCGGCCCGATCTAAACCTGCGCAACCTGATCCTGGTGGCGCCCGTCAATCCGTGGTCGGCGCACGGCCAACGGCTTGCGCCCTTTCTCGGCAGTCCGCCAGGGTCGATTCTGTTCCTGCGCACCCTGCGCTACATGCACTGGACGTTCCCGTACCTGCTCGCCCGCCTGTATGGCGATTCCAACCGCATTTCCCTCGGAACGCTCGAGGGCTACAAAGCCCCCGTCTCCCTTCCCGGCAGCTTTGAGTATGCAGTGGGCATCGCTAGTCATTGGACCAAAGATCTTCGCGAACTCGAACGCATCGTTCCACAGCTGGCCGACATTCCCACGCTGCTGATCTGGGGAAGCGCCGACCCGGCCGTCTATGCGCACTCTGCCGAGCAACTCCGAAGGCATTTTAAAAAGTGCGAAGTAGTCATCTATCCCGGTGTCGGCCACTTGCCGTATGAAGAAGTGCCAGAGCAGTTCAATGCCACGGTGCTGGAATTTCTGAAGAGACCTCGGTCCTATGTGTCACGTTAATTAACCTGTCATGTTGAGCGAAGCGACAGGGTTCGCGGCCGCGAGCCCTGTAAGCATTCGATAAGACCCCCGTCACTCCGTGTTTTTCAGTACGGTGAACATCTTTACCACGAAGAGAAGGCCTTCCGGTCGCGCCCAAAGCAGGATTACCTCCGAGGCAGCCACCTCCGTTCGCGCTCTCATCCTGCCGCGCGATAAGATATTCACTGACCACCCGACATGGGGCAAGACATCCTCGACTTTCTGCGCAACCTCATCGCCCAGTATGGCTACTGGGCCGTAGGTGCTGCTCTCCTGCTGGAAAACACCGGCGTCCCCGTTCCCGGTGAAACCATCCTGCTGCTGGCCAGCTTCCTGGCCTTTTCGCGCGACGAGTTGCAGCTTCCGTACATCATCCTCATTGGCGTGTGTGCGGCCACGCTGGGCGACAACCTGGGCTATGCCATCGGCTACCGCGGCGGCCGCCCGCTGCTCGATCGTTACCGCAACGTTTTTCGCATAAAGCCGGAGATGATTGCCCGCGGCGAGAGCACGTTCGCACAATACGGAGCACTCACAGTTTTCTTCGCTCGCTTCATCTTCGGCCTGCGCGTAATTGCGGGACCTCTGGCCGGAGTGCTGCGTATGCCGTGGAAACGCTTCGCCATCTTCAATTTCCTGGGAGCCCTGCTCTGGGTCACTGTAATTTCCCTGGTTGGCTACAAGTTCGGCAAACATTGGGACCTGTTGATGGAATACGTCGAGCGTCTGAACGTGGTCATCCTCATCGCAGTCGGCATCGGCATCGTAGTCCTGTGGTTGTGGCGCCGCCGGCGGAGGTCGTAGCGGAATGGTCTTCGATACGCCCCTGTGGCAGCGATCCGACGACTGATTACGAAAGCTTTTCACGCTCCGCCCATCCAATTGCTCCCTGGTTCCCCCGGTGCTAGGCTCGTGGCTGGTCCTCTTGAATGAGTTCTTCCACCAAGAACGAGACCTCGCGATTCAATCGCCTGGTGGCGCTCACGCGTCTCGAGCACGCCAACCTGTGGATGAAATTCCTTCTGGCCCTTGTCGGCTTGGCGCTGGCCTTTGCAGCTGCGCTGTTTTCCACGGTTTCGCGCGAATCGGGCAATGTCTGGGCAACGCTGGTTCTGGCCTCGACCGCGCTCATACTGGCCACACTTGTCGGCCTGACCACTGTTCCACACCTTGCCCGTCGTGTAGTCGTCACCCGCTTGCGCGATGCGGTCGACTACGAAGTCACGCGCGCCGGCATCATTTACGTTGTGGGCACGCTGCTGATTGGCATCGCTGCACTGAATACTGGAAACAATCTTCTTTACATCGTGGTTGCCGCGATGCTGTCGGCGATTCTTGTTTCCGGCATTATTTCCGCCCTGGTGCTGCGCCACCTTGAGCTGGATGTGCGCCTGGCCGAACACGTCTTTGCCGGCCGGCCCGTTCTCGGACGGATCCAGTTGCGCAACCCGCGCCGGTATTTGCCGTCATTCTCCATCCACGTGGTCGCGTCGAAGAAAAAGAGGTCTGTCACCAAGTGGCTGTGGGAACCCGCAACCTTCGGCTTTCCGCCCAAGCGTCCGCCCGAGCAGCAGTGGGTGCGGTTGCCGGATCGGCGAGTCCGGCGCATCGTGCACGACGGGGTGGCCAGTGGAATTTTCGATGGCTCCGCCTACTTTCCGTATGTGGCGCCGCAGACTGAACTCTCCGCCGATCTGGAACTGCGCTTTCAGCGGCGCGGCCGATACTCCGAAAACAGTTTCGGTCTGGCTACGCGCTTTCCCTTCGCCTTTCTCACCAAGACGCGCCGGGTTCCCTTGAGCCGCACCGTGCTTGTGTATCCGGCTGTTGAGCCCACCGACGAATTCCTCGATGTACTCCCCATGATCACCGGCGAAGTGGAGTCCTTCGTTCGCGGACGTGGTCACGACCTCTACCGCATTCGCGAATACAGGCCGGAGGATTCAGCCCGCCATGTGGACTGGAAAGCCACCGCGAAATCCGGCTCCCTCAAGGTACGCGAGTTCAGCCGTGAAGATGAGCGCAAGCTCCGACTGGTGTTCGACAACCCCGGCCCGGATGTGCTCCCCGCGGACGCCTACGAGAACGCTATCTCGCTGGCGGCGTCGCTGGCATGGCATTTCGCAAGCGAAGATGCCGATCTCTCTTTCGCGGCGCAGGGTTTCAAAGGCGAACCCGAGATCTACAAAATACTGGCCTACCTCGCTCTGCTGGAGCCTCAGCCCGGCAACTCGGTGATTGACACGCTCCCGGTAACTGCTGATTACAACATCGTGCTCACGTGCCGCCCGCGCGGCAGCGTCCCCACGGCACTGTGGAATCGTTCGTACATGATCTTCCTTGGCGAAGACTTGTCGCGTCAGCGCAGCCAAAAAACCCGCGTGCCTGAAAAGCTCCTGCGCACCCGCTCCTGAAGGGGATATCTGCAAGGAAGTCTCAGCGCCTCGCACAGTCGCTGTAAGTGCAAAAGGACTTGCAAAAGTGCGGAGACCTTAGCGAAACAACCTCCAGTCCTAGGATTCACTAAGGGCCCACAATCTCAATAAGTGCAGGAAGATACTGTAGTTCTCAGACGGGTTAACCCGATTGCTTGCTATTCTGCCCTGTTTTCGTCGTATACTCCGCCTGCGATTCGCCCTTCGCCGGAGCTGTCGTCTTCCCAATTTCGCTCTGGAGGTTGCACCATGTCGTGCATCCACGATCTTGTAAGAAATCAGGACACCTATCGCGCAGACGTCGAGCAGACCGTGCTGGCTGTGGCCCAAGCTATGGTCGAGCGCAACATCGGAGCCGTACCTGTGCTGCGGGATGGATTTTTAGCAGGTGTTTTTTCCGAGCGCGACCTGATGCGTCGCGTGGTTGTGGAAGGCCGCGACCCCGCCCGTACCAAAGTGGGTGACGTCATGACTACTGACCCTTTGACCGTTCAACCCAACGCTGACCTGGAAACCTGCAAGTTCCTCATGCGCCGCCACGGCTTCCGTCACCTGCCGGTGGTCGACGGCCAACAGCTTCATGGCATGGTTTCCATGCGGGACATCATCCTGCACGACCTTTCCGAGAAAGACGACGAGGTTCGCATGATGCTCGCCTATATTCACTCCACCCCGTAGCGGTCGAATCAGCTCGAAAACGTCGGGGCACGAAATACGTAGGGCAGACGCCCTGGCCTGCCAGCGGAGCTAAGGTCGGGAAGCTTTTCGTTCCGACCATCGATCCATGTCCATTGAACCGGAAACACGTTGTGCTGATTCACCACCAGGCAGACGAGCGTGTCTGCCCCTACACAATGATTTTTGCCCCGGACAAAAATCACCTCAGCTTTACGCTGCGCCTTTCACTTCCACGCCCGCCCATTTTTCCAACAGGGTGAGTGTAGCGGCGTAATCCAGATCCTGGTGTCCGTCTTCGGCGGCCATCTCGTAAATTTCTTCCACGGTTTCCAGCGCAGGTAACTTCACGCGTGCCTCCTTGGCCGCATCGAGCGCGAGATGAATATCCTTCAGCATGAGGCGCAATGGAAAGTTCGGCGTGAAATCGCGCTTCAGGACGAAGGGAGCCTTATACTCCACAACACCCGACTTCACCATCGACGCCTGGATCAGCGGCAGCAATGCGTCCACATTCACGCCCAGCTTGGTGGCAAGTGTCAGGGCCTCGGCGAAACCCTCGTAGATCAGAGCAATCTGCAGGTTCATCACCAGCTTGGCGGCTTGTCCTTTGCTGGTTTCGCCCATGCGGAAGACCTGCTTGCCCATCGCCTTGAATAGAGGATTAAGTTTGCCGAGCGTGCCTTCGTCGCCGCCAGCCATGAATATGAGATTCCCGCTTTCAGCAGCAACTTTCGACCCGGTTACAGGGGCATCGACATAGTCCACGCCCTTCGCACGCAGACGCTCGGCAAACTGTTTCTCAGCCGACGGCGAGATGGTGCTCGAATCCACCACGACCGAGCCGGATGCGATGGTCGATTCGACTCCCCGCGGGCCGAATAGCACCGCTTCCACGGCGCGCGTATCTGACACGCACATCCAGACGACCTCGGCGCCGTTGGCCGCGTCACTGGGCGATTCCGCCGTGCGTGCGCCGTCCACGGTTTTACCCGGCGTGCGATTCCAGACCGCCACTTCGTTCCCGGCCTTGACTAAGTTCGCCGCCATCGGCCGTCCCATGATCCCGAGTCCTAAAAACGCAACACGCATCGCAGTCTCCCATTTCCGGTTGTGGCCCTGGTACAGGAACGCCGGGGCGCAAGGCAAAAAAACAAGACGGCGCAAAGCCCGTCTGTCCGCTTGGTGGCAAGTATCCGAATTAGATATGACGATCGTAACGACGGTCAAGCAATCTGGCATGGACTTGCCGTAAAATACAGGTACTGTTTCCTACATTCAGGATTCGGCCGGATGCGGCCATCAAAAAGGGGTCTTTCGCCTTGGGCGAGCATCCAATGAAGGTGTCGGGATCGACCAGATCCCCGGTGTACTGGGCTCCGTGATTCATGATTAAAGCGACTCTGCGAAATCCAGCCCTGCGCAAGCGGGCACAGCAATTCGGACGACTGGTCCGCCACTCGGCGGTCACTCCCCGCACTGGCAGCACTCACAAACCAAGACTCGTGAGCAATGGCGGGCTGGGCGTGACCTTTATCGGACACGCCGCGTTTTTTGTGCAGATGGGCGGGCAGAGCATCCTGATCGACCCGAATTTCGCGCGCTGGCTGTTTCTGCTGAAGCGGGTGCGCAAACCCGGATTACGTATTGACGATTTGCCGCCCATCGACCTGGTGTTGGTCACGCACGCTCATTTTGACCACCTCCACCGGCCGTCGTTGCGCGCGATTGTGCAGCAGACACGGCGCCTTACCGGACGCGCGCCGACCCTGGTCGTGCCGCACCACGTGTTTGATCTTGTCTCCGATCTCGGCTTTGACGAAATCATCGAACTGGACTGGTGGAATCACTACCGCCACGGGGCGCTTACCGTGACCCATGTCCCTTCGCGACACTGGGGCGCGCGAATTTTGAAAGATTCGCATCGCGGCTACGGCGGATACGTGCTGCAATCGGACAAGCATTCGGTCTATCATGCTGGCGACACCGCATATTTTTCCGGTTTCCGCGAAATCGGCAAGAGGCTCTCGCCCGAAGTCGCTCTGCTGCCCATCGGCGCTTACAATCCTGAACAATTCCGCACCGTGCATACCAGCCCCGAAGATGCCACCCGCGCCTTCCTCGATCTGAATGCTCGCTGGATGGTGCCCATGCACTACGGCTCCTTCCGTCTTTCCCACGAACCGATCGACGAACCCCTGCAGCTTCTGGACTCCGAAGCGAAGAAGGCGGGAGTGAAAGATCGCGTGATCGTGCTGGAAGAGGGGCTCACGAAGTTTTTTTGAACTAGCCATTAGCTGGGCCGTGAGCCACGGCGATTCCAGATCTGCATACAGAGCAAACCTTAAACATTCTGCTGCTGTTCTCCGTGACTCTGTGGTTAAGATTCATTTTCCGGCGCACTACACTCGCGACAATCTCTTCGCCCTCTCTTCCTCTTGAAGGCCTTTTGCCCGGGGCGTAGACTTTTAGAGTTGGTCCCCGCCTCGAGCCACTCGAAATTTTCTCTCAGGAGGTTCCATGCCCGATAAAGTAAAACCCATTCCTGAAGGCTTCCACAGTCTTACGCCTCACATCACGGTACGCGACGCCTCTGGCGCCATCGAGTTCTACAAGAAAGCCCTGAATGCGCAGGTCCTGCATGTCAGCAAAATGCCGGGCGGCAAGATCATGCACGCCTCGCTGAAGATTGGCGATTCCATCCTGATGCTGAATGATGAATTTCCGGAGTTGGGCGGCGCAACCGCACCCCGTGGCGAGGCGCCGGGCTTCGCCATTCACGTGTATGTGGAAAATGTCGACAAGATCTTCCCTCAAGCAATTGCGGCCGGGGCCGTTGCCAAGATGCCCCTCATGGATCAATTCTGGGGGGATCGCTATGGAACGCTGGTCGATCCCTACGGCTTCAAGTGGGCGCTGGCCACCCACGTCCGCGACGTTTCGCCGGAAGAGATGGAGCGGGCACAGGCGGATATGGCCAAGCAAATGCCACAAAAGAAGTCCGCGTAAGAGTTCTCCAGCAGAGAGCCACAGAGCCACACAGAAAAGGCTGAATGATCGGTGGAGCGACACAGGCGAGGACGCCCTCGCTCCACCGGCATGCATAATCGAAGAACAGCAGATTTGTCGACGTCCGCTGGGCCCTCTGTGTCGTCTGTGCTGACAAGCTCGATGTTGGGGGATCAATCAGCCAGCAGAACCCGCAGATCGCGGACGTTGTTGCCGGTCGGCCCCGTCACGATCGCATCGCCCAGCGCATCGAAAAGCGGATAGGCGTTGAATGTCTTAAGCGCTGTGCCCGGATCAAAGCCCGCGCCCTTCGCTCTCTGAGAAGTTGTGCCGTCCACTACCGCGCCCGCAGCCAAGCTATTGCCATCTATTCCGTCGGTCCCGGCGCTCAAGACGGTAATATTCTCTCCAACAATTTTCTGGGCACAAGCCAGCGCGAACTGCTGGTTACGACCTCCCGTGCCGCCATTGGTGACTTTCACCGTGACTTCTCCCCCCGAAATCAGGCACACGCGCGAGACTTTCTTGCTCAACCCCCGCACCCGCTCCAAAAGATAATCGGCGGCGCGCTCGTAATCCCAGTCATCGCAGCTGTTGTCGATCTCCACCGCATAGCCTTGCGCGGTAGCAGCCACGCCCGCCTGTTCCACGGCGCTCTGATTCGAGAGCACGGGCCACCAGCGCGCATGCACGAACGCCGGATCATCCGACTTCGGCGTTTCTTCCAGTGCATGACGCTGGAACAACCCGCGCACCGAGGCAGGGAACTGCTCGAGCAGCGCATACTTCTCGAGAATTGCGTAACAGTCGGCAATGCTGGTGGAGTCAGGCATGGTAGGGCCGGAGGCGAGCGCGTCCAGCGTGTGATCGGGCACATCGGAAATCATCAGCGAAACCTGTTTTGCGGGATATGCGGCCTGCGCAAGGCGTCCGCCTTTGACAGCCGACAGATGTTTGCGGATTGCATTAATTTCGGCGATGGGCGCACCCGACAGGACCAAAGCCCGGTAGGTAGCAATTAAGTCCTCAAGCGAGATCTCCTCATCGATCGGCTTTTCGGCGATGGCTGACCCGCCACCGCTAAGCATGAAGATCACCAGCGAGGAAGCAGTCTGCGCGTTCAGTGATTTCAAAATCGCTTCCGCAGCGCGCACCGAGTCCAGGTTCGGCGTGGGATGTCCCCCGCGAAAATATCGAAACCCGTGCACCTGGGCGCCCGGATCGAGCGAACTCGCAACAATGCCCTCCAGTCGTCTGCCAACCTGCGCCTCGAGCGCCTCGACCAGAGTGTGCCCGGCTTTGCCGATCGAAACCACAAACACGCGGGAGTAAGCATTCAGGTCGTAGAGGTCATCGCAAACTCGCAAAATACCCCGCTCGCAGCTCACGTGGCGCGCAAATGCTTTGGGGATCGACGCTTGTTCGAGAGCCTGCTGAAAAATTCTGCGAGCTGTGTCGCGATGGGAAGCCATTTGGTTCAGATTATCAGGTGAGTGGTGTGAATTTCAGCAGCCCGCATTCACCATAGAGCCACAGAGCAGCACGTTAACGGAGAAAAGCCTTTTGCCTGCGCTAAGCCGTATCGAGGCATCGGGTTTCGCGAACCATTGATAGAATGTTAAGACACAAATCTTTGGCCCTTTCGCCAGGCGGCTAGAGGTGGAGCGTCTGTTTCGTCCAACCCTCGACCGTCTCGCGCATCTCGCGCAAGCGTCCCTCGAAGAAATGATCGGCAGCCTCGATGATCACAAGCTTTTTTGGTTCAGCCAGCGAATGCACCAGCGCTTCGAGCTTCGCCTTGCTGGCGAACTGGTCGCGCGATCCGCTCACAAAAAGCTTGGGCTTTGTATTGCCAATGAGGAACTCATAGTCGTAAGAACGATTGTCGACTGGCGAAATCGGCGTGCCCAGGCTGATGAGAGCTGGCACCCGCGGGTCGGGAGCAGCGGCGCGCAAGCCGATAGCAGCGCCGAAGGAAAATCCCGCGAACACAATCGGCTGATGAAATTCGCGATCCAGCCAATCGAGCGCTGTGCGCACGTCGTCGATTTCACCCGCGCCCTGATCGTGCTCGCCATGGCTCAGTCCGGCGCCGCGAAAGTTGAACCGCAACACCGGCAAGCCAAGGTTGTTGAGCGCCTTCATGGCGTGGAACACGACCTTGTTGTGAAGGGTTCCGCCATAAACCGGATGGGGATGGCAGACCAGGGCGGCATGCGTCGCTGCCGGAGAGCCGGCGTTGAGCAGTGCTTCCAGTTGACCGGCGGGGCCGTCGAGGAAGAAAGAGCGAATGGCGCTGGAGACGTCGGGCACGAACATTAGGTTACAACGAAGGTCGGATTTTCGGCCTTGCTGCGCGATGCTCCGAGTCGGTGTCCGCCGAGGCAGCCCACCCGCCGCTAAATCAAACTGGGTTATTCTCTCTCCATGGACGTCGTCGCCTTCACGCGCCAGCTCGTCGACATTGAATCGATCACCGGCCACGAAGCCGCTGTCGGAGAAACGCTCCACCGCGAATTAGCCGCCCTGAAGTATCAAGTGCGCCGCATGCCCGTGGAAGGCGATCGCTTCAACCTGCTCGCTACTTCCCCTGAAGAACCGCATCCGGCGGTGGTCTTCTCCACTCATATGGACACCGTTCCTCCGTTTATTCCCTCCTCTGAAGATCTTAGCCGCGTCTATGGCCGCGGGTCGTGTGATGCCAAGGGCATCATCGCCATCCAGATTGCCGCCGCGGAAAGATTGCGGACTCAGGGCATCCACGTGGGATTGCTCTTCCTCGTGGGCGAAGAGCGCGACAGCACAGGGGCGAAAAAAGCGAACGAGCAACCCATCGGATCACGCTTTTTGATCAACGGCGAGCCCACCCAAAACCATTTGGCCCTGGCTTCCAAGGGCACGCTGCGTGCGGAAGTTACCGCATCCGGACGTATGGCGCACTCGGCTTATCCCGAACTGGGCGAGTCGGCCATCGACAAACTCGTGGTCGCGCTGACCAAACTGCGGGCTATGCCTCTACCCACCGTGCAAGACGTCGGTCCCTGCACGTTCAATATCGGACTGATTGAAGGCGGTCGTGCCCCCAACGTGATTCCGGATTCCGCGAAGGCCCACTTGCTTTACCGGCTGGTCGGCCCTTCCGAGGAACTGCGCCGGCACATCGTCGAAACCGTGGGCGATCTCGCCAAGGTCGATTTCTATCTCGAAATCCCGTTCATGCGTTTTCGCGAAGTCGGCAAGCTTCCCACCATGGTGGCTGCTTTCACCACCGACATCCCGGCACTGACGAACTGGGGAGAGCCGCTGCTCATCGGCCCCGGATCGATTCACGTCGCGCACACCGACGGTGAATCTGTGGAGAAGCAGCAACTGAACGATGCCATCGACTTGTACTGCAAAATCACCAGCCAACTCCTGTCGACAAGCTGATCTACGGCAATATCCTTGCCAACCATTGCAATGCGGCAGACCATCCACTTCTTCAGAACACTCGCTGACTCGAATCGTGGAGGGTTGAACGCGATGAAGACCATGATCGCTTTTCTCGCGGTTGGTATTATTTGCTCGTTACCGGCGCTGGCGCAGCATGATGAACATCAAGGGCCTGCTCAAGGCGGCGCTGGAATGCATATTCCCGACCGAGGGCCGGAACCGGCGCCTGCGCCACATCCGGACGAGCGGCGCCCTCAGGAACCCCGTGGTCCCGAGCAGCATCCCCAGGACCAGCGCGGACCTGAACGTCGTTCGCAGGAGCAACGTGCTCCCGAACAGCACCCCGCCACGCAGGATCGCGGACACTACCGCGATCAGGAAGGCCATCCTGACACTCCGCATGTCCACGCCAACGGGGAATGGGTCGGACACGCTACCGGTCGCGATGATGCGCACTATCACCTGGATCATCCCTGGCAGCGTGGGCACTTCACGGGCGGCTTTGGACCGCAACATCGCTGGCGGCTGGCGGGAGGCAATTCGCAGCGCTTCTGGTTCAGCGGATATTCCTTTGCCGTAGCTCCCTATGACATTCCCTACTGTAGCGACTGGCTATGGAACTCAGACGATATCGTGCTCTACGAAGATCCTGACCATCTGGGTTGGTATATCGCCTACAACGTTCGTATGGGCGAATACGTTCACGTGGAGTTCCTGGGCGCTTAGCGGGCCGGATGCAAATCACGCGGCTCCCAGCCACAATGGCCGCTGAGGCTTTAGACTGGAGTCATGTCTTCTGAATCCCCCAATTCCCTGGCACAGGCTTCGTCCGCTTACTTGCGTTCCGCCATGCATCAGCCGATCCGTTGGCACGAATGGGGCGAAGAAGCCTTTGCCGCCGCGCAGCGCGATAACAAACCGATGCTGCTGGATATCGGTGCGGTCTGGTGTCACTGGTGCCACGTCATGGATCGCGAGTCCTATGACGACCCTGAAGTCGCGCAGATTGTGAATGACAATTTCATCGCGGTGAAAGTCGATCGCGACGAGCGTCCCGATATCGACAGCCGCTACCAGGTTGCAGTCAGCGCCATCAGCGGACAGGGCGGTTGGCCGCTCACTGCTTTTCTTACGCCTGACGGCAAGCCGTTTTACGGCGGCACTTATTTCCCTCCCCAGGATTTGTATGGGCGGCCAAGTTTCAAGCGCGTGCTGACCTCGATCGCGAACGCCTATCGCGAAAAGCACGCTGACGTCGCCGAACAGTCCAAGCTGGTCGAACAATCCATCTCCCAATCGGAATCCTTCACGGGAGGAAGCGGGCGCTTTTCCGCGCATGCGATTGACGCAATTGTGAAGTCGGCCATGACCATGTTCGATTCGGCCAACGGTGGTTTCGGGCAGGCGCCCAAATTCCCGCACCCGGGCGCGCTCGACCTTCTGATCGAGCGCTACGCGCGCACCGGCGATGACGAATTGCGGAATGTGTTTGTTACCACCCTCACATGCATGGCCAACGGCGGTGTCTACGATCAACTGGCTGGTGGATTCCACCGTTACTCGGTGGATGAGCGCTGGGTGGTGCCGCACTTCGAGAAGATGTGTTACGACAACTCCGAATTGCTAAAGAATTATGTTCATGCGTATCAGGTGACGGGCACGGAATTCTTCGCAGAGGTGGCGCGCGACATCATCCGCTGGATGGACGAGTGGCTCAGCGACCGCGAGCACGGCGGCTTTTATGCTTCCCAGGATGCCGACTATTCCATGGACGACGACGGCGATTACTTCACCTGGACGGTGGCGGAAACCAAGGCAGTCCTCACAACGGAAGAAGCACAGGTTGCCCTGCTCCGCTACGACATCAACGAAGTCGGCAAGATGCACCACAATCCCGCCAAGAATGTGTTGTACCTGCGTGCCTCGATCGAAGAAATCGCCAGGCGACTTAGCACCTCGACCGAAACTGTTCAGGAGTTGCTGGCTTCGGCCAAAAAGAAAATGTATGCCGCGCGGCTCGAGAGGCCGACTCCTTACGTCGATAAGACTGTTTATGTGGGCTGGAATGGCCTCTGCATCTCAGCTTATCTGGAAGCTGCGAAGGTGCTTGGACTGGACGATGCCCGGCGATTCGCGCTCCGTTCGCTGGACCGTACCTTGTCGGAGGCTTGGCGCCCGGAGCAGGGCTTGTTGCATGTGATTGCCTATTCCGATCCGAAAGCCGGGCGGCGCCATGTGCGCGGTCTGCTCGATGACTACGCTTTCCTCGCGCTCGCATGTCTTGATGCCTACGAGGCCAGCGCAGATCTTTCCTACTTTAAATTTGCCCGGCGCATTACCGGCGCCATGATCGATAGATTCTACGATCCGATCTCGGGAGGCTTCTTCGATACCGAGAAGAGTAAAGACGGAGAAAAACAATTGGGAGTCCTCGCAACCCGCCGGAAACCGTTTCAGGATTCTCCGACACCCGCCGGAAATTCGATGGCCGCGATCGCACTTTTGCGCATGCATGGATACACCGGCGAACAGGGCTATCGCGACCAGGCTGAAGACACACTGGAAGTGTTTGCGGGGGTGGCGGAAAAATTCGGTATCTTCGGTGCGACCTACGCCGCAGCCGGTGTCCACTTCCTGCAGCCGCACACGCAAGTGGTCGTGATCGGAGAAGGAGACCATGCGCAACGTTTGTACGCGGCAGCCGTTTCAAGTTTCGCGTTTAACAAAGCGATCATCAAGCTGACGCCCAATGAAGCCGTCGCCGCAAATCTGCCTCCGGCATTGGGGGCCACGATCCCAGCGTTACCCGCAATTCGCGGCGGTGCCGCAACCGCGGTGGTGTGTTCAGGTAACACTTGCCAGCCCCCGGTGAGCGATCCCATACACCTGAAGCACTTGCTCCGTCCATCCAATCTTTCAGCAGCCTAAGTGAGGAAGACAAGACAACCGCCAAGACAAAAAAAGAGGGCCGAAACGAGTATTCAGCTCGAATCAGCCCACAGGTTGCAAAATTTCGATCAGCAGATTACCAGCAGGTTACTTTCGTGACCTTGCTGTTTGCTAGTTTAAATTTAAGCTGCAATTGGGTCCTTTACGAGGCGGACACAAAGGTAGCGGCCCGCCGTCCGGAGCGGCAACTCTTGGGGCGGCGGCGGCTACATAAGTAGCCACAAATGCCAGCATCAGGAACCATGCCCTGACGGTTCGTTTCATTGGGGTCTCTCCTTGCGGGGCAGATGTCTGTGTTACTAAAGTCACCTGTCGCGCGGGACGAATTATACGTCCTCAGTCAAGTCCCCTACAGAAAATTCTGTATTTTTTAGCGTCCGACCGGCATCCCATCCTCCCGTATCGGTAAAATGTTCGGCACCGTACCTCCATCCTCGTCAACTTTTGCCCGGCCATTCCCTCTTAGAGTCGAAAGATCCGAAATTATGGACACTGTTGTCTCAATTTAAGACAAGGGATCGCAGAACAGGGCTGCAGTTCCCGCCTGAGAACCCGTTTAATCCGGCAAATCACCGTTGAAGGTGGTTAGAGGTCGTGGAGGGAAAGAGATCGCAGACAGAAGCAGCGGTAAATAGATTTGACTGAAGATCGCACGCAACCTTAGCAGATCGGCGGCGACTCTTCGGTTGAGCGCTCCTGCAAACTTCAGGCTTGAGAATCAGCCTTTGGTGGCGGCGCGTTGCGTAAGCGGCGGGTACTCGAAGGTGACGCGCCGGGATCCACTGCCAGGCAGCGTGAATTCCTCCACGTTCATTGTGGAAGGCTCGAGTTCGGACCCCGATCTCGACAATGCGCGATCGACCATCGTCTCGAACATCGGAATGAGCGAATCGCCGGACTGCGGATGCTGGATCGCACTCAGGCCGTCTTCCCAGCGTTGCGGCCGCAGCATATGCGTCGCCGGCTCGCGTGCCGGGCTGTTGGCGACCATGTACCAGATCCAGACCAGGATGGACGCATCGTAGGCGATCATGTTGATGAAATTGCTGAGCACCTGGTTAAAGACATTGTCGGTCGCGGCATTGATCGCAACCAGGGCCAGCTCGACGCTGGCGAATGCCCCGAAGCCGAGCGCGATACCAAAACTTTTTTGGCGCCAGTTGGTGCCGAGGTAACGTGAAAAGACCAGCAGAAACAGAATCAACCCGCATTGCACCACGCGCACGCTTCGCTGCAGCGTCATAATTCCCATGCGCAGAGGCTCTTCCGTCGCTGAAGCCGTCGAAGCCGCGACCACGCCTGCGACCAGAAGCATCACCAGCAAAGCCCACTTGAACAGCACCGATCCGAGATCGCGCAACGTGTGATAAGGCCGAAAGACATCTTGAAAGAGTTCGTGAATGACGAAGAAACCCAAAACGACGCTGATCGCGGTGGTGCTCCACGAGGAATAGTAAAAAATGGTGTAAAACCGCTCCCCACGCATGGAAAAGAGCAACCCGAACACCGGAATCTGGAATGCCACGTACGCGAAGAAGATGGGAAACGTCCGGTACAGCTTGCGCCAAATGAGAATGCCCGCCAGTCCAGCCTCCAACACTGGATGCGCGAACCAGAGCGCGTAGTACGCGAGATTGGCGTTCGGACTCATCATCTTCGTCACCACCCGTAACGGGCAAGTGCACCAAAACGGGCTAATGCCCTCAGGGGAACTTTTTTGGCCATCTCAACTTAACAGTTCTGCTCGACGGATCAATGTACCAAAGTAACCTAAGGTAACCGTTACTCTGCACCGCTTGCAAGTTATTGTTAGCAAATACATTAATCGCTGTACGTGGGTTGGCGAACACCGGAGGTCGAGGGTCGGACGTCACCATAGAGATCACGCAGGGGTACGACCCTCCGAAGCAGTTCCGGCTGTTTTGCCGTGAACAGAATGGAGTTCGCCAGAGTTCTGCCCTGAGTTGTCTGCCAGGACGAAGACTGTGGATCAAGGAGCCATGTGCCTTAGCCCAAAGATAACATTTGCGTTGCGGGCTCTTATAGGCGCGCGCGGCACGCTGGACGTCCTTTTGTCTGTCCGGGTCGTTAACTTTGCGCCTACGCGCTTCTGCGCGCACTGACGGCCCATCGTGGAGAATGTCCAAGGCCACGATTGGGCGTGGGAGCGCCATCTTTGGTGGCTTGTTCTATAACTATAAGATTTTAATGACTTCAGCGTCCTTTTGACGGACTCGTTTAGAATGCTGCCGCCAAAGATCGGCAATTTCTGCGATAGGTTGAATTGCATGAACGTATTGCTGCAGCTTGTGGTGGGCGCGCTGGTCGGAATTCTCGTCGGACTCACCGGAACAGGCGGCGCGTTTGTCATACCGGCACTGATCTACGTGTTTCGGATGGAGCAGTTGCGGGCGCAGGGCACGGCCCTGATGATCTCGTCGCTGCCGATCTGGTTCATCGCATTCATTCCATACGCGCGAGCGCGTCACTTCGATCTTCAACTTGGATTGCTGATAGCCGCAGGCATTTGTGCCGGCAGTTACTTCGGGGCGAGCTGGGCTCAGCATCTTCCACTTCCCGTGTTAAGGCGAGTGCTGGGCAGCGTGCTAGTTTTGGTTGGGGTACGCTTTCTTTATCAGGGATAACGAGCGTAGATAAGCGATTGTGACGACCATTCTCAGCGATCTCCGCGGAATTTCTCTGCGTGCTCGGCGGTTTAAGATTTTGCGCAAACACTTTTAAAATAGCTCGCTAATATTTCGCGGGGAAAACAGAGAAAAATCATAAGTTCGACCTGGGCACAAATGGGCGGGCAATTTTTCCAACGGCAGGAAACTGGCCAAGCTTTCAATTCGAAATCCGCAATGGCCCCTCAGGTATTCGCTCATTACCCTCGTAATCCCCTAAGTCCTTGCTATTACACAAGTATTACAGAGCCCGGGCGGGTTCCCTTGATACCTTAACGATACAAGGTCTACACGGGGAAACTTCAATGGAACTGGAAGAGATCGCACGCAACCACGCCGGCGAAGATCAGATTAACTGGGTCACCGCGATTTTCATGGGTCTGTTTCATGTGGGCGCCATTGCCGCCCTTTTCTTCTTTACCTGGAAAGCATTTTTTGTAGCCTGCTTTCTGTGGTGGGTGTCGGGTTCGCTCGGCATCGGCATGAGCTATCACCGGCTGCTCACGCACCGCGGCTACAAAACGCCCAAGTGGGTTGAGTATTTTCTGACTGTCTGCGCAACCCTGGCGCTCGAGGGCGGGCCGATTTTCTGGGTGGCCACCCATCGCATTCATCACAAGTATTCCGACCAGGAAGGCGATCCGCATTCCCCGATTGACGGGACCTGGTGGGCGCACATGGGCTGGATCCTCATGGGCAAGTCCATGCATCATGACACCACTACCCTGGCACGCTACGTTCCCGATCTCGCCAAAGACAAGGTTCACGTCTGGCTCACCAAGTATCACTACGTGCCCATGACGGTGCTGGGCGTGATTCTGCTGGCCATCGGCGGCCTGCCGTTCCTGCTGTGGGGAATCTTCATGCGCACCGTGGTCGGCCTGCACGCGACCTGGGCGGTGAATTCGATCACCCATATGTGGGGTTCGCGACGCTTCTCGACACGCGATCTGTCGACCAACAATTTTCTGGTCGCAATTCTGACGTTTGGTGAAGGCTGGCACAACAATCACCACGCACATCCGACCTCGGCTCGGCACGGCCTGAAGTGGTACGAAATTGATTTGAACTGGTATGGCATCTGGGCGCTGAAGAAGCTGGGATTGGCCTGGCAGATTCAGAAAGTGAATCTGACCGAGATCGAGCAGGGCTTGATCGCGGCGCCAAACGGGAATCTGATCGTCCCGCAGTTCACGGATTAAGCGTTCCAGGTTTTGAGACGGCGGCCTCCGCGGAGGCCGCCTTTTTTATTTGGACGGTGGCGTCCCCTGGAGCACTTTTAGGCGTTCCGGGTCTGTTGTACCGTCGGCGGTTGTGTGCTCCCACGTTAGTGCAAAGAACGCACGAACGTGGACCACCGTTTTTCGGCCTCGCGGGCGTTTGGGCTTCCCTGACTCGGGTCCGTTGACTGGGTTTCACGGTGACCGGTAAGATTCGCGCGAGTTTGCCGAGCTGCTGACGGCCATCTCATATACATTCCTGGCTGATTGCTGGAGGCATCGTGCTTCGATTGTTGCGTCGTCTTTTGTGCGTTTCGAGTCCATCTGTCATGAGTTCGGCGGGCTCGCTGCCGATTTTGCTCGGTGTGTTTCTGCTGGCCTCCTCCCCAATGATTACGTGGGCACAGGAATCGTCGATCAGTGAGCAGGCTGCGGCGGCGCCTTTGTTCACGTTGCAGGAAGTCATGATTCCGGTACGCGATGGCGTACGCCTGCAGACGGCGATCCTGAGGCCGATAGACCGGTCGCAACCGCTGCCCATTCTTTTTCAGCGCACGCCTTATGGGGTTCCCGACAAGCCTTACGCAAAAATGCCTTCGCACCTCAAGGAGCTGATGCAGGACGGGTACATCCTTGTGTTTCAAAACCTGCGCGGGCGTTTCAAGTCGGAGGGCCAGTTCCTGCTGTCATCTTGGGTCGATCTGAACGATCCCAAAGCTACCAATGAGACCACCGACGCCTACGACTCCATTGAGTGGCTCGTGAAGAATGTCCCCAACAACAACGGCAAGGTAGGGATGATGGGCGTGTCGTATGACGGGTTGACCACGGCGCTCACGCTGCTGAAGCCGCATCCGGCGCTGAAGGCGATCAGCGAACAGGCGTCGCCGGTCGATCAGTGGATGAATGACGATGATCATCGTTACGGCGCGCTGCGCGAGAGTTACAACTTCGAGTACGCCGTCATGGAGCAGGCGGATAAGAACAAGAATACGCATTTCGAGTTTGAGACTTTCGACACTTACCAGTGGTATCTCGACCTTGGGCCGGTGTCGAATATTAACGATAAGTATCTGCATGGATCGATTCCTTACTGGAATTCGAACATCGAGCATCCGGATTATGACGAGTTCTGGAAGAAGGAAGCGTGGGTGAGCCAGCTACATGCTTCGACGGTGCCGAACCTGAACGTAGCGGGGTTCTGGGATCAGGAAGATCCTTGGGGACCGTGGCAGATTTTTCGGCATTCTCTGGAGAACGATCCGGAACACACCGCCCTGATGGTGGCGGGGCCCTGGTTTCACGGGCAATGGCAGAGCGCGAAGGCGGAGAGCATCGGGTTGATTCCGTTTGGCGGGCATGAAACCTCGCGCGAGTTTCGGGAGAATGTCGAGGCCCCTTTCTTCCGGTATTACCTGCATGGCCAGGGGGAGAAGCCGTCATGGCAGGCCACGATGTTTCAGAGCGGTTCGAATACCTGGAGGACCTATGCAGTATGGCCGCCCAAAGAGGCGAAGCCGACAAAGCTTTACCTGCATGCGGACGGCTCGCTTTCCTTCAAGGCCCCGAGTCCGGGCAGGCCTTCGGGCGCGACCAAGGGATATCGCGAGTATGTTTCGGATCCGGCGAACCCGGTGCCGTATCGAGCGCGGCCGATTTCGCCAACCTATCCGGGAGGCGATTGGCGGACTTGGGAGGCGGCGGACCAGCGGTTCGTCGATCATCGGCCGGATGTTTTGTCGTTCGTCAGCGAAGCGCTTGATCACGATCTGACGGTGACCGGGCCGCTGGCGGCGACTTTGATGGCGTCGACTTCAGGGACCGACAGCGACTTCGTGGTGAAGTTGATTGATGTATATCCCGAGAACGCGCAGAAAAATACCTGGGATGCGGAAGATGGGCCCAAGCCCGGGCAATATGCCCAGTCGTTGAACGGCTACCAGTTGCCGGTAGCGATGGAGGTGCGCCGCGGACGGTATTTGGCCAATTACGAAAAGTCGCACGCGCTCGTCCCCAACAAGCCTACGGAGTGGAAGGTGGCATTGCGAGATCATGACCACGTTTTTCTGAAGGGGCACCGCATCATGGTGCAGGTTCAGTCGACGTGGTTCCCGATTATCGATCGCAATCCGCAGAAGTTTGTGCCGAGTATTTATAAGGCCGCGGCTGGTGATTTTGTGAAGGCTACGCAGCGGGTTTATTGCGCGCCAGGGATGGCTTCTTATATTGAGTTGCCGGTGGTGGGGCAGAGCAAGATTGAGTAATTGAGTGGTTGAGAAATTTGGTAATTTTGTAATTTTGGGCTGACTCCTGTGGGCCCCAGTGCGGTTATTTGTGCCAGGACCAGACGGGCTTGCCCTTGTCGTCGCGAAGCATCAGCGTGTCGGTCCCTTTCACAACCTCACGCGCGAGTATGAGGTCGGACCCGTCTTGCTTGATTTTCGATCCCGTGATTGTGACTTCGTCGCCTTTGGCGAAAGTAGCGCCCATGTCGTCGAGGAACGCCTTTGGGCAGAGGTAAATGTCGATGGTGTCGGCGCCGCTGGTCACCGTGAGATGAGCGGCGTCTTTTTCTTTGCCCTTGGCGGGGAGTTTCATGTCCTGGACAGTGACCTTGAATTTCGCTTCGGTGGCGACGTCGTACTTGGGCGGGCCGGCCTGAGCGAAGAGGAGGACAGTGGGAACTGCGAGGGCGATGCAGAGGGCTTGAGTAAGTGTGCGATGCAAACGGATCGACATGGATCCTCCTCGGACGAAGCTGTGGTCCGCGAAATCTAGTTGAGAAATGAGTTCGAGGTGCTATGCCGGTTGCTGGTATGAGGTAGGGATGATTTCGGCAACCAAAGGCATTTTAACTCCAAGTGGATAGGAATGCTATGCGTTTCCGAGGTTCGGCGCGCGAATCCTCAGGGCGAGTTTTGAGTTTCGAGTTTCCTGTTTAGAGTTTCGGGAGAAGGGTGGGAGTCTCGAACGGAATCGGTCCACTTCCTGGCTTGTGGGAAAGCCCATACACGCCGGTATTTAGCGCGGAAACCAGCGGTGATACCACAGCTGTAACGAGGCGGTGACGAAGCCACTGCGCTGATAGAGGCGCTGGGCGGCGAGGTTGCGGCCCTGAGTTACCACGGTTGCCCGCCTCGCATTATTCTGGCGAGACCACGCGAAAAATTGCTGCACCAGCTTTGTTCCCAGGCCCCGGCCTTGTTGCTGTGCGCTGACTCCGACCAGGCCAATCTGGGCTTCCTCGCCCTTAAGATGGCAGGTGAGATAAGCCGCTGGTGTTTGGTCGGTTTCAGCTACCAGCACGGCCTGTGCGAAGCCTCGAAAACTGTTTTCGATCCAGGTTGCGTAGAGTTGATCGCACTTGGCACGGTCGAAATGCTCGTCGAAGTAAAAGCGGGTGTCCCGGTGCGTGCTGCTCGCGATTTTACGCAGGGCCGGGATATCTTTCTCCGTTGCAGGCCGGACGGCGGGGTCTTCCTTGAACGACTCCTCTGACGCGATTGCTTTTTCGAACGTCACGCGCACGTCGGTGAGGCGGAAATCATTTTGCTCGGCTAGAGGAGGCGTGGGAGCGTGGTCGGATTCGGCCAGGAAGTAGAGACAGTCGATGCGATGGGCGGCGCACCAGTCGAGCGTCTCGGCCACGATGAATTCATCGAGACGCGTATGGTTCAAACGCGCGATGCGTCGATCGAAGAAATTCGAATCCCATTCGAGATAGGTGCAGATTTCTCCCGAGGTCTGCGGAGACCCGGTGTCGGGCTCATTTCCTGGAGTCACGAGCGGCACGCGAACGAGGTCACGGCTGCAATCACGCGAGATTGCTCGTCCTCGGTCAGGTCGTTGTAGAAGGGAAGGCGCAGCAGGCGAAGGCTGAGATCTTCGGTTACCGGACAGGCCGTCTCGCGCGCCGCGCATTTGCGTCCCATGTCGGATGAGTGCAGCGGGACATAGTGAAAGACGCTCAGGATGCCTTGCGCCTTGAGATGGGCAATCAGCGCCTGGCGGCAGTCGAGCGATGGCAGGATCAGGTAGAACATGTGAAACGCCTGCTCGCAGTTTTCCGGAATGACGGGCAGGCGCACTCTCCGATCCTCCGCCCACGCGGCGAGCCGCTGCTGATAGTTCTCCCAGATGCGGCGGCGCTTGCGCTGAATTTCGTCGCGCCCTTCGAGCTGCGCGAGCAGGAATGCGGCCAACAGATCGGAAGGCAGGTAGCTCGAGCCGATGTCGACCCAGCTGTATTTATCGACCTGCCCACGGAAAAACTGGCTGCGGTTGGTTCCTTTTTCACGAATGATCAATGCCCGCTCAACCAGAGCAGGATCGTTCACCAACAACGCACCGCCTTCCCCGCACGTGACGTTCTTGGTTTCGTGAAAGCTTTGCGTGGCGAGCGCACCGAAGGTGCCGGTTAATTTCCCCTTGTAGCGCGCGAACAGGGCATGAGCATTGTCTTCCACGATGCGCACACCGTAACGTTTGGCGATTGCGCAAATCGCATCCATCTCGCAGGCGACGGCGGCGTAGTGAACGGGCACGATCGCTTTCGTGCGCGGCGTGATCAAGCTTTGCAGCTTCGACTCGTCGAGGTTGAGCGTGTCGGGGCGAATATCGGAGAAGACAATTTTGGCGCCACGCAACACAAACGCGTTCGCGGTCGATACGAAGGTGAACGAGGGAAGGATCACTTCATCACCCGGGCCGCAATCAAGCAGGATGGCGGCCATCTCGAGCGCATGCGTGCAGGAAGTGGTCAACAGCGCCTGGGGAACGCCGAGTTCCCTCTGCAGCAATTCATGGCAGCGGCGCGTGAAAGGGCCGTCGCCTGACGCGTGGCCATTGGCGATCGCTTCGGCGATGTACTTGTACTCGTTCCCGGTCAGGCAGGGACGGTTGAAGGGAATGCTGATGGTCATGAACGGCTGCTCCGGCCGCATCCCGCGTCCATGCGTACCACATAGGGCGGCTTCTGCATGCTGCGGAAGTGCATGCGGGCGAGGTACTCGCCAATGATGCCCAGAGCGAACAGTTGCGCGCCCGAAAACAGTGCGACGATGGATGCGAGGAACGGGAACCCCGGTACCGGAGTGCCCTGCAGAAGATATCGGATGAGCACATAAAGAAGCACGCCGAATCCGAACAGGGTGAAGAAGAAACCGATCAGGCTCGCGATTTGCAGCGGCTTGGTGCTGAAGCCGGTCATCATGTTCATCGCGTGCGTGACCAGCTTGCGGAATGTGTATCCGGAAGTGCCCTGGCTGCGGGGCTCATGGCGCACGGGCGTGGCGGCAAAACGATTCGTGCCCCAGGTGAGCAGCACGTCGATGGAGACGAACGCGCCTTCGTAGTGGTTGAACGCGCGGGCCACTTCAGCGCGGAAGGCGCGGAAGGCGCTCACCTGGCGTGCGATCTCGGCGCCCATCACACTTTGCAGAGCCAGCTTGGTGGTCAGCGATGCCAGGTCGCGCAACATTCCGTGCTGCTCCTGCGCGGGGGTGCCATAGACGGCATCGTATCCCTGATCGAGCACGGTAAGCAGCTTGGGAATTTCCTCGGGCGGATGCTGAAGGTCATCATCCATGGTGACGAGGATGGCGTACTGCGTAGCGCGGATACCGCACAACAGAGCATTGTGCTGGCCGTAGTTGCGCATCAGGTTGATGGCGTGAATCCACGGATGCTGGCTGGCAAGCCGGGAGATAACGTCCCAGCTGCCGTCGGGACTGCTGTCGTTGACCAGCACAAGTTCGTAATGGTCCGCCAGCGTGGGCAGAACTTCTGCCAGGCGGCGAACAAGTTCCGGCAGAATCGCCTCGCTGCGATAGACCGGCACGACGACGGAGAGGCCGGGCAAGGGCTGGAGCGCGTCCCCAGGATGCCGGAGGCTCATTTGCGAGTCGACGCTCATGGCGGGCTACCCACGCGCGACCGTGGTAATGCCGACGACAAGGATGGCGAGTCCCAGCAGTTTTTGCACGGAAATCTTTTCGTGCAGGAAGTAGAACGCGCCTACAGTGATCAGGAGGTAGGTCAGGCTGACGAACAAGGGATAGCAGCTGGAGAGTTTTTGTGTGGCCAGAATACGGAACCACATGAGTGCGGCGATGCCGCTTAGAAGAAGACCAGCAACCAGTTTGGGCTGACGGAGCAATGAAAACAGAGCAGAGATAGAAGGAGAGAAGCCGCCGGCCTGCGCGATTCCATCTTTCATGAGGACGTTCGCCACAGCCATGCAGATCGCGGTCAACAACAAAAGGAGAAAGCCCGTCAAGGTCACGCGCGTCGTCTCCAGAATAGAGAGATGGCCATGCTGATTTTGTCGGAGTGCTTGCTGGTGAAGGCTTACGTTATCACAAGGGGAGGAAGGGCTTCCAGCGATGCGGGCATCTCGACAGGACACATTGCGCACGGAACAGAGTGCTTCGAGGATATTACCCGGGCGTCAGTCACGGTGAATACGTAGATGCGACCGGAGGCGCTGCCACCTGGCGTGCGTCGGCAGGCAAGGGAGGGGAAGTGTCTTCATCCGGCACGCATGCGTTAAAATCCAACGGCAATGGTCCAACCGAAACTTGCGATCACTTGTGGGTCCGATCGTAGCCATTCCCAAGCGACTCTAAGGACTGACGCTGTATGTCTGATGCCTCCGCTATTTTGACGGCCGAACCAAAGATCCGTTCCCGGCCTTTGAAACTGCCAGTTCTTCGCAAACCCAGGTGGATTGCTTATCTGGCTCTCACAGCTGCAATTTTGTCGATTTACTCCTATCCGGCTTTGCGCACGGCACGCGCTACAGGATCGAGGCGCCTGCCTTCCGTATCGGCTGAGGATCTGGGTTTGTATCTAAGCCTGAGCAGGATCGAGAAGGATGCCGACGGTACTCCCATCGAACCCTTTTATGGTCTCCGTGCGCCGGCCAATGCCGCAGGCTTCCTCAAATTTCGACTGGGGCCGATTCTCTTCGGAGTACTTACGAACTTTTTTGGCGGCCGAATGTGGGCTGCATTGTTCGTGTGGAACATGCTTTGGTGGGGATTTTTGTGCTTGAGTGCAATCTGGCTATTCGAACGTTTCCTACCCCGAGCCTCGGTTGAACTAGTGCTCGCTGGCGTCTCCCTACTGTCGCTCATTGAGGTTAGCAAGGCCAGGGCCCTGATCCCCGGGTGGATGCACCTTCCGTCATTGTCAGGATTTGAACAATCTGGATTGGCTTACATTCGACCGTTCATACCCCAAATCGCAGCACCACTTTTGCTTTGCTACCTGGGACTGCAAATTCGCGCGCTTCAGAAGAAACGCATGCTGGATTGGCTTGGTATGGCTTTTCTGCAGTTTTTCACTCTTGCCGCCTTTCCGTACGCGACGTTGGTCATGGTGGGCATAACCGCGGTTGCGGGAATGTGGTACCTGCTCTCGGATTCGAGCAAGCGGGCTTCGGGTGTGCTTGTGGCTTATTTGTTAGTGTGCGCATCTACTGACGTAGTGTTCCTTCTGCACGGGCAGGGCAGTTTCCGCACCGGAACCCCTGGACAATCATCGTTCATACATCTTCAACCGGCACTACTACCGCTGATGATCGGAAAATTGTGGGTGCTCATGGCGATCCTCGTGATCGCCACGGCTTTGACTCGCAAATTGGAACCGGAGGTGCGATATCCATTATTGGGACTGGGTCTGTCGACGATGCTTCTCCTGCTGGGGGACGCGGTAGTCCCCCAGCGCGTGCTCTTCCTCACAGACCACGCTGGTTACTTTGTCCACCCGACGATCGTGATTCTGGTTGTATTTCTCGTCTCCTGTCACACTCCACTAGGAAAAAGGGCTGCGGCATTTGTGTCATTGGCTGAGGTTGCAGTCCTTGCAATTTGCCTTTTGACCGGCGTTTTTCTTGCCAAGGCGAGTTACCAGGCTTACCTGCCGAGGAATATCGAACAGGCTGACATGGGAATATGGCTTGCGAGTGGCAAGGTTGGACCGCAAGATCTGGTTGTCGCCCGCGACGAAGCCTGTACGTGGGTTCCTCTTCTTTCACCGTCACGCGTGCTGTTTTGCCGCGTTGCGCAATGCTTGTTGACGCCAGAACAGAACCGCAGTGTCCAACGCCTGCGGGAGGTTTTGTACCTATACTTCATTGGCAAGAATGGTCAATGGCTCGAAGACACGTCGCAATTTGAGCGCTATGGTTTCTATTACGAAACCAGCGCGACTGGAGAGGATCTCAACACGCAAGTCCGGACGGTTCGTGCTGAAATGCGCCCTCTTTTTGAACAGGTCGAGAGCAGAGACCCCGCCATAGGAGAGTTCTTTCAGGGCTTCCGGCGAATTTGGGTCGTGCAGGACGCAGCAAATCCCATTTTCGTGGACGCGCGCCTGAATTCTTACATGGATTTGAAGGAGAAGGAACGAGTCGGTAGCCTCGTGATCACGTCGGCAATTCCGGCGCGCTGATCCCTGTCATGATCCGCGAGCGCGTTACACCCCAGGAACAGTCGTGCGACATCTGCATCGTCGGCTCCGGCCCGGTCGGGATCGCGCTCGCGCTGGAGTTTGAGCGGCTCGGGCGGAACGTGGTTGTTCTTGAGTCGGGAGGATGCAAGGTTGATGCTCGACTCGCCGAGGCGTCTCGGGCGGACATCGCTGATACGCGCCGGCATGCTCCGATGGAGATGGCGGTTTGCCGGGCATTGGGTGGTACCTCGTGGACTTGGGGAGGGCGGTGTGTTGCGTTTGATGATGTGGATTTCGAAGCGCGATCTTATGTTCCGAACTCCGGTTGGCTGATTCGCCACGAGGACATTAAGCCCTACTACTTGCAGGCGGCGGAATATTTGTGTTGCGGGAACGACACGTTCTTCTCTGCTCCCCGCCTTCTTCCGGAGATCGGCGACGAGATCAGCATGTCGTCGCTGGAACGATGGTCGTCGGATCCGCAACTGGCGCTCGCGCACCGCGATCGGATGCAACAATCGCAGAGGATTACATTCTGCCTGAACAGCACCGTCGTTGATCTCGAACTGGCAGAGCGGGGAGGGGTGGTCGATGAAGTGGTGGTGCACGGTCCCGCGGCCGTGGCCAGGATCAAGGCAGGCACAGTGATTCTTGCGGCTGGGGGAATCGAGACGACCCGGCTGTTGCTGGCGGTTCAGCGCCGGTGGTCGAAACACTTTGGCGCGCTCAACGGGCCGCTGGGCCGGTATTACATGGGACACATCTCCGGGAAGATCGCGAATGTTGTTTTGAACCAACCGGAGGCCATAGCAGATCTGGATTTCGAAAAAGATGCGACGGGCACCTATGTGCGGCGGCGATTTACGCTGAGTGCGGGCGCGCAACAGCGAGACAGAGTATTCAACACCTCTTTCTTTCCCGACAACCCGCCGTTCCATGATGCCCGGCACAGGAGCAGCGTACTCTCGGCGGTCTTCCTGGCGTTGGCTGTTGCGCCGATTGGCCGACGGATTCTTCCGGAAGCGATTCGGCAGGCGCATGTCGGGAGCGGGGCGCGTCATTTCGGCGCTCACTTGCGGAATGTTCTTCTGGACGGGCCACGCGGAGCGCTGGTGATGTCGGAGATCGTGCGCAATCGTTTCCTGAGCAAGCCGCGGAGGCCGGGGTTTCTGGTTCGGAATCGTGAAGGGCGCTATGCTCTCCACTACCATGCCGAACAAGAGCCGAATCCTGAGAGTCGAGTTGCGCTTGCAAGTGAAAAAGACGAATTCGGGCTGACACGCGTCTCGATCGATCTGCGTTTTACGGAGAACGATGCGTTGAGCGTCGTGCGCAGCCACGAGATTCTGGACTTGGCCTTGCGGAAGAGTTCAGTGGGACGACTGGAGTATTGGTATCCGCAAGCAGAGCGGGTTGCACGCGTGCTGGCGCAGGCCTCGGATGGTTTTCATCAGGCAGGCACGACCCGGATGGGACGAGATCCAGGAAACAGCGTGGTGGATACGAACCTGAAAGCGCACGATGTGGCGAATCTGTACGTGGCATCTTCCAGCGTGTTTCCGACGACCGGGCAAGCCAACTCAACATTTCTCGCCGTCGCGCTGGCGGTTCGGCTTGCGCATCATCTACAGAAAAAGCAAGCGAGCGATGCCTGGGAATCGGACCTGCATGCGTCACGTTAATTTTGCCCCGCTGGCGCACAGCGTGTCGGCGATTGGATTCGGCTGCGCGTCGCTCGGATCCCGGGTCGATGGCAAGCGTGGAACAGCGGCTTTGGAGCGGGCGTATGAGGCGGGCGTGTCGTGGTTCGACGTTGCGCCTTCGTATGGCGACGGGCAGGCGGAAAAGATTCTGGGAGAATTTTTGGTAGGGAAGCGCGCGCGAATTGTTCTGTGCACGAAGGTAGGAAAGGCTCCCGGCCGCACCGGTCTGGTTGCGCGCATGCTCAAGCCGGCGGCGCAGCGGGTTCTTAAAGTCGCGCCGCAGTTGCGAGGGCTGGCGGCGAGTGGTCACGCGCAGTCCCTGCAGGCGGCTCTCACTGGGTCGTTGATAAAGTCGAGTATCGCGGACAGCATGAAGCGACTTCGAACCGACTATCTGGATGTGCTCGCGCTGCACGATACTCGTCTGGCGGACATGCAGCGAGACGACGTGTTGCGGGCTCTGGAAGATGCGGTGAGCGGTGGCCAGGCACGGTGTATCTCGATGGCTGGGGATGTTGAAGTCGCGTTGCGTGCGGTTTCCTTGTCGGCTCGGATCCGCGTCATCCAGGTGGCTAACAATTTCTTTTCCCCTAACATTGAGCGGGCGAAACGGGAGTTAGGAAACATGGTTGGTTATGTTGGGCATAGTGTGTTCGGCCATACTGGTCCTCTGGAGAAGTTTACGAAGTCGGTTAAGAAGCCGGACAAGCGCAGGCTGCTCGAGGTCGAGGGGTATCGCGGGAGTGCAGGAGAAATGGCTGCGGCGTACCTGCTTGATTTCGCATTGGCGAGCAATCGTGAGGGGGTTGTATTGCTGTCGATGTATGACGAGAGACATTTGCGATCGAACCTCGGTCGATTGGCCGCGGCTCCTGCGCCGGACGTGGTGTTGGGGTTGCAGGATCAGCTCGGGCTGGAATGAGTTTCGTGCCTCTGGTTGATGGGCCGGAATTGATTCCCTTCGAGGTTTTAGGACAAACCAGGGGATATGGGGCCTTTCGACTTCGTTCGGCTGGCGCGCTTCACTCCGCTCAAGATGACAGGGGTTGGGAATAGCAGGGTTGCGGCGTAACGGGGTTAGGAAAGCAGATCGTTGTCAGACTTTGCCGCGCATTTTTGCGGCCCACCAGCGTGTGCCTACCAGCAGGAATCTCCAGTCGGAAAAGAATTCTGGGGGCTTGCCTTCGAAAGCGTGGCCGATGAACTGGAAGATCCATCCCACGATGAAGAGTCCAAGTGCGACCGTCCAGAAGCGGTGAATGAAGATCGTCAGAATGAGGAAGGCGAGCGAAAGCATGATCAGCGGGATGCCGATGGTGTGGCAGATGCGGTTGACCGGATTCTGATGGCTGGTGGAATACTGCGCGATCCACTCGTCCCAGGAGCGGTTGCCTAGCATGAGCGCCTCCGCGGGGAGGATAGGACGGGGCGGGGGAGAGGTCAAGGGTGGGGAGCGATTTTAATCGCAAGAACGGGAGGGGCGCTAAGAGAATGTCGGTCAGGACGGAAAAATCTTAAACCGCAGAGGGAGCAGAGAAAAGCTGCAGAGGGCGCAGAGAAAAGCTTTAACCGCAAAGGGCCCGAAGGTCGCGCAAAGGATACGAAGGGATCCTGATTGGGTCAGGAATGTTGAAGAATCGGCTCAGCGCAGCGACTTAGTCATCTGCACGAAGTGGAAGGGAACCTTTACCCGGGCGGCTACCGCGGCTTCGGTTACTCCGCTGGGGACGAAGCCCATTCGCTTGTAAAAGTGCTCGAGTTCGGTGCGGTGGTTGATGAAGCGGAGTTCCAATTCGTGGAATCCAGCGGCGCGGCACTGGGCTTCGGCGGTGGACATGAGTTGAGCGCCGAGGCCCTCGCGTTGGCGCACGGGTTCGACCGAGACGAGGCCGAGGTGGGCGGTCTGGCCACGGGGTTCGATAAAGAGGCAGGCGGTCAGCGTCCCGTCGTGTTCGCCCAAAAGGAATTTTCCGCGAGTCCACATTCCGCGGACAGTATCGGCGTTAATCCGTTCGCCTTCGACGTAGGGGCTTTCGGCAACGAAGGCACGGTTCACGAGGCGGACGATGGCCTCGAGGTCTCGGGGTTCGGCGTTGCGGAAGGTCAGCGAGCACACGAAAACATTGTAGTGGGTGAGAGGTACGAGCTTCGACCTACGAGCACAAGAGCCTATCCTACAGGTCCTTCTTCAATCTTCTTAGCAGCGAGGTGGGATGGATGCCCAGGATCCTTGCGGCCTGAGTCTTGTTATTTCCGGTGGCAATGAGGACTTCCTGGATGTAGTTATCTTCCAGTTCGCGGAGGGTGATGAGGGGCCGGCCGTTTGGGGAAACTTCGATATTCGAGTCGAAGAGATCACGGCGGGAGGGCTTGGCGGCGCGGGCGTAATCGCGGATTTCTTCGGGCAGGGAGGCGGCGTCAATGTCGCCTTCCGACGTCAGGATCATGGTGCGCTCGATCACATTTTTAAGTTCGCGAATGTTGCCCGGCCAAGGATATTGCTGCAGGAGTTCGGCGGCGCCGGGGGTAAATCCAGTGAACTTCTTTTTCAGCTCGCGGTTGAAGTGCTGCATGAGTTCGAGTGCGAGGGGGACGATGTCTTCGATTCGCTCGCGCAACGGAGGCAGGAAAAGCGGGACGACGTTGAGACGGTAATAGAGGTCCTCGCGGAAGGAGCCGCGCGCGACCGCTTCTTTCAGGTCGGCATTGGTGGCGGCGACCAGGCGGACGTTGATCTTGATGGGGCGCGTGCCGCCGAGGCGCATGAAGGTTCCTTCTTCGAGCACGCGCAGCAGCTTGGCTTGCACGCTGGCTGACATGGTGGCGATCTCGTCGAGGAAGAGCGTTCCCTGGTGAGCGCGTTCGAGCAGGCCTTCCTTACGACGGCGCGCGTCGGTGAAGGCGCCGGGTTCGAAGCCGAAGAGTTCGCTCTCGAGCAGTGTGTCCGGCAGCGCGGCACAGTTTAACTCCAGTAGCGGCATGGAAGCGCGCGGGCTGGCGTAGTGAATGGCTTTGGCGAAGACGCTCTTTCCGGTGCCGCTTTCGCCTTGCAACAGGATGGTGGTGTGGTCCGATTCGGCGGCCTTGCGCGCCACTTCGAGCATGCGCGAGGTCGCTTCATTTTGGGTGACGACTTTGCCGAAGTCGTAGCGGCCGCGAGCCTGTTCCACATCGTCGCGCACGCGGACGCGCAGGGCGAGCATCTCGCCGGCGCGGTTGAGGGTGGCGATCATATCGGCGAGGTGGAAGGGCTTGATGAGGTAGTCGTAGGCGCCCAGCTTCATGGCTTCAACGGCGCGGTCGACCATGTGGTAAGCGCTCATCATGAGGATGATGGCAGCAGGATTGGTTTCTTTCAGCCGACGGAGGACTTCGACGCCGTCAATGCCGGGAAGGACGATGTCGAGCAGGGTAAGATCAGGCTTCTCCTCGGCAAAGACGGTGAGAGCGTCTTCGCCGGAGGCGGCTGTGAAGACTTCGAAGCCCTCCTGACGCAGGCCGCGCGAAACGGTGCGGAGGGTTAAGTCCTCGTCATCGACTACCAGCACGGAGTAGGACATAAAGAAAGCTTTGAGCGGCGGGCTTCGGGCTACGAGTTTCAGGTTTCGAGTTTAGAATTTCGAGTTCAAACCTGCATCCCAGTTTTGAGACCAAAAACATTCACAGTACGACGGTCCAAACTCGTAGCTCGTAGCTCGTCGCTCCTCGCTCGCAGCTTCTAGACAACAATTTCTGACTCCTCCTTCTTGTCGTCATCAAATTCTTCCTGCCGGATTGGCAGGCTTAGGGTCACGGTGGTTCCGTGGTTCAGCACGCTATCGACGCGGATTTCGCCGTTGTGGCTCCGGACGTAGGCCTGGCTGATGCTGAGGCCGAGGCCGGTACCGCGGCCGCGCTTGGTCGTGAAAAATGGCTCGAAGACATGGGCGAGGATATCGGCCGGGATGCCGCATCCGGTGTCGCTGACACGAATTTCAATGTTGTCGACGTAAGTGAGTTTGCTGGCTTCAATGCGGATGCTGCCGCCTTCGGGCGTGGCTTCAGCAGCGTTGAGCAGCAGGTTCATCAGGACCTGCGAGAGTTGATTGGCGTCGGCGCGGATGTGAGGGAGATCGCGCGGGACGTCGTTGGTCAGGTGCTTGCCTCGCAGCATGGGCTGGTGCTCGAGAAAAGCGAGCGTATCGGTGACCAGACGGTGCAGGCTGATCTTGCTCAGTACGAGCGGGCCGGGACGCGCATAGTTCACCAACCCGTGCAGGGTGGAGGAAATTCGCTTGGCGCCGGCGATACATTGCTCGATTTCCTGGTGCTCTTCGAGATCGGCCGCAACCTTCAGCTCGAGTTCGAGGTGCGAAAGGATGCCCAGCAGCGGATTGTTGATTTCGTGGGCGGCTCCCAGGGCGAGTTGCGCCAGGGCTGCGTATTTTTCGTATTCGGCCAGTTGCGATTGGAACTGTACTTTGTCCTTGTTGAGTTCGCGCTCTTCGTAGAGGCGACGGAAAAGTTCTGCCTGGGCCAGATCTCGCTCGCGCTCGCGCCGCTCGACCAGCGCGCGAGAACGGGCGAGTTCAGCGCTCAGGGTCGCGACGTCATGGCGATGCATGCGCCAGATGACGAACATCACCGTGGCGGCGGCAACAGCGAGTGGCAGGACATAAGCCGAGAGGAGGCGTTCAGCCCTCAGGATGTCGGGCAGGAACACGATAGCGCTGGCCAGGCAATTTTGTGCAGTGTGGACGAGCATGTCCATGCAATACAACGATGCATGGGAATGTCTCAGAAGGCTGTGATTCAGGTCACGGGACGGGGTGCGGGGGAGCAGGACGAGCCTTCAGTCAGGGGTGTTTTGTGGGGGAATCCCGCTCCTAAACGGAAGGTTTGCTAGCGTTTCGGGCTATGACTAAAGCCATACCTGTTACCACCGAGCCCCCGCCCTGGGTCATTTTGGAGCGGCTTGAAGGAAAGAGGAAAGAAAGGGCATAGAGGAAGGTGACAACCCGAACGTTTTTTGCCGCGTTAACGATGTGCCCCGAAAATCTGGACCCACCCGTTATTTTCCTTCCTGTTCCTTGTTGCGCAACCAGTCGATGAACATCTGCTCGACGCTTTTGTCGTAGGCCATCAGAACATGGCGGACGGTGTGGCCGCTGACGAAGTGGCAGACCTCTTCGGCGAGATTCTTGGCATGGTCACCGGCGCGTTCGAGGGATTGGGTCATGAAGATGACTTGCAGGCTGGCCTGGCGTGCAACGTTTTCGGGATTCTCGATGTGGCGAAGGAAAATGAGATTGCGGAGGCGGTCCATCTCGGCGTCAGCGCGGAGGACGTCGATGGCTTTCTTAACGTCGCGAGCGGAGAAGGACTCGCCTGCGTCGGTGAGCATCTTCTCAAGGACGGTGGCCATCTGGGTGAGTTCGCGAATGTCCTGCGGGTCGAGCCGTGCACCCGCGGCGTGCGCGCTGTTGGCGAAGCTGAGCAGAAGGTCGCCGATGCGCTCCAGGCTGATCATGAACTTCATGCAAGCCAGCAGCTCTCGTGCTTCCGGAGCGCTGACCTGGGTGATGGCGTCGGTCACACCGCCGTCAATTTCCATGTCGAGTTTGTCGAGCTCTTTTTCGCGAGCGCGGATGGAATTGAGCAGGGTGCTGGAACCGGTGGCGATGCCTTCGGCGGCAGCTGCGGCTGCTTCTTTCGCCACCTGGCAGGCTTGCACCGTCAGCCGCACCAGGTGGCCATAAGCCGGTTCGCGAGCGGGTTGTTGAAGGGCCGTGCTCATGCGCGCTTTCCTCCCAGGCCGACGCGAGTCTTGCCGTTTATATAGATAGATCGCCAAGGCACAAAGATAGGTTGCTTTTGCGGTTCGCGGGTTACAGCCAAGTGAATTTTGCTGCAAGACAAGGTTCAGGTGGCTTTAAGCGCGAGGATGGTGAGGCTTTCGAGCTCACGCCCGCTGCGCAGCTCGAACTGTGTCGCCCTTTGCGTCAACTCACAAGGCGGGATCATTTCGTCTGAAGGCAATTCTAGACGGGGACTGCGGCTGGCAGGGTGAAGAGGAAGACCGAGCCGTGATTCAACTCGCTCTCAGCATGGATGGTCCCGGAGTGAGCCAGCGTAATGTGCTTCGCAATGGCTAAGCCGAGCCCGGTGCCGCCGGATTCGCGAGAGCGAGCTTTGTCGACCCGATAAAAACGCTCAAACAACCGGGGCAAGTGTTCGGACGCGATGCCAGGGCCGAAGTCGCGGACATAGAATTCAACGCCGCGTTCGGCAGTCCGCGCGCCTAGAACGATATGCTTGCCCGAACCCGCATATTTCATGGCGTTCTCAATGAGATTCGAAAACACCTGGTGGATGGCTTCGCGGTCGGCGTTTACGGGTGTATCACAGACTTCCTCAACGGCGAGTTCCATGCCTTGGGAGCGGACGATGTCGCGAAAGCTTTCGACCGCGTCGTTGAGGAGTTCCGCGGGCGAGGTGGGCTGGGCATCGAATCGCTGCTCGCCCGATTCGACTCGCGCCAGGGTGAGCAGATCTTCGGTGAGGCGCGACATGCGGGAGGCGTTCTTGCGAACGATTTCCAGGAACTCGCGAAGGTGGCCGTTATCGGAGGGATTGTCAAGGAGTGTCTCGGTGTAGCCCTGAATCGACGTGAGCGGCGTGCGTAATTCGTGGGAGACGTTGGCAATGAAGTCGCGACGGGTTTTTTCGACGCGCTCGGTTTCGGTGAGGTCGCGGAGCACCGCCACCGCGCCCCCGCCGGGCAGAGGAGCGGCGGTGACATCGAAGGTGCGCCCGGGAACGATGGAGATGGCGCGAGTAGAGGCGATTTTGTTTCCCTGAGTGGCCTCCCGGACCGCAGCCAGGAATTGGGGATCGCGAACGGTCTCGACCACGGGAGCATTGAGGCGGGCGCGCTGCGGGACCAGGCGCTCCATGCCGCGGTTGGCCCACTGAACGCGGCCGTCGGGGCCGACTGCGATGACGGCATCCTGCATGGAGTTGAGCAAGGTTTCGAGCTGGCGCTGGCTGGTCTGCACGGCGATGAAGCTTTCTTCGAGCTTGCGAGCGGTCTTGTCGAGGGCGGTGGCGACCTGCCCGATCTCATCGACCGAGGTGGCGGAAATGCGGGCGGTCAGATCGCCGTCGGCGATGCGGTCGGCGAAGGTGACAATGCGCTGCAGGCGGCGCGCGGTGTACTGCGCTCCGACGACGGAAAGCAGCATCACGATGACGAAGGCAATGGCCGACCCGAGGAGCAGGGCGCGATGCACTCGCCGGGACGCGGCTTCGACATCGGAGAGCGGATAGGCGAGGCGGACGGCGCCGCCAGAGATGGGGACTGCGATGTAGAGGAACGGTATGCCGATGGTGTGACTGCGGCGTTCATCGACCCCGATATTGCCGCTCAGGGCGGCCTGAAATTCTTTTCTCGTGCGATGGTTTTCCATCGAAGCCGGAGCAGCTTCTGAGTCGGCGAGCACCTGGCCGGTGGGATCGATGATGGTGGCGCGAGCTCCGGCGGCGAGCGCCTCCTGCGAGGTGATGTCCTGCAGCGAGCGCTGGTGGTCGATTTCAACGCGGTTGGCAAACAGCCGCGTCCGCGCGGTCAGCCCGCGCTGGATCTCGTCGCGCAGGGAACTCTCCCAGGCGCGGCGGATCGTGACGTCCATGGTGATGGCGGCGACCACGACAACGATGGCGGAAGCCGCGAGCATCTTGAAGAAGATGCGATTCCTCACTTCGGCGCCTCGAAGCGGTAGCCGGCCCCGCGCACGGTTTTCAGGTAGCGCGGATTCTCGGGGTCCGGTTCGATCTTTTCGCGGATGCGGCGCACGTAGACATCGACCGACCGCGGTGTGACGTACGACGTGTCGCGCCAGACCGAATCGAGCAGCTGATCGCGGGTAAAGACACGGCCGAGGTGGCGCGCGAAATGGTCGAGCAGGCGAAACTCGGTGGCGGTGGTGGTGACAAGTTTGCCTTCGACGTGCAGGGTCATAGCCGAGGGATCGATCTCGATGCCGCCGACTTTTACTGGTCCGGGAGCGAGCGGGCGCTCGAAGCGGCGCAGCACCGCTTTCACTCGGGCGACGAGTTCGCGCGGGCTGAATGGCTTGGGGATGTAGTCGTCGGCGCCCAGCTCAAGACCGAGCACGCGGTCGGCTTCGCTGTTCTTGGCGGTGAGGAAAATCACCGGAATCATGGCGAGCGATTGCGTCTGGCGAATCTGGCGGCAAAGTTCAAGGCCGTCTTTGCCGGGGACCATGATGTCGAGCAGGAAGAGCGCGGGCCGCTGACGCTCAGCTTCAGCAAGGATCGCGTTTCCGGTGGGATAGAGTTTCACGCTAAAGCCGGCACCTTCCAGATGATGGCGCACGAGCCGGGAGATGTCCGGATCATCTTCGACAACGGAGATGTACGGTTTCACGAAAGCATTGTAGCTGGACTCGGGCTGGGGGCCTTGTTCTTTAACAGTCCTGTAACAAACAGCTGAAAAATCTTAACCACGGCGAGCACCGAGGGGCGCGGAGGAACCTAAACCATGTCGATCAGAACGTTGTTGGCTCGGTCGATCGAGAATCGAACGCGCGGTGGAATGATTGTGGTGGCGCTGTATTCGGTCACTACGGCCGGGCCTGAATACTTTTTACCCGGAACCAGCTGGTCGCGTTCGTAGATTCGTGTGGGTTGGGCTTTCCCGTCGAAGACGACTCGTCGCTGTTCCGGCCTGAGGGGTTGATGGGTGGCGGCGCGAGAGGTTCCGTGCCTGGTGGCAAGCCTGAGTGGTGGAAACTCCATGGTCGCTCGGAGACGAAGGGTTACCAGTTCGATTTCGCGGTCAGGGTGGCTGTAGCCGTAACGCTGGGCGTGGGCGCGGTGAAAATTCGAGATTAGTTTCGACGAGAACGGGATGGAGAGTTCATAGCCCTGGCCGCGGTAGCGTGTGTCGATGCTGAGTTGCTCGTGAACTTTGCCCCTCCAGCCTTCTGACCAGAAATCCCTGCCACTGGCTTGCGAGAGCTGTTGAAACTCGCGTTTGAGTTTGGACATGGGCAGGTCTGCGGTGGCGCGCCACAGGACGGTGCGCGAATAGTCCTTGATGACGTCGCTGACGAGGATGCCGAATGCCGACAGGGCTCCAGGCAACGCGGGCACGATAACTCGCGGGATGCCGAGGGACTGGGCGAGTTCACAGGCGTGAAGGCCTCCCGCGCCGCCGAAGGCCACCAGCGCGAAGTGGCGGGAATCGTATCCGCGCTCGATGGAGACGACGCGGATGGCTTTCTCCATGGTGGCGTTGACGACGCGAACAACGCCGCTGGCGAACTGATAGAGCGAGAGGTCGGACTTCTGCTGCTTGAGCCATTTTTTCGTCAGGTCACGCGTGCGCTCAAGATCCAGTTGGAAGTTTCCACCCAGGAAGCGATCGGGTTGCAGGCGGCCGAGGAGCAGATTGGCGTCGGTAACCGTGGGCAGCGTGCCGCGGCCGTAGCAAATGGGGCCGGGATCGGCGCCGGCAGACTCGGGGCCTACGCGCATGGCTCCGGCTGCATCGAAGCGGGCTAGCGAACCTCCTCCGGCGCCGACGGTGTGGATGTCGAGCATGGGCACGCCGACGGGGAGGCCGGCGATTTCGGACTGACTGCTAGCCTTAGCTTCTCCGTCGACGAGAGCGACGTCGGTGGATGTGCCTCCCATGTCGAAGGAGATGATCTGGCGGAGTCCGCTGAGACGGGCGGTGGCCGAGGCCCCGACGACTCCCCCGGCCGGACCGGAGAGGACGGTGCGGACGGGTTGGCGGGCTGCCGTGGCAAGAGTGGCGATGCCGCCGCTGGATTGCATGACGAAAATCCGATTCGAGGCGGATGCGGGCCGAGCGGCTAGGCGCTGGTCGAGGCTTTCGAGGTAGCGCTGCATCACGGGCTGCAGGTAGGCGTTGACGACGACCGTGCTGGCTCGTTCGTACTCGCGGAATTCCGGGAGAATCTTGTGGGACACAGAGAGCGGGACGTTCTGGGCCTGCAGTGTTTTTTCGATGGCAAGTTCGTTGGTTGGGTTTGCGAATGAAAAAAGCAGGGTAATGGCGATTGCTTCGGGATGTTGTGCGCGGATGTTTTCGGCCAGGCTTTCGAGTTCGTCGGGCGCAGGTTGCTCGAGGATTTTTCCATCGCTGTCGGTGCGCTCGGCGATTCCGAAGCGGAGGTTTGCGGGGACCAGTGGTTCGACCTTCTCGAAGAAGAAATCGTAGAGCTTGGGGCGAGCCTGGCGTCCGATCTCGATCGCGTCCTCGAAACCCTTAGTTGTGACGAGAGCTACGCGGGCGCCTTTCCTTTGCAGGATTGTATTCGTGCCGACGGTGGTTCCGTGAAGAAGGGTGACCGAGGCGCCGGAGGCGATTTGCTGGATGGCTTCGGCGATGGCTTGGGCGGGGTCGGCGGGGGTGGAGAAAAGTTTTAGCAGGCATACTTGGCCGCGGTCGATCCAAACGCAGTCGGTAAAAGTGCCGCCGGTGTCGATGGCGATACGGAGAGTGGTCGGGCGCTGGCGCATGCGATTTTGATGGAAGGGTAGGGTAGCACCTCGGGCGATCGGATGGCAGGTTTCGCAGACGACACGGGAAAGTTGTACCAGTTGCTGCAGGTCAATAAGGAGGTGCGCTGATGCGGCAGGTTGGATAGAAGAAACTCTTGGTGACCGAGAAATCAACTTCCTCGTAAAACACAAGGTCCCTCGACTTCGTTCGGCTGCGCCTCACTTCGCTCGGGATGACAATTTGGAGTGCATGGCAATTGGGGTGCATGACATGTGGAGTGCATGACAATTTTGGGGTGAATGACGTTTTTTAAGGTGAATGACAATTCTGGGAGCAAACGACATTTTCCGAGCGGTTAGTTTTTCCCTCCTGTAAGTGCGAGCGTGATCAGGGTTTTCTGTTCTACCTCGTGCGCGCCTGCTGATCCGGTCGAGGGGCTGGGGCTGGGGGAGCGCTTCACGGAGAGGACGGCTCGGTCTCCGGCTACGTGACGCAGTCGGGGCATCATGTAAAACAGGGCGCCCATGTTGGCGGGCTCTTCCTGCACCCAGACGATTTCGCGGGCCTGGGGATGCTGGTCGATCGCCGCCTTTAATTCGGGCTCGTGGAACGGGTAAAGCTGGTCGATGAAGATAACCGCGGTGCTGGTGTCTTTGCGGCGCTGGCGCTCGACCCGCAGTTCGTGGCCGATTTTTCCCGTGCAGACCAGGATGCGCTGGGCGTTCTCGGCGCCCGTGTCGGGGACAATCGGGAGAAAACGCTGCTGGGTGAAATCTTCAATCGGGGAGCAGGCGTCGGGATGGCGCAACATGCTCTTAGGCGTGAGGACCACCAGCGGCTTGCGCCAGTGGCGGAGGGCCTGGCGACGCAGCATGTGGAAATATTGCGCCGCGTTCGAGGGCTGGCAGATCTGGAAATTGTCGCGCGCCGCGAGTTGCAGGAAGCGCTCGAGGCGGGCGCTGGAGTGTTCCGGACCCTGGCCTTCGTAGCCGTGCGGTAGCAGCAGAACGAGCCCCGAGAGCAGGCCCCACTTGTCTTCGCCGGCGCACACGAACTGGTCGATCACTGCTTGCGCCACGTTGGCGAAGTCCCCGAACTGAGCTTCCCACAAAACCAGCGCTTCGGGATAGTCGCGGCTGTATCCGTATTCGAAACCCATAACGCCGGCTTCGGAGAGGGTCGAGTTGTAGATGTCGCAGCGCGCCTGGCCGGAAGCGATGTTGCGGAGCGGGACGTATTCGGTCTCGTCTTCGATATCGAGCAGCACCGAGTGGCGCTGGTTGAAGGTTCCCCGTCGCGAGTCCTGGCCGCTCATGCGGATGGGAATACCGGCCTTCACCAGGCTGGCGAAGGCGAGCGCTTCGGCCATACCGTAGTCCACATCGCGCTGGCCTGCGCCCATCTCGGCGCGCTGCTCGAGCAGCTTCTTCACCTTGGGGTGAATGTGGAAGCCGGACGGATAGGTCGTCAGCTTTTCGGTCAGCTCGGCGATCTCTTCTGGCAAGAGGCCGGTTTCTTTTTCGTATTCCGCCTTGTAGCGCCCGCCGTAGTAGTCATCCCAATAGGTCGGAAGGTCGCGCATGGTCGGCTTCTTGGTAATCGAACCGGCATTCTTCTGACCTGTTTCGTATTCGGTCTTCACTTCAGCGACTTTGGCGCCGGCGTCGATGCCGGCGTCTTCGGCATAAATTTCCCACAGGGGCGGGTGTGCCTTGATGGCTTTGTAGAGCAGAGGCTGGGTAACGGTGGGGTCGTCGACTTCGCTGTGGCCATGGCGGCGATAACCGATCATGTCGATGACGACGTCGGTGCCGAACGTATAGCGGTACTCGAGCGCCATGCGGCCGACGCGCACCACGGAATCCACGTCTTCGGCGTTCACGTGAAAGATGGGAATCGACTGGCGGCGAGCGAGGTCGGCGGAGAAGAGTTCGGAATGTTCTTCGCGGTAGTTGGTGGTGAAGCCGACCAGATTGTTCACGATGATGTGAACGGTGCCTCCGGCGGTATAGCCGGGGAGGTCGGCGTAATTCATGGTTTCGGCGGTAATGCCCTGACCGGCGAATGCGGCGTCGCCGTGAACCAGGAGCGGCAGGAATTTTTCGCGGCCACCTTCGCCGGCGCGGTCTTGCTTGGCGCGGGTGCGTCCGATGGTGACGGGATCGACCGCCTCCAGATGGCTGGGGTTCGACACCAGGTGAATGTTGACCTTGGCGCCGCTGCGCGTGACGTATTCCCCGGTCGCGCCCAGGTGATACTTCACGTCGCCCGAGCCGAGGACGCTGCGCGGATCCACGTCTTCGAAAGCGGCGAAAAGTTCTTCGGGAGTGCGGCGCGCGACGTGCAGGATCACGTTGAGGCGTCCTCGGTGACTCATGCCCATAACGAGATTGACGGCGCCACGCTGCGCGGCTCCATCGAGGATGTCGTCAACCAAGGGAAGCAGTGCGGTAGTGCCTTCAAGCGAGAAGCGTTTCGTGCCGAGGTAGCGCTGCTGCAGGACCTGCTCGAAGACGTCGGCACGGATGAGCAGGTCGAGAATGCGCTGCTGGTCGACGGGGCCGGGTTCGCCTTCCATGCGTTCCTGGATCCAGCGGCGGCGGTCGGGGTCGGTAATGTGCATGAACTCGACGCCGATCGTGCCGCAATAGGCATTGCGCGCTTCGCGGGCGAGTTCGCCGTCGATCTGGAGGTCAGGTTGAGGCTGCGGACGGAGCAGGCCAAGGGGGTCGAGGTCCGCCTCGAGGTATCCCCAGTGCCGGTAAAGGTCGAAAACCCGCTCGCGTTCCAGGCTGGGGGCTTCCAGAAGGGCGGAGGTTGAAGACTTTGGATTTCGGGAAGGCATAGAGGTCACTACTAGAATAACGGATGCGGCGGTGTGGGGGCGAGATTCAAGGAGGCCCGAGGAAGGCCTGCATTCATGAGGGCGGAGATAACGATTTCGACGGAAATGGCGTTAAAGCAAACGAGTGCGCTTGCCGATGGCAGGAGAAGAGAGTATGCGCAGTGCAGCGCCTTAGCGGAGCCTTCCCGATCGACTTATGAAACGGCCTTACTCGATTCTTGGCGCCTGCATTCTGCTGATTGTGCAGGGGGTTGCACTCGAGACACTACGTGAACACTGGCTTGGGGTTTTGGTTTCGAACACTGCCCAGCTAGCGCTGGGCGCGCTGTGTGTTTGGGAATCGTTTTGTGCGTTGCGGCGTTCGAGGGGTGGCTGGCATCACTTCTGGCAGTGGATGACGGCGACGTTTGGCATCTGGGTCGGGGCGCAACTGCTTGGAGTCTACATTGATCAAACGGGGAATCGTTCTTTGGACGCTCTGGACGACCTCCTGTTTTCCCTGTCCGGCATTCCATTTGGGATGCTTCTTTTTCTCGACTCGGATCAGAAAAACGATGAGTTTGATCGACTTCATCTGATCGACTTCCTCCAAGTTTGCGGCTTCTGGTTTTGCGTCTACCTGTATTTTTCCGAGGGTCAGAAGCCGGGTGTTACGAACTGGGGGCCATTCGGCTGGAGTACCAGCCTGATTTTCAATGGAGTCCTGGCCCTATCCTTTGCCTTTCGAGCGGCCGCCGCTCGCAGCAAAGAAGTGAGGCAGTTTTTTGGGTTGATGGCCCTGTACCTGTTGTTGTCTGGGCTGGCGGACTCGTATTTCAGCCTTGCGGCCAATAAGGTGGAGTCAGGGTCATGGCTTGATCTGGTCTGGAGCGGTCTGCTGGTCATTCCGCTCTTCACTGCAACCAGATGGAACGCTGTGCACAGTGACTCCGCCTCGCGCGACAATTTTCCCCAGTATGCGCTGGTCAACCAATTCTTTCCCTTGGTCTATCCGTTTGTCAGTTTGTTATTGATTGCGCAGATGCAAAGTACGAAACGGGCTTTGGAATCATGCATCGGGTGCGTAATTTTCGTGGCCGTCGGCCTGCGAATGCTGATCATTCAGCGCCGGCTGATTCGAGCACAAGAGGTATTACGATTCGAGGCGACCCATGATGTGCTCACTGGGCTCGCCAACCGTGGAGCTATCCTGGCCTGCCTGGAGCGAGAAATCGAGCGCCACAAGAGAACCGGGCAGCCCGTGGGCGTGATCATGGCGGATGCGGATCATTTCAAGAGGATCAACGATGTTTACGGTCACATTGTTGGCGACCAGGTATTACGCGCAATGACCCGCCGCATGATCGCCACACTGCGCAGCTACGACTGGGCAGGACGATACGGTGGAGAGGAATTTCTCATGGTCGTCCCGGATTGCGACGCAGCGGCCACATTCGCCACTGCGGAAAGACTCCGGGAGAGTGTGGCAAAAGAACCCATCACCACCAGTGCGGGGCCAATTTCGGTTACGGTGAGTATGGGATTGGTCGCGGCAACGAAGTGCTCATGGGATTTGGACTCCTCAACTGTTCTTCGCCTGGCGGACGAGGCGCTGTACAGCGCCAAGAACAAAGGTCGTAATCGGGTTGAGGGGGCAACGGCTGCAGGCCTGTTCTCATCGCCGGATGGGTTGTACTCCACAAGGACACCGACTGGGGTTGGAGATGTTCCTTCCAGGGGGACCCGGTGATTGGTTGGCTGAATTGAAAGTAGTGCCTTCCGTCCAGACAGAAAGAGCCGATCGTCGATTGCGGCTCAATCCGAGCTTCTGTTGAGTGAACTCGTGGAAAATTGCGAGAGTTTATGAGAACGCCCGTTAGAGGGCGGCTCCCGTGTGAGTGATGTGGGTACGCTCGCGGGGAATGAAGACTTCCAGCAATGTTCCAGGATGAGCGTTGCTGATGCGAAATTCTCCGCCGAGTTCCTTGGATCTTTGTCTCATCCCCTCAAGTCCGACTCCGACACTGTCGGGCCGCAAATCCACGACCTCGTTCGGGATTCCCTTGCCGTCATCCCGCACCATAACCACTACCCCGCGCTCTTCCTGACTCACGACGACCCAACCCTTGCTGGCCTGCGAATGGCGAAAGACGTTGGTCAGGGCTTCCTGCACGATGCGAAAGATCGTGGTCTCCACGCTCATGGCAAGTCGGGGAAATTGCTGCGGTTGGATATCGAGCGAGATGTCGATTCGGCTGCGCTTGTTTATTCCGTCCAGGTAGCAGCGCAGAGCCGAGGCCAAGCCGACTTCGTCCAGCAGGGGCGGATGCAGAAGGTAGGACATGGTGCGAACCTGCTGGATCGCGTGATCAACGATGTCGCTGCCCTCGAGAGCCAGGTTGTCCTTGGAGGAATCCAGCTTTTCTTCAACGATCCGGGCGAGCATCATTTTGATCGCTCCCAGTTCCTGACCCAGACCATCATGTAGTTCTCGGGCAATTCGACGGCGCTCTTCATCCTGTACCCGCATCAAGCGGCCGGAGACTTGCTGTAACTGCACGTTCAAGTCGTCCATCTCTTTCGCTTTCCGGTGTAATTCAACGAAGACACGGACTTTCGCGCGCAGCAGGTCAGCGACCACGGGAACAGAGATGTAATCGGCAGCTCCCATCTCATAGCCTTTGAGACGATCAAGGTCCGTTACATGCAGGGCGGACACGAAGATGATTGCCGTCTTCTGAAAGCGCGGGTGCTGTCGAATCATGCGTGCCAGTTCGAAGCCGTCGATTTCCGGCATGCTCACGTCCAATAGGACAACGGCAAATTCCATTCTTAGCAACATTCCCAGGGCTTCTCTCGCGGAAGTTGCCTTGATAAGGTTCTCGTCCAACTCGCGAAGCATCACTTCGTAAGTGAGGAGCTTGGCGGGCTGGTCATCCACCATGAGGATGTTGACCTTTTCTTTGCTGCTCATGGGTGCTCGCGATGGTTTGCGTTCAGAAGATGGCCGTCTTCGGACTGGAGAGTATCTTCAGGTGCAGTGAACCGAGCGTGCATTCGCTGTGTCTCTGCGCGCAAGCCAGAATGCGTGTAGATGTATCACGAAAGCGTTGGGCTTGAACCTACATTGTTAACTGTAGGCCCCGCCGAGCGAGCGATGCGAAGCAATCTAAAACATCAACTTTAATCCTAGCTGGATGACGCGCGGGCCTCCGCCCCCTAGGCCGGGGTTGGTCTGGGCTACGTCGGGGGTTTGCGTGATCAGGCCCATGGGTTGCAGCACACCATCCTTATAAGCTGCAAGGTTCGGGTCGATCTGCGGGCTACTCGGGGAGCCGTTGTCGATAAACCCGGGGATGATGTTGTGATTCGGCTGAGCGTAGTTCGGATGATTCAGGATGTTGAAGAACTCGGCGCGGAACTGCAGCGTTAGTTGATCCTTGATCCGCGTGTTCTTCGTGATGGAGAAATCGAGGTTGCGGTAGCCGGGGCCGTAGATGGAGTTGCGTCCCAGATTGCCGAAGGTGCCGAAGGCGGGCTGGATGAAGGCCAGCGGATTCAGGTAGCCGGAGAGCGGAGTCCAGTGCGGAAGAATGGGATTCACGCCCGGAACGATGTTGGGGCGCTGGTTGAAGTAGAAGCGTCCGCTGGAGTCGCTGGAGTTTGCGATAGGGATGGGGCGCCCGCTTTGCAGGCTGGCGATCCAGTTGAGTTGCCATCCGGAGCCGAAGTGTCCCGCTGACTTCCATGCGGGCAGATCGTAGTTGATGGCAACGGTGAAGCGGTGCCTGGTGTCGAAGCTCGAAGCTCCGCGCTCGGCGTTCAGGTTGGCCGGGTCCTGCGGAAATGCGACTCCGGGTGCGAAATCAATGCCGTCGGAGGCGTCGTCGATGGCTTTGGCGAAGGTGTAACCTGCGAATCCAGAGACGCCGTGCGTGTTCTGAATGCGCACGATCGTTTGCAGCGCATGGTAAATGGACGAGGCCCCGGGGAGGAGTTCGTCGACGGTGCCGAAGTTTGGATTGGGAGCATTGCCATCGCCGTCGGGTTCGTTGAGATCGGTGAGCCGGACGAGCTTTGTGCCTTTGCTGCCCACGTATCCGACTTCGACGGACGCGTTTTGCGCAAACTTCTGCTGCACATTCAAATTCCAGTTCTGCGTGTAGGGTGAATTAAATTTTCTCGGTGTGACGAAGACGGAATATGGGCCGGTCGTGTTGGGCGTAAGGATCGGAGGATTGACGGAGCCGCTGGTCCCGTTGAATGCTTCGGGATCGTAATTCATCGGTAGCACAGGTTTTGGGCCGATGGGATTGGTTGCGACTCCGGCCGACGACGTGAAGTTGGCAATCAGCAGGTGCTGCGGAACGTAGTCGTAGAAGACACCGTAGCCCGCGCGAACGATGGTGTTGGAGTGCACACTCCAGGCGAAGCCGAGATGCGGTCCGAAGTCGTGCAGGTCGCGATCGTAGAGGCCATGCAGGCCGTGGGTGCCGACCATGGCCAGCGTGCCGTCGGGAGCGAGATTGGAGAGCAAGCCATTCTTCTCGCTCATCGGGCCGAAGTACTCCCAGCGCAGGCCGAGGTTGAGGGTGAAATTGGGAGCAGCGCGGAAGTCATCCTGGGCGAAGAAGCTGAAGCCGTTGTTGTAGGTAGTGCGGTGGGTGTCTCCAGTAGCGGCCAGTACAAAGGAGGCGAAGGCTTCATCATTGGCGCCGCCGGTGTAGAAGTTGACCAGCGAATCGACCACGGGATCGCTCTGGAAGTTATTGCCAGGGTTAGCGTCGAACAAATTTCCCGACGCGAACTGAAAGATGCCACGCTCGACGTTGTCGTTGAAGTTCTCAATCGCAGCGCGCCGGAATTCACCGCCAAACTTGAAGGTGTGTTTGCCGCGCAGCCAGGTCAGGTTGTCGAGGATCTGGTAGGTCTGACTGGTGCGGCCGCGGGGAACACTGAACCCGATGGCGCCCAGGTTCTCAATATTGGTGAAATCAAATTCCGGCAAACCAAGCTTGCCGGTGCCGAAGTTCAGGCCGATGGTTGTGGGATCGAAGTTGGCGTTCAGCGAGCTGAAAGAGGTGCGGTAGCGGCTGTATCCGAAACGGACTTCGTTGATCAAGGCAGAACTAAGAGTCGACAACAGGCTGGTGGAAAAAATCTGCACGCGCGCGGGAGAGGTTTGCGCGAATTGCGCCAGCCGCGAACCGGTGCCGAAGCCGCCGGGGGAACCGAAAGGAAACACCTGGTCGCTCTGCGAGAAGGCGTAGCGGGCCGTGATCTGCTCGTTGTTGGAAACGGCATGGTCGAGCTTGACGATGAAATTGTTTCCATCGTTCTTATCGCGGACAACGCCGGGAATGGTCGGCGAATCGCTTGCCGGATAAATGTCGAGGATGGCATCCAAGGCGGGATTAACGGGCTGGAGAAGCAGACCCTCGGCAAGGGTTCGCGCGGTCGTTCGCTGCGCAGTGGTCGGGACCTGCAGCAGGAAATCGGAACCGACGCGTTCGCGTTGACCTTCGTAGGCAGTGAAGAAGAAAGTCTTGTCTTCTAAAATCGGCCCCCCGAACGCAGCGCCGAAGTTATTGTTCTGAAAAACAGATTTGCGCGATTCGGTGTTGAAGTAGTTGCGCGCGTCAAGGGCACTGTTGCGAAGGAATTCGAAAGCGGAACCGTGGAAGTGATTTGTGCCCGAGCGGGTGACGATGTTGACCACGGAACCGCTGTTGCGGCCATACTCGGCGGCGAATTGCGATTGCAGGTTGAATTCCTGGATGGCGTCGATGGGCAAGAGAGAAGCGGGAGCTCCGCCGATGCCGGTCTGGTTCAGCGCGGAGTTGTTGAAGAACGGATCGTTGTTGTCGGTGCCGTCGAGGGTGTAGTTATTGGAGCGGTCGCGATTGCCGTTGATGTTGAATTGTCCGAATCCACCTTGCGTGCCGGCGACGCCTGAAGGATCGACAGTGGTGCCGGGGGTCAATGCCACGAGTTTTCCGAAGTCGCGTCCGTTCAGCGGAAGTTCAGTTACCAATTTCTGTTCGACGACCTCTCCTAGAACGTCGCGAGTGGCCTCGACGACTGGATTTTCCGCTACCACCGTCAGAGACTCAATGTGTTTCTGGATTTCCGTGAGATCGAGGTCCGCGGTTGTATCGAGACCTACATTGACAACGACGTTCTGTGCTGTCGGTGACAGGTTGAGGGCTTCCGCCATAACCACGTACACACCGGCCGGCAACTCCGCCATGACGTAGCTACCGTCGGCCCCGGTTCTGGTTTCACGGACCAGGCCGGTGCCGTTGTTTCTGGCGGTAACCTTGGCGCCGGCGAGCAAGGCGCCGCTGGCATCTTTTACGCTGCCGCGAATAGATCCACGAAAGCTTTGGGCGCACAGAAACGAAGGTGCTATTAGGAGTGCGAACAGTAAGATCCAGCGTGAAGGAAACAGTACGGAGTTGCGCATGAACGGGTTTCTCCTGAAATCGCTACCAAATCGTGCTACAGAAAGCTAAAAGATGCCGCAAGTCTCGCGCCGGGTTCGAGGAATTGGAACCGCGCGTCATGCTCACTTCTTGTGGGGAATCGTGAATTTTACGGGTGGCTTGACCCCATAGATCTCGGCAAAGCTTGCCTGGTTGACGGCCAGGGCGAATCGTCCCCGTGAGTCGATGTAGATCAGCGGCGTTTTTAGCGGGACGTCGCTGAATGTTTTCACGAACTGCAAGTCGATTGTTTTGTCGCCCAGGGTAAGGGGCACCGTGTCGCCGCGCTGGTAGCCAAGTTTGAGGAAATCATCGGCATCGACGTTAGTTACCAGATTGCCGAAGGGGCCGTCGGTCGCAATGACTTCGCCATGCAGACCCTTGTCGTCAATAGTGGTGGCCTGCAGGTCGAGACGGACGAGAGCTTTGAGGTCAAGGACTGGTCCGACGGCTGACCAGTTATCGCCGCGAGCGACGTGGGCACCGGCGGGAGAAAAGATGTCGCGGCCATGGAAGGTGGAGGAGAGCGCTTTGCCAATCATCCATGTAGGATTTGTGATCTCGCGCGCGGCTTCGAGTCCGTCACGATCGGCGACGAGCGTGATCAGGCCGTTGTCGGGCAAAACGAAATACTGTCCGCGCTTCGATTTAATGATGACCGCTTTGCGCGTGCTGCCGACACCTGGATCGACCACGACGGTGAAAACCGTGCCGGCCGGGTAGTAGGGGGTCGCGCCGTAGAGGAAGCGGGCGCCATCGAGGATCGAGAATGGAGTGACCTGGTGTGTGAGGTCGACGATACGCACGTCGGGCATGATCGAGTACATCACGCCTTTACAGATTGGGACTGAATCGTCGAGCGTGCCGAAATCGGTCATGAAGACGATGGTTTGCGGATACTTCGTAGCGGCAGTCGTCTGTGCCGGAGCGTCGGCTACTGTGCAGAGTACGGTCAGGAATGCGGCCAAAAGTGATAGCTGTTTTTGCCAAAAAGATTTCCATTTCTGCATAAAAAGAATTCCATCTCCCGTGAAAGTCCACTAGTTGAGTTTCGTGATTTAGGGCGTGCTCGAGGGCCTGGCAAAGAAAGTCGGCATGATTTCAGTGAGTTCGCTATTTTAGCGGAAGAGCGCAAAGTTTCGCGACTTGCCTGAACCTGCGCAAGAAGCTAATTGGTGTAGGCCTCGACGCATTGGAAGTGAGAATGCAATCGCCGACCGGCACCGTACTGCAAGGTAGGCCTGACACGGCTATAATCTTGTGCGCGCCTTGTCATTCGAGACCGCTGTATCTCTTCCAGGAGGCCTTTCATGGCTGGTTCGATTCCCGAAAAGTACACCGATTTGTTTCAGAAACGCGCTTTTGCGAGCCTCGGAACTCTAATGCCAGACGGTCGTCCGCAGGTAACGCCCGTGTGGGTTGACTACGACGGGGAGCACATTCTTTTTAATTCTGCCAAGGGACGGCAAAAAGACCGAAACGTGCGCCGCGACCCGCGTGTTTCACTCGCAATTATCGATCCTGAAAATCCTTACCGGTATCTGGAGATTCGAGGCAAGGTTGTGGAAATTACCGAACAGGGTGCAGATGCCCACATCGACAAGATGGCGAAGAAGTATCTGGGTGTCGACAAGTACCCGTACGCGCAGGCAAGCGAGGTACGCGTGATCTACAAGATCCAGCCCGAGCACACCACCACGATGGGCTAACTGGCCGGAGAAACGCTCATTTCATCCTACAATCTGTGCTTGCTGGGATTCGGCAACGTGAACCGGGCGCTGGTGCGGCTGCTCGTGGATCGCGAAGCTGAGCTGCGCCAACGGGGCATTGAATGGCGGATCACTGGCGTGGCGTCGCGGCGACTGGGTTGGGTTGCTGACCCAAATGGGATCGATCCTGGCCTGCTCAGCCGTGAACAGGGGTTGGTGGCTGAAGACTTTCCCAAAGTCCTATGCAGAAGCAGCAACGTTCAGGAGTGGCTGGCGGCTGCTCATGCGGATGCGCTTTTTGAGGCGACTTCGTTGAACGTTGAAAACGGGCAGCCCGCGGTTGATCATTTGCGCGCGGCACTTGTGCAGGGCGCGCACGCGATCACCGCGAACAAGGGCCCGATCGTCCACGCCTATCACGAGCTGCGCGACCTGGCCCAGGCACGCGGCAAACGACTGTTGTTTGAGTCGACAGTGCTCGATGGCATCCCGATCTTCTCGTTGTTTCAAGAGAATCTGCCGGTCGTACATCTGCAGGGCTTTCGCGGGATCCTGAATTCGACTACTAACGTCGTTCTTGCCGGAATGGAAGAAGGCTTGAGTTTTGACGACGCTCTTGCTCGGGCGCAGGAAATCGGGGTTGCTGAGACCGATGCCAGCCACGACATCGAGGGCTGGGACGCGGCGGTGAAGGTTACTGCGCTGGTCGTGGTGCTGATGGGCGAGAAACTTCGTCTGGCGGATGTTCACCGTGAAGGTATCGGCAAGTTAAGTGGGGAAGAAGTGCGCGCGGCTCGGGCCCGCGGAACTCCATTCAAGCTGGTATGCAGTGCGCGCCGGACTGAGAGTGGGATTTGGGCGCGGGTTTCGCCCGAACGCCTCCCCTTGAGTGATCCGCTGGCGTGGGTCGCGGGAACTTCGTCCATCGTGTATTTTGAGACGGATATCTTTCCGGGCCTTTGCATCACCGAGGTAAACCCGGGTTTGTATGCGACGGCGTACGGAATGCTGGCGGATTTCATACGGGCGGTAAGGAAATCCTGATCAGGTACTCTAGAAAATATGCCAACTACTCAAGAAAATCTCGTAACCGCGCTCGACCTTCCATGGATTCGCTGCCAGTTCCCCTCATTCGCTGAAAAGGTGAACGGCCAACCGGCCGCTTACTTTGATGGCCCGGGCGGCACGCAGGTCCCGCAGCGCGTGATCGATGCCATCAGCGATTACCTGGCGCACGCGAATGCGAACACGTGCGGCGCGTATCTCACCAGTCGGCGGACGAACCAGGTGATCGCGGATGCGCGCTCGGCCATGGCCGATTTCTTCGGCTGCGACTCGGACGAAGTCGTTTTCGGATTCAATATGACGTCCCTGACATTCGCGATGAGCCGGGCGATAGGGCGGGAACTGGAGGCAGGGGATGAGGTCGTGCTGACCCTGCTTGATCACGATGCGAATTTCTCCCCATGGCAGGCGCTTGAGGAGCGCGGGGTGGTGATTCGGCGAGTAGCGTTTCGCGAAGCCGATTGCACGCTAAACATGGATGATTTGGCGCAGCAGATCAACCAGCGCACGAAAATCGTGGCCGTGGGATACGCCTCGAATGCTGTGGGAACCATCAATGACGTGAAAGAGGTGGTGCGGTTGGCGCACTCGGTGGGAGCGCTCGCTTACATCGACGCAGTGCATTACGCACCCCATGGGCCGATCGACGTGCGCAATGTCGATTGCGATTTCCTGGTTTGCTCAAGCTACAAATTCTTTGGGCCGCACATGGGCGTGCTCTATGGCAAGCGCGAGCACCTGAAGCGACTGCAGCCTTACAAGGTTCGCGCCAATACGAACGAGATCCCCAACTGCTGGGAATGGGGCACGTTGAACCATGAAGGCATCGCGGGCATCACGGCCTGTGTGGATTACATTGCGAGCATCGGAAACAAGTTGAAGGGGACGTTGCCATCGCGGCGGGCGGCGATTCTCGCAGCTTATGGCGAAATCGTGAAGTATGAGCGCGGGTTGTGCGAGCGCCTGTTGCAGGGAATTGCGGCGCTGCCCACGGTGAAAGTATACGGAATCACCGATCCGGCGCGGTTTAGTCACCGCTGCCCCACCATTGCGCTGCGCGCCAAGGGACACACTCCGCTGGAGCTCGCGACCAAGCTTGGCGACCGAGGATTTTTCACATGGGACGGGAACTACTACGCAATTAACGTGACGGAGCAGCTGGACGTAGAGAAAGACGGCGGATTCCTTCGGATCGGCCTGTTTCACTACAACACGGTGGAGGAAGTCGACCGATTGCTGGGCGCGCTGCGTGAAATTCTCGCGGCTTGAACGAAACTACGGCGTCAGCCTCATTCCCCCGCACCGCAGAGCCGTCTTCCAGCTTCTAGCTAAGCGTTGCCACGCCGCACGCGAGAATTCATCTGCGTCTCCGGGAGTATTCTCTTTGCCGTTCGACCAACCCGTTTATCCCTCGGCATGGCTGATTGCTTAAGAACCGGCCGCACAATGTTCATCTGTCACACCCGTTCCCGCTACGCCGTATTACAATAAAAGGCCGCTCAAAAAGCTCCGCGGGCGGAGTGTATCTGTCCTATCCGCACTCATTTTTGGAGGAAAGAAACCATGAAGCTCACCCCCGGAAAACTTGCCGGTCTCAAAAAAGTTTCCAATGACCGCGGCGTTATTGCCGCCGCCGCCATGGACCAGCGCGGCTCTCTGCAAAAATCGCTTGCCAAGGAAAAAGGCGGAGATGTGACCGACGCCATGATGGAAGAATTCAAATCGCTGGTCACTGAAGTTCTGACCCCGCATGCCAGCGCCATTCTGCTCGACCCGGAGTGGGGGCTGCCCGCCTCCAAACGCCGCGCCAAAAACGCCGGCCTGCTGCTGGCCTATGAAAAGACCGGATACGACAAGACCGGCCCCGGCCGCCTGCCCGACCTGCTCGACCTCTGGTCCGCACGCCGTCTGAAGGAAGCGGGCGCCGACTGCGTGAAGATCCTGCTCTACTACACGCCCTTCGATCCGCAGAAGGTCAACGACCAGAAGCACGCCTGGGTGGAGCGCATCGGCGACGAATGCCGAGCCAATGATATTCCGTTCTTCCTCGAGTTCGTGGGCTATGAAGAAGGCGCCGACGAGAAAGGTCTCGAGTATGCCAAGAAGAAGCCCGAGATCGTTGCTGCCAGCATGAAGGAGTTCAGCAAAGATCGCTACGGCGTTGACGTGCTGAAAGTTGAAGTGCCGGTGAACATGAAATTCGTCGAAGGCACGAAGTCATTTGCCGGACAAAAAGCCTACAGCAAGAAAGAAGCCATTGACCTGTTCCACAAGGCCGCGAGCGTCGCGACCAAGCCGTTCATTTATCTCTCCGCCGGAGTCAGCAACGCCGAATTCAGCGAGACGCTGGAACTGGCCGGCGAGTCGGGCGTGAAGTTCAATGGAGTGCTCTGCGGCCGCGCCACCTGGAAGGAAGGGATCCCGGTTTACGCCAAGCAAGGGCCCGAGGCCTTCCGCAAGTGGCTCGAAAGCGAAGGCGTGAAGAATATTGACAACGTCAACGGCAAGCTGAAGGCCGCAACCTCGTGGCATTCCATCTACGAGGCCGAGCCGGCGTTGGTAGGCGCGTAAAGCACGTGTGGCGCGGGCGCCCTCGCCCGCGAACCGTTTGGAGCTTAGCGGTCCAATCGATAGAAACCCGGCCTTGGCGCACACAAGCGCCAGGGTCGGGCAACAGTGTCGTAGAGATCCTAAGCCGTATGTCCGCGGACCTAGCTATTGGCTTATGGTCGTTAGCTAATCGCAAAAACTTTTCCCCATCAGCTTCAGCCAGGGGCTTCCTCGACCGGTACGGTCACCATCAAGCGAGTGCGGAAAAGATTTAGAATGTCGGCGCATGCCCAACCAACAAACTGTGCTGATTACCGGAGCCTCGGCCGGGCTGGGCTTCGAATTTGCACATCTGTTCGCGCGGGATCACTACAACCTGGTGCTGGTGGCCCGCAGCGGGCCGAAGCTAAACGGACTTGCTGAACAATTGCGCCGCGATCATGGCATCCAGGTGAAAGTAATTCCGCTCGATCTTGGATTGCCGCAGGCTTCGCAAACGCTGTTCGAGGAAACGCAGCGCGCCGGGATTCATGTCGATATTCTGGTCAACAATGCGGGTTACGGTTTCTCGGGAGAGTTCGCGAACATTCCGCTCGAGGAGTCCTACGGACAGATTCAACTTAACGTGATGGCCCTGACGTTACTGACGCGGCTTTACCTGCGACCGATGGTCGAGCGACGGTCGGGGAAAGTCATGAATGTGGCCTCGACGGCGGCCTTTCAGCCTGGTCCTCTGATGGCGGTTTACTACGCCACCAAAGCGTATGTGCTTTCTTTTTCGGAAGCGCTGGCGGATGAGTTGAGAAATAGTGGAGTCCAGGTCACGTGCTTCTGTCCGGGGGCGACCCTGACAGAATTTCAGAAGCGCGCGCAAACGGAAAATTCGCGGCTGTTCAAACAGATGTCGCCGATGGACGCGAAGACGGTTGCGGCCGATGGATACGGGGCGCTGATGGCCGGGAAGACACTGGCAATTTCTGGATTTAGGAACTGGCTGGTGGCCGAGTCGGTGCGCTTTGCGCCACGGAAAGTGGTGACGGCAATTTCGCGATGGGTGGCGGAGCCGGCGAAGTAGCGCGGCTTGAAAGGGATGGCGTGGCAAATAGTGATGGCTGCGTCCCTATGTTGTTCGATTCTGTTTGAGCTTCACTTCCTTCCTGTCAGCGCTTGAGCCTGCTTTGTTTCATTTTCTCATCACTTTGTAAGTGATGTGGAGTGATCACTCCCACTGCGGGTACGCCTTTCGGCGGAGCCTACGCCGCGCAGATGTTGGTACGGTTCTCCCCTCGGGTCCGGTGTCCACAATCGTCCGCTCGGTTTTGCCTAGGACGGGCGGATCGTTCCATCTCTGGCTCCTAATTTTAGAATAGCAATTTCAGGGGGGTGATTGTGACACGGTTGGGGAAATTATATTTGGCGCGGATTGAGTGAGATGCGGGGAATTGATGCGTTTTAGGGGCTTGACAGGAAAAGGCTTTAACGTGGAGCTCAGCTTTGAGAACCTTGGCAGGGAACTGAAAATCTTAAACCGCAGAGGGCGCGGAGAAGATCCGCAGAGTGCGCAGAGAAGAGCCTTCAAGCGCAAAGGGGCGCGACGGGTCGCTAGACTTACCCGTTGATCGAATCGTTTGTCAGGATATTGCCGGGGACACTGTCTTAGACCACAGAGGGCACCAGGGATCAGAGGGGCCACTCTCACCTGGAGGAGTTTTTGTCTGTCGTGTACTGTGTTGTTGGAAAATCGATTGCCGGGGCGCGAAGAGAATGCCGACTTTGATTGCTGAGCCGACGCGGATTCAGGCCGCGGGGAACAAGCCGAAACTTATCGACGAATTCGTGGGAAGGGTGAACTCAAAGACTTCCGCGCTCAGCGTGGCCCACATGCGCAGTCCTCAGGGCTGGGTGGAACCAGGGCAGAGTCCGGAGTTTGAGGAGTTCACGATCGTGTTGAAAGGGATGCTGCGCGTGGCTCACAAGACGGGAACGCTCGACGTGCGGGCTGGGCAGGCGGTGGTTGCGCACGCGGGGGAGTGGGTGCAATATTCCACTCCCGAGGAAGGTGGCGCGGAATATATCGCGGTGTGCATGCCAGCGTTCTCCATGGAGACGGTGCATCGGGATATGAGCTAGCCGTGAGAGACGGCGATGTCGCCCCTGCCGGGGCTACCATTGTTTACGCGGCATACCCAGCGCTTACGCGCTGGGCTAATGAATGTCGCCGCCTTCGGCGGCTGGATGGAGGTCGTGCTGCTGGGAAACGAGTGCGAGCTTGGAGTTGCAAAGTGCTTGATGGTTTCGAATGTGGGTCCGCCCGCTAAGCAAAAGCAGGTCCTTCGCTACGCTCAGGATGACAATTCATATAAGACCTATCTGGTAAGAAATATTTGCCTGTGATTCTCGAGCTGTGAGCTCTCACCTGAGACCTGAGACCTGAGACCTTATGAGACCTGAGACCTTTGAGCTGAGACCTGAGACCTTTGAGCTGAGACCTGAGACCTTTGACCTGAGACCTGAGACCTGAGACCTTTGACCTGAGACCTGAGACCTGAGACCTGAGACCGAAGACCTAAGACCTAAGACCTGAGACCTGACACCTGACACCTGTGACTTGCCCCTTCTACTCCCACTCGATTGTGCCTGGCGGTTTTGATGTGATGTCGTAGACCACGCGGTTCACGCCTTTGACTTCGTTCACGATGCGGCTGGAAATTGTTTTCAGGACTTCGTAGGGAAGTTGGACCCAGTCGGCGGTCATGCCGTCTTCGGAGTGGACGGCGCGGATGGCGCAGGTGTTGGCGTAGGTGCGCTGGTCACCCATCACGCCGACCGACATCACCGGCAGCAGGACCGCGAACGACTGCCAGATTTTCTGGTACAGGCCGGCTTTCTTGATCTCGGCGACGACGACTTCATCGCAGTCTTTCAAGATGCGCAGGCGCTCTTCGGTGACTTCGCCGAGAATGCGCACGGCCAGGCCCGGGCCGGGGAACGGCTGGCGCTGCAGGATTTCTTCCGGCATGCCCAAGTCGCGGCCGATGCGGCGAACCTCGTCTTTGAAGAGCTCTTTCAAAGGCTCGATCAGCTTCAACGACATTTTTTCGGGCAGGCCGCCCACGTTGTGGTGGCTTTTGATGATCTGCGAGGGGCCGCGTACGGAGCGCGATTCGATCACGTCGGGATAAAGTGTGCCCTGCACCAGCCACTCGACTTTGCCTTCCTCTTTTTCGATGCGCAGCGCTTCCTGCTCGAACACCGTGATGAATTCGTTGCCGATGATTTTGCGCTTGGCCTCGGGATCGGTGATGCCGGCGAGGCGGGTGAGGAATGTTTTGCTCGCATCGACCGCGACCAAGTGCAAGCCAAGCTTGTCGCGCAACGTCTGCTGCACTTTTTCAAATTCGTTTTTTCGGAGGACGCCGTTGTTGACGAAGACGCAGGTCAGCCGCGTGTTGCCCGACTGGTCCCGCATCGCACGATCGACCAGCACGGCGGCTACCGAGGAGTCGACTCCTCCCGAGAGTGCGCAGATGGCGCGGCCCCCGCCGACCTGCTTGCGCACCTGCTCCACGGTCGCATCGATGAAGTGCTGAGCGGTCCAGGTGGGCTGGGCTCCGCAGATGTTCAGCGCGAAATTGCGCAGGATGTCTTTGCCGAGCGGCGTGTGGTGAACTTCGGGATGGAACTGCACGGCCCACATGCGGCGCTCGGGTTCTCGATGGCGGCAACGGCGTTGGGAGATTTTGCGGTTAGCTTGAATCCCGCCGGCAATTGTTCGGCTTCATCGCCATGCGACATCCAGACGGAAAGAGTTTTTGGAAGGCCTTGAAACAGCGCGGAGTTGCCGGCTTCGATGGCAACGTCGGCGTGCCCGTACTCGCGCTTGTCGGCGGGACGCACTTTGCCGCCAAGATTGAAGACCATGTACTGCAATCCATAACATATGCCGAGCACGGGCAGTTTCAGATCGAAGACCGCGGGATCGGTGACGGGGGCGTCCTTGTCGTAGACCGACGAAGGTCCGCCTGACAGAATGAGGCCGACGGGCGAGTAGCTGCGGATTTCCTCGAGCGACGCGTTGCATGGAAGGACGGCGGAGAAAACGTTGAGTTCGCGGATGCGGCGCGCGATGAGCTGGGAATATTGCGCGCCGAAGTCGAGGACAACGATTGATTGAGTTTCCACGGATGAGTTTCTCAGAAGATGGGAACGGTGTAAAGGAGGACGGCTTCTGGCTGCTAGCTACTAGCTTTTCTGTCATCAGTCGGTCCTGGTTCCGGCGCTGCTTCAGACTGATGCGTGGCTGAATCCTTGTCCTCAATTGTGGGCGGGTACTGGGCGGCACCTTCCGGCGCCGATGAGAACACGTCGCTGAGGATGGTTTCGGTTTGGTCGACCATGGCCGATTCGGGCTGGACGGCTAGTGGTGGACCGGTGCCGAGCGACGTTATCGGTGGCGGAGGAGGCGCGGGCGGGGCTTCCAGGATGGCTACGTATCCGGCGAGGCGGCCGATGTAGAGGGCGTCGACGGTGGCGAAATAGGCTAGCGTGAGCAACAGGACTGCGCTAAAGACAACCAGCGGCGGTACGAAGTTCGTGAAGGCGAGCGGGAACATTACGACGGAGCTCGCGGCAATGAGAAGAATCAGGTGCGTGAGTCCGAACCAGCTGCCGACTGAAATGACCGGGCCGAGGCGGCTGCGGAATAAAGAAGCAGTGTCCAGCAGGGCGCCGAACGTGTCCTTGCCTTCACGGATCACGAAGATGGGGGCGGCGGCCAGGAACCAGCTCACCGAAGACCATAGTGCCCAGATCAGAAAGAGCATCGTGCTGGCCAGAAAGAAGACGAGGCCGGGGCGTGGGTCCGTTTTGGTGGAAACCATGCTGGCGAGAATGATGGCGCCGAGGCTGGCCGCACAGGCGGCGACGCCGAGCGCGACGCGCAGGAAGTGCAGTCCGGCGAGCGAGCGCAGGTGGCTACGCGGGCCAGCTTCATCGGGTTGGGCGATGGGGTCGGTTGCCTGGGCGGGCGGGATCATGCCTTCGGCGGGGCGCGCGCGGTCGCGAATGTAGTCGAGCAACGGGCGCAGCGTGGCGGCGCGGCCAATGGAGGCAAGCACGATCCAGAGAAATGCCAACGCCGAAAAGAGGACTACTCCGGCCAGCAACGCGCGGAGAGCGCTGCCATGAAAAATATGGGTCGCGGCCCGGGACACCAGAAGCGGGTGCCCGGCGCGCAGCATCCTCAGGTCGCCGTTCGAGACCGGCAGGGTGTCGAGGTAGGCGATCAGCGCCATTCCGGAAAGCACGCAGGCGGTTGCGCCGAAGCTGAACCGCCACATCACTTCCGCGAGCGACAGCGACGGCCTGCGCAACATCGTGCGAAAGCCTTCGAGTGTAGGAGACCAGCCAGCCATTACCGATCGAGGATAACCCAGGTGCGAGGTACAGAGAAGACACGCCGTCTTAACAAAACATTTACGTGCCATACATATTGGTTGCTGGTTTTTTCGCGACCGATTCGTTTCGCGCTCATCCAATCTGCTAAACGGAGCTCTGAAAAGCAAAAGTCACTAATCGTTCACGCGCGGCGCGGTGTGTCCGTTGTCGCCCTTCTATCAAGAAATGACAATGACTAAGGAGAAACAGAATGAAGTCGATGAAGTACTTTGCGCTGCTGGCAGTCGTCGCCACTTTGACATTGGGTGCGTTCGCCAAGGGTCCGAACGAGGGTAAGTTCACCCTGAGCGATAACGTACAACTCGGTTCCACACAGCTGAAAGCGGGAGACTACAAGGCGACCTGGGAGGGAACAGGTGCTGACGTACAAGTGAAGATTCTGAAGGGCAAGGATGTGGTTGCGACGGTTCCGGCAAAGCTGGAAGACAAGCCATCGGGCCAGAGTTCCGTATCGGTGGGAACCGCGAACGGAGCGAAGACGCTTGTGGGCATTGATTTCGGCGGCCTGCACAAGGGCCTGGTGTTTGATTCGACGGTGACGGCTCAGAAGTAGGTTAGCTGCGATTGAAATGATGAGGCGGGCTGAGGTGCCCGCCTTTTTTATTTTGGACCTGGGCCGAATGTCAAAAGCTTAAACAGACAGGACACGGAGATCACGGAGGAATTCCGGGCAAGCTCGCAGTTGTTTCGGTGATGGTGCTAACGCACGACCAGGTTGAGCAGTTTGCCGGGCACGAAGATGACTTTCGCGATCTGCTTGCCGGCGATGGCGGCTTTTATTTTACCGTCGGCGAGGGCACGCTCCTTGACGAACGCCTCCTCGGCGTCGGCCGGAACGAGCACGCGGCTGCGCAGTTTGCCGTTCACCTGCACGGGGATCTCGACTTCTTCTTCTTTTGCAAGCGCGGGATCGTATTTTGGCCAGCGCGCCTTCAGGAGATTTTCTTTTTCACCGAGCGACTCCCAGAGTTCGTGCGCGAGATAAGGCGCAAACGGAGCGAGCAGGAGAACAAACGTTCGCTGCACTTCAGCGCGGAAAGCTTTGGGCGCTGATGCAGGGCCATCGGCGTGGAACAAGACGTGTGCAGCATTGAGTTCGTTCAGCAATTCCATCAGCGCGGCGACGGAAGTGTTGAAGTGCCAGCGTCCTTTAAAGTCTTCGGTAATGCGCCGGATGGTCTGATGAATTTTTCGCAAGACCCCGCGCGCGTCGGACGACAACTCGGCCGGCGCGTAGCCCGGCGTAAAAGTTCCCGCGAGTACAGGATCCTGCCGGAAGAAGGTGTAGACGCGGCCAATGAAACGCCGAATGCCTTCGATGCCGGACTCCTGCCAGTCGAGGTCGCGGTCGGGCGGCGCGGCGAACAGGCTGTAGAGGCGGGCGGCGTCGGCGCCGAAGCGCGCGACCATGTCGTCGGGGGAGACGACGTTACCCAGGTTCTTGGACATCTTGGCGCCGTCCTTAATCACCATGCCCTGCGTGAAGAGGCGCTCCACGGGTTCGTCGTTTTTCACCATCCCCATATCGCGCATGACCTTGGTCCAGAAGCGCGAGTAAATGAGGTGCAGGATGGCATGCTCAACCCCGCCAATGTACTGGTCGATGCCCCGATCGCCAAACCAGTAGGCAGCGATAGCGCTGTCGAAGGGTGCGCGGTCGTTCTCCGCGTCGGTGTAGCGGTAGAAGTACCACGACGAATCGACGAACGTATCCATCGTGTCGGTTTCGCGGCGCGCCGGGCCGCCGCATTTGGGACAGGTGGCATTGACGAACTCGGGCACTTGCGCGAGCGGCGAGCCACCGGTTAGAGAAACGTCCACGTTGTCGGGCAGGATGACGGGCAAATCCTTTTCCGCGACGGGGACGATGCCATCCTTCTCGCAATAGAGCATGGGGATGGGTGTGCCCCAGTAGCGCTGGCGAGAAATTCCCCAGTCTTTCAAGCGGAAGGTCACGGTGGCTTTGCCGAAGCCGTTCTTCTCGGCGAATTCAGCCATCGCCTTCAAGGCTTGCTGGCTGGTCAGCCCGCTGAACTGTCCGGAGTTCACCACCAGGCCGTCTTCGGTCACAAAAGGCAGCGGGGGATCCATGACGGTTTCGTCGCCCTCGCCGGTGGAGGTGGGAAGGACCACGACCCTGATTGCCAATTTGTATTTCTTGGCGAAATCGTAGTCGCGGTCATCGTGCGCGGGCACGCTCATGATGGCGCCGGTGCCGTAATCCATCAGGATGTAATTGGCGACCCAGACGGGCAGCGGTTCCTGATTGAAGGGATTCTTCGCGTAGCGGCCGGTGAAGACACCGTGCTTTTCGATGGCGCCGATGTCGCCGACTTCTTTGGCCTTGCGCTGCTCGGCGATCAACTGGTCAATTTTCGGGCGCAGGTCGGGATTTTTGGCGAGCATGTCGGCGACGATGGGATGCTGGGGGGCGAGTTGCACCGAGGTCGCGCCGTAAATGGTGTCGATGCGGGTGGTGAAGACGGTAATCTTCGAGCCGGCGGGGCCAACGCTGCCGCCCAGTTCGAAGTCGACCAACGCGCCCTGGCTGCGGCCAATCCAGTTGCGTTGCATGGTGCGCACTTTTTCGGGCCAGTGGTCGAGCTTCTCCAGGTCGCGGAGAAGTTCGTCGGCGTATTGCGTGATGCGCATGAACCACTGCTCGAGTTCGCGCTGCTCGACGGGGGTGTCTTCGTGGCGCCAGCAGTTGCCGCCTACCACCTGCTCGTTGGCAAGCACGGTGGCGCACTTCGGGCACCAGTTGACCAGGCTCTTCTTGCGGTAGACCAGGCCACGCTCGTACATCTTCAGGAAGAACCACTGGTTCCACCGGTAATAGTCGGGCAGGCAGGTGGTGACTTCACGCGACCAGTCGTAACCGAAGCCGAGGCGCTTCATCTGCGCCTTCATGTTGGCGATGTTGCCGAGCGTCCACTCGCGGGGCGGCGTGTTGTTCTTGATGGCGGCATTTTCGGCGGGGAGACCGAATGAATCCCAACCCATGGGATGCAGGACGTTGTAGCCGTTCATCCACATGTAACGCGCGAGGGCGTCGCCAATGGCGTAGTTGCGCACGTGGCCCATATGCAGCGCGCCCGAAGGATAGGGAAGCATTTCGAGCACGTAGTACTTGGGCTTGCTCGAGGTGGACTCAGCGGCGTAGAGGGCGGGGTCCTGCTGCCAGCGATCGAACCACTTGGCCTCGACGCTCTGGGCGTCGTAGCGCTCGTCGCGAACCAGGGTTTTGTCTTCGGAGGCCATAAGTTGGGAAGTCGAGTCGAAAATAAACCTATATTTTACAACGTAGGTGGCCGCTGGCGGGTTTCGAGAAGAGAACTTCAGCCGCTGGGAGCTGCGACAATTCGGTTTGTTATGGGCCGACTGAGGTTGGGCCCCTCCCAAATGACGTAGCTGGCAAAGGCGAGACGGCACATGTCAACTTGGTGCCACAAAATCTTAAAACGCAGAGGGCGCGGAGAGGACGCCCAGAGACCGCAGAAAAGCTTGGTTTATGCAGAGTACGAACAGGAGGGCGACGAAACGAACTCAGTCCAGGGCGTAGATGGTCAGGCCGCTTAGTAGCTTGGGATAGAAGTCGGTGGATTTTTGCGGGAGCACTTCTCCGGCGAAGGCGATGTCGCGGACCTGGCTCATGCGGCAGGGATTCATGAGGAAGGCGACGTTGGCTCCGCCCGCGCGGACCGCGGACAGGGCTTCTGCAGCATCGCGTACGTAGGCGAGGTTCTGTTGCTCGCGAATCGATTCTTCCGACAGCTTCAGCACCCCTTCCAAAAGAACCTTGTGGAGCTGCACGACGTCGAGCGCCTGCTGGCGAATGGAAAGGTTTGGGAACAGGGAAGCGGGGGCTTTGGGGGTGTGCAGCAGCCAGACCTGGGAGTTGGTGGCGGCGAGGATGGCGGTGCCGACGTGTCCGGCTTCGCGCAGGATCGCGGTTGCACGCTTAGCGTCTACGGCAGGATCGACTTCTTCGACGTTGAAGTACGCGCGCGCGGACGTAGCAAACTCGCCCGGCGAAAACGACGGCAGACCACTCACGACGCGATGCGTGGGCAGGATCACCAGGCCGGGGCTGTTCATGTTGACGAAGGTCATCATGACCAGGTCGTAGGGAGGCGCTTCGGTTTCGAGCGAGCGGAGCATGGTGGCGGTGCTGCCGCGCTCACGCGGAGTCCCCACGGGTTGGGCTTCGGCGGAGCGGCGTTGGTTGCGGTAATTCAGCGCGGTCTCGTAGCGGTGATGGCCGTCGGCGATGATGAGCTTCTTGTCGCGCATCTTGCCGCGCACCAATTCGACCAGGCTCGCGTCCGAGACGCGCCACATGCGATGGTGCACGCCGTACTCGTCAGTGACCGCGGTGGTGGGTGCGGAGTCCTGGGCGAGGAGGGCGTCGACCTCGCCGCTGTCGTTGTAGAGCATGAAGATCTGGCCGAAGTGGGAACGGGTTGTCTGCAGGAGTTGCAGGCGGTCGGCCTTCGGCTTGGCCAGAGTCTGCTCGTGGCGAAAGACCACTTCGGCGGCGTAGTCCTCGATCCGCCCCAAGGCGATGAAGCCGCGGCGTTCCACTCCCGAACTGGTGCCCGGAACGGTAAAGGTCTGGGAATAGACGTAGATCGAGGGCTGTGCGTCTTGCAGGAAGATGCCTTGCCGGCGCCAATCGCGGAAGAAGGCAGAAGCGCGGGTGTAGACGTTGTTCTGATCGTTGTCGCCGGGTTCGCGTTTGCCGAGGATCAGGCGCACCAGGTTGTATGGGCTGGCAGCGTAGTAGCGCTCCTGGGATTGGGGTGTGATCTTATCGTAAGGCTGGGTAACCACGTCGGACGGGGTTACTCGCTCGGGATCGTAACGCAGGGCGCGAAAAGGATGGATGGAAGCCATGGAAGGCAGTTATTTTAACAGTCCGGCAGACTGCGCGCAGTGCGGTGCGAATTGGCTCTGGCCGGGCGTTTCCAGAGGGCGGTAATCCTTACAAAATGATGACAAAATACCGGATTTCTCCGAGTCTGGCGCAATAAATCTGTGATACGATCCGATCCACTGAGGTTGGGGTATGCCCCGCCATCGTGGGTGCTGGTCTTTCTCCAAGACCAAAGTTCGGAATCGCCACTCGGTCCAATCTAAAACCGGGATCAGAACGATGCTGTGCTCAAAGCATTTCCCTGCCTACCTGTGTCTGGTTGCCTTGTTGACGATGCTGTTCGGCCTGCAAGTTCAGGTGGCACAAGCCCAAAACACCGACGATGATGTCCACATCAAGCCCCGCATCGAGCCGAAACCGGCGAGCGACACTGCCAACATCAAGGAACTGGAAGCGAATTTCAGTCCACACACCCGGCCGCTCAAGGCTTCGGCAGAACTGGTCCTGGTTCCGGTCACGATCACCGATCCGATGAACCGCCTGGTGACGGGTCTGGATAAAGACAACTTCACGGTTTTTGAAGGCAAGAGCCAGCAGGAGATCAAGTCGTTTTCGAGTGAAGATGCGCCCGTGTCGCTGGGCGTTATTTTTGACATGAGCGGCAGCATGAGCTCGAAGATCGAGCGCGCCCGCGAAGCGGTGGTGGAATTTTTCAAGACGGCGAATCCGCAGGATGAGTTCTTCATGATCACCTTCGCGGACAAGCCGGAAGAAGTCAGCGACTTCACCAGTTCGATCGAAGACATCCAGGGCAAGCTGGTGTACACCGTGCCCAAGGGCCGCACGGCGCTGCTGGATGCGATTTACCTGGGTGTCAACAAGATGAAGCACGCCAAGTACGCGAAGAAGGCGATGCTCATCATCTCCGACGGGGGCGACAACCACAGCCGGTACACCGAGGGCGAGATCAAGTCCATGGTGAAAGAAGCCGATGTGCTGATCTACGCCGTCGGCATTTACGACCACTACTTTCCGACTGAAGAAGAAAAGCTGGGTCCGGCGCTGCTGAGCGATGTCACGGAACTGACCGGTGGGCGCGCGTTTACGATCGATAATCCGAATGACCTGGCCGATGTGGCGACCAAGATTGGCATTGAGCTGCGCAACCAATACGTGCTGGGATACCGTCCAACCAATCCGATAAAGGATGGCAAATGGCGTAAGATAAAAGTGAAATTACTTCCGCCAAAGGGGTTGCCGCCTCTCCGGGTTTATGCGAAGACGGGATACTATGCACCTGCGGAGTAGCCGGATTTTCCTGGCCGCTCTGTTCTTGATTTTCCCCCTCGCGAATGCAGCGTCCCAGAGTGCCGAACCTGCGGGCGATGCTTTCCCTTCAGGAATTGCCCAGCCTGCGTCCGCACCGCCTGCGCGACAGGATCCAGCCAAACCCGATCCACCCAAGCAGGATCCGCAAAAACCGGAGACGCCGCCTCCGGCTGCACAGCAGTCTACGCCCACGGCGCAGGAGGAAGAGGGCGGATTCCGGTTTCACACCTCGGTGGAAGAGGTGGTGCTGCACGCGACCGTAGTGGACGATAAGCAGCGCATGGTGACGAACCTGAACAAGCCGGACTTCACGGTGCTGGAAGATGGCAAACCGCAGAACATCGTTTCATTCCGGCATGAAGATATTCCGGTGGCGCTGGGCATCGTGATCGACAATTCGGGTTCCATGCGGGAGAAGCGCGACAAGGTGAACAAGGCGGCCATCAACCTGGTCAAGGCGAGCAATCCGCAGGATGAAGTGTTCATCGTCAATTTCAACGACGAGTATTACCTCGACCAGGACTTCACCGCCGACATCGGAAAAATGAAAGAAGCGCTGGAGAAGGTGGATACGCGCGGGGGGACGGCGCTGTACGACGCGGTGGTGGCGTCGGCCGGACACCTGAAGAAGAATGCCAAGCTTGAAAAGCGCGTGCTGCTGGTGGTTACGGACGGAGAAGATAACGAGAGCCAGGAAACGCTGGAGCAGGCGATCCGGCGGCTGCAGGAAGAAAACGGGCCGACGGTGTACGCGATTGGGTTGCTGGGCGAGGAAAAGGCGCGGCGGGCGCGCAAGGCTATGCAGTTCATTGCGGAAAAAACCGGCGGCATGGCTTTCTTCCCGAAGAGTCTGGATGAAGTGGATTCCATCACGCGCAACGTGGCGCACGACATCCGCAACCAGTACACGCTGGGGTACAAGCCGACGAATCCGAAGAGTACGGGCGGGTATCGCACGATTCGCGTGGAGGCCAAGTCCAAGGGTTATGGAAAGCTCACGGTGCGCACCAAAAGCGGGTATTACGCGGGGCAGGATCGCGCGGCGGCGGACGCCGATGTTCAGAAAAAGCCTGCGCACTGAAGTGACATTGACGCTGGTATCCCGGTTTCCTTAGTCTGTACTGTGCGAAACGCAACCACGATTTCACGCCTGCGTGTGGCCGACGACATTACCCAGCTGGTCGGCGAAACTCCCATGCTGCAACTCACGCGACTGGTTCCCGCCGGGGCGGCCGAAGTATTTGCCAAACTCGAGTATTTGAATCCGGGAGGCAGCGTGAAGGACCGCGCCGCGATCGGCATCATTCAGCGAGCGGAGAAGGAAGAGAAACTTCAGGCGGGTGGAACTATTGTCGAGGCTACGGCGGGCAACACGGGTATTGGCCTGGCTCTGATTGGAGTGAAGCGCGGATACAAGGTGACGCTGTTTGTGCCGGAGAAGTTTTCGGAGGAGAAAGTGATCATCATGCGGGCCCTGGGCGCCGAGGTGACTCGCACTCCGGAGGCCGAGGGCATGGCGGGCGCGATTGCCCGCGCGAATGAATTGGTCGCCTCCACGCCGGGAGCCTTCATGGCCGGGCAGTTCGAAAATCCCGCCAATCCGGATTATCACTACGAAACTACGGCGCGCGAAATCTTTGAGCAGATGGATGGACAGATTGACGGGCTTACGCTTGGTTCGGGCACGGCGGGCACTTTTACCGGTGTGGCGCGCTTTGTGAAGGAACGCCTGCCGAAGGCAGTAACGGTTCTGGTGGAGACCGAAGGATCGGTGTATGGAGGCGGGCCGCCGGGACCTCATAAGGTGGAAGGGATTGGGGCGAGCTTTATTCCAAAGAACTTCGATCGGTCGGTGTGCGACGAAATCATGATGGTCACGGACGAACAGGCGTTCGAGATGGTAAAGGAATTGGCCGCGAAGGAAGGGGTGCTGGCCGGATCGAGCGGCGGGGCGGCGGTGTATGCAGCTTTGACCTTGGCTCGGCGGCTAGGAGCAGGGAAGCGCGTGGTGACGATGGTGCCGGACTCGGCTGAGCGGTACTTGTCGAAGAAGATTTTTGAGGGTGGAATTTAGAAGAGCGGTCGTTGATCGTTGGCCTAAAAATCTTAAAACGCAGAGTGCGCAGAGATAGGCCGCGGAGGGCGCAGAGAAGAGCCTTTTTTTATTTTTGAACGGTACTTTCTCGCTGTACGCATTTCTCTGCGATCTCTGCGGAAGTTCGCAGCGGCCTCTGTGTTTTAAGATTTTTCGTTCATCAAAAATGCATAGGTCCTTCGCTACGCTCAGAATGACAACTCGTTGGACTGAAATCGGAATGTCAATCTGCAAATGTCAATCTACATATGAAGATCAATAAGATGCGAGGCTTTGCAACACGCGCCATTCACCTTGGGCAGGAGCCGGATGCTTTGACGGGAGCGGTGGCTCCGCCAATTTATGCGACTTCGACCTACGTGCAGGATGAGATTGGCAAGCACAAGGGATACGAGTATGCACGCGTATCGAATCCGACGCGGGACCGGCTGGAACAGAATCTTGCGGCGCTTGAGGGGGGAACTGCGGCCAAAGTGTTTGCCAGCGGGATGGCTGCCATCAATGCGATTGTTACGACGCTGAAGGCCGGCGATCACGTGGTGTGTGGCCACAACCTTTATGGGGGGACGCCCCGGCTGTTCAACCAGGTTTGGGCAGATTTTGGGCTGGAGTTCAGTTATGCGGACACGTCGGTGCCCGAGAACGTCGAGCGGGCGAGCAAGAAGAATACGCGGATGGTGTTCATCGAGACGCCGACCAATCCGCTGATGGCATTGACCGATATCCGGGCGGTGAGCGCGATTTGCAGGAAGAGGAAAGTGGACCTGGTGGTCGACAATACGTTCATGTCCCCGTATTTCCAGCAGCCGATTGCGCTGGGCGCGGACATGGTGGTGCACTCAACTACGAAATTCCTGAACGGGCACAGCGATGGTTTGGGCGGAGTGGTTGTTTGCACTCGGCCGGAACAGGCGGAAAAGCTGGCCTTTCTGCAGAAGGCGGCGGGCGCGATCCTGTCCCCGTTTGAATGCTGGCTGATCTTGCGCGGGGTGAAGACACTGGCCGCGCGCATGCGTGTTCATGACGAAAGCGGACGGATCGTGGCGGCGTTTCTTGACGGACACAAGAAGGTGAAGAAGGTCTTCTATCCCGGACTTGCGGATCATCCGCAGCACGATTTGGCCAAGCGGCAGATGTCAGGATTCGGGGCGATGATTTCGTTCGAGACCGGATCGTTGTCGAACGCGAACAGGATGCTGCGGAAGGTGCGGGTATGCTCGCTGGGAGAGTCGCTGGGCGGAGTGGAGACGCTGATTTCGCATCCGGCAACCATGACGCACGCCGCGGTCGGGGAGAAGGGGCGGAGGGCGATCGGAATTACAGATGGGCTGGTCCGGATTTCGGTCGGCGTGGAGGATGTCGAAGACATCATCGCGGACCTGGATCAGGCTCTGGACGCGATCTAGATTTCAGACCACCTCGACTTCGCCACCATTTTCTTTCGACAGTTAGAAGCTTTTGACCGCCGAGGTCGCAGAGAACGGCCGGGGAGTGCGCGGAGAAATCTTCAACCGCCAAGTTCGGGAAGAAAAGCCGCCAAGCTCGCGAAGAAGCTGCCACTGCGAACAGTCTGCTAAAGCCGTTAAGAGGAACCTGTCCTCGTGATATTCTCGCCCGCATGTTGCGCAGAGTTATCCTGAATTATTCGCTGCTTGTATTCCTGCTGATCAACTTTTCGTTGCATGCGCGGGTGACCCGGGTCGAGATCTCTTCCCGGCGTGACGTGCTGGGAGGGAAGTCGTTCGGCGAGGTGGGGGCGTACGAGCGCATTGTCGGGCGCGTGTATTTTTCTATCCGGGTTGCGAATCCTCATAATCAACGCATTGTTGATCTGGCTCTCGCGGAGAATCTGAAGGATGGCGAGGTGGAATTCTCCGCCGACTTCGTTTGCGTGCGTCCCAAGGATTCGAAAAAGGGGAATGGCTCGCTGCTGCTGGAGGTTCCGAACCGCGGGCACCCGCGCATTCTTTCGCTCGTCGATGGCGGGGACGAGGATTTGTCGAAGGATGCGGGCGACGCGTGGTTTCTGCGGAACGGATTTACGGTCGTCAGCCTGGGCTGGCAGTGGGATGCGGTCGGAGCCGAAGCTCTGAAGATTTATGCGCCCATCGCGAAGGAGGACGGGAAGGCCATCACGGGCCTGCTGCGCGGCGATTTCATGCTGCCGAAGGCGATGGATGACGTTCCGCTGGGGCATTACTTCGTCGGGCAGGTTGGTGGACTCGAGTATCCGGTATCGGCGCCGCACGATTCCCGCAATACATTGACGGTCAGAGATACGCGGGAAGGGCAGCGCACTACGATTCCGCGCAATGAATGGGAATTCGCGCGGACGCTTGACGGCAAACTTGTTCCCAGCAGCAGGCATATTCATCTCAAGGGGGGATTTCAGCCAGGAAAGATTTACGAGTACGTGTATGCCGTGTCCGATCCGGTGGTGGCGGGATGTGCATTTGCGGCGATTCGTGATTTTGCTTCCTATGCCAAGCGCGCCACCGATGCGGTGACTCCGGCGGCGCGCGTTTATGGCGAGGGTATTTCGCAGAATGGACGATTCCTGCGCGATTTTCTCTACCAGGGATTTAATGCCGACGAGGACGGCCGGATGGCGCTGGATGGCGTGCTGGCGCATGTGGCCGGCGCGGGGCGGGGAAGCTTCAACTACCGCTTTGCACAGCCCTCGCGCGACGCGCAGCCGACCTCGTCGATTTTCTTTCCGACCGACATATTTCCATTCACCGATCAGCCGGAAACTGACCCGGTGAGCGGGGAGACGTCCGGGCTGCTGGACCGCGCCGCTAAAGACAAGGTCGTGCCTAAGATTTTTTTCTCCAACACCTCTTATGAGTATTGGGGAAGAGCGGCAGCGTTGATTCACGTGAGTGCCGACGGCAAGCGTGACGCTGATGTGTCGGAGAAGGTGCGTATCTATCACTTCACCGGATTGCAGCATTATTCGGGGCCGTTTCCTCCCGCCAGGGGGGAGGCCGACACAATGGGTCAGCTTCCCCAGTCGCCGCTGCCGGTCAGGTATTTCTGGCGGTCGATGATTTCGAATATGGACGCCTGGGTCCGGAATGACACTTCTCCGCCTGCAAGCAGATATCCCAAGATCTCGGATCAGACTTTGGTGCCGCTGGAGGAGTTAGCCTTTCCCGCGATTCCCGGAGTGAACCGGCCCCGGGAAGCGAATGCGGCTTATCACATGGAGTACGGGCCGAAGTTTGCGCACGGGATTTTCGAGACGCAGCCCCCGAAAGCCGGCGCGGCGTTTCCGGTTCTCGTGCCACGGGTGGATGAAGACGGCAATGAACGCGCCGGCGTGCGGTTGCCGGAATTGACGGTTCCGCTGGCGACCTACACGGGATGGAGTCTGCGCGATTCCTCGATTGGAGCGTCTGAACAGCGGTGTGCGTTCGTTGGATCGTACGTGCCGTTTGCGCGGACGGCGGAGGAGCGGAAGAGGTCGCGCGATCCGCGGAAGTCGATCGCGGAACGGTATGCCGGGCGCGAGGAGTACATGGGGCGATATACGAAGGCGTTGGATGAGTTGGTTGGGCAGCGATGGATTTTGCCGGAGGATCGGTCGGCGATGTTACAGGCGGGAGAACGCGAATGGGCAGAGGCGACGAAGTGAGCCGTCATGGGAGCGGGTGCTCTGATTTTGGCGCTTTACTCAGCCGTCAGCACAAGACGGTCCGTATTGAAGACCGAAAAAATAGGCACCGGATTGTGGCCAGGTTTTAGCAGCCAGGCAACGACTTTCCGGACTAACCACTCCCAGGTGGATGCGTTGAATTCACTCATTTCACCGACTCATCAATCCAGCGCAGGTAAGCAAGACTGCCGTCTTCGATCGGGAGGGCGACGCATTCGGGTAGGTCGTAGGAATGGAGTTGCTGGATCGCTGCGCACAGTCCGGGGAACGCTTCGGCCGTGGTTTTAATGAGCAGCAGATACTCCTGCGCCTCTTCGATTTTGCCCTCCCACCGGTAGACGGATTCGATTTTCGGGACAATGTTGACGCAGGCGGCCAGGCGACGCTCCACAAGTTCGCGGGCGATCTTCCTGCTTTCTTCAGGGGAAGATGTGGTAGTGAGGACGAGTCTCTTGTTGGTCATATAGAATCGGGCACCGCGGACGCAACTAAGGCTTGCAATCTGCGCGCGGTGCATCACAAGCGCGCGGTCGAACCATCACAGCGCAGGGTATTGCAAGTCCATAATATGCAACCAGCATGACGCGGGGAAGCAAAACCATAGATTCTGCAGGATTCGAGCCATGACAACACAAATCAAGTTCGGGACTTCCGGGTGGCGAGCGGTAGTGGCGGATGAGTTCACCTTTGCCAACGTGCGGCGGGCGGTGAGCGGGATTGCGCGCTACGTGGTTTCGCAGAAGCCGAAAGGCGCCAAGGTCATCGTGGGACGCGACCCGCGGTTTTTGGGAGAGACCCTATGCGCCATGGCTGCGGAGATTCTGTCGGCTCATGGCGTAACGCCGCTGGTGATCGCCGAGGCCGCGCCGACGCCTGCCATTTCATACGCAGTCATGCAGGCGAAAGCGGATGGCGCAATCAACTTCACGGCTTCGCACAATCCGCCAGAATACAACGGAATCAAGTTCTCCACGCCGGATGGGGCTCCGGCGCTACCGGAAGTGACAAAACAAATCGAAGCGGAAATCATGGCGGCGGATACGGCGCCGAGCAAGGCCGTGGCGGATCCGCCCGGGTCGGAGGCGATTGATCCGCGCCGAATGTATCTGTCGCGACTGCGCGAAATTGTAGATCTGAATGCCATTCAAAAGGCGGGACTCCGCGTAGTGTTTGATCCTTTCTGGGGCGCGGCTTGTGGGTATTCTGACGAACTGTTGCGTGAAGGCGGAGTTGCGGTGGAGTGTGTGCACGATTACCGGGACGTCTTGTTTGGGGGACATGCGCCGGAACCTGACGATCATTTGCTGGGAGACTGTCGCGAAAAGATGCGCCGGACCAAGGCGCACATCGGGATCGCGACCGATGGGGATGCGGACCGGTTCGGCATCGTGGATGAAGATGGCACGTTTTTTCAGCCCAATTACATCATTGCGCTGCTGTTCGACTACCTGGTGGAGAGCCGAGGCTGGAAGAACGGAGTGGGAAAATCCGTGGCCACCACGAACCTGATCAACGCGCTGGCCAAGTATCACAAGGTGGAGTTGCATGAGACGCCGGTCGGTTTCAAATACATCGGGGAACTGATTAAAGAGGACAAGATCTGCATTGGCGGAGAAGAGAGCGCGGGATTGTCGATCCGGCACCATGTGCCGGAAAAAGATGGCATGCTGGCGGGGCTGCTGTGTTGCGAGATGGTGGCGAGGCGCGGGAAGTCGCTGGGGACACAATTGCAAGAGCTATTTGCCAAAGTTGGTTCCTTTTATCCGCAAAGAGAGAACTTCCGCTTGACGCAGGAAGTGAAAGCGAAGTTCACTGAAAAGCTACGGTCTGAGCCACGGGATTTCTTCGGCCGCAAGGTCGGAGAGGTGGTTCGCAAAGACGGCCTGAAGCTGGTGTTTCAGGATGGTTCCTGGATTTGCTATCGCTTGTCAGGAACTGAGCCCGTCGTGCGAGTCTATTCCGAAGCCGCGAATGCGGCTGAACTCGCCAGGCTGAGCACGGCGGCCAAGCAATGGATTTTCGAGTAGACAAGTTATCCAAGGTCCGGCCTTTTCTGAAGCCCGAAGACGGCCTGCGCGCCATGGTGGACAAGGTTCCGCTGGCGGAGGCGCTGGCGGCACGCTGGGTGGAGAAATCGCGGCCGATCTGGAGCGTGCTGCACGCGGAGCGGCGGCGGTTGGCAACGGCCGGCGTTGCCATGCTGGCCGCATGGTTGTTCTTGCATGTTATGTTTGGCGCTAATGGCATGGTGATTTACCGGTCGAAGCGGGCCGAGCGGCAGAGGCTGCAGGCCGACATCGATAAGTTGCAGAAAGAAAACGACCTTTACACGCAGCAGATCCGGTCACTGCAGAACGACCCGAAGGCCATTGAGAAGGAAGCGCGCGAACAGTTGCATTATGCGCGTCCGGGCGAGGTCGTCTACGTGGCGCCTGTTCCGCAAAGGCCTGTCAATGATGCGGCGCGGAAGTAGAGGTCTGTAGTGCTCTTCTTGCGACATTCTCAGGGTGGAGGTGTGGTAGCATTCTTCTCACGCCCCGTCTTCAAGATCCCAAGATAAGGTTTGAGCCGCTAGGGGAGCGGCCTCTGGCTACGCGTTTAAGGCTCGCTTTAAGCACTAGCGTCAAAAACAATGATTCGATCAGGAGGACTCAGCTCGATGCGTAAAGCATTTTCGGTTTGCTTGATGTTGTGCATGGTTCTGTCGATTGCCTCATTCTCGTTTGCGGCCGATGACAAGGGCGACACGGTGAATGGATGGATTAGCGATTCCAAGTGCGGAGTGAAGGGCGCGAATGCCGGTGCAGCGGCCTGCACCAAAAAGTGCCTGGAAGAAGGCGCGAAGATGGTGGTGGTTACCGACGGCGACCAGAAAATCCTGAACGTGGAAAATCCGGACGCGCTGAAGGGCCACGAAGGCCATCACGTCGCGGTAAGCGGAAAGGTCACGGGCGACACGATCCACGTTACTGGCGTGAAGATGCTGTGACGCAGATTTAAAGAATGATGCGAAAGGCGGCCTTGGGCCGCCTTTTTGCTTTTTGGGATTTCGTGGAAAGTCTTCTTTACCACAGAGACACAGAGGCACCGAGGACCTCGCCTGGTGCGGTCCAGCCGGCTGAACTAGCGAACCACGCCTTCCAGCGGGGAACTGGCCGTCGCGTAGAGTTTTTTCGGCATGCGTCCGGCGCGATACGCCTGGCGGCCGGCTACGACCGCGTTCTTCATGGCTTCTGCCATCAGCACCGGATCCTGGGCTCCGGCAATCCCTGTGTTCATGAGGACGGCGTCAGCACCCAGTTCCATGGCGACTGCGGCGTCCGAGGCAGTGCCCACGCCCGCGTCAACGATGACTGGAAGGCTGGTGATAAGTTCGCGCAGAATGCGGATGCTGGCCTGATTCTGGATTCCCATGCCGCTGCCGATGGGAGCGCCGAGCGGCATGACGGCGGCCGCGCCAGCGTCTACCAGGCGTTTTGCGAAGACGATATCGTCAGACGTGTAGGGAAGGACCGTGAAGCCCTCCTTCACCAGGACGCGAGTTGCCTCAAGCGTGGCCTGAACGTCGGGATAGAGCGTGGCCTGGTCGCCGATGACCTCGAGTTTGACCCAGTCTGACAGGCCGACCTCCCGCGCGAGACGGGCAGCGCGGATGGCTTCATCGGCCGTGTAGCAGCCGGCAGTGTTCGGGAGCAGGAAATACTTTTTCGCGTCGATGTAATCGAGCAGCGATTCCTTGCTGCGGTCGAGATTCACGCGGCGGACAGCGACGGTCACCATGTCAGCGCCGCTTGCCTCGAGCGCGCGCGCAGTTTCTTGAAACGACCTGTATTTGCCCGTACCTACAATCAGGCGGGACTGGAAGGGGCGTCCGGCGATGAGCAAGGAATCCGACATATCTTTATTGTAATGAAACAGACGGGCGCGGGCAGAAAATCGGATTACCCGCTGATGTGACCGACCAGCGGGGCGGCTTCGGCGCGGGCGTAGACCTCTTCGATCAATTTTCGGTAGCGCTCCTCGACGGCCCGGCGGCGGACTTTCATGGTGTGGGTCAGGGTGCCGTCGGCGGGGGTAAATTCGTCAGGCACGAGGATGACTTTCTTCAGCTTTTCAAAGCGGGCGAGGTTGCGATTAACGTCCTCGACGATGCCGTCATAAAGTGCCTGCACTTTGGGATGCGCAATAAGTTCGGGACGCGATTGGAAGGGGACCTGATTATTGCGCGCCCAATCTTCCAGCAATGTGAAGTATGGCGAGATCACGACTGCAGGGAACTTGCGCTTGTCGCCGACGATGATGGCCTCGGCGATAAGTGCATTGTGTTTCAAGGAGTTCTCGATGGGCTGGGGGGCAATAAATTTTCCGCCGGAAGTCTTGATCAGATCTTTCTTGCGGTCGGTGACGGACAGAAAGCCGTCAGCGTCGAGATTGCCGATGTCCCCGGTCTTGAACCAGCCATCGACGAACGCGTTGGCAGTCTCTTCCGGCCGTTTCCAGTAGCCTTTGAAGACGGAAGGGCCGCGCACCAGAATTTCGCCGTCGTCGGCAATCTTCACTTCCACGTTGGCGAGCGGCTTACCGACCGTGCCCAGTTTGTGGTCGTGCGGCGTATTGACAGCGATGACGGGCGAGGTCTCCGTGAGGCCGTAGCCTTCATGAATGCGAATTCCAATCCACGAAAACCATTCGGCGAGTTCGCGACCGAGCGGCGCTCCGCCTGAAATAAAGACCTGCCCGCGACCGCCCATGCCCGCACGCACCTTGGAGTAGACGAGTCTGTCAGCCAACCGCCATGCGGTGGAGTTGGGGACCCCGCCTTTCAGAATTTCGCCTGCGTGCGAGCGCCCCACCCAGAGCGCCCAACGAAGAATCTTGTTCTTGGGGAAGCCCTTGGCTTTTAGGTCGGTCTGTGCATGGATTTTCTCGTAGACACGAGGCACGGAAACGAACATGGTGGGCTTGACTTCCAGGAGCGCTTGCGGCAGCTGATCCACGAATGGGCAGTAAGCCAGAGTGACTCCGTTGAAGAGCATGGCGAAGTCCACATGGCGCGCCGTGATGTGGGAGAGCGGCAGAAACGATACGCTCACTTGTTCGCCGATGAAGTCGAAGCTTTTCAAAGAGTACTCGATGTTGGACGTGAGATTGCCGTGAGTCAGCATCACGCCCTTGGACACGCCCGTAGTCCCCGAAGTGTAGATGAGCGTGGCGAGGTCGTCGGCGACAATAGCGCGGGCGCGGGCGTCGATCGCGGTATCTCGTGTGGCGGGCCCTTCATGCATGAGGTGAGCCATGCTAAAGGCATGAGCCGTTTCGACGGGATCCATGACGACTATTTTTTCGACGAGAGTTTGGGGCTGGGCGGCCAGGACCTTGCGCAATTGTTGTTCGGAAGAGACGAAGACGGCGCGACACTCGGCATCTTTCAGAATGAATGCGGCCTGATCGGTCGTAAGAGTGGAATAAATGGGAACAGAAACTACGCCCAGGAGCTGGCAGGCAAAGTCGGCGGTGGTCCACTCCGGGCGATTTTCGCTGAGAATGGCCACACGATCACCCTTGCCGATTCCCCACCGGTCCAGCGCGCGAGCCACCCCCACGACATTCCGATATAGCTCCTCCGAGGAAATCGATACCCACTGGATGGCTTGGCGATGCATCACCACGCGCTCGCGCCCGCGATCAACAATCGCAAAGAAAATGTCGTTGAGGGTGGCCAGGCTCATCCTCGAAACCGAGCTCCTGAGGCGCGAACGATCGCCCGGTTGGGATGTGAAATACAGGCTCCGAGAAGACATTGGGCGGAGGCGCGTAGGGAGGCGTGGGTCCGAGGAATTCTCATCTCAGGACGATTGCGATCAAAATGAAAGGAAGGGTTCGTTCTTAAAATGTAACGGCACGAAGACGGTCGGCGCAATGCGAAATGTTGGGAGGATGTTAAAAATCAAGCTGCGCGGGATCAGGAGTGATGCGAAACATTCCGAGGGAACGGGGTCGAGAAGGTTGCGTAGTGAATTGCATCACCTAGCGTGCCACATAAGAGCAAACGCTGCAGCCAGCGGTTTGACGCGTAGAGGGGTGGTTGTTATGATCAATGCGCGGGGTGGAGCAGTCTGGTAGCTCGTTGGGCTCATAACCCAAAGGTCGCTGGTTCAAATCCAGCCCCCGCAACGTTCCCAACGCTACAAACTCTCCCTTTAGATTCAACTGCTTCGCCACTGCCCTCAACTTCAGTTTTGAACTGCGTGCAATCGTCCATCCAGACAGAGTTCGCGTCTATTTTCCATCGGCCCTCTCCACAGTAGTAGGGGACTCCGCCGCCATCGCGAGTCGGGGTCATGCGAAGTTCCTCGAGGTGCTGGCGCAGTTCGTTCTTTGCTCTGATCCGATCTACTTTGATCAATGCCACGACGTCGAACAACTTCTTGATCACGAAATTCTTCAACTCCAAGAGATCGACGCGGGGCTTGGCCCGCTTGATCTGGTCCAGCTTTGCTTCAACCGTCTGCAGGGCACGTTCTCGGTCTGATATTGCGGCCCGCAACGATTTCGCGCTGATACCGTCGGCGAGGGCGGCCATTAGGTTGGCGAGCTCTAGCTGAATTGTCTTTCGCTCGCCCTGCAAATGTTTTTCGGAGGCTTCGCGCTCGTCCGACGCTGCTCCAAGTTGCCGGACGAACTCGCCCAACACGTGGTCAATGCCATTGGGGCTCAGCGCGTACTGCTGCAACTCACTGAAGAAGACTCGCTCCACATCGTCCACCTTGATAGTGAGCTTGTTGGAGCACGCGCCGCGGTTCCAAGCTTGGGTGCATCCGTAGCGGGAATAGCTGCCACCGCGACCGCTGACGATAACCATGTTCGCGCCGCACACCCCGCAGCTTAAGAATCCGCTCATTACGTGTGGCACTGTATCCGCTCGCCTTGCGAGACCCTTCTTTGCGCCCTCGGAATGCCGGGCCATGGTCCGTTCATTTTTCGCTCTCACGCCTTCCCAGACCTCATCGGTCACAATGCGCAGCTCGGGCTGCTTGATCGTTATCCATTCCGACTTTGGGCGTGGGCGACGCAGTCTTCGATTGGTTCCGGGTGCTTTTACCCATCGCGACTTGTTCCAAACAAGCTTGCCGACGTAGATCTCGCGACGCAGCATGTCTCGGATCGCCGAAGGGACACCAGGAGTTGTAGTGCTTACGGGACCCGGGACGCGGCGGTCGAACCCCATCGCGGTTCAGCTCTTTTGCAATCTGCTTTAACGACACGCCGCGGGCCGCCAGGCCAAAAATCCGCTTTACGATTGGCGATTCGGCTTCATTGACCTTGTAGCGCTTGCGGTTGTCGGGAGCATCGACGATGTCGTATCCATAGCAGCGACCGCCGGTGTGCAAGCCCTGGAGGGCAAGTCCCTCTAGACCGCGATGAGTTTTTTTCGCCAATTCTTTTATGTAAAGCGAATCGACCAGCCCGTGCACTGTGAACATGACATCCGATTGGTCGTCGTTCGTGTCAATGTTCTGTGAAACTGCAACAAGGCGGATGCCCTCGAATCGAAGTCTTTGCGAAATGCGAATAGCATCCGCAAGATCCCGCGAGAGCCGGCTGGTGTCGTCGACCAACACAACATCGAACGCCGCCTGACCTTTGCGAAACGCACACTCCAGTAGCTTGTTCAGGCCTGGACGATCGATCCCCGCCCCCGACATGTGCTGATCCGAGTAGATATGCTCGGAGAGGATGTTCCAGCCCTTTGAACCCGCGTAGTCCCGGCACTTTCGAAGCTGGTCGTGAATCGAGGCCTCGCGCTGGTTCTCACCAGGTGAGAAGCGAGAGTAGACGGCGCACCGCATAGCGGAATGATTATGCACGATGATCCTTCGGAGGCAAGGCTTTGCTTTCGAGGTACAACTTCACCAGCGCGGGGGCGACGACATTGTTAACCCAGCCACCGTATTGAAGGGAGACGACGTCTTTGGATGAACCCCCTTTCGGGTTCTTCGAACGCGAATTCTTTTTCTTTTGTGGCATCTGGAGGTTGGAAAGAACGGAGTGTTCTGCCACGCCGTTCCCGGGAAAAGTGTTTCTGGGGAGCAGCCGCTCCCCAGAAACAAGTTGCTGGATTCTATTTCCGGTACTTCGGATCCCGCATCGACGTGGCATTGAGCTTGCCAATGCGCTTCAATTCTTCCCGGTACTTCCAAGCGCGCTCCTCGACCTGTGCCATGAAAGCGCTGTGCTCAGCGGGGGAGCGGAGCGTAACAGGCACAGGGGGCGGGATCGGTGAAGTTGAGACGTGATTGCCTGCGGTCATTTCCTGTTTAGCGCGGTACGCGGCGCGTGCCTTAGCTTCGCGAAAATCGAGGAGCACTGTTGTGGCATTCGCGCCACCGCGGATGAGTGTCTTGTGCGACTCGGGCAGGCGAGCGATGTTGAGATCGCGGCGGATCGTTGATTCGTCCTTGCCGAGATTGCGGGCAATCACGAGTTCGCGGTGTCCTTCGTTTGCGACCTTAAATGTGAGTTCGGCCCGCTGAACAGTCGCCAGCTCGGCCCACTGCTTCAGGAGGAGCTGAAAGTCGGGACTTTCCTGGAGGGCGAGATCTTCGGGTGATGGGTTGACATCTTCGTACGATTTCATGGGGTTAGACTCCTTATCTTTATTGGTTTTTGGTTCTTTTCAAAATAAAGCGAAGTAAGTACGAGCCGCCTTGAGGCTTGGTAATTAGTGTGCGCACGCCCCAACCAGCTCGGCCCCGCCTTACCGACCGCACAGCAAGTCGAATCAGTCGGCGGAACTCCTTGGGCTCTGGAGGTTCGACGCCTATCGCTCTCAGCTCCTTTCTGGCGACCTCTGCGGCGTTGTCGAGGACAAACCGTCGCCACAGATACCAAACGCCGGGGAGCAGCGCTTTGCCGCACCGGCAGCTGGTTGCATAGAAGCTGAGCCACCTGGCGAAGCCATGCCAGCGCCTTTGTAGCTTCGCGACAACCTCTGGCCCGAGTTCTTCCTGCGCGGCTCGCTCGGCACGCTTGCGAGATTTTTCGAGGAGGTCCAGAAGACGCTTTTGAACCAATGAGCGTCGAGTTCCGGGCAGGGTGATGTGACCGTGGCGCAGTCGTCGCGCGTTAGAGCGAACCGCCAACGCGCAGACACTCAGCTGGATAAAATCGAGGGTGATTCGGACTCGCCGCTTGGCCCCGAAAGCCGGATAGATCGTTGACCAAAGACTCAGTATGCCTTTCGCTAAAACTGGGTCGTAGGTGCCTTGCGGCAGGGATCGGTCGAAAACGATGGGCATTTCCGCCCTCGGGGACTGTCCCTCGCGGATCCTGACGCAGGCAACTACCGCCTGGTGGAGTCCCGGGCGCAAATAGTCGACCTGCATGCCCGTGAGACGAAGTCCCACGGTCGGCGGAGCAGGGAAGAGATCAGAGTTCATAGCGGCCTCCAATTTCGGGTATACGACGGGGGGATTGCAGGCCAAAGGGGTATGGGAAGTGAGAGGAAAAGGGAAGTGGCGGGACACGCTTGTCGCCACAGGTATCCCGCAACCATCGGGGTCAAGCCGATCCGGTGACTGTCCAAGGCGTCATATTTTTTGGGCTTTACCCATAGACGCCCGCGCCCACCGGGACCATAAGCGTAAGCGCAGCATGGAAGGCAATTCATAAACAAACGTCCTTTCTGTTCGAGCGATCTGTCTCCTGAATCCAACCTAATGCGCGTGCGCAACGGGCCAAAGGTGACCTTGATAAGAGGGGGATGGGTAAGACCTGAAAAACGCGGATTGAGTCGATCACGTGCCTTCGTTCAAAGCTCAATCGGTGTGATACAGGCTTTGTTTCCTTCGTGTTTCGGATGGGATTGGCGGTTTCTCCACCGGAAATCCGTGCGGGCGATCTGGAACTGGTCTGGAATTCCGAGGAATCTCCGCCAACGGGCTGGGGTCCTGAACTAAGCCGGAAGCATAAGAGACGAATCCGGGTTCAGGGACTTGGATCCCGTCAAAGGGGTGGCTGGTCTCCAGAGAGTTTTTCTTAGTTTGGGGGGAATTCGCGGAATCCCTGCGGGATTCCGCGGTTAGGGTAAGCGAGGGCGGGCGCAGGCCAAAGGGGTAGGGGAGGAATTCCACGGGTTGGGTGATGTTGGAAGGAAGTGGGCGGCACGGAAAAGGTGCGGACAGGGGAAGAAGAGAACATTCCCCGCACCTGCAAATAAGGAAGATCACCCATCCTGCCAGCGGAAAATCCACCCCCCCTGGGTCCTGGTGGCTCGACCGGACCGGGACGTGGCAAATGCCCAGGGGGGACGGAAAATTACAGCCGGGAGCGGATCGACGGCGAAGCAGTGTAGCTCACGGCTGGACTGACCAGAATCCTGATCCGGATCGGGGACGCCAGCCAGGAGGGTTGTTGCCGGAGGAGAGGCTTTCGTAGTTCGAGGAATTCTCGGAATCCCTGCGGGATTGCGGGTTCAGGGTAAGGGAGGAAGGGCGCGGGCCAAAGGGGTAGGGTAGGAATTCCACGGGCAGGTGGGCCTTGGGAGGAAGTGGGCGGCGCGGGAAGCAAGGAAGTGGAAACAACTATCAATCCTCCTTACCCGCCCGCATTCCCCCTGATGTTAAGAAAGCGAGAATCCCTCGAATTCCTCTCCTCTCTCATCTCCCAGTTTCATACTGCCCGTATGTGTCCTAGCTGACCTGCTTCCTTCCCAGCCTGCCTGCCCAGTATGCCCATGCTCTTCCCCGGCGCAAGTCGCTGCCGGCGAGCCGGTTGGCTTCTTGGGCGGAGGTCGGGACGGCAGTGATTCGAGATGCGAGGACCGTGCCTGGCACGGGCGTGCACAGGCGGGGGCGGCGGAAGAAAGAACATCCATCCCACCCGCAAAATAAAAGCCATACCCCTGGGGTAGATCACCAGCCCTGGTGGACTGTCTCCCTTTTCTCGTCGCTAACCCCTGCCAGTTGGAAATCCACCCCCACCATTCCTGCCCATACCGGACCAAGACTTGCCGAATGCCAATGGGGGAACGCAAAAATAACACCCGGGAGTAGATCGACGGCGAAGCGGCGTTGCTCTCGACTGGAAGTGACCAGGCTCCTCATCGGCACAAATCACTGCCGGCCAGAGGGTTGACTTCTCCGGCGGAGGTCGAGACGGCAGTGATTCGAGATGCTGGCAACCTGTCCGGCACGGGCGTGCGGCCAGGTACTACCACGGAATTCCAAACCGTCAAAGCAAGTGCCGAGATCAGATCCGGGTCGATAGCGGCAGCGACTGAGCGGGCGACGAAAGTCGCCTGCATCTCGAGCACGGAGTCATCGACCGAAGAGCCGAAGCCTTCGTTCAGGATCTCGACCCCGAAGAGCTTGCAGCTGGCGGCGGCGCCGTATTCGTTGGCCGCGGCCACGGTGATGTCAAAGGGCAGGATCTGGTCGGAGTACCAGGGCAGGGAGGGTTCCTTGAAGCCCTGGACTTCGGACAACGGGATGTTGTCGAGCTCGGTGATGGTGGCGTTGACCGGCAGGGCGATGTCCCGGGTCAGGGTCGAGTTGAAGACGCCGGTGGCATAGGTGGTGAGGTTGAAATCCCGCTGGAACGACAAAGATCGCTTGATGAAGCGGCGAGGATTTGGTATATATGTATATATCACTTAAATCTTGGTTCGCGCGCCGCCGGCCGCGACCGGGAAAGGAGGAAACACCATGCGTCTATGAGGAAGGAGTACCAGCGTATGAGTCTGATCGTACCGCCCGAGCTGCACCGCGCCTTCAAGATCGCCTGTGCGACGGAAGGCGTTGAAATGTCTCAAGTGCTGCTGGAAGCCATCCGGCAGTTTGTTGCCAAGCACCCGCCGACTACCCCTGTTAAGAAGGGAGGCCGGCGGTGAAAAAGAAAACCCGTTGTCGTCGTTCGCCATCGCGGACTACGAGCCCGGAGCAACTCCAGGCTGACATCCAATCCCAGTCGGACCGCTGCCAGCTGCTATGGCAGGAAGAGGTCACAAGTGGAGCGCCCCGCTGGGGCGTCCTGCTCGGACTGCATCTGCGCCTCTCTGAACTCGAGTATCTGTGGGACGCCGGTCAGGAACTGCTGTCATGAAGCGCGCAGCGTTGTACCTGCGCGTCAGTACCCTTGACCAAAACCCGGAGACCCAGGGTTTGGATCTGCGACGGCTGACCGAGCAGCGCGGGTTCGCCATCGTCGAAGAGTTCGTCGATCACGGCATCTCCGGAACGCGTGCGCGCCGGCCGGGCCTCGATCAACTCATGGCCGAGGCCAGGCGCGGGCGATTCGACGTGGTGGTGGTCTGGGCGTGTGACCGCCTGGCGCGCTCTACGCGGCACTTTTTGGAAGTGCTCGACGAACTCAACCGCCTCAATATCGAGTTCGTATCTTTCCGCGAGAACCTCGACACCGGCGGCGCGCTGGGGCGCGCCGTCGTCATCATCGTGTCGGCGGTCGCCGAGCTGGAACGGAATCTGATCATCGAGCGCGTGCGTGCCGGCATGCGGCGGGCCAAACTGGAAGGCCGGCATATCGGTCGGCGTCCACTGCCGGTCGACCGCGCTGCCATCTTGCATGCCCGTGCGAACGGCCAAAGCCTGGGGCAGATCGCCAAGGCCCATGCCATCTCGCGGGCGCTAGTCTGCAAGGTTCTCAAAGCGGCCGTTCACGAAGGGTCGTTGCAACCCGCTTCGCAAGCTGCTGAAACCGCACGACCGGAATCAGCCAAGTGAAGCGGTCACAAAGGTGTGGCTTTAGAAACACTGTGTCGCAGATCCAGGCGCGAGCGTCCCGAGACCTACCTCGACCGGGTGGCTGACGGAAAAGCGACGTTTTTCCCTGCCGGTCCCGCGCTTCGTGATTGCCGGTTCAGAAACTCAGACGCCCCGCTATCTGAAATGCACGGGGGCCACCCGATCCGAATACTTGTGACACGCGGCTGGTCGCCTTCCCGAACCCGGCATCGAACAGATCGCCACTCCGGCCTGTGAGGTTCGGAATGTTGAACAGATTGAAGACCTCTCCGATCAGATTCATTCGCCAGCGATCGTGCAATTTGAAATCACGGCTGAAGCGTAGATCCTGCGTGAGGAACGAATCGCCAAACTCAAACTTGGAAGGCAATGTAATTGGCGCAATCAAATCTCCTTGCGCGTCGTGCGGCGGGTCATTCGGGTCCTTGACCTGCGCATAGGTGCCGTTGAACTCGTCCACCAGGCGCCGCAGGTCTTGCTTGCCTAGGCCTCGCTTGAATTGGTTTACATTGGTGCCCGGAAGCAGGTCGCCCCATGTGCCATCACCGTTCATATCCAAACCACCGAGATAGGCGGAAAATGGCGGTTTGCTAATGTAGCTGACGAAGAGCCCCACCTTGAGACCTTTAGGTAGCTGGCCAAGTCCGGAGATACTCAGGATATGCCTGATATCGCGATCGAGTGGGCCCCGGTTGCTCGACGGGTGATCCATGTTGAAACCGTTGGCGAAATTGTCGCCGACATTGCTTGAATATGCATAAGAAGCCAGGAACTGCAATCCGTGAGAAAAGCGTTTCTCGGCTCGCACCCGCAAACCGTGGTAGGTCGCGCTCCCGAATCCTGTCGTTAACCCGATCGATCCGAGCGAGCAAAGTGCCTTGGGATCGTTCTGCTCGGTCTCGGAACAGAGGTGGAGCACCGGGCCGTGAATGCTGGAGAAGTGATTGGCATCGAGGAGAGAGGGTCCACTGGCGTGCTCGAAATGCCGGACGACAAAGTCCGTGCTGATGACCAGATCGCGCATGACCTGGCGCTGCACACCGAGACTCACGTGCACGGCGTAGGGACTGGGCAAGTCCCTCGCAACCACGAATCCTTGTTTGTCCGTTTCGATGTTGGTGACAGAGGTGTCTCGATTATTTGGATCTCCTCTTTCATGGGTTAACGTCGTGCGGATGGCGGGTAGAGCTTGCAGTGCAGTGGCTCCCGTGAATAGCGTCGGTGTGTCGAACTGCAGCAATGTTCCTTGGGGGACGCCCGGGACATCGGTGAGCGGATTGCGAATTCCGCCGCTGTAGTAGGATCCGCGCCCCACTCCGCGCGGCCCGACGGATACCCGTTCCGGATCGGAGATGTCGGTCGATGTCTGGAAATCGTAATAAACGCCCACGCCCCCACGGATTACCGTTTTTCCGTCGCGCCTCAGATTCCAGGCGAAACCCAACGACGGCGAAAAATTCTTCCAGTTCCGGTGTGTCGGACGCAGGTCCGACGCGCTCAGCACAGTCGCCAGGTACTGCGGCTTGGTCAGGTCGTAGTTGAGCGGAGCGTCATAAGTCCAGGCCATGCCGTAGTCGACAACCAAGCGCGGACGAAGATGCCACGTATCCTGAAAGAACAGGTGAACGAGTGGTGCAACCCGAGCTTTACCAAATCCTGCCTGGGGCACGAACGGATCACCAATGCCAACGGTGAAGTTCTCGAGGGGCAACTGCAGGATGTCCTGTACCGTGACAAAGGTTGCTGGCAACGGAATCCGGGAGTCCGGTGGCTGCAGGCCATTGAAATCCCTGACGAATTCAGGCGAGAACAAGGACATCGTGACGGGCTCGTCGCAAGAGGTTGGTGCGTCCTCCTCTCGAGGTCTCCCAATCGCCACCAAAACGTAGGTGATGCAGACCCGTTTGCCAGCTGACTACATCATTCAGGTGATAGCGCCGGCCCAGGACGGCAGTTGATGCTGGAAACTCCAACCGAGAAATCTGAGTCGACGTCAATCGAGGGCGCACCGATTCCCACGCACGTTGGACAATCTGATATCTCCGGCGTGTGCTGGCACGAAACTCACGAAGAAATAGGAAAAGTGCGCATCGTTCACGACATGAGGACCCAACTGCGACGTCAATCCCATAACGCTTTGGTCGGTCCAATCGTTCTGCTTCGGCCAGGTGGATGGGTATCCGCCTCCGGCATAAGCGGAGGTGCCCTCGTGCGAGTAGCGCACGAACATCGATTGTGTTGGGCTCAGTTTGAAATCCATCCGTCCACTGACCTGATTCACGTATGTAGGACTGGGAAAGATCCCACTAAACTGAAGAAAGTCGGGGGCGAGCACTTCCGCGCTGATGACACCTCGTTGGTCGAGGCGTTCAAAACTCCCAAAGAAGAAGACGCGGTCCTTTCGAATTGGGCCTCCCCCTGACACTCCGAACTGTTTGCGCTGGAAAAAGGGATCGGGGTTGAACGAGTTGCGATGCAGCGCCGGATAGGACGATAGATGATGATCCCGAAAGAAGAAAAAGCCCGGAGCCATGGACCTGGTTACTGCCTGAGCGGGTTGCAATATTCACAGCTCCGCTGGCCGTTACTCCGGTACTCAGGTCAGGGTTGACGGTGGAAACCTCGAACTCCTCCACTCCTTCCTGAGAAAATCCCATCGCCGATCCGCCGTTGCCGACCTCCATGACGCTCCCGCCGTCGACGGTCACGCGTGTGGCGCGCCCGTTCAGGCCCACCGGCGCGCCTAACAGGGGCACCAAGGTTCGATTGTTGTTTACCCTTGTTGGTTGCTGCGCCCCGGGCTCCACTTTGGCGAGTTCAAGGGGATTTCGCCCATTGAGTGGCAATCCCTCGATCTGGGAACGGGTGACCATCCCATTGATCTCGTGGGACTCATAGCGAATCTGTGCTGAGGCGCCTTCCACCGTCACACTTTCAGTTCCTGCGCCGACTTGCATGACAAGGTTGACACTGGTGGTGTTTCCCGCTTCCACGGCCGCTTCACGGGAAATCTGTTTGAATCCCTTGGCATCTCCAGTTACTTCGTACATCCCGGGGATCAGTGCAGGGGCGCTGTAATCCCCTGCGTCCGACGTCAGAAGTGTGCGCTTCAATCCGGTATTCTTGTTGGAGACGATTACCGTCGCGCCCCGAATCCGCGCCCCCGTGGCGTCCGTGACCAAACCAGAGATGGCTCCAACGGGAGCCTGTGCATGAAGCAGACCCTGCATGACCAGGCTCAGCGCGAGCAGCGTCAGGACGGCGTTTCTCATGAACAGACCGCGAAGACAGGGATAACAACTCTAATCGAGCCCGACGCGATGGACCAGTTCCGTAAAACGAGGATCGCCTCTCAGGGAATCAAAGAAGGGATGAACCTTGACGTATTCCAGAAGGTTGGCCCGTTCCTGCGCGGCCTTATCCAGCCAGACAAACGTCTGTTCATTGTCGCCGAGCCCCAGATAGGCGTTCACAAAGGCGCCAGCGGGAACGTAGCCGGTCTGCTGACGCTTTTTCAATTTCGCCGAGGAGCCGAAGTGCATCCGCGCGTCGTCCAGCCTAGGCATATGCCATGACGAGCACACCGAACGCGTCGATCGGGCGATCGGAGCCAGAAACCACCTTCTCCAGTGGAGCAATCGCTTTCCCGGGCTGACCGCTTGGCAATCAGCGCCATCCCCAGGAACGTGTTGGCAGGTGCATGGTCCGGATCCCCGGCCAGGACGCTTCGATATACCCGGATGGCCTCGTCGTAGCGCCGCGCGTGAAACAGGATCCGCCCGTGACCGGCGGCAGGCACTCCAAGTGGGTCAAGTTCACGGGCGCGGCGGGACCAATCCAGCGCCTCCTCTGATTCGCCCGTGACATAGCAGCCAGAAAGCGAGTCCCCGGTACGCAACAGCGTTATTCGGATCCAACTCGAGGGCCCGCCGGTATTCAGCTTCAGCCTCGGCCCATTGCCAGTCTCTCTGCATGCGTGCTGGCCAGCAGGACGTGGGCTCTGGGCAAGCTCCGGGATCAAGTTCCAGTGCTTTTCGGGCGGCATTGATTATCTTTGGGCGGACTTCGCCTGGAGGAGCGCCCACCAGAATCGACCCAAGTCTGTCGTAAGCCGCTGCCAATCCGACGTATGCCGGTGCAAACGTCGGGTCTTTGTTGATTGCGTCCTCATAGTAGGCAATGCTGGCTTCGTCCCCAGTCGTGGTGTCACTTCCCAATTGACCCGCCCCTTTGAGATAGCTCTCGTAAGCTTCGGGTAAGACGCGCCGCGATGCAGTTAGGCGAGCGCGCTCCTCGCCCACTTACTGTTACCTCGACCCTTTGGCGATCGATTGCGCTACATCAGCCTCGAGTCCAAGGGTATCGCCAAATTCCCGGTCGTAGGTCTCGGACCAGAAGTGGTCGTCGGTGGCGGCGCGAATCAATTGGGCGGTGACGCGAATCCGAGTGCCCTCTCGTATGACCGACCCTTCGACCAGAGCATCCACTCCCAGAGTCTTGGCAATCTCCGGAGCGGAAAGCTTCGTGTCCTTGAAGCGCATTGCCGAGGTGCGGGAAATGACGCGCAGATCGTGGATTGCGGAGAGGCGTCCGATGAGCGCCTCGGTCATTCCATCGGCGAGGTATTCCTGACCTGGATCGCCCGACAGGTTTTTCAAAGGCAACACGGCCAACGATCTGATTTTCGGCGCGGTCGCGTGACTCCGGCTCCTGACGGACGGTGACTGTGAGCAGGGCGAGTATTGTCACTCCCCCACCACCAGCCATGACGCGCCCGACCGATATTCGCTTCTGGCCGTGCGTCGGCCTCGATAATCAGCGGCGGCTCAACTTCGTCAGTCTCTTCTATTTCATCCAATCGCTGTCTGCGGCCTTGCGACCAGGCATCGAGTTCAGAACTAAAGGCGTAAACCGAACCCATCCTGTCATGCAGGTGCCGGTGAACAGGCATCCCCTCGCGCTTCTCCCAGCGCTGGACCGTGGTCACGTCGCGATGGAGATAGGCCGCGATTTCCTTCCACGAATCCAGGCGCTCTCCGGCTGGCTTCACGACTGGCAGCGTGCCCGGCGATAGTTCGCCCATGGCGTGCTCCTGGTTGGTTCGGGGCCGAGGCCGGAGGGGAACCGGGTCCCTGATTCTACTTCTACTTCACCCCACGGCAAAGCACTGCATTCGATGGCAAGGGCCTAAGTCCGCACTTTGCCGTTTGACCCTATTTCTAAGGTGCTCGATTGTGTCCGCGAGTTTCAATTCCGCGGCTCAACAGTAAAGAGGAGTCGATATGCGACGGAAATTGACGTGGTTGTGTTGCTCAGTGCCGCGATCGTGGTTACGGCTCTTTACCACACGAAGAAGGTACAGCGACACCGGCCAGTGGCTTTGTCGGGCACGACCTGGCCCAGGGCCGGTTCGCCGAATTCGAGGTCTTCAATCACCTCGTTCTTCCCAATGCGCGGCACGGAGAGCACGAGAAGAACATCTGGCTGTCGTTGCAGAAGACCAAAGGATCGTCAGACGTGTATGTGCAGAGCAATGTCTGGCAGCCGGGCGGCAGCACAGGATGGCACACCCACCCGGGCCATAGCCTGATTATCGTGACCGCGGGCACAGTGACAGCGTATGAAGGCGACGATCCATCGTGCACGCCCCACTGTGTACACAGCGGGGATGGGATTTGTTGATCCCGGCGGAAACCACGTACACAACATCCGGAATGAGAGTGCAACCTGACGTGGCGCAAACCATCGCCGTCCAGCTAATTCCAGCGGTCTGCCGCCGCCGGATAGACGCACCAGACCCGGGAAACTGCCATTTCTGAGAATACCGCGGAGCGTTGCAAGGAAAGAATGAGGCGCCAATCGGCGCAGGAGATAATTCTATGAGTCCTGACCACCCACACCGATCGAAGTCTTTTAATTCGGTTCTCCATGATTTTAGCGGCCTTCGTGTTGACGACGAGTAGCGGGTTGCGCGCCGATGATGTCGTTACCCACTGGAACAAAGTCATGTTGGCCACGATTGCGGCTGGCGGCAGCGACCCAGTTACAAGCACCCGCATGGCAGCCGATCGTTCAGGCGTCTGTGTTCGACTCCATTAATGGTATTGAGCGAAAATACACTCCCATTCACGCCGAATTTCGACAGCCCAATGGCGCGTCGGCATCTGCGGCGGTAATAGAAAGCGCGTATATAGCGCTTGTCGCTCTCTACCCGGATCAAGAGCCCGATCTCAGTGCCGCGCGAGACGCGTCGCTCGCGAAACTTCACGCTACCGTGGGCGCCATCAAGAAAGGACGCGAGTTTGGCGCCTTGGTAGCCAATGACATCCTGAACTGGCGGAGCACCGATGGCTTTGACGAGGGTCAACCGCCCTTCCTCGGCGGAACCAACATCGGTCAATGGCGCCCCACGCCTCCCGACTTCAGACCGGGAGCTCTGCCCCAGGTCGCGACCATGGTCCCGTGGTCCATCCAGTCACCGGATCAGTTTCGCCCGGCGGGCCACCTCCTATCAGCAGCGCTCGATATGCCGAGGTGTTCAACGAGGTGAATACCATGGGAAGCGCTGACGGTTCTCAGCGTAACGATGACCAGACGCTGCTTGCAATCTTCTGGACAGGAAACACGCCGGCATACTGGAATCGCATTGCTGATACCGTCGTCGCCCGGCACGGCCGCCTTAGCTTGTTGCGTAAAGCTCGCATCCTCGCATTTTTGAATATCACGATGTCCGATGCAGCCATCGCTTGCTGGGACGCCAAGTACCACTACCAGTTCTGGCGTCCGATCACAGCCATTACCAATGCCGACCTGGACGGCAACCCCGCGACGGATATTGATGTTGATTGGTTTCAACTGCTGGGCGGTACTCCAGCACACCCGGATATCCTTCCGGCTATTCCACCGTCAGCGCCTCGGCTGCAGCGGTGCTCGCGCACTTTTTCGGCGACCAAACGTCGTTCCGTATCGACTCCGAAAAAGTGCCAGGGGTCTGGCGATCCTTCTCGAGTTTTTCGGGGGCTGTTCTAGAAGTGAACGATGCCCGCGTCTTTGCCGGCATCCACTTTCGGAGTTCGTGTTTGGATGGCAATGCTCTTGGATCCAATGTAGCACGCTTTGTCCTGCGACACTCGATGCGACCCGAATCCGAGGAGCCAAGCGAATGAAGAAGCGTGAATGGAGCATTTTGTTGGTGCTTGCCGCGTCACTTGCTTTCAGTGGGTGCGGAGGAGCAGGAGCAAGCTCTTCTGTCCTTCCCCTCAAGGAGTGACAAACATTGCCGGCAATTGGCAATTCAGCACGACGTCCTCGATGGGCGGGACGTCCACACTGACAATTGCCGGGACCATCAACCAGTCGGATCGCAGGATAAGCGGGGCGATGCACGTGGGCGGCTCGACCTGCTTTGATCGAATGACCACTCTGGGCCTGGCCGGCAGCCTGAACGGCAGCAAGCTGCTGTTGACGTCCTCATCTGTGGATGGGCAGGTCACGACCGTCACGGGTACTGCCAGCGATACGAGTTTCACCGGAACGTATCACATCAACGGTGGCTGTGCCGATGGTGACCAAGGCAGCGTTATCGGCACACGGGTTCCGTATATCGCAAACCAGCTGCAAGGCACCTTCACGAATGCGGGGCAGGGAACATTCGATGCAGCAGGGGACATCGCTCAGAGCGCCACGGCCAGTTCCGATGGCAGCTACGGAATTACCGGCTCCGTTACCTTCAATACATCCTGCTTCAGTACGGGGACGATTAAACCGGGAACATTGTCGTCGGGCAGCTTCATCATGGGGAGCACGGTGGGTCTCGAAGTTGAAACTGGCAACGGCATCGTCACGTTCCTCGGGATCGTGAACGCCGAGAGAAGTGCGATTAACGGCGACTTCACAATCTCCGGCGGAACTTGTGACGGCACCGGCACAGCAATCCTGAACGTGACGAGTCCGTGGGACTATTGACCCTCGGACTCGCGGAGGAAGATGGGTTGATCAGGGGGCTTCATAGCCACCGGTAGCGCCTGCGAGACGAATGGCATTGGGTACTTGTCGCCATGGGAGTACTGATGACCTTCGTAGCAGGTTGCCGTCGCAGAATAATGGAAGCATCGCACACTTCCACTAGATACCCAAAGGCCGGGTACTAGGACAGGGACGATTGCTGTAACCGCGTTGGTTTATAAAGCTGTTGAAGTTAGATAGACACGGGGCTCACGCTGTCTTCTTACGCTTCCGCCATTTCGCCCAACAAACCTTCTGCGCAGCGCGAATCCGAGCAATTGCGGCGGCAGACATCTTGTGACGTCTCCTCGAAACAATCGAAACAGCCTTGTGACCTTTAGCTTTGGCCCACCGGGAATGTTGAGCCGCGGCAACCCGAGCGCGGCCAGCGACAGAAGATTTTCCCTCTGCGGGTGCTGCTTGCTCCTGTGAGGGCAGAGACTGCATTGTTGATTTGTTCGAGTCGAGACGAGAGACGATCGCGTTCCTGCCCCAATTGTTGATTGCTGAGGTGAGATTGGTCATGGCGGCCAATTGTACTGGATATCTAACCACGATCGCGTAGGCCCCGCGACACGTCGTTCCCGCTGCGTAGTCCCCTGCTAACGTCAGGTCCTTGAGCTCTTCGCACGTTGATTCTGGGCCGAGCGATTGGAGAGCCACCCACGCAAGGCACGGCGTTTGAAACCCGCTGGGGAGATACGCAAGGGGAATGGCGTGAGGATGATTGGGCTTCTCGCTGGACCAGGAAGTGCCTTAAACCATCCACCTTAAAAACTCAGTTTTAACCCGAATTGCAGGTTGCGCGGTGGATTGGTCCCGCCTGCGATGCCGAAGTAGCGGATCGTGAAGACTGGTGTTATTGCCGATTAGAAAATTTGTATGGTTGAAGACGTTGAAAGCTTCAGCTCGGAACTGCAGATGAAATCGTTCAGAAATCCGGACATTCTTGAAAAGTGACGTATCGACCGCCCAATAGCCGGGACCCACAAATGTATTCCGGCCGAGGTTCCCCACGCAGCCCAGACACGGAGTTGAAAAGAAATTGTGGGTAAGTTAAAGCCGTCGCCCATTGGGAGTGAGTGGCATGGACATTGTTCGCGATCGCGTTGGGCCGGTCGTTCGATTCGCCATCAAGGTTGTAGTCCCCGCCTTCGTTTACGCAATTCACAGATCCGGGAGCGCCGCAATCACCTTGCAGCGAGGGTGGGCGATCATCGAACGGCGACCAATGTGCGCCGCTCTGGAGTGACCAGATGCCATTCCATTGCCAGCCACCGAGGACGCTGCCAGCACTCCATGATTATTTTGGAAAAGGGCAATTCCCAAACATAGGTAAAAGCGAGGCGATGACGAATATCAAATAAGGAATTGCCCCGATCCAAATCAGGCTGGTCTGATCCGTTGTCAGCCCATCGCCGCCAGCAGGTCCGTTTACGGATGAGGCGCTCTGCCATGTGGAACCATTTCGATCGAATGACTGTAGGTATAGTTTCCGCTGAACTGTAAGCTACGTGACTCAGTTGCTTTCTCACGGAAACTTGCATCGCGTGGTAGATCGAACTAGCCGTGTTTTCCCAAACTCGTAAACGTCCGTAGTTGGGATTCAACCTTCCCTGCGGATTGATTTCGAGCCCGTTGTCTGCCTTGTTGGTGTTGATCTGGCTGCACAATTGGCGGCCAAAGTTGTCGGTCGTGCAGGTTCCTTCCGGCAGGCGTTCTCCCGGCACCCGGTTTACGTTTTCGGCGCGATAAGAGATTTCGTCCTGCTGTACCGACGTAATTGAGCTCTACGGTTAATTTTGGCCGCAGTTCTCGCTGGACGCCCACGAACCAGTTTTCGACGTAGGGATCGGGAAGTCCTTCTGGGAACACGATCGCGGTGAAGCCCGATATTTGTGGGTTGGACGGATCCCATCCGGAAATATTTCCGGTCGCCTGCGCACCATTTCCCGAGTGCTGGGCCGGCGGTGCAGGGCCTAGAAAACTGGCCTGCGCTACCGTCTACCGGGCCATAGACCACTTTGACATCGGGCTCGCCGTCCAGGAAATTGAGATTCCTGGTTCAGGGAATAGTAAGGCGGATTCCAGCGTGTCAGAGAGAGCCGTGTTTGGAGACTGCCTTCGTACGAAATCCCGAAACCGCCCCGCAGCGACGTCTTGCCATCCCCGAATACGTCCCAGGCAAACCCGATCCGCGGGCCGAGATTATTGTGGTCTCCTCGGCCCAGGCTGTTGGCGGCCGCAAAGCCCCCCGGCCCGCACTCTCCTGCGAGCACGGCCCTAGGATCGCCGGGACACGGTACACTCGCATCTTTGATCTGTCCCGCTCCAGTCGTGATGTTGTCGATGAGATTCTGGCCTGGACCCTTGATGAATGTGGTCGCCTGGTGATTGAGTTCCGTGTTTCGCGTATACATGTCATAGCGAAGGCCAAGGTTCAAGGTGAGTCGCCAGGAGACTTTCCAATCGTCTTTGAGATAGGCTCCGATGTCCCAGTTCCGCCAATGGCGAATGCTGTTCTCCGAGTGCGCCGGAGTGCCGGTGGCGAAATCCGGGATCTACGCCGACATCTTCCAGATATGGAGCATCGATGGCAAAAAAGAGAGTATCGAAAAATTCATAGGCGGGACGCCCTGCTTCGATATCGCTGTTCTCGAGGTTGCGGCGCAATTCGACTCCCGCCTTAAGATTGTGTCTCCCATGAGTGATCGAGAACAGGTCCGAGTAGTTGTAGATATGTTCCCGGAAACTCTGCCGAAGCCCTTTCCCGGTGCCGAAGCCCAGGTTCCCATCATCCAGGTGACAGTGCAGGCACCCCCGGCAACGCAGACCCCGGCCGTACCACTGTTCTGCGCGTATCCCGCCGGAACTCATTCAGCAGCATTGGGGCTGAACATATGGATAAAGCTGATTTGAAAATTAGGAGTGGACAACGTTGTCGGATTCTTGAATCCACGAAGAGACGTTTCCGGCATATTTGTCTCCGGATCGAGCCCAGTTGAACTCACTGAAGAAACGGTCACGCTGCCTGAGGTTGTAGTCCAGTCGCACCGACGCTTCATTCCCATTGAAGAGATTTCCATCCGCCTGGAACTGGTTCGGATCGATCATGGTTTCACAGGAAATTGCTATCTCGGTTGAACGTGCCCGCCTGTGGCGTGGCGAACGGTGAACCTCCCGGGCAACCGCCCTGGACTTCGGGAGAATTCATCTGGTTAATATCGGCCTGTTCCACGCCAAACAGAGCCGCGAACTTGCTGGATATCAGACCCGGAGTGGTCAGTTCCTGCCATCAGTGTTTGCGGGACAGAGATACTCCGCAAAAGTTAGAAATCGGCCGCCCTGGCCGACATATTCACGTAATGTGGCGAGGTGAGTACCCTTGGTAGCGGGTGGGAAATTTGAATACAGAAGAGCCGACACCGAATCCGGGAAAGGCGGAAATCGTAGCGGTCCGAAACCCTGGCGACTCCGTGAATAACAGATACGGAGAAGAGCTCAGAAATGCTCTCCCTCTGATATGCAGCAAAGAAGAAGAGTCTGTCTTTCTTGAGGGGGCCGCCCACGGTTGCGCCGAAGTGGTGCAATCGCACCGGCAATCTCTTGCGGTCCGCGGGATCGGCAACATGATTGGCGAAAAATGAATTGGCGTCGAAGACTTCGTTGCGTAGAAACTCCCATGCGCTGCTGTGAAATTGATTGGTACCGGACTTGGTGACCAGATTTGTGATTGCGCCGGCGCTGCTGCCGAACTCCGCCGAATTGTTCAGCGTCAATACCTGGACCTCCTGCACCGTGTCCAGAATCGGCATGTTCACTGGCCCCCCACTCAAGCCTGTGTTGGAGATTCCATTGATTAGGAACCCATTGAAGCTCTCTCGTACCCCGTTGATCACCGTATTAGCGCCGTTCTCCCCCATGATGCCGCGCATGTTGGTGGCGCCAGGCTGGTACTGGATCAGGTCATATACGTTACGGCCGTTCAGCGGGAGGTTGGCGACTTGCTCGGAATCCACCGTGTACGACAGCCGAGAAGTCTCCGTATTCACGAGTCGAGCGGCGTCTGCTACCTCGACCGTTTCCCAGCGCTGACCCAGAACCAGTTCGAAATCCACGCGCAACACGGTTCCGGCATTCAAAACCAGGCTTGCAGCGGTGGACGTTTTGAATCCGGGAGACTCGACACGAATGGTATAGGTGCCGACAAGTAATTCGGAGACGGCGTAGATCCCGGAGTCGTTGCTATCCATATCGGCTTCGTACCCTGTGGCGGGACTGCTGACATGCACCCTCGCACCAGTAACGACTGCGCCAGAGGGATCGGTAACCAGACCCGTGATTTGACCATTCTGAACTTGTGCCAATCCGATAGGCGATAGAGTGATGCAAACAAACAGAACGCAGGTGCCAGCTTGTGCGAGGAGGGAGCGATGGCGCTTAGGCCGATGAATCACGAAATACCCAGACCGTGGAGCATCTTTTGAAAGCGCGGCTCGGAGCGCAGAGGGTCGAACTCTTCGTGAATTGGGAGCCAGAAAATGAGATAAGGGTCTCGCATTCGGAACCCTCTTTCCAGCGCTTGAAGAGCTTCTTCGCGTCTGCCCAAGTGCATATAGGCGCGTGCGATCGCAGAAAAACCGTACCGATCTGTCGAGCGTCTTCCTCGAACTAAGATTTCCAGCTTTGCGCTCCCAGTAGGCTCTTTCCCCACCTGACGCAAGAGCGGCTCGAAGCTTGGGGGCAATGCCTTCGTCGCTTGCAGCGATAGCCTTCAGATAATCACCTTTTTCCTCCCAGGTTGTTGCCATGCGCCAGTTGACCGGGTCGGCGTTGGGAGCAACTTCGGCAGCGAACACGACTACCACCACGGGCGCGAACTGCTGGGGGGAAGTCTATACCATCGATCCCTGGGGAAATTTGACGAACCGGAGCGGCGTCCCAGGCATGACCGGGTGCTCGACTGAGGCGCTGAATGCGGCACCCGCCAGCGTTAAAAATCAACTCCCAATTTTGTCTTACGACGCTGCCGGAAATGTCGTAAACGATGGCAATGGCAATACGCCAACGTATAATGCTGAAAACCAAATCGCCACCGATGCCGGCGTGACCTATTCATACGATGTCGACGGTCTACGCATGGAGAAATCGAATGGGACGATGTACTGGCCGGGATTGCCCGGAGTGCTGACTGAAACCAATCTCGCGGGCACGATCAACGAAGAGTATGTGTACTTCAATGGCCAGCGGATTGCCCGCGTGGACCGACCGAGTGGCGCGGTGCACTACTACTTTTCGGACCATCTTGGATCGGCCAGTGTCATCACCGACGCAGCGGGCAACGTCCAGCAGAGATACTTCTACTACCCGTATGGAGGTCAGCAATCCGCTGTTGGCAGCGACCCCAATCACTACAAGTTCAACGGTAAAGAACGGGACACCGAGTCGGGGCTGGATATGTTCGGGGCCAGATACTACGGCAGCAGCCTCGGCAGGTTTATGACGCCGGACTGGGCAGCCAAACCGATCACCGTCCCGTATGCGAACTTTGGCAACCCACAATCGCTCAATCTCTACAGCTATGTGACAAACAATCCCCTGACGCTGCTAGATGATGACGGCCACGACATCATTTACGCCGCTGGACTCCAGAACTCCCAATTGGTGAAGGACTCAGTGCAAGCAATCCTCTCAAATCCGCACACGAGCGCTAACCTGTCTGGGTACGTCGGTCCGAACAGTCCAAATCTCACTATCCAGAGCGGTGATCTGAGCGCTGGAGACACAAGAACCGTTCTGCCCAGCGGCCAGACGCTGACAACGACTGTTCAGGGCAACACTGCACCGGACATTCAAACATCGACAGTCACTTCGAACGGTGTGACGAGCGCGCCAGAGACGATACTGACTGGGGCAACCATTACCATCGACAATCGCACCAGCAAAGGCGACACGCCGGGTGTGCTGGTGCACGAAAGCGTTCATGCGGGAGAAGCACAAGCCGATCCGGCTAAGTTCTCGAAAGATGCCGCAGCCGAGAAGTCCCTTCCGCACGATCAAAGACCGCAAGAGCAACGGGCCAACGCGGCACAACAGGCCTTTGGCAACGAGGTCAAAAAGGAAGTAAAGCAGATCGAAAAAGATCGGAAGAAGGAGAACCAATGAGCATCCGAAAAGTGTTCTCAACGATCTTCGGTATCGCAGTTCTGTCCATGCTGGCAGGGTTGGCAAATGGACAAATGACGGACCCTGCGGCACGCGAACTAGCTCGCAATGCTGTTCGTTCACAACTGCATCTCAAGCCCGATCAGTTCCTCAGCGTCCAGAGGGATGAGAGGTTGGAGCAGTCACTAGCGTCAGCCGTTGGCAAACGGGCTGGATCAGAGTTCATCTACAGAGTTAGCCAGGCCGGAGACGAGGTCAAGGAAGATGCGGTCGTTCACCATATCTCCACCGACGCCGATCTCGACTACATCATTGTGCTTGGTCCGGCTGACGGGAGCAGCTATCGCATCCACGGCTTCGCCGATTCCGTCGCTGAGTTCGAGAAACTCACGACGGCAGTTGGGGTGAAGGTCTCCAGCCCGGAACAGGCCGACTCTCTGGCAGAGTTCTACCGAGCCGTGAATCCAGAGAATATGCCCTTGGCACCAATCTCAAGCCTCATCGAACTGAAGCAGGCCGCAGAGCGGCAGTGTCACAGCGGCGTGAAGTCGTTCGACACTGGCCAAGAGGCTTTTACTGCCTGGTGGAACCGTGCCAAGCCGCTGTATGCGGCAGTTCCGTTCCAACAGAAGACTGTCCATCATGGCAGCGGCTATCTTGTGGAGTGGACCGTGTTGTCCTCGCCTTCAGGTGAAAACTGTGGCGGCGCTCCGCTGCGAGCAACGCTTGAGGTCAGCTCAGATGGTCACGTCGGCAAAGTGACTGTCTCGCCTCTTAAAAAGAGCTGAGTCTAGGACCGCGAGCAGAGTACCTGCCGTTGGCGTTCTAGGGCGGCGAGAGCGGGTGATGATTCTTTCATTAGCTGCCGATCTGTCGCTGGGAAACGCTGTATGAAGTTCTCTGAAATCGCGAACCGGCTGACGGGCATCTCGACTCCGCTGGTGGGGGTGTCGTGGCAGCCGACCGACCTGGAAGTGAGTGCCGCTCGCCGGGTGATCGCGTTCCTGGAAGACCGCCGCGTGCTCTACGCCCCTGACTCCTTGGAGGTGCCTTCCCACTGTGTCGAATCCGTTCTGGAAATCCGCCGCTTCCTCAGCGGCGAGTTGGGCAAGCTGGAGACCAAATCCGAGTTTGCGGCCAGCCTGCGGGCGATGAGAGTCGCCTGCCGGAAGTTCCTGGACCGGGTCGGGGTGGATGGCCGGGAAACGGTCCTGTACGCCAACCACCACGGCCACTGGGCGAGCTGGACGTTCTATAGCGCCCTGGGTGAGATGCGCGGGACCTTCGGCGTTCATGTGGCGAAGATCGCCGCCGAGTTCAAGCTGGACGTTGAGGATCGGTTGGCCGAAATCCTGCCCGCCAGAGCTGATACCGATTCGGACGATGACGACCGCCATCCTGCCCGTCCTGCTCGCCGGAAGTGAGTTGCTAGAGGCAGGATCAAAAGCGCGCCGCCTACGGCGTCGGGTGTAAGGGTGACACTCCATCCCTGAAAGGGCTGACGTTCGCTAGCGGTCGTTAGCGAGTGTGAACGTGTGGCGGATCAGCGACTTCGCGCGAGTGTCGTTTACAAACGTAAGCGGGCGCTAGCAAACGCTAGCGGCACGAAGTGGCCCAAAGAACCGAGAACGGGAGCGGCGATCTCCCCTTTTTTCGCTGGAGAGTGTACCGAGCGCGGGAGCCGCGTCAAGCCTCTGCGCTTCGCTCCGACCGCCGCGCGGCGCGCCCAGAACGCGCGGGCTTGACCCGACTCCCTCTCCACTCTGTTTGCTTCCAGCCATCGAAAAAATGTGATTGAAAAATGGGAGCCGGGGCACGGCGCAAACGGCAGGATGAGCACAGAAAGGGCTGACGTTCGCTAGCGGTCGTTAGCGAGTGTGAACGTGTGGCGGATCAGCGTCTTCGCGCGGGTGCCGTTTCCAAACGTAAGCGCTCGCTAGCGAATGCAAGCGGCACCGAAGCGGCCAAAGAACCAGCCGAGAACGGGAAGCGGTGATCCCTCGGTCTAGAACCGCGTCGCTATGCCTCCGCTTAATCCCGAGGCGAACAAGCCACAGGAGTGAGGAGACGGAAACATGCGTGCTTTGAGATTTATGGCTACAGTTTTTCTGAGTTTCCTAATCATTATCGACACGATCGTGGCCGCACGCTTGCTACACTCCGGTTGGCCGAAGACCATCGTCTTAAGCACGTCTGGCCAATCAATGCATGTTCAAGTTTTCCCAATGCCCTTCGGCTTCTCCGCTTCGGTGTCGTTGGCAATGACGCAGGACTATGCCGTAGTCGTCCCTCTAAGCCCGGCGCTTTCCCTGCCAAAGTGAGCCAGCACCTAACTCGCGCTCAATGTAGCGCTAACAAGATGCCGACGCAGCCTTCTAATCTACCCAGTCAGAAGTTCTCCATCATCCACATGTTGCTGGTTAAGAGAGTATCTTGAATGGCCACATGGTGCCCGTCGGGAGATGCGACCACATCCAGATTGACTCCGCCCTGCTGCTCCCACAAAACGCGCACTGTTCCCTGAAGAGTCACATACAGGAGTGCAACTCGCTTGTCGTTCGTGCTGCATACGAAGAGGCCTTTGCCGTCACTCGACCAGTTGAGCGAGCCTAGCCCGCTCCAACCCTTGAGCGCCACCTCCGTCTCAGGCTTTCCGCGAAGCGAGATAATGCGTATTGGGCCCTGTGTACCGCTGTAATAGGCAAACCGCGACCCATCCGGCGCCAGATCCCAGGCAACGAAAGTGGGATCGTCGATCTTTAGACGCATCAGTTCGCTCCCTCGACCTTTGAAAGGGGAGAAGCTAAACACGACGAACTGCCCTCCGATCTGTTCGTAAAGAACACAGGGTGCCGAGCCTCGGCTGGGGCAGTTCACAACGGGGTTAAGAGCAGATTGCAACACCAACTCCGGCGAACCCCCGGCCATCGCCACGCGCATAATTCGATACGGCTGAGACCCGTCACGTCGGTTGGGCGGGACAACGTACAAGAGCCAGGCACCGTCGGAGGTCACCCCGCCAATCCAGAAGTCATTAGAGCCTGTGATGATTGGCTTCGGAGTATCACTCTCGAGTGATTGCTGGTAGATGCCATCATGGCCGCCAACATTGGAGGTGAAGATAACGGCCTTTCCGTCCGCCGTCCACCCCCCAGGCCAGTCTCTGCCTTCATTCAGCATCAGGCGCCGAAGGTTGGAAAGGCGCATGTTGTTTGAAGCGCTGTCCGCTACATAAACCGATTCATGGCGAGTCCATTCTCGAAAGACCAGGCGCTTGCCGTCGGCACTGACGCTGGTGGATCCCAACCAAAACCCCGCCCAGTCCGTAAGCCGTTTAGGACTCCCCGTCGGCATCCCAGTGCGCGGATCAACCCGGACCTGCCAGAAGTTTGAGCGAACTTGATTCCCATTTTGTCCGCCGATTGCATAAATGAGGCGCCCGTCGGGCAGCCAGCGAAAGTCCAGCACTCGGTCGGAATCATCCAACGGGACGGGGAATGAAGTCTCACGTCCAGTTAGATCCGTACTCGCGAAGCTATATCCCGACTTTCCGAATTTCAAGTAAAGCATGCGACGGCGATCGGGCGACCAGTTCAGTCCGACGAGTCCTCCCTCGCCTTCAGCCTGTGCCAACTTGCGGGCGTGATCGCCCGTGGGATCCATTAACCATATCTCTTGGTCTGCTAGTTGGTACGGGTGCGCCCCGAATGCAATCAGCGAGCCGTCGGGAGAGACGGAGTACGCCGTTGCTTCGTCGCGCAGGCGCCGCAGCGCTCCCCCCAACACTGAGGCCACCCACACGGCAGAGCCTGATGATGTCCAACGGCGATAGCCCTGCGGATGCGAGTTCACGAGAAAACGCACGCTATCCGGGAACCAGGGCCCAATCTCCCAGCGTGCTCCGTTCCACAGTTCGCTAGGCATGGAAACGGTTTGCACTTCGCCGATATCGAGCATGCGAATGTGGATGCCAGCGCTGTCACTATAGGCGAGGTACTTGCCGTCAGGGGAGATTGTGCCGTTGCGTACCGGCACTTCGACGGAGTTGCTTGTGAGTTGGGTGAGTTTCAATTCGGGTTCAGCAGTCTGATGGAAACGGGCGAAACGAACGATAAGTGCTGTGGTGGCGAGCAACAAGACGAAGACGGCAAGAGTCATTCGCCACTGCCGCCACCGAATCTTCTGTTTCACTGCAGACAGCTGGGTTTCCGACTCGCTTTCGCGCTTCAGGTGGTTCAGTTCAGCAAGGACTTGGGAGGCAGCCTGATAGCGACGGTCCCTTTCCTTCTCAAGCAGCTTGCCGATGATTCCAGCCATCTTTTCAGAAACACCGGCACTTAGACTTTGAGGCGGTGTCGGCGCCCTATTCAAGATGGCGTCAAAGATGACGGCTGAAGTGTTTCCGGAAAACGGTGGTCTACCGGTTGCCATTTCATAAAGCACGGCGCCGAAGGAAAACAAATCGGTACGGACATCGAGTTCTTCGCCTCGGGCCTGCTCCGGGGACATGTAAGTGACCGTGCCTATAGCAACGCCCGGCAACGTCAGATTCTTTCCATGGTTGGTTTTCGCGTCGCGGTCGGCGCTGGCTCGCACGTCGCCGAAGTGGGTACTTTTTGCCAATCCGAAATCCAGGAGCTTAGCCTGTCCACGTAGACTCACGAAGATATTCGATGGCTTGATATCTCGATGAATCACGCCCTTAGAATGTGCAGCATCCAAAGCATCACAGATTTGGATTCCGAGGTTCAGCAATTCAGAAGTGGGTATGGGAGAGCCAGCAATCCGACACTCCAAGGTTTGCCCCTCCAGTAACTCCATGACAATGAAGGGACGTCCTTCAAATTCATCCACGTCGTAAACAGTGCAAATGTTCGGGTGATTTATGGCCGACGCAGCATGCGCTTCTCGCTGAAATCGCTGCAGCGCGTGTGCATCTTGGGTGAGTTCAAAAGGTAGAAACTTCAACGCGACGGTACGGGGCAGCTTCAAATCCTGGGCGCGGTAAACCAATCCCATGCCACCACCTGCGATCCCTTCCAGGACGTGATAGTGGGATAGGGTCTTGCCAACGAGGGGAAAAGCAAACTGGTCGAGTTCGCCTTCCACCACGCCTAGCATGTGCCCGGCTGCGACCTCGTCGCCGGCCAACAACGCTTCCACCCGTTGCCGAAGGTCCGGATCGTTGCTGCACGCTGCGTCGAGCAGCGCATTGCGGGCGTCGGCATCGCAATCCGCTGCGCGATGAAACAGGTCTTCGATCTGAGCCCACCGTTGCGGGTTCAAAAGGCACCTTATCCGCTCAACATTTCCTGGTGTAGCCACGCTTCCGCCATGCGTAAGTCGCGCCTCACTGTCACCGGGGAAACTTCCAACATCTGGGCTATCTCGTCTATCGGGAGCCCAGCAAAATAGCGCAGTTCGATGGCTTTACTCTTTCGCGGATCAATTTTCTGAAGCACCTCCAGGCACCCATCGAGTGCGATTAAATCCCGGGCACGCTCCCGAGCGAAGCCTATGGTTTCAGCCAGCGATACTTTCAGACCGCCCCGTTTGTCCGCATTTCGATGTCGTGCATGGTCCACCAGGATCTGACGCATCAGACGCGCAGCCACGCCAAAAAAGTGAGCACGACTTTGGAGGTGCAAACGCCGCTGATCGACGAGCCGTAAGAAAGCTTCGTGAACGAGGGCCGTGGCCTGCAAGGTGTGGCCTGGCCTTTCCTTACGCAAATAGCTTGCTGCCAGCCGGCGAAGCTCACCGTAAACGATCGCCGTCAGATCGTTTAGCGCTTGCTGATCCCCGCCGTTCCACTTGTCTAATAGTTCGCTTATCTCATGCCGGTCAGACATCGCCCCACACGCTGAAAACAGAGAACTTCAGTTAGTGAGGCATTATACCCGCCCTCGACATCCCACACCTCTCTGCCACGAAAAGCCATGCCATTCCCTGGCGTAGCTGCTTCCGTAGCTCTCCCTAAAATATCTTGCGCCCTTGATCGATATGGTCCTCGATTTCCGCATTAGGGAGATAGAAGCCCGCAAACTGTCGAGGTTTTGCTTACGAACCCAACTACAAGGAGGCCTTATGAGACGAATTGTTCCGCTGATGTTTCTTGCTTCAATTTTGCTCGCTGAATTGTCATCGGTGTCACAACTAAGAGCCCAGGCATTGCCAACAAAGAGTGAAAGCCCAACTCGCTACAGAGTTATTGATCTCGGAACGCTCGGGGGAACGTTCGGGTATGCTGGCGGCCTCAACAATTTGGGATCGGTGGTTGGCGGCGCGACCCTGCCGGGCGACACTGCTCAACATGGATTCCTCTGGCGAAATGGCAAGATGACTGATCTTGGCACGTTCGGAGGCCCTGATAGCGACGCCGGCTTTCCACCTAACGAATTTAATCAGGTTGCTGGAGCCGCGGAAACCTCAACCACAGACCCGTTAGGAGAAGACTTCTGTGGTTTCGGCACCGGGTTGACCTGCCTCCCGTTCCTTTGGCAGAAGGGCAAATTGACTCCCCTTCCTCTGCTCGGCGGACCTAACGGTGTGGCGCGCGAAATCAACGATTGGGGCGTAATAGCAGGCGCGTCTGAAAATACCACTCAGGATCCCGACTGCCGACCACCGCAAAAACTTCAACCGCAGCCCGTATATTGGTACAAGGGCAAGGTCTACCCCCTCCCCATCCTTCCCGGTGACACGGTGGGTGATGCTGCCGTGATCAATAATCTAGGCCAGATCGCGGGGAGGTCGGGGATCTGCTCTCGTGGCGGACTGCACGCAGTGTTCTGGCAAAATGGCCGCGTGATCGACATGGGAAACCTGGGTGGCACCAGGGGAAACGCCCCCGGCGACATTAACAATTGGGGGCAGGTGGTGGGCCGTTCGAATCTGGCCGGCGACGAAACCTTTCACGCCTTCCTCTGGGACAAGCACTCCGGTATGAAAGACCTCGGCACCTTGCCCGACGACCTCTTCAGCATGGCCGATGGCATCAACGACTTTGGCCAGGTGGTAGGCGGTTCCTGCGACCCCGACTTCAACTGCAGGGCCTTTCTGTGGCAAAACGGTGTGATGACCGACCTCAATACTCTAATTCCTCCTAACTCTGCCCTGTACTTAGTCGAGGCAACTGGAACGATCAACAATGCGGGAGAGATAGCTGGTTCGGCCGTCGACATAAACAGCGGCGAGGGTCACCCGTTCCTATTGGTCCCGTGCGGAAGAGGTGACAATCTAGCCGGATGCCACGAATACCCGCAGAGCGCTACAGCGGCGGCTCAAGTTCCAAGGATCGCGCTCCCCGAAAACTTCCGGCAGATGCTCCGCCGGTACGGGAGGGAAAAAAACGTCTTCCCGGGACTTACAGCTCCTCTAAGGTAACTGGATTGTCGGATCGAGAAAAAAAGCCCCGCTCACCCGGGCGGGGCTTGTCAACCTGACAGCCAACAGCAGATCCTTCGCGCAAAAACGCGCTCCGTATGACCACTCAACCTTAGTACATATCCCCCATGCCGCCGCCGTGTCCGCCGCCGCCGGCCGGGGCTTTCTTCTCTTCCGGTATCTCGGCAACCAGCGCTTCCGTGGTCAGCATCAGCGACGCGATCGAGCCCGCGTTGGTCAGCGCCGTCCGCACTACTTTCGTCGGATCCAGCACGCCCGCCTTCACGAGATCTTCATAGTCGCCGGTCAGCGCGTTGTACCCGAAATTGTTGTCCTTCGAGTCGTTGATCTTGCCCAGCACAATCGCGCCTTCTTCGCCGGCGTTCTCGGCGATCATGCGCAGCGGCTCGGTAATCGCCTTCTTAACGATGTTCACGCCGATCTGCTCCGTCCACTTTCAGTTTCTCCAGAGCCGGCACGCAGCGCGCCAGCGCCACGCCTCCACCCGGGACGATGCCTTTTTCCAGCGCCGCCCGTGCCGCGTGCGTGGAGTCTTTTGTACGGCCCTGTTGGAATAGCGCGAGAAGAAAAACTTCACCGCAAACTTCACCGCAACCAGTGTCGAAAGGGCTCCAAAGCGGCGCTCACGCTCCAGCCATGTGTCTGAAAACACGCGACAGCGTGCCAAACGGAGCGGCTAAGAACCGGAGGGTTGTAGGGTTCGAATCGCGGGCCTCGTGACCAACTGGCGCTGATTCTATGCTTTCGTGCGAAACTCGATCTGCAAGTCAATGAAAACACAATGTGCGTTCGGGTCGTAGCACTCCCCCGCAACCAACCTTCAGCTCCATATAATCAATAACTTACAATATATTGTCTGCCGCACGATCGCTAAAACCCGATCGTGGGCCAAAGCCGAGCGGCTAAACGCGAACTCGAGCTGAAGTACGAATCTGTTCCTCGTGCTGCGGCCGCTGGCCGCGACGACCCCGGCTTGTTGTGGAAGCCGTCGCAGCCTTCATGTCGTAGAGCAGGAAGGAAGGCTGCACTCAGCACGCTCTCGAAATACAAGCCGACCTTGGCTCGCTTCCAGGAGTTCTGCGTTCAGCAGGAAATCTACTTCATTCGCGAGATCAACTCGAGCACCTTACTGCCTGATGCAAGGATTGGGCGAGTTCTTACAGCAGTAACTTTGCCCTGCGCAACAACCAAAGCCGGCTCTGTCACTTTTTCCGCTACTGCCAAAATGCAGGCATGGTCCATGAGAACCAGCAGCGAAGCTTTCAGCGATCAGGAAGCAGAGATCTACTGCCCACAGCTCGCATTTTGTAACGCGAGTGAACGATATTGGTCACCGTTGATCTCGATTGCGCATTGCTTCGAGCAGAGCTGAATGACAGTGCACACTTCTACTGCATATGCTGATAATCGCACGTCCCGTCAATTGGCTGAACAGGAGGGGTTGGTGGTATGAGCCAGGGCACAGCTGCAAAATCGAAGAACTCCGTCATATCAATCTGAGCGGCATCCCGATTCGTCAAACTGGGGAGGTTGAATCGCGTTTCAATGAACTTCAGAACCGCTGTGTAATCCGCAGGATTGTGAGAGACATAATGAGGCTTTGTAAACGGGGAGATGACGAGGAGCGGTAAGCGGAAGCCGGTTCGGTCGAAGTCGCCGGGGATATGCCCGGCAAGATCCACCGGGCTGATGTTGTCGGGCTTCACCGCAGGCGCTGGAGGGACGTGATCGTAGAGTCCGCCGGATTCGTCCCAAGAGAGGATGAACGCGGAATCTGCCCAGGATGCACTTGCCATGAGAGCGTTGACCAGAGTCGCGACGTAAGCAGCACCTATCTGCACATTCTTTCCGGGATGTTCGTCTAATCCAGGACTGGTTTCAATGAAGCTCACCGCCGGCAGAGTGCCATTAGCCGCATCGGTTAAGTATTGTGCGAGCGGGACAATTTTGTCCATGTGCTGGCTGGCGAACGGCTGAAAGCTAAACAGGTAGGTACTGCCAGTATCTTCCGGATCGTCTGGCGGTCCCGACGCCGGTGTCAGGTACACTTTCCACGAGATGTGGTTAGTCTCCAGCAATTCAAAAATACTCATATTGGCGAGAGTCGTCGTAAAAGGGTAGGCGTGCCCCGCACTCGTGCCTGCGAGCACGAATATGCGGTTGTTCATGCTGTTGGACATGACTGGCGCAAACCAGCGGTCGGAAGTAGCGAACTGCGAGGCCATGAAGTAGTAGTAGGGTAGGTCAGTCTCGTCGTAGTAACCCATCACACGTATTCCTTCAATGTCTGCCCCTCCGGTATCTCGCGAGAACTTACCCGCTACGTATACAAAACCATCCATGGTGGCCGTCGAGGACGCCGCGTTGTAACGATTCGCGTCGACGTGTTCTTCATCCCAGGAAGGACTTTGGTTTTCCGCGCACATGGTCTGAAGGTGGTAGGCGGGAACGACAGCTCTGCCGTCATAACTTGGATTCGAAGTGTTGCTCGGTAACCCGTCTACATCCTGCGGCAGGCCATTCTTTGCACGGTACTGATTTAACTGTCCGAAGTAGTTATCAAAAGTCCGGTTTTCTTGAAGCATGAAAATAATGTGGTTGATTGACTGAATGTTGCCCGTGGTTATGGTGAGACTCACCCATTTGGTCGCGGTCCCGCCCTGGTCCACCGGCCGTCACTGTATAGGTCATCGTGTTCTGCGGGGAAACGACCAGGGTGCCGGAGGGAGCCACGTCTCCAATATTCTGATCGATACTTATCCAGCTCGCATTTTGACTGGACCAGCTAAGAGTTGCACTCTGGCCCCTCGCTATAGAGTTCGGCTCAATGTGCAAGTCGAGGGTGGGCGCGAGATTTATCGAGACCGTCGCGCTAGCCTGAGCAGACTTCCCATTTGCCTGGGCTGTCGCCGTATAGGTAATTGTCGCGGAAGGGGAGACTGCGACCCAGCCCGATGGCGGTTGTGAGCCAATGCCATGGTCAATGCTTACTGAAGATGCCCCTTGACTAGACCATGAGAGCTTCGCCTGATCTCCTAATTTGATAGCTGTAGGACTGGCAGAAATCCGAACCTCTAGTTGGGGCGGGATATCCGGCGGTGTTCCTTGAGTCCTTCCTGTACCGCAGCCGACGGTCAATGTTGTTATCAGAGTTGCACTCAGCGCGATTAACCACTTCGACATAGGAGGCCCCACTAAGGGTGTAACTACGCCTTCGCAAACGAATACTTGAAATGTGAGTCTGCTCTGCTTACGTCTGATCTGATGTCGTTTTGCAGTCTGCTGCTGCGGTTCGGCCGATTAAAAGCACCGGTGGATTCCCACAAAGGGAAGCGGGCACAAGTTGGGGAGTTCTCGTTCCCGTAAAGTGACGAGTTGTTTTGTAGGGAGGCGTTTGGCGATTACCTGCAAAGAGTACGGGAACCTTCGAGGTAAGAGAATGTCGGTTATGTTGCAATGCCTCAATACCGGTTAGAAGTCCTTTCGTATCCGTCGAAAGTGCGCCATTGTGAACAGCTTTATTGATGCGGTTGTCCGACAATTGAAAATGTCAGGAGTGAAAGGCTGCGATCTCTACGCCGATCTGCAAGCCGTTCGCACGTCCGTCTCAGGAAGGAGATCGCCGCATGCATCGCCGGATCAAAACCTGCTGGGCACTGATGCCACCATTAGCTTTGAGGCGGATACAGAGCCCTGCAATCCTCATAGTGACCATCATTCTGCTCGCGTCGACCACACTGTCCCAATCGGATTCTGTACGCGCAGGATTATCGGCGAACGAGCTGGCACGGAAGGTAGTGACCAACGAACTGAAATTCCAAAATGGAGAGCTCGGCCACTGGATGTACCAACTCGAAAAAGAAGAATCCGGGCGAAAACAGGCCCAGGTAATTATCGAAACAAAAGTTGGATCTCTCAGCCGCCTACTGTCGATTGGCGGCCGCCCACTTAACGCTAAACAGCAAGTGATAGAAAACCAGCGCATTCAGAAGCTGGTGAGCAACCCAACTGAGCAACGCAAATTACAGCAGGCGAGCAGCAAGAAAGCAGAACAAGGGGAACGACTGTTCAAGATTCTGGCCGATGTCTTCTTATTCGACTACGCAAGCCGTGAGGGAGATCTCGTACAGCTAACCTTCAGACCAAGCCCAACTTTTCTACCGCCTTCCATGGAAGCCCGCGTTTTCCAGCATATGCAAGGGGAGATGACGGTCGATATTAAACAAGGAAGACTGGTAGCGATTAAGGGGCATCTCGTGGAAGATGTGAAATTCGGAGGCGGATTGTTAGGGCACCTAGACAAGGGGGGCCGCTTTGAAGTCAGGCAGACAGAAGTGGCACCGGGTCAATGGGAAATGACTGCCCTGCTCGTGGACATGAAAGGGAAAGCTCTCCTTTTCAAGACAATCGATGTGCAGCAGGCCGAAAGCCACAGTGATTTTCACCGAGTGCCCGATGACCTGACCCTTGCGGAGGCGGCGAGCATACTCAAAGGCCAAACTGTCGTAGCGGATAATCGCTGAGGCAAAAAAGTACTCAACATAGCGCGCCCATCAGTGCTCTCAAGCAGACCCTTTAGCTTCGTGTAGGCTCCTCACTTTGGAAACGATCGCCCACACCCGGGTCGCGATGCTGACTCACGCAGACATCTTTGAGGGCGGCTTGAGCGATTTGCGGATGCTGTCAGAAACATCGGGTGATTGCCTGGCTGTCCCCGAGCGACCTACAAGGCACGATTCCGAGCAGTGCGAGCAAGCATACGCAGAGCTTGAGTGTTTTTGTTTATCCTCATATTACGGCACGGGTTTAGCCGACAAAGCGAACCAATCCCTCAGTGCCGTAGAGCGTTCGCAACAAACCTTCTCTGAACCTCAATGGGGCAGACGCACTCCGCCCAACACGTACACGAGCACCAGAATGATCAAGACCAGCCCAAAGATTCCGACGCCTCCGCCTGTTCCCCACCTCCGATATCCGTAATAGCCACCACCACCACCGAACGCGAGTAGCAGGATAATAACGAGCAAAATCAATAACATGGGAATTTCCTTTCAACACCGGGATGGCTTCGATCTCCCACCCCGGGTAGTGGTGCGAGCGTTAAATGAGCGATGGCCTGTCGTTGTATCTTGTTGCGGGCTGGCCATCGTCTTGCGATTGGGCGCGGTCAACCATGTTCTGCCAGTGATCTTTTCGAAAGCGGGGCGCGCTTGGTGCGAGCCATCCGTGGGACTTTCGTTTTGAACCTGACCATGGCTACTCGAGTTCCGGTTGAGAAACTCTAGTGGCCGAGATTTAGTCCAGTCTGAAATGTAAGAAACTTCTCGGCGCTGCGTCTGTTCAAAATGGCTCACTTCCGAGTAGCTCACCTCGGCAGTAAAATCTGCTGCGAAAAGGGGAGGTCTCCTCGAGTTCCGCCGTCGGCATAGCAGCTTCGTAATCGGCCGCGAAGTTTGATAGTTCATTACAGCGTTGCTGAACGTCACTGTGATGCACGCGCCTTGCTCCACGGACCTTTTGTGGATCAGTAGGCAAGGCGCGGGTTGGATCCTCCGTCTTCAGCGAAGCGACTGGAAGCCGAGGATCTGCCCGAGGGTGACCTCGAGCACGATATACGAGCCGTTCGAATACTGCCCGTATTGGTAGCGGCTGTTGAATCCGTCTTCGTAGCCGCGACCAAAGCCTTTCCGGAAATAGTAGTTGTACTCGTCCTGGTCGACGTAATAGCCCGTGTAGCCATAGTTCGCGTCCTGATAGGCGAACGAGTCACGGTAGCTGGAATGCCAGCGATCCTGCCGGTCCGCCTCTCCAGCGCGGAAGCCTTGCTCGTAACCGTAGTTCACGGCCTGACGCAGCAAGTCTGCGCCGTACTGATTCGTCTCGTAGTATCTGTCACCGCGATGGTAACGATAGATCGGAGCCGAGTAGAAATACGGATCATGATCGTAATCGTGGTCGCGGTCGCTACGTATGCGTATCTGCTGCTGGCGTATCCGCTCTAAGTAGTCTTGCTGATAACGGTACTGCGCCGCACGGTTTTGTTGCTGTAGCAGCGCCGTCTGCCGCTGTGCGATCTGCAGTTGCTGTTGCTGCTGATCTAGATGTTGACGGTACTGTACGTTACGCCGCTGCTGCTGCGAAATGAGTTGCTGCTGGCGCTGTTGCGAGAGCCGCGCCTGTTGCTGCTGGTCCTGCTGTTCCCGCTTCTGGCGCTGCGCTTGTTGCTGTTGGTTCTGTTCTTGCTGTCTTTGCTGCTGGGCTTTTTGCTGTTGATTCCGTTCTTGCTGATTCTGCTGTTGCGCTTGTTGCTGTTGGTTCCGTTCTTGCTGTCTTTGCTGCTGGGCCTTTTGCTGTTGGTTCTGTTCTTGCTGTCTTTGCTGCTGGGCTTTTTGCTGTTGGTTCTGTTCTTGCTGATTCTGCTGTTGGGCTTGTTGCTGTTGGTTCCGTTCTGACTGTTTCTGCTGCTGGGCCTTTTGCTGTTGGTTCCGTTCTTGCTGTCTTTGTTGCTGGGCCTTTTGCTGTTGGTTCTGTTCTTGCTGTCTTTGCTGCTGGGCTTTTTGCTGTTGGTTCTGTTCTTGCTGATTCTGCTGTTGGGCTTGTTGCTGTTGGTTTCGTTGCTGACTGTTTCTGCTGCTGGGCTTGTTGTTGTTGGGTTTGTTGTTGCTGCTTCTGCTGCCGGGCGCTCTTAGCCTGACCCGTCTGCTTGTCGGGCTGGGCTTTTTCTTTTTGCTTGGTCTGCTTTTCGTCCTGCTGGTCCTGCTGCTGAGCATGGGCAGGAGGGATGGTTCCGACAACGCAGAGCAGAACTGCCGTGGCGATGATCAATACGAATCGTTTCATGAAAGTTGCCTCACATTTCCGCTTACGGGCGTTACCTCACAGTTCCAGCGTAAGCGTCGCAAAAGGTGTTTAACTGTCTCGTTTTGACCACTGAGGACGCATGATGTTGCGCGGGGGCTGTAGTTGTGCCAAAGGTCTTTGCGCGTGCACGACGAACCGCTTTGGGGCGTCCCAAAAACGGAAAGGACAGCAGGCACCAGCGTGAGGATGTGCTGTTGTTTTGACATTTACAGCCCTTCTGGGCGTTACAATGTGTCTAGACGTGGGGTTCGGGGAGGTGCGTATGTCTCCGCGTCGCGAGTCCCAGAGCTCAGCGAAGATCGCCCGCCAAACGCCCATTCATCGCATATCCCGACGAACGCGGAATTCTGCGATTCCGCGTCGATCTCCCATGAAGAGCCGCGAGTTCGACGCCCAGTCATTCCTAGCCACCATCGGCGAGGGCAGGAAAGCCATGCTCTTGCCGAAGAAGCACACCATCTTTACGCAAGGGGATCCCGCGGACGCGGTGTTTTATCTGCAGACGGGTAAGGTCAGACTCACCGTTGTCTCCAAGGCTGGCAAGGAAGCCACGATCGGCATATTGAGTGATGGGAGCTTCTTCGGCGAAGGTTCGCTTGCAGGCCAAACTCTCCGCATGGGCACCGCAACCGCCATGACGGATTGCGCGGCGTTACGAATTGAGAAGAAGGCCATGATGCAAGCACTCCACCGCGAACACACATTTTCCGATCTATTCGTGGCGCATCTGTTGGCCCGCAATATCCGTTACGAGGAGGATCTAGTCGACCAACTCTTCAATTCCAGTGAACAGAGACTAGCCCGAATCCTTCTGCTGGTCGCTCATTTTGGCAAGGAAGGCGTTCCTGAGACCGTAGTTCCAAAATCAGTCAGGAGACGCTGGCAGAGATGATTGGCACCACCCGCTCGCGAGTGAGCTTTTTCATGAACCGGTTCAGAAAATTGGGATTCATTCACTACAACGGCGGGCTACAAGTCCACAGCTCACTTCTCAACGTCGTTCTTCACGATTAACTTCCGCAATGAATCCCCAACGCTCGTCTCAAACCGAGCCATGAGCAAATCCCGCCTTCCCGTGGAATTGAGGGGCATTCGATTTCCCAGTACGATAGAGGATCTAAACTCAGAATGAGGTTGGAATGGGGAGAATGGGACACCGGGAAGCGTTGTCTTTGAGAACCTTCGCCGGCATTATGGCGCTTGTTCTGTGTTTGGGCTGGCCAAATGAGACCGCGGCCTATGCCGTCCTTGCGCATGAAGCGATCATTGACAGCGTCTGGGACACCAACATACGCCCCTTATTGTTGAAGCGTTTTCCCGATGCCACGGCAGAAGAACTCAAAGAAGCACACGGCTATGCGTACGGCGGGGCGATTATCCAGGATATGGGTTACTATCCGCACGGAAGCTTCTTCTTCAGCGACTTGACGCACTATGTGCGGAGCGGAGACTTTGTTCTGGCTCTTCTCCATGATTCCAAGGATCTTGACGGCTACGCCTTTGCGCTCGGGGCCCTCGCGCACTACGCCTCAGACAACGAAGGTCACCCCATCGGCACGAATCGTGCGGTCCCGCTCCTGTATCCCAAGTTGAAAACGAAATATGGCGACTCCGTGACGTATGAGGAAGACAAGCTCGCGCACGTGAAGACGGAATTTGGATTCGACGTTCTGGAAGTAGCGCACGGACGTTACGCTCCAGATAGCTACCACGACTTCATTGGCTTTGGCGTTTCGGTTCCCCTACTGGAGCAAGCCTTTCAGGAAACCTACGGTTTGGATCTTGAAAACCGTGCTTACTAACGAAGACGAGGTGCTCGGTTCCTACCGTCACGCTGTCAGCCAGCTTCTGCCCAAAGCCACGCGCATTGCCTGGAGCCTGAAAAAAGACGAGATCCTGAAGGATCAGCCCAGCATGACGAAAAAGAAGTTTCTCTATAACCTTTCTCGCGCCAGCTACCAAAAGAGCTGGGGAAAGACCTATCGGCCGCCGAGTTGTTGGGAAAAATTTCTCGCTTTCCTTACTCGGATTCTCCCCAAGGTCGGCCCCCTAAAAGTGCTGCAACTCAAAACACCTACGCCCGCGACGGAAAAACTATTCGAGGCAAGCTTCAACGCGACGCTCGATCGCTACCGACAACTGCTTACCCAGGTACCTACCAGCCAGCTGGACTTGCCCAACAAGAACTTTGACACCGGTGTAATAACGGGGCCGGGAAAATATCGGCTCAACGACGAGACGCATGCAAAGTTGCTGGATGCGCTGGCGAAGGAGGGGTTTAGTGGCGCTTCGCTGGAGATTCGGGCTGAGCTTCTGGAATTCTATGGACATCCGGATGCTCCTTACGCGACGAAGCGAAAACCAAAGGACTGGGCAAGAGTTCAGGCCGAAGTTGAACAACTGAAGAAGGCAGGTCCGCCAATTGTCCCGCCGGCTCCAAATGTCACCATCCCGCCAGGCCTCTCGTCCGAGTAAGGAAGTCTTAAGTGTCTGGACGCCAGAAAGCCACACCCGTTGTTCGTTCCGATCTCACACCTGTCTGGCCCAAAATGGAACTAAAGACTCCGCGGCGAGGTGCGTACTCTGTGAAGTTGCCGGGTGGCTTTGCATTGAGAGGGTGGGTTCTTCAATGGTGGCTCACGCCGAGATGGTCAATTCTGCTCAGACCCCACAGTGCCGCGAGATTAAAAAAGAGACACCCTTAAACATGCAATCCATGGTGCACCGAGGGTCGAGGTGGAATATGAAAACCAGCACGAAGGACAAGCTAAAAGGCAGCCTTCATGAAGTGAAGGGAACGATGAAGGAAGATGTCGGAAAGATCACGAATGACCGTGATCTGAAAGCCGAAGGGAAAGCCGAAAAAAAGGAAGGTAAAGTTCAACAGAAGATAGGCCATGCTAAAGAAGCCGTCGCAGAGTTGAAAGACAGGCTAGCAGAGTTGAAGACTGGATAGGCCGTTCAATGCCGGACCCGCAAAGTTGTTAATGTGGCCGCGGGCCTACTCATGGCAGACGCGGCAATTGAAGTCCTGGACAACCAGGCAACTCGCGAGGCCATGCGCAAACGTGTTTCCTCCATGCACGTCCCATGGGCTGGGACCAGGTGGCAGTCTTACATGCAGACCTTGGTACGAGCTTCCGCCGGCCGCAAGCAATATGCCCGCGCGGCGTTCCCCGTACAGACTGCCGAAAAGAACGCTACGAGCCGACTCATAAAGCCTGAGTAAAGGAGATCATGGCTATGACTGAATACGTTGGAGCGATTGAAAAACAAACTTTGGACAACACATATTTCCGGCAGGTGTTATTCACGGCGCAGCACGCACAGCTTGTCGTGATGTGTTTACGACCCGGAGAAGATATCGGAGATGAAGTGCATTCGAATGTCGACCAGTTCTTCCGCATCGAGCAGGGGGAGGCCAAGTTCGTCTTTAACGAGAAAGAGGCACGCCTGGTGCACGACGGAGATGCGGTCGTGGTTCCGGCAGGGACTTACCACAACGTGGTGAATACTTCGAAGACGGCACAATTGAAGCTCTATACGATCTATTCTCCACCGAACCATCCCGATGGGACGGTGCACAAGACTAAAGCCGAGGCGGTCGCTGCAGAATTAGTGGAACACCGCTAAAACGCCGGGACCCCGCGAGGAAACTCCTGTTCCTGGCTGGCGAGGCGTCTGACGAATCACCCCGAGGAGCCTGGGTGCTGGCTCTGTTCCTTTGACCCGGTTTTGAGGTTGTTGCGGAGCCGGAAAACATGAATGCTCTTCTCGTATCTCCGAAATGGCCAGGCCCTTACTGGAGCTTCAAGCATGCTCTCCCCTTTCAGGGCAGGCGTTCCTCATATCCACCCTTGCGGTTGCTCACGATTGCTGCCCTGCTGTCTGCCCAGGGGACGACACGAACGGGCGCGCACTGGCAATTCCGACCGGCATGGGCAGACTGTCGACTTCACTGCAGTCGAGCAGCTCGCCCGGCTTAATCAAAACTAATTGTCAGAACTGTGCAGTTTGGACCTGCGCAGCCATTCGTCCAGGCCTATTGTGTAACTATCGGGCCGATGAACAGTCGTGGCGGACGCGATGCTTTGGTCTCGTAGAAAACACAACACTTATGACCCACGCGATATCCAAACTGCGTAAAGCTGCCCAACCACCCCTATCATACCGGGGGGCAGCGCCAGACTCGGATCGAGCCAAGAAGCCACCGCTCAGCGAGCCCGCTGCCAGCGGCCAGGAACTCAATCCCGGAGATCGCGTGGAGGGGTTGGGCGACTTTGGAAAACCGACTGGGGAATTGGGCACAGTTCAGCAAGCTAACGAAGATGATGCGATCGTGAAGTGGGATGATGACGGACGTATGCGAGTGCACCAGCCGTCACTCAAAAAGGTTTAGCCGGCATGTCGAGCCGGGTATCGACCTGAGGACCGCTCGCATTGCTTGACTTCACCGGGTTGAGAAGAATAAAGGAGGGAAAGGATCAATGCGATCTAAGCTTGTCCTCTGGTCTCTGCTATTGCTGGCGGGATTTCTTGTTGGGTTCATCCTGCAGTATTCCAGACTGCGACGGGTACAGCAGGAACTGTCTGCCTCGACAAAACAATTAGGATCTTGTCAGTCCAGCCAACAACTGGCGCAGCTCCGCGATACAGCCACGATGATGTATCTGGAGGCGGTGCAAAAAAACTACGGAAGGGCCGGTGAGTATTCGAGGGAGGTTTTTGATCAGGCTCAGCAGATTGCGAATAGCACCGAGGACTCCGCACTCCGCAACTTGCTCCGTGACATCTTGGCAACCCGCGATCAGGTCACGGGAGATCTGGCGAAGGGAGATGCCGCTGCCCTTTCGGAAACACAGCTGGTCTTATCTAAGCTGGAGCAAACTGCGAAGCATTGAGGGATTCGAGCAGTTCACCTGTTTCCCCTAGCAACCACGCCAAATATGGGTTACGTCCATAGCGCTGATTTACGAGACGATCAATTCTGAACAGTTTTCCGAAGCCTAGAGCTTGATACTGACGATTGAGCACGGTCTGGAGTGAAAAGCGATAGGCAAATAGCGTCAGAGAGAAAAAGGGCAGGCCAAGGTTCGCGCTTAGAGCTGGCCGATCTTTTTGGGGATCCTTTGACCAGAAAGAGTGACATATGTCGAACGATGGATCCGGGATTGAACGCAACGCGGGGATTGACATGGCTCCTGTGGGTGGATTCTTTAAATGGAATCCGGGGCCGGACGAAGGAGATCCGACTCTTCGCACCGACTTCAGCCCCAACCTAGAGTGTCCAACCCCGGTGCTGTGCCGTCAGATGGCGACTGATCTCAAAAGACTGTCGTGACAGATCAGCGGGCAAACCACAGCTATTGCACGTCAACCGAACTCAAGAGAAAAGAAGGGGAGCTTACAATATTCATGTTTCGGGCGTAACTTGCCTTGATTCGGCCTTCCTTGCAAGCAAGCGTGAGCATTGTAGACCACCGCAAAACAGATTAAGCAGCGACCGGGGATGGGTATGCACCCCATACCGGTGCTCTTCGCGCCGAGCCACATAAGGGGTCGGAAAACTGTTCGCTGCCGAGGCAGCGGGAGCAAGGCGCCCAAACGACGACACGCGGCGAGGCCGTTGCCCGGGGACCCGGATAAACACCTCAGGGCGAGCAATTTTGACCAGACCCCCCGCGGCACTCAATGAAAGAATGTAGGAACTCTGAAGCAAGCGTTCGTGTCGTCCAACCGCTACGAGGAGGACCCATATGGACTCTTTGAAAGTACTTGAAAACTCCGGGCTGTCCCGCGCTCAACTTGAATCGCTGGTCTCACAGCGCACAATAGCATTGCAGAGCCTTACCCAGCGGCTTCTCAAGGTGCAGGACGAGGAGAGACGGAGAGTAGCCCGTGACTTGCACGACAGTACCGGTCAAACGCTGGCCGCACTGAAAATGGGCATCGCGGTCCTCGAGAAAAGACTAATACAAAACCAATGCACGTCCGACGTGTTGTCCGAGATTGCAGCATTGGCCGATCAGGCGATCCAGGAAATTCGCACCACTTCATACCTGCTCCACCCTCCTTTGTTGGACGAGGCAGGTTTCAATGCCGCCGCACAGTGGTATGTCGACGGCTTCGCGAAGCGAAGCGGGATTAAGGTAAGCCTGGATCTGGGTAGCAGGCGTGAACGAATGCCTATTACGATCGAGACCGCTCTTTTCCGGGTTCTGCAGGAGAGCCTGACGAACGTGCATCGCCACTCTGGAGCTTTGGAGGTCAGCATCCGCTTTCAGTACCAAGCCGAAACGGTAATGCTTGAGATACGAGATTGCGGACGCGGCATACCGGTGGAGAGATTGACTCGACTTCGCGAGGCGAGCTCGGAAACGGGCGTGGGTCTGGCCGGAATGCGCGAGCGCTTGAACGAACTGAACGGCAAGCTTGAAATCGATTCGGATTGTCATGGAACGAGCCTGCGAGCCGTAGTTCCGCTTCCTGTCGTATCTCCATCGGTTTCCCATGGGGATTCCAGACCGCTTGCGTTCGATTGCGAAACAACGGCTGATGCACTCTTGATGGTGAGCACAACCGGATTGGCGTCCAGCTCAGGGCAGACTGCGCCAGGGTTCTGACCACGCCTTTTATCCGAGCGATGGTGAGCAGCTAGACCTATGTGCATCATCGCCGCGTAAAGCAATGGACTCAATTCGTCGTAGCAGACAACAATAGTTTGCAGTACCTCAACGGACACGCCAGGGTCGCCCACAACTTGCGAGATGCTTTGCACAGTAGGGTTTTGCGGGGATCGCCAAAGCCCGGCGGGCTTCACCGCACACCTGCAGATTCCGCGCAGCTTGTTGACGACGAGGGTAGCTAGCGCTTCGCCGTCCACGTCCTCAGCAATCATGATGAGCTGCTCGGCGCTCTTTGTCCCGCGCCGATGAACAAGGCAACCGACCCGTCCCTGAAGGTCCCTGAAGATCCCGAAAGCGCCAGGAATCAAATCGTTCCTCGACCATTGCCTGAAATTTGGGAAAATACTAACCTGAAGAAAAGGACTGTTGTGTCGAACGAGAAAAGGCATGATCGAGCGCTGGGCATTTATCAACCAATTTGCCGGCGTGATTTCCTGAATTCAACTCTGCTAGCTGCTGGTGGTGTCTTGCTGGGCCCGCTCACCCCACAGCAATTGCTGGCCACCGCCTCGGATGACTGGACTGGTTACGGCGGCATTGGGGATTACGCCAATTCGAACGGAAACACGCTCGAAGTTATGACTCATGGGCACCAGATTCGCGATGACGTCATTGAATCACTTCCGTCGGACACGGTAGACACGGGCGAGGTATTTGATTGTGTTGTGGTAGGTGGGGGAGTCAGCGGCCTTTCCGCGGCGGTATTTTTCCAAACCTACGCCAGTCCGAAGCTCACCTGTCTGGTTCTTGACAATCATCCTATGTTCGGGGGTGAGGCCAAACGAAACGAATTTATGGTGGATGGCCAACGCATCATGGGTCCGCAGGGTGCGGATCATTTTCAAGTGCCCTTGCCGCACAGCTTCATGGCGAGATTTTTTGAGCTGATCGGCCTGGATTGGCGGGAGTTCCAGTATCAGAAGTGGAATAGCTCTTCTCCTGAAATTCCAGTGGGAAACAGCTTCGAAGATGCAAGGGGTCCCATCGGCTTTTATTTTGGAACGAAGTTTGGGCATAAGCCGGGCATGTGGCTGATTGATCCATGGAAGAAAAAGCTGCAAGGCGCGCCAATTTCAGAGAAGATGCGGTCAGAACTGCTCAAGTACAACCAGCAACAAAGGCCGAGTTTGCCCTTTGCGTATCCCGGCGACGAGAAATCGCGGCAGTTGGATAGCGTCACGATGGAACGTTATTTGATGGACACCTACGGCCTGAGCCGCGAAACCATTCAAACCTTCCTGGCCGAGGAGGGCGGTGGCTTCGGAGCGGGGCCGGACGTGGTCTCCGCGTACTGCATTTATGCCTTCGATGTGGATCGCTCCATGGATGAACCGGCACTCTCGTTCCCGGGCGGAAATGATGGAATTGCACGCCACATGGTGAAGAGAACCATCCCCGATTCGATTCCCGGTCCCAACTCGCTCGAGGCCGTCTGCCGAAACAACATTGACTTTCACGCGCTCGATCGCCCCGGTCAGCCGACCAGAATTCGACTGGGGAGCACCACTGTATGGGTGCAGCATGAAGGCGACCCATCCACTTCGAACTTCGTTACGGTCGCTTACACCCGCGGCGGCAAGTTGCACCGCATCAAAGCGCGATCGGTTGTCATGGCGGGAGGCTGCTGGACGACGAAGCGAGTGATTCGCGACCTGCCTGCCACGCATCGGCAAGCCTACGATCAGTTCCACCGTTCGCCGTGCATGATGGCGAATGTAGCTCTGCGCAACTGGCGATTTCTTTACAAATTAGGCATCTCGGGCTGTCAATGGTTTGAAGGATTGGGCAGCTTTACCGCGGTTCGGAAAGTTCCAACATTTTCCACCGGGACAAAGACAATCGGTCCCGACTCTCCCGTAGTGCTCACGCTAAAAGTTCTTTTCCCACGATATGGTCTGCCGCTCCAGCAGCAGGGAGATTGGGGACGCGCTCAGCTCCTAGCCACTCCATTTCGAGAGTACGAGCGACAGATCCGCACACAGTTGAGCGAGATGTTCTCCGCCTCCGGGTTTGATGCGGCTCGCGACATTGCTGGCATCGTCCTGAACCGCTGGGGACATGCGTACGTGAGCCCGCAGCCCGGATTCTTCTTCGGCAGCGAGGAAAAGCCTCCTGCGCGCGCCATTTTGCGCGCCGCCCCCTTTGGACGAATCGCGTTCGCGAATACGGACCTATCCGGCACGCCCGACCATCGCACAGCCATCGGCGAGGCGCATCGCGCTGTCAGCCAACTGCTCGACCAAGTGCTGCTCCAATAGGATTCAACGGGCCCGAAGCGACCAGATGTGATCTGCGATGCCGGCTTACGAGCGGCCGAGTTACACAAAATGGCTCTAATTATTTCGCCCACGTGCTCCGGGCACGGCATCTGAACCTCCAAAGAAGGGCGCGGAGCTATTGACTTCCGTTTCGCTGGATTTGGCGGACGTGACGCTGGGCGGCCTAATAGAAATTGCAGAACTGATCCGGCCAAGGAGCTCGAATGCGTTTTACCGACAAAGTGTGCCTGGTGACTGGAGGGGGCTCGGGCATAGGTAAAGCTGCATGTGTGCAGTTTGCGCGTGAGGGAGGAAAGGTGGTCGTTGTCGATTTGAATGAGCAACACGGAAACGAGACCGTTCAGGAGATCACCCACGCGAAAGGGGAAGCAGTGTTCGTGAAGTGCGATGTCGGCGATGCTAACAATATCAAAGCAGCGATCAAAACTGCCGTCGACAAATGGAACAAGATTGACGTGGTTGTCAATGATGCCGCGATGATGACGTTCAAGCCGGTCGTTGAGTTGCCCGACGAGGACTTCGACAAAGTTCTCAACGTCAATCTGCGCTCGGTGTTCCTCTTCTGCAAATATTCAGTGCCCCACATGCCAAAGGGTAGCGCCATTGTGAATATCAGCTCGGTACACGCATACGAAACGACGAAAAACGTGGTTCCGTACGCTACTTCCAAGGGGGGCATGGAAGCGTTTACGCGAGGTTTCAGTGAAGAACTCGCGGCTAACAAAATCCGCATTAATTGTGTTGCACCCGGTGCGGTTGACACCCCGATGCTCTGGAACAATCCCAACGTCAAGAGCGGAGTTGAGAAAGTCGAAGGCGCTATAGGCAAGCCTGAGGATATTGCGGCAGCGATATGTTTTCTTGCGTCGGACGAAGCGCGCTTCATCACCGGTACCAACCTGACTGTCGACGGCGGCCGGCTCGATATCCTTCCTTAGGCCTGCGATATGTCTGAATTCATGTTTGCTACAGGTATAGAAAACAGCTATCCCACCATCGAGTGGCAGGGAAAGACGATTCGGCAGGACGAGCTGGCAAAAACCAAACACTACCAATGCTGGCGCGATGATTTCCGGCTCCTGCAGGAGTTGGGAATTCAATATCTCCGGTACGGCCCTCCATATTTCTCGGCACACGCAGGTCCCGGGCGATACGACTGGACTTTCACGGACGAAACGTTCCGTGCGCTGCAGGAGCAGAAGGTCACTCCCATCGTCGATCTATGCCATTTTGGCGTGCCGGACTGGATTGGCAATTTTCAAAATAGCGATTGGCCCAGATTGTTTGCGGATTACGCCCAGGCGTTTGCACGCCGGTTTCCCTGGGTTCGCTTCTACACGCCGGTGAACGAGATCTATATTGCGGCCACTTATTCCGCACAGTTTGGATGGTGGAACGAGCGGCTGAAGAACGACCGCGCGTTCGTCAACGCTCTCAAGCATCTTTGCCAGGCCAATGTGATGGCCATGCATGCCATATTGCAAGAACGTCCTGACGCAATCTTTATTCAAAGCGAATCGACCCAGTACTTCCATCCGGAGGGACCGGATTGCGAGGACGCCGCCCGCAGGTTCAACGAGAAGCGTTTTCTGTCCCTCGATCTGACTTATGGGCATCATCTGAACGCGACGGTTTACGAATACCTGCTCGACAATGGGATGACCCGGGACGAATATCACTGGTTCCTTCAACATCATGTACGGTCGCGTTGCGTCATGGGCAACGATTACTACGAAACCAACGAGAACATGGTCCACGCCGACGGAACTGTAACGCTTTCAGGCGAGATCTTTGGTTACTACCCGATTACTCACCAGTATTTCGCCCGGTATTCGATGCCTGTGATGCACACCGAGACGAATAGCTTGGGTGGCCTGGACGCAGTCAAGTGGCTGCAAAAAGAATGGGCGAACGTACATCGGCTCAAACAGGACGGCGTGCCTATTATTGGGTTCACCTGGTACAGTCTCCAGGATCAGGTGGATTGGGACACGGGACTGCGAGAGAACAACGGTCGCGTCAACCCGCTTGGGCTCTGTAGCCTCGACCGGAACATCAATCCGGTGGGACATGCTTATAAGAAGCTGATCAGCGAATGGCGTCAAACCCTGCCCACTGAAAGCAGCGTTCTGGGCATATGTCCGTAGCTGCTCCGAATCCTACGGACACCCACTGACGGCAGAGGGAAGCCCGGCAATCCGGAAGCGATGGATTACCTCGTCAGTATTCTTATCCGCACTGAGTGACACTAATGCCGTGCCAAAGCCGATTTTTAAGCCGCACGGCTGCGCGAGGATTTCTCAACCTTCTTTGCCAGTTCGTCGACGGCCTCGACCGCCATGCCTTTGACATAGACCATTTCGCCACCCAGCCAGCCGCCCAGGCCAATACCCAGCACTCCGATGACTGACAGTATGAGTGGCAGGCGGCTGTTCACGGGCAAACGGAATCTGAGCCACAGGTTGATCGCAAAAATGACGACCGCGCCCAAGTTGACCGCCAAATGCAGGGTGGCAATCCGCTTCATTTCGGCTTCATCAATCGAGAAATAGTCGATCAAGCCCGGCGCCGCGGCCAAGATGGCGCCCACGATTCCGCCGCCGATGCAGTATGTTGCAACGGTCTGCCATACGGCATTACCACTCACGACGTGCATGACGTCGCAAACCAGCGCAAAGACCCACAACCCAATCGGAAGTCCCACCAGCATTGGATGAAGGGGGTGTTTCTTGATACTAGCCGGGCTAGACATAGAGTTTTCCTTTCCGATGTTAATTAGCGGCGCGATGAGAACGTTTCGAGGTCGCCTTCGGCTACTCGAATTCTTCGGTTAGGGACCTATCCAAATCGTCCCCACCGGAACCTTGAAGCTTTGCAAGAAGTCCTTGAAGGCGCTGCTTAGTCACCGATCCGTTCTTTTCGCAATACGGCCAGACCGTTTAATGCGTCAGCAATGGCCTTCCGTTCCTCTGGCGTGCCGTGGTGGTCCATTTCCAGTTCAGTCACGCGTGCGTGGATTCTATTTTCGGCTGCCGTTAACCGTTGCGCGAGTCTCGAATTGTCGGTTTCGAGCACCGCCTCCAAGTAAGTTTGTTGCCATGGAAAAGTTGTGTTCATGAAGTCACTCTGGGGGTACTGGAGCATTTTGGGCCTTTCCTCTCGCCATTTGAGCTGTGCGCTGGAGCACCGGTGCGGCGGCTTCCTTGGCATTGCTCAGTTGTGTATCGATGTAGAACCTCAAAACATGAAGTGCGTAAAGTGCTGCATCCAATGCGTTGCGTTCGGCCAAGGCATCCGGATTTTCGAAGAGACACCGAGCTCTAGCTACGATTACTCTTTCCGCATGGGCTATCCGCTCGGCAGCTTTGGTCTTATCCGTCTCAAACAAAGCGGCCCGATAAAGCTCTTGCCACGCCTTTTCAGGTAAGTAGAAACTCATAAATACTTTCTCATTGCGAGCTACAATCCATCACATAATCGCGGGCGTTTTTGCGAACAGCTCCGGATTGCAATCCGGGCAAAACGGCAGCCAGATACTAAAAGTCTCTTCATCAGCGTCCAGCCAGAATGTTGCCGGAAAATGCATGCAAGGAGAGCCGCAGTCGGTGCAGTACTTCGTGCTGGGTTCGGCCTTGCTTTGAAGATGGAGAAAACGTTTCAGGGCGACGCAAAGGTTCTGCTCCTCTCTCTCGATGCATTGAGGCATATCGCTCCTTCCTCGTCACATCCAGGGTGGAGGCTTTTAGGTGTTGCCAGCACTCAGGCGACTAGCAGGCCATGTTTGGACCAACCCTAGCTCGCTTCCTTGCTCCACACATCAGTGCGACGGGTGATCATCTCGTAACACTCACAAGAAGCCTCTTCCAATCCCTGGCGGTCTACTATCCTCACGGATCCTCGGGCCGAATGAACCAGGCCGGCCCGCTGCAGAAGGCCGGCAGCAACGGTGACGCTGGCTCTTCGGGTACCTAACATATGAGCGATAAATTCCTGCGTTACAGGAATGAGGTTGCTTTCCATTCGATCCTGACTCATCAGGAGCCACCGCGCCAGCCTTTCATAAACTTCATGGAGCTGATTGCAGCAAACGAACTGGGCGCTCTGCATAGCCATAAGGTGGCTATATTGATGTATTCGGCTTTGCAGCCGAGGACATTCAGCGAGGGCCGCAACTAACCTCGGACCGGCGATACGGAAGGCCGTGCCGGACTTGTGAACCACAATCCGGCATACGCTGGTTTTCAATCCAACCGCCAGTGGTAATCCGGTGCAGCCTTCTTTCCCAAGGATTCCAACCTCCACTGACCTTCCGTCTTCGGTTACATTGAGAACCGACGCCATCCCACTCTCGAAGAAATATGCATACTTGATCGCCTGTTCGCATTCCTGCAGCACGTCCCGGCTTTTCATCTCGACGAAGGTTAGCTGCGGATAGATCAGGGCGCATTCCCGCTCAGGCAAATTCAAGAGAATCCGATTGCCGATCTGATTTCCTTCTATTTCCGAAAAGGATCGGCTAATGCGTGGTCCAGTGAAAGTCGCTGTCGTGGCCATTGCACTCTCCAAAGTCAACGTGATGCCCGCCCTAAGCGGGCCGAACCTGCGCGTTTTTTAGAATGAGCAAGGTACAGGTCGCGTCGCTCATTTCTTCCAGTTCTTGCGTTGTCACTGCCGGCGAGGACTCGGTACTGAGTTCTTCATTCAAAGACTGCAATTCTTCCTTGCCGGTCTCCAGCTCCTCGGAAGCCGAACGTAGTTCCTCATTCATGGCCTGCAATTCTTCATTGGAGGCTTTCAGTTCTTCAGTGGATGTCTCGTGCTCTTCGACGATGGCGCGAAGTTGGTCACGCGTTTGCCTCAGCTGTTCCTCGACATTCTGCAAGATGGCATTGGTGTCCTCCTTGCTGGTCGCGGTCTTGTTCGCTGGTGCCGGATGTCCTTGCTCGATCTCTTCAAACACAACTAAGGTGAAGCCGGATAAGGCGGAGGTGCCCGCTAAGGAACGCGCACTGACTTCCAGGAGAGTTACTTTGTCTTCCATACCGATACTGATCTGCCTGGAGGCTTGGCCCATTTGGGAAGCTTCGATCATGAGCGAGCGCAATTCAAGCTTAATGTCCGGGTGGGCTGACCTCAGCAGATTGCGCGAAGGCTCGCCGCCTGCCATTCGCAGATACCGGCCGGCATGTTCACTGATATGTACAATCTCGTAGTTTGGGTCAATCAGCATGCTGGGCGGCCCGAACGCATCCAGCATGCGGTAATGGAGCTCTGCGAAAGAGGGTATGGCGCCACGCGCGACGGCTGGGAGGGTAACAGGTAATTGGAACGCCGGCACCGAAGCCCACCCAATCGGGGCGGCGGAGGGTGGCACTTTTGCCACAGCTTCAGCTTTGTCCCTTTGAAAGATCCGTGACTTCTTATGGATCGTACTGAACCCGGAGGCGAGCCCATCGGCTGATTCCGATGAACCCAAAAACAAATAGCCGCCAGGTTTTAGCGCAAAATGGAAGGTTTCCAGCAGGCGCTCTTGCGCCTGCTTGTCAATATAAATCAGTAGATTGCGGCAGCTGATCAGATTCAGCTTCGAGAAGGGCGGGTCTCGCAACAGGTTTTGCGGAGCAAAGAGCACCATTTCGCGCAATTCCCGCTTGACCCGGTAGGACGAACCCTCATTCGTGAAAAATCGTCTTAGACGATTCGCAGATACGTCTGCTGCAATGGTGTTGGGGTAAAGACCGTTACGCCCGTGAGCCAAAGCCTCTTCGTCGATATCGGTGGCAAATATCTGTAACGAAGGGGGCTGGCTCAAGGTTTCCGCGAACTCAGTCAGAATGATGGCATGCGAATATGCCTCTTCGCCGGTGGCGCATCCCGGCACCCACACGCGCACTTGCTCCTTCGCCTTCAGTTCTGCGAACAATCGCGGCATTATTTCGGATTCGAGTTGTTGAAATGCCTGCGGATCGCGAAAGAAATTAGTCACGCTGATGAGAAGGTCGCGTAGCAGTCCGCGCACTTGTTCCGGATGCTGGCGAAGGTGAATCAGATAGGAGGGAAGATCTGGGCACTCTGTGATCTGCATCCGCCGTTCAATTCTTCGCAGAACCGTCGATCGCTTGTAACTGGTAAAGTCGTGCCGCGTGCGTGCCCGCAACAAGCCGAGAATCTCAATAAGGGTGTTATCCGAAGTGGGAGCGATCCCTGCTGGGGGGGGCAATTGAATGCGTCCCGCGTTCCGCCGCAGGGAAACCAGTTTCTCCGGGATTTGCTCGAGCGGCAGAACGAAATCCACGGAGCCGTGCTCAATGGCGCTGCGTGGCATCATGGCAAATGCCGCCTGGCCAGGATCCTGCACGATGTTCACACCACCCTCTTCGCGAAGGCGACCGGTACCCAAGGAACCGTCCGAGCCGGTGCCCGACAGGATCATCGAGATGGCTCGCTCTTTGTACGTTCCGGCTACCAACCTGAAGAACAAATCGATCGGCACCCTGCGTTCCTCGCTCAGTCTGCGATCGGTGACGAGCACTTCTCCGTCAAGCAATTCCACTTCTCTATCGGAGGGAAGGCAGTAAATATGGTTTACCCTTAACTTCGCGGAACTTCGTACCGCTGTCACCGGAATGGGCGTTGCCCTCTGAATAATTTCCGCCAGATGACTGTCGGTTTCAGGGGCAGTGTGCAATATCACAGCAAACGTAAGGCCCGTCGTGACGGGCATGGCGGCAAACAACTTCTGAAGAGCTTCCACCCCGCCCGCTGAAGCTCCAATCGCGACCAGCATCGGACCGCTGCCGTTGGGTGGGGTCGGTTCTTTCCCTAACGAATTTTTGTTTTCTGAAGCCTCGGGAAGCCCATCTTCTTCAATCATCGGCCGGCACCCCCCTTTGGCCAGGCCCTTCGACCGTGAACCCTTGTCTCTATTAAACGCCCCCGGACAGATTTAGCAAAGGCAGAGGAACTCTTCAAGAGCCGGCAGGGCTGCTCTGAGCAGGTTCGAGGTCTTAAATAGCGTCGATCTACGGTTTCTCCTGCAGGTGGTGCGCCTCCGAAAGTGGTACAGTGGGCAAAAGCGACCGGCATGAAGAGAGCCAGGTTTTGCAATGGCAACCAGAGATATTGTCGTCATCGGGGCGTCCGCTGGCGGCATCGATGCCTTGAAGATTCTGGTAGCGCCTTTACCCAAAAACCTTAAGGCCGCCATCTTTATCACCCTGCATGTGGCGCCTTACAGTGACGGCATTCTGCCTGAAATTTTGGAGCGCGCCGGCGCTCTGCCGGCGTCCAATGCCAAAGATTGGGAACCAATTCAACATGGCCGCATTTACGTAGCCCCCCCGGATCACCATCTTCTATTTGAAGACGGATTTGTTCGAATCGCCCACGGGCCGCGTGAAAACCGCTTCCGCCCGGCCATTGATCCGATGTTTCGAGCGGCGGCCTATTGTTTTGGTTCACGGGTTATCGGAGTGATATTAAGCGGCTGGCTCGATGATGGCACTGCGGGCCTGCGAGCCGTGCGCGAACGCGGTGGGACCACCATCGTTCAGCACCCGGACGACGCGTTTGCTGCGTCTATGCCACTGAACGCCATCAAGCACGTGGAGATCGACCATATTTTAGCCGTAAGAGATATAGGGCCAACGCTGGCACATCTGGTCGAAAAACCCGCAGGTGCGGAGGTAAAACATCCCGTGTCAAAGGAAATGGAACTCGAAGTCAAGATTGCAAAGGGAGACAAGGCGTTGGAAAGCGGGATTCTCAAGTGGGGCAAGCCGTCGATTTACACTTGCCCCGAATGCCACGGTGTACTTTTGCAACGAGATGAAGGGCATAATGTCCGCTATCGCTGTCACACCGGCCACGCCTATTCAGCGGACTCGCTGCTCGCCGAGTTCAACATACAAACAGAAGAGACTCTGTGGAGTGCTATCCGGATTTTGGAAGAAGGCGCTCTTTTTATGAAAGGCTTGGCGCAACACTCGGCCGATCATCACAACAGCGCGAACTCCGAATCCTGGCTAAAGAAAGCGGATGAATTCCAGGATCGCGTCAACCTGGTAAGGCAGGCACTGGCACGTGGTGAGCGTGGGATATCGAAAAGGAAAGGGCAGATTGTCGAAGATCCCTTGATCACAAAGTAGAACACTGGTTTCCTTCTGAGCGATCGTGCTCCCTAAACATTTCCCGCTCACCCGGAGAAGAACTGTCTTCCCGGGGGAGTGAAGAGCCACCCCAACGCTGCAGCGCTTTTGTCGCACGCAACCCATCAGACGTACCGTCAGGGCGTTGGGCATGGCCCGTGATTGCGAACCTACCTATTTCACATCGCCGCAGCTGGAACTCAGCCACTTGGAGGTCCAAGAACCCTCCACGTTCATGGTGTGACCACCACCGTCAACCGCCGACTGGTACGAGCCATTTACGTGTTCGGGATCAGCCGCTACCAGTTCAAGGGTGCCCGTTGCATGCATACCTTCCTGGTCGCACACAAGTTTTGCCTTGACCGTGGTGGTCGTAGAATTGACAACGGTCGTGGTGCATTCCTTTGCATCGGCAAGCTTCAATCTGTCTTTTTCCAGGTCCTCTTTGGTGACGCAGTGCTCTTCTGTGGTGGTGTTTGTGTGTGCCGCGGAGTTTGCCTTCATTCTCTCCTCCATCCGGGCACGCTGCGCGGGCGTCAGCCGGTTCAGCATTTCAGCCGGGATTGCCATCTCGCCCGCCCTCTTGATGGTTCGCGTGCTCTCCCAAAGACCAGGTTTGACATTCAGGGGCTGCAGCTTGGCAGAAGGTTGTGAATCGGCAGACGCACGCGTTTCCTTTGTCGATTTCTGAGTCTGCGCCCACGAAAGAGGGAGGGAACAACTAGTTACCGCCAGCATACTCGCAACAACAACCAATCTTCTTGTCATAGATGTCAGGCCTCCTAAGGCGATTTCCGAGGTTCCGCGTCCCGCCTGGTGATTGCGGAACTTCGCGTTTCACATGGGTAGAATGCGTCGGGAAAGCAGGAAGTTCAAAGGAAACGCGGGTTAAATCTGCCTGACACGACAAAGCACTCGCAATGAAGCGCTTACAAAACCTGCTGACACGCTTTGGGAGCGATGCTATGATTCCAGCCACTTTCGTGGGGACGGGTCAATGGAGCGCGGCTTCGCCTGATGTTCGATTTCGCTTCGGCTTGTTCGAAGCGAACCCTGCCGATGGTGCGCTGATCCGCAGCGGCGCCAAAGTCAAAATCCAGGAACAACCTTTCCGCCTTCTTCTCCTGCTCCTTGAGCGGCCTGGGGAAGTCGTCACTCGCGAGGAACTGCGCCAAAGGCTCTGGCCGGAGGGCACCTACGTTGATTTTGATGGGAGCCTGAATGTAATCCTGAAAAGGCTCCGTGGGGCGCTTGACGATGATCCCGAGAACCCGCGCTTTATTGAGACCATACCGAGGCGCGGCTACCGGTTTATTGCGCCGGTCTCTGTAATTGAGAAAACCTCAGCAAAGGATCGAGGGCCGCTGCCTGAAAGTGCCGCATCGCCGGTACCTGGAATAACGCTTCCTCCTCCAGAAAACCTGCAGGACACGGCGCTCGCTTGGCTGGGTCGAAGATCGCAATGGCGCCGCCACCTTATATACACGGGATCTGCACTTGCACTCGTGATCGCTATTGCCAGCCTGCTTGCATGGCATTACCACTCGCCCAGATGGCTGACAAGCGGAGAGTTCTCATTCCAGAACAGTCCTGTACGCATTCACAAATCGGTTGCGGTGCTTGGGTTTCACAATTTGTCGGGCCGTGCCGAAGACGCTTGGTTGGGCACGGCGCTTTCGGAGATGTTAAGCACCGAACTGGCCGGCGGGGAGAAGCTTCGGCTTGTCTCCGGTGAAGATGTCGCAAACCTTCGCTTGTCTGCGCCTTGGCCCGCAGCCGACACGCTGGATCGCAGCACAAGCGCCCGTATTGGTGGAGCTTTGAACAGCGATGTGCTGGTGCTGGGCTCATACTTGGTGATCGGCACGACTGACCCTGGACAATTACGACTCGATGTAAGGATGCAGGATGGGAAGACTGGCGAGATACTTACGGAAACCGCTGCGGTCGGCAGCAAGCAGGATTTTTTCCGCGTGATTTCGCATATTGGGGCGCAGCTGCGGGGGCGGCTGGGGGTCGAGCCGTTGCAAAGCTCCGACGAAGCCGGTGTGCTAGCCGCGTTGCCGTTGGATCCAGAAGCGGCAAAGTTCTACGCTCTCGGAGTCGCCAAACTGCGACAGTTTGACGTTCTCGCTGCCAAAGATCTTCTCGAACAAGCTTCCGAAGCCGATCCCAAGTTCTCGTTGGTACACGCCATGCTGGCCCGCGCCTGGGCGCAACTCGGGTACGAGCAAAAGCGCCGGGAAGAGGCCAAGAAAGCACTCGACCTTTCCACCGACTTGCCCCGTGCCCAGCGACTTTTGGTCGAAGGGGAATACTACGAGAGCCTGGGCCGGCAGGAGCAGGCTGCCTCCGTCTATCATGCGCTCTTCGAGTTGTTTCCCGACAACCTTGATTACGGATTGCGATTGGTGGCGGCACAAAGCCTGTCCAGTCACGGCAGTCAGGCCCTGGAAGTAATCCATCGCCTTCGAAGCCTGCCTCCTCCGTCGTCGGATGATCCGCGCATTGATTTGGCGGAAAAGCGCGCGATGAAATCCAACATTCCGGCCGAGCTGGCCCTGGTGCGAACCGCCATTCGCAAGGCATCCGATCGGGGACAAAAGCTGATCTACGCGCTGGCAAAGAAAGAGGAGTGCACGATTCTGAATTACGGCGAGCATCCTGATCAAGCCCTGTCTTCTTGCGAGGAAGCCTACGGCGTCTTCCTGGCTGCCGGCAACAAGTCCGCTGCCGCCGATGCCCTGCGCAACATTGCCGACACATTGGGCACGCTGGGAAAGTACCAGCAAGCGATTGAAACCTACGGGCGAGCTTTGAGTCTGCTGGCAGGGCTTGGCGAACACAACAAGACTGGCGCTGTCTTCAACAACATGGCGATCGGTTTCGAAAATATGGGCAATCTGGATCGAGCCGAACAGCTGTACCGTGCCGCGAAAGTCGAATTCGAGCAGGCTGGGGACGTAGAGAATCAAATCACGGTAACGGGGAATATCGCGGACATCCTTTATCTTCGCGGCAATTTGGCTGGCGCGGATCGGCTCTATCAGGAAGCGCTGCGGATCGCAGCCTCGGTGGATCACAGCGAACCCTATCTTTTGTACCGGCTTGCAGACCTGGATTTGAGCCGAGGCCGCGTTCAGGATGCTCGCCGGTTTGCGCAGCAGGCCGTTGATGGTTTCCGGGCAACTCAAGGGGCGTATCAATATCTCAGCGCTGCCATGCTTGACCTCGGTGAAGTTTTAGAAGCACAAGGCGACTTGCCCGGAGCGCGATCGCAATTTGAGCAGTCGCTTGCGATCGCCCAAAGGATTGGAGCCTCGGTCAATGTGGCCGAGAGCCAGGAAGAACTTGCGCATCTCGCTATTCAAGAGAATCGCCCGGAGCAGGCCGAAGCCGCCCTTCGCAGTGCCATTGCGGAATTTGAGAAAGCGAAAAGCGATCCCGATTCGAGCAGCGCTTATACGATGTTGAGCCGGGCGTTGTTGATGCGAGGGAACCTCGACGAAGCTCGCAAAGCCGCCCAGCGAGGGGAGCAACTCAGCCTCACCAGCTCAGACCCCGCGTTGAAACTCGTTGCAGCGATTCAGCGGGCGCGCGTCGAAATGGCGAGCGCAGAGAATGGGAAGGCAGATCCAGCGGCGGCGCTTCGGCGCCTCCAGTCGGCACTCGCCACCGCCAATCGGCTGGGCTACTACAAGCTGGAATGCGAGGCGAGGCTTGCGCTCGGGCAATTAGAGCTCAAAATCAATTCGCCTGCGGGCCACAAACGTCTCAAACTGCTAGCCTCAGAAACCCACGAGCACGGTCTTGACCTCCTCGCCCGCCAGGCCGAGGGTGCCATGTCCGGCGGCACGGCACTCGCTGAAAATCGTTCAGGGCGCTAAAGCTTTCGTTAGGTGTGGATTTTATTCAGGGCCTCACCTCAGGTTGGGTAAGGAATCCTCCCTCGAAAGTCTGCCTGCATTCCGTTCAGACGGGATGGTTGGTCCGCTGGAAGTGACTTCGGCCTTCGAATGTCGATCGCAGAAGGGCTTATCTCTTCACCTACTGGACATTCCTCTGTGTCATCGACCCTTGCAAAGCATTCAGGTCACGACAGTTAGTGTGACAGCTCCGTTTAATTTGCGTTTCCTTTGATCGGCGGCCACCCCCAGTTTATTCATGGCGCAGTTCCGGGGGTGGAACAGACATGCGAACGTTGTTCAGTGCAATTTGCCTGCTCACAATCCTGGTGAATATGCCCGCTTCGGCGCAACGGGTGTCACCTACGGCACCTATGCCGAATCGCACCATCGCTGCGCCGGTTGCGCACCGACCGCCTGCAGACCATCCCGAGAGCACAGCGGGCACCATCGAGGGCTTTGTGTACTGGGATGCGAGCCATTTCTCCCACGTCCCTGCGGGTAGTTGCAGCGGGTTGGCGGTCACGGTGGCGGTCGGAAGCTCTTCAGGTGGCCCTTTGGTCGCCTACACGCCATTAGCGACACTCACCAACAATTTCAAATATGTGGGACGGGTAAAAGAGTTCCTGGCCGGTGGCAAGGTCGAGATGTACGACGTGTGCACGTATGGGTATAACCATGTGCCTGTCGGCCCCGACCTGCAAGTCAAGCTCGAGGTCACTCAACCGCAGGTGTTTTCACCCGCAGCTGTACCTCAGTTCGCGACCGTTGGCCCAGTCAAGATCATCAACGCGCAGTGCAACATGCTGCCGCAGATCACGAATCCCGGGCTGTCCGATCTGCTTGCGCACTGGGGTTCCTGTCAGAACATGGCGTACGACGTAAATTTTGCGATGCACACCGCGCCGCGGCCGCCGTTGGGCGATGCCAGCGGGGGACTCACCCCTGCCAACTCTGGCTCGCAAAGAGGAATGCTTTCCAACCCGCCCCAGCAGGGGATGCTGGCAGGTGCAGCATCGCCAACCCTATTGCAGTCGGCAAACGGAGGGCAGCTGGGGAATAGGGGAGCAATACCCCCCGCCCTTACTACTGCAGCGCCGGCAAAAGTGGAACTAAATCCGCAGCCCCTGCCACCGCGAACGATTTCCGCCGAAGGAACGTTCACTCCGGCGGCCCACGCCACCCTCAGTCCTCAGCGCATTACGACGACGAGCCAAGGATGCACCGTAAACCAACTACAACTCAGGATTCGGACGGGAAACGATGATCTTCGGGGTGGGCAGAACAACCTGGACGTTGAGGTTCACTTTGCTGACGGCGCGATGCAAATTGCCAACAATGTGAACCAGGGAGCGAATTGGGGAAACAACACCACGAACGTCGTGAGCGTTCCGTTGAAGAACCCGGTTGCGCCAAACCAGATCAAGATGATTCGGTTGGTTCACTCAGCGCAAGCCGGTTACACCCCTCCTTCTTCAGGAGCAATGGGTGCGACCGCCACCCCGGTTGGACCGGCACTTGCGCCGATTTACGCAGCGCAAGGAATCAAGAGCGAAGACAACTGGGACCTGGCGCAGTTCCAGGCCTTCGGGCTGGGAAAAGGCATCAATGTGCCAATCGCCTCCTTCGGCACCCACCGATTCACAGGCAGCTATCCATCGCTCGACATCAATGCGCAACCGGGAGCGGGATGCCCGTCTGCAAACCTGGTCAGCATGATCGCGTTCACCTTCTGGACCGGAAATGACGACCTTCGCGGCGGGAAGGACAATCTGGATATCACCATCCATTTCGCAGACGGGACGAGCCAATCCGAGCCGAATGTCAATCACAACGATAGGTGGCCAGACGGAAGCACGAAAGGCGCCGAGGTCCTTTTGAGTCGGGCTGTGACCCTGGACCAGATCAAAAGCATCACGCTCTTCGGCACATTCACCGGCGGCTCCGGCGGCGATAACTGGAACATGAGTTCGATGAAGGCTGACGCGTGGGTGGGGTCGACCTATCACACGATCGCCCAGTATGGATTTCATCGCTTCAGCTCGGACTGGAGCGGGGCGAAAGCACGGGAAATCACTATCCCAACTCAAGCCATGAACTGACACCTGGAAGCAACATAGAACACGTTAAAGACGACAAGCGGATCGCGAACCAAGGGAAGTGAGGGCGGAATGCGAAAACGGATCTTAATTTTTGTGACCGCAATGGTTGTGCTGGCCCAGACCTTCTCAACAGCCCAGCAATCGCAGAAACCAATGACCAATGACGACGTCATCACGATGGTCAAGAACAAGATGCCGGAGACGGTGGTGGTTTCGGCGATCCAGGCGCGTTCCTCAAAATTCAATACCTCCACAACCGAGCTGATCCGGCTGCAAAAATCGGGCGTGACCGAGAACGAGCTGAACGCGATGATTGCGGCGTCCAACAAGGGGGCAGCAACCGACTCGTTGCCGAAACCAAGCGCTGTATCGACGCCCGACGCGTCCGTCGCCGTTCCAGTCTCCAAATCGCACATGCCCAAGCTCTACGTCACAAATGGTGGCGCGGCGCGAGAACTGCCTCTTGAGAAAACGCAACTGGCCGAAACCAAGACAAAGCCGTCATCGATGAAGAGTCTTGCTGCCGACTCTGCCGTCACGCAAGCGATGCAGAGTGGCATCAACACCGCCGCGTACGGCGTCGCTTCCCATGTCAATTCCGCAGTTGGTAATACGGCGGTGCAGCAGGCGGGCAGCGTCTTTTCCGGTGTTCTGTCGCATCGCACGTCGACGGTGACCTACGTCTGGGGAGTTCCAGTTCCTGCTTCAACCAACATTCTGCAAACCGTTTCGCCCACTTTTGCCGTGGATTTTTCTCGCGCGATAGGAATTAAGGCCGACGATTACGAACCCGCGATCGTAAAGCTCACGCCGGCGCAGAACGCTTGCCGAATTGTCGGTGCGACGCAAGGCAAGGCCGATGAGCGTTCCAGTCCCGCCGCCGACTGGCAAATGTACTCGCATTTCCTCGAAGAGCGGGTGGCGGCGCACTCGGAAAAACTGGAGGCGGGGAAGTACAACGTGTCGCCCGCTTCGCAGTTGCAGCCGGGCGAATACGCTGTCGTGCTTCGGCCGACTTCGAAAGACAAGAAGTTTTCTGGCGGCGATGTGGCGCGGGCGCAAGGTGACGGGCTGATGTTCGACGCGCTCTGGACCTTCCAAATTTCGGACGACGCGGAATAGCACTACAGAAATCCAGCAGCAGGGAACTCGGGAGCAAGGCCTCTATGAAACCAACACTTTGTTGCTGTCTCCTCTTACTCGCCGGACTGCTTGCCTGTTCGAAGAAGAGCGCGCCGCCGCCAACGGAGTTTGGCATCCCGGTTGCCCGACCATTCCGCGACCTTCGGGAACTTTCAGGGACCGTTGCCGACATCACTCTGACCAGCAACACCGTTCGCATTGATGAGGCAACCACCAGGCGCATTCTGAAGAGTGTCGGCTCCGATGGAAACATCTTCGTTTTTGACGATTCCGACCAGCGCATCCAGAACCTTCATGAAGGCCAGATTCTGTTCCTTGAAAACGTGGCCGTGCAGAAGGTCCTGGCGATAGCCAGGAAAGACAAGCTCATCATCGTCGGCACCGACTATGCATCCTTGACTGATTTCATCCAGCAAGGGCACTTAAAGTGGGATGCGCCCATCCAATTCGCTTCTTTGTTCGCACAGGCCAGCGAGCCGCACCCGTCCCTGCCCCCGGGATCTCTGGCATGGTGGATACCACCGAGCACGGTGTACGCGGCGGGCAGGGAGTTTTCCTACTCGGGAAAAGTTGACGGGTGGGATACGACGATGAGCGTAACGCCCGGTTCAAACCGGCTTGAGATCGCTCTCAAGGTATCCCGCAGCTACCAGGGCATGAGCGTGATGGTGTCTTCCAAAGGACACCTGCAGGATTTCCTGAGCTCCGCCGATATTCAAGTTTCTCCTGGTAGCCTTGACAACTTCTCCTACGTCGCCAAGGGGTTGAACGGAGAGACGAATGTAGAGTATGCCGCGACGCGGGGAGAGGGTGAGGTTGCCGGTATTGACAAGCCCAATATCAAATTGCCGCCGCTCGCGAAGATACCGATGCCGATTGCCGGCATCCCTTTCATGCTCACCATTAACGCGAACCTGATTCTCAAACCGGGCTTCGGGGCAAAGAAAGAAGCAGCCAGCGGATCTTTTCGCATTACCTACAGTGGCGATGAAGGCTTCCAAATAAAAGGTGGCAACTCGCAAGCGAGTGGCTCTATTGACGGCACTGGCAAATTCGAGCACATCACTACTGCGTCGCTGGCCCCGCACGCCATCCTGATTGGAATGGCTGCTCCGAAAATCACACTGAGCCTTGGTCCCGGATCTGCAATGGATGTGCTGCAGGAAGCTTTTCCGTCGCAGATGGGCGATGCCATGGTTGACTTCCTGGCCAAGACCGCAGCCGGTAAGTGGGCAAAAAAGAAGATTGACCCCACCTTTAAGACGGATGCATCGGCCTCAGTCCAGACCGTGGCTGTCGGAACAATGACAGCCGCGGGGTCCCTTGCAATGGTTCCCTGCAAACTCACGCGTCTTTTGCTTGAGTTTAAAGGCGGCGCGGATGTTTATCTGCTTGGCATCAAGGGCGTCGACAAAGAAATCGTGTTCGCGAAGAAGGAATTTGTCACACGTGAGCCTGATGTCAACATCTGCGGAGAGAAATAGCGTGAGTACTCCGAAGATAAGTCCGCCATTACGACTGGAACCTCCGACTTCTGAGGCTCTGGTCCACGCGTTCGCCAGGCTCGTTCTGATAGGCGCCGCTTGCCTTGCGCTCATGCTTTTAGTGGCAATGGGAGGCTGCACCAATGCGGCTCATCGGGACAAGCCAAAGTCAGGAACGGAGCCTGCACGCAAAGGGAGCGTGCCTCCCAAAGCAACGGATGACCTTGGAGTGGACCGGACAAGCGATAAGCATTCCCCTCCCGCGATTTCCGCGTCGGCTCCCTCTACAACGCCAGCGAATTCTGCGGGGCCCGCCTCTGCAGACAGCGCACCAGCAGACTTGGGTAGTCCGGCCGCGCCCGTTGCATCCAACGGAGATCCAGCCCACGACTGGGCTATGCGCTACGAACGGACTGAGAATAGCCCAGAAGCAGATCTTGTCGTACGCACGGGAGACATCAACAATCTGGGGTTCGGCTGGCCTAAAAACTACGATCCGTTCTCCGGAAAGTCCACGCCTGCGCATCCGTTTCCGTGGCCGCCTAAGCCAGGGGAGCCTGACGGCACAGATCGAATCTTGTTAGGTTCAGCCGTAACTAAGTCTGACTTCGCCGAGCATCCGTTTGCCGGCGACGGATATACCAGCACAATTCTGCGTCCCTGTATCGACCCTTTGGATGCGTCTTCCTGCAAGAACCGCCAGGATTCTATGCCGCAGCCTATAGTGATTCCGGTAGGCGCTCTGCCCGCTAAGATCGATGCCGTTCTCTTCCAGATTTTCGTGGATGACTTCCAGGCGCCATCGTTCCACTCCCATTTCCAGGCCAGCTTGAACGGCACTCGCATACCAAGCCTCGAGCAAGTGTTGAATGCGCTCGAACAGACCGGACCTATTGGCAAGCTGATCTCGGTCAATCTGCTGCCGGAGTATTTCCCGTTGCTGCAATCCGGCACAGTGAAGCTTCTGATTGATGACCCCAGTACTCATGCGCAAGATGGGTACGGAGTCGATTTCGTCCGCATCCTCGTGAATCCACGAAAATTCCAGTACGTGGTTTCAGTCGCAGTTACGGTGAAAGACTGGGACAAGAACACGCCCATTGCTGGCGCGACCGTAACCGCTGCCCTTCAATCTGCCTCAACGGATGCAAATGGAAATTGCGAGTTGGGCGGGTTGCCTGCGGGGTTGGTCGTCGCGACAGCGGTAGCACCGGGCTACGATGCCAATTCGGCAGCAGCAGACGTCGTGGCCGGGCAGAGCGGACACGCCGAAATACAGTTGCACCGTCATGAAGAAGGCACGTCTGCCCTCGAGAAGACGATCGCGCAAACCGGATCGGCTGCTCTTTACGGAATTCATTTCGACACCGATTCCGCCACGCTCAGACCGGATAGCAAGCCGGCGCTCGAGGCCGTGCTTGGACTGATTAACAACCATCCAGGATCGCGTTGGGTCATCGCCGGACACACTGACAATCAAGGAAACGGCGAGCACAACCAAACGCTCTCGCAGAGTCGTGCCGCCTCGGTTATTGCGTGGCTGAAGGCGCACGGGGTGGATGGGAGTCGCCTTGCTTCCCAGGGGTTTGGTGCGAGCCGTCCGGTCGCGGATAACGCCAGCGCGAATGGCCGGGCCCTGAATCGTCGGGTAGAGATTGCAACCGCGCAGAGGTAATTGCTAGATCGGTCCCGATTGGACATTTCAGATCTGGAATCCCGGAGTAGAGGAGAACATCGATGAGCTTGCTCATATATGGAGAGACGCCGATGAGACATTGTGTCGTAGCGCTGGCACTCATCTCGATTTGGGGCTGCAACTCCGCCCCGTCTAAAGCGGTGGATCCGGGATCTGGATCAGCGCAAAAGAATCTTAGCCCAGCAAAGAGCAGCGCCGGTCCGGACATTGATCTCAACTGTGTCATCGACCATATTCAGAATCCGCCGGAATCTTTCCACTACGCCTTCAAAGCAGAATCCGACAACCCTTGGGAAGAACAAGCGGATGTTACGCCGCAACAGATCGACGGCAGCTTCTCGAACAGTTCACTGCCCACGCCCCAACAGTTCCACGGCACGCCCCGGGAAGTCTCTTCCAATCTAATGGCAGTTGGGCGAATGGCCAGCCTCTTTGCGACGGTGCGCAACACCTCGGCCGTGGTCAACGAGGGGCCGGAAACAGGCGTGAACAGCTACAACACCGTCAAGTATTCGATCGACACTGCGCGCGGCACTGCGACAGAACAGACGCTCTATAAAAGCATCTTGGGTCCCCAAGGCTTTGAGAAGGGATCCGTGTGGGTGACGGCGCAGGGATGTCCGGTTCGCATCGTTCTGGACGAGGAACTGCATTCGAAGGATGGCAGTCTGGCCGGGAAGACTCACTACGAAGAGGCGATGATCAAGAAACAATAAGAAGAGTTGTCGATTCCAGGCGGCGACAAAGGAGCGGAACATGGAGCGAACAAGACGATGGTTTCGGGAGTTGTGGGTGTATCCCTGGATTGGTTTCGCGCTGATCACTGCCTCCGCGTGCAATTCCAGTCCGGCGTCATCAGGCGGACGGGAAGCAGGCGCGGCAGCAGCCTCCAACAACGCTGGCACCCGCATTGATGTGATGTGCGTTGGCGACCGCATTAACAACCCGCCGGAATCATTCCATTATTCCTATGTTTACACCGATGCATCCACCTCGGTGGACAAGGAAGCGGACATCACGGCCCAAGACATGGCCATCACGATCAAAGACAAGTCGGGCTCTCATTCCTACCACGGCGCGCGATCGGATGAGACGAGCTGGGACCGTGCGGTGCTGGACCTTTCGGGCATGAACATCACTGCGATGTCTTCGAGGCTCGATTCGCTCAACGGCACTTCCGCAGTCGTCAACCAAGGCGCGGATGCGGTGAACAACTACAGCACCACCAAATATTCGATAGACACTGCAAGCGCCAATTCCGCGGACAAACGAAAGTTCGAGGTGCTCTTCGGCGGAGGTAGTTTTGAGAAGGGCACCATCTGGATGGGGGCCGATGGCTGTTCGGTGAAGCTTGCCCTGGATGAAGGCATCGGGCAGGCAAATGGGGACGTGAAAAAGGCCCATTACGAAATGGCCAGGGTTAAAAAATAAGGATGATGCTTGAATCGGCACCTTCGGCGCCTTACATTCAGGTACCCTCCGCGACAGAATGAACGCGCAAGCGATGGCTATTGCCTCAGCGAGCCATTTCTTAAGCGGACAGTTTCAACTCGCGGATTGCGTCTCCGGCACCGCTGAGGTCGGCAAGCCGCATCTCGGAATACTTGCGAGATAAAATTACGCCTGGCGCGCCGGCGCGGAACGCCGCCAAGACTGCTTCCTTGACGCTTCGAGGGGTGCATTTGCTGTTATTAGGTTCCGTCGGAATATCGATATCGATGCCCGGCCAGATCAACGTTTTCGTGCCGACGACTCCATCCAGCGCGCGTTTCGTCTCGCGGTGGACATAGTCAGCCGAAAGTCCTGTGTGAGGAATCTGGTCGTAGCTGCCCTCCTTGAATCCCATCAGCGCGTTATTGAAGTCGATGAGGCCCTGTTTCGATAGATCGGCGTAAAGCGTCTGGCCGATATTGTCGGCATAAAGCGCCATGCGCTCCCCGCCGCAATTGTTGTACATCACGACCTTGATGAAGTCCGAATACGCCGACAGCTCATGAAGATCTTGTTCGGCGCGGTAGATCGGATTGAAGGAATTGTTGTGCCAGATGTGCCAACCCACGGGCACGGTCTGCTTGGCTGTTTTTACCGTTTGGTAGATCGCCGCATAGGTTTCCCGCAGGCTGTCGGTCCAGAGCATTTCCCACGCGGCTAGCTCGGGATAGCGCAATAGCAGCCGCCAGAATTGAACATAATAACCATCCACGGGGCGTTTGCCGCTGCGCGCGGAGCGAACAAACTTTTCCAACTCCAGAAAGCCCTGGCGCGCGCGCTCCACATGGATGCCACGTTCTTTTGCTTTGCGCTGACAGAACTCGCAGAAGCAGGTGACATTTCCTGGATCGATCGGTGGGACATCGTGCGTGGCTCCCAGGCTGTCCGACAGCGCACCCTGGCGTTCGGATCCCCACATGATTCCATCGATGTCATAGGAACGGGCATAGTCCTCGACCAGGCCGGTCAGGAAATTTCGGTAGTCGGGATGGTTGACGCACAGGGTCTCGGCATTCCGGCCGTGCAGGTCCCGCTCCTGCAGTTTGTCGATGTTCGGCAGGTCGGTGCGAAACACGTCCTCCAGCCAGCAGATGACTTTCATGCCGCGTTTTTTGGCGGCTGGAAGTACTTCGGCCAAGATGTCCAGGCTGCCGTGGTCGGGCGCACGAGTGTCCTTGAGAATTGTATTTTTGTAGTACTGGGGATGGGGCGTGGCGAAGTTCCCGCCGTGAAAGTTGAGATCGTATTCCTGTTTGCCATGATCGGGCAGCGGCTGGCCCGGGATCTGCCTGCCCGCGATTCCACGGCCGTAAGTGAATACTGCCAGAAAAAGTGTGTTGACGCAGCCACGCTCCTGAAGCACATCAAGCACTTTTTCAGTGCCTTCATCGACGAACGAAACTGCTCCCACTTGAATGCCGATCATTTTGGGGGAGACAGACGGGTGGGCTGGAGTTGGCATCGCGAAGGCGGCACCGGCGCCAGCAGCGAGCTTCAGGAAGTCGCGGCGATTTAGGTCTGATGTCATTGGATTGCTCCTGGATGTCTCTACCACTGCTTCATGGGAGTCGCGCACCGATATGTTAAGTTTTTAACCCAAATCCTGCTTTGCGCGGCGAACAAATCAATTGCGTTACGCGCGTAGCTGTAAACCGTTGTACCAATACTCGGACCAATCACCTCCGAGCACGAGCACTTTCGGATCAATCGGCCATGCATGCTTGACCGCCCTCAGTCGGCACGTGTTATCGATATTAAGTTGCAATTCAGTAGAGGATCTCAAATGCAGCCCGGAGCGAATTTTGAACCGGAGCTGTTGAATTGTTCAACACTTGACAGATTGAACATTTGGAGCCAAGATGGCGCACCATTTTTCCTTCCGCATCGATGGAGCGCTCTCAAATTCACCGCACCAGTGTTGCCGACCAGGTGGCCGGCATTCTCAGGCAAAGAGTCCTGAATGGTGAACTGCGTCCAGGGACACCTCTTCAGGAAATTCCGCTTGCCGAATCGCTTGGGGTATCGCGGAATACGATGCGGGAGGCGATGCGCATTTTGTCGCTGGAGGGACTGCTCAAGCGCAGCATTCATCGGGGAATTGCGGTTGCGCAGTTGTCACTTCGGGACGTCCAAGAAATCTACCACGTGCGTCGGGTGCTTGAGATCTCTGCCATCCAAGCCGCCAAAGCGCCCGCGCCTGAACTGCTCCGCGAGTTGCTGGCCGCCCTGGAACTGTATGAACAGGCGGTCCAAGTCCGCGACTGGGTCAGCGCAGTTACGCACGACTTGCACTTTCACAGCCTGCTGATCCGCTTTCTGGGAAACAAGCGGCTGGAATCCTTCTATCAGAAGACCATTGCAGAGTTGCGAGCGGGGATGGTGCTGGTCGACCAGCGGCATGATCATCCCGGAATCCTGATTCCAGTTCACCGCAAGCTATACCAGCTGTTGACCGCTGGAAAGTTGAAGGAATGCGCCAGGATCCTGGTCCAGCACCTCGACGACTCAGAATTGCGGTTGTCGAGAGTGATGGACAATCACCAACTGGCAAGGCCAGTGGGGGCGCCCACGTCCAGATCGAAGACCGGTTGAATAAAACCTTGCTCAAGTTCACGACGAAGGAGACGACGATGAAGTCCAACCGCAGTCTGCTCACCAGGAAGCCTTATGCAAGCGCGTTAACTCTAGCTGTTTGTGCCGTCGTGATGTTGATGGCTTGCCTTCCGGTCATGGCGCAGGTCGTGACGGTGACTGTGCAGGGTCGCGTCTATGACTCCAGCGGTGCTGCCATTTCCCAAGCGACGGTTACCGCCGTGAACGCAGCGACCGGGCTCAATCGCACAACCACCGCCAATGCAGTAGGCGACTATCAGGTTCCTCTGTTGCCGCCTGGGGACTACACGGTAACGGCGGAGAAGACTGGTTTCCAGAAGTCGGCGAAGAAAATTCACCTCGATATCGGCGCGGCCGGCAGCCTGGATTTCTCGCTTTCTCCCGGTCAGGTAATTGCGCAAGTCGAAGTGCAGGACATCGGGGAACTGGCAGAGCCGACACGTACCATGGTTAGTTCGGTGATTGATGAACAGAAGATCGAGAACTTGCCGGTGAATGGCCGGCAATTTATCGACTTCGCCTTGCTGGCGCCGGGGGTGACGGTCGGAGACACAACTTCGGGTAGCACGGACGTGATCATCGAACCCGTGACCAAGCTTTCCTTTGCCGGACAGAACATCCACTACAACTTCGTGGCCATCGACGGTGCGGACAACATGTCCACCGCCTCCGGAATTCAGAAGACCACGCCTTCGCAGGAGGCGGTGCAGGAATTCCGCGTGATCAACAGCGACTACAGCACGCAATTTGGGCGAGCGGTGGGCGGGATCGTCAACATCATTACCAAGAGCGGATCCAATCGCCTGCACGGATCGGCCTATGAATATTTCCGCAACGACGCGATGGATGCGAAGAACGCACTGGCCGCCGGGTTCAACAAGCTGCGTCAGAACCAGTTTGGCGGCACCCTGGGCGGGCCGATTCAGAAGGATAAGACTTTCTTTTTTGGCAACTACGAGGGCCAGCGCCACGTCGAGTCACCGTTTTATAACTCGGCTGTGCTGACCAACCTGACCGACATCAACAATACGAAAGTAAACGTCTTTGGGCTGCCCGCCGAAAATCTCCAGGTGACCCGAACGATTAACTACGACAACATGCTGTTCCGAGTCGACCACAACTTCAGCGAGCGGGAAGTTCTTTCGGCACGGTACTTCTTTAATGACCAGCGGGGAACCAACCTCTCTCCGCTGAACGATGGGTTCGACCTCCCCTCCGGTTTCAAGAACAATACCTTCCGCGATCAGTCTCTGGTGGGAAGCCTGACATCGATTTTTTCGTCTTCCCTGGTGAATGATCTGCGCGTCCAGTATGCGCACCGGAACTTTGACTTTCCCTCGGTGAGCACACAACCGCACTTGGAGGTTTCCAACGTGTTCACGATGGGCGTGAACCGCGGGAATCCTGACCTGTACACCGAAGGGCGATTCGAAATCGTGGATAACGTGACGAAAACCTTTGGCCAGCACACGTTGACCTTTGGCGGGGACTTCAACCATGTAAACACGACCGAGTCGTTCCCGTTGTTTTACCCGTTTGAGGCGGATTTCGGCAGCATCGACGCGTTCACGGGCGGGCCCAATGACTTTCTTCACGTCCCACATCCGTTCGTGATTTTCTTCGAGCGGTTTGACGCAGCCTCTGGTTTCAATGAGCCGACCTTCGACACCTCGGTGTATCAGGGAACAGCCGTTTCCCAAGCAGTTCGCAACCAAGCCAAAGGCACTCTCGGACATACGTACGAAGGGCTCTTCATTCAGGACAAGTGGCGTGCAACCAGCAATCTGACGCTTAACTACGGACTGCGTTGGCAGGGCGAAACCTGGCCCAGCGCAGCTCTCAATAATCCGCTAAAGAATTTTGATCCGCGCGCGGGTTTTTCATATGCAATTCCCGGTAGCCACGCGGTCGTAATTCGTGGTGGTGCTGGGCTTTTTCACGGAGTAATTCCTTCTCCGCTGTTGATGTGTCAGATCCCGTCCTGTGGCGGGACCATCGGGAAATTTCCTGGCCGGGAAGATAAACAAGATGACCTGAACGCCAAAACGCGCCTCTCGGCTTTTGGTGCCGATCCGGTGACGATGGCAGGAGCGCTCGCGGCCATGGTGGGTCCAACCGTGACCACGGCCGCTTATCCTTTGCCGGCCCTAGACGCAGTCATTGTCCGCTTTGCCAAGGACCACAAGCCGGCCTATGGCGCTCAGGCGAGTTTGGGGATTGAGATACAACCTTTCAAGGACACTGTTTTAGACATAACCGGATTGCACGTGCGTGGAATACACCTGGGGAGTTTCTACAACGTCAACCAGCCCGATCCCAGCGGCCAAATGTTGTTCCATGATTCCCGCGGTGGAACCGGGATGAAGAACTTGTACTGCGCAAATTTTCCGTGCACACCGCCGGTGATCGCTCCGGGCGTGCGTTGCGCAGTCTTCACCGGCTGCGCTGTGCCTGCAGGCTTTCTGGGGTTCGCCGTGGATTTCGAGGCAGACTCAAAGTGGGATTCGCAGTGGGACGGCCTGCTGCTCACATTCAACAAGCGTATGACCAAGCACGTCGGCTGGGGTCTGAGTTATACATGGTCCAAAGGGATCGACAACGGACCCAACCCGAGCTTTGTGCTCATTCCACAGGACACGTGCTGCTTCGACAAGGAACGGGCTCTCTCCGCCGACCACGTGGCGAGCCGCTTCGTAGGCAACGCCACCCTCGCAGGGCCAACACACATGAATGCCCTGGTAGACAACTGGCAACTGGGAATGATCGTCAGCCTGCAGACTCCGCATTACTTCACCAAATTTGCGGGATTTGATTCGAATGGTGACATCTTTGGGAACAACGACCGTGTTGGCATCGAAGGTCGCGACACGTTCCGTGGAGATAGCTTCCAGAGCGTCGATCTCCGGCTCTCGCGAACGTTCGCGCTGCACGAGGGAGTAAATCTGCAGGCAATGGCGGAAGGGTTCAATCTTTTGAATACTCTTAACGTCAACTACTACAACACAGCCTACGGAGCGTCCGATTTCTGCCCGGCCGGAGGCCCGACCTATTGTCCCGCAGGCCCCCTATACAAGGAGGGATCGCCCAATCAGTACTATGGCACTCCGCGTTCCGTCTTTAACCCGCGCCAGATTCAGCTGGCACTGAAGCTGACCTGGTAGGACAGCTGTTTGCGCAACGAGCGATTCGCGAGTTTCGAAGTTCACGCAAAAATGTAGCCTCAGACTGATAACTGGACCGGGATATCCGCAAATACATCAATGTCCACCCAGGTACTGTCGACCAACATCGCTGAGACGTTTGCGCCCATGAGCGCGCGGCGACTGCTCATCTTTGGTGGCATTGCCCTGGTTGCCGGGGGCATGTTCTTTGGCGACATCTTTGCCGTCTTTGTTCTTCATCAGAATGGCGGACAGACTGGGCAGGCATTGCTGGCTGCCGCGGAGGCGGCGCGTGCCGGCAATCCTCTGGCTGTCAAAGAAAGTTTCCAGCGAGTCGGAGCATTGCTCGAGGATCGTGGCACGAAAGTGGATGCGCACGTCCACATGACCGACGCCGGCTATCTCGCATTGCTTCTCGCCCTCGTCCAACCTTACGTCGCGCTTCCCCCAAGGCGTAGGAAGCTACTGGCAGGACTTTTCGTCATTGGCGGATTGTGCCTGCCAGTAGGAATTTTTCTGATTCACTACGTGGGCATCGCCTATAGTCCGTTCGCGGTGATCGGCTGGGCCAGTGTGCTCGCGGATTCGGCCGGGGCGCTGTTGATTTTCGTTCTCGTGGCCGAAGCGTACGGTTTCTGGAAATTTCTTCACGGAGCTGGCAACACGGAAGAAGCCGCAATACCAACCGACCGCACATGGGAGCGCCGGGCTCTGATGAGTGGCGGAGCTCTTCTGATCCTTCTCGGCTTCCTGTATGGCGCGTGGTATGCAGGTGTGGATCTTTACCGGCACGAAGCTCGCGAGGCGGAGATTTTGAAGAACATGTTGGACGCAGCAGCCGGCGGGAACGGCGGCACGGTAGTCGAGGTCGCCAGCTACGGATCGCTGGCGGCCGAGCGAGCGGTCAAGATCGCAGCCCATTCGCACATCATTGAGTTTGGGCTCCTGGCAATGCTGCTGTCATTCGTGCAGCCGTACGTCGGGCTTAGCGACCGCTGGAAGCGACGGTGGGTGATTGTGCTCCTCGCCGGATCGATCATTCTTCCGGTGTTCGTGCTGCTCGAGTTGAATCTGGGGCTCGTCGCTGGAGGAATCGCCGATTTCGGGGGCTTGCTGGTGATCATCGCTTTGGTCGGAATGCTGGTGGGAGTGCTCCGCTACAGTGGCCGGCTGGATGCCGGTTCAGGAGTTGCAGTGTGAGTACGGGGCGCAAAGTCCTTCTGATTGGAGGTCTCGTCCTGGCATTGCTGGGCATGCTCTACGGACTGCACTACGCGGTTTTCGTGGAGCACCAGACTCTGGATCGGATGGGCGGATCTCTGGCGCAGGCATTTGTGCACGCAGCCGAACGCAATCCGACGGAGGCCCACGGCGCTCTCAACCGCTATACCGCGACCAAGTACAACTATGTGCGGCAGGTGGACATTCATTCGCACTGGATCGGGCTGGCCATGCTCCTGATGGTGCTGGGAGTGGTTTTTGACGGCGTGACATTCAACGAGCCGGCACGAAACTGGATCGCAGCTGCGTTGGTGGCGGGGTCGTTCGCATTTCCGCTGGGAGTGATCCTGCAAACCGTCAGGCACGGAGGAAGTTTGGCTTCCGCGCTGGCCATTGTTGGATCGACAACGGTGACGATCGCGCTGGGAGCGGTAGTATGGGGATTCGCGCGTTCACCGAACACACCGTAGTTGGATGAGTCGAACCCTGAAGGGAGTCGACAGCGCAAGACTGAAATACCTGGAGTAAGGATGTACCCTCGACCCTTTCACTATCACCGGGCAGCCTCGCTGAAGGATGCGGCAAACATGCTCTCGCAGTTGGGAGACGATGCCAAACTTCTCGCCGGTGGGCAAAGTCTGATTCCGTTGATGAAGCTGCGCTTCGCGAATCCCAGCCACCTGGTCGACTTGAACTTCGTGCCTGACGCCTCCTACATCAAGGAAGAGGGCGGGGCGTTGCACTTTGGGGCGCTCACTCGACATGCTGAAATCGAGAATTCCACCTTGGCCGCTCAGGTCCCGATTCTGCACGATTGCGCCGCCGGAATTGCGGACGTGCAGATCCGTAATCGAGGCACCATCGGCGGTTCCCTGGCGGAAGCCGATCCCAGCGGAGACTGGGCCGCGGTCCTGCTCACCCAGAATACTGAAGTCCACTGCCTGGGCCCGCGAGGGGAGCGCACGATTCCGCTGGCAAATTTTATCAGCGATGCCTATACCACGGTCCTGGAGCACGACGAACTGGTGCGCGAGGTGGTGGTGAAAACTCCGGAGAAGGGGAGCGGGGGAGCTTATCTCGCGTTCAAGCGCTCGGCACCCGTGTATCCCACGGCCAGCGCGGCTGTTCAACTGTCGATGGAAGGCGACACCTGCAAGGACGCAGCAATTGTGCTGGGCTGTGTCGGACTGGTTCCGGTGAAAGCGGCTGCAGCCGAGGCCACCCTACGTGGGAACAAGGTCGACGACAAGGCGATTGGCGCCGCGATGGAAGCCGTGCGCGCCGCGGTTGACCCGCAATCCGACATGCGCGGATCGGCGGAATATAAACGAATATTGGCCGCAGCGCTGGTAAAGCGCGCGATCGCAGCGGCGCTGCGCCGCGCACGCGGGGAGCGAGTCGAAGTGAGTCACATCTATGCCTGAAACGTTCGACAAGGTCGCGATTCAACTGAAGGTAAATGGCAAGCCGTATTCGGCCAGCGTCGAACCGCGGCTGCTGCTCGTGGAACTTCTGCGCGAGGATTTCAACCTCACTGGAACGCACGTGGGCTGCGACACTACCTACTGCGGAGCCTGCACCGTGCTGATGAATGGCGCGATTGTGAAATCGTGCACTATGTTCGCCGTGCAGGCGGATGGAGCCGAGATTCTTACGGTTGAGGGACTCGAAAAAGACGGCACGCTCCATCCCATCCAGAAGGCCTTTGGCGACTCCTACGGCCTGCAGTGTGGCTACTGCACGCCCGGGTTGATGCTGTCGACCTACCAGTTAGTCAGCAAGAATCAGGAGCCGAGCGAGACAGAAATCCGCAAGGCCATTGCGGGGAACACCTGCCGCTGCACCGGGTATCAGAACATCTTCAAGGCGATTCGTCTGGCTGGGCAGAACATCAAGGGGGCTTGAGAAGTGGCCATTAAATTTGCCGGCGCGTTTGATGTGCAACGCACTCCGGAAGAGGTCTATGACTTCCTCACCGATCCGAACAAGTTTGCCCCGCTGTTGCCGGAGTTTCGAGGCGTGTCGGTGGTGGATGCCGAGCACTTCACCGTCAAAGTGAACGTGGGCATTTCCTACATTAAAGGAATCGCGGACGTGAAGATGCATTTGTCGGAATCGGACCGTCCCAAGCGAGCGCAATATAAAGGACAAGGCAGCGTGGCTGGGGGCAACGTAACGATGGTTGCCGCGTTCGACCTGGCGGTCGCCGGACAGGGCACGAAAGTGGTTTGGGAGGGAGAGGCGCAGGTCTTTGGGCGCTTAACTTCGGTGGCGGGCGGGTTGCTCGAGCCACTGGGCAAGAAGCAGGTGCAGAAGTTGATCGATGGGCTGCAGGCTGCGCTGCATGCAGCCAGCGGGGGCACATTGTGAGCGGGGACGGCAAGAAGTGGGTCGGTAAGGCAGTGCCGCGCAAAGAAGAAGAGCGCCTGTTACGCGGTCTGGGCAAGTTTGCCGACGACATCAAGCTGCGCGATATGCTCTACCTGCGCTTCGTACGCTCGCCCTATGCGCACGCCAAGATTGTCGGCGTCGACACTGCTGAAGCCGAGAAAATTCCCGGCGTCGTTTGCACGCTCACGGGCGCGGAGATTGCTTCCCAGACGCAGCCCTTCATCGAGATCGCTCCCGACGCCGGTGGCAAGATTCGCGACTTTCCGATGGCGGTGTCGAAAGTCCGCTACCAGGGCGAGCCCGTGGTGGCGGTCGTGGCCGTGTCTCCCGGCATTGCTGACGACGGTGCTGAGGCTGTTCAGGTGGACTATGACGCGCTCGATCCCGTGGTCGACGCCGAGCAAGCACTGACCGATGCCAGCATCCTGCACGCAGACGCCGGCACGAATAAGGTCTGGAACGGCGTGTTCGAATACGGAGACGTGGAGAAGGCGTTTCGGGAAGCCGCTTCGGTGGTCGAAATCGACCGCATGCACTTCCACCGGTTCTCGAGCACCCCGCTGGAAAATAATGTAGTCATCGGACAATGGGACCCGAAAGACGAGCGCATCTACTACTGGTGCAATAACTCGTTTCCATCATTCGCCATCCAGTTTCTGGCCGCGCACCTCGGCGTGCACATCGATCGCATTCGCGTGCAGACCTTCGATATCGGCGGCAGCTTCGGAATCAAAATCACGAGCTATCCGCAGATGTCGGTGTGCGCGCTCGCTTCAAAAAAAGCAGGTGGCCGGCCGATCAAATGGGTCGAGACCCGCTCGGAACACATGACCTCAAGCGCGCACGGCAACGAGCGGACCTTTCGTGATACGCGCGTGGCACTCGACAACAACGGTGTCATCACCGCAATAACGTCCCGTCACATCGATGATTGCGGCGCTTATCCGCGCTACGAACCGCTAGGCTGCGTGATCTGGTCGCAGGTTTTTCCGGGGGTCTATCGATTCAAAAATGCGCGCATTGACTTCAGCCAGGCCGTGACCAATAAGTGCCCGGTCGGTCCGAACCGCGGGTATTCGCGCATGCAGCATCTCTGGTTCCTGGAACGAGTGGTGGATATCTGCGCGCACGAACTGGGAATTCCGGCCGACGAGATGCGGCTCCGCAACTACATCCGCCCGGAAGAATTCCCCTACACCACGCCAAACGGCTGCATCTACGACTCGGGCAATTATCCGAAGATGCTTGAGGTGGGCAAGAAGTTGATCGGTTGGGACAGCTGGAAGAAGAAGCAGGCGGACGCTCGTAAAGAAGGTCGAATGGTGGGAATCGGTATAGGCACGACGCTAGATTCCGGGACCAACAATTTCGGCCAGTCCCAGATCGTGAATCCGGGAGCTCCTTTTTCCGGCAACTCGCAGGGGGCGAACTGCAAACTCGACATTTACGGAGAAGTGGTGGTGGCGGTCGGATCCTGTCCGCAGGGGCAGGGTCACGAAACGACCGCGGCACAGGTAGTCGCCGATGTCCTCAACATCAGCCCTGACCTTGTCACCGTTCGCACGGGCTTTGATACCGAGCGCAATGTGCACACGGGATTCTCCGGCACCTATGCCAGCCAGTTCGCGGTCTCGGGCTTGTCCGCTGTACACGGCGCAGCGCAGAAACTGAAGGCAGAGATGGCGCGCCTCGGCGCTTTTGTGCTCGAGAGCCCGCCCGAGGACATCGAGTTTGGCATCGGTGCGCAGGGGCCCGAGCTTCGCTCGAAGTCAAATTCGAAGTCCATCAATTACTGGGGGCTCGCGAATATCGTTAACGTCAATAGCGCAGTGCTGCCGCCTGAACTCTACGAGGTGACCCTGAACTGCCGCTACATCTGGCGTGCGCCCTTCAAGGTTCCCGACACGAAGAGAAAATACGGCAACCTCACCATGACCTATGCTTCGCAGCTGCATATCGCTGTGGTCGAGATTGATCCTGAGACGCTCATTCCGAGGATTCTTGACTACGTAGCAGTCGACGACTGCGGCACCGTCATCAATCCTCCGATCGTGGAAGGCCAGGTCTATGGTGCGACGGCGCACGGGATTGGCGCGGCCTTGCTCGAGAATTGCGTATACGACGCCGTGGGAAACATGCTGACCAGCACCTTCAGCGACTACATTCCCATCACGGCCATGAACATGCCGAACGTGAAGTATGGGCATATCGAGACGCCGTCCCCCCACAGCTACAGTGGCGCGAAGGGCATGGGAGAAGGCGGAGCGGCGCCCATCCACACGATTTCTGCCGCCTTGCAGGATGCACTGTTCGAGAAAGGAGTGTTTATCGAAGACTCGTTCAACAACGCGGACAGCCTGTTCCGCGCACTCCATGGCGAGATCGGCAGAGTGGCTGACCTGGTGAAGGTGGAGCGGCGAGCCTAGCCCGAGCGCATGAAGCGAGTCTGTATTATCGGTTGCGGCGCGATCGGGAGCCTTTACGCTGCCCATCTAGCCCGCGTCTCTGAAGTTTGGGTGCTGGTGCGGCGGAAGGAGCAGGCTGAGGCTTTGAATCGCGACGGCCTCCGAGTTTCGGGTACGCACAATTTTTCTGTGACGCTTCGTGCGACCGACGATCCTCGCATTCTCCCGGACTTCGATCTCGGAATTGTCGCTACCAAGGCGACCCAGGTGAAGGCGTCGATTGCTGGGGCCGGGAAGCGATTTGACCGGGGAGTATTGATTTCAGCCCAGAATGGTCTGGGCAGCGAGGAAATCATCGCGGAGCACACGCGTGGACACATAATCCGTGGAACGACCTTCATGAGCGGAACCCGGCACAGCGACACCCATGTGCAGTACGAACTGAACACGGCGACCTGGCTTGGGCCCTTTGAGCCGCGAAACACGCCGTTTACCGTGGTCGAGGAGGCCGTGGATCTTCTGGTGCAGGGCGGGCTCAAAGCAGAAGCATTACGCGATGCGCGGCCGGCGCAGTGGTCGAAATTGATTTTCAATGCGTCCGTGAATGGCGTGTCAGCCTTGACCGGCCTTCCGCACTCCCCACACTTTGCGGCTGAGTCAGAGTTCGCGGACCTGGGGCGCTTGCTCCACGCACTGATTGAGGAAGGTAAGAGCGTTGCTGTCGCAGCCGGAATCGTGCTCCACGAAGATCCATGGGAGATGAACAAGATCGGCGCGATGACGAATCATCCACCATCCATGCTGGCAGATATACGACACCATTCGGCGACCGAAGTAGATTTTTTGAGTGGCGCCATTGCACGCGAGGCCGAGCGGGCGCATGTCGAAGCTCCTCTGCATACCGCGATTTACCGGCTCATTAAAGGAAAGGAAGCGGGCTGGACCTTCAAGGATGAAAATCGGCCCGTAAGCGCTCACGAGGGAGCGGGTACACATTGATTCGAGGCGATTGATGTGTCGTCTCGAGGGATACGATCATGTCTTGGCCAAAGGACGACTCGAAGCTGAACCGGGTGCGCGCCCTGATGAAAGATCAGGACGTTAGCGCACTGGTTGTCCGCGCGCCCGACAATGTCCTGTATCTCACCAACTATTGGTGCATGAAGGGCTATGACGCAGTGGTTTTCCCGCAAGAAGGCGATCCGACGCTGATCGTTCTCGAACCCCAACTCGCGGACGCGCAGCGCAATTCGTGGACCAAAGATCTCAAGCTTTTCAAAGGATACGACGAACGCGACGCGCGGCCTGCCCCGTTCCGATCCCTCGACCTGGCTCTGGAGACGTTGAAGCAGCGCGGGCTTACCGACAAGGTAGCAGTCGAACTCAACATGGGGACGCAGAGCGCCGATCGGATGGTGGGCGAGCCGACTACACCCACGCAGTTCTTCTTCGACGCCTTTCGCAAAGTCTCTGGTCAAGTCGTGGACGCGACGCCCTTTGTTAAGCGAAGCCCGTGCGATCAAGACGTCGCAGGAAATCGAGCGCATGCGATTGGCCAACGAACTCGCAGCCTTAGCCATGGACTATACCCGCGAACACATGAAGCCGGGCATGAAGGAAAGCGAAGTCGGCGGCATGTACGAGAGTTTCGTGCACGGGCTTGGCGTCGGGTACAAGGGCAAGGTCGAGATGGCGCGGGCCTTCACGCTGGTCTGGTCAGGGAAGGGAATTGCGACTTTCACCGCCACTGGAGACCGCCCTGATCCAGGAAAATGAGCCCACGCTCTTCGAAATCTGGGTTTGTGTCGATGGCTATTGGACTGACCTTACGAAGAATGCGTGTCCGGGAACTTTGACCGCTCCGTATCAGAAACTGCTTGATCTTTTACTGCGCAGTGTTCAACGAAGCGGTAAAGTTCGCGCACGATGGAGCGAGTTTGCCGGAGCTGGATCGTCTGGTCCGCGCGCGAATCACCGAAGGCGGTTATCCCGGGCAGCCTTCCCATCCGATTTGTCACGGGGTAGGCGCGCGCGCGCACGAACCGCCCTACGCTCACCAGGCTGGAACCGGCACGATCAAGAAGGGAATGGTCCTGGCGATCGAGCCCGGCATTTACTGGCCGGGCGGCGGCGGCCTCCGGCTGGAAGACAATTTTCTGATCACCGACAGCGGCAACGAGAAACTTTGTTCCGATCCCGACGACTTTCGTCTGGCGTATCGGCACTAGGGAGAGGATTCAGGCACAACATTGTCGACCCCGACGAAAGCCCGCAGGACAGATCTGAACCCTGACCTGGTGCAGAGGATTCTTGCGCAGGTGAAAGAAGGATGAGATCGTTGCCATGTCGCGCGACGTGATCAATATTCCCAGCCCCACGGGCGAAGAACTGCAGATGGCGCAATACATGCAAAATGCCCTGCAGCAGCTTGGCTTGCACGTCACCTGGCAGGAGGTCGAGGAAGCAGCGCGCGAACGTAGTGGGTCGGTGGATCGGAACCGGTGGCGGCAGGAACCTCATGTTCAACGGCCACATGGATACGTCCAACACCGGGCGCGAAGATTTTCTCACCGGCCTGGGCTACAAGCCAAACGCCGTGGTGAAGGATGGATTCCTTTACGGGCTGGGAATTTACAACATGAAGGGCGCCCTGGTCTGCTACACGCATGCAGTAAAGGCTTTGCAGCGGGCCGGGGTGCGATTGAAGGGGGACGTCATCATCGCGGCGGTGGCGGGCGAGATTGAAAAAACCCAATGGGGCGAGTTTAAGGGCAAAGAATATCGCGGCTATGGCTTCGGGACGCATTACCTTGTGAATCACGGAATCCTCCCCGACATGTGCATCCTGGGCGAGCCCACCGACATGCACGTCGTGCTCGAGCACTTCGGCTCGATGTGGGTGCGCATCTCGTGCACAGGCATCTACGTGCACACCGCATTCTGTGAGGGCAGGGAAGAGATGAACTCCATTCGCAGGATGCATGGGCTGATGGAGCCGATTTTGAAGTGGATTACCACGTGGGAAAGCAAGGCGTCCTATGGAGGCAAGAAGGCGATCGTAAATCTCGGCGGGATTCGCGGCGGACATGCATGGCGGGCCAGCCGGACGCCCGAAAAGACGGATCTTTTCCTCGACGTACGCGTCCCCCCGACCATTCCCATGAGCGATGCGCGGCGCGAGGTGCAGCAGCTCTTTCTGGAACTCGAAAGGCAGCATCCGGATTTCGGACTCGAGTTTGAAACTTATGTATCGGTGCCAGGAGCTCGAATCGACGAGGGTCACGAGATGATCCGGGCCATTGACGCGAATCATGAGCGGATCATGGGTAAGCCTCCCGAACGTGAGGTCGTCACCTGGTGTTCGGATGCGAGTGTACTGAGTCGCTACGGAGTGGAAACGGTGAACTATGGCCCTTCCAGCGGTCCCCGCGATAAAGAAGGGGAGAAGGTAAAGATACAGACCCTGGTGGATATTACGAAGATTTACGCATTGACGGCCGCGGAACTATGCGGCGTCGAGTCATAGCGGGCCAATTCGCCCTGAGGTCACACTTGCCAAGCCAGAAAGAAATTGAACGGCGGTACAAGAATGTCCGCGCCAACATGGAGAAGACGGGACTGGACGCACTGTTGGTGTGCGGGAACCAGTACGCTGGATTTGAAGGCGCGGTCTTTTATATGTCGGGATTCGAGATCGTGCACCGGTATGTGTACGTCCTGCTCCCGTTGGTAGGCGAACCCACTCTGGTGTTTCCACGCGAAGCCCGCTGGATTGGCGACAAGGCCAAGCCGTGGGTGAAGGATCATGTTTGGCCGGAAGTTCCCGGCCAGTGGATCCGCGATTTTGCCGTTGAAAAGCACTGGAAGCGGCTGGGCGTGTACGGCATGAATTTCGTGATGGCAGTGCGCGATTATCGGGAACTCTCGAACGGATCGCTGGAACTTATTCCTTTCGACATGGAGTTTGATATGGCACGCGCGGTCAAGAGCGACGAGGAACTCGCTGAAGTGCGCGACGCCATGGACATTATCCTTGACGGATTCTGGGCGCTGGTCGCGGCTTACGCGCCCGGAAAAACCGAGGCCCAGATCATGGCCCCTGCCGTGGAGCGGTTTTTCGCTCGTGGCGCAGGGCCCCGCATGATGAACATCCTGTTATCCGGTGCTCACGGCGAGGCAGAAGCGTTTTTTAAAGTGCCCGGAAAGCGGGTCGTCGAAGCCGATGACCTGCTGCTGTACTCGCTCGAGATAACGGGTGCTGGCGGATACTGGGTCGAATTTTCGCGCCCCTTGCTGCGAACGAAGCCCAGCGCGGTGACCCAGAAGATGGCGGATGCCTATCCGGTCGCTCTTGAGGCAGCGCGCAAGCAAATGCGCGCGGGCGAACTCGCCAGCAATGTCCACCGAGTAGTCGCTGAGACCTTCTCGAAGCACGGGTTCGCCCTCGGACACCTCTCCGGACACTCCATTGGTACCACCATGCTCGAATATCCGGCGATTGGCGCCAAAAGCGAGGTTCCCCTCGAGGAGAACATGATCTTTTCTCTTCACCCGCAGGTGGTCGATCGCGATGGCAAAGTCTGCCTGTACACGCAAGACACGTATCGCATCGGCAAAACCGAGGGTGAGTGCCTCGCGAACGTCCCATGGCAGTTCTTTGCGGGCCATGAGAAGCCGGCAACCGCGACCTAGGGAAAACTCGGGGTGAAGAGCGGATAAGGTCCTTTCGCATGAAGATCTGCATCGTGGGTTGCGGAGCAGTAGGCAGTTTGTTTGCCGCTCATCTGGCCAAGGCCGGCGAGGTCGAGGTGTGGGCGTACGACGTTTGGAAAGAACACACTGATGCGATCCGCAAACACGGCCTGAAAATCTCCGGCGCTGCGGATTTTACCGCCACCCTTTATGCGACCAGTGATCCCAGGGAATTGCCGCATTGCGATTACGGCATCGTCGCCACCAAAGCGATTCACACGAAGAGCGCGATTGCGCAGACGGCTCATGCCTTTGGCGAGAGTTCGGCCGTGTGCTCGGTTCAGAACGGAGTCGGGAATGAGGAAATCCTCGCGGAGCACGTGAAGTATGTGATTCGCGGCACGACTTTCCCGGCGGGCCACCCCATTGCTGCCGGCCATATCGGCTACGACATCAAGGGTGACACGTGGATCGGCCCTTTCGAGCCCACGCACACGTCGATGAGCCGAGTCGAGGAACTGGCGGCACTGATGACGCGCGCCGGCATGAATACGGTGGGGTTGCCCGACGCGCGCGGGGCGCAGTGGACCAAGCTCATCTTCAACGCGTCCACCAATCCCGTGGGTGCATTGACGTTACTTCATCACGGTGCCGCAACCCGCTTCTCACCGACCGGCGAACTATTCGAAGACCTGATCGCCGAGGGCGAGGCGGTTGCCAGGAAACTCGGCATCGAACTGCATGGCGATCCCCGCCAGATGGTCCAGAAAGGTGCCAGCGCGCCCGGCAAACACCGCGCCAGCATGCTGCAGGATGTTCTTGCCAAACGTCAGACAGAAGTCGATTTCATGAATGGAGCGATTGTGAAGTGGGGCGAGCAAGCCGGAGTACCCACTCCTCTCAATCGCGCCCTCTGGGAACTGGTTAAGGGACTGGAACACTCCTGGACCGATCCAGACTAATGCGACAATTTTCGCAATGTTCGAGGAGTCAATCGCACAACTATGAGTATCCCTTTCAACATCGGCGTTCTGCAACTCAGTATGGAACCGGTACGCGAGACGGTCGCCATGGCAACTGCCTGCGAGCAGGCGGGATTCGATGCCTTCTGGATTGCCGAAGCGTATCCCTGGTGGCGGAAACACGGATTCGAAGCGCGTTCCTCGACCGCCGTTCTCGCCGTGATCGCGGCGGCCACAAACCGCATACAGTTGGGTTGGGGAATTATCTCTCCCTACACGCGGCATCCGGTGCAGATCGGCATGGAAGCGCGCGTCATGCAGGACCTGGCCGCGGATCGCTTCATGCTGGGCCTGGGAGCGTCGAAGATTTTCATGAAGGAGATCGGCGAGGGCGAAGGCGAGAAAGTCGGGCCAGCCACGGTGATGCGCGAGAGTATTGAGATTGTGAAGGGAGTCCTCGAGGGCGGCGCATTCCAATATGAGGGGAAAGTGTTTCAAGCAAGCGTACCTCCCCTGAAGTCGGACGCGCACACTCCGCGAGGCATCCCGCCGATTTATGTGGCAGGCACGGGGCCGGTTCTACAGAAAATGTCAGGCTCCATCGGCGACGGTCTGCTGACTGCCAGCATTACAACTCCTGCCTTTGTGCGGTATTCCCGCAGGAATCTGGAGGAAGGTGCGCGAAAAGCCGGCAAGGACCCGGCAAATTTGATTCTGGGATCGGTGATTGTAGGCAGCATCGGACGCGATTCGGTGAAAGGCAAGCGGGGAGCCCGCGAACAGGCAGCCATGTATCTCGCAAACAAAGTACAGAACATCAAGGGCTCCGCCGATGTGTTGCTGCAAAGCGCCGGCTTGACGTTTGACGAACTTCAGCCGGTTGCCGATGCGATGGAAAAGGGTGGCCGGAAGGCAGCCGCAGATGCCGTCACTGACGAAATTCTACGGAAGGTGTGCGCCATTGCCGGCACGCCGGACGAGTGTATCGCGCGTCTGGAGGAGTATCGCGATGCCGGCTGCACTCATATCATGCTGGAGATCTGGGGGGACGACCGCACCGGGCAGGCAAAATTGTTCGGCGAAGCGGTGCTCCCCCACTTCAAGAAGTAGTCAGCGCTGCAACGCGGCGGCGTGCTTGTCGATGATCTGGCGGAACTCGTCGTCGGTTAACAGACCCCGCTTGGCAATTGCCCGCTTCTTCACCGCGGCCAGGATCGGCGCGCGCTGGTCCTGCGGGAACGCAAGGCCCAGTTCTTTCGCCTTGAGATCGATGCTGTCCAGACCGCTCTTTTTGCCGAGCACGATGTGGCGCTGGGCGCTGACCAGTTCCGAAGAATACGGTTCGATCGCCTCTGGAATGTGGAACTGGCTGGCGACGGCGCCGCTCTCGCGCATAAAAAGATTCTGACCTACCAAAGGCTTCCAAGCTTCCAGGGCGTAGCCGCCCGCCTTCTGCACGACCTCGGAGACTTCTCGAACTTTCGTCAGGTCTAAAACAACCGGCACATCGTAGAGGCAGCGAAGCGCCAGCGCGATCTCGCAAATGTCGGCGTTGCCCGCGCGCTCTCCCATGCCATTGATCGTGCCTTGAATCCACGACGCGCCGCCCCGCACCGCAGCCACCGCGCAGGCCGTGGCCATTCCGAAATCGTTGTGCCCGTGGAAATGGACTGGAACCTGCGGTCCGACCCACTCGCGAGTCTTCCGAACCAAAAACTCCACGGCCTCCGGACCACACGCGCCAATGGTATCGACCACGACAATTTCCGACGCACCTGCTTCGAGCGCCGCGCTGTAAACCCTCCGCAAGAACTCAAGATCCGTGCGCGTGCCATCCACCGCAAAGAAGGCGACGGTAATCGCATTCTGCTTCGCGAACGAGATGGCTTCCGAAACACGGCGAAGAACCTCGTCCCGCGTGATGCCGTAAGCTTTCAGCTTGATGTCGCTGGTGGGGGCTTCGATTACAGAAAACCGCAGCCCCAGCCGGATGAGTTCTTCGACGTCGGCCTTGACCGAGCGGGAGAATCCCCAGAGTTCTGCCTTCAGGCCTGCTGCTTGCATAAGTTGAATGGCTTCGCCATCTTCCGCGGAAACACGCGGGAAGCCTGCTTCGATGCGACTCACTCCCAGTGCGTCCAGGTGCCGCGCGATTTCCAGCTTCTGTTGCGGCGATAGCACGACCCCGACGGTCTGCTCCCCGTCACGCAACGTCGTGTCATAAAAGCGGATTGAAGCCTTTGGGAACGCGGAGCGAATTTCCGGGCGCGCGTTGAGTTCGCTGACCCAGATCTGATCTTTGTTTGGCGCGTTCATATGAAAGTCCCTTACGTTACGCTCTCCTGCGTTGCCATTGCTTCCGGCTTATGCCCGTAAGCTTCCTGCCAGGAAATAACCCGATTGCGCAGGATGCCGATTTTCTCAATCTCGCACTCCATCACGTCTCCAGGCTTTAAGTACCATGCCTTTGGATCGCCACTGAACGCCGCCACACCCGACACCGTCCCGGTTGAAACGACATCCCCGGCGCTATATCCCATGGGCGAGTAATGCGACAAAATCTCGGGAATCTTCACCGACATTTTTCCGGAATGCGAGCGCTGCCGTGATTCGCCGTTGACGCGCAACTCCATGGCCAGGTTATGCGGATCAGGAATTTCGTCGGCGGTTACGATCCATGGTCCCAGCGGACAAAATGTGTCGATACCTTTGCAGAAGCTGAAAACGCCTGACTTCATCTCGCGTCGCTGGATGTCGCGCGCAGTAATGTCGTTAAAAATAACGTAGCCGCCTATGTGGCTTCTGGCGTCCTCCGGGGTGAAGTGCTTGCCCCCCTTCTTCAACACCACCGCGAGTTCCAGTTCGTAGTCCAATTCTTGCGTCAGGTGTTCGGGGTAAATCACCGGCTCGTCGTGGCCAATGATGGCGTCCACATTCTGGAAGAACACAATCCATGGCATCACCGGATGCGAGAAGCCCGCCTTGGTCGCTTCCTCGTGATGCTCCCGGAAATTTCCCGCGGTATGGAAGAACTTCCTGGGAACGATCGGGGCCCTCAGACGGAAATCGGCGCGCCCGTAAAAAATAGGCTCGCCGCGCACACCAGTCGCGCCGTTGCCCAGGCTCAGTGCGTGCTCGAGAGCGGTCCGAGCCGCTCCGAGACCGGTGTCGCCGCCCTCGAACAGGGCGCGCATATCGGCCGGCACCATCGCATCCGCTAATCTCGAATAAGCCGCTTCCTCCTGAACGTCGCGCAGGTAGAGAGCATAAGCGGAATTGAGGTCGACGACCTGGTCATTACCGGTCCAGGCGCCAATGCGCGATTGCCGAACGGAATTCTCAAAAGTAACGAGTTTCATGGGAAGTTGTGGATTCGCGGCAGGCAGCGAATTCTTAAGAGTTTATTGCTCCGACGCGGGAGTTGTCCATGCGGCGGAGACCGGACGAACCCCGGAAGGGCTCGCCAGTGATACGATTTCCCGGGGACCCATGTGGTGCCGAAGGAACTCTAACCTGGCATGAATAAAAGCGAAGAACTGCGTAAACCCATCCTTCCCGGTCAAGGCGCTTCCGACTATGAGCGCTACTTGCGTACCGACGAACTCCTTGCCTTGCAGAAGAAAACGGAAGCTTTACTTCACCCGGATGAGATGACATTCCAGGTGGTCCATCAGGCCTCCGAACTCCTGATGAAGGGCGCCGCCTTTGAACTGGAACGTGCTCTGCAGTGCGTCACCCGAGAGGACTTTCTGAATGCGGCCCGGCTCATCCGTCGTGCAAACACGGAATTGGAGTATCCCATCTCCATGCTCCACATCCTGGAAACCATTACTCCCTACGACTACCACATCATTCGCGGGGGGCTGGGGCATGGCAGCGGCCTGGACTCTCCGGGATTTCTCGCCCTCTTGCATATTGGGCCGCGTCTGGGCCAAGCCTTTGATCAGCGGCTGCAAAAGAGCCACCTCACGGTGGATGACGTTTATCGCCGTCACAACGAGTTCTTCGGTCTCCACGACGTGGCCGAACGGATGCTGGATTTCGACGAACGCATGCACCTGTTCCGTTTTCATCATTTGAAACTGGCGCAGCGCATTATTGGGGGAGGAGTGATCGGCACCATGGGAACTCCCGTCGAGGTCCTGCATCAACGTATGGAGCATCTTTTCTACAAAGAGCTATGGGACGTTCGCAACCAGATCACAGAAAAGGCGAACGAGTCGGTCTGATGCGTTGGTTGGACTAAACTCGAAGCTGCTCCGGAAGGGGGGCTCCGCTCCGAGTTTGACGGTTCGCGGAATGTAAAACTTTAGCGACGGGTCATTCTGCCAGCTCTCACGCTAATATCTTTATGCTATAGAAAGCGTCCGGAGGCGGTAGGGGCGCTCGGACGCCTCCGGGTGACCTAGACGTCATCCTGACCGTTAACTATGCAGCCTGGAGCTTCTAATCGCATTTAACGGGCACTCTGCGTGATGGCTGTGGCCTGCTTTTCACGTTCTGTCCCTTCTGACAGTAGCCATTTCGTCTGTAACTATAAGTAATAGTCCGCAACCCGTTGAACCTTCGCGATCCTCTCGCTGGGGATTCCGTGCCTCCCGCGAGCCTATGTTCGGCCACTAGCTCTCTAATGTTTTGCGGTTCTGCGGATCGCGATGAGCGATACCTGCTCGAGATCGGGATAGTGCCCTTCCTTGTCCTCCTTGCGGTCTGCTGGCGCAATCTGCTGAACGGCGGTTCGCGCCGGCAGCGAGAGGCCAAAATACTGAGCGTAGACCTCATCGAAAGCAGACAGGTCCGAAATGTTGTCGAGGTAGACGTTGGTGGAGACCACCTGGTCGAAATTCATTTCGGCTTCTTCAAGATTATCGAGAAGGTTGCGCATGGTCTGCCGCACTTGATGAGGAGTGTTCGAGGCGTATACCCCGCCATGCGGTCCTGGAATGAATCCGCTCTTCGCCGAGCAATACAAAGTATCGCCAGCGAAAACACAAGGGCTGGCCGTAGGGCTGGGCGGCATGTTCTTTGGGCGAACCGCTTTGCGTTGCTGGAGATCACGCACAGCAACGCCGGTGTACTCGATGTGCGCTCCATTAGGCAGGCTTGCGACCTCGATGGTGGCGCGGGCCGGGGTGTTCCCGAACTCAAAGCGGCGGGCGTAGCGCTCATTCATCACGCGCGTCGGAATCGCCGAGGTCAGGTAGGGATTCACGAAAACCATGTGGCTGAGGTCGAGGCCGGCCGCCTTGGTCACTGCTTCCACCCCGTCAAGCGCCAGATCCACCTGCACTGCCGGATCCTCTGGAACCTTGCCGCTCGCGGGGTCTCTGCCCTCCATGCTGGAGACGAAGAGGCGGTCATGAGTAAGAATGCCAGGCGATGCTGTCTTGTCTCCACGATAGTTGGGTGGAGAGACTGCTCGCCGGTCCGCTAAATCGTGCACTGCAACGGCGTTGATTTGAATCGGCGAGTCAGGAACGTGGGCAACGCCCAGGACCGCACGGGCGGGAGGCGTCTTCGGAAAATATTCCGCGAAGGCGGCGTTCATCTCGTCGTATTTCCCGATGTCCTCCAGATAGACCTGGGTGTAGACCACGTGCTCCATCGTTAAGCCGGCTGATTCGACTACCGCTTTGACGTTATCAAGCGCCTGGCGCACCTGCGCGCTGAAAGTCGCGGGGGGAGCGCCATCCGGCTGGCGAGGTCCTTGTCCTGAGATGTAGACATAGTCTCCGGCATCAACCGCCGGCGAGTAGAAACGATTCGCTGCCGCAGCGGCTTTCGAGGGAACGGAGGCAGGGGCTGGCTGCTGCGCCAGAAGCGTTGACGACAGAAGGCATCCAGTGAGTAGCCATTGCCAGCGCGTCTTCGCGTGCATGGTGCTCAAGCATTCCCCCTCGGATTATGCTGCCGACTTTTTTTGAGCGGCGCCCAGGATTGCGCGTAGTCGTTGACCCACGATAATTTCTTCGCCCGGCTTGATGGTCATGGAAACTATTTCCATATGGTCGGGAATCCTGCGCTCTTTGCGCGTCGGATTGCCTTCGTGAACCGCCTTCACCAGGCTCGGGTTGTCGATGCCGACCACTTCAATGATCGGATCTTCCGCTCGCAGCCGTTCCACGCAATCGGGAATACTGAATTTCCACGCCTGCTGGTCCCATGAGACTTTTAGAGTGGGATAGCGGTTCCCATCGTCGGGAATGTAGATCTCGGTCTTCACACCGGGAACGGTATCGACCAGCTTCCGGATGCGATCCACGCGCGCATTCCATTCGGCATAGAGCTTTTTGTCGTCCAGGTTCAGCCACGTTTCGAGGGCGGTAAGGCAGCCGATAATTTCCTCTTTGCCGACTTTCATCGGGCGGCACACCGCGCCTTCTCGCGGACTGCAGTTAAGGAGCGCGGCCTCGATCAGATCCTTTCGGCCCAGCAGCAAGCCGCTGCATTGGGGCCCGCAGAGTCCCTTTCCGCCGGAGAAACAGTAAAGATCCAGGCCCATCCGTGCATAGAGCTTGGCATTGTCGGCGGGTGGGATGCCGGCGGCGTCATCGAGCAGCATCGGGATCTTGTGATCTTTAGCGATGGTCAGGTCCCGCTGCAGCTTTTCACCCAAATCGGTGGTGTAGATCATCGCCGTGTTTTCGTTGATGGCGTTAGTGAGTTCTTCCGGCGAGTAAGTGAGGACCAGCTTGGCGCCGGTCAGGCGGATCGCGCTATCGAAGGCGCTACGGCCTCCCACCATGATCACTTCATGCTTCAGGCCCGTGGTGTCGGGAAGCTGCCAGATGTTCTTGTCGTCGGTCCCGGCCATGCATGCGGCGGTGGCCGCGGCCATCGCGCCAGCCGCCCCGGAGGTGATGATGCCAGACTCGGCGCCGGTCAGCTCCGCCAGACGCTTGCCGACGGCGCGCTGCAGCTCCAGCACGTTGACAAAGTGTTGTGCCGCTTCCACCTGTGCCTGGCGAACTTCGGGGAATTCGAGAGATCCACTCAGATAAGTCCAGGTGCCCCGGCAATTGATGACGGTCTTAACGCCGAGCCGGGTGTAGACATTCTGCCGCGGATCCTTGCCAACGGCAGCAGCCGCTTGCGCGTAGAGGTCGCGCGCTGCAATCTGGCTCAGCAGCGGCGCAGCCGCCAGAAACTTCACGAAAGACCGCCGGCTGGAACTCCGGATGCGCACGGACGCCTCCTTTGAAAACTTGCGCAATGACTTCAAGCCTTGTGCATTTGCGAAGCTGGTATACCACAGAATCGGTCGCCCGCAAATCGAAAGCTTTCGGTTTATTGGTTTTTCTTTCGTTTTCGACGCGGACCGTTTGAGGATTTCCGCCTGCATGGTACCCTCGACCGCTACCAACATTCATTGAGGACGGTCCATGACACTGCATCTTCCGGGGTACCGGGTGCGATGTCTCTCCCTGGTTCTTCTTCTGAACGCGATCGCAATAACGCAGCTCCCTGCCCAAACTGGCCCTCAGGCGAAGGCTGCGAAGGGTGCGGAGTGCCGCGTCGAATCCGTCGACTACAAGGGGTGGCATGCGGAACAAGTCTCGAATCGGTGGGTGCAGTTGATCGTGATCCCTCAGAATGGAGGGCGGGTCATTCAGGTTAGTTTCGCAGGGCATCCCTACCTGTTCGTCAATCCCAAGTTTGCCGGAAAGTATCTGCCGCCGACCGAGGGCGAATGGTTCAACTATGGCGGCGACAAGCTATGGCTCCTGCCTGAAGGGAATGACGACGAACAACATTGGGCAGGGAACTCTGACTTGCTCGATGATGGGGCATTTTCCTTTCGAAAGCTTTCGGAAGGGCAGGCGTGCGAGATCGAGCTTACAGGCCCGGCGGATCCCCATACTGGAATCCAGTTTCAGCGTACGATCCATGTGGACGCCGACTCGCCGCGCATCCGCTTTCATGCATCTATGAAGAATGTAAGCGGGCACACGCTGGAATGGTCGATGCAATCGGTTTCGCAATACGACACTGGGGCGCATGGTTCGTCTGCAGGGGCGAGTGATCCGGCGGGCTTCAACCATGATTTTTGGACGTTTACGCCGGCAAACCGAGCGAGCAGTTATCTCAACCGGTATCACGTGCGCTTCGGCCCAGCGGAGAACTCTGCAGTGTCGGTGAGGGATGACGGTCTCTTCGCCGTGCATTACGTGCACATGGCTGCCGAACTGTGGCTCGACTCCACAGAAGGCTGGCTGGCAGTGGTTGATGGCGCCAGCCGGTACGCCATGGTCGAACGCTTCCTGTACGAAGAGAACAAACCCTACCCGGGCAAAGCCTCCGTCATTTTCTGGACGAACGGTCCGGAAATGAAGTTGAGCAGTGATGGCATTCCGTCCATGAGTGGGGTCTCGGAAGCGGCGCCTTATTACCTCGAGGCCGAGATCAATAGTCCGATGTGCCGACTGCGTCCTGGGGAAGCCTGCAGTTTCGATACGGAGTGGTTCCCCACTCGGGCGGGAAGCGAATTCCATGGCGCGACCGACGCGGGGATCGTGATCCAGCGACTTCGAGCAACGGTTCTGGAGAATGGGAAGGTCAAGCTTTCCGGATCCTTCGGCCTGTTTTACGCCGGACATTTAATTGCGCGCTTCTACGATGAGCATGGACGAAGTCTCGGAACTGTGCCAGTTGCGGACGTTGATCCGGCCGAACCAGTTACGCTCGAAACGGAAGTGTCTCCTGCTAGAAGGCCCGCACGGGTCTCACTGCACCTGGAAGACGAAAAGGGACTGGACCGCGGCTCTCTTCAAGAGGTTCGGGTGGGCACCGGGGAGAATCGCTGATATGCAATGGCGAGGCGCCGCATTGATTCGTTGCTTGCTGGTTACTGTCTGCATAAGCCTGCCCATGACTGGGCAGGAAGGGAAGGCTCCGGCATCGATCGACCTCCGTGTGAGCGCAGACGATCTGCTGGCGCAGCCGGTAGGCGCGAATTGGACTTCGTACAACGGAGACTACAGTGGACGGCGGTTCAGCAGCCTGCAGGAGATCAACGTCTCCAATGTCGCGCAGCTCCGCGCGGCCTGGGTGTTCCATCCAGGAAATTCGCAAATGCTGGAGGCGACGCCCGTGGTCGTTCGAGGGATCATGTACCTGACTTCCGCGAATGATGTTTTCGCGCTGGACGCACGCACGGGACGAAGCGTTTGGCATTACCAACGTCCGGTAAGTTCGGGCCTGCTCGATGATTCGGCTGCTCACAAGAGCCGCGGTGTGGCTGTCTGGGAGCATTTTGTGTATTCGGAAACCGACGATGCACATTTGCTCTGCCTCGACGCACGTTCGGGCAGCTTGTTGTGGGATGTTCAATACGCTGATAAGGCCAAGCATTATGGCGCTACCAGCGCTCCGCTGGTGGTGAAAGACGAAATCATTGTGGGCACTGCCGGAGGCGACTCCGGCGTGCGCGGATTTGTGGCAGCCTACGATGCGCGGAATGGAAAAATGAAGTGGCGCTTGTGGACGATTCCCGCGCCAGGAGAGTTCGGCTCTTCGAGTTGGCCGGGAGATTCTTATCTGCACGGAGGCGGCACAACCTGGATGCCCGGGACGTACGATCCGGAACTCGATACCTTGTATTGGACTACCAGTAATGCGGCGCCCGATTTTGTTGGAGAAGGCCGTCCGGGAGATGATCTCTACACGGCTTGTGTTCTAGCCATCGACGCCACGACCGGCAAACTGAAGTGGTACTTCCAGTTCACGCCCCACGACTTGTACGACTACGACGCCAACGAGACTCCTGTGCTGGTGGACACCGAAGAGAACGGTGTCGCCCGTCGGTTGCTGGTTCAGGCCGACCGAAACGGTTTCTTCTATGTTCTCGACCGGACGAACGGAAAATTTCTGCGCGCGACTCCCTTTGTCGAGAAGCTGAACTGGGCTAAGGGTATCGATGCCTCGGGAAGGCCCATCCTTTCAGGCCGAATTCCTACGGCCGAGGGCGCTTATATTTGCCCGGGCGTAGTCGGCGCCACGAACTGGTTCTCGCCTTCTTATAATCCCGCCACGGGCCTCTTCTATGTGATGGCCCTTGAGGGTTGCAATACGTACTTCGCGAGTTCCAGGAAGTTCATCAAAGGTGAGACTTACTACAATACGGGCACAAAGGTTCCATCCGGGGAACACTTCCAAAAAATCTTGCTCGCGCTGTCTCTTGGCGATGGAAAGCCCGCATGGCGTTACCCGCAGGTAGGTCGAGGCGACTCCTGGGCGGGGACGATGACGACCGCCGGCGGACTGGTTTTCTTCGGGGATGACGGGGGGTCCCTGGAAGCAGTGGAAGCAGCCACCGGCCGCGTGCTCTGGCATTTCAATACCGGCCAGAACATGCATGCCTCCCCGATGAGCTATGCGGTGGATGGGGTCCAGTACGTGGCAATTTCTGCGGGAAGCGATGTGTTCAGTTTTGCGCTTCCTCGCTGACGCGCAGATTCTGTCCCTCAGGGTTCCAGATACGGCAGAAAGCCGTGCGTCTTGGTGTCGAGTCGATACACCGAAGTGGTTGCTGTGATGTAGAGCGTGCGGTAATCCTTGTCGCCCCACGTCAAATTGGCAGGCTGTTCGGGCATGACAATCGTGCCCAGATGATTGCCCTTCGCATCCCAGATCCAAATGCCCTTGGGGCCGGTGACGAACAGGTTGCCGCTTTTGTCGACCTTAATGCCGTCGGGAACCCCGTCGTCTTTTCCGCCCGGCTCCTTGCCGAAAATACGTCCGTTGCCCAGAGTCATGTCGGGCGCAACGTCATACACGCGGATGTCTCTGCTTTCGTCGTCATCGACGTAGAAGTGCTTGCCGTCCGGGGAAAAGGCTAGTCCATTGGGTTGCGTCAGGTCCTTGGTCAGGAGGCGCAGGCCGCCACTTTCATCCAGCCGGTACACGCCTTGAAATGGAATCTCCTGCTTCTCACCTTTCACCAGATCGAGCGTCGGATCGGTGAAGTAGATGGCGCCGTCGGGTCCAATGATTACGTCGTTCGGGCTATTGAGTTTTTTCCCTTCGTAATGGTCCACGAGGATCTTGTACTTCCCGTCGGGAGTTACGTGAATAATCGCCCGCAACACGCTTGCACAATCAATCAACCGGTGCCGGCGATCGAAGGTGTTGCCGTCCGGATCGCCTAATGCGATGACTTCCTCTTTCTTGCCGTCGGGATAAACGCGAAAGATCTTGTTGATGGTTTCGTCGCTGACGTAGAGAAATCCGGCCGGATCCCACATGGGGCCTTCGGTAAATCCGAAGCCTGTCGCCACCTTCTCAAGCTTGGCGCCGCGATCAATCAGATCCCAAAACTTGGGGGAAAGCGCCTCCAGCCCAAAGGTGCGAGTCTCTTGGGCAGACGCTGTAAGCAGCGAGACCAGCACAGTCATCAACGGAAACAGAATTACGCGCCTGGCTTTCATTCAGTGGAGCCCTCTGTCCTGGAAGGATCTTGCGTCGCCTTGGTGGTTGTAGAGCCGGAGCTCATCAGATAACTGACGAGGTCGTTAAGTTCGGAAGGGCTCAGCCGTTCCCCGTAGTCGGTGGGCATCAACGATCGCTCAAGGTGCTCCACAGTCCGAAGGTTAGATTTTTGGAAAAAGTGGAAGCTGCCATCCCTGGTCTGGAGCTGCACGGAGAAGTTGTCTTCATTGCGAATCACCCCTTCCACGCGATTGCCGTCCAGGGTAACAAGCGCACCCGACCGGTAACCGGCCGGTTCTGCCCGGTTGGACTTGACGATCTCGTCGCGAATCGTTTTTGCCGGCAAATCAGATCCATAAGTTGAAAGATCGCGACCAGCAAATCCGCCTTCGCCCGACATTGCGTGGCAAGTGGAGCATTCGCCTTTGCCGAAAAATACTACTTTGCCACGCGTGGGGCTGCCGGGAAGGGTGCGCGCCTCAAGCCTGCCTTCGAGGAGTCGGATGTACCCGACGATGGCGCGAGTTTGCTGGGCACTGAGGCTGTGGAAGGCCGGCATCCCGGTTCCAGGAATACCATCCGAAATAATCCTGGATACTCGAGCGTCGGAAAGATGCCGCACGTTCACGCTAGCCGCGATATTCGGGCCTTTATCGCTGCCACGTCCATCTAAGCCGTGGCAACCAGCGCAGTTGGTGTTGAAGGCGTGTTGGCCTGGTGCCGGTGTTGTTTTAGAACTTTCACCCCAGAAATCGTGTTGCTGAGCGAGAATTTGGGGGCAGTGAAACGCCCCCGCGTACAACACGAGTGAGAGGCTAAGGAACAGAAAACAAGATTTGTGACCTGAGATCATGAGCGACGGTGAGTGAACAAGAGGCTACAGAAGTCGCGCATTCCGACGCAAGGGGTATTTCCCTTTCTTCCGCCGCGAACCTGCTCACCCGAACGGTTTTATTTCTGCTTTACCGCGATCGCCGCAATCTCAACTCTGGCATCGTTGACCAAAGCAGCCGCCTGAATGGTCGCCCGCGCTGGTTTTGGATCCGGAAGAACTGACTTGTATACCTTGTTCATTTCCGGAAAATCGTGAATGTCCGCCAAATATACGGTGACGGATACGACATCTTTCATTTCATAGCCAGCGGCTTTGAGCACTTTCGCAATATTGTCGAGCGCCGCTTTGGTCTCCGCGGCAATGCCTCCGGCTGCCAGTTTGCCCGCATCGTCCGTCCCTTCCTGGCCCGCGACGTACAGCGTGTTGCCGGCGATGATTCCGTCGCTGAAGGGGAGCCCTCGTGCAGACGATAGATTTATGGCCTTGTGTTCCTGAGCGTGGCTGATTTGGGGGGTGGAGACCACCGTAAATGCCAGTCCCATGAGCACCGTGAAGAACAGCGTGGTTTTCGATTGCATTTTCTTCTCTCCTTTTTAAGGCAATGATGAGGCTTTCAACCAGGGTACCAACGGTGTTAGAGTCCGCGGACATGTATACAACCAGGAGTGGGAAATGAACAAATTTCACCGGTTCGCGAAAGGCCGCACACTCGCGATTATTTTTGTGGCATTGGTCCTGATACTGTTCGCTGCCCGTCAAGCGGGAGTGGTTCGGGCACAGTCCAGTTCACCGAACCCCTTGTCCGACACCGAGTTGCTCGCGCAATTTCGTCGGGTTGAGGTGGCCTCGGTCTCCGATGCGCTGGAACAGATTACCGGCAAGCGGATGTACATGAGCCATCACATGCAGCCGATTTTTACGGCCAAGATTGCGGGTTTCGCCCGGACCGTGCAACTCAAGAAAGATGAAGGGAACAAAGATCCCGAGGCCTTAACCGGGATGCTCCAGGCCATTGACGAGGGATCGACCGATTCGGTCTATGTGATGGTGGTCGAGGATGGCGAGGACATTGCGGGCATGGGTGGGTTGATGGGGACCGCGATGGCCGCACGCGGCTACGCGGGGGCGGTGATTGACGGTGGGGTGCGCGACGTTGCTTACTTGCGCAAAATCGGGTTTCCCGTCTTTGCCACCGGTATCGTTCCGTCCACTTCAGTCCATCACTACCGCTTTGCTGGTGCCCAGATTCCCCTGGTGTGCAACTCGGTTCCCGTCAACCCGGGCGATATCGTTGTGGCCGACAGCGATGGGGTGGCGGTCGTGCCGCGGGGGCAGGCTCAGCCGGTGCTCAGCCTTGCGCAGCAGATGGACTACAAAGAACACTCCATGTACGCAGTCATTGAACAATTGAAGTCGATCGTCGCAGCGGTGAAGAAATTCGGTCGTCTTTGATCGCAATGCGGATTACGGCTGACAGCGCATTGGTCAGACAATCCGCAGCTTGCCTGATTGCCGCGCCGTTTTTCAGGCTACGGGTGGTTTATGATGGCAAACCCGATGTTCCTATTGAAAGGAGCAGTCTTATGAACCTGACTTTTACTCGCAGGATGTTTGCGTCACGTCTTACCTCGGTCCTCTCGGCGTTGGGGATCACGGCTACGGTCGGGAGCGCCCGCGGAATGGCGCAAACCGGCGCTGCGCAGGATGCAATCCGCAAACTGAATAGCGAAGGCAAGCCTGGTGGCGAGAAGGACGTCATCATGCCAGTGATTGTCCACAATGGATTGATTTACGTGTCGGGACAGGGCGCACACGATACGCGAGATCAGAAGGAGTGGACCATCGAATCGCACACCACCATGGTCATGGATAAGGTGAAGAAGCACGTAGAGATTGGCGGCGGAACGATGGATACGGTTCTTCAGGTGAATGTCTTCCTGGTGAAGATCGAACATTGGGATGGAATGCACAAGGTGTTCGCGACTTACTTTCCACATGGCGGGCCGGCGCGCACGACGGTCGCAGTGGCTGCTTTGCCGGGAGATTCGCTGGTGGAAATCAATTGCATCGCGGCCGTCGCGCACAAATAAGAGACAGGGAGCCATCTCATGAAACTCAGCTCGGAGTGGAATCGGCGCGGATTTCTCGGCACGGCCGCCGCCGTCGCCGCGTCTATCCTGGCGCCTCGCAAACTTTTCTCAACCCCGGCTGGCGGGAACGCCGACGTCAGCGGATTTGGGCAGACTGGCAATCCCTACGATGAACTCGGCATTCCCACCGTGATCAACTGCGAGGGAACGATGACGGTGCTGGGCGGCTCGATTCTCCGGCCGGAACTGGAAGCAGTGATGGCCATGGCGGGACGTCATTTCGTGAGTATTCCCGATCTCGAAGTCGCGGCGGGCAAACGGATCGCAGAAATGCTGAAACTTCCCGATGGCTACACGGCGCTGGTAACCTCCGGGGCCGCAGCTGCCATTCAGTCAGGCCTGGCGGGAATTCTCACTGGCGATAACGAAGCTTTGATCCGCCAACTTCCCGACTTAGCCGGCATGAAGTCCGAAGTGATCATTCAGAAATCGCATCGCAACCCCTTTGATCACCAGTTGCGGTCCACGGGTATCAAGCTGGTTGAAATTGAAACCCGTGATCAACTGCGGCATGCCGTCAGCGATCGCACCGCGATGATGCACTTCACGAACTTTGCCAATGGGGCTGGGCAAATCAAAGTTGACGAGTGGGTCAAGCTGGCCAAGCAGTACAACGTACCTTGCATGAACGATGCGGCGGCCGACACGCCTCCGGTTTCCCATCTCTGGGATTACACGAACATGGGATACGACCTCGTCACTTTCAGCGGGGGGAAGGCGATGCGGGGGCCGCAGTGCGCTGGGTTGCTGGTTGGACGCAAGGACCTGGTTGCTTACGCTCTGCTGAACAATAGCCCGCACGAGGATACGCTGGGCCGCAGCCAGAAAGTTGGCAAGGAAGAGATCATTGGCATGGTCAAAGCGCTGGAAATTTATCTCCGGGAAGACCACGATGCATTGGCAAAGGAGTGGCAAGACCGGCTCGGCAGAATTTCTGCGGAACTGACGAAAATCCCCGGAGTAAGTACGTCATTCTTCACTCCGGATATTGCCAACCACGTGCCACACATGCAGATTTCCTGGGATGCCAAAATCTCCCTCACCCCGCAACAAGTCTCAAAATCGCTAAGAAGTGGCAAGCCTTCGATTGTAATTGGCGGTGGAGAGGGCAGGCCGGGATTGACCATGTGCTCGTTCATGCTGCAACCGGGCGAAGACAAAATTGTTGCTGAACAACTGTCGCGTGTTTTGCGAGAGCACTCTGCATAGATGGGACTACCGTTTGCCGGCAAAGACGTTGGCACGGACGCTACTCCGAAAAGACAGACATGCAGGAATCACACGACAGCCGACGGCTTGATTGCGTATCGAGAAGCAGTCAAGCCATCGCTCGTGCGCCGGGGAATTGCCAGTGACGCCGGAAAAGACAACGCACGTCCGGTGGTTTCTGGTCTTCTGGCTGTTTGTGCTCAGCGCCGTGTCATATCTGGACCGGGTGAACATTTCCATCGCAGGCGGCGCGATTGTCGACGCTTATCATCTGACCGATGTTCAGCTCGGAAAAGTTTTTAGCGCGCTGGTGGCCGGATACGCTCTGTTCCAGACGGTTGGTGGCCATCTTGCGGATCGGTTCGGGCCGCGACGGGTACTGACCGGCGGCGTTGTGTGGTGGGGCGTGTTCACAGCCTTGACGGCTCTGGTCCCCGCCAATGTCAGCCACGCCCTCTTACTATTTGTGGCGGTGCGATTTCTGCTCGGCGCCGGTGAAGCGGTCATCTATCCCGCGGCCAATCAATTTGTCGCGCGTTGGATTCCCGTGCGCGAGCGAGGCATCGCCAACGGCTGGATTTTTGCCGGGGTGGGCGCTGGGGCCGGCCTTACGCCACCTCTCGTTACTTATTTCATGCTGCATTACGGCTGGCGCTCCTCATTTTGGGTATGCGCGGGGGTTGGACTTCTGGCTGGTGGCGTCTGGTTCATTGCCGCTCGCGACACTCCCGAGCAACATCCGCACATGTCTCCCTCGGAACTCGCTACGATTGAATCGGGCTTGCGGATATCGATGGGGACGAACGGACCGTCTCCGGAAGCAGAGGCCGCTAACAGGGCCCTGGTGCCTTGGACGCGAGTCGTACGCAGCCGCGAAGTATGGGCCCTCAGCCTCAGCTACTTCTGCTATGGGTACGTTGCATGGATTTTTTTCAGTTGGTTTTATCGGTACCTTTCGAAAGTCCGCGGACTTGATTTGAAGGCAAGCGGCTTTTATTCCATGCTGCCTTTCCTGGCCATGCTGGTCTGCTGTCTGGTGGGAGGAGTAATCAACGACCGGCTCACGAAGTGGCGCGGGCCGCGTCTGGGCCGCTGTTTCCTGGCTGCATTTGCCATGGCAGTGGCAAGTGTTTTCATTGCTTTTGGTTCGCAGGTGCAGGGAGCTCGCGTCGCCAGCATCGTGCTCGCCGGTGGCGCTGGAGCACTTTATTTGGCGCAAAGTTCCTTTTGGTCGGTGACCGCAGATATTGCGGGGGGATCGGCGGGTTCGGTGTCAGGATTCATGAACATGGGCGGCCAGATTGGCGGGGCTGTGACTGGTTCGCTCACGCCGTGGATCGCCGCCCGTTATGGCTGGACAGCTTCTTTTCTGGTGGCATCGGCCTTGTGTATGGTGGGTGCGGTGAGTTGGATTGCGGTGAACCCGCTCCATGCTCTCACGCCGGTTCGTGACACCCTTGGTCAAGCTGAACGCAACTACGTCGGAACGCGAAATGGAAAATAATTGTGCCGGCCGCATGCGAAGCCTCTTTTTCGCCCGTCGCGGCAGGAGACTTTACGCATGAAACGAAGTCGTGCGCTTTGGTTCTCATTGTTCGGATTCTTCCTCGCGGCATCATTGCTCCAATTTTCGCAGACTCTTGGCGCGCAGGTCGCACCAGCATCCAGCGCCAGCGACATCGTCGTTCAGCACGATGTGCCGATGAAGACGCGTGATGGTGTGACGCTCTACGCTGACATCTATCGGCCCAACTCTCCCGGCAAGTTTCCTGTGATCCTCATGCGCACTCCCTACGACAAGAGCGTGAACTGGGCGGTCGCGCCGGTCTTCAAGATGGTGCCGCGAGGGTACGTGATCATTCTGCAGGACGTGCGCGGCCGCTACACGTCGGAAGGCGAGTGGTATCCCTTCAGACACGAGCAAGCCGACGGGTATGACTCGGTCGAATGGGCTGCCGCGCTTCCTTACTCCGATGGCAAGGTCGGCATGATGGGAGCCTCCTACGTGGGCGCAACGCAGATGCTCGCTGCTATCGCGCGCCCGCCACATCTAGCGGCCATCGCGCCCAACGTGACGGCCAGCAATTACCATGACAACTGGACCTACCAGGGGGGCGCTTTCGAACAATGGTTCGATCAAAACTGGACGTCTCAGCTGGCACAGAATACGCTTCAGCGCCTGATCGGAGAAAACACCAACGCGCTCGTCGGCACGCCCGCCCTTCCGCTCGCCAACTACCCAGTCTTCAATTTCGGTCAATTGCCCGCCGAGGAGAAGCTCACGGCTTCTATCGCTCCCTACTACCTGGACTGGTTGGCCCATCCCGACTATGACGACTACTGGAAGCAGTGGTCCATCGAGGAGCATTTTTCAAACATTGCCGTCCCCATGCTGCAAGTCGGCGGCTGGTATGACATCTTTAACGGCGGCACTCTGAACAACTACATGGGCGTCAAAGCGCACGGTGCCACGGAAGCGGCACGGACCCAGCAGCATCTGCTTATCGAAATTGGCGGCCATGCCGGTTTCGGGCGCCGTATCGGCGATGTTGACTTCGGGGCTCATGCCACCGAGAACGGCTATACCGACGTTATTCTCGATTGGTACGACTTCCTCTTCAAGAACATCAAGAACGAATTCGCCACAGACAAGCCGGTGAAAGTGTTCGTTATGGGGGCGAATGAATACCGGCAGGAAGATGATTGGCCTCCGCCGCAAGCGCAGCGCACGAAATATTTCCTGCATTCGGCCGGCAAGGCGAACTCGCTCCGTGGAGATGGTTTGCTTTCGACATCTGCGCCGAAAGCCGAACCCGTGGACGCGTACCTTTACAATCCCGCGAATCCCGTTCCTACCGTCGGAGGTCCGCTTTGCTGTGACGGCGAGCATATGGAACCTGGTCCGCGCGACCAGCGATCTGTTGAAAATCGCGATGACGTGCTGGTTTACTCGACCGGACCGCTGGCCAGCGACCTGGAAGTGACCGGGCCGGTCACTGCCGATCTTTTCATTAAGTCTTCCGCGGTGGATACAGACTTCACCGCAAAGCTCGTGGATGTAGGTCCGGACGGGTTCGCGCAGGATCTCACCGAAGGCATTCTTCGCATGCGCTACGCTGCCTCCAGGGAGCATGTCACCCTGATCAACCCAGGGCAGATTTACAAGATTACGATCGATCTCTGGGCAACAAGCAACGTCTTTCTACGCGGCCACTCGTTGCGCCTGGAGATTTCCAGCAGCAATTTTCCGCGCTTTGATCGTAATTTCAATACGGGTGAAGACATCAAATTTGCGCGTAACTTCGTCTCCGCCACCAACTCGATTCTGCACGACGCGCAACACCCATCAGCGCTCGTGCTCCCGGTGATGCCGGCAAAATAATTCGAGAGGCTGGCCTGGAAGAGTCGACAAAACGGACATCCAACTTCGACGTGCAGTCGAAGCATCCAAGTCGTCGCGAGGATTTGCCATGAGCGCGATTTCCCTCAAAGTAAATGGCAAGCTGCATACTCTGCAACTCGACGCCACGACTCCGCTGCTCTTCGTATTGGCAGATGAACTTGGGCTACGAGGTCCGAAGTTCGGCTGCGGAATGGCCCAATGCGGAGCCTGCACAGTGATCGTGCGCGGCCAGGCCGTGCGCTCCTGCGTGATGCCTCTGAGTGCCGTGGGTAAAGACGAGGTGACGACCCTTGAGGGGATTGGCACGCCTGAGAACCCTCACCCGATTCAGCAGGCCTTCATCGACGAGGGGGCCGCTCAATGCGGCTTCTGCCTGAGCGGCGTGATTTTAACGGCTAAGGCCGTCCTGGAGGAGAAGCCCGGCGCGTCCGACGAGGAAATCAGCGAAGCCCTGGGGGGCGTGCTGTGCCGGTGTTTCGTACACGTTCGCATGCTGCGCGCGATCCGAAAATATGCCGATGCGAGGAGATCATGAGCGTCTCCCGTCGAGAGTTTTTGAGAACATCTGGCGCCCTGGTCGTGAGTTTCGGCGCGGCATCGGTCCCCGGATCGTTTGGCAATGCGCAAGGTCCGTTCGACACGCATCCGTCCCACATCGATCCGGCGAAGCTCGACTCATGGATTGCGGTTGCCTCCGACGGAACGGTGACGGCGTATACCGGAAAGTGTGACTTTGGGCAGGGCATGTTGACGGCTCAGACTCAGCTGGTCGCAGAGGAATTATGCTTGCCGATTGGGCGCGTAACACTGGTTCAGTGTGACACGTCCGTTTCACCGGATCAGGGGACAACTTCCGGAAGCCAGTCGACGCCCACCAACTTCAACTCCGAAAATCTCGCGCAGGCCGCCGCAACCGCGAGGGAAACACTTCTCAAGATGGCTGCGGAGCGGTTGGAACAGCCAGTCGATGACCTCGCAGTGGCAGATGGGGTCATCACGTCGAAAGCCGGACGCCGCATTACATATGGGCAACTGATCGGCAGCAAGCGATTCAACATCCCGGTGAATGCCACTGCAAAGCGCCGGTCCCCTTCCAGGTGGACCGTGCTCGGCAAGCCAGTTCCATCGCTCGACAGAGTGGCGCTGATGACGGGGCAGTTCGAATTTGTGCACAACGTACGTTTGCCTGGAATGCTGCACGGCCGTGTTGTGCGTCCGCCCGAAGTGGGCGCGACGCTTGCCGGCGTGGACCAAGGTTCGGTGCGAAACATTCCCGGCCTTGTGAAAGTCGTCACACGCAAGGACTTTGTGGGGGTGGTCACCGAGAAACAATGGCAAGCCGTGCAAGCTGCGCGGCATCTGAAAATAAAGTGGAATCCTGGCGCAGGGCTGCCGGCGCAGAAGACGTTCTACGACAGCATGCGCAAGCAACCGTCCCATAACACTCTGATTGTCGACTCGAAAGACGTCGAGCGGCAGATCACCGCGGCGCATACCGTGGTGCGCGCGACGTACGCGTATCCTTTTCAGATGCACGGATCGATCGGTGCATCGTGCTCTGTAGCGGACGTCAAACCCAAACAGGCGACCGTGTGGTCGGCGACGCAATCGGCTTATCCGACTCGGAGCATTGTGGCAAAACTGCTGGACTATCCGGTCGACAATGTGCGCGTCATCTACGTTCGGGGATCTGGCTGCTACGGGCTCAACGGTGCTGATACAGTTTCGTTCGATGCGGCGCTGCTGTCGCATGCGGTTGGTAGGCCAGTCCGAGTCCAGCTATCGCGTCAGGATGAGATGGCGTGGGAGAACTTTGGTTCTGCGGTCGTCATCGATCAACGTGCCGGGATTGATCAAGAGGGAGACATCCTGGCGTGGGATTGCGAAAGCTGGATGGCGACGCGAGGCAACCGGCCCGGTTACGATCAACCCGGGAATGTAATTACGGGCTTCTTAGTCGGATATACGCCTGAACAGGTAACGCCTAAGGCTTCCACCGAGCCGACAGAAGAACTGCACAATGGAGGCAACGCCGTGCCTTCGTATGTTACGGGCTGCGTCGGCGGTAAATGTAATGGTGCAGGAACTGTGCGGAGCGAGCGCGTTTTGTCGCATACAGTTGTCTCCCCGTTCTTTACCGGACCCCTGCGCTCACCGCGACGAATACAAAATACCTTTGCCCACGAGTCTTTTATGGACGAGATCAGTGCGAGCACGGAAACTGATCCGCTCGATGCGAGGTTGAAACATCTCCGGGACGAACGGATCATCGCCGTCCTGAAGTCCGCGGCCGAGGCTGCCAAGTGGGAGAAGAGACCCTCACCAAAGCACAATCGTCCTCAAACCGGGATTGCGGCTGGGCGTGGAATTGCATGCGTTGCATACGAAGGTGACAACGGGTACGCAGCGCTGATCGCCGACGTGGAAGTCGATCTGGAAAGCGGGCAGATAAAGCCGAAGAAGTTTACCGTGGCCGTGGATTGTGGGCCGGTTTCAAATCCTGATGGCCTACGAAATCAGACCGAGGGAGGCATTCTGCAAGGCATGAGCCGTGCACTGATGGAGGAGGTGACATGGGATGACAAGCAGGTTACCTCGACCGATTGGGAAACCTACAACAGTCTCTATCTCGGATTCGACGTGCCAAAGATCGACATCGTCCTCATGAACCGTACGGGCGTGCCTGCGACTGGGGCGGGGGAAACCGCCATTACCGTCGTTGCCGCCGCGATCGGGAACGCGATCTTTGACGCAACTGGTCTTCGGCTGCGGGAAGTGCCATTTACTGCCGAGCGCGTGAAATCAGCCCTTGCGGGGAAGAACTCTTTAAATCTGGACCATCGTGGACCAGCCACATCCTAGTGGCTACTGTCGTTCGGCGAAACGACGCGTCCGTATTCTGAGGCGCGGGCCATGCGGTCGAACATTCGGTAGGCCGCGGATGAGATGCGTGTGATGGCTTCCTCGCCATCGCGTTCTCTGCTTAGATAAGTAGTCATTACGCAAATCACATATGGACGATTGGGGACGAAAACAACTGCACAGCTATTGCGCACGCCTTCCAACGACCCTGTCTTATCCGCGACGCGCAAGCCCTCCGGCAGGTCGCGGGCAATCCAGCTCTCCTTGTGCGTGCTGAGGACCTTCATGAAATCGTCGGTCATTTCCTTATTGAGAACCTTGCCGCGGTGAATTTGCTCCAATAACAGCAACATCTCTTTCGGGGTTGAAATATTCTCGCGGCCCTCGCCTGCGGCTTTCAGGTCCATCATCTTGCGGCGGAGCCGGGTGTGGGGCAAGGCCAGGCTGTCCATCAAGGTATTCACGTGATCCATTCCGACGCGGTCGATCAGAACATTGGTCGCGGAATTGTCGCTGACCGCAACCATCATCGTCGCGAGATCACGGTTGGTGACTTTTGTGACCGAAGGTGTGAGCCCGCCCATGATGTCACTGTCAGGCACCAGGTCACTGGCCTGCACCGTATATAGATCGGACAGCTTCGCTTTGCCGGGAGTTCCCTGGGTCGATTGCTGATTCTGGTGGTAGAGCTCCGCCAGCAGCGCGATCTTAATGGTGCTTGCCTGCGGGAAAACTTCATCTTCGTGGAGGAAGAGCTTATGTCCGGATGCGAGGTCCTCGATGGCGACGCCTAGCACGCCGTCCAGTTCCCGATCCGTCTGCCGAATCGTGGATTCGAGCTTCTCCCACAATGATTGTTGTTTTGAATTGAGCGGGCTCTGCGCATCAGCTACAGCCTGGGCGTGGAGATTGGCTGCCAACAATAAAACGAAGATAATAGTTTTCACGATGATTCTTCTACTCCGCGAAGAAGGTGATAGGCCCCGGGCAGTGCTTGCAGAAAATCTCAAGCCCGGGTGAGGCCCAAGCCCGGTCCCTCAGGAAGAATAAGTTTACCTTTGCGCACCTGCACGCCAGTGAAGGGATCATTGGAGATCAGCAGATTACCATCAAGGTCCGCATAATCGACAAGTGGGGACAAGTGGGCGGCGGCGGTGACGCTAACAGAACTGGAAACCATACAGCCCAGCATGGTTTTCATGCCCAGAGCCTTGGCGATGTCAATGGTACGCTTGGCTTCAAGAACACCGCCGCACTTGTCGAGCTTCACGTTCACACCGTCGTAGGAATTCACCAGCTGAGGGACAGCGGAGGCGCCCAGGCAGGCCTCATCCGCGATGATCGGCAGGTGCACCCGGGAGCGCACCCAACGGGTTTCTTCGAGCATGGCGGCAGGCATGGGCTGTTCCACGAACTCGACCCCTTGTGATTCCAGCCAATTTATTTTGCGTACCGCTTCTTCCTTGTCCTTCCAGCCTTCATTCGCATCCACGCGCAGAGGCTTCTTAGTGACGCTGCGGACGGCTTCGACCGTGGCCTCGTCGGAATCCAGGCCAACTTTAATTTTGAGAACGGGATAGTCTCCGGCTTCGCGAACCTTCGCGCGCGTGAGGTCTGGCGTATCAATTCCGATCGAAAACGTTGTGATCGGTGCGTCGGCGGCGTCCAAACCAAAGTAGCGATAGAGCGGTACGCCCAACTTCTTGCCCATCCAGTCGAACAGGGCGATATCGATCGCAGCTTTCGCGGCGTACTGTCCTGAAATGCGCTGAAAGACGGTGGCCATCAGCTTTTGGAACTGCCAGGGATTGGAAGAAAGCAACAACGGGCGGACTGACTCCACGGCATCGCGAGCACTTTCGGCGTTCTCGTGGTAACGCACGATGGGCGCACCTTCGCCTACACCGTCAATGCCCAGTGCACTCAGGCGCAAAGAAAGTGTGTCGCGAAATTCGCTGGAGGACATCGTGGTCGTCCAGGTATGGCGCAGCTTTAAGCGAGTAATTGAGGTTTGCAGTTCGGACCGATCGTTTCCGGGAAGACCACTGGGGCTGGCGGATTTCGCCTCGCAAGTCAGACCCGTTCCTGCCAGCAACGCACCCATCATCCATTCGCGGCGGTTCATTTCACCCTTCGACAAGCGACCAGGAGTCGTGTCCATGGCTGATCGCGCAAGCGGCTGATTTGCACGCCGGGATGGTCGTGGACGGTATCGTGAATGAACTGACCTTTTCCAATGTACATGCCGGTATGCGTGATGTGGTCAGGTGCGCTGCCGAAAAAGAGAAGATCTCCTGCTCGCAGGCGTTTACGGTCGACGGATGTAACCCCAGTCCACGCGGCCTGGAGATCGGCATCACGCGGCATGTTGATTCCGCGGCTGCGCACCAGCATCTGCGTGAAACCGGAACAGTCGTAGCCGAGGCTTGAGCGGCCGCCCCACAAATAGGTAACGCCGAGGAATCGCTTCGCGAGGGCGATGGACTCTTCGATGCTCAGAGGATGCGGGTTGGTGATGACATCGCCAGCCTGAATCCATGCCTTCTGCCCATCGAGGAGCTTGACCTGAAACCATCCTTGGTCGTCGCCCGTCCCTTCTTTCTCAACTTCAAGTCGTGTTTCAAATGGAACGGTCAATACCGGGCGATGGGCGGTAACGTCGGTTTCACGATAAAGATTGGCGAGCTGGCTGTTGACCTGAATGGTCTTTGTCGAGCCGGAATCGCCATTGTGCTCGTTGGCCGGTCGAATGGTTGCGTCGAGGCGCACCCAGCCGGTGTAGTCGTCATTTGTACGCACCTTGGCCCATCCGCCGGACTCCTCAAGGACCCGCAAGTCGCTGCCGTAGATGGCTTGCGAGACTACGTCGGAATCCTCGCTGGCCGACGAATACATATTGGCCACCGGAACGGACACGACCTGCGTCGGCGAGGCCGCAGTTTGCGCCAAAGCGGGCGCGAGAAGAAATAGCAGGGCGAGATGCCGACGTTTCATGCCGAAATCGCCTGCGTACAAATCTTGCTTCCTACGCGGTACAACGTCGGGCTGCATCAAAACGTGTACTTTCCTGAAACTTGCATTCTGCGTGAGTGATTGAAGGTCTGTCCCAACATGTTGCCGAACGATCCGCTGGTGACCCGTGAGCTCACCGGGATGTCATACATCACGCTGTTGGTGATGTTTTGAACATCCAGCCGAAGCTCGAATTTCTGTTGCTCGGTGATTTTGAACATCTTGGCGACGGCCATATCGACGTTAAAGTTGTGGGGCAGGTTGAAGAAGTTGCGTCCAATGTTGCTGAGCTGGCCGGGGGCCGGCTGGTAGAACAGCGCCTGCTGCTGGGGAGTGAAGTAATAAAGAGAAGCATCGCCAGAGAACGGCTTTGCCGGATTGCCATTGCTGTCCTGCCAATTCAAATGGCCCATGCCCGGCGAACATTTATCGCAGCTTGCCGGGGTCATGACCGTGTCGTTGTAGGTATAGGCGCCACTGTAAACCGTGAATGGACGGCCGGATTGCAGAGTAAAGATGCCCGCCAGTTGCCAGCCTCCAATAATGTGATTCACGATGGAACTTTCGGGATGGAGCCATTGACGGCCTCGCCCGATGGGCAGATCCCACACCCAGTCGCCCTGGAGCGCGTGCCGGCGATCGAAATCAGAGCGCGCATAGTTCAGCCGACGATCGACATTGTCGAAGGGAATGCTGGAGGAACTTTGCGAGGAGCCGGTTGGCACCGTGGTAAAAGTGGGGTCATAGGAGCGCGTGTCCAATGACTTCGCATAGGTATAGCTTGCCTGGAACTGCAGCCCGCTGCTGAAGCGCCGTTGCAGTTGAACTTCGAGAGCGTGGTAGTTCGACCAGTCGTGCGTGTCGAGGGTGTCGACCTCATCCGAAAATTGCGGGAACGGCGTGAAGAAGAACTGGCTGAAACCTTCCGTTGCGATCAACTGGTTACCGGTTACAGGATCGGTAAGTTGATTAATGAATTTGGCGACCGGACCGATCGAATTCAGGCGCAAGGAACTTCGAAAATTATCCTGGATGTATTGAGAGCCCGTGACTCCATTGAGGTCGGAGAAATTTGCCAGCAATTGATTGATCAACGGACTGTCGCCGGTGAAATTGTTGGCTTGCAGTTGTTTGAACGCATCCAGGAATCCGTTCTTCAGGAGTTCGTGCCTGTTCGCGTCGTAGCCGCCAAACAGGTGGCTTCCGTGGCGTCCGATGTAGTTGACTTCGAGCACCAGCTTGGCCGGCAGATCGTGCTGGATGCTGAGTCCCCATTCGTGCGTGCGAGGAGTCGCCAGGTTCGGATCCATTACGGTGGTGTAGTTGGTGGAAAAGGGCGGGGGAGTGCGCAAGGAAACCGGGGTGATTCCAGCCCCCGGAGTGTAAGGCGGCAGGCCGTCCTGCAGGCGGCCTCCATTAGCGCCGAAATCAACATTTTCGTATGAGTAGGTCTGGCCCGGCAGGTTCTGAATGATGTAAGACGAGATCACAAAGGTGTTGATGCGATCGAAGGCCAGCCGGTAGTTGGCTCGGATGGAAGTCTTGCCGTCGCCTTTTGGGTCCCAGGCGATGCCGACCGAAGGCCCAAAGTTCTTCCAGGAATCGTTATAGAGTTTTCCCGGAACCCAACTGACCGTGTCACTAGGCGCGGCGCCTTCGATCATTGGATGATCGGGGTGCAGGATCAGATTGTGAGGATTGCGCGGAGAGAGTTTGATTTCCCACCGCAAGCCGGCATCGACTACGAGATTCGGCCGGAGTTTCCAGTTGTCCTGGAAGTACAGATCGTACTCGGGGAAGCGGGAGTCGAAGTTGAAAAACGTCCCCGCGGGTGCCCACTGGTTGCCTCTCCCCACCAGGCCGACATCAATTGCGCCCACCCGGCCCAGTAAGTCGTTGATGGTTCCCTGCGCTGTCTCCACGTCGAAGGGGTTTACATCGGAAGGAATCTTGAATGTCGGAGGATCCACCGGATTCGTGCTGGTATCGAAGTACACCAGAGGGTTCGCGTCAAAATTGCCGACGTTGCCGCGATTGTCAATGTGCCGCTGGTAGAGAATCTGGCCGCCCCAGCGGAAGGTATGCCGGCCCTTGGCCAGGCTGAAGTTGTCCGTGAGCTGATAACTGGTGAGTTCCCGCGCATTGCCCAGATCGTTGTGGAGCGGCAAACTGGCAAGCACTCCATTGGGATCGAGCGCAAGGATGTTGGGAACGAATGGCGGATTGCTATTCACCCTGGAATCACCGTTGGCGAAATTAAAGCCGAAGCGATTCATTCCGAGTACAAGTTCGTTGGTCATCTGTGCATTGGGAATCCAGCGCCAGTTGATGGCCAGGTTGCGGGGTATGCGGTAGGTATTGACCCAATTCGGATCGCCAGGGAAGGCTGGTTGACCTGCATTCAAAATGTCGCCTAGCGTGTTTTGATGCCCGCTGGCCCAGCGAACAAACACCGAGTGCCGGTCGTTAAAGACGTGATCGACTTTGATCAGGTAGCTCTTCTGGTCTTCCTTCTCTTTGGGAATCCAGTCAAAGCCCGCATAGTTCAATCCATCGCCCACCGTGAAATTGTTTGGCAGGGGCGCCTGGGAGATGAAAGCCTGCATCTCTTGATCAAGTCCCCTCAGGTCCGGGTCTTTGGCCGCGATGTCATAGGTCGATACATTGACTCCGGGCAGCACATTTCCTTGCACGTCGACGGAGGCGCCGGGAGTATTCGCGGGCGTGTTTCGCGGGCAGTCATCTACGTCGGGATTGCAGCCGCCAAGCTGAACGTACCGGAATAGGCCTTGCCTGGCCTGGTCCGTGTAGACGTAGCGGGTGACCTTGGCAGTTTGCAGCGTTCGTAGGAATTGGAAATTTCCGAAGAAGAAGGTCTTGTTCTTCTGGATCGGTCCGCCCAGGCTGAATCCGCCAATTTGCTGGACGAATTGATTGCGAGGCAAGGGCGGGGTGGAGATCTTGTTCGTGACTTCATTCGCATTGAAGCTCGGAGTCTGGTAGTAGAAGAAAACATTCCCATGGAAGTTGTTCGTTCCACTCCGCGTCACCATGGCGACGTCACCACCGCTCGCCCGTCCGATATCGGCCGTGGCATTCCCGGTCACAACCCGGAACTCCGATAGCATATCGGGATTCGGGCGGATGGGGGACGTCCCCCCGCCGGGAGCGCTGGTTTCATTAGCATCGACTCCGTCCAAGGTGTAGTTCCATGCCCGGTCGCGCGCTCCATGGACATGAATCCCGCCTCCTGCATTTGATCCGACCACCACCCCCGGTTGGAAGTTAACCAGGTCGAGCGGATTACGCCCCTTGGCATCCACAATGGGCAGGTTTGTTACCGCCTCCTGGTCGACCAAATTGCCGAAATTCCCCGATGTGCTCGTTTGTACCGTCTCAGCGGAGGCCACCACTTCCATCTTCTCGTTCACGGTGCCAACGGTGAGTTTGGTGTTGACGGTCATGGGCTGGCCGATGGTCAGCACATTGCTGGTCGATACGAACGTCTTGAATCCGGTTGACTCCACCCTGATCGTGTATGGGCCGGTCGGCATACTCTCAAATGAATAGCTGCCCGAAGAATTGCTGATTGCGGAGTTGGTGACGTTTGTCCCTTCGTGGATGGCGATCACCTTGGCCCCGGCCAGCGCAGCCCCGGTGGAATCCTGGACGGTGCCGGTGATCCTGGAAGTGCCCGTCTGCGACCACGTGATGGTGGCGGAGAGGAACAACAGAACAGAGAGCGTGGCACATGTTCTGCGCATCATCTGGAACTCCCTTAGGCGATGTCGTGCCGTTTGATTTCGCAAGCTCAAGGCAGACTTCCGTAGCCCGAGTCGCCGGCGGCGCCATCTTCGAGCGAGCGCTTTATACATCACACTAGAAACAAGCGTCAAGAAATTTGTGGAAACTGCAACAAATGTTTCTATCTGGGATTCCAAAACGGGCGTAGGAAGTTCTTCCCAACAGGAACGCAATGCGCGAAATCCGCCGTTTGTTGTGGTCTTGCTTCGGTTGCCGCTTATGGCTTTGTGAAGTTTCAACACCTGTAGCGGCAGGCGACTTCTGCAGGGTTAGGCTGGATACCAGCGGTATCCCTGCCTCTGTTCCTGGTCGGCCTTTTTGAGAAGTCCGACGGTTCGAGACCGCCGATAGTGAGCGCATATAGTGAAAAGCACGTGGATGAAGCTGATTGGGGCCGCATATGAATTGCTGAAAGGAGCGTCCACCGACGTCAAAAAACATTCATGGGCGAATCGCGCTAACGGCGAAACGAAGGTGTCGGTGATGCCAACGGTGTGGGCGCCGTTGGCACGAGCCTGTTGCACACCTTCAACCGTCTGTCGCAGGCATCGCCTGAAACTGAGGGCAATCACAAGGTCGTGCCTGCTTACGCTTCGCGTGATGTGGATGGTTTTGCCAGGGGAGGTTGCCGCTATTACCGGAAGTCCGAGAAGTGTGAGCTTGTAATCAAGAAAATCGACTAATCCAACCGCCATGTCCCCGCCCAGCAGAATGATGCGCTTCGCGCGGTAAACCTTCTTGGCCAGCGCGGCCACGCGATCCATGTCGAGCGTATTGCGCAGGGAATGCAGGTTATGTAAATCCCGTTCGAGCGCTTTACGCCCATGGGACGCCAAGCTTGACTCATTGGGGGTCGAGGTCTGCATCCCTTCCAGCGATGTCGCGCTTGCGATGGAAAGCTCATGAAGGTAGGTTTTGAATTGCGGGTAGCTATGGAAGCCCATTCCGCGGGCGATGCGCAAGACGGTGGCCGGATCGGTCTTGAGCCGCTCAGCCATGAGCCGGATACTCATCAGGACGAACTCGCGTGGATGCTCCTGAACAGGCCGGATGATCTCCTGTCTGGTCTTGTTGAGCCGCGCGATGCGATCCGAGAAGCTGAGGAATTCGCGCCGTCCATCGTGCATGACGTTCAGGTTGTTCATGGTCTGCCCTCAATGTTTCCCGTACTACAGGCTCCAAGGGCGGATGTACGCCCGTCATCGCAAAGAAGCAAATGTAACAGGCTGGCAAGCTGAGTGTAACAAATGTGGCAGGGGAATCGCGAAACGCACATTGCAGCCGGTTGAGGCGTGCTTGCCCAGCCTTACTTTGACCGGGGCGCGTCGACCAGCAACTGGCGCGATCACTGCCTGCCCAAACCTGTGCCCATAGCCTCTGTTCCGAAGGTCCCGATACCTTCGCCGATTGTTCCGCCCGCAGAGTTAGGTAACACTTGGTAACTGGGGTGAATCAAGATTGCAGCGCACCGGGAATAGTCTGCTTGAAATCAAGGCGCTGAACGTGTCGTTCTTGCAAGAGAAGGGCGAGAGCGTTCACGCGCTTGACGGCGTGAGCCTGACCATAAACTCCGGAGAAATCGTCGGCATCCTGGGCGAGTCCGGTTGCGGCAAGAGCACGCTCGCGAACGCAATCCTCGGTTTACTCCCCCGTTCGGCGACCATTGAGGGAGAGGTTGTTTTCGACGGCGTCAGTCTTCTGAGCCTGTCAGAAGCGAACCTCCAGCCGATTCGCGGAGCCCGGATTTCGCTTGCTCCACAGGAGCCCGCACTGGCGCTTAACCCTGTGGTGACGGTCGGTACTCAAATCGCGGAGGTGCTGCGGGCACATCTACTTCTGAACCGCCAGGAACGCAGGGAACGAGTCAGCGAGTTGCTGTGGGACGTGGGGTTCGACAAGCCCGGCCAGATCGCAGGCGCGTATCCGCATCAGCTCAGCGGAGGGCAGCGCCAACGCATTGTTCTGGCGCAGGCCATAGCTTGCCACCCCTTGCTGCTCATTGCCGACGAGCCGACCAGCAAGCTGGACGCCTCCCTTCGCACTGACATTGCCGCCCTGTTTTCGCGTCTGCATCAGAAGCACAAAATGGCCATCCTTCTGATCAGCCATGACGTGGGTCTGGTGACATCACTCTCGAATCGCATTGCCTTGATGTATGCAGGATCGGTAGTGGAGGTGGGCTCCCGTTCGGAGGTCCTTTCGCGGCCGCTTCATCCCTACACGCAAGACCTGCTTCGTCTGGCGCGCTCCTCAGTGGCGGTTGTGAGTTCGCGCAAACACTTTGTCACGATCACTGGCCCCCCTCTGGATGCCGGCCGGCCCGCGGATGGGTGCCGTTTCGAACCACACTGTTCTGAGCGCATGGCGGTGTGCACTGCGCGTGTTCCGCAGGAAGTGAATCCGGAGCCTTCCAGATCGGTGGCCTGCTTCAAATATGGCGAATAGCTTGACGACCGGCCAGATCATCGCCCAACCGCTGTTGCGCGTACGCCAGCTATCAAAGAACTACATCGCGGGCGGGCGATGGCGCCGGCGTGTGCCCATTGCAGCCGTGAGTGACGTCGAGTTTGAGATTCAGCCGGGACAAACTCTGGCGCTGGTCGGCGCCTCGGGGTCTGGAAAGTCAACCGTGGCCCGGTGCGTAACACGCTTGGAGCAGCCAGACTGGGGCGAGATCTGGTTTGCGGGCCGAGATATCGCACAACTCAGCCACCGGGAACTGCTCCCCCTTCGGATGGATTTCCAGATGATTTTTCAGGACGCAGTCACGTCGCTGAATCCGAGGTTTTCGGCGGCCGAGGCGGTCGAGGAGCCCCTGCGAATCCAGGGCCGGAGCCCGTCCGAACGCAGAACGGTCGCTGAGGCCGTCGTAAAAGAAGTCGCGCTTTCTCCCGCCTGGCTCGACCGCTCCGTGATGGATTTCAGCGGAGGCCAGCGCCAGCGATTGGCGATTGCGCGCGCGCTCACAACCCGGCCGAAGATGTTGGTTCTTGATGAGGCGTTCTCGGGCCTCGACTTGCCCACGCAGGCGCAGATTGCCAATTTGCTGATAGATCTGCAAGCAACGCATGGTCTGAGCTACCTACTGATTTCTCATGACCTGGCGCTGGTGGCGGGCATGGCTGATGTGGTTGCCGTGATGGCGCAAGGACGAATCGTCGAACAGGGAAGCGCGCGCAACCTGATCAACAATCCGCAGTCCGATGAAACGAAGAAGCTGGTGCTGTCGACCAGGACCTTGGAGTCGGCCTTTGCTCTCGCCAAGGGAGCGTCGGTATGAAATATCTGACACGCAGGCTATTCCGGGCCTTTGTGATGCTGGCGGGCGTCTCCGTCCTTTGCTTTCTATTCAGCGAAATGGCTCCGGGAAGTTTCTTCGACGAGATGCGTCTCAATCCGCAGATCTCCCCAGATACGATCGCTTCGCTGCAATCACGCTATGGCCTGAATCAGCCGCTGGTCGTTCGGTATGGACGATGGGTGAGATCGGCGGCGCGGGCTGACTTCGGATACTCGATCGCCTACAACGCTCCGGTGGGGCCGCTGCTGCGTAGCAGAGCCAGGAACACTCTGGTCCTGACTTCCGTTGGATTGATTCTGACCTGGGTGGTTTCGGTGCCGCTGGGCGTTTGGGTGGCAGCGCGCCACGGCAAATGGTTGGACAAGCTCGTTGGCGCCGGAAGCTCCTTCATCGTTTCCATTCCGGAAGTAGTTCTTGCCGTGGGACTCCTGGCGATCGTCGTTCATTGGCGGCTTCTTCCGGTGGGCGGGATGGGTTCGGCGAACCGGGATGACCTCTCGACCTTCGGCAGGACGCAGGACTTCGTCCGGCATCTGCTTCTTCCTGTATTGATCCTCACACTGGTGGAGAGCGCAATCATCGTGCGGCACGTACGCGCGAGCGTCCTCGAGGTGCTGAATATGCCGTTCGTGCAGGCCGCGCGCGGCTTCGGAATCGGACAGGCGCGTTTGCTGTTCCGCAGCGTACTGGCAGCCGCCGCCAGCCCGGCGATTTCGCTGTTTGGATTCTCTCTGGGTGGTCTCATCAGCGGGTCCCTTCTCATCGAGGTGGTCTGCGGATGGCCCGGTCTGGGTCCACTAATTCTGGAAGCAACTTTGTCGCGTGACTTCTATCTGGTCATCGGCGGCATCATGTTGTCGGCGCTTTTCCTGGTGGCTGGAAATCTCATTGCGGACGTAATGCTTCTTGCTTTCGATCCGCGTATCCGCACGGGGGCCCTCGATGCGCACTAGGACCGCCCTGCTGATCGCGGCCGCAGCCGCTCTCCACCTGCTTCTTCTCTTTGCGGGATTTCTCGCGCCCTGCGATCCAGCGGCACAGGATCGCGAATTGCCTTATGCACCGCCGACACGCATCCATCTCCACGACGATGCGGGATGGCATCTTCCCTTCGTATACCGCTGGACCATGGGAGCCGATGGCTTCGTGGAGGACAAAAGTCAGGCTTTCCCGATCCACGTTCCAGCGCGCGGCCCTGCCGTGCGGCTGTTCGGAATGTTCGAAACTCACTGGCACCTCTTCGGTATCGACGATCCAGGGCGGATCTCGCTGTTTGGCACCGATGGATTTGGCAGGGATGAATTCTCGCGCGTTCTGTATGGAGGACAGATCTCGGTGGCGGCCGGCATTGTCGCTACTCTGATCACGCTTCTGGTCGGGACGGCGCTGGGCATCGTGGCAGGCTACTACGGATCGTGGACCGACGAGTGCATGATGGCCGCCACGGAATTGTTCCTATCCTTGCCTTGGCTTTACTTCCTGCTGGGCGTGAGGGCATTTCTACCTTTGCATCTGAGCCCTGCAAGAACGTTCCTCGTACTGACCTGCGTCATCGGGGTGATCGGCTGGGCGAGGCCTGCGCGATTGGTACGTGGAATCGTGTTGAGTGCCCGCTCCCAGGGGTATGTCCTGGCGGCCCGGGCTTTCGGCGGGTCCGACCTCCACGTTATCGTTCGCCACATCCTGCCCCAGGTATCGGGACTCTTGCTGACTCAGGCGGCGTTACTCGTTCCGCGTTACATCGCGGCCGAAGTTGTACTCTCATTCCTTGGGCTTGGCGTCAGCGAACCGGTCGCGAGTTGGGGCAACATGCTCAGCGCCCTTCAACAGTACAGCGTGTTGGTGTCTTATGCGTGGTTGCTGGCGCCGGTAGGCGCGCTCGTAATTACCTCCGTAATCTACGCCCTTCTCGCCGACACCCTGCACTCCCGGTTAGAATTTCGCTAAACCTGGAATTTAAGTTCTGTGGGGATAGGGGTCTATGAAAGATATTTCTCGCCTAGCCCTACTCGTGTGCCTGCTCGCTGCCCTGTCGTTTGCGGCAGGTCCCACGCCTGAAAAACCGAACCCAGGAGAAGAACTTCTGCGCTCCGCTGACGTCTCCGGCCATTATGGCGGACGTCTCTCTGTGGGAGGCCGCGCAGAGCCTAAGACATTCAATCCAGTCATTGTGACTGACGCTGTTTCCCGCGAGATCACCGGCCGCCTCATGGCGGACTTGATCGAGATCAATCGCTCTTCGCAGCAGACTCAGCCGGCGCTGGCGAAGTCCTGGAAAACATCGCCCGACGGTCGCACCTTCACCCTGCAACTCCGGAAGGGCATCCGTTTTTCCGACGGGCATCCGTTCAACGCCGACGACGTCGTGTTCTCATTTGCCGTTTACATGGACGAGAACGTCGATTCGCCGCAGCGCGACCTCCTCTTCATTGACGGCAAACCAATGGCGGTCACCAAGCTGGATGCCTACACGGTGCGTTTTACCCTGCCTCGTTCGTATGCCGCCGCCGAGAGGCTCTTCGACGGCCTTGCCATGCTCCCGAGGCATCTTCTGGAAAAACCCTATCGGGAAGGAAAGTTTGTGCAGGCGTGGTCGCTCAGTGCGGCGCCCGGCGAGATTGCAGGATTAGGGCCGTTCCGGCTGAAGCAATATGCGGCCGGCGAGCGCGTGGTGCTGGAACGCAACCCTTATTACTGGAAGGTCGACAGCCACAACGAACGGCTGCCTTACCTGGATGAAGTTACTTTTCTTTTTGTCGGCACCGAGGACGCACAGGTCATGCGTTTCGAGGCGGGTGAAACCGACATGATCAGCCGCCTCAGTTCGGACAACTACAACCTCCTCAATCGCGAACACGACCGCACGCACTCCCAACTCGCCGACATGGGGCCTGGCCTGGAATACAACTTCGTCGTCTTCAACCAGAATGACCTGAGTTCGAAGAAGCTCGACTCCATCGCCCGCAAGCAGGCGTGGTTTCGCGAGTTGAAGTTCCGGCAGGCAATTTCCGCGGCGATCGATAGGGACGCGATTGTCCGGCTGGTTTATGGAACGCGCGGAGCGGGCCTGTGGGGAAATGTTGGCCCGGGCAACAAGCTGTGGGCAAATGCCTCCATCTCGCATCCCAAGGCGTCGATGGCTACCGCCCGGCAGTTGCTGCAGTCGGCAGGGTTCTCCTGGAACAAAACCGGGCAGCTCGTTGATCAGTCGGGAACATCCGTCGAGTTCTCGATCATCACAAGCTCTTCGAATACACAGCGCATGAAGATGGCGACGCTGCTGCAAGACGACTTGAGCCACCTGGGAATGCAGGTTCACATCGTCCCGCTGGAGTTCCGCGCTCTCATGGATCGGGTCTTTCAGACTTTCGATTATGAAGCGGCAATCATGGCGCTGGGCGGCGGCGACGCCGATCCGAATCCCGAGATGAATGTGTGGACGAGTGCCGGCACATCGCATCTATGGCATCTGCACGAGACCCAACCGGCCACCCCGTGGGAGAAGGAAGTCGATGGCCTGATGCAACAGCAGATGGTCACCCTTGACTACGGGAAACGAAAACAACTCTACGATCGTGTGCAGCAGTTGATTGCCGAGCAACTGCCGTTCATCTTCCTGGCTACGCCCAACATCCTCGCAGTCGCCAATCCGCGAGTGGGCAATTTCCATCCAGCAGTACTGGATCCCTACACATTGTGGAATGCTGACGAACTCTACATCCGCACTCCGGTGGAGAATGCAGGAGCTCGATGACGGGAACGGCAGCCAAGAGGCAGTTGCAGCGCGCTCCCGCTCCCGCCGACGAGGAGTTGATCGAGCGCTGCCTGGCCGATGATGCCGACGCATGGTCTGCGCTCATCGATCGGTACAAAAACCTCATCTATTCGATCCCCATCCGCATGGGAATGCATCAGGAAGCAAACGATATCTTCCAACTGGTGTGCGTAGACCTGCTCTCGAAACTTCCTCAGTTGCGCGAGCCGCGCGCATTGCCCAAGTGGCTGATGCAGACCTGCTATCACGAGTGCCTTCGCCACTGCCGCACCAGCGGCCGCGAAGACAGTCTTGATCCGAACACTCCCGAACCACTTGCTCCCGAGCGCCCCGCCGAAGAATCGCTGATCCAGTTCCAGCAAGAGCAAACCTTGCGGGAAGCAATTTTCGAGATGCCGGTGCGGTGCGCGCGCATGATTCGCATGCTATTTTTCGAAACGCCGATGCGGCCTTATGAAGACGTCGCCAAAGAATTGGGCCTGGCGACAGGATCGATCGGATTTATTCGAAGCCGGTGCCTCGCCCGCTTGCGGAAAAATCTCGAGAAAAAGGGCTTCTGATGAGCGTTCAAGCGGCGCGCCAACAGCACTCCGACGCGCTCATCGAGCAGTTGCTCGCGCTCAACGATGTCGCCGGCCGAAGGCGCCTGGTCGCGCAGCATCCCCACGTAGCATGGAATGACGTCGTACGAGTCTTGACAGAGCGAGTTTGGCAGGAAGTCCGGGTCGATACCCATCGGGCCAACCGGTTAGCCGATGCCGCCATCGAGGTGGCAGACATTCTGGCGGATGCTTCGTCCCTGGCCCGCAGCCTGCGCGCCAAGGCCAACGCCCTGTATGCGCTGGATCATCACGCTGAAGCCATTCAACTGCACGAGCGCGCCATCAACTTGTTCGCGCAAGTTGGAGACGACGCGGAACTCGCGCGAACCCTGAGCGGCTCCATCCAGCCTTTGCTGCTGATTGGGCGTTACAACGATGCGCTCGCCTACGGGGAGCGAGCCCGCAAAATCTTCGAGCGGCAGGGAAACACGCGCCGGCTGGCGCGCCTGGAAATCAATATCGGGAATGTCTACCACCGCCTGGATCGCTTCAGCGAAGCTGTGGAGTATTACCAGCGCGCCTATGACGAACTGTTAAAGCACGACGATGCGGAAGGGCTCGCGGCAGTGCTGAGCAATCTCTCCCTCTGCTATATCAGCCTCAACGATTTCCCCAAGTCTCTCGAGTTGCACCGGATGGCACGCCAGCACTGCGAGCAAAAGGGTATGCCAATCCTGGTCGCGTACGCGGATTACAACATCGCGTACCTCTATTTCCTGCGCGGAGAATTGGGCCGCGCGATCCAGATGCTGCGGGACGCCGCTGTCAGTGCGAAGAAGGCAGACGACACCTATCAGCAAGCCCTTTGTAATCTCGATTTGTCGGAAATCTATCTTGAATTGAACCTGAGTACCGAAGCCGGAGAATTAGGGCGAGCGGCTCACGAAGCATTCCATGCACTCGGTTTTGGCTACGAGGGTGCGAAGGCGCTTGCTTTTACGGCAATTGCCGCAAGCCGGACCGGGCAGGCATTCGAGGGCGTAAAGCTCTTTGCACAAGCGAAATTGATGTTTGTGCGCGACCAGAACCAGGTGTGGTCCTCCCTCATCGACCTGTATGAGGCTCTGGTGTTGTTCAACGAAGGGCGCTTGTTTGAAGCCCAGCGTCTGTGTGCGGCGGCATTCGAATTCTTCGAGAAATCGCCCATGCCCGGGAAAGCAGTACTGGCCGAATTGCTCCTGGCACGAATTGCACTCCGTGTGAACGATCTGAATCTCGCGGACCGGCACTGCAGGGCTGCTCGCGCGCGATTGGAGCACATCGACTCTCCACTGCTGCTTTATCAAGCGGAGTTTCTGGCAGGGGAGATCGATCGAGTCAGCGAAAGGCCGCAGCAGGCCTACCAGGCGTACCGGCGAGCCCGCGAGGCGGTGGAACAACTGCGTGGCAAACTGCGCGGTGAAGAATTGAAGATCGCATTTTTTGAAAACAAGCTTGAAGTCTATGAAAACCTGGTGGACCTCTGTCTGCGCCGTCAGGACGGACTCGAAGAGGCGTTCTCGTACATAGAGGAGGCAAAGTCACGGGCCCTGATGGACCTGCTGCGGCAATCGGTGCACGTTTCCGGCGCCGATACCGGACAAAGCGAACTGGTGCGCTCCATACGGACTGCCCGCGAGGAGTTGAACTGGTACTACAACCTGATTGAGCGGGAGCAATTGCGCCCCGAGGAACGCTCGCAAGACCGCATCAAGCAACTGGAGCAGCAAGCGCGCGCCAGGGAAGCCGATCTCGTGAAGGCTTTGAAAGAGGCGACCGTCACCGAGGCGCAAGAAGCAGGCCTCCAGGTTTCTTCCAGCATGCCGCTCGAAGCGATCCGTGCTGCTTTACCCGCCGACACGGCCCTGGTCGAATACTTTCGCATTCAGGAACGAACCGTTGCATGCGTCTTGACGCGGGACAAGATTCACATAGTTCCTGTGACGGTGCGGACGAGGATTCAGAAACTGTTGCAGTTGCTCCAGCTCCAAATGTCAAAGTTCCGCCTGCATTCAAACTATATCGATTCTTTCCTTGATCCTCTGCGCCTCTCCACTGAGGCTCATCTGAAGAGTCTGTATCAGGAGTTGCTCGCGCCCATCCAGCAGTTTCTAAAATCGCGGCACCTGGTTTTTGTTCCGCACGGACTGTTGCATTACGTACCATTTCACGCGCTGCACGACGGCAAGTCCTATGTCATCGATCAGCACACGGTCTCGTATGCGCCCAGCGCGAGTGTTTACGCGGTTTGCCAAAGCAAGGCCAAGACGGCAGCCACGGACTCCTTGATTCTTGGCATTCCGGATGCGCAAGCGCCCTCGATTCGGGCCGAAGTCGAGGAGTTAAGCCTGATATTGCCAAACGCCAAGCTCTTTCTTGGCGAGGCGGCGACTGAGGAAGTGCTGCGGACACATGGCCGCAACAGCCGCGTGGTGCACATCGCCACCCATGGATATTTCCGGCAGGACAACCCGATGTTCTCGTCCATCCGTTTGGGAAATTCGCACCTGAGCTTGTACGACATCTCGTACATGCAATTGCCGGCCGAACTGGTTGTGTTGAGTGGCTGTGCGACCGGTTTGAATGTGGTCACTCCCGGTGATGAACTGATGGGTCTGGTGCGCGGCCTTCTCCAAGCCGGCGCTCAGTCCCTGGTTTTGAGTTTGTGGGATGTCCACGACGCTAGCACCAAGGACTTCATGGTTGGACTTCACACGCGCCTCCAAACCGGAATTCCTACTGCGTTGGCCATGCAGGCCACCATGCAGGAACTGCGCAAAAGTTACCCCCATCCCTATTACTGGGCGCCTTTCTCCTTGATAGGAAAGGGGTAAGCCTGCCCGAAATTTATTTCGCCATAACTATATTTTTTAGCGCGGTCGCTGTCTCTTATTCGTGAATAGCAGAAATCCTTTGCGACAGGGTAGCTGCAGCACAAGCCGAGGGTGGGATGCATTTTTCAGAACAAAACTGGGTTGACTTCGTGCGAGGAACAGCCTTGTTGGGAACGAAACAGCGCGTCGATCAACATCTGGCAACGGGTTGTTCAGGCTGCCACACCGCCCTGGGTTTCTGGAAGCGGATTGCCGGACTTGCCGCCGGCGAGCGAGATTGCACGCCGCCCGCAGACTTGGTGCATTTGGTGAAAGCTGAGTTCGCGGCGAGAAACAGTTTTTCAGTCGGACCACAGACATTTGCCGGAATCGTATTCGACAGTGCAATCCAGCCAGTGGCTGCGGGACTCCGCGCCGCCCGTGCCGCGACCCGCCAGGTGATCTATGAAGCCGAAGGACTGACCGTGGATTTACGTTTCGAGCGTAAGCAACAGGGCAACATGGTCTCCGCGTGCGGGCAGGTACTCGACAAGGAAGCGCCGCTGTGCTGGCTCAACAACGCCGCGATCCTGTTGTGCACTCACGAAGGGCGCATGGTCACGAAAACTGAAACCAACGAATACGGAGAATTTCAGTTCGAATTTGAGCCGCAGGAGCAGCTTCGCATTTCGGTCGTCACAATCGGCCGGAGGACTCTGCGGATTGCTTTGGGAAATCTCGATTAATGCGGGATTACCCCAATAACAAAGGCTTGGTTACTAGTACGGATTACGGGCGTAAGTAGCGGCTGGTGAATTCCCATTTTAGACTTGCCGTCATTCCCCCAACTGAAAAGCCCGTTATCAGAGGGGAATAGGAACAAATGAAAGACCTGAAATCAAAATTCGGCGGCAAGCGACTGGGAGTGCTGGGTTGCCTGGTGCTGATGCTGATCTCTATTGGCGCGCCGGCGGCGCAAGCACAGACTCGCGTGATCGTGCGCGATTCACTCGGCCTGCCGGGCATCAATCTGAGCTGTCTTTTGACTGGCTGCAAAGTGGTCACAGGACTGGGCGATCCTGACGGGCAGTTGTTCCTGGTCACTTTTCCTCCGATTCTGAACCCAGTCACGAGCCTGCTGAAGTTAAGCCTGCAGACGAGCATTCTTTCTGTAGAGATCGATCAGCAGGTCAATACGCAAGAGGCCTATGCGGACACGACGCCCGTCTACCTGACCGACAAGCAGCCTGTTTCTTACTACGGCACCACCGTGTGGCACGGTTATGTGACGCAGCCGGCCGCTCAGTTGATCCGCATGAACCAGGCGCACACCAGCTTCAACGCCGCCGGAGCGGGCGTGACCGTTGCCGTAATTGACACCGGCGTCGACCCCACGCATCCAGTGCTCAAGAGTGTGCTGCTTACCGGCTACGACTTTACCCGCAACACCAGCGGCGGATCCGAACGCGTGGACGTGAATGCCTCGCCCGACACGAGTTCGGGATCGACTGGCGAGGTGAATCAGCGCACCGTCGCCGTACTGGACCAGCGCACGGTCGCCGTTCTTGATGGCACACAGTATTCCGCCTTCGGACACGGAACCATGACGGCCGGCCTTGTGCACCTGGTCGCGCCCCAGGCCAAGATTTTGCCCCTGAAGGCGTTCCATTCCGATGGCACCGGCTACGATTCGGATGTGCTGCGAGCCATCTACTACGCAGTCGCACATGGCGCCAAGGTGATGAATATGAGTTTCGATTATTCGACCTATTCACCCGAACTGGCGCGGGCGATTAAGTACGCCAACAGCAAGGGAGTCGTCTCCGTTGCCTCGGCCGGAAACGATGGTCAGCGCAAAGTTGTTTACCCTGGCGGATTGCCGGGAGTGATCAACGTCGCGTCGACCTCCAACAACGATATTCAGTCGACCTTCACGAACTATGGAGCACCCCCGGTTTGGATTGCGGCCCCCGGTGAGGGCGTCGTGACCACTTACCCGTGGGGCACCTACGCCGCCGGATGGGGAACTTCGTTCAGCACTCCGCTTACTGCTGGGACGGCCGCCCTAATGCTGGGCACCAACGGCGGTTGCCGCAGCGCTTCGATTCCGTTGGGTCTGGCCGCCGCCGACTATATCGGAGACATCGACATGGGATTCGGCCGGCTCGATACCTACCAGTCGGTGTTCGCGTGCCGGATCCTGCACTGAGAGCGCAGCGAAATATCCATTCGCTTCCAAATGAGCACATGGCAATGACAACCAATCCCGGATTCGAGGTGTCCGAGCTGCTGCTCCGGGTGAAAGAACTTGAGGAGCAGCAACTCGGCCTTCGTAACTCCGTGATCTGCGCCTTCAACCAGCTCCTGGACCTGAAAGACATCAGCACCGGAGTGCACAGCACGCGTCTGGCGGAGTGGGCGCTGCGGGTGGCGCGCGAGATGAACATTCCCGAGAGCCGCTCCTACCAGGTGGAGGTCGCAGCCCTGCTGCACGACATTGGCAAGGTCGGCGTGCCCGACGCCATCCTGAAGAAGAACGGCCCGCTTACTGCTGAGGAGCGCGCCATCATCAATCGTCATCCCGAATACAGCTGGTCGATCCTGCGATTGTTTCCAGGACTGGAAGAAGCCAGCCTCTATGCGCTGCACCATCACGAAAGCGTGGACGGAACGGGCTATCCGGCCGGGCTGAAAGGCCAGGATATTCCCCTGGTCTCAAGAATCATTTCTGTGATTGATGCTTACGATGCGATGGTTTCAAACCGCTGCTATCGCAAAGGGCTGCCCCACGAAGAAGCGGTCGCGCGCCTGGTAAAGGCAAGCGGCACGCAGTTTGATCCTGAGGTTGTGCGGGTCTTTACGCCTATCGCCGAGAAAGAGGCGGCGGATGTGTTTGCGGCGGCCGGCACCAGCATGTCAGCCGCCCTGTAACCTGACCTAGTCCTGAAACGTCTTAAAAACTCTGATCGGTCTTAAGAAACTTTGACTGGGTCGAGTGAAACCTCTGAGCGGGTCAATTGAAACCTCTGATTAAGTCGAGCCGTGAAAGGGACGGCCTTCAGGCCGTCCGTATGCGCCGTTTTGAGGCGGCTTCAGCCGCTGCGGAACTAAAACAGAAATTCCGTAACCGTGCGCCTCAGGCAGCTTTCTTTTCATCGCACAGGTGCTGGTAGTATTCCCGCCCTCGCTGGTATCCGCGCGTGAAGGGTTCCTCTACGTTCACGCCGGGATACTGGCGCTCGAGTTCTTCAACCCGGTTCGCCATTTCGGCGGAGACCTGATCAAACTCCATGCAGCGCGTGCGCGCATGGAGGGCCGATTCGAAACCCAGGCGGTAGAACTTTTCGTCGTCGTTGAAGGGTTTTCCCGATTCCGAGTAATGCTCTTGCTCCGCGCTGCGCAAGCCGATCCACCACTGTTCCCGCGCTGCATCGACCGCTTCTGCTCCGGATGACTCGAGTGTCTTTCGTGACTGCGAAGCGGAGTCATGGTGGTCCGCCAGCACGACGACCACACTGTGCCCTTTGCGCAGCGCGTCTTCGTACACAAACAGTTCATCCTCTGGAACGCCCTGGGTGAGGGAATTGTCGAGTGTTTCTCCCGCCACCGCGCCTACGCCGGCTCCCGCGGCCGTCAGAACAGCGGCTCCCAGCAGCCCCAAAGCCGTGACCGCACCAACCCCCGGCACGATTGCGACCAGCATCGCGCCCGACAAACCCGTAGCCGCGCCCACTACGGCTCCAATGGCTTTGCCGATTCCGGGCTGCTCGGCGGCGTCGGTCGGCACCGAGGCGGGCTGCGCCTGATTGTGCGCGCCAGGAGTAAGTAAGGTGATCTTGTCAGACGCGATACCTTCAGACTTCAGCTTGGCAACTGCTCTCTCGGCTTGCGCCTGGGACGAAAAAATTCCCGTGATTGCTTGCATGGGTCCTCCTCAGAGGTGGACGAATATATTGCAAGTAGATCATCGGGCGCGCGTCGGGATTCGCGCCATAGGGGAAAGACCCGAGAAGCGCGAGGAGTGTGCGGAATATTAACTTCGTGCTCCCGGAACATACGCACTTTTCGCGGCAAACAACAAGCCGGAGCGACGGTGCCCCACGTTCGCGCGTTCTCTGCGCTAACTTGGGCCTGCACATCTCTTCTCGTTTTTCTTATGCGAAAGGTTCTAGTTTGGCCAATACGGTTGGTAGATATTCAGCAACCGTGGGATGAATGTGCATTGCGCGCTGGATCACCGTGTACGGAGCCTTCGCGTACATGGCATCCAACAGAACGTGAATGACTTCATCGCCACCGGTCCCAAGAATTGCAGCGCCCAGAATCTGTTTTGTTTCCGCGTCAACACAGATTTTGATGAAGCCCTGGGTTTCACCTTTTTCGTAGGCTCGGCTCACCCGGCTCATTGGGTATTTCGCAATGAGCGCCCGGCGTCCGGATTTCCTTATGTCTGCGTCGGTCATGCCGCAGCGGCCCAGCGGCGGGTCGATGTACAGCGCGTAGGCCTGGATCCGGTCTGATACCCGGCGATGGTCTGCGTTGAAGAGATTGTCGGCAACAATCTCGTAGTCGTTGTAGGAAGTATGCGTGAATGCGCCCCGGCCGTTGCAATCACCCAATGCCCAGATGCCTGGCACATTGCTTCGCAACTGATCGTCAACCGTAATGTACCCGCGCTGATCGGTGACAATCCCGGCCTTGTCGAGACCCAGGTCGCGTGTGTTGGGGATGCGCCCCACGGCGAGAAGAACATGCGTACCGAATGCCTCCGGTGCACCTTCCTGACAATCCACACGGACGGCGACACCGCTTTTGTGTTTAGCTAATGAGATACATTTGGCATTCCGCCGAATGTGTACCCCTTCGGCCTCCAGGATTTCGCGCACGGCTTCGCAAACATCTTCGTCTTCGCGTCCAATCAGACGCGGCCCCATCTCTACAACCGTAACTTTGCTGCCGAAGCGGCGATACATCTGGGCGAATTCCAACCCAACATAACTACCTCCGACAACCACCAGATGTTCCGGCAAGAAGTCGATATCCATAATGGAGGAGTTTGTGAGAAACGGGACATCTTGAATGCCCGGCATCTCGGGAACAATCGCTCGTCCACCCACGTTGATATAAATCTTGTCGGCTTGCAGGACTTCATCATTCACCACCACAGTGTTCGGCGACTGAAAGCGGGCGTGGCCCTCAAGGACGGTACAGTTCTTCAGTCCTCGCAACCACTCCTCTACGCCCTTGTTCGACCTTCCGGACACTGCATCCTTGCGCGCTTTGACGCGTTTCATGTCAACGCGCACATCACCGTTGACGGTGAAACCGTATTCGTCGCCTCGGCGGGCAACATGGGCCGCATAGGCGCTGGCTACCATCGTCTTTGTCGGAATGCATCCCGTGTTGACACAGGTGCCGCCGAACTTGTGGCGTTCGATGATCGCGACCGTTTTGCCCGCGTCCGAAAACCGCGCCGCCAGGGGCGGGCCTGCCTGGCCCGTCCCGATGATGATGGCGTCGAAGTGCTTCATGCAGCTAGTGCGCCCTCGATTTGCAGCTTGCCAGCTAGGGCAGCCTCTTCCGGCGTCTTGCCATTCTGGCGCGCGACAATATAGGCGGCGTACCATCCCGACCAGTGGTGTTTCGGAGCCGTCGGTTCGTACTTGCCATGATGTTCTTCTGTTTCTCGCAACAGCTCCGTCATCGACGCAACGTCAAAACTACTGACCCCTCGCCCCGGCAACCTGCTTGTGACCTCCTGCAACAGCCAGCCGTTGCCATCAGGATCACGGAACGAGGCGAATGAGGAGTAGCTGGTATGTGCAGGGTCGGGACCGCTGGACCGGAGTCGTCCAAATATGTAAGGCTCATCCTTCCCGGTGTGCACGTTGCTGCCGTGGAACACTTCGCTGACTTCGACGCCGCGACGTACCAGGTCCTTCTGGGCGGACTCAATATCAGAGACGGCCAGGTATAAGCCCTGGGCAGAGCCAGGCGCTGCCGTGGTGACGTTCTTGCCGAAGATTACCGAGCACCCTGATCCGGGCGGAGTGAACTGGACTCCACGCCAGTCATTGCCGGCGGTGAAATCGGCGTCGAGCCGCCATCCGAGTCTGGCATAGAAATCCTTCGCGCGGTCAACATCCGAAACGGGGACGATGACCACTTCAAGCTTCATGTCGAGTTTCGCGGCACCCGCGTTCGTGGCTGGTTCGTTGTTGCTGATTGCACTCAAAGCTGCCATTTTTTCCTCCTTATATGCGTTCACATCAATTGAAGGTCAGATCCGCATCCCTGCCCTCAGCCTATTTCGCGGGGCACGGATTGTGAACGTCACCGTCCTAAACTGACCGGGAAGACCTCATGGTTGGCGATCTATCACCATCGGAAGATACGATGGAGAAGAAGATAGCAAGGGTACGCACTCGGCCAGGGATTTGCCTACCCAGCAAAAGCTGCCAGGCCCGCCAACAACGCACGGATATTTACACCGGACCCCATGGCCCACACTTCGGAACAATCTGACTGCGATGGGCCCCTTTGGAAGTTAAGAAAGGCTATGCCGAGCCAGGCTTCGTGTCAAACAATCCGAAGCAAGATTCGGAGCCTATCGCGCGGCTCTAGCAACCTGACCTGGAAGGGCTGCACAGCTCCTGTTCAAATCAGGAACTCTGGGACGGGGATACAGATCAGTCATCCCGAGTCGATGTGACGGATGTTGTAAACGCGTCCCTAGTCCACGGAGACGAACTTCAGGCTAACGGGTGAAGGCGCTTGCAGCATTTTCATGAAAGTCAATTGTCCACTATTAGAGTCGATCTGAAACACGGCAATGTTGTTCGTATCCTGATTCGCAACCAGCAGGAGCTTGCCGGTGGGGTCGATCTTGAAATTACGAGGGGTTTTGCCTTGGGTGGGAAAGTGACCTGCCAACCTCAGAGCGCCGGTTTTGGTGTCGATGGAAAACACGACAATCGTGTCCTCGCCACGATTGGAGGCGAAGAGGAACTTGCCGTTGGGATGCACCTCGATTTCGGCCGTGTCGTTGCTCCCTGAAAAGTCCTTGGGAAGGGTGGAGAGTGTCTTCAGCTTATGCAGACTGCCGTGGCGGGCGTCGTAACGAAACGTGGTGATCGTAGACTGTAGTTCATTGACTACGTATGCATACTTGTTGCTGGGGTGGAAGGCGAGGTGTCGAGGGCCGGCTCCCGGATCGAGCTTCGCGTATGGAGGATTGTTCGGGGTAAGGGTTCCGGTTTTCGCATCGAAGCGATAGATCAGCAACTCATCCAGACCCAGATCAACTGCGATTGCGAAACGATTGTCCGTCGTCGTCTCGATCCAGTGCGCGTGCGGACCTTCCTGGCGCTCGCGGTTCACGCTCGATCCTGTGTGCTGAATGAAAGCCGAAGCCTCGCCGATCCGGCCGTCGCTCTGAACCGGAAACACCGCTACGCTTCCACCAGTGTAGTTGGCTACCAGTACATACTTGCCGGTCTTGTCGAACGCGATATAGCAGGGATCAGCTCCTCGCGATGCGACTTCGTTCAGGAGTCGCAGCTTTCCGGTTTGGCGATCGCCTTTTGTAGCGTCGATGGCGAACGCGCTCACCACTCCGCTGCTCGCATCTTTGTACTTTTGGACTTCGTTGACCGCGTACAGGAAGCGGTGGCTTGGGTCGATGGCCAGAAATGAGGGGTTGCTGGTTTCTGCCGCCACGCCCAGCGGAGTCAGTTCCGAAGACGCCGCATCGAAGCTGTAAGCGTAAATGCCTTTGCTCTCCTTCTCGGTGTAGGTGCCGACGAACAGAAGATACCGGCCCTTCGGCGAGTCATTGGCTGCGCTGAAGGTGACCAGCGAGAACAAGAGCAACCACAGCAGGCAGCAGCGGCGGGACATGGTCATGGAGTGTATCAAAGCGCATTCGAGGGTTTCGCGCAAGGCGAACGCTTGTTGACGTGCACCGACCACTGCACTTTTGGGCGACTCGTGCTCGGCTACACACCGAATCCTGCCGCATTCTGGACATTGTTGTCTCGCGTAACTTCACCTCACCATAGTCGCGCGCGGCGGGAAACCTATATCTATCAACATCAGGTAACATGCTACAGCAGGTTACGCTGCACTCATGCATTCGGCCCGACAACTAGTGCCCGAGGTCAACTGGTTCGATGTGCCAGACCCTCTTTCGCCCGACCTTGATGAACTCGCGCGCCGCTTCCACCTCCACGAGCTTCAGATCGAGGACTGTCGCCATCGACCGCAGCGGGCGAAGGTGGACGAGTACGGGACCTACATGTTCGCGGTCCTTAAACACTTGATTCCCAAATGTCAAGAGCCGGAGTTTGACGATTTCGACGTGTTTCTGGGTCCAGACTTCCTCATCACGGTTCATCAGAAAGACTGCGTGTTTCTGGAGAAACTCTGCCGGTGGGTTCAGGAGAACCACGTCACCCGACTGGACCGCGTGCTCTATGAAATCACAGATCTGATCGTGGACGAGTATCTCGCCTTCCTGGATGACTCATCCGAAAACATTTCGAAGGTGGAATCGCTGGTGCTCGAAAGGCCGGAGCCACCGGTGCTGCGCGAGATTTTTCAGCTCAAGCGCCGCCTGATCGATTTTCGCCGTAATGCCTCCGGCATGCGCGACGTGCTGAACGCCATCATTCGCCGCGAGGGCGGCCTCACGGGTGACGATCTTGATCCGTATTTTCGCGACGTGTACGACCATCTGGTTCGTGCAGTGGATCTGGTGGAAGCCCAGCGCGACCTGCTCACGGGGTCGCTGGATATCTATCTCTCTGCCGTGGCGAACCGCACCAATGAGGTAATGAAAGTTCTGACAATCTACGGCACACTGGCGGTGCCGCTGGTGGTTATCACAGGTTTTTTCGGCATGAACCTGCATCTGCCCTGGAGCAACAGTCCGCACGGTGTGCGGTACGCCAGTGCACTCATGGTCTTTTCGATCGTGGGGGTGCTGGGATATTTCAAAAAGAAGCGGTGGTTCTGAGATTCACTCCCTCCAAAGTGGACCCTAACCTCCCGCTCATTGACGATAGCCGGGCCGATAAGGCAATAAGTGAAAGTTGATTTTTCGCCAACTATGAATTGTTTGAGTGCGGCACGGTCTTCCTTGCCCTTGAGATGGCATCGTTCCAAACCGACTCGAGCGTAATCGCGGCGTCGAACAAGCTTACCCGTCTCGACATCCAACGTTTCCGCTTTCAGACGGGGATGCGCCCCGGATGACGCCATCGCCCAGGACCGCTACAATCCAGAGGACCGATCATGCGCAAGATATTCCATTTCGATTCCCCCGCCGACCCCTACGTCGCGGATGCCGCGGTGCTGTGCTGTTTTGACCATCGCATCAGCCAGACGGTGCGTAAGTTTCTGCGCAAGCAGAATATCGAGCGGCCTGACATGATCATCGTGGCAGGGGGCGCGAAGACTCTGGCCTCGCCCCGCAATGATTTCGAACAGGATTTCATCCTGGAACAGGTGCGCATGTCGATCCGCCTGCACCAGACTAAACGCGTGCTGGTGATGAGCCATTCCGATTGCGCTACCTATGGCGGCCTCGCCCATTTCCATGGCGACCGTGCCGCCGAAGCCGAACATCACCGTTCTGAACTGCAACGCGCAGCCCAGCTGCTTACCTCGAATTTCCCCGATATCTCGGTCGAGCCTTACTTCGTGAAGTTTGACGGCGTGTGGGAAGTTCTGCCCGAGTCCGCCCGCAAGAGCGGGGCGCTCGCCGAAGATCGGGCCAGCTAAGCTCATTAGCTTATAGATACAATTTACGCATTAGAGCCTCTCAGGCGCACTGCTGCCGGGCGGATGAACTTCTGGGCTGTCCGATGCCTCGTCTAGCGATCCTGGAGCTTCTAATCGCCAGGAATCGGCATTCCGTGAGTTGTCTGCCGAGTGTTCCGGCCGCTTTCACGGCCGCAATGAGTAGTGTATTTTTATTATCTATAAGCTATGTTACTGAGAAACAGGCCTCTGAGGGAGAGCTTTAAGGAGTAGGAGCTTTTAGCTCTCATCCTCCGAATCGCGGCGGGGAGAGAACGGCAATGGCTCGGTCGCTTCCTCGCCCCAATCGAGCGACAGCGTTCGCGTGGTGGTCTCGATCTGATCGAGTTCGGGAATTTCTTCCGTGATCGCCGCGCCGAGTTCCGGAAACTTGCGGGCTGTGACCATCACGCGGCTTTCCATTGAGCCGGCAGCTTTGTTGTAAGCCTCGACCGCGCGATCCAGTCCTTTGCGCAGGTTGTCCATGTGAACTCCCATGGCGCGCAGGCGATCGTGCAGTTCCTTGCCAAGCATGCTGATCTGCTGCGCGTTGCGGGCCAGTTTCTCCTGATTCCATCCGTAGGCGACCGCCTTTAACAGTGCGATCAGCGTGGTTGGCGAGGCTACAATCACTCTTTGGCTGACCCCTTGTTCAATTAAACCGGGATCCTGCTCCAGGGCGGCGCTAAAGAATGTTTCGCCGGGAAGAAACATCACGACAAATTCCGGTGTCGACTCAAACTGTTCCCAGTACGATTTCGAGGCTAGCGCGCGCATGTGTTCGCGCACCTGGCGCGCGTGCTCGCATAGTTTCTCCCGCCTGATGTTGTCATCCAAGGTCTCAACCGCATCGAGGTAAGCCTGCAGTGGAGTCTTGGCGTCGACCACGATGTTCTTGCCGCCCGGAAGTTTTACGATCAGGTCCGGACGCAGGCGGCCGTCGCTGGTATTCACGGTCACCTGCTCCTCAAAATCGCAAAAGGACTTCATGCCCGCGATTTCCACCACCCGCTGCAGCTGGATTTCTCCCCAGCGCCCGCGCACCGAAGGAGAGCGCAGGGCTTTCACCAGGTTTCCTGTTTCTGCCTGTAAGGCTTTTTGCGTGCCGATCAGTGACTGCACCTGCTCAGTAAGTGTTCCGTAAGCCTGGCTGCGTTCTTTCTCGATCTGCTGAATCTGGCTGTCGACTTTGTTCAGTGAATCTTTGATCGGCGCTACCAGGTTCTCGACGGCGCGCTGGCGCGCCTCCAGATCGCCCTTGGCCTCGCTCTGAAAGCGTTCCAGGCTGGTCTTGGCGAGCTGCAGGAACGACTGGTTATTGCTTTTGAGGGCCTCAGCCGCCAGCGCCTGGAATGCCTGACGCAGTTCATCACTGGCGCGGTCGATCAGGGCCAGTTTCTCGGTGGCAGACCCGCGCTCGTGTTCGCAAGCGTGGACTTGAGCGCTGCCGCCTGTGCGCGAAGCGTGGCTTGGGATTCCTGCTGCCGGGCAAGGTCCTCGCGCGCCGCCTGTAAGTCCTTGGCGGTCAATGCCAGACGAGCATCCCGGCCAGCCGACTGGGCTCGCAGCCAAAACCACGCAAGCACACTGCCAATCAGCAGACCCAGAAGAACAGCGATCCCTTGTCCGATGGCCATTGGTAATTAGGTGGCTCTGATTCTAGAAGCTAGAGTGGCTGTGTAGCAAAGCAGAAATTGCGGCTTCCCCCAACGGCCTCCCAGGGTCGGTGCGCGGGTACTTAAACGTATGCTACGGGCCCTGATTACCGTCGCGTTGGTGCTCGGATCGAGCGCACCCTCGGAACAAGCCAAGATCAAACCGGCAGCCTCCAAGAGTCCTGATCGTGTCTCGGATTACCAACCCTCGCCGGATTTCGATGAGCAAGCCGAACAGCAACTCCTGAAGATGGCGAACCAGGCCCGCGCCCGGGCTGGATCCCCTCCGCTGCAATTTGACGACGGACTGATCCAGGCCGCCCGTTTGCATGCGGCGGCCATGGCCCGCGAGCAACAGCTGTCGCATCAATTGAACGGCGAGCCCTCCCTGCCACGCCGCTTGTCGGCAGCCAGTGTGCTGCTGCTGGACCGCTCCGGGGAGAATGTGGCGTTAAACTCTACCGCCGAGGGGGTTCACCAAAGCCTGATGCGTTCCCCGCCGCATCGCGAAAATCTGTTGGACGCAAGCTACAACGTAGCGGGTTTTGCCGTGATTCGCAGTGGCGCCCATCTCTACGTGGTGCAGGATTTCGGGCACAGCCTGCCCGCCTACACGCCGGAGCAAAGCGAAAACTTCATTGCCGAAGCAGTGAACCGCGCGCGCCGCGCAGCACACTTGCCGGCACTCACCCGCGCTTCCGACGCCGTGCTGCGTGCCGCCGTCTGTACGATGGCGCAGGAGGACCGGCTGGCGACCCGCTCCATGCATGAACTGGCACAGCGCTACTCCGTGGTGAGCTATACCAACATGCATCCTGAGGTGCTGCCTGCCGGGGCTGCAAAAATGATCGAGAACCGCGGCTTTAAGAACGTTGCGGTCGGCACCTGCTACGCGCGAACGGATACTTATCCGAGCGGAGTCTACTGGGTGGGGTTGCTGCTCTACTGAGCCGCCATCGCGGCCGGATGGGGTACACTCTCAATTTCAGAACCGAAACTAGTTTGGTTCCTGTTGTCGTTTCCGGTACTTCTCATCGTTTCAGAGAATCAGGAGGTCGGGTTAAGATTAGCCATGGCCAAAAAAACTGGAATGACCGATTCGTCCCTTTGGATCCTTGCGGTGGTTTTGGTGGCACTTGCGGCTTGGATGTACTTCAAATAGAGCAGCCGAGGAGTTCCAGCCTCGATCGCTGACCACCGAATTCCAAAGGCTTCAAGACGCCCCGCACTCGCGCCGTTTGACGCGAGCAAGCACCGCTGTGCCTATTTGCTGAAGCACTTGCGGGCGACGCGCTTCCGCGCCGGGTTGTGCTAACCTCCCAACAAGCTTTACCCTGCCCACTTCGTCCAACCTAATGGAAGGCGCGTCCCACATTCGCATTGGCACGGCCGGCTGGTCCTACAAGGACTGGGAGGGCGTTTTCTACCCGCCGGAGGTCCAGCGCAAGAAAGTTCACGCGCTCGAATACCTGGCGCACTTCTTTGACGTCGTCGAGATCAACACCTCGTTCTACGGACACATCCGGCCGGAGCTCGCCCGCCTGTGGGTGCGCAAGGTTGCGTGGAACCCGAATTTCGTTTTCACGGCAAAGCTGCACCGCTCTTTCACACATTCCCCCCTCGCCGTGATGGAGCCGACTTCAGCCGCATCCATTCGTCCAACTGACGAAGATGAAGCTAAAGCGCGCGAGGGACTGGACGCGATCGCCGGGGAAGGGAAGCTGGGCGCGCTGCTGATCCAGTTTCCAGTCTCGTTCAAGAACACGAGCCTGAATCGCGAATATCTGGAGCGGCTGCTGCGGCAGTTTATTGAGTATCCGCGGGTGGTGGAAGTTCGCCACGACAGTTGGGATAACGACGAAACCATTGCGTTGTTCGCGAAGCAAAGTGTCGCGTTCTGCAATATCGACCAGCCGACGCTGGGACGGTCGCTTGCTCCTACGGAACATGTCACGTCACCGCTCGGCTACGTGCGCCTGCACGGGCGCAACTACAAAGACTGGTTCAACAGCGACGATCGCAATGACCGCTACAACTATTTGTACAGCGTCGACGAACTAGGCGGCTGGAAGGAAAAAATCGAAGCTGTGGCGGAAAAGGCGCAGACAACGTACGTTATCAGCAACAATCACTATGAAGCGCGCGCCAGTGCGAATGCGTTGGAACTCAAGTCGATGCTGACCGGGAAGCGGGTGAAGGCGCCGCCGGAGTTGATTAGCACCTATCCGGATCTGAAGAAATTCGCTGATCCGGATCATGAGGCGGCGGATCCCAATCTGTCGTTGCTGGCCTAAAATAAATCCTCACCACAGGAGACACAGGGACACAGAGGGAATTGGAAATTGAGTAATTGGGGAATTGAGTCGTTGGGGAATTGAGTCGTTGGGGAATCCTCCCCACAAGTTTGTCATCCTGAGCGCAGCGAAGGATCTGCTTTTCGCCGCGAAACAGCAGGTTCTTCGGTCACTCTGTCGCGGCGCTCTCGGGATGACAATTCAGGAATGAACCTGCAACTTTTGAGCAGGGAACTGAGCGTGGGACGCACCCACGGCAGGCCGCACGTTTGTCAGGCGGATTTCTTGGCCGGTGGTGCGAACTGGACGATCTTTCCGCGTCGTTCCGGGGGAATCCACTTCGGTTTCTTTCGGAATTTGTTTGGTATGTAGAACTGGATCACTTTTTCCATAGACCGCCTGCCTTCTCGCCTGACATTCCCACCTGCTCTTTATTGAGTCGCACTCCGCTTTCGGTCAGTGTGCCCCTGCCACTCCCATCCGCACTGGCAGCGGACGAAATCGCTCAAGCTCAGCTTTTTCAGAAGAGCCTTACAAATTGCGCATGACCTCATCCACATTGCTGTTCTCCAAACCAGCGTTTCTCCAGTGAGAGCCGCTTCGGTCGTATAGGCATTGGAGTAGCGCAAGGTAAGTTGAGATTCCGCTCAGTTGTCTTGAAATTGTCCAATGATTGTCCGCGTTCGTCACGTACGAAATCTTAGGAAATCAAAGAAGGGCGGCTCCCCGATGCCGCTACTCAGTCGTCCCGCCTGACAATGTAGTGTTGGTAAGCCAAAGACAAATCGGCCCACATGTTCGCCTACTGCGCATATGTGGGCCATGAAAGCTTGGAGCAGTTTGGGAATTCTTCCTAGCTCTTTTCAGGCAGCTGGTGCGGCTGCGGCCCTGAGTCCGGAGACGAAGTCGAGGATATCGGCGTTGATCTGATCCGCGTGTGTAGTTGGCATGCCGTGCGGGAAGCCGGGATAGAATTTCGACTTCGAGTTTTTCAGCAGCTTTGCTGAAAGCGGGCCGGCGTCGGCGAAGGGAACAATCTGGTCGTCTTCTCCATGCATCACGAGCGTCGGCACGTCGATTCGTTTGAGGTCTTCCGTGAAGTCGGTCTCGGAGAAGGCCTTGATGCAGTCATACTGGGCCTTGATTCCGCCCATCATGGCCTGCCTCCACCAGTTGTCTCGGATCCCTTGCGAGATTTTCGCGCCCGGACGGTTATACCCGTAGAAGGGAAGCGTGAGGTCCTGATAGAACTGCGCTCGATGAAATCCAGTGCCCTCGCGAATCTGGTCGAAGACTTCCATCGGCGATCCACCCGGATTTTTTTCCGATTTGATCATGACCGGCGGGATCGCGCTGATCAGGATGGCCGCAACGACCCGACCTTTGCCGTAGCGGGCAACATAGCGCGCGACCTCGCCGCCACCGGTGGAGTGGCCAATGTGGACCGCGTTTCTGAGATCGAGCTTCTCGACCAGTTCGGCGACATCGGCCGCGTAGGTGTCCATCTCGTTTCCGGTCACCGTCTGGGTAGAACGGCCGTGTCCACGCCGATCGTGGGCGATGACCCGGTATCCGCGCTCCAGGAAAAACATCATTTGCCCATCCCAATCGTCGGCAGAGAGCGGCCAACCGTGATGAAAAAAGAGGGGCTGGCCAGTTCCCCAATCCTTGTAATAAATCTGCGTTCCGTCCTTCACTGTAATGGTGTCCATCGGTCGTCTCCTGTGTGTCGGTTCAGGTGTTGATAGGAGGGCTTGCTGATCAGCGGTTGACACTTCGTTGCACTACTTTCCCAGCCGCGTGCTAACGACAAACCCAGTTGAGTATTCGAGGTGAGACGGTTGGGGGTACTTTAGCACTGGTTGGAGATGTGTGCACGCGGGAGGAGTATTGGTTAGCAGCCGGAAAGGTCCTACTTCGCCATCACTTCCACCTTCGCCGCGTAGTGCGACTCGACATACTCATCCAGAATCGCGATGAACTCGGCGACGATCTTGTCGCCTTTCAGCGTGGTGAACAGGCGGCCGTCGACGTAGACCGGGGCTTTCGGTTCTTCGAAGGTGCCCGGTAGCGAGATGCCGAGGCTGGCGTGCTTGGATTCACCGGGGCCATTTACCACGCAGCCCATCACCGCGACTTTCATTTCTTCCACGCCGGTGTAGCGGTCTTTCCAGATGGGCATCTGCTCGCGCAGGTAGGTCTGGATCTGCTCGGCCATTTCCTGGAAGAAGGTGCTGGTGGTGCGTCCGCAGCCGGGGCAGGCGGTGACTTGCGGAGTGAAGCTGCGGATGCCGAGCGACTGCAGAATCTGCTGACCGACGCGGACTTCTTCGGTGCGGTCGCCGCCAGGAGCGGGCGTGAGCGAGACGCGAATGGTGTCGCCGATGCCTTCCTGCAGAACTACTCCGAGTGCGGCGGCGGAGGCGACAATGCCTTTCGCGCCCATGCCGGCTTCGGTAAGTCCGAGGTGCAGCGGGTAGTTGCAGCGCGCGGCTAGCGAGCGGTAGACGTCGATCAGATCCTGCACGCCGCTGACTTTTGCGCTGAGGATGATCTGGTCGGGGCGCAGACCGTATTTTTCCGCGAGTGCGGCCGAGTTCAACGCGCTTACGACCATGGCTTCCATGGTGACTTCGCGGGCGTCTTTGGGCTCGGGCAGCAGGGAATTCTCGTCCATCATTTTGGTGAGCAGGGCGCTGTCGAGCGAGCCCCAGTTCACGCCGATGCGGACAGGCTTCTGATTCTTGACGGCGACCTCGATCATGGTGCGGAAGTTGTCGTCGTTCTTGCGGCCCACGCTGACGTTGCCGGGATTGATGCGGTACTTGGCGAGCGCGCGGGCGCAATCGGGGTACTTCGTCAGCAGGAGATGGCCGTTGTAGTGGAAGTCGCCAATGATGGGGACGCGGATGCCTTGTTTGTCGAGTTCGTCGACGATCGGGGCGACGGCGGCTGCTGCTTCCTCGTTGTTGACGGTGACGCGGACGAGTTCGGACCCGGCCCGGGCGAGGGCGGCGACCTGCTTCACGGTCGAAGGAATGTCGGCCGTGTCGGTGTTGGTCATCGACTGCACCACGACCGGTGCATCACTGCCGACGCGCACACCGCCGATCGAAGCCGTAACTGTCTTTCTACGCTGTATTTGGGCCATGGGAAGCTCTATTTTACCATGCGGAAAGATGTGGAGCTGGAAAGTGAAAGGCGTAAACCACAGAGGACACAGAGTTTCACTGAGGAATTCTTGGATTCCTCGGTGTGCCCCTGTGTCCTCTGTGGTTAGAGCTTTTAGCCGCCCAGCGGCCAGCGCTTGGCGATGTCGTTGTAGATCACCGTCACCGCGAACAATACCAGGAACACGAACGCTGCCTGGTAAATGCGTTCCTTGATCTGCAAGCTGATGTCCCGGCGCATGAGGCCTTCGATCAGCAACAGCAGGATTACACCGCCGTCGAGAATCGGTATCGGCAGCAGGTTAAAAATGCCCAAGTTCAAGCTGATGCCGGCGGTCAGTCCCAACAACGGTGTCCAGCCCTTTTCGGTGACTGCGTGTCCAATCGCGCTGCCGATACCGATGGGACCTTCGACCTGCTTCATCGAAACTTTGGCCTGCGCCATTTTCTGGATCAATTCGAGCAGCACCAGCGAGTAGCGCTTGTTGTCCTCGAGTGAGCGCTGGAAGGCCGGGATGAGCGCTAGCTGTCCCACTTTCATGCGCGCGGTGCTCTCAAAGCCGACGCGATAGCGCTTGGTCTTATCCTCGGCGTCAGCCAAAACTGGCTGCAATTTGAATGTAAGGTGCTTATCCCCGCGGAGGACGTCGACGTTGACGACCTGATCCTTGGTTTCCTGCAGGTTGTCGATGAGTGCGTCGATTACACGGACGGGCTTGCCGTCGACCGCAGTGATCTCGTCGCCTTCCTGCAATCCCGCCTTCGCGGCCGGCATCCCCGGGTCGACATCGGCGACCACGATGGATTGTTCAGGACTCCACCCAGCGGAACCAACTTCCGAACTGGTGATGGGCTTCGGAGTGATGGTTTTCTCGAGGATCTGCCCTCCGCGGTCGATAGTGACCGGCAACCCTTCATTGGGGCTGAGCATGACTTTCAGCCCGATCTGCTCCCACGTGGGGTTGTCGATTCCCGCGATCCGCGTGATGTGGTCCCCTGCCTGGAGGCCAATCTGCGCGGCTGCGGAATTCGGTTTCACATAGGCGATGACGCCCGGCTGGTCGACGAACGCCGGGTACTCAAAGTGCACCATGTAGACGACCGTGAGCAGGCCCACCGCCAGCACGATGTTCATGAACGGGCCGGCAACCGCGATCACGAAACGCTGCCAGCGCGGGTGCGAAAGGAATTCGCCAGGATCGCCCGTGCGTTCGTCCATCGGGTTCTCGCCCGACATCTTGACGTAGCCGCCCAGCGGGATGGCGCTGATCCGGTAATCAGTCTCGCCTCTGCGGAAGCCCAGCAGCCGTTTACCGAATCCGATGGAAAATACCTCCACCCGAACTTTGAAAAACTTGGCTGCCGCGTAATGTCCCCATTCGTGGATGAGGATCATTACGCCCAAGACAATTGCCATCGTCACCGCGGTCACGAAAAAGTGCGTCATAAAGTATTGATTACTCCCCCTGACAGGAAACGGAAGCTGCGTGCGGCATGGGGGACCTACCGCGAATTTCTTCTACGCGTTGTTGAGCAACGCGGCGCGCTTCCAGGTCTGTCGCAAGCACCTGTTTAATAGATTCCATTTTCCCAGCTTTTGTTGCAGAAAGCACGTCTTCGATGATCCTGGGAATCTCATCGAAACCAATCTGGCCCTCCAGGAAAGCCGCGACCGCCACCTCGTCGGCCGCATTGAGGGCCACCGGCTTCGCTCCTCCGGCTTCCGCCGCCTCGTAGGCCAAACCCAAGCATCTAAATTTCTGCATATCCGGCGGGTAGAAGTCCAGCTGCCTTAAGTCCATGACCGGAAAACGGAGATCTGATTGAATCCGTTCGGGATAAGTCAGGGCGTACAGGATGGGCAGACGCATATCGGTCACCGAAAATTGAGCAAGTATGCTGCCATCGATGAACTCGACCATGGAATGGATCGTAGACTGCGGATGCACAATGACTTCTACCTGACTCGGTGGTACATGGAAGAGCCGGCAGGCCTCGATCACTTCAAATCCCTTGTTCATGAGGGTGGCGGAATCAATGGTGATCCGTTTTCCCATCTTCCAGGTAGGATGGTTCAAAGCCTGCCCGATAGTAATCGAGGGAAATTCGGATTTCGGGGTTTTCAAGAATGGACCACCCGAGGCCGTGAGCCAGATGCGCTGCACTTCTTCCATACGGCCGCCCCGCATGCACTGGTGTACGGCGTTGTGCTCGCTGTCGATGGGAAGCAGCGGCTTGCCTTGCTTGCGGGCTTCGGCGGTGATGAGCTCCCCGGCTGCCACCAGGCATTCTTTGTTGGCGAGGCCTATGGATTTTCCGGCTTTCACCGCCTCGTACGTCGCTTCGAGACCGGCTACTCCGACGATCGCGCTGACCACAAAATCAACATCGGGATAAGTGGCAACCCGCACATTCCCGGCTGCACCATGAACGACTTCAACTACGTCGGAACCGATGCCTTTGGCTTTGAGTTTGTTGCGGAGAACTTCTGCATCTGCTTCGCGCGCAACGGAAAGAAGCCGCGGTTTCCAGCGCATCGCCTGCTCAAACGCAGAGTCGATGTTCGAGCCGGCCGCAAGGGCAACAATCTGAAATCGGTCGGGGTAGGATTCGGCGACGCTGAGAGTGCTCCGGCCGATGGAGCCGGTCGAACCCAGAATGGCGATACGTCGCATGGGAATCTTCATCTTACGCGGGTGACAGCGGGTGCGCTAGCTACACGATCGTGCTATGAGGTACAACTTTCGTTTCAATAATCGAATTCGCACCTGCACCAAAAGTTTGGAAACCCGGTTAAGTCAAAGGGTCTCACCACCGAGACACAGAGGAATGGAGAAGACCCAAGGAATTCACTCTGTGTCTCAGTGACTCTGTGGTGAATAAATGCCGGTGTGCTTGTTCACTGCGTAACCCGCCAGGCCGCCCAGACCCACAAAACCGGTGCTGCGAACAGTAGCGCATCGATCCGGTCCAGCATGCCGCCGTGTCCGGGCAGGATCGCGCCGGAATCTTTCACTCCTGCGCCGCGCTTGATTAGCGACTCGACCAGATCCCCAAGCTGTGCAGCAACATTCAAGACTGCCGTAAGCACGAGCACCGGCAACAGGGCCGGCCTCTCCAGCCCAAACATGCCATCGCGACGCTCGATCAGTCCCCACCGCAAGAATGCCGTGCTCACTTGCGCGGAGTAGTAAAACAGGGCTCCGCCAATCGCCATGCTTGCGATCAGTGAGGCCGCGGCGCCTTCCCAGGTCTTTTTCGGACTGATGCGCGGCGCCATCAGGTGGCGGCCCATGGATTTGCCAACGAAGTAAGCAAAGATGTCGCCTGACCACACGACCAGCAGCAGGTAGAGAATCAAAAACGCTCCCGCCCATTGCTGGCGAAGTTGCACGAGCATGGCAAGCGGAAGGGCAATGTAAGCGAAGGCGAATGACGATGCGGCCGCGGCCGGGTATCCGGTGGCGAGATTGTGGCGGCGCATGGCGATCATGAGGAACACGAAAGTCACCATGGCCGCAGCGAAGGCGGAAGCGACTCCGAAGATGTCGGTGGAAAGCAGCGGCTTCTCCTGGCCGGCATTGAACATGAGCAGCAGAAAAAACAGGATGACGGCTGCGAAGGTCGGCTTGCGAAGCGGCACGACGCCGTAGGATTCGGTGAGTTTCAGGAATTCGTGGACGGTCAGCAGCGCGACGATGGCAGTGACCGCGGCCACCAGCGGCACCGGAGCGCGCAGCACCAGCAGCAGGACAATTGGGATCAGGATTACTGCTGTTGCGATGCGTTTGATCAAGGGAGATTCTTCCGAAGTCTTCGTTACAGAATTTTTCACCACAGAGTCACAGAGACACAGAGAAAACGCAAGACTCAGGATGGTAGTCGGACCTTTCTGAGAGTGCCTTCAAAGAATATGGGACTTCTGTATCACCAAATTGCAAAGTTTCCGGGGGCTGTCTTTGTGACTCTGTGTCTCTGTGGTGAAAAGACTCTATCCCTTTGCTGCTTTCGCCCCGTGGTGATTCGAGTGGTCCTCGTTCAACCCGCCGTAACGGCGTTCGCGCTTCTGGTATTCGGCGATGCCTTCGAGCAAGTGGTGTCCGCGAAAGTCGGGCCAGAGCGTCGGCGTGACGTAGATCTCGGCGTAGGCGAGTTGCCAGAGCAGAAAATTGCTGAGCCGCATTTCGCCGCTGGTGCGGACTACCAGGTCGGGGTCGGGAAGGTCCCGGGTGTAGAGATGGCGGCTGACCATGTCTTCGTCGATATTCAGGTGATCGATTCCGCCGTTGCGGGCGGCCGCGTCGACCAGAGAGCGGAAGGCATCGACCAACTCGCTGCGCGCGCTGTAATTGAGCGCGAGCGTCAGCACCATACCGGTGTTTTTCGCGGTCGCCTGGCGAGCGCCTTCCATGCGCTCCTGTACCGAGTCGGGCAACTCCTGCTGCCGCCCGATGTACTCGAGGCGAATGTTGTTGTCGTTCAGGGTAGGTACTTCCATCTTGAGGTACCGGCTCAGCAGTCGCATCAGAAAATCGACTTCGCTCTTGGGCCGTTTCTTCCAGTTCTCTTCCGAAAAGGCGTAGAGCGTGAGTGCGGGGATGTGAATGCGCGCGGCGGTCTCGACGGTTGAGCGTACGGCGGCCACTCCGGCGCGGTGTCCGGCAATGCGCGGCATGTGACGGCGGCGCGCCCAGCGGCCGTTGCCGTCCATTATGATGGCAATGTGTTTTGGAAGCCGTGCTGGATCAAGCTGGCGGTATAAGTCGGCTTCCTTGCGATCCAGTCCGGCGGGAATTGTCGCCTGCAACGCTATCCCCTTCTAATTCAAGACGCTAACACAGGGTGTGGGAGTTGGCAATGAGCGGGTAACAAGGATTCTGATTCTTACGAACTTGTCAAAAAAAAAGAACAAAAGATCATTTACTCAGGGGATAAAGATTTTGTAATTGGGTAATCTGTAATTTGGTAATTTGAAGTACCAACCTCAGAAATCGCCGAAGTTCGAAATTCATCACACAGTGAACACGGGTCATAGAGGCAATCATCGCTTTGGGCATTGGGAGATTGAAGTGCCAGGCAGATGCCGTCTATTACCAATTTACCAAATTACCAAATTGCGAAATTCCTTCTGTGCCTCCTGTTGTGAATGATGCATCGGACGCCTTGCAATCCCAAGGCGCGCAGGGCACAATGGCGCGCACTCCCCCCGGACCCTGTGCCTTCCACTCCCGACAACTCGCGGATGTCGCCGGCGTTTTCGCGCGTGCTGGTGCTGTTGTTCCTTTCGGTGTTCATCAATTACGTCGATCGCAGCAACCTCTCGATTGCGGCGCCTCTGATCAAAGACGAACTCGGGATCTCAGCCTCTCAACTTGGGATCTTGCTGTCTGCATTTTTCTGGACGTATTCCAGTTGCCAGATTCTTTCCGGCTGGCTGGTCGACCACTTGGATGTGAAGTGGGTGTTCGCCGCGGGCTTTTTTCTATGGTCGAGCGCGACCGCTGTCACGGGATTAGTACACTCCATGGCGCTTCTGATGGTAGTGCGCGTCGTTCTCGGAATTGGAGAGTCGGTCGCTTACCCGGGCTACGGCAAAATTCTTGCCGTGCATTGCCCGGAAGGCCGACGAGGATTTGCCAACGCAACCATCGCGTCTGGACTGGCTTTGGGGCCGAGCTTCGGATTGCTATTCGGCGGAACGCTCGTGGCGCAATTCGGCTGGCGTCCATTCTTCATCCTCCTGGGATCGGTGTGTTTGCTGTGGCTGTTGCCGTGGCTGCGATGGATGCCCGCGGCCGACCTTGCATCACCCAATGAAAAGAAAGGCGGTCCCGGCATGCGCGAGATCGTTCGGCAGCGCTCCGCCTGGGGAACGTGGATTTGCCTGTTCTGCGGAAATTATTTCCTCTACTTCATGGTGACCTGGTTGCCGTTCTATTTAGTCCGCGAGCGCCATCTTTCCATGACTGGAATGGCAAAGATCGGCGGCGCTTTCTTCTTCATGGCCGCACTTTCGGCCAGTGTATGTGGCTGGTTTTCCGATCGCTGGATACGGGCGGGCGGTACAGCAACCCTGGTACGCAAGACCTTCATGGTGATTGGATGTGCTGGGACAGGAGTCTTCCTGCTCGCTTGCGTGATGGCTCCGCTCGGTTGGTCGACCGCGTTTCTGATGCTGACGGGAGTTTCGTTCGGTTTCGGAAGCTCCAACATCTGGGCCATTGCCCAGCGGTTGGCCGGTCCGCAAGCGGTCGGTCGATGGTGCGGGCTGCAGTTGTTCGTGGGAAATTCGTCGGGTGTGGTCGCACCTTGGGTGGCCGGCACCCTGCTCGACCGCACCGGGCACTTCTTCTGGCCATTCCTGATCGTCTCGGTGGTGCTGTGGTTGGGCGCGCTGTCATGGATTTTTATAGTAGGGCCGATTGAGCCGATCGAGTGGGTTCCGAAAGCAGAGACCGTGGATTCGCCGGTCGAAGCCTACGCAGGATAGGGTGGCGCCGGCGAATGTCCGCCGCAGGTTAATTGCTCTGACGGGCTTCTTCCGGCACGATACCAATCTGCAGTCTTTCCGTCCCCCGGAGGACGGTCAACTCAGATCGCCCACCGGCGCGTACATCGCTAAGCACCCGGTGCAAATCGTCCACGCCCGCGACAGGCTGGCCGTCGAGTGCCACGATCACGTCTCCCTCACGCAACCCGGCGCGGCGGGCCGGGCTATCAGGCTCGCTGGAAAGCACGATCACTCCGGTTTCTTTCGGCAAGTCGTAATAGCGCACTAGTCGGCGATGAATCGGCGCGGTCTGGGCCGACACGCCGATGTAGCTGCGCCGGATGCGGCCGTCGCGCAGCAAGCGGCTGGCGACGAACTTCGCTGTATTGATTCCGATCGCAAAGCAGATGCCTTGCGCGGGGAGAATGGTAGCCGTGTTCACACCCACCACTCGTCCGTCGGAGGCCAGCAGCGGTCCGCCGGAATTTCCCGGGTTGAGGGACGCATCGGTCTGAATCACGTCTTCGATCAGGCGGCCGGAATAAGAACGCAATGACCGTCCCAGCGCGCTCACTACGCCCGCGGTCACGGTCGATTGAAATCCGTACGGGCTTCCGATGGCCATCACCAGTTGGCCGACACGCAGGGCCTGCGAATCGCCAAGGGCAGCAGCCACGAGTCCCGAACCGTCGATCTGGATCACCGCGAGATCAGTTGCCGGATCGTCACCGATGGTTCGCGCGGGCAGCTTGCGGCCGTCCGCGACCGTCACCTCAACGCGTGCCGCGTCATGGACCACGTGGCTGTTGGTAAGGATCAACCCATCGGGCGTGAAAATGAATCCCGACCCGCCTCCGCGGCGCTCCTCTGACGCCGCGCTCCGCCGCGTGCGGACAGATTGGCGTACCTCGATATTCACGACCGACGGGCTGATCTTTTCAACCGCCCGGGTCACGGCCTGAGAGTAGGCGTCGAGCAAGACGCCGTCATCGGGGGTGGTGCCGCTTGCTGCCGCGGTCAGTTGCGGACCAGAGATGTCTTCCCTCGAAGAAGCGAAATCGGTGCTGAAATCAAATGGCATGGCACATAGATGAGAAAGGCTGAAACGGGGATTCAGCCCGGCTTTCGAGGAGCAAAACCCGTAAGAAGCCACCCGCGGAAAGCCCGCCCCGGTGCCGGGCAGCCCTTCCAGGTTGCCCTTCAGCCCGCAAATACCCATCTCTTCAGGTCCAAAGGTGCATCGGAAGGGTAAGCAACTTTGCCTGCCTGCACTGCACCACGGTGACCTGTGCGAGCGGGGATGGTGGGGATACAAAAGGACTTATGCGGCTGCACGGGCTTCGAGGATGGGGACTGCTTTTCTGTGCTGCCAGCGTGTGCGCGCAGACGAGCGCGGTCGTGAGTCCGGCCCGGCAAACCGTTCGGGCGGCTTCTGAGTCCGCAAAGCGGGCAGCAGGACCCAAACTTCTCGACGCCAACGACGGACTCGCCGTGCTGGGCGCCGCTCTGGAGACGCGCCACAAGTCGGCGCAGCGCTCTGACTGCTCGCATCTGGTGCATGCGATCTACGAGAAGGCCGGATACTCCTACAAGTACCAGAGTTCCTCGGATCTCTATGCCGGCAATGAAGATTTCCAGCGGGTGTGGCAACCGCAGGCAGGAGACGTGATCGTCTGGCCCGGTCACGCTGGTATCGTCGTGAGTCCCCTGCAGCACACCTTCTACAGTGCTCTGCGCTCGGGCTTTGGAGTGCAACCCTACAATTCGGTGTACTGGAAGGGCCGTGGGAAGCCACACTTTTTGCGTTACATCAAGGCGAGGCCAGCCCCGGTGTTGGCCGCCCGCCGGATCTCAGGCCTGACACCCACCGGCATGAGCTCCAGGGACGTTGACCCGGTCGATGATTCGCCAGTGGGGGAGGATTCATCTGCAGCCTCCGCTCCGGCCCCGTCGGATGCGATCTTGCAATCGACTCCGGCCGTGGTTGCAGTGAGATTCGCCCGTCCAAAAGCGCAGCAGATTGAGGCAGCGCTTTCGGAGCATTTCCAAGCAATGGACGGTGGGATTGCGAACACCCAACTTCCAATCATTGCGTTTGATCGCTTCGAAGTGCAAAAGGTTAAGGCGAAGGGCAATGTCGGGTGGGCGCAAATTCACTTCCGCGGCTTTGTGGTGCTGGGTGGACGAAACACGAAGTCAAGAAAGCCACAGGACGTGCAGCGCTTCATCATGCGACGCGCCATCGCTGGCGACTGGGAAATCCTTCTGCCCACCGATGCGATTTATCTACCGCGTGATCTTGCAGTACATACGCTGGCGCATCAACTCGCGGCCTTAACCGACGCGGGGGCGAATACAGCAGGGAAGTCAGACCAGCAGGTCCACTTAGCGCGCTGGCTGGATGTTCTGCTCGAGCGTCGCTGAGCGAAAAAAGCCGAGGTCCGAAGACCTCGGCATCAGTTGGTGGTTGCCCGGATAAAAAAGCTGCGAGCTTTGACTGCGAGCCTGTGCGACGCTCTGCGGCGTTGCAGGTCACGGCCTCTACCCCTTCCTTCGAGGCTTGGGGCCATGGACGATTGAACCCTATCTAAGCCGTCCTTCTCGGACGAATGGTGAGGTCGCGCAGCTGGGCCAGGATGCTCGACATCTGCATCGCGTTCAGCTGAGCAACGAACGGCAGGATTTCCGCGACGAACTGGTCCTGCACCAGTTCGCGAATTTCCTCCTGCCGATTGCGCTCGCCACCGGTCAACAGATCGGGCACCGTAACTTCTAGCGCGCGCGCCAGCCGCTCCAGCGACGACAAGGTCGGAGTGGCTTTCTCATTCTCGATTTTAGAGACGTAGGTGCGCGGCACCGACATGCGCGTAGCCAGCTGCCTCTGGCTCAAACCATTGCGCAAGCGTAGCGCCCGGATCGATGCGGCGAGGTTAAGGTGGCCGCGGCCGTTCCCATGCGACGGCGCGATAGCCGGTATCGGCACCGGTGCTACGATTTCCGGTTCCTCTTCGTCTAAGGAAGCATGGCACCGGCGGCACATGTCATTGGTTGTACGGAATTGAACGAGCAGGCAGTGGTCGCAACGGACAACTTCCCTGGAATCCACCGGGGCAAGAGTTGTGGCCATCTAGGTTTTGGGAGCAGCCAGAGCGGAGGCACTCCGCGGAGCCGGTGGTCAGGCTCCAAATCTCAAGGTAATCTGGGGCACGTGGCCTGTGGATGTCAAGGAATTTCTGGGGAAAACGAGAAACAGAGACTACGAAAGCCGAAGAGGCACGACGAAAAACCGGAGAAAACAGGGAAGAATTCATGAGAGATCGCGCGGCAGCATGGGGGTTACTAACTGAGTTCACCCAATCAGAAAGTTTGCGCAAACACGCGCTGGCAGTGGAGGCGTGCATGCGCGCCTACGCTCAAAAATTTTCCAGCGATACGGAGTTGTGGGGCATCGTCGGGCTGCTGCACGACTTCGATTACGACAAGTATCCAAGTTTGGAAGATCATCCGTATCGCGGAAACGAGATTCTGAAAGAGCGAGGCTGGTCGGAGGAGATTCGCAAGGCCATCATGTCGCATGCCGAGTACACCGGCGTCACTCGCGATACGCCGATGGAGAAGACGCTGTTCGCTTGCGACGAACTGGCGGGGTTCATCACGGCCTGCGCGCTGGTGAAGCCGGGCAAGTTGTTGGCCGAGGTGGAAGCGTCGTCGGTGAAGAAGAAAATGAAAGACAAGGCCTTTGCGCGAAGCGTGAACCGGAATGACATTGTGAATGGGGCAGCGGATCTGGGCGTGGAACTGGAGCCGCATATTGCGTTTTGCATTGAGGCGATGCGCGGGATCGCGGGGGAATTGGGGTTGGATGGGAGCGCGGCGAAGACGGCTTGAAAGATCATTCACCACAGAGACACAGAGAGAGTCTGGTAATTGGGTAATTAATGCTGTAAATCACAAGCCCCGTCCGGGATTAGCGAGGCGGGTTGAGCAAGGAATGCAACAGCCAGACGACAGCGCCGACCGCCAGCAGACAGTAGCTGATCAGGTTTGCATTCCTTACGGCAATTCGAATATTCGCTGGATTACAAGGACCTTCGTCGATCCCACCGGCCATCTTTTGGACGATGATCGTTTCAATCCAAGCCGAAGCAAAAAAGGTCGGAACCATCAGGGCTAGCACCGCAACGGGAACCATCCAGTAAAGATTCTTTTCGTTGGGAGTAAGCCAAGCCGCAGAAAGAAGGGTGATCACGACACTCGCTATCGGGCTGTTCCATTTTTCTGCCGCTTGACTCAATGACGGTATCTTGACGACACTCCAACCGACTCCGACCTCCACGCAGAGCATCACCGCCCATGCCGCAGGAACACCTAGCAGGGTTGAGGCAGTGTTCGCTATGGCGCTTAACTTTCCGGCTTCCCACGCTCCCAAAGCAAGCCACTTGTGCAAAAACCAGGCCTCAACCAGGATGATCGGGATGAGCAGCATAATCATCGCCGGGAAGGTGAGGAAAATCATCGGTACACCGGCGTCGGCGAGGAAAAGGATGGATTGTTGATTCATTCGCAGATCCTCTAATTACCCGACTAGCGCTGTTCTCTGTGATCTCTGTGTCTCTGTGGTGAAAGAATTTTAGCGAAGAGCTGCTGCCACCTTCCCGCTAGCGATTACTTCTGCGATGCGCGCGAAGTCCTGATACATTACGCGGTCTTTCTCAAGTTTCGGCGACACCGCCCGAATCGCTGCGTGTGCCTGCTGCAGACGTTTGGACGATTTCAGCGGTGCCAGCAAATCCAGCGCTTGCGCGGCAGCCATTGCCTCGATGGCGAGAGCGTTACGTGTGTTCTCGACGATCTTCTTCAGCTTGATGGCTGCTCCCATTCCCATCGAGACGTAGTCTTCCTTGTTGCCCGAAGTCGTGATCGAGTCAACCGACGCTGGGTGCGCGAGCACCTTGTTTTCGCTGACCAGTGCGGCGGCGGTGACTTGCGGCATCATGAAGCCGGAATTAAGCCCGGCGCCAGGCGCGAGGAACGGCGGCAAGCCTTCGCTGAGAGCGGGGTTCACCATGCGCTCAAGGCGGCGTTCGCTGATTCCAGCCAAAGCACTGAGTGCGATTCCCAGAAAATCGAGCGCGAAGGCGACCGGTTCGCCGTGGAAATTCCCGCCTGAGATGACGTCGGCATGGTCGTCTTTCGATTTGGGATCGCGAAACACGAGCGGGTTATCGACGGCGGAATTGGTTTCGATCTCGAACACCGATCGGCAGTGGGCGAGCGTATCGCGCACGGCGCCGTGGACCTGCGGCATGCAACGCAGGGAGTACGCATCCTGCACGCGGCCGCAATCACGGTGCGACTCGCGGATGGCGCTGCCTTCGAGCAGTTTGCGCAGGTTGGCCGCAGAGGTGATCTGGCCGCTGTGCGGACGGGCGCGGTGAATGCGCTCGTCGAAAGCCGCGTCGGTACCCTTGAGCGCGTCGCAGGCCATAGCGCCGATCACGTCGGCGGAGTCGACCAGAGTCTCGGCCGCCAGCAGAGAGAGAGTTCCCACCGCCAGCATGGCCTGGGTACCGTTGATCAGCGAGACCGCTTCTTTGGCTTCGAGGATGAGAGGCTTGATTCCCGCGGCTTTCAACGCGTAGGCGCCTGTGATCCGGCCGCCCTTGCTGTCATGACATTCACCTTCACCAACCAGGAGCAACGCCAAGTGGGCTAGAGGCGCGAGATCTCCGGAGGCGCCGACGCTGCCTTGCGAGGGCACCCACGGCGTCACGCCCCGCGTCAGCAATTCGCAAATCGTGTCGATCGTGATCGCTCGCACGCCTGAGAAGCCTTTGGACAGGGAGTTGGCGCGCAGCAGCATCATGGCTCGCGTTTCTGCGATGGATAACGGATCGCCGACCCCCACGGCATGCGAACGTACCAGGTTGATCTGTAATTCGCGGATCTGGTCGCCGGCGATGCGTACATCGCTCAACTTTCCCACGCCGGTTGTGATCGCATAAGAAACCTGGTTGTCGGCGACAAGCGCGTCGACGACGGCGCGCGCGGCGTTCACCCGCTGGCGCGCATCGGGAGCCAGCAGCACCGGTCGGCGCTCCGTAGCCACCTCGCGTACTTCTTCGAGCGTTAGATCGTTTCCGCTGATGTGCAGGGCGTTCATGAGTAAGGTCGCAGGTGGGTCTCAGGTCAGGTCTCAGGTCTCAGGTCTCAGGTCTCAGGTCTCAGGTCTCAGGTCTCAGGTCTCAGGTCTCAGGTCTCAGGCTTCGACGTGACATTCGTAATTTCGTAACCGGTAATATAAATCGAAATCTGCGATGGACTCACGCATCTTGAATCTTCAATTTGCCCGACTGCAAAATTACCAGATTACAAAGTTTGCCTTTCATCTTCCTACCGCTTCCCGGAAAACTTTCATATACTTCTGCGGCAGCGTGGTCTTGCGCATTTGCGCGTCGGCCACGATGTGCGTCGTTTCGCCTTCCGCCAGCACCGTTCCATCGCTGCTCCGCAGCAGTTCATAGCCGAAATGAATCACCGACTCGCGGATATTCTTGAGCCATGTTCGCACGATAATCTCGTCGTCATAAATAGCGGGAGCCTTGTAACGGCAGCGCGCGTCGACTACTGCGATGAAGCAGTGATCCTGTTGTTCCATGTCTTTGTAGGAAAAGCCCAGTTGGCGTAAAAGCTCGACGCGGCCGACTTCGAACCAGATGAAGTGATTGGCGTGATAGACGATGCCCATCTGGTCGGTCTCGGCATAGCGCACCCGAATGCGGGTCTCATTCACCGCCGCCAGGGGGTTCACGGCTGCACTGACAATTCCGCGCGTGCTGTCGCTCATGCCTGCGAACTCCACTTGGGCTTTCTCTTTTCCAGAAACGACGAAATCCCTTCGCGGAAATCGGCAGTCGCGCGAATCGCAGCGTTCTCGCGAACCGCCGCATCGACCTGCGTATCCATCTCGGCCCGGGCCGCGGAGCTAAGCAGCCGCTTGGTATAGAGCAGCGATGCCGGACTGTTTTCCATTAACTGCGCTGCCAGTTCACGAGCACGTTTCATTAAGTCGTCGGCGGGCACGATTTCGCTCACCAGCCCAATGCGATGCGCTTCTTCGGCATCGAACAGCCGGCCCGTGAGCAACAGGTCGCGCGCGACCTTCTCGCCCACCTGGCGCAGCAGAAATGTCGACACGATGGCCGGAACGAATCCAATGCGCACTTCGGTGTATCCGAACTTCGCTTCGGGTACAGCGAGCGTAAAGTCACACAGCGTCGCTAACCCAGTTCCACCCGCCACGGCTGCTCCATTTACGGCAGCAATCGTAGGCTTGGGAAAGTCGTACAGCGTGCGGAAAAGCTGCGCCATGATCTTTGAATCTTCGAGGCTTTGCTCCGCTGAGCGCCCAATCAGCGCTTTCAGGTTTTCGAGATCCATGCCCGAGCAAAAAGCCTTTCCCGCGCCGGTAAGAACCAGGACCAGGGCGGAAGACTCAGCCACTTCCGAGAAAGCCGCCAGCAGATCTTGTATCAACTCATAGCTGATGGCGTTCCGCTTGTCCGGGCGGCTTAGCGTGATCGTCGCGATGCCGGCATCGTAGGCGAGTTGCAGGGTTTTGTAGGGCACTGTGGCGCAAGCTCTCTAATATTTGTGCGTGCTCTCTAACTTTGCCGCGAACTCTATCAAGGCTTGTCATCCTGAGCGAAGCGAAGGACCTGCTTTTATTATTTCGCTTCGAAGGAGATTCGGCGTACATTCTTGCCGTCGAACCACTCCTCGCTCAGATCCTCCCACGTGGGGTTCGTCGATCGAATCAGAGCAACCTTCTTTTCTCGCAGCCACCCCTTGATTCGTTTCTCACGCGCAATGGCATTGCCAACATATTGGAAGCTTTCAAAGTATACAAGGCGGTGGACGCGATACTTGCTGGTGAAGCCGGGATTGACCTCGTTCTTGTGCTCCCAGACGCGCCGCCAGATGTCGTTGGTGATGCCGACGTAGAGAACCCGTGATTTGCTGGCCATGATGTAAACGTAGTAGCGCCGCATGGGAAAGCAGGTCCTTCGCTGCGCTCAGGATGACAAGTTTTAAAAGAGTAAAGATGTAACGCCCGTCACATGAAAGGGGTTAGTGCCAGTTCCACTGCTTCAATCCGCTGCTGATGAACTCGAGTACTTCGCTGCGATTCCAGCAGTTGCTTTCAAGAGCGAATCAAGCGATCTTGTAATCGGCGGCTGCACCCCGCGCTGCGCTAGTGCTTCCAGAACTTTCTCCGTCGGGATATTTCCGACCAAAGCATCTTGAGCAAACGGGCAGCCGCCGAGGCCGCCGATCGCCGAGTCAAAGCGCCGGCAGCCCGCATCGTAAGCGGCCAGCACTTTTTCGATCGCCTGGTCGGGCCGGCTGTGCAGGTGGACGCCAATCTCCAGATAGCCATATTTAGCGAGCGCTGCTGAAACAACTTCGTTGATCAGCGTGGGCGATGCCATGCCAACGGTGTCTGCGAGCGAAATGGCGTGAACGCTCTCAGACTCAAGCAACCCGACGGCTTCCACCACTTCCTCCACGTTCCACAAATCGCCGTAAGGATTGCCGAAGGCCATGGAGATGTAGACCACGGTTTCCAGCCCGGCGTCGCCCCCCACCTTGCCGATCTTTTCAAGTTCTTCAATTGCGTCTTCCAGCGTCTGTTTCTGATTGTTCTGCAGAAACGTTGGCGAAATCGAGTAGGGAAAGCCGAGCGTGCTGACAGCTTTCGTCTCAACCGCGCGCTGCGCGCCCTTTTCGTTCACCACGATGCCGATGATCTCGACGTCATCGGGAGGATCAAGTTCCTTAAGCACTTCCTCGGAGTCGGCCATCTGCGGAACGGCCTTCGGCGAAACGAAGGAAACCGCGTCGATGTTCTTGAACCCTACGCTGATCAGCGCCTTTAGATACTCGGTCTTGATGTAGGCGGGGATCTGGCTCTGCAAGCCTTGCCAGGCGTCGCGTGGGCATTCGACGAGTTTGATGGAGTCGGACAGGGGCACGTACTTTTATTCCTGGATTTGTAGCGAGTCACTTTCAGATTTCAGATTGTAGATTTCAGATTGAAAAACCTCATCCGAACTCGGTGTCTCGCGCTGGAGAAAATCTGAAATCTGAAATCTTCAATCTAAAAATCAGGTCTGCAGCACTCCCACCTTAAACTCCGGCACATCTGGATTCAGCGCCGCGGCTTCCAACGCCTGTGCGATGGCTTCCCGTGTTTCAACCGGATCGATGATCTTGTCGATCCACAGGCGGGCCGCGCCATAGCGCGGATCGGTCTGCTCGTCGTAGGTGCGTTTTACCGATTCGTAGAGTTCTTTCTTCTCTTCGTCGCTCAGCTTCTTACCACTGCGCTCCAGTTGCTTGAGCTTGATTTCGACCAGGGTGCCCGCTGCCGAGTCACCGCTCATGACAGCGTACTTCGCCGACGGCCACGCGAATACGAAACGCGGGTCGTACGCCTTGCCGCACATGGCGTAGTGTCCGGCGCCGAACGAGCCGCCGACGATCACGGTGATTTTCGGCACTACCGAGTTGGAAACGGCGTTCACCATCTTGGCTCCTGCTTTGATGATGCCGCTCCACTCCGCGTCGCGCCCGACCATAAACCCATTCACGTCGTGAAAGAACACCAGCGGAATGAGGTTCTGATTGCAATCCATGATGAAGCGCGCGGCTTTCTCAGCCGACTCGGTGTAAATCACGCCGCCGAACTCCATGCGCTTATGGCCTTCGTGATCGACCTGCTGGGCGTGCAATTTCTGATTGGCGACGATGCCCACCGCGAAGCCGCCAATGCGCGCGTAGCCGCAGATGATCGTCTTCCCGTACTCAGGCTTGTACTCATCGAAGCGGCCGGCATCGACCACGCGCGCCAGCACTTCCTTCATGTCGTACGGGCGTCCTGGCGACGAGTCGTAAATGCCGTAGATTTCCTCGGCCGCGAGCGACGGTTCTTCGGGCTTCTTCCGATCCCAGGGTGACTGCCGCCGGTATCCCCATTTTTCAACCATCGCTCGCATTCGCGCGATACAGGCTTCGTCATTGGGTTCTCGATAATCAACCGTTCCGCTTATGGCGGCGTGCATTTCAGCGCCGCCCAGTTCGTCAGCGGTATATTTTTGCCCGATGGCGGCCTGCACCAGGGCGGGGCCGGCGAGAAACAAGCCGCTGCCGTCGGTCATCAGAACGTGGTCGCACATCACGGGCAGGTAGCCGCCACCGGCCACGCACATGCCCATAATTGCGGCGACCTGCGGGATTCCCAGCGCTGACATCACGGCATTGTTGCGGAACACTCGCCCGAAATCGTCAGTATCGGGAAATACGTCTTCCTGCAAGGGCAGGAAGACGCCTGCTGAATCCACCAGGTAGATGGTGGGCACATGATTTTCGATGGCAATATTCTGCGCCCGAATCACTTTCTTGGAGGTCATCGGGAAGAATGCGCCCGCCTTCACGGTGGCGTCGTTGGCGATGATCATCACCAGCCGAGTGTGCACCCGCGCCAGCCCCGTGATGACGCCTGCGGAAGGCGCCCCACCCCATTCCTCATACATGCCAAATGCCGCGTAGCCGCCCAGTTCGAAGAAGGTGCCCGGGTCAGCCAGCAAGTGGATGCGCTCACGGGCCGTCAGCCTACCCTTTTTGTGCTGGCTTTCGATCGCCTTGGCTCCGCCTCCTTCGCGGATTTTCTCCTCTTCATTCCGAATCTGCGAAACCAGGTCTGCCATGAAACGCATGTTGGCTTCGAAGCGCGCCGAGGTCGGATCAACCTTGGAGGGCAACAGGGTGGACGTAGCCGTGGATTGGGAGACTTCGTTACGGTCGGCCATGGGTCGATGAGTGCAAACAAATTACGGTATACCAGCCGAGCAGGCAGGCGCAAACCGTTCGCCGTGGTGCATCCCGAGCCATAAGGCAACCTCATGGCAAAAGCGAGCCTGCGGGCATGCGGTCGTGAATTTGCCGAATCGCCTCGACGATAGGGTCGTCGGCAATCGCATCAACCAATCCGATGCTAAGTGCGTCCCGAGCATGCAGTTCGGCAGCCGATACGAACATGGCCAGCGCGCGGCCCTTGCCGACAATGTCGGACAGACGTTGCGTGCCGCCCCAACCGGTCATCAAACCGAAAGCCGCTCCGCGATGTCCGAACCTGGCATGCGGCGAGGCAATTCGCCGGTGACACGCGAGCGCCAGGTCCAACCCGCCGCCCATGCAGTATCCATGGACCGCGGCATAGGTCGGAAAGGGAGATTGCGCGATTGCGCTCATCAGTCGCTGCCCGATCCCGGCGAAGGCAAGGGCGGAATGTGCGTTCAGCAGTTGTATTTCCGCAAGATCCGCACCGGCCGAAAAAAACTTCGCTCCGCCGGTGATGACCAGGGGCTTGGCCGTCGAGCGCATCGCCAGGACCGCTTCGGTCAGAGCCAGCACGCAACGGGCCGACAGCCGGTTGGTCCCATCGTCTGAAGTGAGACGCAGTACGCGGTGGCTGTCCTGATCCTCGACCTGGAGGTGAGTTGCCACCATTCGGCGCGACAGTAGCTAGTGCGCTACCTGCGAGTGGGAAAGAAAACGGAGCACACGCAGCTGAAATTCATGAGGCGCGGTCTGCATTGCGCCCTGATGCCGCGCTCCCGGTACCAACCACAATTCTTTTGGTCCGGACGCAGCCGTATAGATTGCCTGTGCATGCCGCTTGGGAATGTTGTGATCGCTCAGCCCGGAAATAAGCATGACCGGGAACTTGCGCTTGGCCACCGATGCCTCCGGAGAGACGTCGTCAAAACGGAATCCGCCCTGTTGCTCTGCCTCGTGTACTGCAAGAATCGCAACGGGACGAAACACGGTTTTTCCCAGCAGCGCGCTCCATCGCAAGCCGGCGTAGTCAAACATCACTTCGTGCAGATTCCGGAAGGCGCCCTCCGCCACGACCGCCTCGATGCGCGGATCGACCTCCGCGGCCTGCAACGCAACTGCCGCTCCCATCGATTCTCCAAACGCATAAGCATGATCGACGTTTTCACTGGCCGTTAGGGCATCCAGCGTAGCGCTCACGTCATAGCGCTCAATGTGACCGTAGGTGGAGATGGTTCCCCCGCTGTCCCCGTGCGCCCGGGCGTCCATCATCGCTACGCTGTAGCCCGAGGCCAGAAGAAAGTGAGCGTATCCCATCATCGACAGCCGGTTTTGCGAGCGGCCGTGCAGCAGGAGAATCCATTTCCCGTTGGGGTGCGGGGCGCGTACCTTCCAGCCGCGCAAGACTACGCCGTCCCGGGCGGTCGCGACGAGATCTTCCCTGGTGGCGCCGTTGCGTGCGAATGTACGATCCGCTTCAACGACCTGGCCCTGAGTGATTTCGCGGCGCAGGGGATGCAGGATGTAGGGCGCGAAAATCCCGGCCGCCGCCGCCGGCAGTGGCAGGCATACCATGGCCAGCAGCACCGCCTGAACAACGCATTGGACCTTGCCTTTCATGCGCCTCAGCCACTCCCGGAATCGCTACCGGCCTACCCTATGCAACCAGCGTTCCAAACGGCACCCATCCTCGTCCAAAAGAAATGTCCCCACCCCGTGGCACTCGCCAATGATGCGATGCGACTCTTCGTCGCGGGTCGCGCGCGTGATCCACTGCTGCCCGACCCGGTACTGCGCCGCCGTAAACCATTTCTGCGGCAGCACCTCAACCAGACCTGCATGAAGGTAAAAGACAAAGAGGGCAAATGCCGGGTCATCCTTCGAAATCGCCCGGTAGCTGGTGGGAACGATCAACTCCTCCACGCCGGCAAATTCAAGCGGAACGTCGATTTTATGCGTCCCCGCAGGCAAATCGAGCGGGACCTCAAACTCCGCGATGGGCGCGGTGTGCGCGTAGATCCGGTCGCTCGATTGCTTGAACCAGCCCGCCAGCTCCGCAAGGTCGAAGGCTTTGAGTCGATCCGGATCAAAGCAGGTGATGCGCAGGCCTCTCCCTTCCGGACACCAGATTCCCAGATAAGAAGGCGCCACAAAAAATGGCCGGCAATAGCTATTCAGGGCAAGGCGAGGCTTTCCGGGTTCCTGTTCGAGTCCGAGCGTTACCACATATCCCAGCGGGCCTTCCTCGCCCTGGTGGCTCCAATCGAAGCGCTGCCTGGCAGCCGAAGTAATCGCCGGGAAAGTCTGCCAGTACCACGGGGTTGGCCCGACCGTGTGCGCAAGGACGTCCTGTAAGCGCGTTGCCGACATATCCGCCATGAGAAGTGGGCTTGCTCGGGAGGGACTCTGGGAAAATCGCCTCTGCGTTTCCAGATGCGGGACTGCTCCAACCGCTTCAGTATTTTCTTAGCCTGCCGGAACCCCGCGAGGTTTCACATTTTCGCGAATGAACTTCACGATGTCGTCCATGGCGGTGCCGGGCTGGAAAATCCCCGCCACGCCGGCCTTTTTCAGGCCCTCGACATCCTGATCGGGAATGATGCCGCCGACCAGCAGCACGACGTCGTCCATCTTGTTCTGCTTCAGCAGATCGGCTACGCGCGGGACGATGGCGTTGTGCGCACCCGAAAGAATCGAGAGGCCGATGACGTCGACATCCTCCTGCAGTGCGGCGGTGACGACCATTTCCGGTGTCTGCCGCAGGCCGGTATAGATGACCTCCATGCCCGCGTCGCGTAAAGCACGCGCGATCACTTTGGCTCCCCGGTCGTGGCCGTCCAAGCCTGGCTTAGCGACCAGAACCCGGATCTTGTGCTCATTTGCCATTACAGCCATTTAAGCACACAACACACCGGGAAGCACAAGGACGAACGGCACGCGGGGCGATCGCATGATGTTGATGAGTCAGTGAGCCTAAACCGTCTTGATATCCAGGCTCCGCCATAAATACCAGCAGGCCACCGAGCGGTAAGGCGACCACACCTTGGCAATCTTTTCCATATCTTTCGGCTTCGGCAGCTTGCGCTTGCGATAGTGTTTCTTGATCGCTACCTGAATGCCGTAGTCCCCGGTGGGCAATACGTCCGGGCGCCGCATGGTGAACATCAGGAACATATGGGCCGTCCACACTCCCACGCCCTTTACCTGTGTGAGGTGCTCGATGACGTCGGCTTCCTGCATGCCTTGCAGCTTTTCGAAGTTCAAGAGGCCAGACTCTGTCTTGGCGGCCAGATCCCGCAAGTACGAGGATTTCTGCTTGGACAGCCCCACGGCACGCATCTGCTGCTCGCTTAGCTTCAGGATGCCCTTAGGCGTGACCGGCGATCCGGCGGCGTCAGTAAAACGCTTGAAGATCGTCTCTGCCGCCTTGCCATTGAGTTGCTGGTACACGATGGACTCGGCGAGGTGATGGAAGGTGGGTTCGCCGTACTCCATTCGACACGCCCCGACCCGCTCGATTATTCCCCGCAGGATCGGGTCCGACTTTTTCAAATGTAGGATCGCTTTGCGCATGGCCCCAGATTTCTATCACAGAATCATATCGCAAGGCGAATAAAATACGAAACACCGGAGCCGTGTCCTTGAAGGATGTGCAAACGGAGGGGGCTAATCATGCAGTACTTTTCTTCCCGGGCAGCTCGAATCCAATCCTGCGATTGGAAGCCGGGTCGGGCGCCATCAACTCGCGGATGGCCTCGATGAGTTCCTGAATGGACGCGTCGTGGGTATCCAAACGCTCCTCCAGTTCGTCGATTTTTCCGGCGAGTTGCTGATTGGTCGAGAGCATTTCGCGCAACCGCACGAACGCTCTCACCACGAAAACACTCATTTCGACCGCGCGTGCGGAATTCAGCACCGTGGCCGCCATGATGGCGCCGTGCTCGGTGAAGGCGTAAGGAGCGTAGCGGCGGCCGCCGCGGGTGATTTTTGAGGTTGCATTTTGCAACCTCAAGGATTCCTGTTCTTCTGCGCTGAGCTGGAACATGAAATCAGCCGGGAACCGCTCGTGATTCCGTTTGACCTGTTCGTTCAGCCGCTTGACCGAGACGCCGTAAAGCCCCGCGAGATCGGTGTCCAGGATGACCTTTTGCTGGCGCAGAACGTGGATGCGAGACTCTACGGGGATGGCCAGGGCCGACTGAGATTTAGACATGAAGAAATTTTATCGGCTCGCTGAGGGATTGACGTGAACAAAATGACGCCGCAGGAACCACTCATTAAGAACTACGTAACGCTGACTTCCGTATAAGTCCCGTAAACCTCGCGCAACGCCTCGCAGATCTCGCCAACGGTCGCATAAGCGCGCACCGCATCGACGATGTATGGCATCGTGTTTACCGACGCGATGTTGCCGTTAGCGCCCGCCTTTGGTTCCTGGGCCGCGGCCTTTTTCAGGCCATCGAGCGCGCGCTGAAGGTCCTCGTTGGAACGGCGCGCGCGCAATGCACGAAGTTTCGCACCCTGCTGCCGCGCCACCGACTCACCGATGTACAAGATATGCGGCGACCCTTCTTCGATGGTGAAGTCATTCACGCCGACGATCACTTTCTCGCGAGCCTCCGCCGCACGCTGGTACTGATACGAAGCCTCCGCAATTTCTTTCTGCGGGTATCCGCGCTCGATGGCCTTCACCATCCCGCCCATCTGGTCGAGCTTGCCGAAATAATCGAAAGCGCCTTGTTCCATGTCGAGCGTGAGCTTTTCTACAAAGTACGATCCACCCAGCGGATCCACGGTCTGCGCAACGCCCGACTCGTAGGCGATGATCTGTTGCGTACGCAGTGCGATCCGGGCTGCTTCTTCCGTGGGCAGTGCCAGGGCTTCGTCATATGAGTCGGTATGGAGAGACTGTGTTCCACCCAGAACTGCCGCCAGAGCCTGTAGCGCAACCCGCGCGATGTTGTTCCTCGGTTGCTGCGCGGGCAGGGAAACTCCCGCAGTCTGCGTATGGAAGCGCATGAGCCCAGTGCGGGCATTCTTGGCGCCAAAGCGGTCTTTGGTCAGCCGATACCAAATCTTTCGTGCCGCCCGGTACTTGGCAATCTCTTCGAAAAAGTCGTTATGCGCGTTGAAAAAGAAACTCAGCCGCGGCCCGAACTCGTCGATGTCCAGCCCCCGCCGCCGCGCCCACTCCACGTACTCCACGCCGTCGTAAATGGTAAAGGCGAGTTCCTGGAGTGCGGTCGAACCGGCCTCGCGGATGTGATAGCCGCTGATCGAAATGGTGTTGAAGCGGGGCGTGAACTTCGACCCGAATTCGAAGGTGTCGACCACCAGGCGCATGCTTGGGGCGGGCGGATAGATGTATTCCTTCTGCGCAATGTATTCCTTCAGGATGTCGTTCTGAATTGTGCCCGAGATTTTCTTCCAGTCCGCTCCCTGCTTTTCCGCCACCACCAGGTACATCGCCCACAAAACGCTGGCGGGCGAATTGATGGTCATCGATACTGTCGTTTTCTCCAGATCGATGCCGTCGAACAGGATTTCCATGTCTTCGAGCGAATCGATGGCCACTCCGCACTTGCCGACCTCGCCTTCGCTGGCCGGGTGATCCGAGTCGTAACCCATCAACGTGGGCAGGTCGAACGCAACCGACAAACCTCCACCGCCGTGTTCCAGCAGATACTTGTAGCGCTGATTCGTTTCCTCGGCAGACGCAAAGCCTGAGAACATGCGCATGGTCCACAACCTGCCGCGATAGCCGGTCGCGTGAATGCCCCGCGTATAAGGCGCCTCGCCCGGGTAGCCCAGGTATTTCTCTTCATTCCAGTCTTCCGGAAGATCGGCCGGCGTATAGAGCCGGCGGATTGGGACATTGGAAATGGTGCTGAAACGCGCCTGCCCGTGTTCGTCAAGATTCGTGCCGGTTGGGGCCCCAATGGGTTTCTCGGGAGACTTCTCAATCGTCGGCGCCAGGATTTTTTCGGCCCATTGTTTTTCGCCCTCTGATGGATGGCGTCCTTCAAACACATCGGCGATCGGACTCTCGGCGACTTGCGGCTTCAAATAAGGCTTCTTCTGATCGGGCATGGGCTCCCCACCACTGCTTTGATGATAGAGGAGCGCTTGACGGTGAACAAGATACGCTCGTGTGCACCAACCGGATGGTTGGTATGTATTCGTATGCGCCCCCTGCGCCAATCTCTGCGCTCTCGGCGGTTCCAGGCTTTGTGCCGTTCGGTAGGCAAAACCTTAAACCGCAGAGGACGCGGAGAACTTCCGCGGAGGTCGCAGAGACCGACTTTACTGGGAATCGGTTAGTTTGGGGTCCTTGTGCGCACAAGTTCCCACGCTTTCGCATATTTCCATGAAACGTACACTGCGTGATAGAGGTGCAACAGTAGTCCTTCGCGGCCGTCGAGAAAACCAAGCCTCACGATGTAGTTGTAGAAGAATGTGGCCAGCGGACGAATCACGATGTCGGCCACGCTGAAGGTGCGATGCCCCGACGCAACGGCCAACTCGGCGCCCAATGACGAATAACGGTTCATGTGCCCGATGTAGTAGCTCAGCGTGGGATAGGTGTGATGCACCATCGCGTGAGTGAACTGGCGAGTGCGCGGTGGGACTCCTGCCTTCAACTCACATCGATCATGGGGATCATGTCCCGTCACAAATCCCATGCCATTGCGAAACAAGCGAAGCTTCGGGTCGGGATAAAAGCCTCCATGCCGCATCCAGCGTCCCAAAAAGAGGTTCTTGCGGGGAAGCCAGAAGCCATTCATATCGCCAGGACTGGCAAGTGCGCCGCGAATCTCATCGGCCAGTCCGGGGCTGACTTCCTCATCCGCATCCAGCAGCAGAACCCAATCTTTTGCGCATTGCTCGATAGCAAACTGCTTCTGCGCAACATATCCGCGCCAAGGTTCCTTGATCACCCGCGCGCCATGCTCTCCCGCAATCTGGCACGTGCGATCCTTCGAACCCGAGTCAACCAGAACAATTTCATCCGCCCAGCGAATACTGGCCAGGGTGCGGCCAATGTTGGCCTCCTCGTCCATCGCCACGATGGCCACGGAAAGCGTCATAGATTTTGTGTAGTGTAGCGTGGACGCCCTCGCCCGCGAGACCGTGGTATACGCTCCGCAGATTTGAGATCTCGACGCCCTTTCAAATCCCGCCGCCGTCCGAGTAGGTGTCCCATTCCTCGTCGATAGTCAGATTCTGCTCGGGCGGCAATATGGCCTTGGTGTGTTCCTGCAATTGCTCGCGGATCTGGTGCACTTCGGCCGCCAATCGGATAAACACATCCGACATGGGGTCGCTGATTTCTTTCGGGTCGGTGATGACCACGCGCTTGCCGTTACGCAACACGATGTGCCCCGGCACGCCAACGATCGTTGAGTTGTCCGGAATGCTCCGCAGGACCACGGACCCGGCGCCCACCCGGCAGTTGTCGCCGACCGTAATATTTCCGAGCACCTTGGCCCCCGAGCCGATGGCCACGCCGTTCCCGATGGTCGGGTGTCTCTTGCCTTTTTCCTTGCCAGTGCCGCCCAGCGTCACTCCCTGGTAGAGCACCACACCGTCGCCCACGATCGCAGTCTCACCGATCACTACGCCCATTCCATGATCAATGAACAAACGGTGCCCGATCTGTGCCCCCGGATGAATCTCAACGCCGGTAAACAGGCGCGACACTTGCGACAGCCACCGCGCCAGCAAGCGCAAGTCGTGCACCCAGAGCCAGTGGTAAATGCGATAGGCCCACAAGGCGTGCAATCCCGGATAGCAGAGCAATACCTCAAGGTAGGAACGCGCAGCCGGATCGCTCTCGAACACCGAAGCGAGGTCTTCGCGCACGGATTGCCAGAAGCCGATCATTCTTCGAAACGGGACAGCCTCGAAATCAGACAGCCACTGGGACCGTTGTCATCTCCAGCGATTCCTTGCGCAAATGATCGAACAGGATACTGCTCAGATAGCGTTCCCCGAAGTCGGGCAGCACGGTCACGATCAGTTTGCCGGCGTTTTCGGGCCTCCGGGCCACCTGAATCGCCGCCACTGCAGCCGCGCCCGACGATATGCCCATCAAAAGCCCTTCTTCTTTTGCCAAACGCCTCGCCATGGTGACCGCATCCTCGCTGCCCACCTGAATCACTTCGGAGATGTAGTCGGTGCGCAGAATTTCCGGAATGAATCCCGCACCAATGCCCTGAATCTTGTGTGGACTTGGCGCGCCGCCGGATAGCACCGCGCTCTCGGTCGGTTCCACGGCGATCGCCTTGAAGCTCGGCTTCTTTGGCCGGATGTATTCGGTCACGCCGGTGATGGTCCCGCCCGTGCCTACGCCGGAAACCAGAATGTCGACCTTGCCATCGGTGTCTTCCCAGATCTCGGGACCGGTAGTTTCCACGTGAATTTTGGGATTCGCCGGATTCGCAAACTGCTGAGGCATGAATCCATTCGCAGTCTGCGCGAGAATCTCATTGGCCTTAGCCATGCAGGCTTTCATGCCGAGCGGCCCGGGAGTCAGCACGAGCTCCGCGCCGAATGCTTTGAGCAGCACGCGGCGCTCCAGGCTCATCGTGTCCGGCATGACCAGAATCATCCGGTATCCCTTGACTGCGGCCACGAAGGCCAGCCCGATGCCCGTGTTTCCGCTGGTGGGCTCGATCAGCACGGTCTTGCCGGGCTGAATTTTTCCCGCACGCTCGGCGTCCTCGATCATGCTCACTCCAATGCGGTCCTTCACGCTGGAGCAGGGGTTGAAACTCTCCAGCTTGGCCGCAACCTTGGCGTGGCAGCCGGCAGTAACTTTGTTGAAATAAACGAGGGGCGTGCGCCCAATCAATTCGGTGACGTCATTGGCTATTTTCATCGGATGTCCTCTGATCGACGATGCTTGTTCGCGATCCTGCATTGCTTACTGAAAGTTTTCTAGCGTTTTAAAGGATTACAAAGTCTAGCTCTTAGATTCTTTTGTGGGGGCGCTTAATTGCAGCAGCCTGACAAAAACCCCCGGATCCCACAATCTTTGGTGCCTTCAACTGTTTTGAGGGGCCCCAGCGCCGGGCCGTAAAAGCGCAAATCGCCGCGGCTTCCGCGGGCCGCGGTCGAGAAGCGTCCCAACTTCCTAAAGCGTACCCGAACCGGTGGGATTCTAAAAGAAAAGGCCTCGTCCGCCTTACGGCGAAACGAGGCCAGTCTGGGAACGATCCACTAATTCTGCGGAGCCTGTGTTGGCGGAGGCACCTGCGTTGGAGCGGCCTCCGGTGTGATCGAGTTCTGCGGCGCGCCCTGATCTTCGGTGCGGGGCGTCACATAGGGAACTGAGGGCAGCTTCGTGACGACGCCCGACTGCGCGTCCGCCAAATCGATCCCGTTGTGCTCCAGCAGCAATCCGGTGGCGCGATCCAGTTCCACGCGGGCCTTCTCATAAGCTGCGCGCGCCGCCACCAGGTTCGACCGCCCTTGGGTCAAGCCGCTCGATTGCTGCAGCACGAGCGTGCTGGTCGAAGCGCCCAGGGCATATTTCTTTTGCTCGGCATCGAGTGACTGCTGCGCCAGATCGACCGCAGCTTGCGCCGCCGCCACGCTGGCCTTGTTCTGTTGGAGGGCGAACTGCGCGTTGCGGACCTCGATGCGGATCTCGTTCTCGACCTGCTGCAGACGAAGCTGGGCCTGGCGAAATTCCAATTGAGACCGAACCTGATTCGCCTGCGCGGCGCGATTGCGGATTGGAATATTGATGCTGATCCCGGCTCCCTTGTCAGGCGCAGTGCTGTTGACAAGCTGATTCAGCGTCCCCCCGTACCCAGTGGTGGGCACAACAGGGATCGACCCCGGGGGCCCCGAGCAGCCAAAATTGGGCGGGTTTTGGTTCGCGCAGAGATTCGCAGGGTTTGCCGATCCTCCGAGGCCCGAGCCGCCGTAGTACGCAAAGAGGTCGATGCTGGGCAGAAGAGAATTCTTCACAGCCTTCATGCTAATTTCGCGGCTCCTCAGGTCGATGCGGGATTCCAGCAACTCCGGTCGATGAGTCAGAGCGTCATTGATCAAGTCCCCGCTGGGAACAGAGGGGATGTCAGTCTGAACCGTCATCGTGTCCGTTGGAATCACCTCAGCTTCGATCAGTGCTGGATCCTGCACCGTTCGACTGAGGGCGTTCTTCATGAGCAACTGCTGCAGTTCAAGGGTCGTCTTGGCGACGATTAATGCTTGTTGGCTGGTCGCGACCGTACTCTGGGCGCGCACAATCTCAATGGGAGCCAGAGTGCCAATCTCTACCTGTTTTTTGTTATCCGAAAGGGTCTTGTCGGCCAAGGCCAACGCGTCCTGCTGTACCTTCACGTTTTCGTAAGCATTGACTAAATCCCAGTACATGTTCTGGATTTGGTCGACCGTAGTGGTAATTTGCAGGCGGAAAGCCACGTCCGTGAGTTCACGATTGTTTCTTGCGATGATGATAAATCGCTCGTTCGGAACAAACCCAAACCCCTGCAAGAGATGTTGGGTGATTTGTGCTCGAAAGTTCGAGTTGAGCTGGGGACTAAATGTACTGAAAGTAGAGTTGGTGGAGGCCCGAGAATTGTTAAAACCCACGCTCAGATTGGTGCCCGTCACGAACCCCTGCTGATACCCGAAGTCGTAAGTGTTGGTATCTTGTCTCGTAACCGGTGTTGTGAATGGATTGCTTCCGAGAACAGTGTTGCGGTCCAGTTGAATCGTTCCCGTCAAGATTGGGTCGTAGGAACTGATCTGCGAACCGATGCCCAACGTCGAACTCACAATACCCAGGGTGCCGCTTCCGGCGCCGCCCCCGCCCCCCGTTGTTCCGCCCGCACCGCCGCCACTGGCTGAGGTGGCGCCACCGAAGCCGCCCACGCCGCCCCCGGGTGTGCCTTGCACAACGCCGGTATTCACGCCGAGTAAGCTCGCGCCGGCCTTGGTACGCAACACGTCCGTGTCAGCGATGTGCAGGTTGTAGCGCGAAATCGCGATATCGAGATTGTTTTCGAGCGCCAGCGCAATCGCGTCGTTCATGGAGAGCATCAGCTTGCCATTCTTAAGCAACTGATCAAGGCGCGGCGTGTTGGTGAGGTTGGGCGAAGGCACCGATCGGCTGGTGTATGGTCCGATGGGGTTGGGGAAGTGCCCGCGGGGTTTCGAGTATTCACCTACCACGAACGGCTTCGGAGGCGCGGTCGGGATTTGGCTCGCCGAGGGCGCTTGTGGCACAGGCGTCGACTGGTTCGTTTGCGCCCACATTGCAGTCGCCAATATCGTGATCAGCGCGAGGCCGCAGAAAGCTCTGCTGTCAAACTTCAAACAAGGCAGTTCCATTCGTATTCTCCCATGAAAGCGTTTCGTCGCAGATTGCATGAATTCGTGGCAAGCGCTAGGGGGAACCCAGACGGCGATTCTCACAAGCTGATACGTAAAGTGCGCGGTGAAGGTTCCTTGCGGGGCACTTTCATACGCCGGAATGCCCTGAAATGGCAGTTCCCCTGATGGAAGTTTCCAAGTATATCCGACCAGTTTCCGCTTTCCGGTGACTCCACGCGCAAAAGCGAGTAAAAATTTGTAAACGCCGGCCCAGAACTGACCGGCAAAGAACTTAGATGAAGGGACTTCGGCGGACGGATCAACTAAAAGTGGCGCGCAATCTCAAATTGATCTTGTCCTACGACGGGACCGGCTTCTCAGGCTGGCAGGTTCAGCCTCATGCAGTCACCATCCAGGGACTGCTTGCGTCGGCAATTGGACGGTTGACCGAAGAAAACGTCCTGCCGCAAGGCTCCGGGCGCACCGATGCGGGAGTTCACGCTCTCGCGCAGGTGGCGACCTTTTGCACGAACTCGCCCATCCCGCCGGAGAACTTCGTCAAAGCCATGAACGACATTCTGCCGCCTGCAATTCGGGTCCTCGAGGTGGCGGAGATGTCGCCCGATTTCCACGCGCGAAAATCTGCCCGCGCAAAGACTTATCGATACCGGATTTATCGCGAGCCAATCTGCCCGCCGTTTTTGGCGCGATACGTGTGGCACTTCCCGTATCCGCTTGATGAAAACGCGATGATAAAAGCGGCTGGCGTGGTGGAAGGCGATCACGATTTTACGTCGTTCGCAGCGGTCGATCCCGAACGAGGCGAGGAGAACGGAAAAGTCTCGAACATGCGAACAATTTTTTCGTCTCGCTGGGAGCGGCAAGGCGGTGAATTGCTATACACGGTGCGCGGCAACGGTTTCCTGCACCACATGGTGCGCAACCTGGTAGGAACGCTCATCCTGGTGGGGAAGGGATCCCTGCAGCAATCCGATGTCCAGCGTATCCTTGAGGCACGCGACCGATCGGCGGCCGGCGCCACCGCGCCCGCCAGAGGCCTGTTCCTTGTGAACGTGGAATATTGAAATCCCCGACAGAATAAACAGACCTGTGTGATATGGCCATTCCCATGTAGCGTGGGCGCCCCTGCCCGCGTAAACTTTCTTTGAACAATGGCCACCGATCTGCAAATCGCCGTTCGCAAAGTAGCCTCCATCAATCCGGCCACTGGGGAGTGCTTACGCGAACTCGATTGCGTTTCCGAAGCCGAAGTCCGCGCCGCGGTCGCCCGGGCGCGGGCAGCCCAGCCCGCCTGGAACGCGCTTCCCATCGAGTGGCGTATCGAAATCGTAGGTAAGTTTCAGCACCTTCTGCAGGAGCAAAAGTCCGAGGTTGGCGCCCTCATCACGCGCGAAGCCGGGAAGCCATACGTCGAAGCTCTGCTCACCGAAGTATTGGTGGTCCTCGATGCTGCCCGCTTCCTCATCGACAATGCATGGAGTTTCCTGAGCGAGCAACCGGTCGCCCATGGTGGCCTGGCAATGAAGACCAAGCGGGGGCGCATCCTAAGGGAACCGCATGGTGTGATCGGCATCGTCTCGCCGTGGAACTATCCGCTTTCCATCCCTGCGGTCGACGCCCTCGGTGCGCTTGTAAGCGGCAATGCCGTGGTGCTGAAGCCCTCTGAATTTACGTCGCTGGTTGCTTTGAAATTTCAAAGCTTGCTGCACGACGCGGGAGTTCCCGAGGCAGTGTTTCAAGTGATCCCGGGTGACGGTGCGACCGGAGCGGCCCTTCTTAATTCCGACATCGACAAGCTCATATTCACGGGCAGTGTTCCGACGGGCAAACGAATCGCACAAGCTGCTGCGGCCCGCCTGCTTCCCGTCGTGCTTGAACTCGGCGGCAAGGATCCCATGCTGGTGCTCGACGACGCTGACATCGACGTTGCCTCCAGCGCCGCCATCTGGGGCGCCTTCGTCAACGCCGGCCAAGCGTGCCTCTCCGTGGAACGCTGCTACGTTCACCGATCGCTGTATGCACGCTTTCTCGACGCGTGTGTCAAGAAAGCACAGCAACTACGCATCGGCAACGGCCTCGACGCCGAAACAGACATCGGCCCCATGATCCATGAGGGCCAGGTTCGTATGGTCGAAGCCCAAGTGCAGGAGGCCAAAGCGCAAGGTGCGCGGGTGCTCGCGGGCGGCTCCCGGCTTCCCGATCTGGGTCCGAATTTTTACGCGCCCACCATCCTCGCGGACGTGACCCAGGACATGCGTGTTATGCGAGAGGAAACCTTCGGGCCCGTGCTGTCAGTTGCGCCCTTCGACTCCGATGACGCAGCCGTGCGCCTCGCCAATGACAGTGACTTCGCCCTTGCCGCCAGCGTCTGGACCAACAACACCAATCGGGGTGAGGCTCTCGCACGGCGCATCGTCGCAGGCACCGTCATGGTCAACGACACCATTTCCTGCTTTGGTATCAGTGAAGCCCCCCACGGCGGCGTAAAGGCCAGCGGCATCGGCCGCTCGCACGGTCGACTTGGCCTGGAAGAAATGGTCCGCGTGAAGTACCTCGACATCGACCGCCTGCCGCGCATGAAAAAGCTCTGGTGGTACGGGTATGGCGCGACCTTCACCCGCCAAATGGAAGCCTTTATCGAATTCCAATTCGCGCGTAGGCTCTCAGCCCGCGTGCGAGCGGCTCTGAAGTCGGCAAGCGTCTTAAGAGGCCGCAAGCTTTAACCGTTCTCATTCCTCTGAAAGAGCCCATGTCGTATCTAGCAATGCTGCTGAGACCCCGCGTAAGCCACTCCGCGCCCTCTGCGGCCGTTTCTCTGCGCACTCTGCGGTTTAAGGTTTTCAAACCATCTCGCCAAACCTTTTGGCCCTCCCCAAGCCATCAAGTAAAATGCTAATGCGTGGCCAAACGCAAGCTTCTCACGCCGCGTGAAAGCGAGGATTTCCTCATTGGCAACCGGTGAAACGACAATTCCGCACGCTGCCCAGCAGCTTCCCAACCACAAGGTCAAAATCAAGAAGCCGGGCCAGCGTGCCTGCAACGAAAAGGATGAGAAAGGAAAATTCTGCGGGGGCCACCTGAAGCGCTGGTTCTACAGGACCGACGCCATAGAGCAGGAATGTGGTTGCATCGAAAAAGCCTGGGGGCCGGACGCCGAAGTTTACCGTTGCGAGATCTGCAAAACGCTCTATTTGCCGAACCCCGAAACCGCTCGCGGATTGAATGTGGCCGGCGAGGGCCAGTTGTCAGTCTTCGGGCTGACCGTGCCGCCGAAGGAAGATAAGAAAGCATAGTTATTGTTCGCTCCGACCCAGAAGGGCGATTTGCCCACGACCGACGACGCGCAGCCAACAATCCCGTGAATTCCGACCTCATCTACGACTGGAACACGAGCCACCCGCAATCCTTGCGGCCCGCCGGCCACGTTCTCCTGAATGACGAGACGCTGCGCGACGGTCTGCAATCGCCTTCTGTCCGCGACCCGCTGATCCAGGACAAGATCGCGATCCTGCACCTGATGGAGTCGCTCGGAATCAATTCCCTGAACCTCGGACTGCCGGGAGCGGGTCCGCGCGCCGTCGAGCACGTCACTGCGCTGGCGCGCGAAATCGTCGATCACAAGATGAAGATCCGCGCCAACTGTGCAGCACGCACCCATGAGAACGACATCCGCCCCATCGCCGAAATTACGCAGAAGACCGGATTGCCGATCGAAGCCGCCACTTTCATCGGCTCCAGCCCCATTCGCCGCTTCACCGAGGGATGGAGCGACGATTTCCTTCTGCAGACCACTGAAAAAGCCATCAAATTCGCCGTGTCCCTGGGTCTGGCTCCCATGTACGTGACCGAAGACACGACGCGTTGCGATCCCGCAATGGTTAAGAAGCTTTACTCTACGGCGATTTCCAATGGTGCGCGTGCCATCGTCATATGCGATACCGCCGGCCATGCTACGCCGATGGGAGCGTTCGCTCTAGTCCGTTTTGTCCTGCAGGAGGTGGTGAAGCCTTCGGGAGAAAAAATTCGCGTCGACTGGCACGGCCATTGTGACCGCGGCCTCGGTGTTCCGAACGCTATGGCCGCGTTAGTGGCGGGGGCCGACTGTATTCATGCGTCCGCTCTCGGCGTCGGTGAGCGCGTTGGCAACACTCAAATGGATCTCATGCTCGTCAATCTCAAGTTGATGGGCATTGCTCCCTGGGACACGCAGGACCTGACCAAAATCAAGGATTATTGCATCGCGGTAGCGCGCGCCACCGGCATTCCGATTCCCGCAAACTATCCCGTGGTAGGCGAGGATGCGTTTCGAACAGCTACAGGTGTGCATGCCGCGGCCATCGTGAAAGCATTTAAGAAAAACGATGTCGAATTGGCGAACTCGGTTTACTCCGGCGTCCCCTCGCATGTGTTCGGACTGGAGCAAATCATCGACATCGGCCCAATGAGCGGGAAATCCAATGTGCATTACTGGTTGGAGCGCCGGGGCATTCCCGCCACCGAGGAGATCGTGGACCGCATCTATGCCCGCGCCAAGAAATCCGACCACACCCTGACAGACGCCGAGATCCTGGAGTGCGTCACTGCTCCGCACCGCGAAGCTTAAAATCTTTCTCAGAGATCTCACATCCCTCTCGTGCAATGTGAACAGGCGATACGATCAACAGAGAGAAAATCTTAAAACGCAGAGGTCGCAGAGAGTAACGCAGAGGCCGCCGAGAATGCCGAGTTGGCAACTCTTCAAGCTTTCCGCGAATTCGTTTCTTTGAAGCGTTTCTCTGAACGCGTTTCTCTGCGATCTCAGCCGCTCTTTTCCGCGCTCTCTGCGTTTTAAGATTTCGGCTCGGCTGCACCCAGTCTAGGATGCCGCCAAATCCAATCTGGAAAATCTGCGTGCGCATGGGTTGTCGATTTTCCGGCGGATCCGTGATGGGTAATCGAGGGTGTGACCCGACCGAAACCAGCGACCCTCGAGAAGCAACTCCGGTCCAACGCCGGACCGTTGTAAACTGGGCGGACGATCTCCATGCCTTCAAGTCCCCGCGGCGAAGTGTCGGATATTGACCCCGCCTTTCAAGACGAAGTCGCTCGCCTTTCCGCCTCTCCCGAAGTTCGCTCCGCATTCAACTGGTTTCGCGCCCAGGAACCGCAACTCGCCCAGTGGCAACTGGAAATGGCGCGCATCGCCGCTCCGCCTTTCGGAGAAGGTTCCCGCGCTGCCTGGCTCGCCGAACGTTTTCGCGAACTGGCCCTCGACGATGTTCGCATCGACGATGTCGGCAACGTCTTCGGGATCCATCCTGGCTTCGGGAAGCGTTACATCACGCTCAGCGCCCACATTGATACGGTTTTTCCAGCCGGAACTCCACTGAACATTCGACAACAGGGAACTCGCCTTTACGGCCCGGGCGTTTCCGACAATGGCGCCGGCGTAACTGCGATGCTCGCGATTGCAGCACTTCTGCGCGCGGTGCGCGTCCGGCATGCGATGCCGTTTGTGTTCATCGGAAATGTCGGGGAAGAAGGCGAAGGCGACCTCCGTGGGATGCGCCACATCTTTGCCACGCCGCGCTGGAAAGACTCCATCGCCTACAGTTTGATCCTTGACGGTGCTGGCTCGGACACCATCGTGGCTGAGGCCCTGGGCAGTCGTCGTTTCGAAATCATCGTGCGCGGCCCGGGCGGCCATTCCTGGAGCGATTTCGGCGCTCCCAATCCCATCGTGATCCTGGCTCGCGCCATCGAGCGTTTTTGCCAGACCCCCGTTTCCGCCGCCCCCAAGAGCACCTTTAACATTGGCGTGATCCGTGGCGGAACCTCGGTCAACTCCATTCCGGAGTCGGCCAGCATGCGCGTCGACCTGCGCTCGACCTCTTCCACAGAGCTCGAGCGCCTGGAGCGCTCGTTGCGGGTCTGTCTCGACCAATCGGTCGAAGCCGAGCAGTATGCCGCTGAACAACGGAGCGCCACTCACCGCAAGACGCATGCCGTCACCTGCGAAGTCGTTGTCATCGGCGATCGCCCCGCCGGAGAACTGGAGCCCAATGCGCGCCTGCTGCACGTGGTGCGGGCTGTCGATTCTCACCTCGGCAACGTGGCGCAAGTGCAGCGCGCCTCCACCGACGCCAACATACCACTCTCGCTAGGGCGTGAAGCCATCGCCATCGGCGGCGGCGGATCCGGTGGTGGCGCTCACACCCTGCAGGAATGGTTCGACTGCACCGGGCGCGAACTTGGTTTAAAGCGGATTCTCCTGACTTTGCTGGTGCTGGCCGGAGTCGGCGAATGAAAGTGTGTCCTGTCTTGTTACTGCTCTTCTTCATGTCCTCCGTTCGTGCTCAGGAACAGGCTCCGCCTCGCGCCGACACGATCTTTATTCACGGCAACATCTACACTGGCGTTGTCGACAAGGCCGCTTTCAATGCTGTCAAGCGCACGCAGGCCATCGCGGTCCGCGCCGACCGAATTCAGGCCGTTGGTGAGAACGGCGATATTCTCAAATTCAAGGGCCCGAACACGCAGGTCATCGATCTCGGCGGGCGATTTCTGATGCCCGGGTTCAACGATGCCCACGCACATCTCTCGCAGGGTGGGTTTCAGGCCCTTAACGTTAATCTGGTGGGAGTGAAGTCGCTCGACGAATTCCGCGAACGAATCCGCGCCAACGTTGCGTCGGCGGCGCCCGGCGCGTGGATTCTCGGCGGTGGTTGGGATGAAAATCTGTGGCCGGTGAAGGTTGTCCCCACCCGGTGGGACGTTGACGAAGTGTCGGCCGGTCATCCCGTCTTTCTGGAGCGCGTGGACGGCCACATCGCCGTAGCCAACACGCGTGCCCTGCAGCTGGCCAGCATCACCATTGCCAGCCGCGACCCCAAGGGCGGCAAGATCGATCGTGACTCCAACGGCCAGCCTAGCGGCGTCTTGCGCGAGACCGCTCGCCAGGCTGTCACCGACGCAATTCCTGCGCCCACCCACGAGCAGCGCCGCGCAGCCATGGAACGCGCGCTGGCCGAAGCCGCGCGCTGGGGCGTCACTTCAGTACAGGACAATTCTGGCGATTGGGATGATTTTCACGTCCTGGAAGAAATTGAAAAAGACGGCAAGCTGACCGCCCGCGTGAGTGAGTGGCTTCCCTTTAACGATCCGGTCGATCAATTGAACGCGAAGCGCCAGGAGCATCTTGCCTCGGATCCGATGTTGCACACCGGAATGCTCAAGGGCTTCATGGACGGCTCGCTCGGTTCCCATACTGCCGCGCTGATCGAGCCCTACGCGGATGATCCTAAGAACTCGGGCCTGCCGCGCTACGATGCGCCCAAACTCAACGAGATGACGAAAGAGCGTGTGCTGGCCGGCTTCCAGGTTGGCTTTCACGCCATCGGCGATAAGGGCGCACAGATGGCGCTCGATGCCTTCGCCGAAGCCGTGAAGGCGGCTAAAGAAAAAAAGATCAAGGCTGCCAACGGAGGCGAAGACTATCGTCTGCGCATCGAACACGCCCAGGTGGTCACCCCACTGGAGGTCGTAAAGTTTCGCGATCTGAAAGTCATCGCTTCCATGCAGCCTTGCCATTTGTTAAGTGATATGAAATGGGCGCAGGCCCGGCTGGGTGAGAAGCGCGCCGCGCACTCCTATGCGTGGGCTGAGTTCCTCAAGCGCGGGGTGACCCTGGCGTTCGGCACGGATTATCCCGTTGAGCCGATCTCGCCATTTCGAGGCCTGTACGCTGCTACCACGCGAAAAAGCGTGGACGGCAAACAGGAATATTTTCCCGAACAAAAAGTTTCGATGGACCAGGCCCTTGCCGCCTATACGACCGGCTCTGCTTTCGCCGAGTTCGAAGAAAAACAAAAAGGCCTGATCGTGCCCGGCATGTTCGCGGATTTCGTGGTGCTCGACCGCGATGTGACCGCAGTCATACCCCAGAAGCTCCTAGACACACGCGTTCTGCGAACCGTCATCGGCGGAAAAACCGTCTACGAAGCAAAGTAGAGCCTGCATGACCTGGCGGGAGCGTGAGCGTCTGCTGTATCTCGGCTCCACGTTCTCGCTGATTCCGGCGCTGGCAATCGTTCCCGCATTCACCAGCCTTATCTTCCACCCGAGCATTCCACACGCCACGCTATGGGCGCTTCTGTTGTTCCCTCTTCTTGTCGTCGCAGAATTCTTCGGAGTTTACAAGCTGGTGCAAAGCTGCGTGGCGCGACCGTTTAGCCTGCTGACCATGTTCTCCTTCGGCGCATTCTTCGTGCTGCTGGTGATCGCGGTCTATACCGGAGTTTTTCTGGCGGCGTTAGCCGAGAGGATGTAAGACCATCGCCCTGCCACGCGCAGCCGCAAATCGTGGCAAGCATCATTTACCACTGAGGACATGGAGAACACAGAGGACCGCCGCCGTGTCCGTTTCCTCCGGTGCACCTCGGTGTCCGCTTAAGATCTTCAATTCAAATTCTCAAAAATTCCGGCCGCGCCCATTCCGCCGCCCACGCACATCGTCACCATCCCATAGCGCGCTTTCCGGCGCTTCAGTTCCCGGATAATGCTGGCTGTCAGCTTCGCCCCCGTGCATCCGAGAGGATGCCCGAGCGCGATTGCGCCCCCGTTCGGATTCACTTTCTCCGGATCGAGCCCGCCTTCCTTAATCACCGCCAGTGATTGTGCGGCGAAGGCTTCATTCAGTTCGATGACATCGATATCGGCCAGCTTAAGCCCCGCCATCCTCAGAGCTTTGGGAATCGCGAACACGGGTCCCAGCCCCATCTCCTCGGGCTTGTAGCCCGCTGTAGCAAACGAAACATAGCGAACCAGCGGTTTCAGGCCCAACGCTTTCGCACGCTCTGCCGACATGACCACCGCGGCCGCCGCTCCATCCGACATCTGGGAGGAGTTCCCAGCTGTCACGATCCCCTTCACGTGAAACGCGGGTTTGAGCGCGAGGAGGGCGTCGAGCGACGTATCGGCTCGCGGCCCCTCGTCAACCTTGAAAACAACCTCGTGCCGGGCGGGCTTCTGCGCTGATCGCCCTCGCGCGTCCGAAATGCCATGCCCGTTTACCGTTGTGAACGTGACCGGCACCGGCACGATTTCATCGGCAAACTTTCCTGTCTCGATTGCTGCCAATGCATTTCGATGGCTGCGCAAGGAGAATTCGTCGCTCTGTTCGCGCGTGATGTCAAAACGCTGTCCCACCCGTTCGGCCGTCAGTCCCATCGTCAAATAAGCTCCAGGGTGATTTTCAACCAGCCACGGGTTCGGCGAAATCTTGTTGCCGCCCATCGGGATCATTGACATGGATTCCGTTCCCCCCGCAACAATGACATCCGCTCCGCCCGCCATGATGCGCTCGGCCGCCATGGCGATCGATTGCAGGCCCGACGAGCAGAAACGATTGATCGTGAGTCCCGAAACCTCCACGGGGAGCCCCGCGCGCAACGAGGCAATCCGCGCGACGTTCATGCCCTGCTCGCCTTCAGGCATGGCGCAACCCAAAATCACGTCCTCAATTTCCTTGGGATCCAGTTGCGGCACGCGCTCCAACGCACCCTTGATGGCCACCGCGGCCAACTCGTCAGGGCGCGTCGCCCGCAATGTTCCCTTAAAAGCCCGTCCCACAGGTGTACGAACCGCAGATACGATGACGACGTCTCTCATAAAATCAATTCCCAGTTCCCGGTTGTCAGTTCTCAGTGAATTGTTGCTGATGGTATCTTGCCCGCAAAATTCTAAAACTCCCGGCTAGCCTTTGCAGTGATCAAGCAAATATTTGTTATTTCCTCGAAATCTTCTTCCCAGCGAAGCAAGAATCTGGTGGTTTGATGCATGGCCTCGAATTTCGATCCTGCACAAATACGGCATGGCTTCCCTGGCTTTCAACGCACCACAATTCCCGCATATCCCACGACCATCTGCCGATCGCCGGAAACATCCCCCGAAGTAGCGTACTTGACCAACTCCGCCACGGTCGCGCCCCGCTTCAAGGACGCCGTCAGCATCGCCACAGCCGGCCCGAATCCGCACATGCTGATCTCTTCTTCCATCACGACGTCATACAATCCGCGCGGATCCAGTGACAAGATGCGCTCGATGGCCTTGTTGTCCTTTACCCGGGTGACCGGGTCGGACTCGTAGTGATTCATGTCGCTCGAGGCGACCACCAGGATGGGTTCGTGGATTTCAGCAAGGACGGCTGCGATCGCCAACCCCAATCCCTCCAGAACTTCAAACTGCCGCGTCCCGATCGCAACCGGGACAAAGCGGATGTCCGCGCGCAACGTCAGCAAGAAAGGCAATTGCACTTCGATCGCATGTTCCGCACGATGCGCAGCCGAGTCCTCTGTCAGCGAAGGAAACGTCCGCATCAGCGCGTCCGCCAACTCCGAATCGATCTCCGCATTCCCCAGTGGCGTTTGCCAGGAACCCCTGCTCATGATGGAGAGCGGCTTGCCTTGTCCGGTATGGTTCGGGCACAGCACGATGCACCGACGACCCACCTCAACCCGAGCATAGACCGCTCCGGCGACGTGTCCGGAATACATGTAGCCGGCATGCGGCACCACACAGCCCAGCGCTGATTGGCGAGGTTCTTCGGAAATATAGGAATGAATGCTGGCCAGCAGTTTCTTTGGGTCCTGCGGATAGAACTTCCCGGCGACCGCAGCGGGCCGAATTGTCGGCGAGCCCATTGCGTCTCCTTCGCCCGGAGCGGGGCTATTTTCCAGAACCGGAGAGGTCCCCGTTCTTCGAAGCCAGCGCACGAAAGATCGCGGCTGTTTTTTCCAGCGGCAGGGCTTCCGCACGAACGGTAGGCTTCACGCCCGCATCCTGCAATGCCTGTTTGAGCAAATTTGCGGCGTACTCGGTCTTCAAGTTGTTCCACAGCGTCTTGCGCTTCTGCCCAAACGACAGCTTCAAAAACTTGATGAAGCCCGCTTCCTCAACCTTAAGTTTCGCCAATCGAGGCGCCATCTCCAGCCGAACCACCGATGAGTGAACTTTCGGCGGCGGAGAAAATGCACTCGGCGGCAGCGTGAAAAGTCGTTCTACCCGGGCGTACAGTTGCGCTGTTGCGGAAAGCAGTCCGTAGTCGCGGCTTCCCGGCGAAGCTGCTAAACGGTCCGCCACTTCTTTCTGCACCATCACCACAATTGTGCTGAAGGACTCGCGGAATTCAAACATGCGCAACAAAATGTCGGAAGTGATGTAGTAGGGCAGATTGCCAACCACCGGGACCGGCTCCGGCGTCTGCACCAGACCGGGCCGTGAAGCGCCCGGCTTTGGCCCGAACAGAGTGCTGAAATCGATCGCCAGAACATCGCCTTCGATAATTTCCACGTTGGGGTACAGCGCGAACTTCATGCGCAGTTGCGCCGCCAACACGCGGTCCAGTTCAATCGCGATCAGTCGGCGCACCCGATTCGCGAGCAGGGAAGTCAGCACCCCGCGTCCCGGGCCGATTTCCAGCACGGTGCCTTGCGACACGTCCCCCAGGGCTTCGACGATCCTCCGCGCGGTAGATGCGTCGTCCAGAAAATGCTGCCCAAGTTTCGGCTTACGAGTCGGCCGGTGAGCTATCGCCCTTGGCACGTTTGACCCTCTTTCGTTGGCCCGTTTAGACTGACAACGCTTATCCCGTTTACCAGTTGGGCGGGCATTGGCTCGCGCAAACTTGTCTTCTTCATCATATCCTGCGCCCGGCGTCCGCGGCTTCTCCAGGGAGGATCGGCTTCATGCATATCGCTTTTGCGGCCTCGGAAGGTGTGCCCTATTCCAAGACCGGCGGTCTCGCTGATGTAGTGGGTGCCTTGCCCCGCGCACTCGCAGCGCTGGGCCACCAGGTCACGGTCTACCTTCCGCGCTACCGCCAGACCAAACTGACGGACGCGAAATCCGTGGCACGCAGCATCACGATCCCCTTCGACGATCACTACCGCTTCTCTTCCGTGGTCTCTGCGGGTGGACAGGCCGCTGTTCGCTACTTCTTCGTCGACTACCCGCCGTTTTTTGATCGCGAAGCTCTCTATGGAACCGCGATTGGCGATTATCCCGATAACGCCGAACGCTTTGCCCTATTTTCCCGCTCCGTGATCGAAACTTCGAAGATCGTCGGTGTCCCTGATGTGTTCCATTGCCATGACTGGCAGGCCGCGCTCGTGCCCGTCCTGCTGCACACCCAGTATGCGGAAGACCCTGCATTCCGCGATACCGCGACCGTTTTCACCATTCACAATATGGGCTACCAGGGCCTGTTCCCGGCGGAGATTCTTCCCCTGCTTACGCTCCCCTGGGACCTGTTCACGATTTCGAAGATGGAATTCTTCGGCCAGGTAAATTTCCTGAAAGGCGCGCTGGTTTTTTCGGACTACGTCACGACGGTGAGCCGGAAATACAGCCAGGAAATTCAAACCACCGAGTACGGATTCGGCCTGGAAGGCGTTCTGCGCAACCGCTCCGCCACGGTTACGGGTATTGTGAACGGCGTGGATTACGACGTGTGGAATCCCGCTACCGACAATGATATCGCTGCCCACTACACTCCTGACGACCTGGCCGGCAAGGCCAAGGACAAGCTGGACCTGCTGGCTGCGTTCGGCCTTTCGGGCGCCGATCCCAAGCTTCCCGTGATCGGCATCGTCTCGCGTTTTGCCGCCCAGAAGGGCTTCGACCTGATTTCCCAGATCATGGACCGGCTTGCGCGCGAAGAGATGATCCTGGTCGTGCTCGGCACCGGCGACAAAGACTACGAAGAAATGTTCCTGCGCCTGCAAAAACAATTCCCGCAGAAGATCTCTGTGAAAGTCGCATATGACAACGCGCTCGCCCACAAAATTGAAGCGGGCGCCGACATGTTCCTGATGCCGTCGCGTTACGAACCCTGCGGTCTGAACCAGATTTACAGCCTCAAGTACGGCACGGTGCCCATCGTGCGCGCCACCGGCGGTCTCGACGACACTATCGAACCCTGGGATGCGCGCACTGGAAAGGGCACCGGCTTCAAATTCTCCGAATACAACGGAGAATCTCTGCTGCTGACCATTAAGGCCGCGTTGCAAGCCTTCCGCGACCAAGCCTCCTGGCAAGTGCTGATGCGCACCGGTATGAGCCGGGATTTTTCGTGGGCAGCCTCGGCCAAGGAGTATGTGAAGGTCTACGAGCGGGCGCGCTTGGCACGCTCGGTGAGTGGGGCGTGAATCTTACCGCCCGGACCGCCGAGCAAATCCTCGTATCCTTCGCGAATCAAAAGGATTCCTGGTTGGATTGCCTTTCGAAAAGGTCGAAGACTTGACGGAGCCGTCAAGATGCAATGCTGAAAGCAGACAACTAAAAGGGAAAAACTGGAAATCGGACACCGAAAACCGGGGGAGTCCTAACCGCCCTGCTTCAACTCCGTGAGAACCTGCCGGGCGATTTCCTTCAGCGTCTCGAACACCCCGCCTCCCTGAAACGCCACAGCCTCAATTACCGGCTCATTCTTTCTGCGGAGTTCCTTGGCCAAGGCATCGACTGGCAGGACGTTGGGCAGGTCGCGCTTGTTTAACTGCAGCACGTAGGGAATTTTCAAGAAGTCGTAGCCATGTTCCTTGAGATTGTCCATCAGGTTGTCAAGCGCTTCAACATTGGCGTCCATGCGCTCTTCCTGCGAGTCGGCCACGAAGACGATCCCATCCACACCGCGCAAAATCAGTTTGCGGCTGGCGTCGTAGAACACCTGGCCGGGCACGGTATAGAGGTGGATGCGCGTCTTGAACCCGCGCACCGAACCCAGGTCCAGCGGCAAGAAGTCGAAGAACAGCGTTCGCTCGGTTTCGGTAGCGAGCGAGATCATCTTGCCCTTCTGTTGTTCCGCGGTTTTCTGGTAGATGTGCTGCAGGTTCGTGGTCTTGCCGCCTAATCCGGCGCCGTAATACACGATCTTGCAGTTGATCTCGCGGGCTGCAAAGTTGATGAAACTCAAGAATTTCCTCGAAAAAAATTGCGGCGAAGGCACCCCGACCCGCTCGCTGGAGAGCCAACGCAGAAAAATTCCCTTGGGGTACTGCTGGCTTTTATATCACAGGCCCTTGGACAACCGGCAGGTTACCCCCGTTACTTTCGGGGCAGCCTTGGCATCGCAATTCCCTATTTGGGGGTGGGCAGCGGATAGTATCCGCTTTTGGCGCTGATCTTCAGCCCGGGCCGCGCGACCCGTACCTCAATATCGCGATAGGCACTACTGGGCGTGGCTCGCGTGGTGTAGCCCAGCGTGTACTGGTTCCGTGCATCGCCGGTGGCGCGGGCATAAGCCACTTCAATATTGTCCCGCGTGAGCTCATTGAACACTTCTCCCCCGGTCGCAGCCGTGTACTTTGGGAGAATGTCACTATAGCCGTAATGCGGCAGGCGCAGCTTTTCCAGCTTGCTGTAGATCGGAATAGCCGAACCTTCGAGTCCGATCGCATAAACGGTAATTTCGCGCGAAAGCAACACCTTGAGAACGTCGCTGTAGGAAACCCGGCTGCCGTATTCCCGCCCATCGCTGATGATGAAGATGATCTTGCGGCGTGCTCGATCACGTTTTCCCAGATCCAGCGCCGCTCGCAGAACCGCATCGTTCAGCACCCGGACGTCTTTGGGGGGCGCGATGTTCGGTTGAGCTCCGGGGCGTTCAACCGGAATCCCATTAATTGTCGGCCCCTGCGGACCGAGCGGCCCGTTCATCACGGGCGCGCCATTGTTGCGACCGCGTTCCAACTTCATCTGGTTGAGCACTGAAGTCAGTTTTTGCCCGGCCGAAGAAAAATCCGAAACCTGGCTCACCGTGGTGCTGTAGGTGTAGAGCGATACCTCGTCGTAAGGACTGAACGCTCCCGACAGCGACGAATATGTCTGGTTAATTTTCTGCACTGCGGTGTCGGGCATCCCGGTGTCGAGAATCACGGCCGCCGACAGCGGGAAGGGATCACTGGTGAAGAACTTCAAGTCCTGCTTCTTTCCATCCTCAAACACGGCGAAGTCGTTGGGCAGAAGACCATCTACCATGTGGCCCGATCCATCTTTCACCGTCACCGGGACCAGCACGAAGTTAGTCACCACGCGGAAGGTGTAGAGGTCTTCCCGCGTATTCATCTGGTCTTTCGGAACGCTTCCCGGCGGAACGGTGTTGACCGGCGGCATTCGCGGAGTTGTACCCTCGTTGGAGGGCGCTGGCTGGTTCGAAGAGGAAGGCTGGCTGTTGGCGGGAGTTGCAGGCGGTTCAGACTCCGGTTGTGGACGGCTGGGGGGAAGATTCGCGGGAAATGACGGTGCGGGCCTGACGGCAGACGGCGCATCCGGAATATCCTGTTGACCCGTCGATTTTTGCCCCTGTTCCTGGGCCAATGCCACAGCCACTGCCAGAAGCAACGCGGAGATCACTGCCGCGCCTAAACCCTTCCAAGTCAACTGATCCAAGTCATCTTCTCCAGAGCAGGCAACCGTCTGTTCTCTCGGATGCTCAAACCCTTTAGATTGGTGCATCTAACCTTACAGGAATAGACTAACAAAAGTCCCACGAGAATTTGCCGGATGCTCAAAGCTCACTCATTCCTTGTGTCTCTCGCGCTGATATGCTGGCTGGCGCTCGCGCCCTGGGCCGTTGCCCAGTCACTCCCCACCCTGCAGGATCACACCAAAGATCAGGATCAGAACCAGGACCAGTCGATGGAGACCCTGAAGGTCCAGGTCAACGTGGTGCAGTTGTTCTTCAACGTGAAAGACAAGAAAGGCGGGCTGATTCCCGATCAGAAGAAGGAAGATTTTGAGCTGTTTGAAGACGGCAAGCCGCAGACCATCAAGTACTTCACTGCCGAAAGTAATCTACCCCTGACGCTCGGAATTCTGATCGACACCAGCGGTAGCCAAATGCGCGTCCTGGAGATGGAAAAGGAAGTGGGCGGCGCGTTCCTGAACGACATCCTGCGCGACAAAGACGAAGCTTTCGTGATCAGCTTTGACGTGAACGTCGATCTGCTGCAGGACTTCACCAACGATAAACGCCGTCTGAAAGATGCACTGAATAAGACCCGAATCAACGCCGGACAGGGCGGCGGCATCCCCGGGATGGGCGGCGGACCTGTACCCACCAGCAACCCGCGTGGCACCCTCCTTTATGACGCGGTTTACCTCTCGGCTCACGACGAGCTTGCCCACGAGGTCGGCCGCAAAGCCATGATCCTGCTCACCGATGGGGAAGACCAAGGCAGCCAGTTGCACATTCGAGATGCCATTGAAGCGGCACAGAAATCCGACTCGATTTGTTATGTCTTGATGATTGCCGACCGCGGCTTTTACGGCGGCTTCGGCTACTCGGGCGACTCAGAAATGAAAAAGCTTGCCGGCGAGACCGGTGGCCGCGTTATCGAAGTGGGCAACAAGGTTGAGAAGTTGAAGGAGGCATTCGACCAGATCGCCAAAGAACTGCGCAGCCAGTACAACGTCGGCTACACCCCAACCAATAACGTTCAGGACGGGTCATTCCGCAAAATCGAAGTTCACTCCAAGCAAGGCTACAAAATTCAAACTCGCAGCGGCTACTACGCCATCGCGCATAAGCAGGACTGACGACTACAGGTGCGGGCTGAGTTTAGGGGCGCCACTCAGGGCCCTGTAAGCGACTCGCCTCACCGCGACCCCGAATACCACTGCCGCCAGGCGCTCGAATCGGTCCCTAAGTTTTGCCCCGAGATATCCCGCAACGCATGCAGCGTCCACTCGTGCTGAGGCGCGCTCAACAACGAATCATCGAGCCATCCCACCAAGCTCCCGGCCGCCGTCATGCGCTGTTCATGCGTATACATTCCCGACTCCGCCAGCGAACACGCCGCGCGTTCCTGCACGACCGGCGAGGGATCATTTCGAAACCGGTCCAGCATGAGTGGGATGGTCTCGTCGGTGCCCACCAGCGACAACCCGTTCACGGCCGCTGCCCGCACTTCTACCTGCGGGTCCGTCAAATACGTGCCAAGGATTTTCGCCGTATGCATCGGATCGACGCCCCGGTTCCCAAGAGCGCCCAGCATCCACAAAGCCCACACCCTCTGGCTCGGATTGCCGACCGCCTGTTCCACGAACTTCAATCCTGCGTCATCCGCCGTCACACCATCCAGCGCCAATTCCGCCTGCAAGGCCGCCTGCCGGGCATGCAAGTCCGGGAGATTCAGCGCCGTCTCGATCGATTGCTCCGACTTCGGCGTGCGATGTGTCTTGCCCGTCCAGTTCGGGGCCTGCAAGAGCACCTGCTCTGCCGCGCCCGTATCGCCTGCCGTTGCTTTGCCCAACAACTGCTCAGCCTCGGTCTGCAGAGCCGGGTCCAACGATGAGCGCGAAATGACCCGCGCCCGCCCGCGGCTCGCCTGTCCCGTCGAAGGATGCTGGTACAAGAAATTCAGTCCCAGGATCACGAATCCGACCGCCGCTCCCAACGCAACCACGACGCTGCTGGCAGCGGCACTCGGAGGTCGTCGCGTGCCCCCCGACACCCGCGGAGCCGTCATGCTGTTTTGTAGTGATGTATCGGAGGTCGCGGAAGGAAGCGGCGTGGAAGCTTTCTCGATCTCCGCCAACGTGCGGATTACATCCTCATCCGCCGGCTTGAAATCCTCGCCAGACGAGCTCCACCCCCGCGGCTGCCATGGTTCGAAGCCCATCCTGCGAAAGGTTAGGACAACCCGCAAGTTGTCACAAGTTACCGGAGTACGAAAGGTAGGTTACGCCGAATGCCGAAGAGCCGGTCGCCGATGATGCGTGCGCGATTCAACCCCTCCCGGTCTTTCAGCGGCGGCTGGCAAGGAGTTGTCTCCGGCCGTCTCGCTCTTCATCCGCGGAGGTTTCAGATCCCAACGGCAAAGGACGCAACGGGTCGATTGTGTGTAAACGAGGCGTCCATAGGCCACGCAACCATAATTTGGGCAGAATTTCATAATCATGGCTGTAGACGGATGCCGTGGGAACCCGGCCCCCGTGCTACCGGCGTATCTGCTCCCGATGCAGGACCGCTCCAGAGCGCAACGTAACACGATCTCGGCAACCTGCGCGCACTCTTTTTTCGCTGCATTGAATTGGTTTTTCCGTTATGGAACGCACGAGCTGATTTTGTTTGTTACGGGGTCACCGTCAAGTTTGTGGACGCATTCACCGAACTGGATCCTTGAGCAAGCTTACCGTGATGTTGCTCTGACCCATCGCCACCCCCGGTTGCGAGCCCGGGATGCGCTGTCGACCGTAACGAATTTTGGCAGGAGGGGATTGTGGATTGCTTCGATTCGGCTCGCCTCATCTGTTAAATGCCTTGGTCGGCAGCGCTCATTGACTCGTCCGTTTCCCTCACGTAAGATTCGCGCCGGTGATCGGCCAAACCATTTCGCACTACCGGGTCGTCGAAAAGCTCGGAGGCGGCGGAATGGGTGTGGTCTACAAGGCCGAGGACACTCGCCTTCATCGTTTCGTCGCCCTGAAGTTCCTGCCGGACGACGTCGCGCGCGATCCTCAAACCCTCGCTCGTTTCCAACGCGAAGCGCAAGCCGCCTCTGCGTTGAATCACCCCAACATCTGCACCATCCACGACATTGGTGAGCACGAAGGGCATCCTTTTATTGCTATGGAGTTCCTCGATGGCATGACGCTCAAGCATCGGATTGCCGGGCGCCCCATCGAGACCGAAACTCTCTTATTGTTGGCCATTGAAATCGCCGACGCGCTCGATGCCGCGCACGCGGAAGGCATCGTGCACCGCGACATCAAGCCCGCCAACATCTTCGTAACCAAGCGCGGTCACGCCAAGATTCTCGACTTCGGGCTTGCCAAGCTCACTCCGATGACCGGCCGCACCGACACGGTCCTCGAGGAAGCCACAGCCGGAGTGGACCAGCAACACCTCACCAGCCCGGGCATGGCGCTGGGCACCGTTGCGTATATGTCACCCGAGCAGGCGCTGGGCAAGGATATCGATGGCCGCACCGACTTGTTCTCCTTCGGCGCAGTGCTTTACGAGATGGCCACGGGCGCGCTCCCATTCCGGGGCGAAACCTCGGCCGCTCTGTTTGATTCCATCCTGCACAAAGCGCCCGCTGCTCCCGTACGCCTGAATCCCGATCTGCCCAGCGAACTCGAACGCATCGTCAACAAAGCTCTCGAGAAGGATCGTAACCTGCGCTACCAGCACGCCGGCGATCTCCGCGCCGATCTGCAGCGTCTGAAACGCGACACCGACTCCGGGCGGGCTGTGGCGCAAAGCGAAGCTGAGTTGCCACCTTCCAATCCCGCCGTCATGCCCGTTTCTAGTCCCGCATCGGGTTCAACATCGCATGGGGCGAGCGAGCGGAGCAGTTCCAGTCTCGTCCCTGCGGCCCAGCCCAGCGCACCGGTCGTGGAAGTGGCGCGATACCCCCTTTGGAAAGTTCTCGTGCCCTTCGCGGCACTCCTTGCGCTCGGCGTGGCGGGCGTAATCTACTTGCGCTCTTCTCGCGCGCAAGCCATCACAGAAAAGGACTCGATTCTCCTCGCCGATTTCGTCAACACCACCGGGGACGGAGTCTTCGACGGGACGCTCAAGAAGGCACTGGCCGTTGATCTTCAACAGTCACCCTTCTTGAACGTGGTCTCTGAAGAAAAAGCCCGCCAGACCTTGACCCTGATGGGCAAGCCCGCGGATGAGCGCATCACTGCTGCCATCGGACGAGAGATCGCCCAGCGCACCGGCGTGAAAGCGTTGCTGGTGGGATCAATCGGCGGGATGGGAACTCAGTACGTGGTGACACTCAATGCGGTCAATGCCGCGAGCAGCGACACGCTCGCCGAAACGCAGGCCCGCGCTGACAGCAAAGAGCAGGTACTGAAAGCGCTCGACCAGGCCACCACCCAGCTGCGCGAAAAGCTGGGTGAGTCGCTCGCGTCGATCAAACGATTCGACAAGCCACTCGAGGAAGCGACCACATCTTCCTTGGAAGCGCTCAAGGCGTTCAGTCTAGGGGACGAGAAACACGGCACGGGCAACGATCTGGCTGCCATGCCTTTCTACAAGCAGGCGATCGAACTCGATCCCAACTTCGCTTTGGCCTACGCCCGACTTGGCACGGTATACGGCAACTACGGTCAGCTCGCCCTCGCCGAGCAAAATCGTAAGAAGGCGTTCGAACTCAAAGACCGCGCCAGCGAGCGCGAGCGGTTGTACATCACCTCGCACTACTATGCCGACAGCGGCCAGTTGGAGAAGGGCAACGCCGCCTACGAACTCTATAAGCAGACCTACCCCCGGGATGTAACCCCCTATATCAACTTATCAGCGACTGCACTGCAGCTAGGTGATTTTGACAAATCGTTAGAAAATGCGAAGGCCGCAATCAAAGTGGATCCGGATCAATCGCGCGGCTACGCGAATTCGGCTTCCGCATATCTGGGACTTAACCGGGTGGAAGAAGCGAAGGCCATTGCAAATGAAGGACTGCGCCTGCACCCCGACTTTTTGTCCCTGCGCGACATTCTGGCCAACATCGCCCTGGCGCAGGGCGATCTCGCCGCCATGGAGCGCGAAGAAACTCTAGCCAAGGTGCAATCGGATCTGGAATACAGTGTCCACTTTCGCCATGCCGAGATCGCAGCGTCGCACGGCCAGTTCCATCAGGCCGAAGACTTCTACGAGAAGGCACGCCAAGTCGGCAAAAGAGTTGAGATCAAGAGCGCAGAGGCGGGAGCCATTTCAGAACGGGCCTCGGTCCGGGCACTCGCGGGGAATCGCAAGGAGGCCATTGAATCAGCCAATGCCTCGCTCGCAATCTTTCAGGATTACAACCAGAAGTTGCAGGTGGCCGGCATTCTAGCCTTCGCGGGCGACCGCAAAAAGGCACTCGACCTGGCAGCGGAAGTCGCCAAGAGCCGTCCCGATGACATCCTGGTGCAAGCTCTCTTTGTACCGCTGGTGCAGGCTGCAACGGCACTCGACAGTGGCGACGCGGCCAAGGCCATCGAACTCTTGAAGCCGGCGAGCGCCTATGACCGAGGCAGTACTCCCGTGCTGTATCTTCGCGGGCTCGCCTACATAAAGAACAAACAGGGAGCGGAAGCCGTGCAGGAATTTCAAAGGATTCTCGCCCTACGGAATTTTTCGCCTGCCGACCCGCTGATGTCACTCGCCCATCTCGGCCTGGGCCGCGCTTATGCACTCCAAGGCGACTCCCAGAAAAGCCGAACAGCCTATCAGGACTTCCTCGCCCTCTGGAAAGACGCCGACCCCGACCTGCCCATCCTGAAAGAAGCCAAGGCCGAGTACGCCAGGCTGCAGTGAGGCATACGCACGCTTACCTTAGCGTCCTTTACGGCTAAAGACCTTCTCACAGCCAAGGAAGACCCGGTGATTGCACCCAGAGCAAATCCATAACGCTAAGATCGCAAGTCATGGTAAAGCTCGCGAGAAGAAGCTCCAAATCATCCATGTATCAGCCCTGGCGATCCTTCACCCTGCGCACAAACTTCAGGCCCGACCACACCTCCGACACCGCGCACACCTTCACATCGACCAGCCCCGCGTCCAGTCCCATCCGCCGCACGTCGTTCTCGTTCATGTCGGTCGCGACTCCCGAAGTCTTTTTCGGCCAGGCAATCCACAACATCCCCGACAGCGCCAGGCACCTTGTCAGCCGGAGAAACTCTCTCTTCAACTCCGCCTGCGTCTTGGCAAACACCATCGCGAAATCCAGCGGTTCGCGCCCGTCTTTCACCACCGAACATCCCACCAGCGCATCTCCCAATGCCGCTTTCACGTCCGCCGGCAATCCGACGAACGTCACGCGGAATTGTTCCTTGATACCCAGTTTCTTGGGAAGAGGAGTGCCCGAATACCCTGCCATTCGGTGTTATTGTGCGGGCGCGAAATAGCCACGGCGCGAGCGCACGTGCAGGTTCTTGTGGTCGGAGGCTATGATTTCAATCGTGCGGTACCGCCCGTCGGTGCGGAAGTCAGCCGGCTTGTAGGAAACGGCATACTGGCTGCGCAGTTCGTCCTGAATTTCAGCAAACGCGTTGGCCACGTCGCGCAGCTGGAAAGGGAAGAAGGCACGGCCACCAGTCGCGTCGGCGATCCGCTCGAGCACCTTGTCGCCTTTGCCCTTCATGCCGGAGATGTTCGTGCTGATGGTATAGACGATCACCTCGGCGCGCTGCGCCATTTCAATCGCCTCTTCCCGGGTCACGTGGCTTTGGTTGTCCTCGCCATCACTTAGCAAAATAATCGCCCGTCGCAATGGCCCGCTGCGCGGCGCCTTCAGCAATTTGTCGCGGCACGAGAAATAAAGCGCATCGAACATCGCCGTTCCCCCGCCCGGCCGCAGCAGCCGTACGCCCCGCGAAAGGCTCTCGGTATTGTCCGTGAAATCCTGCGTCACTTCTGGGGTTACGTCGAAGCCCACGATGAACGCCGCATCATACTTCGGACGGATCGTCTGATTCAGAAACTCGATCGCCGATTCCTGCTCGAACTTGAACCGGTCGCGCACCGAGTTACTGGCGTCCACCAACAGGCCCACCTGTAAAGGCAGATCGGTCTGGTTGCGGAAGTCCTTGACCTCTTCGGCTGGCTTGGAATCGTCGATCACCTTGAAGTCGCTTTTGTTCAGGTCCTTCACATAGCGCCCATGCTTGTCGGTGACTGTGAACACCACGTTCACTTCGTTAACGGTCTTGCGGATGGTTGTGACCGAATCATCGTCCTGCGTGGACGTCTGCTGCCCGTTGCTGGTGGTGTTGGTGGTACCGGGTTTGGAAGCGGGAACCGCCGATATCGCAGGCGTGGTCGCTTGCGCCGGAGCCGGGCCGGGCGCCGCGGCAGCCGGAGCGCTGTCCGCATTCTGCGCAATCGCCGCGACCGTCAAAACCGTCGCAACCAGCCAGGGAAGGAACACCCGAAATCTCATTGCCCCCATTATAGCCGCAAGGCCCAACCCAAAAGTTGTGTTGATACGGCTCTCGGCGTGCAAAAATGCCCGAGTGATTCTGCAGCCTGTCTAGGCACCGCGCGGCGAGCCACGTTCACCCTCTACCCCCACAGATTCCAAGAACCTCGCTAACTCCTCGGGCACGCCGCGCGCGAAGGCCAACTTCTCCCCAGTCCGCGGATGCCGCAGTTCCAACGCCGCCGCATGAAGAAAATTCCGCTCGAGCCCAACCGATCCACTACGGCTCCTGATCATTGCCGGAGCCCCGTACACCGTGTCCCCCACCACCGGATGTCCCAACGAACCCAGATGCACGCGAATCTGGTGCGTCCGCCCCGTATCGATCTTCACCTCAAGCAGCGTGAACTTGCCGAATGCCCCATCGATTCTGCGCTGCACCCGGTAATGCGTGATGGCCTCGCGCCCGCCTTCCCGACGCGTCGTCATCCGCACGCGCCGCACGCTATCCCGGCTGATGTTCTTGCGGATCGTTCCCTGATCCTGCTTCACCCACCCATGCACCAGCGTGATATACGTCTTTTTCACCTCACGACTGGCAAACTGCGCCGCCAACTTGCGATGCGCCTCATCATTCTTCGCCACCACAATCAGGCCGCTGGTTTCCTTGTCCAGCCGATGGACAATCCCCGGCCGCAGATTCCCGCCCACTTCCGACAACTTTCCAAACCGGTGCAGCAGCGCATTCACGAGCGTTCCGCGATTGCGCGCATCGTCGGTCGAGCCCGCGCCCGCGTGCACCATCATGCCGGCCGGCTTATTGATTACCGCCAGATCCGCATCTTCGAAAACAATGTCGAGTGAAATGTCTTCCGCCATCGCTCGCAGCGGTTCGAGCGTCGCCGGGCCAAGTACCTTGATTTCTTCTCCACCCCGCAACCGCAACGAAGCCTTGCCCGCTTTCCCGTCCACCGTCACCTGCGTCTGCTCGATGAGTTGCTGCACACGCGCCCGGCTGACATCTCCAAGTTTCGTGACCAGCAACTGATCCAGACGCAAGCCTGCCTGCTCATCGGACACATGAAAATCCAGTGGAAAGGTTTGAGACATGGAGATCGAACAGAGTCTAGCGCATCATGGCTGGAAGCGCGCCCTGTTCGATCGCATCAAAACTCAAGTTTGAGAGAAATGAAATCCAGGAAGTGAAACCAGGATCTAGGTCTCGACGCCTGATACCTGAGACCTGACACCTGAACGTACCCCACCCTTCAAAAACCAGATCAAACCGCCGACGATAACCAGCCCGATCGCAATGAACTGTGTCCCACTCATAAATCCGCCGAACACCGATCCGCGCCCCGGATCGCCGCGCAGGAATTCCAAAAAGAAGCGCGCCACCCCGTACAGAATCAGATAAGCACCAAACACCTGGCCATCGAATCTCTTCCTTTTGAGCATCCACATCAACAGAAAAAAATTGGCCAACTCGACCGCCGACTCGAACAACTGCGTCGGCTGAAGCGCTTCGCCCAACGGCGTTCCCACCAAGTCGTGCGCAACCGGATTGGTAAACGTCACACCCCACCACGCGTGCGTAGGTTTGCCAAAGCAGCATCCCGCCGCGAAGCATCCCACGCGCCCGATCGCGTGGCCCAGCGCCAGTCCCGGCGCGAACGCGTCGCAGGTCCCGAGCGGCGGCATATGATTTCTGCGGATGTACCACGCCGCAGCCACCAGCGCCGCAATCAATCCACCGGAGAAAACTCCACCCGCCTGCAAGGTGCTGACGCTGAAAATATCAGTCCAGTGCGGGTAAGTATTCCAGTCATAAACGACGTACAGCACCTTGGCGCCTACAATCCCGCAGAGCACCACCAGGATGCCGAGGTTCCAGGCCTTCTCCGGATCAATTCCTTGCCGCTCGGAATTCCGCACGCTGATCCAAAGCCCCAGCAGAACGCCGGTAGCCACCAGCAGCCCATACGTGGGCAGAAAAAATCGTCCAATATGAAAAATTTGTGGATACACGTTTATTGGATGCGGGAAAACAGATGCCCGCTACTCATCAGTCTATCAGGGTAGAAACATGGCGAAAGCACTGCAGAATTGTCCGGCCAACGACCGAAGACCACGACCACCGTCAAAAGTAAAAGCCGACCCGCTGGGCCGTGCGGTGGGCCGAGAATGAACCCGTCCTAGACGGTGGGAACCTGCCGAGACCCTTTAGGCATCTCCGCGTGGCGGAGCATCGCACACCGGATCTTAGTTCGAGTCAAGTCCCCGTTCATTCGGTGTTGGTTCAAAAATCGGTAACCACCCCACCAACTCCGCAGGCCGGCTTTCAGGATTGGATGCTAGGCAAACCCGCGAAGTTTCGCAAGCCCCCGCCTGTAAAAAGCTGGCAACGCGCGTGCAAGCACCACTCAACCATATACCTTCCCCTGTGCGCCCTCTGCGGCCGTTCACTGCGTGCTCTGCGTTTTTAAGATTTTGGGCTCCAAGTCTCGCAGATGTGCGGCGGAGTCATCAAAAGAAAAGCCGCCGGGAGGCGGCTCGTTTGTTTTCAAGAAGTAAGCTTTTTACCTGGCCTTCCCCGTCGCCTGTTCCTCTTCCAATACCTCATCCAGCGCGCTCGCTAACCGATGCGTCCGCTGCACAATCGCGGAAGATCCCACATGGCTATTCCGCTTTAACAAATGATATTCATCCGCGATATTCAGCGCTGCCAGCACCGCCAACCGCACCGTATCGATGGTGTTGGTCTGCTCCGCGACCGCGCGCATCTTGCCGTCCACATATTCGGCCAGTTTCAGGATGTATTCCGGATCAGTGCCTCGCAGATTGTAGGCCTGATCGAAAATCTCCACCCGCACGCTGCTGTTGTTCGCGTCTTTTACCGGATTTTGTCGCGTCGCCGTTGCCATAGCTAAGGTTGCTCCTCTCGTCCGGGATCGCTGTGCAGGCTAGCTGGCCACCTGCTCCTCGCCCGCCGCGTCGATCTGCCGCATCATCTTCTCCACCCGACGGCGAACCTCTTCGCGGTCTTTGCGGAGTTGCACCGCTTCCCGGCGCAGCGACTCGGTCTCTTCTTCGCGATCCCGCAATTGCTGCTTCAGACGTTGCACGTCCCGCTCCGCCGTGGTTTTCGCCTCGCGCGCAGCCTTGTACATCTCAATAGTGCGATAAACCTTGTCTTCCAGCGCCTGGAAATCGTCGGCGGGAACCTCGGCAGATACCTCGTCCACTGCTTTGAGAGCCATAATTAAATTCTTCCCGAGAGAAATGATCGTTCTTGTTCGCAGTATAACCCAGATCAGCGCGGAAGCATCCTTCTGTGTGAGGGCTCATTGGCGTGATGAGGACATGACAGGAAAAATTTTCCGCAGTCCCCTGAACACGGCCTCCCGCGCCCCAATCCGTGTAATCGCTGAAGCCGCCAACCGGCGGCAGGCGTCCCCGTCAGGTCGTTAATCCGACGGTTTGCAGCACAAACCGTGTTCTCTCCTCCACCGATGCTCGTGGAAGTTCCACCAGTTCATATCCGTAGCCTGTATAGGTCGTGGTGAGGGACTCGGATGTACGAACTGCTTCTGCGAAATCCTGCTTCCGCTCACGATCCTGCTGGAAAATCTCTTCCCAGGGCGGCGCGATAAACACCCGTGAATGGTAGCGAAACGATTGGACCGCTTGCTCCAGGTATTTGGGTATAGGTAGCTTCATCAGCCGCCGGTATCCAGCGACGTCGGGCACTCCGCGATCAAAGAAAATGTCGCCAGTCTGCTCTTGTGCGATGCGGTAGGACCGCATCTCCCAGGCCAGCATCATGTCCGCGAACAGCGCAGGGTCGACCCATGGCAATGCCCGGCCGCCGATGGCAACCTGATCCTGAATGATGCCGCGACCCGCTTCCACGGACCGCCCGAACCCCGCGCGCGCCAATGCGTCAAGGAGCGTGCTTTTGCCCGAACCCGGACCACCCGTCACCACAAAAAATCTTTGTGTCTCGTTGCCCACCTGGCGCTATCCCCGCGCCGCACTCGCCGGCCGTACCTTCCGTAAACGCTGAGCCGCCTCATCCAGAGTCTCATCGCGCTTGCAGAATGCGAATCGCACCTGTTGCGCTCCATCCCTGGGGTTCCGATAGAAACTCGATCCCGGCACCGCCGCCACGCCAATCTCGCTCACCAGGTATTTCGTGAACGCCAGATCGTCCGCGTATCCGAATCCGCTGATGTCGGTCATCACGTAATAGGCGCCGCGCGGAAGGAAGCAGCGGAATCCAGCCTCCTCCAGCGCCGGCAACAACCGGTCGCGCCGCTTGCGATATCCTTCCGCCAGCTTCACGTAGTAGCTTTCCGGCAAACTCAAAGCCAAGGCGCCCGCCTCCTGCAACGGCGCCGGCGCGCCCACCGTCAGGAAGTCATGCACCTTACGAATTGCATCTGTAATGCGCGGTGGGGCAATCGTCCACCCAACGCGCCACCCCGTCACGCTGTAAGTCTTCGACATCCCATTGATCGTGACCGTCCGTTCTTCCATACCTGCGAGCGACGCCATTGAGATGTGCTTTGTTCCGTCGTACAGGATGTGCTCATAGATTTCGTCCGTGATGGCGAGTACATCAAACTCCACGCACAGATCGCGAATCAGCTCCAATTCTGCCTGCTCAAACACCTTGCCGGTCGGATTATTGGGTGTGTTCACGATGATGGCCTTGGTGTGCTTGTGAAACGCCGCCCGCAGTTCTCCTTCGTCGAATGTCCAGTCGCCTCCCGCTTTGTGGGGCGGGCGCAATTTTACGAACCGCGGCTTCGCTCCACTGAGGATCGAATCCGGCCCGTAGTTCTCGTAGTAAGGCTCGAAGATTACGACCTCATCGCCGGCATTGCAGACCGCCATGAGCGTGGAGATCATTGCCTCGGTGGACCCGCAACACACCGTCACCTGCTTTTCCGGATCAACCTTCACGCCCTGCCACGTTCCCATCTGCCGTGCAATCGCCCCTCGCAGGCTTTTCGCTCCCCAGGTAATGGCGTATTGGTTGACGTCCGCCCCAATCGCCTCCTGCGCCGCCTGCTTGATCTCCGCCGGCGCAGCAAAATCCGGAAACCCCTGCGCCAGGTTGATGGCCCCATGCACCATCGCCTGCCGTGTCATCTCTCGGATGACCGACTCGGTGAAATGCGACACCCGGTCGCTCAAAAAATGCTTTCGCGGCGTGACCACTTCAGTCATAGTGGCGCCAGACTAGCACAGGAGTGTGCAATGGGATTGGCCGCCGCCCTCTTCTTGACAGTTCTTCGTGCTGGAAGAGTTATGTACACAGGCGATCGCTCTCCGATGCGCGATGCCTACATCGTTGCCATCGCACTCGGGGTAAGGCTGACGCCGATGCCAGCGCGCGAACAGATCAGTTCGGCGAATACGACTTCGCTTGTCTCCCGGCATCTACGATGGGATGATTGCTTCTCCGTTCAGGGGACCAACGTGCCGGAAGATTGAAATCACTCCATGACGGGATGATGGTGTTCAACGCTGAGTTGAACGAAAGCGTCTTGGGCGCGGAAGTGGACTTGTGTTAAGTGATTGGGAGATCGCAAATCTAAAGATTTCCTCACTGCCTACCCCCATGCCCCTCTGTGTCCTCCGTGGTTAACGCCTTTGATTTCCAGACGCGCTTCCGCACATCGGGCCAGAATTCCGCAAACGCATTTCCCGACATTCGACCGACCACGCCCAACACACAGCGGACCAGAGCGCTCCCCACCCCATTCTCGCTTTCCACCCGCCACCTATCCGACAGAAAGTTGTTCCCCACATTTCCGATGTAGCGCGCGTACGCCGGATGCCACGTTCCATCCCGATGGGGCGCCACAAACGTCGTCCGGATCACGTACTTCACACGCCTTCCAAACCCGCGTTGTGGGGAAGGGAAATAGCGCGGATCCTCTCCCCACAAAGCTCCCAGGGACGCCTCCAACGCGTTTCCTGTCGACACACCGGTCAAGCGCATCCCGTATCGTTCGCCGAAACCCTCCCAGTGCGGGCCGTATTCTTTCGGACGGTTAATCGCTGTCCCGAAGCCCGCGCTGATCGGCCCCGCCGCCAGCAGACTGAGCGGTCCTGCCGTCGAAACCGCAAACCACTTCGCGCGATCCCTACCACTGGCCGGTTGATAGTTCACAATCCGCTCGTTGCCGAACGATCGCGTCTCTACAGGAGCATCGCTGCCGGTTTGAGCAAAGACGGGCATTGCCACCAGCAGAGACACCCCTATCCACAGATTCATGCTTCCTCCCAGGTTGCGTGCTGAACAGACCTCAGACGCAGTTGTCGCGTCTTGCGTTGCATCCTGACCCCTCGAGCCTTCAGGCAACTCCTTCGCTGGATGGGATCGTTCTTCCCGCTGCACGGCGTCAGCGACCCCCCTATGTGACCAGACAAACCAAAACGCGGCTCGCAATGAAAGCCGCGTCTTGCTCGCTGAAAATTCCGTTATAACTTTAAGGATAGTGCTTTTCTATCGAAATTAGCAACGAATGGAATCGTTTTCAATCTATCGAGTCGCCATCACAATATTGGAGTCGTAACCTCGCCATTTACGGGATGTTCTCCGACGGCCCTATAGTTGTGGCCAATCCCTCGCGACTTCCCTGGCTTTTGTACCGTGCCCGGCTCTACAACTTACAGCGAATACATGAGGTTACTTATCCCCGGCTAAATCATCTGATGGATTGTGAGTACGAAACCACAACTCGAAAGCGTTACGGAGCGAATGGCCCAGGGTAAAATTGTGCGCAACACAATCCTGTTGCGTCTCCCTGACAATGAGTTCGAAGCGATTCTGCCTCACCTGCGCTTCACCAACCTCAGTCTCGCCACCTGCCTGCAGCGCGAGCAGGAAACCATTGACGCCGTGTACTTCATGAATCGCGGCATCGCCTCGATGCTGGTCGAGACCGACGACGGCCGCAGCGTGGAAGTAGGCGTGTCCGGCCGCGAAGACATGGTTGGCTTGCCGCTGGCCGCAGGCCTCGACACTCATCCCCACAGCATCATCATGCAGGTGCCCGGCGACGGCTTCCAAGTGGACAGCAACGTCATGCGGCGCGCCATTGCCTCGTTGCCGGAACTGCGCCGGATCCTCGTCCGCCAGCTTGGCATTCGGTGCGTACAGTTCGCGCAGAACGCGGCTTGCAACCGCCTCCACAATGTCCGGCAGCGTCTGGCTCGCTGGCTGCTCGTGACCCTGGACCGAATCGACTCCAATCTCATCACGACCACACACGACTTCCTGTCGAAGATGATCGGCACAGACCGCCCGACCGTCAGCGTGGTGGTCGGTGACTTAGAGCGTGATGGCATCATCACTCGCAGCCGCGGGTCGATTTTTGTAGTCAACCGCGCTCACTTGGAGCAGCAATCCTGCAAGTGCTACGCGGCTTTCAAGCAATTTAACGTCGAATTGGGCCTGGTTAGGTAAGGCTTCTTCCGTAGGGGAACCGACCGACTTCTCCCGAGACCCGGGGATACGCTATGTCCATGCAGGACAGTTTAGCCATTCCACACTGGGAGAAACTACTCATCATGGTGAAAAGTGAGGAGCGGTGGAGGCAGTTGTGCGCCAAAGCCGCCGTGGAACAAGACCCCCAAAAACTGATGGATCTAGTCAAGGAGATAAGCCGGCTACTGGACGAGAAGCAATCTCGCAACCAAGTCGAACATGAAGATCCTGAACAGAAAGACAGCGACCCGCCTGCAAGTTCCTGACACATTTTTTTCGGCATCCATCCCCGCCGAAAAATCTTCAAGATTCCAATTACAAATCAAACCGTAATGTGCCAGAAGTAGCGCGCCTTACCGGCTTGCGTCGATGGAGCCTAAAAAGCTGGTTAACACAGCGGCACAGAGGGGTGGAATGCTCAGTCACCTCAGTCGACCTTTGTGTCCACTGTGGTGAAGACTTTTTTGGAGTCCGTGGGCCGGAACGCTCCGCGAGCTCTGAAGCTAGCCCCGTTTTAGGGACAAACCGGGAGCTGCAGCTTCCAGCGGCGTCTCCGACTTCTGCAATTCAGCCGCGACCTTTTCCATTTGCCGCATCGCTCGCAGATGATTGCGGCCCGCGATCTTCAGAATGTCGTCGTCTGAGTACTTGCGCCGCAGCAGCTCCGCGAACAGGTACGGATAACGCGTCACGTCCTCGAGCCCCTCTGCCATCGAGTCCCCACCGGCCTGATAGAAGTCAGCCCCGATGCCGACGTGGTCGATGCCCGCTACCTGCCGAATGTGATCGATATGATCGGCGACGTCGGAAATCGTCGGTTGCGGCAATGGATTGCTTTTCTCCCATCCCTCCATGCCCGTGGTGATCGCAGCGTCTGTGCTTTCCTGAAGATGAAGCTTGCGCAGGGCTTCGGTGCGCCGGTCCTGCCAGGCCTGGTTCTTCGGCGAGATAAAATCCTTGATGAAGTTCACGTGAACCACGCCGCCATTGGCCGGCACTTGCTGCAGGACGTCGTCTGGCACATTCCGCGGATGCGGGTTCACGGCGAAGGAACTCGAGTGCGAGAAGATCACGGGAGCCCGCGTCACGCTGAGCGCGTCGCGCATGCTATTGGCGCTGACATGCGACAGGTCCACAAACATGCCGAGCCGGTTCATTTCCCGGACCACCTGCTTGCCGAAGCCGGTCAATCCGTAGTGTTCCGGCCGGTCCGTTGCGGAGTCCGCCCAGTCGATATTGTCCCAATGCGTTAGCGTCATGTAGCGCGCGCCCAGGTCATAGAAAACGCGCAGGGAAGCGGCTGAGTTCTCGATCATGTGCCCACCCTCGACCCCGATGAGGCAGGCGATCTTACCGGCTTTGTGGATGCGCTCAATATCGTCGGCCGTGCGCGCCTGCTCGAAGTCGGCCTGGCTGCGGATCATCCGTAGGGCGACGTCAAACTCGCGCATGGCCTCGTGCAGGGAAGTGTGCGTCTTTTGCGTGGCCGACTCGACAAACACCGACCAGTACTGCGCGCCCACTCCGCCCTCGCGCAGCCGGGGAATGTCGGCGCAGAGTTTCGGCTGGACTTTGCTGAGGTCGTACTTCACAAGATCGCCGTGGACCTCGAGCAGCATGGAAGGAAGATCGTTGTGAGTTTCGATAAACGGCGCCTGTTTGAGGAGGTTGCGAGCACGCTCCACCAAAGCTGGATCGGGCGACTTTGCCTGAAAGCCCGCGCCAAATGCCGCCGTCAGCGGAGATGCGAATGCATTTCCCCCGAACGCTCGATGTGTTAATCCAGCAACCGAGCAAGCACCTACGCCCGCCACAAAATTTCTACGCGATAACAAGCAGTCGCCTCCGTGAGCCCCGCGGGAGTATATCGGAAATACTGAGCGGACAGAGATTAGAACAGGAAGCTCCTCTTAACCACAATTCGCGGCTTCGCGAAGTGCACAAGAAGAGCCCCAAGGTTTTCTCAGCGTCCTCTGCGGCTTTTCTCTGCGCTCTCTCCGGTTTAAGGGTTTTCGCGGTTTGTGGCAGGTAGGCAAGAATCCAGAATTGAGGAAGTTTTGCTCTCGGCTAGCCGCGCATCACGCCGCCCAGCCCTTCCAGGGCCCGGATGATCTCCCCGGACCACTGCGCCACCTCGTCCTCGCGGAGCGTTCTCTCGTTCGACTGAAACACCGCCCGCAATAGAATCGAGTACTTCCCGGCAGGCACATTGCCACCGCGAAAGACCTCAGCCGGCGCGAAGCTGCGCAACTCGCTGAGCTTCAGCTTGCTCACCGCCTGATCGATCTGCTCGAAGATTACCCCGTCGGCGAGCACGAACGAGAAATCGCGCTCCACCGCGGGATGGCGCGGCAAAGCCTGGTAACGCGGCTCGCGCAATTCGTGCTCATACAAAGGGCCGAGGAAGAATTCGGCCACGAACACGTCCTGCCGGAGCTTGCGCGCGGCTGCGACCTCGGGATGCAATTGCCCGAATTGCGCGACCACCGATCCATCGAGCACAGCCCGTGCCGCACGCCCCGGATGGTAGTAGCCGGCAACGTCGGTGTCGTAGTGCAGGACCTTTGATGCGAACGGGGAGAGCACATTCTCCACATCGCCCTTGAGGTCGAAGAATGTGACAGGCCGCGCCTCTACCGGGCGCTGTACGTTCAACGGCAACGCACTCCCCGTCGCCCCGAAGCAAATCTGTTTGGGTTCCGCCGCGCCCGAACCTTCGGCCTCGTACACATGTCCAGCCTCAAACAACCGCACGCTGTCGGTGCCGCGATTCAGGTTGTAGGCCAGCATGTTCAGCATGCCGGGGACGAGCGAGGTCCGCATCACGGATGCTTCTTCGCTCAGCGGATTCGCCAGCGTCATCGGATCGGCCCGCGAGAAGGTCTTCGCATCTTCCGACGAGATGAACGTCAGCGAGACGGCCTCATCGTAGCCCAGCCCCAACAAAGAAGTGCGCAGCTTCGCATCCTTGTGTGCATCTGGCAGTTCGATCACCGCTCCGGCGAATGCGGGCAGTGTGTTCGGGAAACGGTCGTAGCCGTAAAGACGAGCGATTTCTTCAATGACGTCGATTTCGCGCTCCACGTCAAGGCGCCACGAAGGAATCGTGACTTCGAATTCCTCCCCTTCCTGGCGGCCGGGCGTAGTTTCAAATCCAAGACGCGAAAGAATGCGCACGACTTCCTGCGGGCTAAGATCCTTGCCCAGGATGCGGTGGACCTCCGACATGTTCAGTACGATCGGCGCCTGGTCGCGGCGGCCCACCACCACATCAATCGCATCGCCAACCAGGGTGCCGCCTGCGGAATTCAGAATCAGTTCTGCCACACGGTTGGTTGAGACCAACGTCGATTCGTAGTCGGCGCCGCGCTCGAAACGATGCGACGCGTCGGTGTGCAGGCCGTGCCGCTTCGCTGTCTTCCGGACGGTGGCCGGGTCCCACCACGCCGACTCGATCAGAATGTTGCGGGTGCGGTCGGTAATCATTGTGTCGTACCCGCCCATGACGCCCGCGAGGCCAACCGGTTTCTTCGCGTCACACACAACGAGATCCTCGGTTGTCAGCTTGCGGTCCACACCGTCGAGCGTCTTCAACGTTTCTCCGGCACGAGCGAAACGCACAACAATGCGGCGACCTTCAAGCAGATCGAGATCGAATACGTGGGTCGGCTTGCCGCTCTCCCAGAGAACGTAGTTGGTGGCGTCGACGGCGTTGTTGATAGGGCGCTGGTCAAGCAGTCCGAGCCGCTTCGCGATTGTCGCCGGAGAGACCTTGATGGTCACGTCGCGCACCACGCGTGCCGTGAAACGCGGGCAATAGCGCCCGTCTTCTACGGTGATCGTCATGCCGGCCAGATCGGTGAACGGCGGCAGCTTGGCAGCATACGGCTTCAGCGGCAGATCGTAAAAAGCGGAAGCCTCGCGCGCGACGCCGTAATGGTTCATCGCGTCGGGACGGTTGGTCCCGATCTCCATCTCGAACACGGTCGAGTCGCCGTCACCTGAAATGCCTTCGATTGCAATGCCGATCGAGGTCAGATCGTGAGCAAGGGTGGAGTTGTCGACCTTGAGGTCAACGAAGTCGCGGATCCACTGGGAAGAAAGTTTCATGTAATCAGCTGCAAGCTGTGAGCTTCGAGCTATGAGCAAACGGGAGATGCGGTCGAGCGATCGCTGCCTGCTCGTGGCTCGCAGCTCAAAAGCTTCATCCAAATTGCTTCAAAAACCGCTCATCCCCCTGAAAGAACAACTGAATGTCATCTACCCCGTACTTCAGGATGGCAATGCGGTCGGCGCCCATCCCGAAAGCGAAGCCGGAGACGTTCTTCGGGTCGTAGCCATTGTGCTTCACGAATTCGAAAACGTTCGGGTCGACCATGCCGCAGCCGAGAATTTCGATCCAGCCCGTGGTCTTGCACGGGCGGCACGGCTCCGAACCGCGCCTGCCGCTGCCGCCGCAAATGAAGCAGCTCACCATCATCTCCGCGCTCGGTTCCGTGAACGGGAAGAACGACGGCCGGAACTGCGTCTTCACGTTCGAGCCGAACAGCGCTTTCATCGCGTGATCAAGAGTCCCCTTCAGATCGCCGAACGTGATATTCGTGTCGACCGCGAGCCCTTCGATCTGGTGAAACATGGGCGAATGGCTGGCGTCGGGCGGATCGTTGCGATAGACCTTGCCCGGAATGACGATGCGCAGCGGTGGCTTCAGCCGCTCCATGGTGCGGATCTGCACCGGCGACGTGTGCGTGCGCAGCAGCAGGCGCTCGCGCGGGGATTTCTTGTCCTGCCCGGCGAGGAAGAGCGTGTCTTGCATGTCGCGCGCGGGATGATTCGGCGGGAAGTTCAGCGACTCGAAGTTGTAATAGTCGCTTTCGATCTCCGGTCCTTCGGAGACCGAGTAGCCGAGGTTGCGGAATACGACGACGATCTCGTTCATGGTGCGGATGACGGGATGCTCCGCGCCCAGCGGGCGGCGTATGCCGGGCAGGCTGATGTCGAGGCATTCGCTGGTCAGTCGAGTTGCCGAGGCGCCGCCCTTCAATCGTTGCTGAGCGCCATCGACCGTGGACTGGATTTTGTTCTTGAGTTCGTTGACCAGTTGGCCGGCGTCACGTTTGGCGTCTTTGGGTGCAGCCTTCAGCCAGAGGTCATTGATTTGCGTGGCGATGCCGTCTTTGCGCGCGAGCCAGCGGTCGCGGAAGAGTTTGTAGTCGTTGTCGCCATTGATAGCTATCGATTCCGATTCGAGCGCGGAGAGCAAATCACGCGACGCGGCGTCGAGCGCCGTGGCCGAGTAGTCCGTCAGTTGAGGAACGGTGTACATGTCGGTGGCTTTCGCCCCTGACGGGGCTCGGCATGATGTGTGACGCTTACCCAGCGCTTACGCGCTGGGCTAATGAATGTCGCCGCTCCGCGGCTTGTATGGACTGGTTCCCGAGGAGCGATACACGAACCCATGCAAGCGGGCCCGTTGTTGGCTTGAGCTAAAGGCTAAGCGCTAAAGGCTAAGCGCCAAAGGCTAAGTGCCAAAGGCTAAGTGCCAAACGCTAAGCGCCAAAGGCTTCTCTACGCCGCTTCGAGTGCGCTCTTCGCCTGCTCGGCAAGACTCTTAAAAGCGGCCTCGTCCTTTACGGCGAGGTCGGCGAGGATCTTGCGATCAAGCTCAACGCCGGCTTTCTTCAGTCCGTTGATGAACTTTGAGTAGCTGAGGCCATTGGCTTTGGCCGCGGCTCCGATGCGCACGATCCACAGCGAGCGGTACTGGCGCTTGCGCTGCTTGCGGCCGGAGTAGGCGAACTTCAGTCCGCGCTCGACCGCTTCTTTAGCCGAGCGATAGAGTTTTGATTTAGTGAGGAAATAACCGCTGGCGCGGTCTAAGATTTTTTTTCGTTTGGCGCGGCGCTTCGTTCCACGTTTTACGCGAGGCATGGCTTTCTCCTTTTTCGTTTCCTGACAGCTGGCGGCTGGAGGTAAGGATCGTCATTGACGATTGACCTCTTCACACGCCCGGGCACGGTGGTCAGCACCCTCGCTCGCCGGTCACTCAGGGACGAAAGCCCCGGACGACGCTTGCGAGCGGCACGGCTGATACCGTGCCTTTTCCAAAACCACTACTGACAAAACAGTCTACGACAAGCCGCGCAGGTGGCGGACAAGAGTGTCCGGCCCACACGATCAGGCGTAGGGAATCATGCGCAGGACTTTGGGCGTGTCGGCGTCCGAGACCAGCACCGCTTTCGCGAGCTTGTCTTTGCGCTTCTGTCCCTTGGAGGTGAGCATGTGGCGAAGGTGCGAGTGGTGACGCATTACCTTGCCGGTGGCAGTCTTCTTGAAGCGCTTGGCGGCGCCTTTGTGAGTTTTGAGTTTGGGCATAAAAATTAATTCTCAGTTCTTGGATTCAGTTTTTAGCCGTTAGGTCCAGAATCCAGCTCGCAGTCGCGCAGCTCAGCACGATCTTTATCTCTGAACAAGATTCAATGAAACAAGGGCTCGGCAACACGCACGCTAAGGGCTAAAAGCTAACAGCTGTTCTTAAGCTTGCTTCACCTGCGGTGACGGCGGCGGCGCGCTCCGTGGCTTCTCTTTCTTGCCTCCGCTCTCATCCTTCTTCGGAGCCAGGATCGCGTGCAGCGTGTTGCCTTCCTGGCGCGGGCGAAACTCGACAATGCTTTTGTCCTGCACGTCCTTGATCAGCCTTTCGAGGATCTGGCGTCCAAGGTTGGTGCGCGTCATTTCACGACCGCGGAAGAAGATGGTCGCCTTGACCTTGTCACCTTCATCCAAAAAACGCAGCACATGATTCTTTTTCGTTTCGTAGTCGTGGTCGTCCACATTAATGCGGAACTTCACTTCCTTGACCACGATCTGCTTCTGATGCTTCTTGGCCTCGCGTTCCTTCTTTTCCTGCTGGTACAGGAATTTCCCGTAGTCCATGATGCGGCAGACGGGAGGTTGCGCGGTGGGCGAGATTTCAACCAGGTCCAGATTCTTCTCGCGGGCCATCTTGAGCGCTTCGAAGGGAGCGAGAATTCCGATCTGATTCCCTTCGTCGTCAATCACCCTGATTTCGCGGGCGCGTATGCGGTCGTTCGTGCGGATAAACCGTTTATCGATACCATCCTCCGTGCGGTTCCGGCAGAAACACGAGGAAAAATTATAGCATGGGCGGCGACACCCATTGGGTTGTTGATAAAGCTCCTCGCATTGCAGGAAGGCATTCCCGGCCACCGGGCGAAGCAAGAATCGGACGCCGGTCTCCAAAAGCTCCCGATTGACGTGCCTTCTGGAATATGCGGTTTCATAGACTGAGGCGCATTTCTACAACAACTGGAATGTAACATCCGTTAAATATCGGAAATCGCGTCACAACGAGTTTGGACAATGGTTTGCTCCTTAAGTGTGCAGGAGCCCGTTTCCATGCCACAGGAGCTGTCGGTTTCTTATCAAGCCGTAAAGACCAAAGTGCACCGGCTCATGGACGCGGTTGTCGAAGGAGCCAAGACGGAGGGCGATATCGCCGAGTGCATTGCCCGGTGGTGGACCTTGGTACAGCCAGCCGACCGGGCCGTGGCCAAGAAATACCTCCAGACCGTGCTGGAACGGTCGAACGCCACCCTGAAAGCCATCGCTACGACCCTGCCCGATCTGGAAGGATTTGAATCCAGGGACGTCGCCCCAGCAAATCTGGCCGAGGTGCGCAGCCATCCCACTACAAGCCCTGCCAACCGCATTTAGCTAACTACGGAAAGCCATTCGAAGAGGGATTTCGCCCGGAATGGATGGGCGCTGGATTAGCTGCGCGTGACGCCCGCGCGCGTAGGGTGCACGACACGCCACATCAAGACTTCGGCTTCGAGGATTGAGCAATCGGCAAGATCCTGCCGGATGGTGTCGAGCGTTCCCCACACATGGCGAGTGCGCTCCCCCATAAACCGTAGAAAGGGTTCGCCATCTTGGGAACTCCAGGAAACGATATCCTGTAAAACCTGCAAAAATCCTGTTGCCCAGTCGCGGACGTCTGGATCTTCGCCCTTCAGGTCCTGCTCAAGGCGGTCGAACGCAGCCTGGAGGCTACGCGTATCTCCCTGATCCTTCAGCCTGCGCACCAGTTGCGCGAACCGGTACCAGCGTCGATCATCGTGCCCGTCGAAGGATGAACAAGCGGGCGAGTCCTCCCCTTGCGGGAGCTCGCACCCCAAAACGGAGATGTCTGGTTTCCGGACCATGGGAGATGCAAAGAGAAACTGGCTGTCATTAAATTTACTCCTGGAGATGCGGGACGGGAATGGCCCGGTCGGGCTAGAGGCTTGCAAGCCATTCATCTGTCACGCGCGGCGGTGACGACCGTCACCGATCCAAAAATTGGAATGCAGGTAAGGTTGTCGAGCACCCTCCCCGGCCTGCACTGCTTTGCTCAATCTGTTGGGCAACTTCTCCTGTTCTGAGGCAGTCATGCAGTCCATTTCCTGCGCCGAATGCCTGAAGGCGATGGCCCCCGGCAAAAATGAGCTTCTGGTGCGAATTGCCTGCGCCAACTGCCGGCAGGCGCAAGAGGATTTAGCGCGCACTGCCAATGCCCTGCGAGAACTTTCGTCCCGCACCGTTCTAGGGGTGAGGTGCTTGCAGTGCGGGAAGTGGTGCCTGACCAAAGGCACGCTCGCCACGCATCAGCGCACACACACAATCTCCAGACGTGGGTAGGGATTCAGGCTAGGCCGGAGCTTGTGTCTGTACCAGTCATAAAGGACGCAAGTTCTTCCCGGAATTTCGGCCGCCAGTTTGCCAGGAGTATGCGTTCGCCTCAGTAAAAAGCTTTTGACCCAGAGAGCGCTGAGAAGACCCGCGGACAACCCAGAGACTTGCGGATCCTCCTGAACAACTTCAATCATCGACGCGGTGCGTTCGTGGCTGTGGAGGGACCTTCAATGGAACTAACGCAGTTTCGGTTGTCGCCACTAGCATGGAGTTCTCGACTTGAGAGACCCGGGCATGAATCCAGAGATTGGGGGCATGCTTCCCATTGAGGCGCAGTTTGAGATAGTTGTCGGTGAGGGCCTCAGTGAATTGGTCTTGACGGGCATCGCGACTCAAAGCGCCGGCGCTACCCTTGTCAGAGCCTGCGAGCGTGATGGCTTCGAGCGTCTTTCCGACAAAGGTACGCATGAACTCTAGTTTCTTTTCTTCCCCCAGTTCACGCAGAGCCCTACTGCGCTCGCGAGCGACTTGCGCCCGCACTTGATGCCCCATATCTGCTGCGGGCGTGCCAGGACGCGCGGAATACGTGAAGACGTGCAGGTAGGTGAAGGGTAAGTCCTCGATCATGCGCCGGGTTTCTTCAAATTCCGCGTCCGTTTCGCCGGGGAAGCCGACCATCACGTCAGCACCGATCGCGGCCGTGGGCATCGCGGCTCGAATCTTTTCAATCTTCTCGCGATAGTGCCAGGGACGATACTTGCGATGCATGCGCCGCAAAACGGCATCACTGCCCGATTGCATGGGCACGTGGGCGTGCTTCGCGATGCGCCGAGAGGTTGCCACCAAGTCGATCAGTTCGTCGGACCAGTCCATGGGCTCGACCGAACTTATGCGGAGCTTTTCTAAGGACGTGTGTTCCAGAATGGCGCGAACGAGATAAACAAGTCGCCGGTCGTCGGACGTTGGTCGTTGGGTACGAAGTCGTCGGTCCTCGGTCGCCAGTCGTCGGCTCACACCTTCGATCCCGGGTGTCCGGGCAATTTCTTCGGGGCCTCGCGCGTGCACTGCGCCCTCTCTGCTTGTGCCGTCTTCTTCATTCCTGCTATCTGATACCTGCGATTTGACACCTGGGTCGAGGTCTCTTCCCCACCGCCCTAGATTGATTCCGGAAATCACCAGCTCGCGGTAGCCTGCTGCAACCAGGGCGTTCACCTCTTGCAGGATCTGTTCCGTCTTCATCGAGCGGCTTTGGCCGCGTACGTAAGGGATTACGCAAAACGAGCAGCGGTTGTCGCAGCCGTCCTGTACTTTCAGGTTGGGGCGCGTGCGTTCGTTGGCCGCATCGAAAACCGGGGCAGCCAGGAGTTCGGTGTGAGCGAAAATGTCGGAGACGAAAACCGGTCGTCGATCGAAAAACGATCGTTCGTCGAACACCGGTCGTTGGTCGTTGGTCGTTGGTCGTTGGCCTGAATCCCTTGTTGCTGTCAGTGAGGAGAGGGGAATCAGCGTGGACGTCGGGGCGGACCTTCTTGCCGCCGTCTCTGTTAATGCAATTTCTGCCAACTGATGTTTATGCGAGTTCCCGATGACCTGCGAGACGCCCGGCAGGGCGGCCAGCTCTTCGGGCGAGCGCTGGGCATAGCAGCCGGTGACCACGATTTGTGCGCGGGGATTTTCGCGGTGGACTCGGCGGATGGCGGCGCGGGCGTCCTGATCGGCGGAGGCGGTGACCGTGCAGGTGTTCAGGACGACGATTTCGGCGTCGCCCAACACGCCGGCGCGCTCCACTCCCAGATCCTCGAACTGGCGTTCGATGGCCGCGCCGTCGGCCTGAGTCGCCCGGCACCCAAAATTCTGTACGTAAAAACTTGCCACCATACTATATTAGCAGCGCACTCAGGCCCTTCCAGAACATCTGGAACGAATCGCGCCATGGTGCTGGCAGTAAGAAACTAAACACAGTTCCTTCCCAGCGCACTCGCGTTTCAGCCATTCAGGAAATGAGGAAGTTTCGTGACGCGCCGCGTGTTGCTGGTGGATGACGATAAACCGGTCCTGCTTACCTTAAAAGCCGTTCTCGAACTTAACGGGTTCGACGTCGATACGGCCGCGTCGGGCACAGAAGCCCGCGATAAATTGAAGGCGCAAGAGTACGACGTGGTCATCACCGACATCAGGATGGAGACTGAAGAGGCGGGCCTGGATGTTCTGCGGCTCGCGCGTTCCCAGCGGAACCATCCGGCGACCGCCATTCTGACGGCTTATCCCCCTGCGGATGAGAGTTGGCGGAGTGAAAGTTCGGAGTCGCTGTTAGTCAAGCCCATCGGCACGCGTCAGCTGGTGCAGCAGCTGGAAACTCTGCTCGCCCGACGAGCAGGCACACCGCCGCCCCGCCGCGCAGAACCCGCTTCCTAGAGCCCGCAATTCTTCGGGGGAAACGCCAGGAAAGCAGGGGGAAAGGTCGCCTTTCCTGGAATCGATTCGGCCGGGTGACTCCGTCCCCTTACTGCCGGCCGCTTGCCAGACCCTCAGCGTTCAGGCGGTCGCTGCCTGCTGCCGCTTTTGCTGAAAACACTCGCGGCAGAACACCGGTCGTCCCTGTGTTGGCTTGAAGGGAACCGTAGTGTCCTTGCCACATTGTGAACATGTGGTTCGGGTCTCGGTTTTGGTGGGCGTCTGTCCGGGAACCGCCGCCCCCAGCACGGCAATTCGTTTTGCCTTACAGGCTTTGCAACGCTTCGGCTCGTTTTTAAATTGCTTATCGTGAAAAAACAGTTGTTCGCCCGCGGTGAAGATAAAGTCAGAGCCGCAGTCGATACATTTGAGAATCTTGTCCTGAAATTCCATCCCTCACCCCATTCCCCGGTCGCGCTCTCCCGCAGGGAAAGCACATCGCCTTCCCCACGCGCAAGTTGCGCGCAGAGTTGTTACGCACCCCCCTCGAGCAAATTACCCTTGGATTCGGCCCACCTGCGGGTCACGCAGGTTTACTTCGGAGGAAGAACTGAAATGCCCGATCAACAACCGAGGCACTTTGTATAAAACGGCGGGGGAAAGGAAAAGGCCGCCCGCCTCAATAGGCGGCGACCGGTCGGTCATCAATCCTGTTCTTTGCGTGCCTTTTTTCTGCTGCGTTCCGTGCGAGTGCTTCCTTGACTCGCTTCTTTTCGCCGGGCTTCAGGTATAAGGAGCGGCGCTTAACCTCCTTGATAAGGTCTTCCTGTTGCACCTTGCGCTTAAAACGACGCAGCGCGTTTTCGAGGGACTCGGCCTCTTGAAGCCTCACTTCCACCAACTAACTACCCCCAAACTCGTCCCGTTGGACCCGATAGTTATTGCAAGGTTCCGGAAGCAAGTCAAGGGAGAATTGGCAAAAAACACCCGTAAACATAGGCTCTTTTGAATTGCCGACGCTACGGCACTGTTCTTCACTCAACTAGAAAATCAACTTCACGGCGAACTGGATCTGGCGAGGAGCATATGCGCTGGTCGCCCTGGCCAGGTTCGCAGGCCGTTGATAGTAAGCAGGGAAGTAACTGATTCCAATCGTCTTATCCAGCTGCACGAAATCCGTGGCGGTGTTCGTGAAGCCGTCATCGGTAATCGTGACGCGCCGGTTATCGCGATTCAAGGCATTGAATGCTTCCGCGACTAACTCAAGTTTTAAGCGCGGCCGTAAGTAGAGACGTCGAGTAAGTCGCAGGTCCGTCGTCGCATAGTCGGGACCCAGAAACGCATTGCGGCCATAGCCCGGAAGCCGGTCGTTGAAAGTATTTCCATCCTGGTTGGGATCGCCGAAGACTTTTGCGTCGACGGGCCGGCCGCTGCCGATGGTAAGAACTCCGGCAATCTTCCAGTCGTTGAAGATCTTTGAGAGCAACGCGTGATCGCGCCCGAACAGGGCGGGCTGCTCGATCGCGGACAAAACGAAGCGGTGCCGCTGGTCGGTGGCGCTTGGACCGCGTTCGGATGAGGTTGAATAGGAATTCTGTACAGTGACCGGCCGGCCCGCAACCAGGGCGTCCTGGCCGTCGTCATAGGCGTGCGCGAAGGTGTAAGCCATGCGGAAGTAGAGGCCGCTGGTCATCCGGCGGCGCAGTGAGACGGTAAGGCCCTGGTAGACGCTGGATGCGGCGCTGTCGAACTGATTGATGGCGCCGAGTTGCGAGATCGGCCGTGCCAACGGATTGATGCAGGGCGGGAAAGGACAGGTCATGGAGCGCGTCATCTGCCAGGTGGAGAAGGTAGGCACGTCGTAGTAAGCGCCCAGGAAGTTGACCCCCGATTCGTCGTACACCGGGTAGGTCACGTCGGTCGGCCTGGGGAGGTTCACGTCGCGCGCCCGAATGAGGTTCTGCCCGTGCACATACATATACGAGACGCCGCCGGCGAACCGGTTGGCGATTTCGCGCTCCAAATTCAGGCTCGCCTGGTGCACGCGCGGGGTGACGAAGTTGGGCGCGAAGGAGGCCACCTCGGAACTCAGATAGCTGCTGACTGTGGACGGTGGCGCACAAAAGGTGGATTTCATTGCACAACTCGCGAGCGGAATCGGGTAGGCGGGAAAGGCCTGGTGCTCGTAGTAATTCGTGTTGTCGAGGAAGAGATTGGCGGAGGTCATGCCGTTATCGGTGGCGAGGGTGGAGGTGTAGATCTGCGGGATGCGCGTATAGAAGAGGCCGTACCCAGCACGGATGACTAACGGGCGATCTTGCCCGATGGAGTAGGCGAGGCCAATTCGCGGGGAGACATTGCGATCCTTGACCGGGATCTTTCCCGACATTGGCCAGAGCGGGTTGGTGACGAGGTCTTTTGTCGAGAACGTCTGCAGGTCGTAGCGGGCGCCCAGGCTGAGGGCGAGACGTCCCGTGAGGCGAAGGGTGTCCTGCACGAAGGCGGCGTATTCATTGGTGTCGGGGTGGGAGACGGCGGTGCCGAAGTTCTGGATGTAGTAGCGCGGCACCTGATGCGCATACGCGCGGAGTGGAGTGAGCTTGAGCCCGTAGCGCATGGGCTCGAACGTCCAGGGATCGACGGAGATGGTGTCGTAGTAATATTCGCCGCCAAACATCGATGGAAAGAAGTTGTAAATCCGTGAGAGCAGGGCATCGCCTCCGAATTTCCAGGAGTGACGGCCCTGATCGATGCTAAGAGTTTCCGCCAAGTGCAGCCGGTGCTCGCGGGTTTCGCGCGGCAGGATGGTGGAGCGGCCGATGCCATCGAGTACGTTGGTGATGTGGGTGCGCGGGTCGGGGGAATTGGCGCTTGAAGATTGCAAATCGCGGGAAAATTGCGCCCGCAGATGGCTCACCAGCCGGGTGGAAAGGGCGCTGGTCAGCGTGACAGATGCGGATTCTGTGGAGACGTTTTCTTCTCCGTTGTCGCTGAGCGCGGAATTGGTGACGGGGCTGGTGGCATCGAAGAAGACGTTGTTGGTTCCGTAGTATCGCGAAGTGTTCAAGCGCGCGGAAAGATGATGGCGCGACGTGAGGGTTGCATCGACCTTGAAGAAGGCGGTGTTTCCCAGCAGGTCGGCGCGGTAGTTGCCGGCCAGTTTGTTGAGTTGGGCGGCGGCGGCGAAGACCAGGGCTTTGTCATTTTCTTCATAATCTCCAGCCTGGAGCGGGCCGCTGCCCGCTTGCGGAACCAGAACCGATCCGCCGCTCGCGAAGTTGACGACCGTGGGCACGTGGAAGATGTGCTGGTCGTATCCGGCAAAGAAGAAAACGCGGTTGGAGCGGATGGGGCCGCCCATGGTTCCGCCGAACTGGTGCTGACGGTTGCTGGGCTTGAAGTCCAGGAAGGCCGGTTGCGCTCCGAACATGCTGTCGCGAATAAAGTAAAAGCCGGTTCCGTGAAAGTGGTTGGATCCTGACTTGGTGACGACGTTGACCACCGCGCCGCCCGCCCGCCCGAGTTCGGCGCCGTAAGTGTTCGACGAGACGCGAAATTCCTGCACGACTTCATTGGAAAACTGGTAGGGCGCGCGGTAGCGTCCGCGGGCTTGGGAAAAGAACGCATTGTTGTTGTCGGCGCCATCGACCAGGTAGCTTGACTGGTATCCGCGGATGCCCCCGAAGGCCAGGTCGCCGTTGGAAGTCGAGGTCAGGCCGCGAGGGTCTTGCGTGACGCCGGGGGCGAGCAGCGATAGGTCGGTGAAGCGTCGACCGTTCAAGGGGAGTTCGTTGATGGCTCGTTCGTCGACCACGGTAGAAACGGAACTGGGAACGGTCTCGACCAGCGGCGGCGCGCCCGAGACGGTGACGGTCTCGCTGGCTCCGGCCATGCTCAGGCGGAATTGCAATTCCACAGAGCCGCCGACATCGACGTGGATCTGCGGCGTGACCTGTGGTGACAGGCCCTGAATCTCCGCGCGTGCCGAGTAGTCCCCTGGGGACAGGAGTTCGATAGCGAAACGCCCGCTGGCGTCGGTGACCGCAGATCGCGTTGCGCCGGTCGCGGAGTTCACGATAGCGACCGTGGCATAGGCGACGGCATGTCCGTCAGGATCGAGCACGTTGCCGCGGACGGCCCCGGTGGAGGTATCCTGCGAGCGAAGCGGGACGGCGAAGATTAGGGCGGCAAGAGCGAGAGCAATCCAGAAAAGTCGGGGCAGAGTGGAAGACATGAGTCCCACCTGATATTGGAATGGGGCTCGGGAGGGGAAAGGGAAACATGAGAGTTCTAGCATCCGCGCAAGCCGCGAGGATGTGTCGGAGAGCACAGGTTCGTGTGCGGTGGGAACCAAAAGTCCCTACCAGTTCAAAACAGGAAGTGTGTTTCGACGGCGGCTAAAGCCGCCTTGATTTTCGAACGGCGACAGCGCCCCTAAAGGCGCGCCCTGATACGAACGCACGGGGTCACGGACCTGCGTGCAAAGAGTGGGGGCATCGCCGTTCTCCAATTGGAGGGAGCGATCAAGACTGGCAGTTTTGCGCTTGCTCTGGTTCAGCTCACCAACTTATTTCATCGAGAAGTTCCCGCAGGCGATGTCCCTTGGCGGCGTTCAGGGATTCCACGAACGCTACGCGTCCCGTGAGGTGGGCACGAAAGTCCGGATGATCTGCGCGGTTCTGTGTTTGCGGGCTCTTGCGGATGCAGTTGGTCAGGATTGCTTTCAGCAGATCGAAGTCCGGACGAGGAAAGTTCGTTTTGCGGTTTACCACCGTTCCTGCGAGGTGCTGCCTGACGCCCTGCCGCATGATCCGTGTCTTGCGATGATTTACGGAAAATCCTTCTTCGAGCAGGATCGCAGCCACGTGGACAGAGAAGCGATCCACGCATTTCTCGAAATCCTTGCCTCCGGAAAATGCCAGGTCGTCGGCGTAGCGCGTGTATTGCGCGACGGCTGATTTCGCCAGGCCGGTTAGTCGGCAGTCGGTGCGGTAGGTGCACATGTTGGCGAGAGCGGGGGACGTCGGCGCACCTTGTGGGAGGTGTGGCCGCGAATAGAGATCGCGGGCCGCGTAGGCGGCAGTGTACTCACCGCCGCGCGCCAGGTTGGGCCACAGTGAGCGTGGCGCGGTGGTCGTGCAGAGTCCGGCGAGCAGGTCGGCGACCGATTCCGGGTATCCGGCGATTCGAAAAAATGTCGCGATGCGCGCGGCTCCGAAGGTCGGGAAGAAGTCCTGCAGGTCCATGCGAAGTACGACGCGTCGGCTCACGTGAGGGGCGACGAACGTCCGAATGGAACGTTCACACAGAAACCCGTGCGCTGCAGGATGCGGCGGAACCTTGTTCAGGATGTGGAAGAGAATCTGCCGCTGAATGTCTTTGAGTCGCGGCTTGGGAATTTCGATGAGACGGAAGTCCCCGCTGGTCTTGCGCAAAACGCGATAGTGATAGTGCTGAAGGCGCGCAGCGTTTAGCTTCGCAGCGAGGCCTTTTAGATCGGCAAGCCATAGTAGATCTGATGCGCTTACGGCGAGCCACTCCGACAGGGCGCCGGCCGACTCAATGGCCGGAACATTCCAATCGGCAGCCGCTGCGGCCGGCTGCATGACCTGGGGTTCGGCCAGCCAGTGTTCGATTTCTATTTCATCGGGATATCTCTTGCGAGCATCATTCAGTCCTTTGTCGGTTCGAAGGAAGGCAATTACCTCGCGCCGATGCGGCAGCGTGCGTCGGTCAAACGCTTTCACATAACGCGAGGCCAGCGGGCGCAGCCAGCGCCAGTTTCGGCCGAGCGTGCGGACGAGACGGGCGTGGGAATCCGCGATATTGGCTTCTCCGGCGAGAAGCGATGAAGCCAGGACATCGAGCAAAACAGAAGTCTTCATGACTGCAACTGGCGAGACGCCCCAACGAGTCTTACCTTGCACGACCAATCCTGCGTGAAGCGCAGAGGAGGTCTTGCGACGAATTGTCAGGTGTACACGTTTCCCTGGGGTAACCCCGGAGAGGCACAGTTGAGCCCGTAGCTCGCATGCACCGGCTTGGAGCGTCCCGCCGAGGCGGCTATGGTAGCAGCTTGCGGGCTCACGCCCGCTGTGCATTGGTGCCGCCCCTGCCGGGGCTTGCGTTCATTTCTGTTCCTCACCCAGCGCTTACGCGCTGGGCTATATTATTTCGCCGCTCCGCGGTTCTTTGCGATTTGAAGGTGGCAATTTGTTCGACCATTCGTGGAACCGTTTGTTGATCGCCAGTCGAGTGGAGCCAGTGTCTTACAAGGGGCAGTGTGCCGCACGAACTCAAGAAGGGCGCCTAGACCGAGCTTTCTTCAGCTAGCGCGGGGATGGCGGGATTGGGGCTCGAGCCGATTGAATAGTTCCAGTCGGGCTCGCGCGACATTCTTCACGGACTCGACCACTGAGGGAAGAATCTTGTAAGGGACGACTTCTTTCGGGTGGCGGCCCAGGCTGTCGTCGAGGCCGCGGCGCCATGCTAGCCGGATTTCGGTGTTGATGTGAATGATGTTGATGCCTGCGGCGATGGCTTGACGCAAATCGGCGTCGTCGGTGCCGGAGGCGCCGTGCAGGGTCAGGAACGCGCCGGTGAATGCCTTGATTTGCCGTATCCGCTCGATGGCGAGATGTTTGCGCACGGACCCTGTGACCATGGTCGAAAGCATACCGTGCATGTTTCCGACCGCTGGCGCCAGCACGTCGACGCCGGTGAAGTCGACGAACTGACGGGCCTCTTCCGGCGTGGTGAGGCCGAGCTTGGGCGCGGCATCGTGAATCTCGGAGCCGCTGCCGATGTCGCCGATCTCTCCTTCCACCAGGACCGATGGATTGATGGACTTCAGTGCTGCAACGGCCTGTTTCGTCTGGCGGGCGTTCTCGTCAAGGGGCAGACTCGAGAGATCGAACACCACGGAATCGAACCCGGCGCGCACCGCCTCTTCTGCTTTCAAGAGCGAGTGGGTGTGATCGGCATTCAGAAAGATGCGGGAATTGTGTTGTTCGCGGAGGCTCTGCACTAGCGCGGCGGTCTGGCGGGTGCCGAGGAAATCCCGCTCGCCCTCAGAAACTCCAACCAGGACTGGAACGTCGAGCTCGCGCGCAGCCGCGCTCACACCTTGCAGGATCGTCATGTCGGAAACATTAAAGTGACCGAGAGCGATGCCGAGGGTTTGGGTTTGAGAGAGTGTTTCGCGCAGGGATTGCATGGTCGAACCCCGGAGGTGATTTTACGCTTCCATGGTTGGTGGCAGAGAGATTCGTGCAAGGTGAATTGGTGCAATGTCGATGTTTCGTCAGCAGTCTAGACTTCATCCTTCGATTGCCCGCTGAGAGGCCAGAAAACCTGATGGGGTAGGATTGCAGGGCGCCAGAGTGGAGGGAATAGAAATGGGCCGACAAATCCGGATGACTGTCTTTGTCCTGATCGCCTCCACAGCTTTTACCCAGAACGGTCGCTCGTGTGAGGGCGGGACTGCGGTCAAAACCCAGTTTGTCGAGGTTCAACCGGATGTGAAGCTCGAGGTGCTCGACTGGGGAGGGACAGGTCGCGACCTCGTACTTCTCGCAGGTCTCGGAAACACAGCTCACGTTTTTGACAGCTTAGGGCCGAAGCTCGCGGCGCATTATCACGTGATTGGGATCACGCGGCGCGGGTTTGGCCAGTCCTCCGCGCCTCAAACGGGTTATGACCCAACGCGGCTCGGAGATGATGTTGTCGCGGTTCTTGACGCCTTGCACATCACTGATCCTGTCCTCGTCGGGCATTCGATTGCGGGGGAAGAACTGAGCTCAGTCTCGACCTACCATCCAGGGCGCGCCGCAGGGCTCATCTATCTCGATGCAGGAGGCACTTTCGCGCTCTACAACCCCAAGCATGGCGACTACACACCAGCTCTGGCGCAGCTCAGAGACGACCTTTCGGCATTACAAAAGAACCTCTTCGATGATGCGCTCATATCGAAGACGTTGACGGACATGGCGCTGTTTCAGGCGAATCTTGTCGAACTTCGCGGCGAACTTGAAGGCGCGACGCCCCCCTCTCCGAAAGCCAGTGACCATTCCAGCATTTCCGCCTTCCAGAGTTACATGAAGGGTTTCTTCGGTGGCACCATTCCCGAATCGGAGGTGCGCCAGGATTTTCGCATCGGGCAGGACGGCTCGGTCGGCGAGTGGCTTGGGCACGGGTATCCAAACCAATCGGTGATGCTCGCAGAAGAACGTTTCCACTCCATCGAAACACCCCTTCTAGCGATTTTTTCTTATCCTTCCGCTCCCTATCCTAGTCAGACGAGCGACCCGGCAAAACTCGCAGCCTCTCGAGCTGCAGAAACAAGTCGCGAGGAAGCGCAGATTGCTATCTTTCGGGAGCAGCCCCATGCAAAGGTGATCGTGATTCCCAACGCAACCCACTACATATTCCTCTCACGCGAGGAGGAAGTGATCTCACAGATCACCGAGTTCGTGAATAGCCTTTCTGCCAAGCATTAAGCGCGTTGTTGGCATTCACTCCATTCCTGAACTCTGTTGTGCAGTTTGCTTTGTGAGCTTCGCCCCCGCGATGTTCGGCGGGCTATGGCTGGGTGGCGGGCCTCCGTGCAGGCTGAGCTGGCCGAGGCGGCAGAGGTTGATCGCGTCGCCCAAAATGCGTAGGGCTTCCTGCGGCGCGTGGAAGCCCATCGAGTTTTCCGACATCACGAAGTCGATCATGAACTGGCCACGGCGGTGGTAGTCGCGCGCGGTGGCGAGTTGCGCGTCGGTTGCGCCGTTCTGCTTGGCGGCCTTGAGGTCGTTGATCAGGTCGACCAGCGCGTCGAGCGCCGTGTTCCGCAGGTTAAAGAAGCGGTCCTGAATGTCTTCGACGCGGGCTTTCAGCTCTTCTTCGGAAAAGTGATGGCACGTCTGGCAGGAGCGGTTGATCTTGAGCAGCGGGCTGTTGACCTGGTGGTCGCTGATCTTGAGTCCGCCCTGGCGCATGTAGGGCATGTGGCAGTCGGCGCAGGCTACGCCCGACCGCGAATGCACGCCCTGGTTCCACATTTCAAATTCCGGATGGCGCGCCTTGATTAGCAGCGTGCCTGAGTCGGGATGCGTCCACTCGTTGATTTTCTGCTCGCCTTCGACGGCGATGATGTCTTCGACCTTGATGCCCTTGGCCCAGGGAAAGGTGAGGCGCTTGTTGGGTGGCTGGAAGTAGTACGTCACGTGGCATTGACCGCACACGTAGGAGCGCATCTCCTGGCGCGTGGCCATGGTGTTGACGTCGTAATTGGCGACGCCTTGCGACGCTTTTAGTGCGCGGATGCCTTCGATGAAAGCAGGGCGGGTAATACGCAACTGCATCGTACCCGGGTCGTGGCAGTCGATGCAGGCGACCGCATGCTTCACGGTCTGGCGAATCTCGGGATAAGTCATGTGCGTGTCGCTGATGACGTTGAAGCCTTTCATCAGGTCGCCGTTGCCGAGCTTGAGATAGGTGGTGACGATGGAGGCGTGGCAGTTGATGCACATCGCCGGCGGAGCAAACTTCTGGCGCTCGGTGAAGGTCTGGTCGTCAAGCATGTAGGCGTGGCCGCGACGCTCGCGGTAGTCGGCAGAGAAGGAATATCCGGCCCAGATGGTCTTCAGCCGCGGATCCTGTTCGAGCTTCGATCGGGCAATGACGGAGCGGGGATCAGCCTGGGTCGGCGAGTGCGGCATGGCTTCGCTGCCGCCGTACTTGGTGCGCTGCATATCGACGGTGCGCAGGTAGAGGTCGTATTGCATGGGGAAGTTTTTGCCCCACACGGCCGGGTCATCGATGGTGTCGTTCAACTCGACCACGCGGTAGAACGGGTTCCGCGCTTCCTGCTTGCGCTCGAAAATGTTGATGAGCAGAGCGGCGATGGCCACGGTGGCGAGCGCTGCCAGCGCGACTACGAGCGCCAGCATGCGGCGCGCTGCTGGCGGTTGAGCGGGGATGTCAGTCATGTTTCTTTCCTACAAGAACGGGATGAGGAATAGAGGCAGCGGCCTCGGAGTGTCCGACGGAGAAGTGGCAGCGGGTGCACTGCAACCCCGCGGCCTTGCCGTGCACGACGTTGCCGTCGATGGCGGCGGTGATGCTTTCGTGGCAGTGGCGGCAGGCATTCTCGGTGATCTGGTGATCGAACCTGGTGATCTCGATCGTGTCGGGATACCAGCCGGTGGTGAAGTAGAAGGAATGCCAGAATCCGTTGTTGGCTTTGACGGCGTACTTTCCGAAAATGTTGTGCGGCGTGTGGCAGTCGTTGCAGGTGGCGGCCGAGTGGTGGCTGGATTTGAGCCAGGCGTCGTATTGCGCTTGCATCACGTGGCAGTTGGCGCAGGCGGCCGGGTTGTTGGTGAGGTAGGAGTATCCCTTGGAGTAGATGAAGGTGAAGAAACCGAGGCCGAGGAAAAGGCCTAGCGCGACTCCGAGGAGGAGCGTGTTGCGGAGTGAGGCGTTCATCTGCGTGTCTGCCGGTACGTGAAAATCTTTTACCACAGGGGACACAGGGAGGCACAGGGTAATTCCCCTGTGACCTCTGTGACCTCTGTGGTTAATAGTTTTTGCATTAGGCCTTGAGCGTCTCGGCCTCATCACCGCGTGTGGTATTTTCAATGATTCGGCAATCGGCGCGAGGGACGCTGGGCCGGTGTCCTCATGATTCGGTCGTTCAAGGGAAAGCACCCAACAATCCCGGCGTCGTGTTTTGTCGACGCTTCGGCGCAGATTATTGGCGACGTGGTGCTCGGCGAAAACGCGAGCGTCTGGATGAACGCCGTGCTGCGGGGTGACGTGCATGAAATTCGCATCGGCGCAAATTCCAACGTACAGGATTGTTCGGTGCTGCATGGCATGAAGCAGCAGTACGGGGTCTACCTGGGCGAGTACGTCACTGTTGGACACTCGGTGACTTTGCACGGCTGCGTGATCGAAGATCGTTGCCTGATCGGGATGGGATCAATCATTCTGAATGGGGCACGCATTGGCGCAGGGTCGATCATCGCGGCCGGGACTTTGATCCCCGAGAAAACGGTGGTGGAACCCGAGTCGCTCTGGATGGGGTCTCCCGGGAAATTCCGGCGGAAGCTTGGGCCGGAGGATCAGGAGACGATCCTCCGGTATGCGCGGAATTATCTTGGGTATCGGGAGGAGTATTTGCAGGAGCGGGCTTAGCGTTTTGCGGGCGTCTAACATCTTAAAACGCAGAGGACGCGGAGAACGGCGGCAGAGGACGCAGAGAAAAGCGCTCCGCGAGTTCGCGTATGACGCTATGGTTGTAGCATCGCGGGCGAAGTGCAGAGGTCCTTCGCTTCGCTCAGGATGACAGTAGCTGACCTCAACCGCAAGGCTTCAGACAACAGCGAAAAGCTGCGGACCAAGAGCTAAGAACTGCTTTCCCAAGAGCGTAAGAGCTGCTTTCCTATGATCAAAGCTATACGGGGAACTCGAGATTTACTGCCGCCGGAGACGGCGCTTTGGAACTTCGTAGAGGCGAAGGTGCGCGCGGTGATGCGCGCCTACAACTTCCAGGAGATCCGCACGCCCATTTTCGAGGCGACCGAGTTGTTTGCGCGCGGGGTGGGAGAAGACACCGACATCGTCGCAAAAGAGATGTACACGTGGGAGGATCGCGGCCGCGCAGAGTCGGATCGAGGGCAGTCGCTGACGCTTCGTCCTGAGAACACTGCCGGCGTCGTGCGCGCCTACATCGAGCACAAGATGTGGGATCGCGGGCTGAACAAGCTGTACTACATCGGCCCACAGTTTCGGCGGGAGCGTCCGCAGAAGGGGCGCTACCGGCAGTTTTACCAGATCGGGGCGGAGGTGATTGGGCCGTCGACCGCGGGCAGCGAGTCTCCGGCGCGCGATGCCGAGATCCTTGAGATGCTGGCGACTCTGCTCGACCGGCTGGAGATCCGGGGATGGAACCTGCAATTGAATTCGGTCGGGTGTCCGGCGGACCGTGCGCGCTTCAATGTCGCGCTGAAAGAGGCGCTTGGACCCGTAGCGGCGCAGATGTGTGCTGATTGCCAGCGGCGTGCCGTCACCAATCCGCTGCGCGTGTTTGACTGCAAGGTGCCTGACGATCAACCCATCATCGAAAAGTTGCCGCGCATCAGCCAGTTTCTGGATGAAGGGTGCCGCAAGCACTTTGAAGAAGTGCAGGAGATCCTCAAGTCAGTGGGCGTGCCCTTTACGCTCAATGACCGGCTGGTGCGCGGGCTGGACTACTACACGCGCACGGCATTCGAGTTCACGCATGGCGAACTGGGAGCGCAGAACGCGATTCTCGGCGGCGGGCGGTACGATGGACTATCGGAGGCTCTGGGCGGCCCGGCCGCGCCCGGGATTGGGTTCGCCATCGGCGAGGACCGGTTAGTGATGTCGCTGCCGGAGTCTGCTCCTTCGGTGGCGCTGAAGCCAGATGTCTACATTGCACCTCTTGGTGCGGGAATGAATCGCGAGGCGGCGCGACTGGCACGCGATCTGCGGCGCGAGGATGTAGTGGTCGAGCTGGGCGATGAGACGTTCCGGTTGAAGAAGTCGTTTGAGGCCGCGGCGAAACTTGGAGCACGCTTCGTGGCGATTCTCGGGGAAAACGAGGCGAAGGCGGGGACCGTTGCTTTGAAGAATCAGGAGACGGGAGAGCAAATTTCGCTGACGCGCGAGGAATTGTTGCGAAAGTTGAAGGAGCTCTTGGAAAGATTTAAGAGCTTTTGACCGCAGAGGGCGCAGAGAGAAGACGCTGAGGACGCGGAGAAAATCTTTAAACGCAAAGGCCGCTAAGGGGCGCAAAAAGTTTTAGCGTGCTTGGCGGATTTTCTTTGCGGAGTTTGCGGTTCGATGCTGTTCGGGCACGATAGCAAATCCCAGCATCGAAGATCTGCCCGTTAATAGCCTGTTCCGGCAAAACGCAAGGTCATCCGACTGCGTTCGGCTGGCGCCTCACTTCGCTCAGGATGACAACGGTGTGGAGAGCCGCCTTTTCTACTCATGGGCCATGACCGGAACCACTTGCTTGGCTTTCGGGGCCTGGGGAGCGACCTCGCGCAACATGTAGGCGTTCGCCAGATACTGCTGCACCATGCGCTGCGTGTTGAAGAACGAACCGTTCAGCGCGATCGCGCTGCGCATCACTTCGGTGTAGCGGTGCGGGGTTTTGTAGAACATTGGGATGATCTGGTGTTCCAGTTTTTCGTACAGGGTAGCTACTTCGGTGGCCGGGTCTTCCACGATATCAGTGTTGCCGATGGCCCAGCCGGTGATGCCTTCGATCCAGCCTTCCGCCCACCATCCATCAATCACGCTGAAACTGGGCACGCCGTTGAGCGCGGCTTTCATGCCGCTGGTCCCGGACGCTTCCTGCGGACGCATAGGCGTATTCAGCCAGACGTCAACGCCGCTGGTGATCAGCCGTCCCCAGTTCATGTCGTAGTTTTCCACATACACCGAGCGGATCACATCGGACAGTGACGACGCTCCTTCAAACACCTGGCGAATGATGTTCTTGCCGCCATTATCCTTTGGGTGCGCTTTGCCGGCGTATACCAGCTGAATCGGGCCAACATCGCGGGCGATTCGCCGCAGGCGTTCGCGATCCTGAAACAAGAGGTCGGCGCGCTTGTAGGTGCTGGCGCGGCGCGCAAACCCGATGGTGAATACCTTGGGATCGAGCGTGACCGAAGTACGGTGCCGGATTTCCGCGAACAAAGCCTCTTTGGCGGTGGCGTGGGCTACGCGGATGTCTTCGAGCGGGATGCTGATGGCGTAACGAAGGTAGTTGTTGTCGGTGCGCCACCCGGGGATGTAATGGTCGAATAGTTCGCGGAATGCAGCCGAGGTCCAGGTCAGCGCATGCACGCCGTTAGTAATGGCGCTGATGGCGTAGTTCGGGAACATGCCGCGCGAGACTTCGCCATGCCGCATCGCCACTCCGTTCACATATCCCGAGAAGCGGAGGGCCAGGTAAGTCATGTTGAGCGCGTCGTCGTGTAACGCCTGGGTTTGCTCGAGTAGCGACACCCATTCATCGCCCAGCAACTGCTTCACCAGTGGTTTGGGAAATTGATCGTGCCCGGCGGGAACTGGAGTGTGCGTGGTGAAGATGCACATCCGGCGAATGCCGTCGATATCGAGTTGCTTCACGCGGCCGGCAAAACTCTGATCGAGGCGGCGTTCCAGCAGGCCCATGGCCAGCAATGCAGAGTGGCCCTCATTCATGTGATAGCCCTCAATGCGGTCGTGACCAAGCTTCTGCAGAAGCTTCATGCCGCCGAGGCCGAGAACAATTTCCTGCGCCAGGCGATACGCTTCATCCCCGCCATACAGGCAATCGGTCAGCTGGCGATCCCATTCGGAGTTTTCCGGAACGTTGGTGTCGAGCAGGTAGACCGGCACACTATCGCCGTCGACACCCAGTACGTCATATTCCCAGGCGCGTATCCAGACTGGGCGCTGCCCGATCTCAATGCTGACCCGGCCTTCGACGGCTTTCAGCGTGCGTTCCGGCTCCCACTGTTGCGGTTGCTCGGTCTGCTGGCCTGAGGGATCGAGGTACTGACGGAAGTATCCTTTGCGATAAACCAACGTGACGGCCACCAGGGGCGCGCCCAGATCGGCCGCGGAACGGAGCGTGTCGCCCGCCAGCATGCCCAGGCCGCCACTGTACGTCGGCATGTTGGGATCGAGAGCGATTTCCATCGAGAAGTAGGCGATGGTGGGAGACTTGGTCCGTGGCTTCATAAATAAAACAAAAATGCTTCCGAAAAATTAAGTTGCCGGAGATCCGCAATCTCCGAAAATCGATTCTTTACACGGGCACAGCCCGGAAAAGACCGGGAGGTTCCGGGATGGTTAGCGTCCCGCGAGTCTTGCGGAGTCGACTGCACGTTGAAGCGTCATTATAGACGACAGTCCGACTAAAACCTTTGTGACAAATGGACATAGCGAGACCGCGTGCATTTTCAGTGAATTAGGATGATCGCCTGACCATAGCAAAAAAATCCGGCCACCTCGGGCTGGCGCGTGCCCTCTCGAAGCTGGGCTTCTGTTCGCGCTCACGCGCGATCGAGATGATTCGCTGTGGCCGGGTACGCCTGAACGGATCCGTCGCGCGCAACCCGGGAGCTGTGGTCCGGCTTCACAGAGACCGCATTGAAGTGGACGGTGGCAGGATCGAAGCAGCCGAAGCAATCTATGTTGCGATGAACAAACCTCGCGGGGTGGTTACGACCGCCTCCGACGAAAAAGGAAGAAAGACGGTTTACGACTATCTTCCGGAAGATTTGCCATGGTTAGGTCCGGTGGGACGTCTCGACAAAGCCAGTGAAGGGCTGTTGTTGCTCACTAACGATTCCGGGTGGGGTGCGCGAGTGGCCGCCCCCGAAACCCATCTGGAGAAAACCTATCACGTGCAGATTGACGCCGTTGCCGACGAGAAGCTGCTGGCGGCGATGATGCGAGGCGAGTACGCCGGTGGCGATCATCTGCGCGCGCGACGGGCGTCCTTGCTTCGCCACGGAACGAAGAATTCGTGGATTGAAGTTGTACTCAACGAGGGCAAGAACCGGCAGATTCGGCGTCTGCTCGCGGGCCTGGGCGTCGGAGTGTTGCGCCTGGTGCGCGTAGGCATCGGACCGCTGGCGTTGGGAACGTTGCCGAAGGGAAAAACCAGGCAACTCACCGAAGAAGAAAAGAAGGCACTGGATGAAGAGATGAGCCGGCGCGAACGGGCCTCCACGCCGGCTCGTTAAGACTACAGTGGCCTGTGAATTACCTTCACCCGCAAATGAATGTCTATGGCAAACGCGGCTCTGGTCGCGGGAAGTGAAGGATTTGCTGTTCGCGGTGAAATGCCGCAGCGAGATTGGTCTGCTAAGCGGCCGATCTCAGGGTCCGAGACTCATTTTTATACGACCAACGTCTTTCTTATGGTCGCAGAAGTCAGAGAGGTCAGCCTTTCGTCATCGGGTAGCCCTTGTCGCGCCACCCGCGCACGCCGCCGTCCATTGAAATTACATTCTTGTACCCCATCTTCTGAAGATTGTCCGCGGCGAGGGCCGAGCGGAATCCCCCGCCACAATAAAGAACCATCTCGGCATTGAGGTCGGGAACTTTTTGTTCGATATCGCGTTCGATGACGCCCTTGCTCATATGGATGGCGCCGGGAAGGTGATCTTTCTGCCACTCGCTTTCTTCGCGGACATCGACCAGTACGAACTTGTCCCCGCGATCGAGACGGGACTTGATCTCATCGACCGTGGTCTCGGGAACCCGCTGCCTGGCGTCATCGACAATTTTCAGAAAGCGGGGCGGATGCTGAGGGGCCATGGGAGATCCTCCGGGAAATCGTAAGCCAACAAGAATATTCTATCGAAACTGCAGAAAGCTGCAGCCCGGAGAGCAGCCTCCAACCGAGATGGACTAGAATTTGTCAGTTGAATCGCAGGTTGCCGGGTCTGCACCGATATTCGAATCCAAAGTAGGCTTCACATCGTCTAAGACTTTCAAAGTAGTGTGTCGCCGCCGCAACGTCCGACCTCTTAACCCAAGGACTATTTTGAATGGCACCTCCTGCTATTGTCACGGTGGATGATGAACCTGAAGTTTTGCGGGCGGTGGAGCGCGACCTGCGCCGCAAGTATGGCAAGGATTATCGTGTGCTGGGTACCGACTCGGGACTCGGCGCGATGGACCTGTTGAAGCAGCTCAAAACTCGCGGCGACAGCGTGGCCCTCATGCTCGCGGACCAGCGCATGCCCCAGATGTCGGGACTCGAAGTGCTGGGGCAGTCCATGACATTGTTTCCCCAGGCAAAGCGTGCCCTGCTCACCGCCTATGCGGACACCAACGCCGCGATCGCGGCCATCAACACTGCCAAAGTCCACTACTACCTGTTGAAGCCATGGGATCCGCCGGAAGAGAAGTTGTACCCGGTGCTGGACGATTTGCTTGAGGACTGGCAGGCGGAATATCGACCGGCTTATAACGGGCTGCGCGTGTTAGGCACGCGCTGGTCGCCCGCCAGCCATCAGCTAAAGGATTTTTTGGGGCGTAACCAGGTTCCGTATCAGTGGACCGATGTGGAGAGCGCGGCGCCCGACCAGGAAGTCCAACAAATAATTCCGAATGTGGATTTGAAGACTGCCTCGTTGCCGCTGGTGGTGCTGCCGGGCGGGGAAGTACTGACGAATCCGCCGGTCGACGAACTGGCAGCGCGCATCGGCCTGCGCACGCGGGCGGAAACTACGTTCTATGATTTCGTAATTGTGGGCGGGGGTCCGGCCGGACTGGCCGCCGCTGTGTATGGCGCTTCGGAGGGATTGAAGACGCTGCTGGTCGAGCGATCGGCACCGGGTGGGCAGGCGGGCATGAGTTCGCGCATCGAGAACTACCTCGGCTTTCCTTCCGGCTTGACGGGAGCGGATCTGGCGCGCAGAGCGTTTACACAGGCTAAGCGATTTGGGGCGGAAATTCTTTCTCCCCAGGAGGCGGTCGGCTTGCGCGTGGACGGGCCTTACCGCTTCCTGAAACTGCGGGATGGGAACGAAATCAGCTGTCATGCCCTGCTGATTGCGAGCGGGCTCTCCTGGAAGCGGCTCGATATTCCGGGTATTGAGCGCTTGCAGGAAGCGGGCGTCTACTACGGCGCGTCCATGACGGAGGCCTCGCTATGCAGCGGGGAAGATGTTTTCGTGGTGGGTGGCGCAAACTCGGCCGGACAGGCAGCAGTCTACTTTGCGCGATTTGCCAAGTCGGTGACCATGCTGGTGCGCGGCGACTCGCTCGAGAAAGGCATGTCGCAGTACCTGATCGATCAGATCAGTGAGGTTCCGAACATTCGGGTGGAAACGCAGGCCGAAGTGGTCGAGGTACACGGCGACGATCACCTGGAATCCATCACCATCGCGAATCACTCGTCTGAAAGCATCCGCACCGAGCCCACCAGCGCCCTCTTTATATTTATAGGCGCGATGCCGTGCACGGCATGGCTACGCGGTATGCTTCCCATGGATGAGCGCGGCTATTTGCTGACCGGGACTATGCTCCCCAAGGACGGTGACCGTCCCAAAGGCTGGACCGAAGAGCGTGACCCGTTCATCTTTGAGAGCATCATTCCCGGCGTGTTCGCGGCGGGAGATACCCGGCATTCGTCCATCAAGCGCGTGGCCTCGGCAGTGGGCGAGGGGTCGATTACCGTGCAGATGGTGCATCAGTATCTAAGCAAGGTCCGGTAGGAAGTGGCTACTGGCTATTCGCTCCGGGTGTGCCCCACGTTCGCACGTTCTCAGTGCTAACGTGGGTTTCCGACTCGGGTTTGCTAGAAGCCAGCCGCCAGAAGCTCGACTCATGAACCCACAAGTCCAGGACATCATCCGGCACGGCTACGTTTGGTTGTTCGTGGCGGCGCTGCTGGAGCGCCTCGGGTTGCCGCTCCTGGTTACGCCGGTGGTGGTGGCGGCGGGCGCGCTGGCGGGCATCGGAGACGACCTGAGCCTGCTCGGAATTGTGCTGGTGACGGTGATCGCTTCCGAGATTGGCGATCTGGTGTGGTACGAACTGGGCCGAAGGAACGGATCGTCCGTTCTGCGGCTGCTCTGCAAGATTTCTCTTGAACCGGATTCCTGCGTGCGCCGGTCAGAGGATTCTTTCGCCCGCCATACGGTCAGCTCACTGATTTACTCGAAGTTCGTTCCTGGCGTAGGCCGGCTGGCGGGTCCGGTCGCCGGGATGACGGGCATGGACCGCAGCCGTTTCCTGCTGTTGAACGGTCTCGGTTCGCTTCTCTGGGCGATGGTGTTCGCGCTGGTGGGATACATTCCCGCGCGCAAGCTTCCCATTGATGTCCTGATCGAACAGGCAGCGGGCTCGCTGCTGGTGCTGCTGATCATCGCCCTGGTTGCGAATGTCATTTGGAAATATGTGCAGCGGCGTAAATTTATCCGGTCGCTGCGAGTCTCGCGCATGACCGTCCAGGAACTGAAGGCTGCATTGGATCGGGGCGAGCGTCCCTTCGTTGTCGATCTGCGTCACAAGCTGGAGTTTCTTGTGAATCCGCGCACGGTTTCAACCGCGGTGCGCATTGCACCTGACGAATTGCCCCTGCGGCGCGCGGAGATTCCTCTCGATCGGGAGGTCGTCCTGTATTGCACTTGCCCCAGCGAAGCCACCAGCGCCAAGGTAGCCATGGAATTGAAGAAGATCGGCATTTCCCGGGTTCGTCCCCTGGCCGGCGGTCTGAAAGCCTGGGAGGACGAAGGTTTCCCGCTCGACGAGTTTTATGAGGAGGAAGAGGCCAAAGCCGTTTCCTGACGTTCGAGCAAAAGTTTTAACGGATCGTCACGCTCCTCCACGCAACTTCTCCTCCACCCTTCTGAAGCACACCACCCTGGCACATCGAAGGTCACTCCCTTTCGGGTGACTTGACGGATCCTCATCTGTGATCTGTATCACATGCGAGAGTGATAGCCGGTGATACAGTGCGGAGCGTGAGAATCTTATGAGCACTCCTTACGGCATTCAAATTACAGAAAATTGCGTGCTGTGCAAGCTGCGCCAGAATGGCTATTTCTGCGAACTGCCCAAACCGGCGCTCGCAGAATTGGAACGTGTGAAATACGCCAGCGCCTATCCCGCGGCTGCGGTGTTGTTCGTCGAAGGGCAAGCGCCGCGCGGGATCTACATGATCTGCAGCGGCCGCATCAAGCTGTCGACCACCTCGCGCGATGGTAAAACGCTGATCCTGCGAATTGCACAGGCCGGAGAGGTGTTGGGACTGCACGCTACCGTCTCCGGCAGGCCGTATGAACTGACCGCTGAAACTCTTCAGCCTTGCCAGCTGGATTTCATCCGGCGCGAAGATTTCTTGCGTCTTCTCCAGCGCAACGCCGACGCCTGCCTGAATGCCGCCCAGCACCTCAGCAAGAATTGCCAGAGTGCGTACGAGATGATTCGCTCGCTGGGGCTTTCACACTCGGTGTCGGAGAAACTGGCCCGGCTGTTGCTGGAGTGGTCGACCGATGGCGACGCCACCAAGGAAGGGGTTCGCATCAAAGTCACCCTGACCCATGAAGAAATTGCGCAACTGATAGGCACGTCGCGGGAGACTGTGACCCGCGTGCTGGGTGAATTCCGGGACAAGAAGCTGGCGCAGCTGCGCGGTTCGACACTGGTCATTCTGAATAAGCCCGGTTTGGAACGGATGATCGAAACCTAAGCTGCTGTATTCCCACTTCGGCGAATTCCCGCCTTTGGTAAGAATTCCTGGATTACTGGCGTTACTTTACCCATGCAGGGCTCGGGCATAAGCTGCGGCCCATGGAACTGAATGCGCTGCTGATGTGTCGAGAGCACGAGTCCTTGCGCATACTGGTGGGTGCGCTTGACGAGTTTGGGATCGACGAGGAAGTCTGCGGGTCAGAGCCGGAAGCCATGCAATTGCTGGCGCTCGGCTACTACTCGGCGCTGATCGTGGATTTCGATTTGCCCGGCGCGGCGCAGGTGGTACACATGGCGCGCATGGCGCCGTCGCAACGGCGTCCGGTTGTGTTCGCGCTCATCGGGGCGCTGACCGACGTGGGCAGCACATTCCAGGCGGGCGCGAATTTCGTTCTGTACAAGCCTCTGGTCCGGGAACAAATGGAGCGATCCCTGCGAGCAGGCCAGGCGTTCATGCGCCCGGATCGAAGGAAGTCCCGGCGCCAGAAAATGGAGTCATTGGTCTACCTGCGATTTGGCAATGTTTGTCCGCTGCCCGCGCTGGTACTGGAGATCAGTGAAGACGGACTCTCGGTGCAGGCGTCCGAACCTTTGCCCGCGGTCGAGTTGCCTCTGCGCTTCATTCTGCCCGGTACCAGCTGCATGATCGAAGGCAGCGGCGAAGTGACTTGGGCCGACGACAGCGGGCGCGGGGGAATCTTCTTCAGCCACCTGAGTCCTTCCGCAAGGCGGCAGTTGAAGGCCTGGCTCGCAAAGAGGGATAAGAAAAAACCATCGAAAGTGCGCACGACGGCCCGAGCCACGACGGCCCGTGCAGCAAACGTGTCAGCGAATTGAGTGGGGAGCACCGAGTAGCGAGTATCGAGACGTGCAACTAAGACCTGAGACCTGAGATCTGCTCCACCTCCTTCCTTCAAGCATAATGTCCGAATGACAGAGCTGTCCTTCCTTTCCGCCGCGACGATGGCGGAGCAAGTCCGTCAAAAACAAATCTCACCTATCGAGTTGGTGGATGCACATTTCGAGCGCATCGCGGAAGTCAATCCGCGGCTGAATGCTTTCGTCGCACTCGACGAGGAACGCGCGCGGCGTGATGCGCACACTCTCGAAGCCGAAGCGATGAGCGGCAAGCTGCGCGGGCCTCTGCACGGCGTCCCAATCAGTATCAAAAGCTCCATCGACACCGCCGGCATGCGCTGCGAGTCCGGCACGCGCTTACGCGCCGGTTATGTTGCGCCCAGCGATGCGGTGCTGGTTACGCGCTTGCGGAATGCGGGCGCCATCGTTCTGGGAGTGACCAACTCGCCGGAACTCCTGATGGCCTGGGAGACCGACAATCTTCTTTATGGCCGCACCAACAGCCCGTGGGACCTGGAGCGTACACCGGGCGGATCGAGCGGAGGAGAAGCGGCAGCCATCGCATCGGGATGTTCGGCAGGAGGAGTGGGCAGCGACGGCGGTGGATCGATCCGGGTGCCCGCACACTTCAGCGGCATCTGCGGACTGAAGCCGACTCCCGGAAGAATTCCGGCAACCGGTCACTTTCCGGAGGCGGCGGGTCCATTCGCATTGATCGGCGTGGTCGGGCCGATGGCGCGCACCGTGGCCGACTTACGACTCTTGTTTGCAGTAATGGCCGGTCCCGACGATGGGGACGCTGCGTCAGCGCCCGTCCCACTGCGAAGAATTACAGAAGAAGATCTACGGCGGGTTCGCGTCGGATATTTTGAAGACGATGGCCGCACTCCGGTGACGCCTGAAACGCGAGCCGCAGTCCGCGCCGCCGCGGAAGCTTTGTCGCGAGCGGGGCTCGAAGTTGTCCCCTTCCGCCCGGAAGGCTTGGAAGAAGCGCGGCAACTGTGGTGGAAGCTGTTTGGCACGGCGGGTGGGATGATGCTGCGCCTGCTGACCAAAGGCCACGAGTCGGAACTATCGCCGCTGCTGAAAGAATTCCTGAGCTGGGTTGCCGCCGAGCCGTCGCACACCGGGCAGTCGCTGCTCGACACCTGGCTCCAACGTGACATCCTGCGCGGCAAAATACTCGCACAAATGCAGGCGTATCCGATTCTTCTGTGCCCGGCAGCGGCGATCCCGGCCTTCCGCCACCGGGAACGCAGTTGGGAGGTTGAAGGACGATCCGTGAACTATCTCGATGCGTGGAGCTACACGGAGTTTTTCAACTTGCTCGGCAATCCCGGCGCGGTGGTTCCGGTTGCGCAATCGCCGGAAGGATTGCCGATCGGTGTGCAGGTTGTAGGGCGACCTTGGGAAGAAGAACTCGTTCTCGCTGTGGCAGCGGAAGTGGAACGCGAGGGCGGAGGGTTTCGCAGACCATTGATGTGAACTCGACCCTCAGGCTCCCGTTAGCGGCTTGGGCACTTCCAGTCAATCCGGCGCCTAGTATTTTTCTACTATTACCCCCAAACTCCCGTGGAATTATCCTCGTTGGGCTCAAGGATTTACGTTCGTTGCGTTTGTGGGACGCGGCGGACGGCTTCCGGTTCAGCTCTTCATGCCATCTTTGCCGCGAACCATGGGACAGCGCATCTTGTTCGGCTTGGTTGTCTTTCTGACCGCGTCCGCGATCTACCTTTACGCCTTTCCCCAACAAAATGTTTTCTACGCGGTGATCGTGCTGCTCCACCTGGCAGCGGGCGTCGTGGCGACCTTTGCGCTGCTGCCCATGCTGGGCCGACTGATTCGCCAGGGGAGTTGGTTGTCGACCGTGGGGTGGATGTTGTTCCTGGTCGGCGCGGGCCTGGGCTTCTGGCTCGTGCGCACTGGCGCCCTTCGCTCTGAGTGGAGGTGGATGTACGCGCACATGGGGGTATGTGCGGCGGCTTTGGCATTTTTGATCACCGATCGCCTCGGACGCCGCGTTGAAGCGCCGACGATGGGGCCTGCGCTCATTCGGCTGGCCGCATGCATCGTGGTGATCGCCGGGCTCGGCGCCGGCATGCGCTACCTGCGCGAGGCACGCTGGGCGAACCATGCGCGCATAGAAAATCCCGCCTTGTCTCCGCCCGGGATGGAGCAGGAAGGTGATGGACCCCAAGGTCCGTTTTTCCCCAGTTCCGCGCAGGTCTATGGGCACAAGAAAATTCCCAGCAAGTTCTTCATGGAGTCGGACTCCTGCAAGCGCTGCCACGAAGACATTTACAACCAGTGGTTCAGCTCGGCACACCATTTCTCGTCGTTCAACAACCAGTGGTACCGCAAGTCGATCGAGTACATGCAGGACACCATCGGGACCAAGCCCTCCAAGTGGTGTGGCGGATGTCACGATCCAGCGGTGCTCTACGCTGGATTGATGGACACGCCCATCAAGCAGATCGTGCACACGCCGCCCGCGCAGGCCGGATTGGGTTGCATGATGTGCCATTCCATTGCTGCCGTGAAATCGACCATGGGGCAGGGAGACTTTTATCTCGAGTATCCGGAACTCCACGAATTGGCGGCCAGCAAGAATCCCGTGATTCGCTATATGCACGACTTTCTGGTGAAGCTGAACCCGGAGCCGCATCGGCGCGCCTTCCTGAAGCCGTTCATGCGGGCGCAGACCGCCGAATTTTGCTCCTCATGCCATAAGGTGCACCTCGATGTTCCGGTAAATCATTACCGCTGGATCCGCGGATTCAACGAGTATGACAATTGGCAAGCCAGCGGGGTCTCGGGACAGGGTGCGCGCTCCTTTTACTACCCGAAGCAGGCGCAGCAGTGCGCCGATTGCCACATGCCGCTGGAGCGATCGGCCGACATGGGAAACATCGGGGGCAAGGTGCACTCGCACCGCTTCCCGGCGGCCAACACCGCGTTGCCTGTGGCGAACGAGGACGCAGCGCAGTTGAAGGTCACCGAAGATTTTCTGAAGTCGGGAATCTTGAGCGTGGATATTTTTGCGCTCTCACCCGCGCAGGCCGTGAGCAAGGCGGCGACGGCCGGCCAGAACGAGATAGCCACTACGTTCGCCGTGGGCGAAGAAGCTGAACTGAAAGTCGCTCCTGGCGGCGCCGGAGGGGAAGCCGCGCCTGTGACCGCTCCCTTGAATCGCGTGCAACCCGCAGTGCGTCGCGGCGACACGGTGCGCGTGGACGTGGTGGTGCGCACGAAAAAGATCGGTCACTTCTTCCCGGGAGGCACGGTGGATGCCTACGACACCTGGCTTGAACTTAAGGGCACCGACGACAAGGGTCAGACAATCTTCTGGAGCGGGATGGCGGAAGACGGCGGCAAAGGGCCAGTCGAGGAGGGCGCTCACTTCTACCGTTCCCTGCAGATCGATGAGCACGGCAATCCGATTAACAAGCGCAATGCCTGGGCGACGCGCGCGGTCGTGTACGTGCGACTGATTCCGCCGGGCGCCGCCGATACCGTGCACTACCGCGTGAAGATTCCCGAGAACGCCGGAAATAAAATCACGCTGCACGCGCGGCTGTGCTACCGGAAATTCGCCTGGTGGGGCACGCAATTTTCGTTCGCAGGGCAGCCGGATGCGGCCCATCCCGAAAGGGTAACGCCCAGCTACGACGACCGTACCTTCACGCTCGATGCACCGCTGACTGGAGTTTCCGCCAAGCAGCAGGCAATTCCCGATGTCCCCATTGTCGCGTTGGCGGAGGATGAGGTGAGTCTTTCGGTGTCCGCAAAAGGCGCCCCGGTGGCGGTGCCCAAGGTCGAACTCAAGGCGGAGGATTGGCAGCGCTGGAATGACTATGGCATTGGCCTGCTCCTGCAAGGTGATCTGAAATCCGCGCAGGCAGCGTTCCTCAAGGTCACCGAGATCGACGCGAAGAATCCGGATGGCTGGGTGAACCTGGGCCGCACCGCTGTGCAGGAAGGCGACATGGACGCGGCGCGCCCGGTGCTGGAGAAGGCGCTCCAGATCAGTCCCGACCTGGCACGTGCGCACTATTTTTATGCGCGAGTGTTGCGCGCCGACGGCAAATACGAAGAGGCCGCATCTCATTTGCGCAAAGTACTGGCGCAATATCCGCGGGATCGGGTCGCCCTGAATGACCTCGGACGCATTCTGTTTCTGGAGCGCAAGTACGACGAGGCGGTGAGGACTCTCGAATCCGTGCTCACGATCGATCCCGAAGATTTACAGGCTCACTACAACCTCATGCTCTGTTACAACGGCCTCGGCAACGAGAAGATGGCCAAGGAGCATCAGGGACGTTATCTGCGCTTCAAGGCGGATGAGGCGTCGCAGACCATCACGGGCAACTATCGGCAGCTTCATCCGGAAGACAATAATGAGCGGCAGGCGATTCACGAGCACGTGTCAATTGCCTTGAACCACGTGGGCAAACGCGCAGGCGGTGGGAAGGCATATGGCAGTAACCCGCTCACCGCAGGTGCTAAAGCCCGAGCAGGCGCCAAGTCTTCCGGCACGACCGAAGCCGTGCCCTTTCCAAAGTGGTCACCAGAACAAAGTCAAGGAAAAGATCCAGGGAAATCCGTTGCGACTTCTTCAGATGGTTCCCAGTAGACTCCCGTATCCATGATGAAATTTCATTCATTTCTTTTCTTCCTGCCAGTCTTGGTTCTTCCCGTGTCATCCGTTGCGCAGAACCCGCAATTCCGCGACATTACGGCCCAGGCCGGAATTCGCTTCGTGCACAACAACGCGGCCTTCGGCAAAAAGTGGTTGCCGGAAACGTTGGGGGCGGGCGCTGCATTCATCGACTACGACAACGACGGCTACCCCGACATCCTGCTGGTCAACGGCGAAGACTGGCCCGGACACGCCAAGGCTGCCTTCCACGCTGAAGCTCTATCACAACAATCATGACGGTACGTTCACCGACGTCACGCGCAAGGCCGGGCTGGCCATTTCCATGTTCGGCATGGGTGTGGCGGTTGGCGACTACGACAATGATGGACACGACGATCTGTTTATCACTGCCCTCGGCCAGAGCCATCTGTTTCACAACAATGGCAACGGCACATTTACCGATGTAACCAGGGCCGCCGGGATGTGGGGTACGAACGAGCTTTCGACCAGCGCAGCCTGGGTCGACTACGACCGCGACGGCAAACTCGATCTGGTGGTTGCGAATTACGTGCAGTGGTCGCAACAGACCGACATCTATTGCACGCTCGACGGAGCGCACAAGTCGTACTGCACGCCGGAATCGTACAAGGGAGCGTCGGCGCGGGTGTGGCACAACCTGGGCAACGGCAAGTTCGAAGACGCCACCCAGAAATCCGGACTCAGCGATCCAACTTCGAAGAGCCTGGGCGTGGCGATTCTCGACTACAACGGCGATGGCTGGCCCGACATTCTGCTCGCCAACGACACGCAGCCCAACAAGCTCTATCTGAACAAGCAGAACGGAACGTTTGAAGAAAAGGCGGTCGCCGCAGGCATCGCTTTCAGTGAAGACGGCGTGGCGCGCGCAGGCATGGGCGTGGACACCGGCGATTACGACCGCTCCGGCCGTCCCAGCCTGATGATCACCAACTTCGCGAACCAGATGATCTCGCTTTATCACAACGAAGGCAACGGCCTGTTCGTGGACGAAGCCCCGCGTTCCGAAGTCGGGCGCAACACGCTGGTCACGCTCGGCTTTGGCTGCTTCTTCTTCGACTACGACAACGACGGGTGGCCGGACATCTTCGTTTCCGACGGGCACATCGAGAACGAAATCGAGCGCGTGCAGAAGCGCGTGTCGTATGCGGAGCCTCCGCACCTGTTCCGCAACCTGGGAGGCGGCAAGTTCCAGGAAGTGACCGCGCAGATGGGGACGGCCTTTGCGAGCCCGAAAGTTGGCCGCGGCGCGGCGTATGCCGATATCGACAACGATGGCGCACTCGATGTGCTGGTGACGACCAACGGCGGGCGCCCCTGGCTGTTCCACAACGAAGGCCAGACCAATCACAGCTTGCGCGTGAAACTGGACGGGACGAAGTCGAACCGCGACGGCATCGGCGCGGTCGTGCGCGTGACCTCCGGCGGCGACAAGCAGTGGCAGATGCTGCGCAGCGGATCAAGCTACCTGTCGCAGAGCGAACTGGTGCTGACGTTTGGGCTGGGGAGCGCCGCGAAAGCCGACGCTGTCGAAATTCAGTGGCCGAGCGGGCAAGTGGACAAGCTGTCCGGCGTGGCGGCCGATCAGACAGTGACGGTGCAGGAAGGGAAGGGCATCGTCGCAATCGTGCGTACGGGAAGGGGGCGGCCGTCCCGGCGGTGAGGCGCGCCATACGGCCAGTCGAGCGCGAAGTCGGTAAAGCCTGGCGAGTAGCGCGGTTCATGCGCCCATCTCCCTAAATCTGTCATCTTGAGCGAAGTGAGGCGGCAGCCGAACGAAGTCGAAAGACCCCGCGTTCGTGTGCAATGGCAAGAATTCCGAAGTTTTTTCAGAGTAGTTTCCCGTTTACAGAGCAGCGTCTGATATGGGGCATCGTGGGTTTCGTTCGCATCGAACGATCGCGCGACAGCGAACCAGGCGCGGGTTGGAGTAGGATGGACGATCGCAAATCACCTTCGGAGCGATCGGCTTTTTGCCCGGGCGTTACCCATGAAACTCAGGGTCTGGATCTGGACATTCGGACTGGCCTTTGTCGGCTACGCGCTGGGCGGCAGGGGCATCTCCGCCAGCCCAGCTCGAGAAACGATCGGTGCCATCCTCGGCGCGGCCGTTGGCTTCTGCGTGGGATGGGGGCTGCAACGTCTTCTCGAACTGGGCCGACGGCGCTGATATGACCCCGGGGCGCCGCAATTCTGGAGTCATTCATTCATCATGAAACTACCCCGTATCGTTTTGTTTGCCTGTCTGCTGCTCCTGCTCGCGCCGGGATTTTTGCGGCGGCGCCCCATCGTGCTTCGGAGTCTGACACTGCTGCCAAATCCGCCGAAGCCGCGCGCCTCAACAACATCGGCGTCGCCTACATGAACCAGCAACTGTTCGAGAAGGCGCTGAAACAGTTTGAGGCGGCCGTCGCGCAGGATCCGAAGCTGACGATTGCGAAGCTGAATCGCGGCGTCGCGCTGCTCAACCTGCAGAAGGTTGACGAAGCCAAGGCGATCCTCGAAGAAGTCACCAAGCAGGATCCCAAAGACGCGCACGCCTGGTACAACCTCGGCCTGCTTTCGAAGAACACGAACGAGACCGACACCGCCATCGCCGCGTTCAAGCACGTCACCGAGATCGATCCCAACGATGCCGATACCTGGTATTTCCTCGGCACGGCCTACGCGCAAGCCAAGCAGTATCCGCAGGCGATTGACGCCTTCGAGCATGCGCTCAAGCTGAACCCGCTGCACGCCTCGGCGGAGTTCGGCATCTCGCGCGCCTACCAGCAGTCCGGGAACACCGACAACTCGCGCGAGCATCTGAAGAAATTCCAGTACATCAAGGACAACAAGCTCGGCTCGCCGATGAGCTTGTCCTATGGAGAGCAGGGCCAGTATTCGCGCGCGGAAGAGTCGGCGGGCGTGGTGGAGAAGGTGCCGGCGCAGATTCCGGTGAAGTTTGTGGATGTGACGGCAAGAGGCGGGCTTGGCGGGGAAGGGTACGCCTACTGCGCCACCGAAGTTCTTGAGCGATTTCCTTGGAGCTGGCGCCTGCTTTCTCGACTACGACGCTGACGGGCGTATCGACTTGTTTGTCGCCGACGGTGGCCCGAGCGGAGGGATGGCCCTGTATCACAATCTGGCGGTGGCAAGTTTGAGGATGTAACGAAGAAGGCGGGACTCGACCCATCGCTGCACGGCATCAGCTGCACGGCGGGAGATTATGACAATGATGGGGCGACGGATTTAGCCATCGTTATTCCTGCTAAGGAAGGAGCGGTGACCCTAGGTGGTCGCCTCGTCCTGCTGCACAACGAAAAGGATGGGACGTTTAAGGACCGCCACTCTAAGCCGGCATCGACAATTCACCTCTCGCCTCTGGCGTTACATTTGTCGACTACGATCACGACGGCGATATCGATCTGTATGCAACGGGGCACGTCGGAAGGAATTGTCGACGAATGGACGGAGGAAGTGGGATTCGCGGTCCACGTCCCCGCTGCCAAGATGTACCGGAACAACTGGCGACGGGAACGTTTAGTGACGTGGCGCGGTCGATCGGTCTCGATGGTAACGACATTGCGAACGGTGCCCTTGGAGTCTATCGGAACTGACTACAACAACGATCGTGCTGTGGACCTTGGTCGTCACCAACGCCGGTCCGGTCGATTTTCGAGAACCCCCGTGAAGGAAAGTTTATCGAGCGCAAGCCATGGTCAACTCCGCATGCCTGCCCCCACGGTCGGCGTCGCCGTCCTCGACTTCAACCATGACGGCTGGATGGATATCGCCTTCACCCATATGGGCGAACCAGGCCTCTCGCTCTGGCGAAACAACAAAGCGAAGAGCTTCGACCGAGTCGATCTCCCGAACACAAACTGGGTTCGAGTCTTCGGCGTCGCCGCCTTCGACTACGACAACGATGGCTGGGTCGACCTAGTCGCCGTGGGCGAAACCAAAGATGGCAAGGGCGAAGTTCGCCTCTTCCGCAACCTCGGCCCCGACGGTTTCAAAGACGTCACCGCCGACGTCGGCCTCGACAAGATTCAACTGAAAGATCCCCGCGCCATCATCACCGGCGACTACGACAACGATGGAGCCATCGATCTGCTCATCACGCAGAACCACGGCCCGGCAGTCCTGCTGCGCAACGAGGGCGGCAACAAGAACAACTGGCTGCGCCTGAACCTGAAGGGACTGAACGACAACAAGTCGGCGATCGGCACCAAGGTCGAGGTGTTCGCGGGCGCGAACCGGCAGAAGTTCGAGATCTACGGATCGTCGGGATACCTCGGGCAGAACTCCCCTTATCTCACCGTCGGCCTCGGACAGGCGAAGCAGGCCGACGTCGTGCGCATGCTCTGGCCCACCGGTGTGCTGCAGGACGAAATCGAAGTCGCCGCCAACCGCGAGCAGCCGTATCTCGAACTCGACCGCCGCGGCAGTTCGTGTCCGACATTGTTTGTCTGGGATGGCCACCACTACGAACTGGTCGGCGACATGATTGGCGCGGGCGTCGTGGGCCACTGGGTCGGGCCGAACGAGCGCAATGTGCCGCGTCCCGGCGGAATACATCAAGGTCGATCGCAACGCGATCCATCTGAAAGAACGGCAAACTGAGCTTCCGCCTGATGGAGCCGATGGAGGAAGCCGTTTATCTCGACGAGGTGAAGCTGCTGGCCGTCGACCACCCGAGCACGTTCGACGTGTTCCCCAACGAATACTTCGCGAGTAATCCTCCGTTCCCGCCGTTCCGCGTGATACAGAGCCAGGGCGCGCAACCGCCTACAGCGGCGCGCGACGAGCATGGCGACGACATGATGCCGTCACTCGTCGCGCACAAGTATTTTGGCGATTTCGAGCTGCTGCCCTTCCACGGATTCACTAAGATGCACTCGCTCGAACTCGATCTGGGCGAGCCATACCGTGGCGGACCGCTGGTTCTGCTGATGCATGGCGTTACCGAGTACTTCACGGCGACGAGCGTCTACGCGGCTCATCAGGCAAAAGTCGAGGCGATCGCGCCATACGTCGAAGCGCTCAACGCACAGGGCAAGTGGGTGCGCGTCGTCGACGACATGGGATTCCCCGCCGGCGGTCCGCGCACAATTACGCCCGACCTGACGGGCAAACTGCTGCTGGGCACGACGAAGATCCGTATCACGACCAACCTGCAGGTTTATTGGGACAGCATCCTCATTGATCGCAACGCGCAGAACGGCGAAGTGCAACTCACTGCGATTCCGCTCGCGAATGCGAACCTGAATTTCTACGGGCATCCCCGGCAGACCGAAGGCGAGCCCCGCGGCAACGTGAAATACGTTTACGAAGAGGTCAGCCCCACGGGCCCATTCGCGCGCCAGGCAGGCGACTACACCCGCTACGGCGACGTGCGGCCGCTGCTCACGTCGTTCGACGATCGCATGGTGGTGTTTGGTACCGGCGATGAGATCGCGCTGGAGTTTGATCCGGCAAAACTGCCCGCGCTGCCCTCCGGATGGACCCGCGATTACTTCTTCCTGGTGAACGGCTACGAGAAAGACATGGACTTCTACGCCGCCGCCGGCTTTACGGTCGAGCCCATGCCGTTCAAGACGATGAAGGGGTATCCGTATAAGGAGCCGTACCCGCTGGATTCCGACCACCTGAATTATTTGCTTGAGTACAACACGCGGCACATTTCGGGGAATGAGGAGAGTGGGTATTCGTATAAATACCCGGGTGGCGGACATTAGTCGTTAAGTTCTGGTCGTCGATTCTCGGTCGACAGCAAGACCTTATAGCCGACGAATAGTTGACGCCGTAGCCTCTGTGTTCACTGTGGTAATCGCCTTTATCGCTTGCGTCTGATTTTGGCGCGGAATTCCTCGACGGTCGTCATCAACGAGTCTCCGGCGAATTCCAGGCTTGCGATTGAACGCGCGGCAGCCTCAGCGTGCCCGAAGCCGCAGGCGTCTCTGATGATCACGGGGATGTAGCCGAGATCAGCGCCGTGGCGCGCCGTCGGTTCAATGCCGATTTCCATCGCGATGCCCACAATCGCGAAGGCGCGGATATTGCAGTCGCGCAGCGCGATGTTTAGCGGAGTGCCCTCGAACGCCGACATGGTGATCTTGTCGAAAATGGCTTCGCTGGCCGACGGTTGCAATTCGGGCACCAGGGCAAAGCCCGGAGCGTCGCGCAGAAACCAGGGCTTGACCTCTTCTACCGACTTCACTCGCTGCCACGCCATGGCAGTGCGCAACTGGAATGCGCCCATCAATTCCTTCGGCAACGAGAGGTGGCGCGTGAAGAAAACTCGCACGCCGGCAGACCGCGCCGCGCTCAGCACCTGCTGTACCTTGGTGGTGATGTGCGCGCCGTCTTTCACTTGCCTCACGATGCCGACCTGCATGTCGTAGACAATGAGCGCCAGAGAAGACGGATCGCAGACGTCATCGAGTGTTTGCGGGATGCTGAGTCCGAAAGCTTGCTGCATGATGAGGGCTGTCTCCGGGTGGAAACTTATTTTATCGGAAAGCTGCGAGCGTCGAGCTTCGAGCCGCGAGCTAGCTTTGGGTCGTCGGCCCTCGGTCGTCGGTCGTCGGCAAGACCTTCAGCCGACGAATCGTTGACGCCGTAGCCTCTGTGCTCTCTGTGGTAGTCGCCTTTATAGCTTGCGACTGATCTTGGCGCAGAATTCCTCGACGGTCGTATCAGTGAATCCCCAGCGTCCTTCGCTTACGTCAGCCCCCATTTCCCATCAATTCCTGAGTGTCTTGCCAGTCTTCAATGTGTACTGAATCCGCTCCTGCGTTTTCTTCTCACCGCACAAAGACTTAAAGGCCTCGCGCTCAAGATCGAGAATGTACTGCTCGCTCACCGGCGTTCCGGGCGTGATGTTTCCGCCGCACAGAACCTCAGCAACTTTATTGCCAATTTTCACTTCATGGTCGCTTATGTATTCGCCTTGCCGCATCAGGTAGACACCCATCTTCAGCGTGGCCAGAATGTTTTCTCCGGGCGCGGGCAGGTCCATGCGCAGCACGGGAGCTTCGTAACCTCCTCGCGTAAGTTCTAAGGCCCGCGCTTTGGCGTCGAACAGCACGCGTTCGCGATTCATGCTGATGTTGTCCGAGTCAGAGAGAAATCCCAGCCCCCGCGCCTCGTGCGCCGAAGTCGCGACTTTCGCCATCGCAATCGTCTCAAAAGCGCGCTTCATCGCCTCCAGCAACTCGACCGACTCGCCGCGCCCATCCGGCCTGATGGAGGTGGCGCTTTCGAGGGCGCGCAGAAGCATCTCCTTGCACCCTCCGCCGCCCGGCAGCAAGCCCACTCCAACTTCGACCAGCCCGGTGTAGAGTTCCGCGTGCGGCTGGCGTGCCGGAGCGTGCAGCGAGATTTCCGTTCCACCTCCCAGCGTCAGTCCAAAAGCTCCGACCACGACTGGCTTCGGCGAAAACTTGATCGCCTGGGTCATCCCCTGGAACTGCCGGATCACCATATCGACGTCGTCCCACTCTTCTTCCTGAACGGCCATCAGCAGCAGCATCAGGTTCGCGCCCACCGAAAAGTTCGTCGCGTCGTTGGTGATCACGAAAGCATCGAACGCATCGCCCGGTCCACCCGGCTTCAAGGTCTGCGTGATCAGCTGAATGATGTCGGCGCCGAGCGAGTTCATCTTGGAATGAAACTCGATGCAGCCCACCCCGTCGCCGAGATCGATTAGCGAAGCGCCCGAATTCTTCTTCACCACGCCCTTGGATTTTTTCGCGACCGTCACCGACCACACGCCTTCCGGAACCGCCACCGGCTTCCAGTTGCCGCTCGCCAGATCGAAGAACGACTTCCCGGACGCGGCGCCTGGATTGTCTTCATACCAGTTCTTCTTGCCCGATCCCAGGAGCTTCTCGACGTTAGGGGCGATGGCCTTGCCTTCTTTCTTCATGCGGGCGACGGTGGCCTCTACCCCGGCCGCGTCCCACAGCTCGAACGGCCCCATCTCCCAATTGAAGCCAAGTTTCATCGCGCGATCAATTTCCACCACCGTGTCGGAAATTTCGGGAATGCGATTGGCCGCGTAGGTCCACAGATCCGAAAGAGCCGCCCACAGGAACGCTCCTGCTTTGTCATTCTTCTGAGGCGTACCTTCCAGCCCGAGCAGCATGCGAACGCGCGCGCCGGTCTCTTCGACATTCTTCGCCATATCCAGTGCTGCGAACTTGGGTTTGTGCCGCGGATGATATTCCAGCGTTTTCCAGTCGAGCGCGAGCCGTTCTTCCTTTCCGTCGTGCCCTTTGGATTTCTTGTAAAACCCGCCCTTGGTCTTGTCGCCAAGCAGCTTGCGGTCCAGCATCTCCTGATAGAAATCAGGAATCTTAAGTTCGCTGCGTTCGTCGCGCACGTTTGTGGTCATGTTGCTGACCACGTGCCCGAGGATGTCGAGTCCCACCAGGTCGATGGTTCGAAAAGTTGCCGACTTGGGCCAGCCCACCGGGGCTCCGGTAAGCTGATCCACGTCTTCAATCGTCAGCTCCATCTCCTGCATCAGGCGCATTACGTTCAACACCGAGAACGTGCCTATGCGGTTCCCAATAAAGTTAGGCGTGTCCTTCGCGTAAACCACGCCCTTGCCGAGCCTCACGTCGCTGAACCACGCAACCGCTTCCAGCAGCGCGCGATCGGTGTCCGGGGTTGGGATCAATTCCAGCAAGCGCATGTAGCGCGGCGGATTAAAAAAGTGGGTGCCAAACCAGGAACGCCGAAAATCCGATGGAAACCCTTCCGCAATCTTCCCCACCGGCAGCCCGCTGGTATTGGTCGTAATCACGGTGCCTGGCTTCCGCACGGCATCAACTTTGTGAAGTAAGCTGCGCTTGATCTCCAGGTTCTCGACAACTGCCTCAATAATCCAATCCACCTCGCCGAGTTTCTTGAGGTCGTCTTCGAAGTTCCCCACCGTGACCAGCTTCGCCAGCGACGGTTCGAAGAAAGCGGCAGGCTTGGATTTTCTTGCTGCCTCAAACCCGGCTGCGGCGATCTTGTTGCGTGCCGGGCCGTCGGCGTCGGGCGGAACGATATCGAAGAGATAGCTGGGTACGCCGGCATTAGCAAAATGAGCGGCGATGCGGGCGCCCATCGTCCCGGCTCCGAGGATGGCAACTTTATGAATGCGTTTCATGAGTCATACTCCAGCGCCCTGCGATCCGGCGCGTCTGTAGTTCGTCCAGATGGGCAACGGGTTGTTAACTTTCAAGCGTTGATTTCAATCTTCGAAGGGAATCATTCTAAAGGATCGGGGCGGTGCCCGACTGTGATAACGGGTCTAGAACTCGCTTATGCGACGCAGCCCGCTGCTTGCCGCAATCCCCCTTGTGCGGCATAAAATGAAGTGGAGGGCATTGGGTAACCACTTTTCCTCATCGTCCGCCGTCCACGTACACCTCATGGGGAAGCGGCGCCGCCTGCGGGGGTATCCATCCACCGGCCCGAGCAGCTCAAGAAAATGTGGCACAGACTGCGAGTTCGTCCTCACGGCAGCCTGTCGATGGACCACTCGCTGACGCCCGTTTTCACCACCACCAGACTCGACGTCTGCGGGCGGATCCACTTCGCCCTTCCCCTGGCGGGGTGCTGGAAGAGCGAGACCGGAAACCGGTAGCGTCCCGGAGCCAGCTTTTTCCCGCGCGCAATCTCGAAGCTCTGAGCCCGGCACGCCTTGCGAGAGAAGAAGTCCACCAGCGCGTCTTCCGAAGAGCGTTGCTTTAAGCGATCTGTGAGCAGCAGGAATCCAGCCTCACGGTCCTGCGTTTGCCATGCATGAAGAAAATCGTTGGCAGCACCCAACGCGAACACATAGTCAGAGTCGGTGGGAAGAACGATTTTAGATTTTGAAAATGATAGCGGCGAAAACAACGCCAGCAGCGGCAGCACGGCCGTCCAGCGGAACCGATGTGTAAAGATTCGGAGCACCTTTGTAGTTAGCACGGCCGGCAAAGGTTTCGGAATGACAAGGGTGGTTCGCGGAAGGGACGGCCAAAAACACGACAGGCGCGTACCGAATTAGATGTGGGGTGAGGATGGCATCGGTACGCGCCCTATTAAGTTGAAACAAGCTTAGGCCAGCGCCTTCCGGATGTCAAGAAAAATCGATTTACTAAAGGCTTATGAGATCATTTTCGCAATCACAAAAGCGGCTCCTGCTGCAAGGCCACCGATCACCATTGTCTGTGACGCGCCGCGCAGGGGCGCCGTGCCCGTAAAACGCGCCTTCAGGTACCCGAACACCCCCAGTGCCGCCAGCGTGACTGCCGCCGACCATAGCAACCCGTGCCACGCATTCCCCAAAAGAATGTAAGGCGACAGCGGGATGAACCCGCCCGCAACGTACGACAAAGCAATGGTCGCCGCGCTCGTCACCGCGCGCTTGGGATCAGGCGCCTCCAGCCCAAGTTCGAACCGCATCATGAAATCCACCCACTCTTTCGGACGGTGGCTCAAAGCTTCGACCACCGGTTTCGCCTCGGCTTCGGTCAGTCCGTACTGCTCAAATAATTCCTCGACTTCCGCCTTCTCGGCGTCCGGAATTTCGACGATCTCGCGCTCCTCACGCAACTTCTCCTGAGCGTAGTGTTCGGCATCGCCCTTGGCGGCAAGATATCCCCCCAGTCCCATGGCGATCGATCCGGCGGCAATTTCTGCAACCCCGCCAATCACGATGAGGCGCGTGGAACTCACGGCCCCGGAAAGTCCCGCCGCGAGCGCGAAAGGCACCGTGAGGCCATCTGCCATGCCGATGACAACATCGCGAACAAACAAGCCTGCAGTGAAGTGTTTCTCGATGTGTGGCGTGCTCGGCATTCTGAGGTCAGACCTCCGGATGAGATTTGAGATATTCCTGTGCCTTCTTAATAACCTGGCGCTCGCCGTTATAAGCGAGCTTCTTCGGCGCATCTTCAAGCGCCAGCCATAGGGCACGCCGGACTTCCACCCGCATTGCAGGAGTGACGTCGTCAATGCGACCCGACTCGTACCGCAGCAGGTAAAAGCTGACGATCTTGAACACCCGTTCTCCATCGCCCCAGGAGCGGACATACACGTATCGGATATCGGTGAGCTTGGTTATCAGGCTGGCGGTGATGCCAGTCTCTTCGCGCACCTCGCGGATTGCGGTCTGATCTGGCTTTTCGCCCTCGTCGACCAAGCCTTTCGGAAGCGCTAATACAACTTTGCGGGCCACCCGGCGGGCACCGCGGGCGGGTTCGGAACCTTCTTTTTGTGGCTCAATGGCCGCGACCTGCCACTCGCCGGAGATGCGCCGGAGGACCACGCCGCCCGCCGAAAATTCGCGTACCATGCGCTGATAAGTTAACAGAAATAAAGAACTTCGTCATGATGGGCGAAAAGAGCGCCCGAATCCGTGTGGCATAGTTCATTACTTTAGCGCGCATACCGCGGAACGCCGGTCTCCGCCATTGGTTTGTAATCTCGTCACTAGCCCTTCCCAATGGGCAATCCTCCTAAGTACCTCAGGGAGATTGGTTTCAACGCCATGGAGTCGCCGAATCGCTCGTCCCGCGTGGGGAAGTAACGAAAGATAACACTAAAGTGGTCTGCACCAGACCCCTCCGAAATGGCATCTTACTGATCAGTGGGGATGCTGTTTTACCCGGCAACCGGGATGTGGGGCTCGCTGTGAAGTCGGTCAAGCGGATTATTCGGTCGGTGCAAGCCTTTGGACGCGAACTCTCGCGCCTCTCCACCACGCCTGAAACAACGTCCACCACGCCCGGCATCGGAATTGCGCTGGGTGGAGGGTTTGCGCGGGGCATCGCGCACATCGGCGTTCTGAAGGTTCTCGAAGAAGAAAAAATTCCCATCGATTTTATTGCTGGCACCAGCGTGGGCGCCTTGATCGGCGCCGCCTACTGTAGCGGAGTGACCCTGGAGGAACTCGAAGTCATCGCCCGTCGTGTGCGCTTCAAAACATTCGCCCGCTGGACGCTCTCGAGGCACGGCTTCGCCACCAACCAGCGCATGATCGGCTTCCTGAACAGTATGCTCAAGGTAAAGTCGTTCGAAGAATTGCGAACCCCGCTAGCCGTGACCGCCACCGATCTCAGTACCGGCGAAGGCGTGGTATTCAACTCCGGCCCTTTAGTCGAACCAGTGCGGGCGAGTTGCGCCTATCCAGGAATGTTTTTGCCCGTGAATATTCGCGGACGCTGGCTGGTGGATGGCATGCTGGCGCACGCCGTGCCCACGCGACCGCTTGTCGACATGGGTGCCAAGCGCGTGCTCGCGGTGCACTTGAAAGGTCGCTGGTCCAGCGGCACTGCGCCGCGCCATCTGTTCGACGTTATTGGCCAGTGTTTCGCCATCGCCCAGGACATGAGCGCAGCCCACTGGAAGGAAGCCGCAGACCTGATTGTTGAACCCGACGTGAACGGCTTCGAGTACGACGCTTTTGTGCACACCACGGCGCTGATCAAAGCGGGAGAAACTGCCACCCGCGCCGCTATTCCCGCATTGAAGAAGTGGATCGAGCAGCGGGATCCCGCTACCCGCGCGTCGGTTGCGCGTACATTGGTACAAGCTGCAACCATGCCCGCAGACTAAGACGGCCGCACGTGGTTATCACACACAGTCCAGGATTCCCATTCATTGTCATCCTGAGCGCAGCCCATGTAGTTTGCGCGTCGCGAAGAGTTCCGCATATTCCGACCAAAAAAACTCCGTTCAAGCAATGCTCGAACGGAGTACCCGTACTGCTCGGGTGAGGACTTGTATTTTTTAGCCAACTCCCTCAGTTGACCATCAACACAAGCGCGGTGCTATCACCTCCACTGGAACATCCGACATCGCCAGAACCGCCGCTGGGAGTGTGAACGACAACGTTGACCGAGCCCGGTCCTGAGATCACGCCGGTCGTGAGCGTGACTTTCAGTTGCGCATCGCTCAGCACGCTGGTGCTTAGCGGTTTGCCGTTGATCATGACCTGGGACGCGGCCACAAACTTACTGCCCTTTACGGTGAGGACCTTGCCCTGTTCTACCTGCGTAAAGTCTATGGTGCTGGGTGTGAGCGAGCCGATGAGCGGGACCGGCCGGGCGCTTCCGCAGAACGGATTCAGGGTGTTGTTGCAACCTGGAAGAAACAATACCGCTAGGAGCGCGGCTAGGGTCAGACGGGGCATGGACATGCTCCTTTGAGAATGAGTCTCCCGGCTGGATCGTGAGTGGTGCGGGGATGGGACCACGCTCAGCGGGTCAATCGCAGTCGCGAACCCCCGGCCCGGATGGAAGTTTCGCGCGATCGAAGATTATTTTCGATGCGGCGCCGCGGGTGCCGGTCAAGTGTAGGCTGAGCGACCCAAAATCGCCAGGTTCGCATTTGCTCGACTGCAGCGCCTGTTTCCCAACATCTCGTTGACAGCACTAGCCTTCCGGAGTAGCTTGAGTCGCCCCAACGCAAGTGAATCCACACGATAATTAAGGAGAGCTATGCGAGTGCCAGTGGCGCTTTGTGGTTTGTTGTTATGCGCTTGTGCGCTTCCCCTCGTCTCAGCGCAAGATGCGGTGAAAACCGATTCCAAACACTACTCAGTGGTCAGTGAAAACGATCAGGTAAGAATTCTGAGAGTGCACTACGGGCCCCACGAGAAGTCGGTCATGCACAGCCATCCAGCGTCCGTGGCAGTATTCCTGACGGACTCAACCGCATTGTTCACGCTTCCCGACGGCAAGACGCAAACGATGAGCGTGAAGACAGGCGAAGCGATGAGCAGCCCAGCCGGTACTCACTTGCCGGAGAATACCGGCGACAAGCCCATGGAACTGGTTCTGGTCGAGCTGAAAAAATAGCCGTCAGCCGGGCGGCACGAGCGTGCGGCCCGGTGTTCGCCCCACGTTACTTCTTTTCCAGCTTCACCACATTGTCATCCGGATTTCGATCGATCAGCTTGATCAGCGGATCAACACCTGCCTGCTCAGGGAGCACGTCCACCGTCAAGGTGGATTCCATGCGTCCGAAAAGTTCCTGTCAGCGCGAGCCAGCTTCCTGCTGAATCCGCTTCCATGCCCGCTCGACATGCCTGCGCTGCGTGTTCGTCTGGCCAACACAGAACCGCAGTGTGAAGCGATCGTTCAGCCTGGTATGTGTGAGGAAGAGATCGCCTGAACGATTCAGACGCTCCATGAGCGATTGATTCGCCGCGTCTCCCGATTTCAACCGGAAGCACACGAGATTGAGTGGCGCCGGGGCGGCAAGTTCGAACCGCTCATCCATGCGTACCCAGCCGGCAAACATTTGGGCCAGCGCGACATGCTCGCGAACATGATGCTGCAATCCCTCCATCCCGTAGTGCCGCAGCACGAACCACAGTTTCAGCGCGCGAAAGCGCCGCCCCAGCGGGATCTGCCAGTCGCGATAGTCAATCACCGCTCCCGACTCGGTCGCCTGGTTGCGCAAGTACTCCGGCAACACGCTGAGGGTTTGAATCAGCGCCTTGCGATCGGCGACGTAAAACACGTCGCAGTCAAAGTTGGTGAACATCCACTTGTGCGGATTGAAGCAGTAGCTGTCGGCCTGCTCGACCCCGGCATGAATGTGGCGGAACTCCGGGCAGAGCGCGGCCGTGCCCGACATGGCGGCGTCGACATGCAGCCAGATTCCGTGCTCGCGGCAAATGCGCGCCAATCTCAGGCACTGGGTCAATGGCGTTCGACGAGGTGGTCCCGACAGTCGCGCACACAAAGCAGGGAATCAGGCCCGCGGCTTTGTCCTGCGCAATCTGCCGCGCAAGCTCATCCGCGCGCAGCGCGAAACTCGTGTCCACCGGGATCGCGCGGAGGTTCGAAGCCCCCAGTCCCTGCGATCTTGGCTGCCTTCTCAACCGAGGAGTGTGTTTGAGTAGAACAGTAAGCGACGAGTTTACGGTCACATCCCTCTGGCGTTGCTGGCATAGTTCGTCGCGCGTTCGCGACCGGCAAGCAGCGCGCACAGAGAAGCGCTCGAAGCAGTATCGTGAATCACGCCGCCGCCCGTGCCGGTCGACAGAAATTTCTCCGGCAGCCCCAGCATTGGCACCAGCCAGTCCAGGATGTGCGTCTCCAATTCCGTGCAAGCCGGACTGGTCGCCCACAGCATCCCTTGGACGCCCACCCCAGACGACAGCAGGTCTCCAAGGATCGCCGGTCCCGACGCATTGCAGGGAAAGTATGCGTAGAAGTTCGGCGATTGCCAGTGCGTGATCCCCGGCAGAATAAGCTTGTTCACGTCGGCAAGGATCGACTCGAAAGCCTCGCCTCTTGCCGGAGCCGCGTCCGGCAAGGAACTCCGAATCTCTCCCGGCTTCGCCTGCGACAAAACCGGAAACGATTCGATCTTGCCGTAGTAGTCGGCAATCCAGTCGACCACGGCGTGGCCATGTCGCCTAAGCTCGTCAGGCGTCATGTGAAACGATTTTTCGTCGGACAAAGTCTCGCCTCCGCGGAAACGGGATTGGGATGCCCCAGGCTACTTTCTTCTGTTCCTCCGTGCGACTCTGTGCCTCAGTGGTTGAGATTTTGCTATCCAAGCCGCGCGTAGTACATCCGAGTCCGATACGCCACCCCTACCCGCTCATCCTTCTGATGCCCCTCAAACACTCGTCTCAGTGCCGCCAGCATAGCCTCGTAGTTCGGATGCCCCTGCATCGGAGCATAGGAAGAAGAAAGCAATCGCCCCTCGAGTTGCGTGTAGTCAAAATCCTGGCGCATGTCGAACACGCGCTGTTCAAACGGAATCGGAGCGAAGAATTCCCCAATATTGTCGGTGGTGTTCTCGTGCCGAACCATCTCGTAATCGGTCCCGTACTCGAGCAGCAACGCCTCGTACTCCCGCAAGAATGGCGTGCTATCGGTGCTGCGTTCGTTCCAGATCAGCACCGCCCACCCCGCAGGTTTGAGGATGCGCTCGAATTCCCTTCGCGCTTTCGCCAAATCGAACCAGTGAGCGGCCTGCGCGGCGGTCGCAAAATCGACACTCTGATCCGGCAGCGTCGTCGCTTCGGCCGTCCCCGTAACACTGGAGAATCCGCGAAAATCCGCGAGGAGCCGCTCCGCTGCTTCGCGCATGTCCCGGTTCGGTTCCACCCCGTAAACACGATTGCCATTTTCCAGCAGGAGCCGAGTGAAGATTCCAGTACCGCTGGCGATATCGGCGATCGCGGACGACGCAGTGAGTCCGCATTCAGACCGCAGCGTCTCGAGAACCTGCGGCGGATAGCTGGGACGGTAGCGAATGTAGTTTTCGACGCGTGCAGAAAATCGCTGGGTAGGGTCGGTTTGCAGCATATTCTCAGTTTATCCGAAGCGCACAGCACCCTCAGCCAATGAGACGCGCCCGCGCTTGTTAAACTATTTACACTGCAATGCGCCTCGTCATCAAAGTCGGAACCAGCCTGATCGCGCCCGGGGGGCGTATCGACAAAGAACGGATGCGCGCGCTGGTCGACCAGCTCGATCTCTCGCGCCACGAATACCTGATCGTCAGCTCGGGCGCGATCGCCTCCGGCATGTCGAACCTGCGCCTCAACGACCGGCCCACCAGCGTGCCTCGCATGCAGGCCTGCGCCGCCGTCGGCCAAAGCCTGCTGATGCATACCTACGAGCAGCTCTTCTTTGGAAAGAAAGTCGTAGCCCAACTGCTGCTGTCGAGTGATGACTTCACCTCGCCCCTCCGCTACAAGAATCTGCAAAATGCCTTGCACGAACTGGTGAACCTCGGCGTCGTTCCCATCGTCAACGAAAATGACAGCGTCTCGGTCCGCGAATTGGTGGGCGCCTTCGGCGACAACGACGAACTCAGTGCGCTGCTCGCCACCGCTGTGAAGGCCGATTGGCTGCTCCTCCTCACCGATGTCGATGGTTTCTACGTTCCCAACGGCCGTAAAGCGAAGCTCATGCGCACCGTGCGCAAGCTGACTCCGGCCATGGAAGATCTCTGCGCTGGCAAAGGCAAACTGGGCACCGGAGGCATGCGCTCGAAGCTGCGCGCGGCGAAGTCCGCCAGTGAAGCGGGCGTTCAGGTCGCCATCGTCAACGGACGCCATCCCCACGCCATCGAGTGGGCCATCGCAAAGAAAATCGGTACCTATTTCCCCGCTCAGAAAGCGCGCATCTGACATGGCGACCAGCGTCAACCCGGCCCTTTCCACCCACGACCACCTGGAGCGTGCCCGCGGAGCCGCCCCCCGTGTTGCCCAGTTGTTCACAGCCGAAAAAAATGCGTTGCTCGAGGCCATGGCCACTGCGATCGAAACACACTCGGCCGCCATCCAGGAGGCCAATCAGAAGGATCTCGATTCCGGCGGAACCATGGGTGCGATGCGCGATCGTTTGTTGCTGACTCCGCTACGAATCGCCGCCATGGCCGCCGGCCTGCGCGAAGTCTCCGCGCTGCCCGACCCCATCGGCGAGACCGTTGCTGAATGGAAACGTCCCAATGGCTTGCTGATCCGCAAGGTGCGCGTTCCGTTAGGAGTGATCGGCATCATCTACGAGTCGCGCCCCAACGTGACGGTTGACACCGTTGCCCTCGCGCTCAAGACCGGCAACGCCATCGTCCTGCGCGGCGGCAAAGAAGCGATCAACAGCAATCAGTTCCTGATCGAGATTCTCAGCGGAGTCCCCGGACTCCCGCCCGGAGCGATCGAGTTACTCGATTCCACTACCCGCGATTCTGTTACTGAACTGATCCACGCGCGCGGCCTGGTCGACGTCATCATTCCCCGCGGAGGCGCCGGCCTGATTAATTTTGTCGTCGAAAATTCCACCGTCCCCGTAATCGAAACCGGGGCAGGGAACTGCCACGTCTTCGTCGACGAATCCGCCAACCTCGACATGGCCGACCGCATCGTCATCAACGCCAAGACCCAGCGTCCTTCGGTCTGCAACGCCGCAGAGAAGTTGCTGGTGCACGAGCGCATCGCTGCCACTTACATCCCGCGCATCACAAGCAAGCTGGCGGATCTCGGTGTCGAGCTTCGAGCGGACGAAGCCACCCGCAAACTCGTTCCCGATCTCCCCATCGCACCAGCGACCGAAGATGACTGGTGCGAGGAGTATCTCCGGCTCTGCATTGCGATTCGTATCGTCTGCAGCGTCGACGAAGCGATAACCCTGATCAACCGCTATTCCACGAAGAACTCGGAAGCCATTGTCACCGAAAACGAGGCCAACGCCCGCCGCTTCCTGCGCGCCGTCGATTCGGCAACGGTCTACTGGAATGCGTCCACGCGCTTCTCCGACGGCGGAGAGTTTGGTTTTGGTGCGGAGATGGGCATCAGCACGCAGAAACTTCACTGCCGAGGCCCTTTTGCCTTGGCCGAACTGACTTCCTCCAAATACGAAGTCTTCGGCACCGGGCAGATCCGCGAATAGCCGGAACATTGGCTTTCGTCCCTGCCAATCGCTCGCGGTACAATCCTTAATTCGTCCGCGAGAGGCCGACGTGAGAGGCGTGACTCCCGAAACCATTCGCAGCCTGATTCCGCCCGGCGAAGCTGCGCCCGATTTCGATTTGCCCGCCCTGGTCGGCGGCGTCAAGAAGCGCTTTCGCCTCCGCGAGCAACTGCAGAAAGGCTGCATTGTGCTCGCGTTTTATCCTGTCAATTGGGAATCTGTGAGCGCTCGCCAGTTGGCGGAATACCAGGCGGAACGCGGCCGCTTCTTTCCCGGCGGAGAAGTTGTGGGCATCAGCGTCGACTCCATCATGAATACCACCGTTTGGGAGCGCGAGATCGGCCCGCTCGATTTCCCGCTGTGCAGCGATTTCTGGCCGCACGGCGAAGTGAGCCGGAGCTATGGCGTGTTCCGCGAGAAGCCTCCACAGGCCGGAGCCAGCGAGCGCGCAATTTTCATCGTCGATCGCGGCGGCCGCGTCGCATTCAGCAAGGTTTACGGCCTCAAGGAACTTCCTCCACTTTCCGAAACGCTCGAGGCCTTGCGAAAACTTTGAGAACTCTCCTCATTGCAGATCCACGAAACCACTCATCCCTTCCAGGAGCCTCATGAAAATTTTTCCGGCCGGCGGTCTGGCGTGTGCTCTTTTGCTGTTTCATCTCAGCGGCGCTGGTTCTCCGGTTCCGGATGGCAGCAAAGCGGACGGTGTGCTTTTTGGTTTCCGCGATTCAAGCCAGGAACTCAAAGCTGAGACACGCTTCCTTGCCGTGCCCGACCCTAAGCTTGCCGAAGACCACCTGCGCATCCTGACCCGCGAACCCCACATCGCAGGGTCCCCCGAAGACAAAGCCACCGCCGACTATGTTGCCTCGAAATTCCGCGAGGCCGGACTCGATACCGAAATCGTCGAATACCGCGTCTGGTTCAATTATCCGACGGAGCTGAGTGTAGACGTCACCGCCCCGCAGGGCGTGACCATGCACGGGCCATCGCGCGAGCACGTCGATGGCGATCCCTTTCAGGACAATCCCCGAGTGGTCCCGCCCTACAACGGCATGTCGCCCTCCGGCGACGTCGAAGCCGACGTGGTCTACGCCAATTACGGCTCTCCGGAAGACTTCCAGAAACTGGCGCAGATGAAAGTCGACGTCCGCGGCAAGATCGTCCTCATGCGCTACGGGCAGAACTTTCGAGGAGTCAAAGTTTTCGTAGCGCAGGAACACGGCGCCGCGGGAGTGATCATCTACTCTGATCCGGCGGATGACGGTTGGAAGCGTGGCGACAAATATCCGCAAGGCCCGTGGCGTCCCGATACCGGTGCGCAGCGCGGCTCGGTCGGCTACATGTTTCAGTTTCCCGGCGATCCCACTACTCCCGGAATAGCTTCCATTCCCAACCTGCCCGACGCGCAGCGCATTCCCGCGGACCAGTCGGCGCAGCTGCCCAAAATCCCCTCGACGCCAATTTCCTACGGCGACGCCTGGCCCGTGCTGGAACATCTGGGAGGATCTGAGTCGCCGCGCGATTGGCAAGGCTCTCTGCCCTTCACCTATCACGTCGGCCCCGGACCGGTAAAAATCAAACTTCATCTCAAGCAGGACTACCAGTTCCGCACTATCTGGGACGTGATCGGGAAAATCCGCGGCACCCAATCGTCCAGATGAATGGGTTGTAGCCGGCAATCATCGGGACGCCTGGGTATACGGCGCGGTCGATCCCAACAGCGGAACCGCGGCCATGCTGGAAGCAGTCCATGGAGTGGGCGAGTTGCTCAAATCCGGATGGAAACCGAAGCGCACTCTGGTATTCGCCAGTTGGGATGGTGAGGAAGAAGGCTTGGTCGGCTCTACTGAATGGGGCGAACAACACGCAAGCGATCTCGCGCTGGCGGCCGCCTATTTCAACATGGACGTCGCCGTCTCAGGCCCGAAGTTCGGAGCTTCGTCGGTGCCCAGCCTGAAGCAATTTCTCCGCGACGTCACCAAGTCCGTGCAGAGCCCGCAAGGCGGAACGGTCTACGAGGCGTGGCGCAAAACGACGCAGTCCGGAACCGACATCTTCAATCCGCAGGAAACTTCCAGCAGCACGTTTCGTCCACCGGCTGCGCAGGCCCACGCAGATGTGTCCGTGGGCGATCTCGGCAGCGGTTCCGACTACACCGTATTCCTGCAGCACCTCGGAGTTCCGTCCACCGACGTGGGCTCGACCGGATCCTACGGCGTGTATCACTCCGTCTTCGACAATTTCAACTGGTTCAAGAAATTCGGCGATCCCAATTTTGTTTATGAGCAGGAGATGGCGCGCGTGTACGGACTCGAGGCCGTACGCATGGCCGATGCCGACGTCCTGCCCTACGATTACGAAGAATACGGCAAAGAGATTCTTGCCTACATCGACGGCGCCAGGAAGAAGGCCGAAGGCAAGTTCGGCGGGAAGGCGCCCGATTTCTCCCCGGCCGCAGAAGCCGCTAAGCATTTCGAAGAAGCTGGTGCCAAGATTCTGGCGAAGGAGCGCAAACCGCCCGAGGATCCCTCCAAGCTGAATCACTCCTTGCGCGACGCTGAACGCGCCCTTCTTGTGCCAGAAGGTCTGCCTAACCGCCCTTGGTACAAACACGCCATCTATGCACCGGGCCAATACACTGGCTATGCTGCCGTCGTCATTCCGGGTGTCAACGAAGCGATTGAGGCCGGTGACCTGGAGCGCACCCGCCAGCAGATTGCCGCGCTCGCCTCAGCACTCCAGCGATCTGTGCGCGTCCTCGGAGAGTTACCACTGAAGTCTGCAAATCTTTGCACAGGAGTGTTTGTCTTGGAGCCCAAGGTCAAGTTGGGTTAAACTTGCCTCTACGGTGATGGCCGGAGACAGGGCAGTCTCTCTCCGGATTTGATCTCCCCGCTTTATAAAACTGCTGCCCTTCTCTTTCTTGACGGGTGGTGCCCACACCGAAGGCCCAATGCCTCTGGCTCGCATCATCACGAAGTCTGCAGACGACTCCCTGGAACTTTCCATGCAGTTGCGCTCGCGTGGATTCCGGGTCGAGACGGTTGCTCCCGATTACGTTCCTACCGGCCCGGCGGATCTGGAAGTGTGTCTGGAGGAGTGCGCGCCCGAAGACGTCCTCGCCAAAGCCGCGGTGGTGAAGGAGAGCGAGGATCTTTGGATCTTCGTCGCACCCGGTGCGCTCGACGAACGCTCCCGCCCGATGCGCGTCATTCCCTTGGCCCCTCAGGTGGTCGAGTTCCGTATTCCCGAACCGGTCGCGGCCGGTGTGACCGAGATCAAGCCCAAGTCCAAGCTTGAAGTCTCCGTCGTTGAAGTGAAGATTCCCGCGCCAGCCCCGGAGGATGATCCGCTGCTGTGCGAGTTGGAATTGCAGGCTCCGACGGTTGTTCAGTCAGCCCCGAAGGCTAAGCAGCAGATCGCAGAAATGCCGCCTATTGCGATGTCGGCCGTGGTGGACGCGCCGGTGGTCATCGGGCAGCCGACTGCCGCGGAGATGCCCGTCATCGCGGAGCCGGCGGAAGTCAAGAAGGTTGAAGTCAAAGCCCCGACTTCCCCTTCCCTGGAACGCATCAAGTACATCCCGGTCACGCTGCGCGCTACAGAAATCCCGATTGCGCCTGCGCGCGTGGAGCCCAAGCTCTATTTGTATCGCCCGGCGCCGCCGAAGCCAAGAATCCGTGGCCCCCGAAAGTCCTACAAAGTAGCATTTCAGTCAGGACCGAAGTTGTGGCGTACGGCTTCGATAACACTGGCGTTGTTGGTGTTGGCCGGACTGATAGCAACCGTCGTTGTCCTGCGCCCCCCGGTGGCGACGCCCGTTAAACCAAAAGCAGTCATTAACGTGAATCCGCCTGTCCTCTTGCCATCAGCTGAGGCTGCCTCCATGGATTCTTCCACTCGTGGTCCCGCAGTTGCGTCCAGTCCCGGGGGCGGGAACAAAACGATCGCCGGAAAAGGCAGTGAGACCGCGTCCCAGCACCAGTCGGCTGCCGCACCGCACCGTTCTCCTTCGGACGACGGCCTCATCGCCGAGGACACGGTCATCTACTACAACCGTAAACCTGCTCACCACGAAGCGAAGTTGCCACGGCCCTCCGGCGCCAAGCGCTACACCGACTAAGCTCTCATGAAACCCGCGAGCTGAGCGCCCGGTCCGCCGAGAACGCCCCGCCGCCTCGCGCCATCAAAACTACGGCGATGGCGATCGCGAGCAGGTGATACTCAAAGCCCTCGCCCTTCTGCTGCCCCGTCCAATTCATGAAGAAGCCAACCTTCGCGTGCACCATCAGGATAGCCACCATCATGTTCGTCGCGATTCCAAACGCCGCGATCCGAGTCAATGCTCCCACGATCAAACCAATGCCTCCAAAAAACTCCGCGCAGATGGCCAGCAATGCGAACGGGGCAGGGATGTGCATCATGTCCGTGAAGAATCCCATGGTTCCGGAAAAGCCGTTGCCTCCGAACCAGCCCAGCATTTTCTGCGCGCCGTGCGCGAAGAAAACAGCGCCCATGACCAGGCGGAGCACAGTAAGAGTCCAGTCGTTCGACGTACCCACAAGCTTCTGAAACATTGTTTCCTCCTCAGAATTTCCACCAACCACTTCGACCAAGAATGCTTGACGAGTCATGTATTTCGGGAAAAAACCTTACCCCAAATGTCCCCGCAGTTTTGCGAGCGCATTGATAAGCGCCCGCTGCTCGCCGGTGGCAAGCGGTTCCATGAAAGTGGCCCCCGCCGCAGCCATGGGAGCGTCGAGTGCAGCCAACAAACGCAACCCTTGCGGCGTGATCCAGCACAGAACCTGCCGCCGGTCTTCCGGGCATCGCTCCCGGCGAACTAGATGCTTGCTCTCCAGTTTGTCCAGCAGGCGAGTGACGCCGGGCGTCATCTCGATCATGCGATCGGCAATGTCCAGGGTCGGCGTCCCGGTCCTGCCCGCCCCCCGCAAAATGCGCAGCACGTTGTATTGCTGCAGTGAAATTCCATGCGGCTCGACCAGCTGCGAAAAACGCCGTCGCAACATGTCGCTGGTCCGGTATAACGCGAGAATCGCCTCCTGCGCAGCAGAATCAAACGGCTTCGACTGCCGAATCTCATCCCGCAAACTTTTAGTTTTTCGAAGCGCTTCCCTTACCATCCAGAAATAGATGACATATCAATTAATGTCGATTCATGTTTTGTTATCCTTGGAGTGCGAGCCGCTGCACCAGCGCAAGCAGGCGACCTCAAGTTGATGTGTTTCAGTCATTTACAAGCGCTATCCTGTTGACCGCTTGCACCATCGGCCCGTATCATGGCCAAACTTTGGGCGCGACTCAGCAAATGCTGCAAACTTGAAACCGCCGGCTCCCGCACGGAAATATGAAAGCATCGAACGCCATTCAGCACTTGCTCCTGACCATTCCGGCCGCGGCTACCGCAACGTTCCTCGCGCTGTTTCCCATCGTGAACCCGTTCGGCGGAATCCCGCTCTTCTTTTCGATCACCTCCGGCTTCACTCCCAAAGACCGCTACAGCGCCGCCATGAAGACCGGCTTCTATGTCTTCCTCATCCTCGTCACCTTCATGTTCTTCGGCCGCTTCGTCCTGAACTTCTTTGGAATCTCGTTGCCCGTCCTGCAAATTGCCGGGGGATTGATCGTGGCGAACACCGCCTGGGGAATGGTGACGGGAGCACACCGCATGACGCAGGAAGAAAACGACGAGGCCGCCACCAAGGAGGACATCGCCCTGACCCCGATGGCGATGCCCATGCTCTCCGGCCCGGGATCAATCGGTGTAGTCATGGGCCTGGCCGCCCACGTCGACAGCATGACCGCCTACATCGGCATGGTGATCGGCATCGCCGCGCTAGCGGTCGCGGTCTACCTCTTCTTGAGGCTGGGAGGCCCGTTAGTAGACCGCCTGGGCCCCGGCGCAGTTGGCGCGATCAGCCGCATCTTCGGATTCCTTATCCTGGCAATCGCGGTGCAGTTGGTCTGGGATGGCGTCGCGGAGTTCAAGTGAGAACTATGTCACGGGATATCGGGAAGGGCACGACTTTAGTCGTGCCAACAAAGCGGAAAACGAAGGCGTCAGCCGCTGAGGTTTCGCGGGGGAGCGTTCTTGACTGCCGACCGCCTACAATTGAACTCCAATCACAATCGGTGAAGTCCAACATGACGAGAAGGACTCGACCCTCGTCCCGATTCAGGATCAACACACAATGAAAGGATCTCGGGAAGGGCACGGCTTCAGCCGTGCCAGTATAGGCTGAAAAGGAGTGGCTTCAGCCACTGAGGTTCGCTCTTGAAGCCGACTCGCCTGATATCTCCACGCGGAACATATTTCGTAACATTCTCAACTTGGCAAAGATGCCAACTATTTGTAATTGACAACTACGTCCGTCTCTTCCTCAAGGTGCTCTACGGGTACCGCCGCGACGAAAGATGTCGTCTCCACGCATTCGTATTGATGCCAGAACATGTTCATCTCCTAATCACCCCGACGGGCATCACCCTGGAACGTGCCGTGCAACTCATCAAGGGAGGCTACTCGCGCGCATTTGGCCTGGCTTTTCATGGAGGGGAAGTCTGGCAACGAGGATTTACGGACCATCGTTTGCGCGACGCGAAAGATTTCGCCCATCATTGCGACTACATCCATCAAAACCCGGTACAGCGGAGACTTGTGCAGAACGCAAACGATTATCGCTACGGCTCCGCCTTTCCCGGATATCGTCTGGACTCGTGGCCCCCAGTGGCTGCAACCGGCTCGACTTACGAGTCCATGCGGCACGGCTAACGAGACTGCCGAAGCACTTCTTCGCGGGACCGAGCCAACCTCAGGCGCTAAAGCGCCCACGCATTTTGGTTAGCGGCACGAGTAAACTCGTGCCCTTCCCGCTCCCGCTATCCTGGTTCTTCTTCCGCGGCCTGTGAAGTCGTGCCTTTCCTGTACTCGCATTAAGATCAAAGACTCGAGAATGGAATCAAGTGCGACAACCGGCACTCGAAAGCTGCAATGAATTGAGGAGCGCGAAAATTCGGTTGGAGCGGACGAAGTTGACACCAATGGCAATGCCTCAGAACTAAAACCTGCGAGATATCAAGCACGAACGGGAAGTGCACGGCTTCCGTCGCGCCCATAATAGGCTGAAAGAGGAGGGCTCCCACTGAGGCGAACTCTTACTTAAGCGTCACCAGCTTCTCCACCAGCTCCGAATAATCCTTCTTCTCCAGCCCGTGCACCTGCTTGTTGTACTCGTCCACCTTCGCCGAGTAATTCATCGAGCAGAATTTCGGGCCGCACATCGAGCAGAAGGCCGCCTCTTTGTAATACTCGTCGGGCAAAGTCTCGTCATGCATCGACCGCGCCGTCTCGGGATCGAGCGACAGCGCGAACTGCTTTTCCCAATCAAACTTGTAGCGCGCATAACTCAACGCGTCGTCGCGATCGCGCGCTCCTGGCCGGTGCCGCGCCACGTCCGCCGCATGCGCCGCAATCTTGTATGCGATGATGCCATCCTTCACGTCTTTATCGTTGGGCAGGCCCAGATGCTCTTTCGGCGTCACGTAACAAAGCATCGCCGCCCCATACCATCCAATCATCGCAGCGCCAATCGCCGACGTAATGTGGTCGTATCCCGGCGCGATATCGGTCACCAGCGGCCCCAGCGTGTAGAACGGCGCCTCATAGCAAAGCTCGTTTTCCTTATCCACCTGCTCCTTGATCTTGTCGATGGGAATGTGACCCGGCCCTTCGATCATGACCTGGACGTCATCCTTCCACGCGATCTTCGTCAACTCACCTAGAGTCTTCAGTTCGGCGAACTGCGCTTCGTCACTGGCATCCGCAATGCAGCCGGGACGAAGCCCATCGCCCAGCGAAAAGCTCACATCGTATTTCTTGAGGATCTTGCAGATGTCCTCGAAGCACTCGTACAGGAAGTTCTGCTTGTGGTGATACGCCATCCATTGCGCAAGGATTGCGCCGCCCCGGCTGACGATTCCCGTGATCCTTTTGGAAACCATCGGCAGGTACTGGATCAGCACGCCCGCATGGATGGTCATGTAATCGACGCCCTGCGCCGCCTGCTCTTCGATCACCTCCAGCATCACGCTGGCACTCAGGTCCTCAACCCGTTTCACCCGCGAAATCGCTTCGTAGATGGGAACCGTGCCGATCGGTACCGGCGAGTGCCGTAAGATGGCCTCGCGAATTTCATGGATCTCGCCGCCCGTCGACAGGTCCATTACCGTATCGGCTCCGTAGTGAACCGACGTGTGCAACTTCTTGAGTTCCTCGTCGATGTTCGATGTCACCGCCGAATTCCCGATATTCGAATTGATCTTGCACAATGAGGCGACGCCGATGCACATCGGCTCCAGCTCCGGATGGTTCACGTTCGCAGGAATGATCATGCGGCCCCGGGCGACTTCGTCGCGCACCAGTTCCGCCGTGATCTTCTCGCGCTCGGCAACGTACACCATCTCCTCGGTGATCAGGCCCTTGCGGGCGTAGTGCATCTGCGAGAAGTTTCCATCCTGATTCTCAGCTTTGCGACGGGCCAGCCACTCCGCGCGAGGCTGGGGGACTGCACCGTTTGTCTTGTTGCCGTTAGCATTGGAGCCATTGCTGGAAGTGGAATTCGTCGGGGTCATGAACTTCGCAACCTCTCAAAGTGATTGATTCCAAATTATACGCTGGATGCAGCATGGTTCTGAGTCCGCCACCCCTACATGAGGGCACACCAGCCGGGTCTTTTCTCTGAGAACTCTGCGGACGTTCTCTGCGCCCTCTCTGCGGACGTTCTCTGCGCCCTCCGCGGACGTTCTCTGCACCCTCTGCGTTTTAAGATCTTAGAGAGGCTTCGAACCAGTAAAGAATCGAGAAGTGTGAAATCGCTGGAGGTTAAAAAGCTTTCCCGTTCACCTTCCCGCCTCTTGTCCGTCTAACAAATCAGCACCCTACAATCCTCTCATCCCGCGAGGTAATTGTGCAAATGCTAAAGATTTCCTTCCTGGCAATAATGGTTTTGTCGGTCGCCGCCCTGGCCCAGTCCCCGAACGACAAGATGGCTCCCGGCTTCAGCATCGAAGCCATCGACAAGACCATCGATCCCTGCGTCGACTTCTACCAGTACGCCTGCGGCAACTGGCTCAAGAGCACCGAAGTTCCCGCCGACCAGACCGAGTGGGCCAGCTTCACCGAACTCTACGAGCGGAATCTCGTCACCTTGCGCGGCATCCTGGAAAAAGCCTCCACCGGCGGCCCGAACCGCAGCCCCATCGAGCAGAAGATTGGCGACTACTACGGCGCATGCATAGACGAGAAATCCGCCGACGCCAAAGGCCTCGATCCGCTCAAGCCCGAATTCGAACGCATCGCCGCCGTGAAGAACAAGGCTGACCTCATCGACGTCATCGCCCACGATCACATGATTGGCGCCAACGCCCTGTTCGCTTTCTACTCCTCTTCTGACCTGCACAACGCCGATACGGTCATCGCCTACCTCGACCAGGGCGGGCTCACCCTGCCCGACCGCGACTACTACATCAAGGACGACGACAAGCATAAAGAGATGCGCCAGCATCTGGTCGACTACGTGACCCAGATGTTCACCCTCGCCGGCAGGACGCCCGCCGAAGCGGCGGACGCCGCGCAAACCATCCTGCGCATCGAGACCTCTCTCGCCAAGGCGGAGATGGACCGCACCCTTCGCCGTGATCCTAAGAATCGCGACCACAAGATGAAGCGCGATGAAATCGTCGCCGCCGCGCCGAACTTCTCGCTGAACCGCTACTTCACCGGCGTCAATGCACCGAAGTTCAGCGAACTCAACGTCTCCAATCCCGAATTCTTCAAGCAGGTCAATGGCGTCATCGACTCCGAGCCGCTCGACGCGCTCAAGACCTACGTGAGCTGGCACCTGCTCGACTCCACCGCTCCCTGGCTCTCGAAGCCGTTCGTCGACGCCAATTTCAAGATGCAGCAACAGCTCACCGGGCAGTCGGAAATCCAGGCCCGCTGGAAGCGCTGTGTCGACGCGACCGATGGAGCGCTCGGCGAAGCGCTTGGCCAGAAGTATGTCGACGAGACTTTCGGGGCCGACGGCAAGGCCCGCATGCTGAAGATGGTCGACGCGCTCGAAGTCTCGCTCGATCAGGACATCAAGGCCTTGCCCTGGATGACCGACGACACCAAGAAGCAGGCCAAGGTCAAGCTGCAGGCCATCCGCAACAAGATCGGCTATCCGGAGGTATGGCGTGACTACACCCCGCTCGAAATCAGGCCCGGCGATCTGATCGGAAATTATTTGCGCGCCAACGATTTCGAGTCGAAACGCCAGGTCGCGAAGATCGGAAAGCCGCTCGACCGCAAGGAGTGGGGCATGACGCCGCCCACCGTCAACGCCTACTACAGCGGTTCCAGAAACGAGATCGTGTTTCCCGCCGGGATTCTGCAGCCGCCTTTCTTCGACAAGAAAATGGACGACGCCGTGAATATGGGCAGCATTGGCGTCGTGATCGGACACGAACTCACGCACGGCTTCGACGACCAGGGCCGCAAATTCGATCCGCAGGGGAACCTGCGGGATTGGTGGACGGAGAAAGACGGAAAGGAATTTGAAACGCGCGCCTCCTGCGTCGCCAACGAGTACGGCAACTTCGTGGCAGTCGACGACCTGAAGCTGAACGGCAGATTAACGCTAGGCGAAAACACCGCCGACAACGGCGGCGCCCGCGTCGCTCTGGCCGCGCTCGAACAGATGATCGCGCAAGACAAGACGGGCAAAGCCGCCCAGAAGATCGACGGCTATACGCCCGAACAGCGTTTCTTCCTGGGCTTCGGCCGCGTGTGGTGCGAAAAGCGCCGCCCCGAATTCTCCCGCACCCTGGTCACGATCGATCCGCACTCCCCCGGCAAGTACCGCATCAACGGAGTAGTCCAGAACATGCCCGAGTTCCAGAAAGCCTGGGGCTGCAAAGCAGGCCAGCCGATGGTCGCCGAGAACGCCTGCAGAGTTTGGTGAGGAAAAACAGCCTGGTGGCCAGGTTCGCGTCCGTTCTTTGGACGCTAACCTGGGACCACTCGAACATTCCTATGCACCTACCATCGCGAATTGTGCCAGGGATGGATCATTGTCGGAACACGCTTCTTTGTGGAATGTAATCCGCGATTTTACCAACCAGGGCCCCTCAGCGCTACGTCCCCGTCATTTAAACTCTAAAAATCAAGGGGTTACAAGTTCCAAGTTCCCCAGCCCGATGTCCCTTTGCGCCTTGACCCCGTCCGCACGTGCGGGTAGAGTTTGAAGACGGGGCTCGGGGAAACTACTTATGTCGAGTGAAACCAGCAAGTTTCTGAAGTTTGGTGGCGCCACAGTTGTGATCCTGATGATGCTGGGCTATCTCGCCTACACGGGCGTTCAGGAAAGCAAGAGCTACTACGTCACCATCAAAGAACTGAAGGGCCTGGGCGACGGCGCCTACACCAAGCGTCTGCGCGTCGCCGGCAACGTTCAGCCCGGATCGATCAAGCGCAGTGGCACGCATGTGGACTTCATTCTGGTGGAGCAGGGTCTGAGCCTGCCCGTGAGTTACGCGGGTAGCGAGCCGCCTCCGGACACTTTCAAGGACAATTCGCAGGCGCTGGCCGAAGGCAGCTTTGGCCAGGACGGCGTCTTCCACGCCAAGGCGCTGCAGGCCAAGTGTGCGTCCAAGTACGCGCCCGCGAAGCCGGGCGATCCGGCCACCGGTACTCCGAACGCCGAGCCGCCCAAGAGCATGACCGAAAAAGAAGGCTCGAAAGGCGTGACCCTGTAACACGCGGTTGGCTTCTCTGACGAAACCAATTCGATTGTGAACGATTCCCAAACGGCGCATCCCCAGGCCGCTCCCATCATTGCTGTCACCGACCTAGTCAAGCAGTTCGGGCGTTTTGCCGCCCTGCGCGGTGTGAGTGCGTCTTTCGAGGCGGCCCGCCTCTACGGCATACTCGGCGACAACGGCGCCGGCAAAACTACCATGCTCCGGATGCTCGCTGGATTGGTCACTCCCACGCGCGGCAAGATCGACATTCTGGGAAAGAACAATCCCCGCGACGTTTGCCGCGAGTTTGGTTACATGGCGCACCCATCGCTGCTCTACGACGAGATGAGCGGCATGGAGAACTTGCGCTACTTCGCGCGCCTTTACGGCCTCGAAGATGAAAAGCGTTGCGCCGACAGCATCACCGCAGTTGGCCTCGACCCGGAGTTGCAGCGGCCGGTGGGCCAATACTCGCAGGGCATGCGGCAACGAATGTCATTGGCGCGGGCGTTGCTGAACGATCCCAAAATCCTCCTGCTCGACGAGCCCTTCTCGAACGTCGATATTCGCTCCGCCCGCGAAATGGTGAAGCTGCTCGGCCACATGCGCGATGCCGGCAAAACAATTTTCGTCGTCACCCACCAGGCGTCGTTGCTCGACGGTATGGCCAACGAATTCATCTGGATGGACGCCGGGCAAATCATCAACCGCACTCCCGACCTGAAGTTCATGGAGACCGCATGAGCGCGCCCCGAGGAGTCATGCTGGGCACATTGACAAAGGACATCCGCCTCGAGTGGCGCTCGAAAGACGCCATCAACTCGATGCTGTTCTTCGCGCTGCTGGTGGTCGTGGTATTCAGTTTTTCGTTCGACCCCAACGCCGAAGAATCCCGCCTGATTGCCGGCGGGCTGGTGTGGGTGGCGTTCTTGTTCGCGGCCGTGGTGGCGCTCAACCAGACCTGGGCGCGCGAAATTCGCAATCAGGTGCTGGACGCGTACCGTATTTCACCCGCTCCCGCGAATGCGTTGTTTCTCGCCAAAGCCGTGGGAAACTTCATTTTTGTGTCTGTTCTCGAAGCGCTGATGGTTCCGTTGTTCGTGGTTTTTTACAAACTGCGGGTGCTGGGCCCGGCGTGGCAGTTGATCCCTGTTGCGGTCCTCGGTACATGGGCGATCGTGGTAAACGGCACATTCTTCGCCGCCATGTCATTGCGTACCCGCAGCCGCGAGATCATGTTGCCCCTCTTGCTATTCCCAATTACGATTCCGGCGTTATTATCCACCGTAGAGGCGACGACTACGATCCTGGTCGGAGATCCGGCGACCTCGGCAAAATTCTGGATCGTGTTGCTCGCCACCTACGACGTAGTGTTTACGATGGCCTGTCTCGCGTTATTTGAAACGGTATTGCACGCGGAATGAAAAGACTTTTCCCCATCCTCGGAGTGCTGACCGCGATATTTCTGAGCTACGCCCTCTATCTGGCGATGGTGGTGGCACCGCGCGAACAGACGATGGGCGACGTGCAACGCATTTTCTACTATCACGTGCCGTCGGCGTGGACCGCGTTCCTGCTGTTCTTCATCAACTTCCTGGCGTCGATTCAGTACCTGGTGCGCCGCAATCCCTCGAACGACAAGGTCGCAAACTGGGTCGTCATCACCATGGCCGTCGTGACCTGCATTGCTTCGGTAGTTATCGCCATGGTGCCTGATCTGAAGGCCTCCATGCCGAAAGACGTGTATCCGTCCTCGATCGCAACCACGGGTCTGATTATCGCGGGCGCCTATTTCCTGGTGCGCAAGCTTTTTACAGTGGAGACCGTCGATGCGCTGGCCGTCACGACCGCCGAAGTGGGCGTCGTGTTCTGTACGGTAGTGCTGGTCACCGGGCCGCTCTGGGCGAGACCGGTGTGGGGCATCTGGTGGACCTGGGATGTGCGGCTGACTTCCACGCTGGTGCTGTGGCTGATCTATGTGAGCTATCTGATTTTGAGGCGCTTTTCCTCAAGCGGCCAGACCCCGGTCATGGCGGCGGCGCTTGCCGTGTTCGGAGCGCTGGACGTGCCGCTGGTCTATTTCTCGATCTGGATATTCCGCACGCAACATCCGCAGCCCGTGGTCGGTGGTGGTGGCTCCATCGATCCGCTCATGCTGCACGTTCTGCTGATGAACTGGCTCGCCTTCCTGTGCTTCGCATTTCTGGTGTGCTGGTCGCGTTACCGCCTGGAGATCGTCCGGCGCGAAGTGGAAGAAGCGCAGGCCATGGAAGCGCTGATGGAGCCAAGGAGCGCCACCCGATGAATTTCCTTTACGCAGCCTACGGCGCCACCTGGGCCATCCACATCGTTTACCTGCTCACCATCGTGCGCCGCTACTCCCGTCTCAAGCAGGAAGTCGACGAACTGAAGAAGAAGTGAAAGCGCTACGGGCTGGTGGCTGGTAGCTTCTGGCGAACGTCGAGCTACGAATTTCCCCCTGCGAATCTGCTGCCCACGTCAAATCACTTTCCAAAACCTTGGCCCGAGGCGCGACGCGTCGCGGCTGGGCGGGTTAGTTGCAGCAAGGTTCAACAAACGAAAAGCCTTTAACCGCAAACAGCTCAAACTTCCGCAAAGAGGCAAAGAACTTCGGCAAGAAGCGCGAAGGCCTATGCCATTCCAACTCTGCGTCCTCCGCGGCTTTTCTCAGCGAACTCTGCGGTTAAAAGCTGTTACTGCTGCGATATCAAATACTTATCTATAAGATATTGTTTTCCACAGGCGAAATTAAGCTCTCCAGGCTGAAAAACACCCCACCGCAGCTTCGCAGAATGCCTGTTAATTGCGTTTAGAGCGCTTATAGGCGCGTTTCGAGGGTGGGGTGATGGTTCGGGTCATCCGAAGGCGTAAACGTCGATCCTGGGGCCTCCAGGCGAAAATGTAAGCTTTAAGAAAACGAAATTCATTTTCAGGTGCTGCACGTACCAGGTGCTGAAGAAGAGCGAACCCTGTGGGTCGCGAAAATTGCGCACAATGCCCGGGAACGCTTATCGTCCTTCGCGGATGTTCTTTGCGAACTTAGCAGTTAATGCTCGAGGAAATTACCCCGGCGCCTTCCACTGAGGCGGGAACGCGGCGGCGAATTCGGGATTCGGTCCAGAGCGCAGGAATTCGTATTCTTCGATCATGGCGGCGATGCCGATGCGGGCCGATGCGGAAGCTGATTCGACGCGAATCACCCGAGCGGCAAAGCGTACCCGCACCGCGTCGGTCAGCGTGACGTGGGGCGGGAAGGTCAGGGTCACTTCGATCCGCGATCCGTCGGCGACTGCCCGATCGAGGTAGAAGAAGACCCCGCGCGCGCTCACGTTCTGCGTTTCCGTGAAAAACTCTCCCAACGCTGCTTCCGAGAAGCGGATGGAAGCGGGCAGGCGCATGTCGAAACGTCTCATGGAGCGTCGGTCGGGCGACTCTTGCGGCATCGAATGCCTTTCACAGCTAACGTTTCGTAAAGCGAAATTCATCCAGTCAGGAAAGGCTGGGACTGCAACTGCAGGGTGCTGGGGCCGCAATGGCTGGCCGGTCCGGGACCTAAGTTCCTCGTGAAACGCCAATTTCCATTATTTATCAGCAGTTTGCAACAGCAAAAAGCATCGGGAACTGAGTCGGTTAACTCAGTCGCCCTACTGATGTCCGCCCAATGCAGGACTGTGAGGGAGGCACGCGGGAACGAATGCGCGGCATTTTTAAAGCAATCGCGGTTCCACAGAGCTTTTTGCAGAATCGCCGCAAAGATGCCGATTCCTGAACGTTCCGGCTCCCGAACCGACTGCTCGAGTGCAACAGATTGCTGCTTGCTACGAAGGACTTTCTGTTCAGACTGACGCTGCGCAACTTTTTTGCAGTTAGACCGCGGCATCTTATTCGGGAGGTCCGCGCATCTCATCACGCTTGAACAGCGAGGGTGGGAGTGCGCTCGCTTGACACTGCTATCCACTGGATGTTTAAGTAGTTATTTATTTTTCACTTGAAGTTGGAGGCTGTACCTGCCGCCCCGCATACCCGGGGCCGCGGGAAACTTTTGTGCCGTTCTTCATCCCTCTCCACCTGAATTGAATATGCCGGAGGAACTCGTGAGACTGAATCGCCGTGGGTCGGGTACAGGCCTGTTAGGGAGCCGCATCGCGCCGGCCGGGTTGTTGTTGGTGACTGCCGCTTTGTTATTGCTGAGCTCCCACCCTCGAACACCCGCGAACGGCTTGGCCATGGATCGCCCGGCGACAATTCAACCCGCGGTGGCGGCGAAGGGCAAACTGAACTACGGCCACCTCCCATTGATGTTCGAACCCAACCAGGGACAGACTGACCCCAAAGTGCGATTCATCGCCCGGGGCGGCGGTTATGGACTTTTCCTGACCGAGCAGGAAGCGGTGCTATCGCTACAGGCGCCGGTGGCCGGCAAGCCCGAAGCGCGGCAGACTTCTGTGGTTCGCATGACGCTGGCGGGCGCCAATGAGCACCCCGCTGTCACCGGCACCGAAAAACTCCCCGGCAAAAGCAATTACTTCATCGGCAACGATCCGGCCGGGTGGCGGCAAAACATTCCGCAGTACGCGCGCGTCGAGTACGCGCAGGTTTATCCCGGAGTCGACCTGGTTTACTACGGCAGCCAGGGCCACCTCGAATACGATTTCCAGGTCGCGCCCGGAACTGACCCCAGATCAATTCAATTGAGTTTTCAGGGATCACAGGCACTGAAACTGGATGCGGGTGACCTGGTTCTGGAAACTGCCGCGGGAGACATTCGGTTGGAGGCTCCGCGCGTCTACCAGCAGGATGGGAATGCCCGCAAACCGGTCGCGGGCCACTTCGCGATGCTTTCCGAAAATCGCGTTGGCTTCGACATCGGGGCATACGACCGGAGCAAAACGCTCGTGATTGATCCGGTGCTGAGCTACTCCACTTACCTGGGCGGAAGCGGCGACGAGTTGCATCCGGCGATCGCGGTCGATTCGGCGCTCGACATGTACGTCACCGGGGCCACGAGTTCTACGGACTTTCCCGTTACCGACGGGAGCACGTTCAAGACGACTGCGACCACGAACGTATTCGTGGCGAAATACGACCCGACGGGCGCGACTTTGTTGTTCGCCTCTTACTTTGGTGGCACCGGAGCCGATTCACCAGTCGGTATCGCCGTGGATGCGGCGACCAACATCTATGTGGCAGGCACCACAACCTCCACCAATTTCCCAACCAGCGCGTCTGCTTTTCAGGCGACGCCGAACGCGCCCGGCAATTCGCATGCTTTCGTGACGCAACTCATCAGCACCACCAATGCGTCAACCTACTCCTTGGGCTACTCGACCTACCTGTCCGGCGGCAAGACCGACACCGCAACCGGAATGACGCTCGACAACAAGGGCTTCGTGTACGTGATCGGAATCACCGACTCGACCGATTTCCCGCTGGCGCCTGTGGCTGGAACATTCCAGTCGACGCTGCAAGGCACGAATGCCTTCTTCATCAGCAAGGTCGCGCCCAGCAGCACGGGCGCGAACAGCCTGAATTTCTCGACCTATTTCGGCGGTGGTTTCCCGACGAGCGGAACCGTAACGGGCGGGGCGATTGCCGTCGACAATAATGCCAATGTCTCGAATATCTACTTCACGGGCGGCACCAACTACATCTACACGGGGCAGAATAGCCAGACTGATTTTCCGATCCGCAATGCGTACCAGTCCTGTCTGGACACTGCGCCCACACCGGGGACGCCGCAAACTTGCCCCACCAATGTCACGCTGCCCGACACCTTCATCGCCAAGCTGAATCCGGGCACGACGACCGGAGCGCAGTTGCTGTATTGCACCTACCTCGGCGGGAGTGGGACAGACGTCGGCCTGGGCATCGGGCTGGATGCTTCAGGGAATGCTTACATTACCGGATCGACGGATTCGCCGACCTTCCCGGTCGCCAGCGGAACCAATGGCAAAACAATCATCGGTCCGCAGCAGACTCCCGCTTCCGGGGGAACGCATGCCTTTGTCGCCAAGATCAACAATCCCGCGACCGGCACCGGCAGCAACGGCAGCACGAATGTGCAGTTCACTTACTTCACGTATCTGAGCGGTTCGGGGACCGACGTCGGCAACGCGATTGCGGTCGACAACGTTCAGGGTGCGGAGGTGGTAGGCACGACGCAGTCCGCGTCGGGTTTTCCGGTGTCCAATGCATTCCAATCAACTCTGAAGGGCACGCAGGACGCATTCGTGGCACGGCTGGACACTTTGGGCACGACGACCGGCGCCAGCCAATACGTTTCCTATCTCGGCGGAACTGCGACCGAGACCGGCACCGGGGTCACCCTCGATAGCGATTCCAACGTTTACGTGACGGGCGAGACTACTTCGACCGATTTCCCGACTCAAAATCCAAAACAGCCCAACAAAGCCGGCGGTATCGACGCGTTCGTTACCAAACTGGGACCCAGCCTGAATTTCGACGTGCAGGGACACCCCCCGGGTTCGAACTCGGTAAACGCCGGAAACCAGATTGCCTTCAATTACACGATTACGAATAACGGCGACACGACCGCCAACGTTGCGTTCACCGACAACCTTTCCGGCGGCAATGGCAGCGCCCCCGTCACGTTTGTATCGGCGTCAGTCTCTGGAGGTAGCTGCGCTTCGACGCCCACGGATAACAAAATCCTCTGCAACCTGGGAACGATCAAGGGCGGCGCCACGTCAACCGTGACTATCAATCTGACGCCCACAGGCGGCGGCACGGTGGGCAACAGCGGAACATTGACGGTGGGCGCCTTCTCGAAGACCGCAGTAGCCCCGGCGGTCCCTGTAAACACCTTCAAACTGGAGGCGTTGAAATCGAGCAACACCGTGGTGGCGGGAAATCCTGCGAGTTACACGATCAAGCTGACGCCACAAACCAACTTCACGGCTTCGGTTTCCCTGGCGTGCGGATCCGGCCTTCCACCCGGAACTTCCGGAACGCAGTGCGTGTTCTCAACGACTCCGGTGACCCTGCAAGGCTCCAGCCCCTCCACCGTGACCCTGGTCATCAATACCACTGCGCGCGTTACGACCACCGCAAGCACTTCCCATAGCAACGGGTTGTTCTATGCGAGCTGGCTCCCGATCACCGGCATTGCTTTGCTCGGCATGGGCGTGGGTACCCGTCTCCGTCGCGGACGCCGGGTGCTGGGAGGGGTGCTGTTCGTAGTGGTAGGCACCTTGATCCTGCTCCAGCCCGCCTGCGGCGGACACAGTTCGAGTACGACGACAACCGGAACCCCTGCGGGCACGTACACAATCAACGTTACGGCGAGTTCGGGATCGTTCTCGCAGACCACGCCGATCACGCTGGTGGTGCAGTAGACTCGGTCGCTGGCAATCGTAAAGGTTGTCCGCGTCCCTATCTCGCCAATGACTGGTGCATGTCCGCTTGTCCTCCCAGGCAAATGACATGGGAATAATTTAACCGCGAAGTGGGCAAGGAATTCTGTCAAGAAGACGAAAGGCGTCCGCACTCCCATTTTTTGATACCTGGTCGAATCTCTCCTATCCGGTCTGGCCGCACTGGAATCGTCTGTTACAGTTAAAGCCCGTATCGCAAAACTTGCAGGATCACATCGGAGGCCCGCACTGAATGTTCGAAATGAGAAAGGAACTCATCCCCCCGGACACTGCTGTGCTTCATTTGTCGGGCCGGATCTCGATGGGCAAGCCCTGCCAGGAGATCGACACGCAGGTCGATGAACTCATCCGCGAAAAGATCTTGAAGGTGGTCCTGGACCTGGTGCACGTGGATCGCGTCGACAGCACGGGCTTCGGAACTATTGTGATGTCGTCCGGCAAACTTAAGAAGTTAGGTGGCGAACTGCGGGTGGCGGGCGCCACCGGGATCGTGGCCGAGATTGCCCACTCCTCGCAGATTCCCCGAATTGTTCCGTTTCATACGACGGTCGAAGAGGCGGTCGCGAATTTCGCGAAGGTGTGAAATATCGGGCGGTTCCTTTGGGGTGCTACGGCTTTCGCTGTATTGCGGGTTTCGATAGAAAGCGTAGGTTGACGAAAGACGAAGTGGCGCAGACCCCACGTCAGGGGAAATGTTGAACGGGAATTCTCCTGACGTGGGGTCTAAATTTTGTCGACTACGCGGTAATCAGTGACTCGAGCGCAACCCGGTTGGACACTACCAGCGTTGCCCCTTCCTGCTCAATCATGTGTTGTTTCCGGAATCCAGCCATCAGGCGCGTGACGGTTTCGCGAGACGTGCCAATCATCTGTCCAATTTCTTCGTGAGTGAGTGGGACCTTCATGCGGTCCGGAGTCTGGGGAATGGTTTTCTCATCGAGCCAGCCCACCAGCAGGCGCGCCAACTTCTCGCTGGCGGAGCCGGAGAGCATCAGGGTCCGGATTTCACGGCACGTGAAGTTGTAGTCGCGGCTGAGCAACTGGGTGATCCACAGTGCGAACTCGCCATGGAGGCGCATCATGCGCAGCACATCCGCCTGGCGAATGAAGGTGACGTCGCACGGCTGCTGGGCTTCGGCGGTAGCTTCGTAGTCGCGGCCCCCGATGGTGGAAGCAACGCCCAGCGCATCGCCGCCGCGCGCGATCCGCAGGATTAAGGTCCGGCCATCGCTAGCGCACACTGAGAGCTTTACCAGCCCGCGCTGCACCACGTAAATCCCACGAGCGGACTGTCCTTCACCGAACAGCACCGCGCCCGTGGGATAGTGGTTGGTAAGGGAGAGGGTCTCGAGTTCACGAGCGATAGCGGGAGACAGATCGCTGAAGGCCGATTGGGCTGTCGAGGGTTTCTGTGGGGGTTTGATCGGTTGAGTTGCCATTGGTCTGCCTCCGTACACGCCTGCTACAAAGGCATCTGCTGGGCCAACCGCCAAGCCGCATTTACGATCTCGAATATAGCAGATAAGTTATTTAAAATGAACGAGATATAAAAATTGTGGGGGACTGGCCTCGCGGACGTTCGAAACATGGGGCGGTCCGAAGTGGGTTATTTCCCACAGTTGTGTGTGATCCCCATCACCATAGGCGGGTGATTCCGTGGTTGGAAGCAAGGGAATGGTTACTGAAGTGCCTTGTCGAGAATCTGGTATAAGGCTGCCCGTGTAAAAGGCTTTTCCAGGAGAGGAACTGAGTGAGTAGCAGGCTGGGCCTGGGCGATCAATTCCCCCGTATAGCCCGACATGAAGACAGGTTTTACCTCGGGATGGGAACTTTGCACCTCAGCCACCAGTTCCGGGCCGCCCATGCCTCGCATGACCACGTCGGTGAGCAGGAGATGAATCGGCTCCGGGTGGGAGCGGACGATTTCGAGCGCAGCGTTGCCGTCCCTGGCTTGTAGTACGGTATAGCCGTTTTCGAGAAGCAGCTGGCGGGTCAAGCTGAGCATGATTTCGTCGTCTTCCACCAGCACGATAGTTGTGCCTTCGCGGCGGCGAACGGGAGCTTCGGTCATAGACTCGGTTCTTCCGCCAAGTTTTTCTTCGGCGCTGGGCAGATAGATTTTGAAGGTGGTGCCGCGATTGGGTTCGCTGTAGACCCATACCAGGCCGTTATTCTGCTGCACGATGCCATACACAGTGGCCAGTCCAAGGCCAGTGCCCTTGCCGACTTCCTTGGTTGTAAAGAACGGTTCAAAGATGCGCGAGGCGGTGGCCGCATCCATGCCGACGCCGTTGTCGCTGACCGCCAGCACAACATAGCGGCCTGGCTTCGTGGGGCGATGCTGCTTGATGAACACATCGTCGAGTTCAACAAGAGAAGTTTCCAGGATGAACCTTCCACCACGCGGCATGGCATCGCGGGAGTTGACGGCAAGGTTCAGCACAATCTGATCGAGCTGTCCAGGATCGATTTCCACGATGGCGGACGGGCAGCGCGGCTGGGTCACAATTTCGACGTCGTCGCCCATGAGCGGGCGGATCAGCTTGGTCACGTCTTTCATGTGCGAATTCAGATCGATCATCTGCGGCTGAACGGCGGACTTTCTCGTGAAGGCAAGCAACTGGCGGGTGAGAGCAGTGCCGCGCTGGACGGCCTGGCGGATGTTCGCGATGTAGGGCGAGGGTTCTGTCGCGGAGCCGCCGCTTTCGCGCAGGAGTTCAGTACAGGCGGTAATGATTCCGAGAATGTTGTTGAAGTCGTGGGCGAGGCCGCCGGCCAGCCTTCCGACCGCTTCCATCTTTTGAGCCTGGCGCAGATGCTCCTCGGCGCGCTTCTGCTCGGTAAAATCGCGCGCAATCGCCGAAGCGCCTACGATCTTGCCGGCGCCATCGCGAATCGGGGAGACCGAGATGGAGACGTTCAGTTGACGGCCATCTTTGGTGACGCGCACGGATTCATAATGTGTGATGAACTCACCTTGGCGAATGCGCGCCAGGATTTTTGGAATTTCATCCGGGCGATCGGGGGGAGTCAAAAGGGAAATATTTTTTCCAATGACCTGATTGGCGCTGTAGCCGTACATTTTCTGGGCGCCCCGGTTCCAGGCCGTGATGGTCCCGTCGAGATCCTTGCTAAGAATCGCGTCTTCGGAGGAGTCAATGATGGAGGCCAGGCGGGCCCGGTATTCGCCGATTTGCTGCGTAGTGCGGCGATTGAGTTCTTCGTGGGCCTGACGGAGTTCTTCCTCGATGCGCTTGCGATCACTGATATCCCGAATGGCACTGAGCACAATCAGGCCATCTTCGGTCGCGACCGGACTTAAGCTGATCTCGACATCGAACTCAGAGCCATCGCGGCGCTGGCCCTTCAGGTTGAGGCCCGCGCCCATGCGCCGCGTCTTGGGTGCGGCCGTGAAAGAATCGCGATGGTTTAGATGTTGTCCGCGAAAACGTTGCGGTACCAGCACCTCGATCTTCTGTCCGACTAGTTCACCGCGGGCGTAACGGAACAGCTCTTCAGTTTGCGTATTGACCTGCACGATGGTCCCGTCGGCGCTGGCCACAACCATGGCATCGGGGATGGTATCGAGAAGTTGGCTGGAGAGAAGAATCTCCGCGACCGTGTCGGCGGTCAGCGGGGATCGCGAATTGTCTGCAGCGGGTCGTGCTGGGCGCATGCTGCCGCCGCTCAGGAGTCGGGGCGGTTCCTTACTGTAAATCGAGGTACGAGGAACAGTAAAGCGGGCGCCACTTTATGCGCCTGCGGAGAGCTTGTGATGGCCTCCACGGGCCTCGGCGATGCCGTACTGGCGAATCTTGTAAAGCAGCGCCTTGTAGCTGATCTTGAGCAGCGCCGCAGCTTGCTTGCGATTCCAATTTGTCTGCTCGAGCGCCTGGGTAATGGCGCCAGCCTCGGCTTCGTCCTTGGCGTTGCGCGACAAAGACTTTAAGCCTCCGGCGGACGAGTCACTGCCGGGCCTGGCACCTCCGTCGGCCCGTTGCCCGCCATTGACGTCGCTTTTCGGATTGAGCTCAGCGATGGCCAGTTTCTCATCGCCCAGAATCAGGTAGCGCTTGATGAAGTTGCTCAATTCCCGAAGATTGCCCGGCCAGGAATACTCGAGGCAGGCGTTCATCATGGTCGGCGAGAGCGGCAACGGAGCGCGCGCGTACTGCTCGGCCATGCGCGACATGAAGTGCTTGAGGAGAATGGGAATTTCTTCCTTACGATCGCGCAACGGAGGCAAGTTCAAGGTGAAAGCGTTCAGACGATAGTAGAGATCCTCACGCAGGCGCTTGTTGGCCAGCGCTTCGGGAATGTTGATGTTGGTAGCCGCCAGGATGCGGACGTCCACTTTGATCACGGTCCGGCTGCCCAGACGGGAGAACTGCTGGTCTTGCAGTACGTGCAGCAACTTTGCCTGCAGGCTGGGCGGCATCTCGCCGATCTCGTCGAGCAGGATTGTGCCCTTATTGCATAGCTCGAACTTGCCGGGCTTGGGATGGGTTGCGCCCGTGAAGGCGCCGGCTTCGTAGCCGAACAGTTCGCTCTCCAGCAGATCCGCCGGTACCGCGGCGCAATTGACCTTGAGGAACATGCGATGAGCGCGTGGGGACAGTTTGTGTACCAGGCGCGCAAGGACTTCTTTGCCGGTGCCGCTTTCACCGAGCATGAGAACCGGAATGTCCACGTTGGCGACCAGCGCAGCCTGCGAGCGAATCTTGCGCATGGCCGGGCTGGCGGCTACGAAGAAAACGTCGTCGCACAGCTCTTCGACTTCGCCCGCGTAATTCTGCTGATTCTTGCCGAGGCATTGATCGATGACGGCATCGAGCTCGGCTTTCTGGAAAGGTTTGGTGAGATAGTCCTGCGCGCCCAGCCGCATGGCCTGCACTACCTTGCGGGTGTCGCTCACGCACGAGAGCATGACGACCTTTACGCCGGGCTTGATCTGGCGCAGTTGCTCGAGAGTCTCCAGGCCATCGATGCCCGGCATGAGCACGTCGAGCAGCACCATGTCAGGCTCGAGGCCTTTTTCCACGCGCTGCAGCGCTTCTTCACCGGTCGAGGCGGTCTCAACTTTATAGTCGTCGACTTCGAGCAAGGTCCGGATGTACCGGAGCATTCCCGGTTCATCATCGACCAGCAGAATGTTGGTCGTTTCACTCATTTCGTTTTCCCTTTGCCAGAGCTGTTGAGGGAGGGTTTGAGAGGGACGAGAAATGAAAATTTGGAGCCGGCGCCGGGTTCGCTTTCTACCCAGAGCTTACCACCCATGGCGTTCACGAGGCGGCGAGCGATTGCCAGGCCCAGGCCCATCCCATCAGACTGGTTTTCATTGCTTGGTAAGCGAAAGAAATCGTCGAAGACTTCTACGTGGTATTCGGCTGGAATGCCAGGGCCGGTGTCGGCGACGCTGACCTTCACAGCATTGGGAGTTGAGAGCGGCTGCCGTCGCCGTTCGCGTTCCACGCCTGACTTGGGCGCTCCGCGGCGTTCCCACATGTAGGGCTCAGCGTGCAGCCAGACGGTGCCGCCCGAGGGCGTGAACTTAGATGCATTCTCCAGCAAATTTGAAATCACTCGCTGAATCTTGGGCGAGTCAAACGGAAACGCCGCCAGCTTGTCGTTCGCCAGGAAGTACAACGCGAGACCCTTCTCCTGAAAGCGATGCGACCACAAGCGGCACACCTCCGAAAGACAGGCGTTGACGTCAGCCTGCTCGAATTGCATCCGGAGTTCTCCGGTCTCGAGCACTGTGTAAGACAAGAAATCCTGTATGAACCGTTGCAGCCTTTGTCCGCTGGAGTGCATGTCCCCGATGACTTCGCGCTGGCGATCGTTCAGGGACCCGAGTTTCTCGCTTTGCAACAACTCGATGTAGCCATTCAAGATGGCCAGAGGGGTCTTGAGGTCGTGGGCAGCCGAGGCCAGCGCATTGGTGGTGCGCCGATATCGTTCGGACAGCTGGTTGTAGTTCTGCAGCAGATCCTGCGGATAGTCCGTACCTTCGCCGCCCTCGCCGGGCACAGGCCCATGCGAGCGAGGCTCGACCTCTACTTTCGCCTGTAAAGCTTGGGAAAGAGGAGCGTTATCCGAGTTTGCAGCCATAGTCAGAGATACTCGTGGCTTGGTCAACGGGGAGGGGACGGAATGAACACTAATTACTTCACGTTTGGGGATGACGTAAGCAAATCGTAGGATGGGTGGTGCTGGGATGTCAACAAAAATGCACCGGAATTGCCACACTAGGGTAAATGATTGCACTTTTCAACAGGATAGGAATAGGGATCCAGGATTTCAGGAGAAACGCTGGGGAAATCCCGCAAAAAGGCCCGAATGCGGCGCAGGAAGCGATGTTTCCCAGGAGAATTCCCACTCTTGTGGGGTGGTAACTATGGGTTCAAAGGCTTGAACGTACATTTGGCCCATTAGATGCGAACTAGTCCGTGTAAATCACTAGTGTCAGGGAGCAGCCTTTGGTGCGACACAGGGCCGAAAAGGAACGTCGGAAGTGGACCCGACTGCCATTAGCGATCCCGGTTTTTGTGCGTAGCAGGGACGAAAAGGGCAAAGAATTTCTGGAGTTTGCTACGGCCTTGAATGTCAGTGCCGGGGGTGCCTTGGTAGCGGTGCGGCGCTCTTTGCCTAAGGCAGCACAGGTCGTGCTGGAGATCCCCAGTGCTCCTCTAGCAGCAGCCACCGGGCTTCCCCGGGCGGCGCGCACCTTGCGAGCCCGCGCGGTGCGGGTCAGCCATTCCGACGGATACCACCTGTTGGGACTGAAATTCTCGCGGCCCTTGCTTAACGGCGCTACCAAGGCGCGATCCTCCAGAGGGAAACTTGGTTCTGCGGTGTGAAAGTTTTTTCCTACTGGTTTCTCCGGTTTTCGTAGCCGGAGCATGCCCTCCCTCCGTTACTAACTTGGTTGCAGTATCCCCGACAAGCTATTAATAATAAATGTTTTAGATCCATTTTCCGGAGTGCGGAAGCGGGATCCCGCGGTTTTGGCGTCCGGGGTGCACATACATCTGTAACGGCGGGCAAGTCCTGCTGTTCAAGCTATGACAACAACAAATTCTGTCAGTTCTTTAGTGCAAGCCATCGGGGAAATTCCACCCGAATCCATTGTGTTTGGACACTCGGACGCCATGCAGGCACTGCGTGCGCGCATGGACAAAGTCGCCGCGGCCAACGTTCCCGTACTGATTCACGGCGAGAGCGGAACCGGCAAGGACATCATCGCGCGCATGATCCACGTGCGCTCTCCCTGGAAAACAGGGCCGTACGTGAAGGTGAATTGCCCCGCGATTCCGGGAACGCTGCTGGAAAGCGAACTGTTCGGCTATGAGAAAGGCGCGTTCACGGGCGCGTACGGGATGAAGCCGGGGCGCGTGGAGATGGCGCATCGCGGGACGCTGTTTCTAGATGAAATCTCTGAGCTGGACCTGGCCTTGCAATCCAAGCTGCTGCAACTTTTGCAGGACGGCCAGTTCTGCCGCATCGGCGCGCAGGAAGACAAGAAAGTCGAAGTGCGAGTGGTCTGCGCCACCAATCGGGTTCTGGAAACTGAAATCGAAAACGGAACGTTCCGGCAGGACTTGTTTTATCGCATCAACGTCGTGAATTTAGCATTGCCGTCCTTGCGGGAGCGCCGCTCCGATATCGAGGAACTGGCGAACTACTTTCTCGAGTACTACAACCGCAAGTACAACTGCCGGGCTAAGCCACTGTCGAATGAATTGATGGGGGTGCTGCAGAAATATCACTGGCCCGGAAACATTCGTGAGCTTGAGAACCTGATCAAGCGCTACGTGATCCTGGGCTCGGAAGACGTAATCTCGGGCGACCTGGTCACGCGGCAGCAGGATTATTTCAATCCTGAAATCAATCTCGACGGACCGATTTCGCTGAAGAAATTAACGCGCCAGGCCACGCGGGAACTGGAACGTAAAGTGATTTTGAAAGTCCTGCAAGCCAATCATTGGAATCGAAAGCAGGCAGCGCGGGCATTAAGCATCAGCTACCGCGCACTGCTGTATAAGATTCGCGATGCCGGTCTGCCATCGAATCGCACGGTCCGACGCGGGGAAGCTTCTAATTCGGGATTGGCGGCTGACTAGTTATTCTCCGATTCACAGGAAACTTAAAGCAGCGAGGCGCAGCAAATATCTTTCAAGATGCTTGCTGCGCCTTCGTTTTGGTGGGGTGGAAAACGTAAGATGGTCGAAGGGAAGTTGTGTTGATGCGCATCACTTTGCATCTTTAGAATCAAGTAAGTAACGTTACCTTCCCTAAGCACATGATTAGATGCGTGTTGTGTTGCGATGCTTTTGGTATGATGGGTGCTCTAGTGGTAGCGGGTGTTGTTGTATTCTCTTTCCCTGAGAGATGCGATGCCCCAAGAAAGGTCTCTTCCCCCGGAGACCGGCGATTCGGAACCTTCCTAGGAGGCAGTACATCAATGTTTAAGAAAGTTTTATTGCTGGCTGTACTGGCACTGGCCCTGCCATTGGCAGCTTTTGCGGACAGCAGCATCGACATCTCAAATGGTGGGGGCACAATCACGGGGAATGCAAGTGGCTTGTCTCTATCCGGTTCCACCCTGTTCAAGGTTGGAAGCGCGGTGGGAACGAACCTCGGGACTTTGACCTTCAGCACTGGCGCATTCACGAGCGGCAACGCTCAGAACGGTGGAACGCTGGCGGCGGGTGGCAGCTTCGTGATCACGGGCAACGGAACCAACGGCGTTCCGAACGGCGTGATCTTCAGCGGCAGCTTCAGCTCTGAAACGAGCTGGACCCTGGTTACGCTCGCGAACGGAACGCACAACTACATCCTGAGCGGTGCCATTGTTAGCGGCAGCGGCCAGGTGGGTGCGACCACGCAGATCACGATTAACACGGGCAAGGGCCTCTTCAACGGAAGCACGACCCTGTCGAGCGGCGACACCAACCTGGCAGTGCCTGAGCCGGGAACGTTGAGCCTGTTCGGAACTGGTCTGATCGGGTTGGCTGGCGCAATCCGCCGCAAACTGAGCCTGTCCTAGTTCCAGAAGTAAAGCGACTCCTGAAGGAGAAACCCGCCGCGGGGATGCGGCGGGTTTTTCTTTTCGGGAAGAAATTCAAAACTCGTGAACTTCAAAGTTCAAGCGATCTTCACTGGCGGCGGACGTTGGGCGGGGGTCGACGGCAAAAAGATCGCAGAGATTTCGCAGTGGCCGCGAAGAAGGCTAGCATCTGGGCGGTGGCTTGATTCGCGTTAACTTGGCGCACTCTGCGGCCTCCTTTGCGTCCTTTGCGGTTAAAGGCTTTGCAAGTATGGCGAGGCCGCGCCTCTGGGTTTTCTCGAGGCTTAAAAGCTTTTTAACCTAGCCTCAGTTAAGCGGTCAGTACAACTGCGTTACTAGTTTCCGCTCTGCTGGGGCTGTGCCTGTTGCGCTTTTTTCAAGTGGTCCTGGAACGTCGGATCGTTCGGAACTTTCTTAAGGGCCTCTTTAAACAGGTCGATGGCTGTGGGGTAGAGGCCTTTCTGATAGTAAGCCCAACCGAGGGTGTCGGCCGCGTTGGGACTATCCGGCATGAGGCGGCGGGCGGTCTGGGCCAGCGAGATGGCGACGTCGATGTTGCCTCCGGTTTGCAGCATGACGTAGGCGAGGTTATTTGAGGCAACCGGGTTGTCAGGCTGAAGCGTCAGCGCCTTCTGATACATGCCCCGCGCGTCTTCCCACTTCTTCTGACCTTCGTACAGTTCTCCTAAGAGGATGTAGAAGGAGACTTCGTTGGGATTGTCCTTGACCGACTGCTGGTAGGTAGCGATGGCCTTTTCAGCGGAACCCTGTGCGTTCAAAACCTGGCCGAGTTTCAGCAAGGCGTCAGAATTTTTCTTGTCGAGCTCGGCGGCTTTACGCAACGCGGTTTCGGCAGCCGGGTAGTCTTTCTTGTTGTTGAAGAGCGCGGTTCCCAGCAGGTCGTAAAACGCACTGCTATTGGGAACCTTTGCGATCTGGGCATTCGCAACGGCCACGGCCTTGTCGGCCTGCTTCTGCACCAGGTACGTATTCATCAAACCGCCGAGGGCGTCGGAATTCGACGGATCGACGTCCAAGGCTTTCTGGTAGGACTTGGCCGCCGGATCGTATTGCTTTTGAAGCAATCGTAAGTTGCCGAGTTGGACATAACCGATAGGGCTCTGGGGTGCAACCGAGATGGCTTTATTGATGTCCTGCTCTGCGTTGGCGAACTGCTTCTCGTTGATGTAAGCAATGGTACGCATGGCGTATCCATCGGGAGAGTTAGGCTGGGCCTGGATGATGGTAGAGGCGGTCCGTCGGAGGCTGTCCCAATCACCCTTGCGGACTGAAACGGCGGCCAGTGCGCGCTGCGCTTCGATCAAGTCCGGCTTCAGGCGCACCGCGTCGCGCCACTCCGATTCGGCGCGGGAAAGACTTCCTTGCTGGTCAAAAGCCAATCCGAGATGGTAGTGCGCCACGGCATTGTCGGGGTCACTCTTGAGCGCGGCCTGCAAGGCATTGACGGCATCTTCAAGATGACCGTCCCGCATCTTGATCTGACCTTTGTAGATGAGGGCTTCGTTGTCAGCCGCGTTCGCCTTAAGGATTTCATCATCCAGCTTGCGGGCTTCGTCCAGGCGGTTCTTCAGAATCAGAAGCTGAATGTAGTTTTTCTTGGTTTGGATGTCCTTGGGATGATCTTTGTACACGGTTTGGTACTCGGCGAGTGCCCTGTCGAGATCGCCGCTTGCGAAATAATAGTCGCCTAGCATGCGATAGCCGGCCGGGTTTGCCGAGAGATCCTGTTTCGATTGCTGGAGGAAGGACTCGGCCTCCGACTTTTTGCCTTGCATCATATAGAGCCGGACCAGGGCGGAGCGCGGGTCCGGGCTCTTGGGATCAACGGAAATCGCGTGTTTGAACTGCTCCTCGGCTTCGGGGAGGCGGCCGCGAGTCTGGTAGAAGCCGCCCAGTGCCAACTGAGCGTTCATGGCCTTGGGATCCAAGGTTGTGGCCTTCTTGAGGCTGGCTTCGGCTGCATCAAATTGCTGAGCCTCGATCTGCATCATCGCGAGGTTCAAGAAAGCCTCGGAGCGATTGGGATCGAGGCTGATCGCCTTCTGCATCTCCTGCAGAGCGCCGGGAAGGTCGCCCTGGCGGGCCTTAAAATTTGCCAATGCGGAATGAACGTCAGGACTGTCGGGCTGCTTGGCGATCAGAATGTCAAGCTGTTCCTGGGCTTCCTTGTAGAACTTGGCAGCGATCAGCATGTTGGCAATATCGACGCGGGCCGCATAGTTTGCGGGATCGATTTCAATGGTGCGCTGCAATTCCTGATAGGCGCGATTAGGTTCGCCGAGGCGCAAATAGGTGAGCCCGAGATGGTAGTGCGCATCCGCAAAGCGCGGGTCCACCTGGATGGCGTTGCTGTACTGGATGGCGGCTTCACGGTATTTGGCTTTCTCGAAGTAGCGCTGTCCGCTCTCGAGGTATTTCTGCTTGCGCACGTTGGGATCGCGCGAGCATCCGGCCAGCAGGCCGAGGGTGATAGTGACGACAAACAACCAACGGAGAGACGAAGCACGCCTCATGGCTAGATCTCCTGGAGCGAGCGAGTCGCGCGCGCAGCGATAGATGGAATGATGAAAACAAGGATTTCAGATTGCGCATACAAATTGGTTCGCCGGAGACCGTCCCGGCAGGGAGGTGTGAAGAAAAAGGAACGACTTGTAGAACTGAAACTTCGCCGATGGTTCATTGCGGGATGTATGCGTTCAGCAACGGCACTACTTGTCCGGCAAAAGGAGTGAGCCTGGCCATAGCCGCCTCGATGGATTCTCCCGGCAGCATGCGGGTGTTCAGGCGCACCAGCGATCCGTCGCTGCGATTCATGCGGATCGAGTCGGTAACCAGATAAATTTTTGCCCAGTATTCGCTGGCGATCGCGCGGTCATGTGCCAGGTACCAGTACAGGACGAGCAACCTGTCGGTGCCCTTTGCGATCACGTAACGGTTCACCGGAAACGGCGCACGTCCCGGCAGGGAAAGTGCGATGCGCGATGAGTCGATCGGAGTCCAGCCCGCACCCGGCAGGCAGTTTTTAGGGGAATGAATCGTGTCCCCGGCGCGCTGGCTCGGAAAGTAGGCGATGAACAGGTCGTTGCTGGGCTGCCGGACGTCTGGGGTGCGATAGACGCGCAGGATGAAGTCGCCCGGGCCGAGTACATCCAGGATTTCTTTGCCGATGGGAACGTTCGTGCCGGTCCAGTTGCCAAGCTGGTCGGGAAATGAGGACAACGGCTTGCGCGGCGGGAAAATCTCCCCGCGATTGCGGGCCTGCAGCAACAAGGCAGTTCCTATTAAAAGGAGCAAGGCGGCGACAAACCGGAAGTGAGCTTTCATCGGCGCGCCGCTCCTTCCGGCCACTTCCACTGTAATGCGCGATGCAGAAGGAACAGCATCGCGAGAGAAACGACGAAGATCAGCCAGCCCGAGAACGTGTGAAAAAATCCTTCGGCCTTTTCCGGATCCCAGTACTGCACCAGCAACCCGGTTCCGAAAATGCGAAAGCTGTTCGCCAGCACGGCAATCGGTATCGAGGCTAGCGCAAGAATGACGCGGATTGAGGTGCGTGGTTCGAGGAGATAGCCGTAAATGATGGCCAGGGTAGCGAGCGACATCAAGGAGCGAATCCCGCTGCACGCCTCGGCAACTTCGAGCGCCATTGCCGGCAACTGGATAATGTTGCCTTCCCGCAACACCGGAACGCCGGTTAGCGGCAACGTGACGGCCGCGACCTTTGAAGCCAGCAGCTGCAAGGGAAAGGTGATCTGGTTGAGGACGATGGTCGGGATGGGGATCATGAACAACAAAAACACCCAGGGGAAAAAGATAGCGCGTAGGTGGTTCCACCCATAACTGATGACCACCAGTCCGGCAATCGTCACCAAGAGTGAAATCCTGGAGAGAAAGAGTTCGGCTCCGAGACTGCCTGCGGTGAGGACCGCAAGTCCGAATAGTAGAACCAGCAACCCTGACCAGGACGGTTCGCCGGCCAGGTTGCGCAGTTTTTCCCGTTCACTCCAGATTACGAATAAGGAAAACAGCGGAACAAAAAAACCGTGGGAATAGTTTGGGTCGTGCGCCCATTGCCAGACCAGGTGGCGCAGCACCGAAGCGTATAGCCAACCGAGTACGGCGACCAAGGCCAGGATTTGCCACCATGGCATTCTCTGCTGGGACAAAGGCTGTGAGTCAACGGTCAGCGGCGCGGTTTGGACGGCTTGGCTCAAAACACAAGTTGTAGAAGGAGATAGCAAAAGCATATGCGAACTGCAGGCGAGGTGCAATCAGTGAATGCACAGGGTGTGACTTTCGTTACGTGAGGAACCCTGCAAAATGGCACCCATCAATGAGCAAAGTTTGAATCCCTAGGTTTTGGGGTTCATTTGCCTCCAAAGTTTAGGGGTAGCGAGTCGGTCCGACTCCAGCAATGACTCGGGAACCAGCGCACTGCCGCCGCTTTCTCTCGAGTCACAGAATTATCCAACTTTGTCGGCCATCCGACCGACGAACGTCATCTCAACGTGTGCTTAAAGGGAAAATGTTTGCTTACGGCTCGAAGTGGACTTTGGTGGTGAAGGGGGAACCTGTTTGCGAGTGTTTGCCCATGAATTGTGTTTAGAACCAGTCGGTTACGGGCGAGACGGGACGTTTTGGGGAAAAGTAACCAATTTTGGTTACGATCGAGTGGGTAAAAATTTTCCCTTCCGTTGCCCTTGTAGTAGGCTATTTGGTGTTACTCACAGTTGGTGCGTTAGATTGCAGTTACCACCCAAACTGCTGCAAACAATAAGCCTAGGGCGTTCCGGTGCGGGTCGATGGAAAGACCGCGAATGGCACCCGCCTTGCTCCCAACTGGATAGGAAAAACATCCGACTCACTGGCGTTATTCCCCCGGCTACGAACTAGGGCCAATATGGCAAAAGAATTCCCAGAATTTGCTGAGACGAAGGCCATTGCCTGCAATTTGGAAGGGGATGGTTGTAGCTTCGTCGAAGGACTCGGTCAAAGCACGAAGGCATTGGACGTGGTAATCCGGGAACTGGCCCGGAGCGAAGTGCCGGTCCTGCTGCTGGCGGAGGCGGGCGCGGGGAAAAAAGCGACGGCCGAACGGATTCACCAGATGTCCGCGCACCAGGCAGAGCCTTTCCGGGTTGTTTCTTGTGCGGATGTGACGCCACCGATGCTCAGCGAGGACCGTACAGCAAGCGGGCTCTTCGAGGCCGGTACCGTGTATTTCGAGGAACTGGCAGATCTGACTGCTGCCTGCCAGGAACTTCTTCTGTCCGTACTGAGGGTGGGCGAAGGCAATGGCCATGGTCACGCAGTTCGGGCACGGCTGATCTGTGGGAGCTCGCGCGACCTGGAAGCAGAAGTAAGGGCAGGACGTTTTCGGGAGGACATGTATTACCGGGTGAGCGGGGTCTGCCTGCGCTTGCCCCCCTTGCGGCAGCGCCGAGAAGACATTCCGGCGCTGGTGAATTTCTTTTTGGCCAAGTACGCGCGCGATTTCAGGCGGCCGGTTCCGCAGTTGAGCCAGGCCACGCAACTCCTGTTCCATGACTACGGGTGGCCGGGAAATATCCGGGAGTTGGAAGACGCAGCCAAGGCAATCGTGGCGCTGGGCGATGAGTCGGTAGCCATGGGCGGTTTGCGATCGCTACTCATGCGTCCGGAGCGTAATGGCAACGGCGAACGCATTTCTTTAAAGCAGGCTTCGCGAGCAGCGTCGCGGGAAGCGGAGAAAGAACTGATTCTCAGAGTGCTGCAGCGTACACGTTGGAATCGCCGGCGGGCTGCACAGGAACTGCAGATCAGCTACAAGGCGCTGCTCTACAAGTTGAAGCAAATCGGGTACCAGGATTATTCAGCTTCCTAAAGGTCCAGGAGAAGACATGAAGCGCACTAGGAATTTCGCAATCTTTCTGTTGGCAGGAACCATGGTCACCAGCGGCTGGGGCCAGGCGACCGCGAAAGCCGCGGACGACGCGAAGCCGGCCGGCGAAGCAAAACCTACTGCAGATAAGCCGCAGAGCGAGCCGGTGTCTGTGGCCGGTCCTGATTATGTAATCGGCGCGAACGACATGCTGCACATCTCGGTGTGGAAGGAACCGGAACTGACTGAGGCGTTACCCGTGCGGCCGGACGGAAAGATCTCTCTTCCGCTGCTCAATGATGTAGTTGCGGCTGGCTTAACGCCCACCCAGTTGGCCGAGTCGATCACGACCAAGCTGAAGAAATACATCGCGGACCCGCGCGTGACCGTGGTCGTCACCGCCATGAACAGCCAGAAAATCTACATTCTGGGGGAGGTTCTGCGTCCGGGCAGCACGGCTTTGCAACCAAATATGACGGTGCTGCAGGCGCTGGCTTCGTCGGGATTCTCGCAGTTCGCCAATACCAAGGGCATTTACATCCTACGCACGGAAAGCGGGAAGCAGCAGAAGATCCCGGTCCACTATCGGGAGTTGCTCAAGGGCGAGGGAATCAATTCGAACATCATCCTGAGACCTGGAGACACGATTGTCGTCCCGTAAGGATCGGACCATGAAGATGAAGAAAACAGTGAGCGTGCTGTTGTGGCTGGCGATCATGGCCGGGGGCGCGTGGGCGCAGGACAATTCGCAGCCGCCGCCGGACAATTCGCAGCAGCAGCCGCCGCCGGATGATTCGCAAAGAACGCCGCCTCCGGCTGCCTTCGGCCAGGACAACCCGCCCGTGGTGGTGAATGAGAATCCACCGATTTCCGGGCTGGACCAGCCGTCGCTCGAACCGAACATTCAACCACGCAGCATGTTGCTTGGAGGAGTGGAAGCCAGCGAGTCGCTGGATACGAACATTGGCAGCGACGCGCGTCCGGCGCTGCACTCTGTGACGCGCGGACTCGGTGGCTTGACGGTGCAGAGGTTGTGGCGCCGTTACCAGCTGGCGGCAGCCTACGTGGGCGGCCTCGGCTATTACAACCGCGCGGGCACCGGCGTGAAACAGATTCAGGAATTGCAGGCGCAGCAGTCAGTTCTGTGGCGCACCGGCCAACTGTCGATGCGGGACTCGTTCAGCTACCTTCCGGAGGGATCGTTCGGATATGGCTCATACGGCGGATCTGGAGGATTTCAACTGGGCTTGGGCGGGTTAGGGCAAGGCATGGGCATGATGGGGAGTGGCTTCGGAGGCCACTACGGAGTTCTGGGATCGCAACAGCTGGGCTCACTGGGGCAGGCGCCACGCATCACGAATGTCGCGTTGGTGGATGTAGTGCAAGGTTTGAGTCCGCGGTCGTCGGTCACGGCGGCCGGTTCGTATGGATTGGTTCACTTTACCGACAGCACACAAGGCTTTATCAATAGCCGTCAGGCTGGCGCGCAGGCTGGGTACAGCTATTCGATCAGCAGGAAAAATCAGATCGCTTTCAGCTATGGATTTCAGTCGTTTCGCTTTCCGGCGCTGGTCGGCTCTGACAATGTGACTGCCCACGTGGTGCAGGCAATGTTCGGGCATCGCGTGTCGGGGCGGATGGACCTGGTTATCGGGGCCGGTCCCCAGTGGACGCGCATTCAGGATCCTCTGTTTGGGAACACCAACCGATTGTCGGTTGCGGGTCGCTTCTCCTTGCGGTACCGGTTCCATGATTTCGGCTCGTCCGTGAGCTTTGAGCGCTACGACACCAGCGGGTCCGGATTTTTTGCCGGCGCCGTGAGCAACATTGCGCGCGCGAATCTTGAGCGAAAACTTGGCCGGAGATATACCGGCAACGCGTCCCTGGGCTTTTCGCATAACCAGCGCCTGCAGTCGAGCCTGCTGGGGGTTGCCGCGACGTCCTACAACATTGCATTTGCCGGGCTGGCTTTACGCCGGCAGTTTGGCTACAACTGGGGCTCCTTTCTGTCTTATCAGTGGAGCGACCAGATCTTCGACACCTGTCCTATCGCAGGGCAAACCAACTGCAATCGGATTTCTGTGAGACATGTGCTGACGTTGGGCGTGGATTGGCACTTCCGCCCGATCCGGATCGATTAATTCAAGGCTGCCTGAAAAAGGGGCCAGAACGGAAATATTGGAATGATTGAAAATCGTGACTTAACCATTGATGACTATCTGGCGATGTTACGCCGCCGCCTGAAGATGATTCTGATCCCAGCGTTGCTGGCGCCCTTGGTCGGGTACCTGGTCTCTTACGCCTTCACCGCAAAGTACACCTCGCAGGCGCTGGTGCTGGTCGAGGGACAGAAGGTTCCCGAGGGCGTGGTCGCACCGGTCGTGACGGCGGACCTCGCACAACGCATTGCCACCATGCAACAACAGGTCATGGGACGGAACCGATTGCAGCCCATTGTCGAAAAGCGGCCGAACCTGTTCAAGGGCGGAAAGAACCTGGAAGACGTTCTGGAAGAAGTTCGGGCGGGCGTTCAGATCGAGCCCGTGGTCACGGATTTAGGGCAGATCGCCAACACCGGCGGAAACAAGCGGAAGGGGCAGGGGAGCGTCCCGGGTTTCTATGTAAATTTCTCGACGGCCAATCCACGCGATGCGCAGGACATCTGCAACGATCTGACTTCTTCGATGTTGACCGAGTTCCAGAGCACGCGCGAAGAAGTGGCGGCCGGCACCACGGCCTTCATTACGCGGCAACTGGAGGAGGCGAAGCGCAACCTGGACGACCAGGATTCGAAGCTGGCTGAATTCAAGCGGCAGTACTCCGGACAACTGCCTGGGGACGAGGACAACAATCTGAAGGTGCTGGGCACGTTGAACTCGCAGATGGATGCGAATACGCAGACCGTAAACCGGGCGCAGCAGGACAAGGCGTATACCGAATCCCTGCTCTCTCAACAGTTGGCGGCATGGAAGTCTTCGCAGGGAAGCAACAATCCGCAGAGTCTGGAGACCCAGCTTGCCTCCCTGCAAACTCAGCTGCTGTCGCTGCAAGCGCGTTACACCGCCGACCATCCGGATGTGATCAAGACGAAGTCCGATATTGCGGAGGTGAAGAAAAAGCTGGCGGAGGTAAATGATGTCTCGGCGAAAGGATCCGACGCCACTGCCAAGGCGAGCGCTACCGAGCCGCCAGAAATCCGGCAGCTGCGCCTGCAGGTTCACCAGTACGAAGAAGTACTGAACCAGGCCACACGCGAGCAGAAGCGACTTGGCGACCAAATTCGCCTGTATCAGAGCCGGGTGGCTATCAGTCCGGGAGTCGAAGAAAAGTACAAACTGCTCACTCGGGATTACGAAACGGCGCAGAAGTTCTACACCGACCTGCTGGCAAAGAAGAGCACGTCGGAAATGGCGACGGACATGGAACGGCGGCAGCAGGGCGAACAGATGCACCTGCTCAATGCCGCCAGTCTTCCCGAGTCTCCCAGTTTTCCGAACCGGTTGTTGTTCGCGGCCGGAGGCTTGGGAGCAGGCCTGGTGATTGGCATGGGACTCGCGCTCTGGCTGGAATTGAGAGACAAGTCGATTCGCAACGAAGCAGACGTGGTGGCCAGTTTGCAGATGCCCGTTCTGGTGTCGTTGCCGTGGGTGACGGAGACGGCGCCGAAGAACGGCGGAGGCAACTTCTGGAACCGCGACAAACCTGAAGCGGAGCTTGACAAAGAAAAGGTCGGGGTCTAGGCGCCAGTATGTATAAAGAGTTCTTTGGACTACGAGCGAACCCGTTCAACGTCAACCCGGATCCGCGCTACCTGTTTCTGACGCGGCATACCGAGGAGGCGTTGGCCTGCCTGACCTATGGTATCCAGAGCCGGAAGGGTTTTGTTCTTCTCACCGGCGAGGTTGGCACCGGCAAGACCACGCTGATCAACAAATTGCTGGAGTGGTTGCGTCTGCAACAGGTGGCAACGGCCTTCGTCTTCAACTCCCGGATGAATGTTCCGCAGTTCCTGGATTACATGATGGCGGACTTCGGCATTCCCTGCGATTCGAAATCGAAGAGCCAGATTCTTCAGCGGCTGTACAACTGGCTGCTGGACCGCTACCGGGCGGGCGAGACGGCAGTACTGATTGTCGACGAGGCACAAAACCTTACCGATGAAGTGCTGGAAGAAATTCGTATGCTTACCAATCTGGAGACCTTCACGGAAAAGTTGCTGCAAATCGTGCTGGTCGGCCAGCCCGAGCTGGAAGCCAAGCTGAAGCAGCCGCAATTGCGCCAGTTGCGGCAGCGCTTGACGCTGCGCGCGAAAACGCATCCGCTCACGATCGAAGAAACCAAAGCTTATGTGCAGCAGCGTCTGAGAATTGCCGGTTCCGATGGGCGTCAGATTTTCGATGGGGAAGCGCTTAGCGCGGTGCATAAGTACGCCAACGGCATTCCGCGCGTGGTGAACCTTTTGTGCGAACACTGCCTGGTAAGCGCCTTCGTCGACCAGAAAGCGACCATCAATGAAGGCATAGTGGACGCAGTTGCCCGCGACTTTGACCTCAGCGATAACGTGGCGTCGGGAGCCATGACGGTTCCGGCGGCGCCTTCCACGGCGCCCGGGGCCGAACGATTCGACCTAGTAGAAGCCTTGCGCACGCTGGCCACCTTGGCAGACCGGCTGCGTCAGAGTGAACAAGATCTGCCCAAAGAGAGGAAATCATGAGCCGAATTCACGAAGCACTCAAGAGAGCCGAACAGGAAAGGGCGGCATCGCAGGGAACCCGCACGGATTCATCGCCCGTGATGGATCTACCCGCCTCCGAGCCGAACTCTGTGTCCGCGGAGGTGGCGCAGCCGGTGGCCCCGGCAGTTTCCGCCGGCGCGGCGGTGGCTCCCGGAATCGGCCATGCAATGCCTTCTTTCTCGAACCCCTACACCTTCGACACCTTGCTGGCGCGCTGCAATCAGGTGGAGTGGAAGCCGGACGCCGCGACCATGCTCTTCTTCAACCAGGAAGAGAATGCGGTGGGTACAGAACAGTTCCGCACGCTGCGTTCACGGCTCTACCAGATGCGCGAAAAAATGTCGCTGAAGAGAATTCTGGTGACCAGTGCGCTCCCGCAGGAAGGGAAGTCATTTGTGTCGGCCAACCTGGCGCAGGTGCTGGTCCGCCAGCATGGCCGGCGCGTGCTGCTGATCGACGGCGACCTGCGAGTGGCGCGGCTGCACTCCGCCCTGGGTACAACCTCTTCGCCGGGCTTAGCCGACTATTTGCTGGGAGAGAGCGACGAGTTTTCCGTCATGCAGCGCGGTTCGATGGAGAACCTGTTCTTTATTCCTTGCGGCCGCACGGTGGCACACCCGGCGGAGTTGATTGCCAACGGCCGCATGAAAATGCTGATGCAGCGCGTCGAGACGCTGTTCGATTGGATCATCGTGGACTCGCCGCCGGCAGTCCCGGTGTCGGACGCAAGCCAACTGGCCAACTACTGCGATGGCGTGCTGATGGTGGTCCGCAGCAATGCGACTCCTTATGACAGCGCGCAAAGGGCCCGCCAGGAATTTCAGGGCAAGACCATGGTGGGAGTTGTGCTGAACGGAATCAGCCGCGCGGATTCGTATTCGCGTTATTACTACGAAGTGTACGAAAAGAAACAGAAGTAACAAGGGCCCCCTTGATCCGACTGTTCAAAGTCTATTATCCGGTCCGCTCGCTGGTGTTGCTGACCGTTGAAACGATGGTGGTGTTTTTCTCGTTTCTGCTGGGGCTGATGCTGGCCTTCCCGGATGACCGTTACATTGTCCTGAACTACGAGAATGGGTACCTGAAGGTCGTGGTCGCCACATTGGTAGTTCTGATTTGTTCCCACTGGTTCGACCTGTACGACTCCTCTCGCTTTGAAGCCAAGGGCGAGATGTACTTCCGCCTGTTCCTGGTGCCCGGGTTGCTCGCCATTTTGCTGTCGGCGGTGAGCTGGATTTATCCCCAGGCGCTTCCCGGAAACAACGCGTCCCTGTTTGGATTGGTGCTGCTCACCATCGGGCTGGTGGGTTGGCGCGCTGCCTATGGCTGGCTGGTGCAACAGCCCTTCATGCAGGAAAAGGTTTACGTTCTCGGCACGGGAGACCGGGCGCAGCGACTGGTTCAAGGTTTACGCCAGCGCAAGGAATTGGGGGTAGACGTAATTGGATGGAGCGGGAACGTGGAGGGTGCGCTCACGCGCGAGTCGGCAGCCGCACACCTCATGGAAGTGACCGGTTCGCATCGCGTGCATCGCGTGATCGTGGCGATGACAGATCGGCGGGGTACGTTCCCGGTCCAGGACCTTCTGCAGTTGCGCCTGAATGGCGTCCGTATAGAGGAAGCTACTTCGTGGCTGGAAAAGATTTCGGGACGGATCGAGGTTGAACAGCTGTATCCGAGCTGGCTGATTTTTGCGGACGGCTTTCGCTTCAGCACAAGCTTCAACCTGATGAGGCGCGCGCTGTCGATGTTCGTCTCCTTGATCCTTCTGTTGGTAGTTCTGCCGTTCCTGCCCTTTGTAATTCTGGCCATCAAACTGGACTCAAAGGGACCGGTGCTGTACCGGCAGAAGCGAGTGGGCCGAGCGGGCAGCACATTCTTCTGCTACAAGTTTCGAACCATGCGGCAGGATGCGGAAGCCGATACCGGTCCAACCTGGGCGGGAGATGACGACCCGCGCATCACGCGAATTGGCAAGTTTCTGCGTATGTCGCGCATCGATGAAATTCCGCAGCTCTGGTGCGTGTTCAAGGGGGCGATGGCATTTGTCGGGCCGCGCCCCGAGCGCCCCGAGTTTGTAGAGTGGCTCACCAAAGAGATTCCGTATTACGGAGTGCGGCACGCGGTGCGTCCCGGGATTACGGGCTGGGCGCAAGTGCGCTACAAATACGGCAATACGATTGGAGACGCAAAGGAAAAGCTTCAGTACGACCTGTTCTACATCAAGAATGCGTCGCTTGGCCTGGACATTCTGATCATGTTCCAGACGATCAAAATCGTCCTGCTGGGACGAGGCGCGCAATGAGATGGGTTTTTTGGAGTGCTGTGGTTTTGATCGGGTACACCTATGTGGGCTATCCGATGTGGCTGTGGATGCGCAGCCGCTGGCAGCCGCGCCGGTTGCTGACCGGAGCAAATCAGCCATTTGTCTCCATCGTAATGGTGGTGCGCAACGAGGAGAAAGTGTTGGAGCGCAAGATGGAAAATCTGCTGGCGCTCGAATATCCGGAGCAGGCCGCCGAGGTGCTCGTGGTTTCGGATGGATCCACCGATCGAACGGAAGCGATCCTGCGCGATTACGCACGGAATCCCCGGGTGCGTGCGGTGCTGAACCAGTTATCGCGAGGGAAAGCGTCCGGGTTGAACGATGCACTGGAACTGGCGAATGGGGAGATCGTGGTGTTTACGGATGTACGGCAGACACTCGAACCTGGCAGCTTGCGAGCACTGATGGAAGACTTCGCCGATCCTCAGGTGGGATGCGTGAGCGGCGAGTTGATGCTGGGAGATCCCGGTGCGGGCGAGAAGAATCGGGGTATGGGTCTGTACTGGAGGATCGAAAAGACGATTCGGGAACTGGAATCGGCCTCGGGTTCCGTGGTGGGCGCAACCGGAGCTTTCTATGGTGTGCGTCGCGCACTGCTGCAGCCCATTCCACCGGAGACTTTGCTGGACGACGTGTACATCCCAATGCAGGTGGTGCATGCGGGGAAGCGCGTGGTGTTCGAGCCGAAAGCGCGGGCGTGGGATCTGGCCGATCAGGGGACGGAGCGCGAATTTGCCCGGAAAGTCCGAACTCTCAGCGGCAACTACCAGTTGCTGCAGCTGCAGCCGTGGTTGTTGAGGAAAGAAAACCCGATCCGCTTTGAGTTCGTCAGCCACAAGATCCTACGACTTGTCGTTCCGTTTGCGCTGGTGATGGCGTTGGTGGCGTGCGCGTTTCTGCCCCAGCCTGTTTATCGTGCCGCGTTCGTGCTGCAGATTGCTTTTTATGCGTTGAGCCTGGCGGGACTGGCAGGGGTGAAATTAGGACCGGTTGCGCGCGCGGGAGACGCCGCTTTCACCTTCGTGGTGTTGAACACCGCGGCGGTGGTGGCGTTTGCGAACTTTGTAACGGGAAGAAAGGTAGCGTGGACGCGCTAAGGCCAACTATGAATCAGTTCACTATGGCTCCGGAACCCGCATTCCTCGGCGCACCTTCCCCGCAGACCGGTCGCACAAGCTTGGCCTATCGGGCGCTGGTGTTGTTTTCGCTCCTGTATTTCTTCCGACCCGAGGACTTTATACCCGGCCTGAGTCATGTGCCGCTGGGAAAGATCGCGGGAGGCGTCGCGCTTGCGGCCCTTATCTTCGGCGTGAAAAGCAAGGATCGAGGGCGGCTTCCGCTCGAATGCAAGATTCTGCTGGCACTGCTGGTGCAGATGATTCTTACGATTCCGACCGCGTTCTGGCGGGGAGGATCTTTCGATACCGTTTTTAACAAGTTCTCCAAAGGGGTCATTGTCGCGCTTTTGATCACCCTGGTGATCACGAAGATGAGCCATCTGCGCAAATTGCTTTACATTCAAGCCTCCGCAGTGGCATTGATCACGGTGGGCTCTTTGATTGCGCATAAAACGATGGACGGTCGTCTGATGGGAATCCAAAAGGGAATTCTCGGAAATCCAAATGACCTTGCCATCAACATTGCGATCAATTTTCCGCTTTGTTTGGCATTCGTGTTCGCGGGCAAAGGGGGATTTCGGAAAGTTGTGTGGACGCTTTCGCTGATCGCGCTGTTGATCGGAGTGGTGGCGACTTATTCGCGAAGCGGCATGATCGCAATGGTGATCACGTGTCTCATCTGTCTGTGGGAGTTTGGAGTGAAGGGCCGCCGCTTCGGCCTTCTGGCGACCACTGCCATAGCGGGTGTGTTGGCGGTAGGCTTCCTGGTCGCAACTCCGCGGTATGTAGCTCGCCTGATGAGCCTGGTGGTGCGCCCGGCAGGAGCGGAGATCAGCGGCACCATGGAGTCTCATGGCGAAGGGTCATTACAGGCACGCTCTGAGCTGTTGAAGGAAAGTATCAGACTGATGTTGCACCATCCGATTTTGGGCGTCGGTCCCGGTAATTTCCCGGCCGTTACTGGCACGTGGCGAGTCGCGCACAACACTTATACGGAACTGGGGGCTGAGGCGGGAGTTCCCGGGCTCCTGTTATTCCTGGCGCTGCTGGGAGTTTCGGTGCGGCGTCTTCGTAGTATGCGCAAACTTCCCAGCTATGCGGCTGACCCGGAAATCCGCCTATGGACGAGTGCGTTGTCGGCCGCCATAACCGGCTACGCAGCAGGAGCCATGTTCGCCTCCACGGAATACAACCTTTTCCCGTATTTCATTGTGGGCTACATATGCGCGCTCCATCGGATCGCTTCCAAGCCCGAAGGTGGCATCGCGGGAGCGGATCGGCAGACTGGAGACGGAGGACGGGAAGAACTTGGATATGCTGGAAACAAAGAACGCGAACTGGCCTGGAGTCGCTGAAGAGGTTGTTGCGATTCTGCGTTGCCTCAGTTGCCAGGGAAGACTGAATTCCGGGGGCAAGGGCCTGGTCGCGGCGAAGAACCTCGGGGCCCGGCCGGCCACATTTTTTGAGGCGGACGCGTTCAAATTGCCCTTCACTCCCCAGAGCTTCGATTACATCTACGGCATAGGGGAGCTGCATCATACTGCGGATTGTGCACAGGCCTTCAAAGGACTGGCCCGGCCGGTGAAGCCCGGTGGATGCATCGCAATCGATGGAGAAGTATTTCGCGGGTTCGAAAGCTGCGGGCTGGAAGATCCACGCGTAATCGGAGAGCCGATCGCGGTGCAAGGCGCGCGGCCATGGACGGCCGTTACGGATTCAATCCCCCAGGCGACGGAGGTTGCGCAGTGTGCGGAATAGCCGGTATGGTGGGGCGGCCCGATGAAGCGGTCGACGCCGCCGATATCCATCGGATGTGCCAGAGCATCGTGCACCGCGGGCCGGACGACGAAGGGATCTATGCTCGAGGCCCGGTCGGCCTGGGCATGCGCCGCCTAAGCATCATCGACCTCGCGGGCGGACACCAGCCCATTCACAACGAAGACCAAACCATCTGGCTGGTCTACAACGGCGAGATCTATAACTTTCCTGAACTGCGCCGTGGTCTGGTGGAACGCGGTCACAAGTTCTATACGCATTCCGACACAGAAGTGATCGTCCATCTCTACGAAGAGATGGGTGCGGCCTGCGTGAAAGAACTGCGCGGAATGTTCGGGCTGGCCTTGTACGACGAACGCCGCAAAGCCTTGCTGCTGGCCCGGGATCGGCTTGGCAAGAAGCCGATGCACTACGCGCTCCATCAGGGGCGGTTGCTTTTTGGATCCGAGATCAAAACGATACTTGCCGTAGCTCCTGAGTTGGCTTCCGTGGACCCGGAAGGGCTGCTGCAATACTTCTACTTCGGGTACATTCCGGATCCGTACACGGCGTTTAAACCAATTCATAAGCTGCCACCCGGGCATGTGCTCGAGTATGTGGACGGCAAAATCAGCATTCATCAATTCTGGGATGTTCCGGAATACGGCACGCACGCAGCGATGTCGGAAGAAGAATGCCTGCAGGAACTGGAAAAGCGGCTGGAAGAGGCTGTGCGGATTCGCTTGATCAGCGATGTTCCGCTGGGTGCGCTCCTCAGTGGCGGAGTGGATTCGTCAATCATTGTGGCCTTGATGGCCCGCATCAGTTCGGGGCCGGTGAAGACTTTCAGCATCGGGTTTCAGGCGGAAGCATTCAACGAGGCTGAACATGCGCGCCTGGTGGCGGAGAAGTTCGGTACCGATCACCACGAACTGATTCTGGATCCGAACCTCGAAGAGACGCTGACGTTTTTGACGTCGATGCTGGAGGAACCGTTTGGCGACTCCTCGATGTTGCCAACGTACTACGTCAGCCGCATGGCGCGGGAACATGTGACGGTAGCCCTTTCGGGCGATGGCGGCGATGAATTGTTTGCCGGCTACGACCGCTACCTGGTGGCGATGGACCGGAAGAAGTACGATCGCATTCCGGCGTGGCTGGGGCGCATCTATCGGGATCAGTTGCATCATCGCTTGCCGGGTGCGATGTATGGAAAAAATCTGGCCTGGAACGCGTCGTTAACCCCGCGCGATCGCTACCTGGACGACGTTTCCTATCTGCCGGCATTGCACCGCGAGCGAGGACTGTTCTCGGAACAGTTCCTGGAGCAGGCCAGTGCGCTTCCCAATCCTCTGGAACAAAGCCGGCGCTTCTACGACGAAGCGCCGGCCAAGGATTCGCTGAGCCGCCTGCTTTATCTCGATACCAAGACTTATCTGACCGCTGACATTCTCGCTAAGGTGGACCGCATGAGCATGGCGACATCGCTGGAAGTCCGCGTGCCTATGCTGGACCACGAATTCGTTGGTTGGGTGGCTGGTTTGCCGATTGAATGGAAGATGCGCACAGGATCGCGCAAGTTCATTTTGAAGAAACTCGGCGAACGGTTGGGAATTCCGTCGGCCTTGCTGCACCGGCGTAAACAGGGGTTCCAATTGCCGCTGGTGGATTGGATGCGGGATTCGATGAAAGATCAGTTCCTGCGGGTATTGCTGGAACCGCGTACCCTGCAGCGGGGCTACTTCAAGCCGGAAGCGGTTCGCGAGCTGGTCGAAGAACACACACGCGGCCGGCGCAATCGATCAGGCGTCCTGTGGCGCATGCTGGTGCTGGAGTTGTGGCATCGGAATTTTATGGAAGCGAGAGCACTCCGACAAGACATCGCTCCCCACGTATCAACCACGGCAATGCATGCAGCGTCTGCGTCTCCAGCGACCCCAGGCGGAACTGGTCGCTAGCCAACCTGCGAACAAAGAATCAGCAATCATGCCGACACAGACCACTGAGAAGACGACTCTGACCAGCGCAAGATCCGGCGCTCGAAGCAAGGCTCCCGTGTTTGTGCTGGGGTGTCCCCGTTCTGGCACAACGCTGCTGTATCACATGTTGTTATCGGCAGGAAACTTTGTGGTCTACCGCGCCGAATCGCAGGTCTTCAATTTGCTGGAACCGCGCTTCGGAGATCTGCGAGTGCCGCACCATCGCCGTAAGCTGCTCGCCGCTTGGGAAAACAGCAGCCTGTTCACTAAAACTGGTCTCGAAGCCAGTCAGATCGAACAAGAGGTAATGGCGAATTGCGAGAATGCTGGCGACTTTCTGCGCATCGTGATGGAAGCGATGGCGCGAAAACAAGGAGTTGAACGCTGGGCCGAAACCACGCCCGATCACCTCCTGGCCCTGCCTCGCATCAAGGAAACAATTCCGAACGCGCTTGTTATTCACATCATCAGGGACGGCCGGGACGTGGCCCTTTCGCTGGAAAAACAACATTGGATCCGTCCCTTTCCGTGGGATCACGGCAAGGGATTGCAGACGGCTGCGATCTACTGGGAATGGATCGTCAATCAGGGACGCGTCCATGGACGGGCTCTGGGGGAAGATTACAAAGAAGTGCGGTACGAGGATTTGGTAGCGGACCCGAGATCGACCCTTGCCGGGATAGGCCAGTTCATCAGCCAAGAGCTGGATTATGACCAAATCCAGCGAGTTGGCATCGGTTCGGTCAGCCGCCCCAACAGCTCATTTGATGGGGATAAGGTATCAGGCAGCTTTCACCCGGTAGCCCGCTGGAAAAAATCACTTTCGAAGAAACAATTGGGCCAGGTCGAGGGTTTAATCGGCCAGACGCTTGATGAACTCGGCTACGAGCGGCAACTTACCCTGCCATTGGAGAAACGGCCAGCCGCCCTGAAAAGAATGAGGAATCTGTATCACACCTACTTCCGCGCCAAGCTTGCCATAAAGACAAAGACACCCTTGGGGCGGCTGGTTGGTGGGGATCTGCAATTCCTCGGTGGGGAGGCGGAAGTTCCGGCGCAATCCTCCGAGGCGTTTGAAGAGCCGGTGCGGCTTTTGCAAATTGGCAACTACCCGCCGCCCATGTGTGGTTGGGCCATCCAGCTCAAGCTGGTGACGGAAGAATTGCGGCGGCGAGGTCACGTTTGTGAAGTACTCAAAATCAACGAAGGGCGGCAGATCAGAAGCTCAGAGTATGTTGACGTGCAGAGCGGGCCTGACTACCTGAAAAAAATTTCTACTTACGCCCTGCGCGGTTACCGTCTGAACGTCCACGTGAACGGAATGTCGAAGAAAGGTTACTGGCTGGCTATGGCCGCGGCGCTGACTGGTCGTCTTGTAAACCGGCCCGCACTGGTAACGTTTCATGGCGGCCTGTCGCAGGATTACTTTCCCCGCCCCGACCATAGTCTCGCGCGCAATGCATTCTATGCACTGTTTCGGCTGGCAGGAGAGATTGCATGCGACAGCGATCCGATCCGCAATGCGATCATCGAATACGGCATTCGACCGGAGAAGGTTTCCTCCATTGCGACCTTCTCGCCCCAATACCTCGAGTTTGCCCGTGTGGGGTTAGAAGAGCGCGTAGAGGATTTCCTGCGGCGGCATCCGCGCATCATATTGTCGTATGTTTCTTTTCGACCAGAATACCGTCTTGATGTGTTGCGCAAGGGTATGCAGCGTTACCGCGCGATGGATCCGGAGGCGGGATTTATCTGGCTGGGTTTTCCCGAAAAGGAGATGGCCGCGGCGGAGGAGTTTGTCCAAACCTGGCCGGCGGGCGAGCAGGCAACCCTGCTCCTCTTGGGGAATCTTACGCATGACGAATTTCTTAGCCTACTGAGCCGGTGTTTTGTCTATTTGCGGACGCCCGCGTGCGACGGCGTCGCGGCATCCGTGCTGGAATCGCTGGCGTTGAAAATTCCGGTAGTGGCCAGCGCAAATGGGAGGCGTCCGGAGGGCGTCGTTACCTACAACGATACGGACGCGGACGATATGGTGGCAAAGCTGTGCTTCGTTCGCGAGCACTACGATAAAGTCAAAGAGAACTTGCAGTCAGAAGCGGGCGAGGACAATGTTGGCCGGATGGCCGATTGGCTGGTTGGAAATCTCATCTCCGCACCTCAGGCCGTCGCGACCAAAAATAGTTAGAGTGAATCCCTGTATCTCTGAGCGGGTTCATGGAGGCTCCGTGATGAGGTTTTTTCTTGGTATGACGTTCACTGCTGCGATGATGGTTTCAGCGCTCGCCTGGAGTGCGGCCGGCGGGGCGGATGCCAGCAAGTTCGATGGACCGGCGGAACTTCCGCGGGTTTATGTCAAGAGCGCGCTTTCGGATACTCCAGCGCCCGGCAAATCAATTCTCGTGAAGGATTCCGGCGAACTGAAATCGGCACTCGAGAAGGTCGCGTGCGGAGAAACGATTCGCTTGCAGGCCGGCGCGGAATTCAGTGGGAACTTCAGGCTGCCTGCCAAGACCTGCGACGATGCGCACTGGATCGTGTTACGCACCAGCGCGCCCGATTCTAGCCTTCCGCCCGAGGGTTCGCGGCTCAATCCTTGTTATGCGGGCGTGGCGTCCCTTCCGGGAAGGCCGCGTTACTCCTGTGCGTCGCCCTCCAATGTGATAGCAAAGATTATTTATGACGGCAAAGGCAGCGGCCCGATTACTTTCGAGGGAGGCGCGAATCACTACCGTCTCATTGGTTTAGAAATTACGCGCGGCACTCCGGGCGCAACCATCTACAATCTCGTCACCCTGCCCATCGATAAGGCAACCGACCATGTGATCTTCGATCGCGTGTGGTTCCACGGCACGGCCCAGGATGAAACCGTACGGGGGGTTCTGCTGGGAGGAAGCCGATCCGTGGCTGTAGTGGATTCCTACTTCAGCGATTTCCACTGTGTGGCGATGGGCAATTGTACGGACGCGCAAGCCATTCAGGGAGGCATGGGCGACCTTGAAATGGGTCCGTACAAGATCGTGAACAACTATATGGAGGGCTCCGCGGAAACCATCCTGTTCGGCGGCGGAGGGGGTACCACGAGCCCGGCGGATATCGAGGTACGGCGCAACCACATGTTCAAGCCGACGATCTGGCGAAAGGATACCCCGGGTTTTGTGGGGGGAGTTTCCGGTAAACCCTTCATCGTGAAAAACCTTTTCGAACTTAAGAACGCCCAGCGCGTTCTGCTCGAGGGAAATGTACTGGAGAACAGCTGGGGAGGATTCAGCCAGACCGGATTTGCCGTCTTGATTATGGCGAAAAACCAGTCGGGCAAATGCCCGGCGTGCCGCGTCACCGATGTAACCGTTCGTTACAACCGGATCGCGCATACGGCCAGCGGATTTCAGATCGCGACGGCACTGGCAGGCGAAAGTGCTGCCAGCAGCGGAACCGAGCGCATTAGTATTCACGATGTCATTCTTGACGACCTCGGTGGCCCTGCCTACGGAGGGCTCGGAATTCTCGCGCAGGTGAGTTCTTCCCACCCTGTTCTGAAGGATGTCTCCTTCGATCACGTCACTGCGTTTCCGCCGCGGGCACTGTTCATGATGGGCGGTGTAATTGAGCAAGGCCAGATGAGTAACTTCACGTTCACGAACAATTTAGTAGGCGCGGGGCAGTACGACATCGTGCCGGTCGGTGGAGGACCAAAGAGTTGTTCTTTCCAACCGGCGAGACAGACGCCCGCAGGAGTTCTCAAGAGTTGCTTCGACAACTACACGTTCAGTCACAACGCGATTTTGGCTTCAAAGGGTGGATGGCCGAACGGGAACGTCTACCCCTCAGACCATGCGGCGGCCGGAGTGGTTGGGTTCAACGAGGGGCGGTATCGGCTGTGCCGAGACAAAGACAAAGATAGCGACTGCAAGAAACCATCTTCGGCGGCACGGGCCGGCTCGGATGGGAAAGACCTGGGCGCGGACGTCGAGGCCGTATTTGCTGCGACCAAGGGCGTGGACTAACGACAATTCCGGATGCTACCGGACGCCTGCCACGGCCGCAGCTATCGCGGCCACGTCCGCTCCCGGCGCCTTGCCGTCACTGCCGGCGTGAGCATAAGGACTGGTTGGCAGGATTTGGTAGTGCGCCAGCAATTCCTTGGAGCTGGCAAACTTCACTTCCGCGACGGTTGGGAGAACGTAGTTTTCCGCCGGCCAAGTGCTGGTCGCACCGACCAGTACATTGTGCGAAAACTCGGAGTTCTTAAAGCAGCTAGCCAGCAGGGCTGCCGGTGCGCCTATACGATAAGCACAATTCACCGCGCCGCCGCCGGTGGTGTCGATTCCGCCGTTCCCGCTGAAAATATTGTTGGTCCAAACGAACCCATACATCCCCGCGTAGGCCTTGTTGTCCCCGACAAGCATCATCGCAGTCCGAGTGTCCTTCTTGAATGCGGTTACATGGTTGATGGACACGTCGTGCAGAGGCGAAATATGACTGCCGCTGGACTGCTGGAAAAGATGTCCACCGCCGGCGTAGGTCTTGCCGTTGATGTCATCCATCACCACGTCGTGAATGCTGACGTTCCACATACCCATCGAGAACACGCCTGGCATCGATTGGGCATTGGCAATTTGGAATCCGTTGCCGGCATGACTGATGAGGTTGTAGCGGATCGTGACGTCGTGCACGACGCAGATGGGGCAGCGGCCCTTCTGGTTTTTGGGCGTCAGCAAAATTGAAAATCCGGATTGGCTGAAGCCGCCCCACGAATTTTCCAGGATGTTGCCTTCGAACAGCACGCGCACGGCATTCTTGAGTTCGAAGAGATTCTTGACGACGAACGGTCGACCATTCCGTCCGCCGACGTAGCCGGGTTGTCCCTTCATCCAAATAAGCGGCTTGTAAAGGAAATTACGGCGGACTTCAATGTCTTCGGGACTTTTCTCGGCCGCACCGCCGCCGAAGAGAATATTTTCACCGGCAGCTTCCAGGAAATTGTTGACGATTTTGTAGGGACCCATGGGGTTGGATCCGAGGCCTCCGCTAAGCGCCTGCGAGTCGCTGCACGAACCCGTGAGGGCAATGCAATGGAAATCAGAGAAGAAAGAATCGACCACGGCAACGTAGGTCCCGGAAGAGAGCATCATTCCCCGGGTCGTTTCATCCTGCGCCGTTCCATGCAGCCAGGAGCGGTCGACTACAATGTGATCGAAGGTTCCATCCTTTTCCGAGATGATCAGGTTATAGACGAGCGCCTTGGGCTTGTCTCGAGTGATCTCCAGGCCCAGCAGTCGATAATGGTTCGCGCCGGCAGCCAAAACCAGTGGGCCGCTGCCGGTCTTCGAAAAAGCGATTTTGGCAAGAACATTGCTTGCCTTGGCACATCCGAACGAGGGGCGTCCGGGCAAGGAGGCGACCCCCGCATAGCAAGGAGTCAAGCGGCTTCCCTCCGGGGGCAGAGCGCTGTCGGGTGCGTTGGTTCGAATCACAATCCAGTGGTTGTCGTCGCAGTTCTTGGCGGGAAGAACGAAAACACCGTTGAAGGTTGTGCCGGCCTGCAGGGCAATGGTGTCGCCGCACTTTGCGGAACTCAGGGCTGTCATCAGGGCGGCACTCGTCTTCACCTGGTGGGTGGCTCCAGGCGCAGGTGTGTCGGCCAGTGAACTTTTCATGAAAATCCGCGGAAGTTCGGCCGGGCCGTCGGTCTTTGCGGCGTCGCCGAGCGTAACACTCAAACCTAATTTGCGAGTAACGCTCTGACCGGAGGCGTCGCTGGCTTCAACCGTAAGTGGGAAGCCGCCGTCCTGGCTGGTGATGCCGTTAATCGTTCCGTCTGCTGGGTCGAGAACAAAGCCAGCAGGCAGGGCGCCGGATGCGATCTTCCAGTGGTACGGCTCGGTCCCGCCTGAAACGCGAAGAGCTGCCGAATAGGGGGTGCCTTCGACAGCTTCGGGAAGGCTGGTATTCGCCATGCTCAGAGGCGAAACTGGGGCGGCCGCGCTGACGTTTACGGTTGCGACAGCGCGCTTGCCAGGATCTGCCTTGCTGGTGGCAATCAATTGCACGGCGGTCGCCGCGCTCGCATTCGGCGCCGTGTAAAGTCCCGTGCTGGTGATAGCGCCGGCCGATGCGGACCATGCTACATCCGGCGAACTCGCGTTCAGGACCTGAGCGGCAAACTGGTGGCTGGCGCCTGAGGCCAATGCAAAACTCGCGGGTGAAATAGCGACGCTTATCTGCTGTGCGATGGGTACCGGTTTGGTTACAGCGATCGTGAGACTTCGTAAGCCCTCGGCCGCCTGTGATCGGTCAGCAACCGAAACCATAAATGAAAACGAACCCGTTCGACTCGGCGTACCCGAAATAGATCCCGACGAAGGACTCAAGCTCAATCCGGGCGGCAGCGCTCCTGATCGCACCGCGAAGGCATACGGAGCAGATCCGCCGCTGACGGAAAGGACTGCGCTGTAGGAGGCGCCGACAGTTGCTGCCGGTAATTGCGCCGAAATCGCAATCGGATCCGGGGGCTTCGTCGAACCAGCCCCTCCAGCGTTCAGCGAAGAGCAGCCGGTTGCAATTGCCAGCAAGGCAATGACGAATACCGATAAATAAAGGTTGATGGAGTTGCGGTCGGAAGAGTTCTTGGGCGCTCTGGATCGGGGGGCCAGAATGTACATCACACATCCTCAGTAACGTATTTGAGGGACTTCAGCGCTTGCGAGTCCGGCTCCGACAATGTAAAGAACGGTTTGTTGAACACATAGATAACCTTAGGGCAGTGGACCGTTGAGACACAGAAGTACATTTGTCATTTCTGAGTAACCCCTAGAAAGCGGTTTGGTGGGTAACTTGTTACGAAGCGGAATCGCGAGTCCCCAATGCGCGAGAACCCGGGGTTTTTGCAAGTGCAGAATCAATGTTGAGGTGGGTCCGCGAGCGAGAGGGCCGATGGCTGCGCACAGGGCCGGGAACGTTGCCAGCGGATTTTAATTCGCGTAGTCAGAAGGACATGTACTTCTGATTCACAATTCGGGGGGACTATTTTGTAAACCTGATGGAGCCGAAAGGGACGCCTGCAGTGGTGGGGCTAGGCGTTAGTTTCTTCCGTTCGGAGGATAACCGCCTTCGCCTGCGCGGCTCCGATGGTCTTTTGCAGAACCTCGATAAACCGCGGAGCGATGGCCGACCAGTCGTATTTGCGGGCCGTCATGACCGCGCCGATTTCGAGGCGACGGCGGAGTTCCTCATTCTGCAAGAGAGTCACAACCGCTTCTGCGAAGTCAGGCGGCGAGTCTTCCAGCAAAATGTCGCGACCATGTTCGACATCCAGACCTTCGGCACCCACTGTTGTGGAGACCGTGGCCTTGCCCGTCGCCATGCCCTCGTAAATTTTGATGCGCGTTCCCCCGCCAATCCTCAGGGGCACCACGATGGCAGCGGCCTCGCGCAAGTGATCGAGGATCGACGGAACGCTTCCCGTCACTTCCACCGATTCCGAGGCCAGCTTCTTCACGCGCGGATGCGGGTCGCGTCCCACGACGCGAAAGCGGGCTTGTGGAACTTTGCGCAGAACCAGGGGCCAGATCTCATTGCAGAAGAATTCCACCCCATCAATGTTTGGCTGCCAGTCCATGGATCCCGTAAAGACCACCAGGGCACTCTGTGGACGAAGGGTAGGGTCGTAGGGATATTTACTGAGATCGACTCCCGTCGGCACCACGCTGATATGAGATGGATCAACCATCTTGCTCATCGCCTCGCGATCGGCCTCGGACACAGCAATCACGTGGTGGAAGCGGCGCACCTGCTGGGGTTCAAACCTTAGCATTTTCGCCGACTCGAGTTTGAAAACTGCTCGATCGACCCAAGCGGGTTCGACTGTAGCCTTTCGTTTCCAAAGAATGGACTCGACATTGTGCTGGAACAATGCCGTGGGCGTGGCCAGCTCGCGCGGGAAGTTCAGCGTGCAGTGGAGAAAATCACAGACTGCCACATCGAAGCGGCGTTGCGCTATCCACTGCTTTAGGAGTTGTTGCACCTGGGTATTGGCAAATCTGCTCACCGCGTACGGGGCACGCCATGTAAGGTGGCGCAGGTAGTCCAGGTGTCGCCTGAAGCCCGTCAGGCTTTGTCCCGGTGTGTACACGATCATCGTACCCGGGATGTGCGTTGGGACCTCACGTTCGTAGGATTCATCGCGTGCGCCGTCGTAGTAAGAAAGGTAGGTGAGTTCGTGGTTCGCCGAGAGATGGCGAAGGATGTTGTAGGTACGCAGCTTGCCGCCGGTATCGAGCGGAAGAATCTTGCCCGTCTTCACCCACAAGATCTTCATCGCGGCGTTACCAGCAGATGCCTTCGTAGGAACCGTTGTACTGCATGCGGCGCGATTTCTCGAGGTTCACCAGGTCGATGACGATCTGGCCCGTGCGAATTTGCCGGGTCAATACTCCGCGATCGATGCCCCGCGTAGCGATCACAATGACCTCCGCCTGTGCCAGGGCGGTCTCAAGATCGGGGCAGAGCAGGGAGCCAACGTGGGGAATCACTTCGTCGATGTACTGGCGGTTCGACCCGATCAGGTGGCCGAGAGAAACGTTGTCGTCCCAGATTTTCAGCTCGCGGCCTTCACCCAGCAGACGTTTGGCAAGCTGCACTTGCGGACTCTCGCGCAGATCGTCAGTGGCGGCCTTAAAGCTCAATCCCAACAGGGCGATTTTTCTTTTGCCGGTGGCAAGCACCATCTCGACGGCCCTTTCCAGGTGCTCGTCGTTGCTCGGCATAATCGACTGGAACAGCGGTAGCTCCAGATCCAATTCCTTGGCTCGATAGTTCAAGGCGCGGACGTCTTTGGGCAGGCACGATCCCCCGAATGAGAAGCCCGGCTTGAGGTAAGTGGATGAGATGTTGAGCTTTGTGTCGGCCGTGAAAATTTCGACGACCGCTTCTGCATCAACTCCCAATTCCTTCGCCAGCGTGCCGACCTCGTTTGCAAACGAGACCTTCACCGCATGCCAGGCGTTGCAGACGTACTTGGTCATTTCAGCGGCCCGGAAAGATGTTTCGAAAATGCGGCCGGGAGCCCATTTGTAAATCTCGCGTAGCATGCCGCTGTGATAGGCATCGGCCGCGCCAATGATGGTCATGGCCGGCTCCAGAAAATCCGCTACTGCGGTACCTTCGCGCATGAATTCCGGGTTCACGCAAACGCCGAAATCCTTGTCCATTTTCTTGCCGCTGGCACGCTCCAGAGCCGGAACCACGATGGTCTCGGCCGTTCCGGGTAACACCGTGCTGCGTAACACGACCAAATGAAAGGCAGTCTTGTTTTTCAGGATCTCGCCAATCTCACGGCAAACTGGCTCGATGTGTCCCAAGTCGAGTTTTCCATTGCGCAGGCTCGGAGTGCCGACGCATAAAAACGAGATCTCGGAGTTCATGACGGCCGACGTCGAATCCGAAGTCGCATTCAGTCGCCCGGCGGCGTGCATTTCAGAGATCAGCGTTCCGACACGCGGCTCAACGATAGGGCTGCGCCCCGCGGCCATCGCTTCCACCTTGGTTGGGCTGAGGTCCACCCCAATCACCCTGTGTCCCATGTGGGCGAAGCACGCAGCTGTGACCGTGCCCACATAACCGAGTCCGAAAACGCTGATCGAACGGCTCATATCAGTGCAAATTTCCTTCGCTGTTCCTGGGAGTGTTTTTCGACGAAATGCATTCTCGAAAATAAACAGTCAATAACTTCTTATGTATCAATTATATGGGAAATGATGCTTCTCCTCGCAGGCTCGTTGCACATTGCGGCGAGGAATCAACGCGCCCTTCAAGCTGACGCTCCGATGGGTTGCGGTTGCCTTTGCAGAAACCAATTCTATTTAAATGTACACGCCTCACTTTGCAAAGGGGATGATCACTCTTTAGTAACTAAGTTGAAGCGTTTCAATGGGATGACATCGGTACAATGGGTGAGATGCAAGGGGCCCCAGCGTCGGATTCGCTTTTGAAAGCGGCGGGCACCCCCGCGCGGCGTCCCCGCCGGAAGGTTTTCTACCTCCTGGACTCTCTGGAGGTGGGGGGCACAGAAACGCAGGCAGTCGAGTTGGCATTGCGGTTGCCGGTTTCAAAGTACGACGTGACTCTGGCCTGCTTGCGAGCGAAGGGTCCCTTGCTGGAAAAGCTGAAGGGATCGCCGGTGGCGGTTCGCGAATTCCATCCGTCGGGCGGGCTGGACACGCCGGCGGGGATCTACCAACTGGTGCGGCTTGCAGGGCATCTGCGACGAGAGAGATTCGAAGTCGTGCACACGCACGACTTGTGGTCGAACCTGATGGGTGTTCTGGCGGCGCGAATGGCAAGAGTGCCAGCGATCATCTCAAGCCGGCGCGATCTCGCGAACTTTGACTGGTACAAGGGCGCCAAGCGTAAGTGGCTGCGAAGGATCCAGAACCTCTCGAGCGTTGTGCTTGCGAATGCAACGCCCATCCGGGACGCTTTGATTGCCGAGGACGGGTTTGCGCCCGAGAAACTGCGGGTGATCCACAATGGCGTAGACACGGCAAAGTTTCAGCGTGCCAAGCGAGATCGCGCGCGCCTGTTTCCCGGCATGGAGAATCAGAAACTGGTTGTGCTGGTGGGGAACATGCACACCGATGTGAAGGGGCATCCGTGGCTCATTGCCGCCGCCCCCACGGTGTTGCAGGAATTTCCGCAGACCCAGTTTGTGTTTGCGGGTGACGGCGATGCCAGGCCGGTGTTTCAAGCACAGGTGGGGAAACTGGGAATGCAATCCAACTTCAAGTTCCTTGGGCGCCGGGGCGACATCCCGGATGTGCTGGCCAGTTGCGACATCGCGGTTCTGCCTTCGCGCGCCGAAGGCCTTCCGAATGCCGTACTCGAATATATGGCTGCCGGGTTGCCGACGATTGCAAGCCGGGTCGGAGGCAACGCGGAACTGGTGGAGGATGGGGTTACTGGATTGCTCGTCCCACCGGAGAATTCGGAAAAGCTGGCAGCTGCTTTGTTACGTCTGCTGCGGGATCCGGAGTTGGCGCGCCGGATGGCCGCGAGCGGACAGAAAATCGCGGTGGAGAATTACAGCTTCGAGCGGCTGATTCGAGAAGTGGACATGTTGTATACAGAACTGTTGGATCGTGGCAGGAGAAGAATTAGGCTGTGAGCACGCAATCCAAATGGGCTCGTCGCCTCACGAAACTTCGCTCCATGAGCAAAGATGAGGTTGTGGACCGCGTGTCGCAGCAAGTCCATGCGCGGGTTGATGCGTACCGGTCCAGCCGCGGCTACGATTTCACGGCCGTGGCCCCGCACGAAGTCCTGACGGAACCGCGGGGCCGGTTCTTCTTTTCGCGGGCAGAAGCCCCGGCACTTGCGGAAATGTGGAAGCTCCGATATCCGTCTATGGCGGCCGCGATTGTCGCCAATGCGGAGAGGATCCTGCAGCATCACTTTGACTTGTTGGGCTATGAGAATCTCGACTACGGGCGGCAGATTGATTGGCATCTCGACCTGGTTCATGGTAAACAGGGCCCGCACAGGGCGGCGTTCAAAATCAAGTATCTGGACTTCCTGGAAGTCGGCGACGCAAAAATAACGTGGGAACTAAACCGCCATCAGCATCTTGTGACGCTTGCCAAGGCCTACTGTTTCACCGGCGACCCACGCTACACTCGCGAAATCCTCAGCCAGTGGAAGCACTGGCGTGCGGCAAACCCTTATCCGAACGGCATGAACTGGGCGAGCAGTTTGGAGGTTGCCTTTCGCAGCCTGTCGTGGATCTGGGCCTATTTTCTGATGCAGCACTCCGAGGAGATGACGGCGGACATCCGGTCGGAGTGGATGAAGGCGCTGGCTTTATCGGGGCGGCACATCGAGACTTACCTTTCGACCTATTTCTCGCCGAACACGCATTTACTTGGGGAAGGGGTTGCTCTTTTCTTTCTGGGCATATTGTTTCCCGAACTGCCAAGAGCACGACGATGGAAGGAGCGCGGGTGGGAGATCGTATTGGAAGCGGCCCGCAAGCAGGTTCGGACTGATGGCTTCTACTTCGAGCAAGCGACTTACTACCATGTGTACGCTCTCGATTTTTTTCTGCACGCGCGGATCTTGGCTGCGCTCAATGAGGTGCAGATCCCAGCGGAGTACGACTCCACGCTGGTTAAAATGCTGGATGCGCTTTGCCTGTTCGGCCGAGCGGGCGTGGTTCCCAGCATTGGAGACGACGATGGGGGCAGATTGTTTGACCCGGGACGCAACCGCTCTCATCATTTACTCGATCCTCTGAGCACGGGCGCTGTCCTCTACCAGCGCGGGGATTTCAAGTTCATTGCCGGCAGTCCGCGGGAAGAAACGCTCTGGCTGCTCGGCGCCGAGGGACTGCGGAAGTTCGAGGAATTACGAAGTCAGGAGCCTTCCGGAGCATCGGTCGCTCTGAAGGACAGCGGGTTTTACCTGATGGCGGACCCCGAAACTGGGCAGCAACTCGTGATCGACGCTGGTCCCCAGGGGCCGGGGAACGCGGGCCACGGTCATGCGGACGCTTTGAGTATTCACCTGGTCGGCGGTGGCGAAACTCTGTTGATGGACCCTGGCACTCTGGAATATGTTGGCGACACACACGCGGACAGGAACTTTTTCCGCGGGACAGCTGCGCACAACACCTTGCGCGTGGATGAACGCGATCAGGCCCAAGGCGTTCCGCCTTTTGCCTGGCGGGACCTGCCCACGGTGAAGGCGGAGCGATGGGTCGTTGGAGAACGGTTCGATCTTTTTGTCGGGACCCACGATGGCTACCGGCGGCTGCCTTCGCCAGTCGAACATGCGCGATGGGTCTTTCATCGCAAACAACAATTCTGGCTGGTTCGCGATCTCGCAACCGGTCACGGGGCACACCAGCTTGAGGTGTCTTGGCGCCTTGGCCCGGGGCTTTCCCCGACTTCCGCCAAGGATTACGTGTTCGGAACCGGAAGCCAGAGTCTGGGGCTGATTACTACGGAGGGACATGGCTGGTCACAAAGTGCCCAGCGGGGTATCTGGTCTCCTGTCTATGGGCGCCAGGAAAGAACGATGGTGGTAACGTTTGGTAAGGTTGCAGAGCTTCCGGCGGAGTTTGTGACGCTTTTGCTGCCCATTGCGAGCGAGCGAATCGGCCGCCTGGAAAGAATGGCCTCCAATACGCGCGTTTGTGCGTATCGCTACAGGCGCGATAAAGAAGAGCACTGGTTCTTTTTTGGCGATCCCGGTAAGGCGTGGGCAATCGGTGATTGGGGAAGCGATGCCTACTTTCTATACTCGGCATACAACCGAGATCAAGAGCAACGGAGTCTGATCATGTGTGGCGGCAGTTACGCCGACCTGAAAGGTCGTCGCGTCGTCACGGGCGACAGCCTGCTGGCTTTCATCGAAGTCACAGAAACAACCGGAAAAACCGAGTTGTTTTCCTCTGATCCTCAGCGCGTGCACATCGAGACGACGTTGGAACCGGTTGAAGAAAAACTTGCCGAGGACGATCCCAGGCGGATAGGCGTATAGATATGTGCGGAATTTGCGGCGTTTTCTATACCGATGGACGCAGGGCCGAGCGGGAAACGCTCGCTCGTATGAACCAGCAGATCGTTCATCGCGGACCGGACGATGAGGGTTTCTTCGTTGAGGGAAGCATCGGCCTCGCCATGCGCCGCTTGAGCATCATTGACATCAAGACCGGCCACCAGCCCATCAGCAACGAAGAGAGCGACGTCTGGATCGTCTACAACGGCGAACTCTATAACCATCAGGACTTGCGCAGAAGCCTCGAAGCTCGCGGGCATCGTTACCGAACTCACAGCGACACCGAGACCATCGTTCACCTTTACGAGGAATATGGGCGCGAGTGCGTTCAGCACTTACGCGGAATGTATGCGTTTGCGATCTGGGATCGACGCAAGCGCAGCCTGTTCATCGCGCGCGACCGGCTTGGCATCAAGCCGCTCTACTACCATTTCGATGGCAGGACGCTGCTGTTTGGTTCTGAGATCAAGGCGCTGCTCGCACATCCGGGTGTGACACCAAAGTTCAACCGCTCGACACTCGCAGAGTATCTGGCGTTCGGCTACATCCCGGAAGCGGAAACGATGTACGCCGGTATCAAGAAACTGCTGCCCGGCCACACGCTCGAGATCACGGAAGGCGGCCGGCTCGACATTGCCCAATATTGGGATCTGCAGGTCTCCTCTGACAATGAGCTGCGGCCGCGCCGGTACTATGTCGCCAAGTATCGCGAGCTGCTGGAAGGCTGTGTGTCCAGCCACCTCATGAGCGACGTGCCGCTGGGAGTCTTTCTGAGTGGGGGCCTGGATTCGAGCGCGGTGGCGGCGCTGACCACGAAGATCCGACGTGAACCAATCGAAACCTTCGCCGTAGGCTATGGCGAGGAATCGTTCAGCGAACTGCCCTTTGCGCGGACGGTGGCGCAACACATCGGCTCAAGGCATCATGAAGTGCGCTTGAGCCGCGAGGAATTCTTTCAATCGCTTCCACACCTGATCTGGCACGAGGATGAGCCGATCGTCTGGCCCTCGAGCGTAGCGCTGTATTTCGTCGCGCGTCTGGCGCGGGAACGCGTCACCGTGGTTCTGACAGGTGAAGGCAGCGACGAGACCCTGGCGGGTTACACGCGCTACCCGTGGACTGTGCTGAACTCGCGGATGGATTCCGTCTACCGCAAGGCTGTTCCGGGCATCATGCGGCGATGGGTTCGCGAACTGATGCATTCGGGCACTCTTGGCAAGGATCTGCACAGGCAACTCGAACACACGTTTTTTATCCGAGGTGGCGAATCGTGGACGTCGTTCTATTTCGACAACTTCTATTCAGCTTTTTCGGCGGCTGATCAGGAATCATTGTTGACCCCGGAAGCGAGAAGCAGTGCCGGCGATGCCTACGCCGGTTCGATGAAGTACTGGAACTCGTCATCGGGCGATCTGCTGCACCGCATGCTCTACACCGACATCAAGACCTACCTGGTGGAACTGCTGATGAAACAGGACCAGATGAGCATGGCCGCTTCGGTGGAAAGCCGCGTGCCTTTTCTCGATCACGAACTGGTGGAGTTCACCGCCAGCATCCCATCGAAATATGACACCGATGGATTGGCTGGAAAGTCGATTCTTAAAGCTGCCATCGAGGATCTGCTGCCGAAAGAAACTATCCACCGGCAGAAAATGGGTTTCCCCACACCCTGGGCGTACTGGCTGGGGGGCGAGCAGCTGGACCAGTTGGAGAAGACGCTGCTCGACCCACGCGCAATGGATCGTGGATACTTCCGGCCCGACGCCGTCAAGAACTTGTTTGCCGAACACCGCGCCGGTACGCGCGATCATGGCAATCGCATTTGGCGTCTCTTGAACCTGGAGATCTGGCAGAGGGTGTGTTTGGAGCGCGAACCGGTGAGCGAGGTCTCGCAGACTCATGGGGTCGTCCTCACGCGGTAAATAAAGACGAAGCCGCGCACTGGGCCACAAAGGGCTGTTTTCATTCAATGAAGGGCGCGCATTCGCGCGTCGCGAAAATCTAGCTGTCAGAACGTTACGCGGTGGAATTCAAATGCGGTTCCAGCAACGCGAGCAGATCATTGCGCAAGTGCGGGCCGCTTGCGATCAGCCCGGATAATAGGGGATTCTGGTTATTGGCGCTAAAAGGAGACCCGTTTAGGGTGGCGACAAAGCCGCTCGCGCTCAGGACCAGCGCAGCGCCGGCGGCCACATCCCACTCGTTTTTCGGAGTCAGCGTGAAGGTGATGTCGGCCAATCCAGCCGACACCAGTGCCAGCTTGTAGGCCACCGATCCCATCGCACGAATCTGGAGCGGGCCGTTTTCGAATGGCTTCCATTCGCCGCGCTTCACCTCACTGCGACTGGCGAGCGTGACCGCTCCCTGTAGGACGGCGCGCTGGCTTGTTTGGGAAGGCTTGCCGTTGTAGAGAACTCCGGTATCTACCGAGCCGATGAAAGTCTCGTTTGTCGCGGGATTGTGAATTCCGCCGGCCACCGGGCGTCCGTCCTCCACGTATCCAATCGAAACGCAGAACTCCGGAATCCCCTTTACAAACTCACGCGTCCCGTCGAGGGGATCGACAACCCACACGCGGGTTTTTTCCAGTCGGGAAAGATCGTCCACACTTTCTTCCGAAAGCCAGCCTTCGCCGTAGCGCAGCAAATTCTGGCGCAGCACAGCGTCGATGGCGCGATCAGCCTCGGTGACGGGATCGTGCCCCGCCTTGAACTCGGCGTCGATGGCGCCTGGGGTAAAGCGGGCAAAGATCGCGCGCGCATCGCCGATGGCAGCCTCGATGCGGTTCAAAATGTCGGAGTAAGCGGAAGTCATCAGGTCCTTGGAGTCGGTTCGATTTCAGGCCCAAATCATGCGGGCACCGGTGATGAGAAGTATGGCGCACAGGATGCGGCGCAACCACAGCACCGGGACCCGCGTGCTGAGATAAGATCCTACTAAGCCTCCTGGGATGGAGCCCACCAACAGTGCGGACACCAGGCCGGGATCCACGTTGCCAAGCCGGAAATGAAGAAAGCCCGTTACGCCAGTCAAAACCACTGCATGCACGATGTCGGTTCCGACGTTCACCTTGGGCGGGTAACTGTAGAAGAGCAACAGCATCATCATGATGATGCTGCCTGATCCCACCGACGTCATGCCCACCAGAAAGCCGGAACCCAATCCGATGATTGTCATCCCCGCAAAAGATTTCAGGGTCGGGGACCGGTTCACCATGCGCTCTTCGATGCGAGTCTGGAACATCAGCAGGATTGGTATACACACCAGCAGGATGCCGATGGCCAGTTTAATGACGCTGTTGACGCCATCTCCGTATACATGGCGGAGGTGAGTGAGGTAGACCACTCCCGCCGCCGAACCCGGAACACTGCCGATCGCCAGGGCCACCACCACCTTGCGGCGGACAGTGCCTTTTTTCAGGTGAACCAGGCTGGCGGGTATTTTCGTGAAGAAGTTGAAAAGCGCGTCGGACCCGACCGCCACGATGGCGGGCACGCGCAGGCCGAAGATCAGGATGGGCAGCAGCAACACGCCGCCGCCCAGCCCGGTCAGGCCGATCAAAGTGCCGACACAGAAGCCCACCAGAATTTTGGCGGCAATCAGCGGCATTTGGGTTTCAAGTCCATTCGCACTTGCGTTCTGCCCTTTACTGCGCTCCGATGAAGCCCTGCTGTTCCAGGTGCAGGATGATTTCCTGGGCAGCTTCTTCTGGGGAAAGTTCGGCCGTATTGATCACGACTTCCGCTTGCTGCGGGGCTTCATAAGGATCAGAGATGCCCGTGAACTCCTTTAATATTCCAGCGCGGGCTTTGGCATACAGGCCTTTGCGATCCCGCTGCTCACACGTTTCAAGCGGCGTAGCGACGTGCACCAGGACGAAACCGCCAACCGGCTCGACGATGTCCCGCACCGCTTTGCGCGTTGCTTCGTAGGGAGCGATGGGTGCACAAATGGCGATCCCGCCATTCTTGGTGATCTCCGAGGCGACGTATCCGATCCGCCGGATGTTGATGTCGCGATGTTCTTTGGAGAACCCAAGCTCGGAGGATAGATGCTTGCGGACCAGGTCGCCGTCAAGAATAGTTACGGGGCGGCCTCCAGTCTCAAGGAACTTGGTGAGAAGGACATTGGCGATGGTCGATTTCCCCGAGCCGGATAGACCCGTGAAAAAGATCGTGACGCCCTGCCTGTGCCGTGGCGGATAGCTCCTCCGCAATTCCTGGACTACTTCCGGATACGTGAACCAGCTGGGAATGTCGCGGCCCTCGTTCAAACGCTGGCGAAGCTCAGTTCCGGAAATATTCAGGACGCGCGAATCTTTCGGCACCTCATTGTCGGGAACGTATTTGTCCTGATCTTCGAGGTAGACCATCATGTTAAAGGGAACCATCGTGACGCCGATGTCAGACTGGTGTTTCTTGAAAAGGTCTTGCGCCTCATACGGACCATAGAAGGGTTTGCCGTCAGTGTCCTTGCCCGGACCGGCGTGATCGCGTCCGACAATGAAGTGCGTGCAGCCATGGTTCTTGCGGATCAGGCCGTGCCAGATCGCTTCGCGGGGTCCGCCCATGCGCATCGCCAGCGGCAGTAAGGAGAGCTTCACCGTGCCTTGTGGATATTTGTTGAGAAGCAGTTGATAGCAGCGCACGCGCGTGAAATAGTCCACGTCTCCCGGCTTAGTCATCCCCACCGAGGGATGAATGAGCAGATTTGCTTCTACCTGCTTGGCCGCGCGGAAAGTGAGTTCCTGGTGCGCACGATGCATGGGGTTGCGAGTTTGAAAAGCAACGATGCGACGCCAGCCCAGGCGCGCGAATTCTGAGCGCAGTTCCGCGGGGGTGAGGCGCAAGGAACGAAAATCGTAGTGCGAAGGACCCTGCAGGCCTTCGAGGGTTCCGCCGACGTTCCATGGATTCGACTTATTGATGACGTAGTCGGCTCCCGGATGCGCCTTGCTGGTGGTTCCGAAGACACTCTTGGCCTCCGCAGAGTGATCGGGTTGCCACACATCCTCGACATTCAGGACGGCGAGCATCACGCCTTCGCCATCGCGCAGCGCCACTTTGCTGCTACCCGGCTTCAACGACTTCGCGAACTCCTCCGTGACGTCGAGCGTGATGGGCATCGGCCATAGCACGCCGCTTTTTAGCCGCATGTTGTTGCAGACTCCGTCGTAGTCCGCGCGATTCATGAAGCCGCGCAAGGGAGAGAAACCGCCGCTGAGCAGCAATTCCACGTCACACACCTGGCGGGCAGTGAGATCCCACGAGGGCCATTCTTTTGAGTGGCCCTTGAGTTCTCGCGCTCGGGCCGTATCAGCGATGAGATTGATCAATTCCCCGCCGTGCGGGGCAATAAGATGGCTAGTAGTCAATCGTGAACCTCCTGGGTTCTTGTATTTTTGGATTGTGCCGGCACCAAGTCCGGCCAAAAAAAATTGCTCACAATTCATCCCGCCTCTGAGGTGTCCAGTTGCGGGTGCTGCGCTGGCCGTGAGCCCTCACCAATACAAAAAACGTTGAAGTTTTATTGTTACATACCGGACTCCACCCCACATGAGTCTTCCCGCTTCGCGGCTGGCGATCGGGTAAGGGTGTCGCCCTGGAGGTCTCGAAAATTCGAGCTCTTGGCTTATCGGTTAGGGTTCTCCCTGAACAGTATCGATGAAAGCAACGGCGACCTCGTCCGGAGGCGCGATGGACAACTCGCCAACTCGCCACGCGCGTTTCGTCCAGGTCGCCCACAGCAGACCCAGACCATAAGGCAAGAAGCCAATCAGGATCTGCAAGGCCACTTGGAAAAAGTTATGCGCAAAATACCAGCTGCGCATAAGCAGGAGCGTCGCTGCCAGCGGCAGCGTGAGAAGCAGAGGCAGTGTGTAGGCTTCCCGAAGATAAGTGCCGATGCCTATCCCGAGAAGCCGGCACATGTGGCGCGGCATGAAAACCAGCGACGTGCACATCAACGGGATGGCCGTTCCAAATGCGTCCCCGACGATGCCAAAGGGGCGGATCAGAACGATGCTCAAAATCAAGTTCGTCACGCTTTCCATCAACGTGACCCATGCCAGGGTGCGGTGTTTCGCCATCCCGTAGAGGATGCGCGCAGAGGCGCCCTGGGCGAGGGTGAACATCATGGGTATCGCCAGGACCACCAACACCGGGTAGCTGGCAGCCACGTATTTGCCGCCCACCCATGCAGTGATGACGGATTTGCCCAGAATAACCAAGACGGCGGTGATCGGAAAAATGATGAGGGCGCAGGCGCGGTTTCCGGCGATCCAGATTGTGCGCAGCTGGTTTGTGTCCCCCTTGGCGTGGGATTGCCCGGCCATGGGTACGAACAGTTGTGCGAGGCTGCCCACCAACTCGCCCGCGTAATCGAGCAGGCGGTCCGCAATCGAAAAATATGTGATGGCGGTGACCGACAGGAATGTGCCGATTACGATTTCGTCCGTCTTGTAACGCAGCTTGTAGCCGATCATGAGGAGGAAACTTACCGCGCTATAGTTGGCAATCTCGCGAAATGCTTTGCGGTCGACGTACGTCCAGCCAAAACGAACCGGCAGCACACGCAGGGCAATGAAGGCGCGCGCCAACGAGCTGATGAGCGGTAGAACAACTGTAATGGCAGCGACCGTCAACAATCCGTAGCCCCGATGCAACACGAAAACGATGAGCGCGGCACGCAGCAGCGTGGAGACGACGTTGGTGAGGTTGACAAAATAAAATCGCTGCAAGCCTTCCAGAATTCCGCCAAAAACCCCACTGGGAAAGCCCAGCGCGACCGCCGTTCCCACCATCAGGAATAAAAGGCGTGCGGTTCCCAGAAAAGCGGTGGGAATGCGAAACAGACGATCGACGAACAAGCTGCCTGCCAGGGTGACGGCCATGGCCACAACGCCGATGGCGGTATAGGTGGCCAGGCTGGTATTGATCAACTTCGCCAGGCCTTCCTTATCCCCGGTGGCCGTGTAGGTCGAAACGTAACGAACGACCGAGGAACGGATGCCAAGATCAAAGAGACCGTAGTATCCGGTCACCGAAAAAATCAGGATCCAGATGCCGTAAGCGGTGTCGCCCAGTCGATGGAGAATAAAAGGCGACAAAAAGATGCCCACGAGAATGTTGACGCCCAGGCTGAACCAACTGGAACTGACGTTCTTGAGAATTTCAATCTTCCGCATCAGCTCGGGGTTCCTTGAACCGCGGCCTCGGCCCCCATTCGCGACGTGCGTTGGGCCGCAGAATCGGCAGCGTGTCGCCGAGAGCGCATCTTATTCAGGGTTGGCATGGATCTCGATTTCAAAGCACCGGCTCGGGTAGGCGGGCAGGTGTAATTTCGTATCCGAGAGTACTCATCAGATCGCCCCAGGCAGCCTCAATTTGCCGGACACAACTTGCCGGTAGGGAAGTACGCCAGCCTCCTGACTGGGCGACCCGAACGAACGGGATGTCTTTGCGACGGTTCTTGGTGGCGACCCACTTGTGCGCTTCCAGCTTTTCCAGGGCGCGCATGTGATCGGCTGAGCTTTGGGCGATGGCTCGCTGCAGGCGCTCGCTGGAGGGATCAATTCCCAGAAATTCGGCAATGCGCGCCAATTCGCTGGCAGTGTCTTGCATCATGTCCTCGTAACGAAGCAGGAGGAAATTCGTTTGCTTGCCGCGCGTAAACATCCAACTGGCAACGTTTTCGCCCCAGGTGCCCCAGCCAATGGATATCAATTTGCCGTTCACGAAGTCGTCCACGTACCGTTCGAGCGGATATTGATCATCAATTTGCATGTATTTACGCTGAAAATCGTAATAGGAAAGGGCCACATCGCGCGGGTCCCGTACGATATAGATGATCTTCGGGTAGCGATGATCGAAGTATTCGTGTGTCTTAATGATGCGGGGCCGCGGAGTCCTTTTGAGTGCGCGGTTCGACTGCGAGGACGTATCAGGAATCAGCTTCTCGATGTTGGTGAAGCTTACCTCCTTGTCGGCATGCACCAGGTTGGCGATCAGAAAGCGGGTCCAGGTGTTTCCGGAGCGCGGATAAGACACGACAAAGGTGTCGTCCGGGTAAACCGCAAAATTGCGCCCGGCCAAATCGATTCCCAATGCGTACTTCACTACCGTCTTGATTCCGTAGATCATCGGGTACGAAGCTCCAAAGGAATTTCTGTTTTCGCCGGCACTTTCTTTGTCTCGCGGTGCTTGTGACAAGCTGTCAATGTTTTGTCGTTCATGTGAGAGTTGGGTCTCCGAACGTCTCGGGGACCGGGCCATCGAAGCCTGCTTTTTTCAGGGACCGAGCGTTGCGGTCGCGAAATCGCCGCTGGAGCCGCCTGAGACGGAGGCTATATAGCCATTGCAGCAGGCGAGGGAAGCGCCGAAGCCCGATCTGCGCGAGGTCCAGTTTCCAACTGCGATCTGAGGCTTGCACCTTTTGTACACTCTCTAAAGCTGCTGAAAACTGCCCCTCGAGCAGCGCTTGCTTGGCATCCCGAAACTCGATTGCCATGGAAATGCTGTGAATCTTTTGGCGGACGAAACGAGCTTGTTGCTCGTTCAATATGCCAACCGCTAGATGCTTTTCGTAAACCTGGATGAGAGCTCGGCGCATGAGTTTCCAGTCGGCGGCCAAGCCATTCGCTTGCCGATGACCTATCTGAATCTCTCGTGTAAAGGATATCCGGCCGCCGGACTGCGCTAGCCGAAGCCAAAGGTCATAATCCTCAACGCGCCTGAGTTGTTCGTCGAACATTCCAATGTTTAGGAGCGCCTGCCGCAGCGCCACCACCGAAGATGTAATCACGGTAGATCGCTCGTGCAATAGGCAATCGAGATCGATGGGCAGGGATTGCGGAGAGGTGTCGAACAAAATTCCCACCGGAACGTCGCCCCGCAAACACAGTCCGTTGGCATAAACCATTTGCAAGGACGGGTCGGCCTGCAAATGCTCCACCTGTTTCGCCAGATGGTGGGGAAGCCAGAAATCGTCGCTGTCGAGGAAAGCGATGTAGTTTCCCCGCGCCGAACGGATGCCTGCGTTGCGAGCGCTGCCTGGCCCCCGATTTTCCTGCCTGATATAGCGAATTTGCGATTGCCGAGCCTCCAGGGCAATTTCCAGGTCAGGCGTGTCAGGGGAGCCGTCATTTACAACGAGGACTTCCAGGTCTCGGAATGTTTGCGCAAAAACCGACTCGAGGGTGGCTCCGATGTAGGGCGCCGCATTGTAGGCGGGGACGACCACACTCACCAGCGGTGCGTGCACCAGAGTCCCGTCAATGCGAGATGGAATGTCGGTTCCTTTCCTCACGCTTGCGAGCCTTTCTCCTCAGCTGCATGACGCCCGAACTGCGCGTCATTGGCGCGCTGCATCTGTAGCCTGCCCGTTGCATAGATACTACGTGAGCTTGGGGCCATTCTCGCTGGTTTCGTCATACCTGCCGATGGCAGTTGGGTACCATGATCATTCATCATATACCAACTATATTGTTGATAACGAACAAGTTAGCAGATGTCCGCCGCGCGCCAAATTCTGAGATTTCGCCGCTGAGATGCGATTCCTCGGAAACGAAGCAGAAAATCTGCGCGGTTTCGTGGAAGATGGCCGCGAGTCAAAGAGAATGAGCAGGCAGAGGCTAAAAATTGTTTCCTCCTCGCAGTCGCTCGAACAGGCCGTCCATCGTGCTATTTGCTTAATTGTAAATGAGTGTAAATGGTTCCACTCGGCTTACAGGCATGTGCACTTTTATCCTAAGGTCTTGACCTTACCGTTGTGATACTAGGCAGAACTCTGAAGAAAAATTCAAGAAAAATTTCTGCACTCAGGGAAACACTGGGGTCGTTCTCACTACAGTTTTGCCCTGAGGTTCACTTTGAGTAAACGTAAACTCGGGGACTTCAGCTAGTGCCGTAAAGGCATTTTATATCAAGGAGTTGCCGAGTATCTCTGGGGGCGCTGCAGCCGCGGCATTGCGTAAAAATCAAAACTTTCGTACTCAGAATTCGGCGGGCTTGGGACAATTTCCACATGCAGCGCAATTTCCGCGAACCTTAGACCAAGACGCAAAGCCGCTCCTAAGGGTGCAGCACTGGGAAAGTTGGCAAAGTGAGTGCTATGGATTTCAGTAAGAAGCTCACTACAACTTAAACCAGTGAACAGTAAGGTTGTTCCGTCGTTCAGAACACTGATCTTGGGGCGATCGTACGGTCACAAAGCACATTTGAGGGGGAACTCAATGAGCGAAAGGCCCATACGTCTGGGGCAGCGCGAACAGCAGATTGTCGAGCTGCTGTTACAAGGCTGCGATAACGACGAAATCGCTCGGCAACTCACTATGGCTCGAAGAACCGTGAAGGCACACTTTAACCGGTTGTTCCTGCGATTTGGGATTACGAGCGGTATCAAGCGAGTAAAACTCGCAACACTCTTGTATCGGAGGCAGTTATGTTTGGAGGCGAACGTTACGGAAAGCGAATCCCTAGTGAACGAGAGAGCAGAGTCATTGAACTTGTTGCCCGGGGACTCAAGAACAAAGAGGTTGCTGACGAAATCGGAACCACCGAACACGTCGTTAAGAACTACCTCCGAGTCATCTATGACAAGCTTGGACTCTGGAATCGAGTTGAGCTCGCTCTCTGGTACGAAGCTAGAAGATTCGAAACCGTTGCCCGAGCATGATCAGCCTGAAGCCTGGGAGCACAGCATCCTGGGACTGGGAGATATACCGGCAGAAACGCATCACCACTGAGGTTCAGCGCGGAAATTGGCGCGAAAGGGGCTGCCCGCTACTTCGGGCAGCCAGACCTCAGAAGATCACGAAGCTTGTCAGCGGCTTGAGGCACACCCTTCCGGGACGCGGCACTCAAAAGCAATCGGGCCTGATCGCAACTCTTCGGTACGCCGTCGCCCACCCGATACATATCTGAAAGCAAGAGAATCGCAGAGGGATTTTCTTTGCCAACGGCACGCCAAAGATACTTGGCGGCTTCTTCACTATTGCGCGGATGGGTCCTGCCATTCAGGAAATCTTCGGCCATGGCCAACTCTGCGGCGCCGCTCAGCGCGTTCGGGACCGATGCAGACGGCGGCGGCGCGGCCACGGGCGCAGAAGTTTTCGTGCCACCGAGTGCAGTGGCCAGGGGCAATGGACGGGGCTCGCTAGCTGTCTTTTTTGCGGCAGCTTCCGGCCTGTCATTCCCAGCTCGTCCTGCAGGCACTGGGTGGGAGGCCTTCGCGTCTGGCATCGGCGGTCTGGCGGCCGGACTCGCGGCGGCACGTTCTGAGGAATGATCCGCGGTCTTTGGGGGCGCGTTCGCGAGTGGCAGAGCGGCCGCAGGTGTTTCGGTCGAGGACTGCGCAGGAGTATTCTGCGAAGCACCTGGCGCACTCTTCGCTAACTGCTGACTCTGCGGAGTTGGTCCTCGTTGAGGCCGCGTTTGTGCGTAAAACAAAATCCCGATCGCCATCACGGCAATGATCGCGGGGGCATAACGCGGCCGCCAAGAGGATTCAGATTCGCCGCTCAGACTTTTCTCACGAAGCCAACGGATATCCGAAAAGCTGTCGTCCGCTGCAGGTATGGATTCATCAGTGGGAGAGAAACTGGCAAGTTCCGCGTGAGTGAGAATCCGTTCCCGGGCTCGCACCGTCGAGGGAGTTTCCACAATCCTGGGCTCAGGCTCGAGAGATGCACCGCACATACCACAGAAGCGCTGAGGGCTCGTATGCACGTGTCCGCAGGCCGAGCATTGTTGAACGGGTGGTTCGGCTACAACCGCCTCAACGATGCGAACCGATTCGACGGGTTGGGAATGCGTGCTGACTGGCTGATCCTGCTGGAGCCTCGGCGTGTCTTGCAGCCCGGCAGGCTGGCCCTGTAATTCGCGCAGGAGCTCGCCCACCGCTTCTTCACGCTTCTCCGGTGGACTCGTGAAATAAACCTGGGCCCAACGCCCCAGATGACGTCCCAGGGTGGGGTTTAAAAGAGGATTCAACTCCGGATTGGGAAGCTCAGTTTCCGGTTCCGGGGTCTTTTCCTGCGATTGTGGCACGAATGTTTCTCCCGAAGCACTCTTAACATAATTCCACTCCCGCGCGGCCCGGTTGTCAAATCCTCGTCTGCGGAAAACCCTGTAGGTTCTAAAGTAAATTCATGGTCCGCAAGTCAGTCGCAGACCTTGCGGGACGCGGGTTCAAACTGATCCTGCTGAGCATCCCGTTGGCTCGCGATCTTGCCTTGGGGCGTCTTGCCATAGAGGTCCGTGCCCGGGCAGTAATACAGGGCGGTGTGAATGTCGACCCACACGGGGATGTTTGGATTGCCGCTGTACGAAGGGGCAGTCGGCGGCTCGGCCAAGCCCATGTTTACGAGAAGGTCTTCGAAGAAACTGAGCTTGGGTGGAGGCGGAGGCTGCTTCCGTTTAGGTTTTGCCTGAGCTCCGGCTACGGGAGGCGTGGCTGCACCGGTAGCGGCAGACGTGGTCGAATGATCGACCGAGACGGCCCAGATGATCGTGATCAAGAACAGAACAAACGAAGCTCCCAAGGCAAGATCCCCGCGATGGGTGCGCGCGAACACCCTCGCCTTCTGCCAGAATCCTCGGAGCTGAACAGCCGGCGGCGAAACTGCAATGGATCGCAACCAGACTCGCGACTCGACTCTGGCCGTGGGCGCGGGAACCAGCGCCGCTTCGGTAGGCTCAGGAGTAGGCTCAGACGCAGTCAACCCATCAGCGTTGCCGGAGGATGCCAGGGAATCGTTGCTCGTCTGGAGAAGCGAAGACTCCGAAAATTGCTGGGTCGAAATATCGCCGTGTGCGAGCGTGCCCGTCCTGGTTTCTTCGGCGCCAAGTGCTGAGGATTGTTGGCTGAGGGAATCCGACGCCTCTTCGGGCAAAGCCGAGAGGCCTTCGGTTGCTTGCTTCAAGTTCCACAGCGTCGCCCACTTGCTCTGCAAATCCGTTCCCGGAACCGCAGCCCGAGAGGTACCGCACGATCCGCAAAAGACTTCGCCCGCCGCCAACTCATTTCCGCAGTTTTGACAGGGTGCTTCTGCGAGCAGGGCTTCCGCCGCTTCGGATTCGTTTTTTGAAACCGCGAGCGCCGCGTCAGGATTGTTGGCGAGCCGCGCCAACTGCGGCTTGATCTTTTCGAGAACTTCCAACATCGAGGCGCGCTCGGCAGCAACGCCCTTGCGCCACTCTTCTTCTGCCGTGTGCGTCAGCGTCTCGGTAACCAGGCCCGCCATAAGCTGGCAGGTCCGCACATCCTGATCGTGAAATGCGTCGGGCTTCGCAAACGCCAGTTCGAGCGCTCCCCCGGTCTTGCCATTATGGAGAACCGGTACGGAGATGAACGATGCAATGCCGAGGCGCTTGGTAACTTCGGGATTCACGCGAAAATCCGCGCCTGCGTCCGGACAGCGCAGGATTATGTCATGCAGAAGCGTCGACGAAGAAAGGGCGGCTTCAGGTCGTACGGTCTTACCTACTTGCCCGATCAGAACTCCACGGGCGGCGCGATAGTGCAGCATGCCTTCTTCAAGGATGCCAATCGCCGCGCCCTGCGCGCCAGTGATCCTCACAATGCGTTCCATCACCACGCTGGTGGTGCCGTCAAGGTCGAGGTGACTGGATTGAATCTCGTGTTGCGTTTCGACAATCTGCGCCAGGATGCTGGTATCGGAATCGGTGTCTGAGTTCTCGGCTTTCGGCTCGGCTGGGGTAGCGGGCTTGGTTTGGTCGTGATGTTCCTGCAAGACGTAGGCCGCCGCCAGCAACTTCTGGAAAGTTGCTTCGTCAAGTACAGGGCCGCCACTTTTGCTGAAGGCTGCGGTCATCACCGTTCCCTGGTGTCCCCTTTTCAAGCAGGCAAAGGGGCTTTCAGCGCCCATTGTAGTGCAATTGCTGCTCCAAACGGAATTGCACCGGCGGGCTATAACCTTGGCGTGAACGGCACTGTGGCATCGCCTTTCAGGTTGCGGAAACCGTTGTAAACTCGGGCTTTCGCGAGCGAGTCGATCCATGCAGAACCCTGACCCGGCAGTCGGACTATGAGTCGGGGGATGGGATGAACCGCCAATCGTACCTTCTGCATTACCGAGCGTAGACAGGAAAGGTTCGCGCGGACGTTGAGAAAATCCCTTCAGAGTGGGCGAGATGAGTGCCTTCTAATCACCCTACCGAATACGGGCTGGCAGCACATTGATTTTCGCCCGAAATGGGCGCGGATTTGTTGTCCGCAGCGGGGGCGGTTTCGTTAAGTCCGCGAAATCATTGGTTCTAATCCAAACGCTCCCGACGGCGAAGAATTGGCGAAAGACGTGCTACCTGTTGCGGTGCGGTACATAAAGCACCAAGGGGTAGTCGCAAATGATCAATCTGGATGCCGTCAAGATCACGCCCCGCGACGAAGAGGTCCTCCGCCTTCTCGCCCAGGGCTGCAGCAACAAGGAAATCGCTGGGAACCTTCACATCAGTCCACGCACCGTAAAACAACACCTGCGCACTTTGTTTTTGCGCGCAGGAATCACCGCGGGCCGCAAGCGTGTCAAGCTGGCCACCGCAGTATTTGCCAAGGAGCAGATGGAACAATGCAGCCAAGGGATCAGCTAACTGCGAAAGAAATTCAGGTGACGACCCTGGTGTGGGAAGGCCTCACAAACCGGGAAATCGCGAAGATTGTGGGCACCACAGAACAGGTCGTCAAGAACTACTTGCGCACCGCTTTCGACAAGCTTGGTGTATGGAGCCGGCTCGAGCTGGCCCTCTACGTGGCCAGCCACGGCGGCGCCGACTGGGCTTCAAAGCGAGCGCCTGCCATCGAAGCCGAGGTCTCCATTTCAACGGACGCTGCGGCTGTGGCTTATGCGGGACGGTGAAAAAATTGTAATTTAGCGTCCCCGTTCTGACGGTATAGGCCGGTACGCGGGCGGTCTGGGGGCATCATGGAGGGTCTGCTGGGAGGAATCGGACTCGCGTCCTAAACTGCTGGAAAGTCTGATCTCGACCTCCTGTAGTGGATCTACCGGGCTAAGACCGCGACACGCACGCCTCACGTCCTGGATTCGTAGGAATTGGACGGGCAAGGTTGCAGGAACTTGCTGCAAATTATTGCAATTGCAGACGTTCCCGGCCTAGCAGCCAGTTCGTAAAATCGCTGCGCACGCAAAGTCTTACCTTCATTGACTATCCGGCCCATGAATTGCAGAAAGGGGAACGACGTTCTTGGAGTCCCCTGTGGAACAGGATTCCAAAACCTATCGTGCGGGTGAGGCTGGCAATGGCTTACAAGGAAACCTTCTGGATGGCTTGCGACTCAACGGATCAGTTGCGAGCCGAATATGGGCCATTCCACACCCGCATCGAAGCTGAGGCGGAGGCCCGCAAACTGGGTTTTGGATATCTGCTGCGCTATGAACATCTGATCGGGGCGAACGAGGAAATTGAAGAAGTCCGGTGCATTTTCGTAGAGCTGCCCGAAGGTCCAGTTGCGGTGCCCAGCCCACGCGGTCCGGCCGTTAAGCTCCATACCCGCTGCGCCACCTGCGGAGAATCGGCTGTGCACGATCAACCTTGGCAGGCCGAGGTCTGGGCCGACATCCACGAGTTTGAACACTCGCGGCACATGGTGCGGCTGTTCGCGCATACGTTGGGAGACGGTTTGAAGGAAATCGCCGACTGGCGAAGCGCTGCCTAGGACGAACTAGACAGTTGAGTAGCCGCAGCCCGATCCACCATCCAGATCAATTCACCGTTTAAAGGCTGGATCAGTTTTGAAGGAAAAAGTTCTCCGGGGTGGCTGTCCTCGAGGACTTCCTTCAGCACGCCTGCTTTGTCCTGTCCGCTCACCAGGAACATGACGACCGCCGCGTTGTTCAGAACGGGCAACGTCAGCGTGAGTCTATCCGTTTTGAACTTCTCCACCCAGTTCGACACGACCCAGCAGGAATTCTCCTGCAATGCTTTCGTGCCGGGAAACAACGACGCGGTGTGGCCGTCGGGGCCCATGCCGAGCAGAACCAGGTCAAAGCGTGGAAAACTTCCCGGGGCCGGATCAAAAAATCTGCGAAGGGTTTGCTGGTAGGCCTCGGCCGCCTGCTTAGCGTCGGGATTCTCAGCGGGAACTCGAAATATATTTTCAGCAGGTATTGGGACTTTTGAAAGCAAGGATTCCTTTGCCATCCGATAGTTGCTCTCAGGATTGTCGGGTGGCACGTGACGTTCGTCGCCGAAAAAGAAATAGATTTTGTCCCAGGGAAGCGAAGCCTTGGTTGCCAGGAGAGTGTAGAGACTTCGTGGAGTGGAACCTCCCGACAGCGCGACCGTGAAGCGGCCTCGGGAGCGCACTGCGGCGGTTGCCTGGCTGCCGAATTCCTCAGCCGCGCCCTGGAACAATAATTGGGGATCCTCGAAGATCCGAATGTCTGGCTGGGTGGTCATGCTGGCCTCAATGCTGCTGGACCCCTTTGGCGACCGCATAGCGTGCGGCTCCATACAGGGCAATCTTGTCATTGGTGATCACGCGCACCGGGATCGATTCCAGCAGCGGCTGCATACGGCCCTTGGAAACGAAGGCTTGCATGAAGAGCGTCCCGGAAAGTTTTGCGATGATCCGGGGCGCAATGCCTCCGCCCAGGTAGATGCCTCCGGTGGCCATCAGCTTCAGGGCGAGGTTGCCGGCCTCGGCTCCGTAAATCGAAATCCATAGATCCAAGGCATGCTCGGCAAGGACGCTTTTTCCTCCCAGTGCGTTGCGCGAGATCACCGCAGCAGGATCGTTGTGGGCCAGTTCTTCGGTCAGCCAGGAGGGTTCTTCGCCGCGTCCTGTGTCGCGCAGGAAACGGTAGACATTTACCAGGCCCGGACCCGATACGATGCGTTCGTAACTGACGTGTCCGAAGCGGGCCGCCAGATAACGCAATAGTTCAATTTCCAGCTCGATGCGCGGCGCGAAATCACAGTGCCCGCCTTCGCAGGCGAAAACGTCGTAGCCTTTTCCGTCCCAGTACAGACCAGCTTCTCCAAGCCCGGTGCCCGCGGAGATGACGCCTTGGTTTCCCACTGGCGTTCCCTTCACGCGGTTGAGAGACACCAGATCGCTTTCGGCCAAACTCGGAATTCCCCAAGCGTTGGCTTCGAGATCGTTGATCAGCATGACCGAGGGCAGCTTGAGTTCACTGGCGAGCCGCGAGGCCTCGACCGTCCACGGCAAATTCGAAGTCTCAACCTTGCCGTTGCGCACCGGCCCGGCAACTCCGAAGCAAGCGACGTCGGGATGCCCACTCTGCGAGCCGACGAACTTGGCGACAATCTCGTCGAGCCCGCGATGTTCTCGGCTGGGAAACACTCCTTCCGCCGCGAGCGAAAGATGTCCGTTTTGCGATTGAAAATATGCGAGGCGGGCATTGGTGCCGCCGATATCCCCGGCCAGAATCATTTTTCGAAATTTCTCCAGCGACGGCCATCTCGTTCGAGCAGCTCGTCGGCATCCTTCGGGCCCCAGGTTCCTGCCGGGTAGTTTGGAAAGTTCCGAGGTGGCAGGGCGCGCCATACATCGAGCACCGGGCTGACCACGCACCATCCGGCTTCAACCATATCGGCGCGCTGGAACAGGGTCTGATCCCCGATCATGCAATCGTGCAACAAGCGTTCGTATCCGGTACTCGACTGCACCCCGAAGTAGTCTGCATATTCGAAATTCATATCGACCGTGCCCAGGCGCATTTGCGCGCCCGGCGACTTGGCGGCGAAGCGCAGTGAAATGCCTTCTTCCGGTTGAATGTGCAACACCAGTTGATTCGGCATCAGGTTTTCCACCGGCGTATCGCGAAACAGGACGAAGGGCGCGCGGCGGAACTGAATCACGATGTGCGTGTTGCGCATCGGCATGTGCTTTCCGGTGCGGAGGTAGAAGGGAACATCCGCCCAGCGCCAGTTGTCGATCGCCAGCTTCATAGCGACGAAGGTTTCGGTCTTCGAATCTGGCGGCACTCCGGACTCGGCCCGATACGCGGGAACACGCTGTCCGTCGGAGACGCCTTCCCCGTACTGTCCGCGTACGGTTCGGGTCAGGACGTCCTCGGCGCTGAGCGGCTGAATGGCGTGCAGGATCTTCGATTGCTCGTCGCGCACGGCATCCGCACGAAAGGAAACCGGCGGTTCCATCGCGGTGAGGGTGATGAGCTGCATGATGTGGTTGGGAACCATATCGCGCAGGGCGCCGGCGGTGTCGTAATAGCCGCCGCGCTTTTCCACGCCGACCGTCTCGGCAACGGATATCTGGATGTGGTCGATGTAGCGGCGGTTCCAGATGGGCTCGAAGATGCCATTCGCGAAACGAAACGCCAGGATGTTCTGGACGGTTTCCTTTCCGAGGTAGTGATCGATACGATAAATCTGCTTTTCGTCGGCGACCTTGAGAAGTTGCTGGTTCAGCGCGCGGGCACTTTCGACATCATGGCCGAATGGCTTCTCGATAATGACGCGGCGCCAGTGACCACCTTCCTGATGCATGAGTCCGGCTTCGGCGAGGCTCTCCACGATTGGTCCGAAAGCATCCGGTGTGGTGGCGAGGTAGTAAAAGTAGTTCCCCTGAGTGGAGAGATCTTGGTCGATCTTTGTGAGTTGTTCTTTGATGCGTCCGTAGGTTTCTTTCTCATCAAAGTTGCCGGACATGTAGAAAATCCGACGTTCGAACCACTCCCATAGATCGGGATCGACATCTGCGGTGGCGAACTTCTTCATGTCCTCGGAGACTCTCTTTCGATAGTCCTCCGAAGACATGGGGCTGCGCGAGATGCCGACCACGGCGAATTCGCGCGACAACAGTTGCGCCTTGGCCAGGTTGTAAAGGGCTGGGATCAGTTTGCGCCGGGTCAGGTCGCCCGACGCACCGAAAATCACCATCACGCAGGGGTCGGCAATTTTTCCTACAGGTTGCCCGCTCGTAAGGGGCACGGTCTCGATCTGGGCCATAATTCCTTCGTTCTTAGAGAGCCGATCTTCAGGCTTGGCGGGTTAGGCTGGTTTCTTGGCCGCCTTCGGTTCCACGTGTCCGCCAAATTTCTGGCGCATTGCAGAGAGCATCTTTTCCGCGAAGGTATGTTCCTGGCGGGAGCGGAACCGCACGAAAAGCGCAGCCGATAGCACGTCGACGGGCACAGCTTCGTCGATGGCCGCCTGAATGGTCCAGCGTCCCTCACCCGAATCCTGCACAAAGCCGCTGTACTCGGCCAAGGTCGGATTTTCAGTGAGCGCCATGGCGGTCAGGTCAAGCAGCCAGGAACTCACCACGCTGCCGCGCCGCCACACTTCGGCGATGTCGGGCAACTTGAGATCGAAGCGCAACTCTTCGGGCAATTCCTTGCTGTTGGCATTCTTGAAAATGTCGAAGCCTTCCGCATAGGCCTGCATGATGCCGTATTCGATTCCGTTGTGGACCATCTTCACGAAATGACCGGAGCCGGAGGGCCCGCAGTGGATGTAGCCCTGCTCGGCGGTGCCGCCAATCTTCTCGAATCCGGGCGTGCGCGGAATGTCGCCGATTCCGGGAGCCAGCGTCTTGAATATCGGATCCAGTTGCTGAACGGCTTCTTTCGGACCGCCGATCATCATGCAATAGCCGCGATCAATGCCCCAGACGCCGCCGCTGGTGCCGACGTCGACGTAGTGGAGGCCTTTTTCTTTAAGGCTGCTGGCGCGGCGGACGTCGTCTTTGAAATACGAGTTCCCGCCATCGATGATGGTGTCTCCCGCTTGCAGGTACTGAGCAAGGTTCTGGACGGTTTGTTCGGTCGGGCCTCCCGCGGGAACCATGATCCACACGGACCGTGGAGACTTGAGCTTGCTGACCAGATCCTGAAGCGAAGCGGAGGCCAAGGCGCCTTCTCCGGCGAGACCCTTCACCGCTTCGGCGCTCAGATCTGAGACGACGACCTGGTGGCCACCACGCATGAGGCGGCGCGTCATGTTTGCGCCCATTTTGCCCAACCCAACCATTCCCAGCTGCATGCAAGTTCTCCTAAGAAAGAAGTGCCCGCGCCCGCAGCGCTCGTGACGCATACGGTGCGGGCGGGGAGGTACCGCGCGTGAAATTTAGCCCAGTGCTTCCTTAATGGCGGCCTGAAGCGTGTGGAGGCCGGCAGCGAGATCGGCTCCGAGATGCACACGCAGCGCGCGCCTGCCGCGTTCTGCGAGAACCTGGAAGTCGCCCCGCGCCTGCGCCGCTTTCACGATTCCGAACGTGTACTTCCGCCCGGGCACCGGAATATCCTTCGCGTCGTCACAAGTAAGTTGCAGGAAGACGCCAGAGTTTGGCCCGCCTTTGTAGGCTTGCCCGGTGGAATGCAGGAAACGCGGACCGAAGCCGAGGCAGGTGGCAACGTGTTTTTTGTCGCGTACCCAGTGGCGGATCCCCTGCAGTTGCTTTTCGTGTTCGTCGTTCATCTCGATGTAGGCGAGCAGCGCGAAATAATCGCCAGCCTTGATTCGTCCGAAATGTGCTTTCAGGTAAGCGGTCAGTGATTTCTCAAACCCGGCAGCTTTTGCGAGTTCGGCAGCGTTCTTGTCGTCGGTGAAGAGTTTCACGCCCTTGTCGTCAAGGATCGGTTTCTCATTGGGCAGGGAACCATTCTTCTCGTATTCAGTGGTCAGGTTACGCGTCACAATCTTGCTGGCTTCGACGTCGGGCTGGTTGAAAGGATCGATGCCGATGATCGAACCCGCCACCGCCGTGGCAATCTCCCAACGGAAGAATTCCTGGCCGAGATCGTACGTATCGGTGAGCGAAATACGGATGACGGGATGTCCAGCCTTCTCAAGAGCTGCAACCTTGGCATCCTGCTGAGCCTCGGGCTCGGATTCCAGCCGCAGGTAGGCGAACACGCGATCGTTGCCATACAGGTCCGGAGCGCCAATGGTTTCGCGATCTACCGGGATGATTCCTTTGCCTTGCTTGCCGGTGGATTCGGCGATCAGCTGTTCAAGCCACGCGCCCAGATCGTAGATACCGGGAGAGGTAATGATCGTGAGCTTGTCGCGGCCAGCCTTCGCGGCCGAGCCGAGGATCAATCCCAGGATCACCCCAGGATTGGCTTCAACCGGCACACACGACGCGCAGGCTTGCACCATCTCTTCCGTGCGCTCGAGAAATTTCTTGGTGTTCATGCCCATCACGGCGCCGGGGACCATGCCGAAGTTTGAGAGCGCGGAGTAACGGCCTCCGATACTGGGCAGTCCGTGGAAGATGTGCCGGAACTTGTCGGCCTCGGCCACCTTCTGCATTTTGGAGCCGGGATCGGTGATGGCAATGAAACGGCTGCCGGCCTGCTCCGCGCCAATGGTCTGCTTCACGCGCTCGAAGAAATACTGTTTAAAAATGTTGGGCTCCAGCGTGCTGCCTGATTTGCTGGAGACGATGAAAAGCGTCTTGGCGGGGTCAATCTTGTCGTCGAACGATTTGACCTGTGCCGGATCGGTGGAATCAAGCACGTGAAGCTCCGGGTAGCCGGTAAACTTGCCGTAGGTCATGCGAAGGACTTCCGGACAGAGACTGGAGCCGCCCATACCAAGCAACAGCACATCGGAGAAGCCGCCATTCTTCGCGTCTTCGGCGACCTTGCGCAGGTTCTCGTGCTGGGCCAGTTGATTTTCGGTGATGCCGAGCCAGCCCAGCCAGTCGGCTTCATCGGTCTCGGTCCATAAAGTCGCATCGCGCTGCCAGAGGCGCCGGACCTTGCCGTGGGCACGCCAGTCGTCCGTGGCGGTTTTCACTGATGCCACCAAAGGAGGAGGAAGAGTGTAGGTCTGGCGACTGACCTGCGGCGCGACGGGATTGCTGCTCGATTTCTCGACCGCCGCCAGCAACTGGTCAAACGCGTCCGCAAACAGCTTCACGCCATCTTTGGTCAGCTTGTCGGTGACTTCCTTCATAGAGATGCCGACCTTCGGCAGCGCCTCCATGGTTTCGTGGGATGCTTCAATGTTCTCGGTAAGACTCTCGCGAAGCTTGCCGTGATCGCGAAATGCATCGAAGGTCGCGGGCGGAATTGTGTTGACGGTGTCTTTGCCGATCAATTCTTCCACGTAGAGAACATCGCGGTAATTTGGATTCTTAGTGCTGGTGCTCGCCCATAGAACTCTCTGGGTTTGCGCGCCCTTCTTCGCCAACGTTTCCCAGCGCGGCCCGCTGAAGATTTGTAGATACTTCTGGTAAGTCAGCTTTCCATTGGCAATTGCCACTTTCCCGAGGATGCTCTTCAACAATGCTTGCTGCGCGGGTTCATTGGTGGACTTCAGCTTTTCGTTGATCATCGAATCGATCAGTGTGTCGATGCGGCTGATGAAGAAGCTGGCCACACTCGCGACGCGGCTCAGATCACCGCCGCCCGCGGCATATTTTTCGAGGCCCGCGATATAGGCTTCGGCTACCTGTTCGTAGACTTCCTGGGCGAACAGGAGGGTCACGTTAATGTTCATGCCTTCGCTGACCAGTTGTTGGATCGCCGGCAGGCCTTCCGGCGTGCCTGGGACCTTGATCATCACGTTGTCGCGGCCGACCGCTTTCCATAACCGGCGCGCCTCGGCAATCGTTCCCTGAGTGTCATTGGCAAGATAGGGAGAAACTTCGAGGCTGACGAACCCGTCCTTGCATTTTGCGCTGTCGTATACCGGACGCATCAAGTCGGTCGCATCCTGGATGTCGCGAATGGCAAGAAGTTCGTAACGCGCCTTAGCGTCAAGATCAATCTTGCCTTTCAGGGAATTCAGGAAGTCGGTGTAGTCGGTGCTGCCCGCGATTGCCTTCTCAAAGATTGACGGATTCGACGTCATGCCGCGCAACCCGTCTTCGTCAATCAGTCGTTTTAACTCACCGGTCGTGATCAAGTTGCGCCGGATGTAGTCCAGCCATACCGACTGGCCATACTTCAGGAGCTCTTTGAGGGGATTAACAGCTTTGCCGGTTTCGACTGTTTCGACGGGATTCATAACGATCCTCCATGGAAAAACTTTGCTGGACGCGAAGCGCGGAGCAGCGGGCCGATGGCAATCCTGAGGACGAATACATGGGCGAACTGGTGAGAATGATTCGTTCTCGGTGTCTGTCGCCCGTTCCGAAATACTATTTTGACGCTGCGATGGTCTTTCGAGCCGCAGCGATTACAGCGTCCGTTGTAAATCCAAAATGCTTTTGCAGATCCTTCCAGGGCGCCGAGGCGCCGAAGCTATGCATGCCGATCATCTGCCCTTTGAATCCCACATAACGTTCCCATCCCTGGGGAGTCGACATTTCTACCGAGACGCGTGCGCTCACGCTGGGCGGCAGCACGCTGTCTTTATAACTTTGATCCTGCTTCTCGAAGAGCTCCCATGACGGCATGCTGACGACGCGGGCCTGGACCCCCTCGGCTTTCAGTTTTTCGGCAGCGTCCACACACAGAGACAATTCGCTGCCGGTGCCGATCAGGATGACATCGGGCTTGCCGCCCGGGGCGTCCGCCAAAACGTAGGCGCCCTTGGCGACGCCGGTGGCAGAGGCATACTTCGTGCGGTCAAGAGTTGGCACCGCTTGTCGCGATAAGACGAGCAACACGGGCCCATGCGAGGTTTGCACAGCTATTTTCCACGCCTCTACCACTTCGTTCGCGTCGCCGGGGCGCAGAACGATCGTATTCGGCACGGCTCTCAGCGCCGGCAACTGCTCGATCGGTTGATGGGTGGGGCCGTCTTCTCCCAGACCGATGGAGTCATGGGTGAAGACATGAATCACGGGAGTCTCCATCAGGGCGGCGAGGCGAATGGTCGGACGCAGGTAGTCGCTGAAGTTGAAGAACGTTCCGTCAAAGGGACGGAGCTTCGAGACTGACATGCCATTGAGGGCGGCGCCCATCGCGTGCTCGCGCACCCCGAAATGGATGTTGCGTCCGCCATAGGACCCTGGCGCGAAGTTGCCCGCGCCTTCGAATTTCAGCGCCGTCTTGTTGGAATTGCCCAGGTCAGCGGACCCGCCAACCAGCCACGGAATGTTCTGAGCGAGAGCGTTCAGCGCCTTGCCTCCGCTTTCGCGGGTGCCGATGCCTTTGGGGTCGGCAGGGAATGAAGGAAGGTTTTTGTCCCATCCGTTCGGCAATTCGCGGCGTTGCATAAGTCGCAACTGCTCATCCTGTTGCGGGTATTGCTTCGCGTAGTCCGCGTACATTTTCTTCCACTGGGAGTGGAGGTCGCGTCCGCGCTTGCCGATGCCATCGCGGAAATGCTCCTTCACGCCTTCCGGCACCAGGAACTTGGCGTCTTCTGGCCATCCGTAGTTGCGCTTCGTCAGCCGGACCTCTTCTTCGCCGAGGGGTTCGCCATGGGCTTCGCTGCTGTCGTGCTTGTGCGGGGATCCATAACCAATGTGACTGTCCACGACGATCAGCGTCGGCCTGTCCTTGGTATCGAGGAAAGTCTGATAGGCTCGGTTGAGCATATCGAGATTGTTTGCGTCGCTGACGCGAGTCACGTTCCAGCCATAGCCGACAAAGCGGGTCATCACATCTTCGCTGAATGACCAGTCGGCGGGGCCATCGAGCGTTACTTTGTTATTGTCATATATCCAACACAAATTACTGAACTTAAGATGCCCGGCAAGCGAGGCCGCCTCGGCGGAGACGCCTTCCATCAAATCGCCATCGCCACAAATCGTGTAGATGTTGTAATTGAAAATTTCGAAATTAGGACGATTGAAAGTGGCGGCCAACCATCGTTCAGCGATTGCCATGCCTACGCTGTTTCCGCAACCCTGCCCAAGGGGGCCGGTGGTGGTTTCAACGCCAGTGGTGAGGTGCGACTCGGGATGGCCGGGTGTGCGGCTGTCAAGCTGACGAAAACGCTTGATTTCTTCCAGCGAGACAGCGAGATCGCTGGTGACCTCCGTGTCGTTCTTCACCTGCCGTACGCCTGCCAGGTATAGCAGTGCATAGAGCAGCATGGAAGCATGTCCGGCGGAAAGCACGAAGCGATCGCGGTTGGGCCAGATTGGTCCCTCAGGATCGTAGCGCAGCACGTTTTGCCACAGCGCGTAGGCCACGGGCGCCAGACCCATGGGTGCGCCGGGATGTCCGGAATTTGCCTGCTGCACGGCGTCGATGGCTAGCGTGCGGATGGTGTTGATGCTCAGCATATCCAGCTGGGCCCCGGTCACAACCGTTTGCTCACTCACCGCCATGGAACGCTCCTCCCGGAAGGCGACACAATTGTCGCAAACTGCAGAAAATTAGCTTCAACTCATTGGATTGCCAATAACAGACGGAGGTTTCAACCCAAATGTGGCTACGAGTGTATCAATTTCTCGAGGAACTGTGCGTCGGGCGATTCCCGGGGACAGAAATGGAGGAATTCGTAGGAAGTCTGCAAACTTGCAGGTACTGGAAGGACTATTTCTCGAGCCTCTGCAGATAGCTATGTTCGTTACGTTCGGCCTTGGTGCTGCTCTCAACGACCTTAAGGAATTGTTTCATGCTCTCGCGAACCGATGGTTCCAGCTCGAACTTAACGCGCACGCCGAAACACGGATTGCTCTTGATTACGATTCCGTTCAGCACAAAGCCCTTGACCCAAACTTTTCCGTTCGCGACCCAGAGGCCGATCTGAACGTCAGCTCCACTCTTTACAGGAGTGACGGTTTCAACGTAGCAACCACCCATGCTGGTGTTGGAAAGATTACCCCAGATCGGAGTTTCCGATCCTTCCACTTTCAGTTCCACGGCCACGAAACACTTGATACGCGGGAAGCGCCGTCGGTCGTCGACCCAGGATGGAGTAAATGTGTCGGCTTCAAACGGCGGCGTGTGGGCCGCCGTAACCGGAGTCGGAGCTTGAACGGGCGCGGGCTCAGCTGCAGTTACGGTTGGTGCGGGTTGGCTCTTGATTTCTCGCATCGCGGCGAGCAAAGCCTCTTCGCGCTTGTCTGCCGGTGCTTCGCGATACGTTTGCAGGAGCTGGCCGAGATGGCCGACCAGATCGGGATCCGTCAGCAGCCGGGTCCAATCGGTGCCCGGGGCAGTCTTGGTATTCGCATCGTTCATAGAAATTCGCGCACGTCCGGTGATCCCATTTCGACTATGGGTCAGCGTATAGGTTGAGGCAGGATCGAATATGAAACAAGATGACGGAGGTTACGACCGTAAGTAACCTGGTAGTACCCAGCGACCGTAGTGGCGTTTCAATCCGAAGGCGTCAGAGTACTGCAGAAGGTCTCGATGGCGACCCGTTGTTCGTCGGTCAGGCCCAGAAACTCCAGCCCGTGCAGAAAGCCTTTCCGGTAGCGCACGATCGAGCGGACCTCAAGCGGTGTCGGGCTGTCGGGCAGGCTGAACTCCAGCGAGACGACTTCACCCTTCAAGCATTCGGCGGTGAATACCGCGCCTATGCCGCCGTGCCCAATGTCACCACACCGGCCCTGCAACTCCTCGTAGCCCGTCTCGCGCAGGACTTTGGCTTTGAGGGGAAAATCCGTGCGGTATCTTTCATGGCGCCGCCTCCAGCTTTTCTGCTTGGCGTGGAGCGATTTTTCAAGGGAAGACGGGCTCATCGAAATGGCCAAATTCGTGCCATGAAAGAACTGTTCGGATACGGCGAAAACCTCGGCATTTCTGGACGCTCCGCTCCGAACATTCAGAATATCGACCCAGACTGTTGACAGGAAGTATCGAAGGTAGTGAGACTCATGCCGTCCCATTGAGCTAGACTTGGCCGGGCCATGCGCAGAATAGAAAAAAATTGTATGAAGCATCCTGAATCCTTTGCATCGAAGGACCATTTGTTGGAATCAAGATTCAGTGCCATGGTTCGCAAAATCGTCGATGTGGCGAGCTGAAAACAGTTTCTGAGTCCCACCATGCTCTCTAAATGTTTCAGCAGGCTGTTTGAAACCTTACTTTCATTGAGTGTTCTACTTGTGCCGGTGGTCGCGGCCCAGACTGCCGGGTCGGCGGGGCAGTCCGTTACCGTGACCATCCCACCCTCGGTCACTCAGAACGGATTTACGGGAAGCGTTCCAGCCTCTGGCCCCGTGTCGGCTCCGCTCTCGATTTCTTTTCTCGAGGCAATCGACCGTGGGCTTAAGCAGAATCTCGGCCTGTTGCTTTCGGGTGACAACACCCTGGCCGCACGCGGGGCCAAGTGGAAGGAATTGAGCAATCTGCTTCCCAACGTTGTGGCCAGGGGGCAGGAGAGTGTTCAGCAAACCAGTCTGGCGGCTCTGGGCCTGCGAATTCCCGGCTTGCCGAGGGTGGTTGGCCCCTTCAATTATTTCGATGCTCGCGCCTTCCTGAATCAATCCGTCTTCAATTGGAATTACATTCAGAAGGAACGCGCGGCCGCCCAAAGTTTGAAAGCCGCAGAGTATTCCTACAAGGATGCGCGCGAGCTGGTGGTGCTGGTTACCGGAAACGCGTACCTGCAAGCCATTGCGGGCGCGGCGCGCATCGAGACGGCGGAAGCGCAGGTGAAGACCTCTCAAACCTTGTTTGATCGTGCCTCCGATCAGCAGAAAGCAGGCGTTATTCCCGCCATCGATGCCCTGCGTGCCCAAGTCGAATTGCAGAGTCGTCGACAACAGCTCATCGTCGCACGGAATGAGTTCGCGAAGCAGAAACTGAGTCTGTCTCGCATTATCGGATTACCGTTAGGTCAGGACTTTGTCCTGGCCGACAAGGCGCCTTACGAGCAGTATGCACCGCCTTCCCTCGATGAGGCTCTGCGGCGCGCCTACGCTTCCCGCCCGGACTACCAGGCAGCTGCAGCACAAGTGAAAGCCGCGGAACTTTCGCGTCGGGCGGCGAGTGCCGAGCGGTATCCAAGTTTTGACGTGGAGGGCGACTACGGAGATATCGGGACAAATCCGGGGAATTCCAACGGCACCTTTCATGTTGCGGGCACCGTCACGGTCCCCCTCTTCCAAGGCGGAAAAGTGCATGCCGACGTGCTGCAGGCGGAAGCCACGCTTCGACAGGCGAGAGCCCGCCTTGATGACCTTCGTGGAGAGATTGACAATGATGTCCGGAGGGCATTGCTGGACCTGAATGCCGCCGCTGAGCAGGTGGAGGTTGCGCGAAGTTCGGTCGATCTCGCCGAGCAAACTCTGGCGCAGGCGCAAGATCGGTTCGTCGCGGGAGTCACCGACAATCTGGAAGTCGTGCAAGCCCAGCAGTCAGTTGCGAGCGCTCATGAAAGCTACATCTCCAGCTTGTACGCTCACAACCTGGCCAAAGTCGAACTGGCCCGTGCCATCGGCAATGCCGAACAAGGCGTGAAGCAGTACCTGCAAAAGAACTCGACAAGGATTCAACCATAAAATGCCCGAAAACGAGGTTGCTGCTCCCCCAACTCGTCCTGGTCCGGCGGTAAGCGATTTACGCAGCCATCTGCGACGGCGGAACGATCCGCGCTTTCGGATCTTTGTGGTCTTCGTTCTCGCCGTCTTGGTGATCGCGGGCATCTTTCTGTGGCGCTACTTCAGCAGCTACGAGTCCACCGATGACGCGCAGATCGACGCCCACGTGAACTCCACCAGTCCGCGAATCTCCGGGCACGTCACCAAGCTCAACGTGCAGGACAACCAGTACGTCGACGCGGGAACGGTGCTGGTGGAGATTGATCCGACCGACTACCAGGTCGCTGTGGCGCGCGCGCAGGCCGACTATGCGGAAGCAAAAGCTACCGCCGATGCCGCTTCGGTCAACGTACCAGTGACTTCCATTAGCACATCCAGCCAGTTGTCATCGGCCGACGCAGATGTTCTGAATGCGCGGGCAGGCATCAAAGCGGCGCAGCGGCAGTTCGATGCGGCCAAAGCGAACCATCAGCAGGCAGAAGCCAACAATGTGAAAGCGCAGAACGACCTGGTTCGCTACAAGCAACTGGTCGAAAAGCAGGAAATCTCACAGCAACAATACGATCAAGCAGTGGCTGCCGCCAGGGCGGGATCTGCCGCCGTGGAGGCAGCGCGGGCAAGCGCCGACGCGGCCAATGCCCAGGTCACGCAGTCGGAAAGCAAACTGGCGCAGGCCACGGCAAACCAGCGCGCCGCGGGTACCGCGCCCAGGCAAGTCACGATCGTGCGCGCGCGCGCGGCATCGGCCCTTGCCGCAGCCGCCCGCAAGAAGGCCGACCTCGATCAGGCTCAGTTGAATCTCTCGTATACGAAAATCGTTGCTCCCGTTGCCGGCGTCGTAAGCAATCGCACTGTCGAGGTTGGCCAGAATGTGCAGCCGGGCCAGGAACTTCTGAAGCTTATTCCGCTCGAAGATATCTGGGTGACGGCCAACTTCAAAGAGACCCAGCTTCGCAATATGAAGCCAGGACAAAAGTCCACGATTTACGTGGATGCGACCGGAAAGAAATACAAAGGGCATGTGGACAGCGTCGCCGGGGCCAGTGGCGCGCGTTTCAGCTTGTTGCCGCCCGAAAACGCCACCGGCAACTACGTGAAGGTGGTGCAACGCATTCCGGTCAAGTTGGTCTTTGAACCAGGAGAAACCAAAGGACACGAGTTGCGCCCGGGCATGTCGGTCGAGCCCAAGATCTGGACGCGGGAATGAGCACGGCGGCCCTTACGATGAATCCGGCGGAGGAGTGGCGGCCCGCCGTCAATCCCTGGATCATCGCAATCGCGGTCACGCTGGCCACGTTCATGGAGGTGCTCGACACCAGCATCGCCAACGTGGCCCTGCCGCACATTGCCGGAAGCCTTTCCGCGGGGCAGGATGAAAGCACCTGGGTTCTGACTTCGTACCTGGTTTCGAACGCGATTGTGTTGCCGCTCAGCGGGTGGCTTTCCTCGATCGTGGGGCGCAAACGTTTTTACATGGGCTGCGTAGCCCTGTTTACTTTCAGTTCGTTTCTATGCGGCTTCGCACCAAATCTGCCCGCATTGATTATTTTTCGCATTCTGCAAGGCGCCGGCGGAGGCGGATTGCAGCCCAGTGAACAGGCGATTCTGGCCGACACATTCCCGCCCGCCAAACGAGGCATGGCATTTGCCGTCTACGGAATCGCGGTTGTCATGGCGCCGGCGATCGGTCCTACGCTGGGCGGGTGGATCACCGACAACTACAGCTGGCGCTGGATCTTCTTCGTCAACATCCCGGTAGGCATTTTTTCTTTGGTGCTGACCTCGCGCCTGATTCAGGATCCGCCTTATTTCAAGCGGCGCAAACTGAGCGAGACAAAAATCGACTACATTGGTCTCGGTCTGGTCGCCCTGGGCCTGGGGGCGCTGCAAATCGTACTCGACAAGGGGCAGCGCGACGACTGGTTCGAATCAAACTTCATCCTGATACTCGCAATTATTTCCGCGGCGTCGTTGCTGTTCGTGATCTGGTGGGAATGGCGGCACAAGGATCCCATCATTGATCTCCATTTGTTTCGCGATCGCACCTTTGCCGTCTCAAACCTGCTGATGTTCATGCTGGGCTTCGCGCTGCTCGGGAGCACACTGCTGCTGCCGCTGTTCCTGCAGACACTGATGGGATACACGGCCGAGCTTTCGGGGATGGCGCTGTCCCCGGGTGGATTCGTCATTATGATTTGCATGCCGATCGTGGGCTGGCTGCTGTCGCGTTACGACGCACGCTACCTGCTGCTGTTCGGTCTGTCGATGTTGTCGTTTTCCCTGTTTCACATGACCAACTTCAACCTGGAGATCGATTTCCGCACCGCCGTGCTGGCTCGCATGCTGCAAGCGGTAGGGCTTGCCTTCCTGTTTGTGCCGATCAACACTTCAGCGTATGCACACCTTCCGCGGGAAAAGAACAATGCTGCATCGGGACTGATGAACCTTGCGCGAAACATTGGCGGCAGTGTCGGGATTTCTTTCGTGACGACCATGCTCGATCGTCGTGCGCAAAAGCATACGAGTGATCTGATGAGCCACCTGAGCAACACTAACGCCCAGTTTCAAGCGACGCTGCGGGGCATGGCTCAGCAATTTGTGAGCCACGGGTCCAGCCCAGCGGATGCCCAAAGGCAGGCGTATGCAATGATCCAGAACGCGGTTCAGCGCCAGGCCACCATGCTCTCCTATCTGGATAACTTTCACATCCTGGGCTACGCCATCCTGGCAATGATTCCGATGGTCTTCCTGATGAAGAAGACGCGCTCGAGTGGCGGGATGGCGGTACACTAAAACGAAGGGGATGGCATGTTCAGGATCATCACGCTGGAGCGCGAGTATGGCTGCGGCTGTGCCGGGATCGCCAACGCACTCGCACACCGCTTGAATTGGAAGCTTTGGGACCAGGCCCTGACCGAGGAAATTGCCAAGCTGGCCAATGTGGATTGCGGCACAGTCGAAAAGCGCGAAGAACGCATCGATGGTACTTTCTACCGCCTGGCAAAGACGTTCTGGCGCGGAAGCTACGAACGCCAGATGCCGATGGATAGCCGGCAGAACTTTGACGCCGATTGCATGGTTCGCATGATGGAAGACATCACTGCCAAGATCGCCGAGGAAGGGAAAGCGGTGGTAGTCGGGCGCGGCGCTCCTTATTTCCTACGTGAACGCAATGATACCTTCCGAATCTTTCTTTACGCTCCGCGTGAAGAGAAACTGCGGCGCATCGTCGCGGGCGGAATCAGCGCAAAGGAGGCTGAAGAACTGGTGGACACGGTGGATCTCGAACGCATGGCCTTCATCAAGCATTACTTCAATGCAGACTGGCCCACGCGCTCCCTGTACCACGTCATGCTGAACACCGTGGTCGGCGATGAACAAGTCATCGCCACAATTCTGAGTACGATGCACCTGCTCCAGGAGGGCTCGCCGGTTCGTGAGTCATCAATGCCTGGTGTCACCTTGAAGTAGTCCCTGTAAGACTAGCGTGCAGTGGTCGCCGGTCGCTGCGGGGCAGGACAACAATCCTCAGGACAGACGTCGTGGCTTGCTCCCATGGTGCCGAGGGCAACTCGCTCGCCTGTTTTTCCCATTCTTTCTACGATCAACTCTCGAATCATGCTCACGAACTTTGGATGTGTTCCCACCGTGCCGCAGCGCACCATCGGAAGCTGGAGTTCCGCACACAATTGGGCGGCCTCGGTGTCGAGATCGTACAAGACCTCCATGTGATCCGAAATAAATCCGATGGGAGCGATGACCACGCCGGGCGCAACATTCTCCTGCTTTACCTTCCTCAGGAAATCCAGAATGTCGGGTTCGAGCCAGGGCTGCGCGGGCGGGCCGCTGCGGCTCTGAAAAACCAAACGATCTCCCGTCCGACCGAGCTCTTCGGACACCAGCCTGCACGACTCCGCAAGCTGCTTGCCATAGTTAGAAGACTGCGCCATCGACAGCGGGATGCTGTGGGCCGTGTAAATCACGAGCGCTTCTCGGTGGATATTCTCTGGCAAGGTCTCAAGTGCCGTGCGTACTCGATCGGCCATTGCATGAATGAAGCCTGGATGGTTGTAAAACACGCGCAGCTTGTCTATCTCAGGCGAGCCCAGTCCGGCTTGTGCCTGCGCCTGTGCGATGTTTTCACGATACTGGCGGCAGCCTGAATAGGAACTGAACGCCGACGTCATGAAAGCCAGGGCGCGGCGAATGCCAGCCTGCTTCATCTGTTGGAGCGTGTCAGGGAGCAGGGGATGCCAGTTGCGGTTGCCCCAGTAAATCGGCAGCTTCGGGCCGTGGCGATCGAGTTCAGCTTGCAATGCGGCAATCAGCTGGCGATTTTGTTCGTTGATCGGACTCTTGCCGCCAAAGTGATAATAATGCTCGGCAACGGCCAGCATTCTTTCACGCGGAACGTTCTTGCCGCGCAGCACATTTTCGAGGAAGGGAATTACCTCTTCATTTGATTCGGGGCCGCCGAACGACACCACCAGCAACGCGTCATAGTGCATACCCTTAGATTGTGCTTGGAGTCGTGACAGGAAGACAAGCTCACTTCGGATTTCAAAGCTGCAATGATGATCTGCGGAAGAAGAGAACTGGCGCGCCCGGAGAGATTCGAACTCCCGACCTACAGCTCCGGAGGCTGCCGCTCTATCCAGCTGAGCTACGGGCGCGTACTTTTCAGTTTACATGCGGAGTCAGGCGTCATCAAATGCGCACGACAAAACGGCCCTGCGCGCAAGGAACGACTTTAGGGGATACGACGAGCACTCTACCAGCGGTTACGGCCGCCACCACCACCACCACCGCTGCGCTCGCGTCCGCGCCCACCGCCGCCACCACCACCACGGTGCGTTCCGGCTTCGGTCGCGCTTCATTCACATTCAAGGTGCGTCCGCCGACTTGCGAGCCATTCAGTGCCGCGATTGCTTTCTCTCCGTCCTCGGCGCTTGCCATCTCGACAAAGCCGAAACCGCGCGAGCGCCCGGTGTCCCGGTCGGTCATGATGCTGACCCGGTCCACCTGTCCATGCACTTCGAAGAGCTGGCGCAGTTCTTCTTCCGACGTGTTGAAATCCAGGTTTCCAACAAAGATGTTCTTCAAGCGAGTGCCTCGGGGGTGAGCTATTTGAGTGTGGACGACTTCGGCGGGGAAGCAGGTGGCGCCTGTGCCCTCTGGAATCGAGGCCGAGTTGACTGACAGTCAAATGCGCTGGGAAGTATAGCAGGAATTATTCCAGACAGAAGCGCAGGTTCTTACAGGTCGCCCTTGACCGGACTGGTGTTATTCGCAAGCATGGAAACCTGTGCAACCGGATGCTTACCAGTTAGTCAGCATTCGTCGACGCCCCAGTAACCGCGATGATATCCAAGTTGTAGCAGCCGATTCTTGGGATCGTGTCGCTTTCCGCAATTCGGACACGCGAGGTACCGGCTCCATTGCGTGCCCTGGCGATCATAGTTTTCAGCGACGGAAAAGCTTGTCCCGCAACTGCAAGGGACCAGGAACATGCGTAGAGGCTTGTCAGTGGCGCCTTCCCGGCGCTCCCGCCGTTTGGCCACTACTTCACTTCCTCCGCCATGACTGCGCCCGTGCTCTTCTTTCGCTTGTTCGACTGTAAAACTTTTTTACGCAGACGGAGAGCTTTCGGAGTTACTTCGACAAACTCGTCGTCGGCGATGAACTCGATGGCCTGCTCCAGGTTCAATTGCCGGAAGGGCACCAGGCGGATCGCTTCGTCGGAAGTCGAGGCGCGCATGTTGGTCAGTTTCTTTTCTCGAACGACGTTCACGTCGAGATCGTTGTCCTTGGCGTTCTCGCCGATAATCATGCCTTCGTACACTTCAACGCCCGGACCTATGAAAAGCTCTCCGCGCTCCTGCAGATTGTACAGAGCATGGGAAGTGGATAGTCCGCCACGATCCGCCACCAGAACTCCCGTCGGACGATGGGGGATCTCACCTTGCCACTCCCTGTAACCGTGGAACAGCGAGTTCATCACAATCGTGCCCCGCGTGTCGGTGAGCAGTTGGCTGCGCAATCCGATGAGTCCGCGGCTGGGAACATTGAACTCGATGCGTACGCGTCCGTAACCATGATTGTGCATGTTGGCGACTTCGCCCTTGCGCGTCCCCAATTGCTCCATCACAACTCCGACGAATTCTTCAGGAACGTCGACTGTCAGGTGCTCCACGGGTTCCATGAGCTTGCCGTCGATGCGCTTGGTGACAATCTCCGGCTTGCCCACCATCAATTCGAAACCCTCGCGGCGCATCATTTCAATGAGGATCGAAAGCTGCAATTCGCCGCGGCCTAGCACCTTGAAGGAATCCGTGCTGCCTGAATCCTCCACGCGCAGCGATACGTTGGTAAGAAGCTCTTTCGTCAGGCGGTCCCGCAGGTTGCGCGACGTGACATAGTTGCCTTCGCGGCCGGAGAAGGGCGAGGTGTTGACGGTAAACATCATCGCAATCGTGGGCTCGTCGATGACGATCGGCGGCAGAGGCGCGGGATTTTCGGCGTTCGTAATGGTCTCGCCGATAGTGATACCCTCCACACCTGCGACCGCCACGATGTCACCGAGTTCGGTTTCGGTAATGTCCACCCGCTTCAAGCCCGAGAACGAAAACAATTTCGTGATCTTCGTTTTCTGGAACGATCCATCGCGCTTGGCGATGCTGACTTCCTCCCCGGTCCACATTTTTCCGTTGAAGACGCGTGCAATCGCCAGCCGTCCCAGGTAGTCGCTGTAATCGAGATTAGCCACCAGTATCTGGAGGGGGCCGGCATGGTCGCCCTGGGGAGGCGGAATTGTCTTCACGATGGCATCGAACAACGGTTCCAGATCTTGTCCGCCACCTTGAATATTCGTGGTGGCCGTCCCGGCCTTGGCGTTCGTGTAAAGGATCGGGAACTCCAGTTGATCTTCCTTGGCATCGAGGTCGATGAACAGATCGTAAATTTCGTTGAGCACTTCCTGCGGCCGGGCGTCGACGCGGTCGATCTTATTGATGACTACAATGGGCGGGAGTTTGGCCTCCAGGGCTTTTCCGAGTACGTAACGAGTCTGGGGCAACGGGCCTTCGCTCGCATCCACCAGCAGCATGACGCCGTCGACCATCTTGAGTGCGCGTTCCACTTCGCCGCCAAAGTCGCTGTGGCCCGGGGTGTCGACAATATTGATCTTGACGCCTGCGTGAAAGACCGAGGTGTTCTTGGCGAGAATGGTAATGCCGCGCTCGCGCTCCAGTTCGTTCGAGTCCATCACGCGATCGACATGGGCTTCATTCGAGCGAAAAGTTCCGCTCTGCTGCAGCAGGGCGTCGACCAGCGTGGTCTTGCCATGGTCAACGTGTGCGATGATGGCGATATTGCGAATGCTTACACTCAAAATAATAGGTCCTTTGCCTGGTTCCCGGGGAACGTCTGGGACCGTCATCTTCTACTTTACTATGCCGTCCGAACTTGGCGCGGATATCACTAGGTCGAAGCCGGCAAGGCAGAGATTTGCGAAGTGGAAAGAAGCAATAAAGATACAGAAATGGCTAGTTTGGGGGTAACCGGGCCACACCGCTTAGACGCGGACCGCCCGGCTCGTGACAGCGGTTATCTTCTATTGAAGCCTGCAGGCACTTAGCCGACCGCGGTTAGCGCTTCATGATGGCGAGGCATGTGTCCACCGGCCAGTTTTTGTTCCACTTCTTTCGCTGCGCGCCGGGCCCCCGTGATTGCCTGCGTGGTACTCGAAACCGGACCTTCGGCATCCGTGTTCGCGAAAAATATCCGATCCACGGGCGCGCGCAGCAGCGGTTGCACCTTCGTATACAGGCCCGGCGTTGTCATGTACATCGGATGTCCGCGGCGGTAGATGTGGACCTCAACCGGATCCACGTTGGTGTTCGGCAATAATTTCTGAAAATCCTTCAAAACATCGCCCGCAAGTTTCAGCGAGCTTGGCTCGTTGAGAAGTAGCTTGCGCTGCTCTTCGCGGAGCGGCGTATAGCAACTCAGAATGTTGTATTTCGGCTTATATCCAGGCTGGTTGCGGATAACCCAGTCGGCTACGATAAAGTCGGTGAAGGAATTTCCCGGGCACCAATTGTCGTATCCCTTGCGGTAGATTTCTTTGTCGAAGATCAGATTCACCAGCGCGTACGGGATGTAGCGCATCTGTTGCATGGCATCGTCCTGCTTTTCCGGAATTCCTTCCACGATCCGCCGCGTGATGAATTTTGGAGTTGCCATGATGACGGCCTTCGCGGAGACCGTCTTTAACTCGGTGCCCTGCATGTAGGTGACATTCACGGCATTCTTCTCATTCGATACCGCAACGATGGTCGCACCGGTCTGCATGCGATCGGCATGTTTTGGCTTGAGCATTTCGACCAGATGCTTGCTGAGGGCGCCCAGTCCCCCCGGCCACGTGTAGCGGTCGTCCTTGCGATTCTCGCCGGCCATCCATCGCATCTCCGCTACGCCTATCAGGGCGGGAGAATCCTCACAGCGCGAGCCCCAACTCGACGCGCCAAAGCCGTCCCACCACAGCCTGATCTCTGGTGGATATCCCTTCAACAGATCGGTGAGCGGCATATTGGAAAGTTCGTCTTTTCGGCTTTCGAGGTCGACGGCCAGCCATTCCTTGCGTACGCGCTTGAACGCCTCTTTCACCGGCGGCGGGTAGGGAAGCTTGTCGATGCCGTCGCCCCAGGTGTCAGGCACGAACTCCCCGTTCACGATGGTGGGATCGAAATTGTTTACAGGCAGGGGTTCGAGCCCAATCTCTTTCGCAAATGCAACCACCACTTCGTTGTCGCCGAAGGCGGAGCCTGTCGCATATGCCTGCCCCTCGAACTCCATCAGGTAAGCATTGCCTCCGAAATGAGGTTCTTTCTCCAGCAGAAGAAAATCGCGGTTCTGTAACAGATAGGACGCCGTGAGCCCGCTCACCCCACCGCCGACAATCACCACGTCATGACTCGCCGACACTGGAGGCCGCGTGAACACTTTCCCATCGCGCACCTGATGACAGATTTTGTTGTCTTCGCCTTCGATGGCGGGCGCGACTTCGGACGGAGCGGCAAAAAGCGCCGTTTCAATGGGACAGCCCGATGCAACTGCGCCTGCAACCACATACTTGATAAAGTCCCGGCGGTTGGAGCTCACGATGGTTCTCCTTGAAGTGCGGGTTCGACCAGTTCGGCGGCTATTTCCGGCGATCCTTCCGCGCTCCTGCGCAGCCGGTACCAGAGAACGATTGCCGCCAATGAAAAGACAAAGATGATGGTTGAGATGGCATTAATTTCCGGAGTCATGCCTCGCCGCAGTCGTCCCCAGATTTCCAGGGGCAGCGTGTTGTCCCGGCCCAACAGGAAAAAGCTCACTGCGATCTCATCCATGGAAAGGGTGAAGATCAGCAGGGCTGCGCCAATGATCGACAACTTCAGGTTCGGTAAAGTGACGCGCAAGAATGTCTGCCAGTAGTTCGCCCCCAAATCGAGGGAAGCTTCTTCCTGCGCCCGGTCAAGTTTCTGGAGCCCGGCGAAGACTTCGGTGGTCGCCACCGAGATTAGTGCGGTGCCATGACCCAAAACGATCGTAAGCAAACTGAGCTTGACCTTGGCCTCGTTGAACAACATCAGAAGCGACAAGCCGGTGATAATCCCGGGAAGAATCAGAGGCAACAGTACGAGTCGCCGAAACAAAGATTTGCCGGGGAAATGCGCTCGATCCAGCGCAAGCGCGGCAGGAATTCCGAGTCCGAGCGCGATCCCCACCGCACAGGCCGCTACAAGCAAACTATTGCCTACCGATTCCCAGATCGCTGCATCCGCGAACAAGATGCGATACCAGTCAAGCGTGAAATTTCGCGGTGGAAAACCTCCCACGCCGGCGCCGTTGAACGAATAGACAATTAGTACTGCAATCGGCAGATAAAGAAAGGCGAACACGGCAAGTGCATGTAATCCCAACCACCGAGACCTGCGCATTGCGTTCGCTCCGCTCATGAGAAGCTCCACTTCTTTTCAAGGCGCTCCGAAACAAAAAGCAGGCTGATTACGAGCACAAGCATGCACAGCGAGATCGCAGCACCGAGCGGCCAGTTATAGGCGGCGCCAAACAGGCTGACCACGATGTTCGAAATCATGATGCCGCTGGGACCGCCCAGAAGCAGCGGCGCCAGAAAGTCCCCGAGACTCAGCACGAAAGCGAACGTCGCACCGGCAAGCACACCAGGGATCGAGAGCGGGAAAATGACGCGCCAGAATGTTTGCGCGGGCGACGCGCCGAGATCGTGGGACGCTTCGACCAGGTCCCGTGGGATATGTTCGAGCGACGCATAAACGGGCAAGAATGCGAAAGGCGTGTAGATGTGTGTGAGCGTCAGTACCACTGCGAACGGACTGTACAACAGAAAATCAAGGGGATGACTGGTCAAGTGCACGTATTGCAGGAGCGTGTTTAGAACGCCATCGCTGCCCAGAATCGTTTTCCACGCGTAGGCCCGCACCAGGTAACTCACCCATAAAGGAATAATCACCAGCTGATAGAGCAGATCCTTCCGGGCGCCAGCGTGAAAGGACAGGTAATATGCCAGCGGATATCCCAGCAATAAGGAGAAAAGCATCACGCGGGCAGCGATCCACATCGATCGCAAGAACGTTTGCCAGTACACATCCACAGTAAGAAGCTGGTGGTAGTTCCGCAAGTTCCAGGAATGAACAATTTGCTGCGACGGTGAGACCGACCAGAAGCTGTAGCAGAACATCAGCAGATATGGAACCAGCAGAAACACGGTAACCCACAAAAGAGGGGGCACCGTGATTGCCGTTTTATAGGCCCGCGAAAACATGGCTCAGGTTCTCTCCGCCGATTCCCGAACCGGAACCGCGTCGGCTGGGTCGAACTCAAATTCCGTCTCGCCACGCCAATCGGCTCGTGAGGCGGCTCGCATGGAGAATTTAAGTCCATCCTCACATTCGATCTGCAACAGTTCCGTCGCACCGTGAAACGCCCGTTGTCCCAGCTTGCCGCGGAACCGCACTGCATTCGACGTAGTGGCCGTCCCGGCGACGCGAATGTTTTCCGGCCGCAACGAAAGCAGCGAAGGGCCCTCCGGTAGCGGCGCTGACCACGAAAGCGAATGGCAGCGCACCACACCGCCGCGGACGTCGGTTCGCAGAAGATTCGTGTGTCCGATGAATTGGGCTGTGTACGCTGTCGCAGGACGGCTATAGATCTCGCGCGGGGTTGCGACCTGCTCCAGTTCGCCCATACGCAGAAGCGCGACCCGGTCCGACATGACCATCGCCTCTTCCTGGTCATGCGTCACAAATACGAAGGCGATGCCCACTTCACGCTGCAAGGACTTCAACTCCACCTGCATCTGGCGGCGCAAGTTTGCGTCCAGTGCCGACAACGGTTCATCCAGCAGCAGGAGTTGTGGACGCTTCACCAGCGCCCGGGCCAGCGCGACCCGCTGTTGCTGGCCCCCGCTAATCTTCGACGGCTTCGCCTTCGCGTGGACCGTCATCTTTACCCGGGCAAGAGCCTGCTCCACGCGCGAAGCGATTTCTCCGGGGCTCTGTTTCTCCACTCGCAGCCCATAGCCGACATTCTCTTCAACGTTGAGGTGCGGAAACAACGCGTAGTGCTGAAAGACTGTATTCACCCTCCGCTTATAAGGAGGTAGTCGATCCAATCGCTCCCCACCCATCCAGACTTCCCCTGAGGTGGCCGTCTCGAATCCCGCAACAATCCGCAGCAAAGTGGTTTTGCCCGAGCCGCTCTCCCCGAGAATGGTGAGGAATTCACCTTCCGCAACTTTCAGGGAAATGTCACGCAACACAATGCTCTTTCCGAAACTCTTCGCCAGGTTGCGAATATCGAGCAGCATTGTGGCGGCGGGCGTCGCGACCGTAGTAGCTGCGGATTGTTCCTTCGTAATCATTCCTGCGCACGTTTCCAGGTTTACTTGTCGATAGAACTTGCGTGTCGAGTCACGGTCGCCGAAGGGGATCCTTTACTGTGCAGCCTTCACTTCGTTCCAGATTTCGTTGTACTTCGCGCGCCGCGGAACGTCCTGCCAGAAATAGATGCGCTTCTGATAGGTCTCCACATCATCGAGGTGCAAGCCCTGGCGCTGCTCGGCGGTCATCAGTGGACCAGCCTGCGGATTCGCCGGGACGTAGTTGGTCACGTCCGCGACCAGTTTTTGCGTCTTGGCCTGCACCATGTACTCGAGAAAGAGGTAGGCGAGGTCTTTATTTTCACTGGCTGAGGTGATCATCAGATGATCAATCCAACCCGTCGTGTTTTCTTTCGGGATCGTTTCTCCGACAGGAAAGTTCTTCTTCTTTAATTCGACCGTATTCAGCGGCCATCCCATGGCCGCAACTACCTCGTGGTTCTGGAACAGATTCGTTAGTTCGCCGCCCGACGACCACATCTTGCGAATGTTCGGCTTCAGTTCGAGCAGCTTCTTCTTTACGGCTTCGAGTTGCGCATCGCTCAGGTTGTAAAGTTGATTTGGATCGGGCTTGTCATAGCCCAGAATCTGCGCCGCCATGAAAACCGTGGAGAGGTCGTCCCAAACCGAGATCTTCCCGCGATACTTCGGATCCCACATCAGATTCCAGCTTTCAGGAGGCTTAGGGAAAGCCGTCGTATCGTAGATCAGCGGATTTGGACCCCAGGTAAAGGGCACGCCGTAGACATTGCCTTTGACGCGGACCAGCGACATTGAGGTCAGCTTGGGCGCAAGTTGGTTATAGGTTGGAACGCGCGACAGGTCGAGAGGCGCCGCCAGACCAGCCGAGGCAATCATGGTGGCTACGTCGCTGGACGGGGAGATCACGTCGTAGTTGCTTGCGCTTCCGCCGCGGAGCTTGGCGACCAGTTCATCACTCGATCCCATGTAAGAGGCGGAGACCTTGCACTGGCACTGCTCCTCAAATCCCTTCACAAACAGAGGATCGGCGTAGCCTTCCCAGACCAGTAGGTTGAGCGTGGGTCTTTTCTTTGCGCATGAACCGAGGACGAGAACCGCGATCAGTAACGCGGTGAGAGCAAACCATCTCCTCATACCTTACTTCGCCTCCGTAGCGTGCGCGGGAATTGCAGGCTTCCAGTTCGGCGACTCGTAAACTATTTTTCCTCCGACCATGGTCAGCAGGACCTCCGTCTTGCCGATCGCCGTCGGTTCAATTTCGAACACATTGCGATCGACCACGATGAGGTCTGCGAGTTTTCCTTTCTCGAGCGATCCTTCTTTCTGCTCCCGGTGTCCCCCGATAGCCGCGCCCAGCGTGTACCCTCGAATCGCATCGGCCACGCTGATTCTCTCGTTCGGGACAAATCCTCCAGGAGGATCGCCTTCCAACGTTTGCCGTGTGACGGCGTTCTGCATTCCTTCCCAGGGATTCAGCGTCACAATCGGCCAGTCGCTGCCGAACGCCAACACGCCCCCGGATGCCTCAATGCTATGCCAAGCCCACGCCCGTTTGCCGCGCTCGGGCCCAGCGTTCTTCAGCCACACCAGTAGCGTGTCATCATCCGGATACGCGTGCAGAGGCTGGAAGCTTGCAATCACCCCAAGCTTGCCGAAGCGCGGAATGTCCGCGGCGGTGATGGTCTCGATGTGTTCAATCCGATGCCGGCGATCCTTCGTGCCGTTCTGACTTGCGGCGTTGGCGTAGGCGTCCAGTGTCAGGCGTACGGCGCGATCTCCGATGGCATGCGTGAAGATCTGCATGCCGCGCTTATCGAGATCGGCCACCGCATTCTTATAAATCTCGGGGTCCCAGAGCAGGCTGCCCGTGAGCTTCGGATCGTCGCTGTAAGGCGTGAGCATCGCAGCGGTGTGTGATTCAATGACGCCGTCCATGAAAAACTTCACCGCTCCTGCCGATATCCACTCGTCGTGATATTTGCTGCGCGCTTCTTCGATTTGTTTGATCTGCTGCGGCGTAAGGGCAGGCGGCTCCGCGCGATAGGCAAGGTACATCCGCAAGGTGAGATCGCCAGACTTCTGCAAGTCCGCCAGCAAATCTGCGTTCATCAGGTCGCTCATCCCAACCCCGACTCCGCCGGCACTGTGTACGCGCACCAGGCCGGCGCGGTTGGCTTCCCGAAAGCCGGCTTTATACGCAGCCAGTTTTTCTTCCCGCGAAGGCAAGGGAAGCACGCGCAGCATGAGTGCGTCTGCGGAATCTTCTTTCAAAGCGCCGGTAGGCTCGCCATTGGCATCGCGTACGATCTCGCCGCCGGGAGGATTCGGTGTGTCGCGGGTGATTCCAGCCAGTTGGAGCGCCTTGCTATTTGCCCACCAGGTATGGCCGTCGAATGCCTCCAGGTACACGGGACGGTCCGGGATGATCGCGTCCAGATCCTTCTTATCAGGAAGATTCGTGGGGCCTACCGCGGGATAGGTCCACCCGCGCCCTCGCACCCAAAGCTGGTCCGGATGAGCCTCGGCATAAGCCTTTACCCGTCGTTGCATTTCCGCGACGTCCTTCGCATCGTCGAGATGAATGCGTTCGAGGCTCAGTCCGCCATCAAGAAAGTGCGTGTGGCAGTCGGTGAAGCCAGGCAGAACCAGTCTTCCACCGGCGTCGATCACTTTTGTTTTGGCATTGCGGTAATGGGCGACGTCCTTCGCGCTACCGACCGCGATGATCTCTTCACCGCGGATTGCAATCGCTTCCGCCCATGGCTGCTTGGCGTTCACCGTGTAGGCATGCGCGTTAAGAATCACAAGGTCGGCAGTGACTTTTTGAGCGTATGCGCTCAGCGCCTGACCCATGGTCACCGCAGCAACAAAAGCAACTGCACATCTACGGGATCGCAACCAGAATCGCAGGTGAGGTGGCAAAGGTCTCCTCAGATGGAACGAGAACTGACAACCAGTAACTAACCAATGTTTCTAAAACGTGGGCGGCGTGTTCACCCACAGAACCCAGGTTTCCGATCGTCCCGGATTTTTCCAACGGTGTGGCGTAGCGCTTTCAAAATAGAAACTATCGCCGGATTTTAGACGAAACTCCTGACTGTCCAGCGCCAGATGTAACTCGCCGCGCAGAACCATCAGGAACTCTTCGCCTTCATGGGTGTACGATTCGCCGCTGCCGGCCTTGGGAGCGATACGAAACAGGTGCGGTTCCATGACTTTGTTGCCCCAGGCCAGCAACTCCATCCGCACTCCGGGGCCCGCTTCAAGAACCTTGCGCTCTTTGGGCCGCACCAGCCGTCGATTGGTCTCCGCCGGATCAAAGAAATCGAGGATATTGGTTTTGTAAAAGCGCGCCAGCCTGCGCAGCGTGCCAATGGATGCGCTCATCTGGGAGCGTTCGATCGCGCTGAGAAACCCTACAGAAATTTCCGCCGACTTGGCCACCTGCGCAAGGGAAAGCCCACGACGGGTGCGGAGTTGCCGCAGTCGGGAGCCGATCGCGCCTACGGCACCGTCGGGGTTGGGTCGCAACAAACCCTCGCGCTTGAGCAACTCGACAATTGCGGGTGCATTCAGTCCGCGTACCCGGCGCAGAAAACGCGCGCGCTTGAGAATTTTGACGTCCTCGGAACTGTACAGGCGATATTTGCTTTCGGTGCGTTGTGGATGCGTGAGACCGAGGCTCTCCCATGTGCGGATCACCGACGGGGAAACCCCGACCATGCGGGCCACGTCCCCGATTTTCAAGTAAGGTTTGGCGCCGTTCGCCTTCATCGTAAGCGGCCTGTTTTCGCGGTTTTGCTTCTGCCCGAGATCGCTATTTTTTCGCTTGACAGTGCGCGGCAGGTTCTCTAACCTTGCGCGATTATAGCAAGGTTTCTTTCTGTGCAAGCTGATCTGCTGGCGAACCGATTGAAAATTTCCCCCGCCTCCCGGAGGTTGTTATGCGGTCGTTGAAAGCGACGCAAGCCCTGCTTGTCCTCTTCGTCTGTCTCATTTGTTCCACTCTCCTGATTGCACAAAGCACCGGCGGAAGAATCCTGGGCCAAGTGTCAGACCCCAGCGCGGCGAGCGTGGCCGGTGCGAAGATAACGCTAAGCAATGAAGCGACTGGTGTAAGCCGGGATAGCAAGACCAACGACGGCGGAGACTACGTTCTTCTGGAAGTTCAGCCCGGGCAATACAGCATGAAGGTAGAGCAGCAGGGTTTCACGACGATCCTTCGCAGGAATGTCACTGTTGAGGTCAACCAGGTTGTCACGCTGAATTTGACGTTGCAAGTTGGGCAAACCAAAGAAGTCGTGGAAGTAACTTCGGAGGCCCCGCTTGTAGACACGACGAGCACGCAGCTAGGTGCAGTCGTCAATGACCGATCGATCAGTCAACTGCCACTCAATGCGCGGGATACCTACCAGTTTTTGCAACTGCAGCCCGGCGTAATGTCTACAGTCGGATCTTCCAACTCGGTCGTTTACGGAAACGACAAAGCTGGGGCAGTGTCCGTCAATGGCGGACGCGGCCGTTCCAACAACTTCAGCGTGAACGGTGGCGACGCCAATGACCAGTTTGTCAACCTGCCAACCGTGCAACCGGCTCCTGACAGTATCCAGGAGTTCCGCGTGCTCACCAACACGTTCGATGCCGAATATGGTCGCAACTCCGGCTCAGTAGTTAATGTGGTCACAAAATCGGGAACCAACGATATTCACGGAAATGTGTACGAATTTTTCCGGAACACGAAGCTCAATGCGAATGCCTACTGCTTCACTGCCCTGCAAGGTATTCCTTGCGAGAAGCCGAAGTTCAACCAAAATCAGTTTGGAGGAACTTTTGGCGGACCGATCAAAAAGGATCGAACCTTCTTCTTTACATCGTACGAAGGACGACGCATCCGTCAGGGCATTTCGTCGCCGGCTGTAACGGTGCCGACGGCTGCGGAACGACCGGATCCGTCGAACATGGTGAACGGTCATATTGTTGGCGATTTTTCTGCGGAGTCGCCATTCGGAGGTACCCTAAGCAGTTCGTATGCACTGCAACCGCTGGTAACTGGAGTTGGTCAGCGACCTGGCTGCCAGCAAGCCGCACGGGATGTCGCCGGAGACCCCAGCATTACAATTCACGACGACATGCCCTACTCCGAGCTCTTTCCAACCAACCAGATACCGCTGGAGTGCATGGATGCGACCGCTGTCGATCTGCTTCAATATGTTCCGGTACCTGGAGGAAACGCCAGCGTCATTCAAACCGTACCTGTGCAGCCCGACCGCGGCGATCAGTTCACAGTAAAGCTGGACCACCGCATCAACGACAAGCAGAACCTTAGCTTTTATTATTACTTCGATGATCACCACGTAGTCTCACCCTTTGCGCAGTTTCAGGCAGCGGGCGCCAACGTGCCTGGTTTCGGATCGATCACCGACGAGCGATTCCAGCAATGGAACATCAGTCACACCTGGACCATCAATAACAGTACCGTGAACGAATTTCGCTTCAACTACAATCGTGAAGCGCAGAAAACCTTCCAGCATCCAGTGTTCACTTCTCAACTGCAGAGCTCGTGTCCACCCGCTCCTAGCTGGCTCACCGATGTGCTGGGTCCTGTGCCTTGCTTTTCCGATGGCACACCGGATAATGCCTTGGGGATTCATCCCAATCTCGGGGCAGCGCGAGAGGGCGTTCCTTTCGTCCAGGTAAGCGGCGGATTCACCATTGGCAATAACGGAGAGGGTGAAGTGCCCCAGGTAGGCAATTCATTTCAATGGTCCGACAGCCTTAGCAAAGTGGTGGGGAATCATTCGCTGAAGTTCGGGACAGACGTCCGCCGACAGAAGTTTGACCAGACTTTGTATTTTGATGTCAACGGCGAATTCTTTGTGGACGGCACTTCGACCAATAGCACCGTTGGGGATACGGTATTTTCCGACTACATGCTTGGATTTCCGGGTTCGTACGGTCAGGGCTCCGCGCAGGTCGAACATGTCCGGAGCACGGCACTGTATCTGTATGCCCAGGACAGCTGGAAGATTAAACCTAACCTGACCCTGAATTACGGCCTCCGCTGGGAACTCAACACACCGCTTGCCGATGTCAGCAAGCACGTGCAGACGTTCCGGCCCGGACAATCGAGCACCGTTTATCCGTGCCTTGATACCGTGAATACTGACTGTTCTTCAATGACTCCCGTCGGCCTAGTGGTAGCGGGAGATAAGGGCATTCCCACTGCCATGACGCAGACTTACTACAACGCCTTTGCTCCGCGAATTGGAGTCTCGTGGAGCCCAGGAAGCTCCGGCAAGACCAGCATTAAGGCGGGATGGGGACTGTTCTACAACCCGATTGAGCAGCTCGTGTTGGAGCAGTTCAGCGCCGAGCCGCCGTTTGGTGGAAGCACGTTTCCCTTCAACACTTTCTTCAACACTCCTTTCCTCGACCAGAGTGGGGAATTTTCCTACCCGAACCCCTTCGGCCTGACCTCGCTGGCCGGTGTCAACGGTATCCTGAATCCGCCGCGCAACCAGCCGGTGGACTGGGGAATGTTTCGCCCCATCCTTTTATTCGGTCAGTTTCAGCCACACCTGAAAAGTCAGTACTCGGCGCAATACAACTTCACCATCGAGCGTGAGCTAACCAGAGATCTGAAACTGCAGGTGGGCTATGTCGGGTCCCAGGGTCACCGGCTGCTCGCGACACACGATTTGAACTATGGAAATCCCCAGACTTGCCTGGACTTGAACGCCGTGCTCGGCGACGGCACGTGCGGCCAGTATTTTGCCGACAGTACCTTCTCGATTGATCCAGGAACTGTCCTTCCAGTTGACTTTCACTTGCCGAACAATTCGGTTATCCCAGCTGGAACTAGCCTGACAAATGGCCTAACCCTCGTAGGCCTTCGTCGCTATTCTTCTCCGCAGTGCGATCCATTGACAGGAACCGGCTGCCCTGGAGACGGAATCCCGGTGTTCAGCAGCATTTTTGCCCAGGATACGATTGCGAATTCCGCCTACAACTCTTTGCAGGCATCTCTGGATAAACGCTTCAGGCAGGGCTTGCAGTTGCACGCGGCGTACACCTTCAGCAAGTCCTTCGACCAAGCCTCCAGTTTCGAGGGCAACTTGAATCCGCTCGATTTCCGCATCAGCCGTTCGCTCTCGCAATTCGATGCACGCCATCGCATTGTTCTCAGTTATTTCTGGGAATTGCCGGTTCCCAAGTACAGCGGCTTCACAGGACAATTCTGAATGGGTGGGACATTTCGGGAATCTACACTTTTCAGAGTGGCTTCCCGATTCGCATCACCTCGTCATCCGATAACGAATTGATGTACAGCGCCTTCTTCGAGTATCCCGGGCGAACCCGATCAGATCGCTCCCTTCCGGACTCTGAATCCGAAGTCCAATGGCGGATACTGGTTCGATCCCACAGCTTCACCGAGGATACGACGCTCGGCCGGATCGGAAATTCGAAACGCACGATCTGCTGCGGGCCACCTATCAACAACTTTGACTTCGCCCTACACAAAGTTTTGCCCATTGGCGGGAGTGAAGACAAACGTTTTGAGTTCCGCGCCGAACTGTTCAATTTGTTCAATCACACGCAATTCAATAACCCCGATGGCAACATGACGGATGGCTCGGATTTCGGCCGCATCCTGAGCGTGCGAGAACCCCGTTTGATCCAGTTGGCTGTTAAGTTCTATTTTTAGATGAGACAATGATGTCGTAGACCCCAAGTCCCGGGCGGCTTTCCGCCGCCCGGGCACAATCTAACGGCCGCTTCGCGGCCTGAGCATTCCTGGAGACACCCGATGTACCCCGACCTGCAAAAGGAGCTCGATGCCTTCGAGCGCCGCACCCCGAAATCCGCCGAAGCCCACAAGCGCAATTTGAAACGCCTTCCTTTAGGCGTTGCCAGCAACTACCGCGCTTACGATCCTTATCCCATCTTCGTGAAAGAAGGGCAGGGCTCGCACTTTCGCGATCTCGACGGCAACGACTATATCGATCACAACCTGTGCTTCGGCGCACTCATGGCCGGGCACTGCCATCCCGCAGTGATGAAGGCCGTTGAAAAGCGGCTCTCGACCGGAACGATGTTTGGCATGCCTCACGACATGGAGTGGCAGCTTGCGGAAGAAATCTGCAAGCGCTTTCCGGTGGAGATGGTGCGTTTCGGCTCAAGCGGAACCGAAGCCACCATGCACGCCGTTCGTCTGGCGCGCGCCGCCACCGGGCGCGACAAGATTCTCAAGTTTGAAGGCGGCTATCACGGCTTGCATGACACGGCTCTGGTCAGCGTGAAGCCACACGCTCCCGATTTCGGCGACGTGAAGAATCCGGTTTCTGTTCCCGGAGGCCTGGGTGTCCCGAAGGCCTCGATCGCGAATGTGCCCATCGCCACTTTCAACGATCTCGGCACGGTCGAGCGCCGTTTTCAGGAAAATCCCGGACAAATTGCGGCGATCATTCTCGAACCGATCCTGATGAACGTCGGCTTGTGCATGCCGCAACCCGGCTTCCTGGAAGGGTTGCGCGAGATTGCCACGAAGAACGGTGCCCTGCTGATTTTCGACGAAGTGAAGACCGGCGCGAAGCTCGGCTGGGGCGGAGCTTCGGAATATTACGGCGTTACGCCCGACATGATTTGCCTGGCGAAGTCGATCGGCGGGGGCTTCCCGCTGGCCGCGTTCGGCACGCACAAGTCGGTGATGGACCTCATCTCGCAGCACAAGGTTTTTCACGGCGGCACCTACAACACGAATCCTGTTTCGATGGCTGCCGGCCTGGCGACCTTCGCCGAGGTTCTGACTCGCGAAAACTACGCGCACGTCCAGAAACTCAGCAAGAAACTGGTCGATGGCTATCAGAAAATCATCGCCAAGGTGGGCTTGCAAGCTTACATCGCGCAAGCCGGCGCCAATGGTGCTCTCATGCTCTACCCGCAGGAGATTCGTAATTACCGCGACTGGTTGACGGTCGATGTCGATTTGTGGCGTCACTACTGGTTTGGCATGGTGAATCGCGGGGTGATGGCGCAGCCCTACTGGCAAGACGAGCAATGGACCATGTCGGTGCAACATACGGAAGCTGACATCGACAAACATATCGCCGCGTTCGACGACATTGCCGCATCGCTCGCAAAAGCGCAGCAGGAACGCGCCGGGAAGACGCCAGCACTGGCCGCGCATTAAAAGCGCTGAATGTAGGGCGGGCGCCCTCGCCCGCCTTGCATCGCCAATACACTTGCGGACGCCGCATGCGATCAATGATTGTTCTGAATCAATAACCGTACCAGCGGAGTTCCTGATTTGCCGGAGAAACATCACCAGACCGAACCACCCCATCTGAAGCGTGTCCTCGGACGCTGGGATCTGGTGCTCCTGTTCGTGGTGGCGGTCTTCAATCTCAACGTGGTTCCTTCCATCGCCGCTAACGGCGGTGTCACGGTCTGGCTCTGGCTGATCTCGTTGCTCCTTTTCTTCTGGCCGCAGGGCATCGCCGTTATCGAACTTGCGCAGCGCTACCCGGGGGAAGGTGGCGTTTATCTGTGGGCGAAGGAAGTCTTCGGCGATTTTCACGGCTTTCTCTCCGGATGGTGCTACTGGACCAACAACATGCTGTACGTGCCGACCGTCATGTTGTACTTCGTCGGCGTATCCGCGTTTGCGATGGGGCCTGGACACGCGGCCTTGGCGGATAACAAGAATTTCGCCATGATCACATCGCTGGTCCTGCTTGCCCTGCTTACGGTGTTGAACATTGTGGGTCTGGGTGTGGGCAAGTGGCTGAACAACGTGGGTGCGATCGGCACTTTCATTGCGGCCGCCGTGCTGATCGTGCTCGGTCTCACCATTTACTTGCGCTTTGGGACCACGGTAACCGCCAGCGATTTCCACATACCCGCCGACCCGCGCTTTGTACTGAATTCTTTCGGAGTAATTTGCTTTGGATTGGTGGGACTGGAACTGGCCTCCATCATGGGGGACGAGATCCGCGATCCCCGGCGCACGCTGCCCGGAGCCGTTGCGTGGGGAGGAGTGCTATCGGGAGCGCTTTACATCGGAGCCACTCTAACTTTGCTAGTCTCCATTCCTAAAGACGAAATCAGCGTGCTGCAGGGCATCGTGCAGTCGGTCAGCCACATGGCGGCAAAGGTCGGCGTGGCATGGATCATTGCGCCGTTCGCGATTATGCTCAGCCTTTCGATCGCGGGAATCGGATCGGCCTGGATGGGCGGCTCGGCCCGTATCCCGTTTGTTGCCGGCCTCGATTCCTATATGCCTTCGTGGCTGGGCAAGATTCATCCGCGTTACGCGACTCCGTACGCCGCACTGATCGTGCAGGCCATCGTTTCGCTCATCCTGGTGGTGGTCAACTTCTATGCCTCAGGCGGCGTGCAGGAAGCATTTCAAAGGATGCTGTCGCTCGCGGTCGTTCTGCAGTTGGTGCCGTTCCTCTACGTGTTCGCTGCGCTGCTGAAGTTTGCCCTGAAGAAGCCCCTGGAAGGCGGTCGCTATAGCCGAGGTACGCTTCTGTTTGCTGGAGGGGCGGGGTTGGTCACCACCACTCTTGGCATTGCCTTGGCGTTTTTCCCGTCAAAACAAATCACTTCCGTGTGGAAGTACGAAGTAAGCATGATCGGTATCACATTGGCGTTTCTCCTACTGGCGGTCTTTTTCTTCTTTGTGTACGGCCGTCTGAAAGCGCCGCGCGCCGTACCGGCCGAGCCGGTCGAGGTAGCAAGAACCACGTAGGGACAGCCGCCTTCGGCTGTCCAGCCGGGCAAAGCCCGGCAGCCTTTCGAATCTGGCGGAGGATTTATGCCCAGCGGAGTGCAGACCGAAGTGAAGACCTACCAGATGTACATCAACGGTGAATGGGTCACCAGCAAATCGACGAAAACCTTTCCCGTCTACGACCCCGCATCGGAAGAAATCATTGCGCAGGTCCCGGAAGCGAACGCTGAAGATGTCAATCGCGCAGTCGCCGCCGCCAAGGCTGCCTTCGAAGACGGCCCGTGGTCAATGACGACCGCGCAGGAGCGTGGCCGAGTACTGTTCCGTCTTGCCGACAAAATCCGCCAGAACTTGCCCATGCTGGCCGAGCTCGAAGCCCGCAATTGCGGCAAGCCCATCGTCGAAGCCGAGTTCGACATCAATGACACCGCCACCTGCTTCGAATATTACGGCGGCCTCGCCACAAAAATCCTCGGCTTCGTCAATCCCGTTCCCGACAATGCGGTGAGCCTGACGATGAAGGAACCCGTCGGTGTCGCCGGGCAAATCATTCCGTGGAACTATCCGCTGCTGATGGCAGCGTGGAAATTGGCTCCCGCCCTTGCCGCGGGATGTACCTGTATTCTGAAGCCCGCGGAGCAGACGCCGCTCACCGCGCTTGAGTTTGCAAACTGGTTTGCCGACGTCGGTCTGCCGCCCGGAGTAGTCAACGTGATTACCGGATTTGGCGAGTCTGCTGGTGCCCCACTAGTTCAGCATCCAGACGTGAACAAGATTGCCTTCACGGGCAGTGCAGCCGTGGGCAAGATCATCGTGAAGCAGGCGGCTGACACCGTGAAACGCGTCACGCTCGAACTCGGTGGGAAGTCGCCCAACATCTTTTTCGCCGATGCGGACTTCGAAGCCGCCATTGATGGGGCCTTGTTCGGAGTCTTCATCAATCAAGGCGAGGTTTGCTCGGCGGGCAGCCGTATCCTCGTCCAGAAGCCAATCTACAAAAAGTTCGTCGATGCCATGGCCGAGAAAGCCAAGAAGATCAAACTGGGTTCGCCGCTCGACCGCGAAACTAAGATGGGGCCGCTGGTCAGCAAGGATCAATACGATCGCGTGCGCTCCTACATAGAAATCGGCAAGAAAGAAGCCAAGGTCGCATTCGGCGGCAACCGGCCCGAGCAGTTCGCCAAGGGCTACTACGTGCAGCCGACCATCTTCTACGATGTCGACAACAGCGCACGCATCGCGCGGGAAGAGATTTTTGGTCCCGTGGCTTCCGTCATTCCATTCGAAGACGAAAAAGATGCGGTCAAGATCGCAAACGATTCTCCGTATGGTCTGGCCGCCGCGGTGTGGACTCGCGACATTTTTAAGGCATTCCGTACCGTGAAGTCTCTGCGCGCCGGCATCGTATGGGTGAATCACATGCAGCCCACCTACGTCGAAGCGCCCTGGGGCGGGTACAAGCAATCCGGCTTTGGCCGCGAGCTCGGTCCGTGGGGTATCGAGGAATATCTCGAGACCAAGCAGGTCTACATCAATCTCAACGAAGCTCCAATCGGATGGTACTGAGATGGCGACGATACAACTGAAGACGCCGATTCCCGGGCCCAAGTCCAAAGCGCTTTCGGAGCGCCGCTCCAGCGCCGTGCCGCGCGGGTTGTCCCATGCCACGCCAATTTATGTCGCGAAGACCGAGGGCGCGATCCTCGAAGATGTCGACGGCAATCGCTACATCGATTTCGCGGGCGGCATCGGCTGCCTGAACACCGGGCATCGCGCGCCCGGCGTGCTTACGGCGATTGAACGTCAGCTCGACCGGTTCCTTCACACTTGCATCCAGGTCACGCCCTACGAAAGCTACATCCGCCTTGCGGAGCGATTGAACCAGGTAACGCCAGGAAGCTTTTCCGAAGAAGACGCTGTTGGTGAATACCGGCGCCGAGGCCGTTGAGAACGCCGTGAAGATTGCACGCGCTGCCACGGGAAAGCCCGGCATCATCGCTTTTGAAGACGCGTTCCATGGCCGCACCATGATGGCCCTGTCGCTTACCAGCAAGACGCATCCTTATAAAGCGGGATTCCAGCCTTTTCCCGGCGAGGTGTACCGCATTCCCTATGCGTACTGCTATCGCTGCTCCTACTCGCTAAAATATCCCTCTTGCGACTTGTACTGCGCGCGTCATCTGGAAGACACGTTCAAGCGGGTGGTCGCTCACGAGGGTGTCGCCGCCGTAATTGCCGAGCCTGTGCTTGGGGAAGGTGGCTTTGTAGCCCCTCCGCAGGATTATTTCCGTATCCTGATCGACATCTGCCACAAGCACGGCGTGCTGTTCATCGCCGATGAAGTGCAGAGCGGGTTCGGGCGCACGGGTGCGCTCTTTGCCAGCGAACGCTACGGCATCGAGCCCGACATTATCGTCACCGCGAAGTCGATTGGTGGAGGACTGCCACTGGCGGCAATCACCGGTCGCGCCGAAATTATGGACGCTCCCGGGCCCGGTGGGCTGGGTGGAACGTTTGCCGGAAATCCGGTGGCGTGCGAAGCCGCCCTCGCGGTGCTCGACATGTTCGAGCAGCAGGACCTGAATGCGCGCGCCAACGAACTGGGCGACCACTTCCAGAAACGGGCTCGTGAGTGGCAGAAACGCTGGCCGATGGTCGGAGAGGTGCGCGGCTTGGGCGCGATGCAGGCCCTCGAACTTGTCCAGTCGCCGGACAAACGGGAACCGGCCTCGGAGGAAACAAAACAGATCACGCAATATTGCTACCAGCATGGCGTGATTACGATTTCTGCCGGTTCTTATGGGAACGTCATCCGCCTGCTGATGCCGCTCGTGATCACGGATGCGCAGATGACGGAGGGACTCGACGTGCTCGAAGGGGCGCTGAAAGCGGTTTACGAAAAGAAACACGAAGCAACCGCGCAGCCGGTGTAATCTAAAGGACAACGAAAAACGCCGCGAGCCGGATCTCTGGATCTGCCGCGTCCCGACATTCTTCACGACTGCTGAGGCAAACCTACCATGAGTACAGCCATTATCACCGAAGCGAAAGTTCCGCATTACATCGACGGCCAGTGGGTCGAATCGAATGCCCGGGAATGGTCTGAAATCGTTAATCCCGCAACCGGCGAGAGTTTGGGCAAAGTTCCTTTGTCGGACGCAGGCGAGGTGACCAAGGCCATTGATGCGGCGGCGGCGGCTTATCCCGCATGGCGCCGCACGCCACCCGAAGATCGCATTCAACCGCTGTTCAAGCTGAAGCAGTTGCTCGAGGAGCACATCGACGACATCAGCCGCCTCATCACGCAGGAAAACGGAAAGACTTTCACCGAAGCGAAGGCCGAAATGCGCCGCGCCATCGAGAACGTGGAAGTGGCCTGCGGGATCCCGACTCTCATGCAGGGCTATAACCTGGAAGATGTGGCGCGCGGCATCGACGAGATGATGATCCGGCAGCCTTTGGGCGTCACGGCAGCCATTGTGCCTTTCAATTTTCCGGGCATGATTGCATTCTGGTTCCTGCCCTACGCAATCGCGACCGGAAATACTTTCATCCTGAAGCCGTCGGAGCGGGTCCCGCTCACCATGCGTTACGTGTACGAACTTCTCGAGAAGACCGGATTGCCCAAGGGCGTGGTAAATCTGGTGAACGGCGGCAAAGTCGCTGTGGATACGCTTATCGACGACCCGCGCGTTCGCGCGATCAGCTTTGTCGGTTCCACCCCTGTGGCCCGTTACATCTACGCGCGCGCCGGGGAAAAGGGCAAGCGCGCCCAATGCCAGGGCGGCGCGAAAAATCCGGTCATTGTGCTGCCTGACGCCGACATGCAGATGGCAACGCAGATCATTAGCGACAGTGCCTTCGGCTGCGCCGGCCAACGATGCCTGGCAGTTTCAGTCGCAGTCACGATTGGCGAAGCTCAAAAGACCTTCCGCGATGCCATTGCCGACTCCGCTTCAAACCTGCGCGTCGGCAACGGCCTCGAAGACGGCGTGCAGATGGGGCCTGTCATCACGAAGCAGAGCAAAGAACGCATCGAGTCACTCATCGGCGCTGGTGAGAAGCAAGGTGCAAGAGTCCTGGTGGACGGGCGTAATCCGAAGATTCCCCGCCACGAACAGGGCAACTTTGTGAAGCCGACAATTCTCGATGGCGTGCCCGCTGCCAGCGAACTGTCGCACACCGAGATCTTCGGTCCGGTGCTGAGCCTGGTCCATGCCAATGACATGGATGAGGCGATGGCTTTTTTGGAACGTAATCCCTACGGCAACCAGGCGTCGCTGTTCACCTCGAGCGGTGCTGCGGCAAGACGCTTCCGCTACGAAGCGCCTGCTGGCAACGTCGGCATCAACATCGGCGTAGCCGCTCCCATGGCCTATTTCCCGTTCAGCGGCTGGAAAGACAGCTTCTTCGGGATCATGCACGGCCAAGGCCGCGACTCGGTCGAGTTCTACACGGAGAAGAAGGTCGTGGTGGAACGTTGGGCCAAAGACCACTCACGGAAGTTCTAGCGAACGATGGATTGAGGGCGTCCTCGTCCGTCGAACTCTCAGGAGTTTCTAACAATCATGACTACCGCAAGTGCTACGCCCACCATGACCGGCCAGGAAATTGTCAACCTTACCAAAAAGCACACGCTCTTCGAATGGTCTGCCCAATCGAAGGTCGACCCCATCCCCGTAGCCCGCGCCAAGGGCATCTATTTCTGGACGCCGGAAGGGAAGCGCTTCATCGATTTCAACAGCCAGCTGATGAGCGTCAACATCGGTCACGGCGACGAGCGTGTGATCCAGGCAATCAACGAGCAGGTTGCCACGCTGGCTTATGCGAACCCGTTCATGGCTACCGAGCCACGCGCCCGGCTGGGAGCGAAGCTGGCTGAAATCACGCCCGGCGACGTCGACACTTTTTTCTTCACCAACGGCGGCGCCGAGGCCAATGAAAACGCTATCAAGCTGGCGCGCTTCTTTACGGGCCGGCACAAGATCATGGCGCGCTACCGCTCCTATCATGGCGCTACTGCGGGCAGCATCACATTGACGGGTGATCCCCGCCGCTGGGCTGCCGAGCCGGGAATTCCCGGCGTCGTGCGCGTTCTCGATCCTTACCACGGCATCGAGCGGGGATGGGAGGCAGCGGAAACCTCGCTCGCCATGATCGAGGAAATCATCCAGCTCGAAGGCCCGCACACGATTGCGGCCTTCATTCTGGAAACCGTAGTCGGCACCAACGGCATTCTCATTCCACCCGACGGCTACATGCAGGGCGTGCGCAAGTTGTGCGACAAGTACGGCATCCTCATGATTGCCGATGAAGTGATGGCCGGTTTCTGCCGCACGGGCGAATGGTTTGCCATCGATCATTGGAAGGTCGTTCCCGACCTGATTTGCATGGCGAAAGGACTCACTTCCAGCTACCTGCCTTTGGGCGCGGTTGGCATGCGCCACCACATCGCGCAACATTTTCAGGACAAGGTGTTCTATGGCGGCCTGACTTACAACAGCCATCCCATGGGATGCGCCGCCGCGCTCGCCACAATTCGTGTGTACGAAGAAGATGGCTTGCTGGAGAATACTCGCAAGATGGGTGCAATCCTGAAAGACTTCGGCGCGGAGATGCAGAAGAAGCATCCCTCGGTGGGCGCCGTGCGCTCGATCGGTTTGTTCGGCATCTTTGAACTCATCCGCAACCGCAAGACCAAACAGCCGATGGCGCCTTTTAACGGCGCTTCGGAAGAGATGGCCGCGCTCGGAAAATTCTTCCGCGAAAACGGCCTGTACACGTTGGTGCGCTGGAATACCTTCTATACCAATCCGCCGCTCTGCATTAACGAGCAGCAGTTGCGGGAGGCCTTTGCCATCATTGACAAGGGTCTCGACATCACCGACAAGGCCGTCACCAACTAGGCTCCCGGCATAAGCCGGCACAGCGGGCTGCGCTTCCTCGCAGCCCTTTCTTGTGATCCAAATCACAAATGCGTGTGATAAGGGCAACTGCTTTCCCGGAACTCTCAAGCAATACTCCCAACAAAAGCAGACAAGAGAGTCCATTTTCAAGCTTGTCATGCAGCACCGGAGTCATGAAATGCACCGACTGAGAGTAGTCTGGAGAAATCCGAAACCAACCACCCGGAAACGCCGCTGGCATGCACTGGCTTGCGATGTGGGACGGCGATTATACGTCGTCGAGGAACTGGTTTCTCGCGGCGAACAGAAACAATGGGCACAGGCCCTCGCTCTGGAAGTGATCACCGGCCGCCGCGCCGCGGCCTAGTCCGCCCCATGGCAAACCGCACCTTGCGGCGCATCGCGCATTACTTTGTCAGCCGATTGTATTTCTTCAGCACCTCCCGCAACCGGTCGTGAGGCAACGCGATCACCTCGAAGTCGTTGATCCCCTTCATGGTTTCGGCAGCCACCATCGCATTGATGACAGCCTCCTCGGTCGCCTGCACGGTCGCCAAAAAAAGCGGGTTCAACTGCTCATTCGGAAGCATGAAGACCTGGCGCATCCCCTTTGAGTTGGATGCCTCCGGATTTGCCGTGGAGAAAGCGACGAAGATGTCTCCGGAGCCATCTCCTGAGAAGCTGCCATCCCGCCCCAGACCCAGCGAAACTCGGCGCACCAGCCGTTTCAATTGAGTCGGAATCAGGGGAGCGTCCGTGGCTACCACCACGATGATGGATCCTACGTCATTATCGCGGACCTTGTGGTCCGGAATCTCTCTTCCCACCGGGACACCGGCAATCCGCAACTGGCTGCGCCAGCCATAATTGCATTGCACCAGCACCCCAACCGTGTAACCGCCATACTTCGCGTCAAGCACTCGGGACGAGGTCCCAATGCCTCCCTTGAACTCGTTGCACACCATGCCTGTGCCGCCACCGACATTACCCTCCTCGACCGGGCCGCCGTGGGCCGTATCGAGCGCCTGCCAGGCGTGTTCCGGCTTCACGTGAAATCCGTTGATGTCGTTCAGATCTCCGTCATAGGTTTCCGCCACGATGGGCAATGACCAGTCATAACCATTCTGATCGGGCGGAGCTTTCTTTACGCGCCACGCGATCACCGCATCCCGCACCACTCCGACACTGTGCGTGTTGGTGATCATGACTGGCCCATCCAGGAAGCCTGAGTCTTCCAGCCAGGTCGTTCCAGTCATCTCCCCGTTGCCGTTCAGCGTGAACCACGCGCCAAACACAGGATCCGTGGAACCCTTTCCGCGCGGCAGGACCGCAGTGACCCCCGTGCGCACTGGCCCCTGCCCGACGACCAACTTGCCCGATCCGGAGATTAAGGTGGTATGCCCAACTTCAACGCCTTTCACATCAGTGATCGCGTTATTAAGCCCAGGGGTTCCATCGAAAGGCACGCCCAGATCGCGGGCCCGAGGCTTCGCTTGTGCCGCAGAAAACGGACTGGATAGACAGAAAGAGAAGGACACTGCAAGACACAGGAAGAATATCTCCGACGTCCATCGGTGGGGCTTGGGCAACATGCATGTCTCCCGGATCGCTGATTCTCTGGTCGAACAAAACAAGCCCGCGAAGTATAAAGCAGGGATTCGTTTACGGGGTTAGAATCGTGCTACGGGTGACAGCATGGAAAATTGGAAGAAAGCAGTGGTCGCGGGTTCCGCCGGAGCTTCGGCGATTCTTTTCCTCAAGAAGAGGTATCCCGCCGGGGTCCTTACTGCGGGCGTCGCGCTGGCGGTGCTTGCTTCTGAGTATCCGGAGAAGTTCGACGTTGTTCGGAGATCTCTTCCGGACTATTTCGATCGTGGAATGCGCTTGCTTGAGATGACGTCGCGGGTTGGTCAGAAGCTCACGCAGTTCGCCCAACAAGGCGGGCAGGGAATCTGGGACGAACTTTCTTCCTGACAGAAAATCTTATTCGATCCCCAGCTGCTTGCGCGCATCCATGCTCAGCCGCTCCGGCGTCCAGGCCGGACTCCACACGATGTTCACATGAGCAGTGCGAATACCGGGCAACTGCTCAAGCCGCGAGCGCACCTGCTCGCTGATCTGCACGTGGGCCGGACACCCCTGGGCCGTGAGCGTCATATCCACCGTGACGTCCTGCTTGTCTTCGGGCAGGGATTCGAAGCGCACCTCGTAAATGAGTCCCAAGTCCACGATGTTGACCGGGATTTCCGGGTCATAACACTGCTTTAATGCGCTTAACACTTCCTCTTGCGTGACGGGCATCCGCTTCCTTAATTAAGTCGTAGTGATGCAGCCAAAACCTGCGTGCCTTTATATTTTACCTGACGAAACCGAGGGGGGCATGAATGGCTAGCCCTCTCCAATCGGCAAACAATGGGACTCGAAGTCTTGTAAAACGGGAAAATTCTGTCCCCGGCGGATGAAAAACGAGTCATAGTTCTTGGGCGCAACTTCGCTCGTAACCTTAACCGTTTGCAGCGGGATGGCGGGGCCGGCAATTGCACATACAACCCCAAAGATCGCCCGGTCATCAACTGTCGCGCATAGTCAGCTGAAAGTGGTGCCCGTCGCAAGGGTCAGCGGTCCATTGGGTGAAGGCCGCCGCAAGTGGGGCGGTCCAGTTGCTCCCAGCGGGTGGGCGATAGCCGTCTGATTTCCAGGCCAGAGTAAAGTTACGTGGAATCGCAGCCTCGGAACTTCTGTTAATTGGAGCGATGCAGATGGAGCGTGGTGTTAAGCAGAAGATTCAGATTGCGTTGGCGTTGGCCATCGCCGTTGCCGGGATTCGGACGGCCTATATCCTTTACGAGCGCCACGGTTCGAATGCTAAGGATGCGGCGAAGGAGAAGGAAGCCGGCGCGACTGCGCTCAATCCGGATTATTACGTCACTCCGAAGAAGCTGTATCCCTTCGATCTGAAATCGGCGCGCCAACTGACAAAGCAACCGGTGTGGGTGAAGGAGGGCTATCGTTATCCCTACTACCCCTACAACCCGGGCACTCGCCGCACCGATTTTGAACATGAGGCGGGAATGTTGCTGCCCATCCAAAAACTTTCCATCAAGGATGTCGTGCTCGACACGGCGCCCAACGGCGGCGGTCAAAAGCAGGTGATGGCACTGTTCGATGAGGGGGGTAAAACCTATTCCTTCCAGATCGGATATCTCAAAGACACCGAGTACAAATTCTATTCCGATGCGATGCTATACATCCAGGATCCGCGCGAACTGTATCAGCATTGGCCTGCGGAGGTCTGGCAGTCGGTCGAGCAACATCAGGTCAAGCAGGGAATGAACGAACTGCAGGCTGATTTTGCCATTGGCATGGGACGGCCCGACCGGCAGGAGAACCCGTCCTGGAAAACGGTGCACTACCCGAACGGAGGCAACGCCATTGCCATCACCTACCACGACGGCAAGGCGGTAGAAATCAAGTCAGAAAAGAATTCTTCGTAGTGCGGTAACAGTCTTTCCGGGAATTTTCGTTCCGAGCGCCAATAAAGCACAGCCCCCGAAGAACAGCTCCTAGAGCCCAAAGCCCAAAGCCTCTCACTCCCTACTTCACCTTCGGCGACGATGCATCGGCCGCTTTGGTCTCATCGCCATGAATTACGCCATCCTCGTCGGCGTAAAACGAGCGATGCTGGGCATCCAGATTCTTCGGCGTCATAGTCAGCAGGTATCCATCTTTTTTGCCTTTGAATCCAACCGTGTAATCGCCTCGCTCCTTGGTCTTTGCCATCCGCTTGGTGACTGTGCCGGTGTTCACCAAATCGGCGAGCGACGTTGCATAGCTATCGTGCTTTTTGTTGTAGAGCTTTTGTGCACGTACCACGACGCGCATGAACCCAAGCGCGCTTGCCTCGGAATCCGACCGCGCCGGGTCTCCGGGAAATTTGGGTGTGTACTGCCCTTGCTCGGCGGCGGGAGTCTGCGCCGGAGCATTCTGGGCGGCGTCCCGGGCCAGTGCCAAGGTGGTCACTACCACCGGAAGTATCGAGAGGAATAAGGCCAAATTCCGAATTTTCATGGTCTCCTGCCGTCTTTTCGGGCGTGTACTCATGTTACTCCCGTAATTTCCCTTTTGTTACGGACCCTTTGCAGCGCACGCCATTCCGTCTATTCTGAGTGCAGTTTCATGCTACCAAGGACCTGCCAATGAAAGCTGCAATGGCGAAAAAGCCTCTCATCCGAATTGCCGTAGTCGAGAGCGACCCGCTGCGGTTCGTGGGCTTCCGGGCCCTGTTTGATTCCGAGTCGGACTTCGAACTCGTGTCCGCCACCTTACCCGACATCAGCGCCCTTCAGGGAATCGATCTGGTCCTGCTGGGGAGCCGTGCCGGCCAGAACCTGTTTGACGTCATGGCAAGCCTGAAAGCGTCCCGCCCTGACCTCCGCATCATCGTCACCGGCTCGGGCATTGACGATGAAACCATTCTCAAAGCCATTGCTTCCGGCGCCAAGGGCTATGTTGACGAAGCCGCCACTCCCGCAGAATTCGTGCAGGCCATCCGCATCGTGAATCAGGGTTCCGTTTGGGCTCCGCGCCGCGTTTTGTCCATGTTTATCGAGCGGGTCAGTTCTTCACCGGGCCGAATCTTTCCGGCCGGCCGCGTCACCTTTACCGACCGGGAAAAGGAAGTTCTTGAGATGCTGGTGGCTGGCCGTTCGAACAAGGAAATTGGCGCCGCCCTCGGCATCGAGGAACGCACCGTGAAGGCCCATGTCGCCAAGCTCATGCGCAAAGTCGGGGTCCAGAACCGGATTGCCCTGTCGGTCCACGCGATTACGCATTCGCTGGTCACGGCCAAGTAGACATTCCGATAGTTACCAGGGGACAGTGCCCCCGGTAATCTTGTCGGTCGGATGGATGTACCGCATACTCCATCCACCTACCACAGAACCTGGGAGACGGGGTTGGGAGTGGAGATTAGGGTCGCCACTGTCAGCCCCGATTTTTTTTGCCCCAGCACCTGATTCCCACCTGTTTCTATCCGCCCTCCAGTCCTCGACTCCATGCCTTGCAGCCCATCGACCGCGTCCCACAAAATCGCCCCCACCTGTTAAACTCCGGTGAACACCAACATCCTGGAGAACTGAGTAACAATGAAAAAGACCCTCGTGGTTTTGCTGGTTCTGGCTGTGTCTGCATTGGCCTTCGGCGCAGACGACAAGGACGAGAAGGACGCGACCAAGGCCGAAGATCGCATCCAGGCTGCGGCCACTGTCCTCGATGAAATCGAGACTGCCCCCGACACCGGCATTCCGGAAGAAGTGCTGGCATCGGCCGAATGCGTTATGGTCGTGCCCTCGCTGCTCAAAGGCGGCTTTATCGTGGCCGCGCGCTATGGCCGCGGAGTCGCGAGCTGCAGGACTCCCACCGGTTGGAGTGCTCCCGCATTCATTTTCACCAGCGGCGGGAGTGTGGGTTTCCAAATCGGCGGCCAGGCAATTGACCTGGTCATGCTGGTCATGAACAAGGACGGATTGAAAAACCTTCTTTCCAGCAAATTCCAACTGGGTGCCGATGCGTCCGTAGCCGCAGGCCCCGTGGGACGCCACGCCGCCGCCGACACGGACTGGAAGTTGAGAGCGCAAGTCTTGACCTACTCGCGGGCTCGCGGAGCGTTTGCGGGAATCAGTCTCGCGGGAGCGGTGATCAAGCAAGACAAGGACGCGACCCGTGAGTTCTACGGACGAATGGTCCCCTTCCGAACGTCCCTGACCGGCAAGGTCGAGGCGCCGAAGAATGCGTTCCCGTTCCTTAATGTACTGGCCAAGTGGGCCCAAAAAGCTGCCGACAAAGACAAGCCGGCAGAAAATACAAAACCAGTCGACACGCCCAAGCCGGTCGAACAGCAAAACTAACCATACCAACATATCAGTGCAGCGGCGGGCGCCCTCGCCCGCCGCCCCATCTCTAACCTCCAGCCCCATCGACCGTGCCTGATGGTTCCATCCATTACCCGCTGGCTTGCCAAGACAAATGCCAATGGCCATATCCGTCTCCATCGATTCATTGACAGTTAAAAATCCCCGATGATACGGTCACCGCTTCGTCCGATGTGGACCCGAATCGAATACGCGCTCGCTTGGGCGGTGGTAAGGACGATCGGCGCTCTTCCGCGACCGTTGGCACGGGCTGTGGGGATAGTCCTGGGACAGACCATCTACCTGCTGCATGGAAAGCTTCGGCGTGTCGGTATGCGCAACCTTGCGCTAGCCTTCCCCAAGAAATCCGTCGGCGAACGCCGCAGGATTGTCCGCCATGTCTTCACCTCTCTGGGGCGCCAGTTCGCTGAAGTCTGCCTTTTTCCCCGATACACGCGTGAGAATGTCAACCGCACCGTCACCTATGACGGTTATGAGAATTTCGACCGCGCCTCTCAGCGCGGCAAGGGCGTTCTGTTCCTAACCGGCCACATCGGCGGCTGGGAACTCTCCGCGTTTGCCCACTCCCTCTACGGCCACCCTCTGCATTTCGTGATGCGTCCGCTCGACAATCCCTATCTCGACGCCCTGGTGCGCCGCTACCGCACCATGCACGGCAACACGCCCATCCTCAAGCATGACCCCGCCCGAGAGCTCCTGCGTGCCATGAAAGCGGGCGCCACGGTCGGCATCCTTATCGACACCAACATGACTCCGCCCGAAGGAGTGTTCGTGGATTTTTTCGGGATCCCCGCCTGCACGGCGAGCGGCCTGGCACGCATTGCCCTGCGCACCGATGCCGCCGTCGTTCCCGGTTTTACGATTTGGGATCCGGTCCTCCGAAAATACCGGCTGCGATTTGATCCGGCCGTGCCCCTCATTCGCACCGGCAACAATGACGCCGATATCGTCGCCAATACGGCTAAGTTCACGAAAGTGATCGAAGAGGTCGTGCGGCGTTATCCCGACCAGTGGCTCTGGGTCCACCGGCGATGGAAGACGCGTCCTCCCGGCCAACCATCGCTCTATTAAAACCAGTCGCTGCGGTAAGCCACCCACCACGCGATCGCCACGATTGGAATGATAGAGAACACCTGATACCACACTGGAAGCCAGAAAGTCGCAAGTTCCAGGATGATCACGATGAGCCAGAAGATCTTTCGTTGCATGCAGGGATTGTATGGACCGCGAGGTCTGTCGCGGAAAACTTTCCTTTCCTGCTGCCCGGCTGCTATACAAGAGCCATGAAGCGGGCGCTCAAAGACGTTGCAGCTTTCCTCGGTGCGACCCTGGTGGGGGATGGCCAAGCGGAGATTTCCGGAATCGCCAGCCTGTCGTCGGCACAGCCAGGCGACCTCGTCTTCGTCGAAAGTGCTCAGCATCTTCCGCAAGCTATCGAATCGCGAGCGTCAGCGATTATCGCGGGTGAATTCGCAGCCAACGGCGCTCACCACAAGCCCATCCTCATTGTGGCGCAGCCGCGCCTGGCATTTGCCCGCGCCGGTGCATGGCTTCAGGCTGCCGCAAACTCTGCGGGTACCAGGCACAAAACTGCCGTGATTAACGCGGGCGCAAAACTGGCGAAGAATGTCACGGTCGAAGAGCGCGCGGTGATTCGGGAGAAAGTGACCATCGGCGAAGGCACGCGCATCGGAGCCGGTTGCGTGGTCGGACCGGATGTCACGATTGGCCGTGATTGCCGCATTTATCCGAACGTCACGATCTATCCCCAGGTTCGGCTCGGCGACCGCGTCGCCGTTCACGCTGGCACCGTATTGGGCAGCGACGGATTTGGCTACGTTCCCGACGCGAAGACCGGCCGTTACGAAAAGTTCCCGCAGGTTGGCCGGCTGGAAATCGAAAATGACGTCGAAATCGGAGCTAACTCGACGGTCGACCGAGGGGCCCTCGATGTCACGCGCATCCGGCGGGGCACAAAAATCGACAATCTCGTGCATGTCGGCCACAATGTCGACATCGGGGAAGACGTAGTGATCGCCGCCCAGACCGGCGTTTCCGGCAGCTCGGTGATCGAAAACGGTGTGGTTGTAGGAGGCCAGGTCGGCATCGCCGATCACGTGCGCATCGAGTCAGGAGCCATCCTGGGCGCGCAAAGCGGCATCCCCAGCAAGAAAGTGATCCGCGGAAAGGGAATCGTATTCTGGGGAACCCCCGCACGCCCAATCAAAGAGTATCTGAAAGAATTGGGGGTGTTGGCGAAGCTAGCGAAGAAATCATCCACCGATATGTAAAGTCATGTAACGTCGTTCGCCGACAGCCGACAGCCGACAGCCGACAGCCGACGACCGACAACCAACACACGCGACCAAGGGTTGACGCACCCACGACTCTCTCATGTCCATCATCGTCATCGGCGGCCATTCCCGGAACGTAGGCAAGACCAGTGTGGTTGCCGGCCTGATTTCGGCATTGCCGGAGTTTGCCTGGACCGCCTTCAAAATCACACAATACGGCCATGGCATTTGCTCGGCTAACGGACAGGCATGCGACTGCGCAACGGCCGATCACTCCTGGGCAATCACGGAAGAAAAGACCCGCAATGGGGATTCCGATACGTCTCGCTTCCTGGCGGCCGGAGCCGAGCGCGTGTGGTGGGTTCGCACAGAGCAGGGAAGGCTGGCCGAGGCGATGCCCAGGATCCGTGAAAAACTAAACAACGCGCAGAGCGTTATTGTTGAATCGAACAGCATCCTGAAATTTTTACGCCCAGATCTATACGTCACCGTGCTCGATCCCTCGACCGCCGATTTCAAAAGCTCGGCGCGTGAATTTCTCGACCGAGCCGACGCCGCTATTCTTCATGAAGCAAAGAATGGCGACCCGGCATGGAAAGATGTTTCCCTAAAGCCCGTCTCAGGCAAACCGATCTTTCGGATCACGCCCCCTCCCTACGTGACATCCGACATCGTGAATTTCATTCGTGAAAAAATGGCCCGGCCGATGGAAGGCAAGAGCTTTTAACCGCAAAGGACGCAAAGAACATCCGCTAAGCTCGCAAAGAAATGTCAGGGACTTCAAATATCCTTCTTTGCGTCCATCGCGGCCCTTCTCAGCGACCTTGGCGGTTTAAAGCTTTAGAACGTGGCAGAACACCAGGTTTGCTATCCTTCCACGGTGCGTCAAATTCGCAAGCAAGCCTGGTTGCTCGTTGTGTTCTCGGCAGCGCTGCAGATTCTAAGTTTCCCGCTTCCAGGCTTATACGTTCTGACGTGGATCTCGATTGCTCCGCTTCTGGTCGCGCTTCTCCAGGCCCGCGATCCCGAGACGCTGCAGCTCGACGAATCCCGCAAGTTAGTTCCCGCCCGCCCCTGGCAAGGATTTCTGTTGGGTTATGCGTGTGGTGTGCTCTGGTATCTCGGCACTTGCTACTGGGTCTACGACACAATGCATCAGTACGGCGGCCTCAGCGCGCCCGTGGGCCTTCTGGTGCTCTTGCTCTTCGCTCTGTATCTCGGGCTCTACCACGGCTCGTTCGGATTGCTGGTCAGCCTTCTCGCGCGCAAGGACTCCGGAAACCGCCTGGCTCTTCTTTCCGCACCATTTCTCTGGGTGGCGATCGAACTGGCGCGTACGCGCATCAGCGGCTTCCCGTGGGACCTTCTGGGCATCACGCAAGTCGACAACATTCCACTCACCCGCGTCGCCACCGTGACCGGAGTCTACGGCCTGTCGTTCGAAATTTTGCTGGTAAACGTTGCCTTCGCCGCGACTTTTCTCGTGCACCGCAGCCGGCGGCGAACGCTGATGATTACCTCTCTGGCCGCTGCTCTGCTGTTACAGGCAGGGCGTTGGCTAACACTGCCCCCGGTCTTTGCGGACCACACGGCCCTACTTCTGCAACAGAATCTTTCCGTGGGAAGTACCGACGCCTGGACCGACGACCAGATGCAGAGCGCGCTCCGCGAATTCTCCGCGCTCAGCCTGAACCCTGACCGCAAGCCGCCCCAGCCGCCTGATCTAATTGTCTGGCCGGAATCTCCAGCTCCGTTTCAGACCAATGATCCCAGCTTTCGACAGCCCATCAGCGAACTTGCGCGCAAGGCCAACACGTGGCTGGTGATTGGGTCGATCGGCGTCGACAACCCGCAAACCATTTTCAACTCCGCATCTCTCATCAGCCCGGCCGGCGAATGGACGGCGCGCTACAGCAAGATTCATCTCGTGCCGTTCGGCGAATATGTTCCGTTCGCATCGGTTTTCTCTTTCGCGAGCGGGCTCACCCAAGCCGTTGGAAATTTCACGCGAGGCACTCTCCACGAGCCTCTGCAAGCAGGGAACCAAAGGCTCGGTCTCTTCATTTGCTACGAATCCATCTTTCCCAACGAGGTTCGTCAGTTGGTTGCCGATGACGCTGACGTGCTGGTCAACATTTCGAACGATGGCTGGTACGGCGACTCGGGCGCTTGGGCGCAACACCTGAACCAGGCTCGCATGCGCGCTGTCGAGAACAATCGCTGGCTTCTGCGCGATACCAATACCGGCCTCACCGCATCGATTGATCCTTACGGACGCATCGTTGCCCGTCTGGATCGAAAGACCCGTGCGGCGCTGCCTGCGCCCTACGCCCTCACCAAGGTAACTACGTTCTATTCCCGGCACGGCGACTGGTTCGCCTATCTGTGTGCGATAATTTCTATCGGAGCGCTGCTCGCGCGCTTCACACTCCAGCGAAAGACAGAGTCTTAGTCCATGTTTGAAGAATTCGAGCAGCAGTACAACGGCCTGAAGGGCAAAGTGCGCACTCTGCGGGAGTATCTTTGACGCGGACAAACTGCGTCAGCAGCAGACCGAAATCGAGAAGCAGGCTTCGGACCCCAACCTCTGGTCGAACCCCGAAAGATCCCAACAGGTTATGCGCGAGAAAAAGCGCATCGAAGAAGCGCTCTCCACTGATGCAGAGTTAGTCCGTCGCGTGGACGACATTGGCGCCTATTTCGAGTTGATCCGCGAGGGCGAGAGCGTCAATGGTGACTTGCAGCGCGAAATCAGCGGCCTGCAAAGCCTGGTCGACCGCCTCGAGACCGAAACTCTTCTCTCCGGCGAAAACGATGCGCGCAACGCAATCGTTACCATTCACGCCGGCGCCGGGGGCGTCGACTCGCAGGATTGGGCCGACATGCTGTTGCGCATGTATCTTCGCTGGGCCGAACGGAAAGGCTTCCCAACCGTTGTTTACGATTACCAGCCCGCCGAAGAAGCCGGCATCAAGTCCGCAACCTTCGGCGTAAATGGACAATACGCCTTCGGCCTGCTGACCAGCGAAATCGGCGTGCATCGCCTGGTGCGCATCTCTCCCTTTGATCAGGCCAAGCGCCGTCATACTTCGTTCGCCAGCGTCTTCGTATCTCCGGAAATTGACGACAGCATCGATGTCGTAATCAAACCGGAAGATCTGCGCGTCGACACCTACCGTTCCAGCGGCAAGGGCGGACAGCACGTCAACACCACCGATTCCGCCGTGCGCATCACGCACCTCCCCACCGGACTTGTGGCCAGTTGTCAGAACGAGCGCTCGCAACACAAAAACCGCGACCGGGCCATGAGCATGCTCCGCTCCAAGATCTACGAACTTGAGCTGGAGAAAAAACGCGAGGCCACGAGGAAAATCGAAGACTCGAAACTGGACATCGACTTCGGGTCCCAGATCCGTTCCTACGTCCTGCAGCCCTACCGCATGGTGAAGGATCACCGCACCAAGGAAGAAATCGGCGATGTAGATCGCATTCTCGATGGCGACCTGCAACCGTTCATCCAGGCCTACCTGCGCATGCGCCGCGGAGAGAAATCGTGAACGCGCCTTCACCGTCCGTAAAGCTGGGAGCGCGCTTCCAGGAAGCATTTCTTTTTGCGGCTGAGAAGCATGGCTTGCAGACGCGCAAGAAGACGGGCATCCCTTACATCTCGCACCTGATGAGCGTGGCCGCACTTGTTCTTGAAGCCGGCGGTGATGAGGAGGAAGCGATCGCCGCGCTTCTTCACGACGTCGTGGAAGATTGCGGCGGGCGCCCGGTTCTGGACCAGGTCCATCAACTTTTCGGGGAGCGGGTCGCCAACATTGTTGCGGGCTGCACCGACGCCTACACGACGCCCAAGCCGCCGTGGAAGGCGCGCAAGTTGGAGTATCTCGATCATTTGCGGACCGCCAGCGAGGACATCCGCCTGGTCAGCGCCGCCGACAAACTTCACAATGTGCGCACTATCCTTGCCGAGTACCGCAAGGATGGCGATTCTGTATGGGAACGGTTTAGCGGACGGCGCGAGGGCACGCTGTGGTATTACCGCGCGGTTCTCGACGTGCTGCGCCAAGGCAAGCCGAACTCACTGGTCGATGAATTGCACCGGGTAGTTACTGAACTGGAAACTCTGGCAGCGAATGGCGCCGCTCGCGCCCATTCATCGCCATAATTAGGACTCCTTAAATGCGAAGCATGATGGACATGATTCGCTCGTCGTCGGTGTCTGCCACCATCATGCAGGCCGCCGCCCGCGGGGCCTTGGCCGTTCCGGGCCCCGAGATGATCGAGATCCTCGTTCACATCGCGAACCACAATAAAGTTTTCGGCCAGCAGGCCCGCATGACTCTGGCAGGATGGGAGCTAAAATCTTCCCTGGAAGCGGCCTCGCATTCCGGCACATCGCAGGAAGTGCTCGACTACCTCATCGCACCGGAAAATCTGCGGCCGCCCCTGTTGCCCGCATTGCTCGAAAATCCCAGCATCAAACCCAGGGTCCTTTTGGAAATGGCGGCCAATGGTTCACGCGAGGTCGTCGACGCGATGCGTGCCAGCAGCCGCGTCCAAGGTTCGCCAGAAATCCTGCGTGCGCTGGCAGCGAATCCGAATTCGTTACCTGCAGAAGCTTTCCCTCAGGAAGCCCCCGCAATCGAAAAATTGCAGCCGCCTCAGCCCGAACAACAGACACCCCCGGAGGAATCGTTTGCCGCACCGAACGCTCCCGAGGAAAATAATCTTGTGGACGACGCAGTCGTCGATGCCTTCCTGACCGAGCACGCCCGCGAACTCGCGCTCGAAGGCGAGAAACCTTTCCAGCCGATGGGGGGCTTCCAGGAGTTCGAAGTCTTGGCGCCTGGCCACGTGCCGGTTGCCACCCAAACCGAAGAGATACAAGTAACCGCTCCCGCCACTCCTGAAGTGAACTCTCCCGCCCCTGCAGCGACGCCCACGCCCGTAACCCCCGCGCGCGTCACTTCCACCAAGAAAGCCCACTCGGGTGCAGAGACCGAGCGGGGAAGCGCTCTGCAGAAGATTTCCAAACTTGACATCAAGGGCCGGATTCAGCTGGCCATGAAGGGCACCAAGGAAGACCGCTCGATCCTGATCCGGGATAGCACGAAACTGGTAGCGCTGGCCGTCCTGGAGTCACCGAAAATCACCGACGGCGAAGTGGAGAAATTCGCCAATCAGAAAAACGTTCTCGAAGCCGTGTTGCGCCAGATTCCAATGAAGCGCCGTTTCGTTAAGAACTACGGCGTGGTCCGCAACCTCGTAGGCAATCCGCGCACGCCCCTGGATGTTTCTCTCGGCCTGATTAAGAACCTGCTCACTGCGGACCTGAAGAATTTATCCGGCAACAAGGAGGTATCCGACACCATCCGAAAGCTGGCCCTGAAGATGTTCAAGCAAAAGTCGGAACCCAGCAAGAAGTCGTCGTAGCCGCCGCGCTGCTTTAGAATGAATCAGCCAGTCGCCGGCCGGACTCAGCCCTCGCCGGACGCGCCAAATTCGATCCGAGGACCCCTATGGCTGCCCCCGCCGTTCCCGACCAGATTTACGAGATCCTTCAGCGCGCCAAAACCATTGCGGTGGTCGGCCTGTCCGATAACCCGCTACGCCCCAGCCACGGCGTCGCCGCTTATCTGCAAAGTCAGGGATACCGCATCATTCCCGTGAACCCGGAAATCAAGGTTTCTTTGGGAGAGAAGGCGTATCCATCGTTGCTGGACGTGCCTGAAAAGATAGACATCGTCGACATTTTTCGACGGCCCGAATTTGTGGAAGAGGTCGTCGATCAAGCCATTCAGCTCAAGGTTCCCGCTGTATGGATGCAGGAGGAAATTACCCATGAGAAAGCAGCGCAAAAAGCCCGCGCGGCGGGAATCTTCGTCGTCATGGATCGTTGCATTTTACTGGAGCACCGGGCGCGTTTCCGCTAGTGTAGCGTGGGCGCCCTCGCCCGCGACTTTTCACTGCCGCCGCAGCATGATCACCGTCGCATCATCGTGCAGTCCGGCGCCGTTGGCAAAGGCCCGTACATCGTCCACCAGCATCTCCGGACACGAACCACCACTCAACATATGCGCCGCCAGCCTGGCCGGCCCATACTCCTCGTCGCTTTGATTTGTGGCTTCGGTGATGCCGTCGCTGTAAAGGGCAAGCCGAGCTTTTTCGCCCAGCGGAATCGTCGTTTCCGAAAACGACCCGTGCCGGATTCCCAGCGGCAAGCCCATCTCGGTTTCCAGGAAGCGTGCACCCGTGGAATCAACCAGCAGAGGTGGCAAATGGCCCGCATTGGCATAGGTGAACGTGCCGTTATTGGAATCGAGCACCGCGTACACCATGGTCACAAACCGGCCGGAAGGGAAGTCCTCCACAAGAAGCTTGTTCAGCTTAGTCAGCACTTCCGATGGTGTGCAAGCCGCCTCGGCAAGAGAGCGCAGCATCGCGCGCGTGGCTGACATCAGCAGCGCTGCGGCGGTCCCTTTGCCCGCCACATCGGCCAGCACCAACCCCCAGCGCCCTTCGCTGAGATCGATGAAATCAAACCAATCCCCGCCAATGGCGCCCGCGGAAATCGATACTCCCGATACCGCAAATCCCGGGATGAAGGGCGAACTTTTCGGCAGCAGCGCCTGCTGGATCAAGCGCGCTTCCTGCGCCTCCCGGTCCATCTTCGCGCGTTCGCTGCGTTCCTCCTGAAAGCGCAGCGCGTTCTGCACGGCAACCGCGATGTGGTTCGACAGGCCCTGCAGAAGCCACAACTGGTTCGCATCAAATCCGTCCAGTTCATCATGAGAAGCGGTGAACACTCCGACCAGCTTTCCATCGACATGCAGCGGAATCGCTACTTCGCTGCGAGTATCATTCCCGCACGTAATGTAATAAGGATCGACACTTACATCCGGCGCGTATCGCATCTGCCCGGTGGCCGCAACGTAGCCCACGAGACCTTCCTTGCCGACCTTCAGCCTGTGTCCTTTCACGTGAATGGGGCAACTCTGCACTCCGGCCAGTACCATTTCGCTGTTTTCCGGCTCATGCAGGTACACGCTGATGTTGATGCATCCGAACGAACACGCAATGTCGTTGACGATCTTGTCGATTAATTGGTCCAGGTCGAGAATTGAATTGATCTTCTGTGCTGCCTTTTGCAGTTTGAGAAGTTGATGCACACGATCCGGCGAAAGCGTTGCCAGCAGATCGTTGCCGGCCTCGAAGGTCGCCGCGCTAGTGGTTTCCATGGCTTGAACCTCTAAGTCCTTGTAGAAACGCCTCTTATCTCTCCGTATCAGATGACCGCAGCAGCTTTTACGACTCTTTTTTCGATCGCACTTTGGAACGTGCCAGAGCCTCTTGTTCGCGCGGGGGAAGGCCTGTTTTCAGCCGCTTGATCTCTTCCAGTCGCTCCCGGATGCGCCGCTCGATTCCCTCGTTGGTAGGCACGTAATACTGCCGCTCCCGCAGATTGTCGGGCAAGCACTGCATGTCGGCCACTTTGTTCTCAAGTTCGTGCGCGTACTTGTATCCCTGCCCGTACCCGATATTTTGCATCAGGCGCGTGGGCGCGTTGCGTAAATGAAGCGGAACTGGTTCAGCGGCCGTGCGCTCCACGTCGATCTGCACGTCGGTATATGCCGTGTAAAGTGCATTCGATTTTGGTGCGACCGACAGGTATACCACCGCTTGCGCCAGCGCGAGGTTTCCTTCCGGCATGCCGAGGAAGTCCACCGCGTCACGCGCCGCCATGCACAGGGCCAGTGCATTAGGATCGGCCAGACCGATGTCCTCCACCGACATACGCACCACGCGCCTCGCTATGTAGAGCGGATCCTCACCCGCCTCGAGCATGCGCCCCAGCCAGTACAAGGCTGCGTCGGGATCGCTGTTGCGCACGGACTTGTGGAGCGCGGAAATCAGGTTGTAGTGTTCCTCTCCCGCCTTGTCGTACAGCAGGATTCGTTTCTGCAGCGCGTCGTGAACGATCTCATCGGTGATTTCCGCGCCCGCCTCCTTGCCAGAATTCTGCTTGGCGATCGAGGCCGCGACTTCCAGCACGTTGTAAGCGCTGCGCGCATCGCCGCTTGAATAACTCGCGATCTTCTTCAAAACTTCGTCGGAAGCCTGCAGCTTCATCTTGCCCAGGCCCCGTTCTGCATCTGCCATCGCTGTCCGCAGAAGCTGCTCAATCTGTCCTTCGGTCAGCGGCTTCAGCACATAGACCCGGGTGCGTGACAGAAGCGCGGAATTGATTTCGAAAGATGGATTTTCTGTGGTCGCACCGATCAGCCGGATGTTCCCCTTCTCGACATGGGGAAGAAACGCGTCCTGCTGCGCCTTGTTGAAGCGGTGGATCTCGTCGATGAAGACGATGGTGCGCGTGCCATACTGCTTGGCTCGCTCCGCATCCGCCATCACCTGCTTGATTTCCTTGATCCCGGCCAGCACCGCTGAGAACTCGATGAAATCTGCCTTGGTCATGCGGGCGATGATCTTGGCAAGCGTGGTCTTGCCGGTTCCGGGCGGTCCCCAGAAGATCAGCGATCCCGGATCATCGCGCTCGATTTGCGTACGCAGCGGCTTGCCGGGCCCGACCAGGTGCTCCTGACCCACGTACTCATCGAGCGTGCGCGGACGCATCCGGTCCGCCAGCGGCCGCGTCTCATCCGCAGAGGAACCACCGCCGGGAATTGTCTGAAAAAGACTCATTCGCGATTGTTGACTCGTAAAGTCAGTTCACCACAGAGACGCAGAGCCACAGGAAACCAGCAACGATAGTTTGAAGAACTGCGGGGTGCCCATCCTAGCGCGTCTTTTGCGCTAGGGTGGGATTCCATGAACGCCTGCAACATAGGATTTCGTGCACACCACAAGCTCGTCATCGGTCAAATTTCTGCCGCGCGATCTCATACAGTACGATGCTGGCCGCCACCCCCGCGTTCAAAGATTCCACTTGCGGCGCATGCGGAATCGCTACAACCTCATCTATCTTCCCCATGACATCCTTGGAGATTCCCGCCCCCTCGCCTCCGATAAGCACTGCGATCGGGCTGCTGAGGTCAGCCTCGGGCAGCGGCACCCCTTTGTGCGACGACGTCGCCACCAATCGCACCGACTTCTCGCGTAAGTGCGGCATAACCTCAACCAACTTCACCCGCACAACTGGCAGCCGAAAAATCGATCCCGCCGACCCCCGCACGACTTTCGAGTTAAAGGGACTCACTGTGCCTTCCCCTAAAATCACGCCTGCTGCGCCAAACGCCTCCGCTGAACGAAGAATCGTTCCCAGATTCCCCGGATCCTGCAGACCCGTCACGACCACGAAGGGTCCAAGCGCTGCCCTGGTCAGCAAATCCTGCAGAGCACTCTGGCGATAGCGAACCAGTGCCGCAACCCCCTGGGGCGTCTCGCTGGGCACAATGCTTGCGAAAAGCTTATCCGGCAGTACTGCCGTTTCGACGTGCGCACCGATCTGGGGCAGCAGTCGTTTAGCCTGCCCTTCCGCCGACTCGCTGAAGAACACGGCATGGAAGCGCAGCCCGCTGCGGATCGCTTCCTCCAGAATGCGCACGCCTTCAATCGCGCAATCCCCCGCTTCGGTCAGTTCCGCGCGCGAGAAAGCCCGGCGCATTTCTTTCACCAACGCGTTGTGGCGCCCCTCGACCCGGCGCAGGCGTTCCGGAGCGCTATTGCTTGATCGAGAGGAGGACTGAGGGCTGCGCATGGCGGTCTGAAGCTGCATCATACGCCGTTCGTTCGGCTTGCAGCGCCGCTCCGTGTTATGTTAGCTTTCGCCGTCTCAACTGGAAAACTGGGGAAACGCCGTGCTCGCGGAGATCATCAAGATCCATCACGACAGTCCGGAAGCTTCGCTGGTGAAGTATGCGGCCGAGCAAATCAGGGCGGGACAGGTTCTGGGGATGCCCACCGACACCTTTTACGGTCTCGCTGCCGACCCATTGAACCTGCGCGCCGTCGAGCGCGTATACGAGATCAAGTCGCGCTCCCGCCACAAGCCACTCTCGCTCCTGATCGAAAGCGTCGATCAGGCGGAAGATCTTGCCCGTCCGCTACCCAAGGAATTTTATGATCTGGCGCGCCGCTTCTGGCCCGGACCTCTTACTATCATCGTGCGCGCCGCTTCCGGGCTTCCTCTGAAAGTCACCGCGAACACGGGCAACGTGGCGTTGCGTATCCCATCAGCGAAGATTCCCCTAGCCGTCATCCAGGCCGCCGGAATTCCCATCACCGCAACCTCGGCCAACCTGAGCGGCGCCACGGAATGCACGACAGCGGAACAGGTCCGCGACCAACTGCAGGACCGGATCTCGATTATTGTCGACGGCGGCACTTCGCCTCGCGAGGTCGCTTCCACCATCGTCGATCTCAGCAACACCGACGATCGCTGGCGTGTGATTCGCGAAGGCGCAATCCCCGCCAAGGAGATCTCCACGTTTTTTGCGCAGGGATGAAGCTCGCGATCGCCAACCGGTTCCCACGCAAGCATTGGCCTTTGTGGACGCTGGCGGCAGTCGCCCTGTTTTTCGTTCTCTTCCTCACGGTTACCTGCGCCCGAATCGTCAGCGACGCCCGAAAACAGGAACTCCATCCCGCCGATGCCATCGTGGTGTTTGGTGCGGCTGAGTACTATGGCAGGCCATCCCCGGTCCTGCGGGCGCGCCTCGACCATGCCTACGATCTCTACGCAAAGCATATGGCACCGGTGATCATCACAACCGGAGGAGCAGGGGAGGACCCAAGCTACAGCGAAGGTGGCGTCGGCCACGATTACCTGATGCGTCGCGGCGTTGCCGAACGCAACCTGATTGCGGAAACCCTAGGCACCGACACAGCTCACTCCGCCGAACGCTTAGGCGTCATCATGCGCACCAATGGCATGAAAAGCTGTCTGGCCGTGAGCGACGAGTATCACGTCTTCCGCATCAAGAGACTGCTAGAACACGAAGGCATGACCGTCTACGTCGCGCCCCGCACGGGATCACGCCCTAAAGGCACGACGCAGCGAATGATCGCAATCCTGCGGGAAGCTCTGAGCTACTTAGCGTGGAAAGTGATGTAGCAAAGTTTCAAGGTTTCAGAGTCTCAAGGTTTCGAAGTCTCAAGGTTTTAAAGTCTCGAAGTCTCAAGTCGGGTTCGGCCGGATAGATTAAAAAGAAGAAGCGCGCGGGCTGGCAAGCACCTCTCTGCGTCCTCCGCGGAATTTCTCTGCGCCCTCCGCGTTCTAAGATTTACCGCAAACGTATCCCCGAAACGCGCAGAGCCATGAGGCACGACCCACTATCACCAACCCATTCTCTCCCGAAGCCGCGTGATGTGGGCCACGTGATGTCTCCCATGCCACGCATAAAGCGCGAGCGATTTCTCCAACGTCATCAATCCGTTATCGGGGTGGTTGAAAGTTCGTTTCCAGTCCGCCGGCTGCAGTGCGCGCAGCATCAACATCCAGCGACTATGCAGCGACCTCAAGAACGCCTGCGATAGTCCGACCGGCCCACTCTTCGCCTCCGGCAGCTCCGCCCAGCGGTCTTCCATATACGGCCGGATGGTCGGCTGATCCTCGGTCAAAGCAAGCTTGAAGCGCACATACGAGTTCACGTGGCTGTCAGGCATGTGATGCACAAGCTGCCGGACTGTCCACCCTCCGTCGCGATACGGTGTATCGAGTTGCTGGTCAGATAGCCCTCGCACAGCGTCCTCCATCCACGCCGGAGTCTGCTCGATGTCGTCCAGAAATTGTACTTTTTGGTTTTCGCTGAGCGTGCCGTCGAAAGAGAACCTACCAATGGGATACCGCGGATCTTCCATGCCCGCCTCCTGGCAAAATTAGATCATGCAAGGCGGAAATGGTTGTCAAAAGTTAAGGGGAAGGCTGTGACACCCTCCCCTGTCTTTGTTCAGAAGTGTTGCCCCTTATTGCACGCTAACTGAAACATCGGTGGTGTGCGACGTGGTCCCGTCATTTCCTGTGACAGTAACCACGTAAGTTCCCGCCGGCGTTCCGTTTCCTCTGCCACTGGAACTGCCGCTGCTGCTGCCGCCGCAGCCCACCGCCGATAGAATCAGCGAAATGGTAATGAGCATGAGCACTGCAATCCCACGCCGACGAAGTCGCAACGGATTGGCTAACACACCGCCGACTAAAACGGCCAAGCCTCCCCAGAAAAGCGGTTGATTCGCGCCGTTTGCAGCAACACCGGATGCGGTGACGGCGTGTGACGCCGTGGTGCCGATGCTCAGCGCTACCGTCTGTCCCGTGCCGTTCAATTGGACGGAAGACGGATTAACGCTGCAGGTCAACTTCGATGTGGTGGACAGCCCGCTGCAGCTCAGGTTGATGGTTCCTGTGTAGCCGTTGATGCCAGTAACCGTGAGCGTTGAAGTTCCGCTTTGTCCCGCGGCTGCAATATTGAGTGCCGCATTTTTCGACAAAACGAAGAATGGCGTCGCGACGAAGCCTGGTACCGCAGAGACGAAGACGTCCCCGTTTAATGAACCCAGACCTGTCACCAGGTCATATTGTGAGCCCGCGCTAAACCCATACTGCAGGGTTCCGGATGTCGGGCAATTGGGAGTCCCCGAACCACACGGAACAAAGTTGTTGCCGGTCGTGATGTCATGAAATGCGCTGAGATTGGAGCCATGGACCGAATATAGTGCGGGATTCACATTCCCCAGGCCAGTAGATCCCGTGGCTTCGTTCCACAAGGCAACGATGCCACTAAAAGTGGGTGAGCCAAAGGAGGTGCCACCTCCGACGGAGAACCCGTTCGAGCAACTACCGGCGGAACAGAAAAGATAACCATCGTGTTCCGGAGATGCGGCCAGCGCAATATCAGGAACGTCCCGCTTACTATCATTTGGCACTCCCGGGGCCACCTGCCAGCTGGGCTTCGCAAAAAGCGTGCTCACTCCTCCTCCTGTCGCCCGTAGCCTCTGGATCAGCTGAGTGTCGTTCCAAGTGGTTTCCGGAATGTAGCTCTTCGCCGAACCACCTTTAGAGTTGTTACTGGCATTCCAATATGTCGAAGGACTGCTGGCGTCTCCGCTAAACGTTGTACCGCCGACCGAGGTGACCTCCGGCAGGGCTCCGGGAATGTCAACTGCGATGCCGCCTTGGCCGGGCAAGCCATCGGAAGTGTCGCAATCTGCCGGCCCGAAATCACCGGAGGCAGCCGCAATCGTTTGTCCTTGCATGTTCGCCTGCGAGGCAAGCTGCTGGATGGCCGTGACGTTGGCACTCGTAAAAGCAGCTTCGCAATTACCGTAGCTCACGCTCACAATCGGAGCCAGATTATTATCCACTGCGTACGTGAGGGAGTCGAAGACATTGAAATTCGAGTTGTTTCCAACGTACACGAAGATTTCGGTAGCTCCCTTCGCTATCCCCGCCGACCACTCCAGATCGAGGCTCGATTCATCCTGATCACCGGAAACGATCACCGAAGTGCCACTGTTCGGAACAAGAACCTGCTGGAAATTGCTGGTTGTGCGCGCGGGTAAACCGAATGTGGAACGGAATGCGTCGAGATCGGCCGTACTGATGGCAGACTGCCCAACCACTACCAATGTTTGACCGTTCCCGTCGAGACCGTTCCCATACAAGGGTTGTAGGTTGTAAATGGTCGCGAAGTCGTCAGGGGTCACAAAATTCGAACCGCCACTGGTGAAATGAGCCTGCAGTTCGGACTTCGATATAGTTCGGCGGGTCACCCTCGCCCGGGGGCGGAAGTTGCTCAACCCGTGCACACCCAGCAGCACTTCTCCCAACGCGCTCGGCACCGAGGGTTCCACGCTGTTGGCGAAGTGCGGTTCGCCCTTCACCGTGAAGTGATGCATCTCGGTGCGAAATACCGTCTCGATCTGTGAGACCGCTCCGCTGAACCATAGCTGCGTGCGCCCGCGCGCGATCCGGTTTACGGTGAAGCCTTGCGACTGCAGCCACGAAGTTACTTTGTCCAGGTCGGAGGTGCTCAAGCCGAACCGATCCGCGTATTGCTCCGGCGTCAGCCATTTGTGATAGCTCGGCGAATTCGGATTCTGCACGTCCTCCAGAAACTTCTCTGCCGCCGCATCCTGCTCCGCAGTCCGCTTGAAAATCAGCGAAACGCCCTCGAGTCTTGTCGCCCCATCCATGCGCCCCTGGTCGGTGGCCTTCCGCAGCATCGGGTGAACGCTGCCGCGCAACTCTATAGTGTCTCGGTCGTCGATTGCTTGCTTGATACGGCTGGTGGCCCTGATTTGCGAAAAAGCGCTGAGCGCAACGCTCAGCATCAGAAAAAACAGACAAAACTTCAAATTTGAGCGCACGGGCGACTCCCAAAGAATATTGTTTTAGAAGTGGGGCTTTCTCGGAATGGATTCATACGAGAGGTTGAAGGATGCCTCGCGTGACCTGCGATAGCGAATGATGGCTTGATTTTATGCCAGGAAGCGTAACCTTCAAACCCGCCAGAAGGACATTACTGTACTAACGGCGTGTGAGGGCGAGAATGCGTACCGGGCCGTCGACCTCGCCTTCCAGTTTCATGGGGGCCACTACAACCACGGCGCCCGCGTCGGGCACCCGTTCGAGATTTGCAACGTTTTCCAGGTGGTAAACGCTGTGCGCCAGCGTGTACTCGTGCACGGCCATCGTGCGGGACGATCCCCGGATCGACGCTCAGCGTGTCGATGCCCAGCGCCAGAGCCGTACGGCCCTCCACCAGAAAACGCGCCGCATCTCTTGAGTATCCTGGAAAGTGCATGACGCCATTTTTGTCGGTGTTGCGATACTCCTTGGGCGACGTCCAGCGCTCTCCCCATCCCGTCCGCGCCACTACTACGGCTCCCGGAGGGATCTCTCCATGAATCTGTTCCCACTGCGCAATGTCCTCAACCGACACTTCGTAGTCCGGATTACGTTGCGCCTGCGCCGTCACATCAAGCACGGTCAGAGGCGCAATCAGACGCTCCGGCGGGATCTGATCTACCGTCCACATACCGCGCACCAGTCGCGCCGGGGAATCGATATTGGTATTGCTGGAGGTCGACGCGGAAACTCTGCGCAATCGGTCCTTCTGCACCAGTCCCGCAGCACGAACCGGCGAATGGTCATGAATGCTGGGCAGCCCTCTGCGACCCATCGGATGCGTCAGGTCCACGACTCCTGAAAAATTTCCCGCTGGGATTGCATCCGGACGGCGCTGTGCAAACAACAGAAGCGCCAAAGCCAGAGCGTATCCGATAACTAACGTCTTGATCCGCATCGTTTCCTTATTGCCAGGTTCGTAACCGAAAAATCGTTTCCTTACCGATGTTCCGCTGCATCGGCGACGGCGTTTTCTGCCGCCACTTTGATTGGCGGTCGCAAACGGGTTGTCGGGGAGGAGTTACAACGAAATTGTCGCTTGTCAGTAACCAACTGCTCAAGGTACCAACGGCCATGACCAGCCGGTGGAGCAGCTATCTCCGAGTCCCGGATAGTCAGAGCCCAAAGCCCAAAGCCCAGAGCCGCGACCCCAGCGCCCATTACATTCCCGCGACCCCAGCCGCCGCCACCGCAGCCACCACCGTGCTGATGAAATTCACGCTGTCATTCCCCATCCACCCGCGCCGTTCAAACAGCGCGCCCAGAAGGCTGTCAATGACCATGCCCGCCACTCCCGCCAGCGTCACAATCCACATCCATCGCAGCGAAAGAAGCCCCATGCGCCATCCGACCACGCTGACTAGAAGGGCCGCCACCGCCCCTGCCGCAGTCCCGGCGAGCGTAATTCCTCCGTCCGTTCCAGCCGGCACGGTCTGGAACGTCGTGATCAGCCGCGCCTCGCGCTTTAACGCCTGTCCGCACTCGCTGGAGACCGTGTCAGCCGCCGCCACCGCCAAAGCAGCCGCCATCCCCAACAACATCAGCGGCGCGTGCCACGCCGAGTAACAAAGCGCCGATGCCGCAGCCATTCCGGTGTTCGCCAGCACCTGCGAAGCAGTCCGCCCCTCCTTGCGCTCCGCGATCCCCAGCCGCAATTTTCGTCGCCGCCCGAACCGCGTCGCCACCCAGGTCACTGCAAACACCGCCAACAACTCCCCAAACGCTCCCGGGCCGACGCTGGCGAGCAGCGCAAAGCAGATTACCGCTCCGGCCACCGCCCCCGAGCGCGACACGCCTCGCACAAGCCATCCCAGGAGCGCAAAAGCCGCTGTTATGGCCACAATCAGGGCCAGTCGCGATGCGGTATCCGCCCACCATCCCGGCGAAATAGCCGTTAAGTTCAATGAACTCAAGTGCATAAAGAGAACCACAATTCCACCATAGCCCGCACGGGGCGGAATCGAACTGATAACTACCACCCCTTGGGCTCGATTTTCGTCTAGCCCACGGGCTCGGGCTTTTTCTTTCGATTACCCCGCCAAGTTGATGCATCAAAAACTAAGTCGTGAGCTAAACTCTCGACGCTGGGCGCTGCTCTGGGCGCTCTTTCGATGATTCGGGAGAACTTATGGCGGCCTCCGTTTGGTCTGGATATCTGACGTTTGGTTTGATCTCGATGCCGGTACGCCTGTTTTCGGGCGCCCGCAGCAGCGGTATCTCTTTCAACATGCTCCACCGCCCAGACCATCAGCGGGTGAAGCAGCAATACATCTGCCCTGCTGAAAATAGAGTCGTCGAGCGTAGCGAGATCGTCAAAGGCTACGAGTTCCGCAAAGACGAGTACATCGTCATCGAGCCCGAAGAAATCAAGAAAATCGAACCGCAGACCGCCAAGACCATGGAGATCCTTGAGTTCGTGAAGACCAGCGACGTGGATCCAGTCTACTTCGAGTCTTCCTACTACATGGTTCCCGACGAAGCGGGCCGCCGTCCGTATGCACTTCTCACCAAAGCGCTCGAAGAGAGTGAGTACGTCGCCATTGCGAAACTCACCATGCACAACCGCGAGTACACCGTTTTCCTGCGCCCCCACGAGGGTGGGATGATGCTGCACACCATGTACTACGCCGAAGAAGTGCGCCAGGTCGAAGGCTTCGGCGCTCCCGACGTGGAACTCAAAGACGCCGAGGTGAAAGTGGCCCATCAGTTGATCGAAGCCTTGGCCACGGATTGGGACCCCGAGAAATATCACGATACCTTCCAGGAGAATCTCAAAAAACTCATCGAGACCAAACTTGAAGGTGGCAAGGTCGTCGAAATCGACCGGCCGAAGAAGCTGGCGCCGGTCGTAGATCTGATGGCAGCCCTGAAGCAAAGCCTGGCCGAGATGGAAGGAAAGAAGAAGCCCGCCGCCACCACCAAGTCAGCTCCCGAAACCGCAGCTGCAGGAGGAAAATCCCGCCGAGGACGGTAGAAGGGACGATTTTCCAGTTTCGAGTTTCGAGTTGTGGGTATCCAGTTTCGAGTTTCGGGTATCCAGTTTCGGGTTTCCAGGTTCGAGTTTGGGGTTCCAGTTTCGAGTTTGGGTATCCAGTTTCAAGTGCCACTTGCGCGAATTCTTTCGCGGCCTCGTCATTTTCTCGCTGTCTTGCAAAGCACGGGGACGAACTTCGGCACAACTGAAAAAAAAGCTGAAACACAAACCTCGAATCACGAACTCAAATCTCAAAACTTACAAATCGCGAAACTTCGAAACTCGAAACTGAAAACTCCAACCGCGACCTCGAAACTCAAACCTCAAACCTCAAACCTCAAACCTCAAACCTCAAACCTCAAACCTCAAACCTCAAACCTCAAACCTCAAACCTCAAACCTCAAACCCGGACCCTCCCTGGAACCTCCAACCTGGAACCTCAACACTCAAAACTCGAACCTCGAACTTGAAACCCGAAACCCGAAACCCGAACTTGAAACCCGAAACTCGAAACCCGAAACCGAAACTCGAAACCCGAACTTGAAACCCGAAACTCGAAACCCGAAACCGAAACTCGAAACCCGAACTTGAAACCCGAAACTCGAAACCCGAAACCGAAACTCGATCTCGATCTCAAAACCAAAACTCCCTCCCGGCAACAACGACCCTTTCCAAAATGCCCCGCACGAGTCGCGAAGCGGCGACAGTCATTAGCCCAGCGCGTAAGCGCTGGGAACACAAGCCAATTAGTGTCGAGCCCCGTTAGGGGCGACATCTGTGCCGAGGGCGTAAGTCCGAAGGCGGGCCCGAATCGCGACCCGCCACGAAACGCTCCCCAAGGCAACCCGCCTCCCGCCTCGCGCCACTAACTCCAAAGGCCCCCAGTAGCTATAATCTCGCTTTCCCGATTACAATGTTCAATTCTCCTAACGCCTTCATTTTTCATGAATCTACACCGCGGGGTGCCGATGAGTTTGTTGTCTAAGGGCCGATTGCCTGGTTTGATGTTCCTGTTCCTGATCTGCATTTCCTGTGGCGACGTTTACCGTCCCACCATCATTCCGCAACCGGTTCCCACGCCCGACCCGAAGAACTCCCACTCCACTTTCACGGTCAATCAAAATGGCGTCGTAACTTCCGGTACGGGCATGCAGGTCGACGTCTCCGGCGATTCACCCGCCGGCGTGACCAAGGTCGCGCTCATGCCGGTGCACGCCACCATTCTCGGGAACCGTGTCTGGGTCGCGAATCAGGGCGCCGATTCCGTGAGCTCCTTCTCGGCTGCCGGTGGCCAGACGCCCATCGGAACCGCGGTCGATATCAATCTCGAGCCCGGCGCCGCACCCGACTTCGTCGAGAGCACGGAAACCGGAACGATGTATGTGGCAAATACCTTCAAGAAAGCTGACGGGACAACACCGAATCCAGGTACCGTAAGCGTGATTAATACGACGAGCAATGCGGTCACCGACACAATCCCTGTAGGCACAAATCCGGTGGCTATGGTCGAAACGCCAAGTAACACGTCGACTACTGGCTTGCCCAAAAAGCTCTATGTAGTGAATGAAGGCTCAGGCACGGTCACGGTGATCAGCAGCGCCGACAAGACTGTCATCGCCACGTTGACCGTGGGTGCTTCGCCCCGATGGGCAGTCGCCCGGAGCGACGGTGCTCGCGTCTACGTTCTGAGTCATGACATCGGCACCGTGAGCGTCATCAACACCCTGCTACCCGCCGATGCGGTCGTCGGCACCACGGCCGTGGGCCCGGGAGCAGACTTCCTGTACTACGACAGCCGCCGCAATCGCCTATACGTTCCGAATCCCGTCACTGGCAGAGTGAGAATCTACGATGCCAGTTCCGATGCTCTCCCTTTGCTGGCCACCGTCGACTTGACCGCCGCCATTCCCAATGGAGGCGCTGCTCCGTGCCCCGCCACCGGATGTTCCGTAGTTTCCGTCACGGCACTTCCTGACGGCACACGCGCCTACATTGCCAGCTACTACCTCGACACCACTTCCGCAAACTGCCAGCAGACAGCCTGCGTCCAATCCCAGGTCACGGTGGTCGACGCCCTGACGGCCCAGGTTACCAAGGCAATCTCGCTTCCGCAGGTTTCCGTGTCGCCGGTGGCGAATTGCTCGGCTGCCCGCTTCCGGATTTCTGCCGCCGCCGCGATCGACAGTTCGCGCGTTTATGTGTCCAGTTGCGATGCCAGCGCGGTCTGGAGCATCAATACTTCCGGCGATTTTTTCTTCGCGACCGTACCCGCCCCGGGCAGCGCCTATGCGCCCACCTTGATGAACATCACCGATGCCGTGCAGAACGGCACGGATACCACCTACACCTTCACGTACGACCCGAACAACGGCACGCCCATCTTCCTCGGCTTGGTGGTGAGCATTACCAACATGTCGGTCGCCGCCGACAATGGAATCTTCACGGTCACGGGACTGGGCAACGGCACGTTCACGGTCAGCAATCCCACCGGACAGACAACCCATGGCGAGAACGCCACCGGCGTGGGCGAGCCGCCCAGGCAGAACCCAGTGTTCATGCTGACCGGTACGTAGGAAGGATTCAGAACGTCTCTGTGTCCGCTGTGATGAACCTTGGCGCTGGACGCGCAAGAAGCTCAGGGCCTTAGGAAGGTCGAAGGTCTGTGCGCGCAGAAAGTCGCGCCAGACTGATTGTGAGTCTTAGTGACCCGCGGTAGCGGCCATATCATGGGGCCGTCGCCGGTTGTAGCGGAGCGCGATATTCATGAACACGCTACCGACCGGCGTCTCAAAGCACATCACCAGCGCTTCGGTATCCTCGCTGCTCTTGATCCCTTCGGCGGACTCGTGCATGACGGGCGGGTGTACGCGGAAGTGGAATCCCTGATCATTCAGCGCCGTGATGGCATTACCGATGATCTGGTTGGCGAGTTCGCAGGCTGTTTCTTTTACCAGCAGTTCGGATTCGGGTAGTTCGGCTCCCGCCATCTTGCCGGCCACACGCACCGCCGTATCGGGATCGAGGTCGATGATGATGCGCCCCTCGATATCGCCCGTGACCCAGACCATGGCCGCTACACCCTTCCGGCGGTAGGCTTCCTCTTCCATGCTCAGGCTGCCAACGGCAGTCGTGCATTGCAGGCCCTGTGCCAGGACCGCATCCGCCGAGTTGATGAACGGCTGGATCAACTCCATCTTCATTGCGTTAGGCTCCCGCGCCGGCCGCAGTCGCGACCGCGCCGTCTTCGCCCAGCACGTATTTGATCACTTCGTAAAGCACTTCCGGCTTCACAGGTTTCTGCACGAAGTGCCGCGCACCCCGCTGCAAAGCGGCCACAATGTTTTCCTGGTAGCCGACCGACGACACCATCACGATGCGCGCTTCCGGATGCGACTGCACGATCCGTTCCGCCGCTTCGATTCCCTCCATCTGCGGCATGGTGATATCCATGAGCACGATGTCGGGATGCGTCCGGTCATATTCGGTGATGGCGGTCAGGCCATCGCCTGCCTCGCCGGCCAGATGTCCGCCAAAGGACTCGACCATGCGGGCCAGGTTCTTGCGCGCAAAGACCGAGTCGTCCACGATCAGGTAGCGGACCGGCTGCCCATCCTTGCTGCGTTTTACTGGCGCAAACTGCTCCATAACGACCTCCTGTTGCTTACCTTCGTACCATGCGGCGCTTCCGCCGGCTAGATAACCCTAGTTTTGCCCGGCGCTTGCGCCTTTTCCGCCCGCGCCGTGCCCAGACTGCGTGTTTCCGCGCCCGGCTTCCGATGCGCACAGAGACACTAGCGTGCTTGCCATCCCTTCCAAGCCCACAACCCGAAGCGCATATCCTCGATCGACCGCCGCCTTCGGCATCCCGTACACCACGCAGGATTCTTCACTCTGCGCGATGGTTACTCCGCCCGCTGCCTTCACCGTCCCGAGGCCTTCGGCTCCATCGTCGCCCATTCCCGTCATGATGACCGCCACGGTTTGAGGCCCGAACTCTTCGGCCGCACTTCGAAACAGGACATCTGCCGACGGCCGATGCCCTCGAATGCGGGGCTCGTCACTGAGCAGGGCCACGTTGCCGAGCGGCAGTTTCTTCACTTTCAGGTGGCGGCTTCCCGGGCAGACCAGCGCCCGGCCAGGCATGAGCAGGTCGCCCGACTGTGCTTCTTTCACCCGTAGCGCGCAGGTTTCATCCAGCCGGCGGGCAAACATCTCGGTGAAGTTCTCCGGCATGTGCTGCACTACCACGATGCTGCCTGGAAAATCTGCCGGCAGCTGCGAAAACATATACTGCAGCGCGTGCGGGCCACCCGTCGAAACGCCGATGGCCACAATTTTGGTGGGCGCCTTCGTGGAAGAAACCGGCGCTTTGCCATATTGCATGGTGCTGGCCAGCGGTTTCAGCGTCACACTCTTGCTGTTGGCGGCCGCCTTGATCTTGGAAATCAATTCGGCTGCGATCTCCGGCATGCGCGTCGAAACATCCTTGGGCTTGGCCACGAAATCAAACGCGCCAAATCCCAGAGCCTTCAGCGTGATCGACGCACCTTCCGTGCTGTGTGAGCTGACCACAATGACTGGCACCGGATACAACTTCCGCATCACCTGGCGCAGCATGTCGATGCCGTTCATGCCCGGCATCTCGAGATCGAGTGTGACCACCTGCGGCTTCAGTTCCTCGATCTTCTTCAGGCCGAAGTTGCCGTCCATGGCCGTGCCCACCACCTCGATCGAGCTGTCGCGCTCGAGAATCTGCGGAATCAGCTTCCGCATGAGTGCCGAATCGTCCACCACCAGAACGCGTACGCGAGGAGTTGTCATGCTTGTCCTCCGGCCGCTCCCTGGCTTAACCGCGCCCGGTCCGCGTGCGAAAGCAGCAGCCCGGAGGTGATTGCCCCGGCTTCGCTAGGCCGGGTGCGCGCAAAATGATCCACCACTGCAGATAAGTTCAGTATGAGTACAACCCGCCCGTCTCCCAGAATCGACGCCCCGCTTACTAGATCGGTAGAGACTGCATGGTCGTCCAAGGCCTTGATAACCAACTCTTCCTCACCTTCCAGCCCATCCACAATGAGCCCGAATTTCCTCTCCCCCACGCTGATGACCAGCACAAAAAGCTTGACGTTCGCCCAATCCGGACCGCTCGCTCGCGGCCGTCCCAGCCGTACCAGTGGCAGCACCTGGTTGCGCAGCTGCAGCACTTCGCAGTGATCGACTTGATGGACTTCCGCTTCCCGGGTACGCGCGATTTCGACCACCGAATTCAACGGGATCGCGTACAGCCGCTGTTGCACCTGGAACAGCAGCGCCTTGATGATGGCGAGCGTGAGCGGCAGCTTCAGCCGGAAGGTCGTGCCTTTTCCGGGGTGCGTCTCAATGTGGATGCTTCCTTTTAGACGGTGTAGAACGCTTTGCACCACATCCATCCCGACTCCGCGCCCGGACACTTCCGTGACCTGTTCCGCCGTGCTGAATCCCGGGCGGAAGACAAACTCAAAAATCTCGGCCTCATTGAGGCGGGCCGCGTCTTCTTTCGTGACCAGACCAAGCTCGATGGCTTTCGCCTTAATCCTCTGCGCGTCCATGCCTCGGCCGTCATCGCGCACTTCCACGATGACCTGGTTTCCCTGGTGATACGCGCTCAAACACAGCGTTCCTTGCGGGGATTTGCCCGCCTTCTTGCGCTCCTCCGCCGGTTCGAAGCCGTGGCCGATCGCGTTGCGCACCAGATGGGTCAGAGGTTCGGCAATCGCGTCCAAAATGCTCTTGTCCAGATCCGTGTCCTGCCCGCTGACCACCAGCTCGACGTCCTTACCGCACTGCAATGCCACGTCACGTACCATGCGCGGGAAGCGCCGGAACAACTGCTCCACCGGCACCATGCGAATCTTCATCACCGAGCGCTGCAGGTCGTTCAGCACGCGCGCCTGGAAGCCCATCGCATCCGCCAGCCGTCCGCGCAGCGCATCCTTGGGATAGATTCGCGTGAATTCGTTCAGAACTTGCTGCAGCATTGACTTGCCGATAATCAGTTCGCCCACCAAATTCAACACGCTATCGATTCGCTCGGCATCCACACGCAAAATGTTTTCCGCCAGCGTGGTGTGAGTCTGCGGCGAGTGTTCGGCGATACCTTCGTGAGTTTCCCGAGACAAATGCGGTTCCGGCAGAAGGTAAGCTTCAGGCGCTGTGGTGACCTCGACTTCGGCAGTTTTGACCGGATGCTTCGCAGCTTCGGCGGCTGGAGCAATCTCGCCCGGTAACAAATCGGTCTTGACGCTGGCTACGATTGTAGGAATCTGGCACTTAACAGAAATCTCCTCGGCCGTCTTCCGGGTAGCGACCAGGAATTCCACTTGCTTGATCGCGGCCGGTGATCCCACTTCCGGACGCGCCGCAAGCACTTCTCCCAGCCCGGCCAGCGCATTCTGCACCAGCTGCCGTCCCGCAATCGGCATCGCGCAATGCGGGTCGATCTGCGCCTGCACGTGGTATACGCAGTTGCCGTCTTCCTGCGCCTTCTGCACCGCGAGCTTCTCGTATTCGGTCCAACCCAGGGCTTGGGCGCTCACCGTAGCTTTCTTTTTGGCGCCTCGCTTCGTCCCCGGCTCCGCACTCAACTTCTTCACCATCTTGCGCAGTGCATCCCGCGCCGGCAGCTTGGCGTGCTTGCGGTAGGCCGCCAGCATCGCCGCGAACAAGTCCGCCGCCGTAAAAGCCACTTCTACCAGCATCGCGTGCGTGGTGGCCGATTCCAGCGCCAGCGCATCTTCAAGTTCATGCGCCACTTCGCTCAGTTCGCGATAGCCGCAGGCCGCCGCATCGCCTTTCAGCGTGTGCACGATTCGCCGCAAGCTGCGCACGATTTCCGAATCGCCCGGATGTTTTTCGAGCTTCAGCGCCTCGTCATTTAAATTCTGCAGCAGTTCCTGCGCGCTCTCGAAAAACAGTTCGCGGAGTTCCGCCATGCGCTCGTCAGGCTGGCTCATAGCTTCACCTCGATGCGCTGGTAGGCGGTCCCGCTGTTGCGGTGCACCATCTGAAACTTTTCGGTCAAGCCGAGCAGGCTTTCGGCGTGGCCCACGAACAGGTAACCGTCCGGATTCAGGCAGCGGTAGAACTTGTTGATCAACCGCTTCTGCTCGGCCTCGTCGAAATACATCATGACGTTCCGGCAGAAAATGACGTCATTGCGCTGTGGCAGGTATTCGGTCTTCAGGTTATGGAAATCGAAGTGAACGACTTCCTTCAGCGCTTTCTTGACCGAGTAGCGGTCTCCAACCTTATCGAAGTAGCGCAGCCGGTAGTTGTAATCGACCGTTGCCATCTGATGTTCGTTGTAGGCGCCTTCCTGCCCGGCGCGCAGCACCGAATAGCTGATGTCGCTCGCCAGGATTTCCACCTTCCAGGGCGGCGGAATCAGCGGCTTGGGCGATGGCGATTCCACCGGCAGGGGATTGCGCATGTAGTAATACGCCAACGCGTCCGCTACCTGCATGGCCATGGTGTAGGCTTCCTGGCCGGTCGAGCAGCCCGCGCTCCAGAAGCGCAGCGAGAAATCCCGGCGCTCTTGTTTGCGGTGCAGAAGATCTTCCAGAACGTACTTATGGAACAACTCGAGTTGCGCGCGATTGCGAAAGAAGCTGGTCTCGTTGACCGTAAGATTCTCGAGCAGCTGCGCGAGTTCGCCGCGCCCGGCATCGCTGATCAGCAGCCGGTAATAGCTGTAAAACGAATCCACCTGGCATTCCCTCAGGCGGCGCAGCAGCCGGTCCTGCAGGAAATGCGTGCGACGCTCGTCGAAGTGCATGCCGCACTCCTGGTAGATGAGCGCCTGCAGAAGTTTCAGTTCCGCCTCGGTCAGTGCGGGTGCCGGTGCTGCTCCTGATGTCCCCATGCAATATCGGTCCAGGCCTGCCTAGCGGGCGGCCGCGCCGAGGACCTCCGTCTTGGAAGTGACCGCCGGCTTCGCCTCGGCGGCAGCTTTCTGTGCCTTGACGCCGCCGAACTCCAGAAGTTTGGTCGTATCCAGCAACATGATCAGCCGCCCCCGGTACTTGCCAAGCCCGGTCACGCAACTGATCCCGCCTTCCTGCAGAACAGCCGGCGGCGGTTCGATATCAGCCGCGGAAATCTTCAGAACTTCAGACGCCGCGTCCACGATCAGGCCTGACAGCCGCCCGTTGAACTCCACTACCAGGATGCGGTTCCTCCGGCTCAATCCCGTTTCCTTGATTCCGAAGCGCTTGCGCAGATCGATGACCGATACAATCTTGCCGCGCAGGTTAATCACGCCTTCCATATATTCCGGCGCGTCCGGCACGGCCGTGATCTCGGGCACTCGCACGATTTCGTGCAGCGCGGTGATGGGCACGCCATAGGTCTCGTTTCCCACCTGGAAGCCGACGATCTGCAGTTCGCGGTTCGTATGCCGCTCGACGCTCATCGCTTAAGCTCCCGCGGTTGCCCGCCGCGCCACCTTGTTGGAACTGCGATCGTTGCTGCGCCCGTGATCGACATCGCCCGTGCGGCCCGCAACGCGCTCCAGCGCGTCCAGCAGCTCGCGCGACATCTTCGACATCTGCTCCGCCGAGGCGGCCAGTTCGGTCGATCCCGACGTCGATTGCTGGATCAGCTCGCGCATGCGCTCCATGGCCTTCACGACCGCTTGTGCGCCCGAAGCCTGCTCTTCCACCGCGGAATTGATTTCGTGCGTGATTTCGTTCAGCCGCGTCGTGGCCCGCGCGATTTGCGAAGACCCGTGCGACTGCTCGTTGGTGGCTGCCCCGATTTCCTGCGCGAACTTGTAGACCTCGGTGACCACGTTCGAGATCTTGCGCAGCGCCCCATTCAGCTCCCCGCCCAGCTCCAGGCCTTCGTTGACGATGGTGGTGCTCTCGTCCATGTTCTCGACCGCTTTGCGGGCTTCTTTCTGGATGCTTTGAATCAGTTCGGAAATTTCCTTGGTTGACTGCGCGGACTTTTCGGCCAGCTTGCGGACTTCGTCTGCTACCACCGCGAATCCCAGCCCGTGCTCGCCCGCGCGCGCCGCTTCGATGGCGGCATTCAGGGCCAGCAGGTTGGTCTGTTCGGCCAGGTCGTCGATGACCTCGATGATCTTGCCGATATCGTCCGCGCGCTGGCCGAGCGCGTCGATAATTGATCCCGATGATCTGATGGTGTTGTTGATCTTGTTCAGCCCTTCGGTGGCCTTGTCCATGGTGGTAATGCCGCTATGAACTTCTTCGCGCGACCGGTTCGAGATATCCAGCAGCACCTTGGCGGTGTCCGCCACGCGCTGGATCGATGCCACCATCTGGTCGATGGAAGCCGAGGTCTCGCTCACGCTGGAAGCCTGGGTCTGCGTGCTCTTCACCATGTTCTGCACATTGACGCTCATCTCGTGCATGGTGCTGGTGACTTCGTCGATCGCCGAGGAGCCCTGCAAACTGATCTTCGCGGATTCGTCGGAAGCCCCAGCCACCTGGCTGGAAGCGCTTGCCACCTGCGAAGCAAGATCGCGCACGCTGCGTACCAGCCCTCGCAAGCTCTCGACCATCTGTTGGAACGCGTGGCCCAGCGTGTCCTGCTTCGAACGCGGCTCGACTTCCACCATCAGGTCGCCATTGGCGATGGCTTCAGAAACCGTGGCCATCTCCTTCAGGTAGGTGACCATGTTGGCAAAGGTCCGAGCGAGTTCACCGATCTCGTCCTGCCGCTCGGTATCGATGACGACGTTGTGGTCCAGATCGCCAGTGTTGCCAATCTTGTGCGCCACCGTCATCAGCTTTGAAAGTGGTTCGGTAATCGAACGCGACGTGCGGAACGCAATCCCGATGCCCACTCCGAGTGCGACGATCACGCTGAAGAAGGACGCCACAATGGTGCCGGTCGCGGCTTTTTCGTCCGAAGCGCGGCGCTCTTCGACAATCTTTTTGTTTTCTTTGTCAGCCGCGTCCAGAAATTCCGTGGAATTCTTGACCCAGGAGGAAGCGTCCTTCTGCAGATAGAAAATTTGCAGTTCCGCCACCGTCGCGTTCCCGCTATCCACGTCTTTACGCTTATCCACCAGGGGCTGGGCAAACTCCTTGGCCCAGCTTTGCTCCAGCTGCTGAACTTTCTCGAGTGCCGTTTTCTGCTGGTCTGACGCGGCCAGGGCCTCGGTCTTGTCCAGCTTGTCGTTCAGCTGCCGGATGCCCTCATTCATCCGGTCTACTTCGCGGGTATCGCCGCTCAGCAGGTAGTTGCTCAGGTAAAGACGGTTCTGCATCATCTGGAACTTGACCGCGTCGGTCGCTTCCGCCAGTTGCAGCGACGTGGACGCCGCCTTCTTCGCCTCGTGCTCCCGGCTGACCGCTCTCCAGTTGACGAAGAACATGACCAGGACCATCACCAGGACGGCGCCAAAGCTCATGTAAAGTCTGTTGCGCAGCGTCATCGCTGTTTCTCCCTCGCTGGCCTCGAACCCGCCCGCGTACCCATGGTGCGCAGGCGCTGCCTCCCCGGCCTACTGAGTGGCAACATTCGGATCGAACTTGAACTCCACCACGCCTGTCGTTTCTTCCGACGCGGCATCGAACCGCCATTTCTTGAGCGCATCGACCGCGGCATTGACGAGCAATGGATGCCCGCCCACGACCTTGGTGCTCTTCACCGAGCCGTTCGGCGCCACTACCACCTGGACCTTCACCACGCCCGAGATCGCCATCCGGCGCGCCAGTTCCGGATAACTCGGTGCTACCTTGGATTTCACCTTGCGCGAGATCTCTTCTTGCTGCGCTCGCCCCGGCAGCGGATACAAAAGGCACAAGGCGGCGACGCCTGAGATAACGGCCCCCGCCAGCCAGCGTTGTAGTTGTTGTCGAGACACAAGTCCTCCGTGCAAAAATCCTACCCCGGGAACTGCAAAGCCCGTGCCAGCTTTATCGTTGGGAACGTTACTTTGGTGACCGTGATAAGTCGCTGTGCCAGAAGGGAATGTACTGTTGGTGACGGCCTGTCATCTTGCCCTGACAAGTTAGAAACGTCTCACGATCTCGGTCCGCCATCTCCCAATTCTCAGGGTGAGATTTAAAGACACCGCGCAATCGTGGGATTTCACAGATCGACACCTTCACCCTTATTCACTTGACTCAAATTGAGATTGCAAGATACTTTCCCCTTATATCTAAATAACTTGTGAACGCAAGGAAGGGCCCAGGCGGTGCTTCTCTAACCATGCGCGCGGGAGACACGACGCTCGTCCGGGGACCAAACCCAAGGTCCGACGAAGGTTTTCAGAAACTGCTCTTGCGCTTCTCCGCCGCGGCGGCGCAAGGCACCGATGTCGCAGCGCTCATTCGCCTGTTTTGCCAACAGACCCGTGAGTTCTTCCAGGTGAGTGGCGTCTACTTCTGGCAATGTCTGTCCCCCGACGAGATGGTCGGAGCCGAAGCCGACGGTCTCATGGCGGAAAGCTTTTGTGGACTCCGTCTGAAGGCCTCTGAGAGCGCGGTTTCCGGCGAAGCGGTCCGCCGCCGCCGTACGATCTTCGTCAACTTCCTCGATTCCGCTCGCTACCCCCGCGCCTTCGAGTTCCGCGCGCGCGCCATCATGGCCGCCCCCTTAGTCGTTTCGAACGAGGTCCTGGGCGCGGTTGCTTTCATCCATGATTCCGAACCGGGCTTCTTCAACGAGGACCTCGCTGCCAAAGCAACCATCGTTGCCGGCCAGCTCGGCAGCCTGCTCGAAGCGCGGCGCCTGACCGAGGCTTCCCGCGAAGACCATCGCCGGGCGGAAATTCTTGCCGAAGTCGCGCACGCCCTGCACGGTAATCCGGACGTCGCCGCCGTGATTGAAGCCCTGGCGGATCGCATCCGCGTCCTGTTGCGCGCCCGACTGGTCTGTGTCTTCATGCGCCACGAGGGACCATTCGAATTGCGCGGCATGGCCGCCGAGAGCGCCCAGCTGGGCAATTCCGCGCGCGCCCGGCACGACCGCACCGCCTTACGCTTTGCGGCCGACGTCGCCTCCCGCGCTGTTTCCGCTGGGGAGCCGATCACCGTCTCTATCGATCCTGCCTCGCATGCTCTCGGAGACCTGGTGCCCGCCGGCATGCTTCTGGCCGCGCCCTTTCGCACCTCGCGTACGCAAGGCGCCATTCTTGTCTACCCGCGCCCTGACGGCATCTTCACCAACGATGAGCGATCGCTGGTTTCCGCAGTGGCCGGCTTTGGCGCAGTGGCCGTAGCGAACGCCGAGCTCTACGCAACTGCCCGCAACCAGGCCCACGAACTCCACCAGCTTCTGGAGATTTCTTCCGAGCTGCGCTCGGTAGGCAATCTGGAAAAGTTTCTGGAAGCTTTCGTCGTGCGCGCTGCCGATTTCCTCGGCTTCGGGCGCTGCTTTATCGGATTGTTGGAAGACGGCAAGTTCCGCGTGCGGTTGGGTGCCGAGAAAGGCGAAGCCCGCCATGTCGACCTTACCTTCCCCGACGGCATCGCCACGAAAGCGCTAACTGCCAAGGAGGCCTTCTGGACCGATGACGCCAGCCAGCTTCCTGGCTCCAATGCGCAGGCGATCGCGGAGTTCGTGATCCGGCAGATCCTTGCCGTCCCTCTGCTGGGCTCAGACGGCGAGGTTCTCGGCATGTTCGGAGTGCTCGATCGCCTCGACCACGCCGGCATTTCCGAGGAAGATGTCCGCCGGGCGCGCGCTCTCGCCGCCCAGGTATCGGTCGCGCTTGAGGTGATGCGTAACCTGCATCTTTCCGAGCAGCATCGCAAACACGCCGAAGCCCTCATGGGCTTGTCGTTCGAGCTCAGCAGCCTGGTCCACCTGCCCGACTTCAACCGCCGCTTCCTGCTTCGCGCCGCGGAACTATCGGGCGCGAGAGCTTCCGCCCTGGCCCTGTTTGAGGAGGGGAGTCTCGCATCGACCGTTTTGTACGACTCTTCGCGCGCCGAAATTTCGGATCGCAGTCTGGAACGGCGTCTTAGTCACGCCCTCTCCGAATCGCTGGCCCAACATTCCGAGCGCCTTTACTCCGGACCCGCTGCGGAACTTCTCGGCAACGCCCTCGCGGCCGCTCTCGAGTGGAAGGATTGTTCGATCCTGCGGCTTAGCGGAGCCGGCGAAGAATCGGTCGGCGTGTTGTGCCTTGCGGGCCGCGGCAAGCCCCTCACCCGCGCCGACGAACAGTTACTGCACGCCATTGCCAGCCACGCGTCGGTTGCCCTCGAAAATGCCCGCCTCTTCACGCGCATGGATAAGGCCAACCGCCACTGGATGGAGATCTTCGACGCCATCACCGACTTCATCATCGTGCACGATGAGTCTCAGGATGTTCTGCGTGTGAATCGTTCCCTGGCGGAGTTCATCGGAGTGCCGCCCAGTGAGTTGATTGGCGTCAACATGCGTGCCCTGGTCTCGCTCGCCAGCGACAGTCCCGCACCCGGGTGCCCCTTCTGCCGTAACGCAATCGACGGTCCCGACGAGTACGTGCACCAGGTCCTCGAACGCATGTACCTGGTTTCCACTTCGCGCATTCACGCCTCGGCGGGCGAAGGACAGCACACCATCCACGTATTAAAGGACATTACCGACCGCCGCGAAGCCGAACGCCGCTACCGCGAACTGTTCGACAACATCCAGGAAGGCCTTTTCTTCGCGGTCCCGGACGGGCACTTCATCGAAGTGAATGACGCCCTTGTCCGCATGCTCGGCTACAACGACCGCGAGGAGCTTCTAAAAATCGACATCCCCAGCCAGCTCTACAGCTCGCCCGACCGCTTGCGCCGCCTGAACATGGTCATGCAGCAACACGGCGTGCTGCGGAATCATGAAGAAGTCCTGCGCCGCAAGGACGGCAGCGCGATCCATGTACTCATTAACGCCTTTGCCGTTCCCGACGCGCACGGCCAAGTCCTGCAATACCGCGGCCTCATGCTCGACATCACCGGCCTGAAGACCTACCAGTCCGAACTGCAACACGCGCGGGACTTCTCCGAGAAGATTCTGAACAACACGCAAAGCTTGATCCTGGTGGTCGACACCGCCGGACTGATCAGCTACGCCAACCGCCGCTGGTACGACGCAGGCTACGAGCAAACCCAGCTGGTGGGCTGCCCGTTGGCCGATCTGGTTTCGCCCGTTCGACGTCCTGTGCTTGCCGATGCCCTGAACTCAACCCTCTCCGGCCACCCGGTCGACAATCTCGACCTGCAGGTTCTGCGCGGCGATGGCCGGGTGGGCCAGTTCTCCGTAAATCTGAGTCCCATGCGCGATGACCAGGGCATCGTGACCAGCATTGTGGTCGTGATGACCGACATCACCGACTCTGCCATGCTGCAGTCCAAGTTGATGCATGCGGAGAAGATGGCGGCCGTGGGACAGCTGGTTTCCGGCGTCGCCCACGAAGTGAATAACCCGCTGACCGCCATCCTCGGCTTCGCCGACCTGCTTATCGAAAATCAGGACACGCCCGAATCCGCCCGCAAGGACCTGCGCGTCATCCTGCAGGAAGCGCAGCGCACCAAGCAGATTGTGCAGAACCTGCTCAGCTTTGCCCGCCAGATGCCGCCCCAGCGCAAGCCCGTGCAACTGAATGGCATCCTGCTCCGAACCATTCAATTGCGCGCCTACGATTTCAATAGCCACGGCGTCGAGATCGTCGAGCACTTCGATGAAAGCCTGCCCGCGGTGGTGGGCGATTCTCACCAGCTGCAGCAGGTCTTTCTCAACATCATGAACAACGCCTACGATGCCGTGCGCGAAACTGGCCGTCCCGCCCGCATCGAAATCATGACTGCCAACCTCGGCACCTACGTCGAGGTTTCTTTCCGCGATAACGGGCATGGCATCAGCCATCCCGACCGTATCTTCGATCCGTTCTTCACCACCAAAGAAGTGGGGAAGGGAACTGGCCTGGGCCTGAGCATCTGCTACGGCATCGTGCGCGAACACGGCGGCGAAATCCTGTGCCACAACAATTCTGGAACCCAGGGCGCGACATTTATCGTTCGCCTGCCCAGCCTTTCTGAGTCGGCCTCCAAGGGTGTGGCCGCGGGAGTTCTACAACGATGAGTTTGCCTGCCATGAACCCTGAACCTTTGCCCATCCTTTTAATCGAAGACGAGCCGGCCGTGATGGCCTACGTCTCGGCCACGCTGGAGCGCAGCGGCTATCAGGTCGTGAGCGCGAAATCCGGCGCGGAGGGCCTGCAAATGCTCGAGTCAGGAGAATTCCTTGGGGTCGTTTCCGACATGGTGACTCCCGGCGGCGTCAACGGCGCCGACGTGCACGCCTGGATTGCCACCCATCGTCCGGAACTCGCCTCCAGGCTCGTGTTTATCACCGGCGACGTCGCCAACGAGCAAACCGTCGAAACCCTGCGCCGCACGGGCGCTCCCTGCGTGGAGAAGCCCTTCCGGGTGCAGCAATTCATCTCGGTCGTTGAAAAGACCATGGGGAAAGCGCTGTGAGTGAAGACCTTCGGATCCGGTTGTTGATTGTCGATGACGAACAAAGCATTCGCCGTTTGTGCGTCACCGTAGGTGAGGCCCTGGGATTTGTCTGTTTGGAAGCAGCCAGCGGGGAAACGGCTCTCGCCCTGCTCGAGGAACAGCCCGCGCACATGATCCTTACTGACATGGTGATGCCCCACATGTCGGGACTCGAGTTTTTGGAAAAAGTGAAGAAGATGTTGCCGCGCACCGAGATTGCGGTCATGACCGGCCACGGGTCGGTGGAAACCGCCGTGCAAGCCATGAAACTCGGTGCCTACGATTACATCGCCAAGCCCTTCTCCCCGCTGGAAGAACTCCGCCTTTTCCTGCGCCGCATGGCGGAAAAAATCCGCCTGGTCGAAGAAAATCAGTTTCTCCGCGATCGCATGGACACCGAAACCCAATTGCACGGCATCGTCGGGTCCTCGGCGAAAATTCAGGATGTTCTGCGCATGGTGTCGCGCCTGAAAGACACGCGTACTCCTGTCCTTATTACCGGCGAAAGCGGCACCGGCAAAGAGTTGGTCGCCCGCGCCATTCATTTCCGCGGCTCATTCGCCAACCGCCCATTCGTTGCCGTCGACTGCGGTTCGCTGGTCCCCACCCTGATCGAGAGCGAACTGTTCGGCTACGAAAAAGGCGCGTTCACCGGCGCTTTAAAGTCGAGAACCGGCCTGTTCCAGTCGGCCGACGGCGGTACTATCTTTCTCGATGAAATCGGAGAACTTCCGCTCGAAATGCAGGCCAAGCTGCTTCGGGTTTTGCAGGAAAAGGAAATACGCCCGGTGGGCAGCAACCAGCGCGCGCGCGTGGACGTCCGCGTGATCGCCGCCACCAACCGAGATCTCGAACAGGAGTATCGAGCCGGAACTTTCCGCAAGGACCTCTACTTCCGCTTGAACGTCGTGACCGTGCACGTGCCCGCTCTACGCGAGCGCCGCTCCGACATTCCCATGCTGGCGCATTGGTTCCTCGAGCGCTGTGTCCCGGGCCGGAGCGTGCAGGTGTCGAACGCCGCCATGAAGGCTCTGCTGCAGTATGACTGGCCGGGCAACGTGCGCGAATTGGAGAATTGCGTGGAACGCGCCGTCGCTCTCGGGGACCGGCAGCTGCTCGATGTCGACGATCTGCCTCCTGCCATCGCGTCCACCGCGCAGGCTCAGGAAATCGACCACTTCCCCGCAAGCTCAGGGCTGTCGACCACCGACCTCGAAGACATTGAGCGCACCACCATCGAAAGAGTCTTCGAACAGGTTAAAGGCGACAAAGCCCTGGCCGGAAAGATGCTGGGCATCAGTCGCGCCACGCTTTATCGCAAACTAAAGCGCTATAACATTGGCGACCGCACCCACGCGATCTCGAGTCAGGCACTGCAGTAGAAGTTAAAATTCTCGGCTGAGTTGTTAAAGAATTCTGAGACAAGTGTGTCAGATTGAGACGCGGTACGTGAGACTGCACCTCCGGCCCGTCGTTCTGAATTCGACGCTACCCCACGTTTTCAGCCACTTAACTTACGTCCATTTCGGTTTTTACTTTGGTTTCACCCGTGCATACAAGAACTTCGTCGTAAGCGGACCGAAGGCTCCCGCACAACTCTTTCAAACCGGGAAGAGGGGGAGCCCGTCACCGCCTTCGAGGTTCACCTTGGGAAAACTGGCCCATGTTGTCGAATCTTCCACGCGGTCTGTCGCGCTGGCGCGCCTAGCCCGATGGCTGCGTAAACCTTTCGGCCCTCCCTCCCTCCCCCTCTCGATTTCGCTTTGCCTGTTCCAAACCGGATCCAGAAACCATGACTGATTTGAGCCAACTCACTGCCGAGTGGAATGCCGCTCGCATTCTCTATCCGACCTACTCCGCGCTGGCGCGCGAGTTCGTCATCGACCTGACGCCTTGTAACGATCTCGAAACCGGCGCAGAGCAACCGCCGCAGGAATCTATCGAGCAAGCCCGAAAATGGCTGGACGATATGGATGAGCGCATCCAGATCCATCAGCTGCGTCAATTCCTGCAGACCACCACCATGGTCACGCCCCAGTTGCTGCAAACCCTGCTCCTCCATCACCTGCACAAGGACGAAAAATCTCCTTCGGATCGCGACAAGATCGATTTCCTGATCGTGCAGCTGTTCTCGCTGGCGGCGCCCTCGCGCCTTGAAGACACCTCAGTCACGATCGAATACGTGGCCAAGACTTTGGCCCCGGTGCTGGGCACGGTCGATACCACCATTCCCGTCTGGCTGAAGCCGCTCGAAAACGTGTTGCAGTCAGCGCAGAAGGCCCGCACCCTCAACGAACTGCTGCACAGCGGAATTCTTGAGCAGGGACGCAAGTTCAAGGTGCAGAGTGGCGAGAATTATTTCCTTCCGGTCGCCATGATTGCCTTCGCACGCTTCAGTTTCCTGATGCGGCGCGTGTTCTTCCGCCTGATGCATCAGGACCTGAACGCAATTTTCGACGGCCTGCGCGAATTGGAACAGCAGGGTGTCACGACCATCGACTGCCGGCGCGCGCAATTCTCCGCCGAAGAGCCCATCTTGCGCCTGCGCATGATCTGCCAGTCCTGGAAAGTGATGTTCCAGGCCGAATACTCCTCGGGCCAGCCGCTGCGTATGCTGGTCGATCTCCGCGCCGCCATCGATGACGCTGTTGGCCGCGGCGCTGCCCAGGCCAAGGCCCCCAAGAATACCCCGGCGGCTGCAGCAAAACCGGCGCCCATGGCGGCGCATGCCGGTGCGGGAGCTTCTACGGCGAAATTCAATACCAATCCCGACGCCACCCCGGAATTTGAAGTTTCCACCGACGAGTGGACTCCCAACGGAGACGGCAACTGACGATACCGACGATGCTTACCGTGAACCAGAAGAAGATTGGCATCATCTCCGACGACAACGATTTTGCCAGTCAGATTTGCAGCCGCTGGCAAAGCGAGCGCGTGGTGCCCGCCTTCACCATGCTGGGCAGCCAGGTCGTGCCCGCAATCAATCCTGAGAGTTTCGATCTGGTGGTCTTCGATGTGCCACTCGCAGACTCGCACCGTGCGTTGTGCCACTCGCTGGAAGCCGCCGGCCGACCCGTCATCCTGGTGTGCGGCACGCCCGAAATCAGGCTGACCATGCGCCGGGACCTTCCGCGTGCGGTGGCGGTAACTCGTCATGACGGCTGGGCCGAGTTTGTAGTCCTGCTGGCAGCGGAGACATTGCGCCGGGTGGACGCTGTACATCGCGCCGATCGCGCCGAACAGCTTAGCGCGCTGCTCCAGCGTCATGCCACGCTCGGCCAGTACATGATCGAGATGCGGCACTCGCTGAATAACGCCCTGACTTCCGTGCTGGGCAATTCGGAGTTGCTCTTGCTCGAGCCGGGCGCATTCTCGGCGGGAGTGCGCTCGCAGATCGAAACCATGCGCAATATGTCACTGCGAATGCATGAAATCCTGCAGCGCTTCTCCTCCCTCGAAAAAGAGCTGACCTTCGTCGATCAACAGGCGGTAAAGGAGCAAAAACGAAAACCACAAATGGCAGCGGTCCGTTCGTAAGACTGTGCCCAAGTAATTCGTATCTTCGCGGCCCAACGCCCTCCCTCAAGCCGCGACCCTCCCGCAAGTAAGAAGCCTTGGAGGCCGCGCTACGGAAAGTCGCTCTCAGAGATTGCGATGAACACCAGCTACCATTCCGACCGCTCCAACCGGGGACAAAAAGGCCCCTTCCGCCTCGTGCTCGATCACGAGCTTTCGGAATTGCGCCTGCTCCTCGAACGCCAGGCCGGCGTGCTTCTGAACAGTCCGCAGGACGTGCTCATCGCCAAGCTCACTGACTACTTGCAGGCCCGGCGGCTGAGTTCAGTGGCCGACTTGATGGGCCGCCTGCAGGCGTCCGACACCGAATGTGAGCGCCTGCTGGAGCAATTGCTGGACGGGGAGACGGGCTTCTTTCGTCATCCCGCCGCCTTTGCTACCTTTGAGAAAGCAGTTCTTCCCGACCTGCGTGCCCGCAAAGGTACAGAGAGTAGACAGAGTCTGCGCATCCTGAGCGCCGGCTGCTCCACCGGGGAAGAGGCCTACTCCATCGGATTGACTGTCTGCAATGACTTGAATGAGTACGGCGGTGCCTGGACGATTCACATCCTGGCCAGCGACATTCGCCAGAGCGCCCTCACCTTTGCCGAGCGCGGTCTCTACTCCGAGCGAGAACTTGCCCAGCTCTCGCCCGCTCTGCTCCACACCTACTTCGCGCGCGTCGACCAGCACTTCCTGGCCAAGCCGCGCTTACGCAACCTGATCACGTTTACGCAAATGAATCTGGCCCGTCCCGCCTACCTGGGCCGTTTTGATTGCATCTTCTGCATGGACGTCCTCCCCCAATTCTCGACTGCCCAGAAGATCGCCCTCACGCAGCGTTTGCACTTATACCTCGAACCCGGCGGCTATTTATTGCTTGGCGACGGCGAAAAGCTGCCGACCGCCGATGTGCCCTTCCAGTCCGAGACTCACAAGGGCTGCATCCTCTACCGCAAGCCCCTGGCCGCCGCAGCCAAGGCAGGCAAGTTGTTTTAGTCTCCGCCCAGCGATCCCTCGATACCCACCTTGCGTGTGGGCAACACTCCTAACCGACTGATTCCCAACTCGGGAAACGAAATCCAGTTTCTTCCCGATTTGTGTTCCGCGTCACGGCATCCCCGTGGCGCCACAGCGAATATGTGATGGTCAAGGTCGACGTCGAGGCGTTCGACTAGACACAAAACGTGACGCGCTGTTTCCTTTTCCCCCGGAGAGACTTCTGGATTGCCATTCAGGAAACCTTGGCGCGGCCATGATTCATGCTCGATCTAATAGGAGGCGGAATGCATTTCAAGCGAATCCTGATCCCAGTGTTTCTTGTGGCCCTTCTTAGCGCCCTGGTACTGCCCTTATTCGCCCAGGAACAATTCGGCACGATCGCTGGTGTTGTAAGAGACCCAAGCAAAGCGGTGCTGCCTGGGGTCGCCGTTACAGTGACCAACAATGCCACTAACCGTTCACTCACCATGAGTAGCCGTGCTGACGGCAGTTATACTCTCCCCAACCTTGAGCCGGGTCGCTATTCGGTCGTGTTTGAGAAGACCGGTTTCACGCGCAGCGAAGCCCCTAATATCCTGGTGGTCGTCGGCCAGGCCACGACGGTTGATGTCGGTCTGCAGGTCGGCGCGGTGCAGGAGATGGTAGAAGTCAGCGCAGCTGCGCTGGCGATTGACACATCCTCTACGATGATTTCGCACAACGTCACGATCGAGGAACTCAACACACTACCCAAGGCCCGTGATTTCACCGGCGTCGCTGTTTTTTCTCCATCGGTGAACACTGGCTACGTCGACGGCGGCTTTCAGATCAACGGTTCCAGCGGGGCCGAGAACTCCTACTACATTGACGGCGTCTCGACCAACAGCATGATTGATGGCTCGGCGCGTCAGAGCGCAACCTTCGATTACATCCAGGAAGTGCAGGTGAAGACGACCGGCCTGGATGCCGAATATGGCGGAGCTCTGGGTGGCGTGGTGAGCGCAGTGACCAAGTCGGGAGGCAACGCCTTCCACGGGGACCTGCTCTTTTACTATGCCGGAAACAAGCTGAACACTGCACAAAGTAAACGGCTGCAAATTAATCCCTCGCTCGACGCCTTTTCGTACTTCCAGGACAGCAAGATGAAGAGCGACAACTACGAGTTCGGAGGCTCGCTGGCCGGTCCCATCATCAAAGACAAGCTGTTTTTTTTCACCCAAGCAGTCCCGCGCTGGTCACGCCAGAGTCGGAATATCAACTTCACTGACGGCAATGGCGATATGAAACGCAGTGCCAGCCAGATGAACTGGTTCAACAAGCTTTCCATTGAGCCTCTGCAACGTTTGCGCATGAACTTTACATGGCTATATACGCCGCAAAGTATGACCGGAACCATCTACGCACTTGACGGCTATGCGCCAAACAGCAGCACCAGTAGCCTGGTAGATGCTCGCACGAGTGCTACCCTCGGGTACTTCCAGCCGGAGCAGAGCTATACCGGCCAGGTCGACTACTTGCCCAGCGTCAACACGGTGCTCAGCGTTCGCGGTGGCCGTTACTACCTGAACTACATGGATACCGGCGTCCAGGCGAACGGCGAATATTGGTATAACACTTCACCGGCGGGACTTCCCGGGGTTCCAGACTCCGTTCAAAGGTTAGCCGGCTATACCTCACCATCAGCCGGGCAGGTCGTCCATGATTTGACCACCCGAACCTATATCCAGGCGGACCTCAGTCAATTCGTACGCTTTGCCGGATCGCACAACTTCAAGTTTGGTATCGGTACTGCCAAAAACGTAAATAACGTGAACAGCTCCGACTACGGTCCCAACGGACGCGTGGTGCTCAATTGGAATACGTTCGATCCAGAAACCGGAGTCATCAGCGAAAATTCTTGCGCGATCTGCCAGCAGAACGGCGGGCCAGCAACAACCGGAGACTTCGGTTACTACGCGGTGCATCAGGGTGGCACGATGGGAACCGCCGGTTCCTCCATCAACCACTTCTACGTTCAGGATTCGTGGAAAGTGATTCCGCGCCTGACCATCAACGCGGGCGTACGCTTCGAAAAAGAGACCATCCCGTCTTTCCGGCCCGATGTCAAGAAATATGCCCTTCAGTTCGGCTACGGAGACAAGATCGCTCCTCGCATTGGCGCTAGCTTTGACCTGTTTGGCAACGGCAAGGTGAAGTTGTCTGGCGGGTGGGGCCGGTTCTATGACTGGACCAAGTACGATCTCGCCCGCGGTACCTTCGGAGGGCAAGTCTGGAACGTCTTCTATCGCACGCTCGACACCACCGACGTCTTCAGCCTGAACCTTAACAACATGCCGGGCACCAACCTGTGGCCGACTGCGTACCGCGACCGCCGCATCCCGGGCTTTGACCGAATCGATCCGAAGACTAAGCCGATGAGCTCGGACACCGTGCATGCGGGAGTCGAGTGGGAAGTGCAGAAGGGCATGGTCTTCACCGGGCGCTACGTCCGCAGTAACCTGAACCGCACGATTGAGGACATGGGCCAGATAGAAAACGGCAGCGAAGTCTACAACTACGGCAATCCCGGCGAAGGCCGGAACAATGTGGCGCTTTCTGGTGGACTGGCTTGTCCGATCACAATCGACGGCAATTGCTTCGTTCCTATGCCGAAAGCCAAACGCACCTATGACGCCATGGAATTGTCGTTGGGCAAGCGCTTCGGCGGCGGGTATTTGTTTAACGCCAGCTACGTTTTCAGCCGGCTCTATGGCAATTATTCCGGGCTACAGAGCACGGACGAAATTCGTCCTGCGACTCTCGGCTACGCCTTCAGTGGCAATCAGGCGTTCTTCGCGCAAACTTACCGCCCGGGCGGCAACGCCAACCGCTATTTCGACCTGGACGAAGCGGTGTTCGATGCTCACGGCCACGACGGCCTGTTTGGTCGCCTGCCCACGGATCGCCCGCACGTCTTCAAATTCTACGGCTCCAAGATGTTCAAGTTTGGAACCGAGTTCGGCGGGTTCTTCCGTGCCCAGAGTGGCACCCCCATGACCACCCAGGTGAACACCAGCAACGGCATTCCCATGTACGTCGAGGGCCGTGGCGACATGGGCCGCACGCCAATCTTCAATCAAACCGATCTTTTAATTGCGCATGAATTGAAGCTCGGCAAGAGTGAGACCAAGAAGCTGCGCTTCGAGTTCAACGTCATCAATCTGTTCAATCAGAAAACCAATGTATACACCATGGATCGCTACAACCAGGAGGAGTTGGTGGATACGATTGGCATTCCTCTGAGCGACGTCAATCTCACGCAAGGATTTGACTGGAAATCCTTGGTCGCATCCACCAATGCAGTCAGAAACGGTGGAATCGGCCTCGATCCCCGTTATGGTCATCCGGCGGCATTCAACCCAGGCTTCCAGGGCAGAGGGATGGTGAAATTTATCTTCTAAATCAATTCAGCGACAAAGTATTCGGGCCGGCTCTCAAGCCGGCCCTTTTTCACACTGAAAGTGCGCCTTAGCTGACTGTGGGCGTCGAAAGCGCACGCTAATTTGCAGGGGCAAAGAGGGAAACTTCCTTCGCGGAGCTGAGGCCAGATCCAATCGCACTCTGCGCTTCCCGGGAACCACCTGCGGCCGCCGCGTGAAAGAACTTCGCCGCCAGTCCGGAGTCTTGCTTCACACCACTGCCCAGGGAATACAGAAGCCCGAGGTTGTACTGGGCTGCCGCATCACCCGCCTTTGCGGCTTTGCGGAACAACTTTGCAGCCTCCTTGCTGTCCGCAGGAACACCCCGGCCCTGCAGGTACATGAAGCCCAGGTTCGACTGAGCCGGAGCATAGTTCCGAGCCACTGCCTTGCGGTACCACGCGACTGCCGTGATGTCGTTTTGCGCAACGCCCCTACCGCGCGCATACATCAGACCAAGATTGTTCTGAGCTGCGGGGAACCCCTCCACCGCTGCGCGAGCGAACCACTTGACGGCATCGCTGTCGCTTTGCTTGATACCTAAACCCCTCAAATACATGCTGCCTAGATTGTTCTGGGCCGCGGGTTCGCCATGGTCCGCAGCCTCCCGGTACCATCGCGCCGCCTCATCAAGATCCTGCCCGGCCGCGACACCGGATTCATACACGAGTGCGATCTTGAACTGTGCATCAGGATCTCCAGCCTGGGCTTTCTTGAGAAGCCGGGAAAAATCGCGCACCGGTCCAGGCGCACGGTCGAAAACAAATCCCACTTTACAAGACTCGCCCGCCACGCAGGGAAGAGTTCCCAACAGAAGCACGCTCATCAGCGCCCAACTTCGAAATCGCATGATTTACCCCACCCACACGGAGCTGTTGTGTAGACCATATCGTGCTCTGCAGGCGGGGTCAAAGGAAACCACGGAAAATGCTTCCACTGATACATCCTGCCGTTGCAATGTGCAACGCCCCTCTCGCCTGCACAACTGGGCTACACAATATAAGGAGAGCCACAAAGGCTCCCCTCCTTTTCGGTTGCACGACAGATCCGTCGAATACAGTCCGGCTGGAGAAGAGCTAGAGCCTAGACCCTAGAGCCTACTGTCGTCCCTGCCCCAAAAAACATTCCGCCCAGATTGTTCTGCGCCGCGGCAATCACCCATGTCAGCGGCCTTGCGGTACCACTTCACAGCTTCGTCATAATCCTGATTGGTACCCGCGCGAGTCTCAAACGCGAGTCCGGCCTGAAATTGGGCAGTCCGGTCTCCAGCCTGTGCTCGCGCCAGAACTTTGTTCGAAGTGTGCCGTGCGTTTGGGAGCGTGCTGGAAGATTACTGCCACTTTGCATGCTGCGACCATACGCCCGATCAGAAGAAAGGTCAGACAGAACCAAAAAGAACATTCCTGAGCCTTCGCAAGCTTCACCACCACCCGCGAACGATGTACCGATTGCGCGCAACAATAGCGCAGCCCGCAAGCCGGGTGAAAGAAAAATGCCACCTATCGCACGTCAGTTGAAAACCACTACACCGCAAGCGAAACAGGTATTTGTGGTACTGAATTCCTCCGTGCGTCTCTGCGTCCAATACCGGGAACACAGGGTACTTTTCACGCAAGAGTTTTGATTGCCGATAACGTCCCGCTGCGCGAACGCCGATTTTTGCGGCATCCCCCGCTTCTCCCGCGCCATCCAATCCTTGTATCCTGAATTCGGGAGGCCCGGCCATGCGCATTCGTGATTTCTGGAAAGGCTTGAAAACGCCCGAACACCGGCTGGCCTGGCTTGTGGCCATGGCGGCGGACGCGATCCAGATCGCGGTCGTTCCCATGTTCGGCGAAGGTGTTTTCTCGCCCGCCAATACCGCGCTCGACGTGATTGTCGCCGCGCTCCTGATCCGCCTGCTCGGCTGGCACTGGGCGTTCCTTCCCAGCTTCGCTGCCGAACTGATTCCCGGCTTCGACCTGTTTCCCACTTGGACCACGGCGGTATTCTTTGTAACCCGCCGAGAAATTATGAGCAGCGAGCCGGAAATCCTGCCGCCTGGCCCGGCTCCAGCGCCCCGGCGATAGGCTCTTAGAGTACTGGCGAGTCATCGATGACAAAGCCACCCATGCGTTCCGGAAAAGCAATTGGCGATTGCAGGACTGTAACCTGGAAGGTATCCGTGGCCCTGAACGGATTGCACTGTGTGAGGCCATCGCGACGTCGTGCTCGGCGAGACCACGCCCATGCCCGATCACCTCACCCCTCCGAAAAAGTAGACATTTCAAGCCGCCCAGCGGCGGCATTCATTAGCCCAGCGCGAAGCGCTGGGAAAGCTGGCAATCAGACCGCAAGCCCCGGAGGGGCGGCACCAGGGCCCAGCGGGCGTGAGCCCGCCGGGCCTCATAGTGCTCGCCTGCGCACAGAGGACAGAGAGGTCTGAGTTTGATGCACTCCAATCGCAGATGTTAGTCTTTTGCGAATTCGGAAAAGATATCTCGTGCGCCCCTCGCAGATCGTCAACATCTCCGACTTTCGCCCTCTAGCCGAGCGGCGTCTGCCCAAGGCGGTCTTCGACTACCTGGATGGCGGCGCCGACGGCGAGATCACGTTGCGTGAGAATTGCCGCGCCTTCGACGACCTCATTTTCCGCCCGCGTTGCGCGGTTGCGTCTTCGGATTGCGGACTGAAAACTACCGTCCTCGGACAGGAGTTGTCATTTCCCGCGATGCTCGCTCCCGTCGGCTACAGCCGGCTCATGCATCCGGGCGGCGAGGTTGCCGCCGCAAGCGCCGCCGGCAAAGCCGGCATGGCTTACATCCTGTCCACCATCTCCGGTCACCCGATGGAGAAGGTGAAGTCAGCTTCGACCGGTCCCGTGTTTTATCAGCTCTATCTTCTGGGGGGCCGTGCCGCCGCGGAAGCCGCGATCGACCGTGCCCGCAACGCCGGATTCTCCGCGCTGGTCGTTACCATTGATACGCCCGTCGCCGGTCTGCGGGAGCGCGACCTCCGCAATGGCATGAAGGAGCTGATGGGCAGTCGCACGTTGGCCAAGCTGCCGTTCCTGCCGAATATCCTTGCCCATCCCCGCTGGCTCGCGCAGTTTCTGCTCGATGGCGGTGTGCCCATGCTCGAGAACGTCGTCATCCCGGGCAAAGGTCCGCTGCAAATGGTCGACGTGGGTGCGGCGCTGGCCGCCTCCGCCGTGAAATGGGAAGACCTGCGCTGGATCCGTGAGCACTGGCGCGGGCCTATCGTGGTGAAGGGAGTGTTGACCGGCGAGGACGCGAAGCGGGCCGTCGATGAAGGTGCCGCGGCGGTCAGCGTCTCCAATCACGGAGGCCGGCAACTGGACGGCGTGCGTCCGTCGATCCGCGCGCTGCCCGAAGTCGTGGCCGCAATCAAAGGCCAGGCCGAAGTCTGGATGGATGGCGGAGTGCGCCGCGGTTCCGACATCGTGAAAGCTCTGTGCCTGGGTGCCCGCGCCGTGCTCTGCGGACGCGCCTATGCGTATGCCCTGTCGGCGGCGGGTGAGGAAGGTGTGAGCCGCGCAATAGAGATCCTGCGCGCCGACGTAGAAAGAACAGTGAGATTGCTGGGCTGTCCGTCGATCGCGGCGCTCGATCAGTCGTACCTCGAAGTTCCCGCAACCTGGACGAAATAATTTTCGCCCGCATTGTCATCCTGAGCGAACTGAGGCGCCAGCCGAACGAAGTCGAAGGACCCCTGTACCGTCCGCAATATCACAGCAATCGGGAAACTTTCCGACCAAAATGGCCCTTCTCTGTGCCTCTGTGTCTTCGGGAGAAAACGAAACTACGCGAACAGGAATTCCTTCGTCCGCAATTCCTTGATCGTGTCCCGCAGCTTTGCCGCCTTCTCGAATTCAAACTTTTTCGCGGCCTCCCGCATATCGCTCTCGAGCTTGGCAATGAAGCCATCCAACTCTTCCTGCGATCTGAATTCCGGGACCCCGCTCTCCTCGACCGAAGTCAGATCCGCGTAATCGGCCGCCACAATCGAGGCCAGCGACATCTCCAGAGGCCGCACGATCGACTCCGGCGTGATCCCGTGTTCTTCGTTGTATGCAGTCTGGATGGCTCGCCGTCGGTTGGTCTCGTCCATGGCGCGCTTCATCGAGTCGGTCATCCGGTCTGCATACAAAACCGCGCGCCCGTTCAGATTGCGGGCGCACCGCCCGATGGTCTGGATCAGCGACCCGCTCGAGCGCAGGAATCCTTCCTTGTCCGCGTCCAGAATCGCCACCAGCGATACTTCGGGCAAGTCCAGCCCTTCGCGCAGCAGGTTGATCCCAATCAGCACATCGAAGTCACCCTTGCGCAAATCACGCAGGATTTTCACCCGCTCCAGCGTTTCGATTTCCGAATGCATGTAGCGGCAGCGCACGCCCACTTCGCTGTAGTATTCCGCGAGATCTTCCGCCATGCGTTTGGTCAGCGTTGTTACCAGAACACGTTCGTGTTTGGCCACGCGATCGCGAATCTCGTGCAGCAGGTCGTCAATCTGTCCCTTCACCGGCCGGATTTCCACCGGGGGATCGATCAGTCCCGTAGGCCGGATGATCTGCTCCACTACAACCCCCGCCGACTTGGTCAGTTCGTACGGTCCGGGCGTCGCCGAAACGTAGACCAACTGGTTCATGCGATGCTCGAATTCCTCGAACGTGAGCGGACGGTTGTCGAGCGCGGAAGGCAGCCGGAATCCGTATTCCACCAGAACTTCCTTGCGCGACCGGTCGCCGGCATACATCCCGCGCAACTGCGGCACGGTCTGGTGGGATTCGTCGATGAACATCATGAAGTCGCGCGGAAAATAATCGAGCAGAGTGGGTGGCGGCTCGCCCGGCAGTCGCCCTGTGAAGTGCCGCGAGTAGTTCTCGATGCCGTGGCAGAAGCCCATCGACTTGATCATCTCGAGATCAAACATCGTCCGCTGGTGTACGCGCTGTGATTCCACCAGCCGTCCCTGTTTCTCGAGTTCCACTTCCCACCAGGCCAGCTCTTCTTTGATCGATGCGACCGCCGAGGCCTTGGTCTCTTCCTTCATCACATAATGTGTTTTGGGATAGATGGGCAAGCGCACGTAGCGCTGCTTGACCGTTCCAAACAGGGGATCGATCTGCGAGAGCGCCGACACCTCGTCGCCCCAGAGCTCAACGCGATAGGCCATGTCATCGTAGGTGGGGTAAATCTCGATCACGTCGCCGCGCACGCGAAACGTGCCGCGCCGGAAGTCGCCATCGGTGCGCTCGTAGAGAATTTCCACCAGCTTGCGCGTGATGTCCTGTCGCTTGATCTTCTGGCCCTTCTCCAGGAACAGCAACATGCCGTAGTAGGCTTCCGGCGATCCCAGGCCGTAAATGCAGCTCACCGACGCCACGATCAGCACATCGCGCCGCTCAAACAGAGACTTGGTGGCCGACAGGCGGAGCTTGTCGAGTTCGTCGTTAATCGTGGATTCTTTTTCAATGTAGAGGTCGGCGGCCGGAACGTAGGCTTCTGGCTGGTAGTAGTCGTAATAAGAAACGAAATATTCCACCGCATTGTGCGGGAAGAAGCTCTTAAATTCGTGGTAAAGCTGCGCGGCCAGGGTCTTGTTGTGAGCCATCACGATGGACGGGCGGTTGGAGGCCTCGATCACCTTGGCCATGGTGTAGGTCTTGCCCGAACCCGTTACGCCCAGCAGCACCTGGTGCTGCTCGCGATCGAATACCCCGCGCACCAGCGACTTGATCGCGGATCCCTGGTCCCCTTGCGGCTTGTAATCACTGACAAGTTTGAAATCCATAGAAAGACAGCTTCTGCTCTTAGCTCCTCGCTCTTAGCCAAATCACCAACTGCCGGGCAGGTGCAAACGTTCACGGCCCTCACAGAGAGCGATTTTCACGATAGAGAATCTTTTTATTATAACGCGTGACAATACTCTCAAATCTGCCGCAAGCTGGGGACACGGCTTCCCCGCCCATCGTGCCCGGTGAGACTTTCCGAGAAGTCGTCTGCAACTAAAAGCGGCAGCTCAACTTATGGCGGCACCTCGTTCTCCTGCGCACACGGCCTGCCACCGCCCATCTGAACAAGGAAGACGTCAGTGAAGATGCTGCGATTCGGCCCCGAAACTCAAAACTGGAAACTCGAAACTGGAAACTCGAAACTGGAAACTCGAAACTCGCAACTCGAAACTCGCAACCCCGACCTACTTCGCTTCCTCCATCCCGGTAATCCTCGAAGCGGCGTGGAACTTCTTGTAATCCTTATAAGTAATCTCTTCGTCGACATCGAAATTCTTCAGCAAAGCCAGACGCGCATCCACGTGCACGGCGACGCGCCGGGGCAGCCAGACTTCATTGTTGACGCGGGTGGTGTCGATCAGAATGCGCGAACCTTTGTGAATGCGCGCGATAAAGAGGCCGAAGGACACCGTATCGATGCACTGCGCCTCCAACTTCACCCACTGATTCTCCGCACGATCGATCCACACTCGGAAGCGGAACTTGGGCAGAATCTTTGCCTGTTTGCGTTTGGGTTCAAAGCCCGGCCGCGGTTCGCCGTCAATCACATAGCTGTCACGGCCATCGAGCTTCTCCACCCCGGCGAGCTTGAAGTCGTAGGCATCGGCAATCTCTTTCACGAACTCGCGGTTGTCTGCGCGCTCTTTCTCCTCTTGTTGCAAGCGTTTCTCGCGCTGCGAGTCCGATTCGTTTTTGCGCTTGTCGATGATTTTCTGGATTTTTTCTTCTTCTTTGGCGGCATCTTTGGCGGAGAGCGGCCTGTCATCCTTAGCCGTCAGCCGCCGAACCTGCTCGTTATAGATTTGCAGCACATCGTAGGTGCGGGTCTCGGTGGAAGAAACTTCGCCTTTGCCGTTGAGTTTGTGTTCTTCCACGCGTTCGACGTAGGTGTAGTCGCGCTGCCGCTTGTCGTTCTCCATGTCCTTCTCAGCTGACAAGCGGATCATTTCCTGGATTTGCTCTCGCGAAAAGCTTATGGGGGCGGGGTTAAGCGCGGTCGCGTTCAATTTTTGAGCGGATGCCGCTTCGGACTCTTTGACGGGACTGGTTTGTCCGAAGACAGCCGAGCTAACAAGGAGGATGAAAGAGAGAGTAAGACCACGCATTACCATGATTTACGTTACCTGCGGCTCTCCGGTTCGCAGAAAAAACCCGCTGCCACCCGGAATGTTTCAACACGTCTCAAAGCTGGCTCGGAGCGCGCTTTCTCATAGAGAAAATTGCCACAACAGATTTTTATCTGCACGCATCTCAATTTGCGTTTCTTTACAAGCTTTTAACAAAAAAGAGACCAACTTGTTCTAAGCTGAGCCTTCCACTCAGGCCTTTCCATGGGAAAGGGGTGTATATCTCCATGACGCGTCCGGCTCATCGTATTCTCTGCGTCGACAGTTCGCCGCGACGCCTGCAAAATCTCACCGAGACTTTGCAGAAAGCCGGGTTCGATGTATGGACGGCGCGCGGCGCGAGCGATGCCGTATGTCTTGCAAGCTCATTGGACTTTGATGTGATGGTGCTGGATCAGGCTTCGTCAATGGCGCGGCCGGAAGTGTGGAATTGCCTTTCCGACTCGAAGCCGAGCCTGCCGATCATGGTGCACTCCGGACCCGCGAAGGGCAGCGAACTCTGTCGTCACTTGCGGTTGGTGGCTCCCTCGGCGCCGCCTTCAAATCCTGAAGTAGTCCTGGCCTTGCTTCTGTTGTTGCTCGGCGACGGAAGCAGCTCCAGTCCCCAGACCCACGAGTGGGCGGCTGCCTAGCCAGTCGCGCTCACCGAGCTTTCTTCTGAACTTTTCCCGGCTTGTACGCCTTGCCCAGAATTTCCGCCTGGTAGACCCGTTCATCCACACGGTGCAGGCGCCTAGCAATCCGTTTGCTGAATAGACTCTCGTGCGGAATCTCAAGCAGGTGATACACGATGAACCAGATCGGTTTCTCGGTCGTCATCCACTCGAGCCGGTCGAAGCGCGCCAGATTGACGGGGCGGGAGAAGCGGCGCAGCGTTCGTTCGCGGCGCAAATTGAAATAAATGTTGAAGTAGCTGAGCGCCAGCTCGCGCAGCGTGCGATAGACCGGCTCGCGATAACGGCAGCCGGTGTAGTTCGACTTCGCAACTGAACCCCAATGCCCGTCAACGCGATAAACCGCGATCACGTGGTCGGTATCGTGCTCGGCCTCGAGATCGACGATGAGGGGTGGGAAGCCATTAGCCCGCAAGGCAGCAGCGCCAAAGATCGCGCCTTCCAGGCAATGCGACGTGTTCTCCGCCAAGACTTTGCGAGGGGACCAGGCCGTGTCGGCCAAGTGGTAGGGCATGGCATCCAGGTGTTTCTGAATTCCATGCGGACCCTTCAGTGCGCGCAACTTGCGCAGCTCTTTGGGCGTGAAGCCGGAGGGGTCGCTCGTCATCATCAACCGGGTTTGAGTTTAGCCTAACCTGTCATCTGCTTCCGTTGTCGGACGAGGTCCCTCTGCAATTGCGCTCGCTGTGGGTTGGACGAAAAGCTTCTAACCGCAAAGGAAGGAGCGCGCAAAGATCGCGAAGCAAACGTCAGCGTCCTGCCGGCTTTCCCGGCGAACTCGGCGTTTGAAAGCCTTTCCCTTTAGATTTAATACGTTAGCTTTAAGATATCTAAAAAAACTGCCCGCGCCAGGCGCATCCAATCCAAAAACAGTCCACGAGCGGCTCGTAGAATGCCCTCCAGGATGCTTTAGAGGGCCTACAGGGGCGCGTCGGGGCTTGGGGCGGAGTTCAGGTCATCCGAGGGCTCAATCGTCGATCCTGGGGCTCCGTAGCGCTAATGTAAGCTTTAAGGAAACCGATTCGTTCAGTCAAAGACTGCGGCAAGCTCCCGCGGCGTATCGACCAGTACGTCGGGTGGCGTAAGTTCCAGGGTCTGGGGAGCAAAGCCGTAGGTAACGCCGCAACTCCACAGTCCGGCGTTGCGTCCGGTGAGGACGTCGATCGAAGAGTCGCCGACGATCACGGTTTCCCTGGGCGCGCATCCGGTTTCTTTCAGGATTGCCTGCGCGCCGAGCGGGTCGGGCTTCTTGGTGGGAAAACTGTTGCCTCCGTAGACGTGTAAGAAGAATTCGCCCAAGCCGAGTGCATCGACAATAGCGCGCGACGGATTCACGGGCTTGTTGGATAGCACGGCCATCTTGCGAGGCTGTCCGTTGCGGGATGCGCGGATGGAGGATAGCGCCTCGCGAATTCCCGCGTAGACGTGCGTGTGGTCCAGCTTGTGTTCGCGGTAGTAGGCCAGAAAGAATTCCAACGCACGATGAACCGCAGTCTCGTCCGCAGGATCGCCCAGGGCCCGGCGAACCAGCATCGGCGCGCCATCCCCTACATAGGTGGCGATCACATCTCCGGGCAACTCCGGGCGGTGGAGGTGGCGAAGCGTGGCGTTGACCGAATGGATCAGGTCGAGGCGCGAGTCAATCAGCGTACCGTCGAGGTCGAAGATCAGCAATTTAATGGAAACGGGATCGAACTTACGGTTCATGCGGATCATGTGTCGTTGCAAGGATAAATGACGGGACATCTCAGACGGAGGTACTAGCTTCTAGCGTTTGGCTTCTAGCTCGCTTCTCCACCGACCAGTCGGTACTCCTGATCTGGAACGCTGTATTCCAGATCCGCACGTCTGCATTTACAATGCACTCTGCAAATCCCCAGCCCATAGGGTACGGAATGGCGACGACGAAAACTGACCCCAAGCTGAATGCGACCGCCGCGGACGACAAGAAGTCCAAAACCTATTCGGGCTTGACCCGCCAGCAACTCATTGATGCCTATCGGACGATGTACACCTCGCGGCGGCTGGACGACCGCGAAATCCTGCTCAAGCGGCAGCAGAAAATCTTTTTTCAGATCTCCGGCGCCGGACACGAAGCGATCGGCTTAGCCGCGGCGTTCTGCCTGAAGCCGGCCTATGACTGGTTCTATCCCTACTATCGCGATCGCGCGCTGGTGCTGGCACTGGGCGCGACACCCTACGAAATGCTTTTGCAGGGGGTGGGCGCGGCCGCCGATCCCAGTTCCGGCGGGCGACAGATGCCCTCGCATTGGGCCTACAACCGCCTGAACGTCGTCACACAATCTTCCCCGACGGGCACGCAGATTTTGCAGGCGGTTGGTTGCGCGGAAGCCGGCGTTTACCTCCGCAACCATCCCAATTCGACGCAGAAAGCGCAGGGCGATTACCGGCAGTTTAAAGACGTCAGCTTCCGCGGTGACGAGGTCACCTATGTCTCGCTCGGAGACGGTACGACGAGCGAAGGCGAGTTCTGGGAAGCGCTGAACACAGCCTCGAATAAGAAGCTGCCCATCGTGTTTGTGATTCAAGACAACGAATACGCGATTTCGGTGCCGGTTGAGGTACAGACGGCGGGCGGAAATATTTCGCGGCTGGTCTCGGGCTTCCCGAATTTTCATTTTGAAGAAGTGGACGGCACGGATCCGGTGGTCAGCTATGCGGCGATGAAGCGGGCGGTGGACTACTGCCGCGCCGGCAAAGGTCCTGGCTTCGTGCATGCGCACGTGATCCGTCCCTACTCGCATTCCCTTTCCGACGACGAACGGCTTTACCGTCCCGACGTGGAGCGGCAGCGCGATGCGGCGCGAGATCCCATCCCGCGCATGCAGATGTTTCTGATCCGCGAGGGCATTCTCGACGAGAAGGGCATTAACCAGCTCGAGAAGCAGGTGGAAGAGGAACTGCAGGCCGCCGTCGATCGCGCTCTTGAGGCCAAGTTCCCGACGCCCGAGTCCATTACCAACTTCATTTATTCGCCCGATCTCGATCCCACCTCGGCGCAGTTCGAGGCGGAACCGGTGTTCGCGCAAGTAACAGAACAGCCTGCGACTGGCGATGGCAAGAAGCCCGCGGCGCCTTTGCCGAAGACCATGGCCGAGCTGATCAATGCGACCTTGCGCGATGAGATGAAGCGCGACGAGCGGGTTGTGATTTTCGGCGAAGACGTGGCGGATTGCAGCCGGGTGGACTATCTCGACAAGAAGCTGGTGAAAGGGAAGGGCGGTGTGTTCAAGCTGACGGCCGGACTGCAAGGGGCATTCGGCTCGGATCGCGTGTTTAACGCGCCCATTGCGGAAGCCAACATCGTGGGTCGCGCGACCGGCATGGCAACGCGGGGCCTGAAGCCGGTGGTTGAGATCCAGTTCTTCGACTACATCTGGCCGGCGATGATGCAGCTGCGCGACGAACTCCCGGTAATCCGGTGGCGCTCGAACAATGCGTTCTCGGCTCCGCTCGTGATTCGTGTGGCCATCGGTGGATATCTGACGGGCGGCGCGCTCTATCATTCGCAGTGCGGGGAGAGCATCTTCACGCATATTCCGGGACTTCGTGTTGTCTTTCCATCGAATGCGCTGGATGCGGCGGGCCTGTTGCGTACGGCCATCCGGTGCGACGATCCGGTACTGTTCCTGGAGCACAAGCGGTTGTATCGCGAGACCTACGGGCGTTCGCACTATCCGGGGCCGGATTATTCCGTTCCATTTGGAAAAGCGCGGATCGTGCAGGCGGGCACGGACCTTACCGTCATCACCTATGGCGCGGTTGTCCCTCGAGCGCTGCAGGCGGCGCAGAAACTCGAGCGCGAGCTTGGGGTAAAGGTGGAACTGATCGATCTCCGCACCCTGAATCCGTTTGACTGGGACACGATTGCCGCCTCAGTAGCAAAAACCAATCGCGCGCTGGTGGCGTATGAAGATTCGTTGAGCTGGGGATACGGGGCCGAGATCGCGGCGCGCATCGCGGACAAACTCTTTCCGCATCTGGATGCGCCGGTACGGAGAGTGGCGGCGATGGATGTTTACGTTGCGTACCAGCCCATTCTGGAAGACGCAATCCTACCCCAGGCGAAGGACTTGTATCGCGGGATGAAAGAACTGGCGGAGTACTAGGCAACCCGTCGTTGGCCGTTGCCGTCGGTCGTTGGTCGTGAGCCAACCATCCCGGACTTTCTCCGTGCGGTGCGCTTCCCGATTTCTTTAATAAGCAATAGCCTTCCTCCGTTGTGTCGAGAAACGGGTCACGGGTAAAGAAACAGGAGCAGCTCGAAAGCTGCTCCTGTCTGTTTTTGGCGTTCGGCTACTGGCAGGGTGGCCCTGCGTTGGTGAGGAACGTGCCGTTATCGGAGAACCAGCCATTTACCCCGATGGAACGCGCGCTATAGAACCACGAGAAGAACGCTAGCTCCTGAAGGTGGTAAGTAAAACCGTTGGGCATGACGATGCGCGGGGCCTCGGTGCCGCTGAGGGGATCGCCGTTTTCGAGATTGCCCTGGCACCCGGCCACCTGTCCGGTGTGACCCCAAGGCGGCGTGGGATTGTTGCCGAAGGGGTCGTCCATCCACTCAGCGACTTCATGAGTCGCGGTGGCAATGTCCAGACCGGAGACTCCGAATAGTCCCGTGGAGTCGAAGTCCATGGGAGAGTAAGTTGCGGTCGAATCGGAGTTGCCGGTTCCGTGATAACCGAGAATGCAGCAGTTGGCGAGATTGGTGGGATCACCATCGGACATCACGGCATTGTAGAGCAGGAAAATCGGGAACGTGCCGTGATTAACGCCGTGGGGCGCGAGCGCGGGAAGGATGTTGTTGTTGATGAAGAGATCGACGAGGTTGGCATCCACGATAGCCATGGGAGCACAGAACGCGGGAGGACCGAGCGAGGTCGTGGCTAGAGCGAGGCCACTGGCAGCCGGGACGTCGATCACGATCGGATTGAAAGTTGAGACCGGACCGAGAGTTACGTGGTAGTCCTCGCGATCGATGACCTTCCAGAAGTTAGCACGCTGGTAAGCATCCGTGGTCTGCGTGCGCCCGACGTCGGTGCCGCCGTAGTTGAAGTCGGCGGCCTGGAAAATGGGAGACTGCTGGAACAGCCGCAGGGGATTGTTGTTTCTCGAACCCAGGCACGCCCGATCAGGCTGGGTGGGATTAAACGTGGTGTTGCCGGGTTCGGTCGCGATGATTCCGTTGCCGTCAACGCTGCTGCCGACCGTGTGGGTCTTGAAGATGATGGGAACGATCTGAGTCGCGACGTGCGTGCGGCCCGAGTCATCATTGAAGGGATTGGCACCCACCATCACTCCGGTGTATCGGTTGCCGTCGCGATCCGAGGTGACGTTGAAGCTCCAAATGGGAAGACCCGGTGTGGAGGTTGTCGCCAACGGCGCCGCCGCGCTGGCTGCTTCTGGAGCATGTTTCACCATCTGCCTGATGGGAAGCCGCGCTTTGGGTGATGCTGACTGGCCGGCTGCGAACGTCGCGAGAAAAGCGACGCACACGAATACCATAGAAAACAAGAGAGACTTCTGACGCCTCATTCTTTCATTCTCCTTGCGGATGTGTTTGATCAATTTTAGGAACGGGGCTTGAACGCGTGTGACACTGATGTGGCGGGATTCTATGTGAAGTTGAGCGCGGCCTTCAAGCATTTGTTTGCTTGCAAGGGGTCAAATCCCTTGGTGGGCGCGGCTTTTCAGCGCATGAAACGGCCGGTCGGTTTGGCTTCAGAGGCAGCGTGCTGAGATGGATGGAGTTATCCAAGGGCACAAGAAGATTCTCGAATGGCATTTCAATGTGCAGGTGTTATGTCTAGCTGTGTCCTGAGCGCTCGATATGGGCGTGATTGGGACGGATGGGGGACAAGCGAAAGTTTTTCGAAAGCTATTTCGATTTGCTCCTGCCAAAACTTCTTCCGCTTCCGCGGATCGCATCGATAGAAATCGGACCGGCCCCGAAAAAGATCAGCGCGAACGCCATCGTCCACAATGCGAGAGTGAACTCGTATCCGCCCGTGCCCAGCAGTCCGTGTTTCCAGTGCACTTTCGCGATCGCGACAGTCATGTCCACGACCAGCGCGAAGGCGGCGACGCGCGTGAGCGAGCCCATAATCAATAAAATGCCGCCGAGGAATTCCGTGAAGGCGGAAACGTATCCGAGCCAGCCGGGGATTCCCAGGCTCGTCATGAAATTCGCATAGTCGTGCAGGTGGCCGTAGACCTTGTGGGAACTGTGGCCGATGAAGATGATTCCCAGGGTCAGGCGCAAAGCGACTAACGCCAGCGGTTGCATGCGATCCAGGTAGCGCAAAGTTCCTCCGTGCTGGAACTAAGGGTACCCTCCCGGCGCCGGTTTGAAAAAGTGCACAACGGGTGACCGCCGGCACGGGCTCGCCCGGATTGATCCCTGCGCATGCTTTTCCAGCATTACTGGATCGCGTACTGGATTTTAATTCCGCGCTTTTCCATTTCGTTGAGGAAGAGGTCTGCCGGAACGTCTCGTTCCTGCAAGACCGCCCCGCGTTTCGCGATCGCACCCGACGCAAGCATCTGCAGCACGATCGAGGCGGGGAAGGCGGTGGTGCGCATCATGGCGCTCATGTCGGTTTTGGGATCATAATGATCCACCAGCGTGAAACTGGCCACCCGGCCCTGAAGGCGGGCGCCGAGCAGGCCCCGCACTCCGGGAGTGCGCACGGATTCGTGGGCTTCGAGGCGCATAATGCAGACGTCCGGGCCTTTTCCGGCGAATTTTCCCTCAAAGATTTTCGACATCATCGCGCGCGGAGCAATTTCCGCCTTGCCGATTTTCATCTTGTCGCTCGAGAACAGGCCGAGCGCTTTCAGTTCGCATAACAGATCAAAGTGTCCGGGATAGCGCAGAGTCTTTTCAAAGCATTCCCCCACTCGGCCTTCGAACGTTTCCGGCAGAGTGGAGGTGCCGCCCGATGTGTGAAAGGCCACCAGCGGAGCGAAACCCGCCATATGAAATTCTTCAGGCTCGGTCAGAGGCTCGACCGTAACCATTTTTCCCTTGCGCAGGATGCTGGCCGGCTCGACGTACTCGTTGATCAGCCCCTCCACCGAAAAGACCAGTTGATAGTGAAACGGGGGCATGGGCTTTTCCGGCAGGCCGCCGACATAGAGTTTGAGTGCGTCGGCGCGGCCGCCCAGCCGGTTCACCAGTTCTCCTCCAAGAATGGATGCCATGCCGGGCGACAAGCCGCAGTCGGGAGCGATGGCAACCCCGCGCTTTTCCGCCTTGCCGGCCAGCGCCAGTTCCTGCCGGACGACCGTATTGTTTCCCCCGAGATCTGCGAAATGGCAGCGCGCTTCGATAGCAGCTTTTGCCAGGCCGAGATTCAAGAAGTAGGGAACTGCCGACAGCGCGGCATCGTGTCCCTTCATCAGGCGCAGGGCAGCACTTTCACTGGAAGCGTCAAGCGCGATGGCCTTCAGCTTTTTGCCGCCCTGAATATGGTTAATGCGAGCGGCGACTTCGCGCGCGCGTTTCAGATCGGAGTCGGCCAGCGTGACCGAGTCCACGTCCGCCTGGCGCGACATATCGTAAGCCGCTGCCGACCCCATCATGCCGGAACCGATCACTAGCAATTTCAAGAGAGCACCTCAATCTGGACTGCAAGGAAGTTGAACCGGACTCCTGACGCTAGCAGAGCGACCGAGAGAAGAAAGTGACGCCGCGCACAGGCGCACGAACCGATTTCCTCCGGTAGCACTCCCATGGGTCTCAAAAAGCTGGTCGATATTGGGGTGATATCGCGCAGGCAGCGAGTGTGCTGCGCAAGAACAGCGGATTTTGATCGTCGAGCAGGCAGGCTGTGCGAATTGATGAGCCACTTAGAGGATGCGCGCTTACAGCGCTGATTTTTAAAGATTTATCGCGCGTCTTACTACCTTCGTACCGTCGCTAGTACTTTGGTTATGTTAAATGCGGTAACGGCGGCTCTGCGTATAAGCGGTACTCGTAATTGTGGTCACTAAGTAGTTAATCGCAATCCATAGCAGTAATCTGCAAATACACCAAAGTAATTTTCCAGAAAACAGGTATAAAACCCGGTAAAACGCGGAGATTTGGCTTGAACTCGTGTTTTCCCGGCTTGCGATATGCTCTGCACACCGAAATCGGCTCGAACACGAATTGGAACGAGCGATTTCCTCCCCAGGTTTGCCCTTGCCGCCGGAGATGCCGGCAACTGAGGGCATTGATTCTGCGGAAGGGACGTGAACTCTATGGCCGACTCGCGAGAAGTGATGAACATTCGCCAGGCTTCGCAATACCTGGGAGTGAGTCCGGACACGCTCTACAAGTACGTGAATGAGCAGAAGATTCCGGCTTTCAAACTGGGGAACCGCTGGCGTTTCAAAAAATCGAAGCTGGATCAGTGGATGGAAGAGAAGTCAAACCAGATGGAAGTGCGCACGAAACGGAAACCGAAGGCGGCGATGAAAGCTGCCGGGTCACAGTAAAGGCGGGCACATGTTTGGATTCGGGTCGAAGACGATTGTAGGTCTGGATGTGGGCTCCTCCAGCATCAAGGCGGTCGAACTGAGGCGCAAGGGGCGCGACATCGAAGTGTCGCATCTCGGTCTGGAGCCGTTGGCTCCCGATATCGTGGTCGATTCCATGATCGTGGACTCGGGCACGGTGTCGAGCGCGATCTCGAAGCTGTTCGCCGACCACGAAATCAAGGCCAAGAACGTGGCCACTGCGGTGAGCGGACACTCCGTGATCGTGAAGAAGATCTCGCTGCCGTCGATGAGCGACCAGGAGCTTGCCGAAACGATCCAGAAAGAAGCCGCCCAGCATATCCCGTTCGATCTGGGTGACGTGAATCTGGATTACCAGATCCTGTCCGAGGACGCCGGCAACCCGCAGATGGACGTGTTACTGGTTGCCGTCAAGAAGGACAAGATTTTGAACTACACCAACGTACTCTCGATGGCGGGCCGGACCCCGGCTATTGTGGACATCGATGCTCTGGCCCTGCAGAACTGCTACGAGTACAACTACGAGCCCGCACCTGGGCAGGTGGTGGCGCTTTTGAACCTGGGCGCCAGCGTCATGAACATCAACATCGTGAAGGGTACGACGCCCCTGTTCCCGCGCGACGTCAGCGTGGGCGGGCACCAGTACACCGACTCGTTGCAGAAGGAACTGGACCTGAGTTTCGAGGATGCGGAAGCCTTGAAGCTGGGTCACAAGGTGGGCACGGTCTCGGAAGACGCCAAGACCCCCATTTTGCAGCAGGTGACAGAAATCATCGTGCTGGAAATTCAGAAGACCTTCGACTTCTTCCGCGCCAGCGCGGCGGGCGAGCACATCGAGAAGATTTATCTCGCGGGTGGCTCGTCAAAAGTGCCAGGGCTGGTGGAAGGGTTGCGCCAGGAGTTCTCGATGCCGGTGGAACTGTTCAATCCGTTCCAGCGCATTGCGCCTCCGGCGGAAGGAATGGGAGCGGAACTGATCGAGCAGAACGCGGGCCAGCTGGCGGTTGCGGTGGGCTTGGCTTTGAGGAGTTTTAGCGACCTATGATCCGAATCAATCTGCTGGAAGCACCGAAACCGAAAAACAAGCGCTCGGCGATGCCGTCGATGCCGACCATGGAAGTCGGCGACGTTGGCTCTCCGCGCCTCAAAGTCCTGATTGCGTTTGGACTGGCGGCGGCATTCAACCTGTACACCTGGTACCACCTGGACGCGGAAAAGAAATTGATCGCCCAGAACATGGTGCAGGCCGAACAGAAGAATCGTGAACTGGCCGACGTGAAGCAGCGTTACATGGCGCGGCAGCGCGAAGCCGAGAACTACAAGCGGCGCGTGGACGTGATTGACCAGCTGCGCAATCACCAGAATCAGAACGGGCCGGTCGACCTGATGGCAATGGTGGGCGAGACCGTCAACAACACCGAAGCGGTCTGGCTGAACAACCTGAAGGATCAAGGCACGAGCGTTGATATCGAGGGCATGGCGCTCAGCACCGATGCAGTGGCGAACCTGATTTCGAACCTGCAGAAGACGGGTTATTTCCGCAACGTGGAAATCAAGGAAAGCGTTCAGGACGAGACGATCAAAGACATGCAGGCGTTTCAATTCACGCTGAGCTGCGAGAAGACGAAGTCCTAAAGGCAGGAACTATGGCGAATTTCGGGGAAATGTCGGGTATCAAGCAGTGGGCGGTGGTGGTCGGTGGTGCGGCTCTGATCACGGCGGGTCTGTACTTCACGATGTTCAAGACCCAGCGCGACCAGAACACGGCGGCGCAAGCTGCACTCGATACCAAGCGGAAGGAAAATACCGAACTGGAATCCTACCGGCCGAAACTGGCGGAGATCGAGCGGCAGTTAGCCAGCCTGAAGCAGCAGTTGGATATCGAGCGTCGCATCGTGCCGGATGAGAAGGAAGTCGACGGCTTCATGCGCATGCTGGACGCAGAAGCGTCCAAGGCAGGCATCGAGATCCGGCGCTACACGTCGCAACCGGTGGGGCAGAAAGAATTTTACAGCGAGGTTCCGTTCGAGATGGAACTGGACGGGCCCTACTATTCGATGCTGAGTTTCTTTGATCGCGTGGGCAAGCTGGAGCGCATCGTGAACGTGTCCAACCTGCTGGTTTCGACCACCCGCAAGCCGCAGGACGCGAAAGCCAAGAAGTCGTACCAGTACGCGCCCAACGAGAGCATTGTGGCGACCTGTAAAGCGACGACGTACTTCAGCCACGATCTGGATCCGGCGGGCACGGGGAAACCCGGGCAGGCTGCGGTGAAAAAGTAGGAGATTCTATGAAGCTGACCACTGGCATCGTTGCGTTGGCACTCACGGCGGGCACTGCCTGGGCGCAGAATTCCGCCGCCACTCCGAACACCAAGAGCGCGACGCCGCAACCGACGGCGAGCGCGCCGACCTCGCACGCGAAGCCTTCGGGCGCGCTTCCGGCCAAGCCGTCGGCAGCACAAGTGCAAACGGCGCCGAAGCCCGCGGTGATCTCGATCAGTCCGGTGGCGATGCCGGCAAAGCCTGCTGCGCCTGCGGCGAAGACCGCAGCCACGGCCACGAAACCTGCGATCGTCCCGGCGAAAGTCGCGCCTGCGGCTGCCAAGCCAGTCATTGTTCCTGCAACCGCGACGGCCGCGAAACCCGCGATCGTTCCGGCGAAAACCACGCCTGCGGCTGCCAAGCCAGTGATTGTTCCTGCAACCGCAACGACTGCGAAGCCGACGGTCGTCCCGGCGAAGACGAACCCGGCAGCGGCGAAGCCGGCCATTGTTCCGGCCAACGCAGCATCGAATTCTGCAAAGCCGGCAGTGAAAGTGGTTCCGACCAAGACCGCATCGACTCCGGCGACCAAAACGGCGGCACCCGCGAAAACTGCGGCTGCATCGAACAAAACTTCAGCCAAGCCGGCGGAGAACATCGCGGCCGCTCCCAGCTTGTCGAAGGACACGGATTCGGCGAGCAGCGAGAAGGACACGGCCAAGAACGAGAAGCCGGAAGACAAGAAATACTCGATGTCGGGCAAGCGCGATCCGTTCATCAGCCCAGTCGTCAACCGCGGGGGCGGATCGGGCTGCAGCACGGGCAAGAAGTGCCTGGACATCGAACAGATTGCGCTGCATGGGGTCGTGAAGTCCGACAACGGCATGATTGCAGTCGTGACCAACGGCCTGAACAAAGCTTATTTTTTGCGGGAGAACGATCCCGTGTTTAACGGGTACGTAGTAAAGATCACGGTCGATTCGATCGTGTTCAAACAGAATGTCCAAGACCGGCTGGGAAAACCGTTCACGAAAGATGTTGTGAAACGGATTCTGACGCCGGCTGTATAGATTTGGCGAGTTCCTAAACTGGAAGCGAGCTTGATGAAGACACGAGCTGTGCCGAGTGGCCGGCGCGTGTGGGGGAGAAGCGAAATGCGAAAGCAACTGCTGGGTGTGGTTCTACCGCTGGTCATCCTGGTGATGATGACCGCAGCGGCACAGACACAGAACACGGGCACCGCCACCACGGAACACGCTGCATTGCAGCGTCTGAACGTGGTGCGCGGCGATGGCACGATCAGCGTGGAATTCTCGGCTCGTGGAGCTGTGGCTCCCCGGCTGAGCACGATGAGTTCGCCGGCCCGGGTCGTGATCGATCTGCCAAACACGGTCGCCGTGACCGATCAGCACCAGATCGCGATTGACAGCGATGGAGTGAAGGGAGTGCGTGTGGGCATGAATGGCCAGACGCCGCCCAGCACCCGGGTCGTGGTCGATCTCGACAAGGCGTGCAAGGTCGAGCTTGTACCCGGCAGCGACAACCAGTTCGCCGTGAAGCTGTATCCCGGCGTGGCTGCGGTGAAGGCGTCGGCGAAACCGGCGTCCAAGACCGCGGCCAGCGCACCGGTAGTCGCGAAGACTGCGGCCCCGGCGGGAGCCAAGCTCACCACGGTTTCGATGGTGACGACTCCTGCCGTGCCGGAAAAGACCCCGGCGCCGGAGAAGAAGGATGCAGCGGCCGGCCAGCCCGCAGTTGCGGCGGCTCCGGTGCAGACGGCCTCGAAGCCGGCTACTGACTACGTTTTCGTCGAGCCTTCGTACAAACCGAAGGATGAGACCAAGACCGAAGAAAAGCCCGCGCCGGTGGAACCAGCGGTGCGCGCACTGGAAGCAGCGGCGAAGTTTACCGACAAGCCGGCGTCCGCACTCCTCCCCGTGAACGCCAGTTCGTCTTCGATGCAGCCGCAGGCAGCCCAGGCGGCCTCGACGGGCATCCAGCCCGCGGTCAATCTCGCAGCCGAACAGAAGACCCAGATGTCGCAAACCCCTGCGACTAACGGTCCGAAGTACACCGGCGAGCCGATCTCGGTCAACCTGAAAGACGTCGACCTCAAAGACTTCTTCCGTTTGATTCACGAAATCAGCGGACTGAACGTAGTGCTTGATCCGAACGTGCACGGCAGTCTGACGATCGTCCTGGATGACGTGCCGTGGGATCAGGCGCTCGACATCGTGCTCAAGAACAACGACCTGGCGCGCGAACTGGAAGGCAACGTTCTGCGCATCGCTACCGTCGACACGCTGAAGAAGGAAGCTGACGCGCGGCGCGCCCAGCAGGAGTCCGAAGCGCTGGCGGTCGAGAAAGTCACAGTCACCCGCTTCCTGAGCTACGCGCACTCGAAAGACGTCGTGCCGACCGTCAAGAAGTTCCTGTCGCAGCGCGGCGATGTGATTTCCGATGATCGTACGAATGCAGTGATCATTTCGGACATTCCGAACGTGATTCCTGCGCTGGACCGGTTGCTCACGCAGCTGGATCGCAAGACGCAGGAAGTAGAAATTGAAGCGCGCGTGGTGGCTGCTACCCGCAGCTTCGCGCGTGACATCGGAACCCAGTTCGGCTTCGGATGGGGTAATGGACACACGGCAGTCGGTGGAGCGGTGGCGAACTCTCCGCTTTTCACCAACGGCCTGAGCCCAACTTACATTACGGCCGGTGGCTCTGGTACGGGACAGATAATTCCTCTGTTCTCGAACCTGCCAGTCGCCAGCCCGACCAGCGGCCTGAGCTTTATTAATGCCAGCAATAACGTGCGTATCGACACCATTCTGACGCTTGCCGAGTCGCGTGGCTTGCTGAAGATTCTGTCTCGTCCGCGCGTCGTCACGCAAAACAACATCCAGGCGCTGGTTCGCCAGGGCGTGCGCGTGCCGATCGTGACGCAGGCACAGCTGGGTGGTCCGCCCACCGTCACTTACGTCGACGCGTTCCTGCGGCTCACCGTAGTTCCGCAGATCACGTCGGAAGGCACGATCTTCCTGAACGTCGATGTCGAGAACACGACACCTGACTTTGGGCGGACGGTGCAGGGCAACCCGACGTTGATCACGCAGCAGGCGACCACGCAGGTTCTCGTGACCGATGGCGGCACGGTGGTGATCGGCGGCGTTATCCAGACTAATAACTCGCTGAACATCACGCAGGTTCCGCTGCTGGGTGACATTCCGGCACTTGGCAACCTGTTCAAGCGCCGCAGCGTGACCACCTCAAATCAGGAACTGATTTTCTTCATCACCCCGCGCATCATCCAGACATAAACGCGGGTGGTTGAAGTAGTTCCCGCCGGCTCCAGCGACGAACTTGTCCTGGAGCCGGTGGTTTTTTTGAGGGCAGTGGCTGCCGCGCCTCCGGCGCTGGCTCTCGGCATGGGCGCGTGCCCAGCGCTTACGCGCTGGGCTAATGAATTTCGCCGCCTGTTGGCGGCTTGGGTTTTATATCTCGAAGTTCCATTATCGTGGGGCGAGGTTGAGTGCCAGCGTCCTGGTCGGCACAACGCCATGCCAGTAGGGGCAAAGTTTCTCTGGGTCATGCCACTGTAGTGGCTCCTGATACACTCCCTTCGCGATGGACTACCTGGGACGCCAAGTAGGCTTACGTGAGGCTTTGCTAAAAGCTCGCTTAGGCGCTTTGCTGGTTACACATCTTCCCAATATTCGGTACCTGTGCGGATTCTCGGGTAGTTCGGGGGCGCTGCTGATCTATGGTGCGGGCAGTGTGTTTTTTACGGACAGCCGCTACACGCAGCAGGCGAAGACCGAGGTCCAAGCATGGAAGGTTGTTATTGGAAAGAAGACGCCAGTGCTGGCGGCGGCGGAGTGGATGGGGCGGCAGCCACGCAGCAATCGGATCTCTAAATCCACACTGCTCGGGATTGAGGGGCAGTATCTTACAGTGGCTTCGCGGAAAAGCCTGAGTGCTGGCCTGTCCCGTCAAATCCGGCTTCGGGAAGCCCCACCCCTGGTGGAACAGGCGAGAATGGTGAAGGATGCGGAGGAACTCTCCGCGATTCGGGCGGCGGTGAAACTGGGAGCGGGACTATTCGATCGCGCCCTGGCTACGATCCGTCCAGGAGTGGCCGAGGTTGAGGTAGCGGCTGAGATGGAATACGCCGCGCGCAAGGCCGGCGCGGAGGGCATGTCGTTTGAGACCATCATCGCGTCAGGAGCGCGGGCAGCGCTGCCGCATGGCCGGGCGTCGGGTGCGCCGGTGCAGGCGGGGGGATTCGTGGTCTGCGACTTCGGTGTTATACTTCACGGTTATTGTTCGGACCGTACCCGCACTGTATACGTGGGCGCTGCGACCGCGGAAGCTCGCCGGACTTATGACGCTGTGCTCGCGTCGCAGCTGGAAGCGATTGATGCCGTTCGGCCAGGTATCAAGATTGAACAGGTCGATCGCGCAGCCCGTAAGACACTGCAAAAGAAAGACTTAGCGAAGTACTTTACACATTCGACTGGGCATGGGGTGGGGCTTGAAATCCATGAAGCTCCGCGCGTGGCCAAGGGCCAGCAGGAGACCCTGCGACCGGGAATGGTGATTACGATCGAACCGGGAGTTTATCGTTCCGGGCAATGGGGCGTTCGCATCGAAGACATGGTAGTGGTGACCGAGCAAGGCTGCGAGGTGTTAAGTCCCGCGCAGAAAGACTTCATAGAAATTGCATAGACGCACCGAACGCTATAGATTGCCGGAAGCTCTTTGTGCTCCGGCCGTTTTTGCGCGGGTAGAGGGCAGTCCCACCGCACACGATGAACCAAAAAGAGCTTAAAGAACTCATAGAATTCTTAATCGAGAAAGACATCGCCGAGTTCGAACTGGAACGCGGTGATGTGAAGGTGCGCATCAAGCGTGCTGCCGAACCTGGGACGGCGCACCCCGACACGCACTATTTTGCGGTGCCCAGCGTTGCGGCTCCGATCGCGCCTTCCGCTGCGGTTCCGGTCGTCCCGCCCTCGACGCCCGCAGCTCCGGCGAGTGAGCCCGAAGAAGAGCTACACATGGTTCGGTCGCCGATCGTAGGAACTTTCTACGAATCTCCGTCGCCGGGCTCCCCGCCTTTCGTGAAGCCGGGCGACACGATTTCCATGGGACAGGTGCTTTGCATCGTGGAAGCCATGAAGCTGATGAACGAGATTGAGTCCGACGTGGCGGGAGAACTGGTGAAGCGCCTTGTCAGCAACGGGCAGCCCATCGAGTATGGCCAGGAGTTGTTTGCCATCCGGGCGAAGAAGTGAGAGGGTGAGGGTCTGTTGGGCGCGGTGTCGCGCCCTCTTTTTGCGTCTGAACAATGCTTGCTTCTGGCCACTGCAAGCGCCACTGGTTTGCCAGAAGCAATTAGCTAGAAGCGCCTGAGGGCAGCACTGGCCGCTGCCGACCGTCAGATCCTTGTAACGGTAATTTTTTGCGCAGCTGTCTAAAGCATGTTTAAAAAGATACTGATCGCCAATCGCGGTGAGATTGCCCTGCGAATTATTTGTGCCTGCAAAGAACTGGGCATTCGCACGGTTGCCATCTATAGCGAAGCCGACCGCAACTCGCTGCCGGTGCGCTTTGCGGATGAGGCGATCTGCATTGGGCCGCCGCAACTGGGCTTGAGTTATCTGAATATTCCCGGCGTCATCAGCGCGGCTGAGATCGCGAACGCCGACGCCATTCATCCCGGCTATGGCTTGCTCTCCGAAAATGCGAATTTTGCGGAAGTCTGCGAAACCAGCGGGCTGAAGTTTATTGGCCCGTCGCCAGACCTGATCCGGCTGATGGGTGAAAAGGAAAAGGCGCGTGCCGCGATGAAGCGTTACGGCGTGCCGATTCTGCCAGGGTCCGATGGCGTCATTGCGTCAGAGGAAGAGGCCGCGGAATGGGGGCGGCAAGTCGGATACCCGGTGATCATCAAGGCATCTGCGGGTGGTGGCGGGCGCGGAATGCGCATCGTGCGCAACGATCAGGATTTGCCGGGGCTGTACCGGCAGGCACAGCAGGAAGCTGCGGCGGCGTTCGGTAACGGCGATCTTTACATGGAGAAGTACGTCGAGCACCCGCGCCACATTGAATTCCAGATTCTGGGCGACGAGCACGGAAATGTGGTCAGCTTGGGAGAACGCGAGTGCTCCATCCAGCGGAGGCACCAGAAGCTGCTTGAGGAGTCGCCTTCCCTGCAAGTGGGCGCGGAGTTGCGCAAAGAAATCGGAGAGATTCTCAGCAAGACACTGGGTGCGGTGGGATATCAGAACGCGGGAACTATCGAGTTCCTGATGGACCAGCACAAGCGGTTGTACTTTATCGAGATGAACACCCGCATTCAGGTCGAGCATCCGGTCACGGAAATGGTTACCGATGTTGACCTGGTCAAGAGCCAGATCATGATTGCTGCCGGGGCGAAGTTGCAGGATGTGTTGCAGGGGCCGGTCGTGCACCGCGGCCACGCGATCGAGTGCCGCATTAACGCGGAGCATCCGGAAAAATTCACGCCTTCGGCAGGGAAGATCACGGCATTTCATCCTCCGGGCGGAACGGGCGTGCGTATTGATACGGCCGCTTATGCGGAGGGCGTCATTCCGCCGTACTACGATTCGCTGATTGCCAAGCTGGTGGTGCGCGGCAAAGACCGAAACGAAGCCTGTCAGCGCATGACCCGGGCGCTCGAGATGTTCATCGTGGAAGGCATCTTCACCACGATTCCCCTGCATCGGAGGATTCTGATGGATCCTGATTTTCGCGAGGGCAAGTTCGATACTGGCTTCATTGAACGTTTTCTGGAGAAGAAAGCGGAACCGGCGGCTTAGGATTCAGCGTGTCAGTGCTGTTTCGTCCGGAAGCCAACGCTACCGATTCAGCAACTCTGAGCCATTCTGATTCTTGAAAAACGCGATAAAACTTCCTCGGCTGTATCCCATTCTGGATGCGGGCCAATTTCCTGGCCGCGACGCGATGCTCCTCACGGCAGAGGAGTTGATTGCTGGCGGCGCCACCCTGCTGCAGTACCGGAATAAAAACGCCACATCCCGCCAGATTCTGGAAGACGCGCGCGAACTGAAAAAGCGAGTTGGCGCTTCTGTACGGCTCGTCATGAATGACCGCGCCGATCTTTGCGTGGCAGCGGAATTTGACGGTCTGCACGTGGGGCAAGAAGATCTGTCGCCCGAAGGGGCGCGCCGGGTGATTGGGCTGGATTGTTGGCTGGGCGTTTCCACGCACAACCCGGAACAACTAAAGGAAGGCGACGCAACTACTGCGGATTACCTCGCCATTGGTCCGGTATTTGCCACCAGCAGCAAGGACCGTCCGGACCCCGTGGTCGGTTTGGACGGCGTGCGGCGCGCACGTCAATTGACGCGGAAGCCACTGGTTGCGATCGGGGGGATCACCCGGGCGAACGCCTTAGACGTGATTCGGGCGGGCGCGGATTCGGTGGCGGTGATATCTGACTTGCTACGGGATCCCCGGAAATCAGCAGAGGAATTTTCCAGCATTCTGGGGTACAGTGACCGCTGACATTGCATAGCATTGCCATTCCCTTCGACGGGTTCTGAGCCTTCGGCCTAACGCCCAAGGCAGGCTGCCTGTCGCTCCACTTGCAGGAGGGACGTGAGTACCCAGACCAGTGCATCGACCCCGCCGCCCGCCAGCGATTGGGATATCCATTCCCACCAGGATAAGGAACTCGTCAAAGCTCTCGGCCTGACCAGCGCGACCATGCTGGTGATGGGGTCCATGATCGGCTCGGGCATCTTTATTGTGTCGGCTGAAATTTCTCGTGAAGTAAATTCGCCGGCGCTGCTGTTGGGCGCCTGGCTGGTGACGGGTTTTATGACGATCGTGGGGGCGCTCTGCTACGGGGAGTTGGCCGCCATGATGCCGCGCGCAGGAGGCCAGTACGTTTACCTGCGCGAAGCTCTTGGACCGCTGTGGGGTTTCCTGTATGGCTGGACGCTATTCCTTGTCATTCAGACCGGGACCATTGCGGCGGTGGGTGTTGCCTTCGGCAAGTTTCTGGGTGTCTTTTTCCCCTCCATTTCGTCGACGCACTGGATCCTGCATCTTTGGAAGGTTCCGCCGATTCCTATTGGTCCGATGGTGCTGGGCAACATGGATGTCGGGCTTAGCACGCAGAATTTGGTAGCGATTCTGGTGGTGGTGGCGTTGTCGGTCATCAACATTTTCGGAGTCAGGACCGGCGCGATCATTCAAAACATCTTTACGATCGCAAAAGTCTCAGCGCTGGCTGGGCTGGTTTTGTTCGGTTTGTTCATCGGACGCAATGCCCAGGCGCTGGCTGCGAATTTTAACGGGCACTTCTGGCAGAACGCGGGATTGGGCGCGCAGCACGCCGTGCAAGTGGGTGCAGGCGGGCCGATGGTGCTGGTGGGAACGCTTACGATTCTTGCGGTTGCTCAAGTCGGATCGCTGTTCTCGGCTGACGCCTGGAACAATGTGACGTTCACCGCGGGCGAGGTAAAGAATCCGCAGCGCAACCTTCCGCTATCGCTCGCCATGGGCACCGGAGTTGTAATTCTTCTGTACGTGTTGTGTAACGTGATTTTTCTGAATGTCCTGCCCCTGGACGGCAGCGCCACAGGAACGACGATCCTCGAGCGTGGGATCAAGTACGCCTCCGAAGACCGCGTAGGTACCGCGGTGATGACCCAGATTTTTGGCGCGGCGGGCGGGGCGCTGATGGCGATCGCCATCATGATTTCGAGCTTCGGATGTAATAACGGCCTGATCCTGTCGGGAGCGCGGGTTTATTACGCAATGGCCAAAGACGGCCTGTTTTTCCGCAGCGTCGCGAAGCTGCACCCTGCTTACAAAACTCCCGCCGTATCCCTGATGGTGCAAATGGGGTGGACCTGCATCCTGTGCATTTCGGGCAGCTACGGACAACTGCTGGATTACATCGTTTTCGCCGTGCTGGTGTTTTACATTCTCACCATCGGCGGATTGTTTGTGTTGCGTCGGACCCACCCGGACGCGGTCAGGCCCTATCGGGCAGTGGGTTACCCGATACTTCCGGCGGTATATATTTTGATGGCATTATTTATCGATGTCGTACTATTGCGCTACAAGCCGCAGTACACGTGGCCGGGGCTGATTATTGTGCTGCTGGGCATCCCGGTGTACTACCTGTGGAATCGGAATCAAGGGACGTCTGCCGGCGCGGCCTGAACTGGGTCAGACAGGCGCGATTTAAATACGAACTCATTAGGAGAACCGAATGGCTAATGTGATGGCCAAAAAACCATTGCCGGTGATCATGGCGGAAGCCTCGGAAACGGGCGAGCACAGCCTGAAGCGCGCGCTCGGTCCCGGCAACCTCATTTCGCTGGGTATCGGAGCAATCATCGGCACGGGCATCTTCGTGCTGACCGGGACGGCGACTGCCAATCATGCTGGTCCTGCCATCATTCTCTCCTTCAGCTTGGCAGCCGTGGCGTGCGTGTTTGCCGGGTTGTGCTACGCCGAGTTTGCCTCGATGATCCCGATTGCCGGCTCGGCCTACACCTATGGTTACGCGACGCTGGGTGAGCTGATTGCCTGGATTATTGGATGGGACCTGATCCTGGAATATGCGCTAGGCGCCGCCACGGTGGCGAGCGGATGGAGCGGGTACGTGCTCAGCTTTCTGGGAGAGTTTGGCATAAGGTTGTCGCCCAAGTTGGCCGGTTCCCCGGGTACGACGTTCGTTATGTATAACGGCCACTGGGAGCGGCTGACGGCGCAGTTCCAAAAAGTGCTCGCGCTCAAAAACATTGATCCATCCACCTTGCCGCACCAGGCTTCCGCGTTCAATTTGTTTGGATTCCTCGGCATCATGATGGTGACCGTCGTGTTGGTCATCGGCATCAAGGAATCGGCGAACCTGAACTCCGTGATCGTCGTGATCAAAGTTTGCGTACTCATTGTGTTCTTAATTCTCGGCGGCAACTACATCCTCGGGCACCGCGCCGAGGCCACTGCGAACTGGACGCCTTTCTTACCGCCGAACACCGGACACTATGGGGATTTCGGCTGGTCGGGCATTGCGACCGCCGCGGGAGTGATTTTCTTCGCCTACATTGGGTTTGACGCCGTATCGACGGCCGCTCAGGAGGCGAAAAATCCCAAGCGCGATATGCCCATCGGCATTCTTGGCTCGCTGGTCATCTGCACCATCCTCTATATCCTGGTAGCGGCGGTGTTGACCGGGTTAGTGAAATATACGGCGCTCGACGTGCCGGATCCGATTGCCATTGGCATCGACATCACGGGCGTGAGTTGGGGCAGCATCCTGGTGAAGCTGGGCGCGATCTGCGGCTTGAGTTCCACCATGGTGGTCATGTTGCTCGGGCAATCGCGCGTGTTCTTCTCCATGTCGAGAGATGGACTGCTGCCGCCCTGGGCGTGCAAGATACACCCCCGGTTCCGCACGCCATACATCTCGACGATTCTCGTGGGCTTCTGCGTGGCAACGGTGGCAGCTTTGACGCCAATTAACGTGCTGGGCGAACTGGTTTCGATCGGCACGCTGCTGGCATTCGTCATTGTGTGCGCGGGAGTCTGGATTCTGCGCAAGCGGGGAACCGATGTGCCGCGCGCATTTGTGGCGCCGTGGATTCCGTTCACTCCCATCATGGGTATTGTCGTGTCGCTGCTCATGATGGTCAGTCTTGGCAAGGAAACCTGGGCGCGGTTGATCATCTGGCTGGCCATCGGGCTCTGCATTTACTTCTTCTACGGCAAGAAGAACAGCCGCGTGCAGCGCGGGGAATATTCAAATCCCAAGCCGAACATCGATCGGACTCCGACCATGGCAGACTGAACGGGAACGTTTTTCTTTCCGGGCAAGGGCCTTCCGCATTGCGCGGAGGGCCTTTTGTTTTATAGTCGTTGGGATTTCAGCCGTCAGTCGTCGGTCGTCAGTCAGCAGCCAAACCCACGGCGGCTATGTGCTAGCAGGACCAGAGGGCAAAGCAGACTGCCGACTGTTTCATCGCAGATTTAGCTGACGACTGACGACTGACGACCGACGACCGACGACTGCCTCATGAGAGCTCTGCACAATCTCCGCCTGATCGGACTCGCGCTCGCGCTCGTGATCATTGCGGGGACGGCGGGGTTCCATTTCATTGAAGGGTGGACGTGGTTCGACGGCTTCTACATGGTGGTGACCACCCTCACGACCATCGGATACCAGGAAACGCATCCCCTGTCGCATGCCGGCCGCGTATTTAACGTCGGGGTGATTGTTGCCGGGGTATCGCTGGTGTTTCTGGCGATCGGAGCGCTCACGCAGGCTTTGCTAGAATTCGAGCTGCGCAGCTTCTTTGGCAGGCGAAAAATGGAACGCGAAATCGGCCGTCTGCACGATCACTACATCATTTGTGGGGCCGGGCGCGTAGGGCGCAGCGCGGCCCGCGAACTGGCCCGGCGACCGGTTCCGTTCGTCATCATCGAAAATAACGAGGCGAAAGCGGCGCGGTACAGCAGCGAGGATTGGCTGGTGCTGATCGGTGACGCAACCAAAGAAACAACGCTGCGCGAGTCCCATATCGAGGAGGCGCGAGGCCTGGTCGCGGCCACTACCACCGATGCCACCAACCTCTACATCATTCTTACGGCTCGTGCTCTGAATCCCAAGCTGAAGATCATCGCGCGGGCCAGCGAGGAGGATGCAGAGAAGCATCTGTTGACGGCGGGCGCCGATTCGATTGTTTCTCCCTATTCATTCGCAGGGCAGCGCATTGCGCAGACCTTCCTGCGCCCGCATGTCGTGAGTTTTCTGGATGCCGCCACCACCCATCTCGGTATTGACCTGGAGATTGGCGAAATCTCCGTCGGGGCGCGTTCGGGCTTTGCCGGCAAGACGATTGAAACCTCGCGTATCCGGCAGGAGCGTGGCGTGATCGTGCTGGCCATCAAGCGCGGTCAGGGCATGCACTTCAATCCTGCACCTGATGACCGCATCGAAGCGGGAGACTTCCTGATTGCCATGGGCGAACCGGCACAACTTCGCCAGGTCGAACAGATGGCGGCTCCCCAATCATGAAAATAGTCAGCTCTGCCGAGATGCGAGAGATTGATCGCGTCACCATAGCCCGATTTGGTGTGCCATCACTCACACTGATGGAGAACGCCGGAACCGCGGTAGCGGACTTTACTCTGGAAAATTATCCAGATTGCAAACGGGTGTGCGTGGTTTGCGGCAAGGGCAACAACGGCGGCGACGGCTTTGTCGCTGCGCGAAAGCTGCACGAAGCGGGCAGGGAAGTAGCGGTTCTGCTGCTTGCCGATCCTGCCGAACTGCGCGGCGACTCGGCGGAAATGTTCAAGCGCATCGAGCTGGCTCCAGAGGTGGCGAAGACTCATGAGGAGTTTGCCGCCGCCAGGTCACGCCTGCGCGATGCCGAACTGTTAATTGACGCGATCCTCGGCACTGGGTTTCGTCCGCCGGTCAGCGGGCTCTATGCTGAGGCGATCGCAGCCATGAATGCGACGGACCTGCCGTTAGTCGCGGTAGATATTCCCTCCGGTGCGGACGCCGACGTGATGGGATCGCAGACTGGAGCCGTCGCACGAGCGGATGCGATTGTTACATTCACGGCGCCGCGTCCTGCGCACGTGTTTGGGGAGTTGACCGACGGACCCATTGTCGTCGCTCCGATCGGCTCTCCGAACGAGGCCATTACCTCAGCTCTGCATCTCAACCTCATCACCGCGCAGGAAGTTGCGCCGCTCGTCGGGGCGCGCCCACGCGAGGCCAACAAGGGCAGCTTTGGTCACGTGCTGGTGATCGGCGGATCTCTAGGCAAGGCGGGTGCGGCCGCCATGGCGGGGATGTCAGTCCTGCGCAGCGGGGCGGGTTTGTCTACAGTGGCCACGCCCAGGTCCGTGCTTGCGACCGTGGCTGGCTTTCATCCCGAGCTCATGACCGAACCGTGCGAGGAGACGGAAGCCGGAACGATTTCCCTGCGTGCGCTCGAGTATGCGCAGCTCGACAACCTGGTGAAAGGAAAGACTGTGCTCGCGATTGGACCAGGGATTTCGCGGCACGCGGAAACGTCGCAGCTTGTGCGTACCGTGGTGGAGAAATATTCCACGCCGATCGTGCTCGATGCTGACGGGCTCAATGCTTTTGACGGCGTAGCAGGCCAGCTCAATGGAAAGGGGCGCGTTTTTGTGATCACGCCGCACCCCGGGGAAATGGCGCGGCTGGCAGGGCTTTCCATCCCGGAAGTGCAGCGCGACCGTATCGGAATCGCGCGCACATTTGCTCGCGAGCACGAAGTCATTGTCGTGCTCAAGGGACATCGCACACTGATTGCTCAGCCGGATGGAGAAGTATGGGTCAACACCACCGGCAATCCCGGGATGGCGACGGGAGGCACGGGAGACGTGCTCACTGGAATGGTGGCGGGGATGATGGCACAAACTCCTGAGCGCGTCATTGAAGCCGTCACAGCCGCCGTCCACCTGCACGGCCTCGCAGGAGATGTTGCCTGCGAGTCCATGGGAGAACAGTCCCTCGTCGCAACCGATTTGATCAAAGCGATGCCGGAAGCATTTCGCCGCGTGCAAGAACGGGCCGGCACTACGTTGTAGGCTGCAACAAGATTCGGAACCGACAACGGCGAAGTCTTTCCTGAACCCTCAGGCCGACCCGCGATTGGATAACTCACGCATGCGGACCCGCGATACGACTGACTTCTGAAGCATTCCTAACTTCGGCTGCCCCACCCATCGCGGTGTTCGATGGGTGGGAGGCACGGACCTCAGCGGCTCCGCGGTGGGTGGCCTTTGATTAATTCACAGCGAGCCCACACCCCAGTTGCTCATCCGTACAGACAAACGACGGGTCTCGCTTCATCGGAAAGCCGAACTGAAGGTGCGGGTGCCGATGGTACCTTAAGGTCCATGCCTCCCACCCTTCGAAAGGCACGAAGGATGGGGCAGCCTCACTTGTGGTGTTTTTCGGAAAACCATGGGAAAGGTGGCCCAACTGCCCGAGTCCATGGGAGACAGTCCCTCGTCGCAACCGATTTGATCAAGGCGATGCCGGAAGCATTTCGCCGCGTGCGTTAGTTCGTACCGCCGCTGTCTAATAGGTCAATGCCCGCATCTTCCACTGGGACAAGGGGTTCGTGCGGATTAGGAGCGTAACACGGGCGCGCATCGGGACTAGCTCTACCGTAATCTTCCCGTAACCATGGCACATAAGTCATAGTCCTTTTCGGCTATGACTCGCTTCCCCCAACCGCACCCTACCCAGCGCGCGGCCCGGGTCCAGCTAGGTGGTTCGGTACTAGCGGCGATCCGATTCGACGACGGCCAGCGTTCCCGAGGCAAACTCTTTTCCATCTCTGTAACCGGCGGACTGCTCAAACTGGTGAAGCCATTGAGCCAGGGCGACTTCGTCGAGATCGGCTTTCAGACCAAGGTCGGTACCGTGATTGGCATGGCGGAGATGCTGTCTCCGACTCGCAAGGCGACCGACGGGACCCTGCAGCCGTTTCGCTTCATTGCGCTGGGCGATGATGATCATCGCAACCTGCGCATGGCGTTGCAGTCGGTGGCAGATCAGAGTTATCTGGCGATGAATCCCGGTCAGGCTGCGGCGCCGAAGTCGCTGTTCTAGACCGCCGCGCCGGTTTCGACCTGCTCGCCCCCGGTATACTTGTGCCAATGCAGGTTGGTACAACGCGGGAAATCACTACTCATTCAGCGGAAGAGACGACCGCGTTCGGTCGAACTCTGACGGATCTGCTCGCACCGCCGAAGCTCGTTCTTCTGCGCGGCGACCTGGGAGCAGGAAAGACAACCCTCATCAAGGGAATTGCGGCAGCGTTTGAGGCCGCCGCTGAAGAAGATGTCACCAGCCCCACCTTCACGCTGGTGCATGAGTATTGCGGTCCGCGAGCCAGCCTATTCCATATCGACTTGTATCGTGTGGACACGCCTCGCGAGTTGGAAACGCTGGGGCTCGATGACCTCATCAGCGAAAACAGTATTCTGCTGATAGAGTGGGGAGAGAAGTTTCCACGATTTGTTCGCGAGCGAGACGTTGAAATCAGTCTCAAACGTATTGGGGAAAACGAGCGAAAAATCTCAGTCATCAGCCGCTGAAAGTCATCCAACCCACATGATCTCCGCTGGAGCGCCAAAGGGAATGGTGAAACGCTTGTGGATCGCGTGCCGAAGAGCGTTGCTGCTTATCACCTTGCTGCCATGCGCGGCGCGGGCGCAGGGATACTTGTCGCAAACAGATTCCGGTGTGCGGGACGCAAAGACGAACGTCGGGATTGCTTTTCTTCCGCAGGCGCCATCCGCAAACAGGGGACAGCAGGAAGCCCAAAGCAAGACTCAGCAGGAAAAGAAGGTCGAGGAGAAAGAGCAATCGCAACGGACCTTGGGAATTGTGCCGCGGTTTGGCACAACGGACCGCATGGATGCGCCGCCGTTGGGCTCTGGCGAAAAATTCCATCTGTTCGCAAAGACTGCATTTGATCCCGTGACCGTCGTCATTGCGGCTGCACAAGCGGGCGTCAGTCAGGCAGACAATCAATTTAAAGGCTACGGGCAGGGGGCGGGCGGATACGGAAAACGCTTTGGTGCCGCCTTCGGCGATCAAGTGTCCGCGGGATTCTTCAGCAACTTCATGTATCCGACATTGTTCAAGCAGGATCCTCGTTACTTTCGGAAAGGACATGGGGGTTTTCCGCGCCGGTTCTTCTACAGCTTGACGCAGGAAGTGATTTGCCATACCGACAGCGGGGGCCGGGCGTTCAACGCGTCGAATGTTTTGGGCGCATTTTCGTCAGGCGCGCTGTCCAATGCTTACTACCCATCCGACGATCGAGGGTTCAAGCTGACCATGAGCCGGGGCGGGCTCGCGGTGGTGTATGCTTCGGCGGGAAATCTGTTCAACGAGTTCTGGCCCGACATCAGCCGCAAGCTTCATAAGTCTAGACCGGGCAGTGCGCCGCCTCCAACAACCAAGCCGAGCGCAGATTCCAAGTGAGAGATAAAGCGGCAGAATCTTAAACCGCTGAGATCGCAGAGAATTGCCGCGGAGAGCGCAGAGAAAACTTGGATTGGATGTGAATGAAAGGCGGCCGCCTACGCCCAGGATCGCGGCTTCGACCAATTGATAGGTTATTTCGTACTGCCAATACTCTGTGGATCGTGCGACTCAAGCACCGAGCGTACGCAGGCGATGGGCGCGCTCCATTCCCGCACCATCGACAGCAGGATGGCGGAGGCGAACACGGCAAGCGCGAGATAGCGGTTCTTCTTCATGAAGCCAATCAGGCCGGAGGCGCCGCGGGCTTGAATCCCATTATATTGTAACCGCAATCGACGTAGATGGTTTCTCCTGTGATTCCGGAACTGGCGTCCGAGGCAAGAAACACGCCTGTCGATCCCACCTCGGCAACCTCCACATTTCTTTGCAGGGGAGCGGTCTCGCGGTGAGCTCTCAGCATATCGCTAAGCCCTGAAATCCCGCGCGCAGCAAGGGTTTTGATGGGACCGGCGGAAATGGCGTTCACCCGGATCTTCTTCCTGCCCAGATCAAAAGCCAGGTAACGGACGCTGCATTCAAGTGCCGCCTTGGCCACTGCCATCACGTTGTAGTGGGGAACAACTTTCTCCGCGCCGTAGTAAGTCATAGTGATGATACTTCCGCCGTCTTCCATCAAGGGGGCAGCGGCCCGGGCGACAGCGATCAGGGAGTAGACGCTGACGTCGTGGGCGACGCGGAAACCTTCGCGGCTGGTGTTGAGGAATTCGCCCTCCAGTTCGGCGGCAGGGGCATAGGCAACACTGTGCACCAGGACGTGCAGCTTTCCGTAACGTTCCTTCAGGCTGGCGAAGGTGCGCACGATGTCGTCGTCTTTGGAGACATCGCACATGAAACCCTCCGCGCCAGGCAGGGAGTCGATCAGGTCCTTGGCTTCTTCGGCGAGCCTTTCATTCTGATAGGTGATAGCCAGCTTCATCCCCGCGGCATGCAGGCCTTGCGCGATCGACCATGCGATGGAGCGTTTATTGGCTACTCCAAAGACCACCGCGTTCCGGCCTTCGAGTTGAAAGGACATGGTCTCTCCTGTGTGTTTTGTGAAGTGGAAAGAATATCAGAGAGCTTCGAGCTATGAGCTAGGGGCAGCGAGCCATGACAGCCCGCTCGCAGTAACTTTCCTATCGCGCTGCGTCGGTGGCGACCGGTTCGACAGAACCAACTGGCCAGACTGCGCTCAGAAATGCGACTACGTAGACGAAGCCGATAATGGCGAAGCCTCCAGCCAGGCTCACCTTTTGCGCCATCCACCCGACCGTCACGCTGATCGTGATCTGCAAGAAAGTGCCCACGAAATAGAAAGCGTTCTGGACGCGTCCCATGAAGTGCTTGGGCACTTGCTCCATCAGGCTGGTATTGATGGCGACCCCGCTTACGCCGCGCGCAGAGCCCATGATCCCGTAAAGGAATACGGCGATCGCCAAAATGCGAGAGTAGGGTGAAAGCGTCATGCAGCAGGCAAGAAATCCCATCGATACCGCGATGGCGGTGCGCGATCCCATGCGGGCGATCAGCCACGGTGCGTATAACGCACTCAGGAATGCTCCGACGCCCCAGCCTGCGTTCAGCCAGCCGTACCCGACGGCGCCCGCGTGGAAGATGCGATCGCTCAGCGAGGGCGTGACAACTACTCCTGTCAGCATGGCGCCCAGAAAGAGCGCCCAGCTCATACCCAGCAGCACGACGCCTGGGCGTTCACGCAGGAATTGAATTCCCTCCCAAAGCTCATGCCAGAAGCGACGCTCGGCGGTCTCCGCGGCCGCGATGTCGGCCTTGATTTCTGCGGGCCTCGGCACCACATACTTGCCTGTGCGCACGCGGAAGTAGCAGAAAAACGAGACGACGTAGGTGGTGAAGTCGATGATCAGCACGCCGCCCAGTCCGATGTGGTTATAAACGAATCCGACAATGGCTCCGGCCATCAGCCAGCCGCCCTGAATTCCGGCGAGCAGAAAAGTGTTGGCTTCGACGTACTGGCCCTCGGGAGTGAGTTCCTGAATGAGGGCGGTGATGGTGGGCCAGAACATCCAGAATCCGGCCGCGACCAGGGTGTTCATCAAATACAGCTGCCAGACTTGAACCTTGCCTCGGAAAGCAAGAACAGAGACCACCAGGATGACTACGGCGCGGGCTGCGTCGAGCATCATGACCAGGCGGCGGCGATCCTCGCGATCAATGATCACACCGGTGAAGGGAAGCAGGAGCATGGCGGGCAGGGTCTGCAGGACGACGAGCGTGCCGAGGGCCATCTCGGAATGAGTGCCCTGCAGAATGTGCCAGGCGACGGCGGCGGAGTTCATGCCGCTGCCCAGCATGGAGACCACATTGGCCAGAAGCACAAAACGAAGAGCCCGCTTTTGCAAAATGGCGCGCATTTCTTCAACTCTAAAGCAATGAGCAAGAAAAGTTTTCTGCAGCGTTCCGCAAGGCGTTTACCAGTACGGCGACTGCTCCCCGAGCGGGTGTAGGGAGTCACCTGGAAAAGTGATCCTGACCCTTGTCTTGGCGGGCCATCGGAGCTAGCATGTCGCCGGAAAGTGGACTTTGGGCTCCAGTAGGGAGGTGGCCGATGAATTCCAGGTACTGCTTGCCGCTCACCGTGGTTCTGCTTCTTGCTTCAACGGGCTACGCGCAAATCGATCGCATTGTGATTCCGGCGGGTACTCCGGAGGATCAATCGATCCAGGAAATCTCCAAGGAGACTGACTCCCAGAAGAAAGTTGTCTTGTACCAGGACTTTCTCGAGAAGTATTCGTCGAATCCCGCCGCCGTGGCTTACGGCAACTGGCAGATCTCGCAGGCGTACCAAAGTGGCGGAGACCTTCCCAAGGCGCTTGAGTTCGGGGACAAGGCGCTGGTAGCGTCGCCTCACAACTTCGACATCTTGGTTTCACAGGCGGGAATCGCGCAGCAGCTGAAGGATGACTCAAAGATCATTGACTATGCGGAAAGAGGAGGGTTGGCTTACGAGGGTATCGGAAAGCAGGCGAAGCCGGAGGGGCTCAGCGACGAAGAATTCGCGAACCGCAACTTGTCTGAAAAGGATTCCTTGAAGTCTTCGCGCGATTTTCTGGAAAGCGTCGGCTTCAATGCCATTGCCGACGAAAAGGACGCGAAGAAACGCATGTCGTATGTCGAGCGTTTCACTGCCGCGTTTCCGAGTTCGCAATTCCAGGAGCAAGTCTCGCAATACGCGATGTACACCCTCGGCCCAGGACAGCTGAACGATCCGGTGCGGCTGGTAGCTTTTGGAGAGAAAAGCCTGGCCGTGAATCCTAACAGCATGCCGGCCTTGCTGATGCTCGCGAACACCTATGTAGAAGAAACCAAGCCAGCGAGCTGGGCGAAGGCGGTCACTTACTCGCAGAAAGTGATCACGCTAGCGAAAGAAAACGAGCCGGATGCCGATCGCACGCGCAAGCTCTCCGCTGGGGTCGCGCATTCGACGCTTGGCTACGCGTACATGAAGCAGGATAAGACCGCTAGCGCTATTGCGGAGCTGAAGTCGGCGTCGGCCCTGCTCAAGGGACAGGATGAAGTGGCCTACGCAACCGCTCTCTACCGTTTGGGATATGCATACGCGAAGTTGAGCAAGACGACCGATGCGCGGCAAACGCTCGGCGAGGCGGTCAAGATTTCGGGGCCGCTGCAACAGCCGTCCCAGGAATTGCTGGAAAAAGTGAACGCAGCAAGAGCGAAAGGGAAGTAGTTCCACCTGGCGAATCGAGGCGCAAGCTTCAAGGCTTGGCTAATGCGTCGGAGAGCAAGTGGGCTTTGACAGCAAGCCTGTAAGCGCGCTGCAGATCGCCAGCCGCGTCCGCCGCTTTTACCTGCTGCATGAAGCGCCGGATCTGCGCTACGGTGTCCTGCTCATCCTGGGTGAGTTGGCGAGCGGAAAGCTTCTGCAGTGACGCGTCGGTCGTAGCCAGTAACTTGTTGGTGTTTTGTCTTTGCCGGGCCGCTTGTTCCTGGGTCATGCCGGCGGCGAGCTGGGTCGTAGGCTCGACGGTGCCTCCCCGATGTATCACCCGCTTATGTTGTTCCTCCTCGGCAGCCTTCGGGGCGTGCTTCTTCCGGGCAGCAGATTTCCCGGCAGGGGGCGCATTCTTCTGATCCGAGTTTGACGGTGGGACGTCGGGGGAAGCCTGCGCAGGAGCGTTCGGTTGAGGCTCTGCTGGCGCCGGAGCGGGCTGTGTCGCGTCTGGTTTGGGCGGTGCCACATCCGGCGATGTATCCGGTTTCGCCGGTTCTTGCGCGAGGCTTGATTGGAAGGAATGGGCCGATGCAATTTCGGAAGACGAGAGCTCGCCGCGCACGCGTCCACTTGCAGACACGTACAACAGCGCGCACAGTGCTAGTATGCCGGCCAGATACATACCCATCCTGTGATGCGCCCCTGGCAAATCAAGTACCTAGGTAATTTTATGCGGATGGTCCCTCTTTGGGAAGCGGGAGTACAACGGTCGAAAGCGAGGGTCTTGCGATCACGCCGATTCGGAGTTGTACTGGGACGGAGGAGGGATGTCTAACGAATGCGAGCAGCCACCTCGCGAGCAGCTTCCAGAGTGGATTCAGCCAAGGGTATGCAGAGACGGAACTTCGTGCCTTTGCCTTCCACCGTTTCAAAATCGACTGAGCCGTAATGCCACTGCATGACCTGGTAGGTCTGAGCCAGGCCGATGCCGCTGCCGCCTTTCTTGGTCGTGAAGTAAAGTTCGAAGATTTTTTCCTGTGCTTCGCGAGGGATTCCCGGGCCTGTGTCTTGCACCTCAACGACCACCATGCCTTCGTCGCGTTGGGCGCTGATTGTGAGCTGGCCGCCCTCGGTCATGGCCTGCACCCCGTTGATCACGATGTTGAGAATGGCCTGCTTCATGAAGTCGAGATCTGCTTTCACAGTCAGGGAATAGTTGGGGAGATTGCGAACGATGGCGACCGCATGTTGTTCCGCATCGGGTGCGGCCAGGGCGGCGACTTCCTCAAGCAAGCGCCGCAGGTCAACTTCTTCCAGTTTCAGATCGCGCGGGCGGGTGAAGTCGACCAGAATCTGGACAACACGGTCGAGGCGATGGATTTCGCTTCCGATGATATCAACATGACGGCGGGTGCCCGGGTCCATCTGCTGGAGCTTGTTCTGTAGAAGGTGTAAGTGCAGCACAATGGCGTTGATGGGATTCTTCACCTCGTGGGCAACACCACGAGTCAACCGGCCGCTTGCGGAGAGGCGGCGGGACATTTCAATCTCATCTTCCAGCCGGCGGACGGATTCGGAATCGCGGATAATCAGCAGCGCACCGATCTGGGTGGACTTGTCCTGAATGAAGTCGAGCGAGACCTGGACCTTGCGGCCGTTAGCGGACTCTATTTCGCGCTGCATCAGGGGCCGGCGGCGTTCGAATGCGTCCAGCAGCACAGCATTCAGGGGCGTACCGGCTTTAAACACATCCTTCGCACTGCGCCCCAGCATTTCGCCCCGAGGGCGGCCGAGGAAGCGCTCCACAGAAGCGCTTACCAGCACCACATGGTACTCGCGGGTGAACAGCATCAGGCCGTCCTGCAAGTTGGCCATTAACTGGTCGACGTTGTCTTTCAGGGCGGAGAAGATTTCCTTCGCATCCCGCACCTGCCGGCCGAGGTGGGCGATCTTCAACGTCACCAGGCCGTACTCGTCATGATCCGACTCGGCGTCCTCGTCGATGCTGCCTCCAGTGGCATAGTCGAGATTGCGATTGATTTCTTCCAGGGGACCGAGGGCCAGGCGTGAGATCAGCGCTGCCAGCAGCAGGGAGAGAAAGATCGACGCGCCGGAAAAGTACAACGCGTGTTCAAGGCGCGGCGTCAGTTCGTTTCTTAATAGCACGGTGGAGATGCCGACTCGTACGGTGCCGAAAGGCGTGCCGTTCAATTGCAGCGGTACCGTCACGTCGTATACCGCGGAGGGGCTGTAAACCATCCGCAACTGATCACGGAAACGCGCGCCGCGCAATTTCTCAAAGTTGGGACGGGGCGTCAGAATCTTGCCATCCAGATCTGAGTTGCTGTGCAACATGGCGCGGCCGGCGGGATCCACGATGGCGGCGTCGTAGACCATCTGCACGTTGCCCACCGAGGAATCCAGCATGTCATTGAGGTTGGTATCGGTCTTGAGATATCCCTCAATGGCTAATTGGACAGACCTGCTGTTGTCGGTGTCGATGCGCGTGCTTCCCAGGTCTGGAACCGCATTGCTGGCGGAGTAAACCAGTTGCTGGGCTAGCAGTTGCGCGATGTCGCCGGCCGAGGTCAGGCGTTGACGAAGGAGCTGGGAAATGTAGAGGTAGGAAAACGCCGACACCATCACCACGACCATGAAAGTGATGGCGAGAATAATTTTTGTTTTCCGACGCATCTTTAATTTTCAGATTCAGACGCAAGGGCGGCAGAAATGCCAAGGGGAGGCTGATAAGGAGTCTACTCCTGCCGTTCGGCGTCCGCATCCGTGGAGTTGCTGCCATACTCCTTTAATTTGTTGTGCAGGGTCTTGAGGCTGATCCCGAGAATCTCAGCGGCGCGCGTCTTGTTATTGCTGGTCGCTTCAAGGGTCTTCAGGATAAGCATCTTTTCAGCTTCACCGACAGTTGTGCCAACGCCCAGACGGACGGCATCGGGGTCGTTCGCCGCCTGCCGCACCGTGATCTGCCCGAAACCTGGCGGAAGGTGCTTGGTTTCGACGACTGCGCCCTCACACACGATCACAGCTCGCTCCAGCGTGTTGCGGAGCTCGCGGACGTTGCCCGGCCAGGAATAATTCTTGAACTGATTCAGCACAGCTTCGCTGACGGTGGCGACTTTGCGTCCGTGTTTTGCGCTCATGTCAGCGAGCAGCGTTTGTACGAGTTCGGGCAAGTCCTCCTTGTGCTCGCGCAGGGAAGGCATGTTGATGTTGAATACGTTCAAGCGGTAGTAAAGATCATTGCGCAGCTCGCCGCGGGCTACCGCTTCGTCGGGAACTTTGTTGGTGGCAGCCAGTACCCGGACGTCGACGGAGGTTTCAACCTTGCTGCCAAGACGGCGGAGTTTGTGATCTTCAAGAACGCGCAGCAACTTGGCCTGGGTGGCTACCGGCATCTCCCCGATTTCATCCAGTAGCAGCGTTCCCCCTTCGGCGAGTTCGAAGCAGCCAGTGCGCCGTTCCAGCGCTCCTGTGAAAGCGCCCTTTTCGTGGCCGAAGATTTCGCTTTCGATGAGTGTCTCCGGGATGGCGGCGCAGTTGATGGGTACAAATGGCTTGGGGCGTCGCGGGCTCAATTCATGAATGGTGCGGGCGACCATCTCTTTGCCCGTGCCACTGGCGCCGGTGATGAGAACCGATGCCGTGCTAGGCGCGACCATTTCGATGAGATGGAAGATCTCCTGCATCTTCTTGGAAGAACCTACGAGTTGGCCAAGCGATCCTGCATCGCGCAACTTGCGGCGGGTGACTTCAAGTTCTACTTTAGTTCCGAGCAGTTCCGACGCGTTCTGAAGAATGGTGCGTAGTCGGTTGGTATCGATGGGCTTGGTGATGTAGTCGTAAGCGCCCATCCGCATGGCCTGGACCGCGCTATCGATGGTGCCCTGAGCCGTCATCACGATCACGGCCATGGTGTGGGCCTGGTCGGCGAGTCGCTCCAGCAGCTCCATTCCGCCGACGCGGGGCATCTTCAAGTCGGTAACAATAATGGAGGGTGTCCACTGCGTCGCCTTGTCCCACCCCTCCATGCCGTCGGCGGCCGTATCGACGCGGTATCCCCAGGAGGAAATAACCTCAGCCAGGCCGGTGCGCTCGTTTTCTTCGTCTTCAACGATCAGGACTTTTTCTTGGCTCATAAGCTCGGAGCTTCCATTATTCGCATTTCCGGGACACTCTAGCAAGGCAGCACGCTGGAATGCCGATTCGGGCCCGGGCCGCCTATTAGAAAGTGATCCCCCAGGCCTTTAGAGCGCCGGTGTAAAGAGCTCACTTTTCGTCCATGTCAAAGTGAGACAAGCAGCGTTGATTGGAGCCGCAAGCCATTGCGATTGAAGGTACGGGCTACGGTAATATTTCACGACGCAGATTTCACTTTACGGTAAGGTTACTGTTAGAATTTGCGGTCTCAGTCGACGACCCGTCACTTGTATCCTTTACCATCTCGATTCAGTTTGACCCCAGGTTGAAGTATTGGTCTCGGAGGATTCCATGTCACCTTGTTGCGCTTCACGAAACGGCCGGACGATCCGTCTGTGCTTTTTTCTGACGCTACTGTTCATCTTATTTTCCTGTGTTGCTTCAGCCCAGCAGACTCCACCCAAGTTTGACATATTCGCCGGCTATCAGTGGCTCAATCCAGGAGGCAATATTCCCGGCGGTCCCGATGGCAATGGCGGTGTGTTGCCGTTCAAATTACCCAGCATGAGCAAGGGCGGTGGCTTGGCGTTCGGCTACAACTTTCATCCGAATTTCGCCTTGGAAGGCGATATCGGACTCAACCTCAAAGATCAGTTTGACGTGAGCACGTACTCGATCGGCCCGCGCTTCACCTGGCGAAGTGAGGGGTTCAACGTATTCGCGCACACGTTGCTGGGCGACAACCATCTGACCAGCCCGGTGGGGGCGCGCAACGGCATCGGCGCGATTCTCGGTGGCGGCATTGATCTTCCGATCGTGAAGCGGATTAGCATTCGATTAATTGAAGCGGACTACCAGTGGGCACGGCAGAACTACGCGAGCGTGGTCTCGCCAAGTCAACCGGACCTCCGCCGCTCCAGTTTTCAGGGAGCGCGCCTCCGTTCCGGCATCGTGTTCAATTTTGGCGGTGAACCGGAAGTGCCTCCGACCGCGAATTGCTCAGTCGATCACGCCGAGGTGATGCAGGGTGAACCGGTCACCGCGACCGTGTCGACCACTAACTTCAATCCGAAGCATCCCTTGACGTATGCCTGGAGCGGAAATGGCGGTACGGTGACGGGCAAAGACACCAGCGCAGCCATCGATACCAAGGGCGTCGCGGGCGGGAACTACACCGTGACCGCGCACGTCACAGATCCCAAGATGAAGAAAAACGGCGATGCGACCTGCTCGGGGAATTACACCGTGAAAGAGCCGCCGAAGAATCCTCCGACCATGAGCTGCTCGGCGAGTCCGACATCGCTCCAAACGGGCGGTACGTCCACCATCAGTTGCACTTGCACCAGTCCCGACGGCGTACCGGTGACGGTTGCCGGCTGGACGGCGAGCGGCGGTCAAGTATCGGGCCAGGGCAATAGCGCAACCCTCAACACAACGGGCGCTGCGCCAGGCCAAATTACTGTAAACGCAACTTGCACGGATTCGCGCGGCTTGACGGCCAACTCTTCGTCGCAAGTGACGGTTGAGAACCCGCCTCCTCCGCCGCCGAAGGCCAGCAAGTTGAGCCAGTGCGACTTCCCGAACGAGAAAAAGCCGTGGCGTGTGGACAACACGTGCAAAGCGATCCTGGATGACGTGGCTCTGCGCCTGCAGCAGGAAGCGGACGCGAAGCTGGTTATCGTCGGAAACGCCGATCCGAGCGAGAAGCGCAAGAATCTCGCGGCGGAACGTGCACTCAATTCCAAGGCGTATCTCTCGGGCGGCGAAGCCAAGCAAGCCATTGATGCCAGCCGCATCGAAGTACGCTCCGGCAACGGTGGCACCAAGACGGCGGAGTACTGGGTTGTGCCGGCAGGCGCGACCTTTGACTCGGCCGGCACCGAGGCGGTTGACGAAACCAAGGTGCAACCGGTCCCGGATCATCCGAAACCGGCTGCCAAGAAAAAGGCTGCCCCGAAGGCTCAGTAGCCTCTTCTATAGAACGTGGGCTGGTCGGAAACCCCGACCGGCCCATTTTTTTTGCTGCCCTTCGGTAACTTGAAGGGGACTAGGTACGCTGTCACTCTCAGACCGCAAGGTATACTGTCCGTAACAGGGGCGAAGACACACATGATTTTCAGAGCCATGGCTGGTAAGTTACTGATTCTTTTAGCGATCTGCCTGTGCAGCAGCATGTCGATGTGGGCGGCGCAATGGGCCGTGATGGGGCCGGACGGGGGCGATGTACGAAGCTTGGCCTACGACCCACAGAACCCGGATCGGGTATTCCTGGGCACGAGTACGGGCGTGATTTTCGTCTCCAATAACGGAGGGCAGGACTGGTCGCGTTTCGCCCACCTTGGAACGGGCGATGAATACGTGCTGGATCACATCGTTGTGAATCCGCAGAACAGCAACATCATGTACGTCTCGGCCTGGAGCGCGCAGAGCCAGCAAATTGGCGATGTGTTCCGTACCAACGATGGTGGCAAGACCTGGCAGACATTGCCAGCGATGCATGGAAAGTCGATTCGCGCGATGGCCATGTCTGCGTCGAACCCCAAGATTCTCGTGGCGGGCGCGCTCGATGGCGTGTTCCGCACAAACAACGGAGGGAATGACTGGGAGAGGATGTCTCCTGCTTCCCAGGCGGAAATCAAAAACATCGAGTCGATCGCAGTCGATCCAAAAGATCCGAACGTTGTGTATGCCGGCACCTGGCACCTGGCGTGGAAGACCGCAGATGGCGGCGCCAATTGGCAGCACATCAATAAAGGCATGATCGATGACTCGGACGTGTTTTCGATCATTGTGGATAACAACAATCCGGCGAATGTGTTTGCCAGCGCTTGCTCAGGAATCTACAAGAGCGTGACGGCAGGAGAGCAGTTCTCGAAGATTCAGGGCATTCCGTTTTCGGCCCGCCGTACGCGCGTGCTGAAGCAGGATCCGGGTAATCCCAACATCGTGTACGCGGGCACCACTGAAGGCCTGTGGAAGACGATGGATTTGGGCAAGACCTGGAAGCGCGTGAGCAATCCGGAAGTTGTTGTGAACGATGTGTACATCGATCCGCGCAACGCGAACCACGTACTGCTGGCGACGGACCGCAGCGGTGTGCTCGCGCTGAACTCGAGCGGGATCTGGACGGCATCGAACCATGGTTACACCCATCGCTATGTAACGGCGATCGTCCCGGACCAGAAGGAACCCAACACAATTTATGTCGGGGTGGTGAACGACCGCGAATTCGGCGGCGTCTTCTTCTCACGTGATAACGGCCAGCACTGGCAACAGCGCAGTACTGGTCTCGGCGGCAAGGACGTCTTCACTTTGAGGCAGGCGAGCAGCGGCGCGCTGGTGGCCGGCACCAATCACGGCAGCTTCATTCTCGATCACAGTGCTACCGCGTGGCGGCCGATCAACACCGTGGTTGTCGAGAAGAGCTCGACCAAGACTGTGAAGAAGGGCAAGAAGAATACGCAGGTGGCGAGCAAAACGGTGACCAAGTCCACTCTCGACGCCCGCGTCAACGAAGTGGATATTTCCGGCGACCGCTGGATGGAATCAACCACGAACGGCCTTTACTTCAGCAGTGACCAGGGCAAGACATGGATGGGTGGCCCGGTGCAGGGAGAGAAGGAATTCCTTTCGGTGCGCGGTCGTGGCAACACGGTGGTCGCCGCAGCACGCACGAAGGTCTACATCTCGCATGATAGCGGTGCGACCTTCACCGAGCGCAGCCTGACCCAGCACGTGACGAGCATTCGGAGCGTTACGCTGACTCCGGACGGCCAGATCTTTGTTGCCTCGCGCGAAGGGGCGTTTGGCAGCAGCGACTCGGGAGCGACGTGGACACATGTCGTGGCTGGACTTCCCGACAAGGACATCACCTCCATCACCTTTGATTCGACCGCGAGCCGGTTGCTGGCGACCAGCCTGCAAACCGGTGTCATCTTCCAGAGCACCGACAACGGCCGCAGCTGGCAGCGTGGTCCGGATTCGGGTTTCCCGTTGCGCCGGGTGAGCGTGGTCCACGGGCGGTTAATCGGAGCGACGCCCTTCGATGGCGTGGTCCTCCAACCCGAGAACGATGGGCAGAGTGCGGCGGCGGGTTCGGGCGGTGCTTCGAAGTAATGGTTTTAAAGCGGTATCAGGGCCGGAGGACGATACGTCCTCCGGTTTTTTCTGCCTGCAATCGGCCCTACTCGGGCCGTCCACCCCGCAAAAACTACATACGTCGCCCGAGCTGTGATTACTTAAGTCATCTGTTTTCAATTGCGAAAACTTGGCACCTCCCTTGCGACTTGTAGGACTGCAGGCGCGCGGGGGAGGATTCCAAGCATGAAGGCTTCTCAGGGGATCGGGCTCGCGGCATTGACCCTGGGGCTGGTGATAAGTCTAGCCTGCGGCCATCAATCTTCTGTCCCAGTCTTAGCGTCGGGGGCAATTGCGCCTCCTGATGGCGCGCGACTGCCGTTTGACCGGGAAGCCCAGATCGGCGGAATTTCTCCCACCAACTCAGTCGTACCGCCCGGGGCACACGCGCCTGTGGGAACGCCGATTGTGATTCGGCTGCGGAAACCACTGTCGAGTGCTCGCGTGCACTCCAACGATTCCTTCGCGGCGATATTGGACGAACCCCTCATCGTGAACGATCGCATTCTCGCCGAGCGGGGAAGTGTGGTGACTGGCAGGGTGGTGGAGGCAAAGTCCACAAACCCAGTGCACACACCGGGATACATGCGACTGACGCTCTCGTCGATTGCGATCGATGGCAAGCCCGCCCGGATTCGAACTTCCAGCAACTTCTTCAAGGGTGTCGATCCAAGAAAGCGGTTGGCAAACCTGCCGCCGGATGGCGAAGGCTATTTGGTGGGCGCCTCGGCCACCGGTCAAGGGCCGGCAATGAACAATGCGATCGTCGCCGAAAACGATTTGGATCCGGAACTCGATGTCCGGTTGCAGGACGCGATGATCGGACCGGAACGCCGATTGAAGTTTCGCTTGATCGAACCCTTGCCGATTCGTCCTTAGGTAAATCCTTCCTGGTCCTGCTCGTCGTCCCCGCAGCCGTGCTTTGGGGTTAATCATCACAAACGCCGGTGATGGCCGTCCTTAGCATTCCCAGTTTGGTCCCATATAGTTGTCCCAATTAGGGAGTACTACGGACGGAGTTGCCACCTTGCGTCAAGGCCGCCACCCCCGCGTTGGCTCTCCCTGATCTTGCGGAGCAGGACGATAGTGATGGGACAGCCTCTACCGATTCTGGCCGACGTTCCCAAGAATCTCGATCGTGAACTATTCGAGGTCGCTTTCCATAGCAGCCCCGAGGGAATGGCTGTGGCCGAAGGCGGGTTGATTTGTTTCGCGAATCGGGCTTTTGCCGAACTGGTGGGGCACTCTCCGGCAAGTCTCGAAGGGCAACCGTTGTCCCGCATTCGTCCGCCGGGACATTCGTGCGATTTTGAGCACAGTGAATCGGATCAGGGCGGCCCGAAGCGACATCTCTGTCAATTTGTTTCCAGGCGGAGGGATGGTACGGCGGCGAAGATCGAGTCGACGTGCGCCTCTTTCCACGTCGGTAACCGGGAGTTTCAGCTGATCACCGCCCGGGATGTAACCGTGCGCGAGCGGCGTCGCATGGTCCGGGACGGCCACCGGCGTTTTCGCGTCATCTTCAACGCGGCACACATGGGAATTATTCAGTGTGATCTGCAGGGTTTGGTGCTGGAGAGCAATCCCGCGGTCGAGCGAATGCTGGGATACACGCGTGCCGAGTTGCGCGGGATGAACTTTCATGAGTTCGCACATCCCGAAGGCGCGGAAGGCGACGCACGTCTCTTCCGCGAGCTGGTGGAAGGCAAGCGGGAATCCTATGAACTTGAAGCCCGGTATGCCGGGAAGTCTTCTGCGAGCGGTTGGGTCCGTCTCACGGTATCGCTGGTGCGCGGTGTGGATGGGAAACCGCAGTTTGCCATCGGCATGACGGAGGACATCACCGAGCGCAAGCTCGCCGAGCAGCGTTTGCGCGAGGCACAGAAGATGGAGGTCATCGGGCGGCTGGTGGGCGGAGTCGCGCACGATTTCAACAATGTGCTCACGGGCATCATGCTCTATTGCGACCTGCTGATCGCAGGGCTTGAGCGCGGCAGCCGGCACATGCATCACGCGGAGGAAATCCGCATGGCGGGCCAGCAGGGTGGCGCCCTGATACAGCAATTGCTGGCGATATCGAGACAGCAGGTGATTGAGCCGCGCGTGCTCTCTCTCAATGGTGTCATTTTAAGCACTCGAAATCTTCTGTCCCGCCTGCTGGGAGAAAAATATGAGCTGGTAACCAGGCTCAAACGCGATCTGGGAAACGTGAAGATGGATCCGGCCCAGGTGCAACAGATCCTGTTCAACCTGGTGTTGAATGCCCGGGACGCTATGCCAGAGGGGGGCGCGATCGAGGTCAAGACCGGTCATGGCAGATTGCCGGCGACAGAATCAGGGATCAACGCGGGAACGCCGGCAGTATTTCTGGCCGTAAAAGACAGCGGCTGCGGCATGAGTGCTGAGACACGTTCTCGGCTGTTCGAGCCCTTCTTCACGACAAAAGTTAATGGCCGAGGCACGGGACTGGGGCTGGCTACCGTCTCCAACATCGTAAAAGACAACCACGGCGCGATTCATGTGGAAAGCGAGTGCGGTGCGGGGACGAATTTCACCGTGTTCTTGCCGCGGGTCATGTATGCAGAAACCGGAACCGTGGAATCGCGGTTCTCGCCTGCTGCGGTCAAGGAAACCATCCTTGTGCTCGAAGACAACGTGGCCATACGTGAAGCCGTGCACAAAATCTTAAGTGAGAACGGCTACGTTGTTCTGGAAGCAGGAAGCGGACAGGAAGCGCTTGCGGTGGCGCGAGGTCATGCGGGAGAGATTGACCTGCTGCTGGCCGATGTGGACATGCCGGGAATGAGCGGGCACGAAACGGCCCGCCAGCTGGTTTTAGAACGGTCCCCCCTGAAAGTGCTTTACATGTCCGGCTATGAGCCGCATGCACAGGCGTCCGGCAGAGAGGCCACGGTGTTTTTCAAAAAGCCGTTCACGAGTTCCGCCCTGCTCGAGAAGCTGCGGGAAATTCTGGAAAGCAGAAGCATTGCGAAGAAATCTGAGAAGCGAAAGCGAGAGAAATCATGACCACCTTAGAAATGACTTTGCCGGCCATCCCACAGATTGAGGGAGCCAATTTCCTGAACCTGCTGATCGTCGACGACGAGCGAGCCATTCGCGAAGCCTGCCGCGAAGTCGCGCAATCGCTTGGGTTCAACACGTTCGCCGCCGACTCCGCCGAGCATGCCTACCGCTTGCTGGACTCGCAGGGCATCGACGCCGTGCTGCTGGATTTGCGGCTTCCGGGAGCGGGGGGGCTGGAGGCTCTCAGCCAGATCAAGAGCCGGCGTCCGGATGCGGTGATCGTGGTCGTGACGGGATACGGGACCGTGCAGTCGGCCGTGCAGGCCATGAAAAACGGCGCATACGACTACGTCACGAAACCCTTCAGCCTCGACGAGCTGAAGCTGCTGCTGGATCGCGTGGCGAGCCATCTGAAGCTGAAGAGCGAAAACCGGGTGCTGCGCGAGAAGATCAAATCGAAGCAGGGATTTGGAAACATCATCGGTCGATCTCCTGAGATGGAAAAGCTATACCGGATCGTGGCCAAGGCGGCCTATAGCACGCACCCTGTGCTTATTCTGGGCGAGAGTGGTACAGGGAAGGAACTGGTGGCGCGCTCCATCCACTTCTCCGGACCGGTCCGCGACAAACCCTTTATCCCGGTGGATTGCGGGTCGCTCGTCCCCACGCTGATTGAGAGCGAACTCTTTGGCCATACCAAGGGGGCATTCACCGGCGCTCAACATGCCAAAGACGGGTTGCTCACGATCGCCGACGGCGGGACGGTTTTTCTCGATGAGGTAGGAGAACTACCCACCGACCTGCAGGCAAAACTACTGCGTGCGATTCAGGAAAAAGAAATCCGCCCGGTGGGTGGTACGAAGCAGATTCCGATCAATGTGCGCATTTTGGCGGCGACCAATCGCGATCTGGAAGAGGGCGTGTCGCAAGGAACATTCCGGCGGGATCTCTACTATCGCTTGAACGTGCTGAGCCTGAGAATCCCCTCACTGAAGGAAAGGCGGCAGGACATTCCCATTCTGGCGACTCATTTCCTGGAGCGGCAATCACGATCGTCGGGGACCGAGCGTACCTTGAGTGACGAAGCGCTGAAGGCGATGCTTGCCTACGACTGGCCCGGCAATGTTCGCGAATTGGAGAACTGCTTGGAGCGCGCTTGCGCGTTCACAACCGGCCCGGTGATTCATGTCAGCGATCTTCCGGCAGCGATCAGCCAGCTGCAAGGCTCGGATGTGCCGGTGAATGGTTCGGGCTCTAACCGGATCACGCCTATGTCGGAACTGGAACGGCAAACGATTTTGAATGCGATCGCACAGCTCAACGGTGACAAGCTAAAGGCCGCACGCATGCTGGGAATTGGCAAGACCACACTCTATCGAAAGTTGAAAGAATACGCAGCGCGATCCTGAGCGAAATTTCGCGGTGGCTCGATCGCTAAACACGATAGCTGAAGGGGGAGGAACAGGGAATCATTCCCGACCCGCTCCCCCACTTTCCCGAAGCGGGACACTGAATTCGAGTCGGACGGCCTAAGTTCTGCATTTTCAACTGGCCAGTGGTTGGCGGGAGGCGTGCAATGGGAGTGTCATGATTCTTCTCATCACGCCCTCCGCCCGCGGACAGGAATGCGCCCAAGCATTGCTCGCCTCCACCAACTTACAAACCGATCTTGCTCCGACCCTGCAAGCGGCGTTGGGTAAACTGCGCGAGCAGGAGTACGCGGCGGTAGTCGTCGACCAATTCCTGATGGAGGTAGAACCGGATGAGGGCGAACAGATGCTCCAACATGGGGGAACCGCGTTTCCGGTCTACGTGAACTGTGCTATCAGCGGGATTGACCGGATCGTGCGTGAAGTGCGCAGCGCGTTGAGTCGTCGGAAGCGCGAGGAAGAGATTGCCCGAAGGTCCGCCACCCGAGCCATCTGGAGCGAATTGAAGGAAGATGTTACGGGGATTCTTCTTTCCTGCGACCTGGTGCTGGCGTCAAAGGAGGTGCCTACGCCGGCGGCCAACAAGGTCCAGGTAATCCATGATCTCGCAACGCAGATGCGCAGCAAGTTAGCGTGCTCTGAACAGACCAATTCCGCCGGCTAAGCTCGAGCCAGAACGCGCCCGTTGCGAGTAACGTTCGTAGGGCCGTTGGAATTGTTGGCGGCGCCTTTATGTCCCTGGAGAGCCCGCAAAAGGGCCGTGCTCCAACCTTGCGGTCCGGGTTTGCTGGCGCGCACTATCCGAGGAACCGCTTGTGCTACATCGTCGTCCAGAGTGCCATCGGCCCTGGGAATAAGAATGGGGCGATCCACAAGCCGGAGCATCGGCAGGTCGTTGGCGCTGTCGCCCAGAGCAATCGTGAAGATGCGGGTCTGCCAAGCCATCCGATAGAAACCAATCAATACACTCATGGCCATTCCCTTGTCGCAGCTACCGGAAAAGTGCCAGAAACGTCCGCCGCGCTGAATGTTGTATCCGCGCTCCTGGGCCCTCCGTTGAAAGGCACGAATGGCAGCCGAACTTGCATTGGTGAAGCGAAATGGCTCGCCTGTTTCGCGTTGACGGGCCATATGAGCTTCGCGCACGGAGAGGCCTGTGTCGCGGGCCACTTCCTGGTCAGTCATCTGATAAAAGCCGCGCACGGACACGCCCATTTCCTGTGCGATCCGTTTTAATTCCCGGACGAGTTCGTCATAAGGGCGGCCCAGAATGAGCGTGTAGGACTTGGTGCGATTCCCGAGAGTTGCGATCTCGGGGAAGTATCCTGAGGGGATGACGATGGCGCCGCCGTTTTCGACCACGAAAGGGTGAGTGTTCCCCATGGCGCGGCGCAAGGCCTTCACTTCCACACGCGTCTTACTAGTGCAGAAGATGAGCGGGATACGCTGACGGCGCAGAGCTTCGAGTCCCCGGGACGCAGCGGTCCAGGAGTAAGACAGGGGGTCAAGCAGGGCGCCGTCGAGATCGCTGAAGACGAGGGTGCGCGTCGGCTTAGAGATGACGAAAAACCTCCTCTTCGGCGACAGAATGGCGCACCTTCGCCTCAAGCCACTGACGCGCCATGTCGCGCGCACCGAGACCAAACGCGATGGCGAGAGCAAAGACGATACCCGCAAACACAATCGCGAACGCGACCAGCAGAGGCAGGCTGCCAATGTGGAGCTGCTCGAGCGCGATCACGATGGCGAGGGTCATAACCAGCACGCGCACGCCGCCCGCAATCAGCCGGGCTGCCGGCCATTGTGCGTTCACGGCGGCAAGCAGGGCGCTCCTGGCAATCATACGACTGATGACAACGCCCAGCAGGAGCACCAAGCCGCCGACGATCATATTGGGGATGTAGTCGACGAAGCGCATCACCAACCCGGCGCTGGCCGGAGTGTCCGCAGCAGTCAAGGCAAACAGGATTACAAACAGCCAGACGAAGGCCTGCACGAAGCGGGCGCCCACATCCGAGGGGGAGCGGAAGACTCCGGTGCGTTCGATCATGCTCGAAAAACCGGTCCTCTGCACCAGGCGGTCGAAGCGCGCGAGTTGGAGAAGCTTGTAAGTGAGCATTCGCGCCACGAAGGCGAGAAAGCCACCGATGATCAGGGTTACTAGCACCATAATCAGGATGGGCACGACGTGGGCCGATTGATCGGCAAGACGGTTGAATGGATCGATCAACATCCGCTCAAACAGGCTGCGCATGGAGATTCTCCTTCCGGACGGCGTCCCAGCGTTGAGCGAGGTAAGGTTTCTCGGCTTCGAATACCTTGCCCAGCTGTTCAATACGTTCTTCCACCTGGGTGGCGTTGCTGTCGGTGACTTCCAGGACGAAAGAGGCGGTGCGGCCCAGGTATAGGGGCACCAGAGACTGCAACAGGTGGTCGCGATCAATGGTGCGGTATCGGAAGGCGGTGGCGGCTTCGTAAATCATGCGCACCCAGAGCTTGTCTGGAATGTGGAAGCCTTGACCATTGCGATGGACGTAAGTAGTCAGGTCGACAAGAGTCTGGGGAGAAAGAAACAAACTGTAGATTTCGCGGAGGTCGGCGACGCCCTGCTGGGCTGCATGAATCATGCGGTCGGTATTGACGGTCAAAGGCTCGACGCCGACTTCAAAAGGGAACCCGAATAGCGGGACGGGCTCGTGCGAATTTACGTGCTTCCAAATGTCTTCATAGCTTTCCATCAGGCGAAAGAAAGATCCCACAACCTGGCGAAACATGCTGGTTAGGTCGGAACCGGGATCTTTCGCATCATGAATTTTCGCTCCCAGATAAGCCTGCCCGACCCGAAACCCCTCGGCAATCGCCGTGACCGTCATCCAGATGTCGATTCCGAAGCGAGCGACGTCGGTGTCCCACACGTCCTTTTCCAAATAACGGGCTGCCAGATTGCCCGAGACGCCGAACTCTCCACCAATCGGCTGCCGCACAGACTTGCCGTAGAGCGTGCGTGTCATCGGGTAAATGATGCCATTGGTAATGGTGCCGTCATACTTGTGACGGTGGTAGTAGGGCGCGATGTAGTCGTAGCCGTGATCGAGCACGGGGCGGGCCAGCAGTTCTATCCATCCAGGAGTGATGCTGCGCAGATCGGAGTCCACCACCACGCAAACCTTGGCCTTGAGATGCTGAGCCACGGCAAAAATCGTGCGGAACGCGCTGCCTTTGCCGGGCACGCCATGATAAGGCGTGCTGATGCGGTAGCTGTTGTGGACGGGGTGGGACACGAGAAGCAGGTCGTCTGCACCGCTCTCCGCCTCCATGACAACTTCCTGAGTCTTGTCCTTGGAACCGCCGTCGGAATTTACGATGACCGAGCGCTGCGTCGGGAAGTACTTGGCCAGCCCCACCGACACGGCGCGCACGACGTGCCCGATGGTGCGCCCATTGTTGTAACTCGGGATGCCGACCACGATGTCGGCGTCGCGAATCTGTTCCAGGCGCGACTGAAGTTCAGTTGGAAAGAGTTCGTCCACGATGTTTTTAAGCCGGTTCGGTTTGCGTTCTTGATTTTACAGTTGCAGCCATTGGCGCTTCAGGCCGACATTCCTGCCACATTCACTACTGCTTCATTATCCGCGTCAACCGCCTCGCGTACATCTTCCAGAAATGCTGGAAGGGCGGCACTGACGCGCATCCAGTTGGGAATCGGAGGGGCACCCAGGGGATCGGAGAAAAACTCTTCGGAGGCCAGTTTCAAGGCTTGGGAAAAAGTCTCCACCGCGGTTTCTTCTTCGTGACGATCGAACGTGAGGCCATTGATCATGGCGTCGGCGTGGTATTTGCTGATGTTGTTTTCGGCCATGCGCTGGTAACGGACGAGCAAGGTCAGCATCATACCGTGATCGAACTTGACGCCTTCAGCGGCCAGTATGCGAAACAGTGACTTGCAGATGTCCATGGCCATTTTCATCAGACCCTTGGACGGGTCGCCATGCGACAGTTCCTGGTGTTTGTGCTCGTAGTTCTCGGCGATATCGACCTGGCAGATACGACGGATGGAGCAGTTGCGGTAGACTTCGGCGAGCACGCCTACTTCTAGACCCCAGTCCGAGGGCAGGCGGTTGACGCGGGCCAGATCGGCCTGCATGGCAAATTCTCCAGCCAGCGGATAGCGAAAACTGTCGAGATACACCAGGAACGGCAAGAAGCCGACCATGGACTGCAGAGCTCGAACCAGCGGGGTCATGAGCAGGCGAGTCACGCGGCCATGCATCTGATGGCTCAAACGCGCGTAGTACCCCTTGCTGAATTCAAAGCCGATATCCGGATGCACGACCGGGTAACAGAGACGCGCAAGAATGGCGCGATTGTAGTTAACGATGTCGCAATCGTGCAGAGCGATGACAGATGCCTTGCGGCTGGCCAGGACGTAGCCATATGCCATCCAGCACTGGCGGCCTTTGCCATCGGGACCCATCTGAAGGCGGTTTTCGTCGAGTGTCCGGTAGAGGCGCTGCATTCGGGGACCATCGTGCCAAAGCACCCGCACTTCACCGGGTAAAATACTGACGCGGCGCTGGACTTCCTCAAACTGTGCAGCAGTGGCCTGAGCGAGAGTCAAAACAAACTGCCGCACGTAGGTTGCGCCGCTGAGTTCGCTCAGGATGGTTTCCATCGCTGGCTTTTCGAATTCCGAGTAGAGGGCTGGCAACACCAGGGCGATTGGCTGCTGGCGAGAGAAGTATTCGAGTTGCCGCTCAATCATGCCCAGGTCGCCCTGCCCTAGCCGGTGCAGGGTGGCGATAACTCCGGTTTGATAGAAATCTGCCATTGCCCAAACCTCCCCTTGTGGAAACGTTCCCCGTGCGAAGCAACACCCTGCGGTTGTGCACCGCGGCTAGTCCAACCCGAAAACAGTCGAGGAACAATGAGTGCGTTCAGAGCCCGAGCAGTGGCGGCCAACACCGGCTCCGTGGCGCGCTGACGAGGTGGCTTCGTTCGCGCTGTAGCAGCGACCAAACACAGGAATGGCCGACCGCCTCTTATGCTGCTCAGGAGGTCGGCAGCACAACTTCAACGGTCAGACCCTCTTTGCGCCTACCCTAAACCCCTAGTACGCAGGCGGTCAATACCGATTATTTCCACCTCCGCATGCAGTTTTTTCCTGATTGAAGGGGTTGAAAAAGAAGCGGTTAGAACTGGGGAGAAGCGGCCCGTGGCCCCGGTGATGGCGCTACCGGTTGAAGCGCTGTGCAAATGCTTGCAGTCGAGCGGTGGCACAGAAACGCATACACAATAAAGGTCTTCGAAAAATTTCGAAGTCCCGACTAGAATACGGCAAGAGTCTGGCGAGTTTGGCCGGCCAAAGGACCCTAATGCACGTTCTGGTTACCACCGATACGATATCCGGCGTCTGGTCTTACACCCGCGAACTTGTGAGCGGACTAATCAGCCGGGGATTGAGGGTCACCCTGGTGAGTTTCGGGGAAGTGCCCCTGCCGGAACAGACTTCGTGGATGGATAGCCTGCACGGCCTCGACTACCGGCCGACGGCGTTTCGCCTGGAGTGGATGCACGAAGGCGAGCAGGATTATGCAGAGTCGGCAGCGTATCTGACCTCAATCGTGGAAGAGATTCAACCCGACGTTCTCCACCTTAACCAATTTTGCTATGGCGATCTAGCGGTGGATGTGCCTCGCGTCGTGGTTGCCCATGGCGATCTGATCACTTGGTGGGTCGCAGTACATGGCCGAGAGCCGAAGGCGGCGCGCTGGCTTAGCAGGTATCGGGACGTGGTAGGACGTGGGCTTTCGGGCGCAAGTATTGCGGTGGCTCCGTCTGCCTTCATGCTGGATGCGTTGCGCCATTCCTACGCACCGGCCCCGCGAGAAAAAGTTATTTACAACGGACGGAATCCCATTTTCTTTAATCCTTACGTGAGCAAGGAGGACTCCGTTCTTTCAGTGGGCCGCTTACTCGATGCCGGAAAACAAGTGCACCTGCTCACTCAGCATGAACACCCGCTATCGGTTTGCATTGTGGGATCGGATTATCCCGTAAACGCGCCGCGCGTTCCGATTCGAGCCGATGTGAAGGTTTCTACAGACCAGCTTTGTGTGTCCTTGAAGGGGCCGCAGACCGAGGCGCAGTTGAGGAATCTTTACAGCAGGGCTGCAGTGTATGCGGCGACGGCGCGCTACGAGCCTTTCGGCATGGAGCCGCTCGAGGCCGCCTTGTCGCGTTGCGCGATCATTGCCAACGATATTCCAAGTTTCCGTGAGATCTGGGGTGACGATGCGATTTACTTCCGCACCAATGACGCGGCCAGCCTGGCTACTGCGATTCGCGAGCTAGGCGAGGACCGCGAGAAGTGCCGGGCTTATGGAAACCGCGCTTACCAGCGGGCGCGCGATCGGTACAACCACAAGCGCATGATTGATGAATACCTTCAGCTTTATCGGAGCCTGGCGGGGGAGCGGTGGGCCGCGGCCTGATATCTTTGTGATATCTTCGATTTAAGCGCGCGCGTCGTTCAGGACGCGCGCGCGTCGTTTCAGGAGGCAATTATGGCGCAAGTAAAAATCACCATCAGGCCCAATGGACCTTATCGAGTGGAGGCTCCTGAAGGCAGCATTGAACTGGTCGATGCGAATGGCACGCCCTACGACTTGACCGGGAAGCCGGCATTCTCCTTGTGCCGCTGCGGCGGGAGCACGAATAAGCCTTTCTGCGATGGGACGCACAGTAAGATGGGATTTCAGGCGGCGGAGGCTGCGGTGCGGACCGAGAAAAAAGAAGAATAAGACGTGGCCCGGGTTCACGCCGCTCTTTCGGCGCTAACATGAGATTCATCACTCACTTGGGAAAACGTTGTTTGCGAGTCGCCTCTGAAGCCCACGTTAGCGCAAAGAACGCGCGACGTGGGGCACCGTCGGGAACGCGATTTGGCTAAGAGCTAATGGCTAACAGCTGTTTTAGTGAATCGTCTTGGTCTTCCGCGACATGTAATCCATTAGAAGATACTGGCCAAGCGTGTAAGGCGTGGTGAAGTAGGCTTTCCCACGACACATTTCCGTTACTTTCTGCACGAAGCTGACCAGGCCCGCGTCGGATGCGAGCATGAAGGTGTTAATCAGCACGCCAGCCCGCTTGCATTTTGAAACTTCTTCGAGCGTCTGGCTTACCACGAGCGGGTCGAGCCCAAAAGCATTCTTGTAAATACGCCCGTCTTCCATGGTGAGCGCCGAAGGCTTTCCGTCAGTGATCATGACGATCTGCTTCATGTCCTTGCGCTGGCGTTGCAGAATTCGCTGGGCCAGCCGCAGGCCTTCGCGGGTATTGGTGTAGTACGGGCCGACTTTGACGCGGGCCAATTGCGTCAGGGGAACTTCCTCCGCCGAATCGTGGAACAGCACGAGGGAAAGCGAGTCGCCCGGATACTGCGTGCGAATGAGCTGCGACAGCGCCATGGCTACTTTCTTGGCGGGCGTGAACCGATCCTCCCCGTAGAGAATCATCGAGTGCGAGCAGTCGAGCATTAGAACCGTTGCGCAGGATGACTGGTATTCGCACTGGTGAACGTTCAGGTCGGAATACTCAATGTTCAACGGCAGGCTCAGGCCCTCGCGCTGGATTGCACTGGACAACGTGGCGGTAATGTCGAGATTCAGGGTGTCGCCAAATTCGTAGAGCTTCGATGCGCCGCTGGCTTCGATGCCGGTGGCCATGTCCCGGGTATCGTGGCGTCCAAAGCTGGATTTCCCCAGCGAGCCCAAAAGATCGCGCAGGGCTTTGTAGCCCAGAAAGTCGAGACTTTTGTCGGTGATCTCGAACTTTGCTTGCTGGCCTTCCCCGGTTTGACCTCCGGTGGTGGAAGGTTTGGAAGGATCGGGGGGATCGTCGATCGAGATGAAGTCTTCCTGCTCCATGCGTTCAATGAGTTTTTCGATCAATTGCTCGAGTTGGCCTTCCATCTGCATTTGCTGCAGGCGCTCGCGCAATTCTTCGTCGAATAGATCGCTGTCGAGAAGGGCCTGCTCGATCGCCCGTCGGAGGGCATCGAGATTTTGGTCGCCCTCGGGCAGGTCGTAAAACATGTAATTCTGGAAACCGCTTTGCAGCAGATAGTCCGACAGCGCGCTGAGCAGATCCTCCATGCTCATTTCCCCTGCGGGGTCGGGGACGTACTTGGAATAACGGATGCGTCTCATAGAGGCCGTCGTTGGTCGTCGGTCGTTGGTCGTTGGCGGTTCATTCGTGCGGGCATGGAGGGCGCTCCGAACTTAGAGGCCCTTTCTCTCGTTCCCCATCTGCTTAGTTATAAGGCCTTCTTCCGCGGAAAGGCTCTTCCCGTTCGTAATTGCGCTCGGGCTTCTTCGGTTGCTTTTCTCCTGCGGTGAAGAGTCGCTCCTCGGTGCGTCCGATACGCTTGTGGGCGTACAGGCCCTCGAGCACGAATTCGGCGGCGGAGACCAGGGTTTCCACGTTATCTTTGGGTGAAACATCCAAGGCGCTAACCTTCTCCACCAGACCCTGAATGCCCTTGACGGTATCGAGCACCTCTTTGGCTCCGGCACTCTCGGTGAGCTTGATCTCACCGCCCAGGTCGAACCATTGCACGATCTGGCGCATGTCGACTCCGCTGAAGTATTCGTCGAAAGTCTTTGCGATGGCGGCACGGATCAGTTCGCGGCTCACGTGGTCCGCACCTTTCATTTCACCTTCATACTCGAGTTCCAGCTTGCCGGTAATCGCGGGCAGCGCGGCGTAAACATCGCTGATACGCGGCACGACTGTCTTCTCGCCATTGCGGATGGCTCGGCGCTCGGCGTTGGAGATCACGTTTTCGGTAGCCGAGATGGGCAGTCGCTGGCTTACGCCGGAGCGTTTGTCGATTTTCTTGTCTTCCCGGGCAGCAAACGCCACCCGCTCGATCACTTCCTGCACGTACCTGGGCAGGTGGAGTTGATTCCCATTCCTTCGGGTCCAGGCTTCCTGCGCAGTGATCGCGATGCCCTCTTCCACGGTGGCCGGGTAATGGGTACGAATCTCCGAGCCAATTCTGTCTTTAAGGGGTGTGATGATTTTTCCGCGGGCGGTGTAGTCCTCCGGGTTCGCGCTGAACACCATGGCGACGTCAAGCGGCAGGCGAACGGGGTAGCCCTTAATCTGGACGTCGCCTTCCTGCATGATGTTGAACAAGCCGACCTGGATTTTTCCGGCGAGATCCGGAAGTTCGTTGATGGCAAAGATGCCGCGGTTCGCGCGAGGGAGCAGGCCGTAATGGACCGTGAGTTCGCTGCTCAGTTGCTGTCCGCCGCGAGCCGCTTTGATCGGATCAATGTCGCCGATGAGGTCGGCGATAGTGACGTCGGGTGTGGCCAGTTTCTCGACGTAGCGCTCTTCGGGCGACAGATAGGCGATCTGGGTTTTATCTCCCTCAGTGCCGATCCGGTCACGGCACGCCCGGCAAAGGGGCGCGTACGGATTGTCATGGATTTCGCATCCTGCGATGTAGGGCGCCTGCGGATCGAGCAGGCCAGTAAGTGCCCGCAGGATTCGACTCTTTGCCTGGCCACGCAGGCCCAGCAAAATGAAATTGTGGCGGGAGAGGATCGCGTTCACCAGCTGTGGGACCACGGTATCGTCATAGCCGACGATGCCCGGAAATATCGGGCAGTTTCCTTGCAGGCGAGTGATCAGATTTTCGCGCAGTTCGTCCTTAATTCGACGATTCCGGAGACGCTGTTCGGAGAATGGACTTTGCCGCAACTCGCCCAGAGTGCGAGGAAGACTCATGATCGGGACCCCCACAGATTACGAACTTGAGAGTGATTATACGCTCGGCATTATGCTCTCGGCGCCCGGACGAACAGCTATTCAGAAGGATTTTATCGATTTAAATCTCCTTAAAATTCAATGCAAGGATTGTCCTGCAGGGAATGGAAATTAGTTTGCGTGCCCGTTGCCCCCGGCCTTTTGCCGGATAGTCACGGTTCGGAGCAGGCTCGGGAGTATGCTCTCGAAATACTCGATCACGGTGTGAATCCGCCGTGCTTCCGATCGCAGGCTGAGCAATTTCTGTTTGAAGTCGAGGTCCAGCGGCAGAGAACCGGCGAGATGATAGGAAAGAGCCGCGTCCTCGCCTTCGGGAAGATCCTGTTGAGCATTGGCTAAAGCCAGGATCTGGCGGTGCAATTCGATGGCCCGAGTGCGTTCGCCCGGTGAGGGACGGTCGGGGTCATCCTGAACCAGCAGGATTGAACCGCGCAGGAACGCACGTTCCTGGTTGACTTCGAGGAGTTCAAAACGGTCGCGGCCTTCGGCCACGATGTCCATGCGTCCGTCCTCATAAGTCTTGGTCACGGCCAGAATTTCAGCGGTGCAACCCACGTCCGCGAGATTCGATTCCTGGGCGCGAATCACGCCGAACGGCTTCTTTCGCTCCAGGCACTCCCCGATCATCTCCTTGTACCGAGGCTCGAAAATATGGAGCGGCAAGGGCGTGCCTGGGAAAAGCACGACTTCCAGTGGAAACAATGCGAGCAGGGAATCCAAGCGGCCTCCGAGGACAGACAGCATGAACCAAGAGCGGCTTTGCACCGATTGTACAACCGCCGCTTGACTTGCCCGCGAGGTCCGACTAAAAGCCATGCATGGAAATTGCGAATAAAGCGGTGGTGGTCACTGGCGCCTCGATGGGAATCGGAGAAGCAATCGCCAGGGTTTTTGTCCAAGAGGGCGCACGCGTCGTGATGTTATCGCGAGATTCCGGCCGGGCAGAAGCTGCTCGGGATCGGGTTGGCCACACAGAACGGACCCTGGCACTGTCGTGCGATGTTCGCCATCGCGAAGAGATCGATCGGGTCATCAGTCTCACGCTGCACCACTTCGGGCGTATTGACGTGTGGATCAACAATGCGGGCCACGGCTTGATCGATTCGGTTGCCCACATGGAGATGACGGCGCTGCGCGATATGTTCGAAACCAACTTCTTCGGCGCAATTTCGGCGATGCAAGCCGTACTGCCGGTGATGAAACAACAAAACGAAGGTACGGTGATTAATATTTCGAGCGTGGCGGGCCACATTCCATTGCCTTACAGCTCCGGCTATTCGGCGACCAAGTTTGCGCTGAATGCCATGGGGAAGGCGGCACGCATCGAGTTGCGGAAGAGAAATGTGAACGTTCTCACGGTGTGTCCGGGATACGTCCGAACGGATTTCAGCGCCAATGCCGTTCGTGGTCAGGAGTTGAAGAAAGTTCGGCCGGCGGCGGTCCGGGGAATCAGCGCTGAGCGGGTGGCACGGGCGACGTTGGCGGGCTATCGAAATCAGAAGAGGGAAGTGATCGTGCCTTGGACCATGCACCCGGTGGTGAAAATTTACCAACTGTTTCCGGGGATGGTGGAGCGGGCCATGCTGCGAATGGCAAAGCCTGCGGAATAACTTCCGGGCGCAGCAGGCGTTCTATCCCAGGTCGGCGAGCATGGCTTCCATCTCCGACTGCGCATGGGCGTTGCCGGTTCTCTTGGCGGAGAGAATTCCATCCCCAAGCATTTTCCTGGCTTCGTCGAGGCGATCCGTTCTTGCCAAGGTCTGCGCGGCCATGAAGTAGCCTGCTGTGTAGTCGGGGTGAACGGAGAGCAGCTTGGCGAACTCCTGCATCGCCTGCTCTACATTTCCGCTGTTGGAATATTCCAACGCCAGTCCGTAGCGTGCGAAGGCGTCGTCGGGGTTTTGTGTGAGAATTTCAGAGAGCATCGCGATACGGTCCATTCGTTTTGTCCGCTTCTCAGGAGGAGAGTACTACATTCACAGTGCGGTGTGTGTTGAAGTCATTTCCTCCAGTGGCGAGTGCAAGCGCGACTGAGTACAATGACGGGTCAATACACAACCCTGATTGATTGAAGGAGCTTCACGGTGACTTGTCCGTTCTTCATGCCAACCGCGAGATCAATGGAAGGCGCGTGGATTCATCCTGGCCGTTTGCCTCTGGGCTCAGGATGGGAGGGACATTGCACGGCGCCGGGTCACGAGGGGGTAATGCCTGAGCCGGAAAGGCTGCATGAGGACTGCAGCCTCGGTTACGCTTCGAATTGCCCGCGCTTGCCTGGACAGCGGACCTCCGATGCAATTCGGTTTTCCGTGTCGAGTGAAAACGAGGCCCGTGTCCTCGTAACGTTTGTTTGCGAGCGCAATCATTTGCCCGTCGAACATGGGAATCTGGAGTTCCGGGTCCGGGATGGTGCGTGCGCGAATTCTCATCCGGACTCGCGGATCCAGAAGATGGCGGAATGTTTCCTGGAATCATGGCTTAACAAGCCCAGATTTCAGGGCTCGCTTGGCGTTCCAGGACGAGAATTTCCATGAGCGAACCTGGTTCCCTGGTTTCACGCCCGGTGAGGGATTCGCAATCCGAAATGACCGAGATCGTCCTTCCCAATGACGCCAATCCTCTGATCGCGTTGCTAGGTGGGCGGCTGATGCATTGGATCGATATGGCGGGTGCCATGGCGGCCCATCGGCACTCCCGCGCTTACGTGGTGACGGCCTCGGTCGATCACATCGATTTTTTGATACCGGTTCGCGTTGGCTCGCTGGTCACCCTTCGATCCTCAGTGAATCGCGTGTTCAACACCTCAATGGAAGTGGGCGTGAAGGTCTGGGTCGAAGACTACATCCGGAATAAGTGCGAGCATGTGGCCTCGGCCCATCTGACTTTTGTTGCCGTGGATGGCAAAGGCGGGAGAGTGCAGGTGCCTCCGGTGATTCCAGAAACCGACGAGCAAAAAAGGCGATACGAGGACGCAGGCCGTCGCCGCGAGGCGCGGCGGGCAGAGTTGGAGCGCCGGCGCAGCGACCCGCGCTGACTCTCTCGTACCGACCCCCTCTGCTGTGATCACCGTCACATCCCGTGGGTCGCCTCTCGCGGCATACTCGTAAGTTCTTGCCCAGTTCAACAAGACTCTCACTATGGACAGCGCACTTCTAATTCACCGCCTGCACTTCGCCTTTACTGTTACTTTCCACTACCTGTTTCCGCAGTTGACGATGGGGCTGGCGCCCTTGATCGTCGTGCTTAAGACACTGGCCCTCCGGCACAATGACGAGAGTTATAGCCAGGCGGCCCGGTTCTGGGCTCGCATCTTCGGGATCAACTTCGTCATTGGTGTCGTGACCGGCATCCCGATGGAATTTCAATTTGGGACGAACTGGTCGCACTTCTCGCGATTTGCCGGTGGAGTCATCGGCCAGACCCTTGCAATGGAAGGAATGTTCGCCTTCTTCCTGGAGTCGGCGTTTCTTGGATTGTTCTTGTATGGCGAAAAGCGAATGAGTGCGAGAGCACACTGGTGGTCGGCGGTCGCAGTATTTCTGGGCTCGTGGCTTTCGGGATTTTTCATTATCGCAACCGATGCCTGGATGCAGAACCCGGTGGGATATTTCACCGCCCCGGATGGTTCCGTGCAGCTCAGCAGCTTTTGGGCACTTGTGCTCAACCCATGGGCCTGGTGGCAATATGCCCACAACATGTGCGGCGCCGTGATCACGGGCGCTTTCGTGATGGCGTCGGTCGGCGCTTTTTATTTGCTGTGGGGGAAATGGGAAGAGCATGGACGCATCTTTGTTCGGGTGGGCGTGACGACAGGTGTAATCGCAAGCATCCTGCAGTTGTTTCCAACGGGCGATGGGCAGGGCAGAATGCTGGCCCACTTACAACCGACGACTTTGGCGGCAATGGAGGCATTATTCGAAAGTGCTCCGAACGCTCCGCTGGTGTTGATTGGCCAGCCTGATGTTCCGCAACGCAAGATCGACAATCCGCTGTTGCTGCCGGGAATGCTGAGTTTTCTGACTTATCGCCGGTGGGAGGCAGAAGTGCGCGGCCTAAATGCGTTCCCGCCAGACCTGTGGCCGGACAACATCCCGCTGCTTTACTACTCGTACCACATCATGGTGGGTCTGGGAACGATCTTCATCGCAATCATGGTGATCGCGGCATTTCTGCTATGGCGGGGAGCTCTGTTTCGTGCGCGATGGATGCTCTGGGTGCTTCTCCTCAGCTTGCCGTTCCCCTACATCGCGAACACGGCGGGTTGGATGACAGCGGAAATCGGCCGCCAGCCTTGGTTGGTCTACGGGCTGATGCGCACCGCTGATGGCTACTCCAAACTGGTCTCGGCTGGGAACGGCCTGTTCACGCTGCTGGGGTTCATGGGCATGTACATGGTGCTGGGAATACTTTTCCTGTTTCTGGTTCGGCGCGAAATCGAGAACGGACCCGTCGCATTGCCGACGGCTGCACACTAGAGGGATCCGATGCCAACAGTATGGTTCGTTATTGTGTCGGTGATGATCGCGGCTTACGTGGTTTTGGATGGGTTCGACCTGGGCGCGGGCATTCTCTATTTGTATGCGGGCCGCACGGTGGACGACCGGCGCAGAATATTGCGTTCGATCGGTCCGGTATGGGACGGAAATGAGGTGTGGCTGCTGGCGGCCGGAGGAACGCTTTATTTCGCGTATCCGCAGTTGTACGCGTCGGCTTTCAGCGGGTTTTATCTGCCGCTGATGATGGTGCTGTGGCTGCTCATGCTGCGCGGGATCGGCATCGAATTGCGCGCACACATGGAGAACCCGGTCTGGCAGGGATTCTTCGACGTGGTGTTTTGCGCCTCAAGCGCACTGCTGGCGATTTTCTTTGGGGCGGCGCTGGGCAACGTGATCCGCGGAGTCCCGCTCGGGTCCGATGGCTACTTCTTCGAGCCCTTGTGGACCAATTTCAAGCTGGGACCGCATCCCGGGATTCTGGATTGGTACACGGTCATGGCGGGCGTGGTGGCGCTGGTGACATTAACGGCCCACGGCGCGCTCTACGTTCGGCTGAAAACCGACGGGGAGCTAGCGAATCGGTGCCGGTCTTTAGCATTGGGAATCTGGCCCGTGCAATTGCTTCTGACGCTAGTGAGCCTGTTGGCCACGTGGTTCGTGCGGCCATCGATTAAGGAGAACTATTTGGGGTATCCGATCGGATTCCTCATTCCTCTGGTGGTCTTTGGCAGCTTGATATTGATGCTGTTGGCGACGCGCAAGGGGAAAGAGACGCTGGCGTTCCTCGCGTCGTGCGTCTACATCACAGGCATGCTGGTCGGGGCGGTGTACGCCTTATATCCCGTGGTGCTGCCTGCCAGTACCGATCCCGCATTCAACCTCACCATCTATAACTCAGCGGCTGGCGAACATGGGCTTCGCGTCGGGCTGGTGTGGTGGATCCCGGCGATGCTGATTGCGGTGGGGTACTTTGTGTTCGTGTATCGCATGTTCCGCGGGAAGGTGCAGCTGGAGGGGGAAGGGTACTAGCAGGTTTGGCGAGTTTTGGCTGTGCGGGCCCCGCCACTGAGAATTCATATTCCGTTCGAATACTTGGTTCGCGTTTTCGCCGATCCGTCAGCGACGTAGGTCCAAATTACAAACCTCGCGAAATTCGCGATCGTTCTTTCTCGTCCCTGATACATTAGTCCGCTTGGCTCGCCTCGAAAACAAAATCGCACTGATCACCGGCGCCGGCACTGGTATTGGGCGCGCGATTGCGCTCGCTTTTGTGCGCGAAGGCGCGAAGGTAGCCCTAGTAGGTCGACGGAAGGAGCCTCTCGAACTGGTTGCGCGGCAAGCCGGCGACTCGGCGCTGGTATGTTGCGCGGACGTGTCGACACAGGCCGGTATTGACCGGATATTGGACGAGGTCACCGTTCATTTTGGCCAGCTTAATGTGCTGGTGAACAACGCGGGAGTGCTGCACATCGGCACGGTCGAGCAGATCACCGAGGAGCAGTGGGACCAGACGTTTAGTGTCAATGTTCGCGGGGTCTGGCTTCTGTCTCGAGCTGTGTTGCCGCACATGCGGAAAGCTGGAGGAGGCGCCATCGTCAACGTGGCGTCGGTGTTGGGTATCAACGGGGCGCGTCTGCGCGCGGCTTATGCGGCTTCCAAGGGCGCGGTGGTGCTTCTCACCAAGTGCATGGCCATCGACCACGGACCCGATAACATTCGTGTGAATGCGATCTGCCCGTCATTCGTAGAAACGGATTTGACGGCCGAAGTTATTCGCAAGGCTCCGGATCCCAGCGCAGTGCGCCGCGAGCGGATCGGCGTGCATCCCATCGGACGTCTAGGCGAACCCGAAGACATTGCAGGCATGGCGGTTTACCTGGCCAGTGACGAAGCGGCGTGGGTGACGGGCGCAGCGATGCCCGTCGATGGCGGCTACCTCTCCGTGTAGCTTTCCTTGCGCCGCTTTTGCCGGCGCCAGAATCCCCTGAATTTGCCTTGTATAATCGAGGTTTGGCCGTCCGTCGTCGGCCCAATGGGAAGGTGAACTCGTGAGTCATATGCATTCCCCTGGTCAGCAACCACCCGCCCCGCAACCATTGCCTGGGGTGTCGAACATCATTGCAGTCGGATCCGGGAAGGGTGGCGTGGGGAAGACCACCCTGTCCGTCAATCTTGCGCTGGCCCTGTCCCGGATGGGGCACAAGGTTGGTCTGCTGGATGCGGACGTCTATGGTCCGAATGTTCCCCTGATGCTGGGGGCCAATGCTCAGCCACGAGCGGTCAGTAATGAGCGTATTGAACCTATCCTCGCGCAGGGGTTGAAGGTGATCTCGGTTGGTTTTCTGAACCCAGGGGATAAGCCCATCATCTGGCGCGGGCCGATGCTGCACCAGATCATTCGCCAGTTCCTGAATTCCGTAGAGTGGGGGCAGTTGGATTATCTGGTGATCGACCTGCCTCCCGGCACGGGAGATGTCGTCCTGTCGCTCGTACAGACGGTTCCGTTGACCGGTGCGGTGGTGGTGTCGACGCCGTCAGATGTATCGCTGCAGGACGCGCGCAAGGCAATTGAGATGTTCCGACAGATGAAGGTCGACCTGGTGGGCGTCGTTGAGAACATGAGTTATTTCGTGTGCCCGCACTGCCATCACGAGGTGGATATTTTTTCGCGGGGTGGTGCGGAGAGGACCGCGCAGCAATTCGGCGTCGCGTTTTTGGGCGCGATTCAGCTCGATCCGGAGTTGCGGAAAGGCGGAGACACCGGTAAGCCGGCGGTGCTCGATGGCGAGAATGCTCCCCATGCCAAGTCGTTATACGAGTTCGCTCGAAGGGTGGTTTCCCGTGTGGATGAGATCCGGGCTCAGTCTGGGGATAGCGTGATTCAGATTCAGTAGAAACGAACATTTACCTCAGAGGACACGAATGGACAGAGGGGCGCCCCGGCATCTCGCCGACTTTCCAGCATCTCCGTGCATGTGTTCAATTTCTACGTCGTTACGACTTCTGCGCAAAACGGCTGAGAGCCCAGCCTGGATTGGGCGGCGCGTCTTTGAGCACGTGTTTTGCGACCAGTTCCCCCAGGGCGGGGCCATGTTTGAAGCCGTGGCCTGAGCCTCCGCCCACCAACCAAACATGCTCCGCAGCAGGATGACGATCCAAGATGAAGTCGCTGTCGGGTGTTTGCTCGTACTGGCAGACACGGGTTTCGATCAGAGGTGAATTCCTCATCGCGGGGAAACGGAAGTTGAGGTAATCCCTTGCGCGCTGCAGGCTCTCGTTGCTGATACGGCGTTCGCCATGAGTGGGATCGAACGCGGGGCCGCGGGTGTCGTCGGCGATCTTGAATCCTCTGCCTTGATTGCCGGGAATGCCGTACATGAACGGCTGGCGATGGTCGGCCCAAACTGGCAGATGCGACTCATCCAATTGCGCCTCACCGGCCGGCGTTCCGAAGAAGAACACATCCTGCTTTGTGGACTGAAGGTTGGTTCCGATAGTTTTGGGAAAGAGCTTCCCCATCCATGGACCGCAGGCGAATACAAGACGATCAGCGCGCAGGGAGGAACCGTCGGAGAGCGCCACGGTCTTCAGCGATCCTGCATCCAGATTGTCTTCGAGTGCGGCGGCCTTATGATAGGTACCTCCTTCTGCGATAAAGGCGTCAACGACTTGCTGGCAGGATGATCGGGCGAGAAGGTAGCCGCTTTGCGGTTCGAATAGCCCCCAATCAATACCTTCGAAGTTGATTTGCGGCCAGCGCTCCGTCAATTTGCGGCGGGACAAGCGCTCGTGCGGAATCTTCTCTTCCCTCAGTATGGCGAGCGAACCGGCTTCCCATGTATCGGCGTGGCCGGCTGCCATGAACAGCACGCCAGTGCGGTGAAGGAATCGGCGTTTCCATTTCCGTTCGTTCGCGGTCCACAGGCGGAGCGCGCGCGCTGCCAGGGCGGTGTAGGGTTGATCGGGGCCATAGGTTGCGCGCATGATACGGGTCTCGCCCCCCGACGAAGCTCTGGAGTTGCCCGGTCCCCAGGCATCGATAAGCGTCACCCGCGCGCCTCCGCGCAATAGGTAAAGCGAAGTCCATCCCCCGAAGGCTCCGGCTCCGATCACCGCGACATGCAGTTTTCGCATTGTTGTTGTACCCGTTCGTGCGGTCCGGTCGACAGATGGCGTACTGGCGATGTGCTTATGGAAGACACAGCTGAGGTAAGCACTCAACTCTCCACAGTGCCAACGCTTGACAGTGTTCCACTCAGCTTCCTAGAATCGATGTCAGGATTCGGTCATGAGTCGAATCCTAAGTTTTTGCATCTAAAGAATTTAGTCGCGAGCTGGGCAACGCCGCACTCGTCACTTCCGGCTTCCAGCTCAAGATGATACAAGGACTTATGGCGCCTCCGGGAACAATTGGAAACCGCGAGCGGGAGATTCTTACCGCCATCGTGCAAACGTTTATCGCCACCGGCGAGCCGGTTGGCTCTCGCATGCTATCGCGTTCCAATCGTGAGGGGCTCAGTCCGGCGACCATTCGCAACGTGATGGCGGATTTGTCCGAGGCCGGGTTCCTGGAACAAACGCACACCTCATCCGGACGAGTGCCGACCACTGAAGCCTATCGATACTACGTCGAACAGATTAGCGGCGAGACACATCTATCGGCGGGCGACGAGAACATCATTCGCGAGTCGTTGGCCGGAACCACGGACGCTGCGGAATTTTTGGAACGTACATCGCGTGTGCTGTCGCTGATTTCGAAGAACGTGGGGGTTGCGGTCGCGGTGCCAGGTGCGAAGAATGCGCTGGAGCACGTCTACTTCTCGCGGCTCGGCGATCAGAAAGTTCTGGCGGTTGTGGTTACGAAGTCTGGAGTGGTCCGGGACCGGGTGTTGCGGGTCGACATTTCCCAGCCTGATCTGGACGTCGCGGCTCGGTACATTAATGAAAATTTCCGCGGTTGGACGATGAACGACATGCGAGCCGAGTTGCAGAGAAGGCTCGAATCAGAACGCAGCGAATACGACCGGCTGATGCAGTCGTTGGAACAACTCTATAAGCAAGGTGCGCTGGCCTCAGATCCTGGTGTGCAGACCGTGTTCGTGGAAGGGGCATCGAACCTGGTCGCGAACGAGCAGGATCGGCAGCGGTTGCAGGAGATGCTGAAAACGCTCGAGGAGAAGGGAAAGATCGTTCAGCTGCTCGAGGCATATCTGGATGTGAAGCAGGAAGCGGTGCGCGTGGTGATCGGGCTGGATGAGGCCGTGCCTTCCATGAGCAATTTCGTGCTTATCGGGGCGCCGGCTCGCGTGGGCAATGAGGTCATGGGATCGCTGGCTGTCATTGGTCCCACGCGAATCGATTATCAGCACACGATGACGGCGGTGTCATACATTGCTCGCCTCTTCGACAAAATTTTGAACGAATCGGAGTAGCCAACCGTTTTATGGGAAAGACGAACGGAAAATCGAAAGTGGACCCGCAGGAATTGGATGTGGAACACGAGCTGCCTGCCTCGGACGATACCCAGGAGATCGAGATCGCGGCTGCCGCGACCGGTCCTCAGCCGGCTGAAGCGAGCGAATTGCAGAAAGTGAAGGCGGAGCGGGACACGTTGCTGGATAGACTCGCGCGCCTGCAGGCCGAGTTTGAAAACGCCCGCAAGCGGGCCGCGCGCGAACAGCAGGAGTTCCGCGACTTTGCGACTGCCGACGCCATCAAGGCCTTGTTGCCAGCGTTCGACAGTTTTGAGCGCGCATTGCAGGCTCCGGCAAACCAGGCGAACGAGTTCCGCAGCGGCGTGGAACTGATTTACAAGCAGATCCAGGATGCTCTGGCAAAGTTGGGGGTGCGTGCGGTACCGGCCAAGGGCGAGCGCTTCGATCCGCACGTGCATGAGGCGATCGAGATGGTCGAGACCACGGAGGCTCCGGACCATCAAGTACTGGATGAACTACAACGAGGGTACAAATTGAAGGATCGGCTGCTCCGGCCCGCGATGGTGAAAGTCGCGCACAATCCCAAGCGCTCATAGTATTTTTCCCTTTCAAGCAGGAGGAAAGTCATTCTGGCGAGTAACGTCAAACGCGACTACTACGAAGTACTGGGTGTAGAACGCCAGTGCGCGGAGCAGGAAATCAAGAGCGCTTACCGCAAACTGGCCATGCAATACCATCCTGACCGGAATCCCAACAATCCGGACGCGGAAGAGAAGTTTAGGGAAGTTACAGAGGCATACGCCGTGCTGATCGATGCTGACAAGCGCTCGGCTTATGATCGGTTTGGTCACGCGGGCGTATCGTCGTCAGCCGGCGGAGGGTTTGATCCGAGTGCATTCCAGGATCTGAGCGATATCTTCGGCGAGTTCTTTGGCATAGGAGAAATGTTCGGCGGGAGCGCCGGACGCCGGCGAACCAGGGCTCAGCGCGGTCCCGACCTCCGGGAGGACCTCACGCTTGAGTTTGAGGAAGCCGTCTTCGGCACCGAGACGAAAGTGAACGTGCGCCGGCACGAGGCTTGCGAAGAGTGTTCCGGCTCGGGCGCTGCTCCTGGCAAGGCTCCAGTGACTTGCCGATCCTGTCAGGGCAGGGGACAAGTACGCTATCAGCAGGGATTTTTCTCGATGGCTCGAACCTGCCCCACGTGTCAGGGGCTGGGCAGTGTGATTACGGATCCCTGCCCCAAGTGCAAGGGGGAGGGCCGTGTGCTGCGTCAACGTACGGTGGAGGCGAAGGTCCCGGCTGGAGTCGAGGACGGAACGCGCATCCGGTTCACCGGATACGGCGAGGCTGGAGCATTTGGTGGCCCGCCCGGCGATCTCTACGTGGTTCTTCACGTGAAAGAGCATGCCTTCTTCGCGCGTGAGGGCAACGACCTGCACTGCGTGATTCCGATTTCGTTTACGCAGGCCGCGCTTGGAGCGGAGATCAAGGTGCCGACCCTCGAGGGCGAGCAGACGCTGAAGATTCCCGAAGGAACACAATCGGGCACGACGTTTCGCATTAAGAACAAGGGTGTGCCGGTGCTGCAGGGGCGAGGAAAGGGCGACCTTTTTGTGGAAGTCCGGTCCGAGACGCCGACCAAGCTCACCAAGCGCCAGCGGGAACTCCTACAGGAACTCGATGGGCTCACGCGTATTGAGAACAAGCCGCAGCGAAGCACGCTGGTCGAAAAGATGAAGGACATTTTCGGATAGCTGAACCGCAAACACGCGGGCGGGGGAGCCCGCGCTACACCACTCCACACGATGACCCGCCGCCGCTGGATTGCCGACGAGTTTTCCGATCATCATGCCGCGCTGGTCGGCGCGCACTCCCAACACCTGGCGGTGGTGTTGCGTGCGCGGGTGGGTCAAAGCTTCGAAATTGTGGCCGGAGGGCGTCCGCGTTCCGGCCGCATCACTTCGGTTAGCCCCGACCGCGTCGAGTTCGAACTTGGCGAGGAACTTCCTCAGGCGAAGTCTGCACAGATTAGCCTGCTCATGGCGATCTTCAAATTTGATCGCATGGAGTGGGCGGTTGAGAAATGCACCGAGCTGGGCGTCGCCCGGATTACTCCGGTGATTGCGGGCCGGACCGACGCGCATCTGGCTCGTGCTGCCAACACCCGGGTGGAGCGTTGGAGGCGAATCGCACAGCAGGCCTCGGAGCAGGCGCGGCGTACGGCGTCCCTAGAAGTCGGCTTGCCCCTCAAGCTCAATGATGCGGTAGAGCTCAAAGCTAGCATTCGAATCGTGCTCGCGGAGTCGGAGCAGAAGCTCTCTCTTAAGAATTCCCTGGCAGCACACTCTCCGGCTGGCGAGGTCCTCCTTGCCCTCGGGCCGGAGGGTGGGTGGAAGGAAGACGAACTGGCGTTGTTTTCAAAGCGGGGATGGGTCTCGGCATCTTTGGGACCGACTATTTTGCGGGCGGAGACTGCGGCGATCGCGGCCACGGCAATCGCATTTGCCGAGCTCTCTTAGGCGAAGTTTCGCACAACAGGATTCACACGCCGCTCTGCTATCCTCGGGTAAATGCCCCCCACGAAGTCCACCGCCCGCGCCGCCTCAGTAACCCCCGACGAGCGCCAGCGGGAAGCCATCGAACACGTACATGGCCCGATGCTGGTTGTAGCTGGGGCGGGTACCGGGAAGACCACGGTCCTGACACGCCGGATAGCGGCTCTGATCCGGGAAGGGCATGCCCGTCCTGCGGAAATCCTCAGCCTCACTTATACCGACAACGCGGCGAAAGAGATGCGCGAGCGCGTGCAGGCAGAGCTCCGCGGCACTGACGTTTCGGGTTTGCGAGCTGTCACCTTCCATGCGTATTGCAACGAACTGCTGAAAACCCACGGGCGCGGATTCCGCGTGCTGGACGATAAGGACCTCTGGATTTTTCTTCGCAAACGCATCAGGGAACTGCGCCTCAACTATTTCGTGCGCGCCGCGAATGTTACGCAATTTCTCGATGACCTTCTTGAGTTCTTGCGGCATTGCCAGGATGAGCTCGTAGGTCCGGAGAAGTACGCCGAATACGTGGCGAAGCTGGGTTGCGGTGCGCTGCCGGTTCCTCGGGTGACGAAATCAAAGGACGCGGATGCCCTGAGCGACGAAGAGAGATTAGGGCGCTGCCAGGAGATTGGCTCGGTGTTTGCGACGGTCGAGCGCATGCTGCACGCGGATAATCTTGGAACCTTTGGCCACATGATCACTAAGGCTTACGAGTTGCTGCAACAAGATCCGGCGGTGCTCTCGACCGAGAGAGCGAAGGCGCGCTTTATCCTGGTGGACGAGTTTCAGGACGCCAATTTTGCGCAGGTCAAGGTACTGGCGGCCTTGGCGGGAGACGAGCACAACGTCTTTGCCGTGGGCGATCCCGATCAGGCGATCTACCACTTTCGCGGAGCGTCCAGCGCGGCGTTCGGATTGTTTCAGCGCCACTTTCCCGGGGCGCGGCTGGTGGTGCTTGAAAAGAATCAGCGCTCGTTGAGTCCCATTCTGCAGTGCGCGTTTGCGTTGATTGACCGCAATCCACCTGTCTTCACACCCGGTGGGCCGGGAGGAAAACTGAACTACAAGCGCACACCTCTGCGGTCGGCTCGCGAAGAAAAGGCCCGTGAGGAAGGCAAGCCGTTGTCAGGGGTGCCGGTGGAGATTGTCCCTCTCAGCGGACGGGATTTCGAGGCCAGCGACATCGTGGCGGTCATTCAGGAACAGCGGCGGCTTTTACGTTGCCGTTGGAAGGACTTTGCTATTCTTTACCGCTCGCATTTTCATCGCGACGAAATCGCCAAGGAACTGGTCGAGAAGGGAATTCCGTTTTCGATCGAGAACATGGACGTGCTGGATACACCCGAGGTGCGTGATCTGCTCGCCTGTCTGGGTGCGGTCGATTCGACTGCTGATGCGGCCAGCCTTCTGAGGGTCGCAGCCTTACCCCAGTTCCGGATCGATCCCGAACATTTCCGCGCAGCCCTGCGTGGGATTCCCCGGGATTCGCCACAGGGCCACCCTACAACGCTCGCGGCCCTCCTCGTACAGGTCGAAGGCGGGCCTGCGGTGCTCACGACGCTTCGAAGGGTCCGCGATGAGATCACCGCTGCGGGCGCAACGACCTCCGGGGCTCTGGAGATGGTTATAAGGACCTTTGGTTTTGACCGCACTTCGCCCCCGCTGCGCGCGGTGACGAAGTTCGTCGACGATTGGGAGGGTAAGCCTCTTACAAAGACGGGCGGAGTTGGGGAGTTCCTGGAGTACATGCGGTTCTTCCGCGAGGCGCGAGGAACGGTCTGCCTGCAATCAGACGAACAGGACGCGGTACGGCTAATGACCGCCCATTCGGCGAAGGGGCTCGAGTTTGCGCACGTGTTCGTAATCCGGGCGGCGTCGGGATCATTCCCCGCGGCGTTCAAGGAGTCCCTTATCGATTTTCCGCAGGCGCTTCGGGATATCGATTCCACACCAGAAATCGACGGCAAGACGCTCCATGACCAGGAAGAGCGTCGCCTGTTCTACGTTGCGATGACCCGGGCTCGCGACTCGCTGGTTCTCTATGGCAAGCAGGGAATGGGGAGGGAAAAGACTCCTCCTGGGTTCGCCCGCGAGCTGGCGAAGAATGGGGCCCTCGATCCCTATCGGCTGCTCCGTGCCGCCCGGGAGTTCCAGCCCGAATTGTTTGGCTCGGCAGCGCCGGCGCCCGCGTTCGCTTCACGCACCACCCAGTGGCTGGAGATGCCTCCAGCGTTCCCGATCACCCGCTTGAGCGCGACGGCGGTGGAGAGTTACGAGGTGTGCCCGCTGCAATTCAAACTGGAGCGGGAGTGGAGAATCCCGCGCGACATCCCGGCTGCAATGCTTTACGGCGCTTCGATGCACATGGTGCTCAAAACTTATTACGAGTCGGTGCGACTGGAGCGGCCATTGTCAGAGGATGAGGTCATCGAGCTCTTCCACTCGGATTTCGCCCAGGCTGTGATCGAAGATCCCTATCAGCGAGAACTCTATGAGCGGCAAGGAGTCCAGCAGTTGCGCGACTTTCTGACGATCGCCAAACGGGGAGCCACGCCGAGAGTGCTGCACACTGAGGAGCGCTTCGAGGTAAAGGTAGGGACGGCGACCGTGGTGGGCCGCATCGACCGGATCGACGATCTCGGAAATGGGCGGGTAGTCATCGTGGACTACAAGACCGGCAAACCGCGCGCCCAGGAAGATGCGGACGACAGCCTGCAGCTTTCGATTTATGCAATGGCCGCGCGGGAAAAGTGGGGTTACGAGGCGGAGCGGCTGGTGTTTTACAACTTCGAAGAGAACAGGTCGATCGCAACGCGTCGGGACCGGCTGCAACTTGAGGGAGCGCGGGCGAAAGTGGAAGACGTGGCGCGCCGGGTACTGGAAGGCGACTTCGATCCAACCCCCGGCTATCACTGCCGGTTCTGCTCCTATCGCAATCTTTGCCCGGCCACGGAAAAGTCTCTCCACAGTATTTCGTCCAGCATCCGCGCCGCGAGCAATTGAATCGTCCGTCACAAAAAACTTTGGGGGACGCTTTGAGCGTCCCCCATTTGCCTTTTTAAAGCCAACTTCTAGTGTTTCTTTTTCTTCTTAGCTGCCTTCTTCTTGGTTGCCATTGATCTATTCTCCCTTTCCATTGTTCATGGACTATGCAACGGTCTTTTGTTGCAACTATTGGAATGTATAGAGTCAATGAAAAATGATGTCAAGAGAAAAATGGTGTTGCATGTTGGTCTCAACCATGCACTAAAGTCACCGCGAGTACTCTTACGGACAAAAATTCTTCGAGCATCACTTCATCGCACGTGTTCCGAGCGCCGATGAACACAAGCGATGATGCAACGTGTGACGACGTGATGCGCGCGCGCGATTCAATGATGAAGGGCGCTATCAGGTTCCGCCCACCCGAGCCCAATTTTCAACTTTTCGTCAAAGCCACATCTATAATTAAAGGCAAGGACTCATAAAGGAGCAGGTTTATGGCGGCTTTGAACGATGTTGTCATGATTTCGGCGTGCCGGACACCGGTGGGCAAATTTCAAGGAAGCCTGTCGGATCTCAGCGCTCCGCAGCTGGGAGCGATTGCGGTTCGCGAGGCTGTGAAGCGCGCGAACCTCGATCCCAAGCAGGTGGACGAGTGCATCATGGGGAATGTGGTGAGCGCGGGGCTGGGACAGAACCCGGCGCGACAGGCCGCAATCTTCGGTGGATTGGCTCCGGAGACAGGTGCCATGACAATCAACAAGGTATGTGGCTCGGGACTGAAAGCAGTGGCGCTCGCCACGCAGGCGATTCAGACGGAGAACAGCTCGATCGTGGTGGCGGGCGGCATGGAGTCGATGACCAATGCGCCTTACCTGCTGCCGCAGGCGCGCAAGGGATACCGCCTCGGCAATTCCACGATTGTCGACTCCATGGTCCACGATGGGCTCTGGGACATCTACAACGACTACCACATGGGAATCACGGGCGAGAACGTTGCGGAGAAGTACGGCATCACGCGCGCGGAGCAGGACGAGTTTGCGTTGAACTCTCATCGTAAGGCGCTCGCGGCCATGAAGGAATGTCGTTTCAAGTCGCAGATCGTACCGGTGGAACTGCCTGCGAAAAAGAAAGGCGCGCCCGCGGTGATCTTCGACAAGGATGAGGGGCCGCGCGAAGACACCACCATCGAAGTTTTGCGCTCGCTGAAGCCGGCCTTTAAGAAAGATGGCACGGTCACGGCTGGCAACGCCCCGGGAGTGAACGACGGGGCGGCGGCCGTGGTGGTCACCAGCGCCAAGCGTGCGAAGGAATTGGGAGCGAAGCCGATGGTGCGCATCGTTGCGCAAGCGACCAGCGGCGTCGAGCCGAAGTGGGTCATGATGGCGCCCGTGGGAGCAATCCGGCAGATCTGGGAAAAGACTGGTTGGAAGAAGGACGAGGTGGATCTGTACGAATTGAATGAGGCGTTCTCCGTACAGGCCTTGGCTGTGATTCGCGAACTGGGTCTCGACATGAATCGGGTCAACGTCAATGGAGGCGCGGTTGCGCTGGGCCATCCCATCGGGGCCAGCGGAGCGCGTGTGCTGGTCACCCTGATTTACGAGATGATTCGGCGGGATGTACACCGCGGGATTGCGGCGCTTTGTCTCGGCGGGGGAAACGCAGTAGCCATGGCGGTGGAACGCTAAGGGCGAGCCTCAGGCCACGAATCCGCCGCTTACGTTGATGGAATCGCCGGTGATCCAGTTGGACTCCGGGGAGCAGAGGAAGAGCACGACCTTCGCGACGTCATCGGGATGCGCGAGCCGGCCAAAGGGCTGGCGCTCGATCGCATGCTTCAAAATCTTCTCATCGGCAAAATACTCGGCCGTCATATCCGTCTCCACGTAGCCCGGCGCCACACCGTTGACCCGAATCTTTCGGGGAGCCAGTTCGAGGGCCCAGTTACGGGTGAAAGCATCCATCGCAGCTTTGGTCGCGCCGTACAAGCTTCTTCCTCCCGCCCGGCCGATTCTTCCGGCAATTGAGGAGAGATTCACAATCCTGGCGCCATCCCGCAAGAGAGGCACAACGCTTTGAGTCAGCCAGAAAACGCCCTTCACATTTACGTCGAGCATTGTTTCCAGAGTTTTAAGATTGGTAGAGCCAAGCGGGGTCGGTCCCCAGAGACCAGCGTTGTTCACGAGAATGTCGAGCTTCGTGTCCCCCAGGGAACGGACCATGGAGTCAATTTCTTTAGAAGAGCGTAGATCAGCCTGCAGCAGTCGCGGCGAGCCACCCATCTCCTTTGCGACTGATTCGGCAGCCTCCTTGTTCGTGTGATAGTGCAGCAGGAGGTCCGCCCCAGCTCGGGCTAAATGCAAAGCAGCGGCCCGGCCGATGCCGCGAGAGGCGCCTGTGACCAGCGCAATTTGACCCTTAAGCGCTTGCATGGTGGACGCCCAGTATAAGGCAGGTCAGGATTTGGTCGGGATCGGCAGGGAGACTGTGAACACGGCTCCCCCGCCAGGGGCGGATGCAGCCTCGATATTGCCGGCGTGTTCCTTGAGTACAGCTTTACAGATACTCAGTCCCAATCCTGTTCCGCGGCCGGGACGCTTGGTCGTATAGAAAGGGTCGAAGATGTTGGGCAGGATGTCCGCGGAGATACCGGGACCGTCGTCCTCAAAAGTGACTTGGATGTGGCCATCGGTCTTGCGCAAACGGATACGAAGCGTGCCTTTTTCCCTGGCTTCCCGGATGGCTTGCTCGGCGTTCAACATCAGGTTCAGAAAGACCTGCATGAGTTGATGCGGGTCGCCCGTGATCTGGGGCAGGCCCTCTTCGGTCAGGAAGTCGACGGTAATGTTGCTCTTGCGCAGCGAGTACGCGTGCAGGTGCAGAGTGCGGTCGACCAGTTCGCTAAGGTTGACGGGAGTCTTCCCGGGCGCGGGTGGACGCGAGAAGTACATCAGGTTCTGGACAATCTCGGTGGCGCGGCGGGCCTGCTGGTGCAGCATCGTTAATTGCTTGACTCGGCTCTCGTTGGATTCACCCTCCCGCAGCAATTCGCTGACGCCCAGAATGGCGGTGAGCGGGTTGTTGAGCTCGTGGGCGAATCCGCCAATCATCTGTCCCATGGCGGCGAGACGCTCGCTTTGGATAATCTGCTGCTCGAGTTTCTTTTCAACCGTGATGTCGCGCACCGACATGATCACGCCACTGAGCTTATTGTCGGAATCGAAGAACTGGCTGGCCGAGGCACGCATGGTCCGCCAGGTGCCGTCGCGATGCAGAGCGCCGTATTCCGAGGCCGCGAACAGCTGTTTGCCGGACGACACATCGCGGTAGAGAGACAGGAATTCCGGTGAGTGATGTTGCAGATCCTCGATCTTCTTGCCGACCAGTTCTTCCGGTCGATACCCCAGCAGGTCACGAATTCGAGAACTGGCAAAGGTGTAACGCTCCTCCAGATCGACGACCAGGATCAGATCGGGGAAACTCTCGAGCAACTTTTGCCGAAACTGTTCCTGCTGCCGGAGTTGCCCCTCCATCTTGCGCTGCTCGGTGACGTCGGTGAGGGTGCCCTGGTAGCGTATGATGGTGCCCGCTTCGTCCCAGACGGCGCGCGATGTATCCAGGCAAAGCGCAGCTGTTCCATCGCGACGCCGCAACCTGATCTCGCGAGTACGCACGCCTCCACGGTCATCGGCTCCGCGACCCAGAACCGGGCTCTGGTCCGGTTCGAAGGTCAGAGTCTTGGGATCAGCCGCCAGGAGTTCAGCCTTATTGGGATAGCCGAGCATGGTTATCAAGGTGGGATTGCCGTCCAGCAATCTGCCTTCGGGCGTGCAGAAGTAGACGCCCTCCTGCAGAGTTTCAAAGAGCTCCGTAAATCGGCGTTCCTTCTCGCGCTCCTCGGTAACATCGCGCGCCAGAACACTGGCGCCCACCACCTCGTCACCCTTGATGATCGCGTTGAGAACGCAATCGAAGTAAAGAACGCGTGAATTGTTTTTTAGCTTTACCGGAACGATCCCGGACCAGCGGCGCTTTTCGAGAAAGCGACCGATCCCCGTTTCGATTTCTTGGCGCGAGGGAGTCTCGCAGAATTCGTCGAACTTGTGCCCAACGATTTCCGGATATTGCAGATGCACCAGGTCAGTCAGGCGCCGGTTTACGGTGCGAAATGTACCATCGAGCGAAACGGCGCAGGCTATATCGTCGAAGGAATCAATCAGTTCCTTGAAGCTGCGCTGCGATCGCAGGATGACCTGGCTGAGCTGATCCAGTTGTTCTTCCGAGGGCGCAACCCCCACGCGGTCCTGCAAATCTTTGAGAAGAACCTTGAGATCGGAGACTTCGCGACGCCGCCCATACACGTAGGCCGCAAACAGCACGACCAGAAGCAGCAAGGCAGGTGCAATCACTCCCAGATGATAGGGAACCGCCTGCAGAGGTTCCCACAGAGCCGCGGCCAGTGCCGCCGCGAGCAGCACCATGAACCAGAGGGCGAGGCGCCACAGGCGGGTTTCTTCTTGCTCCAGGTGGCCCGGGGACCGCTGCGAACCTGGGGGTTGGTTCTTTTCCGCAGCCATATCGTTTAGTCCCGGACTTCTCAGGCTGACTCGGACCCTGGACTCGGGAATCTGATTGCCATCGTAGAGCACGGAACGCAAAGAGAACAGAACTGCCTTGGACAAGTTGTTGGAAGTTTTGGTACGTGCTTGCAAAGAACGGATTTACATCCTGAAATCTACGCCATGAGAACTTGTTTCTCGCGTTCGAGAAACGAGATTCGCACGTTTGGCGGGCAAAGTGCCGTGCCAAACAGTCACGCCACCAAGTGACAACAATCACCTTTTGTTTTGTTCCGTAAAGCCTACGCTGAGACAGGCATTCGTGGACGGGCGTGTGCCTGCCCGTTTGCGCAGCCAGGCCTGGCTCTCATGCTCTACAAGACCTTCAGCGCCGCCGTCTACGGGATCGATGCGAGCATTATCGAAGTTGAAGTTGATGTTTCAGGAATCAAGACCAACGAAGATCACTTCCACACGGTTGGGCTACCGGATGCCGCCGTCCGGGAGAGCCGGGATCGAGTGCGTTCTGCTCTCCGCAACTGCGGCTACGACATTCCACCGACGCACATCACGGTGAACCTTGCTCCGGCTGATATCCGCAAAGAGGGGTCGGGTTTCGATCTGCCCATGGCGCTTGGCATCCTGGGCGCGTACGGGGGGCTGAATAAAAAGGAACTTTTGGATTGTGTCTTCGTCGGAGAACTTTCGCTCGATGGGGGCGTGCGCGGCGTCCGCGGGACCCTTCCCATTGCAATTGAAACGCGCGGCAAGAAGATCGGAAAGCTGATCGTGCCGGAGGTCAATGCGCGGGAAGCTGCGATGGTGAGCGGCATCGAAGTGTATCCTGTGAAGTCGCTGCTCGACGTCATCCGTTTCGTGAATACGGGCAACGGCATCGCCCCGCTGAAAGTTGACAGTGACACGTTGTTGGGCGAGGCACAGCATTATGCCGTCGACTTCAAGGATGTGCGCGGCCAGCAGACAGCCAAGCGCGCCCTGGAGATCGCTTGTGCAGGCGGGCACAATATCCTGATGATCGGGCCGCCGGGCTCGGGCAAGACGATGCTCGCCAAGCGCATGCCGACTATCCTGCCCCCGTTTACTTTTGAGGAGGCGCTGGAGACGACCAAGATCCACAGCGTCGCAGGCGTCCTGGATCCCGGTGCCGGTCTGGTGGGTGTGCGGCCCTTCCGCTCACCGCACCACACGATTTCTGATGCCGGGTTAATCGGCGGGGGAATGGTGCCGCGGCCGGGAGAAGTCTCTCTTGCGCACAATGGCGTCCTGTTCCTCGATGAATTGCCAGAGTTTCCTCGCAACGTGCTGGAAGTCATGCGCCAGCCACTGGAGGATGGAACGGTCTGCATTGCGCGCGCGGCCATGTCCCTGACCTTCCCGGCGCGCTTTATGCTGGCGACGGCGATGAATCCGTGTCCCTGCGGATTCCACAACGACCGCACCCGCGAATGCCGCTGCACTCCACCCATGATCCAGCGCTACGTGGCCAAGATTTCCGGGCCCCTGATGGACCGCATCGATATCCACATTGATGTGCCGGCAGTGAATTACAAGGAAATGCGTTCGACCAACGTTCCTGAGGATTCAGCAAGGATTCGCGAGCGAGTGATTGCGGCGCGCCAGATTCAACTACAGCGCTTTGCCGGAAACCGTCAAAAGGTCTACTCGAACGCCCAGATGTCCTCCAGCCACGTGCGCAGCTTCTGCGATTTGAGTGCCGACTGCGAGCGCCTGCTTGAGCGTGCCATGACGCAACAAGGGCTCAGCGCCCGAGCCCATGACCGGATCCTCAAGGTCGCCCGCACCGTCGCGGATCTTGAAGCGCAGCCGGCCATTCAGCCAAAACATATTGCCGAGGCCATTCAGTATCGGACACTGGATCGGACTTACTGGGCGTAGTCCGCACGAGAGTTCTGGAAAAGGAAGAATCGAGCGCTCTGGTGGTAGTCTTTCCCAAGGTTTGGAGCAGTCGCTCGCTAGCGTTTTTTGCTGGGCGTCACTCGCGCGTTGGCGATGTCAATGACTTCGGCGCGTCTCTCCGCGGGTTTGGCGTGATCCTGGCGGTAGGTACGCTGAATCCGTGCCACGGCTCGATCCACGATGCGGGCGAGATCATCGCCATAATCCGCTGCACGGTCCTTTCCCAGACGGCGCTTGGCTTTTTCCGCCGAAAGCCATGTGGGGTTTCGTCCCTCTTCTTCAGGCGTGCTCAGGTGCGAAACTTCGCATAGGTGGGCGCTGATCGTGACTTCAATCTGAGAAGAATGACGGTCGTACGCGGGTTTTATACGAACATACCGCGCGAAAGCCGCCTCCTCGATGCGCCCGTGGACCCCTGCTTCTTCGAAGGCTTCCAGTGCAGCTGCCTGGGCATGTGTGAGGCCCGCTTCGATGCTGCCTTTTGGAAAAGTCCAGCGGCCGCCGCGGGTACGCACCAGCAGGAATTCAATGCCTCGCTTGGTCAGGCGGTAACAGATTGCGGCAACTTGCTCCGACCCGCGCAATTGGCGCAGATGTTCCAGCCGGACAAAGTTTGTAGACAGCCGAGCCGGCTTCCTCCAGCCGGCGGCGAGTCGCGCGTCTCCAGTACTCATACCAGCAGATTGCCGTAATTCCATCGCGCATGACTAGCGCCCAGCTTGGTTCGTGGAAACTCGCGGAGGATTCCAAAATCAAGATCCATTCCATGAGTTCCTGTGGTGGGACGTTCAGGCAGGAATCTCTTTGCTTACTTGTGCTTGACCCGCTGAGGCAAGACTATCGACTGAAAATCACATCGCTGCCAGGAAGGAACTTTTGGAGAACCTTTGCTGTCTTCGCTGCAGTCGGGAACTTGAGGCGGGCGACAAGTCAGTGGCGGTGTATATGTTCGCGCAAACGGTAGGCATCCGGCCGAGGCAAAAGTCGACCGCGCAGCGGATCTGTTTCTGCTCCCAATGCTCGGTGTCGCTTGCAATGGGGCCCGCGCCTGAGGGAGCGCTCAATATCGCGGCCTGGCAGATGATTCGTGACCTGGTGGGCGCGGACCCGGCGCTGAATCAAGCCGCTTGGGAGGCCTTGCGAGGGATAGTCGGACTTCTGCCCGCGACGGGAACCAACGACGACCGCCCCGTCCGCTCAGGCTATTTCGAGTTCTAGTCCATCGAACGCGACGGTGGAGGTGTCCCAGGTTCGCTCCGCTTTCTGGCGCTAAGCTGGGAGGACCAGCATATTTTTGGGGGTCTTTACGCCGCAGACCACGTGCAGAGCGCAGGTTAGCGTTCAAAGAACGGACGCGAGCCTGGGGCACGACGCCAATTTGGAAACCTTATGACTAAATCGCTTTACTGGCATCCTGAAGAAATCCTTGACCTTGGATGCTTTTGCCATTACATTAGCGCGTTCCAAAGGATTTGCTAGCCGTTTGCGGTCCAAGCTGGACGTGCCCCTGCGTCGAACCAGGCCATAAACCCAGAAAAAAGCAACTTTCAGGGTAGGTGGAGCATCTATTAGGATTGACCCGTTCAATCCGCTTAAACCCATATTAATTCAGTGGTTTACCACCGTGCGAGACGGTGAGTCGGAACTGCGGACGACGGGTTTTGCGGGAACAGACGTGAAAGGAGAAGTTTACATCATGCGTTCAGATCGAGTTTTTGAAGCTTTACATACTTTGCGGAATCGTTATATGCTCTGTCAGCTTGCCTCCAAGGCCACGCGGAAGTTTCATCGGCCTAGCACCCGCATTCAAGAAACCATGAATCAGGTATTGGACCGGATCGCTGGCGCGGAGCGGCAAGCCGTTCTGTCAGAGCCGGAAAATTTCGCTGAGGCGCAACGGCGGGCTGCCTAAAACAGCCCCGCCTCCTGCCCCCGCGAGTTGCAAGTCTTCCAGCCGCACCCCCCTGTAAATTTCCCGTAGGTGATTAATGACCATCGCTGAACTCAAAGAAAAGAATATTACCGAGTTGACCAAGATCGCCCGATCCTTGGATCTGCCCGGGGCCAGCGGTCTGCGCAAGCAGGACTTGATTTTCAAGATCCTTCAGGCGCAGAGCGAAAAGGAAGGCCATATCTTCGCCGAGGGCGTACTTGAAATTCTGCCCGACGGCTATGGCTTCCTCCGCTCGCCGGATTACAACTACCTTCCCGGGCCGGATGACATCTATGTCTCGCCCTCACAGATCCGCAAATTCGATCTCAAAACCGGTGACACCATCAGCGGCCAGGTTCGTCCCCCGCACGAAGGCGAAAAATACTTTGCGCTGGTCAAGATCGAAGCGGTCAACTTCGAGTCGCCCGATGAAGCCCGCAACAAGATTCTGTTCGATAACCTCACGCCTTTGTATCCGCAGGAGCGCCTGAAACTCGAGACCACGCGCGAAAACGTGAGCGCCCGCGTCATGGACCTGCTGACCCCGATCGGAAAAGGGCAGCGCGGACTGATCGTGTCGCCGCCACGCGCGGGCAAGACCATGCTGCTGCAGAATGTGGCGAACTCGATCACGACGAATCATCCGGAAGTTGTGCTCATCGTGCTGTTGATCGACGAGCGTCCAGAAGAAGTCACTGACATGCAGCGCTCGGTAAAGGGCGAAGTCATTTCGTCAACGTTCGACGAGCCCGCCGCCCGTCACGTGCAGGTCGCGGAAATGGTGATCGAAAAGGCCAAGCGCCTGGTCGAACACAAGCGCGACGTCGTGATCCTGCTCGACTCGATCACGCGTCTGGCGCGTGCTTACAACACCATCGTCCCGCCCAGCGGAAAAGTGCTTTCCGGCGGCGTGGATTCCAACGCCTTGCAACGCCCGAAGCGTTTCTTCGGATCAGCCCGCAACATCGAAGAAGGCGGCTCGCTGACCATTATCGCGACGGCCCTGATTGACACCGGTTCGCGCATGGATGACGTGATCTTTGAAGAATTCAAAGGCACCGGCAACATGGAAATCATTCTCGACCGCAAGCTGGTCGACAAGCGCACCTTCCCGGCCATCGATATTCAGCGCTCCGGCACACGTAAGGAGGAGTTGTTGATTCCGAAAGAAGACTTGACCCGGATCTGGGTGCTGCGCAAGGTACTCAACCCGCTGAGTCCAGTTGAGGCTATGGAACTGCTCATTGAGCGACTGGCCAAGGCGACCGCGAATAGCGAGTTCCTGGCCAAGATGAGCCAGTTGTAGGAACAATGAATTGCTCGAAGATGTGAGCGGGGACTTCGGTCCCCGCTCTTCTATTTTGGGCTCGGATTTACGGTCGGCGCGAATCGGCTCAGGGCCCGGCTTAGTAGCGCCGTTCTAAGTGGAATTGTCCCAACTTATAATGAAAGATCGGTGAAGTGCATTCTCGCTCCGTGGGAGTTTCCGTTGAAAAGATCGTTTTTCCCAGTCATCCTCGGATTGATTCTCGCTGCCGGAGTTTTCCCTGCGTGTGCACAGAATCCCAAATTCCCACCTATGCCGGACCCGCAAACGCAACCGACCTCGCCCGAGGACCAGGCCAAGTCAAAGCTTGAACGCGACATGGCCAAAAAGGCCAACCAGGAACGGCAAGCACAACTGAAACGTGATACGGAAAAACTGCTCAAACTGGCTACCGAATTGAAGGACTACGTCGACAAGACCAACGAGAACGTCCTTTCCTTTGACGTGGTAAAAAAAGCGGAAGAAATCGAGAAACTCGCCCACAGCGTAAAAGAAAAAATGAAAGCCAACTAAGGCGCGCGCCCGGTTTTTACGAAGAGTTTACTGAGCGCAGGCGGCGAGCCCGTGCCATAATTGCAACCTGGTTGCAATTGTCAGGAACCAGTTCATGCCTTTTCCTCAAACCGAAGCTCCCGGCCGCCTGCAGGCGGAGTTGATGTCGCGAGGCCTGCGCATGACGCGCCAGCGCCGCACCATCCTCAGCGTGGTCGAAACGGCCAAGCAGCACCTTGATGCCAGCCAGATTCTGCGCAAGGCGCGCAAACTCGATGCGCAGATCGATCGCGTCACCGTCTACCGAACGCTAAATCTTCTGAAACGCCACGGCCTGGTGGATGAACTGGACCTCATGCATCTGAAAGGCGAAAAGCACTATTACGAGCGCCGGCCTCAGCGCGACCATATCCACATGGCGTGCCTGCGCTGCGGCAAGATCACCGAATTCGAAAGCGACTTATTCGATCGCCTGAAAGGCCAGATCCAGCGGGATTGCCGGTTCCACATTGTGGTCAGCCGCCTCGAGGTCGGGGGCTACTGCGGAGAATGCCGGACGAATCCTTCCGCCTGATCCTGTCGGTTGCAAGTAGTTGCAGAAATCCTGATACAAAAAACGCCGGCGAGGATTGACGCGATCCGTTATCGATCTCTAGTATTCAGACACTGCTATATCTGCAACTGGGTTGCAACTAGAAAGCGCAATTGTGAGACGAATCTGGTTCACACTCATCCTCCTGGCCGGTGGTCGCCTGCTGCAGGCGCAGGAGAGTCCATATTTCGTCACCTACGATCACCACCTGGAAGAGCCGGGGAATCTCGAACTCGAGATCTACACCACTTCGGGAATCCCTCGTTCCGGGCAAGTCGCTTATGTCGCTCCCTACATGGAGATTGAATATGGGGTCACAGGACGATGGACTTCGGAACTTTATTTAGAAGGGCAGGGAGCCGTGGGCGATAGCGCGGTGTTTACGGGATGGCGATTGGAAAATCGTTTTCGTCCGCTCAAACGGGAGCACCGCATCAATCCGGTCCTTTATCTCGAATACGAACGCACGAGTGAAGCGACGCGGATCCAGAAAGAGATAGTGGGCGGCGGTCCGGACGTAATTTCTCCGAATGGCGAACTCCAGGCGACGAAGAATCATGAACTGGAAGCCAAGCTGATCCTCTCCGGAACTGCGCACGACTGGAATTTCGCGGGCAACTTCATCACCGAGAAGAATCTTTCCCAAGGCGAGGGCTTCGAGTTCGGATATGCATTTGGCGTGTCCCGGCCGCTGGCGAGTTTGGCTACGGGGAGCCCATGCCGGTTATGCCGTGAAAACTTCCTCGCCGGCATCGAGATCTATGGCGGATTGGGCTCAACCGAAGACGGCTTCAGCGCGCACAATACCGTTCATTACGTTGCGCCCGTGGTTTCCTGGCAGGTCAGCGATAACGGTTCCGTGCGGTTCTCGCCTTCATTCGCTCTGACGCAGGAGGGCAGTCCAGTCGTGCTGCGTTTCGGCTACAGCTATGAGGTTCGAGGATTCGGGAGTAGACTCGCGCAACTGTTCGGAGGTAAGCGTTGATACGTCGGGCAATGCTGGTGGCGGCCACATGCGCGATGTGTTTTGGCGTGCTTGCCGGCCAGAACACTTCGTACCGTCAGGATGCCGGCTGGCAGGCGCCCGCGGCGGCGATGTCGCGGCCCAATCCGCTGGCCAGTAGACCTGAAGCCGCGGCGGGCGGCGAGAAGCTCTTTAAGAGAAACTGTGTCGAGTGTCATGGAGAGAACGGTAGCGGATTGGCGAAGAAGAATGCTGCCGACCTCCTTCTCCCGGAAGTCCAGGCGCAGAGCGACGGAACGCTTTTCTGGAAGATTACCAATGGCAACACCGATCGCGGAATGCCGTCTTTCAGCCGCTTGCCTGAGTTGCAGCGTTGGCAACTCGTCCTCTTCATGCGCACGCTAAAGTCCGGAGGGAGCCAGCACGTCAGGGATGCAGGGAAGTAGCTAGCCAGCTATTTCCCGGTGATGGTCCACCCACCAGGCCCAAGGCACAAGGATCCACATGCTGAGGGCGCCCCACGCCATCGAGCGTTCATTGGGCGGTGCTCCGGCAAATAGACTCGCCACCCATCCCAGGAAGAGAAAGACAAGAAGTGCGCAGAGTGCGTAACGACCTATGTTATCGCGCGCCCGGGTAACCGAAAAATACATCCATGCGCCGCCGGCGAAGATTGCCACTTCCAGCGTCGTCTCCAGCACCCACGAATTCCAGAGTCCTAAGCCCACTCTTGGGCCACCTGGCCAAAGTGGCAGATCCGGGCGATGAACCAGAAAATCAAGTATCCAGTGACTGAATACGCCCAGCCCCATGACCCACGCGGCGCGAGCGCGTCTGCGCAACGCGTAGTAAGCGGCTACTACGAGCAGTGACCAGATGCCGGCTGCCAGCAAGCTGTGCGTAATGGGATAGTCGTAGAAATCGAAAGGCGACATTCGGGTGATTCCCGGAGCGATGCGGACATGCTCCAGGCCGGCCAGCAGAAAAATGGGCCAGAGCAAATCGAGAAATTGGGCTGCGAAGAATAGCGACCCGAGAGAGGTGCGGGGCGCCAGCTTTTTGGCGGCGAAACCAACAGCGAAATGCCCGATGAACATGCGCCAACGTTAGCACGTGAACGTAACGGGATGGCGTACGTTGAAGGATGCTCCAGGGCGCAAAATAAACGCCACCCCGCTCCGGAGGTGGCGTTGGGTCAGAATAGAGCGTGAGCTAATCCGCAGCCGCGTGCGCCGCCTTCCGAGCGGGCTCTTCGGACCCGATCCGCATCCCGTAGAAAGAACGGTACACGAAGGAAACTGAGATAAGAAAAAAGATCAGCGCCAGAACATGGGTCAGCGTCGTGCCTTTCTCGGCGAGAGAAACCGCCAGCTCCACCGCCAGCAGGCCGAAGAGCGTGGTGAATTTGATGACCGGGTTCAGAGCGACGGAAGATGTGTCCTTGAAGGGATCTCCGACTGTGTCTCCAATGACGGTGGCCGCGTGCAGTTCCGTGCCTTTCTGTTTCATTTCCACTTCGACGATCTTTTTGGCGTTGTCCCACGCGCCGCCCGCGTTAGCCATGAAAATTGCCTGGTACAGGCCGAAGATGGCAATCGAGATCAGGTAACCAATAAAGAAGAACGGTTCTACAAAAGCGAAGGCCAAGGTTCCGAAGAAAACGGCCAGGAAAATGTTGAACATGCCTTTCTGCGCGTACTGCGTGCAGATCTCGACAACCTTCTTGCTGTCGGAAACAGAGGCCTTCTCTACGCCATCGAGCCGGATATTGGCCTTGATGAACTCAACCGCACGATAGGCGCCGGTCGAGACAGCTTGCATCGATGCCCCGGTGAACCAGTAGATCATCGCCCCGCCCGTAATCAGACCCAGCACGAACGGAGCATGCAACAACGAGAGGCTATTAACGTTGGATGTCAGCCCGTTTGTGAGTGCCATGATGATGGAAAAGATCATGGTGGTTGCGCCCACCACGGCCGTACCGATCAATACGGGTTTCGCGGTCGCTTTGAACGTATTTCCTGCGCCGTCGTTCTCTTCGAGCATGTCCTTGGCGCGCGAAAAGTTTACGTCGAAGCCGTAATTCTTTTTGATGTCCTGTTCAACATTAGGGACTTGCTCGATCAATGACAATTCGTACACCGACTGGGCGTTGTCAGTGACTGGGCCGTAGGAATCGACAGCGATCGTCACAGGCCCCATCCCCAGAAATCCGAACGCGACCAGGCCGAATGCAAATACGGCCGGCGCCAGCATCAAGGCGGAAGGGAAACTGGTGCTGAAGTAGTAGGCAAGCGACATGAGGGAAACCATCGCCATGCCCAGCCAGTACGCCGAAAAGTTGCCGGCGACCAACCCAGAAAGAATTCCGAGGGAAGCCCCGCCTTCTTGCGACGACTTAACGACCTCGCGAACGTGACGGGATTCAGTCGAAGTGAAGACTTTGACCAGTTCCGGAATGACGGCGCCCGCCAGCGTGCCGCACGAAATGATCGAAGCCAGTTTCCACCACAGAGTCGAATCGCCACTCAGTTCGGGGATGATCATGGCCGAAACGACGTAGGTAAGGACGATCGAAACCATCGAGGTAATCCACACCAGCGAAGTCAGCGGCGCCTCAAAGTTCATGCGATCCAGCTTGCTGTAGCGTGCCTTTGCGATCGCTCCGTTGATGAAGTATGCCGCCGCGCTGGACACCAGCATCATGATGCGCATGACAAAGATCCACACCAGCAGTTGAACCTGGATGGTGGGATCCTTGACCGCCAGCAGGATGAATGTGATAAGCGCAACACCGGTGACTCCGTAAGTTTCAAAGCCATCGGCCGACGGTCCAACCGAATCGCCGGCATTGTCGCCGGTGCAATCAGCGATCACGCCGGGATTGCGGGCATCGTCTTCCTTGATCTTGAAAACGATCTTCATCAAGTCAGAACCGATGTCGGCGATCTTGGTGAAAATGCCGCCCGCAATACGTAGCGCCGCTGCTCCCAGTGATTCGCCGATTGCGAACCCGATGAAGCAGGGCCCCGCGTAATCGCCTGGCACAAAAAGCAGAATGAACAACATGATGAGCAGTTCCACACTGATCAGCATCATGCCGATACTCATGCCGGCTTCCAGCGGAATCTGATAGATCGGATAGGGTTTCCCCTTGAGTCCGGCGAATGCCGTCCGCGAGTTCGCAAAGGTGTTAACGCGAATCCCGAACCATGCGACCCCGTAGCTGCCGGCGATCCCAACGAGGCTGAACATGAGAATAATCGGCAGAGTTACGCCCACCGACTTGCCAGGCACGGGCGCCAACCATCCGAAATAGGCGGCGATGATGACTGCGATGAAAGCCCATAGAAGAAGAATGAACTTGCCCTGCGTAACCAGATAGGTCTTGCAGGTCTCGTAAATGAGTTCCGAGATCTCGAGCATCGCCTTATGAACCGGCAGGTTTTTCAGCTTCGTGTAGATGACCAGTCCGAACAGGAGACCGAAGATGCAGAAAAGGATCCCGATCATTAGAAGCTTGTGGCCGTCAATCCTGCCGTCCAAAAAGGTGACTTGAGAAAGATCGGGAAGCTTGAGCGCCGCTTCGCCGCTCGTCTCGCCGGAACTCTGTGCAAGAGCGGCAGCGGTTGACGTCAGCAGGACGGCGAAAACCCAGGCAGATGTCTTGCGAATTCGGCAGCCTAAGGACGTAGCGGTAGCTATCCAGGTGCGCATAGAGGAGTCCTCCGATATGAAGAGTGTCGCGGGATTGAAAGGTGTTTAGCTGCCTCTTTACCGGCGTGCAACATCGACCGAACGCCTTTTGATCGGCACTGGTATGCGCATGGCCGGGGTCCGAACACGCTTCCACTACAAGACATGAAATAGGAGTGCTGAGCTTGGCCGCGTCGGATTTCATTTGTGCGGGGGCTGCATTCAGGAAGACATAAATGATCCCAAAGCAGCTTTTCGCACAAACGGGACTTTATAGCACGCCAGGAAATGCAGGTCAAACCCTCGAAAGAGGACTCAACTCTGGTATTTATTGCTATCCGGTGCAATAAAATGAAAGAAAGATTTGGATCGATAGCCCAGGAGTTCACGCGAAGGTAATGTTCAGCGGTGTTTTCAGATGGCAACCGCTTTGATATGATGAGGATGTTCTTGAGCAGCAGCGGCGGTCTGCCTCCAGACCTCGTTCGACACTCCTCAGTAGCTCAATGGCAGAGCATCCGGCTGTTAACCGGAGGGTTGTAGGTTCGAGTCCTACCTGAGGAGCCATTCTTTCAATAGTTTACATATTCCCAAAACAAAACTTCACCGCCTTTCACCGCAACGGTTGTCTACAGGTCCCTAAAATCCATTCATTGGAATGTGCCTGCTTTTCCAACTTGAACGCCGTTTGACGCAGCCCCTGGCAGAATCTTTGGAGGGGGGATGCCCTGGAGAATATGATCAGACCCTAACCGGTCCGGTGTCGCAGCTACGAACGCGTCACATCCAAGATGGCCAAACTGGAAGATCTAAAGCGAGGAGCGACTGTCCGAGGCATATTGCCTGACAGCCTTGTGACCGTCGTAAGCCCCTGGCTGACGGAAGCGTAGGCGTTGGACTCTTCAACCGTGGCGAATCTCAGAATCCGGTGACCGTCAATTTCAAGGACGTTGGCGCCGGCAATGCCACGAAAGTCCGTGATCTATGGAAACATCAGGACCTCGGCACTTTTGAGCACAGTTAGACGGCTGAAGTGCCCAGGCACGGGGCGGTTCTGATCCGGATCCATTAGCAGCTTACTGTCCCAAGCGCCATAATATAAATGGTAGGAACAAGGCGCCCACAGCCCGATATTTCCGTCCATTTTTGCAGTAAAGGGTCGAACCAAATTGACGATACCCGAGGAACGACGTCTGGTCCGAGTAGTCGACTCCCACACGGGGGGAGAACCAACCAGGCTGGTGGTGCGTGGAGGTCCTGACCTGGGGACCGGCCCGTTGGCAGATCGCCTTGAATGTTTTCGGCTTCGGCACGATACCTTCCGCTCTGCAATCGTAAACGAGCCCCGAGGATCCGACGTCGTGGTAGGCGCTTTGTTGTGCGACCCTGTCGATCGCAGTTGCGCTGCAGGAGTGATTTTTTTCAATAACGTCGGATATTTAGGGATGTGCGGTCATGGCACAATCGGCCTTGTCGTAACGCTCGCCTATCTAGGTCGCATTCGTCCGGGAGAACATCGGATTGAGACCCCGGTGGGAATGGTTAGCGCGGTGCTACATGAAAGCGGCGAAGTAACGGTAAACAATGTGGCGAGCTACCGGAAGGCCGCCAACGTGCCGGTCGAAGTGCCCGGGCATGGAACACTGCACGGCGATGTAGCATGGGGCGGAAACTGGTTTTTCCTCCTTCGCGAACACCCTATGAATCTTGCCTTGACGAATGTGGACGAACTTACGAGCTTCACGTGGGCCATTCGACAAGCACTTCGCGCCCATAACATCACCGGCGACGAAGGGAAGGAGATCGACCACATCGAGCTCTTTTCCCCGTCTCAAAAGCCGGGCGTAGACAGCCAAAACTTTGTCTTGTGTCCCGGCAAGGCCTACGATCGCTCTCCCTGCGGCACCGGGACTAGTGCCAAACTGGCTTGTTTGTATGCCGACGGCAAACTTCGTCAAGGCCAAATATGGAAGCAGGAAAGCATCGTCGGCAGTGTCTTCGAAGGAAGTATCGTAGTGCGAGGTGACAAAGTCTACCCTCGCATCAAGGGATCAGCGTTCGTAACCGCAGATGGAGATCTGGTGCTCGATCCGCGCGACCCGTTGTGCATGGGAATCCGGGTATGAGTAGCGATGCCTATGACGTTGCGATCGTCGGTGCCGGCATTGTGGGCGCCGCTTGTGCCGACGAATGTGCCCGTCGCGGTCTCCGTGTCGTGATTCTTGATCAGGACCCGGTTGGTTCGGGCGCGACCGCGGCCGGCATGGGTCATATCGTAGTCATGGACGATTCCGAAGCACAATTCGCACTGACTCGCTACTCACAGACGCTATGGCAACAACTGCGGCAGGACTTGCCAGAAGATGTGGAGTACGAGCAGTGCGGGACGATCTGGGTCGCGGCAGACGAAGAGGAAATGGCGGAGGTATGGCGCAAGCACGAATATTACGGCAAACGAAACGTCGCGACCCGGGTGCTTGAGGAAGCGGCCCTGCGTGACCTTGAGCCCAACCTGCGGGTGGGACTCGTGGGTGGGCTGCTGGTACCAGAGGATGGCGTGCTTTATCCGCCGTGCGCTGCGCGGTTTCTTCTGGAGCGAGCTCAGCAACATGGTGCAAAGTTCCAAATGGGAAGTCCCGTTTGTCGAATGGGATCCGGACATATCGAACTGAGCAACGGGGAACAGATTTGCGCGGAGTGTCTGGTGAATGCAACGGGCACGTTCGCGCCTGATCTGATGCCGGGAATCGAGATCAAAAAAAGGAAAGGGCATCTCGTGATTACCGACCGGTACCCGGGATTTGTACGCCACCAACTCGTAGAGCTTGGATACCTGAAAAGCGCTCACTGCTTCAGGGCCGATTCGGTGGCGTTCAACGTACAGCCTCGGCGCACTGGCCAGATTCTGATCGGATCTTCGCGGCAGTTGGGCGCGGAACACAGCGAGGTCGATCACGAAATCGTGGCTCGCATGTTGCGGCGCGCCCAGGAATACATGCCGGCGCTTGGAACTATGTTGGCCGTGCGCACGTGGACTGGTTTCCGGGCAGCGAGTGCCGACAAGTTGCCTTTCATCGGACCGTGGTCAAGCGACAAGTCGCTGTTATTGGCTACAGGACACGAGGGCCTCGGCATTACAACATCGCTCGGGACGGCGCGGATTCTAGTGGATCAAATTACAGGTGCAAAGCCGGAGATTCCAATCGAACCTTACTTGCCTTCGCGGAGGGCGCGGGAGCACGCCCATGTCTAGCAGGCTGTCTGTGAAAGTGAACGGTGTGGTCGTCGAAGTGGCAGCGGGCTCCACCGTGGCTGTCGCTGCGGCGTTGGCTCAGCAACAATGTCGGATGTCCGTGAGCGGAGAGCCAAGAGGACCACTTTGCGGAATGGGGATCTGTTTCGAGTGTCGTGTGACGATTGACGGGATTCGTCACTGCCGTAGTTGTCAAATTCTGTGCGAGGCAGGCATGGATGTGAGGACGGATGAGTAGCCGAGCCCAGTTGCAATGCGAGGTCCTGGTTATTGGAGGCGGCCCAGCGGGTCTGGCTGCCGCGACGCGGGCCGCAGAGTCTGGCGTGCGCGTGGCGATCGTGGACGACAACTTCAGCCTGGGAGGGCAGATCTGGCGCGCCGGAGCGGATGGGGACAATACTGAGGCCTCGCCCTGGCTTGAGCGGTTGCGGCGTTCTAATGTCGCAGTTCTAAGCGGCGTACGTGTGTTTCAGCAGGTCGAGATAGGCGTCCTGCTGGCGGAAGGGATGAACAGCATCCACGAATTGCATTACAACAAGCTGGTCATAGCGACGGGAGCACGCGAAAGATTCCTGCCCTTCCCCGGATGGACTCTTCCGAATGTCTTCGGAGCCGGCGGCCTGCAAGCTCTGGTGAAATCCGGCTTGCCGATTCGCGGAAAGCGGATCGTGGTTGCCGGCTCAGGACCTCTCCTTCTGGCTGTTGCGGCATACTTGCGCCGGCACGGCGGACAAATTCTGATGATTTGTGAGCAAGCGTCTGCGTCGACATTGGCTCGCTTCGCTGGGAGCTTGCTGCGCCAGCCGGATAAGCTGGCTCAGGCGATTCGTCTGAAAAGAGACCTGGCAGGAATTCCATTTTCAAGTGCCAGTTGGCCTGTGGCGGCCGGTGGCGGACCTACGCTTAAGACCGTTACCATCTCTCGGCAACGAAAGCATACAACTTTGGAGTGCGACTATCTGGCCTGCGGTTTTCACCTGGTTCCGAATGTAGAGCTTGCCGCCGTGCTTGGCTGCAAGCTAGAGGGCGGATTCGTCGCCGTGGACGAACTGCAACGAACATCTGTTCCCGAAGTGTTCTGTGCCGGCGAACCGACCGGGATTGGCGGCATCGAGTTGTCGGTCGTTGGGGGCGAAATCGCGGGCCTGGCTGCTGCGGGACAGACGCTCATTCCCCGCTCCCTACAGCAAAAAAAGGTGAAGACTCTCAAGTTCGCAAACGCACTAGAAAAGGCCTTCCGCTTGCGGTCGGAACTGAAAAACCTCGCAACGCCGGAAACCATCGTCTGCCGATGTGAGGATGTTGTGTACTCCCGTCTTCAGGGATATGGAACCTGGAGAGCCGCGAAACTACAAACCCGTTGTGGCATGGGGCCGTGCCAAGGCCGGGTATGCGGCCCAGCCACGGAGTTCTTTTTCAAATGGAAACCAGATTCAGTTCGGCCCCCGATTTTTCCAGTACGCCTTGCAAGCCTGACAGCGATCGCAGGCGGGCCGGAGTCGGTGCACCAGCAAGTGACAGGAGGTCATTGATGAATTGGAATGGCGTGCTACCTGCAATCACCACGTGCTTTAACGAGGACCTCCGGATTGATCACGGCTTCATGGCGGGACACTGTCGCTGGCTGCTCGATAACGGCTGTGCTGGAATCGTCGCCCTCGGGTCTCTGGGCGAAGGTGCGGCCCTATCGCTCGACGAGAAGCTGGAGATGCTGCGTACCTGTGTCGAAACAATTCGTGGTCGAGCTCCCGTGGTCGCTTCCATCTCGGCGCTCACGACGGCCGAAGCTGTCACTTTGGCAAAAGCAGCAGCCGATCAAGGTTGCGATGGCTTGATGGTTTTGCCTCCTTACGTTTACCAGGGTGACTGGCGGGAGATGAAGACACATGTCGCAGCCGTTTTCCGCGCCACTCCGCTATCTTGCATGCTCTACAACAATCCGGTGGCTTACGGAACCGACTTTCTTCCTGAGCAAATTCGTGAGCTCGCGACAGAACATGAAAATTTCGAGGCCGTAAAGGAGTCGAGCACGGATGCCCGGCGTGTGTCAGCGATTCGAGCCCTCGTTGATCGGCGGCTGCAGATTTCCGTCGGAGTCGATGACGCGGTTCTCGAAGCAATCGGCGTGGGGGCGACGGGCTGGATAGCGGGATTGGCAAATGCGTTACCACGCGAGTCGGTCGACCTGTTGAACAGTGGGATGAACGGGGAAAGCGACAAGGCATTCGATCTCTATCGCTGGTTCTTACCACTGCTTCGCATGGATACGGTGCCGCACTTCGTGCAGCTTATCAAGCTGGTTCAGGTGGAAGTTGGAATGGGTAACGCCCGTGTACGGCCGCCGCGCCTTGAGTTTGTGGGTCAGGAACTGGAGCAAACTCGAAAAACGATTCAAGATTGTTTGCGCAAAAGAGTGCAGAGTGTCGGCAGCTATGCTCTGCCAAATGGAAAGTAGTCCGCTGCAAAAACCTCCGGTGCGGTCTTGCCAGCCAGCTAATCTGCTCGTGGTGTTTCTGCACGTTGAACTTCACAAACCGAAAGGTGGCAGGGAACGGAAACGACTGGGGGGTAATTAATGCTCATTTGGAAGCATGGGATGACGGCGTCGGTACCGTACACGGCAATGCCAAATCCGTTGCCCCACTTCCGGGGGCATCGCGGCCCGGAAAAGTCTGCTGAAGGTGATGGACGTTGTTCTTCAGAAGCTCTATGTGCGAGCACCCAATGACGCTTATGCCCAACGGCGCAAGGCGATGTTCAGCAGTATGAAAGTTACGGATTTCGAAACCCTCGATCCTTATGCGGGCAGAGCGCTTAAGGATCTAGCCGCCGCACGTCCTGAGCCCATCCCGTTCTTTGGCGAGATGAGCAGCACCAACCCCGTGTTTGTGTTGCCGGGTGCCCTGCGAGAACGCAGCGAAGGCATCGTGACCGGGCTGCACGGATCCTTCACGCTGGGGGCAGGGCAATTCTGCACCAAGCCGGGCCTGGTCTTCCTACCACAGTGCACTGAGGCCAAAAGTTTCTCAGAGAAACTGCGGCGACTGGTCAGAGAATCTGCGGACCATTATCTATTAACCGCTGGTATCCGAGCGTCTTATCGGTCAGCGGTCGCCGGGCGAAAAGCTCATTCCTCCGTGAAGTCGGTTACGGAGCGCACATCGGCTGAGTCGGAATTGCCAGTCGGTGCAGTTCTGTTTGAAACCGACGCAGCCTCCTTCTTGAGCAACGTCGGACTCGACGGCGAGATCTTTGGCCCAACTACGCTGCTCGTCCAGAACTCGACTCGCGAAGAGTTGCTAAGAATTGCCCGCGCCCTCGAGGGCCACCTGACGGCCACGATTCACGGAACGGCGCAGGACTTGCACGACTTCGCCGATCTAATCGCAATTCTGGAAAACAAAGTCGGCCGGCTTGTCTTTAATGGATTTCCAACCGGCGTCGAGGTCACCCACGCGATGGTGCACGGCGGTCCATATCCGGCCACTTCTGACGGTCGTTCTACCTCAGTTGGAAGCTTGGCCGTTCTTCGATTCGCGCGACCAGTTTGTTACCAGGGCTTTCCCGACGAGGCGCTGCCCGCAGAAACTGAAGGATGGCAACCCGCTCGGTATCTGGAGAATGATCGATGGCCACATGACTCGGGAAGCGAACAATCCTGCGCTCGCCCGGCAAGCTGGGTGAATTTGATCAATGATTTTCCGTTACGTCGCCTTTGAAGTCCGCGACGCCAATTTTCACGACGGTGCCGCGCGCTCCCGAATGTTCGTCTCCCAGTTTCGTCTCTGAATCCGTGACGTGGATCGGCCTCTCCGTCCATACTCCGTACACGCGACCACCAAAAGCGGCAAGGCCTGTATAGTCGCCAAAGAAAACATCACCGGCCTCGAACGCCTCGTCCGTCCAGGAATAGTTCTTGAAAGAGCGCCCACCGTCGGTGCTGCGCGCCAGCACGACAACCTGCTTGCGGTTTCCCAAATCTCTACGCCGGTCATAAAAAATGACATTGGCAGCGCCGTCGACAGGATCGACCGCAAGCCACTGAAAGAATTGCTCGGCGCCGTTGTGGATCGGATCGTTATTGACGCGAACTGCTGGTGTCCACGTGCGCCCACCATCAACCGAAGTCGAACAGAACACATCTAGGTCGCCGTTGCGGTAGTCGCTCCACGTCACATAGAGGCGTTTGCTCCGCGGATCACTCCCAATTTGCGGAAACCCATTGGCTCTTTCCAGGGCTTGCACCGCAAACATGCTGGGCCCGGTGTGGAGAATGGCATGAGCGCGTGAGAACGTCTTGCCTCCGTCGCGCGACAGAGTCAACATGATCTGCTCATTCTGGCTCCATACCGCGTACAAGGTTCCATCGGGTGCAACCGCTCCCGCGAAGCCCTCCGCCGCTCCATTGTCATCACGCGGGAGTCCCGGCTGGACATCAATCTCGATCGGCTTCGACCAGGTATTTCCCAGATTCGTCGATCGCGAGAAAAGTATCTTCGAGTCCGTCACCGTCCATCGCGTCCAACCCACATAAAGGTTGCCGGCGTTCGGACTTTTTTCCGCGGTGTCTGACACAATATAAGGTTTGTCCTCCCACGGCACGCCCGGTTCGGTTGCATGTTCGATGATCGGAATGTGGTTGGACTCCCAGGTCTTCCCTCCATCGAGCGAGCGGCGAACGAACAAGCCATTGCGCGATGAATTGTGTCCCCAGTAGTTGAAGGTACCCAACCTGTCGAATGCCATGTAGCAAATGAACGCGTTGCCGTGATTGTCGAAAGCCGTCGAGACGTCACCAGAAACTCGATAGTTCGGAGGCTCAACGCCATCCGCCACCTGCCACGAATGTCCGGCATCTTGCGAGTAGGCTGCGTGTGCGTTGTCTTGAAAAACAGCGACCACCTGCTGTGGGTTTCCGGGGTTCACCGCAATGGCCGGCTCCGTGAAATATCCCGGGACCGGAGTCAGCGCGAGCACTCGTGTCTCCGGAGCCTTGGGCAGTTCTGAATTCTGTGCCCTCGACCAGATGCTGGCGAATAGGGTCACAGCCACCATTTTCAAGAATTGCTTCCCAACTCGCCTGCCTTTATGCGATGACAGCCCGTTCAGCATTCGATTCTGCCGGCGGTTCATGTTTTGTCCTAAATCCATTTCGGAATGGATAAAGTATAAAATTCTATTAATTTCTCCCGAGGCTGCCCGTGAGAGGCTATTCATCTCGCTTCGCGACTTGGTTTCTCCAATGTTCGCTGCCAGTGATTCTAGTTGTCTTTTTTTGTTTGCCCGCCATCTCTCAGGATCAAATCGACGAGGGCAAAGACAAGAAGCTGACCACTGCGGGTCCAATGCTCGCCCAGGGAACGCTGGAGTTCGACACTCCGGACTTCGCCCTAACCCTGGTTCGATCGTCGCAAACGGTCGCTGCTCTCAAGCCCAAAGGGGCCGGAGACTTTGATTTCACGCCCGGAGACCTTCTCGTCGCACGCTCGCAAAACGGCTACTTTCATCTTGGCGACATTACCCTGCGCCTCCGTGCAGGAGACACGGGTGATTGGAAAAACTACTCCACAGCCACAGCGCGCCAGCCTGTCGTTGCCAGCCCTAAGCCGGCAGGAGCGCTCGCGGCTGCCGACCTCGCACCCACTTTGCCGCCAGATATCCCGCTCAACATCCAACGTACGTGGGGCATCGACGCGAACAAACTCGTACTCACGTTCACCCTCAAGAACAAGTCCACCAAGGCGGTCGAGATCGGGGCTCTGGGAATTCCCATGATCTTCAACAACGTCCTCAACGACCGCTCTCTCGAAGAAGCCCATGCCAAGTGTTCTTTTTATGATCCTTACATTGGCGAGGACGCCGGATATCTTCAGGTCACCCGGCTTAGCGGGCACGGTCCCGCACTGCTTGTCGTGCCTTATGGGCATACTCCATTCGAAGCCTATAACCCAATCGTTGACAAGGCCGGTGATTGGGGAGCCCCGCCGGTTTTTACCGATGCAACCCCCCGCGGCATTACCTTCGAAGGTTTTTACGAGTGGATGGTGCACAGCCAGGCGTATGCCGAAAAAGAATGGAGGCAAGCACAGCCCTGGAATCCTCCGACCTCGCTAAAACTGGCTCCCGGAGAATCAAGGACTTACGGCGTCCGATTCTTGCTCTCGGACTCAATTCGCAATCTCGAAAAGACGCTCGCCGACAACGACCGGCCCGTTGCTATCGGCGTTCCCGGCTACGTGCTGCCGACGGACATCGATGCCCGGTTGTTTCTGAAGTATCCGGCGAGTGTGAAGTCTCTCGCGGTTGAACCGGATGGCGCCCTCGATGTTCGCAGACAGACGCCCAGTCCTGGAAAGTGGCAGGCGTATTCGATAAAAGGGAAGTTGCCGGGACGCGCCCGCTTGTCAGTCACCTACAACGATGGAACGGTGCAGGCGATCAGCTACTTTGTGACCAAGCCCGAAGCCCAGGCGGTTGCTGACATGGGCCGCTTCCTCACTACCAAGCAATGGTTCACCGACGCTAAAGATCCATTTCATCGCGCACCTTCCGTGATGTCCTACGATCGCGAGTTGGGCGAGATCGTTCTGCAGGATAGCCGCGTCTGGATTGCCGGCCTCAGCGACGAGGGCGGCGCCGGCTCCTGGCTCGCCGCTGTCATGAAACAACTCGATCAGCCAAGTAAAGACGAAATCAACAAGATCGAACAGTTTGTGGATGGTGTGATGGATGGCCGCCTCCAGTTCAACGAGGGCCCCAGCCAAAATGGGGTGCGCAAGAGTGTCTTCTATTACCAGCCCGATCAAATGCCACCGAATTTCTATCGCAACGACTTTGACTGGAAAACCTGGACTAGTTGGAATAAGCAAGCGTCGGAGGCCACCGATCGCTCCTACGATTATCCACACGTAGCAGCGGCTTACTGGGTGCTCTATCGGCTCGCACGCAATCATCACGATCTCGTGTCCAACCATCCCTGGACCTGGTATCTCAACCGGGCCTACCAGACGTCGATCGCCATGACCAGTTTCGCCTCAAAACTCGCCGAATTCGGCCAGATGGAGGGCACGGTATTCGTTCAGATTCTTCTCGACCTGAAACGCGAAGGTATGGAGAAAGAGGCCAGCGATCTGGAAACAAAAATGCGGCAACGAGCAGATCGCTGGAAAGCCCTGGCCTATCCTTTCGGCAGTGAAATGCCTTGGGACTCAACGGGGCAAGAAGAGGTTTATGCGTGGGCGAAATACTTTGGGTACGACGACAAGGCCGACGTAACACTCAATGCGATTCTGGGCTACGACCCGGCGATTCCACACTGGGGATACAACGGGAGTGCTCGTCGCTACTGGGATTTCATCTTCGCGGCTAAGTACCGCCGCTTGGAACGACAACTCCATCATTACGGTTCAGGTCTGAATGCGATACCCCTGCTTGCAGAGTATCGCCTGCATCCTGACGATTTTTACCTTCTACGGGTTGGCTATGCGGGAACAATGGGTGTGTTGACCGACATCGACTCTGATGGTTTCGTGTCCCCCGCATTCCACGCCTTTCCGGATATGCTTCGTTGGGATGCTCTTTCTGGCGACAACGGGCCAAATTTCTTTGGGCACGCCCTGAACACAGCAACGTACGTAGTGAACCACCCAGAGTTTGGCTGGCTTGCCTTCGGCGGCAACATCACCCTAGCAGAAGGGAATGTGCGAGTTTCGCCGCTGGATTCGTCCCGAACACGCTTGTATCTGGGACCGCTCGGTTTATGGCTGACGCTCGATGCCGGCAGCATTACGAGCTTCGAATTCAACATTGCAAGTGGCGTAGTACGAATTGGCCTCGCTCCCGCGAATCAGTTCACATCTGATGCCCGCCTGCGTGTCGAGCAACCAACGAAACCTCGGAACGCTCGCCGCTACCATCCAGTGCACGCCTTTAAGTCGGAAAGAGGCGCATTCGTTGTTCCTCTCGGTGCTAGCACTACCTGGATCGCGCTAATTGCGGCAAAATGAGAGACGCCGAGAAACGGGTTGACGTTGTGCGGGCGAAGAGAAAGCGTTCGGCCCTGTGTGACCCAGCGGCGGGAAGGCGACCGCGCTGCCATGGAAGGACTCATGCCGCTCGTTTATGACGAGTTGCGACGACTGGCCGGCCATTACCTTCGACAGGAACGCAGCGAGCACACCCTCGAAAGCACTGCATTAGTCCATGAGGCGTACCTTCGCCTCGCGGGACCCAAGCCGCCGCAATGGCAGAACCGATCCCACTTCTTTGGTATCGCGGCACGCATCATGCGGCAAATTCTGGTGGAACATGCTCGTGGCCGCAACGCCGACAAGCGGGGCGAGGGTGCTTGCCGCTTGAGTCTGGACGGCGCGGTTGAGTTTGCGCAGCAGACCGACTTTGATGTTCTGGAATTGGACCGGGCGCTCTCCGAACTCGCAGAACTCGATGAACAACAGAGTCGGATTGTAGAGTTGCGTTTTTTTGCCGGATTGACCGTCGAAGACACCTCCGAAGTATTGGGAATTTCTCCAGCCACAGTAAAGCGTGATTGGGTGACGGCTCGGATTTGGCTGCACCGCGCCATGACGGGTGGGGCTTCGGCATGAAGGCAGAACAATGGCAACGAGCGAAACCGTTGCTGGAAGAAGTCATTGCTCTGGATGCCGAGGAGCGGTCTTCGTTCCTGGACCGTATGTGCGAAGGCGACCCTGAATTTCGCCGCGAAATGGAGTCGTTACTTTCTGCTTCGGAACGAGTCGGAACGGGCTTCCTGAAAACGCCGGCGGCCAATCTGAAGCCTGCTATCGCCTATTCCTCGATCCGAATCGGACAGCATGTTGGACCCTATCAGATTATGGAGGAAATTGGACACGGCGGCATGGGCGAGGTGTATCGTGCTGTGCGCTCCGATGGCCAATACACAAAACAAGTCGCGATCAAGATGGTACAGGGTGGTTCCGGCTTGCTGGTGGAACGCTTTCGCCACGAACGGCAGATTCTTGCCTCGCTGGACCATCCCAACATAGCGCGGTTGCTCGATGGTGGCACCGCGGAAAATGGAGTGCCCTACCTGGTGATGGAGTTGGTCGAGGGTACTCGCATTGACGATTACTGCAAGCAACGCGAGCCTTCCATGGCTGAACGCCTGCAGCTTTTTCTGCAGGTGTTCGCAGCGGTGCAGTTCGCGCATCAGCGTCTGATCATTCACCGCGACATCAAGCCGGGAAATATTCTGGTGACTTCCGATGGAGTTCCCAAGCTGCTGGATTTTGGGATCGCGAAGATCCTGAATACGGACGAGCCAAACGCGGCTGAGTCCACGCTGACGATGTTTCGCCTGCTAACCCCGCAATACGCGAGCCCTGAGCAGATCCGGGGCGAAGCGATTACCACCGCCAGCGACATCTATTCGCTAGGAGTGGTGCTTTACGAATTGTTGACTGGGCGCAGCCCCTATCCGGCGAGCGAGACAACTCCCCAAGAAGTGGCCCGCGCGGCTTGTGAGTTCGAGCCCAGAAAGCCAAGCACGGTTGTCCGACTTACCAAGGGTCAAAAAGCGGCGAGCAACTCCGGTGCGGGCAGAGCGGTCCAAATCGTCCCCCCCGCCAAGACTGCCAAGCAGCTACGGGGAGATCTGGACAATATTGTTCTCATGGCCCTGCGGAAGGAACCGCAGCGGCGTTACGCTTCGGTGGAGAAATTCGGCGACGATATTCGGCGCCACCTACAAAAGCTTCCAGTCGCGGCCCGCAAGGATACGGCACGCTACCGCGCCTCAAAATTTGTTATCCGTCACAAAGCAGGAGTAGCCGCAGCAGCGGCCGTCGTTTTGGTATTGATCGCGGGGTTCGTCATTACCGCGCGCGAGGCACGTATTGCACAACGCCGATTCAACGACGTCCGGGACTTATCGAATTCCCTCATCTTTGATGTGCACGACTCCATCAAGGACTTGCCGGGTTCGACGCCTGCCAGGAAGATCATCGTCGACCGCTCTCTGAAATATCTCAACGTGCTGGCGCAGGAATCCGCCGGCGACGTGGGCTTGCAACGAGAACTGGCGACAGCATATGAACGCGTCGGACTCGTCCAAGGGGATTATCTGGAAAACAACCTCGGGGACAATGAGGGCACGCTCGCCAGCTACAGGAAAGCTCTGGAGATTCGCAAGCAGGTTGATGCAAAGTCAAACGATCCGAACGATCACGTCGCGCTCGCACAAACTCACCGGTTCGTAGCCAATCAGCAATGGGCCATGGGCAATCTGGCTGGAGCGCGCGACAACATCAATCGCGCCATTGCAATTTCTGAGGGGCTTATTAAGAGACAACCCTACAACATTAAAGCCCTCGTCGAACTCGGCTTCGATCATAGAGTCTCCGTAGAGATCCGGTACGTCGGTGACCGAGGTGAAAATCAAAAACTCGACGAAGACCGGCGGCGCGCCTTGGCAGCGGACGAGATCGCGCTCAAGATCGCACCGGAGGACATTCAGATTCTCCATGCCTACGCCTTGGACTTGAAGAACATGGCCATCTCTTTGGAGCCCACTGATCCGCGCGCCGCCCTTCCATATTACGAGAAGGGACTGGAAATTAATCGCCAGTTGACGCAAAGATCCAGCGACACTCGCTTTGTGCGCAGCGTGGCTATTTCTTATGCGGAGATCGCCGACGTGCACAACGACCTGGGCGAGTTTCAGCAAGAAGCCGACAGCAACCGAAAGGGACTGGAAATCTACCAGCAGCTCAGCCAGGCGGATCCCAAGAATGCGTTGGTGCGTCAGGGGCTGGCCATTGCATACGTCAATACCGCCTCGGCTTTGGCGAGGGTAGGCGACCTTCCTACCAGCCTGGCGTATTGCATCAAGGGGCTTGAAATCATGCGGGTTCTGGTGGCCTCCGCGCCAACTAACGCCCACCAACGATACATCCTGGCGGCCATGCTGGTTGCCCGGGGCACGATCTTGACCAAAGCTCGCTTGCCCGAAGCTGCTCTCGCAGAATTTGAGAATGCCCGCTCCATCTACGAATTGCTTGATAAAGAGGGAGGCGGCAAACGCAACGAAATTGCAGCGTGCACCGTTAAGATGGGCGAAGTGGCGGCCCAGGCTGGGAACACGAAGGGGGCGGCAGATTATTTTCGTCAGGCGTTGGCTATTGCTGAGCCCTTGATCTCATCGGAGAGTACCGATCTGGATTTGCTCTACACAGCCGCAGATGCGTACTCAGGTCTCGGCCGGCTCAGCCTGAAGGAAGCGCAACGGCCATCGCAGACAGTCGCGCACAGGCAACGAGAATGGGAGAATGCGCGCTTGTGGTACCAGCTGAGTGTGAAAAGCTGGGGACGCATCCAGCATCCCAATCACTCATCTCCCAATGGTTTCCAAGTGGGTGACCCGACGATCGTGGCGCAGGAGCTAAAGCTAACTGAAGTCGCGTTATCTCCTCAGAAGTAGGTTCGAGTCCACCTGAGGAGCCATTGTGCAAGGGGTTATGCATCCCAGACAACCCGCCAGACCAATAACCCCTTCCTCGATCATCGTACCCGGCAAGAATCTCGAAGATCCTTTCACCGCGCAATTCTTTGCGGACGAACCGTTCGACGAAGAAGTATTTCGAGTGCAAGCCAGCAAATTTAACGAGAACCAATACTTGCACTCAGGCACCGGTTGCCTAACCAGCGATCCAACCCGCGGCAAGACCTTGATCCGCTGGCTCGAGCTTGCAGAGTTTCTTCATAGAGGGGACTGCTCGGTCAAAAATCTGCGCGGAATAAGCCCCGTCCACAGAAAATACATGGGGTAGCTACAGAATCTCCCGTAGGGTATTTCTGCGTCCCCGGTTGTAAGAATTTGCGAGTTGCAATTTATTCGTGCGGGATCGCAAGAAACGTGTCATTTGGCGGGTCCGTACAGCTTGTCAGTGTCGTTCAAGTCTGTGACCCGCAAAAATTTACACAATCCAAGCACGGAGGCCGAGAAAAGGCTTGGCCCTGAGCGAAGGATGGGTTACTTTCTCCGGCATTAGATTTTTGGGGACTACGGGGCGCACGCACTGGAGTGGCCAGGTTAGCTTAAATTCGGCAGGCAACGCGGCATTCGGGTTTTCACGCCGCTGGTCCGACGCAAGCCAAACGACACACTCTCTCCCCTTGAGCGATTCGGCATTCCGACCGCGCAGCCTCGAAGTCCCAGAGGGTTCCAGCCGTGAAATCTCCTATCTGTCTCCGGCTCGTGGTCGCAGTCTCTCTTCTCCTCTCCTGCGGGTTCCTGTGCGCACAAACCCCCCAGGTCGCGGGTGACGATCCCCACGGCGCTCCCCCGATTGCCAGGAACGAGTTAGTCGGAAACGTTTCGAGCACCGGCGTGCCAGGGCCCGTGCGTTCCTTCCTGCGCATGGCGGGCATCAGCCAGAAAATCGCCATCGTGGACGTCATACCCCTGCTGGCCCGCAACATTTATATGCAGGGCTATGAAGGCGGGAACCGGCCGACCGAATTCCTCGTTCTACTAAATCGCTACGTGCAACAGGCAAGGGAGCTTACCGCTCTGGCGCCGAATGGCGCGATTCGAGTGTCGAACTGTGAGGATGCGAAGCCCTTGTTGAAGATTCTCGGCTATCGCGTGCGTGAGGAATGTGGGAAGAGCGATACCTCACTGGAGACCGCGGATCCGGAACGAGCCTTTGTCACAATCGACTCCGGATTTCCGCTGCCTGCCCTGGAGCAGACGCTGCAGGGTGGCAAACCCTTCGAGTATCCCTACACCGTTACGCGTGCCCCGATCATTTTCCCGGAGGCCGAGTGGCTGGCTGCCGGTAATAAGAAAGACCAGCGTTATAGCAAAGACCTCATCGATACCTTATTGCACGATCCTGGTATGGCGCGCCTGTATTGGTCTCTGTCTCGCTTGGATCCGGAGACGCGCGACGCCCTGCAGCGCACGGTCGGTATCAGGGACCTGATGCCCGACGCCGCAGTTCTTGATTTCTACGGCAGTTACATTTGCATCCGGTCAGGCCACGTTGTTGTCCCAGGCGGCGAGAATGCCGTTCCGGCCTGGAAAAGTCTGGTCGGAGCAAATCCCGACTCTCCCCGCGATTTCATCCGAGCCTTGCTATCCAAGGATATGGGCTGGTTGGCAGCTTATTTTGACGTACTCTCCCGCGCCAGCCGCGCCCAGCAAGCGCATTTCACCGACGGAAAGCGCCCGCGAACGTTCTACGATGCGCTTCGCGCCGCCGATCCCAACGCGAGCGCAACCAAGGGCGCGTTCCGTCCCGCTCCCGGCTTGCTCCTGCTGGTTACGCGCCAACAATGGGACGCAAACGGGGAGCCGCACGTACCGGGTGGCGTTGCGGTGTGGAAAGACATTCTGCGCCAGAAAAGTGATTCGAAGCTGGTTCGGGATTGGGGAAAGCGGGCCAATCGCCTGAGTACTCCCGAACAACTTCTGCAAGCCATGTTCGCCCTCACCCGGGCTTCTACCGAGAGTGGGCCGTTGCAAGCGTATTTGATGCTCAGCGAGTTGGACATGCGCCGTTCGGAGCAGCATCAAATGGGTCCGGAGACGGTGAAACTGCTGGCTCGAAAATTTGAAATGTTCAGCGACCAATACCGGGTGTTCGCGGAGTTTCCGGAACTCACGGATGGATCGATGGAACTGTTCCTTGATGTGGCGAACAGTGTGGATCGCATCGACAATACCGCCCTTCGCGGCAATGCTTTGGGTACGCTGCAGGCGAACCTGGGTATCTGGCAGATTCTCGCTCGCCAGGGGCAGATTCCGAGTCCGCGTCTGAACGAGTCCTGGCAAGGTGCGATCAAACCGTTCGCGAAGATTCGCAATGAAGGGCAGGTGTATGAAGCCGGCTACACGTCCATCAGCGAGGTATTGCGGGTGGCCACCGACAAGCCGAGAACTTCGCAGAACGAAATAATCGAATTGCTTGCCAGCCCGCGGCAGACCAGCCCTGACGGCAAAAAAGTGCATGACGAAGTCGCTAATGCGATGCGCTCAGTGCTGGACAGCCAGCGTTTGGTTTCCCTCGATGTAATCCACGGGCTGGGACAGGGATTGCAGAACAAACTGCAAGGGAAGCCGGCGGACCCCTCCTTGCAAGCGTTGGGTGAACAACTCCGCGAATTTGAAATGCCGCGCCCTATCTTTAAAGGAAGCGAACGGAGCGAATGGGCGGCAGGCATCTACAACAACAGCCACACCGATGCCGAAATGCGTGCAGACGTGGGCAAAGTCCTTGCGGCGTCTTCTTCCCGCGGTCAATTGGAAGAGGCGCTTGGCCAGTTGGCCTCTTTTCAGCGTGACACTCTGGTTGGTCTGAACTATGCGTACTATGCTCCGCCCGGAGCGCAGGCGCTTCATAACAATCCGCTGCTGGTACGCTCGCATGATTTCTCCGCCGAAACGGTGGGAGGCATCAAGGCGGTTTGGCAAGCATCCCATCTATTTGGGGAGGGATCGCCGGCGGGAGGAGGCGCGCACCTGGTTGGATCGCTCGCCGACTTGCCCTACGTACTCGCCGAAATTGAGCAAGACTTTATCGTTCCCGAAAACGTGCAGGCTCTGATCTGGCGCGAACTTGTGCCCGGCCTCATGACCAGCGCCGTTCTGCCGCGCTGGTGGGGAGTAGGGGGAAGCGAGTTGCACGCGATTACCCTCTATCAAAAGACCGGAGAGGAATTGCTCTCCTCTGCGGCTCAGAAGCCGGAACTGCGCGAACAAGTACTCGCCATCCTGGCCGATCGCATGGCGCCGCAGCGATCGGAGCGGGTGGAGCGTGCGCTGCGTGGTGGGCATGCGGAGGAAGCGTTGGCGCAAGTTACGCCCGCCGATACGCTGTACCTGGCAGCCGAATTCCGGCTTCGCTCACCAAATGTGGAAGATGCCTGGGGTTCAGCGGGCAGGGAATTGGATTCGCTTGCCCAGGAGCACGCCGATGAACTCGAGTGGGCCCGTTTGTCCCGCGACTTCGGAGTTCCCCATCCCACGCTTGCGCACACCTACACGCGCGAGCTGCTGAACATGGCACCCGTGCCGGCTTTCGCGGGCTACTCGAGCAGGCTCCTCGCCGAGTCCTGGGATTCGGGCAATCTGTATTGGGCTCGGTTGGCCGATGAGACCGGCGCCTCGCCGGAAGCGCTCAACCGGTTGGTCCCGGAACTCACGCGGCGCATGGTGGAGAAAGTGTTCGCAACCGATTTTGAAGACTGGCCCGCTCTGGTGCGCGCATTGCGCGAGACGGGCGATGAATTTCGGCGCACAAAGGTGGCGTCAGTGACCGCGGGCGGGAACTCATCCGCTCGCTGACTTGTCGTTGCAGAAGTGGAGATTTTTGATGAAGCAAGATCAGGCTGACCCGGTCCGTAAACTCAAACTGGCGGCACGCCTTGTGCTGCTGACAGGAATTCTTTTACTGCTTGCGGGGGCTGGAGACAGAGTCTCTGCTCAGGACAGCTCACATATTCACGTGATTGTGAACCTGGTCCAGTTGAACGTGGCTGTGACCGACAAAAACGGCAACTACGTCACCAACCTCCGGCCGGAGAACTTTGCAATCACGGAAGACGGCATCCCGGAGAAGCTCGCGACCTTTGCCGAGGGCAACGGCCCGACTCGAGCCCTGTTCGAGCTGGCGCAGGCGGATAAGTCCGGAAAGGGATCGGAGACCGGGGACCCGCCTAGTCCCAATGAAACAGCCGGTAGTCCCATGAGTCTGGACTCGCTGGTTGCCGGCGCCAACGTATTCATCCTGTTCGACACGAGCAATTACATGTATCGCGGATTCGTCTTTGCGCAGGACGCGATCGCGGATTTCGTTCGCTCCCTCGACACCGCCGACAAAATCGCTCTTTACTCTTACAGCCGGGATCTTTCCCGCGTGACCACGCTCACCCCCGACCGCGGTCAGGTGCTGCGCGCCGTACGCACCACGGTAGCTGGAGATGAGGCAGCGCTCTACAACACACTTCTGCTGACCTTGCGCGATGCGTCGCAATACAAGGGCCGGAAAGTAGTGGTGGTCTTTTCCAACGGTCCCGACAATTCAAGTGTCATTCCCCCGGAGGATGTGGCCGAATTGGCACAGTCCGCCGGGATCTCGGTTTATATGATCAGTACCCAGCAGGCGAAACTGGAACCGGTTTCTACTGCCGTCTTTGAGCGCATGACCGCGGCTACCGGCGGTAAAGCATACTTCGCCAAAAACTGGAAAGATGAGAAGCGCGCATTCGCTTCGATTCGCGACGACTTGGCCCATCTATATTCCTTGAGCTACTATCCGCGCGCGAATCCAAATCGCGGATGGCGCGCGATTACTGTGAGGCTCGTGGGAGATGAATTTAAGAAGTATCACGTGCGGACGAGAACTGGATATCGCCTCGCGCCCACGCGCTTTGCATCCGACACGGCCAGTGCCGAGTCTCGTCCGGAGGCGGCGCCCGAGTCACAGCCGTAGGCTCTGGGGGGAAGTCACAAAAGCCCGGCCGTTCGGCGTCAAATCGGCTGGCGTGTTCTGCCTGTGCGGGTTACTTCCCGCACATGTACGTCCATTCCTCAGTGGAAATGGGCTTAACCTACAGAAGGCAGGGAATTTTAGGCCTCGTTATCACACCGTGAACACGCTCCGAGCGGAGGTACCAATCCGTTTTCTGAATAGCCTCAGCCTTCCGACAGGCCGTTTCCTCTTGACAAGGCAAGATACGCATGTTGTAGTTCTGAAGCCTCCCGCTTGCCTTTCTAAAACGCACAGATAGGTTAAGGCGGGCACGACATCAAAAGTAAGAAGCGATCGCTCCCCCTGCGGCCGCCCATCAAATCTCCCCATCATAAGTGCAGGACACGATGCTGCGTTTGGCCAGCATCTCTGGAGCTTTGCATCGATGGCAATGTTGCGCAGTCTACCGAACCTGGTAATGAAAACGACCTTGCTACGGGATCCGCGCACACCTAGGGCGAGTTCGGCAGCACGCGCCACTAACGAGTGCACAAGTAATGCCGACTCCGCCAATCGCCGCCCCTATCATCTGCTCATGGCGGGATTTGAGGCTCTGGATTTGGTGAACGTCGGCCTGCTCGTGACAAGCGCTTCTGGCCAACTGTTGCTTGCCAACCGCACCGCCGAGCAAATCCTTAAAATCCGGGACGGAATCGAGTTGGGTCCGACCGGTCTGGTGCGCACCTCTCTGAAATGCGCGCCCAGCCTGAACGCTCTCATGGATGCGGCCATTAAGGAGGGCGTTGGCTTTAGGGATTCCGTCCTGCCTGTGCGCCGTCCTTCTGGCAAGCGTCCGCTGACCGCGATCGTACGTGCCGTCGAGGGCGCCTCGCTGCAACCGGATCCGTTAGCTCCTGCGACTCTGCTATTTATTCTCGATCCTGAAACATCCGTCAACAATGTGGAAGCCGAACTTCGCCAACTCTATGGCTTGACATCGACGGAAGCGCGCCTCGCTGATCTTCTGATGGAAGGGAAAGCACTCGACGAATGCTGCACAATTCTCAACATCCGCCGCTCCACGGCCCGCACTCATTTGCAGCATTTGTTTGAAAAGGTAGGCGTGCAGCGACAGAGCGAACTTGTTTCTTTGTTGCTAAAAAGCGTGGGCTTGGTGGGTGCGGCGAGTAAGCGTGCCACAAGCCAAAAGGCGAACGCGAATTCGATCATCTAGTTTGCTTCGAAGCCTTTGCCCCTCTCGATTCTTTCCATGCGAATTTCTGGCAAGTACGTAACCAAGGTGAAAACAGTTTCACTCCTGCCTGGGCAGTGGCCTGGGTAGGAGAGTTTAAAATCTGGCCTCAGGAGTTTTCCAAATACGACGTTCCTTGTCGACGCCGTGCAATCCAAACCCTGGGGTAAAAGCGCAAGGTCTGCGGCGCCTCTGTGGCTCCGGCTCTGTTACTCCGAAGGTGCTGGACGATTTTCCAAGGCATTGATAACAGGGCAGTTCGTTCTATTTTAAAGTCGCGCTTCGCGAGAAAAGACTCGTGATAGAATGAATCCTCAGCTATCCTCCTCCCCCGAGACCTAAGAGGAGCGATCCATCGATGTTTCGTAAAACCCTTCTGTTTTTTCTAGCCCTTTCACTTACGTCTTTCTCGATACTTCCTGCTGGCGCGCAAGCGAAACTCACGGCCGCGCAGGTGGTGGAGAAAAACATTGCAGCCCGCGGTGGCGCACAAGCATGGCGCGGGGTCCAGACGATGTCGTGGTCTGGAAAGATGGACGCCGGCGCAGGCGACTCCGTGGAACGCAGCCGCCGGTATGCCCAGAATCAGAGCCGATTGTCCCCGACTGGCCGGGTTGCCCACGACAAGATGGGCGACAAGGAAGAACACCAGGTCCAGCTTCCGTTTAAGCACGAAATGAAGCGGCCCAATAAGTCGCGCACTGAAATCGAATTTGCGGGAAAGACCGCGGTGCAGGTTTATGACGGCGCGAACGGATGGAAGGTTCGGCCTTTCCTGAATCGCAACGACGTGGAAACGTTCACCACGGACGAAGCCAAAGCCGAGAGCGAAGAGCCCGGCATTGGAGGCTACCTTCTCGATTACTCCGCCAAGGGATCCAAGATCGATCTCGAGGGAATGGAGAAGGTGGAAGGTCACGATTCGTACAAACTGAAGGTCACGTCGAAAAACGGAAACGTGAAGTTCATCTGGATCGACGCGCAGACCTTCCTCGATGTGAAGGTTTCAGGCACACCGCGCCGCATGGATGGGAAGATGCACAACGTCTTCATCTTCCAACGAGATTTTCGCGATGTGCAAGGCGTCAAAGTTCCGTTTGTTTTTGAAACCGCGGTAGAGGGTTATCGCGAAACACACAAGACCGTACTCGAGAGTGTGGCGGTAAATCCCAAGCTTGAAGATTCGTTGTTTACGAAGCCTCAGGCGAAGTAAGAGCTGGTGATTGAACGAGGGCGGCCCCCAGCGGACGCCCTCGGCAACACTGCAGGAAAATGTGGCAACCTTCGCGGCGGCGTTCATCCCGCTCCCCCCAACAGCGCGCCGATTGTGATCGATATTGCTCCCCTCATTCGCCTGCGAATCGATGGGCCGTATGTCCAGACAAGGTTCACGTCGGGGAGTAAGCTTCTTTCTGCGGAGACTCGGGTAGTCCGCAATTGTGGGGTAGGAAATCATGAATAAGCCGGCAGCTGTCGGTTCTTTGGTGATCATCGCGCTAGGCGCATTTATCGCGGGCCGCTTCACGGGTGGGTCCGGCTCAAAAAACCAACCAACCGCCAAACGGATCCTGTACTACGTCGACCCGATGCATCCGGCGTACAAGTCGGACAAGCCGGGTACGGCCCCGGATTGCGGGATGGCGCTCGAGCCGGTATACGAGGGCGACAATCTCGCCGCCAAGCTGCAGTTACCCGCCGGAGCGGTCGCAATTACTCCCCAGCAGCGGCAACTCATCGGAGTGCGCGTCGAGAAGGTTGAAAAGAATGCCGGCTCACGCCTGATTCGGACCACTGGCCGCGTCGCTCCGGATGACAATCGCGTGTTCAAGCTAATGGCCGGAACCGACGGTTGGATTCGGGAACTGAAGGACAATCCAGCCGGCACGGTCGTCACGAAGGATCAGCAACTGGCCACATTCTTCAGCCGCGAGTTTCGTAACGCCGAGCAGGCTTACCTGGGTTCGCTCGCCAGCATTGACCGCGTGAAGGGCACACGCGACGCGGAAGAGCAAAATCGGCTGAGCGATTCCAGCGTCCGCGTCAACGAAGAACAACTTCGCACGCTGGGAATGGGTGAGCCACAGATCCGGGAACTTGCGAAAACGCGCCAGGTCACCGGCGACATTTCACTTGTCGCCCCGGTGGACGGTGTTGTACTTTCCCGCAATATCACTCCCCAGCAACGGTTCGAAAAGGGGACCGAATTCTATCGCATTGCCGATCTCAGCAAGGTATGGATCATCGCCGACGTTTTCAGCGACGAGACTGCCACTCTGCGGCCCGGATCCAAAGCCACGGTCATGATTCGTGAACTCGGAAAGACGGTTACCGCCACCGTAAGCAACAGTCCACCCTTGTTCGATGCGACTTCGCGAACACTGAAGTTGCGCCTGGAAACTGACAATCCCGGTATGTTCCTGAGACCCGATATGTATGTCGATATCGAGTTTCACGCGCCGGCGCCCGTTGGCATCTCGGTACCGGCAGAATCAATCCTCGACAGCGGAATGCAGAAGATTGTGTACCTGGAGACTAGCGATGGCGTATTCGAGCCAAGACCAGTGGATCTGGGCGGGTCATTCGGGAACCGCGTGACCATAAAGCGCGGCCTGGCCGAGGGCGATCGCGTGGTCACTTCTGGAAACTTCCTGATCGATTCCGAAAGCCGCATGAAGCCGGCAGCCGTGCGGACGGTGAATGAGAAACGGAATGCTTCCGGCCATACTTCGCCGATGAGCCAGGCAATGCAAGCGAGCACCTCCGACCCGGTGTGTGGGATGTCTATCGATCGCGACAAGTCCTTGGCTAGCGGCCTTAAAGAAATTTATCGTGGCGAGACCTATGTCTTTTGCTCGGACAAGTGCCACAAACAATTTTTGCAGGATCCCTCGAAATACATCGACGACCAGTTAAGGAGCGCCGCGAATCCCGGATCGGGGCACGGCGAATGATCAACCGGCTCATCACATTTTCAGTACGGAACAAGTTCCTCGTTTTCGCGTTTGTGGCCGCCGCGTGCATCTGGGGCACGTGGTCCATGCTGCACTTGCCGCTGGACGCGACGCCCGATCTCAGTGAAACCCAGGTCATCATCCTTTCGCGCTGGGATCGCAGCCCGGACATCATTGAAGACCAGGTCACCTATCCCATCATCAGCGCGATGACGGGAGCGCCTAAAGTCAAAACAGTTCGGGGCATCTCCGACTTCGGCTTTTCCTACGTCTACGTGGTCTTTGAAGAGGGCATCGATATCTATTGGGCGCGCTCGCGGACCATTGAATATCTTTCCTCGGTAAATTCACGATTGCCGCAAGGAGTTAAGACGGAAATCGGTCCGGACGCCACTGGGCTGGGATGGGTCTTTCAGTACGTATTGAAGGATCAATCCGGCAAACACAGCCTCGCCGAACTCCGCTCTTACCAAGACTGGTATCTGAAGTACTACCTGAAAGCGGTTCCGGGTGTGGCCGAAGTGGCGTCGCTCGGTGGCTTCAACCAGCAATATCAGATCAATATCGATCCCAACCGCCTGCGCTCTTACGGAATTCCAATTTCGCGCGTGGCTGATGCCGTACGCAGCGGCAATAGCGAGACGGGTGCTCGTCTGCTCGAGTTCGGTGGGGCGGAATACATGATCCGCGGTCGGGGCTACGTGAAATCTCCGCAGGACATCGAAGACATTGTTCTCGCCGGCCAGAATGGAACTCCAATCCGCATTAAGGACGTCGGTGACGTAGTGCTTGGCCCAGACATTCGGCGGGGCGCAGCCGACCTCGACGGAACCGGCGAGGCGGTGTCCGGCATCGTCATCATGCGCGAGGGCAGCAACGCACTGGAAGTGATCGATCGCGTCAAAGCTCGCCTGAAGGAAATCGAACCCGGGATGCCGGCGGGAATGAAAGTGGTTCCCATCTACGACCGCTCTGAGTTGATCCGCCGCGCGATCTCGAACGCCAAATGGACGCTGATTGAAGTCGTTGTCACCGTCGTCATCATCATCCTGATCTTCTTGTGGCATTTTCCCAGTGCCGTCATTCCGGTCGTGACCATTCCCGTCGCAATCTTGCTCACCTTCATCCCCCTGCAATACGCGGGCGTGAGCATCAACATCATGTCGCTCGCAGGATTGGCGATCGCCTGCGGGGAACTGGTAGATGCCGCCATTGTCGTTGTTGAACAGACGCACAAGAAACTGGAAATCTACGAACGCTCGGGCCAGCCCTTCAAGTACGAAGAGGTCATTCTTGAGGCAGTCAAAGAGGTCGCCGGGCCGACGTTCTTCGCACTGCTGGTAATCGCGGTCGCATTCCTGCCGGTGCTCGTGCTGGAAGGGCAGGAAGGCAAGCTATTCCGACCGCTCGCCTATACGAAGAATTTCGCCATGCTGGTTGCGGCCGTGTTGGCCCTTACTTTGGATCCTGCTTTGCGGTTGCTGATGGTTCGCAAACCACGTCCGCTTGGGCTTGAACAACGGTGGTGGCAGAAAATTCCCAGCGTTCTGCTCGGCGGCAAAATCCGAGCCGAAGAAAAGCACCCCATCACCGGGCCGCTGATGCGGATGTACGATCCGGTCGTGCGATGGACGTTGCGCTGGAAGACCCAGGTGATTGCAGGCGCCGTCGTCATCGTTCTGCTGACGGTTCCTCTTTTCTGGAAAATCGGATCGGAATTCATGCCGCCGCTGGAAGAGGGTTCGTTCCTCTACATGCCGACGACCATGCCCGGCATTTCGATCGCCGAGGCGCAGCGACTGCTGCAGGTCACCGATGGCATCCTGAAAACATTCCCCGAAGTAGATCACGTTCTCGGCAAGACTGGTCGCGCCGACACGGCTACCGATCCAGCGCCGCTTTCCATGCTGGAGACGGTCATTGTTCTGAAACCCCATTCCCAGTGGCGCAGAACGCATACATGGTATTCCTCGTGGGCGCCCGGTTGGACGCTCCCGACTCTGCGGCACCTTACATCCGACCACATTTCGGAGACGCAGCTGATCTCCGAAATGAATGAGGCACTGAAGATTCCCGGCCTTTCGAATTCCTGGACGATGCCGATTCGCGGCCGCATCGAGATGCTCACGACCGGCATTCGCACGCCCGTGGGTCTGAAAATTCAGGGTGGCAACGTTCAACAGATTCAGGAAATCGGCCGACAGGTGGAAGCGATTCTCTCAAGTGTGCCGGGGACGCGCAGCGTGTTCTCGGAACGTACAGGCGACGGCTACTTCCTCGATGTGACCTGGGACCGCAAGGCGCTTGCCAGCAACGGCCTTTCCATTGAAGACGCGCAGAATGCGCTATCGACCGCTGTGGGCGGCGAAAATGTCAGCACCACGATCGAAGGACGCGAACGCTATCCCATCAATGTTCGCTACAAGCGTGATTTCCGCTCCGACGTGGATGCTCTCGGGCGGGTGCTGGTAACGGCTGGCGGCGATAAGCAGATTCCGCTCTCGGAATTAGCCACGATCCGCATGCTCAATGGCCCGGCCATGATCCGCAACGAAGACGGACTCCTCACCGGCTATGTATACGTCGATCTTGCCGACCGTGCGCCCGGAGATTATGTGGCGCAAGGACGGCAGGAACTGCAGAAGAAGCTTCCATTACCCGCCGGCTACAGCATTTTTTGGAGCGGTCAATACGAATCGTCCGAACGCGTAAGCCAGCGCCTGATGCTGGTGGTTCCTGTAACCCTGGGAATCATCCTGTTCCTGCTTTATTTCAACACGCGCTCCGTCGCGAAGACCGCCATCATCACGCTGGCTGTGCCGTTCTCTGCCGTCGGTGCTTTGTGGTTGGTCTACCTGCTCGGCTACAACATGAGCATCGCGGTCTGGGTCGGCATCATTGCGCTGCTGGGCATCGATGCCGAGACCGGTGTGTTCATGCTGCTGTACCTCGATCTCGCCTACGAGAAGGCGAAACGTGAACACGCACGTCTTACGCGTACTCAGCTTTACGAAGCGATCGTCGAGGGAGCGGCCAAGCGTTTGCGTCCCAAGTTCATGACGTTCGCCACCATGAGCATCGGCCTGATTCCGATCTTGTGGTCCGCTGGTACCGGTTCGCAGATCATGAAGCGTATCGCCGCTCCCATGGTGGGCGGCATCGTCACCTCCTTCCTGCTCGAATTGCTGGTGTATCCTGCCATCTACGCCTTCTGGCGCGAGCGCGAATTGAATCCTGAAGCCGACAACCAACTGGCCGGGGGATCGCGCTCGACCACTTCCTATCTGGAACTGGGAGCGATCAAGAATCGTGGGGTTGTCCCGGTCTCCTCGTCCGAATAACGAGAAAGGGGCGCATCCGGGCGCGCCCCGCATCTCCGAAGAGCAATCCGCAAATTCCATTCGCAACCTGCAATAGATCCCGGCAAACATGCCATTGACATGGAGGCAACCGGACCTTAGCATCCCCAAATCGGCGGCTGTCGCGTGATGGATGGCGATCTCCCGCCTTTGGGAGTGAGTTCGGCTATGAGTCTGCGTGATTTTCTCTCCAAACAATTTATCGATGTTATTGAGTGGGTAGAGCCGGCAGATGGCCTCCTGGCGTACCGATATCCAATGCAAGACCGCGAGATCCAGAATGGCGGCAAACTCACGGTACGCGATTCGCAGATGGCTGTGTTTGTGAACGAAGGCAAAGTCGGCGACGTGTTCGGACCCGGGCTCTACACACTGAACACGCAAACACTGCCGGTTCTTACTTACCTCATGAATTGGGACAAGGCCTTCAAGTCCCCTTTCAAGTCCGATGTCTACTTCTTCATTACCCGCCTCCAGACCAATCAGCACTGGGGAACGCAGAATCCCATCACGATTCGTGACAAAGAATTTGGCGCCATTCGCCTGCGCGCGTTCGGAATCTACACCTACCATCTCGCCGATCCCAAGCTCTTCTACACGAAGGTCAGCGGGACGCGGGATGCCTATGAGGTCGCCGATCTTGAGGGACAATTGCGCAACACGATTGTCGGACGGATCACCGACACCTTTGCGGGCAGCCAGGTCCCGTTTCTCGACATGGCAGCCAACCAGGTGGCGCTCTCCGAAAAGATTGCAGGTCAACTTAAGCCGGCGTTTACCGATCTCGGCCTCGTGCTCGACAGCTTTGTGGTCGAAAATCTTTCCCTCCCCGAAGAATTGCAGAAGATCCTCGACCAGCGCATTGGCATGAACATGGTCGGCGACATGGGACGATACACCCAGTACCAGGTTGCACAATCGATCCCGATTGCGGCCGCGAACGAAGGCGGGGGCGCGGCTGGAGTCGGCGCCGGACTTGGTGCCGGCATGGCCATGGGACAGGCCATGATGGACGCCATCCGGAAGGGAAGCGCGACCTCCGGCACCGAAGGGGCCGCGCCCCCTGTGGGCGGTGCCGTGGCTGCCGGCACAGAAGCCAAGTTCTGCTTAAGCTGCGGAAAGTCGATTCCGAAAATCAGCAAGTTCTGCCCCAATTGCGGCCAGGCTCAACCGTAACGCATACATGAACGGAATCGAGTGGATCGTAGAAGCTCATGGGTGCTCACCCGCGTCGCTTGCCGACCTGCCTTTGCTGCGCTCCGTGTTTCAGCGGATCGTCACCGATCTGAAACTTCGGCCGGTAGGCGAGACACAGTGGCATCAGTTTCCTCAGACTGGGGGGATCACCGGCCTCTGCCTGCTGGCTGAATCTCATCTAACCTGCCACACCTTCCCAGAGTTTGGCTCGATCTGCCTGAACCTGTTCTGCTGCGTTCCGCGGACCGAATGGGACTTTAACACTCGCCTCTGCGAGATTTTTGGGGCCACATTTGTGACCGTCCGAAGTTTGATGCGTCCCTATGGCGAGGCGGTCTCAAAGAGCGATCATCGTCCGGACATTCCTCCTATGGGGAGAATCGCGGGATGACCCAGCCGTCGGGGAACTGTCCCAACTGTGGCGCAAAGATTGTCTTTCGCTGGTCGAGCAGCGTGCAAACCGTCTGCGAGTATTGCAAGTCCATCCTGGTTCGCACCGACGTCGATCTCCAGAAAGTCGGGCAGGTCGGGGACCTGCCGCCCGATAGTTCGCCCATCCAGATCGGCACGGAAGGAAGCTACAGCCACAAAGCCTTCACGGCGATTGGCCGGATCATTTACGAGTACGAACTGGGCAACTGGAACGAGTGGCATCTGATGCTGAATGGCGGCAGCAGCGGATGGCTCTCGGACGCGCAGGATGAATATGCCGTCTCGTTTTCCGCGCCTGGACGCAAGCTTCCTGCGAAGTGCAAGGTCGGCGACCGCTTCGTGTGGGACAACGTTTCCTACGAGGTGACCACCATCACCAACGCGCACTATCGCGGCGTACAAGGCGAATTGCCTTTTGAGTATTGGGACAAGAACGACGTGGTATTCGTGGACCTGCGCTCGACGAGCGGAAAATTCGCCACCATCGATTACAGCGATGAGCAGCCTGCGCTCTATCTCGGTGAGATAGTGGAGTTCGACAGCCTGGCGTTGAAGAATCTGCGAACCTTCGAGGGCTGGTCGTGAGCGCGGGCGGTCCAACCCCTCCTGGCAAGCCGCAAGCGCGTGCGTTGAACTGTCCCGGCTGCGGTGCCGCCCTGGCCGTGCGCTCTTTCAATAACGCCGTCACAATCGTCTGCGACAGCTGTCACTCGATCCTTGACGCCAAGGATCCGAATCTCCAGATTCTGCAGAAATTCGCCGCCGCCACGCACGAGCACAAGCCTTTGATCCCGCTGGGCACGCGCGGGAAAATTCGCGGAACCGATTACGAGGTCATTGGTTTTGAGCGCCGCACCATTCACGTGGAGGGCGTCGACTATAGCTGGCATGAATACGTGCTGTTCAATCCGTTCAAAGGCTTCCGCTACCTGACGGAGTACGAAGGTCATTGGAATGACGTCAGCATTCTGAAAGCTCTGCCCGAGATCTTGCCGTACGCGAGCTCTCCGAGAGTGCGATACCTGGGAGAGACCTACAAGCACTTTCAAACTGCGAGGGCCGGCACCTCGTTTGTGCTGGGGGAATTTCCATGGCAAGTCCGCGTCGGCGAATCGGTCGAGGTCACCGACTATGTATCCCCGCCGCGAGTTCTGTCGAGCGAACAGACCGGGAACGAAGTCACCTGGTCGATGGGCGAGTACATGTCGGGCAAAGACGTCTGGAAGGCGTTTGGCCTGAGCGGCAATCCTCCCCAGGCAATCGGCGTCTACGAAAATCAACCTTCTCCTCTGACCGGCCCGACCAAGAACATCTGGATGGCGTTTGCCGTGTTCGCGCTCGCCCTGGTGGTCATGATGATCGGGCTTGACCTCTCCGCCCGCAAGGAGCAGGTCTTCACCGGATACTACAAGTACGATTCGAATCGCCGTGGCGAGGCGTCGTTCGTAACCGACGAGTTCGAGGTGAAGGGACATACTTCGAATGTCGATCTGACGACCAGCACCGACCTCAACAATCGCTGGATCTACCTGAACTATGCGCTGATTAACGAAACCACCGGGCAAGCCTTCGACTTCGCTAGGGAAGTGAGCTACTACCACGGTTATGACTCGGATGGCTCGTGGTCGGAGGGCAGCGTGAATGACTCGGTCGCGGTGCCCAAGGTCCCGCCCGGCCGTTACTACCTGCGCGTCGAACCCGAGGGCGACCCGGGATATGGAGTGACTTACTACACGATCGCGGTCAAGCGCGACGTCCCCCAGTACAGCTTCTACGGAATCGCTCTCGGAGCATTATTTCTGCCGGTGCTGGCGCTAACCTGGCGATCACTCAGCTTCGAGCATTTGCGTTGGGCGGAGAGCGATCATGCACCGCTCAGCAGTGGAGATGACGAATGATTCGCGTCCTTTACTTGATCTACGGAATTGCCGTGCTTGCGGGACTAGGCGTCGCGCAATATCAGGGATGGAGCCTGGCCTCAGTGAACGAAGTGAAGAACGTCCCCCGCTCCGTGCGCGACAATCCCGGATCCTACCGCTCCGTCTACAGTTCCTATCACCATTACACCGGAGGTAAATGAAATGAGCCCTACGCTGGTGAGCAGTGTCGTGAATGCGGTGGTCTTCGCATTTCTTGGAATTGTAGTCTTCAGCCTGGCTTTTATGGTGATGGACAAGCTCACGCCCTATCACCTCTGGAAAGAAATCGTGCAGGAGCACAACACCGCGCTGGCCATCCTGGTGGGCGCGATGTCGATCGGCATCAGCATCATCATTGCGGCGGCGGTCCACTAGGTCGTGGGAATCCTGCTCTTCATCACGGTGTTGCTCATCGCGGCCTGCGGGCTGATCTATGAGCTGATCGCCGGAACACTTGCCAGCTACCTGCTCGGCGACAGCGTGCTGCAGTTCTCCACCATCATCGGCTGCTATCTTTTCGCGATGGGCATCGGCAGTGCGCTCTCGCGCTACATTCATCGCGGTCTGGCATTCCGGTTCGTCTGGATCGAACTGATGCTCGGCGTGATCGGCGGTTTCTCGTCCGCGCTGCTGTTTTTGGCCTTCGCCTATACGCAGGGATTTCAGTTGCTGATGTATGCCCTGGTAGTGATGATCGGAGTGCTCGTAGGACTCGAGATCCCGATCCTGATGCGCATGGTACGTGAGCGTTACCACTTCCGTGATGTGGTCGCGCATGTGCTCACCTTCGATTACCTGGGAGCTCTGGGCGCGTCGTTGCTGTTTCCGATCTTGCTGGTGCCACGGCTGGGACTGGTCCGCTCCGCAATGCTGTTTGGACTGATCAACGTTGGCGTGGCGCTGTGGAGCACGTTTCTTTTCGCGAAGCAGTTACCCTCGACTCCAGTGCTGCGGGGGCTGTGCCTGGTGGTGATGTGTGCCCTTGGCGTTGGGCTCGCCCAGGCGAAACGCATCACGGCGACTGCCGAAGACAATATTTATGCGGACGAAATTATCCTTGCTCGCGATACCCGCTACCAGCACATTGTATTAACCCGCTTCAAGGACGACATTCGTCTTTTCCTGAACAGTCATCTGCAATTTAGTTCTCGCGATGAGTACCGCTATCACGAAGCGCTCATCCATCCCGGGCTCTCTGCGATTGCCGCGCCGCGGCGGGTGTTGGTGATGGGCGGCGGCGACGGGCTTGCGGTGCGCGAGATCCTGAAATATCCCCAGGTGGAGAGCGTCACGCTGGTTGACCTGGATCCAGAGATGACGCGCATGTTCTCGACCCATCCCATGCTCACAGCACTGAACCAGAAATCGTTTCTCTCCCCCAAGGTCCACATCATCAACGCGGATGCCTTCCCTTGGGTGGACTCGAATACCGATAGCTATGACTTCATCGTGATTGATTTTCCCGATCCCACGAACTACTCGCTGGGCAAGCTATACACCACAGCCTTCTACAAGGCGGCCGCGCGGCATCTAAGCGCGCAGGGGTTGATAGTTGTGCAGAGCACCTCGCCCATGTTTGCCCGGGATTCCTACTGGTGCATCGTAGAAACCTTAAAACAGGCCGGGCTGCAGACCTTTCCCTATCACGTGTACGTGCCGTCGTTCGGCGAGTGGGGATTTGTCATTGCTTCGACGCATGAATACTCCTCGCCGACTCTTCTTCCTGCTGGACTACGCTTCGTCTCGGTCGAGGGCCTGCCTGCGATGTTTCAGTTCCCGCCCGACATGTCACCGATGCCGATGCCGCCCAATCGACTGAATGACCAGGTCCTGGTGCGGGCTTACGATCAGGATTGGAAGGACATCAGCCATTGAAGGTTTCGCGCCGAAAGTTCCTGCAGGCGTCGAGTGCGGCGCTGGTGGGACTTTCTGTAAAAGGCGATCGTCCGATTGCCGGCGGTTTCGTGAACGACTCTTTCCAGTTTGGCCATCTGTTGCGCGATCGCGCCTCCTTCCCTCGGGCAAAGAAAATTGAAAAGCATGCGGTCGTCATCGTAGGCGGAGGCATTGCCGGGCTGAGCGCAGCGTGGCGTTTGAATAAGCGCGGCTTCAAGGACTTCGTCCTGCTCGAGATGAACGATCAAGCGGGAGGAAATTCCCGCTGGGGCGAAAATGAGATCACTGCCTATCCTTGGGCCGCGCACTATGTCCCAGTGCCCGGACCCAAGGCAACGTACGTTCGCGAACTGTTCGAAGAACTGGGCGTGCTGAAAGATCGCGTGTGGGATGAGCGGTCGCTGTGTTTCGCGCCGCAAGAGCGGTTGTTTTTGTACGGCCGCTGGCAGGAGGGAATTGAGCCCGCCATCGGCCTGAGCGACAAGGATCGCGACCAGTTCCGCCGCATGGAGGATTTCATCCACAAATTCCGCGCAACCGGCAGCTTCACCATTCCAATGGAGCGCGGACTCTCCCGCAAACATGCCGATCTCGACCGCATGCCGTTCAGCGATTGGCTGCGCAGCCGGGGAATGGACTCGAGAATCCTCAACTGGTACATGGATTACTGCTGCCGCGATGACTACGGCGCCCTTGCTTCAGATACATCGGCATGGACGGGCATTCATTATTTCGCCTCCCGCGAACCGAAAGAGAAAGGACCTTTGACCTGGCCGGAGGGCAACGGATGGATTGTCCGGCGTCTGCTCGAAAAAATAGGTGCATACGTGCGCTCGTCGCAGATGGTGCATCGCATCGCAAAAAGAGGGAATGCCTACAGCGTTTTCGCCGGCAACACCGAGCACCAGGCCGAATTTGTGATTTTCGCTGCGCCTACTTTTCTGGCGCCCTACGTCATCGACAACTTCCTCCCTCTTCACGATTTTGAGTATTCCCCGTGGCTGACGGCCAATCTCTCCCTGGAAGAGTTGCCTGCCGATTACGGTGATCCCACCTGGGATAACGTCGTGATGAATTCTCCAACCTTGGGCTACGTGGATGCCACCCATCAGAGCGTTCGCAGTCACATCGAACGCACCGTGTGGACTTTTTACTGGGCATTGGCCCAAGACCCGCCGTCAGTGGGTCGAAAGCTGCTTCTGGAAAAACACTGGAATTACTGGACGGAAGCGATTCTGCGTGATCTGGAACGTGTGCATCCCGACATCCGGCGATGTGTCTCGCGAATCGACGTTATGCGCTTCGGCCACGCCATGGCGCGTCCTATGCCAGGCGCCATCTTCTCCGCCGAGCGCCGCTGGCTGGCAAGTCTAGAAGGCGGCCTCCTGTTCGCAAACTCCGACCTGAGCGGCTTTTCAATTTTCGAGGAAGCTCAATACCGAGGCGTGCGCGCCGCTGAAAAAGTTCTAAGCCACGTGAGCGGGAAGTTGCACGCGGAGTAGGTGTCGCCGATTCTTAGAAATCAATTCTGAGTCGCCGCTGGGCCGATGCGTCCTCGCCTGCCGCATCGTCACTAAAAGGAAGGCTCAATCCGCCAGGGCGAACGCGATGATCGTGCGGCCCGCAGAGCCGCCGGCCCTCTCCAGTTCCTCGAGAAGCTCCGCCTCCAGGTCGTCAGGATCAACGCTCATTTCGCAGGCAGCAATCTGCTGGTCGCTTGCCCCGTGATAGCACAGTTCGCACACTCCCAGCCCGCCCTCGGATCGCACCGGCGGCCCGAAAGAACGGCACGTAATCGGCCGCGACGCATACAACGCACACATGCCCGTTGCAGGATCGAGAACCGGGCAAGGCTCATCGTTGGCGAAATCCTCGAACTGACGTTCAGCCTCCTCATCTTCGGTGAGAATCCCTGTCTCCGGGTCACCGGGGAAATCTGGTGACAAGCGAACGATCGCATCGCGGGCGCGCTGTCGTACCGCAGCCGCACAGCTGAGGATCGCGGTGCTCAAGTTCGTCCAGCCCCTGTCGAAGGCGAAGGGCATCGAGTTGGCTGATTGAAAAGACTCCCATGCAGCACTGAGTACAGCCGGGTTTGCAAACCAGCCACGGGCCGCTTCGCTGGGTCGCGTCGGCGAGGGCCGCATCCACGATCTGCACGAGTTTCTGATCCCCGGCCGGCAACGGTAGCAGACGCATCCTGAAAGGATAACGCAGCAGATTGCGCTCGCGGATGGGTTAGCTATGCCCGCCGCCCGTCAACTCACGCACGATGCCGCCCACAAACGCTTTCGCGTCTCCAAACAGCATGAGCGTGTTATCGAGATAATAAAGAGGGTTGTCGATACCCGCGAATCCCGGGCTCATTCCGCGCTTGATCACCATCACGGTATGCGCCTTGTCGACGTCGAGGATGGGCATGCCAAAGATGGGGCTTGTGGAGTCGGTCCGGGCCGCAGGATTGGTGACGTCGTTGGCGCCAATCACGAGGGCGACATCGGTCTGCGGGAAATCGCCGTTAATCTCGTCCATGTCCATCAGGCGATCGTAAGGAATGTCGGCTTCCGCAAGCAGAACGTTCATGTGTCCCGGCATGCGGCCGGCTACTGGATGGATTGCGAAACGCACATCAACGCCACGCTTCGTGAGTGCATCGTAGAGTTCACGAACTTTGTGTTGCGCTTGCGCGACCGCCATTCCGTAACCGGGCACCACCACCACTTTGTTCGACGCCGATAGAATCGCGGCCGCTTCCTCTGCGGTTGCACTCCTAACGGCCTTCGCTTCCTGCCCTGTCGCAGCCGAAACCTGCACCTGCCCGAACGCCCCAAACAGGACGTTGGTGAACGACCGGTTCATGGCCTTCGACATGATCACGGAAAGAATCAAGCCGGACGATCCGTCCAGCGCGCCCGCTACGATTAACAGCTTGTTGTTTAGCACAAATCCCATGGCCGCCGCCGATAATCCCGCGTAGGCATTTAACAGCGAGATGACCGTGGGCATGTCGGCCCCCCCGATCGGAATGACCAGCAGGACACCGAACGCCAGCGCGATCAGCAGCATGAATGGATAAAGCTGCTTCGCCTCGGGATGCAGCACCAAATAGACCGCAAGCACAACCGCGATTGCGAGCAGCAGGAAGTTGACGAGATTCTGCCCCTTGTATGTCAGCGGCCGTTGCGGGAGCACTTCCTGGAGTTTTCCCGCCGCCATCAGGCTGCCCGTAAAAGTCAGCGAGCCGAGAATCACCTCCATCGACAGGACAGCCATCATGAAGCGCGAGATGTCGGGTGTTCGCAGGTAGAACTCAGCGGTGCCAACCAGCGTCACGCAAAGCGCGCCGAAGGCGTGACTGAGCGCAGTTCGCTGAGGCACGGCCGTCATCTGCACGCGGCCGAGCGGGACCCCGATAATCGTGCCCAGCACCAGGGCGATCGCGATCCACTGGTAGTCGACGATGCCGTGGTGCAGCAGCGTGCCAGCGATTGCCAGCAGCATGCCGAGTTCTCCGGCCCATACCCCGTGACGGGCCGTGGTCGGCGAACTCATCCACTTCAGCGAGAGGATGAACAGCGCGCTCGCCACCAGGTAAATGATTTCGATGATCAGCTGATTTCCGGCGAATTCGTTCATGATTTCGCTGCCGGACGGCTGGACTTGAACATCCTCAACATGCGGTCGGTAATCAGAAACCCGCCCACGATGTTGCTGGTGGCGGCCACCACTGCGATCGTTCCGAGAATCGTCGACAGCGTGCTCTTGTGCTCGCCGACCAGCACGATGGCACCGACAACCGCGATCGCATCCAGCGCGTTCGTCAATGACATGAGCGGTGTATGCAGTAGGGGAGACACCCGGCGAATCACTTCGAATCCGATGAAGCCCGCCAGCATGAAAATGAACAACCCGTTGATCAGGCTGGAGCCACTCATTCTTCCTCCTGGATTTCCTCAACCCTGTGAAACTGGTGCTGCCATTCCAAAAAATTCCCGCACGCGCGCGTTGACCACATCGCCACCGCGGGTGATTAATGTTTCGCGCACAATTTCATCCTCCGTGTTTAGCTGCAGTTTCTGCTCCTTGATAAGGTGAAGCAGAAACGCGGTCAGGTTGCGGGCATACATCTGGCTGGCATGGTAGGGAACTCCGCTCGCAACATTGATTGCGCCGATAATCGTCACCCCATGCTGCACAATGGTCTCCCCAGCCTTCGTCAATTCACAATTGCCGCCTCGTTCCGAGGCGAGGTCAAAGATGACGGAGCCGTGCGCCATCCCCTTCACCATCTCCTCCGTAACTAGCACGGGCGATTTCTTCCCGGGAATGACCGCCGCCGTGATAACAACGTCACTTTCCTTCACCACGCGACCCAGAAGTTCCCGCTGTTGCTCGTAGAAGCTCTCATCTTGCGCACGGGCATAACCGCGTGCGTCCTGTGCGTCCTTGGCTTCGATGGGCAATTCGACGAAACGTCCCCCCAGGCTCTGCACCTGCTCTTTCGCTGCGGGACGCAAATCATAAGCGGAGGTGACCGCGCCCAGTCGCCGCGACGTAGCAATGGCCTGGAGTCCGGCCACCCCGGCCCCAATGACGAATACCCGAGCCGGAGTGATTGTTCCCGCGGCGGTCGTCAGCATCGGAAAAATCCGCGGATGGGTGTCGGCCGCGATCAGCACCGCCTTGTATCCGCAGATGGTCCCCATGGAGGAAAGCGCGTCCATGCTCTGCGCTCGGGTGGTGCGTGGCATCAACTCCACCGAGAACGATGTCACACCTCGCCCGGCAATTTCCTGGATCACTTCCTTCGATCCGAAAGGACGCAAGAACCCGATCAGAATCTGATCCTCGTGCAGGAGAGGCAGATCATCCTTGCCAGTCACGTCATTTGACCCGTAGCACAGAACCTGGATCACAATGTCTGCTTTCCCAAACAATGCAGCCCGGTCCTCCACCACTTGAGCTCCCTTTTCTATGTACTGGCTGTCGGGGTATCCCGCCTGCAGGCCGGCATTGCTTTGGACGATCACCTCAAACCCAGCCTTCGTTAGTGTTGGAATGACCATCGGAACCAGCGCGACGCGCCGTTCCCCGGGATAGGTCTCTTTCGGAACGCCGATGATCACGTGCGGTTGCCTCCCCGACAAATTCGCTGCGGCAAACGCATCATTGTATCGAGGACCGCGGAGGGGAGAAAGTGATGACTTGAAGTAGTCTTCGGCGTTCTCCATTTTCGAGCTCCAGGTCCGCGTATCACTGTGCGAGGTGATTTTCATCACTGCTTTGGTGTACCAATTGCGGCGATAAAGAGGCTCGTTGACGCCGCGTCCCGGCAACGGGCCGCAGGGTACTGAAAATTTGAGGATGGAGGGTGGGAGGAGAATTGGTGCGCTGAGCTCTAGGGATTCGCGACCCCCGGGTTTATTCCTTCATAAGCATTAGCTTGGCAGATGTTCATAAGAAAGAGCGGCGCACAACTTCACGTCCCCCTTAAGGTGTTTCGCTGGAATCTCCTCGCCCTCAGTATCTCTCAACGCAAGGTGACGCAGGTCACCGAGCGACCGTACCTACGCGGCAGCCAACAAGAACTCCGTTTCGAGACTGAGGAAGGCTGCATGCCCAACCAGACTGGTACTCCAAAGCCCACAATCGAACAGCACCTGACCGCGTGCGGCGTTTCCCGCCGCAGTTTTCTGCAACTCTGCACCACGCTGATGGTGACCGCGCCCGTAGGAATGGCTCTTACCGAGAAAGCCAGTGTCTTGCAGATCGCCGAGGCCATCGGCAAGGCGAAGCGTCCCTCCGTGATCTGGCTGCACTTCCAGGACTGCACAGGCTGTACCGAGACGCTCCTGCGTACCTCGCAACCCGACGTTGCCGACCTCATCCTGAATGTGATCTCACTCGATTACCACGAGACGCTGATGGCGGCCTCGGGCGCGCAGGCGGAAGCGGCCCTGCGTAGCGCGATCGAAGATAACGCCGGCAAGTTTGTGCTGGTAGTCGAAGGCGCAATTCCTGCGAAGGACGACGGCGTCTACATGGAACTGGGCGGCCGCCCTTCGATACAAGTGCTCCGCGAAGTCGCGGCCAAGTCAGCGGCGGTGATCGCCATAGGTTCGTGCGCTTCCTGGGGTGGTATTCCCTCGGCCGATCCCAATCCCACGGGCGCCGTCGGGGTCGACGCAATTGTCGCCGGCAAGCCCATCGTCAATCTGCCCGGTTGCCCGCCGAACCCCTACAACCTGCTGGCGGTGGTTTTGGAATACGTCACGATGGGCAAGCTGCCCGCGCTGGACGAATACAGCCGTCCCAAGTTCGCCTACGACCGAGTCATTCACGAAAACTGCCCGCGCCGCGCTCATTTTGACGCTGGACGTTTCGCGACAGCCTTCGGCGACGAAGGCCATCGCAAAGGATGGTGCCTCTACAAACTGGGCTGCAAAGGTCCAGTAACGCACGCCGCCTGCGCCAGCCGCCATTTCAATGAGACGCCGGGCGTGTGGCCGATCGGCGTGGGCACACCCTGCGTGGGCTGCACAGAAAAAGGCGTTGTCTGGCAGATGGGCACCTTCGAAACGGTCCCAATCCACTTGGCTACGCCCCCTGATACCTATCCCGCAATCTACAGCACGGCCGGAAAGCTGGAGGTCGGCGCAGCCGCGCTGGTAGGCGTAATTACCGGCGCAGTGGGTGGTGCTGCATGGGTTGCCTCCCAGCGCTTCCAGAGCAGCGCCGAGGCCGGTGTCACGCGCGTGGCGGCCGACATCGCGCACGCAGAGAAGCTCAGCAGGCCGACTGACAAGAAGGGGGACTGAACGTGGCCATTACTCGGCGTGAACTGATCACGGGAGTCGCCAAGGCAAGCGTGCCCGCAGCAGTAGTGGTGACGGTCGGCAAGGAAGCGCTCAAGAGCGAGACCATTCCCGTCCCCAATGCGGCCGTGGGACTGCTGTACGACGCCACCATCTGTATCGGCTGCAAGGCTTGCGTGGCCGCCTGCGCCGAGGCCAACAATACTCCGCCCGACACGCGCACCGACACGCTCCATCAAGCGCCCTCGGACCTGAACGACGTCACCCGCAATATCATCAAGCTCTATAAACCCGAAGATGGCTCGGCATTTTCGTTCGTGAAGCGTCAATGCATGCATTGTCTCGATCCCGCTTGCGCCGCCGGCTGCCCATTCCAGGCCCTGTCCAAGGATCCTGAAACTGGCGTAGTCAGCTGGACGGCGGAAAAATGCATTGGCTGCCGCTACTGCACAATCACGTGCCCGTATCACATCCCGCGCTTCCAATGGGTGGGATTCAATCCCCGCGTCACCAAGTGCGAACTATGCAGTCATCGCCTGGACGCAGGCCTGAAGCCTGGTTGCACGACGGTGTGTCCGACCGGCGCGGTAATCTTCGGCCCTCGCTCGGTCTTGATGCTCGAAGGCAAACGCCGCATCCAGAACAATCCCGGCCGCTACTACCAGAACCGGGTTTATGGAGAGCAGGACAACGGGGGAACCCAATCCTTGTATCTATCGCGCGTTCCATTCGCGAAGTTGGGATTGCCGGAACTGGGTCCGGAATCAGTTCCGGCCAGAACGCTACGCTGGCAAAGGCGCTTCTATCAGTACTTCGCGCTGCCGGCTCTTCTCTACGCCGGTCTGGTGCAGGTCATTCGCAAGCGCCTCAAAGGCCATGAAGATGAAGCGCACGAACACGAAAAGGCAACCGGATTGAGGGCTCAACTATGAGCAGCGCTGCCACACACGTCGATCAAAATGCCGGTGAACGTTGGGAACGAGCCGTCCCCGTCTACGGATTCCCGTTGGTGAACGGATTCTTCCTCGGCCTGTTGGGCCTGGTTATCATCGCGCTCGCGTTGACCGGCTATCGCGAGCTGGCGGGCTTGGGACCAGTCAGCGGAATGAACGACGCCTACGGATGGGGAATCTGGAAGACGTTCAACGTGATGGTGCTGACCGCCCTGGGTTCCGGCGCTTTTGCGGTCGGAATTGGCGCGTGGGTTTTCCGCCGGAAGCGTCTGCACGCGCTCATGCGCATGGCCCTGCTGACCAGCTTTCTGGCGTATGCCTGCGGACTGCTATTGCTGGGCATCGATGCCGGCCGGCCGTGGAACTTCTACTGGATCGTATTTCCGTGGAAATGGAACATGCACTCGCCGTTGGCCGAAGTGGCGATTTGCATGTCGATCTACGCCATGATCCCTTTGGCGATTGAAAACATTCCGCCCGTGCTGGAGCGCCTATGGTATTTCGACTCGCGTCTCCGGCCGGGTGTGGAAAAAATCGAGCGCCGTCTGTATTCAGTTTTTCCTTGGGTGATCGCAGCGGCCTACCTGTTGCCCGGCATGCACCAGTCCTCCCTGGGGGCCTTGATGTTGCTGGCTGGCGAACGCGTTCACCCGCTCTGGCAATCACCGTGGCTGCCGGTGCTCTATCTCGGCGCCGCAACATTCATGTCATTCGGGTGCGTGGCGGGGACCACCATGCTCTGTTGCCTCGTGTGGAAGCGGGCCATGGATATGGAAGTCCTCGATGAGGCCGCCTGGATCACGTCCTGGCTCATTTTCGGTTGGCTGGGATTGCGCCTGTTCGACATCCTGGTTCGGGGCGCATTCCTGACCGCATTTCGTTTTGATCGCTTCGCCGGAGTCTTCTGGCTCGAGATGGTACTGGTTGGCGTTGGAGGCTATTTACTGCGCAGGTCTCTGCAAGATCATGATCGCCGAAAGATGTTCCTCGGCTACATTCTCAGCTCCGCTGGGGGCATGATCTATCGCTTCAGCCCTACCACGCTGGCATTCCGCCCCAATCCCGAAGCATTGTATTTCCCGGTCACGGCCGAAGTGCTTGTGTCTTTGGGTTTCATTGCCCTCGGCGTGGTGGGCTTCCTGATTGCAGTGAAGCGCCTCGCCATTCTGCCCGCCCCGTTGCATGAGTGGCACGACATGGCGAGCTACTTCCGGTTCCGGCGACCGTACATCCGCTGGACCGGCTATTTCAAGTTTGGCTATTTCGGCGAAGACGAGCCCGGATCAACAAAATCCTGATCGAACGGCAGGCATCATGGCAAAGCGAATCACCATCGACCCCATCACCAGAATTGAAGGCCACCTCCGCGTAGATGTCGAAGTCGACAACAACGCGGTCAGCAATGCATGGGCTTCCTGCACCATGTGGCGCGGCATTGAGAAAATCCTCCGCGGCCGCGATCCCCGCGATGCCTGGCTGTTCACGCAGCGCTTCTGCGGAGTCTGTACCACCGTGCATGCCATGGCCAGCGTACGCGCCGTTGAGGATGCGCTCAAGCTGGAGATGCCGCCGAATGCGCAATATATCCGCAACCTGATTCTCATTGCGCACGCCTTGCACGATCACATCGTGCACTTCTACCAGCTCTCGGCGCTCGATTGGGTCGACGTGCTGCAAATCCCGAAGGCCGACCCAGCCGCGGCTTCGAAGCTCGCGGAGAGCCTGTCGCCCTGGCCCCGCAATTCGCGCAATGAACTCAAAGCCGCGCAGGACAAGGTGAAGGCCGTGGCCGCTAGCGGACAACTCGGAATCTTCGCCAACGGCTACTGGGGACATCCGGCGATGCGGCTGTCGCCCGAAGTCAACCTGCTCGCCTTCTCCCACTATCTGCAGGCATTGGAATACCAGCGCAAGGCTCTGCAGGTCGTGGGCATCCTCGGATCGAAAACGCCGCACGTCCAGACCCTCACCGTGGGCGGAGTCACCAACGCCATCGATCTCGACAGCCAGTCGGCTCTCGGCATGGACCGCCTCGAGACGATCCGCACGCTGCTCGCCGAGGTTAACCAGTTCGTGCAGCAGGTCTACCTGGTGGACGTGTGTGCCGTGGCCGCCATGTACCCGGAGTGGTTCAAGATTGGCAGCGGGGTCCGCAACTATCTCGCCGTCCCCGATCTCCCGCTGGACGGTCGCGGAGAGGCCTACGACCTTCCCGGCGGCTACATCATGAACGGAAACGTCGGCGGCGCGCATTCCTTCAAGACGGCGGCGGATCCGGAACTTCGCGAAGCAGTTACTGAAGATGTGACGCATGCTTACTATCAGGGCGAAAAGCCTCTGCATCCGTGGCGCGGGGAAACCGAGCCCGAATTTACCGGATGGAACGGCGAACAGAAATATTCCTGGGTGAAGGCGCCGCGTTTCCAGGGACATCCCATGCAGGTAGGTCCGCTCTCGCAGGTGCTGGTTGGTTACGCGCAAGGCCATCCTCTCACCAGGAAATACGCGGAACTGGCACTCAGCAAGGTGTCGACGATCGCAGGAGTTCAGGCAACTCCCGACATGCTCCACTCGACCCTGGGCCGCCATGCCGCGCGCGCCATCCGCGCGGGCATGTTGTCAGAACTTGCCGACAAACACTGGCAGCTTCTGGTCAACAACATCGCCAAGGGAGACTACGCGGTTCACAACCAGCCCATCTTCGGTTCGCATGAAATCGAAGGCGTGGGTACTCACGAGGCGCCCCGCGGCACCCTCTCGCACTGGGTTGTGATCAAGGATCAGAAGATCAAGAATTATCAGGCAGTCGTTCCTTCCACCTGGAACGCCAGCCCGCGTGACAACAAGGGGGCCTCCGGGCCTTACGAAGCATCGCTCCTGCACAGCCCGATCGCCGATCCGGAGCGACCGCTGGAGGTTTTGCGCACCATCCATTCCTTCGACCCCTGCATGGCGTGCGCCTGCCATACCTTCGACCCCGAGGGCAAACGGATCGCTGAAGTGAAGGTGCTATGAAGCGGGTATTGATTGCGGGCATCGGCAACGTCCTTCTCGGCGATGATGGGCTCGGGCCCTACGTGCTGCATCAGCTCGAGGCCGCCTACACATTCGAGGAGGGCGTGAAACTGGAAGACCTGGGCACGCCCGCGCTCGATTTCATCGATCACCTCGCCGGCCTGGACGCGCTGATCGTCGTCGATTCCGTCGCCAATGACCGGGCTGCCGGCACCATCACTCTGTATCGGCGGGAGGACCTTTTCCGCCACAAAAGCTCCATTCGCATGGATACCCATTCCCCTGCCATCACTGAATGTTTGGCCGCCGCTGAGATTTTTTTCGGAGCCTCTCCCGAGGAAATTCTTCTGATCGGAGTCAGCGCCGAAACCTACGCCGCCGGCTGCACATTGAGCGAAGCGGTCCAGGGAGCCGTCGAGCCTGCCGTACAGGCGGTGCTGGCTGAACTCTGCCGTCTGGGCGTCACCTATCGGGAAAGAGCGAAGGTGAACTCGCGGGTCTGGTGGTCGGAGGCCCATCCCGCCTGACCCAGCGGTCGTTGTGTCCTCTCTGCCCCTTGTGATGCAGGTCACTGCAGGCTGTTCAAATCCGGCCAATAATCGCCTCGACGTGTTCGAGAACTGACATGGCAAAGCAATCACATTTCGCCGGTTACACCGCGCCTATCCTGGTGCTGGCGCTCGGAAAAACGGGCTGCGGAGACGAAGCCTGCGGGCCTGCCCTTCTAAAAGAACTCATCGAACGTTATCGCTACGCGGGCGGTTTTGTCGAATTCATCGACGGCGGGACCGAAGGCGTGGAACTGCTGCGTCGGTTCGCCGGCCGGCAGATCGTCGTCATCCTCGATGCTCTCTCCGGCGGACGCCCGCCCGGCGCCGTCTCGGTCCTGGCCGACGCCGAGGTCTTGCGCTACGCCAACGGAAACTCCGACGTGGTGCATCCCGGCGATGCCCACGAACTGCTATCCACGGCGGCTTTTCTGGGAGACCTGCCTGAGCACTTCTACGTCGTCGGGGTGGAACCCAGCGACCTCCACCAAGGCGATACTTCCGGAGAGATGCGCAAAGGGTTGGAGTCCGCAACCGTGCAGGCCCAGGAAATCATCGACCGCTGGCTGGTAGAGCTCTCCGAACCTGCGTACGCCTAAGGAGCGCCTTATGTGTCTGGCCATCCCCGGCAAAATCCTGAGCAAGGAGAACATCGGTGGGGTTGACGTCGGACAGGTTCAGATCGGCGCCATCACACGTCAAGTTGCCCTCGGCTTCGTCCCCGAAGCGGAGGTGGGGGATTACGTGATGGTGCACGTCGGGTTCGCCATCAGCCGGATCGATGCCGAAGAAGCTCATCGCACTTACGAGATTCTCGAACAGCTGGGCGCGGTCGAAGAAGAATTAGGCCTGCCCGAGCTGCCCGCCGCGCTTCTATCCTGAGCAGCCCATTGGCCGCATCTTCGGGCCCATCAAACCCTCCGTCCCAACGAACGACCGCCCCCCGCCTAGCTCACCAGCCCATGTGATCCGCGTCACCGATGGCATGTTTACCGCGGGCTACAGTCGTCTCCAGACGGACGTTGGGGCCGCTATGAAGTATCTGGACGAATACCGGGACGGTCGGATCGCGCGCTCCCTCGCCCGCCAGATCGCCGCCTGCTGCTCTCGACCCTGGGTGCTCATGGAAATCTGCGGCGGCCAGACCCACACCATCATGCGCTACGGAATCGACGACCTGCTTCCCAAGGGATTGGAACTGGTTCACGGTCCCGGCTGCCCGGTTTGCGTGACGCCACTGGAGACCATCGACAAGGCCATCGCGCTTGCCCGCCGGCCAGATGTCACTCTGGTTTCTTACGGCGACATGCTCCGCGTCCCCGGATCAGAATCGGACCTGCTGCACGAAAAGGCGCATGGTGCCGATGTCCGCATCGCCTACTCCCCGGCAGAGGCTGTCAAGATCGCCGGCAGTCATCCGGATCGCAAGGTTGTTTTCCTCGCCATCGGGTTTGAGACCACGGCCCCCGCCAATGCCATGTCGGCCTGGATGGCGAAGCAGCAAGGGCTGCGCAACTTCTCGTTGCTGGTGTCCCACGTTCTCGTGCCGCCCGCCATCCGTGCGCTATTAACGTCTCCCGAAAACCGCGTGCAAGGTTTCATCGCACCCGGCCACGTCTGCACGGTGATGGGCTGTGGCGAATACGAAACTCTCGTAAACGATTTTCGCGTTCCTATTGTTGTGGGCGGATTCGAGCCGGTCGACATCCTGCAAGCCGTCCTCATGCTGGTGCAGCAACTCGAGGCGGGAGTCGCCAGGCTTGAGAACCAGTACGTGCGCTCGGTCAGCTTTGCGGGTAACGAACTCGCCCGCCAGCGCATGCTCGAGGTCTTCGAAGTTGCCGACCAGAAGTGGCGCGGCATCGGGATGATTCCGGCGAGCGGACTTCGCCTGCGCGACGAGTACGCCGATTACGATGCGAACCGGGTCTTTGACCTGCAATTGATCACGGCCGACGAGCCCGCCGAGTGCATCAGCGCGCAAGTGCTGCAAGGGCTGCGCAAGCCCACCGACTGTCCCGCCTTCGGTTTTCGCTGCACCCCCACCAATCCTCTGGGAGCTCCCATGGTTTCCTCCGAGGGCGCCTGCGCGGCCTACTACCGTTACCGACGCCACGCTCCCGAGGTACAGAGCGACCTTTTGAGGCAAAGTAATGGCTGACGCCGTCAAAACGATCGCGAACCTCTCGTGTCCAACGCCGCTCCGCATCAACGACACTGTCCTGCTCGGTCACGGCAGCGGCGGAACGCTAAGCGCAGATCTCATTCGCGACGTTTTCCTCGCATCGTTTCAGAATCCGATACTCGACCGTCTTGAGGACCAGGCCATCGTCTCCGTCAACGGCACACGACTCGCCTTCACCACCGACTCTTTCGTCGTGAAGCCGCTCTTCTTCCCCGGTGGCGATATCGGCTCGCTGGCGGTGCACGGCACGGTGAACGACCTCGCCATGGGAGGAGCCAAGCCGCTCTTTTTAAGCGCCGCTTTTATCCTCGAAGAGGGCCTCTCGATGGATGTCCTGCGCCGAGTCGTTTACTCGATGCGTGAAGCCGCCGCGGCCGCTGGCGTAGCGATCGTCACCGGCGACACCAAGGTAGTCGAGAAGGGAAGTGGCGATCAGCTCTTCATCAACACCACCGGCATCGGCGAGGTACCAGAGGGCCTGAATCTCTCAGCCAACCATGCACGTCCCGGCGACGCCGTGTTGGTCAACGGCACGATCGGCGATCACGGCATCGCCATCCTCGCCCAGCGTGCCGGACTCGAGTTTGACTCATGCATCCGAAGCGACAGCGCCGCTCTGCATGGCTTGGTCTCCGCCATGCTCACCGTCAACCACAATATTCGCTGCATGCGCGATCCCACCCGCGGAGGTATCTCTAGTTCACTCAATGAGATAGCCGCAGGTTCAAAAGTAGGCATTGAACTCGTGGAGCGCGCAATCCCGATCCGCGAAGAAGTGCGCGGTGCCTGCGAAATGTTGGGCCTCGACCCGCTCTACGTTGCGAACGAGGGCAAACTGATCGCCATTGTCCCGCCCGAAACCGCGGCCGATTTGCTGGCCGCAATGCAGCGCCATCCCCTTGGACGGAACGCCCGCATGATCGGGCAAGTCCGCGCAGCGCACCCGGGTCTGGTCACCATGCGAACCGACTTGGGAACGCACCGCATCGTCGACATGTTGTCGGGAGATCAACTCCCGCGCATTTGCTGAGCATCGTCATGCACGAAATGGGTATCGCCAACTCGATTCTGGAAGCCGTAGCCAGCGAGATGCGTCGCTACCCCCAAGCGCGGGCTACCAAAGTTGCTGTCCGCGTCGGCGAGCTGGCTGCCCTCGATGCGGAATCGTTGCGCTTCTGTTTTGAAGCGCTCAGTCGCGACACGAAGCTCGAAGGGTTGCAACTGGAAGTCGAATCTTGCCCTCGACTGCATCGATGCGATTCCTGTCAGCGGGATTTCGTAGTTCGCGATTACGAGTTCGCGTGTCCTCAGTGCGGATCTCCGGCGACCAAATGCATCAGCGGAGACGAGTTGGAATTGGCATATGTGGAGATCGAAGAAAATGAGCCAAGTACCTATAGAGAAAAAAGTTCTTAGCGAGAACGATCGGATAGCGGCTTCTCTGCGCGAGCGTTTCCGTCAAAATGAAGTTCTGTGCGTGAACCTGATCAGTTCCCCTGGTTCCGGCAAGACCACGCTTCTGGAACGCACACTCGAAGTGCTGCCGCCCGACTCGAGAGTCGCCGTCCTGACCGGCGACATTCAGACCGAGAACGACGCGGCCCGGCTCAAGCGCTTCGGATTTCCCGTGAAGCAGATCACGACCGGCGGCACCTGCCACCTCGACGCGCGCATGATCGAGCGCCACCTAGAAGACTGGGACTTGGCGAAGCTGGACACTCTGTTCATCGAGAACGTCGGCAACCTGGTCTGCCCGTCCTCTTATGATCTGGGCGAGGCCGCGAAAATCGTGATCCTCAGCGTTACGGAAGGCGAAGATAAGCCGCTCAAATATCCTTCAATCTTCTTCAAGTCCGAGCTCCTCGTGTTGAGCAAAACTGATCTCCTGCCGTTTGTTCCTTTCGATGCAGAACTCGCGGAACGAAACGCCCGACGCGTGCACCCCGGAATGGATATCTTGAGAGTCTCCTGCCTTACGCGAATCGGCATGGCCGGCTGGATGAACTGGCTGCGGCAAAGGCGTTGCAAAGAATTCGAAGTGAAGCAGGAATCGGTGGCCCTGGGGTGAATGGTGAAAGTTCGACGCCAGATCGAGGTGGCAGGAATCGTCCAGGGCGTTGGTTTCCGTCCCTACATCTATCGCTTGGCCATCGAACGCAACCTTTGCGGCAACGTATCGAACTCGCCCTCCGGCGTGACCATCGAGATTCAAGGTCCCATCGAAGTGGTGGAGGAATTCGTTAGCCGCCTGCCTGCGGAAGCGCCACCTCTGTCCCAAATTACCGAGGTGCGGGTCCACGAAGTCTCCTGCAATGCCGATCGTGACTTCCGCATTGTAGCCACGCAACGCGGCGCACCCGTCCGCACCTTGATTTCACCCGATGTCTCCATCTGTCCGGACTGTCTGCGTGAGTTATTCGACCCCCAGGATCGCCGGCACCGTTATCCGTTTATCAACTGCACCAGCTGCGGTCCGCGCTTCAGCATCGTGCGCGACATTCCTTATGATCGCCCCTACACCTCCATGGCTGGCTTCCGCATGTGTCCGGCGTGCCAGGCGGAGTACGACAATCCGCTGAACCGCCGCTTCCATGCTCAGCCCAATGCCTGCTGGCACTGCGGCCCGCAAGTTGAACTCTGGGACCGGCAAGGCCGCAACATGTTTTCGAAAGCCCCCATTGCCGAAGCCGCCGCCACGCTCGCGGCGGGGTCGGTCGTGGCCATCAAGGGACTGGGCGGATTCCATCTTGCCGTCGACGCCACCAATCCCGCCGCGGTTGCCCTCCTGCGCGAACGGAAGCGCCGCGTGGAAAAGCCGTTTGCCGTCATGGCACCCTCCCTCGAAGTCATCGCCGATTTTTGCAGGGTGAATGAAGCCGCCGCGAAGGCCATGTCCTCTCCGCAGCATCCGATCGTTCTTCTGCCGAAACTTTCACGGGGGGCAGTGGCCGATACCGTGGCCCCCGGAAATCGATATCTTGGAGTGTTTCTGCCGTACACGCCGCTCCATCATCTACTCTTTGCCGATGGCGCTTTCCAAGCTCTCGTGATGACCAGCGGCAATCTCAGCGAGGAACCGATCGCGATTGACAATGGCGAAGCGGTCGAGCGTCTGCGCGAACTGGCCGATTGCTTTCTGGTTCACGACCGCCCCATCCTCCGGCGCTGCGACGACTCGGTGGTCCGAATCGTGGACAACAAGCCGCGCCAGCTACGACGCTCACGAGGTTTCGTTCCGCTCCCGATCTTCCTTAAAGACGAGGTGCCACCCATTCTCGCGGTGGGCGGCGAGCTAAAAAACACCGTTTGCTTGACCCAAGGCAAGCACGCCTTCCTGAGCCAGCACATCGGAGACCTCGAGAACCTCGAGAGCTACGGGTTCTTCGAAGAGGCGGTTGAGCACCTGGAACGCATTCTCGAAATCAAGCCGCAGATCGTTGCCTATGATCTTCACCCCGGATACTTTTCGACCAGGTGGGCGCTCGCGCAGCAAAATGTTCGGCTTGATTGGCGTCCAGCATCACCACGCGCACATTGCGAGCTGCATGGCCGAAAACCACCTCGAAGACAAAGTGATTGGTTTCGCACTCGACGGCACAGGCTATGGAACCGACGGCAACATCTGGGGCGGGGAAGTGCTGATTGCGGGTTACGAAGACTTCCAGCGCGTCGCACAGTTAGACTATGTCGCCATGCCGGGAGGCGACCAGGCCATTCGTGAGCCATGGCGCATGGCCGTTGCGTACTTGTTGCACCACTTCGGTCGCGAGTTCTTGAAGCGCAAGGTCGCCTTCGTCGAAAGCCTGGAGCCGTCCCAATTGGAAGTCGTTCTCCGGATGATTGAGAGCAATGTGAATTCCCCGAGGACGTCCAGCTGCGGACGTCTCTTCGATGCCGTGGCGGCGCTTGTGGGGATTCGATCGCGCGTGAACTACGAAGCGCAAGCCGCCATCGAGCTGGAAATGGCGATCAACGAACAGGGCGGCAATGCCGCGTATTCAATGGACCTCAAGATCCAGAATGGCTTTCGCATCATCGACACGCGTCCTGCCTTCGAACAGATCCTGAAAGACCTGGAGCAGGGAATTGCCATTACCGAGATCAGCCGCCGATTTCACAATGCCCTGATCGAGGTGCTTACGCGGCTCGCCGGGCTCATCCGCGCCGAGTCGGGAATCACTTCCGTTTGCCTCAGCGGGGGGACCTTTCACAACTCATATCTGCTGACGGGTCTGCAAAGACAGCTGGAGAGCTCCGGATTCAGGGTCTACACCCACAGCGAAGTTCCCGCAGGAGACGGCGGGCTCAGTCTGGGACAAGCCCTGATTGCCGCGCATCAAGGGAAGGGCTGACAAAAAGATTTCCCGGAGAAGATTTCCTTCAGAATGAGCGCAGTGTCCTTTTGTGTCATCTCCTCGTGACCACCGTCACATACCGAATTGTTTCGACCACCTAGGCTAGGTTGTTAAGAAGTTAAGACGCCGCGTTCGCGACGCGAAGCGGCGTGTGACGACCACCGTCCCCAGGGGGCCCGGGATGATCACGGACTTTTCCAAATCGACTCCACCCAGTCTCGACAAGCGCTGGCGTCTGGTGGATGCCACCATGCGCCGTCTCGGAAATCATTCCCGCGGCCTGATTGAAACCCTGCACACCGTGCAGGAGACCTTCGGATACCTCGATGAGGGCGCCTTGCGCTATGTGGCGATCTCGCTGCGCGTGCCCTTGAGCCGGGCCTACGGTGTGGCCACCTTCTATCAATTCTTCACGCTTAAGCCGGCAGGCGAGCACACCTGCGTGGTGTGCATGGGAACGGCCTGCTACATCAAAGGCGCGCCGCAACTGCTCTCCGCTATGCAGCGCGATCTTGAAATCAAGCCCGGCGAGACTACTGCCGACGGTAAGGTTTCCTTGCTTACCGCGCGTTGCCTGGGATCCTGCGGACTGGCGCCGGCCGTTGTCTATGACCATGAGGTCGCGGGAAAGGTTTCGTCCACCGATCTGCGCGATCGCATCAAGAAATGGGCCCGCAATGACTCCTGAAGAACTCGAGCAGATTGCCGAAGACGAACGCGCGGCCCAGGGGCAGGTTCCTCACCATGTCAATGTGTGTGTCGCCGCAGGCTGCATTTCCTGCCAGAGCTTGAGCGTCAAGGAAGCTATCGACAAGGAAATCGTCAGCCGGGGCTGGGAAAAAAAGTGTCAGTCCAAGGGCGTCGGATGTATGGGGCTTTGCGCGGAAGGACCGCTGGTCTCGACCGGAACGGGCACTCTCTACCAGCACGTCGCGCCCGCCGATGCAACCGACATTCTGGATGCTCTCGAAGCGCCGCCCGTCAGCCGCCTGGTTTGCCGCACCGATGTGCCTTTCTTCCAGCGGCAGAAGAAAATCGTTCTGGAAAATTCCGGTCTGGTAGATCCCGAGCGCGTTGAGGAATACGTGGGTGCTTCCGGATACGGCGCCCTGATGCGCGTCCTCACCGAGATGACGCCCACCGAAGTCGTGCAGGAAGTGGTAAAGAGCGGCTTGCGCGGCCGGGGTGGCGCGGGCTATCCAACCGGGCTGAAGTGGAGCACGGTCGCGAAAGCCGCCGGCACGCAAAAATACGTCATCTGCAATGCGGACGAAGGCGACCCGGGCGCCTTCATGGACCGCAGTGTGCTTGAGAGCGATCCTCATCGCGTTCTGGAAGGCATGCTCATCGCGGCCTTCGCCGTCGGCGCTTCCGAAGGCTACATCTACGTTCGCGCCGAGTATCCACTGGCTATCAAGCGTTTGCGTACCGCCATCCGCCAGGCTGAGCGCATTGGCCTGCTGGGCACGAACATCTGCGGAACGCGCTTCAACTTCCGCATCGATCTGAGGCTGGGCGCCGGGGCCTTCGTTTGCGGCGAGGAGACTGCCCTCATCGCCTCGGTTGAAGGCCGCCGGGGCACGCCCCGTCCCCGCCCGCCCTATCCCGCGCAGGAAGGCTTGTTCGGCGAGCCCACCCTCATCAATAACGTGGAAACCTACGCCAACATTGCACCCATCATCCGCAGCGGTGGCGAGTGGTACGCGCAAATCGGAACGGAAAAGAGCAAAGGCACCAAAGTCTTCGCGCTTGCCGGAAGCGTGCTGAATACCGGCCTGGTCGAGGTGCCGATGGGCATCACGCTGCGCGAAATCGTTTTTGACATCGGCGGCGGCATTCCTGGCGGCCGTCGTTTCAAGGCAGTGCAGACCGGCGGACCTTCCGGCGGCTGCCTGCCCTCTGAATTTCTGGATATGCCCGTCGACTACGAATCCTTGGCCAAAGCCGGGTCCATCATGGGTTCGGGCGGCATGATCGTGATGGACGAATCTTCCTGCATGGTCGACGTAGCCAAGTACTTCATGGATTTCTGCATGACCGAGTCGTGCGGAAAATGCGTGCCCTGCCGGGTGGGCACTTACCAGATGAAAGAACTGTTGGCCCGCATCACCGCCCGCACGGCGACCGCGCAGGAGATCACGATGCTGGAAGAACTCTGCGACTTGCTGCGCAACACCAGCCTGTGCGGCCTGGGGCAGTCCGCTCCCAACCCGGTCCTGAGCACGCTGCGCTATTTCGCCGACGAATACAAAGCGCACGTCGAGCAGAAAACTTGTCCTGCGGGCGTTTGCGGGAATGAAGGGAAGGAAGCGTCATGAGCCCGGGCACCAATATCAAGACGCTCAAAATCGACGGCAAGGACTTCAGCGCCCGCCAGGATGAAACTATTCTGGCTGTCGCCCGCCAGAACAAGATCTTTATTCCCACTCTGTGCGACCTGCGGGGCCTATCCACGGTGGGCGCCTGCCGCCTCTGCCTGGTCGAGGTCAAAGGCTCCAGCAAGCTTCTTCCCTCCTGCGTGACCCGGGTCGAGGAAGGCATGGAAGTCACCACCACTTCCGAGCGCCTGGATCGCTACCGGCGCTCGATCCTGGAACTTCTTTTCACCGAGCGCAACCACATCTGCTCGGTCTGCGTCTCAAACGGCCACTGCGAATTGCAGACCTTGGCGCAGCGCCTGCAGATTACGCACGTCCACTATCCCTACCGCTACCCCAAGGTGCAGGTGGATGGTTCGCACGACCGCTTCATCGTTGACCACAACCGCTGCATCCTGTGCACGCGCTGCGTGCGCGTGTGCGAGGAAATCGAAGGTGCGCATACCTGGGACGTAATGGGGCGCGGCATCGAAGCCAAGGTCATCACCGATCTCAACCAGCCGTGGGGATCGTCGGAAACCTGCACCGGGTGCGGCAAGTGCGTGCATGTATGCCCCACCGGCGCATTGTTCGAGAAGGGCCGGTCGGTCGCCGAGATGCTCAAGCGCCGTCAATTCCTGCCCTACCTGACGCTGATGCGGGAGGAACAAGAGTGAGCAAGATCCGCCTGGCCACGGTTTGGCTCGATGGTTGTTCGGGTTGCCACATGTCTTTCCTCGACATGGACGAAGCCATCATCTCTCTCGCCGAGAAGATTGACCTTGTCTACAGCCCGCTGGTCGACACCAAGATTTTTCCCGAAGAAGTTGACATTACCTTGGTGGAGGGCGCGGTCAGCAGCGAGGAAGACCTTCACAAGATTCTAAACATCCGCAGCCACACCAAAACTCTCGTCTCGCTCGGTGACTGCGCCGTTACTGCCAATGTGCCCTCAATGCGCAATCCCTTCGGCGTGAAAGCGATCTGCGATCGCGCTTACCGCGAGAACACTACGCTCGACGCGGGAGTACCCGATCAGGTTGTTCCGAAATTGCTTCCCCGCGCCGTTCCGGTACACGAAGTGGTCGCGGTCGACGTGTTTGTTCCCGGATGTCCGCCGCGCGCCGACGTCATCTTCTACCTGCTGAGCGAACTACTCGAGGGTCGTTCCCCGGAATTGAGCGCCAAGACGCGCTTTGGAGCCTAGCACGTGCCAGACGTTGTCCAAAAAACGATTGTGATCGATCCGGTGACCCGCATCGAAGGGCATGCCAAGATAACCCTGCATCTCGACGATCGGGGGCGCGTCGAAGACGCCCGTTTCCACGTGACGCAATTCCGCGGATTCGAGAAATTCTGCGAAGGCCGCCCCTTCTCCGAGATGCCCGCCCTGATGGCCCGCATCTGCGGTATCTGTCCTGTAAGCCATCTCATGGCCTCCGCGAAAGCCTGCGATGCGTTGCTCGCAGTGCGTATTCCGCCCACTGCCGACAAGCTGCGTCGCATCTTCGGCCTTGCTCAGGTCGTCCAATCTCATGCCCTGAGTTTTTTCTATCTCTCTTCGCCCGACCTTCTGCTTGGCATGGACGCCGATCCGTCGCGCTCCAACATCTTCGGCGTACTCGAGAAAAAGCCCGAACTCGCCCGCGACGGCATTCGCCTGCGCCAGTTCGGCCAGCAGATTATCGAGCGCCTGGGCGGAAAGCGAATTCATCCCGCCTGGGTCGTTCCGGGGGGAGTGAGCGAGCCGCTGACCGAGTTGAACCGCGACGCCATCCTCTCCGGTATCCCCGAGGTGCTCGCGATCGCCGAGCGCACGCTGGAGTGGTTTAAAGGCATCACCGAAGGCTTCCGCGAAGAAATCGCCAGCTTTGGCACTTTTCCCACGCTCTTCCTGGGCATCGTCAAGAAAGACGGTGGCCTCACTTTTTACGATGGTGGCATTCGAATCATTAATTCCGCTGGTGACGTCATCGCGAACGGGCTCGATCCCGCCGATTATCTCGAGTACATCGGGGAGAAGAACGAATCCTGGACTTACCTGAAGTCTCCGTACTACATACCCAAGGGCTATCCCGATGGCATGTATCGGGTCGGCCCGCTGGCGCGCATGAACGTCGCCGACCGCTGCGGCACGCCCCGCGCCGACCAGGAGCTTGCCGAATTCCACGAGCTTCAGCGCACGGCCGTGCTCAGCAGCTTCCACTACCATCACGCGCGCCTCATCGAAATTCTCTATTGCATCGAACGCATGGAACAGCTGCTCACCGATCCGGAGATTCTTTCCAAGCACGTGCGCGCCGTCGCCGGACCGAACCAAGAAGAAGGCGTGGGCTGTTGCGAGGCCCCGCGCGGCACGCTCATGCACCACTACAAGATCGATGAGCAGGGGCTGATCCGTTGGGCGAACATGATCATTGCCACCGGACACAACAATATGGCGATGAACCGCGGCATTCTTCAGGTCGCCAAGCATTTCGTGCGCGGCGAGCGCATCGCTCCCGGCATGCTCAATCGCGTGGAAGCTCTTATTCGCGCTTACGATCCCTGCCTCAGTTGTTCCACTCACGCCTTCGGTGAAATGCCGATGGTCGTGCAGCTCTTCAACTCAGCGGGCGAGAAACTCGACGAGGCCCGCAAGCCCCATTGAAGGGAGACATTATGGCGCGCATTCTGATCCTGGGTTATGGCAACCCGCTGCGCTCCGATGACGGCCTGGGATGGCAAGTGGCCGCCGAACTGTTCCGCACCAATCGCTCTCCAGAAGTGGAGATTCTGCCCTGCCACCAACTCACTCCCGAACTTGCTCCGGTTGTGAGCCGGGTGGAAACCGTGATCTTCATCGATTGCGCCCAGGGCTGCAAACCGGGAGAAATGTGTTGTGAGGAGGTGCGCTCCGATTTCGGCGTGACCACCTTCACGCATCACCTCACGCCGGCTGCTCTTCTCGCCATGAGTTCGGAGTTGTTCGGCGCCTGCCCGCGCGCCTACCTTCTCTCTATCCAAGGCGAAAACTACGATCCTGGCGATGCTTTTTCCGCTCCGGTGGCTCGCCGGCTCGGCGACCTGAAAGCCAGGCTCAGCGAATTGATTCAGCAGAGCCTGCAGCCCGCCACCTTGGCCAGCTAGTCGACCCTGAGGTCTAATTTAGAGCCCGCTTGTCCGCCGGAGGTTTCCGCTCTGTGCAAAAGTTGGAAAACCTTCGCTTCCCCCCAAAATCAGCGCCCAGCAAGGATTTTGGCATGGCACATTGGTGGGGGGAGGCGTAGCACGGAAGTGCTATTTTCACCCGCCTGTTCAAGATTTATTTTTTTTCGCGAGCAGTTCTGGGGGAGGGCTGCCCGGGCGCCTGTGACTCGAAAGAGTCCGGGCGCTCGTTAATTTTTGCGCCGGATTCGGTCCGCCTGCGGCCACCCAAAAATAAAGGCGGTGCAGGACGCACCGCCTTCTCTCAACTTAATCAATCTAGTTCTGGACGCCGATGGTGAAATCCACCGTGACCCGCGCCTGCGTCGCCACGGGCACGCCATTCTGCAGGTAGGGCTTGAAGCGCCATTGCTTGACCGCAGCGCGCGCCGCATCCGCCAAGATCGCAGGTCCGCTGTCCACCTGCAGATTTTCGATGCTGCCATCCTTGTCGATGAATACCGAAAGCACCACCGCGCCCTGCACCTTCATCTGCCTCGCTAGGAGCGGGTATTCGGGCCGTACCGGACGCGTGAGCGCCTGCCGCGTGTCGGTCGACATCTGCACGCGGTCACCCTTGGTAGTAATTGGCTGAGAGTCAGGAACCGGGACGGGCGCACGCGGGGCTTCGGAGGCGATTTGTCCCGGCGCCCCATTCTGCAGTTCCACCTTCACCGACGGGCTTCCGGGGCGTACGACCTGGTGCTGATCTCCCGCCACCACTTCCACTCGCAGCGGAGGCAACACAGCTCGGGAGGCGGTTACCGCGGGCGCTGCCGGAGGCGCGGGCTCAGGCGCCTTCCTGGCTACTGGCGCTGGGCGCTTCTTCACGATGGTGGGAGTCGAGGCTGCCGCCGTCTGGCCGGTGTGGCGGGCTGGGCCGTCTCGTCCGCCGGTGCCGTGTCATCAAATGCTTCCGATTCAGTCGTTTCCGGAGCAGGGAACCAGAAATCGCGGTCCTTGATCAGGACCAGCCCTAGTGCTACCAGCAGCATGACCAGCGCAATCACCATCCGGCGCCGTTGCGTCTGATCGTTTTCGACCGATATGGGAGCAGGAGCTGCAATTTCCAGCCGGGGGACGACCAGTTGCTCCTGGGTAGTTTCCTGTTGCTCGAGTTCCTCTAACATGGCGGGCAGCCACCTTCCTTGGCGCCGGGGAAGGGCTTCGCCGCCTAGTATGCCTTGAAATCGCGCGTAACACCAGAAAAACTACGCGGAGCCGAAATCCTTTCCCAAGGCCGGAAAACTCCCCTTCCCGGCGTTATGTGAGGCAGGTCACATCCACTTGTGCCCAGAGTCACCGCAGTTGGTTCGGCCACGGCGGACACTGATGTCGTGACGCTGGTCACAGCGGTCTGGTAATCAGGCCGGCACCCTCGGGAAGCCCACGGCGCAGATCGCTTGCACGCCGGGCCTCCTTGTGGGCATAACGGAGGACCTTGTGCTCTCACCATACGGGCTCGACATCATCGAAAGCTGCCTGACCTGCAAGATGCGGTCGGACCGCATTTTCTGCGACCTGCCAACCCCTTCGCTCCAGTCCTTCGAGGCCATCAAGTATGCCACCGCTTATCCCAAGGGCGCTGTCCTGTTCGTGGAAGGCCAGGCACCGCGGGGAATTTTTGTTCTGTGCAAAGGGCGGGTAAAGCTCTCCATCTGCGCCACCGACGGCAAAACCCTGATACTGAAGATTGCTGAACCCGGCGAGGTCCTTGGACTCAGCGCCACCGTTTCCGGGAAGCCCTACGAGCTGACTGCGGAAACCATCGACCCCTGCCAGGTGAATTTCGTGAAGCGCGAAGATTTCCTGCGCTTCCTGAAAGACAACTCCGATGCGTGCTTCAAGGTCGCCGAGCAGCTCAGCGAAAAATACAACAACGCCTGTCACGAAGTGCGATCGCTGGGGTTGTCCCACTCCGCTTCAGAGAAATTAGCCAAGCTGCTTCTGGAATGGAGTTCCAAAAACGGCGAGGCCGCCAAGCAGGAACCCCGCCTCAAACTTGCACTTACGCATGAAGAAATCGCGCAGATGATCGGCACTTCCCGCGAGACCGTAACTCGCTTATTTGCTGATCTGAAGAAGCGGCAAATCGTGCAAGCCAAGGGTTCGACTCTGGTCATTCGCAACAAAGTTGCCCTGAAGGCGCTGGCCACTAACAGCTGACGGGACGCTTCCCCCCGCCCCTGTGTTAAGGGTCACCCATTCGGGTGACTGCAATCACTGTGCTTTTTCCTCCTAAGGGATATCAACCTCTTATGGAGAGCGCGATACAGCAGAATTGCCTCGAATGTGCCTTGCGCCCGGACCGGGTTTTTTGCGATCTGCCGGCCAACGTGTTGGCCGCGCTCGATCACGTCAAATCCAAAATTAATTGTCCGCGGGACACGGTCCTGTTCCGCGAAGGACAGCCGGCACGCGGAGTGTTCGTGCTGTGCGAAGGCCGCGCCAAGCTTACCGTGTGTTCGGAATCAGGCAAGCGTCTGACCCTCCACATCGCCGTGCCCGGGGAAGTGCTCGGCCTGAGTGCGGCCCTATCGGGCACTGCTCACGAAGTGACCGCCGAACTTCTGGATGACGCTCAGGTCGCGATGATCAAGCGCAAAGAGCTTCTGACCTTCCTTCGTGAACATCGCGAGGCTTGCCTGCATGTGGTCGACCTCCTCAGCCAGGATCTCCATATCGCTTATGACCGGGTGCGCTCCGTAGGATTGGGCCGCACCCGGCGTCAGCGTGCCGTGCCCGCATAGGGTCATCTGGTAGCGAAACCCTCGCTCCTGTCAGACCAACATGCCGATCTTTCGCCCAGGGCCGCTATTATGAAGTTTTCAGCCGTTCGACGTCTTTGGATTCTTTGCTTGGTCGCGCTCTTCATGTTCGCGCTGCCGCAATTGTTCGCCCAGAACCCCGCCTCTCCTGAGAACTCCTCCAAGTACGTCGGCGTCGAAGTCTGCCAGGGATGTCATGAGGACGCCTACAACAGTTTCATGAAGTCTCCTCATGTAGAGACCCTCAAGAGCGGCAATGTGGCGGCTCTAGGCTGTGAAGGCTGCCACGGACCAGGCGCCGATCATGTGAGCGCGGGCGGAGATCCCGACCAGATTGAACGCTATGCCGGAGCCCGGCCCGAGGTCATTCTTGGGCGTTGCGAGCGTTGCCACCAAGCCAAAATCGGCAAACAGCACGTGGATGCGCACTTGAGTTGCCTCACGTGTCATTCCGCTCATCACGCCCGTCCGCAGACGCGCTTGCTGGTCAAGCCTGCCCAGGAGCTTTGCCGCTCCTGTCATCAGGACCGCTGAGTCGATTACGCGCCTGGGACTTCGCCACAACTCCAGCCCGGTAGCCTGACCATCCACATTGTGATGTGCGTCACGTCCGGCGGTGAGACGACTCACTGCCCCTCCGCCCATCCCCGCCAACAATAGAACTGCCTTTGGATCGCAAGTGGGGAGGAGGAAAGGCTCCAATGCCTACATCTCACAGGAATTCATGGATGTGGCGAACGCTCCGCGTCTTCCAACTTGGACTGCTGAGTCTGGTATTTGGCGGCATGGCCCTCGCCTCCGCTAAAAAGCTTGAGCCACCTAAGCCTACCAACGAGGAATGCTTAGCCTGCCACGGCGATCCCACCATGACCAAGGACGTAGGCGGCAAGCAGATCAGTATCTCCGTCAACCCCGACGCTTTTAAAGCTTCTATCCACGGAGGAATGTTCGCCTGCGTCGACTGCCATACTGACGTAAAGACTTCTCCCCACGAAACCACTCCAGCCAGGATTTCCTGTGCCAGTTGCCATGCCGACCAGCAGGCTGCCTACGATCGCAGCTACCATGCGAAAGCCATTCAGGCAGGCGATGGCCAGGCGGCCACCTGCGTTTCCTGTCACGGCAGCCCGCATGAGTTGTTACCCGCGAGCGACCCGAAGTCGCGCGTGAGCCATGCCAACATCCCGGCCACCTGCGGGACTTGTCATGGTCAGAAATACGTCATGGAAGCCAGCGGCCACAGCGCCCAGCCCTTTTCTTCGTACCTGCAAAGCGTCCACGGGAAGGCGGTCGCCTCCGGTTCCGAGAAGGCGGCGGTCTGTACCGATTGCCACGGGGCGCATGAGATTCTGGCTGCCACCAACGATAAATCTCCGATCTTTCGCTTCAACGTGCCTGCTACTTGCGCGAAGTGTCACGAAGATGTGAAGCAGGAATTCATGCAGAGCATCCACGGCCAGGCCATCGCGCGCGGCAACAGCCAGGCCCCGGTCTGCACCGATTGTCACGGCATTCATTCCATCAAGGATCACAAGGATCCCAATTCCTCCGTTGCTGCCGCCAACCTCGCGAGCATCACCTGCGCCCGCTGTCACGAAGGCGTCCGCCTCAACGAAGAATTCGGAGTCGCCGGCCGCCGTTCTACCACCTACCTGGCCAGCTATCACGGGCTGGCTTCCAAACTCGGTTCCCAGATCGTGGCCAATTGTGCAAGCTGCCACGGCGTGCACAACATTTTGCCCTCCAGCGACGCGCGATCCACCATCAACCGCTCCAATCTGGTGAACACCTGCGGCCAGTGCCATCCCGGAGTCACCGAGAAGTTTGCCCTCAGCAAGGTTCACGTCGATGCCCCTCTCTCCGCCGATGTAGGTAGCGTCGCGGTGCGCTGGATCCGCAAGTTTTATCTCGGCATGATCTTCGCCGTGATCGGTGCCATGCTCCTGCATAACCTGATCATCTGGAGACACAAAGCCTTGCTGCGCCGCCGGCACGAACATCGCATGGTCGAGCGCATGTCGCTGCATCAGCGCTGGCAGCACGTCATCCTGTTTAGCAGTTTCATCACTCTGGTGATCACCGGCTTCGCGCTCAAGTTCCCGGACTCCTGGTTTGCCGCACTGCTGGGAATGGGCGAGAGAATTCGCGGCATCACGCACCGCGTTGCCGGCGTCGTTCTCATCGGAGTCGGAACCTACCACATGTTCTACCTTGCCTTCCGGAAAGACGGTCGCCGGTTGTTGCTCGACTTCCTGCCCACGCCGAAAGATGCCACGGACGCAATCGGCTGCCTGCTGTACTATCTGGGGCGACGTCGCGAGAAGCCTCAGTTCCGCCGCTTCAACTATGCGGAGAAGGCGGAATACTGGGCGTTGGTTTGGGGACTGTTCGTCATGGCCGGGACCGGCATCATGCTTTGGGCGAAAGTCTTCGTGGGCGGTATCCTGGCGCGCTGGTGGCTGGACGTCGCCACCGCTATTCACCTTTACGAAGCCGTGTTGGCAACCCTGGCCATCGTCGTGTGGCACTTCTATCAGGTCTTCTTCGATCCCGACGTTTATCCCATGAACTGGGCATGGTGGGACGGAAAGATGTCTTACGAGCATTACCGCGAGGAACACGGCCTGGATTCTGAAACCTTGCTCGCCGCCGCTCGCTCCGAGATCGCAGCCGAGCTGGACAGCGACGCTTCGGTCACCGATGCGGTCGCGGCCCAGCATTCCAGCAGCGAATCCGCGGATGAAGTCGTGGGTTCGCAGAAGTGATCCATCAGCAATGTCGGGTGCCGGTGTTGTCAGGTAGGATGCGGATCGCGAATCTTGCCACTCGAAATTGGACCTCGAGGTCCAATATCTAATAGAACGGACGGTATTGCATGACCAGTGACAAGCCAGATCCGAGTGCGGTGCCCGCCACCGGTTTTTCCAAATTGCGCGAGTGGATTCGCAACCCTATCTCACTCGTCGGACTGGCCCTCGCGCTGGTCGCCTTCGGCAATTTCCTCTTCTTGTTCTTCATCGATCTGACCAACGAGCACCCCAGCCCCTACGTCGGCATCCTCGCGTATATGGTCGTTCCCGCATTCCTGGCCGTGGGCCTGGCCTTGGTGCCAGCCGGCGTTTGGTACGACCGGCGGAAACGACAGCGTCAGCCCGGCAAAGAAGTGCGCTATCTCCACCTGGACTTCAACGATCCCAGCCAGCGTGGCGCACTCACCTTCGTTTTCACTTTCATCGTCGCCTTCATCGGTCTAAGCGTGGTCGGAAGCTACAAAGCTTACGAGTTCACTGACTCCGTTCAGTTCTGCGGACAACTTTGCCACTCGGTGATGGCGCCCGAATTCATCGCCTACCAGCAATCGCCGCATGCAAGGGTTGCATGCGTGGATTGCCACGTCGGCGCCGGCGCCACCTGGTACGTGAAATCAAAACTGTCTGGGGCGCGCCAGGTCTTTGCTACCGCGCTAAACACCTATCCCCGTCCCATTCCCACCCCCGTCCACAATCTCCGTCCTGCCGCCCAAACCTGTGAGCAGTGTCACTGGCCCAAAAAGTTTTACGGCGCGCAGTTGAAGGTGTTTAACCATTACGCCACAGACGAGAAGAACACTCCCCGCCAGCTGCGCATGCTGCTCAACGTTGGCGGCGGCGATCCAGCCACTGGGGCCGTCGAAGGCATTCATTGGCACATGAACATCGCCAACGAGATTACCTACGTGGCCACTGATGAGAGGCGCCAGGTCATCCCTTATGTTCACGTGAAAGACATGCAGGGCCGCGTGAGCGAATATTTTGTCAAAGATTCTCCCATGACCAGGGAGCAGATCGCCAAAGCGGAGAAGCACCGCATGGATTGCGTTGACTGCCACAACCGTCCGACCCACATCTACGTTCCGCCCGATCTCTCGGTCGACAACTCGCTGCTCGCCAAGCGCCTCGATGTTACTCTGCCCTTCCTGAAGCAGCAGGCGGTCGCCGCCCTCACCGCCAACTACGACACCACGGAAGCCGCCACCCAGGGCATCGCCAAGTCAGTAGAGAGTTTCTACGAAACGAAATACCCCGCGCTCGCCCACAGCAAGCAGCTGGAAATTCGCGCCGCCGTCGATGAAATCCAGAGAATCTATCGCAACACGATCTTCCCTGAGATGAAGGTGAACTGGCAGACTCACCCCAATAACATCGGCCATTACTACTTCACCGGGTGCTTCCGCTGCCATGATGGGCAGCACGTCAGCGCCGACGGCAAAGTTATCACCAAGGATTGCCAGACTTGCCACAGCGTACTCAGTCAACAGGAAGGCGGCGTCAACATGGCAGCCGTGCAGAACCTGTCTTTCCAGCACCCCATCGACCTTGGCGATATGACCCAGGTCAATTGCAGCGATTGCCACTCCGCGGGAGGTACGCAATAAAGCGCGCTCCGTCAATCACTTACGCGCGTGATGCAGATCACAGGCGCGGGTGACAACAGTCACCGCCCCCATGTTCATAGTTTTCTATCGTTGCCTGCGAGGGGTGGCAGCCAGGCTCCGCCACCTGGGAGGGGTGCGATGGATTCGGCAAACGGCAACGGACACCACAGCGAAAATAAGGCACGTTTGGTTTTCTGGGAAGTCACCAAGGGTTGCAATCTCCGTTGCATCCACTGCCGCGCCACCGCCACTGAACTCAGTTCGCCTACCGACCTCCCCACCCACGCCGCGCTTGGCATCATCGACCAGATTGCCGGGGCCGCCAACCCAATTCTTGTCCTCAGCGGCGGCGAGCCGCTGTATCGCTCTGACATTTTCCAACTAGCGCGCTATGCGGCCGACAAAGGCCTGCGCGTTGCCCTCGCTACCAACGGCACCCTGGTCACCAAGGATGTCGCGCGCATGATCGTCGACGCCGGCGTGCGCCGCGTCTCCATCAGCCTGGATGGCGCCGACGCCGTGACTCATGACGCCTTCCGCGGAATCCCCGGCGCGTTCGACGCCGCCGTTCACGGCTTGCGCAATCTGAAATCGCTCGGCATGTCGGTGCAGATCAACATGACCATCGCCCGGCACAATGCCCATCAGTTGCCCGATGTCTTGCAACTGGCCCGCAATCTGGGCGCCGACGCCCTGCATACCTTCCTGCTTGTGCCGGTCGGCTGCGGAGTCGACATCGCCGCGTCGCAAATGGTGCCACCCGAGGAATATGAACGCATGTTGAACTGGTTCTACGATCAGTCGCTAACCGGCGGAATTGAGCTGAAGGCAACCTGCGCCCCGCACTACTTCCGAGTGGCGCGGCAACGTCGCGCAGCCGATCGGCGCGCCGGCGCGCAACTTGCCCGCATCGCACCGGCGCAAACGCATACTTCCCCCAAGCCCTCCGCCATCGGCCCCACGGAAATAACGATGCCTGGCTCGACCGGCATCGAACTGAAGCCCCAGGGCGTCGGCCAACCCGTTGGCCATCCCGGCGGACATCCGTCCGATCTCAACGCCATGACCAAGGGCTGCCTTGCAGGCACTGGAGTCTGCTTCATTTCGCACGAAGGGGAAGTTTATCCGTGCGGCTATCTGCCCGTCGTTGCCGGCGATCTCCGCAAACAGACCTTCTCTGATATCTGGGACAACGCTCCAGTTTTCCATGCCCTGCGCGATACTGCCGGACTAAAAGGGAAGTGCGGGTGCTGCGAATTCCGCAACGTCTGTATGGGCTGCCGCGCCCGCGCCTATGCCGCCACTGGAGACTTCATGGACGAAGAGCCTTTCTGCGTGTACCAACCGCGCACCAAGAGCCTGTGCGCCGATAAGCCGGAGGCCGTAGGTACCCGGCGATAGTCATTTATTCCCCAACGCCAAAACGCCCGGCCATGAATCTCACGTGAGCCGGGCGTTCTTGTCTCCCTGCTGCTCGCCGTTCAGGCCGTCTTCTTGACGGCGACCGGAAATGCAATCACCTTGCCGCGCTGCTCGGCCGGCACCCATTTCACTTTTTTTCGAAACCGGTCGGGCACATAAAACTTAATCAACTGTGCCATAGCCATCCTCCGATCCAACGCCCGTCAGTCTCGGATCGATGGTTCTCGTTACCATGCCGAGGCTGCCGGCTCTTATTTCGTTAGATGCTTAAACCCCAAATTGAGCGGCGAGTTGCGATACCCGTTGGGGCAAGCTTTTTGCCCTTCTGTGCGCCACTCCTCCCCGTGAAAAACTCCTTCAAATGCTGTAACTTTCCAATGTGCTGCGAATCCCAAGGATGGCAGCCAACCCGCTTTTGGTTCAGGAGTGGTGAATGAACGCGCGCAAGTTCAGAAAAATGAATCGCCGGGAACTCCTGAAGCTCACTCCCATAGTGGCCCTGGGGGCCTTTGCGTTTCCCAAACTCCGCGAACCTCTCCTCAAGGAAGGTCTTGCATTCAGTGATTGGGCGTCAGGGAAGTTCTTTCGTCCCGGACATCTAGCGCCAACCTTTGCCGAATCAGACGTCACCCCCTTCGAAAAATTCCCCATCAACGGCTACGACGTCGACGACCCCGGCGTGATTTTTGAAAACTGGAGCCTCACCGTAACTGGCGCCGTGCAGAAGCCCGGCGACTACAAGTTGTCGCAGATTCAGGTCCTCCCCAGGAAACGCCAGAACACTCGTCATATCTGCGTCGAAGGTTGGGATGTAATCGGCCGGTTCGGAGGCACGCCGCTTTCCGAATTCCTCAGATTAGTGGGTGCCGATCCGACCGCCCGCTTTGTTACAGTCGAATGCGCGGACGATTACTACGAGTCCCTCGACATGGCGACCGCGATGCACCCGCAAACTTTGCTCTGCTACGAAATGTACGACCAGCCGTTGACCCGCGAGCACGGTGCCCCCGTTCGACTCATCGTACCCACCAAGATCGGCTACAAACAGGCAAAGTACCTGACCGACTTGCGAGTCAGCCATGTTCTAGAGAAGGTCGGCTATTGGGAAGATCAGGGATACTCGTGGTTCTATGGACTCTGAAGACCCGATCGATGAGTTCACGGAAGCGGTCCTACGAACGGAAGGTCAGTGCTACGGCGGGCGTCCTCCCGCGCCGGGCCGGCCTTCACGTATGAACTGAGGTCGTCAAAGCATGCGAGCTCAAGTAATCGAAATCGAATCCGCGAATACCGAACAATCGGTGCCCGCCGTCTACGAACATCCCTGGCCGGTGCGCTTCACACACTGGCTGAATACCATCGCACTTTTCGTGATGGTCGGCAGCGGTCTCCAGATCTTCCGCGCCTTTCCCAGCTTCGGCGCAAAAATTCCGCAGCACGATCTCCTCAATTGGCCCAAGGCCTTCGCCATCGGCGGTTGGCTGGGCGGAGCCCTGCAGTGGCACCTCACCTTCATGTGGATCTACATGGCAACCGGCATCTTCTATGTCGGCTATCAGATTGTTTCCGGAAACTACCGCCAGGTCTTGCTCTCGCGCGGCGACCTGCGCGGCGTCTGGCCGATGGCGCGCCACTATTTTTTGTTCGGCCCCAAGCCTCCCTCAACCGAGGTCTACAACCCGCTTCAAAAACTCGCGTACACCTCCGCCATTGTTCTCGGCATCCTGACCGTGCTTACCGGATTCGCCATCTGGAAGCCCGTGCAGTTTTCCTGGCTTGCCTGGCCGATGGGCGGCTTCCATCTCGCCCGCCTGTGGCATTTCCTGGTCATGTGGGCGATTCTGTTTTTCCTGCTCGGCCATCTCGTCATGGTGGTTCTGCACGGGTGGAATAACTTTGTTTCCATGCTCACCGGATGGAAGATCGATCCGGAGTATCCGCCCCGTTAGGGTGCCTCGCAGAGGAATTCGATGGGCAGCCTGCCCGATAGCATGAGCATCAGCGTGAAGCCTTCCGATCCCGCCGCCCTCCGCGAGCAGGACCTACTGCGCCGCGTCCAGGCTGGCGAGAAGGAGTATTTCTATGAGCTCATCAAGCCCTATCAACGGCGAGTCTATTCCGCCGCTCTCGCCGTGTTGCGCAATGAAGCCGACGCGGAAGATGCTGCGCAGGAAGCCTTCCTGAAAGCTCTCACTCACATCCAGCAATTTCGCGCCGAGGCCCGCTTCAGCACATGGCTCATCCAGATCGCCGTTAACGAAGCCCTCATGCGCAAAAGGAGAGCTCACGCGGAGATTATGGAACCTGTCGGCGAGAAGCAGGACGAAGAAGGCGCCTACACGCCCAGGGATTTCGCCGACTGGCGCGAAATTCCCTCCGAGACTCTCGAGCGCAAGGAGATTCGCTCCAGGCTGGCGGCCGCAGTCGCCGCTCTCGCCGAAAAATATCGCCAGGTCTTCGTGCTGCGCGACGTGCAGCACATGAGCATTGAAGAAACGGCGGAAGCGCTGGGCATTTCCCAGGCTTCCGTGAAAACTCGGCTCCTGCGGGCTCGTCTCATGCTTCGAGACATGCTCGCTCCGGGCCTGGGCAGCCCCTGGTTCGGCCGGTTGCCTTTCGAAAAAGGGAGCAAGCCATGGTAGTCAATTGCGAACATGTCTGGAGAGAGGTCTCCAATTATCTCGATGGCGAAGTCGACCCCGAAACGCGCATCGCCATGGAACTTCACTTCGCGCAGTGCAAGCATTGCACCGCCGTGCTCGACGGCGCCCGTAACGTAGTCCAGCTCTACGGCGACGATCGCGTGTTCGAACTGCCCGCCGGTTTCAGCCGACGCCTGCAGCGCCGCCTGGCCGACGCATCATCTTCTTCGCACTTCGCAGGCTGGCAATCTTTCTGGATGCTGGCTGTAGCGGCAGTCGCTCTCATTGTTGGCACTGTGACCTTCGGCAATTCCAGCATCTTCTCCCATCTCAACATGCGCTCGCGTCTGGCGCAGCCTCCTCACAAGATTCCTCCTGACCTTATGGTCGCCGTCTCCAGCGAAGGAAGAATCTTCCACGTTCCGGGCTGCAAGTATCTCCACAACAAGGTCGGCGAAAGCCCTGAATTAATGACCGCCTCCCAGGCCATGCGGGAAGGCTACGCCCCCTGCTCCCGCTGCCTGCGCCAATATCTCAGCGCCCAGGTCGAGTGCCCGCGCAACTCAGTGATCTCTCACCTCTCAATCAGGCAATGGGAAGAGTCAGTTGATATTCCTGGACTGTAATTGGAAGGTTGCCAGCAGCTAAATAAAACAAAGTCATGGGCGGGGATTGAGCTCTCATCTGGAAATCGGAGAGCGCCACTTCACTCGAACTCCAAGTGATGGAGAACAAACAGGGCATTTACTGTTTGCGTGTTCGCTCTTGACGGCGAGGAGGAATCTTTTCGCAGCGGTTGCCGGGCTTAGCTGCCGAAACCTACGTTGCTCAAGAATCTCAGTCAGCCCCGCTTATCGGGTGCTTTGGGCGCTACGGGTAAACCAGTTTGCCCCGACTTGTGCACATCGGCATCGGCTCTTAGCGAGGCTTCGAGTCTACTTAAGGTGCCTACGGAGTGCGCCACGGATCGGTGCTCGCGCGGACCGGTATCTTTTTGCAGAAGTTCGCCCAGCCGCCCGATGGCGACTTGCTTGACCTCGCGAATGCGGTCGGGAAATTCGTCGAGTTCGATCTCTACCAGCCGGGCGTCGGCTAGCGACTTCCGAACTCGCTGACTCCGATCTTCTTCGCTCACAGATATGCCTCAATCCAGCTGCTACGTGAATCTCAGAAATGTATCAGCCCTGTTGCTCGGTTCGTTGAAATCTTAGATAGATATAGGCCAGGTACTGGTTTAATTCAGCCCAAAAAGATTGTTCACGATTCCGCGGATCAACTCCGCTCTCCGCCATGGTAACCAGGCGCTCCTCCCAGGTTTCCCGCTCCTCCTGCGAAACCTCATCCGCGCTGCGCCAGTTCGGCGACTCCGGACATCCCAAAACTTTGTGTTCGGGAATGACGCGGCCATCCTCGAGAATAAAGTCGCGCCAGACCAATCCCCAGCGCGCCTCCTTCAATACACCGGATTTTAGCCCGGCCGAAGACTTAAAGGTGACGATCTCACCCTCCGCAGGAGGCCAGTTCTCTCGGGTGTTTACTGTTTGTACTGAGGTTTTCATCCTGAAGACTTCGGACGGGAACAGGTTGCTAATTGCTCTCCCCGCGGCCGGGCTCACGCCCAACGATCTGGGGGCCTTTGGTGCTGGGTCTCGGCCATGGATTACGGGAAATAACATCCTCGACCGCTCGTTCCACCATGGAAAGGAAAGCTTCCGTACTGGCTCCCGGATCCGCCAAGGCGACGTCCAGACGGGGTGCCAGTTCAACCGCCGGGATCGAGTGAGCCTGCTGTCTCAGATAGCCAATCCACAGGATGATGACAGCATCGTAGGCGGCGCTTTTAGCCAAGCTGATCGTGGCACCGACGCTGCCCCCATAGCGCATCGCTACGCTGACCAGAATCAGCTCAATGCTGGCGAAAACGCCGAATCCCAAAGCGATCCCGAAAACCTGCTGGCGCCAGCAATTTTTCAGCAGGCGGCAGAGAATCATTAACAGACAGAAAAGTCCGCATTGCATGACCCGGATGCTTCGGTCGAACGTAAGCACCGCGGCGACCACTCGATCGGCGCTCCCTTGCTCACTGGTAAATGCGGTCACGATCGCCAGCAAAAGCAGGAGTCCGCAAGCCCATCGAAAAATGACCGAGCCCAGGTTCTGTGCTCCTCCGTACTCTTTAAATACGTGCTGCAGGATCTCATCCATCACGGCGACCGCGAGGATGACGCTAATGGCGTTGCCGGTCCAATATGCGTCGAAGTAGCCCTGTTCGTAATATTGATAGGTGAAAAACAGGAAGGCTGATTTCAGAATCTGGAAGACGATGTAGGAAAAAAAGCGAGGGAAGACTGAATGCAGCCTACGGCGAACTATGAGGGCGAGAAGGCCGAACTCTAAGGCAGGGCCCGCCACCCAACTCAAATACATTAGCCAATTCATCGCTTGGAAGGAACCTGGAGGCGAGAAGCATACCTCTCCCTCTACCGCCAAGCAACTTTTTTCTTAGCGGCCGGGTTCCAGCGATTAGCTCAGCTTAGAAGCAGCGTTTTCCTCGGCAAATCGGCATTGGGTCGCTGCCGTCAGCGACGACTACGGTGTGTTGGGTTTGAATTCCGACATTTGCTGGCGTGCTCTTCGGAAGGGCACTGAACAATCCGACCAGGGCTAAAGCGGTCAGCACGACTTCAACTGTCTTGTTCATCGGGGGAGCCTCGGGGCTGGATTTTGGTGCGGGCCGAAGTATATGCCCCCGGTTTATGATTTGCAGCTGTGGCGAACTGTGGAAAAGGGTTATTTTTTTGGTGCTCTAACGAACGGGAGGGCAGTGACCGCTTTTTGCGGCTAAATGGATTCCGACGAACCGCCGGAAGGCGTTATTCAGTTGCGGTGGTTTGCGAATCCGTGGAGTTGCAATGAAATTCGGGTCTGATGAATCGCCTGCGAGAAAGCCTCTGGCGAATGTGATAGCCCATGCATCCTCGCACTTAACCGCGAATCTCACATTTGCGCCGTGAAATCTATAGTTTCGCCCGCACCCCGCCGAGCGGAACGGGAACCTGCTCGACGATTTCGATATCGAACCCTTCCAGGGCTGCGACCCGTCGCGGATGATTCGTCAGCAACCGAATCCGCCTCAAATTCAAGTCGGAAAGAATCTGCGCTCCAATCCCGATTTCCCGCTGTGTCTTGCGCTCGCTCTCCGGCAAGGTCGGCAGAGCGCGATCCCGGTGGAAACTCAATACCGGCCGGTCTCCGATCTTGTCCACCGAAAAGCCTTTCGAGCTCTGGTGAAGATAAATGATTGCCCCGCGTCCCGATTCCGCAATTGCTCGCATGGAGCCCTCAATCGTCGCCCTGCAATCGCACGCGGTCGAGCCGAAAACGTCGCCCATCACGCAATGCGAATGCATGCGCACCAGCACCGGCCCGGGAGCGTTTTCGATATCACCCCGTACCAGGGCCACGTGCGATTCGCCGCCCTCGACCTCGCTTTCGTAAGCGATGAGCCGGAACTCGCCATGCCGCGTGCTGACCAAGGCTTCTCCCACGCGGTGCACGTACCGCTCATGCGCCATCCGATAGCGGATCAGCTCCGCCACTGTCAGCATCTTCATCTCGTGCGCCTTGCAGAACTCCACCAGATCAGGCACGCGCGCCATCGTGCCATCGTCGCGCATGATCTCGCAGATGATGCCGGCCGGAATCAAACCCGCCAGTCGAGCCAAATCGACGGACGCCTCCGTTTGCCCAGCGCGCACCAGCACGCCGCCCTTTTTGGCGCGCAGCGGGAACACGTGTCCGGGCCGCGCGAGGTCGGCAGGCCGCGTGGCCGGATCAATCGCCACCTGGATCGTGCGCGAGCGGTCGTAAGCCGAAATCCCCGTGCTTACACCTTCGCGAGCGTCGATCGCTTCGCAAAATGCCGTCCCATAATTCGAGGTATTTTCTGCCGTCATCGGGCCGATGCGCAGGTGCTCAAGCCTTTCCTCGGTCATCGCCAAGCACACCAGTCCCCGCCCGTACTTCGCCATGAAATTGATAGCCTCGGGAGTCACTTTTTCCGCTGCCAACGTAAGGTCGCCTTCATTTTCCCGATCCTCATCATCAATGACAACGACCATGCGCCCAGAACGGATCTCTTCAATTGCTGTAGCAACGTCGGTGAATGGCGGATAGGGGCTCATATAAATGCGATTTTAACAAAAGAGCACGGATCAGCTGGGCCGTTTGTGATGAGCAAGCTCGCCCTCGGCGCCGCGAAATAGTGCGCGCAGCGCGCGTACGACCCAGCGCACAAGCAGAATAATCACGACCAGGAAGACCAGCGCCACGCAGGCTGCAATGTAGGGATGGCGCGTAGCGAACCAGGTTAGAAAAATTGCCAGTGCGTCCTCGCCCAGGCTCAAGCCGATGTTCGATAGTGGTTCCGGCGAAGGTGTCACCGCCGCACGTATTGCGGTTTTGCCGCCATGTGCGGCCAGCGCGATGGCTCCCCCAAGCAGCGTGGCCACCATCTGTTTTTCAGGAGAGAGTTGCGATGTCGCCCCGTACGCCAGCAGTGCCGCTACCGGAACCCGGATGAACGTGTGCAGAGCGTTCCAGACAAGATCGAAGGCGGGGATCTTGTCGGCGAAGAACTCCAGCAGAAACAATGCCACGCTCGCGCCGATCACCCACCAGCTGGTGACCAGGTGCAAGGCCGGCGGTAAGGGCAGGACGCCCGCATGAGCCAGCAATCCCAGAGTGGCCAGGGTGGCATACACGTTGAGTCCGGCAGCGAAACTGATGGCAACCAGCGCTGCCGCAATTTCGTTGGGCGAGAGTTTTACCGCATCAATCATCTGTGTGATCTTTGAACCTGCCGGCGAACGACCTCCAGCATATTCCAGCCGTCAACAAAAAGGGCCGCCAGAAGGCGGCCCTAAAATCTGTAATCGTCGTTTCTTAGAGGGTGGATTCGATCTCGAAGCCCCAGGCTTCCAGCAAAGGCTCCGGGATGTACTTGGAATTCTTATTCCGGCGTGCCCACTCCCGCAAACGCGTCGACCGCAAGTACTGGTCGGGGGAGAGTTTGTATTCGCGAACCACTTGCTCGAACTCGGTGATCGTGGGGGTGATCGGCCCAATGGGTTCCGGCTTACCCCAGTTTGGGTTTCCGCGTCGCTTTGCCATGTAGATCTAGGACCTCGTTACGTTGGAATAAGTTCGACTGCTTTAAAGAACGTGCTTAAACCCTTTAGATTCGCTGGCTCTTAGGTTAGATGCAAAACCAAAAACCGAAAGGACGGCAAAAGATAAGATCCAGTTGACGGCAACCTATGGGATATTGGAGACACAAGAGTATAGGCCTATTTTCGGCTAAAGTCAACGCAATTATCACTTGATGCAAGGACGATACCGATCGATAAGCTCTTTCCAATGTATCTCTTACCGGCCATTCTTCGCCTATTAACTCGCTAAATTCCCCGCCCTGTGCTTTTTAATACATTCGTCTCTGCGGTGCCTCTGATTACGCCCGTAACCAGAAGCTTTCCGCCTTCGTTGACGACGTAGTAATCGAACCGTAAAGTGCCTAATGGGAGGCAGTTTCGTGAGAGATATCTACGAGGTGCTCCGTAAAAAACAAGCCGAGCAGGCCCAATTGGGCAAGCAGATCGAAGCCCTGCAATCGGCCGCCGAACAACTGCGCAGCGTGGCTCACCTCCTCAATACGGACGAGGAAGAAGAGAAGAGTGCGCACCAGGGTTAAGGTCGCCTAAGGCTTGAACATCTGCCCGGAGTTGGAACGGTCCTATGAGTCTGAAGTCCCTGGTGCTGTGCGCCGACGAGAAGATCGTACGCATACTACGTCGCGTACTCAGTGATCTTGAGATCGGCATCGAGCACTGCACCGACCCCGACGGGGCAATTCACAAACTGACTCGCCAGCGCTTCGAAGCCGTCATCATCGATTGCACCGACCTTAAGACTGCCACTTCCGTCCTGAAAAGCGCTCGCTCGGCTCCTGCCAATAGGCGCGCCATTGCGGTCGCCATCATGGAGGGCCATACCGGTTTGCGCTCAGCCTTCGATATGGGCGCGCATTTCGTCTTATACAAACCCGTTTCCACCGAACGCGCCCGGTCTACTTTCCGGGCCGCGCGTGCCCTGATGAAGCGCGAACGGCGACGCAACTCGCGAGTCGCGATCCAGGTCCCGGTCTCGCTCAAAAACGACCGCACCGGCTTCATGCAAACTGTCCCCACCACCGACCTCAGCGAAGGCGGGTTGGCCGTGCAGTTCGCCAAACAGCAAAAGGACCCTGGTCCTTGGGAGCTTCATTTCAAATTACCGGGCTCTGATAAAGCGATCGATGTAACCGGCGAGGTGGCGTGGCAGAATCCCTCAGGACACATCGGAATCCGGTTCTCGCACCTCCAGGTCGACCTTTCTCATGACTTGCGTTACTGGCTCAATCAACACTCGCCCGAGAGTGAGAAGGATGATCCGCCGGTTCGCTGCAAACTTACGGATCTGAGCCTGGGTGGCTGTTACCTTGAAATCGCGTCCCCATTCCCACAACGGACGCGCATCGTTCTGTCTATGCGCGCCGGAGATTTGGAGTTGCGTGTCGAGGGCGTCGTCCGCATCATGCATCCTGAACTGGGGATGGGTGTTGAATTCGATCAAACCACCATCGAACATCGCAACCACGTCGAGAAATTCATTCAAACTCTGATGAAGGCTGGCGACCTGATGCCGGAATTGCTGGTCGAGCCCGAAGGGTTGGAATCCTCCGTGGCTACCTCCGCCAAATCTCACCCTCAGGTGCCCGACATCGACGATCCCCTCCTGGAGTTGTTCCACAACAAGTCGACGCTGTCCGCCGAACTCTTCATGAATGAATTACGCAAGCAGCGTCGCTCCCATCACTCCGACACATCCGAAGAAACCATTCTGCCTGTTTAGTTGCCGGCCGGGCGCGGATTACTGCTAGTCGGATTCACGCTTCGCGTCTTCCTCTACGATTGCCGAATCATCCATCTCTTTTTGATGAAGTTTTTTGAAATCAGCGAGCACGCGCTCCGACTTCTCTTTTTCTCCGAGGTTTGCATACACACGCGCCAGCTGGTAGTAAGCGGAAGTGAATCCCGCATCAGCCGCGATGGTCGACTCAAACGCCTGGCGGGCGGCGGGCCATCGCTTCGCGTATACCGCCAGCTTCCCCAGTTCGTAGTGTGGGAGCGGGTATTCTGGCTTGAGTTGCGCAGCCCTTTTAAGAGACTCTTCCGCCTTCGAGTACTCGTTTAGACGGATGAGCAGAATGCCGAGGTGGCAGTGAAAACGCGCATTGTCGGGCTGCAAGGCGATTGCGCGCCGGAGGTACCGTTCCGCTTGGCGCGGTTCCCCTTCGCCGCCGGAGGCCAGTGCTGCCATAAAGATTGCGGTTGCTGACCGAGGATTCAGTTCAAAGGCACGCGTGAGATTTTGGCGCGCGTCCGCATAATGCCGCAAGAGATATTGGCTGATGCCCGCAAGGTAGAAAGGCTCGTCCCACGTGGGAGCCAGGGCAGACGCCTTGTGCGCCATTTCCAGCGCCGCCTCCTGCTGCCCGGCCCGCTGCAGAAGACGGACCCGCAAGGCCAACACTTGGGGATTTTCCGGAGCCAGAGTCAACGCGGCATCCGATTCCTGATCCGCGTCAGGGAAGCGATGGGCCTGGTAGAAGGCACTTGCCCGCAGGTAATGTTCGTCGGCGGTGGTCGGACCGTTAATCAATTCCAACACGGCCTCGGGTTGGCGACATCCGAGATAAGCCGTCGCGAGCTGTTTGCGCACAGCGGCATCATCAGGACGGGCCATATTCGCAGCCCGAAGGTACGGGAGAGCATCCTTGGGTTGAGCATGCTTGAGGAACTCCTGACCAAGCGCCGCATTCCACTGGAAATCCGACATCACTTGGGCGGGGGCCTGCTTCGCCGCTTGCCGAGCTTCATCCAGACGCCCTGCATCAAGGCCCGCGCGGACGAGGTTAAAGGAAACATCGGGCCGCTCCGGAGTTAGGGCATGAGCGCGGCGCAAAGAACGAAGCGCGGCAACCGGTTGCTTCAGTTCGAGCAGGACAATGCCGAGGTCATAGGCGGCATTGGCTTGTTTGGGATCCAAAGCGACGGCCTGCTCAAGCTCCGCACGGGCGAGCCGAAGCTTTTTCAGCTTCAGATAAGCGAGAGCCAGATCGTAGTGCGCCGAGTAGGAACGCGGGTTCAGCTTGAGAGCCTGCTGGTAATGCTGGATCGACTTCGCCACCTCTCCGCGCTGAAACTCCGTGAGCCCCAACAGAAGGTGTGCATCCGCGCACTTCGGATCGATTCCGATGGCGGCGTTCAGTTTTTCGATCGCACCGGCCGAATCGTTCGCTTTAAGGGCGGCCTGGGCTCCATTCAGGTAAGGTTGGGCTTGAGCGCAAGTTGGCCTTGGTTGTTGCGCCCGAGCCAACGGTAAACCTGCCAGCAGCTCAAGTGCGATGAAGCCCCCAGCTAACCGATAACGGGCACGCCTACACTTGTTTACCTGGGCGTCGGCCAACGTGCGGGCCGGTTGAATCCCTGCAAGGGTTGCAGTCACGAAACTGGTTACCCCACCCCGAATTTTACTGTTTTAAAACGATTTAATCTTGACTGTCGCGGGTCTTCTGAGTAATTTTAACCCCACTTCTAGTCCGCCAGATCCAAAGACACCGTTGGAGGTAACGCATGAATCACCACTTGCCGTGGAGGTTTGTTGGCTGTGGTCTTGTCGTCTACCTGCTGCTCCCGCTTCTGCTGCATGCAGAGGTCACGGGCTCAATTTCCGGGGTCGTCACGGACCAAAGCGGCGCAATCGTCCCCAACGCTGCCGTGATTCTGAGAAATGGGAATACTGGGCTGGAGCGCAAGATTCAGGCGAACGCCCAGGGCGCTTACGAGTTCCTCGCGCTTCCGGTGGGAGAGAACTACTCAGTCCGGGTTGAGGCGCCCGGGTTCAAAGCTGCCGTGCAAACTGATATCAAGCTCGAAGTGAATCAGAAATACAGAGCCGACTTCAAACTGACCGTCGGCGCCGTCACCGCAACGATTGAGGTCAGTGGGGCTATCACGCAGGTCGATACCAGCAGCACCCAACTTGGGGACGTCATTGGCGAAAAGAAAATCACGTCCCTTCCGCTGAACGGCCGCAGTTACCTGGATTTGCTCGGCCTGCAGGCAGGCGTGGTACCGACCATGTCTGAAGGAGGGAACGCGGAGCGCCCCGTCTCCGGTAATCAGAAGAACTCCGGCCAGCTATCCGTAAACGGGCAACGAGAGTCCGCGAACTCCTTCCTGGTGAATGGCGGGGACGTGGAGGAAAGTGTTTTTAACGGCGCCTCCATCGTGCCGACCCTCGACTCGATCGAGGAATTCCGGCTGCTGACGAATACTTTCAACGCGGAATACGGGCGCTTTTCCGGCGCCATCGTTAATGTCGTGACCAAGTCGGGAACGAACGAGATTCATGGCTCTGCTTACGAATTCTTGCGAAACGAGAAGCTGGACGCGCGTGGCTACTTCGACCCAGACGCGTGGGGACTTCAAACGAAACCAGTTCGGCGGCACGCTCGGTTTCCCGATCGTGAAGAACAAGCTCTTTTTCTTTGGCGACTATCAGGGCACTCGTGAGATACGTGGAGTCTCGCAAAACCAGGTCGTTCCCTCCGTGCTCGAGAAGACCGGTGACTTTTCTGATTTGGAAAACCCGGGCGACGTGTTTGCCGGCGCTGTGCGTGGCAACCAGGGCGATAGCAACAACTTTCCTGCAGTGCTGAGCAATCGTCTGGGATACACGGTTAACGAGGGCGAACCATACTGGTTCGACGGATGTACGAGTACCAACCCCGCCACCGGCTGCGTTTTTCCGGGCGCCACCCCAAATAGTGGCCCGATTATTCCGCAGTCGGCGTGGTCGCCAGTAGCGGTCGCAACGCTTAAGTTTCTTCCCGACCCCAATGGAGCGGGCAGCACTTTCTCGACGACCGCCGAAAAACTAAATCTGCGGGACGAAAAGTTTGGCCTGCGGGTTGACTACAACACAGCCCATTTCGGCAATTGGTCCGGCTACTATCATTTCGACGATGCCAATTTCCTGAATCCTTACTGTGACTGCTTTGTCTCAAACCTTCCGGGATTTTCGGCAGCTTCACTCTCCCGGGCACAACAGGTCCAGCTTAGCAATACTGTGCTCCTTAATCCCAACACGGTCAATGAAGTGCGGCTGAATTACACGCGCCTTGGGCTATTGCGAAACAAACCTGTGGGTGGACTGGGAAAGATTGAAGACTTCGGATACTTCCGAGGTGACGCAACTCATCCTCTGGGAGTGATTCCGACGAATTCCAACTATGAAGGCGTGGCGTCTGTTGTCTTCGGCCAGATGGGCTCCGCTTTTGGTCTGCCGGACGGCACCACCGGCCAGTACAACAACACGTACCAGATCACCGACAATTTCTCCAAGATTATTGGAAAGCACACGCTCAAGTTTGGCGGCGACTTCCGCTACATCCAGGTCAACGAGCGGAATACCTACACTTCCAATGGATGGTTCGAATTCGACGGAGGCGAAACTGGAAACGACTTCGCCGACTACTTGCTAGGCGCTCCCGATCTGTTCAACCAGACCAGCCCGCAATTGCTGGATTCCCGTACCAAGTATTTTGGGCTGTATGCCCAGGACACCTATAGGGTCAGCAACGATCTCACCATAAATTACGGACTACGCTGGGATGTGAGCCAGCCTTTCTATGACACCCAGAATAGAATCCAGACGTATGTTGGCGGCGTGCAGTCTCAGGTTTACCCGGATTCTCCGAAAGGCTTAGTGTTCCCAAAGGATCCGGGCATACCCCGCACGCTGGCGCCGACCCAATACGACCGCTTCGCCCCGCGGCTGGGAATTGCCTATTCACCTGGAGCAACGGAGGGAACCATCGCGAAACTCACCGGAGGTCCGGGAAAAACAAGCATTCGCGTTGGCTCTGGAATGTACTATACGGCGATCGAGGATATCACCCTGTTCAACGAGGTCGGCGACCCCCCCTTCGGCTTGTTCTGGGTGAGTCCTTCCCCCGTGTACATGGAGGAGCCCTACAAGCGGCGTGTGGGACAGCAAGATCCCGTGGGCAACCGGTTTCCGTTCACGATTCCGCCTGCGGGCGCGACCGGGATTTGGGCCAAGTACTTGCCACTTGCCGCCGTTCCCGGCTTCGCCCCTACCAACAAATTGCCGTACTCGATCCAGTTCAATCTGATGGTTGAGCGCGAACTTCCCCGAAACTTCCTGTTCTCCCTCGGCTATGTGGGATCGCGCGGGCGCCACCTGCTTTCTGAGGTAGAGTTGAACCCGGGAGATCCCGCCTTGTGCATGGCTACCCCGGGCTGCGGACCCTTTTTGGAAGGATCAAGTTTACAACCTGGGCGGCACCCCGCCTAAGTTTGGCGGCACACGGCCGTATTCCGTGACCTCGGGACGAGAGCTCGATCAGAACACGGGAATCGGCTCGCTCGATTTCACGAGCAATTCCTTGGAGGCGACTGCCGCGAACTCCAACTACAACGCTCTTGCAGGTTCAGCTGCGAAAGAACGTTGGGGCGCTTCGCATCCTCGGCGCATACACCTGGTCGAAATCCATCGACAACTCCTCCGGGTTCTTTGATGCGATCAACCCTTACAATCCCGACTTGAGCCGCGCGCTCTCTACGTTCGACGTGACCCACAACTTCGTCATCAGCTATAGCTATGACTTACCGTTCGTCAAATCGGATCACGGTGTAAAAGGCAAACTGCTTGGTGGCTGGACAATTTCGGGCATCACGCGCTTTACCACGGGCTTCCCGATCACACTTAGCGAAAGTGATGATCACATCGCTCTGCGGCTGCGAGGGTGCCGATGTGCCCAAATACGACGGTTCGCCAATCCATTTCTTTGACCCTCGCAAGTCACCCAGATCGACCCAAACAGGATTGGAAATTATTTCTTTGATCCAACTCCTTTCTCATCCTCAGACCTCGGGACAATCGGCAATGTGAAACGTCGATTCTTCCATGGTCCTGGCTTTAACAACTGGGATCTCGCATTCCACAAGAACACCCGTATTTCAGAGAGGGTGGCACTCGAATTTCGCGGGGAACTCTTCAACGCGTTCAATCATGCTCAATTCAAAAACCCGGACGGCGATGTTGACGGCAACATCGGCCTGGTCACCAGCGTCCGTGATCCTCGCATCGGGCAGTTGGCGTTGAAGCTGTCTTTCTAACTCGCCAGGCGTAAAGCACGACGGGCACGCTTTGCAGCGTGCCCTCGACTTTTGCGGGCGAATCGCCCTCGCAAGGAATCGCGATGATAAAGCCCAACATTTCACGGGGAAGAAATGAAGCGAGCTCCAAACACAAAAGACTCGTCTGTTCCGCGTTGCTACTGATTACATTGCGCCCATCCCTTCCTCTCGGGCCAAATGAACGGACAGGCCGCCCACGACTGGCCAGTCACCTTCCGCGACACCTTGCAGCACAGCGTTCTTCAGTTCTGGATTAACCACGCTCTCGACAAGCAATCCGGCGGCCTCCTGGGGCAGTTGAATCGTCGCGGCGAACCCACCGGTTCTGGCGATAAGTCGGTCGTTTTGATCTCGCGTTCCCTATGGTCGTTCTCGGAAGCCTACCGTCGTTATCCCGATCCCGCTTACCAAAAAATGGCCTCCGAATGCCTCAAGTTCCTGCGCGAGAAGATGTGGGACAAGGAACATGGCGGTTACTACTTCATGGTCACTCGGGAAGGCAAGGTGGTCGATTCGACCAAGCAACTGAATCCCATGTCGTACGTCATGGAAGGATTGGCAGAATACGCTCTTGCTTTCCACGACAATCAGGCGGCCCGCGAAGCGCTGGATCTCTTCCGGGTGATTGACCGCCACGCCCACGACGACCAGTACGGTGGATATCGCATCGCGTTTACCGCCGACTGGCAATTTATCAGGGACTACAAGGATGGCCCGAATGGCGCCGGATCGTTCGGACGAAAATCCTACGACTGGCATTTGGGCCTGGTGGAAGCCTTGGCCACGTTGTATGGAGTTACGGGTGATCAGCAGGTTAAGGCACGGCTCAATGAGTTATTAGACTTGTTCGTGAACAAGATCATCGATGCCGACATCGGCTACGGCCGTTACTACTTCCATGACGACTGGAGCGTCGCCGATCGTGACGGGGATTCAAAGGAATCCGAGTATGGTCTGGATCTCGAGGCCAGCTGGCTTATTACGGAAGCGGCCGCGCGCGTCGGAAGGCAGCAGGATCCTGGCATTCGCCGCGCCAGCCTGGCACTGGTCGATCATGCGCTGCGCTATGGCTTTGACATAGAGCACGGAGGCGTCTACCGCTACGGTCCCGCGACTGAGCCCGCGAAAAACAAGGACATGGAATGGTGGCAACAGTGCGAAGCCCTGGTTGCTCTGCTCAACGCTTACCAACTCACCGGGGACCCGAAGTACTGGCAAGCTTTCGATCTCGAAGCCCGCTTCTTCATGGAGCGCTTTGTCGACCATCAATACGGCGAGGTCTACACTGCCATTTTTCATGATGGAAGAGTCGACGATGAGAAAATTGGTCCCTGGAAAGCTCCCTATCATGTCACCCGCGCCTGCCTCGAGGTGATCTCGAGATTGGGGGGCACCCTGTAAATCACGTCACGCAGTAGGTGAACGCCCAAGAATCGAAAATATACAGCGGGTTGTTTCAGCCGACGCCGTACATCATTGACGAGTCAAAGGGATTCAGGCCGAGAATCCAGTTGAGTTGATTGGGTAGCGAACGTTCGAACCCTCTTCTGGGATTCAGGATCGTCGGGAAGCTGCCTTGCCGCCGCTGGACCGCGGCTGCCAGCGAAACGAGGCGCGCGCTTTCTCCCTGCCATCAGGATGTCAAAGCATAGAGGCGACGATTGGACCTGGAGTTAACAAGAATTTCTCATGGCTGCGGCTGGTGCAGCTTATCCGCCCGATCAATCACCCACCTGGGAAACTCCGGTGCGCCCTGCGGAGGCTTGCCCATCGTAATCGCCCAATGATCGAGCCATCCCGTGCCCTCCTCCCCCACGTAGGTGTCCGGCATGCTGTATGCAGGATCGCTCAGCGCCGCTTCGAGCGACACGAAGCGGTACCCACGCTTGCGCATCACGTCCAGCAATTCGCCAATGTGATCGGCTTCAAGATTATTTCCATGCAGCAGGATGATCTGCCTGGGCTCGTAGCCCAGGAGCTGCTTTGAAAGCTGCTCTGAGTACGCAAATACCGAATCGCTGTACGAGAGATAGCTTTTAACCAGATCATCCTGCAGTTTCGTGTCCCCGCGTTTTTTGGCATCGTCGTATACGGGCGCGTACATCCAGTCCCAAGCGTCGAAGGTAATGGGCGCGATGTGGTAGCCGCGCTGGGCGAGAAATTCCTCGGCCTTTCTGCGCGTTTCGAGATCGCGGCCCGTATCGAGATACGGGTGCCGGAAATAGCGCATCTGCATGTGGTGCTCGGCCTGAAGAAGTCGCGTTACGTTTTCCCCCTGAATGACCTCGTCCTCCCACGCCTTCAATCCGACTTTGTTCAAAGACGCGTGGCTGTAGGTGTGGTTTCCCAATTCAAAGCCGTAGTCGAGCCACATGCGCAAGGCGCCGATCCGGGCGTCGACCTCTCCCGTCTTGTACAGCTTCTTCTCATTCACGAAGCCGACCGCCGGCACTTTCTGATCGCGCAGCGTGGTCAGCAGCCTGGTAGTCATGTCAGTGATCTCCGCAGCGGTCATAAAGCTGGCGGCGCCGGCCGGCAGGTCATCAATGGTGATCGCCACCTGGCGATCTACCTTGGGCTGCGTCTGTGCTCCAAGAGAGCCCAGCAAAAAACTCAAAGCAAAAAAGAGAATCAGACCAACTCGAATTAGTTTCATTGAAACCCTCGGAGAAGAATTCTTCATAGAAAAGCTCTCTCGGATTTACTTCGACGCCAGTTTCACATTTCCTCGCAGCACGGTGACCGACGCCTTGGGAAGCGTGAACGTAGTCTTTGGGCCCGCATTTACACGGAACCCGAACGCCGGGCCATCCGGATCAGCATGACTATTGACGCCGTCAGCCTTCCACTCGTACTGCTCGCTGCCGAAGGTGGTGACTGCAACCGGGCCGGAAAATCCAGTGCGCCCGTTTGGCTTCGAATCGAATTCCACTCGCACGTTGTGTGCTTGCGACTCGTCCCGGTTCACCAGCATGATGGCCCAGTTTCCGTCCGGCCGATGCAGTGCATAGGAAGTGACCAGCTCGTTGCCGTCCGCGTCTTTGACGCTGACCGTGGAGGGAAACATCTTGTGGACGCCTGACTTATGCTGCGCCCATTCCACGTTGATCAACCGCGCCGCGAAGTAGAGCGAAGTGTACCCGCTGATGTTGTAATCGTTGTCAGTGACGAAATTAGACCACGTGGCCGGACCGAGGCAGGTATCATGCACCGACTGCGGCTGAATCGGGGAATGGTAGAAAGCCGCGCCGCCACCCTCAAAGAAGGAACCGATGTTATCGGCCAGCCACAGGCCCGCGAAAATCGTGCTCATCGGCCCAGTGAGAGATGCCGCCAGATGGCTCTCCGTAACGATTAAGGGAACATTCGCCGGAACCCCATCATCACGCCAGACCTTCAGGATGCCCTTCATCAGCTTTGGCTCGGCGTACAGGTCCTTCCATGTAATTTTGCATCCTTCAAAAGGATAGTGCTCGAAGGAAACAAACGTCAGGTCGGCAAGATGCCCATGTGACTTCAGATAGGCAACAAATCGCCCCATCCACGAAGTGCGTCCCTGCGCGTCGGGCCACACGTGGATATCTTCGTTGACTCCTTCAAAAATCGGACCTCCCAACTTGAGTGTGGGATCCACCTTGTGCAAGGCGTCCGCCCACTGGATGTAGAGCGCGCCGTAATCCTCCGGCATGGCGTGCTTGCCGTCGGGTTCCTCCCCCATCTCGATGTAGCCAATCGGATATCCCCGCTTCTTGATGTAGGCGATCTGCGCGGCCGAGTCTTCCGGAGTGCCGTACAGCATCGTGACCGGAATCATCGCCGGCAGATTGTTCGTGATCCCGCTGGTGAAGAAAAGATCAAAGCCTGTGTGCTGGTAACTCCCGGTGGCATTCACGTCCCCCTCCGAATGCCACGGATCGATCGACGACGATGCGAATGTGGGCGCAGCATCCCCGGTTGCACCCGCCCCTGCATCGAGGAATGCACCGTCTGAACCCAAGGTACCCGCCTGAATTTCCTGCATCGCGTATCCCACGCAGTTCCGGATATCTTCCGAGCCGTGCAGATCGCAGGTGTTTGACGACTCGGTCATGAGGACGCGCACGAACTGGGTCGTGACAGGCTGCGGCGCGAGCGTGAGGTTCACCGTTCCCCCGGTGCCATTCTTCACGTGCCCGGAAGAAAAGACCTTCCACTCGCCCTCAGGCCCGCGATCGAAGTCGAGCGCATCTTTTCCCACCCAATATTCAACCTGGTAAATCTTTGCGTAAGGATTTTCCCAGGCGATGTGCACCGCGTTCACGGCCTTTGGGGATCGCATATCGACGATAACCCACTGCGGGTGGAGGGCATCGTGCTCCCCTGTAAACTTGTGGGTCAGGTACGGGTTGCTCTTCCAAAAGATGAGATTGGGTCCCTGCGCGGGCCGGTCGCCGCTGGTAGAAAATCCGCGGTGCGGCAGCGCGTAAGCCAGTATGTAGCGGATGGGTTCTTTCAACTCGGTGTTGCCCGTGAAGTAGCCGCTCTTGTGCGCCGGATCGCTCCAGGTCCCATTCTCGGTCCAGTGCCAGGCAGCCATGCGAAGTTCGGTGTTATTGCGATAGGTAATCGGCCCCCATCCGGCCGACAACGACTCCTGCAGGATGTGTGGCGTATAAACCTTGTCGATGCCCGAACGCGACAGCACATCGATCGAACTGCCCAGCGCCTGGTCGGGATCGAACGAGTTCAATACATGTTGGGGATTTGTGTCGACTCGAACCGTGGCGACCGATGGGGCAGGCTCTTCTTGCGCCGTTACTTGCGCCCAGGCAGGCTGGCCCAGGCATGACAGGAATATCAGGGCGACCACAAATTTATTCACGGTCCGAAGTCCTCTCCCTGTATTTACATTTTGATGATAAAACGATTCAATACTGGAAAGGCAGCTAAGTCAACCCGGAGTTCCCGAATGTCGCGTTCCGCTCTCTGCGTTATCCTCGTCGCATTTCTCCTGTCCACCCTGCCCGTCTTCTCCGATGAAGGCGGCCCGCCGACGCTCGCCATCGGCAGCCCCGCTCCGGATTTCTGTCTCCCTGGAATCGATGGGCAGACGCACTGCCTGAAGGAATACGCGTCGAGCAAGGTTCTGGTCATCGCGTTTACCTGCAATCACTGCCCGACCGCGCAGCTCTATGAGAGCCGCATCCGGCAACTGGCCGCCGACTACAAAGACCGCGGGGTTACGCTGCTCGCCATCGAGCCCAACAATCCCAATGCGGTTCGCCTCGACGAAATGGGATACACCGATGTCGGCGACTCGTTCGAAGATATGAAGACGCGCGCTTCTTATCGCAGCTTCAATTTCCCTTATCTTTATGACGGGGAGACGCAGAAAATATCCCGCGCTTACGGCCCCACGGCCACGCCGCACCTGTTCATCTTCGATGCCGAGCGCAAACTGCGTTACGAAGGCCGGGTTGACAACAATCCTCGCGAGCCCCTGGTCACCGTCAAAGATGCACGCAATGCCATCGATGCCTTGCTCGCGAATAAGCCTGTCAGGGTCGCGAAAACGCCGTCCGTGGGCTGCTCCACCAAATGGCTTTATAAAGAGGAGGGCCGGAAAGAAGAGCTGGCCGAAATTGAAAGCCAGCCGGTTACCGTCAAGCCGGCAAGCGTTGACGATTTGAAAGCCCTCCGCAAAAATGCAAGCGGGAAGCTGGTGCTCGTCAATTTCTGGGCCACCTGGTGCGGTCCCTGCTTCAAGGAGCTGCCGGACCTTGAAACCATGTACCGCATGTATGGTCACCGGGCGTTCGACCTGGTCACCGTCAGCATCAATTATCCCGACGAGCAGGCCGGAGTGCTCTCCGCATTGCAGAAGCAGCATGCAACCAGTCACAACCTGCTGCTGGGTTCAACCGACATCTATGCCCTGATGGCCGCCTTCGATCCCGAATGGAACGCCGCAGTCCCGTACACCATGCTGATCCGCCCCGATGGCGAGGTCGTCTACAAACATCAGGGCGAGATCAATCCGCTCGAATTGCGGCGATTGATCATTGCGAATCTCGCCGACGATGATTACATTGGGCATCAGGCCTACTGGAAAGCTGTTCCCGGCAACTGACGCGAGCGAAGCAAGGAGACGCCCTATGAAAACCACCCGCCGCACATTTATCCAGGCGCTTTCCGTGACGGCGGCGTCCGCCGCCTTCGCCCGCCCGCCGGCCGCCGCGACGCAGTTGCCCATCGCTTTTTCGACATTAGGTTGTCCCGCGTGGGATTTCAGCAAAATTCTGGACTTCGCCGCGCAAAACGGATTCGCTGCCATCGAACTGCGCGGCCTGCAGGGCAATCTCGATCTGCCCTCGCACGCGGTCTTCGACCCCGATCACATCAAAGATACCCTGCAGCAGATTTCCTCACACAACCTGCGCATCGCCTGTGTCAGCAGTTCTACCGAAGTCGGTGAACCTGATAACGACAAACGCACCAAGGGCATGGCCGACGCCCGCCGCTTCATCGATCTCGCCTCCACCCTGCACGCGCCTTACGTCCGCGTTTTCGGAAAGAGTTCAGACGCCGATAAGCCAGTAGTGCCTGACGCCGAACTTAAAAAGCGCGTGTCTGCAGGACTGCACGAATTAGGCGAGTATGCCCGAACAAAAAACGTCACGGTGCTGCTCGAGTCGCACGACGATTTCACCTCGGCCGCGGTGCTGCAGGAAGTTCTTGGCCGTGCGGACTCCGCTCACGTGGGCTTGCTTTGGGATGCGTTCCACACTTTCGCCACCTCCAACGAACCGCCGGAAGTCACTCTCAAGGCCGTCCGCCCCTGGATTCATCACACGCATCTGAAAGACGCGGTCGGCGATGGACCGGACCGCAAATATGTTCTGACTGGTCGCGGTAACATTCCTGTTCGCAAGCAAGTCGATCTTCTGCGCGCTTCCGGCTACGATGGCTTTTACTGTTTCGAATGGGAGAAGATGTGGCATCCCGAACTCGATGATCCCGAGATCGCCATCGCCGACTACGCCCGCGTCATGAAGGGGTATCTTGGAGAAGCGAAATCCTAGGAAGACAATTGCCCGAGCAGGGAACTCGCCGGAAAGACCAGCCATGAATGAACGTTCCGAACTTCCGATCGTTTCGCCATCGCCGAGCGTGAAAACAAGCCTCACTCGCCGCGAGATGGTGCAGAGAATTCTTACTGGACTGGGCGCGACACTCGCGTCTCCTATCGCGTCCGCCCATCCCATGATGCGTCATTTGGCGGACCCTTCCTGGCTGCAAACTGCCGCTTCCACCGCCGAAGATGCGAACTGGGCGCCTCAATTTCTGAGCGCAAAACAGAACGATGCCTTGATCGCGATTTCCGACCGCATGCTGCCCGGCGCGAACGCTGTCCAGGTCAATCGCGTCATCGATCTGCTGCTCACCGCTGAAACGGAAGACACCCGAAAAATGTTTGCCGCCGCTCTCGCCGCGCTCGATGCCGAATCCAGCAAGCGCTATCACGCAGCCGTCGCAGCCATCTCTCCGGCACAGCTGGACGAAATTCTCTCCGCTTGCGCCGCCCAGGAACCGCCGCACTCCGAACACGACGACGATGCGCCCGGATGGAAGCTGAACCAGAAGAGCCCGGCGACCGCACCGCCCAACCTGCGCGATCACTTCGAAAATCTCAAAGGCTGGATCGTTGCAACCTATTACTCGTCCGAACCCGGCCTTCACGAATTGGGATGGAATGACGATTTTTACTTCGAGAGTCCCGCCGTGTGTAAGCATCCGGATGGCCACGCGTGATGCCCCCCCAAGCGCTTCGTCGTATTCGATGGAACAGGACCCTGATCTGGAATGACTGATACCAGCAAGCAATCCTTCGATGTCATTGTGGTTGGCTCGGGCGCCTCCGGCGGTTGGGCCTGCAAGCGGCTCGCCGAGTCGGGCCTGAAAGTCGCGCTGCTCGAAGCGGGACGTCCCCAATCCAACAAGAATTTCTCCGAGCACAAGCCGCTCTTCGACCTGAAGTATCGCGACCTTGTACCCTCGATCGTGAAAAAGACCCGGCCGATCCAGTCAGGGTTCGACATTTGCAGCGAATACAACTACGACTGGTTCTGCAATGACCTGGACGAGCCTTACAGCACTCCCGCCGACAAGCCGTTCCACTGGCTTGGCCGTTTGCGCATGACCGGAGGCCGCACCAATGTCTGGGGACGGGTCTCGCTGCGTTTCAGCGACTTCGACTTTCAAGCTGCCAGCCACGATGGGCACGGCGAAAACTGGCCGCTCAGTTACAAAGACATCGCACCTTACTACGATCTGGTCGAAGAGTATGTCGGCATCTGCGGTCAGGCCGAGGGTCTTGAGCATCTGCCCGACAGCAAGTTCCAGCCGCCCATGCCCCTGACCTGCCAGGAAACTCTGCTGCGCAATCGCGCCAAAGAAAAGCTCGGCTGGACTGTGACCCCTACGCGCTCCGCCAACATCACCCGTCCTCTTCACGGACGCGCCGCCTGCCACTACTGCGGGCCGTGCGAGCGCGGTTGCCAGACGCGTTCTTACTTCAACTCCGCCTTCACGACGGTGGCCGACGCGGTCAAGTCAGGCAATTGCACGTTGATCTCGAATGCCATGGCCCACAAAGTCCTTATGGATGAGGATCGCAATCACGCTCGCGGCGTGCTCTATGTCGATCGCAATTCGAAAGAAACGCGCGAGATCACCGCCCGCGTCGTCATCCTGTGCGCGCAGGCCCAGGAGTCGGTGCGCATTCTGTTGAACTCTGCGGATCGCCAAAATCCCAACGGCCTGGGAAATTCCAGTGGAGTGCTGGGTCACTATTTCACCGCTCACGTGCGCAGCGGCGGTGGCAGCGGGGAAATGCCATCCTTCGACGCCAAGCCGACACTGGCGGGCCCGCACCGCCCCGTCGGATTCTACGTTCCGCGCTTCCGCAACCTGAAAGGCGGGGTGCAGTCCAAAACCTTCCTGCGCGGCTACGGATATGAAGGCGACACTTCCATCGACTTCAACTGGCTTGCTCCCGGTTTTGGCGAAGCGTACAGGAAATCCCTGCGCGAGCCGCAAACAGAAGTGAATGTTCTAGGCTTCGGCGAGGTCCTCCCGCGCTATGAAAATTTCGTAGAGATTGACAAGCAAAAGGTCGACGCTTTCGGCATTCCCGTGCTCCGCATCCATATGGCCAACGGCCCTAACGAAACGGCCATGATCAAGGACATGGCCGACAGCGCCGGCGAACTGCTCCAGGCAGCAGGGGCCAAAAATATTAGTACGTTCGCGGATCCAGCCAACGGCCGATGGGCCGTGCACGAAGCTGGCATCGCGCGCATGGGAAGTGATCCGAAGAAGTCCGTCCTTACTCAATTTCAGCAGACGCACGACGTCAAAAATCTCTTTGTCATGGACGCGTCCGGGTTTCCCTCCAACCCGTGCCAGAACCCAACCCTTACCATCATGGCGCTGTGTGTGCGATCCTGCGATTTTTTGATGGACGAGATGAAGAAAGGCAACGTGTGATTGTTGACAGGCGAAGACGAAGGCCTGTATTTCCGTGTTAACGAGATGCCTTACAGTTTGTCTGAGCGTAGCGAAGAACCTGCTTTTGCGAGGTGGGCAACCTGAGCCGCGGGTAGCAGCATTAGTTCGCGACGCGCACGTGCGAATTTCCTGAGGTAACGGGCTGTAAATTCCCGTGCCAGTCGCCTACAATGCCCTCCCAAGACCTCACACAATCTCCATTCCATAAGGCGGGCATCGCATGGCGGCAGGCGCGGCAGATCAGGATCACGTTCTTGCAAAACCGGGGAAGGCCGCCGGACCGTGCGCCATGGTTATCTTTGGTGCGTCGGGCGACCTCACCATGCGGAAGCTCATTCCTTCCTTATTTAATCTCGCCAAAGCGGGCCTGCTGCCCAAAGACTTCGTAGTCGTTGGAACCGCGCACGATGATTTGACCGAAGAAAAGTTCCGCACGCAGGTAATGCAATTCCTGGACGCTGCCGATCGCCAGACCGATATGTGGAACTGGTTCCTGCACCGCCTGCGCTATCACCGTGGCTCGTTCGACGATGCGGCCAACTTCACCACCCTCGCGCAACTTCTCAAGCAACTGGATGCCGAATTCAAAACTGCTGGAAACTATCTCTTCTATCTCGCCACCGCCCCGAAATTCTTCGGGCCGATTGTCGAGCAATTGGGAGCCGCCGGTCTCGCCAACGAAGATCAGGGAAACTGGCGACGCGTTGTGATTGAGAAGCCCTTCGGCACCGATCTGGAGTCGGCCAAGGCCTTGAATGCGCAGATTAAAAACGTCCTGAAGGAAAGTCAGATCTACCGCATCGATCACTACCTGGGCAAAGAGACTGTCCAGAACATCATGGTGTTCCGCTTCGATAATGCGATTTTCGAGCCCATCTGGAACCGCCGCTACATCGACCACGTCCAGATCACCAACGCCGAAACGGTCGGCGTCGAGCAGCGGGGCGGCTATTTCGATACTGCCGGTACGCTTCGCGATATGGTTCCCAACCACGTGATGCAATTGCTTAGCCTGATCGCGATGGAAGCCCCCATATCTTTTCAGGCGGACGCAGTCCGCAATGAGCAGGCGAAAGTGTTGCACGCGATTCAGGCCTTCGATTCCGAGGAGGTGCTGCAGAGAACAGTGCGTGGCCAATACGGCCAAGGGACAATCTGCCACCAGCAGGTGCCCGCCTATCGCAGCGAACCTGGCGTCTCTCCTGAATCGCGAACCGAAACCTTTGCGGCCTTAAAGCTCAACATCGACAACTGGCGATGGGCCGGAGTTCCTTTTTACCTCCGTACCGGAAAGCGCATGGCCGAGCGCCACACCGAGATCACCATTCATTTCAAGACGACCCCCTTCGCGATCTTCCATCCCGGACCAGCGCGCCAGCTCCATTCCAACCAGCTCGTCATCCAGATTCAGCCCACGGAAGCCATTTCCCTGAGCTTTGGCGCCAAGATCCCCGGCCCGATCCTGCGCGTGGGCTCAGTCGACATGAGTTTCGAATACACGAAGTACTTCAAGGCTGAGGCTTATACCGGATACGAGGTCCTTATCTACGACTGCATGATTGGCGATGCGACGCTGTTCCAGCGAGCCGACATGGTCGAGGCAGGATGGCGCGTGGTCGATCCCGTGCTCGATGTCTGGAAGGTCCTGCCGCCGCGAAAATTCCCCAACTATGCCGCGGGCACCTGGGGCCCCAAAGAAGCCGACGACTTAATGCTGCGCGACGAGCGTGAATGGAGGAGTATCGAAGCATGATTCTCGCAGGAGAGATTGGCGCGACCAAGACCCGCCTCGCCGCATTCGAAGACCAGGCCAACCGGCTCACGACTGTGGTCGAGAAAACCTACCTGAGCCAGCAGGAAACCAGCCTCCCGAATATCATCACGAGCTTCGTAAAAACCGAAGGCATACCTGTACATAGTGCGTGCTTCGGCGTAGCTGGCCCGGTGCGAGGCAGGAAATCCAAGATTTCCAACCTGGCATGGACCATTGACGCCGACGAACTGGCTGCCCTGCTCAAGCTTAAATCGGTCGGCTTGATCAACGACCTCGAGGCCTACGCCCACGGCATCGACGGACTCGACTCCAAAGACCTCATCACCTTGAGCGAAGGCGTCGAAGACCCGGTGGGCAACCGCGCAGTCATCTCCGCGCGCACCGGACTGGGTGTAGCCGGACTCTACTGGGACGGCTTCCGGCACCATCCCTTCGCCTGTGAAGGTGGCCACAGCAGTTTCGCCCCAGGCAACGAACTGGAGATTGAACTGCTGGAATACCTCCACAAAAAACACGGCCGCGTCAGTTGTGAGCGTGTTCTCTCCGGCCCCGGCGTCAAGAGCATCTACGATTTCCTGCGCGACACCAAAAAAGAGCAGGAGCCCGATTGGCTCAAAGACCAGCTGGCGAGCGCTCTCGACGCCCCGGCCCTGATTTCCCAACTGGCACTCCAGAAAAAGGCGCCAATCTGCGAGAAGACTCTGGAGATTTTCGTGGGCGTCTACGGGTCGCAGACCGGGGATTGCGCGCTCACCTTTATGTCGACCGGGGGCATCTTCATCGGCGGCAGCATCGCGGCAAAAATCCTCCCACTGATGCAAGGCCCGATCTTCATGCAATCCTTTCTGGCAAAAGGCCGCATGCAGGCCCTGCTCAATGACATGCCGGTCAAGATCGTCCTGAACGACAACTCCGGATTGCTGGGCGCCGCCCGCTACACACTGATCCAGAAGGCATTTCGAAGCTAGCAGCGATGGGGTCACAATGGCGTGTCTAGCGGAAGGAGCATTCGCGATGGTGCCCGGGGTGGGAATTGAACCCACACGGCCCTTGCGGGCCTCGGGATTTTAAGTCCCGTGCGTCTGCCAATTTCGCCACCCGGGCTCTTGGGCTCATCGACAAGTCAGAATATCATCTGACCACTGAGTATTCTGGCACACATCGCGATGACGGCTTAGCGCTTCCGAGACTGTACCTACCATTCACGCGTCGACCCCGGCCTCATTCAACGTGGGCAGCACGGTCCGCCGCAGATTGGCCTCATCGTGCACCAACGGCTCTCGCTTCACAACTCGCTGGTCGTTCTTGACTTTCCCAGCGTGAAATAAAAAGTTGCCCCTTCCTCAACCGCCCCCTTCGCCCAGACTTCTCCACCGTGTCGCTGGATGATCCGTCGAACCGTCGCCAGCCCGATCCCGTTGCCCGGAAAGTCATTGGATGAGTGAAGGCGTTGAAAAGGCTTGAACAAACGGATCGTCGCCTTCGGATCGAAGCCGCTCCCATCATCTTTTACGAAATATATGATTTGCCCGCCTTCTTCCGATCGTCCCAATTCAATTCGGGCCTGCTCATGGTGCGACGTGTATTTCCACGCGTTGCGCAGAAGATTCTCGATCACAATACGCAGGAGGTGCGGATCTCCATATGCCTCCCCATCGATAGAAGTGACAAACTCCACTTTCCGCTCAGGCTCTGCCCGGCAGAGTTCCTCCATAAAGGCGCGTGCGATAGCTCCAAGGTCGACCCGCTCCAAACGCATCGTGCTCGTCGTGATCCGCGACAGATTCAGCAGGTCATCAATCAACTCCGTCATGCGTTTGCCACTGTCCCGAATATGCTGAATCAGATCGCGTGCCTGCTCATCCAACTCCGCCCCATGCTGCTTGAGAAGCAGATAGCTGAAACCATTCAGCGAATCCAGCGGACCGCGCAAGTCGTGCGATACGGAATACGAAAACACTTCCAATTCTCGATTGGCCGCCACCAGTTCGCGAGTCCGTTCCTGGACCCGATGTTCCAGTTCTTCATGCGACTTCTGCAGTTCCTTGAGCATCTCGTTGAACGAATCGACTAGCGCCGCTACTTCATCCCTGCGCTGTGGCGGAGCCATTCGAATGCGGTAGTCCTTGTCGCGCGTCACTCGTTGCGCCGTTTCCGACAACTCAACGATCGGCTGTGCCACCGACTTGCGGAACCTTGAAGACACCAGAATTGCTGCCAATAAGGAGATCAGCAACACTGCCAGGGCGATCAAAATATACCGCATTAACCTCTGATCTATTTCTTTAAGGTCGGCACGCAAGTATACGACTCCAATCGGCTTGCCATCCGAAATAATCTGCCGCACCAAGGTGAGCCGCCGCCCCTCGAACCAATGTTCCTCCAGGTGGTTCGGCGAAAATCTCGACACGCTCGCCGGCTCGTCCACAGCATCTCGTGAATATTGCGCGAGTGGCTTGTGGTTCAGGTCGAAGATCGCCGCGGAGGTGATGTTCCGTGAGCTCTTCAGTGCTGAAAGCGTGGCCGCTGCCGTCTCCGGGTCGTCAAACACGATCGCCGACACGCTCGCCGAGCCCACAAGTTGCGCCTGCGCAGACAGGGTTCGCACCATGTCCTGCCGGAAGGTTACCTGGTCATAGGCAAAGAAACCGGCACACGCCAGCAACAGCGCCACGGTACTCACGAGCATGTTCATGATCGTGAGGCGTTTCAGAATCGAACTGGTGTGGACCGTGGCCATCTACCTATCCGGTTCCTTGTCGATTACCTTGACTGCAACTTTCAACAACTCGGAGCTGAGTTGGACGTGGCACCGTTCCGCGGCGGCCCGGTTGACTTCAAAGCGCACGCGGTCCTGCTGCACGACCAGGCCGATGACTCCACCCCGCTCGGCAAAATGCTTCACGTCGCTTACGGTCAGAGCATTAAGACGGTGCGCGGAATCGAGGATGGTGCCGAGGCGTCCTTCCTCCGAAGAACTTACAAACAAGATGCTGCACGTTCCCGCCTGTTGCATCTGGCCGAGTCTCCGGATGGAAATGTTTCGGCCGCCAATTCGCTCTCCCGCAACCGTCGCGTCAAGTACTTTCCCGAACGGGTCTTTCCCAAGAATGCAGATTTCGAAAGGATTGTTTGCGGCGGAGCGCTCAGCGGGCCAAGTTACGAACTTCCCGAAGTTGTACAGGTAGGCCGCTTCTACTTCAGACTCGGTAGGACGAGTCGTCTGGGCCGGGGCCAGGTTCGCGCTGATAAGCAACAGTCCAGCCAGCGCAAGCTTCCTCCGCGCGCGCTTTGGTCGAATCTTGCGCAGAAGGAATCGCCTGGAGAAGTCTGCGACCCTCATGACCATGATCATCGTTGCCAGGTGATTTTTCCGTACACGCTTCGCTTGATCCCAACGTTTGGTCCCGGATCGCTCGCAAACTCGAAATGATGCGGCTGCAGCAGGTTCTGCCCCACCACCGACAACTCGACCGACGGCAGCACCCACCATCCCAGCCGTGCGTCTGCGGTCGAATACGATGGAATCTTTAGTGCCGACAATGCGCTGACGTATCGATAAGTCAGGCCCAAATTCAAAGTCTTGCTGAAATCTACGTCAGCCTGCGCCGTGACCTGGTGCCGCGGACTCGAACCCTCGATGAAAGGGCCAGTCCCGATGTCCAATGAGTTCACACTTTTCTTGATTCTCATTTGCAGAAACGCATAAGACGTCCGTAAACGCAGCACCGAAAGGGGTCGCCACTCCGGCGCGATCTCCACTCCCTTGGTAGTCCCATGAAGTCCGTTTCCAAATTCCGCGGGCAGCAGGACGTGCGTCGGGGCGGGGAAGTCCTCCACAAACGGCGCGCCGATTATGTCTTCGCTGAAAAGACTGTTATACCGGTTATAAAACGCTGCCACGTCGAGGAATGCCTTCTTGCCGTAAAGCTGCCGATATCCCTAGCTCATACCCATTCAGCTGCTCTGACCCAAAATTTGGATTCGCATTGAATCGGGCAAAAAAAGGCATGCCGTTCGGCTGAACACCAATAAACCCGGTTAGGTAGAACGCCCGCTCCGCTGCCGATGGCGTCCTCACCGCATGTGTGAAGGATGCCCAGAAAGTTTGCCGGGAACTGCGGGTCCACAGAAGCCTCGCACTCGGCTGCCACTGCGTCCCGGTGTAATTCGTGTTCAGCAGCTTTGTGCCTACGGAAAGCGAAAGCCGGTCGCGTACTAACCAAATGTCATCCTCAAAGAACGCCGTGAAAAGCTGGTCTGTCCTCTTTTCCGGAATAAAGAAAAGACCAGAAACGACGGTGGGATTGGCGCCCATGCTGAAGCGTGCTCCAAAACCCAACGAGATCTGCTGTCGTGCCGGCAAGCGGAACCGGTCCAGGAAATCCACGTCGAAGGTGTCGCGTACGTCGATGAAGTTCGGTTCGTGCCGGTTGGTACGATCGTAGTAGAACTGAACCTGAAAGCCTTTTCCTTCGTCCTGCGTTCGCTCCCACCGTGCCAGGATATTGCCTCCCGACAAGCGTGCCGTTCCATTCAGGTTCTGCGTAAAGGGCGGCGTGTAACTCGTAGCCGTTACACTTTCCCCGGCACCCTCGTCGTAGATGTCCCCTTGCACCGTGAACGCGTCGTGCTCGCCGCGCGCAAAATCCAGGCGGAACCCCGCCTGGGCCGCTCGCCATTCGTCGTAATGATCGCCATTCAAATGAAACTGTGGCCCTCGATCAAATCCCATCCCATAAATTCGATAGTTGAACGTGCCCTTGCCCCCTCCATACCGCGCGTTCACAAATCCATGATTCACGCTTCCACCGCCAGCGCTGACCATCGTCCCATGCGTATCTTTGCTGCTTTTGGTGATGATATTGATCACACCGTTCACGGCATTCGGCCCCCAGATCGTCCCACCCGGGCCGCGAATCACCTCGATCCGCTCTACATCCTCGAGCACAACATTCTGCACTTCCCAGTAAGTGCCGGCCAGCAAAGTCGTATACACCGTTCGCCCATCGATCAACACCAGCACATCGCGCGACAGCCGGCTGCCGAACCCTCGTATCCCGATCGACCACTTGTCGCTGCTGATCTGGGCGACCTCTACTCCCGGCGCCAGCCGCAATGCATCCGGAATGCTCGTCGCCCCCGCTCGTTCGATGTCATCCTGCGTAATGACAAAGATCGCTGCTGGCGTCTTCCATATTTGTTCAGGCGCCTTCGACGCCGTTGTCACTTCCACTTCGCTCAGCTGCTGCAAACTGAGCTGCTTGACCGGGTTGTCAGTATCGAGAACCGACGAGGGAGTTTCGGCACGAGCCTGCACACCAAACAGAGCAGACAGGAAAGAACCAATTGTAAGCAGGGAAGTGAACCAGGAACCGGCGGCCTTCTTTGTACATCGCACCGGCCAGCGTGCCAGGGATGGTCTTTTCATTAAGAGTTTTCGGCCTGTCGCGATGCGCCCCGAAGCGCGATCAGCTTGGTAACCTCATTGATCAAATCCTCCGGCTCGACTTCCGCCTTGCGCATCCAGGAGTCGACGATTGTTTCTTCGCCCGGCAACGATGTAAAGCCCGATAGCATGATGATCGGAATTCTCGGCCGCATCCCCTTCATTTCTTCTGCCAGCGCCGTGCCATTCTGTCCTGAGAGCCAGTAGTCCATCACCACCGCATCCACATGCGACGAGCGGAAGATCTCCATGGCGGTTCGAGCAGATTGTGCCTCGAGCACATCAAAGCCGGCCGACTCCAGCAGCATCTTGCGCAGTTTCAACTGAACCTTCTCATCCTCCACGCACAGCACGATCTTTCTTTCGGAAGTTTGCTCTTGCGCTGGTTTCGCACGCTCTTGCGGATGAGCCAGAACGGACGAGATCGTGCGCAGCAGCCCTTCCGGATCCTGTCCCTTCTGAACACTGGCGTTCACATTCTTCAAGAGACCTGCGGGAAGTTGCCCGACCGCCGACACCACCACCAACGGCACATGCGGGTATCGCTGGCGCAGTTGTTCCGCCAACTCATCGCCGTTCATCCCAGGCATCTGGTAGTCGAGAAGCACCAGGTCCACTGAAGTTCCCTGGCCCAGCGTCTGTAGCGCCTCCTGCCCGGAGCCTGCGGTGACCACCGAGTACCCGCCGTCTTCCAGCAGGCGTATTCGGAGTTCTAAAGTCTCGGGATCGTCATCCACACACAGCACACGTTGCGCTTTCATGATTTGGTCGATGCCAGTCAAACTTCTTTGCTGTGAAGTAAAGGCGAGAGGCCAGACTTGGCATAATTCCAGTTTCGGTCGCCAAACAGCTATCGGGGCTTTACCGTATAAATGCCCCAGTAGTTCGGGGGTTAACAGCGGGAATTCAAGCGGAAGGGAAGAAGTCGGGTCCCAGGACGCGGGAACCCCTGCTGGGGGTAGCAGTGGGTTCCGCGAACAGCGGGCAAGATATGTCGCCGAGAAGGGAAGTTTACGAATTCTGATTGAAGGACTGTTCGCCGGAGGCGGTCAATTCGGCAAGCCGGCGGGAGTTTCCGCCGCGAATGAGGCAACTGAGCAGGGCCATCACCGCCAGAACCAACAGGGCATGAATGAACCCGCCCATCGTGTAGGAAGTCACCAGCCCAGCCAGCCAAAGTCCAAGAAAAAAGATACCAAGAAACAACATCGAAACCCCCTCGAGGTACGTGATTTGGTTAGTCAGTTCGTGCTCATGCTGGGAGTCCCTCGAGCGGTCATCCCGCCAAACCTGAACTTACTATCCATACCGTAGCAAATCGCAACATCCCATGCGAAATTGCTAGTACATCCCTGGAGGCCAATGTCCTTGAGTGTCCTCTATGGGCCGCCGCAGCAGAGCCTTTGCCACGGAGGACACAGAGAGACGAAGAAAGCTCCTCCTTCCTCTGCGATCCTCTGTGCGCACGGTGGTAGTCCCGTTTCTTCGCAGCCCACTAAGCCGAAAAAGATGCTGGATTTCGCCTCAGGCCCATGCGACGCTTTCCTTTGCGGTACGTCTAAGCCCTTATGCCCGAACCGTCGGACATCTTCGCCCAGAGCGCCGTTGGGGGAACCTGGAAGCCCCGACGCCCGCTCCCAGTCGCGATCGCCATCCACGTTCTCTTCTTTATGTTTCTGTTGCGGGGAAGAACGCCGATCTTCGTCGCCCCCACGGCCACCTTGGGCGGGATCCACGGCGCGAACGTGACTCACCTTTATTGGGCAAAGGGCACCTCCGAAGTCACCGCCAGCGAGAAAGACGCCGCTCCCAAGCACCCACTTGTATGGCGGAAGACCCAGCGCGCCGAGGCCAAAAACTTACCCGTCGAGGAAGCCACCCGAACCGAAGCAGCCTCCGCCCCCCCTGCTCCCACTGCCGGCTCCCCATACGGCTCTTTGTCCGACGGTGCGTCCGGCGGAGAAGAAATTCGCCCCGCCTTGCCCGCTGTCACCTCTGAGCCCAGGGTGAATCCTGAGGACCTGACGGGCATTTCAGAAGGCAATGTCGTAGTTGAAATTACCATCGACGAGAGTGGCGCGATCGTCAGCAAAGCCGTAATGCGCAGCATGGGCCCGGCCATCGACGCCAAGGTTCTGGCCGCACTGGAAAGCTGGCGCTTCCATCCCGCCACGCGCGACGGAGTACCCATCCCGTCCAAGCAGGATGTCGTCTATCACTTCAAGCCGCGTCCCAGTTAGTTCTGCGGTTTCTTCTTCTTCCCGAAAAGCCCGATCACTTGATCCAGAGGATTCTGCGGTTGCTGTTGTTGCTGCTGTTGCGTTTGAGGCTGCGTCCCCGCCGGGGTAGTCTTCGGCCCGCCCAGCAAACCCTGCAATGCTCCGGTCAGTGATCCCGGATTCTGCAAATTCGGCACCATGCCTTTCAGCTTCATCTGCGCGATCTGTTGCATGTCGGGCGAGAACTTCGGGTTCGAGAATGTTCCCGTCACGATTGCCGGAACCACCAGCTCACCTTGATTATTCGCAAGGGCGGTTTGCATAAATCCGCCCACGCTGTTTCCGCCGGCTTTCTGCGAAGCAGCCTGCGAAAGTACAGCCGTCACTCGCAGGTTCAGCGTCTGATCCACCAGGTTCGCCGTGCCCACCGCGCCTACATTGCCGATATCCAGAACCGCATTCAGGTTGTTCGTCTGCGCGATCCCGCTTTTGACCACGATGTTACCCGTCATCTTTGAAATATTGGTCACGCCCGATGTCGACTGCGACCCCGCATTCGGATTCAAGAACCCTGCAATCGTCGAAAGCTCGTGGCTCATATTGGCGCCCGAATATTTCACATTGTTGAAGTTAAGATCTGCCGTCCCATTCAACGCACGCATGATTTCGTTCGAACTTAGCGACTTCACCGTGCCCGACGCCTTCATGTTCAAATTCATCGTGCCCTCGCCGCTCACCTTGTCCAGCGAAGTCACGCCGTAAGCCTTCGCCATCGCAAGAATTGCCGGAAGCTGTGCGTTGGGCGCGCGCACCGTGGCGTCCACCGTCGGATTGGCCGCCGTGTAGTTGCGCACCGTAAATTGCGTATTTAGCGTCGTTCCGCCCGACGTAACATTGAACGAATTCGACTGCACCTGCGAAGGCGTCAAATTCAAATTCACCGACGGAATCTGTACCGGCTGCGCAACATTTTTGCCGCTTAGTTGGATGTTGCTCCCGTTAATGGTTCCATTCAACGCTGGCTTGTCCGCTGGACCGCGCGCTTCAATGTTTGCGCTTACGTTGCCAGTCGCTGTCGTCCCTTGAGACAAAGCCACGCCCGACGCGGCCGCCAGTTTCGCCGCCTCCGCAATCGAAATATTCGTAGCTTTCGCCCTTATATTTAGGATGGCCGGAGTCGGCTTCGCATCCACCGTCCCGCTCAACTCCACCGGGGTCGTGCCCAGTTTCAGCAGCAGGCTCTGAATCGTGAGCAGGTCGCTCCTGGAATCGTCCGTCAGATCGTACTGAGCTGTGATCGGGAAGCCCAATTCCATCCCGTGCACTTTGGGATTCTTGATCTCAGTTTGTCCCTGTGCCGTCATCTTGCCCGCCTGGCTGTTGATCTTCGTCTCCCCTGTGATGGTGCCGTCGGTTCCTTCCATTGCCGGCGAGTTCATAAACTTCGCGAAATCGCTTAGCCCAATCTGCTTCAAACTGAGCGTTCCATGAAACGGAGTGGCCACCGGATTCCCATTCACGATCGGCCCGCCCTCGCCGCTCAGCTTTGCTTCTTGCGACGACCCCGCCAGTCGCACCGACGCATCCACGCTAAAAGGTTTCGCCGGCGAGAAATTCTTCAGCGTCACGTCGATGTGGTCATACACCGAAGGCGTCTTGCCCTTCGCCTGGTCGAGGATCGAGAGTTGTCCGTCGGTGATGGTTAGAGCCCCCAGCGTAAACGACTGGCCGGACGAGCTGGTTTGTGGAGTGTTGGTCCCCTGTCCGATGGACGCAAAGTTCCATACACCTGCATTGTTCTTGATCAGGTTCACCACTGGCCGCTCGAGATTCAGCGAGTCAATCTCCACCTCTTTATGCAGCAGCGGCATGAGTTGAACAGATACACTCAGTTCCTGCGCCTTCACGAACGGAGCATCGCTGAATTTAGAATCATCACTGATCTGCGCATTCTGCACACGAAAACGCGGCGGAAACAGGCTGAGGTGCATATCCCCGAGTGTCACCTTCCGGTCCAGCTTCTTTTCCATCTGCGACTGAATCGATCCGCGATATTGGTTGACGTCAAAAGTCGCCACAAAAATCAGCAGGCCTGCGATGACTAGAACAATTAAAACGCCTACGCCGATAAGTACCTTGCGCATGACACCCTCCTGCGGATGCGTGCCCGCTCATTCTTACTATAGTAGTTTGATGAATCCATCGCGCTCCGTTTTCGAAGAAATCCTCGTCTATCCTCGCTGATGGTTGAAACCACAGGACTCCCTGTAGGTGATATCTTCTAGCCTCGCCGCGGCTTAAGCCGCTTTCTGTCCGGGGGCCTTCGCTTCCGGATGCCCGTGCTCCGCCGCGGCATGTTCGATGGTTGAGTTGATCTGTCCGCCCATCAGAAACGCCAGCCCCGTGATGTAGAACCACAACATCAGGATCATCACCGCCCCCAGCGATCCATACGTTCTGCTGTAGGTATTGAAGAAATGAAGATACGCGCGCAGGCCTGCGGACGCCGCCGCCCAGATCAGGACGCCGATCACCGATCCCGGCGTGATCCAGTACCAGTGCTGCTCTTTCACGTCAGGCGCAAAGTAGTAGATCACCGCGAATGCAAGCACGACAAAAGCCAGCGCCAACACCCACTGGAATATCTTTGCCACCACCAGAACCGCTGAACTCAATCCCAATATCTGCCCCAGGTAGTGCAACACCGCGCCCCCGCCCAGCACCAGGAGCAGCGCCGCAATAATAAGGATCGACATCGCAATCGTCAGCGCAATCGAAATCAGGCGCACCGTGATCCACGAGCGCCCTTCATGCACTTCGTAAGCCGCGTTCAGCGTCGACATTAACTGCGTCATTCCGCCCGACCCCGCATACAAAGCAAACACCAGCCCGAACGTCAGCTTGCCCCCCACCGAATTCTGAGTTACCTCCTGCAATGTATTCACTAACAGGTTGTATGCAGCCGGAGGAAGAATCTGCTGCACGTAAAAGAACATATCTCCGCGCAGCCGCCCACCTTGCGAAGAAAAAACCCCAAGCAACGCAACCAGAAAAAGCAACAACGGAAAGACCGCTAGCAGAAAGTTATAGGCCAGTTCGTAACCACGATTCAGCAGATCATTTCGATTGATCCCGCCCCACGTCCGCCGTGCGAGTTCCTTCCAACTCAGCCCGCCCAGGCCCCAGATCGAGTCGATCTGCTCAGTCGTAGTCAGCATCGAATCCGACATGTTCGCGCCTCGCTGCTTTGCCCTCGGATCAAACGTCTGCGGCATAATATGTCCGGCTCTCGCCAGCCTCGCGCACACCATCCACCAGCGAAGGCCAAATCGTATTCCCTCTGATGCCCGCCACCCCGGCTTTGTTGGTCCCGAGAATCCAGTAGGCAAAAGCACTCATCTGGCAGCGCCGAACCGCGCTCGCAGCTACGAAGCGACAAAAGAACAAGGGTCCACGCCCAGTCATGGGCCTAGTCGCAGAGGATCACAACACAGAAATAAAAGCTTATCGCCCTAGCGTGGCTCGCCTCCGAGCATTCTTCTGGTCGGCTTTTTGTACGGCATCACCAGTGAGCGCAAGCTGGTGGAAGAACTGCGCATGCATTGGCCTGGCGCTGGTCTGAAGGTTTTTCCAAAGCACCATAGGGCAGACACCTGAGAGCCTAGGCACCTTCTTCGTCTTGTCATCCTGAGCGAAGTGAAGGACCTGCTGTTTTTTTGTCAGGCGGAACGAAGCGAAGGATCAGGGGGGGCGGGTGGCCCACACAACGCGTGGGGGTGACCCATTCAAGCGCGCACTTTGCGATTGAGTGGCGTTACGACTGTGGCTGCCCCACCCTTCGCGCTTTTCGAAGGGTGGGAGGCAAGGACCTCAACCTGATCCCCGGCACGCCTACTTTCGCTCAGCAAAAGTGGACACGCTTGGGCGTGACAACGTAGCCGACCACGACGAAGTCGTAGGCAGGTGGCCCAGTCCCATGAAGGTTCCTCTGCGATGAAGGAGTTAAAAGGTCGTCGGAGCCTAAATAACGGTTAGGTGAAAATCCCCAACACGGCAGCTATCTTGGCCTGCGGACTACTCCGTGGATCGGTGCCGTTCCGAAATGGCTGGTAGGCGGTCCCCCAAATGTCATTCCAAGGTTCGAAAGCTGAACGATCGTTCCCCCGGTACTCGCGCGCTCGAGTTAAATCCAAGCGACGGGGCCGCTCATCTTGGACTCGCGCATTGGTTGCTTTCCCATGGTCGAATTGACGAGGCTTGGGCACAGGCCAACCGCGCTCGCGAGCTCGATCCGCTTGGGGTTACCGACGATGATCGGATGGATTCTGTTTTGTGCGCACCGGTTCGGTGGCTCCATTGACGAATTGAAGAGTGCAGTAGCGATCCAGCGGGACGATGCAGGGGCACTTTGGTATCTCGGATTCGCACTCATCGCTAACGACCAACCTGGGGAAGCCGTGCCAGTATTGGAGAAAGCTCTGACGTTTCCAATCGGATTCCGGGAGTCATGGGTGTGCTCGTCCGAGCGTACGCTTACGCCGGACGACGACCGGAAGCGCTTCGTCTGCTTGGAGAGCTGAAAGCGCGTAAGCAAACGGCTTATGTTCCGGCTGCCAGGGGATAGGAAGCTGTGAAGGACACAAAACCCGGAGACAGATTGGGACGCTGTCGATTTCAGCGAATGAGTTAGTCGTCGGAATTGAACAACAAAAAGCCCCGCTCACCCGAGCGGGGCTTCAGTTTGCTCATAGCTCAAAGCTCGTAGCTCAAAGCTCGTAGCTAGCTTTAGTACATGCCTTCCATGCCGCCACCGTGCCCGCCGCCGCCCGCCGGAGCTTTCTTCTCTTCCGGCAGTTCCGACACCAGCGCTTCGGTGGTCAACATCAAGGATGCGATCGAGCCCGCGTTCTGCAGCGCGGTCCGCACCACTTTGGTCGGATCCAGCACCCCCGCCTTGACCAGGTCTTCAAATTCGTTGGTCAACGCGTTGTAGCCGTAGTTGGTGTCCTTGGATTCCAGCACCTTGCCCAGGATCACCGCGCCCTCTTCGCCGGCGTTGCCCACGATCTGGCGCAGCGGCTCTTCCAGCGCCCGCTTCACGATGTTGACGCCAATCTGCTCGTCGCCGTCAACCCTTAGCTTGTCGATGGCCGCAATGCAGCGCGCCAGCGCCACTCCACCGCCCGGGACGATGCCTTCTTCCACTGCCGCCCGCGTCGCGTGCATGGCGTCTTCCACCCGAGCCTTCTTCTCTTTCATTTCGGTCTCGGTGGCCGCGCCAACTTTAATCACCGCCACGCCCCCCACCAGCTTCGCCAACCGCTCCTGCAACTTCTCGCGGTCGTAGTCCGAGGTGGTCTTGTCGATTTGGCCGCGGATCTCCTTCACCCGTCCTTCGATCTCGGCATGCTTGCCCTTGCCTTCGACGATGGTGGTGTTGTCCTTGTCGACCGTGAGCTTCTTGGCCTGGCCGAGGTCGCCTACCTGCACGTTCTCCAACTTGATCCCCAGATCTTCCGTGATGGCCTTGCCCCCGGTCAGAATGGCGATATCCTGCAGCATGGCCTTGCGCCGATCGCCGAAGCCCGGCGCCTTCACCGCGCACACCTGCAAGGTCCCGCGCAGCTTGTTGACCACCAGGGTAGCGAGCGCTTCGCCCTCCACGTCTTCTGCCACGATCAGCAACGGCTTGCCGCCCTTGGCAATCTGCTCCAGCAGCGGCAGCAGGTCCTTCATCGAGCTGATCTTCTTTTCGTGGATCAGGATGTAGGCGTTCTCCAGGCTTGCTTCCATCCGTTCCGGATCGGTCACGAAGTACGGAGACAGGTAGCCGCGGTCGAACTGCATGCCTTCGACCACTTCCAGCTGCGTCTCCAGCGTCTTCGACTCTTCCACCGTGATGACGCCGTCCTTGCCGACCTTCTTCATGGCCTCGGCGATGATCTTGCCGATGGTCTCATCGTTGTTGGCCGAGATCGTGCCCACCTGGGCGATCATGTCGCCCGTTACCGGTTTCGAGAACTCGTCCAGCTTGCCCCTGCCGCGTTCGCCGGTCTTCTTGTCGATTTCGCCCGCGATCACGCTGATCGCCTTCTCAATGCCCCGCTTGAGCGCCATCGGATTCGCGCCTGCAGCCACAGTCTTCACGCCCTCGCGATAAATCGCCTGCGCCAGAACGGTAGCAGTGGTGGTGCCGTCGCCCGCGACGTCCGAAGTCTTCGAAGCGACTTCGCGTACCATCTGCGCGCCCATGTTCTCGAGCGAGTCCTTCAACTCGATTTCCTTCGCGACGGTGACGCCGTCCTTGGTGATGGTCGGCGAACCGAACTTCTTCTCAATAACCACGTTTCGGCCCTTCGGACCGAGCGTGACCTTTACCGCGTCCGCGAGTAAGTTAACGCCGCGCAGGATCGCCTGCCGCGACTCCTCGCCATGAACAATCTGCTTTGCCATTGCTTCGTCTCCTGAATTTGAAAGTGCTTCGATTTCTAAAAATTAGGTCTCAGGTGTCAGGAAAATCATAGGATCGGCAACTGCTTACAGCTGAATACCGCCAACCGATCTCGAATCGCTGACCACCGACCACTAGCCACTGACCACCGCTATTTGCGCGAGCCCGCAAGTTCTTTCTTGCTCGCACCAGAGGTCGCACCCGACAGAATGCCCAGCACTTCCTCTTCCCGCATAATGATGAAGTCCTCTCCATCAATCTTGATCTCAGTGCCTGAATACTTTCCAAACAGAATGCGGTCTCCGTCTTTCACGGCCAGGGGAAACACCTTGCCTTCGTCATTGCTCTTGCCGCGACCGACGGCGATGATTTCGCCCTCCTGCGGCTTATCCTTAGCCGAATCCGGTATGATGATCCCGCCTCGGCTGGTTTCGGCTTCTTCTACCCTGCGAACTAGAATTCGGTCGTGCAGGGGGGTGAACTTGGTAGCCATAGTTTTCCGACTCCTTTCACTATCTTTAGTGTTTTGTGTTAGTTAGATTGCTGGCAGGGATCTGTTAGCACTCATCCCTTGCGAGTGCTAATGATACGGGTTCGCGCTGGCCCTTGTCAAGTACGCCGGGGAGCGTTGGGCGGGTCGCATAGATTTGGGCGGATCCGGGATGACAGCCGGCGGCGCGCTGCTTAAAATGTGGGCACGATGCCGAACAAAGTATCTCTGATCGCAATGGCGCTTGCCCTCACCCTGTGGCCGGCCGCCATCTCGGCTAGCGAGCCGAGCGCGGCCCTGAGCTTCATTATTTTGAAGGATGATAGTGGCAAGCCGGTCCGGAATGCCGCGGTGGTGCTCCATCCGGTGAATGGGCGAGGGAAGCAGGGCCGAGGCGGCTTCGAATTGAAAACCGACAACGACGGGAAGACTCACTTCGAAGGTGTCCCTTACGGCAAGCTGCGAGTGCAGGTGCTTGCGCCGGGCTTCCAGACTTTTGGCGAAGACTACGATATCGCTGAAGCCGAACAGGAAATCACCGTCCGCCTGAAGCGCCCGCAGAAGCAATACTCCATCTACGACGACCATCCCGAGAGTCAGAAACCCCCGCCGTCTAACGACAACAAGGACTCCAGCAAGCCGGAATGAATTTGCGGGCCACACGGTCCCATATTTCGTCGATCATCACACGGAATGTAAGGCCATCATGAACTATCTTCTCAAGACAGAGCCATCGGTTTACTCGTTCGATAATCTGCTGCGCGACAAGACCACGATCTGGGACGGAGTCACGAATCCGGTCGCCGTGAAGAATCTGCGGGCCATGCAGCCCGGCGATCACCTCATTATTTACCACACGGGTGACGACAAGCGCGCCGTCGGAACTGCCGAAGTCGTCTCGGTGGATACTTCGGACCCGAAGACGCCCCTGGTCAAAATCAAGGCCGGCAAGACGATTGGCTTGCCCAAGAGCCTTGCCGACATCAAGGGGCAAAAGCTCTTTGCGGATTCAGCCCTGGTACGGCAGGGACGGCTGTCGGTTGTTCCGCTCAACGCCCAGCAGTACGACTACCTGACGCGGGACTGACCCGCTCGTGCCAACGTGTTTCCTTCGGATCGAACAGGGGGCCTCTTTTGAGCTATATCCGCCAAGGACGCAGCACGGTAAAATAGTACAGTGATGCTAAGAATCCCGACTCTCTGCGCCAAGCCGTTGTTGCTCGCGACCTTCGTCGTCGGCAGCATTGCACTTACTTACGGACAAACCACCACGCCTGCGCCCAAATCGCCGGCCAAAAAGCCCGCCACCAGCAGCGCCGCGAAAGCTGGCACGGCCAAGCCCGCCACGGCCGCTCCCGCGTTAAGTACCCCGAAGGATAAAGTCAGCTACGCGATTGGTGCGGACCTGGGCAACAAGTTGAAGTCGTCTTCCATCGACGTCGACCCCACCATCCTGACGCGCGCCCTGAAGGATACGTTGACGGGCGCCAAGTCCGCGATGACCGATGAGGAAATTCGCGCGACGCTCACCGACCTCACGAAAGACCTGCAGGCGAAGCAGGCAACGCTCAACAAGGAGAAATCCGAGAAGAATAAGAAAGATGGAGAAGCCTTCCTGACGGCGAATAAGACCAAAGAGGGTGTGGTTGCGCTGCCCAGCGGCCTGCAATACAAGATCCTCAAAGCCGGCACCGGACCCAAGCCCACTGCGGCAGACACGGTGGTCTGCAACTACAAAGGCACGCTGATTGACGGCAAGGAATTCGACAGTTCCTATAAACGCGGACAGCCAGCGACTTTCCCGGTGGGCGGAGTTATCAAGGGCTGGACCGAAGCGCTCCAACTCATGCCCGTCGGATCCACCTGGCAACTGTTCATTCCTTCCGACCTCGCCTACGGCGACCGGCAGGCCGGACCTGACATCACGCCGGGCGCAACGCTGGTTTTCGAAGTCGAGTTGGTGTCCATTCAAGCCAAGGCCGACACCAAGACCGACACGGGTGCTAAGCCGGACCAGGGTGACGAAAAGAAAGATCCAGGAAACGCAGCGACTCCACCGCCATCCGAGAAGAAGAACTAGTTAGAACAGCTCGCGAACAAGAACCCGTCCCATCGGGCGGGTTTTTTCATCCGAAATAAATGCTGTGTTGGTTGCATCCATCGCGTTTGTTACTCTTCCGAGAATGCCTTTCAAAAAAGGAATTACGATTCCACTATTTCTATGCGCGGCTTTGTCGTCCGTCCTCGCCCAGGATCCGGGCCGACGAGGTGAACTGGAAGACAGCCTGCAAGCCAGATACCGCCTGACCATCCTGGGCGGCGGTCCCATGGGCGTACACGGGGAAAACTCCATTCGCAAGGCGGGAAGCACGGTGCTGCTGGTGCGGGATGGTCTGTATGGTTCCTACGATCGGAAGAAGTTGCCCGCAAATGCGATTCAGGACGGCAAATCGTCTGTGGTGACCGGTGACAAGGAAGTGGCACTGGCTCGCGGGGAAAAATTCTACGTGAATGCCGCACACGTGGGGTCTGATGTCGTAACCCTTGGCCTTCTCAGCACGCGGGTAATTCCCGGCAAAGGCAAGCCTTCGCAGGTCTGGTGTAGCGTCAACTTCTTTTTCACACCAGATACGCTGGCGCAAGGCGACATGGCGAAGGTTTACGCGGTGATCGATCAGTGGGTTCTTCCAGAAGGCACAACCTCCGCGCCCCCACCCGCGATCGCAGCCAGTGCCCCTCTGCCGGCGGCTACCGTACCCGCCACTCACGCGGGTGACCTGAAACCGGGTATGACACGCGATCAAGTTGTGAAGACTCTGGGCGCGCCCATCCAGGAAGTGGAATTTGGCGACCGTCACTGGCTGACTTATCCGGCTGTCAGTATAACGCTGGAACAGGGCAAACTGACCGCCGTTGACCGGAATGCGCAGGCACTGGTTCCGGTGAAAATTTCTTCCGACCCCGATGGTGCCGATGTTTTTCTGGACGGCAGCTTTGTAAGTTCCACGCCTGCAGTTTTGAGTTTGCGCGAAGGAACCTACAAGGTGGTGATCAAGACGTCGGGCTATGCGGACTGGGTGCGAGATCTGAAGATATTGCCCGGCGCCGAGGTTCACCTGGACGCGAAGCTGAGTCGGTAGCCGACCGAAGCAGAGGCAGGAGGAATCCGCTGTACCGGAGCCGCGCAGCGGCGGCAGAGGATAGCCCAGGGCGTAAGTCCTGGGTAAGCTAGCCCCATCGACGCGAGTCCCGTAGGGACGACACCCCGCGCCGCGGACGTAAGTCCGCCAGCGAGGGTGCCCCGTCCAAGCTCCGCTTGGGCGGGGATTTTCCTGGCGCTCTGCACAACCGGAAAAACTCCAAGTCGCTCCCGCTCCCGCGCCGCCCACCTCGACGCAATTTCCACACCACAAGTCTCCCCCATCAGATAGTGCCGAAAACTCGACCACGCCCAATCCTCAGGACGATCCACCAGTCCCCTCGTCACCGGGTTCCGGTGAATGTAGCGCAGCTTCTCAGTGAACTTGCGCTCGCTCCAGACATTGAAGTCGTAATAGCGCGCCTGCCAGAACGCCTCAGCGGCGCGTAACGCCAGCCTGCACGCCACCGATTGTTTCAGCGACTGCAAAGCTTGTGCCAGCCCGCCCTTTTCCGGTTCGCTCACCAATAAGTGGACGTGCTCAGGCATCACCACGAAACCATAGACCAGCAATCCATACTGCCGGCGCACGGTCTCGAGCGCTTTGACGAAGAGATCCCGGGGCACAGGTGCATCGAGTTTTGGCTGGCGGTGATAACAGCTAAACATAAGGTAGTGGTTTTGACCGGACTGCTGGAAATGCTTCAGGCACCAGGGCACCCCGCAAGTCTGCTCCCGGTTGCTCCGGGTGATCTGTGACCGATGAACAAACCCGCCCAAGCGAAGCTTGGACGGGGCACCATCGAGACTTGGAACGTTGCATAGGCCGGGCCACCCGCCCACCCGCCAGTTCGAGCGTTCACTCCCCTATTCCCGTTCTGGTCTCTCTCACGGTGAAATCGCGGAGGAGTGTGTCGCCAGTCCTTGCGTATCGCTGCGTATCCGCCCTAGCGTTGAGGCAAAAGGTGGAGATGAAAAACGCATTCCCCATTCTTCTCCTGGCCGCTGTCGGGCTCGTCGGATGTGTTCGCCGACCTAGTCCAGCCCCTGAACTCACTGAGAAGCAACAACAATCGTGGACAACCTACAAAGAACAATTTCAACCCCTAATCGCTGCGGGTGCCACGAGAACGAGTGGCGGATGGCTGATTGGAGAGAGCACGAACAAGATGGATCGGACCCCGGAGGTCATTCTCTCGAAGGCGTCGGAAGATGCGGCAGGCGGGAGCCTGCTCATACGGTGTTCTCGTGGACGAACTGAAGTCTACGTTGCCACTGCGCACATCGTGGACAGCGGCAGGGTACGGGTAAAACTCGACGATGCTTCCCCACGCAGTCAAAACTGGAGTGAAGCAAGCAGCCATGACGCGCTTTTTGCCCCAGAGCCAATCGACTTTGCGAGAAGACTCGTTGCGACTGACATTTTGTTGTTTGAATATCACCCGCTTCACGAAAGCCCGGCGACGTTGGAGTTCAAGCTCTCCGACCTACGCGAGCATCTTGCTTCCGCCGCTTCCTCCTGCAATTGGGCGAAGTTCGATGAGGCGCGGAAGAACGCGAAAGCAAAGGGTGTGCGGGATCGCTTGCGAGAAGCGAAAATCAGGGAAGTGATCGCGAAGTACATAGAGCCGTGCCGCGAGGAGTGGCTTCGAGACAAAGGCCGCTGGTGCTGGTACGACGCAAGTGACGCTTACTTCGCAAATGGAGGCTCTCCGCAGGAGACGAAAGAAGCGGCCATCAGCGATGCAGTCTTCACGGCGAAGTCCGGCCGAGTGTTCGTGCGCCAGCTTGCAGAAATCGACCGCGAACTGAAGCCGTGAGGCTGCATGACAGAGATGAGTCGAGCCCAGGATGGGACGCGAGATGAGCATGAAGATATGGAAGTGGCTTGCAATCGTGTTTTTCGTTATTGATGTTGTTTACATGCACATCACGTTGTCACGTCCAAATGATCCTGCACTATTGAGTGCGCCCGGGATAGGCAGCCTTATCGGGATCAGTGTGGGTGATCCCAGAGCGTTGGTCCTGCTTATTGCGGCCATCGTGCTGCACCTGCGAGACAAGAAAGGTAGGTCGTTGTCAAGGAAGACTCGGTTCATTCCGTTTAAGCAAAATGAACACGAAAATGACAGTGCCGACTCAGCACGTCGTAAAGAAATCGAGATGGCAAGAAGTAGGACTTAGTCTATTTCTAGCTCTGTCTGTAGTTCGCGGCTGTATTGATGTAGCGCACACAGGTGACTGGGCAGGGGCCTTCGGGTTCTCTCTCCTTCCTTTGCTACTGTGGGTTGCCTATTTTTGGCAGCACTACTGGCGTAGAGAGCCTAAGGAACTAACCTGGGCTGATACGGCACTGGGTGTCATTGCGTGGCTGTTCACCGTTGGCCTGTTAGAACGGCAATTCCACACATGAGCGGCAGATTGGGGGAACCTGGGGGGAACCTGGGGGGAACCTGGGGACAGACGGGAGGTTTCCCGGTTTTCTCGTATCACGAAATATGGTGAACGTCCCGTCTGTCCCCGTATTATTCCCCCCCGTATTATCCCGCCCATTCAATCGCGCTCCGCGTATTGTTATTATCTAAGCTGAATTGTTGTTGTGAGGAGGTTTATGGCAAATGTTACTTTGAGGCTATCAATTGGGACTTTTTCCGTCGAGGTATCCGGGCCATCGAAATATGCGGAGAAGAAACTCGAAGATTTGATAGCTAAGTACCTGAGTAGCTCCGTGAAGTCGGGCGGGTCCGACTCTAGCGTGTCGGCCACGTCCTCGCTTCAGCACTCGCCTGGAAAGAAGAAGCGCTCCCCCTCTGAGATTCTAAAGCGAGCCGCAAACCAGACTGACCGCGCTCTCCTGCTGGGCTATTACGTCGAGAAAATGGAATCTCAGACGAGCTTTACTACCACCGAACTGGGAGCGCGAGGAAAAGAGGCAAAGTATTCCTTCACGAACATTAGTGATAGTGTTGCCCGCCTCGTAGGGAGGGGTTTGATGATGAGTGCAGGCGAAAAAGAAGGCCAACGTGCTTACACACTCACGGCCACTGGCGAGGAGTACGCCGAGTCGCTGCTTTCTAATCCATAAGTGTGTTAGACGCCCTCCGCACTCTACGTCGAGAACTCGACTCCCTTCTGGAATCTCTTAAGGGGATGCCGGGGGTATTCGTAACAGCTATACCCTTTCGCAGAAGGATAGAACAATTCTATCTCTCGTGGTCGAACCTCCGGCCACAGCTCGAATCGGCACAGGTACCCCGTGCAGTAATCGATCGGGCCGAAAGGTTAACTGAGGACATTGCCCGGCTTAGCAGCGGCCGCAACCGCGCAGAGCGATATCGGGGAAAGCTGCTTGCACTGCGCGGAGTACTCGGCAAAGAGCTGCTATTGGAAATAGCTCGACTCCAGCGCTTTGCCAAAGCGGACAAGGTCAGCGCACAGGTTATTGAGCGAAGTGTGCTCCCTGAAATCCCGGGCCTAACAAACGACCTGATACCAAATGCACTATACGGTTGGGCTAATGCGATTAGACTTTTTCTTCGGGAGAACAACTACGACCACAACGTCTTCGTGATGGTTGCCTACAGGCCGGCCATGGGCAAAATTATTTCGGAAGTGAGGAAAGCCTTAACCGAGCTTGGGCTCAACCCAGTTGTTGCCCGAGACCACAGCCTAACTGACGACCTCTACAATCCGCTCGCCTGTTTGCTGTGCTGTCGTTATGGGATTGCGATTTTCGACAAAGGCGAATCGAAACAGCTCCACAACGCAAACATTGTTTACGAGCTGGCAATGATGCAGACCCTGAAGAGGCCTTGCATGATTCTCAAACATGAGAGTCTTAAGACAATGCCGTCGGACTTCCTGCACAAATTGTATGAACCGTATCGGACCACCACTGACGCGGTCGCAGCGGTAAAGGCTTGGTGGCAGAGATTGGAACGGGTACAGTAGATTCCGAGCAAGTGAGGCGAAGCCGAACGCCCGGTGCCCCAGGTTCGCGTCGGCCCTTTGGACGCTAACCTGGGATCACACTTACCTCAACCACCACCCTCTCCGCATTCCAAAAGCCCCGTCAAGCCCTTTCCCCACCCAACCCCAACTTTCCCTTCCCATTTCGGAACCGCCTCCCCCAAATTCCCAAATAATCCTTGACACTCCATTCCACCATCCCACACTCTAGCTATAAGGCTTACATATGAAATTATCTTATAGATGTATCTCCTTTGTTTCGAAGATTTTCCCTGTAAGCCCTTTCATCTCAAAGATTTTGACCTCCTTCCCCGCGCATCTCGTTCATTCCATTAGACCGTGGGGGAGGGGGGTGGAGCACTTTTCATGTCGTACGACGTTCATATCCCTCGTTGCACTCATATCAAAACCAATGGCACCCAGTGCGGCTCCCCGGCTCTTCGCGGACGCCGCTTCTGTTTCTTTCACAAAAACTGGCAGGGCCAGCGCATCCAGCTGAACGCGCAGCCCGCCGCCCCGCTCAGCTTCACCATGCCCGTGCTCGAGGACGCCGACTCCGTCCAGGTCGCCCTCATGCAGGTCATGCGCCTCATCCTGGCCGGGCAGCTCGATCCGAAAATCGCCGGACTCCTGCTCTACGCCCTGCAGACCGCCTCGCTCAACCTCCGCCACATGAAGCTCGAGCCCTTTCACCACGAGAGCGTCGTCATCGATCCCCGCTCGGTCGCCGACAACAATTTGGACGACAACGCCTGGTGCAAGGAAGAATTTGAAGAGGAGGAAGAAGAGGACGACGCAGAAGAGGACGAAGAAGAAGAGGGCGAAGACGAAGAAGAAAGCGAAGACGAAGAATTGGAAGAAGAAGAAGACGAAGACTCTGAAGACGAAGAATCCGAGGACGGAGGCTCCGAAGAAGAAGACGCGGACGAGGAAGGCGAAGAAGATTCTTCCGAACACGATGAAGAAGATGCCGCCAAAGAAGCGCAACCGGAAAACAAGAAAGCCGCGCGCCCATCAACGCAACCAGTCAATGTAGCGCGGGCGCCCTCGCCCGCGTCCCCGCCAAGCAAACCTGTCCAGTCGGCGCGGAGCAGCCTGCCCTGAGCGTGCCAAAAGACTATCGCCCGGGTTCCGCCGCCAGCCCGGCGCCGACAAGAACGCCATCGTCGTGGAGCTTGACGAAGACGCAATCGCCCGCCATCTGCTGGACCTGATTGACTTCGGACCGCACCCTCCAGAGTAGGTAGGTGGCCCAGGTTCGCGTCCGTTCCTTGGACGCTAACCTGGGATTGACGGGGCGCGAGTGTCGGAGCTGCCCTCTTCCATTGCTCTCAAAGGGCGGCCAGCGGAGGCTCAGGTCTTGATCACGCGTTGCGTGCAGCCGGGTTCGGTGCAACCGTAGGAGATGCGGTTGTGCTGGCGGTCGAGGCTCAGGATGAACATGGGCCGCCCGTGCATGTCGCAGCGGGGCTGGTCGGGAGTGATTTCGGGAGGGACATCGCGTTTTGGATTCACGTAGCCTACGCGCTCGCCAAAACATCGGCCGCAGAACTTCTCGGTGCAGCGGAAGAAATCGACGGAGTAGTCGAAACTGTAGGGAGCGATGCAGGCTTCCATCGTGCGGAAATGCTTGTCACATAGAGGGAGAATGTCCGTCCGCATGCCTGAGCGAGTGTAGCATCCGGGGGCGCAGACCGAGATTGGCGGTTGGGTCGCGGCGAGGGGATGGAGACTTATCTTCTAATAATAGGGATCCACCCCAACGAAAGGGTGGCGCTACCGTCTAAGAGGGGCAGGGAAGAGGAGAGCACCGTGAAAATTTGCGTGGGGATTGCGTTGGTAACGGTTCTATTGGGCACGCCGGGATTGCTTGCACAGAATCCGCCCGAAGGCATCTGGCAGGGATACGACGGCGAGTGGAAACATGTATCGAGCCAGTTGATTGCTCTGGCGGAAGCAACGCCGGCGGAGAAGTTTACGTGGCGGCCGGCGGCCGGAGTGCGTTCGACCAGCGAAGTCTACATGCACATTGCGCTGGCGACCTTTTATCTGCTCAGCATTACTGGACCAAAGATGCCGGCGGACCTTACGCGGGAGATGGAGAAGTCCGTGACGTCCAAGCCGGAAGTGATCCAATGGCTGAAGCGCTCGCTGGATGCGGTCAAGACGGCGCACGCCGCGGAGACGCCGAAGGACCTGGAGCGCAAGGTGCACATCGCGGACCGGGATGCGACCGTGGACGGCATGTTTCTGCGAATCATCATTCATGACAACGAGCACATGGGACAGTTGATTGCCTATGCGCGGATGACGGGTGTGACTCCACCCTGGGCGAACAACTGAGCAAGCAAACTATCGGTAGGGAAGCGCTGCGCTCAGGAGAAAACCTTGCGTAGTTCCCGGCGAAGGATTTTGCCCGAAGGCGTGCGCGGCACCGAGTCGACGAAGAGGATTTCGCGGGGCTGCTTGTAGTGAGTGAGACGGTCGGCCACGAAGCCGCATAGGGCTTTCTTCATGGCCTCGTCGGAATTGTGACCTTCGCGCAGCACGACGAAGGCACAGGGAATTTCGCCGGCCTCTGGGTTGGGGCGCGCGACGACTCCGCAGTCGCGAACGGCGGGATGCTCCATCAAGACGGCTTCGACTTCGGCGGGGGCCACCGGGAAGCCCTTGTACTTGATCATCTCCTTGCGCCGGTCGAGCACATAGAAGAAGTTGCTGGCGTCACGGTTCACGATGTCGCCCGACCAGTACCATCCGTCACGCAAGACGCTGGCAGTGGCTTGCGGTTCTTTCCAGTATCCCAACATGAATTGCGGGCCGCGCATGACGAGCTCGCCCGGTTCGCACGCCCCGACTTCACGGTCGGCGAGATCGACGACGCGGCAATCGGTTTGCGCGAGCGGCTGTCCGATCGATACGGGATTGTTGAGCTCCGGTTGAACGTAGCCGACGTGCGTGACCGGGGAAGCTTCAGTCATTCCATATCCCTGGTTGATGGGAATGCCGGTGAGCTCGGTAAAGCGGCGAGCCAGTTCGGGAGCAAGCGGCGCGGCTCCGCACTTCACCCATCCGACTTTGTGTCCCGCGGGAAAGGTACCGGCTTCGGCAGCATGGTTCAGCGCGTTCAAAGCTGGAGGAACGACCGGCATCATGGTGACACCTTCAGAGACGAGCAGAGCTAGAAGTTGCGGGACGTTGAAGCGAGGCATCAGCACGATTTGGCCGCCGAGCGTAAGGATCGGATTGAGGGCCACGTTGAGGCCATAAATATGGTAGAGGGGAAGGAAGCAGAGCATCGTGTCGGCGTTGGTCAAGGGCACGCCGTCCGGAGCGATCAGCTGGTAAATGTTGGCGATGAGGTTGTAGTGCGAGAGCATCACGCCCTTGGGTAGGCCGGTTGTTCCGCTGGAGTAGGGAAGGGCGGCGATCGCCTCCTTCGACGATAGGCGTGGGTTAGGAAGCGCGACCGTCACCGGTTTCAGCAGGTCGGAGAAGTCTTCCGTGGCGCTGGCTCTATGGCGCGTGCTGTAAACGCGGCGCAGGTTTGGCAATCCCGCCAGATTGATGTCGCCCAGGACGGCGCCATCGGTGATGAGGATGGCGGCAACGGAATTCTCCAACTGGTAGCGTACTTCGCGCTCGCGATAGGTCGGATTCAGCAGGGTGGGGAAGCCTCCTGCGAGTGTGGTTGCGTGGTAAGCAGCGGCGAATTCCCAGGAATTTGGGAGGAAGATGGCGACGACTTCACCGGGTTTGAGGCCGGCGGCGACCAGGCCGCGGGCAAGGGCTTCGACGGTCTCCCCGTATTCCGCATAGGTGAAGCGACGATCGATGGAGGCGTCGAGCAGCGCCGTTTTATTAGGAAACTTGCGGCAGGCCTCGAGGATGACATCGTGCAAGAAGAGGTTGGCGGGGTCGGCGTAGAGTTGGGTGCGCAGCATGGACCGGGGAGATTGTAGGACATGGGGATGGCAGGTGGCTTGAAAATCTTAAAACGCAGACGGCGGAGAGGGGTGGGAGGGCGCGGAGAAAAGCTTGGTTGCGGATAACAGACGGGGATGGGCCGTGGATATTGCCGGCTGATGGATAGCCAGGTGCCGCATGCGTGCCTGGTCATCGAGTGACGGCGGAAGAAACACAAGGTCCCTCGACTGCGTTCGGCTGGCGCCTCACTTCGCTCGGGATGACAAGGTTGAAATGGCTATCGCGATGGGATGACTTATGTGCGAACGTCAGCGGACGTCAGCGCAGATCTAAAGTCGGTGGAGAAAAATGTGGTAGCTGGGTCTTAGAACGAAATTGTTGTGAGGGCTAATTACGATCGGCTGGCGCCTCACTTCGGTCGGGATGACATGAATGGAAGGGGTGGGTGGTTGCGATGGGGCTCAACTGGCCAGCTTGCGCAGGAAGTCGCGTTCGTCCATGCGATATTTGAAGGCTTTGCGGCCGTCGATGAAGACTACGGGGACCTCGTCGGTGAACTGGCGGCGGAGTTGTTCGTCGGTGTCGACATCGACTTCCTGCCAGCGGAACAGGCCGCGGCGCTCAAGCTTTACCAAACTTTCTTTCACGATTTCGCACAGATGGCAGCCCTTGCGAGTGTAAACGAGAACTTCTCGAGGGTCGGCCATCCGCGGAGTTTAGCATTTTCGCGCCAAATTTCAATCGTCCGGAATGTAAAGAAGTTTGTAACTCGGCCGGTCGATGTGCGGAAGGGTTAGACCCACGGTCTTCTGGGGTTCGCGCGATCCCGGTAAGTCAAAAGCGAAAGCGGGTAATAGCCTGACAGTAACTGGTTCAGCCCTCAAACGGTACAATCCGAGCCATGAAGAAGAACCTGGAATTGCCGCTGCACGGCAAGGCCGTGCTGATCACGGGCGGGGCGAAGCGGTTAGGACGGGCGTCGGCACTGGCGCTGGCACGGGCCGGGGCGGATGTCGCGATCACCTTTAATAAGTCGGCGCGCGAAGCGCAGCATACGGTGATCGATCTGGCGAGCCTGGGGGTGCGGGCATTGGCGCTGCATTGCGATGTCACCAGCGAGAAGAGCGTCAGGGCGATGATCAAAGAGGCCGGCAAGGAACTGGGGAGGATCGATATCCTGGTGAACAATGCAGCGAACTACGAAACGGTGGAGTTTGAGAAGATCACGGTGGCGCAGTGGGATGCGATTTTTGCGTCGAACACGCGCGGGCCGTTTCTGGTGACGCGCGAGGCTTTGAAGCATCTTCGGCAGCAGCGCGGCAAGGTCATTCATATGGGCTCGCTTGGCGGTTCGGTGCCCTGGCCGACGCACGCGCACTATTGCTCATCGAAGGCAGCGCTGCACATGTTGACGAAGGTGATGGCCAAAGCGCTGGCGCCGGAGATTGCCGTGAATGCGGTCGCTCCCGGCATGATTGAATTGGGGGAAAAGGCTGCCGAGCCTTTCATGCGAAAAATGAGCCGAATCACGCCGATGAAACGCAATGGCAGCGGAGAAGAGGTGGCTGCCGCCGTGCGGTTTTTTGCCGAGGCGCCGCATTTCATTACTGGGCAGATTTTGACGGTCGATGGCGGGTTGAGTTTGGGATGACTCGGGTAGTTAAGAACGATTCTAGTCCGAGGTGTGGTACTCAAAACCTTAAACGCAGAGGGCGCGGGGTAGGCAGGGAGAGCGCGGAGAAAGGCTTAGATTCATGGTGAGGATAAGGGAGTCCTCGCGGGTGCGCGATTGCTGGGGTGGTGGTGCAGTCAGCCAAATCATGCGCAGATTTCTCCGATGGCTTCTCGTCTCGGTCGCCCTGGTCGCTGGTCTCGGCGGTATTTCGTTCTCCCAGGAGCATCCCGAGGAGGGGGGGCACGAGATTCAACTCTGGACCGGCGGCGGACACTCGGTACCGGGTGGCACCAAGAATACCGGCGTCTGGAATCTGGGAGTTCGCTATGGATGGATTCTGACGCGGCCGCATGGGCCAGGATTTCTGAAAGGGCGCTTCGAATACGCGGTGGATGCCGTGCCGGTGTTCCTGGTTTTCCAACCAGCAAACACCAGTTATGGTGCGGGGTTTAATCCCATCGACTTGAAGTGGGATTTCGCGACGCGTGGGTCAATTGTTCCTTACCTGGAGATTGATGGCGGAACTTTGTTCACCAACCACACGGTGCCGACCGGGACGAACGCAGTGAATTTTACGACGAGTGGCGTTTTTGGGATTCACTTGCTCGGCGAACGGCGCAACTGGAGCATCGAAGCGCGCTACATGCACATTTCCAACGCCGGTCTGGCCACTCCGAATCCGGGGATTAATACGTTTCAAGTGCGGTTGGGAATTGGAAGGTTTCTGGCGAAGAAGTAGTTTTTCGAAGCGGGCTCGCGGGCTCACGCCCGCGTCGCCGTTGTGCCGCCCCTGCCGGGGCTCGCGCGTTTCTATTCGCTACCCAGCGCTTACGCGCTGGGCTATCCTATGCCGCCGCTCCGCGGCTGTTTGAGTTTCCGCAGAAAGGATTCTACTAAGTAACAGATGCTGTTAACCGTGGGTCGCAAGCTATCAAGTCTGGCCCATCAAGTCTGGCCCATCAAGTCTGGCCCATCAAGTCTGGCCCATCAAGTCTGGCCCATCAAGTCTGGCCCATCAAGTCTGGCCCATCAAGTCTGGCTCATCAAGTCTGGCCCATCGAGTCTGGCCCATCGAGTCGGGCGCATCAAGTCTGGCCCATCGAGCAGAACCTTCTTGCTGCGGGTTTTTGGGGGGAAACGCAAGGTCCCTCGACTGCGTTCGGCTGGCGCCTCACTCCGCTCGGGATGACAAATTTGTTGCAGTTTGTTTCCATCCTTTACGATGAAAGATTGTCGCGATGAACGATACCATCCCCAGACCGTTAGCTCGCCGAACTCCCCTGGTGCTGGCCGCGTTGATGGTGATTGCGATTGTTGGGTTTGCATTGGTATCGCGCCTGGTCATCCGGCTCAAGGCAAACGAAAAGCAGATTGCCTGGCATGCTTACGAAGCCGGACTTGCCGAAGTGCATGCGGGACGGCCCGAGCGCGCCCTGGACGATTTTCGCGCTGCGCTCGTCTACGACACCGACAATTCCACCTACCAGCTGAACCTGGCGCGCGCATTGCGGGAAACGGGACGGCTCAACGAGTCGGAGGCGTACTTGCTGCGCTTGTGGAACGCAGCGCCGCAAGACAGCACGATCAACCTGGCGCTGGCGCGATTGGCGGCCCGGCGCGGTTCCCTGGACGAAGCGCTCCGTAGTTATCACAACGCGATCTATGGAGTGTGGGCGAGCACTCCCGATCAGAACCGCAGGCAGGCACGCTTCGAGCTGATTGAGTTCCTTCTGAAACAAAATGCCTTTCCGCAGGCGCAGGCCGAATTGCTGGCGCTGGCGCAGGTTCTGCCGTCAGATCCTGGCGAGCACCTGAAGGTTGCGAAGCTGTTCGCGCAGGCCCGAGCCTATCCGGACGCTCTTCAACAGTACCAGTTGGTTTTGAAACTCAATGGCAAAGACCCGCATGCGCTGGCGGGCGCAGGCGAGGCGGCGTTTCAGTCAGGCCGATATCGAACTGCCGAACGCTACCTGCAGGAAAGCGTAAAGGCCGATCCGGAGGATGCACAGGCGAGCAATCGATTGGAAACCGCAATGCTGGTGCTGGCGGCGGATCCGTTTCTGCGGCGGATTTCCGATATGGATCGCAATCGGCGGATTGACGGCGCTTTCGCGCTGGCGGGTGAACGCTTGAAGAACTGCGCGCAGGAAAAAGGCATCGATCTGACGCTCGCCAGCGGCAGTGGAAGCCCTGCGCTGCCGGGCAACGAATTGCGGGACCTTTGGAATCGCTGGCAAAGCGGGCGGGCCGATCTTCGCCATCTCCAAGGGCTCAGCAATACGGATGTGCCCGACAAACTCATGGACATCGTCTTCCAGATCGAGAAGCAAACTGCCGCGCAATGTGGCGATCCGTCGGGAAGGGATCTTGCACTGCTGCTAATCTCGCGCGACCGGGAAGCGGTGGACCAATGAGCAGCATACCGAGTCCAGGCCCGCCGATTGAGGCCGCGGTTCCCGCAGTTGAGAGAGACAGAAGGGGGCTGAGCCGGAGCCTGGCACGGCTTACGTTTCGCACCGACTTCAAGGAAGAACGTTTTTTCCTGATCCTGTCCATCTTCATTGGGGTTTTTTCCGGGCTGGCGGTGGTTTGTTTTCGCGTGGCGATCGATTGGTGCCGCATCGGATTGATGGGACCGCTGCCCCATCCATCGGCGCTGCGCATCATCGGGGCCCCCACGGCGGTGGGCCTGCTGGTTGCGGTTCTGGTCGTGCATTTCTTCCCCGCGGTGCGGGGCAGTGGCGTCAATCAGACCAAGGCTGCTTTGTACGTTTACAACGGCTACATCCCATTCAAGAATGCGGTTGGGAAATTCATTTGCTCCGCACTGGCGATTGGGTCGGGACAATCGCTGGGACCGGAAGATCCTTCGCTGCAGATTGGGGCATCTTTGGCGTCCGCGCTGGGGCGGCGACTGGAGTTGTCGCGCGAAAATTTGCGTTTGCTAGCCCCGGTCGGAGCCGCCGCAGGTTTGGCTGCGGCTTTTAACGCGCCCATTTCAGCGGTGCTGTTCGTGATCGAAGAGGTGATTGGGCGCTGGAGCGCGGGCATCCTTGGGTCGGTGGTGTTGTCGGCAATTTCGAGCGTGGTGGTGATGCGCTGGTTTCTCGGGGCGGACGCATTGTTTCGGATTCCGGTCACGGCGTTTGTGCGTCCCGCGGAGTTGATTGCCTATGCCGGGCTAGGAATCGCGGGCGCCTTTGCCGCGGCGATTTTTTCCCGCGCGATCGGGTTCTTCCGTCCGCGGCTGCGCGCTCTTCCGCGCTGGACGCAATATCTCCAGCCAGCCCTTGCCGGTTTATTGATCGGACTCATTGGCTGGCTGGGATTTCCACAAGTGATGGGCGCGGGCTACGAGTTCATGGACCAGGCAATGCACGACCAGTTCACGTGGAAGATGCTGGCGGCGCTCGCGGGCCTAAAGATCTTGGCGACCACGCTTTCGTTCGTCAGCGGATCACCCGGCGGAATGTTCGCGCCCACCTTGTTCGTCGGTGCGATGCTGGGCGGCGCCATCGGAGGCATCGAGCGGCATTTCTTTCCCCTGCTCACGGTTTCCACGGGAACGTACGCGCTGGTGGGCATGGGCGTGTTGTTTGCGGCGTTCTTGCGCGCGCCGATGACATCGGTGTTCATGGTGCTGGAAACCAGCGGCAACTACTCGATCATTGTCCCGGTGATTGTCGCAAACACCGTCGCCTACCTGATTTCGCGGAGCCTGCAGCCGGTGCCGATCTTCGATGTTTTGACCCGGCAGGACGGATTAGTTTTACCCTCCCTGGAAGAACAGAGAGATGAAGAGATTCTGCGCGTTGAGGATGCAATGCAGCCTGTGCCCGTGATGATTATCGATGGCGCCGTCGCGATTGAGCAAGCGGCACTCCAGACGCGGGATCTCTCAGAGAAGATTTTCCTGGTGCGCACCGCACCCAGCGGATGGACCACGGTTTCGCGCGAGGTGCTAGACCGCTCGATGAAAGAAGGGAAGGGAGCGCTGACACTGACGTCGGTGCTGCCGACGCAGCGCTTGCCGTATCTCTATCCGGATCTGCCACTCGACGCGGCGTTGCGTTGCGTGAGCCAGTCGGATCTGATTCCGGTGGTGAACCGTGCCGACCTGCGCGAACTGGAAGGTGTCGTAACCCGGGAAGCCGTGCTAAGCCGCTACCAGGCGGACGCAATTGCTGACTGAGGATTACGAGTGCGCCGAATCCGGGGATTAATACGTTTCAAGTGCGGTTGGGAATTGGAAGGTTTCTGGCGAAGAAGTAGTTTTTCGAAGCGGGCTCGCGGGCTCACGCCCGCGTCGCCGTTGTGCCGCCCCTGCCGGGGCTCGCGCGTTTCTATTCGCTTACCCAGCGCTTACGCGCTGGGCTATCCTATGCCGCCGCTCCGCGGCTGTTTGAGTTTCCGCAGAAAGGATTCTACTAAGTAGCAGATGCTGTTAACCGTGGGTCGCAAGCTATCAAGTTTGGCTCATCAGTCTGGCCCATCGAGTCTGGCCCATCGAGTCTGGCCCCATCGAGTCTGGCCCCATCAAGTCTGGCCCATCAAGTCTGGCCCATCAAGTCTGGCTCATCGAGTATGGCCTACAAGTCTGGCCCATCGAGTATGGCCTACAAGTCTGGCCCATCGAGTCTGGCCCATCAAGTCTGGCCCATCGAGAAGAACTTTCTTGCTGCGGGTTTTTGGGGGGAAACGCAAGGTCCCTCGACTGCGTTCGGCTGGCGCCTCACTCCGCTCGGGATGACAAACTTGTTGCAGTTTGTTTCCATCCTTTACGATGAAAGATTGTCGCGATGGACGATAGCATCCCCAGACCGTTGGCTCGCCGAACTCCCCTGGTGCTGGCCGCATTGATGGTGATTGCGATTGTTGGGTTTGCATTGGTATCGCGCCTGGTCATCCGGCTCAAGGCAAACGAAAAGCAGATTGCCTGGCATGCTTACGAAGCCGGACGGACGAAAGGGAACTATGAGCGCGCTGTTCCCGAAGTTTCGTTACCCAGTTACTAACCACGAACGGTGCGTCCGACAGCGGCCGCATTCCAGCAATCACCTTAATTTTCAATGTCTTACCACTGTTTTCAGCTTCCGCTTAATGCACCATTAACCCGCTAAACCCCGATTTTCGCCCCTTTATTGCCGAAGTGATGCCATACCCGTGCACTGTCAATAGGATAACTATCGAAGCAGTGTAGGTCGGAGCGGGTCTCCGGCCGGAGCTCCAAGGTTCACCCCGGGTTTCGAAAATGCACGCGAACGACTTTGCTGCGCGCGATTCGGATTACTGGAAGAGCCACGGCGAAACCCGCAAACGTAGGAAACAAGAACCAGAGCGAAAAGCCTGGAGCCAGCCTGATTTAAGAGGCGAAACTCTGGAGCCTGCAGTCCGAAAGCGAGAGCATGATGCATAAACCTGTGAAGTACATGGAAAAGGCAGTCACCGTCGCCGCGACGGGAGTCTGGGCCGTATTCGAACGGCTGAACCGCATCAAGCCGAATCCATCGCCCACGCCGAAGTGGTCTGAGAAGCCGCTGCTCAAGTCCTACGAGAAATCCAAGCCGCCGCTGGGCTGGCCGCGCACCACCGACTCGCTCTGCCCCAAGTGCGTGCCTGAAATCCGCCAGCAAATTCTGGATGGCGAGCTGCCCCACGAGATTCTGCTCAACGAAAAGGTCGGCGAGATCAAGGCCACCATCATCGAGCGCGACGGCAAGATCCTGATGGTGAAGGATTGCCCGAAGCACGGTCACTTCGAAGATGTCATGTCGATTGATCCTGAGTTCTCGCAGCACCTGGAAGAAGTGTTTCCGGGCCGCGACATTCTCGCCCACAACGACGAGAAACTGCACAATCACGGCTCATCCACTGTGAAGTATGGCCGCGGTTCGGTTTTGACGGTTGACCTCACGAACCGCTGCAACATGATGTGCGATCCCTGTTTCATGGACGCGAACCAGGTTGGCTTCGTTCACGAGCTGAGCTGGGAAGACATCAAGACCGTGCTCGACAACGCCGTGACCATCAAGCCGCGCCGCCAGATGTCGGTGCAGTTTTCCGGCGGCGAGCCGACACTGTCGCCCTACTTCCTGGATGCGGTTCGCTACGCGCGCAAGGTTGGGTACAACTCGGTGCAGGCTGCAACCAACGGCATCGAGTTCGCCAAAAGCCTGGAGTTCGCGCAACAGGCAGTGGAAGCCGGTCTGCGCTACGCCTACCTGCAGTTCGACGGCATCGGCAACGCTGCCAACTCGCACCGCGCGGTCGGCAACCTGTTCGACGTAAAACTGAAGGCGATCGAGAACCTGCACGCTGCCGGCTGCGAGATCGTTCCGGTAGTGACGATCGTGAACGGCATCAATAACGAGCAGGTCGGCAACATCATCAAGTTCGCGCTCGACAATCCCAAGAAGATCGGCTTCCTGTCGTTCCAGCCGGTCAGCTTCACGGGACGCGACGAAGCGGTTACCGACGAACGCAGGCAGGCACAGCGCTATACGCTGAGCCATCTGGCGCACGACGTGAAGAATCAGACCGGCCTGGGCGAGCCCACGCGCGATTGGTTCCCCATCAGCTTCATGGGCACCTTCAGCGACTGGGCGGATGTGATGCACGCCGACGATGCCAACAACGACTGGGGCCAGCTCTCTTGCGGCTGCCACCCGAATTGCGGAACCGGCATGGCCGTGATGATCGACAAGGAAACCAAAGAGGCTGTTCCGGTCACGGCATTTTTGAAGGGCGATCAGCTCGCGAAAGACATCGCCAAGGTGAACGATGCGGCCCGCAGCAAGTTCTGGAGCGGCATCGGCATGGCGTTGTGCCTGATGAAGAACTACGATCCCTTCCAGTCGCCCACTCACTTCAAGCTGATGGACCTGTTGCAGAAGTTTGACAAGAACTACAACGTGACGGGACGCAACTACGGCAAGGTTGGCCCGGAGCGCACGATTGACGACGTCATGAAGCGCCGCAAGGATCGCTGGAACTTCCTGTTCATTGCCGGCATGTGGTTCCAGGATCTGTTTAACTACGACTTCCGCCGCACCGAGCAGTGCATCATTCCGTACGCCACGCAGGAGGGCGAGATTTCGTTCTGCGCATACAACACCGGCGTGGGATGGCGCAACATCATCGAGAAGATGCACATGACTGCCACCCTCACCAAGTGGTACGAGGAGCACGGCCGTCACGAAATCTTCGCGGGCGGCAAGAAAGTCAAACTGGAAAGCACCGAGCACACCCTGGTGCTGAAAGATGAAATCGTCACCAAGGAAGTGCAGCACGATCTCGACAACCTGGGCATCGCGAAAACTGCCCGGGAAGAGAAGATGCGTGCCCGCGACGAAAAACAGAAAACCGACCCCGCCTACAACGCGCGCATGTCCGCGCTGTATCGCGAAGTCGTTCTGAAAGAGAAGACGCCGACTTCCGAAGGTGGCTTCATTCCGCTGAATGCTCTGAAGAACAACGGCGGGATTGCTCCAGCGCCGAGCCAACCCGAGGTGAGCGAGCCGGTACTCGGAGACTAAGAGCAGTTGAACAGGCTTGTAGTCAGGGAAGGGCCGCCGAAAGGCGGCCCGTTTTTTTGAGGTCTGAACCTGCGTCCGGGCGGAAGCCAGCGCAGGCGGGCGAAGACCCTACGATCACGGCAGCCGGTTGTGTTGCTGCCTCGTAAGTTGATTGGAGGAAAAGTGACTGGACTGCGGTGCTGAGATTAGAGAATCAGGGACTAGACAGCTGAAGGTTCAAAGCTGAGAACTGAAGCCAGGCCTTATGCCCAGGCCTTCGCTGCGAACGACGTCTTACGCTTGTACTCCTTGTAGCCCCGCGGAGTCAGCCGGATTACACCTCGAACTTCCTCTTCAACCAGGCCTTCGTTGCGGAGCTCGGAAACGGTCTGCCGGGCAAACGATGAGGCGACGGTTGGCTGCGGCAACTGCGTGTATTCCGTGGGGTCTTCCTCGTAACGCTCGGCCAGGCGGTGAATCAGTTGTTCTGAAAAATCGTTTTCAATCATCAGCGTACCCATGGAAGCCATCCTATTTGGGTATATCGGCATGGGGTATGGCCCGTCCGTGGTAGGAAGGACATTACCGAGGTTCATCAGGGGCGTGTCCGGTGGGACGGGGGAGCCGTGGTTACTGCGAAGCGCAGTCTCTAACGGGGCCCGCTCAAAATGAAGCGTTACAGCGCGCCTGAAGGCGAAGCCCTGACACGAACCCAAGTTGCGCTCCCAGCCCGACGTGAGAGCTCGCCCCCGGCACCCTACCCTCCCAGGACACTGACATCTGACACCTGAGACCTGACACCTGACACCTTAGACCTGACTCCCGTCCGCTCGGCGGCAAGCTATACTGCTCCCATATCCCTGACATCTTCCAGGAGAGGACGTACATGCATTTTGCCCGTCCGGGAACCTTGATGCTATTGATTGCGCTTGCCACGATTGCCTTCGCTCTGACGCTTCTTGCCGCTAACAATGCGCCTCCGAGCCTGACTTATCCCAAGCCGAAGAGCGTAAATCAGGTCGATGACTATCACGGAGTCAAGGTTGCCGATCCGTACCGCGGCCTGGAAGACACGGATTCTGCCGATACACGCACCTGGGTCGAGGAGGAAAACAAGGTCACGTTCCAGTACCTTGAGCAGATTCCTTACCGGCAGGCCATCCATGACCGACTAAAGAAGCTGTGGAACTACGAGCGCTACGGAGTGCCCGAGCAGCAGGGCGGACGCTACTTCTACCAGCACAACACCGGCCTGCAGAATCAGAACATTCTTCTTGTCGCGGACTCGCTAACGTCGGAACCACGCCTGTTGCTCGATCCCAACACGCTTTCCGCGGATGGGACCGTGGCGCTGGTGGGTCACGCGGTGACCGACGACGGCAAGTTGCTGGCTTATGGGACCTCGGCATCCGGTTCGGACTGGATGGAATGGCGCGTGCGCGATGTCGATACCGGCAAAGACTTACCCGACCTGGTGAAGTGGGTGAAATTCTCCGGCGCCTCGTGGACGAAAGATGGCAAGGGCTTCTTCTACAGCCGCTACGATGAGCCGAAGGAAGGCACCATGCTGCGCGATGCCAACTACTTCCACAAGCTCTACTATCACAAGCTGGGAACGCCGCAGTCGGAAGACAAGCTGATTTACGATCGGCCCGACAACAAGGAACTCGGTTTCGGCGGGGGCGTTACCGATGACGGACGCTACCTGATCATCAGCGTTTGGCAGGGCACATCTCCGAAGAACCGGCTCTATTACAAAGATCTGTCCAAGCCTGATTCGGAAGTGGTGAAGTTGCTGGATGATTTCGACGCTGAGTACCAGTTTGTGGACAACGATGGGCCGGTGTTCTGGATCAAGACGGATCTCGATGCGCCGCGCGGGCGCGTCCTTGCGATCGATACCAGCCATCCGGAGCGTGCTGCCTGGAAGACGATCGTTCCCCAGAGCGCCGACAAGCTTGAACATGCAAGTGTCGTAAACGACAGTTTCGTTCTCAGCTATCTGAAGGATGCCCAGAGCGAAGTCCGGGTCTACAGCCTTGAGGGCAAGCTGATCGGCAATGTCGATTTGCCGGGAATTGGGACGGCGGAAGGCTTTGGCGGAAAGCGCAAGGATAAGGAGACGTTTTACGCTTTTACCAGCTTCATCACCCCGACCACGATTTACCGCTACGATCTGGCAGCAGGGAAGTCTGCCGTGTTCCGCCAGCCCAAGGTTGATTTCGATTCCAGCCTGTATGAAACGAAGCAGGTCTTTCTACCACGAGCAAGGACGGCACGCGTGTGCCCATGTTCATCACCGCGAAGAAAGGGCTGAAGCTGGATGGGCAGAACCCGGTGCTGCTCTATGCCTACGGGGGTTTCAATGTCTCCATGACCCCGGCCTTCTCGGTAGGGAACGCGGTTTGGCTCGAGATGGGCGGCGTTTATGCCCAGCCTAACCTGCGAGGAGGAGGCGAGTACGGCGAAGAGTGGCACCAGGCAGGAACCTTGTTACGAAAACAGAACGTTTTTGATGACTTCATCGCCGCCGCGGGCTGGCTGATCGCCAACAAGTACACCTCGCCCGCAAAACTGGCGATTCGAGGCGGGAGCAATGGAGGCCTTCTGGTGGGCGCTTGCCTGACGCAACGTCCCGATCTCTTCGGGGCCACCCTGCCCGCGGTCGGCGTTATGGATATGCTGCGCTTCCACAAGTTCACCATTGGGTGGGCGTGGACCTCGGACTACGGGTCTTCGGATGATCCGGGGATGTTCAAGGCTCTGTACGCGTATTCGCCGTTGCACAACCTGAAGCCCGGCACGAAGTATCCCGCCACCATGGTCACTACTGCCGACCACGATGACCGCGTGGTGCCCGGCCACAGCTTCAAATTTGCGGCCACGCTGCAGGCGGATCAGGCAGGCCCGGCCCCGGTGCTGATTCGGATTGAAACCAAGGCAGGTCACGGAGCGGGTAAGCCGATCTCGAAGATGATTGAGGAGACGGGAGACTCGTGGGCATTCGTAGCCCGCAATTTGAACATGGACGTGCAGCTGAAGTAGTTCTCAGCAAGACGCTTTTGAGTGTTTCGTTCGAGAAGCGGCCTCCCCTGAAGGGGCCGTTCCTTTTTGGAGCGAGTTCGGCATCGCTCAAGCGATGCCCTGATACGAACCATCCGCGCTGCCTGCGCCATGCTCGTCCAGCCTTTGTGCTCACAAATGCTGGCCATCTTCGTCTAGTTGCGTGTTAAGGCCATTTCCGGAGGTGAACGCATGCGCCCGCGATCCCGGCTTCTCCTCGCAATGACCGTATTGCTTCTGTTCGCGTGTGCGCTGGCCCGCGGGGCGAAAGAGGTTCGTTACCGCCTCGATAAAACTGAGGACCTGACGGCGGTCGGGGGCACGGTCGAGAGCGTCACGTACAAAGGGCGCGGGGCAGTCCATCTGGTACCCGCCTCGGGCGCGGAGAAGGGCGACGGGGATATGATGGCGATTCTCACGGGGCCGGATTTCAAAGACGGCGTCATTGAGATCGAGGTGGCTGGTTCCCCGCGGACCAGCGCTCCGGCAGACTCGCGTGGATTTATTGGAGTCGCTTTCCGCGTACAGGAGAAAGGGGCGAAAGGCGAGTACTTTTACCTGCGTCCCACCAATGCGCGCTGTGATGACCAGCTGCGACGCAATCACAGCACGCAGTACGTGTCGGCGCCCGACTATCCGTGGCAGCGTCTGCGCAAGGAAAATCCTGGGGTTTACGAGTCTTATGCCGATATGGACACGGGCGCGTGGACGAAGATGAAGATCGTGGTTTCCGGGACGAAAGCGCAGTTGTATGTAAATGGCGCGGCGCAGCCGGCACTGGTCGTCAATGATTTGAAGCTGGGCGACAGTCACGGACAGATTGCACTGTGGGCGCATGTCACGACTGATGCGTATTTCTCGAATTTGACGATTAAATAGAAGTGGCGTTACCGATAGGATTCTTCACTTCGACATTAAACTCTAGAGCGCGACGCTGGCGGAAATGCCCGTCAGGGCTGTTGTCGCTATTAACCGGGGAGATGGGCTGCTTCGACTGCGTTGGCTGACGCCTCACTTCGCTCAGAATGGCTGAGTTAAGAGGTGAAAATGAAGGAAGCCGCCCTTGCGAGCGGCTTTTGCAATCTTGTTTGCAGGTGTTAGAACGCGCGTGCCTGGCTCAGGTCCCAGCAAGCCTTGGTGCCGGTGCCGTTGTCGGCGACACAAATTTTCTCATAGCTAAAACCGATCTGTTCCGACGGGACTTCGTTTCCGTGGTCGCCACCCAACTGGTAGCTGGAGATGATCACGTCCTGCAGGGTCACGGTGAAGGTGTCGTCCTTCTGCTGGTCCTGCTGGACCACGGTGACCGTCTTAAAAATCTTGCCCGTGACGGAGGCCGCGAACAGCAAGGGCGTGCAGCCATCGGCACGTCGGGAGACGCTTAAGTCGCTGAGGTTCGCCTTACCAGCACCGCTGCCGCCACCCGTGTTGGTCTGCACCGGCGTGGTCACGCCGAAATTCCACGACAGTGCAGGAATTGTTCCCTGGTTGTTGTTGCAGGTAAAGCCATCCACGGCCAGTGTGATCGTGGAGCTGCCATTGAATCGTGCCCGCGGGTTCTGTGCTAGCGCAACCGCCGCGCCCATCAATGAAAACACGAACAGCATCGAAAGCTTTCTCAGCATGAGAGTCCTCTCCGGAATTGGGTTATACGGGAGCGATCGTTCCCAACCATTCCGCGACCATCAGCGGGTAGGGAAGTCTTCTGCTGCGGCTGTGTGGATTGCCCCCGCGAGAACTGTCGGGCGGTGGGGATTGCAGCCCTGATCCTGTTCTCAACGGCCACGAGTGTGGCCCAGGCGACCCATCCGCGGCTAGTTACGGACGTCCACAAGGCCGAATGGTCCGCTTTCGCCGGCGAGGTACCCAGCCGCGATCTCTGTCCTGTGTGTTCTGGTGAGCCGTTTGTTCGGAAATTGGAACAAAACCAAATCGTTTGTCCGCAAACGCCTTTTGTTCGCAAAGATTCTCGAGAGCAAGGAGACGCAACGTTGAATATCCCAGGGATTCTGGCCGAACTCAAAGCGGAACGCCGCCGTCTGAACCGGGCGATTGCTGCTCTCGAGAAACTCGTTTACACCGCGCAAAAGGAGAAAAGATCATCCCACCCCGGGGCCGCGCCTCGCAAAAAGCAAGCAGAAACGCCGCCGCCACTGAGGGAGCCGCGAAGCAGAGAACAGAGAGGCAAGCTGCTGCTTTTCCGCAAAGCTCGGAAAAGGGTAAGCTCCAAATCGTCGCAAGCTGAAGAAGCCTAAGCGCGTCGTCTGACGCCAAAGCGCGCGCCATCTGCCCTGCCTCTGAGGGCTGGGATGGCGCGTGCACGCCACCTGCGCTTTTCCAGCCGTCTCCAGTGCGGCCGCGGGTGTAGTTGTGATTTAGGCGTATACTCTCTGCCCGATGGCAGGCGGCCGGGTACCCACGCCCAAGTCGTCCTGACCTCGATGTGTCCCTAACAAGCACGACCTCAACTTTCCCAGGAGGCCTCCCATGTCACCACGGCGTCACATTTCCATTCTCATCATCCTGGCATTGTTCCTGATCACGACAGCTGGTTGCGGCCGGCACGATAGTGACGAGAAATATTTCCTGGTGACCAACAACGTCCAGTTGCCTTACTGGTTGGAGGCCAAGGCGGGATTCATGCAGGCGTCGGAGCAACTGCGGGTGCAGGCCAAGGTGGTGGGACCTGACTCGTATGATGCGAAGGCGGAGTTGGCGGCATTCGAAGATGCCGTGAAGCAGAAGCCGGCAGGAATCCTGATCAGCGTCGCCGACCCGGCGGTGCTGATGTATGGCATCAACAACGCAATCGCTGCCGGCATTCCGGTCATCACCATCGACGCGGATGCCCCTGTCAGCAAGCGCCTGTTCTTTGTCGGTACGAACAACTACCAGGCTGGTTTGCTGGGCGGCAAGCGCTTGGCGGAAGAATTGAAAGACAAGGGCAACGTGGTCTTCTTCACCATCCCCGAGCAAACGAACCTGGCGGAGCGTCTGCGCGGCTATCGCGAGGCATTGGGCCGCTTTCCCGATATTCACGTGGTACGGGTGGTGGACATCGCCGGCGATCCTCGGGTTGCGTTCGATACCACAGGACAACTTCTGGGGAAAGATGCCGACAAAGTGAACGCGTTCGTCTGCCTCGAGGCGCAGGCTGGGCGCGAGGTAGCCACCGTACTCAACAACCGGAACGTGAAGAATAAGATTGTGATCGCGATGGACAGCGATGCCGATACGCTGGATTGGATCGACAAAGGCGTCATTGCCGCGACCATCGCGCAAAAGCCTTACACCATGAGCCTGGTCGGCTTGCATATGCTCGACGATCTTTATCACAACAAAATTGCCAAACTCGATAACGACTGGTCGAAGGACAGCTTTGCTCCGATCCCCGCGTTCGTGGATACCGGCACCGCGGTCATCGACAAAAATAATCTGAAGGCATTCCGCGACGCCAAGGAAGCGGCGACCAAGGCGGGCAAGTAATAGGCGCAGCTACATGTGCTTTTAAGCCCATCGCACTGGTGGTGTAGACTTTCGCGTCGCGGGTTAACAAAGACGATTTCACCACAGAGTCACAGAGACACACAGAATCATCGGCTTCTTTCGGTGACTTGGTGTCTCTATGGTGAAAAGGGTCGGTTCGCCCGCCAGTTGCGGCGTGCGGCGGGAGGCTTTCAATGAAGAAATCGAAAGATCTGGTCAAACCCTTTCGGATTGAACACGGTAAGCACTTCCGTCTCAAAGATCACGATCCCGGGGAGACCGCTGGTGTCCATGGCAAAGCCGAAGCCGAGAAGCTGCTGAAGGAAGGCGTGGAAAAACTCGCGGACCTTCAGGACCAGCTGTACGCGCAGAACAGCTACGCTCTCCTGCTTGTCTTTCAAGCCATGGACGCTGCCGGAAAAGATAGCGTCATCAAACACGTGATGTCGGGGGTAAATCCGCAAGGCTGCCAGGTTTTCTCGTTCAAAGCGCCGTCGAGCGAGGAACTCGATCACGACTATATGTGGCGCGCGGTGACACGCATGCCTGAGCGGGGCCGCATCGGCATTTTCAATCGCTCCTACTACGAGGAAGTTCTGGTGGTACGTGTGCATCCAGAACTGCTGGCCGCCGAACACATCCCTCCCGAGCTCGTCACCAAGGACGTGTGGAAGGAACGCTTCGAAGACATCAACAGCTTCGAACGCTATCTCACGCGGAACGGCATTGTCATTCGGAAGTTCTTCCTGAATGTGTCCAAGAAGGAGCAAAAACAGCGTTTTCTTGCACGGCTAGACGAGCCGGAGAAGAACTGGAAATTTTCCGCTACTGACATCAAGGAACGGGCCTGCTGGGACGACTACATGGACGCGTTCGAAGACATGATCCGCCACACCGCCACATCCGACGCGCCCTGGCACGTGATTCCCGCCGACAACAAATGGTTCACCCGGATCGCGGTGGCCGAGGCTGTGATCGATACGCTTGAGGACCTGAAGCTTTCCTACCCCAAGGTCGACGATGCGAAAGCCAAGGAACTGGTGGCCGCGCGAAAGCTGCTCGAGCAGAAGAAACAAAGCTGAGTTGCCGATCGACGATGGGTCCGCGCATGTCCCAGGGTCAAGCCCAAGCAACCACGGACCATCATGAAGCGATCGTCTCTTTCCCTCCGATGCCACAACGCGTTACGATAGCCGATTCAAAAACTTCTCCCGGAGAGCAAGCACCCATGGTGACCCAGAATCGTCTGCCACAAACTGCCGCGTTTTTTGTAAGCGCGCTTCTTATCTTTTCGCTGACGGCAGCCGCTCAAAAGAAGTCGCCCGAGAACAAGAATACCGAGCCAACCGCGCAAGTCGCTCCCAAGGCCGAAACTCCGGAAGGGACCGAGCATGAAGACCCGACGTTCAAGGGAATGAAGTACCGGCTGGTGGGCCCCTTCCGAGGCGGGCGTTCTCTGACGGCCTCCGGAATTCCCGGCGATCCGACCACGTATTACTTCGGCGCAACTGGAGGCGGAGTCTGGAAGTCGACTGACGGCGCCCTGACGTGGAAGCCGGTGTTTGAAAAAGAAAACTCGCCCTCGATCGGCAGCCTGGCTGTGGCTGTCTCGAATCCCAATATCGTTTATGTGGGGACGGGGGAGGCTTGCTTGCGCGGCAACATCGCGCAAGGCGACGGCATCTACAAGACACTGGATGGGGGCAAGACCTGGAAGAACGTTGGCCTGCGCGACTCGCGTGCGATTGGCAAGGTGATCGTCAACCCGGCGAATCCCGACATCGCGTTTGTTGCGGCGCTTGGGCATCCCTATGGGCCGAATGCTGAGCGCGGAATTTTCCGCACGCTCGATGGCGGCAAGACCTGGGAGAAGGTTCTCTACAAAGATGAGAATAGCGGCGGAGTTGATGTTGCGTTCGATCCGCACAATCCGAACATCTTGTTTGCAGCGCTATGGCAAGTTCGCCGCGTGCCTTGGAACTTATCGAGCGGCGGCCCGGGCAGCGGGCTTTATCGCTCAAACGATGGCGGCACTACCTGGAAGCGCCTCGAGGAAAAAGGTCTGCCCAAAGGACCTTACGGGCGGATCGGCGTTTCGGTGGCGGCCAATTCCGATCGCGTCTACGCGCTGATCGAAGCGGCCGAAGGCGGCCTGTACCGATCCGATGACGGCGGCGACACCTGGCAACTGGTGAACGGCAGCCACAGCCTGGTTCAGCGGCCGTGGTACTACATGCACATCATCGCCGACCCGCAGGATCGCGACACCGTTTATGTCATGGACGTGGACGCGTACCGCTCCACCGATGGTGGCCGCTCGTTTAATAAGTTCAAGCTCCCGCACGGCGACAATCACGGTTTGTGGATTGATCCGCGAAACACGAACCGCATGATCGCCTCCAATGACGGCGGCGTGACGGTCTCGATCGACGGCGGGAAGAGCTGGTCCCGTCAGGACAACCAGCCGACCGCGCAGTTTTACCACGTGATCGCCGATAACCGGACGCCCTACTACATCTACGGCGCGCAGCAGGACAACAGCACTGTGGCCATCGCCACCCGCAGCGACGACGGTCTGATCGAGCGCTCCGACTGGTACCCGGTAGGGGGAGGGGAAGCGGGCTACATCGCGCCGTACCCGCCCGGAGCCTACGATTGTCTATGCAGCCGACTACGAAGGCCTGATCACGCGCTTTGACAAGCGCACCGGGCAGCTTCGCAACATTACCAACCAGACTCACCTCACAGACGCAGGTGGCGCAGGTATTCTCGAACACCGCTTCCAATGGACTTCTCCCGTGATGATTTCTCCCAACGACCCGGAGACGCTCTATCACGCGGGTGAGAAGCTTTTCAAAACCACCGACGGCGGCGTGCACTGGGAAGCCATCAGTCCCGACCTTACGCGTAACGACAAATCCAAGCAGGGGCCCTCGGGCGGATCGATCACCATCGACGACACTGGCACCGAGTATTTCGACACCATCTTCGCGGTGGCGGAATCTGCGGTCGCGAAGGGCCTGATCTGGGTGGGCACCGACGATGGCCTCGTTCAAGTCACGCAGGATGGCGGCAAGACCTGGGCCAACGTAACGCCCAAAGATCTTCCGGAATGGAGCCGCATCAGCCAGGTCGAAGCATCGCCGTTCGATGCGGGAACTGCGTACGTTGCCGTCGACCGCCATCAGAACGATGACGTGCGTCCCTACATCTTCAAAACCACTGATTACGGCAAGACTTGGACGAGCGGAGCGAACGGAATTCCGGACACAAACTTCGTACGGGCTGTGCGCGAAGATCCCAAGAAACGCGGCCTGCTCTATGCGGGCACCGAACACGGCGTCTACGTTTCCTTCAATGGCGGCGCGGAGTGGCGGCCTCTGCAGCTGAATCTGCCGCATGTCCCAATTCACGATCTCATCGTGAAGAACGATGACCTGGTGGTGGCGACTCACGGGCGTTCTTTCTGGGTGCTCGACGACTTGAGCCCGGTTCGCCAGTTCACCACTGACATTGGAAACAAGGCCGTGCATCTGTACACGCCCGCGGTGGCCCAACGCATTCACAATCCCGAGGACACACCGCAGCACGCCGAGCTGGTCGGGACAAACCCACCGTCCGGCGCGGTCATCGATTTTTACGTGAAAACCCTTCCCAAGGGCGAGAGTACGATCGAGATCCTCGATGGCCAGGGCAAGACGATCCGGAAATACTCCAGTCAGAAAACGGAAACACCCGACGAGCCTCTGGACCCCGACGACAAGAAGCCTGAAAAAGAACTTAAAGTCGAAGCTGGATTGAATCGCTTCGTGTGGGATCTGCACTACGAAAACGCCAATCGCGTCCCGGGCTACTATCTTTGGGAATACAACTCCGGAGCGCGTGGTCCGCTGGCATTGCCGGGTAAGTACCAGGTGAAGCTCACGGTGGACGGGCAGAGCCAGACCGTGCCGTTGGAATTGAAACTGGACCCGCGTGTGCAGACTTCGCAGGCGGATCTGGAAGCCCAGTTCAACCTGCTGATGGAAATTCGCGAGCAATTAAATCGCGTTTACGCAGCCGCGAACCAGATTGAGGATGTGCGCGCGCAAACCGAGGGCCTGAAGCGCCGTCTGCCCGACGATGACGCGGCGCGCGCGCTGGCGAGCTCCGCCGACGGATTAGCCGCCAAGCTGGTGTCGGCCCGCGAACCGTTGGTGAATCTGAAGATCTCTGCCAATGAGGACTCGCTGGCCTATCGCCCGGGCATCGATGGGCAGCTCGCTTTCCTGTCCATGATTGTGGGCAGCGGCTGCGACTGCGGCCCCACTGAATCCGCGCGCCAGCGCTTCGAGGATCTTAAGAAGCAGACCGACCAGGCCATCGCCAAGTGGAACGATCTTCAGAAAAGCGATGTCGCCGCGTTTCAGAAACTGGCCGCCGAACGCGGCATGCAGCCGGTGGCGATTCCCGCACCCACCAGCAGGGTCAGTTCAGGAGAGAACGAGCCTTAGACGTTTCCGTATCGACGGGGAGTTAGGCGCGCCCTGGAAGGGAATTGCCCGCTTTGCGAGCATCTGTCCAAAGCGTTCAGCGAGTCCCCGGTTTCATGTCTCACCGCGCTAGTCGTGCGGACGGAGATCGTCACCGCAGGAAACCGTGCCTTCACGAAAAGCGTATTCGCAGCGCCAGCGGAAACCGCCACGATCATGCTGCCCGTATCCCCAGACTCTAAGGTGGAGCGTCTGTTCGGCCACCCGTGACGCCTCGACAAATACGTGATCATTCTCGCGAAGCGTGTCTCGCAGGTCCACCGGTATGAGCCGGAGGAGAGTGCGCTGGTCGAGCACAACGGGATCGATAGCGTCCGCTGCGGAAAATACCAGCGCTCTCGAAGTTTTCTTGCCAACGTATTCGGTGACGACCAGGAAGTCATTGTTGGACCATGCCGCAGCCGCTACCCCGATGTAGTCGCAGAGCTTGCGGGCGCGGCCGGTGGCTTTTTCTTCCAGCCAGAGTGAGAGGGAAGTCCCGACGAATTCGTTGGGCGCGCCTTTTCGCTCGGCATTGCGCACAACAAAGCGGCCGTCGGGTGAGGCCAACTCTTTCGACTTGGGGAAAAGGACAAAGGGAGCGGCCACCGCCTGTGTGATCAGGATTGCGGATATCACCGCCCCAGCCAGCACAATGAGCAAGTGGCGCATCCCTGGTTCCTCCTCGGCTATTCTCAGGTGGCCAGTGCTGGTTTCGAAGTGATCCAGTTCACAACGCAACGTTACTTCTGGTTGCACTTACAAGGATCAAGGTGTTCGACTTTTGCCTTGGAATGAAGCTCTGGAATTCCTCTCCAATGCAAGCCCGCCCGTCGTAAGCACTTCGGGGTGATAAAATTCTTCCATCCCTGTTGATAACAAGGCAGTTAGATTTGGGTTTTCTGCATCCAAGCTAGGGCGGGAGGGTGCGAACCGGTTTCACACCGTACCGTTTGCCTGGTAAGCCCCGCAATTTCGGCCTAAACGGCGAAATTTCGGACACCAAAAACCGATCCCACGTGCATCTTCTTGGCATCGCAACTAACTCTCGGATACTGGGGCGAACCGAGTCTTTCTGCGGCAGGCGCGAAGCCTGTGCGCGAAGGGACGAGTTTGTCAACCACAACGCGCTCTCCGTTCTCGTTGAGGCGGCGCGCTGCAGCTTGTTATCCCGACGGCTTGCAACCGTCTAAGGAGCTATGAGCATGAGACATGTCTGGGCTGTGCTGATTCTGGGATTGTTGCCACTCACTGTCTTCGGACAACAGCCTGCGACCACCGCTCCGGCCACCACTTCCGATTCAGATCTTGCGCAGCACATTCGAGAACTTGAAGATCGCGTGATCGCGCTGGAGGGACAGGTGCGCATGTTGAAGGCCGCCGCCGCGCAACCGGCTCAGCCTGGCGCCGCTCAGCCCGCAGAGTCTACCGCGCAAGCGGCTGCCGTTCCGCAGCCGGCCCCCACTCCTGCGGCACCGGCGACACAAGCCGAAGCTCTGGCTGCCACGCAGGGTCCGAATCTTGGGGGCGCGGGCGCCTCGGCCGCCAAGGCTTTGAATCCCGACATCAGCGTGATCGGCGACTTCATCGGCGCGATGGGCGGGAACTCCCAGCAGAATACCGTTTCCCTGCAGCCCATTCCCGCGTTCCAGATGCACGAGTCTGAGATCGGATTGCAGTCGATCATCGATCCCTATGCGCGCGGCGATTTCTTTATTTCGTTTGGAGAGGAAGGGGTCAACCTGGAAGAGGGCTTTATCACTTTCACTGCCTTGCCTGGGAGCTTCGTCGCGAAAGTTGGAAAGATGCGGTCTGCTTTCGGCAAGGTGAATACGATGCACAATCACGTGCTGCCCTGGGTGGATCGTCCGCTGGTGAGCAACAACCTGGTGGCCGGCGAGGACGGAATCAATGATGCCGGCTTCTCGGTAGAGCGCATCCTGCCGGCGCCGAAGGGCATCTTTCTGGAAGCGACGGGCCAGCTTTTCCGCGGAGATTCTGGCGACGTGTTCCAGTCCTCGCAGCGCAGCGACGTAAGCGCGGTGGCGCACCTGCGCGGCTATCACGACCTGAACGAGTCTACGAATCTGGATCTCGGAGTTTCGTATGCCCGGGGCCACAACGATCTGGGCACGAACTTCCTGACCCACTTGTACGGCGTGGATGCCACCCTGAGGTGGAAACCGTTGCGCCGGTCCATCTACCATTCTTTTGTGGGGCGCAGCGAGTTTATCTGGAGCGATCGCCAGCAGTTCCCGGCATCGCAGAAGTCTTTCGGCTATTATGCGTCGGCTGACTACCAACTGGCCCGGCGCTGGTTTGTGGGCGGCCGTTTCGACCACTCCGACCGCAGCCGCGATGACGGGTTGACCGACAAGGGAGGCTCGGTCACCCTTACCTATTGGCCCAGCGAGTTCAGCCAACTGCGCGGGCAGTATCGCTTTACGCATTATGCGAATAACATCGATGCCAATGAATTGTTCCTGCAATTGATCTTTTCTCTGGGGGCGCATGGGGCACACCCGTTCTAGTTATGGAAGGATAGGAATGTTGAATCGTTTCAAGACGCTGCTGATTCTTTTCTCGCTGTCGGCTCTGCTTCTGCCCAATTGGGCAGAGGCAAAGAAGCTCAACGTGATCACCGCCACCACCGACCTGGCGTCGCTTGTGCAGGAGGTGGGGGGCGACAAGATTCAGGTCGAATCCATTGCCAAGGGCTACCAGGACCCGCACTTCGTGGAGGCCAAGCCCAGTTTTCTGCTGAAGCTCCGCCAGGCTGATCTGCTGATCGTGGTGGGCCTGCAGCTGGAGATCGGATGGCTGCCGCCACTGATCAACCAGAGCGGCAACGCCCGCGTCCAGGTGGGTGCGGCCGGTTATCTGGACGCTTCGCAGTTCGCCGAAATTCTCGATATTCCGGCTGGCCAGGTGACACGCGCCATGGGCGACGTGCATCCCCTGGGCAACCCGCACTACTGGCTCGATCCCGATAATGGCCGCCGCATCGCGAAGGGCTTTGCGGGGAAACTCGGTGAACTGGATCCGCCGAATGCCGCGTACTACCAGCAGCGCTTTCAGGACTTTGACAAGCGCCTTACCGCGGCCGAGCAGAAGTGGGACTCGGACATGAAGGCGTATCGCGGGCACAAGGTTGTGACCTATCACAATTCGTTTCCCAACTTCGCCAAGCATTTTGGACTGAATGTGATTGGCTACGTCGAGCCCCGGCCGGGAATTCCGCCGACGCCAAGCCACACCATCGAACTGATCGGCCTGATGAGGCGCGAAAACTGCAAGCTCATCCTGGTCGAGCCCTATTTTGATTTGAAGACGCCGCAGTCGATTGCTCGGGATACCAAGGGACAGGTGGTTCAGTATCTGCCTTCAGTGGGCGGCGAAAAAGACGTGACCGACTATTTCAAGTTATTCGATTACGATATCGGATTGCTCACGAAGGCATTCCAGGCAACGCAGTAGGTTTCGAGGAGACTGATGGAGATTCTTCCTTTTCTGATCTGGCCCTTCGTGGCCAGCTTGATTCTGACCGGCATCCATGCGTACCTGGGTGTGCATGTGGTCGAGCGTGGAGTTATTTTCGTGGATCTGGCCCTCGCGCAGATCGCCGCTCTGGGCGCCACTATCGCGATTCTGGTGGGGATGGACCCACATGGTCGCGGGGCCTACTTCCTGAGCCTGGGCTTCACATTTCTCGGGGCCGCCATCTTCGCAATGGCACGCTCGCGGCGCGGCCACATCCCGCAGGAAGCCTTCATCGGAATCGCCTATGCCGTCGCTTCAGCCGCCGCGATCCTGGCGATGAGCAAGGCCACCGGAGAGACCGAGCACCTCAAGGACATGCTGGTCGGAAACATCCTGTCAGTGTCGCGGGGCGAGGTCGTTAAGACTGCGATTCTGTACGGTGCGGTCGGCCTGTTCCATTACATCTTTCGGCACAAGTTTTTGCTCATATCGACCAATACGGCGGAGGCCGAACGCCAGGGACTTAATGTCCGCTTGTGGGATTTCCTTTTCTATGCCTCGTTCGGCTTTGTTGTGACATCCTCGGTGGCCATCGCCGGAGTGCTCCTTGTGTTCTGCTACCTGATCGTGCCGTCGGTCGGAGCCATGCTGTTCGCCGACCGGGTGGGCCCTCGTCTGGCTATCGGTTGGACCATGGGAACGCTGGTTTCTGCTCTCGGAGTCTACTTCTCGGTGAGTCTCGATACGCCGACCGGCGCGACCATTGTGTGCACCTTCGGCGCGGTGTTGATCCTGATGTTCCTCGTCCATTTGCTGTTCTTCCATGGGCGCAAGGCGCATGTCCTGGACGGGGCCACATCGGCCGAAACCCGTCGGGAGCCAGCCCTGGAAAGCCGCCGGTAAGCCCGGATCGCCGCCTCGGGTGGGGCGAGGTCCACTGGCTACAGCCGTCGGGTAACGGTTCCGAAATGGTGACGACGTATTACTTCAGTGCTACCCAATAGCACTTTTGGTGCATTGCACCATTGGTGTGCCGCTGCTAACTTTCTCCCTGTAAGAGGCTCCTCCCCTTCGGCACGAGGTCGCATCTCTGTTCTCGGGGGTGAGCTCATGAGAGTTATGCATGTATGCTACGCGGCGCTGGGATTTGCGGTGGCCCGCTGGATTTTCAAACGTCAGCCGGTGGTAGATCCTGTATCGCGTTTTCGCACTCTCAGGCCTCCTGTAATACCCACTGAACGCTCGAGGGCGCCGGAGCCGTTGCACGCCACTTCTGGACCGGCGCCCTCTTATTTCCCGGCCAAGGTCTTAGCACCTACGTTCGTTTCCTCTCTGCCCAGACTCGCTACAATTTCCCTGTAAGTTTCGTGCGCCTTGCGGCTATCGACGCGCCTCCTCCCGCCATCGCCGCCCGGCCGGAAAACCTTTTTCGAATGACCGTGTCTGGGACCTTGCGCCATACAAATTGCGGCAGGCTGATTCGCCGGACCGTTCGCCCGGGAGATAGCTGTTGGAGGATGCTCTCCCGGAAAGCGATGGGCCGGGTTATTCTCCTCGCGCTTTGCGGAATTTTCTGGGCCTCGGCCGGCAATGCGCAATCCGAAGATCGTCCAGTACCACTAGGGGATCTGGCGCGATCGCTGCGCAAGAAGAAAGAGCAGCCTCAATCCGCGCCATCGACCGCGGCCCAGACTCCGCCTCCGGTCACCCCATCGAAGACCATCATCGATAACGACAATTTCACCCAGGTCCTGGAAGAGGCCGAGAGCCGCCACCTCGCCAATACGAGCATGCTGTACTCTTTCGAGGGCGCGGCCAAGATGTTCCAGATCTCCTCGCCCGATGTGACTTGCAGCCTTTCCTTCAACGGTCACGTGAGCTCTCTGCTGGCCCGTCCGGTGGTCCCGATCGACCTGCCCGATGAGGAGACGCGCAAGCTGGAAGGGCCCGCCGTCATCAACGAAGAAGGCTTGCAGGTTTCGGTTTTCAATGGGACTCGCTGGAAGGTCGAAGAAATCACGGTCGGCGTAACGCTGGTTCGGCGCGCGAACTTGGCCATGGCACATCGCGGACTGGCGAAGCTGGTGCCCGCTGCATCTGAGACGACCATCGTCGCCGAAAAACCAGCCGACGTGACGACGCTCTACCACCTGAAGGGCGAAGCGATGCCCTCCTCGACCACGGTTTTCAAAGCTCCCTTGACTTCCGCCCTGGGACCCGACGAAGAGTGGCACTGGGCGATCGTGCAGGCGCGCGGTATTCCGCCCCGGCCGGAAGACTCGGCACTAAGTCAACCGCTCGCACCTGCGACCAACAGGGTGATTCCGTAACGAAAAAGTGATTCTTTGAATTGTCTGTGACCGGCCGCCTGCCCTGAGCGAAGCCGCGTCCTTGCCCGCCAGCTCTTAGGCGCTCCCGGTAAGTCATCAATCGCTCTGCGGTAGCGGCGCTTGCATCAACTAAGCAAAATAACGATCAAATACCGAAAAGTTTTGCACTCTCATCCCAGTGTGCAGTCATTTAGAGCGGGAATTGAGGTTGCGCCACACAAAAATGTGGACACTCATCCAGTGCGTTAGCCATAGGTTACGGAAATTCGTTATATACTCCCGCTGCGACGGCCGTCCGCCGCCCCAGGAGGAGATCCATGACACGTTGGATGCTCGCCATCTTGCTGCTGACAACGCCTGCATTCGCAGCCAGCATAAACACCTACGCGTCACAAATGGGTGGAGCGAACTTGGTGCAGCTCATTCCCGGAGAATTGCCAATACTGACTACCACCTTTGCGAATACCGCTCTCCAAAGCACGTTCCCCACAGATCTAATTTTCGAAACAAACATTGCGCCTGTCGGCACGCTGACGCTTGCCTACACCCTCACCATAGGCGGACAGCAGTTCGTCCTGCCAACCGCGACCTACTCATGTACACAGGCCGCCGGATGTTTCTTTCCCGCCGATTTCCAGTTGCCCGCGTTTTCCCATGCGACACCAGGCACGCTCGTGGTGAACTTCAATGGGTCCGCGACCGAGTTTGGTTTTCTGTTTCAGAGCCCTGTGCCGGAACCGACGAGTCTGGCGCTGCTGAGTACAGGCTTGACCTCGATCGCATGGCGAAAGTATCGGAGGGGGCGGAGGAGGCCCGCGGCAGCTCCACTCACAACTAAGCACGCGCGCGAGACTACGCCGTTACCGAACGCAAATTGCGCGCATCGAGTGGTGTGAAACTTCGCATTTGGTCGCAGTGTTTACATGGACACAGAAAAACCTTGTTGTCGGGAGAAGCGACGTGTCCGCAGTTGTCGCAGACATAGCTCTTGTCGTCGAGCCCTTTCATCAGCATGAATTGATCAAAACTTACACAGTACGGACAGCGGGGAGTTCTGACCATTGGCTGGCTCCTGGAGTGGAGTTTGGGTCAGGTTACTCCCGAAATGTTAAAGCTCGAAGACAAAGAATACTCGGAAGTACATCCATCCATTTGGATGACAGCTGCATTGTCAAGATATTGGAACGCGTGGGACTTCTTCTATCTTGCCGCTCTTCAAACTTCTAAGCGCAGCGTCGAGAATTTCCTGATTCTGCCAGCCCTGCTCGCCCGGCACCGGGAAGGCGGCTTCTCCCTTTACGGCGGCGGCGAACATGTCGACCTGGCGGGCGTAGGCGTATTGGTTGGAAATTGTTTCGCTCTCGACGACGGTGCCGTTTCGCCGCAGGTGGAGAGTGATGGGCCGATCGACGGTTAATCCATCATCCGCCCGCAACACGCCGCCCTCGCCGATGAATTCGATCGGGGTACGATAGTCGGCGCGCGTGGAAACCAGGACAGCGCCCAGCGTGCCACGCGAAAACTCCAGCGTGAGCGCGGCAGCAGCTTCCACGTCCTTCGAATCGGCGTCCCACATACCGCGCGCGCCGACGCGAACGACTTCATCTTGCAGGATGTAGCGCAGCGTGTCGATGCAGTGCACCCCCACATCTCCAATGGGGCCGCTGCCCGCGAGCCTGGCGTCATTCAGCCAGGTGCGTGCGTGGCTCCTTCCCGGGTACGAGAATTCCGAACGCGCGAAAATCGGGCGCCCGATCTGCCCGGCCGCGATGCGCTGCCTGAGCAGGGCCGTGCTGTCTTCGAAGCGAAAAATGTGTGCGACGCCTAACAGCAATTTGGCGGCGCGCGCCGCCTCCACCATCTGCCTGCACTCGCCGGCGTTCATGCCCATCGGCTTTTCGCAGAGCACAGGCTTGCCCGCTTGGATGGCAGTCAGAACATCGGATAGATGGAGCGAGTTCGGCGTGGTCACCAGTACCGCATCCACCTCTGGAGACCGGCAGAGTTCCGCGGTGGAAGAGAAGACCTGGGGGATCTTGAACTCAGCAGATGCGGCCTTGGCTTTCGCCATGTCGCGACGCGAGAGCGCGGTGACTTTGCAGTTGCGGGACAAGGCGAATCCCGGCATCAGCCGCCGCACAGCATGGAGACCAAATCCTGCTATTCCAAAGCGAACCATAAGAGAGTGAGAGGTGGCGCGGGGCCCGGGTGTCGATGGCTGTAAACCCAAAAGCAAAACTCGGATAGCGCAGGTACTGGCCAGTGTAGCGTGGGCAGCCTCGCACGCCGTGGGTCGATCGCGGCATGCTTTATGAATTAGCGCGAATGCAGAGCTTACTTCGCCGCCATCGCCCCTACCAGCGACTGGAACACCTTAACCCCATCCGTGCATCCCAGTTCGGGCTCAGCCGCGCGCTCCGGATGCGGCATCATGCCCAGTACGTTCCGCCCGGCGCTGCATATTCCCGCGATGTTATCGAGCGACCCGTTTGGATTCGCTTCGGGAGTGATTCTTCCGTCGGGGGTCGAATACCGGAAGACGATCCTCTGGTCGCGCTGCAGTTCCGCGAGCGTTGCCTCATCGCAAAAGTAATTGCCTTCCATGTGCCCGATGGGAATGGTCAGAACTTCACCCTGGCGGCATGCGTTCGTGAACATGGTGTCGGTGCTTTCGACCCGCACTTGCACCGGCTTGCAGATGTACTTCAGCCCGACATTGCGCATGAGAGCGCCAGGTAACAGGCCAGACTCGCACAAGATCTGAAAGCCGTTGCAGATGCCCAGCACGATTCCGCCGCCGCCGGCGAACTTCTTTACTGACTCCATGACCGGCGAAAACTTCGCAATCGCACCCGTCCGCAGGTAGTCGCCAAACGCAAAACCGCCGGGCACGATGATGGCGTCGCAGTTTTCCAGATCGTGCGACTCGTGCCACAGGAAGGTTACGGGCTGCCGGGCAACTTGCTGGATGGTCCAGTAGGCGTCATGATCGCAATTGGAACCGGGAAAAATGAGCACGCCGAATTTCATGCCAGGAGCCTCAGCGAGTGGAATATTTCGAGTTTATCACGCAAAAACCACGCCGCCGGACTCTCGGGGGAAGAGCCGGCGGCAGGTGCAACAGTGATTACGGGCAGAAAATCAGTCGAGCCCGGGCGGTGGGGGCGGCGGAACGGGCATCTCGTCGGGGCCGCCCGGCGGCATCAGCTTCTGCTTGAAGAAGAACATGTGATCGCCTTGCATGGCGTCGCCTCCGCGCACGGTCTTCAACTGCCTCCACTGTTCGAGCGAAAGCTGCTTGCGGAGGTCGAGGTTCATGGCCGTGAACTCGCGCTCCAGCTTGCCGCGCGCCGCCAGCACATGATCCACCTGCGCGTTCACCTGACCTTCATCCGGCTGGTCAGCGTCCAGCAGGTTCTGCAGTTTCAGATCCTGCTTTTCCATGTCGGCGCCGTAGTCGATCAACTTCATTTTGTGGTTGTAGAAGACCTGGTCAAGCTGGGTGATCTGCGCATCGCTCAGCCCCACCTTCGAAACCACGTCCGGATTCTGCCACCACTTGCCCATCTCGCGACGGAACGTCATCACATGCGCGCCTTTGCCGGGATGTCCGGGGCCGGTGGCCATCCCGCCTACGGCGGCACCGGTTTCCTGCGCCCAGCCTATCCCTGCCAGCACAACCATACTCGCAGCCATCATCCATTTAGTTTTCATGAGAACGAATCTCCTTCCTTTCTGAACTCGTATGCAGCGGCAAATTGCCTTCACTCTCCTCGACGATCAACATGACAGGCTCAAGCGCCCGGGGAGTATCGGCCTGGATCGCTCGCTCTACTTCGAGCAACAACTCGTGATCGGGGTCCACTTGCGCTGTCGCTGCCTTGGGAGCGCTTGCTACCGGACGAACGCCGGGAGTGCGCCCCAGGATTGCACCCGCGGCGAGCAGCAACACGGCAATGCTTGGCACCAACGCCATGATCCGACGCGACCTCCCGACGGACTCTTTTTGGGCGGAACGGATTCGAGCCGCTTGCATCTCCCAGAAATTCTCGGGACGACTGGCGTATTCGCGATTGGCCGCTGCGAAGAGTTTTAATGCATCCTCCACATGGTCCCGTTCTGCCTGGCACGGCGCGCAACTGGCCAGGTGATGCTCGGCCGCAAGATCAAAACTTACCACCGCGCGGTCTATCAGCGGATCGTGCGTGTTTTCGTTGGCATTCATCGTAAGTCCCTCAACTTGCCACGCACCGTTTGCATGGCGCGGAACAGATGCGTCTTCACGCTGCCCACTTGCAGTCCCAGGGCCGACGCAATTTCGGTTAGCTCCATCTCCTCAACAAAACGCAGCAAAAAGACGGCCCGTTGCTGCTGCGATAACTGGTTGGCCACTTCCCACACGGCGCGCACGTCTTCGCGAGCCAGCAACTGTTGCTCGGGGGAAGCTTCGCCGGAGGCTACCCTGTGCGCAGCCCCATCCTCTTCGTTGCCATCCAATCCAAGCAATCTTTTCCAGAAACCCGACTTGCGATTGCGGGCGTGGTCGCGGGCGAGATTTGCGGCAATTCGCAGCAGCCAGGTCTCCAGGCTTGATTCCCCCCGAAAGCTCGATCGGCTTTGATACGCACGCAGAAAACATTCCTGGGTAAGGTTGTCGGCTTCCTCGGGATCGCGCAGCAGCATCAGCAGGAAGCGGTGCACGCGACGCTGGTGCCGGCGCACAATCGCGTCAAACTCCTCAGCCGTGATATTTTGTGCCGCGGCGCCTATCGCGGAGGGCAGTGCGGTCTCCATGAATTTTGATACTCGGTGCTATTAGTATGGACGAATTTCCGGTATCGAAGGTTGACACAGCGATGCAAATTTTCGAGTTTCACCAGAGCAGAAGCATCCAACCACTGTGAGTTTTACCGAACATGCCCGCATTACCGGAGGAGCGCTGAAAAACTGGGCCATCGCCCAGTTGCAGGACTCGCTGGCTGTGGGCGTGCTGTGGTGGATTGGCCTTTCCGTCCTGAAAGTTCCCTGGGCGCCGTTCTGGGCCGTGCTGGCCGCGGCGCTGCAGATTGTGCCGCACATCGGGCCTGTGCTCAGCTTGCTCGGCCCGGTGCTTGCAGCATGGATTCACGGGGGCAGTCTTCAGAACTCGCTGTATGTACTCATTCTTTATGCCGTCATCGTGATCGTCGACGGCTTCCTGCTGCAGCCCTACATCATGAAACGCGCCGTCCGCGTTCCCATCTGGGCATCGATCCTTACCCCGATCGTGCTGGGAGTGCTCATCCCATTCTGGGGAGTTCTGATATCTGCTCCGCTGCTAGCGGTGGTCTATGCCTACAAAGAGCGCCAGGCAAAAGCCGCTGGGAAGCTAGACCTGTAAGCCGCATGGAATTGCGAAAACCTGGGTTAACCGAGATGCGCTCCGGGCGCGGGTTTTGGGCGGCATGAATCGGCTAATCTACTGAAAACCCAGAACAAATGACAGGGAAGCGGCCGATGAAGGAATTTCCATGGTTCCTGTATGGGCTGATTATCAAGCCTAATCCCCAACTTGAACGTGGTTTCCGTTGACCTGCCCTCAGGACGATCCTATACTTCGACCCGCAAAAACGAAGGGAGATTCAATGAAAACTTCCAGGTGGCTCCTTCTTGCGGTTTTGGCGCTGACCGTCCTGAGCGCCAATGCGCAAACGTCCTCCAACGTCTCGGTATTCGCAACCGGTTTTTCCAATCCTCGCGGGCTGAAGTGGGGGCCCGACGGCAATCTCTACGTGGCCGAAGGCGGCACCGGTGGAAGAACACCGCCAGTCAGCACATGTGCGCAGGTGCCTCCTCCGCTCGGGCCGTACACCGCTGGATGGAACGCGCGCATTTCGAAAGTCACGCCCGATGGCACGCGCAGCACGCTGGTTGGCGGGTTGCCCTCAACCAGTGCCGCCATCGGCGATGTCGAGGGTGTGGCGGATATCGCCTTCATCGGCGACCAGATGTACGCGTTGCTGGCTGGGGCAGGCTGCTCTCACGGTCATCCCAACTCTCCGAACGCCATTCTGAAGGTCAATTCCGACGGCAGCTGGTCCAGACTGGTTAGCTTGAGCGCCTACCAGAAACTGCATCCCACGAAGAATCCTGAACCCGATGATTTTGAGCCGGATGGAACCTGGTACAGCCTGATCGCGGCGGATGGCGTGCTTTACGCCGTGGAACCGAATCACGGAGAAGTGGACGCTATTACGACCAGCGGAGTAGTGACGCGGCTCATCGACCTTTCCGAGACGCAGGGACACGTCGTTCCGACCTCCATTGCACGCACCGCGAGCGGATTCCTGGTCAGCAACCTCAATACTTTTCCAATCACTCCGGGCAGCTCCGCGCGCTACTACATCAGCACCCTTGGCGGAGTTACGAGAGTGGCACCCGGCCTCACGACGGTAGTGGCGGTGGTGATCAGTGGCGGCGATACCTACTTCCTGGAATTGAATGACGCGGCCGGCTTCCCGGGTCCGAATAACGGCAAAGTTGTCCGCCTGCGTTCCGGCTCGCTGCTTACGATCGCCACCGGATTGACTGTGCCCACCGGAATGACGATGGGCCCTGACGGCAACCTGTACGTCTCAAACTTTGGCGCTGTCCCCGCCCCAGCGGGTGTAGGACAGATCGTGAAGATCACCGTCCCCGGCCCACTCTAGGACCAGGAGGACTGCCTCGCGCAGAACAAGCGTGAGGCAGTCCAATTCAAGCATTCATGCGTTAAAACGACCTTTCAAGGGCAAAGCTGAGGCCTTAGAGCTGAGAGCTCTCCGCCAAAACCCTCATGCTATAATCTGGGTTCGCCTGCTTCCGTTTCCGAGGCTATCGTGTGATTCCTCCAAAGGCGAATCCTGCGCAATTCCAGTTCTTTAGAGACGAGGTATCGCTATGTCCGGCCACTCAAAATGGGCCACAATCAAGCACAAGAAGGGCGCGCTTGACGCCAAGCGCGGCAAGATCTTCACGCGTCTGATTAAGGAAATCGGCATTGCCGCCAAAAATGGTGGCGGCGACCCGGACACCAACCCTCGTTTGCGTACCGCCATTCTCGCCGCCAAGGCGGAGAACATGCCCGCCGACAACATCAAGCGCGCCATCCAGCGCGGCACCGGCGAACTCCCCGGAGCTACGTATGAAGAATTCACGCTCGAAGGCTACGGCCCGGGCGGCGTCGCCATCCTCGCCGAGATCAATACCGACAATCGCAACCGCACGGTCAGCGAAATCCGTCACGTTTTTGGCAAGAACAATGGCAACATGGCCGAAGCCGGCGCGGTCTCCTGGATGTTCCATAAGAAGGGCGACATCGTGATTCCCAAGTCCGCCGCAAAAGAAGACGACCTGATGGCAATCGTGCTGGAGGCAGGCGCCGAGGATCTCAAGGACGATGGCGACAACTGGGAAGTCCTGACCGAGCCTTCAGCCTACGAAGGCGTGCTCGAAGCGGTGAAGAAAGCGGGCCTCACGCCTACTTCATCCAGCGTCTCCATGATTCCGCAGAACTACATCAAGCTCGAAGGGCAAGCTGCTACGCAGATGATCCGTCTGCTCGAGGCGCTCGAAGAACAGGATGACGTGCAGAACGTCCATGCGAACTTTGATATCGATCAGAAGTTGCTTGAAGAAGTCGCCGGCTAATCTTTTCTGCAGTGGAATTTCGGCCGCTCGCGAGAGCGGCCTTTCCTTTTTCCGCGCGCTTACAGAACTTCCTGTAGTTTTCAACACTTCGGTGGATAATTCTGTGGATAACGAGGAAAGTCGTATTCCAAGTTACTGAGCGACAGTCGGTTTAACACTCTGCACTGTCGTCGATGCTGGCACGTTCGTGTTAGAACTTCTCAGCCATAGGATCGAATTTCTAAACTCAGCGAAATGAAATCGCGACTCGACAAGTTGCTGGTGGAACGTGGCTTGGTACCCTCGCGCGAACGCGCGCAGGCGCTCATCTTGGCCGGAAAAGTTCTGGTCAACGAGCAGAAGGTCGTGAAATCGGGCGCGCCCGTCGAAGCCGACGTTGAGGTGCGTGTGCTCGGCGATGATTTGAAGTACGTGAGCCGGGGCGGGGTCAAACTGGAGCGCGCCCTCGAGCATTGGCAGATCGAGGTCAGCGGACTCGTGTGCATGGATGTGGGCGCGTCCACTGGAGGCTTCACGGATTGCCTTTTGCAGCGTGGCGCTTCACGCGTGGTCGCCATCGACACTGGCTACGGCCAGATGGATTTCCGCCTGCGCCAGGATTCACGGGTCCGCCTGCTGGAAAAAACCAACGCCCGATATCTTACGCACGACCTGGTCGGGGAATACGTCTCGTTGGTCGCGATGGATGTTTCGTTTATTTCGGCGACTTTGGTGCTGCCGGCGGTCGTCGCCTCGGCCTTCCCTAAAGCCGAAACCCGGAACGTGCCCCGACGCCTGGTTGTGCTAGTCAAGCCGCAGTTCGAAGCCGGGCGCGGCGAAGTAGGAAAGGGAGGCATCGTCCGCGACGAGCAGGCGCATCGCGATGCCGTCGAGCGAGTCCGTCAGTGTGTTGTGCAACTGGGTGCGCAGAAGACCGATGCGACCGAGTCGCCTATCACCGGGGCCGAAGGCAATCGGGAGTTCTTGCTGTACGCAGAGTTTTAAAAAGTCTCGCGTGTTCTGGAAAGCTCGCGGCGCCCACTGCCATTCGAAACTTGAAACTCGAAACTCGGAACTTCCTAGTACAATGCTGGCTTCATGCCCACTGGCGCGAGGACTGCTTCCGGCCGCAAGAAGTTTGTCGGCATCATCTCCAAACCCGCGAAGCCGGAGCTATCCGAGATTCTGCCGCCATTATTTTCCTGGTTCGATCAGCATGGGTACCGGGTCGTGATCGACGGCGAAACGGCCGCGTACAGCGCGGGTCCCGAAGTTGCTGAGCGCAAGCAGATGGCAACCCTTCCGCTTGACTTCGTGGTTGTGCTGGGTGGAGACGGCACGCTGCTCTCCACGTCTCGCGCCGTAGCCCAGGCGGGCATCCCTGTGCTCGGCGTAAATTTGGGCTCGCTGGGTTTTCTGACCGAGGTTCCGCTGTCCGAGCTGTACCAGGCCCTCGATGAGGTCGACCAGAAACGCGCCACGGTAGAGCATCGCTCGCTGGTCCAATGTGAGTTGCTTCGTGACAACAAGTCAATCATGAGCTACTCGGCGCTGAACGACGTGATCGTCAACAAAAGCGCGCTCGCTCGGCTGAATACCTACGAGCTCTTTATCGATCGAGTTTTTGTTACGACCTACAAGGCCGACGGCCTGATCATCTCGACGCCTACCGGATCCACCGCGTATTCGATGGCCGCCGGCGGTCCGATCCTGACGCCGTCCGTGGATGCCTTCGTGATTACGCCAGTTTCGCCGCATTCCCTCACGCATCGACCGCTGGTGGTGCGCGATTCCGTCGAAATCGAAATCATCGTCAAGACCGGCGACGAAGAAGCCTACCTCAGCGTTGACGGACAGGTCGGCATGCCTGTACGCGACGAAGACAAAGTGATATGCCGCAAAGCCGAGTACAAAGTACAACTCCTGCGTATCCGGCGAGCCTTTTTCGAAGTGCTGCGTACGAAGTTGAAGTGGGGCCAGAGATAGGTGCCAAAAAAGATAGGGATTAAGAAGCTACGGAGTTGAACTCAGCACGTCAGGCCTGCCTTATCGATCAATCAGCTGTCATCCTGAGCGAAGTGAGGCGTCAGCCGAACGTAGTCGAAGGACCCCGCGGTCGTTGGGAAGTGTAAGACATTTCAAGATTGCCAACTCAGGCCCGTGACTTTGCGACCTAAAATCTCATGCACATTCGCCCGCTTCTCCGCACCCTGTCTACTCTGCTGATCTTCAACCTGTATGCGGCAGCCCAGTCCAAACCCGCCGCCGACCTCATCATCAACCACGCCAAAATCTGGACGGTCGACCCAGCTCGTCCCGAAGCGCAGGCCGTTGCAATCTTGCGCGACCGCATCGTCGCCGTCGGAACGGATGCCGATGTAGATGCCTGGCGCGGCCCGAAAACCGGGATCATCGATGCCGGCGGGAAGCTCGTCCTTCCCGGCTTTAACGACTCGCACGTCCACTTCGTGACCGGTGGCGAGCAACTCGACAATGTGCAGTTGAACGACGTGACCAGCGCTCAGGAATTTGCCCGCCGCATCGGAGAACGCGCCAAGACGACGCGCGATGGATCGTGGATTCTGGGCGGCGACTGGGATGAAACCAAGTGGACGCCGGCGGAACTTCCCACCAAAGAGCTGATCGATCCGGTCACTGGCGACACGCCTGTCTTTGTGAGCCGTTACGACGGTCACATGGGGCTGGCGAACTCGGCGGCATTGCGCGCAGCCGGCATCACGGCGCAGACTCCCGATCCGCCCGGCGGCGTCATTGTTCGAGACGCGAAAGGAAATCCTACCGGCGCTCTGAAAGACGCTGCCCTGGACCTGATGTACAAGCATGTGCCGGCGCTCTCGCACGACCAGCGCCTGCACGCCGTGAAACGCGCTCTCGCCCATGCGGCCTCGCTCGGCGTGACCAGCGTGCAGCACATGAGCGCCGACTTTGCCGATATCGCGGTTTACGACGAATTGCGCGATCGCGGCGAACTGACTGCACGAATCTATGTCGCGCCGTCGATCGTCGACTTCGAGACCCTGACGAAAGTTGGAGTGCGCCGCGCATTCGGCGATGCCTACCTGCGAATCGGCGCGGTGAAGGGCTTCGCTGACGGTTCGCTCGGCTCGCGCACCGCGTATTTCTTCGAGCCTTTCTCCGACACGCCGGAGAATCGCGGCCTGCTGTCGAGCGAAATGCAGCCGCCGGCGGCCATGCGCGATCGCATGTTGAAGGCGGACAGCGCCGGCATCCAGCTCTGCACCCACGCCATCGGGGATCAGGGGATTTCGATGATCCTCGACTTCTACGCCGACATCGTGAAGAAGCACGGCCCCGCCGATCGCCGCTTCCGCATCGAGCACGCGCAGCACATGGCGGCCAAGGATTTTGATCGCTTCGCGCAACTGGGCGTGATTGCTTCCATGCAGCCTTACCACGCGATTGACGACGGCCGGTGGGCAGAAGGGCGGATCGGCCACGACCGCGCCAGTCGCACCTACGCCTTCCGCACTTTCCTTGACCACAAGGTCCGGCTCGCCTTCGGCACCGATTGGGAGGTTGCTCCTCTGAACCCGATGCTTGGCCTCTACGCTGCTGTAACGCGCGCCACGCTGGACGGGAAAAACCCCAACGGCTGGTTTCCGGAGCAGAAATTAACTGTCGCCGAGGCTGTCGAGGCCTACACGATGGGCTCCGCGTATGCCGAGTTTCAGGAGACGGAAAAGGGCTCGATCGCGCCCGGCAAGCTCGCGGACCTGGTGATCGTGAACGACGACATTTTCAAGATAGATCCTGTGAAGATACGCGATGTGAAAGTGTTAATGACGATAGTCGGCGGAAAGACTGTTTGGGAGGCGGAAGAGGGTAAGAAATAACAACGCACACGGACCCGACCAACTCCCACATCTTTCTCCGCGAGCTCTGAGGCCGTTCTCTGCGTCCTTTGCGTTTTAAGATTTTGAATTCTAAAAGTTTCCCTTGGCATGGAACAACGCCGCAAGCTCTCCGCCACGACGTAGGGCGCACTAAGTTCAGATTGGATGGTGGCTTATTCACCCCGCAGCAAATCCTTCATTGTTTCTCGTCGCCGAATAATTTTCGCTGACTTTCCCTCGACGAGAACCTCGGCGGGTTGAGGTCGCGTGTTGTAGTGGGAGGCCAGCGCGACCCCGTAGGCTCCGGTGTCAAGAATCGCCAGCCAGTCTCCTTCATCGATGACAGGCAGCTTGCGGTCGCGCGCGAAAAAGTCGCCGGTCTCGCAAACCGGCCCAACAATGTCGACGACTTCGCTGGTGAAGTCCTTGTGCAGTTCCACGGCTACGATTTCGTGGAAGGCGTTGTATAGCGAAGGTCGCAACAAATCGTTCATGCCGGCATCGGTGATCAAGAATTTCTTGTTGTGATTAGCCTTGCGGTAGAGCACGGCGGTGATCAGGGCTCCGGCGGGGCCGACGATCGAGCGCCCGGGCTCAAGCAGCAGATGCAGGTTCAGACCGCGGAGCGGCGTCAACAAGGCTTCGGCATAGCGAGACACGTACTCGAAAAACAATTCAGTCGCGGGTGGAGAAGAACGCTCTGCCTTGGAAAGCTCCCTGCCATTGCCGCGATCAGCGACACCGGGACCCTTTCCCGATGGATCATAGGCGATGCCAAGGCCGCCGCCCGCATCCACGTAGTTGATCTCGTGACCATCGTCGCGGAGCTGCTCGATCAACTCGGCCACACGCTCCATGGTGGCCGCAAATGGCTCCATGTCGGTGATCTGCGAGCCGATGTGTACGCTGACTCCCTCAACTTTCAGGTGACGCGTGCTCGATGCCTTGGCGTACAACTCGCGCGCCTCGTGGATCGGTACGCCGAATTTATGTTTGTGCAGTCCCGTCGAAATGTAGGGATGCGTATTGGCCGGCACGTCGGGATTCACGCGGAACGCGATGCGCGCCTGCGTGCGCATCTGGCCCGCACACTCGGCCAGCGTCCATAGTTCCGACTCGCTTTCTACGTTAAACAGGAGAATGCCCGCCTTCAACGCCAGCCGCATCTCCTCACGTGTTTTTCCTACGCCAGAGAAGACAACTTTACGGGCCGCATGCTTGTCGACCCGTAACACCCGCTCCAGTTCACCGCCGGAAACAACATCAAACCCGCAATCCATCGCGGCCAGCAGGCGCAGGATCGACAGGTTGGAATTCGCCTTCACGGAGTAACAGATGGTGTGCGGCGCGCGCCGGAAGGCGTGCTGAAAAATCCGCATGCGATCGCGAATGGTGGATGCCGAATAGACGTACAAGGGGGTGCCAAAACGCTCGGCCAGCTTGGGAAGGGCGATCTCTTCGCAACAGAGAACCGCGCCGGTCTTGCGGCGGAGCAAGCCGTGTCGCACCTCGCGATAGGTAAAGGCCGGTGGACGTCCTTCTGGGATCTCCGCTGACGGGGTCACTTGCGCCTCGTGGCGTCCCCTTTGACCTTAATGGCGACAACGGTCTGGTCGTCGAATGCCTCTTCTCCAGCCGCGTGTTCTTCGACCGCTTTAAACAGGGAAGCGACCACGCAGTCGGGTGACTGGTCGGGACAGCTGGCAATCACGCGCTCGACGCCGCTGCGTCCGAACATTTCGCCGGCGCGGTTGCGCGCGTCGAGAATGCCGTCGCTGAAGAACACGAACATGTCGCCGGGCTTGGTGCGGAAGGTCAGTTCCTCGTAGTCCGCGTCGTCAAATAAACCCGGCGGCAGGCCGGTGGCTTCGATAATTTCCATTTTGCCGTCGTGTACATAGATCGGCCGCGGAAGTCCGGAATTCGCAATCTGCAGGGTGCGTCTTTCATCGTCCCAGACCGCGTAGAGCAGGCAGATGTATTGCGCTTCAATCCTGCGCTCGCTCAGCGAGAAATTCACCGCGGAAAGCATTTCCGCCGGGGCCGGCTCAATAGGCGCGTGCGATCGCAGAATTCCGCTGACCAGGGCGGCGTAGATCGCCGCGGGCGCGCCCTTCCCGCTGACGTCACCCACAATGATGCCAAGCCGCGAAAGCGAGTAGTGCACGAAATCGTACATGTCGCCGCCGATGGCGCGCGCCGGAGCGAATCGCGCTGCGACATCCAGATGCGCCACCTTGGGCATGGCGTCGGGCAGCAAGCGGAACTGCAATTCGCGGGCAAGCGACAGGTCGCGTTCCAGCCGCCGCTCCTGGCGCGCAATCTGCTCATAGAGCCGCGCATTCTCGAGCGCGATCGCCACCTGCGCGGCCAGCGTCGTGATGGTCCGCTTGTGGTCTTCGGTGAAGAACCCTCGCCGCGTGTGCTCCAGGTCGAGCACGCCAATAACCTTGTCCTTGTAAATCAGCGGCACTGCCAGCTCCGACTTGGTTTCCGGATTCGCCATTACGTAGCGCGGATCCTTGCTCACATCGGGCACCAGCACGGCAGCTTTCTCGGTTGCAGCCACCCCGACAATCCCTTTGCCCATCGCAATGTCGTGCTTGAGGTGAATGCTTTCCTGAAAACGCAACGAAAACCGGTGCACCAGCTTCTCGCCGCTGTCGTCGATCAGCAGGATGCTGAACATCTGGTAGTCGATGATGCGGTTCAGCAATTCCGCGATCCGCTTCAGCAGTTCATCGACGTTCAGAATCGACGTTAACTCACGCGCAATTTCGTTCAGCAGCAGAAGCGTGCGCGCCTGCCGCGTGGTGCGGGTGTAGAGCTGGGCATTCTCGATCCCGACCGCCATGCGCGAGCCGATGAGGGTCAGCAGGCGTTTATGTTCCTCGGTGAAGTACCCGGACGCGCGGGCTTCGAGGTCAATCACGCCAATCACGCGATTCTTCACGATCAGCGGAATGGCAAGCTCGGAGCGTACGTTGGGAATGGCTTCGATATAGTCCGGCTCTTTGGTTACGTCCTCGATCAGGACCGCCTGGCGGGTCTGCGCGGCGCGGCCTGTCACACCCTGGCCGATTTTCACCCGGGCCCGGTCGGCATACTCCCGCGGGTAGCCGATCTGGAAGCGAAAGCGCAGTTCCTGCGCGCGCTCATTCAGCAAAAGGATGGCAAAGATTTCGTAATCAATGACCTTGCGGACCAGTTCCGCCACCCGCCGCAGGGTGGTATCGAGGTCGAGCGTGGTGTTGACCACGTCCGCAACCTCAAGCAGCAGCGGATCGATCTTAAGCTGCAGATCTGGTTGGGTTGAAAGGGAGTCCACCACGTCTATGATAGCAGCCGGGAGCAGGGCCTCCGTTTGCGTCGGGAGTACCCTGTGTGTCGGTTGAGCGACCCACGGGAAGCGCACTCCAGTGCCCTCTACTCTCGCGGAACAATGCAAACATCCGCCAGATTCCGATAGCGTTCCGCATAATCCAGCCCGTATCCCACTACGAACTCGTCGGGAATCTTGAAGCCTACGTAGTCCCCCTCGATTGGCAGCTTTCTCCGCGAAGGTTTGTCGAGCAAGGCGGCGATCTTGAGCGCCTTCGGCTTGTGCGCGGTCAGGAACTTCTTCAGGAAGGTCAGGGTGAGGCCGGTGTCGAGAATATCTTCCACCAGGATGATGTTCTTGCCCTCCATCGACTGGTCGACGTCCTTGGTCAGCTTCACCTCGCCGGTCGAATCCCAGCCATGCTGCAATTCGTGGGCGGGTTCGGGACGGTTGCCGTAACTGGAGACACCGATGAAATCAAATGTCGAGTCAAGTTCTACGGCGCGCGCCAGGTCACTCAGGAAAATCGCCGCGCCCTTGAGCACGCCCACGAACACGACCGATTCCCCGGCGAAATCGCGCGTGATCTCCGCGCCCAGTTCCTTGACTCTCTGGGCGATCTGCTGGCGAGTGAGAAGAACCTTCAGGTCCGACACGGCACACATATGTAACAGAAATTCCGACGCACGAAAACATAAAAGGGTCCTTGGTCCTTGGTCGTTGGTCGTTGGCTCACGCAAGGCTGGTGGACGCCAGCGATAGTAAAGTGCGTCGAAGGGCCGACATAATCCAGAGCCGACGACAGCGGAGGTCACCTCTTCCATTGACTCATACATCGAACGAACAGGATAATTCTTACCCGACGGCCGACGACCGACGACCGAACGGCCAAGGACCAACGACCAACGACAACAACAGGATTTCCATGAATCTGAAAGGTGTAAAGCTCACCTGGCTCGGCCACGCGACGTTTCGCTTGGAGACGCCCGGCGGCAAGACCATCCTCATCGATCCCTGGGTCATGAACAATCCCATGTGCCCGGACAAAGAAAAGACACTGAAGAAGCTGGATGTGATGCTGGTGACCCACGCGCACGGCGACCACATCGGCGACGCGGTCGAGATCGGTAGCAAGCACCAGCCCGCGGTGGTGGCCATCCCGGAACTGGCGCGCTGGTTGGGCAAAAAGGGCTTGCAGAATCTGGTCGAGATGAACAAAGGCGGCACGGTCAAAGTTGCTGACATCAAGGTGACCATGGTGCATGCCGACCACTCCTGCGGCATTCAGGATGGTGACCAGATCCTCTACGGCGGGGAAGCAGTCGGCTTCGTCATCGAATTTGAAAATGGCGTGAAGATCTACCACGCGGGCGACACCAACGTCTTCGGCGACATGAAAATTATTCACGACCTGTACGCACCGGACATCGCCATGGTCCCGATCGGCGACCACTACACCATGTCACCGCGCGAAGCCGCGTATGCGGCGAACCTCCTGCAGGCAAAAACCATCATCCCGATGCACTTCGGAACATTCCCCGTATTGACCGGCAGGCCGAGCGAACTGCAAAAGCTGGCCCCGAACGTGGAAGTGCTCGAAATGACCCCAGGGCAGACGCTCTAGATTGCAGATTTTTGATTTAAGATTGCAATGAAAGTCGGGCCGATGCGGCCAAATCTTGAACCTAACTTTACCAATTAATGCTCGGAGCGTAAGAACTAAGAACTAAGAAGCCAGAAGCCAGAAGCCAGAAGCCAGAAGCATAGGAGCTCCCCCTTGTCCACCGCACCGAACACCGCCACCTGGCGTCATCACGGATTCGTTACCCAGCCGGACGTCGACAGCTACATTTATTCGCTGCTTCCGCCCCGCGACGAAGTGCTCGCGGAAATGGAAGCCGAAGCTACGAAATACAAAATACCCATCGTCGGCCCGGTGGTGGCGACGTTCTTCCAGCAGCTTGTGAGGATGACAGGCGCGAAGACGGTTTTCGAGATGGGCTCGGCGATCGGGTATTCGACGATCTGGTGGGCGCGCGCCGTGGGCGAGGGTGGCCGTGTGCACTACACCGACGGCGATCCTAAGAACGCCGAAAAAGCCCGCCGCTACTTCCAGCGCGCCGGCGTCGCAGACCGCATCAAGATTCACACAGGAGACGCCATCGAGTTGCTCTCCGAGCAGACCGAAGCGTTCGACATCGTGTTTAACGACATCGACAAGGATGACTACCCGCGCGTGCTGCGCATGGTCCCGCCCCGGCTCAAGAAGGGCGGACTGTTTGTGACCGACAACGTGCTCTGGAGCGGCCGCGTTACGGACTCGCAAAACCCCGATGCGATGACGAAAGCCATTCAGGAATTCAATCGGGAACTCTACAAGTCCAAAGACTTCTTCACGACGGTTATGCCCGTGCGGGATGGAGTGGCAGTAGCGTTGAGGATCTAGCTGATGGCGGGTGGTCGTTAGCTAATGGCAAGACCGTCGATTTAAAGAAGAGTTTTATTCTGAGAGTGTCGGCGCTCAAGGAGTCTTAGCTCGCGGCCACAAGCCATCGGCTACAAGCCATCAGCGCTTTCAAATCGACTTCACCGGGATCATCAGCAAATCGTCCACCAGCCCGACTTCCCTTTGAAGGAACGGTTCCGCGAACTCGACCCCGCCCAGCATTCCGTAAAAACGGGCCATGGCTTCCACGCGATTGCGAATTTCTTTCTGCGCAGGGAAGAGATCTTTCCCGGCATCCTGATCCGAGAACTGGGTCTTGTACGCCATCAGCGATTGGAAGCGCGCCTCGAACTGCTCGGTGATATCTACAACAAAGGTGGGCCGCACATCGTAATACAGCGTCGCATAAACAATCTTGAAGGGCCGATGCGGAGCCAGTCCCACGTCAGCAGCCTTGTCGGCGGAGCGACGAGCGTCCTCCCCTGTCGAACTCTCAGAGCCGACGACCGACGACTGACGACCGACGACCAGTTTCGAAAGCCCCGCCAGAAAACAAGCCTCATACCCCAGCGTCGAAGCCGTGTAATGATCCGGATGCCGGCCCTTCCAATAAGGAAGGATAACCACCCGCGGACGCTGTTCGCGCAGCACCCGCGCCACTTTCAACTTGTTTTCCCAGGTGTTCTCCACGCGCCCATCGGGAATATCCAGCGCACCGCGCCACGAGGCTTTGAGGATGCGCGCGGCGTCTGCCGCTTCACGTTCACGATCCGGGGCGGACCCGCGCGTACCCATCTCGCCGCGCGTCAGGTCAAGAATGCCCGTGCGATACCCGTGTTCGGCCATCTTGAGCAATGTGCCGCCGCAGGTTTGCTCGACGTCGTCGCGATGCGCGGCAATGGCCAGAATGTCGAGTGGTGTCATTCTCTTTCGTTCTCGTCGCCCGTCCATGCGCGGCTATAGCCGCTGAAGCGCAAGGCCAATGCACTCCAATCAGTCCAAATTCCCCTGCTCAATCACCACGTTCTCGCGCACGATCAACCGATTCGCAGCCATCTCTTTCAAAGTCGGCAGCACGCGATTGACGTGCTCATCCGTGTCGACAAACGTAATGATCACCGGAAGCTTCCCTCCCGCATCCACCAGGTGCGATGTTTCCACCTTGTGCCGCCCGAGGAAGCCGGCCACCGCATGCACGGCCGTAGCGGCGTATACGCCTTCCTTGCGCAGGTAGTTGAGGACCTCCAGATGCAAAGGCCGGCGATGCCACTGGTCGCCTTCGTTCAGATACATCGTGACTTGTACCGCCATAGCGCCGGTCATTCTACAGTACCCTTGCCAAGGCCATTCCCGCTATCACAGCCAGGCAGGCCAGCACGTTGTTGGCTAAAACATTCGCGGCCAGTAGGGTCCACTGGCCCTGCTCGAAGAACGCCATGGTCTCATACGCGTAGCTGGAGAATGTTGTGTATCCTCCGCAGAAGCCGACGGCAATCAGCAGACGCCAGCGGGGATCGACCATGGCGCGTTCGGTCGTCCACATCATGAAAAAGCCGAGCACAAAACTGCCGATGACATTGATGGAGAGCGTGCTGTAGGGGAAAACCGGCCCGAACCAGCGCAGAGCCGAGCGGCTCATCCAGTAGCGCAGGTTGGCGCCCACCACGGCGCCGAGGGAAATGGCGAGGAAGTCGAGCACGATGGAGTCCTCCGGAACAGATGTTCTGGTAGGAGTTATCAGCCCTGTCGGGCGGTTATGGCGAACTCCATCGCCGTGTGGAAGTTTTATCACACACGAAGGGAGGTCGGCTATTCACTGCGCTGTCAGCTGTCAGCCTTCAGCTCGTGCCACTAAGCCCTCCGCATCTGGCAAAGAGCTGGCGGTGTTGTCGATTCACCGCTCGAAGCTCGTAGCCGGATCGGTTAACTGAAGGCAGAGAGCTGAGAGCTGACATCTGCCTCACGATATAATCCTCTCCATCTTCATGGCGCTGCCTTCCGGCACGAAATTTGGGCCTTACGAGATTGTTTCCCCTGCCGGCGCCGGCGGGATGGGAGAAGTCTATCGCGCGGTCGACACGCGACTGAACCGCACGGTTGCGATCAAGGTGTTGCCTGCCCATCTTTCCGAGAAGCCGGAAGCGCTCGAGCGTTTTCAGCGCGAGGCGCGCGCGATCTCGCAACTCAGCCACGCCAACATCTGCCAGCTCTACGATCTCGGACAGCAGGACGGTATTCACTACATCGTCATGGAGTTTCTCGAAGGGGAGACCCTGGGCGCCCGGCTGATGAAAGGGCGGCTCCCGCTGGAACTGGTTTTGCGTTATGGCGCCGAAGTGGCGGAGGGACTCGATCAGGCGCATCGCATGGGCGTAGTGCATCGCGACCTGAAGCCTGGCAATATCATGCTCACGCGCACCGGGGCCAAGCTGCTGGACTTCGGATTGGCGAAGACCGCACCGCCGGTCATGCCTCAATCCTCCGGATTGTCGGCCACCATGACGTCTCCGAATCTTTCGCAGCCGCTGACTGCCGAAGGCACCGTGATCGGGACCTACCAGTACATGTCGCCGGAACAGATTGAAGGCCGCGAAGCCGACGCGCGCAGCGATATTTTCAGCTTCGGCGCGGTGCTGTACGAGATGGCCACCGGCCGCCGCGCCTTTGAAGGCAAAAGCCAGGTTACGGTCGCGTCGGCGATTCTCGAAAAAGATCCGGAGCCGATCTCGTCGCACCAGCCCTTAGCCCCGCCCAACCTGCAGCACGTCGTGCAGGGTGCGTTGATGAAGGACCCGGAGTCGCGCTGGCAGAGTGCGGCCGACATTGCCCGGCAGTTGCGCTGGATCACTTCCGCCGACTCGAGCTCGGGAATTGCGCGCATTGCGTTGCCGCATCCGAAATGGCGCGAGCGTGCCTGGTGGATGGCCGCGGTGGGCGCGCTTGTTGCCCTGGTGCTGTGGTTTGCATTGTCTGCCCCATCGCACCCTCGTGTAGTGCGCGCCTCGATTCCGCCACCGCCCGATGCTGCCTTCGATTTCATGGGCGACTTCTCTGGGCCGCCCGTGCTCTCTCCGGACGGCAGCCGGGTGGCGTTTGCGGCCCGCGCAGCCAAGGGACGAAACTCGATCTGGGTACGCCGGCTCGACAACGCGTCCGCCGAAAAACTCGCTGGAACCGACGGTGCTTTCGCATTGTTCTGGTCGGCAGACAGCAAGGCGATCGGCTTCTTTGCCGACAGTAAGCTACGTAAGATCTCCGCAGCCGGCGGGCCGGTGACCATCCTTGCCGACGCGCCCAACGCCCGCGGCGGCGCATGGAACGGCGACAATCTTATCGTCTACGCGCCCGACTACCGCGATTCGCTTTGGAAAGTCAATGCCGGCGGTGGCGCGCCCGCGCGAGTGACGCAACTCGATTTGAGCAAACACAGCACGCATCGCTGGCCCAGTTTTCTGCCCGATGGGAAACACTTCCTGTACTTCGCCACCAATCACGCCGGTGGACGCCGTGAGGATAACGGCATTTATCTAGGGTCGCTCGACGGGGGCGCTCCCAAGCTGGTCCTGGCAACCGACGGCGGAGGACTTTTTGCCGCCGGCTACCTGTTGTTCCACCAGCAGAACGCGCTCATGGCGCAGAAGTTTGATCCCGACCGCGGCACTCTTTCCGGCGATCCGATCTCGCTTGCAAACGACGTGCAGCACGATGCCGGCACCTTTCACACGGTGTTTACGGTCGCAGGTAGCGGGACGCTGCTGTACGAGCCGGGGTTGGAAAACGGCATCGGAGACACGGACATCCTCTGGATGGATCGCAGCGGAAAAATATTGAGCCATGTGGCCGAGCGCGCGGGCTATCGCGGAGGCCGACTCTCGCCGGATGGCAAGCGCCTGGCGATCGCGATGGGCAATCCCAAATCCGATATTTGGGTCTTCGATCTGGAAAACGGCGCTCGCACCCGGTTGACGTTTGACGATGCGACCCACGTGATGCCGTCCTGGTCGGCCGATGGCCAGCGCATCGCGTACATGGCGCAATTCGGCGCCACTTCGATGGCGGGCACGGAGCTGCACGCGCGCCTTGCCAATGGTGGAGGCCAGGATGAAGTGCTGGTTTCGATCAAGAACGTGGTTGAGCCGGTGAGCTTGACGTGGCCGCAGTGGTCGCCGGATGGACACTACCTGGTCTACATGCAGCAGGCGGGTCCAACGGGCTCGACGGTCTGGGCAATGCCGACTTCGGGCGACAAGAAGCCGCAGTTGGTCATCAAGCCGGAGTCGCCTACCGGTAAAGTGACTTTCTTTCGCTTTTCCCCCGACGGCCACTGGCTCGCCTACAGCAGCGTCGACGGCGCTCGCGAGGATGTCTACGTGACTTCCTTTCCTTCTGGAAATGGACGATGGCAGATTTCGCGTGAGGGAGGAACCTTCCCCGTGTGGCGCCACGACGGAAAAGAAATCTATTACATCGGACCCGACGCGCATCTGGTTAGCGTCAGCGCGAACCCGCGCGAAGGCGGATTCGAAGTCGGCAACTTCCAATCCTTGTTCGAGGTTCGCAACGTCTTTCCTTTAGGCGACCCTTTCGACATTACTCCCGACGGACGCCGGTTCCTGGTTCTGACCCAGCCCGAGGTTTCGCCGTCGCCCATGACCCTGGTCGTGAACTGGACTTCGGACCTGAAGTAGCGGGTAGCTGCAAATCTCGCAAAAGCGCGCGCCGTGGTTTTCCGCCCAGTGATAAACATATCCGACCACCTTGGTCGCATTAACTAATAGATAACAATTGCACCAGGAAGCCTGTGGCGGCATCGTTGGGATGGCAGAGGCCCCTAACTATGTCAGGCCGCCAGATCGCGCCCCAGGGGCTCCTAAAGGCCATTAACGGGCATTCTACGAGATGGTCCTGAGTTATTTTGGCAGTTTCAGCGGGCTCGAACCAGTTTTCAATGACTTAGCTGAAAGAGAACGGAGGCTCAGCCCCTACTTCTTCCGCTCCACCAGGTAGCGCGCAATCTCCTTCAGGGTCGCAGCACGTTCTCCGAAGGGATCCAATTGCGCGAACCCGTTGGCGACCAGCGCATCGGCTTTTTTCAGCGACTCGTCGATTCCAAACAGCGCCGGGTATGTGGTCTTCTCTGCGGCCGTGTCTTTGCCGGCGGTCTTGCCGAGCTGTTCGGAGGTTTGCGTGACGTCAAGCACGTCGTCAACAATCTGAAAAGCCAGGCCGATCTGCTGGCCGAAGGATCGCAGGCATTTGATCTCATCACTCTCGCCGCCTGCATAGATACCGCCACTGACCAGACTGGCGGTAATAAGCGCGGCGGTTTTGGCGCGGTGAATGTATTCGAGCGTTGGCAGATCGGGCTTGGAGTGTTCGGCTTCCAGATCGACGATCTGGCCTCCGATCATTCCATCGATGGTGCCGGTGCCGTGTGCGATTTCTTCGATGATGCGCACGCGTGCCTCGGCCGGGCAGGCAAGACGGGAGAGCACTTCATAGGCTTGGGTCTGCAGCGCATCGCCTGCCAGAATCGCGGTCGCCTCTCCGAAGACTACGTGACAAGTGGGACGGCCGCGCCGCAGGTCGTCATTGTCGAGGGCGGGCAGATCATCGTGGATGAGCGAGTAGGTGTGCAGCATCTCGAGCGCGGCGCCCAGGTCGTCGATTCCATCGGGCAGGCTGCCTTCGACCATGCGGCTGGCTTCACGACAAAGGATAGGGCGCAAGCGCTTGCCTCCGGCAAACACGCTGTGGCGCATCGCTTTGTGGATGGAAGCAGGATGCTGCGTCGGGGCGGGAAGCAGACGCTCCAACGCGCGATCGGCCGCAACCCGACCTTCTTCCAGTGTGTCTCGCAGCATGGAGAGTGAGTATAGCAAGGGAAGAAATGGGCGGGATCGGGCGAGAATTTCCGCAGTGAAACAGTGTGTCCTCTCTGGTTAGGCCTTTGCTACCCCAACCGAAGCAATGCGTAGTTTGACTGTGGCGAAATAACAGATCGTCCTACTTATGGTTTGCTCTAGTGAAAAACCCGGCCCGCGAAGAAACCATGCAGTGCAGGTACAAAGTTCTTCGTCCCGCGCTGCTGCGACTGAAGGATCTCGCTCCCGAAGATAGAGCCTCGACGATTCCGCTTCCCGACACAGACGTGCGCCTTCATCTGCTGCAAAGACCTGGTGCGGTTTACTCCCTCAACCGAAACAGAAATTAACTCTCGTATCAGTCAGCGCGCGCTATGGCGATGCGCCGAACAGGCTGTCCCACTTGGGCTTTGGCCTGATTTGTAAGTGAAAGTTTACTTGCCGTTTCCAGTGCCCAGCGTATGATGACGACGCTTTGGCCGAGCCATCGGGCTTGTGGTCTCGTGGGGGAGAGCACACATTCCGACTGGTCTCGGCCATTTGTCTGCTTGCCCTTTCCGCCTTGTCGTTCTGCCTGTCATCAATGATTCCTCCAGTGCCTGGTCGTGGATGGAGGAGAGCCGTACTCCTCCTGACTGCAACACAGCGACAGCTCATTGCGCGCCGTGCCCGGCCGTCGCACGTTCCATTTTGATTCAGCGACCAGCGGGTAAAACTTTGTAAAGACAAGCCATTAGCTCTCTCCGCGATGCTACATTGGTGAGTATGGGGCTTGGCTTTTCTTCTATCTGCGTCCTGATTATCGGCTTGCTGGCGACCGGCGTTCCCGCACGGCTTGGGGGCGTCGCCCTTGCTCAGGGCGCACAGCCGGCACCCCCCGCAGCCGACTCGTCTCTCCAACGCACCGTCGGGGTCGTCAAGGCCATCACGGATAAGGGCATCACGCTGGCTTCCGACAGCGGGGATGAGGTTCAGGTCAGTTTTCAGGACTCGACGCGCATTGTGCGTGTGGCGCCCGGAGAGAAGGACCTCAAGAACGCTACGCCACTCCAGAAACAGGACTTGCAAGCAGGCGACCGCGTGCTGGTTCGCGGCAAGCCGCGAGCGGATGCGCATTCGATCACGGCGGGTGCCGTGGTCGTCATGAAGCAGGCGGATGTCGCCGCTAAACAGCAGAAGGATCGCGATGACTGGCAAAAGCGTGGCGTCGGCGGACTGGTGACAGCGATCGATCCGGCCACGCGGACGATCACAATTTCCACGACCTCGTTCACGGGAACCAAGGCGATTGCCATCCATACCAACAAGAACACGATCCTGCGCCGCTATGCTCCGAATTCTGTGAAGTTTGACGACGCGAAGGTGGCGCCGCTGGAGGAAGTTAAAGTTGGAGACCAATTGCGGGCGCGCGGCACGAAGAACGCCGACAACACCGAGATCGACGCCGAAGAAGCCGTCTCGGGAACATTTCGAAATCTTGCGGGAACGATCGTGGCGGTTGATATCGCGGCGAACACTCTCACACTAAAAGACTCCATCAGCAAGCAGAACGTTGTGGTGAAAGTGACGCAGGACGCGCAACTTCGCAAGCTGCCGCCTGAGTTTGCGCAGCGAATCGCGGCAAGGCTGAAGGGCGCCGCCGCCAGCGGGATTCCGGGAGCCGGGGCCGCCGGGGGCGCAGAAGGTGAGAACCGGCGCGAACCAGGCTCCGGACAAACTTCCGGCGCGGGTCCCGGCGGGACCGGGCCGGGGATGAGCGGACGGAACGGTGGGGATATTCAACAGATCTTGAGCCGTATGCCGCCTGCGACCCTGGACAATCTTCAAAAGGGAGACGTGGTCATGATCGTCTCGACGGCAGGGGACGCCTCGGGAACGGTCAATGCGATCACGTTGCTGGCCGGGGTGGAACCCATTCTGACGGCGGCGCCAAACGCCACCCAGGCCATGATGCTGTCGCCCTGGAGCCTGGGATCGGGCAACGCGGAGGCAGCGGCCAACCCCTAGCAATCCAGCTCAATCTCATGGAATTGCATCTTTCGCAGGAGTAGGAATGCGGTTTTGTATTCGGATGGTTCGGCTCGTCGCGATGCTCGCGGTGGTGGGCATGGGGAGCCTGGTTTGCGCGCAAAATACCGGCAGCCTGCACGGCACGGTGACCGATCCTTCGGGCGCGGCCGTGACCGAGGCCGCCGTCATCGCGCTAACGCCCGACGGGCAGGCCAAGACGACGACTACCAATCGCACCGGGGCATATGAAATCACCGGGCTAAAGCCGGGTAAGTACACAGTTACGGTAAGCGCCGCGGGATTCTCGGACTTTGCCCAGGACGATGTGAACGTCACGGTGGGCGCATCACAACTGCTCAACATCGCGCTGGCGATCGCCGTGGAAAAAGAAAAAGTCAATGTTACGGATGAAGGCAGGGCGGTCGATACAGCTCCAGCCGCCAACGCAGGCGCCATCGTCCTTTCAGGAAAAGATCTCGATGCGCTGCCGGATGATCCCGATGAAATGCAGACGGATCTGGAAGCGCTGGCCGGGCCTTCGGCCGGTCCCAACGGCGGGCAACTTTACATCGATGGATTCACGGCAGGGCAACTGCCACCGAAGTCGTCGATCCGCGAGATCCGCATCAACCAGAATCCGTTTTCTTCCGAGTACGACAAGCTGGGCTACGGGCGGATCGAGATTTTCACCAAGCCCGGAACCGACAAGTATCACGGCCAGGTATCGGTGCTGGGAAACTCTTCGGCGTTCAATTCGCAGAATCCGTTTCTGATTGGAACCGAGCCGGCCTATCACTCACTGCAGTACATGGGCAACGTTGGAGGGCCGCTGGGGAAGAAGGCGTCGTTCTTTTTCGATGTGCAGCGGCGCAACATCGATGAAGTGGCGATTATCAATGCGACCGTGCTGAATGCGGCTCTCGATCCCTCGTTTCCAGTAGTGAATGGATGCACGGACCCGACTTGCGCGTATTCTGCGGCCGTTCCACAGCCGCACACCCGCACTAATTTAGGCCCAAGGTTGGACTACCAGGTTTCGAAAAATAACACGCTGACCGCGCGGTACCAGTTCTTCCGCAATACGGTCGAGAATGGCGGGGTGGGCGGATTTTCCTTACAGGATCAGGGCGTCAATACCACTGACACTGAGCACACCGTGCAGATCAGCGACACGCAAGTGCTCTCGACGAATGTGATCAACGAGACGCGCTTCCAGTTCCGACGGGAAAACACGCGGGATATTCCTCTGAGCACGGCGGCTGAAATTTCTGTGCCGGGCGCCTTTACGTCGGGCGGAAGCAGCGGGGGCACGTCGACCGACCAGCAACAACACTACGAGTTTCAGAATTACACGTCGATGGCGCGGGGCACACACTTTCTGAAATTTGGCGGACGGCTGCGCGCGACACGCGAGGTGAGTACTGAAGCAGGAGGGTTCAACGGCACGTGGGTATTCCAGGATTTGACGCTCTTTCGACAGCAGCAGCCGTTCCAGTTTTCGCTGAACGCGGTGCCGAAGGCGACTACTCAGATCATTCCAACCGTCACCGTCAATGTGGTAGATGCTGGTCTCTACATCCAGGACGACTGGCGGGTGCGGCCAAACTTCACACTAAGTTACGGACTACGTTTTGAAACGCAGAACGCCATTCACGATCGGGGAGACTTCGCGCCCCGGGTGGCGCTCGCCTGGGGACTCGGCGGTGGCGGGAAGACGGCGGCCAAGACGGTGCTGCGCGCTGGATTTGGCCTCTTCTATGACCGGTTCGAAGAGGGCGACGTGCTGCAGGCGACGCGCCTGAACGGGGTGACTCAGCTGCAGTACGTCGCGCAGGCTCCGCTGCCTGAGACCCCGGGTGGGGCGCAGCCTCCAATCCCAGGCGTGACCTATCCGACGATTCCCACGCAGGGCGACCTGCAATCGAGTTCACCCACTCTCTACCAGATTGATCCGCGAATGCGCTCGCCCTACGTTATGCAGTCGGCGGTTACGGTGGAGCATCAGCTTACGAAGGTCGCGAACCTGTCCGTGTCGTATCTAAACTCGCGCGGCTATGACCAGCTGTTCACACGGAACATCAATGCGCCGATCCCCCCAGCTGTCGATCCGAACAACCCCGACGTTCGACCCTGTGCGCCACCTTCGACGTCGCCGAACTGCAGCTTTGGTCCTCTAGCGAATATTTATCAGTACACCACCGAAGGCATCTTCCGGCAGAATCAGTTGATCGTCAGTTCGAGTGTGCGGGCGGGCACGAGGCTTACGCTGTTTGGTTACTACACGTTGAATTCGGTGCATGGCAACACGTCCGGGGGTTTTCCTTCGAACCAGTACAACATCGATCAGGATTACGGGCGCTCTGCTTATGATGTGCGGCATCGAGTGTTTTTCGGCGGTTCGATTTCGGGGCCATATGGATTCCGGCTGAGCCCGTTTCTGATTGCGACCTCCGGGTCGCCCTACAACGTGAGCGTGGGGCAGGACCTGAACGGTGATTCATTGAACAATGACCGGCCATCGTTCTCGGGGACCTGCTCGGTACCGACCTTCACATGCTTTAACAAGAATCCGGAAGCAGGTGATCCGCGGGTGCCGATCAATTACCTGACCGGACCGCCTCAATTCGTGCTCAATCTGCGGCTGAGTAGGACTTTTGGCTTCGGCAAAGAGGCGGCAGGCAACGTTTCTGGACCGCCAGGCGGTGGTGGACACGGAGGCGGCCCCCGTGGCGGCGGAGGATTTGGGCGCGGTCCGGGAGCGGGGATGGGAGCGATCTTCGGGCCCGGAAACACGAACCATCGCTACAACCTGACGTTCAGCGTGAACGCGCGGAACGTGTTGAACCGCGAGAATCTCGCGGCGCCAATTGGGAATTTGAGTTCCCCGAATTTTGGAAGATCGGTGGCGTTGGCGGGTGGGCCGTTCTCCAGCGCGGCCGCCAGCCGGAAGATTGAATTGCAGGCTAGCTTCAGTTTCTGAAGCGGGCTTTCCCCGTACAATTTGCGACCAGCGTCCGCGAAAGGCAGCCGTCCCGGAGCCGACCCATCACTTCTTGTCAATGTGCTTCGGGGAAGCCTTGGTCAGGATGCCAAGAAAGCGCCGCGCCGCGGCCGGGACGGGGACTTTTCCTTCGCGCACGATCTCCTTCGCGCTGATTTCCCTCCCGTACAGCGATTTGTTGCCGCCGTCATCGGAGCGCAGGGTCGAACCTGCCAGAGATATTCCGGCGAACAGGCCCTTGGCGCGCGAGTAGGAAAGGATTTCGGCCTTCAGCACTACGTCGGTTTCCGCCGAGGCGTTGCGTCCAACTGGACCCGCCACCGCCGATGCATCCGCTCCCAGCTTGACCTTGCTGGACATGACCGAGTTCGCGCCGCCTTCATTCATGATGAGCAGGACGAAGTCGGTCGCCTGCGCGCCGATCTGGAAGCCGAAGCTTCCACCTTCCAGCGCAAACATCGCGGGGGCGCTCCACGGGCCACCGAATTCCTTTCCTGAACGGCACGTGATCATACCGCGTCCGTAGCTGCCGCCAACGATGAACGCGGCTTTCTTGACTGACGGGTACACCGCGACGCAGACGGCCTTGTTGAGTAGATCTTTCGGAATCCCTTCGGGCATGCCCAGAATTTCCTTGAGCACCACCGCCGACTCGTTCAGGCGGTCGGCTTCTTTTTTCTCTTTTGCGGCCTTGTCTTCGCCGAACGCTGCGGTGATGAGCAGGACCGCAAGAGCAGTAACCCACATTTTCCTGTTCATAAATTCTCCGATAGGAAATTTGGTGCGCCGTTTTCCGGGGGTCGCGAAGGTTCAGAATTGGAAAGGCCGGCGACGGAGTGGAATCTTAATACGTCCATTGAATGACGCCAAGCGGATACGAATTGGCAAGGTTGACGGAAGGTTAATGAGGATTGGCGATTGCGAGTGCGGGCTCGTGGGCTCACGCCCACTTCGCGCTGTGTCGTCCCTACGGGACTGGCTTCGATTCGTTGCTACCCCAGGGCTTACGCCCTGGGCTAATACCTTTCGCCGCTCCGCGGCTCCGTGTTGGGGGCATCGCATCGGTTGAGCGGCGTGTCGATCATTATTCGCAAGTGCCTGCGCTTTCCAGAACTCTTCCGCGTTCTTAGCTTGCCGGCCCTTGGCTTCACCGCGGGATGGTCCCTCGATATACTCAGGGCCTGTTTTCACTCGGAGATGCCATGAAGTTTCGTTTTTGCCTGTGTGCTTTTCTCGTTGTGATTACCAATGTGCCGTTCAGCCGGGCCCAGGAAACAAGTGAACCGCAAAGGAATCCCGCGCCCGCGGTTGTGCAGGCTCCGAAGCGCGCTTCGATCGGGCTGGCGCTGGAGGGCGGAGGCGCGCTTGGACTCGCGCATGTGGGCGTCCTGCGCTGGTTTGAGGAGCATCACATTCCGGTCGATTATGTGGCGGGCACCAGCATGGGCGGCCTGGTTGGCGGACTTTACGCCACCGGCATGTCGGGTAACGAGATTGCGGAGTTCGTGCAGAACATCAACTGGAACCGTTCGTTTCGCAACGAGCTTCCGCACCAAGCGCGGTCGTTCCGGCGCAAGGAAGATAAGCGCGACTATCCGAATGATCTTGAGTTTGGACTGAAGGGTGGCATCGCGTTTCCCAGTGGCTTTAACTCCGGTCACCAGGTGGGGCTGATCCTGGACCGGGTGGCGCTGCCCTATTCGAATCTGCGAACGTTTGATGAACTCCCCACGCCCTTCCGATGTGTGGCGACGGATCTGGTGAGCGGTCAGGCCACGGTGTTCGGGAAAGGATCGTTGTCGGACGCGCTGCGGGCCACCATGTCACTGCCAGCGATCTTCAGCCCGGTGCGCCTGAATGGGCACGTGTACGTCGATGGCGGAATTGTCGAGAACCTGCCGGTTGATGTGGCGCGCAACATGGGCGCGCAGATTGTAATCGCGGTGCACCTGGAAGTTCCGCCGCTGAAGCCCGACGAGAGTCTTTCCGCGTTCGCAGTGTTGCAGCGTTCCGTGGGTGTGATCATCGGAACCAATGAGCTGGCGAGCATCGAGCGGGCGGACATTCTGATTCCTGCGCACACCCAGAACTACAACATGACCGACTATCAGGCTGCGGAAAAGCTGATTGAGGTCGGCTATCAGGGGGCGCAGGAACGGGCTGCACTGCTCGAGCGGCTGGCATTGAATGACAAGGACTGGGAGCAGTACGTGGAGTTGCGCAAGGCGCGGCGGCGACCGGTACCGGTTCCGCAGTTTGTCGAGGTAACGGGCACAGCTCCGGTGGTGGCCGAAGGAATTCAGAAGAGTCTCCAAGACAACGTGGGCAAGCCGGTGGATTTCAACCGGCTAGACGGCGATCTGACCGACGTAACGGGACTAGGGCGTTTTTTGCGCGCCGGCTTTCAGTTGACACGCAAAGACGGAAAAGATGGCCTCCTCATTCGGGCGGATGAGAAAGACTATGCGCCGCCGACCGTGAATCCGTTGTTCGTGATCGATGGATCCGACTATACCGACGTGCGCTTTTCGCTGGGCGCTCGAGTGACATTCCACGATATCGGCGGATTCGGCTCCGAGTGGCGAAACGATTTCATTGCGGGATCAAGTTACGGAGCGGCGTCGGAGTACTACCATCCACTGAACTGGTTCAGCCACTTCTTTGCGGCGACGCGGTTGTTCGCAACCTCCAAGCCGTTTGATCTCTATTCTGACAATAGCCGGATTGCGACGTACCGCCAGCACGATGCCGGAGGCGGGCTCGATTTCGGAATCGCAGTCAACCGCTTCTCCGAGCTTCGGTTTGGCTATCAGCTGGAACATCTTTCGCTGACGCGCTCCCTTGGGATCCCGGGATTGCTGACCAATGTGAGCGGGCGGCAAGGATTCAGCCGGGTGCGCTACATCATCGATCACACGGATGATCCGACCTTGCCGCGGCGGGGATACCTGGTGCAATCGCGACTGGAGTTTTACGACGCGAGTCCGGATGCGACCGAACATTTTCCGCTGGCGGAATTGCGGGCCGGGATTTTCCATCCTATTTTGAAAACGAATTCTATTTTCCTGATCGCTTCGGGTGGTTCGACTATGGGGTACCGCCACACCGGGCTTCCGATGTTCGGAGTAGGCGGTCCACAGCGGCTGGCCGCTTACGGAACCAATGAACTTCTGGCCAATCAATATTTCTTGTTTCAACCAGGATACATCCGGCGCCTGAAGGAGCTGTCGCCGCTGCTTGGAAATAATGTCTATATGATTGCCAACTACGAGATCGGGAAAGCCTACGGCTCGGTGAACACCACCAGTTCGCGGTTGCCGAACGATTTCAACGCGGCCGTTCTGGTGCAGTCCTTTATCGGGCCGGTGGTGTTCGGAGGCAGTGTGGGCGATCGCGGCCATCACAAGTTTTATTTCCAGCTGGGGCGATATTTCTAGCGTGGTTGCGCTCGACGGCGGGGTACGAGGGCTTCTATGATGGAGCGGTCCCGTCATCTTAGAAATTTATGAGGCTGCCATGAGTGAACCGACCTACGAAGAACTGAAAGCTCGATTGCAGGATCTGGAAAAGCAGGTTGAAACCAAAAAGCGTAGTGGCACGATGGAGTTTCGCGTGTCAGAAAAGGGCGGCGTGAGCGTGTATGGATTGGGACGGTTTCCCGTGACGCTGTACTACGAGCAGTGGACGCGGCTGCTTGATGCTTCGGAAAATCTGCGGCAGTTTCTGGAAGAGAACAAGGACAAACTGAAGCTTAAGGGCCAATAATCTCGGCTTGGGGATCGGAACATCAGCCAGGAGCAATATCTCTATCTGACCACGCGCGGACGGAAGACTGGGCTTCCGCGGGAAATTGAAATCTGGTTCACCGAGCGCAATGGTTGCTACTACGTCATCGCGGAGTATGACACTTCGCACTGGTTGCAGAACCTGCGAGCTGACCCGGAGGTGCAGGTTCGGGTGAGAGGGCAGAGTTTTCGAGCACGCGCCCGCGTGCTGTCGGGCGAAAACGACGCGGAGATTCTTGCCGAGATCCGGGCTTACTCAAGCAGTAAGTATGGCTGGGGTGAAGGGACGGTGGTGGAGATCAGGCCGGAAGGTTTGATCTCACACGGGAACTGAAGCCAGGCTCACTCAGCCAAGGTGACTGTTTCGGGGAGAGGGCCGGAGCAGCGATCGAGGGCTGCTCCGGCCGGTGGACCCGCACTCTTCCGTGAGGGCTATGCCGCCAGGGCATGCACGAAATTCTCACAAAGCGTGGTCTCCACCAAATACGGCTTCATCTCCACTGCGGCGAGCAGATAAGGCTTCAGAATCTGGTGAATTTCGGGATAGGCGTTGCGATGATAGCGCTCGGCATCGCGTTTGTCCGTCCAAAGGCTAACCGTGATCACTTTCTCGTGCTTACTTTCAGGGAACATCGGAATCATCTCGAGAAAGCCGGGCTGTTTTTTGAGGATGGGCAGGACCTCTCTCTTGAACAGCGTAACGAACTCCTCTTTCTTTTCCATCCGCACCGGAAATTCCAGGATGCGTGCAAACATGGGGAGCCTCCTTTGCCGGCGTGCTTGTGTTGATGGTGAATGAGAGGATGGCCCCGTGCGCCGGGGGTTGAGCAAACTTTCTCCAGCCTCCGAGACTATGCATCTCCGGCGTCTGCCATGCAGTGACGTAGGTACTTCATCAATGTGATAGGCCGGGGTGGCTTGGGAGCTTGTTCTCAAAGTTGATGCCGACCTCGGGAGCAGCCAGCAAGGCGAACAGGATCACAAAAAAGGCGCAGCTTGGTCGGCTGCGCCTTTTTTGGCTTGCGCGTAGAGGGGGTTTACGGGACGGCCGCCGTCGAAACACTGACTTGCGGACCAACAATGGCGATCGCGGTGCCCGGACCGGCATTGACGATCGCGCTTCCGGAGAAGGTGTGCGTAGTCCAATTGGAAGTTCCGGCGAGACGCGTTGACACCGTCGTACCGGACGCTACAAACGTGCCCGCCGGTGTAGCGGCCACGGGAACGCCGGAGCTCAGTTGAACCTTGGTCTGCCAGGTTCCATTGACAGGGCGATAAGTTGCATAGGTTCCGGGAGCGATCGTGACCTGCGTGAAGATCGCGACGGCGTTGCCGCTGCCGTCGACGGCGACCCCGGTGACTCCGCCCGCTTGTCCTGCCAGTACGGGCAACGGCGCGGCCGCGCTCCATGTCCCGCCCGAGCGCACTGCGTAAGACACACCGGAACGGGTGCGCCACACGGTGACGGCGGTGCCATCGTTCCCCAATCCGATGTTGGGATTGTTCTGGCGATAGACTGAGGCGGCCACAGTGACGGGCGTGCCCCATGTGCCGGTCAGGCTGCGGCTGATGGCCACAACGGGCCCGGTCAGAATACCGGTGGCGCCTTGTACGGCAACCGCTTCGCCCGCGGAATTCACGGCCAGTTTGGCGAGACCGAAACAGGTGGTAGCGTTGGAGATGGTCTGCGGGGAGCCGAATCCGCCGGCCGCGCTTCCGGTCCTGGCCTTCAGGGCACAGGCGATCGGGCTGGCAGTCGTGATTTCCTCATCTATCAAAGTTGCCTGGCTGTGACTGTCGAAGCCGATGCCGGGCAAGCCGTAGCTATTTACGTTGCCGTAGACGTTGGTTGAAATGGTGATGGGGCTGCCCCAATGTCCGGCGGTGAAGAAGGCGGCCTGCGCCTGGTTGGGGATGTACGTGTTGGTGGTGCGGAAACTCCAGACGGCGAGCACATCGCCGTTGGGCGCGACCATGATGTTTCCGGTGCCGGCGCCGAAAGGCCCTAGCGAACTGAGAGTAACGGGAGCGCTCCATGAACTGCCGGTTTTCACCGAGGCCTGCAGGCCGCCGGAGGGCGGCATGAAAAGTACTGCGGAAGTCGAGCCGTTGGTCGAGACGGCGATGCCTAAGCCATTCGCGACGAATTGCGGCGTGCTCCAGCTTTGCGCGAAGGTTGGGATGACCGCGAGCATGGCGGTCAGTGTAAAGATCAAGGTCCACTTACTGACATTCAACACAGATTCCTCCTGAAGGATGGTCCCTGGAATGAAGATGCAGGGACGTAGGGTTTGTGTCCGGCAATGTTTGAGCCGGGGAATTCCCGTTCGGCATGGGGGAAGGGATCAGGGACTTGCGGCCGACTTCCAATCAATTACCCACAGAGGACACAGGGGAGCACAAAGAAAAACGGGCGTCGTCTATGGTGTATGGCCGGAATTTTGATGCGAACCGCTTGCTGGGTCCCTGGTTTGGGCCTTGTCTCAGTCGCAAATGGGCAATAACGATTTTGCGAACAAGCCCGGTGACTCTATAACCTCACTCTAAGTATGTCAAGTCATCGAATTGTTAAAAGATACTCGCCCACCCTATCGTAGGGCAGAAGATAGATGGCGTATCCATGGTGACTAGTTCATCCTTCAAATAACGGACCTGTTTCTTAATGAGTGAAGAAATACTTAGTCTCGCACCGCCGCCAGCCGATCACCGGCTAGCCTATGGGACCGATCCCAACCAGTTCGGCGATCTGCGGTTGCCGGGCGGAAGCGGTCCTTTTCCAACGGTGATGAACATCCACGGCGGATTTTGGCGCGCGAAGTATGATCTGCTGCATGCGGGACATTTGTGCGCTGCACTGACCCGGAAGGGAATTGCCACCTGGAACCTGGAATACCGGCGCGTGGGAAATTCAGGGGGCGGATGGCCGGGAACTTTTGAAGATATTGGGAACGGATATCGCTTCCTGCCGCAGATCGCCAAGCGATACAAGCTGGATGCATCCCGCATGCTGGTGATGGGACATTCAGCTGGAGGGCAGTTGGCGGTTTGCCTTGCCGGGCACGAGACTGCCGTCAAGCGCGCGGTGTCGTTGGCGGGATTGGTCGATTTGCAAAAGACGTTTGAGTTGCACCTCAGTAATGACGCGGTGGCGGAATTTCTGGGAGGCAAACCGGACGAAGTCCCGGAGCATTATCAAGAGGCGGATCCCATGCGCTTGCCGGTGAGCGCCCGGCAGATTCTGATTCACGGCACGAAAGACGATGTCGTTCCACCAGCATTCAGCGGGAAGTACGTCGAGGCGAAGAGGAAAAAGGGTGAGGATGCGAAGCTGGTCGAAATCGCCAACGCGGACCATTTTGATTTGATCGATCCGCGGTCGGTGGCGTGGAAGCAGGTGGAGGGAGCGGTGCTGGAGTTACTGGGCCTCCGCTGAGCAGCACATAGTGTGCTTCTAGCCGCGACTATTTTCGAAGCAGAGCAAATTGCAGGTAAGTCATCTCGCCAATGTGCAGATGAAGATGGGTGGCGCAGCGCAGAAAAACATTGAAGCGATTTTCCGCGTCTTCCTCGCCGGCCGCTTTGTAAAACTTGCTCCAGTCCTCTTCTTTTTGAGCACGAGCCGTACGGGCGACCATGGCGATTGCATCGGCTAGCCGCGTCATCACTTCGCCTTTGGGCGGACGGTCGGATTCGGTGAATTCGCGCGGGCGGTCGCGCACGTACCCTGAGCCGGCAACTTCGGCGCCGATGTAGTAGTTCAAATTTCCCGTCAGGTGCAGGACGAGGTGCCCGAAGCTGTTGCCGAACTCGAAAGGCTTGGTCCAGAACTGCTCGTCAGTTAGCGGGGCCGCCAGTTCCTGAACCTTCGCTCCCAGTTCTTCGTAGCGCGCGGCAAAACCTGTTTCGACCAGTTCGTTCAGCAAGTCAGTCCTCCCGATAGCTATGTTGCGCTCCGCAACACCAGCGCGGAATTTTTGGATCCGAATGCGATGCAGTTGCACACCGCATGTTCGATCGTGGCTTTTCTTCCGGCGCTGGGAACGTAATCCAGATCGCACTCGGGGTCGGGCGTGTCGAGATTGATGGTGGGCGGAATCTGACCGTGCTGCATGGCGACGATGGTGGCGGCGACTCCAGCCGCTCCACATGCACCCTGGGGATGGCCGATCTGAGACTTCAGCGCCGACATCGGGACGTTGCGCGCCTGCTCGCCCAGCGCGAGTTTCAAAGCCTGCGTCTCGATGCGATCGTTGAGTTGCGTCGAGGTTCCGTGGAGGTTCACATAGTGCACGTCATTCGGCGCGATGCCGGCCTGCTTCATCGCCAGCCCGATGGCGCGCGCGGGTTCCTCGCCGCACTCTTTCAGGCGCACGCGATGGAAGGCTTCGCAGGTCGAGCCATACCCGGCGATCTCGGCCAGGATCCTGGCGCCGCGCGCCCGGGCATGCTCGTATTCTTCGAGAACAAACATCCACGCACCCTCGGCCAGTACGAAGCCGTCGCGGTTCACCGAGAACGGGCGCGAACCTTTCTCGGGCTCGGCGTTCCATGAGTCAGTGAGAATCTTCATCAAGATGAAGCCCTTGACGATGCCGAGCGCGATGGGGGCGTCCGCGCCGCCGGTGAGAACGCAATCCGCGCGGCCGCCCTGGATCAAGCGCATGGAGTAGCCCATCGCATCGGTCGAAGACGTACAGCCGGTCGTGATCACCTGGCTCGGCCCACGCAACCCGAAGCGGATGCTCAAGTCGCTCGAGAAGGTTCCCATCACGCCCGTGGGCACGCAGAACAGGCTCATGTGCCGGTAGTCCTGATGAAAGAACAGCCGGTACTGTTGCTCGGTAAATTCCTGCGAGCCGCCACCCGAGCCGACGATGACGGCGAAGCGCTGGCGTTCCGCGAGCGCCAGGGAAGCCGCATCGATGCCGGACTGTTCGAGCGCTTCACTAGCCGCCGCAATCGCAAGGGGGAGGACGCGGGAAACATGTTTGCGCTCGCGCTTTTCCACCCACGCCAGTTCGTCGAAATCGCGCACCTCGCCGGCAATTTGTACTGGAATCTCGCTGGCATCGAAGTGCGAGATACGGCGCACGCCTGAATTTCCGGCGAGCGCCGCCGCGCTGAAAGCCTCGCGCCCCACTCCATTTGGACTGACGGCGCCCATTCCCGTCACCACGACTCGTCGCAAATTTACCCCCAGTTGTTCCGGCAGGACACTATACGGGAAAGATGCGCGATTGTGGGCGCGCGATGGCTGGAAAAATGACCACTAGTTCAGCGCGGGAGCTAGCGACACGGGCGTCCTTGGCTCCTCCCGTATAATCATGTGTTTTCCGGGGAGCGCCGCTTGGCTTACAACGATCTTCGCGATTGGATCGCTGCGCTGGATCGCGCGGGCGAACTGAAGAAAATCCGCACCGAAGCCGATCCGGTTCTGGAGATTGCCGAGATTGCCGATCGGGTGAGCAAGAGTTCGCCGGCCAAGTACGGCCCGGGCGGTCCGGCGCTGTTGTTTCAAAACGTCAAGGGGCATCCGGGGGCGCAACTTCTCATCAACCAGTTTGGCTCCGAGCGGCGCATGCGGCTTGCACTCGAGGTCCAAGCGCTGGACGAGATTGCGGATCGCATTCGCGCATTCATGGATGTCAAATCTCCGCAGGGCTTTCTCGACAAAGTGAAAATGCTTCCCATGCTGGCGGAGATGGGGAAGTTTTTTCCAAAATCCGTTACCACGGGAGCGTGCAAGGAAGTAATCCGGCGCGACAACTTTTCGCTGCTCGAATTTCCCATCCTGCAATGCTGGCCCAAGGATGCGGGACGATTTATCACCTTGCCTTGCGTGATTACCCGCGATCCGAAAACCGGCAAGCGCAACGTCGGCATGTACCGCATGCAGGTCTATGACGAACGTACGACCGGCATGCACTGGCAGCGGCAGAAGGTGGCTGCGGAGCATTATCGGGATGCGTTGCGTGCGGCGGCTTCACAATCTGGGCAGCCGGGGTCGGCCGTGCAGGCGGGTGTCGACATCATGGCCCGCTCGTCGGGAGGCGCCGTGCTCGCGGATGGCGACCGGCCATCGGGAAAGATGGAAGTGGCGGTGTCAATCGGGACAGATCCCGCTTTAACGTTCTCGGCGATCGTGCCCGCGCCACCGGATGTCGAGGAATTCATCATCGCCGGTTTCCTGCGGCAGAAACCTGTGGAACTGGTCAAGTGCGAGACCGTTAACCTGGAAGTTCCTGCGGATGCAGAAATCGTGCTCGAAGGTTACGTCAATCTGGATGAACTCCGCACCGAGGGACCCTTCGGCGATCACACGGGCTTCTACTCGCTTGAGGATCAGTATCCCGTTTTTCACGTCACGTGCGTGACTCATCGCAAGGATCCGATTTACGCGACGACCATCGTTGGCAAGCCGCCCATGGAAGACGGCTGGATGGGTAAGGCGGTGGAGCGCATCTTCCTGCCGCTGATGAAGCTGACGATCCCCGAGTTGGTCGACGTCAATCTTCCGCTCGAAGGTGTCTTTCATAATCTGATGATCGTCTCCATCCGCAAGTCGTATCCCGGGCAGGCGCGCAAGGTGATGAATGCGATCTGGTCGCTGGGCCAGGCGATGTTCACCAAGTGCATTCTGGTGGTTGATGAAGACGTGAATGTGCGCGACATCGGCGAGGTCACGCTGAAGGTGTTGAATAACATCGATCCCGAACGCGACATTCAATTCACAATGGGCCCGGTGGATTCGCTGGATCATGCGTCGCGGCTGCCCAATTACGGATCGAAGATGGGCGTGGATGCCACGCGCAAATGGACGAGCGAGGGCTTTGCGCGGCCCTGGCCCGACGAGATCACGATGGATAACAAGACGAAGTCTCTGGTTGATTCCAAGTGGAAAGCATTCGCCAAGGAACTGGGAATCGAGTAAACTTCCGATACAGCCAACTGGGGTGCGCGCTATGCAAGTCATCGTACGCCTTCGCTAACTTGTTCTTCTCGACGCGCTGATCCGTCGCGAGGCCGGCAGGCCTTCTCTCCGCCTTGCGCCTTCAAAAACTTTTTTTTAAGCAGCGGGCCCGGCCCCGGCCATGCGCAAAACTGGAAGGAAATTCCATGGATGCCGCCACTTCTATCCCCAATCTTTCGCCACCCAGCCTGTGGGAGTCGATCCGCGAAGCTCTGCGGGGGTCACACCAGGACTACACGTCCGGCAGTCTGAATCGCGCGATCTTGTTACTGGCCATCCCGATGGTGCTCGAGATGGTGCTCGAGTCCCTGTTTGCGGTGGTGGATGTGTTTTTCGTTGGCCGGATTGGCGCCAACGCGGTGGCCACGGTCGGGCTGACCGAGTCTCTGCTGAGCTTGATTTTCGCGGTCGCCATCGGTCTAAGCATGTCGACGACGGCGATGGTCGCGCGTCGGATTGGTGAGAAAGATCCAGAAGACGCTTCCGTAGCGGGCGTGCAAGCGATCATTCTCGGTCTGAGCGTGTCGCTGCTGGTGGGAGTGCCATGTTTCATCTTCGCTCCGCGCCTGCTGCAATTGATGGGTGCTTCACCGGAAATTGTGGCCACCGGATCGGGTTATGCCCGCATTGCGTTAGGTGGTTCAGGCGCCGTCCTGATGCTGTTTTTGAATAACGCCATCTTCCGCGGCGCGGGCGATGCTGCGATCGCCATGCGGTTGTTGTGGGTGTCGAACGTTATCAACCTGGTGCTCGATCCCTGCCTGATCTTTGGACTGGGTCCGTTTCCGCGGATGGGCGTCACGGGCGCGGCGCTAGCAACCTTTACAGGCCGCAGCATTGGCGTGCTTTACCAGTTCTATCGCCTGGGGCGCGGCACCGAACGGCTGCCGAGCCTGGCCCGGCATTTGCGCGTGAATCTCGGTGTGTTGTGGCGGCTGATACGGGTGTCGATCACGGGAATCTTGCAGTTTGCGATCGCGCATACCAGCTGGATTGGACTGGTGCGCATCGTCAGCACGTTCGGCGCCGCTGCGCTGGCGGGGTACACCATTGCGATTCGGATTGTGATTTTCGTGATCCTGCCATCGTGGGGGCTCAGCAACGCGGCGGCCACATTGGTTGGTCAGAACCTGGGGGCAGGAAAGCCGGACCGTGCGGAAGCGTCGGTCTGGCGCACCGGTTTCTACAACATGATTTTCCTCGGATCGGTCGGAGTCATGCTGATCCTGTTCGCGGAACCGACCGTGCGCCTGTTCACGCAGGATCCTGACGTCGTACCGCTTGGCGGCGAGTTGTTTACGGATTCTCAGTTACGGGAATATCGGATACGCCTATGGCATGGTGATGCTGCAAGCGTTCAACGGAGCGGGGGACACCATCACGCCGACGTGGGTGAATCTTTTCGGGTTCTGGTTTCTGGAAATTCCGCTTGCTTACTGGTTGGCCATTCCCATGAACCTGCGCTCGAAGGGAGCCTTCTTCTCAATCGTGATCGCAGAGTGCGCAATTGCGGCGGCGGGCATTTTGCTGTTTCGGCGCGGGCGCTGGAAGCAGCAAAAGATTTGATCGCGCGGCAAAAGAATCCAACCAAATAGCGCTGAATCGGGTGAAGACTGTATACCGGGAAGGTTGCACTTCCCGGTATAAATTTTCAAGACCTAAAGGCTCGGGCTGGAGAGTTCCCTCCGTTGTGACTCTCAAGGCTAGTCAGGTGCGCAGCTGACGGCGAGCGTCTAACAAGTCGTGAATCTAAGATTCTGTTATTTGCGAACGGACCATGGCCTTGCACATTCTGTTGGTGGATGATCAGCCGTCCGTGCGCAACGGGATTCGATCCCTACTGGGCGCCCGGCCCGATTGGAATATCTGCGGCGAAGCTTCTGACGGGTTAGAGGGCGTGGAAAAAGCGCGAGAGTTGCACCCCGACATTGTGCTTATGGACGTGTCTATGCCCCGCATGAACGGGCTGGACGCGGCCCGGATTCTACGCAAGGAACTCCCGCGCACCAAGGTGGTGATCGTTAGCCAGAACGATCCTGCCATCGTCAGTATTCAGGCGCGCGAAGTGCGTGCCGCGGCCCATGTAGCCAAACAAGAGTTGTTCGGAACGCTGCTGCCCGTATTGGAAGGGTTGATTGGTTCCGGAACACTGGAAAAGTCAGCGGCCTCTCCGGCTGCACCGGGTACTCGGCAGGCGCCTGACTGGCTCGCGGGTAGCGGACAACTTGGCGAATTGATGGGCCAGTATGATTGGTCGAACACGCCGCTTGGGCCGATTGAACGTTGGAATCAGAGTCTGAAGACCTCCGTCAACCTGATGCTGAGTTCGCAGCACCCGATGTGGATCGGCTGGGGACCGCAGGCGACGTTCCTTTACAACGACGCCTATATCCAGGTGTTGGGTTCAGCCAAGCATCCTTGGGCGCTGGGAAAGCCGGCGGCGGAAGTGTGGTCGGAAATCTGGCATATCTGCGGACCGATGGCCGACAAGGTGTTCGAACGGGGGGAAGCATCTTTTGTCGATGAGGTTCGCCTCTTCATGAACCGGGGCGACTTTTTCGAGGAGACCTACTACTCGTATTCGTACAGCCCGATTCGCGACGAATCGGGACGCGTTGGCGGTTTGTTTTGCGTGTCGACGGAAGTCACGCCCAAAGTGCTTAATGCGCGGCGACTGCGCACGCTCTCGGAACTTTCCGCCAATGCATTTGTGCAAAAAACCACGGAGACCGCCTGCGATTCGGCGGTGAGTACGCTTTCGAAGAACCGTGATGACATTCCCTTCGCCCTGCTCTACGTGATGGAGGGCGAGAACGAGCAAGTTCGGTTGCAGCGAAGTTGCGGGTTGGACCAGGGGGTTCCCGAGCTCAGCCCTCATTTCATTGAACTGAGGTCGGGCAGCGGCCGCCATTCGTTATGGCCGCTGGCCGACGTGGTGAAGAAGGCCCGGTCGCGAGTTGTGCCCATTGCCCACGTCGAAGGGTTTCCCCTGGGCGCCGCGGAGCAGCGTCTTTCCCAAGCCATCGTTTTGCCGGTAACCTCACGCGGCGAAGGCCGGGCCGTGGGCGTGTTGATTGCAGGGGTGAATCCGACGCGGAGGCTGGACGCGGAATACCAGACGTTCTTCGACCTGGTGGCGGACCAGGTGGCAACCGCGATCCAAAACGCCCGCGCCGCCGAAGAGGAAAAGAAACGGCTGGATGCTTTAGCAGAGCTGGATCGCGCGAAAACTGCATTCTTCAGCAACGTGAGCCACGAATTCCGTACTCCGCTTACGTTGATGCTGGGACCGGTCGAGGAACTGCTGGCCAAGAGCCATACCGACCTCTCGCCCGCCGCCAAGAGCCAACTCGAGCTGGTCAACCGGAGCGGAAGCCGTTTACTGCGACTCGTCAACACGCTACTCGATTTCTCGCGCCTGGAAGCGGGCCGAATGCAGGCCACCTATCAACCGACCGATCTCTCAGCTGCGACAGCGGAATTGGCTGGTGTTTTCCGGTCGGCCACGGAGAAGGCCGGGCTGGAACTGGAGCTGGATTGTCCGCCGCTTGCCGAGCCCGTTTATGTTGACCGCCTGATGTGGGAGAAGGTCGTTCTTAACCTTGTGTCGAATGCCTTCAAGTTCACCTTCGACGGGAAAATCGCCGTCTCATTGAAACCAAACGGCCGCAATGTCGAGTTAAGGGTGAGCGATTCCGGAGTCGGAATTCCGCCAGAGGAATTGCCGCGTGTTTTCGAGCGCTTCCACCGGATTGAAAATACTCGCAGCCGAACGCACGAAGGCAGCGGCATCGGTCTGGCGCTGGTGCAGGAACTGGTGAAGTTACACGGCGGCTCGATTCGAGTGGAAAGCACGGTTGGAAAGGGAACCACTTTCACCGTAAGCCTGCCGCTCGGCAAAGACCATCTGCCGGCCGAGCGTACCGGCGCAACACGATCCGAAATTTCGAACCCCCGGGGTGCAGCTCCATTCGTCGAGGAGGCACTGCGCTGGCTGCCCGATGGTGTACAAGCATCGGTCGACGAGCAGCCCGATAGCGGTTCAGTTTCCACCGAAAGAGAAAGTGGGGGCGAAAAGCGACCGCTCGTCCTGGTGGTCGACGACAACGCGGATATGCGCCAGTACCTGGTGCGCCTGCTCGCCGAGCGGTACGAGGTTCGTTCCACGCCGGACGGAGAGGCGGCGCTCGCTGCCATTCGCGAAGACACGCCCGACCTTGTTCTCACCGACGTGATGATGCCTCGTCTGGATGGTTTTGGCTTGATTCGCGCGTTGCGGTCCGATCCGCAGACCAAGACGATTCCGGTGATTGTGCTCTCCGCACGCGCCGGCGAAGAGTCCCGCGTAGAGGGCATGGAGCAAGGTGCCGATGACTACCTGATCAAGCCGTTCAGTGCTCGGGAATTGCTGGCCCGCGTCAATACTCATCTGCAAATGTCGCGCATCCGCAACCAGTCCGAAGAAGCCATCTCGGAGAAACAGCAGCAACTCAGTGTGGCTTTGGAAGCGTCGGAAACCGGTACCTTCCGGTGGGATCCGAAGACCGGGGAATTTCTCGCGCTGGATGAGAACTTCAAAAGGCTTTTCGGTTTACCAGCGAGTGATTCGGTGGAACCATTCGCGGATGTTATGGCCCGAATTCATCCGGAGGATCGCGCTGCGGTCGTAACGGCGATCGAAGCCTGCAAAACGGGCGCGGATTTCGACAGGGAATTTCGCGTTGTCCTGCCCGAAGGCAAGATCCGCTGGCTATACGATCGTGCGCGTCCAGTGCGCGACGAGCAGGGCAATGTAATTTGCGTGATTGGCGCCTGCACGGACGTCAGCCGGCGCAAGGCATTCGAACTGGAAGCCCTCGCGGCCAATGCAAAGTTCCGCGCCGTGTTCGACCAGACCACTGCCTTCTCGGGGGTGCTGAGCACCGAGGGGATCGTTCTGGACGCGAATCGCTTGTGCCTGGAAGCGTGCGGCTACCGTGCCGACGAAGTCCTCGGCAAACCTTTCTGGCAGACCGGTTGGTGGCGCGGCTCGCCGGAAGTTCAGGACAAGATCCAGAAAGCATGTGCCCAAGCCGCCCAAGGGGCTGGATATCGAGAAGAACTTCCGTATCACTGGGCAGACGGCAGCGAGCGCCTGGTGGAGTTCGAACTTCATCCCATTCGCGACGAGCAGGGCCGGGTGATCTTCCTGCATCCCACGGGAGCAGATGTCACCGATGTAAAACGAACACAGGAAAACTACCGGACACTGGCCGACAACATTTCACAATTCGCTTGGATGGCGAACAGTTCAGGCTGGATGTACTGGTTCAACCACCGGTGGTTTGACTACACCGGCACGACGTTGGAAGACATGCAGGGCTGGGGCTGGCAGAAGACATTACATCCGGATCACGTAACCAGGGTCCTTGAGAAGATTAAAAACCGCTTTGCAGCAGGAGAAGTGTGGGAAGACACCTTTCCATTGCGTGGTAAAGAAGGCGGGTATCGCTGGTTCCTGTCCCGTGCAGTGCCCATCAAAAACGCGCACGGCAAGGTTACCCGGTGGTTCGGCACAAATACCGACGTCACCGAACTGCGCAATATCCAGGAGGCCCTGCGCAAGAGCAAGGAATTTACCGAAGAGCAAGTGCGGTTACGCACGCGTGAACTGGAAGGACGCAACACAAAGGTGGTACAGCAATCGGAGCAACTGCGCGACTTATCGCACAAAATGCTGCAGATGCAGGACGACGAGCGCCGCCACGTGGCTCGCGAACTTCACGACAGCGCGGGGCAGATCCTGGCGGCGCTGGGTATGAGCCTCGGCCATGTTGCCCGGTTGGCCCGCAAGAATGCGCCGCAACTGATCGAGGGTTTGAACGAGACGCAGCAATTTGTGGATCAACTGAGCAAAGAAATCCGCACCATGTCGTACCTGCTGCATCCGCCCTTGCTTGACGAAAGCGGGTTGCCGGTGGCTTTGCATTGGTACGCGGAAGGCCTGGCGGAGCGCAGCGGCCTCAAAATCTCGGTAAATATTCCGGAGGACTTCGGAAGATTCGCGCGGGACATGGAGTTAACGATGTTCCGGCTGGTGCAGGAATGCCTGACAAACATCCACCGCCACTCCGGAAGCAAGACTGCTGACATCACCATGTGGACCGATGATAGCGTGGTGGGTCTCGACATCAGCGACCAGGGGAAAGGAATCCCGCCTGAAAGGCTTGCTTCGATTCAGGCGCAGGGCGGAGGCGTCGGTATCCGAGGCATGCGGGAACGTATTCATCCTTTCCATGGCACGATGGAAATCGAATCGAATGATTCCGGGACGCGAATTTCCTTTCGCATTCCGATTCAGAAAGCTGCACCCTCTGAAGAGGGCGCGTCTCAGCCACTGCAGATTTCTGCGTAGAGTTCGGACGACTACCAGCGCTTCCTGGTGCGAAGAATAGACGCTTGCGTTTTCTGCCAAGGAAAATTCCGTGCTTTCTTCCGCAATGATCTCTGTCCTTCCAACCGATTTCGGTTTATCCTCGTCGCTCTGAAACGGGGAAAGCGGGGACAGATGCGCTTTTTTCTTCCGATCATCCTGATGATTGTGGGAACCACGACGTATCACATCGCGCAGAAGTCAGTGCCGGCACAAGTCAATCCACTGTTTTCGCTGGTGATCAACTACTTCACGGCCCTGGTGGGCACGCTGCTGCTGATTCCACTTTATCCTTCGCGGATGGCGGGACCATGGAGTATGAAGGGAATTAATTGGGCGAGCGCAGCCGTAGGCGTATCAATCGTGGGTGTGGAACTGGCGGTCCTGCTGGCCTACCGGAGCGGGTGGCGCGTGAGTTTGCTGTCGGTAATTGGCAATAGTGCCAGTGCGTTGTTGCTGGTGGGGATCGGGCTGTTGTGTTTCCATGACCATCTGTCGATCCGGAACGTTACCGGGATCGGGTTGTGCCTTGTGGGACTGGCTCTGCTTAGTCAGCATTGAGTTTCTGTTGGGTCGTATTCACAATTTCAATTCCCAGACTTCGGAGATCAGGTTGCGACAGCCCCAGCTGTGGTGGCGTTGGCGGCCAGCGAGTCGGAAGCCCGCGTCTTTGTAGAGGTGACGGGCGGCGCCGAGTTCACTCTGTGTCCATAGGATCATCTTCTTGTATCCGGCGTCGCGTCCAAAGCGGACACATTCGGAGACCAGGCGGCGGCCGATACCCAGGCCGCGAGCCGCGGGCTCGACCAGCAACAAGCGCAGCTTGCAGACGGTCTTGGACTTCTTTACCAGGAAGACCGTGCCCACGATTTCCCCGTCTTTCTCGGCGATCCAGCAGCGTTCACGGCGAGGATCGAAGCGCTTAATGAATTGCGAAACGATGCCCGCCACCAGGCCTTCGAAGCGCTCGTCGTAGCGATGCTCCCGCCAATACAAATCCCCGTGGCGATGTACGACCCATCCCATGTCGCCGGGTTGGTGAGTGCGCAACAGGTAAGGTGTTTTCTTCGAGTGCTCTTCGGACGCGGCGCTGAGGTGGTGTTCGATAGTGTGCATGGCTGAGAGCAACTCCTTTTGTTGCGCGCTGGTCAGCCGGTTGAGCATCCTTGCGACTTGTTGATTGGAGCGGGTTTCGAGCGGTCGGAAAACCCTCTGTCCCTTGCGGGTCAGGCTGAGAAAGCTCTGACGGCCGTCGGAAAGTGAGCGTTGGCGGCGCAGCAGCCCCTCATGATGAAGTTTCGCGATCAGCCGGCTGAGATATCCGGGGTCCAGACCCAGTTCTTCGGCCAGATCGGATGCAGTCGATTTTTCGCGGTGCGTGATCTCGTACAGCACACGGACCTCGGTCAAGGAATACGGGCTGCTCAACATGCGGTCCTGGAGCAGGCCGATCTGCTTTGTGTAAAAGCGATTGAAGTGCCGGACTTCGTGAATACCTGGATAAATGGGAAGAGAAGTTGCAGGCATGGAAGAGCCTCACGCAGCAAATGCCATTATCAATCACAATAGTTGACAAAAGCAAGTATATGGGCCATTGGTTTGTTTTTGCTTTTGGCTTCGGTGGGTACAAGCTCTTCAGAGGCGTCCATTGTGTCAAAGGCACTTACCGAAATGTGCGTGCTTGGGAGGCGATTCGTGAGGCTGGTTTAATCGAGATCTGTGCTAGCCTGCCCTCTGCGTATGGATCGACGCGAATTTGTCCGCAATTGCACGATAGGAGCGGCTGCCCTGGCCGCAGGTGAATTGGGATCGCATGCCATGGGCTCTTCAGACCCAGCTCGCAAGAACTGGGTGTGGATCACGCTGAACCCCGACCGATCCGTGGACGAGTGGAAAGGCCTGTTCGCCACCATGCGAGCAAACGGCGTTCAAGCGATCCTGCCGGAAATCTATGACGGGCGCCACGCGTATTTTCCCAGCCGGCATTTGCCGGTGAAGACGGATTTGCTAGGCCGCATTCTTCCCCTGGCTCACGCCGCCGATCTCGAAGTCCATGCCTGGATGTGGTCCATGCCCTGCATGGTTCCGGAAATCCTGCAGAAGCATCCCGATTGGTACAACGTGAATGCCGAGGGAGAGTCTGCCTTCGACAAACCCGCCTACGTGGACTACTACAAATTCCTTGATCCGGGCCGCCCGGAGGTTCGCGAATGGGTCCAGACAACCGTGAAGGAGTTAGCGTCCATTCCCGATCTCACCGGAGTGCATCTCGATTACATCCGGCATCCGGATGCCATTCTGCCAAAGGGCCTGTGGTCGAAATACAAGATCGTGCAAGATAAAGTCTATCCACCTTATGACTACGGCTACAGCGCTTACGAGCGCGATCAGTTCAAAAAGAAGTTCGGCGTCGACCCGATGGCGATCGGCAGCGGGGAAGTGAAGGATCCAAAGCTGGTCGAAAGCTGGTTGAGATTTCGTTTGGACATGGTGGTCGATCTCGTGAACGAGTACCTGGTTCCCGCGGCGCACGGAAAAGGCAAGATGATCACGGCGGCGGTGTTTCCCGGCCCCTCGCGCGCGCGAGAAATGGTGCGGCAGGACTGGGGACGCTTTCAATTGGACGCGTTCCTGCCCATGCTGTATCACGAATTCTACGAGCAAGGGCCGGAGTGGGTGCGGGATGAAACGAAAGAGGGCGTGGCTGCAGTGCAGAAGCCCGTCTACAGCGGAATTTTCATCCATAACATGAAAGTGGAGGAGATGAGGCGCACCCTCCAGATGGCCCGCGAGGGCGGCGCCTCAGGCGTGTCACTGTTTTCGGCGGACGGGATGGACGCGGAAAAATGGAAGGCGCTGCGTATAGCGTGAATGTTACCAGACTGTTTTCAGGAGAGGGCTCGAGCGAATTCGCTCGTCGTGCGTGATCAACAACATTCCCTCGGCCCGCGCGGTGGCTCCGATTAATCGATCCGCCGGGTCCTTCGGATAAGACTCGGGGAATTGCATAGAGAGGCTGGCGATCTCAGGGGTGATCGGTCGGACCACCGCTCCGGTCACGTCCAGAATCAGCTGGATAGAGGCCTCAACGGTGCCGCGTCCCTGGAGTCGTCCGCGCCAAAACAAAGACGCGAGCTCCCACAGCGTAATCGAAGCGATGGCCACTCCGTCACCATGCCGCGCCCGTCGGATCGAACTGGCTGCTGGCCTGGACAGGCGAGCCGGCTCGGAGACAGACCAGACAAGGACATGAGTGTCGAGCATGATCATCGGGTCGCTTCCCAATCTTCCGCGGGAATCACGGGCGATTCGATGTCACCCTTGATTTCAATGATGCCGGCCAAGCAACCCATAAAGTCGGGAGCCTCCACCTGTGCGGGAACCAGCTTGGCTACCGGACGCCCGTTTTTGGTGATGACCACCGGCTCTCTTGTGGCCGCAACCTCGTCCATGATCTTTAAGCACTTGGCCTTGAATTCTCCAGCGCCCATTTTCTTCACGACCATCTCCTAAGACTATGGTCATTGTAACATGACCATGCATTCTGAGGCTCGCCTGACTCACGCACAGGCCCTCGCCACAGACTGCTACAATCTTGCCATCTACTTGAAAGGAATCGATTCATCCATGATGCAGGCGGGCAGTCCCTTTCCTGATTTTTCGCTTCCCAACCAGGATGGCAAAACCATGAGCCTCAGCGATTTCGCGGGGCACTGGGTGGTTGTTTACTTCTATCCGAAGGATGACACGCCCGGATGCACCATTCAGGGCAAAGCCTTCACCGCCGGCAAATCGCAATTCGACGCCGCCGGTATCAAAATCGTTGGCATCAGCGCCGATGATGCGAGCTCGCACAAAAATTTCTGCAACAAGTTTTCCTTCACCATCGACTTACTGGCGGACACGAATTCCGCGCTGATGAAGACGCTGGGACTCGGCCAATCCGAGTGGAAGGGAATGAAATTCTGGGAGCGCACCACGTTCGTGGTCGATCCCAAGGGCGTGATCCGGAAGGTCTATGAAAAGGTAAATCCGGAAGGCCACGAGCAGGTGTTGCTGGACGATATTAAAGGCTTGAAAGCGGCGTAGCCCAGCGATCCTGCAGGGTAAGGCTGACGCCAGCCTTGCCCTCTCTCCGTTATTGTCTTGCCGATCTCGCAATCTATCTACAGCCTGGTCATTCCGATCCAGTCTCCTGGCTGAATCTCAACACTTTTCGCCTTCGCCCTGAAACGCTTGCCACCCGCTCGGCACTATTCAACGAACACTTCTCGCGACCGCGCAAACAGAAAGCAGAACTGCAACCCGTAGAAGGAGATTGTCATGGCTGGATGCAAGGGCAAGAAAGCAGGTGCTGGCCCCATCCGCGTGACGCTGCCGGTATCGGTGGCCTGTGATCTCGAGAAGTTTCAACAAGCACTCGCCAACGTCGCGGCAATGCTGGGCAGCGTACCCCGCTCCACCAGCATGCAAATCACGTCTTCGCGCACGCGTGAGTTTGTCATTGACCCAGCCTCTCTGCAAGTGCAGGAGGCTGTGGCTGAGTAATGAGGCCTCATGAATCTTCCTGAACTTGGTGTCGGAGTGAATTGGTTCCCCGGGCTCGAGCCGGTATTGAAGGCAAATGAAGGACTGATTGATGTGCTGGAGGTCGAGCCGCAGTCGTTCTGGCGACGGGAGAAAGACGCCACCGGCCTGGTCCTGGATCGGGCGTCGCTTGAGGGACTACGGCTGCACAAGGTTCCCAAGCTGGTTCACAGTGTTGCGTTGCCGATCGGCGGCACAGTGGCCCCTTCTGCCGGAGATGTTGATCAGGTATCTGCCATTGCGCGAGAGCTTGCGGCGCCCTGGGTAAGCGAACATCTCAGCTTCAACCGGGTGGAAGACGACTCCGGGACGTGGCATTCGGGTTTCCTGCTGCCGCCGCGACAGACGATGGCGGGAGTTGGCGCAGCGGTGGCGTCGACACGTGCTTTGACGGCATATCTGCCGGTGCCGCTTGCGATCGAGACCGGAGTGAATTACCTGCGGCCGCGAACCGAAGAGCTGCCGGATGGCGAATTTGTGGCGCGCGTGGCTGAGGCCGCCGATTGTGGCATCCTCCTGGATCTGCATAATGTGTGGACTAACGAGCGCAACGGCCGGCAGTCCCTCGCCGACTATATCGAACAGCTTCCGCTGGAGCGTGTTTGGGAGATTCATGTCGCGGGAGGACACAGCCATCGCGGATTCTGGCTCGACGCGCATTCGGGAGTGGCGCCCGCAGAACTGATGGAGCTGGCGGCCCGCATCATCCCGCGGTTGCCGAACCTGAAGGCGATCGTTTTCGAACTCTACCCAGCCTACTTTCGAAAACTGGGAGGCACCGAATACCGGTCGCAGCTTGAAGAACTGCACCGGTTATGGGACCGGCGGAATACGAAGACTTCGGCCCGATCGCCCGTGCGGCAGGATCCCCCAACGTACGATCCGGCGCCTGCGCCAATCGACTGGGAACAAACACTGGCCAGGCTGACCGTGCACCGGCCATGTTCCGCACCACTGGCGGATCAACTACGACACGATCCAGGGCTCGCCGTGGTTCGCGAAATGGTCGAGAGATTTCGAGGATCGATGGTGGTGCGCACGCTCCGTCTTTCGTCCCGACTGATCATGCTGGAGCGAGGCACGGGTTACCTCGAGCAGTTGCTGGCGGAGTTCTGGATAACGCATCCGCCGCAGCCTTTTGCGCTCGATGAAGCGCAGGCGTTCGCCGCTTTCCTGCGCGAACACAAGCCATACGTTCCGTTTCTGCCGGAAGTGTTGGAATACGATTGCGCGGTAATCGCGGTGGCACTGGATGGCGAGGAACGTTCGGTGCCGTTCGGCGCGGATCCGCTGCCTTTGCTGCGGGCCTTGGGCGCGGGACGACGTCCGCCGGAAGTTACCCGAGGAACTTTTGAAATCCGGTTGACGCCTGATCTTGTGCATGCCGATGCCGATGCGTTTTCCGCGGTGGATGTCATTCACTAGGTTCGTGCCCGGGAATTTAGAACGCTAATGCATGGTGACGCCGAATTCTCCCAGCCGCCCCAGCGTAGTTATGTTCCGCGAAGCGCGCAGGTTACCGGCCGCATCGGGCTTGTGCTAGATTCAGAGCTCGATGCCTGAAGCTGTCCAATCGAACGGAAATTCCGATTTCTCCCCAAATAGTCCCGCCATCTCCACTGAAAATCTGACCCGCCGTTTCGGCGAGCTGGTGGCGGTGGAAAACGTGAACCTGCGGGTAGCGCCAGGGCAGTTTTTCGGATTTCTGGGGCCGAACGGGGCGGGGAAGTCCACGACCATCAAGATGCTGACCGGGCTGCTGGCTCCGACTTCGGGTCGCATGGAGATCCTGGGACTCGATTTCGCCCGGCGCACTACCGACGTGAAGCGTCAAATTGGCGTGGTGCCGGAAGGCCTGGCTTTATTCGGACGATTGACGGGCGCTGAGTATCTGACCTTCGTGGGCCGGATGTATGGGCTTGATCGTGAAACCACGGCGAAGCGCACCGGCGAACTGCTGGACTTCATGCAACTGGCCAATGAACCGCGGAAACTGGTTACCGACTACTCCCACGGGATGCAGAAGAAGTTAGCGCTGGCCGCGGCCGTCATTCACGGGCCGAAAATCCTGTTTCTCGATGAACCCTTCGAAGGCGTGGACGCGATTGCTGCCGGCACCCTCAAGTCGATGTTGCAGGGCATGATCGCACGCGGAGCGACGATTTTTCTTACGTCGCACGTGCTCGAGATCGTGGAGCGCCTGTGCAGTCATGTTGCGATCATTGATCGGGGCAGGCTGGTTGCGCAGGGTTCGCTCGAAGAGTTGCGCACTGGTGCGGAAGCGCAATGGCCGGCCGGAGCTCAGGAAGCTCGAGGTAAGCTGACGCTCGAAGAGATCTTCCTGCGCACCGTCGGCGGGACTCGCTCGGTGGAACAGGAGCTCTCGTGGCTCGGCTAGTTTCGGCGGAATCGCGCGGGCAGCTCGCGGCCATCGCCAGCGTCCGCTGGCTGATCTTTGTGCATTCGCTGCGTTCCAAACGCGGCGCGCTGGAACTGTTCTCGCGCATCGTCATCGGCATCGTGATCACTTGCGGCGGCTTGGGAGGCGCGATCCTTCTGGGAGCGGGCGCGTGGATTTTCGTCTCGAACGGTAAGTACGACGGCCTGGCTTTGCTGCTCTGGCCAGTCTTCCTCTTCTGGCAACTTTTCCCTGTGATGGCCACCGCGCTCACCGAGTCGATGGACTCCTCGAATCTCCTCCGGTTTCCGCTCACCTACCGCGCCTATGTAATGGTCAGGCTCGCGTATGGAGCATTCGATCCCGCAACTCTGCTGGGCAGCTTGTGGTTGATCGGGATCATGCTGGGAATTGGCTGGGCGCGTCCGGCCCTGTTGCCTTGGGCCTTTCTTGTTCTGCTCGTATTCGCGATCATAAACATGTTGCTCACGCAAATGCTTTTTGCCTGGGTCGAGCGCTGGCTGGGGCAGAGACGTACGCGCGAGATCTTTGCCGTGCTGTTCTTTGTGGCGATGATCAGCCTGCAGCTGGTGGGTCCCATGCTGAACCGGTACGGCGATCGTTCGAACGCGGCATTCCATTGGGCAGGACGCTTTGCGAATCCAGTGCAGGCCGTGCTGCCGCCGGGGATTGCAGCCGGCGCCTTGGCCAGTGGAGCATCCGGGCAGCGGGTGCCGGCCTTGTGTTTTCTGGGTGCCCTCGGCCTGTACGGGATCGCCTTCCTGCGCATCTTGAGTGTTCGGCTGCACGCGCAATTTCGCGGAGAGAATCTGAGCGAGGTTGTGGGCCAGCGCGATGCGCGTCGAACGGCTCCGGACATCCGACTTGGATGGGATCTTCCGGGACTTCCGCGTGAAGCTGGGGCGGTAGTCGAAAAGGAGTACCGCTACCTGTCGCGAAGCGGTCCCGTTCTTCTGACTTTCATCACCCCGATCGTCATGCTCTTTGTGTTTGGTTTAGGTGGACGTTCCGGTAACAGCGCTGGATTCCTGCAGCACTGGCCGGACCTGGCCTTGCCGGTGGGCGCAGCTTACTCGTTGTTACTGCTGACCAATCTGATCTACAACAACTTTGGACACGATGCCGGTGGAATCCAATTCTTTCTGGTATCGCCCGCCAGCTTTCGCAGTGTGATGATCGGCAAGAATATCGCGCACATGGGAGTGCTGGCGGTCGAATTAATCGCGTTGTGGATCGGGGTGTCGCTGCTGTTTCGTCCGCCAACAGCCGAAACGCTGCTGATTACGCTCAGCGGGCTCTTATTCGCCGCGCCCATTAATCTGGCTGCGGGCAATCTGCTGTCGTTGTACTCTCCGAAGAAAACCGAGTTCGGAACCTTCGGACGCCAGCGCGCTTCGCAGACTACGGTGCTGGCCAGCTTCGCAATCCAAATCCTCGTGGTTGGAATTGCGGCGGCGACTCTTCTGATCGCGCGCTCCTACGGTCGCGAAAGGTTGGCGATCGTCATCTTCTTCGCACTCGCCGGGTTGTCATTCAGCATTTATATGTTCGTGCTGACACGCGTCGACCGTATGGCGGCGCGACGGCGCGAAGTGCTGACGACAGAGTTGTGCAAGTAAAGTACGGACCCGCAGCAGCAGTCGCCTTCCGCATGGCACTTTCGTGCCATCTGCCAAATTATCGCTTTACAAGTGACGGAATCCGGCGAACTGGAGGGCCACAGGAGCTGGTCGGGGCCCTGTCGGCAGACTGCCCAACCATTCCCCGGCCCTCGTAAACCCTAGAAATCCGAACACGTATCCGAAGGTAACCGAAAGTAAGTCCCGTTTTGAAACCGATGGAACGTTACCTGCGAATACTCCTGTAACGTACGGCGAAACACCCAAAACTGCCCTACGAAGAAAGGAAATTCAGATGTGGATGGACATTACTCGCGGCATGGCCGTATTGAAAGCCGCCTGGACCTTCGGTTCCACGGATACTCCGGCTGAAACCATTACGGTGGCGGATCTTGAGGGAATGGATCTGTGCGGAGAGTTTCTGGCGGAAGCGCAAAACTACTTGAACATGGGCCGTCATCAGAGCGCGGCAATTCTGGCGGGCGATGCGATGGAAGAAACCTTGCGTCGTTTATGCGCCGACAACAGCGTATCCCTATCGCGCCCCACCGTGGATGGAATGATTGCAGAGCTGGCTCGTCAGGGTGTGTATGACAGTTTGGTCGAACAGCAGCTGTCGGAATACACCAGCTTGCATGCAAAGGCGATGAACGGCTTGTGGTCTGAAGTTTCCAAGGATGATGTTGAGTCGATGCTGCGCGACCTGCGCGCCTTTGTAGTGGATCACGTGAGCAACTAGAGCGGTACTTCCCCCCGCTTCCCCCTCTTTCCCCCATCAGTATCCACGAAAAGTCTGTGCGATTGTGCGCGCTTGGATTCTGGTGCTCAGCGAAGTTCGAAGATCATCAGAAACGCCCAGGCAGAAAACAGCACCACGCCGACGCCAAAGAAGAGATGCAACGCCATCGAAGCGAAATCAAGCTTTGGGATACGTATCTCAAGCTGATCAGTCTTCTTGCAGAGATAGTAGCTGTAGGTCACGCCCGCAAGGATAGAAATCAGGAACGACAGTACAGCCAGGGCGGGAAGGATCAGCCAGGTCTTCGCAAAAGCTGGAAGGACTTCGTTGCCGCTGGCGTCTTTCCGGAACAGCAAGCCGAAAACACCTACGATCGCGGGCACGGCGGCGCTTGCCAGTGTGAGCACGCCACGGACGTGTTCGGAGAAAAACTTCAGCTTCTCCGCGGCAGCGATGGTATTTGGGTCTTCAGAGCCGTGCGGACCGGCCACGTTTTGCGCCATCGATCACCGCCGCTCCTTAGCCGCACCCGCGGTCGCACCCTGCTGCCAATGACGCTTCTTGATTTTGCTGAGCGTGAGCCAGATGTTCTTGGCAGCATGCGTGGGCACAGCAGCCCCGTGTACGTAGCGGTAAAGCGTCGCGTAGGGGATTCCGGTCAGGATGGCCAGCCGCCGCACCGAAACGCGCTTGTCATCCATGGCCTTCCGCAACTGGGCTGGTTCCAGGCGGCGTAACACGCTTTCAACCTGGCGAACTTCCTCCTGCGGAAGACCCTCCTTGGCAGCGGTGGTGGGCATGGCTTCCATTTCCGTGCCAACCCTGGCGGACTCACGCAGGTTTACTTCCGCGGCCAATAACCGCGACTCCAGATTCTCCACGTAATCGGTCAGGGCCACAAAGCGCTTCATCGGAAGCTGCACAAACTTTCCGTCCACTAGCTTCACATCCTTGTCGGCCAATTCGAATTTCATTTTCCCTCACGGTTGAAACTTCGGCAGCCGGTACTTGAAGGGAAGATCGAGGTCTTCCAGGTACACCAGCTGTCCGGACTCGCGAATCGTGTAACTCAACATGAACCCGCTTTTCACGATCTGCATCCGAAGGACGGTCACCATCAGCTCCAGAGGCTCCGGTTTGTCGCTGGTCTCGGGCGGCGACAACAGCTTGTATGCTGTCTTCGGCTCCGGCTGATACGGCGAATGCGCGATCGCTTCTTCAGCGGCCTTGATCTCCTCCACGACCGCCGGATCTTCCAGCCGCGCCAGTTCCTGCGCGTAACGCGGTTGCGGGATCGTTTTGTAGATGCTGCCATCCGCTGGCACGGGTCCTCCTGCCGCGGGGCATCCCAGCCCCAAGCATGATCCATAAGTGGATCACTGTCAATAGATATGATTCAGTAGTGGATCACTATTGTAGCGGCTCCGAAAGCCTTTGTGCGGCTTTATAAGAGCAATGCGATCAGTCTTTTACGGCTAATCGCCGGATACCTTTCTTGGCGACCATGACGGCGTCCTTTACAACCTTTGCGGTTCAAGCTTTTCCTGACCAGCTGAAAAGACAAGCGGCCCCGGGATCGCGCTAGTTTTTGCCTGGCGGCGCCTGTCCGCCAACCTCGACCGGTCCGCTAGCCTCGACCAGGTGCTTCACTGAAGGCACGATGACCAGCAGCAGATCAGCGTGCGGCGCAGCGGCAACGTCGAGAAGGTTGAGTTGCTGTGTTCTCCATGTGGTGGGTGAGGGCGTCCCACTCTCGAGGTAGTCGAGCGCAAACAAACCGGCGAAGCCCACGATGGAAAGATCCGAAGATAACGGTGCCAACTCTCCCATCAGAAACGAGCCGTCGAGCATGGGATGGAGCCGCGGATCGTTGTCGCGCCACGCAGCCAACTGTCCTCGAATAGCAGCTTCGGCAGCGCGATCCCTGTGACCGCTCGCAACGTACGCTTGCACGGCATCATGAAAACGTCTCGCCTGTTCGCTCTCCGGACGCGCCGTATCGACCAAACGGTTCAGTGGTGCCCGGAAGTCAAGCGGACCCTTCATGTTGTCCATGCGCGTGTAGTCCTTTACCGGTTCAACTACGTTCGCCAGCGTCCGCAACGGACTGACGTCACTTGGCCCCGCGATGCGGTCAAGTGCCGGGCCCAATGAGGTCCGATGCGTCAGACCCAAGGTCTCGAGCCGCTCACTCACCTGCGCAAGCCGTTCGTACATCGAGGCTGAATCCGCCACGCTGGCGGGAGACCACAGTCGCTCGGCAATCGCCGCATTCCGAGGCCAGATTCTGGAGTCGATGTTCTCCGGGGTCACGAACTCCGACCACATGCACGACTCGCCACCCAAAATGCGCGCCTTTTCTTCCGCGTTGAGAGATGCGCCCTCTCCGCTCAGCGGCTCTACCGCGTAATGCCGCGACGCCGGCCACATCAGGTCGAGGTAGTAACCGAATGAAAGCATCCCGCGATAGCCCTGCTTCGCGGCTGTCGCCAGCGACTCCTGCCCGCGCCACGACTGCACCACAACACTTTTTGGAAGGTCTGGATGCAGCACCTCATCCCAGCCCACCATGATCTTGTGGTGCTTGGCAACGATCTTCTGCAGGCGCTGGTTGAAGTACGCCTGCAAATCCTGCTTGTTCTTCATGCCGTGCTCGCGCATAAAAGCTTGAATCTTCGGATTGACCTCCCATTCCTTCCCGGCAACTTCGTCTCCGCCGATATGGAGGTACTCATCGGGGAAGAGCCCCGCCATCTCTTCCAGGAATTTGTCGAGGAACTTGTAGGTGCCATCTTTTGTCGGATCCATCTCCGCATCGGGCGCACCCGGTTCCATCTTGTACGGACCGCTGCCGCTCGCGAGTTCCGGGTAGCCGACGTACATCGACCGGCTGTGTCCCGGCATTTCGAACTCCGGCATGATACGCACGCCACGATCATGCGCGTACGCAATGAAGTCGCGAATCTCTTCCTGCGTGTAATAACGCCCGTCGGAGCCTTGTTCCTGCAGCTTCGGAAATTTCTTGCTCTCAATGCGAAAACCTTCGCTGTCGTAGAGATGCCAGTGCAGCACGTTCATCTTGACCGCGGCCATCCCGTCAATGTTGCGCTTCAGCACATCGATGGGAATAAAATGCCGGCCCACGTCGATGAGCGTGCCGCGCCAGACGAAGCGAGGTTGGTCGTGAATCGTGACCGCCGGGACAGAAAAGCCAGTCGGCGTCACGGTGATCAGCTGCAGAAACGTCTCGAGCCCGTGCAGAACTCCGAGCGGATTCGGTGCAGTGAGTTTGGCGCCGGAGGCAGTGACGGTGAGGTCATAGGACTCATCGTCGCCCACCTTCTGCACTTTCTGACTGCCACGGTCGGCGTGAACCGTGAGCGTCGTGTGCCCCGGGTCGACCGGCTTCTGTAGAAGAATCGCTGTACGCCGGTTCAGCTGATCCTTGAATCGATCGACGGCCCGCTCCACCATGTCGTCTTTCGAGCCTTCAACCGAGACAGTAAAGCTGCGATCGATGGTGAGTTGCCCGGATGCGATCTGCACCGATGCCGGCATGGGCATGACGTTAAGTTGCGGCTGCACCTCAGCAAACACAGCGCTGGTCAGTGATGCCAGACTAACCAACAGCATTACTCGGAAAACATCGTGCAATCGAGCTTTCAGAATTTGGGGATGCATTGTTCCTCGCGGGAATCAGATGAATGCGAATCGCGGCCCTCGGGGCCCACCGAAGTTTGCCATAAAACTGCCGAACCAATTAAAAATCCGGCGGCAGCATCTTCGCATTTCCTCACTTTAATTCCAGAATAACAATTAGGGCAGGGTAAATGGGCCATGCTGGCGGAAACTATATCTGGCTTGAATTGATGGTGATGGATGTATTTGTGACGCACAGGGGGCTTGACAAGTGATCCAGGTCACAAGCGCTGTAGCGCCGGCGCACCGCCGGCAGTCGCGAGGGCATCCTGCCCTCGCCCAGTTTGCACCGACCCTCAGCGGCGCAATCGCAGGTCGTTCAGGCCCTCAGGACTTTCGCAACACTGGCGGCCTTCTCTCCGTAGCCCCCTGTTCTAACACCGGGCGCAGCTTTTCCAACGTGCTCTCGACACTGATCCCGTACTTCACCCGCAAGGCCTCCGGTTTGCCATGCTCGATGAACTGGTCGGGCCAGCCGACGCGCACCACTGGAGTAGCCAATGCAAGGTCGTTCAGGCGTTCCAGCACTGCGCTGCCGAACCCTCCCTCGAGAACATGATCTTCCATCGTGACAATCGCGTCGACACTGCGGCCGTAGAACTCCAGCATGGCCGCGTCGACGGGTTTGGCGAAGCGCGCGTTGATGACAGCAGCAGAGATGCCTTCGCCTTCGAGCCGGGCCGCGACCTGCTGCGCCATCGGGACTAATGCACCGAGGGCGAAGATGGCGACGCGATCATGCTCGCCATGTTGCAGCAGTTCGGCCTGACCGATCGGGATGGCGCGCGGGACGTCTTTGACCGCGGTGCCAGGCCCCACTCCGCGTGGATAGCGCACGGCGATCGGGCCGTTGTGCTGCATGGCTGTGAACAGCATGTCGGCGAGTTCGTCTTCGTCTTTGGGGACCATGTGGACGAGGTTGGGGATCCCGCGCAGGTAGCTGATGTCGAACAGGCCGTGATGCGTGGGACCATCGTCACCAGAGAGGCTGCCGCGGTCCATGCAAAATACGACCGGCAGGTTCTGCAGGCACACGTCGTGAATGATGGGATCAAGCGAGCGCTGCAGGAACGTGGAGTAGATCGCAACAAAGGGTTTGAATCCCTTGCTGGCTAGCCCGGCCGCGAAGATGACAGCGTGTTCCTCTGCGATTCCGACATCGAAGTAGCGATCGGGATGGCGTGGCTGGAAACGGTCGAGCGCGGTTCCGTTTGGCATGGCGGCGGTGATGGCAACCACCTTCTGATTTATATCCGCGAGCTTGACCATCGTGTCGGCGAAGACTTCCGAGTAGGTGCGCTGGCCGAGCGGCTTGGTCTCGCCCGTCTCGGGGTCATACGGCCCCAAGCCGTGAAACTTTTTCTGCTTCTGCATTGCCGGCTCGAAGCCTTTGCCTTTTTGCGTGAGCACGTGCAGGAGTACGGGACGACTCTGCGTTTTCAGGAATTGAAAAGTCTTGATCAGCGTGGCGATGTCGTGGCCGTCGATCGGCCCGTAATACTTCAGGCCCAGTTCCTCAAAAATGACGCTGGGCCAGAAGATGCTCTTGGCGGCTTCCTCGGCCTTGCGCGCCATTTGCAGAGCGGTCTTCCCACCTAACCGTTCGACGAAGCGTTCAGCGTGCTCGTGCAGGTAGTCGAAACGCGGGTTGGTGACGATGGTGTTGAGATAGCTGGCGATCGCGCCAACGTTTTTGTCGATCGACCATTCGTTGTCGTTGAGCACGACTATAAGGCGGCGCGTGCTGTTGGCGATGTTGTTCAGGGCTTCGTACGTGATGCCGCAGGTAAAGGCGGCATCCCCGGCGAGCGCGACTACGTGTTCCTGTCCGCCGGTGCGGTCGCGCGCGACTGCCATGCCAAGGGCGGCAGAGAGCGCCGTGCCGGCATGGCCCGCACCATAGCAGTCATGCGGGCTTTCGGAACGCAGCATGAAGCCGTTCAGGCCGTCGGGTGTGCGAATGGTATGAAACTGTTCGCGACGCCCGGTGAGCAACTTGTGAACGTAGGCCTGGTGGCTGACGTCGAAGACGAAATGATCTTTGGGGGTCTCGAAAACGTAGTGCATGGCGAGGGTGAGTTCGACCACGCCAAGATTCGGGCCGAGGTGTCCGCCGTTTTTCGAGAGGACCGAAATGAGCTCTTCGCGGATCTCTTCGGCGAGAACTTCCAGTTGCGGGATGTTGAGACTTTTTACATCGAGCGGGGAATTGATCGAGTCGAGAAGTCGCGCCATAGGGTTGAGTGGTTCGGTCGCTCGGTTAGATGATAGGTCAAGGTGGAAGGATGCCGCGAGCGGCTGCGACTCAGCGTCGGTTAAGTTGCAGATACCACGGAGTCTGCGGGCTGGGCTGCCTGCTGTGGGTGCGCAGTTTTCGGTATACTGAGTGAGCATGCCAGTGCTGAAGAACATCGCCGCAATTGCGAAAGGGATGAGCATCACCTTCATGGAGATGTTTCAGCCCACCCAGGTCGAGAATTATCCCGACGGACCGGGACCGTTGCGCGGGGCGCGCTTCGAGGAGCGGTTCCGCGGAATGCACGTGCTGCAGCGCGATGAGAATGGGTTGGAGAAGTGCGTGGCCTGCTTCCTGTGCGCGGCGGCCTGCCCGTCCAATTGCATCTATATCGAGGCAGCGGAGAATACCGAGACCAAACGGGTGAGCGGCGCGGAGCGCTACGCCAAGGTTTACAACATTGACTACAATCGATGTATTTTTTGCGGGTATTGCGTAGAAGCTTGTCCCACTGATGCGATTACGCACGGGCACGGGTTTGAGCTGGCTTCCTTCAATGCCAGCAACCTGATTTACCGGAAAGAGCAGATGCTGGCCGCGGCGCCGGCTCATATGGGAGCCAACGCCGTGTTCAACAGTGCCGACGTTGCCGGGGGCGCACCGGCGTTGCCGGTGCAGGGGAGCTGAAAGCTTTCAATTCTGCACAGAGTTCAACGCCGGTCCGATACGGGCCGGCGTTTGTGTATAGAGGCAGTCGTTGGTCGTTGGCTACAACAAGGTCAGCTATTTTGTGGCTGTTTGATCACCTCGAGTTGCCAGCAAGGCTGAAAAGCAGGTCCTTCGCTTCGCTCAGGATGACAAACTAATTGGAAGTGATGATGTAGAACTGATGTTTGGCTAAAGGCTAAAGAGCTAGAAGCTAAGAGCTAGAAGCTAAGAGCTAGAAGCTAAGAGCTAGAAGCTAAGAGCTAGAAGCTAAGAGCTAGAAGCTAAGAGTAGACTAGAGATAGAGCTAGAGATAGAAGCTAAGAGACAGAGCTGGCCGCTGGTACCTGATTTTCTATGGCGGATTTCTTAAAAACCGTGCAAGAGCGCGTCGTGGTTTATGACGGCGCGATGGGGACCAACATTCAGTTGCGAAATCCTTCTCTGGATGACTACTGGGGGAAGGAGAACTGCAGCGAGGTGCTGGTACTCAGCCGGCCGGATATGATCCGCGACATTCATGCGGCATTCTTTGCGGTGGGATGCGATGTGGTCGAAACCAACACGTTCGGCGGCACGCGGACCGTTCTGGGTGAATTCGATCTAAAGGATCGAGTGGCTGAGATCAATATCGCGGCCGCGAAACTTGCGAGAGAAGTGGCTGCGCAATTCTCGACCAAGGATCGGCCGCGCTTTGTGGCGGGCTCGATGGGGCCGACGACCAAGCTGCCATCGCTGGGACACATCTCGTTTGATGACATGGCGGCGGCCTATGAGGAACAGGCGAGGGCGCTCATTGAGGGCGGTGTCGATTTACTGCTGATTGAGACGGCGCAGGATCTTCTTCAGGCGAAAGTGGCGACCTTTGGCGTACTCGAGGCGATGCGTAAGGCAGGGAAGCGTCTTCCCGTGACGGTGCAGGTGACGCTGCAGGAATCGGGCACGATGCTGCTCGGCACGGAGATCGGCGCGGCGCTCACTGCGCTTGAGCCCTTTGATGTGGACGTGATCGGGATCAATTGCGCGACCGGTCCGAAGGAGATGAACGACGCGGTCCGGTATCTCGGACTGAATTCGACCAAGCACATCTCCGTATTGCCCAACGCCGGACTTCCGTTCAATGAGGGCGGACACGCGGTGTACAAGCTCACGCCTGAGGAATTGGCGAAGTATCACAAGCACTTTGTCCAGGATTACGGGGTGCGGATCGTCGGCGGCTGTTGCGGAACCATGCCGGAGCACCTGAAGGCCGTGGTCGACGCTGTGGCGGGGGTGGAGCCCGCGGGGCGCGACGTGAAGCCCGTAGGGGCTGCTTCGAGTGCTTACACCTCCGTGCCGCTCGATCTGGAGCCAAAGCCTTTGATCGTCGCGGAGGAGATGAATACCACGACGCGCGTGGAGCATTTCCGCAATCTGGTGCGCGGGAAGAAGTACGACGACATCCTGGCGCTGGCGAAGAAGTTGGTGAATGACGGATCTCACATGCTGGATTTGTGTTGCGCGATCGTGGGCGAGGACGAGAAGGGCTACATCACGTCGATTCTGGAGCGGGTGGCTACGCGTGTTCCGGCGCCGATTCTTGTCGATTCAACCGAAGCGGATGTTGTGGAAGAGGCCCTGAAGCGAATTCCGGGAAAAGCGATCATTAACTCGATCAACCTGGAAGACGGCGAGAAGCGGACTTCGCTGGTGCTGCCGATGGCGAAGCGCTACGGGGCGGCGGTGATTGCGCTGACCATCGATGAAGACGGGATGGCGTTGACGGCCGAGAAGAAGGTCGCGATCGCCAAGCGGATTTATGAACTGGCGACGAAGAAGTATGGAATTCGAGGCGTCGATTTGATTTTCGATGCTCTGACTCTGCCGATCTCCACCGGGCAAGAGGAGTATCGATCAGCCGGAATGGAGACGCTCGAGGCGGTGAAGCGGATCAAGCAGGAACTGCCGGACGTCAAGACGATCCTTGGAGTGAGCAATATTTCCTTTGGCCTCGACGCGTATCCACGACGCGTGCTGAACAGCGTGTTCATGCACGAGGCGGTCGACAACGGCCTCGATATGGCGATTGTCAACTACACCAAAATCTACCCGTTGTACAAAATTCCTCAAGAAGAAGTTGAGCTTGCGCGCAAGCTGATTCATCGCGATACGTCGAACGGCGATCCGCTCCAGGTTTACATGAACCACTTCGCGGGGCTGAAAGGAAAGCCGCAGGCTTCGACCACCGCGCACGTGGAGACGCTGTCGATTGAGGACAAGCTGAAGTTTGCGATCATCAATGGCGAGAAGGCGGTTGGCGAAGGCGCGCACAAGCAGACGCTTGAGCAACTGCTGGATATTGCGCTAGGGCAGTATTCGCCGCTGGACATTATTAATACCGTGCTGCTCGACGGGATGCGTACGGTCGGCGAACTGTTTGGCGCGCGCAAGATGCAGCTGCCATCGGTGCTGGATTCGGCAGGCGTGATGAAGCAGGCGGTCGCTTATCTCGAGCCTAAGATGGAGAAGAAGTCGGGGTCGCAGCAGAAGGGAACTATCGTGCTCGCGACCGTGAAGGGAGATGTGCACGACATTGGGAAGAATCTTGTGGACATTATTCTTTCCAACAACGGATTCAAGGTCGTCAATCTTGGGATCAAACAGCCGGGCGATTCAATTATCAGAGCTGCAGATCAGCATGAGGCAGATGCGATCGGGCTGAGCGGGCTGCTGGTGAAGTCGACGCTCGAAATGAAGTATGTGATCCAGGATTTGGAGCGGCAGAAGCTGGACTATCCGGTGATCTGCGGCGGGGCGGCGCTGACGCGCAAGTATGTGGAGGACGATCTGCGGCGCGAGTATTCGAATGCGGTGTTCTACGCCGATGATGCGTTCTCCGGCCTGCACATCATGGAGGACCTGATCGCGGAGGATGGGCAACGTTCGGCGCGGCTGACGGAAGGGAAGACCGTCAAGGAGTACGCAAAGGCAGCGGCCGTGGATGAGGAGACTGGCCCGGTGTTCGCGGAACGCAGCCCGGTGGTGGGCGATTCGCCGAATATTCCGGAGCCTCCCTTCTGGGGCGTGCGGGTGAAGAAGGATTACGACCTGCGCGAATTGTTTGGATATATCAACGAGACGGCGCTGTTCAAGAATCAGTGGCAGCTAAAGACCGCTTCGCAGCAAGATTACTTGCGGCTGGTGGAGGAGAAGTACCGGCCCATCAAAAAGACGCTCGAGGATGAGGTCGTGGGCAGCGGATTATTTGAGCCTAAGGTTGTGTACGGATATTTTCCGGCTCAGGGTGATGGGAATGATGTCGTGGTTTACAGCCCTGACGGGGCGACGCGGGCGGCGCCCGCGGTACACGAGTTGTTACGATTTACGTTTCCTCGACAGCGGGAGGGGCGGCGGCTTTGCATTTCGGATTTCTTTGCTCCCAAGGCTTCCGGGAAGATGGATGTGCTGGGGTTGTCGCTAGTGACGGTTGGGCCCAAAGCCTCGGTTGAGACACAGCGGTTATTTGAGGGTGGAGAGTATACGAAGTATCTGTACCTGCATGGTCTGAGCGTGGAAACGGCGGAGGCGCTGGCGGAATTCCATCACCGGCTGATGCGGCAGGAGTTGGGAATCGCCGGCGAGGATTCGCCGCATATTCGGGATCTGTTTCATCAGAAGTATCGCGGGTCCCGGTATTCCTTCGGCTATCCGGCGTGCCCGAATCTTGAGGATCAGACCAAGCTGTTTGCGTTGCTGCATCCGGAGGAGAATATTGGGGTTCGGTTGACTTCGGGATTCCTGCTGGAGCCGGAGCAATCGACTTCGGCCATTGTGGTACACCATCCGGCGGCGAAGTACTTCGTGGTGTGAAGCAACATCCATCACGAAGTCACTGAGACACGGAATGGTTCTCCTTCCTGATTCGTAATCACGAAAAGTTGTGAAACGCCTGAGCGTGAACCTTCACTACGCATTGGGGGCCAGCACTGTCAGGTCCCGGGAGGTTCACCATGACTTTACTTCGAGGCACGGCAGCGGCGACGATCGCCCTCCTGTTCGGATCATTGCCCGCTCATGTGCACGCGCAAGCGTCGCGCATTCAATTCAATGAGTACTCCGCGAAATTCCTGTGTGGTGTGGTGGAGGAAAGAGGTCCAGGCGCTCCGGTTCAGCCGGGGACGTATGCGACGTCAATCAACATCCACAATCCGCAGATTCTTCCCAGCGTGACGTTCTTCAAGAAGGTTGTGCTGGCGCCGCCGGAGCCGGTGGCGCAGAAAGAGCCAGTCAAGCCCTCTGGGTACCACCGCGACGTACTGGGGCCGGATTTTGCAGAGCATGTGGATTGCAAGATCATCCGCTCCATGTTGGGCCCCAATGGAGGAGCTCCTTTTGTAGAGGGATTTGTGGTTCTGATCGTTGTTCCATTGAGGGGCGCTCCGCCGACTGATCTTGATGTGGTGGGCGTTTACACCGTGGGAAATCAGCAGGGACAAGACACCGACCTGGAAATGTTGCCCGCGGCGAAGCACACCTTGACGTTCCCGTTCGCAGCGGGTGCAAAATTGCAAGATCGGATGCTGGAAGACTCCAAGAAGGAATAGGAAAACTCTGCCGCGGGATTCTTCTATCGCAATGGTTGCGGGACGGGAAGCGATTGCATCTTTTGCGCAAACTGCCGGGCCGCGTTGGAGTCGAGAGGCGAAGAAAATAAGTATCCTTGCGCCAGACGGCAGCCCATGGAGCGGAGAGTTTCAATTTGCGCGGGCTTTTCGATGCCTTCGGCAATCACCTCGCAACCAAGTTTGCCGGCCAGCGTCAGGATCATGCCGACCACGTCCTGGCTGACCCGATCGGCCTGCATGCTGGAGATCAGTGAGCGATCGATCTTCAGGACGTCGTAAGCACAGCGGCGGAGAGATGCGAGCGAGAGGCTATTGCTTCCGAAATTATCGAGTGCCGTGGTGACTCCAAGGCGCCGAAATTGCGAGAGCACCGCCGCGGTGTGATCGGGATTCGAGGCTGCTACCGCATCGGCAATCTCCAGTTGAAGGGCGTTAGGCAGGATAGGTGCGTTGCGCAGGCAATTTTTGATGCCATCAATCATTTGCGGGCTGGCGAAATGACGGGCTGAAAGATTCACCGCCACGCACAGGGGCGCGCCGTCACTGCCCGCTTGCCACAGGGGCAATTGACTGCAAGCTTCGCGGATCACCCACTGGTCAATCATCGCCATCAGGCCGGTGTCTTCGGCGGCGGCAAGAAACTCGTTGGGCGCGGTGAGGCCCTCCTCGGGGTGTTGCCAGCGCAGCAGGGCCTCAAATCCGACCAACCGACGAGGCTCGATTCTGAAGATGGGCTGGTAGAGCACGCGGAACTGGCTGCGATTGAGGGCGGTGCGCAATTCGCTTTCCAGCTTCAGGCGGTGAACGGCGCGATTGTGCATGGCGGGATCAAAGAGTTCGGAACGTCCGGGACCAAGTGCCTGGGCGCGGCGCAGGGCGGTCTCGGCGTCCCGCAGCGTATCGTCCGCGCGTGAGTGCGAGGCGGCGCTGATCGCGCTGCCTACGCTGACGGTGCAGCGCATGAATCGCTGGTTGAGCAGAAGAGGAGCGGCCGCCGCCGACTGCGCGCGCTCGGCGATCCGCATGGCGTTGCTGGGGTCGCCACATCCTTCCAGAAGGATGGCGAACTCGTCTCCTCCGAAGCGGGCCAGGAGAATATCTCCGGTGGAGTAATCGGCTGGGCGCGCGACCACATCGCCCTCGCGCAGACACACCTGCAGGCGAAGGCCAATCTCAATCAGGAATTGATCCCCCGCTGCGGACCCGAGCGAGTGGTTGAGGGCTTTGAAGCCATCGATATCAGCCAGCAGAACCGCGTAATGGAAACCGGGGTCGCGCCGGGTTTGCGCGTGGCAACGCTGCAGCCGGTCGAGAAAAAGGCGGCGATTGGGGAGATCAGTCAGGGAGTCATGCAGTGCGTTGTGGGCAAGCTTCTGTTCCGCGTCCACACGCTGCGTGACATCGCGGTTGACGATGACCAGTTTCTCTACCTCTCCGCGTTCATTCTTGATGGTGCTGGCGGTGGATTCGAGAATTCGCCAGGTTCCGTCCTTATGGCGCAGGCGATATTGCAGGCTCTGGCCGACGCCGGTGGCGCGCGCCTCACGCGACGCCGCAAGTACCTTGAAGCGATCGTCAGGATGAATCTGTTCGAAGCCCGAGGTCTGCGCGAGTTCGCGGGCAGAATAGCCGAGCACCCGCTCATAGGACGGGCTGTTATAGAGGCGGCGGCCCTTGGTATCGACCAAGGCAATCATGTCGGCGGCGTTCTCGGTGATGATGCGAAACAGCGCTTCACGCTTCTGTGAGCGGCGATGGGTGAGATACATCCAAAGATATTGGGAGGCGATGACTATCAACAATACGGTCAGCGGGATTGGGATCCTGGACATGGATGAACGTACTGGGCCTCCAATGAATGATCGGCAGGATCGGGACTAAGCTTGAGGGGCGCAATGGTGGTTGTCCGTCGAGTGGCAAAGCACACATCTACGAAAAAGCCCGGCACTTTCGTGCCGGGCTGATCGGGGAACGTTCCAACGTAGTTGCACGTCAGGCTTGAGGGCTTACTGGTTCCTATCGGGACGGTTCGGGTTCTTATCGGAACGGTTGTTCTGCGGATGGTTGTCAGACCGCGGGGCGTTCTGACGTTGCTGTTGCTGTCTTTGCGGTTGCGGCTGCCGCTGCTGCGGTTGTGGCTGGCGCTCTTGTTGCGCTGGCCGCTGCTGCGGGCGGGATTGCTGCCAGGTGCGAAACTTGTTGGCTTCGCTCTGATCGACTTGTGGTCGTTGTTCCGAAGGCGGAGCCTGCCGGACCAGCGGGTGCTGAGGTCTGGGTACGTCTTGACGACCCGAGGGCGCCTGATCCTGGGATCGTTCCGGGGCATTCGGGCGCGGAGCATTTTGTGGTTCAGGCCGCTGCGGTTCCGGACGATCAGGTTGGGCTTGCCGTTCCCGCTGGTTTTGCTCCGGCGGGCGAGCAGGGGCATTCGGGCGTGGAACGTTTGCCGGCTCGTTGGCTCGTGATGGTTCGTCCGGACGTGCCGGTTCCGGTCGAGAGGGCTCGTTCGGCCGTGATGGAGCATTGGGACGAGGTACACTCGCCGGTTCGTTTGCACGAGCTGGTTCATTGGGCCGGGCTGGTTCGTTTGGCCGAGCAGGTTCATTGGGACGCGCCGGTGCGTTCGGACGTGCAGATTCATTTCCGCGCGCCGCATCCGCGGGCCGACCCGCTGCGCCGGGACGCGTCGGTTCTGCCGGAGCGTTTGGACGCATGGGTTCGGTGCGCACATTGGATGCAGGTTGGCGTCCTTCCATCGGATTCCGCGGCGGCGTCGGATTCCTGGTGGCGATCACGCGGCGGTTTTCGACCGCAGCAGGAGGCCTGAACCGCGCCGGCGCTCCCGCCCCGAGCACGCTGGCACGGGCTGGTTGGGCGGCGACCGTATGGGTCACCGGCGCTTCGGCAAGTTCGCGAGCATTGACCTGCGCGAGATTGCGATTAACCGGGCGAGCATTGACAAATGTGTCCCGCGATACAGCCGTCACCGCCCTTGGGTTGCGCTGATTCACATAGGTCATGCGGGTGACGTTGTTGTTTGTAACGTAGGTGTTGTAGACGTTCGTGACCTGGGTGATGTTCACGCGCGTATTGGTTATGTTGACGTTGTCGACATAGCGGCGGCTTACCCGGTAGGGTGGCACGTACACTTCACGCGGGCCAAGCGGGAACCAGGCCACACCTTCGCCGACACCAACGGCGAGATGGAATCCGCCGCCCCCCACAAAAGCAACCATCGCCGGCGCATACACGGGACGCACGACTACCGGTCCCGGGACCCAGCACCAGCCGCTGTCCAGGAAAGCCCAGCGTCCATAATGGAACGGGGCAAAACCCCAAGGCTCATCTTCCACCCAGGTCCAACCCCAGGGGGCAACCCATACCCAGTGACCATTGCGGTATGGAGCCCAGCCTGAGTCGACATTGCTCGGCGACCAAACCGGACCGTAATCGGCGGCGTAGTGCCAGCGTCCGTAGTCGTCGAGATCCTCGTACCCGGTCATCTCGGAAGAAATGTAGTTGGACGATTCGTCGTGATCGTCGCGGGCGTCGCGCTGAAACGCGAAATTGTCGAAGTCGTCGGAAGGATGTATCTGGGCAATTTCGTGATCAAGTTGATCGGTTCCTGAAAACGTGGCCTCTTGACCGGCAACCACGGTGTAGGAGTAGCCGCTTCCCGTTGCCTCGCCGCGGCCGTGCCATACGGTCGCAATGGTCTGGGTCCCATCCTGGTTGACGTCCACGCGATATTCGCCGGTGCGTTGGATGGTGAATGCGACGTTGGGAGTATCGACCTCCAGGAGATCGCCATCATCCAGGTGCCGTACGCGCAGGATCAAGGAACCTAAGGAAAGCCGCAACTGGGCGGTATGATCATCCAGATCGAGGAACGTCAGGCTGGTTTCCGAATTCATGCGGATGGCAAGCGAGCCGACGTGCAGTTCGGCACGCGAGTTCTGATCGGCCCAGAGATTGTCGCCCGTGGTGAGCGGGCGATTCGTCATCGCCGCTACCCACTCGCCCTCGCCGCCGGGCTGAAACGAAACCGACCCGGTGGAGTAGTTGAGGCGAGCCACGCGCGCGGGCGGATCCTGGTCGTTGTCGTCTTGATCTTGCGCGAACGCGGAGTTCGTCAGGCAAAGCACTTGTAAAGCAAATGTAAAAACCAATGCCAGCCACAAGAATCTGTGAGTCTTCATGGGGTGTTGCTCCTTGCTGGAGTCTGATCTCACCTTCGTATAAACCCTAGCGACCTTCATAAGTTTCACCTGTAGGTGAATGATTCGAAAAGAGAAACGCCCACGTTGCGAGACCGTGGGCGTGGCGCGCGGTGCGGGACAAAGCGCATCTCTTCGCGATCAAGGAACAAAAGTACTTTTTGGAGTCTGGATGGGAACAGGGAGGCCAGTCTATACGGTCATCGCTGTAATCGCCCGACAGGTATTTTTGGGTGCTCACCGAGTGGAAAGTTCCAGTCAAAAATGATGCAAAACTCCTCTAAAACCTGCAACTAATAGAAAAAAGACGATACAAATTTTGGCACGCCCCGTGCATTACTTTGGTAACGCGCCCCTTAAGTCAAAGAGAGTTCCGAGGTTGTTGTGGAGGACGAAATGAAAAGAAGTACTTCGCTGGTTGCCCTAGCCCTTGCGGCGCTGACGATGGCGCCGATGGCACTGGCACAAAGTTCGCAGAAGCAACAGCATCCGGATATGCGGCCAGGTGCCGAACTGGTAGCTTGGACGCAGGATCAGAAAACGGAGCCGATGCCCTCGCAGACAACGACTGCGCCTCAAGAAAAACCCAATACCCAGACGCCCAGCACCCCCACCGGCCAGGCGGACGACACGCACAAGCAGCCGGCCGCCGCTCAGGCGTTTACGGGCACGATCATGAAGTCAGGCGATACCTACGTTCTGAAAACCGCCGACAACATGACCTACCAACTCGACGATCAGAGTCGGGTGAAAGAGTTCGAAGGCAAGCAAGTACAGGTGACCGGTAGCCTGGATCAGAGCAGCAGCATGATCAAGGTGCAGGACATCAAAGCGGCCTCGTAGCGCGCTGAAAAAGTTAAAGAAAAGGCTCCCCGATGAGGGAGCTTTTTCTTTTTCGGGAAGTTTTCTCAGAGGTTCCAAACGCGAGTTTGCACGATTCTACATTCAACGTGCAGAGGCGCGTCCCAGCGTGTCGATTTGCGCGACCGGGAAGAGGAAAACGCACCTCGTCGTTTTGCCGCTGTTTCGATTCCTCGAGAGAATTTATTGGCGAGGCCTGAGTTGATCTGCTAATTTGCTCGATGCATGTGGACGACACTCCCGTATTTGGCGGTGGTTTTTTCGGCTTGTGCTTTTGTCTCTTTAAGACAGATAGAATTGCGTAGGACGGAATGGGTAAACCGAAAGAGCCTTCCTTTGTAGCCCACTACAACTTGAGTTATGGGAATTTCCAGGCCAACTTGTACAGCGAAATTCGGCGTGAGGCTTTTGGGGAAGACATCGGCCAAAACAGCTGGCACACAGCCGAGGAACAGGATCGTTTTCTGACCTGGCTGGAGCTTTCCCCGGGCCAAAGGCTGCTCGATGTCGCCTGCGGCGCGGGAGGGCCGGCGCTTCGCATTGCAAACATCACGGGCTGCTCGGTAGCTGGCGTCGACGTTCATGAACAGGCGGTTGAGACTGCACGGGCGCTGGCGAAGCAACGAGGACTGACGGAGCGTTCCGAATTTCACGCTGCGGACGCCAACGGCGGTCTGCCCTTCAAAGACGCAACCTTCGACGCCATCACCTGTATCGACGCTATTAATCATTTTGCGAACCGCCTGCGGATGCTTTCGGAGTGCGTACGCCTGCTGAAGCCGGGCGGGCGGGTGTTGTTTACCGATCCCATTATTGTGACGGGACCGTTAGCAAACTCGGAAATTGCCGTGCGGACCTCCGCAGGCTTCTACCTGGTCGTGCCGAAGGGCTACGACGAACTCGTGATCGCGGAGAGCGGACTGCAGTTGTTGCTCGCCCAGGACGTCACCGAGAACATGGCCAGGGTGGGCGAAGGTCGGCGACGAGCACGGGCAGCGAGACGAGACGCCTTGTGCGAAATCGAGGGCGACGAGGCTTTCGAAAAAGAACAGGAGTTTTTGTCAGTGACAGCGACACTCGCGCGCGAAGGTCGGCTGTCGCGTTACGTATTCGTCGCGCAAAAGAGCCACGCCCTTCCATCGTCGGAGTAGTTTTGGTATGGATGCCATCGATACCATCCCTGCCACAGCAGGCGATGTAGCCAGTCGTGCGCGACGCCGGATCGCGTCACGACTTCTCCCCTTCGTATTCGTCATCTACATTGTCAACTACATCGACCGCGTCAACGTATCATTCGCCAACCTCCGCATGAGTGCCGAACTGGGTTTTAGCGACACGGTCTACGGCCTGGGGGTGGGGATGTTTTACGTGACCTACGTGCTGTTCGAGATTCCGGGCGCGATCATCGTGGAACGCTGGAGCGCGCGCAAGTGGATCGCCCGCATCATGATCTCCTGGGGCATCGTCACCATTCTGACCGGCTTCGTGCACACCGCCGGCCAGTTCTATGTCGCGCGCTTCGTGCTGGGCATTGCCGAGTCCAGCTTCTTTCCCGGCATGATCGTGTATCTCACGCACTGGTTTTGCTCGCTCGATCGCAGCCGCGCGATCGCGTGCTTGTACTCGGCCGTGCCCGCTGCCTCGCTGATCGGTTCGCCCGTCGCCGGATGGCTCCTGGGTGTCCACTGGCGCTTACTTGCAGGCTGGCGCTGGCTGTTTATCCTCGAAGGAATTCCGGCGATTGTGCTGGGGATCGTCACGCTTTTCTATATGACGGACCGCCCGGAGGATGCGCGCTGGCTCCCCGGCGATGAGCGCAACTGGCTGGTGGGCAAACTGCGACAGGAACTACAGGCGAAGAAAAAAGTCCGCGACTATTCGATTGGCGAGGCCTTTTCCGATCGCCGCATTCTGCAGTTGATCGCTGCCTGGTTCTGGGCGTTGACGGGCTCGCTGGGGACGATCTACTGGATTCCCACCTTCGTGAAACGCCTCTCGGGATCGTCGGACCGCTCGGTCACCACCATGCTGGTCTTTCCTGCCTTGCTCGGCATCGCGGGCATGCTGATCAACGCCTGGCACTCCGACAGGACCGGCGAGCGCCAGTGGCACACTGCTATTCCGTTATTTGCGGCCTCTCTGATGTTTATCTTTCTATTGCTCACCCGACACCAGGCATCGATCGGGATTGTCTTCCTGCTGGCGGGCAGCGGACTCTTGTACGCTTTCTACCCAACGTTCTGGACAATCCCGACTTTGGTTTTGAGTGAATCCGCAGCCGCCGCCACCTTTGGCCTGATCAATTCAGTGGGACAACTTGGCGGCTTGGCGGGGAGCTATGGCATCGGCTTCCTGAACACCCGCACCGGTTCCCTCGCGGCCAGCTTCGGATTCATTGCGCTGGTGTATGCGGCATCCGCGACATTGATTGTGGCGTTGAGAAGAACAGAGTCCTGAGGGTCGACCGTCCGATGGTGATTCGCACTGCGAAAACAGCGCTACACGTTGCTCGACTCCGCCCCGAGTAGCCGACTGTTTGAGGGAATGGAACTTCCGGCTAAGATTAGACATCCAATGACCATGGCAAACGAACAAACAGCGATTTTTGGCGGCGGGTGTTTCTGGTGTATTGAGAGCGTGTTTAACCGGCTGCGCGGGGTGAAATCGGCGGTGTCGGGGTACATGGGCGGCCATGTGGACAAACCGACCTATCGCCAGGTTTGCAATGGCGACACCGGTCATGTGGAAGTCGTGAAGGTGACGTTCGATCCGAACGAAATAAAGTTTCGCGATCTGCTGGAGGTATTTTTCGCGGTGCATGATCCGACCACGCCGAACCGACAAGGAAACGACGTTGGGGAGCAATACCGGTCAGTGATTTTCTACACATCGGATGAGCAGGAACGTGAGGCGGAGGAGACGATCGCGGCTCTCAACGAGGCCAAAGCGTTTCCGGAACCAATCGTGACCACGATCGAACCCGCGGCGACTTTCTTTGAGGCAGAGGGATACCATCAGGAATATTTCGACAATAACCGGTCACAGCCTTACTGCCAGTTTGTGATTGCTCCGAAGCTGAAGAAGTTCGAGAAGCAGTTTGGGGAGAAGATGCGGGCTTAGGTGGATGCGCGCGAAATTTTACCCGCGGCTGTGGCTGCGGGTTTTTTTGCGAGGCTAATTCTTTCTCACCACAGAGACACAGTGCCACAGAAGCGTGGCATAGAAAGCCATCTCGCACCAGAGACTCGGGTAGAGTGGGGTTCCCCCTTACTTGATTTTCGACAGGGGCGATTGTTGATTCAGATTTTAGATTGAACGTCAGTGGGGATTACCGGGCGCGGGCCAGCAGGCGAATCTTGTTCAGGTACTCGACGTAGACTGGGATTGGAATGTCGGGCGAGTCGCCATCGTTCAGAAAGTGCGAGAGGCGAATTTCCACTGGGATCGAGCTGATCACTTCGCGGAAGCGGGCCATCTTGAGGTATTTCACTTTCCAGATTTCTAGCATCAGGGATCGATAGTCTTCGCTGATGAAGGGAATTTTGCGATCGTTGAGATAGACGCCATCGAAGTGATATTTGGCGAGTGTGGCGCGGATCGGATCATCCCCGGGCGAGAAGAAGTAAACCAGATGGAACAGGTCCGCGAGGTCCCCCCAAATGACCTTTTCTTCAAACGCGGAGAAGCGGAAGAGAGTTGATGTGCGTTGTTGGGTCGTACGGGCTTTTTCGTCAGGTAAGAGGTTGTGCTTCTGAAGTTCGTTGTTGAACCAGCGAAGCCGGTCCGCCGCCAAATTGTGCCGCAGGAATTCGACGGCATAGGCGTTGGGCAGATAGATCTTGGGATCCGCGTCAAGTCTCGCCAGAAATGCAGACCAGTCAACCTTGCCGAATTCCGCTAGTAATGCCGAGAGGTCTGCGACCGATACGTCGGGGTGATATTTGACGGCCTGCCAGAAGTGTTCCGTCGAGTCGTAGCGCGCTCCGTACAGATCGATGCCTTCTTCGATGGGATACCAGTTGGAGAGAACGCGGGCGGGAGTCGATGGGGCCGCGCTCCAGCAATTGAGGGAATGCTTCCACTTCTTCTGAACCGAGAGGAAAGCGTCAGCGTATCCGGATGGAGTTGGTTCGTGAACGCTGGCAAGCGCCTGGCGGAGTTCCTCAGCGGTGTGGGTGACGAGCGTTTCCAGGGGCCGCTCATCGGTCATGGAGATTACCCGGCTCTCCACTCCGCGACGCAAAAGGTCGGTGGCGAGAGCCTGGCGTTGCTTCATGTCGAGGTCGGGCCAGCGTGTGGTTTGCTTGTCGATGTAGGCGAACATCTCCGCAAGAGTATTGAACTCGATCAATGCATGCAGGGCGAATCTGGTGGTGCGGCCTTCTTTACTGATGACCGTTGAAGGCGTCACCAACGCCTGCAATGAGATCTGCTGAGCGTCTAGGGGAAGGGCGCAAAACAGAAACGCAGCGATAATCGAGCGGTTCGCAATCGAAGCGCGGCGTGAGGTTGTGGTCATGGCAGCAAAAGTGTTCTAAAACGCGTCGATCCCCGTGACGCTGGACCCGATGATCAGCGTATGAATGTCGTGGGTTCCTTCATACGTCTTCACCGACTCCAGGTTCATCAGGTGGCGCATGATCGGGTAGTCGTCGGCCACGCCATTTGCGCCCAGGATGTCGCGGGACAGGCGCGCGCATTCCAGAGCCATCCAGACATTGTTCCGCTTGGCCATGGAGATGTGCTGGTGTTCGACCTTGCCCGCATCCTTGAGTCGTCCAACTTGCAGCACCAGCAGCTGGGCCTTGGTGATTTCGTTGATCATCCAGGTTAGTTTCTCCTGGATCAACTGGTGCGAGGCGATGGGCTGGTCGCGGAACTGCTTGCGGAGCAGGGAATACTGCAGGGCGCAGTCGTAGCAGGACATGGCCGCGCCGATCGCGCCCCACGCGATGCCGTAGCGCGCTTGATTGAGGCACATCAGCGGAGACTTCAGGCCGCCAGAGAGAGGCAGGAGGCTGGACTCAGGGATATGCACGTCCTGCAGCGAAAGGCCGGAGGTGACTGAGGCGCGCAGAGACCACTTACCGTGAATGTCATCGGCCTTGAAACCGGGGCGGTCGGTCTCAACGAGGAAGCCGCGTACCTTGTCGCCTTCATCGTCCACCTTGGCCCAGATCACGGCAACGTCGGCGATTGTGCCGGAAGTGATCCACATCTTTTCGCCGTTGAGTACGTATTCCTTGCCGACCTTTTTCGCGCGAGTGCGCATGCCCCCGGGGTTGGAGCCGAAGTCGGGCTCGGTGAGGCCGAAGCAGCCAAGCTTTTCGCCTTTCTGCAGCGCGGGCAGCCAGGTTTTCTTCTGTTCCTCGGATCCGAAGGTGTAGATGGGATACATCACCAGCGCGGACTGGACGCTGACGAAACTGCGTACGCCCGAATCGCCGCGCTCCAGTTCCTGCGTGACCAGGCCGTATTCGACGTTCGACATGCCGGCGCAGCCATAATCTTTCAGGTTTGCGCCAAAGAAGCCAAGGTCGGCCATGGGCTTCACAAGTTCACGCGGAAAGCGGCCAGCGCGATTGCATTCCTCGATGATGGGGACGAGGTTGTCCTCGATGAATTTGCGGGCGGTGTCGCGAACCAGACGCTCATCGTCGGAGAGCAGGCCGTCGAACTGAATGAAATCCACACCGCGAAATTTGATGGCTGACATGACGTTTGACCCCTGATGAACTCCGGAGGATGCGCGAAAACTTCTTAGACTAGCAGAGGGGTCGGCAGGGGGCAAACGCGGGAGGAATCAGCAGGATTGGTCGGAGGCTCTGCGATCTCGGCCGAACTCAGAGGCGTCCGGCGCGCTTCACCGTTTTCTTGGTGGCCGTATTCTTTTCGACTCTGAGCTTCCAAGCTGCCCGCAGAGCCCCGGTCAGCACGTCCTCATCGACTACCGCCAGGCGCACGTGGGTTGCTCCCATCTTTCCCCATCCACCTGCAACCGGCAGAAACACTTCCGGCAACTCGCGGACGAAGTCGGCTTGCTGCTCGGCCGTTAGCAGCAAATTCCCATAGCCCTGCTTTTGCGAGGCGAGCGTTGCGAAGATCCTGCCTCCCACGCGGAAGTCAGCCGCACCCATGTGCGAGCTTTCTTCCGCACCATCGAGACTCAGAGCGATCCGGCGGAAATCTGAAACGTTCATTGCGAGTGATGGATGCGGCGCGAGTGCGTGACGTCTAGGTGGAACACGGACTCAGAAGAATTCCCCCATGTCGGGAGCAGTGCTGGAATCCGCCGGGAGACTGGAGATCCCAAGTCCTTCCAGCATCAGGCGCAAAGTGCTCTGGTGTTGGTAGAAAGTGTTGGACTGAAACCCCTTCTTGGCCTTCCCGCTGATGATGACAGCGGCTACGTGACCGCCGCCGTGGGCGGAATCACTGCCGTCCGCTTCATCGAAGACGATAATCAGCAACCCGTCGTTTTGGAAGGTGGCATTGGAAATCAAAGGGGCAATATTAGCCTTAAGCCACGCGTCTGCTACTTGCCGCGGTGCGTCGTGGCCGTCATTCACGAGGTTCGGCACAATAAATGACAAGTTGGGCAGGGCGTTCTTAGCGAGATCCGAACTGAACTGCGAAAACGAGGCCAGGTTCTGCATCTGCGCGCCGCTGTTGACCACATCCGAAAAATACGATAGCGGGTCGTGGCGCTTGACATAGAGCTTGGCATCGCCTCGGCTCTCGGCGTACGACTTCCAGGTCTTGCCCGCGGCGAGAAGTTGGCGAACGATGTTGTCAGCATCTACCGTTCCCGTGAAGCCATCGTCCGTGGTGACGATCTGGCCGGCGGTGAGCATGAAGTAGTTTCCAAGGGAAGGATGCGTATTCGCGTAGTACTGCGTGGCCAATCCATATTGCGATGCGAGACTTTTCAGATAAGGCATCGCGGAACCCTCGATCACGTCGGAGTAATTGGCATTTTCCTCGACGACAATCACTACGTGGCCGAACTGCGGAACGGTTCCGGGCGTCGTTGGACCGGACGTCGTGGGAGAGCCGACACTGGAGGACGATCCCCCGCATCCCAGGAAGCCGAGTAGAGCGAGCAAAACCGGAGCCAGCAGACTAGTTCTACAGCTATGAAGGCAGTTTGGTCGGGCCTGAAATTTTGACATCGGATAAGAAGCTCACGTCTCCGATGCTGGCGTGAATATAACGGTTGTGTGCAGCCTTGTGTACTATTTCCAAACGCCAGTGATGACCCCGGCCGCGCCGTCTCCAGTGCTCTTGTGAATGGGTTCCAGCCCGAAATTGTCTTCGATGGTCCGCAGAACGCTGTAGTGGTTATACGGGGTCGAAACCTCCTGCGGCTTCACCATTGCGCCCAGAAACACGGTGTAGATACGCTCCGGCGTGCCACTGCCCTCGGATTCGTCAAACGTAATGACGACTAGCGTGCGCTTCATCGCATCGTCTTTCGGTAGCCAGGTTTTGTCGTCGAAATGGATCCATGTGGTGAGAAAGACGCGCAGCCAATCCGCCGCTTTCTTGAGCCCCGCTTGTGGATTCGAGGTCGGGTCATGGCCGTCGTCGTCGAGATTCGGACTGTAAAACATGTATTCCGGCAAAGGATGCTGTTGTGGATCAGCGATGAAGGCGCTTATATCGGAGACGAAAGCATTGTGCTGATCGTGGGTGTTCACACCGACTACGTTGTGAAAGCTTTTGTTCTGGACCTCACGGAAACTCAGGAATGGGACGTGCTTGCGCGCATAGCGTCCCTTGCGGTCCCCGAGAAATGCCCGCTGAGATGTCGGAGAGGCCGGATAATCTTCCGCGTAGTTTTTCCAGTTCAATAAATCTGCGATGGTTCGATGCTCGGCGTCGTCGTTGAAGGTTCTCTGGTTGTCGCTGAGCAGTTGTGGCCGATGTGTGCCAAAATCGCTGCCCGCGACCATCGCCAGGTAGTTTGGGTACGAGTAATGGTAGAGGTTGCCGAAATTGGTGAAGTTGGCGCCTTTCTGGGCGAGACTTTTTAGAAGATCATTCTTAATGGCGGAATCATAGTTTTGATTTTCGAGCACCACGATCAGGACGTGGTCGAAATGTTTTGGTATCGGCGAAATGCTGGCTTTTCTGAAAGTGTCCTGCGCAAGGCAAAAAGTCGTCACGCTGAAAAAGAGCGCGCTACATGCAATAGTGCGGGCGTGGCGGCGCCAGAGCGGCATGAATCCTCCCAAGTCTCAAATGCTGTGGTCTTGACCCTTAGACGACGTTTCGCGTTGAAATGGCTGTACGTCGCGGCGCGTCCTCCTAAAGCACCCACGGCGGATGCATTCCAACCCCTTCGTGCCATACGTCGTGGCACCTTCGCGCCATTGTGAAGGATTTTTACATCGCTTAACGTCACGACGCGCGCCGTTTTAGGAAGCTTCGTCGGTTTCCAAGTAAGCCGAGGATTGGCCCTGGGTCCTTCGGGGAGGAGGCTTTGGGCTTCATTTTGTGCTTTCGTACGGCGCCCGGCCAGTAATTCCAGGGGTCTGCGCATTCTGGACTTCTGAAGGAACGAACAAGCTCCATCACGGTTGTAAGGGATGGGGCAACGAACAACCGGAAGATCAAGCGGAACGTCACGCGGAGTGATCTTCATGTTCCTGTTTCTGAATAACGTGCCGATGTTTTCAGTGAGTCATGTTTGCCTTCCCAACGGGGAGAATGGCTGTGGCTGGGAAACGTCTGTTCTGGACCTCAATCATCATTGTTGAGCTGGTACTCGTCTATCTTCTGTGGAAGCCGTACCGGGAACGAATCAAGCCAGTCCATCGGGCCGCCGTGGCCCCCGCGGCCGTTGTGCTTTCGCCTGAAGTCAAGGCCGCCGCTCCCATCGTTGTTCCGTCCCGCAAGCCCTGGAGCGGCGTGCAGCACCCGGCATTCGCCGCGCACCGCAAGCCTCCCGTCGTAAACGCAGCCCTCAGGTCTCCCGAGCCGCTTACCGCCAAGGTCGTGCCCCAGCCCTCGCCGTTGGCAGCCCCCATCGACAGCTTCTGGTGCCGCATCTCCGCCAACGTAGACACCAAGTGCGACTGCAAGGACAAAGGCCAGGAGCAGGCCAGCAATCTCGTGATGCGCTCCGGAAGCAATTAACCCAGACCAGCCCAGGTAACTCCAACGGCGGGTGGCCCGTTTCTGCGCCCCCTATTCTTGATCCGTTCACTAACAAATGGGGTGCCCCACGTCTCGCGTTTCTCGAGACGTGGGGCTTTTCCGTGCCTGACTATATTCTTTCGAGGGGATTCCATCACCTAGACATGGGAAAAGCGTCACAGCACCATCGACCCTCCACAGCCTAGCCTGTCTCCATGGCGCGGGGACTCAAACGCTTCTACGGAGCCGGCGACCTCCACTACATCACGTTCAGTTGTTATCAGCGCCGGCCGCTGCTGGGTAGCGCCCAGCCCCGCGATTTGTTTCTCAAGGTTCTCGAGCAGGTGCGGCGGCGTTACCATTTTGTGGTGATTGGCTACGTGGTGATGCCGGAACACGTGCATCTGCTGCTCAGCGAACCCCAGCAGGGCACGCCTTCCACGGTGATGCAGGCTCTGAAACTCGGCTTTGCACGCCGCCTGTTGGCCCAGCAACGGCGACGCCGGGGCCCGCAGCAACTCTCTCTGTTCGAGCACGCGCCGCAGCATATTTGGCAGGCCCGCTTTTATGACTTCAACGTCTGGACCGAGCGCAAGCGCATCGAGAAACTGCGCTACATGCATCGGAATCCGGTGAAGCGCGGACTGGTCGAGTCTCCTGAGATGTGGCGCTGGAGCAGTTACCGCACCTATGCCGTGGGGGAACCCGGTTCGGTGCGGGTCAATGAGTGGCAAGTCCTGAAAATGAAGATACGACCGCCGGCACCGCCCACGTCTCGAAAAACGCGAGACGTGGGGCACCCCATTTTCCTAGCGTTCCTTCCTCCATAATGATCGGATAGTATGCTGCAGACATGGGCCACCCGCCAACGTCAACTGTTCACATTGATGCGCCGAACGCAAGAGACTTAGTTCCGACGATGCTTCACGAGATCCTCCACACGACTGCATACGGATTTAGTGATACTGCTTTGTCAGCGGCCGTTGGGAAGCCAACTAACGACACGAAGCAAGGATCAAGGAATTTTTCCAAGGCGATAGCTGCTCATTGCACTCCAAAGAAGAGCTGAGGTAGCCTCAATGTTTCGATTTGTTGTAGTGATTGTGCTTGTTCTGATTGCAGAGGCGATGGGGAGTGACGTGAAATGCGGTACACCGGTGACAGAGACGGTCATCTTCAAAAGTACACGTTCAGAAAATCTCCCGATGTATGAGCTTAACGCTGCGTCTCTCGAATCTGGCAAGAATTCTCACGCTATCACGATAACGAAGACCAGATTTGCTGCTGATGGACAGCTTCAAAGAGTCGAGACCCTTTTGTCCCCAAATCGTGGACGAACTTGGGCGGCTGCGAGCGCCTTCGTTCCGGCAGAAATCAGGACTAGTCGACCGAGGGTTACGCCAGTGCGCAGCGGTTCCGATCCTAGGATTCTCTACAACGACACGGAGAAGGGGCTGCTCAGGTCAGAAGACAAAGGTAAAACATGGGTGTCGGTAAGATCCATGGTCAACGGGATGAGTTTGCCGGACTTTGCAAGAAAAGCTATCAGTGGGAAAGTATCGGGTGTGCGGGTCCAGCTTGCCGCGATTCACCCCTTTGAGCCACATACAATTTTTGCATCCTTCTTGAGCTCGGTTTCTTCTGATGGGTCGAAGGTAAAGGTCATTTCTGTTCCTGGGTTGTTCGTTTCCAAGGACGGCGGAGACAACTGGGACCTCTTCTCGAGCAATCTTGTCTCATACAATGCTGACTTTCCTCATCCTATCCTAGCTATTAGCCCATCTAATCCGTCCATCATGATCGGGCATCGAGCGGATGGTTTAGTAATCACCCGAGATGGCGGGGGGAATTGGTCTCCGGTGGGACAGCAGCAAGCACTTGAATCACCAGCAGACCTGGGGCCAGAGCACAAAAAGGATGTTAAGCGACTCCGAGGACTAGGAATAGAACCCGTTCTTAATCATAGTTGGAGACGTTTGGATGTCTACCAGATCGAGTTTGCTCCGAAGGATGACAAATGGATCTTTCTCGGGACGTCCACGGGTATTTATGCAAGCACCGATCAGGGTGAAACATGGGCGATGCTCAATCTCCCTTTCAGAGTTCTCGACTCTACCAATTCCTTCGCATTGAATCCGAGTAATGCGTCTGAGATGCTCGTTGGAAGTATCTTCGGGGTATTTTTGACACGTAATGGAGGATGTAGTTTTACCCGAATCTACCCCTCAGCTCAGCAATAGCCACGTAGATGAATGAGTCGGTCCCTGCCTTAATCACGACTTCAATGGCCATAATGGCCATCACCTTTAGTGGCAATTTGATACAACACAACGCTTGAGGTCGGGAAAGGGAGGTCTCCCAGCGCACTCCAAGCTCAACTCCAGCCCAGCATAGCTCAACTCCCCCGCGAGCGAAGCGAGCGCCGCGTCTCAACGTCAAGAGCAACACCAACATCACATAACTCTCAACTGTTTACTACTTTATTAAGCGCTCTACGACCCCTGCTTTCCCTTCTCCCCGCACTTTATTGACTCCCTTCCCCTTCGCCCCTAACATGGTCCCACTTCATGATCGGGCAAACGGTCTCCCGTTATCACATCCTCGAAAAGCTGGGCGGCGGCGGGATGGGCGTCGTCTACAAAGCCGAGGACACGGAACTCGGCCGTTTTGTTGCCTTGAAATTTCTTCCCGAGGATCTGGCACGCGACCCGCAGGCGCTCGAACGCTTCCGTCGCGAAGCACGGGCGGCCTCGGCGCTGAACCATCCCAATATCTGCACCATCTACGAAATCGGGCGGCACGACGGACAGTCATTCATCGCGATGGAGTTTCTTGAGGGCACGACCCTCAAGCACCGCATCGCCGGGCGTCCGCTCGACAACGAAACCCTGCTCGCATTGGCCATCGAAATCGCCGATGCGCTGGATGCGGCGCACTCCAAGGGCATCGTGCATCGCGACATCAAGCCGGCGAACATTTTTGTAACCGCGCGCGGGCACGCCAAGGTGCTCGATTTCGGACTGGCAAAGGTTGCGGAGGCTATTTCTTCGGGAACGGCGGCGTCCGACCACGTGACCCGCACCATCGACGAGCAGCACCTGACCAGTCCAGGCTCGACCCTGGGCACGGTGGCCTATATGTCTCCCGAGCAGGCGCGGGCCCGGGAACTCGACGGGCGCAGCGATTTGTTTTCCTTCGGCTCGGTGCTGTACGAAATGGCGACAGGCTTGGTGCCGTTCCGCGGCGAGAGTTCCCCGGTGATTTTTAAGGCGATTCTGGACGAGACGCCGGTATCGCCGTTGCGGCTCAATCCGGACCTGCCTGCCGACTTCGAGCGCATCGTGAGCAAGGCGCTCGAGAAAGACCGCAATCTTCGCTACCAGACGGCTGCCGATCTCCGCAGCGACCTTCGCGTCTTAAGCGGGATATCGATTCCGGCCGATCCTCGGGCGTCTCATCTTCGGTAGCAGCCGCAGCGTCATCGAACTCTGCCGTTGTGCTCGCAGCCACAACCGCGGCCTCGTCGCGCAAATGGCTCTGGGCAGGAATCGCGGCCGCGGTGTTGCTGATCGCCGTTGCCGCGATCTACTTCCTGCGCGGCAAGGCCGAAGGCGACAAGGTGTCGTCGCTCGCCGTCTTGCCCTTCGTAAACGCCACGTCTGATTCCAGCAACGAGTACCTCAGCGACGGCCTCACCGAAAGCCTGATCGGTACGCTCTCGGAAGTGCCCGACCTGAAGGTCATGGCGCGCAGCACCGTGTTCCGCTTCAAGGGCGACCAGGAGGATCCCCGCCAGATTGGGGAGAAGCTCAAGGTCGGCGCCGTGCTCGTGGGCCGAATCACGCAGCATGCGGACGAAGTCTCCGTGCAAGCCGATCTCGTCAACACCTCCGACGGCTCAGAGATGTGGGGGAAGCGCTACACGCGCAAGATGGCCGACATCACCCAGGTGCAAAGCGACATCACGCACGATCTTTCCAGCCGCCTTCGGGGGAGCGCGACCGTCCCCGAAAAGCAGCACATGGGTAGCGCCGGCACAACCAACGCGGAGGCGTATCGTCTCTACCTGGAAGGCCGCCAGCTCTGGTATGGGAGGACCAACGAAGGCCTCACGAAGAGTATCGATCTGTTTCAGCAGGCCATCGCCGCCGATCCAAACTATGCGCTCGCCTATACGGGGCTCGCCGAGACTTACATCGTGGCGCCTGGATACGGGATCGGGATCAATTCAAAGCAAGCGCGAACGGTGGCCGACGACGCCACACGCAAGGCGCTCGAACTTGACCCTTCGCTCGCCGAGGCTCATACGGCTCGCGCCCTTGTCCTTAGCCAGCTATGGAAGTGGAACGAGGCGGAGGCAGAATTTCGGCGCTCGCTTGAGCTCAGTCCCAACAACGCCAACACGCATTACTTTTACGCGATGGAATTCCTCAACGCCCGGAAGCGGATGGACGAGTCACTCGCCGAATTCCGCACCGCGCTGTCGCTTGATCCCCTTTCACCCATCGTGAATACGAACTACGCGCTCGCGTTGGGAATCGCTCATCGCTACGACGAATCTCTCCAGCAATTTCAGAAAACGCTGCAGCGCGATCCCCAGTTTCGCCCGGCACACTACAAGTTCTCGCAAATCTTATCGGCCATCGGGCGCTATCCCGAGGCTGTTCAAGAATTGCAGCAATCCTCCGATGCCAAGGGAACCTTCAGTCCCGATGCAAATGGATACCTCGCCCTAAGTTTAGCCATCGGCCCGAAACTCCAGTTCACACCGTCGGTTTATGCAGTGGCCTACGCAGTAGCCGGCAACCGGGAAAAGACCTTGGAGCAGCTTGAAAAAGCCTACGACGAAGCGGACGAAGAACTCCTGATCAGTGTGCGCCAGCCGCAAATTGATCTGGTCCGCTCCGAGCCCCGCTACAAAGCGCTGATGCGGAAGCTCGACTTGCCCGAGTAGGTACCTCGATTCATTGCGGAAAACATCGAAATACGGAAGACGCCGAGGAACACGGAAGGAAACCGCTGTGCCCTCTGTGTCCCCTGTGGTGATCGGGTTTTGTCTGTATTGACTACTGACTCGGAATTCGATATAACGAAGAGCGAGTTATGGGTAAAGAAGTCAACTCGTTCCTGCCACTTTCGCCCGCGACCCTGCACATCCTGCTCTCGCTTGCCGGCGAGCAGCTCCACGGCTACGCCATCATGCAGGAAGTCCAGCGGCAGTCCGAAGGGAAGTACAAGCTGGGTCCCGGCACGCTCTACGACAATCTGCAGAAAATGATCGACAAGCGTCTGGTGGAAGAACTCGGCCAGAAGGCCGGCGACGAGGATCCCCGGCGCCGTTATTACCGCTTAAGTTCGCTGGGCCGCGGAGTGCTCGCCGCCGAAATCACCCGCCTCGACAGCGTGGTTCGAGAAGGGAAGATGCGCCTGCAAAAACCAAGGAGGGCCTGATGCTGCGCTCCCTCTACCGGACCGTCCTGCGTCTCCATCCGCCGTTTTTCCGTCTGCGCTTTGCCGAGCAGATGCTATCGATCTTCGATGAAGCCGAGGGTACAGGTCAGCGTCTGGGACTGGTGCTGGATGGCTTGATCTCGATGGGCCGACAATGGGGTCTGCGTCCCCCCTTCGAGCAAGAGCCGGCGATGCGGACGACTGCGAATGGCGCCCCTCTTTTTTGTAGCGTCGGACCCTCCATGCCGCGGACGGCAGCACTGGCATATGGGGCGTTGATGTCCGCCCTGGTTCTGCAGGGCGTGTGCTGGACCATGGGCTACGCCTGGAATCATCCGCGATACATGAATATTCGTCCGGGATACGGCCCCCATGGGCGCGTGCCGGAGAAGTTTTTGCATGAACGCCCGGTGAACCCTCCGCCGAAACCGGCAGAGCCGTTGTTAACAACCGAGCAGGGCCGGGTTCTCCTGATCTTCAATTTGCAGAAGCCAGGAGTGAAACCGGCGCAAGGCGCGGGCGATGACAAAAACCACTCCAAACCGACGGCCTCGCTATCTATTCCGTCAAGCACTCCTGCTGAAGCGCCGATGATCGGACTCTCGTTAGTGTCCGAGGGGCTTCAGCGGTATACGGGGAGTTACGTTGGCAGCGATCCGGATCGAGCACAGGTCAAGGTGACGATGGAGAACGGCCGTTTGCAGTTGGAGGTGGCGGGACAATTTCGCAGCCATCTATTGCTGCTATCCAATCCACAATTGATGGGCTGTGAGATGGCCGATTGCTGGGTGCGTTTTGGCGCCCGTGAAGACGGATTCTTCGACCGACTCGAGATCCACAAGGGCGGACGCGAGATCGTTGCCTACCGCGCACAGAGTGGAATGGTCTTCTAAGTAAGAAATTACTGAGCGACGGTGCCCCACGTTCGCGCGTTCTTTGCGCTACGTGGAATTGGCCAAGAGCCCAGAGCCGAACCTCAGTCCTGCCCGATCCTCGGCATTGCCTGCACTCGTTCAGCCGAGTGCTCTTGAACGCGCAGGGCGGCGGGCACGGCTTCCTCCGACCGTCCGCTTGCCAATCTCACGGGACGGGCAGGGAAGTTGCCCGACGACGATGTCACCCACAAGCTGGGGGCTACCCAACGATTGGCGTTGGAATCGCTGCTCCAGTTGCGCCAGTCCGCCAAGGAATAGCTGGGCGCTACCGTCAGCGTAGATGGATGCGGGCCAAACTGCACGCCCATGGTTCTGCCGGGATCACTCGGCACGCTGCTCGTGGAAGCAACCGGAGTCGAATGCATCTGGGCTACACCGAAGGAAGAGAAAAGGAAAAATGCAAAAGCGAGTAGAAGGGTCTTGTTCGCGTTCACGGGTCCCACCTAGAGGTAAATCGAGGGGGAGGATGTCTGAGACCACTGTAACCCGGAAATTTGGGAAATCCAACGAAAACCTGCGCCCTGCGCCGGTTTTTGAGCAGCGAGCCGAGTTGCGAGCAATCGGTTCAGGGTTTGCTCGAAGCTCGTGGCTCGAAGCCTTCTGGGAAGAAGACACCCGCCGCGTCCATCATGTAAACTACTAACCGGCGAGTACAAACGCACACTCCTCCGAGCGTGCCCATCCTGCCGGTAAGCACTCCGGCGCCCAAGTTACTCCCCAAACACCAGGTAGAACCGCGGCTTTCGGGCTGGCGGCACATTCCTGTCAGGAGAAGAGAATGGCGAAGATTGCAAAGACAGCGGACCGTAAGAAGGTCATGGATACCAGCAAATCCACCGCGTGCCCGAAGTGCGGCAAAGATACCCGCATCGTAAAGCGTACCAAGGACCGGGAACGCGGGGTTCCGGGCGGAATTTATATTTCCTGCTCGGCGTGCGAGTTTTACGAGAAGTTGTAGGGTTGGGTTGATGGTGGTTTTAGAGGCGCGACATAGGTCGCGCTTTTTTATGCTCACGATCGGGCTCGCGGGCTGCCGCCCGCTTCGCCGGGTGCCGCCCCTGCGGGACTGGCAGTCGATGCGGATGGTGCCCCAGCCCTTACGGGCTGGGCTAGTGAATTTCGCCCTTCGGGCTCGGGTAACCGAGAACCGGCAACTGAGAGCTGACAACTGAGAGCTGACAACTGACAACTGAGAGCTGACAACTGAGAGCTGACAACTGAGAACTCAGAACTCAGAACTCAGAACTCAGAACTCAGAACTCAGAACTCAGAACTCAGAACTGCTCCTACCCTATCTGCGCCAGGATCTCCCTTGCTTCTGCTGCCGGGTCGTTTGCCCCGGTGATTGGCCTTCCTACCACGATGTAGTTTGCCCCGGCGGCGATCGCCTCTGCGGGTGTCACCACGCGTGCCTGATCTCCGTGGTCTGTGCCTGACGGACGCACGCCTGGAGTCACGATCAGGAAATCGTCCCCCAGTTCATTGCGCAGAGCGGCTGCCTCATGGGCGGAAGCAACTACCCCATGGCAGCCGCTGGCGATCGCCAGAGCGGCCAGGCGCGATACTTGATCGCCCACCGTGCCGCGCACGCCGGCATGTTCTAGGTCGCGGTCCTCCAGGCTTGTTAACACCGTCACCGCCAGAATGATCGGCGAAATATTTGCGTTGCGTCCTGCATCGACGGCGGCGCGCAGCATGTTCGTTCCACCCGAGGCGTGCACTGTCAGCATGCTTACGCCGAGCTTGCAGGCTTCTTTCACTGCCGCGCCCACGGTGTTGGGAATGTCGTGCAGCTTGAGGTCGAGAAATACCTGGCGTCCGGAACTCACCAGGTCGCGCACGATTTGCGGGCCCTCAGCAGTGTAGAGCTGCAAGCCCACTTTGTAGTAACGAGCGGAATCGCCCACGGCCGCCACGATCTTCTGGGCGGCGGCCGCGGATGAAACATCAAGAGCTACGATCAAGCGCTCGCGCGCATCACGCATCTAGAGGAGTGTAATGGGATTACTGCAGACGCGCTACTGGCCGCAGCATGGCTACGGTCTGAGGCTCGGAAACCAGGTCGAGACGAACCTGTTGGATGCCCTGATGTTCCAGGTGCAGCACTCGAGCCGCTTCGTACGACAAGTCAATAATCCGGCCGTCGACAACCGGGCCGCGATCATTAACGCGCACCACCACCGTCCTGCCATTTCTCAAATTGGTGACCTTTACGTGGGTCCCCAGAGGCAGCGTGGGATGGGCCGCGGTCAGGTCGTACATGTTGAAAGCTTCGCCACTGGCGGTTTCCTTGCCGTGGAAATAGCTCCCGTACCAGGACGCCGTCCCAATTTGGTACGGACGACTCCGCTTTTTCACTAGCGTCGACTTGGTGGCTGGTTTCGGCTTTTGAGGCGGACTACCTCGGTCGTGGGCCGAGCCCGAGTTGCCCTGAGCCGCTCCCAGGCCGGCGACGCATAAAAACACCGCCAGTCCATGAGCAATGCGTGTTCGCATTCAGTTCACCTCGCGTACAAAAGGTTCGGTCGCTACGTAGGTCGTTCACAAATTTGGCCAAAGGTTAGGTCAGCCTAGCGGACCAAGAAAGGGCTGTCAACGAGGAATTTCCTGTAGCAAGATTACCAGGTAGTTATTCATAGCTCACGTAACCTATTGTAAAAGTTGAGTAACATCGCATAGACAGCTGTAAACAAAAGGCTTATCTGTTAACTGTATGGTAAACAGGCGGTTCGTCTGGGTACTGGAAAATCTTACAAGTGGTTTCAGTTCAATGATTTAGCTTGATTCTCGGCGCAACTTAGCCAGAATCAGAAGTTTGCGGGCCACTCTGCAGCGCGCGGCGGAAAACTTTCTTTGGGAAACTTCCACAGGCAGGAGCGGATCGCCTTTTAGGGTACAGTGCGAGCGTATGCCCGAGATGCCGACCATTGTACTGACCATCGCCGGCTTTGATCCTTCTTCGGGAGCCGGCGTGACCGCAGATATCAAGACGATTGCTGCCCACGGGTGTTACGGGGTCGCTTGCATTACCGCGATGACCGTGCAGTCGACGGCGGGAGTGCGGCGTGTCGATCCCTGTGATCCCGGTTTGGTGGCCGAGACGCTCGAAGAGCTAGCCTCGGACGTGAAGATTGCCGCGGTCCACATCGGAATGTTGGGTTCCGGGAAAGTCGCCCGATCAGTCGCTGAGTTCCTGGGGCGAAGGAAGCTCCCCAATGTTGTGCTGGATCCGATTCTCAAAGCATCTTCGGGGGCCGACCTTCTCGATCGCGAGGGAAGCAAGATTCTGGCTTCAGAACTGCTTTCCCTGGCCGCGGTGGTTACCCCCAATGTGGATGAAGCGGCCGCCTTGACCGGGCTTGCTGTGACGAATCCGGATCAAATGCGAGCGGCCGCCGCCAAACTTCACCAGATGGGAGCCGAATCGGTTGTAATCACGGGCGGACACCTGGACAAAGCCATCGACCTGCTCAGCTTCCAGACCAAGCGTGGAGTCGAGCAAGAGGTTTTCAAATCCGAGCGCCAGCGCTCCAACTCGACCCATGGAACCGGTTGCGCCTTTGCCACCGCGATGGCGTGTCACCTGGGGCTCGATCGGGGCCTGCCAGAAGCCGTGCTGCTGGCGAAAGCATACGTTTCCGCTGCCATCTCCAAGGGCCAGCCACTGGGAAAAGGTGTGGGACCTGTGCACCATCTCTATCGCATGCAGCAGCAGAGACGGGGCGCAACCGTCGTGACCGAGGCCGAGCCGGTTCACTGACCTTTACGGGAGTTGAGTAAAGGCGAGAGATGGAAAGGAGCTTAGTTCTCAGGAGGGATTTGACGTTAGATTTGAGAACTGGGGGAGGTCCCAAAATCGATCGTGTCGGTACAACTACCGGGCTGATTTTTTCAGAAGAATTCCCGCCAGGAACGACGCGCTCGCGCCCAGCAGCCACTCAATCCGCCAGACTTGCACAGCCTGCCAGTCGAGCGTCGTTTGAACGGTAAAGATCAAGCCCACCGTGATCGCGCCCGCGACGCAGAACAATCCAATGGCGAACGAAACTAACGCAGCCGTGGGCAGCCCTAACCATTCCCGCGTGCTCACGATGCAGCGTTCAATGTTATGAAACTCGAGATGACGCACCCACGAGAAGGCCGTGCGCATCAAGTTGGCCACTTCGTTCTTAGCGGGCCGCTCCGCGCGCTCTGCGCCACAGGCATGGCAGAAGAGCGATCCCGGAATGAATTCCGTCTCGCAGCCGTCGCAGGCTTCGACCAGCGCACGCTGGGCGGACTGTTCGATCACTACCGGAGACGGAGCTACGGGCGGCTGCCAAAACTCCCGTTCCGCGTTATGCGCAACTTCCGACATTCGGAGGGACCCTCCCGCATTCATCTACAGGGCAAACCGGGGTCCAAATACAGTGTTTCCGTAACCTTCTGAAAGTAGGACTTTTGAACGGGGTCGCAATGGCTGAAAGTTAATCGCAACGAGCAAGATTTACCGAAAGTTGGGGGAAAGATGCACGACCGGCTGGATTATAGATTGACTCCGAGCCGGGAACCGGAAGGACCGGGTGATCTTCCTGATTCTGGCAAATCGGTTAAAATGCAGGAACATCGGTGGGCTTTCCAAACCAAGGTACGTTGTCCGGTGGGTGCGCCAGGCGTGTGATCGGGTGCGCGCTTTTGGGACTTCTTGGATCGCTTGTTCCCGGCGCTGTCGCGCAGCAAGCTTCCGGGTCCGCGGAGGCTGGCAAAGCGCCTATCTACCGCCCTGCGGACGCGCTGAACAACTCCGCCTTCGACCGCTTCTACAACATGGACTATGACCGGTCCGTGCAAGACTTCCAGAAGATTCTAGATCGCCATCCCGACGATCCGTTTGCGATCAACCACTTGTTGACGGCGGTGATGTTTCGCGAACTGTATCGCATGGGCGCTTTAAACACCGGCGACTATGCGAACGACAGCTTTATTGGGACGGCGCACCATCCCGCGGACGCCAAGGCGAAAGAGCAGATCAAAGAACTGGTGGACCGCGCGGAGAAGTTGGAAGAGGAAAAGCTCAAGGCGAATCCGAAGGATGTTGACGCGCTGTACGCCCGGGGCAACACGCGCGCCCAGTTCTCGACCTATACGGCGCTGGTGGAGCGGGCGTGGTTCTCAGCGTTGCGCAATGCAGTAGGTGCGCGTCACGATCATGAGCGCGTGCTTGAGTTATCTCCGCAATATACCGACGCGAAGCTGGTGGTCGGCGCCCACAACTACGTGATGGGGAGTCTGCCTTGGGGTGTCAAGGTCGCGGTGTCGCTGGTTGGCCTGAGCGGAAGCAAAGAAAAGGGAATCGAATATCTGTACGAGGTCGCACGGGCCAACACTGAAAACAGCGTCGATGCGAAAATCGCACTGCTGTTGTTCCTGCGGCGCGAGCATCGCTACGGCGAAGCTTTACCCTTACTCCGCAGCATGATTCAGCAATACCCGGGGAACGTGTTGCTTGCGCTGGAAGAGGGGACGCTGTTGCGTTCGCTGAACCAGACTCAGGAAGCCGCGGCCGCATATCGCAAAGTCTGGGATGCCGGGAAGGCCGGAAAATATCCCGGGCTCCATTACGAAGTGGCCGCTGAGTATCTGGGCGATCTCTTGCGCATCCAGAAGGACTATTATGGCGCGGCGGCCGCTTACGAGCTGGTTGCGCAGGCCTCGCAGCCGGACCCTGAGATATTGCAAAAGGCGAATCTGGGTGCCGGTGAGATGTATGACCTCCAGCAAAAGCGCGATCTGGCGACGCGCAAGTATCAGGCAGTGATCGCGGCCAACTCGAGCACTCCACCCGCCGATATCGCTCGCAAACGACTCAAGGAACCGTTCCGGGAAAACTGACTTCTGTAGGCCAGTGGAGCGGCGAGCGTTCCGCCTGCGGATCAGCCGTGATTAGTGGAACTTTCCACCCTGGTGCGGCGTATCCTAAAGCAGGAGGAGGCAGGACTATGTATTGCAACTATTGCGGCAAAGTCATTCAGGATGACGCCAACCTCTGCGCGTATTGTGGCCGGCGTGTAGGCGCGGTATCGGCGCGCAAGCGGCTCATGCGTCCGCGCGCCAGTCGCAAAATTGCGGGCGTATGCGCCGGACTCGCGGAATATTTCGATCTCGATGTGACCCTGGTGCGCGTGCTGTGGCTGGTGATCACATTCTTCTCTGCTTTGATTTTTGGGACAGTTGGCTACATCGTGGCGTGGATCGTCATGCCGGAAGAGCCGGAGTATCTGCCCGTGCCCCAGGCCCAGCAGGCAACAAACCCTTGAGGTCAGGAGCAGGTTCGGGCCTGCTTGGTTGATCCCGCTACCATTCCGTTCATATTCCAAGCGTGTTGTTAGGCGGGCGGGGATGCCCGCCGCTCGAGGGTCTCGCCCGGTTCATCGATCGTGCGTTTAGAATCTGCACATGAATCGCATTCGTAGCGGAGATGCCGAGATCGCCTATTCTGTTTTGGGCGACGGACCACCCGTCGTCCTGCTTCACCCCTTTCCCGTAAATCATGAATTCTGGATTCCGGCGGCGCAGGCTCTCACCTCGCGTTACCGCGTTATCCTGCCGGATCTGCGGGCGCACGGCGAGTCTCAGGCAGGCGAAGGATCGGCGACCATGGAAAAACACGCCAGCGACATCGCGCGCGTGCTCGACCATGCTGAAGTGGGACGGGCGGTGTTCGCGGGTGTATCCATCGGGGGCTACATTCTGTTCGAATGCTGGCGTCGCTACCGTGGCCGTGTGGCCGCCATGGCCTTATGCTGCACGCGCCCGCAAGCCGATACATCCGAAGGGCGCAATGCGCGTCTGAAGACCGCCGAGGAAGTGCTCGAGCGTGGAACAGGATGGTTCGCCGATCTGATGCTTCCGAAGCTTCTAGGCAAGACCGCCCGCGAGACCCGGCCCGATTTGGTCGATGGTGCGCGGCGGATGGTGTTGAAGATGTCACCGCAACCCATCGCACAACTCCTGCAGGGCATGGCCGCGCGTCCAGATTCCGTGGCCACCTTGAAGACGATCAATGTTCCTACTCTCTTATTGATGGGAGAAGAAGACGGAATTGCGACGCTCGCCGACGGCGAGTTAATGCGGCAACACATCGCCGGCAGTCGATTGGCGGTTGTGCCCAAGGCTGGACATTTCGCCGCCTGGGAGCAACCGGAAGCAGTGGGCAAATTGCTCCGGCAGTTTGTGGACGGTTGCCAGTAGTGTTTCCAGGCCTGTCCCAGGTTCCTTTGCTACAATTCTCCCGTCATGGTTGATACCTTTCTGGTTACGGAAAAGACTGTCATCAACGCCAAAGGCGACGGGATTGCGGTGGATGTCAGCGGGGCCGCGAATCGGGTATTCCTCGCGACGCTCTATATCACGAGCATCATTGAACAGGAATCGCTCGATGTGAGCATTTACGGATCGGCGGATGGAGCCACCTGGTCGGCGAAACCGATCTCGGCGTTTCCGCAGAAGTTTTATCGAGGCGAGCATCCCTTGCTTCTCGATTTAACGCAGCATGCTGACGTCAAATGGGTGCGGGCGCATTGGGAGGCCAGTCGCTGGGGCCGAGGCACCGAAATTCCCATGTTTGAGTTCCACGTCACGTTGAAGGAAGTTTCCTCGCAGATAATGCGAGAAGCATCGGCGGAGGCAAAGACCTTCGCGTAGACAGTTTTTGAAAGGGTGGGATGAATGAGCAGCCTCATGCCACTCTGACGACAGGTCCTTGCCCCTCCTGACTCCTGGCCGGCTTTTTCCCTATCACTGCCTGGTTTGCTGCTGCCTTTTGCTTTCTGCTTTCGCGCATCGCGAGGAATGGCTTCTCCACCCAGTAGTACGAGGCTGCGGCGAACAACAACGCGAGGGTCAGATTTTGAGGGAAGCTCGTCCACCAGGCGTGCGAACCGCGGTTCAGGAAGGGCTGCTGCCACAAGTAGAAGCTGTAGCTGAGTGTCCCCATCCACGCCACTGGGCCCCAGTTGAGAACTCGATATCGCATACGGACCGCGTGCTGGATCGAGAGCGCGATTCCGACGTGCAACGCTGTGAGCCCGGCCACCTGGTACGTTCGATTGCTGGCTAGCCGAATGAGTGGCAGAAGAGCGGTGAAAGCCGGCACCAGCAAAAACCAGCGACTGCTCAACCATCGGTCGCGGCGCTGCAGTTGCGGCTGCAGCATGGCAAGCGCGCATCCGGCAGCGAGCGCGTCCATCACTACTGGGAAAGGATGTTCGACTGCTCGATAGCCCCACAGCACCCAGAACACAACGCGCAAAGGCGGACCTGCAAATAGCAGGCTCGCAACCACCCACAGCCTCATCCGGAAAAATAACAGCAGGGTCAGCGGCCACAACAAGTAGAACTGCTCTTCTACCGACAAGGACCACAGGTGCCCGAGCACCCAGTTTTTGTCATGCAGGTAGTTACTCGAATAGGTCAGGGCCGACAATATGCTGGACCATGACAGAGCGTGCCAGTGCGCGGCAATCACGGCCAGCATGAAAACGTAAGCGGCGGGCAAGATGCGGTAGGCGCGGCGCACGTAGAAGTCGCAGAGCGAGATTGTTCCCGTCCTTTCGCGCTCTTTGAGCAGCAAACCAGTGATCAAAAATCCGGAGATCACGAAGAAGATCCGAACACCGAAGTTTCCGTAAATCTCCAGCACATCCCAGCGAAAGAAATGCCGGGTGCCAGAAAGGTGCGCGAGCAGAACACACGCCAGGGAGACGGCGCGCAGGCCATCCAGGGAAGGAATTCGACGGCAGGTCTTCAAGGCAGCTCCTGGCCAGGGATTTGCCAGTGCTCGGTGAGGGACTTCAGCCTAACGAGGTCGCCCTCGAAAAGCTGGTGACGACGGTCACGCAAGCGCGTGAGTAAAGGAAATCATGACTGCCGGCCACAACTCTTAGCGTGTGGTTTCCCTGCGACCCTTAGGCTGTGAGGGTTATCCGATATATTGGATAGATCAATGAAACCCGGCTCCAGCGTGACGGTGCGCCCGGCGCGACATTTCTCCGGAAGCTTGCGTCTTCCCGGCGACAAATCCATATCCCATCGCTACGCCATGCTGGCCTCGCTTGCGGAAGGCAAGTCGCGCTTTGAAAATTTCTCCACCGGGGCCGACTGCGCGACCACGCTTCGCTGCATGCAGCAGCTGGGAGTGAACTGGGTGCGTACCGATGAGGGCGCCAATGTCATCGAAGTCGAGGGACGTGGTCCGACGCTTACCGCCCCCACGAGCGCGCTCGATTGCGGAAATTCCGGTTCGACCATGCGGATGCTGAGCGGCATTGTTGCCGGGCAGGACTTCACGTCGGAAATGTATGGCGACGAATCGCTCTCGCGGCGGCCCATGGCTCGCATCATCAAGCCGCTCGCTGAAATGGGGGCGCAGATCACGTGTGCGGAGAGCGAGCGGCCTCCGTTACGCATTCGCGGCGGACATCTGCACTCGATCCATTACAAAATGCCAGTGGCCAGCGCGCAGGTGAAATCGTGCATATTGTTTGCCGGATTGTTCGCGAATGGAGAAACCCGCGTCGAGGAACCGCTACGCACGCGCGATCACGGAGAGGTGGCCCTGCGAGCGTTCGGCGTGGATCTGAAGCGCAACGGAAATTCCACTCAAATCGTGGGCGGCCAGAAGCTGCATGCCATCGAGGCACGCATCCCCGGCGATCTCTCGAGCGCGGCGTTTTTCTTTTGCGCGGCGGCTTTGTTTCCGGGTTCGGAATTGGTGATTGATTCGCTGCTCATGAATCCGACGCGCGCTCGCCTGCTCGACATCCTGATCGGCCTGGGCGTGCGCATTTCGATTACGCAGCTGGAAGAACAGCATGGTGAACTGGTGGGAACGGTGCGGGTCGAAGGGCAGCTTCTCAAATCCGCCGAAATCGCGGGCGCGGATTCGGCGGCATTGATTGACGAAATTCCGGTGTTGGCGGCGATTGCGCCGTTCACCGAACAGGGCATTCGCATTCGCGATGCCAGGGAATTGCGGGTCAAGGAATCCGATCGCATCACAGCCATCGTAACCAACCTGCGTGCGATGGGAGCCGAGGTCGAAGAACATGAGGATGGGCTGACTGTGCCGGGCGGCCAGTCGCTGCACGGGGCGGAGATCAACTCTCTGGGCGATCACCGGATCGCCATGGCCTTTGCCGTCGCTGCCTTGCGGGCGCAGGGAGACACCCAGATCAAGGGGGCGGACGCCGCCGTGATTTCCTTCCCGGCATTTTTCGAAACGCTGGAAGGCCTTGTCCAGCGCTGACTTCCGCCGTTTTTCCCTTTCGAGCTCGCCAAGTTTTCCAGCCGTTACCTCCAGCGGTTACCGCCGTTATCTTCCTCGTTCAAACCGTTCCGGAGAAGAATGACGGCAACGTCGGACGTTGCTGACCAGCTTTCAACCCTGCGGGGACGGGAAGATTCATGAAAATTAACCTGGCAATTGCGGTTCTCCTGCTTACGTCCTGGGCGCAGGCCCAGGAACCAAAGAAGTACCACACCGGGCAACTGCTGCAGATGGAGTCGCTGCAGTGCACGGTGTTCGAGAACGCGTCGCATGAAACCGACGCGACCGACAAAACGCTGTGCCAGGAATATGTTTTGCAGGGTGACAATGTTCTGTTTCACCTGCGCGCCAAGGATGCGAAACATCCCGTGCTCCTGCCGGTAGGCAAAAACGTGGACTACCGCATCGAGGAAGACCGGTTCTATTTGCACTTGACGACCAATGACAGGAAGGAACACCAGTACCTTGTGCTGTCGATGGAGCCGCGAGACAAGGCTGCCCCAGCGGTCCAGACTGCGATGAAGGTAAATCATCTCCAGTAAGTCCACTACAGTTCCGAATCGAGGCGCGGACGGCCAGGTCCGCGCCATTTTGTTTTTCTCAACCGGTTTGACGTTAGCCCGGGGTAGGGCAAACCCTGCATAATTTTCAAAGTTTGTACCTAGCAGGTCCTCTGCACGTTGCTAATTGCTTGAATCGCGCGAGCAGCGCGGCTTACAGGCCAACCTTGATCAGGAGCGGGGCATCTTATTCGCAACCGCCCACCCATCCTCCTTTTGCCGAACGTTATGGCTCGGAGAGCAGTGTGGCCGGGGAAGTTAAACCAGAATGGGGAGCATTCCTTATGCAACGCAGTCTTGTCCTGGCACTCTTGGGTTTCCTGTTGGCAGCACCAGCTTTGATGGCGCAGGAGGGAACAAATCACGTGGAGGTGGGAGCCTTCGTCGACTACTTCAATCTCAGCCGTACCAGTCCACACATCAACTTCGTGGGCGTAGGCGGACGCGCCGCCTTCAATGTGCGTAGCAATGTGCAGATTGAGGCCGAAATGGCTTACGACTTCAAACGCAACTTCACCACCACATTTTCCGACGGCATCAATACACAGTTTGTGGACACCCGCTTGCGCACCCTGCACGCTCTTTTCGGTCCGAAGTTTGGGACCAGCGGCGGCCCGGTACGCTTGTACGGAACCTTCAAGGCGGGGTTGATCAACTTCAGCGTTTCTGGCCAGAACGCGGGCAGCGGATTCCAGAGCGCCATTGGCGATGTCACCACCGGCAACACGGCGGCTGCGATCTATCCCGGAGCTGGTTTAGAGGGCTTTATAGGACCGATCGGATTGCGCGCCGAGGTGGGCGACGAAATTTACTTCAAGAACGGCTCGCATAACAATTTGAGGGTCACCTTCGGCCCGACTCTGCGATTCTAAAAGGCCAATCCGCAGTTTGCCAGGCGGCCGGAACTTCGGCCGCCTCTTTTCTTGCCACAAAGTTCTCGCGCGCGGTTGTGGCCGGCGTCCTCTGTGGTAAAGTACCAGTCCAACTTCGCTGCGCCGGTCCGGGCCGGGTAGCCATCCGCCATTCTCCAGAGAGTGATCCAGGAGGAATTCATGTCGACCGTGTACGATCTTGTGAAGGACCGGCGCATCTACTCGATTGACGTCGAGAAAACTGTGCTGGAGGCGGCACGCTTCATGATGGAACACAGCATCGGCGCGCTCCCGGTTTTGCGCGAAGGATTGCTGGTCGGCATCTTCTCTGAGCGCGACGTGATGAACCGCGTGGTTGCGGCGGGTCGCACACCGGGAACCACCAAAATATCGGAAGTGATGACCCCGAATCCCCGGGGCGTCGATGTAGAAGAGTCCGTCGAGGAATGCCTTTTCCTGATGAAGGAATTTGGATTCCGCCACTTACCCATCGTAAGCGGCAAGGAACTGAAAGGCCTGGTCTCGCTGCGGGACCTGCTTCTGAAAACCTCATCGCAGCAGCGCTCGGTAGCGTAGAGCGGCGATTACTGAGCGCGCTGGCGCAGGATCAGGTCGCCCTGCTTCGCCGGTAGCGCGAACGGAAATTCCACAATCTGGGAGCCTAGAGGAATCCGGAAGAGGAATTCCTCGGGCTTCTTCCAGTCTCCAATCCACTTGTTGTGCGTGCTGAACAGGATCCACCCGCTGATCTCGGTGTGGCTATTGTCCAGTTGGACCGCCGGCAACGCGGCATGGCTGAGGAAGTCCTGCAACTCGGTGACTTCCTTCTGCCAACCCTGCACAAACTTCTCGCGCTCTTCTTTGCGCTCGGGATGCTTCTCGACCTCACGTTCGGTTTGATGTTCGATCTCGTCAACGTCGTTCTGGGCTTTCTGCGCGAAGCTTTCCGGATCGAGCGCAGGCTGGATGATTTTCGAATGCTTCACGAATTCGAGGGTAGCCTGGCCGGGATCGACGGTCAGCGGAGATCCGCTTCGATTGCGCACCGTGAGGTGCACGCTAAAAAACCGCTCGCCGCGCTTGTGGACCAGTTGTAACTCTTGTGCATCGATGGCGAGGATCGCTCCGAATTCGGAGGTCCAGAGCGCATAGCGGTACTTGCCGTCATGATCGAGTGAGAACGTGCAGCCAGTGCGGCTCTCGGCCCAGCGCAGGGTGGGGGACGGGTTCTTCTTCGCGGCTGCCGACGGTGGGACCAGGCTTAACAGAATCGCGATTGCCAGGCCCGCAACACTCCTGCGAATCGGGCCGGTCTGAGATGCTGCCGTATTCTCGCCGCAGGCGCAGTTCATTTTCAGCACAGAGTCACAGAGAGGATCTCTGGAGTTTTGCACGCCGTTTAAGAGTATCGATCGATGGATCATCGGGCAACCGCGCCGTTCTTGACGAAAAAAGACCGGCCGTAGAAGGCCGGTCTCAAGTGTTGTGAAGGAACCTGACGGGGAAAGGCTGCTCGCCTTCTCCCTGCGTTTTACGGGGTGAACTTCGCCGCGAAAGCATCTCCGGTGCTTCCACCAAAAGTACCTTGCGCCGCGCTCTTGGTTGGCAGGCCGCTTGAGGAATCGGTTGTTCCCGTGACAAAAATGTTCGCCCCCGCAGTGTCGGCTGCTATGGCGCCACCTGGGGTACTGCCGTTCAAATCCTCGCTGCCGGCGCCCCCGTAGTAGGTGGAAAAGCACCTGGGCCGAACCAGCAGCTATTCAGTTCCGTCACGAACGCGTCAGAGGATCCTTTGAGGGTGGTCGCGCCTGTGATGGCATTCTTGAGCGGGAAGTCCGAGGAATCCGTACATCCCGTCACGTAGGCATTTTTGGCGGTATCGATAGCAATCGCCTTTCCCTCGTCCTTGCTGTTCGTGCCCCCAAGGTAAGTGAAATAGCCGATCGCTCCACCCGAATTGACCTGGGCCACGAATGCATCCTGCGTCCCTTTAAGCGTTGTTTGAAAGGCGGAGCCTGTGGCTAAGCCTGAGGATTGAGTGAAGCCCGTCATATAGGCAGAGCCGCTCGCTCCATCCACAGCGATGGCGTTTGCAACATCGTCACCCGTCCCTCCTACGTAAACGAAGTACTGCTCGCTTCCAGTGGAATTGAACTCTGCGACGAAGCCGTCTTCGATACCGCCTCCAAACGTGCTGGTTCCAGGATTGCCGAGACCCGAGGAGGAAGTTTGACCGCTGATGTAAACGTTGTTGCTGCCATCCAGAGCGATGCCGGAAGCAAGATCAGCCTGGTTGCCGCCAAGATAAGTGGAGAAGGTGAGAGCTCCCGCTCCCGAGGTCAGCTTCGCGATGAAGGCGTCCGATGGACCGCTTAGGGCAGCCTGGAACGGCAGTAAAGTTGGAAAATTGGTGGACTTCGTTTCCCCGGCGATGTAGATGTTCCCGCTACCATCTAACGCGATTCCTAGCGCGGTGTCATTCAAGCCGCCGCCAACAACCGTAGTCGTGGTTACGCTACCGGTTGAATTAAGCTCCGCTACGAATGCATCCTGACCGCCGCGTACGCCAATGTTGATGGTGGCTGGAAAGGAGGAGCTGGCCTGGGTGTTACCGACAAGGAAGATGTTGCCCCCTTGCAACGCGATGCCGGTGGCCGCGTCGTCGAGAGTTCCGCCAATGAAGGTGGTGAACTGTATGGCACCGGAGGAATTCAGCTTGGTTACGAACGCATCATGTCCAACGCCGGAGAACGTCGTAGCTGAGCCGGCAAAGGTGGTCGAGCCGGAATCACCGGCGACGAACACATTCCCGCTGCCATCAACAGCAATGGCCAAGCCTTGGTCGTCGGCGGATCCACCGAGGTAAGTGCCGAAGCTCAGAGCTGCGCTGCCGCCTCCTCCACCACCGCCACCTCCACCTCCACCACCCCCGCCTCCGTTCCCCTGACCATTGCCGCAGGCAACCAGGACCGCCAGACCGGCGATGGACAAGCAGAAGAGCAGGGACGCGAACAGCCTTTTTCGTTGCACTGCGCCCACCCCAGCCAATGCGATGCCAACCAGCGGCACCCACGCGAGGGAGAACAGCCAGGAATGATTCGTTGCCGCGATGCTGCTCAGTGCGCTCGGAGAATTGGCGGAGGTCGCGTCAATGACCAGCTCGCGACTATGGTCGTAGGCTCCCAACGCCAGCACAACCTCGCCGCCTTCGCGAACTTCATAATTTACGTCGACCGGCTGCGACTTGCCTTGTATTTGTTGGAAAGCGTGTAGTGTGCGGAAATGCATTGTGCCCGTTTCCGCAGCGACAGCCAATCCGCCATCAGCATCCGTATTAACGTTCTTCGCCCCATGAAAGCGAAGATGGACTGCGCTCGGATCGGATCCCGCCGCTACCACAAAGCCGAGCGCGACCTCCGACGCTTCGCCGCCAAAATGAAGACTGACGCCGGGATAAACGTCGCGGTAGTTGACCTGAGAATAATGCGGCACGCCGGTCGCCCAGCGGCGCGGATCGTTTCCGACGAAGTAGTTGCTGACACCCGGTAACAGGTCACTCGCCGAAATCTCGGGCTGTCCCTGAGCGCCCTCAAATTCCATTTGCACGACCGAGGCTCGTTCAGCACCGGGTGTAGTCGCGTGGTCCGCATCAGATCGAGGATTCAGCTTACGAGGATGCGCCAGCGACATCACGGCCTTGGCCGGGGTCAGGAACAGCTGATACCCGTTGCCCCGAGCAGTGAACTTGACCTGCGGATCGCTTTGACCCAAGTTCGGTTCGAAGGAGAGAGACGTATTCGCTAAGCTGGACGCTATGTGCGCCTGCTCGGCCGGGCTTGCCGTGCTCAAGCGTGCGTTTCGCGGAGAATTCTTCTCCACCGCGCGGGCTGCCGGCGCTGTGAAGTGCGACTTCGCCGGACGGGCGAAGATGGAAACCGCTCCCATAACCATCAGCAACGAAACGCCGGCGATCCAGCGGTTCCTTCGTCCCAAACGATCCTTTACCTGCTTTGACAACATGTTTTTCCTCCGTAAGAGCTTTCCCCCAACGAATTTGATAGCGAAAAAATGCGAGCGAACGAGGGTTTGCCCCGCGTCAGGTCAGCAACTTAGATATGAGTAGCCGTAAGCGGAGTATCGGCTTGGGATTTTGGGATGTCAACGACAGTGCCATTGCACTTTAGGTACCATCGTAACCCAAGGATGGATCGAAGACCAACCTTCCCGTGCACGGGCGACTGGCTGGGCATTGGGTCCATCGACTGGGCAGCCGATGGCAAGAGCATCTGGGCGCTTGCTTTCGCGGCCAACGGGCCACGGCGTTTGCTGAACGTCGACACCGCGGGCCACGTTCGCACCCTGCTCGGCGTAGACCGAATGAAGCTGGGCTGGGCCATCCCGTCGCCCGACGGGAAGCACCTTGCCATCTGGAAAGCCAGAGGAAGTTCCAACGTCTGGATGCTGGAGAATTTCTGAAATTCCTGGAATCAGCGGGCGCGCGAGTTCCCCGAAGAAATCGCGCGCCCGGTTCATTCCGCTCGACACAAGGGGGGATTACTCTGTGTCGGCAGCGGTTGAAGCGGTGTCCTGGGACTGGTCCTGGCGCGAGCATCCAGCCAGGAATTGGCGTGCCCGCGTGATGATCGGCCCATTGAGGGAGGCGCCGGTAGTGACGCCGTCCGCGTTGATGGTGAGCGCGATCGGATTGGGAACATGCAGCAGACTCTCGCATCCCAGGATGTCGTAACTCGCGACAAATCTCTGCGCCAGGAATGTGAACAGGGAATCAGCCGCTCCGGGATCGGGCGAGAGGCCGCGCGTGGGATGCGCCGCGTCGGGCATAAGCAGTGCCTGGTCCTGCATCATGCGAGCTGGCGCAACGCGTAGCATGTTGCGGCAGTAACGAGCCGTGTCGGCCTGAAACGACCAGGCCACTGGCGGCTGATCGACGCCACGGCGGTAGGCATTCACTTTCACAAGGTCTCTGGAACCATTGCTAAGGACCATTGGATTGCCGGCAGGAATCAGCGCGACGGGAAATCCCTGGCGTGCGCGCGCCTGCAGTTCATTCAACGGAAGCGCCGGGACCATCTGTCCTGGATCAGCCAGATCCGCAGCCTTCCAGGGTGTGCAACCCAACGCTCCGGCGAGCGCGATGTCCACCAGGCGATTGTCGCTTGCGTTGTTCAGCGGGGCTGCGTCGGGATAGCGGCTCATATTGGCCTGTGTCTTCTGCGCCATTCCATCGCTGGTCATCAGGTAGCTGGTTGGCAGGTTATCGCTCTGATCCTGATCGACCACGAAGAAGTCGCGGACGGTTGGACAAGGTCGTCCGTCAGCCGCGGTGCCCAGCGGCGGAATTCTGAGTTGCCCTCTGCGTATGGCTCGATGCGCCGCCTTGAAGAACGCCGGAGCGTTGCAGTAGGCGAACTGGCCGAAGTTTGCACCGTCGGCGCCGTTTACGCAGGACGCGGCCGACAATACACCATCGGCAGCCTGTAGCGTCAGCGTGTCGCCGTTGTATCCGAACCAGAGCGCAACGATCGCGTTTGCGGGAAGAGTTGGCACGACCGGAGGTATGGCCGGGGTCGCAAATTGATCGACGACCAGCGGGTTGTAGATCGATATTTGTCCCGTGGCCGGATCGAGAACCGCAGCCTGCACGAACGCCGACTGCGCGTCATTTGTCTCGTGGCAATCACCGGCGGTCGGATCAGTGGCGACCAGTTGATAAGGGGTAGACAGTCCCTCGGCAGAGAGCGGGTTGTTGGGTACGATCAACGAGCAATTGGGGTTGGGGTCGCTCTGCGCTCGCACAAGCTGCGGGGCGACGACGAACAGGATCACACACAGATACCGCACGAAGAAACTGTGGTGCTTCATGACACACTCCTCCATCGGCGGAGGCATACGCACTCCGTCCTGCTAGGTCGATTGTCGGGAGCTGAAGCGAATTTTCGTCCCTGGTGCCGGACGATGCGACCCGTGGGGGAGGGCCCTTCACGACGAGAACGAAAAAACCGAGCGCGTCGCGGGAAGACCTCGAGTCGACGAATTCACCAACCACAGTTACAAGTAAGTTGTATGCAACTTAGTCCGAAGATAGATTGCAGGCAAGGTGTGAGTAGTACATTTTGTACGCGTCGAATATTTTTCTGCTCGAAGGTAACCAACGCGCATGGTAACGGAAGGGCATGAATCAACCGATAGTGCGCGCTTTGTTTCGTAAACGATTCTTAGCACGCTGCGGACAAGTCGTCTCGAAGAATGCCGCGGTCCAACTCTATCTTTCGATTGTTCAGCCCGCCCTCGAGCAGCGAATCCCAGTACCGTAGCCTCTGTAGAGGTGCCGGCATCGGGAACGATCATTCTTGAACTGCAGCGAATGCCTGATCGCATGATTTGCCGTCCGCTCTTTAAGCTTCTCTGTTGCTCGTCCAAAGAATTTAAAGATTCCACCGCCATGAAGAACAAGGAGAAGCCGTGAAACATGCTGCGATGCTGGGAACCGGAATTCTTGCGGGACTGGCATTCACCCGGTTGGTGAACTCCCGTTCGGCATTTTCATTCAACGGCAAGACCGTTCTGATTACAGGTGGTTCGCGCGGATTGGGCCTGCTGATGGCTTCGGAATTTGCGAGACGCGGCGCCCGGGTGGCAATCTCTGCCCGTGATCCGGAGGAACTGCAGAGAGCAGCCGATAAGCTTCGCACGATCACCGACGAAGTCTTTACGGTCGAAGCCGATCACGCCTTGCAGGAAGAAGCCGAACTCGCGGTGGAGCGTGTCTTTTCGCAATTTGGACGCATCGACGTCCTTGTGAATAATGCCGGCAAAATGACGGTCGGTCCCCTGGAAACGATGACCATCGACGATTTTCGCGACTCGTTGAATGTTCATTTTTGGGGAAGTTACTTCACGACAATGGCGGTGTTGCCCAAGATGCGCCAGGGCGGGGGAGGCCGTATTGTTAACATATCCTCCATCGGCGGCAAGATCAGTGTTCCCCACCTGGTGGCGTACAGCGTGGGCAAGTTTGCTTTGACGGGATTCTCCGAAGGTCTGCGCGCCGAATTGCGAAAAGACAAGATCCTGGTTACCACGGTCTGTCCAGGACTGATGCGCACTGGCAGCGCCCGCAATGCGTCGTTCAAGGGCAACAACGAGGCAGAATACGCATGGTTCAGCGCCAGCGCGTCGCTTCCTGGCCTTTCCATTGCTGCGACCGACGCGGCCTGCGCGATCGTCGACGCTTGCGCGCGCGGCCAGGCCGAAGTTGTGTTGTCCATTCCGGCGAAACTTGCCTCTCTGCTGCACGGTGTGATGCCTGGCGTTACGGCCGATCTCCTCGGCCTCGCAAACCGCGTCTTACCTGGGAACGGCGGAATTGGTCGTCAAGCCCGCACCGGCGCAAAGAGTTCTGCGAACGTGCCTTCGAACTGGGTGACAAAACTGGGCGACGAGGCGGCGGCCGAAAACAACGAGGTGGCATGAGCGGGCGATCGCCCCTGTGTTCCTCCCCAAGAGGAGCCGCCCTCGCGTTCAAGGAAAAAGCTCCCGGAGTTGCTGCGCGTTCCTGACTGCATGCCCTTCCGGGTCGTTATTGAAGTAGATAAATGCTTCGTGCACGCTGGTCTGCCATGCCCGGATGCGATCAGCCCACGTTTTCAAGGAGCGCGCTGAATATTTTCCCTGATACTTCTCGCCGGGTCCGTGAAATCGGACATAGGCAAAATTAGCCGTGAGTTCAAGGGGCGACACAAAACCCGCCATGTCATAAATGCAGAAGGCAACGTTGTGCCGGCGAAGCAAATCGAGAACCTCGCGCACATGCCAGCTGATGTCGCGAAACTCAATCGCGCACTTCTGGTCGTGAGGCAAAAGCGCGAGAAACGTTTCCAGACGCTCAAGGTTGACGTGCCAGCGCGGCGGAAGCTGGAACAGAATCGGTCCGAGCTTCGTCCCCAGTTGCGATACAGGCTCGAAGAGCGTATCGAGCGGCTCCTCCGGCTCGCGCAGTTTCTTTCGGTGAGTTAAGTAACGGCTTGCCTTGACCGCAAAGCAAAAACAATTCGGAGTGCGGTTGCGCCATTGCTCGAAAGAAGCAGACGTCGGCAAGCGGTAAAAGCTGTTGTTGATCTCGACCGTATCAAAATGGCGGGCATACCACGGCAACATCTCCGCCGCGCGCATTCCTTTCGGGTAGAACGGGCCAAGCCAGTGTTTGTAGGACCATCCGGAGGTGCCAATGCGTACTCGCATTGCATATCACGCCTGTAGTGGCTTGACTTCTTGAGGGCTACTCACCGGAAGCTGACTTTACTTTGTGCGTCTGCGGCTTGTCGTGAGCGGGGCGATGGATTTCCTGTTCGGGCGCCGGTTTCTTCTTCGCGGGCATCGGTCCCAGTTCCACAACTTGTCCAGTGCGCGCCGAGTCGTAAATGGCGCGCACAATCCGCACGTCGGCCAAGCCTTCCAGCCCGGAAGGTTCGGGCTCCTCGTCCTTCAGGATGCACTTTGAGAAGTAAACCAACTCGGCAGCGAACTGATCGCGCTTGGGAAAAGACTTCTTCTGTGTTTTTCCATCGATGATTACCTGGTGCTTGGTCCCGCTGGAATATTCATAGGCGGGATCCGCCGTGAGCACCCCTTTGGTTCCGGCCAAAGTGTAGCGGCCTATATCGGCCGCCCCGAAGCTGCACGTGAAACTCGCGAGCCGCTCCTCCGGGAACCGCAGGACCGCCGAAGTCATCTCGTCGGTCTTCAGAAACCTCGGGTCATCGCCGGTGGCAGAAGCCGCCGACACCTGCAACGGCTCCGCGCCGAACAGATAGCGCGCCGCATTGATACAGTAAACCCCCATGTCGTAGACCGGGCCGCCTCCCTTTTCCACCGGTTCGGTCACACGAATGTTGTCTTCCGCGACCTGCTGGGCAAATTCAGAAGTAAAAAAGCGAAGCTCCCCGATTTTGCCGTCTCGTGCGATCTTGACGGCCTCCAGGTTGCCTTTCTCGAAGTGAAGGCGATAAGCGATCATCAGCTTTACCGAGTTGGCGCGGGCCGCCTCGATCATTTCTTCGCACTCCCGCTCGGTCACCGCCATCGGTTTCTCACAGAGAACGTGTTTGCCGGCCTTGGCGGCTCGCACGCTGAATTCATGGTGCAGATGATTCGGCACGGCGATATAAACGGCGTCTACCAATTCGAGCGCTTGGTCGTAATTTTCATAAGAGAAGGTACGTTCAATCGCGTATTGAGTACCCACTTTTTTGAGTTTCTCTTCATCCCCCGACACCAAGGTGACCAGTTCGCAGTTTCGCGCGCTCGCAAAACCTGGCAGAACGGCGACCTGGGCGATATGCCCCAGGCCAACCACGGCATAACGGATTCGTTTGCTGGATTTAGAGCGCCGAAGCATGGGGATGACCCTCCCGACCCCACTGAGATGTCGACCCGCCGCCAAAACGTTGTGACTTTATAGATTTCTCTGTAGGTCGCACTGCTCAACTCACGTGTCCGGATTCCCGCGCGAATACGCTGCCCGATTTCATTTCCCGGCAAACTGCCGCACGCTGGTTGGCATCCAAGGCGAAGTTGAACAGCTCACTACATCGAGCCAAAATCTCGGAGGGCAAAAATGTCTCATTATGGACTTTTGAAGGACTACCGGCTGCGCGAAGATGCGGACGATATACGAGGGACAACCCTGTATGGCATGCGCGACGAAAAACTCGGAAAGATTGACGATGTGATTTTCGATCACTCCACGGGGGACATCAGCTACCTGGTTGTCGATACGGGCGGGTGGCTCACCACGAAAAAGTTCATCGTTCCAGCGGATCATCTGCGCGCCTCAACCAGTCACGAAGATGATTTCGCCTCAGACCTGACCAAAGAACAGATCGAGAGCTTCCCGCCGTACTCGGAAAACGATCTGGAGTCGCACGAAAAGTGGGCGGACTACGAGAGCCGCTATCGCTCAAAGTGGGAGACAGGTCCGGTCATGCACCGCGCGGAAACCGACCGCAACATCACGCCCACCACGCAGCAAATGGAGGGCAACCAGTCTTCCACGCGAGCCGCGGGACTGCCCGATCGCGCAAACCGGGGCAGCATTCTGGATCGCGACTCCACGGATGCGGCGGCCGCGGCGGATACCGGACGGGTCGTCCCGGCGGGCACCGACTCTGTAACCATCAACAACAGCGCGGTCGGCATTGGTAGCCGCTGGGACACCTTCCAGGCTCGCCTGCGCGAACGCCGCAAGGAAGCGGTTACCAGCTGCCGCAGTTGCAGCGTGGGCAGCGCTGGCACGAAAGGCTCTGAAAGCGTCGACACCTGGAAGAAGGCCGTCTAGGCGAAACTAACGAATCACTGATCCATCCAGGACGGCCGCATTGTCAAGCGAGGGTGCGGCCATCTTGGACTTTAAGAGAAGCAATTTGTGTCAGACAACGAACGGATGCTGGCAGACTAGAGCCTTTCACTATCCTCTGCACGCTCGCCTTGGTAGAGGCAGGTCTACACCTTCTTTGTTCGGAAACTGGTCCGGGAAAGCCTTCGTCGAAGCCCGAACAATATGGGCAACATGCCTGTTCCCAGCAGCGTTATGGTCGCAGGTTCAGGGACGCTGGTGAGCGTCGCTCCCTCGAATTTAATGAGCTCCGGAAAAACAAGCCCGTCAGGCCCAAACTGAGCCGTGATGTGCCAAAGCTGATTCGGGTCCGTCCAGACAAATGGCCCGATTTGCGTGTCCTTTACCGTGTCGACCAGGAGTAGGCCAAGGTTAAGAGCCGCGGTGTAATGGACCGTCAGAATACCGTTCGGCCCAAGACTCGACACAAACGAGACAGCAACGAACTCGATTGAACCAGTAAGGAAACGTTTGCCAGTCGGATCGTCACTCGCGAGAATGCCCCCCGAGGCTGTAAAAAGGGAACCGGAAGGAATCTGAACGCATCCGCCCCAGCAATTCACCAGAGAGCCACTATAGGTATCGAGATTTTGGGGAATCGAGATACTGTAACCGCTCCCTTTGAACTGAAAAGTAAACCCGGGGAATACCCCGTCCGGATATTCCGTCCCCGAACCGGAAGTGATCTTGATGGTGTCGGCACTTGAATATGCGGCCAAGGCCACTAATACGGCGAGAAGAATCGCAGTCCTTTTCATGGAATGCCTCCTGAGACGGGCAAGGTTCGAAAGGGGGCCCTTCGGTCAGCATTCGACGTAACTGCTGGACGAGACGATAAGCTGGCGGATTGTGCTCCCACTAGACCCGCGAGTCAACTACCGTTAAGCCTTATTCTGTTGGCAGGAAAGCTGTAGACGGTTCGTGAAGCGTGCTACATAGAGCAAGTGGGCGCCAAGAGTCTTCTTACACCGGGCGGAGGGCTCGCTCACCTCCCCGCGGTTTGCTGAATTACCGCAATCGTGGCTGCCCAACCCTTCGTGCTTTTCGAAGGGTGGGAGGCACGAGCCTCAAGGTAATATCGCACCCGCCCTTTTCGCCCGCTTTCTTCTGCTCGTTCACCAGCACTATCCCTTTTCTCCATACCGGTAATGCCGGCAACTGCTCCAGCGACACTGCCCGGCCCCGAGTACCACTCGCGCTCTACCGGATCTGATGAACGTAACGCAATTTTTTAATCACCTGCGCTCTGCCCATACCACGAAGTCGTAAAAGCGCCCCTGCCAGATGTGATCAGGCCCACAGGAATGACCACAGCTTCGAGACGTGCAGTCGCTCAGGTCCGTGCCTCCCACCCATCGAAAACCGCGATGGGTGGGGCAGCCAGATTGTGACGGGTTTGAGAAACTCGTAAAGGTACGCCAGCCCGCGTGTCAACAGTCCGAATTCGAGACCGATTCTTGTTGCGGCGGCGAAGTCCGTGCCCGCCACTTCCGCGACCTCGCGCGAAATCCAGCGGGATGATAATCTAGCAATCGGGCCTGCAGAACGTGGTTGACATGCGAGCAGGCTTACCAACCAGAAGCAACCTCTTCGTTGTTTCCCGTCCATCGTGGGCGCGTAGCTCAGTTGGTAGAGCAATGCCCTTTTAAGGCATGGGTCGAAGGTTCGAGTCCTTCCGCGCTCACCACCCAACTTGGCCCAGCGGGGCCCTGCCTATTTACCTCAGCTTTGTTGGCGTGGAGTGGGCCTTTTTATTTTGGGCGAAATGTTCCTCGCGAACCACCTCTCCATTATTCCGAGAACCGAGAACTGCTCTAAGAAAACGAGGATCACTGGTGCACGCCCGCGCCCGTTCCTAAGCCCAAGTTAGCGTCCAACTGCTGGCGTTGGGGGAACCGCGGTTTCATCAACCGTTGCGCGACGCGCTTTCCGATATTGATTCCGGGCTGTTCAATGATGACAAACATAAAGTACGGAACCACGCAAAGAAGCGTCACAAATGTTAGCCCCTGGATGTACCAGGGGAACTTATGCATGCCTAGAATGCCGCCCATATGCAGAACGTATGGCCAAGGTAGATGCCGTAGCTGTACTTTGCAATTGTGTGGGCGACGATGTTAACGAATTTGTTTGTTTGTTCTTTAAATAAGGAGGTTGCCGCGCCAATACAGATTGCAACCATGCCCGCCAGCCAAAAACTGCGATGGGACGAGAACAAGAACAGGGCGGCCAAGGTCAATAGATAAACTGGCCACACCCAGCTGCTAACCTTCGGCTTCAAACGCCCTGCAAGTATGTAGGCCACTACGCCGGGAACAAAGCAGGGGGCGAAGAGCAAGAAATTGAACCTCCAGAAACCCGGCACATGCGAGCAGCAAAAACTGGCGACAACCGCAAGTGGCCAGGACGTCCATAGGAATGATCGGGGCCACCTGCGGGCGGCGATAAACAGCAGGGGCAGCAGGACGTACATATCCATCTCAATGGGCAGGCTCCAGAGCTGGCCAAGGATATTAACCCCGCCGCCAAAAAAATTCTCAGTCAATGTCAGGTTCGACAAAAGCACTTTAGGCGTGATTGGCGTGCCGTAAAAGATGTGGGGGTGGATACTGGCCTGCGGAATTCCAGCCAGCCAGGTAAACAGCACTACGAAACAACTCAATGGAAAAAGGCGAAAGAATCGCCTCACATAAAAATTCACGGGCAAGCGCCAGCCCTTCAGCCTGCTTCGTTCCAGCGAGAGCATCAGTACGAATGAGGTGTGAACAAAGAAAAACGCGACGCCGAGCCGACCCAGCCAATTGATGTCGAAAGCCGCATTCCGTTCAAAGCCGAAGAATTTTATGGTGTGGTCGAACAGAACAAATGATACGGCGATCGAACGCAGGATATCCAGGTTGTGCGAGTCTTGCGACATGCGACATCTACCTTGTAGCGGGCGGCTCGCTGTTTATCATGGCCGGGCGCGTTCTGCAACTGCCTGGTATTTGGATCGTGGAACTTCGCCCGCCGCGCAGACTGCGACTCCCAGCCGGGCTAGTATTGGCGATCATTCTTTCATGCCGACGCTGGCCCACACAGGAGAATCCGGGGCATAGACGGCACGTTCCTAGTTCAGGAAACGGGGGAACATGCCGTGAACTGCCACCCCTGAGAGACAGGAAACGAGGGACAGTAATTTACGTGCAAGACTGGGCTTGACATATTCCCATATAGGTATATATTGATTACATGCCTCGGGCCTCCACTACCTCCGATGCCTTCAATGCCGTCGCTGAGCCGCGGCGCCGGCAGATTTTGGAGTATTTGGCGCTGGAGGAACGTACGGTGAACGCCATCGTGGATGGGTTGCGCATGGAGCAGCCGTCGGTTTCCAAGCATCTGCGCGTGCTGCGCGATGTGGGATTGGTCCGCGTGCGCAGGAATGGAAGACATATGTTTTATCGAACCAACGCCGAAGCCATCCGCCCGGTTCACGACTGGGCCAAGACGTTCGAACGCTTCTGGTCGCATCAGTTGAGCCGCATCAAGGAACGCGCCGAGGCCAAGAACAAGGAATCCCAACCGGGCTAGCCGGGGAGGAACCGGGCGGCTGCGAAAAACGCCGCGAATAATCAAGGAGAGTCGAATGAGCACGAGTTCCACCATCACTGGCACCGAGAATTTTATGTTGAACATCACGCAGGAAACCCTGGTGCGCGCGACTATCACGCAGACTTTCGAAGCGCTGCTCGAACAGCTTGGTCCGGAGAACGAAAACAGCGAGGGCGTGAAGATGTCGATGAAGATCGAGCCCTGGCCGGGAGGACGCTGGTTCCGCGATCTGGGCGGTAATAACGGACATCTGTGGGCGCACGTGCAGGCCATCAAGCGGCCGACGCTGCTGGAAATGTGGGGACCGCTATTCATGTCGTTTGGGGCGGTGTCGAATGTCCAGTACCGGCTTAGCGAAGTCGACGGCGGGACGCTCATCAAGTTCCACCACAAGGCGCTGGGCGTGTTTGAAGAGCAACAGCGTCAGGGCATGAACCGCGGGTGGGCGCACATGCTGGCCGGGGCGCGCACGATCGCCGAGCGCAAGCCGAAGTAAGGGGGGACGAGATGTGTCCAGAATGCCTGGCCAGTGCGGCCTGGATCATAGGCGGAGCGATTTCGACGGGCAGCGCGAGCGCGCTGCTGGTGAAGACTTTCCGTTTCAAGTCAACGTTTGATCGAAAGCAAAGGAGAAAGCAAGATGGCGATGGCAACCAGCGAGAAACTGTCAGCGAAAGTGGTATCCCCAGCGGAATGGCTGAAGGCGCGCCAGGAACTGTTAACCAAGGAGAAGGAGTTCACCCGCCTTCGCGATGAACTCAGCCAGCGCCGGCGTGAAATGCCGTGGCAGGCAGTCGACAAGTCGTACGTGTTCGACGGTCCCCGCGGCAAGGAATCGCTGGCCGATCTGTTCGAAGGCCGCAGCCAGCTGATCATCTACCACTTCATGTTCGGTCCCGACTGGAAAGAGGGATGTCCCAGTTGCTCGTTTCTCGCGGACTCCTTCGATGGCAGCCCGATCCACCTGGCGCAGCGCGATGTGACATTCGTCGTGGTGTCGCGCGCGTCCCTGGCCCAGATCGAGGCTTTCAAGAAACGCATGGGATGGCACTTCAAGTGGGTTTCGTCAGGCGGAACCAATTTCAACTTTGACTACCAGGTCTCAGCTTCGAAAGATGAAGCAGCCTCGGGCAAGGTGTACTACAACTACGAGTTCACGGACTTTCCTTCTGACGAACGTCCGGGCGCGAGCGTGTTCTACAAGGACGAACGAGGTCAAATCTTCCACACCTACTCGACGTATGGTCGCGGGCTCGACATTCTGCTGAATGCTTACAACTTCCTCGACATGACCCCTAGAGGGAGACACGAAGAAGGTCTGCCCCATGGCATGGCTTGGGTGAGGCACCATGACCGCTACGGGAACCCGCCTCTCACGACCATTACCCCAGGTGCGACGAAGCAGCCATGAACTGATTCGCGTTCCAAGTCGATGAGCTTCAAAAAACGAGACGCTGCCTTCCGCGGAAGGCAGCGTTCCAGTTTTCAGTGCAGCGGCGTTGTCCTTACACGTCTGTTGCGTCACCGGCACACTGCTTTTTCAACCTCTGCTACTTCGAGCAGCAAGCCAGCGCCCGCGCGGGATTCGCGTGGCTCGCAATCGGCGCGATCGGAGCAGGGAAGTCCCTGATCTCAAACACCGAGTCCACCGCGGTAATGCGCAGAACCTCACGCACGGCTTTCGTGGGGTTCTGCAACGTGAGATAAACGCCGGCAGTTTGCAACGCGATCAACGCGCCAATCCCCCCTGCATCAATGGTGTTCACATGAGTCAGATCCAGTACAACTGCCTGGCCATAGTGACCGACTGCCGTGCACAGAAGATTGGTCTCCTCACCCCGCACCAGTGCACCGTCGCAGTGCAGGACGACGCCTCGTTCGTTCTCCTCCACCTTCAGATTCAACATTGTCCGTTCTCCAGAATGATTCCATTCGCCAGAATCTCTCAATCATTGTAGGCGAATAAAAGGCGAATTAAAGTGCTAACTTGTGTAATACACTTCGCATTACCTTATGCCTTTGTTTCTGCCGAGGTGCGTCCAAATGGTCCGCAGCCGCCGCGCATTCCTTCGCGGAATTTTGCGCGCTCCTCGGGCGTCATCTGCTCCCAGCGCTCCATCATCCGGCGGCGCCAGTAGGGATGCCATCCCGGCCGTCCCCGAAATCCGCCCAGCAGGATCTTGCTCAAGATCAGAATCCCGACCGCCTGCCAGAACGTGATCACATGCCAGCCGAACAGAGCCGGGGTCAGCCAGTTCCATAGCCTCATGACAACCAGTCCGGATACAACTACGAACAGCGCGGCGAACAGCACAAACTTCAGTCCCCGCAGCAACCAGTGTCTTTTCATAATTTCATTCCTTATCGTCTCGTAAATTCCTCATAGACGGACTGCAACCGCTTCCGCAGGTACAGCACCGCATAGTGCTTGCGCGACAGCAGCGTGTTCACGCTCGTACCGGACTGCTCGGCCAGCTCTTTGAAGCTGTAGCCCATCAGTTCGTGCGCAATGAATACCTCGCGCTGTTCTGCGGGAAGTTCCTCCAGCGCATCGTCCAGAGCCTCGACCAGCACCCCGCGCGCATACGCCGCATCCGGACCGGCATCGGGAGAAGGAAGCAGCTCATCCAGCAGAAGTTGTTCGCCGTGTTCGTTGAACTTCGCGGGCTCCGTGACTTGTGCTTCCCGCGTCCTTCTGCGAAACAGGTCCGTAATCCGGTTGCGCGCAACGCGGAACAGCCATGCGGTGACCTGCTCCACCGGCTTCATCAACCGGTACGCTTCTACCAGTTCGAAGAAGACTTCCTGCAGAATGTCCTCGGCATCGCTCTGGTCGGCAACGCGCTTGCGGATGAAGGCCCGCAAGCCCGGATAGTCCTTGCGAACCGCGTCCGAAATCCGCTGGTCTTGTTGTGCCATCAGCCCGTTTCTGAGCGCTTCCTCCATCCACATGTGTAGACGATGGGGCGAGGAAAATATTGTATGAAAGCGCGGCGTGTGACTTAAGGATGTGCGGAAACGGACGCCGCCGGCGCCTAACCCATAGAATTTACGCCACCAGGAGGGACGACCTGCGCGAAGAAAAATTCTTTAGGGCGCAGGAATTTAGGGGACGGGCGGGCGTCCCTAACGTCGAAGTAACGCTGAATCAAGCCCTAGAGCCCAGCCTGAGCATCGCCTTCCGTAACGAAGCATGCTTTTGTAGAAGCCGAAGATAAACCATCTCGTCAGCTCCAGCCTTGGCGCGAATGATCTCGCGCAGTAAATTCTTTTCCGCCGTATTCCAGGACCGCAACTCGGCAATCAGGGAGGCAACCATAGCAAAGTCGTGAAACGCAGCGGCGTGTGGTGCATCCGATTCAGAGGGCATCCGCACATTCAGGATCCGTCCAAGCCTGCCTGCCGCCGCCCTCTTGAAACGCTCCGGATCGCCACCAAATTCCTCAGCCATCTTTCGATTCACGCGCAACGCGATGTTTCGCGTGGAAAACCGGTCCCAGGTCCCCTTTCGACCATGTGGATTCTCGTAGAACGCATGCCCTTCCGCAAGCCGCCGGAGCGTGCGGGGCGGAGTCTTGTACTGGGGATCGCCAGCAATCCGTTTTTCTTCCCGCTCAACCAGCTTCAACAAATCCGCGCGTCCCTGGCCGGAAGCCCAGCTTGCGATAAAACCAGAACGCCCCCGACTCGATCGCCTCCTCATTATGATGTCCCAGTTGGTAGGGATACATGGAAACGCACGTCGTCCCCATCCGCGCACTAAGGCAGCGCAACACCTGCGAAAAGATCCAGGCGACCTCGCCGCCGCGAAATGTGTAGAACGTATTGAAGCCGATCTCGATCCAGTCAAATAGCCCAATCGCCTCGATGTAGTTGATCGGCACGCCATTCTTCAGCGTCACCCCAGCAACGTAGGCGCGCAACGGCAAGCGACGCTCCGGCGGAAGCCCCCACAGGTAAATGGACACGCCTCGGCCCACATCCGCGCGGGTCACTGAGCGAGCGTCGCCGAGGGTGGTTCCATACAATTCGCGATACCTTACGAGCATCACTTCGCGAATGAGGTCGATGATGTCATTTCCCTCAGTTCGGGATAGCCGGAAAAGCCTTGGAGGGCGGCGGCCGAGTTCCTGTTCCAGCGATACATCCTTTCGCGTCAACAGTGGGCCAGGGTGATAGAACACTTCGCGAACTGGACGCGAATTCCGCGTGCGCGAAATGCGCGAGTTTTCGAGTCGCCAACGGATCGGCATGTGCAGGGACTCGTACAGGCGCGCTTTCTCCACACCGGAAAGCGGCAGGGCATCGAACCGTTCGATCAACCAGGCAGGACTGTTGCGTGTGCCGCCCTGCGCCGCCTCCAGCCACTCGCGCCACGGGATGTCGGCTTCCACCGTAGCGTCTTCATTCAATAGCGGGATAAAGCGCGGCCACACCGCTCCCATCGCGCGCTCGTCGTCGAAGTCGTCCCATGCGATCTCAACTTTCGCGGGAAGACGCGCCACCAGCCAGCGCGCCAGATCGAAACCCAACGCGTCCTGCATGACCGTGCCCGCGATACCGGAAACTTCGAGCGGGTCGAAGTCATCCATGTCGGCGCCCATTTTGCGCAGGCGCTCTACCCGCTTCCAGAAATCGGCAAGAAGTTGTTCGCTGGAGCGCAGCACCGCGGCGCTGGGCGGGAATGACCGCAAGACGAACAGCGCCTCGTGAAATCGAATCAGGGAAGCAACGTCATCAAAGCGTGCAGTGCGCGCCCTACGGAGAAGCTTAAGGATGGAAGCCGCCTCGGCGCGGCCGAAGCGGTAGCGGCTGTTCTCGAGCTCGGACAGCAGTCGGTTGGTCGATGCCATTCAGCGACTGGCGTACTGAATTTCTATTTCGTGCGCGGCTGGCGTCCACACCAAGCCGTCTACCGTGACCACGCCGAGCTCACTCTTCCAGGTCTTTACGGCCTTGCCGTCCACTTGCACCGAGCTCACCTTGCCGGGCCCGTAAACCGATACTCGAACCTCTTTGAACCACGGATGATAGGTGCCTTCCGCGGCCGCGATGTGCGTAGTCGTCTTGTCGCCGGCGACTGCGCAAGTGAAGTGTGCGCGCAGGAACTCGCCTTTCTGGTAAGCGAACGTATTGCCGTCGTCCATGTAGAGATTGCCGCTGCAGTCCGGGCCGGGATATACCCTCAGCTCGAGTGGACCATTGGGCGCCTCATCGATGTTCTGGACGACCGGTTGCTGTGGAATGATGGAGCCCGCGCGTACGTAGACTGGCAGGGTATCGAGCGGCGGGTCCACCTTCACCGTCTGACCGCCGGCCAGCATTTCTCCCGTCCAGTAGTTGAACCAGTTTCCCTTCGGCAGGATGACATCGTACGGATCAACGAACGGCCATACCTTTGGAGCCACCAGCATCGCGCTCCCGAACATGTACTCCTCGCCCGTCGTGGCGACAGTGGGCTCCGAAGGAAATTCCATGTACATCGGCCGCATCAGCGGAACGCCCGTGCGGCTGGCTTCTTCCATGCCGCTGTAAATATAAGGAAGGATCCGATAGCGAGTCTCAATGTATCGTTTGCGGATCGCCTCGTGCTGAGGCCCATCGACCCAGGGCTCGCGGTTACGGGTGCCCTTGGCCGCATGATTTCGATAAATCGGATTAAACACTCCAAGTTCCATCCAGCGCGTGAGCAGTTCGGGAGTTGGGCTGCCATTGAAGCCCCCGATGTCGTCACCGACGAAGGCATATCCTGATGCGCCTAGCCCTAACAGTTGCGAGAGCGATAACCGCATGTGATTCCATGACGCACTGTTGTCGCCCGTCCAGGTGGCAGCGTAGCGCTGGGTCCCGGCGTAGGCTGCGCGGGTGAGGACAAAAGGTCGGACGTCGGGCTGCAGCTTGAGCAGGCCGTCGTTCGTGGCACGCACATTTTGCATGCCGAACACGTTGTGAATCTCACGATGATCGGTCTTGCGGTCCTCGACGTAGTGAACCGTGTCGAGCGGCATGGTCTTCGTCGGAGCGACGAACACGGCCGGCTCATTCATATCGTTCCAGAAGCCGCGCACGCCCATTTTCACGAAGTCGGTGAACAACGTGCCCCACCACTGGCGCACGGCAGAACGCGTGAAATCAGGAAAAACGCTCGGTCCCGGCCAGACCGGACCGACATAGACCGAGCCGTCAGGATTCTTCACAAAGTAATCGTGCGCCATGCCCTCGTCGTAGGGCTTGTAGCCTCCGCCTTCGACCTTGGCGACGTGGAGATCGACGATCGTGATGACCTTGAACCCTTCCTGTTTCAGGTCCTTGATCATGCCCTCGAAGTGCGGGAAGCGTTCGCGATCGATCGTGAACGGCCGGTACTTCTCCTGGTAATCGATATCGAGATAAATCACGTCAGCGGGAATCTTACGTTTGCGGAATTCGCCGGCCACCTCGCGCACGCGCGCCTCGGGGTAGTAACTGTAGCGGCACTGCTGGTACCCCATGGTGAACAGCGGAGGCAGGGGTTCGCGCCCGACCAGCGCAGTAAAGTCACTGACCACCCGCTTCGGATCCGGACCGTAAAAGAAGTAGTAATCGAGCTCGCCTCCATCGCTGCCGAACGAATACGCGTCACGAAATTCCTTGCCGAAGTCAAAGCTTGAACGATATGTATTATCCAGAAAAATTCCGTATGCGGCGCCGTTCAGCATCCCGATGAAAAAGGGAATGGATTTGTAAATCGGGTCCGTCGACTCCTGATAGCCGAACGTGTCCATGTTCCACAGCGAGAAGGAGAGATCGCGGCGGTCGAGCGGTCCCATCTTGTCGCCCAGGCCGAAGTAATGTTCCTCGAGCGGCATCGACTTCCACACCCGGAAAGAGTCGCCATTGAACGAAACCGGAGAATCCGGTCGATCCTCAGAGATCACTTTCCCATTCTCATCCAGGAACGCCACGCGCATTGGCGACCTCGAGATCTTTGCCTGCACCGAACCGGTGTCGACCAGCACTGCGCCGGCGGAGTCCTTGATCTGCACTTTCACGCCATCCGGGAAAGTATTGGGGAGAACCGCGAACGAATGCTCCGCAGGGAACGATCCCTGCGGCGCGTACCGCACCCGGATCACGTTGGGAGAAAGCGCGTTCACGCGAACGTGGGCAGAGCCGGCGCTCAACTCCACGCCGTTCGGCTGATTCTGCACCGCGGTGACGTCCCCCAAAGGCCGCCATTGCGCATGTACGACGGGAAGGCAAGAAAAAAGACAGGCGATCGAAAAAAGTATTCTTCCGGCAGGTCGCATTCGATTTTCCAGGTAGCGGAAAATCATAACCTGAAAGACGCGGCTGGAGCAGGAAACTGCGGACTATTTTCTTGGTGAAAGAATCATTCCGGCCGACCCATGAGAGCGACATTATTAACAGTCAGCCATGGCTGGGGCCGCCAACCGACGTTTTCAAAGATCGTTCCCCGGCGCGCGAACCTCATAAATACGAAGTTGACAGTTATGACGCCTGCTCATACTGTGTTCCATCGCAAGCGTTTGCACTAAATCGATGAAATATCGATCCTGCAGGGAAGTTGTGGAATTCGTGAACTGATCGGAGAATTCATGAACGCAACCGCAGCCATCACCCATCGGGCTCTGGCGCCGCTCGATATGGCGATCATCGGCGTCTATTTTCTGATCGTTTTTTGCATTGGCCTGTACTTCGCGCGCAAAGAGCGCAGTTCCACCGACTACTTCCTGGCCAGCCGTGACGTGGGCTGGTTTTTCATCGGCGCGTCGCTGTTCGTATCGAACATCTCGACCGAACATTTCATCGGCCTCTCCGGTACGGGCGCCTCTTCCGGACTGGCGGTCGGACACTTCGAATGGCTGGCCTGCCTGATTCTGCTGATTCTCGGATGGGTCTTCGTCCCTTTTTATCTGCGCAGCAACGTGTTCACGATGCCGGAATTCCTGGAGCGCCGCTTCAGCCGCCATTGCGCCGTGTATCTCGCTGCTATTTCGATCATTGCCTACATCTTCACGAAAATTTCCGTGCAGCTCTATGCCGCGAGCGTGGTGCTGGAACGCATCGCCGGCTGGTCTCTGGTTAAAACCGCGATCGTGCTGGTGATCGCGACCGGCATCTATACCGTCGCCGGCGGCCTGGCGGCCGTCATTTATACCGACACGGTGCAGACGCTCATTCTCATCACGGGCGCAGTCGCTCTCACGGTGATTGGACTCAACAAAGTCGGCGGCATCGAACACCTGCGCACCATGGTGCCGCCTGGATACTTCCACATGATCAAGCCCGCCTCGGACCCCGCCTTCCCTTGGACCGGCATCTTCTTCGGCGCGCCCATTCTTGGCATCTGGTACTGGTGCACCGACCAGGTCATTGTGCAGCGCGTGCTCTCCGCGCGCGATGAAGGCCACGCCAAGGCCGGAACCATCTTTGCCGGCTTCCTGAAGATTCTTCCTGTCTTCATGCTGGTTCTGCCCGGCATCGTCGCCTACGCGCTTTTCCCGGAGCAGATGGCCGCCAAGCCCGACTCCGCCTATCCCACCCTGGTTCTGAACCTGTTGCCGGTCGGACTGGTCGGCCTGGTCATGGCAGCGCTGCTCGCGGCCGTCATGGGCGCAATGAGTTCCGTCTTCAATTCCGCTTCCACCCTGGTCACGCTCGATTTCTATAAGAAAATTCGGCCCAACGCCTCAGAAAAGCAGTTGGTGAATTTCGGGCGGATCGCCACCGGGTTCATGGTCCTGCTGGGCCTGATGTGGGTGCCTTTCATCCACCTCATCAGCAGCCAGCTCTACATTTACCTGCAGAGCGTGCAGGCCTACATCAGCCCGCCCATCGCCGCCTGCTTTGTGCTCGGAATTCTGTGGCCGCGCCTTAATGGCCAGGGAGCGATCTCGTCCTTGCTGACGGGATTTGTTTTGGGCGCGGTGCGGTTCATCGCCGAGTTGGCTGCCGCGCAGGGCACTCAGTTCACCGGCATCATGGAGTGGCTGGTGAAAATCAACTTCCTGCATTACGCGATTTTCATGTTCATCGTGTGCTCGATCGTGCTGGTAGCCGTCAGCCTGATGACCCCGGTGCCCGATCGCCGCAGGTTGGCCGGCCTTACCTTCGCGACGGTCGGCGACAAGATGGACACAATCCCGGTAGGCATGCCCGTTCGCAAGCCTGCGCATGAAACGCCGATGGAACATCGCATCAATGTGATCTTCAGTCTTCTTCTGCTGGTGACGGTGATCGGCTTGTGGATTTATTTCCGATGAGCCTCTGCGGCGCGTTTGCTTGAGTGGACAGGGCGGCCTTGAGCGTCTTGAGTTGGGTAAGAAACCTTAAAACGCACAGGGCGCGGAGAACTGCCACAGATGACGCGGAGAAAAGCTTTTAGCCGCAAAAGTCTCTTTAGGTAGCCCCTTCCGGGGCTGCTGCCTACTTCTCGCGAGCGATCACGAACTCTGGCGCCCACAGCAAGGCGCGCTTGATCTCCGAATCGGGGAACGTACAGATTGCCTTGCGTGCAGCGTCCGCGTACTGAGCTGCACGGGCATGTGCCGCCTCGAGCGCACCATACCGATTCAGAATTGCCAGAATATCTGCATGCGTCACACCGTTAAAAGCACGGTCGCGCAGGATGATGGCAATCTTCTCACGCTCCTCGGGAGTGCAGCGCTCGAGCGCGTAAATCACCGCCATGGTGACTTTGCCTTCCCGCAGATCGCTGGCGACGGGCTTGCCGAGCACGCTCTCCGACGCCGTCAGGTCCAGCACGTCATCCACAATCTGAAACGCCATCCCCAGATTACGACCGTAAGCGCCGGCCGCCTCTTCCTGCTCCGCCGTCGCGTTCCCCAGAATCGCGCCCAGCCGCATGCAGACTGAAAACAAGCAAGCCGTCTTGCGGAAGATGAGATCGAAATGCTCGTCCAGTGAGATCAGCTTGCCGAGCTTTTCCATTTGCAGCAGTTCGCCTTCCACCATCTGCTGCGTAAGCTCGATCAGCGCATCCAGCACGCGGAAATTGCGTTCCTGCACCGCGATCTTGAACGACTGCATGTAAAGCCAGTCGCCGGCGAGCACGCACTTCGAATTTCCCCAGCGCGTGTTGGCCGCGGGCCGTCCACGCCGCGTCTGCGCCTCGTCAATGATGTCGTCGTGCACCAACGTGGCTGTGTGGATGATCTCGACCACTGCTCCCAGCCGCACTGCTCCCGTGCCTCGGTAGTTGAAGAGTTTGGAAGATAGCAGCAGCAGCGCCGGACGGAGGCGCTTGCCACCGCCCGCGCGCAGGTACTCGCCAATCTCGGTGATGGCCGAGACGCCCGAGACGGTATCCCGCCCGAATTCCCGCTCGATGGCCTGCAGGTCATCGTGCAGAAGCTCGAAAATCTCTTTCCCGTTGATGGCTGAGGGTGTGCTCACGCTCTAACTTTTCGCTTCAGAATGCAGTCGTTTTCACCACAGAGTCACAAAGAACATCTTGAAAACGAACCGGATCCAGTTTGGTTTCCCTCTGTGACTCTGTGACTCTGTGTCTCTGTGGTGAATTCGCCTTTCAATTCGATCGGTAATTCGTAAACTGCAGATCAATCCCGAAATCGCGCGACCGCAGCAAAGCAATAATTTCCTGCAACGTATCGCGATCCTTTCCGCTGATCCGCACCAGGTCGCCCTGGATCGAGGCTTGCACCTTCTTCTTCGTGTCCTTGATCAGCTTCACGATCTCGCGCGCTTTCTCAATCGCGATCCCCTGCTGCATGGTGATTTTCTGTTTTGCGGTTCCGCCCGCCGCCGGCTCGATCGCGGCGTAGGTCAACCCTTTCAACGACACCCCGCGCTTCACCAATTTCTGCTGCAGAATGTCGTTCACGGCCTTCAGCTTGTACTCGTCGGCGGAGTGCAGAATGATCGCGTCCTTACCCTCCAGCTCAATCTTCGATTTAGAATCCTTCAAATCGAACCGGGTCGTGACCTCTTTCAAAGCCTGCTGGATGGCGTTGGAAACTTCCTGCAGGTCGATTTTGCTTACCACGTCAAAAGTGTTCTCGGGCATGGCGTCGTTATCTGATCAGATTCTCATTTCCCCAATAAAGTCGCACGTAACAAGCTAAACGGTCGTGCGCTTTTCGTGAAGCGAAAAGAAACGGTAGAAATTGTGCGTGGTTTGCGCGCCCAGCTCTTCTGGCGAGATCCCGCGTAGTTCGCCCAGTTGCCCCGCCACTTCTTTCACAAAGACCGGTTCATTGCGTTTGCCGCGGTAGGGAACGGGCGCCAGGAAAGGCGAGTCGGTCTCGATGAGGATGCGGTCGAGCGGAACGTCCCGTGCGGCATCGCGTATTTGCTGCGCCTTCGGAAAGGTAATGTTGCCTGCAAATGAAACCATGAATCCCATGTCGAGGGCCCGCTTTGCCTGGCCGGAATTCCCAGTGAAGCAGTGCAGAATCCCGCCCAGCCCGCTCGGCGCCCAGTGTTCCCGAATCAGCCGCAGGCAATCGTCCCACGCGTTCTCGCTGTTGTCCGACGGGCGGCAATGAATCACGATCGGCAGCTTCGCCTCGCGCGCCAATTCCATCTGCTGGATGAATACATTCTGCTGAACGTCGCGCGGAGAATGATCGTAGAAGTAGTCGAGGCCGATCTCGCCCCAGGCAATGACCTTGGGTTGTTTTGCTAACTCTGCCATCCGGGCCAGCGCAGCCTGATCGGCGAGCTTCGCTTCGTGGGGATGAATCCCGATCGTCGCATAGATGAATTCGTACTTCTCGGCCAGCAGGATCCCGCAGTCGAAATTGATCGGGCCGTCGCCATTGCCAATGGCGACGATGGCTTCAATGCCAGCCTCGCGCGCGCGAGCAATCACCTGCTCGCGATCCGCGTTGAACCGGTGCCCCTCGAGATGTGCGTGGGAATCTACGAACACGGTCGTTGGTCGCTAGTCGTCAGTCGCCAGCCAAACCGCTGATGGCTGATGGTCGTTAGCTGTTGGCACAGCCTGTGTAGGGACAGGCGCCCTCGCCTGTCCAGCCGAGCGCCAGCTCCGGCGATCCCGGTCGCAGCAGGCAACCCAACCTTCGAAACTTTGAAATGTTGCTTACTCTCCCAGCCAACCTACTTGAGCCTCGCTCCCACCGGCACATCCTCCAGAAATCCCGCCAGCACCGGCTGTCCGCCTTCCGGAGACGCCGCTACGATCATGCCATTGGATTCCAGCCCGCGCAGCTTGCGGGGCGCAAGATTCGCCACGATCACGACCTTGCGCCCGACCAGTGCCTCCGGAGCATACGCCTCTGCGATGCCCGCCACGATCTGTCGCACTTCCGTCCCAATGTCGACTTCCAGCCGCAGCAGCTTGTCGGCGTTCTTCACCTTCTCCGCCACTTTTACCATGCCTACGCGCAGCTCGACTTTCATGAAATCGTCAATGCTGATCTTGCCGTCAGGCGCAACCGCCGGCGGCTTCGGAGTCGCGGCTTGGGTCGCGACAACCGCAGTAGGCGCAGCTTGCGGAGTCGAGGCTGCCGCACTTTCCACCACGGCGGTTGTCGCCGGGCGTCCTTGCTCTTCCATGGCCTGCATCCTTTCTATAGCGCTCTTGTCGGCGCGCGGGAACACCGGTTGCACTTCGCCCAGCTTGGTTCCCAAATGAAGTTGTCCCCACTTCAAACTCGTCAAATCAAACTTCCGGATGTCACCCAAACCGAGTTGCGTCCAGATACGTGCGGTTGAGTCTGGAATCACCGGATGCGCGAGTGCGGTCACAATTCGCAGAGCCTCCGCCGACGTGTAAAGCACCGTCGCCAGACGCGCCCGGCTGTCTTCATCCTGCTTCTCGCCCAGCGCCCAGGGCTCGTTCTCGACAATGTACTTGTCGACCGACGCCACCAACCCCCAGGCAACCTCCAGTGCTTTCGAGAATTGAAACTGGTCGAACAGCTCGTTGTAATTGGCAACGATGCCGCGTGCGATCTCGGCGATGGCGTCATCCGCGGGCCGCCGGGCCGCTGTGTGCGACGGATACGGGACCTCACCCTTAAAGTAACGGTTGATCATGGTCAGGGTGCGGCTGGCCAAGTTGCCCAGGCCATTGGCAAGATCGGAATTGTAGCGCTGCACCAGCGCGTCGAAAGAAAACGACCCGTCAGCCCCGAACACAACCTCGCGCAGCAGGAAATAGCGCAACGCGTCCGCGCCCAGCACATCCAGGATCGTTTCGCTGCGCACGATGTTTCCGCGCGACTTCGACATCTTGCTCTCTTCAAACAACAGCCACCCGTGCGCCACAATCGCCTTGGGCAACGGCAATCTCGCGGCCATCAAGAAGGCGGGCCAGTACACACAGTGAAACCGAACAATCTCCTTGCCGATCATCTGCACGTCGGCGGGCCAATACTTCTCGTACTTGGTCGTGTCGGCGGAACCGTACCCGAGCGCCGTGATGTAGTTTGCCAGCGCATCCAGCCAGACGTAGATCACATGCTTGGGATCGTCGGGCACAGGTATGCCCCAGGAAAACGTGCTGCGGCTGATGGAGAGATCCTTCAGTCCGCCCTTCACGAACGAGACGACTTCGTTGCGCCGCGTCTCGGGACGAATCCAGTCGGGATCGTTGGCGTAGAGCTGCAGCAATCTTTCCTGGAACGCCGACAGCTTGAAGAAGTAATTCTCCTCGTGCACGGTCTCGGTGACGCGACCGCACTCGGGACAGGGCGCGCCCGCGGGCACGTCCACGTACATCTCGTCCGACACGCAGTACTGGCCGGTGTAGCTGCCCTTGTAGATGTAGCCGTTCTCGTTCAGCTTGCGAAACAGCGCCTGCACGCTCTTCTTGTGTCGATCTTCGGTGGTGCGGATGAAGTCGTCGTTGGTCAGTCCCATGCGCTTCCACAGCGCGCGGAACTCACCGGAAACCTCGTCGGCAAACTGTTGGGGCGTCTTGCCGGCGGCCGCTGCGGCGCGCTCGATCTTCTGCCCATGTTCGTCGGTTCCAGTAAGAAAATAAGTGTCGTCGCCAAGCATGCGATGCCGCCGCGCCAGCGTGTCGCAGGCGATGGTCGTGTAGGTATGCCCGATATGCGGCCGTGCATTCACGTAGTAGATCGGAGTCGTAATGTAGAACTTCTTCGCCATTTGTTTTTCTGAACCCAAACAACCACAGAGGACACTGGGTCTCACAGGGTAGTCCCTCAGTGTACCTCTGTCCTGTGTGGTTAAGGTTTTTCCGATCCCTGCAGGTAGCGTTGCGTAGCCTCCTGCATCACGGTCTTCAGGGGAATATGTTTTTCAGCAGCGATTCGTCGGCAGTCTTCATACTCCGGGGCGAAGTTGGTGACCGTTCCGTTCATGCTGGCAATCTTCATGCGTACGTCGCCCCAGGAAGTAGTCACCGAAACCCAGCGCCGTGCCAGCGTCTGCCGCTGTTCCTCGCGCCGCCGCACACCCAGAGTAGTCGTCTCGGCAAAAACGATATGCGTCAGCTTGCCAGCATCTTCCGGCTTGCACAAAACCGTCAGCAACGTGCCCGGCCGGTTCTTCTTCATCTGCACTGGCATGCCGAAAACATCGAGTGCACCTTCGTCCAGCAACCGGTCCATCACGTACCCGAACACCTGCGGGTTCAGGTCGTCGAGATTCGCCTCTAAGACCGAGATCGTGTCCCGTGCAGTGTTCGAATCGAGTGAGGTCGCGGCCTCGCCGATCGTGAGGCGCACCACATTGGGGTTCCCCGGGAAGTCCCGCGTCCCCGCGCCGTAGCCGCTCTTCTCGATCCTCATCATCGGAAACGCTCCGAACCGCGTCGCCAAAGTCTTCACAATGGCGGCCCCGGTCGGCGTCAGAAGTTCGGCCTGCAGACCCGACGAGTAAACGGGCGCCCCTGCCAGAAGTTCCACAGTTGCCGGTGCAGGCACCGGGAACACGCCGTGCGCGCATTTCACGGTTCCGCCGCCCACATTCAGCGGCGAGCAGACAAACTCGTCAACGCCCAGGGCCTCGGCTCCCACCGCAGCGCCCACGATGTCAACGATCGCATCGACAGCGCCTACTTCGTGAAAATGCACGGACTCGATCTCGTTATTGTGAATTTTGGCTTCGGCCGCGCCGAGGGCATCGAAAATCCTGAGGGCTATCTGCTTCGCGCTCTCGCTGATAGCCGCGCGCGCGATAATCCCGCGAATCTCCTTCAAGCTACGCCCATGAGTGTGTGGCGCGGACGCTCCTGTCTGCGGAGAGGCGGAAGCCGAACCATGCGGATGAGCGTGAGCCGAATCATGGGGATGCTCATGCTCTTGAACATCGTGAGCATGCGAATGCCCATGCGATCCGGAACCGGGAGGCCCCTCTTTCTCGCCATTCACCCAAACATCCACCTTCGTCGCCGTAATGCCGCTGCGGTTTACCCGTGAAATGTCCAGCTGCGCTCCGAGGTTCAGCGCTGCCACAGTCCTCTGCAGCACCTCCGGAGACAGGCCCGCATCGATCAAGGCGCCCAGAAACATGTCGCCGCTCATGCCGGAAAAGCAATCAAGGTATGCAATGCGCATGGAAAGGCAGTCGTCGGTCGTTAGTCGTCGGCCTAACCCCAAGAATGCCCGCAGTGAGTTTTTGCAAGGCAGTTTTCGCGGGGGCCGGTCGAAACGTCAGCGTTCAGCACAGATTTGATCCGGTGGGATTCGCCAACCACCAACCACCAACGACGTCTTTTCATCATAGGGAACAGTTGCCTGCAGCGTCAAACCGCCTCGCACGCCCGCCTTTGTTACAATCACTATTTTATTCAATGAGATAGAGGGACTTCTTGTACCGTTCGCTCGAACGCCGTCTCGCCCAGCAGGTGCGCGAATTTCTGCGCCGCACCTATGACCTCGACCTGCCGAAAATCGTGATCGAGCAACCGCCGAAAGTGGAACTGGGCGAGTACGCGATGCCGCTCGCCTTTGAACTCGCCAAGAAGCTTCGCAAGGCGCCCCGCAAGATCGCCGAAGAGATCGTCAGCGGCATCGGGCCGATCGAGGGCTTCGAGAAGGTCGAAGTCGCCGGGGCCGGCTACATCAATGCCCGCGTGAAACGCTCCGAGCTGGCCGTCGCGCTGTTCGCCGATGAGCGACCCAGGGTAGACATCCCGGCGGGCAAGATTCTGGTCGAGCATTCCAGCATCAATCCCAACAAGGCCGCGCACATCGGGCATCTCCGCAACGCCATTCTGGGCGACACGTTCGTCCGCCTGTTGCGCTTTGCGGGCAGGGAGGTGGATGTCCAGAACTACATCGACAACACGGGCGTGCAGGTGGCCGACGTGGTGGTGGGATTTGTTTACCTTGAAAAGAAATCGCGAGCCGACATCGAACAACTGGCCGCCCAGCCGCGCTTCGATTACTACTGCTGGGATCTCTACGCGCGCGCCTCGCAATGGTACGCCGAGGACAAGCAGAGTCTGCAGCTTCGCCTCAAGACGCTGCACGAGATCGAGCAGGGCGGAAACGAAACATCCGCGATCGCAGACCTGATCTCGATCGCGGTCCTGCGCCGGCATCTTGAAACCATGGACCGGCTCGACATTGAGTACGACTTCCTGCCGCGGGAAAGCGAAATCCTGCGCCTGCACTTCTGGGATGCGGCGTTCACCAAGTTGAAAGATTCGGGTGTGTTGTTCTTCGAGAACGAGGGCAAGAACAGAGGATGCTGGGTGATGCGGCGGGCGGGAACCGCAAAATCTGAAAACGCAGAGGGCGCAGATAAAGCCGCGGAGGGCGCAGAGTCAAGCGATGAGGTTTCTGAAGAGGACCAAAAAGTCATCGTCCGCTCCAACGGCACCGTGGGTTATGTCGGCAAGGACATCGCTTACCACATGTGGAAGTTTGGATTGCTGGGACGCGATTTCGCCTATCGCAAGTTTTACCAGTATCCGAACGGGGGCCAGGTTTGGATTTCCGCGATCGAAGGTGAGCCGAACCATCCGCACTTCGGCGACGTCGCGGAAATCTACAACGTCATTGACGCGCGCCAGTCCGAAGCACAGAGCACGGTGATCGAAGCGCTGCGCGGCCTTGGCCACAATGAGGCCGCCGAGCACTACACGCACTTTTCCTACGAAATGGTTGCCCTCACGCCCCGCTGCGCGGCCGAGCTCGGGTATCAGCTTTCGGAAGAAGACAAGGCTCGTTCATACATCGAGGTTTCCGGGCGCAAAGGCTTCGGGGTGAAGGCCGACGACCTGCTCGACCGCCTGATCGACTCAGCGAAGGCCGAAGTCGATCAGCGCCACCCCGAACTTGCCAATAACGAACGACTCTCCATCGCTACCCAGATCGCCATCGGCGCCCTGCGCTACTTCATGCTGAAGTTCACCAAGCAATCGGTAATCGCCTTCGACTTCAAGGAAGCGTTGAGTTTCGAAGGTGAAACCGGACCCTACGCGCAGTACGCCGTTGTGCGCGCGACTAACATCTTTCGCAAAGGCGGCTACGATGCGGAAACCTTCGGCGGGGGCGCTGCTGATCGCCCCACGCCGGAAGAGTTCGCGAAGTACCTGGACGGACCCTCCGGCGACGAGATCTGGGAGCTTTGGTTGACTGCGTCCAAAACCGCTTTCCTGGTCGATCAGTGCATCGCAACCACGGAGCCGGCCTATCTGGCGAAACACGTTTTCCAGTTGGCGCAGCTTTTCAATTCCTTCTATCACCACCATCCGATCCTGAATGAACCCGACGAAAGCCGAAAAAAGTTTCTGCTCGCGACCGGAGCAGTGGTTCGGCGGGAATTGATTCGCACACTGGCGGTCTTGGGAATCACCGCCCCTTCGGTGATGTAACTGTCCCGCCGCCCGGTATTAATAGCTAAAAGAGAAGAATGTGGCGTAGTTGCGATTAGAGGCCCACAGGGGCGCGTTAACGGCAGCGTGATCTTCTGGGTCGGCCGGAGCCTCAGCGGACGATTGTAGGGCCATTTACGGCCCGGCAATGGGCATTCTGCAGTGTCTCGCTGGCCCTGTTTACTGCCTCCCGTTGGTCGTATTACGTATTATCTTATAGCTACGGTGGTTTTCAATCAGTTGCAAGCGCCCGTACCCCGTAGGACGCAACCGGAGCAACCCGGTAAGCATCTAATTGGGCAGAAGTCAGGAGTGGGGTGGTGGCGTGACTAAAGTTGGACGAATCTTCAGTGCGATGCTGATTCTGGCGGCGATGGCTTGGGCGGCGCCGAAACCTTCGACCCCGGATCGACCTTTCCCCGGAGTTTTGAAGAATGCGCGCTTCGTCTACGTCGCGTCCTATGACGGAGACCAGTTCAATCCAAACCTGTTTCCGCAGGATCGCGAGGCAATCAGTGCCGTGCAAGACTCTATCCGCAAGTGGGGCAAATTGATGGTGGTGACGCGCCCTTCGGACGCTGACATCATTGTGCTGGTGCAGAGCCGCCCGTCGGAAGACGTGTTGGCGGTGTATGACGCGCACATGCGCGGGGGCCAGTACCTGTGGCGCACCATGGGGCGCGACGGATTGCAATCGGGCGAAACACCGATGGCCACGCAGTTTGAAAAAGGTTTCGACTCGGTACAGAGCAAGTAAGCCGACGTCGATCAAGGTTGCAGTAAGCGAACACGGACATTGCATCTGCCAGGCTTCGAACCTGTTCCTGGCACGTGCGTGGTCCGTGTTTTCGCCGTTCAGGGATGGATGTGCTCAGGCGTCCCCCTCCCCGTGCTGCACGAAGGAAAATCCGCAGCCGTTGTGAACCTGCAAGGGAGTGCAGAGGTCCTACGACTGCGTTCGGCTGTCGCCTAACTCCGCTCGGGATGACAGAGCTGGTAAGGAGCAAAAAGGGCGTGAGCTGGTTCTCGTTGTTTAGAACGAGCGACTAACAACTGATCCCTTCGGACGCCGCCCCTACGGTTTGGCGTTGGTCCGTTGCAACACGATCGTGCTGCTGTGGTCATCGGTAATCATCTGTTCATAACAGCGCTTGATCAGTGTGTACATTCCGCGCTCGAAGATGAAACCCTCCATCTGGGTCGAGCGGGTGAATTTCCCCTCCGGCGTAAAGCGGCTCTGATAGCGGAAGAAATTATTCTGGTAGGTATAGGGCTTGGGCAGAGCCTCCGGTTGAAACCCTTCCGGGAAGTTCCACTGGATGTCGTCCTGGGTTTGGTAAGCGTAATCAAAATAGATTGGATATTCGCGTTTGTCGGATTTGAGCGGATTGGTCTCGTTGGATTGAAACAGTGCAAGTGGAAACAGCACGCGCCGCCCGCTGATTGCGGCAAAATCAGGCACGGTAAAAGAACTCTCGACTTGTAATTCGTCCTCGGAACTGTCCCACGGACCTGCATGCTTGACTTCCACCGAGGCGGTCGCCGGCAGCCAGTGTTTGATTTCTTCTTCCAAGGCTTTGCGTCGGCCGCCTTCGTCTTCGTCGTAGAGATCGAGCCGTCGGCTCAGAGCTTCCTGACCGGAGTACGTCACTTTCACGACTCCCTCGAGAGCGCCGTCGGGAAGCACGCTCACCGTCGCGGTGCGCCTGGTGATGGCGGTTTCGCTGCCCCGTCCGGGAATGCGGGGAAAGTTCAGCCACCATTTACCCACGTGCAGACCATGCACGCCGGTTTCTTCCCAGGGAAGAAGTCCGAATGGACAGAAACGGGTAGCAGGATCGAGAAAGAGGTCCTTGTCGCCTACCCGCACAATCACCACGGTCGAGTTCAGTTGCGTGGCATCCGGGACGTTCGGATCCAGAATGGAGTGGCTGCGTGAGGCCAGTTGCGCGAGGGCCGCGTCGAAGCCGGCGGCCCGCAGCAACGCGACGAACAGAAAGTTGATTTCGTTGGTGGCCGCGTAACCTCGTTCCCAGATTTCTTCGACGTTTTTATTGGCTTTGAGGTTCTCGCGTTTATTCTCCTGCCCGCTCTTGCTGGATTCGTAGCTCAGGTTACGAATCTGTTGGACGCGCCGGTAGATCTTTCGGACTTTCGTTTCCGGGTCGTCCTGGGGAGAGAAGATCGTGGCCAAAGCTTGCTCGATTTTTTTGGAGTGGCCAATGAATTGGTCGAGTTCTTTTCCCTGGCGTGTCGATTCGTCGCGCCAGTACGCCTCCGGGCTGGCCAACCCGACCATGTAGAAGAAGTGCACGCGGCTGTTGATCATATCTTCCGGCGGAGCGAATTCCTCCTTCTCGAGTGGCGGAACATCGTGCACTTCGAGCTCAGCGGTGCCGTCTCCTTTTCTTTGCACGGAGGCGCCTTGGGGGGCGCGCACCAGGGCCCACTGCAAATTGGCTTTCGGAAGGTAACGAATCCGGAAGCGCGCGTGGCGCGTGAATAATTCGTGCTGAAGCGTCCAGTGCGCGGTCGGGTACGAATAGGTACCGTCAATCAGAAATTTGCCAGGATTCTTGAGAATGTCAGGGATGTTTGGATGCCAGGCAAATTTGTAGGAATACTCGAGGATGCTGCCGGGCTCAACTTCCGGCAGGTGAATCACCTTGGCGTGATAGCGCAGGCGTTTTGATTTGGCGATCAGTTGGTCCAGTATCTCGCCGCTGAACTCGAGCGCGGTCCCGTCGGGCCGTATCGTGCGGGCCCGGATGTCGCGAACCTCGTGCACCTTTTCAAGGTAAGGGATTTCAATGTTGGCGAACCTTCGCCCTTCGTCCTTGAATACCTTGATACGGAAATATTCACTGAGGATGGCATGTACGTCATCCTGCTCGCTGTCTCTCTCCAGCAGCATTGCGGGGGAGTCCGGGCGAGCCGGATTGTTCTTCAACTCGAGATCTGCCGGTGGGATCGGGGGCCAACTATCCGCGGTCTGGGCCAGGGCGCTTAGGATAGGGAAGAGAAGAAACACAGCGATCTGCAGCCCCGGCCGCTGGATGTATGTATGGAATTGCGCTCGTCGCTGGAAAGGTGGCAGCGTGATATCGGACGAATAGCGCCTTCGTGGTCGCACCGGAAGCTCCAGCATCCAGCCGGACGCCCGGCCCACTGCAAACTCCAGGCTCCAGCAGGGCGGAAGGATTTTGACCCTTTTGGCCCGTGTCCTCAAGCGAAACTACGTCAAACCAGCATTTTCCGGGCAAACGAAGATTCCAGCCGCGAAATCTCCCTCAAACTCCATCGGAGCATACGGAAAGGTAGCTCCAAGAATCGTTACCTCTGTAACCTCTTTCGGGCGAATTGCCGTTCCCTCCCGTCCTGTGGTTGCCACAATTGCCAAGACAAGTTCGACAAAGGGGATCCAATGAGAGCACGGCTCATGTTCGCCGCCCTGATTTGCGCCGCGGTCGGCATAGCGGAGGCGCAGCAACTACCGCCGCGAACTTTCGGCTGGGTGCGCGCCAGCGATGAGGTCGTGCAACTCGACCCGGCCGACTATCATGCGGGCCGCGTTTACCATGCCGGGCCAGACGGCGGGAACATGCACGTGATCATTCAGGCAAGGCGCCCCGTGACATTGGCGATGGTCGATACCGATGGCTGGAACGCTGCGCAGAGGAATCCGGAGGCCTGGGCGAATCTCGAGTTCCGCTGCATGCGCGAGCACATAAGCAGCACCACCTACGAATGCCATCTTCCGCCGAGCCGGCCCATGACGCTGGTCCTTCACGACGAGCGTTCTCCCGACCGCGCCGCACTGGAGGGTATTGGAGCAATTCTCACGCGGGGCGCGAGCCGGGCGTTTATCTCACCTAACGACGTGCAGATCACGTATCACAGCTGGTCCTGTGTCACAAACTGTGTGCAGCCAGAGTTTCAATGGGTGCGGCTGGTGAAGGAGAAGTACGAACTGTCCCAGATCCCGAAGCTGTATAGCATTCTCGCGCCCGAGCAGGATGGCCAGAAGCTGTGGATGAAGATCAAGGCGCCGGTACCGATGACGCTGGCGGTTCTGCCGTCGGCGACGGCGGATCAGGTGTACGACCGGCCCGACCAGTTGGGATCAGCGCTGGCGCAGACTTCGTGCAAGCAGCGCGGCGTGCAGACCATGGAATTCGATTGCCTGTTCAATTTGGCTGACGGCCCGCAGTCGTTGTTGATTGTTCCCAATTTAAAGTCACACAAGAAAGCGGAGATCGACGTGCAGACGTATAAGTGCGTTGCGAATTGCGAACTGCTGACGGTGGGTGGAACGCAACCCCAATAGATTTGGCCGGTGGAGTGGCGGGCGTCCCGCCCGCAGGACGCGCAAAGCGGCCGTCAAAGAGCGGACCTCAGGGTCTGAAGCCCGCTCTCTATCGAGTCTCTTCGGCACGGCTGAAGCCGTCCCCTTCCCGAAACCTATCCGCATTGCGGAGCCCTGCTCCCGCCCTCTGCGCACACGGGTTAAGCTCCCGAGAAGCACACAACGACCCTGATGTGCTTCAATGCGATAACTTATCCGCTAAAGTCCTTCACAAATTCCACCAGGCTTCGCACGCCAATTCCCGACGGTCCCTTCGCAATCCATGGCTTGGCGTCTTCTGTCCAGGCGGTGCCGGCAATGTCCAGGTGCAGCCACGGCGTGTCTTCGGCGAATTCTTGCAGGAACATGGCTGCGTTGATGGCGCCGCCCCAGCGGCCGCCGGAGTTCATGATGTCGGCGATGCCGGAGCGGATGACCTCTTTGTATTCGTCGTCGAGCGGCAGGCGCCAGAATTTTTCTCCGGCCTGATCTTCGGCTTTGCTGAAGCGCTCGTACATTTTTTCGTCGTTGGCGAAGATGCCCGCGTTCACGTAACCGAGCGCGACGACTACGGCCCCGGTCAGCGTGGCTGCATCGATCAGGTGTGTGCAGCCAAGCTGGCGCGCGTAGTACAGGCCGTCGGCCAGGACGAGGCGGCCTTCGGCGTCGGTGTTGATGATCTCGATCGACTTGCCCGACATGGCGATCTGCACGTCGCCCGGCTTCTGCGCTTTGCCGGACGGCATGTTTTCCGTGGCACACACGATGGCGGTAACTTTGAGCTTCGGTTTAAGAAGGGCAATTGCGCGCATGGCGCCAAGCATCGCCGCGCCCCCGGCCATGTCGTATTTCATCTTCTCCATACCATCGGCGGGCTTGATGGAAATTCCGCCGGTATCGAAAGTGACCCCTTTGCCAACCAGCCCGAGCACCGGCTTTTCAGGGGCGCCCGCGGGTTCGTATTTCAGAATGATCAGGGCTGGTGGCTCATCCGATCCCTGGGCCACACTCCAGAAAGCGCCCATCTTCAATTCCTTGATCTTGTCGGCGCCGTGGATTTCGCACTTCAATCCGACTTCCTGCGCCATCTTTCTGGCGCGGTCGGCGAGCATGGTCGGGGTCATGCGGTTGGAAGGCTCGTTGACCAGTTCGCGGGTGAAGTTCTGCGATTCGCCAATGACGCGGGCTTCGTCGAGAGCCTCTTGCAGCCCGGCATTTTCGCCGCCCGTCACGATGGTGAGCTCGTCGATCTTCTGGTCCTTGCGGTCGCTCCGGTAGGTGTCGGCGTCGAAGTTGCCGACAAAGGCGCCCTCCACGATCGCCTTGACCGCCGTCTCGCCGGTGAGGCCAGAGGAGGGAAGCGCAAATGCAAAGCTCCGCAGACCGCGTGACTTGAGCGTGCGCACCGCGGTGCCGGCCAGTCGGCGTAACTCGAATCCGGAGAAGTTGGCGGCCTTGCCTCCACCCAGCAGCAGCAGGCGGCGCGCTTTCACGCCGGCCGGATGGTGGATGAGGGTAACTTCGCAGTTCTTGCCGGTGGCTTCGCCGTTCGCAATGACCTCGGCGACGGCTTTCTTTACGGCTTCGTCGGCGATGTCGACGCCGACCTCGGGTTTGTCCTTGCTGCCGCGATCTAGTGCGACCACGACCAGACATTCGGTATCCAGCTGGGAGGGAGCAGAGGAAGACAGTTTGGTTTTCATGAGTCTTTCCATTTTCATCAGTGACAGCGAAATCCGCAAGGCGGGACGAAAGGGTAGTATCCCGTTCAGCCCCATCACATGGGACAGAGCAAGCTCAGAAAACCTTAAAACGCAGAGGTCGCAGAGAACCTCCGCGGAGGTCGCAGAGAAAAGCTTTTCGCCGCAAAGGGCGCAAAAAAGCCGCGAAGTTCGCGCAGGCACTCCCGGATTTCTTCGTGTCCTTTGCGGTACTCATTTGCGAGCTTGGCGGTTAAGAGCTTTTCTGCCGCGATCTCTGCGGATACCGCTTTTCCGCTCACCCCACAGAAAGTTGGCGTGAATTATCTGCGATCTGTCACGTTGTCATGACTTTGCAAATGCGAAGGTTTTACGGCTTGCAGACAGAGTTGTGACAAACACCACTGTCGTTCTCGCTACGCTCTATTCACCTTAAGACATACCCGTCGCCCCGGGGCTTCGAACATTGAATCGGAGGAGATGCGGTGAAACGACTTGCTTGGATTTTTACCTTGGGCATGTTGTCGCTAGCGGTGGCGACGGCAGCCTATGCACAAACGGGTTACACACAAACGAACCTGGTCGCAGACCAGGCCGGCGTCGCGGCTCACACGGACGCGCAGCTTTCGAACCCTTGGGGAATTTCGTTTCTTCCCGGAGATGTTTTTTGGATTGCCAACAATAACGGCGGCACTTCCACCACCTACGATGCGGCCGGCAACAAGCAGACGATTACGGCCGGTATTCCAGTCGCGGCGCACAATCCATGCGCAGTAGGTTGCCCGACCGGCACGGTGGCCAATACGGTCGCGACCGATTTCGGCGGCGCGAGTTTCATTTTCGACACCGAGGACGGAATTATCGCCAGCTGGAATGGCACGCTGAACGCAGTGACCAAGGTCGACAATTCCGCCGCCAGCGCGGTCTACAAGGGACTGGCGCTGGTCACCAATCCGCAGGGAAATTTCCTGCTGGCGGCAAACTTTCACAGTGGCGCGATTGAAGTTTACGACCACAACTTCGCTCCGGCCACGCTGAGCGGCGGAACCTTTACGGATCCCAATCTGCCCGCGGGCTTTGCGCCTCATGGGGTACGAGTGATCGGCCCGAACGTGTTCGTGGCCTACGCCACCCAGGACGTTGCCAAGCACGATCCCACGCTCGGCGCGGGGCGGGGCCTGATCGACGTCTTCAACAACCTCGGCCAGTTCAGGCAGCGCTTCGCCACCGGGGGCACGCTGAATGCTCCGTGGGGCATGGTGGTGAGCTCCCCTAATTTCGGAGATTTCTCGAGCGATCTCCTGGTGGGGAATTTCGGCGACGGCACAATCAACGCCTTCGACGCGAACGGTAATTTCCTGGGCCAGGTGAAAAACTCAAATAACCAGCTCATTGCAATCCCGGGATTGTGGGACATGGTATTTGGCGCAGGCGGCACGGGCGATCCCGACACCATGTACTTGACTGCGGGCGGCTCGTCGCAAACGCACGGCCTGTTTGCAACGCTCGTACCGACCCCGGCGGCGGGAAAAGACTTCGCGCTCCAGTTGTCGGTGCCATCGGCGACCGTGACGCGGGGTGGCTCGACCACAGTCAATATTGCATCGACTGCGGCGGGTGGATTCGCCGATCCGGTCAATCTTTCCTGCACGGGCTTGCCTGCTGGCGTGACGTGCGCGTTCAATCCGGCCACCATTGACCCGGGCGCAGCGGCATCGACGTCGCAACTCACAATTGCCGTGGGCACCACCTACATTCCGCCGAATCCGTACGTTGCGGGTTCGCTCTTGATGGTGGGCATGCTTGGAATGCTGTGGGGGACTCGGCGCAAGGAGCAGCCTGCGAATTCGGCCAAGGCCTGGGCGCTGGGGGCGGTGGTTCTCATGATTGCATTGACCATGGCTGCGGTCGGCTGCGGATATTCGTCGAAAGGCCGAACCCAGCCGGGGGCAACGGTGATGGTGGTGGGAACGTCGGGTGGAGTCTCGCACGCGACCCCGCTATCGCTCACAATTCAGTAGTCGATTGTTCGTTGGGGTGTTACCTCTCTCCTAAGGGTCCGGGATACTTCCCGGACCCATTTTTTTTGAGCTTCCTGGAGGTTGAGCTTGGGCGAAATTTTTATCAGACAAACTGCGAATGCGTTTTTCGATTGCCGGCATTCAGGAAAAGACTTCAAAGGCGTTTGCGAATCTGATTGGGAAAAACTTTGCTAGGCCCGCCGGCGGCTGCGGGTGATGGCTTCGCGGGCTTCTTTATCGGCGGTGCGGCGACGCTCGGTTTCCCGTTTGTCCCAGAGCTGCTTGCCTTTGGCGAGCGCCAGCTCGACTTTCACTCTGCCATTTTTAAAATACATCCGCGTGGGAATCAGGGTGAGGCCCTTCTGCTGTGTCTTGCCGATCAGCTTGCGGACTTCCTCTTTGTGCATCAGCAGCTTGCGGGTGCGCAGGGGGGCGTGGTTGAAGATATTGCCGTGGTCGTAGGGGCCGATGTGGGCGTTCAGCAGCCAAAGCTCGCCATCCTTTACTAAACCATAGGAATCCTTGAGGTTGGCCTGGCCGCTGCGAACCGATTTGACCTCGGTGCCGGTCAAAACGATGCCAGTCTCAAATTTTTCCAGCAAGAAGTAGTTATGCGAAGCGATCCTATTGACGGCGGCGTCTCTTTGTCCGGCTGCGGTTGGGTCGCGCCGCGGATTTTTCTCCGGATTGGGCTTGGTCTGATGAGTTTGCGTGCGCGCCATGATCAAGAAAAACGTTATCACATGAAAGGCGGCCAGCGAATTTCGCCGCAACCCGCTTTGGATTCTATGATTTTGGCTGGGGAGGCTTAAAGAAAGCGCAGACCGGCGGCGAAATCCCGAAACGTGCGCGGGAAGCCCGATTCCGAGCGCCCTCCGGGGTGCTCCTGGGACTACGACCAAAGAGTGTAAATGCCGATGAAACAGTCACTTCGGAACTGCTGAGGCACGATGCTATAATCACGCAGCTTCCCGTGAATTTCTGCCTATACAAAGGCGCCGAACCTCCCCCGAGGGGCGATTGCCGTCCCGGATCCCGCTTGCATACGAGGAATCAGTCCATGAGACGTTTGTTGAGCCTGGTGGCGATGCTACTAATCGTCCTGGCCGCATCCCGACCGTTGGCCGCCGACAGCGCCCATTCCAACTACAAAAAAGGTATAGACGCCGAAAAGCGGCAGGACTACGAGCGCGCATTCGAGTATTTCCAGGAAGCGTTTCGCCAGAAGCCCAAGGACCTGCGCTACCGTGCGGCCTATGAGCACACCAAGTTCCTGGCGGCGGCCGCGCACGTCCATCGCGGGCAACTGCTGCGGGACGGCGGGAAGCTCGACGAAGCCATTGTGGAATTCCAGAAGGCTTCGGCGATCGATCCTTCCAGCTTTATTGCTCAACAGGAGTTACGCCGTACGCAGGACTTGCTGAACCAGGCGACCAATCCCCCGCAGGCGGTCGCTGCCCCGCCCAATGCGCTGCGCAAGCGGCTGGCGGAAGCGCAGGGTCCGGTGGAACTGACCTCGATTTCGAACGTGCCAATCACCTTGAAGTCCACCGAAGACACCAAGGTGATTTACGAAATCGTCGGGAAGCTGGCGGGAATCAACGTTCTGTTTGATCCGGACTACACCTCGCGGAAGATCCGCATCGACTTGAATGGGGTTACGCTGGAAGAAGCGCTGGGGATCATAGCGCTGGAATCGAAAACTTTCTGGCGTCCGGTGACGCCGAATACGATTTTTGTGGCCACCGACAATCCGGCGAAGAGGAAAGAAGTAGATCAGAGCGTCATCAAAACCTTTTATCTTTCGAACTTATCGCAGGCCACTGAACTGCAAGATGTGGTGAACGCCATGCGGACGCTGCTCGAAGTGCAGCGAATTCAGCAACTGCAATCGCAGAATGCCATCATCGTAAGAGGCACTCCCGATCAGATCGCGTTGGCGCAGAAGTTTGTGGACGACCTGGATAAGGCGAAGCCGGAAGTCGTTATTGACGTGGTCGTGATGCAGGTCAGCAAAGACAGGAACCGGACCCTGGGAATTACGCCGCCGACCAGCACCAGCATTTCGCTGAATAACAACATAAACAGCACGACCAGCGGAACCGGAACTTCGACCGGCAGCAGCAGCGGCTCCAATGGTGGTATTAACCTGAACCGCATCGGCAACTTGAACGCTACCGACTTCACGATCACGGTTCCGGGCGTTACTGCTTCCGCCATCATGGGTGACAGTAACACCAAGATCATTCAGAACCCGCAGATCCGAGCGCTCGACGGCCAGAAGGCCACGCTTAAGATCGGCGACCGCGTGCCGGTAGCGACCGGATCGTTCCAGCCGGGCATCGGCGGCGTCGGCATCAACCCGCTGGTCAACACGCAGTTCCAGTATCTGGATGTCGGCGTAAACATCGATATCACCCCGCGTGTGCATGCCCAGCGCGAAGTCACGCTGAAAGTCAGCCTCGACATTTCGTCGGTTACGGGCCAGTCCAATATCGGCGGCATCAGCCAGCCCATCATCGGCCAGCGTAAGATCGAGCATGAAATTCGGCTGAAGGAAGGCGAAGTCAACCTTCTGGGCGGCATGATGGAGGATACTGAGACCCAATCGCTAAGCGGATTGCCGTTGCTCGCACAGATTCCATTCCTGAAATATTTTTTCGGGTCCGAAACGAAAGATCACCGGGAGAACGAACTGGTTTTCGCGCTGATTCCGCACATCGTGCGCGGGCCGGAGGTCAACGACTCGAACCAGCGTCTGATCGACGTCGGCACGGCGAACTCGCTGCAACTACGGCATATTGCGAAGAGCGAAGCAGCTCCGGGGGGCGGAGCGGCGGCTGCGGGAGCACCGCCGGCTGCCGGACAAGCTGGACAAGCTCGACCGGCGATTCCGGGAGCAGTGACCCCCGCACCGACGCCCACGCCCACGACTGCTCCGGGAGCAGGCGCGAGTTTCCTGTTCGATCCGGGCACGATCCCGGCGGCGAAGGGCTCGACGTTTACGGTAAACATCTTGATTTCGGGCGCACAGAATGTGTATTCGGTGCCGTTACAGCTGAATTACGATCCCAGCAAACTGCAGTTGATGAACGTTTCGAACGGCGGTTTCCTCTCGCAAGACGGGCAGACGGTAGCGCTGGTTCATCGCGAGGATGAAACCAGCGGCACCCTGCAAATTACGGCGACGCGTCCGCCGAATTCGGGTGGAGTGTCCGGACAAGGTTCCGTCGTAACGCTCACCTTCATGGCGAAGGCCAGTGGCCAGTCTCCATTGACAATCACCCGCGGCGGCGCGCGTGACCCTGCCATGCAGGCAATCACGGTGAATGGCGCGCAGGCCGTGGTCACCATTCAATAGTGCAGGAGAAGTGTTTCGCATGATGTTGCAGTTCCGAACCAGAATGGGCCGAAACGAAGCGTGGCAGGGGTTCACGCTGATGGAGTTGATTGTCGCGACCGCCATCATGTGCATCCTGGTCGCGATGGCGGTGCCGGTGACGACCAAGGTCATCAAGCGCGAGCGGGAACGCGAACTCCGCTACGATCTGTGGATGATCCGGGATGCGATTGATCGCTACAAGGACGCCGCGGACCAGGCGAAATTCCAGATCAAGCTGGGCAGCGAAGGCTATCCGCCGGATATTGATACGCTGGTGCAGGGCGTGGACTCGAACGGAAAGAAAATTAAATTCCTGCGCCGGATCCCGGTGGATCCCATGACCGGGAAAGCTGAGTGGGGGATGCGCTCCATGCAGGACGATCCCACGTCCGATTCCTGGGGCGGGGAAAGCGTGTTCGACGTCTACACCAAGTCTGACGGCACGGCGCTCGACGGAACCAAATATAAGGACTGGTAGATGAGACGCGTTTCCACAAGCCGGCGGAGCCGGGGCTTCACGCTGATCGAGATGATGATCGTCATCAGCCTGATTTTGATCCTGATCTCAATCGCCCTGCCGGTCTATAACCGCTCGATTTTGCGCGCCAAGGAAGGCGTGTTGAAGCAGGATTTGTTTACCCTGCGGCAGGTCATCGACCAATACACGATGGACAAAAAGAAGGCGCCGCAGTCGCTCGACGACATTGTAACGGCGGGATACCTCAAAGTTGTGCCCAAGGATCCTTTCACGGGTGAAGCCAACTGGACCCCTGAACAGGAAGAAGCGACCGAAGCGGTGGAGCAGCAGGAACCGGGAATTATTGATGTGCATAGCGCGTCCAATTTGACGGCTTCGGATGGAACGGCTTATTCGTCGTGGTGATGAACGAGTCGTTGGTCGTCGGTCATTGGTCGTTGGCAAAACCCAAATTCCGTGCTCAATTGCCGCTGCGCTGAAAATTCCGTTTGGCCCTTTGCTTTGTCGCCATTGCTCCAAACCCTGCACGGGATGAGAAAAGGCTTGCGACGCTTGTCATGTGGCGGGCAGATGCAGGGGGCCTTCGACTGCGTTCGGCTGGCGCCTCACTTCGCTCAGGATGACATGGGGAAGAGGGTGGTTTCCTGACCCTACAATTGCATGCTGGTTCGGGACGCAATACCATTACTGCATGCCGGTAGAGACTGAGATTTCTCCCAAAAATTACACGCCCATTCGTGCGCCGCGCGGGACTTCGATCTCCTGCAAAGGCTGGCAGCAGGAAGCTGCCATGCGCATGCTGATGAACAATCTGGACGAAGAAGTGGCGGAGCGGCCGCAGGACCTCGTCGTGTACGGCGGCACGGGTCGAGCGGCACGCAGTTGGGAGGCGTACCACGCCATCGTAGAGACGCTCAAGACGCTCGACAACGACGAGACGCTGCTGGTGCAATCGGGCAAGCCCGTGGGCGTGTTCAAGACGCACGACCACGCGCCGCGCGTGCTGATCGCGAATTCGAATCTTGTAGGTCACTGGTCGAACTGGGATAAGTTCAACGAACTGGAGCGCGCCGGGCTAATGATGTACGGGCAGATGACTGCGGGCTCGTGGATCTACATTGGCTCGCAGGGAATCGTGGAAGGGACGTTCGAAACTTTTTCGGCGGCGGGTGAGAAACATTTTGGCGGCGATCTGGCGGGCAAGCTGATCGTTTCCGGCGGCATGGGCGGCATGGGTGGCGCGCAGCCGCTGGCGGCAACCATGACTGGCGCGGCGTTTCTCGGAATTGACGTCGATCCCGAACGGATCAAGAAGCGCATCAAGACCGGCTATTGCGACTTCATGGTCACGACGCTCGACGAAGCGTTGCGCATCCTGAAGAACGCGGTACGCAAGAAGGAGAACATTTCGGTCGGGCTGGTGGGGAATTGCGCCGACATCATTCCGGAGCTGGCGGAGCGCGGCGTGATGCCGGACATTCTGACCGATCAGACGTCGGCGCACGATCCGCTGAATGGCTACGTGCCGAACGGCATGACGCTGGAGCAGGCGCTTGCGTTACGCAAGCGCGATCCTAAAGCCTACGAAGAGAAATCGCTCGACGCCATGGCGCGGCACGTGGAGGGCATGCTGCGGCTGCAGAAGATGGGTTCGGTGACGTTTGATTATGGCAACAACATCCGCACCTACGCTTTTCAGCGCGGAGTGAAGGATGCGTACGCCTTTCCGGGATTCGTTCCGGCTTACATTCGTCCGCTGTTTTGCGAGGGGCGCGGGCCATTCCGCTGGGTGGCGCTTTCGGGCGAGGCTTCCGACATCGCGGTGACGGACGATCTGGTGCTCGAATTATTTCCCGAGAATCGAATTCTGCGGCGCTGGATCGACTTGGCGCGCAAGCGGATCAAATTCCAGGGGCTGCCGGCCCGCATCTGTTGGCTGGGTTACGGGGAGCGCGCACAGTTCGGGCTCGCGATGAACGATCTAGTGAAGAAGGGAAAGATCAAGGGGCCGATCGTGATTGGGCGAGACCATCTGGATTGCGGTTCGGTGGCGTCTCCCTTCCGTGAGACCGAGAGCATGAAAGACGGTACGGACGCGGTCGCGGATTGGCCGATCCTGAACGCCCTGCTCAACACGGCCGCCGGAGCTTCGTGGGTGTCGGTGCACAATGGCGGCGGCGTCGGCATCGGTTACTCGCTGCACGCGGGACAGGTTACAGTCGCCGATGGCACCGACATGATGGCCAAGCGCATCGAGCGCGTGCTGACCACCGATCCGGGGATGGGCATTATTCGGCACGCGGACGCCGGATATGACGAGGCGAAGGTGTTTGCGGAGAAGGCTCGTGTTCGCGTGCCAATGAGGGAAAAATGAACATCCACCACGGAGACACTGAGACACGGACAGAAGGGGAGCTGCTCAGTGAAGCTCTCACCGAGGGAATTATAGGTGCCGCGATCGAGGTTCACCGACAACTTGGACCTGGTTTACTGGAATCCGTGTATGAAGAGTGCATGTGCGAGGAATTACGACTGCGCGATATTCCTTTCCGAGCGCAAGTCGAATTGCCGGTGGTCTACAAAGGGCGGACTACCCGCGGCATTTATCGCATTGATCTCATCGTTGCCGACGAGATCCTGGTTGAATTGAAGGCAGTTGAGCGACTTTTGAACGTTCACGAAGCACAGCTGCTGACTTATCTCAAGCTGACCGGAAAACATGTAGGTCTGATCATCAACTTCAACGTATCGGTTCTACATCGCGGAATCATGCGCCGTGTGCTGTGAGAATCATTCTCTCCGTGCCTCCGTGTCTCCGTGGTGGGTGTTGAGCCTGCGGAGCATTCTTGCCTAAAGCATCTGCGTTGTTCCTCGTCAACATCTCCCAGCTTCTTACCCTGCGGAACCAGGCGGGCAGAATGCCTCGGCGAGGGCCACAACTCTCTGAACTCGCTATTCTCGAAGACGCCGCCGTACTCTGTCTTGGCGGCAAGATTGTTTCCGTCGGCAGGACGCGAGATGCGCTGCGCGATCCATGGCTGGAGAAGAATCGTAAGAAAGTGATCGAGATCGACTGCTCCGGCCAGGTGGTGCTGCCGGGTTTCGTGGACTCGCACACCCATCCTGCATTCATGAACCCGCGGCTAGTGGATTTCGAGAAGAGGACGGCGGGTGCGAGTTACGAACAGATTGCCGCGGCGGGCGGCGGGATCCAGTCAAGCGTTGAACCAGTGCGCAAGGCAAAAAAAGGAGCGCTCGCCGACAAAGTGCTTACCGCTCTGCACGAAATGGCCGAACAGGGAACCACCACCGTGGAGGCCAAGTCGGGCTATGGACTCGCTTTGGATGCGGAACTCAAATCGCTGGAAGCCATTCGGCAGGCGGCGAAACAATGGCCGGGAACGGTAGTTCCGACTCTGTTGGGGGCACACGTGGTACCGGCAGAATTCCGCGGGCGCTCACAAAAGTACGTTGAGATCGTCTGTAAAGAGATGATTCCGCAGGTGGCTCGCCGCAAGCTCGCCCAATTCGTGGATGTATTCTGCGATCGCGGGGCATTTTCGGAGGCGGAAGCGGCCACGATCTTCGCCGCGGCGCGGGAACATGGGCTGAGCACGCGGGCCCACGTCGGGCAGTTATCCGAAACTCCGCTGGAAAAGTTGCTGGAGTTTGGTCCGGCATCGCTCGATCACATGGACCACGTCAGCGACGAAGACATCGCGCGGCTGGCAAACAGCGACACGGTAGCAACCCTTGTGCCGGGCGCTAACTACTTCTTAGGATTGGAGAAATATCCGTCGGCTCGCAAATTCATTGATGCGGGGGTTCCCGTAGCGCTCGCCACCGATTACAATCCAGGTAGTTCTCCTACCGCCAGCATGCCATTTGTGATGTCTTTGGCGTGCACGCACATGAAAATGACGCCGGCAGAAGTCGTGGCCGCAGCCACGATCAACGGCGCGTGTGCGCTTCGCGTGGAGGATCGAAAAGGGTCGATCGAGCCTGGGAAGGATGCGGATTTGGCGGTATTTGATGTGGAAGACTACCGGGAAATTCCGTACTGGTTTGCATCCAATCGGTGTGCGCTGGCTGTGATGAACGGCGCTCTGGTTGCGTCGGGCGGTTCCGGGGTTTTGGGGTGAACGGACCCGGCAATGTTACGCGTAAGTAAGCGTCAGAAGAGAGCGCTCGAAGGAGTGTGCCTGCAGGAACGGGGCACGCTTTGTTGTGTGCAGCTTGGCCATTTTCGTCGAATTCGTTCAATGAAATTTGGAGTTCATACATCAAGATGAAGAAGATTTTTTGGTCGTGTGCATTTTCCATGCTCCTGTGCGGCGTTGCAGTCGCTCAGCGGCTTCCGGAGCTGGCGGTCCCGGAGAATTACCAGCTATCCTTTGCTCCTGATTTTCAAAAAGACAATTTTGCCGGGGAAGAGACCATCCAGGTTCGGGTCCTGAAGGCAACCTCACAGATCGTGCTCAACTCAGCCGAAATTGATTTCCTGAAGACCACGGTTACGAGTGGCGGTGCGACTCAAAAAGCGAACGTCAGCATCGACAAGAAAAAAGAAATGGCCAGTTTGTCGTTCGGCACCGAGATTCAGCCGGGGCCAGCGACCATTCACATCAAGTACGTTGGCATCCTGAACGACGAGTTGCGCGGTCTGTACCTGGGGAAGGACAAGGAATCACGCAAGTACGCGGTGACGCAGTTTGAAGCGACCGACGCGCGGCGTGCGTTTCCCTCGTTTGACGAACCCGCCTACAAGGCGACCTTCGATATAGCGGTAGTTGCCGACAAAGACATGGCGGCGATCTCGAACGCAAAGGTAATTTCCGATACGCCAGGACCGGGCGCGGACAAGCACACGGTCAAATTTGCGACCACTGCGAAAATGTCGTCCTATCTAGTTGCGCTTGCAGTGGGCCATTTTGAGTACGTGGAAGGCGAGGCGGACGGAATTCCGATTCGTGTGTGGGGTCCGCCGGGAACCAAGCAGAGCGGGACCTATGCGCTGGAGGTTTCCGAGTGGTGCATGAAGTACTTCGACCAGTACTTCGGCATCAAGTACCCGTTTGAGAAACTGGACATGATCGGCCTGCCCGATTTCTCCGCAGGCGCGATGGAAAATACCGGCTTTATTACTTACCGCCAGGCGGAACTCCAGCTCGACGACAAGGTGGCGTCGGTGGAACTGCACCAACTGGTGGCCACGGTGATCGCGCATGAAATGGCGCATCAGTGGTTCGGGGACCTGGTGACCATGCAGTGGTGGGACGACATCTGGCTGAACGAAGGGTTTGCCACCTGGATGGAGAACAAGGCCGTCGGTGCATGGAAGCCGGAATGGCATTTTGAGCTGGCCGATGTCGAAGATACGGCCGGCAGTTTGAATGTGGACTCGCTGAACAATACGCGGCCTATTCATCAGGCGGCGGACACGCCGGCGCAGATCCAGGAGTTGTTTGACGGCATCGCTTATGACAAGGCGGCGTCGGTGCTGCGCATGCTGGAATCCTATCTTGGTCCGGAAGTTTTCCGGGCGGGTGTGAATCAGTATTTGAAAGAGCACTCTTATGGGAACTCGACGGCCGATGATTTCTGGAAGACGCTGGCCGTGGTTTCGAAAAAGCCGGTGGATGAAATCATGCCCACGTTCGTGAGGCAGCCGGGCGCGCCGATGGTGAGCGCTCGCGCGCAGTGCTCGGGCGGAACGACGTCAGTGACCTTGTCGCAAACCCGGTATTTCTACGATCGCAAGCTTTTCGAAGCGGGCAGTCCGCAGCTGTGGCAAGTGCCGGTTTGCATGAAGCAGAGCGGCGCGAAGGGGAAAGGTGCGGAGAAGTGCGTGCTGCTGAGGAAGAAGCAGGAGAGCTTTGCGCTTCCGGGATGTGGATCGTGGGTAATGGTGAATGCGGGCGCGCGCGGATATTACCGGTCGGGATATTCGTCAGACGGGATTCGCGCGATGGGCCGCGAGATTGAGAAAGATTTGACTCCGTCGGAGCGAATCGCCGTGCTCAACGATTCGTGGGCATCGGTGCGGGTAGGCGAGCAGCAGATTGGCGACTTCCTTGCGTTAGCGGAAGGCCTGCGGGCGGATCGGACGCGAGCGGTCATGGCGCAGATGACGCTGAAGCTCGACTACATCGCCACCTACCTGGTCAGCGACGCGGATCGGGCAGGGTACGAGCAGTGGGTGCGTGGTTTGCTGGCGCCCGCAGGGAAGGAATTAGGCTGGCGCCCGAAGCCCGGCGAGAGCGATGAGACCAAGAGCCTGCGCGCCCGCGTGCTGTACACGCTGGGCTATGCGGGGCAGGATCCCGAAGTGATTGCTTTAGCTCGCAGGTGGACGGAAAAGGCGCTGGTTGATCCGGCGTCGCTGGATTCGACGGTTGCGTTCACGGCCTTTACTTTGGCGGCACAGCATGGGGATGCCTCGTTGTATGACAAGTTAATGACGAAGATGCAGGCCAGCGGGACGAGTCTCGAAAACTACTACCTGTATTTCCAGACTCTGTCGAAATTCCGCAGCCCGAAGCTGCTGGAGCGGACGCTGGAGTACGCGATCTCTCCCGCCGTGCGCAGCCAGGATACGTTGGGAATGATCGCCGCGGTGATGAAGAATCCTGCGGGCGGAAGGCTGGCCTGGGAATTCGTGCAGGCTCATTGGTCCGAAATCGACAAAGTCGGTGGCGGTTTCACAAGCGGGGAAGTGGTAGGCGCAACCAATGTGTATTGCGAGGCAGGCATGCAGGACCAGGTGCAGGGCTTCTTCACGCAGCACGCCGTTCCAACCGCCCAGCGGACGCTCAAGCAATCGCTCGAGAGCATCCACAATTGCGCGGATCTGAAATCGCGACAGACTCCGGAATTGTCGCAGTGGCTGCAAAAGCGGGGAGCAGCGTCTGGGAAGTAATCGAGCCTGATCGTGCCTGATGTCGGAAGCATCTGGAGTTCCCCGAGCGAGAATCTTCAGCTGCACAAGTTTGAGGGATTCAGATTCGGTTGCTATAATCTAGGGCGTTCCGCTTGCTCTCCGAGTAGTACCGGTTGCCGTCCCAACGACAACCCTCCTGATCGATCGAGCGTGACGTGGCGTCTCGTAACCAGCCTGATGGTGCGGGAGATCCAAGCAGTGGCCAGGTAGCTCAGGTGGTAGAGCGCAGCCCTGAAAAGGCTGGCGTCGGCGGTTCAACTCCGTCCCTGGCCACCATCATTCCTAAGGACTTAATGAAGATCTGGTGAGCGTCGCCAGTCCGCTCTCAGTCCGCATTTAGAAACGCGTCGAAGGCTGTCTAAGGAACTGAGTCATCCGGAAGAACTTAGGCCGGTGCACTTCTTCCTCGGTCCGCTTTCAGTCCGCTTTGGTCCGCCGCGTGGCTGAGAATTGCTGTAAGCATTTCCCTGCTGCGGCCATGCGATCCCGGCTGACCGCATGAGTGTAGACCTGTAGCGTTAGCTTGACGTCACTGTGACGCAGCAAAGTCTGCACGGTTTTTGGATCGGTTCTGATGCGGATGAGAAACGAGGCGAGACTGTGGCGTAGATTGTGAAAACCGAATCGTCGTGGGTCGCACTGTCATGCGATTCGCGAGCGATACGGCGTCGTTCTTCATTTCATCAGGCGCACGTTTCGTCAGCAGTCCGAACCTTCTCTGCTCCCGCTTTTTGAGCGTGGATGTCGAGACAGCCGCCAACATATCCCTCAAACGTTCCATCAGGCGCATAGCGCGGCACTCCGCGATCAAAAATCCAACGGTATTCGCCGGTGTGATGCCGCAGTCGGTACTCCATCTCAAAGGGACGACGAGCATCGAAGTTGGTGACGTACATTTGCAGACATCGCTCGAAGTCATCCGGGTGCACGTTCTTTGTCCAGCCATTACCCGATTCCTGTTCCAGAGTGCGCCCGACGAAATCCAACCAACCTTTATTGAAGTAATAGCAAAGCTTGTCCTTGCCAGACATCCAGACCAAGACGGGCGAAGCATCCGTAACCGTCCGATAACGCTGTTCGCTTTCCCGCAATGCTTGCTCGACCCGCTTGCGGTCTGTAATGTCCGTGTGAGTACCAATCAGGCGTACAGCCTTTCCGTTCACATCACGGACTATGCGCCCATGGGAGCGAATCCACTTCGTTTCGCGATCAGGCTTACTTGTGCGAAATTCGAAATCGAACTGCTCGTTGTACTGATCTGCGAGAAACCTTTCGGCGTCTGCACGTAGCCGATTAACGTCCTCAGAATGGAAGAGTCCGCTCCACTCCTCGGCGGTGATGCATTCACTCTTGGGTTGGAAGCCGTAAATCGCTGCCATCTGGGGATTCCAATGCCAGTCTGCTTCTCGATGTCCCATTCGAACAATGCTGTTTTAGACGCTTCTAGGGCCAATTCGAGCCGAACTTCGCTGGCACGCTGTGCTTCCTCGGCGGCTTTACGCTCAGTGATGTCTTCAAATACCGATATGAAGTGCTTCAGTTCTCCGCTTGGATGCCGAGCCCCTGAGACCGTCAGATTAACCCAGACGAGTGCCCCGTCTTTTCGAATGTAGCGTTTCTCCATCGAATAGGTATCTAAAGCGCCAGTCCTTAGCTCCTCGGGCAGAGCGACATCAGTGCGGAGATCGGCTGGATAAGTGATCTCCTGAAGTCTCATCTTAAAGAGTTCCTCTTCGCTGTAACCGACGATGTTGCACAGCTTCTTATTAACTCTGAGCCATTGACCATCGGGGCTCACGTGCGCAATTCCCACCGCCGCAAGATCGAACGTAGACCGATAAAGCTCCTCGCTCTCGCGGAGGGCCTGCTCCAAAGCCGCGCTCCGTTGCAAAACTTCCTGAGCATCAATATGGCCGGATCGGTTGGCACCTTCAGGAATCGAGGCATCGAAAAAAGGTTTATGCTGACCGACATCGGCCAACGCGGTAAGCAGGTCTTTTGAAATTGAGGACTTCACCACATAACCGCGAGCCCCCGCCTTAACGGCCTCCTTGAGCATCTGGGAGGACTCGTGTTGGCTGAGAATAAGTACCTCGGAATCAGGAAGCATGCTTCGGATTAGGCGGGTCGCCTCCAACCCATTCAGCTTAGGCATGCTGACATCCATGACGATCACATCTGGCTTCAGCTCGCGAGCTTTTTCTAACGCATCCTGTCCGTCAACCGCTTCGCCGCATATGTCGTAGTTGGATTGGCTGAGGAGAAGGGATCGCACGCCACGGCGGACAAATTCATGGTCATCGACGATTAGCACTCGCATCGTTGCGGCCTACCGTGGTGGGTGGAAACGCCTTTGCGAGTGTAATGCAGCGGACAAAAGCACCGAATACAGCAAATAATGTACGACGCATCCAGCCTGTCCGGGTCACGGCGGATGAAGAGATTCCGAAAGCACGCCCGAAAACAGCAGGGGAAAACCGGGAGAAACACCATCAGAAATCGGGGCTGCGGGGACAGTGCATTAACTCTCCGGCGAGAGTGGAAGTCACCTGTGTTTGATGCGAGCTTCGAGCTCTGCCCGAACAGCAATCGCACGAAGCATTCCGCCGAAGATCCAGCGGTGGACAGGATACAGCGCGTACCAGTAGATAAGACCACTCAAGCCTGCAGGGTCGAAAATGGCAGTCTGGCAGATATTTGATCCTCCGGAATCAGGCTGTGAATCGATCGGTTCAACCTCGAATTGGAGCCAAGCGCGTCCCGGCACCTTCATTTCTGCGACCAGTCTTAGGCGACGATCGGGCTCGAACGCTTCCACTCGCCAAAAGTCCAGTGCATCCCCCAACGCCAAAGTCTGAGCGTTGCGTCGCCCGCGCCGCATTCCGACGCCCCCTGCTAGTAGATCCAGAAACCCGCGCAACCACCACAGGAAATCCGCAAAGTACCAACCGTTGGCTCCTCCAATCTGCCGGATGGGCGCAAAAGCCCCCGCCGGTTTTACGGAAACGGGCAAAGTCGCGCGAGTCTACGAGCCGGGTTCCGAAGCGCACGCCGCCCCACGACCGGGCTTTTCCGGAAGAGGAGAGAGCGTCCGACCAAGACGTCTCCGCGAACTCGAGGTTCTCATTGTGTAAGGCCCTTTCGATTGCATCCTTCAAACCTCTCGGCCTGATATCGAACACCTTCAAGTGCTGACGGGTTCCGGATCGAGTGTGGGATTGCGCATGCTGTCGACGAGCTTGCTTCCTATGCGAGCATAGATCGGCGTGACCAGACCTAACCACAAACTGGAGAGGCGGGGCGTTAGGACCGGAACCGGAATCATCCAGCGGCGGAGGCCGCATTGCCGCGCATACTCTTGCATGATTTCGCCATAGCTCACTTGGTCGGCACCGCCGATCTCGAATACCGCTTCTTTCCCGACCGGCAGATCAAGGGCCTCCACGAGGTATGCGATCACATCTTCGACTGCGATCGGCTGCGCCTTCACGCCAACCCAGCGTGGGCAAATCATCACTGGCAAGCGCTGCACCAGAGCACGAATCATCTCGAAGGAAAGGCTGCCCGAGCCGATCACGATCGAGGCACGAAACTCGATGGTGGGAACCCCAGAGGAACGCAGAATGTCCGCTACTTCTTGACGGCTGCGCAAATGAGCAGACAGCGACTGGCCTTCTGCACCGAGCCCGCCCAAATAGATGATGCGGCGAGCACCGGCTTGGCGAGCGGATGCTGCAAAATTGCGGGCGGCTCGACGGTCCTCCTCTTCGAACTTACCTGAGGATCCCATCGAGTGAACGAGGTAATAGGCTGTGTGCACTCCGGCCAGCGCGGGCTGGAGTGAAGCCAGATTGAGGCAATCGCCCTGCACAACTTCGGTGGCGGGAGCAACACGCGGCCGCAGAAATTCAGGGTGTCTGGCCAAACAACGAACCGGCCAACCAGCCTTTTCCAGACCCTTGAGAAGACGTCCGCCGATGTAGCCAGTGGCTCCAGTCAGCAGGACCAGCGGCCGGACACCGGAATCAGATGAGGAGAGCAATGTCAGAATCCACTCCGTGAATCATCTCTTTGGAACCCAAGGAAAGAACTCGTTTGTCCTTCGTTTGTACTCCGCGAAACCAGGATTCTCGGCCATCTTCTTCTCAAGCATCGGAATCCCGGAAACCCTCATGATCAGGAAAGTGATGGTGAGGGGCCCGACAATGCCAAACCAGCCGCCCGGAACGCCGACCGCAAGCAGCCAAATGCCCCACCATTGCACGACCTCTCCGAAATAGTTGGGGTGTCGCGTATACCGCCACAGCCCGCTTTGTAGTATCTTGCCGCGATTGTGCGGATCTCGTGTGAACCGCGCAAGTTCTGCATCCCCCACCGATTCGAAAAGGAACCCAAAGAGCCAAACGCAAACGCCCATGACTTCAAGAAAGCCGAACGCACCTCCGGGGCTGCGATTAATCATCAGCACCGGCAATGCGACGACGAATAGAAGCGCGCCTTGCAACAAGTACACCTGCGCGTAGGAGCGAGCGTAGAACCACTTGCCCCATTCCCGTCTCCAGGCCAGGTAGCGAAAATCTTCCGGCTTGCCCCGATGGCGCGCATGGATGTGCCATGCCAGACGCAGCCCCCAGATGCTGACCAAGATGCCTGCCACTAGGCCTCGCGCTCCCGAGCCGCCAGATAAAGAGAAAGAGGTCCAGGCTAGCAGGACAAAGCCCAACCCCCATCCAACGTCGGCCACATCGTTTCTTCTCTTGATCAACGAGGCCAGGAACCACAGGGACATGTATCCCCAGAGCACGACGCCCAAAGTCGCGTAGTACGTCATAGGCCGAACTTGTGCGCGATGAAGTAAGTTCCGACAGACACAGAGCCTGCTAATACCATGCCCCAACTCATGTCCACCACGGTCAGCGCAAGCGGCCAATCTTTGAGCGTGGCAAGATTGGTGAGATCGTAAGTCGCGTAGGTGATGAGGCCGAAAAGTGCCCCGAACAGGAGGGCACGCACCCATGAATCCTTTGCGACAGCTGGAGCAATGACGAAAACCACCAGGCCTGAAAGGAAGAGGAGGTAAAAGAGGATGGCTGCCGCCCAATTGACCTTGGGAGTCATCAAAAATCCGATCTGTTTCGTGTAGAAGTTCTTTGCGGCTACGCCGAGCCAGACCATATCCATGCCAAAGAAAATCGGCAGGGCAATGCAATACAGTTTTATGAACATAGCGTCACCAATTGTGGTTCACATTCACGATTTGAAATAAGCTAGCGCGGTTTGAAGTTCCCGAAGAATCGCTTCAACTCCGGGCTGAACTCTCGAATCAGGTTGATGCCTACCACGAATCCCATCTGCTGGTGGCCCATATGTACTCCTTGAACCAATGGGTCGTAGCGCTTGGGATACCAGGTAGTCACAATCATGCCGCTACCATAAGCGCCTGCCAGCTGCGGAAGATCGAAACGTTTTCGCCCCCTACCGTCATAGGCGAGAAAGCTCATCTCGACGGCGTTCCATGTCCGCTGTAGGCCACCTCGGCACCGGCAGCGGAAGTAGCGTGGGTCCAGCCCGAGCATCGCGTCGCCGGCTTCGTGCACACCGGTGTCAATGGTGAACAAGGCGAACATGGTTCCCGCGCGTTTGCCGTAGCCCTCCCATGAGCGCGTCCATTCCTTGGGATCGTTTCCGATCTGTCCTCCGCTGGCGGCTCCAGCCGCCGCGATGTACGTAAATGGCGAGCCGAGATACTCCAGGAAAAAGCGATCGGACCTCTGTTTGGCGGTCAGGGATACATGGCTCGGAGCCTCCGGGGGAACCGGAGCAGACTGCGCCATGCCTAACGCAGAAATGCTCATGGCCACAAGAGAAAGAATGCTACGTCGGAGACCGAGATTCATTGGCGGCGTTCTCTGAGAGCACTTCGCAGGCTAGCCCCCTTGGTTTCATCGAATACGCCTTCAGACCTCCACAGCACTTTCCCCTCACGATCCACCAGAAAGGCATAGATCTGCTTTTGGTCAGTAATAAGCAGTGAATCGAGAAATGGTTTTGTCTCCAGATACAACGTAATGGTGCGTTCGCGCGCCTTGCGATCCGGTATACCGTGGCGCATGCCGGTGTCGATAAACCAGCGCATAAAAGCATTGGGCCTTTGAATGGTGGGGAGTTCGTAGTAGTGAAAGCCAGGATCAATTTCCTCGAATCGCTTCATTTCCCGCAACCAAGTGTCCACATCTTTCTGCTGCTCACGTTCAAATGCCACCAACAGGAGGTTGCGCTCGCCCTCGAAGTCCGCGGGCAAGTTGAAGTCACGCTTTTCGAGGTTAGAGGCCTTTACGCTGGGGAAATGTTCTCCGGCTGAACTCTCGGGCAGTGCCACGCTACGACCTCCGTCGGAACTCGCGATGAACGTAACCAGGAGCGATGCTAGGGTGCAGACAACAATCTTCATTGAGTGACTCCAATCAAGCCTATGAATCTACGCGGTCTCGGCGGTATTCGGACGCAGCCCAGATGAGGCGGCGAGCCGGCGCAGCGCCCGCGAAAGCAGGAAATAAAGAAGACAAATTGCGACCGGACCTATCAGCAGCCAGGCCGAAATGGCGTGCACTTCCGTCCGCCACAGCGTCGCGACCGCGTGCGGCAAGTCGGTCCTGACCATCGTCAAAATCTGCCCAAGCGACAATGGCAGAGGCGCAACGCGAAACAGCTTCTCCCCCATTCGGACGAAGGGCACCAGTAAGAACAACTGCATGGGATAGATCAGGTAGTTCACTAACTGGATGGCAGGCAGGTTCAGCCCGAAAACCAAGGCTGCGACCGCACACAGAACGGTAGTTGAACCGAGCACCGGAAAGATGCCCAGCACAATCCCAAAAGCCATGCTCAAGGCAATCTTCTCCGGCGTGATCCCCTGGGTAAGAAGGGTGACGATGGGCGCGACGACACGACAATGGAAGAACTCAAGTTTCATGATTGCCTGTAGCGCGTGGCTAGAACCTTGCTCCTCGAGCAGCCAGTTGGCGTTCCAGCGCGGAGAAATCGTGCAACACCATCCAGCGCTCCCCCGCAGTTGCCCGGTCCAGATGCAACTCGGGAGCGCCGCCGAGCCATAGAGCGGCAGCCCGCGGCGCTTTGCGGGCGATGTAGTCGAGATCTTCCAGCGCTTCGGAATTGGGTGCGGATGAGAGGCTGAGCAAAACAACATCGGCTTCACTCTTACGCGCAGCCAGAACGATGTCGGCCGCCGGCAAATCCGTTCCCAAATAGATGGCTCCCAGCCCTCCCGCCGCGGCAAGCATGGCAGCGGCCAGAGTGGGGAAAGCGTGGCGCTCATTTGGTGGTGTGGCCAGCAAAACGCGAGCCGGCGGATTCGACGGGGAATAGGTTCGCACCAAGGAGGCTAGCACCGCAGTGAGTAGATTGGTCAGCATGTGCTCCTGCGCGATGCTGCACTTGCCCTCATGCCAGCGCTCGCCGACCGTCCGCATAAGGGGAAGCGCGGCTTGATGAACGAAGTTCCTCGGACTGCCCAGGGCGGCTGCCAAACGGTTGATTTCACGGTCAGTTCCGGCATAGTCGAAGCGGTCGAGGGCGTGGAGAACCGGCGCCAGGATTTCACTCGAATCGGTCGCCTTGCCCGCGGATTGTCCTGCTGTGATGGAAGAGCTTTTTTCCAGAAGATCCCGCAACTGCCGATCACCGAGCGCGGCTACTTGTCCGATGGAATGTCCTTGTTCGACCGCCCGCCGCAGCAGAAGTAACTTCTGGATCTGTTCCTCGGAATAAAGACGTCCTCGTGCAGCTCGTTTGGGGATGACGGTCCGGTAGCGCCGCTCCCAGGCGCGCAGCGTGTCCAGAGGAATCCCGGTGAGTTTGGCCACGGCACTGATCGGATAGGAGGTCGGCATTTACAAGGATGCTAGCAGCCGCGCGTATTTGTGTCAAATGTTTGTCCTAGACACATGCTTGACAATCATGCAGCGCACTGATACAACAAATCAGGAAGCAATCCACGCCCTGCCTGCGCGCGTTCTGGCTAAGAGGGGTTTCGAACCCAAATCAGAGTCAGAGGGAAAAGCCAGGAAATTTTTGTGATCAAGCAACGGCACAACTACAGTTTCGGGACGGTCATTCCTTTTGTGTTGCTGCATGTGGGGTGTATCGCCGCGTTCTTTGTTCCTTTCCGCTGGTCATGGGTAGAACTCATGCTGGCGATGTATGCCGTGCGGATGTTCGGCATCACGGCTGGATACCACCGCTATTTCAGCCACCGCAGCTACAAACTGGCGCGCGGCTGGCAATTTCTGATGGCATTTCTAGCGGAGACCTCAGGGCAGAAAGGCGTCCTATGGTGGGCTGCCCACCATCGCGTGCATCACCGGCATGCGGATCAGGATCCCGATATTCATTCACCGTTGAAGCGTGGATTCTGGTGGGCTCACGTTGGGTGGGTGCTGTCGAATGAGTACGACACATACGACCCTGCGCTCATTCAGGATTTTGGCAAGTATCCTGAGTTGCGCTGGCTGGACAAGCACTACATGGTCCCACCCATCGCCTTAGGCGCGTTGCTGTTACTCGGTGGAGGGCTGGAAGCGTTTGTGTGGGGATTCGTGATCTCGACTGTCCTGCTGTTTCACGGGACATTCACCATTAACTCGGTGGCGCATCTGTGGGGATCGCGGCGCTTCGACACATCCGACGATAGCCGCAATAACTTTGTTCTCGCCATCATCACGCTGGGCGAAGGCTGGCACAACAACCACCATAGATTCATGTATGCCTGCCAGCAGGGGCTTCGCTGGTGGGAAGTGGACGTTACCTACTACGCGCTGAAGATGCTGAACTGGCTAGGCGTGGCCCGGGATCTTCGAGGTGTTCGGGTGCCCCTTTCGCAAAGTGAGGCGCGATGAGCCGGATCGCAGTCATCGGGGCAGGGATTTCCGGAATGGGAGCCGCGTACCTGCTCAGCCAGAAACACGAAGTGTGGCTGTTCGAGAAAGAAGATCGTCTCGGAGGGCACACGCATACGCATCCAATTGAAACCAGTCGCGGCGTTTTGCCGATCGACACAGGGTTCATTGTGCATAACGACCGTACGTATCCGAACCTGGTTAGCTTGTTCCGGCAGATGGGCATCGCCCGGCAAGCGAGCGACATGTCGTTCGGCGTGTCTTGCCGGCAGACTGGATTTGAATACAGCAGCCGTGGCCTTAGCGGGTTTTTCGCGGGCAGAAGCAATTTGTTTCGCTTGGGACACTACCGCTTTCTCGCGGAGATCATGCGCTTCAACCGGGAAGCACGCAAGCTTCTGCAGGATCCAGCCAACGCCGAAATCACTTTGGGAGATTACCTGCGCGCGAATCAGTTCGGAGGAGAGTTCACGCGTTACTATTTGCACCCCATGGCGGCCGCGGTATGGTCCACATCGCCAGAAGAAATTGAAGGGTTCCCGGCCTTCACCCTGATTCGCTTTCTCGAAAATCACGGACTCCTCGGACTGACGACAGCGCCTCAGTGGTACGCCCTGAAAGGCGGCAGCAGCGTCTACATTCCACCGCTGACGGCGCCTTACCGAAAACGGATTCGCCTGGGAGCGAAAATCGATGGGGTAAAACGCACTAAGGCAGGGGTGGAAATTGGTTTTGGCGACCGTCCGCCGGAGGCTTTCGATGAAGTCGTCTTCGCCAGTCACGCGCCGCAAACGTTACAACTACTGACCGATCCAACTTCACTGGAGCGGCAGGTTCTTGGTGGTTTCAGCACGAGCCGTAACGAGACCGTGCTGCACACCGACTCGAGCCTGCTGCCCCGCCGACTGGGGGCGCGTGCATCGTGGAACTACCATCTCGGCACCAAACGGCGAGCCGCTACGCTCACGTATCACATGAACCGTCTGCAGAGCCTACCCACACGGGAAGACTATTGCGTCACGCTGAACGACACTCGGTCCATCGACGAACGCCACGTTCTGCGCGAGATGACGTACTTCCATCCTCTTTATACGTTGGAGGCCGTGCGAGCCCAGGCGCGTTGGCAAGAAATCAGCGGCCGCAACCGGACTCACTTCTGCGGCGCGTACTGGTTCTACGGGTTCCATGAAGACGGCCTGAATTCGGCGATCCGCGTGGCGGAGACACTGGACGCATCGTGGAATACAGCGAGAGAAGTGGCGGCGTGATGGAATCGGGAATCTATTCCGGCACGTTACGTCATCGCAGGTTCAGTCCTGCCCGTCACGAGTTTACTTACCCGCTGTTCATGGTTTTCCTCGATATCGACCGCCTTCCGGAACTGATGAAGGTATCTCCCCTCGCGGGATACAACCGGCGCAACTGGATCTCCTACCAGGAGCAGGATCATTTCGGTGATCCGGCCAGCACACTTCGCGAGCGCCTATCGCGCGATGCGGAACAAAAAGGCGTTGTCCTTCCGGAGGGACGAATCTTCCTGCTCACTCATCTCCGCTACCTCGGATACAACTTCAATCCGGTCTCTTTTTTCTACTGCTACGACCGCGAAGACAAGTTGCAGATGGTCATGGCCGAGGTCAACAATACCTTTGGAGAGACCGCAAACTACTGGCTCACGCCCACTGTCGAGCGCCCGGCTGGCGACAACAAGCGGTACCGATTTTCGAAGACATTTCATGTGTCGCCCTTCCTGAAGCTAGGGCAGGAATACGACTGGACGTTCACTCCGCCCGGCGAACGGTTGATCAGTCAAAGCGTCAGTTATGAGGACGGGCGGGAGATCTTCGATTCCACGCTGAAACTGGAGCGCCGCGAGTGGTCGCGGGCTGAGTTCCACCGGGCCTTGCTGCGATTTCCTTGGATGACCGCCAAAGTAATCACTGCCATTCATTGGCAGGCGTTGCGGCTATTGCTGAAGCGAGTCCCGGAGGTCAGGCATCCCGGAGCAGGCCATTTCGACCGGGCAACAGTGCAGCACTTGGGGGCATCATGGCGAGCCGAATAACCACCAACATCGCGAAGAAGATATTCCTGAAGAGTCTGGCGGGGTTACGGGTTGGTAACCTGGAGATTGTCTGTCCGGAGGACACGTACTCCGTCGGGCAGTCCGGTGCAGAAAAAGATCCGCTGCACGCAGTCATCGCCGTTCACGATGAACGCTTTTTTATGCGCGCATTGCTGGCCGGGGACGTCGGCATCGGCGAATCCTACATGGACGGGGATTGGTCGACTCCCGATCTGGTCGCCGTTGTGCGGTTGGCAGTGCGAAACCTGGACCAACTGGACGGTAGCAATCGTCTCTTGACCTCCTTCCGCAGGCTCGCTGACTTCATCGAGCATCGTCGGCGCCGGAACACCCAGGCCGGCAGCCGCCGCAATATCGCGTATCACTACGATCTTGGAAACGATTTTTACCGCCTTTTCCTCGACCGCAGCCTGGCCTACTCCTGCGCTTATTACGAAAGCGCCGACGATACTCTGGAGCAGGCACAGATCGGCAAGTTCGATCGCATCTGTCGCAAACTCCAGTTGGGATCGCGGGACCATGTGCTCGAGATTGGCACCGGCTGGGGCGGCTTCGCGGCCTATGCATCTGAGACCTACGGGTGCCGCGTGACAACTACGACCATCAGCCGCCAGCAGCACGACTACGCGCGTGAAGTTTTCTCTCGGAGCAGCGCGGCGGAGCGCATCCAGTTGCTCTTCGAAGACTACCGAAACCTGCGCGGAGAGTACGACAAGATCGTCAGCATCGAAATGTTCGAAGCCGTCGGCTACGAGCATTACGACGACTACTTCAGAGCATGCGATCGCCTGCTGGAGCCGGACGGCAGCATGCTCCTCCAGACCATCACCATCCAGGAAAAAACGTTTCACCAATACCGCAAGCAGAGCGATTGGATCAAGAAGCACATATTTCCCGGAGCTGAGCTGGCTTCGGTCATCGAGATTCAACGATCGCTGGCTCGAACCACCCGCATGCAGCTTTTTCATATGGAAGACATCGGGACGCACTACGCTCTGACCCTTCACGAATGGCGCCGTCGATTTCTCGAACATCTCTCTGAAGTACGCCAACTCGGATTCGACGATCGCTTCGTGCGCATGTGGGACTACTACCTGGCGTACTGCGAGGGAGGATTCCGCGAACGATACATCAGCGATGTGCAGCTGGTGCTCAGCAAAGTGACGAGTGAAGCTCATCTAATGAATGAACCTGAGATGCAACCAGCGTGGCAGGAGAGATCTTGATGACGCATCGAGTACTGATAACCGCGCTTCTTATTCTGACGATCGGAGCTACGCCGTTGTCGTTGTTCGCCGCCTCCGTGCCGTCGGTGGGCAGCTGGGCGCCCGAATTCTCGCTCACTTCGCAGGAGGGTACGGCGGTCAAGCTGAAGGACTATCGTGGCAAGTGGGTGGTCTTGTACTTCTATCCCAAAGACTTCACAAGTGGCTGCACGATCGAGGCGCACAACTTCCAGCGCGACCAACCGCAGTACCTGCAGAGGGATGCAGTCGTGCTTGGGGTCAGTGTCGATAGCGCCGAGTCCCACAAGCAGTTCTGCACGAAAGAAGGACTGAACTTCAAGCTGCTGGCCGACATCGATCACAAGGTTTCGAGTGCTTACGGCTCGTTGACCAACCTCGGGCTGGTGAAATTTGCTTCTCGTCACACCTTCATCATCAATCCCGAGGGCAAGGTGGCCAAAGTATTCACCGAGGTGAATCCGAACAAGCATAGTAAAGAAGTGTTGTCAGCTCTCGCCGAACTGCAAAAACAGGCGGCGGCTCCCGGTAAGGCCTTGGGGTCCAACTGACGACGCATGAACTACGACGCGATCCTGGTTACTTCCTTCGGTGGCCCTGAATGCCCCGAAGACGTCATGCCATTCCTGGAAAATGTCTTGCGTGGCAAGAACGTCCCGCGTGAGCGCATGCTGGAGGTGGCCGAACACTACTATCACTTCGGTGGTAAGAGCCCGATCAACGAACAGAATCGGCAACTCATCGCAGCTCTCAATGCGGAACTGGCTCAGCACGGGCCTCGCTTGCCCATCTATTGGGGAAACCGCAACTGGCATCCCATGCTCACCGACACGCTGTGCCAGATGAAAGCGGACGGAGTCCACCGCGCGCTGGCTTTCGTGACGTCCGCTTATAGCTCGTACTCGAGTTGCCGGCAGTATCGCGAAAACATAGCCCACGCGCAAGATGCAGCGGGCGGCGGAGCCCCAGTAGTGGATAAGATTCGCGCCTTCCACAATCATTCCGGATTTATTGAGGCCGTCGTAGATCGCGTGCAGCACGCGCTAGCGAAGATTCCGCAGAGCCGGCGCGAGGCAGCGCACCTGATCTATACGGCACACAGCATTCCACTGGCGATGGCGCAAGGTTGTGACTACAAAAAACAACTCAAGGAAACTGGCAGGCTGGTAGCCGGAGAATTAGGACGCAAACAGTGGCGGCTGGTGTATCAGAGCCGAAGTGGTCCAGCGTCGCAACCTTGGTTGAAGCCAGACATTCTTGATTGCCTGCGCGACATCAAAGCGCCGGGAGGCAGTTCGGATGTCGTGATCGCTCCCATCGGTTTCGTTTCCGACCACATGGAAATTCTTTTCGATTTGGATACCCAGGCGCGGGAGCTATGCGCGGAATTGGGTCTGGACATGGTGAGAGCGGAGACCGTAGGCACGCATCCCAGATTCATACAAATGATTCGCGAACTGATTTGCGAGCGTCTGGACGAAACCAATCCCAGGCTTAGTCTGGGAGTGTTCGGTCCTCGACCTGACTCTTGTGCCCCTGACTGCTGTCCGCTGCTCCGTCGAACGGCAGTCGGTAAAGGACCCGGTGAAAGAGATTCATTCAACGCCTTCGGGTGGCAAAATGAACCAGTTTCTTCGCAAGAGTGAGTGTTTAGTGTTGCTGGCGCATGGGAGTAAAGACCCTCGTTGGCGTATTGCGTTCGAGCGGATTGTCGAGGCGGTGCAGGGTCAATCAGGAAAGACTAAAGTGCAACTGGCCTACATGGAATTCATTGAGCCGACTTTGATGGATGTCGCGCGGGAATGTGTCGGACAACAAATCCTGCGTCTGAGGATTCTTCCCTTGTTCTTGTCGGTTGGGGCGCACCTAACGACGGACGTCCCCGAACAAGTGAATGAGGTGAGAGCCCAGTTTCCACAGCTTGAGGTCGAGGTGCTGGTGTCCGTTGGTGAGGACCCCCGATTGGCTCGTTTGATTCAGCAGATTGTGATTGAAGGGCTGAATCATGGACCAACTGTGAACGGTGCCAGGAGGGACACGACGGAATGAAAAAAATCCGGCGGAGACACCCGCACTCATACAGGCCTCCGCCCCTAGCCAGAGGAGCGTCTATGGACTTAACCCTGTCCTTAGGAATGTACGTCCACTCCGCGACAACTTAAAGATGCGACCTTTCCCTTTCCTTTGCATCTCAGTCGCGTAGGGTTGAATGAAGAGAAAAAGTTTTGTATCAATATGACAGAGGACAAGTTGCGTAGAATCGCTGTTAACGCAAGTAAAAACAAGGTCCAGACTGTGCAGAGCGCAAAAAGGAGTGAGCCCGTTTCTTCCAAGGAGACGGTGGAGGGCTGGCTAAAACCATACTGGATCGGTGAAAAACTGAAAACTCTGCGCCTCAGGAAGAAACTAGGCCTTGTGGAACTGGGGCGGCATACTGGGCTTTCAGCGGCACTCCTGTCCAAGCTTGAGCGCAGCAAGCTCTATCCCACTTTGCCTACCTTGGCACGCATCGCGACCGTGTTCGATGTCGGCCTAGATCACTTCTTCACGGATGAACGCAAGCGGCATGTGGTCGCATTGGCAAAGAAGCAGGATCGCCAGCGGTTTCCCGAACGCCCGGGGACACCCGAGGTGGCATACTTTTTCGAAACTCTGGACTACGGGGCGACACCGAGAAAACTCAATGCTTACTACGCGGACTTCCAGAAGATCGCGAAGGAGAAACTGAAGCCGCACACTCACGCGGGAGCCGAACACTTGTATTTGCTCTCCGGAGCACTCGTGATTGCGATTGGAGGACACGGATACGAGTTGGAGGCCGGCGACGCCATCTACTTCGATTCCAGTGTGCCCCACGCCTACTGCAATTCGGGCGACAGTCCCTGTGCAGCGCTGGTCGTTACAGTCCCTTAAGAAGTCGATCTTTAGATCCGGCATCCGGGCCGAGATCGTATTCGGGAAAGCCCGCCATCTACGCCAATCACTTGTCCGGTAACACAACGCTGCTCGGGATCGAGCAGCCTCTCGATCGCGGAAGCAAACTGGTTCGGGTTACCCATCTGACCCCGTGCTTGAACGCACGCCGCCGCCTTGGCAATTGCCTGGTTAAAGCCTTCGAAATGCGGGGCGCTCACCTCTTTTTACTTACACGATCAACGAAACCTCGCGTTTGATCCGTGCGAAAACAATTTTCCAGCAGCGCCGTTTATCTCAATCAGAAAACAGTTTTGCATAATCTGACAATCTGACAGCTGAGTCGAGCTGGAAAACCGAAAGATTCAACCCTAAGGAGAATGCCCGTGAAACGAATTTCTGTAATGACCTGCCTTGCCCTGCTACTCACGTTGAGCTTCAGCAGCGCTGCTTTTGCCAGTTCGAAGAAAGACATTGTGGACACTGCCGTCGCCGCCGGCGACTTCAAGACTCTGGCTGCAGCCCTGCAGGCTGCTGGCTTAGTGGATACGCTCAAGGGAGCTGGTCCGTTTACCGTCTTCGCGCCTACCGATGAGGCATTCGCGAAGCTGCCTGCTGGAACCGTAGAAGATCTGCTCAAGCCCGAGAACAAGCAGAAGCTGGTCTCCATCCTCACCTACCACGTAGTCGCTGGCGACGTGATGGCGAAGGACGTCGTCAAGCTGAGTGAGGCCAAGACCCTGAACGGCAAGGAAGTGAAGATCATGGTCGAGGGCGGCAAGGTAATGGTGGACGGAGCAAACGTCACCAAAACCGACATCAAGTGCAGCAACGGCGTCATTCACGTGCTTGACTCCGTGCTTCTGCCTCAATAGTGCCCGCGCAGCTTTTAGCCCCACGGCTGGAGACTAAATGTTTTCCAGCCGCAGTTTCTTCAATCTGCGCCGGAGCTAACACTCACGGCAATGTTCGAGAGCCTTCCCCGAAAGGGAGACCAAAAATTAAACAGGAGATCAAGATGTCACGCTTTACACGTTTTCTTTTAATAGCCATGACCACGATGGCCGTAAGCGCTACCATTTTCACGGCTGGCTGCGGCGACAACGGCCATGCGCAGCTCCGCGTTGTCCACGCGTCGCCGGATGCGCCCAACGTTGATGTGCTGGTGGACGGCAAAACGGTCCTGACAAACGTCGCTTACGAGGCGGCCTCGAATTATCTGACTGTTAGTGCGGGTTCTCGCAAGATTGAGGTCCGAGCTACCGGTACCTCGCAGGATGTGATCAATGCCACGGAGAGCCTGTCTCGTAATAAGTACTACACGGTGCTCGCCGTGGACAAAGTGGCCAGCATCTCGCCGTTGGTCCTGACGGACGACAACACGCCGCCGGCTTCGGGACAGATCAAGCTCCGCCTGGTCCATGCTTCGCCTACGGCCGGCCCCGTCGATATTTACGTCGAGGCACCCGGCACGGATATCACCGGCATCAGCCCTACACTGACCAACGTTCCATTCAAAGCTGCATCCGACTACTTAGCTGTGGCGGCTGGAAGTTACGAGGTATATATCACACCAACCGGAACCAAGACGGTGGCCCTCGACAGCGGCAGCCTCGCCTTGGGTGCAGGGCAGATTCGCACGGCTGTCGCCCTCGACGCACCGGGCGGAGGAACACCGCTCACTGCGATTGTTCTGAAAGACCTCAACTAATCGCTATAAGGCCTCGGTACTCCCGCTGGGTATATTCAGCGGGAGGTGCCGGGGATGCCTTCATGCACAAGATCGGGAAAAGTACCGACATTATGCAAAGCTTCTTCTACCCGGAGCCGTTGATACTATGGCTTCTAAAGCCGACGCTTAGGCGAACCTTGGCGCTGGTCACAGAGTGGTCACAAGACTGTGGCCACCTTGACACGTTAAGTTATTGACCAAAAAGGGAGATAGGCTGGCTGTATCCCTGAAAAGGCTGGCGTGGGCGGTTCAACTCCGTCCCTTCATCGATTTTGCGCTCTAAGCTTCTAACTACCTTAATAAGTAATGATGTATCGCGAAAAGTTAATGCCAGCGGCTTGCGGTCCTTTTAACAATTTTGATGCGATGGAATGTGTTTCGCGTCTGGATCGGGGACTTCTCAAGTACTTAGGCGGCCACCGAAGTCACTTAAGTTGTTTAAAACACTGCATAACGTAGCACTGAAAAGGCTGGCGTCGGCGGTTCAACTCCGTCCCTGGCCACCATATTTTCAGTAAGTTGACGTATTTGTTTAAGGTGTTACTTGAATGCAGAAGTCCCCTCCATACGTGGGTCGTGGCGCGACCTCGTCGTCCTCGCACCAGGGATTAATCTCCTGTCGCGCCAACAACTTCGCCGCAACCGTCTTGATGTAGAGCGCAGCTTTTGAGCTGTTCTTGCGCTCTGGCTCACCAATATCAATGAGAAGTCGTGCATTATTTGTGAGATGAGAGCGACCTACGGTCGACACATTCGCTTAAGTTTCGCTGATTTGTGATTCGATCCGAAGAGTATGATTTGCAGAGAAGGAAGGGCGGATCCACTTCATGAGGCCAGTGAGCGAAGTTTTGAGCGTCACCTGAGTGATGATGAAAGCGTTTTTGTTTTCGTAAACGTTCTTGTATCCTTTGGTTCAACCTACCTTGTCCGTCGGGGATAATCGGAAATCCACGTCATCGCGCGGGTGGCAGCGGGCAGTCCGAGGGTGCTGATTGCAAGCACCGCAACGTGATCAATTTCATCCGCGGTAACACCGGCCTTGCGTGCGCTTCGGAGCGCCGAGTGGGTAGCACCTTCCAATCCCGCTCCAATCGACATGGCAAGTTTGACCAGGCGCCGACTCTTTTCATCCAGAGGGCCAGCTTCGTGGCAGCGCTCGCCCAGTTCGTTGAAAGCCTTCCACACTTTAGGATGGCGCTTGCGAAACTGGTTTACGGCCTTTGGCAGTTGCTTGGACACGCAAGTTACCTCCTAATTTGGATTGCCAACAGTCTAGACCAGCCTTTGTCCGTTGCGAATTTGCGCGCGGAGGACATGCTGGATGAGTTGGCAGGCTTTCTTCACCTCTGGCATGGCCAACGAGAAATACACATTCTTGCCTTCGCGGCGCCTGACCACGACGCCGGCGGATCTGAGCACCATGGCGTGTTGTGAGAGGTTCGCCTTTGAAATCCCAAGCTCTTTCTGAATTTCGGCTGCTGACCAATCGCGCTTGCCAAGCAGATCCAGGATGTGGAGACGAGTAGCGTTGGCGAAGGCTTTGCAGATCAGCACCTGTCGCTCAAGAATTTCGTTTTCCACGTTCCATTGCTTGCTGCCCTTTTTCATTGTCGAACCATCGTCTGAAACAACCTCTTGTGGCGAAAGTATAGTGGCCACCATGTTATCTCCTATCCCCGGACTGTGGCCGGGAAATCAACGGAGCTTCGTCCGCATGTGAATCCTCGTCAGGCTTCTCATCCGTCCCAATGGCTTCTTCTTTGGATGTCAGTTCGTCCCTCCACGCCTGTTCCTGGATCTTGACTGATCTCCACCACGTAAAATGATGGTGGTAGGCATAGAGCTCGTCCACGACTCCGGTAATCATTGAATAAAACGCAGGCTTTTCCTCCGGGAAAACGGCTCCCATGTAGACGTGGATCATCAGACCCGACACAACCATGCCCACGGCGAAGAAGTGAAGAACCATCGCCCAGGCCACAAAGGCGGTGCCAAACCAGTGGAAGGTCATGGTGAGGCCAGTGAGCATGATGAGTGGGACCATCGTGTAGACCAGCAGGGCAAAGAGCTTCTGGCCGGCGTTGTAGGCTCCTTGCGGCGGCAAAGGATCTTTGGTCCGTCCCAGCAGTAGGAGAGTCCGAACCTTTAGCCAGAGCATATCGTCCCTGTCCAAGCCTATTTCGTTCTGCAGCACTTCAACTCGAAGGTAGTTTCGGAATCCGAAAATTGCATAAACAAGGAACACGGCAGTCCAGGTCAAGCCAATTGCGACGTGGAAGCGAAGCATGTTGGCCCGTGAGCCGAATAGGCCTTCCATCGTCTGCAGATACCACATGGGTGCGAATCGGTAGTAGGGCGAGACAATCAGACCGGCGCCGGTGGCGAGTTCGAGGAGCCAGCTGATGGCATTGAACCAGTGGAGAAGCACGATGGCAACATGGTGCTTCTTGATCTGGCGTTGTGCCATCGCCTCCGCTTGTTCACCGGTCAGCGGAGTCGGAACCGTCGGAATTGCGGATGCGCTCATACGGGCTCCTTAATCTTCGAACTGCTTCTCCCCGGTCGAAAGCTGGTGGAAGAAGGCGATTGCCTGACCGAGGAACGTCACTCCGACGGCGAGATAGACGACCTTGTTCAAGAGACTGCTCCATACTTTTCCCGGCGCGATAGTTCGCGGGGGAACGGGAGCAAAGCTTGCGAGTGCAAGTTCAGCGTGCTCGGGTTTGCCCGCGTAGTAGACGTTAGGTCCAATAGCGATGTTCGCAGTCTCCATGCGCTTGGCTGCGCCACGGTACACGAACCGGAAGACGTCGCTCGACGAATCTTCCAAGTCACCGAAGATCTTGGCGTGGGCCGGGCAAGTAGCCACGCATGCGGGTTGCAGTCCCTTACCTAGTCGGCTGGCGCAGAAATCACACTTGTCCACCTTGCCGATCTCCGCGTTTATGTAGCGTGCTCCGTAGGGACAGGCAGCAACACAAGAACCGCAACCGATACAGAGATCGCGATTCACGCGGACTACACCGCTCTGATCCTGATAGGTTGCTCCGGTCGGGCAGGCCGGCACGCAAGTGGGCCGGTCGCAGTGATTGCATTGCGACACATAAAACGAGGTTGAGAGTTTCGGAAACGTGCCGATAGTTCCTGTCTGCCGGACTTTGGTCCGGGCGAATCCGTTGGGAACGTCCCACTCCGACTTGCAGGCCACTGTGCAGGACTGGCAGCCCACGCACCGTTCCTGGTCGATCACCATTGCGTAACGCGGCATAGGCTAGTTCCTCTCCCCTGTGGTGGGTAGCACGCGCACGAAATTCACGCGCATGCCTGTCGCACCCATGATGGGATCGATGGAAACGCGAGTGATCAGCTCCGTATCCGAAGCGCCTCTCTTGTAGGCTTTGGTGAGACTTTTCGCTCGCGTGCCGAACCCGTGGACCATGTATGCACAATCGTTGCGAATCCCCTCCGTTGCCCGTACTGCAATCGGCAGACTCTTGGCTCCATCCTGGTTCTCAAGTATGACGACCTGTCCATTCTTGATCCCTGCCTTGGCTGCGAACTCGACGTTGATCCAGATCTGATTTTCAGGCATCAGGTCGTCCAACCACGAATTGTTTTCTGAGCGCGAGAACGAATGCATCGGAGCACGGCCATAAATCAGCCGCATGTATCCCGGAGGTGGTTGCTCGACTGACGTGAACTTCGGTAGCGGGTCAAAATTCAAGTCCTTCAATACGGACGAGACCAGTTCGATCTTTCCGCTTTGTGTGGGGAAAATTGGACCATCTTCTTCCTTGCGGTCGTCGATATAAGGATGGCCATCGAAGGACACAGCGCCCAACGATTTCAGTTCTGCCAAGTTGATTCCGAGTGGCTGCACCAATCGCGATAGATGGTCTTCAGGGTCTTTCCACGGGAAGTAATCCGCAAGTCCCATGCGATTCGCCAACTGCTTCGCTATCCACCAACCGGGCTTCGACTCATACAAGGGGTCGATGGCTGGTTGCCGAATCGCAACGAATGGACGTTTCGAGGTTGTGACGACGGCCGGCGGATCATAACGCTCCAGGTAGGTCGCTTCCGGGAGAACAAGATCGGCGTAGTTAGTCTGTTCAACGGGCAGGACATCGACGACGGCCATGAACTCCAATTGTTCAATGGCTTTCAGAGTGTTTTGTCGTTGCGGAATGCTCTCCAGAATGTTCTGTCCGTACACAACCCAGCCCTTGATCGGATAAGGGCTCGCGTTCATCGTGGCCTGCACCAGGCCCTGCGTAAGCCCCTGTGACTCCTCGGTTGCCAATGGATATTTGGTTCCTGCGCCGTCAGCGCGCCCACGCTCTGATTCCGGCATCGGAGGAAGGGGAATTCGTCCCTGCTTCACTTTGGTGGGCAGGAACATGCCTCCTTTGCGGCCATAGGCTCCGAGCAGGGCAGTCAGAATGGCCATGGCGCGAGCACGCTGCGTATCGTCGCCGTACCAAGTCACGTGCCTTCCAGGATGGATGGCGACGGCAGGTTTGGCCTCTGCCATCAGGTGAGCGGTTTCGCGAATCTGCGCGACTGGAATCTCGGTGATCGATTCCGCCCATTCCGGGCTAAAGTCTTTTGCGTGAGCTTCGAGTTCCTTTATCCCTGTGGCGTATTGCTCGATGTACTCCTTGTCGTAGAGATTCTCAGCGATGAGAACGTTCGTCCATGCCAGCAACAATGCGATGTCCGTTCCGGGCTTGATGGGAAGCCAGTGATCAGCTTTGGAGGCGGCGGTGGAAAAGCGAGGGTCAACGACGATCAGCTTCGCACCTCGCTGTAGACCTGTTATGAAATTCGTGACCTGCGAAGTGAAGACGTTCTCTCCGATGTGGCTACCGATCAGAACGATACACTTCGACTCCTCCAGGTCCACGGGCTCGGGGGAATTTACGGCACGTCCGAAAGTGAGTTGATAGGCGATGTCGCGCGGTCCGCGGCACTGTGCGAATGCAGGTTCGGCTGCATTGGGCGTCCCGTAAGCCTTCATCAACGTACCGAAGAAGCCAGCGGCCACGCCGTGCGGGAAGAAGCCGACGCTCTCGGCGCCGTATTTCTGCTTTATGTCTTTCAAGTGCATCGCGAAGAAGTCGAGGGCCTCGTCCCAGGAAGCGCGTCGGAATTTGCCTTCACCGCGCTTGCCGGTGCGAATCAGGGGATATTTCAGACGATCGGGATCGTAGAGAAGTTGGGTCCCGGCGTTCCCGCGGGCGCACAACTGACCCTTGGTAAGAGGGTGCTGCGGATTCCCCGCTAACTTGAGGACTTTGCCGTCTGCAACTTCCGCCATCACTCCACAACGCCAGAAACACATTTCGCAATTGGTGGCGATCTGCTCAACTCTTGTGTCCCCGCGCCATGAGGGCGGGTGGGACTGAGCTTTGACGGTGGGGGCACCAGCGCTGGTCAATGCAGCCACCGTAGATGTGGCTTTTAGAAATCCGCGGCGTGTGATTTTCGTGGTCATTGCGGCGCCCTCGGTGCTCGAACCCTGATGATGGGCAGACTGGAGGACGGAATCGCTCCGGCCTCCAGCCGTGGTTGTTCACTCAGAAACGTACTGTCATTCCAAGCGTAAGCATCGAGGCGTCTTTGTAGGTCGGGAATCCCAGGATCGATACGGTGTCAAGGTCCTTAGGAGCCCCAACGTGCCACCCGGAACCCGAATAGTCGTAGTTGTAGCGGATGTACCCCAGCTTCACGATGAAACGTTCGTAGATGCGATGGGTGAGGTAGGTTTCATAAACGTTGCCGCGAGTATCTGTCTTGGGGGCGATGATGTCGTCTGCCGCCTGGGCGAAGTTAAACCAGTACTTCGTGCCATGGTTGAACTCGAACCCAATTTTCGTGCGGCCGTCGTTCTGGGGGAAGTTATAACGAACTCCCGCGTAGAACATGCCACCGTCACGGTTGACCGGCGTCTCAAACGGATCGGACATGAGCCCGCCAAAGGGACTGGTAATCCCGTTGGGCCGGGTTCCGGAGTAGTTACCGCTCAGGTAAAGATCGACGTCTCCCACCCGACGGTTCAGATTGAGGCCAAAAAGATTGATGGCGCCCAAATTCGTGGAGGGCGTATAGCGCATCACGACGGGAGCGTTCACCGCGTCTCCGGTGACTGGATTCACGGGAAGTACCAACAGACCGTTAAAGCCGTCGGTGACGTCGAAAGCGTGCGCATAGGTCGCCTGGAGAAAGGTCTTTTCGGTGCTGTAGAGGTCTAGATTCGCGCCGAGCAGATGAGTATCCTTCAGTCGGTCAGCAGGGGACTTCAGGATATTCCCGTTGCCAAAACCAGATTGATAGCCCACGCCGTAGCACAGCCGCCAAACCATGTTGTCATTAAAGTGATATCCAACGGTGATGCCGTCGAACTGAAAGTCGATCAGCGCGCCGGAGGGCGTGCCGCCGCGGGGTTCGTCCTCGCGGAAGTTGAGTGGCGGACCTTCGGTAGATGGCCGTCTGCCGATAGAGAGATACAGGGGCGAGCCGCCAACATGGTTCCATGTGAAGTAGGCTCGTTCCACCCGCAACATATCGCTGTTGGGGACACCGGCGGTGGTGCCGTCGATATTCATCGATGAGGGCTGGCCATTGAAGACCTGCACACCGGTCGAATCGCCCCATGCTTTGTACATGCTGAGCCGTGCCGTGACGCTCAGATCATCGTTGATTCTTGAGTCCACGTTGAGGCGCAGCCGGTTCGTGTACAGGATGTTGGTGTCATTGCTGTATGCGTTCTGAAGGACGCCCGGAGCCTGGGACAGATAGCTCGTGAGCATCTGCTGCATTTGTGGCGAGAATTGCCCGACCGACGCCTTTAGTTGATTGAACGTGAGGTTGCCGCTGTAAAACTGGTATTGACTGTAGTTCTGCTGCACTGTCTGACCGACGAACCCTGCAAACTGTGTGGGGGTCATCGAGTTGAGCAGGCTGGGGTCGAAGGTCATTCCCATGCCGCCCTGGGATGTGGGTGTGAACAGCCAGAGAGTTTTTACCATCAGGTTTTGCAGTTGCATGCCGTCATAGTGCGCGGGCACGCTTCCCCAGATGGAGTGAGCTTCAAAACGGTAGTCACCGGTGAAGTTGATGCGATCCATTGCACCGCGGCGTTCGGTCTGAGAAATACGGTGGTCAAGGTCTTTCACCGTAGCGGCAAGCTCGGCTGTGCTTTGTTGCTCTGCTGCAGGCTGTTGTTTGGCCTCATCTTTCTTTTCTTGCGCGGCCTTCTCTTGCGTTGCCTTTTCCTGCGCGGCCAGACGCTCCTCCATGGCGGCAACTGCTTTCTTCATTTGTTCAACTTCCTGCCGTAACTGAGCATTCTCATCGGGCGCTGCAGGAGGTTGCGAGGTGCCAGCCGGTGAAGTCTGAGCTGACCCCATAGACGTGAGCAAGAATATGCAAGTTATGAGAAACGGTAAGAATTTACGCATGACTTTAGCCTCTCGATCCTTTTTTGGAATGGCCATGGCCATTGGCTAACCACAAGTGGCGGGTTGCTCGGAATCCGCGGCGTGGTCGATTGCAAACCGCTGAATCGCCTTCATCTGGTCCGGAGTGAGTTGCTCCAGGAGTTTGCCACCGGTTTTCGGATGTATCACACTCTTGTGAGACGAAAGCAGCTTGACCTTGAAGAACGTTCTCCACTGGTCCTGTGTAAGGGTCATTGGAGTGTATTGGCCCTGCGGTGACCCTTTGTCGTGACAAACCTTGCAGTTGTTGCGATAGAGCTCTTTGCCATTCGCAGTCTGGGCTGCTGCCGAGCCGCTCGCTACAACCAACAATCCCAGAACGACCATCGTTATGAACCAAGAATGACGCCGTTTCATTTATCCTCCAGACTACTGGTTGCGCTACTGCATAGTTTCGATACTTCGAAACTATGGAATATGCTAAAGAACGCCGCCTTTGCGTTGCTGTGACTTAAGGCACGTCCCCACGTGATTTCGGACCACAAGGGTGATTACGAAAGGGCAGGTGACAGAAGTGCTACATTGATCCGGATGCGCTCCGAAATAGAACAAGCGGTTCAGCTCATGCAGCGAGGCGATGATCAAGCCTTGGAACAAGCTCTGGCCCTGCTGCAAAACACCGTGTTTTCCTTCAGCATGAGGGTCTGCGGTCAGCGCCAGGACGCCGAAGACACCATGCAGGAAGTTCTCTTGAAGTCAGTTCCACTCCTGCCCAAATTTGACAGCCCCAAGGCGCTTGTTGTCTGGCTTTATAAGGTGGCAAAGACCCGCTGCCTGATGAGCCGGCGCCGAAGCAAGTTCGCACCGAATCGAGAACTCTCTCTCGAAGAATTGATGCCGGATCGGCGGGAATTGGAGAAATTGAGTTCCGAAAGCGGAATCAACCCGGAAAGGTTCGCGATTAGAAGCGAAGAGGCCGGAATGTTGCGGGAGGCAATCCAGAAATTACCCGCCCAATATCGCATTGTCCTGGTGTTACGAGACATGGAGGGACTCACCGACGAAGATGTGGCGGAGATCACAGGGCTGCGCGCAGGAACGGTTCGGGTTCGACTACACCGCGCCAGGCTGTTCGTCCGGAAGGAACTAATGAAAGCGTGGAAACCGCGGGCGGGTCGCAACACCGGCGCCGCAGTGCCGCAGGGCGCCTCTGCCGACGAACCCAAACCAAAACGTTGTAAGGCCATGTTTGCCGAACTCTCGAACTACCTTGATGAGCAGTTGGACGACTCTCTTTGTGAGGAACTGGAAAGGCATCTTGACGGATGCGGGCCGTGCAAAGTGTTTCTGGCAAGTCTCGAAGCAACGATTGAACAATGCCGGAAGTCGCCAGCAGAGAGCCCCTCTGGGAGATCTGCGGTTAGGCTCCGGAGGGAACTGATGAAGAACTACGCCCGAGCTGTGGCGACCGTTCGGCCGTAAACCAAAGTCCACTCGTTTCGCCCCCTTCTTTTGTCGAATTTTTCCTGTAACAAAATCCAGCCTTCTGCATTTATTCGTGTTCCTAGTCGATAAAAGCATAGGAGGGCAATCATGATCAGCGCCAAAGTTGAACTGACTCAAGCACTTAGGCAGCAGAGGCAGTTCGTGGCACTCACCGGCAGTGGCCACAATCTCCTGCTGGACGATGCGGCTGGTGGAACCGGTCCGAAACCAATCGAACTGGTTGCGGCGGGGCTGGCCGGTTGCACCGCGTTCGATGTCATCACCGTTCTGCGCCAGAAGTATCACCAGAAAGTCACTGGGTACGAAGTTCGGGTGGAGGCGGATCAGCCGGACCGCCCACCGCAAGTGTTCACGGCCGTGCGGATTCACCACGTAGTCACCGGCTACGAGATTGATGTCGCGGCTTTGGAGGAGGCGATTCGTCTCTCCGAAGAAAAATACTGCTCTGTAGGGGCCATGGTGCAAAAGACGGCGAGTTTCCACACGACCTACGAGATCGTCGAAGAGAAGACTGAGTGGATAAAGGCGACCCAAACTGCTGGAGTCCGGAGTTGAAGATTCCCCTCAAATTCGTCGTTGTGGCCACGGTCGCACTGTGGGTTTCGCTAGCCGTTCAGGCTCAACAAACCGTTGATCCCTCGCCCCTGACGCTTCAGCAGGCCGTGAGGATCGCGCTGGAGAAAAACCCGATGCGCAAGGCGGCGGTCGCTGACACTAGAGTATCGTCCGCGGACGTTCGCGAAGCGCGATCGGTTCTCATGCCGCGAGTAACGTTCTCAGAGACTGCGACACGCGGGAACGATCCTGTTTATGTATTTGGCAGCAGATTACGGCAGCAACGTTTCACGGCTGATGATTTCTCGCTGAACAAGCTCAACACTCCATTGCCCCTTGGGAACTTCAGCACGCGTTTCGGAGGAACCTGGAATCTGTTTGACTCCTTTGCCAGTTGGCACGGCGTGAATCGGGCAAAGCAGATGAACGAAGCTGTCGGGCATCAGCTGGAGCGTACCGAGCAAGAGATCGTATTCCGAGTCGTCAATGCATATTACGGCGCATTGCTGGCGACGAAGCAAGTCGAGCTTGCTGAGCAGGCCATAAAAACGTCCCAGTCAATTCTGGACCGCAGTCAGTCACGATTCGACGCCGGCTTGGTCGTGGAATCAGACCTCCTGACCGCGAAGGTGCGTATGGCAGCGCGACAGCAGGAACTCATTCGGGCCAGGAACAATCTGGACTTGGTTCGGGCCGAGTTGAATACGGCTCTGGGAGTGCCGATGGATTCCTCGTTTCAACCGACGGAGACTCTGACGGAACCCACGCTTCCGGTTCCCGTTCTTCGGGATGTCGAGAAACTCGCTCTGACGAATCGACCAGACTTGAAGCGCATTCAATCCGAAGAATCAGCTCAGCGGCAGAGCGTTGCAATCGCAAAGTCATCGTTTGGCCCGCGGGTGAACGCCTTCGCCGGTTGGGAGCTGGATAACCCAACGTTCGTGGCGGGCGGTGGAGGAAACAACTGGCTCGGCGGGGTGGAGATGCAGATCGACCTTTTCCAGGGTGGAGCAAAACGGGCAGAACTAGCTCGTGAACGCGCGCTGCAAGAGAAAGTCACGTCGATGAAACAAGTGGCGAGCGATGGCGTTCGCCTGGAAGTCCGGCGTGCTTATTACAACTTGGACTCTGCTCGGCAGGAAGTTGAGGTTGCGCGAGCCGTCATCGCGCAGGCACAGGGCAGTCTGCGTATCAACCAAGACCGCTACGACGGCGGGCTTACTACCGTGACCGATCTTTTGGGTGCGGAAGAAGCGGCGCAACGCAGCCAGACGGACTATTGGGAAGCTGTCTATCGGTTTCATACCAGCTACGCCAGTCTTGAGTTGGCGAGCGGCACTTTAAATATTCAATCTCCGGTGGTGATGCCATGATTCGCGCAAGATCCATTCTCTTACATCTAGTTCCTCTGACGGCGGCTATCGCAGGCGGGCTAAGCGGGTGTTCCAGTGAGCGGACTGCACAGCCTTCGGTCCCGGAGACCGTGCGCAGTGTCTCCGTGTTCCCAGTACAACGTGCAGACAGCCCCGATTTGTTGGAAGCAGTGGGAACCATACGCGCAGCGCAAACGAGCCAGCTTGCAAGCCAGACGATGGGGAACATCGTAGAACTGCGCGTACATGAAGGAGACCATGTACAGCGCGGGCAGGTGCTGGCGGTCCTCGACGATGCTCAACCTCGGGCCGCGGTGGACCGCGCTACGGCGGGCGAAAGCGCAGCTCAGCAGGAACTGGCCGCGTCAGATTCCGACTTGGCCCTCGCTCAATCGACACTGACGCGTTACCAAACTCTCTACGACAGAAAATCAGTCAGTCCACAGGAATTCGATGAAGTAAAGGCGCGCTACCAGGCGGCACTGGCGCATCGCGACATGACTCGTGCGGGTCAGGCACAAGCAAAAGCAGCGTTAGCGGAGGCGCACACATCGCTTTCATACACGCGGATTCTTGCCCCATTTGATGGAGTCATCACCGAGAAGAAAGCCGATCCGGGCATGTTGGCGAGTCCTGGCCTCCCAGTATTCACAATCGAAGGCTTGGGACATTATCGACTGGAATCTGCAGTTAATGAAAACGATCTGCGGTACGTCCGGTTGGGTGAGCAGGTGCCGGTCATAGTGGACGCATTGGAAACCCCACAGCAAAAAGGAAAAGTCGTACAAATCGTGCCTACCGCCGACTCCGGCAGCCGCAGTTTCCTAGTGAAGATCGAATTACCTGCGGGTACGCGGCTGCGATCGGGTCTGTTCGGCCGAGCACAATTCTCTCGGGGTAATCGGTCGGCACTGCTCATTCCGCAAACTGCGGTCGTTGAGCGCGGTCAACTGCAAGGAGTTTACGTACTCGACCAGAACAAGATCGCAAACCTCCGCTACGTCACCCTGGGAAAGACGGCGGGCTCGGTCGTGGAAGTATTGGCAGGTCTTCAGGAGGGTGAGCACCTTGTGTCAAAGCCCGGCGAGCTTGACCTCGGCGGCAAGCGCATCGAGGTCCGGCAATGAAAGACGAAGGGGCTAGCTCACCAAAACAATCCGAGCACGGCCTCCGATTGGCGGGACGCATCGCTCACGGCTTCATTGATTCGAAGCTGACGCCGTTGGTGATCGTGGCTGCGCTGCTTCTAGGCGCTTTCAGCATCCTGGAGACTCCCCGCGAAGAAGAACCGCAGATTGTCGTCCCCATGCTCGATGTATTCGTGCAGATGCCGGGGGCATCACCGGAAGAGATTTCTCAACGAGTCAGCCTTCCCATGGAGAGGTTGCTGCGCGAAGTTCCGGGCGTGGAGTATGTCTATTCCATCAGTCAGCCGGGCATGAGCATGCTGATTGTGCGCTTCTATGTGGGATCGAAAGAAGAAGACGCGATCATACAGACGTACAACAAGCTGTTCTCCAACTTCGACCGCATCCCGCCGGGAGTTTCACAACCGATCATCAAGGTGCGATCGATCAATGATGTCCCCATCATGGCACTCACGCTGTGGGGCAAGAACTATGACTCGTATCATCTGCGACGCATCGCCGGGGAGTTGGAAAACTCTCTCAAACAACTCGATGATGTTTCCGAAACGTCGATCATAGGAGGCCAACCCCGGCAGGTACGAGTGGTTTTGGATACGCAGCGTCTAGCCGCTTATGGCCTCACGCCAGCAGCAGTCGCGAATCAACTCCAGAGCGCGAATAGTCGCAGTGACGTGGGCAGCTTTGCCCGCGATAACCGGGAATTCCAGGTCGAGGCCGGGAGGTTCTTCACCCGGACCGAGGACTTGCAGCAGGTGGTAGTCGGAGTCCATGCGAGTCGCCCGGTCTACTTGCGCGATGTGGTGGGGAAGTTGGAAGACGGCCCCGCTGAGCCGAACAGCTATGTGATGTTTGCGAACGCTCGCGGTGGTACAGGCCAGACGGCAGGCGCGGAATATCCCGCGGTTACAATCACGCTCGCCAAGCGGAAAGGCACCAACGCGACGATTATCTCCGAACGAGTTCTGGAGAAGGTCTCTTCTCTTCATGGCTATGTGTTGCCGAACGATCTAGACATCACCATCACGCGGAACTATGGCGAGACTGCGAAAGACAAGTCGAACGAGCTGTTGAAGCACCTGCTGATCGCAACGCTGTCGGTGACTCTGCTGATCGCATTGGCACTTGGTTGGCGTGAATCCGGGGTGGTGCTCCTGGCGGTGCCGGTCACATTGGCCCTTACCTTGGCCGTCTTTTATCTCTACGGATACACGCTCAACCGGGTCACACTGTTTGCTCTGATCTTCTCTATCGGGATTCTGGTCGACGACGCCATTGTGGTGGTGGAGAACATCGTCCGCCACTTCCGTTTGCCTGGCAGCCGTGGACGTCCACTCGCAGAAGTGGCTGTTGAGGCAGTGGACGAGGTCGGCAACCCGACGATCCTCGCCACGTTCGCAGTGATCGGTGCCATCCTACCGATGGCCTTCGTCCGCGGCCTGATGGGCCCATACATGCGACCGATTCCCGTGGGAGCGTCGGCAGCCATGCTGTTTTCCTTGATGGTGGCCTTCGTGGTCTCGCCCTGGGCAGCTCTGCGGTTGCTTCGAAACTACGCAGGCGAGGGCGGCCACGATAAGCATGAGACCGAAGGCTGGACGACTCGTTTGTATCGCCGCGTGATGAATCCGCTGATACTCGACGCTCGTCGCCGCTGGATGTTTCTGGGCGGAGTTGTGATGTTGTTGCTGGCGGCAGTTGCATTCGTGCCCTTGAAATGGGTGCGGGTGAAGATGCTCCCCTTCGACAACAAGAGCGAGTTCCAGGTCATTATTGACATGCCCGACGGAACTCCGCTGGAGCAAACGACTCGTGTTGCGCAGGCGCTCGGGAACTATCTTGGCCAGCAACCCGAAGTCACTAACTATCAGATCTATGCCGGTACATCGGGGCCCTACAACTTCAACGGATTGGTGCGGCATTACTTCTTGCGTCGTAAACCGAATCAGGCCGACATTCAGGTAAACCTGCTGTCACGCCATGATCGCAAAGCGCAGAGCCACGAGATTGCACGACGGCTCCGCCCCGAACTGGACAAGATCGCCCAGCCCTTTGGGGCACGCATCAAGGTTGCTGAAGTGCCTCCTGGTCCTCCGGTACTGCAGACCCTCGTGGCGGAAGTCTACGGGCCCGATTACAAGAGTCAAATCGAATTGGCGGCCCAGATTAAGAAGGTCTTTCAACAAACGCCTGGCGTCGTGGATGTGGACTGGTATGTTGAAGATCCGCAGACCAAGTATGACCTGAAAGTCGATCTTGATAAAGCGGCACTCCACGGCATTTCCCCCGCTGATGTGACGCGCACGCTACAAGTGGGACTGAGCGGCGCAAGCGCCGGACTCCTGCACGATCCGAACTCCCGCGAAGACGTGCCAATCGAGGTGCGTTTGGCGCGCTCCGACCGCTCAGGAATCGAGAACCTCGAAAACCTAAAACTGCCCACTGCCTCCGGAGGGCAGATCGCGCTGCAAGAGGTCACGGATCTGCGGCAAACAACGATTGATACAAGTGTCTATCGCAAGAACCTGCAACCAGTCGTTTACGTGACCGGCGATGTGGCGGGCGGGGAAGAGAGCCCTGTTTACGCCATCATGAAGATGAGCGATGCCATCGACAAAATCAAATTGGCCGATGGCTACGCGGTAAAGCAATACAAAGGCACAACGATGCCTGACCGCTCTGACCGCTTGTCCATGAAGTGGGATGGTGAGTGGCACATCACGGTGGAAGTGTTTCGCGATTTGGGACTAGCGTTTGCCGCTGTGCTGGTCCTTATCTATGTCTTAGTTGTCGGCTGGTTCCGATCGTTCGTCACGCCGCTCGTGATCATGGCACCGATCCCCCTCACCCTGGTTGGCATCCTGCCCGCACACGCATTGATGGGTGCCTTCTTCACGGCGACTTCGATGATCGGCTTCATTGCTGGAGCCGGGATTATCGTGCGGAATTCCATTATTCTCGTCGATTTCATTGAACTCCGTCGTTCGCAAGGTATGTCCTTGGAGGATGCCGTTGTCGATGCGGGCGCGGTGCGCTTCCGCCCAATGCTGCTAACAGCGGCGGCAGTCGTGGTAGGTGCGAGCGTGATTCTGTTCGATCCGATTTTTCAGGGCCTGGCGCTGTCCTTGATGGCTGGAGAGGTGGCATCCACCGTTCTGTCCCGGATGGCGGTGCCGGTCCTTTATTACCTCTCTCAAAGGGGACACTCGCTGCCGCCCTTGCATCCGCATTCGCCCGAAAATGTGGCCGAATGTGAAACACCGCATTGCGAAATTGCGTAGGGCCGGCTCGTTTTCAAGGAGAACTATTATGACCGTAGAACGTACACTTCGTTTGATCGCTGGCAGCCTTATCCTGCTGTCCCTGGCGCTCGGACATTACGTGAGTCCGTACTGGTATCTCTTCACTGCTTTTGTCGGATTGAACCTGTTTCAGTCCGGATTCACAAACTGGTGCCCGATGATGACCTTCCTGCGTAAACTTGGAGTTGGCAGATAGGAGAGAAAGAACATGCCCAATTGGATTTGGGGAGTCGTGTTCCTTATTGCCTACGTGGTCCTGACACAATGGCTACTGCCAAAACTTGGCGTCCCTACCTGAAGAACGCAAGGTTGCGCCGAGTCTCGGCGCAAAACGGTTCCGAAGGACACGCCTTCAGGAAGACCATGACGACGATAGTGCAGGTTGAGTTTCGCGAGAGTCTGTTGTCAGTCCGTGATGAGATCCTGCAATCACTTGGACATCCAGTAATCTCTGCTCTCGGTTCGCGCGCCGCGCGCAATCTCGACCTCTCGCATGAATCAGTGGGCGTCGTCCTGATAGGGCACGGAGCTCCGTGGGAAGAACGATGTGACCTTGCGGTTCATTTCCGCAAGACTCTGCCTGGAGTTCCCATTGTTGCGTCTCTTCGTCAGCGCGACCAAGATCTGATCGGAGCAGATTACAATTTACGGGCAGACGATCCACCTTTGTGGGTGAGTACAGTCAGACAGGCTCTTGCGGGCATTGGGTAACGATTTGGATCAGCTCCTCTCAACCACTTTTCTTTATCGCATGTGCCGACGCTTAGGCGAACATCGGCGCTGGTCACAGAGTGGTCACAATAATGTCGCCACCCTGACGAATTAAGTTGTTGCTTAAAAAAGGGTTTAGCCTCAGAGAATACAGCGCTGAAAAGGCTGGCTTCGGCGGCTCAACTCCATCCCGGGCCACCATGTTTAAAAGAATTAGTGAAAAGCCTCTTGAACGACGGGCAAAATCACCTACGCCCGATCGCCCACGGTTACATGATCGGCGAACCGTGTCCTCATTTTCAATGGGATGGATGCGCTTTGGCGTGTGAGGAAGGGCTTCTATACAGAGGGCTGAGAGCAATTCAACCTCGATGCCTAGATGCCTTCAGCAGCTTTTACGCAGCACGACGTTGAACCGCCAATTTCGGCGGCTCGCGCTTGAGCAGCCAACCCATCCCGATAAGCAAGAGACCCCCAATTAAGAGAAAGCCGATGTCCCATGCCAGCCAGTGGGAATGAGGGTGAACATGATGGATGCCCAGCAACTGGTGGTCGATCAATCCTTCCACGAAGTTAAAGAGTCCGCCGCCAATCAGAATCCATCCCGTGTACTGTCTGGCTGAGAGTCGCAGTCCGCCTTTCGCTTCTCGGAATAGCAGCACGATTCCCACGATTGTCACACCCCAGCAGAATAAGTCGAACCATCCATCCGCGGCCATGTTGGTCTGCATTCCCTGCATGTCGGAGGTTGAAATTTTACTGGAGAGCATGTGATGCCATTGCAGGATCGAATGCAGTGTGATGCCGTCCCAGAAGCCTGCCAAAGCAACGCCGAATGTAATTGCTGAAGCTGCGCCTTTTTGCATAAGCCTTTTGCGGAGCTTGGACGTTCGAGTCTCGAATTGGATGAGCCACAGAACAGAAACGGATGCATACCACGCGCGACGATCTCATGACCTTCGCGACCCAGCGCCAAGCATCCGGCGGCACAAGCGCAATCCGAGGAGAAGAAGCGTCGTCGCCCGATGTGACAACCTGTACCGTCCGCACACGAGATTATGGCAAATCGGATAGCGTGACGATTATGGGGGTGTGGTCAGAGGGTTTTTCCTGCCCCCGAGGTCCCTTATCGATTTCGCAGCTTTCCAGTCGAGCTGCCAGCGTTGGAGACAATAAGAAGTGATCGATCCGTATGCCTCGATTGTTTTGGAACGCCTGCCGAAAGTAATCCCAAAATGTGAAATGTCCTGTTTCGCCCACGTGCAACGACCGGAACGCATCGGTATAGCCAATACCCAACATCGCACGATAGCGGGCTCGCGGCTCCGGCTGAAACAAAGCATCGTGCTCCCACGAAGACGGCTTGTGACAGTCGATGTCCTCAGGAATCACGTTGAAGTCACCGCCTATCAGCGTCGGCACATCGTCCTGCTTCCATCTAATCATCTGCTGAGTCAGTCGATCCATCCAAGCTAACTTGTAGGCAAACCTGTCACTCCCTACCGGATTGCCATTTGGAGCATAAATATTGACGATGCGGATGCCGTTGATAATCGTCTCCAAGAAACGCGCATGACTGTCGGAATCGTCTCCGACGAGAGCCTTGGCAATCGTCTTCATCGGATGTCGCGACAGAATCGCAACCCCGTTATAGGCCTTCTGCGTGACCGCGACACTTTCGTAGCCAAGCGACTGGAAGGTTTCGGACGGGAACTCGGTCCCCTTTAATTCCTGCAGCAACAATACATCCGGTTCGCGAACTTTCAGCCACGCCGTGACATGGGTCAGCCGAGAGCGAACAGAATTCAAATTCCAGCTAGCGATTTTAAACATCAATCCACATTCTAGCGTCGGAGTGCAAGGGAGGGCATTGGCTGGGAAGCTTTGCGGCTTATGTGGTTACAAACCGGGGGATTTCAGGCTAGTTGCCGTCTCCGTGCTTATATTGGATATTGTGACCCCAATCCAAAGCATCTCACTATCCGATTCGATGCGGCATCTCATGGGTTGCAAACCCACGCTAACAATCTTCTGTTACGGTCATCGGGAGACTTCAACAAAAACTTTCTTCCTGGAACAGGTGTGTTCCTCGGATGCTTCGTTGTAGGCAGGCGAATCGGCGCATTGCTAAGCGGAGAGGGAACTTTTCCGGATTTGAAGTGGAACCGAAACCGCGATCAAGGTACCGCGGCGATTGGTGGCGACATTAAAGGTGCCTCCTAAAAGCGCACTGCGTTCCCGCATACTCGACAGGCCGACGCCTTGACGTCCGTTGGGCGTCATTCGCAGCGCGTCCGACGGAATACCTTTACCGTTGTCTTTTATACTCAAGGTTAAACGTCCGTTGCTTGACGTGATTTTGATGTGGACGGCTTCCGCTCCGGAATGGCGATGCACATTCGTTAAAGCTTCCTGGAGGATTCTGAACAGTCCGGTCTCAACATCCTGCCCGAAGCGTTCCGTCCGCTCATCGAGTTCAAGTTTCAGCTTCAACTTGCTACGTTTCGAGAACCCCTCGGTATACCACCGCACGGCGGACAAAAGGCCACTTTCGTCGAGGAGTGGAGGATGCAACAGATAGGAAACGGTTCGCACCTCCCCGGCAGCTTGTTGCAGGTGATGTTGCACTTCTCGTAAACCGGATTGGCATCCGGCCGGCAAGGGGTCTGGACAAGAAATTGCCTGAGAAACTGCCATGATTGCCGCTGTCAGGGTCTGGCCAACTCCGTCATGAAGGTCACGAGCAATACGTCGGCGTTCCTCGTCCTGGATGGTGAGAACTTTTGCTGACAGGTTTCGCAGAGCGCGTTCGGCGCGTTCCCGCTCCTTTATTTCTCGGGTCAGATCAAGATTGGTATGGGACAGCTCGGAAGTGCGTTCTTTGACACGCTGGTCCAGTTCATCGCGTGCCGTTCGCAACCTTGATGCGTAATCTCTCTCCTGTGATAGAAGGCGTTGAACTTCACGCTGGCGGTTTCGCGCTCGCTTAGCGGTCCGTACGACACTATGAATCATCGGTACGCGAACCGGTCGTTCGAGGATTGAGATATTGGCGTCGGCCCCCAGTTTGGACACGAACTGCGTCGTCCGACTCAAGGCCGTTACGCCCGCGCTTGCCAAGAGGACGATGGGTACGTCAGACCAACGCTCTTGCTTTCGGAGGCCTCCTTGAAACCCTTGAAACGACGAAGAAACCAACGCCTCTTCGGTCAACAGAATAAAATCAGTCCGTTCAGAAAATCGATGCGCCAGTTCGTTCAGAGATGCGCAATGAATGACGCGGAGGCCTTCAGGGGAGACAATCTCTGTCAGTATCTCAGCGTCTTTGCCGAAAGGTGCGCAAAGGAGAACCTCGCCTTTGACCACCGAAGGATGTTTAGGTTTTTTCATCCTGCTCTCGAATCAAGGTTCCTACTTTGCCGGAGAATTCGGGGTTACCGGTCAGGACTCCTTGAAATTTCGTCAAAGGCGCACCGATTTGGATACCCTGCTTTCCCAGCTCAAATTCCCGGATGGTTCGTTCGTTTGCTCCGCTTCGGTTCTTTACGACCGATATCGCCTGCCGGACACTTCCTTGCGCCTCAAAATAGCGCAACAGGATAACCAGATCGGCCAGATAGGTGGCCTCAAAACTGGTCTGCTCCGCATTGAGAAACCCGTGCTGGGAGGAGATCAAAATGGTGATTACTCCTCTCGCGTTGAGATAGGCGAGCAGCTCGTGAGGTGCGAAACGAAAGAGCGATCGCTGTTCATGGCCAGCAAATAGCCGTTTAAGCTGTCAAGTACCACCATCCCGGCATGGTTTTGTTCGATACTAGTGCTGATGTCGTGAGTGACTTGCCCGGGAGTGATTTGCGATGGATTGATGCGCTGTAGCTCAATTCCACCCTTTTTGACGTGATGTGCAATCCTGATACCCAATCTTTCGCAACGTCCCAGGAAGGTAGTCGTGCTTTCCTCAAACGAATACATGGAGACTTTTTTCCCGTGATCGGCTGCCGAGGCGGCGAGTTGGGCCGCAAGCGAGGATTTGCCGATTCCCGCGGTGCCGACGATCATTACGCCAGATCCCCAGGGAATTGGACCACCCATCAGGTTATCTAGTTCCTTCATCCCGCTAGTCAGGGCGGGACCAGTATTGATTCGATGAGAAACGGGCGGCGCGAGGGCCGTCAGGCGGGGAAAGACCTTTATACCGCCGGTGACGATGCGTAAGTCGTGGTAGCCTTCGATTTAGGGCACGCCGCGCATCTTCGTGACCTTAATGCAGCGGTGTAAACCCCCCTGGGATGTTTCTTCGCTGGTGAGTTGAATAACGCTGTGAGCGATGCTCTGCAGCAGAAGATCGGCCCCCGTTTCCCCGGTCTGGTCGTCGAGGAAAAGGACCGTGCAGCCGAGTTCAGAGAGCGCCTGCTTCAGAGCCAGAATCTGCCTTCGGTAACGCAAAGGGTCCCGGGCAACCATGCGAAGCTCGGTAAGAGAATCGAGCACCAGACGTTGAGGGCTGACAACCTTAATTTTTTGGAGCAGGCCCGTGGATGTTTCCGCGAGTTCCACGTCAGCGGGATGGAGAACGGTATATTGCTTCTCGAGCCCCAGCTCAGAGCTCAGCTTGGTTAAATCGATGATGGCCAGGGCGTTTAACGACCACCCGTGAGATCTGGCCGACTGTCGTAGCTCGTCGGCTGTTTCGGAAAAGGTAATGTATGCGCCCTTCTCTCCTTGTTGCGCTCCCGTGAGCAGAAACTGCAGAGCGAGCGTGGTTTTTTCCGCTACCGGGGGCGCCTTGAACCAGACACATCCTATTGCGGGGAAATCCGCCTCTGAGAATTGAATCGAACTCGGCAATCCCTGAGCCCGCCGAATCAGTTGCGGGCTTTGTCTTAACTTGCCTTTTCTGTCTTTTATTGGCCATTACCGAAAAAGTATACCTTCAATGATTGTAATCAGACTGCGCTGAACCAGGTTCCCAGCATGGTTGCTTCTTGTGCGTGAAAGGGGCAGCTGTGTTCGAAGCTGCCCCTCACACTGGTTACGTTGATGATTAGCGCAAGCTTCCCGTGGTGGCGTTGACCGGCTTTCCGATGGCTTCGCCGGAGACGAGAAGTTCCACGCGCCGGTTCTGCTGACGACCTGCGGAACTATCGTTCGAGGCTGCCGGCAGGGTGTTGCCGAAACCTCTGGACGAAACGGAATTGGTTGCGACGCCTTGCTGGACCAGGTAGTCGCGAACGGAGCGTGCACGATTTTCTGACAGCGTTTGGTTCATGGCATCGCCGCCGACATTGTCCGTATAGCCGCCGACTTCGATGTTCAGAGACGGATACGCGAGCAGAATTCCAGCGACTTTCGACAGTTTCTCGCGCGCTCCGGGCTTCAGCGAATACTTGCCCGTGTCAAATAGGACGTCGGACATACTGACGATCAGGCCGCGTGCGCTGTCGTGCGTCTGAAGAATGGAATTCAGTTGCTCGGACAACTTTGCTCGCATTGCTGCCTTGTCGGCGTCGGCCTGTTGAGCGGCTTCCCTTGCCTTGAGCGTATCGGCGCGTGATTGGTCGGCATCAGCCTGGGCTGCTGAGAGGGCAGTCGAGGCGGACGCCTTGCTGTCAGCCAGATCGGACTCGGCCTTCGCGGTTGCAGCTTGTGCATCCGCAGTATCATTCCGTGCTTTGGCTGCATCAGACTGGGCCTGAGCGTTAGCAGCCTGGGCATTCAAGGTGTCGGTTTCCGCCTGAGCCTTGGCAGCTTGCGCTTTTGCTGCGTCAGACTCAGCCTGGACCTTACGCCGCGTGGCCTCATCGGCTTGCTCCTGCGTTTGCGCCTGGGCGTCGGCTGATGCCTGGCGTTCATTTGCCAGACGTACATCATCCATCTTCTTGACTGCGATAGCGCGTGCATCTTCGGCAGTCTGCACAGCCTCACGGGCTGTCGCGATGAGCGCCTTCTTGTCGATATGTTTGTCCGTGGCATAGCCATCGGCCTTATCCATCAACCTGACGGCGTGCTGGTAGCTATCACTGGCGTACTGCTCGGCACCCTCGGATTGAGCGATGCGCAAGGCATTCCGCGCTTCGAAGAATTCGAGTGGCAACCTGGTGTTCAACACGACCGGATCGAACTTGTAGCCGGTAGGAATGTAGCCACCTCGCTCCAACAGTTCGTATTTTGCGTTTACAGCTTCGGTGCTTCCCTTGGTGTTCTCGCGAACCACATTCTCGAGCACCACCACGTTGCTGGGTTGGCGCACGGCGTAGTAAGGTTCCGCGGTGACGATCAGTGCGAAAGCCTGCAGGTCCGTGGTCACGTCGAGCTTGCTGCGATGGTTGTCGCCTACCAGAACTTCGCCCAGATTTATTGCACGGCCTTCGGGCGAGATTGCCCAAAGGATGTAGGTCAGATACTCGTTCCCGAAGGTAGTCGGCTTTTGCAGATTGCCGAACTCCACTTCGATTTCGGTGTAGCCCTTTTTGCTTTCGACCTTCGCTTCGCCATTGGCCGCAGGCATAAGGTCCGTACCCGCGAAATCCAATTTGGAGGCTCCGCTGCGATGCTTATAGTTAACGGCTTGGACATTGCGGCTGGTGACGGTCACCCGGAACGTGGGCGTCGAACTCATGGGTTCGACCGGCAGCGTGGTCTGAGAATTGGTCTGAGCCAATGCGCTCAGAGACAGGGTGATTCCGACAGCTAACACAAGACTAGTTTTCAAGATGTCTCCTTGTTTGGCGAGCTAGCCCCTATCATCCGCTTGAAGGAGTTGGCCCCTTGCGATGTTCGCGAGTCTTTCGATCGGACCGTGTTCCGCCGCAAATGTGGGCGGCAGGACACGGATAAAAGTGCTGATTCGCTGGATGGGGTTGCCTGCAACCTGAACAGGACACGTCACCAGTGACCTAAAGGAAGGAGCTGCGATTCAGCTTCCCGGTTCCCTCCGCACACTTCAAAAGATAATCAAGAATGACAGACGTGGGCGGGAGAGTCTGAGCAAGATAGCTCACATGTGAAATCAACATTGCGACCCAAGAACTAGATCAAAGCTCTAGTATCGCGGCTCGGAGTCCTGTCCTAAGCGGCAGCCCGAGAAGTAGGGAATTGCGCGGGCACGCGCGCGTCTGGCAAGTCGAATTCCCACCCACAATCGAAGCAGACGTTGTATGTGCGGCGTTTGATGGTGAATACCCGACTCCGATGACAGTGATGGCAGCCAAAGAAAGACTGGAGAAATTCAAAAAAGAGAGTTCATAATCCTGCGCGCGGGCGGCGTTCGCAACTTCCGTTAACATCGAGCCAAAATAGCGGAGAAAGCGTGGGCGTCTTCTCAGGCATTGATGTTTACGGGCACTATCTCTGGGACACACCGAGAATTTTCGATGGCTCTAGCCGCGTCTTCGGCCGTGAGTTTTCCCATCACCAATGCCAGCTTGCGGTTGGTTGTCATCTGGGCGGGCATCCGATCAAACCGCTGCACGTATGCAGGGGCGCGCTTGCCGGCATGGCTCACTCTTACAACAAACATCGTGTTGGTCATGATTTCTCCTATTCGCTCTGCGTGATAAACAAGTTGGTGGCCAGAAAGCCATTCTCATTTCCTTCGCCGTGGCAGTGGATCTTAGTCCCGCAAATATATGCCTTTGTAAGGCTGGTAAGAAGCCTCATGCGCAGGCGGCTTGGCGGACTTAATTGCGTTGGTAGGTATAAGGAATTGAACATGGCATTCCTCCTGAGAACAGTTCGGAGGCAAGAGAACGGCCAGGCCATAACTTCCAGGGGCCGCTGCACTTTGCCTAAAGAAATGATGCGCCTCGCGGAGGCTTCCGCGATGTCCACAATTGACCATCTTGTTAGCGAGCGACGGTGCATTGTGTAGCCATGATAGTTAAAAAGAAGCAAGCATTATCAATTCGTTGCCCGACGTGTGGCGCAAAACCGGGAGAAAAATGCGAGCTTAGCACGGGGCTGCCCCGCACGGAGCCGCATCGCGACCGACGTTTAGCGGGCTCGGAGAAATGAGTGCTTGGGAAGACTTTCAGGCGAGCGCTGGCTCCGCAAACGTCGAAGTGAGACGGTCGGAGACTTCATTTATCAGTGCCGCCGCTGCTGTGCTCTCTTCCACCGTGGGCGCCGAAATCTGGAGCAGCCCCTGCCGACCGAGGTTCGGGGGAAGCACGAACGAATCCTGGTGTTGCATTACAAGATCCAAAATGTGAGCCAGTCCTTCGGATTCGTATCCGTTGTCGAAGCGGACGCCGGTGCCGTGAAACGTGTTTGCTGAGCTCCAATACTCACAGGCGAGAAGCCAATGACCTGGTGCTATGGATGACCAGACCTTCAGGTAGTCCAGTGTGCCAGTTATAGCAAAGCCGTATTCGACGTGAATCAAGCCAGCTTGGGCACCATGCGTGAGATCTAGCCAGGACACAACAATTGCAGACTCCAATGTTCGGTCGAGACTCTGATTCGCATCAGGGTTCATTGGTCGAGTCCCTATAGCGGAATCTGCATTCATGCTCGAGCCCATTCCGCATCGCGTTGGAACGATTGCCGCGCGACCGCCGTATCCAGGCAGAAACTCCGTTGCATATGGCGAGCATGCGCAGAGACGGTCACGTACGGCACTCCGAGGAAATGCCGGGTAACGATTGCGGTAACTTCAAGACTATTGAAGTGCTGCAGCTTTACTTTCTCTAAAATCCGCTTCAATGCATTGTGAACTTTCGCTGCTGCCAGGGAGCCAAAAAACATCACCTTGACTTCAGTCGCCATAAAAAAGAAGTTCCATCCGGCAGCACGGATTTTGCGATCCAGAGCGGACACATCCAAAGCCTTGAGCAGAGTCCATTGTCCTGAATAGGGTTCGGATTCCAGCCCAAGCTGTTCCTTCATTTCGGGCCAGTCCTTCATGAGAATTGCGCCGACTTGAACGGTTGGTGGCATCAATGGCGGTTCCTCTCTGCTGAAACAATGTTGGACCGACGGGAGAATAAAAACTGCTCAAAAGTGACCAGTGTTCCCGGTCACTTTTTCCCGATTGGATTCGTTCGGAATGCACTGGGACGGGGATTTCTGCCGTGCCCGCTCATCCCTGGACTATACTTACGGAGAGATGCGCTCTTCCACAGCAGTCAAGAAGAACGGCGGATTCGACCCCGACACTTTCCTCGCCACCATCGGCGAGGGCAGGAAGATCCTGGCGGTCGCGAAAAAGCAAGCGATATTTTCACAAGGGGACGAAGCGGACGCCATCTTCTACGTGCAAAAAGGCAAGGTGCGGCTCACGGTTGTCTCCAAAATAGGCAAGGAAGCAACCATCGCGATCGTTAACCAAGGGAACTTCTTCGGGGAGGGTTCGCTGGCGGGCCAGTTATTACGAATGGGCTCCGCGGCCGCAATGACCGATTGCGAAATTCTCCGGGTGGAAAAGAAGACGATGATGGATGCTCTTCATCGCGAACCCACGCTTTCTGAAATGTTCGTGGCTTATTTACTGGCGCGGAACATCCGATATGAAGAAGATCTGGTTGACCAGCTGTTCAACTCCAGTGAGAAACGCTTGGCCCGCGTTCTGCTGCTGCTCGCTCACTTTGGCAAGGAAGGGATTCCCGAAACTGTGGTTCCTAAGATCAGCCAGGAAACCCTAGCCGAGATGGTTGGGACCACTCGCTCACGGGTCAGCTTCTTCATGAATCGATTCAGAAAGCTGGGCTTCATTCATTACGCGGGCGGGTCAGAAGGCGCTTTGCAGGTCCACAGCTCACTCCTCAATGTCGTTCTCCACGACTAAAGAGTCAGGGACTTTTTTGGTGGTGTCTTCCGGCGCGACTTCCACCGTAACCTCTACTTCCGCACCCGGTTTCAATCGGACCTCATTGCCACCTGCGTCGATTAGGGTGTTGTCTATACGAAGTTCCCTATAGAGGTGGTCGGCTCCCTCCACAGCGATCTGCGCTTTTTCAGGTTCGGATGGAACGAGGGGTTTAATGATCTTTTCTACGGTTCCAACTAACGAAGTGCTGGGATTTTCCGTCATAATTCAACCTGTAAAGTTTCCTTCCTAAACAGATTCGCTCCGCCGGCTGTCCGGTGATGCTCCACTGCTACGGACTGCGCGAATGGAGGGAAAGGACTTTGGCACGAGACGCGCCGCCAGAACCTGACTCGTTGTTAAGATGATTCTGACAGACCTTCCCACTGTAGAGAGGCTGGAGTCCTAGCAAGAAGGGTCGATTCGCTTTTCGCAGCCTCACAAAATTGGTTAATGAAGGTCGGCACGATTCGGGGCTTCTGCCAAAGCTGCGGTCAAAGGAGGTGCTTTGGCGATGTCCGTAGGGGCCCACTCCATGGGTAGTAGATGAAGGACGCGCGCCGACGGGGTGGGGGTGCTCAACCGATGGCCGCACGATAGACAGATCGTTCCTACAGGTCGGATATCAGTTTCCCTGGAAATCTCATTCTCGCGAACCGCCAGCGACCCTGCGACGACGGGTCCGGCGCACACGTCACAGAGAAAAACGGAGAGGTGAAGATACTGCTTTCTCATCGTGACTCCTTCAACTGAACAGATACGACACGATGCTAACGCCTTCATTCTCACCTGTCTGATCACAACTGCTCGGTTTCTATGCCATCTGAAAGCGAGAAATGAGCAATTCTGGGTAAACTCTTGGGATGGTTGTGGTTATATCTCGGGCGGTATGGCTGCCAAGGACACACTGCTTCGCATACGCCGAGACCCCAGCTCAATTGGCGCTGTTCCGCTCCACAGAATTCAGAGGGTAACAGTCTTCCCGCTAGCCAACTGGAGCTACTTTCCTCTCAAGAGGAACTTCGCTGAGGGACTTTCCGCATTCCAGGCAAACTCGTTTGGCCCTTGGCGTAATAAGCCCGCAAAACGGGCACATCCTTTGTGCTCGAACTTCCGGGACCCGTGGTCGGAGGGATGCCAGCAACGATGCAAGGGATTGCCATGCGGACGCCAGCCGCCGACGCAGAGACGGACGAAACGGTTCCATGAATTCACCTTTGCCGGGCTTTCGGCTGATTGCCCCAATCCGCGACAACCACACAATGACAGAGCGGGGTCCGGGATTCTGTGCAGGATTGCTCACATTGCCCTCTTGCTTCCATCTACGATTAGTCGAGAGTCAGGGCGTCTCTAGAACTGAGCAATTCAGATCAGCTATTTTTTCGTGTTGCGCTCATCATGTTTTTGAGATGAGCACTCCCTCTCTCTTTCAGGTCCCCTGAGCTAAGTCAGCCATCTGAAGTTGTCTCCTCTTAGTTCCGTAGAACCTAAAGGTAAAAGTTATGAAGAAAACAATGTCAATGCTGTTGATGAGCGTCCTAGGGTTGGCCGCAACCTCCGTTTGGGCAGGCACAGCGCGGCAAGACTCGGTCGCACGTCTGGATTCGTCCGTCGAGGTTTTACATGCAATTATGGCGACTCCGGACAAAGGGATACCGGAAGAGGTTTTGGTCAACGCAAAGTGCATCCTGGTAGTGCCTAACATGATCAAAGGTGGCTTCATCTTTGGAGGCAAGCACGGACGGGGCGTCGCCACGTGCCGGACGGCCGAGGGCTGGAGCGCACCGGCTTTCGTATCGATTGGCGGCGGGAGCGCAGGATTCCAGTTTGGGCTCGAGGGAGTGGATCTGGTCATGCTGGTCATGAACGATCAGGGTTTCCAGCACTTGCTCTCCAGCAAATTTGAACTTACCGGCGAGGGATCCGTCGCAGCAGGCCCGGTTGGCCGTCATGCTTCCGCGGGCACAGACTGGAAGATGAACACTCAAGTGCTGACCTACTCGCGGTCGAAGGGCGTGTTTGCTGGGCTGACGTTGGAAGGTGCAGTAGTGGAGCAGGATAACGATTCCACCCGCGCCATTTACGGCAAGCACATGATGTTCCGCAATATCCTTTCCGGGAAGGCAACGACTCCGCGGAGCGCAGATGCATTTCTGAAAGCAATCTCAGTTGCAGGCCAGCAAGCAAAGGTTGCTGAAGCAAAAGACGACAAGAAATAGCTACGTCAGGACGTAACAATTGGACTTGGGCCGGCCGGAACCTGAAAGGGCTCCGGTCGGCGCAATATCGCTGTAGAGAGATGGACGTTGTCCGCTATTGCGACCCTTCCCAACTCACGCTTGAGGAGACTCGCACGATCCGTCCAGCAAGTTAATCTTCCCAGAGCGTGGAGGAAGCTTCATTCACCTGAACTTATGATCCAGCGACAGTGTCCACATTGCGGTAGCGAACTGGTGAGAGCCAGACGCAGCGATCAACAATCAGCGCCAGGATTCGCCCCACCCGCAACTCCTGGCTGGCGTTGCAGCGTGTGCGGGCAGGAGTTTAGTACGGAGCAACTCCGTGATAGCAAGCGCGCTAAGGCCGCCACGGCCAGCGCGGCATTACGCTAATGCACCCATCCAGACATTCGCAAAGCTTTGTGCTTACCGACCCGTTGTCGGCTGAATCCGGCCATGGGAAACTAGCGTACTGAAAGGTACGTCTGCGGTTCATTCGCGAGGTTGCCTTGAGAGGCTCTTGCGCTCACAAGTCGTGGTCTGTCCTTGCAACGGGAGTTGCCAACACTTCTTCGACGAAGTCAACAATTCCTACGAGCACGCGTAACGATAACTTGTCGTGAAAGGCGAGATGTTGGGCATCGCATCTTGCCAATTGGCCGCGCAAGCGCATTGCAGCGGCCGATCGTTGCGCCCGGGTATCGGCCCGCACGAGTTGCTGCCAAAGATCGTGCTCGGGGCTTGCCGGGACGTGCCTGGCCCGTTCGAAGGACGCTGGTCGAGCCGTTCGCCGAAGTCTAACGAGATTTTTTTGCTCCATGTTCTTCCCCTCTGCGGTTTGCAATCGATGCGCCACTTGCCGCGCCTCGCGCGAGTGCAATCGTTGCAACGAGAAGCAGATCCTGAGCGGAAATGCGGTGTTCAGAATGTCAAACTTCGCCGCGTCATTTTCAACCTTCTGAACACGGCGCCGACTCTACTCGGCCGGCCGGATGCCGTACTTGTTCAGCTTGTAGTTCAGCGCGCTGCGGGAGAGGCCCATACGCCGGGCCGCTTCGGCTTGCGCTCCGTGCGTGTTCGCAAGCACACGTAGGATCAAGTTCTTTTCTTGCTGTTCCAGCACTCCATTCAGGTCAAAGGTTTCGGGTGGTCCCTCCCGTCCGTTTGTCCCGACAGGAAGGCCATTCTTGTGCGCGACCTCGTAGTCGCTGCGCGGCACTGGGAATTCATTCACCCCAATCTCGTCTCCGCTGGAGAGGATGTAGGCTCGTTCGATCAGATTCTTCAGCTCGCGGAGATTTCCCGGGAAGCGGTAGTGCTGGAGGTTTTCAATGGCCAGCTCGCTTATGCGACGGGGAGGGGTGTTCAACTCGGCGGCAATTTGTTTGGAAAACAAATCGCAGAGCTCCAGGATATCTTCGGGGCGATCGCGCAGCGGAACGAGGTGAATGGGAACCACGGCCAGGCGGTAGAAGAGATCCTCGCGGAACAGTCCCTCTTTTACACGCTGTTCGAGGACGCGGTGAGTTGCCACCAGCACGCGAACGTCGACCTTGCGGGGCCGGGTTGATCCCACGCGCAACAACTGGCCTTCGGTCAGGACGCGCAGCAGTTTTGCCTGGGCGGCCAGAGACATTTCCCCGGCCTCGTCGAGAAAGAGGGTGCCTTCGTGCGCCGCCTCGAATAATCCGGCGCGGGCCTGATCGGCGCCAGTGAAGGCGCCCTTCTCGTGCCCAAAAAGTTCGCTCTCGAGCAGCGTCTCGGTGAAGCCTGCGCAATTCACAGCAACGAAAGGTTTGGCGTTGCGAGGGGAGTTGCGATGAATGGCGCGCGCGACCAGTTCTTTCCCGGTACCGGTTTCTCCCGTGATCAGGACGGTGGCATTGGTGGGCGCGACCCGCGCAATCCGCTGGCGTGCTTCCCGGATGGCGGGGCTGTCGCCGTAGAGATCCCAGCCTCGTTCCATGCGGCCGACCGCGTTGCGCAGCTGCAGGTTTTCGCGCAGCAGGCCGGTGCGCTCGCAGGCCCGGCGCGCGGCCGCTTGCACGACCTCGGGCTGGAAGGGTTTGGTCAGAAAATCGAATGCGCCTTGCCGCATGCTCTGCACTGCCAGTTCGATGGTGGCGACCGCGGTCAGGAAGACGACCGAAAGACCAGGGTCGACGGAGCGGGCAGCCTCGAGCACCAACATGCCGGCGCCATCCAACATCTTCTGGTCGGTGAACACGGCGTCAAAGTCATTCGAGATGAGGGCGCGGCGGGCTTCTTCGACGCCACTGGCTTCGCAGATGTCGTGGCCCTCTTGTCGCAGATTGATTCCGAGAATCCGGCGGGTGCTGGCCTCGTCGTCGACGATGAGAATGCGTCCCATGTCAGCGCCCGGCCCCGTTGCCGTTGTGGTTGCCATTCCCATTGCCATTTCCGTTGAAGTAGGGAAGGCTCAGAGAGAAACAGATGTGCCGCGCGTCGTTGGAGGCGAGCACGATATCGCCGCCGTGGGCGCGAGCGATGTTCCGCGCAATGGACAAGCCCAGCCCGGTACCTTTCGGGCGAGTCGTGTAGAACGGCTCAAAGATGAGCGCCTGGTCGCCATCGGGAATCGGGTCGCCCGCATTTTCGGTATCGATGAAAAGACGGTGGTCTTTCTTATAGGCCTTGACCGTCACTTGTTCGCCGGAGGGAGACGATTCCACGGCATTCAGTACGAGATTGATCAGGGCCTGCTGCAGTTGGCCTGGGTCCGCGTTCGCGCAGACCGACTCAGGCGCCTCGACCTGCAAGGTAACGTGCTTTTGGGCAGCGTGCGCCCGGCAAGCGTCGCCCACGTATCCGATCGTGTCATTAACAGAGGTCGGGACCATCTTGGGCGAGCGGGGGTGAGCATAGGACAGGAAATCTGAAGTCAGGGCCACCAGTCGCTCAGCTTCCTCGGAAGCGATCGCGTACATTTCCTGTTGCTCGGGGCCGCGCAGTTGGCGCGCATTCGCAATTGAGGTGGAGATCAACGAAACTGGATTCTTGATCTCGTGGGCAATCGCGCTGGAGAGGCGGCCCACGGCGGCCAGCTTTTCTTCCAGAAGCAGCTTTTCTCGCGTTTGTTGCAGGTCGAGAATATTTTCAGCGAGCCGTTCTTCCTTCTTGCGCAGATCGGCGACCAGCAGCCACACCACCAATCCGACGATGGCAAAGATCAATGATGTGATCGCTGCTTCGAGGAGTTCGGTGGGCTCGAACGGCTGGTGCTTCAGGAAGTAAGTCCAAATCCACAGAAAATTGAAAGCGCTCGCCACCCCGACGACTCCAGCGACTGTAATTACGGGGAAGCGGAACGCAGCCTGCAGGATCGGAATGAGCATGAGCACGAAGTAGGGACTGTCGCGCGTGTCGCTCAACACCGAGAGTAGAAGTCCAAGACAAAGATGGAAACCGATTGAGCTCCAGGTAACAATTGTAAAAACGGACTGGGTTACCGGACGCGAAAGGCGCCGCAGCCACACGAGTTCGAGGAAGTTCGCCGCGAAGCCGACGATGATGGCGAGCACCAGCTGTCCGGAAGGCGCTCCCCATAGCTTGGTGAAGATGCTGTGCGACCAGAGCAGGGTGGCAAGGAGCAGCAGATTGAGGCAGACGAAGATCGTTTCCTGGCGTTTGAAGGTGTTTACGCCGGAAGAAACGAATGCCGGATACGGACTAAGCGTCTTCAGCAAAACGCGGCTTCTCGCGGGTCGCGATTCAATCCCATTCAGTTTATCGGACAAAGCTTCCATTTTCGATCCCGGACGGACTTTCGTGCGATTGACGAACGGCATTGCTACGATTGACATGAATCCTTTGATTCGCAAGGGTCGCTGGCAAAGAAGTGATCAAACCATCTGCTCTGCAGAGTCGATCAGACGGATCAACTGTGCGCGATTTCGTACAGTGACTGCCTTTCGCTGGGTTTGAATGATTCCCCGCTGCTCCCAGTCTGAAAGAAATCGGCTTACGGTGAACAAAGTGGTGCCCGTCATCTGCGCCAGTTCTTCACGAGAAAGTTCAATGCGGACGGAAGGTTCGTTGGAGGTGCGGGAGGGTTCCGCCAAGCTCACCAGCAGTTGGGCAAGGCGTGGACCTACCTGTTCGGTGGCCAGGCCTAGAAAACGCTGCTCGAGAGCGCGCAGCCGTTCCGCCAGAATGAGGACGGTATTTCTGCGGAGGGCGGGGAAGCGGTCTTCGAGCGCGGCAAACTTTTGTCCGTCCCATGCAAGAACCACGCACGAATCCAGCGTCTGAGCGGACAACAAGTGCACGCCTCCGGGCTCAACTCCGAGTCCGCCTAACACCTCTCCCGTGCCTTTCAAGCGAAAGATTACTTCGGAACCGGAGCGGCTAAGTTGTGTCATTTTGACGCGACCCTTTGCCAGCACCAGCACAGCATCGGCCTGATCCCCTTCGCGAAATACAGTTTCCCGGTTGCGGAAGTGAACTTCCCGGGCCATTGCTGTTACTTGTGCGCACTGGGCGGGAGTCAAATCCCGAAACAGGGAGGATTCCTGAACGCAGCGAAGCCTGAACTGGGAACTGATTTGGCCCGAGAGTGTGCCGCCGAACTTTCGAACATTGGAATTGCCGACCGGTGTCGTCGCAGTCGTCGTATCCGTCCCATTGTGGGCGACATCCGATTCATCGATGTCTGCGCACAAGTGCTTCTGTATATTTGCAGTCGCCATCCTGAAGTTTTCCATCCCCACGTCGAGCAAGCCGCCACCGCAGCGTTACCGCTGCGGTGGGCTGCTCGGACGCGAACACAACGGAGACTCGTCACGGGGGAGGGCCGAACGGGACGAGAGCCGAAAAGCGTTAGATTTTTCTACCGGTCAGGATGTAAGGGGATAAAGCTCTTCGATGGGCCTGACCCCAGTTTGTAAAGACTATGCACGTAAACTGCCGAATTTGGCAAACCTCAGTTCCTTTAGAATCAGTTATGTAGGCTATTCTTGTAAGTTAATTGTAAACTATCTTTTACAAATTTTCGGACGCTCGTCAAGAAATCGGTCGCTGTGAGCGCTTGCGTACGGTGCTAATTTTTTTCGCCGAGCTGTGTTTTTTCTTTACGTTCTTTGATCCAGCGCAAAGATCACCAGATCGACCGCCTGTAATCTCACCAAGCATTCAAGGGCGAAACTCCCCCCACCACGCCCGGATTCTCCCCCCAAAAGGTTTCCGTTTTCAGCTTTGCTGAGGAGGCTGCATGCTTTTTCCCAGATTCCGTATTTTGTGTGTCGCAGTGTGTCTGGCGGTTCTTCCGTCCACCAAGTTATTGGCGCAGGGAAGCTTTCGGGTGCAATGCCCGACGAGCACCAACCTGCACGGCACCGGGCACCCTAATGCCGCAGGCGCCATCAAGTGCCAGGAAATCTCCGGCGGCGACGGTTTCGCCACGATGGGGGACGGACATCAAATCTACCTTTTCGGATTCGGTCCCTTGTCGGGCTTGAAAGACATTGCCAACGGGCTTCCCGGCACGCAGACGGCGGCAGAATTCAACAAGACATACGACGCCGCTGTGTCGAACCAAACGCGCTCACAGAACGCGGGAATCAAAGACCCCGCGGCGATGATGAATATCGGCGTGCTCAACGCCAACTTCCCGGCGCCGCTGATGGCGATCGACGAAGACGACGAGTTTTTTCTGACGCTGACCAACGTCGGCATGGTGATGCGGCCCGATCTTTTCGAGCAGCACACGGTGCACTTCCACGGATATCCCAACGCCTCCTCTTTCTATGATGGCGTGCCGGATGCATCGGTGGCCATCAACATCGGCGGCAGCATGACGTACTACTACACCGCGCCCGATGCAGGCACGTACTTCTGGCATTGCCACATCACGCCGCCCGAGCACTTGCAGATGGGCATGGTGGGCCAGCTGTACGTCCGGCCGCGGCAGAATCGCGTGAACAGCGGACTTCGCCAGGCACTGATCCTGGCCAACCAGAAAGCGCCCACAGGCGGAAGCGGGCTGGGTTGCTCCGATCTTCTTTGTACCGGGCAGACGCCGCCACCTCCGTCAACAGCCGGCGAGGTCCTCGGGGAGAAATACGCCTACAACGACGGCGACGGTTCCACCCGCTACGACGTGGAATACCCCGTCCAGATGATGGGCTTTGATCCGAACTTCCACTTCGTGGGCATGACGTTCAACCCCGAAGGTTTCGCGGACATGAAGGACAAATACTTCATGTTGAGCGGGCGCAGTTATCCCGACACGGTGAACACGACCGGCTACACCGATTCCGATCCGACTCTGCCGGTGGGCGCGCCGATCACTTCGACCGCGATCTACACGCAATCTTCGGACGGCGTGCAACGTCCGGCACAACCGCTCCCGACCTTGATCCGGATCAATAAGGGCGTGGGACAGACGCGCGCCCTGCTGCGCATTGCGGACTTGAGCGTTACCGAGTTCACGACGCTGGGCACGATCGGAATTCCGATGCAGGTGATCGCGGTTAACGCGCGCCTGCTGCGCGATATGGCCGGCAACAACATGTACTACAACACCAACTCCATCACGATGGGCGGCGGCGAATCCATGGACGTGATCCTGGATGCGACCAATGTCCCAGCCGGCACCTACTTCCTTTACAGCACGAATCTGGATCATCTTTCGAATGACGCGGAGAACTTCGGCGGAATGATGACCGAGATCCAGGTGTGCAACTCGGTTACGAATGGCGTTTGCAGCTTCTAGGAGAGCAGCGATGAGCGCGATAAAAAGTTCAAAGAACAATCTACTCACGTGGTGCGCGGCCGTTGCTGCGATAACGCTTGTCCTGGCGACTGCGGTTCCTTCGTATGCCGCGGTGCCTGGGATCAGCAGCAATCCGGCGGGAGCAGGCAGCTCGATCTTCAATCTGACCGCGGGGGCGACTTACATTTCGCAGCCCGACGGAGCGCAGATCTGGAGCTGGGGCTACGGTTGCTCAACCGGCTCGACTCCAACATTCGTGCCGGCGGGATTGGGAACCTGCCCAATCGCGCAAATTCCCGGTCCAACCATGATCGTCACCGAAGGAACGACGGTTTCGGTGACACTCACCAACGGTCTGCCCGCGGGCGCCGGGAACACCTCGATTCTGTTTCCCGGATTCCAGGTCAGCACCAGCGGTGGCGTGGCCGGCTTGCAGACGCAGGAAGCGCCGCCGGGCGGGACTGTGACCTACACGTTCACGGCGAGCGGCCCCGGAACATACTCGTATTACAGCGGCTCACGTCCTGAGTTGCAGGTTGAGATGGGGCTGTACGGTGCACTGATCGTTGTGCCGAACAGCACCTCGCTCAGCACGGCGAAATGCGCCAAGGGGCAAGGGCCGTCGTCGCTTGCGGCCAGCGCTTACGCGCATCCGCAAGCGTGCTACGACCGCGAGTACCTGTTCCAGTTCAGCGAACTGGATGCCCGCATTCACAAGGCAGCGAAAGAGCAATCGGATGCGTGCGCGACGTCGACAACCTGTGCGCCGATCGCGGTTGTGACTGAGCCTTATCACCCGCAGTACTTCATGGTGAACGGGCGGTCGATGCCGGACCTGATGGACTCGCCGTATGCACCGAGCTATCCCAACCAGCCTTACAACGCGAATCCCCACATGCATCCGGGCGATTTAGTTCTGATGCGCGTGATCGGACAAGGGCGCTGGCAACATCCGTTTCACTTCCACGGCAACCACGCGCGCGTGCTGGCGCGTGATGCAAATCTGCTGCTTAGCGCCTCCGCGGATCCGAACAACTCGTCGGTGGCCGCTCTAGCTGGCCCTCTCCTCTTTACCACCGCGACAGTTTCCGGCCAGACGGTCGATCAGATCTTCGCCTGGACAGGACAGGGATTGAACTGGGACGTGTACGGTTTGGTCAATCCGCACACCTGCAACGGACGTCCACTGCCGGCAACGCCGGGGAACGCGTCGGCGCAGTCGGCCGGCTTCGATCCCGTCACGCACGAGTATTGCCCCGACCACGGTAAGCCGATTCCGGTGGCAACGCCGGACGCCAACATTATGGCCGACGGCCTCTGGTACGGCGGATCGCCGTACCTGGGCCAGCAGGGCGGCAGCACAACTTCGCTGCCTCCGGGCAGCCCGAACCAGAATCCCACCGCGGGTTACGCCTACATGTGGCACTCGCACAACGAACGCGAGATCACCACGAACGATGTCTTCCCGGGCGGAATGATGATGATGCTGATCATCGATCCTCCGAGCGCGGCCATCGACGAGCTGCAGTAACCGAGGAGAAGAAGCATGCGAACTCATTTTTGTGGAGCCTTTATGAAAAAGACTTTACTCTCCGTGACACTCCTCCTCCTTGTGGCGGCTATCGCTTCAGCGCAGACGACCGTCAACCTGACGGCACAGCCCACGTCGGTCACGATGCCTGACGGCAAAACTGTCGACATGTGGGGGTACTGCACGCCCGATGCTACGGGCGCGGGTACTCCGCTGAGCGGTGGCGCGGCGTGTACATCGCCGGCGGCGGGCTGGAAGCCTGGGCCGACGATTACCGTACCTGCAGGAACCTCGCTGACGATCAGCCTGAGCAACACGCTCAAGGTTTCGACGTCGGTCGTGATTCTGGGACAGCTGGGTGGCACACTCGGCCAGCCGGTGCGCGATGCGGCGATCGTCCATGCCGGACAAACGCAGACGACCTGGCCCGGCGCCGGCGATGCGCCGTTCAATCCGCCGACGCAGGGCGCGCGAGCGCGTTCCTTTGCGACAGAAGCGGCCGCGAGCGGAGCGCAATCCTATACGTATTCGAGCCTGAAACCCGGAACCTATATATATGAGTCGGGATCGCACCCTTCCATCCAGGTGCCGATGGGACTGTATGGACTGCTGATCGTGACACAAGCTCCTGCGTCTCCGAACGCTGGCTGCGCCTATCGGAATGGCGCGTCTTGCGCGGCGGGTTCCTATGACGCCGATGCGGCGTACCTGTTCAGCGAAGTCGATGCGGTGCAGAACAAAGCGGTGGCCGCGGCCGCGGCAGCCGGAACCAGCGAGACGCTCGCGGTAACGGACCCGAGCTGCGCGAGCACGGCGTGCTATCCAGCCGCCGTCAACTACGCGCCAACCTACATGCTGATCAACGGTCAGTCATTTGATCTCAGCAATCCGACGGCTTCCGCGATCACGGTTCCGGCGGCGGCTTCGACCGGGAATGTCGTGATGCGGTTCGCAAACGCCGGTTCGCGCACCCACATCCCGACCGTGGTTGGATTGCCGATGGCGCTGATCGCCGAGGACGGCAACCTGGCTCCGGGACTGCCGAAGATCCAGAACGAACTTTTGCTGACTGCCGGCAAAACCTACGACGTGGTGGTGCGGCCGGCGAGTAACGGCACTTCGACGACGCCTGCCACCAGCTTCAACAACGCCACCTTCTCGGTCTTCGATCGTCAGTTGGGAACGTCCATCAACAACAAGGCCAACGGCGGAATGCAGGCGTATCTTGTCGTCGGAACGGGCTCGGCAAATTGGGGAAGCTCGAACGGCTTGCCCATGGCTCTGCTGCCGGCCGTGAACAACGATTCGTTCACGCTGCCGATTGGGGCAACCACTTACAACGGCAATGTGCTCAGCAACGACATAGGAGTGACCAGCGTTACGTTGGGAAGCCCGACGGGCAACGGAACTCTGACCCTGAACGCGGATGGCACCTTTATTTACAAGCCGTCGAGCGCAGTCGCAGCCGGATTAACCGACACGTTCACATACTCGGGCAACACCACGGGTACGGCGATCGCGACGGTGACGCTCTCGGCGGAAGGCATTGGGCAGAAGCCGACGGCGCAGAACAATGCGTTCACCAGCAAAGTTTCCGGATACATCAAGATCAGCCACCCCGGTGCACTGACCGGGGCAGTCGATCCGACGGGCTTCGCACTGAAGCCGGTTCTCGAATCTGCGCAACAGGGCGTGTCGTTGACCTTCAATGACGACGGCTCCTTCACGGCAACCGCACAGGCGCCGGGCACCTATCAAGTCCAGTATCACGTGGTGAACTCGCAGAACACCAAGAGCGATCCCGCGACCCTGAGCCTGACCTTCCCGAGTGGCAGCAACCTGCAGGTCACCGTGCAAGACACGCAGAACAAAGCCATCACCCTGTCGGACTATCGCTGGGTGATTGAAGAAGACACCATGTTCCACACGGCGCCCGGAACCTCTTCCGGACCCAGCATTCCGACGCTGGCCACCAGCTTCCATTCGAGCTACATGCCGGTCGTTGCCAGCGGTTGCGTTGGCCCGATCAGCTGCGGCCAGGGACAGAGCAGCGGCGGCAACGTGATCAGCGACACACAAGCGCTGGCGAATGAACTTCGGCCGGAGCGTGTGCAACTCGATCCCGCGAAGTATTACTACATCTCGATTCTGCCGGGCGACGGCGGCGACGGTGCGATTGCAGGCGCCGGCGGAGCCATGAGCGGGGCGATCGTCAGTTTGAAGCGTGGCACAGGGAATCAGCGCCGAATCGTCACGGTTCAGACCGACGGGTCCGTTCCCTTGCAGGTTGGAAACGCAGTTGTAATCGCGGGGGTCACGCCAGCGGCGTATGACGGATCGTTCACCATCCTGTCGGTGAACGGCGCCACGAACACGTTCACGTACCAACTTGCGGCGAATAACCCCCCTGGAGTTGGAAGTTTCGCCAATGCGACGTTTGCCCGCGTTTTCAACCCGGCAGTGGATTGCACCTTCGGTCCTGCGGGACAGGGAGTGAATCCGGACGCCGGCGTCTGCGGACACATCATGGGCGGTGCGACGATCAATCCCGCACAGACCGATGTCACAGTACTGGTGGAACGGAGCCCGCTGCCTGCTTCGCAGCTGAGCATCTTCGTGTTCGAAGACAACAATCCGACCAACGGCGATGTCGACACCGTGGAAGAGAACCAGGGCCTGGGCGGATTCTCGGTCATTCTGAACGATCCGCAGGGCGCGACGGGCGATCCGACTGGCCAAGTCACTTATGACCAGTTCGGCATGCCTTTAACGAACTCATTGGTGGACACCATCGACACGGCAACCGGTCTGAATGCGTGTTATCAGCCGAACTCCGGGAACAGCTTGGTCGGCGTGATCGTCACGTGTCCAGACTTCGAATACCGGGGCACGACACCAACCAATACGCCGTCTCCGCTGGCCGGCCACGCGCTCATCAAAAACGTTCCGCCCTACCGGTGGGACGTGCTGGTGAACCCGGGCGCGGACCGCGAAGCGCGCGGCGAGACGTGGCTGCAGGTCTCGACACTGGAGGGAACGCGCGCCAACGATGCGTTTTCGAAAGCCGGCGAACCGGCGTACTTCCAGGAATTTGGACCTCCGGGATTCCATGCGTTCGTAGGGTTCGTCAACCCGGCGAAGATTAAAGCCCGGACCACGATCGGTGGGCGTGGGAGCCTGTGCCGGAACGGGGCCGCTTGCTCTTACGGCTTGTCGGGAAAAGTGACGATGCTGCACATGTCGCGGCCCGCGAATGAAGTCCTCTATGACAGCGGATCGAATGCTTCGCTTTCGCAGACAGTCTGCTACGTGGGACTGAACTCTGCCAACGGGACAGGCGAGAACATCGCCTTCACGCAGTGCAAGCCCGATGGCACGTTCACTTTCTCGAACATTCCAGCCGACAACTACCAGGTGGTGGTTTGGGATCAGTGGCTCGACCAGATCATCAACTACACCACGCAGGCGGTGCCGGATGCGACCCACGGTGGCGACATCGTTTCGATGGGCGACATCCCGGTGTTCAGCTGGTTCACTCGCGTTGAGATGAGCGCGTACCAGGACAACGGGACGCACACTCCGGGCAGCGGCCCGGGCATTGCGCAGATTCCGATGACGGTTCGCTTCCGCGACGGCAGCATCTCGAACACGCTGTTCACGGACTCGAGCGGTCACGCAACCTTCAATGAACTGTTTCCACTGTTCAACTGGTTCGTCGTTGAGGCTGATACCACCCGCTTCAAGGCGACAGCCAACCACGTGGTGGTGGACGGTGGCGGCGCGGTCGAGTCGAGTGGACCGTATGCCGGAGTTCTGGCTTTGAAATATCCGGACGGCGGCAACACGGAGCGCACCGACTCTCCGGCGCCGCTCAGCTACGGCCTGCAGGGCTTCATTAGCCAGACGCAGGTTATTGACTGGGGCAAAACCACCTACTCTCCTGGGGAAACCGGCGGCATCCTGGGCATGGTCGTGTACGCTTCCACGCGGCCGTTCGACGACCCAACGCTGCTGATCCAGAACACGTGGGCGCCGGGAATTCCGCGCGTCACCGTGAATCTGTACCAGGAAACCGGCAAGGCCGCTGACGGCGCTCCGCTGCTGCACTTCGTCGAGTCGACGCAGACCAGCAGCTGGGACGACACGGCCAACAGCATGAGCTGCCCCGGCCAGGTGACCACGGATCCCTTCTATACCTACAGCCTCGCCGGACTGCCGGGCGGCGCGACGCGTTGCTATGACGGCTTCCACAACTGGAACCAGGTGCAGCCCGCCGTTTACGACGGACGCTACCTGTTCAAGGACATGCCGGATCCGAACAATCCCAACAACCGCATTCCGTTGGGTGCCGGCAAGTACGTGGTTGAAGTCGTGGTTCCGGATGGCTACCAACTGGTGAAGGAAGAAGACAAGAACATCCTGATTGGCGATGCCTACATTGCACCGGCCGTCCAGCAGTTCGCCGGTTTCGGCAACATCTTCATCCTGCCGGACCAGGCGACGCTCGAAAATGGGAATCCGAATTCGCCGGTAACGGCTGACGGAATCGCTTTCGACGCGACGACCGACCTCGGCAACGCGAACGATACCACCGTGCTGTTCCCGCCATGCGTGGGCAACATGCGCATGGTGCCTGACATGCTCAGCCTGTACCCGGGGGCTGGGCAGGTCGCGCCCTTTGCGGGAGCAACTCGTCCGCTGTGCGATCGCAAGGAAGTCACCCTGCAGGACCAGATGCAGGCCAACGCCAACTTCTACCTCTATACCGAAACGCAGATTGCCTCGCACTACACCGGCATGGTGCTGGACGACGCGTCGGCCGAGTTCAACATGGCCGCGCCCGACTTCGGCGAGAAATTCGCCGTGCCGTACGTGCCTGTGTCGATCCGCAACTTCAACGGCGTAGAGATTTCGCGCACCTACACCGACCAGTACGGCATGTTTAACGGCCTGGTCTACTCGTCGTGGGAAGTGAATCCTCCCACCCCAACCGGCTTCACACCGAACATGATGATCACCTGTATGAACGACCCAGGTCCGGTGCCGGACGGCAAGGGCGGGCTGAAGAACGACGACATGTACAACCCGAACTACAGCAACTTCTGCTACACGAACCCGTTCATGCCTGGCCGTACCGACTACCTGGACACTCCGGTGCTTCCGGTATCCGCATTCGCGTCGGGATATAACCCGGTGGACTGCTCTTATCCGGACACCACACCGGCGGTCAAGGAAGTGGACGGGGATGGAGCCGGACCGTATGTCTCCGCCACCGGACATCAGCTGACGATCACCTCGTGGGGTGTGCAGACGGTTCCGAATAACGCCTACGTCGGGCCGGGACTCTCGGGACCGGGCGGTTCGACGCCCGCGACGGGCTTGCAGGCGCAGAAGACCATCACGCGCAACTACGGCTTCGGCCCTGCTTCCACGCCGGGGACGGTTACCATCGCTGGCATCCCAATGACTAATGTCGTGTGGGATGACGCAAAGATTACAGGCAACGTGCCGGCCGGCATTCCGGCTTGCGCCCAGCAGCAGAGCGGTCAACCCACCGCGTACTGCGGCGAACTCGTGATCATCGCCGCCAATGGCAAGAAGACGGTGGACTCAGTGATGGTGACGGTCGGCGGCAAAGCTCCGACGCGAGTGAGCGCGCCCGACCAAGTCACCTCGGTTGGAAGCGGCCTCGCACATCCGATCCAGGATGCGATCGACGCGGCCACTCCTGGCGACCTCATCATCCTTGGCCCGGGAACCTATCCCGAGCTCGTTGTGATGTGGAAGCCGGTGCGCCTGCAGGGCGTAGGTGCAGCCTCGACCATCATCAACGCTGCGAAATTCCCCACCGAGAAACTGGCGCAATGGCGTCCGCGCATCAACTGCGCCTTCGGTCTGGACTCGCAGGGTAATGCCGCTACGCCGAGCTCAACCTGCCCGGCGGACCGCATCAATACGGCGGATCCTCTGCCTGGCCAGGAGATCACTGGTGGCGTGGTGCTGTTGGAACCCTCTGTGCTTGGTACCGAAGAGGGAGCCGGTATCACGGTACTCGCCAAGAACCTGTCGCAAAACGCTTGCGGCGGCAACGCACCGGGCAGCAAGAGCAACTTCCTCTGCGCTCCGTCACGCATTGACGGCATCGCGATCACCGGCGGCGACGCGGGGGGCGCGATCTACGTCAACGGCTGGGCCCATAACCTGGAAATTTCCAATAACCGAATCTATGGAAACGCGGGCGTGTTTTCGGGCGGCGTGCGCATCGGCCAGCCTTACCTGGAAGACCAGGCTCTGCCTAACGGGATCGGCACCAATTGGGTCGGTTACGGATACGACAAGAACGTCAACGTTCATCACAACAAAATCACCAACAACGGTACCGTCGAGACCAACACCGGTCTGGCGGGTGGGGGAGGCGGCGTTTCGTTCTGCTCCGGCAGCGACAACTATCACCTCAACTACAACTTCATCTGCGGCAACTACAGCCAAGGCGACGGCGGCGGTGTTGGCCACGTCGGATTGAGCCAGAACGGCGACATCTCCCACAACTCGATCCTTTTCAACCAGTCGTTCAACCAGAGTTCGACCACCAACGGGGGCGGCGTGATTGTTGAGGGTGAGCCATCCTCCACGACTGGCTCAGCGACGGTGGGTGCCGGCAACGTGACCATCGACTCGAACCTGATCCTTGGCAACCATGCGCAAGGCGGCAACGGCGGCGGTATCCGGTTGCAGCAGGTAAACGGGGCCGACCTCTCCAATCAAGCCCAGAAGGGCTTGTGGCAGGTGAAGGTCACCAACAACATGATCGTGAACAACGTTGCGGGTTATGCCGGCGGCGGTATCTCGTTGCTGGAAACCACCAACAGCTACATCATCAACAACACGGTGGCCTCGAACGACAGCACGGCGACTGCGGGAATCGCGTTCCCGAATCGCTCGCAGCAGTCGTCGGCGCAACCCGCCGGCATCAGTTCCGAGCCGCATGGCGCAGCTTTCCCGCGCTATGCACAGACCGGCTCGTTCTCTGATCCGGTGTTGAACGACAACATCGTCTACAAGAACCGCTCGTTCTATTTCCTGGCGCAGCCGGCCACTCAGACTTCGCCTTCGCCAACACACCTGTACCTCCGGGGCACAACCAACGAGGCTCCGGTCATCGACAGTAACTACACGTGCGCGGCGACCACGGGCACCGAAGGCTACTTCTGGGACCTGGGAATCGTGGGTGATTCGAGCCCGACTCCGGGAACGAATCATCTGCATCCGCAATACTCGCTGCTGAGCAATCCGGCCCTGTACGGCGGAACGAACATCGGCGATAGCAGCAAGACGCTGTTCGCGAAACAGTACTGCAACGGACCGCGCTCGCGTCCGGGAACGCCTGATTTAGGCATTCCGTCGCTGAACCCGGTGCAGAACTTCACGATGCTGGCAGCCACCACGGAAGATGAAGGCGGCAACTGGATCGATGTACGGTTCGGACCGCTCTCCTTGAGCGATTCGTCGGCCTATACGGCGGCCGGTGTGGATCTCCCGATCCTGGGCGACTACCACCTGGCTGGCGCTGCGTCGGCGATCGATGCAATTCCGAACGCAGCCGGAGCGTCCAACGGAGCTTCCTCGCACGACTTCGACGGGAACACGCGTCCCCGTCCGGTCGGCGGATGCTACGACATGGGCGCGCACGAAGCTACCTCGACCAGCACCACGTGCAGCGGCACCGGCGGAGGCGGTGGCGGATCGACGATCCCCACGTTGACCGTGCTCGACAACTTCAACCGCGCGAATGCCCTGAGTCTTGGCGCGAATTGGAACTCGATCGGTATCGGCATTGCCGGCAACGTTGCGGCTAGCTTGTTCGGTGGCAACGGCTACTGGGCGGGAGCCGGCAATCCCTTCGGCACGTCGCAGGGAGCGGCCTTCACCTTCACCAGCACGCCGATCAACAATACTGGCCTCGTATTGAAAGCCAGTGGCGGCACAGCGGCCAGTCCCGCCAACTACGTTCGCGTCCGGTACCAGAGCGGCGGGTCGGTCACCATTGCGACCGTAACCGGTGGCACGGCGACGACCGTCTCTACGCTGACTGGCTTTGGCGGACTGGCGAATGGCGACACGCTGACTGCCACGGTAGATGCGACAGGTGCGGTCCGGGTCTGGAGAACCAGAGCGGGAACGGCCACTCTGCTCACCAGCACTCCGGTGAACACAAGCTTCACCGCCGGAGGCCGCATCGGCATGCAGCTCGGTCCGGTCTCAGCTGTCGACAATTTCGCCGGAGGCACCCTCCCCTAATGCTTGAACCAGAGGGACCGGTGCGGTGACGGTCCCTTCCTCCCCCCTGCTCGCGGCTCACCCCGCGAGCAGATTTTTTTGTGAGCTAAAAAGGGAAGAATGGTATACGGCGCGACAACATCCGGCCGAGCTACGATTTGCTAGAGTCAATGGAGTTGAATTCATTATGAGAACAGTGATTTCACAGGGAGCGGTGCTAATGGGGCGATGGTTGAGCGTGCTCCTCATCTGCATACATGTTTGCTGCGCCGCGCAGGAGAATCAAGATCCCAAGCCTTCGCCTGCAGCCTCGTCGGCCGGATCGGCAACGGCGGCTGAACAGAAGGACACCACCTCGCCTGCTTCGGCCGCGTCAGCCTGGCACGCGCGACAAGGCTCCTTTTACAAGCGGAACTGGGGCGTCGACATCATCGGCGTGAAGGCTGTTTCGTCTGGATCCAATCTGCGCTTTACTTACCGGGTGTTGGATGCGAACAAGGCTGCGCCGCTGAATGACAAGACCGCGACGCCGGTATTGATTGATGAAAAGACGGGGGCCCGATTCATCGTCCCTCAAATGCCAAAAGTGGGCACGCTGCGCCAGACCGCGCCTCCGAAGGTCGGACAGGTCTACTGGATGATCTTCGCCAATGGCGGAAAAGCTTTGAAACCCGGCGATCGGGTTGACGTAGTCATTGGTAAATTCCGCGCAGAAGGCTTAGTGGTGGAATAGGCTGATACCGCGAACCTCTCCGGTCTCCGTACGGCACCGCACCGTACCAGTTTCGGCATCCACATCGAGATTGGGAGAAGTGCCGTTCGATGGCATTATCATTCATCAATATAATTTATTTGTTGGGAAAGTCTCGCCGCGGAGTGTCGAGATAGAACCCACATTCCTCATGCCATCCATTCTCTAATAGCTTCGGACATTTACTCGGGGCCGAGCCTGCCGCTCGCCGCATGGTTATTCCGGGGCATTCTCACTGAAGTAACAACCTCAACACAGAAGGACATTTTGGCGTCTCCGGTCCCTTTTCGTAACTGTTCCCCCCTCGACAGGATGGCTGGTGTCGTTAGAAGTCTGTAAAGTCTGCACTGACATTAGCCGCCGGGGTGACGGCTGAAGCACTCACCCATGCTGAAAAGCGACGCCCCCACGTCGCTAAGAAGTCCTCCTCCCCTCAATTTGTAAAACAAGGCCAAAGTCCCAGCGCCCACCCGGATCGCTTTGTCTGTTCCGGGAGTAACGCTGAAATTTTGCACAGACGCTACGCGTGTGTGGGGTCGCGTTCGTGTGCGCCATAACGATCAACCAGAAGCGGGGTCTTCCTTAGTGGAAATTCCTTGTCCGTGTTGCATGGGCGAGCTGTCGTGGAGCGGGGAGCAGTCTCGGTGGGAGTGCCAATGCGGCAAGACCATCCCCGTCACAGAAGTCGCACGACACGAGACCCAGCTCACAGAGGGAAACGTTCATGCGCCCAACGAGGCCGTTCATGTCTCTCGTTTGGGGTGGGTGCATCAGCGAAGGGATCTGCCCATCGCGCTCCACACAAGGGACGCGCACGCCCGCTCTTGGATTCACTGAGGTAGCCGTAATTGTTTTTTTAGAACGCAGGTTTCCTGCGCCCAGAAAAGGTAGGAGGCAGCATGGTTAGAAAAAGACTGTCCCAGGTTTGCTTGAGTGTTTCGCTCATCTTTTTGTTCGCACTTCCATTAGCAGGCCAGTCGTATCGAGTGCAGTGTCCGGCCGCAACTGCCGCTCACCCAAGACCTCGGTGCATGCACCTTTCAGGTGGCGACGGTTTTGTAACCATGGCCGACGCCGGGCCGGACGCATTACCGACCTACATCTTCGGCTTTAGCAGCCTGTGTCGGAAGAACGGTACGAATGCGTGCACGGGCGGCGGCTCCAACACCAGCGGAACCGTTTCGCCGGGCGTCGTCACTTCTCAGACCGGTGGCGGACCGAATGCCGACCGGTTGCTGACAGACCCGGCGGCCATTTTGACCGAAGGCACGCTGGCGGCCAACGAATCAGCTCCCACCATCGCGCTTGATGAGGACGATGATTTTTACCTGACGCTGTCGAACGTCGCGATGGCCATGCGCCCCGACCTCTTTGACGGCCACTCCGTGCACTGGCACGGATTTGCGCAAGCCGCATCCATCTTCGACGGACTGCCCGATGCCTCGATTGCGGTCGTTCCCGGTTCCAGCATCACCTACTACTACAAGGCGGTGGATGCGGGAACGTATATGTATCACTGCCATGTGGAAGCGGCCGAGCACATGCAGATGGGCATGCTCGGCAGCTTGTACGTGCGGCCGCGCCAGAATCGCACGGGTGTCGTTGGCAATCCCGCGGTCCCGCGCGCCCGCCTGGCCGGGAACAATTCGGCTGGCGCGCCCTTGGGCTACGCCTACAACGACGGCGACGGCTCGACGCGTTATGACGTCGAATACGCCATCCAGATGGCCGGGTTCGATCCCGACTTTCACACCGCGGACCTGACCTTCCAGGCACTTCCGTTTTCAGCGATGAAGGATCGCTACTTCTTGCTGAACGGACGCAGCTATCCCGAGACCATCGATTCGAGCCCGACCTTTCGGGGAACGGTGGCAGCCAATGGAGTGGAGCACAAGTCGCAACCCATTCACAGTTTGATCACGGCTCGCACCGGGCAGAAGATTCTTCTGCGGATTTCCAACTTGAGCGTGACGCAGTTCAGCACGCTGGCGACCATGGGAGTCCCGATGCAGGTGGTAGGCATTGATGCACGCCTGCTGCGCGATGAAGCCGGCACCAACCTCTCCTACAAGACCAACTCAGTCACGATTGGCGGCGGCCAAACGGTAGACGTGATTCTCGACACCGCCGGATTGCCAGTGGGCGGGCGGTACTTCCTCTACAACGCAAACCTGAACCACCTGGCCAACGACACGACCAACTTCGGCGGAATGATGACTGAGATCCGCATCACCAACTAGGAGGCAGTGATGAGTCCGTTTGAACAGAACAAGATCACCAGGGGAGCGCGGTGGTTTGCAGTCGCCGTGATGATGGCGGCGCTGTTCTTCGCTCCTTCTTGGATGCATGCCGCGGTGCAAGGCGAAACCGGCAGCAGCTTCACTCTCTCGGCCAGCGCGGGATATGTCTCGATGCCCGACGGCGCTTCGATCTACTCGTGGGGCTACGCCGGAGCGACCGGACAAATGCAGCTGCCAGGGCCGACTTTGATCGTGACCCAGGGCACAGCTGTGACCGTCACCTTGCACAACAACCTGCCCGTTGCGGCAGGCAACACGTCGATCGTATTTCCGGGACAACAAGTCACAGCTACCGGGGGCGTCACTGGGTTGTTGACCAATGAAGCGCAGCCTGGTGGAACCGTGACCTACACATTCACGGCGACCCGGCCCGGCACCTTCCAGTATCACAGCGGAACACGCACCGATCTGCAGGTGGAGATGGGTCTCTACGGAACGCTCATCGTGCTGCCCACCACCAGCACTGGCTGCAACAAGGGCCAGTATTCGCTCGCGGGCTCCGCTTACAACGACCTCCCTGGAGCAGCGGTGAACCCGAGCTGCTACGACCGCGAGTACTTGTTCGTGCTCAGCGAGATGCAGATCGAGATTCACCAGGACGTAGAAACCCAGGCGAGCGGGTTAGGACCTATCCAGGTTGCGATGGAACCCTACACCCCGGAGTACTGGATGATTAACGGCCGCGGCGCGCCCGACACCATGGAATTGCCGAACATGGGCGCGTTGCCTCATCAGCCCTACAACTCCATGCCGCGCATGCATCCCGGAGAAAAGGTGCTGCTGCGCATCGTGGCAGTCGGAAGGGAAATGCACACGTTCCACACGCACGGGAATCACGTGCGCGTGCTGGCGCGTGATGGCCAGCTGCTGGTGAGTCCGAGCAATCCCGCAAAGCTCGAGGCGAAGCTGGAGTTCTCGGTTCCAACTCTGCCCGGCCAGACTGTCGACGGGACCTTCGAATGGACCGGCAAGGATCTCGGTTGGGATATCTACGGACACACCGCCGCCGATGGTATCGGTTGCACCCCGAACGCGGAGGGTTACGACGTCACCACGAAGGAATGGTGCGCCGATCATCGCCGGCCGATTCCCGTGTTGCTGCCGAATCCCAACGTGCTGATGAATGGCGGCTTCTACAGCGGCAGTCCCTATCTGGGCGATCTCGTACAGCTCCCACCGGGCCAGGGCGGCTTGAATCCGAATGCCGGCTTTACCTACATGTGGCATTCGCACGTAGAGCGCGAGCTGACCAACGGCAACGTATTCCCGGGCGGGCTGATGACCATGCTGGTCGTCGAACCCCCGACTGCCCCCATCAACGAATTGCAGTAAGGCGAAGGAGAGAACCGATGCAATCGACGTTTCTGAAGACTTCAATTACACGGGCAGTCAAGCTGTGGGCGGTCATCCTTTTCGCGGCGGTGGCGTCTTTCGCCCAGTCGCATGACGTCTACCTTGCCGCCCAGCGGTACACGAAGAGCCTGCCGGGTGGTGCTACGGCGCAAATGTGGATCTTTGCGTCGTGCGACTCCTCCTTTGCCACCTGCACTCCGGCCAGCGCTCAAACCACCGGCTCTGCGGTTGAGGTCGGTGCTCCTGGTCCCCAGATTGACGTTCCCCTGGGCACCACCAGCCTGGTAATTCACCTGCAGAACCGGCTGACGGTTCCAGTGTCGGTGGTCATTCCAGGTATGCCGGGCGGCACGCTGGGTACGCCGGTCTATTTCGATCCGGCAACCGGCAACCAGGTTCCTGTCGGTACGCCGGGCGCGCGCGTTCGCTCCTTCACACTCGAGGTAGCGCCGAACGCGACGAGCCTGTACACGTGGACGTCGCCCAAGCCGGGCACGTACCTGTATCAGAGCGGCACCATGCCGTCGATCCAGGTGCCCATGGGACTGTACGGAGCGTTGACGGTGCGCTCGTCCGCCACCCAGGCTTACCCTGTGGCTGGAACCGCATTTGATGCAGAACGCGCTTTGCTCTTCAGCGAAATCGATCCCGCCCAGAACGCCGCGGTCGATGCGGCCGCCAATGTGGCTGGCTATCCAAGTACGATCAAATACAGGCCCACCTATTTCCTGATCAACGGCCTGGCTTATGACAAGGCGATTGCCGGCTCTTCGACATTCTCTGCAGGCACTCCGGCCTCGGGAGCGACGCAGTGGAATGTGTTGCTGCGGCTCTTGAACGCCGGTTCCGAATCGCATGCCGCGCTTTCCCTCGGGCTGCCCATGACGCTGATCGCGGAAGACGGCAACCCGCTTCCGACACTCAAGAGAATGCAGTCCGATGTGCTGTTGGCGGCGGGCAAGACAATGGACGTCGTCGTCGCACCCCCAAGCCATGCGGCTACGACGGGAACTTCTTTCGACGCCACATACCCAGTATTCGATCGAATGTTGCGCCTGACCAGCGGTGGTAGCCTGCCTGAGAGTGGAATGCTCGCCTACCTGCAAGTGGGTGCGGGAAGTCCTCCGCCGTCGGCGGGTTCTGGTCCTGCGGCTGTGAACGATTCCTATTCGGTGTCGAAGGGCGCTCCTCTCAATGACAACGTTTTGAGCAACGACGTTGGCTTGGGCGTTGCGACCGTCGTGAGCAATCCGAAGAACGGAACCCTCGCCTTCAACACCAACGGAACCTTCACCTACACTCCGAACGCACATTTTTCAGGCTCGGACTACTTTACTTATTACGGCAGCGTAAGCGCTGGAGGCACTCCCAGCAACGTGGCCTCGGTCACGCTAAACGTGGCTTTCGGTAACGAAGCGCCGATCGCGCACAACGACGGCGTCTATGACAACCGCATCGGCATGAGCATCAACGTGCCGAAGCCCGGAGTTCTCGGCAATGACACCGACAACGACGGCGACACTTTAACCGCTGGTCCGGCACAGAATGCTTCGGCGGGACTGACCGTCACTCTGAACAGCGACGGCTCGTTTACGGCGTCAGCTGCTACGCCGGGCGACTACACCTTCCAGTATCCCGCGAAAGATGCGGCACTACAGAGCACGCTGGCCACCGTCTCTTTGCACTTTGGCACGGTCAGCAATCTTTCGATGACCGTGATCGATCCGACCGCCACGCCCAATGTGACTATCAGCGAATACCGCTGGCTGGTGGAAGAGGACCGCACCTGGCATCACGAGGGCTTCAGCACCACCGCGCCTTCACAGGCTCTCGCCTTCCACGCCAGCAACATGCCGGTGGTCGCGCAGGGTTGCGTGGGGACTCTCTGCACCGAGCAAGTACCGATCAGCGAAGTGGTCCTCGATCCGACCAAGTATTACTTCGTCTCGGTATTGCCGAACGATGCCGGCGACGGGGATGGACACTCGGTGGGTGGAGCACCCATCCGGCCTGGCCAGACTTCCGTGCAGGTTCTGACCAATCCGCAACCCCTCAAGACTGCGCAAATCAGTGCTTTGATCTTCGAAGACAACAGCCCAACCAATGGCGCGCCTGACGGCAACGAAGGCGGTCTGGGCAACTTCCAGATCACCGTGCTCGATGCGGGCGGCCGCTATGGCATGAACGGCGGGCAGATGTCGTTTGATGCGATTGGCAACCCGCTGAAAAACGCTCTGCGTGGAACTCCAGGATGCCCTGGGACCGATCCGGTGGGCGTGATCTTGACTTGTCCGGATGGCACCGCGCTGATCCAAAACTTGGCTCCAGGCAAGTACACGCTGCTCGCCGATCCGCCGGCAGGTGCTCGCCGGGGAAACGGAAACAATGCTCCCTTGCGGCAGTGGGTGCAGACCGCGACGATCGAAGGCACGCGTGGCATCGATGCCTGGGTGAAAGCGAATGAACCGCCGTACTTCCAGGAATTCGGCCCTCCCGGATACCACGTATTCATTGGCTTCGTCGATGCCAATGCGCCCGTTGTGCCGAGGCCGACGGGCCCCAATACCGTGACCGGTACCGTGACGAACCTGCACATGTCACGTCCGCCGGACCAGAGCATCTATGACAGCAATTCGCGGGAAGCGCTGGCCTTCACGACGTGCTGGGTGGGTCTGAACTCCGGAAACGGTGTAGGCGACGATATCGCGGTCGCGAAGTGCAATGACGAAGGCGGATTTTCGCTCCGCAACGTCCCCAACGGAACTTACGAACTGGTTGTGTGGGACCAGTGGCTCGACCAGATCATTGCCAGCCGCACTGTGACCGTCCCTGGTGGCGGCAATGTGGGCAACGTTCCCGTGTTCAGCTGGTTCAGCCGGATTGAGAACAACGTATTCGTCGACGATGGCGGTGGCAACCCGGCAAATGCCGGTAACGGCATCTGGGACGACGGTGAGCAGCCCTTCCCCAACGCTCCCATTGCCGTTCGCTTCCGCGACGGCAGCATGTACCAGTTCAGCACGATGGATAACAACGGGTACTACTCGTTCGACGAGGCATTCCCGTTCTTCAACTGGATGGTGGTAGACGCCGATCCGATGAACCATAAATCGACCGGTGTCGATATCACTGTGGACGGTGGCGGACCGGTGACTTCCGATCCATTGCGTCCGGGCGTGCTCAACTCCACCTATCCAACGGGCGAGTCCACGCACCGCACCGAAGTCGGTCCCGTGCGCAGCGAAGGTTGGCAGGGATTTGTCAGCCAGACCGCAGTTCTCAACTGGGGACGGCAACCGTTTCAGCCCGGAGAGAACGGCGGCATCACAGGCATGATCTCTTACGCTTCGACTCGAAGTGAAGATGACGTGCGCATGGCCGTGATCAACGAATGGGAACCGGCGGTTCCGAACGTAAAAGTACGGCTCTACAAGCAGGTTCAGACCCAGAACGGCGGTAAGGGCCTGGTGTTCGTGGCTGAGACCATGAGCACGAGCTTCGATACGTCGAAACCCACGGGCTGTCCCGGACAGAAGACCAACGACGCCTTCTACGCAGAATCCCTGCAGAAGTTCGCTCTGCCGGTGGATCACTGCTACGACGGCATGCATAACTGGAACCAGGTACGTCCAGGTGTGTATGACGGACGCTACTCGTTCACCGGAATTCCCGCAGGTACCTATGTGGTCGAGGTCGTCGTACCGGACGGGTACGAACTGGTGAAGGAAGAAGACAAGAACGTCCTGATCGGCGACTCCTACATCGCACCGGTCGTGAACGAACCTATGTTCGGAGTGATCGCCGTCATGCCGGACCAGGCAATTATTCGGGAGGCCTTCGCTCCCAGTCCCGGCATCGCCAATCCTGCATGCGTCGGCGACATTCGGCGCGTGCCCGACAATTTGAGTTTGTTCCCGACGATGGCTGCACCCTACGCCGGCGCGGACCGTCCGACGTGTGATCGTAAAGAAGTCATCCTGACCGATCAGTCGCAGGGAATTGCCGACTTCCACCTCTTCACTTCGGTTCCGGTTTCGTCTCACTTCAACGGAATGATCCTCGACGACTTGTCGCAGGAATTCAATCCTGCTTCGCCGAACTTTGGCGAAAAGTGGGCGCCGCCGTTCGTGCCGGTATCGATTCGCGACTTCAACGGCAGGGAATTGGGCCGTACGTATTCCGATCAGTGGGGTATCTTCAGCGGCCTCGTGCCCTCGACCTGGAATGCGAACGTTCCGTTGCCCAGCGGCTACTCGCCTGCCATGGTGACGACCTGCATGAATGATCCGGGGCCGATCCACGCGAACCTGAGCGACGCGAACAGCCCGTTGATCACCGATCCGCAGTACAACCCGATGTACAGCAACTTCTGTTACACGATGCAGTACATGCCGGGCACGACCACGTACCTGGACACTCCGGTTCTTCCGGTGGCGGCGTTTGCCTCGGGCTACAACCCGGTGGACTGCGCTTTCCCGGACGGCACTCCAGCGATCAAACAAGTCAACGGAGATGGCGACGGACCGTTCATCACTCCGGGCGGAACGCGCACGCTGGTCATCACGGCGATGGGCCAGACACCCGTGCCGAACCCAGCCTATGAAGGACCGTCGGCTACCACCGCACCCTTCAACCAGAAAACCATCGATCGCGACATGGGCTTCGGCGCGCAGTGCACGGCCATCGGTTCTGGTTGTGTTGCGGTGTCGAGCGTCAAGATCGGCAACGTCGCGGCCAGCAGCGTCAACTGGACGGCGACTTCCATCACGGCCACGTTCCCGGCGAATGTCGTCACCGGAGAACTGGTTGTTACGCGTGGCGATAACGGGAAAGCAACCGTCAACTCAGTGACTGTCACGGTCCAGAACACAACTCCGAAACGAGTGCCCTCGGCTTACCCGACCATCCAGGCGGCCGTCGACGCGGCCACTCCGGGTGACTTGATCCTGGTGAGCCCAGGCACCTACGAAGAACTGGTTGTCATGTGGAAGCCGGTTCGACTGCAGGGTTCGGGTGCCGGTTCGACAATCATCAATGCAGCCAAGTTCCCGGCAGAGAAGCTTGATCTCTGGCGGACAAAGGTCCTCGGTCTGTTCAACGCGGCGACGATCGACCTGCTGCCGGGTCAGAACGGCGTTGATGGCGCACCCATCATCGGGCCTGGCCTCCTCGGAACGGAAGAGGGAGCAGGCATCACCGTCCTCGCCAAGAACACTGCGAACGGAGCCACCAGCTTCCGCACTCACGCTTCGCGGATTGACGGCTTCGCCGTCACAGGCGGCGATGGCGGCGGCGGAATCTTCGTTAACGGATGGGCGCACTTCCTGGAAATTTCCAATAACCGGGTGTTCGGGAACTCCGGCCTATACCACGGCGGAGTTCGCGTCGGCCATCCGTTCCTGGAGGATGTAACGGGCAACGGACCATTCGGCTTCAACAGCAACGTCAACATTCACCACAACGCAATCACCACTAACGGCAGCGTGGAAGGTTCGGCCGGGGGCGGTCTGTCGCTGTGCACCGGAACTGACAACTACAACGTCAAGTCGAACTTCATCTGCGGCAACTTCAGCGGGGGAGACGGCGGTGGAATCGGCCATGTTGGTCTGAGCAACGCCGGCGTCATTGCCAATAACGAGATCGTGTTCAACCAGAACTACAACCAGAGTCTCAGCGTTTCTGGCGGTGGCATCTTCGTCGGCGGCGAAACGCCGATCGGCGGCGGACGGACGCTGGGTTCGGGCACGGTCACGATCGACGCGAACCTGATCCAGGGCAACCATGCGGGCGCGGGCCACGGCGGCGGCATCCGCACACAGCAGGTCAACGGCGTGGACGTGCAGAACGCTCCTAACAATCCCAACGCCTGGTGGCAGGTGACGATCACGAACAACATGATCGTGAACAACGTTGCGGGCTACTCTGGGGGCGGCATCTCGCTGCAGGACACTGCTCGCTCCACCATCGTGAACAACACCGTCATGAACAACGACAGCACCTCGACGGTAGGTACGACGTTCACGGCGGGTCCGAACACGTCGGTAAAACAGCCCGCGGGTATCTCGTCGGAACGGCACAGCACCGGTCCCAACGGATTGGTGGGTGCGTTCGGAAACTCGGGAGCAATCGCCTCTTACCGGGTGTTCTCCAATCCTGCACTCACCAATAACATCGTCTACCGCAACCGCGCTTTTAACTACGACGGATCGGGAGGGACGGCGCGACTCGTGCCGGTCCTTTCGCAGAGTTCAATTGGAAACTGCCCAACCGGCGCCTACTATTGGGATCTTGGACTCGTGGGAGATACATCCCCGACGCCGGGTGCCCAGCGCCTCAACCCGTCGTCGTCGATCCTGACCAGCACGACCGGGTATCCCGGCAATACCACCACCGACCCGCAGGTCACGAGTGGTTATTGCAATGGCCCACGCACATTGCGCTTGATCACGGAAGTCACGACGTTGACGCCAGTTCCGGCGCTTGACGAAGGTGGCAACTGGATTGACGTTCGCTGGGGCCCCCTGACCCGCATGGGTGACTATCACCTGGGCGCGGGATCGCCGGTAAACACGGGCAGTGCTTCGAATGCCCCTAACCATGACTTCGATGGTCAGAGCCGTCCGCAAGGCGGAGGCTTCGACATTGGAGCTGACGAGGTAGGCACGGGTGGCGGCGGTGGCGGCGGCGGTTCGACGCTGCCCACGTTAACGGTGCTCGACAACTTTAACCGAGCGAATTCAACCAATCTCGGCGCGAACTGGAACTCGAGCGGTGTGGGCATCACCGGCAACCTCGCGGTCACTCTGCTCAGCGGAAACGCCTACTGGGCGGGAGCTGGTAATCCCTTCGGCAACTCGCAGGGAGCTGCCTTCACCTTCGCTGGCCTGCTGCCACCGATCAACAATACCGGGCTTGTATTGAAGGCCAGTGGCGGCACGACGACGAATCCGGCCAACTACGTTCGTGTCCGGTACCAGAGTGCCGGAGGCGGATCGGTCACCATCGCTACCGTGACCGGCGGCACAGCTACAACCGTAGCGACGCTGACTGGTTTCGGGAACTTCGCGAATGGCGACACACTGACAGCCACCGTGGATGCTGCAGGGGCGGTGCAGGTCTGGAGAACCCGGGCGGGAACTTCTACTCTGCTCACCGCTTCTCCGGTCAGCACAAGCTTCACTGGCGGAGGTCGCATCGGCATGCAGCTAGGTCCGCTCACTGCTGTCGACAACTTCTCCGGCGGAACAACCCCGTAAACGATCAGAATGGCGGGACCGATGCTGAATCGGTCCCGCTCGCTTCATCGGAAAGGATCTCGAAGAAAGATGCTAGAGAAGACTTCAAGGAAAAGCACTCTCATGCTGCTCGCCGGATTTCTGGTGGGTAGCATTGTCATTTCAAGTGCAGCTCAGGAAGCCGCAAACGGGGCTCCGTCAATCACGGCGGAAGCAAGCGATGCCGCTCCTAAAGCCGCTCTGCGCGCGCGAAAGAATATTTCCGCGACGCCCCTGAAGCGGGAATGGGGCATCGAAGTTCTCGATGTCCACCAGACCTCGGCAGGCTACATGCTTCAGTTTCGCTACCGCGTCCTCGATCCGAAAGCAGCAAAGATGCTGTTTGATCGCAAAATAAAGCCCTATCTGGTCGATGCCACGACCGGAGCAAAAGTCATCGTGCCCTCCCCCGACAAAATCGGCCAGTTGCGCAACGTGAATCCTCCCGAAGCTGGCCGAACCTACTGGATGCTATTCGCGAATCCCGCAAAGATGATTAAGGCGGGCAGTCAAGTGAGCGTGCATATCGGAGACTTCGACAGCGGGCCGTTGGTGGTGAACTAGGGACGCGGTCGACGATTAAGTCTGAACCTAAGGAGCAGCCCTTGCAGAAACGGGTTCTGGGAATCGCGATCGCTGCCTTGGCGGTTTTCGGATTTGTGCTGGGGCGCCTCACCGTTCCTTCGACAACCCTAGCCGACGCATCCGCTGCGCGCGTCCCAACGCCGGGAACTCTCTCGGTTGCGCAGGACAAGTTGCCGGTTGCCCTCCCGCGAGTCACCAGTTTCCGTATAGAACCCGTACGTCGTCAAACCGGATTGCGCGCGGTGCATGCGAAGGGCACGATCGAAGAGGATGACAGTCGCATCTACCGCATCTTTGCCGGGAGTGACGGCCGCATCAGCAGCCTGGGAAATAACTCACCTGGAACGATCGTGCATAAGGGCGAGAAGCTCGCGACCTTCTTCAGTAACGAGCTCATTAAAGCCCAGCAAGCCTATTTCTTCTCTCTGCAAGCGTTCGAAAGTGCCAAAGCCGGCAAGCGTCCGAACGATATCCGCCAGGCTGAGGACGGAGTCCACGCCAACGAGAAGATCTTGATGTCAATGGGCATGGGCGAACCGCAGATTCATCAAGTGGCCCAAAAACGCGTGGCAACGCGCGACATTGAAATCGTGGCTCCCGCGGATGGCATGGTGGTGGTCCGAAACCTGGTCCAGCAGCAAAGGCTGGAACCCGGCACCGAAATATTCCGCATCGTCGACCTAAGCCGGGTCTGGGTTTTCACCAGCGTTCTGCCCGGAGAGATGCCGTTCTTGAAACCCGGTGCCAAGGCGAGGATTGTCATACCGCAAACCGGAAGAACCCTTCAGGCGGTCGTGAGTTCCGCGGTGCCGCTAGTCCATCCTGAAGGTCGCGTGCCTCAGGTGAAACTAGAAGCGCAGAATCCAGCCCTGCTGCTTCGTCCGGACATGTACGTGAATGTCGAACTGCAGATTTCCGCGCCCTCGGGCCTGTGCATACCTAGAGAGGCTGCGGTCGACAACGGGATTGAAAACATCGTCTACGTCGAAACAGGCAATCACACTTTTGAACCGCGAGTCGTTGAACTGGGGAACACGTTTGGAGATAGGGTCCTGGTTCGACGTGGACTCTCCGAAGGCGACCGGGTCGCGGTCCCTGGTCACTTTCTGCGGGATTCGGAGAGTCGTACGCGAAAAGAACCTCTGCTCACAGCGACTGGCGAATCGTACCAAACGCCCTCGGGCCGTCCTTAGAACGGTGCTTCCGGCTAGTTCGCCGTAATAATTTTGTTGCGCACCGCGTAGAGCACGATGTCCGCAGAACTATGCAGTCCAAGTTTCTGCATCACGTTGAACCGATGGGTTTCAACGGTTGAAACGCCGACATCCAGAATCTTTGCAATCTCTTTGTTGGTCTTGCCTTCGGCTGCCAGCTGCAGGGTTTCCTTTTCGCGCACGGTCAGGAGCTCGTAAGAGTCATTGAGCCCCTGCTGTTGCATGCGGCGCATGTAGTCTTCCACCAGCAACTTGCTGATCGCCGGGCTGAAGAACGGCTTGCCCTGGGCAGCGACTTCCACCGCGCGCGGCAAGTCGGCGTCAGCCGTTTCTTTTACAAGATATCCTCTCGCACCTGCATTCAATGCTCGAGAGAGGTAGCTGTCGTCGGAATGCATGCTCAACAGGATCACGCCTACCTGCGGCCTGTTCTTCACGATCTGCTCGGTTGCGTCGATGCCGTTCAGATTCGGCATCGCAATGTCCATCACGATAATGTCAGGTTTCAAGGTTTCCGCCAGCTGAACCGCTTCGCGACCGTCGCCGGCTTCCCCTACCACCTGAAAATGCTCGTGCTGTTGTAACTGCAGGCAAATCCCCTTCCGCACGACACCATGGTCATCTGCAACGAGAATCCGGAGTTTATTCATACTTTTGCTTTCTTGGGAACGGGCACCTCAAGTTCAACTTTCGTTCCGGTTTGTCTGTCGGACGTGGCGGAGAGCTTGCCTCCCAGTTCTTCCGCCCGCTCTTCCATGCCAAGCAACCCGATTCCGGTCGCCGAACGCCGGCGTGCGTCGAAGCCTACGCCATCATCCTGAATAATTGCATGGACGGTCTCGCCGGCGTGCGTGACTATTATACGAATATGTCGGGCACGAGCGTGTTTTGCGCAGTTCGTGAGGGCTTCCTGCACCACGCGAAAGATGCAGGTGCGATGCGAGTCCGGTAAATCATCGAACGTTCCGTGAAGGTCTACTGTTACCGGGATCCCCAACCGTCGGGAGAACTGCCGCCCCTGCCACTCCAAGGCTGAACCCAGACCCATATCATCCAGCATGGACGGACGCAGCCCCATGGCCAGGTCGCGGACCGATCGCATCATGTCCTCGCTCAACCCCTTAAGGGACTTCACCCGAGAATCGAAGGATCCCGATCCTTGCAGCGCTGACAGATTCGCAAGTTCGAGGCCGATGGCCGTCAGCGTCTGCCCAACCGAATCGTGTAGCTCCCGAGAAATATATTTGCGCTCTTCCTCCTGTGTCTGTACGACTCGCCGCGACAACCGGCGCAGTTCATTTTGCGCCTGTTCGACTTCACGCTGATGTTGCAGGCTTCTTCGCTCCAGCACTGTGAAACGGTGCAGAGTGAGAAGAGCAACCAGAAGGCCAATGCCCAAGACCAGTGCCAGCATTCGCCGCAGGAATTTCTGGAACTCCTGCTGGCTGGCCTCCTGGAGTTGTTGATCCTTGCGAAGGTCGGCTTCGTTGAGGGCCGTGATTTCCTGGGCGAGGTCGACAACTTTGTTCCAGCGCGGCAACACGTCGTCTACCAGGAATTTTGGACCCAGCTTCTGCCGCTGTGCCGGAGTCCACTGGAAAATTGGCCCAAACGAGTCCCAATAGGCTTGGACTTCGGAGCGCAAGAGTTTCAGCGAGGGCGTTGCTTCCTGCCCGACCTCAGTTTCAAGCTGGCTTAGATGTTCTTCGACGGACGACTGGATCACTCGTAACTGCTGCTGGTGTTGGAAAGCGCTGCTGGGAGACGTATCAAGCAGGTAGTCCCGCACCATTAGTCCGCCGAGATACATCTTGTCTGGAATCGCACGAAGGAAAGCGTCCGTCCGGAGATACGATCCATGGATCTCGGCCATCTCGTTGTGGATCGTGCGGGCGCGCCGCATGGTCGCGTAGCCATGAATGGCGATCAAGCTGAGCAATGCAGCAAAGCTGACGGCAAGCAGCCACGATGACCTCATCCCCCAAGCCTCCCAGACGGCCATTGTCCCCTGCAACGCATAGTGTAGCCTTATCGCGAACAGCCACCTCTCCCCGAAATCGAGTAGTGATTAACGCGCCGAATAGGGAAGGGCTTTATGGCGCTCTTGTGGGAAAAGAGGGGCCCGCAGGCGCTGTCGCGCGATAGCAGTTCGTGCGTTCCCCACCCGGCCGCCGAATTCCGTCGCACGTGATCACCTCTCTTGAATGTGTTCGGCATAGCGGGCATCCTGATTCGCACGCTGAGCAAATGATCAGGTCAATTTCGATATCCGGCTGACTCGGTTTTGCATCGAACATGCACCTGTGTTCCTCGCGGGCAGAAGGAGAATTCCAATGACTCGACCCAAGACAAAAATACTTGTGGATGGGGGTGACCCACAGGAGACCCGGCATGTTAAGGAACTGCTGGGATTTGTCGATGGACAGACCACCAACCCTTCGTTGATTGCCAAGAACCCTCACATCAAAGAGCTAATCGCGTCAGGTCACAAACTTTCCGACCGGGAGGAAATGGATGAATACAAGAAAATCGTTCAAACCATTTCCCCATTGGTCGGCGATGCCGGGGTGTCTATCGAAGTGTTCTCGGACGAGAGCACAATGGCACAAGAGATGTTCGATCAAGGCCGAGAAATGTTTTCGTGGATTCCCAACGCCTATATTAAATATCCGTGCACGGCAGAAGGCCTCCGCGCAGCAAAAATGTCAGTCGAGCAAAGCATGAGGATCAATATGACCCTTTGCTTCTCACAGCAACAGGCAGCCGCAGTATACGCAGCAACGAAGGGCACAAAACAACCTGCCTACGTTTCACCTTTTGTTGGGCGCTTAGACGACCTGGGGCAAAACGGGATGGATGTTGTTAAGAACATAAAACAGATGTTCCTGAAGGGTGACGGGCATGTTCTGGTTTTAGCAGCAAGCATCCGCAGCCTGGAGCACCTGCTCTACTGTTTCGCGCTCGAAACGGACCTCGTAACCGTACCCGCGAAACTCCTGGAACTATGGGCGAGCAAGAATTTTCCGATGCCCGACAAGCAGTTTCTGTACAAGTCCCCCGGTAGATCGATCCCTTACGAGGGGCTTGACTTGGAACAAGGGTGGGAAGCGTTTGATATCCAACACGAGCTCACACGCAAAGGCATTGAGAAATTCGCCGCTGATTATCGCGCAACACTCTCCCGACCTGCATAGCGAGGCTGGAGTTGTTGCAGTTGTGATCTTGAAGTGAACCGTGCCGGGTTCAGGCGATGCGAGGCGCGAATGGGCCGGTTGTGGGATGTCACCGTTTCCCCCTTGCCCTCAAGTGGAAAAGGCTCAGCCTGCGCCGGATCGTTTTTTAGTCTGCGCAGGGACTGGCAGGGGCAGGGTTTCGATGGACGTGGCTGGGCGAATTTCCTTCACATCTTCGAGATAAGCCCGCAGGACTTCTGCCACGCTCCAGGCTTGTGCAACGCATCCACATGGGCGCTGAGGTGCGTCGCCATCGAAAATTTCCGAGATGTGTCCTAACCCTCCATCTGCGAGGTGATCCTGTAATGGAGCCAGCCACTCGGCCGCCTGACAACGCGCGACATCAGTGCCTCCGTTTACCTTGATATATGCGGTGAGGAAGGGGCCCATCAGCCATGGCCATACAGTGCCCTGGTGATAAGCACCGTCTCGCTCCCTGGGGCCACCTGTGTATCGGCCACGGTATTGCGGATCGATGGGTGCCAGGGTACGCAGACCATACGGTGTAAGCAGATGCTCTTGGACCTTCTCGACCACCCGCGTCGCGCGTTCGGACGACAACATGCTGTGTGTCAGGCTCACGGCAAAAATCTGGTTCGGGCGGATTGAGGGATCCGGAGACGCGCCATTGATGACGTCGTATAGGCAGCCGGTATTCTCGTTCCAGAAGAGGCAATTGAAACTGTAGCTGGCGACCGTCGCCATGTTTCGATACCGCTTCTGGCCCGCTTCGTCGCCGAATCGGCTTGCCAGATCGGCCATGATGCACAATGCGTTGTACCAGAGCGCCTGGATTTCCACGGGCTTGCCCCGGCGTGGTGTCACGACCCAATCGCCGAATTTGGCATCCATCCACGTCAGCTGAACAGCCGGCTCACCCGAAGAAAGCAGACCACTGGGATCTGTTTTGATTCCGTAGCGCGTGCCACGCACGTGCCAGGAGATAATGTCGGCGAAGACGGGATAAAGCTCGTTGCGGACAAAGTCCAGATCGCCGGTGTAAGCAAGATAGGCCCGAGCGGCCTCAAAGAACCAGAGCGTCGCGTCGACTGTGTTGTATTCGGGCGCCTCGCCAGCGTCGGGAAAACGGTTGGGCAACATCCCTTGATCTACGTGTTGCGCGAAAGTGCGCAGGATGCTGCGCGCGACCTCGTGCTTGCCAGTTGGCAAGGTGAGGCCGGGCAGAGCGATCATGGTATCGCGACCCCAATCGCTGAACCAGTGATAGCCCGCGATGACCGTTTTCTGGTCCCCACGGGAAACGATGTACTGGTCGGCGGCATTGGCAAGATCCTGGGCGAAGGCATCATGCACCATTTGAGAGGCGGGCGGCGACGATACGAATACATTCTTTCGGCGAGTGATCTCCGCCTGCCGATATTCGGTTGCCCGGGAGGCGTCGCGTTGCTCTGTCGATGCAATCACTGAGGCCTGGCGTCGAAGGCGCAAGTCGAAACGCAAGATGTAAGGATTGAAGAGGTCCTCAGAGAAATCGAGCCCGCGCTCGCGCTCCGCGTCATACTCGAAGTTCCGATACCAATCGCCGGCTTCCTGCAGCTCGACGGCGTTGTGAGCCAAATGCAGCGAGGGTAATCCCTCATAAGGGGCGATGGTGGCCATGCCCGGACGCTGCTCTACCACCGGATTGATCGCGTCATTCTCGTGAGTAGTACTGTGATAGTCGCGGAAGGCGATGAGCGGCCTGAGTTCAAGGCGCACATTCTTGATTCGCTCCGCATGATTGTTATTTTTCAAGTCGTACTGTACCACCGTGCTATTTTCACCGTGAATCATGAACACGGTCTTCTCGATCTCAACTCCCTCAATTTCGTAAGTGAAAACGGGAAACGGATCAAGCCTGAATTGCTTGAGATACCGGAACCCCTGCGGGTGAACGACACCGGGATAGCGGTTGGCGGAAAGATCAAAGGATTGGTTTTCGATGAAGAGTGTCTCTTCGAGCTTGGAGAGCATCACAACGCGGCCTACCGGCGGCTTCGTGGCGGCGACCAGCAGGCCGTGGTAGCGGCGTGTATTCAGCCCGACAATTGTCGACGAAGCAAAGCCGCCGAGGCCGTTCGTCTCAAGCCATTCCCGGCGGAGTGCAGCGTCCAAGTCAACCCAAGTTTCCTTTGTGAACTGAATCACGATTCGTCGCTCCCGGAAGATCGCTCAGTTGCCTGCGAGTTCGCGCGCGTAACGCTCGCCCAATCTTTCGCCTGACTTTGATCGCGACCAGCTTGCTTGGTCCCCATGAATTCACATGATCTGATGGATGCCTTGCGCCCAGGCGGCGATGGCTTACGAGCGGCACGGGAGTGCCGTCGCGCATGAGAACGGCCGCCTGTCCATTTGTTTCGACCCAGGCAAGTGTCACACCCCTCCACAAATGTGAAGCGACGGCCGCCCTGAGATTCGCGACGCGCTTCCGACCAGAAACCGGAACCCGCACCGAGGGCACAAGCCCACCGCCATCTGAGTAGGAGACAACATCCTCTGCAAAGAGCGCTTCCAATCCATCCAGATCTCCTTTGGGGCGGCGCCTATAAAGGCATCCAGAAAGCGCCGCTGCTTGTCCAAACGGGCGGATGTGCTCGTCGAGACTTTGGGCTAAGGATTGTTGTTTTCCGTTGTCATGCTCAGATCTTGTTTCGGGATTGTAGATGGATCGTCGGAGATCAAAGTCATCCGCAAGTGTTCCTCCGTCTCTTCCAGGTACAGTTCCTCACGACCAGCCAGATCCTCGTAGTAGGCCTCCGCCTCGGAAGGTAAGTCTTCGTCGTTATTCTTGCCGATTGGCAGGATTGTCTCCTTTTGCGACCAAGTCTGCTCTCGAACTCCCATGACGCATTTTCTCGTGGTAACGCTCCCTCTCCGCTGACTACCTCAACGTACGGCAAAGGCCAACCACGTCGCAGATTTGTGACAGTTGCTGCTGCGTAATTTATATACTTATTCGTCACATTTAGCGGGAACCGCCCTGTCATAGAAAACAATGAGGTGCGTTCGCTTGTGTCATCCCGCCTCACACCCATCGGCAAGGTGCATGAAGTACGGGGCGGTGCTGGGCGGGCCCGCGACCGGGCCGGTCAAAACCAAGGGCGTAAGGGTGGAAGGCGAAATCGGACGCGCGGAGAAAGAAGACTGAATGAAGAGCGGCCGGTTGGAGGCTTTCAGCGATGGCGTGATCGCGATCATCATCACGATTATGGTGCTGGAGATGAAGGTGCCGCACGGAGGCCGTGTGCAGGACCTGCTTCCGCTGCTGCCGACGTTTCTCAGCTACGTATTGAGTTTCGTGTATGTCGGCATTTACTGGAACAACCACCATCACATGCTGCATGCGACTACCGCGGTGACGGGCGCAATTCTGTGGGCCAACCTGCACCTCTTGTTCTGGCTCTCCTTATTTCCGTTTACCACAGGGTGGATGGGGGAAAACCATTTCACCGCGGTGCCCACCGCACTTTACGGAGTGGTGCTGTTGATGGCGGCGATCGCATATGTGCTGCTCCAGCAGACCATCATCCGCGCGCAAGGCCGAGACTCACTCTTGAAAAAAGCAATCGGGAGTGATTGGAAGGGCAAGCTATCACCAATCCTGTATATCCTGGCGATCGTTGCCACCTTCCATTCCTCGTGGATTGCCCAGGTGATTTACGTGATCGCCGCGCTGATCTGGCTCATTCCGGATCGCCGCATTGAAAAGCGTCTTGCCATGTAGCGCTGATCTGGCGCACCTCCATCCGTCGCTTGAACTTGGCAGTGTCACAAATTGCCCCTCAGTCCGGTCATAGCAAGTACAAGAAAGCGATGCCTCTGCAGTCGTGCGCCAGATTTCGAAACGCGTCTCGCCGAGTCGTGCTTTATTGCCCTTTTGTTGCTGACCTCAAAAATCGCTATCGCCAACAGTCGTTTCTAATCTGTGTCGCTACAAAATATTGATTGCCTAGAGATATTGGAAGTTGCCGGTCCGGACGGGGTCTACCTTTTAACTGCCAGGTGGAATTTGAGAAGTTTCGAGCGCTGCCAACCGGGCGAAAACGTTAGCCACAACACGGTTGCACCGGGGAGCATGAAATGGGAACGCGTCCGCTGCGGATATTCTGGCGTTTTGGTAGAGCTCTTTTTGGAGCATCCCGTGGGCCCTGTGTAACCGAATTTTGACGTTGTCTTCCGTAAGCGACAGGCACTCCGCAGTTTCCGCCGTTGTCATCTCTTCGACGTCACGCATCATCACAACTGTCCTGTATTGCTCAGGCAACCCCTCGATCGCTTTCTCTAGGATCTTGCTCATCTCGACCAAGGCAGTTTCAGATTCTGGATTTGCCCTCAGTGGGATCGCTCCAATCTCATTCTGCAGGTTCTCATGCATATCGTCCCAGTCCTCGAACCGCTTTGCTTTGTGTGCCCGAGCCAAAGCTTCATGCACCGCGATGCGGGTGAGCCAAGTAGAGAACTTTGCCCGGCCTTCAAACTGACCAAGGTGCTGGAATGCCCTTACATAAGCGTCTTGCATCACATCCTCGGCCTCGCCATCATTTTTCAGAATCGCGCGGGCCACGCGGTACAGGCGAGTGTTGTAGCGCCGCATGACCACCTCATACAATGGGGTGTCTCCAGCGAGAACCCGCTCAACAACTTCTTCATCCGACAGGGCTGCCGCTCCCGCGAGCGTCAGGGCTTCATGACCCATACATTGTTCCTCGTACTTCGAAGTGATCCTAATGATAGAGTCGCGAGGTCCGCGGCAGGTTACAGTGAATCTTGTACTCGCATGGTTGTAACCAGGGACGCATTCGGGAACTCCTGTCAGACGAGAGCGGACGCAGCCCACGATTGCGCCGAAGGAAGGGGCGAATGACATCCGCGCAAGTGACGATTTACGAAAAACCGACTTGAAGCAAGTGTCGAGAGGTCAAGAGGATCTTGACCACCAAGGGTGTGGATTACCGAGCCGTCAACTACCTGGAGGAGCCACTCTCCGTCGACGCGCTCAAGCAACTGCTTGGTCGCGCCCGGTTGCGACCACAGGATGCCCTCCGAACGAACGAAGCGGCATATCGACAATACGTTGCCGGGCGGCACTTGAGTGACGATCAACTTATCCAGGTTATGGCCGACCATCCCGAACTGATACAGAGACCGATCGTGACGAGCAGCGACAAAGCTGTTCTGGCACGGCCCGTGGAACGACTGGCGGAGCTCGGAATCAGGTTCGAGTCCGAACGCTGACCGGGAGCACGAGGCAGCGTTCGCCTGCCGCGCGACGGCGACTTCTTGAGCCCACGCTTGCGGTACGTTTCGTCTTCGGTTCCGGCGAGTTTCACACATCCACCGAATGTACCGCGCCGCACGGAAAGACAATTCTTTTACAAACTTTCATCTTCCTACTCGTAACGGGCCAAGCGCTCGACGCTCACTGCTTCAGTGGAGGAAATCACTATGAGCCGGGTGCGTGCTTTGCTGTTGACCACGTTCAGTGTGGCTGGAGTCTTTGTTGGCTTTCTGCTGCAACATTCAATGCGTGTCTCCGCTTCCGAATACCAGAGGGGCGACCGGGCCGTAGATTTTCATGCACTCGGAATGATTGACCGCGGCCGTAATACATTTCGTTATGACACTTTCGGCGACCAGGACTTCTGGGGCGGTACGCTTCAGATACATAAAGCAATCAAGGGCCAAAGTTTGGGAGGCGTAGGACCAGGGGTAGATCCCGCGACCGCACTCGCGGTTGGATTAAAGGTGGACGAGGATGCTCTGCCAGACTCCCTCATCCGCGCTCTGAAGGCAGGAAATGTCAATCTTAAGGATCCAGCCGTCACGGTTGCATTGCTGAAGCTGAACTCTATCGTGGGGCTCACCGGCTTCTTTGACCATTCGGGCGGTTTGAAATCGGTGGGCATCCAGTGCGCTATCTGCCATTCCACGGTCGACAATTCACTGGCTCCAGGAATCGGCCATCGTCAGGACGGCTGGGCAAACCGGGATCTGAATGTGGGTGCGATCATCAATCTTTCGCCTGACCTCAGCAGCCTGGCCAACTTGTTGAATGTCGATGAAGCCACCGTCCGCAGGGTGCTGACGAGCTGGGGGCCAGGAAAATTCGATGCTGAACTCTTCATTGATGGAAAGGCATTCCATGGCAACAAATCCGCCGCTACGTTGATTCCACCAGCGTTTGGTTTGGCTGGGGTCAATCTGCACACCTGGACCGGTTGGGGCTCCGTCACCCACTGGAATGCTTTTGTCGCGAATCTCGAGATGCACGGCAAAGGCACTTTTTTCGACCCCCGATTGGCGGACGCTACCCGCTTCCCGATTGCCGCGCAAAATGGCTTTGACAATGTCCGCAGCGACGTGGATTTGATTACTCCAAAACTTGCCGACCTGCACTTCTACCAACTGGCGCTTGATGCTCCGGCCCCTCCCCCAAACAGTTATGACCACTTCGCGGCAAAGCGAGGAAAGAAAATCTTCAACGGCCGTGCCCAGTGTTCAACCTGCCATGTTCCCCCCCTGTTCACCGAACCGGGCTGGAATATGCACACCGCCGCTGAGATTGGGGTGGACGATTTTCAGGCTTCCCGAGCTCCGGATGATCGTTATCGCACGGCCCCATTGAAAGGCTTATGGACTCACACCAAGGGTGGGTTCTATCACGACGGGCGTTTCGCGAGCTTGCTGGACGTCGTAAACCACTACGACACCTTCAAATCGCTCCATTTGACGGACCAGGAGAAGAGGGAGTTGGTCGAATACTTGAAATCGCTGTAATGGGGGAAATGCTCGTGCAGTCAAAAACGAGTCCCGCAGCAGTCTGGTGAACGCGTGTTCCGGGTTAGATGATTCCAAATAGACACATCGATCGGGATGTGTCGGGACTGGCCGGCTGGGGCAGGTTGGTCGCCAGGATCATTCAGGCCCGGCGCTCAGTAAGAGCAACTATGCTCAGCTCGTGGAGCCAGCCGCGAGCTGTGCAGGTCCGCGAGGCGAGCTTGTCTATGTTTGGCCCAGGCAGTTGACCAACTCCGACATCGCTTTCGAGCTTGGAGCCGTTGCCAGGATTACCCCCGCGCTGCCCAGTTCTTGTCCCCCATAAGTTAAACTAAAGCCCGAGGCGTACCAGAGAAGGATGGCGTCGGGTTCAACCCCTTCGTGACTACCTCATTCTAGAGCAACCTGGCTTCGGCTTTTTCGTAGCACGTCATTCACTATTGTTGCGTCTCTTACAGATGTTTCAAGCCTGCTCTACGCCGTGTTTGCGTTAGCCAAGCGCGTACATTGCCTCAGACGATCGATCATGCCAGAGCCGCGGGGATCAATAAAGAGAGTTGAAACTCGGATGCGTCCATCTTGGTGCGCTGTCTTTTTCCTCTTGAGCCTGATAACGCCTGTGATTGATGTGTTTGCCGTGAATGGTCTGAGCGTCGAAGGAGTTGTGCGCGATTCCACGGGCGCTGCTTTGGCGTCTGCAGACGTCCAACTGCGCTGCGGCTCATTTCTGGCATCGACCAAAACGGATGAGAGTGGCCGATTCGAATTCCGATCGGTCCCGGGGGGGAAGGGAACCGTCTCGATTGGCAAGGAAGGCTTCGCTTCCGTCGACGAGCCATGGAGTAGCAATGGAGATGAGGCAGTACATCTGGAAATTACCTTGCAGCCGGCGCGGGTAAAGGAGCAGGTTGTCGTCTCGGCGGCGCGCTCAGAGATTCGACTGGCCGACACTCCCGGCAGCACGATTCTACTTTCGGCGCAGGATGTGACGGCAAACCCGGCCCTGCGCGTCGATGACTTGCTGCGCCAGGTCCCAGGCTTTTCGTTGTTTCGGCGCTCGGGCAGCCGCACGGCCAATGCGTCGGCCCAAGGAGTTTCTCTGCGCGGCCTTGGAGGGAGCGCATCAAGCCGCGCACTTGTGATGGTTGACGGCATCCCGCTGGTCGATCCATTCGGTGGCTGGGTGTATTGGGATCGCGTCCCACGGGTTGCACTTTCCAGTGTAGAAGTATTTCGCGGAGGGACTTCGAGCTTGTATGGGAGCTCGGCACTGGGCGGCGTAGTGCAGCTGATCACGCGGCAGCCGGAGTCTCCTGCAATCACGTTTGAGGGATCCTACGGTAATGAACGGACACCGGACATTTCGATGTGGACGGGAAGCCGCCTGGGGCGGTGGGACTACTCGGTGGCCACGGAAATGTTCCGCACCGATGGCTTCGTGCTGGTCCCCGACTTGGTCCGGGGCAGGGTGGATGCCCCGGCGAATTCCAAGGATGCGACGGTGTATGCGCGGATCGGGCATGCGCTGGGTGAACGCGGAACAATCTTTGCGCGCGGAAACTTCTACACCGAATTCCGCAACAACGGCACTATTGTTCAGACGAATGACACGCGTATCGGCGAAGGGGCGGTGGGGATCGATAAACAGTTCGGGCAGAACGATTCGCTGACGTTCCGGCTCTATGCGGATGTGGAGCAATACAACCAACGATTCTCAGCGGTGGCTTCCGATCGCAACAGCGAAACCCTTACTGATATTCAGCATGTTCCCGAACAGGTGGTGGGCGGTGCCGCGCAGTGGACGCACGTTCTCGGCAAGTCCCAAACGCTGAGTGCGGGAGTGGACCTGGGCGAGGTCATCGGCGCGAGTGAGGAACTCCTCCTCACAGGGCCGAATCAGAGCAGAAATGGCGGAGGCCGGCAACGCACTCTCGGAATTTTCGGCGAGGACATTTTTCATCGTGCGAAGTGGACTGTTCTGCTGGCGGCGCGCGTGGATGACTGGAGAAACTTCAAGGGGAGCCTGGTGACAACACCAATTTCCGGACCTCCGACGACCACCATCTATCCAGCCCGAAATGATCTGGCGTTTAGCCCACGGCTGTCAGCATTGCGGACCTTGAACGCGCATGTTTCTCTGACCGGCTCGGTGTACCGCGCGTTCAGGGCTCCCACATTAAATGAGTTGTACCGCACGTTTCGAGTCGGAAATGTTGTGACGCTCAATAACGCCGCACTCAATGCCGAGCGGCTCACCGGTGCTGAGGCTGGCGTCAATGTCGCGGGGTGGAACGGGCGGTTGAGCACGAGAAGTACGTTCTTCTGGAGCGACATTGTGGATCCGGTTGCGAACGTGACGCTCTCGATCGCGCCCACCCTGATCACGCGCGAGAAGCAGAACCTGGGACGGACCCGATCGAGAGGCGTGGAAGTGGACGGGACGATTCGCGTCAGCAATAAGGTGCAGGTCTCGGCTGGTTACGTCTACACGGCCGCGACGGTGGCGAGCTATCCGGGAAATCCCGGGGGCATCAGCCTGGTTGGCCTGGACGTTCCGCAGGTGCCGCGCAATGTTTTCACCTGGCAAGCGCGCTACTGGAATCCGTCTCGGTTATTCGTAAGCGTTGCCGGGCGATTCGTGGGAGAGCAGTTTGATGATGACCAGAATCAATTCAAGTTGGACCGGTTCTATACCATGGATGTCCAAGTTGGACGCGCCCTCGCACGGCATCTGGAGCTCTTCGGCGCGGTGGAAAACCTGTTCAACCAGCGCTACCAGGTTGCGCGCACTCCGGTGATTAGCCTTGGACCGCCGATATTGTTTCGGGTCGGGGTGCGCCTGAATTATCCGCAGCGATAGACGAGGAAGGCTGCGAAAACCGTGTAGGTGTGACCACCACAGACGGGGGAAGGATGACCACGGAAGTGCCTGGTGTTTTTTGTTGTTCTCTGCGGTCCTCGGTGTCCTTTCTGATGAAGAATTCCTAGACTTCAGAGTGCGATGTTCAGCTCGAGCCTGGCTCCGAACGCGATGCCTTCCGACGACCCACCCGGGTCAGGATACGGCGAACTTTCTTGGGCGACATCGACAGGCGAGTGGCTACGCGTGAAACTTTGCGGCCTTCGCGTTCCCACACCTGCGGAATAATCAGTTCGGCGAATTGCTCGGTGATCTCCTGAAACGTCTTGTCGCCAATGGAGCCTTGCGACCAGGCACGCAGCAGGGGATTGACCCGGCCGCCACGCAGCACTCTGGTCTTCAAGGTTTCGAGGTCTTCCCAGGATCCGTCGGCATGAATTCCTTTTGACAAGCTGATCGCCTGATCGTAGGAATGGCGCGCGGCATCGGGATCGCCGAAAAAACGGTTGCAATAGGTCAGGCCTTGCCAGATGTGGGCATCGGCTAACAACCGGCGGTTCTGCGTGTGTCGAGCCAACTCGATCGCTTGCTGTGCGCAGTCCGCCGCCAGGCGGGCGTGGCTTTCGGGTTCGGCCGTCCCTCCGATTTCTTCCTCGACGCGGACATTTTCCACCATGCATTCGAGCAGGCGAGCCCGCGCCATGAGAATGTGATCGCCTTTTTCCTCTCCCAAACGAAAGGCAGTCTTCGCTTCGCGGTCGGCGTGTTCGAGGTCGCCATTGTCCAGATGGAGGTAACCGTAGTTCAGGTGAACGCTGCCCAGGCCGTGGTGGTTGCCATAATCCTGGTAGATGGCGGCGGCTTCTTTCAATTCAGCGAGAGCTTCCTGGCGGACTTGCTCAAAGCGCGTGCGATGTTGAGGCGTGCCGGAATCGTCCCGCGCGCGGCCGCGAGTAGCGGCTTTGCGGCGGCGGGCGGCATCCGCGTCGATCTTGCGGAGCAGGTGCAGGGCAATGCGTCGTTTGGAAGCAGCGAGGTTGGTGAGGGTACGTGCGACGTTGCGATGACGAGAGTCCCGCCGCCGGTAATCCGCGATGGCGACCGTGAAGTGCTCGATCGCATGCTGGTAGCGACCCTGGCGGCGGGCAATCCGGCCGTAGGATGAATGAATGTTTCCCAGGGTCAGATAGTCATCTGTTGTTTTGAGAGTGGACTCGGCTTCCTGAAGAATCTGCGTGGCCTGCTTCGCATTGCCCTTCTGGAAGAACAGCCAGCTCTCTAGAACCCGCATGACCGCAGCCATGGGTGCGTGCCCTAGCCTGGTGGCAAGTTCCCGCCCTTTTACCGCGAAGGCGAGCGCCTGATCGTACTCGCCCTTCATGCGCAGGCAGCGCCCCTTCCAGAAGTTCGCGATCGCCAGAAGTTCCAGGTCGTCGGTCTGCTCTTCAAGGCTCAACACGAAATCGAGGTGAGCGATGGCCTCCTCGGTCGACTCGGCCGACATGGCGATCATGCCCTCGGCGAGTCGCAGGTAAAGGTAGTCCTGCAGGGGCAAGCGCGAACGAATGGACTTGGTGAAACGGGCGACAATTCCCTTGACCAAGGCAGGCCGCTGAAAACCGATGTCAACCCACTGGGCCAGATAGCCGGCAAAGCGGGCGGCATTTTCTTGTTCGGGATCGAATGAGTTGAACAGATGCCGGTGATCTTCGAGGAGCGCCATTCCACGCTCCACGCGCCGGCATACCAGATCTTCTTTCAGGTGCGCCAGAAAGTCGTCGCTGATCTCACGCGAGTCGAGGCTCATTGCCCGAGGGGACGGTTCGGCACGTCTCAATCGATGTAATCATAAGCCACCAACGTGAGGAAGTCTGCGAAATCTCCGTCGGTCATCATGCGGTCGAAGATGTCGGCGGCCTCCTCCATGCGGGCGCCCTTGAGTTTCCCCTTTTGGGCAGCGATCGTGTCCCGTACCATTTGCCTGGTAATCACCCGGCCATCGTCGCTTAGCCGGGCGCCATGTTTGACCCACTGCCAGACCTGGGCGCGTGAAATCTCGGCGGTGGCCGCATCTTCCATGAGGTTGTAGATCGGAACGCAGCCGCTGCCGCGCAGCCATGACTCAAGATATTGCAGTCCGACATCGATGTTCCACTTCAAACCCTGCTCTGTGATCTTGCCTTCGGTTACCGCCAGCAAGTCTTGCGCGGTGATGCGCAATTGTTCCAGCGGCCGGCCGATCTGGTTGGGGTTCTTCATGTAAGAGTCAAAGACTTCTTTCGCAACCGGCACCAGTCCGGGATGCGCCACCCAGGTTCCATCATGACCGGCACGCACTTCGCGGAATTTGTCCTGGCGCACTTTTTCGATCGCCTGCTGATTGGCGGCCGAATCGTTCTTGATCGGAATTTGCGCGGCCATCCCGCCCATAGCATGGATACCCCGGCGATGGCAGGTTTGAATCAGCAGATGGACATAGGACTCGAGGAAGTGCTTGTCCATGGTCAGGGTCGAACGATCGGGCAGAACGAAATCGGGTCGATTCCGGAATTTCTTGATGAAGCTGAAGATGTAGTCCCAACGGCCGCAATTCAGACCGGAGGAGTGGTCGCGCAGCTCGTAAAGAATCTCGTTCATTTCGAAAGCGGCAAGGATGGTTTCAATCAGAACGGTGGCGCGGATGGTGCCTCGGGGTACGCCGAGCTGGTCCTGGGCAAAGCAGAAGACGTCGTTCCAGAGACGCGCTTCCTTGTGGCTCTCCATCTTGGGTAAGTAGAAATATGGGCCTGTGCCTCGGGCGACCAGTTCCTTCGCATTATGAAAGAAGTAAAGTCCGAAATCGAAGAGCGACGCGGAGATGGGTTTGCCATCGACTTCAAAATGCCGCTCGTTCAGGTGCCAGCCGCGTGGACGGACGAGCAGAGTCGCGACCTGCGGATTCAGTTCGTAGCGCTTGCCCTCCAGACTCACGTAGCTGATTGTCTTGCGGACGGCGTCGCGGAGGTTGGCCTGCCCCTCGAGGTTGTTTTGCCAAGTTGGCGAATTCGAATCTTCGAAGTCCGCCATGAACACGCTTGCGCCGGAGTTCAGCGCGTTAATGATCATCTTGCGATCCACGGGCCCGGTGATCTCAACCCGACGATCCAGTAAATCTTGCGGGATAGGCGCTACCGTCCACTCCGATTCACGAATGGTGGCGGTCTCCGGCAGGAAGTCGGGCAGCTTTCCGCTATCCAGTTCGTTCTGGCGGAAGCGCCGGCTCTCGAGCAGGTGTTGTCGCCGGGTCTCGAAACTCCTCGCCAGCTCCGTGAGGAACGAGCGGGCTTCCTGGTTCAGAATCAAGGTTTCCACTTCAGATGAGGTTAGTGCGGCACTCGTCATAAATCTATCGTATCGCTTTGCGCGACGCTTGATGGGCCGGTGGGACAAAACGGACGAGTTGTCCGGGGCGGACTGGCCGGGTTGTTGACGCGGGGCAAAAGGCGTGTACTGCCACTAGGAACTGAGCCAGGAGGCAACAGCAACATGTGTGCATTAAGAGCAACAGAATTGGAAAAACAGTGGCAAAGCGAACCACGCTGGAATGGAATCCAGCGTCCCTACAATGCTAGCGATGTGGTGAAGCTGCGAGGCTCGGTCCAGGTCGAACATACCTTGGCGCGGTTGGGTGCGGAGCGCCTGTGGCGGCTTCTGCATCAGGAATCTTATGTGGCGGCGCTTGGTGCTCTCACCGGCAACCAGGCCGTGCAACAGGTGCAGGCCGGGCTGAAGGCCATTTATCTTAGCGGCTGGCAGGTGGCGGCGGACGCCAATGACGCGGGTCAGATGTATCCCGACCAAAGTCTTTACCCTGCCGACAGTGTTCCGAACGTGGTGCGCAAGATCAATAATTCCCTGACGCGCGCCGACCAGATCCATCACAGCGACGGAAAGAATTCGACTTACTGGTTCGCGCCGATTGTGGCGGACGCGGAAGCGGGCTTTGGCGGCACCCTGAATGCGTTCGAGCTGATGAAGGCGATGATTGAAGCGGGCGCGGCCTGCGTGCACTTCGAGGATCAGCTTTCTTCAGCGAAGAAATGCGGTCACCTTGGCGGTAAAGTTCTCGTCCCGACCTCGGAGGCGATTCAGAAGCTAGTGGCAGCACGCCTCGCGGCCGACGTGCTAGGCGTACCTACTTTGATCATGGCGCGCACGGATGCGGATAGCGCGCACCTGCTAACTAGTGACATCGATCCGCGCGATCGCGAATTTGTGACCGGCGAGAAAACGCCCGAAGGCTTCGTCCGCATTCGTGGCGGGATCGACTCCGCCATCGCCCGCGGTCTGGCGTACGCGCCCTTTGCTGACATGATCTGGTGCGAAACCTCGGAACCGAATCTCGAAGAGGCGCGCCGGTTCGCGGAAGCGATCCATGCGCAGTATCCTGGCAAACTGCTTGCCTACAACTGCTCCCCTTCTTTCAACTGGAAGAAGAAGTTGGATCCAGCCACCATCGCCACTTTCCAAACTGATTTGGCGAAGATGGGATACAAATTCCAGTTCGTCACCCTGGCGGGCTTCCACGCCCTGAACCTGAGCATGTTCGAGTTGGCGCGCGGTTACCGCGACAGCGGGATGACGGCGTACTCACGCCTGCAGGAGAAGGAGTTTGCCAGGGAAGCCGAGTACGGTTACGAGGCCGTGAAGCACCAGAGGTTCGTTGGCACCGGGTACTTCGACGTACTGACGCAGGTGATTGCGGGAGGTTTGTCGTCGACGACGGCGCTGGAAGGTTCTACGGAGCAAGCACAGTTCGCCGAGATCAAGAAACAACTTCGCCCCAAGCACGGACCGGATGCAGGCTGCCAACCGATTCTGGGGAATTGTCCGTCCTTGGTGCAAGAGATCATGCCGACCGAAGAGGCGCTCTTGCCTTCAGGAGATTGAGATCACGGTTGTTTTCCCTCTCACACAAGGGGCGGGCTCACTGTAGGCTGCCCCTCTTTTTGTTTGTAGAAAATCTCAGATTCCCAGCTTTGGCCGCTCAAGAGTGAGAGATTCGTTGAGAGTGGTTAGACACCCCACAAATCATCCTCCTGCTGCTCCATATCGTGCTCGCGCAGATGAGCAGCGATGACTCGATCCGGATGCGCGGCAACTTTCGCCATATACGCGAGAGGGAATTGCCCGGCAAGCGATTCGTGGCCTCTGCCTGCTGGCGGGTCGTTTGCCGCGCACGACATCGCGACGTCTGAATGCGGATGCAGGCTGCGGCCTCTCACCAGCTCCAGAAGCTGATGGTCCTCGACCGTCTTATGCCGATCTGCCAAGGCCAGGAACTGCCGGTAGACCACATCGAGTTCGCGCTTCTCCAGGTGGAATCCCAAGCGCTCGCAGTGCACACCTAGCGCGTGACGGCCGGAATGTTTTCCCAAGACCAGGTTGTTTCCGGGGACACCCACCGATTCCGGCGTTATGATCTCGTAGGTCAGGGCATTCTTGATGACACCGTCCTGGTGGATACCCGCCTCATGCGCAAACGCGTTACGCCCCACGATCGCCTTGTTGGGTTGCACGCCGACGCCCGTGATTTCGCTCAGTAGTTGGCTGGCAGGAAAGATCTGCCGGCTGTCGACGGCGGTTTGGTAGGGATAGCGGTCTGAACGGACTCGCACCGCCATCACGAACTCTTCGAGCGAAGTATTGCCCGCGCGTTCCCCGATTCCGTTTACCGTGCATTCCACCTGGCGCGCGCCGGTAGCGACGGCGGCCAGTGAGTTCGCGGTCGCCAGGCCGAGGTCATCATGGCAGTGAGCAGAAATCACGACCTCCTGGATACTGCGGACTCGACGGCGAATGGTGGTGATCAATTCGGCGAATTCACTGGGAACGGTATAGCCCACCGTATCCGGGATATTGACGATGGTGGCGCCCGCCTCGATGACCGCCTCCAGCACTTCGCACAAAAACTTTGGCGCGGTTCGAGTTGCGTCCTCGGCAGAAAATTCCACGTCTTCGCAGAATGCCTTCGCGAATCGCACCGCATCGCGCGCCTGCTCGAGACACTCCGTGCGCGACATCTTCAGCTTGTGTTCCAGATGAATGTCCGATGTCGCCAGGAACGCGTGAATGCGAGGCCGCGCCGCACCTTGCAAAGCTTGCCAAGCGCGTTCGATATCCTCGCGCCGGCTGCGCGCCAAGGCAGCGATAACCGGACGCCGGATCTCGCGCGCGATTGCCTGCACCGCTTCGAAATCGCTTTCGGAAGAAATGGGAAAGCCGGCCTCGATCACGTCCACGCCGAGCCGGTCCAACTGATACGCCATGCGAAGCTTTTCTCCCGCCGTCATGCTGCAGCCTGGGGACTGTTCCCCGTCCCGCAATGTGGTGTCGAATATCTTTACCTGCTCGCGCTCCGACAAGTTGTTTCTCCCTTTAGGCTTGTGGGCATTTCTGCCGAAAACGTCAAAAGGCCATCATCCCTATTCGGATAATGGCCCTCGTGAACTCTTTGTATTGTGATGGCTACATCATCCGCTGAATCCTAGGGGTGCAAGCACCAGGCCAAGAATGGCCGTGCTAAGGGCGAGTAGACGCAGTCGCGCCTCGCTTTCAATCCGGTTCGCATGGTTGGCCAGCGGATTCATCGCAGTGTTCATCTAAGCGAATAGTACTCTAGAGGATCAGGAACGGTCGGTCAACGGCGGAATGCGAGCGCTCGATCAAAAGAAATGCTAAGTGCTATCAGGATTTCAGATGGCTCTTTGTTGTCTTTTGCAGCAGCGGGTTTAGGCAACCCTCTTTGGTGAGCTGTGAGAATTGTCTGGCTCGAGGTTGAGCATTTCTTTTTGCAGTCTGACGTTCTCTGCTTCCAGTCGCTTGTCTTCCTTCGACGTGTATCCCATCCAGATGTTGGAGACAACCATGATCAATTGGCCGACGACTGCCAGCGTGATGAACGCCGACATGAGGAAAATGCTCCAGGCGATCGCGGGCCAGAAGTAATGACGAACACTGGGCTGGAACGCATACGTTGCCCCCAGGCCGAGGACCAATAAGACAGCTCCGTACGTACGCTGTCTGCTCATGTGCAAAGCGTAACGCTGTTGGACAGGCACGATCATGAGAAATCACTCCCTTCGAAAGGAATTGTTCCGAAACGGAACTCACGAGCTCAGTGAAGATGGCAATCGTTCGCTAGCCGGTGGTCGCATCGCTGCGTGGGTTTCGAGGCTGCAGTATGATTCGGCGCAGTCGAGGTGTCGAGGTTTTCGTGAAGAGTCTTAACCAAACCTACTCCACGCGGTCCACTCGCCGTCGGTACGAAGCATGGTTTATCCGCATGGGATTGGCGGACGGCAGCGGGGCATGGTGGTTCCGTTATCTCCTAATGAATCCCGCACGCCCAGGTTGTCCTGGACAAGGGAAGGGAATGCCGGTGCAGGTTTGGGCGACCTGGTTTCCTGCAGAAGGACGACCGCTGACGTTGATTCAGGGTTTTCCCATAGAGGAGCTGCGCTTCAGCGTGCAAGGCGCGCCGTTCCAACTGCAGGTCGGCGAGAACTGTATCAACGAAAATTCCTGCAAAGGGTCATTGCGCGTGGACGAGCACGCCGTTTCATGGGACCTGCATTATGAGTCGACCTTTCACGTGACGCTCAGCGCCAAGGGGTGGATAGGCTTCACGCGCACTCCGCATTCCGACGCCCGCTTTTCCGGAAGGATTGTTCTGGATGGAGCGCGCTTTGATAGCAGTCCGCTGGGCTTCGGGGTGCAAGGGCACAATTGCGGGTACCGGCATCGCGAGTTCTGGATCTGGACACACGGATTTTTCTTGCGCTCGAACGCCCGGCCTACCACGCTGGAAGCCCTGGTCTACGAAATGCCGCTAGGCCTGGTTTTTCGCAAGGCCATCCTTTGGCATGACGGCGTGCAGCACGTGTTCCGCAAACTCCTAGAGACAACAAAGGATCGCGAAGCGTTGGCCTGGTCGTTTCAGGCGCACGCGCGCGACGGGCTCGAACTAGAAGCAACTATCGACGGCTCTGGCCCGTCGATGCATGTTTTGCCATACGTGAAGACGGACTGCACAGGAGTGTTTCAGGTAAGCAACAACAGCCGGGCGAGAGCCAGGCTACGGCTGACGAGGTCGGACGGCCTCACTGAGATTTTAGAAACTTCGAGCGCAGTGTTGGAAAAAACCGGCCACTACTGAAATTCCCGCGCCTTGGCAAGTCGGTCGGCGACAATTGCGTAGGCCGCGGCGTTAAACGCCATCCCGATGTGTGTACCCGGAACTTCGAAATCAACTTCTTCATTGCGGGTCATGCAGTATCGCCAATCGACGATCCCATCGTGCCGGGTGTAAATCGCCGTTTCCATCACCGACCCAGGAAGATCGCGGCTCAGCGAGTTGATGAAATTGCATGTGCATTGCCCGGTATAGCAATCGGGGAGAACACCTCGACCGTGTTCCTGGAGGATGCGAAGGCGGACCGCGTCGGCTGCTTGACGAACGGTCTTGTTGGTCACGGTGCCGCGGAAGGGTGAAGCCAGCGTGATCACGGAGGCCACGTCCCGGGGCCGCTGATGCGCCACCGAGCGGGCGATTACGCCTCCCAGGCTATGCCCAATGAGATGAATTTTTTCCCCTGTCTCAGCCCGTGCACGGTTGATGGTCTCATTCAGATGCCTCTGGATGAGAAGGTTGGGGCAGTCGGCGTTGAGCCCAATTCCCGAAAAATAAGGCTGGTAACCGATTCGTCCCAGCCACCCGTGAAGTTCCATCAGGTAGAGGTCAGTTCCCAGAAACCCGGGAATAATCACGACGCCTGAGCCGTCGCCACGTGGGACGCCGAATCCGTAATAAACCGGGGTCGCGTGCAGGAGGAGGACTTCCGCTGCAAACAACGCTTCTGTCCAGGGGGATAAAGTGGTTTCGAGATTGGTGCCAGGTGTCCTGCGGCGCCCGTTCGACTTCAGTCGGTTTGCAACTTTCTTCTCTTTTAGCAAGGTTCGACGTGGTCCTCGCGGCCTCGGATGTATGCTCATTCAGGCGCAGCAAGCCTCAATCCGTGGAGAATTATACTGCCACGTTCACGCCACTCCATACCACATTCCGTGTAAGTACCAAACAAGTCCAACCTACAAACCAAAAGCGGACACACAGGTGAATTTCACAACAACGAGAGGCCTAGGGACTCGGAAATCCGTTTAGCCCCGCCTTCTCTTCTTCGTCTTTGGACGCGCGGGTTTTTCCAGCCGACCTTCCAATTCTGCGACTCGCTTCCGCAGCGCCTGCAACTCTGTCCCAGTTTCCGTCTCAGGACGTGCAGGCGGAGAAGAGCCCAGAAACTTTGCCATCATCTCGACCGGTGAAAGGATTGCAGACTGAACCTCGCCCAGGCGGCTCTGTACCGCACCTTGGACTTTTTCGTACGCGTCGAAGGCAGACTTCAGATACCACATTACAAATTCCTGCCGGACCTCATCGGAGGCAACTACCAGTTGGCGAAGCAGTTCGAGCGGCAACCCCGTGGGCTTGTCCTTGGCATCTTCGGTAATGATTTGCGTCAGCGTGACACGGGTTAGGTCTTTCCCGGTCCTGGCATCGAGGATGCGTACTTCTTTGCCCTGACGAATGAGTCCGGCAATCTCGTCGAGATTGACATAGCGGCTTGCGGCTGTGTCGTAAAGGCGCCGATTTCCGTATTTTTTGATGACGACCGGGGCGGGTTCCATTTTGGTTCTGGGGCCGGATATTGCAATGCAACATGGCCAAAATAAGATTGACACAATTAGGGCATCTTCGTACAGTTTAATCGATGCTGCAGTGCAGCAATTATCAGGCTTGGAGGTGTTCTATGCCGGCAGCCGAAAGATCCCATTCCCGCGAAACCTCATTCGTATCTCTTCTAACCGGTTGGGCCCAGCAGGGCGTGCAGAGCTTTTTCTCCATGCAGCGCATTTTACTGGACATGGCCATGAAGCAGAATGCCAGCATCGTTCAGTCGGTTCGGGAGCAATTGTCAGACCCGAACCATTCCCCGGCCGCCATTCTCGGCGAAGCTGCGGGAGGCGGTGTCAGCAATTTTATTGAAGCCCAAAAAGTACTTCTCGATCTGGGCCAAAAACAGAACGAAATCCTGATGTATGGCGTGCAGGAAAGGATTGGTGACTGGCCAGCCGCAAAGGCCGCTACAGAACTGATGCGGCGTGGGGTGAAGACGTTCATCGATATGCAGCAGGAATTTCTGAAGATCGCCGGCAAACAGACGCACAACTGGCTCGAGGCTGCCAAGGCCGGAAAACCCTATCAGAGCGAGGAGTTGGTGGAACTCGCGCGCGAGGGCATGGAAAAATTCGTGGAAGCCCAAAAGCAATTCATGGATGTGATTGCCCAGGAGACCGCGAGAGCCACTGGCGGTAAACACAGCAATGGAACCCGGAAGGTCAAGAAGACCGAAATGTCGGTTCGGGCAAGGGAAGCGACGGAGGCGTTTATCGAGGCCCAGAAAAAGCTGGTTGACGTGGCTGGGCAGCAGATGAATGCCAACGTAAAGACCGCGGGCAAAGCTCTCGAGCTGCTGAAACCTTTTCCGTTTGTTCCCTTGGCAGATCTGACTCGGGATGGCGTGAAGAGCTATGTCGACGCCCAAAGAGCGTTGATGGACGTGATGGTGACGTCGACCGGCGAACACAAGCGCGTAGGTAAAGTGCATCCTGGCAAGCACCATGTCCGCGCAAAGAAGCAGAGGACGAGCGCGGCCAGCGCGTGAGCAATATCGAATCGGACCAGTCAGGCTGCCGACCCTGAAGGGAAATGGCCCGCGCCCGCCGCGGGCCATTTGAAAAAGCTAACTAGCTTTGCGCGGAGGTGCCAGTGACACTCTCCGGTCAGATCCCCGTTTGCCATGAGGCGCTGAGCTAGGGATAGTCTCCCTTCACTTCACTTCAACAGGCTGACCGTCCCGGAACTCTGACTTGTGGACTGAAACCGTTCCAACCTCGGTTCTCCTCTCGGCGCAGTGCCGGCAGGTTCCTGGTTGGTCATGCGATTCACCGTATCCCGTGGGGCGGCGAGACAAAGCCCCTTTCCACCAGTGAGGCGCATATGAACATACCTCTGACTCCCATACGTTTTCTTCGTTACGCTCGCGACCAATTTTCCCAAAAGGTCGGCGTCGTCTGCGGCGATCAGCGCTTTACCTACGAAGAGTTTGCCGATCGCGCGATGCGTCTGGCGGGAGTACTTCTGGCTGCCGGCGCCATGCCGGGCGACCGCGTCGCCTTCCTTAGCACCAACTGCCACCGACTGCTCGAAGCATATTACGGCGTTCTAGAAGCGGGGTGCATTCTGGTGCCGCTCAACGTCCGCCTTGGATCTGAGGAACTTGCATTTGTGCTGGCGGATGCGCAGGCCCGATTCTTGTTTGTCGAACCCCCGTTCGCCCCTTTGGTAAGGGTTCTGCGAGATTCAGTCTCGTCGCTGGAGTGGATAGCTCTACTGGATGGCCAGCCGCAGGAGAACTGGCTGGAGTCCCAAAATTACGACAACCTGCTTGCGGAGGCTACCCCCTTTGAATGTGACTTCATGCGGATCAATGAGGACTCGATAGCTGAGCTTTTTTACACGAGCGGGAGCAGCGATCGTCCCAAGGGCGTCACCCTGACTCATCGCAATGTGTACCTGCATGCCTTGTCCGTGATCGCAGCCGGCCAAACTTCTCCCGCTACTCTGGCAGACATGTCGTGCCGGTCGGTATTGCTGCACAGCATCCCGCTTTTCCATGCCAACGGCTGGGGTACAGCCCACACGATTACGGTGGTTGGCGGCACCCACGTCATGCTTCATCACTTTAATCCGGCAGAAGTCTGTCGCGTGATCGAGCGAGAACGAGTTACGACCTGTGCCATGGTTCCCACCATGGCGATTGCGGTGCTGCGCTCGTCTGAGCGGAAGAAGTGTGACTTGAGCAGCTTGCAGATGATCATCATTGGTGGTGCAGCCTCGTCCCCAACGCTCGCCAAGGAAATTGAGCAGACGCTGGGTTGCACCTGCATCTCCGGGTACGGGTTGACCGAGACTTCTCCCACGCTTGCAAAATCAGCGCTGAAGGCCACCCTCCCTTCGGAAGGCGAGCAGCGTTATGCCCGCCAGGCAATGACCGGTTTCGCGATTCCAGGGGTCGAGTTGCGCGTTCTGGATGCCGATGGTAGGGAAGTTCCTCACGACGCGGCGAGCATGGGCGAGATCGCGGTGCGAGGTGACGGCGTGATGGACGGGTACTGGCGCCAACCGGAGGCGACCGGGATGGCATTCATGGATGGCTGGTTTCGAACCGGCGACCTGGCGACCGTCGATGAATACAACTACCTTCACATCGTGGACCGCAAGAAAGACATCATCGTGAGTGGAGGAGAGAATGTTGCCTCGCTCGAAGTGGAGAAGACCCTGCTTGCCCACCCGGCAGTAAGCGAAGTGGCCGTCATCCCGGTTCCCGATGAGAAGTGGGGCGAAGCGCCCAAGGCCCTCGTCGTTCTGAAGCTGGGAGCTGAGACCACTGCGGCGGAGCTGATCGAGTTCTGCCGCACCCGACTGGCGCACTACAAATGTCCGCACACCGTGGATTTTCTGGAAAGCCTCCCCAAAACCGGAACGGGCAAGCTTTTGAAACGCGAACTACGGCAGAAATATTGGATATCCCAGAAAACCGCCGTCTCCTAGTAGGCGGCGAAGTCAAAGTTCTTCCATCAGGTTCACAGGAGTGACTTATGGCCACGGTTACTACACAGCCTCATAGCAAAGTTGCCGGCGGCAGCTTCCTGATTGAGGAGCGCACGCCTGACGAAGTGTTTACGCCCGAAGATTTCACCGAGCAGCATCTGCTGATTGCGAGAACGGCAGAAGAATTCGCCAACAAGGAAATAGTCCCCAACATTGAGAAACTCGAGCGGAAAGACTTCCCTTTACTGCGCGAACTGGTGCGCAAGGCAGGAGAACTAGGATTGAGCGCTGCTGATGTTCCCGAACAGTACGGCGGGCTGCAAATGGACAAAGTAACGTCGGCGCTGATTGCAGACCGGCTGGCCAAGTACGGAGGCTTCAGCGCAACCTGGGGAGCCCACACTTGCATTGGCACGCTGCCCATCATTTACTTCGGCACAGAGCAACAGAAGAAGAAGTACCTTCCTGGCCTGGCCAGCGGCGAGACCGTCGGAGCGTACGCCCTTTCCGAGTCGTCTTCCGGGTCGGATGCCCTGAACTGCAGAACGCGAGCTCGACTCTCTCCCGACGGCTGCCACTACATCCTGAACGGCGAAAAGATGTGGATTACAAACGCCGGCTTTGCCGACCTTTTCATCGTGTTTGCCAAGGCAGATGACGACAAATTCACCGCCTTCATCGTGGAGCGAAATTTCCCCGGTTTTTCCGTGGGCGCCGAAGAGCACAAGATGGGCATTCGCGGCTCCTCGACCTGCCCTCTGATTCTCAATGACTGCCAGGTGCCGGTGGCGAACGTGCTCGGCGAAATCGGCAAAGGCCACCTGATCGCCTTCAATGTGCTGAATGTGGGCCGTTTCAAGTTGGGTGCGGGATCGGTCGGCGCGGCTCGGCATTGCATCGAGAGCGCGATTGCCTATGCGAAGCAGCGCAAAGCCTTCGGTAAGACGATCGCGGACTTCGGATTGATTCGCGAAAAGATCGCGGATATGGCAGTCGGCATTTTCGCGGGCGAAGCTATGGCCTATCGCACGGTTGGGCAAATGGATATGGCCCTGGCTTCGTTAGGGGATGCCTACGATGACATGGTGCAGGTGCGCAGCGTGATCGACGAATACGCCGTGGAATGCTCGATTCTCAAGGTATGGGGATCGGAGTTTCTGGATCACGTTGTCGACGAAATGGTGCAGATTTACGGCGGATACGGCTTCGTCGAGGAGTATCCGGCGGAAAGGGCGTATCGCGATTCGCGAGTCAACCGCATTTTCGAAGGCACGAATGAAATCAACCGGCTGGTGATCACCGGATTTCTGTTGAAGCGCGCCATCTCCGGGCGTCTGCCCTTGATGGCGGCGATCAAGAAACTCATGGACGAAATGCTCTCCGGAGTTCGCGAGGAAGTGCCTGACGGTTCTCTGATGGAAGAGCGGCACATGGTGAGCACGGCAAAAAAGATGGCGCTTTTCGCGGCCGGAGTTGCCACTCAGAAATACATGCAGGCTCTTCAGAACGAGCAGGAGATCATGGGTGCAATCGCGACCATGAGTATGGAAGTGTACGCCATGGAATCCGCGGTGCTCCGCACCCGGAAATTGGTTGCGCACAACGGTGAGTCGAACGCTGTTCTGCCGACGGCCATGACTCGCGTTTACTTGACGGGCGCCCTGGAAAGAATGGAGAGCGCCGCGAAGACGGTGCTGGCTGCCGCCAGCGATGGCGACATGCTGCGCACGCACCTGGCAATCCTGCGGCGCCTGACGAAGTTCGATCCGTTCGACCGAGTCGGACTGCGAAGGGTGGTTGCACATCGCGTGATCGAAGCGGGCAAGTACGTGATTTAGTTTGCTGGCGATTGAGATCCACATGGTCGATGCGGACGGGCCTATCCCCCAAGAGGCCGCACGCTTGCCGCGACTGACGAGCGTCACGGTCCGCATCGCGCAGGGGGACGGATCCTGAACGCAGCTGTCAGCTGCTGGCCGTGAGGGGTCGCTCAGGATCCGTTCCTCCTTGTCCGCTTGTTGTTGTACGTAACCGTACCAACGGAAAGTGATCTCCGGCGCGACCACTAGCCTCCATGTCACGCGATAGCGTGACCCACGCCACCGAAGTCCGTCCACAATGATGTTTAAGTTGTTCAAGGTTCCCAGGTCATCCAGGACCACGAGACATTCCCATGAATTTGCGCGAGTGGTCGGAATTTGAAGTTGATTACGGTCGGAAGGTTCTGACATCTGGGCTGGCGGGAGCACGTTCCGGGCGAAAAGCATTTCTGAATGGAAACCCCCTCACTCCTTATCTAGAACGGACGGTTCGAGACGCATCTGTGCCCGCTGCCGCAGGAGCAATTGTCGGTATGTTGGGCGGGCTTGCCGGAGGCCATCACAAGTCCGCGAAGAGAGCGCTTGTGTTTGGTTGTGTCGGCTGGGCAATCGGACTTGGCATGGGCATTGCGTGGCAGACCCGGGGTCTGACAGCATGCGCAGCCAATAGTGTGTTCAAGAACATTGGTAGGACGCGCGATGAGCATTGGCTGGAGACACATCCCATCGACTACGCATAGATATTCAAGCCAGGCTGCTCGCGATGAAGAGGGTGGACGTTGCACCCTGTTCATGATTCAAGAGGTGAGAGTCCAGTAAGAAACGCTTTTTGAGCGTGTTCCCGCCCCAAATCCCAAAGGGGGCGGCCATGGCCACAAGTGAAGCGCTACATCAGGTTCAGATACCCCCTCCAGCAAATCAGCTCAACGAACAACGAATCGCATACCTGGAGGATCTGCTCAATCGCGCTCGCAATGCCGCGGCTGCATTCACCCAATACACACAAGAAGACGTAGACCGAATCGTCAAGCCGATGGTCGTAGCCGGGCTGGAGCAGGCGCAGCACCTGGCTCGCTTGGCAGTCGAAGAAACCCGGCTTGGCGTGCTGGAAGACAAGGCCCTCAAGAACATGGTGGCCACCGAGTTTGTCTACAACTACGTGAAAGACAAACGTACGGTTGGAGCCATTCGGGAATTCCCCGAAAAGGGATTGGTGGAGGTCGCCGAACCCATCGGGATCATCCTCTCGCTCACCCCGATTACCAATCCGACCTCGACCGTTCTCTTCAAATGCATCATGGCCATCAAGACGCGCAATGCCGTGATCTTCAGCCCGCACCCGAACGCATGGAGCTGTTGCTATGAAGCCGTGAAGATTATGTATGAGACAGCGTTGAAGCATGGTGCGCCCGAAGGCGTATTCAGCTGTCTGGAATCGCACGACCTTCAGGACAATGCCTACCTGATGCATCACAAAGACATTGGCCTGATCGATGCCACGGGCGGGCCCGGCGTTGTGCACGCTGCTTACAGTTCGGGCAAGCCCGCACTGGGTGTCGGGCCGGGCAATACACCGGTCTATCTCGAAAAGACAGCCGACCTGAACATGGCGGTGGTCGACATCCTCACCTCCAAGACCTTCGACAACGGAACCATCTGCGCCTCAGAGCAGACGGTAGTGATGGATGACGAGATCTATGACCTGGCCCTGAAGAAGTTTGCCGACCTGGGCGCGCACATCTGCAGCGAAAAAGAAACCAAGATACTGGAGCGTACGGTCATCGATCCTACGACGGGCTGCATGCAGCCGCGGGCGGTCGGGCAGAAAGCCACCGATATCGCGCGCATGGTAGGTATTTCCGTCAAGCCCAACACCAAAATGCTGATCGCGCCGATTCGCGGAGTAGGCCGTGAACATCCCCTGTCGGTCGAAAAACTGTTTCCGGTTCTCGCGGTATACCGGGCGAAGTCGGTCGATGAGGCCCTCAAAGTATGCGTGGACGTGAACCACGCCGGCGGACTAGGACATACGGCCGTGGTTTTCTCGCGCAACGAAGAGGTCATCGCCAAGTTCAGCGACGTGATCAATGCCGGACGGATCCTGGTGAACTCCCCAGGGTCAATCGGAGCTTTCGGCGGCGTCTACAACGATATGGTGCCCACCTTTTCGTTTGGCTGCGGGACCGGAGGAGGGAACAGCACCACCGACAACGTCAACGTCTATCACTACCTAAATATCAAACGCGTGGCCCGGAGGACACAGGCGCATATGTGGTTCCGCGTTCCCAATCAGATTTATTTCAACATGAACGCCGTGGAGAATCTGCGCCGCCTTCCCTCCTCATCCACCATCATCATCACGAATCCGGCGATGGAGCAGATCGGACACGTGGACACTGTTCGGCGACACATTCCTCCCCAGACCCTGGTCCACCTTTCGGTCATCCCGGACGCGGAGCCCGAAGTGAAGACTATCTTGCAGGGCGTGGAGGTGCTGAATTTTTACGAGGCGGATCAGATCATCGCCCTGGGCGGCGGATCGGTCATCGACGCCGCGAAAATCATGAAGCTGAAGTATGAATCGCCCGACGCGGACCTGGAAGAGCTGGCCGCGCCCTTCATGGATATTCGCAAGCGGGTCGTCGAATATCCGACGGAAAAGATCCATCCCGCGCGCCTGGTCGCGATTTCGACCACCAGCGGCACTGGCAGTGAGGTCACCCCCTTTGCGGTTCTGTCCGACAAGGAGCAGGGCCGCAAGGTCACGCTCGCAGACTATTCTCTGACCCCGGATGTCGCCATCGTCGATCCGCAGTTCGTAATGTCCATGCCGAGAGGGCTCACGGCCGACACCGGCATTGACTGCCTGACCCACGCATTGGAGGCCGCGGTTTCGATTTACGCCTCACCCTACACCGACTCCAGTGCGATGCAAGCCATCCGGCTGGTGTTCAAGTACCTGCCGGTCGCATATGCGAAGCCTCACGACGAAGAGGCACGCAGCATGATGCACAACGCCGCCTGTATTGCGGCCATCGCATTTTCGAATGCCGCCGTAGGTGTTAACCATGCCCTGGCACATGCCTTCGGTGCGCGTTTTGGAGTTGCGCACGGCCGCGCCAATGCGCTGATGCTGCCCCACGTCATTGCTTATAACGCGTCGGTGCCCACCAAGTTCATGCCATCGCCGAACCAGCGCGGCTACGTGGCCCACAAGAAGTACGCGACCATTGCTGACCTGCTTGGTCTGGGTGGCGGAACGATCGAGGAAAAGGTGAAAAGGCTGGTGCGCGCAACCGAACAGCTGCTCGATCAACTGGCCATCCCCCACTCGATCGCCGAGTTGGGAATCTCGCAGGAGCAGTTCGAGCAAGCCATGCCGGATCTTGCGAAGATCGCCTTCGACGATCCTTCGTGGCGCTCCAACCCGCGAATGCCTCTGGTGAGCGAACTGGTCGAGTTGTTCTGGGAGGCCTATCGGGGCCGTAGCGCTGCCAACACAATTCCTGTTGATCAGAAGAAAGCGGTGTGACGAAAAGGTTATGACTAACTCCAAGACTCCTGTGCTTCTGAAAATTAATGCCGAGCAAGTCGCGGAATCGCTCCAGGAAGCTTGTGCGAATCTAAACAGCGAGCAGGGCGAACTCCGGTTGGACTTCAACGGCGTGTCGCGGATCAGCCCGGGCGATCTGAGAGCCATGCAAGGGTTGGCCAGCCTCGCGGACGACAAGGCAGTAACGGTCGGATTAGTGGGCGTGAACGTCGGTATCTACAAGGTCCTCAAGTTGGCAAAGTTAGCGCCGCGATTCTGTTTTCTGGTGTGAGAGTTCATGGTCGGCGGATTAAAGAGAGGAACTGTCATGCGGAGCCATTCGAGCGGGGAGCGGTTGTCCTGGGGCGACACCGTTTTTCTAAATTTGGAGCGGGCCGGCATGCCGCTGAACGTGGCCTGCATCTGCATTCTGGACGGCGATATCGAGTTCTCTGACTATTTGCAGTTTGTGGAGTCGCGGTTGCCGCTGATTCCCCGTTACCTGATGCGAGTAGTACCCGCGCCCTTGAACGCCGGTCTGCCTACATGGGATTACGATCCGCAATTTGATATCCACAATCACGTTCACCAGGTCACGCTGAAGCATGGGACTGACACGGAACTGAAGGCTCTGGCGGGAAAAATCTTCGGACAGACAATGGACCGCCAGCGTCCGCTGTGGGATTTGACCCTGGTGCGCAAATTGAAAGGGAACCGTTCTGCCGTCATCGCCCGCATGCATCACTGTCTGGCCGACGGCATTGCCGGCGTGGGCATCATGAACGTTTTCATGGATCCCAGCCCAACGCCACCCGCTCTCCCGAAGCGCAAACTCCGGTTGCGGCCCCGGCCCGCCTGCGACCCCATGACCGCTCTGATGGACGGCCTTACCAGTTCTTATTCCAATTTCACGGATCGTGTTCTGTCGGCGTGGGCCGACGTCCTGAGCATGACGGAGCGAACGCTGGCCAGTGCGGGAAATCCTGCCAACCAGGAATTGTCACGCTTGCTGCCCGAACTTACCGCGCCCACGGAGCGCTTGTGCTTCAACGTGATTTACCGCGGCCCGCAGAAGTTTGCGTGCACCGAAATTCCGTTGGCAGATGTCAAGGCAATACGGGAGGCGTGCGGCGCCAGTATCAACGATGTGTTGCTGGCTCTGGTTACATCAACCATCCGCTGCTACGCAGAGACCCATGGCGACCGCATCAAGGGACGCCTGTTGCGGATCATGGTCCCCGTTAATCTCCGCGGAGCCACCAGCACGGGAGAGCTGGGCAATCGTATTTCCCTGGTTCCGGTCACAATTCCGCTGGACATTCGCAACCCCAAAAAACTGCTGGCAGCCGTCCATCGCAGAACGGAGTTTCTAAAACAAGCGCATGCGCCGGAATTGGTTGGTCTGGCCGGTGGACTGGTCGGCGTGTTGCCCAGCGCGATGCAGTCTTTTGTAGGACCCATGATCAGCCAGTTGCCGATTACTCCCTTCAACCTGGTGTGCACGAATGTGCCTGGCCCGCAATTTCCTTTGTATGTACTCGGACGCAAGATGCTGCGTTGGTATCCCTATGTTCCGATTGGTGGGGAACTGGCGCTCAACTGCGCAATCCTTAGCTACGACGGCATGGTTTATTTCGGTTTCAGCGGGGATGCACACGCGGCGCCCGACATTCGACAGCTGGAAAAATTCCTCAAACTAAATTTCGCCGATTTGCGTGCCGCCGCTGGGATTCACCCAGAACGCCCAAAATCGCCCCGCAAGCCGACTCGCAGACCCAAACCGCCTACCATCCGTAAACAGATTCTTTCCTCAAACGCACTGTCGGAAATGACGGTACGCATACCCATTCCAATTCCTCAAGCGCCTTCTGCGGGCAAGTCATCCGCAACTGCGCGAACCGTCGTGAAAGAAAAACCGGTCGTGCTCCAAGCGACCGCTTAGGTAGTCCAAGCTGGCGATCAATCATGGAGAGTGGCCAGGCAATTTCGCAGATGACGTCCGCCCTGGAATCCGGCCGTTACCTTTTTCTGGTCGTCCATGTACTCGGCCTGATGTCTTTTACCTATATCGTGGGGCGCCGCGTGTTGCCTTTGGCTCGTGGCCAAAGCGACTTTCGTTTTGATCGCCCGCTTGTCCGACTGGGAAAAGTAGCGCAGTTCTGGTTTGGCCAATGGAAGCACCCCCGCTATCCCGGCGCAGGGCTTCTCCACATTCTTATCTTTGTGGGATTCCTCCTACTGGTGGTCCGCTCTTTTTCTACCCTGCTATTCGGTGTTTCTGAGACATTCGCGAAACCATCTTTCTTCGGAGCTGCGGGGCGCGCTTATGACGTCGTCACCGACTATGCGGCCACCATTGTTTTTCTGTGCATGTTAATTGCCATCGTGCGCCGACTGGTTTTTAAGCCAGCGCGTTATGCGGTGCCTTCGAGATATGGGAAGGCGCACACCGCCGACGCGATATTTTTGCTGGCGCTGATTGCCGTGCTGATGGCAGCCGATAGCCTTTTCTCGGCAGCAGCAGGAGCGGGTCAACTGAAAGCCGGCGTCGCCGGTGAGACTTTGGCGCCACTGTCGTTGCCCTGGGGCTTGCAGGCTCTCATCGCCTCAGCCTCGTTGCCTGTGCTTGGCAGGATTTACTTCGGGGCCTACCTCCTGCACGCGCTCACTTTTTACTTCCTGCTCTGCTACCGGCCATTTGGAATCCAGTTCCATGTAGAGACTTCGCTGTTCAATGTGTTCTTCGCGAAGCTTGACCGCGGGACCATCAAGCCAGTGCGCTGGGGCGTCTCCGACGATCAGCTCGACCAGGTGACAAGTTTTGGGGTGAAGAACTTTGAAGATTTCACCTGGAAGCACATGCTGGACTTCTACTCCTGCGCTGATTGCGGACGCTGCTCCGATCAGTGTCCAGCGAACGCGGTTGGGCGTCCGCTCTCGCCCCGCTTTCTTGGCCTCAAGGCAAGGGATTACGCGTTCCAGCATTACGGCATGTTTGGAAAAACCGGCAATCGCAAAGCTTTGGTCGGCAGCGTCTATTCAGAAGATGAGATATGGTCCTGCACTACCTGTGGAGCTTGCGAGGAAGAATGCCCGCTGCTGGTGGAATACATCGACAAGATCGTCGATTTGCGCCGAGGCCTGATCGATGATGGGAACGTGCCTCAGTCTCTGCAAAAGCCATTGAAAGCTCTGGAGAGCCGCGGCAATCCCTACGGCAAGCTCGAGAAGAAAAGAGCCGACTGGTCCGCTGCCAAGGATTTCCAGCCAACCTGCCGAGTCAGGACTCTCGAGAAGAACGGGGCCAGCACACTCTATTTTGTCGACAGCATCACTTCCTACGACGACCGCCTGCAGTCGATTGCGCGTTCAACCGCACGTATCCTTGAAAACGCTCACGAGAATTTCGGAATCCTCGGTTCCGCGGAGCGGGATAGCGGGCACGAAGTGCGTCGGTTTGGCGAAGAGACGCTCTTCATGGCACTGCGCGATCACAATACAGATGTCATTCGCACTTCCGGCGTGAAGCGAATCGTGACCTCTGATCCCCACGCTCTCAATGCCCTCAAGCACGATTACAGGAATGTCCCGCCGGTAGAGCACATCAGCCAGTTGCTGGCTCATGAAGTGCGCGCTGAAAATATCCGATTCAAGCCAGTAGAAAACGCTGCCGACGTCTACACCTATCACGATCCCTGCTACCTGGGCCGGCACAACCAGGTCTACGACGATCCACGGCTGGTGCTCGATGCCATTCCCGAGCTCAAGCGAGTCGAAATGGCTCGCTGTCGCGATCGCTCATTTTGTTGCGGCGGCGGCGGCCTGATGCTGTTTTACGAGCCGAAAGAAGAGCAACGCATGGGCGTTAAGCGTGTGCAGATGGCGGCCGCAGCTGGCGCCAATGTAATCGTGACCGCCTGCCCGTTCTGCATGGTCAACATGGAAGACGCCATCAAGGTTGCGGGCTTGGAAGGAAAGATGACGGCTATCGATTTGGCGGAACTGGCCGAGCGGCAAATGGTACGGCGTCCGGCGCGTCCGATGGCAACCATTTCTTTGGGAGGTTGAACGTGGAAATTCTAGTCTGCGCGAAAAGAGTACCCGACACTTCGGAAAACGAGATCGCGCTCAATACCGCCGGTAATGACATCGAGCGCGACGAACTGGTCTACTCGGTGAACGAGCCGGATAACTATGCGGTCGAAGAGGCGCTTCAGATTGCCGCCAAGGTTGGTGGAAACGTTACTGTCGTGACCGTCGGCAGCGAACAAGACGAAGAAATCCTCCGCCGGGAAATGGCCATGGGCGCAAATCACGGCGTGCTGATTTCCGATGCTTCCTTCGACGGGTCGGACGGGCGAGGCATCGCCACGATTCTGAAGGCCTTCATCGCTAAAGGGAATTACGACCTCATCCTGACCGGCGTTCAGGCAGAAGATGGCGCCGCACAGGTCGGGGGAATGCTTGCAGCCATGCTCGACTACCCTTTCGCCTCATTGGTAAATGCGATTGAAGTTCTCGATAGCAAGAAGCTGAAAGTGAGCCGCGAAGTCGAAGGCGGAAACCGGGAAGTCAGCGAGATCGATCTCCCGTGCGTGCTGTCGATACAGACCGGCATCAACGAGCCGCGATATGTGGGCATGCGCGGCATTCGAGCCGTGGCTTCCATCCCTGTTCCCACTTACGGCGCGTCGGAACTTGGTGTTGATCCGAACACGGTGGGCAATGTGGGAGCAAAAGTGACGCGCGTGGACTACTTCGTGCCCGCGCTGGGCAAGGGAGCGGAGATGCTCGCAGGCAGCCGCGAGGAAAACATCGACCGGCTCATCGAACTGGTCGCGGCCAAGGGAGGGTTAAAGTAATGCCTCAAGTATTTGCCTACATCGTTCACAGAAGCGGCGTAATAGACGATTCGGCTTTGGAGCTGGTTGCTGCCGCGCTCAAGATTGACAACGCCGCACGCCCGATCGCGCTGGTCGCAGGCTACGGCGCAGAACTCGACCAGGTCTGCGAATCGCTCCGTTCCTCGTACGCGGAAGTCTGGAAGATCGCAAATCAGGATCTGGCCTATCCCAACGCGGAATTGATTCGGAAGGCGGTCGTGAAAGTCCTGCCGCCAGGAAGCATCGTGCTGGTCCCGCACGATCATTTCGGAATCGACCTGGCACCCGGACTCTCCATCAAGCTCAACGCGGCCTTTGTCTCCGACGTGGTCGAGATCGGAACGCTGCAGAACAACGCGGTCAACGTGGTCCGCCAGGAGTTTGGCGGGCAGGTCAGCGCTCACGTGCGCTGCGACGTTTCTTCCGGTGCGGTCATTACGGTGCGCCCAGGAGCGTTCAAGCCTCTAGTGCCCAACGCTACTCCAGGTTCCGTGATCGACAAATCAAGCGCGATCGGTGCCCTCAGCGCAGGCCGCCGCTATGTACAAACCGTAGTTGCCGAAGCGGGTGACGTGGACATCACCAAGCACAACGTGCTGGTTTCCATCGGCCGTGGCATTCAGGAAAAAGACAACGTGGCCATTGCGCAGGAACTCGCCGACGTCCTGGGCGCGGCCGTGAGTTGTTCACGCCCGGTTGTCGACGCCAAGTGGCTGGAGAAATCGCGCCAGGTCGGCTCCTCGGGAAAAACCGTGAAACCCAAGGTCTACCTCGCATGCGGCATCAGCGGCGCGTTCCAGCACCTGGCTGGCATCAAAGGAAATCCCTTCATCATCGCAATCAACAAGAATCCCAAGGCCCCAATCTTCCAGGTAGCCGACGTGGGCATCGTCGACGACCTGCTGGAATTCCTGCCTGAATTGACGAACAAAATTCGTGAAATGCAAACCGTTTCCGCAAAGTGAGGTTCACCCATGATTCCCAATAAGACTTTGAAGCTCAGTCTCAAATCGCTGCGCGAGTTCGCCAAAAAACGCCTGCCCGACCAGGAACTGATCGACCTGGACGCACGCGACGAGTGCCCGCTCGAGATCGTGCGGCACATGTGCAGCCCCGATAAGCTGGGCATTCAACTTCTCTTCATTCCGGAAGAGTTCGGTGGCATGGGTGGCGGCACCTTTGACGTCTACTGCGTCTGCGAAGAAATGGCGCGCATCGATCTGGGAGTCGCGACGGCGGTGCTTGCCACATTTCTTGGGAGCGATCCGATCACGGTCGGAGCCACGCCGGAGCAGAAGAAGTTGTGGCTGTCTCGCATCGCTGACGAGGGCATACTCTTTGCCTACGGCGCCACCGAGCCGGAGGCGGGTAGCGATCTTGGCGCGCTCCGCACCATAGCGGAGCCGGTAACCAAAGATGGCCGCACCCTCGGATACAAGATTACCGGCAACAAACAATGGATCAGCAATGGCGGCATCGCCGATGCTTACACCATCCTGGCAAGCACGCCCGCAGGTCCGAGCTGGTTTGTAGTCGAGAAGGGTGCGAAGGGCTTCACCCACGACCAGCCGGAAGACAAGCACGGCATTCGCCTCAGCAATACGGCGGCTCTAGCGTTGGATAACGTCTATGTCGACGCCGATCGGCTACTCGGCGGAGTGGAAGGCCAAGGTCTCATTCAAGCGCAGGCCGTGTTCGGCTACACGCGCCTGATGGTCGCGGCCTTTGGCCTCGGCGCCGGGTGGGCCGCGCTCGATCGCGCCATTCCCTATTCCGTCAAGCGCATGCAGGCAGGCTCGCCGCTCTCGGAAAAGCAGGGCTACACCCACAAGTTGATTGTTCCGAACGTCGCGCGTCTGGAAGCTGCACGCTCCTATATCGAGGAGACCGCCGAACGCATTGATGCCGGCGAAGGCAGCCTGAACACCGAAGGGGCCATTGCCAAATACATGGCAACCGAGGCTGGCAATTTGGCCGCGGATGCCAGCATCCAGGCGCTCGGAGGCTATGGCTACACACATGAATACATGGTGGAGAAGATCAAGCGTGATGTCCGCATCACCACGATATATGAAGGCACTTCCGAAATCATGGAGATGACCATCGCCCGTGATCGCTGGCAGCTTCATTTAAAAACACGCGGTCAGTACTACCACGATCAAGCCCAAAAGCTCGAGGCACTGCACACCTCTCATTCGGACGTAGGCGCAGGGATTGCCGCTCTGGCCCTTCATGGAGTAGCAGAGGTCATGGAGCGGGCACGTATCGCTCGACTCACGCGCTATCAGCACATTCTCCTGCGTATCGGCGAACTGATCGCGTACGCCGAATGCGCCGGGAGCCTTGCCCGCCGGGCGGCCGCCATGAAGGAAAACAAACTGAACGAGAAAGCCAACCGTCGCCTCGACGCGATTGCGCTGGCGGGCGTAAGCCGCATCTTCGCCCGTGAGGCCGCGACGAAAGTGGGCGAGGAAGGGGCGCGCTGGGTCATAGGCGCAGGCGGCGTCAGCAGCGCCGATCTTCCGGCATTCGAGAACAGCCTGGGGCTACCGGCTATCCATCAAGCGCAGGCGGAACTCATTTCGGACATGGACTATGTGGCAGACGTGCTGTACGGCCGCGTCGCCAAACATACGGAGCAGGCAGCGTAGGGCGAAACGCAAAAACGCTGCAACACACGGGACACTGCGGTCGAACGCTGGTGCTCTCATTCATAAAGAGGCCTCATCATGGAAAGCACTTCCAATCGAGCCATCGCGATTGTTGGAGTCGGAGCCATCCTGCCCGACGCGCCCGACGTGTCGACTTTCTGGGAAAACATCAAGAGCGGACGTTACAGCATCACTGAGGTCGAACCGGATCGCTGGGACCCTGCGCTCTACTACGATCCCGATCCGCACGCTCCCGATAAGACTTACTCCAAGATCGGCGGATGGGTCCGCAAGTTCACATGGGACCCGATGAAGTGGCGCCTGCCTATCCCTCCTCGAGTGACGGATGCGATGGACGGTTCGCAAAAGTGGGCTATCGCCTGCACCCGGCAAGCGCTGGAAGATTACGGCTATCCCGCTCGCCCCATGGACCCCGATCGTACGGCGGTGATCCTTGGCAACGCCATGGGCGGCGAAAAACATTATTTCACTGTGTTGCGGGTGTACTTCCCGGAATACGCCCGGGAATTAATGGAGAGCGGCAGCTTTGCCGGACTTCCACCGTCGGTGCGTTCCGACATTGTGCGCGAACTGCACGAGCGGATGGGCAAGCATCTGCCGGAGATCACGGAAGACAGTATGCCCGGCGAACTCGCGAATTGCATTGCTGGCCGCATTGCGAACGTCTTCAACTTTCACGGCCCCAACTACGTTTGCGATGCGGCCTGCGCGTCTGCCATGGCGGCCATCGGAGCGGCATCAGAAGGGCTGATCCAGAACGACTACGACCTGGTGGTGACCGGAGGGATCGATCGCAACATGGGCGTCTCGACCTTCGTGAAGTTCTGCAAGATTGGCGCGCTCTCGGCGACCGGCACGCGTCCTTATGCGGAAGGTGCGGACGGCTTCGTCATGGGCGAAGGTACTGCCCTGTTCGTGCTCAAGCGCCTGGCGGATGCCGAGCGCGACCAGGACAAAATTTACGCCGTGTTACGCGGCATGGGCGCTTCCAGCGATGGAAAAGGGAAGGGCATCACCGCGCCGAATCCCGTGGGACAGAAGTTTGCGATTGAACGCGCCTGGAAAAAAGCGGGCGTGTCGCCCCAAACCGCTTCCTACATGGAAGGGCATGGGACTTCGACGCGTGTCGGTGACGTTGTCGAAGTGCAGAGCATGGCGGATGTGCTGAGCAGCTTTCACCTGCCCCTGCACTCAGTGGCGCTAGGCTCAGTCAAGTCGAATTTCGGTCATCTCAAAGGTGCGGCGGGAGCGGCAGGACTGCTGAAAGTATCTTTGGCACTGCATCACAAGATGCTGCCGCCCAGCGTGCACTGTGAGCACCCCAACCCCGACATCGATTTTGCACACTCTCCTCTTTATGTGAACACGGCGCTGAAGCCCTGGGACATTCCCCCGGATGGCGTGCGACGAGCTGGTCTGAGCGCCTTTGGCTTCGGGGGAACCAACTTCCATGCCGTGCTGGAGGAATACATCCCCCATCGGCTCAACGGAAATGGCAAGCGGACCGTGGCGGTGAGCGAACTCCCGCAGAAAGAAACAGAGGTCTTTATGTCTGATGGAGCCCGTCCGGCGCACAGCGCCACGCAACAGGCATCCGCAAGAAACTTTTCTTCCAACACCACCGGTACAGCCGGCAAAGCTCCACTGCGAGGAATCCTGCTACTAGGCGCAATCTCCGACGTGAGCCTGACGGAGCGTTTGCGTACCGTGGTCAAGGACGCGAAAGAAGGCCGTGCGCCCGTGCCGAGTGCTCCAGCCGAAGCGGACTTGAGGGCGCCTGAACGCCTGGCCATCGACTATGCCGACGCTGCGGAGCTAGCGACCAAAGCGGCGGCTGCCTTGAAGGCCCTGGCTGCGAACCAGCCCGCCGTGTGGAAGGCCCTGCGCGCGCAGGGAATTTTCCGCGGGCATGGTCTCGCCCCTAAAGTCGCGTTCCTCTATCCGGGACAAGGCTCTCAATACGTAAACATGCTGCAGCCATTGCAGCAAATCGAGCCGATCGTTGCCGAGACCTTTCTCGAGGCCGATCAGATCATGACGCCAATTTTGGGCAAGCCCCTGAGTGAGTTCATTTTTGCGGATCGCGCAAACGAGAAAGCCCTCGCCCAGGCTGAGGATGACTTGCGTCAGACCGCGATCACGCAGCCGGCGGTGCTGACGGTCGATCTGGCTCTTACGAGACTGCTTGCCGCCTACGGTATCGAACCCGATTTCACGATGGGGCACAGCTTGGGCGAATACGGAGCGCTGATTGCGGCGGGCGGCCTCCCCTTTGCCGATGCGCTCGAAGCTGTGAGCGCCCGCGGCCGCGAGATGACTCGCTTCTCTCCCGCTGACAAAGGTCGCATGGCAGCCGTTTTCGCGCCGCTGGAAGAAATCGAACGGATCCTGAAGAGCGTAAATGGTTACGTCGTCATCGCGAACATAAATAGCGAGCACCAGTCCGTAATTGGGGGCGCCAGTCCGGCGGTTGAGCAAGCGATGGCCGCGCTGCTCAGCGCCGGTTACGACGTTTCCGCGCTGCCAGTCAGCCATGCATTTCACACTTCGATCGTGGCTCCCGCCAGCGAACCGCTGCGGGCAGTGCTCGAGCGCCTGCGGCTTCAATCTCCGCGTTTGCCCATTGTTGCGAACACCAACGGCGAGTTTTATCCGACCGGCCCGAACGTGGTGCCCCAGATGCTCGACATACTGGCGCAACAAGTCGCTGCCCCGGTGCAATTCATCAAAGGACTTCGAACTCTATACGCTGCCGGCGCACGTCTGTTCGTAGAGGTAGGCCCCAAGAAAGCGTTGCAGGGATTCGCCGAAGATGTACTCGGCTCCAACGGTGATATCGTGTCAATCTTCTGCAATCATCCGAAGGTCGGCGACATCGCGGCGTTCAACCAGGCGCTGTGCTGTCTGTACGCGGCGGGGTTGGGAAAAAGCGCATCACAATCTCAGCAGAAATCCTCGCCCATCTCCCTGCAGGGCGTTATCCCCGCGCCAGCGGCACAACCTGCGGAGTTGTCTTTGAAAGCGGAGGCGCCATCGATCCCGACGACTCCCTTGAATGGAAACCGCTACTCCGAACTGGGCCGCCTGTTTGCGGGCGTACTGGAACGTGGCTGGCAGATTTATCGCGACCATGACGTCCCAGCGCCGTCTCAACCCGTAACGATCACTGGCGCGGCCTTAGGACTGCCTGGCACGGATCACATCTTTGACGATGACAACATTGCCCGCATTCTGCGCGGAGATCAGTTCATCGAGTCTATCCCATCCCATTTTCGCCAAGCCATGCTCGACAAGCACATCACGCGCCTGGTGAAAAGCGACAACGGAGATCCCCGCTTCGAAACCATCAATGATGTAGCGGACGTCATCAAACTGGCGGGCCGCGGCGGGGCTTTCGACCTGGAAAAAGAATTCGGCATCTCCGCCGATCGTTTGGCCGCTCTCGATCGCGTGACCCAACTCGCCATGGCGGCCGGGCTCGACGCCTTACGCGACGCCGGTATTCCCCTGGTCTTGCGCTACAAGACCACCAGCAAAGGCACTCAACTTCCTGATCGCTGGGCCTTGCCCGACACGATGCGCGACGACACGGGTGTGATCTTTGCTTCGGCGTTTCCCGGCCTGGATTCCTTTGCCGACGAAATGCACCGTTACTACTCTGACCACGCCCGCCGCGAGCAGAAGTCCACGCTGGAGATGCTGCGCGCTGAGGCGGCGGAAGGAAATGGTCACTCTCGCTTAATTCAAGAGCTTGATAGCCGCATCGCGGAACTCGGCGCCGCGATCGAGAAAGAGCCCTACATATTCGAACGCCGCTTCCTGCTGCGAACCCTGTCTATGGGACATTCGCAATTCGCCGAATTCATCGGCGCTCGGGGTCCCAACACGCAAATTAACTCAGCCTGCGCGACTACTGCGCAAGCGGTTGCGGTCGCGGAGGATTGGATTCATGCCGGGCGTTGCAGCCGCGTGGTTGTTGTTTCTGCCGATGATGTGACCTCCGACCACCTGATCGGTTGGATGGGAGCGGGCTTCCTCGCCAGTGGAGCGGCCGCGACAGATGAGGTCGTGGAGGAAGCTGCCATTCCGTTTGATCGTCGCCGCCACGGCCTGATCATTGGCATGGGTGCGGCGGCGCTCGTAGTCGAGAGCGATGCAGCTGCTCGCAAGCGGGGGATCCGCCCCATCTGTGAAGTGTTGTCCACAGTCACGGGCAATAGCGCCTTCCATGGCACACGCCTCGACGTTCAGCACATTGGCCAAGTGATGGAAAATCTGGTCGCCCAGGCCGAGGCGCGCAGCGGTGTGTCTCGTCAGGAAATTGCGCAGCACACAGTTTTCGTCTCCCACGAAACCTACACGCCGGCGCGCGGCGGCAGCGCTTCTGCCGAAATCCATGCGCTTCGTCGCGTCTTCGGCAATGTCGCGGATCAGATCGTGATTGCCAACACCAAGGGCCTCACCGGTCACGCTATGGGAACAGGCATCGAGGACGTGGTAGCGGTCAAGGCTCTGGAGACCGGTTGCGTTCCTCCAGTCGCCAACTTCAAAGAGATCGACCCCGAACTGGGATCGTTGAACTTGTCGAAAGGCGGCACCTACCCCGTCGAGTACGCAATCCACCTTGGCGCAGGCTTCGGGTCGCAGATTAGCATGATGCTCCTGCGTTGGACGAAGACCAAGGACGGAGTGCGTCCCGCTCCCAACGCTCTCGGCTACGCCTACCGCGTTGCTGACGATACTGCCTGGAGTTCATGGCTTTCGAAAATCTCAGGCCACCCCGCCGCGTCCCTGGAAGTTGTTCATCGCACGCTACGTGTGCAAGAAAGCGCTAAACTGGTAAAAGCTGCTCTCGCCGAGGCTCAAGCGGAGCCGCAGGTCGTGCCCACTCAGCCGAAACCAGTCCCTGTGCCGCTTGCCGATCCGAAACCAGTCTCACCGCCGCTCAGCCCAATTGCTGAAACCGTGACGAGACCTGAAGTCGTTGCCCAGATTCCAGTGGTCCTACCACAACCGGTGGGGGACAAAGTGTCAGTAAAAGAGAAAGTCCTCACGCTGGTGGCCGAGAAAACCGGTTATCCGGTCGACATGCTCGATCTCGATCTTGATCTCGAAGCCGACCTCGGCGTCGATACCGTCAAGCAGGCCGAAGTCTTTGCCTCGATTCGAGAGGCCTACAACATACCGCGCGACGAGAATCGCAAGCTGCGCGACTACCCGACATTAGCGCACGTCATTCGCTTTGTGTTCGACCAACGACCCGACCTGGCGGGCGCAGTTGCATCGACACCCGTGCCCGGCGAAAAGGTGACCACGGCCGCCCCGAAAGCGTTGGCCATTGCTGCACCAGATGCTGGCGAAGAGGTAAAAGAACGCGTCCTCGCCCTGGTGGTCGAGAAGACCGGCTATCCCAAGGACATGCTCGATCTTGATCTCGATCTCGAGGCTGACCTGGGCGTTGATACCGTGAAACAAGCGGAAATGTTCGCCGCGATTCGCGAGATCTACAGCATTCCGCGCGATGAGAATCGAAAGCTGCGCGATTATCCGACGCTGGCTCACGTCATCCGGTTCGTGTTCGAGAAGCGTCCTGACCTGTCTCACGCCACTCCAGTACCCGAAACCAAACCTATCGAGTCCGTCACGTTGCTTGGTGATAAAGAGAAGGTCGCGGCACCCCCTGCTGCACCCACCCACAGTCCAGCGCAAGAGAGCAATGCAGATTCTGTCAAAGAGCGAATCCTTGCCCTGGTCGTCGAGAAAACCGGGTATCCCAAGGACATGCTCGACCTTGATCTGGATTTAGAAGCTGACCTGGGAGTCGATACCGTGAAACAGGCGGAAATGTTCGCCGCGATTCGCGAGATCTACAACATTCCGCGCGATGAAAACCGCAAGCTGCGCGACTACCCAACCCTGGCGCACGTGATCGGCTTCGTCTTCGAGAAGCGTCCCGACCTCGCTTCCCGGCCGCCGGCTGCCGTCGCTGACAAACCACCTGCCGCCGCTCCCGCTGCAGCCCATGCGCCAAATGCCGTCACGAACGAATCGATCAAGGAAAAGGTGTTGGAGATTGTGGCCGAAAAGACCGGCTATCCAAAAGATATGTTGGACCTGGATCTTGATCTCGAAGCCGATCTCGGCATCGACACCGTGAAACAAGCCGAGATGTTCGTTGCCATTCGTGCCGCATACAACATTCCACGCGACGAGAATCTCAAGCTGCGCGAATTTCCAACCCTGGCCCACGTGATCAAGTTCGCGCAAGAGCGTTCGAATTCAAAAACTGCTTCGTTTGCGAAAGAAGCACAAGGGGCAGAGAAGGTCGCGAATCTCCCGAAAGCAGTAGCTCCGATACCACCAAAGCCGCGACCGAGCCTTGCCAGCCTGGATGCCGCCAATCGGATTCCACGCCGCGTTCCGATTCCCGTCCTGCGCCCGCCGCTTTCGATCTGCAAACCGACCGGTGTCTCGCTGACCAAGGATTGCTGCGTCGTCATCATGCCGGATAAGACGGGTGTGGTTGCCGATGCTCTATCGAAACTTCTGGAAACCAACGGCGTGCAGGTACTCCGCGTCCAAGGCGTGCCCGACGCTGACGCCTTGGCAAAGCGTCTCCAGGGATGGCTCGCCGTCGGGCCCGTCCACGGCGTGTATTGGCTGCCTGCTCTTGATCCCGAGGGCGACATCCATGGTATGAATGCTGCGGCATGGCATGATGCGGTGCAACTGCGTCTGAAGTCGCTTTACTCCACCATGCGCACTCTATTCGAGCAGATTGCGAAGCCGGGTACGTTCCTCGTTTCCGCAACTCGTCTGGGTGGCCAGCATGGTTACGACGAGGCGGGCGCCGTCGCTCCACTGGGTGGCGCGGTCACGGGATTCACCAAGACCTACAAACGGGAAAGGCCCGAAGCGCTCGTCAAGGCAATTGACTTCGGAGTCGATGCCACTGCAGAAGAACTCGCCAAACTACTGCTCGATGAAACTCTCAGCGATCCAGGAGCGGTTGAGATTGGCTACAAGGATGGATTGCGTTGGACGATCGGCCTCGAGGAGCAATCCGCAGCCGATGGCCGGACCGGATTGACGCTCGATGAAAACTCAGTCTTCGTCATTACCGGCGCCGCCGGAAGCATCGTCTCCGCCATCACCGCCGACCTGGCCGCAGCCTCGGGTGGCACCTTCTATCTACTCGATGTCGTTCCTGAGCCGGATCCCAATCATCCTGACTTGAAGCGCTTTGTCTCCGACAAAGACGGCTTGAAGCGCGAGTTGTTCGCTCGCATGCAGGCACGCGGCGAGCGCGCCACGCCAGCCCTCGTCGAAAGGGAACTCGTTGCTCTCGAGCGGGCTCAGGCTGCGCGCGCTGCGATCGACGCTGTACGCAATGCCGGTGGCACCCCCTGCTATTTCACCGTCAACCTCACCGACCCCCAAGCCGTTTCCAGGGTTATTGAACAAGTGCGCGTCAAGAGCGGACGCATCGACGTTCTACTGCACGCCGCGGGGCTCGACCGCAGCCGCTCCCTGGCAGACAAAGAACCGGCAGAGTTCAACCTGGTCTTCGACGTGAAGTGTGATGGCTTCTTCAACCTGCTTCACGCCATCGGCGATATGCCGCTCGGCGCGACCGTAGCATTCAGCTCGATTGCTGGCCGCTTCGGCAATCCTGGACAGACGGACTACAGTTCCGCCAACGACTTGCTATGTAAGGTCACCTCTAGCTTCCGAACGACTCGCCCGGCCACGCGCGGCATCGCGATTGACTGGACTGCTTGGGGCGGAATCGGCATGGCAACCCGCGGATCCATTCCGAAGATTATGGAAGCCGCCGGCATCGACATGCTTCCGCCAGAGGCGGGTGTTCCCTTGATACGCCGTGAGCTCACGGCAGGCAACACGCGGGGCGAGATCGTGATCGGCCAGCGGCTGGGCGTTCTGTTAAAGGAGTGGGATGCAACGGGCGGCGTCGATGTGTCCGCCCAAAACATTGCGGGTGAAAAGGGCCTGCAAGCAGCCGGCCCCATGATCGGCAAGATCGCGAGCGTGGGTATTTACGACGGTCTCACAATCGAGACCACGCTTGATCCCAAAGTACAACCTTTTCTTCATGATCACCAGATCGACGGTACCCCGGTGTTGCCAGGCGTCATGGGAATCGAAGCCTTCGCCGAAGGCGCCCAGCGGATGCTTCCGGGATGGAACATCCAGGCGATCGAAGACGTTGAGTTCCTTGCGCCCTTCAAGTTCTATCGCCACGAAGCGCGCACGGTGACAGTCGAAGCTACCATCCGCGCACGCGGCCAGGAAATGGTCGCTGACTGCAAATTGATCGGTCGCCGGTCGCTTCCAAACCAGGCCGAGCCGCAAATCACCACGCACTTCACCGGGCGCGTGCGCCTCACGAAACTTCTACCCAAATTGCTGACAATGTCACCACCGCCGTTGCCCGCCGGCGTGACAATCGAGGCCGCACAGATCTATCGCCTCTACTTCCATGGACCGGCTTATCAGGTACTCGAAAAAGCCTGGTGGGATGGGAACCGAATGATCGGGTTGTTGGCGAAGAACCTTCCCGGCAACCACCATCCCTCTGAGTTGCCAACCTTGATGGAGCCGCGCCTGGTCGAACTCTGTTTCCAGACCGCGGGACTGTGGGAAATGGGCGCGCAGGATCGCATGGGGCTGCCGCACCATGTCCGGTGCGTCTCCTCGGTCAAGGTTCCGGATTCGCATGTCCGGCTTTATGCGATTGTCACGCCCGATCCGGCCCTCGGCACTTTCGATGCCGAGGTCGTGGACCAGGAAGGTCGCCCTTATGTGCATCTCGGTGGCTACCGCACGATTGCAATGCCCGGCGCCGTCGATGCCGACCAGGTGAAAACCCTGCATGCAATGTTATCGCCGACACTGGTCGCGGCCTGAGCCGATTTACCGAACCAGTCAGGTGCCAAATGATGGGAGATGTCATGAATCACGAGTTTCAGCGCGTGGCGATCATCAATCGGGGCGAAGCCGCGATGCGCTTCATTCATGCGGCTCGCGAACTGAATCAGGAACAAGGCACCACACTCCGCACCATCGCCTTGTTTACTGACCCTGACCGGAATGCCATGTTTGTTCGGGAAGCGGACGAGAAAGTTTGCCTTGGCTCTGCGAACGCCCTTGACCTGAACACGGGACAATTCAAGAGTCGATATGTTGACTATGAGAGTCTCACTGAGGCGATGACATCGGCGCACGCTGATGCAGTGTGGGTAGGGTGGGGATTTGTTGCAGAACATGCCGCGTTCGCCGATCTTTGTCGCGAGATGGGCATCGTATTTATCGGCCCTGACGGAGACGTGATGCGGCGGGTCGGGGACAAGATTGCCTCAAAGCGTCTCGCCGAACAAGCCCAGATTCCAGTTGCTCCCTGGAGCGGAGGGTCGGTTGAAACCCTTCCCGAAGCTCTCCACCATGCAGCTACGATCGGCTATCCGCTGTTGATCAAAGCGGCTGCTGGCGGCGGGGGACGCGGGATTCGCGAAGTCCTTTCTCCGGAGCAATTGCCTCGAGCCTTTGACGCTGCTCGCGCCGAAGCCTTCAAAGCTTTCGGAGATCCCACCATTTTTCTGGAGCGGCAGATCACAGGAGCCCACCACGTCGAAGTCCAGATCATTGCTGACCACTTCGGCACGACCTGGGCCGCCGGCGTGCGCGATTGCACCGTCCAACGGCGCCACCAGAAAGTCCTCGAAGAAGCGCCCTCTCCTTTGCTCAGCGCCGAGCAGGATTTGCTCTTGCGCGCTTGTGCCGTTCGACTTTGCCAGGCGGCGGGCTACCAGAATGCCGGTACGGTTGAGTTTCTGTGTGAACCATCCGACAACCGGTTCTGGTTCATGGAAATGAATACCCGTTTGCAGGTCGAGCATCCGGTGACGGAATGCACGACCGGCATCGACCTGGTCAAACTCCAGATTCACGTTGCTCGCGGTGGCCGCCTGACAGGAGAAGCTCCCCGCACAACCGGCCATTCCATCGAAGTGCGTTTGAATGCGGAAGACCCCGAAAACGGGTTTGCTCCAGCGCCTGGAACGATTCAAAGGTTCCGAATGATGACGGGACCGGGCGTGCGCATTGACACCGGGGTAGCCGAGGGCGATTCCGTCGCGCCTGAATTCGACTCGATGATCGCAAAGATCATTGCCCACGGACAGACCCGCAAGGAGGCTCTGTCACGCCTGCATCGCGCCTTGCGCGAGAGCGTAGTCGTGATCCAAGGAGGGACAAGTAACAAACCATTTCTGCTCGAACTCCTGACTCGCGAAGAGGTGCAAGAGGGACAAGTCCACACCGGGTGGCTCGATGAGTTGGCTGCCAATGGCAACCATATCTCGCAGCGTTATTCCCATGTCGCTCTGGCGCAGGCTGCCATCGAGGCCTACAACGCGGAACTGGCAGTCGAGCGCTCGCAGTTCTATGCTTCGGCGGCCCGCGGACGTCCGCAGGTTCGAAGCGACATCGGTCGCAGCGTAGCTCTCCGGTACCGAGGCAATCCCTACTCCGTGAGAATCTGTCAGGTTGGTCCGAACAGATACCGCCTGGAGCTTAATGAGTCCTGTGTCGACGCGGTCGTCGATCGGTTCGGCGAGTTTGAATATTGGCTTACTGCTTTCGGTCAGCATTTCCACATCGTATCGGTAGCTCAGGCCCGCGATTATCGCATTGAAGTGAATGGTGTCTCCCATCGCGTCGAGCGGGACGATGGAGGTTTTGTACATGCTCCGTCCCCATCCGTTGTGGTCTCGATCAATGTGCAACCGGGCGACATGGTGTCGGCCGGGGACCGATTAGCTGTGCTGGAAGCCATGAAAATGGAGATGCAGGTCGTTGCCCCCTTTTCCGGAAGGGTGCGGAAGGTGCTCACCATGTCGAATGTTCAGGTCGACACGGGCGCTCCCCTTCTGCAGATTGAACCTGACTCAGGAGACGGTGTGGTGGCGGAAACGGCGCGCATAGATTTTGCCGTCAAGACAGCTGAGGATCGACCAAATGAGGTCAACCAATCCAGTTGCCGCCGCAGCCTGGAAGATCTTCGTCAGCTCATGTTGGGTTTCGATATCGACCCGAAAGACAGCACCAAGCTGCTCACCCAGTGGGGCCAGACCTGCCCGGTAGACAGCGACGACATTCGGCAAGCGGAAGACGAGATCCTCAGCATATTTGTCGATGTGTGCACCTTGTTCCAGCGAGAGCCCGAAGTGAACGAGGTGGCGAGCAGCCAGGAGCCAACCGCCGAAACCTACCTGTTTGCTTACCTCCGGATGCTTAATACGCGCGGCGAGGGTCTTCCCACAGGCTTCGTCAATTCGCTGAAGCGCGCACTATCACATTACGGCGTTGCCACTCTCGACCACTCGCCTCAACTGGAAGAAACTCTGCTGTGGATCTGCAAATCACATCAGCGGATAGAGCAGCAGATTGCGCCGATTATCGGAATTCTTGAGAGACGCCTGCAGCGGGCCGCAACTTTTGCCCCGCGCGTCGAGGAAAGTTTCAGGGCACTTCTCGACCGGATGATCTGCCTGACCAACGGGAATTTCGTGGCGCTCAGCGATCTCGCCCGTGAGGTTCGGTACCGCTACTTCGACCAGCCTGTGTTTGAGCGCGCCCGAAAGCAAGTCTACGAACAGGTAGAAGGCCATTTGGCATACCTGGCCGCCCATCCTGACGCAGCCGATCGCCACCAGCGATTGCGTGCCTTGGTCGAATGTCCGCAGCCCCTGGTAACTCGCTTGTCTGGCCGCTTCGCGTCCGCGCATGCCGCCCTGCGAAAATTGATGTTGGAGGCGATTACCGCACGCTACTACCGCATTCGCCCTCTAACCAGCCTGCATTCTCTTGAATTCGATGGCCAGTGCTACGCCACTGCTGAGTACCTCTACGAAGGCAAGCACATCCACGTCTTCGCCACTCATTCCGAATACAGTCGTTTGGCCGAGGCCGTGGCGGCGATGGCCCTGCTCCTGGCGCGGGTTCCGCCGGCACACGACATTGTTTTGGACTTTTACACCTGGCACAACGGTGCTCTCGACGATGCGGAGGCCAAGCAGCAGGAAATCCAACGACTGCTTAGCCTGGCTCCGTTTGCTCGCCCCAACCGTCGGATCGTAGTGACGGTTGCCGGTCCGGGACATGGCGACGGGATCAGCGGAATGCTTCACTTCACCTATCGTCGGTCCGATGCCGGCTACACCGAGGAGAAGTTATACCGCGGCCTGCATCCCATGATGGGGAAGAGGCTCCATCTCTGGCGGCTTGGCAATTTCAACCTGGAACGGCTGCCATCTGTCGAAGATGTTTATCTTCTCCACGCGGTGGCGCGCGACAACCCGAAGGATGTACGTTTGTTTGCCTGCGCCGAGGTGCGGGATGTGACAGCGGTCCGAGATCCAGCCGGCCGCGTCGTGCAATTGCCTCACCTGGAACGCATGCTGGCGGAGACTCTCGCGAGCATCCGCCTCTACCAATCGCGGAGGAGGCCTCAGGAACGACTTCACTGGAACCGCATATTCCTTTATGTGTGGCCCCCCCTGAATTTAGGTCGCGATGAACTGGATTCGATAGTGCGTCGCCTTGCCCCATCCACTCAAGGCTTGGGACTGGAACAGGTGGTCTTGCGGGTCCGCATTCCAAATCCGGCAACCGGCGAATTGCGGGACATGATTGTCCGCATTTCCACTCCTGCGGGAACAGGAACGCTCATCACATTCCGACCCGCCGATAAGTTGCAACCCATGAAGCCGCTTGCGGAGTATGAGCAGAAGGTTGTTCGCATGCGCCAGCGCGGACTGATTTACCCGTACGAAATCATCCGGATGCTTACTCCCGCTCCACACGAGACGCGCGCCGAGTTCCCGCCGGGTGAATTCATCGAACACGACCTTGATGAGGACCACCACCTCGTTCCGCTGCTTCGCCCTTACGGGTTGAACAAGGCGAACATCATTGTGGGAGTAATTCGCAACTTCACCGAAAAATATCCAGAGGGCATGACCCGGGTCCTGCTGCTCGGCGATCCAAGCAAGGACCTGGGCGCGATTGCCGAACCGGAATGCCGTCGCATTTTGGCGGCTTTGGATCTGGCGCAACAGATGCGCGTTCCCCTCGAGTGGTTCCCGGTATCCGCCGGCGCCAAAATTTCGATGCAAAGCGGCGTGGAGAATATGGACTGGATCGCCCGTGTGCTGCGCCGGTTGATCGAGTTTACCCAGGCCGGATGCGAGGTGAATCTAATTATCAATGGCATCAACGTCGGCGCTCAACCCTATTGGAACGCCGAAGCCACCATGCTGATGCACACTCGCGGAATCCTGGTCATGACGCCCAAGGCCGCCCTGGTGCTGACCGGCAAGCGCGCGCTCGATTATTCCGGCAGCGTCTCCGCGGAAGACAACCAGGGAATTGGCGGGTATGACCGCATCATGGGGGTCAATGGTCAAGCGCAATACTGGGCGCACGACATCGATGAAGCCTGCCACATCCTGCTCCGTCATTACGATCACACTTACATATTCCCCGGAGAACGCTTTCCGCGGAAGGCTGTAACGAGTGATCCGGTGGACCGCGATGTCCGGGACTATCCGCACCGGATGGATGGCGAAGACGGTTTCACGCGGATAGGCGACATCTTGTCCGACGAGACCAATCCTGGAAGGAAGAAAGCCTTCGACATTCGCACCGTGATGATGAGTGCGATCGACCAGGATCACGCGCCCTTGGAGCGCTGGGCGGGAATGCGGGCGGCCGAAACTACCGTCGTGTGGGATGCACACCTTGGGGGCTTCCCGGTTTGCCTGATTGGAATCGAGTCGCGGCCGGTACCGCGCTTCGGATTCGTTCCCGCCGACGGGCCGGACCAGTGGTGCGCCGGCACACTGTTCCCCCAGTCTTCCAAGAAAGTTGCCCGCGCCGTCAACGCCTCCAGCAACAATCGTCCTCTCGTGGTTTTGGCCAATCTTTCCGGATTCGATGGATCTCCGGAATCGATGCGCAGGCTGCAACTGGAATACGGCGCGGAAATCGGCAGGTCGATCGTGAACTTTAAAGGTCCCATCGTTTTCTGCGTAATTTCCCGCTATCACGGCGGAGCATATGTCGTCTTTTCCCGCGCCCTGAACGAGCAGATTGAGGTGGCGGCGCTGGAGGGAACCTACGCCTCGGTCATCGGCGGAGCACCAGCGGCTGCAGTGGTTTTTGCCGGAGAAGTGGAGGCTCGCGCTAAGAAGGACCCGCGGCTGCAGACCCTCACCGAGGCCATGGCCAAGGCCTCCGGGGCCGAAAAAGCACGTCTGCGGAAAGAGTGGGAAGATCTCTTCAAGATCGTCCACTCGGAAAAATTAGGGGAAATGGCGGCCGAATTCGATCGCGTCCACAGCGTGCAACGCGCTCTCGATGTAGGTGCGCTGGATCGCATCATTCCTGCGGCGACGCTGCGCCCATACCTGGTCGATGCAATCGCGCGCGGAATTGCCAAAGAAGAGGAAATGGCGTTTACCAAGAAGGAAGAACAAGCCGCTTAGCGGCGAGGTCGCTCGCATGCGTGTCTACTGGTTTGAGCAAGAGGAACACGACGTGCCGCCCGACGACCATTGGCTGTCGCCGGCAGAACTTGACTGTTTAGACAGATTGCAGTTCGCGAAAAGACGCGCCGACTGGCGCCTCGGCCGATGGACCGCAAAGCGCGCCATCGCCGCCTGCTTGAACTGGCCAAGACATCCGCGAATCCTGGCTCGAATTGAAATCGTTGCATCTGCATCGGGCGCCCCTGAAGCTCGGCTGCCGCACCTGGCCACGCCGGTCACGATTTCCCTTAGCCATCGGGGAGGGATTGCAGTCTGTGCCGTCGCGTCTGCCGGGGTAAAGCTTGGGTGCGACGTGGAAATGATTGAGCATCGCTGCCCGGCGTTCGTAGCGGACTACTTCACTCCACAGGAGCAGTCCCTGATATCGCGGGCAACCCCAACGGAGCAGCCGGCTCTTGTGACCCTGCTGTGGAGCGCAAAAGAAAGTGTCCTGAAGGCCCTGCGCGAGGGCTTGCGACTGGACACTCGCACTGTCGTGGTCACCCCCAATGTCGGAGCGCCTGATATGCGCGGTTGGAGTCCGCTCCATGCTTGCCATCGGGATGGGCAAGGTTTCCACGGTTGGTGGCGAACGAACGAACGCATGATCCACACGGTGCTCGCCGATCCGAGGCCAGATTGTCCGGTCCTGCTGAAGCGGGAAGAGGATATGCGACCGGTTGACCCGCGCATTGATCTGCAGGGCGGAATGCATGGGAGTACTGAAGTATTTCCAATGGCAGCCCGATAGGTTTCGAAATGTCGGCAGACCAGTTTGATTTCGATTTTATCGTCATCGGCTCTGGCTTCGGTGGCAGCGTCTCCGCTCATCGCCTCACCGAAAAAGGTTATAAAGTCGCCGTTATAGAGATGGGCCGCCGTTGGACGCCCGACTCCCTGCCACAAAGCAGCTGGTCGATCCATCGCTGGATCTGGCGGCCACGGCTGGGGCTGCGCGGATTTTTCAACATGCGCTTTTTCCGGCACGTGACCATCTTTCATGGTTGTGCCGTGGGTGGAGGATCCATCACCTACGCCTGCACTTTGCAGACGCCTCCAGACAAAGTTTGGGAAGCAGGATCCTGGACGGGGCTGGCCGATTGGAAAGCCGCCATGCCTGACTACTACGCAACAGCCTCGCGCATGCTGGGCGCCACCGAAAACAAAATTCTGGGCCCGGCCGATCTGCTCTTAAAGCGAACTGCCGATGCCGTCGGATGCGGCTCCACCTTCTACGCCACCAAGGTAGGTATTTTCCAGGCTGCGGATGGAGATCCCGTCGACCACACCGTCCCCGACCCTTTCTTCGGAGGAGAAGGGCCTCACCGAACCACGTGCATTGCATGCGGCGGTTGCATGATGGGTTGCCGATTCGGTGCCAAGAACACGCTCGATCTCGGTTACCTGTATCTGGCGGAGAAGCACGGCGCGCGCGTATTTCCAGAAACGCAGGTCATCGACGTCAGGCCACTGTCGGGAGCGAACGATGGCGGCGCCGGATACGAAGTCTCGACCCGGGCTTCCACCGGCTGGATCCGGCGCCGTCCGCAAAAACTCACCTGCCGGGGAGTTGTATTCTCCGCGTCATCTCTGGGCACCATGGAGCTGCTCTTCCGGCTACGCGAGAAACGTTCGCTGCCTTTCATAAGTTCGCAACTCGGGAAACACGTGCGCACCAACTCCGAATCTCTGATTGGCGCGCGCATGCCCGGTTATGCTGAGGACCTCTCGCTAGGCATCGCCATCGGTTCGGGCGTTCACATCGACGAACATACCCACATCGAAGCGGTTCGCTACCCCAACGGCTCCGATGCCATGGGCTTGCTCACAACCATCCTCACCAATGGGCGCCCGGGCCCGCGCCGCATTGCCCTGTGGTTGCGGAATGTTTTCGCTTCCATCCTCCGCCATCCCATCAAGACCCTGCGAGTGCTGCAGCCCCACGGATGGGCGCGGGAGTTTGTGATCCTGCTCTGCATGCAGGCCCTCGACAACCAGATCGAAATGCGCTGGCAGCGCCCCTGGTTCTGGCCGTTCCGCAAGTTTTTGGTTAGCTGGGGAGCTAAGGTTCCCACCTACATTCCGAAAGCCAACGAATTCGCCCAGAAATTTGCCCAACTCACTGGCGGATTTCCCATGAGCATGCTGCCCGAAATTCTCTTCGATATCCCGGGCACGGCCCACTGCATCGGAGGCTGCGTGATCGCCGACTCTTCGACCCGGGGGGTTGTGGACGCACGCCATCGCGTGTTCAGCTACAAGAATATGTACATCTGTGACGGTTCGGTAGTAGCCGCGAACCTCGGCGTCAATCCCAGCCTGACAATTACCGCTTTGGCAGAACGTGCGATGAGCTTTATCCCGCCTGCGACCACCACCTCCTGGAGTGATTCAGCTGCTGTCGGTAAGTAGGAACGGGACTACAACGGTTTTCGTTTTCGGTTTGGAGATTCTTTTCGGGCGCTACGAGTCTGTCTTACGACAAGCAAGAACATCTCTGTTACGCCGACGCAGCAGACCTTGCCGAGGGACTGGGCATCAACCGATCCAGGAGCAATTCCTCACAGCGCATCCAGAGGCGCGTGGTATAGAGCATCGCGGAGCACTGCAGTGTGACCCAGTCCTTGGCCGTCAGTGGAGAACGGAACGCATGACGATCGCTGCGCCAATGCCCCGCCAGCTGCCGCGCGATCGCGAAACCAATGTTGCTGCTCACCCCGCCAATATCCGTCAGAATTCCATCCAGCGTGAACATCACCTTTGACAGCATGATCAGGGAGCCCGGGAAGCGAACGCCCTTCATGGCCAGCGATTCCAGCAGTCGCATCACATCCACTATGCTGGGCAGGTACGCGGCCGGCAGTTCGTCGAAAAAACGCCCGACGGTTTCAGAAATTACCTTGCCCCGAGCAGACGTAGCGCGAATGCGCCGCTGGCTGAGCGCCAGCACTTCATCGCATGCACCCACCCGATCGCGCAGGCCCACCATGGCAAACAGCAAAGCAAGATGCCGGCGCTGCTCGCGGCTCAAGCGCTCACGCAAAGCCCAGTCGATAATCGTCAGTTCTCCTGTACGGTTGTTGTAAAGAAGATTGCCGGCATGCGGGTCGCCATGAAATACGACGTCTTGTTGAGCCGAAAAGAGAGGGTAGGCGACCAGCGCTTCGATCAGCTGCTCGGCGATTTGCCGGCGCCGCGCGAGCGGCTGGCGCATTGCCGCGTTCGTTACTTTGATCCCTTGTTCTTGTGTAAGGGCTGTGATGGTGCGTGTACAGAGAGGTTGAAGCAGGCGCGGTACGCGTACGCCCGACAAGTTGCGATAGAGGTTCCACGCCTCCAGCAACGTCTTCTGTTCGCGCGCAAAGTTGACTTCATGACGCAGCAATCGCCGCACCTTTTTGAAGGTGTCCGGAATCAGGTGGGCGGGAAATCCATAATTGTGGTGACGGTCCGAGAAGTATTCTGCCAGCCCCTGCAGGTAATCCATGTCTTCGGCGAAGTATTCGGGAATGTGGGGTTTCAGCACCTTGAAAACGCCGCGCTCGCGCCGCGCACTCTCCGGATTTCGCCAGGTGAAACGCAGAACAGCACTGACGCTGGCTTCCGATAGCAGGGTTCCATCGATCCTGACGTCGAATTGCTTGCACCGGGGTCCGAGCTCCCGCTCGATGATGTGGACCATTTCTTCAGGTTTTACATCTCGAATCCCGTTTTCCAGGCGAGCCAGAGCATTGCGCAAAGCCGGCCGCAGGTGCCGGTTGCGGGCAATGACTTGCCCGAGCTTTTGCAAGCCCGGTACCTTCGCGATTAAGCGCAGCAATCGCACTTCCGCCGAGGTGTTCTCCGGAAGCTCGAATTGTTCAAGCAGTTTTGGCGCAAGGCGGGCGGGAGACAGTCGAGCCACCACAAACATCATGGCATCCCGCACTGGAGGCCGCCATTCCAGATACGCTTCAGGCACCAGTCGGCTTACCGGGACAATTCCGTCGACAATCCACTCCGCCATCGCGTTGCGCATGGATTGCCCGGCAATGCCACGCAACACGGCTTCAATAGCGGCCACACGTTCGGCGTGCGTGCCGGTTTGCGGCACAAAGTGGGCCATGGCTGTGCGTAGTTGCTCTGGCTTGGGCTGGCGAAAATTAGGAAGCGCAGATGGATCCGGCATGGGACCCTTCCCCTGCAAACTATAACTCCTCTACAACAATCGTGCTGTGATTGGAGTCACCACGGACAGTTTTTTCGAGGTCCTCCCCAACCGGGGTCCCTGCTTCCGGGAGTTCGATTCCTGAATCCCCAGTGCTAAGGAGAAGACCCGAGACTGGAGGGAAACTTCCATCAGATCGACCCGTTACCTCCACTTTCGCGCCAACGATCTTCCAACTGTGTTACATTTTGACCGGCCTTGTCGCGTATTAAATCGTGACAGTTGCCCAACCCGCCCTTCCGATTTCGACCGTTGCAAGGTATCTAACGTCGGTTTCGTGCGCGCTTGGCGGTATTGGTAGTGCCCACAGCCCGAGGAGGGCGAAAGCGTGCGTGTTCACCTCATTAATCCAAGTGATGTTTCGTTTGGTACCGCGGTCATTACTCCGCGCTGGTTGTACGTGCTGGCGGCGGCGACGCCCAGCAGCTTTGGCGATCCCTGCCTCGTTGACGAGACGCTCGCAGCGGTGGATCTGGATCAGATTCAAGCGGGCGACGTGGTCGGCATCAGCGTCCACACCGCCAATGCTTTGCGCGGTTACAAGGTGGGCAAGTTAGCTCGAGAGCGCGGAGCTTATGTAGTCTTTGGCGGAATCCACGCAACTCTGTACCCGCAAGAGGCGCATGAACTCGGGGGTGCGCATTCCGTGGTTAAGGGCGATGGTGATGTGGTGTGGTCCAGCGTGCTGTCGGATTGTTTGGCTGGGAACCCGCGCCCCATCTACGAAGGCGGACGGATTGAAGCCTCCGATTTCGTGCCTGCGCGCTGGGACCTTATCCCCAGAAAAAGCTACATGTGGGCCTCGGTTCAAACTGTGCGGGGATGCCCTAAGCATTGCTCCTTCTGCTCGGTCTGGCGAACCGATGGCCAGCGCCCGCGGCAACGTTCCTCAGATGCAGTCATCGAGGAGATCGTGCAACTCCGCCGGTTGGGCTTCCGCTTCATCGCTCTCGCGGACGACAATTTCTATCCAGTTACTCTTACAGACCTTCGCTTGGCGGAGGAGCAGAACAACACTGCACGTCTAAAAGAGCTCAAAACAATTCGGGCAGAGCGCTTTTCATTGATGGAGCGTCTGGCCCAACTGCCCCCCGACACGATTTTCTTCACCCAGATCACGATGGAAGCCGCGGAGGACCCGGAGTTCCTCAAAGCGATGGAGGCGGCGCACATCAAGGGAGCTCTCGTCGGAGTCGAATCCGTGACTCCAGAAGGCTTGAAAGATGTGTACAAGGAGTTCAACTGCGCGGGGGAAGAACTCGTAAAACGTCTCAGGACATTCCGTGACCACGGGGTTTACGTACTCGGGTCTTTCATCTTCGGACTGCCTAGTGACCGGCCGGAAACCTTCGACGCCACCGCGGCCGCGGCCCTGCGGGCAGAAATTGCATTCGCGCAGTTCGTGATGATTACGCCTTATCCCGGCACCGTGGATTTCATTCGATGGGAAAAACAGATGGAAGCCGAACCCGTGGAGGTGGCCGGCATTCCGATCACGCGCCGTTGGCTGATTCCGCAAGCCCTGCGGCCCAAGCTTTACTGGCCACACCCGACAATGTCTCCAGAAGAGGTTCGCTCTCGAACCCAATCGGTATGGGATGAGTTTTATGGACTTAAGTCCATCTGGATGCGATCCCGGTTTATAAAATCCATGCGCGCTCGCCTCGCCTTCGTTTTAATCTCCAAAATCTACCGGCAAATGTATGCGGACACGGGGATCGCCACCGATAGCGCTCGCGTCTCCCGATCCGCAAGATGGGCGAGTCTGTTGGCCAAGCCCTGCCAACGTCTGTTCGCAGGTTCGCCGATGCCGCACCTGCAGATTCCGAGGCGGAGCCCGGCCTTCGCAGAATTGGAGCAGATAGCTTCGGCCAATGATTGAGTCTGCCTTAACCGCGAAAATGCCCACAAAACTCTAGTAACAACGGCGTTGAGCCGTCTTCTGCTATACTGTTGTTAACGCTTTTGCCACGGTTTGCTCGTCACGCGGTGGTCACTGTTTAGACCAGCTTCATCTCCGCCTTTCCTGCCCGCCGTTTAGTTAAAGCCAAATCTAAAATGAAGTGTAAGCGGCAGGGCAACTCTTGACGTGTGTCAGAGTGTGCGTGACACCAGCCTCTTCAGAAAGAAAACAAAACTAGAATGTCCACCTTTACCGACCTGCCCCTGTCTTCTGCATTGCAGCGGAAGCTGGCAGCAGCTCAATTCACAAACCTTACACCCATTCAGGAACGTGCAATTCTTCCGGCCATAGAGGGCAGGGACGTCATCGCCACCGCCCAAACGGGCACTGGCAAGACCTTGGCGTTCTTAATCCCTTTGATTCAGATGCTGCAGGTGGAACCAGCCGGGAAGACAGTTGCCCTGGTTTTGCTGCCCACGCGTGAACTCGCCATGCAGGTTCACGAGCAATACGAGCAGCTGCGAAGCAATGAAATGCCGAAAGCCGCCCTCGTCATCGGAGGCGTATCGGAAAGGTCGCAGATTAAGGGCCTCCGCGCCGGTTCGGGACTGGTAATCGCCACGCCCGGACGTTTACAGGATCTGGTGAACCGCAAGTTTGCGGACCTGCGCCACATCAAAATGCTCGTTCTCGACGAGGCCGATCGCATGCTCGACATGGGATTTCTGCCCGCGATCCGACGCATTGTCTCGATACTTCCGAAGAAACGCCAGACACTGTGTTTCTCGGCCACCTTGGAACAGTCGGTTGCCGGGCTGGTGAATGAATACATGCATGAACCGGTGCGTGTTGCTTTAGGCTCGGTGCTAAAGCCGGCCGAAAGCGTCCAGCTCACCGCCTATGAAGTTCGTCCGGGAGAAAAGCTCGATTTGCTCCGGCGTTTGCTCGAGATCGAAAAAGGGCAGACCCTGATCTTCACGCGCACCAAGCGTGGCGCGGACCGGCTGGCTCGAGAACTCGTACGGGACGGCATCAGCACCGCGGTGATTCACGGGGATCGCTCACAATCGCAGCGCAATGGAGCGTTGAGCGGATTTCAGGAGGGCAGGTTCCAGGTGCTGGTCGCGACAGACATCGCATCCCGCGGCCTGCACGTGGACGACGTAGCACATGTCGTCAACTACGATGTACCCAAGATGGCGGAGGACTTCATCCATCGCGTGGGACGTACCGGACGCGCCGGATCTCAAGGACACGCTTCAACTCTTGTGGCCGGTGCCGAGGTTATGGAGTTGCGCCAGATCGAGCGCACGCTGAAGCTCAAAATCGAACGTGTTCAGATGGTTCCATCGACGCTCGAAGCACGGCGGATCATTCAGAATACGCTTGTATCGCGTACGCTGACTGCTTTGCCAGGGGAAGTGTTCGTTTAAAAGCGAGGACGGACTTGATCGAGTGGGCTAGCGCGGCGAACATCACCTAGGCCGCGCCGGCCCTCGATTGGATCAGTATTATTCAAAAGGCTTCTTGTCCACCGAAGATGGCCCCAGCGAGCCGGGCTGATCGGATCCTAAATCGAACATGGCCGCCTGGGCTGCCGCGTGTTCCTGCAACTCAGCCATCTCATCAACGCTGCCTTCCGCAGGCTTTTCCTGCTTCCGTTGATTCCTGCGCTCGGCCTTATCTCGCTGTTTCTGCTGCCGAGTCTGTTCTTTGCGCCGTTTCTCGAACGTTGATCCGCCTCGTGCCATAACCTGTCTCCCGAATTGTTTTTTTTGGATGTCTGGCCCTTAAGATTGCTAGGCCTCCCTTAATTACATCAGTACAAAACTACCAGCGAGGTTCGCGGGGCTGGCGAGCGTGGCCGCGATAGTCGTCGCGTCCGCCCCGGCCGCCTCCACCACCACCAAAGCGCTGACCACCCGACTTTGGGCGATCCGTCTTGGGCTTGGCTTCGTTGATGGTCAAAGTGCGGCCGCCAAGGTCGGTTCCGTTCAAGGCCGCGATCGCCTTATCAGCGGCACTCGCATCGGTCATTTCGACAAATGCGAAACCTCGCGACCGTCCGGTATCCCGATCGGTGACCATGCTGACTTTGTCTACGGAGCCGTGGGTCTCGAAAAGGTTTCGCAGCTCAGATTCAGTCGTGCTGTGCGGCAAGTTACCAACATACAGGTTTTTCATTGCATATCCTTTCGTAACAAGTCATCCAAGGTTCGAGCTTCGGCTGTCTTAGCCTGCCGTGGACTGAGATCGCGTGGAGGTGTGGGCCGGTTCCGTATTGCTTGTGTCCGGGCGTTAGAGGCCGAGCGAACAGCGGAGATTCTCCGCGAGGCTTCCAGAATCCCCCAGCGCTGCGGCAAATCGGCGACCTCGGTGGAAACTTCTGCCGTTAAATCCCCGACCGGGAGGTCTTCCTCATTTTGGGCAGTAGCGTCCAAACTCGGCGAATCCGAAAGATATTCTGGTTTTCCCACCAGAAACGCAAATCGCTGGCTGGGTGCAGCCGCGCGGATATCGTTACAAAACTTGTCGCGCTTGCCCTGGTTGTTGTGGGTGTTGACCAGAACCAGATCATACAAGTCGGCTCTCCACCAGGAACGGGCCTCGGTGATGTCTGCGGCCGAATCGACCTCGATGCCGACTTTTCTCATGATCTCCGCGCGCAGTTCACGCTTGTGCGCAGACGTATCCAGCAGGAGCACTCGCTTCTTTTTCAGCGGCTCGGAGAGCGAAACGGAAAGAGGCGAAGCGAATGTGACTGAAGTCATTCTCCCACCGCTTTCGGCGTTTTCCCGGAGTTTCTTGTCTTGGGTGGAGTCGCGGCGAGTTTCAGAAGCTCCCGGGTTCGTGCCCGCTTCGCAATCTTGTGCTTGCGTTCCCGGTGAAATCTAGACTTATCGCCATTGATGGAAGACATAAAAAATTCCCCTTCTCCGAGCGCTTAACTGCTCGCTACGGCTGCCGCCAGTGTTGCGGCCATGTTGCTTGTGTGGATCTGAATCGGGAAGAGATGGAGCGAGTTTTCGGAGAAGAATTGCCGCTGCAAACACGCCTCTCGATCTCTCAATCGTCGAAGGCGCAAACTGCTATTGCTGACGTGTCTTCGAGGTTAAGTAGCTTCAGTATACCCTGTTTGTTCGTGTTTTGGTGAACGGCCAACGGACGGCGCTATCTCCCATCCCATTCCGGGTGCCGGGGGCTATGTTCATGGATTGCGAAGGGTTCCATGGCACGTTACCCGGCGAATCTGCTTGCCAATTCTGCATTGTCCGCATACGATTGTTGTGTGCGTTGACCGAATCGGTCGTGAGCAGCTCTTGCCTCAACAGCCAGTAACCTGCGCAAGTTCTTCCGATCTCCTTCCAGCGTAACTCTACAAAAGGAAACAAAACAAGTATATGGAGCAAGGAACAGTAAAGTGGTTCAATGACGCCAAAGGCTATGGATTCATCAGCCGTCAAAATGGCGAAGATGTTTTCGTGCACTTCTCGGCGATCCAGGCGGGTGGTTTCAAGAGCCTGCAGGAAGGCCAGACCGTACAATTCTCCGTGACCAAGGGACCGAAGGGCTGGCAGGCCGAAAACGTTCAGGCGATCTAAGCCGACAAGTCATTTCAGAAGGCGATTTCTATCGAGAGGTCGCCTTTTCTGGTTTTTGCTTGCATTCTAGATAAATGTTGAATGGACTCTTTGTGACCCGCGACGACTCTAGCACCTGCTATGCCATCATCCGTCATAACATCCGCACCTTCCGGTCGGCCGGCGTGGTCAGTGTCGTGAAGGGCAAGCAGAACGCCGAGTCCCAAGTGAGGAAGTTTGAGGAGTCGCAAAACCCCGCGGACCGTCACGAAGGCTGGCGTTACTTCATCGAGAAATCCACTCTCAAGGCGGGTACCGATCCCACCGCCGCGACCCACCAACGCCAAGCTGAATTGGAATTGCGCGAGTCGAAAGCAACCGAGAACCCAATCCTTCGAACGACTCATCCCCGGACCCTGACCGATAAAAATTACAGATTCTTGCAACGACAGTTCGATGGAACATGAACTGTAGAAGCTTACGTGGAGTCGGAACAAGAGCCAATTCGTAGAAGCGCGGCCAGATCCTCGGATATTGTCTTCCGACTGACTTCGCCGGCTCTACCCGTGAAGCACTGGGCCTGATCGACCTGCCCACGCGTCGATATGGTTATCACAGTCGCTTCTATGCAGCGAGCGGCAGTTCAAGAATCTCGTTGTACAACTCGGCAATCCGCTCGCGCCGGGCTTCGTATTCGCGAAGCTCTGGTTCTGTCACAAAACCAAAAACCTGCTTCTCAAGCGACGTGACTTGTTGATCGAGCAGTACCACCAATTCGCCTTTGAGGTCGGGGGACGGCATACGTCAGTCTACCAATTGCGCGACGGGTGTCCATCCGATGGATGCCCTAAGGCTTCGGGTGGAGGGACATCCAACTCGAGAAATGCTGGTAGCAACCGAAGTGCCAGGCTTGTGCGAAACCATTCATTGCGAACATTAGGCCGGAAATTTGGACCGACGGATCCACCCATTGCGGCGCGGCCACGAATCGCAAGTTAATTCGACTATCAGGAGCATTTCATTTTGTGTCGTCCGCACTACCCCAGTTTGATGGCAAGAAACGGGGTGCGGTCGATTCCACCCTTGGCATAATCTTGTGCCATGAGAGTTGCAACTACCCTTATGAACGACGCGCTCGAAAACGCTTGCATCTCGTCGAACTTCGTCTCGCGTATTCCGCAGTTCGATTGGCAAAGCGTTGCCGACGACCTTGATGCTTTTGGCTGCGCACGCCTCGAAAACCTCCTGACCCCCGACGAGTGTGGGGAAATAGCATCGCAGTATGCGGACGAGGCGGCGTTTCGAAGCCGGGTAGTGATGGCTCGCCACGGTTTTGGCAAAGGTGAATACAAATATTTCCGTTATCCGCTGCCGACCCTTGTGGCGCGACTCCGCACCCAACTCTATCCAACGTTGGCCAACATCGCCAATC
>CAWKLF010000006.1:0-74949 GCA_963850425.1 uncultured Acidobacteriota bacterium | reverse complement strand
GATGGTGTGTCTGCCAGTTCCACCACTTCCGCAAGAGAGCAAAAAAGATTATAGCAAACAGGGTGTAAGCGACAGGAGGCCCCGAACCCCGCGGGATGGATACGCCCGTGCTTCAATATTTGACGATCGCCGCGAAGGACGTCGGGTCCAAACTGGCGCCGCCTACCAGCGCACCATCGATCTCGGTTTCCGCCATGAGGGCCTTCGCATTGTCGGGTTTCACCGAGCCTCCGTACAAGATCCGCAGGTGGTCTCCGAATTCTTCGCCAAATGCCTTTGCGGCTTCGGTTCGAATCAAGGCATGAGCGTCGGCAGCCATTTGAGGGGTGGCCGTTTTGCCCGTTCCAATCGCCCACACGGGTTCATAGGCGACGATAAGCTTTGCAGCTTTCTTGCCTGAGATGGCGTGAAAAGCACGCAGGCATTGCCTTCGCAAGACATCCTCGGTGAGTCCGGCTTCCCGTTCTTCCAGGACCTCGCCAACACAGACGATGGGAGTCAGGCCGGCTTCAAGGGCCGCTTTGAGCTTCAAGTTGACGACGTCATCGGTTTCTCCGCAATACTGGCGCCGTTCGGAGTGTCCAATGATTACATGGGTAACCCCCACCGCCAGGAGCATGCCGCAGCAGATTTCGCCGGTATAAGCGCCCTCTTTTTCCCAATGCATGTCCTGGGCGCCGATCGCGACATCTGAGCCTTTCGCGGCCTCCACCGACGCCGCGATGGCCAGAAACGGCGGGCAGACTACGATTTCGTCGCGATCGTGCCCTGCGACCAGAGGAAGAAAGTCGCGAAAAAAGTCGCGAGCTTGGTCTGGCGTTTTGAACATTTTCCAGTTGGCGGCGATGACTTTTTTTCTCAAGGAGTATTCCTCTCGGTCTTTAGCGGGGATAGGGCGCCAGACTTTTGCAACCTCTCGAAAGCTTGCATGTAGGCGTTAAGAGTGCTGATGTCAAAAAGCACGAAACGCGCGTGTGTTACATGGGTGGCGGACGTAAGGGCGATCACTGTGGCTGGCACAGCGACTTCGGCGGCCTCGTGCACTGGGTAACCGAAGGCGCCTGTGGAGATCGAGGGGAAGGCGAGGGACTGAATGCCATGATCGTCGGCGATACGAATGGATTCGCGATAGCAACTGGCCAGCGTTTCTGCGGGAGGTTGTGCCGCACTACGGTAGACGGGGCCGACGGTGTGAATCACGTACTTCGCAGGAAGCCGGCCTCCGGTGGTGAGGACCGCCTTGCCCGCAGGCAACTGCCCGATTTCTGCAGCTATTTTCGCGCACTCTTTCAGAATCGCGGGACCGCCCGCGCGATGAATCGCGCCATCCACTCCGCCTCCGCCCATGAGGTATGAGTTTGCAGCGTTCACGATGGCCTCGGTAGCTTCCTTTGTGATATCTGCCGGTCCGTGAAAATCGAGGATCTTGTCACGGTCGAACGATACCCGAAGAGCAAAGTCAGACAAGTTAATGTCCTTCGTTTAGCGCTTGTCGGTGAGCGCTTCTACGCCCGGCAGCGTTTTGCCTTCAAGAAATTCGAGTGATGCTCCACCGCCAGTTGAGATGTGCGTGATCTTGTCCGCTACGCCGGCAGCACGAACGGCCGATACCGAGTCTCCTCCCCCCACAATCGAGAGCGCCCCGGGATTGTCTGCGATGGCGTGGGCAACCTTGAAAGTACCCTTTGCAAAGGGCGCCAGCTCGAAAACACCCATGGGGCCGTTCCAAAGAATCGTGCGCGCCCGGGCGATTTCTTCTTCAAACAGCTCGATCGTCTTCGGTCCGATGTCGAGGGCCATCAGGTTCGCGGGAATCGGCTGGCCTTGGTCGATTTTGGTGACGTGAGCGTTGGCATCCAATTTATCTGCGGCGACGTGATCGATGGGAAGCAACAGTTTCAGCTTGCGAGTCTTGGCTTCTTGGAGCAATTGCTTTGCGAGTTCGAGTTTGTCTTCTTCGACCAGCGACTTGCCGACCTGCTCGCCTAAGGCCTTCAAAAATGTATACGCCATGCCGCCGCCAATGATCAGGGAGTCAACCCTGTCCAGCAGATGAGTAATGACTGGAATTTTGTCACTTACCTTCGCGCCACCCAAAATGGCGACGAATGGCTTTTCTGGATGATGCAACGCTCGTCCCAGGTATTCGAGCTCTTTCTGCATGAGCAGCCCGGCGGCGGCCTTCTGAACGTATTTCGTCATGCCGACGGTGGACGCGTGCGCACGATGGGCCGTCCCGAACGCGTCGTTGACGTAGAAGTCTGCGAGACGGGCTAATTGCCTGGAGAATTGCTCTTCGTTGGCCTCTTCCTCAGCGTGGAAACGAAGATTCTCCAGCAGAAGCGTTTGCCCCTTCTCGAGCTTGCCGGCGACTTCTTCGGCTTCCGGGCCAACGCAGTCTGGACAAAAGCCCACGTTTTCGCCCCGCGCCAGTTCCTTATCGAGAAGCATGCGCAGCCGCTCGGCCACGGGCTTAAGGGTGAGTTTCGGGGTGGGCTTGCCTTTGGGACGGCCCAGATGCGACGCGAGGATCAGGCGCGCCCCGTGACGCAGGGCGTATTCGATGGTGGGCAGGGTTTCGCGGATGCGAGTGTCGTCCATCACACGGCCGTCTTCGAGCGGCACGTTAAAGTCAACGCGCATGAAGACACGGTGATCGTTCAACGTGAGATCACGAATCGAAAGCTTGGACATGGCTGGTCCTTCGTAGAGTCTAGCGCCGGCACCCTGCCGGCTATCCTGCAAAGGGAGTCCATCAGTATCAGATGCGCGCCTCCACAACTGTGGAGACGCGCTCAATATCGTTACAGTCCCTTGGAACCCATGTAATTGATCAGGTCGCGCACCCGGCAGGAGTACCCCCACTCATTGTCATACCAGGAGATCACCTTTACCAAGTTGCCACCGACGACCAAAGTCATCTTCGCGTCTACGATCGAGGAATAGGGGTTGCCTTTGAAGTCGGCGGAAACCAGTTCCTCTTCTTCATACGCGAGGTAGCCCTTCAGGGAGCCGCTCTCGCTTGCTTTTTTCAGGGCGGCGTTGACTTCCTCTTTCGTGGTCTGCTTTTCCACCACCGCGACGAGGTCGACCACGGAAACGTTGGGTGTGGGCACGCGCATCGCGAACCCGTCCAGTTTGCCGGCCATCTCGGGAATCACAAGCTTCAGGGCCTTGGCCGCTCCCGTGGATGTTGGAATCATGGACAGCGCGGCTGCACGGGCCCGGCGGAGATCCTTGTGCGGAAAGTCGAGGATCACCTGGTCATTCGTGTAAGAGTGAATCGTGGTCATGGTGCCGCTGACGATCTTGAAAGTGTCGTGAAGGACCTTCGCGATCGGCGCGAGGCAATTGGTCGTACAGGACGCGTTCGAGATCACGTGATGCTTCGAGCCATCATACTTGTCGTGATTTACGCCCAGTACAAGGGTGATGTCTTCATTCTTGGCGGGCGCGGAAATGATGACCTTCTTGACTGGTCCGCGCAAGTGCTTCTTGGCGTCATTGGCATCGGTGAAGCGGCCGGTGGACTCGATCACTACCTGGGCGCCGACAGATTCCCAGGGAAGCTTCGCGGGGTCCTTTTCAGCGAATACCTTAATGGTCTTGCCGTCAATTGAAATGCTGTCAGCACCGGCCGTGATCTTGTGAGGAAGATTTCCAAGAATCGAATCGTACTTCAACAGGTGAGCCAGCGTTTTCGGATCAGTCAGGTCGTTAACGGCCACGAACTCAAGGTTGGAATCGTTGAGCGCGGTGCGCAAAACGTTGCGTCCGATACGTCCAAAGCCGTTAATCCCTACTTTGATTGCCATGTTGCCTCCCTAAGATTATGAAGACACGCCCCGGCCGACACCGGGTGCCTTTAGTAAACCTCTGATGGTATCAGGCGAAGCGAGTTACCGTAAATGTTGGACCGCACAGGCCGCTTGTGACGGGTGACCCAAGCGTGTGCTCTCGCCATGCTCAGAGCGCGATTTCAAGGTAGATGTTTTTCTTGCTCCACAAAGCAGTGATTCGGGTAATCCAGTACTTGGCGCGAATGGCCCGGCGGGCTGGATCCCATTCCGCTACAGGAAGGATGCGCGCACGAGCAGGGAACTCTGGTCCAGTAATTTTTCCGCGCACGTTGCAAGGCGCGATTCGCACTTCCCGATTGTTGCGAATGCGTTTGTACTTTCCTGAATCACTGCGGGTCATTACGTAGAACACGCCATGCGCTTCGGCAAACCATACCGGCGTGGGAACGGCAGTTCCATCTTTACGAAAACTAATCAGACTCAGATATTTCTGCCCTTGAAATATCGCGGGTAACGTTTTCGACATGTCGTTTGCTGAGGAAGCCTTCCTGCAAGGCCCATTGATCCGGAACCCGCGCCCGCATTGCCGCCAGCGCCTCCCATGTGTTACAAGCCCTACATGCGTAAATGGATGAGCGACCGCCTAAAACGTCGCAAAAAGACCAAAGATTCGAAAGCGAAGGAATCGAAGTCAGGCGAACCTACGCAAGCACCACTGCAGCCGGCATACTTCGACGCGGAATCGGCTGCCGCAGAGCCTGCCGCTTCGCCAATTCCTGAACCGGAAGCGGACTCCAGTGTTCCCGAGGCTCCGGAACCAGAGCCGGCTGCCGTCGGCTCGCATTCAGGTGCAGGCGATGTGCCTCAAGGAGTTCAGCAGCGCCCGCGACGCCGCAGAACGCGGGGCGGCCGAGGCCGTGGAGGACAAAGATCCGCCGCAAGACCTTCTACGAAGCCCCCTGCACCGTTACCCCAGGCGTCCGAGACCGGCACTACCCCTGCCGACATTCCAGCCGCTCCTCCTCGTCCCCCCAAGGGCGCAGTCATTCTGGCGATCGGGCTTCCAGGATCTGGAAAAAGTTCCTGGTTCAAGCGCAATAGCATCACGCCACTCTCGAGCGATATGGTCAGAATGCTGCTATTTGATGACGCGCAGGAGCAGCGCTTCCAGGACCTTGTGTTTTCCAACTTGCGATCGATGTTGAAGGCGAGATTAATTGCTCGCCGGCCGCTGAACTATGTTGACGCCACGAACCTCACGCCCCACGAACGCAGCAGCTGGATCAAGTTGGCCAAGGATTACGACTACGAAGTTCAGGCTGTGTACTTTGACGTTCCGCTGGAAGTCTGTCTGGAACGCAATCAACGCAGAGAGCGCCTGGTCGACGAAGATGTCCTGCGACGAATGGCAGCCAAATTAAAGGCGCCTACATTTGAAGAGGGGTTTTCGAAGGTGACGGTCGTTCGGGTGAAGAAGAAAGATAGCGAACCAGCAAGTTAACCCTCACAAGTATGGATGCAAAATAAGGCGCCGCTCGTGTTCGCGAGCGGCGCTTCTGTTTGTCTGAGGAACTGGTTAGCGACGGCCTCCGTGTCCCCCGGAGGACGAACGCCCGCCGGCGCCACCGCCGCTATTGCCGCCCCTAGATCCACCTCCACCACCGCCGCCACCGTGAGAGGAAGGCGCGCTGCTTCCGCCACCACGATAGGAGCCACCACCTCCGTAAGACGGTGCAGATCGATAAGACGGAGAGCCACCACCGTGGGACGGCGCAGATCGATAAGATGGAGAGCCTCCACCGTAGGACGGCGCGGACCGATAGGACGGTGAGCCTCCACCGTAAGACGGATTAGAGCGGTACGACGGAGACCCTCCTCCATAAGAAGGTCCTGACCGATAGGACGGCGAGCTGCCACCATATGAGGGCGAGCTGCCTCGGTCTGCCGGAGCTGATCCGCGATAGGACGGGCTGGCATTGCGATAGGAAGGCCGCGCGCTGGAGCGAGCCGGCTCACTAGCGCGAGGCGAATTGTTGCCGCCCCCGCGATACGCAGGCGACGAATCCGATCCGCGACTTGATGTCCAACCTCCCCCGCTGCGCTCCGACTGGCTGGCCGGTCTTACAGGCCCTGACGGTCGTGGCACCCCGGTGTTGGGACGGTTGCCGTAAGAGCCCATGCCAGGTCGAGATTCAGCTTGCGAAGCACCGTTCTGGCCTGAGCGCGATCCGAATCCTGCAGGTGGCCGTGGTACAGAGCCCTCCCTCGGTCTATTCGAGAAGCCGCCACGAGACTGCGGACCGTTCGACTGAGGTCCCCGTGAAGCCTGCATCCCACGCGATGGTTGGGATCCAGCTGACGGTTGCATGCCACGCGACTGCTGCCCCCCGTTGGATCGCTCCGGCCCCCTGGGCTCTGTTCCACGCGACTGCTGCATTCCGCTCATGGGCGGCCGCGGCACGTTACGACCCATCTGCGGACTGTTGGATCGGCCAGCTTCCGCAGCATTCATCGGCTGCCGAACGTTGTTTTCGGCCGGCCGCGAGGTTCCCCTGACGGCAGGTGAGGGCACCCGTCCAGAGGCGCTTTCCGGTCCATGTGGAATGATGCGCGACGGCGTCAACGGTCCATTTCTGCCGGCGAACGGCTTCTGACCACCGGCGGCGACGCGTCCGCGGTTAAAGCTGGCGGGCGGCGACATTCGCGAAACGACCGGGCGCATTCCGCTTCTCGCCGGAGGAGCAGCAGCGCGTTGACCCGCGTGAGCGCCCAGCATCGCGTTGCGCGTAGGAGTCACGCCAACTCGACCCATGGGTGCGTTCGTAAAATCGCGCGCTGACATTCGCACGGCCGTTCCGCGCATGGGTACGCCATTCTGCAGGTTGCGGATAGGAGCGGTCGTAATTCCGCCCGGAGCCCGCATGTTGGCATAACGGTAGCCGCCATTGCCAAACCGGTTTGGCTGATGGCCCCAATAATTATTGACATTCACGATGCGGGTGTTGCTGACGTTCACCCCGCGGAAGTAGTTATATCCGCCGTGGTACCAGGGATAGAAAGGCTCTCCCCATCCCAGGGCGCACCAGCCCAATCCGCCGCCCGCGCCGAATCCGAAGTTGACGCCCCAACCAGGTCCGCCAAACCATGCAACCAAGGCGGGCGCATAAACCGGTCGCGCATAGATCGGACCCGGAGACCATCCCCAATATCCGCTGGTGTATACCCATCGGCCATAGTGGAACGGGGCATATCCCCAAGGCGCGTCGTCTACCCAAGTCCATCCCCACGGTTCAACCCAGATCCAGTGTCCAAACTGATAAGGAGCCCAGCCCGGTGCAGTCACTGGAACCCAGATGTGACCATACTGAGGTTCCTCGCGCCACACGCCATAGTCGTCCAGATCTTCGTAGCCGACGGTCCCTCTGGCGACATAACGTTCTGACAGGGAACTGTCCTCCCGCTTGTCCCGAACCGCGCACCAGTCGTCGAAACCATCATAGGGAGGCGCTTCGGCTTCCGAATGTGTCATCGAAGTGGCGTCAGTGAACTTCACCTGCTCGTTTGATTTGATCCGCACGGCGGGCCCTTGACCAGTGGCGTCGCCTTCGCCTTTGCGCACGGTAACGACGGTCGCATCGCCATTAGGATCGACGTCGACGCGATACGAACCGGACTTCTGGACGGTGAACGCCGTGTTGGGCGTATCAATCTCGTAGGTTTCCCCGCCAAACAAACGGCGGACGTGCAAATATAGCGTTCCCTGATGCAATTCCACCTGGACGGTGTTATCGCTTACGTTGGTGAGCGTCAGGCTGGTTTCATCGCCCATCCGGAGGACGCCGGTGCCCACATTCAACTCCGCGCGCGATTCCTTGTCGGTCCACACGTTATCGGCAATCGTCAGCGGACGATTCAAACTTCCTGCAACCCAATCTTCAGTCCCACGCGGCTGGATCGAAACTGATCCCGACATGTACTGCAGGCGCGCCGCTCTTCCCGGGGGATCATTCTGATCTGACCGGTCCGACAGTGGCGGTTGGCTCGGCTGCTGATCAGGAGCCTCAGACTGATCCGGAGCCGTGGCCTGATCCGAATATGGATCATCGTCCTGCGCCAATGCCGAAATCGCCGTCAACGACAGCGTCACAACCATCGCCAGCATCACGCGCTTGAACTTTTTCATAACCTGCTCTCCTTGCCCGTGCGGCCCAATGACCGGACCCGAGGCACTCGGCGGCGGATGCGATCCTTCCGCTGCCAAATATAGGAACCCGGAGCAGGACCTTAAGTTGCGGCGAAAGCGAGGTTTGGCGGATGCGAGGCGCGGGCGAGAGGTTGCGCCGGAGCGGCGCCGATGGGTGCGACATCTAGTGCGTAACTACTTTAGATGCTTTAGCATATCTTTAAATGCTGAGGTGTCGGATGACCGCAAGGCCTCATAGATGACCATCTCGGTTGAGGAGATGACGGCGCCTGCAGCCCGCATGCGTTCGAGCCCGATCTTCCAGTTCCACTCGGTTCGGGAGCTTACGGCGTCGGAGGCTACGTGGACCAGGTACCCCTCGCGTAGGGCCGCCAGCGCCGTTTGGGCTACACAGATGTGGCTTTCCATGCCGCAGAGGATTACGGTGCTGCGATTACCCGGCAGCCGCTTCAGGGTCGAGCAAAACACCTCGCTGCCAAAACAGGAAAACATTTGCTTTTCGATGGGATGTGTTTCAGGCAGAAGAGAAGCCAGTTCGGGAACAGTATTGCCAAGGCCTCTCGAATACTGCGTGGTGAGCAGCGTTGGAATTTTCAGGATGCCGGCGAGCCGGATGAGCAACTGGGAATTGCGCACCAGTTGGTCCTTCTGAAAAATGGGCGGCAGCAACTTGTCCTGCACGTCGATGACGATGAGGGCGCAATGTGTGGGGTCGAGCGGGCGGCGGGCGATTTCCGCATAGTCCGTAAGGGGCGGGGTAATGCTTCCGAGCATCGACATAACGCCTCGCGGGTACTCTCAGAATTTTAACGCTTGATCTGCGACAGCGCACGGCGTGCGCCTACTTCCGTCCTGCTCCGCTCATGGGTTACACTGTTTTCAGCCCCGTCGTTCAACGGTAGGACATCTGCCTCTGGAGCAGAGTATTGGGGTTCGAATCCCTACGGGGCTGCCATCCTTTCAGGGCGCTTGTTGTCCCATCTTTACTTTCCTTTACGCAAATTTTGTTCACCGGCCATCTCGGCGCACGTTAGAATCATCGATTCGATCAACAGTTTCTGTAGTCAACTTGCGCGGTGACTCTGCGCCAAAGGGGAATGGCTTCTTTTCGTTCTCATCGATGAAGAAAACCTGTGTTGGAGCTATTGTTCTTTTCCTAACTGTTTTTGCGGCTGCTCAGGATCGCCCCAAGTGGGAGATTTTTGGGGGCTACCAATACACCTATTCCGATTACGGTCCGATTCAGGATGCGGCGACCGCAATTGCCAATAATTATGGGCAGTCGGTAAGCGTGGACCACAACCTGACGATGACGGGAGGGAACTTCAGCCTGCAAAAAAATGTTGGGAAACGATGGGCTGCGGTTCTCGATATCGGCGGAATGTACGGCACCAAGGACGCCGATCTGTCGCAATACTTTCAGTTGCTCGGCTATATTCCTGGCGGGTCCACGCAGGTCTCCACTTTTCACACCACGGTTTACACCATTACGGGCGGTCCACAGTTTAACCTCCTGAAGTTCCACCAGGCGCAAGTGTTTGTGCGCGGGATGGGCGGGGCTTCGCGCAGCGTCTTAGGGATGGACGATACTACACGCAAGGCGCTTAACTTCCTGGTGCCTAAGTTCCGCAGCACTACAACGGATCCGGCTGTCGTAGCCGGTGCTGGGGTGCAATACCCAGTGTGGCGGCGCATCTTTGTGCGTGCGACCGCCGATTATGTTCATCCTTTTTCTACCAGCTCACAGAATTATTTGCGCGTTACAGGCGGAATTGGAATCGAGAGGCTTGGAAGGTTGTATTAGGGCGGACGGTCTGAATTCGCTAAGACTCGTTCGACCGCAACATCATCTGCTGTGCAGCGAGTCGGATTGACGCCCTGCTAACGTTTCGCTCGCGAGGTCCCACACTCCTATGAGTCCGATTGATCCAGCCGACTTGCTTATCCGAAGATCGGGCATTCACGGCTGTGGCTGCTACACCACGGTTCCCATCCCGGAAGGAACGCACATCGTCGAGTACACAGGCACCCGGCTGTCCAAAGACCAGGCGGACGAACTCTACAACGAGCGCCCGGACACTTACCTGTTCTGTATTGGAGAAGGGGACTACGTGGTCGACGGTGATTCCGTGGCAGCTTTCATCAACCATTGCTGTGATTCGAACTGCGAAACCGACGAATTCGGAGAGCACATCTGGATCATTGCAACGCGCGATATCGCAGCCGGGGAAGAACTTACATACGACTACAACCTCTATGATGGCGACGACGACGATGAGGCGGTGTGCCATTGCGGGGCGAAAGACTGCCGGGGAAGCATGTACGGTGAGGAAGAAATCGAGCGGCGCGCGAAAGAGAAGGCCAAGGCCGCTCGCAAAGCGATTATCGTAAACCGCGAGTCCAGACCCTCCTGACGAACGCTCCTCATGCCAATCGAGATTGTGCTGGCGGGCGACCCGGTTCTGCGGCAACGCGGCCGGCGTCTGACGGCCGAGGAAATCCGCAGCCGCGAAATTCAAGAGCTAATTGAAGAAATGCGCGAGGCGATGCGCTTGGCGCCAGGCGTGGGTCTGGCTGCACCGCAGGCAGGCTATCCCCTGCAGCTGGCAGTTATCGAAGATCGGGGAGACTACCATCAGAAACTCACCGCCAGCCAATTGGAAGAAAGAGACCGCCGGCCAGTTCCATTTCAAGTGCTGATCAATCCGACAATTGTCAGCCGGTCTGACGAGAGCAGAACCTTCTTCGAAGGATGTCTCAGCCTGGCGGGGTTTTGCGCGCTGGTTCCGCGATCACTGACCGTGCGGGTGGAGTACCTTGACGAGCATGGTGCGCCGCGATCGCAGGACGCAACCGGATGGCACGCTCGCATCGTGCAACATGAGGTCGACCATCTGCAGGGTACGCTTTATATCGATCGCATGCTCAGCCGGAGCTTCACAAGCCTTGAGAACTTGACGCAGCACTGGAAGGACCTGTCCGCTCGGGAAATCCTGGACCGAATGAAGTAGTCCTATCCTCTGGACATCACATGCTGCAAGCTCTTAACCGCGCGCATATATTGCGCACGCTCGAAGGCGCTCGGATCTGGACAACGCGCCTGGCTCATGCTGCCCCGCATCTGCCGCACGGATTCATACTCGTGTTGTTCCATCCATTCCAGGACACCACGCTCGATGTGGCGGATTTGGTTGATGCCGTTGCGGAGCAAGGAAGAACAGAGCATGGTAACGTCGGCGCCGACCATTAGCAGCTTGATGACATCTTGAGGGTCATGCACGCCGCTGGTGGCGGCGAGACTCGCCTTCAGTCTTCCGAATAGGATTCCGATCCAGGTAAGCGGCAGCCGGAGAGCTTGCGGTGTGCTGAGCAAGACGTTGGGACGGATTTCCAATTCGTCCAGGTCAATATCGGGTTGGTAGAAGCGATTGAACAGCACGAGGCCATCGGCCCCCGCATCGTCCAATCGCTTGGCCACGTTCGCGACGTTGGTGAAAAAGGGACTGATCTTGATCGCGACCGGTATGGTAATGGCCGACTTCACAGCCCACACAACATCCACGTAGGTCTGTTCAATTTCAGCAGCTTTCAAGTTGGGATCGGTGGGAATGTAATAGATATTGCATTCCAGGGCGTCAGCACCGGCTTGCTCGATTTGCTGCGCAAACTTTGCCCAGCCTCCGACGGTGGCGCCGTTCAGGCTGGCGATGATGGGGATGTCGACCGCTTCCTTGGCTTTGCGGATATGCTCGAGATAACCCTCAGGTCCGAGGCGGAATTCGCTGGCTTGGGGAAAGAAGGTCAGGGCTTCGGGAAAACTCTCCGTGCCAGTTGATAGGTGATAATCGAGCTCAAGCGTGTCTTGCCGCAGCTGTTCTTCGAATAAAGAATAAAGAACTACGGCGGAGGCGCCTGCGTCTTCGAGGCGGCGAATGCTGGCAATTTCCTGGGAGAGCGGAGACGCGGAAGGTACCAGCGGAGTGCGCAGGGTCAATCCAAGATATTGCGTGGTGAGGTCGATCATGGGTTCTCCTAAAACTCCGACAGGCGCTGCGATGTTTTTCGCAGGCTGTGCCGGTTACCGTTCTTAGTCAGCCGCCTTTGGGGCCGGCGATGTCTTCCGCTGTGCGAGGTATTCGTACATTCGATAGCGCGATTCGACATCGTGCTGTGCCTCTTCCCAAAGTTTTCTGGCGTCTTCGGGCCTGCTCTTGGTAAGCATCTTGAAGCGCGTTTCCATGAGCATGTAGTCCTGCAGTTTTCGTGTAGGTGTGCGCGAGTCGAGCGTCAGCGGATTTTCGCCTGCAGCCGCGCGATCCGGGTGGTATCGGTAGAGCAGCCACTGGCCGCTCTCGACCGCGGCTTTCTGGTTGGACATGCCGGTCGTCATGTCGATTCCGTGCGCAATGCAGTGGGAGTACGCAATGATGATGCTGGGCCCGTCGTAGGCTTCCGCTTCGAGGAATGCCTTCAAGGTGTGCTCGTCCTTTGCTCCCATCGCGACCGACGCCACGTACACTCTGCCGTAGCTCATGGCGATCAGGCCCAGATCCTTCTTCGGTCCGGGTTTGCCGCCCGCGGCGAATTTCGCTACAGCTGCGCGAGGAGTGGATTTGGAGGCTTGGCCGCCGGTGTTGGAGTAGACCTCGGTGTCGAGGACCAGCAGGTTTACATTCTTGCCGCTGGCAATCACGTGATCGAGACCGCCGTAGCCGATGTCATAAGCCCAGCCGTCGCCTCCGACGATCCAAACGCTCTTCTTGACCAACAGATCCGCGAGCGCGAGCAACTGCTTTGCCTCGGCAGAGGGATTGCCCTGCAGGCGCTCTTTCAAGAGGCTGACGCGTTGGCGCTGTTCGTAAATGTCCGCCTCGTCTTTCTGGGAAGCGGAGAGAATCGCCGCCGCCAATTCATCTCCAATCTGGCTGCCGAGTGACAAGACCAGTTCGCGGGCGAATTCAGTTTGTTTGTCGATAGAGAGCCGGAAGCCGAGGCCGAATTCGGCATTGTCCTCGAACAGAGAATTGGCCCAGGCCGGTCCGCGGCCTTCCGCATTTTTTGCCCATGGAGTGGTTGGCAGATTGCCGCCATAGATCGAAGAGCAACCGGTCGCGTTCGCGATCAAGGCGCGATCCCCGAAGAGTTGGGACAGCAGTTTCAAGTAGGGCGTTTCGCCGCAACCGGAACAGGCGCCCGAGAATTCGAATAGCGGCTCCTGAACTTGTTGTTGGCGGATGCTCGTCGGCTTTATTTTGCGACGGTCCAAGTCTGGAATGTTCAGGAAGAAATCCCAGTTCTCGCGTTCTGGCAGGCGCAGCGGTGGCTGCGGAGCCATGTTGAGGGCTTTCAAACGCGTTTCGGTCTTGTTTTTGGCGGGACATATTTCAACGCAGATGCCGCAACCCGTGCAGTCTTCCGGGGCGACCTGGATGCTGTATTTCATGCCGCCCCATTCCTTGTCGCGAACTTCGGTTGACTTGAAAGTGGAGGGAGCTTTTTCCAGTTCGCGCGAGTCGTAAACCTTGATGCGAATGACCGCGTGCGGGCAGACCATGGCGCACTTGCCGCACTGGATGCAGGTCTTGGTATCCCATACGGGAATTTCCAGAGCGAGGTTGCGTTTCTCCCACTTTGCAGTTCCCGTGGGGAAGGTGCCGTCGCACGGGAAGGCGCTTACCGGCAGTTCATCGCCCCGGCCCTCGTAGATAGCGCCCAACACTTCGCGCTCGAACTTCGGCGCGCCGCTCGAGAAGGCAGGCGGCATTTCGACAGTGCTCGTGATCGTCTCCGGCACCTTGACTTCGAAAAGATGTGCCAGGGTTTCATCCACGGCTTTCATATTTTTCTGGACGACTTCCTCACCCTTCTTGCCATAGGTGTGGCGAATCGACTCGCGGATAGCTTCAATCGCCTCGTCACGGGGCAGTACTTTGGAAATGGCGAAGAAACAGACTTGCAGGATCGTATTCATGCGGCTGCCCATGCCGCTGTCGCGGGCAACCTGGTAGGCGTCGATTACGAACAACTTAGCCTTCTTGGCGATGAGTTGCTCCTGCACGACGCGAGGCAGGTGATCCCACGTCTCGTCTGCGCCGAAAGGGCTATTGAGCAGGAACGTGCCTCCGGGGACGAGCGCACTGAGCATGTCGTAACGCTCCAGGAATATCCACTGGTGGCAGGCAATGAAGTTGGCTTTCGAAACCAGGTAAGTGGAGTGGATTGGTTTAGGTCCGAAGCGGAGGTGCGAGACCGTCATCGCGCCGGATTTCTTGGAATCGTAAACGAAGTAGCCCTGCGCGTAGTTGTCGGTGTTCTCGCCGATGATCTTGATGGAATTCTTGTTGGCCCCCACTGTGCCGTCGGCGCCGAGTCCGTAGAACATGGCTCGCACGACCGAATCCGGCTCAGTCGAGAAGTCTGGATCGTAGTCTAGGCTTGTGTGGTTCAGGTCATCATGGATGCCTACAGTGAAGTGTTCCTTGGGTTTCGTGAGCGTGAGGTTGTCGTACACGGCCTTCACCATGGCGGGAGTGAATTCCTTGGAGGAAAGGCCATAACGTCCTCCGATCACGACCGGCCACAATTTGACGGAGCCAAAACCCTGGCGCTGGCCCTCCTGAAGCGCGTTCACCACATCGAGGTACAAAGGCTCGCCACCCGCGCCCGCTTCCTTGGTACGATCCAGCACAGCAATGGACTGCACCGTGACCGGTAGAGCTTCGTAGAGGTGCTTGGTCGAGAAGGGGCGATACAGCCGTACCTTCACAAGGCCGACTTTTTCTCCCCGCGCATTGAGCGCCTCAACTGCTTCTTCAGCAGCTTCTGCCCCCGATCCCATCATGACGATGACCCGCTCCGCGTCGGGCGCGCCGACGTAATCAAAGAGCCGGTATCGGCGGCCGACGACCTCGGCAAACTTGTCCATGGCGGCCTGCACCTTGCCAGGACACGCGTCGTAAAAAGCGTTGGCGGTCTCACGGATCTGGAAGAACACGTCCGGATTCTGCGCCGTACCTCGAATCACGGGATGGTCCGGAGACAAGGCACGCTTACGATGCTCGAAGACCCGGTCCATGTTGATCAGGGCACGCATATCGTCTTCGGTCAGCAATTCGATCTTGTTTACTTCGTGCGAGGTGCGGAATCCATCGAAGAAATGCAGGAACGGGATGCGCGTTTCGAGGGAAGCGGCATGGGCGATCAAGGCAAGATCCATGGCTTCCTGCACAGAGTTCGAGCAGAGCATGGCCCAACCGGTAGCACGGCAAAACATTACGTCGCTGTGATCGCCAAAGATCGACAAAGCATGGGTCGCCAAGGTCCGCGCCGTCACGTGGAACGTAGCCGGCGTCAACTCTCCAGCAATCTTGTTCATGTTGGGGATCATCAGGAGCAAGCCCTGCGAGGCCGTAAACGTCGTGGCCAGGGCCCCGGTCTGTAATGCGCCATGAACGGCCCCCGCGGCTCCGCCTTCGCTCTGCATCTCGGCGACGTGAGGTACTGTTCCCCAAATGTTGGGAACGCGCTCGGACGCCCACTCATCCGCCCACTCGCCCATGGGCGAGGAAGGGGTGATCGGATAGATTGCGATGACTTCGTTCAGGCGATACGCGACATGAGCGACCGCCTCATTCGCGTCCATGGTCTTGAATTTACGCTTCATGTTGATCCCTTCGCCTCATCTTGCGGGGCTTGCCAGAATAGGACCCGACCCCGGATCGGTGGACCAAAGCCACCGGTTACCTACAGCATGAGGGGGAGGGGCGGGTGGCGTCGTGTGCGTGGGTCACAGAGGGTTGTGACATGCGTCACATGAGGTATTAAAAGGCGCAAATGTGGTTGGACAGCTTGTTCGCGCGAATGTCTCGGTGCCGTGTCGAGGGAGACACTAGAGGTCGAGGTAGGATGTGACTGTGCCACCCTCGGCGAACCCGGTGCTTCTGTACGATGGCGTATGCGGGCTGTGCAACCGCCTAGTGCAGTTCACCCTGCAGCACGATGACCGCGACCGATTTCGATTTGCAGCGCTGCAATCCCCCTTAGCCTCACGCCTTCTCAACCGACACGGAGCATCCGCGGCAAATCTGGATACGTTTTACATCGCCACCAATTTTGATCAGGCCGGGGAGCAGTTGCTGGCGCGCTCAGAGGCCGCGGTATTCGTCCTTCATGAACTGGGCGGCGGCTGGCGGGTTCTGGGCGCGATTTTTCGCGTGCTTCCTGGTGCCCTGCGAGATGCCATTTACAATCTGATTGCCCGTAAGCGCTACAAGGTTTTCGGCAAATTCGAGAGCTGTCCGCTGCCCGATCCGCGTCACCGCGACAAGTTCTTGGAATAGCTTCCCGCGGCAAGACTTTTTCACCTTCAGCACAGTAAACTTTCGAAGCAAACCCAGCCCACGAGTTCCGAGGCAAGCAGATGGCAGACAAGACAACGAATTCGGCCGATACCAGCATTGATTCGATTCTGCATGAAGACCGCAGGTTTGAGTGTCCTCCGCATTTTGCGGAGAAGGCCCACGTCAAGACGCTCGAAGAGTATGAGCTTCTCTATAAGGAATCGGTTGAAGAGCCGGAAAAATTCTGGGGTCGCATCGCCAATGAGTTGCACTGGTTTAAGAAATGGGACCGGGTTCTGGAGTGGAACGCCCCATGGGCAAAATGGTTTGTCGGAGGCGAGATCAATCTCTCCTACAACTGCCTCGACCGGCACGTGAAGACCTGGCGGAAGAACAAAGCAGCCCTGATCTGGGAAAGCGAACCGGGCGAGGTGCGCACCTACACATACCAGCAGCTCTGGAAGGAAGTGCAGAAGTTTGCCAACGTTCTCAAGTCACTGGGCGTGAAGAAAGGTGACCGAGTTGCAATCTACATGGGCATGACGCCGGAATTGCCGATTGCGATGCTGGCGTGTGCGCGCATCGGCGCACCGCATTCGATCGTGTTCGGCGGATTTGCTTCGCACGCACTGGTCGACCGCATCCACGACTCGCAGGCCGTCGCCGTCATCACGCAGGATGGGTCTTACCGCCGCGGCTCCGAGGTGAAGCTCTTTCCCGTGGTCGAGGAAGCGCTCGAGTCGTGTCCCAGCGTGAAGCACGTGGTGGTATACAAGCGAACGGGAACTTCGATCAACCTGCAATCGGGGCGCGACCACTGGTGGCATGAACTCATGGCCAATATTTCCGATGACTGTCCGGCAGAGCCTTTGGATGCGGAGCATCCGTTGTACATCCTGTACACCTCTGGCACCACTGGAAAGCCCAAAGGCGTGGTGCATACCACGGGCGGGTATTCGGTCGGAACGCATTTCACCACCAAGCTTGTCTTTGACCTGAAAGAAGACGACACCTACTGGTGCACCGCCGATATCGGGTGGGTCACAGGTCACAGCTACATTGTGTACGGTCCGCTGCAAAACGGCGCAACCAGCCTGATGTACGAGGGGGCGCCCAATTTTCCGGAGCCAGATCGCTTCTGGTCGATCATTGACCGGCACCAGGTCAGTGTGTTCTACACAGCGCCCACTGCGATTCGAACCTTCATCAAGTGGGGCGATGAATGGCCGAAAAAACACAAGATGGACAGCTTGCGGCTGCTGGGAACGGTTGGAGAGCCGATCAATCCCGAAGCGTGGATGTGGTATCGCGAGGTGATCGGCCACAATCGCTGCCCGATCGTCGACACGTGGTGGCAGACCGAGACCGGGCACATCATGATCGCGCCCATGCCGGGCGCAATCGCAACCAAGCCCGGGTCGGCGACGCGGCCGATTCCAGGCGTTGTCCCGGAGATCGTGACCATGGATGGCAAGCCGGTCCCGGATGGCTCGGGCGGGTTCCTGATTATCAGCAAACCGTGGCCGGGGATGCTACGCACCATCTACGGCGATCCGGATCGCTATGTGCGCCAGTATTGGTCGCAGATCCCGGGAGTTTATTTCACGGGGGACGGCGCTCGGAAGGACAAGGACGGCTACTTCTGGATCATGGGGCGCGTGGATGACGTGCTCAACGTCAGCGGGCATCGCCTGAGCACGATGGAGGTCGAGAGCGCGCTGGTGGCGCATGACGCGGTGGCCGAGGCCGCCGTGGTGGGACGCCCGGACGACCTTAAAGGTCAGGCGATCTCAGCTTTTGTCACGCTGGAGAAAGGCCGAGAACCTTCGCCCGAACTCAAAGAAGAACTGCGGAAGTGGGTTGCGAAGGAAATAGGGGCGCTGGCCAAACCGGATGACATCCGGTTTACAGACATGCTTCCCAAGACGCGCAGTGGCAAGATCATGCGCCGGCTGCTTCGCGAACTGGCGACCAGCGGGGACGTGAAAGGCGATACCACGACGCTCGAGGATTTAGGCGTGATTGCGAAGCTGAAGGAGAGCGAGGAGGCGTAAGCGGGATCGCTGATCGGGGTGACGTAGGACTATTTTTTCGCTTTGATCCGGTCGGAGATCTGGTCGTACTTGGCCTTCGACAGGATGCGCCGGTTTAGCAGGTCGACGGGCGCATCGTAGGGGCGGCCCCCAATAATCCGATCGGCGTCCGCAGAGGTGATGCCGGGCAGACTTGCCAAATCCTCTTTGGAGGCGGAATTCAGATCAAGTGGCTTGTCGCGGCTCCATCCCTCGCGAATACCCGCCGCGACAGCCTTTGCGTCCCGCTTCATGTTGGCCGTGGCTTGCGCCGTTTTCTCCTTCAGGTCTTCGGAGTTTCGCGGCTGGACGCAGGCCGTCAAGGAGACTAGGAATAAGATGGCAGAGCACAAGTGCGCGACACGCACAACCGGGTTCGATTCATTTTTCACAACCCTTGGATGGCAGCCGGATGCTGACCGGTTGGTTGCGATCGAAGATCGCTGCATTATCAAAACGCCCAGTTCGGCACCCGGAAACTTACGCCATGGCGCTCGAGTTCGTCACGTCGCTTCCTAAGATCAGGAGCGGCAAGATTCTCGGAGATTTCTAAAGGCGGAGGAGACAGGGAAAGATGCAGGGGATCGGGAATGAGGTAGCGCAGAATCTTGAAACGCAGAGAGAAGCGGGGGAGGCAGAGAAAGGAAAAACGATCGCCAGCGGGCTAAAACAGAGACAGAGGTTGTAACATCGTTGCCACACTGGGGGATTTAACTATGCGTGTTCCTTGGGCGGTTCTTTGCGTATTTGTGCTGTTTTCCGCAGCGTGTTGGTGTGACGAGCAACATCATCACCAGCTCACGGAAAAGGAAGTCGGGTCCGTCCACTTTACGACCTCTTGTTCGAAGGATGTTGAGGGCGATATTAATGGCGCTGTGGCGCTGCTCCATTCTTTCGAATACGAAGGCGTGCGAAATGCCTTCGAGGATATCGCCCGAAAAGACCCTTCCTGCGCCATGGCCTGGTGGGGCATTGCCATGTCGCACTACCACGGGCTGTGGGAGAACGGCGATATGGCCGCCGGGCGTGTGGCGCAGCGCAAGGCGGCCGAGGTTGCCTTAGCAAATTCGAAGACCACGGCTCGCGAGAAGGCTTATATCGAAGCCCTCGGCGAAATTTACCGCGAAGACAGCAAAGATCCCTATGCCAATTCGGTCGCCTTCGAGAAGAAGATGGCGGCAGTGCAAGCTGCGTATCCCGAGGACACTGAGGCCGCGATCTTTCATGCTCTCTCACTGGACATCACCGCTCCCAAGATCGATAAGAGTTTTGCCAACCAGCGCAAGTGCGGGGAAATTCTCGAGCCAATCTTCGAGAAGCTGGCCAATCATCCCGGAGTTGCCCATTACATCATCCACTGCTACGACAATCCTGCACTTGCCCAGCAGGGTCTGAAAGCAGCGCGAGCGTACGCGAAGATTGCGCCGGCATCGGCTCATGCCAATCACATGCCGTCACATATCTTCACAAGAGTCGGATCGTGGGAGGAATCGGTGCAGTCGAACAAGCGGTCGGAAGCCTTGGCCACCGCCGCGGAACCCAACTCGAAAAACGGCGAGGCGCGCGATCAGCGTCTGCATGCGATGGACTACATGGAGTACGCCTATCTGCAAAGTGGACGGGTTGCCGATGCCGAGGGCGTGATGAAGAGCATGAACGGTCTCACACCTGTGGGCGGGCTCACCTTCACGGGCGACTATGCCCTGGCGGCAATTCCTGCGCGCTACGCGGTGGAACTTGGGAAGTGGGAGCAGGCCAGCATGTTGACCGCGCGAAAAGACGCGGTCCCATGGGCGCAGGCAATCACGTGGACCGCCGTGGGTGTGGGTGCGGCGCGTTCGGGGAACCTGAAGCGTGCATCCGAGGCCACGCAAACCCTCGAGGGGCTGCGCGACGAAACTGCGAAGCGGGACAAAAATTACTGGTTCAAACAGGTAGAAGTTCAAATTCAAGAGGTCGAAGCCTGGATCGCACAGCAAAGTGGGGATGAGAAAAAAGCTCTGACCCTCATGACAGGCGCCGCAGAGTTGGAGGAAAGCATGGACAAGCACGCGGTCACTCCGGGCGCCGTTGTGCCCGCGCGCGAGATGTTGGGGCAGGTGCTGCTCGAACAGAAACATCCTCTGCAGGCATTGGAGGCATTTGAAGCGGTCCTGCGGGTCGCGCCGAAGCGTTTCAATGCGCTTTACGGAGCCGCCAGCGCCGCCGAGGCAGCCGGCGACGCCGCTATTGCACGCAAGTATTTTCAACAACTGATCGAGATCTCCGTCAGTGACGAGCGGCCGGAGTTGGTCCAAGCGCGCGCCAAAGTTAGTGTTACTGCTAGAAACTAAATTTCGAGCTCGGACATCAGTAGTCGGCCCGCCCAATGCTCCACAGCAATGCCTGGTGGCGCCGTATGTCGGTCTGGGCCGAGTCATTCGTCGATCGACTCAGATCTGGAGAGAGGAAAACTGGCCATCATGGCGATCGCGACAATCAACCCGACCAATGGCGAATTATTGAAGAGCTTCGATCCCCTTACCGCGGAGGAACTGGGCCAGAAAATCCAATTGGCAAGTGCCGCCTTTCAGAAGCACCGGCGCACAGCATTCGCGGAGCGTTCTAAGATGATGTTGAACGTCGCCGATATCCTGGGAAAAGAGCGGGACGAGTGCGCCCGGCTGATGACACTCGAGATGGGCAAGACGTTTCGTTCTGCCCAGGCGGAGGCGGAGAAATGCGCTACCGGTTGCCGGTACTATGCCGAAAATGCCGAGCGGTTTCTGGCTGACGAAGTGGTCGAAACAGGGGCCAAGCGCATCTTTGTCCGCTATCTTCCCTTAGGTCCAATCCTGGCAGTCATGCCGTGGAACTTTCCTTTCTGGCAAGTATTCCGATTTGTGGCGCCGGCCCTGATGGCTGGCAATGTAGGTCTACTGAAACACGCCTCAAACGTGCCGCAGTGCGCATTGAAGATCGAAGAAGTTATTCGCCGCGCAGGATTTGCCGAGGGCGTATTTCAGACGCTGCTGGTCGGCGCAGGCGCGGTAGATGGGATTTTGAACGACCCGCGGGTTAGGGCCGCCACACTCACCGGAAGCGAGCAAGCGGGCATTCAAGTTGGGGTTGCCGCGGCTAAACGGATCAAGAAGGTGGTACTCGAACTGGGCGGCAGCGATCCTTTCATTGTCATGAAGAGCGCCGATCTTGAGTTGGCAATTGCGACCGCGGTTGAAGCTCGAGTACAGAACAACGGGCAGTCCTGTATCGCCGCAAAGCGCTTCATCGTGGACGAATCCATCGCCGAAGAGTTCGAGGGGAAGTTTGTCAGCCGGATGGAGGGCTTGCGGGTGGGCGATCCGTTTGACGACAGTACGCAACTCGGCCCACTCGCCAATGCCGATGCCGTAACTTCTCTCCACGAGGACGTGCAAAAGAGTGTAGCGACGGGAGCGCGGGTTCTCACGGGCGGAAATCCGTTACCGCGACCGGGCCATTTCTATGCGCCGACTGTCCTCACGGATATCCCCAAGGAGTCGCCCGCGTATCGGGAAGAGTTTTTCGGGCCGGTGGCTTCGATTTTTCGCGTGGCATCGGTGGACCAGGCCATCCAGCTTGCCAACGACAGCCGGTTCGGTCTGGGAGCAAGCGCTTGGACTCAAGATCCCGCCGAGGCCGAGCGCTTCATTAACGAACTCGATGCGGGCATGGTTTTTCTAAACAAAATGGTAGCTTCGGATCCGCGTGTACCCTTCGGAGGCGTGAAACATTCCGGACACGGCCGAGAGCTTTCGACGCACGGAATCCGAGAATTTGTGAACATCAAGACGGTCTGGCAGCAATAGAAGTAGAAACCTCTAAAAAGATAGAGAGGAGATCAAACGGAGCTGAAACCTGTGATGAGGATGTAAATCACCCGGGTTTCTCGCAGCGCCGCATTGGCGTAAATTGATCCACTATCCGGGAGATCGGTCTGCATTTCGAAGGTAATTTAAGGAACTAGGAATGGCGGAGAGGGTGGGATTTGAACCCACGATACCCGTTAAGGTATGTCCGCTTTCGAGGCGGATCGTTTCAACCACTCACGCACCTCTCCGCGTGACAAAAACGGTCGCCAATGGCTCGTGGTCAGTGCCAGTGGTTGCTTGAGATGTCTTAACACTCAATAAGCAATGCTTGCGCTGAGGACAGCGCGGTTAGCGATTGCCTTTGCTCCTTCGTTCGCGGAAGAATGCCTGCAGCAACTCCGCGCTGCGGCCTGCCAGCACCCCGCCTTTCACTTCCATACGGTGATTAAGCACGGGATGGTTCAGTACCTGCATGACTGAATGGACCGCCCCCGCCTTGGCATCGTCAGCGCCGTAAACGAGGCGCTTGATGCGCGCGTGCACCAAGGCTCCCGCGCACATCGCACAAGGCTCAATTGTAGCAAACAGCGCGCAGTCTCTGAGCCTATGGTTGCCGAGGTTCGCGCCAGCTTCGCGCAGGGCCACGACCTCGGCATGAGCCGTGGGGTCGCTGCCTGCGAGATTCTGGTTCCAGCCTCGTCCCGCGATGCGGCCGTCGCAGACAACAATGGCGCCAACCGGTACTTCTCCCATCTCAAGCGCACGATGCGCCGCGCGCAGAGCCTCCTCCATGAACAGTTCGTCAGACTGGTCAAGCGAGGATGGGGAGTGCCCCGTGGCGCGACCGCTCGTTGCAGGTGACTTGTCGTTGGCCATTGCAGGGAAGTCTCAGGCTTGCATTGTAACGGTTAGACGCAGAACTTCGGCGTAGCCTCGGGAGGCTAGAGGACCTGGAGCACGGCTCGAAGGCTATCGGGGATGACGCCGAGGAGTCGGTGGCAAAGCGTTGTCACCATCCAGTGCCCGAGAAAAAGCGCGGGAATTGCCACCGCAATCCAGCGTAGCTCTGGTCGGGATGGGAGAAACGCCTTCATCAGTCCGTCCTGGGAATAAGTACGCAGGCACCACGCGAAATGTTCCCTCATGTTCTTGAAAGCCGGGGCTAACTGGAATCGCGCGTACGGCGCTCGCACCGTGCTGCATCAACAAGAGATTGTGGGTTAGCGCTACTAGCGCTGTTTAAGGTATGCTAACGGCGTTATGGGGATTCCGAACCTACTCCGCAAAATCTTCCTACTGGATTTGCTACAAGGGCTGAAAGTCACGTTCCTTTACCAAGATCCCAAGGAAAATTACACGGAGCAGTATCCGCTGGAGAGGCCGCAGGTGGCCGAGCGGTACCGCGGCGCACCTCGTCTGAATGTCAACCCCGACACGGACGAGACCATGTGCATCGCGTGCGATCTGTGTGCGTTGGCATGCCCTGAGCACCTGATCGTGGTCTCCAGCGAACGCAACGAGAAGACCCGCCGCAAGGAACTCACCAACTTTACCTACGACCTGAGCCGGTGCATGTTCTGCGGTCTTTGCGAGGATGCCTGCCCGACCGATGCTCTTGAGTTGACCCAGGATTTCGAACTCGCCAACTATTCCCGCGAAGACATGATCTGGGATCGTGAGACGCTGGAGAAGGGTCCGCGTCCGACCGTTTACAAGAAGTAGCCTTCGCGAATCTCAGCGCCTGAAGGCATGCCTGATACGAACCTGGAACCCAAATACGAATCTGGTTCCGAGTTGCGACCCGAATCGCGTAAAACCAACCACAGAGGTCACCACGGACGCGAGAGCAGAGGTAAACACCCGCAGCTGGCGCCTCAGTTCGCTCAGGATCAACGACAAGACGGATGGTTAAGATCAGGCCGGCTGCTGCTGCGTCATGCAGTGCATCGCGCCGAAGCCCCAAATCAGGTCGCCGGAATATATCGGAACGATTTCACGATTAGGGAAGACTTCAGCTAGCGTGTTGAGGGCAATGCGATCCTTCGGGTCGTTGAAAACCGGGACCAGAACGATGCCATTGGCGATATAGAAGTTGGCATAGCTCGCGGGCAGACGACGGCCCTCAAAGACGACTGGAGAGGGCATAGGAAGCTCGACGATCTCAAAGGGCTTGCCGCTAGAATTCCTGGCTGATTTGAGTCGGCGAAGATTTTGCTGCAATGGTGCATGGTTGCTGTCCTTGCGACTAGGCTCGACCATGGTCACTATTGCGTTTGCGGAAACGAAACGGGTGATGTCGTCGACGTGCCCGTGGGTATCGTCGCCCGCTATACCCTTGCCCAGCCAGATCACCTGCTGAATGCCGAGATAGTCAGCGAAAATCTGCTCGTAATCTTTACGGCTGAAGCCAGAGTTGCGTTGCTGGACTTTACTCAGGAGACATTCCTCGGTTGTCAGCAGGACGCCTGTTCCGTTGACATCGATGGAGCCGCCTTCGAGTACGACCCGAGTGCCGAGGTGAACTGCGCCGATGTCTCGGGCGCCAGCCGCTCGGGCCATCATCTCGCCAATTTTCTTGTCGTGGCCGTAGTTTAAATACTTTGCCCAGGCGTTGAAGCGCCATGAGATCGCTCGCAATTTTGTCGGACCGTACTGTAGGGGACGAGCGGGGACGCCAGCGGCTCCATCGAAGACGAACGTACAGCCGCTATCGCGGGTCCAGACTCGATCTGTCCGCCAGCGATGAAAGCGGACGTTTTTGTTAAGGGCATTTGCTATGCGCAGCACCTTCCGTGCGGCGCTCTCTGACACTGCGTTGTTGACGATCAAGTCCACGCGCTCGTGGCGAGAGAGGTTTCGGATGATTTCGGCGTACACCCATGGTATGGATTCGAATTTCCCAGGCCAGTCGCCATGGAAATGGGGCCAAGCGAGCCAAGTGGATGCGTGCGGCTCCCATTCGGCCGGCATGCGGAGAATTTTCTGCGCTGTAGCTAAAGAGCCACTTGAAGTAGGAATTGGATTAATCAGCACCCGTCTACCCATGCTGTCCGGCGCAGAACAGAGTCAATGAAATAGCTCCCAAACTCCCGTGGCGAGAAAAACAAAACAAATCGCACTTATGCCCAAGAGAGTGCTCAGACGTGTACCCTGCCTCAACTCCGCTTTCAGGTGTTTCGTCCAGGTGGCGATCAGCACAAATCCCCCGACAGCAATCGAGAACCACGGGTCCACCCTTCCTCCGTGAGCTGCATTAGAAACTGGGCCAAAAAGCATCATTTGTGGCTTTTCCCGGAGTTCGAGCGGCCTGCCATCAGCTAATCTATCAGCCGACTCGTGATGGGCGCGTAGCTGTCGATACGACGGTCCCGCAAGAAGGGCCAATTGCGGCGAATGTCCTCAAGTTTGCGCAGATCAACCTCGGCCGTCAGGATTTCTTCCTTATCGTGGGAACCTTGCGCCAGGACGCGGCCGAATGGATCGGAGATGAAGGATCCTCCCCAGAACTCCAGGCCGGCGCCCTTCGCTTCATTGCCCCGAATATTGCCAGTCTCGAAGCCGACCCGGTTCACGACGCCTACGTACACCCCATTGGCGATCGCGTGGGCGCGCTGAATCGTCTTCCAGGCGTCGTACTGGTCTTCACCGAACTCCGCTTTCTCCGAGGGATGCCAGCCAATGGCGGTCGGGTAGAAAAGCAAAATCGCGCCTTGCAGGGCGGTGAGGCGAGCTCCTTCTGGATACCATTGATCCCAGCAGACCAACGTTCCAATTTTACCTGCCGCTGTATCGAATGAGCGAAAACCCAGATCCCCTGGCGTGAAGTAAAACTTCTCGTAATAGAGCGGATCATCGGGAATGTGCATCTTGCGGTAAATGCCGCGCAGCGTGCCATCCCGATCGAATATCGCTGCAGTATTGTGATAAACGCCCGGAGCCCGCTTCTCGAAAAGCGACGCCACCAGGACGACTTCGTATTTTTTGGCGGCCGCTGCTAGCGTTTCGGTCGATGGGCCGGGAATTGGCTCCGCGAGATCGAACAGCGCATGATCTTCGCGCTGACAGAAGTACTGCGTCTGGAAGAGTTCGGGAAGGCAAACAACGTTCGCACCCTTGACTGCAGCTTCTCCGATGCGCGCGATGGCTTTCTGGAGATTTTCTTCCGGGCTTGGGCCGCACGACATCTGCACCAAAGCTGCAGTGAACTTTTCTGGCGACAATTCAACAACCTCCCGGTGGAACGGCAAGATAGCATAGCAAAGTCCTAAGGCTGCGAGTTCGCTAGACCTTGCCGCCTTCTAGTAGAGTAGTCCTATATATAGTGAGAAGCTCTTTATTTGGAGGTGTCGATTGAAGCAAGGTAATCATGACAAACGAAATCATGCGGAAAAGCATACGAATGGCGCCGACGGATCCGGGATCGAGCGCAAACTGCATAATCCGATCGAAGACCGCCTGATTCCCTTGGAACCACTTGACCTCGGCAAGGTGCGTTCTATCGACGACCTCGTACGCGCGATGTCGAAAACGGCGTTCACGGGCCGCCAACTCGGGGAAGCCGCGGATGTGCTCGAGGCGATGGCGCGAGACGAGGAATGCTTTGTCGTGATGACGCTTGCCGGAGCCATGACGGTCGCCAAGCAAGGTCTCATCATCGCCGAATTGATTGATCGCGGCATCGTGAACGCAGTAGTTTCGACCGGCGCCTTGATGGCACATGGTCTAGTGGAGGCTACTGGCCGGGCTCACTTTCGCGTGAATCCGGAGGTTTCCGACGAGGATCTCTACGAGCAAGGCTACAACCGCGTTTACGACACCCTGGAACCAGAGCAAAATCTTGATGACGTGGAAGAGGTTATGTCGGAGATTCTGGAGGGCTGGGACCATAACGAGGTGCTGTGCTCCTACAAGCTGAATCACACCATCGGGGCTCACCTGGCCAAGACTGCCAAGGACCAGCGAGGCATCCTGAAATCGGCATACGAGCAAGGCGTGCCGGTCTTCGTACCGGCTTTCACAGACTCAGAGCTTGGGCTCGACGTAGCGCTGAACAACCGTCTTCGCGAATCGACGGGACGCCACAAGATTCGCTTTGACCCGTTCGTCGACCTCGAGCACTTTGCCGCGACGTTGCTCCGGCAGAAGCGACTGGGAATCCTGACCATAGGCGGAGGAGTCCCGCGCAACTGGTCGCAGCAGTTCGGGCCCTTCGTAGAGCTACGCCACCGGAGATTGGGAGAAAACATTCCCTTGAAGCGCTATCACTATGGCGTGCGGATTTGCCCGGAGCCCGTGTACTGGGGCGGTTTGTCCGGAAGCCCCTACAGTGAGGCGATTTCGTGGGGCAAGTTTGTGCCGCCAGCAGAGGGCGGAAAGTTTGGCGAGGTCTTCGTCGACGCGACGGTTGGACTGCCAATCATTGTGGCTGCGGTGTTGGAGCGTCTCGACAAGGACAAATCGCTTAAGGGCAAGGCGAAGAAGAAAATGGCCGCCAAGTAGAGGTTGTTAGGGACGGCAGGGAAGACAACAATCGGGACGGGCCGGGAGCCCGTCCCATTCTTTTTAATCAAAGATCAGGACGGCGGATGCGATGACCGTGGTCCATAGACCACGCTTGTCGCCCACCGCGGATTGCGTCACATTGGCGGTACGCACGATCTTGTTGGACAAGCGGTAGATCTGCTTTTTCTCGTCCCACGAGCGGTCGGGATCGAAATCGACGTTCAGCGTCGTGGCCAGCATTTCGGCCGCTAGCTCCTCCGCGTAATCCCCGGCCGCATCCTCCGATTCTCCGAATGAATGATGCTCGCTAAGGTAGCCGTACGTGTTGCGGTCGGAGGGAATGGCGACGCCAATGCTGGAAGCCAGGAGGCGGTGTGGTTCGCGAGTGCTGTTTTCGGCGACCACGGCAAAAACGACTTCACCGGGGTGGAGAAATTTCAGTCCAGTAGCGCGGGGCACGAGCTTGCAGTTGGGTGGAAAAATTGAGGAGACCCGAACCAGGTTTTGAGCGGCGATGCCTGCGTCCCGCAGCGCCAACTCAAAGGAAGTCAAGCGCTCGCGGTGCTTGCCGACTCCCTTGGTGAAAAAGATCCGCTTCGGGACCATGTCCTTGCTCAATTCATTTGCCTCCGGAGGTACGAGAGAGTTTAAGGAAAACGCAAATTTAACACGTCGATTTGTAAACGTTGGGTGAAAAGTGCTGGAGTAAGCAAAAAAAATTACGGGAGCTTCGGCGAAAAGCTCCCGAACTAGTATTCAGCCAATGCGGCGTAAAGTTATTTCCCGGCGCCGACGGAGGCGACCTGAATGGTATCTCCGTTAAGGGTGCCCGTCACCGTGGCGCTGGATCCGGCGGCCTTGTCCAGGCTGGCCAGAGTTGCCTTGTCGCTGGAGTCGAGCGTGTACACCTTGTCTCCGACCACCAGGGCGTACTTGGACCCTTTGCTTACACAGGCGCGGGTGCAGTCCGCCTCCGAACCCGACATCATGTGATGGGCGCCGCACATAGCGTCGCTTACCTTTCCGGTGAAGCTTTGCCCCTTGTCGGCGGCAAAGGCTATGGTCGCCATCAGCATGGCTGCCAAGAAAAGTCCGATTTGTTGCATGCGAATCTTCATTCCTAGTGTCTCCTGCAATAGGGTGGGCCTTATTTTCCAGTCAGGGTTTTGGGCCTTGTATGTGGCTAGACTACCAGAGAAACGGCGTTTCTTTGTCGCCGGTCGGAATGACTAAGGGGCAAGATTTGATCAGGATGCAGGTGCGCACTGGTATGGACTGGTGAAATCTTAAAAGGCAGAGCTCCCGGAGAAATTCCGCGGAGTGCGCAGAGAACACTCAGGAAGGCGGCTTGATGCCGTAGCGCAGGGTTACATCAACCGTTTTGTCTTCTTCGTTGACGCCTTCATGAATGCTGATCGTCCAGGTCACATCCCGGGATAACAGCTTGACGGTGTCTTCAAAGAAGCGCTTTGGATAGGTGGAGTCGTACGGATCGCCCTCACGTAAAGTCCACGCCTCCCGCAGTCGATCTACGGTTTTCGGATCGAGCCCCTGAATATCCACATCGCCCAGGTGGAAAACGTCGCCCTCGGACACCACCAGGGTATAGGCCACGGTTTTCGCCGTATTATCCAACTCGGCATCTGCCTTCACCGCTGCCGTCATGTAGCCACGCTTCGTATACAGGTCGTGAACCGCCTCCAGGTCGGTTTTAAGTTCTGGAGCGTTGGCCAAATCGCCTGGTTTCACCCGAACTAGCGGCTGCAATTTGTCCGCTGGAAAGATCTTGTTTCCTTCCCACTTAAAGTCAGAAATCTTGTATTGGTCACCGGGAGAAACGGTGAGTTGAACCGAGACTTCGGTTTCGTCCGCGGTATCGCCCACCACCTTTGGTTGCGCGTCCGTAATCCTGGCCTTGAGAAATCCGCGTCCGAGATAAATTGGGAGTAAATTCCTCGTCGTGTAGGACAAAACAGCGGGGCGCGAGTAGTCCTTGCCCACCAGCTTTTCGGACGCATCTTTTAACACCGGGAGTTCTTCTGATCCGGCGCCTTCGAAGCTTACCTCTGCGACGGTGAGATTGACACCGACAACCCGGAAGTTGATGGCGTCAATCGGACCGCCGGGCTCCTTGCTTTCACGCACATATTCGGCGTGAGCCGAGAGGCTGACCGGGACCAGGAGATTCTGGAGAATGTCGGAGATTTGATCCGATAGCGTGCCTCCGATCGGTACTTGCCCTTTGAAAAGGGGCAGGCGTTCATGCAGCCTGGCGAGCAATTCGGCATCCGTGAACCAGACGAAGTTTTCAAAATGCGCCGGAACCAGCTTGTCACTATCGGTAAGCTCCAAGTCGAGCTTTGTTCCGGTGGGCACCGCCGAGTAGCTGTAGGAAACGTCCGAGAAGAATCCACAATCCACAAGCCGTTGGGCGGCTTTCCGGAAGTCTTCTTCGTTCGCTACCGCTCCAACTTCCAGTCCGGAAGCGGCGATTACCTCAGCAGGTGAATACCGATGAGTGCCACCGACATGGACCGCGGCCAGCTTGCCGGAGACGCCGACCGCTCTGGAGGCGGGTTTCCGGGCCGTCTGGCCGACAGCAGCCATGCTTAACAGACACAATGGGAGGATTCGTAGGAGCTTCGTCACTACAAGAATTCTAGCTGATTGGGCGAGGCCAGGGGCAAAGAGGGCCGAATCCGAGTTCGTCACCTTCCGCGCTTGATGGTCTCCAGGGCGGGGTCGAGGGCCTTGATCTTCACCGCGGTATCGATAAAAACGAGTGCCGCTCGGCTGAGGGCTTTGTCTTTGCGGAACACCAATGCCAAGTCGCGACGGATGTGGGCATCGGCGATCGCAATCACTGCGAGTGTATCGGCGCGCACGTCCTCGGCAACGTTGGACCGGGCAATGAACCCGACCCCCACATCTGCCGCGACGAAGCGTTTCAGAAGTTCGCTCGAGTCGAGTTCCATGGAGATCTGCGGTTTCATGCGCCGCTCGTGAAACAGGTTCTCAAGCGCATCGCGGGTGTGTCCGCTCTTTGGCATCAGGAGAGGGAAAGCGCCAACTTCTTCGATGGTCGTCGACTTTGACCGAGCCAGCGGATGGTTTGGCGGAGCAATCACGACCAGTTCATCGCGGTGGATTGGAACCACGGTGAGGCGAGGGTCGGTCACCGGCAGGGAGACTACTCCGAAATCGACAGAATTGTCGATTACCGAATCGAGCGTCTTGGCATAGTCGGCGCGCTTGATTCCCACCGACACGTCGGGATAGTTTTTCTTGAATTCTGCGAAGACTTCCGGCAACACGTGCAGGCAAGTGCCTTCATTCGCGCCAACAACAATTTCACCCCGCGGGATGCGTTCGGTTTCGGCGATTGCCACACAAATTGCTCGTCGGGCCTCGATCGTTTCTTCCGCATATTTCAAAAAGAGCTTGCCGGAAGCTGTGACTGAAACCTTGCCGCCGGAACGGTCAAGCAAACGCGCTCCGACTTCTTCCTCCAGCGCCCGGATCTGCGAAGAGACGGCGGGCTGCGTTCGGAAGCGCTTTTCGGCAGCCCGCGAGAACGAACACAGGCGCGCCACTTCCAGGAAGGTTTCAAGCTGGTCAAAGTCCATCGCGTTTGTGCTTTACTGGTAAAGCAGCGAAAAAACCTAATTTCGCATTCCGCCCGAAGTCTAGAGAGGGTTGTTCTCCATGCACTATCATAAACGCTTCGAATCGGAGCATTGAAACAATCGATTTGGCCCTACGGCGCAAGACCAGTCGCATCCCGTTCAACCGAGAATGGCATCAGAAGAAGGGCTTGCGTCGCGGCCCTGCCTTGCCCTCACTTCGGTTCTTCCTGCTGGGAATAAACTCTGCTTATTCCTTCCATAAAAACAATCAATTTCGAGCGTCTTCCTTCGACCCTCTACACTCTAGCGGCGACTTACGAACTCACGACGTCGATCTCCGTTTGAGGTGGCCGAACGCGTGACATCGCAAGCGTTGGCTGCCGTAGCTTGAAAAGCAATGTCGGGGTCCGAAAATAATTTGTGGCCTCGCAACCTCTGGAAGGGAAGACATGGCAGATCCCAGATTGGTGCTGGATTTCGCGAAGCGCAACGACGTCAGGATTCTTGATCTGAGATTTACGGACCTGCCCGGCCTTTGGCACCACATCTCATACCCCATTGAGCAACTCAGCGAGGCCTCGTTCGACGACGGCTTCGGCATGGACGGCTCTTCCATTCGGGGATGGGCCGCGATCCACGAGAGCGACATGCTGTTGATCCCGGATCCCGCGTCTCACCTGCTGGACCCGTTTACGGAAGTCTCCACGCTGGTCATGATTGCGGACGTGATCGACCCTGTTACAAAGCAACGCTATGACCGCGATCCGCGCTACATTGCCCGCAAGGCTGAAATGTACCTGAACGCATCCGGCGTTGCCGACACAGCTTATTTTGGCGCGGAAGCGGAATTCTTTATTTTTGACAGCGTGCGATTCGACCAGCGTGCGCAGCATGGTTTTTACTTCGTGGATGCGGAAGAAGGACGCTGGAATTCCGGTAGGGTTGAGAACAATCTTGGCTATCGCCCGCGCTACAAGGAAGGCTATTTCCCGGTACCTCCGACCGACCACTATCAGGACCTGCGCAGCGAAATGGTTGTCACCATGCAGAACGCGGGCATGACTGTGGAATGCCACCACCACGAGGTGGCCACGGCAGGACAAACCGAAATCGACCTGCGCTTCAATTCGCTGGTGAAGTCCGCCGACAGCATGCTGCTGTTCAAATACATCGTGAAGAATGTGGCGAACCAGTACGGCAAGACGGTGACCTTCATGCCCAAGCCCATCTATGGCGACAACGGAAGCGGGATGCACACGCACCAGTCGCTTTGGAAAGACGGCAAGCCTCTTTTTGCAGGGGACGGCTACGCAGGCTTATCGCAGGTGGCGCTCTGGTATATCGGGGGGCTCATCAAACACGGACCGGCTTTGGCGGCCTTAATCGCGCCTACGACCAATTCTTACAAGCGTCTGGTGCCTGGTTTTGAGGCGCCCGTCAACCTGGCGTATTCCCGACGCAATCGTTCCGCTGCTTGCCGTATTCCGATGTACTCGGCCTCGCCGGAGGCGAAGCGGGTTGAGTTCCGGCCGCCAGACCCGAGTTGCAACCCGTACCTGGCGTTTGCCGCGATGATGATGGCAGGCCTCGACGGTATCGAAAACAAGATGGACCCCGGTCTCCCCTTGGATAAGGATCTTCATGATCTCGGCCCGGAAGAACTCGCGAAGGTGCCGTCCATGCCGGCATCACTGGAAGAGGCTCTCGATGCGCTCGAACGGGACTCTACGTTCCTGCTGAAGGGCGACGTATTCACTGAGGAACTGTTAAGGACTTATCTGGAATATAAGCGGGAAAAAGAGGTTGAGGCCGTGAGGCTACGGCCGCACCCATATGAATTTCTGCTGTACTACGACATTTAAAACCAACAGCGACACATTCGGATCTCAATTCGCGGCTCATCCTGCGCCCCGTTAGATTTCAAGATACAATGGCGCGCTTTCCCAAAGGGCGCAGCTCGTGAACTTCCACGCGAGGCTTGATCGAGCTCGCACTGAGCCTGTCCCCCAAATTTATCCAATGGAGCTTTCATGAAGCGTGTGCTGAGCATTCTTGCGGTTGTAGCAATGGCAGCAGCGGCAGCAGCGCAGCAGACCCCCTCTTCCGCAGTCGGCGGTGGGCGGCTTTTCTTTCCGCACAACTTCATCTGGGGATACAGTCAGTTCGACATCGCCCCTCCTCACAATGAGCCTGATCCGAATTTATGTGCCGCCAATGCTGCCGATTTTGGCGGCAGGGACGCTCCGTGCAATGCCTTCGCGCGCTACATGCTTTCTGGGTATGTGGAAGTCCGTCCCTTTGCGCGCACGGAACTGCGCCGGCTGTTCTTCTTCGGCGCCCCAACTTTCCTGTTCGGCAAGAATCTTCCCCACACGCTCTACACCTGGTCGCCGGACGCGATCGGGTGGGAGCGGTCTTGGGGTGCAGGCATCACGATCGGGCGGGGCTTTGAGCTGCGGGTAACACAGCATTTCTTGTTTCAGCGATTGGGTGCGCGCGACCGTTTTCTCGGTCCCGCAGACCTGGGGACGAACGGACCTTGGGGACGATACAACGTGATTGGCGTCCGGAAATACTTCGGCCATAGGGACTCAGACTGAACCCGAGGCGGCTGCGGCGAAATGCAAAAGACGCCCTCGTTACGGGCGCCTCGCGATGTTTGAATACGGCAGTATTGTGTTGTGCTAAGCAGCTCTGGCGTACACTGGCGCCGGTTTCCGACGACGGATCAGCCACACGATGAGCGCAATGAGTGCGGTGAGGAACAGGAACGGGCTCAGCACCATCAGGTAAACCCAAGCTGCACCCTCCATTACGGTGACATCACCAGCAACGTTGGCAGTCGGTGAGCGGCGAATTTTGCCGCCCAGAACCGTAACCTCTCCCGCAACCTTGGTGTTATCTGCCATCCGCAAGTCCCCGAGCAGAGCCGTCACCTCGCCTCCAACCATGGCGCCTTCTTGGAGCACGATATTGCCGTGAATGGCGGTTATTTGCCCGGCAACTTGTCCCTCGACGTACACGGAGCAATTGATGCAGGTGACGTCCGCGGCTTTCTGATCCGCTCCGATCCTTATGTCATGGCCGAACTGAGTGATCTCAAAACCGTGGTTCTTAGCGAAGGCCGTGGGAATTGCGAGAGCGAGAGCCAGCACCAGCAGGCAAAGACGTTGCACGAGTGAAACTGTCATGATTAACCCCTAAACAGGCTGGAAAACGCGTCAACAACCAGGGGAAATTCTCACCTCGGTCTTAGATGATGTCAAGGCAGGTTGATTTCCATATTTATTCTTTCAATGTGCGGGCCCGGCGGCCAGGAACTTGCCGATATTGTCGTTCAAGAATTGTTCATCTGCCGGGCTGGCGCCAGCGCCCGCCGTATGTCCCCAAAGCGAGGGGATTAGCAAAAGAGTAACCGTATGCATAAATGCCGATTCATAGCGAGCATCGCCTACCGGAAAATAGAGATCGGTTTCCGAGGGCATGTAAAGGAATGGCACTTGGATCGAGCCCAGAGCCTTGGCAACATCCCCTCCAAACCCGGGAGTCGCCCCAACGTCGTGTTTTTCCCAGGTACGGGCCTGCAGGATCATGTCGTTCGCGTCGGCGCCGGGTATGAAATTTGTGCGGAATTCGTTTAGGGTGGACTCAAACGTCGTGCCCGGCTTCGCGCCCTCACGCCACAATTCCTTGCGCCACCACTCTTGGGAAAACAGCCACGCCGTCCACACGAGGCCAAACGCTTCCAGCCCTTTCTTCGGTGGGGACGTGTAGTCCCCGTTCTGGAAGGCCGCGTCGGTCGTGAGTGCTGCGATCTGGCCCTCAAGCCTTACAAAGCCGTGTGGATAGGTCTTCGCTGTTCCCGCGGTAGCGACAATCCTATCCGCAAAATCTGGGTAGCTCACGGCCCACTGAAAGGCTTGCTGCGCTCCCATGGAAAATCCGATGATCGCCCGCAAGTGAGTGATGTGCAGTTCTTCGGTCAGGAGTCGATGAACTGCGTCCACGTTGTCGCGGATGGTTGTAACCGGAAAGCGTGGGCCGTGGTAAGGCTCCGGCGTGTTGCTCGGCGACGAAGAATGACCACTGCCAAACAGTTCCGTAGTGACCAGGAAGAGTTTCGATGTGTCGAGCGCGTGATTTGGGCCTATTAGCCATTCATACCCGTGATAGTCGGCCATGTAATGCGAGGGCAGCAGAATGGCGTTGTCGCGGGCGGCGTTGAGTTTCCCGTAGGTTCCGTAGACTACGCGCGCTTGCGGCAGAATCACTCCACTTTCAGTCTTGAAGTTGGCCATGACGAACTCATGACGTGCACTGCTTTCAGGCTTGGGGGTCTGCACGTCCTGAGCTAATATGCCCGGCGTGCAAAGCAGAGTCAGAAACAGAGCAGTCTGAATCTCTACGAATCCTCGCCGCATAAAAAACTGTTCCTCCCACGTTCGCGCGCGATTCTAGCATCCCGGCACATGGGGCTATGCCCAACAGGATCAGTTTGAGGCCCAGTTCACAGTGCTAGTGAAATCCCACTCGGCAATCACTTAGGGGAAATCGCGACTTCTTCTCTATAATGTAAGGTTTTCTATCGAAGCAAGGAGCAAGCAATGGCGGAGGCTTTTAATGGCGTGGCTGTGCCCGCTGGCGGCGCACGCATTTCCTACAAAGATGGGCAATATCACATCCCAGACAATCCGGTCGTTCCATTCATAGAGGGCGATGGAACCGGTCGGGATATCTGGAAGGCGTCCGTGCGTGTCTTTGATGCCGCGGTGGAGAAGGCCTATAAGGGCAAGCGGCGCGTGGCGTGGTACGAAGTTTTTGCGGGCGAAAAAGCCAAGGCAAAATTCGATAATTGGCTTCCCGACGATACCGTCACCGCCATCCGCGAATTTCGCGTTGCCATCAAGGGGCCTCTGACAACACCCGTTGGCGGCGGTATCCGTTCTCTGAATGTGGCACTGCGCCAGATCCTTGACCTTTATGCCTGCGTTCGACCGGTGAAGTACTACCAGGGCGTTCCCTCGCCGGTGAAGCATCCCGAGCGCATGGACCTGGTGATCTTCCGCGAAAACACCGAGGACGTTTACGCCGGCATCGAGTGGGAAGAGGGAACTGCCGAAGCGGCAAAGCTGATTGAGTTCCTCAACAAGGACATGCTCAAGGGAGGCAAGAAACAGGTCCGTGCGGACTCCGGTGTCGGCATCAAGCCAATCTCCGTGAGCGGAACCAAGCGCCTGGTGCGCATGGCCATCCAGCATGCCCTTGAGAGTGGCCGCAAAAGCGTGACGCTGGTCCACAAGGGCAATATTCAGAAATTCACAGAAGGCGCATTTCGCAAGTGGGGCTACGAACTGGCGACGCAGGAATTCCGGGACAAGGTGGTCACTGAGCGTGAAAGCTGGATTGTGGACAACAAAGACAGGAATCCCAACCTCTCGGCTGAAGAGAACGCAAACTTGACGGAGCCAGGCCTCGAATTTGCCCCGGAAGAGTTTCGCAAGTCGGTCGTGCGGGAGGTGAAAGACGTTCTGAATGCAATCTACAAGACGCATGGCAACGGCGCGTGGAAGAAAAAGCTTATGATCAACGATCGAATCGCCGATTCGATCTTCCAGCAGGTGGTTACGCGAGCCGACGAATATACCGTGCTGGCCACTCCCAACTTGAATGGCGACTACATTTCCGATGCTTGCGCCGCGCAAGTGGGTGGTCTTGGCATTGCACCGGGAGCCAACATTGGAGACGGTTATGCGATTTTTGAAGCGACCCACGGGACCGCTCCCAAGTATGCCGATAAGGATGTGATCAACCCCGGCTCGGTCATTCTATCGGGCGTCATGATGTTTCGATTCCTGGGTTGGAACGAGGCCGCAGATCTTATTGAGCACGGGATGGAACTCACCATCGCGCAGAAAAAGGTCACGTACGACTTCGAACGCCTGATGGATGGCGCCACCAAGGTTAAAACCAGTGAATTCGGCGATCACATCATCGGGAATATGGACCAGGTTGTCTTGGCAGGTGTGCGCTGACCCAGGAATGCTGTTCGCCGCTTCTGGGTCAGGGTTTCTTCTGTCTTGCTAACGCTTAAGGAGAGGACTCATACATGCGAAAGAAGGTAACGATCGTCGGATCCGGCAATGTCGGCGCCACCGCCGCCCACTGGATCGCTTCCAAGGAACTCGCGGACATTGTTTTGATTGACATTGTGGAAGGGGTCCCACAAGGGAAGGGCCTCGACTTGCTCGAAGCCATGCCCATCGAGAAGCGAGATGCCCATATCATGGGCACGCAAGACTACCGGGACACGGCTAACTCCGACGTCGTCGTCATTACAGCAGGCATTCCTCGCAAGCCCGGTATGAGCCGCGATGACCTGCTCAACACGAATCATGGCATCATGAAGGCCGTTGTCGGCGAAGCCGTGAAGTACTCGCCCAACTGCATTTTGATTGTTGTTTCTAATCCCCTTGACGCCATGGCGCAAGCTGCCTTCAAGTTGAGTGGGTTTCCGCGCGAGCGAGTAATCGGCATGGCCGGCGTGCTGGATTCCGCGCGTTTCCGGACCTTCATTGCTGAAGCACTGAAGGTCAGCGTTGAGAATGTCACTGCCTTTGTGCTGGGTGGACACGGCGACACCATGGTTCCCCTGGCTCGTTATTCCACCGTGGCGGGAATTCCGATCACGGAATTATTGGATGCGTCGACACTGGAAAAATTGATCCAGCGGACGCGGGACGGCGGCGCGGAGATCGTGAAGTATCTGAAGACCGGATCAGCTTATTACGCGCCTTCGGCCGCCGTAACGGAGATGGTCGAGGCAATTCTCAAGGACAAAAAGAAAATTCTTCCCTGCGCGGCATACCTGGATGGCGAGTACGGGATTAAAGGACTCTACGTGGGTGTTCCGGTCAAACTGGGCGCGAAGGGAATTGAGCAGATTATTGAGATTAAGTTGACTCCCCAGGAGAAAGCCGAACTCGATCGCAGTGCTTCGGCAGTGAAAGAGTTAGTGGCGGTGATAGGGGTGTAGCGTTCTGGTCGTAGAGTTCGCAATTTATCCGCTAGTAAGGATGTAGTAATGCTGCGCGGTGGGTCCGAGACATGTTGTCGGCACGCCACGGCACCAACCTGCGCCTTCCGTGTCCTGTAACAGACTTCTCAAATCCTTATATTGACCATGGTCATTGACCATGGTAACATTGCCATTCATGAAGGAAATTGCAATATCCGAGTTCAAGGCGAAGTGTCTCGGCATTCTGGAGGAGGTCCGGAAGACCCGCAAGCCAGTCCGCGTCACTCGTTTTGGAAAGCCTGTGGCTGAAGTGATCCCGCCGTCACCGGAAAAGCCCGCCGGAAGGCGCTTGGGTTGCATGGTAGGTACCGGGCGTATCTTGGGCGATATCGTCGGCTCCATCAGCGATGACAGCGAATGGGATGCCGCCCGCTAAATGAAGCTCCTGCTGGACACCCACATATGGCTTTGGATGGTGCTTGAGCCGAAGCGTCTATCGCAGCGCGTCGCGCGGGCCCTTGACAACCCGGAGAGTCAGTTGTGGCTTTCGCCCATCAGCGTCTGGGAGTTGTTGGTGCTTACGCAGAAGGGAAGAGTGCAGCTGAATGAAGAACCGGTTGCTTGGGCACAGCGCACGGTGGAACAATTGCAGCTGCACGAGGCCCCGTTGACCTTCGAGGTCGCTCTCGAAACATCCAATCTGAAACTTCCTCACAGCGACCCAGCTGACCGCTTAATCGCGGCATCGGCGAAGGTCTTCGATCTAACGCTGGTCACGGCCGATCAAAAGCTACTGGCTGTGCCCGAAGCCAAGGTCCTGGCAAATCGATAGCCCGCATAACAAATCTTGGCCCGTGATTCCTGCTTTCTAACCATGTCGTTGTTCGAAGCTCATTGATTGCCGGCGCCCAACCGAAGGAGCTGAACAAACACTTTCACACGCGTTCGATCGTGACCGATTGCAGCACCACATCCTTCACAGGGCGGTCCTGCCGGCCTCGCGCTGCAGTTGAAATCTTGTCAACAACGTCCTGACCTTCGACTACCTCGCCGAAGATCGTGTGCTTGCCGGTAAGCCAGGTCGTCGCTGCCACGGTCAGGAAAAACTGCGATCCGTTAGTGTTCGGCCCAGCGTTCGCCATGGCCAACTTGCCCTTCTTGTCGAACTTGTGCGGTGAGTTCCGGGTTTCATCCTCGAATTGATAGCCCGGGCCTCCCATGCCATTTCCTGCCGGGTCGCCCCCTTGAATCATGAAGTCCGGAATCACACGATGAAAGATCGTGCCGTCGTAGAGGCGGTCCTTGCTCTTCTTGCCGCTCACCGGGTGCGTCCAGTCGCGCTTGCCTTCTGCAAGGTCGGTAAAGTTAGAGACCGTCTTAGGAGCATCCTTGTCGAACAGGCGGCAGACAATCGTTCCCTCTGAGGTCTTCAGTGTTGCATAAGTGCCAGGTTCGCGAGCCATGAGAATCCTTTCCTTTTTTGCGGTTGTTTGAAATTGATTGACGCGTTCGCGCGACCGTACCCCCTCTACTTCGGAGGCACACTCGTCGGAGCCGACGGCTTAAGGGTTGCAGGCTTCTTCGGCGCTGGTTTAGCGCTGGTTGCCGCCGCATCCGAACCGGCCTTGACGATCGAAATGTGATTAATCTTCACCGGACGCAATGGCCGGTTATCGCGAGGATCGCTGGGCATGCGGGCGATTTGCTTTACCAGTTCGACGGCCGCATCGTCGCATTGACCAAAGATAGTGTATCCACCATTCAGGCTTGGGTAGGGGACCTCGGTGATGAAGAATTGTGATCCGTTCGTGTCTGGACCAGCGTTCGCATAAGCCAGCCGTCCCGGCTTGTCGAAACCCAGGTCTGGAGAGGTCTCGTTCTTAAACTTGTAACCCGGGTCGCCACGTCCGGTGCCCTCGGGATCACCACCCTGAATCATGAAGGCGGGAATGACGCGGTGAAAAATTGTGCCATCGTAGAGCGGTACGCCATGCTTCTTCGTGTGAGTAGCGGGATTCGTCCAGTCCTTGCTACCGGTAGACAGGCCGATGAAGTTCGCAACCCCAATGGGTGCCTTCTTGGGGAAGAGCGTGCAGGTCATCTTGCCTGCGGTAGTGTCGATGATGGCGATAGGATCTGGTGCATCTTCTGCTGGGACAGGCGCAGCTTTGGTGGCCCGGTGGGGCGGGTTTGTGGTTGCAGGTTTCGCTTGAGGCCAGGCCGACAAAGAAAGCACCGCGAGGACGACGGCAAGCCCGATTATTCGTTGCATGCGGACTCCTTAAAAGGTTGTTTTCGCGCTAATGTGAATAATAAGAATTGTACGATACTGATGCGGTGGACTATGTCCCGTCGAACCCGGCGGTCGTCATTTCGGCGTCCTAGTCGATTGAGCGCCACGCATCTGCGCGCTCACGCGCTCCACGTCTCGAAACACACGGAGTAAGTTTCCGCCCAGAATCTTGTGAATGTCGTCCGCGGAATAGCCCCGATCCAGTAGGGCCTGCGTAATCTTGGGCAGGTCGGCAGCCGAGTCCAGCCCCTCGGGAGTGGCCCCGCTGACGCCATCAAAGTCCGATCCCAGACCGACGTGATCGACCCCGGCTACTTTCGCGATGTGGTCGATCTGATCGATCAGCGAACTGAAAGGTGGCCGCGGAATTCTAGCGAGCCACTCCGTCTCGACGTGGTCCTCGTCGAGATAGGTAATGGGCTGGCCGGCTGCTCTCTTTTTCGCGAGATACATCTCAACTGCAGCGTCCCGCTCCTTGGCCTGCGCTTCGGAGGCTTCGAGGTATCTCGGGTCGTCAAATGCGGAGAAGAAGTTCACCTGGACCACCCCGCCGTTCTTCGTTGTCGCGCGAAGCATGTCGTCGCTCATGTTTCGCGGATGGTTTGCAAGGGCTCGTGCCGACGAGTGTGACGCGATGACGGGGGCCTTGGTTGTCGCGATCGTGTCCCAGAACGTTTTGTCAGCCACGTGGGAAATGTCGACCATCATGCCCAGCCGATTCATTTCCAGAACCACTTCCTTGCCGAAATCCGTCAGCCCGTTGTGATGCTGCACTTTGGAATCCGTTATGTCGCCGGAGGAGTCGGCCCATTCGTTCGTGTTGGACCAGCTCAGGGTCATGTAGCGGACGCCCAGCCGGTAAAAATCACGCAGCAAGTGGATATCGTTTTCAATGGAATGCCCGCCTTCGATCCCCATCAGAGCTGCCAGTTTGTGCTCTCGATGAGCGCGCTCGATGTCGTCAACACCGAAGGCCATCATCATGCGATCCGGATGTCGGGCAGCCTGCTGGTAGACCGAGTCAATCAGGTCCAGGGTATGCTGCGAAAAATGATTCTGGCTGATTCGGGGATCGACCCAGATCGAGAAAAACTCAGCCCCCAGATTCCCGGCGCGAGCCTTGTCGAGACTGATATGTCCCTTATCGGCCGGATCGGTGCTGCCAATGTCGAAGCCTTCATCGAGAAACCGCTGCGGCGTATCTGCGTGGGTGTCGACCACGATGGCAGAATTGTGAATCTGCTGCGCCTTGGGACTGACACCGGTTGGCCCCGGTGCGTTTTGAGCCAATAGGGCAGGGGAGAACAATGCCAGGTTTAGAAGGAAGCTAAGCAGAAATGATTTCATAGGGTTTGTGTCAGGCTGGCCAAGACTAAATTGTATAGGAGGCCCGACCAGGTCAGCAGGCGTCACCGCATCGTGGCTAGGACCAGATTGACGCACTGCTCGAACGGGCGATCTGTATCGATTATCGTTTTGGGCCGTGTGATCGGTTCAAAACGCTGCTTGATGTCGCGATATAGGCCGAACGTACGATTGCCGGCAGGATGTTGGCCGTTGCTTGCTTGTATCTCCAACCTCGCCCTGACAGTTTCGTCGGCGCAAACGCACTCCAGAATCTGCCATGCCTGCCCTAGCCGCGCGGCAACCTCAAGGACGCGCTCGATCTGGTACGCGCGGGAGAAGGTGCGTCCATCCATGAAGACGACGCGGTCTGGGTGCTTCTGTAAGATTCGCCCGGCGGCTTGCAGCATGACTTCCATAACGAAGTCATCCTGTTCGGTCGTGTACTCGATGTCGCGCGGAGAGAACAAGGCATGCCGGATCCGGTCTTTACTCAGCACGATGCCATCGAGCCGTTCCGCAAGCGCTTCGGCCAACGCAGATTTCCCAGTGCCCGGGAGTCCGGCCATTAGAACAATCATCTTCTGCTGAAAGGAACTACTTCTGACTGAGTTCTTCGAAGAGTTCGTTGTCCCAGCGAACGACGTCCTGGGTTTCACGCCAGCTGGAATACCGATCGGAAACCATCACATGAAAAACCCATTGGCGGCGTTCTTCTTCGGGTTCCACAAGTCCGAGAGCACGCAGGTAGAACAGGTAGCGTTCGACGAAATGAAGCTGCTGCTTCGACATCCCGCGGCGTTGAATATCGAGTGTCAGGCCTGCAAGGTGTGACGAAGCGGTTTCGCCTTCCGCAGGTGCTGCATTGCGATTGTGGCGGCGGAGCTTTATCTGCACCTTCACCGTTCGAACCGCGGAATTCACCTGGATCTGGTCATGGAACTGGCGATAGTAGGCCTGGCTGAGGTCCTCCACAAAGTCGCGGGTCCAGGGCCGGCAGAATCGGCGGTTGGGATCGAGGCGAGGATCAATTCGCAGCGTCTGCCCGGTTCGAATCGCGACCAGCGCCTGGCTCGTTTTCAACGCTTCCAGTTCATCGTCGTCCTGAATACGCGGCAGGTCCAGACGATCAATCTCTTCGTTCTGGCGAAGCAGGGAATCGTGCGATGGACGGAACATCGGGTTCCATCGAACCCGGCGAACATGATGCTTGCCGAGTTTACGACTGGTGGAGCGCTTCGTGGTGTAGCTATGCAGGCCGAAAGCCTGGCTGCTTATCAACAGCGTCACCAGTGCCGCCCAGAGTCGAATACGTCCAGTTTCCATTCGCAACGAAGTGGCCTCGAACCGTTCCGGGGAGAGGCTCTGGTGGCCCAGAGCAGAATGCTAGTCTACCCTAGCTGTCAAGAAACCCAATCAGAAAGCACCTTCTCGCCGTTACTAAGGGGTGAATCATCGGTAACGGGATCGCCGGTTACCATTGCTAAATCATTGGTTCGCCGTGGAACCAACGTAACGCGATTACTTGCGGAACAGGTCGCCCACCGCCTGTTTCATCACGTCACCGCCGACCTCAGCAATCGAGGTGGTGAGCGGAATATCCTTGGGACAAACCTCCACGCAGTTTTGCGCGTAGCCACATTCCTGAATGCCGCCGTCGCCCATGAGGGCCGACAAGCGTTCGCGTTTGAGGACCTGGCCGGTGGGATGCGAATTGAACAATCGCACTTGCGAGATGGTCGCCGCACCCACGAAGCCCGTGTCGTCGTTGAATTGCGGGCACGCTTCCATGCAGCAGCAGCATGAGATGCACCGCGAAAGCGGATACATCTGTTCTTGATCTTCGGGCGAAACCCGCGGTCCCGATCCCAGGTCGTAGCTGCCATCCACCGGCACCCAGGCTTTGACGGCTTTCAGGTTTTCAAAGATCACGCTGCGGTCGGTTGCCAGGTCGCGCACCACCGGGAACTTAGAGAACGGTTCCAGTCGAATGGGTTGTTCCAATTTATCGAGTAAGGCAGAACAAGCCATGCGGGCCTTCCCGTTGATCAACATGGCGCAAGAGCCGCACACCTCTTCCAGGCAGTTCGAGTCGTACGTAACGGGCGTAGTCTTCTTGCCATGCCGGGTTACTGGGTTCGCGGCAATCTCCATAAGCGCGGAGATCACGTTCCGGCCCGGCTTGTACGGAAGTTCGAACTCATCCCAATAGGCTTTGCCGTTGGGGGTATCTTGGCGTTTGATTTTTATGACAACGGAATTAGCCATTAGCTCTTAGCCTTTGCTCTCAAACTCCTTCATTCAGCTCGGACAACGAACCTGTGGACTTCGGCGTCGCGAGCAAACAGCAGGTTCTTCGCTTTACGAAGGATGACAATCAAATAAACGCTCTAAACTACTTTGCCGCGTCGTACTTCCTGGGCCGTGGTGGAAGCAGCGAAATATCCACCGGCTCAAATTCAAATTTGGGTTCGTCGGCGTCGGGCGCAAACGTCGCCTTCGTCGTCTTCAACCAATTCTTGTCGTCGCGGTCGGGGAAGTCCGGTTTGTAATGCGCCCCGCGAGATTCGTCGCGCATGGCAGCGCCCTGTGCGATCACGCGAGACAGTTGCAGCATGTTATAAAGCTGACGCGCAAATGCAACTGTTGTATTCGCCCACTGGCTTCGATCGCTGAGATTGATCTTCTGGAACCTTTCCAGCAATTCCACCAGTTTTGCATCGCACTGCTGCAGGTTCTTGTTGTAGCGGATGACAGTGCAGTTCTTGGTCATCTCATCGCCTAGTTCCTGCCACAACTTGAACGGGTTTTCCGTTCCGTCGGCTTTCATCAGGCCGTCGTTGATTTCCTGCTGGCGTTTTCTCTCAGCGTCAAATGCTCCGTTGCCGTCAGAGTTTTGCAGACCTCGCGCATACTGCACGGCATTCGGGCCGGAAATAAATCCACCCCAGATGCAGGAAACCAGGGAATTCGCTCCCAACCGGTTGGCACCGTGATACTGGTATTCCGATTCGCCCGCAGAGTAGATCCCCGCTATGTTAGTGGCCTGCTTGAAATCCACCCACAGACCCCCCATGGTGTAGTGCATGCCAGGGAAGATCTTCATGGGCGTATCGCGAGGATCGTCGCCCACAAACTTCTCGTAGATTTCGAGAATACCCTCGAGTTTCTTATCGAGAATCTTGCGATCGATGTGGGTCAGATCCAAGTAGACCATCGGCTTGCCGTCAATGCCGAGGTTGTGCTCATAGACCACCTTGAAGATGGCGCGGGTCGCGACGTCGCGCGGCACCAGATTTCCGTACTTCGGGTACCACTCCTCAAGGAAATACCAGCGCTCGCTATCGGGAATGCTCTTGGGGTCGCGGTTGTCGCCCTGCTTCTTCGGGACCCACACGCGGCCGCCTTCGCCGCGCGCCGACTCCGACATCAGGCGCAACTTGTCCTCGCCCGGAATCGACGTTGGGTGAACCTGGATAAATTCGCCGTTGGCATAAAAGCAGCCCTGTTGATACAGCGCGGACTGCGCTGACCCGGTGCATACGACAGAATTTGTGGACTTGCCGAAAATTGCCCCGATTCCGCCGGTGGCAATGATGATCGCGTCGGCAGGAAACGTGCGAATCTCCATGGTGCGCAAATCCATGGCGCAGATGCCTCGGCACACGCGATTTCCATCGAGCACGGCGGATAGAAATTCCCAGTGCTCGTACTTCGTTACCTTGCCTTCGGATTCGTACCGCCGTACCTGCTCATCGAGCGCGTACAGGAGTTGCTGCCCTGTGGTTGCGCCGGCGAATGCGGTCCGGTTATAGAGCGTTCCGCCAAAACGCCGGAAATCCAGCAGGCCTTCCGGAGTTCGGTTGAAGGGAACACCCATGCGGTCCAGCAGGTCGATGATCCCTGGAGCTGCATCGCACATCGCCTTAACCGGAGGCTGGTTGGCCAGAAAGTCGCCGCCGTAAATCGTGTCGTCAAAGTGCTGCCAGGTGGAGTCGCCCTCACCCTTTAAGTTTTTCGCCGCATTGATTCCACCCTGCGCACAGACCGAATGCGAACGCTTCACAGGCACGATCGAGAACAGGTCGACGTTGCCACCCATCTCGGCGATCTTGATCACGGCCGCTAAGCCAGCCAGGCCGCCGCCTACAACAATAATTTTCGGAGCTGCTGCCATCTCAATTCACCGGCCTTTCCGGTAGCGTGGCGTCGCGGGGACTGGAATTTACGATGTTGCCATCAGTACTCGGCTGCTGGAAGCGCATCCGGAACGTGTAGAGGCTAGCTAGGCCGACTACGGTGAGGAGGAGAAAGAAGGCCAGACAAACGCGAAGCAGTCTCTGCTGCGCCCTCTCGCCCGAAACGATCCCCCATTTCGCCGAGAACAACCAGATGCCGTACGCAAAGTGCCAGGACGCGGCGATCAGTCCGGCCATATAGAACAAGAATAGGAGCGGATTATGTACCTCGGCTTGCACTTTGGGAAACGACTGCACGGCTGCTTCGTGCAGGTCAACGCCCGTGAAGCGCATCGTGTAGGTGTGCCAGACGATGTAGACGAAGGCGATTCCACCTGTCCAGCGCTGGAGGGTATACATCCAGTTTCCGGTCCAGGGATACTGAATGGAATTTCCGTCGCCGCGATACCAGATATAAAAACCGTAGAGACCGTGAAATAAAATCGGAATCCAGATGCCAAAGAGTTCCAGAAAAAATACCAGCGGAAGGTTCGCCAGGAAACTGACCTGCCGGGCGTACGCGTCCGGGCCGGTGATAGCGGTGGCGTTCGAAATCAGAATGTGTTCGAACAGAAACGCGCCCACCGGGATTATTCCGGTAAGCGAATGCAGGCGGCGCAGCAGGAAAGATGTTCCCTGACCGGCACGCAGCGGAGCCACTCCGCGCTTGATAACCGGAGCCGCAGGACTGGCCGTTGTCGCCACGATGAGCGCTCCTTATGAGTCTGGATTGAACAAGCGAACCTTTTATTATCTTGGCCAAGCGCGAGTGAAGTCAAGAAAGGGTGGTAAATCAGTCAACGGGGGCGTGGACCCTATCCCATCGGTCAGAAATTGCACACACTTTGCTTTTTTCGCCGTGAGGTCGTATCAAAGTTTCCCCAACGAGTCCAACCAGTCGAGCACTTTGCGGAATGCGGCTCCGCGATGGCTGTACTGGGCTTTCTCTTCTGCACTGAGTTCCGCGAAGGTCTTGCGAATAGAAGGGAAGTAAAACATGGGATCGTATCCAAACCCATTGTTGCCTCGGAGATGGTCAAGGATTACGCCCTCGGCAATGCCCTGAAAACTGGCGAGTGCCTGCCCGTCCCGGGCGGCCACGATGACGCAGACGAAGCGTCCACCGCGCTTCTCAGCCGGCACCCCCTTCAGTTCGCGCAGAACGCGGTCGTTATTCGCCTCGTCGTCTGTATTGTTCCCGGCTTGTCGTGGATCGTCTGCTGCGTACCGTGCCGAATGTACGCCCGGGGCTCCCTGAAGAGCGTCGATTTCAATTCCTGAGTCATCCGCAAGAACAAGTTCTCCGGGAGCCGCCAGACTGTACTGCTCCGCCTTCTTGCGCGCATTTTCTTCGAATGTCTTGCCGTCCTCAACCACCATCGGCAGGGACGAGAAATTCGGGAGACTTTCTACAATCACCCCATGGCTGGCGGCCGCCCCGGCAAAATCGCGCAGTTTCCCAGAATTCGACGTAGCAATAAGAATGCGTTTTGCGCTCACAGCTTGTCCGCTCCGGCACTGACGATAATTTTGTTCAGGCGGTCTTATGCTTCTTGCATAGAAACTGCCAGCAAAGGATTAACACGAGGGCCATCACAGAACATAATCCTCCGACTAATCGATCACGAGTTCTCCCAAAATGCACGTGGACGCGGTTAACACCGGCTCCTACGGGAATCAGGATTTCCCCTGTGTCGGGCTGGGATGAGCTCTTTGCTTTTCCTCCGTTAACGTCGGCTACCCATGCCGGGTAGTTGAACAACCGGAGCCGAAGAGTCTCTCCGCCTGCGGTCTCGGTAGAAAAAGTCTTATCCTCGGCCGTCCACTCTTGGATGTGTACTGTCATCGGCCTCCCGCTTGTGGTGGTGACGAGCGGTGCATTCCTTTCGACGTTGGAAGGGTCGACGCCCACCGGCACATACTCATCTGTGCCTTCATACCCGGCGCCGTCCTCAATGAAGTCGTGCAATTCCTGGACGTCCGCGGCGGTATCCCACCATGGTGGCTGCACTTCGTGCCATACCGTCCAAAGCACCGCAAACATCGCCATACAAACGACCGCACGAAACAGCCACCGCCGGAAAGCCACGGCTACCAACATTGCAAATCCCACGTTCAAACAAAGCAGCCACCGCCACGGAAGTTGCACAAACCGCAGTTTCGGGAGGTATTGCCAGAAGACGAGAGTAATCGGCAGCATGAGCACCGTGGATGCCGCTCCCCAGATCGTGAGTGTTCGCGACGCCGCCCGCAATTCATTTTGGGATCGTCGCGACACGAAAGCAGCGACGGCAAACAGAATAATCTCCGCAGCGCCTACGATCGATACCACGAGATTGAAGCGATTGTGGTCCGCATCCTTGATGAATGTAAAAAGGAAATTCTCCTGCGGGCGCAAACCCGGAGCGAGCACCTCGGCAATATTCACCCACCTCTCTTCGTACGCGGCCGGGATGAGATAAAACCCTGCCAAGGCAGCTCCTAGAATTACCGCTAAGGCGCCATACAAAAGCAACTTGGGTTGGCGGAACGTCACAGCCACAACCACGATCAGAAGTGCGAGAGAGTAGTTCACCATCACGGCAGATGGAGCATTCGTCAGCCATGCCGCAGCGACCAGAACCCCAAGTGGCAGAACTAAACGGCGGCCGTCCAAGCGGTTGCGGAGGATCACCAACAACAAAAGAGGCAGCAGGCATCCCGCGAGCAACTCGGCAAGAGCACTGCGCCAGTACACCACCACAATGTAGTAGGGATTGGCGGCATAGAGAGTGGCCGCGAAAATCGCATCATTTCTGGTCAGATACTGGCGAGCCAGAAAGAACATCGAACATCCGGACGCAGCCAGGGCGCACCAAACGTACGCGCCCGGCGCCATCTTCCATGGCAGCACACTGCCCAGCAGTGCACCCAGTGACCATGAACTCGGGGGATAAAAGAGAAAACGCGCCTCGCCGTAGACATAGTGAGCATATTCCGCCCACCTTGGGTAGATCACGCCCTGTCTCCACTGGTTCGCAACCTCCATCCAGGACAGAACGTGAAACTCAAAATCATGTCCCGATGGATTTCCCAGGAAGAAGAAAGGGAATACCACTGCGAAGGCGGCCCCTCCGATGAACAGCGCCGGAAGCGGAAACAGAGACGGAAGATCGGGCCCCACGGGCTGGGATTTACGAGGCAGACTTGAAGGAAAATTGTGATTCAGCGCAGGCGTCTCCGATGCCATGTTTCAATCGCACATCAATGTATCAGTGGCGTGCACGTAATGGATAGCGCTGGATTCTCCTGGTTGGAATTGCGGAAAAAAGAAGAAGGGCGGCAAGCTGGAACAAGGCCGCCCTCATCGAGATGAGAAAGGTTCTTCAGCCGCGTACGGTCAGCACCGGGCAGTGCGCATGGCACATGACTTCATAGGCAATTGCCCAAGGGAGGTGGGAAGAAGCATTTGGCGCGCGCTTGTGAACTCCCATCACAATGAGATCCGCACACCGCTCCTCCGCAACGTGCAGGATGCCCTCCGCAGGAAACTCAAAACTAACAACCGGTTCAGGATGGCACCAATCTTCGGCTTCAGGAGGGATGAGAGTTTGCAGGCGTTTTCGAACAGTTTCCGCCACTACGTTCTGTTGCTGCGGGATAACCATGGGCATCACGTGCAGAAAACTCAGGCTTGCCTGGTTTTCTTCGGCCAAGGACAGCGCGTAGGGCAGCGCATGCAGCGATCCCGCGGAAAAGTCGGTTGCGAATACGATGTGGCGGAATGCAGCGACGTCCCCGGTTCCTAGCTCGACGCCTGGTCCAACGGTCAGAACCGGGCAATCCGCTCGCCGGAAGATTTGCTCCGCCCCGGACCCGAGAACTAGTTTCTTCAGCCCATGTTTTCCGCAAGTTCCAAGAATAATAAGATCAATCGAGTGCCTGTGGATGATGTCACTGAGCACATTCCAGGTCTCGCCACGGGCGAGAATGCCTTCGTGTCGGGTGCCGCTCAATTGAGCCGCGGCTAGGAATTTGTTGAGTTGCGCCTGCGCATCTTGCCATTCCCCATCAAGATCGATTGGAATGGGTTCCATCGGTATGAAAACCGGGGGCGCTGGGTTCACCGCATGACTCACATAAATCGTGGATCCATAGTCTTCTGAAAAAGCACGGGCATATGCCAGGGCTCTTTCGGATGCGCTTGTGAAATCGGTGGGTACTAGTACATTTTTGAGGGTAAGACGAACCTGAGCAGTCGGCATGGTCACCTCCCGCACATTCACTGGCTAGTCCCACGCTACGACGTCCTGTACAGCTAGACAGTGATGCACATCACGCGGGCAGGTGAGGAATGTGCTCCCTGCAGCCCGCCAACTTTTATGGAGAACTCACCGTTCTGCAACTTCTTCGTAACACTTGGGTAGCTTCACGGCATTGAGGTGGACAGACGGACAGACCACAGGGACTCATAGGCCTGATCCAGGGACGTGGCTCAGACTTCATGAGTCTTTTGTGATACGAAAGTTTGTCGTGGGTGACAGCTGTGCGATGGGGGCATCGCGAGAGAAGTACTTGGCCTACGAGGAAGCGACAGCTTCTGAATTGCGCTGGCGATGGAGTTCCGCCAGGAACTGATCCTTGGATAGAGATTGAGCGCCCCGGAGCAGGTCCAGAAGAGGATCTTCCAAATGTTCCTCGCCGGCGGTGCCAGCGGTCGCAAACTGATTCTCATCCGCCACCAGTAATTTTGGCGAGATCAGCAGCTCTGGAAGCGTACCCGGTCTGCTTGTAAGGAACTCGATAAAGTGTGCGACGGTCTCGCGCTGCTCAGTCGTTCGACTCGGGAACTCAACCCCCATGCCCGATCCTGGGTGCATGACTCTCACCATGCCGTCAGCGTGAATCTCCATGCCTCCGGCTCTCAAGCACAGATCGACGAGAGCCTGCTCAGGAAAAGGCGATTCCGTTTCGACATAGCAGCCACCAAGGCTCAGGTCCGTCAGCTTGCAAACCGAGACGGGGTCAGCTTCCTCAAGCGGGACGTCGGGCGTATTCGTCAACAGCCAGGCTTTCAGGTGTTCGACGTGACTTTCGGAAAGATCAAGAAAGCGCACACCCGATTGCCCATTTGGATTGGCCCAGGCTACTTCCGCATGAGCGTCAATCTCCGCGCTTCCGTCAGGCAGGGTAAACCGTAAGCCGATCAGTGCCGCAGGCAGGAGGGGCTGAGCGGCCAAGACGTCCATGCCGGTCTGGCTGAGGTCAAGCATGATGCCTTCCAACGGCTCGCCGCCCTGAATGCTGATTTGCACGGGAGCCTGCACCGGGACGCGAAATGATCGGCGACGCTCCCGCCGGAGCATGGCAGTGACTGCACGCAGCGTTGCGGCGGCTTGTTCCGCCACCACAGGCTTGTGAATGATGAATTTGGCTCCGCTGTGCAAAGTCTCGCGCACGTTCCGCTCATCGCTCAACAATGCCATGGTGATCAGAGCGCCCGGCTTTAGAAAAGCAGCCTGCAGAAGCGGGTGCGCGGTCTCGGGTTCGTCAAAATCGACAATCAACCCGTCAAAGCGCTGCTCCCCCAGACGTTGCAGGGCGATCTCGAGTTCGCTGAAGCGTTCCACCGCCACGGCAAAACCTGCCAGCACGCGGCAGAGAAGTTCCGCCGAATCATCGTCTTTTGTTACAAGCAGTGTCTGAAGAGTCATACTGCAACCTGTATCAAAACAGTGCGTCTACGGCCAGCGCGGAGCCACAGGACGGCCCGATTTCGTCGGCGCGGGGCTTCCTTGTGACGCTGAAGCCTTAGCTGCCATGGCAGCGGGCTGAGAGGCCTCATCGTCCATCTCGGCCAGCACAACATTGTCGTCCTCTTCATTTTCGGCTAGTAAGGGCGCAACTTCCCGAAGCTTTTCGGCGGCCTGCTGCAGGGCTTCGATCTGCTTGGCCAGCTGCGCGTACTTGGCCTGCTTACGGCGCAAAACCTCATGGATGTCCTTCATACAACCCCCTGCAGGCGAATTTATGGTCCGAGGCGAGAGGGGTCAATGCGAAACCCCTATGGCGGGTTACGGCAGTAACCTGTGACCCCGCAAGGAGATGCAGGCTACAACGGAAGACTGTTTGTATTCAATTGACTACAGGTTTCGAAGTTCGGGGTGAACCGGAACTCGAAGAGAGGTTACTTCGTCGCAAGGATATCCTAACGTCGAGAACGCGCACAAAAAAGTAAAAGGCCCCATGCGCAATGGGGCCTTCTAGCTGTAGCCGATTTATTTCGCCCAGAATTTGCGGCGCATCAATCCGGCGATTCCAATCAGGCCTGTTCCGAGAAGGCCCAGCGTGCCCGGCTCCGGGACGGAAAGGTTGGTGTCGCCGCTCGATAGAGTGATCGAGCCATTGAAAAGACCCTTTCCAGTATTAACGCTGATCTGCGTGGTCGCCCCAACATGCCCGCTGGAGTCCACGATGGCACCGTGGAGAATGTAGTTGTGAGTTCCATTCGCAAGGGTTACCAGCGTCCAGGTCGCGTCAGAACTGAAACTGCCATTGAAAATTACGCCGTTGGGAACGCCGTTCGTGCCGTTACCCGTGATGTTGAAAGACCCTCCGGCTGCCAGTGTTCCACCGTTTTGAGCGTTGCCGCTGGTGAAGGCCCCCGTCGTAAAGCTCACAGTCCCGAGGTTCAAACCCACTGCAGAACCAAACTTGAAGAGCGTCGAACCCGTAAGGGACAAACCTGACGCGTTACCGGTTATGGTGCCGCCCGAATTTGACACGTCGATGCTGCTGTCGGCATAAGCCATTAATGGCAACGCCAGCGCCAGCACCGCCAAAATAAGTACTCGCCTCATAACTACCCTCCTGAACCCACTTGAGCTAACCCACATCTCTATCTCGGGGGATCGAGACCCCGTCCCTATATACACAGACACGGCTGGGTTACTAAGGAGTGCATCTATGGTGCCAAAGGTAACCAGTCCATCCGCCCTATTATTTTCTTAGGATTAGAAGATTTCTTGCCACCAGTGGGCCATCAAGAGATGCAAACATATGCACACTGGACCCAAACCTTTGCGGCATACAGTGAACACCTTAGTCACTTCAACCACAGCAGAATCTGGCACGCGAAACTAAAAGTTCTCCATCATTGGCTGAATAGATAGTAAAGGGGCACCGTACGAGAAGCATTTACGTACCCCAACAATGAAGAGCCGTCGAGGATTCGATCGCTGATTATTCCAGCAAGGATTGCGACGTCATGGAGGGGTTGAGGGCTTGTCGGATCTTTTCTTCCAAAACTGCCGCCGTGAAGGGCTTTTGGAGCAGGGAAGCACCCTCGGCGTTCACGCCCTGCTCATCGAGGTGCTCACCCGCATAACCAGACATGTATACCACTCTTAGTCCTGAACGCAGCCCAAGCAGTCTTTCCGCCAATTCTGGCCCGCTCATATCCGGCATCACCACGTCGGTGAGCAATACATCGATTGTCCCGGGGAAAGCACGGCAAATGCCGGTCGCCTGCTCAGGCGACTCAGCGACCAGAACCCTGTAGCCATCGGAAGTGAGTATGGTCTCGACCAGACTGCGCACGGCGTCTTCATCTTCGACTAGCAGGATAGTTCCGGAACCTGCTTCCCGCGCCGCAGGCTTTGCTTCAAGCGGCTGCAATTCTTCGGTCTCATTGACTCGAGGAAGGTAGATGCGGAACGTCGCCCCAGCTCCCACCTCGCTATCGACCGTAATGTAGCCCCCACTCTGTTTCACAATGCCGTAGACCATAGACAGCCCGAGACCAGTCCCTTTGCCCGGCTCTTTGGTCGTAAAGAAAGGTTCGAAGATATGAGGGAGAGTATGTTCGTTGATCCCGGTTCCGGTGTCTCGTACCGACAACATAACGTACTGTCCGGCCAGTGCTCCGGGGTGGGTGCGACTGAACGCTTCGGTTAAATCGGCGTTCGCGGTCTCGACCGTGATCGTTCCCCCGCGCGGCATGGCATCTCGGGCATTGACAGCCAGATTCACCAAGATATGTTCGAGTTGCCCGGGATCGGCTCGGACGGCGCCCAGATTCGCAGAAGCGCGAACCACAATCTGGATCCGTTCTCCCAGGAGCGGGTGCAGCATTTTCTCGAGATTGCGAATGAGCGTGTTTAGACTGACCAGCCGCGGCTGCAACATCTGCCGACGACTGAAAGCGAGCAGCTGGCGGGTCAAGGAGGTGGCCCGATCGGCAGCCTTGAGAATCTGCTCAATCGAGTGCGAAGCCTGCGCGTTTTCAGATTGCTGGTCCATCAAGATCTGGGTATAGCCGGTGATCACGGTCAGCAGGTTATTGAAATCATGCGCAACTCCACCTGCCAGCTTGCCGACAGCTTCCATCTTTTGCGCCTGCCGCAGCTGATCCTCCAGGGCCTTTCGTTCCGTCACATCCTCCACGATGACTTCGAAAACTTCTGTGCCCTCCCGTTCGTCACGCACGCCGCGGCCGCTGAGCCGCACGGTGATGACCGAGCCATCCTTGCGCCGCCAGTGCGTCTCGACACTTTCAAACTTGCCCCGGCGAAGGAAGTTGACTTGCACCTCGGACTTGGCCGTGGGATCCAGGAAAATGTTTCCTTGTCCGTTCGCGAGAAACTCGCTCGAAGAGGCGTATCCCAGCATAACGGCCAGCGCTGGATTCACTTCGAGGAACCGCCAGTCACGCGTAGCTCGAAAAATTCCCACCACCGCACTCTGCACCAGCGACCGGTAACGCGATTCGGATCGCGTGAGCTTTTCTTCACTGCGCTTCCGTTGGATGGCGTTCGCGACCTGTTGCGAAACGAATGTCAGAACATCCCGTTCCCGGGCGCCGAATCTTGTCCGCGACGCATAGTGCTGAATCGCCAGAACGCCGAAGGTCTGGTCTCCCGTCTTAAGCGGGACTCCGAGCCAGTCATCCGCGGGAGAACCGGTACGCTCCACCTCACCGGCCGCAGCCAGCTCGTTTAATCTTTCGCCGGTGGCCAACAAAGGCTCGCCGGTTCTCAATACATATTCGGTCAAGCCCTTTCGGAGCGGTCGTGAAGCGGGAGCCATATCGAACTCGTCAACGAAGTAGGGAAACGTCAATGAGTTGGTTTCCGGCTCGTGAAGTGCAATATAGAAATTCCTGGCGTCCAGCAAATGGGACACGATCCTGTGAATCGCGGGATACATCTCGGTCAGGTCGCCCGCGGTGGTGGATACTTCGGCGATCCGATAGAGCGCTGACTGAAGACGCTCGGACCTCCTACGCTCTGTGACGTCCTGGGTTACAACCAGGCGCGCAGAGCGGCCCTCAAACTCAATCGTGCGGGCGAACAGAGTGACCTCGAGGAAACTGCCATCCTTCCGCCGCTGCCTCCAGACTTCGCCACGGACCTCGATCCCGTGTTGGGCAACTGCGATTCTGTCCGGTGGCAAGTCCGGGCATATGTCCGCGATGGAAAGGTTTAGAAATTCGTCGCGCGGATAGCCGTACTTTTCCGTCGCGGCTCGGTTGACTTCGAGAAACCTCCCACTAGTGGGGTCATATAGACAAGTTGGCTGCGGATTATCCTCGAAGAGGATTCGGAACTTCTTCTCGGCTTGCACCCTTGCGTAGGTGGTTTGCTGTTCGTGACTATGTGTGAGCAGGCTGCGGGATCCAGACAAGGCTAGCGTGACTACGACTACGATTGTCGCGAGCAGCGGTCGTTCGTGTACCAGACGGCTGGCCACTCCCAGAATAACCAGCGGGAGCAGCACTGACATCCAAAGTGAACCCCAGGACTCGACTTTGGCTTCCAGACCTTCCTCTTCCGATAGCGCCAGTGCGGGCGCTTTCCAAGTGCTCGCGCCTGCAATTGCTACAAGTAGAGGTAACGAAAAGCACAAGTCCCAGAAGGTTCCTGAATCGAGGCCCTGATACATCTGCCGGCGAGTGAACAGCGCGCTGCCGGCGCAAAAGAGAAACAGGAAAGTTCCCGCCCTTGTCAGTAGCGACCATTCCACTCTCGAACGCGCGAAGGTGAGCCGAAATCCGAACGCCAGAAGGAGAAACACATCCCGAGCCAGCCCTACCTCCCACTGCAACCTCTCGATTTCTTGCGCGGACGCGCGCCAGTGCGACGGAAGATAAAAACAATAGAGATAGGCAGCGGTGGTCAAAACTCCAACTTGCAGGAAGTCGCAGCACTGAATCCAATTAATGTATTGCACGCCCCGCGCTCTCCTGCGCAGAAACAGAGCGAGCGCCATCGGGGCTGGGACCAGGAAGTAAAGGACGTCACTCGGCCAGACAGAGTGAATGTCGGCATGTAAGGCGCTGTCGTAATACGCCCCCAACAGTTCCGCAACGGTGAGCAGGGCAAATCCACTTGCGAAGAGCCGCCAGAAAGACCGGGCATAGCGGTCGGGAGCGCGGGCAGCTACCAGCATCGCGCTCGTAGCTAACACGGCAAGGCATATGCCGAGGAAATTGGAAGCAAGACCAGCATTGAGACGGTGATCCGCCCCGGTGAGACACACGATCTGCAGTCCGATCCCCAGCAGGCCGGTTCCCAGTAAACCTTTAGCTAGCCTTGACATAACGGCACTTTCTGCGGGGAGGGAACAGTGCCCAGAGTCTACGAACACTTCGAAAACCGGGCAAGTTACCAGCGAGTAGTGTCCAAGTGCACGCCGGTGTGGTCCTCGTCAATGAGCGGCACGATGGGAGCGGGTTATTTATACTTGCCGAACGATGTCCTCTTTACCCGGAAAGCATGCCGCCACCGCCACCCAGGGACCGGCAATCCCCGAACCCAACTTTGCGGAGCGCACCCGGACCCAGCTCTATTTGGGGCGGGTCGGTACCCTATCTACCGTGTCACGCAAGCAGCTAGGCTTTCCTTTCGGATCGGTAATGCCCTACGCGCTTGATCCCCAAGGACGCCCGATATTCCTAATCAGCACGATGGCGATGCACACGCAGAATTTGCAGGCCGACCCGCGCTCGAGTCTGCTGGTTACCGACTTCCAACCCAACGAGGATCCGCTGGGCGCCTCGCGGGTTACGGTCATTGGAAACACCCAAAGACTTGCCGAGTCCGATCGTGCTGAAGCGCGGGAGCTCTACCTGGCGCGCCACAGCAACAGCAAATACTGGGTGGATTTTGAAGATTTTCACTTCTACCGGATGGATGTTGTCGATCTTTATTATGTGGGTGGATTTGGGGTGATGGGCTGGGTCGAAGCTCCCCAGTACAGACAAGCCCAGCCAGATCCACTATCGGACACCGCCGCCGAAATCATTCGCCACATGAATAATGACCATAGCGATGCGCTTGTGCTCTTGGCCAAAGCCTTCGCGGGCATAGAGGCGCAGGAAGCGAAGATGACCGCAGTCGACCGCCTGGGTTTCAACGTACGCCTCAAGACGCCGGAGCGGATGCGGGGCGCGCGTATCAATTTTCTCCACGAGGTTTCCAATCCACAGCAGACACGGGAAGTTCTGGTCCAAATGGTGCAGCAGGCACGCCAAGGCTAGTCACCAAGGTCATGCGGGCAGGGAATCGGCTGATGGTATCCTGCCTAAACCGCAAGAGTGAGGCCGTAAATTCGAATGGCGAACGAAAACACCCCAGAATCCCAAGCAAATGTTCCTGAGACCACCGAATCTTTTAAAGAGATTCTCACCGAGTTCGAGCAAAGCCGCTCGCGCAGGCCGAAAGACGCTGGCAAGCAGCTCCAAGGCACGGTCATTACAGTTTCCGCCGACTCCGTCATTCTCGATATCGGTTTCAAAAGCGAAGGAATTCTTCCCATCAGCGCGTTCCAGAGTGCCGGGGAGAGCGTCAAGCCCGGCGACCAGGTACTCGTATCAGTAAAGGGCCGGGACCCGGAGGGATATTACGAGCTCACTCGTTTCCGCACCGAGCAGCCCAAGGATTGGTCCTCGCTCGAGCGCGCCTTCGCAGAAAAGGCTGCCATCGTGGGCACGGTGAGCGGTGTCATTAAAGGTGGGTTGAGTGTGGATGTGGGCGTGCGGGCTTTCATGCCAGCCTCGCGCACCGGCGCACGCGATGCGGCCGAAATGGAAAAGCTGGTCGGTCAGGAGATCCGCTGCCGCATCATTAAGCTTGATGTTGCAGATGAAGACGTCGTTGTCGATCGACGCGCACTCGCGGAGGAAGAAGAGCGCACGGTGAAAGATCGCCGCTACTCGGAACTCAAAGAGGGCGATGCGGTGCGTGGGGCGGTGCGCAGTCTGACCAGCTATGGCGCCTTTGTCGACATCGGCGGAGTCGATGCTCTCTTGCATGTCAGCGATATTAGTTGGAGCCGGGTGAGTCAGCCTGCCGATGTGCTAACCGTCGGCCAAGAAGTCGAGGCCAAGGTCCTCAAGATCGACTCCGACAAACGCCGGATTTCCGTTGGGATGAAGCAGCTTCAACCGCATCCCTGGGACGCGGTTGGACAAAAGTTCAGCGTGGGCCAGCGCATTCGCGGTACGGTCACGCGCGTGGTTGAGTTCGGTGCTTTCGTGGAGCTGGAACCCGGCATTGAAGGTCTCATCCACGTGACCGAAATGTCGTGGGCCAAGAAAGTTCGTATCGCCAGTGACGTTGTGAAACCGGGCGAGACGGTCGATGCGGTCGTTCTTGCAGTCAATCCTGCCGAACATCGAATTTCTCTTGGTTTGAAACAGGCACTTGGCGATCCCTGGGCTGATGTCGGCACGAAACTCTCCGTGGGATCTGTGGTCGAAGGGCCTGTTACAAACCTGCAGAAGTTCGGCGCTTTCATACAGGTCGCTGAAGGTATCGAGGGCATGGTGCACATCAGTGATATGAGCGCCGAGAAGCGCCTGAATCATCCCGCCGACATGCTGCGCGTCGGGCAGATGGTCAAGGCGCAAGTGCTCGCGCTTGATAACGAAAAGCGCCAACTACGCCTGGGCATGAAGCAATTGGTGCCCAGTGGCCTGGATGAATACATCGCGGAGCATAAAGAAGGAGACATCGTCACGGGCCGCATGGTGGAGAGTTCTGGCGACAAAGCACGCGTGGAGTTAGGCGAAGGCGTCCATGCAAACTGCAGTCTGAATTCGAAAGGTGGGCAGGGGAAAGCCGAGGCAGCCCCTTCTTCGTCCTTAAATATGGAATCGCTGAGCGCCATGCTCAACGCAAAGTGGAAGAGCGGACCCGCGACAGGTGCGCCGAAAACCGAGTCGAGCCGGGCAGGGCAGGTGCGCAGTTTCCGGATCACGAAGCTGGACCCTGCAACTAAAACAAATCGAACTCGAGTTGGCTTGATGCCACGAACTCCTTCTCAGTAACAAACCGATATCACGCCAGGCTATCGTGTACCTGACGGCCGCCGTTCACGGTTTACGTGAATCATCCCTTTCCTTCGAGAATCGAATAACGAACTGGAGGCAGGATGTTGGAGAAAGTGGTTCTCGTGACCGGGGCCGATGGAGGTCTCGGCAGATTTGTGACGCAGGCATTCCTCGAGGTGGGCGCCACAGTAATCGGAGCATCTCGGGGGATCCAGCAGTCTGCCTTCAAAGATGCTCGTTTCATTGCCCTGGCCGCAGACCTTTCCAGTCGCGAAACTGCTCAGATGCTGGTTGACCAAGCGTTAACCCATTTTGGAAGGTTGGACGTGCTGGTTCATACCGTCGGTGGATTCACGGGCGGTGCATCCATCGCCGACACTGATGACGCCACCTTTCAGCGAATGATGAATATCAATCTGAACTCTGTATTTCACATCGTGCGTGCCGCGCTCCCAGTGCTTCGCCGTGCAGCAGATGGACGCATCATCGCGATTGGCAGCCGCGCCGCGGTCGACCCAGGGCCTGGCGTAGGGGCGTATAGCGCCTCCAAAGCGGCAATGGTTTCATTGATGAAAACCGTAGCGCTCGAAAACAAGGACGCAGGAATTCGGGCCAATGTGATTTTGCCGGGAACCATGGATACTCCGGCCAATCGCAAGGCGATGCCCAACGCCGACGTCTCAAAGTGGGTCCATCCGTCGACCATCGCGAGTCTCATTGTTTGGCTGGCGAGTGAGGCAGGGAAGGACATCAACGGCGCGGCGATCCCTGTTTACGGCGCCGACATTTAGCGAGCTCGAGCAACTCCTGCATGCGATACCGAACGTCTATTCAGCAACCGAGGACTTCATGGCACACACTGAAGACTATCAAGAGAAATTACAGGCGCACGTAAGTGGGAAGGACCCACTCGCCATGCAGTCCGAGACTCCTAGGCTGCTGGCATCCCTAGTCCACGGCCTACCCGACGCAAAACTCGGCCAGAGACCGCACCCTGACAAGTGGTCGGTTGCAGAAATCATCGCCCACCTTGCTGAAGACGAGTTGGTCACGAGCTGGCGCTACCGCCAAATGATTGAAAACAGCGGCTGCGCACTCCCATCCTTTGATCAGGATCTATGGGCAAAAGTTGGGGACTATCGCTCGTGGAAGCCGGCGGATGCGCTCGAGATGTTCCGCCTGCTACGAAACGCCAACCTGCGGATGCTGGCCCATCTCTCAAATGATGAATGGGATCGGTTCGGGGTGCATGCGGAGCGTGGACGTATTAGCATTCGCGATCTGGCACAGCACATGGCAGGCCACGATATGAACCATGTTGACCAGATCCGATTGATTCTGTCGAACCACTGACCGTCGTGGTCAGGGACGGGAATTACCCGGCGACTAGTTGAAGCCACCGAAATCATTCGCAGGTTGTGGCGCGGTCAACAAACTGATCACCCGGGGAATTACTGCAAAGTTCAACGCGCGCCTCTACGATCCGCCCATTCAGACTATTCCTCAGAGTCGTACCACTGCAAATATCTGAGTCTTCTATCGTTGTGGGATTTTCGGATTTGGCGAAACTTATTTTTGCCCACAGTGTTCAGCAAAGGTAGCGAACTGCTCGACATAGGGAAAAACGAAATCTTCGGTTCAGCTATGCGTATTCGGCGCTGGGTAATTACCACTTTATTGCTGCTCACGCTGAGCGCGACCGCCCAGCAATCGGCGAACCCGTTTTCATTCCCGACGACGGCACAGGCGCCAGAATCGCCGAACACCGCGCCGCAGTCGATAGCAGTATCCGCCCCTGCCTCGGTACTGCCTGCCTCAATGGATCAGGTGGTGGACCGCGCGATCGAGCGAGAGCACGCTCTGATGGAAATGCTGAAAACCCGCACCCCGTTGGTTGAGACCTACCTGCAAAATCTGAAGTTCGACCCGCAAGCCGGCCCGGTACCGGTGCAAGACCATTACTTCCTTGGCCGCATGGATCTGGGCGAACGCGTGGACCGCCGGGACTATCTCTCCAAAGGCATCAGCTTTGAAAGCCACCTTTTGGGCGGCTTCACCAGGTTGTTTAAGTTCGAATACAAACCCATGGGTTTCTCATGGATGATCTACGTTGACCGCGACGATTTCAATCGGCAAACCTACGATTTCAAGTACATGCGCCACGAGTTCCTGGGTGAAGTTCGCTGTGTTGTCTTCGAGGTGTCCGCCAAACACGGGACCGGGAATGGTCGCTTCCGTGGCCGAATTTGGGTAGAAGACCAGAATTACAACATTGTGCGTCTGAATGGCTTTTATGAGCCGCGCCCCCGCAACACTTACTTCTTCCACTTGGATAGTTGGCGATTGAACCTGATCCCGGGCTACTGGGTACCGGCCTACATCTACAGCGAGGAAGGTGATTTCGGCGACCCTTCGAAGGACAAGATTACCTTCAAGGCCCAGACCCGGCTATGGGGTTATGACCTGAAGGAGGGGACGCAGAACAGCGAGTTGACCGAGGTGGTGGTGGACTCCACGGTGAAGGACGAAAGCCTTGCGACGCAGGATGCTTCTCCCCTGCAAGCGCAGTGGCGATGGCAGCAGCAAGTAGGAGACAACGTGACCGAGCGGCTACAGAATGCCGGCCTGCTTGCTCCCAAGGGCGAAGTGGACAAGGTGCTGGAGACCGTTGTCAATAATTTGCTGATCACCAACAAAATCGAACTGCCTGGCCCAGTGCACGCTCGTGTGATGCTGACGTTGCCACTCGAGACGTTCAGCGCGGGCAACACCATCGTAGTAAGCCGGGGCTTGCTGGAGGTGCTCCCGGATGAAGCGAGCCTTGCCATGGTGCTTTCGCGCGAGCTGGCCCACATCGTCCTCGGGCACAACATGGGTGGTAAGTATGCCTTCTCCGATCGCATGTTGTTCTCGGACGAATCTTCCTACCAAAACCTGGGCTTCCGGCACTTTCCCGAGGAGGAGACTGCAGCCGACGAGAAGGCTATCGAGCTGCTGAAGAATTCACCGTATCTCCAAAAGCTGAATACGCCAGGATTGTTTCTGCGCGAGGTGACGGCGCGTGGCCCGGCCCTTTCCGCGCTACTGAGGCCACACTTGGGCACTGGCTTCACCGACCGTAAGGGAGCCATGAATCGTATGGTGAGTTTGATGAATTCTGCTCCGGAGCTCGACCCCAACAAGCTGGACCAGATCGCAGCCCTGCCGTTGGGCGGACGCGTCAAGCTCAACGCTTGGAACGACCATGTGGAATTGATCAAGGCCACGCCAGTGCCGATCAGCTCGGCGCGCCACAAGATGCCGCTGGAAGTGACGCCATTTTTCCCCTGGCTCACCCGCCCCGGAGCAATCGTAACCTCTACCGCTACGGCAAACGCCCCGAACCCAAGTCCAAGCAATTAGAAAAAACGGTGCTTGGGGTTCTTGCATCATCACGCCGATCCGCCTTTTGAAAGAAAGCAACCATCCACGATTACGAACTAACTGTTACTTTACTTTAAGCTGAACTCACCTCGTGAGGCGGTGAATTCCTTCCACGAAGTCCTGATGCTGGTAATCAATTGGGATACCGCCCACCGCGGAAACGGCGGACGCACCTCGCGATGAACAGGTGCCGTACATCCCCAGCCCCCAGTTGCCCCAGCTGCAAGAGTACCGAGCCGACCCCGCCTGCAGCGGTCGAGGCGAACAGTTCCTTCCAATCCTGGACTTTTTCAACACCTACGCCTGGTTACGACAGTTGGGAGAATCTCGACGCCGGACAGGAGATGCTCGGTTCGCTACAAACTTCGCATACAGGCAGCCTCTTAGCCCATTCGGACCAGACGAGTTGACACGTCAGAGCCATTTACTCCTTGCGTGGATGTTCTATTCTCTAAGAAGAACTTCACAGGCCCTTAACGGAAACTCTGCGACTTGGCGAGTGCTGAGGCACCTCGCTGGAATTGCAAATCCTCAAAGTCGTCTTTCAAGCTTTCGATCCGTGAGCGTCAAACTCCGGTTCGTTGTTGCTGTGAACTAGGAGAGTAGTCATGTCTGAGACGCGGACGAGTGAGTGGCGAGAAATCTGTCTTCAAGCGATGCTGGAAGCGGAGCCAGATCGGAGGATGGCGGTCCTTGAAAAACTTGGACATATCCTCCGTACGGATAATCATAAATATGGCCCGATCTGGGTCGATTTCGGGCACGCCGAGGTGAAACGAAACGGCAGCCCTGTTTACCTCAAAAACCTCGAACTGCGGCTTCTCCGTTACCTCATTGAGAGGGTTGGAAGCTGTGTTTCTCGTGATGAGCTGTTGCGCTCAGTCTGGGGCTATAGCGGCAGAGCATCCACCCGAACTGTGGATATGCACATACACAGCCTTCGTCAAAAACTCGAGCAGGACGCAAGCCGACCTGAATTGATCGTCACCGTGAAGGGTCTGGGTTACAAATTCGTCGCCGTGGCGAGCTGAGGTTGACGCCTATTCTCGTCAATTGTGGGTCGCTACATTGACAATGACAAAAGAGCTCATGTTTCGTGCCATGTTTATACGGGGCCGAGATAAAAGGGGAGTGCTCGCCAGTGTTACTGCAACGGTTGCTTGCGTGGATAAGAATGAAGCGTCGCGGCTCACCCCAATCGCAAGACGACTCGGGGGTCGTGATTTCTACGCGGTTAAAAGAATTGCTGCAAGTCAAAAGCCCTAAGCCGGTCGAGACGACCTCAACGGAGCTCCCTAGTGAAGATGATGAGAATCAGACGAATCGCGACAAATTCGGAACCTAACCTGAGACGAACACGGGCCAGGTAAGGGAAGACGACTGAGTTTTGTGGGCTGAGAATAAACAACGGCTAGTGCACAACTTTGAGTAGTTGGCGAAACATCGCAAATACGCTCAAACCCCGTGCGGATCTACGTAATGGAGGGCTGGTTCCTGGGTCTCTTCCCGACGTCAGATGTGGACGTTTTGACTTTGTTCAAGTGTCTCAAGAATCGGTTCCAGATTTCGTCAGCACTTGCCCCCTCTTGAATCACCGGCTTTGCCACGAAGTTCTGAACCTCCCGCATGAGGCGGGCGATGAGCACACTAGCGATCTCATCGGCAAGAGGATGTTGCATTTCACTACAGTCTAGCAGCGTCCACTCCGGTAACCAGCGTTACTAATGTGCAGGATGATCTCTTTCCCCTCCGTGCGCTTACAGCGAGCATCAGAACCTCATCTTTTACTCTGGATGTGTTTGGGGTGTAGATGAAAACAGAAGGGAACCGAGCGTGCGTTCGGATGGTTGCAGGGCCCCCGCAACCACGAACGCCACTGCTGGAAGGCAGTGGCGTTCTCCTGCTTAACTAGGCCCCTCATCTAATTGACGTGGCGAGCTGCCGACTTCCGCGAGGCCGCTCCAGTTAACGTGAATTCTCCAACGATTGTACTCGGCCAAAAGACGATGACTAGGATGGCATCTGACGGTCAAGCGTCTTCTGGACCCCCCTCGGGGCAGTGCAACCGTATGACTGTGCTGCGGGTTTGATCACTGCGGAGTTGCCCAAGATGATCTCACTGCTCCACCCCCCCGAAGTCAAGGCTTCACACCCCAATTCGGCCCAAAAGCACCCAGAATGACTCGCCTGGATGGATTTTGCGCCCGGAGGCACGAACTGGCCTCACCACCACCAGGCCGCGGAAGAAATCTACCTAATAATGGACGGCCAGGGCGAAATCGTGGCCGGCGGTGGGACGGGCGGCGTCGAAGGCCGCTATGCCGCCAAGGCAGGAGACGCCTACTACTTTCGTCCCAACTGCACGGTGGGCTTTTACAGCCAGAACAAACCGAGCGCCAAGGCCTACACTTTGGCCGTTCGATCGCGCGTTCCGCTGCATAAGGATGAAGAGTAGGTATTTAATCTCGGCGGTGTAGAGATGGATGTCCCGAAATCCAGCCTCGATCTTTTGTGAAGCGGGTAGTTGGCGAAAAATCGAATATTACACCAACTACTACAGACCGTGGTTGTGTAATGCCCTGCTATCGCCAGTTATTCTGCACGGCAGCTGCGCATCGTGTGCGGCGACGATCTGCCACACCCCGTTCCGCTTTAACCAAGTATCGGTATAGATCAGGCATCGGGGCCCGTCGCGCCCATCTTTGAGTTTGCGCACTAAAAATGCTCTGCCCTACACCACGGCGAGATTGTCTCCGAACAGGCGCACCCTCGTGTCACTGATGCGGCACTCGCGCCCCGATTTGGACGGATCCTCCGTCTCCTTCACTTCCTCGGCCTTGCCATACGCCGCTCCATCGGGAAGAGTGCCCCAAAAATCGTCCGCGAGAATCTTTTCCGTGATTTTGTTGTGATCACAATTGGCGTCTTGCCACTGTCGTTCAGCGCCAAGTATGAACTTTGCGGTTGCATCGTCGGCCTGGGCCCACCGGCCCTGCTGCGCCTGTGCAGCGAGGACGGAGAGAACCGCCATCGCCAACCACGTCACGGTGTGTTTCAGCATGTGATCATGCCCACCTTTCGGGCGAGAACCCTACCATCCACTCCAAAAATGTCAACCAGTGATTGAGACCGCCGGCTATCATTGGCGTAAACATCCCCCATTTCACTCATCCTATGAGAGAGGGTGTCAAGCAAAAACACTTCTCCACTGCTCTCCGTGAGACCTCGATTCGGTGCTTGCATCCAAGGCCCCTTCTTCTTCGTGGAGAGGGTTTTGGTTTTGAGGCTGGAGCGGCACAGAGTACGACAGGGATACGGATCGCAGTTGCTGGTCTCCTGGAGTGGTTTCATGCAGCGGTCCGGACACCATGGGTTGCGAAGCTGCGCAAGCCAACCGTTGGCTTAAGTGCCAACCATCATCCTATGTGAGGCTCGAGGCCTATGGCTTTTTTGGGTTATCCGAGGGGGCATAGGATTGACCCGGAGACTGGGTGCTGATTCCGGCACCCGGAATGCCTAATGAGTGAATGGATACTCTCCCTCGAACCCGAGCGTCGCAGAACCGATGGGTCACCACCGAGGCATGCAACCTGGGAGACCACCTGAGTTCTGTGCAACGCTCAAGCTGCTTGCGGCTTCAGTTGTTGGGCGTCGAAACGTTCCTCCTTCTTCCAAAGTGTCAAAGCAATGGCTGCGATCTTTCGGGCCAGTGTCAGGCGCGCCATCTCCGGCTTCATCCCTTTCTCCAGTAAGGCCACATAGAAATCGCGTAACGGACCCACCCCACAGCTGGCTCGGGTCGCGGCGCCCTTGAAGATCTCTTTCATCTCATGGTTGTGATTCTGATTCAGCCCTCGAATCTGTTGCGGTTTTTTCGCACGTTGCAGTTGTCCCTGCACGTAGCGATATTGCGCACTGTCGCGGGTCTCAATGCCCAGCCCACTATAGGTCCAGAGTTGCCGCTTGCTGCGGAAGCGGTGTGGCGTCTGCATCAACCCGATCAAGCGGGCGGCGCGGATCGGACCGATGCAGGGAATCTGGCGCAGCAGTTTCGAGGCTTTGTGTTTCCGGCTCTCCGCCAATAACTCAGGGCGCAGGGTTCGTCGCAACGCCTGCAATCCATCCAACTGCTGATAGAGCAGCTGGGCTCGCCGGCGTACTCCTGCATGCTCGATCTTGCCTAGCCATTCCTCGCGATAACCTGGAGCATAGACCCGCGTGCCAGCACAGGGGATGCTCCAGCCGCGATACAGAGCTTTGATCCGATTCATCACCCGGTTCAGATCTTTGCTGATGGTCTGATAACCGCGCCCCAACTCGCGCAGCGTCCGCAGGCCATGTTCTCCGTGATAGACCGGACGCAGCATTCCCGTACGCAATCAGTCGGCCAGCTTGCGCGCATCGATCTTGTCGCTCTTGTTGCCTTCCTTTAATAAGGCATTGCGCCGCGGATCGCACACCAGCACGCGCGCCACCTGGGGTTGCAGCAGATCGTAGAGCCAAGCCGCCCAGGTCCCTTCTTCCCAGGTCACATGCAACTCACCCCGCAGACCGTGGAGGAACTGCAGAATGTTGCTGGCTTTGGTTTCGACAATCGATTCCATTACTAGCTTGCCACTCCCACTGAGGACAGCGATCACTACCGCTTCCTTGTGCACGTCCATGCCGATATACTTGACGTCGCGACTCATGCAGTTGCCTCCTTGAGGGAAAGATCATTCGCATCCAACGGAGTCTTTCCCTCAAGGTAAAGTGTCACTCTTCAGCCGATTTGCCTATCTTCTCCTCTGATTCTTGCCCTACCTCTCCGCTTACTCGGCTCAAGAGGGCCTATCTCTCATAATGCATTGGCCCCGAACAGGGGGTTTGGGGCCGGTACGCACATGCCGGGAAGCACCCACGCTGCCCGGTGAGCGTTAACCAGAAACTTCACAGCGACCAGTGACGCCGGTCACTGCATTTCGGTGACGGCAAGCACATAAGTGAGACTTGGATTACTCCTAGCGCCGCTGCCAGCCTACTTTTCGATCCTCCCAGCGGCGCGAACTCATGGTAGCCAGCTTTCTGGTCGATCAACCCACATTCTGGGAGGTGAAGCCATGGAAGGATATCCGATCATCCAAGGGCAAACCATACTGGAAGTCCTGTTTGCTCTTCTTCTGATCCTAGTCACATCCTATGCCTACATATCGTGCAGGTCTTACGCGTGCCGCATGGACGCGGCTTATGCGAAGCTTGCCGCTGCCAAACTGAAAACATTTCCCGAGATGAGGTCGGCTGAGAAGCATTTTTGCTCTCCATTGCCAGAGCCAATTCCTCGGGAGAAATTCAAAGGCTGGATGGGCGACTGGCTGGCTCCGATCGTCGTATGGTCGGCGGTCATTTGGATGATGCTGTCAATCGTCATGATCCTGCTCGGGGAAAGTTAATAATTCTGACAGCGATGCGCGTCGCGCGCCCGTTTGAATCGTTGTGCGGGATGCGTCGTGGAGATGGCTATGATCCGATGGTCAGACCTTATTGGAGTCGCGGGCTATGCAATGGTTCTTCTTTCTACTCTGTTGTTATTTCCTGATTCCGCAGAACACGTGAACTGGAAGTACTGGCTGGGAGGCCTCTCATTATGGCTCTTGGGGTTTGCCGCCGTGATCGGTTGGCTCCTTTTGCGTTGGTCGGTAAGGCAGTCCAAGGATGGGCCACCCCCTCTTATGGTCTGGTCGGGACGACAGTCGCACCAGAGGGAAGTAACTTCAGACGCGAACGGAAGCCACCGCCGAAATGAGAAGATCGCTTAGCATAGCCTGAAAAGGTTTTACGTTAGCAAATCGGCCCCTGACGTTCGCTCCGAACGGCTTGGCGAATCTGAAAGGACTTCTCTGCGCCTTCAACTGACGGGAAATCGCCATCTCTAACAATGTCGGCGGTGTCAAGACGTTTTCAAGCACACTGCGGCATCCGCTCCGAGAAGAGCGCCATTTTGCTCTTGTTGAGATTTGCCAGACTAACCTAGGCTCGCTTCTAATCGTGACGGGTCAGGCACTCAGTCCGACCCAACCATCTCTTCGATCGCAACTTCGATCATGATTACTTCTTCGAACTCCCCGGTGAAGGGGAGCAGGATGCCCAATCATTACGGCGGTGATTTACTGCACACCATGGCGATTTCCGGGCTCTCCCGAGTGCGAACCGAGTTGCTGCATGTCGTCATAATTCCATCCCCGCCGCCACATCCAGTACAACTCGACCGCCAGTTTCCGGGCCATGGCGACTTTGGCGATCTTTCGTCCGCGTCGCACGGCCAGGTGAAAGAACTGGCTGCGCCATTGCGGATCGCTGCGCACCGTGACTTGCGCGGCTTCCACCAGCAGGAAGCGCAACAGAACGTTGATTTGCTTGCTGATGTGACCCAGTCGGCGCCGGTCTCCGCTGGACTCCTCCGCTGGCACCAGCCCCACGTAGCTGGCGATTTGCTTGGCGCACTGGAAACGCTCTGGGGTTCCAATCACTAACTCGAACGCCAGCGCGGTCAGCGCGCCCACTCCGGGATGCGTCTGGAGCAGCCGCGCTATGGGTCGCGTCTCCACCACCTCTTCCAGCCGGCGGGTCAGTTCCTGGATCTTCGGCATCAGTTGATCGAGCAAGTCGAGCAGGTCCTGGCGCCGTCGGCTGGCCCACGGGGCGAGCACCAACGATTCCAATTGCGCACGACCTGCCGGCCGCCACAGCGCCTTCTTGCGGCGCAAGCCTTCGTTGAGCGCCACCACGTGCAGCTGATTCATGACGCGCGTGCGCATCTGCACCAGCCGATGGCGATGCCACAGCAGTTGCCGCAGATCCCGGTTCTCCGCATCCGGCACCAAGATCCGCGGGAGCGATCTTCCAGCAAGAGCCGCAGCAACAACTGCGCATCCTGGCGATCCGTCTTTTGCTTCCGCACCCGTTTCGCGCGCACGGCGGCAGCATCGCCAATCCACAACTCAAACTGCAGCTCGGCGAGCAAGCGCTCGAACCAGCGCGCATGTCCACTGGCTTCCATGCCCACACGCACCGTCAGCCCGCGCGTTCTTAGATCGCGATAGAACTGCTCGGCTTCTTCCTTGTGTCCCAGCCGTGCTTCGGTGAGTTCGCCCGTGTCGCTGTTCACGTACGCAATTTGCTGGAAGCTGGGGCTGCGGTTTGTCACGCGGCGACAATGACGCCAGTGCACGGACTTTTGCTAGCACGGTGATAGCTGTGACGCACTCCCGAATCAAAGTACACGGCGTCCCCTGATTCGAGGTTGAACGTTTCGGAGCCGATCGTGAGGTCCAGTTTCCCAGAGATTAGATAAAGCAATTCCACGCCCGGATGCTGGTGAGGCCGCGACTTGTCAGCGGCAATGGATTCGAATTCCGCATAGAAAGCATTGAGCTTGCGTTCTGTAGCCTTGAAGTCCAGGCTCTCGAAGTTGTACGCGATGCTCCTTCCGTCCGGACTGTCCGGAAACCGCAAGCGCTCCTTCTTGCGTGCAATCGCCACCACATGACGCTTACGCTCATCAGTAAAGAAGTATTCGAGCCCCACACCGAACACCAAAGCGATACGCAGCAGCGTGGGGAGTGTGGGGAACAGCTTGCCACGTTCCAGTTTTGAGAGCATCGCCGCCGACAGACCGGTGTGCTTCCCCAATTCAACCAGGCCCATGCTCTTGCGCAAGCGCAGGGTCCGCAGTTTCTCGCCCAAGGCATACGGCCGAAGCCCTTCGACAATTGTTTTATTGACCATTCGCTTTTCCTCGTTTTCCCACCAGTACAAGAACTAGTTGGACTTTTGACTGGCACTTACATGATTTGCAGAATCTGGGTATTTGTCGTGTTGTGCAAATATTTGTTCTTTATAGTTAATGCAGCGTCGGGCAAGAGTGCAACAGAAAACAGAGAGAACAAGAGAAATAAGGAGAGATGAATTGAAAGTAGCCAGTTTTGCATTAATTCTCAGTGTCCTCGTAAGCGCCATGCCGGCAGCCGCCGGTTCCGCCCAAAAGGACATTGTTGACACCGCGGTCGCCGCGGGAACCTTCAACACGTTGGCCTCGGCGCTTCAAGCCGCCGGTCTGGCTGACACCCTGAAAGGCAAGGGACCCTTTACCGTGTTTGCTCCGACAGACGAAGCCTTCGGCAAGCTGCCAGCGGGCACCGTCGAGTCGCTTCTCAAGCCCGAGAACAAGGAGAAGTTGAAGGCCATCCTGCTCTACCACGTGGTGTCGGGGGACGTGACTGCGGCGCAGGTGGTGAAACTCTCTTCGGCGAAAACCATCAATGGCCAGGACCTGAAACTGACGGTCAATGGCGGCACCGTCATGGTCAATGACGCCAAGGTGGTGAAGGCCGATGTTTTGGCTTCGAACGGCGTGATCCACGTGATCGACACCGTACTTCTACCCAAAGACTAAGTAAATGGAGGAAAAGATGAAGACGTTTGATGTGATCGCAGCTGTGCTTCTAGTGGTGGGCGGACTGAACTGGGGTCTGGTGAGCGTTGCGCACTTCGACCTGGTGGCCGCTATTTTCGGAATGAAATTCGGCGAGACTTCAACATTCAGTTCCGTCGTCTATGCCCTGGTTGGCTTGGCGGCGATGTACCAGGCTGTCTCTTTCAAGGCCATTCAGCACCGCTGGGGACACGAGTCGGCCCCGGCCCGCGCCCGCTAGAGAGAGGACACGGAGAACGGGGGAGAACGCCTCTGCGTTCTCCTCCCACTTTACTTGGGATGGGAATCAAAACACTCAGTCTCGATCCCCTCATCACCGTGCGGAAACCAGGAGCGCCGAATCCAGAATATGTCGCTTGTCAGCACCGGACGGAAGTTCGACTCAAAGAGTTGCATTGCGCAGATGCAAGCGGGAGAGGGCAAACGTCTAGAGACTGGATCGCGCTCCTGATCTTCTTTGGGATTTGTTTCGCGGTGGCTGCGAGCGGATCGGTATTCACAGCAAGCTCGGTGAAAACATGGTCTCCCGGTCTGCTCAAGCCCGGGGGCACTCCGGTGCCGTGGGTTTTCGGTCCAGTCTGGTCAATTCTTTACCTGCTGATGGCGGCGGCTGCCTGGCTAGTGTGGCGGCAGCGAATTCACGAAGATGTGCGGCTCGCATTGGCCCTGTTCGTGGCGCAATTGATCCTCAATGGACTTTGGTCTCTGGTCTTCTTCGGTCTTAGAAGGCCCGCAGCGGCCCTGGTCGAAATCATCGTTTTGTTGGCCGCCATCGCCATGACCGCCATGCGCTTCGCGGAATTCTCGCACCTGGCATTTTGGCTGATGACACCCTACGGCGCCTGGGTCCTATATGCTTCCTACTTGAACTTCGGAATCTGGCGCCTGAATAAAGGCACAGCATGAAGGTTCTGGTTACTGGTGCGTCCGGCTACATAGGCCGGCAATTGGCGGAAAAACTCTCGGCAGTGGGTCACGACGTCACCTGTATGGTCCGTAATACCGCGCGGGCCCCCAAACTTCACAGCACGCAAATCAAGTTCGTCGAGGCGGATGCGTTGCAAGCCGAGACACTTCCGCCGGCGCTGAACGGAATCGATGTAGCCTACTACCTCATTCACTCGATGTCCGGGCGAGTTGAAGGGTTTGAATTGCGGGACCGGCAGGCTGCCCACAACTTCGCCATAGCAGCGAAACAGTGCGGGGTGCGGCGTGTGATCTACCTCGGTGGACTGGCGGCGACTGGAGCCGCGGTTTCAGCGCATCTCAAGAGCCGGCACGAAACGGGGGCGGTGTTACGAAAATTTGGGCCGCCTCTCGTCGAACTGCGGGCCGGCATCATCGTTGGTAATGGCAGTACCTCTTTCGAAATCATTCGCTGCCTGACAGAACGGCTGCCGGTCATGATCTGCCCTCGTTGGGTAGTGACAAGAACGCAGCCGATAGCGGTTAGCGACGTACTCGAATACCTGCGAAGCTGCGCTTGACCTGCGCGAGGCGGTGGAAGATCCCATCGAGGTCGGCGGTTCGACAATCGAGACCTATCGCAGCATGATGCTTGCGTATGCTCGGCATCGTGGGCTCCGCCGATTGTTGATGCGCGTTCCGGTGCTGACCCCGCGGTTGTCATCCTATTGGCTGGACTTCGTCACGCCGGTGCCCCCAGCCGTATCTCGCCCGCTCATCGAGGGTCTTCGAAGCGAATCCGTTTGTACCAATGCGCTGGCCGCCAGCCTATTTCCTTCGATCCGTCCGATCTCGTACCTCGCCGCCGTCCAAAGAGCACTGGAGAGGCCCGCACCTTTGATGCCGCTGCCGAGCATGGACGGAGCGTCGCACCAGACATTTCGCGCCGAGGGGATCATCTGCGACGTAAGGGAAACGATCGTCGACGCTTCGCCCGACCGCGTGTTTGAGTTGATCGGGAACGTCGGAGGGGAGAACGGGTGGTTCTACGCGAACTTTCTGTGGTCTTCACGCGGTTGGATCGATCGACTCATCGGCGGCGTAGGCATGAAACGTGGCCGGCCACGAGCGTCCGGTATCGAAACCGGCGATGTCATCGACTTCTGGCAGGTCGAACGCGCCGACGCGGCGAGCGCTGTGCTGCTCCGGGCAGAAATGAAGCTGCCCGGCGAAGCATGGCTGCAATTCAACCTAACACCCCAACCCCATGACCGCACGCTACTGCGCTGCTGCGCATGGTTCCAGCCGCGCGGTTTGGCGGGAGAGATCTATTGGTGTGGGTTGTACCCAGTTCACGCGATAATTTTTTCCGGCATGCTTAGAGCGATCAGGAACCACGCGGAACAGAGCTCATAGGCAGGGGTGCCGCCGGTTCGTGGAATGGATTCTCAAGGTGGAACAAAATCCAAAGCACCCGGCGAAAAATGTCTTCGTCATCAAAGATCACTGCGCGCTTTCTCACGGGTTAATCCCAACTTTCACTACCATGTTGCGCTCAGCCGTCCCAATGCAAAGTCTGTCAGTTTCGACTCTCGTCGTCATTTGATGGGTCGCTGGATGGCTTCACGGGTTCGTCCACTTTTGGCGTTTCCGCGCATTCGCCCATTTCGTCGTAATCACAGACTCGTCCTGGGTGACTCTGTTTGCACTTCTGGCAGAATTGTGTGGCCATTTTGGACCGTACCTCCACGTGTACGTTTGGCTGGAAATAGTCCCGTTGGGCTGTTCTTCTGGGCACTCGGAGTGCGTGCGCTTCAGTCCGCCGCAGTGCGGCGTATGGTGTGCATTTCCCCGAGGAACTGGATCTCAGGTGTACTTGCGACGCCGGCCTGCTTCATCTTCGCCTGCAGTTCCTTAGAACTCATGTACCGCTGTGCCAGCTCCAAGTTTTCCCACTCGAACAACAAGGTCAGATCGTTGAGATTGTCGTTGTTGTGGAAGACTCGACAATTGACCTCCCCGCCCTTGTGTCTTAACTCAAGGTCGGCATCGAACACCGACTTCCGTTTGCCGTAGTCGGAAACATTGTGATGGACCAGAACATGAATCATGACGAGACTCCTCTCTCATAGGTGTCGGGACCAACCTAGGAGATCTAAGCAGTTAACCTGCGTCACATCACCCAGAGTGAGGAGCCGAGTTGCGGGAGCTCGCAAGCTGACGCCCAGCCGAGCCTACGTTCGATCATCCGCAATAGGGATTCAACTGTGACTCCAGCGTTCAGCAATTCGATCATTTGCTGCAGGGTAAATCCGGCCTGTTCGCCTGCAACGGCTAATTTGAAGACGCTGGCTGCAATGGGCGACGCTGCCATCCCTCACCTCGTGGTCAAGGCTACGTCGTTGGGGAACAATCGTCTGTGACGTGCATCACAAACAAATTTGGGCAGGAGTGTCGACATGCAACCGTAACCGTGCGCGTACTTATTGCAAAATCGCCGTCTCTAACAATGTCGGCGGTGTCAAGACGTTTTCGAGCACACTGCGGCATCCGCTCCGAGAAGAGCGCCATTTCG
>CAWKLF010000005.1:0-634370 GCA_963850425.1 uncultured Acidobacteriota bacterium | reverse complement strand
TGAGGGGGTGGCGCCGAAAGGCGTGGGGGTTCAAATCCCCCCTTCCGCACCAATGCATTCATTCCATTTGAGAAAAAAAGGCCGGCTAACACCGGTTCAAACGGGGTCACATGGGTTATTTGATTGGTTTGATTTACGCAATTCACATTTTGGTGTGCTTTTTTCTGATCATTGTTGTGCTGCTGCAAAGCGGCAAAAGTGGCGACATTGCGGCCGCTTTCGGTGGCATGGGAAGCCAGACCGCCTTTGGTCCGCGTGGAGCGGCAACGGCGCTTTCCAAGGCGACCACCTGGTCGGCGGTATTGTTTATGCTGACCTCGATCACGCTTTCGATCTTTGCGGTTCGGCGCAGTGGTGCGACGACGAATTCCTCGGGATCCGTCCTGTCCGGAACCAAGCCACCTACCACAAATTCGCAACCGGCGAATCCAACTCAACCGCCCGGAACACCCGCATCGCAACCGAATCCGACAAAGTAATCGCCAGTTTGATGGTTCAAGGTCCTCCCCTGTGGAGGATCTTTCTTTTGTCGGGAATTCTCTGGTCGCCTGACTGCCTCGATTAAAATGTCGTTATGATCCATGAGATTATTCCCGTCGGTCCGCTGCAATGCAACTGCTCGGTAATCGGAGACGAGGCCAGTCGCGAAGCGATCGTGATCGACCCGGGGGATGACGTCGAGCAAGTGCTTAGCCTGATAAGAAAACACAACCTCCAGGTCAAGCAAATCGTTATCACCCACGCTCACATCGATCACGTGGGCGGGGCGATGAAACTGCGCGCCTCCACCGGAGCGCCCATTCTGCTGAACCAGAATGACTACGCCCTCCTGAAGATGCTTGATGTGCAGGCGGCCTGGATCGGTATGCCAACACCTGGGAAGGTTGAGATCGACAACAGCCTTGGTCAGGCCGATACCGTGAAAGCAGGGTCTTTGGCAGCCCAAGTTTTGGAGACGCCCGGGCATACCGAAGGCAGCATCTGCCTTTACTTTCCGCTCGAGAAGAAACTGATCGCCGGCGACACCCTATTTGCAGGCAGCATCGGACGCACTGACCTGCCCGGTGGTTCCTATCAGAAGATCCTGCATTCGCTGCACGACCGGGTTCTGGCTTTACCCGACGAGACCGTCGTCGTTCCCGGCCACGGACCACTCACAACGATTGGCGAGGAGAGGGAAAGTAATCCGTTCTTACAGGGCATGTAATCTCCTGGCGCGCGCACCGCCGCCATATCCAACATCGCCTTTGATAACCGCGTGCCTGGTAAACCTCATCTGCTCATTGACTGGCAAATCATCCTCAATCTTTGAGCACGCTCAGAATCCGACTGACTCCTTCGCGAAACTCTTCGGGCGGCGTGATCAAGCTAAGGACCAGATATCCGTCCGTGGGAAAGTCGTAGAAATGTCCCGGATGGACGAGCACCGCGACTTTACGCAGGAGATCAATGGCCAGATCCTCGTCGGACTGCAAGGCCGGAACTCGCAAGACGGCATACCACCCGCCATCCACCCGCAGTCGCTCGCAAGTTTTCTGACGAGCCAACTGCCGATCGAACTCCTGCACGTTGTTTCGTATCCGGTCGCGCAGCAGGGGCTGAAGATTCTTTCGTTGATCGAGCAGCACCGGAGTCGCCAATTGCAGCGGGGCATTCATCGACAGGTAGGTGTCCGAGATGACCTCCAGCCGCGCCATCGCCTGCTGCTTTACTTCTTCCGGACCACTGGCCGCGACCCATGCGACTTTCATTTGTGGCAGTCCGGAGATTTTTGAAATGCCACTCAATGTAAACGTCAGCACGCTATCGTTAGACACGAATGAGGTACGGGACGCGCCATCGATCGCGTAATCGAGAAACACCTCATCCACAATCAACGACAGGTTGTACTCTGCACAAAAACGATTCAAGCCATCGACTTCCGCAATCGATGCATACGATCCCGTTGGATTATTTGGATGCACGACCACCACACCGCGCGTGCGATGGTTCACCGCTTTATACAAAGATGGAAAATCGATCTGCCAACCCGCGTCATAGATCAGCGGATAGGGCACGAGAGTTACGTCCTGCAAGTCGGCCAGAAATTCGAACAGCGGATAACTCGGTTTGGGAACGAGAATTTCGTCGCCCGGATTGCACAGCAATCGAAAGATGTAGGAATACGCTTCGCTCGTGCTGGTAGTCAGAGACCACCGATTCCGGGTCCACGCCATAAGACGCCGTGAGCATCGTGGTAATAGCGTGCTACCGCCTGCCGCGCACTCAGAGCCCTTTTGGTTGAGGGTCGTAGTCCAACGCTTCAGGTTGCGCGAGAGCCTGCAGGATAGCTTCCGTGGTCAAGCTGAAATCCCGCACGCGTCGGATTCGAGAGACTCAAGTCGAGCACCTCCATCCCGAGGCCCGCAAGTCCGCTTGCGCCTGCGAGAAACGATTGGGCGTAAGTTTCCATTCCGTTCGTTTGGAGAACATACTGAAAAAGCTCGCTGGGAAATGCAGTAGCGGTGTCTCTATTTCGAGAATGCTTCCTTATTTACAACGTAAGGCATTTTCGTTAAATCGCCGCCGTAATTTCCTTCAAGGACGTCAATAAGCCCTTGTACGCAACGGCCCGCCATTCCTTTGTCCGGATCAGTGGACAACCGTGTGATCTTTGCCGCGCTCGCGAAATGAGGAAAAAGTCGGCAACGATCCTCAATTGACGGATCGCGCAGGGGTGAATCAGCTGGCAATGGTTCGCGTTCATAGACGTCGAGCGCCGCCCCGGCAATCCAGTTTTCTCGCAGGGCTTTCGCCAGCGCAGCTTCGTCCACCACCGGGCCTCGCGAGGTATTCACCAGATAGGACGTCTTCTTCATCTTGCGGAAAGTTGGCTCGTTGAAAAGATGGTAGGTTGGCGTCGGACTCTCCCCTTCCCGAAGCAGCGGAACATGTACGCTGACAAAATCAGCTCCCGCCAGTGCGTCCTCTAACTTCACATAACGAATCCAGGTCTTTTCCCGACAGATTCCCCGCGCATGCCGCAGGTCATTCGTCTCCTGAATCGCCCGGATGTATTCATGATTTTGGTAGGCCGGGTCATAGCAAAGAATATTCATATCGAAGCCCGCACACTTCTTGATCATCGCCAACCCGATTCGTCCGGTGCCGATAATCGCTACCGTCTTCCCGGTCACTTCGTCGCCCAGGAATGGCAGATAGGGATGCCAGAATCCCCACTTGTTCTCACGCGTCAGATGCTCCGCGCTCCACAGCTTGCGTGCCAGCGTCCCCATCATGAAGAACGCAAACTCGGCCGTGGCTTCGGTCAGCACGTCCGCGGTGTTGGTGAAGGGAATCTTGTAGCGGTTGGCGTCGGCGCGATTGATGTTGTCGAAGCCTACGGCATACTGCGCTACAACTCTGAGCTTGGCCTTTCCCGCCTCAAACAATTCCGCATCCACCTGATCGCGAAGCGTCGTAATCAGACCGTCAATTCCGGATTTCAATTTCTCGACGATGAGTGTCTTGGGAGGAGCCTGGGGATCCGCATACACCTCCACGTCGTACCCACGGTCGCGTAAAAGATCGATCGATTCACCGATATCGCAGGTAGCAAACACACGAAATGGTTTGGTCATTCGTTCTCTCTGGATGGATCGTTCAGGAGCGCGCAATCCCCCGCGCCAACAAAGAAAAGACAGTTTACTCTAAAGGAAAGAATTGCAGGGCCAGGGCGCCCAGCCATGCATGACTCGGCCCCTAATCTCCACGAACCTTACCGGTGACTTCCCGTCATCAAGTGTTCATCGACCGGTAGTCGATGATTCTTCTTGATGTCAACCAGTTCGACCGCCTTGTGAGCAATGTGCTCGGCGCTGACTTCGAACTCTTTGATCAGTTCCCAGGGAGCGCCCGAGTCGCCGAAACGATCTTTTACTCCAATCGCTCCAGTGATCACAGGCTCCCCGTACAGTACCGGACTGCTGGTGATGATGTTGCTCACGCGCCAGGCCAGTGCGCCGATCTGATGTTCTTCCGCGGTTAGGATGATCCCGGTCTGCTTGGCAGCCCAGAGAATGGCACCTTCGTCGATCGGTTTCAGGGTGTGCAGGTTGAGCACGCGGGTTTCATATCCGAATTCACGTTTAAGAATCCAGGCTGCGCGCATGGCTTCAGGAACCATCGGTCCGCAAGCCACGATGGTCAGATCCTCACCCTCGTCTTCGTACTTACTCTCCAATGTTGTCTCAAACGCCTTCAGAAAACTGTCACCCGGCTGCCGTAACCGGATCACGTTTGCCTTGCCGAACACAAAAGGTGTCTGCTCGTCGGTCACCACCGGAGTGGCCTCGCGTGCAAACCGGATATATTTTGGCCCTTTATGCTCGAGCAGGAGATAGCTGGTTGCTTTGCGCGTCTCGACTGAATCGCAAGGCACTACGACCGACATATTCGGAAGACCGCACATCGCAAACAGGTCTTCGAGCGCCTGGTGAGTCGCCCCATCCGGACCAACCGAAACGCCTCCATGTGCCCCCGCAATCATAACGTTGAACTCGCCATAGCAAATCGAGGTGCGAATCTGATCGAGATTTCGTGCGGCCGCGAAGGTCGCGTACGTGCCGAACACTGGAAGCTTCCCTTCCCTTGCGAGTCCCGCTGCCACCGAAGTTGCGGATTGTTCCGCGATCCCCATGCTGAGCCAGCGACTCTTGCGCTCGGGCTTCCCTGCGTAGAAGTCGCTGATCGTGATCGAACCCGAAATATCCAGGCCGAGGCACACCACTCGCTCGTCGCCGCCATTTTCCGCCAGCGCCTGGCCAAAACCCTTCCGCGTCGGCTCCATCTTCACTTTCATGTTCAGCGCGCGGTTCCACCAGTAGTCATGATTAAACTCCGGCATCTTCTTGTGGAGTTTTTGGTTGATCGCAGCCTGATAGGTCTCCGCTTTCTCCAACAATTGCGAAACCGGGAGTTTATCGGCGACCCCCAGTTCAACCAGTCCTTTCCATAGTTCATCAGTGTTTGGCGTCTTTCCATGCCATCCGGCGATGTTCTCCATGAAGCTGACGCCTTTGCCCTTCACCGTGTCCGCCAGTAAGACGAGCGGCTTGCCGGTGTGGGACTTTGCGTTCTCGAGTGCCTCTACTACCTCGTCCATGTTGTGGCCGTGGATCCGGCGAACATCCCAACCGAAACCGCGATACTTTTCTTCCAGCGGTTCGACGTTCATCACCTCAGCGACTGGCCCATCGATCTGCAGCCGATTGCAGTCGACGATGCCGACCAAGTTGTCGAGACCATGATGGCTGGCCGCCATCGCTGCTTCCCAGACCTGCCCTTCCTGCTGCTCGCCGTCACCCATGATGCAGAAGGTCTTGTAGCTTTTCCCATTCAACTTGGCGGCAAGGGCGATTCCTACCGCGATACTGAGACCTTGGCCTAAAGAGCCGGTCGAAACCTCAACTCCTGGCAGCTTCAGCCAATGCGGATGTCCCTGATACGGTGACCCCAGCTTGCGCAGCAACATCACATCCTCGATGGGATAGAACCCCGCGAATGCCAGTCCAAGATAAAGGCTCGGCGCTTTGTGTCCCGTCGACCAGACGATGCGGTCGCGATCCTCCCAATTCGGATTCTCAGGATCGTGTTCTGCGACCCGTAGGTAGAGCGCGGCCGTGATGTCCATGATCGATAGCGTCCCGCCGGCATGTCCGCTTCCCGCCGCATTGAGTGCGACAAGGTCATAGCCGCGCATCAGCTTCGCGGCATCTTTGAGTTCTTCGATGGAATAAGGGCGGCGGACTTTGCCCGTGGCAGAGTCTCTAAGGGCCATGGATGCTCCTTCGCTGGCGCGCGGACGAAGAACGTCCCACGCTCCCTGGGCTTGCGAACCGAGCTTATCCGGGAATGTCTCTCCAGACAGTGAGGGTAGTCACAAGGAGGGGTGACGGAAGAACAGTTCGTAGCTCCTCTTGCTTGAGGCCCGATAGAAAAGAGCATGACTGAGGGAGTACGAAGCTAGAGGCTAAGAGCTAATAGCCAAGAGCTGTCCTACAGATTCTTCGCCGTCCACTGCTGGATTCGATCCAGCGCCTTGTTCAGGTTTTCCAGCGAATTGGCCACGCTAAAACGGAGATAGCCTTCTCCGAAGTCGCCGAATGCTGTTCCCGAAAGACAGGCAACTCCGGCTTCTTCCAGGATCGCAGTCGCCAGTTTTTTCGAAGGCCAGCCGGTCTCCGTTATGTTCGGGAACGTGTAGAACGCGCCTTTCGGCATTCGGCAGGAAAAGCCCTTGATCTTGTTCAGTCCGGCGACGAAGACGTCCCGGCGCTTCTTAAACTCGTCCCGCATACGATCAACGGAGGACTGATCGCCGCGCAGCGCCTCAACGCCGGCAATCTGCGTAAAGCTGGCTGTGCAAGAATTGGAGTTGGTCATCAGGCGCGTGATCTGCGCCGCCAAGTCGGGCCGCATGACGCCATAGCCCATACGCCATCCGGTCATTGCATAGGTCTTCGAAAAGCCATCCAGCAGAATCGTCCGGTCCTTGAAACCCGGAATCGACATGATGGAGAAATGCTCGCCCTCGAACAGCAGCCGGCTGTAAATCTCATCCGACAGCACCATAATATTTCGATCACCAATGGCCTCGGCGATGGCATGGATATCGCTCTTGCTGAGCACTCCGCCCGTTGGATTTTGGGGAGAATTCAGAATAATGAGCCGCGTGCGGTCATTAATCAACGAGGCCAACTCATTTACGTCAAGACCGAAGTCGCGATCTTCGCGCAACTGGATCGGAATTGGCCGGCCGCCAACGTAGTCGATCATCGACTCGTAGATCGGAAATCCGGGATTTGGGTAGATCACCTCATCCCCGGCATCCACCAGAGCGAGCACTGTGAAAAAAATAATGGGCTTGCCGCCGGGAACTACCACCACCTCGTCGCTGGTTACCGGCACGCCCCGCGTCTTCGCGACGTAATTCGCAATCTCCTGGCGCAGTTCAGGCAGGCCAGCCGAAGGTCCATAATGCGTCCAGCCTTTGCGCAGAGCACCAACCGCGGCGTCGACCACATTGGCGGGTGTGTCAAAGTCCGGTTCCCCGATCTCCAGGTGCACGATGTCTTTCCCCTGCCGCTCGAGCGCCCGCGCCTTATTCAATACTTCAAACGCGGTTTCAGTGCCAAGCCGCGACATGCGGCTGGCTAGGCGGAGTTGGTGCTGGGTGGCATTTTCCATGGTGGCAAACGTGGGCATTATACCCTCTCAAGCGGCTGGCTTGGCCGGCTTGGTAATTATCCCTCGTCCGTGGAAAGACGTCTGGGCGGAAGATCACCAGGCTATGTGATCTCTACTGTGGCACCGAAGAACGCCAGGTCTACTCAGAAACCGAATGCTCTTCGCTCTGCGCCCGCAGCACGCGATCGACGGAGTAGGGCGCGCGCCGGGTTGGCTCGTGGTAATGCCGGACCTGCATCTCCCCTAATAACCCCACCGCCAGCATGTTGAGGCCGGCCAGGAACAAGACTGCTCCGAAAATCATGAGGGGACCATGCTGCACCAGCAAATGCGAGTCGTGGAAGACTTTCTGCACTGCCAGCCATCCGGCTACCGAGAAGCCAGTCAAAATGCTGACCATCCCCACCGTGCCGAAGAAATGCAGTGGCCGCGATAAATACCGGAGCAGGAACCGGATCGTAATCAGATCAAAGAACACCCGGAATGTGCGCGAAATCCCGTAATGCGAAGCGCCCCGTTCGCGGTTTACGTTGCGAATCGGCACTTCAATAATGGACGCACCATGCCACGACGCCAGCGCTGGGATAAACCTGTGCAGTTCGCCATACAAGGGAACCTGCTCCAGAATCTCCCGCCGATAGGCTTTGAATGTCGTTCCAAAATCGTGGATATCCACGCCGCTCAACCTGGCCATCATCCAGTTTGCAATCTTTGAAGGAATACGGCGCAGCCACAGATTGTCAATGCGCTCCTTGCGCCAGCCGCTGACAATGTCATACCCCTCACCAATCTTCTCGAGGAACACTGGAATGTCCGAAGGGTCGTGCTGCAGATCGCCGTCCATTGCGATGATGTATTCGCCCCGGGCATGGTCAAACCCGGCCGCCAAACCTGCAGTCTGGCCAAAGTTGCGACGCAGCTTTACCACCGTCACACGGCTGTCTACCGCCGCGATTTCGCGGAGAAGTCCAAAGGTCGCATCCGTCGAACCATCATCGACCAGTACCATCTCAAAAGTCTCGCCGCTCGCCTCCATGACCGCTTTCAGGCGATCGTAGAGGTCGGTGACGTTTTCCTGCTCGTTATGCAGGGGAACCACAATCGAATACTTTGGCATGGATACTCTTGATTATACGGGAATCAGCCGCAAAACTCTTGTTTCCCAGCGGTCACGAAGGTCCAAGGACACCAAGTGGGTAACCTCCCCCCATCGGGATCCCAGAATGTCCACGGGAATACAAACACGCACCGCGTCCGTCGCGACCTTCATCCAAAGAAATACGTGCAAACTGTTCATAATGGGATGCGTACTGGCGTTCCCATGACTCGACAAATTCCCTAAAAGGTCCGATTTTACTAAAACGCTCAGGAGTATTCAGAATGGCCAAAGGTGTTCAGCGTACAACCGTCGACCTGTCCAAGTTCCCTGACCTTGTAGTCATTTACCTCGGCATGCGCGTTCGCAGCTTGCGCGGGATGAAAACGGTATTTAGCTTCGGCCCGAGGATCGCGAATGCAGTAAAGGCCAAGCCGGAGGGCCTGCTTCTGCATGAGAGCGTCTTCTACTCCTTCTTTCCGGTGCATGTTGGCATGCGCCAGTATTGGAGAGACTTTGCTTCTCTTGAGAACTGGTCTCGCTCCTTGCCTCACCAGGATTGGTGGAGGGACTTTCTGAAGGATTCCGGTGGCGTTGGGTTCTGGCACGAGACTTATTTCATCCGCGGCGGCATGGAGGCGATCTACGACGACTTGCATGTTCCGCTCGGCTTCTCGGCATTCGCACCGATCGAGCCTGCCCGTGGACCGATGTTTAACGCTCGCAAGCGTCTAGGAGTCGGGGGAGAGCCGGCAATCCCTGCTCCTGTTCCCGAAGATTCAAGGTAGGGCGACTACTCGTAACGCAAAGCTTCAATCGGATCGAGATTCGCGGCCCGCACCGCGGGAAACATCGCGCTGATCACGCCCACTACCGCCAGAATGCTCACCGCGATCAGCAAGATCTTCGGCGCAACGATTAATCGGATATCGCCAGCGTCGGCGTGCTGCGCGATTGCGCTATACAGGGTCAGCGAGCCTACCGAGAACGAAATGAAATAAGAAATCAGAATCCCTAAAACCCCGCCTACCGCCGTGATCACCATCGCTTCCGCAAGGAACTGAAACAAAATGTCCTGCTTCCGTGCTCCCAGAGCCTTCTCCACGCCAATTTCGCGCGTGCGCTGCGTCACCGAGACCAGCATGATGTTCATCAGCCCGATACCACCGATCCCCAGCGTGATCGTCCCAATAAAGGCCAATAGGACTTTCAACCCCATGGTGATGATGTTGAACTGCGCAAGCTGCTTCTGTGCGTCGAAAACGTGAACCGCGCGCAGGTCTTCCGGATTGAAGTTGTGGGCCATGCCCAACGAGGTGCGGATTGTTTTCGTAATCTTGTCGTGATCCAGACCTTCATAGTCGAGCCATATGCCCCCCAGGTAGTGTGTATCCTGTAACGCACTCATCACGCTGAATGGAATATAAAGCTGCCGGTTGATGTCATTGTCACCTTCCTGCATGCGTGCCGCGACCACGCCCACTACCTGAAAAGTGACCCCATCAATGCGAATATCTTTCCCATCGGGGTCCATCCCTGAGAACAGCTTGTTTTTGGCATCATAGCCCAGCACCACGACCCGCCGGTGTGCCAGATTGTCTTCGTCGTTCAGAAAGCGGCCCTGACCGATGTCGAGGTTCCAGATCGCGCCCACTGGCGGATCTACCGCCGACACCGGCAACGTAAACGAGCGGTTGCCATTGACCACGGTGGACTGCTTGTCAGACCCGCGAGAGATATGCCGGATCAGCGGAACCACGTTCTGCAGCAAGTTGATGTCATCATTCGTAAACCGGATTTCTACACCGGCCTTGTTGCCGCCGGCCTCCAGAGTCGTGCGCCCCGGAAATATGCCTACGGCTTTCGCTCCAAAGCTCTGGAATATGTTGTTGATCGCGCGTCCAAAGCCATCTCCGTAAGCGAGCAGCAACACGACTGTGGCGATGCCCCATGCCATGCCCAGCATCGTGAGCAGCGTCTTGCGGAGGTCATGGCGCATCGCCCCGAAGGCTTGTTGGAGTAGGTCGCGGTACATGCTATTCCTTGCGCAGGGCGTCCACGGGTTGCAGCATGGCGGCCCGGCGCGCCGGATAAAGTCCCGCGGCCACACCGGCAATGGCGAGCGATCCAATGGCTAGTGCGGCGGTCGAAGGCACCAGCTTCGGTGGATCAAAGCCCGGAGGCGATGGCAACGTCGACAGCGCCGACATCAGCCCGGCCGCAAAGGCAATTCCGATGCCGCCGCTCAGCAGCGTCAGGAACGCCCCCTCTACAAAGAACTGGAACATGATGCTTCCGTTGGTCGCTCCGATTGCTTTGCGCAGGCCAATCTCACGCGTCCGGTCCGCAACGGCCACCAGCATGATGTTGATAATCCCGATCGCGCCCAGTGCGAGCGTCACGAGGCCTACGCTGCCCAAAAATACATTCATGGCATCAAAAATCTTGCCCACGTTATCGGCGGTTCGAATCGTGTCCCACTCGTCGAATGCATCCGGGTTGGAAGCATCAAAACCGTGGTTGCGCCCCAGCACCTTGTGCACTTCAAGCTTCGCCGTCTCATGCAAAGCGCGCGACTTCGGCTGGTAGTTAATGAATGAGATAGCGTTCTTGACATCCATGGTGGGCGGGAAATCCTGCCTCATGGTGTTGAACGGAATGAACATGCGGAGATTGAGAGTGTTGTTATCTCCGTGACCGATCGGCAGCAGGGTTCCAATCACTTCAAAGCGAATGCCGTTAATCGTGATCGTGCTCCCGACCGAGGGCCGGCCGGGAAAAAGAATGCGCCGAGCTTCATCGCCAAGAATGATGACGTGGCGTCTTTGTGCGTCGTCGAGGTCATTCAGCCACCTTCCCTCACGAATCGGGATATACCGAATTTGGTTGAACAACGGCGGCACTCCCAGCAACTGCCCGCTACTTTGAAAAAAATCGCTCACCGAACGGAGGTCCTGTCGCGAGATGACGGGCACCGCGGCCTTCACGTCGGGACAGTTCGTGAGAATGTCGAGGTAATCCTTGTAAGTAAGGTAGTACTGACGCAGTCCAGTGAAGCTACCCTCGACGGCGGGCGCCCGGCCGCCCCATACGAACATCACGTTCTCGCCCAGCGAGTCAAATTGCTTTCGGTTGCCCGACCGAAATCCTTCACCCAAACCGACCAGGAGCAACAGTGAGCCCACGCCCCAGGCGATGCCGAACATCGTCAGCAGGGAACGTAATTTGTGCGCCCAGAGTGTGCCCAGGGTTTGGCCAAAGATTTCGAACAGAATCCGCATGTTCTCATTCGATGATACGTCATCGCCCGCCCGGCCGTCGGTGATGTCGTTGACTGCAACCGCGCTCAAGGCGAACCACCATGGTCCGATACAATTGATTCAGTTCGGGCCCTGTTCAGATTAAATTTGGCAGCGTCATTTCCATTGGTGGGCCTCATCCCGTTACTAGAGGTTTTTCGGATGCAAAAAACGTTTCTCGGATTACTTATCGCCGTGCTGGTGCAGGCGTCGCCACAGGCGTATGCAGCGGCATGCCCCAACCTGAATGCTCATCCGGGCATCACCACCATCTTTCTGCAGAGCGATTTTGGCGAGAAGGATGCCGCGACCAAGATCTACGTTTCCGGCCTGCAAGACGCCATCAAGAAGTCCACCGCATTCTGCCCGGTCGAAGATCTGCGCGCAGCCACTTACGCGCTCGACGTCGCCGGGGTGGATACCGGAGAAGAGCACGAACGGGCTGCACTGAGCGTGGTTCTGGTTTCCGAAAAAGGCTCCTTGGTGAGCCACTGGGTCCGCCTGTCCTCCATTGACAACGTAGAGAAGAACGCGACCGAAGACATCGGAAAGGTCCAGCGAGCGGTTCTAAAAGCGAAGAAACAGCACTGAGATTTGTTTTCCGAAAAAATCTTCCGCAATGATAGCGGTGCCTGATTTCGATCGAAGTCGTGTTTCCCTCAAACACCGCGCCTCGATCTTTGCAGGTTGCATCAAAACCCAATATTTCCGACCCACTTCCCGGTGTTTCATCAGAAATTCACCAGCCTGTAACCCTCCTGTAACACGTGACGCATAAAACCGACTGGACCTGGCAAAGAGGCTGCGACAAAGAAACGGCGAATGCACCACGCTAGTTGGCAAGACTAGTGTGACTGTTTCATGTCGCCCCAAACAACAGGCAAAACAGGGAGATAGGGACAGATGAAAGCTTCATTCGCGTGGCTTGTTGTGCCTCTGCTCATGACGAGTCTGGTCGCGCAGACGGCGACACCGCGTTCCAAAACGAAGAAAGCGCGGTCCAAACCCGCGGAACCGGCAGTGACTGCCGCGGATGTGCAAGCCCTGAAAGACGCCCTTGCGGCACAGCAGCAACAGATTCAGCAGCTGCAGCAATCTCTCACCCAACGAGACCAGGCGGTGCAGTCCGCCCAGCAGGCTGCTCAACAAGCTCAGACTGCCGCAACCGAGGCCGAACAGAAAGCTGTGGCCGCCGCTAGCGCCAGCGCCGATAAGGATTCCGTTGCCAAGCTCAACTCCGACCTCACCGACGTCAAGACCACCGTGCAGAATCAGTTGCTGACTTCGCAGGACGAACAGAAGCGGGTTTCGCTGATTGAAGGCGCCCTGGGCCGATTCCGTTGGGCTGGTGACGTGCGTGTTCGCGGCGAAGATTTTTTCCAGAAGGGAGTCGCGGACCGAAACCGCGCGCGCATCCGCGTTCGCTTCGGATTTGACGGAAAGCTGAATGACGACTTTCTCGGGGGCATTGCCCTTGCCACCGGATCTTTTGGCGACCCTACTACTACCAACGAGTCGCTCACCAACAACTTCGACCGCAAGACCATCGGTCTCGACCGGGCCTACGTCACCTATAACCCGGTCGCACACCGCTGGCTCTCGCTGACCGGCGGCAAGTTCCTCTATCCGTGGCAGAGAACTTCCATGACCTTCGACTCCGACCTCAACCCGGAAGGCTTCGATGAGAAACTGTCGTTCGACATCAAGCGCACGCCGGTCGTGAAGAACCTGACCGTACAGGCGATGCAGTTGACCTACAACGAAGCGTCGGGCACGGGCGGGCTGTACCACGGCCATGACTCGTTCGCCGTCGGCGGCCAGGCTTCAGCAAGACTCGAGTTCGGACGCTGGACCGCTACGCCTTCGTTCTCGATCTTGAACTGGCGTTACCCCGATGCGATCCTGAACTCCAGCGCTTTCGCAGTCGCGGCCACCAACGCCGGTTTGAACGGCAACCCAACGACGACGCCATCAGGCGGCAACACCGGCCCAATTCCAGTGCCCGGGGAAGGTCCCGGCTGCTCGAATCCTTCGGTAACGGGCGCTGGCAACGGCTTGCCAACGGTTCCGATCAACGTGCCCGGCTCCAACGGGTGCGTTTTCGCGCCCAACGGGATGACCAACTCGGCTTGGGTTGATCTGACCAAACCGAATGCGCCCGTCTGGCATTTCCTCTCCAACTTCCTTTACGCCGACTTCATCATCAACAACCAGATCAAGACTCCATCGGCGCGTTTCCCCATTAACCTTCTGCTGGAGTATGAGAACAACTTAAACGCCGCCGACCATCCCTTCACCACGAGCGCCCGCAGCGGTTGTACCCAGGATCCAGTCACGCTGGTCGTCACTTGCACATCGAGCCGGCCGGCGGTCAACACCAGCCTGGGCAAACAATCCCACGGGTATCTGATTGACGTGAGCGTGGGCCAGCAAAAGAACCGGGGCGACCTGCAGTTCGGCTACGCATGGGTGCGTCAGGAACAGGATTCCGTGATCGCCTCCTTCAATGAAAGCGATCAACGCGCTCCTACCAACGTCCTGCAACACCGCATCTATGCCCTGTGGAAGATTCGCGCCAACACCGTGGCCAGCTTCACGTTGTGGCACGGACGCACACTCAATTCGAACCTGCTCAACTCCGCACTGGCCGCGGGCGTGAAAGCCGGGCAAGTCGAACCATACCTCAACCGACTGCAGTTCGACTTGATCTACTCGTTCTAAACTGTCGATCCACGCGGGGCGCTGGTCGATCTGACCGGCGCCCTTTTTTCTTTTCAATAAAATTGGAGAGTCGACTCGGAGACTGGAGGCCCCGGGCGGAGTCGAACCGCCGACCTGCGGTTTAGCAAACCGTCACTCTGCTTTTTTTCAACCACTTATATTTAGCAGGCTCAACAAACACCTGCTGTTTTTTGCGCTTTTTTGTGCGCTCCGCAGGCGCCAGTGTCTAAAAACGGGATACCGACGCACATTCCCAGTTGTGCTTTACGCCTCCCAAGGCCAACCTTGACAGGAACGCGACGGTATCCGATTGAATCGCGGATCGATCCAATCGGTTTCATCTCATGGGAGTGCTACGTACCGAACGCACATTGTGTTTTCATTGACTTGCAGATCGAGTTTCGCACAAAAGCCTACGATCGGGGTCGCGGACCAGGCCGAGCAGTTCCTCTGCAGTCCCACTCGGTTCTTTCGCGGGAGGGCGCTTGCGTGGAGGTCGATGGCCTCTCAGGTACGTTGGCCTATAAGATTGTGGCGAAGCGACAGAAGGGACTTGTCTTGCCGACCTGCTTCTTCGCCACGGATTTACACGGAAAAATCGATCGCTACGACAAATTACTCACATCAATTACCAGGCATCGTCCTACTGCCGTATTCCTCGGTGGAGATTTGCTTCCTCCCTCGGTTCTCGGGGTAATGCAATTCGGACATGAAGATTTTGTTCAAGACTATCTCGTCCCAGCTTTCACAAGAGTCCGTGATGTCCTAGGCGACTACTATCCCGACATCTTCCTCATCCTCGGTAACGACGACCCACGTCGTTGTGAGGAAGACTTCGTTGCGGCCGGAGCCAATGGCCTCTGGCACTACGCCCACGAACAGAAAAGTCTCTTGGGGGATTTCGCCATCTATGGTCTTGCTTACGTTCCACCGACCCCATTCTTGCTGAAGGACTGGGAACGTTACGACGTTTCCCGGTACGTCCCGCCTGGCTGTGTGTCTCCGGAGGAGGGCAGTAGAACCGTGCCAACCGAAGAAAGCGAGATCAAATGGGCCACGATCCAGAAAGATCTCGCTTCCCTTGTAGGAGAAGACCCTCTTGATCGCGCAGTGCTTCTTCTCCACACACCACCATGCGATACGCCCTTGGACCGAGCGGCACTCGATGGGAAGACTTACGAGCAAGTTCCGCTGGATGTGCACGTGGGCAGCATCGCAGTGAAGCGATTTATTGAGGAGCGGCAACCACTGTTAACTTTGCACGGCCACATACACGAGTCCGCGCGCTTGAGCGGCGAATGGAAAATCCGGATTGGGCGAACCGTCTCTATAAACGGCGCGCATGATGGCCCTGAGTTGGCGCTGGTGCGTTTTGATCTGGAGTCACCCGAGTCTGCTACGCGGGGTTTGCTCTAGCTTAGGCCGGTGAATCTTTCATGGGCAGTTTACGCGCGGGATCCGTGATGGCGTCGATTTTGACGGCGAAGCTCGAACGTTCCTTTATGTCCTTGTCCGAAACGAGGTGTACGTCCAGTAAACCATCTGTGCGATAGCCAGTCCGTAGGAAGTTGATTTCCGCGAGGCAGCGGCTCCAACCCTCGAGCCAGAGCGTCAGTTCTTTCCTCTGCTCTTCGTTCCCTTGAACATGCAAGAGTATGTCGATGTCGCTGGCGGGCCCTGCGGTGGCATTCTTGGTGCTGCCGATTAGATAAAAGGCATTGACTCCGAATTTTTGCGGATCGAGATCAGCCGCAATTCTTTGTGCCATCCGAAAACGCCAGCGCCAGTGCTCATTCGTACCCCGATCAATAGACTCCGCCTCGGATTCCATCGATACAATATTCTGCTGCGGGGATGACAGGAACCCAACTGCTTGGTTCAAGTCGGCATTCATCAGCACCCGCAGGATGAGTCCGCCAGTTTCGAGCGGCACATCGGTTACCCGTAGCGTTTCTGCAAGGTGTGCGAACTCCGGAAGCACCTCCTCAAGTACATTGCGTGACCGTCGAAAAAATAGTTCGTGGAACGTTGTGGACGGATCGTCGGGGTATAGCGGCAGGTAACGGATCGAGGCCTCTACGAGGTCCTGAAAGAAGTGGGTTCCGAATGACAGCTCTGGCAGGTAATTTCCTCTCTGGCGTGCTACTTCGATCAACATTGCCGCGTTGTTGATATCGGAGTAGGTCACCGGAACGCCCAGTTTGATGTCTCCGCGGCTGCCCCAGCGTCCGGGGCCGACCAGGATAAACTGGCGTTTGGGCAACAGCTTATTGAGCCTGCCAACAGCGCGACCGACGTCCCGCATGGCCGTCTGATCCGGGAGCTGGCTATAGCCCTCGAGATCGACATACACAATGTGAGTGATTTCTGGCACCTTCCCGTTCGAAACAAAATGTGCAGCCGAGAAGATGACTTTATCCGACGGTAGGTTCTGCGGGATCGCGACGGGAAGCGTGTCAGCGCCGTAGCTTTGGGGGCGGCACTGCAGCAAATAGAAATCCTTCCCGTCGTAGGCGAACTCCATGTCTACTGGGGTTCCGAGTTTGGATTGCAGCAGGTGCAGCAATTCACGGATGCAGCTTACGAAGGGGGTCTTCCGAATTAGTCCTTCAAAAGTAAAAACAACATCCTGAGAACCAAAATCAGGCATCGGTCCGATGATTGGCTCGATCCGGTCATGGCTTACGAGCGACACCAAATTGCGAATCTGGGGATATGCGGCGCCAGAATTGCGCAAGAGGTCCGCGACCTCGACCGTCTCGAAGGCATTGCTTTCCAGATTGATGAGATCGATGCGCTTGGGCGAATACCGGAGGACTTCGTCAGGCGTGACATTGACACGCAAACTCGGCTGACCCGGAGCGATTAGCACTGGGTAGTCGTCGGCGACGCGGTCCACGGCACGCGTCCCCAACCCAGGTACCAGCCTTATGAGGCCATCCTCACGCTTGATGCGGGCAGACCAGCGGAACTCATTGTTGGTGAATGCAACTCCAGAGCACGCCGGCAAGAAGTACTTGCCGACGGTCTGGCCGACGACCTCCTGGATCATGATGCCCATTTCTTCGTGGACATCCAGCAGTCCACGCTCGGCCCGGTATTCCGTCGGATCCGGCCCAAAGATCGAGGCGTACACCTCCGCAATGGCATCCATCAATGCGACCAGCCGCGCTTCCTTACTCCCGCAGTTCCCTAAGAACAAGCTCTTGTACTTTCCGGAGAAAGCCGATCCGGGGCGGTCTTCCAGAAGACTTGAGCTGCGGACAATGAGAGGAACATCCCCGAGATCATCGAGCGCGAGTGCCAGCCCCTTGGCAAATTCGGATGGGAAAGACGATCTCTTAAACAGAGCCACCAAGTGCGGGTACTCCTGTCGAACCTGGTCGATCTCCATGTATTTCCGGTTGAGAACGTCTTCCAGATCGTTATGGTGCACGAAGTCCTGAATCCAATCGGAAGTGAGATACCAAGTTCTCGGCACCTTCACGTCGCGCACAAGTGTGCTCGCTTCAGGGGCTTTGTCGATGATCTTCCTGGCCAGGAACAAACCGGCACTCTTACCGCCCAGCTTCCCGTGGCAGCCGGGCGGGAAAATGACCTTACCCAACAGATCATAGAAATCCTTAACCTCGATAAACCTCTTAGCGACGTTGATGAAGTCGAGGCTTTCGGAAAAGAAGCGCCGAATGAGCGATACCCGCAAACCCTTCTGGGTATAGAGCGAAAGTTCGTCCTCCTCGACGCCGATGTGGCGATAACGCTCGACACACTCCATGACTTCTCCTAGCGAAGTGTCCTGGTTTTCAAGCGCTCGCACCAAAAAGCTGGCCTTGTCCTCTTTGATCCATCGAGTCACACAATTGAGGATCTCGGTCTCGCTCAAATGTTCGCCAGCGATCCGGAGTGCCTGCGTTGTCAAGTCGGAGGAGTGGCCGGGCGCATCCTGAGGAAGAGGCCTGTTTCCATCGGCGGCAAGGCCTGGCTCGCGCGGCAAGATCGCCCCGCCGCTCCGAAGGAGTTCCTTGGCCTCCTCGACTCCGCTCCAGCTCAGGTGATTGATTAATTTGCGTGAAATCCGCTTCAACAGGGCGGGGTCCGTTTCGCGCAGAAACTCGAGCACGACACGCCAGTCCCCTTGAGCCGATACTAGATCCGCTGCTGCCCAGCCCTCGAACGCGGCTCTTAGCCGCCTTTGGGTGACCGCGCTTGAGATTCGCTCTGCGATCGTCCCAATCAGCTTCCGTTCTTCCTTGAGGAACGGGCCTTCGTCGGATCTCGGCAGGTCCTTCCGGTAGAAGACTTCTACCGCTCCAAGCGTCTCACCCTGCACGACGATGTCGGCCTTTTGCACCCATCGCGTTTCTTGGAAATCAGGCGGCTGGATTGTCAGATTTTCAAACACGATCCGAGCCTGACAGTCGTGTGGATATTGCCAGCCCGGCGGCAGAACCTCGATGATGTCGCGGAGAATCTCCTCCAAAGGCCGAGTGGACTGGCTCAGGAGTTCGCCCACCTGGTACAGACAGTTCAATTCCTTGGCTCGCTCTTGCAGTGCATGGAGCATGGTCCCGAATTGGGTTTGGTCGGTCTTCATTGTCTCGCTTGGCTCTTACTGTTCCCGGTCTGCGAGAGGACTACCCCTCTCGCGCTCCGCCCATCGACGCGGACCAAGAGCCTTCCGGTGGGACGCACATGGCGGATAAGTTCCGACTCGTGCACAACCGGCTGCCGGTTCAGCCAATCCCAGTTGATTCCATAGTGGCGCCCATGTTGCACCATGAAGTAGCTTGCCCGAAAGCTCGACAAGTTGTGAAAGAAGTGCGAGCCCTGGCTCAATTCCACATTCATTTCTGGCAGCGTGGCCTCGACGATTGCCCGTGCTCCGGAAATTTGGCTCCAGTCGACGGGAATGCCCAGCGATGGATGGGAACTGCCCCAGCGGCCAAATCCGATCAGCAGAAAGGACCGCTTTTGATCCCGCAGTTCCCCGTTGATCAACTCCAACTCCCGAGCCATCGCAGGGGTATTGAGAGGTGAAAACTTGTCAGGGCGCACGAAGACAATATCTTGAATGTCATCAGCGGTGCCGTTGCCCATCACCATGTCTGACGCGACAATGGCGCGTGGATCTGAAAGATCCTCGGCCGTAACATCTACCACCTGATCAGAAACCACCATGGAACGAACCTGCAGGAAGCCCAGACGCACCCGGAGGCGTTCCCCGAGCCGTCCCTGCAACGTGATAGCGAACTCGATCTCGACTTTGGCGTCGACAACCTTCTCCGCTGCGCTGAGCAGAGTCTTCACCAGCTCATTTAGGGCGAACTGGTCCTGCACGAGAATCGGAGCGAAATTTAAAACCCGCGGTCCGCGAGATCCAGTTCCCGGGATGACGCGGTCACGTTCTGGATCGTAGGTTGAGGCCACCAAAGACAAAGCACCGTCAACTTCGGCGTCGGCTAGAGTCGCGTGCACCATGTATTCAGTTTCGCTGATTGGATCGTAAGCGGGCGGCTTGCCCATGTTGACCGCCCAAAACTCGGTTTGGGTGCCCTTCAGCAATTTCGCCACGGAATCGAAAGGTGGTGGCTTCTTCGGATAGGCAGGTGAGAACGTCCAGCCTATGCCGCCGTCCACGATCGTCTTGCCCAACCCCAGAGCCAAAGTAACCACTCCTTCTTCGGGCCGTGCCGGTTCAAACGCATAGAAGTTATAGGAACGCGCCACGCCGGAAATGTCAGGATAAAAGCGATCTCCTCTGCGCTGGCCAACTACCTCCTGGACAATCACTGCCATCTTTTCCTCGCCAGGCCTGGTCCCGGTAGTCCGGATGTAATCCCGAGCCTCGCGAAAGTACGTCGACGCGTACACAAACTTGATGGCCTCCACCAGCCGACGAAATCGTGTAGTCCGGATCGGGCTGGTTGTTCGGGATCATTTTGGTGGCGTAGACGCCGGCAAACGGACGCTCCCAAGCGTCCTCCAGCAAACTCGACGACCGGATCGCCAGAGGGCTTTTGACTTGAACGATCAGCGCGCGAAGATCACCGAGCAGCTCAAACGGAAGCTCGGTCTTCTGAAAGGCATGGGCGATGCGGTCATCGGACATTTCGTCGAAGGGCAGCTCCGCCAAGATGGTTCTGCGCTATGAATTGATCGAAAGCAGTCCGTCGCGATGACCGCCATGGTCGGAACGTTGATCTCAACATCGGGGAAGGAAGTGGGGTCAATCTGCGCGCCAAGGAGATCTTTGATGAACACCAATCCGCTGGCCTTGCCACCGATTGAGCCAGAGCCGATCTGCGTACACCGGAAAGTACCATCCCAGAACTTGCGGTCGAAGACCGGCAACTCAGCAACGAGAGGCTTCACACCGCTCATCGACACCTCCCACTGCATCATAGCGGATGACGCACGTTTCAACGCGCGTCACTGGAGTGGCGCACCTCTAGCTCGGGGTTGCAACGTTACACCCAGCCGCGTTCGTGGCACGCCTTGGCTACGCGACCGATTGCAATGGCATAGGCAGCATCTCTCATATACAACTTTTCACGCCGAGCCAGATCGGAGACGGCGAAGTACGCGGAGGTCATCTTCAGATCGAGTTTCCCGAGAACTTCATCTTTCTCCCAGAAGTAGTTCATGTTGCTTTGTACCTGCTCAAAATAGCTGCAGGTCACGCCACCGGCGTTCGCCAGAAAATCGGGGATGAGCAGGATACCGCGTTTCTGAATTTGAGCGTCGGCTTCCGGTGTCGTCGGACCGTTGGCGCCTTCAGCAATGATTCGTACTTGGGGGCCTATACGGGTGACGTTGTCGCCTGTGATCTGGTTTTCCATCGCCGCCGGAATGAGAATGTCGACATCCTGCTCTATCCATGCTTCTCCCGGGAGCACCTCGTAGCCCAGTTCCTTGGCTTTCGCTTTATTGATCCCGCCGAAGTGGTCCGTAATTGCCAAGAGTTGAGTGAGATTGATCCCCTCACTCTTGCGGTAGGTGTAGGCACACTGGTCCGCTTGGTCCCAGCAGCAGACGGAGATCACTTTTCCTCCCAGCCGCTGGTAGAGTTCGATCGCGTAATGGGCCACGTTGCCGAAGCCCTGCACGCTCGCCTGAGTATTCTCGGGGCGCATGCCCAATTCCTTGAGCGCCTCGCGCAGCGTAATGACGACCCCATAGCCAGTAGCCTCGGTTCGACCTAGCGAGCCCCCCATTCCGACGGGCTTGCCAGTAATGAATCCTGGGAATCGACCGCCGTGGATCTTCTCAAACTCATCGAGCATCCACAGCATGTGTTGCGCGTCGGTCATAACGTCCGGGGCCGGTACATCGGTCACCGGGCCAACGTCCCTTGCCACTTGACGTACCCAGCCACGGCATATCTGCTCTTGCTCTCGTGAACTGAGATTGTGGGGATCGCAGATAACTCCACCCTTCGCTCCGCCCAGCGGGATATCAACCACGGCACACTTCCACGTCATCCACATGGATAGCGCGCGTACAGTATCGATCGTTTCCTGCGGGTGGAAACGAATGCCGCCCTTGCCTGGTCCGCGGGCGTCGTTGTGTTGCACCCGGAAGCCGCGGAAAATCTTAACCATCCCGTCGTCCATGCGGACGGGGATAGCAAATTGGAACTCGCGCAGAGGGTACCGCAGGAGATCCTTGGTAGCCGCGTCAAGGCCCAGATATTCGGCTACCTTGTCGAACTGAGCCTGTGCGATCTGGAATGAATTAAATGCCTTGGAAGATTTCTTCGCGGGTGGGCCAGGAGCCGCTTTAGAGACTTCCTTTTCAGCATTGATCGATTCGGTCAGTACGCCCTGTGTCATCGTTTTCTCCTTGTCCCTCTGACGAGCTCATTCAATTATCGCTCCGGCAACGGCAGGACGCAGTGTGATCGAGCGCACAGCGGTTGGTGATCCGCTTACTAAACGTAGCGGCTGCGCACCGGATTCTTCCGTGTTTTGGGTTTGTCTTTTCACCCTCACGCAGCCAGTTCCACGGTCGTTGCGAACCCCGAAAAGCGGATGGGGACGAAGTGAAGGCGGTTGCGGGGACAAAGATTTCATTTCGCTAGCTTCTCGCTCGTCTACGGCTCCTGCTACGTGCGGACATTCGTCAACTGAATAGTTCATGTCGTGCAGTCTCGCAGATCGCCACCACGGCTGGATGTTTCAGCTTTCGCTCCACGGAGATCGCATAAAAGCGGTTCCGCACAGCGGCAGAACGCCCCACCACCCGAAGCTTGCGTTCTTTGCGAAAGAGTTTCTCGAGGACCGACGGAACCGCAAACATGCCCGCCCCCGTTTCCCCAAAGCGACGCAACAGGGCAAAATCCTCGAACTGTCCAACTACAAAGGGTCGAATCTGTTGGGCATCAAACCACTGATCCAACGCACGACGAACGTTGGTATTGTCAGCTGGAAGTAATAAAGGGGCTTCATGAAGCACCTTCGGGAATCTCCCCGAATATTTCTTGCATAATTCATGAGTCGCGAAAAACGTCATGCCACATTCACCGAGCAAATGGTTGTAGGCGCGGACCTTTGCGGGAGGGCCAATGGGGGTGTCGGATAGCACCACATCGAGCTCCTGTATGGCCAATTCTGCGAGAAGGTGTTCCTGGTTGTCCTCACGACAGGTTATCTGAACTGGCAGTCCTAACTGAAGTGCGGGTCCGATGAGTGCGTGCGAGATCTCTTTCGGCAATACATCTGCGATCCCAATGATCACCTGTAAGGGATGCCCGGTTGGACGCCCTTTAATGGTGTCAAGCATTTCGCGGCCAAGCGCAAAAATATCCTCGGCATATCGATAAGCCACTTGCCCAACCTCGGTCGGCTGCACACCGCGGGCGGACCGGATCAGCAGTTTTTCGCCGAGGCTGCCTTCCAAACTCCGAAGCTGAGCGCTGATTGTCGGAGGCGCCAGGCGCAGTTGTTCGCTGGCACGCCCAATGCTGCCGGCTCGAACCACCGTCCAAAAATAAAGGAGATGATGATAGTTAATCCATTCCATGAAATCACCGTTTGGGCTGAATTTCTCACTATTAGATAAAAGCGAATACTCGCCGCTCAGATTATCTACTTTTTAGAGGGTCGCTTGCCAATTAAGAATGGTTTGTCGGCAAATGGTTTAGGCCGGCAAGAAACCAACAAGGGGGGAACAGAATCATGAATATGGATTCTCATCGCAAGCAAGTTGCAACTGCCGATCTAAGGATCGAAGAGGAGATTCGCCGGCGAGCCTATGAGTTATTCGAGGTACGCGGGGGACAAGAAGGCTACGAGCTAGAAGATTGGCTACGCGCCGAAGAGGAGATTCTAGCCCGCAAGAGCGATGCAGCAGCGGCATAGCAGCATAGACCGTCGGAGGAATCCAATGGAAGTCGAAGTTCGGATACAGGGTACTGATCTGGCGGATGCGGTGCGGAATTACACCGCCCGCCGGCTACATTTCGCCCTCGGGCGATTCGCCTCGCAAATAGGCCGAATCGTAGTACGAATTTCAGACACCAATGGTGTGCGAGGTGGCATCGATCAATGCTGCCACATCAGTGCGGAGCTTCGGCCGTCGGGAAGAGTGGTGTTGGATCAAACCGACGCGGACCTCTTCACCGCGATTGACCGCGCCAGCGAACGAGTAGGCCGAGCCTTCAGACGGGCGAGCCAGCGGACACGTCAAGCACGCACCGGCCACGAATCGGTGAGAACACTAACGTAGCGGGCTACATCTCGGTGTAGCTCCTGACGCTGCGATCGCTCGCGACTAAAGATTCCATCAGCGGCCAGCGAGTACTCGTCGGAGCGTAAATCATGTTCGAAAAGCTGGAACATCCCGGGGTTGTCACGGATTTCAATTACATGTTGGCTTGCGGAATCGTTTGGAGCAAAACCGCCGATCCGGGTGCTGGATGGGAATTAGTTGAAGCTCTCGCCTCCCCTGATCCAGAACTGCGTCAGTTCGCACGAGAAATGCTTATCCACCGACGCGATAACGCCATGGACCTCCTTGAGGGCGCTGTCGGTGCCGGCGTTCTCGCTCCCGAGGTGGCGGGACCGTGCATCATCGAACTGCTTCGAGCGGGTCGGTCCGGTTTTTCCGACTCCCTGGTGGCAGGCGACGCGTGAAAGATATCGAGGTGAATTGTGGTAGGACGCTGTGCAAACCCGGAGTGTGGTATTCCCTTCCGCTATTACCGTGACGGAAAACTGTTCAGGTTCGAAGTGAGTGCCCATTCGACGGCGCTCAGGGTCCGACCAGAAGCGGCGACCCGTCGCCGAATTGAGGATTTTTGGCTCTGTGGCGCTTGTGCCTCGAAGATGACTCTTATCTCGGAAGACGGACTGGGTGTGAGGACGCGACCGTCGTCCTGCACCACTGCGTCATTGACGGTATCTGTCGAGCAATTCTCAACACGCCAGGCAGAAGCCTGAGAACGACCAACACAAGGACGATTCGTCATGGACCCGGCAACCATATTAGTATTGGTCCTGTGTGCGGGCGGCGTAGCTCTTCTAATATGGTTCGAAATCAACTCTCGCCGAAACGAAGCCAGCAAGAAGCAAGTGTCGACCCTTGCCGAACCGGAACCGGTGTCCTTGAAAAAAGAACCGCCAAGCAAGGTTGGTGGTTAATGCCGCCGTGGCGATGCGAGGGTATTCACCTGCTCGTCGCTGAGCAAGGGGCTGCTCACTCTACCATGCATTGGGAGTTCCGCCGTGGACCCCTGCCCTCCCGGCGACGTCAGCAAGCACTACTGGTGATTCGGGCTTGCGATTAGACGGCTGGAGAACCTTGGTCGGATAGGCCTGGTCCAATTTCGGGGGTGGGGTCAATGGCAACAAGAGTTGCAAATGAGCTTTTCATGCGATGCCGCTTCGGGAAAAGTTCTGCTACTTGCCAGCCAAGGCAGCGGCGCAGGACTTCTTGGCCTCGTCTTTGGGCTGCTTGGACATTTCCTCAGTGGCCGACTGGTGGCCGTCTTTGTAGCCCTGACTGACGCGAGCCTCGCCCAGCTCTTCATCTGTTGCGCCCTGCACAAAAACTTTCTTCTTTGCCCGATACTTATCCGCAGATTGGGGATTTGCTTGGGCACAAAAATCGAGGGCCCCTTCTACCTTGCCTAAGATCTCGTTAGGCACGGGAAGCTTAGCCAAGACAAGGGGCGCAAGGATCAGAACTGCCGAGATGCATGCGATGCGAGGAATTCTCATAAGCCGTCCTTCTTGCCGCTGGTTGCGGGAATTTTAGATTGCTACACCCCTCGCGGCACAGGAGATGTCGATATTCGGTACAGGGGCAGCCGCCTCCTCTCCCTGGCACGCCACCGTACATCGAGGTCCGCATACGGCGCTTCAGTTCGGTGGTGCTACTGGACATCCGACAACTGTGGAAGTCCAAGCTTCGCGATCCTTTGCTCGCTTGCGCGGTACCGCAGACCTCTTCGTTGGGTTCTTGTTTATCGGCTCGCGCTTTTGATCCACGCTTCTTTCAGACCCTCCGTCACGACGACGCCCTTGCGCCTCTTTAGTCCTTCGCTCACGAGGTTGAATTGAGGGACGTTTCACTCCTAACTGTCGAACTTCTTTTGGATAAACCAAAATGCTCGCGAGCAGTTACTCGCGAGCCGTTTGGTTTGAAACGCTTGTTTTTAATGGGCTTGACCGATCAACTGACCAGACTGCGGGCTACCATTCGCATTGTCAGTAAACCGGATCGTTCCTGTTCTGTTCGACCCGTTACGAGTTGCGAACACGTTAGTGAAACGCACACCTACTGTGCAGCTTCCGCCTGGTGCCAAGACCGCTCCCGTGCAGTTGTCTTGCCCGCTCACTGCATTGAAGAAGTAGTCGATGAGCGAGCCACCGGAGACGCTCACGTTGGTGACGGCAGCCTGAGCACCGCCAGTCGGCGCGATATTCGTCAGAGTTACTGTTTCGGTTCCACTGAGTTGTCCTGAGGACAACACTATGGTCGAGGGATTCGGCGAGATCGAGACTGTTGCACGATTAATTACTCCGGTGGCCGTCAGGGTGACTGGCGAACCCGACATCGTGGCACCCGTGTAGCTCACCGTCAGGGTCCGGCTGAACGAAACTGCCGTACCTGGAGTAAACACCACGTTGTAGGTGCAGGAAGCGCCCGCAGCCAGAGTTGCGCTGCACGTGCCAGCGCCACCCTGCGCGGTTGTAGCACGCGTAAACGGTTGCGGTGTACCGCCACCCAGGGTGAAGGTCCCGCCAGCTAGCGCGACCCCGCCCGTGTTCGTCACGGTAAAGGTGTGCACATTACTGGTCGTGCCTACCGCCCAAGTACCGAAGCCGCCATCGCCGCTGACGCTCGCAGTGGGCGTGCTGCCACCACAGACGGTGCCAGCCGAGATGTCGACCGCGCCCACGTCAACGCAGGGATTGCCTGCTGTCTTGCGGGCGTTTCCGAAGAAGTCGGTCGTCGGCGCTGCGTTGTACGTGCTGCCCGTCGAACCGATGTAGTCGATCGCGGGCGAATGGTTCGCCAAGGCGTAGTTACCCAGCGTACCGTTCGTCACCGGGTTCGTGAGCGCCAGCGGGCCCCACTTCATGTTGACCCAGTTGTTGCCCTCGTCGACCGTCGCGCCCGCGAGCAGGCTGAAGACCGGCACCGGCACCGTTCCTTCATTGGTTCCCGGCGGTACCTGGTAGCCACCGCTGGCGAACTCCGGTGGCATGCGCGAGCCATTGCAGTACTGCTGAACAACGGTCGGGTTGCTGGCCGAGTTGTGGTTGCCAGTGTAACCGCCCGCCAAGCTCGTCAAAACCGACGACACCGGCTGGAAAGTGACGCCGGAACTGTGGTTCGTCGGTCCGGTATCGCCCCGCAGACCGATGTCCCAGTAGCTTGCGCCGTTGACGCAAGCACCGGTCCCACCAGTCACGATCGTACCGCTGCCATTGGCCATGGTGGCACCGCTGCTGGGTTGGTTCAGCGAGGGTTGCAGCGTCACGATCGACTGCAGATACGTACCGCTAGTGGCGCCGACTTCGAGATGGAATGAACGATTCTGCCAGATCAGGTTGTTATACAGAATCGGGAATGAGGCATGTCGGCAATCGCCGTCTAGAACCGACTGGGGATTCAGAGGATTCGACACGTGCGAATGGCCCGCAGGGCACACCATGTGCGCAGGGAGAGACGCACTCATTTGCGAACTGTTCGGCGAAGCCGCGACGCCGGCAGGTTGAGGCGTGGACGCGGTGCACGCCCCGGCCGCCCCATTGGTGCACGTCGCTGTGGGCGGGGCCTGATCGCTGCCCAACGGAGCAAAGTAGGCATTGAAGAGCGTCCCCGACGAAGCGGTCGTGTCGTTGGACACGATCGTGTTGTTGATCAAATTCACCTTCAAGGAATCGAGCAGCGATACACCGCCGCCATCCCATCCGGCAACGTTGTTGGCGATGATGTTGTTGGTGACATTGACTTCGTACCACTGGTTTGGCTGCGTCGGGAACCGGGATACTTCCGTTCCGTTAACATTTTGGAATCGGATGCCGCCACCGGACCCTGCTTCGGCCGCGTTCCCCATAAAGAGGTTGGCGTTGATCACCAGACCCGGCCCAATCCCGTCAGGCAACCCGGGAACGCAATCCTCGTCGTTGACGCTGCCACATTCTAGCCCGCCCGTGGTGACGCCATCCGGGGCAGCGCCCATAATTATCAGGCCGCCGCCGCTGGTGGGAATCGTGGGGTTCGTGGTCTGATTGAACAGGAAGGCGTTGTGCTCGATATCGCCGTTCTTGCTGAATCCGATTTGGGCGACACCGCCTCCATCCCCGCTGCTCATGTTTCCGCAAATCCAGTTGTTGTTGAATTTGTAGTAATCGGAGCCGTGACAGAAGGTGACGGCGCCTGCCCCCGCCGGCGTGGACGTAAACAGTTCGTCGCCCGTCGAGGAATTCAAGGTCACTGAATTGTTGTGCACGTTCACGTGCGTGTTGAAGCAGTAAGGCAACTGTACATTGTTGACGTTACTGGTTTCGCACGAGCCGGGAGGTACGGCGGTCGCGTCACCATTAATGTAGCCTTCTCCGAATTCGCCCTGGCCGACCTGGATGCCGCCAGTCATGGTTCCGTTGTTGTTGTGGACTCGGTTGTTGGAGATTTCAATGTTGTGCCCCCAGCCGTGGACGTAGATGCCGCCACCGCCCTGGGAACTGTTCGTGATTCCAATGCCGTCAATACGTGACGGGTTACATTGGAAGTTGCTGGGGAATGGATTGGCAACATAGCCGCGACGGTCTCCCGGCGCGCCACGCCCGCAATCGTTCTGACTGCCGGTAAGTAGCCTTGTGCCATCCGGGAAGGCGGCCTCGCTTCCAATCCCAAAGACATCTGTGCTCGCCGGAGCACGCACACCCTTCGAGAGAACCGTTATTCCGGCGCCCTCGTATGCTCCCATCAATGAAGGCTCTTGCAGCAGTTCCGCAAGGTTGCCGTTCACCGTCGTGTCCCACCCAAGAATACCTTCCAAAGGTATCCGATCGACCTGAGGTGCGTTGGGTTGGGCCGCAAAGTAATTCCAGCCTGTTCCCGGACAACTGTAGTTCCCGTCCCCATCGTACGGATTCGTTCCCGGATGGGTTGGATTTGTGTTCGTGTATGGCTGGCCGTTGAGCGCCAATCCAAACAGACAGTTGATCTGCCGCCGCCATGGATCGATGACGCCGGCCGGATGGGTGTCGCCATTGATGATCGAGGAAACCGCCCCGACGCCTTGCAGCCGTACCGGCTTCCACATGATCAGCAGCTCTTTGTAGCTGCCGGGAGGAACGATGATGAGGTCGCCGGGCGCGGCGGCATCGATAGCCGACTGAATCGTTTGTCCGCCGCTAAGCCGTGTCGGCGATTTGCCGCCGACGGTCACCGTGATCGCGTCGATAGACTGTTTCCCGTTGCCAGCTGTAATAACGAGTTCGCCGCATCGAGCAGTGGTGCCTCCGTATTGCGCCTGCTGCTGCATCGCGCACTGCGGCACCCCCGAAGGAACGGCCACCACGACCTGAGTGTCGCTCCAGCTGTTGACGGTCGCGTTCACACCACCGATGGTGACCTTCCCGCTTCCTTGGGTGGCACCAAAACCATAGTGCTTTTTGACGGTTTTCTGATTGAAGGGTGCCGTCGATGCCGATGGCCCTGAGAACCCGTAGTTGTTTACCTGCTGGTCGCCTAGCGCGGTAATTGTGAGGGTATGGCCAGACTGGCTGACCCACGGTCCAATGCCGTCCTGACTGTTGACCTGGCTGATGGCCGGCGTGAGGTCCGGGTAGTCGCAGTCCGGATGGTTGTAACCTTCAGCAAAAGCAGTGTTGGGAACGACAGGCGTGTCGAGGTACGAAGTTTCGCCCGGCATAACCGGCCACTCGTAGCAGAACTGACTGTAGCTGTCGTTATATAAAGGATCCGCAGCAACGTTGTCGCCCCGGTCATTCATGCACATGACAAACGTTTGGGGCACGAAACCGCTCGGATCGGGCGGGTTCACTCCCCAGCTCGAATAAGCCAGGCCGTTGAAGATTCCCCATTGGTCCGTGTAATAACGGCTCACTTCGTTTCCGGCCCAATCCCTAATTCCTACGGGCAGGTACGGCGGCTGGAACTTCTCGCCGAAAGCAGGCGAGAACGGATCGAATTCCGCAGTGAAATCGTCGGTGATGATACCGGTGATGTGGCCGGCAACGTGAGTGGATGTGTAGACGTAGAATTTCGCCAGAACGCTCGATTGATCTTCGAGCACAACTTCCTTGCGGTCGCAGAGATTGCGGGTAGCTCCGGCGAACGGAGCGACCTGCGCGGAGCCCGGGAAGAGGCTCATGAAATCGGGAACGACGCGGGCGGTGCCGACGCACGGCCAGAACGACTCGACGCTACCGGTATCGCCCTCATGGCGGGGAGTGGCCCCAAGATCGGTCGTCGAATTCTGGGAGTTGTCGGGGTTGTAGCCCGCGGCCAACGAGGCCTGGTCCGGAAGGATGAAGATGTTGCCCAAACCGGCAAACTCCTGCGTCGCCGGAGCAATATAACTGTCACCCATCAGGATGTTCTTGTCCTCTTCCTTCACCAACTCATAGCCGGGGGGCACAATCATTTCCACCACGTACTTGCCAGGTGGGAGCACGGGCTGTCCGTAGTTCCAGTCCGTCGAGGCGGCGGCATGATTTTCCGTGCAGATGGTGCAATTCGTTCCGGCCGGCTGTCCCGTCTGGGGGTTTCTCGTCGTAACGCTGGGGAACTGGTAGTAACCGTTGTAGGGAGCCGGCTGGAGCTGGTTCCAGTTATGCATGCCGTCGTAGCATTTGAACTGGGAATTGTACGGCAATGCCGTCGGCGTTCCCTGTTGCAGGTTCAGGAGATTGGGCTGGTTATAGAGCGTGAAATAGTACGGGTCGGACGTGGACTGTCCTGGGCAATTCATGTTCGGCTTGCCATCGGCGCGGAAGCCCTGCGACCAATCGTCCCAGCTGCTGGTTTGGGTCGTGTCGACCAGCGTCAGAGAGCGGCTTCCATCCGGCGCCGTCCCCTCCTGGTATAAGTTCATGGTCACGCCCGGAACCAGGGGCTCCCAACTAAGCTGGAGCAGAAGAGTCGGGTCGTCGAATGGCCTCGTGGAGGCGTAAACGACATGGCCGCGAATACCCCCGTTTTCTCCCGTCGCGAAGGGCTTCTTTCCGAACTCCAGGAAATTGGACTGACCGAGGAATCCTTGCCAGCCGTAACTTAGAACCCAAGGGGGATCGATGCGGCCGGTGGACAGATTCGAGGATGCGCTGCTCCCGGGCCCGTTCGCGATCGAGAAGCCATTGCAGTCCGCGTTATCGCAATACACCGAGCCTGGAACCCTCAGGTCGGAGGGCAGCGAAACATCTTCTTTCGTTCGAGCCAGGAACTTGCCGATCGTGGAATTTCCGCAAGTTGGAACCCCTGCAACGGCACACGCGGGCGATCCATCGACGGGCCCTCCCGCGTCATAGACGACATGCGTCCCGGTGTTCTTGTAACGAGTCGTGTCCGCTTCCACCACGTACCAGTTGAACAACGGAAAGACTTCGTTGAAACCGGCGAAGCCATTCAAGTCCGTGCTGTTGAAGTTAGAGAAGCTGCCGTCGCGGTACCGGATGTTGATCGGCACCAGCGTGAGACCCGGTTCGTTGTCCTGCGAAACGCCATCACCGTTTTTGTCGAAGAACGTTCGGGTGTAAAGGTCGGCTCTCCATTGGTGAATCGCGACATCTCCCATGTTGACGACCGGCTGGTCGACACGGACCGGCGTTGTATAGCCGTCCAGAATCAGGTCGGTCCACTGGTCGAACACCGTAATGCGCCAATCGCCACCGGGCATGTTGTCGAATTCCCAAGTCCCATCATCGTTGGTGGGGGTGAACGCGAAATCGGCACCGTCGGGGCTGCCCAGGCTGACGTAGGTCTGAGTGAACGCGTAGGCGTCGTTCGTGCTGCTGCTGTACAGCCTTTCATCCGGCGTACGGCTCATGTGCGCCAGCGTAATCTTGCCCTTCACTGTATGGGTGCAGTCGCTGCGGGCAGCGCAGACACCCGCCTTGCGCCCGTTGATGATTCTGGGGTTGGCGAAGCCGATGGCAACGTGGTACCCGGCGGGTCCGTATTCCTGGAAATAGCTTGGCTCACTCGCCTTGATGAACGAATCGTGGGCAAAACCGCCATCCAGGGTATTGGTCTGGAGCCACTGCTCGCCCCGTGCGATCTGGTCGGCGGACGGCGTTGCTTCGATTCCGTAGAAACCGGGAGGCAGATTGCGAACGACCGCCTGGCCGGCCAGCGCGGACAGCGTTACGCCGTCCGCCTCGTAGTACGGGCAAGTGACAATCATGCCGGTGATGCCCTTATCGTTCGTGACGCCGTCGACCCCCGTTCGCGCGTTCTTCGAGATGGGGCACGCGTCGTACCCCGTGACGGGATCGATCGTTCCCGCCAGGGCGTTAGACAACGGCATATTGAACATGTCGTAAGTCATCTGTCCCGCAGGGTCGCCGAACTGGCCGACGTTGTCGTAGATCAGCACCTGGAACCCTCCAAGGCCAGGCTCGTTGGGCGCCAGTACGTCCACACCGCCCCCGGCATCCTGCTCGCCGTTCAGAGGAAAGTCGTCCTCGAAGACAAACGCCGAAACCGTCGCCGTAGGAAGAGGCATGGGCTCGACAATCACTTTCACAGGCTTCCACGTATTGGCGGTTGCGTCGTAGACCAATTCGGCGCCGCCCATGGCGTGGCCATCCCCGTTTATTGCATCGCCCGGCATAACCGACAGGTAATAGCGCTTGGCCGGATCGAGAATCGCCTGGCCCGGGCTAACTTCCGTCTTGTGTGTGGCGGCCCTGCAAACGCCATTGCCGATGTCGCACGCTGCAGCGACGTGTGTCTTGGTGACGGGATCAAAAACGGTCTGGCCCTGTTCACAAGAGACCGATCCCACGCAGCCTTCGGCGACAACCGGCATGTGGCTCGTGTGGAAGTTCGTGCCATACGCCGGAAGAATGCCCAAAGATGCCCCCGGGCATCCTGCTGGCAAAGGGTTGGTGGTGCAATTGGGATTCTGATACCACGTGCGATCTTCCTCGATGATCCAGCGGTAGTCCTGGGGATCGAGCGCGGCTTTTGATTTGCCGTCAACGAGCGTGACCATGACATTGCTGGGCGTGGGGAAGGTCACAGTCACTGTCGCCATGTTGGCACTTAGCGTTCCCTGCGAGTTCTTCGCCTTGTAAGTAAACGTGGCTGTAACTGGCCCGCTATGTGCCGGAACCGTTGCAAGAAAACCGCCATTGGCATCCAGCGAAACCGTGACGCCAGAAGAGCCTTGCAGGACCGCCGTGAGCGGATAACCAGCACTATCCTTGTCGTTCAAAAGAACGCCGGGAGCCTTGATGCTGAGGGTGGTAGCCACCGCCGATGTGTACGAGTCGGCGTTTACGGTAATGCCGCTGCCCGCTTCGATCGGCGCCCCGCCCAGAGTCACGGTGGTGCAGGCGGCTCCTGAAGTCGCGCCGTTGCCGCAATACTTGAAAGAACCTGTGCTTGCGCTAGCAGCGAACGTAAATGTGCCGTTCGTGTTGAGCGTGAGAGTGCCGCCGGTAACCGATCCCGCCACCACCTGCACACCTGAGATATTGATGTCGTTTGCGATAACGCCTTTGGCAGGATCCGACACCGTGACCGTCTGGCCCGCGATAACGGAGTTATACGTGTCCGGGTTAGCCGCAGCCGCAGCGAACGCCGGAGACGCGGGAAGCCCTGCGCCGTTGACGCTGATGTACGCCTGCATGCCGGCATCTCGAGCGGTACTGTTGCCCGAGAGGCCCAACGCGCGGTCATAGATGGGAAGCGCGAGGGAACCAGAGACGGGCGCGTTTACCATCACGTCGTAGGTCTTGCCTGCGGCCATGAAGACTTCGTTCTGTACGCGCGGAATGCCGGGCAACACGTTGCCGTCTTCTGCAATCAACGAAAATCCTGGAGTCGAAGCCGCGCCGGTTAGCGGCCCGACAATGGAAGGCACGTGCATGTGCAGTCCGGCATTCACCAGGCGCACCAGAATATTTCCGGTGATGCCGGTGGTCACGGGAGTGCCAGTCGAATCAACGCCGGCGGCAGCCTTAAACAGCGAGGCCGAGGCGACGGCCTTGTTGAACGCAACTCCATTGATCAGGTAGTACAGAGGTGTGTAGTTCACCACCGGCGGATAGCAAGCAGGAACGGAACCGCTGACCGGATCGACGCACTTATGAATATTGTTCGGATCCGTCGCATTGACAGGGATAGTGGCCGCTTCGCTGAAACCTGCCGTCCTCACTGCCGCATCCACCGCGGAATTCTGTACCGGGTCGATTTCACTCAGCAGGAGCGGGATTTCCGCGTTGTAAGTGATGGCGGGCATGGTACCGGCAGCCGGATAGGCGGTCCCGGCGGTTCCGCTCGAGGGCGCGGTTGTAACCACCAAGATCCCGTAAAGACCCATCGGTCCTTGGATGGACGGATGCGTGCCCGACTCGAGTAAATAAGTTCCGGGGCGCGGCGCTTTCCATGTCAAAGGAACAGCACCTTGACCTACCTTCACTTCCGTCGAGAAAGATTGCACGCGATTGCCCTGTAAGGGCGGCGCGCCGCTCGTGGTCGGATCTACGACCGGCCACGTCGCCGTCTGCGCGCCAGAATGATCGGGAGAGGGATTGCTGGTGGCGCTGTTACCAAGACCGCCGCCCAGCTGTCCGACGATGACCAATGACGTTGGGATATTGTTGCCTCCAAACGTCAGGTTATTGGTGAGATCAATCTCAAGATCCTGCCCGCTGGGTACGGTGATGATCACAGGTGCCCAGGCCGTCACGCCATTTGCCGCTGCGCAAGTTGCAGTGGAGCCTCCAACAGCGCCGCCGCAGGTGTATCCCCACATCGGCACGCTGGTGCCATCGGGCAGGATGAATGTCTTCGCATCCGCCGAGAGGTTGACCTTCTGCGCGGCGAACGAAACGCTGGCTCCCAGGAGGAGAACAGACATCGCCAGAATCGCTGTCTTTACAGTCTTAAGATAAGTGGATAGCATTTGGGCTCTTCTCCTCACTTAGTTCGACTCGTCAATCAAAAATTCCCGGGAGTCAACCAGCATCATCATCATCATTCCACCGGGAAAAATATTGTTAGTGGTGATCTCGCGCTCGTTATGCGAGTGCCACATATACGCGAAGGCCGCCTCGCTGGTGGGCCCATTGGCAACTGTCCCCGAAGGTGGGGTCGTACCCGTCGATCCCACCGCGCGCACCGTCGCATTCGCCCCTAAGTAAGGACTGCCGCTATACCAAGCACCGTTGGTGAGAATGTTGGAATCCGGCAGGGTCGCTGGTCCGTTGCCGGCAACGTCGCCGAAAGGTGCAACTTCTAGCGGCTTGTTGTGATCCTGGCACCACTCGTAGTAGTTAATCGCGGTGGGATCACCAGTGTTGTACCCGTTCGTGTCCGGGGTGCAGGTCAGCTTCGCCAGAGCATCGGACGACGAGGGATTGTGCCCGTAGGCATCCCAGTTCAAGCCTTTGCCCGTCCAGTAGAAAATTCCATCGAAAGCCAGACCGGGCGTCGTGGTGGTCGTGAAAAGAAGAGGACCCGCCAAGCTCGTGTTATCCGGAGCCGTAATGAGATTGCCATCGCGACCCAGGATGCGAACGTGGTTGCCATGCTCGTGGAAAGGATGTTGCCACCGGCCCTGTCCGATCACTCGCAGCAGAACCTGCTCGCCCGGATGCATGTGCGGGTTGCCGTTATAGGGCTGGTGTGGATACTGCTGCGCGTAGTTGCTATCCATGTCGTCGGGCATCGAGCGGCCGTTGATCATGAAGTAAGCCGGGACATATGGCTCGGTCGCCACCTCGAGACTGCACCCTGGTGCTCCGGCGACGCAGCCCACCGTTGCATTAACCTGCGCCAGTGCCTGGCTGTGAATCCGCGGATCCATTTCAGAGAACTGGAACAGATATTCGCGGTCGTAGCAGGCATGAGGATTGTTGTAAGCAGCAGCCGCGAGGCGAAAATCGCTCTCGCCATGGGTAGACTCCGCAACCAGATTCTTCGCCGCCAGGGTACCGGTGCCGGTGCATCCCGAAGGAATGGACGAAGGCAGCACGATGATGGAGCCATACAATCCCATCTCCACCTGTAGATCAGCTTGCGTACCGCTGTAGTACGCGTGCGTTCCAGCCGTCGTGGCTGTAAAGGTGTAAGTCACCGTGCCGCCGGGCGCCGCTTCTGTTGTCAACAGTCCAGCAACTCCGCCGGTTGCTGTTACCTGGAAGCCGGGAAACAAGATCGAAGTGTTTCCTGCGGCTGCAGGCAGGCTGTTGGTTAGCGTCACCGTGATGCTTTGACCTTGTGTGACGACCATCGTCGGTCCCGGGATCTGCATCAAGCTGCAGAACGGAGTGGTTGTAGTCGCTGGCACGAAAGTGCCGGTGGCGCCCCCATCCATGCAGCCGTATCCCCACGAGTACACCATGGCTCCATCAGGCTGGGTGATGTAAGAGGCCGACGCGGCCAAGTTGAAGCTTGTTCCCTTGATGCCCGGAGCCGCAGCAAACGCGCTCGCGGTCAGCAGTAGAACCGTGGCCACCATCGGCGCCAGAAGTCTGGTTTTCCAAATCGCTTTTTTCATGTTCCTCGCCCTCATGGCAGCGCTCCTAATTGATCCGTACTTCGGTCATCAATCCGCCGAAGTTCTCTGCGTCGTTGGACAGGTGATCAAGATTGGGGGTGTACAGGTAGAACACGCTACCCGATGGATATTTGGTGGTATCGCTGGCGTCCAGAATCAGATCGAGCGATTCGCCGCCGCCCAGCGTGATCGAGTTCGTGTTGTAGTACATGTTGTTGCCCATCTGATCGCGAAGCAGCCTCGCGTTGAGAGCAATGACCTTCATCGGAATGCCCAAGGAGGCCAGAGTCTGGAACTCCGTCACGTCCAGATCGGAGATTCGCAGCAGAGCTTTCCCGCCGGCGGGAATGTTGATGATCGAAGGCAGCGGCTGTGAGTAGTGCAAGGCACCATCCGTCGACTGTGTCGCCATCGGACCCCGCATCACCGTGTCCGGATAGCTCCGCCCGTTGAGTAGGAAGTATTTGTCCTTCATGTCCACAAAGGCTTCCGGGTTAAACGTCATTCCAACAAAGTGGAAGTTCGGATCGAAGCCGTGAATCTGGATGGGATACTCGACGTCGTAGTAAGTGGAACCATCGCCGTCGTTGTAGGCGTAGTTACCTTTGCTCGCCCGCGTTGCGCCGGTATTCACAACAGGCAGCGGATTGCTGCACAGGATTTCGGTTGCGCTATTGCAAGCCGTTCGCGCATCACCTTGCTGTGACTGCAGCGCGGCGTATAGGCTGTTGCCCACGGGCACTCGGTCCTGGCGCGGCCGCACGTAAATCTGTCCAACCATGCCCATCTGCAAATGCTCTGGAGGAGTGATGTGGCAGTGCCAGAAGTAGGTCCCAGCATCCGGAGCCAGGTAGTAGTACGTGAAGCTGCCGCCGATGTTGATCGCGACCGAAGCGTCCGGCACGCCGTCATAGAAGCCCGACGCGTTCGGGTATCCGTGAAAGTGAACCGTGTGCTGCTCGAACAAGTCGGGCCGCATGATCATGCCGACGTTGGTCAGGGTGAGGAAAAATTCGTCGTCTTCGTCCAGAGACATGAGGGGGGCGGGGATATTGCCGTTCATCACACCGACGTCCATGATCGGGCGGACATCAACGTGCCCGTCGAGCGCGCCGCCGTTATTTAAGTCGGGTGCCAGTCCGACGGCGCCGTTATACGTAAAGCCCGGCGGAGGGTTTGGACCTGAGGTCGCCGCATCGGACGTGGCTGGGTCACCAGGCGTCAGAGTCCCCGAAAAAACAGTGTTGAAGACACTCGGGAATTCTGTGCCACCAGTAGGCTCACCCTTGGCAATATTCGCCAGGCCCGACAACGGTCCGAACGAGAACATGTAAGTCTGTGTTCCGTCGCCCATCGTGGCGTACCCATCGCCGCCTGAAATCTGTTGGCACTTGATGGCCCCATTCACGCGCGAACCGGGCGTCAAGTAGCCTTTCGCACCCGTATTGAATACCGTCGGCCCGGTGTACGCCGGTTCCGAGTTGTTGTTAGCCTCGACGGGGTGCGTGATTGTGCTGGTTGGACACTGCACTCGAAACGACTGCGCGTTGGCAACTGCTGTTGCGAGGCACATCAGGAAAATGGGCAACCAAACCTGGTACGGCTTTCTCATGGCTGTACAGCCTCCTTCCTACCTGCCGGACAAAGTTCCGGCGCTGAGGAGTACTTTTCGGTGACTCAAGCGCGCGTGCGCGCACTGAGACATTCAACCTGGGACAAAGATTGGGGGAGCACGACTCCGGGGGAGGACGTCGATACGAGCTAACTTTTGCTTATGCCGGCACTGACCGGCAAAGCACACTTCTGCGAGAGGCGGACGCTCGTGTCCACCTGGGGGAAAGGCCTCCTCATGGAGCTTGGCCGTCTAGAAGCAGACGACGCCATTCACATGAGGCTAGATGCTTGGAGGAGTTTCAACAGAACCGCCGGACCACACATTGCTCTCGTAGCGATCCAACAACGCGGAGCTTATGTGCACTCGCCTTGGCAGTCAAGATAGGCGGCCATCAATTTACGGCAAGTTTAAATTTTTAACATCATGAAGCACAATTTAATTGGGCAAGCTCGACAGGCACCCTCGCAGGTCGGAAGGTAAGGAGTTCAAGGAGAGTTCCATCGGGCGCACTCAATTTAACTGCCTTTTAACTCGGTTAACACGAGCATTCAGTACTCTCTACTTGGAGAGTGCCTATGAGTGGGATCGATACGCGAAATCATCGGAAGCCAGTGTACGGCTGGCCATTGGAAGATCGTGGTGGGCGCCGCCGAACCTTGCAAGCGCTCTGTCTTGGCGCTGCTCTCGAGATCGTGAACCTGCTGGAAGCGGACGGCGCGGATCACACATATACTGCGCATGACCTTGCGGACATCATTTACAAGAACATCGATGCGAGCAGCCCTATTTGACATCCTTTGATTTGAACGAGGGCCCGCATCAGGTTTCCCGCGCCCCAGCAAACCGATATCCAACCCCTGCAACGGTTGTGATCAGTTCCGGACGGCTGGGTTCTTCCTCGAGCTTCCGACGAAGGCTGAAGACGTGCACATCCACCGTTCGCGTGAAGGCGCTGGCGTCGTAACCCCATACTGCCCGGAGCAACTCCGCTCGCGAGATTGTTTGCCCAGCGCGTTCCATAAAGTAACGCAATAGTTGGAATTCACGTCCCGACAGGTGAACGGGTTTGCCGTCGCGAATAACCTCTTTGCGGGCGAAATCCACGCGTAGCGCTCCGACCTGGTGAACCCCGCGTCCAGTCTGCACGGGCGCGCGACGCAAGAGGGCTTCGATGCGAACAATAAGTTCCGCGGATTCGAAAGGCTTGGTGAGGTAGTCATCGCCGCCCAGTTTAAAGCCCACCACCTTGTCAACGATGTCGTTGCGAGCAGTCAGAAACAGAATCGGAGTGGCCAAGCCCGATTGACGGATATCGCGACAAAGGTCGAAGCCGCTGCGATATGGAAGCATGACGTCGAGTATCAGAAGATCAAAAGGTATTGAAGTGACCTTTTCCAGGCCTTCTTGACCATCTTTCGCTGTTTCGACTACATAGCCCTCGCCACGCAGCCGGTCGCTGAGAGTGGTTCTCAAAGCGTCTTGATCTTCGACTAGCAAAATATTCTCGTTCATGTCGACTTCACTGCTCCGAGCTCCGCCTCAGTCTCGCTCAGGGACAGCTCCGCTGCAATCGGGAAATGTAACGTGAAAGTACTTCCCACGCCCACTTCGCTAGTCACCGAGATCCTCCCGCCCATCGATTCAGCAATGTGCTTCGCCACGGATAATCCCAACCCCGTGCCATTAATTTGAGCGGCCACCACTTCCGGACTGCGATAGAACGGTCGGAAGACTTGGTGCAATTCAGCAGCATGAATTCCCACACCGCGGTCTTGTACGCTGATTCTCACCTCGCGATGACCCCGGGACTCGCTTTCTTCCGCATACACTCCAATCCATCTGCTCTTCCCGCTGTATTTCATCGCGTTCCCGATGAGGTTTTGCATACAGCGCGCGATCGCTTTGGAATCTCCTAATACCCAAACGGCTGGGCCCGGAGGTCGGAAATCTACAGTGAATCCCGCCTGCTCTGACACTGCCACAAGATTCTTACGAACGTCTTCGAATATCTCTGCCAATCGAACTGGCCGCACAGAGTACGGGAGCTTCCCCGCTCGCACTGAAGCAAACAAGAGAATCTGATCGACCAGGTCCATCAATTGCCGGGACTGCGTTGTAATGAGTGTTCCGTACAGAGCCAAATTTGGCACGAACCCGTCTGTCATGTTCTCGCCGGCAGACAGAATCGCCGCCAGCGGCGTCCGCAACTCGTGCGAAACCGACGTTACGAAATCCATCTGCAAACTTGCAAGATTCTGTGCTTGCTGACTGGCAACCACCACCAGTATCGTGCTCGTGGCAAGTAGCAGCAAGATAACTCCACCGATAATGAGGTTGCCGCGCCAGACCTTCGTGATAGTGGCTTCCAGCGGACCAGTCCTATGCTGCAGGACCAATAACCAGGGGCCACCCGCTTGCGTGCCCTGAATGACCGGGAACCAGACGGGCCCCGAAAAGCTGCGCCACTGTTCGCCTCGTATCGAACGGCTGTTCTTTACAGTTTGCCAAAAGCTTCCTTCCGTACTCTCCGGCGGCGGCCCGAATATGTTCATCACGGAATCGGAACTGCTTACATCCGCCACTCCAAATCCAGGATCAGACGAATAGAGCAATCGCGGGGTCTTACCAGCCGTGACCACTGCTACCTTGTATTCGAGCCCTGCCGCACCTGTGAAATATCTCCGCGTTAAGCCAGGAAGAATTCTCTCACGAACGGTTTCCAGATTTAAAACGACGACGACCCAATCGACCGGATCCAATCGGCTAGGCGCGCTAGCGCCAAAGGAAGTCGGATGTGTGTGATGAAAGATGGGATGGACGAGGGCGGGGATCCGCTCGTCAAATTGCCAGCCGGTGATGGCGGTACTGCGTAACTTTTGTGCCGGCAGTAGCCCAGCACTGTCGGTCTTGATGGTCTCCTCTTCCGATCGCCAGGCACGCAAGGCGGCTCGCAAGCTTCCCGAATTTTGTTGCAGGTGATCGAGCAAAGATTGTAGGTCCTGAGGAATTGGTGAATTCTTGATTTCACCTTGCTCAGAGTCGAAGCGCAACAGTTGATGATTAGCCTTCTGGCTGGTTTCCCAGATGTAAACAGCCTTGATTAAGTCTCGATTGGTATAAAGATTCTCGACCGAGTCAGGGTCGCTGGCTGCACGAATCCATTCATCATAACGGCGTAAGTAGTCGTCGCGAGTATCGCGGGCGCCTGAATCCGGTCCGATTTGTAACGCGACGCAGATGGCAGAAAATTCTCCGTACAGATCAAGATGCCAGTTCATCATCGCCGACTCGAGATCGGCGCCCATGCGAACTTCAGTGGCTTGGCGGATTTGCGCGTTCCAGCGGTATTGCAGGGCTGCAATCGCCACCAGCAATACGGCAATGCCGCACAAGACTGCGGCCCACCGCCAGGAAAAAGTTTTCTTTAACATCATCAGGCGGTGCTCACTTAGCCAGAGAGGCCTTGAGTTGCGATGGTGTTCTCATAGCCATAACCTACCATCTTCGAATTCGCAGCGGGCGAACATTCCTAGTACGCCTTTATGGGGTAGGAAAAAAAACGAATCACAACTTGCCAGCTATTCTTGGCTTTTGCAAGAAATTCGTGGCTATTCATCGCGACGAACTTCAAATCTGCAGTGGCCGGTTTTTGCTTATTCTTCCGAGCCGCATAGTGGTAACGCCGCCGATCGCAGCTTAAAACGGGATAAATTCGGGATAGCAAAAAGGCGAGCTTCGTAAGCGGTGATTCTGGAGGCCCCGGGCGGAGTCGAACCGCCGACCTGCGGTTTAGGAAACCGTCGCTCTATCCATCTGAGCTACGGGGCCTCACTACAGCGCTTGAAGTGACCTACTCAAAGTATCGCTTTATCGCATGACCGTCTTGGACTCGGTGCGAGCGGCCCTTTACGTCTATGCAATGCGATTGTAGTCGGCTCCGATTGCGAGACGCAATGACCTCGATAGTCCCATTGTTTTTAAGACGGCTAATTTCCTGCCGCACCCTGCGATGCCATTGAAGCCCTCTTCCCGCATGAGAAAACGTGCGTGCATGTCCCCGCCTCCATCGCCGTGCATTCTCGTATCACGACCTCGGCAAGAAGCACGGGATGGCAGGGCCGGCAAAATTCGCCATTTTTTAGGAGGGCTCATCAGACAACACTCCGCTGCGAAGCACTTTCGTTCTGAAGTGATGCCACCTGCAAGGCTATGACGCTGAACACCAGGCAACACGGTTCGTCGTCTCTCTAAACTATTCTGTCCCACAGAGTCATTCGTGATATGCTGCGCGTGCCCGAAGCCGAACTTCGGGTGCCCGAACGGGCGCTTCCCCAAGAGCCGCCAGGATGCAACCAGTCGTTGCCTCAACATGGCGGCTTTAAATGCGTCTGGTGGTTTTAAGGGCGCCTTGTTGACCAGAACGATCGTGAAGGAGTCACGGAGAAGTGGGCTTCTTTTCGCTTTCTCGCTGGCCCTTTACCACTCTAACTTCACCAACTGCGTAGCCGGCGGCTGCAGGATTGCAAACTGCGGTAACTCGCCTCTTACCATCGCGACTTCATCGCAATTATTCTGCCGGGGGCAGCGATGACAATCCTTGTAGAGCTTATCTGGAATTTCTTCCCGGGTGGCGACTGTGAACCCCATACGCGAGAAGAACTCCGGAATCCGCGTAAACAGGCATACGCAGGTCACTTCCTGGCGCGAAGCTTGCTCCAGCAGCGCATCGATCAACTGGCGTCCTGCGCCGTTCCCTTTGGCATCGGCGCAGCACTGCGATCGAGCGGACCTCGGCCAGATGCGGGCCGTAAAGATGCAAAGCGCCGCATCCAACGATTCGCCCTTCCTGCTCGACCACCACAAAGTCGCGAATGTTTTCGCAAATCTCCGGCAAGGTTCGCGGCAGCAGCGTTCCGTCGCCGGAGTAGCTCGCGATCAGATCATGGATCTGTGTCGCATCGCGCAGTAGCGCTTCACGCGTGTGCATGGACGTCACCTCGCAAAAGAGCGATGCGCTGCTCCGCCCGTTGAATCGCCTGTTTGACTTGTACCGGCGCCGTTCCGCCTTCGACGTTGTGAATACTTAGTACCGCCTCCAGCGTGAGTGCCTGGAAAATATCACTGCGGAATGCCGGGTGAATCGCCTGCAAGTCGGCAATCGCCAGATCCTGCAACTCGCACCCACGCTCAACGCAGAGTCTCACGGCCTTACCTACCGCCTCATGCGCCAGTCGTGAAGGGACGCCGCGCTCGACCAGATACGTTGCCGCAGCCCATGCATTCATGAATCCCGACTGCGCAGCCTCTAACATGCGTGCGAAGTCGAACTCCACGTCCTTCATCCAGCCTGTGACCAACGGCAAAATTGAGAGAAGGGCGTGGGTCGCGTCGAACAATGGCTCCTGCGTTTCTTGCATGTCCTTGTTGTAGGCAAGCGGCAGCCCTTTCAGCGCAACCAGCAGGGCGGTATTTGCGCCGATCACGCGGGCCGCCTTTGCGCGAACCAACTCTAGAAGGTCCGCATTCTTCTTCTGCGGCATTGCACTACTGCCCGTCGAGTAGCCTTCCGGCAGCGCTACCAGTCCGTACTCCTGGGTCGAGAACAGAATCATTTCCTCAGCCCATCTGCTGAGGTGCACAGAAAGCAGCGAGAGCACCTGTACGAATTCAAGGACGAAATCCCGATCGCTGGTGGCGTCAAGACTGTTCGCCGTTGGCCGGTCGAAGCCCAGGTCCGCTGCCATCGCGCCACGATCCAGCGACACCGTCGCACCTGCCACTGCTCCTGATCCAAGCGGGCACACATTCAAACGAATCCGGCAGTCGCCGAGCCGCTCTGCGTCCCGCAAAAACATTTCCACGTATGCCAGCAGCCAGTGCGCCACCAGAATCGGCTCGGCCCGCTGCGTATGCGTGTAAGCCGGCATGGCTGCGTCGCCTGCTTTCTCCGCGCGAGCCAGAAACACTGCGAGCCAATCGGCCAGCAGGCGCTGCAACTCATCGATCGAATCTCGCACATAGAGCCGAAGGTCGGTCGCAATCTGCTCATTGCGGCTTCTACCACTGTGCAATTTGTAGCCCGTATCGCCAATCAGCCCGACCAGTTGCTTTTCGACAAAGTGATGAACATCCTCCGCTTCGTCGTCGTTGAGGAAAGCGGCATCGGTCTCGGCCTTTTTGGCAACTTCTGTCAACCCCCGCTCAATTTCCAACAACTCCTCCGACGAGAGGATCCCAGCCTGCTGAAGCGCGTGCGCGTGTGCACGGCTTGCCTCCAGTTCATAGGGCAGCAGACAGCGATCGAAAGGAAACGATCGTTGCCAGCGCTCGAATGCCGGGTCGAGTGGTTGCCGGAAACGGCCCGACCACATCTTCACTTCGCCACCTCCTGCCGGAGCTGTGCCCGGGAGCGCGAGGGTAAACCCAGAATCCGGATGAAGCCCGCCGCATCTTTCTGATCGTAGCTGTCGCCCATCGTAAACGACGACAGTTCCGTGCGATAAAGCGAGAATTCCGATTTCCGGCTGACCACCGAAATATTGCCTTTGTAGAGCGACAGAGTGACTGCACCGGTCACGTTTTTCTGCGTGCTCGCCACGAAGGCATCGAGTGCCTCGCGCAGCGGCGTAAACCAGAGCCCGAAATAGACCAGCTCCGCATACTTCAGCCCGACGTGCTGCTTGTAATGCATCAGGTCGCGATCGAGACACAGGGCCTCAATTTCCCGATGCGCTGTCATAAGTAACGTGCCGCCCGGCGTTTCATAACATCCCCGCGACTTAATTCCCACGAACCGGTTTTCCACCAGGTCAATTCGGCCGATGGCATTCCGCCCGCCAATCTCGTTCAGCAACTCAACCAGCGACACCGGATCCATCTTCAAACCGCTGACAGAAACCGGCACACCCTCCTCGAAACCAATTTCCACCTGCTCTGCGCGGTCCGGAGCTTCCTGGGGAGACCTTGTCAACTGCCACGTACCCGCAAATGGAGCATTGCCCGCATCTTCCAGTTCCCCGCCCTCGTGGCTGATGTGCCACAGATTGCGGTCCCGGCTGTGAATTTTCTCGCGGCTCTGTTCGACCGGAATGTTGTGCGCCTCGGCATAGTCGAGGCAATCCTCGCGCGATTTCAAATTCCACTCGCGCCACGGGGCAATGACCGTCAACTCCGGCGCCAACGCCTGGTAAGTCAACTCAAAGCGCACCTGGTCATTTCCCTTACCAGTACATCCATGAGCAACTGCCGCGGCACCCTCGCGCAGTGCAACCTCGACCTGGTGCTTTGCGATTACTGGCCGGGCGAGCGATGTGCCGAGCAGATATTTGTGTTCGTAAACCGCTCCGGCCTTCAGCGCAGGAAAAACATACTCCGTTAAAAACTCCTCGCGCAGATCCTCAACCAGATACCTTGCTCGCCCCGGTGTCATAGGCCTTCTTTACGACCGCCTCGATGTCATCGCCCTGGCCGACATCCCCGACCATCGCGATCACGTCGTAGTCGTAGTTTTCCTTCAACCACGGAATGATGATCGAGGTATCCAGCCCGCCGGAATAAGCGAGCACGACCTTCTTAGGCATGAGCACTCCTGACCGGGAACCGGCTCGCACCGCCCCACAGCAATAACATGAGAATGGCTTTCTGAACGTGCAGGCGGCCCTCCGCCTGATCGAAAATTACGGACTGCGGCGAATCCATCACTTCGTCGGTAACTTCCTGCCCGCGATGTGCCGGCAGACAATGCATAAACACTGCATGCCCCGCAGCCTTGGCCATCAGTTTGTTGTTCACCTGATAAGGCTTAAAGATGGGAGAACGCGTAATCGACTCGTGTTCCTGCCCCATACTTGCCCAAGCATCCGTATACACCGCATCTGCACCGGCTACCGCACGATGCGGATCGTGGAAAAACTCAAGCTCCGCACCCGTTTCCTGCGCGATTTCCTGCGCGGCGCAAACAATGTCCGATTTCGGTTCGTATCCCGGCGGCGTAGCAACCCGCACGCGCGACCCCAGGAGCGCCCCGGTCAATAGCAGGGAGTGTGCAACGTTGTTTCCGTCGCCCACATACGCCAACGTCACATTCTTCAAGTTGCCAAAGCGCTCCTGTAGAACCGAATAATCCGCCAGTGCCTGGCATGGATGTTCGAGATCGCTCAATGCATTGATAACGGGAATCGAGGCATGCGCCGCCATGTCTTCGACGGTGGAGTGCGCGAAGGTCCGCAGCACCATCACGTCCACCCAGCGCTCGACATTGTGCGCGATATCGGGCAAGCTCTCTCGCGCATCAATCCTTCCAGCAGTCTGGTCCATGAAGAACGCCGTCCCACCCAGGCTGGACATACCCGCTTCGAATGTCAGGCGCGTTCGTAAGGAAGGCTTTTCGAAAAACATCACGAGCTGTTTCCCCTCCAGAGTGCGCCGGAAATCCGATGGCCGTGCCTTGACGACAGCCGCCAGATCGAGCACCGACCGCACCTCGCTCGCGCTCAAGTCCCTTGTCGACACCAGGTCACGCATCGCCGGCTTGCCAACGTTAGGTACTGTCGTACCCGGCATTCTTTCAATAAGCTGACCGCTCATCCTTAATGTTCTCCTTAATCCCTTAATCTATCCGGCGACGTGACATCACCGACTAACGTACCTTTGTCATTCTCAGCAAATCGAAGCCAAACGCAGCCGAGGAACCTCGCGTTCGCATGCTGCCATGAAGTTGTCGTTACGTACGAAGTCAGGAATCTGCTTCCATCCGACTGCAGCAGCGCAATTCCCTTCAAGGTCCCCCACAGACCATCGATCTAGGCCACCCTCACTTCAGTACCCAGTTGCAACTTAGCAAAATAAAACTGCGGCAGAACCTCAGCCTCCGCCGCCGGCAAAATCCGCACGCGCCCCACACCCTTGTTCAAAGCGTGCCTGCATGCTTCGAGTTTGGGTAGCATTCCTCCGTGCACCACCGATGTCTGCACCAACACCGCGACCTGGCTCAGATCAAGCCAGGGAATCACGCTGCCATCCGCATCCTTCACTCCGGCCACGTCGGTCAGAAAAATTAAAGCGCTCGCCTGGCATCCCACTGCACAGGCCGCCGCCATCTGATCCGCATTCACGTTGTAGTACTCACCCAGCGCGCCAACCGCGAGACTGGAAATGACCGGAATGCCACCCTGACTCCAGATTGCCTCAATCCAGCGAGGCTCCACGGCACAGATCTCACCGACGTATCCCAGGTCTCCGTCGCTGCTCACTTTCTTGCGTGCACGAACTGTTCCCCCATCTCCACCGCATAATCCGATAGCGGGCTTGCCCGACGCGCCGATGGCCGACACCAGCCTCTTGTTCACCATGCCGGCGAGCACCATGAGCGCCATATCGCGAGTCTCGGCATCGGTGACCCGCAGGCCGTTAATGAACTCGCTCTTCTTACCCAGCCGCTGCATGGTACGGGTCAATTCCGTGCCACCACCGTGGATGACGGCCACCTGGTGCCCATCGCCAGACAACTCGACGACCGCGTGCGCACATTTCCGCAATACGGCCGCGTCATCGAGGGCTGCTCCGCCAATCTTCACGACGATCTTCACTGCAACCCCTCCGCCTCATTCCAGCCGTACATCACGTTCATGTTCTGCACGGCCTGCCCGGCCGCGCCCTTGAGTAAGTTGTCCACGCACGAAACAATCACCAATCGTCGCCCGTCATCAGCCAGGCAAAAGCCGATGTCGCAATGATTAGAGTGCAGCGAATATTGAATTTCCGGCAGCTCTGGCGACGAAAACACTCGCACCCATCGCCGCCCTTCGTAATACTTCCGATAGCAACTCTCAACCTCCCGCGCCCTCATCGCTCGAGAAAGGTGCACGTATATGGTCGACAAGATCCCGCGCGGGATCGGCAGCAGATGCGGAGTGAATATCAGCTCGTCCGACCGAAGCTCGAGTTGCTCAACCATCTCTCCCAGGTGCCGATGCTTGAAGACCCCGTACGCCGACAGGTTGTCTGCGACCGAAACAAAGTGCGTGCGCGCCGTCGCCTCCTTCCCTGCTCCCGACACTCCCGATTTCGAGTCTGAGACGATGCCGCGGTTGCGATCCACCAGATCCCCCTTTACTAACGGCGCAAGCGCGAGAATCACCGACGTCGCGTAGCAGCCCGGGTTCGCCACCAGCATTGCGTCGGCAATCGCATCGTGATGGAGTTCCGGCAAGCCATACACGGCCTTCGACATTGCTTCGTGGGCAGCCTTAACGTCCGCGTCGTCAAATCCATAGACCCCCCGATGCTCTTCTCGCTGAAGCCGCCACGCACCGCTAAGGTCGATCACCCGAATCCCCGCCCGCACGATTTCCGGCACCAGAGTGCGCGACAGCTCGTGCGGAGTAGCCAGAAACAGCAAGTCCACACCCGAGTCCTTCAGTCTCTCGAGGGAGAACGCCAGCAGCGGGTAGCCGCCATTGCCGCTCAATGCCGGAAACGCCTCGGCCAAATCCGATCCTCCGCTCCCCGATTCACGTTTCATCAACAGAGGCTTCTGCAGCTTGTCATGGCGCAGCAGGAGGCGCGTCAACTCGAAGCCCGAGTACCCGGTCGCCCCCAACAGCGCTGTTTTCAGCTTGGCCGCCATCAAACCTGCATTCCTTCAATCCGGCGAGCCAATTGCTGCGCAGTTTTGTTATCCGGCGAAATCACCAGGATCGTGTCGTCTCCTGCCAGCGTCCCAACCACCTCGGGCCAATTCTCCGCGTCAATGGAGGCCGCCACCGGCTGTGCGCTGCCCACACTGGTCTTCAGAACCAGCATGTTTTGAGCCAGCCGCACCTCCACCACAAACTCCCGCACCAGGCGCGAAACCGAAGGCAACATGGGCTCAGGCACTGCACCTCCGCTGGGCGCCATGTAGCCGTCGTACGTCTTCACGAGCCCCAGCTCCCGGATGTCCCGGGAAAGCGTGGCTTGCCCTACTTCGAACCCGCGCTTTGCGAGAACGCCCTGCAACTCTTCCTGGCTCTCAATGGGCCCCTTGTGCAGAACCTCGAGAATCGTCTTTTGCCGCGCCACTTTGTTCATGATGAATAATTATGCATTAGTGTGAATAATCATGCAGGCGAATACCCTTCCCTGTCAACCCTCTATTTCGTAACCAGTCTGATACCGGGCCGCCAGGTATGGCATGCAAGCCCGCGTTGCCCGCGCGCCAACGGACCCCACTCATAACAATTCCTGATTGCTTCCATAAATAGTTTCGATTTCCGGCTGTCCCTGCTGAAACTGTAGATTTGGGCGTGGTTCGATCCTCTTTCGCCGGGAGTCAGGTATTGATGCGCAAGCGGCTGCTTCTTGGGTTCATGCTTGGTCTGCTCTTCACTGCCCTAGCGATGTGGGCCCAGAGCCCGACGGATGCGGGCCCTGACGGCACACGCCTCGCCAAGCTCGAGCAGGTGGCGGCCGATGCCAAAAGTTCTGCCGACAACGCCTGGATGCTCACCAGTTCAGCCCTCGTCCTGATGATGACCGGCCCCGGACTCGCTCTTTTTTATGGGGGTTTGGTGCGCAAGAAGAACGTCCTGGGCACTATGGTCCAGAGTTTCGCCATGATGGCCGTGATCACGATCCTGTGGGCTTTGGTCAGTTACAGTCTCGCCTTCGGATCGGGGGGCAGTTTTATCGGCGGCCTGCACAACCTCTTCTTACGCGGAGTGGGCGCCCAGCCCGATCCTGATTACGCCGCCACCATTCCGCTGCAGACATTCATGGTCTACCAGTTAATGTTCGCCATCATCACACCGGCGCTCATTACGGGCGCCTTTGCGGAGCGCATGAAGTTCAGTGCGATGCTCGCCTTCATGGTCCTTTGGTCGCTGATCGTCTACTGCCCAATGGCGCACATGGTGTGGGGCAAAGGCGGGTTGCTAAATGCTGCCCTGGGCGGAAGATTTCCCTGTCTCGATTTCGCCGGTGGTACTGTGGTTCACGTGACGTCCGGAGTATCCGCGTTTGTGTGCGCGCTCTATCTCGGCAAGCGCGTGGGATATCCCAAGGAAGCCATGACGCCGCACAGCGTCGTGCTCAGCTTCGTGGGCGCGTGCCTGCTGTGGGTCGGCTGGTTCGGATTCAATGCGGGCAGCGCGCTCGCCGCCGGAAGCCTTGCCACCAGCGCCTTCGTGGCCACGCACTTCGCCGCCGCTGCCGCCGTCATCGGATGGAGCGGCGCCGAATGGATGCGCAACGGAAAACCCAGCGCCTTAGGGGCGATTTCTGGAGCGGTCGCCGGACTCGTCGCCATCACTCCAGCCGCAGGCTTCGTCGGCCCCATGCCCGCTATCGCAATCGGCTTGATCGCGGGAGCATTCTGCTTCTTCATGGTTGTCAGCGTGAAGGCACGCTTTGGCTACGACGACAGCCTCGACGCCTTTGGCGTTCATGGCGCCGGGGGAACCCTGGGCGCTCTTCTGACGGGCGTATTCGCCGCGTCCGCAATCAATCCCATCTTCAAAGACGCGCAAGGAAACCCGCTCCCCTCCGGCCTGCTCGAGGGAAACGCCCGCCAGTTGCTCAATCAGGGTGTGGGCGTGATCATTGCGTGGATCCTGGCAATCGTTGGAACGCTCATGATCCTCAAACTCGTCGACCTTGCCATCGGTCTGCGCGTCACTGAAGACGAGGAAGTACAAGGTCTCGATCTCACCCAACATGGTGAGGAAGGTTATTCGTGGGAGGTGACTGCGTGATGTGCGCTTCCCTGTCCGTTTCCGCTGCACTGAGGTCTACACAACGCTCATGATCAAAATCGAAGCCATCATCCAAACCTCCAAGCTGGAAGCGGTGAAAGATGCGCTCCACGAAATCGGCGTCGAGGGCATGACTGTCCTCGAGGTGCGCGGGCACGGCCGCCAGAAGGGGCACACCGAGTTTTACCGCGGCCGCGAGTACACCGTTGATCTTATCCCCAAGATCAAGCTCGAAACCGTTCTCCCGGATGCCATCGTCGAGAAAGCGGTGCAGGCCATCGCTACCGCCGCCCGCACCGGCAAAATCGGCGACGGCAAGATTTTTCTCTCGAAAGTGGACGAGGCAGTCCGGATTCGCAACGACGAGCGCGGCGAAGGGGCGCTCTAAGGTTCAGATGAAAAGGCCGCGGAAGCACGTCCCCCGATCCGGGATGTGCAGGCCAGGGAGTCCAACAAGGCATCGGGTATGTCGACGGCCACATTAAGCAGCGAATTGCGGGAACTGTACTTGGACGCTTCGGCAAAGATCCAACAGCAGTTTGCCGCCACCGGGGACGGCTGCGCCGCCTTGCAGCAACGTACCCGGCTGGTCGAAGGAATCTGCCAACGGCTCTGGCAGCAGATCATTTCCCCGGAAGAGCGCGGGCCTTCGGGCTTCGCGCTGGTTGCGCTCGGCGGATTCGGACGGGAGTGGCTTTTTCCGCACTCCGACGTCGACATCCTGTTCCTGCACGCCAATAGCGACGCCGAGCCCGCCTACAAGGACTCCATTCGCCGGTTCTCGCAGGAACTCTGGGACCTGCGCATGAAGGTTAGCCCCACCATCCGCACTCTGGCCGAGTGCGATCGCTTCGATGCCACCAACGTGGAGTTCACCATTTCCCTGCTCGACTGCCGTTACCTCCTCGGTGATCGAGAACTTTTCACTCGTCTACACGACAAAATCATTCCCAAGCTGGTGATGCGCGAGGCCCAGTCGCTGGTACAGAGCCTGGCCGAAGTCACGCGCTCCCGTCACGCCAAGTACGGCAACACCGTCTTCCACCTTGAACCGAACGTGAAAGATGGACCTGGAGGTCTGCGAGACTACAACGTGGCCTGCTGGCTGGCGCTCATCTCAGCCATGGACAAGCTGCGTGATTGGCCTGAGCCTCGCACCCTGTTCCCGCTCTCCACCCGCAAGCAGTTGGATTCGGCACTCGAGTTCCTTATGTCTGTCCGTTGCTTCCTTCATCTACGGCAAGGCCGTGACGACAATCTCCTTTTATGGGAGTCGCAGGACGAAGCCGCTGCCCGAAGAATTGGTACGCCGGATGCGGAACTCACCGACACCGCCGGATGGATGCGGACTTACTTCGGACAAGCCCGCTCCGTGTATCGCGTGTGCGAACAATTGCTCGAAGAAATCCCCGCCGCCTGGTCTTCGCTCTATCGCCAATTCCAGCACTGGCGCTCGCGCCTCTCCAATGCTGACTTCTCCATCGTCGACGGTCTCATCTATCTGCAGCAGCCCAACGCATTGCATGATCCCGAAATGCTGCTGCGGACCTTCCACTTTATGGCGACGCACGGCCTGCGCCTGAGTACCACCACCGAATACCGCATCGAGCAAGTCCTCCCTTCCTTGGCGGCCACCCCGCCGCGCGGCGCCGAACTCTGGCTCTACCTGGGCGACATCCTTACCCAACCTTATGCGGCCGACGCCCTGCGCGAGATGCATGCGCTCAAGCTGCTAACCTTGCTTTTGCCAGAACTCAAGGCCATCGATGCCCTGGTCGTGCGCGACTTCTACCATCGCTTCACGGTCGACGAGCATTCCTTCGTGGCCATCGAAAGCCTGCACCGCCTTCGCCAGTCCGAGGCCGAGTGGGATCAGCGCTACTCGGAACTTTTCAGCGAACTGGAGCGCCCCGAACTGCTCTACCTGGCGCTGTTGCTGCACGACATCGGAAAGGGCACGCCAAACGTCAGCCATGTCGACGCGAGCCTGCAGGCGGCCGAAAGCTGCATGGATCGTCTCGACCTCGATCCTTCGGAACGCGAAACCGTCCTGTTCCTGATCGGCAATCATCTGGAGATCTCCGCAACATTGCGCCGCGATATCTTCGATCCCGACACCGTGCGGACCTTTGCAGAGAAAATGGAAACGCCCGAGCGCCTCAAGATGCTCACCCTGCTGACCTATGCCGACATCAAGGCCGTAAATCCGGAAGCGCTCACTCCATGGAAAGCGGAAAACGTCTTCCAGCTCTACATCGCCACTTTCAATCACCTGAATCACAACGTCGACGAGCCTCTTCGCGCCGATACCGAAGACGACCATCTCGCGCAGATTCGCGCCCTCGTCCCCACTGGTGGCCGCAAACTCAAGATCTTCCTGGAAGGCTTGCCCAAGCGCTACCTCGCTGCCTACTCTGCGACCGATGTGCTCGCCCACGTTGAAATGGCCGGCCGCCTCGGCAAAGATCCTGTCCAACTTCTACTCGAGCGGGGCCGTCACTGGTTCGAACTGACCCTGGTGACCAGCGACCGCCCTTTCCTCTTCGCGTCGGTGGCGGGAGTGCTGGCGGCCTGGGGAATGAATATCGTGAAGGCGAATGCTTTTTCGAACCAGGCCGGAACTGTCGTCGATACCTTCTACTTCACCGACCGCTTTCGAACGCTGGAACTCAACCTGCAGGAGTGGGAGCGTTTCAAGCGCAGCATCGTTAGTGTCTTGCTGGGGGAAAGCGACCTGGATCGCATGCTACGCGACCGCCTGCGCGCGGAAAAACCCGGTACAAGCAAGGTGAAAGTGGACACCAAGGTCGATTTTGACGACACCAGCTCCGCGCGAACCACTCTCGTCCAGGTCATCGCCCAGGATCGCCTCGGCCTGCTACACAGTATCGGCTCCTGCCTCGCCCACCAGAAATGCAATATCGAGATTGCGCTCATCGACACGGAAGGTCAGGTGGCGATCGACGTCTTTTACCTGACGAGCAACGGCGAAAGGCTCCCCCCCGACCACCAGCAACGCGTGAAAGCTGCACTGGGCGAAACTCTTCAAGCTAATTGAGTCGGGAAACAACTGCGGAATCGGCTAACCCGCACTGCGACGACTGGTAGAGGATCCCACGCGTCCCGGCTTCCGATTGCGCCAAGCGGCTCCGCTGAAGCACCACAACCCCACACAGGTGCCCCCTGCGAAAGTCGCGACAATGATTAACTGCGCCAGTGATTTGAAGGGGGTGAGACGCACATTCGCGAGATCCCATTGCGTGAACGCCCAGATGAACTGTCCATAGAACCAGATAGCCACTAAAACGGCGAACAACAGGACGCCAACCGCGATTGCACCAAACCCCATGCTGTAAAAGAGAACGACGCTCCAGTGGTCGACGGCTCCATATGCCGCTTGCGCAGAACCAGGCGCTTTTACAGGCGCAGGCCGCGCCGGCAAACCTGCCCGTGAAACCGGGCGCGCAGGCTTGGTTCGTGTTCCATCCATCAGGGGCACACCACTAGCCTAAAATGCTTCCCACATTTCAGACAGGCTCCTTAAGGACATGTCCTTTGGGTAACCGCCCGCAGTGATGAAAAGAAAATCCCTGCTTGTAGGAATGCGGACTGCTAGTCCGCACTGTCCGCGACGGGAACCGCTGGGCGCAGCCGATGCCGCGCCTGCATACGCAGGAACACCATGTAGAGAACCACTGCCAGATTTACCAGCAGAATCGCGAGCCGTACCCAATCGGGCTTCCGTGCCAGTTCGAAGAGCTCGAATGGCAGGTATATCGCCCCTGCAATCATAGCCAGCCATTCGGCCCAAGGACGCTCTCTCCAAAGGCCATACGACTCCACGAAACGCAGCGTCGAGTATGCCAATGCCGCGATCGCGACCGCCCAGACCTTGCGGTCGGTAACCTGGTCCGCAAGATTCAGGAAGACTTGGGCGTAGTGGCCCTCGGGGCTGATGTGCAGCCATTCCAGGAAGCTCTCGGCAACGTCCCAGGCGTCGCGGTGGACCAGCGACAACACACCGAAACCCGCCAGCAGCACCACCAGGCCCTTGAGAAATTCCACCGACGCAACTGCGCGCAAAGCCTTGAGTTGCCGCGAGTGCGGATCGTTCGAGTGCAGGAAAGACTGCAGAGCACGCCCCCAGACTGCTGATAAGAAATCATACCTCACTTGACAAGTACGCCACAGCGGCGTACGGTGTACGCTGATATGGCGTACAAAGCACTGACTGTCCAGGAACTCCTGGATCTGATGAAGAAGATCCAGGGAGAAAAGACCAACACGCAATTCGCCGCCGAAATCGGTATTTCCAAGCAATATCTGACCGATATCTACAACGGTCGCAAGGTCCCCAGCGATACCGTTTCAGCCGCGCTCGGGTACACACCCCGCGTGTTCACGAAATACTTCCCATCAGCGACCGCCGCCAACGAGGAGATGTCCAGTGCAAGTCCCCCTAAGTCTAAAGCCGCGCGTTCTCGTAAACGTGATTCTAGATAAATCGGGCTCCATGGCCAGCAAGTTGAAGGACGTGATCGAAGGCTTCAATGCCTATGTCGACGGCCTGGCCCAGGAAGATAAGGTCGAATATCTGTTCTCCCTGACTCTGTTCGACACCCAAGTCACCTACCGCGATGTAGCGATTCCCCTTGCCCGAGTGCGAAAACTTGACAACCACTGCTACCAACCCGGCGGCAACACCGCTCTGAACGACGCCATCGGGATCACGGTGCGCAAAATCGACGCCGACCGCCCGCAAGTGGATAAGGTTGTGACCGTAATCATGACGGATGGGGAGGAGAACTCCTCGCGGGAATGGACGCACGATGCCGTAAAGTCGCTGATCAGCCAGAAGGAAAATGAAGGTACTTGGACTTTCGTTTTCCTGGGAGCCACCCCCGACGCATGGGACCAGGGGCGCGCCTACGGCATTCCCGCAGCCAACGTGGCCCAGTACGACGTCAACAACTATCGGGATACGTTTCTATGCACCGCCCGCGGCACCAACGATCTCGCCGCCAGCCAGGCGCCGAGGTCGCGCAACCTGTTTGCATCGGTCTCAAAAGAAATTCTGGAAAAGGCGGGATTGCGCCAGGCCTCCGAAAAAAGCTAAATCAAGGCGTGGTATGCAGCAAATACGAAACCCACAGCCGGAAGCTGTGGGTTTTCGTTCGAATGGACCAATTCCCTACTTTGCGACCGCTGCCTGTGTCCGTTGCAATAGCCGCCGCGCTTGCGAAATCAGGTCAACCACCTCAAATGGCTTCACCAGCGACGAAATCCCGTTTCCCTGCAAATAGTTTCGGATCTCGGCCTCTGCAATACTTGAAAACGTAAACAGCATCTTCTTTTCTAGTCCCGGGCAGGCCACCGCCACCCAGCGATGCGCATCGGGCGCAGTCCATCCACCGGGCATTTTTCCGTTCATGATCACAGCATCAAAACTCTCGGCTCTCAACCGGTTCTTCGCCTCCTCTACGTTCATGAGGGCGACCACCTGCGCTCCGGCGCCCACCAGCACATCACGCTCAAACTCGAGCACGGCCTCTTCGTCTTCCAGCAGCAGCACACGGCCTTCGATCGCCAGTTCCCGGCGCGTAGTGGACGTCACTGGCTCAGTCTCAATGACGTGTCCCGACGCCGGTAACCGTACTTCCACCACCGCGCCACCTTCCGGCCGGTTGTGCGCCGTGATATCTCCGCCATGCTCTTTGATGATCCCGTAGCAGATGCTCAAACCCAGGCCCGTACCCTTGCCGACGCTCTTGGTCGTGTAAAAGGGATCGAAAATGCGATTCGGATCCTTGATACCAACTCCGGAATCCAGGAATTCGACCCGCACCTGACCGTCCGCCGAGTGAATGCGAACCTTGAGTTTGCCGCCTTTGCCGCCTTCCAGAATGGCATCCACCGCGTTGTTGATGATATTGAGGAATACCTGCTCCAACTGGTGCGGATCCGCCGTTACTGACGACGCATCCACCATAGTCTCGCGTTCCAGCACGATGTTGTTGACCTTCAGATCGTAGTCGCGCAGAGCCACGGTTTCGTCGACAATCTTTCGGATGTCGACTTCCTGTTTCTGCGGCGTACGCTGGCGCGCGAAGGAAAGCAGATTCTGGACTACGCGATGTGTCCGCTGCGCCTGCTTGAACAGTTTTCGTACAAAGTCGGAGGCCCGGTCGCTGAGCCCCTCGCTCTCGAGCAGTTGCGCGTAACCCAAAATTGCGGTGAGCGGATTATTCAACTCATGCGCGACCCCGGCAATCAACTGTCCGACCGCTGACATCTTTTCGCTCTGCAGCAGCTGTTCTTGCGTCTTGCGCAGATCTTCATACGCGCGGCAGGTCTCTTCGTACAGCCGAACCTTCTCGATGGTGGTCGCCAGTTGCCGGCCCACTGCCACCATCATGTTCTCGTCATTGCTGCTGTATACGCGCGCTTCCGGGCTACTGATCCCCATGATGCCGATCGGGCTGTCCTTGCTCCACAACAAAACCCAGATCCACGACCCCGGCCCATCCGCCTTCACAAAGTCCGCAACCAGCGTCGGGAGGTGTGGCAGGAACTCGGCGGTGAGGACCTCGGTGCGCGACCGCATCACGAGGTCGCCAAATCCGTTCGTGAACTCCACCGCGTTGAAGTGCGCTCGCTGTTCGCTGCGCTGTCCCCATCCGGCACGCCTCCGGAAGGTCGTCTCGTCCGAATCGGAGAGATAGATCGAGCCCGTCTCCGCGCCAAAGAGCGAAATGACCTGGCGCAGCGTCAAATTCAGAATCTCATCAAGATCGAATGATTGCGTGGCAATGACGGCCATGGCGTTCAGCGCGTTCAATTCACGGTTGCGCCGACGCATCTCGTCTTCCACGCGTTTCTTTTCGCTCATGTCGAGCACGAAACCCTGATACCGCTCCACGTGCCCGGATCCATCGCGCGTGGCAAAGCTGCTCTCCGAAGCCGTCAGCTGCGCTCCGTCTTTGCGCCGCAGGGTGACTTCAAAATTACGCACGAAATTGTGCGCGTCGATTTCCTTGCGGAAGGCCTCGCGCTGTTCGGCTGATACGTATAGTTCCTTGTTGATGTTGAGCGCCATCAACTCTTCACGCGATTCGTAGCCCAGCATCTGCACGAATGCATCGTTGCAGTCCAGGAGCTTGCCTTCCGGCGTGGCAACGAAGACTCCCTGCTGCACCTGCTCGAACAGCAGCCGGTAGCGCTCTTCGGCACTGCGCCGGTCGGTCGTGTCGCGGATGACGTGAATGGTTCCCTTTTGCTTGCCGCCCTGCTCAGAGTAGGACGAAGTCGAGACCATTGAGAACCCGCCAAAACACGGGTCCGGGCCCTCCACGAAGTCCACATCGCCCCGCGAGCAGTACGGGCAGTTGGTCCATTTTGCGAACTCATGCGGAAGCGCATCGTCGCAGGTATTGCCCATCACATCGGCGGGTGCCAACCCGAGATGCTGGAGCAGCGCTTCGTTCGCCTTAGTGATCACGAATTCGGAATCGTGCGCCAGAATCGCGTCCTGTATCGAATCGAACGTGTTCATCCACTGGCGCTGCGACCGCAATACTTGCTCAAGCAGTCGCAGATTCTCGACTGCAATACCGACCTGGCTGCCGCTGGTGTGCAGGAAATCCATCTCCTCCGGCGAGTAGCAATAGGCATGAGGCTTGCCCAGCGCGATCGTGCCGACGGAACCTTTCTTGCCTTGTAACGGGACCAGAACCAGGTGATCAAGCTTCTCATCCTGCATGTACGCCTGCACCGACGGCATCATGGCGCTGGTCTTCACCACCGTGGGCTTCTGCTCGGCCAGGGCTTTTTCCACCGTCTCGTCCAGGTGGATCAGGTTGGCGCCCTTCAGAAATTCCGGCGAAACTCCGACGTGATTCGTGATGGCAGCGGCTTGCTCAGCATCTCCTGGCCGGAACCACGCGGCCTTCGCACTCATCACTTTCTTGAGCTCGTCCAGTGCGGATTGCATCATGGGGCCGTGCTGCTGGGTCCGCGCGATTGCGGTGGTCAAGCTGTTGATCACACCCAACCGCTGCGTCCGGGCACGCGAGTCGTCCAATACCGTAAAGAGCATTCCCAGGCCGAGCAGCAGGTCGGTCATCAGGAACACGCCGTTGGGAATCGCGGTCGTGACGCCCGGCCATTCCAGATGCACGAACAGCAGGCCACAGCCTATCAGCCCCGGACCAATCTCGAATCGCCCCCAGCGATAACGCAATAGCTGAACCGCGGCAGCAATGGCCACGATTCGGTAGGCGATTTCCAATGGAACACGCGCCACCATCTCGTCGGGCCAGTACAGCACGCGCGCCACTGCCAGGGCCATGATCGACCCTGTAATCACCGACAACGGGAAGATGTATTTTTCGCCGCGTGTGTAGATCAGGATCGAAGCGGCGAACAGACTTACCGCCAGTACGAAGGCGGCCTGCGAAATTGCCTGCAGTTCAGGCGAGGTGATGAAGGCGGAGGAGTCGCCTCCAAACCACTGCGATACTCCATACGCCAGCCAGCCCAGAATCCAGACCAGCAGGAAGCGTTCCCGGAACGTGCGGAAGACCAGGATACTGGCGGCCAGCATAATGAAGGCCGCAGACTCCTGGGCTGAAAGCTTCGGCACGGCCAGTTCGCCAGCCGCATACCAGACGCAAAGTGGAAGAATCATCGCAGTTCGCTAGCTTGAGCGCTCGTTTTGTAAATATCACGCGCCGACCCGTTACCAATCGGTTTTCCTCCTCCCTTTGGTTACTTTCGGAACATAGCCGGTGGAGTATTATGCAGTAGACTCCAAACTCGGAATCATGGCCTCGGAACGCATCCTAGTCGTCGACGACGAAGACTCAATACGTGAAATTGTGTCTTCCATGCTGGGCTCGGCTAACTACCAATGCCGTCAAGCCGCTTCCGGCCTCGAAGCCCTCGCCTTGCTGGACTCCGGCGAGGAGTTTGAACTCATGCTTTCCGACCTCATGATGGCGGGTTTGGATGGCATTGGCCTGCTCGAGAAGACCAAAGAACGCTATCCCGACATGCCGGTTGTGATGGTTACCGCAGTGCACGACATTTCTGTCGCACTGACCGCGATCCGCAACGGCGCGTACGATTACCTGTTGAAGCCTTTCGAGCGCGAGCAGTTGCTCAACACGGTTCGGCGCGCGCTCGAAAATCGTCGCCTCAAATTGGAAAATCGCGCGTATCAGGCCAATCTCGAAGCGTTGGTCGCGCAGCGCACCGAGCAATTGCGGCAGACCCTGGGCGATTTGGAGAAATCCTATGACATCACGCTCGAGGCCTTGGGCGATGCGCTCGACCTGCGCGACGCCGAGACTGAAGGCCACTCCAAGCGCGTAACCGCCTACACCATTGCCATCGCGCGCGCCATGCAGATTCCCAAGGAGCACATCGCAGTCATCGCCCGCGGCGCCTTTCTGCATGACATCGGCAAAATGGGAATTCCCGACGCCATCTTACGCAAGCCCGGCGCTCTGACTCCCGAAGAAGTCACCATCATGAAGGAGCACGCCTTCCTCGGGTACAAGATGCTGCTGAGGATTCCTTTCCTGCAGGAGGCGTCAGAAATCGTCTACGCCCACCAGGAAAAGTTTGATGGCTCCGGCTATCCGCGTGGTCTGAAGGGCGAGCAGATTCCCCTCGGAGCACGAATCTTTTCAATTGCTGACACGCTGGATGCCATTACGTCAGACCGGCCGTATCGCCCGGCGCGTCCATTTCCGGCAGCCAAGAAAGAAATTCTGGACTGGTCCGGACGCCAGTTCGATCCTGAAATTGTGAAGGTTTACAATGAAATTCCGGACAAATTGTGGATGGATCTCCGTCGCCAGATCGACGCCCAGATCCACAACTTCCCTTCCTACGCCAGCGGCGCCAAAGGCGGCCTGTAGCCGCCGCCCGTTTCCGTACTGCTCGTTATAGGAATCATCCAGTTATATCGTTATAGAAATCATCCAGTTATAGAAATCATGTATATATCCAGCCCCCCTCCGAAGCCTCCCTCCGCGAACTCCGCGGCCGTTCTCCGCGATCTCTGCGGTTTAAGGTTTTTGATCGCATCCCCACAGGCAGCCTATTGACCCCGGCTCACATCAAAATTCCAGAGCATCCCCGAATTTATTGTGCCGAGGTCCGCTATGCCCAGTTTCCGGTCTGGAGTTCTATGGTCCGCTTTCGCCATTCTCATGGCTGCAGCCCTGGTGGCGCAGGATGCGATGGTTGCTCCGCAAGCTCCTCCCAACGCTATCCCCGAAGGCACGCGCTTCCTGATCCGTCTGAACGACAAGCTCGACACCCGCAAATTGGAACCCGGCAAGCGTTTCAAGGCCAAGCTCTCCGAGGATCTGGTCGCCGGCAACGGCACGGTCATCCCGCGCGGCAAGACAATCAAGGGACACGTGAGTTCTGTCGAGCAAGGATTGCACGCCCGCATGATGCTCAGCTTCGATGAAATCGACACCGGCCACGGCTCGATGCCGCTGATCGCCACCGTCACCGGTGTTCCCGGCGATCACGCCGTGAAAGAACCCGGCGAGGAAGGCGAACTGCAGCGTAAGGGGATGAGCAAGCAACACGAGATTGAAGCAGTGGCAGTTGGAGCCGGCATCGGCGCCGCCGCTGGCGCGGCGAAGGGTGGTGGCAAGGGCGCAGGCATCGGTGCGGGTGCCGGTGCCGGCGTGGGCGCGATCGCCGGCCTTCTGACCGATCACGACCTGCGCCTGGAAAAAGGCACGGTCCTTGAAGTCCGTCTCGACCACGCGCTGCAGATCCCATTTCGTTAAAAACGTAGCCCAGACATCCTCGTCCGGGCTGCGCCATTGAAACAGTTTCTGATCTCAACGTCGTCGATCACACGCGTGTCTCCTGGAATAACCCGTCACCAGAAACACGGAGGAACAGAGAGGAACTGATTTCGCTCCGTGTTCCTCTGTGTCCTCTGTGTTAAAAAGCTGGCTTTCGCGTCCTGATGCGCTGCTGGAAAGGCGACGCCTCGGGCATACCCCAATCGTGCGCTGACCGTATACACTTTCTCCGACTCAGGTCACGGAGACGTCCATGAAACATATTCTTCTGCTGCTCGCACTTCTGCTTTCCGCCTCGATGCTGGTTGCGCAAGCTCCCACCGTGAACGCAGCCCCCAACACGCTGTTCACCGGCGCCGACGGCAAGTTCGAAAGCGCTCCCGATACGGCGCTGGTCCAGTTCAACATTTCCGCCCAAGCCGACAACGCCAAGGCTGCCTACGATCAAGCCGCCAAGCAAGCCGATCAAGTCCGGCAGATCATGCGCAACAACGCCATCGATCCCAAAACCGCACAGATTAATTCCTATTCCATCGAACCGGTCTATGACTGGAAAAATCCGACGCGGAAGCTTATCGGCTATCGCGCCAGCACCGGCGTGACGCTAAAGCTCAAGGACTTCGCCAAAATCGGCCCGATCACGCAGCAACTCGCCGACTCCGCCGTCAGCGAAAGCCAATCCATTACTTACACCCTGGACAACATGGATGAGGCCAAGAGCAAAGCCGTCGAAGACGCTTATCGTCGCGCCCATGCCTCCGCCGAAGCCCTGGCCAAAGCCGCCGGACGCACGGTCGGAGAACTCTCCTACGCCTCAGTCGACACTTACGAAAATGTCCGCCCCCTCGAGCCCATGCCGCGGGTCATGGCAATGAAGGCCGAAGCCGCGGCGCCCGCTCCAACGGAGGAATTCTCTCCGCAGACCGTGACGGTAACCGCACACGTCAACGCGCTGTTCAGTCTGAAATAAGCCGGATGAAGCGCTGGGCGTCCTCGCCCGCCGGCCTGCCGCAATGAAGGAGTCTCAGATTCGAGGAAACTGCACGAGTCTTTTGCTCAGCGCGAAGGCACGGTGCGAACGACACTATAATCTTGCACTACGACCGCGGAATTCGGCTTCCGTCGACAGGCACGGCGCGCTGAATCACCATCTCCACCGACGTACCAGGCTCCAGCCGCACATCGCCCCCGCGCGACAACATCCCGATCGCCGCTCCCACGCCCGCGCCAATCCCGCCGCCAATGCCCGCGCCCTTCCAGGTTCCAGTACCCAGACCGCCAATCCCCGCACCCGTGCCGGCGGTCTTCGCGACCGTCTCCATCTTCTTACCGGTGTCGCTATCTTGCCGGATCGTCCCTTCCGAATCCTTCATGGTCGCATGCTCGGCGCCCGGAACATTCTCCAGAGCGCCCGGCAGCATCACCGTGTACCCGCTGGGATAAATCATCGACGTGAAATGGATCAGCAGCTCGGCACGTCCCTTGATGTGCCCGCCCCGCTGGATATGGCTGATCTTGCCCTGCACATAGGTTCCAACTGGAATCAGGATGCGATCGTCTAAGGCGATCGGGAAGGTCGTCTCGGCATACACCGCATCGCCTTCGCGCGCGGTCTTGGTCGAAATGGCCTGCTTCAACCGCAAGGCCACCTTCGTCCCGGCGGGAATCTCGACCGTAGTAGCTTTGGCCGGGGTCACAGCCGGAGTATTCTCGGCCGCCTGTCCCAAAGCCAATACCGCAAGCACCAACGGCAGAACCAATCCTGTGATCCATCGCATAACGTTATCTCCCGAGCGAGATATGGTAGTCCCGACAGCCTTCCCGTGTCGCATCTTTTTATCGAAGACGCGTCCGCCTGCTCCCTTAGGATGCAGCCTGTCTTGCTGGAGTTGACTGCTCGGGTCTGGATGCCGGAGGTAGGTGTGCTGATTTGAAACGCAAGCCTGACTGTGGGAGCGCCAGCTATCCGCCACGCCGGACCAGGTTCTCCCGCACGTTCCCCATGAATTGGGACTGAAGCTTTTGCGCGCACAGCTCGCCGCACACGTGCAGCGTCCCTTCCTTTTGCGCAATCTCCTCGTCCCACGGGCAAAGATAGAGTACCGGGATGCTGAGGTCGGCAAACGATGTCCACATCAGCCACCAGCGGTCGCTCGATCCTTTCAGGGTCCCGCAATTGGGACCGGCACAGCGATAAAAGGGATTCGCCGGAACTTTCGGGGTGCCCGCGTTCGTCAATCGATGTCTCCTGAGGGATAAACCAGTCGCCCCCCATTCTAGCGAAACCTCTGTCCCCGGGCACCCGTCAGAAGGTCCCTCGGGACATCGCCCGAGTGGCCGTGTGGATAGCAGCCTGTCGTGCTTTGCCAAGCTCGAGCCGCAAGGACAACATGCAGGCCTTCTAACAAAATGACAATCTGGATGATGTTTTCACGCGAGGCGGGATTATAGTGCCAAAGATATTCTCAAAGCAGCATCTACCTCTTTCATGGTCCGGCTATTTAATTTTCCTTCGATTGTGCCCAGGCGTCTTTCGTCAACTGAGCGAATCTGGTTGCATAGCACATAGGAGTCTTTTGTCGTCCCCCCGTCGCCAGCCTTGACGAAGACCATAACCGGGTAAGGTTTGGCACCCTCGAAATGTTCCGCACCCCAAATGGGCGCGACTATGGTCGTTGGGGAATATCGATTTCCAATATCGTTTTGAATCACAACACATCGCCGCGTCTTCTTAATTTCATGGCCCACCGTTGGGTCCAGATTGACCATAACGACGGTGCCCCGCGTGACCTTGCCGGGCACTTAAAAGGTCTCCGAATCCACGCCGTCGAATTCTGCAACGATACGCCGGTCCAAATCGGCGAATGCCTGGTACCCTTCAGCCAAAGCTTTCGCAATCCGAACGTTTTTTCTTTTTTGCAAATAGAAACGCACCGCTCTCCGAATGACCTTGCTCCTGTCTGTCGAAAGATCATCGGCAGCTTGCTGAGTTTCCCGCAACAGGTCTTCGGGAAATTCAACCAGTATTTTCTTCGTTTTTACGGCGACCATCGGTGGCATTTGTCTTACCCCTCTTCTCTGTCTACGTGCTATTTATTATATATATGGAAGGATATATTTTAAAGCACCTTTCTGGATATGGACGAAACCCCATGGGCGCGTGTCTTTGCCTAACCGAACCCCGCCCTATTAGTGCTTCCCGACCTTAGAATGGGGGGGGTGCAACAGGCAGATTGAAAGTTAATATCTCCGGGCACGCCGGAACGAATAGGCTGAGACCACGAAGCCCGCAAGAGCCTCCCTATCCGAATGCGCCGATGAGGCCGGCTAAACGTAGGCCGCCAGGTCTGCAGTGCCCTATTTGTAGAGCAAATACTTCGCGCGCATGTCGCCAAACTTCTCCAGCGCTTCCCGCCATCCTTCGGCAACCCGTCGCGGATCCTGCCCAGCCACCAGTGCGTCGTAAGCCGACTGGTTGACCAGCAACTCGTTCATTCGCTCGACCTTGAAATCCTTCGGATAAAGCTTGAGCAGCGCCGAGGCCAGTTCAATGCCCAACTCCGGTGCGTCCAGCGTGTTTCGATCCAGCACGACGATGTTCACGCCCTGACACACTTGCCCGGCGTGCGTGCTCGAAGCGGGCGTGAAACTGACAGGTACGAAGCGCACTCCGGCGAGCGTGCGCGCGTTCAGATATCCCGCCAGTTCTCGCGACTTGATCCAGGGGGCCCCTATCCACTCGAACGGCGTGTCCGTGCCCCGCCCCACCGAAACATTCGTGCCTTCGATCAGAGCCACGGCCGGATACAGTTCCGCCTCCTTCAGACTCCGCAAATTCGGCGATGGATTAATCCACTCCAGCCCGGTCGAGTCGAACCAATCTCCGCGCAGCCAGCCCTCCATCGCAACCACCTTCAGCTTTGCGCCAATCTTCCGCTCGACATTGAACATCTGCGCCAACTCGCCGATCGTCATGCCGTGCCGCACCGGAATCGAAAAGTAATTCGTAAAACGCTCCTGCCCTGGATCCGCCACCGGGCCCTGCACGAACGATCCGGTAATCGGGTTGGGGCGGTCGAGCACGACTAGCTCGATGCCTGCTTTGGCGGCTGCTTCCAGAAAATATCCCAGTGTGGTTTCGTACGTGTAAAAGCGAACACCAGCATCCTGAATGTCGAACACCACCGCATCCAGTCCCTTGAGAACATCAAGCGAGGGGCGCCGAGCCGCATCGGTAGCGCCGTAGACGCTGTACACCGGGACTCCCGTCGCAGCATCTATCGAATTGCCCACTGCGGTTGTGTCCACCGTCCCGGTGACACCATGCTCGGGGCTGAAAATCGCCTCCAGCGACACGCCCGGCGCGCCCGCCAGCACATCGATCGTGCGCCGCCCTTCCGAATCCACTCCGGTCTGATTCGTTATCAACCCGATCTTGCGCTTCCCCTCGCCGCTTTTCAGCGCATCGAAAGCGTGGGCTTCGAGCACATCGATCCCGGTCTTCGCGCTCCCATTGCGCACGGAAACTCTGCGCCCGGCGCTTTGCGCCTCGTTGTATCCGGTTATGCTTTCCCAACGCAGCTTTTCTTTCTCCTCGACCGTCAGCGGCAGAGCCGCCGCTACCGCAGTCGCGATCTTGGTGCGCAACCCGATTGCATTTCCCTGCCCGCGCGGATGCACAGAATTCGTCAACAGGATGATGTAACTCTTCGTCGTGGGATCAATCCAGATCGATGTTCCCGTGAACCCCGTGTGGCCATACGATCCCACGGGCAGCAATTCGCCGCGATTGGTAGAGAAGGGTGTGTCGATATCCCACCCGAAACCCCGCACGGCGATCGCATTCGGGGGCTGCTCTGCGGTGCTCATCTTTTCGACGATCAATGGGGAAAGAATCGAGCCGCCCCCATCAAGCAGCGTTTGCGCAAACTTGCTCAAATCGTCTGCGCTGGAAAATATCCCAGCATGCCCGGCGACTCCGCCCATGCGAAACGCGGTCGGATCGTGCACCTCCCCCCACAACATGTGATTGTGATCGTCGTACTGGGTAGGTGCGATCTTCGCCCGCCAGGCTCTCGGCGGCAGATACCGCGTGTGCGCCATCTTCAAGGGAGCGAACACATGGTCAGCTGTATAGCGGTCAAGGCTCTGGCCTGATACCTTCTCCACGAGCGCGCCGAGAATAATAAAATTGATGTCGCTGTAAACGAACCCGGAACCCGGCGTCGTCTCCGGCTTCTCGGCAAAGGCCATCTTGTAGGCCGTGTCCTTGCCCTGCCAAGGCATTTGCAGATCGAGGTCGGGAGCAAGTCCCGAATAGTGGGTCAGCAGTTGCCGCACCGTGATGTCTTCCTTGCCGTTCTGCCCAAACTCCGGCAGGTACTTCACGACCGTATCGCTGATGCGAACCTTGCCGCGCTCGACCAGTTGCATCACCGAAGTGGTGGTCGCAATCACCTTGGTCAGCGATGCGAGATCAAAAATCGTATCAACGGTCATCAATTCCCGGCGCGGCTCAAGCGACCGGTGCCCGAAGGCTTTCCGGTAGACCACCTTGCCGTCATGCCCGATGAGTACCACCGCCCCGGGAATCTGATGTTCGTCGATGGCATGTTGCACGATGGAATCGACCACGCTAAGCCGAGCCAGCGAAGTCACCGGCTTCTGGGTCATCGCCAAGGTCGAAGTTCCGTCAGCTCCAACCAGGCAAAGCCCGGCTAGCAAAACAGCCTGGGATGCACGCTGCCAAAGTCTTGCAGCGACGCGGCAGATCAGGCCTGCGCATGAATGCGAGGTTCCCTGCCCAAAGACTCTCGAGTTGCCTTCAGGGGACGCCACCTCGGCCCGTTGTGCGCACACGTTCACCCACACCGCCTTCTTTTTTCTCTGCAGCATTTGGGATATCCCGACTGTACACAACTCCCCCCAGCCGCCTCAATGAATCTTGGTACCCGGAGGTGCCATCCCCGCCACGTCCCTTTGCTTTACCGACCCTGCACTCTTTGCTATAACCAAGCCATCACGCCCATCAAGGCATCGTTCTGACTCGCACCCAGCCCCAGCCCGCCGCTTTTCCTCTCGCCGCCTATGACGACCAGGATGTGCGATTCGCTACCGCTTTTGGCGCGCTTGAACACGCCATTGCCGACCGCGCATTTCCCGCCGCATCGGTTGCTGTCACGCAGGCTGACAAACTCATTGCCCTGCGCGCCTTGGGCCGCTTCACCTACGATCCCGTCTCGCCGCAGCCGATTGCGGAAACCCTGTTTGATCTCGCGTCTGTAACCAAGGTTCTCGCCACCACCACCATGGCGATGATGCTCTACGAGCGTGGCCTGCTCGATCTGGACATCCCCGTCATCTCCATCGTCGGCGAGTTTTCCGCGGAAGATCCGCGCCGCGACGAAGTCACGCTGCGTATGCTGCTGGCGCACTGCTCCGGCCTTCCGGCATACGAGAAGCTTTTTCTGGCGGCTCATACGCGTGAGGAACTTCTTCAGGCCGCCTTCTCGACCGAGTTAGCCAATGACCCCGGCTCCCACGCTGAGTACAGCGACATCGGATTCATTGTGCTGGGAGTCGCCCTGGAGCGCCTGGCCGACGAACCCTTAGACCGCTTTTGCCAGAGAGAAATCCTGGGGCCGCTCGGCATGACGCACACCACGTTCAATCCCGTGCCTGACCTGCGCCCCACCATTCCACCCACTGCCGACGACAAGACCTTCCGCCATCGCATCATTCAGGGTGAGGTGCAAGACGAAAACGCCAGCGTGCTGGGCGGGGTCGCCGGACACGCCGGCCTGTTCGCAACGGCTCAGGATATCGCTCTCTTCGCGCATACCTTGCTGAAAGGCGGCAGCCCAATCTTGCGCCCCGAAACAATTTCGCTCTTCACCACCCGTGAAACGTCGCCCAAAGGCACCTCCCGCGCTCTCGGCTGGGACACGCCGTCGTCGCCATCACAATCCGGCCGCCACTTCTCGGCGCGCGCTTATGGCCACCTCGGATACACCGGCACATCCCTCTGGATCGACCCCGAGCGCCAGCTTTCCGTCACCCTGCTGACTAACCGCACCTGGCCCGATTGCGCGAACAAAGCCATCAAACAAGTCCGCCCACGATTTCACGATGCCGTGGTCGAGGCCCTCCAGCCATGAATCAAAAATCTTGAAACGCTGAGATCGCGGAGTAAGTCCGCAGAGTACGCTGAGAAAAGCTGGACCTCTAAGAAATGGGACCTCGAGTCAACCAGAGTCAGTCAGGCCCTATCGTGGGTCCCTCTGCGACCTCGGCGGCAGTTCTCCGCGACCTCTGCGTCTTAAGATTTTCCGACCCGATTTCCGAATCCCGTTATCCGAACCGAGGTGACGAGCCAGCCGAACGCAGTCGAGACCCGGCTGCCGTACAATAAACATGCAAGCAATGAAACCGCGCCCGCTGCAAGACCTGACCACCGAGCAATCCAACCCCGTTTCCGCCGACCTCGACCTGAAGCCCGCTCTTGAAATCGCCCGCATCATCAATGCCGAAGATGCGAAAGTCGCCACCGCCGTACACCGCGCCCTGCCGCAGATTGCCCGCGCCATCGACACGGTGGCCGCTCACTTCCGCAAGGGGGGACGCCTGCTCTACGTCGGCACCGGAACCAGCGGCCGCATCGGAGCGCTCGATGCCTCCGAGATCCCACCCACTTTCGCGACGTCTCCAACCCTCGTCCAATTCATCATCGCCGGAGGTCCCAAGGCTCTGGGCGCGGAAGCGGAAGCAAGCGAAGATTCCAGCGAACTCGGTCGTTCCGAGATGGCCAAGCGCAAGCCCTCCAAAAAAGACGTCGTGATCGGGATCGCCGCCAGCGGACGCACCCCGTTCACCATCGCCGCCGTCGAGTACGCGCGCAGCCGCGGCGCCGAAACCATCGCTCTCACCTGCAACCCGAAGTCGCCACTCGAGCGCGCCGCCCACTTCCCTATCGTTACCGACGTCGGCCCCGAGGTTCTCACCGGCTCCAGTCGCATGAAGGCGGGTACCGCGCAGAAGATGGTCCTCAACATGATCACGACCGGCGCTATGACGCGCCTCGGCTACGTCTACGGCAACCTGATGGTTAACCTGCGCCTGAAGAACAGCAAACTGTCGGAGCGGGGAATCACGATCCTGCAGCACGCCGCCCACGTCGATCGCGATCAGGCCCACAAAACGCTGAATTCCGCCGGGCACGATGTCCCTCTGGCTCTCGTCATGCTGAAAGCAGGAGTGCCGCGAGCGCAAGCCGCCCGCGCCCTCAAGTCCACCGCGGGACATGTCCGCAAAGCCATCGCCCTGGCCCAAAAGAGTAGACGCTAGGGGGCCACCTCATCCTGTAAAGTGGATTGGCTGTGATCGGAGCGAGAACCGCATTATATGGTTGGGCTTCTCCGCAAAACTGAGCAGAGGATCTTTGCTTCGCGTTCTTCGCGAATTCTGAGCCCTTAGCGGTTAAGAGCTTTTTAAAAATTAGAGTGTTATGGACAAATTAGTCATTCGCGGCGGCACGCCCCTCCTCGGCACAGTGCGCATCAGCGGAGCCAAGAACGCGGCGCTTCCCTGTATGGCCGCCGCCCTGCTCACCGACGACACTGTCATTCTCGAAAATATTCCCCAGGTGCGCGACATTGAAACAACGCGCCGCCTTCTCTCCGCCATGGGCGCCGAAGTTGAGCTGGGCTACGGCCGCGCCCAGCATCGCACCACCATTCAAGCTCGAAATCTCGCCGCTCCCGAAGCCTCTTATGAACTCGTGAAGACCATGCGCGCGTCGACGCTCGTGCTCGGACCGCTGGTTGCCCGTTGTGGGCACGCACGCGTCTCGCTTCCGGGAGGGTGTGCCATTGGCGCCCGCCCTATCGACCTCCACATTAAAGGACTCGAGCGCCTGGGCGCGAAAATCACGCAGGATCACGGTTACGTCGAGGCCACCGCCCAACGCCTCCGCGGAGCCGAAATCGTTTTCGACAAGATTACCGTCACCGGAACCGAAGATCTATTGATGGCCGCCACCCTCGCCGATGGCGAGACTGTCATGCAGAATTGCGCCTGCGAGCCCGAAGTCGCCGACCTCGCCGATCTGCTCAACAAAATGGGCGCCCACATTCACGGCGCCGGCACCTCCACCATCCATGTGAAGGGCGTCAGCAAACTCGGCGGCGCCAAGCACCGTATCATTCCCGATCGTATCGAGGCCGGCACCTTTCTTACCGCCGCCGCTCTGACCAGCGGAGACGTGAACGTTACCAACTGCGATCCCACCCACCTGACCGCCGTGCTGCAAAAGCTGCAGGAAGCCGGAGTGAAGATGACGCACACCACCGACTCCATTCGCGTTATGGGCGACAATCCCCTCCGCGCCGCCGACGTGAACACCGAGGAATATCCCGGCTTTCCCACCGACATGCAGGCGCAATACATGGTGGTGGCCACGCAGGCCGAAGGCACTTCCATCGTGACCGAAAATATTTTTGAGAACCGTTTCATGCACGCCCAGGAATTGGTTCGCATGGGCGCCAACATCCGTATCGAAGGCCGCCGCGCCATCGTCCGTGGTAAGACTCCTCTCAGCGCCGCTGCCGTCCTGGCATCTGATCTGCGCGCGTCTGCTTCCCTCGTGCTCGCCGCTTTGGTTGCCGACGGCGAAACCATCATCGACCGCGTCTACCACATCGATCGGGGATACGAGCATATCGAGGAAAAGTTCAAAGGCATTGGCGCTGAGATTCGCCGCATCGGCGAGATTTTTCCGAAGCGCCGCGGCGCCTCCAGCTAAGGTTTTGTCTTCAAACGATCACGGTAGTTGAGAGTTGACGCCTTTTTCGGCACTCCCTCGTCCCCTCCTAAAGGGATTGCGTCCTTCCCGGCCCTCTGGGATACTTTGTGGCCATGAAAGGAAACGCTAAAGTACTCAAAGAACTCAACGCCGCCCTGCAGGAAGAACTGACAGCCATCAACCAATACTTTCTTCACGCCGAGATGTGCGAAAACTGGGGCTACAAGAAACTCGCCGACTACATCAAGAAGCAGTCCATCGATGAGATGAAACACGCCGAGGTGCTCATCGAACGCATCCTGTTCCTGGACGGATCGCCGTCCATGCAACCCCTCGAACTGAACGTTGGCGGGAACGTCCGCGGCATGATCGAAAGTGATCTCGCGCTGGAAGTCTCCGCCGTCAAGCAATACAACGCGGCCGTGCAAGTTGCCACGGACGAAAAAGACAACGGCAGCCGCGACTTGCTCGTCACGTTGTTAAAGGATGAAGAAGACCACGTCGACTGGCTGGAAGCGCAGGTCCATCAAATTAAGGAACTGGGATACGAGCGTTACCTCACCATGCAGATGGGCGAGGAAGAAGAATCCTAGAACGCGCCCTTCAGTAGGCCGGCAATCCTTGCGGCAAGCTTGGCGTGCTTTGCGGGTTGGTCAAGAGCCTTCAATCGCAAAGTTCGCTAAGCTTGCGCGCAGGTCACCGAGCAAGCCCTGAGTCGATCGCGCGATGAGCACAAAGCCTAGCGCCGGTCGTCACGATCGTGATCGCGGTCGTCCCAATCATGTTCGGTGCGCCACTTGCGGTCGTGCTCATCCCACCAGCGATGCCCATTGTTCCAGCAGCGCTCGCGGGCCTCGTGCAACTCCTGACGCGCACGTTCCGCCTGCCGGCTCTCCCGCCCATGATGTTCGATGGCGTTATGCAGCCGATGATCGGCCTTTGAAATACGACGCTGGCAGTTATTATCGTCGGCGTGCAGTCGAGGCACGGCCGCAAATGTCAGGAATCCAATCAACACTGTCGCAATGACGGCAGCCTTTCCAACCCGCGCTTGGATCGAACGATGTCTCATACGCTCCTCACTTTTCTCACGACAAATACGGCGCGCTTACAATCACCCCAGCACGTCCGGTCCTCAAAGCTACCTTCCCGTGCTGCTCTCTCGGATACCCTGAATCCAGTACTCGAGCTGACATTTCCCCTCACGAACGGCCATAAATCTCCAAGCGGTCGCATGCAATCGATGGCGCGGCGCATAGCTGCGGGCCGCGTAACCGGGGCAGTCCCTGTACTTCCGTAACTTCACTCTCTTCCCAATTCAGCATCGAATGCACATATGGCAAACGAAATTTGTACCCTCCCCCTCGTTTACCAGTGTGCCTTGTGTGAGTGGCGCTGGACCGAGGAGCAACCCCTGACCTACAACACGCACTTTGACGTTCCGGTGGTATTCACCGGCGCGGGTGCTTGCCCGGCCTGTAGTGGTCCCAAGGCCGTCGAGCTGGCGAAGGCCAGTTAGCCGTTGTTTGCCTTCGCGTCGTAGCTGTTCGGCTACTTGGCCCGCAGCTGCGACGCCCGCAACGGCTGCCCCCTTCCCCCATCCCCTTTTGAGCCTCTTCGTGCTAAACTCCTGCCCGTACCTCGCGGGTCCCGCCCGCGGTCAGCAGTTCAATCAGGGACCCTACCTGCGTTCCTCCTCGCAAGGGACGTGGATGGAGGAGTTGCGAGCACACTTGAGGTGTGCCGACTCCCAGTCCGCGCCCACCTCATCCAAAGAGGAGACACAATGAAATACACCAAGCTCACGCCCAATCTGGTGGTTCGCGATGTACAGGCGGCCATTCACTTCTACACATCGGTGCTTGGATTCCAGCAGGGCATGACCGTGCCCGACGCCCCGCCCTATGTGTTCGGGTCGGTCACATCCGGCAGCATCGAGATCTTTTTCAATGATCAAAAGGCTGTTGCGGAGGACTATCCACCGCTCGCCCGCGATCCGCTGGGCGGCACCATGACGCTGTTTCTGGAATGTGAAGGAATTGAAGAAGTGCTGCGCGCTGTAGAAAAAGCCGGAGCCGTTATCGTGATGCCGCTAAAAACACAGTTTTACGGCATGCGCGAATTTGCCTTCATGGACCCGCAAGGTTGGACGGTGACAATGGCGGAGCGCGTGAAGTAGTCGGCTTCCGTAACCCTACGGCGCAGGGACAGCCGCTTTCGGCTGTCCCTGCCACCTCCTAGACTCAACCGATCCGGCCGCAAAAGACATGCCGCGCATCGAATGCCGTAGCAACATTTCTTAACATCTGCTTGCCGGCACGCGCCGATCAAACGCCTGCGGGCGTCAGAGTGGCGCTTGCCCACGCGTGCATTGGGTACGCCTTCCCGCAGTCCATGCACTTGGTCTCGGGAAATTGTGTCCGGCAGTTGGGGCAACTTGCCCCGCTCTGAAATGTGTCAAGCGGTTGCCCGCACTGGCCGCACTTCCAGAAACTCCCGATGGGAGGGGCGGTGTGGCAGTTCGGGCACTTGAAACCGTCCCGGCGCGGCAGTTTAGCGAGTTGCAGCAAACCACGCGCGTGTTGCAGCCCGCCCCAGCAACTCATCAGCATGAAAAAAGCGATGGCGGCATACCAGATGGAGTGACGCCAGACCGCCAGGCCGATGAACCCAGCCACTCCCACGAAGCCAAGACTGGTGGCCACCATCAGGCTCCGCGCTCGCCCGATAACGAACCAGAGCAGCGATCGCAGAATCTGACCGCCGTCCAGTGGATAAATGGGAAGCATGTTGAACACGAGCAGCACGATATCGATTACCAAAAGCGATCGCACTAGCCGGTACAAATCGGGCATGGCCAATGGCCAGCCGGAAGTCCGGCCCAACGCGTAAATTCCGAAAAGAATCGGCAGCAGCGCGACATTCACCAACGGTCCCGCGGCGATACTCCACAACGTAGCGCCCGGGCGGGGCGGAGGATCGACATATGCCACGCCTCCAAGCGGCCACAGCACAATCTGGTTCGCAGTCCCGCCCACCTGTCGACAAGCCATTGCGTGCCCGAATTCGTGCAGGATCACGATCAGGAACAGCGCCAGATACTCTGCGATGTTCCAGCCTATCGAGGAGTACCGTGTGTTCCGGCTCTGGACTTCATAAACCCCTACCAGAAACCATGACCAATGTAGAAATACGTCCACTCCGGCGAAATGAAACAGCCGGATTGATCCTTCACGAGCATTCGCCATATGTGCAGTTTACTTCTCTATTCCTTCCCTAGAAACTGCCGCCATCCGAAAAGCGATACCCCGATTTGTGCACGGTTACGATCAGTTCCGGCCGCTTGGGGTCCTTCTCGAGCTTCTGTCGCAGGCTGGCCACATGAACGTCCACGGTTCGCGTGAAGGTGCCCGCCTCGTATCCCCATACCGCCCGCAGCAACTCTTCGCGCGAGAGCACCATCCCGGCATGTTCGACGAAGTAGCGGAGCAATTCGAATTCACGGGCCGACAGGTAAATCGGCGCTCCTCCCCGTGTCACCTTTACGTCGCGGTGGTCCGTCATCCCGCGCGTCTCGATGCGGATCGCTCCAAACTGGCGAACGACCTGGCCGGTGCGAATCGGAGCCCGTCGCAGCAGAGCCTCGATCCGCGCCATCAGTTCCTGCATATCGAAGGGCTTGGTCACGTAATCGTCCGCGCCCAGCTTCAGGCCGATGACCTTGTCGACGGTTTCGCTGCGCGCCGTGAGCAAGAGGATCGGCGTGCCCAGCCCGGCGGTCCGGATATCGCGGCATAAATCGAGACCGCTGCGTCCGGGCAACATGATGTCCAGAACGATCAGGTCAAACGGCAGCGAGGTGGCTTTCTCGAATCCCTTTTCCCCGTCCGTCACAAAGTCCACGGTGTAGCCCTCTTTGTGCAAGCGGTCGCTCAGGGCCATGCACAACGCTTCTTCATCCTCTACCAACAGAATGTTTTCCTTCATACTTGTGCGACTCTCTGTGCTCCCATAGTCTCTGTTTCCAAAACTTTCGCCAACGGCAAGTGCAAGGTGAAGCGACTGCCGACTCCGACTTTACTCACCACTGAAATTCTGCCGCCCATTGCCTCGGCAATGCCTTTGGCGAGCGGCAACCCCAAACCGGTGCCATGAATCTGCGCCGCCGTCACCACCGGGCTTCGGTAAAACGGCTCGAAAATTTGCTGCAGTTCAGCGCTGTCAATGCCAATCCCGTGATCCTCTACGCTGATGCGCATTTCCTGCTCATGATCCACATCTCTGGACCCGCAAAACGCGCGAATCACAATGCGCCGCTGGGTGCCTCCGTACTTCACGGCGTTCACCACCAGGTTCTGCAAACACTGGCATACCGCCGAAAAATCTCCCGTGACGGGCGGCAACTGGCTTCCCAGATGCTCTTCCACTGCGAAGCCCGCCTCGTCCGCCAGAGCCCGGGTGTTCATCAGGACGGCTGAGACGATTTCCGGCACCCGCAACGCCCGCATCACATACCGGTTTCGCCCCTCGTGGGTCGAAGCAAACAGCAGGATTTGGTTCACCAGTTCCGTCAACTGGCGGCTATGATGCCGGATCACGGAACCGTATTTCGCCAGCTGCTCTTTTTCCTCTACTACCCCGTCGGCGATATTCTGGGCCGACGCGCAGATCACCGCCAGTGGAGTCCGCAATTCGTGCGACACCGAGGCTACAAAATCCATCTGCAGTTTTGCCAGTTTCATGGCGCTCATCATTTTGCCGCGCTGGATGGCCCACACCGACGCGCTGGCGAACAGCAGCGTGAAGCAAAGCACACCCACCAACCGCATCACCGACTTGCGCGATGAAGTGTCCACCACCGCCAGTTGTTCCGAGGCTTGCTGGTTGTAGAGTCGCTTCACTTCCTCCAGGTCCTGGCGCACGTGCTCAAACGACGGCACTCCGCCGGTGAGATCGAGGTCCACCGCCTCCTTGATGCTGCCCTCCAGAATCTCCGCGAGAACTTCATCGCGGACCCTGAGATAAGCCGCCCAATCCTGCTGCAACCGCTTGCCCACCCCGACCTCGCTCGGAGTTCCAGCTTCCGCCATGTATTGCGCAATGCCCTCGGTTACCAGGCGATCGGCGGCGCGCGATTGATCGGCATACTCAACCTGCAGGTTGCTGTTGTTCGTGGTCAGCGCATACAGCGTCGCGCGCCGAGTTTCCTGCGCTTCGTACTGCAATTCTCCGATTCGCCGCAAGCCCAGCACCGAACCAGCGTACATGTGCCGCACTTGCTCGGTCGCAGTGTGCAGGTCGCCAATCATGAAGGCGCCCACCGCTACTACCACGCAAAACACCATGAACAGCAGAAGGCTTGATGTGTGCCGGGAAACTAGTCCCGACACCCAGTTCGACAAGCGTACGATGCCCGCCTTCTCGATGCTGGCGACGGTTTTGGCGTCATTGCTCATGCTTTACTTCGCGGCTCGCACCTCGATGCGCAGCGGGTAATCGGGGTCCTCGACACCATGACCGTTGACCTTGATTACCTTCACCGTCCCGTCCACATCCGCCGCTCGCAAATAACCGATTGCACCCGGCACATTGAATACAAACTTCCTGACGCCGACCGGTGTGGATAGTGTTTTGGGCGATACAAACACTTCGCCGGTGAACAAGCCCTGCAGAAAATGCCGGCTGAACTCGGTTTCGGTCATCCGGCACACCTCGCGCAGCACCGCCTTCCTCTCCCACAAACCCGGGTCCATCATCACCAAAGTAATTCGCCTTCCGTTCGGCCAATGGCTGCGCTCGCCCAGAAACACCGTTCGCAATTCTTTCAACGACAGGTCATCAACGGGATTGGTCTGGTTCACGATGATGGCGAGAGCGTCCTCCGTGGCGGCCTGCGCACCCGGCAACCCAGCCGGCACCGCCCTGCCTGGAGACACCTCCAGCAGCAGGACTGCGACCGCCACAATCGTTAGTATTCCGAGGAGTCGCCTCATCTTGGGTTTCTCAGAACGTGAATCCCAGCTGCAAGTTCAGCCCGCTGTAGTTCTGCTGGTGGCGTGCGAAGTTGTAGTCATACTGCATCTTCAACGCTACCGATTCACTGGCGTCGTACCGCAAGCCGATCGAGGGGCCATCCATTCGTCCCACCTCCGGGAAAACCGGCTCGTGATCCGAAGCATTGATGTACTGGTACCGGAAGTAGGGCTGGTAGGACCCGAAACGCTTCGCGATTTGCGTATAGAATCCCGGGGTATTGAATACCTGCGGGCTTCCTTCGGGAGCGTGCCGCAACAGGACGACTTCGTTCAGCCACTCAAATTTCGGCACCATGTAGACCGCATGGGCTGCCAGGATGGTCTCGTCGATTCTAGGCGCGCCGAACGGCATCAGCTTGTCGTGATACCCGGAGAAGCCAATTTGCAGTCCACGAATCGACTCCGGCCGCACAAACAGCGCGAGATTGACGGCTTTGTAGTTGTTTTCGTCGACTACGTTTTGCACTGGCTCGTCGCCCAGCGGGTTGCGGGATGACCGCCCGTTTCCTATTTCAGCTACATAGTGCAAGCCGAGTGCCCCGGACGGAATCCGCCCGGAAGCCGACAGTCCCACGTTGTGAATCGGCAGAATGCCGCCGCTGTCTTCGAATTCGAATAGCAAAGGACGGCCCGTCGTCGTCTGAAACCAGGTGCTGTGATGATACGCCGTGTTATAGAACCCGATGGCGGTGTGAAACCGCCCGGCCGCCAGATTGAAGTAGTCGTTGTAGGAATACTGCACCAGGTACCGCTCCACATCCACGCCGAATTCGTTCCGCCTGCCTCCCGGCACGTTATAGAAGTTGTCCGGACCCGACTCGAACACGATCTCGCCCAGGAACTTGAATTTTTCCGAAATGTCCGACGTTACGAAAAGGTTTAACTGCCCCACCCCGAAAGAATTCGTGTTGCCGTTGCGATTGCTGCCATGGAAGTTGACGTCACCGAATCCCCGAATCCGCAGCAGGGTCTTGCTCATGTCCATGCGTTCCGGTTCCAGGTGCTCCGTCTCTTGTTCGGCGTCAGAGGATGGCGCCTGTGCCACCTTGGGAGCCGCCGGCTCTTCGGCCGGTCCTGCCGCCCCACCAGAAGCCGGACGTGGGGCTGGCTGGCCCGTCAGGCTAGCTGCCTCCACCTTTCCCGCCGCCTGCGTCCCTTCCAGTTGCTCCACCCGCGACTCCAAACGTTCGATCCTCTGCAAAAGCATCTGGATCGTCTGCTTGTCGGCGTCCGCTGCAGGCGCTTTGCCCTGCGCGAGCAGAGACAAAGGGCTCGCGAGAAAAGCGAGCAGCAGCGGGAGCATTCTCTTCGTAATACCCGGTGCGGTTCGGGCAAGCCAGCTTCGTACCGGCCCAATGGTGTGGGACTTCATGGCAACCTCCTGGAAACATCGCCGCTTAGAATCTGGATGCCCCATCCTCTTCCGGCTCCAGTGCTTTGCGACTTCTTTCCGATCCCCGGCGTGTGCGCACGCGGCGATCGCAACGAGAAAGACAAACAAGCTTGGCTGGGGGAGGAGTTCAGGAGCAAGTTACTCACGTGCTGGCCGGATCCTGCAGCTCCTAATTGAGTATAAAACGCATGGACACCACGGTCGCTTCAGCACGGCCCTACGAGCACGGAACCCCGGCAGTTTCGCCACCACGATGCCGCACAATGAATGGGATTATCGCACCACGGCCCTGGGGATCATAGTCTCTGCCATAGTTCGCACGCAGATTCCAGGTGCTGATGCTCGGACAAATCGTTGGGGAGGGCTGGTCAACAGGCAATTAGAATCGGTCCCCAGTCGACACAGTGTAAAAAAGACGTAAGCTTCACTGGGCACGGGACCTACGACCTCTACCTTTGAGCCAAAAAGAAGCCGCGGCGTTGAGCCGCGGCTTTTTGATCGTACCGATGTTCTTAACGACGACCGCCCCCGCCTCCGCCGTGACCGCCGTGACCACGGCCATTATGCCCACGGCCGCCGCCACCACCACCTCGACCTCCACGGCGTCTGCCGCCCCCGCCCGCGCCGCCGCCACCACTGGGCCGCGGTCCACGATCCGGAGGACGCTCGCTGACCACCACTTCGTGCGGCGCGCCTTCGCGATTGAAGTTCGGCTCATCGCCTTCCTCAAAATCCGCACCCCCTTCGATCGTCATGGAAGCGGCTGCCGGCACCGGTGCTTCCACCGGAGCCTCGCCGCCGCCCATCTTCGCGCGCTGCTCCTTCAGAATCGCCTTCCGCGATAGACGAATGCGGTTGCCTTCCACTGCCAGCACCTTCACCAGCACCTGGTCGCCTTCCTTCAGTTCATCGCGAACATCCTTGATCCGATGCTCGGCCACTTCGCTGATGTGCAACAGGCCGTCCGTGCCCGGCAGAATCTCGACAAACGCGCCGAAGTCGGCCAGCCGCGAGACCGTGCCCAGGTAAGTCTTCCCGACTTCCGCCGTGGCCGTCAGGTCGCCGATGATCTGCAGCGCCTTCGCCGCCGACGCCTGATCGTTCGACGAAACGTTCACCTTGCCCGAGTCTTCGACGTCGATCTTCACGCCAGTCTGCTCGATAATGCTCCGAATCATCTTTCCGCCCGGCCCGATCAGATCGCGAATCTTGTCGACCGGAATCTGCAGGGTGTAGAACCGCGGAGCGAATGCTGAAACCGCTTCGCGATGTCCCGGAAGCGCCTCTTCCATCTTGTCCAGAATGTGGAGCCGCCCGCGCTGCGCCTGTGCCAGTGCCTCGCGCATGATCTGCGGAGTAATCCCGGCAACCTTGATATCCATCTGCAGCGCCGTGATTCCTTTCCGAGTACCGGCCACTTTGAAGTCCATGTCGCCGTAGTGATCTTCCGCGCCCGCAATGTCGCTCAGGATGGAGTACTTGTCCCCTTCCTTGACCAGCCCCATGGCTACTCCCGCCACCGGCGCCGCCAAGGGGACGCCCGCATCCATCAACGACATGGCCGCACCGCACACGGTCGCCATCGATGACGAACCGTTCGACTCGAGAATGTCGGAGACGACGCGCATGGCGTACGGCCACTTCTCTTCCGTCGGCAGCACCGCCGAGATAGCTCGTTCCGCCAGGGCCCCATGGCCGATTTCTCGACGCCCGGCTCCGCGCAGAAACTGAACTTCTCCAACGGAAAACGGCGGAAAGTTATAGTGCAACATGAAGCGCTTTTTAGCCTCGCCCTCGAACGCTTCCAGCCGCTGCTTGTCGTCGCTGGTGCCCAGAGTAGTCGTGACCAGTGCTTGCGTCTCGCCGCGCGTGAAGATCGCCGAGCCGTGAGTTCTGGGCAGCACGCCGACCTCCACCCAGATATCGCGGATCTGGTCAAACGCGCGCGCATCGGGACGCCGCTTCTGCTCGATCACCTGCTCGCGGAAGATGCGTTCCCGCAGAGCTTCGTAGTACTCCTTGAGCTTCTTTTTGGCGTCTTCGTCGTCCTCGGGAAGCGCGGCTTCCAGTTCTTTTTTGATTTGCTTGACCAGCGTGTAGCTTTCGGCCTTGGGATGCTTCGCCGTATCCAGTGCGTCCACCAGCCGCGCGCCGATTTTGCCCTTAAGTTCGTTGAAATATTTTTGATCGAACTCCGGAGGGGTAACCGTACGCTTGGGCTTGCCCACTTTATCGCGCAGCTGGTTGATCACCGCACAGATCTTTTTGATCTCGCTATGCCCATACTCGATCGCCTCGACCACGGTCTCTTCTGGAATTTCCTTCGCGCCCGACTCGATCATGACGATTGCATCCACCGAGCCCACGACCATGATGTTCAGCAGGCTGTCGCGCATTTCCGAGTAAGTCGGATTGGTGATCAGCTTCCCGTCGACATAGCCCACGCGCACCGCTCCGATCGGGCCCAGGAACGGAATGTCGGAGATGGTTAGTGCCGCCGAAGCCGCGTTGATCGCGGCCACGTCCGGATCATTCTCCGTATCGGCCGACAGCACGAACGCGATCACCTGCGTCTCGCACTTGAAGCCTTCCGCGAACAGCGGCCGCACCGGACGGTCGATCATGCGGCTGGTCAGAATCTCGCGCTCGCTCGGCCTCCCTTCACGCTTGATAAATCCGCCGGGAATCCTTCCGCCGGCGTAGGTGTACTCGCGATAGTCCACGGTGAGGGGAAAGAAATCGATGCCTTCGCGAGGGTCAGGATTAGAAACTGCAGTGGCCAGGACGACGTTGTCGCCGATGCGAACAACCGCTGAGCCATGCGCCTGCTTGGCAATCTTGCCGGTTTCAAATTTGAGGTTTTTACCGCCCGATAGTTCGACGCTAATTTCAGTGACTTCTGGTTTCATGATTCATCCTTCTAGGCAGGAGGGCAACGATCGCGCAACGGGAAGTTGCGCGTGAGGTGAGCCAACGCCAGTAATGTTGCAGCCGTGGCCGGAACGCACTTTCCAAGGAATCCTTGATCTCGTTCCCGCGGCCCCCAGGCGGCGGAACGAAGGCGAGGTGCCGCGGGGATACACTATCCCCGGGCGGGGTTCAGCACGCTTTACTTACGGATGCCGAGTTTCGTGATGACGCCCTTATAACGCTCAGAATCGTAATCTTTCAAGTAGTCGAGCAGGCGGCGACGCTTGCTGACGAGCATGAGCAGGCCCCGGCGCGAGCCGTGGTCCTTTTTATGCGTCTTGAAGTGCTCCGTCAGATGTCCGATGCGCTCGCTCAGCAGCGCGATCTGTACTTCCGGGCTGCCTGTGTCTGTGGCATGCGTCGCGTAAGCGTCAATGAGGGATTTCTTTTGCTCTCTGGCTAGCACTTAACCTGGTGCACTCCTGTCTTCTCAGTTTCGATTTTTCTTTGTAACGTCATTGAGAGTAACACGTTAGCGACAAACGTGTAAAGCATGCGAATCCGGCAAACCACTGGCCGCACAACGCTTCCCGCGTTATCGTAATCTAGTTTGTGGAGTCGAGCCGTTGGCGAAACAATCGATGGAGCGGAGTGCATCCCGCCTGCCGCCTTTTGGCGCACGACACGTCATAGATTGTGCTGAGAGACTGCGTTCATAACTCAGCTCAAAAGGAATATTTTGCGCTGCCCCTATTGCGGAAACGAAAATCCGGGCGATCACAAATTCTGCGGAATGTGTGGCCGGCCGCTCGTCGAGACCCGTCCCCAGCCGCCTGCCAGTCGTTCTGAACCCGCCGCTCGCGACCTCGAACCCGTTACGCCTGCGCCGGCCTATACCGGCGGGCTGTTCAATCTGGGCGCCCCGCCCGACAAGCCTCACCGCGATCTCGACTATCTTTTGGAAGATGACGAGGAGAAGACCTCCAATAAAGGTTTGATCCTCCTGACACTGATCGCGCTCATCCTGGTCGTAGGATTGGGCTGGCTGCGCTGGCGAAATGGTGGACTGCCGTTTCTCAAGTCGCTGACCTCATTCTCTCAGCCGAAGCCGGCAGCTCCGCAAAATTCGACACCGACGGATGCAACCGCTTCGACTCCCAATCCGTCACCAGCCACTGGCTCGCCTGCGCCCGACAGTTCAACTCCGAAATCCGAACCTGCTGCCGAGGGTTCCATCACGCCTCTAACACCGGAGAATCCTGCGTCGAGCCCGGCTACAACATCGGAATCTGCAGCTGATCCAAATTCCACCGCGCCCGCGCCGGTTCCGCCGGCCAGTTCAACCACTCACGAACCGAGCAAGGAAGAGTCTACGGAAAAGAGTGCGCCGGCCGAAGCCGAGGCCGCATCCCCGCCGCATCCCCCTCCCGCGAAGCCCAAGGCTGTGGCGAAGCCGACTCCCAAGCCCGATCCAAAATCGACGGACCCGGTCCTGGTGGGCGAACGCTATTTGTACGGAAAACAAGGTTTCCCGCAGAATTGTGAGCGTGGCCTGCATTACGTCAAGCCCGCCGCCGACCAATCGAATCCCAAGGCGATGATCACCATGGGGGCGCTTTACGCAACGGGGCACTGTTTGTCCAAAGATTTGCCGACCGCATACCGCTACTTTGCCTTGGCGCTGCGTGGCGATCCCGAGAATGGTCCGCTACGCCAGAACGCGGAAATGGTCTGGAAACAAATGACCAGCGAAGAACGCAAGCAAGCCATTCGCCTCACTCAGTAAGACAGCACGCTTCAGCTGACCGGTGGCTCACAAAATGATTTGAAAGTCTCGGCTAATCGCAATAGTCCGCTCCACACACATGGGGCGAAGTGAAGGCCCAAACTCGGAGAACAAAAAAGCCCCGTCCTTCTTCCGAAGGGCGGGGCCAGGTTTCAGCCTTACCAATTTCTACGGCAACTTCAGTGACCACGCACCCAGCCCGTGAGACGCCGCGTACAGCAGGCGTGCGCCCGGCACCAGTGTCAGCCCGGCGACCTCAACATTGGGCATGCCTTTTGCTGCCAGTGCCCATTGCGTGCCGCCGGATTTGAATCGGTACACTCCAAAATCGCTCGAGCTGTACAGATCGCCGGTGGCCGGGTCGAATGCAATGTCCGTAACCGGGAGGTCTCTCAGATTAGCGCTCCGGTCTACGAAGGTTGCGGTTTGTGAAGTTGGATCGTAGGTGACCTCGAACACGTGCCCCGGAGTTGTTGGCGTGGTGGCACTGTATCCGCTGTAACTGATCCAGGCATGGTTGGCATTCGCCGGATCGATGGCGATCCCGCTGATGAACCGGTTCGGTGCAGCCGCTGAGGTCGTATCGATTCGCGTGAATACCACTGCGCTTTCTGGATCCGCATTAGCATTTCGCGAAATGAAGACCCGGCCCGTGGTCGTGGCTGCCCACAGCGTGGAACTGTCGGAAGCCGTCCGACGCACCGCCGCGACGTTGCCACCAGCGCGCGTTCCCAGGTCGGCCGACGTCAGGAACGTCGCCCCAATCGGCAGCCAATCGCCGCACTGCACCTGGAAGTGTCCCGTGAACTCGTTGCACTGGAAGCGGAACTGGGCCAGTGTCATCGTTCCCATGCCGTCCGTCTTGGTCCGGTATACGGTGTCAGTCCCGGCGTACATAGTGCGGCTGACCGCCGGGTCGCTGATGATCGGAATGTAGAATTGGCTAGGCGTTCCCACGATGGGGTCGGCAATCCAGTTCCAATCCGCCGTTGTGCCCGAGTTAAAGTTCACATCAACTTGGGGCGCGTAGTAAGTGTGGAAGCGGAATTTCGGATTGGCCACGTCAAAACCCGACTGCCCGCCGTCGCCGAAGATGGTGTTCCGGAACACTCCGGTCGTCGGAGTCGACTGCCAGGTGCCGTTGTCCTGAGTGCCTCCCTGTAACAGTGTCGAATCGAACGGGCTGACTGACAGGCTCTGGAACTGTAGCGTAGTGAGCCCGCGATTGATGCCGGTCAACTCACTCGGAACTGCCGAGAGCAGTTGCTCGCAGCGAGTGAGTGCGACCCCCGTTGCTCCACGCGCCGCGCATTGCGCTGAGTCATCGACCAGCGCGCCGCTCGACCGCATGATCCCGCCGTCATTCCCTTCAAAGAATTGCAGGGGATTGTTCGGGTTCGTCACCAGCGTGTGCTGGTCAGGATGCAGACCATTCGGGTGCACAGCGTCGGTCGCATCAAACGTCATGTCGGTGAACGTCTTCCCGGCATCGGTCGAAAGCACCACCGCGCGATTGTTCGACATGCCTGCGCCCGATTCGCCGTATGAGTACGATCCTCCGACGTACACGATGTCCGGATATCCTTTAGGCGTGTACACGAAGTTGTCGTACCAGCACTGGCCGGTGCAGTAGTTGTAGGTTGCCCAGCCTGGGTTCGCCGGATTGCTGCTGGTCAGCAACGTGAAACTTGGCGTTCCCGCCTGGACCACATTGCTCTTGTAGAACTGTGCGGGCGGTGCGCCCACTTGCCCGATCGCCAGGTACATCCGCGTGTTTCCGCCTCCCAGGCGCGTCACTGCAATCTCGGCGCGTTCCGTGAAGCTGGTAGACGGACCATCCGCAATGGGCAGGAAAATCTGGTTCCAGGTAGTTCCTCCGTCGTTCGACCGCCACACGCCTCGTGCGAACGCAGACGCATAGACGATGTTCGGATGCGACGGATCAAGTACGACTCTCCGAACCCCGCGCGGCGAGCACGGCGTCAGATTCCGAACTACATTTGTCACGTTCTTGCAAGGCGCTGCGGTTTGCGATCCGTTAAACAGGAATGTCCAGGTGTTTCCGCCGTCAACCGACTTGTAGAGTCCGAAGACTGGCGCACCCGGGGCCAGCGACACGGCACCGCCGCTAAGAACCGACGAGATGCCGCGCACGGCGCGCGTCGAACCCGCGTAGATTGTGTTGGAATTGGAAGGGTCGATGGCGATCGTGCCCACCGCTCGCGCATTAAAACGAGACTTGCCCAGAGGCCCGGTCCACGTGTCGCCGCCGTCGGTCGACTTGTAAATGCCTACTCCCGCTTCGCTATCCGCCGAAGCATTCGCTTCGCCCGTGCCTACCCAAACCGTATTGGGATCGTTGGGATCCAGCACGATCGAACTCACGGCGTTGATTCCGAATGAGCCCGAAATATATTTCCAGGTGGGTACCGCCTTCAGTGCGTCATCCGTGCGCCACACGCCGCCGCCCGCCGGCGTCGCGTACAAACGGCAATTTCCGGGTACGCAGGTGGGAGAGATCGCCAGCGCCGTGGTGCGCCCGCCTGCCTCGTAGGCGTTGGGCACGTAATTAAAATATCCGCGGAAGGGTGATAACGGATACACGGCGCGCGTTGGCCCTAGTGATACCCACGTCGCCGGCGCAATGGCAGCAGCGCCCCGAGCGGCAGATGCCTGCGCCGAGACTGCGGCAAAGTTTGCGAGCTGTTGCTGGTGCGCGGCGCGCGCGCCCTCGGTCTTGTCGATCGAGATATCACTCGCCGGATATGCCCTCGACATAAACCGCCAATCGGCCGCAGAACCGGCGGGTCCTTCGTTCGGCACCGTTCGCATCAGTTTCTCAATATGGCCTCGCAACGCGGGCGGCAGATTTTCGGCTGCGTCCCGATCGCCTCCCAGTGTCCCCTGCTCTCCGGCTGATGCTTCTTCGCTCGAAAAATCTTGTCTGTCATCCGTGAAATGGTTCGCAACTTGTGCGCGGTTGAGGTTTGTGGGGATTGCTTGTCGCGTCGCGATCATGAATCCAAATGCGACCATCACAAGCGCAAAGGCGCTCGCCACCGCCAGAACTCGTTTCATAACACTCCTGTCGACTTGCCTGGTTGTCTGTCTGTTATGTGCGTGCAACTGTCGGAAGGAAAATCGCCAAACTGCCTGTCAGGCGCTTGTTTCCGAGCATCCCGAAGGGTCAGCATTTTGGCCCACGCATTATTGTTAAGTTGTCTACTGCTGTCAATAGTCGAGATACCTGAGCTGCAACATCACGAAGAATCCGACCGGGCGGTCGGCGGCTTTTTTGATAGCACGTTCGTGCCATTCCAACTTTTGTTCGGGCCAATTACATTCCTCTTCGAGCAGCACTTGGGGGAGGGCTGTTTGGGCGAGCGTCCCGTGACTCTTTGAGTCAGGGGCGTTTCGTCTTTCTGGGGCTTTTTGGACGCGCCTGACCGAGGACAGCATTCCGCTTCCTCAGTCCCGGTGAGCGCCTTCCCTCCGTCATCATTCATCCCCCGCAATACGAGCCCGGCTCTGGCGGCATCCCCTTCTAATCCAACTCTTTCGCCCCGGTGCTATGCTGTTGCGCTCCATGGACACCGTTTCGGAATTTGCCAAATTTTTCGGACTTGCCTTCAGCGCCCTGCTGCCGGTAGTGAACCCGCTCGGCTCCGCGCTGGTTTTTCTTGGCCTGGTCGGAACGGCGCCCGACTCGGTCTACCGGGATCTCGCCCGCCAGGTTGCCGTGCGAACGACGCTCTTTTTCGTGGTCGTGGAACTGGTGGGCACCGCACTGCTGACCTTTTTCGGAATCTCGCTTCCGGTAGTGCAGCTGGCGGGCGGCCTTGTCCTGGCGGCCATGGGCTGGAATCTTCTCAACCAGCAACAGGTTCATTCCAGCCCGAACGCGGCATCGGTGACCGAACCGGATGACGGTGCGCTGGAAGAAAAAGTCTTTTATCCCCTCACCTTTCCCGTCACCGTCGATCCCGGCTGCATCGTGGTCATGCTGACCCTGAGCGCGCATGCCTCGGTCAAAAACATGAGCGCGAATGTCATCTCGCATTCCGCCATTCTGGCCGCCGTGGTGGTACTCAGCTTTGTGGTATTCGTCAGTTACGCGTACGCTCCACGGATTACCGAACACATCTCTCCACAGACCGCCCACGGTATTCTGCGCATCATTGCTTTCGTCCTGCTGTGCATCGGCGTGCAGATTTCGTGGAATGGCATTCAGACGCTGATGCGCGCCGCCATGATCGCAAGACCGTAAAGACCCTGACCGTCACCGGCCTACATAGATTGTCGCCCTCCGTGCGGTTCCCTCCTCCAACTTGTTTTTCCGATACTCGAACGCGGAGACCAAGGAGGAATCGGTGATCCACCCGCCCGTTCACTCACCAACTCCGCGAGGTCCGACACGCGATATGATCGTAACCATCCGCATGCCAAGCTCCGAGATTTACACGGCTCGCCTAATCCTGCGTCCCTACGCGTCAACTGACATCGATGACCTTGTCCGTCTCGCCGGCGCACGCGAAGTCGCCGCCACCACTCTGCGCATCCCGCATCCCTACACCGAGCAAGATGCAAGGGATTTCATTGCCGCAAGCGCCGGAGCATCCTCACCTGAGACCCGTTTTGCGATCACGCGACAAAATGACGGACAGCTCTGCGGGGGCATCGGTTTCCGCGTCGACGAAACCCAACACCATGCCGAACTCGGCTACTGGCTCGGCCTGCCTTATTGGGGCCAGGGCTACGCCACCGAAAGCGCTCGCAGCATGCTCGAGTATGGATTCGACACTCTCGGACTGCACCGCATCTATGCTTCCTACGTCACGCCCAACGTCGCATCTGGCCGCGTGTTGCGCAAAATCGGGATGCGGCACGAAGGCGTGATGCGCGAGCACATCTGCAAGTGGGGTACGTTTTACGATATTGAGTGTTACGGGATGCTGAAAACCGATTGGAAGCAGTCGGCCCGCTGACGTTCACGGACTCACCTTCAACGGCGCGGACACGGTTCCGATGCGTCCGCTGAGCCGGTCGCGAACCACAAAGCGCACCGTGTATTGGCCCGGTGCGACGGTGAGCGCACCCCGATAGTCGGTTCCCTTGTTTCGAAACCGGTCATACGTTTCCGGTTTGAAATGCCCTTCCATGGTCTGTTCCGTGTCGCCCCCCGGCGTTCCTTGCGGAGTACGTGCCGCCACCCAGAAATCGATGGCGAAACGGTTGCGATCGGACTCGTCGACTTGGGCGAAGCCGGCCGGCATCGTCAGAGTGAAGATCGCCTTCTTCTTTCCCGGTTCGGCTCCCGGTTGCATATCCTGCCACTTCGCCGTGATGGATATGCCTGTGTATTCCAGCGGCGAGTCCAAAGCAGCCTGCATGCTGTCGGGAGAAGTATCTTCGGTTTTTGAGGAGGGCGGCGTCATGAAAAAACCGGTCCGCGCAAGAACCTGAACTCCGTCGCGATGGACACTCACGTGTAATTTCCGCCAGCCTCCTTTCTTGTCTTCGCGGCGAAGATAGTAGCCCAGCAGGTAGTAGCTCGAACTGTCGTCCACCGCCTCATGCATGGCTTGCTGCAAGCCGTTCTGATTCAGATACGCGCGCCCGGCAGTTGCCTTGGCGAACGCTTCGAAAGTCGCGTTGGTCTCAGCATGGAACCACTGTCCGTGGGTGAATGGATCAGGCAAAGGCTTCTTCACCGGCGCGGTAGCCGGGCCCGGCAAGTCTCCCAGCCCGTGAACATCCACCGGGTATACGGAAATCTGCGCACGGTTAAGAGCCGCCCACGTTCGCTCATAGAGCGGCTGCATGTTCGCCGGAGTGTCGACTGGCGCGGTGCCCTCCTTCAGGGCCATGGTCTCTTCGGTCAGCGCGAAAGGAAAACCACCGCTCGCCCAGATGAGCGTTTTACGGCCGGGGTATCCCATGTACGCTTGCGCAATCTGCTGCATGCCGTCCAGCGTGATAGTGATCACCCTGCGCCTGTCGAATGACAGCGCCGCCTGCTCGCCGCCCACCTGAAATTCCCCAAAACTCTGCAGGATCTTCGACAGCTTGTCAGTGCCGGTGGTAAGAAGGGCTTCGGAAGGGTCCTCGGTGACCGGCTGCTGGCTGCGCTGCACGCTGTTCAACGCGACCAGCAGTTCTTTGCGGTCGCGCGTGAAGTGGTGGATCAGCTTTACCCCTGTGCGATTGAGCGCCAATAATGACACGGGCTGTCCTGCCGTTCCTGGCTCGGCCAGGTACTCCGCGATCTGATCCTTGGCATGGACCTGATCGGACAGTGGCGTATTCAGCATGTCGATCACGACAATTGTGAGCTGCCGGTTCGCCGGATCATCGGCGTGGAGATTGCTGAATTGGTGTGCTGGAACAGGCTCGGGGGGCCGCGGAGTCTTTTGCGCCTGAACTTCTTCGAAGACGGAAACCGGCTGTTCGATACCTTCTTCCAGAACGGTGAAATCTTCCTTCTTCAGGCCACGGACGTGCGCTCCAGAATTGTCGGTCACGATCACCGGTACCGAGACCAGTTCCGTACGGGAGGAAAGGGTAGTCGAGGGTTCGGAAGGATTCTGCGCGCCTTCGGTCGACATCGCGAGGAAGAGCCCAAGGGCGAGTGCCGCAATAAGCCGGGTTTCAAGCACACGCATGGCGCGTTAGTTTACAACTGTTCGGAGCCACTTGGATGGATTGGCAAGCAAAATCCGGCGGGCCCGGCGCACTGCGGACACTAACCATACAACTCGGTCAACAACTCGTAAGCCCGCCGCAAATGAGGAATCACGATGCTGCCCCCCACGACCAGCGCCACGTTTAAAGCCTCTTCCTGCTCCGGCCGGCTGCATCCCAGCCGATACGACTGGATGATGTGGTAGTTGATGCAGTCATCGCAACGTAATCCTGCCGACACAACCAGTCCCATCAACTCCTTGTACTTCGCGGGAATCGCGCCGTCGAGATAAGTGTTGTGATCGATATTGTAGAAGCGTTTGACCAGGAAATTATCCGCTTTGTCGACGTTAGCGTTCAGCCGAGTGCGCGTATCGAGGAAGCGGCGCGCGATTTCGCTTTTGTCGGCAACCTGCTTGTCGGTGAAGACGTAGGTAGGCTCTTTTCGTTCGACGCTCATGGCGAAAAGCCTAGCAGAAAGGCCGGTGCTGGATGTGGTCCCTATCCTTCTCCTCGTCCTCCTGTTAGCGTTATAGTCTCAACCCGGCTTGATACTCCGGAGGCACTTCATGGCTACTGATACGCGCGCCGAAGCGAAGGTCAAGAGCTTCGGCGTAAATATGGAAAGTGATCTTGCGCTCGAATTCCTGCGCGTGGTCGAGAAAGCCGCCATCGCATCGGCCCGCACCATGGGACAGGGCGACCGTCCGCAAGCCGACCAGGTTGCCACCGAGGCCATGCGCCAGACCATGGACACGGTTCCCATGCGCGGCAACATCGTCATCGGCGAAGGCGAGCGCGACGAAGCTCCCATGCTCTACATTGGCGAAAAAGTCGGGGCCGAATTTCCGGACGGCCGCCAGGTTCCCGAAGTCGACATCGCCGTCGATCCACTGGAAGGAACGAATCTGTGCGCGACGGGTGCGCCGGGTGCCATCACCGTGCTCGCCGCCTCGGAAAAAGGCGGTTTGCTCAATGCGCCCGACTGCTACATGGAAAAGATTGTCGTCGGCCCGTCCTGCAAACACGCCATCGACCTCGACGCGCCGGTGGCCGACAACCTGAAAAACATCGCCCGCCGCCTGCAGCGCGGAGTCGACGACCTGGTGGTCATCGTGCTCGACCGCCCGCGCCACGAGAAATTGATCGCCGACATCCGCAAGGCCGGCGCCCGCATTCGCCTGATCGGCGACGGCGATCTCTCCGCCGGTATCGCCGCGGCTGTCATTGGCACCGGTGTGCATTGCGTGATGGGATCGGGTGGCGCGCCCGAAGGCGTCATCACGGCCGCCGCCATCCGCTGCCTGAATGGCTACATGCTTGGACGCCTGGTCATCAACAAGCCGGAACTCGAAGAACGCATCGCGAAAATGGGTATCAAAGACAAAAGCCGAATCTACGAAGCCGAAGACCTGGCCCCGGGCAACCAGATGATCTTCGCCGCCACCGGAGTGACCGACGGCTCCTTGATGAAAGGGGTCCGCTTCTTCGGCGAAGGCATCCGCACCTCGTCAGTCATCATGACGCTAAAGACCGGGCGAGTCCGCTTCATCGACAGCATCCATCTGGAGAAGGGCGCGGACATTAAAGTGAGGTTCGCGTAAGGGCAGTCGTTGGTCGTTCGTTGTCGACTGCACTCAAAGCCTGTGGTCCATCTCTCCTTCGACGCTCGTTGAGGAATGTCATCCTGAGCGAAGTGAGGCGTCAGCCGAACGCAGTCGAAGGACCCCGCGTTGCTCGCGACATCTCTGCGGCCGCAACATTTTCCACGGCTGCTGCGGCGTAGAGGCTCCTTTACTTCAAATACTCCGACCCCCTCTTCAACTCCTCGGGAATCTTCGGAAATGGCGGGAAGTCCTGCGAGAATCCCTTCAAAAGGTGCGCACACTCCTCTGACCGCTTGCTCCCATCATGCACTGCAATTTTGTGCGGATTGCCTTCCGAGTATCCCTCCCACAGCGATACGCCCGCATAAGCCCCGTCCTTGCGCAGGATGTAGTACGTCATGTCCATGAAGCGCAGCCGGCTCATATCCCCGTTGTAATTGCGCACGATGCGCTTCAGCGCATCCATGCCCGCGTCTTGCGGGGACATGCCATGCCGCATGTTCTCGACAATCGTGTGCGCGCCCGCGACTTTTATATTCTCTTCCCCGCTCCCCGTCGCGCCGGCTGAGCCCACGTCCTGATCGGTGTAGCAGCCCGCGCCAATGACCGGAGAATCCCCGCAGCGTCCCGGAAGCTTGAACGCGAGGCCGCTGGTGGTCGTGATCCCCGACATCTCGCCCTTCTCGTTGAGCGCGGAGCAATGAATGGTTCCAGTCGGCGGGAATATCACGCGGTGCGCCGCGGCCATGCAAAATTCCGGCTCGATGCCAAGATCGTTCGCGCGCGCTGCGAGCCGCTCGATGCGTTGACGCCAAATCTCCGCGTGCGGCTTGCGATTGATTTCATCCGGCTCCGGCGCCTTCCAGTGCGGGTCCGCCAGTCCCGGCCCCCACCAGTCCCCTCCTGAGTGATATTCCTTCCACAGCAGCCAAACCTTGCGCGATCGTTCCGTGAGCAGGTTCTCGCGCGGATGTCCCATCGCCACCGCGAACCGCTCGGCCCCTTCGCCTACCAGCATGACGTGCCCGGTATGCTCCATCACAGCTTTCCCGACCTTGCTGACATTCTTGATATTGCGAACGCCGCCCACCGACCCCGCGCGCCGCGTCGGCCCGTGCATGCAACAGGAATCGAGTTCGACCACACCTTCCTCGTTCGGCAAGCCGCCCAGGCCAACCGAGTCATCATTCGGATCGTCCTCGGGTCCGGTCACGACCAGGATTGCGGAATCCAGTGTGTCGCCCCCTTTGCTCAGGTGTTCGAAGCCTCGATCCAGGTAAGCCAATCCGTTGTTGGCCGAGACGATGATCGGACGCTTGCCCGCGTTTGACGTGGTTGGCATGGCCGCGGACTCGGCCTTCTTTTGGGTCTCGACTCCACGTGCATCCAGCCCGAGCGCCAACGATCCGAGCGCAGTTGTGGTCAGAAAATCACGACGGGAAAAGTTCATGCACTTCCTCCCAAGAATGCAAGGTTTCTGTCTGCAGTTCAATCAAATGGGTGCCCCATCCTAGCGCGCCTTTTGCGCTAGGGTGGGTTTCCGGACTCTTGCATTCTGTCTCAGCGAATCGAATCTGAATCTGCAATCTAAAACCTGGGATTTGCAGTGACACATTGACATCCATCGATTCTCATTTTATCTCTAGTCTATGACCACCCAGGATCAAGCCTTCCAGCGCATGCTTCATGCTATCGCCGACCCTACCCGCCGCAAAATCCTGCAGGCGCTCAAAATCAAGAATGCCTGCTCCCTTGGAAAAGAAATTGGCCTGTGTGCCTGCGACATTGAAGAGCGCATCCACCTTTCGCAGCCCACCATCTCGCATCACATGAAGATCCTGCAAAAAGCCGGCCTGGTCGATGCCCAGAAGCAAGGCCACTGGCGATGGTACCAACGCAACGAGCGCGCGATTAAGCAATTCTCCAAAACCTTACGCGAGACCCTCTAAATCAGGCTCGCCATTCACTGCCCTGGCCGCAGCACCAACTGATCCGCTGCCGACATCACGCGCCCGCGAATCAGCAGCGTGCTTACCAGCGAGGTCAGTCCCGACGACGCGAAAATCATTGCCAGAAGCACAAATTGGTAAATCGCTGCATACACAGGCCGCGCTCCCGAAAGCAACATGCCGGCCATCAATCCCGGAATCCATACAATCCCCAGCGAGCGCAGCGAATCAATCGCTGGGATCAGGCTGGCCTCAAACGACACCTGCGTATAGGGCGAGACGCTCGACTTCCCGTCCGCCCCTAGCGCCAGTGCGGTCTCAATCTCGCCCACATGCGCGAGCACGTCCGCGCGGAACCGGTTCAACGCCAGCCCATTGGTATTCATGGCGTTCGCAATCATCATGCTGCCAATCGGAACCAGCGTGGTGATGGGCGTATCGATCACGCCCAGCAGCACCATGAGAGCGATCATGGAACCGGCGCCGCATCCGATCGCCCATGTCGACACCTCAAAAGCGCCGGGCATTCCTTTCGCCCGCTTCGCAGAAGTCGCGCCCGCGGCCACAATCATGGCCAGCAGCAGAAACACACTCGTCCAGCTGGGCGCGCGTAACAACAGCAACAGAATCGAGCCGACCGCCACAATCTGAACCAGACCCCGCACCATCGCAATGGCCAGGTCTTTCTCTAAATGAATTCCCCGCCGCCCCGCAATGAGCACGACCGTGAGGGCCGCCAGCGCAGCCGCCACCGCCTGCGCCAGACCTAGCTGCAGTTGTCCATGAAAGAGTGATTTAAGCACGCAACACCTCGTTGACTGCTCCGCTACGAACGACGCGGCCAGTTTCCAGAACCAGCGCCCGATGCGCCAGGCGCGACGCCTGCGACGAATCGTGTGTCACGAGCACGCACGGCATCCCCTGCTCCCGTCCAATCCGCGCGATCACCGCTTCCACCTCGCGCCTCGCATTCTCGTCCAGGGCCGACGTCGGCTCGTCCAGCAGCAGCACCTCGGGAGAATTCGCCAATGTCCGCGCGAACGAGACTCTTTGTTGCTCGCCGCCCGAAAGATTTGCGACATCGCGCCCGCCGAGTCCGTCCAGCAAAACGGCATGAAGCAACTCCTCCATCACGTTGTTGGCGAGTTCCACCCCGCGTTGTCGTGGCCCGAATCGCAAATTGTCCGCAACCGATCCCGGAAAAAGAAAAGGCCGCTGCGTGACCATGCCCACGCGTCGTCGCAGCTCGCGCGGAGCAATCTTCCGGTAGTCAACAGCATCGAGATATACCGTCCCGCCAGTCGGCTCATCCAGCCGGTTCAGCAAGCGCAGCAGCGACGATTTTCCCGACCCGCTAGGTCCCACGATCGCCAGGATTTCCCCCCTGGCCAATTCGAAGGTGACGTCGGCAACCAAAACCTTCCCCGGAACGCTTCGCCCGAGGCCTTCAGCGCGAAGAATCGCCTCGTTATGCGGTCTGTCCGAACTCATCTTGCCTCACGTTGATGGAACTTCAGCCTCGTGCCGCGGTAAGCCTGCATCAAGCGCTGGATTTGGGAACCTGCAGGCCTTGCGCTGTGTCTGAGCATATGAATGAAGCACACTTCAACATGCTGTTGCGAGAACAAATGCGCAACCGGTATTTCGCCCCCGCTCTTCGCTCACGGGATCATGCGACACCTTCCGAAATTGCAGGTTCATGTAGAACCAACCGGAGCATCATGATTGACGATGTGTACAGTGCAAGCCATCTGCTTGCTCCGACCACGTGTGATCGCCTATGGACAAGGTAGTGAGGTTGATTTTTTCAGTACGGCTGTTTCGCTGACGGTTGTCTACGCGGTTGGTCGGGCACTAGACCAGGCAATTAGTGAGGCCTTCATCCGACCACCCGAATACGAGCATACTTGGCTGCAGTGGGAAAGCGGGGCGCTCTTTCTGGGTTTTGTGGCGGGAAGTGTGTTGCTGAACCGCTTCATATACCCTGTCAAAAATAGGAAGCGTGGATTCTTGAGCTGCCCCTTAGAGCGACACTTTCCCGGCAAGGAATTCGCAGCCATCCAATCTCTGAGGATCGAGAAGGTTAGAACTGCCCGCGCAAAGAAAAAACGCGCCTGATCCTTCAGCCGCCTGCCTGCGCCCGCGCCGCCGCACGCAATTCCTCGACAATCTGGAATGAGGCCCGCCGCGCATCCTCGTGCTTGGTCACATCGAACGAAATCGCCCCCACCCGCGCGTGTCCGCCCCCGCCGTAGCGTTCGCACACCTTCGCGAGATTCACGGTCGGTTCGCTGGGCGCCCATGGATTTGACCCCACCGACACCTTCACCCGAAAACTGCTCTTACTTAAACCAACGCTGTAGATACTCTCCGGATGTAGATAATAAGGAACGAACTTGTTATAACCTTCCAGTTCCTGGTCGGTGACGTCAAAAAAGATCGTCTGATCCTTGCACTCGCTGCGTTCCTTAAGAATTCCAATCGACAACTCGTGCCTCTTCAAAAGTGGCGGGAGCAGCGGCGCTACGAAGGGCGCCTCCAGAATCTCTGCCAGTGACTTGGTCGCCAGCAACGGAATGAGTTGCGGCACGAAATTCGAATCGGGCGCCGACTCGATCACCATGGTCAACTTCATGGCCGGAGCTTTCATCTCGACCGCCGTCTTCGCGTCTTCGTAGAGCGCGCCGTCGATGACGTCGGTCCAGTGCACCAGGTCGGCGACCGAGGCCGCGTTGAAGCCAAAGCGCTGCTCAGCCACCATGGCGATAAAGCTGGTGCAGGACTTGAAGTCCGGATCGTAGAACTTTCGGTTGCCCTGGTCTTGCTCAAAGTGCGCAGCGTCCTCGGGGCTCAGGAACGCGCTCTCGTGGTGATCGAACCACCAGTTGATTTTGGGCGAGCTGGAATATTTGAAGTCGACGATCGCGTTCTCGTCGCCGTCAAATTGACGCTCGTCAAACAGCGCTCCCGCCCGATGGAGCAGGCCGGTGAACTCAAACTGTACATCGTTGCGGATCCGCTCCTGGTAAAAGCGCGAAAACAGCGCCGCCGAAGAAGCCCCGTCGAAGCACTTGTCGTGATAAAACACCCGAACTCTCAAATTCGCTTCCTTCCCTTACACGAATGAAGAGCCAGCGCTACCCATTGCGTAACCGTCATCAAACGAAAAGCGTATAGGATTACGTCCCCGGGGACATCTGTCAAGGTTAAGTGACAGGCCTCAGCTGACGGCTTGCAGGAATCAAGTCGAGGGCTTTGAAAGAAAATCTTAAAACGCGTTGAGGGCTTTGAAGAAAATTTTAAACGCAGAGGAATGCCGCAGAGGGCCACGAGAAGTCCTGCCCCTCCGAGCAGAATCCATAAGATGGGCGCGCTCTCTGCGATCTCTGCGGATTTTCTCCGCGCACTCTGCGTTTTAAGATTTTCTTAGCGCTCTAAAAATGCAGACGCGATCGAGGGTGAGCGGCAGATTTTCTGAACCATGAGACCTGACACCCCTCTGACAACCGCTGCCTGCTCCCGTGCTAACGTCTCCACCCGGCATAACCCAACCGCGCCAGCCACGTCTAATCCCGTTCGGAGGTTGCATGTCCAAATCGCGCAGGCGATTTCTGAAAACCACGTCCTTGGGACTTTTGGGAGCAGCCACTCTCCGCACCCAAGCCCAGACCGCAAGCAACCTGCCGCCCGGCGAGCCGCCCGCGTTTGGCACGGGAACTCCCGTGGGTCCGGAAGTTTCGCCCGCCACTTTCGCCGAAGCCGAAAAGCTCGTTCAGGTCGAGTTGACTGACGCCGAATGCACGATGGCTGCCGACAGTTGGCGCCGCACCATGGCTTCGCTCTACGAACGCCGCACCGGCCCGCGCAAGCTGGCTCTCGAAACCACGCTCGCGCCAGCCACTCGCTGGGATCCCGTACTCCCGGGCATCAAGGTCACGCCCAAGCAGGATCGCTTCGTGCGCAGCCATTCCGATCCGGGTCCGCTGCCTGCGCGCGACGAGGACATCGCGTTCTCCCCAGTCACCCAGCTCTCGCAATGGGTCGAGCACCGCCGGCTCACCTCTGAGCGGCTTACAAACATCTATCTCGACCGCCTCCAGCAGTTCGATCCCAAATTGCGTTGCGTCATCACCCTGACCCGCGACCTCGCTCTCAAACAGGCGAAGCAAGCCGACGCCGAGATCGCCGCCGGACATTACCGCGGCCCACTGCACGGCATCCCCTGGGGCGGCAAGGACCTGCTCGACACCGCCGGCATCCCCACCACTTACGGCGCCGAGCCCTTCCGCGACCGCGTTCCTAAGGAAGACGCCGTCGTCGTGCAGCGCCTGCACAATGCCGGCGCCGTGCTGGTTGCCAAGCTCAGCCTGGGCGCACTCGCCCTCAATGACATCTGGTTCGGCGGACAGACCATGAACCCGTGGATCCCCGACGCCGAGGGTTCGGGCGGTTCCAGTGCGGGCCCGGGCGCAGCCACCGCCGCCGGACTGGTGGGCTTTTCCATTGGCAGCGAGACCGGAGGCAGCATCATCGGCCCCAGCATGCGCTGCGGAGTTACCGGCCTGCGCCCCACCTACGGCCGCGTTCCACGCACCGGCGCCATGACCCTCTGCTGGACTCTCGATAAGCTTGGCCCCATGACTCGCCACGTCGAAGACGCAATGCTCGTGCTCCGCGCCATCTCCGGCCCCGACCCCGGCGACGTAGCCAGCGTGCCGAGCCACCTCGATTTCGACGCAGGCGCCCCCATCAAAGGCTTGCGGGTTGGCTATTTTCCGCAGTGGCTCGACCAGAATCCCGCCACCGGCGTCGACAAAGAAGCCGTCGAGCATGTGAAGAAACTCGGCATGACACCCGTTGAGGTCCAGATTCCCAACTGGCCTTACGATTCCATGAACCTGATCCTGTTCTCCGAAGGCGCAGCGGCTTTCGAAGAACTAGACGCTCAATGGCGGAATGAATCAACTCAAGGCGCAAGTTCCTGACGCGTGGCCGAACATCTTCCGCGAAGCGCGCTTTCTCTCGGCTGTCGACTTCGTACAGGCAGACCGCATGCGCAGAAAGGTCGCTATGGAAATGGACCGCCTCTTTTCCCATGTCGACCTGCTGCTCGTCCCATCGTTGCGCGACGAGATGCTGACCATCACCAACTTCACCGGCCACCCGTCGCTGACGCTGCGCGCGAATTTTATCGAAGTAAAGAAAGCTCGCAGCGACTGGGCGCCCGATCCCAAAAATCCAGTAGCGACATTCGCCACGCCCCGACGCGTCCCGCACGGCGTAACGTTAATCGGCCGCCTTTTCGACGAAGGCACCATCGGAACCGTAGGCATCGCGCTGGAACGCAGCTTCGCAGTAGTCGACCAACGTCCACCCGGCTTCTAATACTGGCCGCGCAACAACGCCGGAATGAATCCACCGAAGCGTCCGAGCCCTGAATCGGCGCAAGCCGTGGGCGGCGCGACATGACCCAGCCCCGAAAGGGCCGTTAAGAAATTCACCACTGCCAGCCATGGCGCTCGTCGCTAATCCCCGGCCTGTATAATCCTCGCCGATGGCCACAACCGCGGGGCAGAAAATCGGGCCGTACCAGGTTCTAGGACAAATCGGAGCCGGTGGCATGGGCGAGGTCTACCGTGCCCACGACGAACGCCTGGGGCGCGACGTCGCCATCAAGGTTCTCCCCCCTTCGTTCTCCTCCGACCCCGACCGTCTTCGTCGCTTCGCGCAGGAAGCGCGCGCAGCCGCTGCCCTCAACCATCCCAACATTCTGGCCATCTACGACATTGGAGAGTGGCAGGGCGCGCCTTACATCGTCTCTGAGTTGTTGCTCGGTGACACTTTAAGAGAGCGTCTGAAAAATGGACCGTTACCCGCACGTAAGGTGGTCGACTATGCGCTGCAAGTCACGCGCGGCCTGGCCGCCGCGCATGACAAGGGCATCGTTCACCGCGACCTGAAGCCGGAAAACATCTTCATCACCGAAGACGGACGCGCCAAGATCCTGGACTTCGGTCTCGCCAAGCTTACTCAGCCTGATCAGGGCGACTCCTCTTCCGACGCAGCCACCGTACAAGTGCAGACCGATGCCGGACTCGTGATGGGCACGGCCGGCTATATGTCGCCCGAACAGGTCCGCGGCAAGGTTGCCGATCAGCGCTCCGACCTGTTTTCATTCGGCGCGATTCTCTACGAAATGGTCTCCGGGAAACGCGCCTTCCACGGCGACTCCCCTGCCGACACCATGAGCGCAATCCTGAAAGATGAGCCACCCGAGCTTTCAGAAACCGCCCGCAATGTTCCTCCCGCTCTCGAGCGCATCGTCCGCCATTGTCTGGAGAAAAATCCCGCGCAGCGCTTTCAATCCGCCGCCGATATCGCCTTCAGCCTGGAAGCTCTCACCGAAATCTCGACTGCAAGCAAGAGTGGCGCCCAGGCTATCCCCGCCCCCGAGCCCGCCAGGCGCTGGTGGCTTCCCGCAATCGCCACACTGGCTTTGGTCGCATTGGGTGTCGGCATTTACCTTGTGGGCAAACGCGCCAGCCCTGCGGGGAATGCTTCGTTCCATCGCCTGACGTTCCGGCGCGGCACCATTCCGGCGGCCCGCTTTACTCCCGATGGTCAAACCATTGTGTATGGCGCGGCTCTCGAAGGCAGGCCGGTCGAACTGTTTACCACCCGCTTCGACAGCACCGACTCACGTCCGCTCGGCCTGGAGAAGAGCGATCTGCTCGGCATCTCTTCCACCGGTGAGTTGGCGGTCGCTCTTCACGCTTTTCACTTTTCGCCCTTCATCGAAAGCGGAACCCTGGGCAGGATGCCGCTCGCGGGCGGCGCCCCGCGCCAGGTCATGGACAATGTGGCTTGGGCTGACTGGACCCCCGACGGCTCCGACTTCGCGGCCGTTCGGTTCGTCGATGGCCGCTTCCAGGTTGAGTTCCCCATGGGCCGCAGCCTGTACCAGCCACGAGGCTGGGCAAGTCACTTGCGCTTCTCGCCCAAAGGTGACCTGCTTGCGTTTCAGGATCACGTCCAGACTGGCGACGATGGCAGAGTCGTCATCATCGATCGCCAGGGCAAGGTGAAGGTGACTTCCAGCTTCTTTACCACCAACCAGGGGCTGGCCTGGTCGCGCGACGGCAAGGAAGTCTGGTTCACTGCGTCGCATGAAGGCGCTGCACGGGCAATCTATGCATTGGATCTTTCCGGTAAGGAGCGCCTCATTCTGCGCGTTCCCGGGACGCTCACCCTGCACGACATCACGCGCGACGGCCGCGTCCTGCTCACCGTTGACAACGCACAGTTTGGCGTACTCGGGTTGGCTGCCGGAGAGAATGCGGAAAGAAATCTCTCGTGGTTTGACTGGTCGCTGGTCGCTGACGTCTCCGCGGACGGCAAGACCCTGCTTTTCTTTGAAAGCGGCGAAGGCGTGGGTCGAACTATTCCGTCTTCCTTCGCGGCATGGACGGATCTCCGGCCGTACGCCTTGGAAGCGGCGCCTTCCCTGCGCTCTCGCCCGATGGCAAATGGGTCGCAGCCCTCGACAACGCCTCCCCCATACAACTGCAACTGCTGCCCACCGGCGCCGGGCAGCAACGGCAAATCACCCACGATGCGCTGGAACACCTGGGGGTGCGCTGGACACCGGACGGCAAGGCGTTAGTGTTCACCGCCTCGGAACCCAACCATGCCCCACGCACCTACTGGATGAACCTTGACGAAGGAAAACCCCGCCCCATTACGCCCGAGGGAACCGCAGGGACGCTGGTCTCGCCCGACGGAAAGTACGTGCTGGCGCTGGACGCACAAAACAAGCGGTGGCTCTATCCGCTGGCAGGTGGCGATCCGCAACCGGTCTCGGCCGCCCTGAAGGATACTGAGACGGTGGTTTCCTGGGAGCCCGACGGTCAGAGCGTGCTGGTCGGCGAGCGCGGGTTTCCGTTCAAGGTCTCGCGTGTTTACCTGAACTCGACGCGACGGGACGAAGTACGCACAGTATCGCCCTCCGATGCCGCCGGAATCGTGACCCTCGGTGGCATCCGCTTCAGCGCTGACCGCAAAAGCTACGCGTACTCCTACTACCGGATCCTCTCCGACTTGTACGTGGTCGATGGCCTGCGCTAGCCAGCACATGATCTTCGGATCGATACGGCGCGTGATTGTTTCCTGCATCGCACTCCTGCTTTGTGGTTGGACTGCCACAGCTCAACCCCAAGCCCCGGGCGACGTCGAAATACTCACGCTGCACAGCAAGATTTTCGGCAACACCCGCAGCCTCCGCGTGTGGCTTCCGCCCCAATATCGAGACCCAAAGCAACCCGATCGTAAATATCCGGTGTTCTACTTCACCGACGGAGTCGCCGTCTTTCACGGCCGCGAACTTGATCGCGTCGCCGCCAAATTGATTCGCGACCGTGAAATTCCTCCCACCATTTTCGTCGGCATCGATAACGCGGGCTCGACACTCGAATCCAAAAATCCGGGCTCCGATCGGGCGAATGAATATCTTCCTTATCCTGATGAATTCCTGAACCCGCCTCTTCCCCATCCGCAGGGCAAGCTGTTCCCGTCGTTCCTCGAAGAAGAAGTGCGTCCGCTCGTTGAATCCCGCTACCGGACGAACGGCGAGGTCGGACTGGCAGGCTCTTCGTACGGAGGAGCGATCGCGCTTTACACAGTTCTGGAGCGCCCGGGCCACTACCGCTGGCTGCTGCTGGAAAGTCCCTCTCTCTACATCGCCAACGATGAATTGCTGCGTCGGTCCGCCACTGCAGTGAAATGGCCTGCTCGCGTTTACATCGGCGCGGGCACCAATGAGGGCGAGGGAGACTCGAAGCAGGAAATGGTCAACGATGTGAACCGCCTCAAGGAGATGCTGCAAAGCTGGACAGTTGTGTGCCTCGTCGTCGTGCCGGGAGCGGAACACAACGAAGGAGCTTGGCGCGCACGCCTGCCTTCAGCCCTGCGCTTCCTCCTGCCCAACCAGCCCTGCCCAAATCTGCGGCCGAAGGCCGCCGGAAGTCCCACCTCTGGACGCTGATCACCACCTCTTTTTCTTCACGTCGATCCTTGACGCAAACTTGATTCAGTCTTGATCTTGCCTTCATCGACGGTCGCCCGCAGGATAACCAGAGTAGCCACCGAATTCAGCCGCTCGGACCGCCTCCGCGTGCCGTGGGTACAGGCTCCCACAGCAGCCAATTCGCTGAGATAATGCCCAGGATGCTGTGAGAATCAACTAATAGAACGATCTGGATAAGTTAGGCCGATCAAGCCATCGGTTAAGAGACGGGTAAGCCCATCGTGGTGTGCCCCGATAGAGCGGTTCGCGACTCCGACCCTAGATCGGCGGCGCCTCGGGCCTATAGTTGTGCCGTAGCGTCAATGTGCCGTCGGCATTCACTTTTTGCCGGCATGCCCAGCGAATCGGGTGACGCACTCCCTTCACTTCAATCTCTGCTTTGAGCCGCAATCCTTCGACCTGAGTTCCAGAAGGCAACATCAGCATGGCTTGATGCACGCCGGTCGGCTTCGGATAACCCGCATCCACGCAGCCTGAGACACTCACCTTTTTATCTTCACTGAACACGCTAAGGCGCAGCACGCCCGGCACCGGCGCGATGCCGTCATTTACCAAGCCGACTACCAATCCGGGGGCTTCATCGCGCTTGAAGGTCCAGACGAACGAGGGGCGAATTCTGTACCCGATCTGGCGGTTCATCTCGTCAATCGGTCCGGGATACTTGTCGTAATAGCTCAAAAGGTTGGGCGCGTTCTGATTGTGCCAAACCCATACTGACAGATAGTTCGCCCCGACATCCGCAACGTGCGAGATGATCTGCTCGTTGTAGGTTATGCCGTCTTCGTCGGTGCGCAGCTGCTTTGGATCGCCCGTCGTGAAGCCCACTTCACAGATGGCCGCTGCCCACGGCGGACGATAACTGAGCGCTTCGATCTGCGTGTTCTCGATGAAGATCGTGTCGGTGCGCAGCCAGTTGCCCGAGCGCATGGTGCGTTCGACCATCTCGTTATTGCCGACGTTGCTGAAATCGGGCTGCGTATTCGTCACCAGCGGAACTTTCGTCCATTGCTGCAATTGCAGTTCAAACATATTCGCCCAGAGCTGCTCTGCAACCAGGCCGCTCGAAAACGGATTTCCCTCGTAAGGCCAGGTGTGCCCTTCGCCCCAGAACCCGTACATCATGGTGTCCACAAACTCGACTTGCGGATGGCCGTTAAACTCGGCCGCCAGCAACTCGTTCAACTCGCGGAATGCAGCCTGGTATGCCGGGTGGTCATAGCGTGGCACTTTGTGATCTTTCCGGTAACGCATCTCCGCGGGATTTCCTTTCCACTCCCCCTTAAGCTTGACGTAGGGGACCTTGTCGAGCAGGAACTCCGGCATGCCCGGTTCGGGCGAGTCGGGATTCTCCAGTTGAACGCGAAAGCCAATCGGCTTGTTGTACTGTTTCGCCAAATCGAAACTGACCTTCCACGACTCCGCAAACTCGAGCTTTCCCGGCTGCTTCTGCACCTCCCGCCAGTTCGGACGGAGATAGATCTTCTGCGCGAATGGCAGTTTCACCAGGTCCTCAAGGGTCCGCTCCATCGATTGCCCAGGCACGCGCGGCGTCCCCGTGTCGTCGGAAAGGTACACGATCATCCCCATGCCGTAGTTGCTCACGATGTCTCGTGACGGTGATGTGATCATCCACACATCGCTGTCGGGAACAACGGCGCACGGACCATACTGCGGGAACGGCCCCTGATAAAGACGCTCGGGAACGGCAGGCCCGCCACCCCAATCGTAGTGATCCCAGTTGTGCTCGGGAGTTGAGGCGTTACCCGTGCCTTTATAAACACCAAGAGCGAGTCCGGTGGCGGTGGCGGACTTGAGGAAGCGGCGTCGGTCCATGAGAGCTCCAGTGCCGCGGGCGATCCTTGCCCCGCATGGCACCGGAATCATACTCGCATGCGAAATAAGATGAAAGTATAAGAAATTAATCGTAAGCCGGATCCAAAGAGCTTCCTCCCACTGGCATTGGTCAGAAGGTGCCATTGCCTTTGCTACCGCGGACTCACAGAGCCGCAAAAAATCAAAACAACATGTCGGTTTCTCAGTGTCTGTGTCACTGTGTGGTGAAAAAAGCCCTCCACCCACCTTGACCAAATGTCACATTAGATTTAGTCTAAATATCTCGTGGACATCCAAACGATAAAACAGTCCCTGGAGGACTGTGGCTTGCGCTGCACGCCGCAGCGCTATGCCGTGATGGCATTCCTGACCAAATGCAGTCGCCATCCCACGGCTGCGGAAATCTTCGAAGCCGTGAATCGAATGGATCCGCGCTCCTCGAGGGCGACAACCTATAACAATCTGCGGGACTTGGTTCAGGCAGGCTTAGTGCGGGAAGTCGCCGTCGAAGGCCGCGCCGCGCGCTTCGATGCCAAAGGCATGCGGCATCACCACTTCATCTGCGACCGCTGCGGCAACGTAGAGGACATTGACTGGTACAAAGTGCCCAGGCCGGCTTCTCGCTCGCTTGGCAAACGCGTTCTTCGCGAATGTGAACTTATTTTTCGCGGGCTCTGCACAAAGTGCGCTCCGCGGCACGCTTCCCCTTAGGCCGATTGAGGGGCCCATGCAACAGACGACGGGCGTGTGCGAACGCCGTCGCTCCGAGGTTCGTAGGTCGTCACCGCTATTTTGACTAATTTCGAAGGAAGATACATATATGGAAAACAAAGCTCCAGGAACTGTTGACGCGCATACCCAGGCAACCCAACAAAATGTAGAAGGCAAATGCCCGTTTACCGACGCGGCCGCCAGACGCACGAATCGTGATTGGTGGCCGAACCAACTGAACCTTCAAGTCCTCCACCAGCATTCCCCGCTCTCCGACCCGATGGGCGAGGAGTTCGACTACCCCAGGGAATTCAAGACTCTCGACCTGAACGCCGTCGTCAAAGACCTTCATGCCTTGATGACCGACTCGCAGGAGTGGTGGCCGGCCGACTTCGGCCACTATGGCGGCCTCTTCATTCGCATGGCGTGGCACAGCGCCGGCACATATCGCATCGGCGACGGCCGCGGCGGTGCGGGAGCCGGTCAGCAACGTTTTGCCCCACTCAATAGCTGGCCTGACAACGTGAACCTCGACAAGGCGCGCCGGTTGCTGTGGCCGATCAAGCAAAAATACGGCCGCAAGATTTCCTGGGCCGACCTGATGGTTCTCGCCGGCAACGTCGCCCTCGAATCGATGGGCTTCAAGACATTCGGATTCGGCGGCGGCCGCGCCGACACCTGGGAACCGGAAACCGACGTCTACTGGGGTCCCGAAGGCAAGTGGCTGGCCGACGATCGCTACAGCGGCGACCGCGATCTTCTCAGCCCGCTCGGCGCGGTGCAGATGGGTTTGATCTACGTGAATCCGGAAGGGCCGAACGCCAACCCCGATCCCCTCGCGGCAGCCCGTGACATTCGCGAAACTTTCCGCCGCATGGCGATGAACGACGAAGAAACGGTCGCTTTGATTGCCGGCGGTCACACCTTCGGCAAAACGCACGGCGCCGGGCCTGCCGACAATGTCGGTCCTGAGCCGGAAGGCGCCAGCATCGAAGACCAGGGCTTCGGCTGGAAAAGCAAGTTTCAGTCAGGCAAAGCCGGCGACGCCATCACCAGCGGCCTGGAAGTAATCTGGAGCACGACGCCCACCAAGTGGAGCAACAACTACTTCGAGAATCTTTTCAACTATGACTGGGAACTTACCAAGAGCCCAGCCGGCGCAAATCAGTGGAGGCCGAAGAATGGCGCAGGCGAGGGCACCGTACCCGATCCGCACGATCCGTCCAAACGTCGCGCGCCTTCCATGCTGACCACGGACCTCTCGTTGCGGTTCGATCCAGCGTACGAGAAGATTTCGCGCCGCTTCCTTGAGCATCCGGACCAGTTCGCCGACGCGTTTGCGCGCGCCTGGTACAAGCTGACGCATCGCGACATGGGCCCGATCGCGCGTTATCTCGGCCCGCTCGTTCCAAAAGAAAGCCTGCCGTGGCAGGACCCGATTCCGGCAGTCGACCACCCGCTGGTCTCCGATCAGGACGTCGCCGCTCTGAAAGCAAAGATCCTCGCCTCAGGCCTCACCGTCTCCCAATTGGTATCGACCGCATGGGCGTCCGCATCGACGTTCCGCGGGTCTGATAAGCGCGGAGGAGCCAACGGCGCGCGCGTTCGCCTCGCGCCCCAGAAAGACTGGGCGGTCAACCAACCCGCTCAGCTGGCCAAGGTGCTGCAGACACTGGAAGGAATCCAGAAGGAATTCAACAGCGCGCAAACCAACGGTAGCAAAGGCAAGAAGATTTCCCTCGCGGACTTAATCGTTCTCGCGGGCGACGCCGCGATCGAGAAAGCCGCCAAAGCTGCCGGCTACGACGTGAAAATCTCATTCACGCCCGGCCGCATGGACGCGTCGCAGCAACAGACCGACGTCGAGTCCTTCGAGCCGCTCGAACCCAAGGCCGATGGCTTCCGCAACTACCTCAACGGCAAGCAGCGCCTCGCGCCTGAGGAACTGCTGGTCGATCGGGCGGAACTTCTGAAGCTCACGGCTCCGGAGATGACCGTTCTCGTGGGCGGCCTGCGCGTGCTGGGTGCGAATGCCGGAAATTCCAGGCACGGCGTCTTCACCACAAAGCCCGAAACGCTGACCAACGACTTCTTCGTCAACCTGCTCGACATGGGCACGCAATGGCAGCCGTCGAATGAATCCAACGGCTCCGGAACCGTCTACGAAGGGCGCGACCGCAAGACCAACGAACTCAAGTGGACCGGCACCCGCGTCGATCTGATCTTCGGTTCGCACGCGCAGTTGCGTGCGCTTGCGGAAGTCTACGGAAGCTCGGACGCTAAGGAGAAGTTTGTGAAGGACTTCGTGGCCGCGTGGACCAAGGTGATGAATCACGATCGCTTCGACGTCGCCTGACTTCTCGGCAAAACGCTTCGCACAGTACAAGGCCACGGATCGGGGTCAACCCTTCCGTGGCCTTATTTCCTTGGTATCTGCAATCCGGCTAGAGTCCCGGCGGCCCTGCGAGTGCCCGCATCGGACGCACATGCCGCCGGTCGCAGGTGTTCCCCAGGCAGCCCAGTCTCCAACTCTCCTGGATCGTCGACAGCATCGAGTAGTGGTTGAACGGCGTATCGGAAATGCGTGCGAAGCGCAGCCGGTTCGAAATCACCAATCCGACCACATGCCCGCCACCCGGGTTCGCGTCGCAGCATCCGCTCGTATCGCCAAAGCCTTCCGGCCCGGTGCCGGTGAAGTCGCTCTCGTCCCAGACAATGAAGATGACCGAGTTCCCTCTCCAGGCCTTGGACGTCATGATCGCGTTCACTGTATTCAGCAGGAACGTGTCGCCCGCCCGAATCAGCGCCGGCACTTGTGAAAAATCGCATGGATCGTCCGGGGTCGCGCCCCGCCCGTGCATGTCGTTGCACTGGTCAGGACTGATCCAGACATAGTCCGCGACTGTATTGTTGGCGAGGTCAGTCCCGAACTGGCTGAAGTCCACGATGTTTGCCACCCGTGCCGGATTGGTCTGTACGTCTTTGTAGGAAATAAACGGATTGTGTTTGCGCTCGTAGAGCTGGTTCCCGCAGGCATGGTCGAGCGGCGTCGTGCACAGCGAGTACGACTGCATGTACGCCTTCCAGGTTTTGTGTCGGCCTTCCAGCTGATCCACAATATTCGGAACATCAATCGTGATGTCGTTGTCGTCAAGTACGCCGTTCAGCGCGCCTGACGTCGCCGCCACATAGTTCGGCTGGCTGGGGTGCGCAACCCCGAAGTAGTTCGAAGCCAGGCCAGTCGTGGAAGCCGCGAAGTTGATGAAGGGAGCGTTTGGATTTCCGATCAGCGTGTCGTAGCCCGTGTTCTCCATCATGATGACGAACACGTGATCGAAGCCGCGGCCATCGTGGCCGCGTTGCGCCCAGAGCGGAGAGGCCAGCACCAGCAGTGCCAGCAACCCAACTCCACAAAGTCTTGTTCCTCTCCGCTGGATCGTGCGAGAGACGGTGTCGGGATTCATGCAATTCTCCTGGAAGATTTGATGGTGCAATCGAGCGGATTCCCGCGCCCCAAGCCGGGTGTGGCGATTTCAAGAAAGAGAGTGACGCGATTTTAGACCGAAGCGAAACAGTGTCAAGAACGAATTGCAGGCCGGATTGCTTGCGGACAGCCGGAATCACTATCCGGCTTCGTTGAAATTACCGAGAACAACCTGAGAGCACCGAGGCTTCCTGAGCATTCCCTTGTGTTGCCCGGTGCCTCTACTGTGAAAAGATTTTTCCAGGGAGCGTCAAACGCCGTCGTCTCCCGAAACCGGATCAAAAGTTGTTCTCTTATAGCTAAGTTACTGAAAACAGGTGCGGGCGCGGTAAGTCATTGAAAAGCACCCCGACGATCTCGCGTAGAATGGCCATTATTAGCGATTAGAAGGCCGTAGGGCGCGAATTGGACAGAGGATCATGGTTTGGGTCGGGAGGCCTCTCGCCGATCGCCTATAAGTCTTCCTGGCGCAAAGTGTATCTTTTAGTTAATATGCTCGCGGCCCCGGACGCTCATTTTCCCACTCGTTGCGCGGCAAACGGTCCCACCCACGGAAGCGCAAACCATTCGCCCTGCAGCGCCTTGATCGAGAGCAAGAGCCAGGTAAAGAACAAGGCCAAGCCAATCAGGGTGCCAGTGAGCATCCAGACGAACAGCCAGCCGAACATCGACGCCAGCAACCCGAGCAAAACCATCACAATCACCAGCGCCCAGAAAAACACGCTTTGAAAAGCGTGGAAGCGTACAAATCTGCGGCCGTGAAACGGTCTGACGAAAAGAAAAAGCACGGCCGGGATGAACGTGAAGTAAGCCAGCGCGCCAACCCATCGGTCGTTCCACTCGACGGGCGGCCCAGTGGAGACCACGGCTTGATTGCCCAACTCTTCCCTCACCGCGCTCCCGGCGGCGGGTTCGTTGGGGGCGAAGAAGTTTCCTTCACGCACCGGACGCCCGCATGACGGGCAGAACTCGGCAACGTCCGGCATTGATGTACCGCAGTATCCACAGGAGATCGGCATAAGAAAATCCGGGCACACAAAGCCTGTATCGAAAGATCTGCCTCGAGAGAGTTCTTATCAGGGCGTGCTTTCAGCCACGCCGGGAAATCGTCAGCAGCGCGACCGGCTTTCGCCGCTGCCTCCGGTCTAGTATGCAGCTTCCAGCGGCTGAAGCCGCATTTTCTTCTTACTCGTTGCGGCCGCCCGAAGGCGCGATCCGGCTACACCACCCGCCCGGTCCCGTTCTTTTTCCGGCAATCCGCGCACACGCCGTAAATTTGAAAGGAGTGCCGCGTGGTCACGTAGTGATACTTGCGGCCGATATCCTGCTCGAGTTTGTCGACCTCGTTGGAGAAGAACTCGACCGAACTCCCGCACCCGGTACACACCATGTGATGGTGGCTGCGCCGGTTGTACTGGTGTTCGTAGCGTGCGATCCCGTCGTGAAACGCCACTTCGCTGGCCAGACGGCATTCGGCGAGCAGTTTCAACGTGCGGTAAACCGTGGTGTAACCGATCCGCGGGTCTTTCTTCTTCACCAGGCGGTAGAGCTCGTCGGTCGAGAGATGCTCGCGGGTCTCCAGGAACGTGCGGAGAATCGTGTCACGCTGCGCGGTCTGCTTTAAGCCGACGCTCTTCAGGTGCTGATGTAGTATGCCCTGCGCCTCCCGCACCATTTCTGGGGAGATGGAAGGCTGATCATCAATGCGTTTTTGCAGCATGGCTGGAATTTGAGCCGCGGGCTGTAGGATCAAGCTGATGTACCAATGCCCGGCTCTCGAATCGCTGCCGGTCACGCTCAGGATACCACTGGGCCATCTTGAAAATGAAATTCAAAAAGCGGCCGTCGGCCGTCGGTCGCCCGTCCTTGGCCTTTGGCTCCGCATCCTTCTCTTGAAACAGGCGCTCCCGTGAACAGCCGCTCCCCGGCGTGAGATTGAAATAATTGCCCCACTGCCCGGAGCACCACTGGAGACTGGCGACCCAAGACTGGCGACTGCTACTCTATCGCCCATATGACCTTCGAGCGCTTTGTCAGCATGTTTTCCCTGGCCTGGTTTTTCGGCGGGGCATTATGGCTGCTGATCTCCCCCAATAGCTTCGTGAAGTTCGCGTCCCTGGGCACGCGCCAGAGCCTGTCACCCAGCCAGCTCCGCACGGCGCGCATCCTCGGCATCGTGGCGCTGGTCATCGGGTTGATCATCGTGTTTGAGTTCGCCAACGGATTCATCCGCTAAGCGTTACCCGCTTTGATGCTTCGGGTTTGTCTTATCCTTCCGCGACACCCTACAATCGATGGCACACGAAATGGCAACCTGGACCCCATCCGCTACGGAGGCGCCCGCGCCTCCTCGGACCCGGCGCCGCATTCTTCCGCGGATCGCCCTGGCCTTGTTGCTCGTGGCGTTGGGAGCGGTTGGCTACCTTTATTACGTGGCCCACGCCGCGCTGCCCCAACTGGACGGCGCCATCCGACTCTCAGGCCTGACCGCACCCGTGACGGTGACCCGCGACACTCACGGCGTTCCCGACATCGAAGCGACTACGCTCGATGACCTCTTTTTCGCCCAGGGATTCGTGACCGCCCAGGACCGTCTTTGGCAGATGGATGTGATGCGGCGCTTTGCCGCTGGCGAGATGTCGGAACTGCTCGGCCCTGCCCTGCTCGAGCACGATCGCGAACAGCGAATTCTGGGTTTGCGGGCGGCGGCGCAGAAAGCGACTGCTGCCCTCGCTCCACGTGATCGCGAATACTTCGAAGCGTATGCGCGCGGCGTGAACGCATTCCTGAATTCCCATCTCGATCGGCTGCCCATTGAATTCCACCTCATTGGCTACAAGCCTCAGCCCTGGCAGGTCGAAGATTCCCTATTGCTCGGCGCGCGCATGGTGCAGGACCTGAACCATGGCACCTACAAGAGCGCCTTGGTCCGGGAAAAGATTCTGGCGCGACTTGGCCCTGACCTGACCAATGATTTGTTCGTGAATACGTCGTGGCGCGATCGGCCGCCGTCGGGGAATGGACGGCGTATCGACGATGAAGACCAGCCGTCGCGCAACCAGAAGGACGGAGACGACGACGATGACGAAATGGATTCTGGGGCCGACAGCAATGTAGCCGGACTTCTCCCGCCAGCCTGGATGGAGATTGCCACCCAGGGGCGGGCCACATTCGTGCCGGGATCCAACAACTGGGTCGTCTCTGGTGCGCATACGGTCAGCGGCAAACCGCTGCTTTCGAACGATATGCATCTCGGCCACCAGATGCCGAACCTCTGGTACGAGGCGCACCTGCATAGCGGTGACTACGACCTCATCGGCGTGACCTTGCCCGGTGTTCCCTTCGTAGTCGTTGGACACAATCGCCGCGTCGCGTGGGGATTCACCAACGTTGGTCCCACGGTCGAAGACCTCTACGTCGAGATCGTCAACGAGCAAGGCGCATATCAGACTCCGAAAGGCTGGCAGCCGCTCGAGCATCGTAAGGAAGTTATTCACGTGAAGGGTCAGCCCGACGTCACCGTCGACGTTGCCCTGACGCGGCACGGGCCGATCATCACGGATCTGATTCCGGGCGAGACCCGCAAGATTGCCTTGCGCTGGACGCTCTACGATTCCCTGCACAATCCGTTCTTCGAAATTAACTCAGCGCAGAACTGGGAGCAGTTTCAGAAAGCCTTTGCCGAACTTCCTGCGCCCGGACAAAACGTGGTCTATGCCGATGTCGACGGTCACATCGGCTATCACACGACCGGGCACATCCCCATCCGCACGGCAGGCGACGGCAGTCTGCCGGTGAGCGGAGCCGATGATCTTCACGAGTGGAAGGGGTACATCCCGTTCGAGAAATTGCCTGGCGTGTACGACCCGCCTTCCGGAATCCTGGCCACCGCCAACTCGCGCATCTCGCCCGACAAATATCCTTACAGCATCAGCACGGAGTGGGATCCGCCGTGGCGCACCGACCGCATCTACCAGGTACTCGAGTCCGGTCGGAAGTTTTCGGCGGCCGACATGCTGTCGCTGCAGACCGACGTGTATTCTGCCTTCGATCGCTTCTGCGCCGAGCGCTTCGTGTACGCGCTCGATCACGTAAAGAATCTTTCGTCGCGCGCCCAGCAGGCCCGCGATCTGATGCGCGACTGGGATGGCCGGCTTTCCATCGACTCGGCGGCCGCCACCATCGAGAATCGCGCGCAATACGAGCTGCGACGTCTGTTGCTGGAGCCCAAGCTCGGCCCGGCGCCCAGGCAGGCGGCCGACAAACCCGCGCACGCGGATGAGGGGATTTTCAGTTGGAAGAGCTATCGCTGGTTCAGTTCGTCGATATGGCTTGAGAACGTCTTAGCCAAGCAGCCGCCACGCTGGCTGCCGAACGGATATCCGAACTACGAAGCCTTACTCGCGGCAGCGGTGGACGCGGCCGTCAACAACCCCGAGGCTCCCAAGGATCTGGCGCAATGGCGCTGGGGAGCTTTTGCGCCCGTCGATATCGAACATCCGGTGCTGAACCGGCTGCCCCTGATCGGTCGCTGGACCGGTCCCGGACTGCACGACCAGTCCGGCGGCGGCCTCACCATTAAACAAGTGGGCCGCTCGTTCGGACCTTCGGAACGTTTCACAGCGGACCTGGCCGATCTGGATCATTCCACTCTAAACACCGTCACCGGCCAGGGCGGCAACTTCCTCAGCCCCTACTACATGGACCAGTGGAAGGCGTGGTACGAGGGAACGACCTTTGCGCTGCCGTTTTCGAAGTCTGCCTTGGAGAAGGCACGAGCTCATGAATTGGTTTTGAAATAGGTCTTTGGGTCTCGGGCGTCAGGCCTTAGGAAAAACCTCGATTTCAGCGGTCATTGCGAAGACGACTCGGTCATCAAGCTCAATGCTGGCTCCCTGCTACCGCCGCATCCTCCGCTGCATAGTCGAACTGAGCCAGTGACGCCTCAGCTGGCGGGTTCTCCCGCTCCCAGCGTATCGTCTCTCGGATCGCGTCCTCGATCGCTACCGGCTCCTTATACCCAAGTTCGTGGCGAATACGCACCGAGCTTGCTGTCCAGTGCTGCGCGGCGTTCCCGGGTTGTAGCAAGTGACGCGGCGTGCGCTCCGCCGTTAGAACGACGAACTCCCCTTTCCACCCCATCTCGGTGGCGATTTTTCGTGCCCATTCCAGTTCACTGAACGATGGTTCCTCGCACACGTTGTAGATACGTCGCTCTGCGCGATCATCTGTGGCAGCCAGCGCAATGGCCGCCGCCACGTTCTCTACGTAGCCCCGAGGCGAGCGCCAGGCAGCCAGCGCCCCCCCAAAAATGATGTGGTCCCGTCCGTCGGCGATGCGCTTCACCACGGGATAGAAACGATGCAGCGGATCGCCGGGTCCATACACCATGGGCAGCCGCAGCACCGTGCCCGGAAGTTCAGGATCGTTCATCACAATGCGCTCCGCCGGGATTTTGTCGTAATCATCCGTAACCCAAGGGAAAACCTTGCGCATGAGCTGCATGTTCTCCGGCGGGTAGGGATGCAGATTGCGTCGCAGTTCCGACTCTTCCGTAAGCGGCACCTCCTGCAGCGGACCACTTTCCGTACCGTGTGAAATGCCTATCGCGCGGTACACGTCCATGCTGCTCAACATGACCACGCGGCGAGCCGCTCCACGGAAGATGTACATCAGGTCTTTCGCCTGCGGACCCGAACTCAGGACCATGTCAATCACGACATCGGGAGCAAAGCGTTTCAGGTCCTGAGCGCTGGCGTTGAGTTGATGACGGTCGCCCCGAATCTCGTTCACGCCAGAGGGCGCTGCCGTTGTGCCGCGGTGGAACACCGCCAGCGTGTGCCCTTGCTGCTTGAGTGCGGTCACGGCGGACTGCCCGATGAACCCATTCCCGCCGATTAAGAGAATGCGCATAAGAAAAAACAAATGATCACAAGAAAATGCGCCCTGCACCAGAACATTCTCTTGTTTCTACAATCAGAGCGGATAACAACAAGACATGCGTGACAAGATGAAGCAGAGTCATTCTTGATGAGGGTGACGGACGGATGGTCGAAGTGAACCGACCCTAAGATCTAAGGTCCAAGACCTGTTCTAGAAGTCCATCAACTTCACGTCCACCGCATTCCCGAGGATATCGATCGACGCCACGGTATAAATCTTGTCAGTGGTGGTGTCATAGATGCGAAACTGGCCGCCCTCGACAACGTAGAAAACCGTCCGATTGGTAACCGGCTGCAGGCCAGTCACGTCACCGTTGTCGGGGGGGATGATGAGGTTGCCGTTGTTGGTATTCAGGATGGCGAGGCAGCCCCGTTTTTCGTCACCAGGATTCGTCGGGACGATATTTGTGCAAGTGCGCGAGCCGACAAACAGTTGCCCGTCGCCACTGATGTCCATCTTGGAGTGATAGCCGTCAGGGATCACGGCAACCGGTTGGACGGGAGTCGCCGACAGTGATGTGAGGTCGACGATCGTCAGACGCCCGCACGCAGTAGCGGCTGTGGTTGGCCCACTCGCGCAGCTATTCGATCCGGAGGGCGGATTGCCCGCCACATACAGCGTTTGTCCCTTCATGAGTCCGACCGTCGCACCCCCTGGAATAGGCGTCGCGATTCCGGCGACCGGATGTGCTGGATCATGCAGATCAAGGACCTGCACACTGGCCTGGGCTCCGCCGCACTCGGGACCGCAATTTAAAATCCATGCCTGCGTGTTGTCGCCGCTGAAGAAACCGGCAACCGGACGATCAAAGCCGGGCACTTCCTGGCAAACCACCGGATCCGTGGGGCCGGGCGGATTGCACGTTGCATTCTTCTGTCCCGGCAAAATGTTAAACGGCGAAACCACCGTCACGGTATCCGAGTTGTCGCTGAAGGCCAGCAACCGGCTGCCGTCCCCACTCTGCGCAAGGTAGTGGACACCCGGAACGGGAAGGGTTGAGGTCGTGTTTGTTCCCGTAACCAGATTTGCGATGGCAATGCCCCCGGCCGTCCCCCCACCTGGCACCGGTGCGGTCGGCACGGCAGCGTAGGCAGTCGTGTTGTCGACGGAGATGACGACGCTCTCGGTCGCTCCGGGGAGTGCCAGGTTGGTGACGCTGGCCGCCTCTTTCACGTTATCAATGACTTCAATCGAATCGAATGTGCTGCTTACCGCAAGCGTGAATTTGTGGTCGTTCGATTCCACCAGCATGCCCGGCGAGAAGGAGCCGCCGCCGATCGGCGCAACCGGAGCGCGCCGATCCTTATGGGCGTCAATAACGATCAGTCCGGCGAAAATGACGCCTTGCACGTCCTGTGAAACTACGGCACGAAACTTTAATCCGGTCGTTCCACCGGTAGTCTTCGAGGAGTTGTTGCCACCGTAGCCGCATGACAAGACCAGACCAAGCAAGGCGCAGGCCACTAGAACGAGGACGGGTTTCTTCAAACAGGCCACTCCCAAGAGCATGATAGAGAAAGATTTGTACGCGAAACTTCGGATTATAGCAGAGCCTCTCTCGGACCCTTTGCGACGGCTCTTGTACCTTTTAGCGACCGCGTGGCTTGGATGCAAAACCGGCAGTCATCTTGTATTCTCAAAAGCACGATGGCTTCGGATTTCCTTTCCCGGCTGCGCAAGTCTCCCATTTTGTGCGATGGTGCGATGGGTACCCTGTTGTACGCGAGCGGCATTTTCATCAACCGCTCGTATGACGAACTGAATCTCTCGCAGCCCGATCTGATCCACTCCGTGCACCAGGGCTACCTGCAGGCTGGCGCAGAAATTATTGAAACCAATACTTTTGGAGCGAACAGCTTCCGCCTTGGCCGGCATAGCCTGGCGGATAAAGTGCGGGAGGTGAACCTGGCCGGCGCACGGCTTGCCCGCGAAGCCGCCAAGAGTTTCGATGTCTGGGTTGCCGGTTCGGTTGGCCCGCTGGGGATTCGAATCGAGCCGCTGGGCAAAACTTCTTTTGAAGAAGCGCGCGCCGCGTTTCGCGAGCAGATTGCCGCGCTGGCGGAAGGTGGCATTGACCTGTTGATTCTGGAGACCTTTGGCACCGTAGAAGAACTCCACCAGGCGATGCTGGCCGCTCGCGATGTGAATCCCAAGCTGCCGGTGGTCGCCTCGGTGACCGTGGACGAAGATTCCAACTGCCTCGATGGGTCGGACCCGGAAACTTTTTCAGCCAAGTTGACCGACTGGGGCGCGGATGTTATCGGCTGCAATTGCAGCATAGGCCCGGTGGCGATGCTCGACGCCATCGAACGCGTACGCGCCGTGACTTCCCTGCCGCTGGCGGCGCAACCCAATGCCGGCATGCCGCGCTCGGTCGATGGGCGAAACATTTATCTGTGTTCGCCCGAATACATGGCGAGCTATGCGAAAAAATTCGTCGCGGCTGGCGTGCGCCTGGTGGGCGGGTGTTGCGGAACGACTCCGGAACACATTCGGATGATGAAGTCGGCCTTGCGAGCTGGCGAAGCGCGTGCAGCGCGCGTGCAAGTCTCGGCGCCCCACCCGACGCCCTCGGTCGGGCCAGCCCTGCCGGTGAAAGAAAGATCCAATCTGGGAAAGAAAATCGCGACCGGCGAATTCGTCACGATGGTGGAGATTGTTCCGCCGAAAGGTACCGATGTCCGCAAGGAAGTGGAAGGTGCGCGCTTTCTGAAGTCGGTGGGCGTGGATGCCATCAACATTCCTGACAGCCCGCGCGCCTCGGCACGGATTTCGAATCAGGCGCTCTCGTTGATTGTGCAGCGCGAGGTTGGCATCGAGGCGATCCTGCACTATACCTGCCGTGACCGCAACGTACTGGGCATACAGTCGGACCTGCTGGGGGCGGCCGCCACTGGAATTCGCAACCTGATTTGCATTACCGGGGATCCGCCGAAGATGGGCAACTATCCGGATGCAACAGCTGTTTTCGACGTCGATGCGATTGGACTGGTGAATATCGTGCACAACCTGAATCGCGGGCTGGATATTGGCGGCAATGCGATCGGGTCGGGCACGGGATTCGTGATCGGTGTGGGCGCCAATCCCGGATTGCCGAACATCGACGAGGAGATCCGGCGCTTCGAATACAAAGTGGAGGCGGGCGCCGAGTATGCGGTGACCCAGCCGGTGTTTGATCTGGCGCTGCTCGAGAAGTTTCTCAAACGCATTGAACACTGTCGGGTTCCGCTCATGGCTGGGATCTGGCCTCTGGTCAGCGTGCGCAATGCTGAGTTCATGAAGAACGAACTGCGCGTGTCGGTGCCCGATTCGATCGTTGAGCGGATGGCCAGGGCGTCGACGCCCGAGACGGGGCGGCAGGAAGGGGTGGCCATCGCGCGCGAGATGTTGATTTCGGTGCGCGAGATGGTGCAGGGGGCGCAGATCAGCGCGCCCAATGGGAAGTATGCGGCGGCAGTGGATGTGCTGGAAGCGCTGGGAGTCAGCCGGCAGGCGCCAGTCGCTGGTCGCTAGCTAGTCTCTGGCAAACATCATCATGGAACGACGGGCGAGCATAGGCGGATGGGCACGCCCGCCTGTCCATCGTGAAGATTTGGTACCGATTCGAGAAGTTTTCCGGGCCACTGCTGTTCCCTATCTCCCGCCCTTCTTCGTAACAGCCACTTCAGGGACTGTTTGTGGACCTCTGAGTCAGGCAACTGAGGTATCCTAGCGATGTCGGCCAGGCGCGATGGGCGATTCTAATCACATCAACCAAAGAATTGTGAAGGATCCAGATGTTCTAGGCGGGATTCCTGTGTTCTACGGTACCCGCGTGCCCTTTCAAACATTACTTGAATATATCGAGGGCGGTCAGACTCTCGACGATTTTCTGGAAGACTTTCCCACCGTAACGCGCGAAGCCGCCATCGGCGCGTTGGAACTCGCCAACTCCCTGGTAAACGCACAGGCTCGATGAAAGTGCTGCTGGACGAGTAACTGGCTCGAAAACTTAAGAACAAGATCGTCGGACACGACTGCGCAACGGTTCCTGAGGTCGGGCTCGCTGGCATGAAAAATGGAGAACTGCTTTATCATGCCGAAGAGAGAGGGTTTCAAGCATTCCTAACCCTTGATCGGGGCATTCAGTTCCAGCAACGGCTTCCCGATCGAAAGCTGGCGATTAATCCTTTTGCGCTGCGAAAACAGTCGATTGGCGGACCTGATTCCGCTGCTTAATGACATTCTGTCCGCTGTCTCCGAAGCCGAGCCTAGTGATCTAATTCAGGTTGGAGCGTCGTAGCTTCCTAGAGACCACCGACTGATGACCGGCGACTGGCCCTACCAGACCTTGCACACCTTTGCACTCACCATCGGCTGGCCGGCTTTGCAGGAGAAAGCTCCGGCAAACTCCGGCATGTTCACTACGACCCCATTAATTCGATACTTCGCCGGAGAGTGTGGGTTGGTCATCGCCCACTCGCGCAATTGTTCGGGGCGTTCGTTGGCGCAGTCCCACTGGGCGAAGCCGACGAAGAAGCGTTGCTCCGGACTCAGTCCGTCGGCGGGCTCGAGCTTCTTATCTCTGTTCGCGTCTTTCCACGCGATGTAGGCGAGAATCTCGCCGCCCAGGTCCGCCACATTCTCGCCGAGCGTTAACTTCCCGTTCAGATGGATGTCGTCGACCGATACGTATTGCGAATACTGGTTGTCGACGCACTTGGTGCGTTCCTCGAATTTCTTCTGGTCTTCCGGCGTCCACCAGTTCTTCAAATTGCCTTTGGCATCAAACTGGCTGCCTTCGTCGTCGAAGGCGTGTGTGAGTTCGTGGCCGATGGTGCCGCCGGTGTCGCCGTAATTAGGAGCATCGTCCATCTTGGCGTCATAGAGCGGCGGCTGCAGGACGCCGGCGGGAAAGTTGATGTCGTTCACTTGCGGATTGTAGTAAGCGTCGACGGTGGGCGGCGTGATGAACCACTCGCCGCGGTCCACGGGCACACCGATTTTGTCCAGCTGCCGCCGCGCTTCGAACACGGTGGTATTGCGAATATTGCCGGCGAAATCGCCGGGCTTGATGACCACCGAACTGTAATCACGCCAGCGATCGGGATAGCCGATCTTGTTGTGGATGGCGTGCAGCTTGGTGATGGCCTGCTGCTTGGTTGTTGGACTCATCCAGTCGAGCTGGTTGATGCGCAACTCCATCGCCTTCTCGATTTCTTCCACTATCTTCAGGGTGCTGCCCTTCAGTTCGGGCGAGAAAACCTGCCGGACGTAAGCCTGCCCGAGAGCTTCGCCGAGCCCGCGATCCACGAGTTGAACACAGCGCTTCCAGCGCGGAAGTTGTTGCTTGCGCACCGCGCAGGTACTTCTCGTAAAACTCGAAATGGGCGGTCTCGAAATCACTCGATAGATATTGGGCATGGATGTTGGCGATGTGGAAGCGCAGATAGTTCTTCCAGGTTTCGAGCGATTCAGCCGCCAGAGTCGTGTTGAGCTGCTTCATGAAATTTGGGGATAGGACGTTCACGATCTGGAAGGGGGGCGGATTTAACGCTTTCCAGTACGAGTCCCAGTCGAAGTTGGGCGTGAGCGCCGCCAAATCTGTACGGGACATCTTGTGCAAGATCTTGTAAGGGTCGCGGCGGTCGGTACGTGTCTGGGAAGATTTGGCCAGTGCCATCTCGATGCGCATGACTGCCTCGGCATTGGCCTTGGCTGCGGCCGGAGAATCGCCCAGCATGCCGAACATTTTCTGAACGTACTCGACGTAGCGCGCGCGGTTTTCCTTCGACTTCGTATCCTCGTTGGTGTAGTAGTCGCGATCGGGCAGGCCCAGGCCGCCCTGATCCACCGCCGCGATCTGCTGGTCGGAGTTGTCCGGATCCTGAATGGACCCGGGGCCGAACAGTACCTCGCCGTTCAGGTCCTCCATCTGCAATTGAGCCAGCACGGGCACGAGATCGCGCATGGATTTGGCGCCTGCAACTGCGTCGAGTTGCTCCTTAATGGGCGACACAGCACGGCGATTCACGGTCGCTTCGTCCATGCAGGAACCGTATAGGTCACCAATTTTCTGGTCGACCGCATCGCGCTGCTTGGCGGAAGCCGCGCGTTCCAGGATCGAACGCAACAGCGCGAGATTGTCTTCGTAGAGCTGTGCGTAGCGTCCCCAGGATGTCCGGTCCGGCGGGACTGGGTTCGACTTCTTCCAGCCGCCGCACGAATATTGGTAAAAGTCGACACAGGGATCGACGGATTTATCCATCGCTGAAACGTCAAGGCTCGGGCGGTATGGCAAGCCGGTTTCCGAAAGAGGAGGTGCGGCAGAAGTTGGCGCTTGTGCCGATTGGGCGGCAGCTGAAAAACTCATCGCCAGCATCAGAATTACAAAGCAGGAAATCAAAGAACTTACGCGAAATGTCATAGATTGTCGTTCCGTTAGCGCAGGTTACCAGGTGAAGATCGCATCTGACCTTACAACAAATTTACGCGTTCCCGCTGTAGGAAGTTGCATTACAATCAGCTCAGGAGTTCCCCTTTGCCAAAGTTTGAGGAGTGTCTCCAGCGCCTGGAGAAGATAGTCCAGGATTTGGAGAAAGGCGACGCGCCTTTAGAGAGATCGCTCACCCTGTTTGAGGAAGGGATGCAGCTTTCGGCGGCCTGTCGAAAAGAACTCGAACAAGCAGAGGGGAAAGTGGAAATCCTTCTCAAGCAGAACGGCAAGCTTCAGGCGGTTGTTTTCGAGCCTGAGGCCGAGAAACTTCCCGCTAGACGATAGCTGGAGATTTCGGTAGCCGTCTCAATGTCTGCGGCAAACGCGCTCCACCAGCCCGGAGAGCGGGACCGTGGCCTCCTCCCACCGTGCACGATACGGTTGAAATCAGGGGATACTTATGCAGGCCCTGACTATCATCGTGTTCCAGCGCGATCCGCGACTGGCGCAAGCTCTCGCTTCCACCCTCAGCCTTCACTATCACGCTGTGCACGTCGAGACCTCGGTTGACGAGTTGCGCACAGATATTTCCCGCTACCGCGCCGATGTGGCGGTGCTCGATGTTGAATCCTCCTGCCTGGAGGAGGTGACGCGCCTGCACCGGGAATTTCCCAGCCTTTCGATCGTGTGCACGCACCGGGTCGCAGACGAGCAAATGTGGGCGGCCGCACTCGATGCCGGAGCCAGCGACATGTGCCCCTCACACGATATGCAAGGTATCGCTTCGTCAGCCGAACGGAATGCCTCGTTCCTGCACGACCGGGCGACCGCGTAAACAAATCCAGCTGAAGTTTTATGGGGACGCTCAGAGCGTCCCTTCTTCTTTTCTGCTAAGCGGGAATCTGTCACACCAGGCTGAGTGTGATCTCAAATAGAAAGAAACGATACAGCCACACGATGTGGAAGAACGACCACGCAATCACCGAGGCGGTGAGCAGGCTGTACCACCTGGTGATTCCATAAAACTCCCTCAGCATCATGAAAAGATAGGCCGCAACGCAAATTTGAACAAACGTCGATGTGACAGCATCGTCGGTGGCATACGCCGCTGAGATGTGCACCGTTTTGAACACCCGCAACATCGCAATCGTAGCGACCGGAAGAATTACGCCCAGCAACAGGAGATTGAAGGCCCAGAAATGCGTGGCACATACCACGTGTTCGACCAGGTATTTTCTTTTCTTGAAGAACAAGGCATAGAACAACAGGGCAAAAATCGGGATTAGCAAAAAGATCAGCGTCTTCGAGAGAACGCCGGTGCGTGCATTGTATTTGAGCTCAAGCGCTTGATAGGTAATGTTTTCTCTCTGCAGCTTCTGCGCGACGCGTGCATTCGCGTATTCGGGGTAGTAATTGTTCATGCGCAATTGCGTGGCCAGCGGCGTGGTGAACGTGGTGGCGTAAAACAGCGTGATCGAGAAGTAGTAGAGCACGTTCAGGAATACAAACAACTGCAGCGGCTTCATGTAGCGGACCCTGCGCCCCTTGAAGTATTCGCTGCTCAGGTATCCGGGACGGCTCAAGACAAGCCAGACACTTCGAAAAACCTTGGATTCCAGCAACGTGGTTGCGGCGACAATCTCCCGCCCATAGTGTTGCAGGGAATAGTCCTGATCACTAACTTCCCTCTCGCCGCAGTGGCTGCAAAATTGGCCGATTGTCTCCGTCCCGCAGGAAGGGCAGGCAAATGTAGCTTGAACAAAGGGCCGGGTGGCATTCATTCGGTATCACCCGCAGAGTGCGAGTTCAGTATGTGCGTTCTGAGTGGCAGTGGGATCGCTTGGACTGGGTGGGATTCTAGCACCTCGGCCGCCTGGCCGTGCTCGCTTCGAATACGCCCTTGCGCTGAAGTCGGGAACCGAAACCAAAAGCTTGCCCTGGTGCGAGGTAGCCAGCTTACTTCTGTCGGTTTCGGGGATGTCTGCCCAGCTGCATATCGATTCCGAGCATCGGACCGTAAACGTTGATGCCATAGTTCCGAATGCCCCAATCCGGTTTGCCGTTTCCCTGAGACAGATCAAGATTCGAGATATGCATGAAGTTCAACCCGGCCGAAATTCCGTAGCGGGCGTTCAGGCCGTATCGAATGCCACTTCCCATGTTGACCGTAAATGTGAAGTCCTCACCCTGGGCATATGGCACGCCCTTGGGTCCCTTCGCGTCAATGTTTCCAAGGCCAAGCCGCACGTCAAAATAAGGCACCGCCCTCCAGTTACGACGCACAAAATTACGACGGATACCCATGATGTAGGAGAAGTAGCGGGCCTCAGGGCCCCTGGGAATCCCGGTCACCGATCCGCTGGCGCTAAGGTCCCAATTGCCCCGAAAAATCCAGGGTCCTCCCACGTCGTTGAGATGCCATCGCAGAGAAGCAATCACCGGCACGAGCGTGTATTTCAGGGGATAGGTGTTGTAGGCATCGCCAACGAAAATGTCGAGCGGGAACGGGATGTTAATCGGGAGCCATCCTGCGTCCAACGAAAATTCCAGCTTGTTTCGGAAGTAGATATCCCGGTTGAAGTCCACCGGTTTGGAAGCGGGAGTTGCTTTCACCGGTTCAAGGGCTGAATTTTCTTCCGGCTCAACAAGGGGCGGCGGCGCGAACGTTCGCTTCTCGCTTGTGCTCTGCACCGGCACCAGAACGAGCTTGGCAGGTTCAGCAACCGAGCCGCCGGCCACCTGGGAGAATGCCGAAAGCGCACAGAGAAGTGGCACCAAAGCAAGAATCGCATGAGCCCCACGGTCGAACGGGCATAGCCGCTGGCTGGCGAGATTCATGCAACCTGCGTTGATGTGGCATTTGCCTTTTCGGTTGCACGCGGAAACGAACTGCCGCCCTAATTGTCGATGCGCTGCACGACGGAGAGAATCTTCCACTTTCCTTCCGACTTCTCCAGCGTCAGGTAGTCCACCCAACCCGGAGTGACGAGTTTGGCGGACGCGATGCTTCCGGCAACGTCGAGCACGCTGATCTGCTCGGTCTTGTCCGCTTCCGGAAGATCGACCGGCCCGTGCAAGCGCACTTCTCGCAGCATCTCTTGACCGGTCTTTTCACGCATGGGGATGGTTCCGTGAATCATGTGTTTCAGGTAGTGAGGATGGAGCGTCTGCGCCATGCGACGGGCATCGCCCCGATAGTACCCCTCAATATAGTTTCTGACCGTAGCCTGTACGGCCGAGGCATCGTCAGTGGCTGAGTTGCTTTCTTGTGCGCGGGTGGAAGTGGTGGCAAGGGAAAGCAGCAGGCCCAGGGCGAAGCCCAAAGCGAGGCGTTTCATAAATTGTCTCCAAACAGCGAGAAGATCAGGCAGGCCGATGATGGCATATTTTGCAGGTCGGCACAGTACACCAAGGTCCGTGTCTAGCGAACAGACGGAATATCGGCGGCCAGTGATGCCGGCGTCTCAATCTGATCGGCCGGATCAGGCCGTCTTTCGCTTCTCACGTACGCCGCGGTCGCGCTGGGACGGCTTCGGGTGCTCGTTCTCATGGAAGGACAGGCAGGATGGGCAGAAGGTGGCCTCGCACAACGAGCAGCGTTCGGTGTGCGCGGGACAGAGCCCGGCTCCGCAATCAGAGCACCTGGCCTTGGCCGAGCGGCCACAGGTTGCACCCAGCGCATCCTCGAGACTTCGAACTTCGACTACCCCGCAGTACCTCATCGCAGCCGAGGACTATATCACCGATGGCGCGGAAGCGGGAATCCAGCGATTCCTTGAAGTGATGGGTGATAACGGCGCTCTGGGGAAAATGCTGCGGGCTAACGCCCGCATCGCAGTGGTGCCGTCCCTACGGGACTTGCTCTTTCTACCACGCCTCTCCCAGCGCTTACGCGCTGGGCTAATGTATGCCGCCGCTTCGCGGCTTCGATGTTGGCGCTTGTACGCCTCAAAGTAAAATTAGGCAGGTTCCATGTCGCAACAGGTTTCAGTCAGTGCGACAAATGTTATCGCGCGAGGCTTTTCGAGCTTCCCTGCCGCGACCGCAGAGCTCGCGGCTGTTGCTCCTATTTGCTGGGTTCGTCGGCCCGGTCTTGAATGTTGCTGGCGAGCGCGTCGGGCGACTCGTTGACCGTCATGGTCTCCCCGTTAGAAAAAGAAATCAGCGATCCGCCCATCTTTTGGTCGTATACCGAGCAAATGCCTTCCGGATTGATGTACGCGATTCTGTTGGGATTGTCAGGGTCTTTGGGATGGACCTTCAAGAGGATCATTGCCTCGCCTCCATCAAACATTATGCGCCGCCCCACAGGGCAAGCCACACTGAGACAAGACCCTACACGAAATCAAAACCGGCTGGGCGCACAATTACGCCCTAACGGGAGAACCAATCCCCGGTCCTCGTCTGGATGGAATGGTGAAAGATTGAATCGCAAACCTGGTTCGTGAGTTCGATTGTGGTCTCAACTTGTGATAGAGCACCCGTGATGAGGGCTGCCAGGGGAAACGACAAGGCTATGCGTGATTCAGGGTCCAGGAACGCTTGAACGATTTTGACAGAGGGCTCGTAGGTCGACATTGGTAATCCTTGAGAGAGATTTTTACGTGGGGACTCGCCTCACATTCTTCGATTTTGAGGTGGGAAAGCATTCGGCGCAATCCGCTTGATACTTGATTACGAAAGGCCAGTGTCCGAACGGGCAGTCACGTTTTTCCGATCGGAGTCGATCGCCTCGGTGATGTGACATTCGACCACCGCGCGAGCGCGCCTTTCAGGTGGCCATTAAATTCCTTGCAGGACGCAGCTTCAGAGTGAGGACTGTGTCCGCCAGATGCGATCACGTGCATATCGGCGTGCGGCAGTTCACCCCGGATGGCGTCGAGTTCCCAGGCTTCGGTACGAGGGTCTTGCGCTCCATGAATGAATGCAGTGGGAACATCCAGGCTCGAAAGTCTTCCCTCAAAAAGGTCGCGTGTCCCTCCATTCGCCGGGCGGGCAATGTGAAGCCATGCTTGTCCCTCGCTGCGCAGTAGCTGATTCCAGTAAGGATCGCCATGTTCTTTTTTCAGAATGTCAGTAACGCGGGAGCCAAAGGACTCGGGCTCCGAGGCCATGCTTTCAAAGAAACTTCGCGAGCTGATCTTCTCGCGATCATAATGAGACGCTTCCAGCACGAGCCCGATGCACCGCTCGGGCTTGCTGATCCCGAGCATGGCCGCGATCACTGCGCCGTCGCTGTGCCCCCAAAAGATACATCGGCGCACATTCAAGGCGTCCAGAAATAAAAGGGTCTCCTCCACCCCTCTCTTGTGCAGATCTGGACCAAAGATCGCGGGTTTCGTAGAGCGCCCATAGCCTGACCGGTCCGGGATCAGAACCCGGAAATTTTTAATTGTTTGCTCTTGCTCGTGCAACGGGTAGATGTCGTACCCCCAGCCCCCATGCAGGAAAACCATTGGTATTCCCGATCCGATCTCTCGGTAATAGATGTCCGTCGGCCCACCAGCGAGGGGAGAATTAGGCAATGTGACCACGGGCAAAATTCACTTCCTCCTTAGGACAGATACATTCGCTGAATGCTCAAATCAAGACAGGTGGATGAGGCCCGGTTCTTGTCCGCGATCACAAGCTGTTGCTGGCCCAGTCGAACTCGCGGAACTGCTCGCGCAACCGCGACTTCAGCAATTTTCCAGTTGACGTATGCGGTAGTTCCGGCAGAAAGACGAATTCATCAGGCAGTTGCCACTTGGCAAACTTATCCCCCAGGAAGATGCGCAGTTCTTCGTCGGAAACTTGCGCTCCATCTTTCAGAACGACGCATGCCAGCGGACGCTCCTGCCATTTAGGGTGTCGAATGGCGATGACAGCCGCTTCCTTAATCGCGTGATGCCCGACCAGCGCGTTCTCCAGGTCGACGGAGCTGATCCACTCCCCGCCCGACTTGATCAGGTCCTTGGTGCGATCGGTGATCTTCATGTACCCGTCGGCGTCAATCGTGACGACGTCTCCGGTGCGCAGCCACCCGTCTTTCGTCCACTTGTCCTGCTCTTCGGGAAGCCTGAAGTAGCCAGCGGCAACGAAGGGACCGCGCACCTGCAGCTCGCCATAAGTCGTGCCATCCCAGGGAACCTCGCCCTCATCTCCGACCGCTCGCATTTCCACCAGCGGCGATGGCAAGCCTTGCTTGGCCCGGATCTCGTACCTTCGGCCTTCCGGCCAGCTCGCCATCTCTGGTTTGAGCGTCGAAGTCGTCGCGATCGGGGTGGTCTCCGTCATGCCCCACGGCTGGATGACACGCACGCCGAACTTGTCGAAACGGCGGAACAGGCTTTCCGGGGCGGCCGATCCGGCGACCACAACGCGCAGGCCCTCTACCAGTTTCCACCGCTCGGGTTGACGCTCCAAACACTCGATCACGCCCAGCCAGATGGTTGGCACTCCTCCCGTCAAGGTGACTCGTTCGCTCGCAAGCAGATCGAGGAGCGCATCGGGTTGAAGATTGGGACCGGGAAACACCGGCTTGCTACCGTTCATCACAGCGGCATGCGGTAAGCCCCAGGCATTGGCGTGAAACATGGACATCGCCGGCAAGACCGTATCCATCCGCGACACGGAAAAGTTATCCGGCAACGAAATTGATAAGGCATGCAGGACCAGGGCACGATGCGAATAGGCCACACCTTTCGGTTTGCCGGTGGTTCCCGAGGTGTAACACATGGCGACTGCCGCGTTCTCGTCAACATCCACCGATGTGGGGCTGCCTGAGCCTTGCGCCAATAACGATTCGTAATCTTCATACTGGGAAGGGACCCGCAGTCCGCCGAACGGCACGACAATCACCCGTTCAAATTGCACCTTGTCCTTAAAGCTTTCGTAAATTGGAAGCAGCACATCATCCACGATCAACCATCGATCCTGCGCATGGTTCGCGATGAAGGCTAGTTCATCCGGATGAAGGCGCAGGTTAAGCGTGTGGATCACGGCGCCTGCCGCCGGGATACCAAAGTACGCTTCCAGATGAGTGGCATGGTTCCACATGAGTGTGGCTACGCGGTCCCCTTGCCCGATGCCGGCCTTTTGCAGGCTCGACGCCAGGGCACTTGCCCTGTGATACAGGTCGGCATAGGTCGAGCGACGCAGGGAGTTGTCGGGCAAGCGGGAGACGACTTCAACCTTCGGATACAACCGGCCCGCCCGCTCCAGGAACGATGTAAGCGTCAGTCCACAATGCATCATGTTTCCCTGCACACTCCACCTCCTACCTAGCACTCATTGAATCGCATTAGCCTTCCAAGGCCTCGTTAACTAGCGCATTGTAGCGTGGTTCCGGCATCTGGTTGGCTGTTGACGGGGATCAGATCTGCCTCGAAGAAGGCACCTCACTTTGTGAAGGTGGATGAGCCCGAAGGGGACGAAGCTAAACAGCCGAATGATGGAGCGGGAGACCGGGATCGAACCGGCGACATCCAGCTTGGGAAGCTGGCGTTCTACCGCTGAACTACTCCCGCCCGGTGCGCAGCAAGTGAATGGTAGCACACCGTTTCCGAGATTTATCCGGGTTCATCGAATCATTGTCGGCACCCGCAACGCACCAGGTGCATTGGAATGTCCGAGCGTCGATTACGCCGAGCCGAAGTGGGCGAAGTCGGTTCCGCTAAGCTACGGCGGCAACTCTGTCGGCAGAATGACTTTGGCTGCTAGCCGAGGTCATCCGATCATCTTGAAGGCCTCAGAGCCATTACTCGGATGGTGGCGAAATGTGCGAGCAGCGGAAAGTGTTTCAACATCCAGGCATCGCAGGACAAGAATTTCTTCTTCAGGCGAGGAACTCTGATCATCGGCATGAGCAGTGGAACGAGAGGAGTCCGAAAGCTGCGGCTGGCAAGCACTTGGAACCCGTCCACCAACTGGTTCACTTGCTTGGAATTTAGAGGGTATTCGAATTCTGATATGTCTTCTTGTTTGGTTGGAAATATTCGGCGTAGCTGTCTCAACGTCCACGAGAAACGGATTGGTTCCTTGAAAATAAACAGCCCATCCGGCTTCAGGATCCGTCGTATCTCGTTCTTAGCGCGATCCAATTGCAAGTGGTGGAGCAGCGACATACAGAAAACAACATCGGCTGACTCGTCTGGCAACTGCGTCTCGTAGGCCGAGGCGACCCGTAATTCGGCATCGACTCCGTATTTTTGCAACCTTTCGTGGGCAATGGCGATCAGATCGGGCGAAATGTCCATGCCGATGACACGAGCCCCCCGTTGCCGGAGTGGTATGACTTCTTCGCCCGATCCGCAACCAAGGTCCACGACCACCTTGTTCTGGACGTCCCCGAGCAAATAGAAAGCATATTCCAACGGGTAACATGTGTCGGCCGGAGGATTTTGGTACCGCGCAAGGTCCACGTCCAGCAGTCTGGTCTTGCTGGCTTCCAAAGCGCTGCGAGTGATCTCTGCGAAATCGTGAGAAGAGGCCATCGAACTCCTACTGAAGGCGGAGGGGGTCCTGATCCAGCTCTTAGTGAGCGGAGATTATGACGCCTAATGCTATAGCTGTCAACGGATAGGTGCACTTCCTGCAGTGTGGTCGTGCGGCTTTAGAACGGCCGTCCTTGCGGGTTTGGTGCGCTTGCTAGTGTTGACTGCGGGCGTTCTGGTGAAGGGCGGCGGCGCATCGCGCGATTTGGTTGACGACGTTCTGTTGATCGTTGCGCTCATCGCTTTCCAGTTCCCCGCGCCTGCTTTTGTCGATCCACAAGGCAAGGCTTTTTTCGTACCAGGATTGCGCTTCGCCCCAGTTTTGCGCTGCCTCTGCTCTGGAAATATGGCGCGAGGTGGCCAACGCCGCATAGGCGCTTCCCATAGTGGAGTGAGCCGAAGCGAACCCGCTGCGCACGTAGCGATTGCTGGCGGTTTCAGGGGACATGGCGCGGAAGGTCGTGAGCGATTCTCGCAGGATGTCCATGGCGGCCGCCGGCTGGCCGGACTGCACCAGAATCTCGGCGATTGCGTTGTCGGTAAAGCCGAAGTTCGCCCTGGCCAGCGAGTTGTTCGCATCGGCGGCAAGCAGGGCCTTAAAAGTGTTGTGGGCTTCACGTTCCGAGGCCAAGGCTTCGCTAAGTTTGCCCTGATCCCGCTGAAGAACACCCAGCTTGAGGATTGCTTCCGCCAGATATTCGCGCAACGTAACGCCAGTGGGGGAAGGGCGGGAAAGTCCCCGAAGGAGGTCGACCGCTTTAGCCTGCATCTCCATGGCTTGGGCAACATCACCCTGCAATCTCATGCAGGAGGCCATGCCAATGTAATCAGCAGCAAGATGAGTGCGCAGCGTTGTATGGGACGGGTTCGCCTGCAGCGAGGCGTCGCGAACGGCGGCCGCCCGGCGATAGCTATCGATGGCCGCGGCTGGGTCGCCGGTTTTCAAAAGTAGACCTGCGATGAAGTAGTGGCTGCCGGCAAGATGATCGGCGCGTTCGGGATCGGTGGTGGCGGCAGCCAGTTTCTGGGTGATGGGCAACGTCTTGCGCACCGCGTTCAGCGCGCCGTTGAGGTCTCCAGTCGTTTCCAGCGCGTGGGCGATGCGAAAGTAATTTTCGGAGAGCTGAGTCTGCAGCTTGGCGTCGTTGGGCGAGCCTGCCGCCAACGACTCGCGAATACGAAGCGCTTTCCGATAGCTCTGCAGCGCGCCGGCATGGTCCCCGAGATTGGGTGCGAAGGGGTAGCCGAGAACGTCCCCCACCCGCTCATACGCGGTAGCAAGTTCGGTTTGCAGCGAGACGTCGCCCTTGGCTTCCCTGCTGAGACTGTCGAGATACTCCAGCGCCCGGCCGACGAGCAGTTTGCGAGCTGCCGTGGAACCTGGGATGTCCGCAATGGAGTTGTCGATTTCAAAGATGAGCGAGTTGGCCAGTTTGCGGACATCATTGAAGCGGCGTTCGGCGATATGTTTCTCGCGCATAGTGACCGCCATGCCGATGGCGAGTGTCAGGACGACCACTAGTGTGGCGGCGACCATGGTGGTGTGGCGGCGGACGAATTTTCCGGTGCGGTAAGTCCAGGAGTCCTGGCGTGCGGTAACCGGTAGGCCGACCAGATGGCGGCGAATATCTTCCGCGAACTGCTCGACCGATCCGTAACGTCGTTCGGGCTCCTTGCGCAGCGCTTTCAGGATGATGTTGTCGAGGTCGCCAGCGAGGCGGCGTTGCAACTTGAGAGGCGACCCTTCGCGGGTTCTGCTGACAGAGTCGGGAGTCAGCCCGGCATCCTGGGTGTCGGGCTTCCGGACAACCAGGCTCGGCCGGGCAGGCTCCAGCTCAGAGATCGCGCGCGACCATTCGGGAGCACTCGTGCTGGTCAGGCGATAGGGCGAGTGTCCGGTGACCACGTGGTAGAGAACGACTCCCAGGGAATAAACATCGCTGGCGGTCGAGATGAGTTCTCCCCTTACCTGCTCCGGACTGGCATATTCCGGGGTTAAGGGGTTGAGCAGGGTGACTTCCGGACCGGCAGACGGGCTAACGATCTTCGCTATGCCAAAATCCAGCAGCTTGGGAATGCCCTCTCGAGTCACCAGGATGTTGCTGGGCTTGAGATCGCGGTGGATCACCAGGCGCTGGTGCGCGTACTGCACGGCTGCACAGACTGCCTGGAAAAGTTCTAGGCGTTTCGCGATCGAGAGAGCATGCGCGTCGCAGTGCTGGTCGATAGGCGTACCATCCACGAGTTCCATGACGAGGTAGGGGATGCCGTCCTCAGTCGTGCCGCCGTCCAGGAGGCGGGCGATGTTGGGGTGATCGAGACCTGCCAGGATCTGGCGTTCGTGGCGAAAGCGCTCCAGGATGAACTTACTGTCGAAGCCGCCGCGAACCAACTTCACCGCGACCTGGTGATCGAACTCGCCATCGACGCGGACCGCGCGATAGACCTCGCCCATGCCGCCATGACCAATTTCTTCCAGGATGTGGTATGCGCCGAGGCGGCGGCCGATGCGCGTCGCGGGAAGTGGCGGGACCACGTCGGGCAGCAAGGCGATGGCGGGATCGCGCAGAAAGCCGCTCTGCGCCAGAACATGAGAGCGCAATAGAGATTCGACTTCGGGCCGGAGTTCGGGGGCGACGGCAAAAATCTTGTCGAGATAGGAGGAGCGCAGGACGGGGTCGAGGCGAAGGGCATCGTCGAGGGCTTCCTTTACCTGTTGCCATTGTTCGGGCCTCATGCGGGCGCCCTCCGGGAAATCTCGCGATGGAGCCAGATTCGAGCGGTCATCCACTCGCGCGACACGGTGGCCGGAGAAATGCCCAGCACTTCCGACGTGTCGTCAATCGACAGGCCAGCGAAGAAACGCAGTTCCACGATGCGGCTTTGCTGCTCATCCAGCTTGGCAAGATCCTGCAGTGCGTCGTCGAGCACCACCACATCGAGATCCGCTTGTTGGGGCAGGAGCGAACCTTCCTCAAGAGTCACTTTGCAGGCATTTCCGCCACGCTTGGCGGCTTGATGGCCGCGGGCATACTCGACGAGAATCTGTCGCATAAGACGGGCCGCGACTCCGAAAAAATGGGCGCGATTCTGCCACTCCGGCAGTTTCTGGCCGATCAGGCGGACGTAGGCCTCGTGAACCAGAGCAGTGCTTTGCAAGGTGTGGTCCGAGCGTTCGCGCTGCAGGTACCGGTGCGCCATGCCGCGCAGTTCGGTGTAGACGATCGGCATCAGCGCATCGAGGGCTTGGCGGTCCCCGTCGCGCCAACGCACCAACAATTGGGTCACCTGCTCAGGAGAGTTCTGCTGCACAGCCACGCCCCGGGCGCCATGGGGGTGGCGCGGAATTGGTCCGCGAAGCATATCTCGTTTTGTGTGGGCTGTCAATCCACTGAAAAGAAGTGGTTTACGAAAGTTGTAAGCAGCTTTTTGCATTTTTTCGGATCCCCCAGAGCTTAACCGAGACTGCGCACCGTTCTGACCGCCAGTTGCAGAAACGAACTCCTTCCGAAAAATTCTTCGCGGGTTGTGAGGGGAATCCAGAGCCTTTTGCGCATTACCACTCAGGAGAGCAGTCGTTCCCCGGCACGGCCCGCTTTGAGGGGAGGTCGGCCGGGGGGCTCTTACAAAAGCTGCTCCCCGCAAGCCAAACCATTTCCGAAGGAGTACCTATGAATTGCAAGTGGTTGCGACAGCTCTCCTGCATGCTCGCACTGCTGCTAGCCGCGATGGCCGCGCAGTCTGAAGACCTGCATTTGAAGAAGAACATTTCAGTCGGCGGTAATGTGGTTTCGAGCAGTGAAACCTCGATCAAGGGACAGCGTACACGGGATGTCACGCAGACCCCGGCGGGCGCGACAGTGTCGTTGCGGCAGTGCGATTTGAAGCGCACAGTCACCCTCAACGACCAGACGCAGACTTACATGGTCGTCAACGATCCCCAGGATGCTGCAGCGGCCCGTGCGGCAGCCATGGTGACCGGCGCACCGGCTCCGGAAGAAAAGAAGGAAGGCGGGCGCGTCGAGGTCAACTCGACCATCACCGATACCGGCGAACGAAAACAGATGTTCGGACTGAACGCGCGCCATCTGAAAATCAAAGTGACACAAAAATCCTCTGACGATGCCTGCACCAAGGTGGACCAGACATTCGAAGTCGACGGATGGTACGCAGACCTTGGCAAAGACGTAGCCAGCTGTGCCGCTTCCGTGGCTCCGCCCGTACGGCAGAGCCAGGGATGCCAGGACGCGGTCGTCGAGCACCACAGTGGAACCGGGAAACCGGGATACCCCCTCGTGCAGAACGTCACCATGCACAATCCCGACAGCAGCACGATGGTGGTGAACATTAACGTCACCGAAGTGAGCAAGGCGCCGCTTGATGCGGGGTTGTTCGATGTTCCGGCTTCGTACAAGCAGGTGAACTCATTCGCGGAACTGCAGGGCATGCCGCAGGTCCCGCAGGGCCTTGCCCAAGCCCAGGCGCAGGCACAAGCTCAGGCGGGCGGAGGGCAGGCTTACAATCCCACGACCAACCCGGCCAACGCCTATGCCGCGCAGGCAGCGATGAGTGGTATGGGCCAGCAAGCCATGTCGCAGTACGCGGGCCAGACAGGCATGGGCAATATGGCGAACATGATGCATCCGGGCGGCGCCAACCAGCCGGCCGGTGCGGCGATCGCGGTCCCGCAGGCGCTGGGGCCGAAAGCGCCGGGCAAGATCCGCATCGGCGTGGCCCCTCCGGAAGCGCAAGTCGGGCAAGGCAGCAATGCGCAGGCGGACTACAGCACGCCCATCCGCAACGCGATGATCCTGCTGATGAACGGACCGGCCGTCGAGATTGCGGCGCTCGATTCGCGCGTTCCCATGCAACTGCAGGCTGAGGCCGCGCAGAAACAGTGTGACTACGTCCTGATGTCGAGCGTGGCGGTGAAGCATCCGCAGAGCGGCGGCTTTGGGAAGTTCATGAAGATGGGCGGCACCATGGCACAGATGACGCCCATGGGTGCGATGGCGCATGGCATGGGCGGTGCGATGGCGGCCAGCGCGGCTTCAGCGGCGGCATCGGCGGCAGCCCAGGCTGCTCAACAGCAAGCCATGAACCAGGTCATGAGCCAGCTCTCCGGGTTCAACGGCCAGATCAAGCAGAAAGACGACGTGACCGTGCAGTATCAACTCACCCAAACCGGACAGAGCGCGCCGCTCGTGCAGAATGCGCTGCAGGGCAAAGCAAAGTCGGACGGCGAAGACGTGCTGACACCGCTGTTGCAGCAGACCGCGAACACTGTGCTCACGCAGGTGAGCACGAAGAAGTAGTCATCCACTCAGCAGGGCGAAGCGTGGTGGGGAGACGCGTCGCCCTTTTTTCGGTCGAATGCAATCCGCAGTCGAATCTGCAATCGGGGTGGCCCATGGCCGCAAGTAATCGCGCGCTGGTAGTCCTGGGAAGCGCTGTGCTGGTGGTGATCGTGTTGGCAGGTTGGGGACTGAAGGCTCTGATGGCGCGTCCCAAGTCATCGCAGCAAACGATGCAGGACTTCGCGCGGCAGGCCCAGGCACAAGCTCAGGCAATGGCAAAAGCTCAAGGACAAATGCCGGATATGTCGAAGTTGGCCAGCGTGGCTGGCATGTCGGGTGGCAATTTTTCTCCCGCGACACAAATCGCCATGCTTCAGCTTGTTCAGAAGCACCAGATCAGCATGACCACTGCCGCTTATCTTGTGCAGGCGAAAGCCCAAGTCCTTTCGCAATCGAGCAACTCCGTCCGGTACTCACTGACCTTCCCCGAAGGCGTTACCTCCGAAACCACGATCACTCTGACGCCTGGCCAAACATATTCCCCGACTGCAGCGGAACTTGCCCAGGCCCAGAAGACTGGAGTGCAAGCCTACCGGGTGCAGTTCTCCGCGAAAGAAGAAAGTGAGACGAAAGCGCGCATGACTCTGCGCTACTTCGTCCCCGACGCCGCCATGCCCGCAAATCTGCAGCAGCGTTTGCAGAACAAGTCCGCTTCTTACTTTCAAATAATTCCCCACGCCTTCGCGGAGGGCAATCTCGGCGTGGATGTTGCGCAGGATACTGGCATCGAAGTGACGAAGGAAATCCTGAAGCAAGCAGCGGAGGACAGCAAGTTGGCCAAGGAGTTTCCCACGCCTTTGTCCCGCTTCGTGGACCTTGCAAACGCGTTCAAGAAGGAAACCGACCATCTGGACTGGATGGATCAGTTGAATTTTTTAGATTACTGTGCAAACAATCCCACGAACCCGCTCACGCAGAAGGCGTACCAGCAAGACCCGAACTACCAGAAACAAACGATGCAGGGGCTTCAAGACGCACGGTCTGACGTGATGCAAATGACGGCGATGCGCTTTCTGAATCTCGCGACATCGGTCGCAACCGACCTGGTGGACGGTCCCATGGGCGCAATCACGGCTCCGGTTTCGTCCTACAACGACGGCACGCTCAAGGGTCTGGCAGACGACCGAATCAATGAAATCAAGAAACAATTTCCGGAGTGCAAACCCGCGGACCGATTCGAACCAGGCCAGTACCAGCCGATGCAGGCAAACTTCACGTACGCCTACAACTTAACTTCACACCAGTGCAAGTCCCAGTGTGTGGACTACGAGGAACACCAGAAGGGTGAAGGCACCGTTCATCTTAAGCCCAACGACATGGGCTATCTGTACGGCGAGGGAGCTGGGAATATTACAGTGAAGAAGAAACAACACGCGTGGGACCAGTACTGCAAAAGCGCCGGATGGCGCGATGACTCGAACGGTAACGTCAACATCCAGCTCAAAGCCGGCGGCGATTCTCCTTCCAATGGCGTAATCCTGGCCAACTTTAACGGGGACGCATTGACGAGAGCGGGAGTGCAAATTGGCTGCGACGGCAAAGAGCAGAGTCTGAATGGAACGGCCGGAGCCGGAGCGAGCTGCGAGTTCCACAACGTGGATATGGTCCACGGAGGAAGTTATTCCGCTTACCAAAGCGGGGATCCCCACGGTACTTGTAAGCTGGAGATTTTTCCGGAGTGAAGGGCTGGGGAATTTGTAATTTAGCAGTGTGAAATGCAGTCCGTTGCATTCCGCTTCAATTTACAATTCCTGGTTTATTCAATTTCCCAATCTCTCAGTCCACTCACTGCTGCGTGTAGGTCGCTCGCTTGATAAATTCTCCGGCTCCGGCCCGGCCGAGGAATTTGTCCCCTTCCACGATCACCTGCCCACGCGATAACACGGCGTCGGGCATGCCGGTCACTTCGATTCCCTCAAACATTGAATAATCCACGCGCATGTGGTGCGTCTTGGCGCTGATGGTGTGCTTGCGGTCGGGATCGAAGATGACCAGATCGGCGTCGCTGCCGATGGCGATGGTGCCTTTGCGGGGGTAGAGGCCGAAGAGCTTGGCGGGCGTGGTCGACACGAGCTCCACAAAGCGGTTCACGTTGAAGCGACCCTTCGCGACGCCGCCCGAGAAGATCAGGCTCATGCGGTGCTCGATGCCGGGACCGCCGTTGGGGATTTTCGTGAAGTCATCTTTGCCCAGTTCCTTTTGCTCCTTGAAGCAGAAGGGGCAGTGATCAGTGGAGACGACTTGCAGGTGATCCTGCTTAAGGCCGTTCCACAGTTTCTCCTGATGCCATTTCTCACGCAGCGGCGGGGTAAAGACATACTTCGCGCCTTCAAAGCCGGGCGCGTCCATGTTCTCAAGCGAGAGATAGAGGTATTGGGGACAAGTTTCGGCATAGACGGGCAGACCGCGGTCGCGGGCCTCGCGGATTTTTTCGAGAGCTTCGTTGCAGCTTAGATGGACGATGTAGACGGGCGCTCCCGCCATTTCGGCGAGCGCGATGGCCCGCCCGGTGGCTTCGGCCTCGGCGGTGGTAGGCCGCGTGAGCGCGTGATACTTCGGAGCCTTCTTCCCTTCCGCCAGCGCCTGCTGCACGATGACGTCGATGGCATTGCCGTTCTCCGCATGCATACACACTAGGCCGCCATTCTTCGCGGTGGCGCGGAAGGCCTTGAAGATGCTGGCATCGTCGAGCATGAACACGCCGGGGTAAGCCATGAAGAGCTTGAAACTGGTCACGCCTTCGCGCACGAGCGCATTCATTTCCTCCAGTTGCGCGGCGCCCAGGTCGGTGATGATGCAATGGAACGCGTAATCGCTGACCGCCTTGCCGGAGGCTTTCTGCATCCAACCGTCGAATGCAGTCCGCAGGGTCTGGCCCTTGTACTGGATAGCGAAGTCGATGAGGGTCGTGGTACCGCCGAAGGCTGCTGCGCGGGTGCCGGTCTCGAAGTCGTCGGCGCTGGTGGTGCCGCCGAAGGGCATGTCGAGGTGGGTGTGGACATCGATGCCCCCCGGCAGAACGTATTTGTGGTTGGCGTCGATGATTTTCTTGGCGTTGTCGCGCGGGAGATTTTTTCCAATGGCCTCGATCTTGCCGCCGCTGATGGCGATGTCGCTCGCGTAGGTATCGGCCGCCGTGACTACGCGGCCGTTAACGATGAGGGTATCGAAGCCCATTGGAACTTCCTCCGATGAAAAGCGAAGCACGAATTCTATGCTAAACTGCCCCACCTTCGGGTGAGTCCTCAGTGTTGCCTGAGTCTCCGCTGTGTGAACAATGCTCAACCACAGACAGGGACACCGAGAGATTCCTATAGAGGAAATTCTATGCAGTTCGGGATCACCTTCAAACCTGACATGACGGTCGAGCGCATCGTCGCTCTGACGCGCCAGGCCGAAGTGGCGGGGTTCGAGTATGGATGGATCTTCGATTCACACGTGTTGTGGCTCGAGCCCTATCCGATGCTCACCTTGATGGCGGCCAACACGAAAAAGATGAAGCTGGGGCCGTGCGTGACCAACCCTGCGGTGCGCGACCTCACCGTGACGGCGAGCCTGTTCGCGACGCTGAACCTGATTTCGGGCGGGCGTATGCAGGTTGGCATCGGGCGCGGGGATAGCTCGCGTCGCGTGCTGGGCAAGAAGCCGGTTGGAGCGGGTGATCTGGAACGGGCGATCAAGACGCTGCGCGAATTGATGTCGGGAAAAGAAGTCGACTACGAAGGCCAGCCCACGCGGCTGACCTGGGCGCAGATTCCGCCGCCGATCTGGGTGGCGGGCTACGGACCCAAGGTGCTCGAAATGGCGGGACGCGTGGGTGACGGCGTGATCCTGCAATTCGCCGATCCCGATTTAATCGAATGGTGCCTGGGCTTCGTGAAAAAGGGAGCGGAGGCGGCTGGCCGCGACTACAAGAAGATCGAAGTGATGGCGGCGGCGCCCGTGTGGGTTTCCGACGATCTCGAGAAAGCGCGCAAACAGGTGCGCTGGTTCCCGGCCCTGGTCTCCAATCACGTGGTGGATTTGCTGTCGCGCTATAAGCCCGAGGATTTGCCTCCCGCGCTGACCTCGTATGTAAGCAATCGTGGCGGCTATGACTACCTGCAGCACTGCGAAGTCGACAGCAGCAATTCGAAGTTCGTTTCTGATGACATTGTCGACCGGTTCTGCGTGGTGGGCCCGGCGGAGACCCATCGAGAGAAGCTGCGCAAGCTTGCGCAGCTGGGCGTGACACAGTTCAACCTGTACCTGATGTGCGGGGAAGAGGAAGCCACCCTAGAGGATTACAGGAAAGAGATTTTGCCGGCGTTCCAGAGAGCGGCAGCGTAGAGAGTCGAACCTTTGGCGCTTCCTCGCTGACCATCACGCCCTCCGGCGCACTGCTCAAGGCTACCCGTAAACCAACAGCGCTATGCCCTGGGCATCGGCGAAGCGCAGGTGTTTGTCGCCCGGGAAGTTCGGATTTTGCTCAACCGCCTTCGCGAAACTCTGCACTACCTTCACAACATGAAATTCTGAAAATTCCTTCTGATAGCGGCTCGCCGCACCGATTAACAATCCCTTGACGAGTGCGTACAGTACGGCCATCTTCAGGTATTCGCTAAAAGGATCGCTTGGATGGCCCTGCGCATCAACGCCATAAGGAAAGCGCGTCCGGAAGACGTAGTTCACCAAATAATTTTCCATGATGAACGGATGCGCATCCATGTAGGGCCGGTAAAACCGGGTCATCGCGTCTTCATAGGATGCAGCGCAGCCTTCCGCGGGAACGCCGTCGTGATAGCCAATTCCGTCCAAGAAATCCTGCACGCACTCACGGAGGCGAAGGTGGCTGGCGTCCGTTATCTGGAGATACTGGGCGGTCATTTCCAATACCACCTTCAGTTGCTGGACAGTTTGAGTGGGCATGCCGTCCAAGGCGGAACGGAGCGTGCCCATTTCAATGAACTCAGCAAACTCGCGCAGCAGGTGCGGTACGATGCCGAGCTGATGCATGCGGGTGATTTCGTCCAATCGCTTGCAGAACACTCCCAGCAAAAACAAGCGTTGCCAGAGCGGGTAGGCGCGATCCCGGAGCAACAACAGGGTGAACTCGCGTATTTCCCACAAGAACTGATGAGGGCTCCCGTTGGCGCGCGCTGGCTGACCGCCCATGCCGGAGAAACGATGGTAGCGAGGCAGATTGCCGGTCGCAGCATCGTCAGTCGGAATCAGTTTTGGATTAAAGAGCACCAATCTGGCCGCCTCCGGGCACGAGAGCAGGAGCGTCGTTTCGCGCAAGCCGTCGATCCTTTGCGTCAGGCGCGGATAATTCGCGCAGATTTCCGCCAGGTAAAGTTCTCCATGCTCCTGCTGGATGCCGCACAAACGGTTCGACGATAAGAAAGGGCAGGTATAGGACGCCGTGAGCTGGATCCGGGCATATCGAGATTCGCTGGCGCCGGTAACGGGGAGAAGATGCTGCATTCGAGCATGGAACGCTGGTGCGGAGCGGTACTTCTCATAAGTCGCCCTGTCCACTACCACGTCCAGGCCGTGACAGCACGTGTCCTCGCAATCGGAACCAAGGCAGTGAAATGCTTTGGCGTATTGGGGGCGAAGGTGATCCAGCATTCTGAATTCTTTTTAAGAAATAGTCGGGGCGAGCGCCGGCCCTCTGATTGCCACGCAACGCAAATGCCAAATTTCGTTTTTCGCGGAAACCAATGGGCACTGCCGGAAAGATCTATCGAGACGCCTCTGCAATCGGCATCTCGGAGATGCGCTGAGTTTTCATGAGCGCATAGTAGCTCACGAACGACACCGCAAATCCCACAAACCAGGAATAGTCATAGAGAGGACGAAGGGCGGGGACGATGAGTCCAATCAGTGCGGTTCCCGCTCCCGCTGCCAGGGCGACGAGTGCGGACCAGTTGAAGCCATGCCGGTACTCGTAGGCTCCGCCGCGCAGGTAGAGGTCTTCCAGTTGCAGTTCGCGGCGGCGGATCACGAAGTAATCGCAGATCATAATTCCCGCCACCGGGCCGAGGAATGCCGCATATCCGCCCAGCCAACCCAGGATGAATGTCTTGTAGTTGGCCAGCAGTTTCCAGGGCATCAGGACGATTCCCATGAAGCAGGTGATCACACCGCCCGTGCGAAAGCTGATGCCACGCGGCCATAGATTCGAGAAGTCATTCGCAGGCGAGACCACATTCGCGCCGATGTTTACGTTGAGCGTTGCGAGCAGGATTGCGGCCAGTGAGATCACGACTGCCACCGGCGAATGAAACCGTGCGAGCAGCTGGACCGGATCCCAGATTGCGGTGCCGTAGATGACCACTGTGGCCGAGGTCACCAGTATGCCGATCAGGGAGTAGAGCGTCATCGTGGTCGGCAGGGCGAGAGCTTGCCCGATCACTTGCTGGCGCTGGCTCCGGGCAAAGCGGGTGAAGTCGGGGATGTTGAGTGACACCGTTGCCCAGAAACCTACGGTCGCGTTCAATGCCGGAATCAGGAACTTAAGAAAGTCCGGAAAGCTCGTGAAACGCGACGGAGCCGAGAGCATGGGACCAAATCCTCCGGCCGTTTTGTAGGCCCAGCCCAGCAGCAGCAGTCCGACCGCCAGCAAAACCGGCGCGCTGATGCCCTGCAGGAAACGAATGTACTCGATGCCTTTCAGGATCACTGCCAGGTTGATAAGCCAGAAAACCAGGAAGCAGATTGCTGTTCGGTGCTCGACGTTTATCCATCCGGGAAACAGAATCGCGAGCAGGCTGCTCACGGCTTCCCCTCCGACCCAGGTCTGAATTCCGAACCATCCGCAGGCTACCAGCGCGCGCAGAACGGCGGCTACGTTTGCCCCCAACACTCCGAACGAGGCACGCGCCAGCACGGGGAACGGCACGCCGTAGCGAGCGCCCGGGTGCGAGTTTAGCAACATGGGGATGAGCACAATCGTGTTGCCGAGGAAAACCGTGAACACCGCCTGCTTCCAGTTCATGCCTCCCTGGATGAGGCTGGCGGCCAGCATGTAGGTCAGGATATTGACCGACATCGATATCCATAGCGCGGCATAGTTGTACGTGCCCCAGTGTCGCTGGGCGGGCGTGGTGGGGGCGAGGTCGGGATTGTAGAGAGGGGAGGACTCGATGCGGGAAAGGTTTGGTGTGGCGATTGGAGTCATGCTTGCGGTCTCAAGTGTCAGGATCGGCTCAGGCGTTTACCCTAACAACATCCGCGATGTCTGCAGCAATTGACGATGTCGACTGTCATCTTTAGGTCGACTGCGGCACCGTGCAGAACAATGCAGAGGTCCTTCGCTCCGCTCAAGATGACAGTGGCGACGAACCTTTTACGACCAAGGTTCAATCTGCGGCAGCTGCCCTGCCGGTTTGCGCGGTCAACGGCTCGTACGTCTCCGGCCTCCGATCGCGGAAGAACTGCCAGGTTCGGCGGACTTCGGTGATCATGTCGAGATCAAGATCTCCTACCACGATTTCGTCCTTGTCACGGCTGGCCTGCGCGATGATCTTGCCTCGTGGGTTGCAGAAATAGCTTTTGCCGTAGAACTCGCCGATACTCCAGGGCTTCTCTGTGCCAACGCGATTGATTGCGCCGACGAAGTATCCATTGGCCACCGCGTGGGCGGGCTGCTCGAGTTCCCACAAATATTCGGATAGTCCCGCTACCGTCGCCGACGGATTGAATACGATCTCTGCGCCGTTCAAGCCCAGGATGCGGGCACCTTCCGGAAAGTGGCGGTCATAGCAGATGTAGACGCCGACCCGCGCGTACTTGGTTTCGAACACGCTGTAGCCCAGATCGCCGGGAGTGAAATAAAACTTTTCCCAGAAGCCCGGATGCACGTGGGGGATATGGTGCTTGCGGTATTTGCCCAAATATTTGCCGTCGGCATCGATGACGGCCGCAGTGTTGAAATACAGGCCGGGCATTTGCTCCTCATATACCGGCACAATGATCACCATGCGATGCTTGGCGGCGATTTTCTGCATCAACTTGGTGGTCGGACCTTCGGGAACGCGCTCGGTCAGTTCGTACCAGCGCGGGTTCTGCTCGGCGCAGAAGTACGGGCCGTAGAACAGTTCCTGGAGGCAGAGGATTTTGACTTTCTTCTTGGCGGCCTGCTCGATCATCTTGAGGTGCTTGTCGATCATGGCCTTCTTGATGGCCGACAGCGGCTGTCTACCATCCAGTGGAGTCTTCGCCTGGATCAGGCCGCAACGCACAACACGCGCCATGGAGCACCTCCGGGAGTGACAATATAGCACTCTGCTGTTTGCTATCATACGCGGCGTGCCACGGCCCTTCCTGATCGATACCGACACTGCTTCTGACGATGCCGTCGCGCTGATCATGGCGTTGCGCGCGCCCGATGTTGAGGTGGTCGCGATCACCACGGTCGCGGGCAACGTGCCCGTCGAACAGTCGACCCGCAACGCGCTCTACGTCGCCGAGCTTTGCGGAAGCGAGGTTCCTGTCTACGCTGGTGCCGACAAGCCCTTGCTGCGTACTTACCAGAACGCGACCTGGTTCCATGGCGTGGATGGCCTGGGCGAACACGGGTACCCGCCGCCCAAAAGATCCATGGAACGTTGGCACGCCGCCGATGCCATCATTGCGGAGACTGAAGAGCATCCGGGCTTGACGATCGTCACGCTGGCGCCGCTTACCAACCTGGCTCTGGCGCTCGCGCGGAAACCGTCAATCGCCGACAAAATCGGCCGTTGCGTGATCATGGGTGGCGCTCCGTGCTGCGAAGGCAACGTCACCCCGGCGGCTGAGTACAACATCTGGGTCGATCCTGAAGCGGCGCGCATGGTCGTGCGCAGCGGAATTCCACTGGAACTGATCGGGTGGCATTTGTCGCGCGGCGAGGCCGTCCTGAACGATCGCGACATCGCCGCGGTCGAAGCGCTGAAGACTCCGCTGGCGCACTTCGCGATCGAGTGCAACAGCCACGCCCGGGCGGCTTACAAGGTGCAGACCGGCGAGGACGGCATTTCCCTTCCCGATCCGGTCGCGATGTGTTTGGCGCTCGATCCGTCGGTGGGGACTTCGTGGAGCGACCACTACCTCGAGGTCGAGACTCAAAGCGAGTTGACTCGCGGCATGACGGTGGTCGACCGTCTGAACGTCGCGGAGGATGATCGGAATCGGGATGTGTGGGCGGCTGTGGTCAAGCAGCGCAGGGCCCGGGTTTGCTGGACTCTGGATACTGCGCGCTGGAAGGACGCTTTACTTGCGGCCTTGCGGTGAAAGATCTTAGAACGCAGAGGGCGCTGAGAAAGGCTTTAGGCCGCACGTAGCTGGATCCTTGTCGCCGTATTCGTCAACGCATTTTCGTTTCTTTAGGAGACTTATCTTGAGAGCAGAGCGCAATCGTTCATCACAAGGTGGCAGTCGGAGGGATTTCCTGCGCGGAAGCGTTGTCGGTGGCGTTGCCGCCGCCATGTACCCGGCGCTTGGCGCGGCCCGCGAGCTCCTCCCCACATCTTCAGTACCCGATGTCCCCACGTTCGAACTCGATGAAGTCACGATCGACGATCTGCAGGAAGGCATGAGGTCGGGTAAATTTACGGCGCGCGCGATTACGGAAAAGTATCTAAGCCGCATCGAGGCCATCGACAAAAGCGGGCCCGCCCTCAACAGCGTGATCGAAGTAAATCCTGACGCGGTCGAGATCGCAGAGTCGCTGGATCGCGAGCGCAAGGAGAAGGGCGGACGTGGCCCGCTTCACGGAATTCCGCTTCTCATTAAGGACAACATCGATACGGCGGACAAGATGATGACCACCGCCGGGTCGCTGGCGCTGGCGGGCGGGCCCAAGCCTGTGCGCGATTCTTTTGTGGCGCAACAACTGCGAAAGGCCGGGGCGGTGATCCTGGGCAAGACCAACCTCAGCGAGTGGGCGAACATTCGTTCCAGCCATTCGTCCAGCGGGTGGAGCGGCCGCGGAGGGCTCACGCGAAATCCATATGCGCTTGACCGCAATCCATGCGGCTCGAGTTCCGGCACGGGCGCGGGCATCTCAGCGAACCTCGCGGCGGGCGGCATCGGTACCGAGACCGATGGCTCCATCGTCTGCCCGTCATCGTCGAACGGTTTGGCCGGCATCAAGCCGACCGTGGGTCTGGTCAGCCGCACAGGCATCATTCCGATCTCGCATAGCCAGGACACCGCCGGGCCGATGTGCCGGACGCTGCGCGATGCGGCAATCATGCTGGGCGCACTCACCGGAGTCGACCCGGAGGACAGCTACACCAGGGAAAGCCAGGGGAAATCGCACACCGACTACACCAGGTTCCTCGATGAGAATGGATTAAGAGGGGCGCGCATCGGCGTGGCGCGAAAGTATTTCGGGTTCAGCGACGGAGTCGACCGGATCATGGCAGAGGCAATCGCGCTGATAACCAAACAGGGTGCGAGCATCATTGATCCCGCCGATATCGAAACCTTCGGCAAGTTCGACGAGTCCGAATCGCTGGTGCTCGACTACGAGCTAAAAACTGATATCGAGAAATATCTGGCCCGGCTCGGCTCGTCTTCCCCGATGAAAAACTTAAAGGACCTGATTGACTTCAACAATCAGAATGCCGCGAAAGAAATGCCCTACTTCGGACAGGATGTTTTCATGCGCGCGCAAGCACGGGGACCGCTCACCAGCCGCGAGTATATCGATGCGCTCGAGAAGAACCATCGGCTGACGCGCATCGAGGGGATCGACGCGGTGATGGACAAATTCAAACTTGATGCCTTGATCGCGCCGACGGGCGGCCCCGCCTGGATCACGGACCTGGTTGCCGGAGATCACTTCGGCGGAGGCAGCTCCAATGCGGCCGCGGTGGCGGGATATCCGAATATCAACGTCACTGCCGGCTACATGTTCGGGCTGCCAGTAGGCATTTCGTTCTTCGGCCGGGCATGGAGCGAGCCCACATTGCTCAAGATCGCTTACGGGTTCGAACACGCCAGACAGGCCCGCAAGGCTCCAAGATTTCTGCCGGCTGCGGAACTGAAAGCCTGAACGACGGCCCGCGGGATCGTTATTCGAACTTGATGCTCTTGATGGTGTTCGAGTACTCGGCCATTTCCCGCTCGGATTCCTCCAGAAAATCGAATCCGACCAGGTAGTCGCCGATCACGGTGATGTAGCGGGCGTGATATTTTCCTGCCGCATTGACCAGCTCAACGCGCACGAACTGGTGCCCGGCAATGTTGATTTCCTGCGGATGAACCAGGACTTCGTTGTGCTTCCCTGAAATGAGAAGCTGGGCATGGTCGATCGCCGTGTCCAGGGGCGGAATGCGGCGATGCGCCCAGATATTGATTCGCGGCAGAACCGGGCTGGCTAGTGAATCGAGTCCGTCGGGCGAAGCGGCCAGCAGGCTGTAACGTTCGGGCACGACCGGCGAATGTTGCGGCGTGGGATTCGGCGGCGCGGCTGGCTTATCCTTTGCCGGCGTTTTCGCAGACGCCTTTTTGGGCGCAACCCCCGCCATCTTGGCTCGCTCAATGTCTTCCTGAATTGCCTGCCTGTTGGCTTCGGTGCGGGCGGCATCGTTCAGCGTTTTCCAGCCCGCTGGCAGCTCGTAGGTGAACTTGAAGTACGGGGACTCAAAGGTCGTTCCTGTCACCTTGACCGCATCCACGGCCACCCCAGAGGGAGGATTCGCTGCGGATTGATCCGTAGAGGATTGATCTTGTGCAGCGGGCGCCTCGGCTTTCGCAGGCTCAGTTTGAGCCGCTGGCTTGTCTTGGGCGTTCAGGGTCAGTACTGACGAAACCGCCAGAAAAATCAACGCGAACCGGGAGAATTGCATCGTGCTCCTTCCTCGAATGGTGAGCATAGCCATGGCTTTCGGACGCTGTCAATGCAACTTGAGTAACCACCCGCCATCATCGATGTAGACCAAAGCGGCAGAGGGCGGGCACCCGTGCTCAAGCCGCGATGCGGCGGAGTGCAGGGAGCGGTGCTGAAGCCGCGCGCGGCGGAATGCAGGGACCCGTGCTCAAGCCAGGCAGCGGCATAGTGCGGGCGGCACTGCTCAAGCCGCGCAGCGGCGAAGTGCGGGGAGCAGTGCTCAAGCCGCGCACCGGGGGAGTGCGGGCATCCGTGCTCAAGCCAAGCGGGCGCCGGAGTGGGGGGCAGCGCTGCTCAAGCCACGCAGCGGCGAATGACGGGCTGCCGTGCTGAAGCCGCGCACCGGGGGAGTGCGGGCATCCGTGCTCAAGCCAAGCGGGCGCCGGAGGGGGGGCAGCGCTGCTCAAGCCACGCAGCGGCGAAGTGCGGGGAGCAGTGCTCAAGCCGCGCACCGGGGGAGTGCGGGCATCCGTGCTCAAGCCAAGCGGGCGCCGGAGGGGGGGCAGCGCTGCTCAAGCCACGCAGCGGCGAATGACGGGCTGCCGTGCTGAAGCCGCGCAGCGGCGGCATAGATTAACCCAGGGCGCAAGCCCTGGGTAGCGCCGCAACCACCCGCGAGTCCCGTAGGGACGACACACCCGCGATTGCGGGCGTAAGCCCGTGAGCCTAGTCGTAATACTCCAGCCCAAGGTGCGTAATCAATTCCTCGCCGCGCAAATGCCGCAACGTGTTCTTCAACTTCATCAATTGGATGAACAGGTCGTGCTCCGGATACAACCCCGGCGCTGTCATCGGGCTCTTGAAATAGAAACTCAACCACTCCTGAATGCCCAAACCCTTCAACTCGGACGTGCGCTGGGCGAGATCGAGAAACAGCACCAGGTCAAGCACGATGGGCGCCGCCAAAATGGAATCGCGGCACAGGAAATCCACCTTGATCTGCATCGGGTAGCCCAGCCACCCAAAGATATCAATGTTGTCCCACCCTTCTTTATTATCACCGCGCGGCGGGTAATAGTTAATGCGAACCTTGTGGGTAAAATCACCGTAGAGATCCGGGTACAGATCGGGTTGCAGGATGTGTTCGAGGACCGAGAGCTTCGACTCCTCCTTGGTCTTGAACGAGCCGGGATCTTCGAGCACTTCGCCGTCCCGGTTGCCCAGGATGTTGGTCGAGAACCATCCGCGCAAGCCCGAGCATGCGGGCCTTGAATCCGGGCGCGAGGATGGTCTTGATCAGGGTCTGGCCGGTCTTGAAGTCCTTGCCGCAGATGGGAGCTTCGTGCTCGCGCGATAAATCGTGCAATGCTGGCACATCGACGGTGAGGTTCGGAGCGCCGTTGGCGAAGGGCACGCCTTCCATGAGCGACGCGTAGGCGTAGATCATCGAAGGCGGAATGTTCTCGTCGTTCTGCTGGAACGCTTTCTCGAGAGCTTTCACCGATTGATGAACAGCGGTGGGCTGGATGAAGCTCTCCGTCGACCCGCACCAGATGGTGATGAGGCGTGACGCGCCGGAGGATTTCCTGAACTCGCGGATGTCCTCGCGCACCTGCTCGGCGAGTTCCATCTTGTTCTTGCCCTTCTTGACGTTCGGTCCGTCGATCTTCTTGACGTAGTTGTGGTCGAAGACGGCCTTGCGCGGCGTGATCTTCTGGAGGAAGGGCTTGATCTGCTCGAGCAGGTAGCGGTCGAGCACGCCGGCGTTGGTCGCGGCGTCGAACATGTTGTCTTCGAAAATGTCCCAACCGGTAAAGACCAGGTCGTCAAGGCCAGCCAGGGGGACGAATTCCTTGATCTTGGGCGAGCGGCCATCGGTGCGCTTGCCAAGCCGGAGGGTGCCCATCTGCGTGACCGAGCCAATGGGCTTGGAGATACCTTTGCGGATGGCCTCGACTCCGGCCACGAAAGTGGTGGCCACGGCCCCCATGCCGGGGATCATGACACCGAGCTTTCCTTTGGCGGCCTGCAGGTTGCCGTAAGAGCTTTTCTTCTCGGAACGTGCTTCTTCTTTTACTTCAACCCGCGGCTTCGCGGACTTCGACCGTTTCGCCATAATGTGGCTGCGTCCTTATTTGTCTGGATGGTGTAAGGCAAACGGATATGTTCTCGCATCGTGCAGGGTTTGGCAATATTGCCGGCCTGAGCGGGCATGGCCGCGGGTTGATGGGCGGGTTCTGGGGATTGAAGTGCGCGGGGAGATGGCTGGAGCCGCACTGTATTACTTCGTAATAGCTTATGGGCTCATGCCCACATCGCGTGGGTGCCGTCCCTCCGGGACTCGCGCTCGTGCCGCTCCTTACCCAGGGCTTACGCCCTGGGCTAATGTATGTCGCCGCTTCGCGGCTTGGGCATCCATGTCACGCAAACAATCGCATCCATTCACGCACCAAAACGCATCCATTCACGCAAACAATCCAGGTCACGTAACCGATCGCATCCACGTCACGCAACCAATCGCGGGGGTGACAATTTACTTCTCCAATTCCACGGTCTTGATCGGCACGTCCCAGTGCGCATCGAGAATGGCAAACCGGCGTTGTTCTTCGTGCTGGTAGGCGTCCTGATCGGGAAAGAGCTGCTTCTTCAGCGGGTCTTCGTCAAAAGCTTCGTTGGCGACCGCGGCGTTCTTGAAGATGATGGTTACGCGGTAGTCCCAGCGCCCGTCTTCGGTCGAGTGATAGCGCGGCTGGTCCATCCAGACTTTCACCATGCGGCCCATCTCGACCTGTTTCTTCAGCAAGGGATAGTGATTCTTCTTGAACAGCTTCAGGAATTCCTCGGCATATCCCCATTTGGCTTTGTAGTAGTACTCGACGACGAACGGCTTGTCGGCAGACGAGGCGGTCTGGGATTCGGTCGCGATCGGCGCGAAGAGGGCAGCGGCAAGAACCAATCCGGTAAGGGCGCGGGACACGGGGCCTCCTGGGCAATCGGAATTTCATGCTTGTACACTGTTGCGGCGCGATCGTCAAAGCGGCGAGACTTCATCCGCTGCCCGCCGGAGGAACATTGCCTGACCCGAACGCCGACGAGAAGCAGATTCATGCCTTATTCGACGCCGGTGATCGAGCCCTGATGGCAGCCGATCTCGTGGCGCTGGCGCAGATTTTCGCGGAGGACTACGTGCAGTATGATCCGTCAGGTCATCCGTTCACGAAGCAGCAGGTTCTTGAAAACCTGCGTACCAGCGCCTTGCGCTATCCTTCGATTGTTTCAACCGGGCGCCGCATTCGGCTCTTTCGAGACTTCGCCATCGTCCACGGATCGGAAGATGACATGGTCGAGACCGACGGGCAGCGTTTCCCTGCGCGCTATCTCTATATGGATGTGGTTGTGAAACGGAACGGCCGCTGGCAGATTGTAGGGTCACTGCTGGCGAAGCCGGATGCAGGCTGACAAGGTCATGGCCGGAAAACCTTATAACCACAGAACGAGACAGCGTCACACGGGGGAACCCCATCTCCACTCTGTGTCCCTGTACTTAAGATTTTGAATTAATCACTCTCCCGCATGCGCCCCTGCCAATGCGACCAGATAAACCACCCGACAGCCGCCAACAGCATGACTCCGATCACCGCATCGAACTGATGAAAGTATTTCCCCAGGCTCCGCCAGTTTTCTCCCAGCTTCATTCCAAAGTAGGCGAGCGCTAAGCACCACGGCCACGACCCCAGAAACGTGTAGATGTGAAACTTGCCGCGCGGCATGCGGGCAACGCCGGCGGGCAACGCGATAAAGGTGCGGATCACGGGCAGGAGACGGCCTACAAACACGGCGGCCTGTCCCCAGCGTTCAAAGAAGCGATCGGCCCATTCGAGTTCGCGCCGGCCCATCAGAATCCAGCGGCCGTAGCGCTCGACCAGCCGTCGGCCTCCGTAGCGTCCGATCTCATAGGCGACCAGCGAGCCGAGATTGCAGCCGATGGCGCCGGCGGTCGCGACCCACAGCAAGCGCATGGAGCCTTCGTATACCAGGTAGCCGGCAAACGGCATGATCAACTCGGACGGCAGCGGGATGCACGCCGACTCGATCGCCATCAGCAATGCGATGCCCGCATAGCCGGTGGCGCCCACCACTGATTTGATGAATAGGAACAGTACCGCAAGAAGTTTTTCCGTCATGAATGAGCACGCCCAAAGACTCTGTGATCCTCAACTCAGCGGAACAACCCGCAGGGAGATGAGATGCAGAGGCTCCAGCCAGTTTAACGGAAAAGTTAGAACGAACCTTCCTGCGTGAAGGTGAAGCCCGGCAGCGAGGCTCCGCCGGATGATTTGGCGACTTTCACTTTCACGGTGGGCGCGTCGGGCGCGGTGACCTCCGCAGGCCGCAGCACCGCAAACTGCGAGAATACTTCGCTGTACACCTTGGTGACCAGATAATCCTGGCCGCTAGTGTCCTGACGCCAGACTTGCCCCAGTTGGATGGATTTGACGGCCACGAAAATTTTCCTGAGTTGCGAAGATGGTTCCAGAGTACCCAGCACACTCACGGACGTCAATGGAACGAATAGACATGTCCCCGGATGGCTGGGACAGTGACGAGCTCGACCTCGAAGCAGTCTGCTTCACCAACCTCGCTGGCAGGTCAGCGTGAACCTCTTTTTGTTACCATTTACGTTTCCTTCAGGAGAGCTCATGGCACGGGGAGCGGTTCCGCGACAGCCGGCGAAGTCAGGCAAGCAGGCGGGGGTTCAGACAATTCGAGGGCGGTCGGTCCGGCTTCAAAGCATCAAAACTCCGGGGAAGAAAGCCGCCGCTCTCAGGCCTCCGAAGAAAACTGCATCCAACAGATCTGCGGGCCGGTCCAAATCTGCTGTTCCCAGGGGCTACAAGCCGACTACTCCCGAGCGGGTGCAGGCGATCCTGAAGCACCTCGACGCCCTTTATCCCGAGGCGGTGTGCGCTTTGCATCACACCACTGCCTGGGAATTGCTGGTGGCAACCATTCTGTCTGCACAATCCACCGATGCCACCGTGAACCGGGTCACACCTGTGCTATTCGCGAAGTATCCCACGGTGCAGGCGTTCGCGGCGCTCGAACCCGAACAACTTGAGCCCGACGTGCGATCCACGGGATTCTTCCGCAACAAGTCGCGGTCGGTGGTGGGCGCGGCCAAGAAGGTCGTTGCGGACTTCGGCGGGGAGGTTCCCCAGGAAATGGATCAGTTGCTGACGCTGCCGGGGGTGGCGCGCAAGACCGCAAATGTCGTGCTCGGCTCGTGGTTCAGCAAAGCGATGGGCGTGGTTGTCGATACGCACGTGCATCGCATCTCGCGGCGCTGGGAGTTCACCAAGAACAATGACCCTCAGAAGATTGAGCAGGATTTGATGAAGATCATCCCGACGGATCGTTGGATTTTGTACTCGCACCAGGTGATCCATCACGGGCGGAATTTATGTGTTGCGCGCAAGCCGAAGTGCGCGGATTGTCCGATAGAGCCGCTGTGTCACGCGGAGGACAAGACGTGGACGACGGTGGAAGTGCACAAGGGCGCCAAAGCGTAGTAGTTAAGCCCAAGGTACCTCGCTGCGCTCAGGATGACAATAATCTGTTAGATCTGTGAATTTTCTTGAGATTTGATACGTTCGAATTTTCCTCGCAAGGAGTTCCATGCGCGCGCTGAATGCATTTTCAATTCTTATGATCACCAGCACCGTTGCCGTTTCCCAGACGCTCCCCGCCCCGCAGGCAGTTACCGATCCGAAGCAGATTGCCAGCAAGCCCAATGCGCAGGTGGAGAAGAACCTGTCGATCGAGAAGCTGTACATGAGCCGGCAGGTGGGCGCGGCGGACTGGTCGCCGGACGGCAAGCAGATCGTTTTCGTCTCGAATATCAGCGGGCGAAACAATCTGTGGTTGGTCTCGGCTGAGAGTGGCTGGCCGGCCCAGTTGACGGTGAGCGATCAGCGAGAGACCTCGCCCGCGTGGTCACCGGATGGAAAGTGGATCGCCTACCAATCGGACTATGACGGCGATGAGCAGTGGGACATCTTCATCGTCTCGCCCAAGACCGGGCAGGTCGTCAACCTGACCAACACCCGCGAGATTGCGGAAATGGGCCCCGCGTGGTCCCCGGACGGGCGCTACCTAGCGTATATGGTGAAGCCCAAAACGTCTTCGGCCGTCGAGATCGACGTCTACGACATGGTGATGCGCAAGATACAGCACATCACTAGCGATACTCCGAAGGATAAGCGGAATACCCGGCCTATCTGGTCGAAGGATGGCAAGTCGATTGTTTATACGCAATCCCAGGCTAAGGGAACCGACTCGAACGTATTCCTTGCGGAGGCGGCCACGGGAAAGAGTTCCCTGCTGAGCGAGCACTCTGGCGAGCACCTTTACGCCGCCGATGACATTTCTTCCGATGGCAGGAAAATCCTCATCACATCCAACGCAGACAACGGGTACCAGAATGTCGGGCTTCTAGACGTTGCCGCCAAGAAAGTTTCGTGGCTGACCAAGGACAAGTGGGAGATCAACGGCGGAGGCTTTTCGCCGGACGGCAAGAAAGTAACCTGGACCGCGAACGCTGGATGGCAATACGGACATCTATGTCCATGATCTGGTCACGGGTAAGACTACTTCGCTTCCCCTACCCAAGGGTGTGAACGATCTGGCAGGGAGATCGGCATCGTTCAGCAAGGACGGTGCGCGGCTGCTCTATCACCACAACGGGCCAACCGCTCCCAACGACTTGTGGGTACATTCCATGGCAACCGGGAAATCGCACCAGATCACGCACTCCCTGGTGGCCGGGATGCGCGCTGAGGATATGGTCGAGCCTTTCCTGGTGCACTATCCCAGCAAGGATGGGAAATGGACGATCTCTGCGTTTGTCTACGTGCCCTATAACCTGCCACGGAACGGGCAGCACCCGGCGATTGTGTTCGTGCACGGGGGTCCTGCGTCTCAGACCGTCAATCTGTTTAACCGTTTCGTGCAGCATGTGGCGAACCAGGGTTATATCGTGATCGCGCCCAATTATCGCGGTTCGACGGGCTACGGAAAGGAATTCGAGCAGGCCAACCTGTTCGACATGGGGGGCGGCGACCTGCAGGATGTGCTGGGCGCGGCGGAGTGGATCAAGCAGTCGGGATACGTCGACCCAAAGAAGCTGATCGTGATGGGCGGCAGTTACGGCGGATACATGAGCATGATGGCGGTCACGAAGGCGCCCGACGTGTGGGCGGCGGGCGTTCCCATTGTGCCCTTCGTCAATTACTTCACGGAACTGGAAAACGAGGATCCCGTGCTGCGTGAAATTGATCTCGCGCAAATGGGTGACCCGGAAAAAAACAAAGATTTGTATAAAGATCGGTCGCCGATTTTCTTCGTCGATCAGATCAAGGCGCCGCTTTTGCTGCTGGCGGGCGGAAACGATCCCCGTTGTCCGAAGTCAGAAGCGCAGCAAGTGGTCGACGCCATCAAGAAACGCAATGGAATAGTGGACTACAAGGTCTATGAAAACGAAGGGCACGGATTTTCGCGGGTGGATAACCAGATCGACGCCTTCAAGCGCGTTTCAGATTTTCTGAAAGCGCACGTGCCGCCGGCCGATTGCAGCTGCGAAATTAAGCCGCTGTGACTTTGCTCCCGAAAAATCGCCAACCTGAAACCTTGTCATCCTGAGCGGAGTGAGCCGGCAGGCGAACGGAGTCGAAGGCTCCCCGCACTGCTTCGCATCTTACGACGCTACCAAATTCCTGCACGGAAGCATCGTGCTGAAAACTCCATCACGCGGCAGGGTCAGCTCTACTTCTTGCGCTGACGAATTTTTACGTCGAAGCTGACAACGCCGTTCTGGTCGCGGGTGCCGACGATGGAGACATTACGACGAACGTAGTACTCGCCCCGGATAATCTGCTGCGATGCCTGCGAGACGTTCTGGCTGTAGGTCAGCGTGAAGTCGTTGGCAATCTGCTGCTCGATTGTGACCTGCGGGCCGCGCGTGGGGTTGGTTTCGGTGCTTAGGCCTTGCGGGTCGATTTTGATCTTGCTGATGCCGAGCAAACGCTGCACGCGGTTGCTTACCGTGGCGTTCAGGGCTTCGCTCAGGATCAGGTTCGACGCGGTTTGACTGAATGCGGTTTCGCCCGATTGCGCCAGCTGCGCGGATTGCTCACGGGTCTGGCCGACGGCGATCAAGGCAACGATGTCGGCTTCAGGAAGAGGCGGGTCCGATCGGTACTTGACGCTGAGCGGCTTGCTGGTATCGCCGTTGATGCTGACAGTGATGTCGTAGTCGCGGACCCGGGTGGTGGCCTGAAGGTCGAGCACGGGCTTGATGCTGACCGGGCTTTGAAACAGAACTTCCCCGCGCTCCAGGCGATACTTCGCGCCGTTGAAATTGATTTCGCCTTCAAGGACCTCGACTCGGCCCAGAAGCGCGGGCTTGGCAGCGGTGCCGCGGAGGCGGAGATCGGCGTCTCCCGAGAGCCGGGCGATGGCGGTTTGCATCTGCAAGTCGGGGGCGGTGGTGACGTGGACGTCGAGCTTGACGCGGTACAGCGGCGAGGTTGCCGGGGGAACTACGACGGATTGCGCACCGCTGGCGGCATAGGCGGCGAAGTCGAAGCCGGGAGTGATGGCCAGCTTGGTAATCATGACATCCCCGCTGAGAGTCGAACCCTCATGCGTTCCATAAAAGCGCAAATTCGCATCGGCCGTGGAACTGACTCCGGGGGGATAACGCAGGCGAACATCCTGCGCATTGGCGCTGAAATCGAAATTGATCTGGCCCTGGTAGGTGGTGGCTCCACCGGTGAGGGTCAGGGTGCCTCCACCACTGTGCGCCGTCAGGCTGTCGATCTGCAGTCGGTTCTTGTTGAAGGTGAGGGTGCCGTTCATATCGCTGAGGCCGCTGGGCAGGTCCGCGTACGCGAGCGAGCCGTGGCTCACGGTGACTTTGCCTTGCAGCAGCGGGTCCGCGACTGGGCCGCTGACCGTCATCGCAAGGTCGACCTGACCGGAGGACGTGAAGTTTGAGTTCAACGTTTGAATGAGCTGGAGATTGAGATGGCCTTCGCCGGCAAGGTCGAGATCGTTGCCCGCCGCCAGGGAGGCCGTGCCGTGCGCGGAGAAGTTGGTGTTTTCGCCCACGATATGAAACTGTTCGAGGCGCACCATCTCCTGAGCCATCGACAGGCGAATCGGTCCCTCGTTCTTCAAGGCGACTTGATCCACCGTCACGTCGAAGCCATCAAGGTTGGCGGTGACCACGAGGTCGCGGGGCTTCCGCAGCGGCCCGCGCACCTGGATTTCCCCGGTGACACCCGAATGTCCTGCGATCTGGCCGTTGAGGTATTCGCGGAAGATGGAATCGAGATCAAAGTGGTTGAAGCGGACGGTGAGGTCGGCGGGATAGCCGTCGACGGCCTGCACAGTTCCATCCAGATTGAATTGCGCGTGCTCGAATTCGGAGCGGGCGGTGAGGTGGATGGTTTCGCCTTCACTGACGGCATCGATGTTGAGGTTTCCGGCTCGTTCGCGGTCAAGCGTGAGATCGCGCACGAGAATATTCGCGTTAATGACCGGCGTCTCGCGCGTGCCAGAGCCCTGCGCCGTGAAATCCACGCGGCCCTCCACCGGCACGCGCGTGGTCTGCAGGCGGGGAATACGGGTCAGATCGAAGTTCTTGCCGGCTAGATTGAAATGATAAGTGTGAGCGTCGAGATCGTAGGCGGCACCGCCGCTGGCCTGCGCGTCGTAGTACGACACGTGCATGTTATTGAGCGACGCCTCGCTGCCGTTGAAGCGCAAGTCGGATTCGAACTGATGAATCGGCTGACCGTATACAACGGCATCCGCAACCTGGACATGACCTTCGGCGTGGGGTTGCGCTCGGGTGCCTGAGGCTTGCAGCATGAGGTTCGCCCGTCCGGTTACGGGATAGTGGTAGCCGGCCAGGGCCTGAACCTCGGCGAGGTCGGCATTTTTGAGATCGACGTTTGCGGTGAAGGTATCCTGCGGTGTGAAGCTTCCCTTCGTAAGGGAGGCACTCACTTCAAAGTGACTCGTTGTGTCGCCGTGGACAGCCGAGGCGCGGCGTATCGCGAGAACTCGAGGAGAAACCTGAATATCGGCGGCCAGCACATCCCAATGAATTTTTTGTTCAGGAGTGCGGTCAGTTGCCGGAAGGATGGAGTCGAAGTCCTGCATCTGCAGGTGGCCGGATAGACTGGCCGAGGAAACTTTACCGCTGGCCGCTCCCGTGAAGCGCGCGTTTCCATGCAACGCGACTGGCAACCGACTGGGACCACGGAGAGCAACAATGAGTGGTTGCAGTTCGGCGAGATCCGAAGTCGATGCGGAAAGCTGCAGTGACGACGTTCCTGCGAGCTTGCCATTGGCATGGAGCTGGGTGGCGCGCGTAGCCAGGTCGAGTTGAGCCAACTCCAGTTCGTCCGCGTACGCCCGATACGTTCCGCGGGCGTTGGCCGTAACGGGGATTTGCCCTTCTCTCACCCTTGCCGGCGGGGCAAGGGTCACGGCAAAGTCCGCTTCCGCGCGGCTCGGAGAACCGGTCCAGCGCGCATCGACCGTGCCATCGGCGTTGCCGGCCAGATTCAGGCGATCGAGCGGGTACTGGCGGGTGCTGACGGCAGCGGCGAGCGCGCTGGCGGAAATGTCTTTCAGGCGCACGCGCAATAGTCCTTTTTGTTCTTCGGCCTTCTTCTCTTTTGCGTTTTCGCTTTTTGCAGGACTGGGCGAAGCTTGAGAGGCCAGCCAGTTGGAGATCTCGAGGTCGCCCGTCACTGCCCCTCCCAGTAAGCGCCCTTGCGCCTTGCTGAGTTTGAGCTGGCGGTCGTTGAGAGAGAAGTCGGAATTCACACTGGCATCGCGCAGGAAGATTTGATCATCGCGCCACTCGAAATTCTTCAATGCTAACTTGCCGTCGGAGGCAAATTTTTCCGCCGTCCAGGTTCCCTTACCGTTCACGTCAGCAAAGCCCGCGCGCAGTTCACGCTGGCGCGTAATGAAAGCGACTTCGCCGAGATCGACAGCTCCTTTGTAGTCGGCGCTGATCACGGGATGGAAGAAATCCCGAACTCGCCCGCTGGCCTCAAGGTGCGAGCGCCCGGTGTCGAGCTTCAGCGAGCTTACTTCGACTTCGTTCTTGCTGAGACTGAAGCGTGCGGCGGCGGTCCAGGAAAAGGGCTGGTAATCGCGGTAGCGCGTGCTGACTCGTCCCAGGGCTAGCGTGCCGTCGTAACGTGAGCGCAGGAAGGAGTAGCTCATGTCGGCCGAGACGTTGCTCACGTCAAAGTCAAAGGGCGTGCCCTGATCGTTCCACAGAAAGTTGCCTTGGCGCACTTGCAGGTTGCGGATGGAAAGCGAGAACAACTCGTCTACGGGATTCCTGGTCGACTCGCGCTTGACCTTGGGCGTCGGCATGTTGGTAGTGCCATCGGGATGAACGATCAAGTGGATCACGGGACGCTCAATCACGATGGACTTGAATCCGAACTCAGTTTCGAGCAGCGAGATGATGCGGATCCGGGCCACTACACGGTCGGCGTGGGCAAGAGGTATATCGCCGGGGGCCTCGGTGCCGTGAATCGTCAGGCCGCGAATTTCAGCCTGCAGTCGAAACGGGATGGTGTGATAGGTGCCAAGTTCGACGCGACCACCGGTAATCTTTTCCATTTCGGCCACGATGCGGGCGCGCACGTAGGCCTGAAAGGAATCGGTGGTCATGTACCAGGCCGCGCCTGCGACTGCGATCAGGCCGAGCAGAAAAAGCGCGAGCAGATATTTCCACCATTTGCGACGGGCTGGCCTGGCGTCGTCCTCGGTCACGAACCTTGGCCTCCGGGATGGGCCGGCGGACTGGAGGAGGGAGTGCTGATCTTGCTTTCCGAACGGAGGCTATGCAGCCAGGAGGTGAAAAGTTCATTCACTTTCTGTTCGGTGAGGATTTCGCGGATTTTTCCGGACACCTGTGCCAGAGGAACATCGTGGGCCCCGGACTTTCGCAACTCGGGAAGAAACGTGTCCTGGTAGTAGGACTCAATCATCTGCGGCGCAATCTGAACCGTGGGGCGCAGGCGGGCCTCCACCTGGTGCAGGACAGCAATGTCATGCGCCAGCCAGGTTTCCACCTGTTTTTGCGCCAGTCCGTAGTGCGCCAGCGCTGCGTGCCAGGCTGAAGAAGTTGTAGCTTTGTGCTCCTTCTGAATGTCCATGATGCGCTGCTGCACTTCTTCGGAGGGCGGCTGAGGAGCGTCGCTTCCCTGGGACTGCTCGCGGAGAAGTTCCTGATCAATCAGTCGGTCGAGGGCTCGGCCGCGATCCTGGTCGGTCAAGTTCTCGAGCGGGCGGCCTTCGATGAAAGCTTCGAAGCGCACCGCATCGTCCCAGTCGCTCTGCAGGATAACGTGGCCGTTAACGGTGGCGACGATGCGGTCGACCACGTCGGCAGCGCGGGCGCTGGAGCAGACAGCCAGCAATAAAAGCCCGAGTGTAAGGGGGAGCTTACGCATTAAAATGCCTGCCCAATGCTAAAGAAAAAGTTGAAATGACTGGCCCGCTGTGGAACGAACTGGGTCGAAGACGACACTTCGTTCACAGTGTTCGTAACCGACTGGAAACTGGGAAAAGCGGGCGGATTCAGATTGTAACCGAAGTCCAGCCGAATCGGACCGATGGGTGTCTTGTAATGCACCCCAATGCCAACCGCATGGGAGACGTAATTAAAATCGCACTGCGTGTAAGTAGCCTGATGCAGGCAGAGGTCAGGATCCTTCTGGCGCCATCGAACCAGGTTGTCGAACATGTCGGCGGGTTTGGCAAAGACGTTCCCCATGTCGTGGAAGACGGCGAAGCTGATGTTGCTGCCGACATAAGGCAGATCGACGGGCGGCAGGCGCAATTCGAGCTGGTTCAGAAACAAGGCGCTGCCTCCAAGCGGGAAGCCGGTGATCAGGTCGCGTGGGCCTGCCTGGTTTAACCCGAAGCCGCGATGAGAGTTGCCTCCGCCGGACAGAAAACGTTCGGGCAACGGGATCAGGCTGGCGCCGTTGGGAGGAGCCTCGTTAGGCTCGAGAATCACGGTCTTGCCGAAGGGATTCTGGATGCCGAGGCGAGTGGAGCGCGCAAACACGAAACGCTTATTGGGCGGGCGGCTCTTGCCAAGCGTGTAGTAGGTGGAGTTCTGTCCCAGAATCCGGCTGAAGTCGGCCTCCGAGCCGAAGTAACTGGCTGCCACGCCCGCGTCCAGAGTTGCGTACGTGCCCTTGGTGGACTCGAGCGGGCTGTCGCGGCGATCGCGAATGAACGTGACGGCTGGAATTCCCACCCGAGTGGGCTGCGACAGAATGGGAATCAGATTCGAGGTGATGACAAGGTTGCTGGCCTGCACGCGCCGATAGGTGAAACTGTAAACCGCTTCGGTGGGAGGCCTGCCCGAAACGACGCATTGCTCGTTGGAACCAAAGCACTGGTGGATCTGAGCCGACCCCTCCAGACGCTTGGAGGTGAAGGTCGTGATGTCCAGCGTGTTGTCGTAAAAACCGGTGAATGACAGCGTGAGCTTGTCATTGTCGAGCCAGCCCGGGGCGTTGTAACTGATCAACGCGCGCTGTTGCAGGCGGCCTAGATGTCCCTTGAAAATGATGGTGTGATCCAATCCGCGAAAATTCAGCCGCGTGATTTCCAGGGAGACGCGCGGGCTGACCCCGGTCTTGCCCTGCGGCACAGTTTCGCTGGCCGATGGCTGTCCCGTTTGAACCTCGATCCCGAGTCCGTAATTGAACGTGTAGCGCTTGGCTTCGCGGATGTCGATCAGTACATTCTTGGAGGGATCTTGTCCGTTAGGATTCTGCACGGCAGTATCGACCTGGCTAAAAATTCCAAGGTCGTAGAGTGAGGCCTGGGTCCTGAGCATATCCTCCTGGCTCAAGGGACTGCTGGGGCTGACCCGAAGTTTTCGTTGCACGACGTAGGGCCGGGTATGCACCAGGCCCGAAACCAATACCTGGTCGACAAAAAACTGTCCGCCCTCCTGAATGCTGAAGGTCACAGCAATGCGGTCTTCGCTGCCCGGCTCGTTGTGGGTTGAGACTTCGAGGGTTGCGTCGGGGAATCCATTGTTAAAGTAATAGTTGAGGATTGTGTCGCGGTCGCCGGCCAGCCGGTAATCGGAATAAGGTTGCCCGGTGGCCGTATCGATGCGGCTCTGCAGGTCGTCGGTGGGCACTTTGGAGTTGCCGGTAATCTTCACATCCCCGACTAGAATTTGTGCTCCTTCGGTAATTTCCAGGGTCAGGGCCAGGCGCTTCTCCACGCCTTCATAGTTGTCCAGCACGGTGCTTTTAATCTGGATCTTGCGAAAACCGTTGGCGCGGTAAAGGTCCTGCAGACCGTTGATGTCGGAGGCCAGCAGAGACTGGCTGAACCGGCCGCTTGAAAGCAGGCGCGTGGCCGGTTGCACCTGCATACGAGAGCGGAGGGCTGTCTGGTCGAAGTATTTATTGCCGGTGATCATCACCTTGACCAGTTTGTGGCGTACGCCGGGATCGATGACATAGACGGCGCGCAATTCGTTTTTGGCGGGATCGGATTGCTTCTTGATGCCAACCTTGGCGTCGAAATAGCCACGCGACTGCATGTAGTCGAGCAGGTTGCGGCGACCTTCGTTCAGCAGGTCGTCGTCCAGCGCGTTTTCTTCGTAGACTGGCACGCGCTTGCGCACGACCGACTTGCGGAGTTTGAAACCTTCGACCGCGATGTCGACGTTGGGGCCGGGGTCGATAAGGAATGTGAAGTCGAGCTTGTTGATGTCGGGTCGATAAATGCGCGAAGCGATGGAGACCTGCGCGAGCAGGCGATTCTGCTTCAAGTATTTTTTGCGAATGCGCTGGAGGGCGCTGCTGACCCGGTCGGCGGTCACACGATCGCCGGGATGCATGTGCGCGATGTCTTCGACCTGGCCCTTGGTGTAGGCGCCTGTCCCGGTCACCGTAATTTCACCGACCGCTGCCGGAGAGCCCGGGGTTACGCGGAACACGACATCCATCTGCGAAGTTTCGGGATGGGGATGCTCGTCGTGGGTAACGGCGGAGCGATAGAACCCGTTGTCCGACATCACTTGCTGAATGTTCTTGTTGGCGCGTTGCAGTTTCTCGGGGGCGAAGATTTCGCCAAGTTGGAGCTTGGTGGCGCTGACCAACTGGTTCGCGCTGGGACGACCCGGATCGCCTTCGACGGTGACCGATCCCACGAAGTAGTGTCCCACGGTAGCGAAGGTGAGTGTCACCTGTCCGTCGGTCTTCTCGGCTTCAACGCGGATGTCGGCGAACAAGCCGGTATCAAAGAGAATTTTGACGCTATCGCGGAGAAGATCACGGTCGAGCGCGTGCCTGACTTTCTGCGGCATGAGGTCGCGCAGGTGGTCCCGCTCACGCAGTGGAACGCCCGTGAAACGAATCTCGCCGACCGGCAGACCTAGGTAGGCCGAGATCGCTCCCAGAGCGGGATTCGAGGTCTGGGAGGTTTGGTCGGGGAGCGGAACATCCTGCGGGGGCGAGGAAGGAATCTGCTGCGCCGAGAGCAGCATGGGCAGCAACCACACGAACGCAACCCTGCACAAAGTTGCCCTTGCTCGCAAAAAAACTCCTCGACCCGTTGGATGGCTCACTGTTTCGATGAATGAGTGGAAAGCAATGTTGTCTGCGCGTTGTATGGAGCGGTCTGGCAGCGGCTAAAGCCGCTCGGATATTAGTCGTGCTTACGGACGGGCTGAAGCCCGTCCCTTTCACAACTCGTCTTTCTCACAGTTGTCCCTTCGCAATCCCTCCCTTTCACAACCCGTCCTTCTCACAAGCTGTCCCTATCACAACCCATCCCGCTCACAACCAGTTTTTCCAACAACCTCGCTGCTCAGGCCACAAAGCCGTTCCCTTTACAACCGACTGGACCAGAGTCTCCTTCCTGCTGAAACACGGGACTTATAATAAAGGTTTCGCGGCTCGAGACTGATAATGTCTTTGGAACATGACGAGAGATATTCCCGACAAATTCTGTTTCGGGGAATAGGCGCGCAGGGACAAGAACGGCTGGCGGCGGCGCGGGTGGCCGTGGTGGGATGCGGAGCAACCGGCTCGGCGGTCGCTGCGCTGTTGGCGCGAGCCGGCGTGGGGACGATCCGCATCATCGACCGGGATTACGTCGAGCCCAGCAATCTGCAGCGACAAACGCTGTTTGATGAAGCGGACGCGCGTGAGTCTCTGCCGAAGGCAATCGCGGCGGCCAGACGGATTGCGGCTTTCAATTCGCAAATCGTGGTCGAACCGCAAGTCGCCGATCTGACTCCCGACAACATTGAAGTTCTCCTTGAAGGCGCGGACCTCGTTCTCGATGGCACCGACAATTTTGAAACGCGGTACCTGGTGAACGATTATGCAGTCAAGAACGGCGTGCCGTGGATTTACGCGGCGGCCGTGGGCAGCTACGGTGTCACGCTGAATGTGATTCCAGGAAAAACCGCGTGCCTGGCATGCGTGTTTCCGGATTCTCCGCAGGGAATTTTTGAGACCTGCGAAACGGCTGGCGTGCTGAACTCGGTGGTGAACCTGGTGGCGTCCATTGAAGCGGCAGAGGCCCTGAAGTGGCTGGTGGGCTCGGCCGACCTGATGCGCCGGACGCTCTTGTCGTGGGATGTGTGGACCAACGAGCGAGCGGAGATTCAAGCGGGCAAGCCGCGGGCCGGATGCCGGGCGTGCGGAGAACGCGACTTTGTTCATCTCGCGGGCGAGGGCCGGCCGCATATCACCCTGTGCGGGAGGAATTCGGTGCAGATCCACGAACGGCACCGGCCGGTGGATTTTGGCGAGCTGAGCGAACGGCTGAAGCCGCACGGGACGGTGCGGCACAATGATTTCGTGTTGAAGTTCTGGCGCGAGCCGTATGAGATGACGCTGTTCTGCGACGGGCGCGCCATCATCAAAGGGACCACAGACACGGGCGTGGCGCGCAGTCTCTATGCGCGGTTTGTGGGCAGCTGAGCCGGAGAAGCATCGTTATTTTTCTGCGTCTTGTACGCATAATCTTGCGCATTTCATGAAGGTGCACTGCCTGCCTTTTTCCGGAAAAGCCTACAAAAACAGGAAATCGCAGGCGAACCCGTCCGTTTCCACTCACTGGCACGCGACCTGCTTCTATTTAAGGAGGAAGTCTTCTCCCGGAGGCGCGTATGCGTGGATTTACGGTAGGAATTGCGGTGGTGGCTCTGTCGGCGTTGGCCCTGGCGCAGGGTGGGGTTCGGATCGCTCCGACCTGTTCCAATAATTGCGGGCCCTATATTCCGCTGATTACGACCCCGAATATCGGGTTCGAAACAGTTTCAGCATCGCCGGCCGGAGCATCCAACGCCACCGGAGGATTGCACGCCGGAGCGCGCAACTCGACCATGTCGATTGTCGACGGAAGTCCCGACGCGGTACACACCCAGGTAGTGTGGTATTCGGGCGGAGGCAGCCCGCTGGTATCCCCCGCGGTGCGCTTGCCCCATGCGGAAGGACCGATGATGGGGATGCACGCCGAGCACATGATGCACATGGAGCGTGAAGGTGGCGCCGAAGAGCATCAGGCGTGGACGTATTACGCGGCGGCCGCCGCGACGGGCAGTCCGGTAGCAGCATCAGCCGCGGCGAAAAGCGGACGGCATGCGGCTCGAACGTATACGAACGCGGACGTGGAGCGCGTCGGGCAGATCAGTCAGGAGTTTAAGAAGAAGTAGGTCTCAGGTCTCAGGTCTCAGGTCTCAGGTCTCAGGTCTCAGGTCTCAGGTCTCAGGTCTATCGAGGTCTGAGGTCTGAGGAATTGGACATTCGTTTTTTCGTAGGCTCGAATTTCGTTCGAGCCTTTTTTCTTTTGCGTCGGTGGTTGAAGTGGTATGTCGCTGGGTTGAGGCTCATCAATTGCGTCGGCAAACTGCAGTCCCAGGTCGACCCTTCGATCTAATCGGCAAGCGCATGAAGCAGTGCCCGATCCGTTCCGCCCTGAGACCTGACACCTGAGACCTGAGACCTGCGACCTGAGACCTCCGCTGTGACCCATGACCTGCCACCCGTGACCTGAAGGTGATATCTTCTCTGGCTTTGGTACCGATCCCCTGAAATCGATTGCTCCTGGAAGAGAGCGCCCATGGCAGAGATGTCCCGTCCTGAACCGTCGCGGATGTACCGCTGGGTTGTGCTGCTGTTTATCAGCCTGGCCCAAGGTGGAAACTACTACATTTACGACAGCATCAACCCGCTGGAACGGATCTTCATCGAGAAACTGGGCTACTCCGGCACGATGTTTGGGTGGCTCAATTCCAGTTACAGCGTCGCCGCCGTGCTTACGCTGCTCATCGGCGGCATCATCATCGACCGCATTGGAACGAAGAAGTCCCTATTCATGTTTGCTGTGCTGTGCTTTCTGGGAGCGTTGCTGACGGCGTGGCGCGGAAATTTCGTAACCATGGTTGCAGGACGAACGGTTCTCGGTTTAGGCGCAGAGTCCATGATTGTCGCGGTTACCACCGCCTTGGCGAAATGGTTCAAAGGGAAAGAACTGAGTTTCGCATTTGGCGTTAACCTGACCATCGCGCGACTGGCTTCGGTGGCCGCCGACAACTCGCCTACCTGGGCCAAGTCGACGTTTTATCCGCAGGGGCCCTCCGGGGAACCCAGCTGGCAGGGGCCGCTCATGATCGCAGCAGTGGCGGGGTTGCTTTGCCTGGTTTGTTCGGCGGTGTACTGGTATCTGGAAAGTGCTGCCGAAGCGCGCTACGAGCTCGGTAAAGCCGGGTCGGTCGATAAGCTGGAGTTCAAGGGCATCCTCAAGTTCAATCCGTCGTACTGGTATGTGGTCGGATTGTGCTTCACGTTCTACTCCGCGATCTTCCCTTTCCGCACGTTTGCCATCGATTTTTTCACCAACAAGATTCTGGCCTACCAGGGCGGGGTCAGCGCCTCAGAAGCGGTAAAGGTAATCGGCTTGCAGCAAGCTGGGGTACTGAATAGCTTGCTTCCATTTTCGGCGATGATTGCCACGCCCTTGTTCGGACTGCTGGTGGATCGGATTGGAAAGCGGTCATTGTTGATGATGGTTGGGTCGATTCTGCTGATGCCGGTGTACCTGATGATGGCCTACCTCCCGGCCTCGCATTACGTGACCTTTGCATTTCCCTGGATCTCGCAGGGTCACTTGACCATCGAACATGCAACCTTGCCCATTCTCCTGCTGGTGACGATGGCGATGATGGGAACAGCGTTCTCGCTGATCCCGGCTATCATGTGGCCGTCGGTGGCTTACATCGTGGGGGAATCCCGGCTGGGAACGGCATACGCGCTGATGACTCTGATTCAGCAGATTGGCTTCTTCATCATGAATCTGCTGATTGGCAAGGCCAACGACTATGCGGGCGCCGGGCTCAGCAATCCTGGAGGCTATGCGCTTGGGATGTGGATTTTTTCGATTTTGGGCTTCGTCGGGCTGGGTCTGGCGATCCTGCTCCGGTTCAGGGAAACCGGGCCCCACAGGCACGGGTTGGAGACGATTACGACGAAAACCGGGGCGCCCGCTTGACGCAAGCCTGTTACGTCCGTCACTTCCAAAAAGTGGAGACGGGCAAAGCGTGCCAGCGCAACGGGTTTTGTTATTCTGGATAGGAACTCTATGGGAATCGGGTATCCCGAAACCACCCGCAAGCAGTACAACGTACAACTAGTTAGCCGCATCTGAACATATGCGGCCGGGAAAGGCGACTTGACCGAGCAGCGGCTGTCGGAAGCACAGGCGATTGAACGTGCCAAGCAGGGGGACGCGGGAGCGTTCGAGTTTCTCTATAACCTGCATAAGCGGCGCGTATATTCTCTGTGTTTGCGCATGACGGCGAACACCGGCGAAGCGGAAGATTTAACGCAGGAAGCATTCCTGCAGTTGTTCCGCAAGATCGGCACGTTCCGCGGCGAGTCGGCTTTTTCGACCTGGCTGCATCGCATGGCAGTCAACGTCGTGCTGATGCATCTGCGGAAAAAGGGTCTGCCGGTAGTCTCGCTGGAAGAGGCCACCGAAGGCGACGACGACACGCCGAAGAAAGATTTTGGGGCAGATGATCCTGTCCTGTCGGGTTCGGTTGACCGGTTACGCTTGCAGGATGCGGTGGACCGGCTGCCGCCCGGATATCGCTCGATCTTTGTGCTGCACGACGTACAGGGGTACGAGCACAACGAGATCGCGACCATGGTTGGTTGTTCGATCGGAAACAGCAAATCGCAGTTGCACAAAGCGCGGATGAAGTTGCGCGAGTTCCTCAAAACGAGCAGAGCCGAAAAGGCCGGATAAGCCGTGAGGAAGCCAGCGCAGGCGGTACGAAACGACTTGGGGAGAGAGAAGTCATGAAGTGCGAAGAGTTTCAGCATGAGTTGCCCGATTTCATGGAAGACGGCGGCAACGCGGAGTTGCAGTCGCATTTGAAGGCGTGCACCAACTGCTCCGGACTGGTGACCAGCCTGCAGAGCATCATCCATGAAGCGCATTACCTGCAGGCCTCGGAAGAACCCAGCCCGCGGGTCTGGAATTCCCTCGAAATCATTCTCCGGCAAGAAAAACTGATTCGTGAACCGCGCGCGTCGCATTCCCTGGTTCCTTCCTTACGACAGCGTTGGGGGCTGGCGGCCTGGCTGGTGCCGGCGGCGGCGGCACTGCTGGTAGGGGCGGGGATCCTGCTTTTCCCCCATACCAATGGCGGTGGGGTAAACCCAACCCGGCAGGCAGCGCTACGAACCGGAGCGGCCAAGTCGACTTCCGACCAGAGCGACGAGCAGTTGCTGCAGGAAGTTTCCATGCGGGCTCCGATGATGAGGTCCGCTTATGAGAGCAACCTGAAGGACGTAAACAACTACATTCGGGACGCGCAGGAATCGGTAAACGCCGATCCCAACGACGAAGAAGCGCAGCAGGCGCTGATGGACGCCTACGGGCAGAAGTCGATGATTTACGAGATGGCTTTGGACCGTTCTCTGCCATAATGGACCGCGCAAAATCCACGCGGTGAATTTCGCTGAGGGCCACGAAGTACGAGGGAGCTATGCAACGGAGTCCAAATACCACTGAGTTGACGGTGATGGTCCTGGTCACGCTAGCGACTTTTGCGGTCGCTGAGACGAAAAAGGAATACCGCTTCGAGGTTGGGCCCAAATCGAAAGTTTCCATCATCAACCAGTACGGAAGCGTGTCGGTAAAGCCCTCGACCGGCAACTTCGTGTTGGTGAATGCCACTACCTATTCGGATCGCGTTGAAGTGGATCACACGCAAAACGGAAGCCGTGTGGACGTGCAATCCCATCTCTTGTCGGGTGCGACCCCCGAGAATTCCCGGGTGGATTACGAAGTGCTGATTCCCGCCGATGGCAGCATTAATCTGGAATCGACGACCGGCCCACTGAGCGCCGAGAAACTGCACGGAGACGTGGAAGCGGAGGGTGCGAATGCCGCCGTCGACGTGCGCGAGATATCCGGCAGCCACGTGCATGTGAAGACCATGGCAGGCCCGATTACGCTGACCAATATTCGAGACGCGCACGTGGAAATTGATTCAGTCAGCGGCGATGTCACCCTCAATTCCGTTACCGGGCCCTTAGTGCGCGTCAGTTCGACCAGCGGAAAGATTCAGTACGACGGCGATTTCGGACATGCGGGCGAATACCGCTTCAACAGCCACTCGGGCAACATCGACGCAACCATTCCCGACGACGCCTCGGTCGATGTGAAGGCGCAGTCGGTGCGCGGCCAAGTCCAGAGCGACGTTCAACTCCAACCTAAGGTCCACACTTCTTTCCTGGTCAAGGAAGGGAGTTCCTTCGCAGGTACCATTAACAAGGCGGCTTCCTCGGTATGGCTGCGAACCTTCAGTGGTAAAATCCACCTCAAGAAACGCTAAAAACAGGCAGAGCAACGCAAAGAAAGCAGCCCGAAACAGCATGAAGGGCCCGCCAGCATCGCGCCGGGATGTCGGTGCGCCCGTGGCCAGGCGTGATGCGCCGGTGCGGGCGGTTTTTCTTGTGGGCTTCATGGGCGCCGGCAAAACCAGCGTCGGACGTGCACTGAGCAAGCACCTGGGATGGCGGTTTGAGGATCTCGACGACCGGATCCAGGCGCGTGAACGGCGGACGGTTCCAGAGATCTTTGAGCACTCCGGAGAGGCGGGGTTCCGGCAGGCGGAACGCGCCGCCCTACGAGAGTTGCTCGCAGAAATCGATTCCGGGCCCCCGCGGGTTGCCGCATTGGGCGGTGGGGCGTTTGTGCAGGAGGAGATCGCTTCCCTGCTCGCCACGTCAGGGGGCGCTACGGTTTTCCTGGATGCTCCAGCGGATGAGTTGTGGCGACGGTGCGGAAGTGATGTGGTGGACCGGCCGTTGCGGCGCGAAGAATCGGAGTTTCGCCGGCTGTACGACACGCGCCGTCCCCGATATCTGGGCGCCAGTTTGAAAGTGGAAACGGGCGGAAAAGCTATCGAGCAGGTCGTGCGCGAGATCGCAGGCGAGCTGAACCTGGATCACCGGATTTCCGGCGAGGAGAAGTGACGTGCAGTTCTCGAGAATGATGAAGATGTTGGTGGCGGGCATGCTGGCAGCGCCGCTCATCGCCGTAGCCAGCGATAAAGACAAAAAAGATTCTAACGGCCAGATGGTCGATTCCGGGTCACTCGGAGTTTTCATGGGCGGCAAGCGGATCGCCACCGAGACGTTTTCGATCCAGCAGAGCAGTAACGGCAGCCTGATCTCGTCGCAATTCAAGACCGAAGAGGGCACCGACAAGGCGGCGCAGACTTCCGAACTGCAACTCGCTCCCAACGGAGATATCCGAAAGTACGAATGGAAGGAACTCAGCCCGGGGAAAGGGCAGGCCACGGTCACACCCAGCAACGATTACCTGATCGAACACATCTCCGGCAGCGCCAATGAGAAAGCTGAGGACCAGCCTTTCATGCTGCCGCTATCGACCAGCGTGCTCGACGACTACGTTTTCATTCACCGAGAGGTGCTGGTGTGGCGCTACCTGGCGAGCACCTGCAAGCGGGAGAACGGACTGGTGCAGTGTCCGGCGAACCAGAAGACACAGTTCGGGGCGATCAATCCGCATCAACGCTCTTCCCTGCCCTTGAGCGTGGAATTTCAGGGTCGGGATAAAGTTTCCATTCGCGGCGCCGAAAAAGAACTTAACAAGTTCATATTGCGCAGTGAAGGCGGGGACTGGACGATCTGGCTGGATGACCAGTTCAAACTGCAGCGAGTACTGGTGACGGCTGACAATACGGAAGTGATTCGGGACTGAGCTCCATTGTTGCTTGACCGGCGTGGCACACCCACATGGTTATCATCGATACGCGGACGGCTCGGGTCTTTTTCACGACGCTTCTGTTTGCGCTGGTACTTGGATTTCTATACGTCGCGCGCGGTACGCTGATCGTCTTCCTGTTCGCAGTCTTCTTTGCCTACCTCATGGAACCGGCAGTCTCGCGACTGGAGAAGTTACTGCGGGGGCGCGGCCGGGCCATCGCGCTCATTTACGTACTGCTGCTGGCCGGAGTCAGCCTGTTTTTCTTTTCTGTGGGTCCGCGCATCGGCCACGAGAGCGCCCGCCTGGGACAAGCCCTTCCTGACTGGCTCAACCGCGTCAGTTCGGGCGCGATTGCGCACGACATCGGACAGGAACACGGGTGGAGCAGCACCACCCAGGAAAAGATGCGTGAGTTTCTGACCAGCAATTCCGATGACATCAAGAACTACGCAGAGCGTTTCGGATTGCGCGCCGCCGGCGTCGCCAAGGAAGCGTGGCTGATCCTGCTGGTGCCGTTGCTGGCGATTTTTTTCCTGAAAGATGGACGCGTCTTCAGCGACATAGCCCTATCGGTGGTGCAGTCGCGGCCACAGCGCGAGTTCCTCCAGGCTGTGATCGCAGATATGAATCAGATGCTGGCGCAGTTTATTCGCGCGCAGCTCACGCTGGCGGCATTTTCATTGATCGTGTACACGGCCTTCCTGGGCGCGATGGGGGTGAGCTACGCCCTGGTGCTGGGAACGGCGGGCGGGGTGATGGAATTCATCCCGGTGGTGGGGCCGCTGGTGGCGGCGCTGCTGATCTTGGGCGTGGCCGTCCTGATGAACTACCAGCATTGGGGATGGCTGCTGCTTTTTCTCTTAGTCTGGCGAGTCGTGCAGGATTACGTGATCTCACCGCGGGTGATGGGCAAGAGCATGGAGTTGCACCCGCTGGCGGCGATTTTCGGCGTCATGGCGGGCGGCGAGATGGCTGGCGTGCTGGGCGTGTACCTGTCGATTCCCGTGATGGCTAGCTTGCGGATCGTGTGGCGGCGCAGCCGGATCTATATCGAGAAAAAACGGTTCGGGCCGTTGAATGAGCATACCTTCGGCAGCGAGATTCAGCCACGACGGTAGGAGCGAGAAATCAGATTGCATATCTTAGATTGCCTTTTTTAGATTGCAGAGTTACGAACCGTTGAGTCTGCTATGTGGACGCGGTGTGGAGTCGTTTTTTGTCGCAAGCTTTCAATCTTCAATCTCAAATCTGCAATCTGAAATCCTCTTCCGGACTCGTGTTGTAAAATCCAAGTCAATCTATGTCGAACAAGGTACCTGTTGGAATTCTGGGCGCGACCGGCATTGTCGGGCAGCGGTTTGTGCAGATGCTCGAACATCATCCGTGGTTTGAGGTGGCATGGCTGGCAGCGTCGGACCGCTCAGAAGGCCGCGCTTATGGCGAGGCGGCACGCTGGCGTCTGAAGACCTCGATCCCGGAGCGAGTGGCGAAGATGATAATTTCGCCGGCGAAGCCGAAAGGCGCTCCCAAAGTAATCTTCGCAGCGCTCGATGCGAGTATTGCCGCAGAAATGGAACCGGCGTTTGCGGACGCGGGCTGCGCGGTAGTTTCCAACTCCAGCGCGTTGCGCATGGCGAAAGATGTTCCGCTGGTGATTCCGGAAGTCAATGCCGGACACATAAAGATGATCGAGTCGCAGGCCTGGCGGCGCAAGTCGGGCGGATTCGTGGTCACTAATCCCAACTGCTCCGCGATTGGGTTGGTGCTGGCACTGGCTCCCCTCGACCAGCAGTTTGGTTTGGAGACGGTCATGGCCGTTACGATGCAGGCGGTCAGTGGCGCAGGCTATCCGGGCGTGGCTTCGCTTGACATTCTGGGCAACGTAATTCCCTACATCGCAAAAGAAGAAGAGAAGATGGAAGAGGAAACGCTGAAGCTGCTCGGCAAGTTGAATGGTTCAGGGTTTGTCCCGGGAACATTTGCGATGAGCGCACAATGCAACCGCGTGGCGGTAGAAGATGGACACACGGAGTCGGTGGCGGTGCGGCTGAAGAAAAAAACCACGGCTTCCGAGATCATCGCGACCTGGAACGCTTACACGGCGGAGCCCCAGAAACTGCGCCTGCCGAGCGCTCCGGATCAGCCAGTGGTGTATCTGGAAGCCAACGACCGTCCGCAACCGCGCTTTGACGCGGAGCGCGGTGCGGGCATGACGACCACAGTAGGGCGGTTGCGTCCGTGCCATGTGCTGGACTGGAAATTCACGGTGCTCTCGCACAACACGATTCGCGGAGCCGCCGGGGCCGCGCTGCTGAATGCGGAATTGCTGAAGGCCCAAGGGTACCTGGGGTGAGGGGCAGGAACGGCTGCGGTCTTCGCTCTAACTTTGCGATTCCAACGGATGAGGACCGCATGTCCTCAGGACAACCAGCAACACGCCCGCAGCACATTCCTAAGCGAGTTTTCCTCCCATGATTGTCATGAAATTTGGCGGTACCTCGGTGGAGGACGCCAGGGCGATTGACCGCACGGCGTCCATCGTCCAAGGACGCGTTGGGAAGAGACCGGTGGTGGTGGTCAGCGCGATGGCTAAGGTCACCGATACACTGCTCAAGATGGCGCAGGCAGCTGGAGCGGGCGATCGGGAAACTGCGATCGGACTATCGCGCGGGCTGCGCGAACGCCACTACAACACCGCGGGGGAACTTCTCGGTACGGGCGTCTTCACGCGCTTCCACGGGGAACTGGAAGCGGAGTTCGATGCGCTGGACGAGCTGCTGCGCGGGATTGCGGCGGTTGGCGAACTGACTCCGCGCACCACCGATCACGTTGCCGCTTACGGCGAATTGCTCTCCAGCAAGATTGTCAGCGAAGCATTTGCGGCGCGAGGCCTCAACGCGTCGCTGGTGGACTCGCGGGATTGCATCGTTACCGACTCGACCTATACGCGGGCGGTTCCCTTGTTCGATGACACGAATGAACGGCTCGAGCTGAAATTGAAGCCGCTGGTAGACGGCGGGCGCGTGCCGGTGATGGGCGGGTTCATCGGGTCAACTCGCAGCGGGGTTACGACCACGATAGGCCGCGGCGGGTCGGACTTCTCAGCAGCCATCGTGGGCGCCGGGTTGAATGCCGAGGCCATTGAGATATGGACGGACGTCGACGGGATGATGACGACCGATCCGAACCTCTGTCCGGATGCGCACCGGATCCGCGTGATCAGCTTTGATGAGGCGGCCGAGCTTGCCTACTTCGGAGCGAAGGTTCTGCACCCGGCGACCGTCTTGCCGGCGGTCCAGAAAAATATCCCGGTGTTCATTCTGAATTCGCGCAATCCGACCTGTGAAGGAACGAAAATCACAGCGCGGGCGCCGCACTGCAAAAATATCTTCAAAGCGATTGCTGCCAAGAAGCGGATCACGATCGTGAACGTTGCGGCGCCGCGGATGTTGCTGGCGCATGGATTTCTGCGGGCGATTTTCGAGGCCTTTGACCGGCACAAGGTCGCCGTCGATGTAGTGTCGACGTCGGAGGTGAGCGTTTCCTTGACGGTCGACTCGAATGAAGCGATTCCGGCGCTGGCGGCGGACCTGGCCAAGCTGGCGGACGTAAAATATGAAGGCCGCAAGGCAATTGTCTGCCTGGTGGGGGAGAACTTGCGCGAGACTCCAGGGGTGGCGGCTCGGGTGTTTGGAGAGCTGTCCGATCTGAAGATTCGGATGATTTCGCAGGGGGCGTCGGAGATCAATCTGACCTTCGTGGTGGAAGAAGAAGAGGTGCCGGGGGTGATCCGGCGGTTGCATTCCTCGTTCTTCTCGGATCTGGACGCTGAGGTGTTTGCTTAATCGGGGAAAAATCTTAAAACGCAGAGGGCGCAGAGAAAGCGCGCAGAGTTCGCAGAGAACTAAGTTTAACCACTAAGGGCGCCAAGTTGGGCGCAAAGGCCGCGAAGAAGGACTTTTTGTTGATGAATTTCTTGATACTTGGTCGGGGGAAGACCGGGTCGCTGGTGGCGCAGTGCGCGAAAGAGCGGCACCACCATGCTCGGGTTCTGGGGGCCAACGAGAACTCGAATTGCAAGGCGCTGACGGCTGAGTTCTTGCGCGATGTGAATACGGTCATCGACTTCACAACGCCCACCGCCGTGCTGGAAAACATAGAAGCCTGCCTGCGCGAAAAGAAGAACATGGTGGTCGGAACGACCGGCTGGCAGGCACATGCGGGATCGGTGCGTGCCGCAGTGGAGAGGGCCGGGGTTGGGTTTCTGCATGGCGCAAATTTTTCCATTGGCATGAACCTCTTTCTTGAAGCGGTAAGGGCGGCGGCTCAGGCGGCGAATCACGGATATTCCGGACAAATCTTCGAACGACATTACCAGCAGAAAAAGGACGCTCCTTCGGGTACCAGCCTGGTGCTGCAGCGAATCATTAAGGACGCGTCCGGGACAGAACTCGAGATCACGTCATTTCGAGAAGGCGATGTGGTTGGTCTGCATGAAGTGATCTTCGACTCCCCCAATGATCGTATCTACTTGTGCCACGATGCCAAGTCGCGGCATGGATACGCCGAGGGAGCAGTGCTGGGCGCCGAGTGGCTGAGCGGGAAGACAGGCTACTACGAGTTTAAGGACATTTGGCGCGAGCTCTAACCTTCACATTCTGTTTTCTACGGACAACCCAGTCGTCGATGCCGGCATCTCGTGAGCCGATGGATGGATTTTCCTCGGGAACGCTCCTGGAGTTATCCTTAGAGATATGCAACTGCGTGGATGCGGTACTGCACTCGTCACACCATTTCACCAGGATGGGTCCATTGACGAAGCCGCGCTTCGTAATCTGATCGCGTGGCAAGTGGAATCGGGCATCGACTTTTTGATTCCCTGCGGAACCACTGGCGAAACTCCCACCCTTTCGCGTGATGAATGGTTGCGGGTGATTGATACGACGGTGGAAGTTGTCGCCGGGCGCGTGCCCATCGTGGCGGGAGCGACGTCGAATTCCACACAGGATGCGGTCGAGAAGGCACGCGAAGTTGCCTCGCGGCCGGGCGTCAATGCGATCCTCACTGCGTCGCCCTACTACAACAAGCCCACGCAGGAAGGCCAGTACCGCCACTTCAAAGCTATCGCGGAAGCGGTCGACAAGCCGATCATTCTCTACAACGTGCCGGGCCGTACCAGCGCCAACATCGAACCGGCAACCCTGGCGCGCCTTTCCGAGGTGCCCAACGTCCTGGGCGTGAAGGAAGCCAGCGGGAACATCTCACAGATTGCCGACGTGTTGAACGCAGTGCCGGAGAGTTTCCTGGTTTTCTCCGGCGACGATGCGATCACATTGCCCGTCATCGCGCTGGGCGGCGTCGGGATTATATCGGTCGCATCGAATGAGATTCCGGCGGAGATGGCCGCCCTGACGCGGGCCGCGCTCAATAATGACTGGACAACGGCGCGCAGCATTCATCGCAAGTATCTGCCGCTTATGCAGGCGAATTTCATTGAGTCGAATCCCCTGCCGGTCAAGGCTGTGCTGGCCATGATGGGACGTATCGAAGAAGTCTATCGGCTGCCGCTGCTCCCGATGCGGCGGGATACGCGTTCGAAGCTGCAGAAGATCGCAACCGAAGTGGGATTGATTACAAAGCCGCCCGCTCCCTCGCCCGAGGCAGCGGAGTTCTTTGTATACGAGAACTGGCTGGCCGGGCCGCACAAGATCGTACTTCACCGCTCGACATGCGGGCAGTGCAATCACGGGAAAGGGCGACCGGCGGGACATGATGCCAATCACGCGAAGTGGCATGGGCCGTATGGAACGTTGTCCGAGGCGCGCACCGTGGCACACGATATGCAGGGGATATTGATTCGCAGCGAGTGCAAGTGTATCTAAAACCGTCGGTGGTCGTTGGTCGTCGGTCGTTGGCTTTTCGGAGCGGTGGTGCTGCTCGCTGACAGGGGCCCCGGCATCGGTTTTGTGTTTTCAAATATCCTGTCGATCCGCCGTCGTGTAATGGCTCCCTTCTTGGCAGTTTTTCTTTAACGGAAAGCGCAGCGTTTATACTGCTCGCGCATGCCATCCCTGCAATCTTCCATCGAACGTCTTTCTTCCCTGGGCGAAGTGGAACATAAGCCGGAAGCCCGGGAAACTTTTCTGAAATTTCGTGATGCGCTGACGCAGGGAAAAGTTCGCGCGGCCGAGAAGAAAGACGGGCGCTGGGTGGTCAATACCTGGGTGAAGCAAGGGATCCTGCTCGGATTTCGGCTGGGCGAACTGGCCGAGATGGGCGACGCAGGGTTGTCGTTCGTGGATAAGGACACCTTCCCTGCCCGGCGGTTTGCGGTGGCGGATCGGGTGCGCGTGGTTCCGGGAGGATCGTCGGTGCGCGAGGGCGCATATGTGGCGGCTTCGGTCATTTGTATGCCGCCCATGTTCATCAATGTGGGGGCTTACGTCGATGAAGGCACAATGGTGGATTCGCATGCGCTGGTGGGATCGTGCGCGCAGATCGGGAAGCGCGTGCATCTGAGCGCCGCAGCGCAGATCGGCGGGGTGCTGGAACCGGTCAATGCGGCGCCGGTGATTATTGAAGACGACGTCCTGGTGGGCGGGAATTGCGGCGTGTATGAAGGAACGCTGGTGCGGGCGCGGGCGGTGCTGGGGGCGGGAACGATTCTGACGCGGTCTACGCCTTTGTATGACCTGGTGCGCGGCGAGGTGTATCGGGCGTCGGGTGAACGGCCCCTCGAAGTGCCCGAGAATGCGGTGGTGGTGCCGGGGTCGCGAGCGGTGAAGAAGGGGCCGGAGTGGAACTTGTCGTTGTATACGCCCGTGATCGTGAAGTACCGGGATGAGAAGACCGATCGCGGGATTGAGTTGGAGGAGTGGCTGCGGTAGGCAGGTGACAGGGAATCTGAAGTTGCATGCCGTCCGGAACCAGCAGATCCCTCGCTACGACTCGGTATGACAAATCTTTGAAAATGGCACTAACTCCCCCATCTCAGTGGCCTGCGTTCCTGGTGCTCGCAGTCACCTGGAGAAATCCCGTGCTTCCTGCTCCGTTCAGACTCACCGTGATCTCTGACAATCCCGCGACGATGACATCGGCTTCGTGGAGTTCGCTCGCCGGGTAGGTTGATGGCAGCGAGATGACTTTCATTCCCGCGGCGTGAGCCGAGCGGATTCCGGCCGGAGCGTCTTCGAAGACGATGCAGTCTGCCGGGTTCGCTTTCAACAGCTCCGCACCCTTCCGGTACGGTTCAGGGTCGGGCTTGCCGTTGTTTACGTCGTCGGCGGTGACCAGGATATTGGGGATAGGGATACCGAATTTTCTCATGCGGGTGGTAGCCAGATATCGGGTGCCTGAGGTCACTACGCACCAGCGTCCTTGCGGAATGGAGTTCAGCAAGGCAACCGCCCCGGGAATGGGAACAATGCCATCGGCTGCCGCCTCGCGTTCTTCGATGATCTTGGTTTCCGCTTCGGCGTCCAGATGTGGGGCGACGCGCCGAATAACTTCGACGGTGCGCACTCCATGCGCGGCCTTCATCACCTCATCGGGATCGAGGCTGTTTTCCAGCGCCCAGCGAGTATATTGGGCGGCCACTACCCGCGTGGAATCGATCAGGACGCCGTCAAGGTCGAAGAGAATGTCGGAACAATGGAAGGAGGGCATAGGTCTTCTAAAGACTACATTATCGAGCTGTCAGAAGGTCGGGAGTCGTCGCCTAGTTACACGCATCGTCGCTGGGTTCGGACTCTTGTAAAACTCGGCGCTCGTGATACAGTGCCCGGGACGGTAGCGTCAGCCAGCACAAAAGTCCAAGCGCTGACGCTACACCCGCCTCGCAGCGTGCGACCTGATCTATCGGGCACCCGCGGTTCGCAGCAGTAAAGGAGGTCTTTCATGACCTGCCAGCGCGCTCTCAATGCCAAGCCTTTCATTATTGTTTCTCTCTCTCTTGTGATTGTCACCTGCCAGATAGTCCGGAGCGAAGCGTCTTCGCCGCAAAACGTCACCCCAACCCTTCTCCTGCCGGCAGTAACCTACGACTCGGGAGGGCAAGGTGCCATGTCGGCGGCGGTCGCAGATGTAAACGGGGACGGCAAGCCGGACTTGGTAGTGCCGAACGGCTGCTCGAACGGCGGTTGTTCAGACAGCGAACCGATCGGCGTGCTGCTAGGTAATGGGGATGGAGTTTTTCAGCCGGCCTTGACCTACGGTTCGGGTGGAACCAGCTCCGGTTTAGGTTCGGTTGCCATAGCGGATGTGGATGGGGACGGCAAGCCGGACATGGTGGTGACGAACGCGTGCGGCAAAGATAGCAATTGTACGACGGGTTCACTGGGCGTCCTGCTCGGCAATGGCGATGGAACGTTCCGGCCGGCGGTGACCTATGGATCGGGTGGCTATCTTGACGTTTCGGTGGCGGTGGCAGATGTGAACGGTGACAACAAGCCCGATCTACTCGTGGCCGACAATTGTGCCGATAACACCTGCGGTGGTGACGGGTTAGTGGGTGTATTGCTGGGCAACGGCGACGGGAGTTTTCAGCCAGTGATGACCTTCAGTTCAGGCGGGAAGATTGCGCAGTGGGTAGCAGTCGCCGATGTGAATGGAGATGGTAAACCCGACTTGCTAGTGGCGAACGGATGTAACAGCAACTGTAGCGAGGGAACCGTAGGGATGCTGGTGGGCAACGGTGATGGAACCTTTCAGCCGGCGGTGACCTACAGTTCAGGCGGAAAGTACGCTCGCTCGCTCGCGGTGGCAGATGTGAACGGCGACCGCAAGCCTGACCTGCTGGTGGCAAATTACTGCGTCACCGAAAGCATTTGCAGTGGCGGGGGGCCGGGCGCAGTGGCCCTCCTGCTTGGCAACGGCGACGGAACCTTCGGGCCACCAGCGACCTACAGCTCAGGCGCGGATGACGCTAACTCAATAGCAGTTAGTGACATGAACGGTGATGGGAACCCAGACCTGCTTGTGACCAACCAGTGCGCCGACCTTATCAACTGCACAAGTGGCGCTGTGGGCGTGCTGCTGGGCGGCGGTGACGGCACCTTTCAGCCGCCGGCAACCTACGGTTCGGGTGGATACTCCGCTCAATCGATCGCGGTGGCGGATGTGAACGGCGACGGCAAGTCCGACCTGCTGGTGGCCAACTTTAGCATCGACTTCTTCCGACCAAGGGACCGGCGCAGTCAGCGTGCTGCTCAACAACTCCGCAGATACGACTCGGCCCATTATCACTCTGTTTGCTACTGCGACAGTCTTGCGATTGCCTAAGAGGAAAACAGCACAGATAAGCTCTCGGGAACTATCACCGACACTGGTTCCGGGGTGAACCTAAATACCATAGCCTTTGTTGTGAAAGATGAGCATGGCAAGGTGCAACAAACCGGATCCGTAACTCTGGGTGCAGGGGGCAAGTATTCTTTCACCGTCTTACTAGCAGTGTCAGGTCGACACTCGCGTCACTACGCAGTTACAGTCCGCGCGACGGACAATGCAGGCAACCGCGCATCGAAGACTAGAGTTGTGACCGTGCCTCACGATCGCGGAGAGGAGGACGATTGAAGTCAATCCCACTGACAAACGCTCCAATCCTGGCATGGGCATCTACCCACCGGTAGACAACTTCGGGACTACCTGGCTCTGTGGGAGCGCTTCGGCCGCCATGCGCTTCCGCGTTTCCAGATGCCTTTGCCGGAAGTGCGTTACGGCGCGCTGGCCCCAGGTGCGGACGAAGTAATAGTTCAGGCCTGCACCGATCAGCGAACTGGCTACCGGGATCAGCCGGCCCGCCCATTTTTCGACTACTTCTCCGCTGGCTTTCGCTGCAATGCGCTGGATCACTCGCGGGATGAATTTGTTGATGACTTCTTTTTCGAGCAGCTCGCGGCTGATGTCGACTCCGGCGGCGCTGGCGGCGGCAATCCAGAGTTCGGCCATCTCGTCGTCAGTGTTGAACTGGAATCCGTAGATCAGGCTGAGCTTCTGGATGGTGCGCATGGTGATCGCCGAAAGCAAGCCGAGGTCGGGGATGACAGTCAGCAGGCCCCCAATGCCAAACCCGGCGCCCTGCACGGCAGCCATTTTTGTGCTGCTGCGGAGAATGGAGTTGGCCACTTCGTCGAGCCGGCCGAGTTCCAGCGTGTGCATGCTTTCGAAGCTGGTGATCGGGAGATCGTAGGCGGCACGGAGTTGGATTAGAAATTTGTCGGGATTGACCTTGACGGTCTCGTAGGCGTGGGTCAGGCCGCGGACCAGGCCGGTCTCGATGCGGCCGCGCAACCAGGATTTATTGTGGTTTTTGCTCATGCAGAGGTTCGATGCTGTTATGGACTGAGGCAGCGTTGGAAAATCGGCCGATTTCACCTTGCGCACGCAATCGTCCCAGGCAAATTGAGACGGTTGGTTTGCGTCGGGGGGGCTAACCATGCCAGGGGAAACAGAAGGTCCCTCGACTGCGTTCGGCTGGCGCCTCCCTTCGCCGGGATGACAGGTAGTAGCGCCTCAGTCTTCCCGCAGACGACGCAGGCTCCAGGAAGCGTGCCACGACACGTCGTGACACGCTCCTTTGCCCTACTCTTTTCCGGCCGGCGAGTCGTGATCATTCAACGCCGACTTGAAGCCCCGAATGCCTTCGCCCAGGCTCTTCCCGAGGCCCGCTAACTTGCTGGGACCAAAAACCAGAAGACCGATCGCCAGCACAATGAGTAGTTCCGGAACACCGATCTTTCCACCAAACATAAGTCCTCTTTCGATTTGCCGAACGTTCAAAACGGAGACCCGCCCTCAAACGAGCACGGGCTCACTCCTCTACTCGATCACCAACGGCCGCATCATATCGTGCTCTTCGTGCTCGAGGATATGACAATGCCATACATACTCTTTGCCGCCTGTCCGAGGGCTTACCGCTTTCCGCATGTCGTGCGTGGGCAGATTCGGGAGATTGAATTGCATGATCACGGTTGTGACTTCACCCGGATTCATCCTCACCGTTTCCTTCCAGCCCCGCTCGTTCGGATCGGGCGGCATCGGATCTCCCGAGTAAGTCCAGTTGTCGGGCGCTCCCATAAATGCTTGCCGCTGGATTACCTGCACGTTGACCAGGTGGAAATGAATCGGATGCGTATCTGCCGTGAGATTCATAATCTGCCAGACCTCCGTAGCCCCGGCTTTCGGGTTCTCGGTGGTGGCATCCAGATACGCTCGTCCCCAGGTGGGCAGACCCTGGTTGTTGTTGCCATTCTGGTGGGCAGTTCCGATCGTCTGAATCAGACGGCCAAACTCGTCGAAGTCCTCGTTCAGCGTCAACAACCGGTCGGGAACCCCATAGAACGGAAATGCCCCTCGCGATGGGTCGCCATTGTTAAACAGCAACCCGGGCTGAGTTCCGTTGAGGAAAGAAGTCCGTAGCTGCGTGTTGATCTGCCTAAGCCAGGTGTGCGTGCCGACGATATCTCCGGCGCCTTCGGCAACCGTGATTTTCATCAGCGTACGGGTATTTGCTCCGTGACCCGGATTCGTCGTAGGCGCCCCGCCAATCGCAGTCTGGTCGGGCCCGCCGGTGAAGTAGTCGTTGCGGGGATCCCCACCCGGGAACGGCCCCGGCGCATCGCTATAGAGAATAAAGCTCGAACCAGCTGCCACACCGTTGAAATCGATGATCACATCGGCGCGCTCGGCGGGCGCAAGCAATAAATTGAAAGGACCGTCGGGCAATGCCGTATTGCCCGAGTCATCGCTGGGCTCCAGCGGAATCGGAGTGGTGTTGTCGTGGACCGCTACCGCGGGCAGGAATCCTCCCTCCGAACCGACCTGGTACATCACCGGCCCCGGCACTCCTACCTTGGCCTCGCCAGGATTGGCACGATCTTCTAAATACAGGTTCAGATGATAGAAACGCGCCTGCGATCCATTCAGCATTCGGAATCGCACCCGCTTGGGAGGAACACTCACCTTCGGATACACTCCGCCGTTAATCACAATCGTGTCCAGGAACGCTTCCGGGATCGCCGACACCCGCGGCAGTGGCATCGTCCCAACCGAGCGAGGCTCATCGGCAGTCGGCCCCCAGTCAAAACGGCCCCTGGGATTCTCAACTCCAACCTCGAAATCGTTCGCTTCGTAGTCGTGCGGGTACCACAGCGACCCCGGATCGCCCCATCGCCATGTTGGATCTTGCCTCAAGATATTTCTGGGCACGAAGCTTTTGTCCTGGATGACCAGCGGAATTCCCACCAGATCCGGCAGCAAACCCGAACTCACCAACCCGGTTTCAAAATCGTCGACGATGATGTAGGCGGACGCAATTCCGGCGTACGCGTTGAGCCGTGTAATGCCGATCGCGTGATCGTGGTACCACACCAGGCGCGCGCTCTGATCGTTGGGATAGTAGTAGGTTCCCGTCCCCGGTAGTGAAGGGAAGCCAGGGACGTTCATAAAGCTCGCTCCGTGCCGGCCGGTGGGCGTGAACCACTGAAATGGTGTTCCGTCGCTGAACCACGGGGTCAGGCCGCCGTGCAGGTGTGTCGCGATCCGGTTGGTCGGAAGATCGCCCACCGTCTGCCCATTCGGCCCGGCCATGATTGTCCGATCAACAGGCAGGATGTGACGATTCGGCAGCAAGTTCGTGACAGTCAAGAGTACGGGCGTGCCTCGCTTTGCCACAATCGCTCCGCCCAGGTATTTGCGGTCAAACGTCGTCAGATCCGTATATCCGAAAAAATCAGTCTTTCCGGGCAGATCCGGATGCATGATTTGATTGAACTGCGTCACTGCCACGTTGTAGATGTCAGTCGTTTTGCCCGCGAAATTGATAGTTCTCTTCGTCGCCAAGGGAATGTACTGGCCGATTTCATTCTTTGCCGACGGCCCAAGGCCAGGCAGCGAAGTTACGAACTTCCGAATGTTCTTAGGGCTTTGCGCGAAGGCCCATGCCCTCCCCTTGCCCACAGTCTGGTAAAAAGCAGCTCCCGCACCTGCCATTGCAGCTCTTTTCAGAAAATCTCGCCGGTTGCTTGCCATGTGCCCTCCGCGTGGAACTTCGTTCCGAAATTAGGCCTCTCCCTTGCCCTGGTAGAGCCAGAGCAACGGCACACAAATGACTATTGCTTATGAAGCCAGGAGAGCCCTGACAAAGTGGCGCTCCATGCTGCTTTTCTCCAGCTACACATGCAGGGCTATACCTCTTTAGCCAGAGCCTGCATGCAGTGCGCTGGGCTCTTGCACCTCCCGTAGTGCCGGCACACGTCACCCGCGGCGTGCAGCACGTCTTGGAATCCATATTTACGAAATGGCCCGGGGAGCCGCGTTGCATCAGCGTTTGGGCCTGGGGGGAACTGCTGCAACGCTGCATGGGTTGTACAAAATGTTGCGTCAGTCGGCAGTGATCTTAGATACGACGGTCCGTGATTCTGATCACAAGAGAGGAAAAATCCTTGGAAGGGAGGTTGTGCTAGGAGCAATGGAGGAAATCCCTGAAACCGGCGAACGTCCCGGACCCAGGTTCGAGTCGCGGGGCGCTCGTCTCGAACAGCTCCCCCAAGAGCGCTGCTCGCGGCAAATGTAGGGCGGTTTTGCTGAGCCAGCAAAGGACTGTCGTCACGATACAGCGTGCTCTGGATCACTTCCGGCAGGTGCAAGGAGCCCGTACTTTTGCTCCATGAATTGCACCTTGGAATCGCGCGTCGAGGCCCTGCTGACCGAACTGGACTCTGCTCCCCTGTCCACCGGCAACGAATCCCAGACCCGGCGGTCTGAAATCCTCGAAGAGATACTTCAACTGACTGCCATGTCGATTGCTGCGCAACGCAAAGCGGAAGCCGGTCGCTGGGTGTGAGCGGCCATATCTACTCCATGACAACCACTGCCTCCGACGCCACAGCGTCGCGCTGCCGGACATGTGTCTTGGGTTGCCAGGAACAGCACGGTTCTTCCGCGAACATGTCGCCAGTCACGGCATAGGCGCGCGCGCGTGATCCCCCGCACACCTCCCGAAACTCGCAAATCCCGCACTTCCCTTTCAGATTTCCGCTTTCCCGCAAAGATGTGAACAGAGGCGAATGCCGGTACAGATCGCTTAAAGATTGTTTCCTCACGTTCCCGGCTGAAACCGGAAGAAAGCCGCTGGGAAATACTTCCCCGAGATGAGACACAAACACGAATCCCTTTCCGTCGTTGATCCCGCGCGCAGCTCGGCCGATTCCATCGGCAGTGCTCATCCCCAGCATAGGCGGCAGCGACGCGCCATTTCCTTTGCGCTTTTCCTCGGTGCGCCTCTGCAGAAGAAAACGGCGATAGTGCTGGGCCTCGGTGCTCTTGATATCAAACTTCACGCGCCGCGAGGTTTCGTGCAGCTTCGCGAATACCTCTTCGAATTCTTCCGCCGAGATCAAATCAATGGACGAGCCCCTGCCCGTTGGCACAAGGAAAAACACGCTCCATAAAACGATGTCCAGTTGCTCAAGCAGCGCGATCATCGCCTCCAGGTGCTGAAGATTGTGCCGCGTGATGGTTGTGTTGATCTGCGCCGGAAGACCAATGTCGTGGGCAATGCGGACGGCGTTGAGGGTCCAGTCGTACGAACCCGGCACGCGCCGGAATGCGTCATGAATCGCCGCGGTGGGCCCGTCCAGGCTGATGGCCAGCCGTGCCAGACCGTTGTCTTTCAGGCGTTGAATGGCTTCCCTGGTCAGTAAGGGGGTCGCGCTGGGCGTCAGGGAAATCCGGACTCCGTTGGTCGAGGCATACTTCACCAGTTCGAAAATATCGGGCCGCTTTAATGGGTCTCCCCCGGTCAGCACAAAAACCGGCGCGGCCATGCCGGCCACATCCTCGATGAGTCGCTTGGCCTCGTCGGTATTCAGTTCCAGCGCGCTCCGAACCGGCTGCGCGCAGGCGCGGCAATGTAAGCACGCCAGGTCGCACGCCTGCGTCGTTTCCCAGATGACGATGAACGGCCGCTCGTTGAAATCCAGCATGGGCTGCACTTGAGATCCCTCCACTCCCACGAAACGCTGGATCGATGGTCCCAGACTTGTCACACATTGCATGTGACCTATGTCACACCGAGGTCAGGAGCGCAACCTGGCGGGAAGGCCAAGGAAAAGGCCCGACGTTTGCCGTCGGGCCGGGTAACTTGTGGAAGGGTGCCCCGTTCAAGCTTCGCTTGGGCGGGGATTTTTCACACAATCTCGCCTATCTGTGCAATGCGAGCTCTTCTTCTTCGCGTACCTCCCATTGCCCTTCGTTCACGAATCCGCGGTCGTCATAGGAGTGTCCGGTGACCAGTCCAAGCACGAACCAGCCCAACACCAGCGCGCCCAGCGCGAAGATGCTGTCGCCGATCATGCGCATCCAACGCAACTGGTTCATCCCGCTGGAATGCAGGAACTCCGCCGAACGGGCATACCAGGTGCCGTATTCGACCGAGGCCCAGGCTTGCATCAGCCCAATGGGAAGCACGCTGATCAACACCATCAACGCAAGTCCCAGGTTAATCGCCCAGAATGAGAGCGCGAGCGGACCGTTCTTCCACGCCTTTCCCGGACGCAGAGCCCGCAGGCAGAACAGCATCAGCCCCAGACCGAGCATTCCGTACACACCGAATAGCGCCGTGTGCCCATGCACCGGCGTGGTGTTCAAGCCCTGCATGTAGTACAGCGCGATGGGCGGATTGATCAGAAATCCAAACAATCCCGCTCCCACGAAATTCCAGAAGGCGACGGCCACGAAAAAGTAAATTGGCCACTTGTATGCCGCCACCCAGACGTGTTGCTGGCGTGATCGTGCCAGCCGAATGTTCTCCCATGCCTCGAAGCCAATGAGCACCAGCGGAACCACCTCGAGCGCGCTGAACACCGCCCCCAAGCCAAGCACGATGCTGGGCGTCCCGGCAAAGTACAGGTGGTGGAACGTTCCGATAATTCCACCCGAAAGAAAAACGACGGTCGAGAACAGCACGGCTCGCGTGGCGGTCGTGACCGACAGCAGCTTCAGGCGCGTCAGCAGGAACGCGATCACCACGGTGGCGAACACTTCAAAGAAACCTTCCACCCACAGGTGCACCACCCACCAGCGCCAGTATTCGGCGGTTACGAGGTTGCTGCGCTGCCCGTACATCAAGCCGGCTGCGTAGAATAGCGGGATCGCGATGCTGGAAATGAGAAACATTGTCAGCAGCGGACGATTTTCATCCCCTCGAGCCAGCGCCGGGCGCAACGCACGCCACATCAGCCAGAGCCAGAAGACGAGCCCGCCGAACAGCAGAATCTGCCACACTCGGCCCAGGTCCACGTACTCGTAACCCTGCGTTCCCAGCCAGAACCACAGACTGCCCAGCTTGTGCTGGATGCCCAGCCATTCGCCCGCCAGCGACCCGACCACTACAAAGATGAGAGCGCCAAATAGTACGTTCACTCCCAGCCGCTGTCCCTTGGGTTCCGCGCCGCTCACGGCAGGAGCAACGTACAAACCGGTGGCCAGCCACGAGGTCGCAATCCAGAAAATTCCAATCTGCAAATGCCACGTGCGGGTCACGCTGTAAGGCAGCCACTTGGCCAACGGGATCCCGTAAAAGCTGGAACCTTCGACGCCATAGTGCGCCGTGACCGCTCCCAGAGCTACTTGCACCACCCACAACGCGGCAACGACAAAGAAGTATTTGATCGTGGCCCGTTGCGACGGAGTAGGACTGAGTCCAAGCAGTGGGTCCGACTCCGGCAACAATTCCTCCGCCACCGTTCTGGGCTGAGATCCGAAGTACCAGACCATGCCACCCACTCCGCCCAGCAGCAGTACAAAGCTGATCACGCTCCATACCATGATGGCCCCGGTCGGCTCATTCCCGATCAATGGCTCATGTGGCCAGTTCTGCGTGTACGTCACATCGCTGCCTGGCCGATTGGTCGACGCGGCCCACGACGTCCACCAGAAAAATGCGCTCATCTGGCGCAGTTTCTCTGGATCGCTCAGCGCGTTTGCCTGGATCGCGTATTCATTGCGGCCCCGCGTGAATATGTCCGCGTAATATCGCTCGAGTTCCTCGAACGCGGCAGCGCGCATAGGATCGACCGTGATCGTTCCGGTTGCAGCGTCGTAGGTGTTTTGCCGCATGATCCCCTTCAGGCGTGCCTGCAACGCCGCCTGCTGCTCCGCACCAAGCGCAGCGTAGTTACTCGCGCCGGACTCGGCAGCCCAACGATCCAGTATCAGCACGCATTCCCGGTGCAGCCAGTCCGCCGTCCAGTCGGGAGCAATGTACGATCCGTGGCCCCAGATCGTGCCGACTTCCTGTCCTCCGATCGACTGCCATGCTCCCTGCCCGTCTTGGATAGCCGTGCCCGTAAAAAGCACGCGACCGTCGCTCGCCACCACCTGCGATGGAATCGGGGGAGCATTGTTAAGGACCTTGACGCCCACCCCGCCTAGCACGGCAAATGAAATCACCAGCACCAGGCCCAGAGCGATCCACAGTTTTCGATAAGACATATATGACGCCCTTCCTTTCGAGAGATTTTTCGCGGCCGGGCGAACTCTATATCGCACCACGAGGCATGTTACTCCTCTGGCGCCGCGATTCAGTCAAGACTTGCAGCCAATGAGTGCGACTGCCCGAGCATCACGTTGGCACCCGCTCGCACCATGGACGGCCGGACTGGCTATTTGTCTCCTCGTTCCATAGCCAGCGCGCGCGGAAAAAGGATGTTGTTCTCGAGGTGAATATGCCGGTGCAGGTCAGCCTCAAAGTCGCGCAGCGCCTGGTAGAGCGCCCGGTAGCTGACGCAAGCTTCCGCGGGAGCCGTGAATTCCTTGGTCGCTTTGCGGATGGCGCGCAGTGCTTCGCCCGCCGAATCGTGCTCGTGTTCCATCATGGAGATCGGATTCTGCACCGTCCCGAAAGGCGGCGGCATCACCGGGGCCTTCTCCAACACCGATTCCTCCAACCGAATCAGGTGTGGGAATAACACCATTTCTTCCTTCATCAGATGGTGCGTGAGTTCCTGCGCCAAGCCTTGGAAGATCGAGCGCACGTCGAGCAATTCCGGGTAGTTCTTCCCGTGAACGGAGCACACCTTGTCAAACAGCGGTCCAAGTCGCTCGATTTCCGCCCGCGTGAACTTGTGGTGAGTGCCTCTGATGTGTGCGATTAATTCCGACAGCGGTTCTTGTCCCCAGTTCCGTTCCACCTGTGAACTTCTCGAGGCCTGCTCTGCCATCTCGAGCGAGTCCACTACTTCATCAAAATTCAGATGGGCAACCTGGCACGCCTCTTCCAGCGATTTGGCGCCGCCGCAGCAATAATCAATGCCCAGGCGCTCAAATACCCGCGCCGCCGCGGGATTTTCCAGCGCCACTTCCCGAACGGTCTTCGTCATCGTCTGGCTCATCTCATCCTCCCAACGCCCACATCCTGATGGAGTGATCGCGTCTGATGATGAGAGACTATCGACTCGCCAAAACCATTCCCATGACTTTTGTCACACCTCGGGAAAATAAAGAAACAACAGAGTATGGCGTGAGCGAAGGCCCAACCCGGCAGGAACCACCTGAAATTCTTGTCATTCGACAAGCGCGGTGAGCCTCGGGGAATCTGCTTCACGCCAGCACGGACGGGCTACCCCGCCTGCAAGTCATCTTCCAGCGCCTTCATGTTGCACAGGACCACGCTGCGCCCGTCCATCTTGATCAGACCCTCCGCCTGCAGGCGCGACAAATTCCGCGAGACCAGCTCCCGCACCGTGCCGATCTGCGAAGCCAACTCCTGGTTGCTGACCGGCAAAGTCACCTCAATACCCTGCCCCGTCTTCTTTCCTTCCTTTTGCGCGAGCCGCAGCAGAAACGCCGCCAACCGGTGCCGGACGGTGGTGAAAGACAGCTCTTCGATGATTCCCACCAGCTTGCGCAGCCGCGCACCCACCACCCGCAACACCTTCAGCGCGACCCTGGGATGCGCCAGGCATAACGCCTGGAAATCCTGCTTGCTCACGAACAGCAGCGTCGCTTCGTCCATCGCAACCACCGAAGCGGGATAGTTGCCGCCATCGAACACGGGTAACTCCGCGACCGAACTGCCCGGGCCTTCGATGCTCAGCACCTGCTCGCGCCCGCCAGCCGAGCTCTTGAATATCCGCACATGCCCTTCCGCAACCACGTACAGTCCGCTACAGGGCTCGCCTTCGCCGAACACCATTTGTCCCGCGGAGTAACGTCGTGCCACGGCGCGCTGGGACACAAATCCCAACTCATCCTCTGCGAGGCTGGAAAAAATAGGAACTATGGAGAGTATTTGTCCGGGACTCAGATCTTGATCGGGCACGCCGGCTATTGTAGCCGAGGCTCAAGCCCCAGAATTTTGCGGAAAAAAACTGGGCCGCCCTGCAGCGACGAGCGGCCCCTGCAGTTGAACTACTCCGGATCGCCCGGATCGTCAAACAGCACCGTCAACTTGATGCTGCCGTGGCCAAATTGCGGAAAATTCGGTTTCGTCGGATCTCCGGGATCCAGCGTCGAGGCCGTATCGTCCGGCGGGAACAGCACCAGTGAATTCAGGTAAGCCTGCAACGCCGCCGACCTGCGCGGTGATAATGCCGCGTAAGCGTCGCGCGAGGCCTGCGACTCTCCGCCGTGCCGCAGAATCACATCGTTGAGGGTCATGCTGCGCCCGTCGTGTCCGTAAGGAGCCGTCGAACCCACTCCCCACAGCGGACGGGTTATGAACATCGTCTGCACCGTACCGTCCCAATTGCGCTCGTAAAACTTCGGCCCCACATCGTGCCGCTTGAAATCCGTCAGCAGGTCCTTCACAACGAAAGAGCCGCCCGCCGGCAACTTCATCGGTGGTTGACCGCTACCGTCATCCTGGACCACGATCAGCGGAGTGGCCGTCGCAAACAGGCTATTGAAAATTCCACGCAGCGGGTCATACATGGTTTCCACATCCGCAACCCGCCGATCGTGATTGACGGTCAGGTTCGCCACGTGGCACGAGGCACAACCGATCCGGTTAAATACTTCACGGCCCGTTTCGGTTGCATCATTCTGCTGTCCATGGCCGGGCTTGAAGTAGTTCAGAAGGTAAAACTCCAGGTGATCAACCACTGCCGGGTCGACCTCGTTGCCGTTCTGCGGGTCCTGCGCGGGAGGTGGTGTGATTTTGTCTATAGCCCCGTCCAGCACCATTCCCGATGGTGTGACCGCCCGTCCGCCCGCGCTCGCGGTCAGAAGATCGGGATCGCTCGAGGCCTCCAGCCCCATCTCGTTATGCAGCGCGCCCACAATGAACCGCCGGATGGAGAACTCGCTGCCCTCAGCGAAGAACGGCTTCACTCGCAGGTCGGCATCCACGCCGGATATTTTCGATGTATCCACCGAACCATTTACAAGCGCCGTAATAGATCCGAAGTCAATTCCCTTGCTCCTGAGGCGCAGAGTTACGGGTTGCCGCATCTGCGCCGCCCGGACCACTGCCATGTTCCGGATATTGCGTAAATCCGTCGTGATCTCGTCGGCCAGCATTTCCCGCAGACCCAGACCAAAAAGGTGCGGAGCATCCCGGCTGTCGGGTCGCGACACAACGTTGCCCCCGACCCCAGCCGATCCGCGAGGCCGCCCGTGGCACAAGGCGCAGCTGTCCGCTAGCCCCGCCCCGATTGCGTTGTTGGTATTAATATCCCCGACGCCGTCGCTTTCGTTCGGACCCTGCCCCTGCGCGTGCGTAAATTTCCGCTGAAACAGTTGCCGGCCCCGCCGGATCGAACGATAGGGATCGTGCGCGATCATGCACATCGAGGACCCCAGCATCGTCAAATTTCCCCGCCCCGGCCCAATTTCGTCTTGCAGCGACTTGTTGATACCCGCCTTGGCAACGTTTGGCGCAAGGTTGTTGTCGATCATCTGGGCCGTAGCAGCCGTCGCCATCAACAGACCAGCCGCCATCACAAAAGACAGACCTCTCCCGCAAACCGCCATGATTCCTCCAGACATACCCTGATTGGCTTCCAGCGAAGTCGCGCGGGGAAGGGCGCGGCCTTCGCATAGAGTGGTGACATCCTGCCTAAAATCGTTTCTGTCATCAATAGCGAACGTCTTAAGATCGTCTTAAGTCTTCTGCAGACCCCTAAATAAAAGAAAAGAATTGGGGAGTCCTAGCTTCCCCGCCGCGTTGTAAAATGACGTCCCCATCCTTGGGCCGGGCCTGCACATGGTATTGGAAAGGGTTACCTCTGCTTCTTTAGTCAGATTTGGGGATGGCTTCGAATTCGACCTTCGCTCATTTGAGCTCAAAAAGACTGGGCAATCCCTACGACTGGAGCGCATCCCTACCGATGTGCTGTCCCTCCTCATCCAGCAGCGGGGAGAATTAGTGACCCGCGATCAGATTGTGGAGCGGGTCTGGGGTAAGGGGGCCTTCCTCGATACTGACAATAGCATCAATGCAGCCATTAGCAAGATCCGCCAGTCTCTCGGCGACGACCCGGCGCGTCCTCGCTTCGTGCAGACTTTAACCGGCAGGGGATACCGCTTCATTGCTGCGGTCGAGGAGTCGGGCAAAACCACAGTTGCCGATGCCGAAACTTCCGCCCCGGAAGAGCCCGGCGACCATCTGCTCAGCAATCGCCACGCGGACGGAAACATTCGCTACCACCGGAACAAGATTCTTCTTGCGGCCGCCGTAATTCTCGCCACCGTCGGGATCTTCGCTGGCCTGCGCTACCGCTCCGCTCGAGTCTCCCGCCTCACCGCGAAAGACACGGTCGTCCTTGCCGACTTCTCCAACAACACCGGCGACGCCGTTTTCGACGGTAGCCTGAAGCAGGCTCTTAAGGTCGCCCTGAGTCAGTCGCCCTTTCTCAATATCCTGCCTGAAAGAAAGGTGCGTGCGACTCTAAAGCTGATGACTCAACCAGCCAACACGCCGATTTTTCCCTCCATCGCGCGCGAGGTTTGCCAGCGCTCGGGAAGCAAAGCGTACATCTCCGGCGCAATCGCATCGCTCGACACCGACTACGTCATTGGCCTCAAGGCAGAGAACTGCCTGAATGGAACCACCCTTGCCCAGGAGCAAATCACGGCCCGGTCGAAAGATGGCGTCGTCTCTGCGCTGGGCGAGGCTGCATCGCGCCTGCGCTCCAAGCTCGGTGAATCCATTACCACCGTGAAGAAATTCGATGTTCCTTTGCGGACCGCAACCACCGGATCGCTCGACGCTTTGAAGGAATACACCTTGGCCGGCCAGGTCGAAAACGGCAAGGGGCCCACTGCCGCTATTCCGCACTACCGAAAAGCCATCGCTCTCGATCCCCTCTTCGCTCGGGCTTACAGCGCGCTCGCCGCAGAATACTTCGATGTGGGCGAATCCTCGCTGGCCGCCGCCAGCGCAACCAAAGCATACGAGTTGCGCGACCGGGTCACCGATCACGAAAAACCTCAACTTGAAGCCTCCTACCACAGCTTCGCTACCGGCGACCTTGAGAAGGCGGCCCAAGCCTACGAAACCTGGTCGCAGCAGGCGCCCTGGTACCCCTCCCCTCACGCGAACCTGGCCTTTATCTACGCGCAAATGGGATGGTTCGATAAAACACTGGCGGAATCGCTCGAAGCCTTGCGGCTCGGTGAGAGTGGCGAGACCTATACCAACGTGGTCTCCTCTTATATAAGCATCGACCGCCTGCAGGAAGCCAAAGCAATGTTTAACCAGGCCGAGACCCGGAACATGAACACTCCCTTCAATCACACGGCCATGTACCTGGTTTCATTTCTCGAACGGGATCGGGCGGGCATGGATCGCGAACTGGCCTGGGCCCAGGGTGTCCCCGAAGTCGGAGCCTGGATGCTCTATTTCGAATCATGCACCAACTCCTATTACGGCAGGCTACGCATTGCGCGGGGATTTACGGATCGCGCCAGCGCCGCAGCGGTCGCGCAAAATCAAAAAGAAGTGGCGGCCAGTTATCGTGCCGACGCTGCGCTTCACGACGCCCTGTATGGATATGGCAACCTCGCCAAACAAAGTATTCAAAAGACGCTCGCAACTTCGGTCGGACAGGATGTCCGTGCAGTGGCGGCACTCACCTACGCCTTTGCCGGAGAACGAACCAAGGCGCAGGCGCTGGCCGACGATCTGGCCAGGCAATTTCCGCAAAACACCCTGGTCCAGTTCAACTACCTGCCTGCCATCCGCGCCCAGATCGCGCTCGACGAAAATCATCCCGATGAAGCCCTAGAGTTGCTCAAGCGGGCGCGCCCGTATGAACTCGGCCAACCGGCGCAAGTCATGCTGATCAACCTCTATCCCGTTTATATACGCGGACAAGCCTACCTGACCCGCCACGATGGCAAGGCTGCGCTCGCCGAATTTCAGGAGATTCTTGACCATCCGGGCATGTCCGTCAACGAACCCATCGCCGCATTGGCGCATTTGGGAGTGGCGCGCGCCCACGCCGCACAGGGTGACAAAGATCGCGCCGGTTCCGCTTACCAGGAATTCTTCTCACTCTGGAAAGACGCCGATCCCGGCATACCGGTGCTGAAGCAGGCCAAGGCAGAGTACGCCAGCCTCCAGCAAAGCGTTTCTAGCATTGGCCGCTGATGAGCTACCTGCGAAAAGCTTTTCGATCTCTATGGCTTCCTCACTTCCATCCTCTTGTTGGGTCTCACTTGTCGTCTTCATGAACTTGTCTCTGTAATGATGGAATCACAGACCCGCCTATCCACCATCGCTATAATTCGGAAGTCATGTATCCTTACCTCCGTTCCATCGGAACGGTCCTTCTTTTTTTCTCCCTGCAGGCGGCGGGCGCCGCTATTCCCGGCGCGTGGACCGGCACCCTGTACGACGCGCGCAACCACCCCGTCGTCGCCGCCACCCTGACACTGACCAACGTCTCCGGCGGTCCCTCATACACCGTCACGACCACAGCCACGGGCGAGTTCGTCTTCCCCAGCGTTTCTCCGTCCAGTTATCAGATCGCGGTTGCAACCTCGGTGGCGCATTTCAAATCCGCCACCCCTATCACGATCAGCGAGGGCGCCAAACTCACATCCAATCTCGCGCTCTCGACGCCCGACCGAGCGCTCGTCTCCCTACAGGAGCCGGCCTCCACCGCGCCCCAGGCCAGCGGCGGAGAACGCCTTTCCGCTTCCAAGGTTTCCAGCCTGCCGCTCAACTCGCGCGACTTCAGCAAACTCCTTCTCCTCGCCGCTGGAACCATGACCGACGCCAACGGCGCCGCCAACTTCACGCAGCAGTTCGCCGTCAACGGACAGCGCGGCTCCACCACGGTTTTCGCCATGGACGGCGTCGATACCACCGACCCTGAGATGGGCGGCGCCACCTTCTCCAATTTCAACGTGGACGCCATACAGGAAGTCGAGTCCAGTTCCGGTGTCATGCCTGCCGAGATCGGGCACGGAGCGGCCGGATTCACCAACGTCATCACGCGCACCGGCACCAACAGCCTTCACGGCAGCGTGTTTGAATTCTTCCGCAACGCCTCGCTCGATGCACGCAACTATTTCGACAAGGTCGGCTTAGACCGTCGCCGCATCCCGCCTTTCATTCGCAATGAATTCGGCGGCACGATCGGCGGTCCCGTCGTTCTTCCTCATCTCTACAATGGGCGCGACCGCACGTACTTCGTAGGCGAGTACCAGGGCTTTCGCCAGATTCTCGGAACTACCCAGGTGTTCCCGGTTCCCACCGCCGACGAGCGCAGCGGAATCGTGACCGTGTGCTTTCCGAACGGAACAAACCCGTGCATTCCCGACACGCTCACCGTTCCTGTCGCGTCCGCGGTCCAGCCAGTTCTTGATGCCTACCCTCTGCCCAATGATCCAGCTGGACCTTACGGCGCCCGCACCTTCGCCACATCGTCCAAAGTCACGACCGTTACCGATCAGTTTTCCATCCGCGTGGATCACCGCATCTCCAGCAAGGCCCAGCTGTTCACCCGCTTCAGCCTGAACCAGGTGACCGGACCGGTCACGAATCCCGATCAGACCGCACTCGATCCCAGCTTTGCCATCCAATTCTTCGATCATCAGCGCAATGCTGGCGTGAGCTACACACGAACCTTCAGCCCGCACCTGACCTCGCAAACTTCCTTGGGCTACATTCGCAGCACGCCGTTTTTTCCCGCGGCCAATCACACCCAGCCCGCCATCCAGTTCGGCGACGGATTGCTTTCCGCCTATGGTGCGCCTGCCGGCTCCATTTTCGGATCGTATTCCAACCTTTATCAGCTCAAGCACGACATGACTGGCATCCGCGGCTCGCACACCTTCAAGTGGGGAGTCGAGATCCGCGTGAACCGCGACTCGACCATCTTCGGCATTGCTCCCAACGGCGCTTACTCATTTGGAGGCGGCACGGCCTACTCTCCGGTCGCGATCACCTCCGCCAGCGGCGCGCACAATCTCAAGGTCGGCGATCCGCTGCCTGACTCCATCACCGGGCTGCTCACGGCCACGCCCTTCTCGTACAACATCGTCATTCCCGCCGCCTTTACTCCCGTCGGCAACAGGTTCGACGAAGCCGGTGTGCGCCGCGAAGCCTACAATTTCTATTTTCAGGACGCGTGGAAAGCCACGCCGCGCCTCTCGATTTCCTACGGCCTCCGCTATGAGGTCAACACCCGCATCCACGAAGCGACCAGGCGCACTTCCCTGCCTTTCTTCTACGATGCCAACGGCCAGTCCACCTCGTACCGCAATCACGAAGCGAAGCAAACCTTCGTCGTGAATCCGCAGCCCCCTTACGACAAGGATTGGCGAGGGTGGGGCCCCCGCGCCGCCATTGACTACTCCCTATCGAACCACACGGTCTTGCACGCGGGCGCTGCTCTCACCACGCGGCTTTCCAACTTGTGGCAGGAGAATTCCCTCACTGCCGCTATCCCGTTCGTCTTTAATCCATACTTCACCGCCCAGCCCGGGATCGCCGTGCCTTTCACCAATTCCGTCGTACAGGAGGTGCTCCCGCCCGCTTACGATGTGAACGGCGATCTGATTTTTCCGAATCAGAAAAGCACCGATGCCAAGCCAAATACGATCATGGATCTGGCCCGCTTCCAGGACGAAGTCGCGGCTCTGACGCCTGGGCACCAACCGCAACTTCCTGTCGTGTACGGCATTGCGAAAAATTTCCGCAATGGCATGATCGCAAGCTACACCGCCGGCATTGACCACGATTTCCGCGACTTCAAGGCCAGCGCTGCTTACGTTGCCACCACCGGCATCCACCTGCCTTCGGCGTTCTATCCCAACAGCTACACGGGCGCCGAGCCAGCATTCGCTCCCTTCACGGAGTTTGACTCTGCGGGCAATCGTATCGGCGGTCTCGACACCGAAACCCTCATGACCGCCGACTCGCACTCCACCTATCACGCCCTGCAGATGAGTCTCGCGAAAAACTCCGCGCGCGCCGGGCTCGGCTTGCAGGTGAGTTACACCTTTTCAAAGTCCATTGACGACACCAGTTCCGTGATCAACAGCTCAATCGCGGGCGCAGGCGTAGTTCTGCAAACTCCGCCGCAAAATCCCTGGAATCCCAGCGCAGAAAAAGGCGCATCCACCTTCGACGTTACCCACGTCTTCACCTTAAGTTGGATTCAACTCCTGCCGTTCGATCGAGTAGGTTTCCTGCGTCCCTTAGGCAGAACGCTCACTTCCGGATGGCAATTCCTGAACATCACGACCTTGATGAGCGGCCCGCCATTCACTGTGTACTCCGGCGTCCAGCAGACCGGAGCCGGAGCCGGCGGAACCGATCGTCCCGACCTGGTTTCAAACCCTCACTTTTCTACCAACCGCGCCGTGCGCAGCGACTACTTCGGGCGGGGAGACAACAACGCATCCTTCTTCAACGTCCCCATTAACCTGCCCGACGGCACGGGCCCAAACCACGGCCGATTCGGAACCTTGGGACGCAGCACCTTTCGAGGTCCCGCTTTCCATAATTTCGACGTAGCCTTGATTAAAGACACCCCGTTCGGTCACCGGGCCAACTCGGAATTCGGGACCGTCGAATTCCGCGCGGAATTTTTCAACGTCTTCAACATCGTGAACTTCAGCCTCCCTTCCAACATCGTCCGCGGCAGCGGCTTCGGCCTGATCAGCAAAACCGCCAGCTCCTCGCGCCAGATCCAGTTCTCTGTGAAGCTGATTTTCTAGGCGAAGCTGATTTTCTAGGTGAAGCTGATTTTCTAGGTGAAGCTGGTCTTCTAGGCGAAGGTGATTTTCTAGCGAAGGTGATTGTCTAGGTCAAGCTGATTTTCTAGGTTAAATTGATCTTAGGCGCCGCAAGCTCAATCGGTCGTAAACACGAGTGCGCTCGATACACCCACCATTCGCAGCCCGCGAAGATGCTAAAGTCCGACCCCGAGGGTGTCCCGTCCAAGCTCGGCTTGGACGGGAATTCTTAACACACATACCAGCCGCGCAGGGAAGCTGAATTTCCTAGGTCAAATTGATTGTAGGCGCCGCTAGGCTCGATCGGTCGTAAACACGAGTGCGCTCGATACACCCACCATTCGCGGCCCGCGAGAATGCTCAAGATCCGACCCCGAGGGTGTCCCGGCCAGGCTCCGCTAGGCCGGAATTCTTAACATACATACCAGCCGCGGAGCGGCGGCATTCATTACCCCAGCGCGTAGCGCTGGGAAAATCCGCACATACGCAAGTCCCGGAGGGACGACACAACCCGCGATGCGGGCGTAAGCCCGCGAGCCTCGAATTGTCAAAAATCGTGAACTCCCCCCACATGCAGGAAACGCCCGATTGCCTCGCCCAAATCTCCCATGCAAACTGCTTGCACAATTTGATCCCCCTACGGAGAGAACCCATGCGAATTGCAACTTTGGCAATGCTGTTACTAATGATCGCGTCCCCAACCGCGACCGTTTTCTCAAGCGCTCCGCCGCAAGACGTGCCTGCCGAAGTCGACTCCGCCCGTCGTGCCCTGCAAGGCGCGCGCAACGACCTCGAACACGCCGGCGGAAAATGGGGCGGACACCGCGTGGCGGCCATGAAACACATCGATGAAGCTCTCCAGGAGTTGAATCAGGCAGAAAAGTTCGCCCGCGCACATCACGACATCAAGTAGAGCCCGGGATAACAGCCACCCATTCGCACCGCAAGCGAGTGGGTGTGCTGCGTCGTGCCCATGACGCACGCGACTACTCGCACTATCTCGCGACATCCGTAGCCAGCCGCGCAGCGGCGCCAGTCATTAGCAAGCGCGTAAGCGCTAGGCACGGCAACAAATGACCAGAGTCCCAGGAACGCACAATGCGATTGGGCCAGGATTTCTAAGGCATACACAGCCGCGCAGCGGCGGCAGTCATTAGCCCAGCGCGTGAGCGCTGGGTACGCCAACAAATGACCAGAGTCCCAGGAACACACAATGCGATTGGGCCAGGATTTCTAAGGCATACACAGCCGCGCAGCGGCGGCAGTCATTAGCCCAGCGCGTGAGCGCTGGGTACGCCAACAAATGACCAGAGTCCCGTAGGGACGACACAACGCGACGCGGGCGTGAGCCCGTAAGCCCGTCGAACTACTTCAAGCAAAGCTCGACGTTCGACTCACCATACACGGCCGCGCAGCGCCGGCAGTCATTAGCCCAGCGCGTAAGCGCTGGGTACGCCAACAAATGACCAGAGTCCCGTAGGGACGACACAACCCGAACATGAGCCCGCGACTCGGTTCTTGAACTAAACCGCTACCCTCCCGGGGACTTTTCCCCTCATCCCGCGTAAAATCCCCAGACGAGACTTCCATGCCCGACGAAACTCCCAAACCCCCCACCGCCAATACGACACCCGCCCCTGCAAAACCTTCCGGCCTCGATATCGGTCCCGGCGTGGGAATCAATGTCACGCAAGATATGGCTACGCCCGAACGCAGCCTTCCGCCCGCAAAAATTGTCCTGATTGCCCTCGCCGGACTTGCCGTCGTACTCGCCATCTATGGCTTCGTGGGCCGTGCTAAACCGCAGGGCGCGGGCGCCATTGACAACGTCGCCGCGGTCGAAATTCCCAGTCAGAACGCCATGCTCGTCGCACTCACCGTGACCCTGCATAACAGCGGTGAGAAACCTCTCTGGATCCATAACATCGAAGGGAAACTGAAAACCGCTTCCGAGGAATATTCGGACGATGCCGCGTCTGCGGTCGACTTCGATCGCTACTTCCAGGCATTCCCCGCGCTCAAGCAAAATTCGCAAGCCGCACTGATGCCCGAGACAAAAATCCTTCCCGGCAATCAAGCGCACGGCACTGTGATCGTCAGCTTTCCAGTAACGCAACAAGTCTTTGACCAGCGCAAATCAATCAGCGTCGTGGTCCATCCCTACGACCAGCCACTCCCGGTAGTGCTGACGAAATAAGCGGCCGAGCACAGATCACCATCGTCCGCGACGCTAGGACGTGCGCGCGGATGCAGGGAGCATTGTGGGCTGCTGCTTAGTTCGACGCCGACGGTGAAGCGGTCACGGGTGTCGGAGCATTCTTCGGAGTGCTCACGTAGCCGGTCGCCTTGTTCTTGTCGAGCGTCCACACCACCAGCTCGTACAACATGTGGTCGCGCCCGGTATAGAACTGGATCGGCTCGTTGACGTTGCGATCTTTCTTCTCGATTGTCTTGTCGTCGGAAGTCACGTTGAGGGTGTACTTGCCGCGCTTGGTATCGATCTTCTTCATTTGCAGGCTGATCGTCGACACGGGCTGCGGCTTCGCGCCTTTCAGCAAAGTGAACTCGTAGTACTGGCGGTCGCCCCGGTGCTTCAGCATTTCAAGGTCGTCGCGCGTGCGTGCGATCAGACCGCTCTGCAGCCCGAGGTCGCCCACCGTACTCTCCAGCCTGGCCTTGGTGGCGGCCAGCTCCGTCTTGGTCTGGCCCAGGTCAGTCTTCACCCCGCCAACATCGGTTTTGACGCCCGCGACTTCGCCGGTGACGGCGGTGATCTGTGCCTTCTGTTCTTTCGCGAGGCGCTCTTCGGCGGCGCGCTGGGCCTGCTGCAACTGTGCGGCGCGCTGCGCCAATTCTTTCTTCGTGATGCCGACCTGCTGTCCCAAAGTTTCGGCTTCAGCCTCGGCGGCCTGCATGCGCGTGGTCAGGTCAGAGATTTGTTTCTGACTGGCGCCTTGCTCCTGCACCAGCTTGCCAACACTGCCGCGCATGTCGATCAGGAAATACAGAGACCCCGCGACGTAGATGGCCGCGAGCAGAAGCAGCAGCCACTTCCCGGCATTGCTAGTGCTCTCTTGCACCACCGTGACTTGGTCCTGATCGGACATAGCTACCCCTCCGCGAGTGTGAAGTTGGCACTGGTTTTAAAGATTGTTGAGCAGAACTCCCATGCTGTCAATTGCTTCGCTGATACCGCTACTCCACGCCCTTCATCACATTCGTCATCCCACGACCGTGATGCTATGCACCGATAGATGCGCCGGGCAGCATCCATGATGCCTGCTGGGGGCCGGCCAGGAAATTTTCCACGTACCGGTGGGGCTTCTCCGAGCTGCTCCATGACCAACGCGGACGCCGCAGCTTGCGTTCCCACTTTCTGATTGTTACTGACGGTCTGCACCAGCGAAGCCGAACTTTTGCCGACGTTGGAGTTCCACGGATGGGTAACCTTGACCGTGATCGATCCCGTAGGCAGTGCGGAAGTGGTAAAGGTGGCTGTTCCCCTGCTGAGCTGGGCTCTTCCCAAGACGGTATTACCGGCGGTGAAAGTCACCGGTCCGGTGACCGTGACGGTCGGCGAGGTAATCCTAGCCGTGAAAGTGACCGCCTGCCCCTCGCTGGATGGGTTGGCGGAAGAAGTGATGGTTGCTGCGCTCGTCGTCTGCTTCACGACTTGGGTTACGACTGGCGAAGTGCTGCTCAAGTTGAACATATCGCCCGAATAAACTGCCGTGATCGAATACGAATAGGACCCGTTGAGATTTGATTTGGTAAGGCTGGCCACACCGTTTGCATTCAGCGGTGCCCTCCCAACTGTGAAATTGGTTCCGTTCTGCGACGCTCGGAAGACGACACTTCCGCTCGGCTTGTTTTGGCCCGATGAAGTGACCATCGCCGTGAGCGTCACGGGATGGCCGTAGGTGGAGGGATTGAGACCGGAGGCCAGCATGGTGGTGGTAGCTGACTTGGAAATCGACTGCACTACCTGCCGCAGTTCAGGGGAAGTGCTGGCTGTAAAATTGGCGTCGCCCCCGTAGGTCGCGGTGATGGCATGCACGCCGATCGGTAATGACGCGATGGTGAACGACCCCGTTCCTCCAATCAGTGTACCCGTGCCCAGAAGGCTAGAGCCATTCTTGAAGGTAACGGGCTGTCCGTCGGGAGGTGTGCCGCTTGTTGAATTCACGGTGGCTGTGAACCGAACGTTCTGCCCGATCAAAGACGGGTTAGGTAGCGAGGTGAGAGAAGTGGCGGTCGTGTGAATTCCAGTATTAATCAGAACTCCCACTGAACCGTTTGCTCTGTTCAAGTACGTGTTAACAGCCAGCACATCCGGTTTTCCGTCCCCATTCACATCCGATGTCCCGATCCACGCGCTGTATCCTCCGCCAGAATTGTAAAAAGTTGGGGGCTGAAAAGTTCCGTCCCCCCTTCCGAGCAGTAAGCTGACCAAGCCTCCGTCACGACAATCGGCACCACACGAGCTCAACAAAAGAAGATCCATGCGACCATCACCATTCATGTCTTCTGCCGCCAACCATCTTGCCCATGGTCCACCAGAAGGGTAGGTTACGGTTGCTTGGAATGTGCCGTCGCCGTTACCCAGGAGCACCGCTGCACACCCTTGTGGTACGTAGGAGCAATCCTGAGCGACGAGCAAGTCCAGTTTGTCATCACCGTTTACATCTGTAACGATTGGAGGGCTGTTATAGAGTCCACCGGTCAGGTAGGGGACGGGGGCCGCGAAAGTGCCGTCGCCATATCCGATCAGTACGACCATCATTCCTCCTCCATAACTACCGCCATCCGTTAATAGAAGGTCGAGTCTGCCATCCTTGTTGAGATCTACCACTTTTACTCTGGAAACATAGCTCAGGGCGCTGTAGGCCACCGCCGGCTGAAAGGAACCGTCACCATTGCCCAAAAGCACTCCCACGCTGCCCGGACAATTTTCACACTGCCAGAAATTTGTAACTAGCAGGTCGGGGTGCCCATCAGAGTTAACATCTGCCGCAGCGATCGAATCGGCTCGCAGTCCACCCGAGCTATAGGGTTTTACTGGACCGAACGTTCCGTCTCCCTTGCCGAGCAGCACTCCTACAGAGCCCTGACCATTGATTCCACCGTCTCGGTTTGCGACGACCAAATCGGGTTTGCCATCTCCGTTCACGCCCGAGGTGGTCATCCAAGAAAGGAGACCACCCGAGCTATAGGTCTTTGATGTTTGAAATGTTCCATCTCCGTTGCCCAGCATTACAGCGATGGATCCACTGCTGGGAGAGTAACATAAGAGTCTACGGGGCAGCCATTCGCCACGAGAATATCTGGTTTCTGGTCTTGGTTCACATCCAAGACAGACAGGAGGAATGAATAGTACCCACCCGATCCGTAGTTCACAACTGGCAAGAATGTTCCATCGTCTCGGCCGAGCAGAACGCCCACATTGCCACCGGAGGGACGCAGAGATGACGGGAGCAGCGGAGGCACCAATTTGCAATTACAACGTCGACTTTGCCATCGCCATTTACGTCATTGATGGATACCCAATCAGAGTTGCCATAGAAGACGTAATCGCGCCCACCCGTGTTGTAGGTCACTGCTGGAAGGAAGAGGCTGCCCGCATCTTGTGCCCTCACTGTGAACGCGACGGCCAAGATCACAACTACGACAACAATAACAATGAAGCTGAAAGATGAATCGCGCCTATATTCGTGCGCCATGACGGGCCTCCTCGAACGGAGATTGGCGTGTCGCATCCAGGTCCACTTCTGTTGTGCCTTTTGAACTTGGACCGCCGGGTGCAAACTAGGAGTCATGACCCGGCAACCGACCGCGAAAAGAATTGCCCTAAAGCTCTCGACCCGGATTCTGGTTGCGCTGGCGAAACGCGCTGTCCGGCGAGACGGCGAAATTACACTTTCATTGTCCTGCCGTTTGATTCACACGGCGTGGAAAAGCGATCGCGAAGCATACTGTTGAATACCGAAACGGAACAGGAGCTGGTCATTGGCCTACCTCTTTCGGCCTTGACAGGGCGTCCCGGGGCGACCAGAATCTTCCGCAAAAAGTAATCGTCAAGGGTTTGCTCTTCCCCGAAATCCGGCCTCAATTAAACAGAATGGGAGGTTTTTATGAAAAGGATCACCGTGGGAATCGGTGTGGCCGTGCTGTTCGCCTGCCTGGCCAATGCGCAAACCACCAAAACCATCATTATGCGGGACGCCTGTGATCCCGACAGCTTCAACGCTACCGTCGGACCCGGAACTTGTGTGGCCGGGCAGCACGGAACCACGCTGTTTGGGGACTTCATCGCGGAACTGCAAAGCGACCAGATTGCCGGGGCGTGGCGCTTCAACCCTCTGTTGAATACCACCGAGCGACACTTCAAGCTGGTCCGCCTGGAGCTGAAGCCGGGAGATCAAACCACCATTCAGAACCTGGGGGGCGAAACCCATACCTTCACCCGCGTCAAGAAATTCGGGGGCGGGTTCATCGATGTGCTCAATGGCTTGACTGGGAATCCGGATCCGGTTCCGGAGTGTGCCCAGGTGCTGCCCGACGGATCGCTCGCCCCGCAACCGGAGAGTGATTCGAATCAATTTGTGGAAGCCGGCCTTACAGAACCTGGGCCCACCGCGGGAACTGACGCGCTGCCGCGAGGTGTTTCACGCTGGGAGTGCTGCATCCACCCGTGGATGCGGATGATTGTCGTTGTTGAAGGACACGAACACGAACACGGAGAAGAATGATCGGGAGCCGGGTGGGCGCGGCGTAAGCGTCGCTCCGGCTCTCGAGGGTGCCCCGTCCAAGCTCCGCTTGGGCGGGGTTTTTTGCCGCGTGCCCCACGTTTCGCGATTTTCGAAACAGCCTGCCCTGAGCGCTGTCGAAGGGTGGGATTCCTAGGATATCCCTCTTGGGTTTTCGGGGAGGTCTCAGGTTAGCGTCCCAAAAGGGGACGAAAACCTGGGCACCATTTGGCGGGCACCACACCGCGGGCGAGGGCGCCCGCGCTACACCCGCCGCCGTATGGCCAACAGCGTCAAGTCATCCAACCGTCCCTCGCCTTCACAAAACAAGCGCAGATCCTCGAGACACGCGCCGATCAGTTCGCTGGGTTGCCGCCCAGCCTGCTGGCGCACCAGGGTCAGGACGCGCTCCACGCCGTATTCGTCGTCCGCGTGGCAGGCTTCGGAAAGGCCATCGGTATAAAGAAAGAGCGTGTCGCCGCGTTCCAGTTGCACGCGCGTGGCGGAAAACTCGGTGTCGTGGAACATGCCCAGCGGCAGGCCGGTCGATTCCACGCGCAGCACGCCACCGCGTCCGACCACAATCGCGGGACAGTGGCCGGCGTTGTGGATTTCAAGTTCTCCCGTGGGCTTTGCTTGTCCGCACACCAGCGTGGCGTATTGCCCGGCTAGCGCGCTTTCACAGAAGACGCGGTTCACCTGGGTGACAATCTGGCCGAGCGGGAGATTCAGGCCGGTCAGGCTACGGAATAAGGCGTGCAACTGCGCCATCAGCATGGACGCGGCCACGCCCTTGCCGGAGACGTCGCCCAGCACGAAGAAGAGCTGACCATCGGTCGGGATCAGGTCGCAGTAGTCGCCGCTGACCGCGCCCAGCGGCGCATAGTGATAGCTGGTCTCCCAATCGCCGGCGCACAGGCCATTTTGCGGCAGCAGGTTGCGCTGTACCTCGGAGGCCAGGTCAAGATCGCGCTGCAGCGCGGCGCGCTCCGTATGAGTCAGGTGGTCGAGACAGTAACGCACCAGCGGATCGGCCAGCAGGCGGTCCTGCTCCACCGGGTCGTGACACTCCTCGCACAAACCGTAGGTCCCTTTGGCCATGCGATCGAGCGCCGAATCCACTTCGCGCAGCAGTCCACCCAGCCCCGCGTTTCGCGGTGCCCCGACAATCGCCGCTTCCAGCCGGCGCTTGCGCTCTTCCAGTTGATTGTGCAGGAAACTGACTTCGAGCGTGGCCATGGAAATCTCCCTGGGTTTTGATGTCGCCTATCGGAGTGTCGGCTATTGGATTCTGCGACGTGCGATTTTGATGCGGATGTCTGTCGAGCTTCACCCATCACTGGCAGTTGCGTGTCCCAGCTTGGCATAGGCCTCGAGGTGCGCCGTCCCAGCTACGCTTGGGCGGGTTTATCTGCGGCGACAGATCGCCGCCCAGTTGCCGGTGAAGTTTGGCCGGACAGCCGCACAAGTTATGGCAGGTCCACCCAAGAACGAGCTGCGGAGCGGCGGCAATAAGATAGCCCAGGGCGTAAGCCCTGGGTAAGCTCGGGCATGAATCGCCAGTCCCGTAGGGACGGCACCCAGCGCAACGGGCGTGAGCCCCGCGAGCGGTGTGGAATTCTTACGAAGCGCACGGAGCCTTTCCCCTCCATAAGAAACCCCGCCCAGGTGGAGCTTGGGCGGGGAACCCTCTCGGGTCAACGTTCTCGAAAACCTCTACGCTGTTACTGGGACGTGCAAGGTCGAATTGACCGACTCAAACGTCTGAACCCTGGGCGTTCCGTCGATCATTCGTCCAAGTGTTCTCAACACTTCCGGATAGCCGTTGGTGTTGTAGGCTTCGGCATTGGCCTTGCTGTCCCACAGGCTGATGGCAATCACATCCAGGCTGGTGGGATTCGACAACGTGATTTCGTCCTTGAAGCCCTTCTGCTTGCGAAGCAAAGGAAGCGTGTCGTTCTCGAAGGTCCGCGTGTAATCAGAAAACATGTTCGATTTCAGATGAAAAGTGACATTGCGTGCAAACATTGAAACCTCCTGAAGGTTAATTAGCGCTAAGAGGAAAAAACTTCAGATGAGCTGACTTAGTTCAGGGAACCTGAAAGAGGAGAAGAATACTCACTCGCCCCTACTGCAGCACTTGGGTGGCCCTCGCCGCTGGGGGGACGCAAGTGGTTGCTTCGATACGCTCGGCAACAGATCGGGCGTCGCAGGGGCTGAACCCATCGCGCACTTTTGGCGGGGAGCGAGCACAAACGGCAGGTGCCCCACTTTCGCGCCTTTCAGCTTGGATTCCACGACCTGACCCCATCACATCGACATGTGAGCTAAGTCCTACCCACCACCAATTTCTTTCAGATATAACTGGCTAGCGCGCGAAGGCTCCAGGCGGAGATCCCGGAACCCTAAGTCCTTTGTCCGGAATATTTTGCCTATAAGTTCTTTCAAATGTTAAATTTTGGCCTTCTGTCGCGCGTAACCGATTGATTCCACAAGACCAGGGGGAGGGGGGATACCCCATAGCCAGACGGTTCCCCAGATTCGTGTCCGTTATTTGCGCGCTAACCGGGGTCCGTGTAGCGCGGGCGCCCTCCCCCGTGGCGGTTGAAGTTCGCACTCGCGACCGATCGTAGTCGGAATTCAACCTCAGGTTCACGTCCAACGTGCGGACGTACGCTGTGGACACCGCGCAGAAATCGCTTGTGTATACTCTGCGCCGATGACTCGGCGAAAATTTTTCCTCTCCTTTTTGTTGTGCGCCCTCAGCAGCAGCGCGGTTGCGCAGGATCGCATTGCGACAGCGCTCGATTCCCTTCCCACCATCAAGAAGATTGAGCAGGTGGCCATCTCGCCCGACGGAAAGAGCGTCGCTTACATCGTCGACGGGCAACTGTCGGTCGAGCCGCTGACTGGCGGAGAAGCACGCCGCATCGCGCCCGACCAGGAGCTCGCGGCGCGCGACGTCACTTGGTCTGCCGACAGCAAGAAGCTCGCATGGCTCGGCGACTTGCCGACCGACGTTCCCGCCGCAGAATTGTGGAGCGCATCTGCGGACGGAAGCGGTCCCGTCAAGCTGGCCGACTTGAAGGGCTACGCATCGCTTCCACGCTTCGCGCCCGATGGAGCGAAGGTCGCAGTGCTCTATATCGAAGGCATGCCGCGCATCGCGGGACCATTGCAGCCGATGACGCCGCTAGCCGGCGTTATGGGCGAGAAGGTCTATGAGCAGCGCATCGCGGTGGTCGATGTGGCGACGATGAAGCTGTCGCAGGTCACGCCGGCGGATTTCTACATCTACGAATACGACTGGACGCCCGACTCGAAGGCATGGGTGGTGAGCGCGGCGCATGGGTCAGGAGACAACAATTGGTGGCTCGCGCGCCTGTACGCGGTCGATGCAGGGAACGGCAATATGCGGGAGATCTACAAGCCGAAGTGGCAGATCGCGGAGCCCCACGTCTCTCCGGATGGAAAGTCGGTGGCGTTCATCGAGGGTCTGATGAGCGACGCAGGTCTTACGGGAGGAGACATCCAGCTGGTAGCAATGTCCGGAGGAGCCGCGCGCAACCTGACACCTGGCATCAAGGCGTCGCCATCATTGTTGGCATGGACGGGAACAAATCGCCTCGCGGTCATCGCGAACGTGGATGGAAATGCCGGTTACACCACGATCACCACAGATGGCCAGGGAATGTCGGCGGCGTGGAAGGGCTGGACAGGGCAAGAGACGATAGGCACGGCGACGGATGTCTATGCGCTTGGAGCCTCGTTCTCTCGGGACGGCGCGGTTAGCGCGGTGGTGAGGCAAGCGGCCGGGACGCCACCAGAAGTGTGGGCTGGGCCGATGGGCTCGTGGAAGCAGATCACCCAGGTGAACAGCAACGTCCACGCGACCTGGGGCGAGAGCCGCAACGTGCATTGGATGAATGGCGACACGCGTGTGCAGGGCTGGCTGATGCTGCCCAAGGATTACCATCCGACGAAAAAATACCCGCTTGTGATCAGCGTGCACGGCGGACCGTCATGGGGATGCAGCTCGAGTTGGCAAGCGGGAAAGATGGGCGACATGACGGCTGCCTCGCTTCTGGGATGGTTCGTTCTGTGTCCGAACCCGCGAGGAAGTTATGGGCAGGGAGAGGCGTTCACGCAAGGGAACGTGAAGGACTTCGGGGGCGGAGACTATAAGGACATCATGGCTGGAGTGGATGCGATGATGCAGCAGTTCCCGATTGATCCGAAGCGAGTCGGGCTGCGCGGGCACAGCTACGGAGGTTACATGGCGATGTGGGCGGAGACGCAGACTACGCGCTTTGCCGCCGTAGTAGCGGGAGCTGGATTGGCCGACTTTCTCAGCTACTACGGGCAGAACGATATTGATGAGTGGATGATTCCGTTCTTCGGAGCCTCGGTGTATGACGATCCGGCGGTCTATCAGAAATCGGATCCGATTCGGTTCGTGAAAAATGTGAAGACGCCGACGCTGATCCTGGTGGGCGATCGCGATGGCGAGGTGCCAATGCCGCAGTCCATTGAGTGGTATCACGCGTTGCAGGCGATGAAGGTGCCGACGCAGATGGTGGTGTATCCCAATGAAGGGCACGTGTTTTATCGTCCGGCGGACGCGCGGGATTATACGCTGCGGACTCTGCGGTGGTTTGAGGAGTGGTTTGGAAAGTAGAGAGAGTATTCCTTTAGGTGAGAGGTACGAGGGTGCGGACCCTGCCGTTCCTAGTTGTTCAGCCTGACTTTGATGGAGGGGCGCGAGAGCGTCAGGGCCTGCTTCTGGATGGACTCGGGGTTTTCGCGGATCCTGGCTGCTTCGCTGCCTAGAGGTTTTTCAAATTCCTCCAGTGTTTTTGCGAAGGTCCTGGCTTCAGGGGAATCGGGGGGGAATTTTAGTCCCGCCTTCGATTTGAGCAAGCTCGCGTAGGAAAGGCGCGGCGGGAATCCGGCTTCGTGCAGAAAGAGCGCGTAGTTGTACCAGTCGACGGCCTCGTTGTGACGGTCGTCCATGGTGGCGTCCAGTTGCAGGGCGCGCTGGTAGAAGCGCAGGGCCTCGTCGGTGCGGCCGGAATGGGCGTGCACGTTGGCTTCGCCGATGGTGGCGAAGCTTTCGAGTTTGCCTTCGCCAGTCTGCGCAGCAATGCGACGGGCAAGATCGAAAGAACGCAAGGCTTGCTCGGGATGTCCTGCACGATTCTGGCAGTCGGCTAGTTTTAGCGCAACGCCAATGAGCTTGGGCGCTGGGGGTCGCATGTCGGCACCGTGATGCGCGACAATTTCCAGGAACGCTCCGTAATGAGGGGCGGCCTCGGCGGGCTTGCCCTGACGATCGAGTTCGGCAGCCAGATACAGTTGCGCGTCCGCTAACGATGGATCTCTGGCAATGGCCTTCTGCCAGCTTTTGAGGGCCTCGTCGCTGTGGCCCAGTTGCATGGCCAGGATGCCGTGATTAGTAAGGAGTTGGGCATCGTGCGGCGATCGCTCGAGGGCGACGCGGGTCACGTCGTAGGCCTCACTGTAACGCTTTACGCCAGTTAAGTATTGGAGGAACGCATTGCGGGGCGCTGGATCTACGGGATTCGCCTGGATTGCGCGCTTCCATGCGGCTTCGGCAGCTTCGGGTTTTCCGGCATCAAGTTCCTTGTGCGCCAGATGCATCTCCACTGCTGAGTCGTAGGAGTTGAGGGCGGCGGCGCGCTGCAGGTCCGGAAGATTGTCGTCGTGCAGGGCAAGGTAGTAGCGGACCTGATCGACCGTTCCCCAGGCTAGCAGGGCGACGGCGGCGCCCACGCGAAGAGCGCGCGCTGCTGGCCTGGGACTTACCAGCCAGCGGAAGGCTGCGGCCAGAGTGCTTTGGGCATCGCTGGTGGCGGCAGAGATGGTTTCCTTCGAGTTGAGTAGAAGGTTCGCGATGCGGCCGTCGCGCAGTTTCCAGATCGCTCCGTCCAGAATGAAGTGGTGGAGGTTGACGAGCGCGGTGAAGATCAGGAAGCTCCGCGTGAAATCGAAGTGGAAGACGTGGCTGGCAATCCACGGGCCGGGAATAAACAGCGCGATGCCGCCGGCGATCAGCACGGCGAAGTAGGCGAAGGGACGCCAGTTCTGGCGGCCTTCGGCGCGGGCTTCGCGGCCGGCGTAGTAGCTGGTGATCCAGAGATATTGAGCGGAGTGCATCACCGCCAGCACGCCCGTGCTGTAGCGGCTCTGTGGCACGCGAAGACGCTCCCCAATCGAAAGCACCGTAGGGAGAAGAAACCATACGAACTGCGTGCTGAACAGTGTCAGCGACGGAACCATGCCGAGCCATCCCGCTTCTCCGACGAGGCGCGACAGGGCATAAGCGCTAGCGACCAGGAAAGCGATGGCAAACACAATTTGCAGTTGAGTGCTGACCACGCCGGGGATGTTGAGGGACACGAACAGCGGGTCCGTCGAAGGCCCGGTGTGGAAGTTGAGAAAAAGGATGCCGTACGAGAGCAGGAACGCGGCATACATCGCGTGGCGGACATCCTTGACGGGACGCGCGCCGGCACGGCGCGCAAACATCATCAGGATGCCGTAGTTCTGGCCGCTGTAGTGCCATGGGCTCCAGGTGAGGTAGAGCGTGAAGATGAACGGGAGCGCGCGGTACCAGAAGTGCGAAACGACCGCGGTCAGCAGAATCAGCAGCGTAATGTGGACGGTGAAGATTCGGTACTTGTTGAAGTCTTCGGAGCGATGATAGGCGCGGTAGACCGTCGCCATGTAGTGCGGGTAATTAAAAAAGAGCGCCAGTACGTAGAAGGAGACCGACCAGGTCAGGGTGCTGGCGGACGCCGTGAGATAAGCGAGCAGCAACAGCGGCGCGGACCAGGCTCCGCAACCGACGATCATGTCAAGCCAGGGACGGTAAATCCAGAGTGGCTGGCTGTTGGTCTTGAAGTTAGGCATGGAGCGCGGGTGGAGTCCACCCTGCGCGGATTATAGGGAGATGCCGAGCGCGCCTCATGTTCCGAAAGTAACGTGTGCCCGGGTCGGCAGTGTGGTGAAAAGCTTTTAACCGCAAAGGACGCTAAGGGTGGCGAAGGACGCAAGAATGTTGTTCAGCCGGCAAGGCGTTGTCCCGGCCAGACCCAAGCTGATCGCATTTTGGACTCGAGAGGGACGCATGTTGTATAAGGGCAAACCTATGGTGCTGAGGACTGCGCTGTACCTGCTTGTAACACTCGCTTCTCTTTTCTCGAACGTTTCCTTGAGCTGCGCCCAAGTGGCGAAGGAAACTGCACCGGCTGACAACATCGCGGCGCGGACTGCGGGGCTCAAGAAGCAGGACGGATTTCTTCCTTATTACTGGGACGCGAAGAAGGGAATGCTGCTGGTGGAGCTATCGGCGGCGGCGCGGGAACGCGAGTTTCTTTATTTCGTGGGACTGGGCAGCGGAGTGGGATCGACGTCGTTGTTTGCCGATCGCGGGACCATTGAGCGCGGAGTGGTGTGCCGGTTCCGACAGGTCGGATCCCGGGTTCTCGTTATCGCGGAGAACACGTCGTTCCGGGCGGAGCGTGGGAGTTCCGATCTGAAAAAATCGGTGGAGTTGAGTTTTCCGACCTCGGTGCTGGCTGCCCTTCCGGTTGAGGCGGAGCAGGACGGCACGCTGCTGGTGGACGCGAAGTCGCTGGTGGTGCGCGATGCCGCCGACCTGTTGTCGCAAATGCGGCGGCCGACTCAGGCCGTGAATGGACAGATGGTGCGGCAGGAAGCGCGCGATTCGACCTGGAAGCTGGATGATGGGCGGAGCGTCGTCGACCTCGATGCCTCGGGTAGTTTTCCGCGCAACACCGAAATTGAAGCGCTGCTGACCTTTACAAACGATGGCGAGGCCAGCTTCAACCAGCCCGATTCCCACACGCTGAGCGTGCGCGAGCACCATTCTTTCGTGGCGCTTCCCGAGGCGGGATACATGCCACGCGAGGCGGATCCGCGGGTTGGATTCTTCGGGGAAGAGTTTAAGGATTTCGCGCAGGCCTATAACCAGCCGCTGGATCGGGGATACATCGCACGTTGGCGATTGGAGAAAAAAGATCCTCGGTCGGCGATCAGCGAGCCGGTGAAGCCGATTGTGTTTTATTTGGACCGGGCGGTTCCGGAACCGATGCGGTCGGCTTTAAAGCGAGGGGCGTTGTGGTGGAATGCGGCGTTTGAGCAGGCTGGGTTCAAGGATGCGCTCCGGATTGAAGATCTGCCGAAGGGTGCCAACCCGCTCGATGTCCGTTATCCGACGATTCATTGGACGAACCGGTCGGGGCGAGGCTGGTCGGTGGGCATGACGCAGACCGATCCGCGAACGGGCGAAATTGTGCACGCGGTCGTGCAACTCGATTCTCACCGCATGCGGACGGTGAACAATTATTGGGAGGCCACCACGCCCTCCGGCAAGGGGAACGCCGAACCGGCGCTCGATGGGTTTGCCGCGCTCGATAACCTGGATCCGCAAACATCGGATGAGACGGTCATGCAGAACCGGCTTTCGCTTCTCACTTGTCATGAGATGGGGCACGTGCTTGGGCTTGAGCATAACTTTGTTGCAAGCACGTTCGGGCGGGGATCGGTGATGGACTATTACGCTCCGCGCGTGAGACTCCGCGCGGACGGATCGGCGGATCTGTCGGACGCGTACATGCAAGGGACGGGCAGTTACGACAAGTACGCGATCGAATGGGGGTACAGCCAGGGAACGGCGGGAGCGAGCCCTGAGCAGGAGCATGAGCGGCTGGAAGGGATCGTGCGCAAAGCGCTGGCTGCGGGAATCACATGGGGGAACGGCGCCGATCCGCGATGGAATGCGTATGATGACGCGGGCGATCCGGTGGAGTGGTTGAAGCAAGTCTGGCCGGTGCGGGATGCGCTGCTGGCGCACTACGACGCGCACTTGCTCAGGCCGGGAGAACCGGTGTCGCTGTTGGCGTCGCGCCTTCCGTTGATTTACCTATTTCATCGATATGCGCTGGGCTCTGCCGTGAATGTGGTGGGAAGCGCGAAGATCCCGGCGTCGCTTGCGGGCGATGGGCAGGAGCCGATAACGGTGTGGCCGGTCGCGAGCCAGCGGGAGGCTCTGCAACTTGTCGTGAAGGCACTTGCTCCCAAGGAACTTGATGTGCCCCCGTCGCTCTGGAGAATGCTGGCGCCGCCGGAGGGCGATCGGAATGATCCGGAACGTTTCACTTCGTCCGCCGGCTATCTGTTCAGTCCAGAGGATGGGGCGCGGGCGATTTCAGAAATCGTGGTCGGTGGATTGCTCGATCCGCAACGCATGGAGCGGGTGGCTGTAATTGCGCAACAGTCGAACGGCGCGCTGTTGCCTGGTGATGTTGTTGCGGCCCTGCTCGGTGCGGCGTTTCCCAGCGGCGGGAATGGCAGCGATGTGGTGCAGACGCAGGTTGCACGGAGGTTGATGATTCTCTCGGCGGACGCGAACGCCACTTCGGAAGTGCAGTCGGCGGCGTTGGCAGGTGTGTTCAATATTCAGAAGATCGTGCGCCCGCGGCCGGATGCGGCGGGACGGCGATTGAATCGGGAGATTGAGCTATTTTTGAGCAATCCTCAGCAGAATTTGCCGAAGGTTCGGCCGTCGGGGGCGCCGCCAGGGCCTCCGGTGTAGGGGGCTTGCGGGCTTACGCCCGCTTCGCATTGTGTCGCCCCTTCGGGGCTCGCGTTCGTTCTCGTTCTTTTCCCAGCGCTTACGCGCTGGGCTAATGAATGCCGCCGCTCCGCGGCTCGAACTGCAGAGTTGCGGTCGATTTACTGTGCGTCGATAAATATAGTTTTGCTGTTCGTCGATGGGCGATTGTTATTGCTTGCGTCGATGGGCGATTCTGATTGCTAGCGGCCATGGGTGATTCTCATTGCTAGCGGCCATGGGTGATTGTTTTTGCTATGTGTCGGTGGGCGATTGTGTTTTCTATGTGTCGATGGGTCATGGTTTCGGCTGTTCTTTTTGGCAGCGTTGCTCAAACTCTTGGGCGTCAGGCGGCTCCTCAGCCAGGAGCGCCCACTACTTCGGCGGCTGCGGGTAAGCCGGCGATCAGCCGGATCAATGTGACGACTGACGATCGCGGTTTGAGCATTGAGATTCTGACGAACTCGCCCCTTGTTCCCGACACGGAACGGCTCGAACATCCAGACCGGCTGGTTTTTGATTTCGCCGGAGTCTCGCTGCAGGGACCACCGCAGCACATCGCCGTCAACAAAGGGCCAGTCTCGGCAGTGCGCGCTTCGCTGTTTCAAGCCAGTCCCCCTCTCACCCGGATTGTTATCGACCTGAAGGAATCGACCAGCGTGGAGTTGCAGCCGTTCGAGAACAAGATTGTGATTCGAATCCCCTTTGAGAGCGAAGGTCCGCAGCTCGAGCAATCACAATCCAAAAACACCGCGCCCTCAGAACCTCCGACTGCGGGATCGCGTTCGACGGGCCCTTCCGAAACTCCGCGTGCGGTGCCACAGCCGATTGGTCCGTCACCCTCGCTCCCGCAGACGGATTCCGACGGACGCAGCATTCAGACGCCGGCCAGAGAGTATGAGGTGCTGGAGAAGGCTCGGGCCGTTACGCTGGAGCAGTTGCCCGCGCTCGAGGCTAAGGCCGAGGGCGGCGATCCCGAGGCAGAAACGCTGCTCGCGCTTGCTTATCACGCGGGTGTTTTGCTGAAGAATGACGAAGCGGAGGCGCTGCGCTTGCTGCATCGGGCTGGCGCTCGAGGTTACCTGCCTGCGCAGGAGTCGCTCGGCATCTATTACACGGCGGGCATCGGCATGGAGAAGCCCGATCCGCAGGCGGCGCTTCAGTGGTATACAGCGGCGGCCGAGAAAGGATCCGTGGACGCGGCTACAAATATCGGGTCGATGTATGCGATCGGGGATGGCATCCCGAAGGACATGAACGCAGCGATTCGATGGTTCCGGCGGGCTTCGGATGAGGGAGGGGCGTCGGCCGAGTACAACCTGTCTGCGATTTACCGACGAGGGGATGGCGTGCCGCAGGATGAGCAACAAGCTTTGTCATGGCTCACGAAAGCAGCCAATCACGATTTCGTTCCGGCTTTGAGGGAACTGGGATTTCGGGCCGCATATCCGCGGGACGGGTCAGCGGCGGATATTCCGATGGCGCTACAAAGGTACAAACGAGCAGCCGAATTGGGCGATGCTATCTCGCAGGCCGTTCTCGGGGACATCTTTTCGAATGGCGAACTGGTCAAACCTGACTACGAGCAGGCCGCCAAGTATTACCGAATGGCGGCCGATCAGGGACAGCGGGATGGAGAGTTCGGACTCGCGGTGCGATACACGCTGGGCCAAGGGACTCCGGTTGACCAGGGAGAAGCCATGCGCTTGTTTAAGGCTGCGGCTGACCAGGGTCATGCCGACGCGCAATACGATCTCGGCGTCATGTACGAATTGGGGCAAGCCACGGAGCCAGATCTGCCTTCGGCGGCGCACTACTATCAACTGGCCGCCGAGCAAGGCGTGGTCAAGGCGCAGTACCGCATGGGCGTTCTACTCGCGAAAGGCGTTGGCGTCCAGACGGATCGGGTCTCGGCGTACAAGTGGCTGATGCTGGCCCAGGATTCGGTCCCGTCGGCGACGAAGGCACTGAACGATCTTCGGCCATCCATGCCGGCCGGCGAAATCTCGGAAGCAGAACAGCAGGTGGATGCCTGGCGCATCGCGCACAAGCAAGCGGCTCACTAGTGTTGCCTCCATTTCTTCTACAATGCCCCTGTGAAGACCTGGGACGTCATCGTCGTGGGAGGCGGGATCATCGGGCTCAGCCTTGCCCGGGAGCTTCGCAAGCAGGGCGCGACGGTGCTGGTGGTGGAACGCGGAGAACCGGGGCGAGAGGCGTCCTATGCGGCGGGCGGCATGCTGGCGAATTGCGGAGACGAAACGCCCGGTGCTTTGCAGCCGCTGGCTACCGCGAGCGCGGAGATGTATCCCGAGTTTGTGCATGAGTTGGAAGATGAATCGGGAGTCAACGTGGATTTGCGTTCGCAGGGAACCCTGCTCTTCCCTGCTCCGGGCCGCTCGGCTGATCGGATTACGGGCGCTACGCCATTGACGGTAGCTCTTCATGAGCTGGAACCTTCGCTGACTTCATCGGGCAGAACGGCGGTCTTTCTTAAGGAGAGGAGCGTGTGTCCGCGCGCGCTCACGAAGGCGGCGGTGCAAGCTGCGAAACATCGGGGGGTGGATATCTCGTCGGGGACGACGGTGAATTCCGTGGATGTAGCAGGCGGGCGGGCCATCGGCGTGACCGCGGACAAGACTGCCTATCAGGCCTCGGCGGTTGTGAATTGCGCGGGGGCGTGGGCGGGACATATTCGGCCATTGGAAGTGCCCACGCGACCCGTGAAAGGCCAGATGGTGTGCTACGCGATGCCGGAGAAAGAACTGCTGCGACACGTGGTGCGCTCGCCAGCGATTTACCTGATCCCACGAAGTGATGGCCGTCTGCTGGCTGGAGCGACCGTTGAGGATGCAGGGTTTGACAAGCGTACGGTGCCGGAGACAATTCAGGGATTAAGCCGGGAGGCGGTCACCATGCTGCCGGCGCTTGAGGAAGCGCGCTTGCTCGAGGACTGGGCGGGACTGCGTCCGGGAACGCCCGATAGTCTGCCGATTCTCGGGCGAACTCGGATTCCGGGATATTTTGTGGCGACGGGGCATTTTCGGGACGGGATTCTGCTTGCACCCATCACCGCGCGCATCATGGCAGAGGTGATGAATGGACGGACTGTGGAGTTTGATCTGGCGCCCTTTGCTTTAGAGAGGTTTGAGAGAAGGTTGCATAGTTTCAAGGTTTCATAGTTCAGTTTCGGGTTTCGAGTCTCCGGGTGTGAGCGTTCGGGTGATCGGTTCGCCCCACATTGGAACTTGGAAAATTTGAAAGGCTGTTTGGCGCCCTGCTACGGTCATCCGCTCGGATATACTTGTGCGTTTGAATAGATGAGACTGATCACCGCGAATTTCATGTTCGCCAGAAAGGGTTTTACTTATGGCTTCTCCGGCACTTGATTTTGCCCGCCAGAATCAGCAACGTTTTGTAAGTGAATTGAAAGATCTGCTCCGTATTCCCAGCGTCAGCACGTTGGATGAGCACAAATCGGATGTGCGGAAGGCAGCCGATTTTGTAGCCAACGAACTCCGGCGGATCGGGATGGAAAATGTAGAAATCATCCCGACCAAAGGACACCCGCTGCTGTACGCAGACTGGTTGCACGCAGCGGGCGCACCAACGGTGTTGATGTATGCGCATTTCGACGTGCAGCCCCCGGATCCGCTGGATGAGTGGGTGAGTCCTCCATTCGAGCCGACCGAGCGCAATAACAACATCTATGCGCGCGGGGCCGTAGATGATAAGGGACAGCTGTGGATGGAAGTGAAGGCGCTCGAGTCGCTGATGAAGGCGCACGGCGGCAAGCTGCCTATCAATGTGAAGATCATATTCGAGGGCGAAGAAGAAGTGGGGGGCGAATCGATTGCGGCCTACGTGCGCAAGGAGAAGGCAAAGCTGAAGGCGGACTTCGCGCTGGTATGCGATACGGAACTGTTTGCGCCGAATCTACCGACGCTGTGTGTCGGGTTGCGCGGCCTGGTTTATACCGAAATCGAGGCCACCGGCGCAAAGACCGACTTGCACTCGGGCATGTATGGAGGCGCCGCGCCGAATCCTTTCTTCGCGCTGATCGAAATCATCAGCAAGCTGAAAGATTCCAAGGGCAAGGTGCTGATCCCGGGCTTTTATTCGAAGGTGAAGGCACCGACCAACGACGAATTGAAAGCATGGAAGCGGCTGCCCTTCAACGAAGAGCATTACCGTAAGACGGAAGTTGGATCAAAGGTGCTGACCGGTGAGCCGGGATTTTCCGTGCTCTACCGGACGTGGGCGCGTCCTACGCTGGAAGTGCATGGGATGCCCGGCGGCTTCACGGCGCCGGGGGCGAAGACGGTGATTCCCGCGAAGGCGTCGGCGAAGGTTTCGATGCGCATGGTGCCCAACCAGGATCCCGACGACATCCTGAAGCGCTACACGGCGTACGTGAAGAAGCTTACGCCGAAGGGGATCGACACCAAGATCAAAGTGTGGAGCAAGGGCCCGGCGTGCGTAGTGTCGACCGACAACAAGTACATCAAGGCGTCGACCGAAGCGATGCATGACATCTTCAAAAAGGACACCGTGTTTATTCGTTCGGGTGGATCGATTCCGATCGTTACCGATTTCCAGGACGTACTGAAGATTCCCAGCGTGATGATGGGCTTCGGGCTGCCGGATGACAACCTGCATGCTCCCAATGAGAAGTTTCATATTCCGAACTTCCATCGGGGGATTGAATCGATTTGTTTGTTCTTTGAGAAGCTGGGGAAGGAATAAAACAGTTTCGAGTTTCACGCTATGGCGCGGGCCTGGGTGCCCGCGCTTTTTCTTTTTGTTTACTTCCTGGTTTCGTTGGTCGCATTCAGAACGATGGTTAAGGGGGAGGGACGATCGGGCCTGACGAAGCGATTCACGATGAAGCGATTGCCGAACAATTCAGGCAGGACCTCTATGGCAACGTCGCGGTCGAGGCGCGTGTCGTGGGCACGATGGACCTCGCCCATCCCGCCGGCGCCGAGCGGCGATTGAATTTCATAGGTCCAGGTCTGATGCCGGAGGTCAGGGGGGTGGCCATTATCGCACGCCATAAGTGCCCATTCGCCAGCACGATAATGCCGTTTGGGTGCAAACAGGCAAATAGAAAGGCCTAAAAAGTCTCCCGGACTTGTCCAGAATTGCATCCCACTTACTCGCAATAACGGGAGGGGTGCTTGAAGAAGTTAGGATCAGGTCTGGCGCCGATCGGAACAATCGGATCAATCGTACTTATTTATTGTGCGTTGGGTTTCTCACAGGTGGCACTTCTACAGCCGGGAATTGTCAACAAGAGCTTCGACCCGGTCGAACTTGCGCGAGCCGCATACGTGACGAACGGCGAAGCAGACTCGTCGAGGTTAAATATTTTGGACGAGTCCCCCGCGGACCAACCGCAATCCACAGTGGGGCAAAGCGACAAGGGACAAAGTCATGGCTTCATTGTTCGAAATCTGCGACGCGGGTTGCATGATCAAAAGGAGTTGTACACCGCGCCATTCAAGGTCAAAAACCTGAAGTGGGACGCCTTGTTCCTGGGTACTACGGCGGCTCTACTCGCCACCGACCGGCAGGCGATGAGAAACGTTTCGAACGATCACGTCGATATCGGGCACCAGGTGGCTTTGGCGATGTTATTGGGTACCGCTGCGGTCCCAGGTTTTACGTGGCTTTACGGCCTGAAGACCGGCGACCGCCACGCGGATGAGACCGGACAGCTCACCCTGGAATCGCTGGCCAATACCTTTTTGATTTACACCCCAATGCAGTTTATCGCTGGCCGGGAGCGGCCCGATGAAGGAACAGGTAACGGACGCTTCTGGCGGCACGGGGGCTTCAACACGTCGTTCCCCGCCGGGCATCCGATGTTCACGTGGGCGATGGCCAGCGTGGTGGCTCATGAATATCCGAAGACCTGGGTGAAGGTGCTGGTTTATGGAGCTGCAGTGTCGGTAACGGGCGGCAGACTTGTCGGTCGCAACCATTTTCCTTCCGACGTATGGGTGGGCAGCATTCTGGGATACCTCATCGGGACACACATCTTCCATGCGCATTGCGATCCCGCATTTAGCGAGGCCTGCCCGGGTGAACGGAAACTATCTTCAGCTTTTCGGCGGTTAGAGTTCGTTATGTAAGCGCGACCTGATCGCTGAAGGGACGCTCCACAGCGCGGTCCACCTTCCATCCGGCGCGATTGGCGAGGGCGGCGAACACTGACAGCCCGCGCGGCCGCGTTTTTGGCGTGGACGCTTGCGCAGGAGTTGGACAGGTTCCTCGGCTCGCGTCACCGACCTATGACCGCCAAATTTGGCGAACGGCGCAAAGCTTGAGATGATCGGCGCGGTTCGCGGAGGCGGGGATCGAGGAGAATTGAGACCCGGTTGTCGGTAGGGGCGCAGGCGGGGCAGCTTGCAGGTCGACGCCCGCTGCGCGTTGTGTCGCCCCTCCAGCGTTCGCTCCCTTGTCGCGTTTTCCCAGCGCTACGCGCAAGGCTAATGAATGCCCCGCATCGCGGCTTAAAGCCTATCTCCGACCTGGAGATCATCCGCAAAGCTGGGCATCATCCGATCACTCCCAAATTGTTAGACGCCGGCGAAAGGGGAGTGTTAACCGAGAGTCACCGATGGGGATGGAACGATTTCGCAATTGATTGGCGCCCGCGGTTGCGCTAGGCTGAAATTGCTCCCGCGATTCTCCCCTTCCTTCGTCTTCATTCACCCGAAAACCCTGCGATTGCTGCATTGCGTGTGCAATCAGACGTGGTCTCGGCGAGATACCCACAATATATGGGGTTTTCTTTCTTGACCCGTGCCTCACATCGCCGTTACAGTAATTGCAATTCGTGCCTTCCCTGGCGATGCCGGGAGGGTTCATGTCTGGATTGCTTCGGGCGGGCATCTGATTGGTAAATAGGGGCCAGCGGGAGCGTCCACCAGCCACAGTCTTGCAGACGCGCCCCAGCCAGCGCAGCCAGAAGCGCATCAGGAACGGCCTGTCATCGCGCGGAATGTTCGCATGATGGAGCGTGAAGGAGTCGAATTGCTCAAACTGAAAAAGCTCCAAATCCTTGGTTTCAAGTCGTTCTGCGACCGCACGGAACTGAAGTTCCCGGGTGAGGGAGTGGCGGCCATTATCGGCCCCAACGGATGCGGCAAGTCGAATATCGCCGACGCCATCTCGTGGGTGCTGGGGGAGCAATCCGCGAAGACGCTGCGCGGCTCGCGGATGGAGGATGTGATTTTTGCGGGTACCCGCGATCGGCAGCCGACCGGGATGGCGGAAGTGTCCCTGACGCTGATTGATCCGGAGCAGTACGACGGTCCCGGCAAGAATGCGCCGACTGAAGTGGAAGTGCGCGAAGAGATGCCGAGCGAAGACTGGGACGAAGCCGAGTTGCGGTCGCAGGCGGCGGTCGAGACCGAGCGCGCGGTCGAAGAAGCGCAACCTGGGAAGGTGGAGGAAGTCGAAGGCGCGGTTGATGGCGGGACGGGTGTGGCTGCTTTAGAAGCAGGTAGTGGAGAAGCGGGCGTTCCGGCGGTGATCGAGGGGCAAGAGATTCAACCCGCTCATGGCGAAGGGGCGGGCCCAAGAGCGACTGCGGTTCTGACGGGGCCTCCGGCGGTGGTTTTGAAGATTCGGCGGCGCAAGTTCAACCAGCAGCAATTCCATACGGGCGAGGTGGTGGTGACCCGACGGCTGTTCCGCTCGGGAGACAGCGAGTACCTGCTGAACGGAAAGCTATGCCGTCTGCGCGATATTCAGGAACTGTTCATGGGTACGGGGTTGGGGCCGGAATCGTATGCGCTTATTGAGCAGGGGCGCATTGGGCAAATCCTGTCGAGCCGCCCGACGGACCGGCGCGCCATCATTGAGGAGGCCGCCGGCATCACCAAGTTCAAGACCAAGAAGCGGCTGGCTGAGGCTCGGCTGGAAGATGCCAAGCTCAACCTGAACCGCGTGAACGACATTTTTGAAGAAGTCACGCGGCAGATGAATTCGCTGAAGCGGCAAGCGGCCAAGGCTGAGCGTTACGCAAAGCTGCGCGATGAAATGCGCGCCAAGCTGCGCGTGGTGCTGGCCAGCAAGTTCACGCAATTGGACGTGGAAAGCGCGGAGATCGATGCGCAGCTGAACAGCCTGGCGGAAGAGATGCACCATCGCAGCGAGAGCGTGCACCAGCTCGAGGCGGAACACGGCGAGCGGACGCAGCGCGGATATGAGATTGACGGCGAGCACCGGCAGAACCGCGAGCGGTTGAGCCAAATCGCGATGGAGATTGACCGAGGGCAAGCGCGGCGACGGACGAATGAAGAACGCTGCGCGGAATTGATGGCCCGGTCGGCCTCGTCCGATGCGGAACTGGGGCAGGCGCGCATGCGGCTGTCGGCGCTCGAAGAAGAGCTTGCTTCGAACCAGCAGATTCTGGAGTCGGCCAGCGCTGATCTGGCGGGAGCGCAGCACGAGCTTGGGCTTTGTCAGCATGAAGCTGCGTCGGCGGGAGCGGATCTGGCGAGCCTGGAACGCGAGGTTGAGAGTGGGCGGGTGGCGATCATGGAAGCCGTGGCTGCGGCCTCCCAGCTGCGCAACCAACTCACGCAGGCGGAAGAACGGCTGGCCGCTGTCGATCGGGAGACGCAGCGGTTGCAGGCGGAAATTTCGACGGCATCGTCGCAGGTGGAGGCTTTTGGCGGGCAGCGCGGGCAGTTGCAGTTGGAATTTGAAAGCGTGTCGCAAAGCGTGAGCGGGCTGACGGCGGAGATTGCCGACTTGCGGCGCACGCTCGAGGCCAAGCGTCACGAAGAAAACGAGGCGAAGCTCAGGCTGGACGGGCTGCGCGCGGAGTTTGCGTCGGCGCTGGGGAAGAAGGGATCGCTTGAAGCAGTAATTGCTGAGCATGGTTATTCCACTGAGTCGGTTCGGCGGTTGTTTCAGTCGGGCTCACTGCAGGGCGGCCTGGCTCCGGTGGGAGTGCTGGCTGATTTTCTGGAAGTGGAGCCGCAGCACGAGCGCGTGGTTGAGGACTTTTTGCGCGATGAACTCAACTACATCGTGGTCAAGTCGTGGGATGCGGCCGACGAAGGGCTTCGCCTGTTGCGGAACGATGTGGATGGGCGGGCGACTTTCCTTGTGCATCCCGAGGATTCGCAGGCGCGATTCTCGTTCGTGGTGGATGAGGCGGCACATTCGGCGCCTCCCGGACAGTCTATTCTGCCGTTGAAAAATACGATCCGGGTTTTGGACGGGTTCGGCAAGTCGCTGGAAGTGATTCTTCCCAAGCTGCGGGATGGATACATCGTTCCGGATGCGGGGTTGGGGCGCGAACTGGCGCTTGAGAATCCGGATGCCTTCTTCCTGTCGCAATCGGGCGAGTGTTTTCACAACGTGACGGTCACGGGCGGAAAGCAACGCGCCGAGGGTCCGCTCTCGATGAAGCGCGAGTTGCGCGAACTTTTGCGCATGCTGGAAGAACTGGAGCGGGCGCTAAGGGACGGCGAGGCTCGCGTGCTGATGTTGGGCCGAGAGATCAAGGAATTCACTTCCTTGCTGGACCGGCTTGAGAACGAGAAGCGGGAGGCTGAGAAGCAGGCGATGACGTCGGGGCACATGCTGCAGCAACTCGACGCGGAGATGGGACGAGTGAGCGAACGGCTTCGCGTCAGCCACTCGGACCTGCAGCGACTAGCGGCGGAACGGAACGATCAGCTGTCGATTGTGGTGGCGCGCACGGGCGATATTGCGGCTTCAGATGAACGGCGGGCGGTGATTGAAGCGCAGCTGGCTGGAGTGGGAGAGCGGATCGCCTCCTTGAAGGAGCGGCGCGACGTGGCTGCGCAGAGGACTTCACAACATGTAGCGCGTGTGGCTGGACTGGAAGAGCGTCACCGGTCGGCGGCGGCGGTTCTTGAGCGGATTCAGTCGCTGGTGGTGGAGATGCGCGAGCGAGTTTACACACTGGAGTCGCAGATCGACGCATCGGCGGCAGAGAAGGTCCAGCGCGAGAATGAAAACCAGATGCTCGCCAACCGACTGGTTGAACTGGAGGCGGAGAAGAATGCCGGCGAGGCCCGCGAAGGGCTGCTGCAGTTCGAGTCGGAGCAGATTCGCGCGCGGCTGGGGGAGATCGATGAAGCCCTGCGTGGTGCGCGACAGGCTCTGGATCAAGCGCGTGATCGCCGGGGAGAGTTAGCGGCGGCGGGGGCGAAGCTGCAATCCGATGCGCAGTACATGGCGGAATCCTGCCTGAACGATCTGGGCGTGCAGCGCCACGAGTTAATGGCCGACGCGACGATCGCGATGGTGGCGGGAGAGCAGTTGGCGGCGGAGGACCAGGTTTATCGCGAGATGCGCACGCGCCTCGACAATATGGGCCCGGTTAACATGATGGCACTTGAGGAGTACAAGGAGACGGCGGAACGGCACGGTTTCCTCGAAACGCAGCGGCAGGACCTGCTCGACTCGATCCAGAACACGATCGCGACTATCAAGGAGATCGATACCGTCTCGCGCGAGAAGTTCGAAGAAGCGTTCCACAAGATCAACGAGTACTTCCAATTGACGTTCCGGAAGCTTTTTGGCGGCGGTCATGCTTTTATGCGGCTCACGGACGAGGAAAACAGCGCGGAGAGCGGCATTGACGTGGTGGCGTCGCCTCCCGGCAAGAAGTTGCAGAACGTGCTTCTGCTTTCGGGCGGCGAGAAGGCCCTGACGGCCCTGTCACTGCTGGTCGGGATTTTCCAGTATGCGCCGAGCCCATTCTGCATCCTGGACGAGGTGGATGCGCCGCTCGACGAGGCGAACATTGGGCGGTTCACGGAGCTGGTGAAAGAGATGAGTGTGCAAACGCAGTTCGTGCTCATCACGCACAGCAAAAAGACGATGAGTATTGCTCCGGTGCTATACGGAGTGACGATGCAGGAGCCGGGCGTATCGAAGCTTGTATCGGTGCGGTTTGGGGCAACGGCATAGCACTCGGGTTCCGCACGGGTCGATGGAGAGCGCAACCTTCAAAGCTTTAAGTCTGTACAAGCGGAAGGCACTCTCCGGTAAGTGCTTGCCGAAAGCCGTTAGCGGCGCGGCGCCATTTCGGGCTGTGCCGAGATATCCACCCCCTTCCTCAGGTTTTCCACATTACCAAATCCTGTGAATGCCGTATCTGGCGCAGGTTTCCGCGATAGGAAAACAGCGTCAAGGTTTTTCCGCTCAAGAGGATGGAGCTATCACCTGCAGTCATGATGGAAGTCGTTGACAAAAAATTTAGGGCAGCTAGAATACGCCACGTTTTTTGCCTGTAAAATTTCTCTCATGAGCCCACAAGTTCTCGACTCCGTCCTCCAGCGCACTGACTATCCAGATCTTCAACTTCACGCCAGCGGGAAGGTTCGCGATGTGTACCGGTTGGATAGCGACCGCCTGTTGTTTGTGGCGACCGACCGCATCTCGGCGTTCGATTACATCCTCGCAACCGGCATTCCGCACAAGGGGAAAGTACTGACCCAGATTTCGCTTTTCTGGTTCGACTTTCTGAAGGACGTCGTGCCGAACCATCTAATCACGGCGGACGTGAAACAATATCCCGCAGAGATCCACAAATACGCGGACCAGCTGCGCGGACGATCCATGGTCGTGATGAATGCCGAGATGTTTCCGGTGGAGTGCGTGGTTCGGGGGTATATTTCGGGCTCGGCGTGGAAAGAGTACAAAGCCTCCGGCAAGGTTTGCGGGATCGAGTTGCCGAGGGGATTGCAGGAATCGGATCAATTGCCGGAACCGATCTTCACTCCGGCAACCAAAGCGACCAGTGGTCACGATGAGAACATACCCTTTTCCGAAATGGTCCGGCTAGTGGGCGCCGAGGCGAGCGAACAGCTGCGCGAACTGACCCTGAAGGTGTATAAGAAGGCCTCCGATTACGCGCGCACGAAGGGCATCATCATTGCGGATACCAAGTTTGAATTTGGACGGACCTTACGCGGCATCACGCTGGCGGATGAAGTGCTGACTCCGGATTCGTCGCGTTTCTGGCCCGCAGACAAGTACCGTCCGGGACAGGCGCAAGATTCGTATGACAAGCAGTATGTCCGAGATTATCTGGAAGAGATCCAGTGGAACAAGCAGCCACCCGCCCCGGCGCTCCCGGCCGAGGTGGCGCGCAAGACCAGCGAAAAGTATTTGGAGGCGTATCAGCAACTGACGGGGCACAAGCTGGATGTGTAAGCAGGAAGCGGTTCGCGAGACGGAGCAATGAATGCCGCGGACTGGACGATCCTGGGAATTATTGTGGTATCGGCAGCGGTGGCGGCGTCGAAAGGCTTTTTTTACCAGGCATTTGGAATTGCGGGACTGATTGTCGGCTACCTGTTGGCGGCGTGGCAGTACCCGCGGCTGGCGGAATGGTTTGGACCCTATCTGAAATCGCCTTGGTTCGCTGACATCGCCGGGTTCGTCGTTATTTTCATCGGGGTAGTGATCGTAGCGGGCATCGCGGGGCGTATCGTGCGCTGGGCGATGAAGGAGGCGGGCCTTAGCCTGATTGACCGCCTGCTCGGTGCGTTGCTGGGCGTGGTGAAGGGATCGCTCTTCGTTGCGATTATTTTGATGGGCATGACGGCGTTTACCCCGTCTTCGCCGTTGCTGGAAGGATCGCAGCTGGCGCCGTACTTTCTTGTCGTAGGCCGGGCCGCGATCTGGCTGGCGCCGTCGCAATTGCGAACAAAGTTTTTTGAGGGACTTGAGCTGGTTCGTCATGCGCACGTTCCTGATCCGGCGGCGCTGATGCCGAAAGTCCCGCGGTGACGCAAGAAATATGATTACTGACGTTTGCTTTGCCAGAGAAAGAGAGAGACTGTGAAAGATCAACTGGAAGCGCTGATCATGCAGATGTACAAGAGCAACATCCTGTACTCGGAGGCGGTGCGTGAATTCAAGAAGCGCTTTATCCTGACGGTTCTGCAGGAAAACAAGGGCAACCAGTGCCGCGCGGCGCGCGAACTAGGCATGCACCGCAACACGCTGAGCCGGACCTTAAGCGAATTGAAGATTGACGTGCGCCAGTTACGCGATGGCGTGAAGCGACCGCCCCGCAGCGCCCGGCCGATGGGATACGAAAAGAAGGCGGTGCGCTAGGATCAGCCAGGCTTTTCAAGTCAGATAGAGTTTGGACTAACAAAAAAGGCAGCCTGATGGCTGCCTTTCCGTTTGGATGGGACTGGTCTATTGCGCCGGCTTCTTACGAGCAGGCGCCTTTTTCGCTCCTGGGGTCTTCGCGCCGGCTGGGGCCTTCGCGGTCAGGATAGCGCCGTCTTTCATGGTCATGACGAAGGGCTTTGGTTCGTAGGAGACAGGCGTACCTTCGAACTTGAAGTCCGCGCTTTCCTTCGGCATGAGGCGGGCGGGGATGGCAGCGGTCATGGTCAGATCGATGTCGGCACGCTTGGCGTCGATGTCGTCCGAACTTCCGGCCAGTTTCAGGTTGGTTGGGGAGACAATGGCGATGACCTGGGCGGCCATCTGCAGAGGCTTGCCTTTTAAAACGCTCCAGACTTTCTCGACGTCCTCGGGCTTCCCTTCCGATAGAACCAACTCCCACTCGGCGAAACTCATCTCTTCGACTTTCTTGGTCTTGACGAGGTCAGCTGCTTGATCGGCGGGACTGGGCGGGACGTACTGGGTGATGGTGAAGCCGTCGGGCGGCACGCCAGTGGTGGAAGCCTTTGCCTGTGCCATCACGTCCGTCCAACCCTGGTCGGAGCCGTGATACTTGGTGTATTGCGATTTGCCGTACTTCTCGATCTGGGCCTGCATCTGGGCGGGGGCAATGCCGGCGGCGCGAGCGGCGAACCACGAACCGTTCACGGCGTCCTGGGGATTCGATTGCAAATATGCCAGGGCCAGCGGATAAACGATGCTGAAATCGGTCGGTGTCGCCTCGACCGCGACGCGCAGCGATTTGGTGGCCGTGGGGAAATCTTTCTTTTGCAGGGCAGCGACGCCGATAGCGGCGTTGAAGATTCCGTCCATCTGCTTCTTGAGGTTCGCGTAGTCGGCGTCGCTCATGCCTTCAGGCTTGGCAAAATTCTGAAGTGCGGCTTGGCCCTTTTGACCATATTGCTCGGCGTCCGCCAGGTTCTGCTGCGGATTCTGCCCAGCTTGCGCAGCTACGCGCTTGCTGTAGGCCAGCAAAGCGAGAGCCCGGACATTGTTCGGATTCAATTGCAGAAGGCGCTGCGCGGTGTCGCCCATCTTGTTGGGGTCACCCTTTTGCTGGTAGGTACCCATGAGGATTTCCAGCGCGTCTTCCTTCATCACGCTGTTGGGATACTGGGTGAGGAAGGCTTCGAGTCCGCTGATCTTGGCCGCAGGATCCGATTGCTGGACTGCGCCGACGTAGGCGTTGTACTCCGCGGGATCCTTGATTTCTTTCTTCTGTTGGGGTGCGGCCGACTGGACGGGCTGCACGGACGGTTGTGCCTGCTGCGGCTGCGCCGCCGGTGCGGTGGACTGGGGCGCGGGCTGCGCTTGTGGCTGCGCGGGATTCTGGGCGGCCGCGGCAACTGCACATCCAAGCACAATCGTGAGAAGAGTCTTGTTCATTCGCATAGCTCCTTGAGTTCTCGGGAAGATCAGGACGTCATCCTGCCGAAGCGTGCACACTTCACAGTGACCCGACACGTGTGCTGCAGGACGCCGGATTCGCCTCCGCTTCCCTTGTAAGGTGAAGAGACCCAAGGCGCTTTTCCGGTGTGCGGATTATAAGGACCTGCTTGCCGATATGGCAAGCCGCTCCGCCTCCGCCGATGTTCCCTCTTGGTAAGATGCGAGAAGGGACGCTCCCGGCTGGTTACTTAAGGCGGGAACAATTTCGTTCTCTGAGGCAACTCAATGGCAAATACCGCAGGCAGGCTGGCCGGGCAAGTCGCAGTGGTGACCGGAGGAGGGCGAGGCATCGGCGCGGCCATCTCCAGGCGGCTAGCCGAATTGGGAATATCCGTCGTGCTGTGCGGACGCACGGCTGCAACACTGGAGGAAACGGCGAAGTCGATCGTTCAGGCCGGGAACCTGGCGGAGGCGATCCCCTGCGATGTGGTGGACCACCGAGCGCTGGCAGAAGTCGCGCGGACAGTGCGGAGCAAATACGGGCGGCTGGACGTGCTGGTGAACAATGCCGGAGTCGGGGCGTTTGCTGCTCCGCTGCACGAGTTTCCCCTTGAGGATTGGGATCGGATTCTCAACACAAACCTCCGGGGCGTGTTCTACGCCATTCGTGCCTTCGCGCCCCTGATGATTGAACGGCGATACGGGCACATCGTCAACATCTCGTCGCTGGCCGGGAAGAATCCCTTGCCCAAAGGGGCGGCGTATGCCGCTTCGAAATGGGGACTGAACGGGTTGACCTACTCGGTCGCGGAAGAGCTGCGAGCATACAACATCCGGGTTTCGGTGGTATGCCCGGGCTCGACGAACACGGATCTATCGCCTCACGAGGGCAAGGACCCCAATCGCATGCTGCAGCCGGACGATGTGGCGCACGTGGTCGAAATGCTAGTCACGCAGTCTGCGCAGTCTTTCGCGAGCGAAGTGCTTTTGCGGCCTACGATGAAACCCTGATCAGGTAAGAGGTTACTTCTTGAAAAGGTTGTCGAAGGCTGCGCGCGCGTCCGCAGGCTTGGCGGCTACGGGAGTGGTGGTTTCCTTTTCGCTGGTGACCCGTATCGAGTAAAACGTGCAGTCATTCTTAACGTCCTTGCGCGGAATGCGCTCGGGGACCGACTGCATGCACTCGAAGCGGCTCGAGGGATCGAAGTACAGGCACTGTTTGCAGGAATGCAGTTCGAATCCGCACTTGGGACATTTCTCCGGCATTTCCGCCGAGGGCAACAACGTACCGCATTGTGAACAGCGGGAAACAGTGCGTTTGGGTGCCATCTGAATCGGGCGTGGGCCAAAGGTGTCTTTCCTGGCAGGTTTGTCTCCAGACCTTTCCCCCGGTTTCTGAGATTTTTCCCCGGTATCCTGATAGCCCCGCTGCCGGTATTTTCTATCAGACAAGAGAATCTCCTGAATCGGTCCACATTGTCTCGCTTGTTGGAGGGGATCACAAGAGCCAGACTGTAAAAACAATACAGCCGAATGTGCGGGCTGACTGCATCTAAGGTGCGCAACCCGGGGGCCTGCCAGAAGGGCGCGAATTGTGTTTCGCAGAAGCGGGTGCTAACATTCGAGTAACGGTTGAGATAACGGGAGGAATGAAGATGTCGGACAGCAACAGCAACAGTTTCCTCTGGTTTTTGGCGGGTCTGGGAGTAGGCGCCGTGGCCGGCGTGCTGTATGCGCCACGGTCAGGCAATGAAACGCGGGAAGCTTTGCGCTCCAAGGCCGAAGAAGGACGCGAGTATATGCGCCATCGCGCCACCGACGCGAAGTCGCAGGCCAACGAATGGGTGGATCGCGGGCGGGATATGCTGAACCAGCAAAAGGATCAGTTCCGCGCAGCCTACGACGCGGGGCGTCAGGCTTATCATGAAGCGACCACCGAACCGGGGGCCGCGGCCAAGAACCTGTAGTTCATTCTCCGCGATTCCACGAGCAGGACCGTAGCGGGGCAATTTTATGGATAAGCTCGTACCTTTGTTCATCCTTTGCACGGCAGTCGCCGTGATGATCCAAGCCGGCATTTTGGTGGCGCTGTTCGTCGCTGTCCGCAAGACGAGCGGACGCGTGGAGGCCCTTGCCAGCGAGGTCACGAGTAAAGCGCTGCCGGCAATCGACACCGCCCAACAGCTCCTGGTGACGGTCAAGCCGCGCGTTGAAGATATTGTGGTTAATGCGGAGCAGACGGCGCGCATGGCACGAAACCAGATGGAGCGCCTGGACGCAACCGTCAATGACATTGTCGACCGAACGCGCCTTCAGGTAATTCGAGCCGATGAGCTCGTCCACCGAACGATGGACAAAGTCGAGGAAACCACCGAGATAGTGCATCGTACAGTGGTGTCGCCCATCCGGCAGTTGTCGGGCCTAGTGCAGGGCGTGAGCGCGGGGTTGGAGTTTTTCCTGGGGCGTAAGCGCCGGCAGCCGCGCGACGGGATGGGTGTTCCGCAGGACGAGCTTTTTATTTAGCTGCCAAATGGTACGCGGTCAGACAATCCAGCCGCCACCGATCACGATTTCTCCGTCATAGAAAACGGCAGCCTGTCCGGGAGTGACCGCTCTCTGCGGCTCGTCGAAAGTCACCAGCAACTCTTCCTCGTTCACCTTCTCCAACCAAGCGGAAGCGCCTTCGTGACGATGTCGAATCTTCACCGTGACGCGAATTGGCGCGGACACCGCGCTGACAGCGATGAGGTTATAGCGCTGGGTACGTAGGGTCTTGGTGTACAGCTCATCGCTCGGCCCCACGACAACCTGACCAGAATCCCCCTTGATCTGGATCACGTAAAGCGGCGATCCGGTGGCGATACCGAGTCCCTTCCGCTGTCCCACGGTGAAGTTATGAATGCCGGTGTGCTCGCCGACAACTTCCCCGCTTGCGGTCACCAGTTCTCCGGCAGTGTCAGGCAAAGCTTCGCCCTGCTCTTCCAGGTAGGCGTCGAGGAAGCGCTTGTAGTCGCCTCCGGGGACGAAACAGATTTCCTGCGAGTCGGGCTTTTCCGCGAGGGCCAAGCCCTGCTGGCGGGCCAGTTCGCGGACCTGCGGCTTGGTCATGCCACCCAGCGGGAACAGCGTGCGACTGAGTTGCTCCTGCGTGAGGCCGAATAGGAAGTAGGTTTGATCCTTGGCGAGATCGACTGGGCGCTTCAGGAGCCAACGGCCGCGCGTGTCGTCGAACTCCACACGCGCGTAATGCCCGGTGGCCAGCAAGTCAGCGCCGATCTGGCGAGCCACGATCAGCAATTGATCAAACTTGAGGTGGTTGTTGCACAGGCTGCACGGGATGGGCGTACGTCCGGAGAGATAGTCCTGGACGAAAGGTCGCACGACCTCGCGCTCGAAGCGCTCCTCATGGTTGACGACGTAATACGGAATACCGATGAACTGGGCAACGGCCCGGGCGTCGTACACGTCGTCGAGCGAGCAACAACGGCCCTGCACGGCCTCGGGCATCCCCTCCTTGCCAGCGAGGCGGCGCTGGTTCCAGAGCTGCATGGTTAAACCGACCACGTTGTGACCATCGGCACGCAGCATGGCCGCGACGGTGGAGGAATCGACACCGCCCGACATGGCAACGGCAATGGTCTTCGTGGTCATGAGTTAAGCAAAAATCTCTAAATTTCGGCGTGACGTGGAGTTACGGGTTGACGGCGACACGGCCCCACGCCGGGGACAATTCCCGGAGCCTTGCGACGGTTTCTCCCACAAGGGCAATCGCCAGGTCCACTTCCTCCATTGTATTTTGATGGCCCAGACTTAGGCGAATGCTCGATCGCGCCCGATCGGGAGTGATGCCCATGGCGCTCAGAACGTGCGACGGTTCGATTGCGCCGGAGGAACATGCTGCCCCCGTTGAAACTGCGAGCCCCTTCAGGTCGAGGGCGATCACCAGGGACTCAGCATCGATCGCATCAAAGTACATGCTCGAGGTTTGTGGCACACGCGGGGCTTCGGCACCATGCACGCCGGACGATTCGACTTGCAGGAGAGCACGCTCCAGCCGGTCGCGCATCTTTGCGGTCGGGCCGCCCTTTCCTGCGAGCCGAGCCTGCGCAAGTTCCGCGGCCTTTCCTAGCCCAACGATTCCGGGGACGTTCTCGGTTCCAGCGCGGCGCGAACGCTCGTGGCGACCGCCATACAACATGGGCTCGAGCGCAGTTCCCTTGCGCACGTAGAGTGCGCCGAGTCCCTGCGGGCCGTGGAGCTTATGGCCGGAGAGCGCGAGCAAATCGCAGCCGATGTTTTCCACGTTCAACACTATTTTGCCGGCAGCCTGCACGGCATCAGTGTGGAAGTAGACATCGGCTTCCTCCGCAATCTTGGCAATTTCCTCCACCAGCTGCATGACGCCGGTTTCATTGTTCGCCATCATGATCGTGATCAGCCTGGTCGTTGGGTGGAGGGCGCTCTTCACGTCGTCGGGGTCGACGCGGCCCTGGCGGTCGACGGGGAGATAGGTTACCGTGCATCCCTGGGATTCCAGATGCTTACATGCATTGAGCACGGCGTGATGCTCCACCGCGGAAGTGATGACATGATCACCGGGTCGAACAACTCCAAAAATGGCGAGGTTGTCGGCTTCCGTTCCGCCGCTGGTGAAGACGACTTCCGGCGGTCGACAACCCAGCAGACGTGCCACTGACGCCCGCGCGGTCTCTACTGCGGCGCGCGTCTCCTGCCCGTGATGGTGGATAGACGAGGCATTCCCAAAGCGCTCACCGAAGTAAGGCTGCATGGCCTCCAGAACTTCGGGAAGGACCGGCGTGGTGGCGCTGTTGTCGAAGTAGACCCGTCGCATGGAATGTGCCCATTCCATTTTACCCGCTAGCGGGATGGCTCTGTTTCAGGCGAGGAATTGAGGAGAAACTGGCCGGAGTTCGAGGGTCCGGGCCACTAATTTCAGCGGGTAGATGCCATTTCGGGCCGCTTGTCGGACAACAGGAATTTCACATCCACAGTTCCGTTGGACGGAACCGTGACCTTTTTCGTCCACTCCATGGGATCGGAAAAGATCGGGCGCTGAACGCGCATCTGCGTCATGACGTCGTACACGGCGCCCTGTCCGGTCACCTTCCAACCCTCGTGCCAGGCCTCGATTTCGTATTCTCCGGGGGGCACGTTGGTGAGGCGGAAGTTCCCGTCCTCATCCGTTACGGTGTAATAGGGGTGGCGAACCACCAGCATTTCGGCATTCATCCAGGTATGGCCGGCGTTGCAGCGCAGGTCGACGACGCCCTCGCGATTCATGGTGCGAGATACGGTCTGGTTGGCGAAAGGAAAGGGCAGGTTGTAGTCGGACGCTCCCGACATATGCACGGTGTGAAGAACGGGATCACTGCTTTTGAGCTGCAGCGTTCCGTTGTCGGGAACAAGCAGGACGTGCGGTTCGTAGCGGCAGGTCCGCTGGTTCAGGAATTGGCGACCTTCGGGCAAGTCCATTGCCTTACCCTTGCTGATGTCTTTGAGAAAAACGACCGTGTTGGCAACGCCGCCATTGCTGGCTACGATCAGGCGTTCCAAATCCCGCTTCTTCTGAGCCTGCGGATCGCAGACCTCAACGTCTTTGGTGATGGCAACAGTCGGCATCTTGGGGACCGGTCCGCTCCACTTCACCGTTCCCGTGATGGTGCCGCCATCATTGACAGTCACAGTCTGGTAGCTCGACTGCGCCGCGGTGCGCGACGGGATGAGCACCAGCAAAGTTGCGAACAACGAAAGTATCGTCGACTTCATCATTCCGCACCTCTCGGCGAGTGCAGGCGATTTTCAACGCGTCCTGCAATCCTGAGTCGGAGGGGACACTCTCTTCCCCGCCCTGGCGGCGACTGTCGTGTTTTGGATCACATCAGTATCCCGGACCCCTCCGGAACACTCCCCCCCCACAACAACGCGATTGCCATTGACACAAGAGTAATGAGGCGGCCTTTTGCTGCTCAAGTACCAAAGGTCTAGTTACCACCGGGGAGTCGTGAGGGAACAGGAGAAAAGGGCTGGAAATCGGGGGTTTTTGCGGGAAAAGAAATGGACTCCCAAGGTCAATTACCGGGCGAACGTCGTGTAACGACCTTCTACGATCGTTACAACGCCCCGTTCCTCAAAACCATGTCTTGGCAGGAAAACCGGGGAGGACGGCCGAAACGGTTGGCGGGCTACCGCTTGTCCATGGGTAAATATTTTGCCGGATAAATAGGTCCAACATAATCGGCACGTGGCCGAATCAGCCGATTGTCATCGAGTTGTTCGATGACGTGCGCGGACCATCCGCTGATACGCGAGACTGCAAACACCGGCGTAAAGAGATCGACTTCGATGCCTAGCGTGTGGTAGGTGGATGCGGAGTAAAAGTCCACGTTGGCATTGAGCTTCTTGTCGGCCTTCACGAAGCCTTCAATCTTGTTGGAGAATTCGAACCACTTCGGCTCGCCGCTGGATTGGCCGAGATCCTGCGACATCTTCCGGAGGTGCGTGGCGCGAGGATCTTCGGTGTGGTAGACGCGATGGCCGAAACCCGGAATCTTCTTTTTCTGAGCCAGCATGCCTTTTACAAAGTCGACGGGGTCGGCGCCGTCGCGATCAATCGCCATCAGGATGTGGAAGACAGCTTCATTGGCTCCGCCATGAAGCGGGCCTTTGAGCGCGCCGATGGCGGAAGTGATGGCGGAGTGCATATCGGACAGGGTGGCGGCCGTGACGCGGGCAGCGAAGGTGGAGGCGTTCAGCTCGTGGTCGGCGTGCAAGATGAGTGCGATGTCGAGAGCGCGTTCCGCGGTGTGCGACGGAGCGGTGCCTGTCAGCATCAGGAGGAAGTTGGCCGCGTGGGACAAATTCCGGTCCGGTTCGATTACGTCTTTGCCTTTGCGGATGCGGTCATAGGCCGCAACGATCATGGCGATCTGCGAAGTCAGCCGAATCGCCTTATGCACGTTGGCGTCATGATCGTTCTTCTGAAATTCCGGATCGTAAAAGGAAAGTGCGGACACGGCGGTCCGCAATACGTCCATGGGAAGGGCGTGCTTGGGAGCGACACGCAGCAGGTTCAGAATGGAAGCGTCCAGCTTGCGCTCTTCGGCGAGCCGCTCGCGGACTTCCTTCAGTTCGTTGCGCTGAGGGAGGTGACCAAACCAGAGCAAAAAGCAGGTTTCTTCGAAGTTGGAATGGTCGGCGAGATCGTGAATATCGATGCCGCGGTACGCGAGGACGCCCTGTTCGCCGTCGATGTAACAGATGCTGGAGGTGGTAGCAACAACGCCTTCAAGACCTTTAGGCGCATGCGTCGTGGTCACGCTGGACATACTCCCTCGCAAGAGCTGCAGATGGATTCTGTTGCCGGCCCACGGGGGATTGGCACGGAGGTCCGCAACCCCTTGTTATACGCCAAAATGGGACAGTTTCCAACCGCCGCTAGTACATCAATGAAGGATTAGCCGCGTATACTAAAGGGTTTGGCCTCATACTGCAGGCGAGCCTGAGCTTGTCATATTTCATTTATTCGGAGTCACGGATGAAGCGCCTCTTTCTCACAATCTCCATATCTTTATTTTGTCTTTGTACCCTCGGCCCCCTTTGCCGAGGCGACGAAGGCATGTGGCTTTTCAACGCTTTTCCAAAAGACAAAGTACAGAAGGAATACGGATTCAATCCGAGCCAGCAGTGGCTGGACCATGTGCGACTGGGCTCGGTGCGATTTAACAATGGCGGCTCCGGTTCCTTCGTCTCGGCCGACGGCCTTACCTTCACCAATCATCATGTGGGGGCGGTCTGTGTCCAGCAGCTTTCCACCCACGGACATGACTACATCAAAGAAGGCTTTTACGCCAAGACCCAGGCCGAAGAAGCGAAGTGCCCGGACCTGGAACTGAACGAGTTGGTTGGCATCGAGGAGGTCACGGGCAAGATCAAGGATTCGGCCAAGCCTGGGATGTCGTCGGCCGAGGCGGGACAGGCACAGCGCGCGGAAATGTCGAGGATTGAGAAAGAATGTGCCACGTCTACCGGGTTGCGCTGCGACGTGGTGACGTTTTATTCCGGCGAAGTTTACAACCTGTACAAGTACAAGAAATACACGGACGTCCGGCTGGTATTCGCGCCGGAGTTCGATATCGCGTTTTTCGGCGGCGATCCCGACAACTTCACCTATCCGCGGTACGACCTCGATATCACATTCTTTCGGGTCTACGAGAACGATAAGCCGGCGCATATCGATCATTACTTGCAATGGTCGAAGGATGGCGTGAAGGAAAACGATCTGATTTTCGTTTCCGGCCACCCGGGTTCCACCGGGCGCCAACGCACCATCGCGCAACTCGAGTTCCTGCGCGATGTCGACTACCCATCGCGACTGGAGACTTACAAGCGCCGAATCACGCTGCTTCTGAATTTCGGCAACGAGTCGGAGGAAAATGCCCGCATCGCAAAGGAGGAGCTGTTCAGCTATCAAAATTCTTTCAAGGCGATCTCGGGATACCTGGAGCCCTTGAAGGACAAGGAGGTCATGGCGAGCAAACAGGCCGACCAAACGAAGGTAGAGTCTGCGTTCAAGGCAAATCCCAAGAACAAGGGCACGGAAAATCCGTGGCAAGAGATTGCCGACAGCGTCAGCGAGCAGCACAAAATCTACCTTCCCTTGACTTACATCGAACGCAACCGCGGCTTTAACAGCAAATTGGCTTACTTTGCCCGCTGGATCGTTCGCGTCGTGGAAGAGAAGGCGAAGCCCAACGAAAAACGCCTGCGGGAGTACCGCGACTCGGCACTCCCTTCGCTCGAACAAGAGCTGTTCTCAACCGCCCCGATCTATAAATCGCTCGAGACAGTGACGTTCGGCGATTCGTTGGCGCAGATGCAGGAGGTATTAGGTGCGGATAACGCCATCGTCCAACAAACGCTGAATGGGAAGTCGCCGGCGGATGCCGCCCAGGACCTGATCGCCAATACCAAGCTCGATGACGTCTCGGTGCGAAAGCAACTCTACGAGGGCGGCGTGGCGGCGGTGCAGGCCTCGACCGATCCACTGATCGTGCTGATGCGCACCATTGATCCGGCGGCCCGTGAACTGCGCAAGCAGTACGACGATCAGGTGGATGCCGTCGAGCGGCGTGCCGGCGCGCAGATCGCAAGAACGCGATTCGCGCACAACGGCTACGACCAGCCTCCGGATGCGACGTTCACCCTGCGCCTCAGCTACGGTACGGTGAAAGGCTACGAAGAAAACGGAAAGAAGATTCCCTACTTCACCGATTTCGGAGGCGCCTTCCAACATGCCGCCAATCACGAGAATAAGCCGCCCTACCAGCTTCCCGACAGCTGGATGAAGGCAAAATCGAAGCTGCAGCTTACGACGCCGCTCGACTATGTTTCGACGGCGGATATCATCGGCGGGAATTCCGGCAGCCCAACAGTCAATAAGAAGGGCGAGGTGGTCGGCATCATTTTCGATGGAAACATTCAATCGCTGGAGTGGAACTTCGTATATGAAGACAAGCAGGCGCGGGCAGTCCACGTGGACTCGCGAGGAATTGTGGAGGCTCTGCGCCAGATTTACGGAGCCACAGGACTGGTGAACGAACTGACGGGAGCACCCGCAAAATAGGTGAAGGCATGAGACGGCATGGGGCAGGCTTTGGCCTGCCTCGGCCATCTGGGCGTCTTATCCGGGCCAAATTTGCAGCGCGGTTTTGCTGAGAATCTGGTCCTGGACGTGCTCAGGCAATCCGAGCGCGCGAAAATCCTCCAAGTTCTTCCGAACATCCGGGACACCCGGTCCCGGCCAATCCGTACCGAATAACGTGCTGGGAGCAATCTCTTCGAGCCGCGGAAAATATTCAAGCAGACTCTTGGGAGGAATTCCGCTGATGTCGAGATAAACATTCGGATGCCTTCGCACCAGGAAGAACGCGGTGTCCATCCACAAGGGACGCCCGCCGTGGGCAAGAAGGATTTTCATTTTAGGGAAGTCGACCGCAACGTCATCGAGGTAAATCGGGTCACCGTACTTGTTGCGAGCGCCAGGAAAGATCGAGGTCCCGGTGTGGAACATTACGGGGATGCCGTTGGCTTCGGCGGCGCGGTAAATGATTTCCAGTTCCGTGACTCCGCGCAGGTAGTCGTTGGGAAAGAGCAACTGATGGGGTGGATGGATTTTGATCATCCGGATCCCCAGGCGGACCAGTTGTTCCATGTCGGCGAGAATGTTGGCCGAGTGGCGAGGATGCAGGCTGCCGCATGATAGCAGTCGCTTGGGATCTCTCCTTCACATAGGCGGAGACGAACTGGTTGACTTCCGACGTAAATCCGATAACCTCTGGCGCCACGTAATTGATAAGCACCGCGCGATCGATTCCGGATGAGTCGAGAAATTTGAGGAAGGCTTTCGGGGAGCGGCAGTATTCTTCGATCTGCGCGAAATTCGGAGCGGCGGGAGCGCATCAATTCCAGGGCGTGCGGCTTGAACATTTCCAGCGGCGAAATGTGGATGTGGCAGTCCGTGATCAAGGGTTGGCTCTCTCTAGTCGTGATGGCTCACTTCCCTTTCCAACGGGGAGTACGCTTCTCGAGAAATGCCTGAATGCCTTCGCGGGCATCTTCGGTTTGCATCAGTTCGTCGAGGTAGATCTTCTCGGCACGGGCCAGGCCTTTGTCGAAGTGCATCGCGTCCCAGACGTACAGTGCCTCTCTTGGTTGCGGCCAGAGCCGCAGGGCTTAGCGTAGCCAGGTGCGTGACAATTTCATTCACTTTGCTGCCAACTTCCGCATCCGAAACCGCAGCGTTCGCCAAGCCCAGTAACGATGCTTCTCGGCCGCTGAATTTGCGGCCCGTGAGGATCAGGTCGGCGGCGCGCTTTTGACCGATGATCGAGGCTAGCGCGGTAACGGCGACCGGGGGGAAACAGCCCAGCTGAATTTCAGGGAAACCCCAGGTGGCGGTGTCTGAGGTGATGACCAGGTCGCACATCATTGCCAGCTCGGCGCCGCCGCCCAGGCAATGACCGCGGACCTCAGCTACCAGAACTTTTTTCGATACGACCAGAGCGCGGAAGATCCCGTGGAACTGGGTCAGCATCTCGGCAACCTTGTCGGGAGTATGAGCTGCGACATCGACTCCCGCAGAGAACGTTTTTTCCGAGCCGCGCAGGATCAGGATGGAGATTTCGGGGTGCGATTCGACGTTGGCGATGGCGGTGGAGAGCTCCTCCATCATTGGGATATCAATCACGTTGATGGGGGGATTGTGAAGCGTGATGCTGGCAGCGGGCGGGTGGAAGTCGCAACGGATTCGGACAACGTCAGCGGACACGAGGGAAGAATACCGCAGGCGGCGGGAAATTTCAGAACCCTAACCACAGAGGACGCAGATGGGCCCGGAAGAAAGGTATCGTTCCTCCGTGTATGTCTGCGTCCCCGGTGGTAGCTTTGCTGGCGCTAACCACAATTAAAGGTTGATTGCCGATTTGCGCGGCTCGCCGATGGTGTCGAAAGGATCCCTTGCTCCTTCTTTGTCCGCGATCCATTTTTTCTCGTTGGCAATGATTTCCAGGAGAACTTTCTTGTCTTCGCCGGTCGGCATGACCTCGGCAAAGTGTTCTTCGTATCCCTTGTCGCCTAACAGGACGCCGCTCTTTGCATGAAACTTCTGTCCAGCAAACTGGCCAATGGCGCGGTTGAAGCGAATGTCGGGCGCGTACAACTCGGGTTCGCCCGCCTTGCGGAACCCGTTTAAGCGATCCACGAGCCCGGCCACTTCGTCGCGGTAGAGGCAACGGTTGTAGTCGTTGAGCTCGTCCAGCTTGGCAGGCATTTCGTTCTTGAGTTCGTCGTAGCGGCCTTTGATGCCCCAAACGTAGGCCCAATGCGCGGAGGACGAGTGGTCCGTGCCGAAAAGGTCGTAGGAACACGAGATCCACTTGTTGAGATATTTCTGAATGAGCCAGCCGGGAATGATGCCGGCCTGCACGATCCGGCGCAGGCCGTCGTTGCCGGTGCCCATGTGGAAGGCTTCTTCGCGCAGCATGTACGACATGGAACGTCCCAGCGGCGCGAAGGCGGAATACTTGAGCATCTGCAGCTGGAATTTTCCGTCACGGTCAACGAAGTCAGTATAGGTGAAGAAGTCCATCCAGTTATCGACGTCGACGTTGAACGCACCCAGCAGGCGTTCGTTTTCGAAGGCGCGGCGTTCCAGCATCTTCTGGGCTTCCACCTTGCCGGAGTATCCGAAGTGATCGAGGAGCAGCGCGCACATCTGCCAGCCATGGCGCATTTCTTCGATCATGACGCGAGTCAGGGCGCGGCGATCCCAGTCCGTAGGAGCGGTTTCGAACAGATGGCGCTGCTGTTCGACCGAGGCAAATTCCGTGTCGCCCTGGTAGACGATCATGTTCATCAGAGCGTCGCGCATTTGCTGGGTAGGAATCTGGCGCAGGTTTTCCCACTTACGGCGGCCTTTGTAGGAACCGAATTGGATCTCTTCGGTCTCGATTGCGCCGTAGAGCGTATCGAATTTGAAGCTGGCGATTTCATCGCGGTCGACGCCGATTTCCTTGCGCCATCCATCGAACAGGCCGACCCAATCACTGAAGGTTCCGATTTTTGCTACTTTTCCTGGCATTTCTCACTTCCTTGGTTGCTCTACGTCTTTTGCGGAGCAATTAGCGATTAGCACTTGGCATTTGGCCAAGAACCATTGAGTACCGATTGGCCAAATGCTACATGTCAAGTGCTGAGTGCTCGTTCATCCCATGTTCATCCAAACGGTCTTGATCTCGGTGTAATGGTCAAGCGCGGCCTGGCCGAGCTCGCGGCCGAAGCCCGAGCTCTTGTAGCCTCCAAATGGGAGCGCAGCATCCATCAAGCCGTAGGTGTTAATCCATACGGTGCCGGCGCGCAATTGCCGCGACAACTGATGCGCTTTTTTTACGTCGCGCGTCCAGACCGCGGCGGCGAGGCCATACTGGTTTCGGTTCGCTAGTTCGACCACTTCATCGACGTCGTCGAACTTGAGCGTCGCCAGCACGGGGCCGAAAATCTCTTCCTGCGCAATCTTCATTTCGTTGGTCACATCGCCGAACACTGTGGGCTCGATGAAGAAGCCTTTGCCTCCATCAACCGAGGTGCGATTTCCGCCGGCAATGAGTTTTGCGCCTTCCTTCTTTCCGGCCTCGATGTAACCCAGCACGGTCTGCATCTGTTCCTGGCTGACAATGGCGCCCATGCGGGTTTTGGGATCGAGAGGATCACCCGGCACCATCTTTTTGGCGCGACCAACCAACTTCTCCATGAACTGGTCCCGGACCTTGCTTTCGACAAAGAGCCGCGAGCCTGCGTTGCATACTTCGCCCTTGCCGTAGAAGATGCCGTTGATCGCACCCTTTACTGCATTGTCGATGTCGGAGTCGGCGAACACGATATTCGGCGACTTGCCGCCCAATTCCAGTGTCACGCGCTTGAGGGTATCGGCGGCACCGCGCATGATTTCCTTGCCCACGGAGGTCGAACCCGTGAAGGCGATCTTGTCGATACCGGGATGCTTGACGATGGCTTTTCCGGTCGCTGGACCGCCCGTGACGATGTTCAGCACACCCGCGGGAAAACCCGCTTCGAGAGCGAGTTCTCCGAGGCGGAGGGTGGTGAGCGGAGTCTGTTCCGCAGGCTTTATGACGATGGTGTTTCCGCAGGCGAGGGCTGGACCTAATTTCCAGGAGGCCAGCAGAAGCGGGAAATTCCACGGAATGATCAGGCCCACGACTCCAACCGGCTCACGCAGGGTATAGGTGAAGGCCGAATCGAAGGTATTCACCGTCTCGCCATGAATCTTGGTGGCCCATCCCGCGTAATAGCGGAGAACGTCAATGACCATGGGCAGATCGACGTTGCGCGACTCGAAGATCGGTTTTCCGTTGTCGAGGGTCTCGAGTTCAGCCAGTTCGTCGATGTGCTGCTCGATAAGATCCGCCAGCCGCCAGACCAGCCGGCCGCGTTCGGAAGCGGACATCTTTCGCCAAGGTCCGGACTTGTCGTCAAACGCACGGCGAGCTGCCGAAACCGCCCGATCGACATCCGCCGCGGAAGCTTCGATGACCTGTGTGAGGACCTCGCCCGTGGCGGGATTGACGGTGTCGAATGTCTTCGCGCCGTCAACCCATTGGCCGTCGATCAATAACCGCCCTTTGGCAATTTTCGCTTTCGTCGCTGTAATCATTGTCGTTCGCTCAGCTGCGCGTGGCGCTCACTTTCCTGTAAACGTAGCCGGCCGCTTTTCTACGTAGGCAGCCAAACCTTCCTTAGCATCGTCGCTCTGGAAGAGAATCTGCTGATTTTCGCGCTCGACCGCAAGGGCGGACTCCATCGGAATCTCCCACCCGGTCTGCACCGCGCGCTTGATCCGCCCAACAGCTTTCGCAGCTTTGTTAGGAGGGCAGAATTGGCGGGCGTATTCCATGACGTTCTCCATGAAGCTGTCGCGCTCGTAGATGTCGTTGATGACGCCCAGTTCCTTGGCTTCTTCGAAAGAAAAGGTGTTGCCGGTAACCATCAGCTCGATCGCGCGGCTCTTGCCTACAAGGCGCGAGAGACGCTGCGTACCGCCGGTTCCCGGAAGCACACCCAGGTTCACTTCGGGGAGGCCAATTTTGCCGGCATCCTTGCGCGCAATGCGGATGTCGGCCGCCATGGCGATCTCGAGGCCGCCGCCCACGCAATGGCCATTCAGAGCGGCGATGACTAGCTTAGGAGTGTGTTCAAGGCGAAGCAGGGTCTCGTTTGCGTGCAGGCAAAAGTAATATTTGAAGGTTGGATCGACGCTGGCCAGCATCTTGATATTCGCGCCGGCGGAGAAAAACTTGTCCCCGGATCCCGTCAGTAAGATCACGTAGACGTCATTATCCATGCGCGCCGCCAGGATCGCTTCGTCCAGTTGGCGATTCATTTCGTAGGTGTAGGTGTTGGCCGGTGGGTCAAACATCTCAATCACCGCCACACCGCCGTCTTTGCGGTAGTTGATCAGCTTTTTGGAGGTCTCGCTGGATGCCGGTTGCGTTGTGGTCGCCATGTCAGGCTCCTTTCAAATCTCGTCGGTGATTTCGATGTCTGGCCCTGTGAAGTGCAGAGGTCCTTCGCTTCGCTCAGGATGACAATGAAATAGAATTCCTCACTGGAAGTATCCAGCTGTTCATTTGCATATCCAGCGCTTCACAAAACTTCCGGCTCTTCATTTCCTCTTTGCCGGGCGTCCGCTTAAACCGTTGAGAAAAATGTTTCCCATTTCTTGCGCAAGTTCCTCTGCGTTTCCATCGAGCCGCGCTTTATACCAGGTGTAGATCCAGTTCATCATGCCGAACAGGCTCAGCGCGGCGGTGCGGCTGGAGAAGTCGAGCGTCTTGGTCCGCTTCAAATCGTCCACCAATGCAACGCACGTGCGCACGTACTCCCGCTTGATGCCCGCGATTTCCGAGCCGTAACCATTCTTGAGGACCTCGTCTTCATGGGAAAGGACTTTCATAGCCTTCTGGTTGGCCAGGAAATATTCGAGGTGGTTGGCAATGAAGACGCGAATGCGCGTCTCCGGATCGCTCACACCTTCGAGGCGGGACTGCAGCCGCTCGAGGATCGTGGTGAAGGTGTGGCGCTGGATGAGGTAGAGCAGCTTTTCTTTAGATTCGAAGTAGTAGTAAAGCCCCGCGAGCGACATGCCGCTGGCCCGCGAGAGATCGCGCATGGAAGCGCCCTCATAGCCTTTTTCGTCAAAGACATCGGTCGCATGGGCCAGGATTTCCGAAAGCCTGCGGTCGAAGCGGGTGGGCAGGCGGTTGGGGCGGGGCGCGCGAACGCGCCGGCCGGATGAGCTGCGAGATGGGGAGGTACCGGGCATTTATCGAACGTTCGTTCGAATCTCCATTCTAACTCATGGTGACCGGCGTCACAAGGGGAATGGCGAGATTGATAGGCGGCCGGGTTAATTCCGGATATCGGCCAGCAATCCTTCCACTTCTGCTTTCAGATCTGCAGTGAGGGGAAGCAAAGGAAGCCGAACCGGCCCGCCGAAGTACCCGTTGAGGTCCATGGCGTATTTGGCGCCGGCGACGCCGAGTCCGCCCACGACGCGCTCGGCGGCTTCAGCGATGCGCTTCTGCTTGAGGCGAGCGAGATCGAAGTCCCCTTCTTTCCAAGCCGCATAGATTTCATAACAGGCGGTGGGCGCCGCCACAGCAAAGGCCAGAATCGCCCCCACCGCTCCGGCTTGCAGCGAACTTTCCAGCTTATGGGCCGCCCCGACCAGCACCTGAAATCCGACTTCTTTCTGACGGGTCTTCAGAGCGCCCACGACGCTGACCGCTGCCGATGATGGCTTCGGCGTTCCTGCGAGTGCTGCGACCTGCACCAGTTCCCCGCCCGGCCCGGATCCTTCCGAGGCTGCCTTCACCATGCGAGCGGTCACGGCATCAAACGTTTCGGTCACTGTTGCGCTGCGTTTCACATGGCGCGTGCCTTCGACAATCTTGCGAGTTTTTTCGACGTCGCCACTCGACTCCTTGATCCCAATGATGTTGGGATGATCGGCCAGTTCGATGACGAGTTCCGCCGGCATGTCGTAGCCCGTCGCTTGCGGAAAGTTGTAGATGATGACGGGCAGGGGCGAACGGTCGGCTACTGTCCGGTAGAAGGCCAGCATGTTCGGCGGCTTCATCTGTCCCTTGTAGTAATGAGGCGTGCGCACCATAGCAACGTCATATCCCAATTCCGCGGCGTAGTCGGTGAGGCGGAGTGTGTCGATGGCCGATTCGATGCCAGTGCCCGCGATCAGAACCTTGTGGTTGGCGGTTGCGGCACGAGCTGACTTGAGAACCTCACGACGCTCATCGTCAGAGAGCAGGATGGCTTCGCCCGTGGAGCCTAGCACCACGACGCCCGCTACGGGCGTGCGCGAGTAGCGCTCCAGGTTCGCTTCGAGCTTTTTGTTGTAAACCTTGCCGTCGGGGTAGAACGGGGTGGTGATGGGCGGGAAGATTCCGGAAAGCAGCATTGGGATTGATCCTCACAAACTCGTTCATTGAGAGGATAGAGCCTGGGCAGGCCGCTCGCAAGGGACTGCGAGATCGGCCTCGTTTACGGATTCGCCGGTCAGTCCACCGAATCTTCGAAGTCCGATCTAGGCAGCAACACCAGGCCGCGGGTATTGTTCGGGCACAGCACCGATTTGCTCGAGCAAACCTAACTGGTCCCACTTATCCCAGCCTGCGATGATCTTGCCGTTCCTTATTTGTAAAATTGTGATGCCGGAGATTCTCACCTTTTTCCCCGTCGGTGGATATCGCAGGAATTGTCCGGAGTGGGTCATGTCCGCCTGCCAGCGCAGGACCACGCGATCCTCTTCCGCGACGGTGTCTTGGATCGTCAGATGAAAGTCCGGGAAAGCAGCGCGCAAGTGTTGTGCGAACTTGCGAAATTCTTTCAAGTTGATGGGAGCATCGTGGAGCACTTGGCCTTGTCCCGAAGCGTTGGTATCGGCCATCTCGTCGATCGTCTCGAACCGGCCCTTGTTCCAGAGTTCCTCAAACCAGCGATGGGCCAAGGCTACATTTTCTTTCTTTTGTGACACGGTCTCCCTCCATGCAAAAGATTTCGGGCTGAGACCTGGTAAGTTGAACGTCCCGAGGTTAGCAGTTAATCAAGGAATTGTCTTCGTTCGACCACTTAACGCTAGCAGGGATTGTAATGGGCCGTGAAGAAACGCGCCTGCCAAGATTGGCAGGCTGATCACCACTAAGGCGATCGTTCCGGGCTCGGACCTTGCACACATCTACCGCCGCTTCCCCGCGACCCGTTCGGCGTGCAGATGTTGTAGCGCCTGCACGCGGACCTCACCTCGCTGGAGTGCGGCGATGCCTTCGGCAGCGGCCCGCGCTGCCGACAGCGTGGTGATGGTCGTGATGCGCGCTGTAACGGCCGCGCGGCGGATGGCTTTCTCGTCAAACCAGGGATCGGCTCCGTGGGGAGTGTTGATGATGAGCTGAATGCGATCGCCTTTGATGAGGTCGACCACGTTCGGGCGGCCTTCTTTGACTTTGTAGACTCGTTCCACGCTCAGGCCGGCGCTTTCGATGATGTCGGCGGTGCCAGCGGTCGCCACCAGTTTGAACCCCATGTCGGCGAAGCGGCGGGCGACGTCCGCGACTCCGGCTTTGTCGTGGTCGGTTACGCTGATGAAAACGGATCCTTGGGCAGGCAGTTTCTGCCCGGCGGCGATCTGTGCCTTGGCGAAGGCTTCGCCGAAATTGTCGGCCACGCCCATGACTTCGCCGGTCGAGCGCATCTCGGGCCCGAGAACCGTGTCGACGCCCGGAAACTTGCTCCACGGGAAGACCGGCGACTTTACGTAGTATCCCCGTCCGGTATCGAGGTCAGTGCCGCGCTCAATGTTTTCGGGGAGGAACTCGCGCAGCTTGCGGCCGGTCATCAGCCGCGAGGCAATGCGTGCAAGAGGCACTCCCGTAGCTTTCGAGACGTACGGCACGGTGCGCGACGCTCGAGGGTTCACTTCAAGAACGTAGACCTTGCCGCCTTCGGAGCCGCCGTTGGTGGTTCGAGGGATGGCGAACTGGATGTTCATCAGCCCGACAACTTTCAGCGCGCGTGCCAGCTTGAACGTGTAATCGCGCATGCGCTGCAGCAGGTGCGCTGGAATATCGACCGCGGGCAGCACACAGGAGGAATCGCCCGAGTGGATGCCGGCTTCCTCGATATGCTGCATGATGCCGGCGATGACGACATCCTCGCCGTCGGAGAGCGCATCGACGTCGACCTCGATCGCGTCTTCGAGGAAGTGGTCGATGAGCACGGGACGATCCTGCGAGTACTCGACCGCTTCTTTCATGTAGTGGACGACCGAGTCTTCGTCGTAAGCGATCACCATGGCACGGCCGCCGAGGACATACGACGGCCTAACCAGGACGGGGTAGCCGACTTTCTTTGCGCCTTCGACGGCTTCTTCCAGCGAAGTCGCCATCGCGCCCGGCGCCTGCGGAATCTCCAGTTCGTCGAGCAACTTTCCGAAGCGCTTGCGGTCTTCGCAGAGGTCAATGGATTCGGGCGAGGTTCCGATGATGGGCACGCCGGCGGCTTTCAAAGGAAGAGCGAGGTTCAGTGGGGTCTGTCCGCCGAACTGGACGATCACGCCGACCGATGCCTTGCCCGACGCTTCATGTTCGTAGACCGCGAAGACGTCCTCCATGGTGAGGGGCTCGAAGTACAGGCGGTCACTGGTGTCGTAGTCGGTCGAGACGGTTTCGGGATTGCAATTGATCATCACGGTCTCGAAGCCGTCTTCGCGCAACGAGAATGAGGCGTGGCAGCAGCAGTAATCGAACTCGATTCCCTGCCCGATGCGGTTTGGCCCGCTGCCCAGAATGATGACTTTCTTCCGGTCCGTCGGTGCAGCTTCGTCTTCCTCCTCGTAGGTCGAGTAGAGGTACGGCGTGTAACTTTCAAATTCTGCCGAGCAGGTGTCCACTCGCTTGTAGACCGGCTGCACGCGATGCTTCTTGCGCAGGTGGCGGACCTTCTCCTGTCCACCCTTACCCTCGAGACGCCAGATGTTCGCGAGCCGGGCATCGGAGAAGCCCATGCGCTTGGCCTCGCGCAAGACATCGGCGGGCATCGAGTCCATCGGATGCTTTTCGAGTTCCAGTTGCATGTCATTTATTTCTTTCAGCTGGTAGAGGAACCACGGGTCGATGGACGTCACCTTGGCAAGCTGCTTGACTGTGTAGCCTTGGCGCAGCGCGTAGCGCACGTAACTTAGCCGCTCGGGATGTGGAGTGACCAGCCGCTGCGTGAGAATTTTCGGCTCGATCTTTTCTGATCCCGACTTGCGTCCTGTGTCGAGCGCGCGTACTCCCTTGAGCAACGCTTCCTTGAAAGTGCGGCCAATGGCCATCACTTCGCCCACCGACTTCATCTGCGGGCCCAGGCTCTCGTCGGCGCCGGGGAACTTCTCGAACTGCCATTTCGGAATTTTCACCACCACGTAATCGAGCGTCGGCTCGAACGAGGCCGGCGTCTTGCGCGTGATGTCATTGGGAATCTCGTCGAGCGTGTAGCCAACGGCGAGCTTGGCGGCGATCTTCGCGATCGGGAAGCCGGTAGCTTTCGATGCGAGCGCGGATGAACGCGAGACGCGCGGATTCATCTCGATAACGACCATGCGACCGGTCTCAGGATTCACTCCGAACTGAATATTCGATCCGCCGGTCTCCACACCGATTTCCCGGATCACGGCAATGGAGGCGTCGCGCATGGCCTGGTACTCGCGGTCGGTCAGCGTCTGGGCGGGCGCAACCGTGATGGAGTCGCCGGTGTGCACGCCCATGGGATCGAAGTTCTCGATCGAGCAGATGATGATGACGTTGTCCTTGAGATCGCGCATCACCTCGAGCTCGTATTCCTTCCAGCCGAGGACGGATTCCTCGATCAAGGCTTCGTGGACGGGAGAGAGATCGAGGCCGCGCGCCAGCAGTTCCATGAGTTCTTCGCGATTGAAGGCAATGCCGCCACCTGTGCCGCCCAGCGTGAACGAGGGCCGAATGATAACCGGGAAGCCGATTTTTCCGGCGAATTCGAGGCCGTCTTTGAGATTGTTAACGAGCGCGGACTTGGGAACGTCGAGACCGATCTTCTGCATCGCGTCTTTGAAGAAGAGGCGATCTTCAGCCTTCTTGATAGCCGCGATGTTTGCGCCGATGAGAAACGCGTTGTATTTGTCGAGCACGCCGCTGTCGGAGAGTTCGACCGCAAGGTTGAGCGCGGTCTGTCCGCCCACGGTGGGCAAAATAGCGAAACCTGCGCCTGGCGACATCTCGCGCTCGATACGGATGATTTCCTCCAGGTACTCGCGGGTGAGCGGCTCGATGTAAGTGCGGTCGGCGATCTCGGGGTCGGTCATGATGGTCGCCGGATTCGAGTTCGCAAGCACCACTTCAAATCCCTCAGCCTTAAGCGCCTTGCAGGCTTGGGTGCCGGAGTAGTCAAACTCGGCAGATTGCCCGATGACAATGGGGCCGGAGCCGAGGATCAGGATTTTCGAGATGTCGTTGCGTCTAGGCATTAGGAATCGGTCGTTGGTCCTTTAGTCGTTGGTCCTTGGCCCTTAGTCGCTAGTCGTTGGCTCCATGGCGCGCCCATAGGCTTTTCCGTTGCTACGATTTGTTTTGAAAGGGCGCGCCTTCAGGCGCGCCGAGAAGCTCGACTTCTCCCGAGGGCTTTAGCCCCTGAGGTGCGCTGTCGATTTGGAATCGACTATTGGCGGACGAATACGGATATTGCTCTGGCTGCTCACATAAATGCTTTTGCATGGGATTTTGTCGGATATAGATCGCGTGCACGCGATAGTCGCTCGCATCTCGAACTCGATGATCTGAAAATCCCTTCTGCCAGATCTCGAGATTCGAGGATAACTCTTTCTTCGCACGATAAGAAAATCCGCCCTTGATGAACTGCACGGCCTTCTCAAGACTCGTCAATGGCGTCAGGAGAACATGCAAATGGTCCGGCATAATCACGAATTCGTGCAGCAAGTATGCCGAACGACGATAGTGATACAGAGTGTCGATCAACAGATTCGCCCATCGCTCATTGCGAAACAGATCGCGCCGCTCCCACGTGCTCGTCGTGACCATGTAGGTCTGCTGCGTGTTAGTCGCGTGCTCTCGTGGCGGTCTCAACGGCGAACCTCAGGGGCTAAAGCCCTCGTCCTTTGTGCCGACATACGGCGCGCCTGAAGGCGCGCCCTTTCAAAGCTTCTCGCTTCCGGACTCTTAGTAGATGGGGCCCTTCCCCTTCCCGCCATTCAGCCCGACCTCCATTTCAGGTTCCCCATTTCTCACCACTTGCATTTCTCCTGTCTCCATTTTCACGTCGAGCACACGAATCGATTGATTCGATACCTGACGGGAAATATGGATCGCGTGCCCTACTCGTAACAGGGTTTGTGACCAAGGAGACACAGACTGTTCACATGTCGCTCGAACAATCAACATCCAATCACCCTCTGGGACCCAAAGGTGAAAGGCACCGCGTTCATCAGAATTCGCGTGAAGCATGGGCAACCCCGAGGTCCACGCAGATAAATCCCTCGACAGTTTGACCAAGTCGATCTTCGCATTCGCTGATTTCGCATCACCACATCGAATGAATCCCCGAAGGTCATGGTCAAATACGGGTATCAGTCCCAATGCTGCTGAGTTCACTTGGTACCCACTGAGGTCAATGGTCTGTGCACGAGACAATGAGGCAACGGCGAGGATTGTTGTCGAGATAAGAATCGCCCGAGCCGTCGCCATGACCAGACCTCGTACCACGTGGAGCCTAATTGACCACTACAAACCGATCACTGCCCACTGCCCTTCCCCTCCTCCATCATCTTCACAAAATCCTTGAACAGATAATGCGAGTCATGCGGGCCCGGGGCCGCCTCCGGGTGATACTGCACGGTGAATAGGGGCAGATTCCGGTGCCGCAATCCCTCGAGCGTGTTGTCATTCAGATTGATGTGCGTGAACTCGACTTCGCTTTGGGGCAGCGAGTCCGGATCTACCGCAAAGTTGTGGTTGTGGGCGGTGATTTCGATCTTGCCGGTGCCCAACTGCTTCACCGGATGGTTGCCGCCGTGGTGGCCGAACTTCAGCTTGTAGGTTTTGCCACCGAGGGCCAAGCCCGTCAGTTGGTGCCCCAGACAGATGCCGAAGATGGGCTGGCGTCCCATCAAGCGGCGGATGTTGTCGACCGCGTAGGTGCACGGCTCGGGATCGCCGGGGCCATTGGAGAGAAACACGCCATCGGGCTTCAGCGCCAGGACGTCTTCCGCAGGCGTTTGCGCGGGAACAACCGTGACCTTGCAGCCTTCGCCGCGCAATTTGCGCAGGATGTTCTGCTTGATGCCGTAGTCGTAGGCGACCACGTGAAAACGCGGCGGCTCATCTTTTACGCCCACCACGGCCACCGGCTCGTGGGAACGTTCGCCGACTTCCCAGACATACGGCCGCGTGGTGCTTACGACCTTGGCAAGGTCCGTGCCGTCCATTTTCGGAATCGACAGCGCTTTGGCCACGAGCTTTTCAGGATCAGCTTCCATGGTCGAGATCACGCCGCGCATGACCCCGTGATCGCGCAGGTGACGGACCAGACGCACGCGTATCGATGTCCGCCAGCACCGGAATCTTGAACTGTTCCAGGTACTCCTCGGCGACCTGCTGCGAGCGCCAGTTCGAGCTGACTTTCGAGAACTCACGCACGACCAGTCCCTCGATGTAGGGATGGTTGGCCTCGTTGTCTTCTGGATTGGTCCCGTAATTGCCGATTTCGGGTGTGGTCAGGACAACGATCTGTCCTGAGTAGGAGGGGTCGGTGAAAATTTCCTGGTAACCGGTGATGGAAGTATTAAAAACGACTTCCCCGTAGCATTCGCCTCTGGCGCCGTAACCTTTGCCTCGAAAGATGCGCCCATCTTCGAGGGCAAGGATAGCTTGCATTCCTGCTCCCGGGATTGGATTTTAGAGATTTTAGCAGGGATGCGCAGTTCCTCCAATTGGATTTGCGGGGAAGTTTTCCACTGCCCGTGGATTTTTTTCAGTCGTGAGTGGCAGCGCCGGAAGGCGCGCCCTGATACGAATCCTATCTGGTACGAATTGTCACACGAAATTGTCCGGAACGCATTGCCCCGGGAATGCATTGTTTAGGGAGACATGCCTATGGTTGGACCGCGCGGAGGATGTAATCCGTCAGTAGTTGCTCGGTCTGCTGGTGCATGCCTTTCGTGTTGTAGTTCGTGCTAGTGAGCACGACGCTCATGTCGAGGTCCGGAAACACCATTACCTTGTTGCCGCCGTTGCCGCTCATGAAGAAGGCAGCATAACTCTTCTCCCCCGATTTGAAATTCTTTAACCACCACAGGTAGCCGTATTCGGTGTCGTCGTCGATGCGGGCATGCGGCGTGGTCGAGGCCTTCACCCAGCCTTCGTCGACGATATGCTTCCCTTCCCAAGTGCCGCCTGTGCGGTAGAGTTCCGCGATCTTCAGGAGGTCGCGACTGGTGAGGCGCAGGCCTCCGCCAGTTTGCGGGACGTTCAGCGGCGAATATACCCAGATGGAGTCGGCAATGCCCAGGGGACCGAATAGTTTTTCCTGGGCGTAGCGGTCGGTTCGCGTGCCGGTTGCTTTCGCGAGGACCTCGCTCAGCGTGAACACCCCGCCGGTGCAGTAGCTGAAATCGCGGCCGTAGGGTGGCGGTTCGATGCTCTCGCCTACATGCATGCGCCCACGCACGGGAAGGTCGAGGATGAATTGGGTCCAGTCCTCGACCACATACATGCGTTCTTCATTGCCGCGGGAAGCGTCGTTCCAGTCGTCGCATTCGAGCGGCGAACTCATGGTAAGAAAGTCTTCGAGGGTGATCTTGTCCTTTCGCGGGTCGGGATTCTGCATTTTCTTTGCGCGCTCGGGCAGATACGACAGCACCCTCGCATCGACGCCGCTCAGCTTCCTTTCGCCGATCGCAATTCCTATCAATATGTCGGTGATGCTTTTGGTAGCCGAGCGGGTATCGCGCAAGGTGGAGACCTCACCGTCGAAGTACACCTCGTATGCGAGTTTTCCGTGGCGGGCTATGAGAACGCTGCCGATTTTCTTGAACTCGCCTGCCCGGATGGCCTTCTCCATAGCTGCCAAAGGGTCTGCCGAAAGGCCGACTGAGGCTGGAGCCACAACTTCGGATGATCTTTCAGCGGATGCGGTTTGCGATTGTGCGTGGGGAATGAGAGTTACGAAGACAAAACTGAGGGCGGCGGTCCAGCGCATCATGCCAAATCAGACGCTTCCGCGGTCGAAATGTTAGTGAGCGCTGCTACAAAACCCTTTAACCACGGAGGACAAAGGGGTTCACCAAGGAACAGCTTCGGTATCCTGCATATGGGCTGACGACTGACGACTAGCGACTGACGACTATTCACCGCAGCCGTCCCAGCTTGTCCATGGGCCAGTATCCGAAGACGGCCTTGCCGTAGATGGAGCTTTCTTTTACGGGGCCGAACTCGCGGCTGTCGCTGGACATGCTGCGGTGGTCGCCGAGCATGAAGTAGCTATGGGGAGGCACGATTATCTCAGGGTAAGAACGCTCGTCGGCATAGGTGGGCGGAACGTAATCTTCCTCGATGGCTTCGCCGTTCACGTAGAGTTGCCCGGCATCGATGCGGACATGGTCTCCGGCCACGCCAACCACGCGTTTGATATAGCTCTTGGAAGGGTCGCGGGGGTAGCGGAAAACCACGATATCGCCACGCTCGATCGGCTCCCAGCGATAGACAAACTTGTTAACGAAGATTCGTTCCTGATCGTCGAGCGAAGGCATCATGCTGGTGCCTTCAACCTTCACCGGCTGGTACAGGAAGATGATGATGAAGGCGGAGATGGCGAGCGAGATCACCAGGTCGCGAAGCCACACCGCGAGCACTGGAACCTTACGCTGCAAAGGCTTAACTGGCTCCGCGTTATTCCAGGATGTGTTCGGAGACCCCGACGATGCCATACCTGATTTGATTTTAGTACGGAACTGTCTGTGCCATGGAGGCTAAGTGGCTTTGCAGACGATATTTTCTCTCAAGGCGGCTCATGACAGGGGCGTGGCTTGAGTTTGCTTCCATTTAGCTTTTGGCAAGGGGACGCTTCCCGGCCTCCCCGAAACCATTGCCGCATCATCCCAATGGATTGCCCGGTTGGGTACGGGCTGGGTGCACGCTTTCTGCAGCCCGGGTTACAATATCGGGACCGAGGTTTAACTCCCTATGTTGAAGCGTGCGTTCACTTTGATGTTCTTGTTTATGGTCACTCTGACGGTTTCGGCCCAGTGGGCGGCAAACCAGGAAGACCAGGGGGTCCCGGCCTACAATGCGGCTGCTCCGCCTAAAGGGAAGAAACTGCCTCCCATTTTGCCGAAGGAAAGCCTGTGGGCAGAAAATGCGCAGTTCCCTTACCAGACGCACGCCTATGAATTGGCCGCCAAGATTCCGAATGTGATTCACCAGGAGCCATGCTATTGCTATTGCGATCGTGGCATGGGTCACAACAGCCTGCATAGCTGCTTCGAAAACACCCATGGAGCGCAATGCGACGTCTGCCTGAAAGAGCTCTATTATTCCTACACCCAGACCAAGAAGGGCAAGACTCCGTCGCAGATTCGGCAAGGGATCAAGAAGGGCGAGTGGAAGCAAGTCGACCTGCAAACGGCCGCGGACATTAACTGACTCGTACGCTGAGTTTGTACGTGAACCCGTGTTTGACGCGCTCTCTGCGACACGCGTATAAACCTGCTCGGTAGCCGCACCCGGCCGATGCAGCTCACAGTTGAAGGAATGCCCTGTAAGTTGCACAATTAAGGAGCAGTTACGAAAAGCACAGGAAGAATTCTACAGATGGCTCAGAAACCTACCGCAAAGAAGTCCATGGCCGACGATCCCCGCGTCGCGCAGACCATTCAGAATTACGAGACCGGTCTCCGTGCGATGCAAGAACACAAGTTCGATAAGGCGAAGACCCATTTCCAGAAGGTCATCGGCGGCCTTAGCAAGGAACTCTCCGATCGCGCTTCATTGCACTTGAACGCTTGCAATCAACATCTGGAGAAAGTCAGCCATCAGTTCAAGACGCCGGAAGAGCACTTTGATTACGCCGTTTCGCTCATGAACCTGGGCGACTATGTTCAGGCACGCGAGCACCTGGAAAAGCTCCAAAAGCAATCTCCCAAGGCGGATTACGTCGTCTATGGCATCGCCGCGTTGGATTGCATGACTGGGCATGTGGAAGACGCGCTGCGTAATCTGGACGAGGCGATCAAGCTGAATCCGGCTGTACGTTTTCAGGCACGTAACGACTCAGACTTCCAAAATCTGTCAGAGGATCCGCGCTTTACCGAATTGCTTTATCCCGACCCGGGAGCTGAGGCCGAACCCGAGCCGGCCATTCCGGAAGAAGAGACTTACTAGGCCAATCCCATGGAATCCGAGCAGCGGCCGAACCCGCTACCCCGGGAGAATTCCGCCTATGGCGCTCCGCTGCGCGTGGTGGCGATTGGCGGAGGCACCGGTCTTTCGACCCTGCTTAAGGGACTTAAGAATTTTGTCCCAACCCCAGGGGAAGCCTTCCGTCCGACAACCGGGCAACCTGTTATCAGCGAACTGAGCGCGATCGTTACGGTGAGTGACGACGGCGGTTCCAGCGGACGGCTGCGCAAAGAACTTAACATGCTGCCGCCGGGGGATATCCGGAACTGCATCGTGGCCTTGTCTGAGGACGCCGATCTGCTCTCGCAGCTGTTCCGGCATCGGTTCGAGAAGGGGTCGGGCCTCGAAGGCCACAGCTTCGGAAATCTTTTTCTGGCAGCCCTGACCTCGATCACCAAGGATTTCGCCGAGGCGGTACGCTTATCGTCAGAAATCCTTCTGACCCGCGGACATATCTATCCTGCAACTACTTCCAACATCGAACTTGAGGCTTTGCTGGAAGACGGGACGCGAGTGCGCGGCGAAACGAAGATTACCGCCAGCAAGGGACGCATCCATGAGCTGTCGCTCATCCCAGCTGATGTCGAACCTTTGCCGCAAACGTTGGAGGCGATTGCGCGAGCAGATGTGATCACGATTGGGCCGGGATCGTTGTTCACGAGCCTGATTCCCAATCTGCTGGTGCGGGGCATCGCCCAGGCCATCGTCACCTCGCCGGCTATCAAGATCTACATCTGCAACCTGATGACGCAGGCCAACGAGAGTCTCGGACTGACCGCGGCAGAACACATTCGCGCGCTCAACCGGCACGCGCAGGCGCAACTTTTTGACTATGCCCTCATAAACCGCACACCGGTGTCGGAGGATTTGAAGGCCAAGTACGCCCTCGAGGGGGCGGCACAAATTGTGGCGGACCTGGAAGTCATTGAGCAACTGGGTTGTTGTCCGGTGCTGGGAGAGTATCTCGAAGAAGCCGGAGTCGCCCGACATGCCACCGATGTCGTGGCCCGCGATCTTTTGGAAATTGCGACCCAGGCTAGCGGCGGCCCGCGTCGATCAACGGTGTCGCCAAGTCCGGCACAATAGCGTCATCGCTAAATCTCGCCATCTGGCCGGAGTCTGCACTTGCCTTGACCGATGCCGGCGGCCAAGGTCTTCCATACTGCTTTCCTATCCCTCGCGCTATATTGGAAGGCCATGCCCACAACCAGGACACGTCGCATCGCGGTCGCGATCATGGCAGCCGGCAAAGGCACCCGGCTCAAGTCGAAATATCCCAAAGTGCTGCACGAAGTCGGGGGTAAGCCGTTGCTGGCGCATGTAGTCGCCGCGGCTACGCAGGTCGTCGCGCCGGAGGACGTCTATGCCATTATTGGCCACGAAGCGGCGCGCGTTCGACAGGCAATCGAAGGTACGGGCGTTAGTTTCGTCGTGCAAGAAGAGCAACGCGGGACCGGCCATGCTTTGATGGTCGCCCGGGAAGCGTTGACTCCTTATGACCACGTCATCGTGCTTTCCGGGGACGCGCCGCTGATCACGCCGCAAACCATCGAGCGGCTCCGGAACTTCCATTTGCAGAAGTCGGCCGCGATGACGCTGCTTTCCGCCGAACTTCCAAATCCAACAGGATACGGGCGAATCCTTCGCAAATCGGCGAAGGGTGACGAAGTTAAAGCAATCGTTGAAGAAAAGGCTGCAAAGGCGCAGCAGAAGAAGATTCGCGAGATCAATTCGGGCTTTTATGCTTTTGCGGTAAAGCCCCTCTATGCCAGGATCGGCGAACTTAAGACCGACAACGCCCACCGCGAGTACTACCTCACCGATATGGCAGGAGTGTTCGCCCGGGCGAAAGCCAAAGTCATCGCGCTGAAGACGACCGACCCGGCGGAAATTCTGGGAAGCAACACGCGGGCGGAGATGATGGAGATAGACGCTCTCCTGCGCATGGCAAAGTGCCGTGAATTAATGGACGCCGGCGCCAGCATCTTTTATCCGCAAACCTGCGTGATTGACGCGGACGTCGTAGTGGGAGCCGACACGGTCATCGAACCGTTTGTGCAGTTGCTGGGCCGCACCCGAATCGGCAGCGACTGCCGCGTGCGCTCCTACAGCGTGATTCAGAATTCAGAAATTGGGGACCGCGTGACCGTTCGTCCCGGATCGATTCTGGATGACGCACGGGTCGCCGCCGACGCGGTCATCGGACCCTATTCTCACCTGCGCGCGGGCAGCGAGATCGGCGAGGGCGCGCACGTTGGGAATTTTGTCGAGACCAAGAAGATCACACTCGGCAAGAAATCGAAAGCAAATCACCTGACGTATCTGGGCGACGCCGAGATCGGAGCCGGGGTCAACGTAGGAGCGGGAACGATCACCTGCAACTATGACGGAGTGAACAAGCACAAGACCGAGATCGGGGATGGAGTTTTCGTAGGTAGTGATTCCACCCTTGTCGCTCCGGTGAAGATCGGAGATGGCGCGTACATCGCCGCCGGCTCGTGCATAACCGAAGACGTGCCCGAAGACTCCCTGGCGCTGGGGCGCGCGCGGCAGACAAACAAAGAGGGCTGGGCTAAAACTAAACGCGAATCACTCAAGAACGGCGCCAAGACGTAGCCCACGGCGAGCGAGGTTCTTCGGTCAGCATGCGAAGTATTTCGACAGACACAAAAAGCCCGAGCGTCGCCCGGGCCTTTCCTTGCAGGAAACCTCTTTACTTGGATACTGCGGCGAACAAGTCCGATTTCATCAGAGACTGGAACTGCTTGTCATCGGTTTTGAAATGCAGCAGGAGCTTGGAGCTGTCGGAATCGACGGTGAGGGCATCGATCGCGACTTTCTCGATGGGACTGGCACTCATTTTCTTGTACAGCATGCCCGCCTTCACCAGGGAAGACATGGTGGCGGCGGTGATTGAGTCCGACGTGATGACATCGAGGTTGAAGTTGACACCGCTGGAAAAGTCCATGGTGTAGCGCGAGCCCAGCAACCGCTTCTTCACGGTGTCGTAGTCTGCGACCTTGGTCGCATCACCGAGAGCGGAGCGCATCATATTCTGGGTTCCCTGCTGATCGAGCAGACTCCACACCGGCGCCCCGTCAACGGCGGCCATCATGTCCGACATTTGCGCATTGGAATCGAGCGTTTGAGTGTAGCCGTCACGCGCGTCGAGTGAACCCTTCACCGCACCGTCATCGCCGAACAATAAGGTATTTTCGTCCAGAAACGACATAATCATCCCGTTGCCCATGGCGTAGAGATCGGACTGCCGATACTTGGCGGGCGCAATCTTTTTGAGCTTCATGCGCTTCAGAACCGTTTTCGCGGAAAAGGAACCCTGCGCCATGCCAACCACCATCACGCCCTGCTTGCCCTTGCGATACGCCGCAAAGGTCAACTGATCCACATCGCGCTCGGAATCGATGCCCACGCCTTTGAGGGCCTTCTCGAAGATCTTAAGGCTCTCGGGCAGCACCTGCTCCTTCAGCGCCTCCGCCGTCGGCGAATTGTGCAGCGCACGGTAATCGACAGAAATGATCTGCTGAATGTCAGAAGGAATCACGGCGCGTGACGATGTGCCCAGCGGCATCGCCAAGGCGGCAACGCTCAGCACAACCAAACAACCCAAAACCGTCAGATTTTTCATAAAACCTCGGGGAGTACACTTAGATGCCGAATCGTCCCTTTGCGTTTAACTCCGTGTCCATCAATTGTATGCCGCTAGGGGACTTCAGGCAGCAAACTAAAGTACAGGGACGAGGTTGACAATCCGGACTCCCCGAGCCATCGCGGACTTTGGGCTTTACGAACAGAGCGAGCCATTCCATAAGCGTCCTGAAGTAAAGAACCCTCTCGGGTTATTTAGTTGCGAGGGCGGACGCCTTTTTCGTTGTCACACCAACGAATTCCACATCCTTGATGGATGCCAAATTGATGTCGACATTGGCGAGTGCACCTTCCACAGCTGCACGTGCCAAGGCTGAAGCCGTCGTCAGGTCCGATTTCATGTTCGGATTCGTGATCGGGCCCAACTTCTCCGCCAGCTTGCCAAGTTCATGGGAGCGCTCCGCCACACCCAGGGGGATGCTGGTGGCCTGCTTCAGCGCCGCGTCGATGATGGCGTCGCCATCCGCCGACTCCCGCGCCTGCTTATACGCCCCCATCACGGCGTTGTAGGCCTCGGCGTCGCCATCGACTGCAGACTTTAATTCCTCACGCAGCTGGGAAAGACGAGCGATGGCGGCGCTCAACTCACTCTCGTACTGCAGGTAGGCTTTCTTGCCTCGCGACATCGAGGCCACCATGTGAGCGAGCCCGGCGGCCATCGCTCCGGCTGCGGCTGCGGCACTTCCCCCTCCCGGAGTCGCCGTGGGCGCCGCCAGTTGTTCCACGAATGGCTCAACGCCGGCGCGCAGGCCGCCGACCGCCATCTTTCCGCCCGTCACCGCCGCCAGGCGGTTCTCGAGGATCAGCGAGGAGTCGAAGTTTTCCACCTGCAGAAACCATTCCGCAGCCTGCTCGAGTGCTTTCTTCGGAATCAGGCCAACAATCTCGGATGAGACCGGCATCACGCCATAGCGGGCTGCTTCCCGCTTCACCAGCTCGAACACGCGATGCACTGGGGTCTGCTCGAAATCGGTGAGGTTCATGGAAACTTGAGCCATGCCGCGCACCAGGAAGCCGGCGCCCTTCACAAATCGCATGCCACCGCTTGAGAAGCGCACCGCCTTGGCTATTTTCTTGGCGATGTCGACATCGGTTGTATTCAAGAACACGTTGTACGCGATCAGAAATTTCCGCGCACCCACAACCGTCGCGCCCGCCGTCGGATGCACGCGCAGTTCACCAAAGTCAGGACGACGCGCCGGATTGGTGGCAATCTCGTCGCGAATCCCCTCAAACTGCCCCCGTCGGATGTTTTCCAGATTCGTACGCTCGGGCGAGGTCGCCGCGGCTTCGTACAAGTACACAGGGATCTGGAACCGCTTCCAGATTTGTTCGCCTACATGACGCGCCATTGCCACGCAGTCCTCGACCGTAACGCCGTCGATCGGGATGAACGGCACTACGTCGGAAGCACCCATGCGCGGATGAGCGCCCTGGTGTTTTGTCAGATCGATGAGTTCGGCAGCTTTGCCGACCCCACGGATGGCCGCTTCCTGGATGGCCTCGCGCTCGCCCACCAGCGTGATCACGCAGCGGTTGTGGTCGGTATCCATCTCGCGATCCAGGAGGTAGACGCCGCTGACTTTCATCGCGTCGACGATGGCGTCAACTTTTGATTTATCGCGGCCTTCGGAGAAATTCGGTACGCATTCGACCAGCGTAGACATAACGGGCAAGAATATAAGGCGCGCGATGAACCCGCAACCGGACTCCGCCGGCAGGCTCCCGGGCGCGACCTTGACCCTTGCAATCCCGTCCTCCTATACTCCGCGCACGCAGGCTAGACTTGAATAGCAGCAGCTCCATAAGAAAGCGCTCTCATCACTTTGAAAGGCACGATTCGATATGAGAATTGGTTTCGGCCTTCCCAACATTGGACCACTGGGCTCTCCGGAGAACCTTCTGCAAGTCGCGGAACGGGCGGAGGCCCTTGGATATGACAGCCTGTGGACAATTGAGCGGCTGCTCTGGCCGGTGAAGCCGCAGACACCGTATCCCGTTACCGCGGACGGATCACTTCCCGAAGGCTATAAATATTGCCTCGATCCGCTCGACACCCTGACCTTCGTAGCAGCGCACACGAAGAAGATCGCGCTCGGCCCCAGCGTTCTCGATATTCCGTACTACAACCCGGTCACGCTGGCGCGCCGGCTTACAACGATCGACGTGCTGTCGAATGGAAGACTGCGCGTGGGTCTAGGCCTCGGGTGGTCGAAGGACGAAATGGACGCCACCGGTGCAGACACGAAGCAGCGCGGAGCCATGGCGGACGAGTTTCTCCAGGTGCTCAAGGCGATCTGGACCACGAATCCCGTCAAATATCAGGGCAAGTTTTATAGCGTGCCTGAGTCTTACATCAGCCAGAAGCCGGTACAGAAACCACATCCGCCAATCTACATGGCGGCGTTCGCTCCGCCTGCGCTCAAGCGCTTGGCAACCATGGCGGACGGGTGGAATCCAGTCGCAATCCCGGTAGCCGGAATGGAGCAGATGTTCGGTGCGGTGAAGCAAATGGCCAAGGATGCCGGGCGGGATCCTTCCTCCCTCGCCTTGGTCGTTCGTGCCAACCTCCACATCACTGATAAGCCACTGGGGGCCGATCGTGGAATTTTCGCCGGAACTGTTGATCAGATTCGCGAAGACGCCCGGGAATGTGCCCGGATCGGCGCTCATGAACTCATCTATGACGTTACATTCGAAAAGCAGGCGCAGACCATCACCGGGTGGCTTGGTCTGATGGAAAAACTACGAAAGTTAGTGTGAGCGGGGCCACCTAGCCCTCGAACACGCATTAACACGACCGCGGTCAGGATGGCAGTTCGACCGTGGTATTCGCCGACTTAGGTCCTGGTGCCAGGATTGTTTCTTCCAGCAACTCGGCGGCGACGAGGTCTTCGAGGGCGTTGCCGACACTCTTAAACAGAGTGATTTCCGTCGGGCTGGTGCGAACCGGCCGGTGCCTCCCCGTCAGTTCGTGAAGATCCGCCAGCAGGTGTTCGCGCTTGATGATGCCGGCCTTCAAAGGAATCAGCAAGTCTCCGGCCTCGGCCAGCGCCCCGTCATAGGTGTCGACCACAGTCCTCGAGCGGCGGACGCAAACGTCATCCAGTTCGCGAGTCGTTGGCTGGAAGCTGCCCACCGCATTGATGTGCGTTCCCTTCCGAACCATGTTTCCGTCAAACAGTGGCGTTTTGGCAGTTGTACAGGTACACAGAACATCGGACTCTGCCGCGCAGGTACGGGAGTACACGGACTCGACTTTCATTCCGAGTTCATGCTCCATTTGTTGCGCGAACTCGCGGGTGCGTCCAGGGTCGGGGCCCGTGACGAGTGCTCGTTCGAAGGGTTGAACATGACGCAAGATCTGCAGGTGGGCTCGCGCTTGCCGACCCGTGCCAAAGACACCAAGCACCTTGGCGTCCTCACGCGCCAGAAACTTCGTGGCTACCGCCGAAGTGGCGGCGGTGCGCGCATCGGTCAGGTAGTTGGCGGGTATGACGAGCTTGGAGCAGCCCGACTCCACATCCAAGAGGATGTAGGTGGCCTGAATGCGGTCCGCCGCGAGCGTCGGGTTCTCATTAAATTTCACCAGCTTCATTCCGAGACCCCGGCCTACGCGGTCATAGCACGGCATGATGAGGAAAACGCCATCTCCCACCTTCATCTGAGTTCGGGTCGGCATCAGGGTCGAAGGGTAGCGCGAGCGGAATGCCTCCTCGATGGCTGGAATCAGCGATCGCGGGTCAAGCAGGCGATGAACATCAGCTTCGGTGAGGACGTGCACGAGTGGAAAAACCTCGGAAGCATATTACGTGAAGTTGGGCATCCGGTCGCGGTTTGGAGGCAGCGCTTACTGAGCGGGATGCCAGGTCATTTCCACGCGAATGGGGATTTCGTTTTTCACCGGCAGCGTCAACAAACTGGGGGGATCGATTTTGAAGTCGGCCAGCGTGGCCGGGATGGTGCCTGTAATGCGCGTTTCGTTTCCCTGGCGCGTCAGTTGAAACGGAACCTGTTTGTAGCGCGCGGTCTGGCCCGCGAACTGAATCTCCAGGTCAGCATTCAAGGTGGACGCGGTGGACGCTGATTCAGGAAGGTGGGTGCGAACCGTCACCATGGGGAATTCGGCTCCGCGGGTCACCTGAATCATGTGCAGGTCACGATTGCTGTCGCCGGTGTCGAACGACTTCACGGGCACAGCAATGAGGAAGTCGCATTCTCCGGCGTGGCATACGGCCTTGCCGCGCGCCGCATGGCTTACCCCGTCGGTCTGATGCAAAGGATGCGACACGTGATAAGTGAGAGTGCACTGGTCAAGGATCCATTGACCGTCAGCGAAGGCGATTCCGGAGAGGAGTAGAGCGACAACCGGGATTATGAATTTCTTCATCATCTGGCTAAAACTTGACGGACACCGACAGCAACGCAGCTCCGAACGCCGCGGCGGTGATGGCCGCCACAGGTCCGTGAGCCGAAGCAATTCCGTGAACTTTCTCCCCTTTACTTTTCTGGTCGTAAGCCAGGGCCCCGAGAATCGGTGTGAGAATCATGCCGGGACCGTGCACCCACGCCAGAGCCTTGTGCAGTCGAATCGGCCCGCGAGTTGTGGTGCCGGGGACGCGCGGCGCACGAATCGCAAAATAGGCGCTCGTGAAGTACAGGTCCGACGTGACTGCCCCCAATACCATATGCACCGTGCGGTCTGTGTTGCTGGTATTGCGCCCACCGGCGCCTACCGAGGTGACGAGGGTTGCCAGCAATGGCGCTGCGGTGATCAAGCCCAACTTCTGATGGATCTTGAGCATGTGGGTACGCTTGTCGAGCAGTGCCTGTTCTTTCGCATTGCTCTGCGTCTGCTCCGGTGGGAAGCCAAGGTCGGATAGGGACGGACCAGTCCGGGTCGCGGAAGGGGCGTTGGGCAAATTGCCACCCGTGGAATTGGCGAGCGGCGCGAGCGCGAAAGTCAGGGATTGCGCAGCATTTGGAGCAATCGTGACCATGGCCGTTTTGGACTCGAAACCATCCGCCGTGATGGACAGCTCATAGGCGCCCGGCTCCAATGACAGGCCGAAGTTTCCAACCGAGTCAGTGCGAGAATCCCGTGTTGCTGCCGTGTTCAAATTCTTGGCAACCACCTTGGCCGCGGCAATAGCCGATCCGGAAGAATCCTTTACTGAGCCACCTAAATTGACGAGTGAGATTTGCGCCGACAGCGACTGGGAAACGGAGAGCAAAGCAAGGGACAGCCACAACTTCGCGGACCGCGCGCGGATAACGTTCACGTTTCGTTGCTCCTGGAGCGCGCCCCACGCTCGCACCTAAAGATGCTTGCATCTTCGCATGAGATGTATAGCACGCGGAATGATCGCGGTTCGATCGGTTTGACCGGTTCAGGTAAGATACTTCGGCTCATGAATCGTGAATATCACAAGGGGTACAGCCAGGAATTGCATCGCGAGATGGAGATGCTGATATTTGGACAAGCGGGCGCTCCCCTGCTGGTCTTCCCCACTTCGATGGGGAAGTTTTTCGAGTATGAAGACCGGGGCATGATCGAGGTGCTCGCCGGGAAAATCGATCGAGGGGAATTGCAGGTTTTTTGCCCAGACGCGATCGATACCGAGAGCTGGTACAACAAGTCGGCTCATCCCAGGATCCGCGTCTTGCGCCACCTGCAGTACGAACGCTATATTCTGCACGAACTTCTCCCCTATTTGCGCTGGCGCAATCCGGCAACCCAGCTGGCCGTTACCGGATGCAGTTTTGGCGGATATCACGCCGTGAACTTCGCTCTCAAACATCCGGACATCGTCAGCCATTGTGTGAGCATGAGCGGAGCATTTGACATCCAACAGTTTCTGGATGGGTATTATGACGACAATTGCTACTTCAATTGCCCCGCCGACTATCTTCCCAATATGCACGACGACTGGTATCTCAGCCGTTACCGGCAGATGAGGATTGTGCTGGCTTCGGGCGAATGGGATATGTGCCTGGATCAGAACGTGAAGCTGTCAGAGCAGTTGAATGGCAAGGCCGTGCCCAACTGGCTGGACATCTGGGGCGACCATACCGGGCATGATTGGCCGTTTTGGTTGAAGATGGCGGAGAAGTACTTCTAGTCGCCAGTCGCTAGTCCGGCCCTTAGCAGCTCATGGCTGGGACTGCGCCGGTGATGGGTTGTAGCGAATCTGGGTGCAAGGATGCATCGCTCCATCGCTTCGCTCAGGTGACATGATTGGTTTGATGATATGGGAGTTGTTATGAAGAAGATTGCGATCGTATTTGGAATGGAAAATACCTTTCCGCCGGCGTTGGTCGACAAGATTAACTCGATGGGCATTGAGGGCGTAACGGCTGAATTCGTGAAGGTTGGCGGGATCCGCATGGATCAGCCGAAGAAATACGACGTGATCATCGACCGTATCTCGCAAGATATTTCGTTCTATCGCGCATATCTGAAGAATGCCGCTCTCCATGGGGCGGTCGTCATCAACAACCCGTTCTGGTGGACGGCGGACGACAAGTTCTTCAACTACGCGCTGGCGGAACAGCTTGGCGTGGCCATACCTCCTACCGTTTTGCTGCCTCACAATCAGCATCCGCCGGGCACCACGGATCAGTCGATGCGGAACCTGGCATTCCCGCTGAACTGGGACGAAGTGTTTGCTTACGTGGGGTGGCCGGCCTTTCTGAAGCCCTTCGACGGGGGAGGCTGGAAGAACGTCTACAAGCTGCATTCACCGGATGAGTTCTTTAAGGCTTACAACGAGACCGGCACCCTGTGCATGACTCTGCAGCGCGGAGTTGAATTCGAAGAATACTTTCGCTGCTACGTCATAGGCCAGGAAAAAGTGCACATCATGCGCTATGACCCGAAAGCACCGTTCCATGAACGCTATGTGAAAGGCAATCCGGCGCCCCGGCCAGCCTTGAAGGAGCGGATTGAGAAAGACGCACTCACCCTGTGCCGGGCTCTCGGGTACGACCTCAACACCGTGGAGTTCGCGGTGGAAGGAGGTGTGCCGTACGCGATCGACTTCATGAATCCGGCTCCCGATGCCGACGTGAATTCGGTCGGCTCCGAGAACTTTGAATGGGTCGTCAATGCAGTCGCAGAGATGGCGGTGAAAAAAGCGCTGAGTGGGACGAGCCCCGCCCGAGAATTGCGTTGGGCAGCATTCCTGCAGGGCGAACCGATCTCCCCAAAGGCTGCGCCGAAGAAAAAGGTCGATCAAAAACCACCCGTTGCTGAGTCCGCAAACAACGACTGAGCAGAGCCTCTGGATGAACCTGGCAGGCCCGGTAGGATCAAGCCGTCCGGGGCCCGATTGTTATACTGTTCAGGCGCAAGCTTGCCGGATGGTCCGTTGATAGCGGAGCGTCCCGTCGCTTTCGAGGCATCGCATGAAACCCACCTTCACCATCGGGATCGAGGAAGAGTATCAGACGGTAGATCCCGTTTCCCGTGACCTGAGGTCACACATTCACGCGGAAATCATCGAGAAAGGCAAGTTGCTGCTGCAAGAGCGCGTGAAGGCGGAGATGCACCAGTCCGTGGTGGAGGTGGGAACCTCGGTCTGCAGCAACATCAAGGAGGCAAAAGAGGAAGTCAAGAAGCTGCGGCGTGACATGATTACCCTTGCCCGGGAAAATGGCTTGCGACTCGCATCAGCGGCCACGCATCCCTTTGCCGACTGGCGAGTGCAGGAGATTTACCCCGACGAGCGTTACAAAAACATCGTCGAGGATATGCAGTTGGTGGCCAGGGCGAACCTGATTTTCGGGTTGCACGTGCACATCGGCGTGGAGGACCGGGAGACGGCCATCCACATGATGAACCACGCCCGGTATTTCGTACCGCATATCCTGGCTCTGTCGACCAACTCGCCCTTCTGGCTGGGAATGAATACCGGGCTGAAATCATACCGCTGCAAGGTATTCGACAAATTTCCGCGCACCAATATTCCTGATTATTTTCCCAGCTATGGCGAGTACGAGAATTTCATCAAACTGCTCATCAAGACGGGCTGCATCGACAACGCGAAAAAGATCTGGTGGGACATCCGGCCTCACCCGTTCTTTAATACCATCGAGTTCCGCATCTGCGATATTCCGATGCGAGTAGACGAAACGATCGCACTGGCGGCGCTGATCCAGGCCACGGTGGCGAAGCTTTACAAGCTTTACGAAGCAAATCAGGGCTTCCGCTTGTACCGGCGCGCTCTCATCATGGAGAACAAATGGCGGGCAGCGCGCTACGGGCTGAACGGAAAGATGATCGACTTCGGGAAGCAGACCCAGGTTCCGGTGCGCGATTTGATCCTGGAATATCTGAAGTTTGTCGATGACGTCGTGGATGAGTTGGGCTCGCGGGAAGAAATCGAGTACGTTCACAAGATTCTCGAGATGGGCAGCGGGGCGGACCGTCAGCTGCAGGTGTTCGAGAAGACTGGTGATCTGAAGAAAGTGGTCGATTACATCATCGAGGAGACGGAAGCCGGGATAGCCCAAGAGGCGGACCCGGTTTCCGAACAAAAAGCGGGTTAATGGATAAAGTCAGTCACGCTCATCGTCCCATCAATTCAATTCCTTTTGATTCCGAACTGACACCCGGGGCGCGCAATGCGGTGCAGGTTTGCCTGCGTATCCAGCCTACGGAAAGAGTTACCGTAATCACGGACGAGGAAAGCCTCGAGATCGCCGCTGCCCTGGTACGAGAGGTTGAGGCAGCGGGCGCTCCTTGCCATGCGTTCGTGCTCGAGGAGTTAGCCGACCGCCCGTTACTGAGGTTGCCGCAGGAGATTCTCGACGACCTGGAAAAAGCGGATGTGAGCATCTTCGCAGTGCGCGTACAACGCAACGAACTGCAGTCGCGCATGCAGATGACCGAGGTCGTGAACCGGAGAAAAATCCGGCATGCTCACATGGTGAATATCAACCGGAAGATCATGCTGGAGGGCATGCGAGCTGATTTTGCCAAGGTCGATCGCATCAGCCAGAAAGTAGTCGACATGGTGCGAAAGGCTTCCCGGATTCGGGCAACCACACCTGCGGGAACAGACCTGGTTGCGGATTTGAGTCATAACTACAACTGGCTGAAAACTTCAGGCATCATCAGTCGCGACAAGTGGGGAAACCTGCCCGGTGGTGAGATCTTCACGACGCCCGGCGAAGTGAATGGAACGTTTGTCATTGACGGCGTGGTAGGGGATTATCTTTGCGCGAAATTCGGCGACCTGAAAGAAACTCCTCTGACCATCCGTGTGGAGAAAAACCGGTTGGTTTCGGCTGAGAGTCGCAACCAGGAATTGCGCGACGACTTCTGGGCCTACACCCATACTGATGAGAACAGCGACCGGGTTGGCGAGTTTGCGATCGGCACGAACATCGAATTAAAGGACGTGATCGGGGAAATCCTGCAGGACGAAAAATATCCAGGGGTGCACATTGCGTTCGGAAATCCTTATGGCGAGCACACCGGCGCCCAGTGGTACTCCTCCACGCACATTGACGTGGTGGGCCGTAATTTCGATATTTGGGTGGACCGCGAACAGATCATGCGCGGGGGAAAGTTTTTAATAGAAGCGTAATCGCAATTATTAGCCCAAGCCTCCGCTCTCTCACGATGATCCCCACCCTGCGACAATCGTTCAATTCGAAATACACGCCGGAGAAATATCCGCAATTGCTTAAATTGCTCGCGGAACGTTGTGGGATGCCGATCGGTTTTCGGGTTTCGGAAACGCCCTGCTTTTTGCCCATCGAACTAGTTGAACGGATGGCAAACGACGGCAAAGATTTGATTCGCCAGCTGGTCGACAATCCTGAGTATCGGATCAAATCTGCTGAATCGATCCCACAGGAATTCAACGTTCCCCACGAGTCATCCCACCCGATGTTCATCCAGGTGGATTTTGGGCTGGTGCGGGATGCCAGCGGAGAATTCCAGCCAAAGCTGGTGGAGTTACAGGCCTTCCCTTCCCTCTATGCCTACCAGCCCGTGCTCGCCAGAACTTTCATAGACGTGTATGGGTTGGAGGGGCTTCGATATCTGCTGGGAGGATTGGACTCCGCATCGTACCTGTCGCTGCTTCGGCAGGCGATCGTGGGCGGTCAGGATCCGGAGAATGTAATCCTGATGGAGATCGATCCATCCAATCAGAAAACTCTGCCCGATTTCCTGCTGACGGAAAAGTTGTTGGGCATTCGGACAGTCGACATCACCCAGATTAAGAAAGCCGGAAACGGATTGTACTGGGAGGAAGCGGGCACAAGGGTGCCCATCAAGCGAATCTACAACCGGGCGATCGTGGATGAACTGGAGCGAAAGGGCGCAGAATTGAACTTCGACTTTCGCGACGATCTGGTCGTCGAATGGGCCGGACATCCGAACTGGTATTTCCGCATTTCGAAGTTCTCGATCCCCTATTTGAAGCACCCATCGGTCCCAAAAACATGGTTCCTCGACCAGCTCGAGCAGGTGCCGGAAGATCTTGAGAACTATGCGCTCAAACCACTCTATTCGTTCGCCGGGCTCGGGGTCGTCATCGCACCCAGGAAAGAAGATATAGAAGCCGTTCCGGAAGAACGCAGATCGCAATACATCCTGCAGGAACGGCTGCATTTTGAGCCCGTGATTGACACACCATTGGGCGGGACGAAAGTGGAGGTGCGTGTGATGTACATCTGGGTCGACGAGTTAACCCCGGTTCTGACGATTCTGCGCATGGGCCGTGGGCTCATGATGGGCGTCGATCACAATCGGAATATGGAGTGGGTGGGGTCTTCGGCGGGACTGATTTAGGTAAGGTCCCGTCGTGTGAAGCTTCCTTCGTCAACTATTTCTTCGGGACTTTAATGCGCACCGTACTGATCTGTCATCATGATGAGCCCCTCAACCGCTTCGGACTATCCCGGTGGCTTGCTTCGTTTTCTGATCTGGTGGCGATCATCGATCTGCATGAACCGCCGGGCCGGCTGTGGCGGCGTGTTCGTCGAGAAATGAAACGCGCTGGCTTCCTGCACTTTCTGGATGTTCTGGCTTTTCGCCTCTACTATCGACTGGCTCTGGCAAAAAGGGATCACGAGTGGACGGAACAGAGGCTTTCTGAACTCAGAGCGCAATACCCAGAAATACCTACAACTTGTCGCGTGCTGGTTACCCCAAGTCCGAATAGCCCTGAATGTCTGAGTCTGCTGCGTGAACTTCAACCCGACATCATCATTGCAAGGTGCAAAAGCATCCTGAAAAAGGATATCTTCCGGAGTGCCTCGACAGGAACTTTTGTCATGCACCCGGGAATTTGCCCGGAATACCGCAATGCTCATGGTTGCTTCTGGGCGCTGGCAGAAAACGATCTGGATCGCGTGGGGATGACTTTGTTGAAGATCGACGAGGGCGTCGACACTGGACCGGTCTATGGCTACTATGGCTGCTCCTTCGACGAGACCAAGGAGTCTCACCTCGTTATTCAGGATCGCATGGTGTTCGACAACCTGGCCACTTTGCGTGCTAAGTTTGAAGAGATACAAGCAGGCTCAGCTGAGACCATTAAGACCTTAGGGCGAAAGTCCCGAACATGGGGTCAGCCATGGCTATCGCGCTATCTGAAATGGAAGGGCGCTGCGCGAAAGCGAGCGCAGCAAACACACTGAGACATGCAACATGCGTTGACCCTGTTATTTCACGATGTCGTACCGGACGATCGCTGGAGCGAGAGCGGCTTCGTCAGCGCCGACGCTGACCTGTATAAGCTGAGCTGCGATCAGTTTCGCCGCCATCTGGAGTGCTTACGACGCAACATGCGTGGGCAATTCACTACCGCCCCCCAGGTGCTCGCAGGAAAAGTTCCCGAATCCCCTTCGCTGCTCAGCTTTGATGACGGCGGAGTGAGTGCCGCAACGTATATCGCGGACATGCTTGAGGAGTTTGGATGGCGCGGGCACTTTCTTGTCACAGCGGGAAAAGTTGCCGCCCCCGGTTTTCTTCACCCTGCCCAAATGCGTGACCTGGATAAGCGGGGCCACATCATCGGCAGTCACTCCTATTCGCATCCCTTGCTGATGGCGCACTGTTCGGACGAACAATTACGAGATGAGTGGCAGCGTAGCGGGACAATCCTTGGCGACATTCTTGGCTCACCCATTACAGTAGCGTCGGTTCCTGGCGGTCATTACTCTCGCGCCGTTGCCGCTGCTGCGGCGAGCGAGGGAATCCGGCTTTTGTTCAACTCCGAGCCCACGACCAGAACCCATGTTGTTGACGGTTGCCTGGTTTTAGGGCGCTTTTGCGTGAAACATTCGCATTCGCCCGAATGGTCCGGCCGCATCGTAGCCGGCTCGATTGCGCCCCGGCTGCGGGAAGCGGTGCTCTGGAATAGTAAGAAAGTTGCGAAGAATCTTTTGGGCCAGGCGTGGCTACGGGGCCGGCGAAAGATCCTAGAGCGCCGAGCGGCGAAGTCTAGCCGGCGTATCTCCTGAGATCGGCGTGCGCTGTTGACCGAAGTGACGGCGCAGCCTAACATGCCGACTGCAGGAATGGGCGGATGCTCATGATCGGCGAAACGGTCTCCCACTATCGTATCCTCGGGAAGCTTGGCGGCGGCGGCATGGGAGTAGTGTACGAGGCCGAGGACACGCGGCTTGGGCGCCGCGTCGCTCTGAAATTCATTCCTGACAATCTGGCCGGAGATCCCAAGTCCCTGGAGCGCTTCGAACGCGAAGCCAAAGCGGCGTCTCAGCTCAACCACCCCAACATCTGCACGATTCACGACATCCAGGACAACAACGGCCATCCCTTTATCGTCATGGAGAAGCTGGAAGGCGAAAGCCTGAAACAGCTGATCCACGGAAAGCCCATGGATTGCGATCAGATTCTGGAAATTGCTATCCAGGTTGCCGATGCTCTGGCGGCCTCGCACGCCAAGGGGATCATTCACCGCGACATTAAGCCAGCAAATATCTTCTTGACCACAAACGGTCAGGCCAAGGTACTGGACTTTGGGCTGGCCAAGCTGACCAAAGAATCCAAATTAGCCACGGCCACCGATACCAGCATCGAGGATTCTCTCACCGCAGTCGGAGTCATCCCGGGCACTGCCGTCTATATGGCTCCCGAGCAAGCTCGCAGCGAGGCCCTGGATCCACGCAGCGACCTATTCTCCTTCGGCGTGGTTCTTTACGAAATGGCAACGGGCCGAAAGCCTTTTTCGGGGACAAACATCGTCACCACGCTCGATGCGGTCCTGCATAAGAAGCCTGATCCGCCGCACAACCTGAATGCACAAGTCCCTGCCGAGTTGGAGAACATCATCGGCCGGGCCATGGAGAAGGACAAAGACAAACGCTTCCAGTCGGCAGCTGAGATGAAGTCGGCACTGCAGCACCTGAAGCGTGAAACCGACTCGGGCCTGGTGAAAACCGGGGCGAAAATTGTTCAGCCTCTGAGGATCGCTACCCAGACGTTCCGGAGTGCCAGCACCACCCAAACCTATCTCCTCTTGGGAATGGCAGCCGTTCTGGTCACGGTGTTGGCAGCGGTCGGTGCGTGGTGGTTTAAGCATCGCAAGGCTCCGCCGCCCATGGTCGCAAAGAATACGATGGCCGTGCTTCCGCTTCAGAACATGACTGGCGACTCCAGTATGGAATACCTGCGCTTTGCCCTGGCCGACGAGATCGCCTCCGTGCTCACCTACAACCGCACTCTGGACGTGAGACCTACGGCCAGCACACGCAAGTATGTCAGCGCGGATATGGATCCCCAGAAGGCTGGACGCGAGTTGCTGGTGGCAAATGTCGTGACTGGGCACTACATGCGCCAAGGCAACCAGCTGCTTGTCACCTTGCAGGCTGTGAATGTTCAGACCGACAGCGTGACCTGGCAAAGCGCACCGATCACCGCCTCCAGCCAGGACTTCATTGCTTTGCAGGAATTGCTCACCAAGCAGGTGCGCACGGGGCTGCTGCCCGTGCTCGGCTCGGGCACGGAGTTTCTGGAAACCAGTACTCCGCCCAAGAATCAGGAAGCTTACGACTTGTACCTGCGCAGTGCCGCCGTTCCGCATGACGAGAAGCCCAATAAGCAAGCGATTACGATGTTGGAGCGGGCGGTCGGACTTGATCAAAGCTACGCTCCGGCATGGCAGGCGCTCGGTATTCGCTATTACTTCGACTCGCAATATTCGAGCGGCGGAGAAGAAACATTCCAGAAGTCGAATTCTTCGTGTGAACGGGCGCTCGCGCTTGATCCCAACCTCATTCTGGCCGCAAGCCAACTCATCACCAACCGCGTCGAGCGCAGCGACTTGTCGAAGGCGTACAAGGAAGCTCGCACGCTGGTGAAGCGACGTCCCCAAAGCGCACAGGCGCACTTTACGCTCGCATATGTGGATCGTTATGCCGGCCTGCTCGAGGACTCCAGTCGGGAATGCGATACCGCGCTGACGCTGGATCCAGGTAATTACTTGTTCCGTTCATGCACTTGGACATTTCTTTACTTGGGAAAGACCGAACGGGCTCGCGAATTCATACTGCTGGACGCTGGCTCGGAATGGGCAAACTGGGTCATGCCGGCGATCCTGATGCGAGAGGGCAAATTAAAAGAGGCGCGCGAAGCGGTAAAGAAGGTCCCTGCAGGCGTGCGGTATCACCGAGACCTGACCGAAGCCGTTCTCGGGGTTCGCCCTGCGTCAGAACTGGACCGGCTGGCGCAAGAGGACTCCACCGCTCTCGCGGCGGGCGACGACCCGGAGACGGCATACCAGCGGGGTGCTGAGTTGGCTTACGCCGGAAAGAAAGAAGCTGGGGTCCACATGTTGCGGATGGCGATCGAGCAAAATTATTGCGCGTATTCTGCTCTCGAAAACGATCCCCTGCTTGAAAGGCTGCGTTCGGCGCCCGAGTTTGCAGATCTGCTGCGCGCCGCCAGGTTCTGCCAGGAACCTATATTGGCCCAGGAGAAATAACGCGCACTTTCGCATGGCCTCTTCGCCGTCTCCAAGCCTTCGCGAGAGCAAGCATGGTTGCTAACCGTTCCGTTCTGCTAAAGTCTTAACCACTTGGCGGTCCAGGCAGAAACTTGCGTCCAATCAACCGAGTTTTCCATCTAGTACATAACATGATCGCTACCAGGTCTCGCTGGAGTCGGGCAACCCGCCCAAATGTCCGACTCGCTCAGATACTTTCTATCCTGTCCGCATTCCTATTCGGTCTGCTCTTGCTCGCGGGAAGCTCCGCGCAGACCGCACAGGAAGCTGCTCGCCCATTCGGCCCCCTGCCTCAGGAATCCGGAAACGCTGGGCTGCAATTGATGCTCCGGCGGCTCAGCACAACTGCGCGGCTCATGCACACAACCGCACACCCGGACGACGAAGACGGCGGCATGATGACGCGCGAGTCCCGCGGAGAAGGGGACACCGTGCTGCTTCTGACCCTGAATCGCGGCGAAGGGGGTCAGAACAAGGTTGGCAGCAATCTGTTTGACGTGCTCGGTGTTCTGCGCTCGCTCGAGTTGACGGCCTCAGATCGCTTCTACGGGGTGGAGCAACGTTTCACGCGCGTCGCGGACTTCGGGTTTTCCAAGAATCCCGAAGAGACGTTTGAGAAGTGGCATGGTCACGAGGCCGGCCTCGCAGATATCGTGCGCGTGATCCGAACCTTCCGGCCTGATGTATTGGTATCGCGCTTCGAGGGCACCGACGGCGACGGTCACGGCAACCATCAGGCTTCTGGAATATTGACGCGCGAGGCGTTTCGGGCGGCTGCCGATCCCAAACAGTTTCCACAACAGATTGCGGAAGGCCTCTTGCCGTGGCAAGCCAAGAAATTCTATATCGACCACGTCTGCCCCTTCCGCAGCAATGAGTGTCCGCCCGAAAATTACACCGTCAAGCTGGCTACTGGCGAAAGGGATCCCCTGCTCGGGATGACGTACCTCCAGTTCGCCATGGAAGGACTGCGCCATCAGCTCTCGCAGGGTGCCGGAGGATGGTCGGTAGACGCTGGTCCGCACTTTGCTTTCTACAAGCTGGTTGATACGGTACTGCCCGGCGACGACAAGGCTAGGCACGAACAGGATTTCTTCGATGGAATCGATACAACTCTTCCCGGGTTGGCGGGGCGTCTCGGAACAGACGAAGCAAGGGTGCCATACCTTCGGCCCGAACTGGTAAAACTGCAAACCCACGTCGCCGAGGCAAAGAAGCTGGCGACCGAACAGCCCACGAAGGCCGCCATGCCTCTGTTACAGGGCTTCCGCGATGTAAATGCACTGATCGCGCGCATAGTTGCGGAAAAGAACCTTGCCGAGATCGAACGGCGCGAACTGCTCGGAAATCTCCGGCTCAAGCGCGATCAGTTCGAAGAGGCTGCGAATCTTGCGCTAGGATTGACGCTCGATGTCGAGGTTGACGCCGCCATTGCGCCGAACGCGCAAGAGGCCTTTATGGCAGTACCCGGTCAGGCGTTTGGCATCACAGTCCGGGCGCGAAATTCAAGTGCTCAGGCCCTCACGATCCGGGACATTTCGCTCGACCTGCCTCCCGGCTGGCAGTCGGCGGCAACCTCCCAAAAACTGCAAACCGTAGCTTCGGGCAAGGACGGGGAGGCAAAGTTTCGCGTCACGGTTCCCGAGAATGCTGCCTATACACGGCCGTATTGGCACCGAGATGATCCAGAGACCGAAGGCCTCAACACGATTGACGACCCGCGATATGCCACTCTCGCCTTCCCGCCTGCGCCCGTACAAGCACACGTGAGCTATTCCATCGAAGGACTTGACAGTGCGATTCGCAGTGTTGGAACAGTCGCCTACAAAGACACTGCCGGGCGCGAGCAGCGACGGGCGCTCGCGGTTGGACCTCCCTTTTCGCTTGCCATTGATCCGATATCGCAAGTCGTTCCGGTTGGACAGCATGATCCTCGCAAAGTGAGAGTGGAAGTGCGAAGTAGTCTTCGAGGAGCCTCAGCGGTGACGATTCGACTCGCGGCTCCCACCGGCTGGGAAGTCCAGCCAGCTTCACAGCACGTCGCATTCACAACATTCGGTGAGGTGAAGACTAGCGATTTTCGAGTGATCCCCGCGGCCGTTCGCGAAGAACGCTTTTTGATAAAAGCTTCGCTGGAGTATCAAGGAAAGAAATATGCGGAAGGCTATTCGATCGTCACACGTGACGACCTGGATACCTTCTACTACTACCAGCCCGCGTTGCAAAGGGTCAGCGTAGTCGAGGTGAAGGTGCCATCGGGTCTGAAGATCGGCTACATCATGGGCGCAGGGGATGACATCCCCGAGGTGCTTCGACAGGCCGGGCTCGACGTCACTCTCATTCCAGCCGGCAAAGTTGGTTCTGAGGACCTGAGCCGCTTTGGAACGATCGTCCTCGGCATTCGTGCGTACGACACGCAAAAAGAAGTCATCGCCAACAACAAGAGGTTGCTCGATTTTGTTTCCGCTGGCGGCACCTTACTCGTCCAGTACGAAACCGACACCGGAAACTTTAATGGTGGTTCGCTCACCCCTTACCCAGCAACTCTCAGCCGAGGTCGTGTTTCGGTGGAAGAGGCTCCGGTAAAGATTTTGGCGCCTGAAAATCGAATCTTTCATGTCCCGAACACAATCACCCCACACGATTTCGACGGATGGGTGCAGGAGCGCGGCCTCTACTTCATGGACACATGGGACGCCAAGTTCACGCCGCTGCTCGCGTCGCACGATCCGGGAGAAGCCGATCTGAAGGGCGGACTGCTCGTGGCTCCCTATGGCAAGGGAACGTATATCTACACCGGTTACGCGTTCTTTCGACAGCTGCCGGCGGGAGTTCCTGGAGCGCTGAGACTGTACGTGAATCTGCTGGCCATCGGGCACGAAGCCAACGCTGGAAAATAGCGGAATAGCAAGCAGGGTCCCCGGGAAGAGCTCTCCAGCAAGATAGTTATTCGAGTCCGATCAAGGGCGATCCTCATGCCCGGGATAACGGCAGCGAATCACAATCAAAATGCTGACATCCAAGCCTAGCATCGACGCGCGGTCAGCAACTCCGGAACCGCCTCAGCTGATTCGCGGGATGGGACTCGCCTCAGCCACCTCTCTGAACATGCTCGACATGATCGGAGTAGGCCCATTCATTACGGTGCCGCTGATTATCAGCGCCATGGGCGGACCGCAAGCGATGCTGGGATGGATTCTGGGTGCCGGATTCGCCCTATGTGATGGACTGGTGTGGGCGGAGTTGGGCGCAGCCATGCCCGGCTCGGGCGGTTCGTATCGCTACCTGAAGGAGATCTACGGGCCGAACAGTCTTGGCAAGCTGATTTCATTCCTGTTCATTTGGCAACTTTCCTTCAGTGCGCCCTTGTCAATTGCATCGGGCTGTATCGGGGTTGCTGATTACGCAGGCTATTTCTGGCCCAGGCTAGGGCACGTTTATATGTCACACACCGCGAGTGCCCGTATTCCCCTGGTCGGAAATCTTGAGATCAGTTGGCTCGTCAATCCCGGAACTGCAGTAGCCGTAGGCGCCTGTCTCCTCGCGGTCTTCCTGCTGTATCGGCGAATTACAGCCATCGGCCGGCTCTCCACGATCATGTGGGTGGTGGTCATGGGCACGATCGGCTGGATCATTGTGGCGGGCCTGACTCACTTCAAGCCCGCGCTGGCCTTCGACTTTCCTCCCGGAGCGTTTACTTTTTCGCGGAATTTTTTCAACGGCTTGGGAAGCGCCATGCTGATCGCCACCTACGATTATTGGGGCTATTACAATGTTTGTTTTCTGGGCGATGAGGTAAAGGACCCGGCCCGGAACATTCCACGGGCCCTGCTGCTATCAATTTCGCTCGTTGCCTGTCTATATATCGTGATGAATTTGAGCATCTTGGGGGTAGTGCCCTGGCGCGAGATGATGACCGTCGGCGGCGCCAATGACCGCCTGCACATCGTGTCGCTGTTTATGCAAAGAACCTACGGCTCCTGGGCCGCCCGCATCGTGACCGGTCTGGTGATGTGGACGGCATTCACGTCGGTTTTTTCGCTGATGCTCGGTTACTCCCGCGTTCCCTACGCGGCTGCTCTCGATGGAAACTACTTTCGGATTTTCGCCAAGGTGCATCCCGAGTACAGGTTCCCGTATGTCTCGCTGGTGAGCCTGGGAGCAGTAGCCGCGATATTTTGTTTTTTTCGCCTCGCCGATGTCATCGCCGCACTGGTGGTGATCCGTATTATGCTGCAGTTCCTGGTACAGGCCATTGGGCTCATCGTTCTGCGCGTGCGTCGTCCGGATATGCCACGGCCATTTCGCATGTGGTTTTATCCGCTGCCCGCCCTGATCGCTTCCGTTGGCTTCGGCTATATTTTGTTTGTGCGCGCAAACGCACTGAAAGAGATCCGCTACGCGCTTGTGATCCTGATTCTGGGCATCCTGATTTACCTGGTGCGCGCTTGGCGGGGCGGCGAATGGCCTTTTGGTCGCCCCCCCGTTTCGCTCGAAGGATCCGTCTAGATGGCCGAAATGGTAAAGACGCCCGAAACGCTGCCACCCTCTTTCCCGAGGGATGAAAGCAGCTCCCCGTGGGCGCCCTTGCGAGAGCCGATTTTCCGTTCCATGTGGATCGCCGCCATCATTTCTTACATTGGCACCTGGATGCAGGCGGTGGGTGCGGGCTGGATGATGACGATGCTCACATCGTCGCCCTTGATGGTCGGTTTGGTGCAGGCGGCCATAGCTCTGCCGGTCTTCCTTGTGATCTTGCCTGCAGGCGCTTTGGCTGACCTGGTCGACCGGCGCCGATTCCTGCTGTTAACCCAGGGATGGATGGTGCTGGCCGCCGGCACGCTCGGCATCCTGACCTTGCTGCACCTGGTGACGCCCTGGATCTTGCTGGGTTTCACGTTCCTGCTGGGACTTGGCGCGGTGATGAACGATCCGGCATGGCAGGCGATCACGCCGGAACTGGTTCCGCACGAACAGCACGCCGCTGCCGTTGCTCTCAACTCCGCAGGGTTCAACGTCGCGCGCGCGATCGGCCCAGCCCTCGGCGGCATGGCCATTGCCCGGGCAGACTCCGGCACCGCCTTCCTGTTGAATGCTGTATCGTTCTTCGGCGTGATTCTCGTTTTGTATCATTGGAAACGTCCGGCGCCGGAACGCATCGAGACCGGAGCGCTGTGGGACGCTGTGCGTGGTGGTATCCGCTACGTGAGGCAATCGCCGCTGGTGCGCTCAGTGCTGATCCGCACCGGCGCTTTCAGCGTGGGAGCGATTGCCCTGCTGGCCTTGCTGCCGATTCTGGCGCGTCCATTTGGCGCGACCGGCTATGGAGTTCTGCTGGGGTGCTTCGGCGTGGGAGCCCTCGCCGGTGCGACCATCCTCCCTCGTCTGCGGCGGAAGCTTTCGGTCGATGGCCTGGTGGCAACAGCCATCGTCGTATTTGCCGGCATGACGTTCGCAGCCGGACGCATTTCCTCCTTCGGCGGGCTGTGCGCAGCTCTGGCAACGGCGGGAGCGGCGTGGATCGGAATTCTCGCATGCCTGAACACCGCGGCCCAGACCATGTGTCCGTCGTGGGTTCGGGCGCGAGCATTGTCGATGTACCTGCTCGTGTTGCAGGGCGGGATGGCGATTGGCAGTACACTGTGGGGAGCGTTGGCAACGCGCGTGGGTCTCCCCAATGCGTTGCTGTGTTCGGCCTTGGCTTTAATTGCGGGATTGGCCACAATCCGAAAGCATCGATTGAGCTCCCACCACCTGGCAATGGCGCCGTCGATCGTGAGAGATTGAGCAGGACCGTGATCAAGAGGAGGACAATATGAAAGCAATATTGATTCGTGCCGGAATTTTAGTGATTGCCTGTTGCAGCGCCGCCGTCGCGCAACAGATGCCCAAGCCCGAACCTCCCCGCACGCTCACCCAGGTCATGGATCGCTCCCTGACAAACGCCGAAAAAGAATTTATGTCAATCGTCGAGGCAATGCCCGAGGACAAGTACGGCTATGCGCCCACTGACGGCGAGTTCAAGGGCGTGCGCACATTCGCGGGACAAATCAAGCACGTGGCCGCCTCCAATTATGAGTTCGGGGGAGCCATTCTGCAGGAAAAGCCTCCGGTCGATTTTGGAGGAGAAGAGGGGCCATCTTCCATAAAGACTAAGGCCGAAATCGTGGAGTTCTTAAGAGGCTCGTTCGCCTACATGCACAAGGCAATCGCAAGCATGAACGAGAAGAACGCGACTGAGTCCCTGAAGAGCCCTTGGGGACAGAACACGATCACGCGGCTCGGGGTCTCAACGCTGACGGTCGCGCATATTTTTGATCACTACGGGCAAATGGTGGTGTACCTGCGGCATAACGGGATGGTGCCGCCGATGAGCAAAGGTTGAAGTGCTGCGAGGGGGAAGGCCGGCCGTCGCTCCGCTGACAACCTGTCTTGATCTTTCAGGAGCGGTGATGCTCCGGATCCCAAGTGGCACGCCGGTGCCATTTACGGGTCCTCTCCCCGGCACTAATCTGCATCTTCCCCCCAATCGACGGCAAAGTTGCCTGACAGGTCTTTGGCAGCTCTCCCGAGAAATCCGAATGCAGAGGCGCGCGACTCTTGTCGATGCTCCTGGGCGAAAGGTTGGGATGAAGTTTATGAAAGCGAAGACGAGTTTGGAACTGGTCGAGGAAGCTCGGCGGCGCGAAGTCGAGCATGAAATTTTGAGTTACTTCCTGGCGGTTGAATCGTATCCGGCACGGGCTGCGCGCGAACCACAGGTTAGCTTTGAAGCGCACTGCTGGAGCGTGTTCAACGTGCTTGAGAGCGGTCAGCCGAACTAGGCGCAGCGATTATCTGAGAATGTGGATCCGGGGTGGGAGTTTTACTACCCGCTCGCGCTGAGTCTTTATGCTTTGCGGCTCGCGCTGAGTTTTTATGCTTTGCGGCTCGCGGCTGCGCCTTTATCGGCCATGGCGGTTAGAAAAAGTTCTGCTTCCAAGTGTTTCTCTTTGAGATACGCCGCCACCTTGGCGGCGATTTTTTTGGCAGGAGTTCCGCTGCCAGGATCCAGAAAAATCAGAACCGAGGGTCCAGCGCCGCTCAGCGCCGTCCCGAGCACGCTTTTGTCGCGATCGAACGCCTGCATCGCGGGCAGCAGCGGACAAAGCGCGGCGCGATAGGGCTGGTGGATTCGGTCATAGAGTGCCGTAGTCAAAAGCTTCGCGCTGCCCAGCGTGAACGCCGCCAGCAGCAACATCGAGTTCTGAATGTTCGTGACCGCATCCGCCCGAGAGTATTGCGGCGGCAGCACGCCTCTAGCCTTTTCGGTGGAGAGCGCGTCCGGTGGAACGGCGAGCAATAAAGGCCACTTCCCTTTCGGCCGAATACGGGCGATTTGCGCCTCGGCCTCTCCTGACATGCTAGCCACCGTCAAGCCGCCCATCCAGCAGGCGGAAGCGTTGTCGGGATGATGTTCGCGGCGAGACGCTTCTCCCACGATCTGGGCATCGGTCCAACGAAGGTGCCCATAGTGATCGGCCAGCGCAATACCCGCGAGCCGCGCCGCGGCCGAAGATCCGCACCCTTTTCCGATCGGAATGTTGTTGGCAATCTTCAACGCCAATGGAACGGGTGCCCGGCCAGCAGATCGGAGAACCTCTCGGTAGGTGGTGAGGATCAGATGGTTTTCCAGCCGCCCGCATATCTCACTATCACGACCGGTGGCTTCTATGGTGTAGTCATCCGAAGTACGGGCCTCGAGTTTCAGATAAAGCTCAAAGGCCAGCGCCGCCGCGTCAAAGGCGGGACCGAGGTTGGCGGAGGTCGCCGGCAATCTGATGCTGAACGATTTCGCGGCCTGCGATCTCTTGCTGGCGGGCATGCTTATTCGGCCGTTTCGAAGGACGCGCCTTGACTCATCGGGTATGCTCTTTGCCTTCCAATTCGGAGAGCGTCATTAAGACTGCGTCTACGTTCGCCTCGAGCACAAGGGGTGCGCGTTGGTGGCGAGCAAGGCACTGGGCTTCTTTTTCCTGAGGCGTGCCCGCGAAGAGATCTCCGCGGTGAAATTTCAGAGTGAACTCCGGGTCCTTCAGAACGTGTCCGGTAAGGATCAGAACCACACTTTCAGCTCGCTTCACAAATCCTTGGCGCACCAGTTTCTTCAAGCCGGCGACCGTCACCGCCGAGGCAGGCTCACAGCCGACTCCATCCGAGCCTATTTCCGCCTTGGCGAGCGCCATTTCAATTTCGCTGACCTGCTCAACCGCCCCGCCCGTCGCCTGGATGACTCGTAACGCCTTTTTCCACGAAGCCGGATTACCAATGCGAATCGCCGTGGCGAGCGTCTCAGCCTCCATCGGCACTAGTTTCTTCCCGGCGTGTTCGTGGAAGCTGCGAAAGAACGGGTTTGCCCCTTCGGCCTGAATGACCGAGAGCTTCGGCAAGCGATCAATCAAGCCTAGATCCTTCATCTCAACCAGGGCCTTGCCGATAGCCGAAGAATTTCCCAGATTCCCACCCGGAACGATGATGTGGTCGGGTGGCTGCCAGTTCAACTGCTCCATCAATTCAATGCCAGCGGTTTTCTGCCCCTCGATGCGAAAGGGATTCACGGAATTCAGCAGATAAATCGGTTTGCGTTTTACCAGTTCGTTCAGGACTTTGACGCACCCGTCGAAGTCAGTCCGCAGTTGGCAAGTGATCGCACCATAGTCCAACGATTGCGAAAGCTTGCCCCAGGAAATTTTGCCCTCCGGAATAAGCACCAAACTTCGCATGCCGCCGCGGGCTGCGTAAGCCGCCATCGACGCAGACGTGTTGCCTGTGGAAGCGCATGCCACCCACTGGAATCCCTCCTGGCGAGCAAACGACGCTGCGGTCGTCATGCCCGTATCTTTGAAGGAAGCGGTCGGATTCATTCCCTGATGTTTGGCCTGCAAGACGTCCACGCCAGCAGAAACAGCACAGCGTGGCAAATCGTAAAGCGGGGTATTTCCTTCGCGCAGGGTGATCGGATCGTGACCCGCTTTCAGGCTGGGAAGAAGTTCACGAAATCTCCATACGCCGCTGGTGTCTGTCCCGGCAAGCGAGGTCTTCCGGTCCCGCCAGAGTTGCTTCAGTGCCGCTGCCGAATACCCGCCAGCCCTTAATCCTTGCCCTGTCTGCCAGCCGGGATAGAAAACTTCAAAGAGATCGCCGCATTTTAAGCAGCGGAAATCCTGATCGGCGTGTTCAGCGATTGCACCGCAATGGATGCAGCGCAGACGGGAAGCCGCCGCTTCACTCTTAGTGTCGGAAAGTATTGAACTCATCGCCGGTTGCGGTCAGGCGGGCAGTCCCCGCTGCTCCACAAGCATCAGGATAGCGAAATCAGCCTTGTTTCCAAAGCCGGTCCCGGTGTTCCTCTTTCTCTGTGCGAAGATAATCGTCGGCTTTATTGATCCAATCGGCGCGCGGAGGATTAAACACGTCCAGGTCCACCGTGTCCATAAGCGCTTCGGCCTTGTGCGGCATGTTGCGCGGGATGGTCAGGACTTCCCCGGCATTCACAACAATCTCTTTGCCGTCGATCCAGAACTTGAGCGCGCCCTCGAGAATGTAGGTCACCTGTTCGTTGTAGTGACTATGCAGGGGGATAATGCATCCCTTCTTCATCAGCACCCGGGCAACCATGATGTCTTCGCCGATCACAAGCTGGCGCTGCAGCAGAGGATTGAGGTTCTCGAGTTCCACCGTGTTCCAGGGGATGTATTTCAATTCTCCCTTTTTGACGCGAACTTTTGCGGTTGCACGCTTGGACGCGGAAGGCTTCGCCATTTTCAAAACCTTCTTGGCGGCTACGTTCTTTCGGGTCGTTTTCTTCTTCGTCTTACGCATCAGTGAACCTTTCCCGGGTATAGGCCGACGGCTGTGTCGTGCAGATAGGCGTGCGCCATTTCGAGGGCCTTGGCTTCGTTGATCTCACCCATCGCGACCATCTCAGCCAGTGCGGCGGCCAAGCCGCTACGGCCCGATTGCACTCCCAGCCAGTAGCTCTCTTCCGCTCCCAGAGCGTCATTGTACGGGAATGAATCGGTGCCGAACGTGATTTTGTCGGGAAAGGTCTCAAGCCACTGGCGCAGCGAGTCTTTAAAAGCCGCGGGGTACATAACAACCTCCATCAGCGAAGAATCCATATAGACATTCTTCACTGACGCCAGCCAGATCGCTTCGCGCTCCAGAGGGTAACCTCCGTGGATGAGAACAAATACCGTGTCCGCATAGCGGGGATCGCGCAGGATGTTTTCCAGGTTCATCACGTTGCTCTCGGAAATGTTGAAGTAGTCCCCGATACCCACCGCTGTATGAATATGAACCGGCAGGTGCAGGCGGCCACCCTCGCGGATCAGGTAGCGAAAAATATAGTCCTGAACCGTCCGGTAGTCGGTCTCAGACGGAACACCGCCACCAACATACTTTTTATAAATCGACTCAGCCTGCTCGCGGCTCGGATCTCCGAACCGGAGCGAACGGAAGTAGGCGACCTCGAACTTCATGGCAATGCCGCCCTTCTTCTGATTGTCCTCAAGCGTCTGGCTGATGAACTTCAAATAATCGTCGAAGCCAGCGGGTGCCCGCTTGATATGCTCCTGCTCCATCCAGCGGTGCAGCATCTTCTCCTGAAGCGGAATGTAAACCTCTTGGTCCCGGTTGCGGGCGCGTTCCTTCTGGTTATCGAAGGGCCACATGAACGCGTCGGCGAAGAAGACCCAGACGAAGCGCTTGGGATCGAGATAGTCGGCCATCATGGCGCGGTTGGCGACGCCCTGCTCGATGTTGAGCTTGTCCAGGAGATTCGAGAAGTAAGCAGTGCCCTGCTGCTTTTTCAGTTCCGCCTTTTTGTTGACAAGCCACTTTGCATGTTCGGCGGAGAGGTCTTCAAAGGGATAGTTGAAGAGCGCCTTTGCGGCCGCTACCAGTTCCGGGTTCGAGTCTCGCTCCCGAAGAGGTGCGCTTCCCGGCGGAGAAGCCATGGCATCCACATCGGGGTCGTCAGGAAAACCGGGATGCGCGTGGTGATCGAAGATCGGAATCTTCTCAATCTGCGGCAAGAGACGCGAGTAGACTTCCTGGACCTGCTCGGAGGTAGCCAGCGGCCGGGACTGCGCGAGGGCGGACGTGGCCAGCAGGCTGATCGCAACTGCCAGGTACGAGGCCAGGCTGAGTTTCATTTTCGGGTGCTCCCTGAATCTTTGCCGTACTGAGAAAAGCTTTTGACCGTTGAGGTAATCAGACGCCAGGAAATCTTGAATCAGAGGCTTCGCTAACCATTTCGCGGGACGGCCCCCTACCTGGCTGCCGGCGCGCCTTGCCAGGCAGTCGAAACTTTTAGGATTCGTTCGACAGCCTCGTGCAAAGTAGCGTTTGACGATGCGAACGAGAAGCGCACGAATTCCCGTCCCGAACTACCAAACGCAGCGCCCGGAATCGCGGCAACTCCCGCTTCCTCCAGCATGATGCGACAAGCTTCTTCAGCGCTGATGCCAGTCCCGGAGATGTTAACCCAGGCATAAAACGCTCCATCGGGCGCCGGGCACCGGAAACCGGGCACCTGATTCAACTCGCGCGCAAACTGTTCGCGTCGGCCGGCGAATTCCTTCACCATCTTTGCAGTCGCGCCGGAACTGTCCTTCAGAGCTTCAATCGCGGCGTACTGGGTGAATTCGGCGGTACAGGTGTAACTATTGATGGCGAGGAGGTCGAGTTGCTCGGCAATCTCCGGCGGCGCGACCGCGTAGCCAAGCCTCCATCCAGTCATCGCAAAGCTTTTCGAGAAGCCGTCGATGATCACCGTGCGCTCCGCCATGCCCGGGTAGCTGAACATCGAGACGTACGCGTCGGAGTAGATGATGCGCGCGTAAATTTCGTCTGAGAGAACGTACAAATCGTGCTCGACGGCCAGTTCGGCAATGCGTCGCTGCACGGCATCGCTGTACACCGTCCCGGTCGGATTATTGGGCGAGCAGGTCAGGATCGCTTTTGTTCGCCGCGTGATCTTCCTGGCGATCTCGACCGCATCGGGTTGGAATCCATTGCGTTCGGCAAGCTCGTAAGGCACCGGCACGCCACCGAAGCCCGCCGTGATCGAGGCGTAGCCGGGAAACCCAGGATCCGGATAGAGAACTTCGTCACCGGGATTCACGATGGCCATCAAGGTAAGGAACAACGAGAGCTTACAGCCGGGAGCAATCACGATGTTCTTGGGGTCTACCTGGATGCGACGCGTGCGCAGCAGATACTGGGCAAGCTCCTCGCGGAGCGCAGGAATTCCGGAAACGGTGCAGTAACGATCTTTGCCGGCGCGCAGGGCTTTCTCAAGCGCGTCCAGCACTGGCGCAGCCGGATGAAAATCTGGCTCCCCCAGCTCCAGGTGAATGATGGAGCGTCCTTCGCGTTCAAGTTCCTTGGCTCGGGCGAAGACAGAGAGGGCACCTTCGCCGCTCATCACGGAGAGTCTTGAAGCAAGCGAGCGCATCAGTCCTTCTTTCCGGCGACCCACTCAGGAATGACAGTGGTCGGAACCCGCAGGCCATCGACCAGGCGCGGGAACAGTTCAAATGCCGCCGCCGTGGCCACTAATTCTACGATTTGGGAATCGGTATAGACAGCCTTCAACTGGGCGAAGAATGAATCATCCAATTGCTGCGCCGATTGGTGCAAGCGCTCGGCACAACGGAAACCCAGCTTGTCCGCTTCCGTAAACGGGCCGGTCTCGAAGTCGGCCTGCACGGCTGCAATCTGGGCATCACTCGCTCCCTTCTGTTTAGCCGAGAGTGCGTGGGCTGAGACCGCGTAGCGCGAACGCAAAAGCACCGACAAACGTGTGGCGACCAATTCCTTGTACCAGCCCGGCAAAGCGCCGTCGCTGAGCAGTGATTTCAGAAGGCCCGCAACTCCCAGCGCAAGAGCAGGAGTGTGCGCCAGCGTCTTGAACATGTTTGGAACGACGCCCCGCTGTTTGAGCAGGGCGTCATAGACCGCAGCAATCTCCGGCGAAACCTGGTCACGCTCAAGAAGCGGGATGCGAGTCGTGGCCGTCGTGTCCGTCATGCTAGAAAGCATACCGCATCGAGAGCTGGATCAGCCGCGGCGTGCCGACGGTGGAGTTGATCTTGCCGAATGCACCTGGGTTTTCAACATCCGCAGATGTGGGGCTCGCAAAGTTCGCATGGTTCCAGAGGTTGAAGAAGTCCGCCGTGAAGCGAAGATCCTGCCTCTCACCGAACCGGAAGTGTTTGATTAGGGAGAAATCCCAGTTCTGCTGGAATGGTCCTCGATAGATATTCCGATGAAGCGTACCAAAGCGCGTAGTGCAGGCCGCACCCGTCAGATCGGCGTCACATCCAGCCTGATCGGCCGGAGGCGCGGCCTGGAAGTTGTTTATATCGACATAGGCGTTGAGCCGTGATGGACGTCGCCGTGAGTCAGACCGGTTGCAATCGTTCGACCAGGCGCCAAATCAGCACCCAACGCAGCAAAGGAAAGGAACGTAGCCCAGGTATGCAGAGCCAGCAGCCGAATCCAGAACCGAGAAGGGCGTACCCGATTGAAAGATTGTCACACCGCTGATCGTCCAATTGCTCAGGAACGTACCCTTTCGCCCTCGGCATTCTTGAAGATCGGAAGGTCATAGTTGTAACTAACGCTCAGCCGATGCTTGCGATCAAAGTCTGACAGTCCGTACGAAATTCCGGATATTGCTCTCGTCGTTGAACGCGGTGTTCAAAGCCGTGTTGCCGGTAGAGGTTGCGTCCGCGACTTCGACCATGTGTAAGCGCCCTGGAAATATCCTGCGCCCCATCGACGAGATAGTGTCGTTTGAAGGGAGTGATAGTGCGAGTAGGCATCGTTGCGAAGATCTGCATGCCGCCGTAACCATTTACCCCGGTAAGGTCGGACGCGCAATACCGTTGTCGCGGTGCTTTAGTGATCTGGAATGGCGTTCCATCCTGGCCGTCACGTGCAACGGGTTGTCAACTGTCGCCAGCTTGGCCTGAATGTTCGTCCTGGTTTCGCGCAAGTGCACGCGTGCGTGCCAACGTACCCCATTCCAGCACCCATTGCTTACCCAGATCACGCTGCACGTGAGGTTCCATTGCTGCGTGCTCGGCGTGACAAAACGGCGTGGCACGGTTAGCACGAATAGGAGTTGGATGGAACCAGTCCCGCGCTTCCATTGGCACAGCCGTAATCAGGAAACCGATTGGTGCCGTTCCCGGGAAAGTCCAACAGCGCCCCAAGGCACGGAAGAATCGGGATCAAGAATCCCCGCCTCAGGAAGAGCGTTGAAGTTTGCCCCATCGTCAGCCTGCGAGGTGTTAGGGACCTGAAAGAATGTACCGAGACATCCGGCGCTGTTGGGCAACCCCGCGATCGGAAGGAAGGGAGCCTGAAATGACAGTTGGTCGACCGTCCCCACGTCTTCACGCACGTAATAGATGCCGTAGCCACCGCGTAGCGTCGTGTGGTGGCGGCCGAGAACATCCCATGCAAAGCCGACGCGCGGTCCCCAGCCCGTTGAGATAGTTGTTCTTGTAGGTCGTGTTGTTGCCCGACCCTGTGAGCCCTGTCACGTTCGACTTGCTCGCGCATTTTCCGTAAACAAAAGGATACTGACCGCTGTTGCCGAGTTGAGGATCGAAGTTCCCGATGTGACAGGCATTGTCGTTGAAAGCTCCCATAATCTCGGTGCGAAGGCCCAGGTTCAACGTCAGATTCGGGGCGGGCCTTCCAGTCATCCTGCACAAAGAAACCATAATTGTTGTTGCGGTACTTGTGATTGAAGACCCCGCCGCCTCCAAAGCTCCCAGTGGCCGAACCTTCGAGGAATGTGTCTGGAAATCAGTCTCTCCATTCGGCAGTTGTTCCGAAGAAGAGTTGACCATTAAAGACTTGGGGGAACCTCTTGTCCAGATTGACGCGCGTGTAGTCGCCACCCAACCGGATGCTGTGCGCGCCCTTGACCCAGCTTAGAGTGTCCACGAAATTGTAGTTGTTCTGGATCTGAAACTGGTCTGCGGGAGGCGTGGGACCCATCTGGAAGCTCGGAACAGCGAAAACTTGTAGATCGATTTGGTGACGTTGCTAGTAGGTCGATCGATTCCTAGTTCGTCGGAGGTGATTGGAGGTGCATTGATCAGACTGTTGTTGATACGCACAAAGCCGAAACGAAAATCGTTGACGACGGCGGGCGAAAACAGGTGCGTCTCGTTGATGCTGAAGAAATCGATCGTTCAATGGGATGTCGTAGGGAAAGTTTAGGTCGCCTGCGCTGATGCTGCTGGCTAGCGTGCCACCCAATGAGGCCTGCAAGCCTCCAGCGCCGAAGGGCAGTAACTGCTCGCCATTTGAGAAGAAGAAGCGAGCGGAGATCTTGTCGTTGCCTCCCCGAAACTCGCGGTCCCAGTTCGCTGTAAACTGATCTTCCGTATATTTACCAGGCTTGCTGACGATAAATGCAGCACTGTCTCCTAGATTTCCCGCGATGGCTGGGAATCAGGTATCCGCCTGCCGGTGCGCCGAATTGATCGCTCTTGAAATAGCAATAGTTTGTGGACCACTGGATCGATGCTAGGAACTCCGAAGGCCGCCTCGAGTTGTGCGTCCATGGTCGCCTCGTCACGCACTGAGGCGGGAATCACCGGCAATGTCGAACTGATCAGCGTCCCCGGCGAAAGGCCGCTGCGCTGTCGAGTCCCCTGGTAGTTCAGAAAAAAAAATCCCGCTTGCGCCTCTTTACCGATCGGGCCACCGAAGCTGCCACCGAAAATGTTCTGCTTCACCGGAGGCCGCTTCTGGCTGGCGCGATTCAAGAAATATTCGTTCGCATTTAGTTTGTCATTGCGGAAAAATTCGTACACGTCTCCGTGAAAATTCCTGGTACCCGTCTTCAGATGGCGTTGACGTTGCCACCGCCATTGCGCCCCTGCGACGCGTCGTACAGCGAGGTCTGCACCTTGAATTCCTGAATCACATCCGGATTGGGCAGCGGTATGTTGGTAGCCTGTGCGACGTTGTAATCGGTAGCACTGATGCCCTCGATCAAATAGTTGTTGTTGTCCTCGCGCTGCCCATTGACGATCACGCGGACGTTGCCGCGCCCCAACTGGGCGGAAGCATTCAGATCGCTCTGAGCTCCCGACGAAAGCGTCAGCAGTTGCTGGAAGTTCTGCGTCGCCAGCGGCAGATCGCGAATGGTCTTCGCCTCGATGGCCTGCCCTGTCGTGGCCGTGGTCGTTTCGACCGTCTGGACCAGCGCCTGCACTTCAATCTTTTCCAGCACCTGGAGCGGAACCATCTTCGCGGTCATGCGGGTAGTTTCCGTAACGCGAACGGCAATGTCGGGAATTTTCGCTTCCCGGAAGCCTCCGCTCGTGATGTTCACCGTGTAGGTCCCAACCGGGAGCAGCGTCGCGTTAAAGGACCCGGTAGCGTCAGTCTTGGTAGCACGCGTAACGGTTCCGGTGTCTTGATTCGTGATGCGGACATCGGCGTTTGCGACAACTGCGCCGCTCGCGTCTTGGACCGTCCCGTTGATCGCGCCCGTGGCACCACCTTGGGCAAATACCTGACCGAGCGTGGAAATACCGAGAACTACCAACCACAGCATGCTGCGTAGAAACTTGGACATACACTCCTCCCCCGTGGGGTCGACAATTGAACCGGTTCCCGTTGAAAACTCAAAGGATAGAGGTGACGACATCTTGCTCCAGCGCCCTCACTCACTGGCCGATCACCGCGAGGAGCTTTAAACCTAGCGAAGTCCCCGCATCAACAGCTTTCCCGCCCCATGGTTCCGGAGAGATGTGATCCGGGGTCAAACACAAACTGGCTTGGGAGTTGTGCGACAGGTTACTAAAACCAGAGACAGTTCGCAATCTTCGTTCGGAGAGTGGAACCAGAGTAGTTTCTACAGGCTGCCCCCAACCTCGGGTCACAGCCCCTTGTAAGCTCCCCCGTCTACAAGAATTGTCTGCCCGGTGATGAACGAGGCGCGCTCGGAAGCCAGCCATACAATCGTGTCCGCAACCTCGCGGGGTTCGCCGATGCGCTTCTGGGCAGCATCCACCGCCCATTCGTCGAAAATCTCCTGCTGCGACTTTCCCGAGGCGGTCGACCGGGCCTTCGCTAATTCCTTCAAACGATCCGTGGCCGTAAATCCCGGCCCTACATTGTTGACCAGAATTCCATCCTTCCCGAATTCGTTGGCCAGGCTCTTGACCAGCCCCACCACCCCAGCGCGGACGGCATTCGATAGCACAAGGTCCGAGACGGGTTGCTTGGTCGTAATGGAGGTGATGGTAATGATCCGTCCCCAGCGCTTTTTCTGCATATGCGGAATCACTTCCCGCGCAAAGTACACCGTGCTGAGGAAGTTTGAGTCAATCGCCTTCCGCCAATCCTCAACCGACGCCGCGAGAAATCCCTTGGCGGGCGGCCCACCCGAGTTCGTGATGCAGATATCGACTGCTCCAAATCTCGATACCACTGCCTCCACGAATCCATGCACGGCGTCAGCATTGGTGACGTCCACCGTCTGACTTAACACGTCCACCTTGTACTGTTGCCGGATATGCTCGGCGGCTGCTTCGAGAGCAGCCGTGCCGCGCGCACACATTGCGACCCGGCATCCTTCCGCCGCAAATGCCTCAGCCGTTGCGCGCCCAATTCCCTGACTGGAAGCCGCCACGATGGCCACACGATTTCGGAGTCCGCTTTCCATAGGCGAGGGATTATAGCAACCAAGGGAGAAACGGCTTGAGTGCTTTGCATGGGTTTCTCTTGCTCCCCCTGGAGGGCTCAGCTTAATCTGGTGGAGGCATCTGTGCGCGAGCCACCTCTATCGCCTTGCAGGAGAGCTATGTCAGGGACCCCGCAGTACATCTGGATCGACGGCGAACTTCGACCATCGTCTGAGGGCGTTGTGCCCTTCGTCAATGCCGGTCTGCATTACGGGTACAGCGTATTCGAGGGCATTCGCTGCTACGCGACCGACCGCGGCCCTGCAGTATTCCGGCTGGAGGAACACGTAGACCGTTTGCTGGATTCGGCTCTAGTCGTCGGCTTTCGCGACTTGCCCTATTCCAAAGATCAGATCTCCAGCGCGATCCACCAACTCATCGCCGCCAACGGGTTCTCCTCCTGCTATATCCGACCGCTGATTTATCTGGACGGCGCCATGAGCATGGTGGTGGATGCCGGCAAGCCGCGGTTATTGATTGCGGTCTGGGAATGGAAAGCGTTTCTCGGCGAGCAGGCCAAGGAACGCGGCATTCGCGCCAATATTTCTTCGTTCACCCGCCTGCACCCGAACATCATGATGACCAAGGCGAAGGTCTCGGGCAACTATGTTGGGTCGATCCTGGCAAAGACAGAATCGCAGCGCTTGGGATTTGATGAAGCGATCATGCTCGATCCCAGCGGTTATGTGGCCGAGTGCACCGGCGAAAACATTTTCGTCGTGCGCAACAACGCCATTTACACCGTGCCGCGCGGCTCCATCCTCGAGGGCATCACGCGCGACAGTCTGATCACCATTGCTGGAGACATGGGATACACCGTTATCGAGGAACCGATTTCTCGAGACCAGCTTTACATTGCCGACGAAGTTTTTGTCTGCGGAACGGCTGCCGAGGTCATCGGGCTGCGTGAGATCGACTTCCGTACCATTGGCAGTGGTAAGACCGGTCCCGTAACGCGGAAACTTCAAAAAGCTTTTGACGAACTGACCAGCGGCAGACATGCGCGATCCCAGCAATGGTTTTCACTGGTTCCGGCGTTGGACCCAGCCACGGTGAAAGCCTAGAAAGAGCGCGCGCGGGGGGGGCAGAACATGAAGAATCCTAAACGCCGGACGGAAACCGAGGCAGTACGCGGTGGCACTGATCTGAGCAAAAAGAACGGCCCCGTCAGCACGCCCATCTACCAGACTTCCACCTTCGAAGTCACCGACATGGAAGAGCAACTCCGGGCCACGTCGACGGATCGCTTCTACACGCGCTACGGAAACCCGACTCACACGGTGGCGGAAAAGGCCATCGCGGAACTCGAAAGCGCCGATGCAGCTCTTCTTTTCGCCTCTGGCATGTCAGCAATCACCACCACCATCCTTTCTCTGGTGAAAACCGGCGATCACATCATCGCCCAGCGTGACATCTACGGCGGTGCCACGAAATTCCTCACGCAGTGGCTCACCAGGTTTGGAGTCGAAGTCACCTTGGTAGACACCACCGATTATCAGCAGCACGAGGCTGCCATCCGTCCGAATACAAAGCTGTTGCATCTTGAATCGCCAACCAATCCCACGCTCCGAGTGGTCGATCTCAAGAAAGTGTCGACCATCGCCAAACAGCACGGCCTCATCACGCTGATCGACAGCACCTTCTCGACTCCCATCAACTGCCGCCCGGTGGAGTATGGAATTGATCTTGTCATGCATTCCGGCACCAAGTATTTCGGCGGGCACGCTGACATCATCTGCGGAATCATCGCGGGCAGGCAGGATCTGGTCCGGACCATTCACGCAACCCGGACGACGCTGGGTTGCAACATGGACCCCCATGCTGCCTGGCTGCTGCTGCGCGGAATCAAGACGCTCGCCGTGCGAGTTCAACGCCAGAATGAGAATGCGCTGCAGGTCGCAGAATATCTGAAGGCCCATCCTCGAGCCCGTAACGTCAATTATCCGTTTCTGGAAGGACATCCGCAGCGCACACTCGCGATGGAGCAGATGCGTGGTGGGGGTGGAGTGCTCAGCTTCGAGATCGATGGAACCGGAGAAGACGCCTGCCGCTTTGCAGAAGCCCTGGAGCTGTTCTCGCTCGCTCCCAGCCTCGGTGGAGTGGAGTCACTGGTCACTATTCCTGTCATCACATCCCATGCCATGATTCGCTCCGAAGAGCGCGAAAAAATGGGCGTTACCAAGCAACTCATACGCCTCTCGGTCGGAATTGAGCACGTGGATGATCTGATTGCGGACCTGGAGCGAGGCTTCGCCGCCGTAAGCGCCCCGCTTAAGGAACAAGTAGAAGCCCGATAGGACCGGGTAGTTGGGGATCCCCGCCCTCCACAAAAGGCCGGGATCTGTTTCTTCCTGGATGCTAGAAAATGAACTTCGCTCCCAACTGCAGGATTCTGCCGTTGTGCGCCACCGCCGGTCGCAAATATGGGTTTGCCGTCGTGCATGCAGGGTCGCCCGCCGAATTGTTCGCGCCGTAGCAAGTGAGCGTGCTGTTTCCGTTCCCAAACGGACTGTTGTTGGCGGCGGAACCACTGTCTCCCCCCAACCATCCGTATTCAATGTGGTTGAAGACATTGAAAGCTTCGGCGCGAAATTCAAATCCCATGCTCTCCTTGATCGCGAAGTGCTTGAAAATCGACATATCGAAGTTCGTGCGCCTCGGATTGGTGAGATAGTTTCGCGGCGCGTTCCCGAATGTCAGGCCGCGGGGTGCAGCAAATGCCGATGGATTGTAGGCGAGCGGGCCAAAGCCATCGAAAGGAAAATTCACCACGCCCGACCTCGGATTGCCGACCAGATCGGGATACGATTGTGCCGAGCCGACGCTGACCCCATTCGATACCCCAGCATTGTCGCCCGTCACCCCGTTGGCCACGCTGAACGGTGTGCCCGATTGAATCGTGGTGATGCCAGACCACTGCCATCCACCTAGAATCTTGTTGGCCAGTCCGGGATTCTTGAAGAACGGCAAATCGTATACGTAGCCGAGATTGAACAGATGACGTTGGTCGAAATTGGAACTCGCGCGCGCCCGCGCGACATCATAGGTGTCGAGAATCACGGCGTCTCGTGCCGCAGACGAGTCGTCAATCGAGTGACTGTAGGTATAGGCACCGCTCAGACTGAGCCTGCCCACACTTCGCCTCACCGAGATCTGTAATGCGTGGTAAATCGAAGAGGCCTTCTCCTCAAGCCGGCTCACTGAGCCCACTCCCGGAAACTGGGTGCGGAACGCGTCGGGGAACGATATTGAGCCGCACGCCACCCCCAGGTTGACGGCCGGTCCGGACGGCAAACCTCCCGGAGTGGTGGGTGCGATGTAAGGAACTGGCGCCCCGCTCGGAGTGACGGCATCCATGGGAACGCCGTTGTCGTCCAGGGTAGACCCGCAGTCCGTGATGGGCTCGCCCGCCTGGTATGGATTCTGGTTCAAAGGCACCGCTCTGAGTTGATTGATGTCCGTGAAGCGCGTCAGGTGCGTGCCTTTGCTTCCCACGTAGGAAACCGTTGCCACCGTATGGCCCCACAGCTCACGCTGCACGTCGAGGTGCCACTGCTGGACGTACGGCCACACCGCCTTATTCGGAATCGAGATCATCGCCAGCGGCGACGTGGAACCCGCGGGCTGCGGGACGATTTGATCGTATGAGCTCAGGTTGAAGACAGATGTCGTCTGCACGGCAGGACTGGCCGCGGGCTCCAGGGATTCCGCATTGGCTTCGTTGCCGTTGGTGTGTTCGAAGAATACCCCGTAGCCTCCTCGGATGGCGGTCTTGCCGTCCCCCTTGGGATCCCAGGCAAAACCAATGCGCGGAGCGGGGTTGAAGAGATGTCCCTTCATACAGCTATCCGGAACTCCAGCAGTCACCCCACATTGCACGACACCATTGAACGGATCGCCAATCACCGTACCGTCGGCCAGATTGACGCTGCTGTTTCCGGCGACGTAACGGCTGATGTCGAAGTTGTATTCACTGTGATAGCGATCACGATAGGTCCCGAACAGGCTGACGCGCATCCCTAGATTCAACGTCAAATGGCTGCTGACATGCCAATCGTCTTGAAAATAGGGCTCGAAAATCTTGTAGCGGTTGTAAAACTTCGGCTGTGCGCTGGTCTGCGAGAACGAAGAAACATTCCCCATCAGCAGATCGGCAAAGGCATTGCCGGTGCTTACCGCAGAGTTGCTAGTATCAAACGTCAACACGCCATTTGTGGCGGTGCCCGGAGCGGCCAATTCATTCTTTTGGGCTGCGGCAAAATAACCGCCGAACTGGAGGTTATGCTTCCCTACAATCTTGGTGACATTGTCTCGGTACGTGTAGGTCGGATTCGAATTATAGGGTCCGTTCGGCAGATACCCCACATCCTCCTGAAAATTGTAAACACCGCCGCCGCCCAGATTGATGCCGGGCACCTTTCCCTGATCGGCTCCTGGATACAAACCAAAAGTCATGCTCTGGGGACGTTTCCACGCGCCCACGGGAATGAGCGAGATGTGATCAGTTGTATAGCTGGCCACAAATTCGTTCAGCAAACTCGGGGAGATCGTGGCCGTCAGCCGGGCGACCATGCTGATGCCCGGCCCTTTGAAGTCGGTCTGAATCGTGGGAAAGCTGGTACCGTTTGACCATAACGGAGTGGGGTAGGTCTGCTCCCAGGAATCGTGGATGTAGCGGAACGTTCCGCGCACTTTATCGGTGAAGTTATGGTCAACGCGGAAGAGTTCCTCTCGCCAGTTGGTGGGCAGAGTGGGCGCACCGTTCCACGTATTCGAGCCCTGCGTGGGCTCGGGGATCTGTGCGGCCAGTGCCGGAGAGTTGACGGTATCCACGGGTACCAGGTTCAGCGTTCCCTGGGTGACAAATGGGTTGAATAAGCCGCCGCCTGCCGCGGTGCCAGGGCAGTCCGGAAAGTAGGTCGCGGCTGTATTCGGGTCGGAACGCTGAAACGGAGCATTGGTGGCTGGGCACAAATCAGAAAAATCGCCGCCACGTTCGGCGAGCGAAGGAACCGTGACACTACCCAGATTCGCCGGCACCCGTTCCCGCCGCCATTCCTGCGACCAGAAGAAGAACGTCTTCTGCCTGCTGGTGTTGTAAAGTTTGGGGATGAAGATCGGACCGCCAATCGTGTAGCCGAAGTCGTTCTTCTTATAAGACGGCAGGGTGGTCTGTGGGAACGTCTTCGCATTGAACGCGTCGTTGCGGACAAATTCGTACGCATCGCCGTGAAAGCTGTTCGTTCCCGACTTCGTCTCCACTTCCACAGTACCCGATCCATTGCGCCCGTACTGCGCTCCGTAATTGGAGGTCAACACTTTGAATTCGGCGATCGCATCCAGACTGGGATAGACATTCAGGGTGGTATTACTTCCGTTGTCCATGTTGTCGCCGCTATCGAGTTCCCAGTTGTTGTACTCGGTGCGACCGCCGTTCATGCTGAAAGCTACGTTACCGCCCACTCCAACGCCCGCATCGTCCTGCCCAGACTGGTTGCTGACTCCCGCAACCAGGGTAGCCAATTGGGTGAAGTTGCGACCATTCAGTTGCAGCTGGCTGATTTCCTTGCCTGTGACAGTTCCACTCAGAGCTGATGATTGCGTTTCCACCTGCGCAACCTCTGACCCTTCCACTGTGACTTCGGTACTCGCCGCACCTACTTGCATGGCAACGTCGACCCTAGCCTTCTGGGCGACCTGCAGAACCACTCCGCGAATTTCATATTTCTTGAACCCTGGGGCGGTTACGGTGAGGTTGTAGGTTCCCGACGGAAGGGCCGGTACCGCCCATTCCCCCTCGGCATTCGTTGCCGTGGTGCGATTAATCCCGCGAGCGGTGTTCACGACCGCGACGTTCGCATTGGCGATGTTCGCGCCACTGGGATCCTGTACGGTTCCCACCATCGTCGAAGTGTCCTGAGCCAGCGCTCCACTCGACAGCAACATTGCCAGGAACAGGCACCCGAGAAATGCGAAACGCGATTTCATAAGCTCTCCATCGAGCGGAATTTTCGCGGCCGATTCTGGATCGGTCGCATTCTCAATTGGTGTTCGGTTCCTACCCCAAATACTTGCCGGCGCGGCGGGACAATGAAAGGTTTTATTAAATCGTGTGAATAGTGCTTTAATACGATTTCGCATGTCAAGCGGAAAATGTTAAGGGACGTTCCAGAGGGGGCGTTTAGGCGAGATTGTGGGTGGATTCCCGTACTACCAGTTCAGGGCCTACCTTGCGGTGAAGAGCTGCGATTTCCCTTTTTTCCAGTGCGCCATTGATACCATCGACCACGATTCCGACGGCCATAGCCCCCATCGTCTCCAGAGGTTGGCGAATAGTGGTCAAAGCGGGGGTATAAAAAGCCGAGGTCGCCACATCATCGAAACCGATGACCGAACAATGTTCGGGCACGTGAAGGCCTGCTTTGCTCAGAGCGCGAATGGCTCCGAACGCTGTCATGTCGTCAAAAGCCATTAGCGCTGTGAATTGTCGCTTCTGCTTGACCAGTTCCTCCGTCAATTTGTATCCGGCTTCAAAACTGGAGATGGGGTCGCGCGACTCGGGCAGGTCAAGGATAAGCCGCTGATCCAGTTCAAGGTTGCTCGACTTGGCAAAACTCCGAACTCCTTTCCAGCGGGGAACGCTGTCAACCAGGCCCTTCGGACCACGAATGAAAGCTATTTTGCGATGTCCCAGCGCGTGCAGGTGTTCGACCGCCAGGTGTGCCCCAAGTTCATTGTCGACAATCACGGAACTGATCTGCTCGTTCTTCAGTTCGCACCCGATAATGGCCGTCGGCACGCTGCTCTTCTCCAGATCCGCAAGCAGATTGATATCGAGAAAAAGCCAATTGGCAACGACGATCAGCCCTTCCACCCGCCGGTCCAGCAACATCTCCAGGTAGCGCTCGAACCGGCTCCGCTCGTTGTGCATGTCGGTCAGGATCGGCAAGAACGAAGACTGATAAAGGGAATTTTCTATTCCGCGCAGCACCAGCGTGCAGAATGGGTCCGTCATGTCCACAACCATGACGCCAACCGTGTGGCTGCGCTTGCTGCGCAGGGAGCGCGCAAAAAGGTTTGGCCGGTACCCCAGTTTCTTGGCGGCCCGCTCGATTCGCTTCTTGGTGGTCGCAGGAATGTAACGCGCCAAGGGCGCGTTGTTCAGAACAATGGATACCGTGGTCGAGGAGAACCCGCTTTCCTTGGCTACGTCACGAATCGTGACCATCGAACCCTTCCGTCCCCCCGGACCACAGACTTATTGTTCAGTTGCTACCGCTCACTTGCGCACAAACCGACGTTGGCGGACACTACAGCAGAGCACGAATGCTGTCAAGAATCGGGACCATTCTAATCATAAGCTCTGCGATTGCGATCTTCGGCCGGTCGCCAGCCCGCCCACAGTCCGAGCGCTCGGCCAAAACCGCCGCGTCAAAGCAAGATCCCCAGCAGCTTTTCGCCGCCGGCGAGCGTGCTCTGGCGGATGGCAATCTCGATGCGGCCGAGCGCAGCTTTCAACAGGTCCTGGTCCTTAATCCCCGCATCGCTGGTGCGTACGCCAATCTAGGCGTGATCCACATGCGCCGCAAGCAGTGGGAGAGTGCTCTCACCAACCTTCACCAGGCCGAGAAACTGGCCCCGCAGCTTCCAGGAATTCGTTTGAATATTGGCCTCGCCCACTACCGGCAAGGAGACTACCGGCACGCCATCCCTGCTTTCGAATCGGTCGTCAAAGATGTGCCTGATTCCCTTCAGGCTCGCTACTTGCTCGGGCAGTGTTATTTCTTTACCGACCGCTACGTCGAAGCAACCGACACTCTCGAACCACTGTGGGCGCAACAATCGAAGGATCTCAACTATCTCTACGTCTTGACCACTTCCGCCGATAGTGCCGAGCGCAAAGATCTGGGGGATCGCGCTCTTGCGCGGATGGCCGAAGTCGGCGGCGACTCGCCCATGGTTCACATGCTTATCGGCAAGGCCATGCTCAACCTCGAATCGTACAACGATGCGGCCAAAGAATTGTCCGCCGCCGCTGAAGCTGACCCGAAACTGCCCTTCGTTCACTTCAATCTCGGAATGCTGTATTCGAAAAAGGGAGACTACGACCGCGCCAAAACTGAGTTTCAGAAAGACATCGCCCTTGAGCCTGACGTGGTCTTCAACTACGACGAGCTAGGCAATGTGTACTTTCTTACGGGCGACAATGCCGAAGCGGAAAAGAACTATCTGCAAGCCCTGCGACTTGATCCTCGAATCTTGAATTCTCACCTTGGGCTGGCACGTGTCTATGAGCGTCGAGGCGAATATGCGAAAGCCTTGAACGCACTCGACCATGCGGGCAAACTTGCTCCCCATTCCTCCCGCATCCACTATCTGCGCGGTCAGACGCTGGTTCATATGGGACGAAAAGCCGAGGGCAAGAAAGAACTCGATGCCTCCGTTAAGATGAGCAGTGCGCAGCGCGGCCAACGGCAAAAAGAACTGGAGTCCGGCTCCGTTCCAAATCCTGAATTGCTCCAGGATCCAAAGTAGTTGCGTTCGCTTTTTGGTAGACTTTTAGGCCACTAAGTCGCGGTTCCGGACCGTGATTCTTCCAGTCGTTCTTTTCACCCAACCTCACCGTCATTTATGGAAGGCAGGGAGACCTATGAAACGCACCCTCAAAATCGCAGCCATTGTCGTTGCTATTCTGGTCGCGATCCTTATCGCTGTTCCCTTCTTCATCAACGTGAATAGTTTCCGACCCAAGCTAGAGGCGACGGCGAGCCAGGAGCTCGGCCGGCAGGTGAAGGTCGGCAATCTCAGCCTCTCCATTCTGTCTGGCAGCGTTTCCGCCGACAACATTTCCATCGCGGAAGATCCGGCGTTTGGCAACACTCCCTTCGTGACCGCAAAATCCCTGAAGGTCGGCGTGGAACTGATGCCGCTCATTACCTCCAAGGAACTGCGTGTAACCGGCATCACGCTGGAGCAGCCGCAGATTACGTTGCTGAAGACGGCCGATGGTAAATGGAATTTTTCGAGCCTGGGTGGGAAAGCCAACGAGAAGTCTTCTCCGCCGCCAAGTTCTGGATCGTCTGCGCCAGGCAACCTGTCGGTCGCCAAGCTCAGCGTGAAAGACGGAAAGCTGATCGTCGGCAAGGCGAAATCCTCCGCCAAGCCTCACGTTTACGATCAAGTCGACATCGCGGTGACGAAGTTTTCGCCTACCTCGGAATTCCCTTTTCGACTGACCGCAAAACTGCCCGCCGGCGGCAGTGCCGACATCAGCGGAAAAGCCGGTCCGATCAACGCTGGCGACGCCGCCAAGACTCCCTTCGAGGCTAAGGTTAAGGTCGACAACATGGACATCGTCGCCTCTGGCTTCATCGATCCCGCGAGCGGCATCGCCGGCCTTGCGAATTTCGATGGCACTCTGAATTCCAATGGGAGCGTGGCGAAAGCCGTCGGGACATTTACCGGCAACAAGTTGCAATTCTCACCCAAGGGCTCTCCCGCCTCAAAAACGGTCGTCATCAAGCATTCTGTCGATGTTGACCTCGACCAGCAGTCGGGCAATATCACGCAAGGCGATGTCGAGATCGGCAAGGCCGTAGCCCACTTGACGGGTAGCTTCCGCTCGCAAGGGGAAACTGAGATCCTCAACATGAAGCTCAACGGTCCCAACATGCCAGTGGAGGAACTACAGGCGATGCTTCCCGCGCTCGGTGTGGTTCTTCCCTCCGGCTCTCAGTTGAAGGGTGGAACCTTATCCGCTGATCTGAGCATCGTGGGACCCATCGACAAGCTGGTCATTACCGGTCCGGTGCGCCTGGCCGATACAAAGCTCTCGGGATTCGATTTAGGCTCGAAGCTGGGAGCGCTGTCGGCCTTCACGGGGAAAGCGGCCTCGAATCCCGACACCAGCATTCAGAACTTCAGCACCACGGCACGCGTAGCCCCTGAAGGAACTCGCGCTGACAACTTGAACCTGACCGTTCCGGCCATCGGCGTAATCACCGGCGCGGGAACCGTGAGTCCGGCTGGCGCTTTGAATTTCAAGATGCTCGCCAACCTCCACGGCGGGGTGGCCGGAGGCCTCGCTCAAGTAGCCGGCATGAGCAGCGGAAAAGGCGGCATTCCGTTTTCTATTGCCGGCACAACCTCCAAGCCTGAATTCATGCCCGACCTCAAAGGCATGGCGGGTGGCGTGGCCGGAAGCGCCCTCCAAGGAGTGCTGAGCGGCGGCAAGGCTGGTGGCGGAAAGGCCGGCAGCGCCGTCGATGCGTTGGGCGGACTCTTTGGAAAAAAGAAGCCTCAGTAAATCGCCAACCATGGCAGGCAACGAAGACTTCTCGCTCGAAGCTGGGTACGCCATCTATTTCGATTCCGCCGTGCAGCACAGCTACCGGCGCGTCCGCAAACGGCCTTGCGAAGCAGTCACCGTAACCATGCCTTAAGCGCCGCAGCCGCGAATCGAAAGGGCGTGAAATGTTCGACCGCGAATCTTGGTTCTCGCTGGTGCCGTTTGTCGTAGTGTGCTTCGCAGCCGCGGGAATCGGGTCGCTTTTTACCGCTACATCGGTCAAAACCTGGTACGCGCAACTGCGCAGGCCCGAATGGACTCCACCGAACTGGATCTTCGGCCCGGTATGGACCACGCTCTACCTGTTGATGGCGATCAGCGCATGGCTGGTGTGGCGCAGCACATCCTCGCCCGGCGCAAGGCTCGCCCTCACGCTTTTCACAATTCAGCTGGTGCTGAATTCCTTGTGGTCGCTGGTGTTTTTTGGACTCCGCAAGGTCGGGCCAGCCTTCGGGGAAATCCTTCTCTTGTGGATGATGATTGTGGCCACCACGGTCGCCTTCCTGCCTATCTCATTACTGGCGGCCTGGCTTTTGATTCCCTATCTCGGATGGGTATTGTTCGCTTCCTATCTTAACTTTCGCATCTGGCAGATGAACTAAGCGCGCCGTTCATTGCCCGAATAAGGATAGGGCAAACCAGCTTACCCCCTAAGATCGTCGAACCGCGATCCCCATTATTTCAAACCGCCCACCGAGCAGGAGCGGTCCCGAGCCGATGAAAGCCCGCGCCGGCAGCTCTCCGCTGAAACGTTTGACGTAAGCCGCATTGAAAGGCTCCCACAGCGACAGATCGGGAGAAAAGATTTTGACTGAAACCAAATCGTCCATGCCCATCCCGGCCTCGGCCAGCACAGCCTGAACGCCGTCGAGCAGCAGTTTGATCTCAGCATCGACGTCGGCAGGTGCTCGCCCGGTGACTGGGTCAATGCCAATGCGCCCTGCAAGGTAAAAAGTATCGCCCACCAAAACGCCATCACTGAATGGAAGCGACGATGGGCGGTTGGGAAGGTTAACGTGACGGCGGGTTTCAGACACTGAAGACTGGGACACAGCACCTCCAATCGATTGCGTTTCTTACCCTTGGATGGCGAGATGCCTACTCCGGATTCGCGATTTCGTTCGCTGGACTTCTGTTTCCATTCCCCGTTAGTCTTACTGCGAGTCATGACCGATCTGATTTCTCTCATTTCCCGCCACGGATACGCGATTGTCACCGCCCTTGTTTTCGCTGAGGCCATCGGCTTACCCGTTCCGGCGGCAGTGGCGCTGGTCGCCGCAGGAGCTGCGGTCGCCGGTCACGTGCTTCGCGCGCCTATTCTGTTTCCCTTAGCCTTAGCGGCGATGCTGTTGGGCGATTCTCTTTTGTTTCTGGCTGGCAAATGGACCGGCTGGACACTGCTCGGGTTCCTGTGCAAGGTGTCGGCGAATCCCGAGACGTGCATTCTGCGCTCTGCGGAGTCTTTCTACAGGCGCGGCAAGACCACTCTCGTCATCGCCAAGTTTATTCCCGGCTTGAACACCATGGGGCCTCCTTTAGCCGGCAGCATGCAGATGCCCTTCTGGCAGTTCCTGCGATTCGATCTCATGGGTGCGGCGCTCTACGTGTTCGCATATTTCACACTAGGCTTTCTGGGCCGGGATTTTCTCAAAGCCATCGGTAGCACTTTTCAAACGGCTGGACACGCGATTGAAGAAGTGCTGCTCCTCGGCCTGATCGTCTACGCCGGCTACCGAATCTGGCTGGTGCGCAAGAACCGCGTCTACCGTGTCGTGCCTCGTGTACAGGTGCAGGAACTGATCGAGAAGTTGGCCTCCCATGAAGCCGATAAAGTCCTACTCGTGGATGTGCGGAGCCACGGCTACTACGATGCGGAAGCGGCGCGCATCAAGGGATCGATCCGCATCGAACCCAACAACCTCGAAGCAGAACTTCAAAGGCTGCCGCCAGGCAGGGACATTTATGTGTACTGTACTTGAGTACGGGAGGCCACGAGCGCCCGGGTGGCGCACATGCTGAGGGAAAAAGGTTTCAACGCGTTCATCCTGGTCGGAGGCCTGACCGCGTGGCGCAAGGCGGGACAGCCAGTCGAGACTGTTCCGGTCGCCGATCTCGTGAAGCTGCCAACTTTCAGGTAAGAACTCGTGCGGGAATAAGAATGGCTGCGAACCAGGAAATTGAAATCAAGTTTCGCATCGAAGACCCGCGTGCTCTGACCCGCCGGCTGCGCGCCGCCAAGTTTCGCCTCGTGACTCCACCCACCCACGAAATGAATACGTTGTACGACTTGCCCGGACAGCCTCTCCGCAAACGTGGCGACCTCCTGCGCCTTCGCAAGTACGGGAAAGAATGGGTGCTGACTCATAAATCAAAAGGAAAAGCTGGCCGCCATAAGAGCCGCGTTGAACTGGAAACAAAACTGGCGGATGGCGAAAAGATGGACGCCATTCTGCGCGCGCTCCACTTCCAACCCTCATTTCGATACGAAAAATACCGCGCGGAATGGAGCGACGGGCGCGGTCACGTTGTGTTGGACAAGACTCCGATTGGAAACTTCGGCGAGATTGAAGGTGCGCCGCGCTGGATCGACAAAACGGCCAGGGCCCTGGGGATTCTCCCGCAACACTACCTTACCGACACCTATGCCGGCCTGTTTTTCGCATGGAAGCGTCGCACGCGCAGCCCAACTAAGGAGATGACATTTCGAGCCGTTCGGCCACAAAAGCGTCCCCCCGCTGCACGAGCTGCGCGCTAGACTTCAAACCCTATCTCACGCCGCCCGCGACGTCATCGCTTCCTCATACCCTTCGATCGCGTAATACACGACCCGATCGAAGAACTGGTCGAGCAACCGCTCCAACTCAAGTTCCCCGAAAACATTGTGCAGCCCACCGTGCACGCCTTCCCACTCCAGGAAACTCCACAGATGCTCCTTAGTGAGCAGAATGGCCCATGTCAGCGCTGCCATCGAAATGCCTTGCCCTGCGCGCCGAGCGCCCAGTCCCTTGTACACATGTTCGATGTCGTGCTCGGTCTTGTTGAGCAGCCAGTCACTTAAATTCCGGTAGATCCCGTGGCAGAGATGGTGCAGTTCGTTGGCCGGCACATTGCACAGGTCGCGCGTGCGGTCCGAGGAAAGCAGTTTGCGGGTCAGCCCTTCGGCCAGTTCTTCAGAATGAGTTTCGATGAGACGCACAAGGCGAAGTGCAATCATGAGAACCTCCTGCACTGCCTGTCTTTGATTTTACGACCGATCGCGACACTCGGCGAAAGTATATGACAGTAACCAGCAGTGCATTCGGTACCGTTTCAGGAAGCGGAAACGGCGGCTAAGCCCCGTGGCACTTCTTGTATTTCTTGCCCGATCCGCAAGGACATGGATCGTTGCGCCCAACCTTGTCGCCGCGCACCACCTGCTGCACGGTCTTCTGCTCGCCGCCCCCGGCCATGCGCGCCTGTTCCAGTTCACGCCGTTTCTTGCGCTGGAAAGCTTCTTCCAGGTCATCAACCGACGTCGCTACGTGCCGTGGCGGTCTTCCATTTCCGCCACCACCCAGTCGCAGCGCGGGAACCCCTGCCTCCGGTCCACCTTGTCCCAGTGGTCCACCGGACCCGCCGTCCGGACCGACACCGCCCTCCGGCGGGCGCTCCAGTACCTGCATCAGGTAGAGGTACCGGACAGTCTCTTCCTGGAACTTCTTCATCATCTCTTCGAACATATCGAAGGACTCGCGCTTGTACTCCACCAGCGGATCGTGCTGCCCATAGCCGCGCAGCCCGATGCCCTCCTTCAAATGATCCATGTTGAGGAGGTGGTCTTTCCACAACGAATCGAGCACGCTCAGCATGATCATGCGCTCGTGGTAGCGCATCGCCTCGGGCCCGATCATTTGCTCCTTGGCCGTGTAGCGTTCCTTCAGTTTGTCGAAGATCGCGTCGCCAAGTTCTCCCCGATTCAGGGTCTCCGGCTTGATGCCCTCGGCGTAGATGTCCACGCCGAAGCGCGTGAAGATGCCGTCCTTCAGGGCTTTTAGATCCCAGTTATCGACGTGTTCCTTGACAGGACAGCACTGGTCAATCAGGTCGCCTAGAATTCCTGAAACGTAATCTTCCAGAATCAGGTCCTTCTGATCGAGCCCCTCCAGCAAGCTGCGCCGCAGGCCATACACCGCCTCGCGCTGCTTGTTCATCACGTCGTCGTACTCCAGCAGATGTTTGCGGGCTTCGAAGTTCTGCGCTTCCACCGCCTTCTGCGCGGCCTCGATGCGCTTGGTGATCATGCGCGACTCGATCGGCACGCCCTCTTCCATACCCAGCCGTTGCAGCAGGTTTGACACCCATTCCTTGGCGAAGATGCGCATCAGGTCGTCTTCGAGCGACAGGTAGAAGCGCGAGGACCCTGGATCGCCCTGCCGCCCCGCGCGCCCGCGCAGTTGGTTGTCAATGCGGCGCGCCTCGTGACGTTCGGTGCCAAAAATGTGCAGGCCGCCAGCGCCTACGACTTCCGCATGTTCGATATCCGTCTGCCCTTTGTAGCGATTCAGCGCTTCATCCCACTTGTCGGTCGGGACGACATATTCATTGCCGCCGTAGTACCACACCGTCATGTTCGCGTCGTCAACCGCTGCCTGCACCTTGCCCTGCGCCGCTCGCATCGGTTGTGCGGCGCCGCTCTTGACGCACTCCTGCTTGGCGATGAACTCCGGGTTCCCGCCCAAAAGAATGTCGGTGCCGCGGCCGGCCATGTTGGTCGCGATCGTCACCATGCCCTTGCGACCGGCCTGCGCGACGATCTCGGCTTCCCGCTCGTGGTACTTGGCGTTCAGCACCACATGCTTGATGCCTTTCTTCTTCAGCAGTTCGGAAAGTCGCTCCGATTTTTCAATCGACGTAGTACCCACCAGCACCGGCTGAGCGCTTTCGTATAACCGCTGGATCTCGTCGGCCGCGGCAAAATACTTTTCCTTTTCGGTGCGATACACGACGTCGGGATTTTCTTTGCGCAGCAGAGTCTTATTGGTCGGGATGACCACCACTTCCAGCTTGTAGATCTTGTCGAACTCGGGCGCTTCGGTCTCCGCCGTACCGGTCATGCCGGCCAGCTTCTTGTACATCCGGAAGTAGTTCTGGAACGTAATGGTGGCAAGCGTCTGGTTCTCGCGCTCGATCTTGACGTTTTCCTTCGCCTCGATCGCCTGGTGCAGGCCGTCCGACCAGCGCCGCCCCGGCATCATGCGGCCAGTGAATTCATCCACGATGATGACTTCCTTCTCGCGCGGATTGTCATCCTTGGCCTTGACGACGTACTCAACATCTCGCCGGTACAGCGCATGCGCCTTCACCGCCGTTTCGACGTGATGCTTCAGGTCCCAGTTCTCCGGATCGGCGATATTCCCGATGCCGAGCAATTTCTCCACCTTCTCCCAGCCTTCGTCGGTGACGGTGATGTTCTTGTGCTTCTCGTCGACCACAAAATCGCCCGTGTAGATCTTCGGCTCGCCCGGTGGAACGTCGATTTCTTCACCTTTCTCCAGCTTCGGGATGATACGGTTCACGCGGTCGTACTTGTCGGTGGATTCTTCACTCGCCCCGCTGATGATGAGCGGCGTCCGCGCCTCGTCGATCAGAATCGAATCAACCTCGTCGACGATGGCGTAGTTGTGCACGCGCTGCACGCAATCCTTCAGATCGAACTTCATGTTGTCGCGCAGGTAGTCGAAACCGAACTCGTTGTTAGTGCCGTAGGTGACGTCGGCGGCGTAGGCTTCGCGGCGCTCCTCGTCGTCCAAGTCGTGAACGATCACGCCGACACTCAACCCAAGGAAGCTGTACAGCTTGCCCATCCACTCCGAGTCGCGTTTCGCCAGATAGTCGTTGACGGTAACCACATGAACGCCGCGGCCGCTGAGCGCATTGAGATAAACCGGAAGCGTGGCGACCAAGGTTTTGCCTTCGCCCGTCTTCATCTCGGCGATCTTGCCCTGGTGCAGCACCATGCCGCCGACCAACTGCACATCGAAGTGCCGCATGTTCAGCACGCGCCAGCTGGCCTCGCGACACACCGCAAAGGCTTCCGCCAGCAATTCATCGAGCACTTCCTTCAAAGCCAGGCTGCGATCCGCCTCAATCTGTTTCAGGCGGTCGGGATCGGCGTCGGGCTCATCGGCAATCTTCGCGAGCCGCTCGTGAATACGCTGCCGGAACTCGTCCGTCTTCGCGCGCAGCTCGGCATCCGACAAATTCTTCATCGCAGGCTCGAGCGCATTAATGGCCTCGACCTGCGGCATCAGCCGCTTCACTTCACGCTCGTTCTTGGTCCCGAAGACCTTGGCAACTAAGGTGTTAATCAAATCTGGATTCCTTCAGAGGGGACACGTACCCCATAGTATAAAGCTATTCAAGCCTAGCATATTGGATGCAGCAGGAATGCGGGAGTACGAGTAACACTTTGCTATAGAAACGGGTTTTTTACCACCAGATCGCCCAACCACTGTCCATGTCGCATGTCCTCGCTGTAGAGGACTCTGCAGCCCCCCTGCAGAGCCGCGGCAATGATGAGCGAGTCATACCAGCCAAATTGATGTGCGGCCTGCATTCGCAGCGCTTGCATTGTGAGTGCGGAAGACCAAGATACCGCAGCCATGGGAAAGAGCGCGGTAAGGAGGAAAGACTCCAAGTCAGACCCCGTTATGGACACTCGAAATCCACGCAGGGCAACGTTGATGAACTCCTGAACCACTTGATAACTGACCATGGATCGCTTCTCAGCAACCCCCTCAGCAATCAAGCGCTGTGCAATTTTTGCTTTTTTGGGGTTTGTTTGGTCGAAGGCATAAACAATCACATTCGTATCCAAAAAAGATTTAGCGTTCATTCATCTCATCCCGCGTGAACTTCCGACCAGCATCCACATATCTCAATTTCTCAAACAGTGCTTCGATTTCCTCTCGGGTCACGGTGCGCGAGGCATACCAGTCAAGCCACTCACGAAAAGCATCGTTGAGGGTTTTGTGCTCGGCGCGCGCGACTTCGCGGGCGCGCTCGATGGCGTTTTGTTCGGCGCTGAAAGTTATGTTTCGCACTATTATAGTGTACACGGTTTCAGTGTGCTCCAGCACCGTTGTTTGAATCTGCTGCAAGTCATTGATTTAAGGTCATTGGCGAGCAGGGATAGGCTTCCTGCCAGCGTTGCCTTCAGGTATATTTTCCCCGCCGCACATGCCCACTTTCTACGACCAGTTTGTCGAAGCCGAACAGCGCGGCCCCCAGAACATCGCCCTCGAAATCCAGCGCAAGGACCAGGTCGAGAGCTGCACCTACGCCGAGACCCGCAAGATGGCCGAATCCGTGGGGCGCTGGCTGACGGAGAAGAAGTTGCCCGCGGGCGCGCGCGTCGCCATCTTCGCCGACAACCACCCCCGCTGGGTTGCCACCTACCTGGGCATCGTCGCCTCCGGACACACCGCCGTTCCCCTCGACACCGCCTTCCACGCCGACCAGGTCACGAAACTCCTCAAAGACAGTGGCGCTTCCCTGCTCGTCGCCGATGTCAAGCATTTCGGAATCGCACAACAGGCCGTCACTGGACTGAAAGTGGATCTGATTCTCACCGACCCAAGCGGCCTTAAAGCATCCGCCAATCAAAAAGACCTTGGGCAGCCCCAGTGGATCGGCGATCTGGACGCTATCTTCGCCGCCGGCCCGGGCAACTTCCGCGCCGTCCAAGCGCCCGCCGACAATGTGGCTGCCCTGCTCTACACCTCCGGCACCACGGCCGATCCCAAGGGTGTGCAGCTCACGCACGCCAACCTGCTGGGTGAAGTGAATGCGGTTTTCGGCTTACTGCGGGTCGGCCCGACCGACGCGGTGCTGGGCATTCTCCCCATGTTCCACGTGCTGGCGCAGATGGCGAACCTGCTGCTGCCGCTGGTAAAAGGCGCGCGCGTGGTCTACCTCGAAACGCTGAACACCACGGAACTACTGCGGGCGCTGCAGGAGCGCCGGATCACCATCTTCGCCGTGGTGCCGCAGTTCTTTTACCTGATCCACGAACGTATCTTTAAAGAAGTCGCCAAGCGGGGGAGAATCGCCGAGTCGGTGCTGCGCTACCTGACGCGCGTGAATGGTTTCCTGCGCAAATTCGGGCTCAATGCGGGCAAGCTGTTTTTTGGGAAGATTCACGCCACCCTGGGCAAGGACATGCGCTACCTCATTACTGGCGGCTCGCGCTTCGATCCTGTCGTCGCGCGGGATTTCCACGACTTCGGCATCGACCTGCTGAACGCGTACGGCCTGACGGAGACTTCCGCCGCTGCCTTCCTCAACCCGCCCGGGCACGTGATCATCGGGTCGGTAGGGCCGCCGTTGCCGACGGTGGAAGCGAAAATCCTCGACCCGCAGCCTCAGGAAGAAGGCGGCCAGCCGGCGGGGGAAATCGTCATTCGCGGAGCGATCGTCATGAAGGGGTACTGGAACCGTCCCGACGCGACCGCCGAGGCCATCAAGGACGGCTGGCTGCACACCGGCGACCTCGGCTACTTCGACTCCGGCGGCAATCTCTTCATCACCGGACGCCGCAAGGAACTCATCGTCCTGGCCAACGGAAAAAACATTTACCCTGAGGAGATCGAAACCCACTACCTGAAGTCGCCCTTTATCAAGGAAATTTGCGTGATGGGCCTCGAAGCCAAGCCGGGCGATCCCAGTTCGGAGCGCCTGTACGCGGTGGTGGTGCCGAACTTCGACGTGCTCAAGGAACGCAAGATCGTAAACGCGAAAGAAGTGATCCGCTTCGACATCGAGGGCCTGTCGCAGCAGATGGCGTCGACCAAGCGCATCGGCAGCTACGAGATCTGGCAGGAGGACCTGCCCCGCACCACCACTCGCAAGCTGAAGCGCTTCGAAATCGAGAAGCGCGTGCGGGCGAACCAGAAGCGCGGACTCTCGGGTGAGGCGGAGGTCCCCGCCGAACGTCTAATGACGCCCGAGGACGAAGCCTGGCTCGCGAAGCCCGAGGTGCAGCGCGCCCTCACCATCATTCGCCAAAACTCGCGCAACGCTCCTGAATCAATCCGCCCCACCGACAACCTCGAACTCGATCTCGGCTTCGATTCCATGCAGCGCGTGGAACTTCTGGTCGAACTCGAAAAAGAACTCGGAGGCGATGTCGAAGAAGGTCAGCTCTCCGAAATTTACACGGTCCGCGATTTAGTGAACGCCGTCCTCGAAAGCGCAGCCACTGGAAAAACCGTTTCCAAAGCACAATCTGAAGGCTGGAGCGCCGTGCTGCACGAGAAACCCACCGACCCCGACGTGCTGGATCTCGCCCGCCCCCATCCGCTGGTCGAAAGCTTCTGGTACTTCGTGTCCCGCGTGCTCCAGCTGATTTTCCGCGACCGCTTTCACCTCACCGTCTCCGGCCTCGAGAAGCTCCCGAAAACCAGCACCTACGTTCTTTCGTCGAATCACCAGAGCTATCTCGACCCGGTGGCCCTGGCCGCAGTCCTGCCTCGCGAATCGTTCGTGAATTGCTTTGCCGTTGGCACCAGCGAAATTTTCGGTGCTGGCATCATGCGAAAATTAGCCCGCGCGGTGCGCGTAGTCGTGGTCGATCCCGACGCGAACCTGTTGCCCGCGATGCGAGCCGGAGCTTATGGCTTGAGCCACGGGCGCAATCTCATCCTCTATCCCGAGGGCGAACGCAGCATCGACGGCACTCCCCGCACTTTCAAGAAGGGCGCCGCCATCCTCTCCCTCCACATGCAAGTCCCCATCGTCCCGATCGCCATCGACGGCTTTCACGACGCCTGGCCCCGCGGCAAGCGTTTCCAGGAGTTTGCCCCGCTAAAAATGATGATCGGCGATCCCATCTACCCGCCGCCCGAGTCAGCAGCCTCGGAAGAAGCCTATTCGGCCCTCATTGCGAAGGTAAAAGACCGCGTGGTCGAGATGTGGAAGGAAATGCGTGGAGAAGAATCGCAGCCAGAAACGCAGGCCAAGGCCGCAGACTAGCCTGTGTAGGGCGGGCGCCCTCGCCCGCCACACAGGACTCCCCACATTGAAACTCTGAAACTTTGAAACCCTGAAACCTCCCCAATCTCACTTCGCTCGCGGATGCGTCTGGTCATAAACCGCCAGCACGTGTTTCATGGAAAGCTGCGTGTAACGCTGCGTGGTAGCCAGCCGCTCGTGCCCGAGCAGCTCTTGAATTGCCCGCAGATCGGCTCCTTCTTCCAGCATGTGCGTCCCAAACGCGTGTCGCAGCGTGTGCGGATGTACATCGGACGAAAGTCCCTTGGCGACCGCGATTCTCTTCACGATGCGCCCAACGCTGCGCACCGTCAACCGCCCGGCCCGCTGGTTCAGTAGTAGAGCCGGACTCGTCCTCTTCGTTTCGCCCAGCAGTCTCGCCCGCTCGGGCAGGTAGGCACGCAGCGCGGCTGCCGCGGACCCACCGAACGGCACGTAGCGCTCTTTCTTTCCCTTGCCGCGAATCAGAATGGCCTCATTGCTGATGCGAATGTCATCGACATTGATGCCGATCAATTCCGAGTTGCGGATCCCGCATCCGTAAAGCAACTCCAGCAACAGCCGGTCGCGCTCCGGAAACGCCGCAACCTCCGGCATCTCCCCATCCAGAACCATATTCATCTCCTCGATCGTCGGCACGCGCGGCAGTTTCTTCGGAAGCTTGGGCGTGGCCACCAGCTTCGCCGGATTCTGCTCCACCACGCCTTCCTGTGCCAGCCACCGGTAAAGTGACCGCACCGCCGCCAGAGATCGCGCCACCGAAGCCTTGCTCAATCCTTTCTCGTAGAGATGCGACAAGAACCCGCGAATCGCGACATGATCAATCTTCTTCCAGTCGCGTGTCCCAACGTAGTTCGCAAAATTCTCCAGGTCCCCGGCATACGCCTTGATGGTATGCGCAGAGGCATTCCGCTCCCGCAGTACCCGCAGGAACTGGTCAATGGCTTTCTCGACCACAGAGCGCTTGGTTTTCGCGCTGTCGCTCATTTTGCAAACCTTTTTCACCACAAAGACTCGGAGAAACAAGGAAAAGATGTCGAGTCCGCTGCAATGCTGGCAGGGGTTTCAGAACCCGATGCTCAAATTACCAAATTACAAAATTACCCAATTACCAAATTCTCTGTTCTCTGTAGTGAATCAGACTTTGCCTTAGCCCGCGGATGATGCTTCTGATACACAGTCTTCAACCGATCCAGGGCGAGATGGGTATACACCTGAGTAGTCGAAATATCCGAATGCCCCAAGATCGTCTGCACCGTGCGTAGGTCAGCTCCGTTCTCCACCATGTGACTCGCGCAGGAGTGCCGTAGCATATGCGGCGATGCGGAACGTCCGGAAGCGCGCGACGCCGCCTTCACCATCTGCCACACCCGCTGCCGCGTCAACTTGTGGGCTCCACGCGCAAGAAACAGGCATGGCGAATTTCGCCCAGCCGACAGTACCGGACGCCCTTCCGCAAGGTAACTTTCGAGCGCCTGCTTCGCCGACTTCCCCAAGGGCACGATCCGCTCCTTATCCCCTTTGCCGCGCACCAGCACGTACCCCGCTTCCAATTTCAAATCTTCAAGTTTTGCTTGAACTATTTCCGAGACCCGCAGCGCCGCGGCGTAGAACACTTCCAGCATCGCCCGATCCCGCGACACGATCGCGCGAGCCAGCTTCGAATCCGATGCCGCCTGCGGCGCAGTCAGAGTCTTATCGATTTCATCCCGCGCCAGAGCCTTGGGGAGCACCTTCCACTGCTTCGGAGAATCGATATTTAAGGTCGGGTCGTGATCAATCTTCCCCTCCACCAGCAAATGCCGGTACAAATGCCGCAAAGCCGAAAGCTTGCGTCCCACCGAGCGCCCGTCCACTCCGTTTGAAAACAGTTGCTGGATGAAATTGCGCACATCGTTGCGCCGCGCACTGGTGAGCGCATGCTTGTGGCCTTCGAGAAACTCTGCAAACTGGCAGATGTCAGTGGTGTATGCGGAAACTGTGAGCGGCGCCAGCCCCTTCTCAACCTTCAGATAGTCGAGAAACGCCGACAAAACGTGCGCATTGGCTTTCGAAAACATGGCCCCGTATGGGAGGACACTCCCTGTTCGCCGACCTAGAGCCTATTGCCCACCGACATCCCTGGAAAGTGTCTGCCCCGATGCGTGCACCCGGCAGGAGGACCAGGAAGGCCCAAAATGAAAGATAAGCAGCAGTTCTCTGCGATCTCTGAGGAACTTCTCCGCGTCCTCTGCGTTTCAAGCTTTCCTCCCCAAGCTTAGCGACCTCCGCAGTTAAGAGCTTTTGCAGCTGACCGCCGCAAGCAACTCACGCGCATAGATCGCCCCCGCAGGCGTCTCTTCATGCTTGAAGTAAGCAAACACATCCCGCCCTGCTGCCAGGTGCTGCTGAATGCGTTCCACCATCGCCACCCGCTCATCCGGCGGATAATTCGGCTTGCGGAATCGGTAATACACGAAGTCGCCGGTCACCACCTCGGGTGTCGTCATCTCTTCGGTCTCCGCCACGCACAACGCAACGCCGCATGCGCTCAAGGCCGCGTAAACATCATCGTGAAACCAAGACGAATGCCGGAACTCAAAAGCCGTCTGAAGGCGACGAGGCAGGGTTGCAACAAAGCTCTTCAAGGCTTCAACATCCACTTTAAGGTTTGGCGGTAATTGGAACAGCACAGGCCCCAGTTTTCCGGCGCCAGCCAGGGGCTCAATGGTGGTCAGAAAGCGCGAAACGAAATCCTCGGCCCCCTTCAGCCGCTTGATGTGCGTGATGACCTGATGCGCCTTGATCGTGAAACGAAATCCCTCCGGGCTGTCCGCCATCCACTTGGCCAGCGTCGTTTCCTTCACCAGCTGCCGGAAGGTAAAGTTCACTTCGACCGCGTTCAGCTGCGTGGCGTAGTGACTCAGGAATTTCGCTTGCGCCAGCTTCTGCGGATAGAAGTCCGGCTTCCAACTCGGATACGCCCATCCCGACGTGCCTGCAAACAATTGCGCCATGCTTTTTTGGCCCGCCATGAGTGAGCGTCAGCGACGAAGGGCGGATTATACCGCCCGGCGTTTCTTGGTCGCAGGCTTCGCGGCCGGTGTCTTCTTGGGTGCCCGCTTGGGCGCCGAGCCAACCGTCTTTTTCGAACTGGATCTCTTCGGCGCACTTGTCCTCATTCGGCGCGGCTGTTCCTCCGCTTGTGCAGCCAGGTCGACAGTCGCAGGTTGCGGAGCCGCCGCGGACACTCCACGCGGGTCGGGCAGCTTCTGCTTCAGTTCCAGCACCGCTGCGTGCAGGTCGCCCATCTTCTCAAAACGTTCCACCACGGCCGGCGCCTCGAACACCAGCAGGTTCGCATCTTTCTTTTTCAGCGCACGTTCTACCTCCTCCCACGTCACCGGTGTCGAGACCGTAGGATGTTCCCGCGCGCGCAGCGAATACACCGACACGGTAGTCTTGTGCTCGTCATTCTGGCTCCAATCGACAAACACTTTGCCGGTGCGCACTTCCTTCTTCATTTCCGACACGACCATCTCGGGATGATCATGCTCGAGCAACCGGGCCAATGCGTTCGCGAAGGGCTTCGTGACGTCATATGTGGTCGGCGTATTCAAAGGTACATAGAGCTGCAGGCCTTTCGATCCGGAAGTCTTCGGAAAACACTCCAGCCCCCAGTGCTCAAAAATCTCCCGCAGCCACAATCCAACCTGGCAGCATTGCACAATATTCGCGGGTGGCCCTGGGTCGAGATCGAACACCATCATGGTCGGACAATTGATGTCCTTCCCCAGCGCCAGTGACGGATGAATCTCCAGCGACGCCAGGTTCGCCAACCAGGTTAAAGTGGGGAGATCATCGACCAGAAGATAATTAATATGCCGCCGATTGTGCCGGCTCCAGATCGGTGCCGTCTTCACCCAGTCAGGCCGATGCTTGGGCGCATTCTTCTCGTAGAAAAACTCCGAGTCCACACCGTCCGGATACCGCTTCATCGTCACGGGGCGCCCCCGCAAATGCGGCAACAGGGCCGGCGCAATGCGGGCGTAGTAGTCGATTACCTGCCCCTTGGTGAATCCTGAGGCCGGGTAAAGAACCTTGTCGAGATTCGACAGGCTGAGCCGTTTGCCTTCCACGTCGACGACGGGCGAGATCGCCAAGCTGCCTCCCTTGGGCACATAGCCTCCTCGTGCCGCTGTGAGTATAGCGGCGACTGCCTGGTAACGCTCTCCATACGATGCGGCTGCGATCCGGAGCGGATCAAACTTTCGAGCAGGGTCATGGGCCCGCAACCCAGTCTCATAGACAAGGATGCCAGATGCGAATGAAATCCTCTATTATCTATTCCCATAAATGGCCAAGCCGTCGGGGAGGAATCGGTGATTTCAAAACAAGATATTAATCGCCGCACGTTTATGAAGATTGGCGGTACAGCGCTGGCGGCGGGTGTGGTCCCCGCTTTAAAAGCTAAATCTCGATCTCCCGTGGAAACACCGTATCCCGTCAAGTGGTATCCATTCACGGGCCACCCTGACTCGGATACCTGTTGGTCGCTTTCTGTCGGGCCCGACGGTCGGATCTATGCGGCAGCCTGCGCGGAAAGCGTACCCGGGGGCATCGTGAAACCTGTCCGTTACAACGAAGGGCGCGATGACCTGGATTACCTTTTCGATCTCGCTCAAATGGTGGATGATCCCAGCACCTCGGGTCGTGCTACACAATGCAAGATTCACTACAGCTTCGCTCCTTCGATGCACGACGGCGTGTTGTATATGGCGACCCACCTTTCCGGTCCGCCGATCGATCTGCCCCGTTATTCGCCTTGGTATTCCTGGCACGATGCGAAGCGCTGCTTTCGCGGCTCCGCGCTGCTTGCTTTCGACACCCGCAACGATCGTGTCCTTTGGTGGGACACGCTGATTCCCAAAGAGGGCTGCCGCTGCCTTCTGCACGATGAAGAGCGCGGCCTGTTGTACGCCATGGGCTACCCTCGGGATCATTTCATCATCTATGATCTCCACACTCGCAAGCGGCGCGATGTTGGCCGCATTAGTTCAATCAATCCCCAAGCGCTGTTTCTTGACAAGCGGCATCGTGTATGGACAAGTAGCGACTACGGAAGACTGGTGCGCTATACGCCCGAGACGGACCGCCTGGAGATCTCTCCGGGCCTGCTCGCCCATGATGTGAATTACCAGACCGGCTGGCATAGCGTGTTTTACGACGTGGCACCCTCACCCGACCGGCAATGTGTCTATGCTTCCACCTGGTGTCCCAATCCTCGTCTGATGCGAATCTGGTTAGATGAGGGTGACTGGCCACGGGTGGAGGATCTCGGGCCGGCGACACAACCCCGCGATACCACGTTTCCCATTGATATGTACACGGACCACTGCGGCGGGCTGACGTTCGCGGGCGACGGGAAACTCTACTACGTCGCTTCGCGCTGGCGTGATCCCAAATACAACTCGACGCCTGGATCCGGCAAAGGGATGCAAGGTGTGGTTTGGCGCCTCGATCCGCAGACGCTGGAGCGGGAGGAAGTGGCGCAGCTCAAGCATCCCACCGGCTTTGCGCATTACGTTTCTCGAGGTGCCGTAGACCACAACGGAGACCTGTTCTTTGGCCATGTCGGAAATCACCCTTCTGGCATTTTTAAGGTTTCCATGCCCGCTGACCGTAAAAAGAAAAACGCACACCTTCCCATTCGCATGTGGGGCTAAGGGGGATTTTGATTATGCAGACAAAGGGCAGATTCGACCCCAATTCGCCGGACATAAAAGCTTATGAGGAGGAACTGGCGCACCAGTTTGTCCGCGAGGGCACGATGGTCGCATTCCCTATGTGCCTCCCAGGCATGACGACCCCGATCACCCACGACGAGTGCAGAATCACCGCGCTCGACATCGATTCCAAAGCACACATCTACGGAGGAACCAGCGGGCGCCAGACACACCTGTTTGCAGCCGCATTCCATGGCCTCACTGGGGTCGTAATGGATGTCGGGATCGTCGCCGACGCAACCAGCTCGGTAGCTGTCTGTTGTGCCAAGCCCCGCGTCCTGGCATTCGTGAACGGAGCACGCGGTGGCCGCGCCATCGCGATCCCACAGATCGACCTCGCGCAGGACTGGATTCAGGAATGGGGACTGGACCCTCCGGTTCTCCAAGACCTAGGCGAGTGCGTCCCCGGCGAACCAGTGGTACACGCCGTCTGCGACCTATCCCGTCGCATCGTGGTCGGCATAACCCCTCGTCATTTGTTTACTGTGGACGTCGAGTCGACAAAAAGCACGGTTATCGGAGAGGTGTCTGGCCGCGGCCATCTCGGGATAAGCAACTCCGGAGTATTTGGACAGGATGAAGGTGCCAGACTGTGGCACTTCGATCTGGCTTCAGGCAAGATCCGCCGCGCGGCCGTCGATTTGCCTGAGGGCGAATGGACAGGCGCGCTGCGGTGGGCTCGCGGTGGTGATTCCTCCCAATTGCTCACGGCTGATGGCGCCGGGCGGCTATTTTCTTTCGACGGAAACAAAGGCTTCCACTCGCTTGGCAAGGCGCATTTGGCCCCGGTCGGGCCTATGGCGATGATCCCGGACGGAAGGTTTTTTGGATTCTGCGGAGCAGAAATGGCGAATCTCTTCTGCGGCGAAACCATCTCAGGCACGGTGAACAATCTCGGCGTGGCCGCTTCCGTTCTGGAGAAGCGACGCTACGGCTATCAGTTCGGCGATGTCGTCACTGGCCCTGATGGTGAACTCGTTTTCGGCGAAGACGACAATGACGGGCATCTCTGGCTCTATTTCCCGAAGATCAGACCGGTCCCGCGCACACCTTCGTAAATCGTACTTCGCCGAATCGCAACCCAGGTTTATGGTGTGGACGTGTCCGAGATCGACTCAGTAAGGTTGTGCGAAATTTTCGAACGTATCGCTACAAACCAACACTCTAATGACCGTGGAAGAACTCGTGACCTCCACCCGGCCCCCCTTTTTCGCTGACGACTGGCGACTGACGACTAGCGACTGGGTTTGACATCCCCCTTCTTCCCCACGTACTGTGGATTTCTTCCCGGTTTCTGGCCCGTCCAATCAAGGGATGCCGTTTCGTGAACCCATATCCAGCTGCTGTGGAGGTCCGATGAAGCAAGTAGCCGTTCGCGTGTCCGTACTGATCTTCTTTCTTATCGCCGTCGCCGCCGCTCAGGACGTCGCTTCCTTCGAAAAACGCACCACCGTCAAGACGCTACCCAACGGTCTGACCGTCGTGATCCTCGAGCGCCCCGAAGCCCCCGTCTTCTCATTCTTCACCCACGTCGATGCCGGATCCGTCCAGGACCCGATGGGCAAGACCGGCCTCGCGCATATGTTCGAACACATGGCCTTCAAAGGCACCGACAAGATCGGCACCACCGACTACCCGGCTGAGAAGGCAGCGCTTGCCAAAGTCGAAGACGCCTACACCGCCTACATCGCCGAACGTGACACGCGCATTGGCCGCGATGAAAACAAGCTCAAGGAAACCGAGAAAAGCTGGAAGGACGCCGTCGCCGAAGCGCAAAAGTACGTCAAGCCCAACGAATTCGGCGAGATCGTCGAGCGCGAAGGCGGCGAAGGCATGAACGCCAACACCAGCGACGACGAGACCAACTACTACTACTCATTTCCCTCGAATCGCCTCGAACTGTGGGCTTATCTGGAATCCGAGCGCTTTCTGCACCCGGTGATGCGCGAGTTCTACAAAGAGCGCGACGTCGTCGTCGAAGAGCGCCGCATGCGCACCGACAGCAACCCGGTCGGCCGCTTGGTCGAGCAATTCATCAACGCATCCTTCCAGGCGCACCCTTACAATCGCCCAACTGTCGGCTGGATGTCGGATCTCAACTCCTTCTCCGCCACCGACGCCCAGAAATTCTTCGACCAGTACTACATCCCCTCAAACATGGTGATCGCGGTTGCGGGCAACATTAAGGCCGCCGAAGCCATGCCCATCATCGACAAATACTTTGGCCGCCTGCCTACCAAGCCCACTCCCGACGAGCGCACCACCACTGAGCCGCCGCAGAATTCCGAACGTCGCGTTGTCCTCCGTCAGGCCGCCCAGCCGTTCTACATTGAGGGCTATCACCGGCCCGACTACCGCAACCCGGACGATGCCATCTACGATGCCATCTCCGATCTCATGTCAAACGGACGCACCTCCCGCCTGTATCGCGCCCTGGTTCGCGACAAGAAAATTGCCGCCTTCGCCGCCGGATTCTCCGGCCTGCCCGGCGTGAAATATCCGCACCTGTTTTCCTTTTATGCGGTGCCCGTCCCCGGTCACAGTCCGCAGGAACTTTCCGATGCAATTCACGCCGAAATCGACCGCATTAAGAAAGAGGACATCACCGACGACGAACTGAAGATGATCAAAACTCGTGCCAAGGCCGACCTCATCCGCGGTCTCGCTGACAATCAGGGACTCGCGCAGCAACTCGCTATTTACCAGTCGCGCTTTGGGGACTGGCGGGAACTCTTCAAATCGGTCGACCGGATCGACAAGGTCACGAAGGCCGACATTCGACGAGTCGCGAACCAGACCTTCACGGAGAACAATCGCACGGTGGGTATCAATGAAACCATCAAAACTGCGGGTCCTTCGGCGGGAGGTGCAAAATGACAACTATCTCCCGAAAGTCTCTTCTTCTCCCGGTAATCATCCTCCTGACCCTCATTCCTGCGGGATTAGTTCCATCGGCGCACGCGCAAGCCACAGGCTGGCAGCAGATTCCGATCCCTCAATTGCCGCCTTTCCATCCCGCCGAGCCCAAGCGGATCCCGCTGCCCAACGGCATGATCATCTTTTTGCAGGAGGACCACGAACTTCCGCTCATCGACGGCTCCATTCGCATTCGCGGCGGCGCGCAGCAAGAGCCATCCGCCAAGGTTGGCATGGTTGATGTTTATGGCGAAGTCTGGCGCACGGGGGGTACCAAGTCGCAGACCGGCGATCAGATGGACGACTACCTTGAAGCCCGCGCTGCGAAAGTGGAAACCAACGGCGGCGGCGATTCCACCTCCATTGGATGGTCCTGCCTCAAGGCCGACTTCGATGATGTCTTCAAGATCGTCCTCGACCTCCTGCACGACCCCGAGTTCCGCGCCGACAAGTTGGAACTGGCCCAGAGCCAGTTTGAAGAATCCATCGCCCGCCGCAACGACAACCCAGCCTCCATTGCCGCACGCGAGTCTCTCAAGCTGGCATACGGGCCGAACAGTCCCTACGCGCGTCAGGCGGAGTACGCCACGATTCTTGCTGTGAAACGCGACGACCTGCTGGCCTGGCACAAGCAGTACGTTCATCCTAATAACATGATTGTCGGTATCAGCGGCGACTTCGATTCTGCCGCCATGGAAGCCAAGCTGAAAGCCGCCTTCGCGTCCTGGCCCAAGGGCCCGGCCGCGGCCAAAACCAAGCCTGAAATAAATCCCGCCAAGCCCGGCTACTATCTGGTTAGCAAGGAAGATGTGAACCAGTCGAACGTGCGAATGGTCGCGCCCGGCACGGACCGTCGCAATCCCGACTACTTTGCCATCGAAGTCTTCAACGAAGTCATGGGCGGCGGCTTCTCCTCGCGCCTCATGCAAGACATCCGCACCAAACTCGGCCTCGCCTACTCGGTGGGGGGAGGCATCGGCACATCGTTTGACCATCCCGGAGTCACGCGCTTCGTCTTGGGCACCAAGAGCGAAAGCACCGTCCAGGCGATCCAGGCGGTTTACGGTGACGTTGACGATCTACAGAAGAAACCGATCACCAACGACGAAATCAAGCGCGCCAAGGATTCTATCCTCAACTCCTTCATCTTCAATTTCGATACGCCCGACAAGGTCCTGCACGAGCGCATGGCCTACGAGTTCTACGGCTATCCGTTGAATTTTCTCGAGCAGTATCGTACCGGCATCGAGAAAGCGAACGTGGCCGACGTGAACCGCGTCGCGGGCAAATACCTCCATAAAGACCAACTCGCCGTGCTGGTCGTTGGCAATGCAAAAGACTTCGACAAGCCGCTATCCGAACTCGGGCCGGTGACCAACATCGATATCGCGATCCCGCCGCCCCCAGGCGAGCCATCGGGAACTGCAGCACCCTCGGAATCTTCTGGCGGAACAACCGCAGCCTCTACGCCGACACCGGCAGCGTCCAACCCTGAAGGCAAGGCCCTTGCCGCCAAGGCAGTCGAGAAGATGGGCGGCGCAGCCAAGCTGAAATCACTCCGCTCCATGAATGCCAAGATTGCGCAGCAAGCCAAAGACGAGCCCGCCTCCCAAATGGTTCTCACCATCCTTTACCCCGACCGCATGCACCTCGCCATGGATTCGCCCATGGGTCCCATGACCGTAGTATTTACGCCTACAGGCGCCTTCATGGCAGCTCAGGGGCAAGTCCGTCCGATCCCTGCCTCCGCAGCCAAAGAAAGCCTCGATCAAATCAAGCGCGATCCCACATTTATCGCTTCGCACAGTGACGACCCTAAGTTCACCTTCACTGCAAATGGTTCGGAGAAGGTCAACGGCATCGAGACAAAGATTCTCGACATAAATGCAGACGGCACCGCTGTCCGCTGGTACATCGACCCGGCCACTGGCATCCTCCTTCGTGAGTCCTACAGCGCAACCAACAACGCAGGCCCTTTCAAAGGCGAAACGGACCTCTCCGACTGGAAGGTCTTCGATGGCATAAGTGTGCCCACCAGGCAAATTAACCGGCAAGACGGAAAAGAATCGAGCGTAGTAACCTTTACCGAAGTCCACATTAATCCCGAGGTCGACCCCAAGCTGTTCGACAAGCCGTCGGCCGCTCCGCCGCCGGCGCAGTAAGACAACGAGTAGGTTCGGCCTCTTCCCTCGCCCGCGTAGTCAACCCGCGGGACGAAAATGGAAGGAGGACTTATGGCGAGCGCTCAGTCCGCGGGAACAGATCCGGCGGAACGCTGGTCGCAATCCCTCACCGCCCTGGCAGCTATGCTCGTTGGCGCTGCCTTCTTCGCTCTTTGGTTCTGGCTTCTTCCCCGATGGCTAGGCTTTCAGGTGGACATTGCCGGCGCCGCGCGCTGGCGATGGTTGGCCGCCATCCCCTCCGTCCTCGGATTTTCGGTAGCCCTGCGCTGTGTCTGGGATTTCGGCTGGACCGGCCGCGGCACTCCCGCTCCCATCGCTCCACCGCAACGCCTGGTCGTCGTTGGTTTCTACCGCTATGTCCGTAATCCGATGTACGTCGGATTCGCCGCCGGGTGGATCGGATTGTGGATCGTATTCGGCCACGCCAACCCGGCCGCGATCGCTGCGGTAGCGGCAGTCGCGTTGGGTGTTCACTTGTTTGTGCTCTTCTACGAGGAGCCGACACTTCTCAGAAAATTCGGCGCCGACTACGAGCGATACCGGCAAAACGTGCGCCGCTGGTGGCCGCACCTGCACGGTTGGAATCCGTCGTAAGCCGGCCAATTGATCCACTCAGACGCGTTGTATCGCATGTCCCTTACTCTGGCGTGTCTGCCGAAGTTGAACCTGGTGTCATAATGCAAGGCCTCAAAGTCATCTGGAGGAAAGGTGCTGACAAGATTTGAAGTTCCCTTGCTAATCTGTGCAATTTTAAGTACCGCTGTTCTAGCTCACGCCCAGCGCGCGGATACCACGCTGGGAGCAGCCGCAAAGACCTGGCGATTCGCCGTATCAGGAGATTCCAGAAATTGTGGCGACGTCGTCATGCCAGCCATCGCCAAACAATCTCGTGCGGAGGGCGTCACGTTCTACTGGCACCTCGGCGATTTCCGCGCTATTTACGATTTCGACCAGGACTATCGGCAACTCCATCCCACGTCCAACATTTTGCAGTATGAGAGCTCGGCATGGCCCGACTTCATCGAGCACCAACTTCTTCCCTTCGGCGACCTCCCCGTCTACCTTTCCTTCGGCAATCACGAGGCGATTCCGCCCAAAACCCGCACCGATGCACTGCTCCAGTTTGCTGATTGGTTCGACACCACGGAACTCAAGACCCAGCGCCTGCATGACGACCCAGGCGCTCACCTGCTCCGGTCTTACTATCACTGGATCAAGGGTGGAGTGGACTTCATCACTCTCGACAATGCTTCCGACGATCAATTCGACAAAGATCAGCTGACCTGGTTCTCCAGCGTGATAGGCAGAGCCGCCAAAGCGCCCGAGATTCGCAGCGTCGTGGTCGGAATGCATAAGGCCCTTCCCGACGGCCTCTCCACGGGCCACAGCATGAACGATTCCCCCGCAGGCATCGCGAGCGGAAGAGCGGTTTACAAGCAACTCGTCGACTTCCGCAGCCAGACGGGCAAGAACGTCTACGTGCTCGCCAGCCACTCCCACTTCTTTCTCGACAACGTGTACAACACCGCCTGCCGCAGAGAACACCCCAACTCGATTCTTCCAGGCTGGATTGTCGGGACTGCCGGAGCTGTGCGTTCTCGCTTACCGGCAGACACCAGCGGCGCCAAGGAAGCCAAGACTGACGTTTACGGGTATCTCGTCGGAGAGGTCGCGTCCGACGGAAAAATCGAATTCCAATTCCGCCCCATCTCCGAGACCGACGTCCCGGCGGAGACCAAGCAAGCCTTTACCCCCGACTTTGTTGGACAATGCTTTGCCGGAAATTCTTACCCTTACGTTCCAGAAGGACCAGCGCAGCCCCCCAACTGTCCGTAGGTCGCCAACTCAAGAGAGGTTGGCCCATTCAATCGCGTTCTGTGCGAATGAGTGTAGTCAGGGTGAATAGAATGATTTCGATCAGCCCGATCACATCCAGCTCGTGGTGCTTGACCTTCAACGCCAGTAGCACACCGACTCCCGCCGAAGGAATGGTCGAAAGAATCGTGATGGGATCAATAAAGCTTTCGTACAGTACCCCAACACGATGTACACCGCCAGTAGAGCCCTTGCGGTCAGGATGGGTTTCGTTGGCGAGAGAATCCTGAAAGGCCGCCGCGGTGCTCCGGACGCTACTCACTAAGCTCCACTCGTATGCCTATCACCAGGAAGGGGGCGCTACGCGGCAAGTTCCAGCAGTGGGCAGTTCCGATCAAGAACACCGCATCCAATCTTCGGAGCTGCGGGCATCGTGAAACTCCACTCATCCGCAAAGGGTCCGAGTGAGTGGCCCACACGCCAAGCGTAATTGAGTAAACCCGAAGTTCATTTCGCCCCATTGCTGTCAGTAGCCGGACACTGGTTTTGTGTCTGGGTCGTTACCTCAACCTCGGGGTAGTCAGAAGAGGGACCGCTAAGCAGAGTTTTCCCTGGCTTCGCGTTCAAATTCACATCCAGGAACGCAGCGACGTAGTTGCGCACGGCAGCGATCGTTTTCCCCATGCCGCCTGAGGTCCTGATCGCTCCATTCGTGAGCCAGATCGCGTCCGAAGGCGTCAGGTGCTCGGAACCTTTCAGATTCACAGCGAAGCGAGGTCCGCGCATTTGACTCCACACATGGCAGTTGTTTTCGTCCCACATGTCGCTGCCGGCACCCAGCAGCATGATGGGCTTCCGTGTTGGTCCAAACCACGTACTGGGCGCAACCCCATCGAGACTCACAGCTGCGCCGAAACGGGGCTCCATTTCGACGCCAAGTAGCGCAGTCATTCCGCCCAGAGAATGACCTGCCAGGGCAATTCGAGACATATCAAAAGCGCCGAAGAACGGGCCTTTGACAGAACCATTCAGGTGTCCCAGTTCGTTCATCACAAATTTCAAATCGCCCAGGCGCACCGCAACTGCCAGTGTGGTTGACGGTTCGTTCATCTGGAGGGTCTTTGCCAGATGGCTGCCTAGCGTGGAGGTTGCCAACCGGCCGTTGGGGAATTGGATGGCTGTCGATTCAAAGGTGTGAGCTACCGATGCCACCACATACCCTCGGCTTGCAAGATCTTCAAAGAGGAAGGTGTAGTCGGTGAATGTCCCCGTGTATCCGTGGGTGAAGACCACCACCGGATGAGTGCCGGCGGCGATCGGAGAATCCAGGCAGCTGTTAGTTTTCACTCGCGGCGGCGCGACCTGCACCAGCCGTCCCAGGTACTCCCAAACCGCAGCGGAAGCATACGGCGCAGGGCGGCACTCGTGATTGGAGGCCGAGGGATACCAGAACCGCACCATTAACTCGCGGCCTTGACCTGTCTCGAGGTAGGGGTCGGAGCGATCCGCATCCAGCAGATCCAAGGTTCGAGTTCCAACCTTATTGGGCCCGGTTGGCGCTGGGACCGTGAGCACGCGGTCGGTCACGAGCGCGGCTCGAATCCCCCTTCCAAAGCAACTTATACCAGTGCAGGCACTGCCGAGCAGGGGTAAAAGTTGCGGGCTGGTGACGTCGCTGTCAGTGATCGAGAGACTGCCATTGAATGTGCCCACTATGGTGGGCGCGAACTTCACGCTGATACCGCAACTGGAGCCCGACGCCACGCTGGCCGGACAAAGAGCAATCACGGTATAGGGAGCCGACACTGTTTGACTGGTAATGCTAAGTGCCGAACCGCCGGTATTGGTCAGCTGTGCAACGAGGGTTTTCGTTGGATGGCTGGTTGAAGTTATCTTCAACTGGCCGAAGGCCAAGCTTGCGGGGATGATCTTCACCGTGCCAGTAGTGAGCGTAATCGTTGCTGCGCTAGCCTTCGTGGTATCCGTAACTGAGGTTGCGGTGAGGGTCACGCTCGCATCGGTTGGGACTGCGGTTGGTGCCGCGTAGGTCCCGTCTGCCGCAATCGTTCCACAAGTCGGTGAACACGCCGTCGATGAAGTGCCTTGGGTTAAAGTCCAGGTAACGCCCTGATTGCTGGAATCGTTGCCGACCGTGGCGGCAAACTTGGTCGCGTTCAATGCCGTAATTGCGTTCACCGGGATGATCGCACTCACCGGATCGACGGCAACTGTAATGGCCAACACTGTGATGCCCACCGAATTACTCTTGGAGACATCGGAGACCGAAGTGGCCACGATCGCGATCGTGATATCGCTTGGGACCGGGGAGGCAGGGGCAGTGTAGGACACAGCGCCGCCACTGGGCGTGGCCTGGGATGAAATGCTTCCGCATTGTGCCATACCGCAAGGCTGCACGGCCCAGGTGACGCCCTTGCCGGCCGGATCATTCACCACGGTGGCCACGATGTTGGGAACGCTGCCGCCGAATTGCACACTGCTTGCATCCGGGGTGATGTTCACGACGATCGCCAGAACAGTGACGGTGAGGGATGCCGAAGCAACCGGATCGTCCACCGATGTGGCGGTAAGGGTCACCGGCAAGTCGTTGGCAGGCGGAGTCGGGGGGGCGGTGTAGGTGATCGCCCCGCCACTAGCGCTGCTATTGGAGGAAATCGTTCCGCAGGGTGCAGCCGCACATGAGACCGTCCAGTTGACGCCTTTATGACCAGGATCATTACCCACGGTCGCGATAATGTTCGGGACGGTGTCGGCTGCGGGGATGGAAGTTGTCAGCGGGGCAACCGACAGCGTAACGGATGGGACAGTAATCACCACTGCGAAGGCTTTCGTCGTGTCGTTCAGGGAAGTGGCAGTAATGGTAACGGAGGCGTCGCTAGCGGGAGGAGTGGTGGGGCCGTTATAGGTGACATCCGTGCTGGTGGCGTTGGTAAGCGTTCCAAGGCCTGAGGCCGGCGAGATGGACCACGACACTCCCTTGCCGGACAGGTCGTTGTTTACGCTGGCATTAATGGGCAACGAGACTCCGGCTTGCACGGCAGCGGTAGCCGGGGACGCTGTGACAGTAAGCGCCGGTATGGTAACAGTTGCCGCGTTGGACTTCGAAGGATCCGCAACCGAGGTGGCGGTGATGGTAACGGTGTGGTCGCTTGCCGGCGGAACGATTGGGGCGGTGTAGGAGGCAGGGGCTCCGCTCCCAGTCGCGACCGGCGAGATCGTGCCGCAGGGTGTCGCGGAGCAGGAAACCTTCCACGTAACGCCCAGATTCGAGGAGTCTTGACCAACGGTTGCGGTGACCGAAGCCGCCCCTCCTGCGGGCACCGACGTCGAATCTGCCGCGACGGAAACGGTGATGTCCGCATGCGGGGGAGTCATGGAACTGCTGCCACTGCAACTGCTCAGAATTGCGATCGACGCGAACGCGAGAACTGTCAGGAAAACAGCCGTAGCACGTTCCATGGCGCCCTCCGCCAAGGCTCGCTGCTCGCGTATTGATTTGGTCCCTAAAGAGGTGCAGACACTACAAATTCAAGTTGGCTTGCGAACTGCCATTCCTCTTCAGCAGAAAACGTCTCACGCGAAAAGGAGCCCCAATGCAAGCAAACCCGCAATCGAAAAGTGGGAAAAGCGACAAGGCGGGTTGCGATTGAGGCATTGTGTACAGGGTGGCAGTGCGTGTCAAGGCAAATTTCGACGGGGCCTCGCCCACCTGCGTGTGGCGGCCCCGCCGATCGCGTCTCTCGTAAGTTCGGAGACTGGACTTTGCTGATTTCCTGTCAGGATTCTTACGCTGTGAATTCAAGTACTGCTGGACAACGTTTTCCGTACTCTTACTTCCTGCTTGCGTGCCTTCAAGTCTGATGCCGTCAAAGGTCTGGGCCACGCCATCCAGCTCCTCATTAGACAGCTGCCCAGACCCAACCGATCAACAAACACCGTCATTCGCTTTACCCGCGACTCCCGGTGGCAAGGTCTCCCTCTACACCAGCTTGAGTCTTGATTCGGTTACCGACTTCCCGGATTTTTTCGGAAATAGAATTGCGGTTTTGCGCGCCGCTACCGGGAGCCGTAAGAAGACCAACTCCCACCCCGACACCGATCCCCGCCGCAAAACTCAGAACGTAACGTAGTGTGTGGTCCTCGCCGCGAATTTTTCGTCGCAGTAGGTCCGCTGTGTCGGCAATGTGCTCGCGCACCGGTTCAGTAGCCCTATCGGATTGCTCTAACATGTTGAGGCCCGTTCGAAGAAGCATCTTCAAAGCTCTATTCATATTGTCCCTCCTTCATCTGTTCCGAAAGCTACGGAGATGCCGTCCACGAAGCCATCAGGTAAATCCTCCAGTAGTTCACGAATTTGTTCTGGAAGCCTGCGCGCCGTATCCGAATCCGTGCCTCGTTGCGAGCTGGAGTAGCAACGATTTTTCGATCCAGGCGCCCCGCGATTCATGACGAGAACGAATCACTACAGCGCTTACTGTATGGGAAGTGAAGGCGTTCAGCCGTAACGTCTTCCTCTGCCGATGCCGGGTCGGCCTCAGCAGTAATGGGCGTAGACTGTTGAAGGGGAACCAAAATTTGACCAATCAGAATCAGCCTCGCGCTGTTGTTTTCCAGGCGACGGAGGCGCGAAAACGGGCTGAAAATCGCCTTAAGCAAAGTGATGAGATCTTCCGACTCCTCGTGGAGAGCGTCAAGGACTACGCAATTTTCTTGCTGGAGCCCGATGGGACGGTCGCAACCTGGAACGAAGGCGCGGAGAGGATCAAGGGCTATAAGGCTGACGAAATTATCGGGGAACACTTCTCTCGCTTTTATCCGCCTGACGCCATCGAGAGCAAATGGCCCGATCGCGAACTTGAAATCGCATCCAAAGAGGGGCGATATTCCGATGAAGGTACCCGCGTAAGAAAGGACGGCTCCACTTTCTGGGCCCATGTGATTATCACCGCACTTCGTGATCGCACTGGAGAGTTGCGCGGCTTTTCCAAGGTGACCCGTGATCTGACCGAGCGCCGAGCTTTGGAAGAGCGAAGCCGTCAGCTCAACAAGGAATTGCGATCCCGAGTCGCGCAGCTTGTGGAATCACAGCGCCAAGTCGAATTGCGCACTCTAGAGTTGCAAAGACTGTCCTCCGAGTTAATGCGCGTCCAGGACGAAGAGCGCCGCCGGATTGCGCGCGCACTCCACGACGAATTGGGCCAGCAGCTCGCCGCTGTCAAAATCGAGCTGGATTTGCAAAGCATGTCGGGAGCGGACGAAAAACCGGGTCCCTCGAAAGCCGGCCAGTTGTTGGACGAGGCCTTGCTGAAGGTTCGCAATATCTCTTACTTGCTGCATCCGCCTCTGCTGGATGAGTCTGGCTTGCTTCCTGCGCTGCATTGGTACTTTGAGGGACTGCAAAAGCGGAGCAGTTTGCGAATCGTATTCGAGTATAAGCCGGTCGTGTTTCCGCGCCTGCCTCGCGACATCGAAACGGCGATTTTTCGCATTATTCAGGAATCCATTACCAATATCTACCGACATTCTGGCAGCGAGAATGCTCGCATCGAAATGAATCAGGAATTCGATGAGGTAAGCGTCCGTATTAGAGACTTTGGCCGGGGGATTGGCGATGCTACCGGCAGCGCATCCGCGACCAGTGGCGGGGTCGGCATAAGCGGAATGAAAGAACGAGTAAAACAACTCAACGGGGAACTGAGAGTCTCGCGGGCTGAACCCGGAACGGTGGTAGAGGCAAGGATGCCCATCCTCGAGATGGGATTGCCCGATTCTGCTTCGACACCGATGTTGTATCGGTAGCAGATTCGCCGCCTTGCCCGCTTCGATGCAAAGAGGGGTACAGGCGGGACTGGCACACCTTTTCTTATACCCCAACTAACTATGGCTGCCAACTAACTATGGCTGCCCCACCCTTCGCGGTTTTCGAAGGGTGGGAGGCAAGGACCTCAACTGATCCGCGCCAACTTTCAGTTCGACTTTCTTCTGTTCTATATCTCGTTAGACTACGCCGGACTATCTCCGAGAAGCGATCTCATCGAACGGCACATCCGATGGAATGTTGTTACGCGACATTACATCCCGCATGCGCTTCTCCATGCTTTCCGTTTCATCCCGGTTGTGGCTTCGACGATATCCCTGCCAGCGCGAATAATAGCTGTCGAAGCGTTGCTGGTCCTCGGAAGATAAGCGTGCTTGCCGCCGCTGTCCGTAATGGTCACCATACTCCCGATTACCGTTCGAAGCGATCTCGTCGAACGGCACATCCGATGGAATGTTGTTGCGAGACATCACATCCCGCATGCGCTTTTCCATGCTTTCCATCTCATCCCGGTTGCGGCTTCGCCGATATCCCTGCCAGCGCGAATAGTAGCTGTCGAAGCGTTGCTGGTCGTCCGACGATAAGCGTGCTTGCCGCTGGCCGTGCCCATAGCCACGATCATCTTGGCGGCGCGCATCGTCGCGATCGCTTTGCCGGCGATTGTCATCCGAGTCCTGCGCCAGGACGGGTAAAGTGAGCGCTACCAGCGCCATCAGAATGGTGCAAATTCCCAAAATTCTTTTCATGTAGCCTCCTACACAGGGTGTAATACTGTGAGCTTCAATCCATCCAGAAACTCGTCCAAGCGAAAGCTCGCAACCGGGCGAACCGCGATAGACCGCCAACGCCGCAGGTTCAAATAGAACGCAGGACAAAAATAATCAGCAGAACTACCACAATTGTTCCCACTAAACCGTAACCTAACATGGTGCCCCCTAGTCCTTAACTTCGTATCCAGTCAACTATGAACGATGATCGTGAGTGATTACTGCTCAGTTTTGCTCATCCTCCACCATAACCATCCAGTGGACGTAACCAGGATTCGGTACTTGGTGCTTTTTTGAAATCGGGGGCTGGCTCACCTTTTCCCTAACCCCAACTAACCATGGCTGCCCCACCCTTCGCGCTTTTCGAAGGGTGGGAGGCAAGGACCTCAACCTGATCCCGGCGCGCAGACTTTCAGTTCCGCTTTCTTCATACCCCAACTAACCGTGGGCTAGCAAACCACGGGAAAGGTGGGCCCGCCTCCCGGATAGCTCTTCGAGGTCGACCATCAATTGGATCATGACAAATATTGATTGATACAGCCCTATCAGCTGCGGGTAGCATCTGAGGTCATCGATGAGCCCTCAATTTGAAAGGCTTGCACAGATTCATTTGACCTCGGTCACGATCCTGCTGGCTTTGGTTATCGTTAGTTGCAGCGGTCAAGATTTTGGTTTTTTGCAACCCACACCTAAAGACCTCTGCAAATGTTTACCCATTGAGCCGGACATCGCTGATTATCGGCATCTGGCAAAGCATGTCCCAATTCCGAACATCGCTGCCCAAGAAGTCTCAGTCGAGATCATTCTTGCCTGGCCGCAAGATCCGGTTATGCCTCCTGACGCCCCGCGAACTGGACGCGAGCAAGAGGTTTTTCATATTGCGACCGCATATTTGCAGAACGCGAGTGTGAACGCCCTGGACTGTGACGTCTCTATGGAGATTTCGAACACTGCAGACAAGAGCGCGTTGCGGATGATCGTGGAGACGCCAGTTGATAGCGAATATTGTTCGGCTCGGCAAAATCTGCAAGGACAATTGAAGCAACATGGATTTCTTCTCGACTCGCAGCACGGAGGGGAACTCCCACAGGCTTTGCCCATCGATGTCTTAGGGATGGCATTCGAAGATTTCGAGCACGATCGCGGACATGTAGCGACCTTGTGGGAGCTTCATCCTGCGATTGTGAATCTGCACTAAATACGACTGCTGCTATATGAAACGAAGGGGCGGGCTGGCACACCTTTTCCCCATACCCCAACTAACCATGGCTGCCCCACCCTTCGCGCTTTTCGAAGGGTGGGGCAGCCTCAGTCGTGCTAGCAAACCACGGGAAGGTGGGTCAGCCTCCAAATCTCAACTAGAGCGAAATGGCGATCTTCTCGGAGCGGATGCAGCAGTATGCTCGAAAACGTCATGACACCGCCGACATTGTTAGAGATGGCGATGTTACAAGAGCAATTATCGAGAGCGTCCTAAACGAGGCGGCTGGCAACCCTCGTAGCTGTCCTGATTTGGAACCCTCGGGTCCGTCTCCCGGTCGTTTCCCCCAAGCCGACAAAGCCAAACAGCAGGACAATGAAAAAGGGAGTCCTTCGTCCCCTCGAGATCAACGCACGACCACTAGTGAAGGAGAACCATCCATGAAGCGCCTACTCGGGATAGTCGGGATGCTCGTTATCGTATTTATACCGTGCTCCTACGCTGACAGCTTCCAAATCACTCAAGTAACGGGTTCGATGGACCCGCGGACTGGAGTCTCAGGCGACCACATATTTTTCACTTTCACCGGTCCGGGTACCATGATCCAAGCATACGGCATGATGCAATGCTACCCCTGGTGCTACAACGACCAAGAATTGCAGCCCGACACTTCTACTTATATCGGGGACATTTACGTTACTTTGGGAAATTACGGACCGGTGATGCTTGGGGGAAAGACCTACAATGTCGACAACTACGACCCAAGTAGCTTCTTTCCCCCCGATGGGGGCGGTGGTCTAAACTCGTCGGTTTTCCTACAAGTTGAGCAGGGATCCGGGAATTTGAAAGAAGTCGAGCTTACGTTACCTCAAAATGGAGGATGGAATTTCCACTTCGAATACATCCCTGCCCATGATGACTATTCCGGTGGGTATTTGTTCACGCACGGCGAGTTCTATGCCGCGTCCCCTCCAACACCTGTCCCAGAACCCGCGACGCTCGGATTTTTGGCGACAGGGCTGGCTGGCATTGCTGGGCTAATCCGAAGGAAAGGGCTGATTAAAGGGAGAAGGCCGAACTGAAAATCCATCGCAGTCGGATTCATCAGACTTCACGCCAGTTCCTCCAGCGGCCCGATAAACAAATCTTCAACTGCGGGCGACCTCGTCCGAATGCATGAGGCGGGCTAGCCCGCCTCTTCCCTACACCCCAACTAACATGGCTGCCCCACCCTTCGCGCTTTTCGAAGGGTGGGAGGCAAGGACCTCAACCCGATCCCGGCGCGCAGACTTTCAGTTCGGCTTTCTTCACACCCCAACTAACCGTGGCTGCCCAACCCTTCGCGCTTTTCGAAGGGTGGGAGGCAAGGACCTCAACCCGATCCCGGCGCGCAAACTTCCAGTTCGGCTTTCTTCATACCCCAACTAACCATGGCTGCCCCACCCTTCGCGCTTTTCGAAGGGTGGGAGGCAAGGACCCCTCCCTGATCCCGGCGCGCAGACTTCCAGTTCGGCTTTCTTCATACCCCAACTAACCGTGGCTGCCCCACCCTTCGCGCTTTTCGAAGGGTGGGAGGCAAGGACCTCAACCTGATCCCGGCGCGCGGACTTTCAGTTCGGCTTTCTTCATACCCCAACTAACCGTGGCTGCCCCACCCTTCGCGCTTTTCGAAGGGTGGGAGGCAAGGACCTCAACCCGATCCCGGCGCGCGGACTTTCAGTTCGGCTTTCTTCTGTTCATTGACCAGCACCGGGCCAATCTCTCCATAGGCATAATTCCGATAGCTACTCCAAAGCCACTGCTCAGGTTCAAGCACCAATCCACGTTTCACCGGATTGCGATGCATATAGCGCAGCTTCTCGATTCGCTTGCCCTCGCTCCACACCACAAAATCGTAAAAACGCCGTTGCCAGATATGTCCCTCGCCGCAGACACTCTCCCAAAGCGAAGCTTGACCGCTGTTCTGACTCCGGCGCCAACCGCGTAAAAGACGCCGGGCAAAACCTTGTTTGAGGGCTTGCATGACCACCGACGGTTGCCGCGCTCCGGTTCGCTCAGCAGCAAGTGGATATGCGCGGGCATGACGACATAGCCGACCACCACGAAGTCGTAGCGCCGCCGGACCGCTTCCAAGACGCGCAGAAACAGGTCCCGATTCTTCTCGCTGCCCAGCAGCGGCCGACGTTGGTAGCAACTGCTGGTGATGAAGTGCAGATACCCGGCCCCATAGTAGCGACGCAGACGCCCCGGCATAAGCCATCATCAAACGAAGCCGCTGGCCAGAACTGTGACCAGTGAACGCAGTGCGTGGTTGAAAGGCAAGGTCGCGTTCCGAGCAGATGCAAACGTCCTTGCCTCCCACCCTTCGAAAAGCCCGAAGGGTGAGGCAGCCTCAGTCGTGCTAGCAAACCACGGGAAAGGTGGGCCAGCCCCCTACTTTCCTTCGTCGTCTGCCTCATTGGGTCGCGCACCCCAGGCAATGAAACCGGGCCTGAAGTCCGAAAGTGGAAGGATTGTCTTAAGACCACTCCCATTGGGATGGATCTTGTAAAGTCCAAAGAGGCCATGATCGATGAGTCGGAAAGTGATCCAGCGCCCGTCGGGAGAATAGGAACCCACGACGGCACTGACATCTCCACCTTCGTAGTTCGTTACGAAATGAAGTTGCTTTCCGTTGGGACGGATGGTGACGATGTTTTTTGAGACCCCTGGGATGGTGACATCTCCATAGATAGTAAAGACGAGGTTCTTGCCGTCTGGCGCCCAATCCTGCTTAACGGCGACATCGAAGCTGAAGGGGGTGAGTTGGAGCAGGTTGGTACCATCAATGTTGGACGTGAAGAGCGCCGATGCGTCGGGGTTTCCGTTCGGGCAACAAAGGAAACTGATCTTTGTCCCGTTAGGAGAAACATTCGGATCAAAGCAGCATTGCCCGATGCGTTGCCTATTATGGCCATTGAGATCCATGCTCCAAAAGGCGTCGTCGTTGGCGTCGGGATCGAAACGATGGAATATGATCTTTTTCCCGTCGGGTGTGAAAGAGGGATCGTCCTCACAAGCACCCGGCGCCGGGAATTCAATCAGGCCGTTGCCATCGGCATTCATAATCGCCACATTGGCGCATTCACCGGGCGCATCGTGCTCAAAAACGATCCGGCGCCCGTTTGGGGACCAAGCTGGCGCGACAGCGTCGCCACTCAGAAACGTGATCTGCTGTAAGTCCTTGCCATTCGGACGCACTGTATAAATTTGGACCCCGCGGAAGTTGGAGCTTGAAAGGCGATCAGGCCATTATGTCCGGGGAAGGTAGCGAAGGCGGTGCCGGCTGCCGAAAACAGCATGGCTAGACAAGCGACTAATGACTTGAATTCGAAAATCTTTGTTCGCATAAGTATTCTCCACAACGTTAACTGTTTGGGAACCGTTTGACGGTTGAAGGCCACTGGGGCGCGAGTTTGCGAGGTGCGATGCATGGTGTACAACCCACGATTCCATCCCTGCGTCACGCGACAGTTGGATTTGATCTTTTAAGTGTTCATGTAGACGAGAACCCGGCGCGTATTTCTCGTCTCGGTGCTTTGGTCATCCATCGCCGCCGTCCTGACTTGCCACCGGCTAAGCCCCTTTTTACAGTCGTCCTCCCCACCAACTCAATGAACCCAGCGTTGAGTCCTGAATCTGGGCATACCGTCGGATGCCGGTCTGTCTTCATCGCCTGCCTTCCTGATCGCACGCGGCGGCGGGGCGACATTGACACTGGCAGCGACGGTGTGAGGATCCACTTCCAAGTAGTCGCAAGCATCAATGCCGGAGTGATCGTCGTCGCAAGGGATCAGAAGAGCAAGGTGACCGAGATCCGCGTCGTCATTTGGGGTAAAGCCGACGGGCGCAGCCTTGGCAAGAATTTCTCCGCGATCATTAATGTCGATGGCGTTCGTCAACTGATAGCCTGTTCCCGACTGAATCAGCGCGTTCAAGTCCATCATCGGCCCACCCTCTTGCCACACAAATGCGTGAAGGAAGGCGTGGCACGAGGACGAGCCGCCCACAACCTGGCCTCGTGAGTTAATGCCATATGCGCGGCTGCACGGATCGCCAGGAACAGTTCCGAGATCATGGATCCGACCGTGTTTCCAGATGACAGCGTCATGCAGGCCAGGTGTGGGTAGGTCGGCCGAGCCCGCGATATCTCCGGCATCGTTGATCCAAAACGCCTCTGAAAGAGGACCGCCGAGTGTCCCTAGATCTTGCATCCGGCCGTTTTGCCAGCGGAAGGCATGGGTAATAAGATCCCCCGGGAGTCTGGACATCCCGATGACCTGACCGCGATTGTTGATGCACTGTGCCCAGTTGAATGTTCCTCCGAGGTTTCCAAGATCGGTCATGGTGCCGTTATCCCAGAGGAACGGATCAAGGGTGGGTATGCCCGAAGCAGGATTTGGCGTAAAGCTGACGTACGACTGGCCCACGATTACACCGGGCCGCTGATTGTTGCATCCGGGGCCAGGAACAGCATCAGGTCCACCCAGCGTGCCAATGTCCTGAACCTCGCCCTCTTGCCAAACGAACGTTCGCATTTGTGTCGCGCTTGGGAAAAGAGCGAAGGGATCGGGAATGTCGTTGTTCCCGAAGGCCACCACTTGCCCGGCATTATTAATAGAGATTCCAATGCTGGTCGTGCCGCCTGGAAGTGTTCCAATGTCCACCATCCTCCTGCCTTTCCATAGCACCGTATGAAATAAGGGGAAGTTGAAGGTCGGATCGGTCGCTCCAGTTTCAGACTGGCCGGTACTCCATCCCCGATCATTGATGGATCCGGCGGCGCTACTGTACCTATCATCCACTGCACCCAGATCGCGCATCACGCCATGGCTCCATCGGAAAGCATGCGCAACCAGGCAGTCCGGGCCATAGCACAAAATTGGTGCGAGAGGGTCTTGAGCCGTGGTGTCGGCATAGGACGTGACGACGCCGGCGTTGTTAAGCAATCGACTGCCAAGGCCGTTCACCGGACCGTAGCTGTGCGGTCCGCCGAGGGTTCCTAGATCGATGAATTTGTAACGATGGTGATGGGCCGCATGTTCCTGCGCCACCACAATGCCTGGCATGCTGAGGATCGCGAACAGAATTGTCGCCACCGCAGTGACGCTCTGGAACTTAATCACAATTCGACGCTTTGTTTCCATGATTCCCTCCAGTTAAACCTGGGGCCCGCCTTCAGTCGGTCTATAGCTCTGACTGGAACAAGGTGGGTAAAGTCCTATCCACAGCGACGGTATGAGGGCCAGGATATAAACAAAACAACAACCCAGTGTCCTGCTCGCATACCTCCTCCCTTCGGCTGTCATAATTCTCATGCCAAGGACACTCACCTTGCTTGTTTGAACCCGGGGGACGGAAATTGCTTGATGCGTTATGCCCCAGGCGGGTCAGGTGTGCCTAGTAAAAAAGCGACATTCTTCGGAAATTCGAAGGATCCATCGGTATTAAATTTCCCGACAAACGGGAATTTGCTATATTCAGGGCAAGGATCCAAGCTCGTTTTAGGCTCGAGTTACCTACCGGGGCAATCAGCAGATCGGCATCTCGGAAGAATTGCGTTATGCCATGCCTACAGAGCGCGCGTCCTCGTACGGAGCTAGCTCCCTTCGTGCGTGCTTACGCCCAGCGCTCCGTCGCCCCCGCCGATCCTTCTTGGATCCAGTCTGTTCCTGCACAGCTTGAGCAAATGTTGAATCTTGAATTCGGAGTCTTACCGGCCATTCGACATCGGGGGCGAGACGTCTCGCAAGGAATCCTCGTCGGCGGAGGACAGACAGATTTCTCCGGTACGCTAGGCCTACGACCGGGAGTGGACTCGTTCGCGGTGTTCTTCTGGCCCTGCGGTTGGTCTCAGCTATTTAATATCCCCGTCAGAGAAATGACAGACCATTTCGAGGACGCGAACAGCTCTTCATGGCGCCGTGATTCGAGAAGTCTGGAGCCGTATGGGCGAAGAGGCGACTTTTGAGCGGCGCGTCGCGGTTGTTGAAGCCTTTCTAATGAGAAGGCTTCCTCAGGTCAAAGGGGCCGATAAGATAAAAATCACGATCCAGTACCTCTTCAAACGCCATGGAGCGGTGAAAATCCCTAACTTGGGCCGGCAAGACGCTTTGAGTCTTCGTCACTTCGAGCGTCTCTTCCGGGCCGAAGTCGGTATGTCGGCTAAAACGTTTGCACGGATCGCCCGTTTCCAAGCCGCCATGGATGCGAAGTTGGCGAATCCAACTAGGACGTGGCTGAATATCGCGCACAGCTTCGGATATTACGACCAGATGCACATGGTCCATGATTTCGAGCAACTCGGACGAAATACTCCGACCCAGGTTCTCGTTCAAATGGGCGACGTGCGGCCTCCTGCGCTCACTTCCTAAACCTTGAGAGAAGACGCGCTTTGATAGACTGTCCAGGAGGCACAACATCAAGCTCTTCGCCTTAGTTCACCAGCAAGTGTATACATTTCAACAACACATATACCCTATCTCCACATTGACCTGACCCGGGTCTCTAACATTGCTGCAAGCAGCAAAGCATCAACTCCATCTCCAGCCCAACTCCTAGAGCAGCCCAGCCCCTACGCGAGCGAAGCGAGCGCGCACGTCTCAACGTCAAAGGCAACGTCAACATCAACATCAACGTCTCATAGCATCAGCAGTCTTTACAAAACGTTAACCACTTCATTACTACGATGTGTCGTTTCGAAGTGCTCTATCTCCTATCCCCCCCACCTTGACGCTTCCGCGCTCCTCCATTACCATAGGCGAACAAAAGGCGAATCACATGTCCACCCTCCCTCTCCTCCCCGAACACTCTCGCCTTGTCGGCATCGCCCGCCTCGCCGCCCAAGGCAAGTCCATCCGCGAAGGCCACCTCATCGAGTACTTCACTCTTCCCACCCGCTCCCTGCTCAACAAAGTGGTCAGCAATCGCCACCTCCCGTTCACCTGGGCCATCAATCCGTATCGCGGTTGCGAGTTCGCGTGCAAGTACTGCTACGCCCGTTATACCCACGAGTTCATGGAAATGTCCGACGAAGACTTCGAGCACAAAATCTTCGTCAAGCAGCACGCCGCCAATCTGCTTCGCCAGGAACTCAGGAAGGTCAAGCAGGGCGAGGAAATAGCCATTGGCACTGCGACCGATCCCTATCAGCCCGCCGAGCGCCGCTACGAAATCACCCGCGCGATCCTAGAAGTGTTCGCGCGCCATCGTGGATTCGATATCGGCATTGTCACCAAGTCAGATCTCGTCCTCCGCGACGTGGCACTTCTTCGCGAGATCGCTCGCCACAACCGCCTGTTCGTGAACCTCACCATCACCACCGTGAACACCGAGCTCGCCCGCGTTCTCGAGCCGCGAGCGCCTCGCCCTGACTTGCGACTGGACGCCGTGCGTCAGCTCAATCTCGCGGGAGTTCCCGCCGGAGTGATATGCGCCCCTGTGCTCCCCGGTATTACTGACGATCCTCGCGATCTGGATGCTCTGGTCGAAGCTGCTGCCCAGGCCGGATCAAAATATCTCTTCGCGAATGCGCTCTTCCTCAAGCCCTGCTCGGCCTCCATCTTCCTTCCCTTCCTCGAAAAAGAATTTCCTCACCTCGTTAAAAGTTATCGTGAGCACTATGAACAGCGAGCTTTCCTGCCGCCCTCCTTCGGCAAGCGTCTCTCGCAACTGATGGCACGCTTGCGCGCCAAGCACGGAATTCAAAATGAATACGAGCGCTACGCCCGCCGCGCCCACCCGGTCCCTTCTCCCGAAGACGAACAGCTCTCTCTGTTCCCCGCCGCGCAGTGAAACATAATCAGTGCGCGACAACCGCGGGGCGAATGTAAAATCATTCCTTTCCAGCCGGGGAAGCCGAGCGTCCCGAGACTGCCCTCCGGCGACCCACCTTCCAATACGGTGTGCTAAGCGGAAAGACCTAAACACTCTGCAGCCTTGCAACTATGAAACTTGAAAGCTTGATTTGAAACCTTGAACTTTGAAACCTGGAAACCTGATTTGCCCGCCGTCCCTCTATAATTTCTCTTTACTATTATGTCCTCCTCCTATCCACCACCGGTCGCAGCGCGTCCCGCGCCTCCGCTTTCTTTCCGCGAGAAGGTCAATCGGTTTTGGTTGCGCGTGACCGAAGGACTGGAACTCAACCAACTGTGGTCGCAGTTTGAAAAGGAGGCTCGTGTCAGCTACCGGCTCTACTCCAGGGACTTCGCCGGGGCCGACGAGCAAGCCCAGAGGCCGGCACACAAGGCCTGGCACGTCGCTCAGCAGTTTTTCTGGGCGGTGCTCGAGAAACTTTCTCCCGCGCGCCGCCTGCTTCTCTTGCTTGCTCTCGTTCTCCTGGTCTTCAATCCCGTATTCGGTTGGCACGACCAGTCGGGAGAGATGCACCTGATCAATCTTGATTTCCGTTTGTACGGTGGCCTGCTCCTTCTGCTGGTTCTGATACTGGAAGTGGGTGATCGGGTGGTGATGAAGCGCGACCTGGAAATTGCGCGTGAGATTCAGAACTGGCTGTTGCCCAACCAGCCACCGACGATCCCTGGCATGGAGATCGCCTTCAAAACGCGACCGGCCAATACCGTGGCCGGCGACTACTACGATGTGCTCGTTCGTCCGGGCAAGACTCCCGACGAAGACCGTGTGCTCCTGGCAGTCGCGGACGTTGCCGGCAAAAGCATTCCCGCTGCCATGCTGATGGCAACCTTCCAGGCAAGCTTGCGCACGCTCGCGGTCACGCAGTCATCCCTCAGCGATTTGATCGCGAGCGTCAACCGCTACGCCTGCACCAACAGCCAGGGCGGGCTGCGTTTCACAACTGCGTTCCTCGCAGAGCTTGATCCGGTCACGCGTACGCTCAACTACATCAACGCCGGCCACAACCAGCCGATGCTTTGCCGCAAGTCGGGCATGCTCGAGCGCCTGGACGCTGGCGGACTTCCGATTGGCATCAACGCCGACGCATCCTACGAGTCAGGCAGCGTTGAGCTCGCGCCCGGCGACTGGCTGGTGATCTTCACTGACGGAGTGGTGGAAGCGGTGGACACGCGCGACGAAGAATACGGCGAGCCGCGTCTGCTGGCGGTTGTTGCCAATGCTGCCAACGCAAGTCCCGCCGACATGATGCAGCGCATCTTCACCGCGCTGGACGTCTTCGTCGGCAACACCCCCCAGCATGATGACGTGACCTGCCTGCTCTTGAAAGTCAATTAGCAGATCACAGATATGTTCCACGTGGAACACTTTCGCTTTTTTTGTATTTCGTATATTAGCTATCAGCTAACACGGCGCGGCCAAATTCTCTGTCTCGATGGACATACAAGCAGATTGGGAACCCGATCATTTTTCGTCTTGTCACAACCTTTCGCCTGCCGGGCGGAAAACATGATGTTCCACGCGACACTGCGGAGCTGCCCTATTCCTGGCAGAGGAGCACGATTTTGCCTGTCACTCGGGAGTGCTCGATCAATTCGTGGGCCCGTTGGGCTTCACGCAACGGAAGGCGTTCGGAAACGGCTGGATGAATTTTCTTGTCGCGCAGCAATGCAAGCAACAGAGCAAGGTCTTCCCTAAACCATTCCGGATGACGCTTCTTCTCGGTCGTAATCGAGTACCAGCGGGCAGTCTTGCCGTCGGGAAGGATACCGAGCAATCCCATCAGGGCAAAGCTGGCGAGGCCGCGCAATTTGCTTGGCCTTCCCTGCTCGATCACCGAAGACATTCCGAAGCCGATCAATTTTCCTCCCGGCTCTTTGCCTGCAGTGCGCAACGTCTTGTAAGACCTCCACCAGTTGCTGCCGCCCACGGCATCGAAAACGGCGTCGACACCTTTGCCACCGGTCATCTGCAAAACTCGCGTTACGAAGTCATCGGACTTGTAGTCGATGGGAATGCCGCCGAGCGAGGTGACCAGGTCATGCTTGCTGCGGGAAGCTGTGCCAAACATTTTCAAGCCGGCAAGCTTACCCAGTTCGAGCGCGGCCGTGCCTACGCCTCCAGCGGCTCCGTGAATGAGCACACTCTGTCCGGGCCGCAATTGGGCGATGCGGTGGATCATCTGCTGGGCGGTCACGTAATTGAGCACGAGGCTGACGGCTTCGGCAGGATCGACTCCCGCCGGCACTCGGGTCAGTTCGCGCGCGGAAACGCAAAGGTAGCGGGAATATCCGCCGAACATGGTGAGTGCCGCAACGGTGTCTCCCACAGCGAAATCATTCACGTTCCCGCCCAGCTTGTCGACAACGCCCACCACATCGTAGCCGGGTGCGAAAGGCAGCGGTGGCGTGCTGGGGTACATGCCGTAGCGCATCAGGACATCGGCGAAGGCAACGCCGGTCGCGAGAACCTTCAAACGGACTTCTTCGGGACGCGGCTCGGAAATCTCTTCCTCAATCACTTTCAGAACTTCGGGTCCGCCGCGGGCGGTGATTACGACTCGAGTGTTTTTCATGCTGATGGTTATTGGATGTGGCCACTGCGGTAGTGGATGCGGCGAGGGTTTCGATTAACGTGGCCTCCCTGGCCGTGTGAAAATGTGGAAGCATCGACAGCATCATAGCCCGCGCGAGGAAACGCAAGGTCCCTCGACTGCGTTCGGCTGGCGCCTCACTTCGCTCGGGATGACAATGAATAGAAGTATGACGCGGTAATAAATTCGGACGTTAAATTCGGGGTTAAATTCGGGATTTAAATCCGTGGTTTAAATCTGCGGTGTAAGTCGCGGTGTAAATCGCGGTGTAAATAAAGATGAGCGCTTCTAACCCACCGCGCACAGTGGCCCAGCGAAGGCTTGCCCGCGAATGCGCGCGCGTGGCGGTCCGGCAGTTACGCGCTCTATGCCAGCAGTCGCAGATGCTCTCCTATTCTTTGTTGTCCTCTTTTGACGAAGGCATCAGCGCGGGGACGTAAATGCCGGCAACATGATGCGTGATACTGCCCGGTCCCCCGCCTTCGAGGTTGGTCAGCACCGCTATCGTAAGTCTGTCATTCACGTAGCGCGAGATATTGGTGGTGAATCCCTGCCACGCCCCGGCGTGTTCGATTACGCGATGGCCTCCAACATCATTGATGAACCATCCGAAGCCGTAGTGATCGGAATTCGGTTTGCCGTCATTGAGTTTGACGGGCGTCCACATCTGGTCGAGGCTCGCTCGCTTGAGAAGCTTTTCGGTGTTGAGCGCGGCATCCCATTTCGCCAGATCGAGGATGTTGAAGTAGAGTGCTCCGTCCGCCGTGGTATTCAGCGTGGGAGACACCCACTCCTGATTTTTGAGCTCTCCCTTCACGAGACGGTACCCGGCCGCACGATTCGGAATGATGTCAGCCTCGCTGATGATGCGAGTGCCCATGCCAAGCGGCTGGAAGATTCGAGCCTGCAAGAAATCGCCGTAAAACTGTCCGGTTACGCGGTGGATCAGGATGCCCAGCGTCAGGTATCCGAGATTGCTGTACTTCCAGGATGAGCCTGGCGGGAAAGAGAGTGGCTGTGCTTCCACAATTTTCAGGAGCTCGTCTTCGCTGTAGTCGCGGCGAAAGTCGAACTTCTCCGGATAGTCCGTGAAGCCGCCGGTATGGCTCAGCAGGTGACGGACTTTGACGTTCTTCCAAGCGGAAGGCGCGTCCGGAAAGAATTTGGCAAGCGGATCGTCGAGGGAGACCTTGCCCTCCTCGACCAGCATCATGATCGCTGTTGCCGTGAATTGCTTGCCCATCGACCCGGATTGGAAAATCGTCTCGGGCTTTACTGGGACTTCGAGTTCGACGTTGGCCAGACCATAGCCTTGCTGTTTGATGATCTTGCCGTCGCGGATGACCAGCAGGGCCAAGCCGGGAATGTGGCGTTTCTGCATTTCGGATTGGACGTAGGCGTCGACGGGATCGGGGTTTGGGCGTGGACGACCAGGGATGCGAGCAGCAGGCTGGCGGCGATCGGCGGCCAGCAACGATGGCGCGACAAGGTTCGGGATCCTCCTTGGAAAAAGCTTGCCGAGCTGCGCTCGGCCGGACAGGCGAGGGCGCCTGTCCCTACGTGGTTCGTGGTGGACAGGCTAGGGCGCCTGTCGCTACGTGGTTCGTTGTGAACAGCCGGTGGCGGCTGTGCCTACGTGATCATTGCTGCTGTATACATGCGATGGAATGCGTGCACGCCTTTCTCTTGCTTCACGCTGTATCGGCCGCGCTGGTAGCTGCGGGATTGCAGGTTCTTCTGCACAACCTCGCAGATCGCCACATCTTCCATCTGAATCTCGTCGCTGAAACGAACGGACGCTTTCGCGGCTTCGCTGCCGAGTTCTTTCTCCGGCAAGTACCATTCGAAAATTGCGCGGCTGTGTTCCTCGTCAATGGGAAGAACGACGTTGAGCGAGACATTATCCGGGTAACAGTTCAACATCCAGTTGGGGAATGCCCAGAAATAATCGGTAGTGAGATCGGCTTGCGCTTGCTGGTAGCGGCGCGGCGAAGCGTCACCCGCCTGCGCTCCACGGATGGGACTCCATTGCCGGACGTGATGCTCGTATGGTTCCACGGTGTAGGCGTTAAAATCGAGTTCGCGGTTCAGCCCCGGGTGCACGGTGGGCAGGTGGTAGCCCTCAAGATAGTTGTCGACGTAGGTTTTCCAGTTGCACTTCATGTCGTAGGTACGGCGCTCGAAGAGCTTCATATTCTGATACGGAAATCGCTGGGCCTGTTGTAAAAGGTCGCCAAGGCTCTCCGACAATGGTCGCGCGTTCGGATCCAGATTCACGAATATCAGGTTGAACCATTCTTCACAGCGCACGGGGGCGAGCGCGAAGTCCTCGGGGCGAAATCCTTCCACACCATCGACCTCGGTGGCGTGGTTGAGAGAACCATCAAGGTTGTAGGTCCATCCGTGATAGACGCAGCGAAAAAGCTTGCGCGACCCGCAGCCTTCCGCGGGCGGTCCGGCGCGATGCCGGCAGACATTGTAGAAGGCGCGGAGTTCGCTGGTCAGCTCCGCGAACCACGAGCAGAGGCTCGCCGACGAGTTGGGTAGTGAAATAGTCGCCGGGGTTGTCAACCTGGTGGCGATGCCCAACGACCTGCCAGGTGCGCCCGAAGATGTGCTCCCGTTCTTGCGCAGCGACCTCGCGATCGAAATAGAGAGGAGCGGGAAGAGTCCAGGCGCGGGAAATATCGGGATCGATGAGAGCCGAATTGAGCAGGGTCATAGGGTCCGGGATGTGAGCCATTGTAAGGCAGGTCGGGAGTAGGGCTCTTTTCGGATTCCCGGCATGCACGCGGACATGGAAACCGGACATATAAGTAAAGAGATGCCTCCTTGGATCTGCCTTCGTTTCGAGGAAGGCGGCCGGTTACGGTCATTACGACACAAATTGGCTGCCCAAAATTGTCATGGGCGCCGTTTCGTAACATCAAGAACGATGCGGAACGGTCGATGGCGTGAAAGTAGGGCGCTGTAAGTTTCTGATTTTTCATGCGGCAAGGGATACGCGCTGATGTGCGAGGCAAAGACTTGGAGGTTGGCATGGCACGTGCCACTGGACAGGATGTAGGTTTGAGATCTTTCTAACAAGATGGCGAAGTACCTGGGGGAGGGTACAAGCCGGAGAGCAGCGAAGGGCAACCTTCGCTGCTTTTCTGTTTTTGCGCGATTCGCTCGCCATTCGGTCGCAGCAAGCGCCTTCATTCCGCGTTCGAGATTCATCGCTTTCAACGGCCAAGGTTTGTTGCGTGATTGACAAATTTCGTCAAGCTGCCGAGTAGTAGAAACGCGGGGGTACTGGAGCGTGAAGGTTACGAAAGGGCGCTGTTGCACTCAAAACGCCCGACTTAAGCCCTTCATGCGAAGAGATATGCGCCAGGAGCTGAGTCGGCACGAAAAGTGCTTTCAACAAGGCTGCCGGTCGAATACGACCAGATTTTGAAAGCAAACATTCGAGACGAGGGGACAAAACGAAATGCGGAAACAAAAGGGTTTTTCACTGATTGAGTTGTTGATCGTAGTCGCGATCATTCTGATCATCGCTGCGATCGCTATTCCGAACCTGCTGCGCGCCCGTATGGCCGCGAACGAGTCGGCTGCGGCCAGCTCGATTCGTACCATCAACACCGCCGAAGTCAGCTACGTTACGGCTTATCCCACCACAGGCTACGCCGTTCTTGCTGCTCTGGGTGGACCTTCGCCTTGCCCGGCCCCCGGCCCCGCAGGCGCTTGCCTGATCGACAACAACCTGGCAGTTCCGCCAGCCGGTGGCAAGAGCGGCTACATTTTCGCCACTACCGTTCTGAATGGTCCCGCAGCGTATGAAGCAGCTGGCCGCCCGGTCACGTTGAACTCGACCGGTACCAAGACCTTCTGCTCGGTGGAAGATGCCGTGGTTCGCTTCAATCCTGGCGTGGCAGCCAATCCGGGTTATGCCGGATGCCAGGGTCTGCAGGGCTTGCAGAACTAGGTTCGAAACAACCGGAAGTTTCACCAGGTGGAGCAAGGGAGCGATCCCTTGCTCCATCACTCTTTAGGTGTAGATTTTATTCAGGATGGCTCGGAGGGGGTTCTGAGCGCCTAAGCGAAGGTCCCGCAGTGACATGCTTTGTAAGTCGAAAGGTTGAAATTTGTCAGGCCGGGCACTTTCTGTCGAAGCATGGCGCCATCGGCAGGTAACGGAAGAATAAGGCATAATTGATAACAATCGGATTAGAGGGACGCAAGAAACTTACGATAGTAACGTTCTACTATGGCACCCCAGGTGCGATGATTAGTCAACGATGGTCAGCCATTGGCCACTACGTCAAACGGAGATGAGGGACAAAACGAGATGCGGAAACAAAAGGGTTTTTCACTGATTGAGTTGTTGATCGTAGTCGCGATCATTCTGATCATCGCTGCGATCGCTATTCCGAACCTGCTGCGCGCCCGTATGGCCGCGAACGAGTCGGCTGCGGCCAGCTCGATCCGTACCATCAACACCGCCGAAGTCAGCTACGTTACGGCTTATCCCACGACGGGCTACGCCACTCTTGCTGCTTTGGGTGGACCTTCGCCCTGCCCGGCCCCCGGCCCCGCAGGCGCTTGCCTGATCGACAACAACCTGGCAGTTCCGCCAGCGGGTGGCAAGAGCGGCTACATTTTCACTGCCGCACCTCAGGGCGCTGGTCCCGCAGCGTATGAAGCAGCTGGCCGCCCGGTCACGTTGAACTCGACCGGTACCAAGACCTTCTGCTCGGTGGAAGATGCCGTGGTTCGCTTCAATCCTGGCGTGGCAGCCGATCCGGGTTATGCCGGATGCCAGGGTCTGCGGGCTTGCAGAACTAGTTCGAAACAGCTCGGAACGTTTCACCATGGTGGGGCCAGGGAGCAATTCCTGGCTCCATTTTCTTTTTCCCGGCAGGAGGATCCGCCGCGAGTAGCTGCCTGTCTCCACAGACAAGGATGTGTCAGGGAGTGACAGGATTTGGCAAGAGCATACGGCTCAAGCGCGTGGCAGTGCAGGCAAAAGCCTTGGATGTTCTTCTAACTCTCTTGTTTCTAACAATTTGCGTAATGGGTTACGGCTATACTGGGACTCGGTCTTTGGATGCACAAGTGCGAAACAATTCTGGAGGGAGTCCTGGAGGCTTGGAGCGGAGGCAGGGCGTGAGAAAACAGAGAGGTTTTTCACTGATCGAGTTGCTGATTGTGGTGGCGATCATTCTGATTATCGCCGCCATCGCGATTCCGAACTACTGGAAGGCGCGCATGTCGGCCAACGAGTCGGCGGCAGCGAACGGCATCCGGACCATCAATTCCGCCGAGATCACGTACCAGAGCACTTATCCTGCGGCTGGCTATGCTGATCTTACGGCTCTCTCTGGCGCGAGCCCGTGTGTGGCTACGCCGGCATCGGCGTGCCTGATCGACAACAACCTTGCGACCGCAACAGCTCCCCCGGGAAAGAGCGGATATACCTACCTGGTTAACGTCGTGCCGGGCGACTATGTGGCAGCGGCGCAGCCGGTGCAAGTGCCGGTCAGCGGGAAGAAGACCCTCTGCTCCGTGAATGACTCGGTCTTGGGTTCGATGCAAATGGGGCGGCCGTCAACACCGTGGGCGGGTGCGCTGCGCTGCCAGGATTGCAGTAGCATCGATTAAGTTTTTTAGATCGGTCCGCTACAGGCAGTCCGGAGTTGGCTCCCCCGCACCTGTTACGTCCGTAATTCGAGCCCGCGCGCCCGACGGATTCTCGCAAATCTCTGCCCCCCTTCTATAATCAAGGCAGAGCTGACACCATGCCCGCCATCGAGATTCTTGGCTTAGAGAAAACCTATAGCGTCGGCTTCTGGCGCAAGCGGCCGAAGTGTGCGCTCAAGCCGCTCAACCTCAGCGTGGAGGAAGGCGAAATCTTTGGATTTCTCGGACCTAACGGCGCGGGAAAAACGACTACGCTCAAGATGCTCATGGGCCTGGTATTTCCTACGGGCGGCTCGGCACGGATCCTGGGCATGGACGTCAATGACCCGCAGGTCAAAGCGCAGATCGGCTTCCTGCCCGAGCAACCCTACTTCTACGATTACCTGACTGCCCACGAGCTGCTTGGGTATTACGGACGGCTGTCGGGGGTTCGCGGCAAGGATCTTTCGCAGCGGGTTGAGAGGGTGCTCGAGCGGGTCGGGCTGCGGGATGTCAGCGGCGTGCAGTTACGCAAATTTTCGAAGGGCATGTTGCAGAGAGTGGGAATCGCTCAGGCGATCCTGCATGAGCCCAAGGTTGTGTTTTTTGACGAACCCATGTCGGGGCTTGATCCCATGGGCCGGCGCGAAGTGCGCGATCTGATGGAGCAGCTGAAGCAGGAAGGCAAGACCGTATTCTTCTCGACCCACATCTTGTCGGACGCCGAAGCGTTATGCGATCGCGTCGCCGTGATTCACCTGGGTGAACTGCGCGCCCTGGGAGCGGTCGCTGAGCTGACTACCGGGGTGCAGGGCAAGATCGAGATCGTGTGGCAAGGCACCACGGTGCCGGCTTCCATTAAAGGGTTGGGCGCGGAGTGCCATGTCACTGGCGACACGGTGCGAGCCGTGCTTTCGGAAGAAAACCAGGATCTCGCCGTGGACGCGTTGCGGCGCGAGCGGCTGCACCTGGTGTCATTGGTGCCCGTCCGCACCACCCTGGAGCAATACTTCGTCGAGAAACTGAAGCGGTCGGAGAAAACCGCGGGGAGCATGGCATGAACCATCGGATCACCTGCATTGCTTCCAACACTTTCCGCGAAGCCGTCCGCGATCGCGTGCTCTACAACCTGATTGCGTTCGCGGTGCTGCTTTCCGGAGCTGCCATTCTGGTCGGGCAGATTTCCATCGACATTGAAAAACTCGTTGTCATCAACCTTGGCTTGACGGCGGTTTCGCTGTTCGGCGTAGTGATCGCCATCTTCATCGGAATCGGCCTGGTTTCGAAAGAAATAGAAAAGCGGACGCTGTATACGGTTTTGTCGCGCCCGGTCCGGCGCTGGGAATTCATCGTCGGAAAATTCTTTGGACTCGCCGGCACCCTGGTGGTGAATGCCTTCTTCATGGCGATTGGCGTTTTTGGCGCGCTGCTTTATGTTGCCCACAAGTTTCAGAAATCGGACGGCTGGGTGCTGGTCGCGCTTTACTTCATCATTTTGCAGTTTGTGATTATCTGCTCGCTGGCATTGCTGTTTTCCAGCTTCTCGTCGCCGCTGCTGTCGGCGGTATTTGCTTTTTCGCTGTTTGTAATCGGGACATTCTCCGAGGACCTGCGCAACTTCGCCGCGATGGCCAACGGCGGGACGAAATGGCTGGCGACCGCCGTGGCCTACATCGTGCCCAATTTTTCGGCGTTGAATGTGATCAGTTCAGTGGCCCACGCTCAGCCGGTTCCCGGACAGCTCATCGTTTACAACACCGTGTATGCCCTGCTGTACGCAAGCATGGCATTATGCGGAGCCGTGCTGATCTTCCAACGGCGCAATTTGAAATGAACTCGTCGCGAACAGTTACGATCACGGCGGCGGTATTGCTGGTCGTCTGTCTGTCCGGATCCATCTTCATGCTGCGGCGTATCGATCAGGCCCGGACGAACGCTACGCTGGAAGACATTCTATTCATCAGCTCACCATCGGCGGTCAAGCGTCTCAGCCTTGGATACGAAGGACTGCTTGCCGACATCTACTGGACGCGAGCCGTGCAGTATTTTGGTGGCCGGCATGCCGCGGGAACCGACCACTACCGGCTGCTTGCCCCTCTGCTTGAAATCACCACCACGCTCGATCCTCATCTCGTGGTCGCCTATCAATTCGGCGCGAACTTTCTTTCGCCTAAGCCGCCGAACGGCGCCGGCATGCCCGACCGGGCTATTAAGCTGGTGGAGCATGGAGTCCAAAACAATCCGAATGACTGGAAGCTCTACTACGAACTCGGCTTTATCTACTACATGGATGTGAAGGATTACACCAAGGCTGCCGAAGCTTTCGCCCGTGGGTCGCAGATACCGAATGCTCACCCGTTCCTGAAGGTAATGGCCGCACAAATGGCACAGCATGCAGGCGACACGCAAATGGCGCGCGCGCTGTGGACCACCACATTCGAGAGCACGCAAGATAAACAGATCCGCTCGAATGCCGCCGCGCATTTGCGGGCCGTGGATGTGGCCGATGACGTCACGGCGCTGGAGGCGCTGGTCGCACAGTACAAACGGGTGACAGGAAAAACTCCTGCCTCGCTCGAAGAACTAGTATCGGCGCACTACCTGAAGTTCACCCCCGTCGATCCGGCCGGACACGCATATAAGCTTATGCCCGACGGCACCGTGCAAGTCGAAGTTCCCGACGATATTCCTTTCATCGAAAAAGGCGCCCCCGCCGGCTACGAGCCTCCTACTCCCGAAGAACTCCAAAAACGCGTCCGCTGATCCATACGCCGAGCTTCCATCTTTTCAAGGTGCGATAACATTTCTGTCCATGTCCTCAGCTTCGCCCGGGCCATCCATTTTCGGCACAGTCCGTGACTGGTGGACACAGGGCATTGCCCGCGACGGATTTGGCCGCACCCTCCGTACTTTCCTGGCCGAGGTCTGGGGATTTCTGCGGGACTCGACACCGGAACAACGGCGTCGACGTTATGGTGACATTGAATACGATTGGGAGCATGGGGTAGATACGACCTGCGCTACCGTCAACTGGCGTGACCGGCTGCTTGGAGTTTTTCATTCACCGTACCAACCGAGCGAACCGGCGCTGTTCCACGAGATGCTGGCCAGTTTGAATATTTCCTACCAGGAATTCGCCTTCATCGATCTGGGCTCAGGAAAAGGACGCACGTTGCTGATGGCGTCGGAGTATCCGTTCCGCAGGATTGTTGGGGTGGAACTGTTGCCGGAATTGGATCGAGTCGCCAGGAACAATTTGCAGAACTATCGATCCGAATCGCAAAAGTGCAAGCAGCTTGAGGCTCGCTGCGAAGATGCTGTTCAATTTCGTTTTCCTGCCGAGCCGATCGTTCTTTATCTCTTCAATCCTCTCCCACCCGACAGCCTGGCTCGGGTTATGGAGAACCTGGAACGCTCGCTGGAAGAAAATCGCCATCCAGCTTTTATCATTTATCACAACCCGTTGCTCGACGAAGTCGTCGCTCAGCGCACCCGGTTTAGGAAAACTGGTGGAACTCACCAATACTCCATCTACCAGGCGGGTTGACTTCACGCAGCTTCAGAAGCGACCCAATATGGTCCGGGCTCTCCATGCCAGGATTCAGAGACTCGCTCTCCTTCGTTGGCTCCGTAACGATTCGCACCAGGTGAGGCCTCAATCGCATCTCAGTAGCAGTTGTGCGGACTGATGTCGGCTGAACGCAGACAATTGCTACGCAGCCAAATGGCAGATGAGTGTGCGCGGTTCCATCCCGGCCGATCATGGCTTACAATGAACGTGTCCGCAGCGAGTCGTTCGAGCCCCCGGGAAAATCATCCCCACCCGCTGCACCCTGATGTTTGCCGGAGTATAGACCCCCGCGTCGAATTCACCTTGAAATCAAAACGCATATCGCAACTCATCGTCATTGGGCTAGGCCTGGCTCAGGCCGGCGCCTCCACTCCTGACCTCCGTAAGGTGGCGCAGGCCGTCGACCAGCATTACAACCAACTCCACAGCCTGCAGGCAGAGTTCACGGAAACCTACCGGGGCGCCGGCATGGACCGTACGGAATCCGGCACATTGTGGCTAAAAAAACCCGGCAAGATGCGGTGGGAATATCGTTCTCCGAGGGACAAGCTGTTTCTCAGCGATGGTAAGGATGCCTGGTTCTACGTGCCCGGCGACAAGCAGGTCAGGAAGACGCCGGTGCGGAAATTGGAGGACTTGCGGTCGCCACTTGGATTCCTGCTGGGCAAAACCCGGTTGGAGAAGGAATTGCAGGGATTGGGCTTTGCTCCGGACATCCCGCCGTTGGATCCCGGGAACTATGTATTGCGCGGCGTACCCCGCGGCCTGGAGGACCGGATCACCCATATTTTGCTTGAGGTTACACCCGACAACCGGATCCGCCGCATTCAGATTGACGATGTCGATGGATCGACAACGGAATACCGTTTCGGGCAGCCCAAAGAAGATTTGCCTCTTGCGGATACGCTCTTCCGCTTCACCCCTCCCCCAGGCGTGGAAACCATTGATGGAGAAATTGGGCCTTAGCCGGAGCCCCGTAGGCTAGCCAAGGGTTGCGGGGTTTCGACTTCCAAGACAATGGCAAAAATGGCTGAAAAACCGGGTACTTTCGAGCATCCCGGGGTAAGACTTTGGAGTTACTGGACAAACAATCGGGATAGCGTACCAATGTTAGACTTGGACTAGACCCCAAGCCGGCAACAGATTACCAAAATGGCCGAATTTCTCGTAAAACTTGCGGACGAACGCGGTCATGTGAGCGAACAGCTCGAGCATGGCTACTCGGAAACCGAGGTGCGTGAGCGGGTCGCCCAGCAGGGCTATCTCGTTTATTCCGTCAAGCCGCGCGGCATGTTCAGTCCGGGGCGAGGCATTGGCCGAGGGCGGGTCGGGCAAGGCCCGTTTCTGGTTTTTAACCAGCAATTCCTCACCTTGATTCGCGCCGGCTTGCCGATTTTGACCGGACTCGAATTGCTGATCAAGCGCCAGAAAGATGAAACCCTGAAGGCAGTTCTTGAGAACGTGCGCGAGCGCGTCAAAGGCGGAGAATTGCTGTCGGACGCCTTTGAGGCGCAGAACATGTTTCCCAAGATGTACACGACCACGCTGATGGCGGGCGAAAAGTCCGGCAACATGGAAGAGGTCCTGGGGCGCTACATCGCCTTCCAGCGTGTGGCCATGACCTTTCGGAAGAAGCTGCTGGTTTCGCTGGTCTATCCCACGCTGCTGATCTCGGTTGTGCTGATCATGATGGTGTTCCTGGTCACCTACGTCGTCCCGGAGTTTGCCAAGCTGTTCGACAACCTGGGAGCGAAGCTGCCAACCATCACGGTAATCATGTTGTCGATCGGAACGGCGGCGCAGAAGTACATTGTATTTTTCGCGGCTGGGCTCGCGCTCCTGATCTTCCTGTTGTGGCGTTGGAAGAATACCGATAAGGGCGCCGAGATCATTGACGGCGCGTTGATGGGGTTCCCTTTGCTGGGCGACATCCGCCTCAAATATCAGGTCGCCAACCTGTCGCGCATGCTGTCGACTCTGTTGCAGGGCGGCATCCCGCTGGTCCCCGCGATGGAGACTGCAGGCGCATCCATGACCAGCCGCAGGGTCCTGAACGGCGTGGCCGCGGCAGCAGGCCGGGTTCGTGAAGGTCAAGGGCTGGCGAAGAGTCTCGAAGAGCAGCGCATCTTCCCCGACCTTGCGGTTGAAATGATGGAAGTCGGCGAGTCGACCGGCGCCTTGCCCGCGATGTTGAATTCGGTAGCAGAGTTTTACGAAGAAGACGTGCAGACCGCCTTGGGGGCGGCCCTGGCGTTGATTGAACCAATCCTGCTGATCTTCATGGCAGTGTTCGTCGGCGGAGTGCTGATTTCGCTCTATATGCCGATCTTCACGCTGGGAGCAGGAGTGCATTAGAGCGAAACTGGTCGGCGGCTGCGCAGGGGGAACCGGCAGGCGCCAGAAGGTAGATGGGCATTTTGGCAATGGCGGATAAGAAACCAATCATCAACGGCGGAAACGGGGGGAAGGTAGCCAGCATGGTCCCGGAGAAGCCAGCTACTGACTCGGATCGCGCGCAGGATATCGCACGCCGTTACCGGTGCGAATTCGTCGACCTCAACGACTTTCAGTTGCAGCACGAACTCTTCAAGAAGGTGCCGGTCGATCTTATGTTCCGGTACAACTTCATCCCCCTGGAAGAAACCCGTGACGGCAAACTGGCGATTGCGATCGCCGATCCCAGCCAGCTGATGATGATCGACGAGATCAGCCTGCTGCTGGGCAAGCGCATCATCACAAAGGTTTCCACTCTCAAGCAGATCTCCGACATCCTGAAGAAGACCGAGCAGTCGCAGCGCGTGCTGGAAGAAGCCAGCGAAGGGTTTGCGCTCGACGTGATCCGGGAGGACGAGCAGACCGGCGACGAAACCATCTCCATTGACAGGCTGACGCAGGCGGGTGACCACAGCCCGATCATCCGGCTGGTCGATACCACGATCTTCACCGCCCTGCAGCGGCGCGCCAGTGATATTCACATCGAGACCCGCGACGATTCGGTGGCCATCAAGTTCCGCATCGACGGCGTTCTATCGCAGGCCATGCCGCCCATCGGGAAAGAACATCACTCGACCATCATTTCCCGCATCAAGGTCATGAGCGAGCTCGACATTTCCGAGCGCCGCGTGCCGCAGGACGGACGTTTCCGCGTACGCTTCAACGGGCGCGCCATCGACTTCCGCGTCTCGATCATGCCATCAATTCACGGCGAGGATGCTGTGCTCCGCGTGCTCGACAAAGAGTCGATGAGCGAGAAGTTCCGCACGCTCACGCTCGATGTCGTCGGCTTCGATCCGGAAGACTTGCGCAAGTTCCGGCGCTACATCAAAGAGCCTTACGGCATGGTGCTCGTGACCGGACCGACGGGCAGCGGCAAAACCACTACCCTCTACGCCGCCGTCAACGAAATCAAGACCGACGAAGACAAGATCATCACCATTGAAGACCCGGTCGAATATCAGCTGCGCGGCATTACGCAGATCCCGGTCAACGAGAAAAAAGGCCTGACTTTCGCGCGCGGACTGCGTTCGATTCTGCGTCACGATCCCGACAAGATCATGGTGGGCGAAATCCGCGACATGGAAACCGCGCAGATCGCCATCAACTCCGCCCTCACCGGCCACCTGGTGTTCACCACCGTCCACGCCAATAACGTGGTCGACGTCATTGGCCGCTTCCTGAACATGGGCGTCGAACCGTACAACTTTGTGTCCGCTCTGAACTGCATTTTGGCCCAGCGCCTGGTGCGATTGATCTGCGAATCCTGCCGCACCGTGGTGCACTATCCGCCCGACGTCCTCGAAGCCAGCGGGCTTGATCCGCAGCAGTGGTCACAGGTCGCGCTGTATGAAGGCCAAGGCTGTATCGAGTGCTCAGGAACGGGATTCCGCGGACGAACCGCGATTCATGAATTGCTGGATTTGAGCGACCGCATTCGAGAAATGATTCTTGCCAAGAAACCGACATCCGAGATCCGGCGGGCGGCCCGCGAGGAAGGCATGCGCTTCCTGCGCGAGTCGGCGCTCGACAAGATCCGGCTCGGATTAACCACCCTGAAGGAGATCAACAAAGTCACCTTCATTGAGGCGATGCGGTAGGCGACCGTTCTCCTATAATGTGGCAAGGGCCCAGGGCAGATCATGCCTGAGCCCTGCCCGGCAGCAACTATCGAATGAGTACGAAGTCTAAATCAAACGCGCGTCCCAGAATTGCCTGCGAGATTTCCGCAGACCGTGTGCTGGCCGGAAAGCTGGCCGAGGCCGGCGGCTTGGTCGACGAGTGCGCGGCACGGGAACTGCCGCCCGGAAGCGTCGTGCCCGATCTCACCGAGCCCAATATCCTGCAGCCGGAAGTGGTCCGCAAGGCGATTAACGACGCGGTGGGCAGCGTCGCCGGACGTCTGCGCGACATCATCGGTATTTTGCCGGACGCAGCCGTTCGCGTTGTGCTGCTCGACTTCGATACGCTCCCGAGCAACCCGGTCGAAGCCGAGGGCGTCGTCCGCTTCCGCTTAAAAAAGTCTTTGCCGTTCGACGTGGACAAGGCCAAGGTTTCGTATCACGTGCAGCAGTCCTTGGGTGGGCTGCGGCTGGTCGCCGCGGTCGCCCTGTCGAGCGTGATCGAGGACTATGAGGCCGCCTTCCGCGATGCGGGCTACAGCGCGGGGGTCATTCTTCCCTCGATGCTCGCGGCGTTGGGTGCGGCGGATGCCGATTCTCCAACGCTTGTCCTCAAAGTCGACGCCCGCACCACCAGTCTCGCGATTCTCGACAAGCAGCAACTTCTGCTGTTCCGCACGCTGGAAAATACGCGCGGCGTGACTGTCACCGGGGAACAGTTGGCCGAGGAAGTCTATCCGTCGGTTGTGTTCTTTCAGGACACGTATCACACCAATATCGAACGCATTTATGTCGCGGGCCTTCCCGAGTCGGGCGGAGCCGCACCTGCGTTGCGCGCCCAGACCGGCGCCGACGTTCGTGAACTGGTAGCTAATTCTCAGCTGGGGGCGAATGGAGGGTCTTCGATTCCCCGCTGGAGGATGGCGGGAGTAGTGGGGGCTCTGATTTCCTGATAGATGCGCCTGGATATCAATCTCGCGACCCACGCTTACGAAGATGCCAGACAGTTCTGGATGCGTTGGGGAACCGGCGTCGCTGTTCTTGGGCTCGTAACACTTGGGCTGCTGATCGTTTCAACCATGGGCTGGTATGACGCCCGGGTGGATCGCAAGAAACTCAGCGATTTGCGCGCCCAGATTGCGCAGCGTGACCAGGAGCAGGCCACGGCCGAAGCCCTGCTGAACCGGCCTGAAAATCGCGTAATGCGCGAGAAGTCACAATACCTTAATGACCTCATCGTGCGAAAAGCCTTCTCGTGGACCCAGGCGATCGAGACTCTGGAACGGCTGATGCCGCCTAAAATCCACCTGGTCTCCATCGCTCCCGAACTCAACGAAGATAATCAACTGGCCATCAAGATGGTGGTCGCGGGAGATTCTTCGGACCGGGCGTTCGAGTTGGTGCGCAAAATGGAAGGTTCCAAGCATTTTCGGGATACACGCATTGAAGGAACAACGGAAATGGTCCAGACCGGGGCACAGGGCGTGCAGGTAAACATCCTGGCCGTGTATGTGCCCACGCTTGAGCAGGAGAAGGCCCGGTAATGCCTGATTTCAGGGAAACACGGCGGAAGTTGAAAATCACGATTGGCATACTGGGCGGTGTCAGCGCCCTGGCAGGGGGACTGCTGATCTCGCCACTGGTCGGCTCACCGGCCGCACGCCAGCAGGACCTGAATCAATTAAGGGCGCAACTCACTGCCAAAAATCGCCAGGTAGAACCACTGCGCGGGCTCGACAAGAAGATTCCGATCGCCACCCAGCAGATCGACCAGTTCTACAAAGACCGCTTTGCGGAGCACGATTCTGAAGTGGCCGAGGCCTTCAACGATCTGGCCAAGGAAAACAACGTCAAGATCCAGAGCCAGAAGTTCAAGCAGGGTGATCCGGAGTCGGTTGGCCTTCGGCGCGTGGAGATCGAAGCATCGATTCAAGGCGACTATCAACCCCTGGCAAAATTTCTGAATGGCCTGGAACGGTCGAAAGTATTTTTCATCATTAACAGCATCGCCCTGGCACAGCAGAATGGTCCGATACAGTTGCAGATGAAACTGGAAACCTACGAGAAGGTGGGAAGCTAAAACGTGCACATCGGGTCGGAAAACAAGAACAAGGTGATCTGGGCGAGCGCTCTGGGTGGGGTCGCTTTCCTCCTGATTGCCTATGAATTGTTCAGTGGCCCCTCTGCTCCGGTGACCGCCGCCCAGCCTACTACGACAGTAGCGGGCAAAGGAAAGAAGAGCGTCGGCCGCGGCGGGAAAGAGCGTACTGTGCAGGAACGTTTGGACCCAACCCTCGATCTGCGCTTGCTTGCGCAGACCGAACAGACCAAATACTCGGGCAGCGGCCGCAATATTTTCGTAGCGCAAGTAGACATACCCGCGCCCATTGCAAAAGTCACCACCGACGACGCGGCACCCATGGGGCCACCGGCCCCGCCACCACCACCGCCGCCGCCGCCGATTAATCTCAAATTCTTTGGCTTCGCCAACAAGCCCGGTGAGCCCAAGAAAGTCTTCCTCTCGCAGGGAGAGGATGTTTTCATCGCGGTGGAAGGCGACATCGTCGATCGCCGCTACAAGGTCGTGCATATCGGGCCGGCGTCGGTTGAAATCGAAGACGTCCTGTACAACAACCGGCAAAGCATACCTCTGACCCAGAACGCGCCCGGCTAGATTGCAGGTACCCATGCGCAAAGTAATCGCAACCATCAAAATCCGGAAGCGCGAACAAGGCTACGTCCTGCTCACCATCCTGCTGTGGGTATCGTTGCTGACCATTACGGCCGTTGGGGAACTGGAACTGCTGAAGTACTACCATCAGCAGATCGTGCGGGACCAGGAAGAAGAATTGGTGCATCGCGGGGTCGAGTACGAGCGGGCGATCCGCAAGTACTACCGCAAGTTCGGCAGCTATCCGGCCACCATCGAGATGCTGGAAGATTCAAATCATATGCGCTTTTTGCGGAAGCGCTACAAGGATCCGGTGACCGGAAAGGATTTCAAGGTTCTTCACCAGATGGACGTCATGATGGCGTTCGGCAATTCGATTGGCGGGGGAGGAATCGCGGGTGGGCAAAATCTCGGGCAGCCCGTGGGCAGCATGAACGCACCCGCTCCAGCCACGAGCCCCACCAATTCCGACGCCTCAACCACCGGAGATCAGCCGCAACAGACTTCGACACAGAAGTCAGACAACACCATGCCCTTTACGACCATCTCCGGCCAGCCGGCCGGCAGTCAAACGATGGGCGGTGGCGGCATCGCAGGCGTCGCCAGTCTCAGCACCGACCAGAGCATCCGCGTGTACAACAAGAAAGATCACTATAACGATTGGCTCTTCGCCTATAACCCCGCCGGAGACCGCGGCGGTCTGCCGCGAGGTCCTTACGATCCAGCGCAAGCGTTGCTCAATCAACAACTGCAGGGCATGCAGAACGGCATCAACGGCATCAATGGCAGCAACGGGATGAATGGAGCGAATCAGCCCTTCGGTCAGAACGGGGCAGGATTCGGCCAAGGAACCATGGGGCAAGGGATGCCCGTGGGCGGACGGCGATAAGCTCCTCAGTTGCCCCTCTGTAGTGATTCTTTCTTCTCATCTGAGTCGCTTCCGAGGCTCGCGGGCTCACGCCCGCATCGTGTGTCGTGTCGTCCCTCCGGGACTCGCCTTCTTTTCTTGCTTACCCAGCGCTGCGCGCTGGGCTAATGAATGTCGCCCTACGGGCTTTTGCGGGAAATCAGTGCTGACCGGCTTGTGCGGGAAATCGGTGCTGACCGGTTTGTGCCAAGAATATTGCACAGGATGGGGCTGGAAAACGATGCTCCCGCGGGAACGAGTAGGATTTAATTGCTCCACGGTCGCTTCCGAGGATTGCGCGCTTGCGCCAAGGCGCTACTTCAACGCCACAAGAAACAAAAAGCCTCGCCCAAACGGGCGAGGCTTTTGACCTACTGAACCTCTTAAACGTTGAAGGAGGATCCGCACCCGCAGGTGCTCTTCACATTCGGATTCTCAAACTTGAATCCGGCGCCTTCCAACGTCTCGACGTAGTCTACGATGCAGCCATTCAGATACATCACCGAAGTCGCATCGACGAACACTTTCACTCCATCAAAATTGAAAACCTTGTCCATCATGCCGGCGCTGTTTTCAAATTGCATCGAGTAGGAGAATCCCGAACATCCGCCTCCCACCACTCCGACGCGCAGACCAGCGGGCGCCGGATTCTGCTGCGCCATAATTTCCTTCACCTTCGCAGCCGCGTTCGGGGTCAGGGTGATCGGCGCCTTTTTTACTTCGGGAGTCGGAGTTCCGGTCGTTGGTGTCGTAGTGGTTGCCATTCAATTCTCCTTGAAGCGATTTCAGCGATTATAGCATTGCAGCCCGCCGAAACCCCTGAAATCCTTCAGTTTGGATGTGCCGTCTCCGGCAATCCCTTCAATGACTTAGATGCTCAGTTCCGCCAAAGGACGCATCCATCTGGGGTCCCGTAAAAAGGCCTACCTACCTTGCCCGAAAACGGCGCTATAATGCCGCTGGATGGGCCCTCCCCGAAGCTGACTGTGAGAATTTAGACTTATCTCCGGACAGTACGACCCGCGGGGCTGGCCCGTAAATCGGTACCGAGGTGGCGTATGTCTCCTATGGGCTGGATGGCTACTGTGTGGGGCGTTCTCACCGGTCTTCTGGTAATTCTCCTGATCTATCGCAGCACCCTGACAATGCAAGAGGATGAGCAGCTGTTCCTCGACGATACCAAGTCCGCAATGGAGCAGGAACAAGCGGAGCTCATGCAGAAGGTTAACAAGATCAATCCCTTCGTGAAGATCCTGGGAGCCGCCTCGGGACTCATGTTCCTTGTTCTGGCGGGAATGTTTATCTATCAGGGGCTCAACAATACCGCTCCGTAGAAAAGCGGATCGCTTGTCCGACACGAAGTGGGCCCAAAGAATATTGGAAGCGTTCGTGTGTCCGGGCGCGCCTTCGCATCCGTCGAGAGGCCGATTCCTGCCCCGCCCTTTTCTTGAACCCTCTCCTTCAACCCTCCCTGGTGTGAAGTTCATCGTGTGTGATCGCCTTCTTGCGATATGCCCCACCGACAGCGCAACCTTCTGAAATAGAAAAAATCGCTGCACCAACCAGTGCTAGAATGGCGCAAATCGCTACCCGACCACGTGGTCTTGGAAAGACGCTCGTTGCGCCCGGCACTTGGATTTCCCAAGTGACAGGCGTCCAAGTGGGAACTACGTGCTCGACGCATCCCGCGCGATTGTTCAATTAGGAGTTTTGATGGATTCAGGCCACTTGGTGAGGGGGACGACCTCGACAATCCGCGAGGTTCCGCCTGCCAATTCCTTTGAGTTCGGTCCGAACGGTCCTCTGCTGCAGCCCTGGCTCCCTCCACAGGAGTCGGCGCTACGCGAATATTTCCGCGTTCTCATCAAGCGCAAGTGGACGGTCGTCGGGTGCCTCATCACCATTTTCGGCATCGTCGCTGTTGCCAGCTTCAAGATGACGCCGATCTATGAGGCAGTAGGCCGCATTGCCATCAACAAGCCGGACACGAATCTGGTCAATTTTAAGGACTCGCAAAATGGCGGCGGAGATTTCTCCGACCCGACCGACATGGATACCGAGGTTACCATCCTGCAAAGCGACCTGCTGGCGCTGCAGGTGATCAAGGCACTGAACCTCGACAAACTTCCGGAGTACGGCGGGAAGCCGGCAACTGGTCCCACCGACAATCTCGCGCCTGATCCGTTGCTGGCGGATTCAGCGCGCACTTCTTCCCTGCTGGGCGGATTCAAAGGCGGCCTGCGCGTCGCGCTCAAGCCCAACACGCGCATTGTTGAGATCCGATACGTCAGCGCCAATCCCCAGCTCGCTGCCGCCATTGTCAACAAGTTGGCCGAAACGTATACCGAACAGAACTTCAAGACCAAGTTCGAGTCCACCATGCAGGCCTCGGACTGGTTGTCGAAACAGCTGGTCGATCTGCAGATGAAGGTGGAGACATCCCAGGAGAAGCTGGTTCGCTTTCAGAAAGAGCACGAGATCCTGGGAGCCGACGAGAAACAGAACATCATTACTGAGAAGCTCGCCGAACTGAACAAGGAACTGACTTCTGCCGAAGCGGCCCGCATGGAAAAGGAATCGCTGTATCGCCTGGTGCAGTCGGGGGATCCGGAGGTGGTGGCTTCAACGGCAGGAGCGCTCGAAACCGGTGGAGCGGGCGGGACCAGCGGTCTTGCGCCGCTAATCGGGAGCCTGCACTCCAAGCAAGCCGAAACCAAGATCCAAATCGCGGAGCTGAGTACTCAGTTTGGCCCGTCTTATCCAAAGGTCGCACAACTCAACAACCAGCTTAAGGAAGTGGATGCTCAAATTCAGCTGGAACTAAAGAAAGTTGCCGACCGCGTGCGCGGTCAGTTTCTAGCTGCCCAGCAACAGGAAGCATTGCTGCGCGAGGAGTTCGACAAGCAGAAACAGGAAGCGAACAAGCTGAATGAAAGTGCCATTGTGTACACCCTGCTCAAGCGGGACGTCGACGTCAACCGCCAGCTGTATGAAGGTTTGCTGGAAAAACTGAAAGAAGCCGGCGTCACTGCCGGTCTGAAGTCGAACAATATCCGGGTGGTCGATGTCGCCCGGACGCCCACCTATCCGACTGAGCCGAATATTCCGCGCAACCTCATGTTCGCCTTGGTACTGGGGCTTACGACCGGGATTGGCTTAGCTTTCCTGCTCGAGAACATGGACAACACGGTGCGTACCACCGAGCAGGCGCAGGTGATATCCGGACTGCCCGCGCTGGGCATGATTCCCATGGGATCGAAGAATGGACTCGACTCCGCCGGCAAGAAGTTGCTGACCCTGGCATCCTCGCGCGAGGCGGTGGAACTGGTCACGCAGGCGCGGCCGCAGTCGCAGATGGCGGAATCCTACCGGGCTCTCCGAACCTCGCTGCTGCTTTCGAATCTGGGCACTCCGCCCAAGATCATCATGATCACCAGTGCCCGGCCGCAGGAAGGCAAGACCACCACCAGCATCAACACCGCCATTGTGCTCGCGCAGAAGGGCGTGCGAGTGCTGCTGGTGGATGCAGATCTTCGGCGGCCCAGCGTGCACAAGACTCTCGGCATGGGCCCGCGCAGCGGCCTCAGCAACGTGCTCACCGGCAGCATCACGCTGGAGCAGGCGATTACGCGTTCGCCGATTCTTTCAAACCTGTTCATCCTGCCCGCGGGAACCCCGCCGCCCAATCCCGCGGAATTGCTGGCGTCCTCCAACATGCGCGACTTGCTCACCGACCTTCGGGAACAATACGACCACATCGTGATCGATACGCCCCCGACACTCTCGGTCACTGACGCCGTGGTTCTGTCACAGCGTGTGGATGCGATCATTCTGGTCATCCGTTCGAGCAAAACCACGAAGCAGGCCCTGCGCCGTTCGCGCGATATCCTGATGCAGGTCAACGCGCGCATCACGGGCGTGCTGCTGAACGCGGTCGATTTGTCCTCGCCGGATTACTACTACTACTACGAGTATCAAGGGAAATATCACGACAGCTACTACCGGGAGGATGGCGACTCGGAACCAGCTGCTGCGGAGGACCGCTCGGCGGGCGACTAGCGTCCGCGCGTGATACGCACTACAATCTCGCGCGACGGTGAAGCTGGTCGTTTTGTAAGTCCATGCCGATTGCCCTGGATTCTCCTGCCAAAAGACGTGCCCTGCGTTGGGCTTTACTTTTTCTTTCCGCGATCTATCTTCTGACGATCACGGCGCGCTTTGCCAGCAGTGTGCTGGGGGCTCGTCCCGACCCCCGCGCACTGCGCGCAGCCATTCAATTGGATCCTGGCAACGCCGACTATCACAATCAACTCGGCCTCTATTACGATCTGGCGCGCGACTACAACGCCTCGATCACCGAATACCAGACAGCCACGCGCCTCAATCCACACTATGCCAAATACTGGTTGAAACTTGCGGACGCCTACCAGATGTCCGAAGACACCGATGGTCAGGCTCAGGCGGTGGAGCAGGCGATCCACTTCGCACCCACCAGCCCCGATGTCGCCTGGCAGGCGGCGAATTTGTACCTGGTGCAAGGACGCACCGATGACGCTCTGCGCGAATTTCGTGTTGTCATGGAAGGCACTCCAAATTTAGCTGGATTAAGTTTGCAATATTGCTGGCGCGTAAAGCCTGACGCCGACGTCCTCCTGAAAGACGTAATCCCGACGACCCCGAGTGCCTACCTCTCCTTTCTGCAGTTGCTTACCGCGAAGAAAGATACCGACGCCGCATCGAAGGTCTGGAACGCGCTCATCCATCTTCACCAGCCCATCGGACTGCAGCCTGTATTCGACTACATCCGCTATCTGCTGCTCGAAAAAGATCCAGACGAGGCCAGCGTAGTGTGGCGGCAGGCCACTTCCCTGCTTGGGCTGAATGCCTACTTGCCGTCGTCGAATAACCTGATTGTGAACGGGGACTTTCATCTCGACGTCCTCAACGGGGGGTTCGACTGGCAATATCGCAAGCAGCCGAACGTCTCACTCACGCTTGACACCAGTGAGTTCCATACGGGCCATCGCTCACTGGCCATTGGCTTCGAGGGGCCGGGCGTAGATGAAGCCGGTATCTTCCAACTGGTTGCGGTCGAACCAAACACGACCTACGAATTCACCGGTTACTACAAGAATGGCGAGATCGAGGGGGCCGGTGCTCCTCACTTTGTGCTGCAGGACATTTATTCAAACAAGGTCTTCTTTCAAAGCGACGACTTGAAATTTGGATCGGCGTGGCGCGAGGTCTCGGGAAGTTTCACCAGCGACCCGGATACCCGGATGCTCGTGTTACGCGTAGCGCGCGTGCCTGCAGGCAGCCCGATTCGCGGAAAAATGTGGATTGACGATTTTCATCTGGTGGAGAAATCCGTCCCCGAGGGCCACTCCTGATGGCCTCCACGTTGGCCCCATCCGCCTCCAACATTTCCGCACCTCGTCCTCGCCAAGGGTTAGCGACTGACTCTCTCCTGCTTTCCGGTGTTTTCGGGCTCCTGTTCTTCGCTCCCTTGGCTTTCGGTGCGACCGACAACTGGTCCATTTTTGTTCTGGAACTCGGCACGATCCTGCTCTTTACGCTTTGGGTGTGGCGAAAGACAAGCAGCGAGGAATGGCACGTCCGTGACAACCCACTCTTCAAGCCGATCGCGCTTTTCGCGGGGATCGTCGTCATCCAACTGGTCTTTGGCTGGACCGTCTACCGTCACGACACCTTGTCACAGGCTCTGCTTTATCTGACCTATGGCCTGCTGATCTTCCTGACCATGCAGACCTTGCGTCGAAGCTCGCAGGCAAAAGTGCTGGCCGTAGCGATCACGATTTATGGGATCGCGGTGGCGAGCTTTGCCTTGCTGCAGGGACTCTCGCCCAACGGTAAAGTTTATTGGCTTTTCACGCCCCGCTCCGGTGGCTGGATCTATGGGCCCTACGTCAGCCATAACAACTATGCCGGGCTGATGGAAATGCTGGTCCCCATTCCTTTGGTCTTCTGTCTGACCCGCTATGCCCAGGGACACGTGCGCACGGGCATCGCGGCCGGAGCAGCTCTGATGGCCGGAACGATCTTCCTTTCAGGATCTCGCGGCGGAATGATCTCGTTTGTCGCCGAGATGGTCCTGTTTGGAATGGTGCTGATGAGGATGCAGAACGGCACGAAAGTCTCCGCCCGCATCGGCGTCTTCGCCGTTGTCACTGTCGCCCTGCTCCTGTGGATCGGCGGCATGGAACTCACGAAACGAGTTTCCACCATCGGCACCGAAGCCAAGCAAGAGCTATCCGGGGGCCTGCGTTGGACCATCGATAAAGATGGCATTCGCATGTTGGCCCACAAGCCTATTCTGGGGTGGGGACTCGGTACGTTCCCCGTAGCCTACCCGCAGTTCCGCACCTTCTACACCTCGTTTTTCATCAATGATGCGCACAATGACTACCTGCAGTTCGCGGTGGAAACCGGCGTAGCCGGTTTAGCGCTGATTGTGTGGTTTGTATTTGCTACGTATAAGGGCGCTTTCCAGAAACTGGCAGATTGGCCGAACGACATAAATGGGGCTGTGACGCTGGCTTGCCTTTTGGGCTGCACCGGGATCCTGGTGCACAGCTTAGTGGATTTCAACCTGCAGATTCCAGCCAATGCCGCGTGGTTTTACGTGCTGTGCGCAGTGGCAGCTTCGCCTTATCGCCTCGAGGCACGGCAGCGCGTGCGCCGCTCTCGGTCTGTGCAACCCCGCGACCCCGAGGTCGCGACCTCCGGCCCTGGTGAGCAAGCTTCGGATCACTTCGTTCAGACGCCCGAGCCTTCCTGAGCTCTCACCTTCCAGTCGACAACGTGCCCGCCCTCTCGCGATATAAAGAGCTTTCTACCTGTCGGCTCATCTCATCGACGTTCACTGGTACTCCAACAAATTTCGCGATCCGCTCCGATTCCTCCCGGGGTTGCGCCAACACCGTGGAATGTTCAACTCGTAGCACGGAAAGGTAGGGCTTATTCGAAAGCCAGCCCTCCACTTCGCGAAGATGCTTTTGAAAAGCCGCCACCACGGACGCCGTTGGAGTGCGCGGCACGTCCCTGCCGAGACGCTCCAGCATTCGGTTCTGCGATGCCACGACTTCCTCAAGCGGGCGGATCATGAACAGCACCCGATACTCGTGACTTTCGGGCAAATGTTGCAGGAGCGCAGAGATGATTTTGACGACCTTCCCCTCCCCCGCCTCAATCGCTTCCGGCTTCAGCTTCAACGACTTCGCGGGTTCCCATTCAAAATAGCCCTTGGGGTTGTTCTCGTCAGCCGAGCGCAACCCATCGGTAAGCGCAGGTAGACCGCCCGCCACCAGCATTTGCATCATTAGAGAGGTACCCGATCGCGGAAGCCCCGACACGACTGTGATCACTGAAAGAAAAGCCTCGAATTAGAATGCGAACCGGTGCTGCTCGACGCGCCGAAGCGTACATGATAAATGACCGTGGTTGCACTCTGCGAAAACGGCCTGAAGCTTTTCACCATCCGCTCCAAATTGTAAAATCTCCATCGATGTTACTTCGGTCATCTAGGTGCCTTCCAACGAACGCGATAGTTTGGTCGTCAGGTTACCCCTATGAAAATGACGAAATCGAATTTAGCGACCTTGGGCATTTGCGCGGTGATGGCCTCCCTTGCCGTCGTGTCGGTGGCGCAGTCCCACAGTTATTCGTCCCTGATCAGCGCGGCGGCTTCGATGGATTCACGTTCTGCATTCGCCACCAGCATCGAGAATCAATTGCGCCAGCGTGGCGTTGATGCGCGCGTGCAACTGGATGGAGATGCGCGGGACGTTCTGCATGTGGAATGGACCACCGTCCGCCGGGGCGACATCTTTTATTTCGTTAACTCCAGCGTCGCGGATAACGCCCAGCAGATGGGATTCAAGACGGTCGTGTTCACCGACGGCCAGCAGCGATGGGACTACGACGTGGCACGACAATCCATGGTGTGGAGCCCGGCCCTCTAGTCCTTCCAGCGAAAACCTTTCTGATCGGCACGCCTTTTTTGCACCTTGGCGTGCCGTTTGTCTTCTGGTGACGCCTCTGTGCCTCCCTGTGTCCTCTGTGGTAAACCAGGAAACCCTTAACCACTGGGGACAGTAAGGTCACAAGTTCGCTTTCCCTGCAAAATGTGTTGGAAACAGGAGTGAACGGATTGCCGAACCCAAAAGTACTCAGCGTGATGTTACTCGTGTTTGGCGAGGTTACCAAAGTGTTTAGCGGTCTAAAAAAATGACCGTTAAGCTTCTCCCTGCGCATGTTTTCCCGAGCCTTCGAACATCTGCGAACCAAGCTGCTCGCGGCAATGCTGGCGGTCGTCTTCCTGCTGACCGCGTCGGTGTTGACCTTCGTGCAGATACGAATGCGCGCCCACGTGGCCGAAGACCTCGCCAGCGCGCTGCGCACGGAAACATCCATCTACACCAAAGTTCAGGAAGCTCGCCGGCAACAGACTGAACAAAGCGCCGCGTTAATCGCCAACATGCCGGGCCTCAAAGCCATGATGGCGATTCACGATGCGCCTACCATTCAAGACGCTTCCGAGTCGATTCTGGACAACAGTGGCGCCGATGTCCTGATTCTTCAGGACACGTCCGGCAACACGCTCGCCCTCCATTCCAAATCGCAGAAAGTTGCCAAATCCACGGAACGGATGTTGCTGTTCCATTCTTCCGAGAAACACGACTGGTGGTTCGTCAACGGGCATCTCTACGACCTGACCTTCGCGCACATCACTGCCGGATCCGGCTCCGAAGCACGCTCGCTCGGAATCGTCGCGCTCGGCCGGGAAGTCACGCCGCAGGGGATTGCGAGCGCGGTCGGGTTGAAGAGTGGTCCCATCATCTTCGAGCGTGATGGCCTCGTTCTGGTAGGTTCGCTCGACCCGATGTTGTGGAATGATTTCCAGAACTGGCTTCCCAGGTCTCCCATATCTTCAGGAACAATTCATGAGATCGATCTCGGCGGTGAGCGTTACCTTGGCAGTTCCATCGAATTGTCCGGCGATCATCCGGTCCGCCTCTACTGCCTGAAGTCTTACGACCAGGCCACCAGTTTCCTGCGTTCTTTGAACCAGATGCTGCTGGCGATGGGACTCTTCGCGGTTCTTGCAGGTTCGCTGTTCGGCTTCGCGCTCTCGCGGCAGATCACCCGGCCACTGGAAGAGCTTGTGCAGGCCAGCCGTCAGATGGAAAAAGGCGACTTCGAATTTCCTATCGTTGTGCACGGCGAGGACGAAGTCGCGGAACTGACGCGAGCCTTCGCACAGATGCGGAAGAGCCTGCGCCTTTCCCGCGAAGGGATGCTGCGCTCCGCCCGGCTCGAAGCCGTGGGACGACTTGCAGGTGGCATCGCTCACGATTTCAACAATCTCGTGATGATCATCAAGGGTTATAGCGACCTGGTTCTGGAATCGGCGAACGATGAAACCCGTCCGCACATCGAGGAAATCAAGCGAGCCGGAGATCGGGCGAGCGGACTCACGCGGCAGCTTCTGGCCTTCAGCCGCAAACAGGTGCTCGAGCCGCAAGTGCTGGATCTCAATCACACCGTGCGCGGCATGCTGAAGATGCTTCGCTTGCTCCTGGGTGAAGACATCGAACTGCTCACCAGCCTCTCCGAGCAAATCGGACGAGTGAAAGCCGATCCCGGCCAGCTTGAGCAGGTCATCATGAACCTGGCCGTAAATGCGCGGGACGCGCTTCCCGGCCGCGGCAAGGTGATTATCGAAACTCAGTTCCGTAGTCTGGACGAATCCTACGCGGCCACTCACAACGAGGTTGCGCCCGGCGACTACGTGCTATTGGCCGTCACTGACAACGGCTGCGGGATGAATAGCGAGACTGCCGCGCAGATTTTCGAGCCGTTCTTCACAACCAAGGAACCGGGCAAGGGCACGGGCCTGGGCCTCTCCACGGTTTACGGTATCGTGAAACAAAGCCGCGGACACATTACCGTTTACAGCGAAGTTGGCGTGGGAACTACTTTCAAGATTTATCTCCCGGCTGTCGACAAGCCTGCGATGGCGGTACCGAGCCAACCGGACGACGCCCTTCCCACCGGGCACGGCACCGTCCTGCTCGCGGAAGACGAAGTTCCTCTCCGTGTCCTGGCCGCTGAGACTCTAAAGCGGCTTGGGTATAACGTCCTGGCGGCGGGAAATGGATTGGAAGCTCTTGTAGCCGCCGATCAGCATGCGGGCAAGATTGACGTCGTCGTCACCGACATCGTGATGCCTCGCATGGGTGGTCCTGAACTGGTTGAGAAATTGCGCAAGAAGCGTTCCGGCTTCCACGTGATCTTCATGTCAGGGTATACGGAAGCCGCCGTGCTGGAGAACGCCAACATCGGCAAGGACGCAATCCTGCTCAATAAACCCTTTACTACGGAGACGCTCGTGCGGAAGATGCGCGAAGTGCACGATTCGGACGGTCAAATCGCTGGGACCCAGGCAAAGATCGAGTCAGATGTCTGATGGCGCGGGCGAGCACTAAGAAAAGCTGCCAAATGGAGCGGCGAGCCCCCTAATTCATTCTTTTCGGACTAACCGGCTCGTCCTCGTGCAGCAGCGACCACGCCGTGATCCCGCCCACTACTCCAATGCCGATACCGATCGCCGTCGGCGAATCCAGGATCCCACCCGTCGCGCCGGGCACGGCGCCGCCGGCACCACGATCACGCTTCTTCTTCCCCTTTTCGGAGGTCTCGTCGCGCGTGGTTTCCTGGCCCTCCGCCAAGGTGCTCGTGCCGCTTGCGTCGATCAATTTCACGTCGCCTTTGCGGGCAATAATCCTGACCACTCCATCGGTATCGCGGACTTCAAACTCCGTCCACGCAGCACCGGCAGGTAGTACCTTGAGGCCGCCAATCTGCGCCGCCATGCTCTTGGAAGTGGCCACGTTCAGGCTGCCGTGTTCAAGCTTTACCGCGCCGCCCTGATATTGGATCAGTGAGTCGGAAAGAACCAGCACGCTGGTGCCGCTGGACTTGATGTTTGCCACTGAGTCGGACTTGGTCTGCACCAGGTCGCCCGCAAAAATCGCAGACGATTTCGGGATGTAGCCCCCGTTAATCCATGCTGTACCGTTGGTGTAAAGCATCGCGGCCGCCGAATCTGCAGCCCATGCCGGCGACGCCATCACCATGATCAGCAGCCAACTCAGGACCCCGCGAAACGTCAAGGTTCGCATCGCTTCTCCAACGGCCAGCTCGGGAATTTGAGCGCTATGTTAGCCCGTAACTTGTTGAGAGTCAATGAGCCTGATGCCCATGCACGTCCGTGCACCAGCCCTATCACTTCTCCCACCGATCCACCAGTTGCCACCAGAACATTCGCAGCCACTCATCGACGTTTGTTTTTGCCCATTGCCGCTGCCGCCACCACTGCGCCCCAAACTGAGTGGGGTCATAAGCCGCAGCCACACTGAATGTCCACTGCGGATCTTCTTTCCGAAAGATGCTCAGCGCCCGCCGAGTATGGAAATCGGAAGTGACCAGCAGCACCGACTTCACACCGATCTTGCGAAGACATTGCGCTGCATCCGATGACTCCGTCTTGGTCGACAACCCATGAATCGGACAGATGACAATGGCCGGCGCTTGCGGCTGCGCGGCGGCCCATGCTTGGGCCATTTGGAGATAGGTGGAGCCGTACACCTTCGCCTCGGCGGGAACGTCAAAAACAATACGCGGCGCATATCCCTGGTTCAACAATTCCAACGCGCGTGCCGGCCGCTGCTCGGTCTCGCCCGCAAGCACCAGGATTGCGTCAGATTTTTCCGGATGATCGACAATCAGAAATTTGGCAGAGTTCGCAGCCAGCCAAAAGAAAGAAACCGCCAACACGACCAACCGCAGCCTGCGCGAAAATTTCAAGCGACCTGTTTCTCCGTCCAAAACTGGCTAGCAACTATCCGGCATTCTCTTGCCTGATCCTAATGTTGTTTCAAATCAGGGCAGTCCAGTGCAAGGATCCAGGCGCGGGCTCAAAAGCCTGAATCGATGGCCGATTCCCGCATGCTAGAATCTGGAAGAATCCTCGCAAAATCATGACGATGCGCACTGTACCTTCTCTTCCTGCCGAACTCAAGACCAAGATCGAAAGCCGTCAGGCACGAATCGCCATCATTGGCCTCGGCTACGTTGGTCTGCCCCTGGCCCTGCTTTACACCGAGCAAAAACTGCGCGTCACTGGCTTCGACATCGACCAGCGCAAAGTGGACACTCTCAATACGGGCGGCTCTTATATCTTCCGCATCACGCCCGAGGAAATAGCCGCGGCCAGATCGGGCGGCATGAACGCTACCTCCGACTATTCGCTCCTCACCGAAATGGACGCAATCATCATCTGCGTTCCGACCCCACTGAACGAATACCACGAACCGGATCTCAGCTACATTACCAACACTGGGCACTCCATTGCTCCGCATCTGCGCGCCGGCCAGCTGGTCATCCTCGAAAGCACTACCTATCCGGGAACGACGGAAGAAGTGCTGGTGCCGATTCTGGAAAAAGAAAACAAGGCCGGCCTCAAGGCCGCGCGCAACGGCCAGACTTCCGACAACAACTTCTACGTCGCCTTCTCTCCCGAGCGCGAAGATCCGGGCAACACCAGCGTGGCGCGCCGCGACATCCCGAAAGTCGTCGGTGGTCTTGACCAGCAAGCCGCCGATCTGGCTGCCGCCATGTACGGCACAATTTTCAAGCGCGTCGTCCTGGTCTCTTCCCCTGCCGCCGCGGAGATGACCAAGCTTCTTGAAAACATCTACCGCTGCGTGAACATCGCGCTGGTCAACGAACTCAAGCTGCTAAGCCTGCGCATGGGCCTGGACATCTGGGAAGTCATCGAAGCCGCGTCCACCAAGCCTTTCGGCTTCCAGCCGTTTTATCCGGGCCCCGGTCTGGGCGGACACTGCATTCCCGTCGACCCCTTCTACCTCTCCTGGAAAGCGAAGGAGTGGGATTTCCGCACTCGTTTCATCGAACTTGCCGGAGAGATCAACACCGGCATGCCGTACCACGTCATCACCTCGGTAACAGGCGCGCTCAATCGGCACAAGAAGTCTTTGAATGGCGCCCGCGTCCTCGTCCTGGGTGTGGCTTACAAACGCGACATCGACGACCTGCGCGAATCGCCTTCCCTCACGATCATCGAACTGCTGCAAAAGGAAGGCGCTGAGGTCAGCTACAACGACCCTTACTTCCCCACCATTGGCAAAGGTCGGCGCTACGACCTGCAAATGAAACGTTCCTCCCTCGATAACCTGGGACAATACGATTGCGTCCTCATCGTTACCGATCATTCCGACTACGATTACGCCAGGATCGTCCAGGAGGCGCAGCTGGTCGTCGACTCGCGCAATGCCACCAAGGGCATCAAAAGCGACAAGATTGTTCACTGCTAGCGTTCCAGCAAGGCGATGTACGAATTTTTGCCAAAAGGCTGTGTTCGGCAAGAAATCCTCCCAGAAGCTGTAAATTTTTGCCCCTTTCGATAGCCGTGGGAGCCAAGAAACCTGTTTGGTACCTAAACGGCTATGGCATAAGCGGTTAGTACATTTCGCCTCCGGAAGATTGGCCTTCTGGTTGCTGCAAAGGTCCTCCGGAGTTGTAAACTAAAGCGGGTCCCGGTCCGTCTCCAGGTTCACCATCCCCAATCGGATCGGATGCCTGTCAGCAACAGAATTTCACGAAAGGGCAGCTCGAACGGGTTGCCGGACATCTAGGACCCTTATGGCTTCGGACCCTTTGAAGACTCCGTTTGCTCTGCTTCCCGATCGCAGGCCTCCATGGAAAGAGTTCCTTTTCAGCATGGTGACCCAGGGAACCGCGTGTGTCCTGATCCTTTGGATGTTTAGTCTTCGGCCTCAAATTCTGAGGGCTCCGCAGCACGACTATCGAGAGATGGGCTTAGTCACGACTCCACCGCCCGTCAATCACCAGCCTGCCCCGGTTCGTGAGTTCAAAGTGCCCGAACCCGTGGCGCAACTCAACACACCTATCCCGGAAAATTTACGTTTGCCCGCGCCCACCCCCAAACCCAAAATCAACGTCGAAGAGACACAGGCGCCGACCGTACAGATTGCCAGCGCCGCGAAACCGAATCTGCCCACAACCGCCCCTGCAATCCCCAAGCGGCTCGTGCAGACTAACGTGTTCTCCACCGGTAGCTCGGCCACCCCGACGATGGCCGCGGCTCCTCAAACGGTACAGACCGGTGGATTCGGCGATCCCAATGGCGTGCCTGCGCAGGCGAGCAGCAACGGCAAGCCCGCCAATATCGCCCAACTGGGTTCCTTTGACCTGCCGGCTGGGCCCGGATACGGCAATGGCACCGGGGGTGCGAAAGGCGCGCGCGGAGTGATCGCCAGCACAGGCTTTGGAAATGGGGTTGCTACTGGAGATGGCAGTGGGCGGGTCAATACCTCACGGGGCAACGGTGTTGTCCGGCAAGCAGGTTTTGGGGATGCCGATGCCGCAACGGTACAAACGGTCCGGCCCAAAGCCGCTGAAGCTGCCCCGCGGGTCGTCCCTGCTGAAATTCTTTCCAAGCCCACTCCCGCCTACACTGACGATGCTCGTCATGCCAAGGTGGAGGGCGAGGTTCTCCTTGAGGTAGTTCTGGAAGCCTCGGGAAGAGTTCGGGTGTTGCGTGTCGTGCGTGGATTAGGTCACGGACTGGATGAGTCTGCCGTTCGCGCCGCCGAGCAAATAAACTTCAAGCCGGCGTTGCGGGATGGCCAACCTTCGGACTCCACCGCCGTGTTACATATTATTTTCCAGTTGGCCTGAAGCTTCACGCTATGAAGGGGTCGAATGCGTAGTCTGAAAGCGGTCTGGTTCCCTCTTTTCGCAGTGTCCTGTTTGGTCTCCGGGCTGGCAGCTCAAAACTCAACCTCCCAGGGATCCGATCCCGACACCACGACGCCGGCAACGATCACCCAATTACCTGCGGCCACCAGCCCAGCGGCGCCCGCCTCCTTCGATCAAGTCGTCGACCGGATTGTCGAGCGCGAACACTTCTTTGTCGCCCAGATGAAGCATATGCACCCTCTGGTCGAGACCTACATCCAGAATATGAAGGCCGACAAGGAAATGGGCTCGGTTCCGGTGTCAGACCACTATTTCCTGGGCCGTCTCGACATGAGCAACGGCACCGATGACCGCACCTTTATCGGGCGTCTTGGATTCGGCCGCCGCATGCTAAACACCCTGACGAGTGTCTACTCGATGCACTTCCTGCCCCTGGGCTTCGCCCAGATGGTGATGCTCGACGACGACTTTCAAAAGAAGTTCTACACGCTCACTTTTGTGCGCCGCGAGTTTCTGGGTGAAACCCGCTGCCTCGTCATCGACGTGCAACCGAAACCGACCGCCGGCAAGGGCCGCTTCCTGGGCCGCATCTGGGTCGAAGATCAGGAATTCAACATCGTGCGCTTTAACGGCACTTATTCCCCGCACGCCAGCAGCGCACTCTACCTGCACTTCGACAGCTGGCGACTGAACATGCGGCCCGGTGTGTGGCTCCCCGCGTACGTCTACAGCGAAGAATCGGACCTCAAGTACCGCATGTCGCAGAACCTGCACTTCAAGGCGCAGACTCGTCTGTGGGGCTACGACTTAAAGAATCTGGGACGTACCGACGAATTCACATCCATTCAGATCGATCCGCAAACCGTCCGCGATCAGAGTGAGGCCGGACAGGATGCGACCCCCGTGGAAGCCGAGCGCATGTGGCAGCACCAGGCGGAAGACAACGCCGTGGAGCGCCTCCAGAAGATTGGCCTGCTGGCGCCTCCAGGCGACGTCGACAAGGTCCTCACCACCGTCGTCAACAACCTGATCGTTACCAACAATCTTGATATTCAGCCGGAAATTCGCGCCCGGGTTTTACTGACTGCGCCCCTCGAGGCCTTCACAATCGGGCACACAATCGTCGTCAGCCGCGGCCTGCTCGATGTCCTGCCCGATGAAGCTTCGCTGGCGATGGTCCTGGCTCGCGAACTGAGCCACATTGCCCTCGGTCACCAGCTGGACACCAAGTTTGCCTTCAACGACCGAATGTTTTTTGCGGATGAAGATACTTTCTCGACGATGAACTTCCAGCGCAGCCGGTTGGATGAAGAGGAAGCCGACAAGAAGGCTCTCGAATTACTGGCCAATTCTCCCTACAAGGACAAATTGGGAAACGCCGGTCTTTTCCTGCGCGCGCTGCAGGACCGCGCACCGGACTTGCGCAACCTGATTCGGGCCCGGCTGGGCGATGGGCTGGTGAGCGGAAAAACGCTGCGGATGTCGGCGTTGCTGAGCAGCGCGCCCCAACTCGACGAGCGCAAAAAGGATCAGATCGCCGCGCTTCCGCTAGGCGGCCGCATCAAGGTCGACCCTTGGAGCAACCAGGCCAGCTTGGCGAAAACCAAGCCAGTCGCGCTGCTGTCCGCGCGCGAAAAAATGCCTTTCGAAGTCACGCCGGTCTTTCCGTACCTGACTCGGGTTCCCAACTCGGGCGCCGAAAAAGTAGCGTCCACTGCTCCCGCCCCACCAGCTAAATAAGGGCAGACGCACACTGGACTCGATTTGGCCTGGGGACCCCACCTTGGGACCAAGGCGGGGGAGCGCAATCCTACAGCGTCAGGATCGCGCTAAACGGAATCGTTGCTGCTACTGAATCGCGCTGCCGACTTGCGAGAACACGGTGTTCGCGTTGGATCCGATCAAACGAATCGTCCCCACCACGATTACCAGAATCACGGCTAGCATCACCGCGTATTCGGCAATATCCTGTCCGGATTCTTCCGACCATAACTGCTTCCAGAACTTAGTCACGGGCTCCTCCCCCTCAAATACACTCGGCCTTTCGACCGTCGAAACCGCTCAGCTCAAAAGCGCAAACTTTTGCCTAGGCGTAGCTTGCCATAATGCTAGTTTTTCGCGCTAGTGGAATGAATGGCACCGAAGTGGCTACATATGGCACTTTCGTGCCATATCACTAGATGACCCTTGTTTTTCTTACACTTGCGCGCCATCATGGAATTCCCTTGATCGGCAGCCCCTGATTTACCGCGAAAAGTGCCAATTCCAGGCGTGTCGAAACTCCAAGCTTGTCGAAGATGTTGCTCAAGTGGTGCTTCACGGTGTCTTCGCTGATCTTGAAATATTCCGCGATCTCTTTGTTGGAATATCCTGCCACCACAGCAGAGACAATCTCCAGCTCTCTGGGTGTCAGGCCGAATTTCTTCTGGCGGGACTCCTCGTTAGAGGCCTGCATCTGTGTCCGGAGATATTGCACCAGGTTCGATACCGCCTCACGGCCCACCCAGTATTCCCCGGCCATCACGGTGTGAATGCTCTTCAGGAGGAGTTGTGTCGCGGAGTCTTTCAGAACCACTCCACGCGCTCCCAGTTGCAGGGCTTCGACAATCTGGTGCTTCTCGGCAGCAGCGGTCAGCAGAATGACCTTCACGCCATTGGCACCACCTGTGCTTAAATCGCGCAAAGCCTCCAGTCCGGGCTGCCGGGGCATGGCTAGATCCAGCAGCATGACGTCGGGCTTAAGCTGCCTTGCCAGCTTCACCGCGTCATTGCCGTCGGATGCTTCTCCGATAACCTTCAGTCCGGGCTCGGCCTCCAGCAAGCGCCGCAACCCGTCGCGGAAAATCGGGTGATCGTCGGCGATTACGATGCGAATGGTTTGCGATCTCTTATTGTCCATATTCAGCTTCTCGACTTTTGGGCACCCGAATCTCCAGCCGCGCCCCTCGGCCGGGATTCGATTCTATCGTGAGTTCCCCTTCAATCAAACGCACGCGCTCCATGATGACGGTTGGGCCCTTGCCGCCTTGCGAATCCGCAGGGGACCACGTTCCCGAAAATTCGAAACTGCGGCCGTTATCCTCGATCGTCAATATCCAGTGCGTGGCGCTTTCTGCAAAACGGACCAGGCAATCCTTGGCTCCCGAGTGCTTGCGAACATTAACCAGTCCTTCCTGGACGATTCGCGCCAGTTCCCGGCACACTCTCGGCGGCATGTTCACGTGCTCCACCCCTGAAACAAAACGGGCGCCGATTCCCGTTTCCCGTTGAAATCGCTCGACCGTATCCAGAAGAAACCGTATGAAAGTCGACGAATCTACTTCCAGCGATTTCATCTGCTGCATCAGTTCTCGCAGCTTGAGCACTTCTTCGCGCAACAACCCCTGAATCCGTCCCAACTCTGCTGTGATGGGACTGGACTGGGTGGCTGACTGGCGGCGCACCACGTCCACCTGCATCTCCATGGCAATGAGGGACTGCACGGCCCCGTCATGAAGTTCGCGGGCCACGCGCGCTCGCTCCACCGCCCCGGCGCGCTGGCGTAGCCGCCGCAACAGGTAGACGTTATACACGGCCGGCCCCACCTGGCGCACCAACTCCTGCAGGAATCGCAGCTCTTCTTCGCGATCGCCTCCCACAACCGGATCCAGCAGGAAAATCCTTCCCCACCATTCCTGTCCGAACAGAAATGACACGGCCATCAGAGAGTCGAACGAATAGGCCTTGGTAAGCGGGGACAATTCTTTGCCCGAAGGTGTACGCAGCCGCGTGCCCTCCCGATCCAGCGACACCGTTTGGGTGCTTTCGCGCTTCTGAATTACCAGCGATGCATCCTCGTCGGACTCGAACAGATACATTTCACGATCGGTAGGCAGCGAGTCGAGCCAGCGTAGCTGGACAGGACCGGAGGTGACAGCCTGAAGATCGCCCACGAACACGCGAAATTTATTCGTTTCCTGGGACGCAATCAGCGCTCGCCGCGCGCCATACATGGCCAGCAGCTCTGCCAGAATCTCTTGCAACGTGACGGTAAGTCCCGCCTCCACCCGCGCCCGTCCCAGCACTCGCGTGATGATGGCGCGTTCCGCGCGCAACCGCTTCTGCTGCTCGGCCAGGTAGCCCAGCAACAAGCCCATCACCAGCAAATACGCCGAAAGCATAAACAAGTGCTTGGGCTCGAACTGCCCGGTGCTGACTCTCAGCGGCAGCAGGCCATGTCTGGTGAGCGCGCCATCGATCCAGGCGAGCCCCCCATGATGGATGGCTAGACTCTCGGCCCACAACAGCACCACCGTCGCCATGGCTGTGCCGAACGTTTCCCACAGTCCCCACCGGTACGCCGCGGCCGCCAGTACGAACACAAAAAACAGCAGGAACGGTCCGCCCTGGCTGGTGGCAAACAGCACCATCAGGGTGGGCCACAAAATGTCTCCCGTATGGACCAATAGGCGGAATGCCGAGGTCGATTCCTTGCGGAATCGCAACAGCAGCATGACCACGACACCGTGCACGATGTAGACGCCCAGAATCCAGTACGCCCAGGGCGAGTACCCCAATTCCCCAGGGTCCATCCACAGCGTAACCAGCCCCGAGATGGCGAGAAACACGCGCGCCGAAGCCAGCCAGCGCTCGATCCGCCGTACTTCCCCGGGCACAATCGGGCCTCGCAAGCGCGAAAAAAGTCGATATGAGTTGGGACGGAACGATGACCTGATCACACTTCCCCAAGGGTCTCGTGGAATGACACGGATATTATTGATTCAACAGCCCGATAGCAAGTCAAAGTTGAGCATCGCGGCTGCCGGAAGCATACCCGCTCGGCCCGGCCAAATGTGTTACCTAAGTAACCTTCGAAACATTTGTGTGCCGTCTAGAATGGCGGCAAAGGATGAGTCGTGTCTGAGCGCTCCAAACTATGGATTTTGGCGGCCGGCGGCCTTGTGTTTGCGCAGGGCTGCGCCTCGCTGCTCATCGCCCCCGGCTTTGCGCTCAACGTTTTCAGCGACGTCACCCAATGCGTGCTTTTGCTCTCCGGAACAGCCGCTCTTCTGCCCAACATCAGAAAGAATCATGGCCGCGCTCGCCTGTTCTGGAGCCTGATGACGCTGGGCATTTTCTTCTGGCTCACTTATCAGCTGCTCTGGACCTACATCGAGGTTGTGCTGCGGCAGGAAGTTCCGCAGCCCTTCGTGGGCGACATCGTGATCTTCCTGCACATCGTGCCGATGATGGCGGCATTGGCGTTGCAACCACAGGCGCAACAGAACGAACATGAGGCCCGGCTCGGCCATCTTGATTTCGTGCTGCTGCTGACGTGGTGGGTCTATCTATACCTCTTTGCGGTGATTCCGTGGCAGTACGCGCAAAGGGATGAATTCGCCTACGGGCGCAGTCTCAATGCGTTGTACCTGACCGAAAAGCTGGTCTTCCTGGTCGCCCTGGCCGTCATCGGCATGCGCAGTCAAAAGGGATGGCGCACGATATACGCGCACTGGTTTGGTGCGAGTCTGCTTTACGCTCTCAGCTCTTACGTCGCGAATTGGGCGATCCTGCGCGATGTCTACTTCACCGGCAGCCTCTATGATCTGCCGCTGGCCGCGTCCATGGGGTGGGTCAGCGTGGTAGGCGTGATCGGTCAAGACCTGCACCCTCAGGAAGAGAAGACACAGGCCAGCGGACGGCACGGCGTCTGGGTCGCGCGCCTGGGGATGATGGTGATCCTGTCGCTCCCGGTTCTCGCTGCCTGGTCCGTTTTTAACTCGAGTGCGCCGGACCGCGTCCGGAATTTCCGTCTCGTGCTCACGCTCGTCACCATGATGATTATGGGCGGCATCGTTTTCCTGCGCCAGCATCTGCTCGATCGCGAACTGATCCGGCTGCTGCGCAGTTCAGAGGAATCCTTCAACGACCTGAAACGTCTCCAGACTCAGCTGATCCAATCGGAAAAACTGGCTTCGCTCGGGCAACTCGTCGGCGGTGCGGCCCATGAACTCAATAATCCGCTCACCGCCATGCTGGGCTACTCGGAACTCCTGGCCTCCTCCGGTCTGACCGAGGAACAGCGCACGCTCGCCTCGAAGATCGCGCACCAGGTTCGGCGCACCCGCGTCCTGATCGCAAGCCTGCTGAACTTTGCCAGGCAGGCGCCCGGCGAAAAAACCCTTGTGGATATCAATGCCGTGGTGCAGACCGCCCTCAAGCACAACCAGCCCCAATTCAGTTCCCGGCGCGTTGAAGTGCAGCTCAGCCTGGCCGATGATTTGAAGCAAATCTCCGGCGATCCTAACCAATTGCTGCAGGTCTTCCTGCACATCGCCAGCAACGCGCAGCAAGCGTTGGAAGAAGTGGGCGGCGGAATTTTTTCGGTGAAGACCCGTCAGAAGGACGACACCGTGATCCTGGAACTCTCAGACAATGGGCCCGGGGCACGCGATCCAGAGCGCGTCTTCGATCCGTTTTATACGACGCGCTCGGTGGGCAAGGGGGCTGGACTGGGACTCAGCGCGTGTTACGGAATTATCCAGGACCACCATGGGCGCATCCTGTGCACGAATCGGGTGGAAGGCGGCATGACCATCCACATCGAGTTGCCAGTCGCGGGAACGCCTCCCCTGGTTGCTCCGGCAGACGCGGCTGCCAGCCTTCCGGGCCCGCCAGAAGGAACTCCGGCACCTCCGCCCCTGGTCAACTAGCCGAACTGCACGATGCCTGCCTCGGCCGCAGAAATCTCCAAAGTCCGCTTCAGCTGCCCACACGCTGCATAAATGTCCCGGCCGCGCGGACGCCGAATGAACGCAGGAACTCCGGCCGCGGCCAGGACCCGCTGAAAACTCAACATCCGATCCTGTGTCGGCATGCCGAACGCGATACCCGGGCCCGGGTTCAGGGCAATAAGGTTAACCTTCGCACGAATGCCACGAATTAGCTCTACTACTTCGCGCGCGTTCTCAGTGGAGTCATTCACGTCGGCGAGCAGCACGTACTCAAAGGTCAGCCGCTCGCGGGTGCGCAGCGGAAAAGCACGCGCCGCCTCCAGCAGCATCGCCAGATTCCATTTCTTGTTGATGGGCATGAGCCGCGTGCGCAGCTCGTCATTCGAAGCGTTCAGCGAGATAGCCAGCTTGGGCCGCACGGCCTCGTCGCCGAAGTCGTGGATGCGCGGTACGATTCCCGCCGTCGAAAGCGTCATGCGGGATTCCGGGATGCCCACGCCCTCGACCAGCAATCGAACGGCCTTCATGCAGTTGTCGTAGTTGAGAAAGGGCTCGCCCATGCCCATAAAGACGAGGTTAATCCGGTCCTCGGGCGGTGAGACGCGCTGATCGCGCAGCACGGCGGACACCTGTCCGACAATTTCGCCGGCGCTCAAGTTGCGCTTCACTCCGAGCAACGCCGTCAGACAGAACTGGCAATCCACCGCGCACCCGATCTGGCTTGAGACACAGATGGTGGCGCGATCCCAGCGGCGGGTTGGCTCATCCCCGGCTTCGGTGCCATCGCCGGCTTCCCCGCCATCGCCTTCGGGCATCCATACGGTCTCGACTGTCTGGCCATCCGTGCAGGCGATGAGGTAGCGCACCGTCCCATCGACCGATTGAAACTTGCTTTGAATCTGCGGCGTTCCGATCACCAGATCGCGCGCGTTTAACTCGCGCCGCAGGCTCGCGGGCAGCGTGGAGATCTGCTCGGCCGAACTAACTCGCTGGCGGTAGAGTGCCTCGAAGACTTGCTGCGCGCGATACCCCGGCTCGTTGAGTTCGTCCATCAACTCGGCAAGGTCTTTTCTATCCCGGCCTAGCAGGTGGTTGTGAGTTGGATCATTCATGCGGTGACTTGATTTAATTCTAGCTGAAGCCGGGGCGGAGACTGAGCTCGTGAAGATAGGTTTTTTCTGAATGTTCCACGTGGAACAGTCTGTGCAAAGTGCCACGTTTACAGGAAATATTTGTGGGCGCGTTGTCTCGGGAGAAACGTCTGAGCGAGCGCGGGAGGTGCGAGAAGGGCTGGCGACCGGACATCGGGAGCTACTCCGCGGCGCACGATGGTCCAAGAGGGCCCGCAGGAATAATTCAAGTGCTTCGGGCCGCCCCGAAACCCCGAACAAAACGGAGAAGGTCAGAAAACTAAACACAAATCGTAAAAAAACTCACTCAAGCTACTGATTCTTATAGCCCAACTTTACCTCCGACAGGCATCTTCCAGGTGTGTGACAATAGAACGAATCCTTGAAACCGGGCCGGCATTGGGCCCGGACATCGTCAACCTTATGGTCGCGGAACTGCGTAACATACACCGGCAAGTGCTTGCCAACGGGCTGACCGTTATCTCGGAAGAGATGAAGCACATCCGATCCGTTTCCATCGGAATATGGATCAAGGCCGGATCGCGCGACGAGGAGCCGCAGTGGAACGGGTTGTCTCACTTCCTTGAACATATGGTGTTCAAGGGAACCAAGCACCGTTCGGCGGAGGCGATTGCCCGGCAGGTGGACTCGATCGGCGGCAACCTGGATGCATTCACCGCCAAGGAATGCGTCTGCTTCAACATCAAGGTCCTCGATGAACATCTGCCGATTGCATTTGATGTCCTGTCGGACCTGGTGCTGAACCCGGTGTTCGCGGTCGATGACATTGCGCGTGAACGGCGCGTCATTCTTGAAGAGATCAAGATGGACGAGGACAGTCCCGAATACCTCGTGCATGAAATCTTCACGCAGAACTTCTGGAAAGATCATCCGTTAGGGCAAACCGATCCTGGGCACCAAGGAAACGGTAAAGGGATTTGAGCAGCCGGCGGTCTTTGACCTGTATCACAAGCGCTTCACGCCGGGGAATTTCATTATCTCGGCTGCCGGGAATCTGAATCACGGGCACTTTGTTGAACTGGTGGCGAAGCATTTCGAGCATTTGAAGCCGCTTAAGAACGGCTTCCACCGCCTGGTACCGAAGATCGTGCCGCGCATCACGTTGCGCAACAAGAAGTCGCTGGAGCAAGTACAGATTTGCATGGGAGTGCCGTCCCACCCGATTGCGCACGAAAAGCGGTTTGCCTCCTATGTGCTGAACACGCTACTGGGGGGCGGCATGAGTTCGCGCCTTTTCCAGAACATTCGCGAGCGCCAGGGACTGGCGTATTCGATCTACAGCGATTTGAATCCGTACCTGGACACTGGCTGCCTCTCGGTATATGCGGGGACCTCGCGGCAGTCGGCAGCAAAGGTGGTGCAGTCGGTGGTGTCGGAATTCAAGCAGTTGAAGTCGGCGAAACTGCCGGAAGAAGAGGTGCGGCGGGCGAAGGATCAGCTCAAGGGCAGCCTGATGCTATCGCTGGAGTCCTCGACCTCGCGCATGTCAAACCTGGCACGTCAGGATATGTATTTCGACAAGTTCTATGGCATGGACGCAGTGATCGAGAAGATCGAGGCAGTCACTGCTGAGGATTTGCACGAGATGGCGAATGATTTCTTCCGTACTGAGGCGATTGCGGTGGCGGCCTTGGGGAATTTGAACGGGCTCAAGATTTCTCGCGACGAACTGGCCTGCTGATTATCCCTTCCCGTAACTTTCACATTCCCGCTCCAACATCAGATGGGCTTTCGCGGCACGATCTCGCTGTCGTGAATAAAAAACTGTGCGGAACATTGGTCCGACCCGCAGATCACAGGCAACAAGCCGGCCACCTGCTTGCGCGTGACCAAGCCCAGCGTCCCACACGATGGGCACGAAAGCACGGCCCAATAGGGGTCCTCCTTCTCGCCAACCTCGCCTGCGTTCTCCAGCACGAATAGCGTGCCCGGGAGCATCTGCTCCGGGATCCATTCGCTCAAGAAGTCCAGTTCTGCATTCATGTGACCTCCTCGGGCTCAGGCTTCGCTAGGACGCATCTTTCTTCCGGCCTTCGGCGTTGGTCGCGCGACCCGCCGGGTTACTGCGTTTTTTGCCGCCTCGGATGTTGGCGCGAACCCGGCGAACGGTGTCGCTGAGACAGACCGCCAGCATCGGTTGACGAGAATTCTTGAGGATGTCCACAATCTGCTGTGCTGAAGTTTCAAGGTAAAGGCTTCTCCCATCCGTCAGCAGGTGATAGTCGGAGGCACCGCTGACCGTTTCCGCCAGGCGCTGGTTGAATTCGTGTTGCAGAAAGCGAACGACTTTGCGGACGCGCTGCAACGAGAACCCTCGATCGCGTAACTCGCAAATCACCGCGATCTCGGAGAGGTCCTCCATGGAATAGAGGCGGCGACGGCCTTCCCGCGCCGGCGCAACAATGCCCCGCTCATCCCACCACTGCAGTTGTCGGGCACTAATACCCGTCAACTGCACCACTTCTCGGGATGTGAATCGTTTTTGCAAATTCTGTGCATGACCTCTGAAACAATCAGAGGCAGAAATGTTTAAAACATTCTAGGTCCACTTTGCTTGATGTCAACAAAGAGTCTTGCACAGGGAGTGATTAAGGATATTCAGTAGCGGTCGAGTTGCATGCCCGCAATCACACGAACCACGTAGGGACAGGCGCCCTCGCCTGTCCGCCCGAGAAGCTCGGCATGTTGAACGCAGCATTCAGCGGAAGGGAGTGCCGTTCTGAGCCTAGCCAAGAATTCATGCATCTTGCTGTCGCTGGCAAAAATGCATAGGTCCTTCGCTGCGCTCAGGATGACAATGGAATGAGGGGTGAGCGGATCTACTGTTGCTGCTGTTGCTGCTGTTGTTGCTGCTGTTCCTGCTGCTGTGCTGGTTGACCCTGCTGCTGAGCGGGCGCCGGGGTTTTGGGCTTGGGTTCCCGGATGCGGGCGACGAACTTTTTCATCTGGTCAAATTGGCCCGTCTGAAAGCGATAATCCTGCTGCGGCAGCTTTTGCAATTCCTGCTCGATGGCGCGCTCACGATTGTCGGGGTTGGGATGATCCGAGAAAAATTGGATGGTCCGGCCACCGCCCTGGGCGTTGAGCTTCTCGAAGAAGTGCGCCATTTCCATGGGATTGTAGCCCGCTTCCGCCATCAGGTGAGATCCCATCAGGTCGGCCTGGCTTTCTGCCGAACGAGAGAACTTCAGAAGGACGCTATTGGCGCCCAGACCGATTCCGAGTTGGGTTAACTGCCCGATCAACGAACCGCCCGCCACCTGCGAGCCGAGTAGGGCCGGCAGCTCGATGAGTTTGCTTTTTGAAGCCTGATTGGTGCCGTGCCGCAAAATGACGTGCGACATCTCGTGGCCCATCACTCCGGCCAGTTGCGCTTCGTTGTCGACCGCCTTCAGCAGCCCGGTGTTTATGAACATCGGACCGCCGGGTAGAGCAAAGGCGTTGATGGATGGATCGGCGACCACTTCAAATGTAAAGGGAAAGCCACTCTCCTTCGCTTCGCGGGAACCAACAAGCCGGTTGCCGACGCGGGTCACGTATTCGGTGAGAAAAGCATCGTGGATGACCTTCATCTGCTTGCGGACCTGGGCAGCGTTCTCCTGGCCGAGTTGCACGTCCTGCTGCTTGGAGAACAGATTGAAGCCAGCATGGAACTGGGTTGGACCTTGGGCCCAAGCGAGCGCGATTAGGATAGCGGTGAGAATTGGCACGGCTACGATTCGTTTCACGACATACCTCCTACCCAAGCGGATCCGGAGAACCGCCGCCCACAAAGTGTACGATTTCCAGGCGATCGCCGTCCGCAAGCTGAGTTTCCACCCACTGCGGGCGCGGCACGATGTCAAGATTCAGCTCGACCGCTACCCGGTCGGCCTTCATTCCCAAGTGTTCGATCAGGCCACTGAGGGTAATGGGGCCATCGACGAGCTGTTCGTCACCGTTGATCACAAGTTTCATCTAAGTTGATCTTCGCAAGGCTGAGGGGGTTCGTGCAAGTTGCTGGCTTTCAGATTTTCAGCACGGGCATTCGGCGCGTCGGATACAAACCTCGCCACGTTGCGATCAACGGCGAGCATCGGGGAGTTGCAAACCCATTCGAGTCAGTCGACTTTGCGGAGGCGGAATTTTCGGGTGGCGGTGCGGCCGGCGAAGCTGGCTTGGACCAACACGGAGGCGTCAGGCAGGGCGGAATCCTCGAAATCCACTCTCATCTCGGCATAGCCGCCGGAATTGGTGGCCACTTGCGTGTAGAAAGGAGCAGCGTCGGGACGGGAGAAGCGGAAGGTCAGGCGCGCGCCCTCTACGGCGGCACCGCCTTCGGTGACGCGCAGGTTCATGATCAGGCTGCTGTCTCTATGCACCGATTCGGCATTCACCCACTGGAGGTCTAACTCTTTCACCGTCGCCAGCGCTTCGGGGGTGTCTTTGCGGTCGAGCACTTCGTCCACATGGCCCTCGCGGATGGCATCCAGCACCTGCCGATGCTGGTCGCGCAGGATCTGTTCCTTCTGCTGGTCGGTGAAATTGCCGCGCGCAATCTGCTCCGCGTAGGAAGTGGCGCGTTTTCCGATGCAGCGCCCACGAACGAAGACCTGGGTTTGGAGGATCAGTTCGTTTTCACGGGCCTCGCTTTGTACGTGATAGACCGTGTCTCCCTGCTTCACGTCGGTATTAAAACCAAAAATCATGCGATCTCGATTTGCAGCGCAGAAAACGATTGAAAATCAGTCAAAACGCTGACCTTAATACGCCCGCCCTCGCTTGACACTACTCCCTTGCGAACTCTAATCTAGAACGTTTAAGCGAGTCTTTGCGCGAGATTATATATAGCTCTCCTATGCCCGACAATTACTTCGCCCGTTACCTGCCCCTTCTGCTGCACATGCTTGTGGCTGGATTCGTGGCGAGCGCGATCGTGACCCTGTCCTGGCTGATTGGAAAGCGCCGGCCCACGCGGGCCAAAATGTCGCCTTACGAGTGCGGGATGGCTCCTACTGGCGACGCGCGCCAGCGTTTCTCGGTGAAGTTCTACCTGGTCGCGATGCTCTTCATTTTGTTCGATGTAGAGGCCGTCTTCCTTTATCCGTGGGCAGTCATTCTGCGCGATCTGAAGATGTTCGGCTTCTGGGAGATGCTGGTATATATCGGCATCGTCCTGGTGGGCTTCTTCTACGCGTGGAAAAAGGGCGTGCTGGACTGGGGCAAGGTTACTTCACCCGGTCGAGGGGAAGTCTGATGGCCCTCACTCCCCCGATTACCGATGTCGAGGAGCTGAAAGAGCACCCCGCGCTGCAACTGCTGCTGGCATGGCATGCGCCGGCCGTGCAGGCCGTGAAATTCGATCGCGACGAGATGAGCATCACGGTCGATCGGGCGCAGATCCGCGAAGCTTGCGCTTTACTGCGGGACGACAAGGATTTCCCTTTTAATTACCTGTCGGATGTGACCTGCGTCGACTGGTACCCTTCGGAACCGCGATTTGAAATGATTTATCACCTGCTCTCCATCCCCAAGAAAGAACGCGTGCGCCTGAAGGTCCGGCTGGATGGGGCAAGCCCGGTGGTGGAATCGATCACGTCGGTATGGCCGGGAGCGAATTACTTCGAGCGCGAACTGTTTGACCTGTTTGGCATCCGGTTTACCGGGCATCCTTACTTGCGGCGCATCTTGATGCCGGAAGACTGGGAAGGATATCCGCTGCGCAAGGACTATCCGGTGGAGGGCTACCGGTAATGGCACACCTGAATCCAACCCCGGTACTGGAGCCGCTGCAGGATCGCACGATGATCCTGAACATGGGGCCGCAGCATCCTTCGACGCACGGCGTGTTGCGCGTGATTCTCGAGATTGATGGCGAGAACGTGGTGCGCATCATGCCGGACATCGGGTACCTGCACACCGGCATCGAGAAGACTTGCGAGGCGAAGTTTTATCAGCAGGTGGTTACGCTAACCGACCGCATCGACTACCTGTGCCCCCTCACCAACAATCTTTGTTATGCGCTCGCAGTAGAGAAACTGCTGGGACTGGAGATTCCTCCTAAAGCACAATGGCTGCGTGTGCTGTTGAATGAGTTGACGCGGATCAATTCGCACCTGGTGTGGCTGGGCACACACGCGTTGGACATCGGGGCGATGACGGTCTTCCTGTATTGCTTCCGCGAACGTGAAGACATCCTGCGCATGTTCGAGATGGTCAGCGGACAGCGCATGATGACCTCGTACTTCCGGATCGGCGGAATTGCGCTGGAGCCGCCGCTGGGATTCTTCGAGAAAGTCCGTGATTTTGCGGGCCGCTTCCCTTCCAAGGTGGACGAGTACGAGAACCTGCTGACCGGCAACCCAATCTGGGGAATGCGCACCAAGGGCGTGGCCAAAATTACTGCCGAAGACGCGCTGGCACTGGGCGCCAGCGGGCCAACCTTGCGCGGCAGTGGCGTGGATTTCGATCTGCGTCGCGATATGCCTTACTCGGGTTACGAGAATTTCAAGTTCCAGGTGCCGCTGGGCTCGCAGGGAGATGTTTTTGACCGGTACATGTGCCGGGTGCGGGAACTGCGCGAGTCGATCGGCATTGTGCGGCAGGCTCTCGACGGGATGCCGGAGGGCCCGATCAAAGCAGATGCGCCTAAGGTCGTGCTGCCCGACCGGGAAAAGATGAAGACCGAAATGGAAGCCCTGATCTACCACTTCAAGATCATCACCGAAGGCTTCTCGGTCCCGGCCGGCGAGGTTTATCAGGCGGTGGAGTCGCCGCGGGGCGAGATGGGCTACTACGTGGTTAGCGACGGGACGGCGAAACCCTATCGGGTCCACATGCGCGCCGCCTGCCTCGCGAATCTGCAGACCATTCCCAAGATGTGCGAGGGAGGCCTGATTGCCGACGTGGTGGCAGCCATCGGGTCAATTGATATCGTGCTGGGCGAGATCGACCGATAGAGATTGGGTAATTGGAAAGTTGGGAAAATTGGAAAATTGGAAAATTGGAAAATTGGGGAAATTGGGGTGATTGGGAAATTGGGGTGATTGGGTGATTGGGAAATTGGGTAATTGGGTAATTTGGTAATTTGTAATTTGGAAACTGTAATTGGGAAATTCCTAATTTGTTAATTTGTAGTTTGATTTGGAGGCACTGGGTTTCTACTTGGAGGCACTCGGTTTCCACTTGGAGGCACTCGGTTTCCACTTGGAGGCACTCCGGTTTCCACTTGGAGGCACTCGGTTTCTACAAGGAGCTTGTCATCCCTTAAGTGTGCCGCGGCTGTGAAACTAACCACGAGAAGCCCCGAAGGGGCGCAATTCATTAGCCCAGGGCGTAAGCCCTGGGTAGGTAAACAAAACGCAAACAAGCCCCGGCGGGGCGGAAGCATCTGAACATGCAGTTCTCGCATGAATTCGAAACTCGCTTCGCGGAAATGCTGACGCATTATCCGACCAAGCGCTCGGTCCTCGTCCCAACGTTGCTTTACGCGCAAGACGAGGCCGGATTCCTAAGCGATGAAGTGATCCATGAAATCGCCTCGCGGCTGGAATTGACCGAGCTCGATGTACGTAACGTGATCAGCTACTACTCCATGCTGACCACGAAACCGCGCGGCAAGTTCAACGTGCAGGTGTGCACCAACATAGCTTGCATGCTTCGTGGCGGCGAAGAGCTTTATGCCCACTGCCGGAAAAAACTCGGGATCGGCCACAAGCAGACCACGCCCGACGGGACGTTCACCCTGGAGGAAGTGGAGTGCATCGGCGCGTGCAGTTGGGCGCCCGCGGTGCAGGTGAACTACGATTTCCACGAAAACCTGACGGTGGAGAAGCTGGATAAGGTTCTTGAGGAACTGAAGAAGTGAGGAGGATTGGGTAATTGGGAAATTTGGTAATTAAGTAATTGAAAAACGATGACGTGTGTGGTGATGAGATTTTCAATTTCACAATTACTCAATTTTCCCAATTACTCAATTTCGAGAAGCATTAACCAATGGCTACCCTGGTCTCCCATCCCGATGAAGTAAAAGTCGTCTCCCGCCGCTTTGGCCAGGGTGCGACCTCGATCGATCGCTATCTCGAGCTCGACGGCTACAAGGCTGTGCAGAAGGCGCTCGCGATGGAACCGGACGCAATCATCAACGAAGTCAAGAATTCCGGCCTCCGCGGGCGAGGCGGCGCGGGCTTCTCCACGGGAATGAAGTGGTCGTTTGTGCCCAAGCAGTCTCCGAAACCGAAGTATGTTTTGTGCAATGGCGACGAGAGCGAGCCCGGCACCTGCAAAGACCGTTTGATCTTTGAGCACGATCCGCACTCGGTGATCGAAGGCGTGATGATTGCCGCGCTGGCCGTGGGGTCGCAGACCGGTTACATCTACATTCGCGGCGAGTATCGCTACCTGTCGGTGATCATGCAGAAGGCGATCAAGGACGCGTACGCACGCGGCTTCCTGGGCAAGAACATTTTCGGCAGCGGCAAGGATCTGGATATTTTCTGGCACGGCGGCGCAGGCGCCTACGAAGTCGGCGAAGAGTCTGCTTTGATGGAGTCGCTCGAAGGCAAGCGCGGCATCCCACGCATCCGGCCTCCCTTCCCTGCCGTGGTCGGGCTATGGGGCGGGCCCACCGTCATCAACAATGCCGAGACGCTGGCCAGCGTGCCGCACATTATGCTCGGCGGGGCAGACTGGTATTCGAAGATTGGCACGCCGAAAAACGGCGGCACGCGGCTGTTCTGCCTGAGCGGAAATCTCGCCAAACCCGGCGTTTACGAATTGCCCATGGGCTACAACCTGAAGAAGATGATTTACGAGGTTGGCGGCGGCATTCCGAACGGCCACGAATTGAAGGCGGTTGTGCCAGGTGGATCGTCGACTCCGGTGCTGCTGCCAGAAGAGATCGACGTACCGATGGACTTCGACTCGCTGATGAAAGCCGGATCGATGCTCGGCTCCGGCGGTGTGGTGGTGCTCGACGACACCAACTGCATCGTGAAATTCGCCCTGCGCACGATTAAGTTCTACCAGCACGAAAGTTGCGGATGGTGCATCCCCTGCCGCGAGGGCACGGACTGGCTGAAGAAGACGCTGACGCGCTTTCACGCGGGCGGCGGGTTGAAGAAGGACATCGACAATATCCAGTATCTGTCGGAAAACATGCTGGGCCGGACCTTCTGCCCGCTAGGTGATGCCGCAGCCATGCCGACCATCGCGTTCGTGAAGAAATTCCGAGACGAGTTTGAAGCTCACCTCGAAGGCAGGCCCTGCCCCTTTGAAGAAGAGGGAGCGGTCGAACAATTACCCGTTCTCGCACATTGATTCATCACTCGATTACGGACCTTAATTAACTGATGCCCGATGTCACTTTAACTGTCGACGGTAAGAAAATCACGGCCCCTGCCGGGACGCTGCTGATTGAGGCCTGCAAGTCTGCGGGCATCGAAGTCCCTTCGTTCTGCTACTACCCCAACCTGTCGCTGCAGGGCGCTTGCCGCATGTGTCTTGTGAAGATCGAGAAGATGCCCAAGCTGCAGACCGCCTGTACCACCGTGATCTCCGAAGGCATGGTGGTCATCAGCGACAACGAGGAAGTGCGCCAGGCCCGCAAGGCGATGGTGGAGATGCTGCTCGGAAACCATCCGCTGGACTGCCCGGTTTGCGATGCGGGCGGCGAATGCGAATTGCAGGACATGACATTCTCCTATGGCGCCGCCGAATCGAAATACATGGAAGCGAAGAACCACAAGGACGAGCAGCAGTGGTCTCCGGTGGTCTTCTTCGACCGGCCACGCTGCATCCTGTGCTATCGCTGCGTGCGCGTGTGCGGCGAGGGCATGGACGTGTGGGCGCTGGGCGTGCAGAACCGCGGCGTCTCGTCGATCATCGCGCCTAACAAAGAAGATCACCTGGAGTGCGAAGAGTGCGGCATGTGTATCGACATTTGCCCGGTCGGCGCGCTGACCTCGGGAGCCTATCGCTACAAGACGCGTCCGTGGGAAATGAAGCATGTGGGTACGATCTGCACGCACTGCGGAGACGGATGCAAGACAACCTTGGGTGTGCGGCGCTCCGACACCGGCATGGAGATCGTGCGCGGGGACAACCGCGACAAGAGCGGCATCAACAACGACTTTCTGTGTATAAAGGGCCGCTACGCGTTTGATTTTGCCGACAATCCGGAGCGCCTGAAGCAGCCCCTGATCCGACGACACGGGAAACTGACCCCATCCACCTGGGAGGAAGCGTTTGAGCTGATCGGGAAGCGCTTTGCGGAAGTTCGCGACCGCGATGGCGGGCAGGCGATTGGCGTGGTGGGTTCGAGCCGCACTACCAATGAAGAGAGCTACCTGCTCTCGAAGTTTGCTCGCGTTGTGCTGAAGACCAACAACGTCGATCACCATCGCACGGCCGACTTCCCTGCTTTCGCTGCAGCGCTAAGTGGCAAGCCTGAGGCCACGGCAACCATGCGCGAGGTATATAACGCGCCAGCCATCCTGGTGATCGGAAACAATCCCACCGACCAGCATCCCTTGCTGGCGTGGCAGATTCGGAACAACGTACGCCTGCACCGGTCGCGGCTTTACCTGATCAACTCACAGGCAATCAAGTTGGGGCGGCAGGCGGCCGGGTTCACGCAAGTCTCTTCGGGCACAGAGGGGAAAGTCGCGGCATTTCTAGCCGGTGATGATGCCGCGTCCGACACGCTCCTCAGCGAGAAGACCAACCGTGAGGGCTGGATCTCTTTGCGCGACCAGCTGCGCGGCGAACAAAATCTCGTGATTGTGTTCGGCTCCGAAATTCGCGGCAATGACGTGGCCGCGCTGGTGAAGTTTGGTTCCACGATTTCGGGTGCCAAGTTTGTCTGCCTGGCGGACTATGCCAATTCTCGCGGCGCGGCCGATATGGGCCTATATCCCGATCTCCTGCCCGGGTACCACCGGGTTGCCGATACCGGCAAGTTCCACCAGGAGTGGGGGAACGTGCCTGCTACAGCGGGATTGACCTTGCCAGAGATGATGGAAGCGGCGAAGGCCGGCAAGCTGAAGGCCCTTTATGTGGTTGGGGCCAATCCGGTTGGCCAACTGTCCATTGACCCGTTCGCTTTTTCCAACACTTTTGTCGTCGTTCAGGAAATGTTTCTGACTGAAACGGCCTTGATGGCCGATATTGTGCTGCCGGCCGCGAACGCTTACGAAAAGTCGGGCACGTTTACCAACACTTGCGGCGACGTGCAGCTGGTCAAGAAGGCCGGTGAAGTCTCGGGCACCAAAAGCGATTTCGAAATGATCGTTCGCATCGCGGACGCCATGGGATTTGAAATCCGCAAGCTGGTTCCTTTTGGCGCAGGCGAGGCTACCGACATGGGTCAGTCGCGCGGCGCGCAGTCGGGCGAAGCCGACCGGCACGGAGTATGGCTCGAGGCGCACGGCCTGGAGCCGAAAATGAGCCCCTTCGAGCCAACCGCCATTCTGGACGAGATCCAGCGACTGGTGCCGGGTTACGACGTGTCGCGCATTAACTTGCTGTCTGGAAATGATCAGCACACAACCCTCGTGGACAGCGGGCCGGGGGCAATTCACGACGCGAAGCTCATTATCCCGGCCAACGATAATTTGTTCAGCTCGGGCACGCTGGGTCGGTACTCCAAAGCGCTGAACTCAGTAATGGAAAATCATCACGCTCAACCGTCGGAAGTCGCGGCCGATTGAGCTGTAAGCCGAACAGGCAGTCCCTGGTAGTTCGTTTCTCAACGGCCTCACGAAACAGGTCAGGAAAAAGAAATTGTTGAGTCTCCCGGTGTTCATCATCGCGTCCGTCATCAAGATCGTGCTGGTGATCTTTGTGTTGCTAACGGCCGTGGCCTACACGGTCTGGCTCGAGCGCAAGGTGGTTGGACATATGCAAAACCGGTGGGGACCTTCGCGGGTAGGCCCGTTCGGATTGCTGCAGCCTTTGGCGGACGGAATCAAGTTTCTTGTCAAGGAAGATCTGACGCCGCCGCACGTGTATCGTCCGCTGTTTATCGCGGCGCCGATGATTGCTGTGACTTGCGCGCTAACTTCAATTGCCGTAATTCCGTTCGGCACGGCGATCAACATCCTGGGACACAGGATTCCGATGCAGATCACCGATCTTCATATCGGGTTGCTGGTGATTTTGGGGATCACGTCGGTAGGTGTGTATGGGGTGGCGCTGGCGGGGTGGTCGTCGAACAGCAAGTATTCCCTGCTGGGTGGGCTGCGCGCGAGTGCGCAGATGATTAGCTACGAGATCTGCTTGGGATTGTCTTTAGTAGGCGTGCTGATTGTTTCCGGAAGCTTCAGCTTGCGGGAAATTGTCGAGTCCCAGAGCGGGCACTTCTGGGGTTTCATTCCGAAGTGGAACATTTTTTACGGTTGCCAGTTTGTAGCCTTCTTTATTTATCTGATGGCGGCCTACGCGGAGACCAACCGCATTCCGTTTGACCTCCCGGAAGCGGAGACGGAGCTGGTGGCGGGGTATCACACCGAGTACAGCGCGATGAAGTTCGCCATGTTCTTCATGGCGGAGTACGCCAACATGATCACGGTCGCATGCGTGGCCACGCTGCTGTTCCTGGGCGGGTGGAGCGGGCCGTTGTTTGGACCGCCCCTACTGCAGGCCATTCTGCCCACGTTCTGGTTTGTTGCTAAGATTTTCGTCTTTCTCTTCATTTATATCTGGGTGCGCGGGACGCTTCCGCGTTTCCGCTATGACCAGTTGATGGCCTTTGGGTGGAAGTTTTTGTTTCCCTTGGCAATTGCGAACTTGGTGGTGACGGCTTTGGTGGTGGCATACCGGTCGTGAGGTCGTGAGATTCCAGATTGTAGATTTTAGATTTCAGATTTGAACAACGCATGCTGCACTTAGTTCTATTTCTGGTTTTCGGAGCGATCTGCGTGGCGGGGGCGGTGAACCTGCTCATTCAGAAGCATCCGATCGGCAGCGCGCTTTCTCTGGTGGTCGTGATGGCGTCACTGGCGGTCGAGTACCTGCTGCTGGGCGCGGAATTTGTGGCCGCCGTGCAGGTGATCGTTTACGCTGGCGCCGTCATGGTGTTGTTCGTTTTCGTGATCATGCTTCTGAATGCGGGCGCAGAGGAACTCACCAAGGGAAGCCGCGTGGCGCTCGTGCTGGGTGTTCCGGGCGTGCTCGCGGGCGGTTTGCTGGTGGCCTGGGTGCTGATCACGCGCTCGGGCGAGAACGCCGTGGCTCTGGGTGCACTGCCGGGCTATCCGAAGACAATCGGCGGCCTGCTGTTCCATGAGTTCCTGCTTCCTTTCGAGGTGACTTCGATCCTGGTGCTGATAGCAATTCTGGGCGCGGTGTTTCTGGCAAGCAAGCCGGAGGCGACACCCACAGCCAAGGGAAAGGAGAGCTGATGGTCCCTGTCTCCTACTACCTCGTCTTGAGCGGAATTTTGTTCGCCTGCGGTGTAATCGGATTCCTGATCAAACGCAATATCATCACCATTTTTATGTCGATTGAGTTGATGCTCAACGGCGTGAATCTCTCATTTGTGGCGTTCGCCGCGCAATGGCACCACTTGAGCGGCCAGATCTTTGTCTTTTTCGTGATGGTGGTTGCAGCTGCGGAGACAGCGGTGGGATTGGCAATCATTATTGCCGTGTTCCGCACGCGCGAGACCTTGAACGTGGACCAGGTGAACCTGCTTAAACTATGACGCCTTCCCTCCATCTATGGCTGATTCCCGCGCTGCCACTATTGGGTGCGGCCATCAACGGGCTCTTTGGGCGCCGGTTTTCGCGGCAAAATGTCTCCGCTGTCGCGCTGGCCTTTTCCGGAGCGGCCTTCCTGATGGTCCTGTACGTTGCGGCGCGCTTCTCATCACTCGATTTGCCGCATAGCGAAGTATTGGCGCATTGGATTCGCTCCGGCAGTTTCATGGTGAACTTCGAGTTTTATCTCGACCAGCTCACCCTCATCATGCTGCTGGTGGTGACCGGGGTCGGCTTCCTGATTCACATCTATTCGGTGGGCTACATGTGGGAGGAAGGCGGATTCTATCGCTTCTTCGCCTACCTGAACCTTTTCATGTTCTTCATGCTCACCCTGGTGCTGGCCGGGAACTACCTGCAGATGTTTATCGGGTGGGAGGGCGTGGGCCTTGCGTCGTACCTGCTGATTGGGTTTTGGTTCACGAAAGACTCGGCAGCCTCCGCCGGGAAAAAGGCGTTCATTGTCAACCGGATCGGCGATTTCGGTTTCCTGATTGCCCTGTTCCTGCTGATCAAGCATTTCGGATCGCTGAATTTCGGAGAGCTCTCTACTGCCATCTCGCCGCTGCCGATTGAAACCGCCGGCTTTGGTCTCCTCACTTCGATCGGGTTGCTGCTGATGCTGGGCGCTGCGGGAAAGTCCGCGCAGATTCCCTTGTATGTCTGGTTGCCGGACGCCATGGAGGGTCCGACGCCGGTTTCCGCGCTGATCCATGCGGCCACCATGGTGACGGCGGGCGTTTATATGGTGGCGCGCTCGCACGTGATTTTCGATCGCGCGCCGAATGCGCTGACTGTAGTGGCCATTATCGGAACGCTGACTGCACTGTTCGCGGCGACGATTGGCATCGCACAGACGGATATCAAGAAGGTGCTGGCCTACTCCACGATCTCGCAGCTGGGCTACATGTTCATGGCCTGCGGCGTGGCGGCATACTCTGCTGGAATTTTCCACCTGATGACCCACGCGTTCTTTAAAGGCCTGTTGTTTCTGGCGGCGGGCTCCGTGATCCATGCCGTAGGCGGCGAGCAGGACATGCGGAAGATGGGCGGCCTGAAACAGTACATTCCCTGGACATTCATCTGCATGACGGCGGCAACCTTTGCGATCGCCGGCATTCCGCCGCTGGCAGGATTCTTCAGCAAGGACGAAATACTCGCACGCGCGTATGAGGCGAATCCCGCGTACTGGTTCATCGGAGTTACGACTGCGTTCATCACCTCGTTCTACATGTTCCGGCTGTGGTACATGACGTTCTTTGGCGACTATCGCGGCCGCGAAGCGCCCAGCCATGGGCATACGGATGCGCATGCGCACGGCGGACACGGCGATCCTCACGAAAGCCCGATGATGATGCTTGTGCCCCTCATGATCCTGGCGGTCCTGTCAGTCGTGGGCGGATGGGTGGGAATCGGAGGCCGCTTCGAGCACTTCCTCTCGCCGGTGTTTGGGGAGGGCGTATCGACCGTGGCGCCCGAAGCCCTTAGCCGCAGCACCGAAGTGACCCTGATGACGATTTCCGTGGGTGCGGCGGTTCTCGGCTGGTACCTCGCTTACGTGCTCTACCTGAAGCGTCCGGAGCTGCCGCAGAAAATTGCCGACACGCTGGGCGGACTGTACCAGGCGGTGGTTCACAAGTACTACATCGACGAACTGTACGCCGCGCTGTTTGTGAAGCCGCTGGTGGATGGCTCGACGCGGATTCTGTGGCACGGCGTGGATCAGGGTGTGATTGATGCCGCCGTCAACGACACCGCCGATGGCGCGCGCCACGTCTCCGACGCGGCGCGACACATGCAATCCGGCAACCTGCGATCCTATGCGGGATGGGTCGCCGCGGGTGGCGCCCTGGTCATCGCTTACATGATCTGGATGGGGGTGCGATGAACACCAGCGCTCTCGACCCGCTCATCCTCACCCTGGTAACGTTCACTCCGCGCGATTGGCGGCCTGTTACTCCTGATCATTCCGCGGCGCGACCGCGACATTCGTATTTTCGCTCTGATCATTTCCCTGCTCACCTTCGGCGCGTCTTTGCATCTGGTGGCGCACGTGCACCGCTCGTTGCCCGGCTTCCAGTACGAAATCGACCGGTCGTGGATTTCTACCCCAAACATTCACTACCACATGGGCGTGGACGGCATCTCGATGTGGCTGGTCCTGTTGACGACGTTCCTGACCCCGCTGTGCGTGCTGATTTCATGGAAGTCGATTCAGCAGCGGGTCAAGGAATTTTTCATTCTGCTGCTGGTGCTGGAGACAGCGTTGATCGGCGTGTTCACCTCGCTCGACCTGTTCCTCTTCTATTTCTTCTGGGAATCCACGCTGATCCCCATGGCGCTGTTGATCGGAATCTATGGCCACGGACGCAAAGTGTACGCGGCGGTCAAGTTCTTCCTTTACACGATGGTCGCCTCGGTTTTCATGCTGGCGGCCGTGTTGTGGCTATACGCAAAAGTCGGAAGCTTCGATTTGGTCACCATCGAGAACGCGATTCGTTCCGGACAGGTGGCCGGGTTTGCGACGGCCGCCCCGTGGCTCTTCCTGGGATTCTTTGTCGCCTTTGCCGTCAAAGTGCCTCTGTTCCCTTTCCACACCTGGCTGCCGGATGCTCACGTGGAAGCTCCGACGGCCGGATCGGTATTGCTGGCCGGCGTTCTGCTCAAGATGGGGACCTATGGCCTGCTGCGTTTCAACCTCGGACTTTTTCCGGAACAGTCGCGCCAGAATGCACCGTGGATTTGTACGCTGGCCTTGATCGGAATCGTCTACGGCGCACTGGTCGCGATGGTGCAACCTAACCTGAAAAAGGTGATTGCCTACTCTTCGGTCAGCCATCTGGGATTTGTTGTGCTCGGCATCTTCAGTTTTACCCAGGCCGGGCTGAATGGGGCCATGTTCGTCATGCTGGCGCACGGCGTCTCGACCGGAGCCCTCTTCATGCTGGCGGGCATTATTTACGAGCGCAAACACACGTACGAGATCGCGGACATGGGCGGCCTGGCGACTCCCATGCCAAGGTATGCGACCTTCTTCCTCTTCGTCACGCTCGCCTCGGTAGGATTGCCGCTGCTCAACGGCTTTGTGGGCGAATTTCTGGTGTTGAGCGGAGCGTTTCAGGCGAATCCCTGGTATGGCGTCATTGGCGCTACCGGCGTGATCTGGAGCTCGTGTTACCTGCTATGGATGTATCAGCGCGTCTTCTTCGGCAAAGTCACGCACACGGAAAATAACACGCTACCCGATCTGTCGAGCCGCGAGCAGCTGGCTCTTTGGCCGACGGCGGTGGCAGCCCTGGTGATGGGCGTGGCTCCGCTGCTCTGGCTCAACATAATCGACCCAGCCGTGCAGAACGCGCTCACGCCTTTCGCGCAGCTCGCGAGCCGGGTGGTGGGCCAGTGAACCCCACGCAAGTATTACCCGTCGGCTCCGATTACGTCCGCATTCTGCCGGAGATCGTGCTCTCACTTTTCGGCATGCTCATCATGGTGCTCGATCCGTTAATGGACGAGGAGAAAACCCAGAAGACGCTGGGCGTCCTCGGCCTGATCGGCACTGGGAGCGCGCTGCTGTCAACCTGGTTCATGGCGCACGATCCCGGCCTTGCGTTCTGGAGCATGGTGCGGGTGGACGGATTCAGCGTCTTCTTTCACGTGCTCGTGATCGCGATCGGGATTGTTTTGATCCTCACCTCTTACGAGTATATGGCGGTACAGAATATCCGGGCGGGCGAGTACTACGGCCTGATCTTGTTCGGCCTGGTCGGCATGTGCCTGATGTCCTCCGCGGTTGAGCTGGTACTCATCTTTATTGCGCTCGAGATTTCATCCATCTCCACTTACATTCTTGCGGGATTCCGAAGGCGATCCGCCATCAGCAGCGAGGCTTCGCTGAAATATTTCCTGCTCGGCTCGTTCGCGACCGCATTTTTCTTGTACGGCGTGGCCATGATGTTCGGGGCCACCGGCTCGACGAACATCGACGTGATCAGTGCTGCACTGAATTCCGGCAACGTGCCGCTGCTGGCCTACGTCGCGGTGGCGCTGATGTTCATTGGACTCGGGTTCAAGGTGGCCTCAGCCCCATTTCATGTCTGGACCCCCGATGTGTACGAAGGCGCGCCTGCACCGGTAGTAGGGTTCATGTCGACCGCCCCCAAGGCGGCGGCTTTTGCTGTCTTGCTGCGAGTACTGTTCGAGACGAATGCCCCGGGTCGCTTATGGCTGGTATGGATCTCGGCCGCACTTTCCATGACGCTGGGAAATGTTGCCGCCCTGGTGCAGGACAACGTCAAACGGCTGTTGGCTTACTCCTCAATTGCGCACGCCGGCTACATCCTGGTCGCGTTCGCGGCGAGGCCCGAACTGGGCGCCCCCGCCGTTATGTTCTACACGGCGGCTTATGCGGCCATGAACGCCGGGGCGTTTGCGGTGGTCAGCCACTTCGCAAATGCCGGCGAGCGCTACGTAACCCTGACGGACTACGCCGGACTGGGAAGAAAATCGCCGATCTTGGCAGGGGCGTTGGGAGTCTTCTTGATTTCGCTGATCGGAATTCCCGTCACCGGCGGCTTTTTTGCGAAGTTTTATGTTTTCAGCGCCTCGCTGCAATCCGGGCTCGTGTGGCTGACCATCATCGGTGTCATCAACAGCGCCATCGGCGCGTACTACTACTTGCGGTTGATCGTTGTCATGTACATGCGCGATCCTCAGGTGGACATTCCCTTACGTCCCGTGTCCTATACGCTAGGCTTGGCAATTGGGGTCACCCTCACGGCGACTATTTATCTAGGAATTCTTCCCGATCGCGTCTTGAGGTTTGTTCAAGAATCAGGAAAACAACTGGTCCAGAGAGAAGCGCCTCCCACCCAGGTCAACGAGTCGCGCTTGCCGGCTGAGCCCCGTTAAGGGATTCACCCGATGCCTTTTCCGGATTTGCCCAATTTGGGAATTGTTGCGCCCGCTAAATCCCTCAATCGAAAGGCATTTTCCCCATTTGACTTCTTGAAGATGAGTGGGCATGATAGGTAACCAATTTGAAACCTGTTACGCGAGAATGGCCCAGCAGGAGGCAAGGTATGTCGCAGATCCTTCGTAAGTTGTGGTACGACGATTCAGGTCAGGATATTGCCGAGTACGCCGTTATGTTGGCGGTGATTCTGGTTCTGGTAGTCGGTACCGTGCGGTTAATTGGATCCAACGCAAACAATGCGTTTTCACAGGCTGCGAGTTCGATTCAGTAGGACAGATGGAAGCGTCTGAATGAGGTCCTGCCGCCAAAGGGCTGCAGGTGTGCTCCGGTTGGGGTTGACGGAGCACCGGTGACCAGTTAACATCCAAGCCGATGACACGATTTACCTACTTCTTCGCGTTTACCCGCTACTGGTTTACGAGAGTGGCGGCTCGGGCGGAGTTTGTAGGTGAAGCGTATCGGCAATAGTCACCTAGAATCTCAAAAGTTCCGAGGCCGCGATTCTCAAGAATCGCGGCCTTTGTTTTTTCCGGCCAAGGGGGGCCAATCGCATGATCGTCAATATGTCTGACGGAGCTACCGAGGAGCAGATCAACCACATCATTGACCGCATCCGCGAAGCGGGCTACCAGCCGCACGTAACCCGCGGCACGGAACGCACCATTGTCGCGGCCGTGGGCAGCGGCCGCCGGCACGAGATCGAAGCCCTCCAGGTCGCTCCCGGAGTCGACAACGTCGTTGCGATTGCCCAGCCCTTCAAGCTGGTCAGCCGCCAGGTCAAACCGCAACGCTCGGTGGTGAGTGTGGGTGGAGTCCCGATCGGCGGTGAGGATGTGGTCGTGATCGCCGGGCCTTGTTCGGTGGAGTCGCGCGAACAACTCCTGTCCACGGCCCATGCTGTCAAAAAGGCCGGGGCGAGCCTGTTGCGGGGAGGAGCCTACAAGCCGCGTACCTCTCCCTACGACTTTCAGGGACTGGGGGAAGAAGCGCTCAAGATATTGCGGGAGGCCAGCGAGGAAACCGGCTTGCCTGTGGTCACCGAGGTGATGAGTACCGAGGACGTCGAATTGATCTGCGAGTACGCCGACATGCTGCAGGTGGGCGCACGTAACATGCAGAACTTCGCCTTGCTGCGCAAACTGGCAACCGTGCGAAAGCCGATCCTGTTGAAGCGAGGCCCATCGGCGACCGTGAAGGAGTGGTTGCTGGCGGCGGAATATCTGCTAGCCGGCGGAAACAAAGATGTGGTCCTCTGCGAGCGCGGTATCAAGACTTTCGAGACGGAGATGCGCAACACGATGGATCTGGCGGCGGTCGCTTTGGCAAGAGACCTATCGCACCTGCCGGTGATCGCCGACCCGTCGCATGGAACGGGCAAACAAAGCTTGATCGCGGCCATGTCGCGGGCCGCCGTAGCCGTCGGAGCAGATGGACTGATTATCGAAGTTCACCCGTGTCCAGAACGGGCCCTTTCGGATGGACCGCAATCGCTGGATTTCGCGGCCTTTGAGAAGGTGATGCGGGGGTTGTCGGATCCTTTGCGCGGATATCGGGGCTGGTCGAGGTGCGGGCTTAGCAGTCTTGGGTTTTGATAGAAGAATGGGTGGCCTATGTGCGCCAAAAAGCAGGTCCTTCGCTTCGCTCAGGATGACGACTCTAGGGAACGGTGAGTTGGTGGGCGCAAAAGGTGAGGCAAGAGCCTTGGGCAATAGTCGGACCAAGAATCGGGTGCAAAACAAAACGCCCCAAACTCTGGTTAGAGTCTTGGGACGCTCGGTTGAACAGCCCTCCCCCGAGTACTGCTCAAGGACAAGATAAAACTCAGGGGGAAATCTGGGAATGGCACCGGCGTGCTATTCGGGGGCACGAACGTGCCGGGCCCCGGAAACCTGCTTTTCCATGCGCACGATGGCTAGGGATTCGCCGTTGGCTAGTGGGACGCCAAGATTTTCAAGCGCCGCGTAACCTCGCGCTTTGTAGAGGGGGACGCCGCTCAGGGTAGCGCCCATCTCGAACCGATGAAAGCCTGCCGCAAGGGCCGCCTGTTCACAAGCGTCGAGCAGCATAGTTCCAATGCCACGGCGCACCCAGGCGGGATGAACGAAGAACGCGCGAATCTTGGCCGCATCTTTTTGAGGATCGAGCAGGGTGTCCTCGCGGGCGGTCCACCGATCCCCTCCATAAAGCGTCTTGCGCTTGCTCCAGCCGCCACAGGCAACGATTTTGCCCTCGCCTGCTTCCACCACGAAGTAGGTGCCGTCGGCGATCAACTGGCTGTCCACCCCGTAGACCGTCGCCAAAGCGCTCTCGATCTGCGATGGAGAATAGTCTTCTGCTTGCAGTCCGCGAACGGAGGCCTCGATCAGTTCCTTAAGCACGGGGGTGTCAGCATGGACTGCTTTGCGCAGAGAGAAATTCATGGCTTCCGCAATAGTGAGTTGATCGCGGCAGTCATTGTAACCCGCGTGAAAATTGATCAGGCCACTCCCAGCACGCTGAAGCGCTGTCGATCGGCCTTGCCCAGTGAGCCTACCTGGATATTCCGGCAGAATTTGCACGGAACCCGAACCGACTCCGAGACAAAACTTTTACAACATCACTTCCTTTTTCCTGGCAAGACAGCTGCATTCAACAAGCCCTCATCATTTATCATGACTCGCATTCGAAAGGGACATTATGAAATCGTTCGCCGTATTTTTCACAGCTCTCGCGTTAACAACAATTCTTGCTCTTGCCGCCGACCAACCTGCCCCAGTGGCGGGCAGCCCGGCGCCTGCATTCAGCTTGCCTTCCCAGGAAGGTGCCCAGGTTTCGCTCGATCAGTTCAAGGGAAAGTGGGTCGTTCTCTATTTCTATCCCAAGGATTTCACCTCAGGCTGCACCGTGGAAGCGCACAACTTTCAGCGCGATCTCGATAAGTACACCCAGAAGAATGCAGTGATCGTTGGTGTAAGCGTCGACAACGTCGATTCGCACAAGGGCTTTTGCGCGAAAGAGGGCCTGAACTTCAAGCTGCTATCCGACTCAGATCATGCCGTTGTGCAAAAATACGGTTCGGTCATGGAATACAACGGCATGACGCTGGCCGCGCGGAATACTTTCCTGATTGATCCCACCGGCGTTATTCGGAAGGTGTATCTGAAGGTGAATCCGCAAGGGCACAGCGAAGAATTGCTGGCCGATCTTGACCAGTTGCAGGTTGCGAAATAACTTCACCCCTTGAGTTGCCCCGCTGCTCAAGCCTGTACTGTTTTACGCCGCGGGACGTCCGTCTGCGAACCGCTCCGTCTCTCCTGCCGGAGCGGTTTGAGTTTGTAGTATCGCTCGGACTGTCTGCAATTCCACTATTCCGCCGTGGCGCGTTTCGTAGGCAACGTAGCCGTCGGGACGAACTAGCATCAATCCGGATCGATGCGAACGTCGCATTTCGACAATGTCTTCGAGTGAAGCAGCCAGGTCTTTGGCAGCATCCATCGTAGCCGCTTCCATCTCATCCCCTAGAAATAGCAAGAAGCCGCTGCGAATGCCTTGTCCACCACGCATGGAGTCGTCGAAATACCTTTCCCCTGCCCCTTCAATAATGGGGCTTCCGGGATAGGCAATACCCAGTTCCGAGAGTCGTTGCACGAAGGCGTGCTGAAAGGGCGCCAGGCGCGAAACCATCGGAATTACCATGTCCCGCATGGCCTGCGCAAACTTGTTGGGTGTACCCATGACCTTGGTCAGCAAATGCGTTGTCTCAATGACCTGCTTGATGACCGGGCGTCGTTCGGCGGTGTAGCTATTCAGCAACGCCTCGTTTTCGTGGCCATGCAAGGCGAGATCGAGTTTCCAGATCAGATTCCAGATGTCATGTAGACCGGTGTTCATCCCTTGCCCGCCGAATGGACTATGAATGTGAGCGGCATCGCCTGCCACAAACATTCGTCCCACGCGCAATTCAGCCACCTGGCGGTGATGGATCCGGAAATAGCTGCTCCATGTCAACTCGTGAACTGCAAAGCCTGCCGGTCCACGCTCACGCAGGATTCTCTGCACCAGATCCAGTGTCGGCGCGTCGCCATCCGCATGTTCGATGGTCGCCACAATTCGCCGGCGAGTGGCGCTCATCGGAAAGATGGCGACTGGACCGAACTCACTCGGGCATAACTGCAATTGATCGGCGGGAAGCACGTCATTGGTTTGCGCGTCAGCCAGCAGGAACAAGTCGTTGTACTCGGCGCCTTCGAACGGGAGGTTCAAGAGGTGGCGAACGGCACTGTGCGCGCCATCGCAACCCACGACAAATTTGGCTGTCACCTCCAGACGTCTTCCAGCGTTGTCGAGTGTCGCGCTGACGTGGTGGTCGTGTTGTATCGCAGAAAGGAATGAGGTCTCGTACTCGACATGGCCTCCCCTGCGTTGCAACTCCTGCACCAGCAGTTTCTCGGTCACATCTTGTGGGACCATGGCCACGAATGAGTAGGGAGTTTCCCCCGGCTGGAACGGCATATGCGCAAGCGTCTTGGCTGCTGTCACCACCTGAACCGATGTCACCCGGTTCGCCGCTTCCAGGAATGGGCGAACCAGGCCCGCCATATCGAAGATTTCCAGCGTTCTGGGGAAGATGGCGAGAGCCTTGGAGTGCTCCGACTGCGATGCCCGCGCCTCGATGATCCGAAACCGCAGACCGCGTCGAGCACATTCATTCGCAAGAAACAGACCAACCGGTCCGGCACCCACGATCAGGATGTCGGTATCCAGGGCCGTGTCGTGCATGGGATAATCCTCCGCATTTCAGATCACATCAACCTGACAGGCAGCGTTCTATCTGATTTCGATCTTCGATCTGAGTATAGGGATTCAGAACCTTCGAGAGTTTGTATTAAGGAAGATCCGGCCGCGAAAGGCCATTCGTGCGTAATAAGCCGGCTTTACTTCTTCTTGACTGCGCGTTTTTTGGCTGCTCGTGGAGCGCGCGCCGCGGAGTTGACCGCCACGGCGGCGCGGATGAGTTGCTTGAAGGCAGCTTCATCGATCTTCTCCCCTTCGCGGAGGTCGATCGCACGCCGCGTGTTCCCTTCCAGGCTGGAGTTGAAGAGCTGCTTCGGATCCTTGATGGAGGCGCCGCGAAAGAAGGTGAGCTTCACGACCTGCTTGTACGATTCCCCGGTGCAGATGCCGCCGTCATGGGACCACACTGGAACTCCTGGATTCGTTGGCTTGACCCATTTCCACTCCTCCCGGACAGCAGGGTCGGCATCGTGGATCAGTTGACGGACATGAGCGAGGGTCTGTCCGCGCCAGTCTCCAAGTTGCTCGATCTTCTCGTCGATGAATGCGGAGGCAGATTCCAAAGGGATGGGCTTTTTCATGTGCAACTCAACTCTCCCACATCTATTTTAGCTTCGCTTCAACGGCCGCCGATGCGCTCCGATTGTGGAATGCCGATCGTCCTCTCCACTGTGCCAATGGAATGAGCATGTTAAGAGGAACCCGCGCAAGATCGGAGGTAAAAGTTGCTTCGGCTTCGCATCCTGCGTCTCAGGCAGGAACGGGTTTCCGGCTTTCCGGCCTTGATTCACAAGTGCAACATTTTTCTGTCTTGTTACCTATCGGGCTGAAGCACGTCTGTCTTCGGTGGTTCCTGCGGCTCTGGGCCTTGTGTGCAATTTTGGAGAGGTGAACTATGAGCTTGGACTTGCCTTTGCTCCGCACTTCGAAAACAAACCCCACTACCCCCACCGTCAACGTTCTGGTTACATGCCTCGTTTTAGCCTGCGGACTGGTAGCGACCACTTCGATGGCATATGCGCAGGAGCGCAATGCCCCAGCCAACTGGGCTCCGTTAGCCAACCTGCCCCCCGGCGGTTCCGTCATCAACCTGTTGCTCCTTACCGACGGAACGGTCATTGCGCAGAGCGGCGACGACGGTCAGCACTGGTTCAAGCTCACCCCCGATGCTCACGGCAGCTACGTGAACGGGACCTGGACAACCCTTGCGCCCATGAGTTTCCCGCGCATTTACTTTGCTACCAATATCCTGCAAGACGGAAGAGTATGGCTGTTGGGCGGCGAGTATACCGGACCATACTTCGACGCGAACATCGCGCCTTCCGGAGAAATTTACGATCCAGTCAAGGACACCTGGTCGCCTATCGCACCATATCCCAACGAGGTGGGCGGCTGCGGCCACCGCAACGTGACTTCCGACGTGCAGCTGACGGCCGGTTCTCCGGTGGTTACGGGAATTTATTCCACCGACCGGCTGACCCCCGGCTGGACGATCACCGGAAACGGAATTCCTGCCGGCGCCACGGTAGTGAGCGTGGATTCGGCGACACAGGTTACGATCTCCGCGAATGCAACCCTGAGCGGGCTCAGTCAGGCAGTTCGGTTCAGGGGAATCGCGCTTGCCTGCTTTGGCGACGACCCGGCCATCCTGGTCTCCGGCCACCGCATTCTGGCCGGCAACATTTTCAACAATTCGACTTACCTGTACTCGGTCGACACGGACTCGTGGACGCAAGCGGCGACCAAGGTTTACAACGACCGCAGCGACGAAGAAGGTTGGGCCAATCTGGCCGGCGGCGGCATCCTCACTTACGATCTGTTTCAGAGTGTCGCAGCCGGGCAGGGTTATGCCGAAGTCTACGATCAGAAGCAGAATGTTTGGACGGCCATCAGTCCCGCGGATGGCACCGCCAGCGGAACCTTGCCGGTTCTCACTGGCCCGGAACTTGGTTTTGAACTTGGCCCTTCAATGCGCCTGCAGGACGGCCGCGCGCTGGTCATCGGAGCGAACCAGCACACGGCACTGTACAACTCGAAGAACAATAGCTGGGCGGCCGGTCCCGATATCCACGGCACATTGAGCAATCCATTTGGCACTGTCCGGCACGCCAACTTTGGAGCCGACGATGCGCCGGCTGCGCTGCTGCCGAACGGGCACGTTCTGCTGGCGGCCGATGCCGGTCCGAATCCGATCAGCCAGAATGGCGATACGGCGACCGGTTCGGCCGTGATCACCAATATCCCCTCGACGGCTGGCTTGCAGGCATTCTGGGCGGTTTCCCAGGCTGATGGAGCCTCGAACGTGATCCCGCCAAACACTGTTATTACCAGCATTGACTCACGGCACCAGATCCATATTTCCGCGAATGCCTCCGCATCCGCGCAGCAAGTCGGACTGGTGTTCGGAGGCGTCTTCAGCAGCCCCACACAATTGTTTGATTTCGACCCGAAGGAGGAAACCATCTCTCCGGTAAGTCCGCCTTTGAACGACCCGAATCTGCCCACGTTTGCCGCGTTCGTGACGCGGATGCTCGTACTTCCCAACGGGCAGGTGCTGTTCAACGACGGGCTCGGCAACCAGCTTTATGCCTACACGCCCAGAGGATCGGCCAACCATGCCTACTTGCCCGTCATTGAGAGAGTCCGGCGCGGCGAGGATGGCGTGTTCACCTTGACGGGCAGACAATTGAATGGCCCATCCGACGCGTCGGCCTATGGCGATGATTCTCAAAGCAACGAGAACTTCCCCATCGTCCGGCTTCAGGATTCCCACGGGCTGGTTTTCTATTGCCGGTCCACGGACTGGACCTCCACCAGCGTAGGCAACATTCCGCACGAAAGCGTCAAATTCACGCTGAACCCAGCGGTGGGACCCGGCGTGTATCAACTGGTCGTGAGTGCGGGCGGCATCGCTTCGTCCCCAGTCACGTTCCGCGTCACTCGTGACGATTTGGATCGTCATTAGAAGCGGCCGTTGTTAAAGCCCTGGCGGCAGGCGTGCCGATCACCGAACTCGTCAGAGGGAGGACGGCACGCCAGTTCGCCGCCGGCCCTTCGTCGCGCTCCGGGCAGGCTGCCCGCGCCGATTGGACAGGTTTGCTTGGCGAGGACGCGGGCGAGGGCGCCCGCGCTACATTGACTGGTTGTGTTGATGGGCGCGCGGCTTTCTTGTTTTCCGGTTGCGCCTCTTTGGCGGCATCTTCTTCATCGTGTTCGGAAGAATCTTCTTCGCCTTCCTCGTCCGCGTCTTCTTCTTCGGAGCCTCCGTCCTCGGATTCTTCGTCTTCAGAGTCTTCGTCTTCTTCTTCCAATTCTTCGTCTTCGCTCTTCTTCTTCGTCTTCGCTCTTCTTCTTCGTCCTCGCCCTCTTCTTCTTCGTCCTCTTCTTCCTCGTCCTCTTCTGCGTCGTCCTCTTCTTCCTCCTCTTCAAATTCTTCCTTGCACCAGGCGTTGTCGTCCAGATTGTTGTCGGCGACGGAGCGGGGATCGATGACGACGCTCTCGTGGTGAAAGGGCTCGAGCTTCATGTGGCGGAGGTTGAGCGCGGCGGTCTGCAGGGCGTAGAGGAGGAGTCCGGCGATTTTCGGATCTAGCTGCCCGGCCAGGATGAGGCGCATGACCTGCATGAGGGCAACCTGGACGGAGTCGGCGTCCTCGAGCACGGGCATGGTGAAGCTGAGCGGGGCGGCGGGCTGGGCGTTCAGCGCAATGCGCTGGCCCTGCCAGTTTTTGTGAAAGAAACAGAAGCGGCGTCCGCGAAGAGCCGGGGAGCCGCACTGGGTGCCATTGGTTTTGATATGAGTGCAACGAGGGATATGAACGTCGTACGACATGATAAGAGCTCCACCCCCCTCCCCCACGGTCTAATGGAATGAACGAGATGCGCGGGGAAGGAGGTCAAAATCTTTGAGATGAAAGGGCTTACAGGGAAAATCCTCGAAATAAAGGAAATACATCTATAAGATAATTTCATATGTAAGCCTTATAGCTAGCGTGCCGGATGATGGAGTGTGAGGTCAAGGATTAAGTCTGGGAATTTGCGCGAATGCGGTTCCGAAATGGGAAGGAAAAGTTAGGGTGGTGGAGGAAAGAGCTTGACGGGGTTTGGGCGCGTGGGGAGGAGAGAGTTGTTGGAGTAAGTGTGAGCCTAGGTTAGCGTCCAAAGAGCGGAGGCGAACCATCGCAGGCAGTATCGCTACCCCACTCAATCGCCCAGAACGCGATTGAATGGGCCACCAGCCCAGTTCGCGACGACTAATCGGCATCATGACGACTAATCGGCGCACAACTTTTCTTTCTTCGGTGTGACCTGGATCACTTACCTCTGCGACATATAGGGTCAGGCTTGCCACGGGCCTGAACAGATGAAGAGGAGGCCGACCGTGGAAGAATCCAACGGTGTCGTGGACCGCGCGATGAGAGACAGATTGTGTGCCTTGGCCCATGACCTCAACAATGCTTTGACCGTAATCGCCGGCCACTGCGAACTCATACTCGAACAGGTAGAGGCGGGCTCGGAATGCAGCAATCGGTTGCACCAAATCCTCGTGATCGCGCACGCGACGGCGAAAAGAATCAACGGTCACGAGTGTCGGATGAGTTTTGCCCTGGCGCAGAACATCGCCGATCGGGACGTTCTCCAGTCCCCCATGCAGAGCTCTGCGAAACCCAGCCGGTCGACGAACCCGACAACAACCGAATCAGCCAAAGCACGATAGGGTTCGCAATCCCGCGGGCACCTGCGCTAGATGTGAACGAGTTTCGGCAGCGGCTGGCGTCTAGTCAGGGTCAGTAATCTCGCTGCGAGAGTCGGTACTAACCGATAGGGCCACCCGCCTGGAGTGAGCCACATCCCCGAACGACCAAGAAGAATAGGCCCGTGGTATCCCACGTTTCGAAAGCACGAAACGTGGGGCACCGGCTATGGCGTGAATTCATAGTACGGTTCACTCGTGGACGTCGAAGACAATAGGTCCACCTGGACCAGTCAGATGACGACTAATGGCCGCATCATGTCGTGTTCCTCATGGTCCAGAATGTGACAATGCCAAACGTACTCGGCGCCGTTGATTCCGTGCGTCTGAAGGCGCGGGCTCGGCGGAACGGAGAAGGGTACGCTGGGAAGTTCCAGCTTCATAATCACGATCGTGACCTCTCCGGGATTCATGCGCACGGTTTCCTTCCAGCCGGCTTCGTTGGGATCGGGTGACTTCAGGGGGCCGATGCGAGTGAAACTTGGAGTTTCGGCATCGAAGGAAGCCCGCCCGAGAATCTGCACATTGCTCAAGTGGAAATGAATGGGATGACAGTCTCCGGTCAGATTGAAGATGCGCCAGATTTCGACGCTGCCGTTGCGCGCAATCTCGGTGGGCATGTCGGCGTAGTCGCGGCCCCAGTTGGGTTGTCCTTCATTGTTGACTCCGTTCTGTACGGTTGTCCCAAGGCGTTGGCGCAGGCGACCGTACTCATCGAAATCTTCATTCAGGGTGAGATCCCTGGTCACGACGGCGCTGGATGGATTGAGGACGTCTGCCGGCAATGATGCCAGGGCAGACTGCAGGGCCAGGTATGTCCCTTGCAGGTCGAGGGGATCGCTTGCGCCGACTGCCGGGAGCACCCGAAATTGCAGCAGGCTGCGAGTATTCGGAGCGGTGCTGGGATGATCATGATCGTTGATCGAGTCCCCTGCCGGAAAAGGCGCTGGAGCGTCGTTGTAGAGAATGAGTTGAGCGCCCACTGGAACATTCGAAAAATCGATGATCACGTCGGCACGTTCGCCGGGAGCGAGCAGCAGGTTGTAGAGCCCATCGGCGTTCGCCACATCGGGCGCTAACCAGGGAGTGGGTACAGGCGGGCTGTTGAACAGCACGGGCGCTGGAAGAAATCCGCACTCGGTTCCCAGTTGCAGGCATGGGGGACCGGCCTTGGTGAGGTCGGCCGCCAAACCAGTCGAGTCGGCATAGTAGAGCTGCAAGTTGAAGAAGCGCGCCTGGGATCCATTCAGAACACGAAAGCGGTACCGTCGAGGCTCAACATTCAGATAGGGAGAAACGGCTCCGTTAACCAATGTGGTGTCCGAAAAAAACTCGGGGACGATGGACTGGGCGGGCATATTGAGAAGATTGTTTCCGCCCCGCTCCCAGCGCTCGGTATCGTAGGCATGGGCATACCAAAGGTCGCCGGGATTTCCCCAGGGATAGTCGGGATCGGTACCGTCACAGAAACTCTTGTCCTGGATAATGAGAGGGATTTCACGGGTGGGCAGAATGCCGGCATTCACCAGCGCGTCTTCGAAATCATCCCGAATCAGATAGCCGCTCGCCAGGCCAGCATAGGCATTCAGCCGCGTGATGCCCAAGGCGTGATCGTGGTACCAAAGCAATCGCGCACTCTGGGCATTTGGATAGTAATAGACCGCTTGCCCGGGTTGGGATCCGGGGTTCAGAAAGGAGGGTCCCGCGCCTTCATTGGGACCTGTGGCCGAAGGCGTGAACCACGAATAAGGGCCGCCATCCGATGTCCACGGCACGAGGCCACCGTGCAGATGAACGGCTGCCCGGTTGGGCTGCAATTCTGCTCCCATGATAGTTGTGTCAACCGGCAGAGGGTGGACGGGCGGTAGAGCGTTGGTGACCTCCAGGCGGACCGGTCGATGCTTCCGGGCAACGATCAGGCCACCGAGATATTTGTGTACCGGGTTGGTTGCATCTGCATAGCCCCACAGCGTGGTTGGACCGGGCAGGTCAGGATGCATCTGCTGTTGGAATTCTCCCATCACGATCTTGTAAGAGTCGACGCCCGGAAACGACGTGGTGTCCGGCGAAGCAACGGGAATGAAGTTCCCCAGCTCGTTCGCTCCGGCCGGCCCGAGACCCGGTAAACCGATGGTAAATAGTCTGGGAAAAGTGCTACGAAAGACGGATGACCCAGTGCCAGAGCCGCATGAGATGAGAGTCGCGCTCCCGAAAGCCATCGTACTCAACTTCAGAAACGTTCTGCGGTCAATCACACAAGGCTCCTAGTTTTTGGCTCGTTCCAGAGCGGTTTGTAAATGAAATGATTCAACATCCAACAACGTCAGTTTCGTTCTTATTCGGGATTTGTTCTGTGATGTGGGACTGGGGAACAAACTAAAGTAATTGGTAGAAGGTCTTAGACACTTAATTCCTTGTCCGATTCTAGAAATATTGAACGCTTACTACTCGGCCGAAAAGAAGCAGACAGTTACAGGACTAAGAGAGGCTCAGGCGATGCGGCGGCTATCCACATACTGACGCCCTCCCCGGCACCAAACCGGCAAGCCAGGGAGGGCCTCCGTCGGGAGGGACAATCAATCGTTGACAGTGATCTTCGCAGCCACCATCACAAAGGTCGGACATGCGCCCTCGACGGGGTCGCTTTGGCACAGCAACAGGCCGCGGACCTGAACCCGGGCACCGTCTTTAATTGTGTTCAGAGCGGGGAACGTGGTGCTCTGCTGATACACGTGAACGCTCGTATAGCCAAGGTTCAAATTGGCCAACGGCGAGGAGCCGTCCAGAGGGAGCATCAGGTCGAAGGTTCCGGTACCCAGCCTTCGGCCGGCTGCATAGTTCGCAGCCGTCCCACTAATTGTTTGCTGTTCCAACTCCACCATATAAGGATCTAGCAGTCCAGAGCTACCTTCAGGATCAGGTTGCAAGCCCTCATAGGATTCAACCTCAACCTGCTGACCTGGGAACAGATGGCTTCCATCGAATACCGCGTTTACCCCGGTCATGTCGATGTCGCCAGTATCCACGCTAAGAATTGAAGAGGAAATGCGATTGTAGACAGTTTTACCCACTAGAGAATTGCTTGTGCCGGAACCGACCGCAGTCTGCACGATCAAATACAAGTCAGCGTCGGGATAAGCATACGTGGCCGTGCCCTCTAACTCGACCCCGTTCGCTATATCCACCAATTCTACTTCGTCTGCGTACAACGAGCCATCGGACTGCGTTGAGCCGTTCATCTCGACCATCGCATTCAGCGCCGTGGGTAGGGTTATCGATTGGAACCTAGTGTTTTCATCTGTCTGGAAGGTCAGTTTGGCACCGTTAGATTTGACTGTGATCGCATTCCCAACCACCCGGGTCACTGGACCCACGACGTGCTGAATTTGACCGTTCTGCGGCTGCTGTTTGTCGCTCTGTATCTGCGACTGAGACACGGTCACCAGGGGACTGCCATTCAACGTAGCCCCCAATGCATGCGCAGTCACCTTTCCGGCCACCACCGCTTTAGATCTAACAGGTCTCGGTAAGTGCATTATTCTCACTCCATTTTTGATCTGCACACTTCTACCCACGCCCAGGTCGGTGACGCCAATGGGCGGTAGAGTGACCATACTCGCGTCGTTGACATTCACGTTAATCACAACCGGCTCCGTGCCCAGCGTAACCGGAGAAGTCGAGAGGTCCACTGTCTGATTGGGGAGGGGGCCGAGTTCCTGGTCGACAGCCGTCAGGCTAGGCACATCCATATAGGTTATCGCGGATCCCGAGTAAGCAATGTCCAGGCGATCATATGAAGTGTTCGGATTTGCCCCAGATTGTGCGATTGGTACTGTGATGGTCGAGGAATGAGTAAGCTCCACGCTCACAGGGTCCACGAGAAAGTCGATAGCTTCAGGACCCGCCGTCTTCGTGATTGCGGTGCCATCGCTGCCGCTTTCCAGGGCAGCACTTGCATTGACAACCGTGAAAGCTCCAACCCCCAGTGCGGTGACGATAAATGTTCCATTGTTGGCGGGGTCGGTCATGCCCGTTATGTCAAGTGTTTGTCCGATTGCCGGTGCGCTACCACGGGTAACTGTGTAGTTGTACACACCATTGCCATTTCCAGCCGTACATGCGGTAATTGCCAACGCGGACGAGTTCCACAATTTCATTGAAGTGATATCCAATCGCAGCGCCATGATGCGGCCCTCCGGCGTCGCGGGATCGTCTCCGATGCGTAACTGTACCGACCCCTCATTGTTCGGGTCGATGCCCTGAGATAACTTCGTACTTCCACTTCCCGCGCCGGCCAACATCGTGTTCATATTCCGGTCGCAGCCGGTGAGAAGAACAACTACGATGACGACCAACCCGAACACCATAACCGTTCTGCGCATCTTCGCAGGGATGAATTCTTTGTCTCTAAACATGTTGAGCCTCCCGAGGACTTATGTCGTTTGGCTTCCGAGGGGGGACTCGGTACGACTGGTGTCAGTCTGCCAGCGATATGGAGGGGAGCATGTGATGCTGCTCACACCCCTGCCTCACGAAAGTAAGTCACATATCTTTTGGTTACTATGTCTAAGGACTGCGCGGAAGGCTTAGATGTTGATCGACTTAGGTAACTATGCGGTTTGGACTTCCTACAAGTATGAGTGACACCTGACTGGATCTCTATGCGTCCATTACCGGTTGGGTGGGTGTTGGTTCCGCCTTTCCTGCATGTTCTAGAGTCATCCACTGATATGGCTGCCCCACTTTATAGTGATTCTCGGAAGGTGAGAAGCACGGGGGCCGCGGTCTTATCGGGCCGAGTTCTTTCTGTCTTGAAATTCAAGGGCGCTTAACGGGGTAAGTAACGGTCCGTGCCACCCACTCATCGAAAGCGCGACGGGTGGGGCAGTCGCATTGGATTAGCTTCATCAGGGACGGGGGCCAGCCCCCAGGGTCCCGACTTCCGCAGGGGTACAGGGATTTCTGCTGCCTCCGCTATGCTCGGCGTCGGAATGACAAGGTTAGTAGGCGTGTCATGCCTAGCGTGGGGAGTAAGACGTCGAGTCGTGCGGACTGATGGCGCGCTCACGCCGGCCAAGCTCAGCGTCGTCCCTACGGGACTGGCGTTGCTGGGCGAACTTACCCAGGGATTACGCCCTGGGCTATCACGCTGCCGCCGCGTCGCGGCTCCCGGTACTGTAGATTCTTGCTTTCCTCCGCTACGCTGGGTGTCGCGAGAGAGACGGGACGTTCATTTATTTTCTCTTCAGCCGAGTTTTGGAACCCGCGAAACCTGTGGACAGACGGGACGTTTACCTATGGAGCACGATTGTGGTCTCGTTGTTCCAATACTTGTGCAAATAGACCAGATGCACCTGGCTTCCGGCGGCTCGGTTCGACAACTCCACGGCGAGATCCATCGGTGTTTTAATTTCTTTTCCATCCACGCTATGGATGATGTCTCCGACTCGCAGCCCTGCCATCTCCGCTTTTGCCAGAAGCGCTCTGCATTGGCGATCTGATGTACATTCCCACTCAAGCCAACGTCGGGCTTGAGTGGGCCACTCGTTCCCGCTGATAGCTGGAAGTTGAGAGCCGATGTTCACCCGTCACGTCTGGCGCGTGACTACCGTCCTATCTTTGTCTTCTTCGTTCCGGTAAAGCTGACTCGCCGGGCGTATCCCTCGGCGACGGAGTTTCCGCGTGCTAAGTCCTTTGTGCGGAATATTTTGTCGATAAGTTCTTTGAAACCAAAGATTTTGGTCTTCTCGCGCGTGTAAGTTTCTCATTCCACAAGACCGGGGGGGAGGGGGAGGGTATCTGTCAGAAGCAGATTGCTCTTGGCTGCGCTTAGGCGTCCTGTCTCCGACGCCGGAATGACATGCGTCGGAGTGCGAAGAATTGTTCGGGAGCGGGACGGGTTGGCGGGCTCACGCCCGCTGCGCGAGGTGTCGTCCCTGCGGGACTGGCTCGGCGGGCGAACCTACCCAGGGCTTACGCCCTGGGCTATCACTCTGCCGCCGCATCGCGGCTCCCCAGTACTGCAGATTCTTCTTGCCTCCGCTACGCTGTGCGTCGGGAGAGAGACGGGACGTTCATCCATTTTCTCTTTAGGCGAGTTCCGCACGCGATACGTCCCGTCTCAGTCCGCCTGTCTTCGCCGGGCCGGCGAATCAGTTATGGCTCGATCCCAAACTCTCCGGTGCTCGTGCGGTGAATGCGAGAGGGACCCTTCGTGACCGTCGTCCCCAGAGTAAAGACGGGGTTGCACCGGCGACCCTTGCATCGTCGGTTTTGGTATTTGGGGCATATCTTTTTCTGTTTAATGTGCGGTCTCAAATGACAACTGCTTTTTTGCTTTAACGGCTTTCATACCGCTTTCCTTTTATGGGTGTGTCTAGCCAGACCAATCTTTTCGAAAGTAGTCGTCGAAGGACCTGACCTTTCCACATCCACAATCCGGAAAGGACCATGATCGGAAAGAAGACAAACCGAGTTAGAGGCGCGTACTGTGGAAGTTTGTCAAATGGACTATAGATATAGCCATATATCGGAATGCTGACGAGGATGTGAATCCAGCGAAAAACACTACGTTGTATGCCTTGACTCATGATCGACCTCGATTCAAGTTGTGGAGTCGCCCCCGGCGGGGCTCTCAGCGCCGAACAGCTTTGCGTATTCGGCGGTCAGTTGCTGCCAGCCGCCGGACTTCATGGCATCGCTGCCGGCGATGCGTCCAATGGGATGGCCGGCGAGCAGGCGATCGAGCACATCGAAGCAAATGTGCCAGCCTGCGGCGCCCCAGGAGATGAAGCGGCGATCAATCTTGTGCCACAGCGTCAGGCGTGTGCCGCCAGCAAAGGCTTCGAGTTCCCACCGGATATCGCCGTACTCCAACAGGTTGGGAGCATCGGCTCGCGTCACTTTTGTTTGGAGTGGAGCGGGCGCTGCAACCCAGGTGAGATTTACCGTTCCAACCGTACCCAGGCTCCCATCGGTGACGAAGGGCGCCCACTCGCGCAATTGCGCCGGGTCGGTAAGCGCCTGCCACACTTTTTCGGGCGAGTGGCGCAGTTCGCGGACCAGGATGAGGGTCCACTTGTCTTCCCCGTTTTGTGGCGGGTCTTTTCGTACCTGCGCACCCCTGGCCGGACCCGGTATGTATTGCTCGCTATCGGTCATCTATCTTCTCCTTGCGACTTCCCTACCAGCCCACCAACTGCGTGACCTGAATAAGATTGCCGCAGGTGTCGTTCAGCATCGCGATCTTGGATGCGGTCACGTCTTTTGGCGGCATGGTGAACTGGGCGCCGCGCGCTTTCATACGTTCGTAATCGGCTTGCAGGTTGTCGGTATAGAACATGGCGGCGGGCTGGCTTTGCTGGAACATGGCCTGCTGGTAGGCTTTGGCCGCCGGGTTGTTGTTGAGCGCCAGCTGCAGTTCCGTGCCGTCCGGGTCTTCCTGTGAGGCTAGCGTGAGCCAGCGAAACGGCCCCTGGCTGTAATCGGCTTTCTTCACGAAACCCAGGATTTCGGTATAGAAGCGCAGGGCCTTCTCCTGGTCGTCGACGTACAGGTTGGTCAGTTTGATTTTCATTTCTTTTCTCCTTTGTCACGTTCGGGTTTTGGGCCGCGTCGTGTTCTCGTTGTCTTCCCTTTCGTAGGCTTTGACTGTTCCATGCGGTCGAGGTGGCGCTCGAGGGCATCCAGGTGAGCGGACCAGAACCGGCGGAAAGGAGCCAGCCACATATCCACCTGCTGAAATGGTTCAGGCTTCAGGCGGTAGAGACGGCGCTGTGCGTCCACCGTAGATTCCACGAACCCGGCCTCGCGCAGCACGCGCAGGTGTTTGGACACGGTGGGCTGGGGCATACCCAGCTGCCGTTCGATCTCTCCCACTGACTGTTGCGACGAGACCAGGAGGCTCAAGATCGCCCGCCGGTTCGGCTCCGCGAGGATTTCGAAGGATTCCACTCTCTTTGTATACTCTCTATGGCATATACGTGTCAAGGCATATACAAAGCCCTACGCGGAGTTCCGAGCGTATGTGCACGAGCGGAAGGGATAGGTGCAGGCGAACTTTCAGGAGTGGTCGGTGGAAATCAAGTCGAGGAGACGGGGCAACTCTTTGGCATCGCGCTCCGCTTCATCACGTAAATATTCGGCGTGCCCGACCTGGAATTGCGAGGGCACGCGGGCGCTCTCTATTTGGCCGATGAAAAGTTCCGTTTCGGACGTGAGCGACAGGGCCGACAGGAGATGGGAGCGCATCTCGTCAGCGGTAACAGTCTTGGCTGGTGCGCACAAGACCAGACCCACGACCGAAAGCAGGGAAAGTAATATGCGTCCCATAAGGGTACGAAGGCTGAGCGTATTCATTCTAGCGTCGAAAGAGCCGTTTAAGTTTTGCCCACGGAAAGCAGTTCAGGACCTGTGATCTTTCAAGTCCGGCGCGGCGGGCCTGATCCATGCCGCAGCGGATCAGGGCGAGTTCGCCGGTACTGTGCGAATCGGTGGAGATGGAGATCATGACGCCCGACGCCGCGGCCTGGCGCGCGACATCGGCGCTGACGTCGAGCCGGTCGGGGCTGGAATTGATTTCCAGAAAACACCCGTTCTCGCGCGCGTGGGTGATCACCCTGTCCACGTCGATCTCGTAGCCAGGACGCTTGAGCAGCAGGCGGCCTGTGGCGTGACCAAGAATGGTGAAGTAGCGGTTGTCCATGGCCCGCAGAAGGCGTTCCGTCTGGGCTTCCCGGCCAAGGGCAAAACGGGAATGAATGGAGCAGACGGTGTAATCCAGTGCCGCGAGAACATCGTCCGGGTAGTCCAGAGAGCCGTCGGCCAGGATATCGACCTCGCTTGACTTCAACACTCGAATGCCGCGCAGTCTACCATTCAGCTTGTCGATGAAACCTATCTGCGCCCACAAATCCTCAACCGAAACGCCGCGCGCAATCTTCAGGCTTTGCGAATGGTCACTGATACCTATGTATTCATAATGGCGTTCCCGCGCCGCGGCGGCCATGTTCTCGATCGAGTCAGAGCCGTCGCTTGACGTCGAGTGGGCGTGAAGGTCGCCGCGTATGTCGGAGATGGTGACTAGGTTCGGGAGGGTGCCCGCTTTGGCTCTCTCCACCTCATCGTGGCCCTCGCGCAACTCGGGCTCGATATATTGGAGGGCATGCTGACGGTACAGTGCGGATTCCGATTCATAGTGCTTTGATTTCAGGGACCGGAGCGGCCCGCAAGCGGTCGCGAGTTTTCTCAGGTGAGCCTTCGATCCGGTGCACGCCACCATGTGGTATCCCCAGTTCTCTTTTTTGGCATGCTGCAGCCGCAGGAGAATGCCGGAGGAAAGCGAAAACACAGCGCTTCCGTTTTCGGAAGAGACCAGAGGCGTCCGGCCGCCGTAACGTTGCATGCGCGCGACTACTGCCGCAAAGTCATCCGTGTCGATGACAAACACGAGCTCTTCGATGACTTCGACACGACGACGATAGTCTCCTGTCACCTGCGCGCGCCTGACACCGCAGCGGCCGAGAAGGAATTTTTCGATTGCCTCGCGCAGGCCATCAGCGTGATAGAGGAGCATGGCGTGGGTTTCGGTGAGGCCCTGACGGATGTGGTAGGCCATTCGTGCGCCCAGAGCCTTGTCAATTTCGCCGCTCTCCAGGCGTTCGCGCAGCTCTTCGACTGTGGAGATTCCAAGTTTCTTGTAAACGCGCAGGACGCGCTTGGGATCGAGACGAGGATGCCGGCTGATGCTGGCCAGAGCCGGAGCCGCCCCGGCGCGCAGGGTTTCGAGCCTGCCAAGGGTTCCGGTTCTGACAATTTCACGAATGGCGCTAGCAATGGCTTCTCCAATTCCGGCAAATTGGGTCAGATCGTGTTCGTCCCGGACCATCTCGTCCAGGCTCTCGGAGAGGTGGCGAATCCGCGCGGCCGCACGCTGATAGGCCTTCACTTTGTAAGGGTTTTCCTTTTGCGCGGACAACAGCTGCGCGAGGCTGGCTAGCCGGTCGGCGATCTCGGCATTGCTGAGAGGCGACCGAGAGGCGGAATCGGATTGCGGGCGGGTTACCATGAAGCTCTCAGCACCCCGATAATCAACGTCCTAGACGGCGGAGAACTACAGGCAGCCCAGCCTTTCACCGCTGACGCTTCCGGAAGCGGACCGATGCGGAAGTGACTACCCGGGCATTAGCCATTTCCCGGATGTTTTGGAGCGCCTGGTTATGCTCGGTTTGGGTGCGCGCCGCGCAGCAGTCTGAAACCACGGTCACCTCAAGATCCCTCATGTTCGCCTCGTGCGCGGTACAGAGAATGCAGCTATTGGTGGCAAGCCCGGCGATAATGAGCGAGGAGGCGCCCAGATGACGGAGGAGCACATCCAAAGGACTCTGATAGAAGGCCGAATGCATGGGCTTCAGCACACAGTAATCTTCCGCATCCGGCCGGATGCCTTCTACGAAAGGGCGTCCGGCGGACTGGGTGCGCAGACAATAGGCAAGTAGCTTCACCGCGTCCGAGCGCCACTGCCCGAAATTGTCGTTGACGTAAATGACAGGTGTGTTAGACCGCCGCGCCCGGCCCTTCAAGAGCCTCAGCCGGGGAGCAATCTTAAGTGCGTTTCGTAAAATCCGCTTGCCATCCGGAAATTCGAAATGATTGACGACATCGACCAGCAAGAGGGCCTGGAGCGATTTATGGCGGACGTCGTCAGTTGTCATAGACCTTTATGTTTTATCACCGAAGCCCTATCTATTGATGTTGTAGAGCAAGTGCGATGAGGCCCCGCTCTATGTTGCGGGACCTCATGCTTTGGATAGTTTTAAGCTGATTTTCGGGTTTTAGGATCGGGGGAGCTTGCTCGCTGCCTCTTTCCGGGTCCGGAATCGGCAGCGTGTGATGGATTGAGATTTTCGACACCCTGCTTGAATTCGTCGACCTCGACCATTTGCCAATTGCCGCCTTCGTTCCAAGGGCCGCGGGCGTCAGTCTCGCCTTCATCGCCTTGTCCAGTCGAATCGTTGAAGTACTGGTCGACCAGCACAGGCGTAGGCGGTATGTTGCCAATCGAAAAAGGAGCTTTGCCCATACTCTCAAGAGCGGCGGTGAAAGCCTTCATGTGGGTGATTTCCCGCGTCATGAGGAATTGAAGGGCATCCTTGGAGCCAGGATCGTCGCAGAAGTTGATCAAACGCTCGTACACGATCTTGGCACGCGCTTCGGCGGCTATGTTGCTTCGGAGGTCCACATCCAATTCACCAGTGATCTTGAGGTAGTCGGCCGTCCACGCGTCGCCCATCGAATTGAACAGGCTGACACCACCTCCACCGGCGATGGCAATGAGCGGGTCGGCCTCGCCTGCGCTGCGATCTTTCTTCATGGGCTTAAGGTGCATACGCGCTAGCGTACCGACAACCTCCAAGTGGCTGAGTTCCTCGGTGCCGATGTCCATCAACAAATCCTTGCGTTCGGGATCGTCGCAGTTCAGTCCCTGGATTGAGTACTGCATTGCCGCAGCCAGTTCGCCGTTTGCTCCGCCAAACTGTTCAAGCAACATGTTTCCGAATCGAGGGTCCGGCGTACCGACTTTGACTGTATACATCAACTTCTTTATGTGGTGATACATGAGTCCTCTCTTTCAGTGTGTTGGTAACAGCGTTTGCCTCGGGGAACAGCAAAATCTGAGGCCTATCCAGTAGATAGGTCAGACGTCTGGGAATGACAATCGAGTCGGGTGGGTAGACGGATTGGGATTACCCTCTACAGGTCGGTGCTCGCCCGCACCAACAACTTCTCTCAACCAGACACAGTGCCAACGGGTGGTTCAAACGACGTTCGTGCACTTCTCTTTTTCGGAAAATTTCGCGGCCAATAAAATTGCGGCACGCGGCGATTTTCGAAGCCATCCGAGGCAACACCCGCATCATAGTTTTGCGCGAGGGCTTACTTTTGGAGGCCTTCTTGACTGAAGCTAAACATTGGAAAGTAGCCGCTGTCAGTTTGGTAAGAGAGGACAGGAAATGGCAGAGCAATTCGCAATTGTGACGGGTGCATCGAGTGGTATCGGATTTTCATTGGCGAAGGAACTGGCGGGGCGGGGCTATGATCTGGCGATTTGCTCAGCCGGGGAGCGTTTGCAGAACGCAGCTCAGGAAGTGCGCTCGCAGGGTGTGCAGGTGATAGAGGTGCAAGCCGACCTGGCTACGCGGGATGGGGTGAAACAGTTTTGGGATCGAATTCATTCGTTGGGACGAAATATTGATGTAGCTTGCATCAATGCCGGGGTCGGTGTCGGTGGGCTTTTTGCGCAAACAGATTTGGACGCTGAACTCAACATGATCTATCTGAACTGCGCAGGAACCGTGCAACTGGCAAAATACGTGGTTCAACATATGCTCTCGCGCAATGAGGGGCGGATCTTGTTCACGGCCTCCATCGCTGGAGAAATGGTTGCCCCACGCGAAGCGGTGTACGCGGCCTCAAAAGCGTTTGGGTTGTCTTTCGCGCACAGTCTCCGCTACGAGCTACGCGATACCGGAATCACGGTTACCGCTCTCCAGCCAGGCCCCACAGATACAGACTTCTTCCATCGCGCGGGCATGGACCACACAGAGGTCGGATCGGAAGGAAAAACGGAAAGCCAGCCTGATGATGTGGCGCATCAGGGTATTGAAGCACTCCTGTCGGGCAAAGATCATGTCTACGCCGCATCGACCAAAACGAAGGTGGAAGGCATGCTGGCGAACGTGACGCCGGGGTCAGTGAAGGGCGCGATGCACGAGAAGATGGCAAGACCTAAAGCCAGTTAATCCTGGCTCAGCGGTGCAGAGTGACAACAACGGAAATCTTATAGGAGTCGGGAAATGTCGAAAGCATTCAATGAAAAACCAAACGCCGAACCGCTGCCGGCTGCGGCCAGTGCGGGAGTGATCCTGAATGGCCGGTATTTGCCACCGCCGGAGGATAAAGATGGAAAGATCTGGGTAAGAACAAGCGCGCTAATCCACGCCGATGCCCAAGACCTTTACCAGATCTGGCGCGATGTTGAGGGCGTGCCGAAATGGCAAGAGCAGATCGAAAGTGTGACTCGCACCGGTGAGACAACCTCGCATTGGGTCATGCGATCCGCAGATAAAGATAAGGGTAAAGATAAAGGTAAGACCATCGAATGGGATTCCGAAATTCTCAGGGATGAACCGGGCCGGCGCATCGCTTGGCGATCGATCGGGGGTGAGTCCGACAACGCGGGCGAGGTTATCTTCGAACCCTCCCCGGGTGGTCGCGGGACTATGGTCACCGTTCTGCAGGAATTCCGTTTGGGAAAACTAGCGAGCCTGTGGGAGACGCTCGTCGGCCGGAATCCGAAGCAGGCCGTGATTGAGAATCTTCGCCATTTCAAAGCGCTTGCCGAGACAGGGGAGATTCCTCGAACCCAAGGCCAGCCTCATGGTCCGCGGGGATTCGTCGCCGGGGTCAAGAAATCGATGTATGGCGAGGAGACTATTACTCCTCCCGGGCTGAATCGCAAAGCGAGCTAAACGAAACTTTTCGAATTTATCTAGCGAGATTGGAGTCATTCATGAAAGCGCTCTGTTGGATGGGAACTGGCAAGGTTGAGGTTCACAGTGTGGCGGATCCGGGGATCTTGAACCCGCATGACGCCATTATCAAAATCACACGCACCGCAATTTGCGGATCAGACTTGCATTTGTTCGACGGCTTCATCCCTACCATGGAAGAGGGTGACATTCTGGGGCACGAATTCATGGGCATCGTGGAGGAGACGGGACCGAGTGTAACGAATCTACAGCGGGGCGACCGGGTAGTAGTACCGTTTACCATCGCCTGCGGCAACTGCGAGTTTTGCAGGAACAAAGTCTGGTCGGCTTGTGACAATACGAATCCGAACGCCCATCTGATGGAAGCGGCATACGGGTATTCCGGGGCGGGCTTGTTTGGGTACTCCCACATGATGGGGGGATACGCGGGTGGGCAGGCACAATATGTGCGAGTGCCGTTCGCCAATGTTGGCCCGCTGAAAATCGAAAGCGACCTTCCCGATGAGAAGGTGCTCTTCCTTTCCGACATCTTTCCGACCGGATATATGGCTGCCGACAACGCGCAAATCCGGGACAACGATACGGTCGCGGTGTGGGGGTGCGGCCCGGTCGGACAGTTCGCGATCGCCAGCGCTTTCATGCTAGGCGCCGCCCGCGTCATTGCTATTGACAGGCTTCCCGAACGCATGGAGCTGGCGCGCTCGCTCGGGGCCATAACCGTGGACTTCTCCGGGGAAGACGTAAGCGTACTTACTGCACTGAAAGATCTAACGGGGGGAATCGGCCCTGATTCTTGCATCGACGCTGTTGGTCTGGAAGCGCATTCCGCTCAACTGCAGGGAGTTTACGACAAAGTGAAGACTGCCCTGATGCTCGAAACCGATAGGCCGAGCGTCCTCCGACAGGCGATTCAGTCGGTCCGCAAAGGCGGCACGGTTTCTATCCCCGGAGTCTACGGAGGCCTGTTGGATAAGGTTCCGTTCGGAGCCGCATTCAACAAAGGCATCACGATGAAGATGGGGCAGACCCACATGCACAATTACATGAAGCCTCTGTTGGAGCGCATCGAAAAAGGCCAGATTGATCCAAGCTACATCATTTCTCACCGCATCACTCTGGACCAAGCGCCCGAGATGTACAAGGTCTGGCGAGACAAGAAACAGAGTGTCACCAAGATCGTGATCGATCCCTGGGCGGCATGACGAAGACGATGCCGGCAGTCATCGAGCTTCAACGGGAGATCTGAAATGAGCAGCGAGTCCCTTCCTGCGTACCTCCAGGATCACCTGGCCGGCGCGCTACATGCCATTGAAATGCTCAAGTCCATGCGCGAGCATTTTTCTGGCGAACCGCTCGGGCAGTTTGCCGACCAGGTGCTCGCCGAGGTTGAGGCCGACCGCGAGGTCCTGGCAAAGTTGACGGAACGCGTGGGCGGCACTCCTGGCGGCATGAAAGAGTGGGGAGCGTGGCTGGGGGAGAAGGTGAGCCGTCTTAAGCTCAAGCACGGCTCCGCCGACGGACTCGGGACATTTGAAGCGCTTGAATTCCTGGTGATCGGCATTCATGGAAAGTGGGCTCTCTGGCGGACGATGGCGGAGCTGGCGGCATTCGATCCGCGCTTGGAGGGCATCGATTTTCGTGAGCTTATTGCCCGCGCCGAGAACCAACATCAACAGGTGGAGGAGCGACGGCTCGCTTACGCTCAGTCCGTCTTCCGCCCCGGCGAGAACGATGCAAGACCTCGGCCGCATATGCAATCGACGAGGGGAGGGGGCTGACGGATCTGCTGATCCATGCGAGCGCCTTGCTTGTGAGCCAGCGATTCGGCCGCTGAGGAATGTACGCTAGCTGACTTTTGCACGCGTGAAGATGCAGGGAAGCCGTCCAATCAGCTTCGCTTCCAACTGTTAGGCAAGGCTTGGCATCACAACGCCGCTATAACGCTTCGGTAGACGGGCGGACAATGCAGGGGGCTCAAAAACCGTCGTTGTTGATTTTTCAGAAGTGTCATTCCTTCATCATTATTTCTATTCTTGTCCAAGTCTGTCCGATTGCGACGCACCCCGCATTTGCTCAAACCGGCTCAATGCAACAGCCGGCGATCGAGCGAAATTATCAGCCTCGCTCCTATCAAGGTCAGCTGGAAGCCGATGATGGACAGTGGATTCGGGCGGCAAAAGATTACGCAAGCACCCGTTACAGCTCGCTCGATCAGATCAACGGCAAGAATGCAAAGGACCTCAAGCTGGCATTCACCTTTTCTACCGGCATGACGCGCGGGCATGAGGCTGCTCCACTTGTCGTGAATAACACGATGTACATCGTCACTCCCTTCCCAAACAATCTGTACGCTCTCGACCTTAGCAAGCCAGGCGCTCCGATGAAGTGGGTGTATGAACCGCTGCCGACGCCGGCGTCGCAAGGCGTGGCCTGCTGTGATGTTGTGAACCGAGGCGCCGCCTATGACGATGGGAAAATTTATTACAACACGCTGGACAATCAAACAGTAGCTGTCGACGCGACCAGCGGTCGCGAAGTCTGGAAAACGCGGGTTGGAGATATCAATAAGGGCGAGAGCATGACCATGGCTCCTCTGGTAGTCAAGGGGAAGGTTCTGGTTGGAAACAGCGGAGGCGAGTTTGGAATCCGTGGGTGGCTGACAGCGCTGGATGGAAAGACCGGAAAAATCGTCTGGCGAGCCTACACTGCAGGGCCTGATAAAGATGTCCTTATCGGCCCGCGGTTCAAACCATTTTATCCTCAGGATCGAGGTCAAGACCTTGGTGTAAAGACTTGGCCGCCGGACGCATGGAAAATTGGTGGGGGCGGGGTGTGGGGATGGATTTCTTATGATCCAAAATTAAACCTCATCTACTACGGCACCGCGAACCCGGGGCCGTGGGATTCGGAAGCTCGCCCGGGCGACAACAAATTTACGGCCGGCATCTTCGCGCGCGATCCCGACACCGGCGAAGCGGTGTGGTTTTACCAGTTCAGTCCCCACGATCTTTATGACTACGACGCCGTAAATGAAAACCTCCTGCTCGATCTTCCCATCCACGGACAAACCCGGAAGGTTCTGGTACATCCGGATCGCAACGGCTATGTGTACGTTATAGATCGCACGACCGGCGAAGTCCTGTCCGCCAGCGTCTTCGCACCCATTACGACAAGCCGCGGCGTGGATCTGAAGACGGGCCAGCTTCAGTATGTGGAAGAAAAGAAGCCAATCACGGGAAAAGTGGTGCGGGAGTTGTGTCCCGCGGCGCCCGGTGCCAAGGACTGGCAGCCTTCGGCGTTTTCTCCACGTACGGGATTGATGTACATCCCGCACAACCATCTGTGCATGGATGAAGAGGACCTCACTCCGAACTATATCGCGGGCACTCCTTATGTCGGGGCAAATGTCCGCATGTATGACGCACCCGGAGGATACGGCGGAGAATTCACCGCCTGGGATCCTGTCGAAGGGAAAGTCGTGTGGACGCTTCCGGATCATTTCCCGGTGTGGAGCGGAGCGCTCGCCACGGGCGGCGACATTGTGTTCTACGGAACTCTAGAGGGATGGTTCAAAGCCGTCGATGCCCATAGCGGAGCGCTTTTGTGGCAATTTAAAACCGGGTCGGGAATTATCGGCCAACCTACAACGTACAAGGGACCAGATGGCAAACAATACGTCGCCATTTTATCCGGCGTTGGCGGTTGGGCGGGAGCGATTGTGGCCGGTGGGCTGGACGCTCGCGATGAATCCGCGGCATTAGGATTCGCTGCCGCTATGAAGGACCTTCCCCATTACACGAACAAGGGGGGAATGCTTTATGTATTCGCCCTGCCTTAAGTTGTTCGTGGGTTTGTCGGTGCTGCTTGTCGCCGTGGGAACAAGTGCACAGACCCGTGATTTGCGGGTGTGTGCCGACCCCGACAACATGCCATTCTCCAGTCGCGCCCAGACTGGCTTCGAGAACCGGATCGCAGCAATGGTGGCACAGGAACTGAACGCTCGTCTCACTTTCGTTTGGCAAAGAATGGGGCGCGGATTCGTTCGAGAATACCTCGATAAGGCCCAATGTGATTTGCTCATCGGCATCCCCACGAACTATCGCCCGGTCCTGACCACCAGCCCTTACTACCGGTCAAGCTACGTGTTTGTTTCACGGCAAAACGAGCCTGTTCCGTCGCTCGATTCTCCCAAACTGCACGGTTTGAAAATAGGAGTACAAGTTCTGGAGGAAGAATACACTCCGCCCGGAGAGGCGCTTGCGCGGCGAGGATTGCAGGGCGCGATTGTGGGCTTCGACACGATAGGAGACGGTGCAGACTCTATCGTTCGGGCAGTGGCTGATCAAAAAGTCGATATCGCCATCGTATGGGGACCTCTGGCGGGGTACTTCGCCAAAGAGTTTGGTCGCGATCTTAGAGTCACTCCGGTTGAACCCGAAGTCGACCCACCTGGCCTGCCATTCACGTTCGCAATATCGATGGGGGTCCGAAAGGGTGATGTCCAGCTACGAGACCAAGTGGAAAAGATCCTGTTGGACCGGGGGCCCGCGATACGCGCCATTCTCGACGAATATGGAGTTCCGCAGTTGCCGCTTGCTTCTTTGGCAAACGCGCATGGAGTGGCGCAGTGAAACATCTCTCTCTACTATTCCTGGTCCTGCTGGGTGTAATAACGGTGCTCGTGTCGTGCAGTCGTGAAGATCGGATTTTGCGCCAACCCCCCTCCGCAAACAGGACGCTCAACACCATCCAGATCAGCGGCCTGAATCCCGGGGCGAATTTGATCCTGACGCCACCAAATTCGAACATGTACCAGGAGAGCGCCTATTCGGTATCGGAGGGACAAAAACTCTTCGAGGCCTATAACTGCGTGGGTTGCCACGCGCACGGCGGCGGCGGCATCGGGCCTCCTCTGATGGACCGCAACTGGATCTACGGGAGTGAACCGGGAAATATTTTTGCGACCATTATGCAGGGAAGACCGAACGGAATGCCCTCTTTCCGAAATCGCATTCCCGAATACCAGGCCTGGGAAATTGCCGCTTACGTTCGCTCTATGGCTGGCTTGCTCCCCAAGGGCGTGTCGCCGAACCGTCCCGACCAGATGAACGTAAAGCCGGCGGAGTCTTCCACGTCTGAACAGATTCCGACCGGAATTACTGGCGTCCCGGAGCAACCCAAGTGAACCCCGCGCGGAATCTTGCTTCACTCTTGCTGGCGCAGGCCCAGGCTTTCGATCCCGGTCGCCACCATATCTTGCACCCTGCCGCCCCGCAGGCCGGCCACATTGAATGGTTGTACTGGTTCCTTTTTTGGGTTCTTTTCGCGGTTTTTGTACTGATGATTGCGGCGTTCACCGGCGCTGGGGCGAAGACAAGGGTTGTCGCCAGCCATCCGCTGCCCGTCATTGAAGAAGATGAAGAAGGAGACCATCGGGCGAGCTGGGCGGTTGGCTCCGCCATCGCTATCACCGTGATCACACTGTTCGTCATTCTGGTTCTGAGTGTGATCACCGGCAAACGTGTCGAAGGGCTGACCTCCAAGAATCCGGTCTCAATTCAAATCACCGGCCATCAGTGGTGGTGGGAGATCACCTATCCAAATCCACAGGCGGACCAGACAGTAACAACCGCCAATGAGATTCACGTTCCGGTCGGAACTCCGGTCGTCGTTCTGACCAATTCAAAAGACGTGATCCACAGTTTTTGGGCGCCAAATATCACCGGCAAACGCGACCTGTTGCCCGGATATTCGTCGGCTTTCTGGTTCCAGATCGATAAGCCTGGAATTTATCACGGCCAGTGTGCCGAGTTCTGCGGGTTGCAACATGCGCATATGGGATTCTCGATCATTGCCGAGTCGGTCGACCAATTTCAGGCCTGGCAGCAGCAACAACTGAAGCCCGCGGCTGAACCCCCAAACACTGAAGCGCTTCGCGGACGTGAAGTTTTTCTCACTCACGCATGCCTGATGTGCCACACAATTCGCGGCACGGATGCGGGTTCGCGCTTGGGTCCGGACCTTACTCATGTCGCCAGCCGCAACATGATTGCCGCCGAGACGCTGCCGAACACGGCGGGCGCGCTGGCAGGGTGGGTCGTCGATCCACAACGCATTAAGCCCGGAACGCAGATGTCGCCGAATCCACTAGCCCCTGACGACCTTCAGGCCGTGATCGCTTATTTGCAGTCCCTACACTGAGGAGCAGAGACTTGGCGGTTGCAGAACCCATCATCGCGAATGATCAAGACACGGGGCAATCCGAACTTGCCCAGCGTCTCGCTCGCACGTGGTGTCAACCGGGCGGCCTGTGGGGATGGTTTTGCAACACTCATCACACCGATATCGGTATCCGTTTCATGGTGACCGCCTTCGTTTTCTTTCTATTGGGCGGAATATTAGCCGCGATGATCCGGCTACAACTGATCCGTCCAGAGAACTCCCTGATGGGCCCGGATCTCTACAACCAGGTCTTCACCATGCACGGCAGCACGATGATTTTCTTGTTTGCCGTGCCGATGCTGTTTCAGGGATTTGGCGTGTACGTCGTGCCACTGATGTGCGGGGCTCGCAATATTGCCTTTCCCCGTCTGAACGCCTTCTGCTACTACCTTTATGTAGCCGGCGCCCTGGTCCTTTGGGGCGGTCTCCTCACGAATACCGGGCCTGATGTTGGGTGGTTTGCTTATGTGCCCCTTTCGGGGCCTGCCTTTTCGCCAGGGCATCGCGCCGATGTCTGGTCGCAAATGATTACTTTCACCGAGGTCTCCGCGCTCGGTGTCGCGATCTGTATCGCTACTACAATCTTGCGACATCGCGCTCCCGGAATGACCCTGAATCGCATGCCCATCTTGCTCTGGGAAAAGCTGGTCATCTCGATCGCTGTCATGTTTGCAATGCCGGCGGTGATGGTTGCGAGCGGTCTGCTGCTGCTTGACCGGCTGGTGGGTACGCACTTCTTCAATCCCGCGGAAGGCGGAGACGTTCTCCTTTACCAGCACTTATTCTGGTTCTTCGGACATCCCGAGGTTTACATCATCTTTCTTCCGGGAGCAGCCATTGTTTCCACTCTAGTGGAGTGTTTTTCGCGACGTCGCATTTTCGGATATACGCCCATCGTCGTCTCTGTGGTGGCGACGGGATTTCTTGGCTTCAGCGTGTGGGTTCACCACATGTTTGCCACAGGCTTGCCTCAGTTGAGCGAGAGCTTTTTTACGGCCGCAAGCTTGATGATCGTAATTCCCACTGGAACACAATTCTTCTGCTGGGTCGCAACCATTTGGTATGGGCGGCTGCAGCTTCGCTTACCGATGCTCTGGTGCTTCGGTTTTTTCTTCGTTTTTTTGATTGGCGGATTGTCGGGAGTGATGCTTGCTTCGGTGCCGGTGGATTTGCAGGTCCACGATACTTACTTTGTGGTGGCACACTTCCACTATGTCCTGATTGGGGGCGCCCTTTTCCCCATGTTCGCCGGCATTTATTTCTGGTTCCCGAAAATGACGGGACGGATGGCCAGCGCGACCTTGGGAAAATGGCATTTCTGGCTGTTCTTCATCGGCTTCAATATCACCTTTTTTACGCTGCATTTTCTGGGATTGCGCGGCATGCCTCGCCGTGTTTATACCTACAGCCCGGATATGCATTGGCAGGGCTTGAACGTGCTCGCCTCGATCGGCGCGGTCTTCATGACGGCCGGGATACTTGTTTTCCTTGCCAATGTTTTCCGTAGCGTGCGAGTTGGGGAAATCGCGGGAAACGATCCATGGGGAGATGCCGGATTGGAATGGTCCATATCGTCTCCCCCTCCGCCCTACAACTTTCTTCATATTCCAACTGTGAGCGGCCGGGACCCGTTGTGGGAAGACCCTCCTGACCAACCCGTTGTGGTGGGGCTTCGTGACGACATACGCGAGACTCTCGTAACTCACAGTCTGGACGCGGAACCACAACATAAAGACGAAGACCCAGGTCCAAGCATCTGGCCATTTCTGACTGCGGTTACTGTTTCCGCTGCATTCGTGGGATCGATCTTTACCCCGTGGGCGGTACCTATTGGAGCGCCACCCATCGTAGCCAGCCTAATCGGATGGCTGTGGCCTCGCGGACAATCGCCGGCGCCCAGACCGGCGGGTGAATCATGGCGTCATTAAACGAGCCAATCCGAAGACCGCAGATGCTGGATGTTTCCGGTTTGCCCAGCGTCGCATTCGGCCACCACAATACGACCTGGCTGGCAAACGTCTTTTATATGGCTATCGAGGGCATGATGTTTGCCCTGATATTCGCGACGTATTTCTATCTGCGAACTCGCTCGACGGAGTGGCCTCCCGGGCATCTGCCGCCAGCTTTGAAATACGGCGCGGCCAACGCGGTGGTCTTTCTGCTGAGCGTCATTCCAGCATGGTTTGTGCGGAAACGGGCTCCGGAGGGTAATCGCCGCGCAGTCAGGAATGGCCTTCTCGTACTCGCGCTGTTTGCGGTTGTGGCTACCGTTCTCCGCGCCTTCGAGTTTAGCGCCCTCAACTGTAGATGGACCGACGATGCTTATTCGTCCACGGTGTGGGTTCTGATTGGAATGCATTCGGGACATCTGCTGACGGAGTTGATCGAAACGGTGGTTTTACTTGTTATTTCGTTTACTCCAAAGATGGAGGGAACACGGCTCGCCGATGCCGCGATCAATTCCGAGTACTGGTATTTCGTTGTGATCACGGGGCTCATTGTGGATTTGCTGATTTATGGAACGACTCGATTTTTGTAAGGAGAATGATGGCGAGGTCAGAACAGCAGATCCAGGCCGGGCGAACACCACTGGGACTGTGGTGGAGTCTAATTGCGGGTTTTGCGGCCTGGGCCTTCGACCTCGGTTTCAGCTACGTGCTCGAACAGCACAGTTGTTCAACCGGCCATCACTACGTGTTACATGTTATCAGCATCGTCTCCATGGCAATTGCGCTGAGTGGCTTTGGAACCGGGTTGGTGGAATTCAGACGCTTTCCCGGAACCACGTCCGAAGAAGGCGGGAGCCCTTTCGACCGTGCGCACTTTCAGGCACTTTTAGGAATGGCATTCAGCCTTTCCTTTGCCCTGGTGATCATTGCTGGCTCGGTGCCACGTTGGATCCTTAGTCCGTGTGACTGAAATGTACTTGAAGGGTTGCCAAATCGCGGCGGTGGGCACAGTTGCCATATTCACGGCGACGCCCGCCTGGTCGCTGGCAGAGACCGAGCGCGGACTGGTGAACCAGTGGGCATGGCCGCCAGCGATCCTCATTCCCTTATTGCTGACGGCGGGCCTTTACGGCCTGGGCGTAATGAGGATGCTACGACGGAGCAGTAATCGACGATCGTTTCTTTGGCCGGTACTCTCCTTCGCCGTCGGCTGGATTTCGCTGGTGCTTGCGCTGGACTCTCCACTCCATGAACTGGGTGAGCAATTGTTTTGGGTGCACATGACGCAGCATGAGATTTTGATGCTGATATCGGCCCCGTTGCTCGTGCTCGGCAGGCCATTGATTGCATTTCTCTGGGCATTGCCCCGAGCATGGCGCGAGACGGCCGCGAAGGTTGGGCGGTCAGGCATCTTCAAGAAAGGCTGGACCTTCACTTCGGCGCCGCTCTCGGCATGGTTGGTGTCCGCACTGGCATTGTGGATCTGGCATCTTCCCTGGCTATTCGATCAAACACTGCGCAGCGACTCGATTCACGCGGCTCAACATACGACTTTCCTGGTGACAGCGCTGATCTTTTGGTGGCCAGTGGTGAATCGAACTTCCGCGCTGGGTTATGGCGGAGGGTTGGTCTACATATTCACGACCATTCTGCATACCAGCGTGCTGGGAGCTCTGCTCACGTTCGCAACGCGTCCCTGGTATTCATCCTATGAGATGACAGCTCCCGCCTGGCATCTTACTGCGCTCGAAGATCAACAGATCGGTGGACTGATCATGTGGATTCCAGCCGGGACGATCCTGCTGATTGTTGCGCTGGTTCTGCTGGTCAAATGGATTCAGGAATCCCAAACCCGATGGCAATACACCCGCATGGCGGAATACGGGCGCTTGTCGGGAGAGGGTGGTACCCAGTGAGAATGGTGCTGATCCTCCTGTCGGCTGTTCTCCTCTGGATGTCGACTGGGTGTGATCGCCTGAGCCGCACTGAAGTCGAGAGGGCCGCAACACTGACCGGCGGCGGTAATGCTCGTTCAGGTCGAACCGAACTTCGTAAGTATGGCTGCAACACCTGTCATAAAATTTCCGGTGTACCCGGAGCGCGCGGTCTCATCGGCCCGAGCCTCGATGGTATTGGCCAACGCTATTACATTGCCGGCGAGCTTCCGAATACCCCCGACAATCTCATGCTATGGATCGAGCATCCCCGACAGGTCGAACCGCATACCGCGATGCCGGAAATGGGAGTTACCGAGCAGGATAGCCGCGACATCGCTGCGTACTTGTACACCTTAAGATGAACCCACAGGAGACCTCTATGCAGTTCATAATATTTTTGCGCAGACTGGTTGCTTTCCTAATGCTCGCAGGGTTTTCATCCCTCTCCTTTGCGCAGAATCCGCAGGATTGTTCGAGCGTCCCGGACTACAACAAGCTCAAGGCTGCGCTGACGAGCGCTGTCAAAGAGGGCAAGGGAGCGAACGGCGGACTTGGGAACCAGGAATGGGGCGCGGTGGTGAATCGCGACGGCGTAGTATGCGCTGTCGTGTTTACTGGCCCGAATCGGGGTGCGGAATGGCCAGGCAGTCGCCTCATTTCTGCCGAGAAAGCGAATACAGCAAATGCCTTCAGCACCGACAATTTTGCTCTTTCCAGCGGCAACATCTATGCGGCTGCCCAGCCCGGCAGCTCTCTTTACAGCATCGTGAGTGGTCCTAATCCAAATGCGGCTTTCGCCGGTGATCCACAAAAGTTTGGCCAACCCGATGATCCGCTTGTGGGAAAGCCGGTAGGAGGAGTCATCGTTTTCGGTGGCGGACTGGCTTTGTACGACAAAAATGGAAAGATTGTTGGAGCTCTCGGTGTAAGCGGAGACACGGCTTGCGCCGACCACGTCATCGCCTGGAAGACCCGGCAGGCCTTAGGGCTGAACTCTGTCCCGATGGGGGTCGCGCCAGGTCCGAGTGACAACCTGATTTTCGATATCCAGAACGGCACAAGTAGCAGTGGTTTCGGGCACCCAGCGTGTAAGGGCGGCAACCCGAGTGAGGATATTATTAACAAGCTGAACCAAACTCACCCGACTGGTCCCCATCGATAAGACTTGCAAGCCGGCGCTAATCCAGAATTGATCGTGATGGATGCTTCGCTACGCGTGATGAACGGCCCGCCGCAGATTTGCTTGCAGGAGTTAATCAGGCACACCATGTTCAAGGAGATGCTGCAGCAGTTAAAATAGCGGCGGAGGTACGATGACACTGCTGCAGATTGATTTTCCTAGTCGCGGTCCCTGGGGTGAGGATCTCACAAAGATGGCCAGCGATCTGGCCCACCACTTGAATGAAACACCGGGCATGGTCTGGAAGATCTGGACCGAAAACAGCCGCACTGGCGATTGCGGCGGCGTTTACCTGTTCACTGATGAAAGCTCTGCGAACAACTTCCTGAAGGAACACCTGCCACGCCTTGATTCGATGGGAATCAAGGATGTACGAGCGAAGGTTTTGGATGTCAACGAGAGCCTTTCGCAAATCACACGAGCACCGATCCCGGCTACTGCGGCGAAAACGGAGTAAGGTTGAAGTTTCAAACGCGAAGGCGGGTTTAGTTGACGTGAACAGGTGTCAGACAATGAGCATTTTGTTTAGGCGGGCAATTCTCAGTTTCGCTTGAATGGCGCAGGACGAAGCGGTTGGTTTACGACTCCGGCTCCAGCAATGTTCAAGCGTTGCGCTTCACTTCGTCGCTCCGGAAGCCTGAGCCAAACGCTTTGCAATGATGGAGTATGCCGAGGGATTAAAGACCAGTCCAATATGCGTACCCGAAACGGGGAAATCCGCTTCCCGGCGATCTGTCTTGCAATACCGCCAGTCCACCACTCCGTCGCCCTCGCTGTAGACTGCGGTTTCGGATACCGAAGCCGGCATTGCATGCTGCAATGAATCCAGAAAGTCGCAAGTACAACGCCCGGTATAGCAGTCCGGAAGCACGTTGCTGCCGTGTCTTGCCAGGATGCATCGTCGAACCACCTCCGCGGCATGCAAAATGCTCGGATGCGCAACCGTACCACGAAAAGGCGCACCCAAGGTGATGACGGAGGCGACATCTTTCGGCCGCTGCGCCGCGATCGCGCGGGCGATAATTCCTCCCAGACTATGGCCGATGAGATGGACCTTCCGGCCAGACTCGCTCAGCGCCCTCTCAACCGTATCGTTCAATTGACGCCTGATTAGCAGGTTAGGACACTCGGTGTTGAACCCTATTCCTGAAAAGAAGGGGTTGTACCCGATTCGAGCCAGCCATTGATGCAAAGGTGTCAGGTAAGCATCGGGACACAGAAAAGCGGGGATGAGAACCACAGCCGAGCCGTCGCCGTGCGATATGCCCAGACCGTAGTATGAAGGTGCGGCATGCAATAGAAGCAATTCGGCGGCACAAAGCACCTCGCCCAAAATTGAAACATTAGCTTCCTCATATTCCGGAGTACGAATCGGGGAACCGCGACGCATGGGCGTAGTGCCTGCTTTTCTCATTCGAGACTCAATGTAGGTGGGACCACGGCTTTGCACAATAAAGACTAGTGTGTAGATGCCGTCTTTTCATAGCGGTAGATGGAGGTCCGCATCAAGAGGCTCAAATAGGTCCAGATGTACCTATTGGCGATTCGAGGAGCGTGATGCGGGAGTGGTGGCCGAGGGCCGCGCGAGAGCCGTCCAAAGCTAGGCTTTTGGCACCCACAGGGGCGCAAACGAAGCACGATTATGCCAGAACAGAATCACCCAACATATGGTGGCCAGAACCGCCGGCTGTGCCCCGCTGTGCTGCATGGTCAAGTGGTAAACAATTATGTTGGCGACCACGGGGCCGCTCAACGCAATCGCCAGGGGAACGTACCTTCCAATCAGAAACAGCGCTCCGCTGATGACCTGCACCGCACCCACAAACCACACGTAGTGTGAAACGACCAGCGCGCCAAGAAACTGTCCCCACACTCCTTCCAGCGGAGGCATCGGCAGAAACTTTAGAAAGGGATTGAGCCCGAAGACAAGAAACATCAAACCGAGCAGGAATCTTGCGATCATCGCCGCGATTTTCATAGGTGCGTTTCTTCTCTGTTCCGATCTCGCCTGATTAGTTAATTATAAGGAACTTAGTTCTGAACCTGTACCCGGCTCACGGACTGTAAGCCATATGGAAGCATCGAGTATAAGCCCTACTGACCGTCAATATCCGTGTAGCTCGCGAGCCGGTTAGTTTCTAAGATCGATTCACACGACTTTCCCGGGCTAATCGGAGATGTATATCAAGGCGGGGGTGAAGAACGCAGCTTATCGAGAGATAAGCCTCCGGGAAGTGGCTCGACACAACTGCGCTCGGGGCGCACCCTAGCCACAAGTGGCCCGCCACTGCGCTGATCGGAGGTACTCAGGAACAACTGCATAGGTCCTCGTAACCATATGTTTTGAACTGGAATTGGAAAAAGGGTTTCGGACAAGATGAGATGATGAAGGCTTGGGCCGCTAGGGTCTCGGCGATCAAGAAACTTTTAGCGAGGCATGCAACTGGCAGACGGGCTGTACAAATCTCTAGGCTGACTCATAATAATTGTGAATGGGCTTTCGCCCGGCGCAAATCTAGAATTAAAAGAGGAGTACCTTCATGAAAACACGAATGATAGTTCTCTCGGCCGCATTATCCTTTCCCGTGATCGTGTCGGCCCAAGGTTTGGACACGGCCAAGATTAACGAGGTCATGGGCCGCTCTGGCCAGCAAACCGGCGATGTCTATCGCTTAGGATTTCCGCGCACCGATCTTCATGTGTCGGTTGGCGGTGTTGAGATAAAACCAGGACTCGCACTCGGCTCCTGGGCGGCGTTCGCTGGGAATGACAACGCAGCTATGGTTATGGGCGACCTGGTTCTGCTTGAGAACGAACTCACGCCGGTCATGAAGAAATTGCGAGCTGCGGGATTCGACATCACCGCCGTCCACAATCACGTTTTAAATGAAACCCCGCGTGTCATCTACATGCACTACATGGGCCACGGAAAATCCGTTGAACTTGCGAAAGCTCTTCACGCCGCCCTGGCGGAATCGAAAACGCCGCTTGATAAGCCAGCGCCGCCACCGGCAACTGCGGAGCCTCCAGGATTTGTAAAAACAATCGAAGAAACCTTGGGCACGAAAGGCCGCTTTGCCGGAGGCGTGCTCTCATTCGGGATTCCTCGTGGAGAAGCGATCACCGATCACGGAATGACACTCACTACACCGCAAGGCGTAGCCGAGGCGATCAATTTTCAGGAAGCCGGCACGGGCAAAGTTGCGACAACCGGGGATTTTGTGTTGACGGCAGAGGAAGTTAATCCTGTCATCTCCGCGCTCGAAGAACACGACATTGCAATCACGGCACTGCACAGCCACATGCTTACAGAGCAGCCTCGCCTGTTCTTTATGCACTTCTGGGCAGTGGGCAGTACGGAATCGGTTGCTATAGGAATCAAGGCGGCATTGAGTCACATAGCGGTGAAGAAATGAATGAATTGAGGTGTACGCACTCTGCGAGTGCGCGTCTAGCGCCGTGAAGGTACCCGTCTCGAAAGATCTGTTCATCATTAATACGGCGGCATTCCTGCGTTCGTTCACCTTCGGCCTCACCGGCGTAGTTCTTGGCATCTACTTGTTTCGGGCCGGTTTCTCTTCGTTCAACATTGGGATGGTGGTCGCCGTCGGCCTGGCGGGGTCAGCCCTGGCAACGGTCGGCGTGACGACAAACGCAGACCGTGCAGGACGCAGAAGGACATTAGTGGCGCTTTCTCTGCTGGGTGCTATCGGTGCTCTTGCTCTCGCCTTCACACCCTCAATTCCGCTTCTTTTGGCGATGGCCTTTGTGGGGATGCTGAACGGAACCGGGACGGACCGTTCTGCCGCATTTTCTCTCGAGCAGGCGATCATTCCAGGCCTTGTGCCGGACGCATCAAGGACTTGGGGCCTGGCTTGGTACAACGTTGTGCTGGACGCAGCGGGTTCGTTGGGGGCTCTAGCTGCAGCGTTGCCCCTGCTTCTGCAACGTTGGCTCGCCTTGCCGGTGCTCGCTTCCTACCGCGTAGTCTTTTTAGGATGCGCTTTCTTAGGAGTAGTGGGAGCAATCTTGTATTCGTCCGCATCCCCTGGAGTCGAGGTTACTAAATCGGCGACAGACGCTCTTGCTCATCACATCTCACCAGCAACCAAAAAGGTCGTCACTAAACTGGCAGGGTTATTTTCTCTGGATGCCTTCGGCGGCGGATTTCTGACGGATGCACTCGTCGCTTATTGGTTTTTCCGCCGCTTTGGAATAGCGGAAGAGCGCCTCGGCCTTCTCTTTTTTGCTGTGCACTTGCTGAACGCTGCCTCTCATTTGGGGGCAGCGTGGTTGGCACGGCGAATCGGGCTCGTGAACACGATGGTCTTTACTCATCTACCTTCCAGCTTGTTCCTGGTCGCTGCTGCATTCGCACCTTCCTTGAAAGTCGCGGTGGTGCTGTTTCTGTGTCGTGAAGCCCTCGTGGAAATGGATGTGCCCACACGCCAATCCTATGTGGCCGCATTGGTTCTGGCGAACGAGCGGACCTTTGCCAGCGGCATCGCGAATCTAGCACGCAATATTTTCTGGGCCGTAGGTTCGTCGGTGGCAGGCTTTCTAATGCAGAACGTAGCCTTTTCGGCTCCCTTAGTGATCGGCGGTGGGGCCAAGATTTGCTACGACTTGCTCTTATATCGTGGCTTTCGAAAGCTTAAGGCACCGGAAGAGCAGTCGCCATAGTCACGCTCAAGCTAACAAAACCGCAAGGCGAAGCCGTCAGGCCGGTTCGAGATTTTCGACGTCCCGACCATACCGATGGCATTGGGCGCTGCGCTTTGTTGGCAACGGCAACCCTCGCAAAGGCCCGTTCAGACGCTGGCCCTGCTGTACAGTTTCCCTCTACTTCAGCTAGCTTCAATAATGCTCAACGGCCTCTTGAAGGAACTGCCTAAGCATCGCAGCACGCCTCACCCTTCAGCCCGTCAACACCCTCTTTAGCGATGATCGGAACCATGATCAGGGCGGCCGCCGCGTCTGCCCACCACCATCCCAAAACCGCGTTGAGAAGGAGACCCACCAGCAGGACGGCGGAAAGATAGACACAGAAGTCAGTCTGCTTAGCATCCGCGTTCATCGCCGCGCTCGCGAGCTTATTCCCTACATCTTTCTTGGCGCGCGAAAGAATCGGCATTACGACTAGCGAAACACACGCCAAAATGATCCCTGGGATGCTGTGCTCCGGCGCTTTTCGATTCATCAGATCGGAGACAGATTCGTATGCAATATAGGCGGACAACGCAAGAAAACAAACGCCCACGATCCGTAGGCTGCGCCTTTCATTGCGTTCTCGGGTAGTCTCTTCTGAGTCAACTGTCATTCTCCATAGCAAGGTGGCGCCGGATGTGACCTCAATAAAGCTGTCGATTCCGAAACCAACCAGTGAGATGCTGCCTGCCAGGGCTCCAGCAACGAGCGCAATCAAACCCTCAAGGCTATTCCACGCAATCGTGAAATACTCCAGTCGCTTTCCGCGCAGTGCAACGTCTTCCCGGCTTGTGGTGGCAGCAAGCATGTCTGAAGCATATCAATTGCCGCTGCAATTCCATAAATGGCGCCGCAGGACAAGTTGGTCGACGCGATTTTGCCTACGGGTATTTTGCTGAAGACAAACCTGAACCAATGAATGCTGTTGGAGTGAGCGTTTCGGATGGGGCCATTCTCGGCCGGCGCTTATCGTCCCCTAACATCCCTGCTGGACGTTAGGGCTGCAAGGAAAGAATGGCGGGGACGACGGGACTCGAACCCGCGGCCTCTGCCGTGACAGGGCAGCGTTCTAACCAACTGAACTACGTCCCCGGCTTCTAAGGACCAAACGACTGGTTGTGGCTTCGGAGTGGAATCCTTCGCCTGTTCGCGAGATTGCTCATCCATCACGGGCGAGCCCATCGCAACACCAGATGCCTCAGACACTTACGAACCGGTTGCCAATTCACCTATTGTAAAAGCAATTGGGAATTCTGTACAGAGTGACTGCTCGGAAGTCTTGCTGCGCTGTACGCACGCGTGCTGTACGCCCGCCACCTGGTTCGCAGGATAAATCGTTTTTGACGGTCCTTGAGAATGGTACTCCGTTCGTGGCAATAGCGCTTTACCGGTCGCTGAGTGATAGTGAGCTTTTGTTTTGGAGCAGCTTCCAATCACGAGCCGATGCGTGTCCGGCGGCCACCCATCCAAAACGCGTCATCAGCGAACCTGCGATGGAGGAGCATGCTGCCCAGCGACGAAGCGAACTGGATTTCTTCTTCGATGCAAACAGGCTGGCAATCCGAAGCGCAGCGGGTACTGGGCCGGAGAGGACTCCGCCGGCACGCGTGACCCATCCGCTGACTCCATGTTTGAGCGGGTCGAGATGAGCATGAGATCGCGCTTCAATGCGCACTCCTTCCCAGGTTTCAAACAATGAGGCGCCCAAGCCCAGCGCATGAAGAGCACGATTTTTCTCGTGCCCCATGAGTTCCAGGATGCCGACCGCTGCGCCGAGTCCTGAGGCTGCGAAGTGGAGCGGCAGATCTCCAGCATTGCGGTTCCAGACCGGAATGGTAGTCGCCCCAATCAGCACGCCTGTGTAGTTCGAGAATGGAAGCCCAAAGGCGAGCGATGCAGCCTGGCCCGCATTTTCCAGCACGCGCACCGGCATGGAGGAGCCGTAACGCGACTTCAAAATTTCAGCGAAGGCAACAGCCGCCGCGCCGCTCGAAAAACCGAGCAGTGTCCAGACTCCCACCGACATCGGGCTCTGCGGCTTGAACACGCGGAGCATGGCCAGAAAGCGCTCAGGCCTGCCCAAGTCGGCGATGAGCAAAGCGGGAGAGACGACGGCGCCAGTAGCGGCAATCCAGCGCGCGTGGCGCACCAGGCTGCGATCTGCACCGGTGTAATCGGCGACTGCGCCGATGACTGCGGCCGCGCCCGAAGCACCACCTACAAAGAAATAAAGAGGGATTTCCCAGGTCCAGGGCGGCTCTTTTAATAGAGGAATGCCGTAATAGCCATTTTCGGGCGTTGCTTGCGGGAAGGGAGCCCCGGCTGGACGCGGAGTGACAACCTTCAACTGTCCCACTCTTTCAGCCTGACGGCGGATTTCGTCGAGCCGCTGTTCGCGCCGGTCTGCACCACTATCTGACAGTGGAGTGGGCTCGGTCATCTGCCGTCTCTTCCATTAGCGAGAAATGCGAACAAGGTGCCGCCAAACAATAATCCTGCAGCGAGCGCCGACGCGGTCCAGGCCTTCTTCAGATACACGGTGGGAACTTCAGGAGCGGGAGGAAGATTGAAGGTCCTCGGGTCTCCGCGCACGATGAACATGGCATTGGTTCCGCCGACGCTGCTCTCGGCGGGATCATAGATGGTCGCGTCCTCCATGCCGCGTCGATGCAGTTCGTCAACGCGCTGGTGCGCTTGTTGCCTGAGTTCGTTGATCTCCCCGAACTTGATCGATTCGGTGGGGCAAGCTTTCGCGCAGGCCGGTTCCAAGCCAACTTTCTGGCGGTCATAGCAGAAGGTGCATTTGAAGGCGCGACCATCCTTGGGATCACGTTCGACAACACCGAAAGGACACGAAGCCACGCAGTATCCGCAGCCGTTGCAGACGTCAGGCTGGATGAAGACGCCGCCAAACTCCGTCCGCACGATGGATCCGGTTGGACAGGCTTCAAGACAGCCGGCATTTCCGCAATGCTTGCAGACGTCGGAGGAGAAGACCCAGGAAGCCTGCTCGCCAGCATTGCCACCCATGCCCGGAGTCGGCGTCTGCTCCACGAATTTGACGTGGCGCCAAGTCGACGCTCCAAGCGCGCCCGTATTGTCGTAGGAAAATCCGCTCCAGTCGAGACCATCCTGGCCCACGCCGTTCCATTCCTTGCAGGCTACCTCGCAGGCTTTGCAGCCGATGCACAGTGTCGAGTCGGTTAAGAATGCGGTAACGGTCATGCGCCCTTTCCAGTTAAAGACTCGCGCCGTGTGATTAGACTGGCACCCCGCGCACGTCGGCCGGGAATGACGTTGCACACCAGAGCTTTTGTTTCCATGATGCGGACGTTGGGTTCCTCGCTGATGGCCAGCAGATCATTGACGACATCGCCGGTGACCTGTCCGCGATAACCCCAATGGTACGGCAGGCCGACCTGATGCACGGTGCGGCCATCAATTTTCAGGGGACGCATGCGTGGGGTGACCAGGACGCGGGCCTCGATGGTGGCACGCGGGGTCACGATGCTGGCCCACCCGCCGTGCTCAAGATGAATTTCCGCAGCCAGTTCGGGAGAAACTTCCGTGAATAGCTCTGGCTGTAGTTCGCTCAGATGGGATAAGTGACGAGACATGCCGCCGGCGGTGTGGTGCTCGGTCAGCCGGTACGTGGTCAGTACGTAGGGGAAGCGGGCATCGTTGGGAGAGTTGCTGTAGGGGTTGTCGGGCCGCTGCTTTTTATCAGCGACGGGATTGCTCTGTTGACGATATAGAGGATTTGCCAGCAGGGATTCCAGCGCTTCGTAGTGGGAGGGCAACGGTCCATCCTTAAGGCCACTCGCGACGTAAAGCCAGCCTACGCCATCCGGATGCAAGGTGAATGGCCGTGCTCCGCCAAGGGCGCGGGTGCCTTTGCCATCGCGCAGGTCAGCGGGCGTGTCGGGAGGCATCTCTTTTTCGTAGTCGGCGTTGTCGAGGCCGGTCCACTGCTTTTTCTCTTCGTCCCACCATATAAGTTTCTTGCGTTCGCTCCAGGGCCTGCCATCGGGACGCGCCGAAGCGCGGTTGTAGATGATCCGGCAGTCGTTAGGCCAGGAGAATCCCCAGCCGTGGCCCAAGGCATCTTTCGGGCTGCGCTCATTGGCAAGGTTTCGGTCTTTATCTGGAAAGACTCCGCAATAGATCCATGCGCCACACGCTGTGGTGCCATCGCCTTTGAGGTCTTTTATGTGGGCGAGTTGCTTGCGCTCCGGCAAATCGTATCCATTGATTTCCTGTAAGACTTCTTCGACGTCTGGTTCGGCCTGCGGACCCCGGGTCGAGTAGTTCCAGGTGAGTGCCCGCAGACCTTCATTGCGAGGCAGGCCGGAAGACATCGCTTTCGCTTTGAGCCGCACACCCAGGTGGTACATGAACCACAACTCGCTGCGGCTATCGCCGGGGGCTTCGACTGCTTTTTCGCGGTGCTGCAACAACCGTTGCGTATTGGTGAACGTGCCGGCCTTCTCGGCCGTCCCAGCGGCGGGAAAGAGAAAAACCTCCGTGCCAATTGTTTCCGGAGAGAGTTCGCCGCGTTCGACCTCGGGGGAGTCGTACCAGAAGGAGGCTGTCTCGGTTTCGACCATGTCGCGCACAACCAGCCACTTCAGGCGGGAGAGAGCGGTGCGCTCGAGGCGTCCATTGGCCGCGCCTACGGCGGGATTCTGGCCCATCACAAACAGCCCGTCAAGTTTTCCGTCCGCCATGTCGAGCCAGTAACCGAAGTGCGAGTGGTCGCCGGTGACGCGGGGCAGCCAGTTGAAACCCCAATCGTTTTCCCTGGTCGCTGCGTCTCCGTAGTACGCCTTCATCAGGCTGATGAAATATTTGTCGAAGCTGGCCCACAAACCGGTTCGCGCGCGGTGCTTCTTGATGAAATCTTTCAGCTTGTGCGAGTCTGCTTCGAAGAACGGCATTGGAAGATAGCCGGGCAGAATGTCGTAGAGGGTAGGAATATCGGTGGAGCCCTGAATCGAAGCATGGCCTCGCAGGGCTAGAATTCCGCCGCCCGGCCGCCCGATATTGCCCAGCAGTAGTTGCAGGATGGCCGCGCTGCGAATGATCTGAACGCCCTTGGAGTGTTGGGTCCATCCCACCGCATAGCAAATGGCTGCGGTCTTGTCTGGTCCCGATGCCGAAGTGAATGCCTCAGCGGCTTTCAGAAAGATATCCTGCGGAACGCCGCAGAAGCGTTCCACCATCTCAGGGGTGTAACGGGCGAAGTGACGCTTCAGGACCTGGAACACGCAGCGCGGATGCTGCAGAGTCGGGTCGGACTCGAACCTGGCGGCGTCCTGCGCTTCCCCACCACGATCTTTGGCGTGCCCTCCAGACTTTTCATCATGGCCGGGCTGCTCAGCGGTATCTTTGCCGGGTGCCCCCTGGTAGAACCAGCTTTCCGGATCGTATTTCTTCTTTTCCGCATCCCATCCGGAAAATAATCCGTCAAGATCTTCCGTATCTCGAAAATCCTCTCGCAGGATGGTGGAGGCATTTGTGTAGGCAACCACGTATTCGCGAAAGTCCTTGTTGTTTTCCAGAACATAGTGGATGAGCGCACCCAAGAAAATGATGTCGCTGCCTGCGCGCAGAGGGATCCATATATCCGACATCGCGGATGTGCGCGTGTAGCGCGGATCGACGTGAATGATCTTCGCGCCTTTTTCGCGTGCTTCCATCACCCATTGAAAGCCCACGGGATGATTCTCGGCCATCGAAGAGCCCATGATCAGGATGGCGTCGGCATTGGCGAGATCGCTTTGCGCGGTGGTCGCGCCGCCGCGGCCAAACGATGTGCCCAGACCGGGCACGGTGGAGCTATGTCATATGCGGGCCTGATTACTGAGGCACACCATCCCGAGGCCGGCGGTGAAGAGCTTCTTGATCAGATAATTCTCTTCGATATCGAGGGTGGCGCCGCCGAGATGCGCGATCGCCGTAGTCTGCATGAGCACTTCACCATCGCGGGTCTCTTGAAAGGTTCGCTCCCGCGCTTCCCAAACTCGCTCGGCAACCATGTCCATGGCCTGGTTGAGATCGAGTTCGCGCCAGGTCCTGGAATAGGGTGCGCGGTACTTCACTTTTTTCAGGCGGCCGGGATGAGTGTGCAGTTCATGGGTGTCGGCCCCCTTCGGACAGAGGTGGCCGCGGGAAATGGGCGACTGAGGATCGCCTTCGATGGAAATCAGCTTGCCTTCTTTGTGATATACAAGTTGGCCGCAGCCAACTCCACAGTATGGACAAATCGATCGAGCTACCTGCGCACCGTCGGTTTTTGGACGCAGGTTGCGCGTTCGTTCCGTCATCGCTTCCGAACCGGTACCGTCGGCTCCGGTGCGGATCTGCTGAAGCAAGGGCCATTGGGAGAGGAGCTTTCGGATCACGGTTAGTCCCCCGGGTTTAGTGTTGGCAGAGTTTAAACCAGTTCACGCACTTTAGCAGAGAGCGTGGTCAGCGCGATCCTGCTGTGATCGGGCTCGCCGCGCGCCAGATTCGGCAAACTTCAACGCTTAATCTCCGGTCACCTTCGCGATTGCGCTGACGTCTATTTCTTCTTTGGAACTCTGGCGCCCTTCTTGCGAGCTTCCGAAAGGCCGATGGCGATTGCCTGCTTGCGGCTCTTCACCGTGCCCCCCTTACCTCCCTTGCCGGACTTCAGAGTTCCGCTCTTCTTGCGGCGCATCGCGCTGGCAACGGTTTTCGATGCGCCCTTGCTGTATTTGCGGCGGCTGGATTTCTTTTTGGCTGGCATGAAACTTCCTCCTTTCTATTTAGAGAACGAAACATCCCCGCCCGGTTGTGCGACCAAGTGAGACAGTGTCGTAGTCAGGCGGCTGCAGGCAATTTCAGTTTCGGCAAAACATTCTTTCCGTAGAAATCAATGACTCGCTTCTGGTCCGTCTGGCCGGAATGGATATTCACGATGGTGGCGCCGCTTTGAAATAACTCGGTAACCGCTTTGATGTGCACCTCCGGGTTCATGCTGACGGGCCAGTCTCGGTAAACCTGTTCCAACGGAAGTTCTGCAGTGGCACGATCCTGAATCACCTGCGGGTCGCGCACGTTGTAATAGGTTTTGAAGGCTTTCGGAATAAAGCGCCAGAGTTCGGCGGAGGCTTTCGCTTCACTCTGATCCCCAACCACGACAAAGAGTTCGACCAGCACAGGCATCTGAGCCGGATCTTTTCCAGCAGCCTTCGCACCTGCTTCAAACTCTGCCTTGTGTTGCTTCCAGGTATTCGGATCAGTGACGAGACCATCGGCATACTGCCCCGCCCGGCGCATTGCCTTCGGGCCGTTCGCCGCCATCAGCAGCGGGATCGGTTTCGCGGGAGGATCGTACAGCTTGGCATTTACGATGAAGTATTTGCCCTTGTGATCGATCTGCTGGCCAGTCCAGAGTTTTCGAATCACGTCTGTGGCCTCGATCAATCGCTCCGATCGTTCCTGCCAGGCGGGCCAGGATCCCATGGCAGCCTGTTCATTGAGCGCTTCGCCCGAGCCTATACCGAGAAAGACACGCCCGGGTGTGAGCCAGGAGAGCGAGGAAAACGCCTCCGCGACCACGGCGGGGTTGTAGCGAAATGTAGGACAAGTGACGGTCGGTCCCATCCACGCCCGGCGGGTGCGTTGTCCCAAAGCACCGAGCGTCACCCATGCTTCCCCAGCATGCCCTTCGTTCGACTGCCAAGGCTGGAAATGATCGCTGGTGGCGAGTAATCCGAATCCAGCCTCTTCGGCGGCGATGCCGAACTCGAGCAGTTTGGGAATCGTGAATTGTTCATGACCCAGCATGAAGCCTATGGTCGGCTTGCGGAACGAAACTTCCCCGCTTTGGGTGGTATTGGTCTGCGCCTGCGGCCGGCCAAATGCTTTCGGGAGACTACCGCTCAGGGCGGAGACTCCGAACAATGTGGCGGAACCTTTCAACATGGCTCGGCGGTCGGGTAGTTTTGGGTCGCGTTGCGGTAGTGCTGACTGCTTGTTTTCGATTTGCATTCCAAACCTTAAGAAGTTCGACGTCTTCCAACTCGGACTTGGCTCTAAGGGACAAGATGGAAACTCAGGCTTCATTTCGTTCTTAACTCGCCTGCTTCCATGCGGGCTCGTTGCGCTGCTCGAAGTCGTCAAGGGCCTTGCGAAGGCCGGTAACCACCTCGGCGGTCGTCTCGAACAGGGCCTGCGCCTTTGGATCGGAAATCTTCTGTACGTCTCTGCGCGCGTGATCGATAACTTCGGTCAACATTGTCTTGAGATTCTGGGTGTGGAAGCGGGGATCGCTTGGGGAAAGGTTCTTTTCTCCTGGCATGTTCGGTCCCGGTGCAGCGTTTGCGCTAACTGTCGGATGAGATCGCCAAGACGAAGGGTTGCAGAGTTTGCTTTCGCTCAGGGATATGACTGATTTATCTCTGCGAGTTACGGTATGTGACTTAGCGCTGGCGGGCGAGGACGCCGGGGAGTCCAGCACCAACACCACTGGACGGGTTCAATTCGGGATTCCGGTCGAGGCTAATCTGCGCGAGAGCTCGGAATGCGTTGCTTGAAAGGTTGGTGGGCAGTGCAGGACTCGAACCTGCGACCTCCTGCTTGTAAGGCAGGCGCTCTAACCAGCTGAGCTAACCGCCCTCACGCGATTGACGGCGAAGGAAGGTGCGTTGGCGGGTCGAAAAAACTGTGTGAACGCACCCGAAGCTCGAGTATACGGGCGGCGAAAACAAGGGTCAACAAAGGTTGGGCAAAGGCAAAGTTGCCGGGGCCCGGCTGCTAAACTCTACGCGTGCGCCGACTCATTGTGAATGCTGACGACTTTGGCCTGACTGCGGGCGTCAACCGGGCGATCGTCGAGGCTCATGAGCGTGGAATTGTTACGTCGACCACGTTGATGGCGAACTCGCTGGCGTTCGACGAAGCCGTCCGGCTCGCGAAAGCCGATCCGCAATGGAGCGTGGGATGCCATGTCGTGCTGCTCGATGGCCACGCGCTCATCGCCCCCTCGCGCATCGGCAGTTTGCTGGCGGCGGCGAATAGTCAGGCGTTTCGCGACAGCGTGGCCGGGTTCGCATTGCGCGCGCTGGCGGGCCGAATCGATCCTGAACAAGTGGAAGCTGAGACAACGGCGCAGATCCGCAAATTGCAGGCACATGGGCTTAACGTGTCGCACGTCGATACTCACAAGCATACGCACATGTTCCCTAACGCCCTCCGCGGGATTTTGCGTGCGGCACGGACTTGCGGCATCACGGCGATTCGCAATCCTTTCGAAGTCGTCGCTGCCAATTTTGCGCGAGCTCAGCGTGGCTTATGGAAACGGTACGCCCAGGTGAAAACATTGCGCGGCCTGGCAGGCTCTTTTCGGCGATCGGTGAGCAAGGCCGGGCTCAAGACTCCGGATGGAACGCTTGGCATTGTGGCGACCGGCCATCTCAATCCTGCTCTTTTCCGGAATATAGCCGATCACATGCCGGAGGGGACCTGGGAGTTCGTCTGCCATCCGGGTTATGTGGATGGTGACCTGGAAGGGGTGCGCACCCGTTTGCAAAGGCAACGCGAGGAGGAACTAGCAGTGCTGACTTCCGCAGACGCGCGCCAGGCGCTCGAGGGACGGGGCATCGAACTTATTTCTTACCGGCAGCTGTGAGACAGCGACGGCCTCCCTTACTGGGAGCGTGCCGGTTGCGAACCAGACCGTGTCACTTCAGTAATCTCCACTACGGCGAAGTCAGTCTATGATGACAGTCAGCAGCCCAGCGTGGCAGTGGCTATGAGCGAACAGCGACCAGATCCCCGAGTCAAGGCCGATCTCTCGGTGCGAGTCTGGGGGATGGCGGCCAGCGGCCAGACATTTACCCAGCACGTGCGCGCCCGCAACATCAGCATTTCTGGCGCGCTCTTTTCCGGACTCGAACACGAACTGAAAGTGGGCGATGTGATCGGCGTCCAGTATGCCGAGCGCAAGTCGCGTTGCCGCGTTATTTGGGTTATGGATGGCGGTCCGGTCCAAAAAATGCAAGTGGGCGTACAGATTGTTACTGACCAGGACTGTCCCTGGAGAGGCGAGTTAAGTCCCGACCAGATTACGCCGCCTACCGAACCGAGTAACCGCCGGCGATTTGCACGCCACCGGGTCTCATTTCCGCTCGAACTGCGGGACGAACGCGTAAAGACCCCCATGCGCGTGAATGCCACCGATGTCAGCGGCAACGGCTGCTATGTCGAGAGCATTCTTCCGCTCGCCTTGGGCACAACCTTGCGGGTTGAGTTCTGGATTGACCAGGAAAAGATTTCTACCACCGCAATCGTCCGCACCAGTGACCCCGGGGTTGGGAATGGCGTCGAATTCACCGGACTGACGCCCGATACAAAACAGCGCTTGCAGAGTCATCTCGACAAAGTAGACCCGCCCCGGGTAAATGTTTTTGAGCGGACGCCGGAGCAGTAAACGCGTGGCTTGCGCCCGTTCCTCTTGTGGGGAATTCTCCAAAAACTGAATCGCCCGTGTAAACTCGCCATCGAACCTACGGACACGGAGAGCTACACGGATGAAGATCGGGATCACGTGTTATCCGACGTATGGCGGGAGCGGGGTGGTGGCGACCGAACTCGGCCTGGAACTGGCGCAGCGCGGACACGACATCCACTTTATTTCCTACGCTCAGCCGATTCGACTGACTGAACCTCAGCCGCACATTCATTTTCACGAAGTCGAGGTCTCGCGCTACCCCTTATTTGACTATCCGCCCTACGATCTCGCTCTGGCAACGCGGATGGCGGAGGTGGCCGAGTTGTATGACCTCGATCTGCTGCACGTGCACTACGCAATTCCGCACTCGGTGAGTGCACTGCTGGCGCGGCAGATGCTCGCAGCCGGACCTTCACATCGGCGGCTTCCCTTTGTGACGACCCTGCACGGCACCGATATCACGCTGGTCGGCCTGGACCGCTCCTACCTGCCGATCACGCGTTATTCGATCGAGGAGAGCGACGGGGTTACGGCGATCTCCCAGTATTTGCGCGACATTACGCTGAAAGAATTCGACGTCAAGAATCACATTGAGGTGGTCTACAACTTTGTGAATTGCGACGTGTACGTGCGCGATGCCGATGCTCCCCTGCGTCGGAAAGAATACGCGTCCCCCGATGAAAAAATTCTCGTGCATCTGTCGAATTTCCGTCCTGTGAAGCGGTTGACCGACGTAGTTGAGATTTTTGATCGAGTTCGCAAGAAAATTCCGTCGAAGCTGTTGTTAGTCGGGGACGGTCCGGATCGGTCGAAGGCGGAGTGGCTGGCGGTGCAGAAAGGCATTCACGAACACGTGCTGTTCCTGGGCAAACAGGACCGCGTGCAGGAGAAACTGGCGATCTCCGATGTGATGCTATTGCCCAGCGAACTGGAATCGTTCGGACTCGCCGCACTGGAAGCTATGGCCTGCAAAGTCGTTCCTATAACCACGCGCGTCGGGGGACTTCCGGAGGTGATTGAGCATGGGCGAAACGGCTTTATGGCCGAGGTCGGCGACGTAGATACCATGGCGCAGTATGCAATTGATCTGCTAAGCGACGAAAAGAAGCTCAACACCATCGCGGTGCAGGCGCGGGCATGGGCGCAGGCGCGCTTTTGCTCGACCAGGATTATTCCGCAATATGAACAGTTTTATCGCCGAGTGCTGGAGCGTTCTTCGTAGAGCGCGGGCGGGATGCCGGAGCCTTCCTGTAGAATCGGCAACCGCAAACGCACCAGAGTTCCCTTTCCGGGTTGGCTGTCAATGGTCATGCGGGCCGTATCGCCGTAGAGAACCTTCAGGCGTTCGGCGACATTCGCCATGCCGATACCAGTGCCGCCGATTCCGTTCGGCTTTTCGATTAACTGGGCGGCGCCCATTCCGACGCCATCGTCCTCCACCTCGATGATGATCGCTTTGGCGGCCCGGCGGCTGCGCAAATAGATGCTGCCGCCCTCGATCTTGGACGCCAGCCCGTGCTTGATCGAATTTTCGACCAAAGGCTGAAGCAGCATTGCCGGCACCAGCATTTCCAGCGACTCGGGCTCCAGTTCCTTGACTACCCGGAGCTTGTCGCGCCCGAATCGAACCACTTCGATATCCAGATAATTGTCGATAAACTCCACTTCTTCTTTCAGAGGCACAAATGCCTCCGAGCTGTTCAGCAAACGCCGGAGAATCCTTGCCAGCTTGATGATCAACTCGCGCGCAGTGTCGGGGTCAAAACGCACGAGCGACGAGACTGAATTCAGCGTGTTGAAGAGAAAGTGGGGATTGATCTGATTCTGCAGCGCTTCCATGCGTGCCTGAAGAAGCAGGAGGTGCTGTTCTTCGAGCTTCATCTGGATGCGCACGCCATTGAAGATTTTCAGCTCGGTGCCGATGACCATGACAGAGGTGGCGTAAATCGCAACTTCCACCCAGAGGTTCGCGCTCTCCAGGCTGAAGATGGAATGCGGGAAAACGCGCGTAAGCTCGCTGTGCAGGAAACGCAGGCCGACGATTGTCGCAAAGAACATGATCTGCCAGTCAAAGCGCGGCTTGGGCAGGTTGCGACGGACCCAGCGGTAGATGCTCAGGTCAATGAAAGGCGAGAAGGTCCACACGTCTTCTTTATCCTGGGCGAGGCTGCGGAGCTGGCCGGCAGCCAGCCCGCAAAGCACATTGAACGGGAGCGTGATCCATTCGCCGTGGAGGAATGCAGGGAAAGCCATCAACGCTCCGCCGAATACCCCCGTCACGCGTCCGCCGATTACGCCCAATAACAGCGTGGTTTCGAAAGACAGGTCGCCGGCCAGGAAACTTTTCTGGATGAAGCGAATCCAGACCGCCAGCGCGATCGGCATGCCAAACCAGATGGTCAGGTAGATCTTCTGCCGGGTGGTGCGCTCCTCGCGGAACAGCAATTTTTTGAATTCGAGGGAACGAACCAGTGTGCTCGACACGGCCGCAGCTACGCCAAGTTTGACCAGCAAGTTGACGAGGATGATCTTCTGGTCCGGCATGAGGATGGCTTAGGGAAATGTAGCACGAAGGCACATCAGGGTATCGACCGCGAGTAGAGTTGGAGACTTGTCAGGTCGGCTTGGGTAGCATCAAAGCCTAAGGGTGCGACTTGACTTTGGCGGCGGCCGCTTCGAGCGTACTCGCCAGCGAATCCGCACTGGGGATACCTCCCTGCGCCATATCGCGGGTGCCCCCGCCTTTGCCTCCGCGGGTTGCGACAATCTCTTTCAGAAGCGTTCCCATATCGAGGTCTGCACCCTTCGACTGGGCGAAGACGAGGGCGGGCTGCCCATGACTTGCCGCCAGCAGGGCAACTGCATGGGCTTCCAGTCGAGTTATCTTCTGCGCGAGCAGGCGTATGAAGGCGAGTTCGCGATCTGGATAGAGGCGAACCACAACCTTGCGGGCGTTGACGGGCATTGTCTCAGCCAGCAAGCGTGCGGCTTCGAATTCGGCTAACTCTTCCAGCAGACGTTCGGTCGCTTTCGTCGCCGATCGGAGGTCGTCACCAAACTTCTTCACCTGTTGGGGCACATCCCAGATGTGTCCGGAATACAATGCCGCCGCCTCGACCAGGGTGGCATAGTCGCGTCGTGCGGTCTTGACAGCACGCTGCCCACAGACAAATTCCACGCGCCAACCCTGACGAGCCTTTTCAATTTTTCGCAGCAGGATGCCGCCGATCTGTCCGGTGTTGGCGACGTGCGTTCCACCGCAAGCGGAGAGGTCAAAGTTTTGAATATCGATTAACCGCAGCTCGTCCTTGTCCGTTCGCGCAGGCTTGCGCAATCCGAGATCCTGCGCTGCCTGCTGCGTAACGAACTGAATTTCGACCGCACGATTTTCCTGAACGATCTTGTTGGCGAGCAACTCGACCTCCTCGATCTGCCGCGGTTGGATTGCGGGTGTGTCGAGATCGATCGAGCATGCCTCGTCGCCCATGTGGAACGACACGGTGGGCATGTTAAAGAGATGGATGAAGGCGGCGGAGAGAACATGCTGCCCGGAATGCTGCTGCATGTGATCTCGCCGGCGCAAGCTGTCAATCTTGCCGCGAATCTTTGTTCCCCGCTCGGGCGCTTTGTCGGCCTCAATGTAGTGCACTACCCGGCCATCTTCTGTCTCAGCAACTTCTGCTACCCGGAACAGGTTCCGATCCGGAGTGCCCTCAGGAGAGAGCCATCCCGTATCGTGCACCTGCCCGCCGCTGGTGGGGTAGAAGGCCGTGCGATCGAGATACACACCGTGGCGTGCATTGATATCGGCGGCAGGCACGACCTCGGTAATCTCGCCTTCAAACTCGTGCAGGAAGGAATCGTGATAGTAGAGCCGGTCGGTCATACGTATCCATTTTATATGGATGGTGTTCATCTGGTTGGTGCCGTGGCGTCGCTTCAAGGATTCGTGCGCGCAGATCGCTGATAGTCGCGCCGCGACGGGGACTTTCCCTTAAAAGGGCCTGCCTAGTACGGTCCGATAATTCCGGCGATTTGGCGGCTGGTGGGTAGACCGGTGGGTTGCACGCGTTTGGTGTCCAAAGAATCCAGATACTTCAGACCGGTTCCAGTATTAAAGAGGACTACCTGGTCGCTCTCTTTGAAGAACTGGCTCGACCGCAATTTGCGATACGCCGCGAGCGCCGCGGCGCCTTCTGGCGCGGCAAAGACTCCCTCGACTCGTGCCCAATGGCGGAGCGCATCCATGATTTCCTCGTCGGACACGGCGACGGCAGTGCCATTGCTATTCCGCAAAATATCCAAAATCAGATAATCGCCATAAGCCTTGGGAACGCGCAGGCCGGCAGCGGAGGTGGCAGCGTTCGCCCACATTTCCGACAGGCTCTTGCCTTCATCCCATGCTTTAACAATTGGCGCGCAACCCGCTGCCTGGACGGTTACCATCCTTGGACGTTCCGAGCCAATCCAACCCAGCGTCTCCAGCTCGTCGAAGGCTTTCCACATGCCGATCAAACCGACCCCGCCGCCCGTCGGATAGATGATGCCCTGCGGAAGTCGCCATCCCAGTTGCTCGGCGACTTCGTAGCCCATGGTTTTTTTGCCTTCCACGCGATAAGGCTCTTTGAGGGTGGAAACATCGAACCATCCTTCTTTTTCTTTGCGCTCGGCCACCATGCGAGCGCAATCGCTGATCAGGCCGTCGACCAAAGTGACGTGCGCTCCGTAGTATTCGGATTCGATCCGGTTCGCCATGGGCACATCTTTAGGCATGAAGATATGGGCTTCGATACCTGCGGCGGCGGCATACGCTGCTAAGGCTCCAGCGGCGTTACCCGCGGAAGGGATTGCCACCTTCTTCACGCCGTAATGCTTCGCCATCGTGATGGCGGCAGACAGTCCGCGGGCTTTGAACGATCCGGTTGGATTCAGCCCTTCGTCTTTGATGAGAACCGTTGGAGATTCCCGGCTCGGCAGCATGGGAGTGAAGCCTTCGCCCAGTGAAACTGGCTGGGCCTCGGGCAGAATTTCGGCGTAGCGCCACATGGTTGCTGGGCGGGCGCACAACTGTTCCCGAAAAAAAGTCTTGTTGATCGCAGGGAGGTCGTAGCGCGCGTAGAGCACGCCGCCATCTTTCGGACAGATCGTCTGTGGCCGGTCGGCGGGCAGCGATTGCCCACAGCGTGTGCACTCCAGATGCGTCAAACGAGCCATGGCGGTCGAGTCTAGCACTGGAGGCGCATGGCCATTAAGGCTTGAGCTTCTTCAACAGTGCGGCCGCCTTGCGGAACCAGGGACGTTCGCGGCGCCGCAAATATCCGGGCATGGTCGGTTTCTTGGCAAGAATCTTCTGCGCCCAGTCGCGGGCCTCGGCATCCCTTCCTTGTGCGGAAAGAAACAAGGCGAAGTTGTAGTAAGTCTCCGATAACGTGGAAATCACCGTCACTTGCCGGAAGAACTCCTCGGCCTTCGCCGCTTGTCCGGTATTCGCGTAGGCGTGCGCCAGCAATCCTTTGGCGCGGTGAAAATCGTAGCCTTGGTCATTGCCCACAACGCGCTCCAGATCCGAAACGGCCGGCACGAAATCCCCCAGTTCCACCTCGCAGACGCCGCGCCGGTAGAACGGATCGGGGGAATCGGTTCGCGACGAAATCGCTTTGTCGTAGCAGGCACGGGCCTTCGAGAAATTTCCGTCCTCCATGAACAGGTCGGCTAACTCTTCGTAATTTCCGGCGGAGGGATTGTCGAGGACGGCGGCTTCCAATTCGTGAATCCTGCGCCTGCGCGGAAAGGCCTTGAAGGATTGCCGCAGCAGCCCGACATCGGGCAACGCTTCCACCAGTAAGTAGATGGTCGCACCCAGCGGTCCCAGAAACAGGATGATATACAGCCAGTACGTATCTGGACGACGGCGAATAAAGTGGATGATCGCCAACGCAATGACGAGGAAACTCCACGGACTATAAAACGCGCTGAAAATGCCCATGAATGTGGTGCACTATAGCATGCACATTTCACCCCATCGCAGCCATGCGGAACGGGCTCGCCAAGATGGTAAAATCTTATGTGATCTCGCCTTCCATCCGGTTGCTGGCACTCGACATCGACGGCACCCTGCTCAACTCCCAATTTCAGATTTCTGACGTCAACCTGTCGGCGCTGGGGCGCGCGCACGCTGCAGGCATCGAAATTGCACTGGTAACCGGGCGCCGGCACGACTTTGCCTTGCCCATCGCCCAGCAACTTGGCTTTGACTTATGGCTCATCAGCTCCAACGGCGCGATCACTCGCTCGCTTTCCGGGGAGACTTTTTTCCGGGATCTGCTTCCCGCCCACCTCTGCCGGGAACTATGCAGGGTGATGATCGATTTTCGGGGCAATACTGTTCTCACCTTCGATAAGCAGGCCAAGGGGTCGATCGTACTCGAGCACATGGAGGACCTGGAAAACAGCATCCGGCGGTGGCTCGAAAAGAATCTGCAGTACATTGACTTCGTGATACCGATCGAAAACGCCCTGGTCACCGACCCCGTACAGGCTATGTTCTGCGGTCCGATTGCCCGCATGCATGAGGCGCTGGCTGCCCTTCAGAGTTGCCATCTTTACGAACAGATCACTGTACTCAGGACGGAATACCCGATTCGGGACCTATCCATTGTCGATATCCTCAAGCAGAACTGCTCCAAGGGGCACGCGTTGGAGCGCTGGGCGGCCTTTCGAGGCCTTTCCCGGGAGCAGGTCATGGCCATCGGTGACAATTACAACGACATAGAAATGCTTGCCTTTGCGGGATACCCGGTTATCATGGGAAATGCGTCGGAAGAGCTCCGTAGCCGGGGCTGGAAGGTAACACTGTCCAATGACCAGGATGGCGTAGCTGCCGCCCTGGAGCCGGTTCTGGCAGGGATCGGTGTAGAGACGTAACGGCATTCATTCTGTTGGGACTTCGGCCGTATCCCCGCACGCCGGACTTCGCGATCTGGGTAGCAATGTCCATGAAGCTGACTAAAAGCATCGGTATCGTTTTGTTGCTGAGCGTGGCCGCGATCCGGGCCTCGGCTACCGATGTCGCCACGTTGCGCAATGGCTTCACGATCCGTCACGAGAGCCGTGCGCCTCTGGGCGAAACCACCCGCCTGTTTCTCACCGCGGACGGGTCCAGCTTTGTCGACGTGCCCACGGCCGAGATTGTGGAGATTGAACCTGACGTGAATGCCCCGTCGGCAGCGGATCAAAGTACGCAAGCTCCTGCGCTCACGCCAGTGGCTTCGGGGCCGGTTTTGCCGAGTGCTTCAACTCCCGTGGCTCCGACATCTCAGCATGTGGATGTTTCCCAGGTGGTGAACGCGGCCAGCGGTCGTTACCGGCTCGATCCGGATCTCGTCAGCAGCGTCATTCGAGCGGAGAGTGGATTCAAGGTTCATGCCATCTCACCCAAAGGCGCGCAGGGACTGATGCAGCTTATGCCGGGAACCGCGTCGAAGCTCGGCGTGCCGAACGCGTTCGATCCGGAAGCCAATGTCGACGGCGGCACCCGCTACCTGCGCGAGTTGCTTGAGCGTTACAACTTCGATCTGATCAAGGCGCTTGCGGCCTACAATGCCGGACCGCACCGCGTCGAGCAGTACAAGGGCGTTCCTCCGTATCTGGAGACGCGCAAGTACGTGGCCAGTATCGTGCGCGACTTCAACCGTAAGAAGCTTGCGCAGCAGAAAGCGGCCAACCCAGCTTCCGCTAAGGTTCTGGTGCAGAACCGAACGAAGGCGGAGCCGGCCTCGCAGCCACGAACGAAAACCACGCGCACAGCGGCTTCCCCCACCAAGCGAGCGAGCACGGCTACAGGGAACTGATCGCGAGCGAAACCCGCCCTTCGCGTTGACCCCTAAGTCCGAGTCGGGTACCTTGTGTTGTGCCTTTCAGATCTGATCTGTAACACCACCGCCGGAGATCCCTGGAATTCATGGACCGAAGACGCGCAGCGATTACCGGAATCGCGCTCGCCATCCTGGCGGGTCTGGTGTATTCGCAGTTTCGAATGTGGAAGAACTTCGACTGGGATCTGTTTCTGACGCAGACGCGCAGCGTAAGCGCCTTTCACATTCTGCACGGCATCGCGTTGATTTATCTTGCTTACGTTTTGCGCGCGGTGCGATGGAAGCTCTTTCTGCGCCCGGTGCGGCCGCAGGCGTCTTCCATTGGACTGGTAGCCCCTACCGTCATCGGCTTCACAGGATTGGCCATTCTAGGCCGCCCCGGAGAACTCATCCGCCCCTACCTCATCGCAAAGCGTGAGAATCTCCCCTTTTCCTCCCAGCTCGCGGTCTGGGCTGTGGAGCGCATTTTCGATGTCGGAGGCTTTACTTTCCTGTTCGTGCTGGCAGCCTTCTTTGCGACCGCGCCGAAGAGAATGCAGTCTCGGGGAATTTTTGAAGAAATAGCGGTCGTACTGATCGTGATTGTGGTCGGCCTCACGGGGGGAGCGTTTGCCGTGCATCGCAAGGGCGAGGCGCTCGCCAGTTGGGTAGAACGGCGTTTTGCGCACCTCGCTTCTAACCTTGGTCACCGTATCGCCATGCGAATCCGCGAGTTTCGCGGTGGCCTTAACACCATCCATGACAAGAAGTCGTTACTGATGCTGATCGGCGTGTCGGTGCTGATGTGGGCGATGATCGCGGTGGCCTACAAGGAAGTGGCTCACGCCTACAACACGCCCAAGCTGGAGATCCCGCAAACGCAAATTTTCCTGCTCATGGCTTCGAGCATGGTCGGTTCGCTGGTACAGCTTCCGGGCGTCGGCGGTGGATCGCAGTTTGCCACGATTGAGACGCTCAACCGCATCTTCGGTGTTCCGCCGGAGCTGGCGACCAGCTGCGGGATTATGCTGTGGCTGGTGACATTTATCGCGATCGTGCCGGTGGGGCTGCTGCTGGCTCATCGCGAGCGGCTTTCGTTGCGTAAGCTTTCGCAAGAGAGTCACGAGGCGGAGCAGTCCAGCGCCGACAGTCCCGCCGCCTGAGACCGGCGTTTGCCTCCTGGTTCGACAGATAACCTTCGCGCTTCCCCTTCCGGAGGTTCAACCAAGTGCCTGCTACAATTTGATGTACTGACCCAGTTACACCAGTTCAGCCGACAAGCGCCATGAAGTGTCCCTTTTGCGGGTTCCTGGAAGATAAAGTTGTCGATTCGCGCGAGAGCAAAGAGGCCGAATCCATCCGGCGGCGGCGCGAGTGCCTGAAGTGCGGCAAGCGCTTCACCACCTACGAGCGTATCGACGAAATTCCGTATATGGTCGTCAAGAAAGACGGCCGGCGGGAAAAATTCGACCGCCAGAAGGTGCTGAACGGCCTGCTGCGCGCATGCGAGAAGCGGCCCGTACCGATCAGCAAGCTGGAACAGATCGTGAACGAAGCCGAGTCGTTTGTGATTGAATCGGCAGAGCGCGAACGCAAGACCAGCGAGGTTGGTGAGCTGATCATGAGCCGGCTGCGCCGCTACGACAAAGTGGCGTACGTACGCTTCGCATCCGTGTACCTGGATTTTAAGGACGTGCAGGAATTCATGTCGGAACTGAAGGATCTGTTGAAGACCAGGGAACCCGAGCCCAAGCCAACCAAGGCGGGCCCAAAGTAACGCCAGGTTGAGGCATCCCAACCCACAGCAGGAACGATCTTCATGACGCATCGCATAACTCTTATTCCCGGCGACGGCATTGGCCCTGAGGTCATCAATGCAACGGTTCGCATCCTCGAAGCCACCGGCATCAAGTTCGAATGGGAAACCTTCATGGCCGGGGCCGAGGCCTTCGAACGCTATCGCGAGTACATTCCCAAGGAGTTGATTCAATCGATCGAGCGCACCCGGGTCGGACTGAAAGGTCCAGTGACCACGCCGGTGGGCGGCGGCTTTACCAGCATCAATGTTCAACTGCGCAAGCGCTTTGAGCTGTTCGCGAACTTTCGTCCTGTTCGAAATCTTCCCCATATTCCCACCCGCTACCCGGATATCGACCTGATTGTGGTGCGCGAAAATACCGAGGGACTTTATTCGGGAATCGAGCACGAAGTCATTCCCGGTGTTGTTGAAAGTCTGAAGATCATCACTGAGAAAGCTTCGACGCGCATCTCGCGCTTCGCCTTCGAGTATGCCCGCGAAAACAATCGCAAGAAAATTCATTGCATTCACAAAGCCAACATCATGAAGATGTCGGATGGACTGTTCCTGCGCTGCTCCCGCGAAGTGGCAAAGGCATATCCCGAGATCACGTACGCTGAGCACATTGTCGACAATACGTGCATGCAGCTGGTGATGAATCCGTACCAGTACGACATCCTGCTGCTCGAGAATTTGTATGGAGATATCGTCTCGGACCTGTGCGCTGGGCTGGTCGGGGGACTGGGACTGGTGCCGGGCGCGAACTTTGGCCACGAGTGCGCGATCTTTGAAGCAGTGCATGGTTCCGCGCCCGACATTGCGGGGAAAAACATCGCCAACCCGACGGCGGTTTTGCGATCGGCGTTGCTGATGCTGCGCCACATTGGGGAGAACGAGTCGGCCGACCGAGTCCGCAACGCTCTGGAACGCGTGTACAAGACTCGTGACAAGCTCACCCGGGATGTCGGCGGCAAAAACGGGACGTCCGAGTTTGCGGACGCCGTCATCGCAGAGATGGAGACGGCAAGCACGGCCACGGTAGCCGATGAAACTACTCCCGTCCGTTAGACTCGCAGCACCGCTCTGCCCGTGCGAATCGCTCGGAGACGCTTTTTTCGCGTACCGATTTGTAAAGGGCCGTTTGACGCGCTGCCCGGAAACGAGTTAACATCCGTTCGCTTTCTGGGGAACCTGTGGGGATGTCTCAAACCGAGAGGTGTTTGGGGATAGTTCTGTTCCAGCTCGGAGGACCCGACACGCTGGAGGCCATCCAACCTTTTCTTTATAACCTGTTTTGCGATCCCGACATCATTGACTTTCCCTTCGCCCGCATCGGGCGCCGTCCGCTCGCCAAACTGATCGCCAGCACGCGCGCCAAGAAGGTCGAGCATCACTACTCGGTGATCGGCGGCGGGTCACCGATCCTAAGGTTCACCGAAACCCAGGCACGCGCTCTGGCAGGCGCTCTCGAATCGATGGGAGTGAATGCCCGCTGCTTTGTCGCGATGCGCTACTGGCACCCTTTTACTGCCGAGGCGGTAGCACAACTGGAGCGTGCTGGTTGCGATGAGGTGGTCTTGCTGCCGCTTTACCCTCATTATTCAAGCACCACGGTTGGCAGCAGCTTGAACGAATGGAATCGTCACTTTCGCGGATGTGTTCCGGTTCACACGGTGAAGAGCTTCTATCGCGACACGCGCTATCTCGATGCGCTGGTCGACAAGATTGAGGAAGCTCTCGGCCGCTTCCCTGCCTCGCGTTCGCCGGAGATTGTTTTCAGTGCCCACAGCCTGCCTCAATCGATCATCGATAAGGGCGATCCATACCAGCGGCAGATCGAGGAAACCGTTCAACTTCTGATGGAGCGTGGAGCCTGGCCGAACCATTACCGCCTCTGCTACCAGAGTAAAGTTGGGGCCAGCAAGTGGCTGCAGCCTTCCCTGCACCGCACGCTGCGGGATTTGGCGGACGGGAAGGTGCGTGACGTGTGCATCGTCCCGGTGTCGTTTGTCTCCGACCACGTCGAGACGTTGGGTGAAATCGATCACGAGGCGCGCGAGGAAGCCGCCGCATTGGGCATCCAACAATTTGAGATGACGGTAGGACTGAACGATTCGCCAAAGTTTATTGCTGCGCTGGCTCACCTGGTTTTAGACGCTGCGGGAAAATCGAAGACATCGGTTCCGCCAAACCAGGAGAATGTTGCGGCGCCGCTGATGGCTGCTGACTAAAGGGCCAAACGAAGTCGAGAGCTATATAGGAGGAACCATGGCGGGTCCGGAGAATGATCCGGTCAAGCAAAATCCGCAAGCACCGAAGGAGCCGACTCCTACGGGCGCACCGGCCAACAAGTATGTCGGTACCCCGGCGGTTGGAACTTCGAAAGCGGCGGCCGCGGCCGGGATTGCCGCGGTCGGTCCGGACAACTCGGAGGTCGATCAACGCCGCCGTCGCCTGGCATGGATAGGCATCACGGCCTTCCTGGGCGCGTGGTTCCTGGCATTCTTCCGATTTTTTCTGCCACGCACGTTGTTTGAGCCGCGCACTTCGTTCAAGATTGGATATCCGTCGGATTACGCGCTGGGCGTCGACACGAAGTGGCAGCAGAAGTTCCGTATCTGGGTGGACCGCACGCCGGACCGGCTGTTCGTGATCTACGCCCGCTGCACTCATCTGGGTTGCACTCCGGACTGGAAGCCCAGCGAGAACAAATTTAAGTGCCCGTGTCACGGCAGCGGTTACGACAGCGAGGGCATCAACTTCGAAGGACCGGCGCCGCGTCCTATGGATCGAGCCAAAGTAGAACTTGCGCCCGACGGGCAGATCATCGTCGACGTGGCCAAGCTTTACTCCTGGCCGAAGGGACAACCGACCCAGTTCAACGATCCTGGGTCATTTTTGACGACCTAGCCAAGAATGACGGCCGGCACTTGCCGGGTGCGAGAGTAACGCGGCCTCGCTCAAGGGCAGCAGTAAAGATTTGTGGCAGCAGAGGACCCAATGCCAGAAGAGAAGAACGGAAAAAACGGCGCTAAAGTCGGGCTGGTCGACAAGGTCAAAGACCAACTCGCCAGCGACGTGCAATCGCTCAAGACCGACATGCCAGCGAAGGTCAAAGAGCAGATGGACGGCCTGAAGGATCCGACCAAGACTCAGGTCTACACTTCAATCTTCCGCCACAAGCACGACGAGACCCCCCGCAATCGCGCGCTGGGGGTGCTTTCGAACGTCTTCCTGCACCTGCACCCGGCGAAGATCAATCGAGACGCTGTCCGTTACAGCTACACCTGGGGCATGGGCGGAATCACGTTCTACCTCTTTATTGTGCTCACCTTCACGGGCGTGTTGCTGATGTTTTACTACCACCCCACCAAGGTGCAGGCTTTTCGCGACGTGCTTTATCTCGAGCACGATGTTCCATTCGGCAAGCTACTGCGCAACATGCATCGCTGGGCGGCCCACCTGATGGTCATCGGGGTGTGGCTGCACATGTTCCGCGTGTTCTTGACCGGCTCGTACAAGAAGCCGCGAGAATTCAACTGGAACATCGGTGTGCTGCTGCTGGTCTTCACGCTGCTGCTTTCGTTCACGGGATACCTGCTGCCCGACGACCAGCTGGGATTCTGGGCAGTCACGGTCGGCACCAACATGGCGCGCGCCACGCCGCTCTTGGGGCATGAAGGCCCGTTTGGACCGCAACTGCACATGACTCCGTACAACGACGTGCGCTTCGGATTGCTGGGCGGCTCGATCGTAGATGCGAATGCGCTGCTGCGATCCTACATCTGGCATTGCATCGGCATTCCGATCGTGGCGTCGGTGCTGATGATCGTCCACTTCTGGCGTGTAAGAAAAGACGGCGGCATCTCCGGCCCGGCGCCCGTCATGTTGGAGGCCGAGGCGGACAAGCCGCGAAGAGGCCCAACGGCCGCCGGCACATAGATGCACGTAGTGACAGCCGCCCTCGGCTGTCAAGCCGAGCAAAGCTCGGCAGTGAAATGAAGATTAGTTTCGGTACGAGGAGCAAGTATGGATTGGCGTCAGCTCTGGGAAATCGTCTCTGCCCCCGATAATGTTCCGATCGTCGGCTTGATTCCGCTCCTCGGCTTTTATATCTATCTCGCCTGGAAGCAGGCCCACGCCAACGATCAACTGGTCACCCAGTTGGAAGCCGATCCAGCGATGGCCAAGACGCATCACCGCAAGACCTGGCCCTTCAAGCCGGGCTGGCAAAAAGAAGTCCACGTATGGCCCTTCCTGCTTCGGATTGAGTTTCTGGCTGCCATCATCGTCACGATCATCCTGATGATCTGGTCGATCACACTGAACGCTCCGCTGGAGGAGCCTGCGAATCCGAACCTGACCATGAACCCGGCGAAAGCGCCGTGGTACTTCCTTGGTCTGCAGGAAATGCTGGTGTACTTCGATCCCTGGATCGCGGGCGTGGTGATGCCGACCTTAATCATCGTCGGTCTGATGGTGATTCCTTATATAGATACCAACCCGATGGGCAGCGGTTACTACACCTGGAAGCAGCGCCGCTTCGCGATCTCCACCTTCCTGTTCGGATTCGTAGTCTTGTGGATCGCGATGATCATCATCGGCACGTTTATTCGCGGGCCTGGCTGGCAGTGGTTCTGGCCGGGGCAAACCTGGGATCACAACCGGCTGATCTACGAAGTGAACCGCGACCTGCCGGATCTGTTTGGCATTGCCTCGAATTGGGGTAAAGGCATCTTTGGCGCGATCATCGTGGGCGGATATTTTGGTCTCGGCGGTTTCGCTGTGTTCTCTCTGTTCCGCCGTTATATGCCCAAGGATTTTGCGCGCATGAGCATTCTGCAGTTTTCGATCACGCAGGCCTTCCTGCTGATCATGCTGGCTTTGCCGCTCAAGATGATGCTGCGCCTGCTTTGGCACATCAAGTATGTGTGGATTACACCGTGGTTTAACGTTTAGCTGATGGCTGGTGGCTGGTAGTCGTTGGCACAATCCCATCCACCACAGGGTGTAGCAAACGACCATCAGCCATCAGCTAGCAGCTGCCTTCGGAGGTTCCGTGCCCGACAAACCAGTCCGCGACAATGATCCGATAGTCACCAAGTCTTACGCGGCACATTACATGATCGCCGTAGCCCTGTTGACGGCTACTCTGCTTTGGGCGCTGTGGGACGAAGCCTTCGGGATGCGTCCGTGGAAGGCGTACCAGCACGAATGGAAACAGCGTTACACGGCTTTCCTGAACTCGGCGCACTCGAAGTCCGACGCCTCCCAAAAAGAAGTTGAAACCGGTTCCGACTATCAGAAACTGAAACAGGACCTTGACCAGGCCACACAACAGGCGACGCCGCACGTCCGAGAGTTGCAGAAGCAGATCGGCGATCTGAGCGCAAAGATTCTTGCGGTCCAGAGCATATTCACCGACCGGCGCGCCTATGTGAATGCTCTCACCTATCAGATTGAAACCAGCGGCAGCGCCTCATCCAAGCAAAGCATCCAGAAAGATCTCGACAAGTACAAGGCAGAAACAGCCACGGTCGAGTATCCGGACGGCAGCAAGCAGAAATACACCTTCCAGCAACTCGAAGAAACCTACAACGACCTGAAAGACCAGCGCGCCAAGCTCAACGCGGAACTCGGCGACACGCTCAAGCCGGTGACCCAGGCCAAGACTGCCATGGACGAGTACGTGAACGATCACATGGTCGACCTCACGCCTGCGCAGATCGCGGGTCTCCAGAAGAAGACCGAGGACCTCGATCCTTCCATCGTGCAGGTTAACGTTGCGGAAGCGAACATCGTTGACCGCTGTGAGTCCTGTCACATGGGCGCTCGCGAACCGGTGAAGCTGACCGCCGCCTCCATGAGCGCCAAGGGCGCCAAGGCTCCCGACGACTACGCGAAGGCTTTCGTCAGCCATCCGAGCCCGGCGCTCCTGCAGGTTCACGATCCCGACAAATTCGGCTGCTCGCCTTGCCACCAGGGCAATGGACGCGCCACCACCAGCGTTGAGAAAGCCCACGGCAATTACGAACATTGGCTGTGGCCGCTCTATAGCAAGCAGAATTTCGAAGCGGGCTGTCAGACCTGCCACGCGGCCGACATGATGCTGGTTGCAGGCGATGTTGGCTGGACCATCAGCAAAGGCAAGGATCTATTCCGGCAGCGCGGATGCATGGGATGCCATCGCTACGAGGGCTATGATCGCGAACCGGAAGAATTGCAATCTCTCAACCAGCAGACCAAGCAACTCGAAGGCGAGAAACGCGACAACATTAAGCAGTCGGCCTATCTGATGAAGCAGGCCGACGCCGCTGAGAGTAACGACGAGGCGAATCGACTGAACGAGGAAGCGGTGGGCCTGCGCGTCGGCAACAGCAAGATCGATGGACGCCTGCAGCAGATTGACTTCCGTGCACACAGCCTGATGCAGGACATCAAGAAGGTTGGGCCGAATCTGAAAGACGCCCGCCTTAAGCTGAACAAGAACTGGATTCCGGTTTGGCTGAAGAAGCCGAGCGCATTCCGTCCGGGCACGAAGATGCCGAACTTCCGCCTGAGCGACGCGCAGATTCAAGCTATTTCTGCCTACATCTGGCAGTCGGGGTTCACCGATTCCCTGCCCCACCAGAAACCGGGCAATGCTGACCACGGCAAAGAGCTATTCGAAACTCGGGGTTGTCTGGCGTGTCATTCGATCGGCGAAGGCGATGATCTGCAGGGTGGGAGCTTCTCGGCGAATCTGACCCGCGTGGGCGAAAAAGCCAACTATGAGTACCTGGTGCGCTGGATTCACAACGCGCGTGAACGCACCCGGCCATATTGCCCGTACGAGAAGAAAGACATCGGTCCCGAAGACTACGCGAAGAAGAATCTCCCGTATGTCTTCGATTTGCGTCACAGCAAGTGCCCCAACGACGGCCACGAGCTGCAAGTACAGAACATGACCGTCATGCCGAGCCTGCGCCTCAGCGTCGAAGACGCTCAGGACATTGCCACGTATCTGCTCACGCAAAAGAAGCAGGAACCTTCGGCCTATACGGATGCTTCTTTCATGGACGATCCCAAGCTGAAGGAAGAAGGCAAGAAGTGGATTCGTCACTACGGCTGTGCCGGATGCCACGAGATCGCCGGCATGGAAGAAGAAGGGCGCATTGGCACGGAATTGACTTTCGAAGGCAGCAAGCCGATCGAACGTCTTGACTTTGCCCTCTTCACGGAAGGGGCCGAGCGTGGCAAGGAGCCCATCACGAATCCGGACGACCTAGCCCGCCTGCCCGAGGGTCCCGCGAAGGCTCCCTGGTACGACCACAAGGGATTCTTCGAGCATAAGCTCGCCGAGCCCGAGATTTTCGACAAAGGTATGGTCAAGTCGGAGACAGAAGCTCTCCGCATGCCAAACGTGCACCTCAGCAAGGACCAGGTGCAGGCCCTCAGCACCTTCCTGTTAGGCAGCCAGGAGAGCAGCCTGCCCGCCAATTACCAGTACCGGCCGCAGGACTCACGCCGCGATATTCAAGAAGGCTGGTGGATTGTCACCAAATACAACTGCGTGGGTTGCCACCAGTTCTTCCCCGGCCAGGATTCGAGCCTGATGAAGATGAAGAAGTATCAGGACGCCGACTGGAAAGAACAGCTTCCCCCCAAGCTTTACACCGAGGGTGCCCGCGTCAATCCGGAATGGTTGCGAACCTTCCTCTCAAATCCCGCTTTGAGTGAAACAGATACCAACCGAAATGGTGTTAGAAGCTATCTCAAGGTTCGTATGCCGACGTTCTCGCTCTCCAACGACGAGTTGCGCAAGCTGGTGCGCTTCTTCCAGGCCCTTTCGCAGCAGCCCATGCCGTACATTCCGGAGACGGTGCCGACACTCACGTCGAAAGAAACCGAGATGGCGCGCAGCCTGTTCTCGAGCACGGCGGCTCCTTGCCTGAAATGCCATGCGACCGGCGACGCGCAACACGACGCGCACGCGACCGCACCCAACTTCCTGCTTGCCAAAGAGCGCCTGAAGCCGGACTGGGTCGAACGCTGGATCACCGACCCACAAGCGATCAGCCCGGGCACGTCGATGCCCTCGGGACTGTTCAACCATGTAAATGGGCAGTGGGTTTTCGCCGGACCGACGCCACCGTCATTCCAGGGCTACACCCAGGACCACACCAAGCTGTTAGTGGATTACATCATGCAGCTCACGCCCGAAGAGCAGCGCAAGGTGGCTGCCTCCATGGGACGTTCGACGGCGGCGAACACCGCCTCGCCCAGCAAGAAGGTTGCGGCCGGCGCGGCTGGCCATGCCGCACCTCGCGCAGGCGCAGGCGGCAGGGGATCGCGCTAAAATAGAGAGTTTTCGTATTGCGACTTAAAACTACAAGAAAGGTACACATCATGAAGAATCTTCGGTTAGCACTCCTTCCCCTGCTAGCCCTTGCGGGCCTTTTGCTGCTCGCGGCCTGCAACAAGAAAGAAAACACCGAACAGTCCACCTCGGCTCCGGCCTCAGCGCCCGCGGCCCCGGCGGCCACCCCGATCGATCCTGCCACGGTCGGCTCCATCAGCGGATCGGTAAAGTATGACGGCGCAGCGCCCAAGCCTGCGAAGATCGACATGTCGCAGGACCCAGCCTGCAAGGGCGCCAATCAAGCCGAAACCATCGTCGCTGACAAAGGGAGTCTCGCGAACGTGTTCGTTTATGTGAAAGACGGCATTGGCACGCGGACCTTTGACGTCCCGAAGGATCCAGTTGTCCTCGACCAGAGCGGCTGCCGTTATCATCCCCACGTGCTGGGCGTGATGGCGGGCCAGACCGTGCAGATCAAGAATGACGATCCCACTACCCACAACATCCACCCGACGCCCAAGGACAATCGCGAGTGGAATGAATCACAGCCTCCCCAGGCCGCACCCATTGAGAAGAATTTCGCCCGCGAAGAGATTATGTTGCCCGTGAAGTGTAACCAGCACCCGTGGATGAAGATGTACGTCAACGTGGTGAAGAGCCCGTTCTATGCCGTCACTGACAAGGACGGAAAGTACGAGATCAAGGGCCTGCCTCCGGGCGACTACACGCTCGCGTTCGTGCACGAAAAACTAGGCGAACAGACCCAGAAAGTGACCGTCGGTCCCAAGGAAGCCAAGACTGCCGATCAGTCTTTTAAAGCGGGCGGAATGTAGCCATTCTGTCTGCTAGAATGCTCCGTTCTCGAGCGAGGGTCGGAAACGGATCCGACCCTCGCGGGATCCGAGCAAGTGAGTTTTTCAGGTGCTAATCGCAGCGGGTTTACCGGCCCAAGGAGTTTCGTTCTGAAGGCGATCGCCACTCAGTACAATCGCGCCCATCACGCGTTTGCGGTCTTCACCGCATGCTTTGCCTTTCTCGTCATTACGGCGGGCGCCTCGGTCACCAGCAACGACGCAGGACTGTCGGTACCGGACTGGCCGACTTCGTTCGGTTATCTGATTAAGGTTCCCCACCTGGTCGGCGGAGTTCGGTTTGAATGGAGCCACCGCATGGTGGCCGGGTCGCTTGTGATTCTTACCTTGGGAATCGCGGGGTGGACGCTGCTGGTAGAACGCCGCTCCTGGTTGCGCAAACTGGCGCTCGCCGCTTTAGGGACTGTGGTTGTACAGGCCATTCTCGGCGGCCTGACCGTTCTGATGCTGCAACCGCCGGCAATCTCCACCGCACATGCCGCGGTCGCGCAAACATTCTTCTGTATCGCCGTCGTAATTGCCCTTTTTACCGGGCGCAAGTGGGTGGAGGAAGTCCCCCGGGTTGAATTCGACACGCGACGGCCGAGCCTGTTTACGCTGAGCATGCTTTCCATTGTTGTGATCTACGTTCAGCTCATCCTGGGAGGCATGTTCCGCCATCACGGGATGAGTTGGTGGCCTCACGTCGCGCATGCCGCCGTTGTCGCATTTGTTTTGACCTGGACGGCAATTCGGGCCTTGTCGGTTTATTCCAACATCGAGGCGATTCGCGGACCGGCGATTCTGATGCTCTCCCTGCTGATCGCGCAGCTTTGCCTGGGCTTTGCCGCGTTCCTGACGCGCGTTGCCTGGGGTCGTGACAGCGTGCAACCGGAACTGCCCATGGTGATCTCGACCGTCGCGCACGTGGCCGTCGGCGCGTTATTGCTGGCTACTACGCTGGTACTGACCATTCAGATCTGGCGACACGTGCCCGTCGCCTTTGCCGAACCCATTCCGGGCGCAGAACGGACGCCCCAAGCCGCATGAGCGCCGCCAGCCAATTCTGGAACGTTCCATCCCGCGCTGCCCTGGCCGTCCTCGCGCGCGACTACGCGGAACTCACCAAGTTGCGCGTCACGACGCTGGTGGTCTTGACGGCATGGTGCGGATACTACTTCGGCTGCCTGAAATCCGGCATCCCTTCCGTTTCGTGGGACTTGTTTCACACCCTTCTCGGCATCGGCCTGGTCTCCGGGGGAACCGCCGCTCTGAACGAAGTCATGGAGCACGACATCGACGGCCGCATGCGCCGCACGGCGCAGCGCCCTCTGCCTACGGGACGCATGAGCATCCTGCACGGCACCATCGTCGGGATGATCATGACGGTCGGCGGCGCTGTATACCTTGACATTACGCTCAACGCACTGACCGGAACGCTCGCCCTGCTGACAGCCTTCGTCTACCTGGCCGCATACACGCCGCTGAAGAAGGTGCACCCGATCTGCACGTTCGTGGGCGCAGTCCCCGGCGCGATGCCCGGAGTGCTGGGCTGGGCCGCCGCTCGCGCCCATCTTGAATGGGAAGCCTTGGCGTTATTCGCCATTGTCTTCTTCTGGCAGTTTCCGCATTTCTTCTCGATCGCGTGGCTTTACCGCGACGACTACGCTGCCGGAAACATCCGCATGCTTCCAGTCGTGCAGCCAGATGGCCGATCTACGGCTCGCCGGATTCTCGTCTATTCGTTGATCCTGATCCCGGTCAGTCTGACTCCGACGTTTTTGGGGATGTCGGGCCGCATCTATCTCCTTGGCGCCTTGGTTCTCGACGTTGCCCTGCTCTATATCGGACTGCGCCTGACCATGCTCCGGATTCCTGTCAGCGCCGCGCGGTCCAAGCAGCGGGCCCGCCAGTTACTCCAGGCCACTGTCTTATACCTCCCTTTGCTTTTTGTTCTCATGATGCTGAACCGCATCTCGTCGTAGAATAGCCTGTGGCTTCAAAGACCCCCGAAATCGTGGACGTAGGCCCCGAAGCGGAGACTCCCGCCAGCGCCGTCATTTCGGTGCAGAACATCGTGCACCGCTACGATGGGCGCACTGCCTTGGACGACGTTTCTTTCGATGTCAGCCCCGCCGAGCTTTTCGGCCTGCTCGGGCCCAATGGCAGCGGCAAGACTACCCTATTCCGAATTCTCTCGACGCTGATGGTCCCAACTGCCGGGCGTGCCCTGATCATGGGCTTTGACCCCGCGAAAGAGCCCGCCTCCCTCCGCCGCCAGATCGGGGTTGTGTTCCAGGCACAGAGCGTTGATGAAAAGCTGACTGCTTACGAGAACCTTTGGCATCAGGGACACTTGTACGGCCTATACGGCGCGGCCCTCAAGGCACGCATTGAAGAAATTCTTGGCCGCGTAGGCTTGGCCGATCGCATGAAAGAACTGGTCGAGACTTTCTCAGGCGGCATGGCTCGCCGCGTCGAGTTGGCCAAGGGACTGCTTCATCATCCATCAGTCTTGCTGCTTGATGAGCCTACGACCGGGCTCGATCCCGGTGCCCGCCGCGATCTTTGGCAGTATCTGCAGATTTTGCGCGACCAGGAGCGCGTTTCAGTGATCGTCACCACGCACCTGATGGAAGAAGCCGAGCGCTGCGATCGCCTGGCCATTCTGAACGAGGGCAAACTGGTCGCGCTGGGCACTCCCACGGAACTGAAGCACGAAATCGGTGGCGACGTAATTCTGCTCGACGTCACCGGAAACGCGGAGTCCCTGGCGCAGCGCATCAGCACGCGCTTCAACGTCGACGCCACGGCGATGGGTAACACGAGCCGCTCCCAACAGGTGCGTATTGAGATGGAAAACGGCCATCGCTTCATTACTGGGCTGGTCGAAGCATTCCCGGGAGAAATTCAGGCGGTTCGCGTAAGCAAGCCGAGCCTGGAAGACGTGTTCATTCACCGCACCGGCCATCGCTTCTGGACCGAAGGCGCGGAAGATACAAAAGAGTAGCGAGTTGTGCTTGTAAGAAATGATCTTGTAACACTTGTCACTCCGAGCGCGGCGAGGATTCTGCTTCTCCGCCGCACTGGAAACATCAGCCCCTAAGGAGGAAGCGTGCAGCCCATGATGCTCCTGGTGTCTGTGGTACTCGGCATTCTCCCCTTGCTGGGAATTGTCTGGACGATCATGAACGGAACCATCACCACGGTCGACGGCCTGTTCATGAGCCTGATCCTGTTAAGCCTGTCGGGATTGTTCTTCCTGAATGCGTTCTGGGAATGCCGCGACTGCGGCTATCTGCCGGGCAAACAGAAATCAACGCCGCCGGCGAAGAAATGAGATAAGCATTGGCCACGCAGACCGCAACTCTTCCCGCACGCAGCGTCCCGGCATCCGCCGGCATGGCGCTGCCCGCCTTCACCCTTTGGTGGCGCGAACTGGTGCGCTTCTACCGCCAACGCAGCCGCGTGATCGGCGTGATTGCGTCGCCGCTCGTGTTCTGGGTGGTGCTAGGCTCGGGCTTCGGATCATCTTTCCGCGCCGGCAGCGGGCACGGTCAGGAACACTACCTCGACTATTTCTACCCGGGCACGCTCATCATGATCGTGCTGTTCACCAGCATCTTCACCATGATGTCAGTGATCGAGGACCGCAAGGAGGGCTTCCTGCTCTCCGTGCTGGTCGCACCGGTACCGCGTTCGGCCATCGTTTTAGGAAAAGTGCTTGGAGGCACAACTCTGGCGGCGGTGCAGGGATTGATCTTCCTTCTGCTGGCTCCTCTGACCGGGGTGCACATCAGTCTGGCCGCTTTGCCCCTCATCGTCCTGACGGTCGTACTGGTTTCCTTCGCGCTCACCGCCCTGGGTTTCGCGATTGCCTGGCCGATGGACTCGACCTCGGCGTTCCATGCAATCATCAATCTGTTCCTGATTCCGCTGTGGCTCTTGTCGGGCGCCCTCTTCCCGCTATCGAGCGCCTCCGGCTGGCTCCGTATTCTGATGCGAATCAACCCGCTGACCTACGGCGTGGAAGCGTTGCGGACGTTGCTCTACCCCAACACCCCGGCAGAATTTTCGCTCGCCTCTGCGATGGCCACGCTGGTGCTGTTTTCGCTGTTCATGTTCGGACTGGCGTTCGTGGTGGCGAATCGCCGGAGCACGAAGCCGGCAGCGTGAGATTCGTAATTTGAGGAACGCTTCTTCGCGAACGTCCGTGATTCTGTTACCACTCTATCGTTGAATAGCTCCCTCGAAATGTGATGTCCATCCCCGCCGAGTACGCCATATTCCCGGTCATCAACGCCAGCCTGAACGGCTTCAGCGCCGTGCTGCTGCTGATCGGGCGCTGGTTCATCAGCAAGGGACGCGTTGCCTCCCATCGAACGACCATGATTACCGCTGTGATCACGTCGACGCTGTTCCTGATTTCGTATCTCTACTATCACGCGCACGTCGGGTCAGTGCGTTTTCAGGGGACAGGATGGTCGCGTCCCGTTTACCTCACAATCCTGATTTCGCATGTTGTTCTCGCCGCGGCCATCGTGCCGCTGGTCATCATCACCCTCACCCGTGCCCTGCGCGAGCGCTTCGATCGGCACCGCGCGATCGCCCGCTGGACCTACCCCATCTGGCTCTATGTTTCGGTGACGGGGGTGCTTGTGTACTTCATGCTTTATCATTGGTTCGCCGCGCCGTGAGTGGTTGCTGCCCTTACTCGCCCTACTTGATACTCATTATGTCGACAAATCTCTGCGTCCTCTGCGGCTTTCCTCGGCGCCCTCTGCGGTCAAAAGCTTTAACGCAGAGTTCGCAGAGAAGATCCGCGGAGGCCGCGGAGAAGTGCTTCCCAGTTACAATCGATTGATGGCCACCGTTCGACTCAGAATCGATGTTTCCGGGACAATCGGCAACGAAGCCTGGACCAATCTCCAACAATTCGACCCGCTCCAGAAAGCTGCCTTCGGCCCGCAGTTCGGCTCCAGCGGCCCCTGCAAGCATCCGCCCGGCACGCCACACGAGAAAGGGGAATGGATCGGAGCCGAAATCACTCTGCAGACGCCGTTGCTCGCCCAATACGCGGTTTCGCATTACCTTGAGCAGGAACGCGTACTCGACGCCGACGTGGTGGATTAAGGTATATTTCGACACTTGCGCGAAAAGATGCTACCCGTGCCTGATCAACACTCCATGAATTCGACCACTCCAGCCGAGATCCCAACCGCGGATGACGCCGCAGTGAAGCCCCGTAATCGAAGCATGTCCACGCGGCACCGCATACTTTTCTTCGTGACCGCATGGTTCATCGCCTTCATGCCGCTGATGTTCTGGTGGAACACGTGGTTCGGCCGTACGCTTTCCGATAAGCAAGTGGCGGAATACCTCCGCGACGACAAGCATCCTCGCCACATCCAGCACGCGCTGGTGCAGATGGGCGAGCGCATGTCACGGCGCGACGCGGCGGTAAAGCAGTGGTATCCGGAACTGGCTCGGCTCGCAACTCACTCCGTAGACGAAGTTCGCAACACGGACGCCTGGGTGCTCGGTCAGGACACCTCCGGCCAGGGATTTCACGACGCTCTTCTGAAAATGCTGAACGACCAGTCGCCGCTCGTGCAGGGCAACGCGGCGTTATCGCTGGTCCGTTACGGAGATGCGAGTGGCCGCCAGCAAATCGTCGCGCTCCTGCAACCCGTCACTCTGAAGGCGCCCATCGCCGGACGCGTAGTGGATGCCGACAAGGCCGGTACAGCCATTCATCAAGGCGGGCTGATCGCGAAACTCCAGAACGATCAGCAGACCGTTGAAGTACGCTCTCCGATCGCCGGCCGCATCCGCACCTTATTCGCACAGACTGGGGGATCGGTCAATGCGGGAGCCGAAATCGCCACCGTGGACCCGGCGGTCGATCAGGTGTGGGAGGCCTTGCGCGCTCTTTACCTCGTCGGCCAACCCGACGATCTCCCGGCCCTCACTCCGTACGAGCGTGATCTCCCCGAAGTCCCGGACCACATACGCCAGCAGGCGCTCTTAACGGACAAAGCAATCCGCGATCGGGTTGCCGCGACTCGCTAAAGAAGCAACCACAGGGGACACCGAGGGACACGGAGTAAAGGCGAAATCACTCGCAATCCCCGGAAAAGAAAACGCGCGCCGCAGCGCGCGTAAAAAGCCAACGACCAACGACTACCAACCAACGACCGCTCTTCAGATCGCCATCACTCCCACTTCCTTCTCCACCTCGATCGTATCGACCATCACAATCGCATCCCACGGGCATCCGTCCAGGAAGCATCCATCGGGTCCCTTGCTGATGCACTTCTTGCAGCCAATGCAGAGAATGGGATCCACCTGGATGCGGCCGAACGGCGGATGATCCTCGTCCGGCACCCAGAACATGCAGTCGGCAACGGGGCAATATTCGACGCAGGCCGGCGACCCGGCACAGCCCGTGCAGCACTCGGTAATCACGGCCAGCTCTTTCGGTTTCTTCTTGCGTGGCGTGGTCAGGCCCGTCGATTTAGGTTCGAATTTGAGTTCGTCCGGGACCATCCCGGCGGCTTTATTTCCCGTGGTTTCGGCAGGCATAGGCTGGTTGGATTATACCGTGAATCGAGCCCTATCGTTCTCCCGGAGTTCGCTGGTGAACCTTGCACTCGTCACAACGCGCATGTCCAGATACCACAATTTCCACCCGCGGCTTTCTGCTATAGTGACCGTCTTAAGGAGTCCGCACTCATGGCAAAGAGCGTGAATAAAGTCATCATCGTGGGCAATCTGGGCAAAGATCCGGAGGTCAAGTACACGCCGCAAGGCACGGCAGTTGCGAAGATTACAATCGCTACGAACGAGTCTTTCAAAGATAAGGCCGGGCAATGGCAGGAGCGCACGGAATGGCACAACGTCGTGCTCTGGCAACGTCTGGCGGAGATCGCTGGTGAATACTTGAAAAAGGGCAATAAGGTCTACATCGAGGGGCGCCTGCAGACTCGCTCATGGGATGACAAGCAGACCAACCAGAAGAAGTACATGACCGAAATCGTCGCAGGCACCATGGTTCTTCTGGGCGGACGTGGCGAAGGTGGTGGCGGCGGCGAGGGCCACACCGGCGGCTCGCGCGGCGCGGCCAACCATTTTGACCAGAGCACTCCCGAGCCCGAGCCGGCTGGAGCCTCGACGATTACGGACGAAGATATCCCGTTCTAGCTTTTCGCCATCCGGGCAAGGTCCCGTATCATCCTTGCCCCTGGAGGGAGCAGCGCATGTCCACTCTAGCCAGCAAGACCTGCGTTCCCTGCCGGGGCGATGTTCCTGCGCTCAAAGGAACTCCACTCCACGACCTCAGCCTCCAACTGCCCAACTGGAACGTAATGGACGAGCATCACCTGACGCGCAGTTTCAAATTCCCGGATTTTCAGAAGGCTCTCGATTTCGTGAACCGCGTGGGAGCCGTTGCGGAGGAGCAGGGACATCATCCCGATATCCTGCTGGCGTGGGGCAGAGCCGAAATCACCATCTGGACTCACAAGGTAGACGGTCTCACCGAAAGCGACTTCATCCTGGCCGCGAAGATCGACCAGATTTAAGCCAGCTCTTTCTGCCCGGCGATTTCCTCTCCATATTGGACCCGCACGTCTGTTTTTAACGGCCTGGACCGCCCTGTCGCGAATTTCCGTATGATCGATCGCGCCCTGGGCTGAGCGGCCGGGCCAGGAGGCGCGGAGATGGCACGAGTGGATTTATGGCTGGCGTTAGGCGTTCTGCTGTCAACCGCAGCTACGGACGCCGTGTACGTGATGTTCAATGCGTCGGTTTCCGCGGGTCGCCGAGTGCCGGCAGCTACCTGGAGCAGCGTCTGGTATCTGCTCTCGGCATTCGCGGTGATCAGCTATACCAAGAACTGGGTGTACGTGGTGTTTGCTGCGATCGGATCGTGGGTTGGGGCTTACCTTTCCATGACGCTCTTGCGCAAAGCGACGGAGAAGCGACTCCATCGCTAAACCACGTTCACCCGGTAATTGCGGACTCGCGCGCTGGGTGCCTCAACATGGCCCAGGCCCACAATGCCGCCGGAATCAGCATGACGATTCCCACGGCCGAGACCAGCGTAAGAGCCGAAATTCCCATATCGAGCAGCAAGCCACAAATCCAGGCGCCGGCGGCGATGGTCAGCATGCAAAGCCCGAGGTCCGCGGAAAATACTCGTCCGCGAAAACGATCTTCGGTGTGCAACTGCAGCAGGGTTGAGGAGAACACCCAGACCGTGGCGCCGCCGCAATGAGCTACAGCAGCCCACAGGCACGCAAACCAGACATTTCCAGCGATCCCAATCAGCGCGTAGCCCAGCGCTATTACGAGGTAGCCGTAGAGAATTCCCAGACGCAACCGCCGTTCCTGATTTCCGGCCCAGGACGCGCTGAACAGTGGTCCAATGAGAGATCCTAAACCGCGCGAGCCCAACAGCAGGCTCATGCCCAGCATCGCACCGCGCTGGGGATCGATGTTGTGCCAGCGCACCGGATAATACCTTTGCCCCATGACCGTAAACAGCACCCAGCTGGGACCGATCACCAGGTTGCCGGCCTTGGCAAACACCGTAGCCAGCAGTCCGCGCTGGCTCCGGATATAGCGCACCCCATCCAGCACGGGCGTGTAGTCGAATAACTCGCGCACCCGCAGCGGTCCCGCCGCCTCAGCATGCGGCTCGGCAAAATGCATACCTGTAATGAATAGAGCCGAAATCAAGAAAGACAGGGCGTTCAGCACAAACACCGCATCGCGGCCGAACAGTGCAGCAACAACCCCGCCTAGCGTCGCGCCCAGCACCAGGTTCATCGACCAGGTGGTCGACCCGAGCGTGTTAGCAACGAGCACATCCTCCCGGGGGGTGATGTTCGGAATCACCGAACTGCGCGCCGGTTCGAAAAAAGCAGCCATGATCGTTTCCAGCAGCAGCAGCGGATAGACCAGCCACACCGTCTCGCGCGACCGCACCAGCAACATCGAGAGCACGATCACGGCGCGAATCAGATCGGCGGCAATCATGACGCGCTTGCGACTGATGCGATCGTTCACCACCCCCGCGGTGGGCCCGATAAACGTCTGGGGCAGAACCTGCAACACCAGCGCCAGAGCCACCGAACTCGCATGCCCAGTGAGTTGCAGCAGCAAGCTGTAAATCGCGAGTGTGTAGAACCAGTCCCCGATCTCGCTCACGATCTGCGCCAGCCACAACCGGCGGAAGTTGCGGTTCTCCCGCAGCAGCCGCACATAGGAGGCAAACGAGATCAAATTGGTTTCGCGTTCGGTGGCCGAATCCATGTTCAGAGAAGAGTCCTTCAAGATAACCGATCCGCTCACGTTTCACCCGAACGTTGAGAAGCCGGGACCGGAGCAAAGAAACTGGACACTGTGCAACGGATTGCATACCGCACAACGAATGACAGGATTTGTCAGTTCTCCTGAAGGAGCCTCCAACCGGTAGGCATTTCAGGGGTTTGCCGTCCTGTCCCGCTCCACCTTCCGGGCAAGCTTAACGCCAGATATTTGGGCCCAGCCTTGCTCTATTCAGAAGCGACACATGAAAAACGAAATGATCTCAAAAACACTCAAAGGTTGGATGTTGATTGTTTCGACGGTTTTATTGGCATCGGCATTCCTTCCGGTTCAGAAGCCGAACCCTCCGCGCTCGCTCATGCTGCTGGGCAGCGGGCTAGTGATGCTGGCAGGGGCAACCCGCCGCTACTACGCGGACGAAAAATAGATTTTTCCGACTTTACCCTCGTCTCAAAAACTCGTGCGGCCCGGAGGCAAGTCCTCCGGGCTCTTTTTTTCGCCGCAGTGTTCACGTTGACTCACGGCCACGCCATCCTAGGACGCAGCGCGACTATCAGAAATACTCCCTAGGCACATCCTACGTGCTTTGCTTGCCTCCGTTTTCCTGACGTCCATCATGTGTCGCTGACGTAGAAAGCCTTTAGCCGCTAAGAGCGCAAAGGCGGGCTAGCGAAGGACGCGAAGAAATTCATATGCACGATCTTTCGCGACATTTTCTGTTAAGTAAAGAAGTTCTCTTCGCGTCCTTAGCAGTATTTCTTTGCGCCCTTTGGGTCAAAAGCTGTTGGTCGTGCGGACGAGACCACGGTCGCCCGGCACGTATAATGTGGCCATGCTCGACGAACTGCAGTTTCGGAAGCACTGCGACGAGGCTTTTGCGGATCTCAAGAAATCGCTGTTCGAGGCGGAAGACGACGCCAACATCGAAGTCGAAGATCAGTCGGGCGCGCTGCACATCAGCTTTGAAGACGGCGCGCGCTTTGTGGTGTCTCCCAACGCGCCCGTCCGGCAGATCTGGATTTCCGCTCTGACAACCAGCTTTAAGCTCGATTGGTCAGACGCCGAGAAGGATTTCGTTCTGGCCAAGAGTGGAGAGCGATTAAAACCTCTCATGGGGCGGCTGATTTCCCAGCAGGCGGGCGAAACCGTGGAATTGAAGTAGAAGGCTCCGCAGCCAGCCGCACTCGCCTTCCCTCAGCGATGGGTTCCGATGAGGGTGTGCAGTCCCCACAGTGCCAGAGTCCCCATGGCGACGACAAAGACGATTCCGATCATGCGTCCCGAGTCTGTGTTTTTGCTCCAGCCCTGGAGCACTGCAACCAGTCAAACCACAAACAGCAGGATGGCGCTGGTTGCAACAACTTTTAGCCACATGGCGGGCCGCTCCTGTTCGGCAACCAAGCCTGCCATCGGGGTAAGGTTGTTGGGAAGTACGCGGCTCACGTTTGGTAGTGACAAGAACCGGGCTCCAGACGAGCCGGGCGTTACATTTCGGCGATGTTGCGGCCGGGTTCCAGCCTTTGCCGGAGGTGAGCAGCGATCTGCTTGCCGTGGAAGCGGCCGTTCTCGATGAAGATTTCGCTGGTGCGCGAGCCCGCCACGATCACCCCCGCCACGTAGATACCCGGCACATTGCTCTCGAGGGTTTCTGGATCGCACACGGGACGGTGCTGCAGTTCTGAAAGTTCCAGGCCAAGGCTGCTCAGAAAATCGTAGTCAGGATGGTAGCCGATTAGCGCAAACACAAAGTCATTGGCGAGCCGCACCGCTCCCTTGGGAGTATTCAGCACAATGAAATCGTTCCCGATTTCCTGCGGCGAGCTTTTTAAATAGGCCGTGATCTCGCCGTTCTTAATCCGATTTTCCAGGTCGGGCCGCACCCAGTACTTCACCCCCGGCGAAATCTGATCGCCGCGATGCACCAGCGTCACCCGCGCACCATGCCGCCATAGATCGAGAGCTGCCTCGGCAGCTGAGTTCTTACCCCCAACAACGACAACATCGCTGTCGTAGTACGGGTAAGGCTCTTTGTAATAGTGATGCACTTTGCCCAGGTCCTCGCCCGGAATGCCAAGAGTATTCGCCAGATCGTAGTAGCCCGTCGAGACGATGACCTTCTTCGTTCGATAGTCGTGAATCTTTCCCGAGCGGTCGGTGGCGGTCACGCGAAAATCGCCATCCTTGCCGGTCACGGTTTTCACCCACTGATACTGGTGGACATGCAGCTGAAAATGGTCGGTGACGCGGCGATAGTATTCAAGGGCTTCCTGCCGGGTCGGTTTCTGGCCGCCGCAGGCAAAAGGTATATCCCCAATCTCGAGCAGCTCAGGCGTGGTGAAAAAGGTCATGTTGGTGGGATAGTTATAGACCGAATTCACCAGGCAGCCTTTGTCCAACACGAGCGCTTTTAGTCCGATTTTCTGGGCTTCGATTGCGCAGGCCAGGCCGGTGGGCCCGGCCCCGATCACCAGCACATCCGTCCAGCTATCGGGCTGATGCCGTGGCTGCTTGCGGGGTAATGTGACGGGGATATATTCCGTGGTGGCCAAGATAGGTCCTGGAAGGCGAGGGACACTTACAACGTCCCGCCCATGCTTACAGTCTGCGATTCTAGCACGCACCCCAGAACGCCCTTTTTGACGTCACACGGCCCGGTGTCAGGGCGCACAAGCAGTATGTTCATCCGCGATATACTTTTCAGTACTCCATTCTGCAGGCTGGATCAGGAATTCTATGGCCACAACCACTGAACCAATCACGCGCACACGCATGGAATCCGACAGCATGGGACAGATCGAGGTCCCGGCCAACGTCTATTGGGGTGCCCAGACTCAGCGCTCCCTCCTCCATTTCAATATCGGCCGCGACACCATGCCGCCGGAACTAATTCGCGCCTTCGGATTCCTCAAGAAAGCCTGCGCGCTGGTGAATCAGGACCTCGGCAAGCTTCCCGCCGATAAAGCCAAGCTGATCGTGCAGGCCGCCGACGAGGTGATTGCCGGAAAGCTGAACGACCAGTTCCCTCTCCGCATCTGGCAGACGGGCAGCGGAACTCAGACCAACATGAACGTCAACGAAGTCATCTCCAACCGCGCCATCGAACTCGCGGGCGGGGTGATGGGGTCGAAGAAGCCGATTCATCCCAATGACGACGTGAACATGTCGCAGTCGTCGAACGATACTTTCCCGGCAGCGATGCATATCGCGGCGGCCGACCGCGTGAAGCGCGCGCTGATTCCGGCAATTCAGACTGTGCATGACGCGATCGCGGTAAAGTCGAAGGAGTTTGAGTCCATCGTGAAGATTGGGCGCACGCACCTGCAAGATGCGGTGCCCATGACGGTGGGACAGGAATTCAGCGGCTGGGCGAGTCTGCTGGAACGCGACATCAAGCGGCTGGAGCAAGTGCTGGACGGGTTGTTCGATCTGGCGATTGGCGGCACTGCCGTGGGGACTGGACTGAATGCTCATCCGGAATTCGCGGAACGGGCGGCTAAGAAGATTGCCGAACTGACGGGACTGCCTTTCAAGTCCCATCCAAACAAATTCGCCGCACTGTCGGCCCACGATGAGATTGTTTTTGCGCAGGGCGCGCTCGAGACGCTGGCAGCCTCGCTTATGAAGATTTCGAACGACATTCGCTGGCTGGCTTCCGGCCCGCGCTCAGGACTGGGCGAACTGATCATTCCGGAGAACGAGCCCGGGTCCTCGATCATGCCCGGCAAGGTGAATCCCACGCAATGCGAAGCCATGACCATGGTGTGCGTGCAGGTGCATGGAGCAACGGCAGCAGTCGGCTTTGGCGGATCGCAGGGAAATTTTGAACTCAACGTCTACAAGCCGGTGATCATCTATAACTTCCTGCACTCGGTGACGCTGCTTACAGACTCATGCCACGGATATGTCGAATACATGCTCAAGGGGATCGAGGTAAACGACAAGAAGATCCGTGGGCACGTGGACAACTCCCTGATGCTGGTGACTGCTTTGACCCCGAAGATCGGGTACGACAAGGCGGCAAAGATCGCTCACACTGCCCACGTGGATCATTCCAGCCTGCGGGCGGCCGCGTTGAAGTTGGGGTATCTGACCGCGGAGGAGTTCGACGAGTGGGTGCAGCCGGAGAAGATGACGAGACCCTAGTTCCCATTTTCGGCGTTCCGTGAAAGGCTCTTGTGAACTTTGGTGCGGCGGGTACCGATGAACCGCAAGGCGACGCAAACCAAATGAAGGCGTAACATTTCGGATCGCTCGAGTCTAGGCCGCCACAGGGACGGCAGAGTGTTTGGTATATTTCTCGGCCACGCGGACACCAATTCTAATCATTGGCTTTTCTATAAGGTGATACAGAGCCACCGGCAGGCTTGTTAATAAAACAATGAGCATCGCGACACGGCTCCAGACGGGAAAGGACCCCATTCGATCCGACACAAACCAGATGGCAAATTGATGGGAGAGGTAGATTCCGTAGGAGTAGGTAGCAATTTGGTGGCTGATCCAGCGAAGCCAGGACGTGGTGATTTCGCCAAAGAAGGGAATGGCATTTCCCAATACCAAACACAATATCCAACCCGCGAAGACATTAGGAACAACCACATATACCCCCACCAGAACGATGATAAAGGGGAGCCAAAGAAACGACTTGATCCTAGGAACGTGCGCAATTCTGTATGCAATAACGCCCGGCAGAAAATTAGGTACAAACCGCACAAAATTCAGTCTTTGCAAGGTGATTTGGTACCCGCTACCCCAGGACAACTGCATGTGCGCGAATGCCAAAATGACGGACAGGGCCCATAGTACGCACAAGAACCTCGCCGAAAGTTTCCGTCTGCGAATCCACAGGAACAGAATTGGAAGAAATACATACATCTGCACTTCGAAGGGAAGGGACCACAGCACGTTGATGATCGAGCCAGGCCTGACGATATTCTGAATCAGCAAGAGGTTCGAAATGATCCTCCCCAATTCGATGTGCGCTACATGGGACAGTCCAGGAAGACCATTTCGCCCTGAATCTAGCCGAAGGGCGACAGCAGCAAGCACGGCGACTATGCTCAGGGGATAAATCCGAAAGATTCGTCGAGTATAGAAATTTAGCGCCAGAGGGACACCGTCAAGGCTGCTGCGCTCCATCGAATACATCAGCACCAGGCACGTATGAACGAAGAAAATCAGTACGCCGAATGTCCCAATTGGCGGACCAGACAATCCGAGCTTCGCGAAATACCAGCGGTTCAGGAGGTGCTGTGCAAGAACCAGCGTGACCGCTACAGCCCTTAGCAGATCAAGATTGAACGAGAGGCTTCTCTCGAGAACCTGCTCGGGTATGGGCGTGACATTACCAACCAGCAGGATGGATTTGCAGCATTTGATTGGACCCAATTCGAGTAGCTTCATGCCGGACCCACAACGAAATTAAATCATCAGGACTGCCACTAAGCTCAACAGAGACAATTTAGGCTGAGAATAGGCGTGAAACCATTGGTCATGCGCTCCAACTCGAAGCTGCTCCTCTAATACGCCCACCGCAACAGCGTCGCCCCCACCGTGAACCCCGCTCCTACCGACGCCAGCATCACCAGGCTTCCCTTCTTCAGCTTGCCTTCTTCAATCGCCGTCCCCATCGCCAGCGGGATGGTGCCTGCCGTGGTGTTTCCGTAGCGATCAATGTTGATGACGATGCTTTCCGGCCGCAAGCCGAGCCGGTCGGCGGTTGCCATGATGATGCGCCGGTTCGCCTGGTGCGGAATGAAGGCGTCGATATCTTTTCCCTGTAATCCATTCCGCTTGAGAAGCTTTTCGCACAGTTCAGTCTGCTTGCGCACGGCGAACTTGAAGACCGCCTGCCCGTCCTGGTGGACGTAGTGCATCTTTTTCTCGATCGTCTCGCGCGTTGATGGATTCAGGCTTCCCCCACCGGGCATGTAGAGAGCATTGCCGCCGGAGCCGTCGACTTCGTGTACGTAGTCGATGAGGCCCACACCGTCTTCCGCCGGCTCCAGAATCACGGCTCCGGCTCCATCCCCGAAGATCACGCACGTCGCCCGGTCGGTGTAGTCGATGATCGATGACATCACATCGGACCCGATCACCATGACCTTCTTGTGCATGCCTGTCGAGATGTATTGCGCGCCCGTCTGCAGCGCGTAGAGAAATGCTGAGCACGCAGCCGAAAGGTCAAATCCCCACGCTCCCTGAGCTCCCAGCTTGTGCTGCACCAGGCAGGCGGTCGAGGGAAAAAACATGTCGGGCGTGACGGTCGCGACCAGGATGGCTTCCAGGTCCGTAGCGGCGATGCCTCGCCTGGCCAGTGCCCTGCGGCCGGCTTCGACGGCCAGATCGCTGGTGGCCACGCCCTTGTCTACGAGGTGGCGTTCACGGATTCCGGTGCGCTCGAGAATCCAATCGTTCGAAGTCTCCACCATCTTTTCCAGGTCATCATTGCTCAGGACGCGCGGTGGCACATAAGTCCCAAGGGCGCTGATCTTGGCGCGCACAAGCTGGCTCACTCTGAAATCTCCAGGGATGGAATAGGAAACGAATATTGTGCGGCACGGGCGGGCGGCCTGTCCAACCCTATGTTACCTGCGGACATGTACGTCCACGGCAGATGGCCCTTTGCGCAGTGGCCGTATAGCTCTTTGAATCGCAGCCACATGTCCGCAAATGCCGCACCAGAAACCGGGTTTCGGCTCTGGACTCATGGGACCTGTCGCGAAATCATCAACCTCGGCTAGTCTCTTGCGAGTGCAACAGCTCTGAACTCGAGGTCGCTTGGAAAGGGGATCAGAGATGCTGAGGATGGCCAAAGTTCAACGAACTCGGATCGGTCTGACGCTCGCCCTGTGCTTTGGGATCGCGCTATTCACGGGATGCGCGGCGATGAGCGGCACAGGCGGCTCGAATGGCCAGACTTCTTCCGGCGTCACCGTCAGCCCCGGCTCAAGCAACGTGCGCGCAGGCGATACCCTGCAGTTCAGCGCCAAGGTCACCGGCACCATGGATCAGACGGTCGCTTGGTCGGTGAGCGGCATGGCGGGCGGCAATGCAACCGTCGGCACCATCAGCAGCACCGGACTTTACCAGGCGCCCGCGGCCCTCCCCAATCCGAATTCGGTCAGCATTGAAGCGACGTCCTCGTCCGACAAAACGCTCTCCGGCAAGGTCATGGTCACGCTGGAGAATCCGGTGCCAACGGTGACGGCGGTATCCCCCACCGCCGTCTCAGTTGGAAACTTTACGCTCACAGTGACCGGCAGCAAGTTTGTGAACGGCGCCAAGGTCATGTTCAACGGCATGGCGCTAACGACGAAATTCGTTTCGTCGGCCCAGTTGACCGCCACCGGCACAGCCACGTCCGCGCAGAATGGAATGTCTGTACAGGTCAGCGTGTCCAACCCTGATCCCGGATCGATGGCTTCCTCCAACCTGATGGTGAAGGTGGGCGCGTCGGGCATCCTGGTCCGCATTTCTCCTGCCGGCGCAAACCTGCGTCCCACAGAGACGGTGCAGTTCAAGTCAACCATCACGGGCACGACCAATCCCAACGTAGTTTGGAAGGTGAACGGCGCCCCGGGGGGCAATGCCACGGTAGGCACAATTTCCACCACCGGCTTGTATACGGCACCCGCTGGTCTTACCGGATCAACCGTTACCATCACGGCGCCCAGCGTGGAAGATCCGCAATCCAACAACGCCCCTTCCTACGTCAACCTGTTAAGCAACCTCCCCGTCGTCGCGGCAGCCCTCCCCGCTCCATTGCCCGTCGGAAACTTTACGATCGCGGTCAGTGGCAGCAACTTCCTCAACGGCGCCCAGATTATTTTTGATGGTGTCATGCTGCCAACAACCTTCGTCTCGTCGACCAGCCTCAGTGCGACGGGAACTTCTGCGAGTGCCGGCACAATCCCGTTGCAGGTGATCAATCCGGGTGCGGGTTCGCCTGCGTCGAACATACTGCAAGTACAGGTCGGCTCCGGAAACAGCGGAGTCACTCCCGCAGCTGCCGCCCGGCTCCTCGAGCAGTCGACCTTCGGCCCCACTCCCGCCACCATCCAACATGTCCAGCAGGTGGGCATGCAGGCCTTCCTGAATGAGCAATACGCGGCCACGGCTTCTACCTATCCGACGCCCGGAGCGAACGACGACATCACTGTCGTGAAGCGGCGCTTCTTTACAAATGCCCTTACCGGGCAGGATCAATTGCGCCAGCGCGTGGCCTGGTCACTGGCACAGACATTCGTAGTATCGAATCAGAAGATTGGCGACCCCAGCGCATTTACCTCGTGGATGAACATGCTGCAGAAGGACGCCTTCGCTAATTTCTCCACGCTGTTGAATGACGTCACGCTCAGTCCAACCATGGGCCGCTACCTCGACATGGTAAGGAACGACAAACCCGATCCGAATTCGGGGGCACAGCCGAATGAGAACTATGCACGCGAGATCCTGCAGTTGTTCTCAGTTGGCCTCTCGCAGTTGAATCCGGACGGAACTCCGCAGGTGGATGGGAATGGTATTCCCATTCCTTCGTATACGCAGGACACGATCATCGGGTTTGCGCACGTCTTCACCGGCTGGGCTTACCCGACCAAGGCGGGCCAGACGCCTTCTTTCTACAACGCCGAGTACTACGGCGGGCCGATGATTCCCTTCGATAACCACCACGACAGCGGCCAGAAGCTGCTGCTGAATGGAGTGGTCCTGGGCGCAGGCGGCACCACGCAGTCCGACCTCACCGCTGCGCTGCAGAATATCTTCACTCATCCCAACGTGGGACCATTCATCTCGAAGCAACTCATTCAGCATCTGGTGACAAGCAATCCGAGCCCGTCCTACGTGTCGCGCGTCACCGCGATCTTCAACGATAACGGCAGCGGCGTGCGCGGCGATATGAAGGCGGTCGTCAACGCGATCCTGATGGACAGCGAGGCGCGTCGAGGCGACGATCCCGCGCAGGTGCAGGCCAGCGACGGCCATCTGAAAGAACCTGTGCTCTTAATGATGAACCTGCTGCGCGCCACGAATGCGACTTCGGATGGAGCGAATCTCAACAACTATGCTTCCGACATGAAGGAAGAGCCGTTCGAGTCGCCGACGGTCTTCAACTTCTATCCGCCGGACAATGGCATTCCGGGAACGACTTTACTGGGACCGGAGTTCCGGATATTCAACAGCACGACCGCAATTTCACGGATCAACTTCGTGAACGACCTGGTGTACGGCAGCGTGGGCAGCACCACCAAGACCGACATCTCCGCCTACGTGGCGCTCGCGTCGAATCCAGCGGCGCTAGTGGATTCACTCAGCAGCGTGCTGACGCATGGCCCGCTCTCGGACGGGGCTCGGACCACCATTATCACCACCGTCACCAATCTCACGGATAACACCAAACGCGCCAAGACAGCGTTGTACCTGATCGGCAGTTCGTCGCAGTTTCAGGTCGCACATTAAGGGGTGAGCATCATGGGCAAATGGAGTCGCCGAGACTTTCTGAAGACTACTTGCTGTTCGGCAGCCGCCGGTTTTGCAGCGGCCAGTTTCAGCCGGTTCGGGCTGGTGAACGCGCTTGCCCAGAATGCCACCGATTACAAGGCCCTGGTGTGTGTCTTCCTGTTCGGCGGCAACGACAGCAACAACATGGTGATCCCATACGACACCACTGGCTACAACTCTTATAAGTCGGCGCGTGGCGGCCTGGCGCTTGCGCAGGGTTCGCTGTTGCCCATCACTCCCCCAAGCATCGGCTCCCCCTTTGCGTTCCATCCCCGCTTTGCGGCGATGCAGTCGCTGTTCAATAACAAGCACCTCGCCGTGCTGGCGAACGTGGGGACGCTGATTCAGCCGACCACCGCCTCGCAGTTCCGCAATCGTGGCGTACCTGTACCAATGAACCTGTTCTCGCACTCTGACCAGGAAGCGCAGATGCAGACGGCCATCCTGGACAAAGTCGCGGAAACCGGTTGGGCCGGACGCACGGCCGACAAGATTCAATCGATTTACGGCGGGAACTTCCCCATCGTCATCTCGCTGGCGGGCACCAACATCTTTTGCGAAGGTGTCGTTGCGCAGTCGATACAGTCCAATGGCAACCCGACCCGGTTGTTGAACGGGTTCGGTGGAGGTGCGGAATCGACCGCGCGCCTCTCGGCTTTGCAGAGCCTGTTGACGTTCGACAACGGCTTATCTCTGATCCAGGCAGCCAGCACAACGACCGGGAATGCCATTCAGAATGGTCAGACGCTGGCAGCCGCGCTCGCGACCGGCACTCCACTGGCCACGCAATTTCCCCAAAATTCCTACTTCGCGAGCCAACTGCAACAGGTGGCGAAGATTATCCAGGTGCGCGGCGTCCTTGGCTTGCAGCGCCAGATCTTCTTCGTCTCAATGGGCGGGTTTGATACCCACAGCGGCCAACTGGCGCAGCAGGATTCGCTCTTCAACGATATTAATCAGTCGCTGAATGCGTTCTATCAGGCAACGACGGAGATGGGCGTCGCCAACAACGTCACGACCTTCACGCTGTCGGACTTCGGCCGCACTTACTCCCCGAACAGCGATGGCACCGATCACGCCTGGGGCAGCCATCACCTCATCATGGGCGGCGCCGTTAAGGGCGGCGATTTCTACGGAACCTTCCCCACGCTCGCCGTGAATGGCCCCGACGACGGCACCGGCCAGGGGCGCTGGGTTCCAACCACGTCGGTGGATCAGTACGCCGCCACGCTGGCCTCGTGGTTCGGTGTGGCTGCTGCCGATCTGCCGTCGATCTTCCCAAACCTCCCCAATTTCCCAACTCAGACGCTGGGCGTCATGGGATAACGACTTCAGCCGCTCCCCCGAAGTTTCTCCCCCAAAATGTTAAGAGACCGCGTTCCCTCACCGCGGTCTCTTAGTATTTTCTGCAAGGCGGTCAGGGACGCTAACGTGGCATGCAACTAGGCGCCCTTTCGGGCCCCCGCCGCCAGAGAAACAACCCCCGCAAGCACCAGCACACCCGCCACCAGTGGCGGCACCCGATCACTGTGCTCGGTTTGAACGCCGATCTTCGCATCTCCGATCTTCACGCCATGATCTTCCTTGTGGGGTATGGGAACCACAAACGCAAGCAGTCCAAGCACCAGCAAGATTACCCCTACCATCGTTAAGCCTTTCATTCTGCCCTCCCCTTTTGCGCCGTAGCGCTATCCCGAGCTTTCAGTCCGACCTCACTGCCGGTCGCCGTGCGTATCAACCTGATCTGTTCTGAAGGATTCTTCGCGGGAATCGCCAGTCTTATGAACGCTGCGAAGAAGGATTGAGATATTACCCACCCATGGATAGACGACAACGTTGTCCGCGCGAATCAGGTATTTACTGTAGGGATGCACCAAAATACGCAGCATGACTTGCGCGCGAAAAATGAACTAAGTCGTCAACGAGAAGCATTTGGCGTCTCGGCTCTCGCGGGAGAAGGGGCACACCGGAGCGAGAAGGGAAAGCCGCAGTCCAATGGCGAAAACAAAAAGCCAGGCACCGGGAACCCACTGCACACGCAAGAGCTCGTTACCGTTGCTTCCTTCCGGACCTGGCGGGGTTGGCGAGAACGCGTCGCGCGGGGCCGATACCTGACCCTGAGTAGTTTACCATCGTCGCGGGACCCAACGTACCCTTCCCTTCCTCGCAGCAATAGCGAAGAATAGACGCATTCGATGCCGGAAAGCAGTGCCAACTCGGCCACCATCACGCTCTCAGCTGCCATCGAGCGCTACTTCCAGGTGTCCCTCTATCTGCTGGTCCTCACCGGGTTCGGGACCCTCGCGGGAACGGGAGCGGTCGACGCTCCTACGGTCGTGTTGGTCGGCATCGCCTTGCTGCTGCGTGGGTATCTACTCAGCAAGCGCAGCGATTATCAGATGCCCACCCGCTGGACCAATTACCTCACCCTGGCCTACGTGGCATTTTTCCTTGCTGACTACACCATGCTTTCCCGAAGCTTTCTGACGGCGACCGTTCACCTGGTCTTGTTCGGCATGGTGATCCGGATTTTCTCCGTGCACAAGGAACGTGACTACTTCATGCTTGCGGTGCTTGCCTTCCTGATGGTGCTGGCCGCAGCCGTGCTTACTGTCGACAGCGTCTTCCTGTTTGCATTCGCAGCCTTCATGCTGATGGCGGTGGTGACGTTTGTGCTGATGGAAATGCGCCGCTCATCGCTGACCGCCAGCATTCCTGCTCGGGAACCCAGCGATCGCCTGACTTACCGGCGCATGGCTTTCTTCCTCGCGGGCTCATCACCTGTGCTGGTTGTGCTGATTCTCGCGGGAGCCTCCGCCATCTTCTTCCTGCTGCCGCGCACGTCGGCAGGCTATCTGGGATCGTTCGCCGCCGGCAGCGACATGACCACGGGCTTTAGCGATCATGTCCAGCTTGGCAGCATCGGCAAGATTCAACAGTCCAAAGCGGTCGTGATGCACGTGCAAATCGACGGCGACACGCACGGGAGTTTCGATCTCAAGTGGCGGGGCGTTTCCCTTAGCCGCTTTGACGGAAAGACCTGGTCCAATCCAGCCGCGCAATATCCCATCGTGCGGCAAGCGGACGGGCGCTATCCGTTGTGGCGCAATCTCGCCCCATCCAATCTGAAAGCAAACCGCCCCATTCACTACCGTGTGCTGATGGAGCCGATCGGTACCAACATCTTCTTTGTAGCGCCGAAGGGACGATTTCTAGCGGGCCCCTATCGTGCGCTCGGCACCGACCGCGGTGGAGCTATCTATAACCTCGATCCCGGTCATCCCATCAGCCTCTATGACGCTGATTCGGATCTGGCGGAACCGAACCCCCAGGCACTGGAGAAGGTCACGGAGTCAAATCCTCCGGAGGTGCTTGATTATCTGCAGTTGCCTGCGCTCGATCCGCGAATCCCCGAGCTGGCGCGCCAGATCACCAGTTCCTCGAGCAATTCGTACGACCGCGCCACCGCCCTTGAGCGTTATCTCATGACCCGTTTTGCATACACGCTCGAACAGCCGCGCGAAACGCCCAAAGATCCGCTCGCCGAATTTCTTTTTGTTCGCAAGCGCGGCCACTGCGAATACTTCGCCTCTTCGATGGCCATCATGTTACGCACGCTTGCCATTCCTTCGCGGGTGGTGAATGGTTTCCGTACCACAGAATTTAACGACGTCACTGGAAATTACGTGATTCGCGCCAGCAGCGCACACTCCTGGGTTGAGGCCTTCTTCCCAGGATACGGCTGGACCGCTTTCGACCCGACTCCCGGCGCTCCGCTGGGCAGCGCAACTGGGTGGGATCGCCTCAGCCTCTACGTCGACGCCATGGCTTCGTTCTGGCGGGAGTGGGTGGTCAATTACGACGCGAGCCATCAAAAGTCGCTGGGCGAAGACGCCATGCAGGGCAGCCGCTCAGTGCTTGAGGGAATGCGCAATCGAGCCGAACGCTGGTACGCGCGCATGCTAACTCGTGCCCGCCGCGCCCAGCAAGTCGTCTCGGAATCGCCGCGCCAGTGGGGCGGACTTGGGGTTGTCCTGTGCCTCGCGCTGCTCGTGGGCGCCAACCTCAAGCGCTTCCGGCATTGGATGAATGAGCGAAAACTGGCCGTCCATCCCGAGGCTGCCCCCAGCCGCGCGGCCGCGCTTTGGTATCAGCGCCTTCTGAAATGGCTGGGCAGGAAGGGTTGGCACAAAACTCACGTACAGACTCCGCAAGAGTTTCTCACCTGCATCGAAGACCCGCTCATGCGCAGGCGCGTCGAATCCTTTACCCGCGCTTACGAAGCGGCCAGATTTGGGGATTCATCCGATGAAGCGCGCCGGCTTCCGGAATTGTACGCAGAAATTACGGCTGCCGAAAACAAGTAGACGACCTTACTTGCCGAAGCGCCACACGATCCCGCCGCCCACCAGGTAGTTGTGCTGCCGGCTCTTGCCGGTATCCACCAGAATATCCGGAGTGCCGGACCAGAAATCGCGCGCTTCCCCGCGAAGGGTAAACCGTTGTTTCAGCCGCACATCGAGCCCGATGCCGATCTGCATAACTCCGGTTGTCGAGGCCTTGGCTCCGCTGGTCCCGCCAAATTCCAGGTGCTCAGCAGGTCGGAAATGGCCGAAACCTCCTCCTGCGCTGAGCCAGGGAGAGATCGCGGTGGTCGCAAAGACATTTGCGCGCAAAGATGGAGTCACGAAAAAAGACGAGTAGCTGCTGGGAACTGTGTTGGCGACAAACCTGAGGTCCTCATCGAAATCAAACACGGCGGGCACTTCAAACGTCACCCTGGTAAAACCCTCGCCCCAGAGATGCCGTCCGTAGTTCACTTCAAAGGTCCAGCCTTTCCCAAAATGCACGTCGTTGTTGAACAGATTCGAGCCCTTCACCCCCTGGTCGCTGATAAACGTGCGTCCGACGATGCCCGTAAGTTCATTCTTCTGAGCGAAAGCGCTGGCCGTCAGGATGGCCACTGTCACCAAGGCTGTCATCAAAAGCCGGTTCGGGGACATCGTTCCTCCAGAGCGAATGCTGAAAGGTTTGGGATTATGGCTCGGGATAGGGTAGCACGCCCTCCGCCATTTCACGACTCGCGCGTGCTGCCTTGCTGGATACCCGCCCCTATCGGGAAGTGCCACGAAGCACGTGCACCTGCTGATGTTAAAATTATCAGATTGCATGTCAGACCGAATCACATCTGTAGAACTGCTGGACCGCGAAAATACTGGTTCGTCAGAGGCCCCGCCTCCAAAACGAGTTGGCTTCGTCAGCCTGGGCTGCCCGAAGAATCTCGTCGATTCCGAGGTCATGATGGGCATGCTGACCCAGGCGGGCGCCCAGTTGACCCAGCGCGCCGAGGATGCCGAGGTCATCGTCGTGAACACCTGCTCGTTTATCGACAGCGCTCAACAAGAATCCGTGAATACCATTCTCGAGATGGCGCGCCACAAGACCGACGGCCGCGCTCGCAAGCTGGTGGTGGCTGGTTGCCTGGTGGAACGGTTCCGCGACCAGATCCAGAAAAACATTCCCGAAGTTGACGCGGTTGTGGGCACTGGAGAATTGGAAAAGATTCTGGCGGCGGCCGGAGTCGCCCCCGCACAAAACCCAAACTCCCCCTTCAAAATCCTGACGTCTCGCCCTGAAGGCGATGCTCGCGAAAGCCAGGGCCGATTCTCCCGCGAGACTTGGGACGGCGCCATCGCCGATCTGCCCAACTATCTTTACGATGAGACCACACCACGCGTGCTGGCAACGCCATCGCACACTGCCTATATCAAGATCGCCGAAGGCTGCGATCATCCCTGCACGTTTTGCATTATTCCGCAGCTGCGCGGAAAGTTTCGTTCGCGCCGTTTTGAGTCTGTCATCGCAGAAGCGGAACAACTGGCCCGCCGCGGTGTCCGCGAAGTCACCCTCATCGGGCAGGACACCACCTGCTACGGCGAAGACTTTGGCCTCAAGGACGGCCTCGCCCTACTGCTCGAAAAACTTTCGGCGATCGAGCACCTGCGTTGGGTGCGCTTCCTCTACGCGTATCCGAACAAGATCACCAATCGACTGCTCGAAACCATCGCCGCCAACAAGAAGATTTGCTCCTACGTTGACGTCCCGCTACAGCACGCCTCTCCGACAGTTCTGAAAAGGATGAAGCGTGGCGGGGGCGCCGACGTTTTTCTCCGTACCATCGAAAAAATGCGCCGCACCATCCCCGACGTCACCCTGCGCAGTTCGTTCATCGTCGGCTTTCCGGGCGAAACCGAGAAAGAATTTGAAGAACTGTGCGACTTCGTCAAAGAGGCCCAGTTCGACTGGATGGGCGCCTTCAGCTATTCGGACCAGGAAGGAGCCGCGGCCCACTCCCTGGAAGAGAAAGTTCCCTTGAAAGAGATCGAGCGGCGGCGCAAACGCCTGATGCAGATTCAGCGGCAGATCAGCAAGAAGCGAAAGAAAGCGCTCCTCGGAAAAGAATTCGATCTTGTTCTCGAAGGAACCTCCGAGGAAACCGACTTATTGCTCGAGGGCCGCACGCCCATGCACGCGCCTGAGATCGACGGCAAGGTGTTCGTCAGCGACTTCCCGGAAAATGCCACTCCCGAGTTCGGTCGGTTCTACCGTTGTGAAATCACAGAAGCCCACGACTACGACCTGGTTGCCCGGATACTCTAGCCGTCCTGAGCCGCTGCTCGAAGAGATATCGATTCTCCATGGTTGAATCGACTTTCCCTCCTGACAGCGCGACGGTCGGGTGGAAAACTGAGTATAATGGTCTCCCTCCGAGCCCAGCGTCGACACCCGCGAACTCTCACAATCCTCGACCATGGTAACCCGCAGCTATTGCGAATGAAGGAGACGCGATGACCCTACTCGATTCATTGAAGGGTGTTCTAAGTCAATACAGCAACGGTTTGCCCCAAAACGCCGCCAACGCCACCGAACATTTCGATCAGGTCGCGCAAGCCGCCCCCCAGAACCTCATTGCCGAAGGACTAGCCGCGGTCTTCCATTCCGACCAGACGCCCTCCTTTGGGAATCTGGTTGGCAATCTCTTCAACCATTCAAGCGGCGAGCAGAAGGCCGGAATGTTAAATCAATTGCTGGCTTCGGCGGGCCCGTCGGCTCTGACGCAACTGGTCGGAGGCGGTGCACTGGCAGGACTGTTGGGCGGGTCAAAGCAACTCACTCCCGAGCAGGCAGAAAAGGTGTCACCCGACCAGGTGCAGCAAATCGCGGTTCACGCCGAGAAAAACGATCCATCGATCGTCGACAAAGCCAGCGCGTTTTACGCCCAGCACCCGACCCTGATCAAGACTTTGGGCGGCGCCGCTCTGTCAATCGCTCTGGCCAAGGTGGCGGAGCGACAGAAAGCGGCTTGAGAAGCGTAGGCTAATTTGGCAGCAGAACGACTTTTGCACATTGGAATGAGCATCCACAGACTTTGATTCGTTGCCTGAACATCGTGTGTTCAAGGGAGGGAAGTCTATGCTGGCTTTGTTATGGGAATGCCTCATTGGTTTGATCGTCGGAGCAGTAGCGAAGTTCTTGATGCCCGGGAAAGATCCGGGTGGGATTTTCATTACCATGGCAATCGGAATTGCCGGGTCCATCGGCGCCACCTTTCTCGGGCAGGCGATCGGGTGGTACCGGCAAGGGCAATCGGCTGGCTTCCTGATGTCCGTTCTAGGCGCCGTACTGCTCCTTTGGATCTACCGCCTCGTCAAGGCCAGAACCAGCGATCGCAGTGCCTAGTTGCAATCCAGAGGATGGGAGTCGGCCCTCGGCCGGCAATAGCGGGCGCGTGATCCATATCCGCGCTCGCCTCTTTCCCCCATTTAGCCAATATAGTCAACCAGAGCGACTGCGCTCCATCGCGCACTTTGCGCGTCTCTCCTTGGCGGCCTTTGCAGTTAAGAGCTTTTCCTTCGCGCCGCCTCAAACAGCGCTGCGCCACGCTGCAGGAAACCCCTGAAGTACATTCATTCCCAATTGTGAGATCATTTCTTGTACGCCTTGCTACGCCATGGCCAATCGTCTCCAATTGAAGTGCCCGATCTGCAAGAAGCCGGTGAAGAGCGGCGATCCCGATTTCCCTTTCTGCAGTGAGCGTTGCCGCACCATCGATCTCGGAAAATGGGCCAGCGGACAGTACGTGATTTCTTCCCCGCTGAAAGACACGGCCGACGAATTCGAACAGGAGTCGCAGGCAGATCGGTCGGATGAAGACTGACTCCGCTTCCACGCCTCCCCCCGTAATCGAGAGCGGATCCGCCCCGTTATGGGCGACGCTGGTGGCGACGTTCTTCGGAGCGGGCCGGATGAAACCCGGGCCGGGTACGTGGGGCTCGCTGGCCACGGTGGCGGTCTGGGCAGTCGTGTCTCATTTCTTACCCGCTGTGTGGCTGGTTCCGGTCAACATCGCTTTGGCGGCGTTGGCGGTCGCATTAGGCATCCCCGCCGCCACCCGCGTCGCGCGGGCATCCGGCCTCAAAGACCCGCAGTTCGTGGTAATCGACGAAACGGCCGGCCAGCTCATTACCCTGATTGCTGCCCCACTGACTGCGAAATCTTTCCTGGCGGGCTTTATTCTTTTCCGTGCTTTCGATATCGTGAAACCACCGCCGGTGCGGCAACTCGAACGCCTGCCGGAAGGCACCGGAATCGTGGTGGATGATGTCGCGGCTGGCCTCTACGGCCTCGCCGTCATGCAGCTGCTCCTGCATTTCGGCGTGATTGGTCGCTAGTCAAACGGCATCCAGTGCTACGGCCGCGTTAAGCTGGGTCTCATGGGGATTTCGTTGCTGGGCAAGAAGAACGTAAACGGGAAGCCGCACATCGAAAGCGTGTCGCCCGGCGCAGCCTTGCCCGGAGGCGAAATCCGAATCAACGGCAGCGGCCTGCGCCCGGTTGAACTCAAGCGCCCCCGCGTTCAATTCGGCGAAATCGATGGTGCCGTTGTCATCAGCTCCGACGCTTTTGTGGTTGCGCGCGTTCCCGAAGGCGCGACCTCAGGACCGGTTGTCGTGGCCACCAATGGTGCGGTCAGCAACCCGCAGGTCGTTCGCGTAGCCGTGCCCATCGCCGACAATTTGCATCCCGTCACCAACCCCGCTATCGACGGCGACGGAAACATCTTCGTCACGTTCTCCGGCAGCCGTGGCCAGCAAGTCCCCGTCTCCCTCTTCAAAATCGACACCAACTACGCGGTGAAGCCGTTCCTCAGCAATCTGATGAACGCGACCTCCATTGCTTTTGACCGCGAAGGCCAGATGTATGTCTCCTCGCGCCATGATGGAACGGTTTACCGGGTAGCGCCCAATGGCACCATGTCTTCCTATGCCGAGGGCATGGGAGTGGCAACCGGCATCGCCTTTGACCGCGAACAGAATCTCTACGTCGGCGACCGCAGTGGAACCATCTTCAAAATCGCGCGCGACCGCCAGACCTTCGTATTTGCTACCCTCGAACCCAGCGTCTCCGCCTATCATCTCGCTTTCAATCCTGCCGGCGATCTCTTTGTAACCGGACCAACCACATCCAGCTTCGACGCGGTGCACCGGATCGACACGCATGGCACGGTCACAAACTTCTATCGTGGTTTGGGACGCCCGCAGGGCCTTGCTTTCGACAGCGATGGCAATCTCTACGTGGCCGCTTCCCTCGCCGGCAAGCGTGGCATCGTCAAAATTACGCCCGACGGAAAAGCCTCCCTGGAAGTTGCGGGGCAAAATCTGGTGGGCTTGTGTTTTGCTCCCGGCCGGTCCGCAGTCCTGGCAACGACCGGAGCCGTCCATCACCTGTCGTGGAATATTTCCGGCCTGCCATTGTTGCCCGACTAGCATCGAAGATGAACTGGCCTGTCAGAGCTTAGGTGAAGCCGTGCCGGACTCGAGGAACGTGAAACGCCGAATTGCAGCGTGGGCCGGTGCGGGGCTCCTGGTAGCAGTGGCTTGGTGGCTCTTTGCGCTCGCGTGGGCTCCCACGCCCATTATGGCCGGACCCATTCTTTGGGCGCTTGTTCGGGCCACCTGCCCGTTGGTCTTGGTAGGTACTTATTTGCATCTCGGTGTGTCTTTGTATTGGGTACTGTTTTCGAATGCAGCCATCTACGCCCTGATCGGTTTGCTGGTCGAAGGTCTTCGAGGACAACTCCGCCCGGCGGACTAGTCCCATGTCGTAGCAGATCCTTGTCCTTTCCAGACGCATCCATCATTTAAACTTCTAGCGTGAATGCAGAGATCATCGCCATCGGCTCAGAACTGCTGACGCCGTTCCGGCAAGACACCAATTCTCTTTATCTGACCGAGAAACTGAATCAACTGGGCGTCGAAGTGGTGATCAAGACCATCGTCGGCGACAGCCGCTCCCGCCTGGTTTCTGTTGCGCAGCATGCCCTGTTCCGCTCCGACATCGTCATCTTTATGGGTGGACTCGGACCCACCGAAGATGACCTTACACGCGAAGCCGTCGCCGAAGCTCTCGGCCTGGAACTGCATCGCAGTGAAGAAATTCTCGAGAAACTGAAACAGCGCTTTACGGCTCGCGGCTACAAATTTACGCCCAACAACCTCCAGCAGGCCGACGTGATCGCCGGAGCCGTCGTCCTGACCAATCCCAACGGCACCGCCCCGGGCCAGTGGATTACCGGCCAATACGAAGGCCGCGACCGCCTGATCATTCTCCTGCCCGGCCCTCCCTTCGAACTGCGCGCCATGTTCGAGGAACAATGCATCGACCGCCTGCGCGCCAAACTCCCCCCGGCTTACATCGCCACCCGCGTTCTAAAGGTCGCCATGCTGGGGGAGTCTCTGGTAGACTCCCGCGTCGCGCCCATCTACAAGCGCTACACCGACGTGCAGACCACAATTCTGGCGGGCGCCGGCGACATCCAGTTCAACCTCTTCACGCGCGCCGACTCCATGGAGGCTGCCCAACAGCGGGTGGATGACCTGGCCGGAGAAATCGAAGACGAACTGGGAGACGCTCTCTACGCGAGTAAGGGAGAATCGCTCGAGCAGATCGTCGGTTATTACCTGCAGATGCGGAACTCCACGCTGGCCGTGGCCGAATCCTGCACCGGTGGCTTGCTGGCCGACCGCATCACCAGCATCAGCGGCAGTTCCCGCTATTTTCTGGGCGGAGCGATTGTCTATTCCAACCAGTTGAAAACCGAATTCGCGGGCGTACCCAAGAGCCTGCTCGCCAAGCATGGCGCAGTCAGCCGTGAGGTCGCTGCCGCCATGGCGGAAGGCATTCGCAACCGCTGCAAGGCAACTTTCGGCCTCGGGATTACGGGTGTCGCTGGACCAGGTGGCGGAAGTGAGGAGAAGCCGGTCGGTCTGGTCTACCATGCCCTGGCCAGCGAAAGAGAAACGCAGGTTGAGGAGCGAAAATTTCCCGGCGACCGCAAGCGCGTGCGCTGGTTCGCGTCACAACTAGCCCTGGACATGGTGCGCAGAAAATTGATGTAGGCCGGTCGTTAGTCATTGGTGGTTGGCCGAAACCAGAACCTTCTCGTGGAAACCACGTGCGACTTTTCACCGCTCTCGACATCGACAACGAAATCCACCAGCGCATCGGCCGGTTTGTCGATGGTGTTAGCGGCTTCGCGCCCGGCGCCCGCTGGGTCCATCTGGAATCCATCCACATCACGCTGAAATTCATCGGTGAACAGCCACCCGAGATCCTGCCGACTCTGCAGAGCAAGCTGAACGGGGTAAGCGTGCCGCCGATCCAATTAAACTTCGCCGGGTTCGGCTTCTTTCCGACGCCAAAATCTCCGCGCGTGTTCTGGATCGGAATTCAGGCCGCCCCGGAACTCCAGCGTCTGGCCGGAGCGATCGACGAGGCAACCGCGCAGCTCGGAATTCCGAAAGAAGATCGTGCCTTCAGCCCTCACCTGACACTGGCCCGCAAAAGCGGACGCTCCGGCGCGCCCCGCCGCCAGAAGGACGACGGCCCCAGCGGGATCTTCCAGCGCCTGCAAGAGAAATTGGCAACAATGCCGCTCCCGGAGTTTGGTACCATGACCGCCCGCGAGTTCTTTCTTTACCAGAGTCAGCTCTCGCGGTCCGGTTCGCGCTACACCAAGCTGCACGCCTTCCCGCTCTTGCTAGAGCAGCGGAGGCCCATATAACCAGTGATTCCTTATTTCGTTACCGCCGCGCTGAGTTATCTTTCTGGATCGATCCCATTCGGCTATTTGCTGGTCCGCATCTTTCGAGGCGAAGACATTCGCGCCAGCGGAAGCGGCAATATCGGCGCCACCAACGTTTCCCGCAAGTCCCCCAAGTTGGGTTTGATTAACACTGCTATTCGATGCGCTCAAGGGACTTGTCCCCGTCCTGCTCGCTCTTCCGTTCGCACGGCGAGTCGGCGCAGATCCCTATGTTCTGGCGTCGTTGGCTGCTTTTTGCGCGATCGTAGGCCACATCTTTCCTGTCTGGCTCCGTTTTCGCGGCGGCAAAGGGGTCGCTACCGGCCTCGGTAGCTGGATCGCGCTCGCACCCAGGGGCGTTCTGGTGATGGTCATCGTATTTGTGATCATGGTAGCCCTCTTCCGCTACATTTCCCTGGGCTCGATCACGGCTGCCGCCATCTTCCCGGCTGCGGCTCGCCTCTTGCACGATTACCACGAGACCCCCGCCATGCTGGCATTCATGGCGGCATCTTCCCTGCTGATCATCGCCAAGCATCACCGCAATCTCAGCCGGCTGTTTGCCGGAACTGAAAATAAATTTCGTTCGAGACCAAAATGAGCGAGATCGCCGTCATCGGAGCGGGTGCATGGGGCACGGCCCTGTCGATCGTTGCTGCGCGCCGAGGGAATCATCGCGTCCGTCTGTGGGCGTATGAACCTGAAGTCCGCGAGTCTATCGCCAAGCAACGGGAGAATAGCCTCTTCCTGCCGGGTCAACTGGTTCCGGAAAACGTCGTCGCCACCGGCGATTTCGAGGAAGCCCTGGCAGGCGCGCAAATTGTCATCAGCGTGATGCCGTCGAACCACTGCCGGCGTCTGTTCGAAAGCATGCGTCCCTGGCTACGCCCGGACATGTTGTTCGTAAGCGCGACCAAGGGGCTGGAGGAACAATCCCTGCTGCGCATGACCGAAGTGATTGCGCAGGTCGTGGGAAATGGCTTTCGCCCGCGGCTCGGAGCGCTCAGTGGTCCATCGTTCGCCAAGGAAGTTGCGCGCGGGGATCCCACCGCCGTCACGATCGCGTCTCCCGATGCGGAACTTACCCAGACCGTTCAGCAGGAATTGAGCGATCCGCGTTTCCGTCTTTATACCAACGACGACGTGGTCGGAGTCGAACTGGGCGGGTCATTGAAGAACGTGATCGCCATCGCCGCCGGCGTCTGCGACGGCTTGGGACTCGGTCACAATTCCGTGGCCGCCCTGATCACTCGCGGACTGGCGGAGATCACCCGGCTGGGAGTTGCTTGCGGCGGTCAACGCGAAACCATGTCGGGACTGGCGGGTTTAGGAGACCTGGTGCTCACCTGCACCGGCGGCCTCTCGCGAAATCGCAGCGTAGGCGTCGAACTTGGGCGCGGCCGCAATTTAACGGACATCATTGCCGGAATGCACGGCATGGTAGCCGAAGGCGTGTTGACCACCAACGCAGCCGTTGGGCTGGCGAAGGCTCGCGGCGTCGAGATACCGATCAGCGAAAAAATGCACGCCATTCTGCACGCAGGGAAAATCGCCGCGCGAGGCCATCCATGAACTCATGACGCGCAGCGCAAAAAGCGAAACGGAACTCTAACCGGAAACAATTCTTTCGAAGGCGCCCAGGGCTTTCTCCTCCGCGGTCAGCGCTTCACATTCACGATCAATCGCAGCATATTCCGCCGCGTGCTGGGCCCGGAAAGCATCATAGGCTTCCCTGGATTCCCAGAAATCCAGCGTGAGGTACCGGGCTGGATCCTTCAAGTCCCGGTTTAACTCCGTCGCGACAAATCCTTCGCCGGTCGGCAAACAAGCGAGCCCAAGATACCGCGCGGCCCGTAAGCTCTTCAAAGCATGCATCCGCACCCGCGGCCGCACGGAATTCCCACACCACGACGTAGCCCCATTTCGCAGTGACTTGCTCATCATGCCTGGACTCCCCGCGCTTCACCGATTATTTACGTTAACAATGACTTGGATATCGTTGAATCCACAGTTTAACATTGGGTCCGCTTTTCCATTGCCAAACCTCCGTCTGTTTCACGCCTTAGAGCAATACTTTCGTAACTTCGCCGCAACGGCAGTTTGCCCGGTTCACGTCCAAACCAAAGTAAAATTTCAGTCAATCCCCCACGTACTTGCTGCGCCTGTAAACACAGTGCCATTGTGTCTCTAAAAGTGTCCATTCCGGCGCGCATCCCCATCCTGTACGTGATCCTGGGCGTACTAGTGGCCATCAGCGTTGTGCCCATGTATTTCTACTCGGCGCAGGTGGAATCCATTAATCGCGACCGGTTGAAGATTAATGAGATGCTGCTGCAGAACACCGTGACGCGCTCGCTGGCCGACGACATCTCGCAGCATGAAGCATCGCTTCGCCTGATGCTGGGGAACCTTTCCTCCGCTATCCAGATTGCGAGCGGCGGCGACATTGGCGCTGCCCACGTAGAACGCAAGGAACTGCAGGCTCTGCTTGAGAATTTCGTTTCGTCTTCCGACGACATCGCCTATGCCACTTTGTTAAATTCCGAGGCCAAAGGAATTTCCGCCGGACGCATCGCCCCTGACGCATTCTTGCGCCGCGAACTGGAGCGAGGTTTCGCCGCGGCACGTGAAAATCGCAGTTACAACGGGCAGACCCTGGTGGTTGGCAGTGGCAAGGACGCACGCACTGTCGTCCTGGTGAGCAGCCCCGTCATGTATTCCGGCCGCTTCCTGGGCATGATTGGTTCGGTTGTCGATTTGCAATTCCTGATACGCCGTCTTGAAGAAGTCAGCCGCTCCGGTCTTACGCCCTACGTGGTCGATGCGCAAGGCCGGCTGGTCGCCGCCAGCCATTCCAGCTATGCGACCGGTCAGGACATGAAGCACCTCGAGATCGTCCAAAACTTCGTCGACGAAGGCAGCAAGGGACAACTCGCCGCCACCAAGGAATTCACGATCCAGGACGGAAGCGACCGCACCGAAATGCTCGGCACTTACAGTCCAGTCACGGAACTGGATTGGGCGGTCGTTGTGCAGAAGCCGCGACTGGAAGCCTATCGCGGCGTTTTTGAGATGCAGCACACGGCGCGGCTCCTTGCTCTGCTGTCGGTGCTGTGCAGCATCATGGTGAGCTTCTACGCCGCGCGCCGCATCGCGAATCCGCTGAGAGTTCTGACCGAATCAAGCCGCGCCATCGCGCGTGGAGATTTCTCAAAGCGCGTGGAGTTGCGCAGCCGCACCGAAATCGGCGAACTCGCCTCCACCTTTAACATGATGTCCGACGAGCTTCAGCAGTTCGTGCAGGACCTGCAGCGCGCTGCCGAAGAGAATCGCGCGCTCTTTATCGGCTCGATCCAGATGCTGGCCGGCGCGGTCGACGAAAAGGATCCCTACACTCGCGGCCATTCCGATCGTGTCACGCGTTACTCGCTTCTTATCGCCCGCGAGATGAAGCTGGATGACGAGTTTCTCGAAACCCTCCGCATCTCTGCGCAACTGCACGATGTGGGCAAGATCGGCATCGAGGATCACATCCTGAAGAAGCCCGGCGCGCTGACTCCGGAAGAATTCGAAATCATGAAGACGCACACCACCAAGGGCGCCAACATCCTGCGCCCGGTGAGCCAGCTCAAGGAAATGCTGCCCGGTATCGAGTTACACCACGAAGCGCTCGACGGACGCGGCTACCCCTACGGCTTGAAAGGCGATCAGATTCCGTTGCTGGCGCGCGTGATTGCGGTCGCCGATACGTTCGACGCTCTCACCACCAACCGCCCCTACCAGCGAGCCTACGATCCACCCGAGGCGCTGCGCATCATTCACAGCCTGGTCGGAAAACGTCTCGACCCGGAAGCGGTTGCCGCCTTGACTGCGGTCTACGAGCGAGGAGAAATTCGGGTCCGGCGTCTCGTCCGCGCGCAAGCGGTACCTCCGCCCGAAACGGCCACCCCTGCTCCAGTTGCAGATCCGGCAACGCCTGTGGCTTCAGGGGTGAGCGTACCCGATCCTGCCGCGGCGACAATGGCCGAGACTCCGATGGTCGCACCCAAAGCGGCCGCCGCAACCGCATCAGCGTCCCCAGCCGAAGCCGTCGAAACGACTCGTTTCTAAGACTTCAGGGACGCGGGAAAACTTCTTACACAGCCTCTTCAGCGCAAGAACAGGCCATCCCGCAAAGACCTGCTTCCGCGTCAACCTCTGTCTCCCCCGTATAATGAAATGCTCGGTGTGACGCGAAGTATTTATGATTCAGACCCTTTTCGGCAGCCTCGAAGAAGAGCAGAAAAAACCAGGTTTCCTCGACCGCATGAAGGAAGCGGTCACGCGCACGCGCGAAAATCTCGCCGAGCGCATTGAGGAAGCAGTTTCCTTCAGCAAGGAGATCGACCGCAACACCCTTGACGATCTTGAAGCCACCCTCATCGGCGCCGACCTCGGCACCACCACCACGCACGAGGTGCTCGAGAAACTCCGCGAAAAAGCCGACCGCAAACAAATTAAGGATGTCGAAGAGCTGAAGCGCCTGCTAAAGGAAGAACTCCTGGCGATCTTGACCTCCGCCAATTCGCAGCCTGTCCAGAAGGTGGATGGAACTCCGGAAGTCATTCTGGTCGTCGGCGTAAACGGAACCGGAAAGACGACGACCATCGGTAAGCTTGCGCAGGTTTTTCGATCGCAGGGAAAGAATGTACTGCTCTGCGCCGCCGATACCTTTCGTGCGGCCGCCATTGAACAACTCGAAGTCTGGGGACAGCGCACGGGCACAGAAGTCATCAAGACAAAAGCGGGCGGCGATCCGGCCGCCGTATTATTCGACGCTCTGCAGGCCGCCACCGCACGCAAGATCGATTTCGTGGTCGTCGACACAGCCGGCCGTCTGCATACCAAGACCAACCTGATGCTGGAGCTGGAAAAGATGCGCCGCACGGCGCAGCGCATCATTCCCGGAGCTCCTCACGAGACGCTGCTGGTTATGGACGCAACCACCGGACAGAACGGCTTACAGCAGGCAAAGTTATTTACCGAGGCCGCGGGCGTCACAGGCATCGTGCTTACGAAACTCGATGGCACCGCCAAAGGCGGAGTCGTGGTGGCGATTTCCCGCGAGTTGGGAGTTCCGGTGCGCTACGTAGGAGTCGGCGAAAAAGCCGGCGATTTGTTGCCTTTTGATCCGAAAGCGTTTGTAGAGTCGCTGTTTAACTAGCTGGATTGGATCGCGGTCAGGCGGGCCGAAGGGGCGAAACGGGCCTCCGTTGCCGAACCGAACGAGGATTTGTCAGTGCTGTTCGAAGTCGCCCATTCTGGCCGCGAAAGGCCTGGGATCGGCTGCAAGACGAAGTCCCCACACTTCACAGAAGGCGCAAGGACCAAGCACCCGGATTGCGCCAGCGCCGATGGATGCATGCCAGATCGTTACACCGACGAAGATTTTCTTCGCGAGGCGCTTGAACTCGCACGCCGCGGCATTGGTCTGACTTCTCCGAATCCGAACGTCGGGGCCGTCATTGTGGCCGACACGGGTGAAGTCATCGGCACTGGAACCCACACTTACGACGGGCTCAAGCACGCCGAAGTTCTCGCCCTGGAAGAAGCCGGCGAGCGTGCCCGTGGCGCAACCGTCTACGTCAACCTCGAGCCTTGCTCCCATCAGGGACGAACCGGACCCTGTGCCGACGCCCTGATCGCCGCCGGCGTGCGTCGGGTCGTGGGCGGAGTGCTCGATCCCAATCCTCTCGTCAGTGGCCAGGGCTTCTCCCGTCTGCGCGAAGCAGGCATCTCGGTTGCATCCGGCCTGCTGGCGGAAGACTGCCAGAGGCTCAACGAAGCCTTCGCCAATTACATCCGCCGCAAAGCCCCTCTGGTCACCTTGAAAACGGCGATGACCCTCGACGGCAAAATCGCGCCGGCGCCGGGCGAGTCCGGGAATCCGACAGCTCTCGGATCCGCCTCAGCCAGTGGCGGCTGGATCACGAGCGAAGTCGCTCGTGCGCACGTACAGGTTTTGCGTCACCAAAGCGACGCCATCATGGTTGGTGTGGGCACGATCATTGCAGATGATCCGCTGCTCACCGATCGCAGTGGGCGTCCGCGGCGTCGTCCGCTGCTGCGAGTGATTGTCGATTCGCGCCTTCGCCTGCCCCTGGAATCCCGCCTGGTGCACAGCGGTCGCGACGACGTCCTGGTGATCTGCTCCTTCGCTGAAGAAAAGCGCAAGCAGGTTCTCCGGGAACACGGCATTCGCGTCGAGCAAATTCCTGCCGCCACCGCCGACGGACGCCCAGACCTCGCGAGCCTTCTCCAAGTCCTCGGGCAACTCGAAATCACCAGCTTGCTCATCGAAGGCGGCGCTATGATCAACTGGGCCGCACTGCATTCCGGCATCGTCGATAAAATTTTCTTTTACTACGCCCCCAAAGTTCTAGCCGGAACCGGCGCGATCCCCTTCGCCACCAATTCCGGATTTCGAACCTTGGGTGACGCGGCCTATGTGAAGTCACTCCGCCTGCATCGCTTCGGCGAAGACTTCGCGGTCGAGGGATATTTGCGGGATCCTTATCGGGATTGAACAGGTTGCGGAAAGGGTCTGATTGCCATCGTGTTTTGAAAGGCGCGACTTCAGAAGCCGCGGAAAAAGTTCGATCGCAGGTGTAGCTTTGAAAGGGCACGCCTTCCAGGCGTGCCGTACGCGGCGAAAATCAATGCGGCTTTAGCCGCTGAGGTTCGCTGTTGATTGTGTAATGGGTTTTTTCGTCAGCAGCCAAGTGCCTGGGAGGTACTCATGTTTACCGGCATCATCGAAGAGGTTGGCAAGGTCACCAGCATCAAAGAAGAACGCGGCACGCGCCGCCTGATGGTGGCCGCATCGAAACTGATCGCTGAACTGAAAAAAGGCGATTCCATCGCGGTCAGCGGAGTCTGCCTGACCGCGGTTGGACTGACTCCCCACTCGGTCGCCTTCGACCTGGCCGAAGAAACCTGGGAGCGCACCTCCTTCTCGCGCATGCATGAGGGAGCGCTGGTGAACCTCGAACTTCCCATGCGCGCCGACGGCCGCTTCGGCGGACACATTGTGCAAGGCCACGTGGACGGGACCGGAGAATTCGTTGGCCTCGAACGCATTGCGGGAGCAGACGACTACTGGCTGCGCATTCGCATCCCCGCAGAACTTGAACCGTATGTGATCTTCAAGGGATCCTTGAGCATTGAGGGCATCAGTCTTACCGTGGCCAAGATAGCAGGCACCGAAGTGGCCGTCGCGATCATCCCGCACACCGCCGAGATGACGAACCTCCGCTCCCTGAAGCCCGGTGATCCAATGAATCTCGAAGTCGACATGATCGCCAAGTACGTGGAGAAAATGATGAAGGGCGAGTCGGCCAACACTCCGCTCACCCTGGAGAAGCTCGTCGAGCAAGGATTCTAGGCAGCCGCCAAAACCGGCATTTATTTGAACAGGAAAAAGCCGTCGCGGCTAAGCTTCGATCTTCAACTCATCCAACTCCAGAAATTCCTGCACGATCGGCTCCCGGCACTTCTCCATCTCCGCATAGGTCCCAAAGAAAATCGCCCGCGCTTCGTACAAGAACACCACGCGATCCGCGAGTTTCTTGGCGAGCCGCATATCATGCGTCACCACCACGCTGGTTAAATGAAGTTGAATCTTGAGACGTTTGATCAAGTCACCTAGCAACTGCGCCATCAGCGGATCGACCATGGTGGTTGGCTCGTCGTACAGCACGCACTCGGGCTGCGCCGATAGTGCACGCGCGATCGCCACCGAACGCTTCATGCCCGTCGACAAATCCGATGGCAGCAGCTCGCGCATGTGCCCCACCCCAACCATTTCCAGCAATCCGTCCACGATCTGATAAATCTGGTCTTCCGTCAGATCTTTCCGCTCGCGCAACGGGAACGCCACGTTTTCGCCCACGGTCAGTGAATCGAACAAGGCACCGTTCTGAAAGACCATAGTGACCTTCTTGCGAATCGCTTCCAACTGCACTTCCGTATAGTCGGTGATGTCCTCGTGCGCCACGATGACGCGTCCGGCATCCGGTTTCAGAAAGCCCATGATGTGATGCAGCGATACCGACTTGCCCACACCGCTGCGTCCTAAAATGCAAACCGTTTCCCCGGCACGCACGTTGAAGCTCACGTCGTCCAGGACACGGTTGTCGCCAAACGCTTTGCTGACGTGTTGAAAATCGATGTAGGGCGTGATTTGAGGTTCGTCGGGCATGGCTGGCATTCGCTCAATTCTTCACAACCGGGAGGGTCTCCTGCAACCGGGATTTTGCCTGCCGCAAATCTTCCGGAGTATTCAGGTTCCGAAACATGTCGGATGAAAAGCCCTCCCTCGAGAGTTGGGCCTCGTCAAGAACCTGCAGCGTCGTCTTCTCGAAGAGAGCATCGATTTTGTTATGTCCCTTCTGCAATGCATTCTGTGCCAAGTCGGCAAAAGGCGGTCGATAAATTGCGCACAGAGGCTGCCACCCTCCGCTCACCTTGGGCACGGTAACGACCGCATCATGCTGCCGGGCTATCCCCACCAGGTACCGAAGAAACTTTATTGGCACGAACGGCATGTCAACCGCCAGGATCAGGTTGAGTTCGGAACAGGATGAGCGCAACGCAGCGTGAATCCCGCCCAGGGGCCCGTGGTTCGAAAACTGGTCCTCCACTACTTTGCCAAACTCACCAAACTTTGCTTCGCTACCCAGGATCTGCACATTCGGAGTAATGCCAGTAACCAGATTCAGCGCCCGAACGAGCAACGACTGGCCCTCGAGTTCGATGAAAGCTTTGTCCGTACCCATCCGGCTGCTCTGCCCGCCGGCGAGAACGAAAGCGCTGACCTCGTCCATGCCGCGATGATACACAAGCCAGTCACCGGGCGAGAAACTCACAGCACAAGTGATAGCAGCACCAGCGTTTGTACGCTCGCGCACTTAAATCTCGCACGAAAGTAACCTGTTCAATACGTGCCCCTCGTTAGATCATAGCGTTGTCCGGATAGTTCCACCGGCAGTCAAAATCATGCCTCAAAAACTCATGGATGTGCTCAGGCTCGGGCGTTGTTCCCACGAATTTTCATGGCCTCGGCGAGCGGCCGATGGTCACTATTACCAGGTGTGTCTCCTGTGCGCAGCCGAATACAAGTATGACTGGTCCACCATGCGTCGGACCGAGCGCGTTGCGCTGGCCGCGGAAGAACCAACCACCCGTCGGCGGCCGCGGGAGAAAAAGCCCAGCTGGGTGCCGCGTGCGCGGCGCCTGAAGCTCAGTTTGCCGCTCCGCTATCGCGTCAAAAACCTGGACACCTGGTCGGCAGGCACCATTTTGAATATCAGCCAATCGGGAGTTCTTTTCGATGGTGCAGCGGAGTTGCCCGTCAATGCGCTGGTGGAAATGGTCTTTGAGATGCCAGAGGAAATATCCGGCCAGAAGAATAGTAACGTCCTCTGCCAAGGCAAGATTATCCGGGCCAAAGAATGCCAGAAACCTGACTCCGGGACCGGATTGGCCGCCTCAATCCTCGATTACAAATTCCTGCACCAAAGCTGAGCGAACACCGCCAGATCCGCGGCCCCGCCTCCGGCTTATCCCGGACCTACCATCGACATCGTTGGTGCAATGGCGATATTACGACGGTTGAGTGTGCCCTCATGTAGGCCAGCGAGCATAAGCCATCCCTCATAGCCGTTTAAATTCGGCGCAATCTTTAGCAGAGGATGATGGATAAGATTGGATGATACACTCCTTCGCAACCGCGAACGGTAGCTGAGTCCCAGTAACGATGCGAATAAAGAGGTATGGTTTCCGCTTTTTAATCTTCCTGCTTTTATGGGCATGCCAGCCGTTGGACGCCCAGAGTCGCGTGCATCAGCTTGCTCGAGATGTTTACTATTGGGCTGGTGACCTCAGCAAGCACGAACAGACCAATGTGGGCTTCGTTGTATTTCGCGACTATGTACTGGTTATTGACGCGAATTTTCCGTGGGCGGCTGAACACATCCTTGCGGACATAAAAAACATCACCTCCAAACCCGTGCGTTTTGTCTTCAACACTCACTACCATGCGGATCACACCATGGGGAACAGTGTGTTCACCGCCCATGGCGCTGCCATTGTAAGTACGGAGGACCTTGCGCTAGAGCTAGGCACAAAAGGGATGGAGGACATCCGAGAGCAGACGAAGATGAAGATGGACCATCTGGAGCTGCCCTCCATTCGCTTCCCGGACCGTCTGCTATTTGACGACGGCCAACATCGGGTCGAGCTGATCAAGTATGAGCAGGCCCACACGAAAGGCGACGGGGTGGCTTATCTGCCGGCGGAAGGCGTTGTTTTTGTCGGAGATCTGGCCGTGAACTGGACCCACGGGAACAATTTCTCTGACCGGGATGTTCGCTACATCGGTTGGATTCGCACCCTCGACCGGATTGCCCAACTTCCCGTCAACACCGTGGTTCCGGCGCATGGCGAGCTGGGCGATGTGGACCTGCTCCGCCGGCAGCGGGACTTTATTGCCGACATGTGGAACCAGGTCAAGCAAGGCCTCAAAGCTGGAAAATCTCCCGCTGAATTGAAGAAGACACTGCAATTTACCAAGCACGGGATCTTCGCGCGCGATGCGAGAGAGACAGAAGACATGATCGAGTCCATGTGCGAGCGCGCACAGACCCAGCCAGATTGGAATCCGGGCCCCGGAGATCCAAAGTAAGTGTCGCGCTACGGTAGACGCTCTTGCGCGACAGATTCCCGCACTCAAAAAACTCGCGCTTTCGGTCAATGACCGTAATGGCCAACTACGAAGCCTTCGACGTTACCCTACCGCGCTCAGCTTCTGGTAGAGCCACATCGCCACGAGGACGAGCAGAAGTACCCCAGACCCCACGCTGAGAATGCGCATGGGGATATTGAGCCGGCTGACCTTGGCCAACAGTTCCGTCTGCTCAGCGTGCATGTGCGAACTTGCGTCATCCAGAAACAACTGGTCGTCCCTTCGCATTGTCAGCGTGCTCTTGTAGATCAGGAGGAGGATCAGACCAATTGCGAAGACTCCGAAAATCACAGCCACCATTGTCAGTGTCATAAGCCACCTCTGCAGATTCCACCCCAAACTTCTTATCTGTCGTGAGATGCATCTCTCAAAGGGGTGGGAGAAATCTTTCCTCTTGACCTCCTCTTTCAGAGGATGAGTGTGGTGGCGATTTTTCACCAATTGACCGATTTCTGCACTGACCAGAATCGTGGCTTTGCATTCCTAGCCGCTCTAGCGGATACGTCATGAGCACCCGGCGCAGTTCAAGTGCATGTTGGCGGCACTCATCGCGGTTGTAGTCCTCCGTGCAGAAGAACTGGATACTCTTGATTGTCTGGCCAGTCGCTTCAAGGTGGGCTGGAACGACACGAAGGGTTTGTGTTTGTGCCGCGCAGGCGGCAAACAGAACTGCGATGAGAAAGCTGCGTTTCATGGTGGTCACCCCGTCGGTGCCACCGAACTTGGGCTGTGCCTGGTGCTATCTCAATGCTCGCAAAGTCTAAATCAGATCGTTCTGGATCATTGCGCAACTTGTTGATAAATCGGGAAGGTAGCAATTGATTGCAGCAGCAAACGCGCGGGCATGCTCGCGGGAAAACAATGATAAAATCGTGGCCCAAATGGGGGTGGGGCCATGTTGGAGCCCCGCAAGGCGATGGGCTCAATGCGCTTCGGCCCTTTCGAGCTGTCCACCGAAACGAGCGAACTGCGCAAGCATGGTCATCGGCTGAAGCTCTCGGGTCAGGCGATTGACGTGTTGCTGATGCTCGCCTCGAGTGCCGGAACGCTGGTGACGAGGGAAGAGCTCCAAAGAAAACTTTGGCCGGGGGACAGCTTCGGCGACTTCGAGCATGGGCTCAACGCCGCGGTGAACCGGCTGCGCGAGACTCTCGGCGATTCCGCCACAGACCCTACCTACATCGAGACGGTTCCACGCCGCGGATACCGGTTCATCGCTCGGGTCGATCAAGTGCCCAATACAACGGACCCAACTGCGCCCGACAATGCGGCGGAGCTGCGTTATCAGCATGCTGGCGGCGTCCGCGCCGACCCGGAGGGGCTGAAGCGGGATACGGATTCCAGCAGCACGGATACGGCGAGCGCGGTCGCTTCTGCGAGTTCCGCCGCCGTCGTTTCTTCGACGCAAGTGCGAACGTCCAGCCGAGCGGTCCTGCTCGCGGAAGCAAGACGCCACAAGGGAGTTCTGGCATTGATGGTGATTGCCTTTGCTGCGCTGACTGCTGGATCAGGAATTTACTTGTCCAGGCGGAACGAGCGCAGGAATGAGTGGAACCTGCAGGGCATGAAGATCAGCCGGCTGACGCAGAGCGGGAATGCCACCAATGTGGCGATCTCCCCGGACGGGCGTTATGTCGTCTATGTTCTTCGCGAGGGAGAAAAACAAAGCCTAAACGTTCGTCAAGTAGCTACCGGCAGCGATGTGCAGATTCTGCCACCGGATGAGATTGTGATCTATAGTCTCACCTTCACGCCGGATGCCAATTACATTGACTTCATCCGTACTGAGAAGAACAACCCCGTTAACACTTTTCTTTATCGGATGCCCGCCCTCGGCGGAACACCACATCTCGCGATGCAGGGGGGGATCGACTTTGGATCCAGTTACTCTCCGGACGGTGCCGAGTTCGCTTTTCTGCGGTTCGCGTCCAGTGAAAAAATTGATATTTGGATTGCCAAGGCCGACGGGAGTGATCAACGGGTTTTAGCTTCACCTCCCTACATGGAGGGATTTACTGCATTGGAGTGGTCCCCCGATGGCAAGACGATTGCGCTCACAACCTCGGAGGCGACGAAAAGAGTTCGTTCTGTGCTTTCGGCCATCTCGGTCGCCGATGGATCAGTCCGTGAAATCTACTCCACACCGGACGCTGTCGGCCGTCCGCGCTGGCTGCCGGACGGCAGTGGCCTCTTGGCGCCCATAAGTAACATTGATCAGGCGCTTCGCGGGCAACTTTGGTTCATCTCCTATCCACGAGGAGAGGCACGCCGCCTCACCAATGACCTGCTGGATTACCAGCTGTGTTGCTTGGACCTCACGCCGGATGGCAAGACTCTAGTCGACACTGAGCTAACCATGGTCTCAGACTTGTGGATCGCGTCCGCCGGAAACAGCGCAAAGGCCAAGCAGGTCACTGCGAAGGAGTTTGCTGTCGGAGGGTTCTCCTGGATGCCCGACGGCCGCATCATCTTTGCCAGCCAGAATGGCAATCTGTTCGCAATAAATCCGGATGGGGGTGGGCGTACGCTGCTGACGCCCGATCATCGTCCCAACTGGGACCCATCGGTTTGTGGCGATGGCCGCTATATTGTCTACTCCGCCTACCGGGAACAAAAACGCGGCATATGGCGCATGGATGCCGATGGCTCAAACCCCATCCGCATCGCCGACGAAATGTTTGCCATAAGTCCACAATGTTCCCCCGATGGCAAGTGGGTGGTCTATTTGCAGGGTCCTTCCTTCATCCCGGTACGCGTCAACATTACCGGAGAGAAGCCTCCAGAGACGCTGTCACAGGACTCTGCGCTTGGATCTGGCGCCTCTCTTAGAATCTCTCCAGACGGAAAGCGAATCGTGTATCTCGTCATGGCCTACGTCCCGGTCGAAGAGCCCGCATCTCCTTCTGCCTCTAAGCCAAATCAACTGAAGATAATCCCTTCCGATGGCGGTGGGGCCTTATACCAGTTCGACTGGCCTGCGTTGGGCGGCAAAGAGCCGCGCTGGGCGCCAGGAGGTGAGGCAGTTGATTATGTATTGACCCGGAACAGTGTCTCCAACATCTGGCGACAGAAACTGAGCGGCGGACCCCCGAAACAGATTACGACTTTTGAGTCGGGACAGATTTTTGACTTTGCCTGGTCGCATGACGGCAGTCAACTGGCGCTAACGCGAGGAACCGAAAGCAGCGACGTCGTCTTGATGAGTAATTTCCGGTGACGACTGCACATTGCGATGCTGTCTGCTGGCCGAGCAATAGCAGAATCCTCAAGTGACGCTAACAGATGGGATGAGAAGGGCGGTCTCCGACGGGATGCTGGACGCTCCCAAGTTATCGACGCGCTTTGAAGCGCAGGAGATAAAGGAGGCCGGCAATGAAGAAGGTTAGCACCGCAGCACTGAAGCAGAGCAAGAATTGTTCGCAGCAGAAACTGACCATTGGATTGGATCTAGGAGACCGCAACAGTTGGTACTGCGTGGTGGATGAAGCCGGTCAGATCCAGTTGGAGCAGCGAGTGCGGACGACAGCGAAAGCATTGCAAGAAGTCTTCAGCACGATGCCGCGCAGTCGCATCGCACTGGAAATCGGGACGCATTCGCCCTGGATCAGTCGCTTATTGAGCGAGTTGGGGCATGAAGTGATCGTGGCCAATGCGCGCAAGGTGCGGCTGATCGAGAAAGCCAAAAGAAAAGATCGTCTGGCTTATACTCCCGGCAATGAGGTGAAAGCGCGCTCGGGTAAGACGCCTACCCGACGGGCCAGCCGTGCTGCAAGGCTAGGCCTCGTAAACCGTCCCAGTTCTCGCCTGCGGAGCGTGTGTTAGAAAGGGGCGCGGGTACAACTGAACTACAGGGTGCTCCGAACGGCCCGGGCGGGACTGGATACTGGGGCGCGGCGAGATCACTGACCGAAAAATCCAGGGCCAGGGCAAGATTTCGTGCCGATGCGTCGCGGACTGTGAGGGGGCGAAGGTTCCACCTCCACTCAATCATGTTCAGCACAGAAGTGTGGTCGTATATGCCACTCGCTACGTAGCCACGGCGCGACCACGGCGAAACAATCAGGCAGGGGACTCGGAATCCGCGCAGTCCGTCCTGGTTGCCGGCGGCCGCATCCGCTGCGGGAATGGGCGCAACGCTAGGAGCAACGTGCTCGAAGAACCCACCCCATTCATCAAAGTTGATCACCAGAATTGTATTCCTCCAGGCTGGGCCTGATGTCACCGCGGCGTACACGGCGTTCAGGAATGCTTCTCCGTTGCGGATGTCGGCGAACGGGTGATCGTCGCCGGACACCCCTTGCGACTCGCCGAGGAAGCGCGGTTCGACAAACGACACGTGCGGCAAAGTCCCGGCTGCACAAGCGGCAAAGAACTGCGCAATCGGTGCGCTAATGGACAGGTACTTCGAGCCCCACAACGCGAGCAGAGGCACGTCGCTGAAATAATAGCGGCGGCTGATGCTGTGGTCCGCCAAACGATCCCAGATTGTCGGCAATTTCGAGATCGCAGTGGAATTGGCGAGGCGATCGGTTTGTGCGGCATGCTGATAAATGCGGTTGGGGAATGTCTCCGCCATGATCGCGGCGAAATAGCCGTTGAACGTTGTCCAGTCCGGAGCGGCCTGGCCCAGAAATGCCAGGTCAGATTGTGTGTAATAGCCGATGGGGAAAGTGTCGCCCGGAGGTGCAGTCTGCAGGAATCCATCGCATTTGCCGCCGTCGTACTGCACCCTGCCACCGGCGTAAGAATGGTCAGGATCGGCGTGTCCGCAGCCCTGGTAGTCGGTAAGCTGATACGTGGAAGAGGTGTTGCCGGCAGTATCGGTGAAACTGAGGCCGCCCTGGATTCCGTTTGCGCCGGACAACCAGCCCAGGAAGTGATCGAACGAGCGATTCTCCATAGTGACCAGAACAATGTGATCAATACCGGATTTGTTTGGCTTTGGCAGCGCGGTGGTCTTCGCGAAAACGGATCCAACCGAGCCCAGCATGAGAGCACCGCCGCCGGCCGCACCCGCAGTCTTCAAGAATTCTCGGCGACTGAAGTTATTTCGCGTGCCCGAGAGTTTCGTGCGTTCCGTAGCGGCAGTCTGGCAAACGTTCTTTTTGGATGGCATTAGCTCCTCCGGCGCAGGGAAAGTCGACACTCAGATGCGGGGTAGGATTGCGGGGGTTGGAGGCTATCAGTTGCTTGTTGACAGAACCATGCATATCACCAACGTGCGCCGTTTGTTCGCCTGGACGGAGCGAAATCGCAGCCTTGCGAGTCGCCGGCAGGAGCGCTGGAGGCCGAAGATCGCATTTGCAGCCGATTCAGGCAAACTGCCCAACTCCTTCCTCATCACTCTTTTCTGTAAGCAAGACAACCTGTAAGCATCTAAACTAGTATCATCCTAGCCATACTTAGCCACAGGAGTTGCCTATGAAGGCGAGAATCACGGCATGTCTATGCATTCTTCTGCTCATTTCGGTCGCGGGCACGATAGCCTGCAGCAAGGCCCCGAACGATGCCCAACTGAGCAGCCAGCTTCAAGATAAGTTCAACAGCGATTCCGGTTTGCAGGGCAAGCAGCTTAGCGTGCAATCCGCCAACGGCACCGTCACGCTCTCCGGTTCGGTGGACAACGATACCCAGCGCGAGGCCGCGGCCCGTTATGCCTCCTCGCTTCCGGGTGTGAAGCAAGTTGTCAACAACCTGCAGGTGGGACCGCCTCCCTCCACAGCAGCCGCTGCAACGGAGCCAGATCCGGCTCCCATCGAATCGCCCAAACCGGCTCCGACCCGCAGACGTGAGCCCGCTCCCAAGAAGCGCTACATAGCCCGCGATACCACGGAACTCGCAGCCACGGGCGCGGGAGCAGGCAGCGCAGGCATGCCGATGAATCATCAAGAGTCGCAATCGATTGCACCGGTCACTCCCGCGCCACCGCCGCCTCCGCCTCCGCCTCAGAAGGTCACCATTCCGGCCGGCACTACGCTTGCCGTCCGGCTGGTGGACGGAATCGATTCTGAAACAAATCAGACGGGTGAAACTTTTCGCGCAACTCTGAATTCGCCTTTGTCGGCGGAGGGCGAGGTCGCTATCCCCTCCGGTTATGACGTCGAAGGTCACCTGGTGGAAGTCAAGAGCGCCGGTAAATTCGCCGGACAATCCGTGGTGGTCATGCAACTGGATCGCATCTCGGTCGGCGGAAAGTCCTACGGCATTCAGACGGACCAGTACAAGCGTGAGGGGAGTTCGCGCGGAAAGAACACAGCCGCGAAGGTCGGTGCCGGAGCGGCGATCGGCGCCATCATTGGCGGCATTGCGGGCGGCGGCAAGGGCGCCGGCATCGGAGCAGCGGCGGGCGGCGGCCTCGGCGGCGGCGTGCAGGCCGCCACCAAGGGTCAACAAATCAAACTGCCCTCTGAGACGGTGGTGAACTTTACGTTGCAGAATCCGCTCACCGTCATCCCGGCGCAGGGTCCGGATTCGCATCGTCACAAAATGGCTCAGCCCTCGAGCGATTCGAGTCCACAGCAATAACGCGCAGTTCTTTTCTGACGGGCACGGCCTCGGCCGTGCCCTTTTTCGTTAGTTGCCCGCCACACCACTCTATGTTCTGATACCCCTTCTTCGATGCCGCCCATCACTGCCATCCTGCAAACCTGCAACGATGCGCCCCAACTTGGCCGCGCGCTCGAAAGTTTGCGCCCGTGCGATGAGATCCTGATAGTCGATCACAGTTCCACCGACCACACCCTCCACATTGCCCGCGAGTATGGCGCGGTCATTCAGAATTCCACTCCGGACGAGCCGCTTCACAGCTTGCTTCACTCCGCCCGGCACCCTTGGATCTTCTGCCTGCTTCCTTCCGAGATTCTGACCGAGTCCCTGGAAGCGTCTTTATTTGAATGGAAGCTTCGCCCCGCCAGCGAGGTCGCTGACATTTCTGCCTGCTCCGTGGTGGTGAAGGAGGAGGCCAAAAACAGCTGGGTTAACCCTTTGACCAGCACGCGTTTGGTACCAAAGATTTGGACCTCCTGGGATGGGCCTCTGCCCCGGCATGATCCGCGCAGCTTGCTGCTGCAAGGTGACTTGCTCCGTTTTCGTCCCATGGCCCGGTGACTTGGTCACTCGCCGATGTGATATTTCTCACATTCGGGCGTAGTATTCCCTCCTACACTAGCCGGTTGGCAGCAGTTTTCTGTGCGGCAGTTTCTAGGAGGCTTCATGCAAGCTAGCAAGTGGTTCGGTCTGGGCGTTACGGTTGTGGCCCTGGCGATGATCGCCATGGCACAGCAGGCGGCGCCTTCGCAAGACAAAGTGATCAAGCACGTCCCGGTGAAACAGACCAACGCTTCTTCCGGACACGAGATGTTCAACAGCTATTGCGCGGTTTGCCATGGCACCGATGGCAAGGGCGCGGGCCCGGCCTCTTCGGCTCTCAAGGTCCCTCCCACGGACCTCACCCAGCTGAGCGCCAAGAATGGGGGAAAATATCCGACCATGCACATTTCCAGCGTGCTGCGCGGCGAAGCCGAAACTCCGGCTCACGGCAGCAAGGATATGCCGGTATGGGGTCCGCTGTTCCGGCACCTGAGCCAGGGTCACGATGCCGAAGTCCAGCAGCGTATCGCGAACCTGAATCAATACGTCGAGTCGATTCAGAAGAAGTGACGCGCTCGATCGCCTCAGCGTGATTTTACGAAGGGGTGCGCATTCCCAAGCTTGCGCACTCCCTTCTTTTTTTTGAGCGTATCCCCCGTTCGTGCAATTGCGCTCTTGAACTCTGTCTTGCTACATTCCACGCAGGATCTCCCAAACAGCCAAGCATAAGGTCAGAGGCATCCAGTATTCAGCCTCGATTGGGGCAGGGGCTCGGCATTGTTCGAATGAATCGCAATCCAGAAAATGCATCTCCTCTCACGCGCTCGGTCCGGCTCAACTGGCCGATGCGTTACGGCGGAGTTTTGTTAGCTGTGACGGCAGCGGTCGCCTTATGGTCCCTCACCGGAATCATGCATCATGATCCCTTTGCAATCTTCATGCTGGCGGTCGTGGTGATCGCGAGATTCCTGGGATTCGGCCCCGCAGTTTTCGGTACCGCGGTTTCGGTTTTCGCTATCGATTACGTAGTCTTCGAACCACGATTTTCAATGGGCTTTCATCCCGCCGACTTCGGGCGCCTTGCCGTCTTCGTGATCATTTCCCTACTGGCAGCCAGCCTGGCGCGCCAGAAATCTCGCGCGGAGGTGCGCGCCGACCAGACTCTCGAACAGATGGCCGCCATCGTCGAATCCTCCGACGATGCCATCTATAGCGCCACCCCCCAGGGAATCATCACCAGCTGGAATCAAGGCGCCGAGCAGCTTTACGGTTACAGCGCAAGCGAAGTCATCGGCCAGCCCGTCTTCATGACCGTACCCGAAGACCGCACCCACGAGACCCGGTCCCACTTCGAAATGCTGGCGCGCGGCCAGAGTATCGAGACGTATCAGACCGAGCGCCGCCGCAAGGATGGCTCGCTGGTGCACATCCTGCTCTCGGTCTCTCCCCTGCGGAATCGCGAGGGGATGGTTATCGGCGCCTCCGCGATTGCGCGCGACATCACAGCCCAACTGCGCGCCGAGCAGGCTTTGCAGCGCAGTGAGAAGCTGGCCACCGCCGGCCGTCTGACCGCTGCCATCGCCCACGAAATCAACAACCCGCTCGAAGCCATCACCAATCTTCTTTACCTGGCGCGGCGAGATCCGGCGCGCGCGGATCAACATCTTGAGATGGCGGAAGGCGAAGTGCAGCGCATCGCCGACATCGCCCAACAAACCCTGGGCTTCGTGCGTGAGGTCTCCGAGCCCAAGGCCCTCAATGTCTCTTCCACGCTTAATGAAGTGGTGCAACTGTATTCCGCCAAGCTCTGCACCAGCCGCATCGAAGTCCAGAAGGATTTCTGCGAGGGCTGCGAGATCTCCGGATTCGCCGGCGAATTGCGGCTACTGTTCGCCAACCTCATCGTGAATGCTGCCGATGCCATGCCCAAAGGCGGCCGCCTGCGCATGCGTGTCTGCCGCGGCCGCGAGTACTCGGGAGACGGCCGACCTGGCGTGCGCGTTGTCTTTGCCGACAGCGGCAGCGGCATCTCTCGCCAGGATCAGGCCCGGCTCTTTGAGCCCTTCTACACCACCAAGAAAGACTCGGGTACCGGCCTCGGGCTCTGGCTCTCGGAAGGCATCGTCCGCAAGCATCAGGGAAGGATTCGGGTACGCAGCTCCGCCCGCCCTGGACAAAGCGGTACGACGTTTTCCCTGTTCCTCCCCGAACGCGCCTGAAGTCTCATCACCGGCTGCGGTGCACCGCCGTCATTAAGCTCCGGGTTATCTCGATCTAGCCTTTTCAGGTACTTACAGTCGTTGGTCCCGGAAGGACAGTGACTTCAGTGCCCCAGAGCAGGCTCCATCCCGACCTTATAATCAAGGGACAACTGTCATCAACATTGGCGTTCTTAAAGAGCGTGGATCCTTTCCTGGCATCGGCGAGCGTGGTCTTCGGGCTGATCTTCGGCAGCTTTCTGAATGTGTGTATCTACCGCCTGCCGCGAGACTTGTCGGTCATGAACCCGCGTTGGTCCGCCTGCCCGGAATGCAAAAAACCGATCGCGTTCTATGACAATATTCCGGTCGTTAGCTGGCTGCTTCTTCGCGGACGCTGCCGGCAATGTCAGGGCCGGATTTCGCCGCGCTATCTGATGGTGGAAGTTCTGACTGCCGTTCTGTTCCTCGCGTGCTCATGGTATTTCGGGGCAACCCTGGCGACACTCAAGTATTGCGTGCTCGCCTTCTTGTTGCTGGGCCTCATTTTCACCGACGCGGAAACCAAACTGCTTCCCGACCGCATGACTTTGACCGGGCTGGGACTTGGAATCCTGTTCAGCTTGTTCGTGCCGGTCAATGATCTGGCGTCGCAATTCTTGCCCGGCGTGGTTTCGTTGCCAGTGAGTTCGGATGTGTCCTCGCGTCTGTTGTCGCTCGCAGATTCGCTGCTGGGCGCAATCGTCGGTGCTTCATTCATTTACGGTGCCGGTGCGATTTACCTGCGTGCGCGTGGCGTGGAAGGCATGGGCTTCGGCGACGTCAAGCTGATGGCCATGATCGGCGCCTTTCTGGGAGTGAAGCTGACCGTATTCACCATCTTCACCGCCTCGATCGCCGGATCGGTGTTCGGCGTGGGAACTATCCTGCTGGTTTGGATCAAGCGCACCAGCCGCTTCGCGCGCCGCCGCAACTTCACTTTGCTTGAAGCGCGCAAGCGCGCCTGGCAATCCGCGCAGACCATGTACCGCCATTACGAGATGCCCTTTGGAGTGTTCCTGGGAAGCATGGCGATGGTCGCTTTTTTCTTCGGCAGGACTTTCTTGGATTGGTACTGGAGGCTGCTGTGAAGCTTCTGACCAATCCGGTTTTCCTAAAAATGGCGCTATTGCTGCTAGCTTCCATTTTCGCGCTTATGCTGGGGTGGTTCATGATGCGCCGTGTGCGCAAGAGCCTGAGCGACGATGATTCACGGCCGACAGTTGCGGCCACCGCTTCACAACTTCCCCTCCAGACTTATCACGAAGTCATTCAGCAACTGAAGCAGCAAAAGCATGAATTGACCACCCTGCGGGACGCGGAAAGCCGGCGCGCGCGCACTTCCGAAAACATCAGCGCAGCCGTAATCTCAAATCTTTCCAGTGGCGTTCTGTTCTTCGGAGCGAATGGATTGGTTCGGCAGGCCAACCATGCCGCCAAGTCCATCCTAGGCATCGCCTCCCCGGGCGGCATGAACGCCGAGGAAGTGTTTCGCCAGACCGCGGTAGGCCAAGCCTTTGAAAGCGAAGCGCGTCTTCTTGCCGGAAGCATCCAGGCCGTTCTGCGCGATGGCAAGCCGTTGCAGAGCGTCGAGGTTGAATATCTGACACCGACTGGAGACCGCCGAACGCTCTCGATAACCGCATCACGAGTCCCCGCAGCGGATGGCACGCCACTGGGGGTCGCCTGCCTCATCAACAACCTGAGCGAAATTGCGACTATTCGCCGGCAGATCGAATTGCGCGGCGAGTTATCGGCGGAGATGGCTTTGGCGCTGCGCACCTCGCTCATCACCATCTCCGGCTACGCACAGCAGTTGGCGAAGAATCGCGACCCGGAACTGGCTACCCAGATTGCGGCTGACATCGCAGCCGAAGCAAGGCATCTCGATTCCACCATCGGCGGTTTTCTCGCCGAGAGCAGGAAAACTCAGGCCGCTGTGGCGGCCCAGGATTAGGAATTCGCGCGACGGCCCAAGCCGCCGCGACATTAATGAGGACAATGCATATGAAGCGCATCGCATGGCTTACCGGCATCTCAATCTTTCTGGCGGCGCTGGCCTCGGTCGCCGTCGCTCAGGACTCTTCCTTGGGCGACCTGGCGCGCCAGAACCGCAAGCACAACGGCCAGAAGCCTCCCGCCGCAAAGAAGTACGACAATGACAATCTTCCGATCAATGACAAGGTGTCAGTGGTCGGGCAGGCGCCCGCCGAATCCGCAGATGCCACTACGCCCGCGACCGGCGGAGAGCCCGAGCCCACTCCCAAGGATTCAGCGGCGCAGCCATCCCGGACCGCGGAAGCAGGGTCGGGTGAAAACGCTCCAGCACAAAAGTCTCCCACCGCCGATGACAAAAAGTCAGCCGGCGAGGAACAGGCCCAGAAGCAGAAGATCTTTAAGGAGTGGCAATCGAAAATTCACGCACAGCAGGAACAAATCGACATGCTCACGCGTGAAGTTGACGTGGCCAATCGCGAATACCGTTTGCGCGCGGCTGCCTTCTATGCCGACGCCGGCAACCGCCTCCGCAACTCCGGCACGTGGGATAAAGAGGACTCGCAATTCAAAGAACAAATGGCGGATAGACAGAAGAAGCTCGACGACGCCAAGAAGCAACTCGAGGACATGCAGGAACAGGCCCGCCGCGCCGGCGTTCCTTCCTCCATGCGAGAGTAATTTGCGTCACATTCCCATCGACCATGCGGCACAACTCCCGGCAATATTGCCGGGAGTTTTCTTTGCTGCGGCCCCTCGACGCGCCGTACGCCTACGCGCGAGAAAAAGCTCTGAACCGCAGAGCACGCGCAGAAAGGGCACCCACGCGCAGGGACAAGTAAATCATCAGCCCTTTGCGAACTTTGCGCGTTCCTTGGCGTCCTTTGCGGTTAAAAGCTTTTCAACAACCGTGCTCAAAGTTCGTGGCTCAGAGCTCGTGGCTCGAAGCTTCTTTCCGCAACCTCTCCAGTTGCTTGAGATGATGCCGGCCGTGCACCCAATGAAACTTCCGCCACTGTTGTGCGCGCAGCGGACCGAGGATGGGATGGTCGAGCAGCGGAGGCTTGCAGCCAAATTTCTCCTCCGCCCGCGAGATCACCGCATCCATGGCAACAATCTTTTCCGCGAATTCAGCCAGCACTCGTTCGCATGGCAACCCGCGCGGCTCCGCATTTTTCGGAGACTTCCGGCCTTCGGGCAAATATCCGAGCCCCACGACCAGCCCAGTCCGCGCGCGATCGTTCCACGTCCGCGCGCGGGCCAGCGGCTTGCCGGCAGCCAGGCAATTTTCAAACCCCTTGATGGTTCCCGTATAGGTCAGATAAAGATGCTCGAGCACTTCGGCGGCGCTCCACTTTTCCGGCTGCGGACGCCATGCCAGCATTTCCGGACTCATGCCTGTCGTCACCGAACCGATGGCATCCTGGAGTCGTCGCAGATAGAAATCCATGGCGCGGTTGGCTCCTTCGTTTAGAATGAGCGTGCACTCCAGCATCTCAAAAACTAATACAGGATGGTAGCGATGAAGAAGCTGCTCCTGGCCATCTTCGCCTTATCCCTGCTGACGGCCTGCTCCTCGGAAGCTCCGAAAAGCGGCGAATCCGCCAAGCCGCAGCCCAAACCACCCGAGATCCTGACCGCGCGCAGCGCGCTTCAGAAACTCTACATCTCGGCACATGGTTGGGGGGCGGACGCCCGGCCGTACCGCCTCGAATCCACGCCAAACGCGGATTCAAACGGCCGCGATGGCAAGTCGGCAATCTGGCGTGGCGGGTTTGCTTCGGTCATGCAACGCGGTACCAAGCCTTACACCTGGTCCGGATCCGGGACAGACCGCGGCGTCAATCCCGGGATCGAAGACACCTACAATCCCAGCAACTCCTCGACCCACGCTTTCGACATCGCGTTCCTCAAAACGGATTCTGACCAGGCCTTCAAGGTCGCGCAGGAACACGGGGGCGAGAAACTTCTGGCCAAGGAGGCCGACACACCCATTCTTTACATCCTCGAATGGGACATGGTGAACAATCAGCTCGTATGGCACGTGATCTACGGAACCAGCCGCAGCGACTCCAAGCTGAAAGTTGCCGTGAACGCCACCTCGGGTGAGTTCTTGAGGATAGAGAAGTCTTAGCGATACCTTTTGGCTCGCGGCTCGAAGCTCTTAGCGCGGCTCGGCTTTCTTTTCGGCAGCCGCGCCCGAATCCAGCGACTTCAGCCGCTCCAGCCCATGGCGCGCTTCCGCCGCAAACGGTCCCTGCGGAAGAATCTTCAGATAGGATTGGTACGCCTTGCGCGCTTCCTCGCCCTCGCCGACTTTTTCCTGGCAGACTCCCAGCCGGAACATCGCCACCGCGTCGTCGTACTTGTAGTAGAGGGCCTCGCGATAGCGGTCGAGGGCGGCGCGATAGTTTTTGCGCTTGAAATAGAAGTCGCCGACCTCCACGTCCTTCTCCGCCTTGTGCGGATTCCAGACCCGGAATTCCTCCACGCCGCCGATCTCGTCGCCCGCGTACAAACCCGCGGCGTCTTCGGCCTCGTGCATTGCGGAATTGCTGTCGGGATGATCTTTGGCATCATTTTGCGGAGGAGTCAGGTCGGGCGGATCTGCCTTGCTCGAACTTTGCGGCCCGCTTCCTGGCCGTGTCCTCAGCACGGGCTCATCGGTTTCCGGCTGCGACCGCGGCGGCGCCTGGTTCGGAGGAACTTTGGGCGGCTTGCTCCCTTGTTGCTGTGCTGCCGCACCGGCAAGCAGGAGAGCGAGGATCAATGGAATACAACGCAGTGACATCCCCTTAATTCTACCTCTGTCGGTCCGGTTGCGAGAATCCCGCCAACTCCAGTGCCGCCAACGGCCTAGCGAACCGCCAGAGGATCGAGGAGCGCCAGCTTGGCCTTTTCCGTGATAGCGGCGGCAATTTCGCTTTCCAGCTCCAACGACTCGCCCGGCTCCCGGTCAAAGTCTTCTCCCCACACGCGGGTCCCGTCCCTGACCCGGATCAGTTCCACCGTTATGCGGACGTGCTCCTCATCGGCTCGCAAGTTCCCTTCTATCAGGTAGTCAGCGTGCAGTTCGCGAGCGACCTCCGCCATCGTTTTGGGAGTATGCCGGTATGCCACCGAAGACGCGTGCGGAACGACTGCCAGCCGCGCTGGATCGGTGTTTCCCGATTGCGTGATCAATTCCTGCGTGATGCCCTCGCACAGCAGAGCATGGCCGGCATCGTCGCTCCAGTCTTCCAGTGGCAGAACAGCCAGAACCATCTTCTTATCGGCGGGATCGCGCGCCGTGCTTCTTCTCAACATAACCAGCAGCCCGACCAAAAGCAGCACCGAGCCCAGCAGCGCGACCGCGACCGGTTTTCCCCGCAACCCCCACGCTGCAGCCCGCGTGGTCATCTTCTCCGAATGGGACGGCTCTGGCTGCAAAACTTCCACCGGACCCAGCAACCGGTATCCACGCTTCGGAATGGTCTCTATATACTCCGGAGAATTCGCACAGTCGCCTAACGCAATACGGATTTTCTTAACGGCGGTATTCAGCGCGTGATCGAACTCGACAAAGGTATCCTGGGGCCAGACCCGCTGCCGCAGATCCTCCCGCCACACGATTTCTCCGGCCCGCTCCAGCAGGGCGGCCAGTACCTGGAAAGGTTGTTCCTGCAGCGACACTTTGGCGCCGTCCCGGCGCAGTTCTCCCGCCTGGACATCCGCCTCAAAAGGCCCGAACCGAAACACGCGACATAAGTCCGGCCGCATCGGGGTCCCCACTTAGGGTTATTGACGAAAGAGGCTCACCTTTGGTTCAACTTATTTCCAGAAATTCTCGAAAATTGTGTTCTCTCCATGCCCTGCCGGTGAACTGCTAAGCCACTGACAATCGCCACAGAATCCAGATACTGGACAGAAACCGGCCCACTGCCAATTCCGTCTCTTCTCCCACGCATTACCGTCGGGGGGTGGGGGCCATGGGGCGACACATATCTTTTGCACTGTCGGTTGTCTTGCTGTTGAGCTGTAGGTCTGTCGCGGCGGGTTCGGGCGAGTTCGAATATGTGATGGGCTTCAAGATCTATGGTCAACAGCTGATCGTTGTTCAGGGCTCGATCGGCTCTCTCAGTAAACTCAACTTCATCCTTGATACGGGAGCCTATCCTACTGTCATCGATCGTGATCTGGCCCAGCAGCTTTCCTTATCCGGCCATCAGGAAAGGATCGACGCGGTGGACCGAACGCTCTCCGGCGCGGGGGTGACGATCCCCGACATTGCGGTCGGTCCGATCCACGCAACCAGGGTGCGCAGTATTGTTCAGGACCTCTCCGATGTGTCCAGGCGTGCAGGCGTGCGCATCGACGCGCTGGTGGGGCTGAACGTCCTCGCGCACAGCAGTTTCAGGATTGACTACGGGGCAAGGAAGGTAATCTTCGGTCCCGTCGACCCACTCCCCTCGTCGGTTCCCTTCCACCTGGTAAATGGCAGGCTGTGCGTCGATCTTCGGGTCGGCTCGAGGCCTGTGCGCATGCTGGTCGATACGGGCGCGGAGAAACTGGTTCTGCTGGCCTCGCACGTCCCCTGGATCGCGCCCTCCAACCACGCGCGCGCCTTTACCAACCTGGGTGGAAGCTTCGCCCTGCAGGAGATCCGCCTGGCTAACCTCCAACTTGGAGACACGTTCCTGGACCGGGAGCCGGTATACCTGTCGGAACGAGAGATGCCCGTTCACTCCTTCGACGGGTTCCTCTCAACCATTCAATTCCAGCAGGTGGCGTTCGATTTCGAGCGCGGCGAGTTCGCGTGGATGGTGAGAGACGAAAGAAAGAATCGCATCCACCGGGCTACCGCGCTAGCCAACGATGTCTCAAAGACGAGGCGTTCGGGCGTGGAAGGCTGTGGCGACCCGGCCAACAGTGCTGCTTGCGGCCTGCGCTAACGGCCTGCCAGCCTCGCCTTCGCGCCGTGAGGCGCACGGTGGCCGCATCTATACAGCATTCTTAATTGACTGTGTAAGGTAGGCGAGGTAGCGTTCGCGGCAAATTGGAGAGTAAGGAGGCTTCTATGAAGCGGTTCCGATACGCGAGCGTCCTGGTATTGCTGATGCTGGCCCATTATGCGCATGGTGATAGCGTTTCAACCTTCGTTGCGCAAGCTACTATCGCATTCGGCCCAAGCCCTGGAGGGGATAACATGTTGGCCACCTTTGGCGGCGCAGGAGTGAATCTAAACGCGAGTGGTGATATGAGCTGCGCCCCCAGCGTGTTCTGGTGTGATTCATTCGCCCCTACTCTTACCCCCGGCTCTTCGCTAAAACCCACTGCTTTTCTTTCTTTTACCTATGTGGAGGGCCGCGTCACGCTCGGAGGTCGGAGCCGAATTTGTAGCGTCGACTGCGGGCTTTTCGGTACAGAGATTGCAGCTCTCGGCAGCTTTCAATTCCCTATTAATGGACGAGATTTCACTGTCACCGTTCCCGCCACGATATCCCCAGTGTTTATGGGAGTGCAGGTAATGGGACAACTGGGAGATCAACGGTTCGCTCTTCAGGTGCCGCAGGGGAGGTTAACGCTCACGTTTCACTTTGAGGCTCCTGTAGGGCAGAACGCCCCGCCTCCCTACTATCAATTCGAAAGCGGCTTTTTCACCACGACTCCTGAACCCGGCACCCTTATCTTGATGGGCTCCGGATTAGCTGGCATTGTTGGAGCGGTTCTAAAGAAACGCAGATCTAAAGAAAATTATAAGTGAACTACTCCAATTTTTGATCTTGAATCTGTTGAGAAATCCTCACGCACTCAGAACCCATCCCCCGCGGTCAACGCAATGGTGTTGAGGGAGATGTCCCCAGCGGCAGTGGTTGAAGTGTTTTGCCGGCACGGGCGAATGCCTGAATCTCCACGTTCGCCTCTGCGCCGTGTAACAGCTTCACGTCGAGCAGGCCCTCGCTGGGAAAGCCGTAAAGTTGAAAGCTGATTTCAGCAAGACACAAACTCCAGCCTTCTAACCAGACACGGAGGTCAGCAGTCCGACTTGCATCGCCGCCGCACACCACCAGCAGGTCGATGTCACTTCCCACATTCGCGTCGCCCGCCTCGGTGCTACCAAAAAGGTAGACAGCTTCAACCCCGAACCGGACAGGATCGATCGCGGCAGCAATGCGTTCGGCAAAACGCTGCCGCCAGCGCCAATGTTCGGGCGAGGCGCCCAATCGCTCCCCACTCAGTTCTCGCTGCTTCCACTCCAGATACTCGCCGAGGCGATGCGCAATGTTGTCGAGCAATTGCCGTTCTTCCTTGAGAAAAGGACCTTCCCACGCGACCGGCTTCTCTTGCTTGTAGTGGACCTCGATGGCCCCCACATCGGTGCGCCAAATCGAGATTGGCGAGCGCAGCCGCCATGGGGTATCCACAAAATCAGGCAACCCGTGCGTGCGGCCAAAATATTCAATCCGAGCTGTCGTGTTTTCTGGAAACTGCCAAGCTGGTGGGATGGCATCGAGCACCCACTGAAACACCTCTTGCGGAGGCTCCTCGCGTCGCGAGAGCGCTGCGGCCACGTTGTAGATGCAGCGCAACTCCTTAGCGCGTTCCTTTAAGGCCCACAGCTCGTGATGAGGGGCTTGGTCTTTCACGACCTTTTATCCACGACTTCCGAACAATGTTATGCCTGAAAGACGCACATGCCGCGTAAATCTACATTACATTTAAAACCGCTCACTCCCGTTGGGAGGTCAACGAGCGCAATTGCGTGTTTTCGCCAGACACACCGGAGTCTCATTCCTCTGTGCGATAGATCACAGCCACGGGTCTTGACTGCGCATAAAGTCGTTCTGCGGCGGAATCGTCGTATCCGGGAGTAAGATGCGCAGCGCAGGAAAGTGACAATCAGATCCAGTACCGAAATATAACGGAGAGAGGACATGCCCGGTTGGTTCCCCCGTCTGGTGATGCTCTTCTTGCTGTCGGGCACGTGCGGAGTCTCGGGTCTCCCGGCTCCGGAGGCGTGGGTTCCGATTCGCTGGACCGGCGGCCCGTTGGAACTTGCCTGGCGAACCCGCGCGAAAACCCTCCCCGCTGATGCTGCCGTCCGCGACGCAATCGCCCGCTGGTACGAACCCGCCACGCTCAGTCTTCTTGAGGACTCGTCCGCGAACTGCCTGCTTGTCACCTGGAGCGCGCCCGCCGATGCGGCTGTTGAAGCGGAGCAGAAGCAGCTCGTGAAGGTCTATGCGGACGCGGCACACAAGCGCGGTCTGGCAGTGCTCGGCCTCGTCTATGCGGCCGGCGATGCGTCGAAAATCGCTGCCGACGCCGCCCGGGCTGCGCTCGATGGACTCGTGCTCGAAGGTGAGTTCGCCCCGGAATTTCCTGCCGCCCTGCGCAAAGCGGCCGGCTCCATGTTGGTAGTTGAGATCGCGAAGGACGCAGCACCATTGCGATCGAAGTCTGCGCCGATCGTCGCGCTCGCGGGCGTGGCTCCGAGCGCCCGCAATCTCTCCGAGATGGGGATCCGGGGTGCGCCCTCGAGCGAGCCGTGGATCCAGTCGAACATCTGGCTGGTGCGGTCGTTCGCGCTCGCCTCGCCCTCGCCGGCGGTGTGGATCAGCAGCCAGCCCGAGAACGCTTCGGCCGTCGATTACACGCGCGCCGTCGCCGATGCTTCCGCAGCCGGTGGTCGTTGGATCGTTTCGCTCAACGATGCTTTCCGCGCCAAACTGCGCGCCCGGGATGCCTCGGCGCTCGAAACATGGCGTCGCCTCTCGAGCTATCTGAAATTCGCCGAGAGTCACGCCGCCTGGCGTGCCCTTGCGCCCTATGGGAATGTCGGCATCGTGCTCGATCCGGCGAGTTCGAAACAGGATTTCGCCGACGAGTACCTGAACCTCGTGACCCGCCGCCAGGTGCCCTATCGTCTGCTAGCCCGTTCCGAGCTGAACACCGCTGGCGTCGCGAAGTTCCGCGCGCTGGTGGTCACCGAACTCGACCCGCCATCCACGGCCGAGCGCAAACTGCTGCAGGACTTCGCCGAGAGCGGCGGACTCGTGATCGCCGGCCCTTCCTGGGGCAACGCTCCGAAGACGGAACCGTTCGTCGAGGTTCCCGCCGGCAAAGGTCGCGTGGTCGTTTACAAGGACCCGGATCCAGAAACCTTGGCGCGCGATCTCAAAGAGTTGCTCTCCGACGACGACCTGGGCGTGGTCCCGTTCAATGTGCCATCGGTCATCACGCTTGTCAGCGGAGGCAGTCCCGGACAACCTTTGCTCGTGCAGTTGGTCAACTATTTCGACCACCCGGTGGAGGCAATCACCCTGCGTGTGGCCGGCAAGTTCAGCTCGGCTCGCCTGGAAACACCCGAGAATGCGGCGGTCGATCTCCCCGTGCGTGACGCTGAGGGTAGAACGGAAGTGACGATTCCGAAGCTTTTGTTGTGGGCCACGGTTTCGATGAAATAAGCAAGGAGGCAAAACAATGAGAGAACGTGTGACGCGGCGCGATTGGCTGGCACTTTCCGGTCTTGCAGCAGGCGCATTGGCGGTGCGGTCCGCCGCAGAAGAATCCCGGCCCGTACCGGCGGGCCCGGCCGAACCGGTCTCCGTCGCCAAGGTCCGCAGCTACGACGAAGACCTGACTGCCCAACTCAAGAAGATGTTCGATCAGATTGGCGGAATCGGCAACCAGGTCAAAGGGAAGACGGTCGGCATCAAAGTCAATCTGACGGGCGGCGGAGGGTTCCCTGGCTACACGGCGGGCGACACGCATTGGGTGCATCCCCGCGTTGTCGGTGCCGCGGTCTCCGCTTTCGGTTCACTCGGCGCAAAACGCATCCGCATTCTCGAAAGCGCCGGCGGCCGCAAGCCCGGCTACAAGCTCGAGGACAAATTGCTCTCAGGCGGTTGGGACGTCGCCGCCATCCGCAATGCAGCGCCCCTGGTCGAATTCGAAGACACCAACGCGCTCGGCGAGGGCAAGCAATACTCCCTGCTGAAGGTGCAGAGCAAACCGTACCTCTTTCCCGCCTTCCAGTTGAACCACTCCTACGAGGACTGCGATTTCTTCGTGAGCCTGGGCAAGATGAAGAACCACGAAGAAATGGGCCTCACCATTTGCATCAAGAACCTGTTCGGCATCACGCCGCTGGGCGTGTATCGCGACCGGGAAACCGTTTTCCATTATGGGCAGGTGCAGGTGCCTTCCGGAGCTCCCGCGGAACTTGATCCCAAGTCGAACCGCTACGAAGGCTGGCGGCTTCCTCGAATCCTGGTCGATATTCTTGGCGCGCGCCCGGTGGACCTCGCCATCGCCGACGGCATCGTCTCCATGGTCGGCGGCGAGGGCCCGTGGGTCCTCGGTTCCAAGCCCGTTCATCCGGGAATCCTCGTTGTCGGCAAAAACTGCGTGAATACCGACTCGGTAGCGGCGGCCACCATGGGCTACAACCCCCGTGCGGGCCGACATGAGGCGCCGTATCGTGTGTTCAAAGACCCCAAGGGGCATCCTCCCGAACAGTTACAGCCCGGCGATGAGACGTTCCAGTACGCCGACAACATGATGCTTCTGGCAGAGGCCGCGGGACTCGGGTCCGCGGACCTGACAAAAATCGATGTGCGCGGCGTGCCCATCAAGGAAGCGATGTTCGATTACGAAGCCTTTTGGAAGAATCAGATGCCGAAGGCCAAGGCTTGAGCCGTCTGCTTCTCGCACTGTTCGCAGCGCTCTTGCTGGCCGGCGCAGACGCACCGGTCAAGCTGGAAAGAAGCACGGATGCCATGGGGACGACGTTTTCGGTCGTCCTCTATGGCTCCGATCAGGCGGCCATGAACGAGGCGGTCGACGCAGCCTTTGAGGAAGCCCACCGCCTGGATGCGTTGCTCTCGAATTATCGACCCGAAAGCGAATGGAGCCGCATCAATCGCGAGGCTGCCGCGCGTCCGGTCGAAGTCTCGCCGGAATCGTTCCGTCTGCTGTCTGACTGCATCGAATATAGTCGCGCCAGCGAAGGCACGTTCGATCTGACCGTTGGACCGCTCATGCGTGCCTGGGGGTTCTTCGGCGGACAGCGCCATGTTCCAGCTCGCGCCCAGCTCCACGATGCCCTTGCCCTGGTGGGATACCGGCATGTGCAACTGAACCCGAAGAAGCGAACCGTGCGCTTCGATCGCGCCGGGGTCGAGATCGATCCCGGCGGGGTGGGCAAGGGCTACGCCGTCGATCGCATGGTCGAGATCCTCCGCGCACGCGGTATTCGTAACGCCCTCGTCGCCGCATCCGGCAGCAGTATTTTCGGGCTGGGCAATCCTCGCGAGGAGCCACGCGGCTGGCCGATCAGTATTGCTGACCCTTGGGACCACCGGAAGAACGCCGCTCAGGTGTTCCTCAAAGACGTGTCTCTCTCCACCTCGGGCAGCTACGAGAAATCATTCCGGGCCGGCGGACGCCGCTACTCGCACATCATGGATCCTCGCCGCGGCGTTCCGGCCGATAGCGCTGTTCAGGTCACAGTCATTGCGCCCCGCGCCATCGATAGCGAGGTCTGGGCGAAGCCCTACTTCATTCAGGGATCCGCCTGGACGGAGGTGCACAAGCCCAAGTCCTGGCGTGTGCTGTATTGCGAGAACACTGCCGGCGCCGCATGCTCGTGGGTAGAGTAGGCCGGCTCGACGCCCTGCTGGATAGCGTGGCGAAAAACATTGCCATCTCAACAATTGAGGCCAACCCGGGAGTGGTGGCATCGCACTGTCATGGAAATGAGCTTAGGAATTCCTCAAACACAAAAAAAGCAGGCCACTCATGGGGGTGAGTGGCCTGTGTTGGCGAAGATCCTCCGGGGAGGAGGGAACTTAATTACATGCTCGGCGGAGTCGTCGTGCTGGCCGTCGGAGCTGCCGGCTGAACCGGGGACGCGTTGTCGCCACCGGTCGTGTTCGTCATCAGGCGAACATCAACCCGGCGATTCTTGGCGCGGCCGTCGGCGGTCTTGTTCGACTCCACAGGCTTATCCTTGCCCAGGCCGATCAGGTAAATCTTGTGTGCCGGAACGTTGTGCTGCGACGCCAGATACTGAATCACGGCATTCGCGCGGCGCTGGCTCAGATCGTAATTGTAGTCGGAAGAACCAACCGCATCCGTTCCGCCTTCGACCGTCAGGATGTAGCCCTTGGTATTCGGCACATCGGTCGCCAGCTGATCCAGGGCTTCCTTGGCCTTCTTGGTCAGGTTGTCTTTGTTGAATCCGAAATGTACCGACGTCTCGGCCACGGGACGGTAGTTGTCCAGATTCACGACGGTCTGCGTCAGCGTGTCGACGCGCTTGGTGGCGGCGTTGGCGGTAGTCTGCGCATCATCCGCAGTCTTGCCGGCGGCCAAGGCCTTCTGGTCGACTTCCGTGGCCTTCGCTTGCACGGCCTGGATTCCGGCCTGCGCGCGGGCATCGACGTCCTTGATGTCCTTGGTGTTCTTTGCAGTCAGATCGTCGAGTTCGTTCGTCTTGTTGATGATGGGCGTGGTTTCATTGCGAACGTACTTCTTGGTGCTGCAACCCACAGATGCGACCATGCCGGCCGCTAAGAGAATTACTAACGAAGTGCGTGTCATATCTTGGAGGGCTCCTTCCTCTCTATTGATCCTGAAGATCTTAAGCTTCTTTTTGAGTCCGGGGGCCATGAACTTTCGCGTCCCGCCGCTTACTAATGCACGGACGATGCCAATTGTACAAGGCATCGACCCAGCCGTAAACCATTGACAGTAAGCAGCTTGTTGGATGTTGCAAATCCTTATCCATCGCCGGCTCAGAGCAAAGGCAACACACGGGATAGAAATTTTATACGGTCATCTCGGGATGTGACCCGGTGATGTGACTCGAGACACTCACAAACCTGGAGGTGAAACGATTGGAATCGCCTCGCGCTTGTTCCGCCGGTAAATTCGGAAGTCGGCCACGTCGACCGTCAAAATCGGATGTTTTGGAAACAGTTCGCTCATTCGGATAAGGCAAAGATCCGCCAAGTCCGGTTTGCGATCGCGATAGCGAATCGCCAGCTCCTCAAGTTGTTCGAGGTTGCGACTCAAATCGAAGGCAAGACGCAACATCTCGTCCTTTACCAGAGCGAGCACAAGTTCTGCAGAACCCAGATGGAATGAAGACTCAGCTAAAACCGCTTCACACGTCACGAGAGGCTCCCGCAAATGGGTCGCAACTTCGAGCGCCCAGGCGTGATGGCTGTCATGCCGGTTGCCGAATGCAACAACAAAGCCGGTGTCGGCGATCCCTTTCATTTCCGCGAAAAGCCCTTCCGCGATGACAAGTCGAGAGGACCGGAGACCGCTCCGGCATGGCGAAGGAACTTCTGTTGGCCATCCTCGGACTGCATCTCCTCTAGCCTTTGTCGGATCAGGCGCCCGACTGGAATTCCGGTGCGGCGAGATAACCCCCTTAGCCAATTCAGCAATTCTTCCGTAAGACGAATTGTTAACGTATGACTCATCTGACATAAAGGTAGTACATCAGCATCAGAGAGTCAAACCCTCTCATCTAAAATAGTAGCCTCCCGTGGATCTCCTCCAGAAAATCCGCACCATCCCGACCGAACCCGGCGTGTACCTCTACAAGAACGCCGAGGGCGAGGTGATTTACGTCGGGAAGGCCAAGAACCTACGCAGCCGCGTATCGTCCTATTTCCATGAAGGCCGCTGGACCGATGCCAAAACCGGGACGCTGGTGCGCGAGGCGGTCGACGTCGACTACATCGTCGTCGCCAACAACAAGGAAGCCCTTGCGCTTGAAAATAACCTCATCAAGCAGCGCAAGCCGCGTTTCAACATCCTGCTGCGCGATGACAAGACTTACCCCTACGTGAAACTCACGCTCAGCGAACGCTACCCGCGGGTGTACGTAACCCGCCGCCTGCGCAAGGACGGGAACGCCTACTACGGTCCTTACTTCCCTGCCAACCTTGCATATCGCATCGTCGACTTGATCCACCGGCACTTCCTGATTCCCTCTTGCAAGGTGGATCTCACTCGCTACCACCCGCGCCCGTGCCTGCAGTACTACATCCGGCGCTGCCTGGGGCCGTGTGTCGAGGGCCTGACTACACCGGAGACGTACCAGGAAGCCGTGCGCGACGTGAAACTTTTTCTGGAAGGCCGCCAGACCGACTTGGTCCGATCGCTGCGCAAGCGAATGGAAGAAGCCTCGACAATCGAAGAATTCGAACGGGCCGCCAAGTATCGCGACCTGATTTCCACCGTCGAGCAGTTGCAGGAAAAACAGCGCATGGCGGGCGTCGAGGGAGACGACGCCGACGTCTTCGGCTATCACTACGAAAACGGCATGCTGGCGGTAAACCTGTTCCACATGCGCGGTGGAAAAGTCGTCGATCGGCGGGAATTTTTCTGGGAAGACCTGCCGGAGTTCGGCACAGACGCCGTGCTCACCGCGCCCCACGTAGGGACGGCCGCCTCGGCTGTCCCAGCCGAGCGCAGCGAGGCGAGTTCGCCTACGACCCACCCGCCCAATCTCACATCTGGCGTAGCCGACATCGTCCAGCCCAGTTCCCAGGACGTCTACCCACGCCCCTGCGCGGATCCCAACGAAGAAGCTCTAGGAATCGATGCCAGGCCGGCAGCCACCTCCTTTAATCCCAACACAGCGCTCTCTAAGGATTTCGACCCCAGCGCCTTCTTCTCCGCTTTTCTGAGCCAGCTCTATCTGGGCCAGCCCTACGTCCCACGCAACATCTACGTTCCCACCGATTTCGAAGACCGCGCCATGCTGGAAGAACTTCTCTCTGAGCAACTGGCCAATGCCGGGGCGCGCGCCACTCGCGTGCACATCGAAGTCCCGTCGCGCGGCGAGAAGCGCTCCCTCATCGATCTTGCAGGCAACAATGCCAAGCAGTCCTATGACCAGCGTTTCCGCGTGATGAAGCCCAACACGCGCGCTATCCAGGAGGCGCTGCAAGAGGCGCTCGGCCTCGCCGAGTGCCCGGAACGAATCGAGTGCTTCGACATCTCGCACATCCAGGGCGCCGAAACCGTGGCCTCGATGGTGGTATGGGAAGACGGCCGGATGAACAAGTCCGACTATCGCAAGTTCATCATCCGCACCGTGGAAGGGGTCGACGACTTCGCGTCCATGCGCGAGGTGGTGATGCGCCGCTACAAGCGCATTCAGGAAGAAAAAAAGAAGATGCCGAGCCTGATCCTGATCGACGGCGGCCTCGGCCAGTTGCACGCGGCTGCGCAGGCACTGGAGTCGATCGAGATCATCAACCAGCCGCTGGCCTCGATCGCCAAGCGCGAGGAAATTATTTATGTCTACGGACAGGAAGATGAACCGGTAGCAATCGATCACCATTCGCCGGTTCTACACCTGGTCCAGCAGATTCGCGACGAAGCCCACCGCTTCGCAGTCACCTTCCACCGCAAACGACGTCAAATGCGCGACCGCTCCACCGAACTGCTGGAAATTCCCGGCGTTGGAGCCAGCACGACTCGCCGGTTGCTAGAGCACTTCGGAAGCGTTCAGGCGGTGAAGCAGGCGGACGCGGCAGCGTTATCCGCAGTCGTAACGCGAGCGCAGGCGGAAGCCATCATGGGGTACTTCCGAAAATAAGCGCCCTATAAGCTTTGGACCGCAAGGTCGCGCAGGGCTCCCAAAGGATACGAAGGAAAAAATGTTTTCTGCGCGCGTTTTCGCGAAACCTTAGCGCCCTTTGCGGTTAAATGCTGTTCTCTGCGATCTCCGCGGCTGTTCTCAGCGACCTCTGCGGTTAAAAGCTCTTCGTCCTGCTGCTACACTACCCAAAAATCCCATGAAAACTTTCCTGCTATCCGTTCTTCTCGTGGACATGTTTTTCCTGAACGCCACCCCGCCGCAACAAGCTGCACCTCTTGATATGCCGACACAGTCCGCACCGCCCCAGCCCGAGAAGCATCTCCGCAACATCCAGCAACTCACCTTCGGCGGACAAAACGCTGAGGCCTATTTCTCGGCCGACGGCAAGAAGCTCATCTTCCAATCCACGCGCGAGCCCGTGAAGTGCGATCAGATCTTTGTCATGAACATCGACGGCAGCGATCAGCACATGATCTCAACCGGCAAGGGCCGCACCACCTGCTCGTTCTGGTATCCGGACGGCAAGAAGATCCTGTACGCGTCCACCCACCTCGGCAGCCCCGACTGCCCGCCTAAGCCCGACTACTCCAAGGGATACGTCTGGGCCATCTACCCGAGCTTCGACATCTTCACCGCAAACCCCGATGGCGCCGACCTCAAGCAACTCACAAAAGAACCGGGCTACGATGCCGAGGCCGTGATCTCCTCCGACGGAAAGAAAATCGTCTTCACCTCAATTCGCAACGGCGACCTCGACATCTACATCATGGATGCCGACGGCTCGAACGTGAAGCAACTCACGCACGAGCTCGGCTACGACGGGGGCCCGACCTTTTCGCCTGATGGCAAGCTCGTCGTCTATCGCGCACACCATCCCAAGACCGAGCAGGAAATCGCAGACTACAAAGATCTCTTGAAACAGAATCTCATCCGTCCCACATACCTTGAGATCTGGACCATGAAAGCCGACGGCAGCGATAAGAAACAGCTTACGGACGTGGGCGCAGCCAGCTTTGCCCCGGCGTTCTATCCCGACGGCAAGCACATCATCTTTTCGTCCAACGTGGGATCGACGGGCGGGATGGGCAACTTCGAACTCTATGGCGTGGATCTGGATGGTAAGAACCTTCAACGCCTGACCTTCACCGACGGCTTCGACGGCTTCCCGATGTTCAGTCCGGATGGCAAGAAGCTGGTCTGGATTTCAGGACGGAACGCCAAGGTCCCGCACGAAACGAATGTATTTATCGCGGATTGGGTGCAGTGAAAAGCCTTAAACCGCAGAGGGCGCAGAGGACTTAACGCAGAGTACGCAGAGAACTCAACACCGAGTACGCAGAGAACTCAACGCCGAGTACGCAGAGAACTCAACGCCGAGTACGCAGTGAACTCAACGCCGAGTAGGCAGAGAGGTGATCTACCGAATTGCTTCCTCGGCGTCGTGTTCACGATAGTTATTCACCATCCTGCGTATTCCGTCCTTCAGTTGGACCACATGAAAGTTAATCAGCAGTCCCACTTGCAGTTCCAGCAGCCTCAGGTGTGAGAGCAGTTGAGCCTCGTCCACAGGATGGATCTGGTCCTTGCACTTGAGTTCGACAACGACACGATTCTCAACCAGCAAATCAGCTCGAAACCCACAGTCCATCTTCACCGGTTCGTACACGAGCGGCACGGCCTTTTGTCGCACAACTCTCAGTCCTTGCGTCTCCAGTTCATACGCCAGACAACTCTCATAGGCGGACTCAAGCAAACCCGGTCCAAGGCGGCGATGAATTTTAATGGCCGATCCGATGATCCGATCGGTCAACTGAAACATTGAAAGATGCTGAGGTCTTTCGCTTGCGAGTGCCCTTCCCTGGTGGCCTTCAGAACACAACGGAGAATTCATCAGCCGATCCTAGTTCCTCGATGTGCGAATAGAGTGTGACGGCTGTCACCACACGGCGTCAGATCCTGGAGGCATCAGACCGTCGCAGCACGCAAGAAATGAATGGCGACCCCTCTGCGCCCTCTGCGACCGTTCTCTGCGCCCTCTGCGGTTCAAGATTTTTCTTCCCACCAAACCGGCACACGAGCCACACCACGACCCCTACCATCCCGCACCACCCAAGAAACCGCACCACCCCCGCAATAGTCGTGTCGTACTGCAAAATTCCCAGGCTGGAAAAAATCGCATTCCAATCATGCTCAATGTGATCGGGATCCCCAGTCGTCACCAGCGGCAGCACCATCGCACGCGCATCGGCCATGTAAGTTGCGGTATACAACCAGTTCTCAAAAAAGAAAAACGCGCAGAACGCGAACGAAACAGCCTGCCTCTGTGTGAAGAAGTATCCTGCCAGCAAGAACGGCACCAGCCATTGCAGCAGCGTTCCGCCCCAGAGTCCCAGCGTCTCGCCGAACCACCCAAACAGCATGTGGCCGCCTTCGTGGACTACCAGATTCGCCAAGTCAATGAAAAGAAATCCGCCCTGGCTGTGGAAAACATAAGCCAGAAAGACGGCGTAGAATGCTATCCACGCGAGCAACACCCAGCGCGGCACTGGTTGCCAGTCTGCTTTCCACAGCGCCGTCCAGTTCTCAAACATAGAAGTCTGCCTGTACTCAATCTTAGGCTGGCTCCGATCAACCTTTTAAGTTACGGAAGTTTGTATGCGACGTCTCGCCATTCCGTTCCTGTTAAAAGACTTTGAGTTTTTCCCGGCCTGCTCTGCTTCGTCGCGCCGTCTCTTCGTCACGCCACTTCCGGTTCCTTAATTCATTCAAAAGGAGTACACCATGGCTGACCTGATTCAATTGAAGCAGAAATACCAGCCCGTCCTCGATGTTCTCGCCAAGGAAGACGCCACCATCCAGGTCCTCGACCTGCAGGGTGACAAACTTCATCTCAAGGCAACCGTCGTCTCCGACGCCAGCAAGGACCGCGTATGGGACGCAATCAAAGGCGTTGATCCCAATTTCTCCGATCTCGCCCACGAAATTACCGTGGCCCAAGGTGAGCAGACCTACACCGTGAAGGCCGGCGACAATCTGTCGAAGATCAGCAAGCTCTTCTATGGCGATGCCAACCAGTATCCGAAGATCGCCAAGGCCAACAACCTCGCCGATCCCGACAAGATTAAAGTCGGCCAGGCTCTGCGCATTCCCGCTGCCTAAGTCGATCAGGGGGCGCCTTCCTTGGTGGGCGCCTCGTTTGTCTTCAATCCTCGGAAGTTCATTCCCTAGGTTCTGCGTCTCACGTCACGCGCGTAACGGCGCGGTTACTGTTACATTTTGGGGACGCAGATATTCTTTGGGCGCTCACTCCTAACGCATGAAATTTGGTCACTGGATCACGGTCGTCGCTCTGCTGGGGCTGGTTGCGGCCACGATCGTCGGGGTATTCCTGACCGACGGCGGCCCCGCGGTATCGCCGACCCGCGCCTCAAAGACCACAGCGCAGTCGACCGCGCCCATCGTGGACCAGAAGCCCCTGCAGACCGCTCGAAAACTTTCTGCGCTGGCCTCGACACCGGAGGAACAGGATCTGGCGCACCAGGCCTTGCGGCTTGCCGACTATGAAGTCGACCTCGCCTTCGCCGCGGCTATGCGCGAGGCCACCGAGCATCCTCCTACGCCGACGCCGGAACAACGGCAAATGATGGCCCGCAGCGCCAAAGCGGAGTCCGTCGTCAAGGCCGATCAGGAACAGATTTCGCGTCTCACCCGGCAGATGGCGTCTGCGGGTGACAGCGCGAAAGAGGATCTCCAGGACCAGATCGACGTCACCAAGGCGCAACTCGAGCTCGATCAGGACGAACTCGACGACGCCAAAGAAGACCTGCTCCGCGCAGGCGGCAATCCCCAAGGCAAGATTCAGCAACTGCTGCAGCAACACGATGCCGGCTCGCATGCCGACGCAGCCGCCTCCACGAATTCCTCAAACGCCGACTACCAGGCCCGCAATCTCGCCCCGCAAATCCGTGCATGGCTCGCACTCCAGGAAAAGAAGGTTCTGCTCGCGAAAGCCAAACAGGATGCCCTCGACGACGTCCCAACTTTGACGCGAGCGCATGACATTTTTGACAAGCGGGTGAAGGAACAGGAAGAAGCCAAGCAGGTGGTGAAGGAAAAGGCGACCGGGTTGTCGAAGGGCGAGGCCCCGGCCGATGGCGCATCCAAGAAACAAGCCGCCAAGGACGCGCTCGACGCCCTGCATCATTTATCCGCCGACCAGAAAGCGGTTTCCGATCTTGACAGGCGTATCCAGGATCAACAGGAACTGGCCGACATTTATGCGAACTGGGGCACGCTGGTCGCGGCCCGGCAACGGATTGCCGTGCACGGCATGCTGCTGTCGGCGCTATGGATTCTTCTGATCGTGTTCGCGGTCTACATGGTCGGCCGTCTGATCGACCGCTACTTCCTGAAACTCACCCATGACAAGCGGCGACTGGTCACGCTGCGCGCAGTCGTGTGGTTCGCGGCACAGGCAGTGGGTGTGTTGCTCATCGCGTTTGTAGTTTTCGGCATGCCCAGTCAGACCCCGACCGTACTTGGCCTCGCCGGTGCAGGTTTGACCGTCGCGCTTAAGGATTTCATCGTCGGCTTCGTGGGTTGGTTCGTCCTCATGGGCCGCAACGGCATCCGCGTCGGCGACTGGGTGGAAATTAATGGCGTGGGAGGAGAGGTGGTCGAGATCAGCCTGCTGCGCACCACGCTGCTCGAAACCGGCAACTGGACCGACTCCGGCCATCCCACGGGACGTAAGGTCACGTTCGTCAACAGCTATGCCATTGAAGGCCACTACTTCAACTTCTCGACCTCCGGCCAGTGGCTTTGGGATGAACTGACGGTCTCCGTGCCCGGCGGACAGAATCCCTATCCGGTAATCGAAGCGATTCAGAAGCTGGTAGTCAAGGAAACCGAGGCCAGCACGCACGCCGCCGAAGAAGAGTGGCAGAAGGCGACCACGCGTTACCGCGTCCAGAACTTTTCGGCCAAGCCCGCAATCAACCTGCGCCCCACGGGAGGCGGAGTGGAGGTCCACGTCCGCTACATCACAAGCGCACAGGATCGCCAATCCACCCGTGCCCGTCTCTACGAAGCCATCGTGAAGCTGCTGCACGGTAAAGAAGCCCAACCCGCCGCCAGCGGGCAAGACTAGATTCCGCGCCGAAAGCCCCCGGCGAGAACTCACTCCTTGGACTTGCCGGGAGCACGACTCTCGATCTCCCTCAACACCTGAGCCTTCACATTCTCGGGTAGCCGCGAGCTGTGTAGAATGTCCCGCACCACACCAGCCGGGAGAGAGTGAGCAATCGCTATCGCACGCGCCGGCGGCGTCTTCTCATTGCGGAGCAGAGCAATCCGCACTTCCCGCCGCGGCGACCATTGCGCGTGATGACACACCGCCTCCACGAAAGCCGCGGAAGAGTTGGGACGCACCAGCGCGCGCACGATGGCAGATTCGGTGAGCCGCGAATTCTGCAATGCCGCCTGCATCACGCGGATCTCCGAGTCCGACAACAGCGCCTGGGCAATTCGCCCCGACCCGCGGTGCGCGAGCGTCAGGCGTTCCCCTTGCGAGATCGTCGTGAGTTTGCCGCACAAGACGTCATCGGCGGCGCGCTTCACATCCGCCGGCACCACAGGCGTCAGAGCAACCTGCATCAAGTCGAACGTGTAGAGCTGTCGCACCAGCGGCAGGGATACATGGCGCGGCGTTTTGGGATGCTCCACCAGCGCCAGCTTCACCTTGCGATGGTTGAGGACATTCCCGTTTTTCGAGAGCTGTTCCAGTTCATCGGGGGAAATGTCTGGGCGCTTCAGCAGGCTGAGTGCAAGATCCTCGGTGAGCGCCGGGTCGTTGGCGCGGTTGCCGGTGCCCGCGTCATCCGGAGAGACGGCTGCAGATTCCAGCTCTGCGTGCTCGGGCGCCTGCCGCGCGATGCTGTCGTCAGATGCCATGGTCAACGCAAGCGCTGGCTATCGGCCGGCCAGTGCCTTCCGCGCAAGAGCGAGCGCTCCTTCGATCGGATCGACCACCGTGGGGTGGATGCTCGCCTGCGGAAATTCAGCGTTCACGCCATTGTAGAAAACCTGCCGCACCACCTCCGACTGACGAAAGACACCCCCGGTCATGGCTATCGGGACGCTGACCTTTTCGCCAAACAAGCGCCGGATCACGTTGCCCGCCAAAGCAGCCAACTCGCTGCCCGCCCGCCGTAAGACGCTTTCCGCCACTGGATCCCGAGGGTGCCCCGTCCAAGCTCCGCTTGGGCGGGGATTTTCCGCAGCAGAGTCTCCGGCAGCTGAGAGAATCGCCGGCATCAGGCTGGAAAAATCCGGAGGGGGAGAAGCATTGGCATACCGCACCAGTTCATCCAGCGATGCCAGCTTCCAAAGGGAAAGAATTGTTTTCAGCAGCGGCGGATTTTCCCCCGCGTCATTCGCATTCAGCACAGCGCTGACCGCCGCCCGCCCGATCCACTGCCCGGAGCCCTCGTCGGAAATCGCGAGTCCCCACCCGCCCGCCCGCGCGGTCTTGCCCTGCCCGTCGCGCCCGTAGGCGATCGATCCTGTTCCCGCAATCACGATCACTCCCGGCCCGCCGCCGAACGCGGCTTCCAAACTAGTTTCGAGGTCGCTGACCACGTCGATGCGGCCCTGCAGAACCTCGCGCATGATGCCGGCGATGACATCCCGCACCTCCGGACGCCCCGCGCCCGATAGCCCGATGCACGCACTCTCAACTTGTGAGGGATCGATGCTGGCGGCTGCGCAAGCATCGCGCACCCCCGCATGCAGCGCCTCGCAAACCCGCGCCTCGCCCAGGCGCGTAATGTTGCTCCCCGCGCTGGTGGCAGTACCGAGAACAGTCGTATCGTTGGCGACAACGCAGCTGGTCTTCGTCCCGCCGCCGTCAATGCCGAGATAGATGGCCACGCGGTAGTTCTAACACAGTGGTCGGTGGTCGGTGGGCAGTGAGCAGTGGGCAGTGGGCACTGAGAAGTGAGAAGGGGCTATGGGCAGTGGGCAGTGGACCATTCGCGGTCATCGCGGGCAGTGACCGCTAGCCTATACGGATGGCCTGCTCTTAGCGGCATTCTCTGCGCCCTCCCCGGCAGTTCTCTGCGCTCTCTGCGTTTTAAGATTTTTCTAAACCTTCTCCCGCCTGCCGGCAAAGGTGACCGAACTCTCACTCCCAAACCCCACCGGCTGCCCGTCATAATGAAAGCAAGCCACCATGGGCCTCAACCATCTGGACCTAGCCATCATCGCGCTCTACCTGGTCGGCATCACGCTGTTCGGGCTGCGCTTCCGCAAGAAGCAGCGCACGCTGCGGGATTACTTTCTTGCCGACCGCAACATCCCGTGGTGGGCGATCGCGCTCTCCATCGTCGCCGCCGAGACCAGCACGCTGACCATCATCAGCATCCCGGGCCTCGCCTACGACTCGAACCTCACGTTCCTTCAGGTCGTCATGGGCTACGTCATAGGCCGCATCATCATCAGCTTCGTGCTGCTGCCGCATTATTTCCGCGGAGACCTCTTTACCGCCTACGAACTCATCGAGCGCCGATTCGGCAAGCGCCTGCGCACGCTGACCGCTTCCCTGTTCCTGCTGACGCGCGCCGCCGCCGAAGGAGTGCGCGTTTATGCGGTGTCCATCGTGATCGCGATCGCCCTGGGAACCGGCGAGATCGCATCCATCGCCATCATCACGCTGCTCACGCTTGATTTACACCTTCGAGGGCGGGCTGGCCGCGGTCATCTGGACCGACGTCGTGCAGACCTTCATCTACATCGGAGGCACGCTGGTCGGCGTGTTCACCATCCTGCACCTGGTGCCCGGCGGATGGCCCGCCATCCATTACCTCGCCGCCGGCATGGACAAGCTCCGGGTCTTCGATTTCTCGTTCACGCTGGCGCGACCCTACACCTTCTGGGCCGGGGTGATCGGCGGGGCCTTCCTCACCACCGCCAGCCACGGCACTGACCAACTCATCGTGCAGCGCTTGCTGGCCGCCCGCAATCAACGCCAGTCGGTCACGGCCCTGCTGACCAGCGGCATCGCCATCTTTTTCCAGTTCGCATTGTTTCTGATCGTCGGCGTGATGCTGTGGGCCTACTACGGCATGCCCTCGTCCATCTTCGGGAAGGCCGACTACATCTACCCGACGTTCATCGTCACGCGCCTGCCGCACGGTATCTCCGGTCTGCTCATCGCTGCGATCCTCGCAGCTGCGATGTCGAACCTGAGCGCCGCGCTGAATTCCCTCTCTTCAAGCTCGATGATGGATTTTTATCTGCGCCGCCATCCGCAGACCGACGATCGCAAGCAGCTTCGCCTGTCGCGCATCTCGACATTCTTCTGGGCCCTGCTGCTATTTGCTCTCGCCGTGCTGTCGCTGCACAAAGTGGCGCGTGTGATTGAGGTGGGGCTGACGATAGCGTCGGTGGCCTACGGCGCCTTGTTAGGGGTTTTTCTTCTGGGCGTGCTGACCAAGCGCGCCAACCAGACAGGCTCGATGGTAGGAATGCTTTTCGGTTTTACCGTCGAACTCTACTTGTGGCTCGGGACCAAAATCCCGTGGACCTGGTATGTGGCAATCGGAACCGCGGTGACGTTTGCGGTTGGATACGCGGCGAGCCTGCTGACCAGCACATCCGAAACGACTGTTGCTTAGCCGAACCAGAGGACCTGTACAGTCCCATCTCGATTCGCTTCAAGCTAAGTTACTGAAAACACGTTCGGGCGGTTTCGCGACGGCAAAAGCACCCCATCGACGACGCGTAGAATGCCCATTGCTGGCGATTGCCAGCCCTTAGGCGTGCCTTTAAGGGCGGGGCCGAGGTTTAGGTCATCCAGGCCCGCGGTCGTGCGCCTGAGGGCTTCTAATGCGATAATGTTATCCCACAGCTAATATCGAGCCCGAGGTCAGCGCCTCAGGTTGTTCTCTGCGTCCTCAGCGCCCTTGCTCTGCGGACTCTGCGTTTTAAGATTTTGTGCGCATTGGAAAAGGGAGCCGCAAGGCGACAGGCTCGTCGCCCAGCTGACGGCGACAGTTCCGCGAAATGCCAAGTGCTTTACCTTCCCGTATACTGCAACTCCTCCAATGTCGACCCGCCATTCCGCCCAGCCCGAACCGCAACTTGCCCGCGACCTGGGCGTGAGCCACGCCTCCGCCGTCGTGGTCGGCACCATCATCGGCAGCGGGATCTTTCTCGTGCCCACGCAGATGATGCAGGCGGTCGGCTCCGCCAAGCTCGTGTTCCTGGCGTGGATCGTGGGAGGCTTGCTGTCTTTCTTCGGCGCGCTGACCTACGCCGAACTGGGCGCGATGAAGCCGCAGGCCGGTGGGGAGTATGTCTACGTGCGCGATGGCTATGGCCCGCTCGGAGGGTTTCTCTACGCCTGGACAACCCTCCTGATCTCCAAGCCCGCCTCCATTGCGACCATCACCGCGGGCTTCGTTCTGATCCTCGGCACGTTTCCCGTCTTCGGCTTCTTCTTGCATCCCATGGTGGTCACTCCGCTGACCATCACCTACGGCCAGCTCGCGGCCATCGCGGCCGCCGTATTCATTTCGTTTCTCAACTACATCGGGGTCAAAAAGGCGGGCGAGTTCCAACTGATCTTCACGCTCTTGAAAATCGCCATCATCCTCGGCATCGTCGTGATGTGTTTCGGATATCGCGGCGGCGCGGGCTGGACGAACTTCGCGACTACCTTCAGCTGGCGCGAAGGGTGGGATCGGCGGATTCATGGCGGCGCTGGTTGCTGCCTTGTGGGCTTACGACGGATGGAACGACCTAAACCAGGTTGCGGGCGAGATCCGCGACCCGGGCCGCAATATTCCAATCGCGCTCATTCTCGGCGTGGCGATCGTGGGCGTGCTCTACATCCTGGTAAATGCGGGCGTGCAATACGTGTTGCCTGCGTCCATCATTGCCGCTTCCCCGCGGCCCGCTTCCGACGCGGTCGCAATGGTCCTGGGCGCGCTGGGCGCGAGCACTGTTTCGGCCGGCATGGCGTTATCGATGCTCGTGACGTTGAACGGCACTACCATGAGCGGCGCGCGAGTGCCCTTTGCAGCGGCCCGCGATGGGTACTTCTTCCCTGGCGTTGCGAAGGTCCACCCGCGTTTTCTGACGCCTTCGGTGGCGATTCTGCTGCAATTGGGTTTGGCGGTCGCGCTATTACTGGTGGGGCAAAACTTTCGTCAGCTGTTCACGCTGGCGATTTTCGCGGAATGGCTGTTCTACATGATCACGGCCAGCACGGTCTTCGTGTTTCGACGCCGCGAGCCAAATGCCGTCCGTCCTTACCGCGTGTGGGGCTATCCTGTTGTGCCGGCGCTGTTTGTCCTCGCATCTGCGATTCTGCTCTACTACACGTTCACCGACAATCTTGTGAACTCTGCCGTGGGATGCATGGTGATTCTGGCAGGCATACCGGTTTTCTACCATTTTCGCCGGCGCTACGCGGGCTAAAGCGGCCAAAACCGCACGTTGTTTCCCGCTTTGAACACCGGTTCCACCCTGATTTCAAACAGGTTACCAAGGTACACCAGCGGCAGACACGTTTACCCCTCCGGCCATTTCCCCTACCGTAAGGCTTCCACCCGCGCAATCTCCCCGGCCGGGTTCCCATATTGGAGCTATTGCATGGCCACGGATTATCGCGGACCACAGTTCAGCCTTCTTCCGAATAAACGGATCAGCTGGCAGACCCTTGCCACCAGCTATGGGATCGAACTGGCTTTCATTCTGTTGCTCGTGAATATCGGTCTGCTGTTTCCGGAGAAGCTGAAGGTAAAGACGAGCTATCACCTGACGTCGGTGATGCCATTGACCGGCCGCGAACCGAAGCCGATGCCGAAACCGAAGCCGCAGATCACACACGCCAAGTTGTTGCCGGCGGCGCCGGTAGCTAATCCCCACCTGATCGTTCCGCGGGAAGTGCGCGTTGCGCAGCCCAGGCCCGAGCCTGAGCCGGAAGCGCCCAAGGTGGTCGTAAACAATTTTCAGGCTCCGCAATTGAAGCAGATTTCCGGCGGCGCGCGTCCGCAGCTGATTCATACTGGAGAATTTTCAAGCGGCAGTTCCGCGACACCCACGCTGAACATGCCCGTGCAGAAAGTGCAGACCGGCGGCTTCGGCGATCCGAACGGATTGAAGGGTGAAGGCAAGCCCAACGCTCACCTGGTGGCTGCGGCTACCGGTTCGTTTGACATGCCGCAAGGTCCCGGCTACGGCAACGGCACCGGCGGCGCCAAAGGCAATGAAGGGTACGGTCGCCAGCGCCGGGTTTGGCAATGGCGTAGCGATCGGCGGCAACGGCGATGGCCGCAGCAACGGACGCGGCAACGCGGCGGTTGCCACCGGCGCATTCGGACAGCAGGAGCTTTCGCACGGAATGCCGAAACCGCAGCTTGGAGATTCCGGACCGCCGACTAACGCGGTCGAGATCACCTTCAAGCCGAATCCGGTTTATACGGACGAAGCCCGCCAGCTCAAGCTGGAAGGCGAAGTTTTGTTGGAAGTTATGTTTGCAGCCAACGGACAGTTGCACGTGAATCGCGTAGTCCGGGGGCTGGGTCACGGGCTGGATGAAGCGGCCATCTCTGCAGCTAACAAGATGCGCTTCAAGCCGGCTCTACGCAATGGTCAGCCTGTGGATTCCACCGCGATCGTACACGTTGTTTTCCAGTTGGCGTACTGAAGAAATTGGTTTTTGAAGAAACATGGAGATAAGAGTTATGCGCACCTTGAATTGGATGGTCTCTGCTACCTTGCTGGTTTCGCTGAGTGCGGTAGCACAGCAACCGGCGGATTCGCAGCCGACGTCGCAGCCGGCTACGGTACAGATGTCCGCTCCAGCCTCAACGCCCGACCAGGCGCAACCTGCCACGGCACAACCTGGACCGGCGTCGACCGCACCCGTGAACACGCCGCCCGCGCCACCGCAGGCCGCCCCGCAGCCCAGCACCATGGATCAGGTGGTGGACCGCTTCGTCATGCGCGAAAAGGGCCTGATCAAGATGCTGCAGACCCGCACGCCCGTGATCGAGACGTACTTGCAGAATCTGACGCTCGATCCCGCACTCGGTCCGGTTCCGCAGAACGATAAGTATTTCCTCGGCCGCATGGACCTGAGCACCACCATCGACCGTAAGGACTACATCAAGGACGATGCGAGCATGGAGAAGCACCTGCTCGGCGGCTTCAGCAAGCTGTTCAAGGTGCAGTACCAACCGCTCGGTTTCTCCTGGATGATTTTCGCCGACCGCAACGACTTCGACCGCCAGCACTATGACTTCCGCTACGTGCGCCGCGAATTCCTGGGCGACGTGCGCTGCCTGGTGTTCGACGTGACACCCAAGCCGAAGAGCGGCCAGGGCCGATTCCTGGGCCGCATCTGGATTGAGGATCAGGACTACAACATCGTGCGCCTGAACGGGACCTACGCGCCCCGTCCGCGCAACGCTTACTTCTTCCACATGGACAGCTGGCGCTTGAACCTGATTCCCGGTTACTGGGTGCCCGCCTTCATCTACAGCGAAGAAGGCGACTTCAGCGCCGGCGTCAAGAATCAGATGGCCTTCAAGGCGCAGACCCGCATCTGGGGCTATGACCTGAAGAAAGACGGCGCCTCTGACGAACTCACCAACATCCGCGTTGACAGCGTGCAGGACGATAGTCCTACCGCGCAGGACGCGTCGCCTCTGGCGGCCTCGCGCGAATGGCAGCAGCAGGCAGAAGACAACGTAGTGGAACGCCTGCAGCGCGCCGGCTTGCTGGCTCCCGATGGCGAGCTCGACAAAATTCTGCAGACCGTCGTCAACAACATTGAAGTCACCAACAACATCGACTTGCCGCGCCCGGTCCGGACGCGCGTGCTGCTTACCTCGCCGCTTGAGACCTTCAGCGTGGGCAACACCATCATCATCAGCCGCGGCTTGATCGATACGCTGCCCGATGAGTCCAGCCTGGCGATGGCGCTGACGCATGAACTGGCGCACATCGTTCTGGGCCACAACCTGGGATCGAAGTACGCTTTCAACGACCGCATGCTGTTCTCCGACGAATCGACGTACCAGAACCTTGGGTTCAAACACATTCCGGAAGAGGAAGCAGCCGCCGATAAGAAAGCCGTCGACATGCTGAAGAATTCGCCCTACGCACAGAAGCTGGACGGCGCCGGGCTCTTCCTGAAGATGCTCAACACGCGCGCAGGCGCGCTTACCGCTCTGTTGACGGCGCACCTTGGCAACAACATGGCCGAAGGCGCGGCAGTCACGCGCATGAGCAGCCTGATGACCTCGGCTCCGCAGATCGACTGGAACAAGCTGGACCAGATCGCTGCCCTGCCCATGGGCGGACGCGTGAAGCTGAATCCGTGGGACGACAAGGTGGAACTGGTGAAGTCGCAGCCGGTGGCCATCACTTCGGCACGCGATAAGATGCCGTTTGAAGTCACGCCCTTCTTCCCGCGCCTGACGCGTCAGGGCACGACCGACACGACGGGCACGAACGGCAACGCAGCCACCAGCGCACCGGCGCCCACGACTGCGGCCAACACCAAAACTAATTAAGTTCGTTTAGCGCGGGCGCCCTCGCCCGCGAACTCGAGGTTGAAGGAAGCGAAGGCCGGGATCGGAAGCAATTCCGATGTCCCGGCTTTCGTTGTGTAGAAACGGTCGTCGGCCGTCGGTCGTCGGCTAACGCAGGGTAGCGCGGGCGCCCTCGCCCGCGAACTTCGAGGTTGAAGTAAGCGAAGGCTGGGATCGGAACATCTCGGTTGTCTCAGCCTTCGTTGTTTTAGAACGGTCGTCGGCTAATCTGCGATCACTGCTGCCGGTCGTCTCGATCATCTCGCCTGTCGTTTGGCGAGTACTGGCCAGAACCACTGTTGCCCGAGATTGGCCGCATCTCTAGGTTTTGCGCGAGCTTGTAGCTTAGTTCGGTCTCGGCGGGAATTTCCTTATCGCGTCCCGTGTATACCTGGGCACCAGCGCCGCCCGCGCCGCCAACCAGGGCTCCGATCGCTGCGCCTTTGCCGCCACCGAGGAGCGCTCCGAGAACGGCTCCAACGGCTGCGCCGCCACCAACGTATTTGGCGGTACGTTTATTCGCGCCCAGACCGCCCGGCGACGAACTCTTGTCTTGCGTGGTCAAAGAGTAATGCCGTCCATTTACGTTGACGGACCGCAGATCGAGATTGGTGTCATCGCCGTTGGCTTCAGCGACGAGTTTCACTCGCGATCCCCGCGGGATCACAACGTTGCCGGAACTGTCGGTCACATCGTTACTGACAGTGGCTGCGTAATGGCTGTTGGGCGCTGGTTTGGCTGGAATGGATGTGTCAGTGCGAACCTTGATCTCGGTATTGCTGGGCAGCGTCTGCGCCCATGCCGACGACGCAAGGAATATGGCTATCGTAGCAAACAACAGTTTTGCTGATTTCATGTCGATGTACTCCCGCCAGATGGATGCCCCGGGCGTACAGAGGTGTTGCGTTCTCAGGGAAGAACCGTAAGCGACAAGTCTCGGGCAAACGCAGTAGTTTTACGGGAGGTCCAGGTCGACCGCATAGATCTCGTCGGTACTGCGGTTGCGGACGAAAAGTGGTGTGTCGGTGGGATCGAGGCCGCTCCAGCCCACATCCAATTGCGACAAATCCTTGAGGTCCACCACCAGCTCGGAACGGCGTCCCCCAAGCTTTACCCGGCGGTATCCCCCGTTTCCGCTCGAAAGATTCTTGTAGTAAAGGTACCGGCCGTCTTTTGACCAGGCTGGGAGCATGACCGAGCCCGGTTCTGTGACCCAATCCGACCACTTCCGCGTGGCGAAATTGTATAGAACCAACTTCTTCGAGTTGGCCGACATGGCGGCCAGATACCTGCCATCTGGCGACCAGCGCGGCGCGTAAAGGCCGTCGGAACCAGGAACCATCGATACCTGCTTCGTAGCAGGATCCAGAATGGAGATGGCGATGCTCTTCGAGCTGCCCGGCATAAATGGAATTCTGCCGAACACAATCTTCTTGCCATCGGGAGACCAGTGCGCATCGGCTTCGAATTCCTGTTCTGGCAACATCTCGACAGGTTGTCCACCTTGTGCAGAGACGAAGAAGGTCTTCACGGGTTTCCCCGCTTGCGTATCCATGAAGGCGATTTGCGTTGCGTCGCGGGACCATTGTGGCAGCATCGCCGAGACCGGCGATTGGGTAAGCTGCAGTCGATCGCTGCCATCGATGCGGCAGCGCCACAATGCTCGATCGGGGTAGGTCACATAGGCGATCCACTTTCCGTCGCTGGAGAAGGCGACTTCCCCGGCCGAGATGCCCCCTAAGAACGGTTTGAAGTCGCCCGCCTTGCTGTCGTAGCGGATCAACTCGCCGCGAGGCACGAAGCCATCAGCAAAGAGCCTCTTGCCATTCGGGCTCGCGACGGCGAAGGGAAACGACATAGGGCCAGCTGTCAACTGAAAGGGCGTGGACGGACTGCGCTGAAAAATTCCGGAAGGCTCCCGGATTACCCAGAGATTGGAGACGGTCGGCAGGTTGCTAATGAAGAAAAAGTAGCGGCCATCCCCGCTCCAGAAGCCGCAGCACTCGGAGGAAGGTTTGTGCCATCCGGGGAGAACCGGATGCAGATTGCTGCCGTCGGACTGCACCTCCCAGACCGAAGATGAGTTGTCCTTGGGATCGCTGACGGTGAAGCGTATGCGACGCCCATCGGGCGAGTACGCAAGATAGAATGCCTGGCCGGGCAGGCTCACCAGCTTCCGGATGTTGAGTCCTTCGGAATTTGCAAGGTAGAGATCGAAGTCTCGCGCGAACACGATCTGCTGACCATCGGGCGAGTACCCGGCATAGTGTCCGAATACCTCTCCCAGTCTTCTCGGCGGTCCCGATGGAAGCGGAAGAATCCATCCCTGCTCTGCGGCCTCGGTGCCGATAATATCGGCGGCGAGCAGATGGGAGTGATCGGGCGCAATGTCTGAGATGCCGACACTGCCGAAGGGAGTTGGGATCTGGGATGTTTCTCCGCCGGCCGTCGATGCTTGTACGAGGATCTGCTTGTTGCCTTGCGTTTCGGTGAGGTAGAGGCGGGTGCCGTCGGTGAGAACCCTGGTCTTCGGCAGGTCGTCGTGCGTGAGCTGCGTGGTGGTCAGGATGCGTGGCGCAGGCAGCGAACGGGCGCTCCAGAGCACTACGCCGGCGGCCACGAGAAGAAGCAGGAGCGGGATGGCGAGCATCCATTTGCGGGACCCGCGTTGGGGAATCTCGCGGGCGCCGGACGGGATCGCTTTTCCGGAAGCCGTGTCGCGGCTTAGGCGCTTCAGATCGGCGCGCAACTCTGAAGCATGCTGATAACGTACATCGCGGTCTTTCTCGATCGCCTTGGTGATGATGCGCTCGAGGTCGGCGTGCAGATCGGGATTGAGACGAACGGGGAGCGTGGGCGTGCGATTCAGGATGGCATCGAAGATGACGCCCGAGGTCTCGCCGCGAAACGGCAAGACGCCGGTGGCCATTTCGTACAGCACAACGCCAAAGGAAAAGAGATCGGTGCGCTCATCGAGCGCTTCGCCACGCACCTGTTCCGGCGACATATAGGCCACGGTGCCCAGTGCCGTCCCAGGACTGGTGAGCAAGTCTTCTTCATTGATCGAAAGCGTCTTCCCTTCCAGCGGATTGCTGGCGCCGCGCGGCGAGGCAAGCTTCGCGAGCCCGAAATCCAGAACCTTTGCATGTCCGTGGTTGGTGACGAAGATGTTGGCGGGCTTGATGTCGCGATGAATGATTCCGGCAGAGTGTGCCGCGCTGAGCGCGTCGGCGATCTCGCCGGCGAGGGTGAGCAACGTTTCGTTCTGCAACGGACGGCCCGAGATCAGGTCCCGCAGGGTTTTCCCGTCAAGGAACTCCATGACGAGGTAGGCGTGACCATCCTGCTCACCGATGTCGTAGATGGTGCAGATGTTCGGATGGCTAAGCGCCGAGGCGGCTTGGGCTTCACGCCGAAAACGAGCCAGCGCCTGCGGGTCGCTCGCAACACCTTCCGGCAGGAATTTGAGGGCAACAAAGCGGCGCAGGCGCGTGTCCTCCGCTTTGTAGACCACACCCATCCCGCCACCGCCGAGTTTCTCGACGATGCGGTAGTGCGAGATGGTCTGGCCGATCATTCGAAGCGAAATGTTAGGGGGTGGAATAGGGCAAGTCAACACGGGCGGGGGTGGTACACAGCGATGGTCAAAATACCTCCCGGTAACCCTTGACAGAGACTTCGCTCTTAGGGCCACCCGGCCATCCGCCAAACGGGACGAAGCTTGTTTTTATATTGCGGCCTCTCTAGGCCGAGACTCACGGAGCGTCTTTGCCGCTAGAATTCTCACTCGGCTTCTGCCATCGCGAGATTCCATGATGTCCTTGCTTGGATTTCTTCTGGGTTGCATTGGCGGTTTGCGTTCTTTTACAGCGCCGGCAGTCGTGTGCTGGGCGGCGCATTTTGGATGGCTGCATTTTGAGGGGACGCGGCTCGCATTCCTCGATCGTTCCTCGGTGTTGATCGCCGTCACTGTATTGGCTATCGCGGAGTTGATCGCGGACAAGCTGCCCAAGACTCCTGCGCGTACCGCGCCGGTCGGGCTGATCGCGCGCATCGTGTTAGGAGCCGGGAGCGCGGCGGCCCTGGCGGTCAGTGCGCACACGGGCGTGCCGCTTGCGGCCGTTGCAGGAGCGCTCGGCGGCATTGCCGGCGCTTTCGGGGGATATCGCGTCCGCCATTTCCTTGTGGCGAAGAAGGGCTTGCCCGATTTTGCGGTGGCGATCGCGGAAGATTTGGTTGCGATTGTTGGCGGACTGCTGATTGTGTCGCGGGGAGCCTAGAGAGCTTTTAACCGCGAACGGCGCGAAGTCAACCCGCGAAGGGGCGGGTGGCCCACATCTCGGAGCACGTTAGAGCGTTCTCCGATATTCATTCACTGGGGCGTGCTCCACGTCTCGAAAACCGCGAGACGTCGGGCACCCGTTGACTTGAATAAGGCCTGGGCCATCCTGCCCAATGCCAAACGTTAGTTCTGGTCCCCGGCCCCGTGCTTCTCCTTGCACAGCTTGCAGTAGGTTGGCGGCAGGGAGTTGTCGACGCGGTGTTTCACCGGCGGCAGGGTCTTCAGATACGCAAACATGGCTTTCAGGTCGTCGTCGGTGAGGGCTTTGAACTCGCCGTACGGCATGATCTGGTTCAGTTCGCGGGCGCCGACGTATCCGGTGCGCATCGCGGTGATGAACGTGGGTTCGCTGTAGTAGCCAATGCCGGAAGCGTCGGGCGTGATGTTGACGCTGGTGACATCGCCCCACGGCCCGCGCAAGGCCTCTCCGCCCCCGAATGGGAGCTTCTTCTTCGCATCGTGGCACCCGCATCCGAGCGTCACAAGATATTTGCCGCGCGCCAGAGGGTCCGAGTGATTCGGCTCCGGAACTGGTGTGGTGATGGGTTGGGGAACACCGCGCACCAGGTAGTTGATCGGGAAATTGACCTTTGTCGGCGGTAGCGAATTGCGTACCGGCGGAAGCGAGCGCAGGTAGACCACCACCGATGCCGTATCTTCATCGGACAAGTTTCGGTAGAGCGGGTAGGGCATCATCGGAAACAGCGTCGTATCGTCGTGCTTGATGCCTTCGCGGATGGCGCGCGCGATCTGGTCGTCGGTCCAGTTGGCTGCACCTGTCTCCGGGTCCGGCGTCAGGTTGGGAGCGGAGAGCGTGCCCGGGAAACCGGCGAGGTCAATGGATTGGCCTGCAAGCTCCATCCCTGCCGCCATGGGAGCGCCATGCTGATTCCAGGCGTGTGGCGAATGGCAGGCTTCGCAATCCAACACAGCTTGCGTCAGATACCGGCCCCGCGCCAGCCGCTGCGGCGTGCGCTCGAACTGGCGGTTGGTGGCCGCCCGCTTCCTCGGTCCCAGAAACGGACGCCATCCAATCGTGAAGTTGATAGCGCCCATGAACGCAATAAAAATGACTGCCAGAGTGATGAACAGAACTTTCCTGACCTTTGACATTCGACACTTTCGTTTGAATTGTATGGTTGTGGTGTTCTTATGATAAAAGGCGCGGCGGATGGGCGCAATCCCGCATCCATCCGCGCACGAGTGCAGCCAGTGTCGTCATAAAGAGTTCTTCATTCCGTGCTGCGACGATTTCCTTACGGCTTCCACTGCCCGACGTAGGTGAGCAGCTTATCCAGGTTCGCTGTCTTAAGGATCTCGGCCACGGCCGTGTGATCGAGATGGCTCGCAATCGGCTTGGGGTCTTCGGCAATCGCCCACGCCGTCACTGCAACGATCGCGGCCCCCGCTTTCAGGTCAATCGGATCGACTTTGTCGTAGGTGTCGCTGGATTTGTGATGCACCTCGCCGTAGTGGCTCATGTCCACCCACAGATCGAGCGCAGGGACTCCTTGCAGCATGAACGGCCCGTGATCGGTATCGTAGGTAGTCTCGAGCGACAGCGCTCCGCCGCTGATGTCCTTCAGCAGGGCATCGCTGATGGGTTGCATCGCGTCTTTCACATCTTTGCGGCTCTCGACCTTCCAGCCTTTCGGATGGCCTGCGCCGTTGTCGGTGTTCAGCACGGCGACGCACTTCGACATCTCGTTCAGGTGGGCTTGCGTGTAGGCATACGAACCCAGCAATCCCTGCTCTTCCCCGCCCCAAAGCGCGAAGCGGATACTGCGGCGCGGCGCCTTGCCCATGGCAGCGATGGCTCGCGCCACGTCGAGCACCATCACGCTGCCGGTGCCGTTATCCTGCGCTCCCGTCCCGTAGTCCCACGAATCCAGGTGCGCGCCGATGATGATCCATTCGTCAGGCAACTCGCTGCCGCGAATCTCGGCGACGACGTTGTTCACCTGCATCGGTCCGCTGGTGGTGTTCTGCAGCTCAAACTGCATCGTGACTGGCCCGTGCTCCAGAGAGCGCCGGATCAGTTGAAAATCTTCCATGCCGATCTGCGCGCCGGGCATCAGCAACAGAGACGAGCCCCAGTTGGGGTCGCTCGCGCTGAGCACGTTGTTGCGATCTCCGCCGGGAAAGATCAGGCCGACGGCGCCATTGTCCTTGAATACCTTGTAGGAAGCTTCTAGCGGCTCCAGAACCTTGACCCAGCCATTGGCGAAAATCTTCCCCATTTCGAGGATGACGATCTTGCCTTTCACTTTCGGGGCGAGTGCCTTCACGGCGTCGGCAGAGACGTCCTCCACCAGGATCACTTCGCCCTTTACGCCACCTGCAGGCGTGGAGGGCGACCAACCCAGCGACTCCAGATGCAGCGGGCGTGAAACCGGGGCAAGCAATTGCCCGCTGGCCGTACCTCGCGTCCAGCCGCTATCCATCGCAAACGGCTCGAGCCGCACGTTCTGGATGCCGTAGCTCTTGAATTTCGCGGCTGCCCACTCGGCGGCGTGGTTGTAAGCCGGCGATCCGGTCAGGCGGCCCCCAAAGCCGTCGGACAATTCCCGCAGCGTGCGCATGGCGGGGCCGGTATAGATGGAGGCAGCCAGATGATCGGCCCCGTCCTGCATTTCTTTATTCGGTGCGGCGAATACCAGTCCGCAAAAGAGAATTGCAAATGAGAAAACAACGCCGTAACGCAGTTTCATGACACCCTTCCAGGAAATTAAGATTGAAACATCACTAGACGAATGGCCCGGGCCGGGCGTGACTCTTGCTTGTGCGGCGATCCCCCCAACCCAGTGCAAGCTACGACACACGTTTCCGATGTCTTAGACGGAGGTTTAGCGTTCCGGGTAGCATGCTAGACTCGATTCGGGCGACACGCCCCGCATCATGCGGATTCTGACCCGCTACATTCTGCGCGAAGTAGTGTCTCACGCCGCCATCGGCGCAGCTATTTTCACGTTCATTCTCTTTACCAAAGATCTCGGCCACATTCTCGAACTGGTGGTACGCAACAGCGCACCCGTGGGCAGCGTGCTGAAGGTTGTCAGCCTCAGCCTGCCTCTCGCATTCACGATCACGATCCCGGCCGGCGTCCTGGTCGGCATTCTGATCGGGCTAAGCCGCCTGGCTGCCGACAGCGAGATCACCGCTATGCGCGCGAGCGGGATCGGGGTCTGGAGCTTTCTGCGGATCCTCGGCATCTTTGTGCTCAGCGCATGGCTGCTGTCGATGGTCAATGGCGTTTATCTGGCGCCCTATTCGCAAGCGGCGCTGGGGCGGCTTTCCGATCGCCTGAAGACTGCGCAAGCTTCGTTTGAAGTGCAGCCGCGAGTCTTCTATGAGGGCTTCCCGAAGATCGTGCTCTATGTGCAGGACGTGCACGGAGGAACGCGGGCCGCGGTCTGGAAAGGCGTGTTCCTGGCCGACAACAGCACGCCCGGATCACCGCGCATCTGGCAAGCGGAACAAGGAATTCTGGTCAGTGAGGGTCCGACCCGCCTGCATCTGCACCTGGTGAACGGTTCCACGCACGAGACTGACACCAAAGACCCTGATCGTTACCAGATCTCGAGTTTTCAGCAGACCGACATCCCCATTGAACTTCCGGCAGCAGACAACAAGCCGGACGTGGAACCAGTGCCAGTTTCGGAGATGACGACGCGGCAGTTGCTCGATCGGGCAGGCAGCGCACCGCCCGCTACCGCGCGCTGGTACCTGATTGAGTTTCACCGGCGGCTCGCCTTGCCGGCTGCGTGCGTGGTGCTTGCCCTGGTCGGCATCCCGCTGGGACTCTCGTCAAAGAAAGGCGGAAAGTCCTCAGGATTCGTGCTGGCGATTGGCCTGGTCTTTCTCTATTACTCGGCTTCCTTGATTGGCCTCTCGCTGGCGCGACAAGGACGGGTAGGGCCCGGATTCGGTGTATGGCTCGCCGACATCGTATTCCTGATCGGTGGCGCGTTTCTGCTGTGGCGGGCCGAGCGTCGTCCGCTGGAAGTGGCGCAGTGGCTCAATCTGAAAAATCCGTTCCGTTCCTCACGTCCCGATATTGGGACTTCGAGCCTGGGCAGCCACGCCGGAGACGCCTTCCAACGCGCTTTCTCGCGCCGGCGGCTGTCGGGCGTGGATTTTCCCACCATCCTCGACGACTTCGTGCTGCGTGACTTCTTCACCTACCTGGGCATGATCATGGCGACGTTTCTTACGCTCATGCTGGTGTTCACGCTTTTTGAGTTGCTCACCGACATCATGCGCAACCACATCTCGGCATGGGTGGTGGGCGATTACCTGCTGAACGTCTGCCCGTACTTCATCTACAACCTCGCCCAATACGGCGTACTGCTGGCGGTGTTGATCACGTTCGGATTGATGGAGCGCTCCAACGAAGTCACGGCCATCAAGGCGACAGGTATCAGCATTTACCGGATCATTGTTCCGGTGCTCATCATCTGCTCGGCGATTGCGGGCAGCCTTTTCTTTTTCGACCAGTTCTATCTGCCGCATGCCAACAAGCGCCAGGACGCCCTGCGCAACCAGATCAAGGGCAGGCCCGCTCAAACCTACTTGCGTCCCGATCGGAAGTGGATCTTCGGCCAGCACTCCGACATTTACTACTACCAGTTCTTCGACGCCGACCGCGATCAGTTTGCCGACATTTCCGTCTTTCAGTTTGATCCACACAGCTTCGCCATCACGCAGCGCCTGTATGCCGAGCGCGCACACTGGTCCGACGTCACCCAGCGTTGGATCTACGAGCAGGGCTGGGCGCGCAAATTAAGCGGAGATTCGATTGAGAGCTATCATCAGTTTGACGTCACGGCATTTCCGCAATTCAGCGAGCCGCCTACCTACTTCAAGAAAGAAGTAAAGCAGTCGTCGGAGATGAGCTTCGAGGAACTGCGCCGCTACATTCATGACCTGCAGCAGAGCGGCTTCGACGTCGTGCGGCTGAAGGTTCAGCTGCATCGAAAGTTTTCCGTACCGGTGGTGACGCTGGTGATGGCCGTACTTGCGATTCCATTTTCGCTGAGCGCCGGCAAGCGGGGCGCAGTGACGGGAATCGCGGTGGCGGTAGGGATTGCCGGAGTCTACGAAGTAGTCTCGCGGCTTTTTGAATCGATGGGAAACCTGAGCCAACTTCCGCCGGCGCTGGCAGCGTGGTCGCCCGATCTGATCTTCGCGATGCTGGGGGCCTACCTGATTCTGAAAGTTCCTACCTAAGGTCTACGCTGCTCGCAAACGAAGCTAGCGGGTTGCAATCCCGTAAGGCGCTACCGGCCCTGTCAACTGCGGCAGGGCTGACAGAGCTCCGTTCGCTCCGTTCAGGGCATAGCTGGAAATCGTGTTCGATCCGAAGTTGGAGGTGAACATCCAGAAGTTACCGCTGGTGCTGCCGTCGGAGCGAAGCGTGAATGCCACTGGATTGGCGCCAGTCGACACCTGGCCGCCGTTTGGCCCCACAGCAGTCAGCGCCCCCGTTACACGATTAATAGTATAGGCATTGATCTGGCTGCCGCCGTTGGCTAATGCATATAAATATTTGGCGTTCGGATCGGTCAGCATGGCAATCGGACCGACTCCAGCGGAAATCTTGCTCGTCGTATTCGACACGGGCATCAAACTGCCATCGGCGTTGATGAAGAACTCGTAGATGTCGTCTGACCCGGCGTTGGCCACATAGAGAAACGTTCCCTCGGGCGGTGAGAGCACGGCGCGGGGAGTTTTTCCCACCTCCAGGAATTGCCCAGGCACCGAACTCAATGCGCCCGACGTAGCATCGAACGCGAAACCAACCACGGTGTTGTTGACGCCATCAGTGACGTACACGTAGTTCAGGCCGTTGGCGACAGCGACCGCGGTGGGTTGCGGAATGTTGCTGCCCGCCGGGCCGGGGGGAAATGGAATCGCGGCGGACACTGGAGTGCCGAGCGTCCCCGACGAAACCGGGTAGGCCGTGATGTATCCGGGTCCGGGAGTTCCGTTCGCCTGATTTCCCGGGCAGGCCGCGCTGCCATTCACGTTAAAAAAAGTCTGGACCGCCACGAAAAGAAATTTGCCGTCCTTATCCATCGCCAGAGCAACGGGGTTCGAACTGAAGCAGTCGTTATTGGTCGGAGCGGGGGAGATGGGAATAGTCGTTCCGACGCTGGCCAGCGCCCCATCCTTGGCGATCGAGAACGCCATCACGTCCCCGGTCTTCAGAGTGTTATCGGTCCCCGGGTCAAGTGGGCTTCCGAAATCGGCCACGAAGGCAAACGTGTTGGTCGGATCGAAAATGAAAGCGGTAGGTTGAGTGCCGGTGTTGACGCTCTTGCCAGTGGCCGTGAGCGCGCCGTTGGAAGAACTTAGCGAGCCGTTCTTCAAGTTGAACTTGTAAGCGGAGATGGTTCCCGGATTCGTGCCCTGGCTGGCAAGGTACACCAGCGCCGATTTGCTCGACGAGCCACAACTCACAAGCATCGCCAGGCTGCCCGCCACCAACACACACCGAAGCCACCCAGACCTCATCAAAATGAACTCTCCTGTTGATTTTTCTGTGGCGAGGGCCCGCCCGGGCCTCGAGCCATCCAGTTTTGAGGGCTTGATTACCTTCATTTGTGTATCAGGAATTTCCCGGAAGAGCAAACTGCTGCAAAGACTTATTGGAATCTGGCGGGGCTTGCGGAGTTGCCCGGCAGCCGAAAAGGAGGACGACTGGAAGCGAACGCCGCACCCTACGACCTCCGCGCAACCGTTGCAAACTTTGCGATCACGGGTCTGGCAGAGGTTCCGAACCGCAGAAACTAAGCCGTGTGAACCGGTATTTCCTTCGGCCCCTGCCTCTCTGCCGAACCGCGTGCCTCGACTGGCAACCGGATCTCCACCATCAACCCGCCTTCGGGACGATTCGACGCCTGTACCGATCCGCCATGCAGCCGGACGGCGCGTTCGGTAATCGCCAGCCCAAGCCCGACCCCGCCGGTCTGCCGCCCACGCGCGTCGTCCAGTCGATAAAACGGCCGGAACAGCTTCTCCAGCGACTCCTGCGGAACTCCCGGGCCGTGATCGCTGACGCGCACCACCGCCTCCGGCTTTCCGTTGGGAGATTCCCGTGCCAGCACGATCTCAACCTCCGTGCCTTCGGAGGTGTGCCTCATCCCATTGCGAACCACGTTCTCGATCGCGCTATGTAAGAGAGAAGCGCTGCCGAAAATAACCGCCTCGTCCTGAATGACACAATGAACGCGGCACTGCCGGCTTTGCGCCTCGAAGTCGGCGTCCTCGGCAATGTCGCGGACGAGTTCATCGAGCGCAATGGGCGTGTGTCCCATGGCATCCTCACCGCCCTCGAGCCGGGCCAGCGTCAGCAGCCGTCCGATCAACTCGTTCAGCCGGTTCGCTTCCAACTCGATTCGTTCGAGCGCGCTCTCCGCCTCCGTGCCGGCGCGTTGCCAGGCGAGACCGAGCGCGACGTTGAGCCGCGCCAGCGGCGAACGCAATTCGTGGGAGATATCGTTCAGCAGGCGGGACTGTGCACCGACCAGATCCTGCAGGCGCGACGCCATGGTATTGAAGTCGCGCACCAGCTCAGCAATTTCATCGCTGCGACGGCGCTTGGGTGCGACCGCTCGTGCATTCAAATCGCCAGCGGCCAATTGCTGGGTCGCCGCGCGCAGACGGCGCACGTCGGAAGTCAGGTAGCGTGCCAGCACATAACAGACAAAGCCCGACACCAGCACCGCCAGCGCGAGAATGACCAGGCCAGTCCCTGGCGGCTTCTGGCGCAGCAGCGGCAGCCACGGCCGCGGCGGAACTTCCGCCACCATGATGTACTGGCGACCTCCTGCCGTCGTGACTTCCTGGCTTACAAAACGCCTAGGCGAGAACCGGTGAAAAACTCCACCACCCTGGGGATCGAGGCGGTGGCTCAGTCGCTGTGCCCAGGCCGGAGCCTGTCGTCCGGCCAATTCTTTCCCTTGCCCGTCAAACAGATAAGCTTTCAGGCGAAGAGTCGTTCCCAATTGGTCAATCTTCGCGTCGAGAACCTTGGGTCCGCCCGATTCGTAGGCCTGCACCAACTGATCGGTAGTGTTGATCTTGATGTAATCCCAGAAAGGCGACTCGGTCTGCGGGCGAAAAGCGACCGTGGCAAGCACCACCAGCGCCACGATGAGCGCCTGCGCCAGCCAGAAGGACAGAAAGATTTTGAGGAAAAGGCTTTTCATCGCGAGCCGCTTTTCATCTTCTCGCGCGGCCGGGCCAAGATATAGCCTACGCCCCGCACGGTCTTGATGTGCTCCGCATCCCCGTTGATGTCGCCCAGTTTTTTGCGTACCTTGCTGACGTGCATATCGATGCTGCGGTCAAAGGGAGAAAATTTCCGGCTAAGCACCGCGCTCACCAACTCCTCGCGAGTTACCACGCGCCCGGCCTCGCGCAGCAGCACTTCCAGCAGATTGAACTCAACCGACGTGAGTTCCACCGGCTGCCCGCCATGGCGCACGGTTCGAGTTGCGGGATCGAGTTCAATATCTCCAATGCGAAGAATCTCGGGCGCGCGCGGCGATCCCACACCCTTAGGATCGGCGCTGGTCCGCCGCAACACGGCGCGAATGCGAGCCACCAGTTCTCTCGGGTTGAAGGGCTTGGGCAGGTAATCATCCGCCCCGATTTCCAGGCCGACGATGCGGTCCACATCCTCGCCGCGCGCCGTTAACAGAAGCACCGGCACCCGCGAGGTGGCGCGAATCCGCCGCAACACGTCAAAGCCGCTCATCCCGGGCAGCATCACGTCGAGAACGACCATCAGGTAGTTCCCCGTCAACGCGCGCTGCAGGCCGGTTTCCCCGTCATGAACCGACTCGACCCGAAAGCCTTCGGGAGCCAGGTACTCGCTGACCAGGCTGCACAACTCGAAGTCGTCGTCGACAATAAGGATACGGTCCATCCTGATTATTGTTGTACAACAGCCCTTCGGAAATCCGGGTAAAGAATTGTCAACGGGGATCGGCCAGTGGAGCCGATGGCCCGCAGTTCGCGGGAAGGTCTGAATTCAAGGCTTTAGCATGCGCCCGCCTGCTACAGCCGCTGGATCGTTGGGCGCAGCTCTATTCAGGGAGTGTGGCCGGTGGTGTGGATTGTCGCCAAAGGCAGTCGAGTTGACTGGCTCGCGCCAGGCCGCGGTGATCGGGGCTTCCGGACGCTGAACTCGACGTCGGACAGCAAATCCAGGCTTGCCGCTGCCGCGAAGACCCAGATCGCACCGCCAATAAATCCGACCGCGGCGCCAAGCAGCAAGCACTGCTCGGGGGTTCCGCGCGGCAATTCGTTGAGGCTCAAGATGAACACGGCTAAACCCATGACAAGGGCGACGGCGGCGTTGATCTTCGAAAATGCGACGAGTCCTTCGTATTTGCGTTTCATAACGCCTCGGGACGCAAACAAAGACGGGTCCTGCTGGGAATCATCGAATCTGTCGGCCAAGCCGTCTGTGACCTGGCGCACCCGGACATGTGTCAGGCGACGCCTGACCGCCTGAACATGCCTCTGTGATCAATGTCACACCCTACCTTTAGTTTGCGGAGCACAATCATCATAGGAAGGAACGTTGTGGGCTTCGCCCTTGAGGGGGTGCTGTATGAACCAGGTCAACGTTTTCTTGCTGGCACTTGTTTTCGTCTACGGATTCTTCGGCATGTGGGCCTTCGTGGTTCACGAGTTCCCGGTAGAAGGACCAAAATCCATCACCCGGTACCGACCGACCGTGGACAAAGTCTTGCTCTGGTTTGTTCTCGTTCCCCTCCTGGCTGGGATGATTTACGCCGTGTTTCGATGATCCATCTTCAGCGTTCGTGAAGAAGGCATGTCTGGAGATGCGACACTGCTGGGGCGAATCAAGCCCGACGCCTGTTCGCAATCAATTGCGGCGGTAGTCCGGCAGCGTCGATGGCGACTGCCTCCCCTGCCTGGCCTTTGTGTTCGGTGCTGCGGAACAACAAATACCAAAGAAAAAAACTGCCCAGCGCTATCAGCGAAGACTTGGCGGCAACCTCGCGGAACTGATCCGACTTGATCTGGCGGCACTCAGCGCATCGAAGCTTGCTGAGCACGCCCTCGGTGCACATCCGTGCGCGACAGATATCGCAGGTCAATTGGGACCCCCTCAATTCCGGGGAGTACTCCCCGCTGGACTGCCTGATGCGCCCTCCCCCAAGGTAGCTCTCGGTCAATTCACCGCTAGCGCGCACAAGCAGTCCAGCGCGACGCACAGCCCGAAATTCTGTGGCGCAACTGTCCCGGGGAAACTTGCTACGATCAGGGCCCGATCGGGGGAGAGGCTCTCTTTTCAAACGGAGAACCTGTGGGGAAATTGTTACAACTGTCACGCTAGTCGGAGGCCTCACCGCTGTCGGTGACTGGGCTCACAACGAAACGTGACTTAATGACCGAACGTCTCCATTTCGGGAACAGCTCCGCACACTTGCCGGCTCGTCTGGAGCAACTTTCGTTGACAAAACTTTACTCTGCTTGACTGAGTTTTTACCACGTCGCGCTGTTCTCCGTGTTTGTATGGATGCAAGAGATTTCAGGGCCCGGCCGAGAACCCGGGTAGTGGAGGACCACAATGAACGTTAATCGATTGAAGCTTTTCGCAGTCGTGCTGTCGGTCGCGATGGCGACGGCCGCGTTTTCGCAGACGGTCGTCAAGACTCACCAGGGCATGGGCCATCGCGGCGGCTTCAGCCACATGCTCGGCTTCTACACCGACTACCTCGATCTGACCGACGCGCAGCAGGCGCAGATGAAGGACATCATCGCCAAGGAAAAGCCTTCCATCCAACCGCTGATGCAGCAGCTGAGACAAGGCCACCAGCAGATGTCGCAGCTCGAACAGGCCGCGACGTTCGATGAAGCGAAGGTTCGCGCAGCGGCGAGCCAGCAGACACAGGTCATGACCGAACTGATGGTGCAGAAAGCGCGCATCAAGTCGGAATTGATGGCGGTGCTAACGCCCGAGCAGAAGGACAAGATGGCAAAGTTCGAGGCGAAGCGCCAGGCGCGCTTCCAGAAACACTCAACAGAACACAACTCCTCCAAGCGAGTGATGCTGGCGCGGGATGGACGGGACGGGGGCCGTTCCGTTCACCCTTTTACAGCACTTCCAGTCCCATGCCGGGTTTACCGGTGAAGGCAATCGGCATTTCCTGGCAACGCAGGTGTTGCAACCGGGATTCGTTTCTCCAGAAAGGCTGGGCACGGCTTTGGCAACCATTGCAACAGATCAAGCACTCATCGAGGCGGTCGTCGGCGAAATGCAGGAAGGCATCGAGCGCGCAGTGGGTTTCTGGATGACGCAGATTGAGCAGGCTCTGCGCGATCCCGGGCTTACTACCCTCGGCCGCATGAACGCCGTGCGGGAGATCGTCAATCGCTACGTTGCTGACCGCACAGGTGAGAATCATGGACACGCTGCGTAGCGGCTTACGCCTGATCGGATCGACCTTCATGAACAGTGAAATGGTTTACTCGTTCGTGATGGGAATGGGCTGGTTCTTCCTGCTGGGGTGGTCAGTGGCTTTGCTGGTGGCTTGCGCTTCGGTGTTTCGTCAGGATGAGAACGTACGGTTCGCGGGGCTGGCGCACAAGCTTCCGAATGGGAAAATACCTGTGCGGCCGAGAGTGGACGGGTGAACCTAGTGCTTCGGGTCGAACGTGAACTCGACCTGCGTCTTGGTTTCGTTATCAGCCGGAACGTACTTCCATTTGCGGACGGCCGCGCTGGCCGCTTCCACCAGCACTGGATTCCCGCCTATGGGCGACACAGTATCCACGCTGCCTTTGGGTGAAATTACGATTTCCAACCGCACGATTCCGCCGATGTGCGCTTCCCGGAGCGTCAGCGGATAGCCCGGATTCTCTTTGTAGACGAGCTTTCTGGTGCTCTTGGCCTGGGCCGAAGTAGACGTGGCAAGACTTAGAATGGCAAGCAGGCAGAACATTGCCCAAACCAGCCACACCAGGGCCGTGCCGCCCGGTCGCGATGAATTCGAAGCACCCCGCAAACAAACACCCCACGCACCACCGATTTCCCCTGGGTTCGGCCTTTGTTGATGTTATGGAACCTGCGGCAATGGCAGCAAGATTACCAACGTACCTGCGACTATCGAAGGTTTGGAGCGGGGAAAAAACGATTACCACATGAGGTTAAAGCCTTTGTTGCCGGGATTTGGCTGACAACTCGCTGCACCCGCCGCTGGTAGAATTGCATCTACCTAGCAATGCTGCCCAAGAGCCTGCGTCCCCTCTATCCATACATCAAGAAGTACCGCCGGGGATTTATCGTCGGGGCCTTGTGCGTGTTGCTGCTGAACGGAATCGCGATCCAGTCGCCGCAGGTCATCCGGGTGGCGATCGACTACCTGGAGCAGGGCGGCCGGTCGACCAGCAAACTGGGCTTTTATGCTCTTCTGATGGTTGGGATCGCGCTGAGCAAGGGCATTTTTCAATTTCTGACCCGCTGGATCGTGATTGGAATCTCGCGCGACATTGAGTTCGATCTGCGCAACGACCTTTTCCAGCATCTGGAGCGGCTGTCATTTCCCTACTACCAGCGCACGCGGACAGGCGACGTCATGGCGCGCGCCACCAACGATCTGAATGCTGTGCGCATGCTGCTTGGCCCGGCCATCATGTACTCGGCGAACACGCTGGTGTTCACCGCGGGTGCGTTGGTCTATATGTTCAAGATCAGCCCGAAGCTGACGCTCTATACTTTTCTGCCTCTGCCAATCGCCAGCATCGTCATTCAGTATTTCGGCCACCAGATTCACGAGCGCTTCGAAAAAATCCAGGCAATGTTCTCCGACATTTCGGCGCGGGCGCAGGAGAATTTTTCAGCCGCCCGCGTGATTCGCGCCTACGCACAGGAGAATGCGGAAGTCCGCCAGTTCGAAGCGGCCAACAACGAGTACATCAATCGCAGTCTCCCGCTGGCGCGCCTGATGGGCCTGCTCTGGCCAACTCTGGAATTGACCTTGGGACTGGCGGTCGTGCTGGTGCTGTGGCTGGGCGGGCGGGAAGTCTTGCTGCACCGCATCACGGTCGGCGATTTCGGTGCGTTCCTTACGTACATGATCCAGCTCACCTGGCCGGTGATCGCGTTGGGCTGGGTGATTAACATCTTCCAGCGCGGAACCGCTTCCTTGAAACGCATTGACGAAATCATGGTGGAAAGGCCGGAGATCACCGACAGCGAGGCCGTCCTAGCAGCAGGTTCGCCGGAAGCGGAACTGCGCGGGGCGATCGAGTTCCGCGGCCTCGACTTTGGTTACAACGGCACACCGGTGCTGCACGGGATCAACCTGAGTATTCCGGAAGGCAGCAGCCTGGCCATTGTCGGCCCCACCGGCTCGGGCAAGACTACGCTCGTGAACCTGATTCCGCGCGTGTACGATGCCCCGCCCGGCAGCGTGCTTATCGACGGGCACCCGATCCGCGATTTCCCCATCGACTTTCTGCGCCGCAACATCGGCTTCGTTCCGCAGGAGACTTTCCTGTTCAGCGACACGGTGCGCGAAAATATCGCCTTCGGGGTCGAGGATGCCACCGACGAAGCGATTCGCAACGCCGCGGAAGCCGCCAATATCGCCGCCGACATCGAAGGCTTTCCCGACCAGTATGCAACGATGGTGGGCGAGCGCGGCCTGACGCTCTCAGGCGGGCAGAAGCAGCGCACCGCCATCGCGCGCGCCATCATTCGCAATCCGCGCATTCTGATTCTGGACGACGCGCTGTCGAGCGTCGACACGCACACGGAAGACAAGATCCTGAATCACCTGCGCGAGATCATGCGCGGTCGCACCACGATCTTCATTTCGCATCGCGTCTCCACCGTGCGCAACGCCGACCGAATCGCCGTGTTGCATGGCGGACGTATTGTGGAACTCGGCACCCACGATGAACTCATCGCGCGCGATGGCTACTACACGGACCTCTATAACAAGCAATTGCTGGAAGAGGAACTGGCGGAGGTTTAGGGTGGGGGGCGTGCTTGGGGCTATCGTGGTGGCGATGCATAACTTCAGCCGCTCCTGACACGAATCATGAAGCGTCAGCCCAGCCACGAACTGCTCGACAGCGACGCCGGTTCGCCGCGGGAAATCGCCGCTAGCCTGACCGACCTGCGCATGTTCAATCGCTGGTTTGGAGGCCTGACCTGCACCACCAGCCTGGTGGAGCGGGTCGCGCGCGACACGGGCGCGAATTCGCTTTCCTGGCTTGACGTCGCCGCCGGCGCCGGTTACGTCGCGCGCACTGTCAGCGAAAATCTGTCGCACCGCAACCTTCACCTGAACGTCACGCTATTGGACCGCTCGGCGTCGCACGTCGGCAACGGCGGGCATTCGGTGGTCGGCGATGCGCTGGCCCTTCCCTTCCGCGAGGGCAGTTTTGATCTGGTGAGCAGCGAACTCTTCGTACACCATCTGTCTCCAGATCAAGTCATCCAGTTTGTGCGGGAAGGTTTGCGGGTATGCCGCCGCGCGTTTCTGATCAACGATCTGATCCGCGATCCACTACACCTGGCCCTTGCCTACGCCGGGTTCCCGCTATACCGCAGCCGCATCACTCGCAACGACGCGCCTGCCTCGGTGCGTCAGGCTTACACGGTCGAAGAGATGTGCGGCATGATTGGCCAGGCGGGAGCTGCACGAATGGAAATGGATACCTGCTTCCTTTACCGCATGGGCGTGATCGTATGGAAACCGTGATCAGCGGTCATGCCGGAAACACAACGCGCAACAACTTCGATCTCGCCGTCATCGGAGGCGGTCCGGCGGGAACTTCCGCCGCCATTACCGCCGCGCGCGCGGGCGCCCGGGTACTTCTGCTCGAACGCGGACAACTTCCCCGGCAGCGCGTTTGTGGCGAGTTCGTTTCTTCGGAATCCATCAGCCTCCTGGCGAGTTTGCTCGGTCCGACCGATCTGGTCGACCGTGCACTGCGAATTCCTGAGGCGCGGCTGTTCTTCGATGGCCACGTCGTTTCCACGCGGGTCGAACCTTCCGCCGCGAGCATTGCGCGGCTGGATCTCGACATTATGCTGTGGCGCTCCGCGAAACTGGCGGGCGTCGACGCATGCATGCAGACGACCGTCGAGACCATCGCGCAGAATGATTTTTTCCAGCTTTTCACATCTGCGGGCAACTTCAAAGCGCGCGCTGTGATCGACGCCACTGGCCGCTGGTCAAATTTGCGGGCTCAAGCTTTCGGGAACGGTTCGCACTCAGGATCCAAAGACAACGGTGAAAAGTGGTTGGGAGTGAAAGCCCACTTCTCCGAGCCCGACCCACATTTGTCGGTCGATCTTTATTTCTTCGACGGCGGATATTGCGGGGTGCAACCCGTGACGCTGAGCGGAAACCAAATCGGGGAGAGTGGCCAGGGCAAGCGAGTTAACGCCTGCGCGATGGTGCGTTCCGATGTGGCGCGCTCGTTGCCTGAAGTCTTCGACCTGAACCCGGAACTGAAGCGGCGCTCGCACGCATGGCAGCCGCTGGGCGAACCGGTCAGCACCGCGCCGCTGATTTTTCGGGAGCCGACGCCGGTTGTGGATGGAATTCTGATGGCAGGGGACGCGGCGGGATTTGTGGACCCTTTTGTGGGAGACGGGATTTCTCTCGCGCTGCGCAGCGGGGCCCTGGCGGCTCAGTCGCTGGTTCCTTTTTTCAAGGCACAGTCATCGCTTGAGCAAGCCGCCGCGCATTACCGCAGGCAGTACCGCGAATGCCTGCTGCCCGTCTTTCGCAATTCATCGAAGATACGCCGCCTGCTCAGCCTGCCTCGCCCCATCCGCCGGTTTGTGGGCCATTTGCTTGCAGCTCCCGCGGTCTCGCGCCTGCTCGTGCATCTCACTCGCTAGCGGGGCACCGGTGTTCTTTTATGCCGCGTGGCGCTTCAGAAATTGCAATGTCTTCTGGTTGAACTCCGCGACGCTCTCATAAATCGGCGCGTGCGAACATCCCTCAAACACCAGAAGCTCGGAATTGCGAATCGTCTTCAGCCGGTCCGCAAAGCGCAACGAGGTCGCCGTATCGCGACGGCCGAATGTAATCAGCGTAGGCGCCGTAATTTTTGCCAGCTGTGCGTCCGCATCATGCGCGATCACCGCGTCCGACTGCTGCAGGAAGCTTGCCACGGACTGTGCCGGACGGCTGCGCACGAAATCCGCAAGAGATTGCACATACTCCGGTTTAGCCGCATAGAGTTCCGGGGTGAGGCACCAGGGAAAGAGCGAGCGAATCATCATTTCCTGCACATTGCCCAGCGCCTTGGCGACGATCTGGAAATTCTCCGCGACGGCTTTCAGGTACGCATCCGTCTTCGGCCACGCACTATGCAGCGACAGCGACGTGACCATCTGCGGATTCTTCGCCGCCAGCCACAGGCCGATGGCGCCGCCCAGGGACAAGCCGGTGACGTGGGCTTTGGCGACGCCAATCGCACGCATGAACGCGGCCACATCATCGGCGAGCGTCTCGGTGGTATACGCGCCTTCCGTTACCTCGCTCTCTCCGGTCCCCCGCAGGTCCAGTGAGATGCATGAGAAGTGCTTGGAGTATTCCGCCACCTGGAATGCGTAGCAGGCGTGGTCCGCGCTCAAGTAAGGGATCAGGATGAGCGGCTCACCGCTACCCTGCTGATCGTAGTTGATCGTGATGTTGTTGGCTTTGACCCGAGGCATGAAGTAACCCCCGCTATGGACTTGGGCCGATGGTCAGGGCCGCCATTATGACAAGAAGGCGACCATCTTCCAAAAACAAAATCACTCACCCGCACGCTTCGCGAGTGAGTGATCAGCTTATCGGGCGCAGAGCGACTTCTGCGTCTCAGTGGATGCTGATCCCTCCCTGAATCTCGATGATCGGCCGCCGTACCACGATCCTTCCCAGATCATCCTCGTGGTAGTAGTACTGCCGCCCCTGATACTCGTAAACCTGGCAGCCATGTTTCTTGGCCTGACCCGGCGGCAGGCCGCAATTCCCCCAGCCCGTCTTCTTTCCATGCCCCCAGCCGGGCGGCCGCTCATTGCCTTGATAGGTACGGTATTCGTACCCGTCCTGGCGTTCCCATCGTTCGTCTTCGTGCTTGTTGCCGTGTTTGCCGTGCTTGCCATGGTCACCGTGGTCGGCAAACAATGCCGGAGCACTCCACGCAAAAGCGGCCAGCAACGTCAGCGACAAAAGAAAGCGCTTGCCCATAGATCATTCGCTCCTAACGGGTTTAAATTCTCGGTTCTGGAAGCGTATAGAGGAAGTCTAATCCTCACGGGAGGCAGCAGCAGGTTACTGAGGTTCCACGACCACGGGAGCGGGGCGTGTGGATCCACTGCTCAGCGGATCAACTCCCAGATCCGCGCCAAATGGTGATCATCGTGTTCAGCAACGAAGTACAGGTGGTCCACCAGCCGCATTGGTTTTTTCAAGCGGGGATGAACCAGGACGCGGGAGAACAAAGCTGGGTCCAACTCTTCCGCCCGCTCGACCAACAACGCTCGGGTTCCCCGAAAATCCGCCAAGACCTTCTCGAGGGACTGAGCATTGTAGTTGGCTTCATGCGTCTTTCGATTGCTCAGGTCGGTTGCGCTGAGTTCGGGTCCGCCGCGCACAAAATCTTCGACTCGCTTCAGCCACAGCGGCTCCAGATCCAGCAGATGCCCGACATGTTCCTGCGCCGACCATTTGTCTTCCGGCTTCCGGGTAAGCACTTCGAGGGCGCAGCCGCGCAACAGTTCCTCGAGCCGCGCCGGAGTGCCCCGCAAACGCGCACACAGGTTGGGATAGACATCCGGGGGAAACGCGAACTCAAATTGCCGCTCGTACCAGCGCGACACAGTGCTCATAGCCTCTCCTCGACTTGCAGGGATTCCGATCTTATGGATGCTCAAGGAAGGAGGGGAGACCCAAATACATTCGCCGTGAATTCGCGAAGCGTTCTTGGCGTCACACTTCTTTGCGAAGCAAACTCATCCTCTGCGACCTCTGCGAGGTTTCTCCGCGTCCAGTGCGTTTTAAGATTTTTTCCGCGGAAGTCCACGATCCCGCGCACCAGCAAGCAATCCGCCGCAAGCAGGAAAAAGGGTTGAGGCCCTACCGTACGACCAACACTTCCCGAATATTATCCCGGCTGAGGAAGAACTTCATGGAGGCAAAATCCCGGAACAGATTTTCGATGTGCCGGTTATTGAAGACGCGCTGCAGCCGGAACCCGGGCGCGACCGCCCGGTGAATCGCTCCCGTAGGACCGCGACGCACTTCCCTCTGCGGAACGATGGGCTGCATATCCAACACATCGGGTCCCATGATGTGGTAGCGATAGCAGGGAGCATCCGGTCCCGCATCGCGCGTGTGAAAGAACGCCAGCAGCATTCCGCCCGGCTTGAGCACCGACCACAACCGCCCGACCACCGGTTTGACCAGGCTCTCGTCCATGTAGTCCGGTAAATTCCAGCACAGGACCACATCGAACTGCGCCGCCGGATACACCAGGTTATCTTCCAGAAACTGGCGGCTATCGAGCACGACATTGCCCTGCTCATCTTTGGTGACGAGGCCGGGATCCGTCGAGGCCGTGAGCAGATCCTCGCTGTACATCTTGTGAGCGCGTTCAGTGAAGTAGCGGATATTGGCAGGAGAGGTGGCGCCCAGGTCGAGAATACACAGGCCTTCTTCCGACGACCAATAGCGGGCGACCTCGCCCAGGCCGCTCGAGCGCCGTGACAATTTCTGACTGGCTTGTGCCGGGGACGAATCTTTGTCTGGTCCGGACGATGGTCCGCGAAACAATTTCATGCAGCTGTGTGGTACCGCCACACTCTCATGGTCAATCTCTCATTCAAGCTCGTCGCGTCAACCCACGGACTGGCAATTGCAATCCTACTTCCCATCCTTGCCTACGTCGACTTTGCCTTTCAGGTAGGCGCCTTCTTCGATCGCAATGCGCTGGGTCGCAATGTCGCCATTGACGATGGCGGACTTTCTCAGTTCCACCCGGTCGGTGGCGTGCAGGTTGCCTTCCAGCTTGCCCTGAATGATCACGCCCTTGGCATCGACGTTGGCCTTCACCTGTCCGTTAGGACCGACGGTCAGATTGTTGCCCTTCAGCAGAATGTTGCCTTCCACCTGGCCGTCGAGATACAGGTCCTCGCTCCCGGAAAGCTCCCCCTTGATCACAACCGACTTCCCAATGTGTGCGAACTCTCCAGTCTTGGGCACATCCATGACTGCAATCTCCTTGGCCAAATGCCGGTGGCGTGCGGAACTATTTGCTGTTACCCTCCTGCCCCGGCTATGCCCCGCCGTTGACGCCAGGAAAGGGAACTTGATGGGAAGCCATGATACTAAACCATTTTTCAGGGATTTTCGCATCTCTTGCAACTGCCGGAAACAACCTAAAGACTCAAGCGAGCCCCGTAAGCAGGCCAACGCCCCATTTGACCTTCCGCGTGCGTATGCAAATACAACAGTTGCTTTTGCCGACCCGTCTAACGGTAAACTTGGCGGAGTGGGGCACTGCATGAGGCGGTCCAACATCTTGCTTCAGCTCGAATGGGTAATTGCAGCGATTTGCCTTAGTTCTTTGGCGCAAGCCGGGCAAACTCCCGCCCAGCCTCCCGCCGAGTTGGTGCGGGCGACCGTGCAAAATGAGGTGAATGCCTCCATCACGCCCACTTCGCACCACATGTTCATCTCCTTGAAGGAAAATGCTCGTGGTTCGCAGACCAAGCTTTATTGCGAAACCAAAGACGCAATGGCAGGGATGGCGGTCGCCTACGATGGCAAGCCCCTCACCGCCCAGCAACGCCAGGCCGAAGAAGCCCGCCTTGAAGAGCTGATGAATAATCCCGAGGAGCTGGCCAGGAAGCGGCAGCGCGAGAAAGAAGACACCGAACGCGTCACCAAGATCGTGCGCGCCATGCCTGACGCCTTCCTCTACGAATACGCCGGCACGGAACCAGGCAAGCCCGGCCTCGGCAAAGAAGGCGATGAGCTGATTCGCCTGAATTTTCGTCCCAATCCCGCATACGAACCGCCTTCGCGAATCGAACAGGTCCTTTCCGGCATGCAAGGCATTCTCCTGATCGATGCGAACCGGCGTCGGATCGCACGCATCGATGGCACGCTCTTCAAAGACGTTGGCTTCGGATGGGGAATTCTCGGCCACCTCGACAAAGGCGGTCACTTCCTGGTCGAACAAGGCGACGTCGGCGACGGAACCTGGGACATGCGCCGCATAGGCCTCACCTTCACGGGCAAGATCCTGCTCTTCAAACATCTCGACATCAAGTCGACGGAAACCTACAGCGATTTTCGCTCAGTGCCCACCACCCTTACCTTCGCGCAGGGCGTGGAACTGTTGAAGAAACAGGAAGCCACGCTGGCGGAAAATGGGCGCGGCGAAAACGATCACAAGTAGTGGATCCCTGCGGATTTCCCGCCTGGTTCGTAGCAATGTTTTTTCGAAATCCCACCGGAGGCCGTTCCAGCGTTAGCCCTCCTGGCCGGGCTTCTCGATGCCCGACACGCATTTATGGCGCGCGAATTGCATCGTGAGGTTCTCACGCGCCTGCACGTCAGTGTGCAGGGCTGTGATCGGCACTTTGAACTCGCGCCCACAGTGCGTGCAGGCAGCAACAACCGGCACTGTTCGTATCCACTTAATCACGCGAAGAGTTGGAGTTCGCGGCATTGATTCGATCTCCACGCAGGCGTTCTCGGGCAGCTAAAACGCACGATTACGTTGAATGGTCTCGCGCGTACTTGTGCGGCGACGCTTGCGTATGGACCCAGGGCCACTGGATCATCTCTGAGGCGGATTCACTCCCGATGGAGGCGGCGTCGCCGGAGTCGCATCTGATGGCTGTGCCGGCATATTTCCGGAGGGCGTGGTCGTATCCGTGCCGCCCGCACCCGATCCCATGCCCGCACCGCTCGTGCCCTGATTTCCTATCGCCGACCCGTTCACCACTAACTCGACCCGGCGGTTCTTGGAGCGCCCTGCCGCACTATCATTCGAGGCAACCGGTTGGCTCTTGCCGAATCCCTGCGCCGTGATGATGTCTGGCGATACACCCTGGCTCACCATGAAACCCCGAACCGTTTCGGCGCGCTGGTCGGAAAGTCTCTGGTTATATTCCTCACTGCCAATGTTGTCGGTGTGCCCTTCCACCTTCACATTTAATCCCGGGTAAGCCATCAGGATTCCCGAGACTTTGGCGAGACGTTCGCGCGCCTCGGTCTTGAGCGTGTACTTGTTGAAGTCGAACAGAACGTCCGGCATGCTGACGATCAGGCCCCGCGCGCTCTCGCGAGTCTCCAGCACTTGATTGAGCTGCTGCATCAGTCGTGCACGGGTTTGCTCTTTGTCCTGCTCCGCGCGTTGAGCGTCCTGGCGCGCTTTTTCGCTTTCGGCCTGGGCCGCCTGTTTCTGCGCTAAAGCGTCGGCCCGCGCCTGCTCGGCTTCCTTCTGAGCTTGCTCGGCCTGGCGACGAGCCTCTTCGGCCCGCTCGCGATCGGTTTCCGCCTGCTGCTGCAGTTGGATGGCAGCTTCGCGCTGTTGCTCGGCCGCCTGCCGCTGTTGCTCGGCCGCCTGCCGCTGTTGCTCGGCAAGCTCGGTGCGACGTTGTTGTTCTATCTTCTGTTCTTCCTGCTTGCGCCGGATCGTCAGCAATCTGGAATCCTCTGCCGACTGCACCGCTCCGCGAGCCACCGTGCCAATCGCCTTGTCCCCTTGCTTGCGCCGATAGTAATCCTGCGCACGCGCCAGGAAATCTTCTGCCTTGGCCAGCGAATCAGCAGCGTACTTCTGCGCGCCCGCAGCTTTTGCAATCGCCACCGCGTTGATGGCCTCCTTCAGATCGGTCGGCATCTTCTCGTCGGCTGTCTGCGACGCCAGGTCCGATGCCTTGACGTCGACCGTGTACTCGCCGCGCTGGAGAACGTCGAACTTTGTCTCAATCGGCTGCTCCCAACCCTTGGTGCCGCTCTTGATCAAATTTTCCATGATCACTTGATCGCTCGGAATGGTCACCGCGAAGTAAGGCTCCGCCGTCAGAATCAATCCAAAAGCCTGGAGATCGGTCGTGACCGAAAGTTCGGCCTTGCCATCCTTCGGAACGATCTCTCCGAGATTGGACGCGCGACCTTCCGGGGTAATCGCCCACAGAACATAGGTCAGGTACTCTGGACCGTAGATACTCGGCTTCGGGAGATTCTCCATTTCGACTTCCACTCGCAGGCGTCCAGTCCGACTCTGGACCTTCGCCTTGCCCTTGCCGTTGGGATCGAGCTTCGTGCCCTGAAACTCAATATTCGTGGTATCGCGATGGCGGTAGTTGAGCGCCCGCGTGGTCCGCCCGACCACCTGTACCCGGTAGACCGGGGTCTTTTCCATGGGCGTCACATCTTGAGACGCGTCCTGTGACGTTGTGACGGTCGGCTGCTGGTCTTGCGCGACACCCAGTCCCACCGACAGGAAAAGAACTGCACCGTTTAGAACCGCTGAACGAAGAGCGTTGCGCATAAAAGACTCCCTCTTGAGAACACCGTGTGATGCTTTCTTTGGTCAAAGGGTTTACGGCGCCATTTTTGTAGCGAACGCAACCTGCGCTAGCGGTCAAAATCTAATGTAATCTCCTGAGATGATCGCCACGACTCGCCGCTCTTGTCGCGCTCGCATATTTTTTTCTGCCGCCATCGCTTTGAGTTCTGCCCTCTCTCATTCCGCGCCCGGGCAGACACAGAAACCAGAGTGGTGCCGTCCTCTTCCCCGCCCCGAATACAAGACGCTCCAGCGCGTGCCCGTTAACGATTCATGGTTTGAGGTCTATAAGGTTGCTCCCGCCGTTTTCGCGATCTATGAGCCGCATCAATCCGAGGAGACCATCAGCTACCTCATTGTGGGTGACAAGAAGGCCGCATTATTCGACACCGGCATGGGCATCAGTGATCTGAAGAAAGTCACCGGCGAAATCACCAGCTTGCCGATCCTCGTGCTCAACTCGCACACTCACGACGACCACGTCGGCGACAATTGGCAGTTCGACGCCGTTTACGCCATGGACACCGACTTCACCCGCCAGAATGCCAAGGGCTCCCGCCAGGACGCGCAAGAGGAAATCGCTCCCGATCAGATATGTGGAGCTTTGCCCAAAGGGTTTAATCCGAAAACCTACGCCACTCGCCCGTGGAAAATCACGTCCTATATCCACGGTGGTGATCGTATCGATCTGGGCGGCCGCACCCTCGAAGTGCTTGCCACCCCCGGGCACACACCTGACGCCATCTCCCTGCTCGATCGTGCCAACGGCCTGCTCTTCACCGGAGACACCTACTATCCCGCAACCATCTGGCTCTACCGTCCCGAGACAGACTTGGACGCCTACGATGCTTCGATCCGCCGCCTGGCCGCGCTCGCGCCGCAAATCAAGACGGTACTTGGGCAACACAACATCCCTGTCGCCCCGCCCGCAGTTCTGGCGCGGCTGGTGCCAGCCTTCGAAGCTGTCCGGGCGGGCAAGATCCAGCCGACGCCAGGCGACCCTGGCCAGGTCATTTATAAAGTTGACGGATTTTCTTTCCGGATGCGCGCCCCCGAACCGAAGCACTGAGAGAACCCCGCGGGCTTAGGGTGAGGTCATCGACCTCTCCTGCGAGCCCCATCTTGACGCTCATCGCCTTGAATTGTCTCCTTCGTGTCACTTTGCAGAATCACCCGCGAATATATCTTCTTCGCAAAAGCAAATTCCTTCGACATCTCGTCATGACTAGTGAGGCAACGAGTGCCTCCCGGCAACTTAGCAGAGCAGACGCAGAGAAGTCCCTATCACCGCATGCATCGTGCGGCGACCTCGGGTGATTTGTGTGCTCAAAGACGTCAACACGCAGCTTTTGGAAGTAACGCTAGAGACCAACAACAGATTCGGCAAACACGCACTAACGGAAGTGAACTCGTTCGTAGAACTCTTTACAGAAACTCAAAACAAGGAGAATGGTGTGAACAACAATCGCAGCAAAAACCTCAGCGCGACTCGGATCGTGTTCCGTGGCCTGCTGGTGGCACTGGTAGCCTTGACGATCACCGGCCTGGCCTCTGCACAGGATAATGCGGACCTGAAATTCAGGGGAGGCATCGGCGTAATTCCGGTTACCGGTGTCGCCGCTACGGGCGCCGTCAACCTCAACATTGTGCGCGGTATTAACCCGGCCGGCCCATGGCGGATCGCCGACCTTTTTGCGGACGTGAGCGCCGACGGCCACATCCGTGTGAAGGGGCGCGGCCTGCTTCTGGCCGCCGGCAATGGCATCGGAACCAACGCTGGGGCGAGCGTGTTCGCGACGCTCTTCTGTGGCCCAGCCGCCACCGCCACCGCCCATAGCACGAATCGTGTCGCGCTCGACGCCGATGGCGATTTCAGAATCAATGATTCCCTGAATCCGGCTCTCACTGAAACCTGCGAGACACCGGTACTGCTGATCCGAAATGGCGGAGCCAGCGGAGTCTGGTTCGCAGCCGGAATTCCGGAAGGTAAGTAAAAACAACTTCGGTGGACAACGGTTCGTGCCCGAAGCATCCCCATCCTACCGTCGTGCTGTTGGTCGACGTTAGGATGGGTTTTAGTTTCCGCTAAGGTGAATTGCCTCAGCATGTAAATTGCTGCGCCGGTTGCTGGGCGTGATCTAATTCCGCGTATGGCCTACACATGGTTCATCTTGCTTATGGTGATTTCCGGCACCGCGCTGATGCTTCTCGTGCTGCAAGGCACCCCAATCGGCGTTTTCGTACACGAGCGAATTCCCGATCGTCCACGCCAACGCCTCTTCGTGGCGACCATTAGCTTTTTTCTCACGTTCGCCGGAGTGCGCGGGGTCGTGTATTGCATTACCCACCAGATCCCGCCGTTTCATTTTGTCATTGTGGAAGGTCGCCATATTCACCATTTGGTGTTTGGCATCCTGATCCTGCTGGCCGTGGGTTATGCGTGGCTCGCCGAGATCGGCGTGGGCACGGGCCCCTCTTCCCTGCTGGCCAGCCGGCTCCTGTCGATCCTCTATGGCGTGGGGGCAGCGCTGACCCTCGATGAATTCGCTCTCTGGCTGAATCTGCGCGATGTCTACTGGGCACGCGAGGGGCGCGCCAGCATCGATGCCGTCGTTTTATTCGGGGCCTTGCTCGCGGCCGGAGCATGGGGCGCTCCCCTCTTTTCAGCAAGGACGCGCAAGAAGTCGCGTAGTGGCTAGATTGACCGGCACTCACCCCGGTGGACGGGGGCATGCTTGCTGAAAATATTTTACGGCACGGCAAAGTCTTCCCAGCCGTTGTTTGCTTTGCACGCCGATGCGGATTTCTGACACACCTCTAGCTTAGTAACGGGATGCACTTCCCAGTTGGTCGCCCGCAACAACGCTTTATTGTTCCGTTCGCCTGTCAAACGATGCGTCTGGTGGATATGCTTTGTATCCAACATGAGCCATCCAGTTATTCTTACAAACTGACCTTCCAAATCCTTCACGTTCTTATAGAGCCAGTCGGAGTGACCGTTTGCGCGCACGCGTGGCGTGATCTCCGCGGTAACCGAAGTTGCCTCGCCGTCGTTTTCCGGATCGCCCACGAGCACAAGATGAATATCGGTATCCACCCGGCGAGAAAGTTCGCAATTGCACGACTCCCCGCTACCCGGTTTGACTTTGAGGACGTACCCCATCAACTCAACGGCCGTTCCTTCTCTGCCGGCAGTTCTGATCGAGGAACGATCGTCGCCCGTGTCCCAGTGTGCGGGCTGACTCAGTGCCCGCATGGAAGATAGCGTCTTGTGTTTCACGGCCGAACTGGCGGGAATGTCGTCACGATTCTTGGCTTTATTCAATCCGACATCGCCAATTTCGCCGCACCCGGAATCAGGGCAATCCTTGATCCCGTCGATGCTTGCGGGGCAGGAACTTGTGGGCGGAGTTTTCGGATGCGGTTGGGCGTTCGCTGGACTTCCTGGCAACAACAACCAAGGAAACGCGAGGCAAGATACGAGTGTGCGCTTCATGAGGGATACTCCTGTAATGCCTAAATGCAAGTCAAAGAGATTCCCTGTGTCCCGAGATAGATCGCCATTGTCCTCTCGGACATTGCTCCTGTCAACTCGCAATGATAAGTAAGTAAGAACCTACGAACATTCCAACTTCGTAGGCAGGTTAGTAGATGTGAAAAGATGAAAGTTAATGACCGACGCAGGCTTCAATCACAGGTGTGCACACGGAAAAGCGTGAGCGACGCAGATAGCCACTTAGTTCTTCCGCACCACTTCCTTCTTCACTGTCAGCTTCTCAATCAAATCTTCCCGCACCCGGTAGCCCGTCCCCGCGTCGTCCTTGAGCGAGATCATCCCCGCGCTTGAAACCTCTACTTCGGGCTCAATCACGTCTTCTTTCCAGTAACGTTTCGAAGCTGACACGTCCCCCGGCAAGCTGAAGTTTTCCAGAGTCGACAGCGCGATGTTGTGCGAGCGGCCTATCCCGGTCTCCAGCATTCCACCGCACCACACCGGCACGCGGTTTGCCTGGCACACATCGTGCACTTTCTTGGCTTCGCTGAAGCCGCCCACACGGCCCACTTTTATATTGATGATCTTGCATGCGCCCGTCTCCACCGCGCAGGCCGCATCGCGCGCGCTCTCGATCGACTCATCCAGACAAATCGGGGTTCGCAGCTCCTTTTGCAGGCGAGCGTGGTAATAGACGTCATCGTTCCACAGCGGCTGTTCGAGCATCAGGAGGTTGAACTGGTCGAACTTGCGGAGATGCTCGAACTCGTCGAGCGTGTAGGCGGAGTTGGCGTCGACGCTCAGGGTAATGTCAGACCAGCGCGACCGCACCTTTTCAAGAACGTTGACGTCCCATCCCGGCTTGACCTTGAGCTTGATGCGGCGATACCCGGCGGCAAGTTCCGTCGTGATTTTGTCGAGCAACTGCTCGTGCGAATCCTGAATTCCGATCGACACCCCGCAGGGAATCTCGCGCCGCGTCCCGCCCAGCAACTTCCAGAGCGGCTGCTTTTTCTCGCGCGCCTCCGCATCCCACACGGCATTCTCGAGAGCGGCTTTCGCCATGCGATGACCCCGAACCTTTCCCAAAAGCGCGGCCGCCTCTCGTCCCTGCGAAAGCGTCTTACCCGCCAGTACAGGCGCCAGGTATCGCGTGATGGTCGGCCACGCGCTGTCGATCCACTCGCTGCTGTAGAAGGGATCCTCCCCCGCCACGCACTCGCCCCAGCCGCGCAGCCCTTCTCCTTCCACGCTGATCAGGAGAATCCGCCGGCTGTAGAGGCGGCCAAAGCTCGTCTCGAAAAAATGGACGAGCGGCATCTGCACTTCCCGCAAAGTGATCGCCTCAATTTTCATAGTTATCCGCTGTCATCCGTACCACCCGTGGCCATCCGAACTACCCGTTGCCATCCGAACTATCCATTGTCATCCCGAGCGAAGTGAGGCGACAGCCGAACGAAGTCGAGGGACCTTGCGTTTACTCGGCCGCGGAGCAAGGTTCACGATGCGTACGACCATTGCTCATCCCAACGGCCCAGCAGAAACTTCCCATTCCCGCCGTCGTCTCTTTCGTAACCCATTACCGCTAACCCCTCAGAAAATGCTTTCAGAAATTGCTCGCGATTATGGTCCTGCACATCCTTGGCCCGCGCCCGTGTTTCGGGCGATGCCTTCCATTCGTAAATGGGTCCCGGCACCGAAATTCGCACGGTTACATCAGGCCGCGGAAATGAGCCATCCCGCAGCAACTGTTCCACACGTTTCGACTTCAACCACCACTCCGCGATCAGCCGATCCGTGGGCAGCCCGCCCTGCAGCGGCGAGGTCGTGATCCCATACTGGTTGATGGTATAGCGGCGAACGATCGCACCCAGCTTCTCAACATTGAGATAGGAGTTCTTGATTTCCAACGGATCGAACGTCCACTCGATCAGTTCGAAGCCACGCTCGAGCGCCTCCTCGCGCTGGTACATCTTGATGCGCCGGCCCAGGCCCCCATTGCGATAGTCCTTGCGGACCGCCAGCATGTGCGAATGCAGGTAGGCATGCCCGGCGCGCACGCCCGGCACGGCCAGGGCGAAGCCCACCATTTCTGATCCCTGGAAAGCACCCAGCACCTGCCCGCCAACTTTTTCTGCCACCACGAACAGGCGCAGCGGCACCAGTTCGGCGTCGGTAAAATTCCAGACCTCTTTCTGCAACTCGACCGCCGCGTGCAGCTCGTCGATGCCCTCGCACTTGCGGATTTCAATAGAATCAGTTTTCACGTTCGGGATTTTTCCAGTTCTTTCGCCTGCTGCCATAGGGATTCCAGCTCTTCCGTGCTTGCCTGCTCGGGTTTGCGTCCGGACTCGCGCAACCGCTCCTCCATCCACTGAAACCGGCGCCTGAACTTGCGGTTGGTTTTCTTGAGAGCAGATTCTGGATCAACCGACAGGTAGCGCGCAACGTTCACCAGCACGAAAAATAAGTCGCCAACTTCTTCTTCCAGGCGTGCGCGCAGGTCATCGGGCACATGGACGCGGCCCGACCCTGCCACCCCGCTCGCCTGCGGCTGCGGACCGGGTGCGGGAAATTCCTTTAGCTCCTCGCGTAGTTCGTCAGTTTCTTCGCGCAGCTTCTCGAATAGCCCCGCCACATTCGGCCAGTCGAAGCCCACGTGCGCAGCTCGCGAGCTCAGCTTATGCGCCTCCAGCAACGACGGCATGGCCGTGGACACTCCGTCCAATAACGACTCCGGCGTTTCCTCTTCCCGGGCTGCCGTTCCACCTCCCGCGCTGAGCCGTTTCCTCTTCTCTTCGGCTTTGATCGCCTCCCAGTTGCGCACCACCTCGGAGGCCGTTTCGGCCTGCACGTCGCCAAAAACATGGGGATGCCGGTCGACGAGTTTACACGACAGCTTCTCAAGCACCTCGTCAATCGTAAAGGTCCCCTGCTCTTTCGACATCTCGGAATAAAACAGCACTTGCAGGAGGAGATCGCCCAGCTCGCCCGAGAGTTCATCCCAGTCTCGGTTATCGATCGCCTCGAGAACTTCGTAGGTTTCTTCCAGCGTGTAAGGCTTGATGGAATCGAAGGTCTGTTCGCGATCCCAGGGGCAGCCTCCCGGGGCGCGCAGCCGGGCCATGATCGCGACAGCGCGCTCGAAGCGCTCACCAGTGGTCAGAGGCATTGGCAAACAATCTAAATGACGGCTCGCCGCCGGAGCAAACCAGTCCAGCGGACACGATAGAGGAGGGCGTGGCGGGATAGGGCGCCGCTTCGGGGGAACCGTGTCCCAAAATGGAATCGGGAGATGGCTTTTCTTATCTCATGACAAATCAATAGTTTGAGCCATTAGTCAATAGCTATTAGCTATTTTTTGCCTTTCACTAAATTACGCAAAGTGTTCCACGTGGAACATTTCGCAAATTCGTCACCAACGCCTCGACACTACGGTTACCTTTTCGAGACATGGCACAAAGGTCACACTCTAACTGGGCCACTGTGCCCTGCCGCGCCTTGGGCTCGCGGGCGCAATCAAGCGATGCAGCTACCCAGCACAAACCGTCCCTGCCTTGGAGGCCAGCACTTTCAAGTCGCCGTCATCGGCGGCGGGATCATGGGTATCGCGATTGCGCGCGAATGCGCGCGTGCGGGCAAGCGCACGCTGCTGGTCGACCAACACGATTTTGCTTCCGGCACGACCAGCCGTTCGAGCCGCATGCTGAGCGGGCTACGCCCGCTGGAGCAGGGCGAGATCGGGTTCGCCCGCGAATCGCTGCGCGAGCGCGAGCGGCTGCTGCGCGAGCGCTCGCACCTGGCCTGTCCCGCGCATTTCCTCATGGCTCTTAATCAGAAGAGCGCGCGCAGCGCGATGTCGGCGCGCACAGCGCTGTGGCTCTACCGGCGCATGTCGGGCAAGGCCGCGGACTCCTCGGGCTTTGAGATGGAGCGCAAGAAATTGGAGCGCGCCCTTGACGCCGGGCAGCGCTGGACGATTTTCGATTACGAAGACGCGCAGTGTGAATTTCCGGAACGCCTGGTCGCGGAGTGGCTGGTCGAAGCGATGGCCGCCGGAGCGGTGGCCCGCAATCACACGCAAGTCATGGCGGTTGACGTCGCGCATGGGCGCGCGCGCGGCCTGCTCTTGCGCGACTGGACCAATAACACCGAAGAAAAAGTAGAAGCCACTTGGGTCATCAATGCCAGCGGCCCATGGGTAGACCGCGTCTGCCAGAGATCTTCTGTGAAAACCTCGCGTCCGATGGTGAGCGGGGTGCGCGGATCGCATATTGTGTTGCCGCAGTTCGCAGGCGCTCCGAGCACGGCGGTCTGCAGCGAGGCGGTCGACGGGCGGCCTCTGTACGTCATCCCGTGGAACGAGCAGGTCCTGGTGGGAGCGACCCAGGTGCCCGACAACGCAGATCCCGGCAAGGTGCACGCGGTCCCTGACGAGATCGAATACTTGTTGCGCTCTCTGGTCGCGATCTTTCCGAAAGCACGCGTGTCCGCGAACGACATACGACACTCTTTTGCAGGCATTCGCTCCCTGCCTTTCGAGTCGAAGGGGCCGGGCGACAGCACCGGCAAGCAACATGAACTGCACGACCACGAAGAGGAGGGCGTGAAGAGGCTGATTTCGGTGATCGGGGGCAACCTGGCGACGGCAACCAGCGTGGCGCGCGATTGCGCGCGCAAGATTGGAATTCGCGCCGCCGAACCCAAGGGGACTGCACCCACGAATGGCAGCACGCTCGCCCTGCTGATGGATGAGTACGTAGCCGAAATTGCCAACGCCGGCGGGCTCGGTGAGGAGGCATCCCGCGCGATAGCGGAGTGGCACGGTCCGCAGGCCATGGACATCGCGCGCACGGCGCGGGCGAGTTTTGAGATGCGCACGCCCTTGTGCCCGCACACGCAACACATCGTGGCGGAGGCGGTGGGCGCCTATCGCAACGAATGCGCGGTCACACTTGGGGACGTGCTTTTGCGGCGTGTGCCGGTCGCGCTCGGCCCGTGCTGGTCGGAGACCTGCAGCCGGGAGGCGGCGCTGCGGGTGGGCGCGGTGATGGGATGGAGCGAAGAACAAGCCGCAGGCCATCTTGAGGCGCTGGAGATGGAGCGGGCTGCGTTCCTGCGCAAGCCCCGCGCGAATGCCCGCATGGCCACCGCGGCAGACTAATCCTTAGTCACGCAATTTGGCCAGCGTCTCGGTGTCATCCGAGATGATTCCGTCTATGCCCATTTCCTGAAAGCGCAGCATGTCCTGTTTTCTGTTCACCGTCCAGGCAATGATCTTGCGCTTGCCCGCCAGCAGCTGTTGAGTTAGATCGATATCTATCAATGTATAGTGCGGGAGCACGTATTGTGCCGGATGCCTGGGCCAGGCGGCCAGTTGCGAGTGGGTCTCGCAGAGCAAGCCCAGGGGCAGGCTCTGATCCAGTGCGCGCAGGGATTGAAGAACTTCCGGGAGGAACGAGGAGATGAGGTAGCCGCGCTGCGGCGGATGGGCACGCAGGGACTGCAAAAGGGCATGCTCGAGTCCGGCTACTTTAAGCTCGATATCGAGGAAGGCAGATGCATGGTAGCGCTCGAGGACCTGATCGAGGTCAGGCAGATCCGCAAGGTCTCCGCGGCCGGCTCGTGCGATCTCAAGGTCGCAGATTTCAGGGTCGTGACAGATCAGGGCGCGGCCGTCGGCTGTGCGGCGCACGTCGAATTCAAAGCCGTCGCAGCCATGAGCGAGGGCGAGGTCAAATGAGGCGATGGTATTTTCGGGAATGGTGCGGGTGGCACGAGCGCCGCGATGGCCCAAGAGGAGAGGTCGGGGCATTGAGGGCATTGTAGCGGAGCTTGGACGGTAAGATCCCGGATGGTTGGGGGTGAATAATTCGTAAGCGGTCGGAGCGGTCTTCAGGACCTCGGGGTCCTTCGACTTCGTTCGGCTGTTGCCTCACTTCGCTCAGGATGACAAAGTTCAGAAGGTAGTTTTCAGGCAGGGGTGCGGCAGCTGAGGTTCTCCGCTGTTAGTGGGAGCTAAGGACACTGCTTGACGGTCAGGGTTATGTTCTGAGAATCGCCGTTTCCGGTTGCGTCGGTTACGCGTACGGTGCCTATGAAGGTTCCCGTGAGGTCGGCCGTCCCACTAAAGACACCCGTGGCGTAGTTAGGGCTGATGGATATCCAGTTTCCGGAGGTGAAGCTCCAGTTGAAGGGCGCCAAGCCGCCCGATTTTAGAACCGCAAAGCTATAGGGCTTGTTGACACACGCGTCGGGCCAAGTGGCGGCACTGGATATTTTGACGGGGTCGAAAATCTGAATGGACTCCTGGGCAGTGACGGTCTGCGGAGGGCTGCTGCCGTCGGCGGCCTTGACTGTGAAGGAATAGGTGCCATTCGAGGTGGCAGTTCCAGAGATCAGTCCATTGGATGCGAGACCGATACCCGGAGGTAAGTTTCCACCGGCGAGGCTCCAGTTGACGATTCCCACGCCATATTGAGAAGACAGCGGCTGTTGATACAGAAGCCCGCGCGAACCTGGCGACAGCGATGTTGTCGAGATAGCCAGCGGCTGGACGTCGCCAGAGATCTGCAACGTGTAGAACATGTCGGGGCGGGCATCGCCCCGCCAATCGATCACGTGCACATAGAAAGTAGTCGCCGTGCTGGGTGTGCCCGGCACTTTGAAGTCAAGGGCGGAATCCACAGTGTAGGGAGAACCGCCGATGTCGTCGTCGATGCACGCAGCGGCAAAGGTCGCGCCTGTGCTGCCGGGCAGACGACACGTGGATTGCCGAGTGCCGTTTCCGTCGACCACCTCGATGACGGTATCCAGAGGGTTGCCGGGCTGCCAGCGCTCGGCCTGGGTTTCTATATGGACCGTGGAGCCGGAAACGGCAACTAGCTTGTAGTAGTCGTTGTCTGCCGCCAGGGGAGCGTTGTCAGGCGGATCGATGTAGGGTGAGATGCTCGCCGTAAAAGCGCCGTCATATATGGGCGTGGCCGTCGCGATTGTATCGTTGCGTCCGATCGGGTCCACGACATCGATCGAGTAGTTGTTGCCGTTGGTCTGCGGAGGCGTGCTGGAATCGCTGACGCTAAGCGCGAAGAAATTGTTTCCCACCGTCGTCGGAGTTCCGCTGACTCTTCCCGTATTGAGCTCGATCGGAGTAAAACCGGGCGGGAGCGAGCCGGCAGACAGCGTGAACTTGTAGGGCGGAATCCCTCCCAAAGCTACAGCCCGACCGCTAAAGGGACGGTCGCGAAGTATCTTGCTGGGCAACGAACTAGTTAGCTGAAGCGGGGGAGGACTGACGGTGATGGTGACTTGTCCAGTGACGACTTCCGGAGGAGAAAACGAATCCTGAATCGTGACGGTAGAGACATAGCTACCGAGGCGGATGGCGCTGCCGGTGAACTGTCCGGTCTGGCTGTCCAGACGAATGCCGGATGGGAGTGACCCACCAGTTACTGAGTAAGCGAGCGGCTGGACGCCTGCGAGAGGAGGAAACTGCAAGGCAAAGATTTCTCGGAACTGCTGGACGGTGAAGGATTGCGGGGAGGGGGACTGGAGCGGACTGGCGGCGTTGACGAGAAAAGTCTTGTGCGCGGTTCGTGGTGGCGAAGACGAATCGGTTGCGCTGGCTACGAAACCGCAGGTCCCGCCGAAATTCGCGGTTCCCGACAGTACACCTGTAGCAGGATCGATTGTGAGACCGTCGACAAAGCTGGCGGTGCTGGAAATGGGAGCAATCGACCAAGAGACGGCGCCGACGGCGTGGGCGGCGTGAAGGGTCACACTGTATGCATGAAACTGCAGCGTGCCAGGCAGGGGAGAATTGTCGGTAATCGTAATCGTGGGAGGAGGCGGCGGAGGCGTTCCGGTGCCACCGGACGAAGACGAACCGCCACAGGCCACTAGGGCGGCACACAGCAGCAAGGTCGCAAACGTGAGAGAACGATGCGCAAGAGTCGCCGTCATGCAGGCATCTCCTCTTCCCGTTTCAGGGGAGAAGCGATGGGCCCATCCTGCATTTGGCCACTGTCTTCGTACTGGTCGAACCTCTGATATTGGTTATTCAGGATGATGTCGACATCGGGAATGTTGTCGCCGGGATGAACGGTAATGGTGTCGCGTTGCAAAGGATAGTCAAAGGCTGACTCGTCCTGGTTCCAGAACTCAGGAACTCCAGGAATCGCGACGGGAGGATCCAGGGGACCGACACCGGAACCGGCTACAAATGCACCGAAAACAGATTCAACTTCGACAGTGTAAGTGCCAGGCGGCACGGCGATCTCGTAGTAACCGATGAGAGAGGGAGTACGCGATCCGGTTTGGCTGCCGTTGGTATTGTTTTCGGTGGCGACCCCCATGCTTGCGGTCAGGCTTTGTCCTGGATTTCCCGTGAACAGATAACCGGAAACAGCCGAGACGGCGACGCGGCGTGACTCGTCTTCGCTTGTGCTGGGATCGTCCACCAGGCGAGCAATGACGTTCGCTCCCTGAAGCGGCGTGATTCCATCGGCAAAGAAGATGGTTCCGCTGATGGTTCCAAACTCGCTAACCGTGGTGGAATTGGGGTAAAGGCGAGAAATCCAGGACAGGTCGTCGGGCGAGAGGATCGGCAGGCCTGCATCTTTTCGGGCCTGGCAGAAGGAAAAGGGGAACATCAAAGGCAATCCTGCAAGCTGGTCAACATCGCACGAACCTGAGAAAGATAGAAGCTCGTCGAGATTGATCTGGGAGTGATCGAGGCCCAGGAGATGTCCGATTTCGTGGGTGATCGCCTCATCGAATGCGTTGGCCGACAATTCGAGACTGCGGGAACTGGAAACTCCGTCCTGAAAGCTTCCGTTCATTACGATGGCCGAACTCACGTAGTAGCCGTGAACAGAGTCAAAGGCACAGCTGGAGTTGAAGCCGATCACTTCGGGAGGCAGACCAAGGCTTGCAATGAGTTTGCCGTCGGCGTCAAAAATGACGGGGCTCTGGGCGCCGGATCTGCAGGAGCCGATCACATCGTTGAACTGCTTTGCGGTGGTGAGGTCGCCTCCGGTATAACTGCCGGCCGGGAGGATAGGGCCGGCATTGGAGAAGGAGATTTTGGCAGTGGAGACTGACTGCCAGACTCCGAACATACTTTGCACACGTTGCGCGCCGGCGGCGTGATCGATCACGACCGTGCCGCTGGAAGTGGCGGCCATTGGGCCTGGATCGAGCCGGTAGGCGATGGGCAGACTGGCCGGATTCCAGATAAATGGCTGGCCATCGAGCCCGAAAGCGACCCGGGTTCCAACCGCCGGACCGCCCACAACCTTCGGTCCGCCGGCAAACGCCGCGTGGCAAGCAAAGACGACAACGATGAACAAGGCAAGTGGGACTGGCGGCCGGCGCATCAGCGAGCCCCCACGAAGGTTCGGATGGCGTCCTCGAAATCTTTCAGCGGCAACGGGGATGCCTGGGTTTGCCGGGCAATTTGAAGGGTACGCGGGCTAAGCGTCACGCCGCGGGCATTGGCACGGGTCACCACTGAATGAAAGAGTCCCAGATTCCCTCTTCCATTGGCGGCCAGCACCTGTTTCTTCTGGTCGGCGTAGATCCGGAAGCGACCCTGCTCAAGACCGACCGGACTGGTGAGTCCATACTCCGATACCGGCCCCAGAAAGAGGATTAACTCCTGGTGCTTTCCATACTCCGCCAGTTCGCGCTGCGGATCCGCGTCCCACACATATTGGCGAAAGGTAAGCGACTTGGCGGACTTCCCCTTGTAAGTGTCTTTGACTTCGAGCGAGACCACTATCGTATTCAAGTTAGGAAGCTGAGGATGAGGTTCAATACGGGTGGATGTTACATAGCCATGAACAATGATATCGGCTTCCTCGGTCAATTGGTCGAGCCCACGGGCAATGGTGCGGGCTCCGTGCTGGCCATGAGAACCGGTGGGCAATAATACAATCAGTGCCAGCAGCAGACACCAGCCTAACTGGCCCGCATTCGACTGAGTCACTCGACCGAAGCGCGATGGGGTTACCTTAAGTAAGCACATAACGATCAGGGGAGGAACAATCTAACACAGAGTAGAGAAAGTTGACATTAACTTTCAGGGCTGCGACCTAGACAAGATTCAATGTTCCTGATTACGCTCGCGCGCGGCACGCGTAGCATAAAAAAGGAAGTACACCAGCATAAGTGGATCCCGCTCGGGCACAAGTGTGGGGATCACCGATCTGTGTGACTGGGCCTAGGCTGGGCGGACCGAAGCGTTGTGCTGGGTGAGAGGCACGTAGATGGACTGATCGCCGGTGCAACGGGAGAAGTTCGCGCCTAGGTGTGAACAGTCCAATTGGTTCCTGGCCTGGCAGCCGTGATTCGGATGGGTAACGGACTAGTCGAGGTCGAAGTCGCGGATGGGTTTGCCGGTGTCGGGGGTTTCTTTGGCTTTGCGGACAGCTTCCTGGAATTTCTTTTCCAACAGGTCGGCGGCGTTTCTCTGGGCCTCTACGGACTGACGAAAAATGGAGTCGCGGCGGATGTCCTGCTCTTTCATGGCGCGAGCCGCTTCTTCCATGTCGTTGAAGGTTTTGGGCTTCACGGCGGCAGTGTGAGCGATCACGGCTTTGGCGCCTGCATCAATCTTTAGTACGGCGTTGCAGCACGGGCACGTGACTTCGAAGGAACTGGGATTCTTCGCCATCTAGGGCGAAATCATACTCCAAAAAGTAGCTGGATGCCCGCGCCGACGATTAGTGTCCCGAGAGCCGGATGGGGAGGATTTTGAAGAGGTAGAGCATTTCCCAGCCCAGTAGGAAGACTGCGACAACCACGGTGGCGACCGCCAAAACTTCTCCGAAACTCATGCGGTTGTGGTGCGCCTCGTAACGTTTGGCGCCCAGGCTCAGGATATTCAGCGTGGCAAAGCCGAAAAGCAACGCCCAGAGGATGTTGTAGACATCGCCCTTCTTGTCGGAAGCCTCGAATATGGCGATCGCGGTGAAGAACGTGAAGGATGGGAGCTGGCGCAAGACAATTGCCGCGATCGCGTCGGCACGGGTGAACTGGGTGAGCAGGGTTAGAAGCTGCAAGCGGGTGCGCCCTTGAGGAGACCGGGAGTTCGACTCGTCGGCCAGATTCTGAAATAGAATTTTACATTTTTTTGGGAGGCGGGTCACGATGGGAGAGGTGCGAACGGGTGTTCTTTTTGGTGACCTCCGAGTTTTGATTTGATGCGGTTGCGGCGCGAGGTGGCGATGTGGGATTCTGCGCCGCCGGGCGGAGGGCTCTTCGACTAGCTCAGGTGCTGGCTCAGACTCAGCATATCTCTCTGTATTCCTAGAGCAAGGGCACGCGGGCGGGGGCGCCCGCGCTACACATGCAAACGTCCTTTAGAATTCTGATATGGAACGAAAGCTTCGGTCTGTCTTCTTTGACGTGGGGAGCACGCTGCTATTTGCCAATCGCGAGCGGATGCTTGGGCCGCTTTACGAGCGCGGGATTCGGCCTTCGGAACAGCAGCTGCGTGAAATGGAATGCTGGGTGAAAAATCAGTTCGACGAAGTCATGGAACACGGGGGGAAGGCCGATCACGGATTCTGGGACATGTTTTACGGGCGGTTGTTCGCGGATCTCGGACTGCAGGATGAGGCTCTTCGGCAACGGGTGATTGCGAATACACGCACTTCGGCGAACTGGGATCAGATTCGTCCGGGGACACGGGAGGCTCTGGAAAGGATCGGCGAGAAGTACGCGATCGCGGTGATTTCGAACGCGGATGGCCGCATAGCACAGCTGCTGGCGGGATGCGGAATCGCAGACTGTTTTCGGACGATCACGGATTCGGGCGTGGTGGGACAGGAGAAACCGCATCCTGTTATTTTCCAGACAGCGTTGGCGAGCCTCGGTGCCCGACCTGAGGAGAGCCTGTATGTTGGGGACGTCTACTCAGTGGACTATCGCGGGGCTACGCGGGCGGGCATGGAGGCGGTGTTGTTTGATGTGTGTGGTGCGTATCGGGAGAAAGGGCTGCCCCGGGTGGAGTCGCTGGAGGAGTTGATGGGGATGCTTGCGTGATGCGGGCGCGGCGCTTTGCGCACAACTCATCCGTTAGCGCTTGATCAGTTCACCGCCGGATCAGTTCAGCGTGATGACCTGGTGGTCGTGGCAGTCGGGGTGAAGGTTTTCGTAGACTTCGCGGAGGAAGTCGGTACCGTGGCGGGCCACATAGTAGATGGCGCCGATTTCCCGCTCTTGCAGGGTTTTGTTGGGGTAAAGCGATACGCTCAATTGCTGGGCGTGGCGGGCGGCTAGTTCGCTTTGGCGAAGTTCGGCGCGGGCGGCGCGGCCACGCAGCGTTTCCAGCTGGTGCTGCATTTTGGAGCCGGCGTTGTCGGCGGCTTCCGCCAGCGTCTTGTCGAGTTTGACCAGAGCCTCTTTTACGGCCACCAAAGATGCGTCGAGGGTGGCCCCGGCCCGGTCGAAAGCCTTCTGCAATTCCACAGGCAAAATCCGCGCGGCGATTTTCTCGCGGAGAGCGTCTTCTCCATCGAATAAATCAGTCAGGGTCAGGGCGTAGCGATCGAGCAGGCCTTGAAGCTTTGGTTCAATCACCGTCGCCGAAAAGCGCGGGAGGATGGGAGTGACGTGCCCCTTCACCTCCTGATAGACGACTGCGGCCTGTGCGAAGTACGCGACCTCGGCGGCGCCGCCGGTGTAGGCGAGCGTGGGGAGAAGATGATCCTGAACGACCGGGCGCAGCAACACGTTCGGGCTGAAATTTTGGGGCGTCGCGGCAATCTGGCGCAGGAGGTCATCCTGCGAAATCTTCTCGTCGCCGATAAGGAACTCGGTGGAGTTGCCGTTGAGGCGACGGTGAATCGGGGTACGCGCGCCGTCTTTAATGGTGAAGAGCAACGTGGAGGACGGCGTGATTTTGACTTGCTGGTGATATCCGGCTTGCTCGAGTTCTTTGCCGCGGGCGAGCAGGGCGTCGTCAAGTTTTGCGGCGCGTTCGATGGCGGCAGTGTAGATGGGAGCGGCGATCGCGTGCAGTTGGGGGTCGGAGGGATCAAGCAGGATCACTCCCCAATCGGCGAACAATCGCGAGAAGAGACGCGCGAAGGCGCTGCCTAAAGTCTCTCCGGGACGGTAGCATTCACGGAGGAAGTCAGTCGCAGGGGAGTCACCCAGAATTTCGGCGGCGGACTGAACGACAGCCTGAATCTCTTCGCCGAAATGGATCGTGCCGACAGGGGCGTCGTCGACGCCACGGCTGGCGGTCGCGAAAGTCTGCAGCGTGGCATTCGGTCCGGGAAGCGCGGTGTGATTGATCTCGGCGAGGTCGTGATCGGTGGTGGCGATCCAGAAGACGGGGACGGTGTCGTTTCCGGCAGCGGTGGCCTCGTCGGCTAGTTTTACGGCGGTGAGCGCTTTGTAAATCGAAAAGACCGGGCCACCGAAGAGGCCTACCTGCTGGCCGGTGACAGCGGCGTTGGCTCCGGCGCGGAAACGTGCGATGTTGGCGATGGTCTTTTCGGAAGCGTTCCAGTAGCGGTTCTGGCGCTCCAGGATGTCGCTTACGCGGGCGCGGCGCTGGGCATCATAACGCTGGCCGGGTGTCTCCTGAGACATCCATTCGGTGAAATTTGCGGATCGAGGGTAAAACTGCTGAACCTTGGAGGAAGCTGAGAGGTAATCGAGAAAAAGCCGAGTGGTATGCGGGATTTGCGCGTACGCGAGACACTGGGTCTTCACTGGCAACACTCCCGCGATGGGCGTACAGTCGGGCTCATAATTTGCAATCGATCCCATAGTTTAACCGAGGCACCGTAAATGAGATGTTAGACGTGCGGGGAGGATGCAAGTTAGTTGGGGATTTAAGGTTCTGGGAATCAGTGAATCGAGGGCAAACCTCGGTGGGTGAAGCCTCCTTTATTAAAGAGCGGCCATTCGGACGCCTTGTCCTGACAGGAGCATTGGCAGAGCTCCCAGGTTAGCGTCCAAAATGCGGACGCGAACCGGGCCACCGAGCACCGAGCGGAGCCACCGATCTCAGCCAACTATTCAGTGGTTCGGGGGGCGGCCTGTTATTGCGGGCAGGGTCTTCGGTAATGTGCTGCTGCGGTGAGGAGGGGAACATAATGGGGCTACTGTGGCTCAACCGGTGCAATGCGACGCGCGTTGGCGGTCTCCGCGATTGCGGTTTACGCACACGACGCCGGCTGTCTTGCGCATCGGGAATGGCCAGCGGGTCCGGGGGAAAGTGCAGGTTATTTCCCTGACTGGTGGGTTGTTGTGCTTGTCCAGCCCACTGGATAAGGGCTCGCAGGTTCGATTGATGTTCCTGACCGACGCAGGCGCAGTGCTGGGCACGGCCGAGATGCTGTCTTCAATTTCTGCCAGCCAGCAACCTTTCCGGTTTTTACAGATGGACGATGACGTCGAACGCAGACTCCGCGAAATGATCCAGGTGCATGTCGAGTTGAATCGCCAGGAACAGCAGTCGATCATCAAGGATCGGAGCTGGTAAAGGAAGGTCTCCCCCCAGCTCGGCCCCTGACCGCGATTTAGCAGGATCTTGAAGTTTCTTCTAATAGTTCCGAAGCCATTGATTCAGCATCTAATAGGTGTTTGACTTCCGGCGGGTTGCGACCTAGGCTGGAAGTGGATCTTTACAAGGCCAATCCCACCAGTGGGGGCGTCACGGCTTCGACGGAGATGCTTGCGGCCAAGAGGCATGCCGGGGTGCACACACCCGTAATCGTGGGCAAAATGATAATTGCCAATCAACAGATGGCATACGCAGCCTAACTAGTTTAGGCAGCCGTTCGAGGAGGCTTCGCCCGTGGGCCTCCGAAGGACGTCACACAGCGGGCTGCTCTTCCCGGCTACGTCTGGGCCGGGAGGCTAAGATTACAGGCTAGCGGGACGCGTTTCTTGTCCGTTCTGAGCGCGGACCGCGAACGTCCTGGGGTAATGCCCAGGGCATGAACTGGACTACGCATGTAGTCTCTTGACCAGTAACATTTTCGGACGCGGGTTCGACTCCCGCCGCCTCCACCACATTATTTCTGTTTTTCAGTTACTTCACTAGAACGACGTAGCACCGTTCGCGGATTTCCGGGCTCAAGTTGAGTCGAACAGATGGGCAGGCGAACGGCCCTGTTGCGTATTGTTGTTCTCTCGTCTTTTCAAACCGAAAGGATAGGGGCAGAGCGGCTAAGCTGGAACGGCTAATCCGTAAGCCTTTCGTGCAATCGGATCTCGACAGTGTTCAGTTGTGACCAGTCGGCGCGACTGATCTATGTTAAACAAGACTATGGTGATCCGACGGTGCCTGCAGTGCGATGGCGAGGTAGTAATGGCTTTCCGGCCAAGCGAAGTGGGCCGCCTTGTGCCCGGTACCGGAAAAACCGTGAAATCGAACGCACGCTGGAGATGCAGTACGTGTGGACAAACTTTCACGGCGGAACAGCTTCGTGCGGGGAAACGAGCGGGACCAAAAGTGGTCGCGCCAATCTAAAGCGGACTGGCGTCTGACCGCGCAGCGCCTGTCCAAAGAGCAACGCAAAACTGAGAGGCGAAAGGAAAATCACGGAATGACGGAAGTACAGGAGAAGAGCACGGCCCGTAGCGAGACGAAAAGCGCAAGCTCAGGGAACAAGCAATCCGAAAACAGAGTATCCAACAAATTAAGAAAAAAGAAAGCGCATAAGCGCAATCTGCGGCGCTCGAACACCAACGGTTAGAACGCACATTTTTGCGCACCGGAGTGCAACCGTTTCAATCGAGCAATTCTTTCCCAGTGGCGATTCTCAGGGCTGTAAAAACAGCCTTGAGAGGTGATGAAAACATACGGGTCTTGCATCCAAACAATAACGGCAACCGAAGTGCGTCTCAGAATTGAAGGAGTATCGGTTTAGACACTTTTTTTCCTAAATGCTTGGACAAAGTTGCGCGCAGCATCCAGAGAAAAGGAGCCTAACGATGGCAATCTTTGACGAGACCTACAGAGTTGTCGCGGTGGAGAGTCAGCGACTCACGATCCAGGGGAATCTCAGCGGCGACATCGTTACGATCGTCAACACCGTTCCCGAGGCTCCTCTTCGGCAAGAAGATTATCCGGTTGGACAATTAATCGCGCTGAGCGACCCGTCGATTGGTTTAAAGAACTGATCCCGCTGGCGGGGCAAGGGTAGGCTTTACCGCATGCCTGAGAGCGTGCGCTTTCATTTGAGGCCGGGGCCACATAACCAGAATTCGGCTGATACTTGGCGCTCAAAATATTTCGAGCCGTTTCTGTGAGCGTTGCATCGAATAAGTATCGGCTAAGTTTGGTTTATTCCAGTTGGAAATCGGTACCGCCAACCAGCGTCACCCCTTCTCACCGGCAGCGACTCTTCTCAGCAGAAAATTAAGAAATCAGGAAAAGAAACACCAATGGAAACAGGAACAGTGAAGTGGTTTAACGACGCGAAGGGCTTTGGATTCATCAGCCGTCAGAGTGGCGAAGATGTTTTCGTGCATTTTTCGGCGATTCAGGCGGGCGGATTCCGCAGCCTGCAAGAAGGCCAGACTGTACAGTTCGATGTCACGAAGGGCCCGAAAGGGTTTCAGGCAGAGAACGTAAAGCCGCTCTAAGCAGCTGATCGCAAGGGTGCTCATGTCCAAACGGACATGGGCACCTTTTTTGTTTAGACAGTTTTCTTCTGGAATCATCGCCTGGGGCGGAGGAGATTTTCGAATGGCCATCGCTCATGGGCGCCGGTCCAACGGGGACACACCTCACTCGATATCCTCGGGAGTCACTTCATTACCGTCGTCGCGTCGCTGGCCGGATATTTTTCACGGAGCACCGGAAAGGTTTTGTTTATCTTTCGTCGGATATGCCAGGGCAGAGGATAACCACTTTGCCAAATCCCGATATGCTGAGGGGGAGATGCTATGAATCTCGAAGCGTTCAAGACTTCCTTGACGTGCGCAGATCCGCCCACGGACTTTGGTCCCGCATTGGCCGGCTTGTGGTGGGATGCCAAGGGTGATTGGACGAAGGCGCACGAGTCGGCGCAACAGTGTGAAAGCCCGGCTGGTGCCTGGGTGCACGCGTATCTGCATCGTAAGGAAGGCGACGCTTCTAACGCCGCGTATTGGTATTCCAGAGCGGGGAAACGACCATCGCAGGCGTCATTCGATCAGGAATGGAGCGAAGTTACTGCTGCGCTTCTGAGATAAGGCACCCGGGGAGGGCGGCCTGCTGAATTCCCTAAAATGGCCGTTTGCCAAATGGCCCTGCCGTAATCGAGTCCTCCCCCGCGTCGGTGATCGCAGTCACATCATTGAGCGGCCCTTCGGGATTACTCTTACGATACCTGTCAAAATCTAATGTCTAGTTTCCCCGTAGACATTAATGCTATGGTCCGACGTTAAAGTCTATGTCTTCGATTCCAGGGAATTCGTGGTACGTCCGCACCGAGGACCAAATCGGCACGCTGGGCGAGGAAAAACGGTCGGCGGCCCCTGAAAATCGCGCTTGCCAACAGAGCGGTGCAGTACCCGTGAAAGCGCTCGTGATGGGCTATTACGGGGTGGGCAACCTGGGCGACGAGATGATGTTGTTTTGCCTGAAGGAGTGGTTGGAGCGACAGGGCTTCGCTTTGACCGTTCTGTCGGAGTGTCCGGCGGAAGTTTCCGCAATCCATGGCCTTCCTGCGATTGAGAATTGTCCGCTGCTGGGCGAGTGGGCATGGCGCACCAGTTGGTTGAGAGGCGGGGCGGGGCGCGTGACAAGAGCCATCGCGCGGAGCGACGTGTTTATTGTCGGCGGTGGGGATCTGATTCGCGATGATCTGGGATGGCGAACATTCTTCTACACGATGGAGAAAGTGATCGCCGCCATTCTGCTGCGAAAGAAGGTGTATCTGGTTAACGCGGGAATTGGAGAGCTTTCCACCCGTTGGGGGCGGGCGGTGCTGAGGTGGGCGTTGCGGCGGTGCCAGCGCATCATCGTGCGCGACGCGAGATCGGAAAACGTGTGCCGGCAAGCCGGCGTCAGCGCGCGGGTCGCGCTCGCTCCCGACATTGCGCTTTCCTTACCAGATTTAATCGGGCATCGACGGGTTTCCTCGATTGAGCCTAAGCTAGCCAGACCGTACATCGTGGTTTGCCTGCGGCATAACCCGAACGTGTTTCATCACTACGACATGACTGAGAGAAGAGTCCGGACCCTGGCGCAGAGTCTCGATGATGTAATCGAGCGTCGGGACCTGGATGTGGTTTTCATTCCGATGCACGCGAACTCAGCGAGCGGACGAGGCGATGCGCTGCTGCATGAGCGGGTGGCCAAGGGTATGAGGCACACGGACCGAATCCACTTGCGATCATGGACATCCGATCTCGGCGAAGTATGCGAATGGATACGCGGGGCGCAGCTGGTGGTGGGCATGCGACTGCACGCGGCTGTGCTCGCTGTATCGTGCGGGCGACCCACGGTACTCATGCCCTACGATCGCAAGATACGGGAATTCGGGGAATTGATGGGGGTGCCGGATTCGATCGAAGCGGCAACCCTGGATGATGTGGTGGCGGTCATTGCCGTCCTGAATGGTGCATTGCGAGTGCCTCCACGAACGCCGGACGCGGACACGTTGCGACAGGCGGTTTCCCGTACCTGGTCGGAACTCGCGCTCGAGTCAGCATGATTTTCTGCCTTCTCAAGTAGCCAGCACAGGAACACCGCGAAAGCGCCTGGTCGTAAAAAATCCCAGCACAACGAACAGAATCAAGACGATCGTCTGGGCAACCAGGAAGGCTGGCTCCGTTCCGGTGGGTGCCATGGCGTGGAGCGCGGGAATTTTCAGGAACGACTGCACCACCGCGACGAAACAATTCAGATATAGCGCCATAACAGCCGTGATGACGTAAATGGCGCGCCACTTCCCCGAGACGTGAAATGCGTATAGAGCCAGGATGGCGACGGCGAGAACGATCAGGGAGAGGATGCCTACCTTGTGGGATGGCAGAAGGTGCTCGACCGGAAAGAGGAATCCTGTGACGCTGGTAAGCACTGTGGAGAGGAGAAAGATGCGGGTTCAACCGGCCAGTAGTTTTCCGTTGAGCAGGCCATAAACCGCGATGAAGCCGGTGCCGATGCCAATCAGGCTGATCAGAACGTGAACGAGGGTAAAGGTTGAGGTTGACATGCCCAGAATCATGAGAAGCCTCCCTTTTGGATCGCGTGATCTTACGCTTGGAGCAGAAGTTTGCCAATGGACGGGAGCGGACCTCAGCGGCTGAAGCCTCGTTCTTTTTGCGAGCTTTACGGCTCGGCTAAAGCCGAGCCCTTTCAAGGCACAGATCTTTCCAGAGGTTTTCCGCAGCCTCTGGAGCCGTACGCTTCCCTTGTGGTGGACTTTTCTCGGACACGACTTGGCGGTGCCTGCGGGGCCCAGGTTAGCGTCCAAAGAACGGACGCGAACCTGGGGCACCGAGGTGAAAGCGCTCTAGCGAAGCTGCAGGGAATTGAAGAATCTTTCAATGTTCTGAGTGTCGTGCCTTCCGCTCACATCGATTACCAGCAGGGTGTAGAGCCTGTTTCCCACAACGACAACGCGGTTGTCATAGGCTGCATTCCCGCGAGAGATAGCGCGAATGTCTCGGGCGGGGTGTCCCCGAAACGTGAGTCTGTTTTCGCTAAGCAGCTTGGCATTGGCGCCTGAAAGGCCGGCGTCTCGGGCTGTGTCCAAAATCTGTTCTACCGTCCGGTCTTTCGGACGACTCGGGTCTTCCCACCAACTGCAACCGAAGGCCGCGTCTTTAGATGCTCTCGCGTTAAGACCGTGTGAGATGAAGGAACCGCCCGTCACAGACTTCGTTGGTGTATCGACCTTGACTGCATCCCCCGGAAGGGACAATGAGAAGGCTCCGTCGGGTGCTTCGAGCGTGTGCCATTCATATGCCGGCTTTCGATTGCAAGCCGTTGAAGAGAATACAAGCAGAACTGTGGCGGCCAAGCAGAACTTTGCTAAGTGCATGGTAAAGAATCGTATTTGAAGCGCAGGGCCCTGTTCAAGGTTGGTTAACTGGCGAAAACATCGACATTCACCGATTGACCCGGATTTTCGCCCAGGGGTCGCGCTCGATCAATGTCCGCGCGATGCAGAACGCAATGCCCTCGGCACCCATCCGGGCCTGCTCGATGGTAGGCTTGCTCATGGCCGGCTCCTTGTCGGATTCGATGCCGCTGTTAGATCAAATGGCGGCGCAGGGATAGCCGGCACCGGGCCGAAATCATCCGGGAGGCGGCCGCCTACTCGGCCATCTCCACCGGCTTGGCAGGCCCGGCCAGCGGTCTTTCTTCCATCGCGATCATGCACAGCGACGAGGTGGCCATCAGCGCGGTGGCGGCGGCAAACACATAACGGAACGCGGCGACCAGATCGGCGGCGGAAATCGAGTTCACCAGGCCGCGATGTTCCCCGCTGAGCGAAATGTCGGGCCCGAGTGCCATCAGCAGGATGGTGCTGAATGCGGCCACCGTGAACGACGCCATCAGGGCGCGGAAGAAATTCATCGCACCGGTCACGGTGCCGACCTGGGCCCGCGACACCGAATTCTGCAGCGATACCACGCTGACCGGGAATGCCGTGCCGAGGCCGAGCGCAAACACCGATAGCAGCAGCAACAGCGCCCACAGCGGCAACACCGTGAATGTCAATACCAATCCGGTGGCCGCCGAGCAGGTGGTCCCGATGATCGCGACCCGCTTGTAGTGCCTGGCCCGCGCCATGGTCCGGCCGGCGATCGCAGCGCCCCCGGTCGAGACCGCGGCCAGCGGGATCAGCGCAAGCCCCGCCTCGCTGGCGCTGAGGTGATAGACCAACTGGTAATACAGCGGCAGGTGCACGGTCAGCCCCAGCATCGCACCCAGCGCGCAGCCGCCGGCGGCCATGGCGTAGGGCACCACCTTTCCACCTATCAGCGGCAACGGCAGGAAGGGCTCCTCGGCCGTTCGGGCATGCCATACAAACGCAAGCGCCAGTGCCACCGAGGCGCCGACCATCGCCAGAATGGTCGGCGACAGCCAGAGATAGCGATTGCCGCCCCAGGTCAGCACCAGCATGAACACGAGTGCGGAGGCCATCAGCAGCACGCCGCCGAGCCAGTCGACCTTGCGTTTGCGGTGGAACACCGGGATCTTGCCCATCTTGGGCAGCAGCAGCGCCAGCGATGCCAGCCCGAGCGGCACGTTGATCCAGAAGATCATCGACCAATGCAGGTGTTCGGCGAATACGCCGCCGAGGATCGGGCCGCCGATGCCGGCTGCAACCCAGACGCCGCTGAAATAGGCCTGATACTGGCCGCGCTCGCGCGGTGTCACCACGTCCGATATCACCGTCTGCACGATCGGCATGATGCCGCCGCCGCCGAGCCCCTGCAGGCCGCGCGCCAGGATCAGCACCGGCATGTTGGGCGCCAGCGCGCACAGGATCGAGCCCGAAATGAACAGGCTGAGGGCGACGATGATCATGGCGCGGCGGCCGTAAATATCGCTCAGGGTGCCGAATACCGGTGCCACCGCGGTCGATGCCAGCAGATAGGCGGTGATGACCCACGACAGGCTGGTGACATCGTGGAATTGGCGGCCGATGGTCGGCAACGCGGTCGCGACGATGGTCTGGTCCAGCGCGGCCAGAAACATCGTCAGCATCAGGCTCATCAGGATGGTGCGGACTTCGCTCGGCGCGAGTGCGGCGCGCGGCGCGATCGACGGCGCGTCGCTGATCTCGATCACCTCGCTCGGAATCCGCGACAACTCGCTCGCGATCTCATCGGGCAAGGCCACCTGGTCAGCCGGTCGAGGGCTCTGCCGTTCGAACTTGTTCATGGGGGAAGCGCGGGGCGGTGTTCAGTTCAACAATGGGAGTGGCATGCCACCACGAAGAATCACTGATTTGAGTTCTACTTAGCGGAGAGAAGGCCAGCGCGGCAGCGGGTTGGCTGCATGGGTGCGTCCCGCGAAGCGACAATCGCAATCGCGTGAGGATCGCCGGCCTCAGGATGGTGGCCGCTTCTTCAGCCGGGCACGTTTCGGTAACAACACCGGCCATTGCACGATGTGATCTTCGAGGTCGGCGTCGGCGATCTCGTTCTCGGTCCCCTGCACCCTGCCCCGCACCGATACGCCCGCTTCGTGAACCGTATCGGGGTCGCCGGAAATCAGCGGGTGCCACCAGTAGAGATCGCGCCCTTCCGCGACCAGTCGATAACCGCAGCTTGGCGGCAGCCAATTCAGGCTGCGAACGTTCTCCGGGGTGAGCCGCACGCAGTCCGGAACCAGGTCCGAACGGTTCGCGTAGTCCTTGCAGGCACACAGCCCGGCATCGAGCAGTTTGCAGGAAACGTGCGTGAAATAGATCTTGCCGGTATCCTCGTCCTCGAGTTTCTCGAGGCAGCAGCGCGCGCAGCCGTCACACAGGCTTTCCCATTCGGCGTTGGACATTTCCTCCAACGTCTTGGTTTTCCAAAAGAATCCCTCTTGGCTGGAGGGCGGCTTGGATCGGGCGGTCATATTTCCTGGAGTTCCCGGCCGTTTTTCGGCATCGGCCCTTCTAGGGGTTACGGCAGCAATGGTGCAAGGGGCCATTCATGGCCATCCAATGGCTGTCGCCGGCATTGGACCCGCCATTCAAAATCGTAGCAGGACCATTGGTTTATCTTGCCTGCTCGGTTACTAATGAGCAATTCCCCGGGGAGAGCAAAAGCGCCTTGGGTTTGCCGCAACATTCTCGCAAGACATCTCAACCGCACCCGGCCGGGTGCTTCAGCGCTTTCGAACTGACCAAGGGTCCCGGTGCGCCAGATCATACCACCGCAATGGAAGGAACGCTTCCGGCACTGGCTGCTGGATCTCGACGCGCGCATCGACTCGACCCTGTTCTCGTCCGGCAAGGGCATCCGCGAACTCTACGAGCGGTATTCGACCTTCATGGACCGCTTCTATGTCGGCCGCTGGAAACGCTGGGTGTTCATCGAGCCGCTGTCGGAAGCCGCCACCATCGGGCTCGCGGGCCTCGTCTTGATGCTGGCGCTCGCGGTGCCCGCCTTTCGCGAGACCGCCGATGACGACTGGTTGAAGAAATCCGACCTCGCGGTGACCTTCCTCGACCGTTACGGCAACCCGATCGGCAGCCGCGGCATCAAGCACAATGATTCGATTCCGCTCGAGGACTTTCCGGACAACCTGATCAAGGCCACCCTCGCCACCGAGGACCGCCGTTTCTACGACCATTTCGGCATCGACGTCGCCGGCACCTTTCGTGCGCTGTTGACCAATGCACAGGCTGGCGGGGTCCGCCAAGGCGGCTCTTCGATCACCCAGCAACTGGCGAAGAACCTGTTCCTGAGCAACGAGCGCACCATCGAGCGCAAGGTGAACGAGGCGTTTCTCGCGATCTGGCTGGAAACGCGGCTCACCAAGAACGAAATCCTGAAGCTGTATCTCGACCGCGCCTATATGGGCGGCGGCACGTTCGGCGTCGACGGCGCGGCGCATTTCTATTTCAACAAGTCGGTGCGCGACGTCAGCCTTGCCGAAGCAGCGATGCTGGCCGGGCTGTTCAAGGCTCCGACCAAATACGCGCCGCACATCAACCTTCCCGCGGCCCGCGCCCGCGCCAACGTGGTGCTGGACAATCTGGTCGACGCCGGCTTCATGACCGAGGGCCAGGTGTTCGGCGCACGGCGCAATCCGGCGACCGCCGTCGACCGCCGCGACGAGAATTCGCCGAACTACTATCTCGACTATGCGTTCGACGAGATGCGCAAGCTGGTCGATACATTCCCGAAATCATACAACGAGCGCGTGTTCGTCGTCCGCACCACGATCGACATGAACGTGCAGCATGCCGCCGAAGCCGCCATCGAGAATCAGCTCCGCCAGTTTGGCCGCGACTATCACGCGACGCAGGCGGCCACCGTCGTCGCCGACCTCGACGGCGGCGTCCGCGCCATGGTCGGCGGACGCGACTATGGCGCGAGCCAGTTCAACCGTGCGGTCGATGCCTACCGGCAGCCCGGTTCGTCGTTCAAGCCATATGTCTACACCGCCGCGCTGCTGAACGGCTTCAGGCCGAACTCCATCATGATCGACGGTCCGGTCTGCATCGGCAACTGGTGCCCGCAGAATTACGGCCATTCCTATTCCGGTCCGGTGACGCTGACGCAGGCGATCACCCATTCGATCAACGTGATTCCGGTGAAACTGTCGATTGCGCTCGGCAAGGGCAATCCCAGGATCGGCCGCGCCAAGATCGTCGAGGTCGCCCGCCGCTTCGGCATCAAGGCGCCGTTGCCGGATACGCCCTCGCTGCCGATCGGTGCCGACGAAGTCACGGTGCTCGAACACGCCGTCGCCTACGCCACGTTCCCCAATCGCGGCAAAGCGGTGACGCCGCATGCGGTGCTGGAAGTACGGACCGGCACCGGCGATCTGGTCTGGCGCTACGACCGCGACGGACCGAAGCCGACCCAGGCCATCCCGGCTTCGATCGCCGCCGACATGGCGGGCATGATGAGCCACGTCGTCAGCGAAGGCACGGCGCGGCGCGCCGCGCTCGACGGCATTCCGACGGCCGGCAAGACCGGCACCACCAATGCGTATCGCGACGCCTGGTTCGTCGGATATACCGGCAACTTCGTGTGTGCGGTATGGTACGGCAATGACGATTATTCGCCGACCAACCGCATGACCGGCGGCTCGCTGCCGGCGCAGACCTGGCACGACATCATGGTAGCGGCCCACCAGGGCGTCGAGATCAAGGAACTTGTCGGGGTGGGAATGGGTACCAAGCTGCCGACACCCGCCTCCGCCGCGACGGTTGCGGCCAGCGGCGCACCGAAGGTGATTGACGTCAAGCCGGGACCGCCGCCGGTCCTGACCAAGCGCGGCGCGGATGTCCTGGTGCGGGTGGAAAAGCTGCTCGACGAAGCCGGCAAGACCGCCGGCAAGACCTCGTCCAACGAGCCGCCGAACCCGGCGCGGCCTGCCACGTCGACCTCGCTCGCTTTGCCGGAGAGCTTCGCGGCGGCATCGGATGGTGCGGCTGCACCTTCGCAGCGCAAGAACTGACGTGCGGCTGATCTTCATCACGTTGCTGGCGCTGGTGCTCGCCACCTTCATCGGCCTCGGTGCGACGTGGGTCACGGCGACACGCGGGACCGATCTCGGCACGCTCACGATCGGCGCCTGGACCGCCCGCCCGAAGAACGGCACCGCCGATGTCGACCCGTATTCGCGCGCAGCCATTGCCCGCAGCGGCGAGTTGCCGCTTGGCGCCGGCGATGGCGTCGCGTTCGTGGCAACCACGGACGATCGCAAGCGGCCGCTCGACGGCCGCTGCGATGTCGTCGTCGGTGGCGTCACACCCGCGGCGCGGTTCTGGACACTGACGCTTTACGACCAGAAGGGACATCTGGTGGCGAACTCGCTGCAGCGCTACGGCTTCACCAGCGAAGAGATCATCCGCGGCGCCGACGGCGGCTTCGAAATCCATGTGGCGTCGCGGTCGCGCTCCGGCAACTGGCTGCCGACCGGCGGCATCGAGCGCTATGCGCTGATGCTCCGGCTTTACGACACGCCGGTCGGGGTGGCGACGCGGACCCAGCGCGATGCCCCGATGCCCTCGATTGCGACGGTGGGGTGCCCGTGATCCGCGTGCTGTTCACGATCATCGCGGGCGTGCTGCTGGGCGGCGTCGTGCATCTCGTCAGCGTTCTGGCATTGCCGCGCATTGCAACCCAGGACGCCTACTCCCGCCTTGCGCCGATCACGAAGCTCAACGCCGTTACCACGCTGCCGCTGGCGGATCCGGGCAACACCCTGATGCCTTACATGGATCCGGCGTTCGCGACCGCGGTCTGCCGTTACGACCTGTCGGGCGGACCGATCAAGCTCGCGGTGCCCGTCAGCCAGGCCTACACCGCGGTGTCGTTCTATACGCGCAGCGACACCGCCTATTACGGCATCAATGACCGCTCGGCCGGACGCAAGGTGATCGAACTCGATCTGATGACGGAAGCCCAGCATGCGGCGTTGCCGGAGGACGAGGATGTGACGGCGGCCGATCGGCTGATCATCAATTCGCCAACCACGACCGGACTGATCGTGTTGAGAGCGCTGGCGGCCGAGCCCGGATTGATGCCGCAGGCCCAGGCCTCGCTCGCCGCATCGACCTGCAAGGTGCAGACCGAACCGCAGGTTGCCAAGCAGGCCGAACCGGCGCGGACCAAGCGCTGATCGAAGCCGAGCCGCAGGACTTGGTTCAGCCGCGCACGCTCAGCGCAGCGCCGATGACCGGCCGTGCCGCGACCGGCGGGTTTGCGGTCTGCGCCGCGAGTTCGCCGATCAATCGATCGGCGTCGGCCGCCATGTTGTCGGGCCCCTGGATCACCAGCCGCTCCAGCGCCCATCGATAGGACGAGATCCTGCGCTCCAGGCACTGCTGCACCCATTGCACGATCAGGCTGTTCTCCTCCATGCGGGCGACGGCGTCGGCGCGCTCGCGCGGCGACAATTCGGAAACATAGGCGAGACTGGCATTGCGCTTCCTGTCGAGATCGAGCACGCGGATCGCGGCGGTGAAGAACGGCTCGAACCGCGTGATGTCGTCGCGCACGTCGTCGATGAGCTGCGCGTAACGCGACGCATGCGAGCGGTGCGGTTCGTCGATCAACGCCCGCCCGTACGCCGTGCGATCGAATACCGGCGCTTGCCGCCATGGCGAGGGAATCGGCTGATAGTCGCCGAACACGCTCTTCCAGGCCGGCCGCGAATGCGGCGGCTCGATCAGGGGATAGGCGAGATCGCGAAGCTGCCGTTCGGTGTCGGTGAGCTGGAATTGCGACGGATGCAGCCCGACGCTCGCGGTCGCCTCGGCACCGATCCAGCCATGCATGTCGTCGTTGCGAAGATCCGCCCGGGTGCGGCCGAAGTCGCCGCCACTGCAGCCGCCGAGCAATCCGGCCAGCAAGATCAGCGTCAGCGCCGACGATGCGACCTGCATCCGCTGCCCGGCCCGGGTCGGCAAGCGCATCGCCGGCATGTCGAAATATCCCGATTTCAGCGCCGGCGGCGGCGGCGGCCCGGCGCGGTTCCTTCTTCGGGTCCCCTGCCACCGCTGGTTTCATCGGTGTCGCGTTCAATGCGGACGACAGGAAGGATCAGGATGGTGCCCATGCCTTCGCGCGGAGCGCCATCCAGGGTCGAACCCAGCCGCCGCGAAGCCGCATCCGCCGGAAATTCAATGATGGTGGCCATTGGCAGCTCTCTCTTGGTGCCGCCTGGCACCCGATTTGGCCGGCGACAGCAATCATTAAGATCAGGACGTGGTTAATGGCTTCTTAATTTGCTTTTCGGGCCACAGCGTTCCCGATCCCTGATGCCAAAGCGCAACAAGTCCGGAGGAATATCAGGCACTTCTTCACGGAATGTTTTCCTTAACGAACTGTTAAAGCAACCGACCTAGGTTCGCGCGAGGATCATTCAGTCCCGTGCCCGACATGACCGCATCCTCACTGTTTCCAGGCTTCGATGGATTGATCACGCTCTCCCGGCGGGAGGGTGTCGATGTCCGCCCCACCCTGCTGCGGGTGTTGACCGATCTCTACGTCCAGACCAGCCGGCACAGCGAGGACGAGGCGCGGCAGTTCATCGAACTGACCTCGCGACTGATCGACCAGGTTGACGACGCGACACGCGCGGCGGTGCGGGCGCGGCTCGCGGTCTATCCGGACACCCCGGTCGAAGTGTCGCTGAAACTCGGGCTGAACCCGTTCCGTGCCGCACAGCCGCTGCCGCAGGCGTCCGAGATGGCGCTACCGCCACCGGTGGCGATCGTGCCGGTCAAGCCGCCAAGCGAGGCGCAATTGCGGGTGGCCTCAAACCTGTCGATGCAGCCGACGGACGCCGCCGAAATCAACGACATGTTTTCACGCGCCAACGCCCGCGAACGCGCCATGATCCTGCACAATCTGCAGGACACGCCGCTGAAGGCCTCGGCGCGAATTCCCGCCGCGCGTGCCGCGCGCGCCATCGAAACGCTGGAAATGGCCGCTTTCGCCGCCGATATCGAAAACTTCACGCTCGAACTCGGCGAGGCGCTGATCCTGCCGTCGCGGGTGGCAGCGCAGGTAGTCAACGACGCCTCCGGCGAACCGCTCGCCTGCGCATGCCGGGCGCTCCAGATGCCGAGCCCCGTCTTTCTGCGGGTACTGCTGTTTCTCAAATCGGAATTCGGCGCTTCCGTGGACACCGTGTACCGGCTGTCACGGCTGTACGACCGGCTCAGCGAGCGATCGGCCCTGATCATGCTGGCGGCATGGCGCGGTTCGACCATGGCCGCCACCCGCGCCAGATACCGCCCCTCGCTTTACGACGACCAGCGCCATCGCGCCCGCGCGGCGCCGGCCGAAACGCGCCCGGCGGACGTCGTGCCCGGCACCGACGCCATCCGGCGCGCCGGTTCGCAAAGCTGACAGCATTTTCGGCATCGTGGCTTCATCCTTCGAGACGCACGCTACGCGACGCTCCTCAGGATGAGGTCTCGACCCTCATGGTGAGGAGCGCGGCAACGCCGCGCGTCTCGAACCACGAGGCCACGCGAGGGTCGACAGCGAACAAGCGGAGAGGACCTATCTGCCGACATTAGTAACCCAATGCAGCGACCAACGTCCGGCAAGCCATGTATATCAGGATCAACGAGCCCACCGTCCAAAATGTGGCGCGCGTGTCATGAGTCCGCGCGGTGAAATAGGCGGCAAAGTGCAAAAGTCGCGATACGACGTAACCGTAGAAAAGCAGACGCGCGACCATCAGGGATGGCTCGGTCAGAACGAAAAGGAATCCCGCCACGAGGAAGAACGGCAGGTTCTCGAGATCGTTTAGCTGAATTCGCCTGATGCGCTCGACGCGCTCGTTGGGCTCGAGTTGCTTCGGATCAGGTTCGGGATTGAGAGGCGTCTTTCTAATGTCTTCCGGCGAACGAAACCCACCCTTCGCCTGCATCATCCGAAGCACTGTCAGCCAAGACATGCTGACAGCCTTGAGTATCATAATCGTAGCGGCGATGACGTAAGTGGCAAACACCGGGTTTTGCAAATTCATCTTGTCCAAATCTCTTTCCTCAGCCTAATCAAGGTTTCAAATGGTCCATGCAGCAATGCAGTCAAAGGTTAGCGCCGCAATCTGGCGCGCGATGAGATGAGATCAGATCGATCTGTAACGGCAACGGCAGTCTGGCCCTCTCTCTCGGGGCACCCACGGGAGAGGTGTAGCGAACCTGCGGGTCGACCGATTCAACAAAAAGTCATCGCGCTACCGCGGTTCCTGATTATTCACTGTTTCTGGAGTTTCGTGATCGTCTTGACCCCACCTGTTTCGGTAACGGAATAGGTGACCTTGTCCCCCGCATGCAACGCGTCCAACGACAAGCCGTCTTTTGCCTTGAACTCTTCGGCGGCAGCGCTGGTATTCGCTCCGGTGGTACCGCTTTGTGTCTGCTTGATCGCAACTGTGCCATGAATGCGGTCAATCTGGGTGAGCGTTCCCGTAAGCGCTTGTTGGGCCCAGGCTTCCGAGCCAGTGATGGTAAGGGCCGCAGTGCCAGCCAGAATAAGCTGTGAGATTTTCATGGCAGTCTCCCGGTTTGTTGACGCGATAAGCCGCAGTGGCCGGATTGGTTCCGGGGGGAAGGAACACACGAAGGTCCGCGGCGCGGAGTCTATCATCAGGCCTTGGCCAGATCGAGAAAATGCCGTCCTGCCCGGTCCTCGGTCTCGACGATCCAGGCATCGGGGTCGAAGCGGATTTCCCTGACGAGGCGTTCTTCCACCGACGCTTCCGACACCGGCTGAGGCGAAGCCGCCGCAAAGATGCGCTCGGCCGGGCGGCTGTCGTCATAGACGGTCTGCGGTGCAGGCGCGTACAGCATGGCGTTGCCGTCAAGCGTGGCCACCTTGACGAAAACCGCGCCCGCGTCTTCCGCGCCGCGCCGGCGCACCGCGCCGAAGATTCCCTCGGTCTGGCAGCGGCGCAGATAAGCCGCCACCCATATGCTCGATTTCAGCCGCATGGGGCGGTGTTATAGCTGTTTCGTGCCAACTGGATACCGGTTCGCCCGAAGAAAACGCGTCGAGACGGGGAACGCGGTCCTGATTTATCCGGAGCCGGGATCACGCCGGCGCCGGCGCCGAGCCGGGACTAGTCGATCGGATGGCCAATCATCGCCGAGAGTTCGTGCACCAAACGCTCGGAGACCTGCCCGCTCAAGGGAATCCTGTGCTGGCGCTCGAATCGCTGAATCGCGGCCAGGGTGTCGGCATTGACGGTGCCGGTCGGTTTCAACTGGCCATAGCCGTATTCGGTCAGCACGCGCTGTACCGCCGCGACCCGGCGCGAGTCCGAATTGATGGAGGACTCGTTGCGGGACGCAACCGGTACCGCTGCCGGCGGTCGCGGCACGTTCGAAGTCGCCACCGGCGCCTCGCTGGTCGCCCTGACCAGATTGGTCAGCGGGTCCGCAGTTCTCGGCTCGGCAGGCTTCGATTCCGGCGGCGCGACCTCCGGCCTGGCCGAGGCTTCGACCGGACGCGGGCGCGGCAGTGGGCTGGCGGGCGACGCCTCCGGCAGCATCACGACCGATCCGAACATCGGGGCCGGATGGCGGCCTGCCTGCAGGAACAGCGCATTGACGATGATAGCCAGCAGGGCCGCAAATGCCAGCGCGCCCGCCACCGTGTCCTTCGGGCTGCAGAGCAGGGTGCGCATCACGAGACCGCGCTCGGTCGCGGCCTCGAGCACCGTCGCATTGGCGCCGCGGCGGCGGCGCGGTTTGTCGTTTTCTCCGGCATTTCGTCTAGGCACGTTTCTTCACCTGATAAACTGGTTCTGGCGGTCCGGATCGCATCGCCGGTGTCAGCGTTGCGATGTTGCTCGAGGGCGGCTCGGCCGGTGACGTGAACGTCAACGGCAGCGAGATGATGACAGTGGTGCCTTCGTTGATCCGGCTTTGGACATTGATCTCGCCGGCGTGCAGCCCGACCAGGCTTTTCACGATCGAAAGCCCGAGACCGGTGCCTTCGTGCCGGCGCTGATAGGTCTTGCCGGCCTGGAAGAATGGGTCGCCGAGCCGCTTGAGGTCGTCGGCGGCAATGCCGACGCCGGTATCGGCGACCCGAAGCACGAGGCGCGATTCTTCCGCGGCAGCGGAAACCGTCACGCTGCCGCCGCGCTCGGTGAACTTGATCGCATTCGACACCAGGTTGAGCACGATCTGCTTGAAAGCGCGCGGATCGCCGGTCATCGCGGGCAGATCCTCGGGCACGCGGGTCAGAAGATCAATGCCGCTGTCCAGCGCCTTCAAAGCCAGCAGGTTGCAGCAATTGAGCAGCGCCGCACGCGGCGCGAACGGTTCCGGCGTGATCTCGAAATTGCCCGACTCCATCTTCGACATGTCGAGAATGCCGTTGACCACCGCCAGCAGATGCTGACCTGAATCATTGATCAATTGGGCATATTCCCTGCGGCGCGCCGCATCCACCTTCAGTGTCTCTTCCCGCACGATCATCTCGGAGAAGCCGATGATGGCGTTGAGCGGGGTGCGCAATTCGTGACTCATGGTGGCGAGAAACCGACTCTTGGATGCGTCCGCCTGCTCGGCGGCGGTGCGCGCCAGATCGAGCGCCTGCTCCTGTATCTTGCGATCGGTGACGTCGCGCATGACGGCGACAACTTCGGCCTCTGGCGACGTCACTGCCTCCAACGCCTGGTCGAGCGGCCGGCAACGCATTTCGACCCAGATGAAGTCAACCGGATGGTTCGGACCGTGTTCGTTTTCACGCGCTGCATCCCGCCTGAGGCGAAATTCGACGCTGCCCGCTTCGCCGCCGCGCGCGGCATCCGAAAGTGCGGTGAGATAGGCCGGACGGTCGGCAACATGCACGCGATCGAACAGGCCGTGCCCGAGCAGCCGTGATACCGGCGCGCCCAGCATCGTCTCCGCCGCAGGCGAAATGAACTGCACCGCGCCATTGCGGCGATGGCGCGAAATGACGTCACTCATGTTCCGTGCCAGCAGGCGATATCGGTCTTCCTCGACATAAAGCAGCGAGACGCTGGTTCGCGCCAGCGATTCCGCGCCGAAAGCGAGCCCTGCGGCATAGAGCGTCGCCGACGCGATGCCGAACGCCATCAACTCGCCGCGCAGCACCGTGTTCGCAGCCGGCGCCGGCAGCATATCCAGATATCCGAAGGCGATCAGCAGTGCGGCACATCCCAGTGCCAGCGCGGATGCGAATGCGACAACACGTCGCGACGCCGAAAGCGCGGCCTCGAGCGGAACCACGACAAGCCAGATCGCGGCAAAGGATTCGATGCCGCCGGTGCGCATCGCCACCGTCATGACCAGACCCACCAGCGCCAGCGATGACAGGACATGCGCGCCCTCGTAGCGGCCGGTACGCGACAGGAACCATGACAGCAAAATGGGCGCGATCAGCCATGCGAATGCCACGACCTCGAGCGCCGAGGGTGCGCCGCGCATCGCGAGATAGGCCGGAAACGCCGCAAGCGCCGCAAGGCTGCCCAGCAACCGCGGCGCAATGAACACGCGATGGCGCGCGCGCGTCAGCACGTCATATCGTGCCGATGGATGCAACAGCGCATCGAGACAGTCGCGGATGATGTTCAACACGGTCACGGTTCCCGCGCTTCGGCCGGTTCGTCGCACAGACGCGCCGCAACGCCCCCTTATGGTTGCGCCAACGTGTCAGAGCGACATTAAGCGAACGCTAAGGCGTCGCAGCCGCCGGCGAAAGACCGCGCCGCGGCCGGGGTTTTGCCGCGCACGGGTCGCCTCATTCAATTCGGATGGTGAACGTCGGGTTTCCGGAACCGACCCGATATGGTTTCGAAAGGGTGGACGTTGCACATGCGGGTTCATCAAGGCGACGCCGCCATCAATCGAAAATTTACGCCGAATCAAATCATTCGGACTTTTGGCGATGTTTCGGCGAATTAAGCTCAATGCAGACACTTGCGATTTATCGACCGCTGCTAGCAAAGCCCGAAAGCGCGAAATCAACGCGGCAGGACCAAAAAGAGACGACCGGGGTCGCGAAATGTTTTTTCTGCTTCGCATGGCGTTCTGGCTCGGGCTGGTGCTCGTGCTGTTGCCGAGGGACAAGACGCCTGAAACGGCCAAGGCGCCGCAGATCGGCGCGTCGGAAGCCATTTCAGCCGCGACCGCGGCAGTCTCGGACATGACCCAATTCTGCAAGCGCCAGCCGGCGGCCTGCGAAGTCGGCGGTCAGGCAGCGACCGCGATCGGTCAGCGCGCGCAAGGCGGCGCCCGCAAACTCTACGAGATCATCACCGAGAAGCGCGCACCCGATCATACCGGCTCGATCGACGGCGGCACGGATGCCGACCCGTCGTCCGACGATACGGCGAGGCACGACACACTGACGCCGGACGATCTGGTGGCCAGGTGGCACGTCCCGCCAGCGCCCTGAGCCTGCCGGGACTGCCGCCATTTCTTGCCCGACAATATCGCTTTCGGCCGCCCCCGATCCTATATATGGCTTTGGGATCGAGCCCGGGACACGATGACGATCGACGAAATCAGGGATAATTTTGCGCTGCTGGACGACTGGGACGACCGGTACCGGTACGTCATCGAACTTGGCCGCACCCTCGATCCAATGCCGGAAGCCGAGCATTCCGCGGCCAACAAGGTGCAGGGCTGTGTCAGCCAAGTCTGGCTATCGAAGCAGGTCGACCGCAGCAACCATGGCGAGCCGTTGCTGAAATATCTCGGCGACAGCGACGCACATATCGTGCGCGGACTGGTCGCGATCCTGCTGACGCTGTTTTCGGGTCATACGCCACAGCAGATTCTGTCCACCGACGCGATCGCGGTGCTCGACGAATTCGGATTTCGCGAGCATCTGACGCCGCAACGTTCCAACGGCCTGCGCTCCATGGTCGAGCGGATTCGCTCGGACGCGCGCGAGGCGCTCGCCGCCGCGACCTGAACTGCCGGCTATTTTCGCCGCCGCCGCTGCTGGCCGAGGCCCATTTTCTTGGCGAGCTGCGAGCGCGCCACCGCGTAGTTCGGCGCCACCATCGGGTAATCGGCCGGAAGCCCCCATTTGTCGCGGTACTGTTCCGGCGTCATGTTGTACTGCGTGCGCAGATGGCGCTTCAGCGATTTGAAGCGCTTGCCGTCCTCCAGGCACACCAGATAATCCGGGGTCATCGATTTCTTCACGGAAACCGCCGGTTTGGCCGGCTCGAGCGGCGCCTCGGTCCGGCCGCTCGAGACCCGGAGCAATGCCGCATGGATCTGGCCGATCAAGGCCGGGATTTCTGACGCCGGTGTCGGATTATTGCTGAGATAGGCGGAGACGATGTTCGCGGTCAGGTCGATGAAACTCTTGCCGGCAGCATCGGTCATGGCCTGGACCTTTCGACGATCGAAGGCAGAGAGAGAACCCGGCACGTCTTCCGCAAAGCGCGCCTGCCGATCACGCCGTATCCGGCAGCACCCATACGCAAGCAGAATCGTGCGCTAGCCGCCGAATATGACCGGATTGCTGCTGCCAAGACAAGAACAACGGCATCTTTCAATGCAGGACCGCAGCGTCATGAACGCTGGTCGAGATGCGCGCGCAGTTCGTCGATGGACGCAAACCGCATCATGCCTTCGGGCATTTGCGCCTCGATCGAGCCATCCGAATACAGCGAATAGGCCATACCGTCGACGACGCCCGATTTGAGCACCGTCACCGGCGGCAAGCTCTCGTCCGGCACGGCCGGCGGATGCGGCTCTATCGCGGGTGCGCCGGCGCCGGTTTCGGTAAATGTCGACGGTGTGCGGTTGCTGCGCCGCTGCGATAGCGGATCGGCGATCCTCGAACGTTCCGCTTGCGGCCAGGCGTCCTGCAATGGCGCCAGCGGCGTCTCGGCGGGCCTGAGCGGCGGCGCGATCGGCGAGCCGGCATCGAGTTCCGCCGCGGATGGATCGGCCGCTCGTGTTTCGGCGCGCTCGCGTTCCTTCCGCGAGGTGGTGGAAAACAGCAGGTTGCGACGCGGTTTGGCGGCCGGTTCCGGCAATGGAGCGGGCGGGGTGTCTTGGCGCCCACGATCGCGCGCGGTTGCCTCCTCGAGCCAGGGTGCCGGGGCTGGCCCTGCCGGTGGTGTGACAGGGTCTGCCTCGCGCGGCTTTTCCAGACCGGGCTGGTCGAGGCCGAACATCAGGCCATCGTTTTCCGCGGCCTGTTTGGCCGACAGGTCGCCGGGTGCCTTGGCTGCCGCACGTCCCGGTACCGGGGGTCTGAGAGCGATCCGGCCGGCGATCGTCTTCAGCTCTCGCACCACCATGCCGAGGCCAAGCATGACCAATCCGGTGCAGGCAGCGACGGTGCCCGTGAAGATCAGGGTATTGCCGAAACTGAATTCCTTGACCGGAATCCCGAATCCGATCGCTGCCAGGCCCGCCAGCAAAAGACCAATGCCGGCGACCAACAAGAAAAACACCATCGATCTCACCCCCGAACGCGCTTGACAGCACGTAAACCGCCAAGGCCACGATACCGTCATATTGTGCGCATGGCCAACCGCCAATTGAGGGGCAAGTTCCGAGCGAAATCCGGCCGAACCCGCGCCGCCCCACGCCGCATCGGATTCTCGACCTTTCGGGAGTTCCGCAAGGTCGGAGGATCTTTACCCTGGCCGCTATTGCTGCGCCGCAACAGGAGAATTATGCCACAATTGCCAATTACTTGGGCGGCAAGCTGCGCTATATGGACGCCGGGGAACGAGGCCCAACAGCGCCAACATAGGGCCGAAGGGACGCCGGGTTACCGATAGCCATGTCATCCGTTACGACGTCGACCATCGATACGCCGCTCGCGCGCCCGGTGGAGCGGATCTACGACGACCTCGCCATCGTCGCGCTGGTCGCGGTGGGGGTGATCGCAAGCCTCACCTTCCGGGACTATGGGCTGGGCTGGGACGACTACACACACGCGGAATATGCCGACCTGCTGCTACGCATGTATGGTTCCGGTTTCAAGGACGCCGGCGCGCTGTCGTTTGCCAATCTCTATATGTATGGCGGCGGATTCGATATGGCCGCCGCGTTGCTGCACAAGGTCATCCCGCTCGAGCTGTTTGAAACGCGCCGCCTGGTAGGCGCCATCGTCGGTATCATCGGACTGGCGATGACGTGGCGGCTGGGCCGTCGTGTCGGCGGTCCGCTCGCCGGATTGGCAGCCCTGCTTCTGCTTGCCCTCTGTCCGACCTTCTACGGGCACATGTTCATGAACCCGAAGGATGCGCCATTCGCGGTGGCGATGGTGATCCTGATGCTGGGTCTCGTCCGGCTCGTCGAGGAGTATCCCTCTCCCTCGCCGCGGACCATTCTGATCGTCGGCCTTGGCGCCGGCCTTTCGCTCGGTTCCCGTGTCCTCGGCGGATTGGCACTGTTCTATGCCGTGATCGGCATTGCGCCGTTGTTCATCGACGAGTTCCGTGGGCAAGGTACGGCCAATGCGCTCAAGCGGCTCGCCCATGTCGCCTATGTGCTGCTGCCGGGCCTTATCCTCGGCTATCTCATCATGGGGCTGATCTGGCCCTGGTCGATCATGGAGCCGGCCAACCCGTTCCGCGCGGTCGGCTATTTCTCGCATTTCTTCGAGAAGCCGTGGAAGGAAATGTTCGATGGCACCCTGGTCTCGGTGCCGGACATGCCCTGGTCGTATCTGCCGACCCTGTTCGCGCTGCAGCTTCCGGAAATTCTGCTTGGCCTCGGCATCGCCGGCATCGTCGGCACGCTGGCTGCATTGTCGCGCGACGACGTGACGCCCAGGCGCAAGGCGATCCTGTTGATGCTCACGCTCGCGGCAACACTGCCGCTGTTGATCGCGATCGTGAAGCGCCCGGCGCTTTACAACGGCATTCGCCACTTCATCTTCGTGATTCCGCCGATGACCGTGATTGCGGGCGTCGCGTTCGCCTGGGGAATGAACTGGCTCAAGCAAAATCGCCGTAGCTGGCAGCCGGCCGCCGTGGCCATGTTCGTGTTCGGTCTGCTGCTGCCGCTCGGCGAAATGATCCGGTTGCACCCCTATGAGTACACCCACTTCAACCGCATCGCCGGCACGGTGCGCGCCGCAGACGATCTGTTCATGCTGGACTACTGGGGTCTTGCGTTCAAACAGGCTTCGGACACCCTGCGCGATTCGCTCGCCGAGCAGCGGGAGACGCCGCCGCACGGCCGCAAATGGAAGGTCGCGGTGTGCGGTCCGCAGCGGCCCGCGCAGGTCGCGCTCGGCCCCGACTTCACCATCGGCTGGGACAGCCGCGGCGCCGATTTCGCGATGACACTCGGCGAATTCTACTGCAAGAGCCTGACCGCGCCGGTCATGGTCGAGGTCAAGCGCGACGACGTGGTGTTCGCCCGCGTCTATGATATCCGCCGGCGCAGCATTTCGAGCCTGCTGGCGATTCCGCCTCCTTGAGCGCGGGAGCATGACTGCCACGCCGGCGGAACGCCTTGCTGCAAACCAGCCCCGGGGCTAGTGTTGCCGCGAAATTCACAATTCATGGGAGAAACCGGCCATGTCGCCTGCGGAAGCTCGCCTGAAGGAAGTTCCCTCCGATATCACCGAGGCCGAGTGGACCCAGCGTGTCAATCTTGCTGCCTGCTACCGGCTGGTCGCGCATTATGGCTGGGATGATCTGGTCGACACCCACATCTCCGCGCGCGTGCCGGGACCGGAACATCATTTCCTGATCAATCCCTACGGCCTGATGTTCGACGAGATCACCGCCTCGAGCCTGGTCAAGGTCGATCTCGACGGCAACCAGCTCACCAAGAGCGACTACAGCATCAACCCGGCCGGCTTCACCATCCATTCGGCGATCCACGAAGTGCGCGAGGACGCCGGCTGCGTGCTTCACCTGCACACGCCGGACGGCACGGCGGTGGCAAGCTGCATGGAGGGCCTGCTGCCGATGAACCAGACCGCGCAGTTCGTCACCCACGATCTCGCCTATCACGACTACGAAGGCGTAGCTCTCGATCATGACGAGCGCCCGCGCCTGCAGAAGGATCTCGGCAGCAAGAACCACATGCTGCTGCGCAATCACGGCACGCTGACGGTCGGCCGCTCGGTCGCTTCCGCCTTCGAGCGGATGTACCATCTCGAGCGGGCCTGCACGATCCAGGTACGCACGCGCATGCTGGGCCCGACGGCCTATCCGGTCGAGCAGATGGTGATCGACAAGAACGAGGAGCTGTTCTCCAATCCCGACCGTGCCGAATTGCGTTCGACCAGCCTCGTCTGGCCGCCGCTGCTGCGCAAGCTCGATCGGCTCGATCCCAGCTACAGGAATTGAAATCTCGCGAATTCGGTGTAGTATCGCACGCAACGACCTCTGCACTTCGAAGCCAAACGCCGCCCAATTCCGGGCGGCGTTTTTGCGTGAAGCGGCTCGGTCAGCGCGGCGCGTCGGCCAGGGCCGCGAGTATTCGCGCCCACGAGCGAATGCCCTTGTGGAAGCTCTTCAGGTCATACTTCTCGTTCGGCGAATGGATGTTGTCGTCCTCGAGGCCGAAGCCCACCAGCACGGTGTCGAGGCCAAGCGTGCGCTTGAAGTCCGCGACGATCGGGATCGATGCGCCGGAGCCGATCAGCAGCGCTTCCTTGCCCCATTCGTCGGTCAGCGCGCGCCTGGCGGCAGCGAGCGGCTTCATGTTCCAGTCGAGCGCAATCGCGGGCGCGCTGGAATGGTCGCCGAATTCGACCCGGCAATCGGCCGGCAGCCGCGCCGTCACATAGTCGCGAAACGCCTTGCGGATCTTGGCGGGCTCCTGCCCCTCCACCAGCCGGAACGAAACCTTGGCCGAGGCTTCCGCCGGAATCACCGTCTTGGAGCCTTCGCCGGTATAGCCGCCGATGATGCCGTTGATGTCGCAGGTCGGGCGCGAAGATATCTGCTCGATCAACAGGCGGCCCTTCTCGCCGGCGGGAATCGACAGGCCGATCGGCTTGAGAAACCTGTCCGCGCGTCAGATTGAGCTTCGACCATTGCGCCAGGATGTCGGCGGGCAGATCCTTCACGCCGTCATAGAAGCCGGGGATGGTGATGCGGCCATCGTCGTCAAACAGCCCGCCGAGAATGCGGGTCAGCACCCGGATCGGATTCTGCGCGCCGCCGCCGAAGATGCCGGAATGCAGGTCGCGATTGGCGGCCTTGATCCGGACCTCTTCGTAAACCAGCCCGCGCAGCGAGGTGGTGATCGCGGGCGTATTCGGGTCCCACATGCCGGTGTCGCAGACCAGGGCAAAGTCCGCCTTGAGCTCGTGCTTGTTCTGCTTCGAGAAACGGAACGAAGTTTTTCGATCCGATTTCCTCTTCGCCCTCGATGATGATGGTGATGTCGACCGGCAGCGAACCCGTGACCTGCTTCCAGGCACGGCAGGCCTCGACGAAGGTCATCAGCTGGCCCTTGTCGTCCTCGGCGCCGCGCGCGACGATGATCTTTCGCCCGTCGGCGTGATCGGTGACGACGGGTTCGAAGGGCGGGCGGTGCCAGAGATTGAGCGGATCGACCGGCTGCACATCGTAGTGACCGTAGAACAGCACGTGCGGTCGCCGTCCTTGCTGCCGTTGGTTTTGGCGACGATGGCGGGATGACCGGCCGTCGGCCGGACCTCGGTCGCAAACCCGAGTGTTGCGATATCCCTGGCGAGATGATCGGCGGCCGACTTGCAATCGCCGGCAAAGGCTGGATCGGCCGAGATCGACTTGATCCGCAGCAGGGCAAACAGCCGTTGCAGGCTTTTATCGAAATCACTCGTCGATGCGATCGAGGACCGGTTGAAGCTTGAGGTGCTGGACATTCGAGGTCTTTCCCTGGCTGGCGGGCGTTGCTCTTTATCCTGTTGTAGTCCGCCCGTGCACCGGCGACAAGCTGTCGGCGATGCAGCCTACTGAGCGTCGCAGCAGGCCGCGCCCAGTGCGCCGCGCACCAGCGCGCGGCCGACCGAACCGCCGACCGAGCCGCCCACCGATTTGCCGAGATCGGCGACAACCCCGCCAACCACCTTGTTGGTGACCGAGCGCGTGACATTTCGTGCGATGAGCTGACCGGTCGACAGCCTGCCGCGCGAGACATTGGTGCCGAAAATCGTCCCGACCATCGCGCCGATCTGGCCGAGAACCCCGCCTGCGCTCGCCCCATCGGCCGAGGCGGCTGTCCCGGCCACGCGTTTCTGCAGAATCTCATAGGCGGATTCGGAATCGATCGAGGTATCGTATTTGCCCTTGACCGGACTGTTGTCCATGATCGCCTTGCGCTCCTCCGGCGTGATCGGCCCGATCCGCGCCGAAGGCGGCCGGATCAGGACGCGCTCGACCATCGCAGGCGTGCCGTTGCCCTCCAGAAACGATACCAGCGCCTCGCCCTTGCCCAGTTCCATGATGACCTTGGCGGTATCGAGCTTCGGATTGGGCCGGAACGTCTGCGCCGCCGCCGTGACCGCCTTCTGATCGCGCGGCGTGAACGCACGCAGCGCGTGCTGCACGCGGTTGCCCAGTTGTCCGAGCACCTTGTCGGGGACGTCGACCGGATTTTGTGTCACGAAATAAACGCCGACTCCCTTGGAGCGGATCAACCGCACCACCTGTTCGATTTTGTCCATCAGCGCCTTCGGCGCATCATCGAACAGCAGATGCGCCTCGTCGAAAAAGAACACGAGCTTCGGTTTCGGCGGATCGCCGATCTCCGGCAACTCCTCGAACAGCTCCGACAGCATCCACAGCAGGAAGGTTGCATACAATCGCGGGCTCTGCATCAGCCTGTCCGCCACCAGGATATTGACCATGCCCCGGCCATCGCGGTCGGTGCGCATGAAATCCTTCAGCGCAAGCGCGGGTTCACCGAAAAACCTGGTGCCGCCCTGGTTTTCCAGCACCAGGAGCTGACGCTGGATCGTTCCGACCGTTGCCCTGGTGACGTTGCCGAAACCTTGCGCCGCCTTGCGGATCGGAGCCAGCGGATCGTCACCGGCGCCCGCGTTCTTGCCGCCGTCCGGGGCGATCGCATCAAGCAGCGCGTGGAGATCCTTCATGTCGATCAGCGCAAGACCGTTGTCGTCGGCAACGCGGAAGGCAACGTTCAGGACGCCTTCCTGCACGTCGTTCAGATCGAGCATCCGCGACAGCAGCAGCGGGCCCATTTCAGTGACGGTGGCGCGCACCGGGTGACCCTGTTCGCCGAACACATCCCAAAATACCGTCGAAAACCGGTCGGGTTGGAAGGTGAGGCCGACGTCGCCGGCGCGCTTGACGATAAAATCCTTGGCCTCGCCGACTTCGGAGATGCCCGAAAGGTCTCCCTTGATGTCGGCCGCGAAAACCGGGACGCCGGCACGCGCAAATCCTTCAGCCATTACCTGCAGCGACACGGTTTTCCCGGTTCCGGTGGCGCCGGTGACGAGACCATGGCGATTTCCGAGCGCGAGCGTCAGCCAGGCCGGCTGTTCGCCCTTGCCAACAAAAATTTTCTCGTCGGTATCGGCCATCCTGTCGTCGGACGTCGCCATGGCATCGCCTCTCCGCAAGCATCGAGGGTGACGGTCCCCGCGCCGTCATCCTACTGCATCTTGCGAGCCGAATGAAACCGGTCAACGCGCGAGATCGGAGCGGGCGTGCCGGACAAGCGATCGATCGGCCGCACGCATCAGCCGACGAAAGTTGTAACCGCCGCGTTTCCTCGACGATTTGGCCGTCAATTCCATGCTTGCTCTTGCATTGGTGCAACACTCGGCAAGCGATCGAAGCGGAATCGGGCTTTGCAATGCGTGATCGCTTGTATTTCGTGCAACAGGAGACCAAGATAAAAACACAATCAAGGATCCGGCAAGCAACCGGTTGTGGGCGGGGCCAAATGGACGAATTGATAGGAGAGCTGGCTGCGAAAGCCGGCATCGGGAATGCCGTCGCTGAAAACACCGTCGGCATCATCCTGGGATTCCTTCGTACTGAGGGCCCTTCCGACAAAGTTCAGGCCTTGATCGACCGCATTCCGGGCGCGGAAGCCGCCATTGAAGCCTCCAGCAGCGGCGACGGAATTGGAAGGTTGATGGGCGGTGGCCTGATGGCGTTGGGCAGCAGGCTGATGGGACTTGGGCTGGGCATCGGCGAGATACAGAACATCGCGCGTGAACTATTGAGGTACGGTCGCGACAAAATCGGAGCGGATCAGATGGGCGAGATCGTTGCACGGACGCCCGGCCTCAGCCAGTTTGCTTGAAGCACCTTTCATATTGAGCATCATGAAATATCCAATTTCCGAGCTTGACGGCCTGTCCGCCTTCACCGCGTCGAAACTGAAGTCGCTTGGTATCCGTACCACCGACGCACTGCTCGAGGCCGCCCGCACCGTCAAGGGGCGCAAGGCGCTTGCAGCGAAGACCGGCATTAGCGAGCAGCAGTTGCTCGAATGGGCCAAAGTTTCCGACTACATGCGGATTCCCGGCATGGGCAAGGCAAAGGTCGGGCTGGTGCGCGCTGCCGGCGTCACCACGGTACGTGAGCTCGCGCTGCGTAATCCGGTCCGGCTGGCGCAGAACATGAAAGACGTAAATACCAAGCGCAAACTGGTGCGCGTTCTGCCCTCGGAAAAGTCGGTCGAGCAGTTGATCGCGCAGGCCCGCAAGCTTCAGCCCAAGATCACCTACTAGCGGCCGCCGGTCCGGCCCGGCCGGCGCATTCCTGCATCTTCACTCCCTTGCAGGGACCGCGCAAAGCGACCCCATGACCGCGACCACGTCCAGACCCGCCCCGGCACACGCCCCGGCCGATCAGCCGGTGTTGCAGGCCATGCTGTCCCGGCCGCATCCCGCGGTGATGGGTGTCCTGAACGTGACGCCGGATTCATTTTCGGACGGCGGACAGTTCATCGCTCCGGAGCAGGCGCTGGCGCAGGCCCGCCGGATGATCGCGGAAGGCGCCGACATCATCGACATCGGCGCGGAATCCACCCGACCCTATGGCGCGCAGCCGGTCCCGGCGGCCGAAGAACTGAAACGCCTGCAGCCAATCCTGCCCGAAATCGTTTCGCTCGGTATCCCCGTATCGATCGACAGCATGAAATCGGCCGTGGTGGCCTGGGCGCTGGATGCGGGGGCAACCATCGCCAACGATGTCTGGGGCCTGCAGCGCGATCGCGAGATGGCCGCGCTGGTGGCGAGGCGCAACGTGCCCGTCGTCATCATGCACAACCGCGACAGCGCCGAGGCCGGTCTCGATATCATGAAAGATATTGCAGCCTTCTTCGAACGCTCGCTGGAGATCGCCGCCAAAGCCGGCATCTCGGCCGATCGCATTGTGCTCGACCCCGGCATCGGCTTTGGCAAGACCCAGGAGCAGAGCATGACGGCGTTGGCTCGTCTCGACGAACTGCGCCGCTTCGGGTTGCCGCTGCTGGTCGGCGCGTCGCGCAAGCGCTTCATCAGTTCGGTGGGACCGTCCGAGCCGCAGCAGCGGATCGGCGGCTCGATCGCGGCACATCTGATCGCGGTCAAAGGCGGCGCGCGGATCATCCGAACCCACGACGTGGCAGAAACGGTGCAGGCGCTGCGCGTGGCTCGCGCGATCGAGGACAGCGCATGACCGATTTGATCTTCATCACCGGCGTCGTCATCCATGCCCGCCACGGCGTCATGGACCATGAGACCGAAGTCGGCCAGCGGTTCGTGATCGACCTCGAGCTTTCCGCCGACCTCGCGGAATCCTCGCGGACTGATCGTCTCGCCGATACCGTGTCCTACTCCAACGTGGTGGCGACCGCGACGGCGGCCTTCAAGAACGCCAATTACAAGCTGCTGGAACGCGCCGCCGGCGCCGTGGCCGACGCCATCCTGGCAGCCTTTGCCCGCGTCAACGCAGTCACCGTAACCGTGCACAAACCGCACGCCCCGATCGCCGCGATCTTCGACGATGTCGGCGTGGTCCTGACCCGTACGCGCCAGCCATCCGCCCATGGCTGACGCCCTGATTGCGCTGGGCGGAAATATCGGCGATGTCCGCGAGACATTTCGGAAGGCCATCGCCAATATCCTGGGCATGACCCAGGCCGCGCTGCTGGCGCGTTCTTCCGACTATGCCACGGCGCCCTGGGGCCATGAGCAGCAGCCACGCTTCATCAATGCCTGCATCGAAATCGAGACCAGCCTTGATCCTCATGCGTTGCTGTTCGCGCTGCACAGGATAGAGCAGAAGTTCGGCCGTGATCGTTCTCGCGAACGGCGCTGGGGACCGCGCACCCTCGATCTCGACCTGATTGCTTACGACGATGTTTCGCTGCAAACGCCGGAGCTGACGTTGCCGCATCCGCGCCTGTTCGAACGCGCGTTCGTGCTGGTGCCGCTGGTGGAAATCGCGCCCGACCGCCTGATTGCGGGACGCAGCATTGCGGCCGCGCTGGCGCAATTGCCCGCCCCTGGAATTGAGCGGCTGCCCGAGGCGGCTGAGCAAGAGGTGAGCCAAAACAACCGTTTGGCTTGACAGCCGGCCCGTGGCAATTTGGCGGTCCAGCCACACCGGCCGCATGGGAGCAATCCGCCGAATGACCTCTGCAAGTGACGATCTGCGGCTGGCAGCGGACTTCCCGGCGGCGAGCCGGGAAGACTGGCGCAAGCTGGTCGATGGCGTGCTGAAGGGAGCACCGTTCGACAAGCTGGTCGGCAGGAGCCATGACGGTTTGCGGATCGAGCCGATCTATCAGCGCGCCCGCGAAGCCGCCCCGATTGCCGGCCGCGCGGCCGCCGCGCCATGGCAGATCATGCAAAGGATCGACCATCCCGACGCAGCAAGAGCCAACGCGCAGGCGCTGGCCGATCTCGCGAACGGCGCCACCGGGCTGACGCTGGCGTTTGCAGGAGCGAACGGGTCGGCCGGGTATGGACTGGAGCCGACCGCGGACGCCATCGACAAGGTACTCGACGGCGTTTTGCTCGATGCCGGTATCGCTATCGAGCTCCAGGTCGGCCCGCAATCCCGCGCGGCCGCGACCCACCTCGCCGACCATATCAGGCGCAAGGGCATCGCGCCCGCGGCCTGCGATATCCGTTTCGGCCTCGATCCCATCGGCGCCTGCGCGGTGTGGGGATCCAGTCCGTATGCGTGGCCCGAAATCGTGCCCGCGGTCAGCGGCGCGATCCAGCACCTTGCCGCCAGCGGGTTCCGCGGCCCATTCGCGGCTGCCGATGGCCGGGTCGTTCACGACGCCGGCGGATCGGAAGCGCAGGAACTGGCATTCGTGCTGGCGGCAGGCGTGGCCTATCTGCGCGCGCTGGAGAGTGCCGGAATCCCGCTCGAGGATGCGCGAAGCATGGTCTATGCGCGCCTCAGCGCCGATTCCGATCAGTTCCTGACCATGGCAAAGTTCCGGGCGCTGCGCATGTTATGGGCGCGCGTGGAGCGGGCATGCGGCCTTGCGCCCAAACCGGTCTTCATCGCTGCCGAAACTGCGTGGCGGATACTGACCCGGCGCGACCCCTACGTGAACGTGTTGCGCGCGACCATGGCGACATTCTCGGCTGGCCTCGGCGGCGCCAACGCGATCGCCGTGTTGCCGCATACGCTGGCGCTGGGATTGCCCGATCCATTCGCGCGGCGCGTCGCCCGCAACACGCAACTGGTGCTGCTCGAGGAATCCAATCTCGCCAGGGTGGCTGATCCCGCCGCCGGCTCGGGCGGGATCGAAACCCTGACGCGGCAACTCTGCGAGGCGGCATGGTCGCTGTTCCAGGAAATCGAGCAAGATTTCGGGCCACGCATACGGACTGGATCCCCACACCGCGCAGGCGCCGATGGGATCGAGGCCGAAACGGATATCGCAGGCCGCGGGCGCGATGCCCTTGCGCTTGATATAGTCGGCGAGGTGGGTCGCGGCCATGCGGGATTGCGGGCCGACCTGGAGTTCGATCGCGATCCCGGCATCGAGCAAAACGCCGTCGAGTACCTTGTCGATGGCGTCCGCGGTCGGCTCCAGTCCATACCCGGCCGAACCGTTAGCTCCCGCAAACACCAGCGTCAGTCCGGTGGCGCCGTTCTCGAGATCGGCCAGCGCCTGCGCGTTGGCCTTTGCCGCGTCGGGATGATCGATCCGCTGCATGATCTGCCATGGCGCGGCGGCCGCGCGGCCGGCAATCGGCGCGGCGTCGCGGGCGCGCAGATAGATCGGCTCGATCCGCAAACCGTCATGGCTCTGCCGACCAGCTTTTCGAACGGCGCGCCCTTCAGCACGCCATCGACCAGCTTGCGCCAGTCATCATAGCTCGCCGCCGGGAAATCCGCTGCCAGCCGCAGATCGTCACTTGCAGAGGTCATTCGGCAGATCGCTCCCATGCGGCCGGTGTGGCTGGATCGGCAAATTGCCACGGGCCGGCCGTCAAGCCAAACGGTTGTTTTGGTCACCTTTTGCTCGGCCGCCGTCGGGCAGCCGCTCAATTCCAAGGGCGGGCATTGCGCCAGCGCGGCCGCGATGCTTCGTCCCGCAATCAGGCGATCGGGCGCGATTTCCACCAGCGGCACCAGCACGAACGCGCGTTCGAACAGGCGCGGATGCGGCAGCGTCAGCTCCGGCGTTTGCAGCGAAACATCGTCATAGGCAATCAGGTCGAGATCGAGGGTGCGCGGTCCCCAGCGCTGTTCGCGAGAACGATCACGGCCGAACTTCTGCTCTATCCTGTGCAGCGCGAACAGCAACGCATGAGGATCAAGGCTGGTCTCGATTTCGATGCAGGCATTGATGAAGCGGGCTGCTGCTCATCGCCCCAGGGCGGCGGCGTAGTCGGAGGAACGCGCCAGCAGCGCGGCCTGGGTCATGCCCCAGGATATTGGCGATGGCTTTCTGAAATGTCGCGCGGACATCGCCGACATTTCCGCCCAGCGCGATCAGGGCGTCAGCCATGGGCGGATGGCTGGCGCGTACGGGTCAGACCACGCCGACATCGTCGAAGATCGCGGCGATCGGGGCGTGAGGTTTGTGCACGGTTACGTTGACTGCGTTGACGCGGGCAAAGGCTTCCAGGATGGCGTCGGCGACCGCGCCGGCGGCGCGTTCCAGCAGTTTGTAATTGGCGTTCTTGAAGGCGGCGGTCGCGGTCGCCACCACGTTGGAATAGGACACGGTATCGGCGAGACGATCGGTGCGCGAGGATTCCGAGAGGTCGGCGGAGAGCTCGAGATCGATCACGAACCGCTGGCCAACTTCGGTCTCATGTTCCATGACGCCGTGGCGGGCATGGATGACGACGCCGGTGATGAAGATCATATCGGTCATCGCTGTCCTCGATCGCCGCAGCCACGCGCATCGCCTGCACGGTTTCCGCCACGTCATGGGTTCGGATGATCCGCGCGCCGCCTTTGACCGCGATCAGATGTGCCGCGATCGAGCCGCCGATCCGCTGATGCGGCTCGGACGGTACCACCGAGCTGATGAAGCGCTTGCGCGACGCGCCGACCAGCAGCGGCAGGCCGAAGCGGCGAATTCGTCGAGCCGGGCCAACGCCGTCATGCTCTGCTCGGGGGTCTTGCCAAACCCGATGCCGGGGTCGAGCACGATGTTGATCGGCCGAAATGCCGGCTTTTGCGGCGATCTCCAGCGAACGGGCGAAGAAATCTGCGATATCTTTCATGATATCGATGATCGGCATCGGCGCTGTCGCGGTTGTGCATGATGATGACGGGCACGTTGCGCGCCGCCACCACCTCGGCCATCTCGGGATCGCGCTGCAGACCCCAGACGTCGTTGGCGATCGCTGCGCCGGCATCCAGCGCCCAGGCCACGACGCCCGATTTCATGCTGTCGATCGATACGGGAATACCGAGCGAAACGACCTCCGCCAGCATCGGCTGCAAGCGCTTCAGTTCTTCGGCTCGCCGAGATCGGTTCCGCGCCATAGGGCCGGGTGGATTCCGCGCCGATGTCGATGATGTCGGCGCCTTCCGCGATCATCCGCCGGGCTTGCGCCAGCGCGCGCTCCGGCGCGATGAACTGTCCGCCATCGGAAAATGAATCCGGCGTCACGTTCAGGACGCCCATCACCGCGGGATAGCGGCCGGGACAGCAGCGCCCGCAGCACCGGATGATCGGCCGGGGCGGGCCGGGCGGGTCTGGACGTGGTCGCGATCATGCGGTCGCTTTGCGCGGTCCCCGCACGGGAGTCAAGATGCGGGGCATGCGCCGGCCGTGGCCGGTACCGGCGACCGCTAATAGGTGATTTTGGGCTGGAGCTTGCGGGCCTGCGCGATCAGCTGCTCGACCGACTTTTCCGAAGGCAAAACGCGCACGAGTTTGCGCCTGGTATTCACCTCTTTCATGTTCTGCGCCAGCCGCACCGGGTTGCGCAGCGCGAGCTCGCGAACCGTGGTGACGCCGGCGGCGCGCACCAGCCCGACCTTGGCCTTGCCCATGCCGGGAATGCGCATGTAGTCGGAGACATTGGCCCATTCGAGCAGTTGCTGTTCGCTGATGCCAGTTTTCGCCGCAAGCGCTTTGCGTCCCTTCGACGGTCCTGGCGGCCTCGAGCAGCCTGTCAGTGGTGCGGATGCCACGATTTCAGTTTGGAAGCAGCGAACGCGGGCATGCCATCAATTTCGGAGATCGGATATGTCATGATACTCGAATATGAAAAGGTGCTTTAAGCGAACTGGCTGAGGCCCGGCGTCCCTGCGATGATCTCGCCCATCTGATCCGCTCCGATTTTGTCGCGACCAAAACTGAACAGTTCTCGCGCGACGTTCTGGATCTCGCCCATACCTAAGCCGAGCCCCATCAGCCTGGTGCCGAGCGCCATCAAACCACCGCCCATCAGCCTTGCAAGGCCGCCGCCGTTGCTGGAGGCGGCGATCGCAGCCTCCGCGCCGGGAATCTTGTCGATCAATTTCTGAACCTTGTCGGAGGGACCCTCGTTGTGAAGGAAACCCAGGATGATGCCGATGGTTTTTTCAGCCACAGCTTCATCGATGCCGGCTTTTACAGCCAGCCGCCCAATCAACTCGTCCATATGCCCCGCCCTCAACCGGTTGTTGCCGGATCCTTCTTGTGAATTTATCTTGATCTTCTGCGTTCACGAATTACAAGCGATGACCGCTTCCGAAGCTATTCGATCGCTTGCCGAGTGTTGCATGAATGCAAGGGTTAGCATGCGAATTGACGGCAAATTCGTCGCGAACCGACTTGTTGCGACTTTCGTCGACATGAAGCGTGCGGTCGATCTCGCTTGAACCGGCACGCCTCCGACCCGCGGCGTTGACCGGTTTCAACCGGCTTGCAAGATGCAGTATGATGATGGCGCTGGGACGTCACCCTCTGATGCGGCGAAGAGTTGATGCCATGGCGACGTCCGACGACAAGATGGCCGATACCGGCGAGAAAATTTTTATCGGAAGGGGTGAACAGCCGGCTTGGCTGACGCTTGGGCTTGCCAATCGCCACGGTCTTGTGACAGGCGCTACAGGAACCGGGAAGACCGTCTCGCTACAGGTGATGGCGGAGGGATTTGCGCGTGCCGGAATTCCCGTGTTCGCGGCCGATATCAAGGGAGATCTCTCCGGCATCTCCGAAGTCGGGCGAACCCAAGGATTTTATCGTCAAGCGGGCGGGCGAAATTGGTCTGACGTTCCAGCCCGACCAGTTTTCGACGGTGTTCTGGGATGTCTTCGGCGAGCAGGGTCATCCGGTACGCGCGACCGTCACCGAGATGGGACCGCTTTTGTTATCCCGGATGCTCGATCTGAACGACGTGCAGGAAGGAGTCCTGAATGTCGCGTTCCGGGTGGCCGATGAGAAGCGGTCTTACTGCTGATCGATATGAAAGATCTCCGGGCGCTGCTCGATGCCATTGTCCCGGACACCAGCAAGAAAGGCCGCCGACGATGATCCGTTGGCTCCGATCCGTAAAGTCGCGCAGACGTTTCGGCAATGTGACCAAGGCAACGGTCGGAACCATTCAGCGACAGCTTCTGGTGCTGGAAAATCAGGGCGGAACGAAATTTTTCGGGGAGCCCGCGCTCGCGCTGAAGGATTTCATGCGCACCGACAGCGAGGGGCGAGGGATCGTCAATATCCTGGTTGCCGACAGGCTGATGCAGAGCCCGCGGCTCTATGCGACCTTCCTGCTCTGGATGCTGTCCGAACTGTTCGAGGAATTGCCGGAAGTCGGCGATCCGCCAAAGCCCAAATTGGTGTTCTTCTTCGATGAGGCGCATCTGCTGTTCAACGATGCGCCAAAGGCGCTGATGGACAAGATCGAGCAGGTGATACGGCTGATCCGCTCGAAAGGCGTAGGGGTCTACTTTGTAACGCAAAATCCGACGACGTGCCGGACAAGGTGCTCGGCCAGCTCGGCAATCGGGTGCAGCACGCGTTGCGGGCATTCACGCCGCGGGATCAGAAAGCGGTCGCGGCAGCCGCGCAGACGTTCCGCCCCAATCCGAAGCTCGACACCGCCAAGGTGATCACCGAGCTGGGCAAGGGCGAGGCGCTGGTATCGTTTCTGGAGGGCAATGGCACCCCGGCAATGGTCGAGCGCGTGATCGTCCGGCCTCCATCCGCCCGGATCGGACCGATCACCCCCGAGGAGCGCAAGGCCATCATCGACAAGAGCCCGGTGAAGGGGAAATACGAAACCGCGATCGACTCCGAATCCGCCTACGAGCTGCTGCAGAAGCGCGTTGCCGGGACAGCCGCGCTCGACCGTGGACGAGCGGCAGGCGGGATTCTCGGGCAGGTCGGCGCGATCGTCGGCACGATTTTCGGCACCGATCAGCCGCGCGGACGGTTGTCGACCGGTCAGTTGATTGCACGAAACGTCACGCGCTCGGTGACCAATAAGGTTGTCGGCGGGGTCGCTGCCGATCTCGGCAAGTCGGTCGGCGGATCGCTGGGCGGTTCGGTTGGGCGCGCGCTCGTTCGTGGCGCGCTCGGCGGCCTGCTGCGACGATCAAAGGCTGCATTTCGTCGGCTGGCAGTGCTCGCCGGACTTGTCGGGGCTGGACGTATGTCCGGCCTAAAGATGCATTACGCCCGCTCGAAAACAGGGGGAAAACCGTTTGTGAATGTCCAGCGCGCCGCAACTTCAGCCGGTCCTCGATCGCATCGACGCCGATTTCGACAACAGCCTGGAGCGGCTGTTTGCGCTGCTGCGGATCAAGTCGATCTCGGCCGATCCGGCCTTTGCCGGGGATTGCAAGGCGGCCGCCGATCATCTCGCCGCGGACATCGCGACGCTCGGATTTGCGACCGAGGTCCGGCCGACGGCCGGCCATCCGCGATCGTCGCCAAAACCAACGGCACCAAGGCGCGCGCGGCCGCATGTGCTGTTCTACGGTCACTACGATGTGCAGCCGGTCGATCCGCTGAATCTGTGGCACCGTCCGCCGTTCGAGCCCGCCGTCACCGACCACGCCGACGGCCGCAAGATCATCGTCGCGCGCGGCGCCGAGGACGACAAGGGCCAGTTGATGACCTTCGTCGAGGCCTGCCGGGCCTGGAAGTCGGTGACGGGCTCGCTGCCGGTCGACGTCACCATCGTGATCGAGGGCGAGGAAGAAGTCGGATCGAAAAATTTCGTGCCGTTCCTCGAAGCGAACAAGAAGGACCTTAAGGCCGACTTCGCGCTGGTCTGCGACACCGGCATGTGGGACCCGAATACGCCGGCGATCACCACCTCGCTGCGCGGACTGGTCTATGAAGAGGTCACGGATCAAGGCCGCCAACCGCGATCTGCATTCCGGCATCTTCGGCGGCGGCGCGCAAAATCCGATCCGGGTGCTGACCCGGATTCTCGGCGGCCTGCATGACGAGGACGGCCGCGTCACCATTCCCGGCTTCTACGACGGCGTGAAGGATCTGCCGCCGGATATTCTGGCGCAGTGGAAGAAGCTCGGCCTGACGCCGGAACTTTCCTCAAGCCGATCGGGCTTTCGCTTCCCGCCGGCGAGAAGGACCGCCTGCTGATCGAGCAGGTCTCGTCGCGCCCGACCTGCGACATCAACGGCATCGTCGGCGGCTATACCGGCGAGGGCTCCAAGACGGTGATCCCGGCGGAAGCCTCGGCCAAAGTTTCGTTCCGGCTGGTCGAAGGCAGGAGCCCGAGAAAATCCGCAAGGCGTTTCGCGATTATGTGACGGCGCGGCTGCCGGCGGATTGCAAGGCCGAATTCATCGACCATTCCAGCGCGCCGGCGATTGCGCTCGACTGGAACATGAAGCCGCTCGCCGCCGCCAAGCGCGCGCTGACCGACGAATGGGGCAAGGAAGCGCTGCTGATCGGTTCAGGCGGCTCGATCCCGATCGTCGCGGATTTCAAGCATACCCTCGGCCTGGATACCGTGCTGGTCGGCTTCGGCCTCGACGACGACAACATCCATTC
>CAWKLF010000004.1:0-169372 GCA_963850425.1 uncultured Acidobacteriota bacterium | reverse complement strand
ACATATTTGGCGTGGCGACTTTATCCGAACCTAGCAACGAAGATTTCTATTGCGCGGTATCTGGCAGTACATGTTGCAGGGGTATTGTTGTTCAGTTCGAATGGAGCCGCGTGCGTGATCAGGATGACTCAGGGGTTTTGGGACGGTTTGCGGGGAAGATTGGGAGTGCGTTTTCTTCCATCGCCCCGGCACAGTCAGCTTGGGTAGCTTTCGGGACCAAGCGCCAGATGCCGAGTAAGCAGGGTCGATGACATGAGTGCATATGCAATGGCACAAATTGATCGAGATCGCGGGAACAAGGTTTTGAATCCCACGGTAGCAAGTGTCACAGTTGCGTGCAACGCAGCGAGACTCTTGCCTCGGCAGATCGAAGCGCTTCTCGGGCAGACACGGTTGTTGCAGGAGATCATCGTCGTGGACAACGCTTCGACCGATGACACTGGCGCGATGCTGGCGGAGCGTTATCCCCAAGTGACGGTGTTGAAGATGCCCCAAAACCTAAGCGCCGCAGGCGCGTGGGCTGCCGGTCTGTCGTACGCAGCGCTTGAAAAGCACTACGACTGGATCTGGAATTTTGACGACGATAGCGTACCAAGGCCGGACTTGCTGGCGGAGTTGTTGGGCGGCATTGGTCCCTTAAATGGTACGCAGGCCGAGATCGGAATGATCGCCCCGATGCCAGTCCACCAGGACACGAAAACGTACTATCCACCCTTACTTTGGCGCGATGGGTTTGTAAGAGCCAGCGAAGCGCAGATGCGCAAACCATTGTGGTTTGCGGACCTGGTGATCGCGTCCGGCACGCTCACCCGGCGAGAGGTGGTGGAGAGAATCGGGTTGCCGCGTGGCGATTTTTTTATGGATTTTTTCGATTACGAATATTCTTTGCGGGCCAGAGCAAGTGGCTACAAGATCGCGGTGATACCAGGAGCTGAACTGGGTCACGAAATCGGGAATGCGCAGAGGATTTGGTTTCCGGGTCGCTCTCGGCTGTGGACCAGTTACGCTCCCTGGCGGGAATACTACAACAGTCGAAATGTGACTTACGCGGGCTGGCATCTATATCCGAACTGGCGAACCAAGAAATTCGTACTGAAGCATTTGGCTCGGCATGCCGGTGCCGTCGTGCTTTTTAGTTCTAGGAAGGTGGCCTGCATTTGGAAAATGATGCAAGGATTGTGGGATGGCCGCCACGCGAAACTAGGCATCCGTTTTCGGCCCGATCAACAACAGTATGATTGTCAGCGAGAGGATCGATAGCTCAGTGCTTCCCTCATCAACTGAGTTCATCAATACGAGTCTTTCGGTGACGACTGCAGCTAGTATCGAACCAGGGGGCCGGCCGTGCGGAGGTCCCTGAGGATCGCGATGCTGGGATCACGAGGAATACCTCACACCTATAGCGGCTATGAGGCGTTCCTTGGGGAAGTCGCGCCACGTCTGGTCGAGCGCGGTCATGAAGTGATCGTGTATTGCCGACGAAGTCTCTTCAATGATAGGCCACAGACGTACAAGGGGGTGCGGCTGATTTACCTGCCCAGCGTCGAAACGAAGACCATGGGGACGCTGACACACACGCTAATCTCCATGGGAGATGTGCTATTCCGTAGGATGGACGTGATTTTTGTGGTGAACGTCGTGAATGCCTTCCATTGTATCTTGCCGCGGATGCTGGGCAAGAGCGTGGCGATTAATGTGGACGGACTGGATTGGAAGCGGGGTAAGTGGGGACGGTTGGGGAGGAAATATTTTTACTGGAACGCGAGATCGGTAGGATGGATTTGCCCCAAAGGTGTGGTGACCGACGCACGGGAGATGCAGCGCATTTACATGGACGAGTTTGGGACGCCGAGTGTGAGCATTGCGTATGGGGCCAACATCGAGAAGTCGGAACTGCCGGAGGTGGTGAGGGAATACGGGCTGGAACCATCAGGGTATTACTTAGTGGCGAGTAGGCTGGTTCCGGAGAATAATGCAGATCTCATCGTCAGGGCATTCGAAAGGGTGAAAACCACGCGGTTGCTTGCAATCGCTGGAGACGCGAACTACCGAAGCCCATTTGTGGACCGACTGAAGGAGACCACGGATAGGCGCGTCAAGTTTCTTGGGCACGTGGGCAATGCGGAGCATGTAAAAGAGTTGCACTGTAACGCGTATGCGTATATACACGGACACAGCCTCGGAGGAACGAATCCCGCCTTATTGAAAGCGCTGGGTTACGGAAACTGCGTGCTGGCCCTGGGGACGGCGTTCAATCAAGAAGTGCTGCAGAACTATGGAATCTTGTTTGACAATAACGCGTCGGACCTTGCCAGAAAGTTACAGGACCTGGAGGAACACCCTAAGATCGCGGCGGAATACGGAAGGCGCGCGCCGGACAGGATACGCGAAGCATACACCTGGGAAGCAATTACGGACCAATACGAGGAGCTTTTTGTACAGTTAGCAAACGGAGAAGACCCCACGAGGGTGCATTCTACGCTTACACGGCATCAAGAGCGAGACGCGCACACGTCACCTCAGTGTCAGCTATGAGTCCGAGTAGTGAACGCGTTTCGCGACTAGGTTGAGTAGGCATGTCGGTTAAACTACCAGGCGGAATGCCCTCGTTCTTACTTGTTGGGTTCTGAAAAGTCCAATAAACAAGGAGGACAGGATATGGCGTTTCAGGTGGAGTCACGTCATTTGGAAGAGGTAGTGGTGTTGACGGGTAAAGCGTATGAAGACGCCAGGGGATATTTCATGGAGACTTACCGGGAAGATCAGTTCCATGAATTAGGACTGCCGGGACGTTTCGTTCAGGACAACCACTCTTATTCGCGAAAAGGGGTGGTGAGAGGCCTACATTTCCAGTGGAGTCCGCTCATGGGGAAGTTGATGCGGGTCACGCGCGGTGCGGCGTTTCTGGTGGCGGTGGATTTGCGGGTCGGCTCTCCCACGCTGGGGAAATGGGTTGGCATCGAGGCTACACCCGAGAATAGAAAACAGGTTTGGGCACCAGCGAGTTTCGCGCGGGGGTTCTGCGCACTGACGGATGACGTTGAGGTGCAATACAAATGCACCGGCACTCACAATGCAAAGGCTGATTCCGCGATTCGGTGGAACGATCCCGAAATCGGGATCGAATGGCCGATGCGTGACGTGATCGTTTCGGAGAAGGACCGTGATGCCCAAACTCTGGCTGAGTGGCTCGCGTCCCCGAACGCGCGGCAGTTTACATATTCCTTGCAGGCCGTAGTCGTCTGATCGAACAAGTTACTCAGTGAACGAGGGAGGGAATCGAAAATGCGATTGCTTGTGGCAGGCGGCGCAGGTTACGTCGGATCAGCCTTGATTCCGCGGTTGCTGGAACGGGGATACTCGGTCGACGTGGTGGATTTGTTTTGGTTCGGAAACAAACTGCCGGCGGAAACGGGTCTGCTGAGCAAGGATTTGTTCGATATGACGGTCGACGACTTGAAGGACTACGACCAGGTGATCTTTCTGGCGGGATTATCGAATGATCCGATGGCGGAGTATTCGCCTGGTAAGAACTTTGTTTACAATGCGGCCGCCCCTGCGTACTTGGCCTACACCGCGAAGATGGCGGGCGTAAAGAGGTACGTCTATGCGAGTTCGTGCTCTGTATATGGATACACAGTAAACGAATTGTACGACGAGACCCGGCCGGTTAACTCTTCGTATCCTTATGGAATCTCCAAGCTGCAAGGTGAGCGAGGAGTTATGAGCCTGGTGGACGATAAGTTTTCAGTGATCGCTTTACGAAAAGGAACTATTTCCGGTTACAGCCCGCGGATGCGCCTTGATCTGATCGTGAATACCATGTTTCGCACGGCACTGCACGAAGGCGTGATCACGATTAATAATCCTTCGATCTGGCGGCCGATCCTTGCGATGGAAGACGCAATTAGCGCTTATATCCGTGTCATAGAGGCGCATGAGAGCATATCCGGCATTTTCAATATTGCGTCGGGGAACTATACGGTGGGAGAAGTCGGGGATCGGGTCAAGGCGGAAGTCGAGCAGCAACTCGGCATGAAAGTGAACCTTACAATCCGTCGTATGCAGGACTTCCGAAACTATAAGGTCTGCATTGACAAAGCGAAGAATGTCCTGAGCTTTCATCCGCAAAGCGATGTTCGGGGGATCGTGCGACAGTTGATTGCGGAGATGGAAAAATTTTCAGATTGGCACAATCCGGCGTATCAGAACATCCAAGTGTTTCGAAGACTCGAGAACACAATTAGCAATCATGCGCTTGGGACAACGGTAGGGGCGGTACCATGACGGTAGCAGTTATCGGTGCAAGTGGACAACTAGGAACCGACGTCGTTGCGACATTTCAGAAAACAGGACAGCGAATTGCCGGGCTGACACATGCCGATCTGGATATTTCCTCACTGGAAGAGACCCGACAGACCCTGACTAGCATTCTGCCTTCTGTGATTATAAATACCGCGGCGATGCATCATGTCGAAAATTGCGAAAGGGAACCGCTGCGTGCATATGCGATTAATGCGCTGGGCGTTCGCAATCTTTCAATTGTTGCGGGGGAGTTGGATGCGAAGCTCGTGCACGTGAGCACGGACTACGTGTTTGACGGCTCAAAGAAGAGACCCTACGTGGAGGAGGATACCGCGGCACCTCTGAATGTTTATGGAAATACCAAACTTGCGGGAGAAGCATTCATCAGAGGGACTGCCGAGAAATACTTTATCGTGCGCACGTCAGCACTGTATGGCAGCCATCCCTGTCGGGCCAAAGGGGGGATGAACTTTGTAGACCTGATGCTAAAGCTGTCCCGCGAACGTGACGAAGTCCGGGTCGTGGATGACGAAATAGTCAGTCCAACCTCGACCGCTGAATTGGCGAAACAGATTGTCGAGCTAAGTGGGACGGATCACTATGGTCTCTATCACGCTACGGCAGAGGGAAGCTGCAGCTGGCATCAATTCGCGAAAACGATCTTTGAAATTACCCACACAAAGGTTCGGTTGGAGGTCGCCGGCCCGAACGAATTCCCCGCAAAGGTGCCACGGCCCAAGTATTCGGTTCTGGAGAACCAAGGCCTAAAGAAACTGGGGTTTAATGTGCTTGCATCTTGGCAGGAAGGGTTGATCAGCTATCTGAAGACGTCCTTTGCGTAGCCCATGGTTTAGACATAAAATTGCGTGTCGATTGATGCGTTTCTGAATGCCGCACGCAAACGGATCACATTCGGATGGCTAGTTGTCCGCGCCATCTCGACCAGATCTGCCTGTTTTCTCAAAACCAATTTACTCAAGATGACTGACTTGAGGTGTCAAATGTCTCTGCTATTTCCGTTCTCTCGAATATGCGCGAAATGCCGCGTCCCATAGATGCGCGAAATTCCAAAATTTGGATCACACTGATTCTTCTTTTCCTGACCGCTGCCGCACTTTTGGTCCACGGATACCATCCTGGAGCGGAAGACGCGGAAATTTACCTGCCCGGCATCGAGAAGGCTCTCCACCCCGAACTATTTAGTTTCAATGCTCAGTTCTTTCAAGCGCATGCTCACATGACTTTGTTTCCGAATCTGATTGCCACATCAGTGCGGATCAGTCATCTGCCACTGGAGGTCGGAGCATTTGTTTGGCAGTTGCTGTCGATGTTCTTGCTTCTGGTCGGGTGCTGGGAGTTGAGTGGAAGATGTTTTGCAGACCGGTACGCTCGCTGGGCCGGGGTTGCTTTGGTGGCGGCGCTGTTTACGCTCCCCGTTGCTGGTACCGCGTTGTATATCATCGACCAGTACATCAATCCCCGAAACCTGGCAGCATTTGCCGGCATCTTCGTAATCGTTGCCGTCCTCGATCGAAAATACCTTCTGGCAGGATTGTTTCTTCTCTTTGGGGCAGCGATGCATCCTCTGATGCCGGCTTTCACGGTGTCGTACGCGGCTCTGCTGGTGTGGATGCGCCGGCGTGATTTTGGTGTTGGCAATCTGCCTGGCGCCTTGCCGCTCGCGGCGATATTCCCCGCAGCTTCTCCTGCCTACCATCAGGTTGCAATTGCACATAACTACCACTATTTTCTTCGCTGGCAATGGTACGAGATTGCGGGAGCAATTGCCCCGTTGGCCATATTGTGGTGGTTCAGTCGCATCGCCCGGTCGCGACAGATGCGAAATGTAGATCTCATATGCCGGGCAGCCATAGTGTTTGAAGCGATCTGCATTCTAGCGGCGGTGTTCCTGTCATCATCGCCTCGGTTTGAGACTCTTGCGCGCGTCCAACCGATGAGGAGTCTACATCTTGTTTACCTCCTGATGATCCTTCTGGCGGGAGGATTTGCGGGCGAATTTGTTCTGAAGAACCACGCCTGGAGGTGGCTCGCACTATTTCTGCCGCTTTGTTTCGGCATGTTCTACGCGCAGCGTCAACTCTTCGCAGCCAGCGCCCACGTGGAGTGGCCGGGCGTGGCGCCCAAGAATCCTTGGGTGCAAGCGTTTCTCTGGATCCGGGACAACACTCCGGTGGACGCTGTCTTTGCGCTCGACCCCGATTACATGAATATCCCAGGCGAAGACGCCAACGGGTTCCGGGCGATTGCCGAACGAAGCGTGCTGGCGGATGCCGTGAAGGACAGCGGTGCCGTTTCCATGTTTCCGCCGCTGGCCAACGAGTGGCTTCGTCAGGTTGATGCACAAAGGGGCTGGAGAAATTTTCAGCGGGCGGACTATCATCGATTGCAAACTGACTTCGGTGTCAATTGGGTGGTTGTGCAGAAGCCGCTTACTGGCCTCGACTGTCCCTATCGAAATACCGCTGTCTCCGTTTGCCGTTTGGATTTCAGCGACTCGATCGCAACCCGACTTTACCCCTAAGGAATCGTATGTCTGGAACGTGCATTGCTACGCCCGTTAATGGTTTGCCGCCGGTGTGTTTGGGGCCGCAGGTGCTTCAACTGGCCCGGCAGTATCAGATGGCTGTCCCATTCCCGCACATTCAGTTTGATTGCTTCCTGAATCCAGAAATGGCGGCGGCTGTTGCCCGCGAGTTTCCGGACCATAACTCCGCTGCCTGGATCCGCTACAAACATGCCAATGAGAATAAGAATGGCCTGAGCAAGCGCGAGTTGTTTCCACCACCAATCGGAGAACTGGTGGACCAATTGAATTCGGAACTGTTCGTTTCCTGGTTGCGCAAACTGACCGGAATTCCTAACCTCATAGCGGACCCGTCTCTTGAGGGTGGAGGACTCCATCAGTCATCTCGTGGAGGATTCTTGAACGTCCACAGAGATTTCAGCGTCCACCATTACCATCCAGATTGGGAACGTCGCGTAAACCTGATTTTGTATTTAAACCCTGAATGGCAGACCTCCTGGAGAGGAGCCCTTGAATTCTGGGAACGCGACATGAAACACCGCGTGGCATCATACGTTCCTCTTCTTAATCACGCGGTCATTTTTAATACAGATCGCGATTCGCTTCACGGTTTTCCAGATCCTTTGCAATGCCCGGAGGGCATCTCCAGAAAGAGTTTGGCCTTGTATTACTACACAGTTTCTGGTGGTGGACAATCGACAGCACGGTCGACCCAATATCGGCCCCGCCCCACCGATGGGCTCTTCAAATCCGCGATGATGAGATTTGATAGTTCGGCCATAGCTCTTTATTCTCGCGCCAAGCGCCGGTTTCGCTTTTCCGACCGAATTGCCAGCAAAGTGCTTTCCGTCTTTTCAAAACACTAGATTCTGCAGATATTGTATGAACGCGATTGCTCCCCGCATCGATGAACCCTTGGCCGCTCCCAGGAACGCCCCTTCCCCCATAGAGCATGGCAAGAATTGCACCCGCTTGTAACAAGCATTTAAACCTCCGCATGGTCGAGTGTTGGATCGTGACTCCGATGGGGAGAATTCTCGGATACGCCTGCGCAGTTCCCGGCTATATGAGGCAGCATGACGGCAAGAGCTTCTTTGGCGATGCCAGTCGCAATTCGGAAGCCCAATGTCCGAGCGAAAACCGAATCTTATCGGTTCGAAATGCAATCCGGAAAGCGATCAACCATCCCTGAGCGCGATTTCATCAACCCTTACTGAGCGCGATTGATTGTCTACCCCCCACGTGGCGCATTGTGTTGCGACTAGTATTGCCGTGAGCTGTTTCTACAGTGCTTTCTCGATGGCCCCTCCAAGGGACGTCAGATTACGGTGATGGAAGTAAAGCAGTTCGTCGTGAATCAACGCTCGTAGCGGTGGTCTGGTGTTTGAGGCTGACGTAATGAGCTGGGTGCCGTGCCCGATCTTCGGCGGTATTTGAATATCGTTCGAATGTGACGCACGCGACCGAATGGTGCAGGGATCTCAGGGTGAGGTGCAGAAATGATTCGCAAGCTGGCCTCCGGCGGGTATCGGCTCTACTCACGGAAGAAAAACCCCAAGACCGGCAAGCGACGGAATCTGGGAACGTTTCGAACCCGGGAAGCCGCCACCAGGCACGAACGGGCGGTGCAGTATTTCAAGCGGGGCTGACGCGTCTCTCGGCAATCGGAGACATTGCTAGCGAGAACCGACCTTAAATTCGCAGTCCTGAGGTGCCATGAAAGATTGCACGGCGACGCCCCAAACTTCAGCAGTTGCTGCGACCTCATCCACGCCACGCGTGCTTCCCGGTGAGCAGGAAGCTCTTTTTCGAGAAGTGTTGCTTCTTCTCGAGGAGGCAGGCTGCCCCTATACCGTTGCCGGCGCGTTTGCTCTTCGTCAGCATACGGGGATCTGCCGTTTTACCAAGGACTTGGATTTATTCCTCACCACCAAGGCTGTTTCAGAAGTGCTCCCCATCTTCGAGCAGCGCGGCTTTCGTTGCGAAGTTTGTGATTCCGTCTGGCTGGCCAAAGTCCACCGATACGGGTATTTCGTCGACCTGATCACGGGCATGAGCAACGGCATCATTTTGGTGAAGGATTCCTGGATCCAACATGCGTACCCCGCCGAAGTCTGCGGAGTCAGTTCCAGAGTTCTCGCTCCGGAAGAAATGATCGCGTCGAAGCTGTTCGTGACCCGAAGGGAAAGGTTCGACGGAGCCGACATTGCTCACATCATCTTTGCGTTGAAGGGGAAACTCGATTGGAACCGCATTCTGCAGCTTGCAGGTGACCACTGGGAGCTGGTGCTGTGGAACCTCATTTTGTTTAAATACGTTTATCCCGCCCACGCTGCTTACGTGCCGCAAGATTTATGGCGCGAACTGATTGGACGTTTGGCGAACAACGTTCCATCGCCTGACGCGCCTCCCAGGTTTCGGGGAACGCTGGTCGATGACGCAATGTTCGCGATTGACGTTGAGGAGTGGGGCATGGACAATCTCCTCGCGGAGCAGCGCGCCCGCGTTGCCAAAATTAAGCCACGCACCCGACCCCAGCGCGCGCATTCCAAATTGCGCGCTGGTTGATGAATGAGGATCGCAGCCACTGCCGACTTGCATTTTTCTCCGGCGAACCAGGCCGCCCTGCGAGATCAACTCAGCAACGTTCGTGACCAGGCGGATGTTCTCGTGCTGGCCGGCGACCTGACCAACTACGGCCAGCCTGCCGAGATGGAGCCTCTGATTAACGCCTTGGTTCGTCTACGCGTGCCAACCATTGCCGTGCTTGGTAATCACGACTATGAAAGTGGCAAAGAGCAGGAGTTGATGAAAATGATGGGGGCTGCTGGCATTAAAGTGTTGGATGGTAGCGCCTATGAACGCGACGGTGTGGGATTTGCGGGAACCAAGGGCTTCGTGGGAGGCTTTGGCCGCGGAGTTCTTACTGCATTTGGGGAGCCGGAAATAAAGAGCTTTGTGCGCGCATCCATCGAGGAAGCTCTAAAGCTCGAGCGTGGATTGTCCCAACTGCGCACCCCAAAGCGAGTGGTTGTTTTGCATTACTCGCCAATCGCCGCCACGGTAAAAGGAGAAGCCCCGGAGATATCCGCTTTCCTGGGTACCTCGCGACTGGCTGAAGTGATCGATCGCCATGGTGCGGATCTTGTAGTCCACGGGCATGCTCATCATGGTAGCTTGGAGGGACAGACTCTGGCCGGCATTCCGGTGCGGAACGTCGCCATCACGCTCTTGCAGACTCGCCAGCCGTCCGCCGCGTACAGTGTGTTTGACGTCTAGCACGTATTCCGTTCCAAAAACAACGAGCGGAGCGAATGATCGCTCCGCTCTTTCATTTTTGCGTCTGTTTTAACGCTGGATTTGAATTTCGTTCACAACCTGCTGAACGTTCGGCGTGTTCTTGGCCAATTCCTGCGCTTCCTGACGCTGATCGGAACTCTTTACCGAACCCTTCAGGGTCAAGACACCATTCTTCGCGTCGTAGCGAATGTGTTGCTTGTCCAAGCCTTTCGAGATCAGGACCGCCTTAAAGTTGCTTTCGATGCCATCATCAAGATTGGACTCGATTTTGCGGGCGTCGCGTTCATTTCCAACTGGTTCAATGCTGATCTCGTTAGAAATGATTCTCGGACCGGCGTTCGCCTGGGCTACGCTCGCAGCACGGTTTTTCGCGTCTTCTGTGTGCAACTTCCCGCCCAGGGTAATGGTGTTTTTGTCCGCATCTTCGCTTACCGTGACGTCCTTCAGATCGGCCTGCTCCAAGGCTGCCTTCACATTGCCTTTGTAATCTGCGTTGGCTCGATTGCTGTCAGCTCGATTGCCCGTTGTGCAAGCGACGCCAAGCGCCAGCAGTGTGATGGCTGCGAGACTTGCGACCGCGCTCAGCCTGTTGGTGGACACCGTCTTAGTAAACATTATTTACGCCCCCTTTTCGGCTGACCGCAGGAAAACTTGGTTCCCGCGACCACTCACCGATTTCGTGCTGCGTTAATGTTAGGGTGAACCGCTCAGGAGGGTCGATCAGTCAAACCCTTTACTTTGCGCATTTGAGAGACCTGAACGAACGGCTACGGCGAAAACCTTACTCCCCGTATGTGAGTCGGATTGCCGACCATCCTTGTTGAGCCGTCCAGACACATAACTGCCAAGTTACCAGTGAAACCGGATGGGCGAGTTCGTTGCCTGTCGCGAATACTCAGAATGGTCGAACCCACACAGGTTATCGAAAGAGGACTTATGCTAATCCGTTCAGGAATCTCAAAGTACGTGCTTTGCCTCGGGGCTTCCATCGCCCTCCTACCACTTTCCGCTTTGGCGCAGAACGATCAGGCGGCCCCCACCACGACGGAGACTCCCAGCAAGCCGTCGGCGGGGCAAGAACGCAAGAAGAGGCCGCAGCGTAAAGAAGATCCGGACAAGGTTGCGAAGTTCGACAAGAAGACCGACGCTGAGAACTCCAAAAATGATACTGACATTGTCAAACGCATGAACACCGCAGCGGGCGTCATGGATGAAATCATGGGCACTCCGGATAAGGGAATTCCGACAGAGCTCTTGGCGGATTCGAAGTGCATCATCGTCATCCCATCCATGGTTCATATCGCAGTAGGGTTTGGTGGGCGGCACGGTAAAGGCGTATCAACCTGCAGGACTTCCAACGGATGGAGCGCGCCCGCTCCGGTCTCACTTACCGGGGGCAGCTGGGGTCTCCAACTCGGTGGTCAGGCAACGGACCTGGTCATGTTGGTAATGAACCAGAAAGGTATGGCCCATCTGCTGACCAGCAAATTCAAAATTGGCGCTGAAGCCACCGGAGCGGCGGGTCCTATCGGCCGTCAGGTGTCGGGCAACACGGACTGGAAACTCCGCGCCGAAATCCTCACGTATTCCAGGTCGCGCGGCCTGTTCGCGGGGATCAATCTGAATGGCGCATCCATCAAGCAAGATAAAGATGAAACTGCCCTGCTATACGGCAAGGTTGTCCCCTTCGAGACGATCCTGTCCGGCAAAATTCCTGCTCCGGCCGGCTCGCACACCTTCCTGGCTACGATTCATAAGTACTCGGATGAGGCAAAGGAAAAACAAGGCGAGTAAGCACGACTAGACTTACAGGTCGCATTTCAATACCAGTGTCTGAAAAGAGGGCCTCGCGAAGCAAAATTCGCGAGGCTCTTTTACTTGCTCTCAGTGTTCAACCTTTAGCGACGAAATCTGGGAATCGAGCAATTTCAGTTTTGGATCGCGCCCGATTGCCGCAAAGATCTCACTCATGATGCGCTCATCGATCTCGCCCGACTTATCCGCGACAACCGGGTAACGAACGCTGACTTCGGTGGCTGATGTCGTGAAGCGCGCGTGGGCGCGGGGCTTCAGTTCCGAGGTGGGCACGTTGGAGACGCTCATCTCCATCTGCCGCCGCTGCCTCTCGAAATGTTCCCGGTAATCGGCAAACGCAGCGTCAATGGCCTGTTGCAGCCGTTCCCGAATCAGTTTGTAATCACTCTCCGATGCAAAGCGCAGGGTGACCTCGCGCCATACGAAGTTTGTTCCGGGGATTTGCTTAAACAATCCGGCTGTCGACTGGAACACCACCGAGTTCGAAAACGCCACGATCCGCCCGGTTGGCTCCGAGTCAGCGACTCCTCCGCTCAGCTCCATAAGATGGAACCGGACCAGCCCGATGTCCACCACTTCGCCGGTTACGGTGCCGACCTGCACCCGGTCTCCAACCCGGATGCCGTATTTGCCGATCAGGAAGAAATAGCCGACGATCGACACGATCACATTTTGCAGGGCGACGGCTACGCCGGCCGTAATGAGACCTGCAAACGTGGCGACGGCACCCAGTTCCGTGACGAATGAAAACAGCAGAATAATGGCGAATCCACACCACAGCGCAATCTTGCGCATGAGCATGAATTGGTATCGCCGCCGTGTGTCATGAACGTAGCGGAAGATCGCCCGCCGCCAGAACTCGCCGACCAGAAAAACCACTCCCAGGGCGACTGCCAGGCCGAACAATCGGAGTACCAAGCCCTTTGATCGTTCTTTGAGTTCGCTTACCACCTCGGCTTGCCAGTTGGCGAGGCTCCTTCTATAGAGGTCCAGCAAGATCGACTGTTTGCCGAGCGATGAGAGCAAGCCGGACACTTGTTTGAATTCAACTGTGAGCTGATCGAGTTTCTGTTTTTCCTGGATAAGGCCGCTCAGGTCGCTTGTATCAGCCTGCTGTGTTAACTGGTCTCCGGCTTGGATGAGCTGCTTCAGGTGGTTGACCAGAGGCGTGCGCAGTTGCTTGGCAGTGTCTTCAAGTTCTCGGGTTGCGCGCAGGTTGCCAGCCAATAAGCTTCGCTTGCTCGACAGTCGCAGCAGATCAGACGCCAGCGCCCACATCCCGGTCGCAGGCGACTTGGCGGGTATCTCGTTCACCTTTGCAGACTGTTGGTTTTCTGCCGGGGCTGGAGTCTCGATCGAGGAACTGCCGCTGATTGCTGCTGGAACGGCTCGGGCTAATTCCTCGATTTGCGCATGCAGGCTGGTCCCGCCCTTTGCGGTCCCGCCTGCAAAATCCAGCATGCTATGCAGGGCCTGTTGACGCGCCAGAAATAACCCCAACTCGCTCTGAATTTCTTCTATTTGAGTTTGCAGTTGCTTCCGCTTACTCGCCGGCGTTGTCTCCAATTTGTCCTTCAAGGACTGAAGTTCTTCTTGCGTCTGCTGGACAAGCGCGTCGGCCCGGGCTGCGTTTCGGCTGATGCTTTCGTACCGCGATCCCATATCGCTGGGATTCGGCGGCGGAGCCTTCGATCGCTTTGCCAGTTGCTGCTCTTGTTGCCGGGCAAAGTCAAATGCCAGCTTCACGATCTGATCAGCCATGCGCCGGTTATCAGCCGCAAAGCCCAGGTCTCCGGGATCTGTAGCGATGTGCTGCTCCTGTTGCGTCTGGCGATACCAGTCGATCGTCTCACCCAGGAACTGAACGATCTGAGCCGGGGTTGGTTCGGATGGAGAGGAACTTTGCGTGCTTTCCTGGGCAAGAAGGACCGAGGAAAGAAGAAACGAAAATATAAGCGCGGATTTTATCGACAGGTTCACTACCGAACTGCAAACACGTCGCGGGAACACAATGTTTGGGATGAAATACTTGGGTGAGAGGAGCTGTTTGGAAGGCACACCAATACACTAGCGCCTTGCCTACTGTGGATCAACCCGCGAGCCGTGTCAGTACAGTTTAAAGCTGACTTCAACGCTGATTTGAACGGCTACGGCACGACCGTCCTTGGTTGCAGGCTCGAATCTCCATTGTCTGACGGCTTCAATTGCTTTCTGGTCCAGTCCCATGGCGAGCCCGCGTTGGACGCGGATATCACGCGGTTTGCCATCCGGGCCCACGATCATAGCGAGCACACACGTTCCTTCGTATTTCGCCTGACGCGCTTCCTCGGTGTACTGGGGATCCGGAGTCGCTATGGGTTTCGGGGCCAGAACGCCGCCGCCAACGCGGAATACTCCGCCGCCGATTCCGCCTCCACGACCCTCTCCAACACCAGGACCTGCGCCCTTGCCGACGCCTCCACCGGACCCGGACCCAATTCCGCCTCCACTGCCGGTCCCATTGGAGAATGCAGGATTCGGCATCGCAGGCGCAGCCGGATCGCCGAGATGAGGCGCGGTCGCGGTCGCGATCTGAACTTTCGGAGGAGCCACCACCGTCGGCTCGACCGCCAGCTTCGGATGCTCGTTTCGTACTACCAGCGCGGGCGGAGTGATTTGCTGCATGCTGACTTTCGGTAAGCGACCCTGCGGAGCCTGAATCTTGCTCATATCGCCGCCGCCACCGCCGCCACCCGCTTCCTGGTGCGCAGGGGGCAGCATGTAAACGTCTTTCGAGGGGGCGATCAGGGTGACGTGCTCCAGCACGGGACGTACCGTCTGAACGTGCCGGTCAGGAAGTGACGAGAGCGTCAGAACAGCGGAAATCGCGATCACGTGCAAAAGAAAGGAAATATACCCGCTCCGCTTTCGCGAACCCCCGCCTCCCCATGATCCCCCCGGCACTCCTAAACCAAAGGCTGGGCCACGCGGCCGGCGAACGGAGGTGGGGAATGATCGTACGGGCACTTGCAGGTAGTCGTAACGGGTTGTCAGCTGCTCCATCGAAGTAGCCTCACGCAAATTCGCGTCACAGAATCAGTGTAGGGAAAATTTGCAAGCCTAAGGATCGAGTACAGACTGTAGACTCAGGTCCCTGTGCTCGTAAGGTATTGTCTGGAGCAAGAGTGCAATCCACTGCGCGACATGTCCTTGTTCAGGGACAGGCTTGCCGAATCTCACGTCACGCCCGATCTGACTGCGGGCGCCCAGATGCGACGTTGTGGAATGAATGACATAGCTTATAGATAATGCAAATCCACTAGGTTCTGCGATTGAGCGGTGGCCCGAAGGCGGGTCCGCTGGCCTCGTAGAATGGCCATTAATCGCTATTAGAAGCCCAAGGCTGCACAGTTGACACCTCTATGGACCGAGAGGGCATTCGGAGGCCAGCGAGAGCTCTATGGGCTTCTAATGAGAAAATAGTATCTATAAGCTAAGATATCACTTCGGGGCGCCCCGGCCTCGATCACCAGATGCCTTTGTCGTCGCCGGTGACGCGGAAGGCGACGAAGGCTGCGCTCGCAAGCAGCGGTAGAAGAGTTAAACGTGCCAGGGCGCGAAGATTTCGGTTGCGCCCGTTCTCGGCGAGTTGCTCCAAATACAAGTTGGTCGCTTCCGGCATGATTGGCACGCGAAGAAATTTTCGATCGACGTAGGTGCGGCTGGAATTGAAGCGCGCGGCGTTCCGAACGAAGGCTGGCAATGTCACCGGGCAACCGCCATAGCGAATGCCTTGCTGGCAAACGATCATTAACAAGGTGGCGACCCCCGGCCAAACCGAACCTTCATCCGCAATTGCCATCAGCCGCTCAAAATTAATTCTTTTCTGGGCTAGTGACTGAAAGATGTTAACGATGTCTGTCAATCGAATGTAGTAGTGACGATACATTCGCTGAAGTGTGGCGATGGCAATGCGGTCCTCCGCGGCAGGTACGGGCAAGGAGTAATTTGCGAAACATTGGTTCGATCGGCGGGACAACACGGCGGCAGCCAGTCGCTGTTGTTCGCCGGTCTGCCCCAGGCAATTGATGTGAACCTCGACCAGTTCATTGAGTTTAGGAAGGTGGAAATTGAATTTGTGAGCCAGGCGGTCTCCCCAACTCTGTGGCTGACGAACTGCGCGAAAGGTGTTTTCCAGGACGTCGCAGACTTCGTGATTCGTTCCCGCCGCGAGCAGGTCGATATCGCTGCCGGTGTCGGGCCAGTGATCCAGCGTTTTCATGATCACCACTGGCAAACCGCGGTTTTCAAATGCGCCGACAATTTTCTGCAGGGTCGCCAGCACGATCTCGATGCGCGTGCGTTCGGCGGCCAGCCTGGTGTCCAGCAACTGCGAAAGATCTTCGCGATCAGCCGGAAGGCTATTCCGCAATGCTTCCAAGAACCGTCCCAGAACCCGCTGGGTTTCCGCTTGCTGCAACAATCCCTCGAATTGATCGAGAGCCAGCCCACAAATGGAATCGATGTAAGTTTTGAGGCGACCATGGTCGTCACCGTTGCGCGGGCACAAAAGCACCGTGCCCAAGGTGTCGAAAACGCGCTCATTCAGCGGGTCATTTTTTGGCATGGATGGTGTTTTCCTGTGCCGATGGAGCGTTTCCACAATGCGCGAGTCCATTTTCGATGGCAGTGCCTTCTTCGTAGTCATTCCAGGTTGCGATCAAAACAAACGGTATCGGGCGCTTGGGATCGTTGTTCTCATCAAAAACGCGAAGCGTATCCTGCAATGTCTTTCCGCAGCGTTGATCGATACGACGATTCAGGCTCCACGATGCTTTTGAGTCGTCAAACCCAGGCCAGACCGTTCCTACGGTGATCTGATCGCTCGGCTTCGAGCGCATTTTCCTGTAAAACCTCTGCAGGTACTCTTCTCCCCATTCGCTGCCATCGGTGGACCAGCCTTTCGGTCCCGGATGCACCCAGGCGTATTGGCCATTGAGGGCCGCAACATATTGAGGCGGAGGTTCATCCTTGTACAGCAACAAGGGCGGACTCTCCCAGCGATCTACCATTTGGCGGACCTGGTTCCAGTCGGTGTTGCCGCGCTTTGGAAAAATGAAAATGACCGGGCGACCTTTGTACTGGAGATAGGCCTCCCGTCCGGGCGCGTCCGGTCCGATGTACTTCTTATAGATCGACGAGAATGCATCCAGCGCATCTTCGGTCGCATGACCGTCATCCTCTTCCGTCTCGTCATACATCAAAGCCACGTGAAAGTGCTCTTGGGCGGCAATTTGCTGTATCAGAGCGTAGCTGCGGTCCAGAAAAGGATGGCGCGCGCCGTACCAGTCCACCGCGAATGCATAGACACCCAGTTTCTTAGCGTCGTCGATCTGCTTGTGGATTACGGCCGGATCGTTGCTGTTATATCCCACCTGGATGTGGTCGGCATCACCGAACCAAGGTTGAAACGCAGCAATCACCTTTGGTTTTTGATCGCCCCTGGAGAGATCACGAAACGTAAGCTCGCGCGCACGACGGTCGCACGAGTTCGGCGCAAAACTCGCTGCGATGATCAGGGACAGAAACAGATGTTGATAAATCTTCATTCGTAGATAGTCGTCGGTTCACTAGAGTTCTTCCGTTTAAACGGAATTGTTGCGAATTAATCAGAAGGCGCCGTCTCCAACCGATTCCAGGAACCTCACGTACCAGCGGTCGCTGCCGGGAGTCATGAGCACCAGGTATTTCTGCGTCGAGTTTGACGTGGATATTAATTTGTCGCCATCAAAGACCCGCACTTCCAGTTGCGCCTGGTCTTCCAGCTGCATTTCTCCTCCATCGACGGAGTAGAAGACAGCTTTCACGCGATGTCCACCATCGACATACTGGGTTCGAAGATTTAAGCCTTTTTGATCTGTGATTCTGGAGGAGACCCGCCGTTTTGCTTCGCCAGCAAAGTAGTCGCCGAGCAGATCCGTGCGATTTGAATTCAGACAGACGGCAAGATCCTGCCAAGCCTGCGCGTAGTCATGCGCGACAGCCTCTCCGGTTCGCTGTTCGATGGCGCGAGGCGACAATGCTTCTGCCGACAGCGTCACTCGAGGCAGGGAAGAAGCGGCGAGTGCTACGCTCGCACCGTGAACCATGAATCCGGCGGTAAGGATTACGAAGCCCAAGAAGACCGCCAGGAGGCAGCGCCCTCTGCAATGCGTCATCGCCGACCTCCGACGGACAGCTCATTGCCCACCACCACGCCGCAAGCAACAGAGATGCGTGCTGGCCCCGAGAGCGCAAACTGGGCGATGGCGCGGTCTTTCTTTATGGGCGTATCCACTGTGCTTTTTCCCGCGCCGTCAATCTTTGTGAATGAAACGATCGTGCCATCGGGGAGGGGATTTCCGGCGCAATCACGAATGGGATCGGTCTGCAGGTTGACGGATCGATTGCCCGAGGTTGCACTCATGCGGAGGCTGCAGGCCTCAGAAGCAACCTGCTGAATCACTCGCGGCTCAGTTGTATCCCCCAGCGTTGCTGTGACCTCGAGCGTTCCTTGACTCGGCTGCGAATCCATTTGAAAAAACGCAATTCCGCGGACGGTCTGAGCATTGCGCACGCTGGGCGCACGCCCGGCAATGGAGATCTTAAAGTTGACTTGAGTCGGCGCGAGCACCGTATTGCGATAACGATCGAATACCAATGCTGTTCCGTTCACTGCATTTCGAGCTGAAACCGGAACCCGGGAAGGGTGCAGCAGGAAACTCAAACGAGTGGCCGGTCCCGGTGTCACCTCGACTAATTTCGTCGCACAACCCCTGGAACCACATGCCACCACTTGATAGAGTCCTGACGCGGTAACATCCTCGCCCGAAAAAGAAACATCCTGTCCGAGATCAACCGCTTTCTTTACCGCGTGACTCGGCCCCAGCAGATAAAGGGTTCCTCTACCTTGTCCTTTCGTGGAGACAACCAAGGCGCTTCCGGCAGATACCTTGGCAGGAGCCTGCAAGGCGGGCTCTTGCGCGCGCAGAGCAAGGGCTGAGACGAGCACCGTGATTAGAGAAAGCTGGCGTGTGAGGTTGTGCATAACCAATCAAGCACTCGGAGCGCTGTAGTGATTCACCACAACGTGGTAGTCATGCATGCGACCCGCAACATCCGCGGGAATATCCACGGCGAAGGGCACCGGTCCCTGCGGCAGCAGCGCCTGGTCCACGTAGCCATCGGAGACCCATATCGGCTTGCCGCCCGCGTCGTAGAACACCGCCAGAACCTGCGCAATGTTCACAATTTGCCCGCTCTGATTCACCAAGGCGCCCTTCAAAATCGTCCGGCCGAGCGCGTCCTTGCTCACACTCTGATTTTCCACCGAAACCACGGGATCGGCGCTGGCTGGGATGAGCAGGGGGTGCGCATCGATGCGCACGCTCTTCACCTGGCTTAGGCGCGCTCCCGGAAAGTCGATTCTGTAAGGTGAAACTTGCTTGGGAAGCAAACTGTGGGAGATGGCGTCGAAGCTGTCCTGCTGTGCGAGAACCGAGCCATCGGGCTTAAGCAGCGCCGCGCTGATATTCAGGTAAGCGGGAACAGTGTCTTCATTCTCAACTTCCCCAACGATCACCACGCTGTCTGGACGTTCCACCGCATTCATCGAGATGATGCGTACCTGCGGTGAATCGACGGATGCGGTTCCCCAGTCATCCGAACGGCGGCCAATAACGTCCCACCGCAAGTAATTCACGGGCAGCACTCGCAGAGGAACATTTGCGAAATTAGGCTTGGGCCAGAGGACTTTCCACGTCCCACCATTCCGGACGACGGAGAGGTCCCTCACCTCCGCCAGCGAACCAACGGCACTCGACCAGTTCAGGCGCACGCGAAGCATGGCGTGATCCGGGTCGGCGTGAACCGGCCAAATGTCGAAACTTTGCAGCGCCGAGTAAGTACGTAAACTGCCATCGCTGCCGGCAATCTCCCGCACGACGTCAGCTTTCTGCACATCGTTGGAATGATCGAGGCGATCGTAGGCCTGATCCCAATTGCGCGCCTGGATGCTGGATAGAAGAGCCCGCACCGCTTCGTCTGGTGTGCTTCCGCTTCGCTCAGCGCGGATCTTCATTCCTCCCGACTGAACCCAGCCTGCGGCGAGCAGAAGGCCGGTAATCACCACAATGATCAGTGCCAGCCCACGCTTCATGAGTGCACCTCATTGGCATAGACTCGTTCCCCCGCGAAGGGAGGCAAAGTCACGACATCGGCTTGTCGGAACGATTTTTCGGGGAGCAATAAAGCAAACAGGATAGCCAGGATGCTTGTGCCGATTGGCAGCGTGCCCCACAGGAGGCCTTCCCAGGGAGCGGGCATGGTGTCAGAAACTATCTTCCGTGCGGGAGGTACATCGTCTTTTGCCCACGCAGTGATGGCTCCGGAATCGAAGGTTTCAATTTGCCGCCAACCCGCAAAGACCAGCAAGGGATTGTAATAAGGGTCGTGCACAAAAATGAATTTCAACCCGTAACGGTTGGCATGCTGCAACATCTCGCGGAGCGAGTCCATGCCAGCCGCCCCAAAAAATTTTGCGCTTGTAAGCTGCGCCGCGCCGTAGCGCGTCATTTCCGGCAAGAGGCGGGCCGAATTGTACTCACCATCGACGCTGGTGGCGGTTGAGTAAGTGGCGACCTTGGACATTGCGTTGCCAAATCCCAGCGTCAAATATCTGTACTGATCATGACCGTCGCGGTTGAGGAAATTCACGACCGAATCGACGTTCAAGCTTCCACTGGTTTTGAAAGGACTCCAATTCAGCCAGCCAAGGGAGAGCGACAAAGTGAAAACCGCCGCTGTCGCCAGTACAAATGCGCCGACGTCGCGGAAACGGTCGAGCAAACTTACCGCGAGTGAGCCGACTATGGGCAACGCCAAAAGGGTGGCCCAAAGGGTGAAGCGCTCGAAAGTGAGAATTTCAAAAGCGCGCCCAAAGATAAGTCGGGGAACCGGCGTAGTTCCACCGAGCGCGAATAAAAATGCGACCCAGAATGCGATCAGAAGAATACGCAAACGCGGTACCGACGCCCCTCGCACCACAATGAACGGCAGAGCCAGGATCATCGCGCCATAGGGAATCACGAAATAGTTGACACCGTAAATCAAACTTACGAGATAGTTGAGCCGGCTGCCGTGCGGGATCGGCATTTGCTCGATGGGGTGGCGGATAATGGCAATCCAATAGGGAAGTAGTACGACTCCCACTCCGACAACGGTCAGGATGACGAAGATCAACCCTCGACCGAGGACCGCAGAGCCGCTTTTCTCTTCGGCGCGCGCGTCCGACCAGGCGAGCCACAAGACCGGAATGGCGAATAGCACGGAACCAAAGAGCAACGTGACGTGATGCGCTGATGCGGCGGCCAGACCGAGAACCAGTCCCTTCAACAGGGCGCGCCACGACGCCCGGCGCGACCACTCATAAAAATAGGGAAGGGCCAGCAGGTATAACGGGGCCGACAGAGTAGTTGGCAACTGGCCTGCCGAATAAACCAGGAAGGAGACCGTTCCCGCGAATACCGACAGGAGCGCCGCCATGCTTGCCGCCCGTTCGTCCACCCAAAGTCTTGCAAAACGCCAGGTCCCCACTGCCAGGAGAATCACCGCAACCAGTTGGACCAGCATGAACGCTTCCGTGAGGCCAACCGCGTGTGATAAGAGGGCGATCCACTGGTGCGTCAGTGGCGGGTAGGTCGTTTGCGAGAAACCCGCGAACCACTTTTCGTTCCAAGGATTGAACCAGTGTTGCGCGTAGTGGGAACCAAAAAAAATGTGCAAGTTGGAATCGTAGGAGGTGGTGGCAGGGAGTTCCATCAAAAGCAAAGGGCCATGGATCACGATCGCGACCAGAACGATCATGGACAGCGGTATAGGTCGCTGCAGATAGCTTTTCGCTGAAGACAATGCCTACGGCTCCTTGGAATGCATTTCAACCGAGCGTTGGATTCCGGAAGATGCGTGTAGGGTTGGATAAAAAAGTGCTTAGGCGTGTCGGGAGGTCAATGATTTCCCTTATGCCTATCCAACCGGGATGGATTACCAAGGCATCTGAGAAGGGCTGGTCGCCAACTTTATCTTTAGGAGTGCAGACGTTACCTTGTCTTTTCTGGACGACAAAGCGCGAAGGTGCGTGTTTTGCACCATGGTTATGATCGTTGCCGCTTGCATAAGCTTGGCAGCACAAACCTTCGAGGTCGGGTCTCAGGGAAGCAATCAAACCAGCAAGCCCCGCCAAAAGAGCCAACAACGTTCGCAGTCCGCAGATTCAGGCATGGGCTGGGGCTCGAGTATTGGAGTAGCCAGGGAAGGTCGCGCCGCCCGAGAAGCACTGCAAAGGAATGACTTTAAGGCTGCTGAATCGCACGCGGCGCGTGCTGCGAATTCCGCGCCTCAAAATTCTGATTTTTGGTTTCTGTACGCTTACGCCGCAAGGCTTGCCGGGGATTATTCCAACTCGGTCGATGCCTATAACCGGGGCTTGCAACTTCGCCCCACGTCGATCGAAGGTCTTTCGGGCCTGGCGCAAACCTACGCGAAGATGGGACGGGCCAAGGAAGCGGAGGAAACTTTAAAGCGGGTGCTCGCCGCGAATCCCTCGAGCGAGCCCGACTTGCGTTTAGCGGGAGAGCTTACCCTCAATTCCGACCCAAAGCTGGCCCTTACCTATCTGAGCAAAGCTGACGCCCTGCGCCCTTCTGCCCGAAACGAATTGTTGATGGCCCGTGCCTATCAGCGTACTGGGGACCAGGACAAAGCTAAAGAGCTGCTGGAGCGCGCCCGCAGCCGGGCGCCGCGAGATCCAGAGGTGGTGCGCGCCGTGGCTGCTTACTATCGGGACAGCGCTCAATATGATCTGGCGATTAGCACCCTCAAATCACTTTCATCCGACGCCCCGTCTTACCTGAGTGAACTGGCATATACGTACGAACTGGCTGGAAAACGTAGTGATGCGGCCGATACTTTCCTCAAAGCCGCGAATGCGGCGCCCGGGCAGGTCGATATTCAGCTCAGTGCGGCTCAGGCCCAGATCAATGCGAAGCGCGCGGATAGAGCTGAGACCTTGCTCAAACGCGTTGAGTTAATTTCCCCCAGCCATTACCGGCTGCATGCGATTCGCGCTGCGATTGCACGCAGTCGGCGGGAAAACGATGTCGCCATTCGCGAGTATGAGCTTGCCCTGAAATCGATACCCATCTCCGTCCCCGAGGGTGTGCTGTACCCCATTGCCTTGAAGCTTGACCTTGCTCAGCTATACCGGGAAGCTGGACAGAACGAGGAGGCGGATAGTGAAGCGGAAACCGCGCGTACGGCGTTGGGCCAGTTAGACCTGCAGGGCGCAGAACGCCCCGAATTTCTTCGCTTGAAAGCCGCCAGCGCTCTCGCTGCCGGGGACTACACCGAAGCGGAGAACGATCTCCACGAAGCTCTGCAACTGCAACCCGCCAATATGAACGCGTTGTTAAATTATGGAAACCTCCTTCGAGTTACCAAGAGACCCAAGGATGCTTCCGACGTTTATCTCAAAGCCCTGAAGATGGATCCGCAGAATACTTCCGCTTTGGAATCCCTGGGATATCTGGCTCGGGAGACGGGCGATCCCAAGGCGGCTGCGGAATACTTCGAAAAATTGAGCCAGGTTGATCCGAACGACTACGTGGCCTACCTGGCCATGGGAGACCTGGCCACCGACATTCGTGATTTCCCCAAGGCCCAGACGAACTACGAGCAGGCGTACAAGCTTGCCAAAGACAATCCAATCATTTTCGCCAGAGCGATGAATGCCGCGTTGGAGGCGCACCAGATTCCAACCGCCAAACGCTGGCTGGATCGGACTTCGGAAATCGACCGCGCGAATCCGGAGCTGATGCGTGAGCACGAACGTTATCTAACCATTACGGGCAACTATCAAGAGTCAGCGAAGCTCGGTTACCAGGTGATTGAGAAGCTGCCTCGCGATCCCGAAGCGCCTGTTTACCTTGCCTACGATCTCCTGTTCATGAATCGGTATGACGAAGCGATGCAGATCGTGCGGCGCTTTGAGCCGGTCCTGCCCAAAGACAAAGACCTGCCGCTCATTGCGGGATACGTCTATGCGCACAACGGCGATAAGAGGCAGGCGGTGGCCGCGTTCACCCGGGCCCTCGAGCGCGATCCCCAAATGTCCACCGGCTATATGAACCGGGGCTATGTGTGGAATGACCTGCGGATGGCGACCAATGCGGAGCAGGATTTTCGGAAGGCTTTATCGTTGCGGCCAGACTACGGAGAAGCGCACCTCGGCTTGGCCTACTCCATGCTGCAATTGCGCCGCCCACAAGCCGCTCTGAAAGAGGCGGATCTGGCGGAAAAGTCGCTCGGCAAGTCCGGTGCGATTCACCTGGCAAAGGCCGAAGCCTATCGCCAACGATCGATGTTAGACCGCGCTGAAGATGAATATCAGCAGGCTCTCAAGATCCAAAGCGGGGATGCGAATATCTACATGGCCTTGGCGGACACCCAATACCGCCTGCGGGAATATCCGGCCTCGGTCGATTCCCTGAACAAGGCGTTAGCGTTGGCGCCCGATAATCATCTCGCCAGTGCGCAGCTTGCGAGGTCTTATGCAAAAGCTGGAAATTCAGCAGACGCTTTGCGCGCCATTACTCAAGCGGAAAGCAACGGGGGCAGCTCCGACTATCACACTCTGCTTGCAACCGCTGGTGCACTGGAGATCCTGGGCCAGCGTGACCAGGCAATGGAACGTTACACGAGCGCGTTGGACCTCTCGAATTCCGATCGTCTCCACGTCAGGCTTGCACTAGGCCGGTTCTTTGCACAACAAAAGAAGGCTGCCGACGCTCAGCAGCAGGTTTCGTTGGCATTTGCGGAAGCGCGAGTCTCCGATCCGGACGTCGTTACCGCCGAGGACTATCTGGACGCCGCGGACATTCTCATGTCCATCGACCAGTTTCCTTTGGCGCAACGGTTGTTCGTCCGTGCGCAGGGCTTGGGCGCTGACGATGTGACGGTAGCGGTCGGCATAGCGAATGCGTCTTTAGCGATGGGAAACACGGGAGACGCGGAGGCAGCCCTAAACAGCGTTCAATCGACTGAAGACGGAGAGGCCAGGCAGAATTACGCGTACCTGGTCGCCCGCGGAAACGTATATCGCCAGCAGGGCGACAGCTATCGTGCGCTCTCTGCGTTTGCGAAGGCGAATGAACTTGAGCCGGACGATCCGGTCGCGCGCAACGCCGAGTTCGATCTGTCGGAAGACGAAGGCCGGCAAATTACTCAAAATCTGGCGGTGGGCTCGCAGTTCCACATTGCACCGATCTTCGAAGATGAAAACATCTACCAGTTGGATGCGCGACTGCGCGGGTTTCAAAACGGCGGACTCCTGCTGCCCCCGCCTCGTCACTCGATCGAAACCTTTGCCAATGCGCGCTATCACTTGCATTTGGGTTCTCTACCCAACATCAGCGGATTCGTAGGAGAACGGAATGCAAATGGAACGATTTCGATTCCGAGCCAACTTCTCATCCAGAAAAGAAACACCCTGGACACGATTTTCAACTTTGAAGTTACTCCGGTCCTGCGCGTCGGGAATCTGAGGTTCAGCGTGACGCCCGGACTCCAGTTCACCCTGCGGCGGGATAGGCTGGCCCCAGTCGAAATGAACCAGAATCTGTTCCGGCAATTTCTGTACGTCGCCAGCAGTCCGATTGGTAATTGGCTTTCGTTTTCTGGCAACGCGATTCGGGAAGCTGGACCATTTACCCAACAGACCCTGCATTCTCGAGATTTTTCCGCAGCGATCGAGTTCAGGCTCGGACGGCCCTGGGGTAAAACGGCTTTCCTGACGGGCTATACCGGCCGCGACCTGCTCTTCCGGCCCTCTATTCACGAGTACTTCTCCACCAGTACCTATGCCGGAGTCGAACGCCGTTTTGGAGATCGGCTGCGGGTCTCTGCGATCGGCGAATACCTGCGGGCGTGGCGTGTGGAAGGACCCCAGTTCGCGATTGCGCAGGCTATGCGTCCAAATTTCACGGTCGATGCCAAAATCAACCAACATTGGTCCATCAACGCCGGTGGACTGTGGTCACGGGGACAAGGATTTCATTCCTATGACAGCATTGACAGCCGGTTCCTCATCTCTTACGTCCACGAAACCCGTGCGCGGCGTACGGACGGTGTGGAAAGTGCGTCGGTTTCTTACCCGATGAGATTTTCGTTCGGGTTCCAACAGCAGACTTTCTACGATTTTCCAGGACATCAGCACACCTCCATCGTCCCCGTTGTGGCTTTCACCCTGTTCTGAAGAACCGTTGGCAGTTAGAAGAAACCTGGGCAAATCCAGATTGAATCATGAACTGAAACGGTTGAATGTATGGGCCCAATGGAACAAGTTGTGAACACCACGGTCAACGACGCAGTTGCTGCTGTCGAATCAGACCGCAGCACCCTGCGAACCAGGATGTTGCGCGGCAGCGTCATTTTGCTGTTCAGCACCGGTCTGGTCAGCGCCACCAATCTTCTTTACAACATCGCGATTGCGCGAGGCCTGGGGGCCGCTGGATTTGGCCATGCGACCGCCATCTATACACTGCTGATGCTGTTGTCCGCAGTCACGCTGGCTTATCAGCTGGTGTGCTCAAAGTTGGTGGCAAAGTCTCCGGACTTGGCCGGCAAAGTCACGATCTATAAAGATCTTTTGCGAAGGTCGTGGCAGACCGGCTTGTTGCTGGGGACAATCATTGCCCTGAGTAGCGGCTGGATTGCGGCGTATCTGCACCTTCCGACGGCGCGAGACATCGTCTTGCTGGGCTTCGGAACGGCCGTCTACGTACCCCTGGGCGTACGGCGCGGCATGATATTGGGACTGTACGACTTCAGCCGTCTTGCAGTGAATTTCGTATTTGAAGTCCTGATCAAAATAATCGGTGCCCTGGTATTGCTTCATTACGGATTTGGGGTCAGTGGGGTCATCGCGGCCGTCGTAGGCTCGATCGCGGTTGCATATCTGGCCGCCGGCCCGGGAGTGCCAATCGCCGGCGTGCGCGCGGGGGAAGGGAAAGCATCTTTTCGCGAGGGGATGCAGGCAATTGTATTTTTCTGTGGCCAGGTAGTCATCAGCAATCTCGACATTCTTTTCGTAAAACATTACTTCGTTGCTGATGTTGCCGGACAATACGCCGCGGTTGCTTTGGTCGGACGAGTTGTGTACATGTTTTCCTGGTCTGTGATCAGCAGCATGTTCCCGGTCTCGGCGGCGTCGACCCAGCGCAAAGCAAGCCGTGCGGTGTTGAAGACCGCGCTGTGGGTTGTGGCCGGCATTACCACGATGTTCACCCTGATCACCTGGATGGCGCCGGCGTCGCTCTGGCGAGCAGTTTTGGGAGCAACTTTTCTCAATGCCAGCCACGTCCCATTTTCATCGCTGCTGGTTTCCTACAGCGCCATGACCAGCGTTTATTCGATTGCCGTGGTTCTCCTGGCCTACGAAATGTCTCGCAAGATTGCGAACGCCACCTGGGTTCAATTGGCGTTCAGCGCATTGCTGCCGACCGGGATAGCCCTCTTTCACGGTTCACTGCACCAAGTAATCATGGTTCAGCTGCTGTTGATGTTTGGATTGTTGCTCGCGGTCAGCCTGCCCTTCATTCCGGAGATCATTTCCGAAGAAGACGACCCATTCTTCACAGGAACGCTGCCCGAGTTTGCCAAACTGCGTCGCGTCCACGAGCCTGAGGTCATCGCCGAGTTTTTGAGAGCCGAGTTCTATCAGCCGGAATTCGACCGTTATCGCGAAGAGTTCGGCAGCATAGTTTCGAATGCGGATCTCATGAATGAGCGCCAAAACGCTATTCGCAAAGCACTCTTGTTTCGGCGAAGGGGACGTCTGTGGAGGGAATTGCCCAATGACACGCAATGGTGGGAGATCGCCCTTCAGCCTGCCGATGTTCCGCGCGTGCGGACTTTTCCCCGCAAGCAATGGCGCAAATTCGCTGAAGGCAACTTCTATCTCACCCGGATGGCAGCGCGGATCAAAACCACGGTGGAATCTGAAGATCGCAGTTGGTTCTCGGAAAAAGTGAGGTCTGTCGCCGCCGATTTGCGGGATAAGCGCGTCCCAAATTCAGTTCTGCTCATTGCGGTAGATGAACGCAGCCCGCTGACGATTATCGAAGGGAATCATCGCATGGCGGCCGCCATGTTGGTGGCTCCCGAAGGGGTTAGCCAACAGTTCCGCTTCTATTGCGGGCTCTCGCCTCGAATGACGCAATGTTGCTGGTATCAGACGGACGTCCGCAGTTTGACGCACTATGCCGGCAACATTATCCGGTACCTGTTCCACGACCAGGACTTTTTTGTGGAAAGGGAACTGCGAGCCAAGGCAGAAGGTCTGCGAGCGGGCTAGGCGCAAAACTTGCCGGCTCTTACGGTTGTGTGCCTGATGCGGACTCTATCGCCTGCGCCTCGTAGTTTTTCCCATCAAATCGCGCATGGACAATGACATCGGCACCCTGTTTCAGGGTGAGGCGCTCACTCGCGGGAAGGGAACGCAACCCCACTTCAAATGTATTGTCGCTGGACGTTTCGAAAAGAGTCAGATGTAAGTCGCGTAGATCGACGACCGCAATCCTGCCGGCGAACACAAATGTGCTGCCAGGCCGTGCCATGACGTTTATCTTTTCTGCCACGCTCGGCCCGTCAGAAACCCCTTGAAAGCTGATCTGCACCAGGGTTCCGCTGACAAGGTCCGATGCAGGCGTAGCCTGGTCACCGGAGCGGATGTCCGTTTTCGCTGTGAGACGCAAACTTAGAGGCTGTGCCGAGATGATATCCCGGACCTTGAGAAGGCCACGACCGGGGTCGTAGCTTATAACCTGTCCTCTGGTCTCTCCAAGTACCGAACTCCCATCCAGCCGCAGGGTCTTAGCGAAAATCCTGCCGTCTTTCAGGATCGTATCAGCATAGACTCGCGAACCGGGGCGCACCTCGCGGATGTCCGCCGGAGCCGCACCCCGCAGCACGTGAGTTCGGACATCGAAGTCGATCGAGATATCTCGCCCACCGTAAGCCCGCACCACGATCTTGTCGTGAATTGAATCAATCTTCCGAACAGTCCCGCCTATCAGGCTTGCCGAACCGGTCGGCAGCGGCGGCAGGTCGGGAAATCCCCGGTCTTTAGAGGGAGCAACTTCAGAGGGAACGGCTTCAATACTGCGCGCCAAAGGCGACGCGTTGGCCTGTGCGGCAGAACTCTCAAGAAGCGCGGCTAATACCGCTAACGTCAAAACCAGCTTTTGGCACATTCGTACCAGCTTTTGACACATTCGTGCATCGGATGCGAACTTCCGGCGAAGGGGTTGGCTGAAAAAAGCGCTTTCCCCAACCAAACGATTACCCGTCTCAAAGCATCGAAGGTACGGCTTACTATGGACTTCGCCAACTCAACCAAACGTCGCCTGGAGGCGGCAGTTCTGCAAATTCTGGCAGCGGCAGTATTTCTCGCCGGACCCTCCACCGCGGGCGCTGGTGATTTCAGGATCAGCCTCCCGAAACACAGTCAAGTCACGCCTGTACAGCAGCTTAATCGCGAGGGCGTCAACGACGCCAAACGAGGCCATCTTGCCAAGGCGAAAGCGCGATTCGTTAAAGCTTACTTGCTTGATCCAAACGACCCTTTCACGCTGAACAATCTAGGCTACGTCGCGGAACTGGAAGGCGACGTGGACCGGGCTCTACGCTATTACCAATTGGCGGCTGACACGAGCACGGAGGCAGTCATTGATGAAGCAACCAGCAAGGGATTGAAGGGCAAATCCGTGGTCGCAGCGTTTCAAACTTCGCAGGCTTCTGCGTACCAGACGAACAAGGCAAATTTTAAGGCAATGGCCTTGATAGAGAAGGGAAGGATCTTTGAGGCGGAACTGGTCCTCAGAAATGCTGTTCATCTCGATCCTCAAAACCCTTTTCTCCTCGATAGCCTTGGTTATGTCATGGAGTCCGAAGGAGATCTCGCGTCGGCACTGCAGTATTACTCTGCGGCTGAAGCTTTGCATTCTGACGAACGGGTATTTTTGACGCCGGTAAAAAAGTGGCGAGGGAAACCGATCAGCGAACTTGCTGCTCGTAGCGCGAGTGCCGTGCGGGATGCATTGGCAAAGGGCGAAGATACGGAGACACACGTCGCCCGCCTGAATCTACAGGGTGTCTCGGCACTGAATCACGCGAATGCCAGCGAGGCGCTGAAATATTTTTCGGATGCCTACCGGCTCGATCCCTCGAATTCATTCACGCTGAACAATATCGGCTACATCGACGAGTTGAACGGTGACCGGGAAAGCGCAGAGATGTATTACGACGCGGCGCGCACCGCGCAGCAAGCTAATGATCGGGTGACATATTCGACGCGTTCTGAAGCCGAGGGACGCAAGATTGGTTCTCTCGCAGGCGCAAACCAGGGCGACGTCGACGCCACGCTGAAGGCTATCCAGCAAAGAAAGCGTCGTGTAAAACGCCCAATCCAATTGATGGTCCGCGGCGGCAATGCAGCGCCGCCAAGTGAAACGAAGCCGCAAGCACCTCTTAGTGTTCCAGCGCCTGCTCTGCCACCCGCGCAACTGCCGGAGCAGGATCGGGCACCGCAGAGTGCGGCTCCTCAGGACGATGGTACAGCGCCATCTATCCAACCATTTTCACAACCTCCCCCGCAACAACCGCCTACCCCCCAGGCGAATCGGTGAAGGAATTTTGTAGCTCTACCAGTTTTGCCCGTTCGTATCGAGACCCGTATAGGAGTTGTGTCATGAGCCACAATCGGTTTTTCGTAAGGATGTCGTTTTTGGCGATTATCGGCGGACTAATTTGTCTGATGGCGGGATGTCAAGGCTTAGCCAAGGCGCCGGCTGGGGGAACCCCCACGGGGAACAGCCTGCAGACATCGGTCAACCACATCGTCTTTATGGCCCAGGAAAACCGGTCTTTTGATCATTATTTCGGTGCGATGCGGCAGTATTGGGCGGACTATGGCTACCCCGATCAGGCTTTCAATGGTCTGCCCCAATTCCCCACGTCATCACCCGCAGGGCCTGCACCTGCGAACCCGGGGTGTAATCCGGCGTTTGCATTTCCAGGCAGCGATTGCACCATTGACAGCCAAAGTCCCAGCGTGCAGTCCTACCACTTAAAGACTCAATGCGTCGAAAACCCAAGCCCATCGTGGAATGAGAGCCATGTGGACCTGAGCTTTTCCGATCCCACCTCGGCGCCCTCCAGTGACAATGATCCGTCTTTCCTGAACGGTTTCGTTTACACGGCAGCCCATGACGCACGCACGATTCAGCCGCCGTTCAATGACGTTACGGGCCAGCGGAGCATGGGGTATTACGATGGCAGCGATCTTAACTACTACTACTACATGGCCTCGAACTTCGCGACCTCGGACCGCTGGTTTTCTCCGGTGATGACGCGTACTCCACCCAACCGTATGTATCTCATCGCGGGAACGTCTCAAGGGCATGCGTACGAGTTGCGGGCGAACAGCACTCTGCTGACGGCGACAACAATCTTCGAGCAGATGCAGAATGCCGGCATAACGTGGAAAATTTATGTTCATCCCGGCGCGAACGGATGTACAACGCCCACCTGCCTCTACCAGCTTAGCTACATTCAGAACTTCACGTACGGGCAGACTATCCTGAGCCAGTTTCCTCAGAACATCCAGCCTGATACGCAGTACATCACCGACGCGCAGAATGGAACACTTCCGCAGGTGGCAATGATTGAACCTCCTTCTGAAGTCGGGCTCGATGAACACCCGGCCGACTATGACGCGAATCCGCCATGTTGCAGCGTGCAAGCCGGAGCTAACTACGTCTCGTCATTGGTGAGCGCTCTTATGACGGGACCGTCATGGAAAGACTCGATCTTCGTTCTCACGTTCGACGAATTCGGCGGATTCTATGACCATGTGCCGCCCCAACCGGCTAAGAGTCCCGATGGAATAAAGCCCAATGACTTGCTGCCAGGGGATGTCTGCACGTCACTGACAGGCCCGACTTGCGATTTCGTTTATACCGGCTACCGGATTCCGCTTATCGTCATTTCTCCATTTACCAAGAAACACTACGTTTCTCACACTGCCGCAGACAATACGGCGATCCTCAAGTTGATCGAGACCCGCTTCCAGCTAAACGCGCTCACAAACCGGGATGCCGACCAGATGGATATGACAGAATTTTTTGATTTCACCAATCCGTCATGGGCGACTCCCCCATCGCCACCGGCTCAAAACTTGGGAGGCCCCTGCTACCTGGATACACTCCCGTAAGTTGGGGCAGGAGACGTTCGGCAAGCGCAAAAAGCGCGGAATCTCGAATGACGATCGGCACTTTATCGAACAGGATTTTATGTATTGGCGGGAGCTGACCCGGAACGGGATATCAGATCCTTTTCAATTTGTCGAACCATCCACCGCCTCCCGGGCATTCCATTCCGAGCCCGACGCAGCCGAGAAAAGTTCTTGAGCATCCGCACGCGCTGATGCATGTCGAACGCTCGAGTGTACTCGCGGATGATTTGCGGCATGCTCATCTGTAGGGCAGCATTGAAGTTTTTCTGAGCCATCACTTGGAGGCGTTCGGGAGTTTGGAACATTCCGACGAGCTGCGTCGCGAGGCTGTCCACATTGTTTGCGGAGAAGAATTCCATAGACACTTGTTCCTGCCGCGCCAATTCGACAAAATCATCAAGATCCGGCGCCAGAATTGGCAAGCCATATTGACAGGCGAGGTGAGCTACGCCACTTGACCCCGCGGAAGAGGTGTAAGGCAACACGGTGAGGCTCGTCGTGCGAAAAAGGTCTGCCAGTTCTTCTTCAGGCACGTAACCCAGGAATCGTATTCGTGGATTGTGCCGAGCCTTCTTTGCAACGCTCCGGACGTAACCAGGCGTCTTGGGATGGTCTCCACCGGCGATTATCAGTTCCGAAGGCGGCAGTTCAGGGAGAACTTTCTCGTAAGCTGCCACCAGCGCTTCCAGCCGCTTATAAGTACCCCATTTGCCGAAGGCGAGAATGCGATGAACCGGATTTCCGCGTGACTCGAAGTTAGGCGGCTCGGGGCGACTCGCGAAGATTCCATGGTGACGGATGTTAACGCGGCCGCGCTGATACTTTTCGCGTAACGTCTTGTGATAGGCGGGGAGTAACACGGAAACGGAGTTTGCGGACAGAAGAAAGTGTGTGGCCACACGCCCGGCAAGGGTATACAGTATCGGCGACTTCACGCCGGCGTCTGCGAGGTTCACAGTTTCAAACAGTTGGTGAAGGGTCACATGCGTGTAGTAAGAGAACAACCGCGTGAGCGCTGGAGTGGTCAAACCTAAAAAGGCGGGCAGAGGCTTTCCGCCGAAGCTGGCGAACCCAAGGTTATACCAGACAACGTCCGGCTTCACCCGGTTGATCGCGCGAATTAACGAAAGTGGATTGCCCAGGCGATTGAATCCCCAGCAGCGCACGACTTTGAAGTCGGGCAATTCCGCTGCCGGTTCAGGAAAATAGTCTCCGAGAACCGTTAACTCCAGGCCTGGGTGCTGTCGCAATTGGTCTGCGATGTGAAACCCGTACTCATTAAGGCCCTGCCGGCTGGGCGGGAAGGCCGTCACCAAGGCGATTTTCATTGAGGACTCGGTTTCAGGATGAGGTCCCGAGACAACTTCCCGAGCAGTTGTAGAAAATGAAGTGCAACGGCTGTGCCGGCTTTACTCTTCCCGGCGTGTCGTAATCCGAAATGAAAGGGAATCTCCCGGGCCGATTGGATGCGCCCGCGCACCAGGATTTCGAGAAGGAGCTTGAATCCCTTGGTCTCGAACTCAATGCCTTCGATGGCCTCTCTTCGCACGATGAAGAACCCCGACATCGGATCCTTCACTCTGATTCCTCTTCGCTGAAACGGTAGAGTTGCCAAAGTGGTTGCACGCGAAATGGCGACTCGAACTGGATTCCAACCCCGCGTCCCATCTTTCGCCACATAGCGACTTGCTATCGCAATATCGGCCCCATCTGCCATCGCGCCCAGCAGGCCAGGCAGCAGACTGGGGGGATGCTGGAGATCGGCATCGATGACGCCGAGAAGTTCCGCGTCGGTATGCAGCCATCCGTGAATCACGGCGCCCGCCAGCCCCTTTTCGCCGTTCCGCGAAAGTAACCGCACGTGCGGGTCACTTTGACCGTATTCCAACACTATGTCGGCCGTGTTGTCGGAGCTGTTATCGTCAACGACCAGAATCTCGTAACGTACACCAAGCGGCAGGAGAGCTTCGCTAACCTCGCTTAAAAGGCGTTGAATATTTCCAGCCTCGTTCAGAGTCGGCACGACTAAAGCAAGTTTCTCGTCAAGACCGTTACGCATATCATTGCTTCTCCGATAACAGAGGTGTGGTGTGTCTAAGATGAGGGAAGAACCGTATAAGTTGGCCCGTAGTGTCGCGATTACTACGCTCTACGGGGAACTACTGAGAAGTACTTCATCCTCCTCATGGGATACGGGGGAGCCTCGCTGACTGGGCACATGAACCAAGACGCAGTCGACGATTCGTTTGTGGACATCTTCGACGGATCCAGGCGCGATCACCTTGAGTTGCGGAACAAATTCCCGCAAGTTCAAGTACGCTTGCCGATATTCATGCATGAACGCTAAGGGATACTCTGGCTTGCGCTGAAATGCATCCTCCGGCGAAGCATCCAGGACAAATGCAACCGCGGGCTCCGGGGTGGCTGCCAATACAGTTCGGATGTATGCGCGTGGAATCGAGCGGTGGGGACGGATATGGACCAGTTGATCGTAACTGCAGCGATCCAGAATGATGAAATCTGCGCCCGAACGCTGCAAACGCCCGACAACCCGGCGCAGGTGGAACGCGTCCAGTAGATAAAACGCGGAGCGAATCAAGGTGAGGTACCAGGCGCGAACGTTTTTGTCGTTCCGCAGAGAAGGTAGCTGTTCTCGCTGCTGTTCACCGTGAAACATTCGCAGGCTCACGCCTGCCCTGAAGTTGGGGAAGATGGCTGCGTCATCCCAAAAAGCAATCCGGGCAACCTTCAGCCCGCGAGCGGAAAGGGCATCGTTGAGAGCCGCGATTTGCGTGCTCTTCCCGGCGCCGTCGATTCCCGAAAAGGTAATGAGTCGTGCCACTGGACTAGGCTTCATCGGTCGGGTCGAATCGGTCTAAGGAGCTCCGGGTGGCTTGGATGGACTGCCCTTAGACAAGGCAAATGCCGAGCCAACGGCTACGCAGGCTCCTGCCACAAGACCTGCCCTGATGAGAAAGGATCGTCGCTGGCGTTGCTTCGCGGGTGCGATTGCGGCTCCCACAGTGCGCGAAGCCGGCGCGCCCCTCACTGTAGGAGCTTTTGCACCCGCTGCCCCCGAGGGCACCGAGGCAGGATTCTGCGGCTGTTTTGAGGAACTTTCCGTGCTCTGCTGAACTGGCTGCGCAATCGACGGAGCATCCGGGAGTTCATTGATGCTCGGAGTAGTTGTCGCAGACGAGCCTTGGGCGCTGTTGATCGTGGAAGCGTTGTTCGGATCATCAGTAGTAACCTGCGTCGGCGATGGCGTCTGGCCCGACGACTGTGGGCTTTGTGAGAAAGCGTCAGCGGATATCAGAAGGCTGGTAGACAGCACGCAGGCCAAAAACAGATTCGGAAGGCGGCCAATTCTGTTAGTCATCGAGGTATTCGTCTCCTTCGCGTCCATTCCGCAGCTTCCGATTTACTCAAGCGGCAACTTGTGAGACAGTTTCGGAAGGCGTGCTCAAAAGGGGCAGGGAATCTTCTCCCATCGCTTCAAAGACCGTCGGGAAGGTGTTGAGCACGGATGTCAGCTGCGTTATCTCGAGGATCACCGCGGTTTCTGCGCTGGGGACAGCGACCGAAACGCGTCCATCCGCGTGTTCCACCTCCTCCACGCACTCCAGAAGAAGGTCGATGGTTTCAGCCTTGATCTGGGTGCACCCACTGAGATCAACAATTAAATGTGGCCGTTGGGACTTGCCGACAAGGTCCTTGATTTCGTCAAGAAACAAACCGCGGTTCAGCTTGCTCTGTCGCTCTGGCAGATGTTTTACGATGATGGGGCCCTTGCTGTTCATGCTCGACTCTCCGGAGTGGTCGAAGGCCTGCGCGCCGACAACGCAATGGATGCCAAATCCACAGTGACTCGACGGTCCAGGTGCTCGAGCCGGGTTCCGTCGACGACCGCATTACGAACGAGCAGTCCCGGAGCAAGATAGGTGTTCGGCAAAACGCTCGCGGATTCCAGAGTTGTTCCGAGATCGATTTCGCAGTTTTCTTCGACCGAGGAGTAGCCTGTAATGACGACGCCGGCGTTCAAACGAGTGCGGGCCCCGATGTAGCATGGCCCCTGGATGCGAACTGAAGGATGAACGCGGGCAGTCGGATCGATCCAAACGTTCTCGTCCGTCCGAAAACCGGCTGGACGTATCTCGCAACGGCCTTCGAGCGCGTCTTGCACCAATTTGCGATACGCGACAATCGAAGAAAGTCGCGTCACGTATCCCATAAAGTCGTATCGGGACGAGCGGGACGCCTCGTTGATCGCGGTCGGCATCTCTCGTAAAACGGCGCGGCGGTCCAGCAAGTTGACACCCAATGGACCTTCCGGATCAAAGACCCGGGTAATGCGATTGCCTCCTGCGTGGTGGAAATGAACCAAATCAGTCAGGTCAACCTCCGCGTAAGATCCCATGAAGATGACGAGGATCTGGTCTACCCCCTCTTTCGCCCACTCCACCATGCGCTGAACCCGAGTTGGTACCGACACATCGCGATCTACGACCGAAACCATGCCGACGCCAAGATTGCGAACACGATCTACCCAGCGTTCAACGACCGTCTTTCCGACGATGGGCCATGCGGAACACCACGGATTCGCCTCCTGCTTAGCAGGTGAGTAAAGTGTTCCACCCTGTGTGACTACCATTGCCCCCAATTCCACGGACTCACTCCCCTTTTATGCAGTGGTTTCAGCTAAGCTTTCGCGAGATTCGCCCAACAGTTGAGCTGCTAGAGTGCCGCTCGACATGTGCTTGGGATCGGACCGCGCTGCCGATGCTTGTGGTCGCACAGCTCCCTTAATGTGACGGGAGAAATGACGCCGTGAAACCAGGCATTCTCTAATTCTTTGTTTTGCTTTATGTAACTGTGATTTGGAATTTCCGATCGAACAACTGAGCAACTTTGCAATCTCCCGATGCCCATAACCGCCAATCTCGTGCAATTCGAAAATCCTGCGGTATCCGGACGGAAGAGCTTCCAGCGCGCGCGTCAATGCGATCCGATCCAGAGAATGGTGCAAGCGGTCATCTCGGCGGCCTAATTCGCGGCGGCCGCCCTCGTGGTCCGTCGGCTCCTCGATTGCCGCCTTGGGCACGGCCTGCCGTCGGAAATGCATCAGAGCCGTATTCACAGCTACTCGATGAAGCCACGTGGAAAGAGCAGAATCACCGCGGAAAGTAGCAAGCTTTCGGAATGCCTGGATGAACGCTTCCTGCGTAAGGTCGTCCGCGTCGGCCGGATTGTTGGTCATGCGGAGGCAGACGGCGTAGACGCGACCTCGATGCGCTTCAAACAACTTGGCAAACGCGTCTGCTTCGCCGGCCAGCGCACGTCGAACCAGAATTGCCTCTGAGTCGCTCTGCGCTTTGCCATTCGCATGTTTGCAATCGATATCGGCCATCACGCTATAACTCTCCGTGAAAACTAAGGTAATTCGGGCGGGGCAGCGCGAGAATCAGGCTCCCGCCGTATTCACGTAGATGCATTCATGTAAGGGGTTTAGGTCAAAAAAACGGGACGCGAAACATACAAATGAAGATGGGGAAACTTACAGCACTTCCCCGATGGTGAGATTTACGGCGATGACTAATATCGGCGATGGTGAACCTCTAATGTTCCTTCCAGAGACCTATCCTCAACGGGCGCGGGCTGGCAGCCATACTGGGCGTCGGCTCGCGTCTCCCGCCTTGAACAAATAGCTCCACAAGCATTCCAGTCCTAAACGAATAGCTCTCAGGCGACCTGCCCTCTAAAGGTCTTAGAACCTTCGTGTACGTCAATTGTGCGGCTTTACCTTGAGATTCCCTCCGCTCCCCACCTAGAATCACCCAGATCCTAAGACCACTGCGTTGCTCGCCTTCGCTCCGCTCCAGCAAAGACAGCCTGCGTCGTTGACTGCGTTTTAGAGAAAACAGCTGACTGAGGTCCGTTCCAATGAAGACGTTTGCGATCGTTGTGGCGCTGGGGACTGCTCTTCCAGCACTGGCGCAAGTTTCCGTAACGGCTCCCGCCAACAATAGCCAGGTGGCCACCACAGTTCAGTACGTTGCTACCGCCACCACACCGTGCGCGAAGGGTGTTTCGGCCATCGGGATCTACACGGCGCCTAACGTACTAGCGTATGTAGTTGCCGGTTCGTCTCTAAATACGGAGTTGAACCTCAATCCTGGCACATATCAGACGCTCGTTCAGGAATGGGACAACTGTGGCGGCGTCGGCAAGGCCAATGTCACGATTACCGTTAAGGGAAGCGCCTCCGAGGTGCAGGTCAGCACTCCGTCCAACAATTCCAGCGTGGCAACCCAAGTTCAATACACCGCCACGGCAAGCACGTCCTGCGCCAATGGCGTCGCGGCGATGGGCATCTACACTGCGCCTGGCGTGCTCGCGCACGTGAACCAGGGCGCCAGTCTGAATAAGGTTCTCACTTTGAATCCCGGGACGTACAACACCGTCGTGCAGGCTTGGGATAATTGTGGGAAATCCGCTAGTACGCCGGTGACCATCAACGTGGCGGGCACGAAACCGGGCGGCTCGGTACAAGTCTCGGCGCCGACCAACAATGCGAACGTCGCGTCCAATGTTCAATTCACTGCGTCGGCCACGTCCTCCTGCAGCGCAGGCGTCGCGGCCATGGGCATCTACACAGCCCCCGGAGTTCTCGCCTACAAAGTGAACGGAAACAAACTGAATACCGTGTTAACGCTTAAGCCCGGCGCTTATCACACGGTCGTTCAGGAATGGGATAACTGCGGCGGCTCTGCAACAACACCCATCGCAATTACGGTTGGCTCCGGGGCGGTTCCTGGGAAAACAGGTCAATTCGCAAATCTCCAACAGATGTCGGGTTGGACGGGATATGCCCTGCTTCCGCCGCTCTACAACATTTGTGACTTCTGCAAACCCGGTGGTCCACAGACCACATGGTCCATGACACAGGGAGTGTCTTCTCCTGCTTTAAGCGGAAATTCAGCTCGGATGGACATTGGGGGGCAGACCATTTACTCCGACGGGCTTTGGAACAATCACCTCGTCGGAGACTTCTCATCCCGTGGTTTGCCCGACAACGATCACTCGATCATTCCTGCCGTTCACAATTTCACGTACGACGTCTATTTCTACGCAAACGACGTCAGTGTTTCCGAAGCTCTCGAGTTTGACATCAATCAGTTCGTGAACGGACAGTCGTTTATCTGGGGTCACGAATGCCGAATTGCAGGTGGCCACGAGTGGGATATTTGGGACAATCCCGGACAGAAGTGGCATGCCACCGGAATTCCCTGCAACCCGGTCAGCAACGCCTGGAATCACCTCGTGATCCAAGCACAACGAACTTCAGACAACCATCTACTCTTCAAATCGATCACTCTGAATGGTCAGACCTCAACGCTCAACTATTATGAAAACCCGACCCCGACCAACTGGTACGGCATTACCATCAACTACCAACAGGATGGCAACTACAAGCAGCAGCCGTACTCCATCTGGCTCGATAAGCTAACGTTTACGTACTGGTAAACTTCCGACACTCATCTTAAGGTTCAACCTCAACAAATAGGCCCGTGGGGCGGGGACGCTTCGCGGGCATTTTTGTGCCTGGCGTCTCATTCCCCTTGCTTATTCAGTTGTTTACCTTAATAAGACTGCTGCCTATTAAGCTGTTTACCCTATGTCCCTCCGTAATCTACTGTATTAGCTAAATATCAACTACCGTCTTTCCTGCAGAACCCCCCAACTCCGTTCGAAGGACGTAGTGATGAAGTGCTTCCTGGTTCTTCTCGCTCTCTCACTCTGCCTGGTCGGCTGCGGTGTCAACTCGACGAACCCCGCCGCCCCGGACCTTCAGCCAGTAGCCAAGACGACAACTACCCTAACCTACGACATGCTCTCGTGGATGACGATGCATTCCACCCTGAGCGCGGATCATCACATGGCGGGCACCGCGAATCCTTTGTATACGAGCAAGATTTCCAATCGTCTCTATTGGACGAAGGCGGCAGCCGGTTTTCCGTGGGATATCCAGTTGTTCGACAGCAAGTACATTTATCTGTGGGTAACCGAGCTCGATTGGCAAAATCCCCGCACTTTCAAGGTGTTCCACAGTCCACGGCTCGGAAAATACAATTTGCCTCTTGTGCCACGCTTCGCGGTGGGAGGCTACCCGGGGTCGAGCGTAAAGATCAGCGACTCTTCCTACGAGATTCATTCTGACTGCAGCACATTCACGACCAAGAACCTTGGACACGTCATCAACGAGGTTTGGGGTCCCTACAAGGAGTCCCTGGGAGGTCAGCTTCCCAATAATCTCCAAACCCTGGTGATTAGCTACCGCTATAGTTGCGACTCCAACTATTCCCACTGCTTGAACAAGGAGGAATTCCATGTGGCCAAGCCGTATGGCCTTGTCAAGTGGCAGCATCAAAGTCTTGCCGCCAATGGATCCTACAATCCTCCAGACAACGTGACCTATTTCAACCGGATTGTTTCCGGCCAGACTTCGCCAGTCACTTCCTGCTTTTAAAAGTATTTGTCTATTCGAAAGTCGCTCCCCCAAGGTAAAGACGGCAGGGTCACCTGCCGTCTCTGCATCTAGGGTCTTTGTTGTAGGCACTGAGCATTTATCTACCTATCGCATGCCTGGCTTCCTCGTCATGGCACAACCATAGAATTACTCCTTCTCATCCATTCATCGTCCACAAAGGAGAAGTGTGCGGATGAGCCTGTTCTTTGGTCGACGCGACGGGGATGGTTCTGAGTTCCGTTCTCAATGGCGGGCACCGAACCTTTGCCTTTTGCGATCGTTTTTGACAATCGCCGTTCTCTTCTGTATCAGCACCTTTCTGTCAAACCGAGCCTGGGGGCAGGTGCAGAACCCCCCGGCGTCTGACTCGACGCAGAGCGCGCCAGACAGTGGCATCACTCCCGCGAGCCCTGATGCCGCTCCTTCCGATTCGTCAGTCCAAGGAGATGCAGGCCAATTTGTTTTTCGAAAACAGGTCGAGGAAGTCGTCTTGCACGCTACGGTCGTCGATCCGCAGAATAACCTTGTCCCCAATCTCGGGCAGTCCGGGTTCCAGGTCTTCGAGGACGGCAAGCTCCAGCAGATTACTTCCTTTCATCAGGAGCACGTGCCGGTCGCGCTGGGAATTCTGATCGATAACTCCGGATCGATGCTGCCCAAGCGGGCCGGGGTCAATCAGGCCGCTATCAACCTGATTCGTTCGACGGATCCCCATGACGAGATATTCGTCGTGAATTTCGGGGAGGAGTACTACCTGGATCAGGATTTCACAAACGATGAGTCGAAGCTGAAGGCTGCGCTGGAAAAAATCGAAACCCGGGGAAGTACAGCTCTCTATGATGCGGTCGTGGCATCAGCCACGCATATGAAGCAGGAAACCGCGCTCCAGAAGCGCGCCCTGCTGGTGGTCACCGATGGCGGGGATAATGCGAGCCAGGAAACGCTGGAGGAGACCCTGCAGCAACTGCAGCAAAAAGATAGCCCAGTCGTGTACGTGATTGCGCTCATGAATCCCGCCAAGCGAGAAAGCCCCACCATCCGGGCGCTAGAAACCCTCAGTCAGAAAACTGGCGGCACAGCATACTTTCCCAGCGACGTTCAAGAAGTGGATTCGATCACGCGCATGATTGCATCAGCGATCCGCAGCCAATATGTCATTGGCTACAAATCGTCCAGCACCTCGACCGGGCATGCATTTCACGGAATCGACGTACAGGCTTACGACTCGGGCCGCCGTAAACTCCGTGTGCAGACAAGAACGGGATACTACAGCGATTCCAGAGGCGGGACGTCTTGATGGAAGAGTGTGCCAGCAGTTGCGTGACATGCTTCAAGTCTTTGGAACAAATATCAGCGCACCGCATACGAGGGTCATCAAGGCGGCTGCTGCCCAACCCACCACCTTCAAGTACGGTGACAGAACAAACTTACCCATCGTCTTTGGGCTGCTGGCAACAATCATGATCACGATCATGAGGGGTACGGCCGCGATTCCATTGAGGACCGCCGCCCAGAACAGGGCCTTCATGGGACTGAGCGAAGAAAAATTCAGCAGGACTCCTAGCACGGTGCAGACCACAATCGCCGCATAGAATTTCTTTGCGTCTCCGGGCTTGCTCTCAAGACTCACATCCCACTTCAGCGCTTCGCCGAGTCCATACGCAGCTGAGCCTGCGAGCACTGGAATTGCAAGCAAGCCGGTTGCGATAATTCCCGCAGAAAAAAGAAAGAAGGCCCACTTCCCCGCAAGGGGTTCAAGTGCTCTTGCGGCATCCGCCGCAGTGCCGACGTCCGTTCTGCCCGACGCATGAAGAGTTGCCGCCGTCGTGAGAATGATGAACCATGCAATCAGATTGGAAAATGCCATCCCTACGTAAGTGTCAGTGCGTATGCGCTTGAGCTGAACCAGCGCATGGCCGGGAGCACGCCGCAAAGCCTTCTCTCCCCGATGCGCCTTCACCTCCTCCACTTCTTGGGAGGCTTGCCAGAAAAACAGGTAAGGGCTGATCGTCGTCCCCAAGACCGCCACCAAGGCAACGAGATAAGGCTGGCTGAGAGAGACATGCGGTATCAAGGTGTGCGAAGCGACTTCGTTCCAGGAAACGTGCACGGAAAATGCCGCGATCACGTAAGCGAAAAGCGAGAGGGTCAACCACTTCAGATATTTCACATACCTGCTGTAAGGGACGAAGAGCTGCGCGACGACGGAAAGTGCTCCCAGGACGAGGCCAAACAAAATGGGCGGACCCTTCACGAGCAACCGCGCCGCAGCGTCCATCGCTTGAAGATCTGCGCCGAGATTGAAAATGTTTGCAAAAACCATGAGTGCGACCACGCCATACAACAGTTTGGGATACCGAAGCCCTATGTTCCTTGCGATGCCGTGTCCCGTCACCCGCCCAATTCGTGCGCATATTTCCTGGAACGCGGACATGAGTGGATAGGAAAGCAGCATGGTCCACAGCATGCCGTAACCGAATTGTGCGCCAATTTGTGAATAGGTACCGATCCCACTGGGATCGTCATCGGAGGCGCCCGTAATAATTCCCGGGCCTAAGGAAGAGAAGAAAGATTTGCGTGAATTATTTGAAGGTGGCATTCGTCCGGAGCGCAGATCGGTTGCTTATCCAAAGCGAACACAGGCGCACTTGCCCGCCAGAGTTTACCAGTTCCGAAAGCCGCCGAAAGATGCTTCTTAGATACTTCGGCGGGTGAATGCTCTGCCTGCCCGAGAACACCACCCTCCGTTGTTTTTCCCGCGAAACTAGCTCGCACGAGGCATGGGCTTGTCGGATTTCATGAAATCGGCACCGGCTTCCCCAGCGGACGCTATGTCCTGCGCTCCCGTCCGCTCCAGGACATCTTTAGCCTTCCTCGTCCAGTCGGAATTGTCACTATGCACAGATAACAAGATGCCGCCATTCTTGACTCGACCTTCGTACCTCTTTGCTTCGTATTCAGGGATACCCAGCCCTATCAGAGCTCCGGTAATTCCTCCTACCGTGCCCCCAACCCCAACGCCCGCGAGCGCAGCCATGATCGGACCAGCTGCCACGAATGGACCGATACCGGGGATAGCAAGTGCACCAATACCGGCTAACCATCCCAGCGCACCGCCGACAACCGCGCCGGTTCCGGCGCCGGCCGAAGCACCTTCGGGCGCTTTCGTCCCCTTCTCGTGTGCGAAATCCTTAGTCCCGACGTTTTCGGGAAACAGAACTGAAATGTCGGTGCTGCGGAAGCCCGCCGCCCGCAAAGCATCTACCGCGCTTTCCACACTCGCATATGCTGGGTAAATTCCGAAAACTGCCGTGTTCTTGCCCGCCATAAACATTCTCCTGCAATGCGTTTAATAACTGGCGGGAACGCTATAGCAGGGGAATGACGCCCGCTATCGAGTCTTCGCTGTAAATCTTCCGCGGTCAGGAGGCGGTTTCGTGGGGGGATCTTTTCACTCGCACAATGCGAAAACTGCTCTACGTTCCGAGGCGCCTCACTCGTATCAAGCGTGCATCGAAAAGTTCCAACGCGGCGCCTTGGAACCAGCAGTCCCGACAGAACTTACCTTTCATTCAGAATGACTGCCTGCGATACAGCAATTACTGTAGAGCGCATTGTATTCATTACGTGTTAAACATCTTTGGGAGGCTCCCCTATCTTCCGCGCTAAGGCGGAGCCATTCCTCCCCCAAATTCGGCAAATCTGATTGTCGATTTTCGACAGCGCGGTACTTTTTGTGATCGGACTCGAGTAGGCGCACATGAAGAGAAACTCGCAAAGCCCTGCCACGGCAACCGCGGAACCAGAATCCACTCCGAATCTCAACGAAAAAAACAACAATGGAGGGTCCAGAGTGAGCGAGGGTCCGAGCCTCGCCGTCATTCTTGCGGCTCTCCAAACCATGAGGGATGGAGATTTTTCGGTGCGCTTGCCTGGGGCCTGGACGGGCCTCGAGGGAAAAATAGCCGATACGTTCAATGAAATCGTTGCCGCGAACGAGCAGATGGCGCAAGAGTTGAGACGGGTTGGGAAGGCGGTTGGTAAGGAGGGCAAAACCCGGGAACGTACTCGCTTTCAAGAATCTCGTGGCGCATGGGGCCAAATTGAAGTATCTGTCAACGGTCTTGTTGAAGACCTTCTTCGTCCCACCGCCGAAGTAACGCGAGCCATTGCAGCCGTCGCGCAAGGAAATCTGACACAAACCGTCCGCATGGACGTGGACGGGCGACCCCTCGAAGGTGAGTTCCTTCGTTCCGCCAGCATCGTCAACACGATGATTCAACAGCTTGGCATCTTTACTGCGGAGGTGACACGTGTAGCGAGAGAAGTCGGCACGGACGGAAAACTTGGCGGGCAGGCGCAAGTGCCAGGTGTGGCTGGTACGTGGAAGGACTTAACCGACTCGGTCAACCTGATGGCGAACAATCTGACTGGCCAGGTGCGCAACATCGCCGAAGTCGCCACCGCCGTTGCCAGCGGAGACTTGTCGCGCAAGATCACGGTCGACGTTCGCGGCGAAATTCTCCAGCTAAAAGAAGCCATCAACACGATGGTGGATCAACTCCGATCGTTTGCTTCGGAGGTCACGCGTGTGGCCCGCGAAGTCGGCACCGACGGAAAACTTGGCGGTCAAGCCGTGGTGCCGGGCGTTGCCGGTACCTGGAAAGATCTCACCGACTCGGTAAACGCCATGGCGGGGAACCTGACTGCGCAGGTGCGCAACATCGCTGAAGTGACCACTGCTGTGGCGCGCGGCGACTTGTCGCGCAAAATCACCGTTGACGTCAAAGGCGAAATTCTGGAACTCAAGAACACCATCAACACGATGGTCGATCAGCTGAACGGCTTTGCCGGTGAGGTGACACGCGTCGCCCGCGAAGTGGGTACGGAAGGAAAGTTGGGCGGACAGGCGCAGGTGCCCGGAGTGGCTGGAACCTGGAAGGATCTCACAGACAACGTCAACCTGATGGCCAGCAACTTGACCGGTCAGGTCCGCAACATTGCCGATGTCGCGACTGCTATCGCGAGCGGTGACCTTTCTAAAAAGATCACGGTCGACGTTCGCGGCGAGATTCTCCAGTTGAAAGAAACATTGAACACGATGGTCGACCAGTTGAACCGGTTCGCGGGCGAAGTAACGCGCGTGGCGCGCGAAGTAGGTACGGAAGGACGACTGGGCGGGCAGGCCAACGTTCCTGGCGTTGCCGGAACGTGGAAGGATCTCACAGACTCGGTAAATTCCATGGCCGGCAATTTGACCGGTCAGGTGCGCAACATCGCGGAGGTTACCACCGCGGTGGCGCGCGGCGACTTGTCGCGCAAGATCACGGTCGACGTCAAAGGCGAGATTCTCGAACTTAAGAACACCATCAACACAATGGTCGATCAGCTGAACGGCTTCGCCGGTGAAGTGACGCGCGTCGCCCGCGAAGTGGGTACGGAAGGAAAGTTGGGCGGCCAGGCGCAGGTGCCCGGAGTGGCCGGAACGTGGAAGGATCTGACAGACAACGTCAACCTGATGGCCAGCAACTTGACCGGTCAGGTTCGCAATATCGCCGAGGTTGCAACCGCTGTTGCCCGTGGCGACTTGTCACGAAAGATTACAGTCGACGTGAAGGGCGAAATTCTTGAGCTGAAAGACACCATCAACACGATGGTGGATCAGTTGCGCTCCTTCGCTTCCGAAGTTACGCGCGTCGCACGCGAAGTCGGCACTGACGGCCGCCTTGGCGGACAGGCGCAGGTCCCGGGTGTTGCCGGAACATGGAAAGATTTGACCGATTCGGTTAACTCCATGGCCAGTAACCTCACTGCTCAAGTTCGTAACATCGCCGAGGTCACAACAGCTGTGGCCCGCGGAGACTTATCGCGGAAAATCACGGTCGATGTGAAAGGTGAAATTCTCGAACTGAAGAACACCATCAACACGATGGTGGACCAATTGAACGCGTTCGCGGGCGAAGTGACCCGTGTGGCCCGCGAAGTCGGCACCGAAGGAAAACTAGGCGGCCAGGCGCAGGTTCCCGGGGTCGGCGGGACCTGGAAAGACTTAACAGACTCCGTCAATTCCATGGCCGGCAACCTGACTGCGCAGGTGCGCAACATCGCCGAAGTCACCACCGCCGTAGCTCGCGGCGACTTATCGCGCAAGATCACGGTCGACGTTAAAGGCGAAATTCTCGAGCTCAAGAACACCATCAACACGATGGTGGACCAACTCAACGCGTTCGCGGGCGAAGTCACGCGTGTGGCACGCGAGGTTGGTACGGAAGGCAAACTTGGCGGTCAGGCCGAAGTCCCGGGAGTAGCTGGAACGTGGAAAGACCTTACCGATAATGTCAACTTCATGGCCAGCAATCTTACCGGCCAGGTGCGCAACATCGCAGAAGTAGCAACCGCCATTGCGACTGGCGACCTCTCGAAGAAGATTACGGTCGATGTCCGTGGCGAGATTCTGCAGCTTAAAGAAACGCTGAACACGATGGTTGAGCAGTTGCGTTCCTTCGCGGCCGAAGTCACGCGCGTAGCTCGCGAGGTTGGTACCGAAGGCCGGCTGGGTGGACAGGCCAATGTGCCGGGCGTCGCGGGAACGTGGAAGGATCTGACAGATTCTGTGAACGCGATGGCGAGAAACCTGACCGCACAGGTGCGCAACATCGCCGAGGTCACGACGGCTGTGGCCCGTGGCGACTTGTCGCGCAAAATCACGGTCGATGTGAAGGGCGAAATTCTCGAACTCAAGAACACCATCAACACGATGGTGGATCAACTGAATGCGTTCGCTGCCGAGGTAACCCGCGTCGCCCGCGAAGTCGGAACCGCAGGCAAACTCGGAGGCCAGGCTCAAGTCCCGGGCGTCGCCGGCACGTGGAAGGACCTCACGGATAACGTCAACGTCATGGCCGCTAACCTGACTGAGCAGGTCCGCGGCATTGTGAAAGTCGTGACTGCCGTCGCTAACGGAGAACTCACGCAGAAACTGACGGTCAATGCCAAAGGCGAGGTCGCCGCTCTGGCAGAAACCATTAACAATATGACCGGCACGCTGGCGACTTTTGCCGACCAGGTTACAACCGTGGCCCGCGAAGTGGGCGTCGAAGGCCGCCTTGGCGGTCAGGCGAACGTCCCAGGCGCGGCCGGCACCTGGAAGGATTTGACGGGCAACGTCAACCTGCTGGCCGACAATCTTACAAACCAGGTGCGTGCCATCGCCGAGGTGGCCACCGCCGTCACCAAGGGCGATCTGACCCGTTCCATTCAGGTGGAAGCGCGCGGCGAGGTTGCGGAACTCAAAGACAACATCAACACGATGATCGACAACCTGCGTCTCACCACGGATCGCAACACCGAGCAGGACTGGTTGAAAACGAACCTCGCTCGTTTCACCGGAATGCTGCAAGGCCAACGCGACCTGACCACGGTCGGACGCAGGCTTCTTTCCGAGTTGGTGCCTCTCGTGAATGCGCAGCAGGGAATGATCTACCAGATGGAGAGCGAGGAAAGTATGGTTCTGCTCGCGGCATTCGCCGGAGACGGGGAGGACGGTCATCTGCGCCGGTTGAAGAGTGGCGAGGGGTTGGTTGGCCAGTGCGCTTCCGAAAAGCGGCGCATCGTTGTCTCCGACCTGCCGCCTCAAACCGTTTCGATACGCTCCAGCCTGTTTGAGGCCGTTCCGCGGAACGTCGTGGTATTGCCAGTGCTCTTTGAAAACCATGTGAAAGCCGTAATCGAACTGGCTTCTCTCAGTTTCTTTACCGCTTCCCACCTGGCGTTCCTGGAGCAGTTGACCTCCAGCATCGGCATCGTGCTCAACAGTATTGAAGCCACTATGCAGACCGAAGGCTTGCTGAAGCAGTCGCAACAGTTGGCGGCGGAGCTGCAGACCCAGCAGAAGGAGTTGCAACAGACCAACGAACAGCTTGCCCTTAAGGCACAGCAGCTGGCAGAACAGAACGTCGAAGTTGAACGCAAGAACCGCGAAATCGAGCAGGCTCGCCGCGCGCTGGAAGACAAGGCCAAGGAATTGGCGCTTACCTCGAAGTATAAGTCCGAGTTTCTCGCGAACATGTCGCATGAGTTGCGCACTCCCCTGAACAGCATCCTGGTTCTGGGGCAGCAACTGGCTGATAACCCGGACGGCAATCTCACTCCCAAGCAAGTTGAGTTCTCGCGCACCATCCACGGCGCGGGCACGGACTTGCTGAACCTCATCAGCGATATTCTCGATCTTTCGAAGATCGAATCGGGCACGGTCTCGGTCGAAGCGGACGAAGTCTTCTTTGCAGGCATGCTGGATACGGTTGCGCGTCCGTTCCGCCACGAAGCTGAAAACCGGCGATTGTCATTTGAGGTTGTCAGCGATCAGCGTCTTGGTCGCAGTCTGGTAACCGACTCGAAGCGCCTGCAGCAGGTTCTCAAAAACCTGCTGTCGAATGCATTCAAGTTCACCGAGCAGGGCGGTGTTCGGCTGTCGGTTTCGCTAGCCGGCAACGGCTGGAGCGAAGATCATCCGGTGCTGGCCAAGGCGGCTTCCGTGGTGGCTTTTGAGGTGAGCGATACTGGCATTGGCATCCCGACCGAAAAGCAACGCATCATCTTCGAAGCGTTCCAGCAGGCAGACGCCGGGACCAGTCGCAAGTACGGCGGGACTGGACTCGGTCTGGCCATTAGTCGCGAACTTGCCAGCCTGCTGGGCGGAGAAATTCAGCTGCGCAGCATTCCGGGGCAGGGCAGTACCTTCACCCTGTATTTGCCCCAGACCTATGCCGGGCCATCGTCGGGTCTTCCGGTGAAGGATTGGAAGACGACTGCGGCAGCTTCACCGTTGCAGTTGTCGGCGGTTACCGTCGCCGAACAGCCTCTCGAATCGATCGCTGATGACAGAGCCGATATCCAGCCTGACGACGCGGCTTTATTGATCGTTGAAGACGATCCGCACTACGCTCGTCTCCTGGTCGACCTCGCTCACGACAAGGGGTTCAAAGTCCTTGTCGCCAATCACGGCATGGAAGCACTCGCCCTGGCACGCGAGTACCATCCTACCGCCGTGTCGCTGGACGTGTTTCTGCCCGACATGCTTGGGTGGACCGTTCTCAATCACCTGAAGCAGGACCCCTCAACTCGGCACATTCCGGTACAAATGCTGACGTTAGATGATGACAGGCAGCAGGGCCTTGCCCGGGGTGCGTTTTCCTTCATCACCAAGCCGACTACACCGGAAGGCATCACGATGGCGCTCAGCAAGATCAAGGAGTATTCGAGCCCCCGGCGCAAGCGGCTGTTGATTGTCGAGGACAATCAGGCCGAACAGTTGACGATCCAAACTTTACTCGGCCACGATGATGTCGACATCTCTGTGGCGGCCACTGGCAAAGACGCTCTGCAGACCCTCAACGAGCAGACTTACGATTGCATGGTGCTCGATCTGCGTCTGCCGGACATGTCAGGTTTCGAAATTCTTGAGTGCATCCGCGATACCTCCTCATTAACAGAATTGCCGGTAGTTGTTTTCACTGGCAAGGAGCTATCACCAGAGGAAGATGCAAGGTTGCATACTCTCGCCCGCAGCGTGGTGGTGAAGGGGGTCGAATCGCCCGAGCGCTTGCTGGATGAAACAGCGCTTTTCCTGCACAGGGTGATCGCTGATCTCCCGCCCGAAAAGCAAACCATGCTTGATCGCTTGCACCGCTCCGATGAGGCGCTAGTTGGCAGAAAAGTCCTGATCGTTGACGATGACGTGCGCAACATCTTCGCGCTCAGCAGTGTGCTGGAGCGGCGCGGTATGAGCGTTTTGAGCGCCGGCACCGGACGCGAAGCGATCAGTACCTTGGAATCCACTCCCGACATCGCGATCGTGTTAATGGACATCATGATGCCGGAAATGGACGGTTATGAAACGATGCAGGTGATTCGTGAAAACTCATCATTCCGGCGTCTTCCTATCGTTGCCCTGACGGCGAAAGCCATGAAAGGCGACCGCGAGAAATGCCTGGAAGCCGGCGCTTCTGAATACCTGGCCAAGCCGGTCAATACCGACCAGCTTCTCTCTGCCCTTCGTATGTGGCTCCACAGGTAGGGTGGCGGCGTCGCTATGCACACGCTCGATGGAGGCTCGATGAGCACCAAAGACAGGGTTAACATCCTGATGGTGGATGATCAGCCCGCCAAGCTATTGAGCTACGAAGCTATCCTGGGAGAGCTGGATGAGAACCTGGTCAAGGCCACATCAGGGAGAGAGGCGCTCGAGTATCTTCTGAAAATGGACGTCGCGGTCGTGCTCATGGATGTCAGCATGCCCGAAATCGACGGCTTCGAACTGGCCAGCATGATTCGCCAGCATCCCAGATTCCACCGGACCGCGATCATCTTCGTATCTGCCGTCCACTTGACCGACCTCGACCGCTTAAAGGGTTACGAGCGGGGCGCCGTCGATTACATCTCGGTTCCCGTCATCCCCGAGTTGCTGCGGGCGAAGGTGAGTGTTTTTGCCGAACTCCATCGTAAGGCCCAACAACTGTGGCAACTCAATCGTGAACTGGAACAGCGCGTCGCTGATCGTACGCAGGAACTAGAGCACAAGGCAGAAGCTTTAGAGCTGCTTAATGCCCAGCTGAATCGCAAGAACGAACAGTTAGACGCCATCCTGCAAACTGCGCCCGATATAATTTTCAGCAGTCAGGGCGACGGTTTTCGTGACTACATCAGCGACCGATTTTTTGAATACACTGGCTCGGACTCTCAAGTGGCCAATGGACATGGCTGGATTGATTTCATTCATCCGGAAGACCGGGATGAGACCGCGAAGCAGTGGGCGCAGTGTACGAAATCCGGCGAACAGTATGAGGCGGAATATCGCCTCAGGGCTAAACTGGGGGAATACCGTTGGTTTAGAGCGCGAGCGATTCCCATTCGCGATCACAACGGGAAAATTGCCCGCTGGTATGGCACATGCTCTGATATCCACGACAGCAAGCTGCTCGAGCAATCTATTCGGGAAAATGCGGCTACCCTCGAAAAACTTGTTGAGGAGCGAACGGAAGCGCTTCGCCAGCTCTCCAGCCGCCTAATGCTCCTGCAGGACGAAGAGCGCCGCCGGATCGCCCGCGAGCTGCACGATAGTTTAGGCCAGGATCTCGCTGCGGCAAAAATGACCGTGGATGGCATTGTTCATCAGCGCGGCGGGGATGCAAAGGATCAGTCAGCTGAGGAAGCCAGCAAGAGCATTGATCGTGCTCTTCAGCAGGTACGGACTATGTCCCACCTCCTCCATCCTCCTTTGCTCGACGAAGTTGGACTTGTCTCAGCCCTGCGTTGGTACCTGGAGGGGATGACAAAGCGCAGTGGAATTGAGACCTCCTTGGAAGTAAAACCTACCAGCTTTCCTCGCTTAACACCGCGATTTGAAACGGCAATTTTTCGTATCATTCAGGAAGCATTAACCAATGTTTTTCGGCATTCAGAAGCATCGCACAGCTCCGTGACTCTCACCCGGAATGCAGAGAGTGTGGCACTCGAAATTCGTGATAATGGCAAAGGCCTCGACGAAGGCACCATGAGATTTAGACCTGGCAACGTCGGGGTCGGTATCGGAGGTATGCGGCAGCGAGTTGAAGAATTCGGCGGTGCTTTGCGATTATCGAACGCGAATCCGGGTACGATCGTGGAGGTTATAATTCCGGTGGCCGAGCAGTCTCGCGACCGCGAACTAGCCACCGTGTAAAACCGTAAGCAGTGAATGCTGTATCGCACTTGTCGATTGGCTGTAATTGTGAATTATACTGCGATATAACGACGTGAGCACATCCAACAAGGCAATGCCCGTCAGAATTCTGATTGCCGACGACCACGAGATCTTCCGCCGAGGACTGCGTTCTCTTCTCGAATCGCATGCCGAGTGGGAGGTCTGCGGGGAAGCGACCGACGGTCAGGATGCAGTCGAAAGGGTCAGGGAACTCAATCCAGATGTCGTTGTACTCGACATCACCATGCCGCGTCTGAACGGACTGGAAGCGGCACAATTGATTCGTAACGAGCTGCCTCAATCCAAAATGGTAATTTTGAGCCAGCACGATCCATCCCTGATGAAGCAGGCCGCACTTAGCGCCGGCGCCAATGCCTACGTAACAAAATCCGAGGTTTCCCGCGAGCTCATGATGGCGATCGAAACAATGATGGCCCCCGGCAGCTAAGTCACTGCCGAGGGCCAGTCGCGACCGATTCGCTGGGAATGAAGCAGTTATGCCGCGGACCTGCTTTTCTTAGGGCGCGTTGCGGAGCGCGGCCCCGCCGCTGAACGAGCCTCTTCCTCCTCAGACCCCTCCGACATAGCATTCTGGTTGGCAGTTTCTGACAATTCGGTCAACTTCTCATCTGCCAGTTTTTCCTCTTCCAGCGTTTCTTTTAGAAGGCCTAGGTCTTCTGAACGACCGAGCAGTTCTGCATAAGCGCAGACCGACCCGTAGGCCGCCATTTCGTAGTGTTCCACACGCTGGGCTGCGGAGATCAGGCCAGCGTCGAGGACGGCTCCCTCATATTCGTCCATTACTTCGGAGCCTTCCTCCACTAGCCCTTCCATACCTACGCATTTCTTCCCTTTAGGGTTCTCCCCCAGGGATTCGAATATCTGCTCCAACCGTGTGACTTGATTTTTGGTCTCCTCCAGATGGTCTGTAAACGCGTCGCTCAGCGGTTGCAACTCGGCGTTCTTCGCCATTTTCGGCAGTGCTTTGACCAATTGTTGTTCGGCACTGTAGATGTCCCTCAGTTCATTCAAATACAGCGTTTGCAGAGTAACTTGAGCCATATGGCCTCCAGGTTTGGGTTGATTGAGCTTCTTTATGCGGGATTGAAAACATCAGAACAAGTCTTTTGTCGTAATTCCCTACACACTTACGATGGGAGTTTCCAAGCGAGAAGTGAATCGGTACCAGACGGTAGAATAAAAAGGGATGTGCCTTAAGTGAAAAGCTGTCTGTACCGTTACCGTTGAATGACTACTTGAATGTCCCCGGTCTTATCCGTAACCTCTACATCAATTTGCTTAGGTCCGCGCGTAAAAGAGACGCTCACTGAACCCTGACCCACCTTTAGCCCTTCGATTCGCAACGAATTTGTCGACTTGGGTAAGCGGGGTCTGTTGAAAGTCACCTGGCGTCGGTTGCAGTCGATAGATAGTCCCAACATTGCCTTTAAGAGCAGGAAGGCCGCGCCGGCGGACCAGGCTTGAGGCGAGCATGCAACTGGGTAGAGGGTCGGACCTTCCCCGGAGCGACGGTGCAGTCCGCAAATGAGCTCGGGCAGCCGATTCATCTCAAAAAATCTACTGGCCTCAAACAAAGAATCGAAGAGTTCCCCTGCCTGCTGGGTGAAACCGTACCTTGCGAGTCCGGCGGCGAACACTGCGCTATCGTGGGGCCAAACGGAACCGTTGTGATAAGAGATCGGATTGTATCTCCGCTCATTTGAACTGACCGTTCGCACACCCCAGCCAGAAAAACAGTCTTCGCCGAACAGGGTGTGGGCGACTCTATTGGCGTGTGCCGGTGTCGCAATTCCGGCGAATAGACAGTGGCCTGGGTTCGAGGTGCGAACCCTGCATGGCTGCTTTTCCCGATCGAGCGCCAGCGCGTAGGTCGAAAGGTCCTCGCACCAGAATTTCCGTTCGAATTCCTCCTGAAGCGCTACAGCCTGAGACTCCAGGAGTTGCGCACGGGTTTTATCTCCCATAGAAGCTGCCAACCCGGCTGCCGCCCTCTTGGCGCCGTAAACGTACGCCTGGACCTCGCATAAAGCTATGGGAGCTTCCGCCAGAGACCCGTCTGCGTGGAATACAGAGTCATTGGAGTCTTTCCAACCTTGCTGGATCAATCCCTTTTCTGACTGCCTTTGATATTCGACGAACCCATCTCCGTCGCGGTCGCCATAAACATCAATCCAGGAAAGCGCCAGTTCAATGTGTGGCCACAATGCGCGGACAAGATCGAGGTCTCCAGTCCGGTTGTAAAAAGCTCCCGCCAAAATGATGAACAAGGGAGTGGCGTCAACGCTCCCGTAGTAACGACGAAATGGAACTTCCCCCAATGTGGCCATCTCGCCGTGGCGAGTCTCATGCACGATTTTGCCCGGCTCGGCTTCCGCTTCCGAATCCAGATCCTGGGCTTGGGTGGTGGCCAAATACTGCAGCACCCCCCGCGCTATGCGGGGATTAAGCCACAAGCATTCGAGCGCGGTAATAATTCCATCCCGCCCAAACACGGTGCTGAACCAGGGCACGCCCGCATACGGGTAGTCGACTTCGGGATTGCCCACCATCATCATATGGACATCCGAGAATGAACGATTGAGCCAATTGTCCAGCTCAGGATTTGAAGTGTGAATAGCGCAGACCTCCTGCTGCACGCTTTGCAAGTCGGCAGCGACGGCGGATAAGGCACGATCGAAGTTCTCCACCGTCCCAGACATCGATTCGTCGCACTGCACTGTGAATTGAAATTTGACGGTCTCTCGGGGTCCGAGGTCGCTGTTGATCACCAAGTGGGACGGTGAGATCTCATCCGGTACCGGGGAGCAACAAACGGTGGTAGATCGGACCACATCGTCGAGGCCCCGGTATTGCAGTTGCACGCGGTCGCGCTCAACGATAGAGGGCAAATGGTCCCCTCGCTGCGCTCGTTTCACCCCTCGCACTTCGAACACATCGGCGAAATCTGCCCCAAACTCAATCCGTATCGGAAGACGAACGGCGGTCGATCCGTAGTTTGTCAGCCGCAATTGCTCGTAACACGCTCCTTCCCACAAGAGCCGCGATCTTACCAAGTGCAGCGTGCCGCGTCTCAAGACCACTTGGTCTTCGTTGAACAAATCTAGATTTGTGAGATCTGCGCAGAACAGCGAATTGTCCGCGCGTACCCCTGAGCTGAGGAAAAGCGGCGGCGTCTCCCCCAGGGAGATGCCCAGCCGGGACAGGTAACGAGTTCCCTTGTAGTAAATGCCGTGCTCGCCCAGGCCCGAAGCCCGAATATTGCCGTAGCGGTCGAAAACGGCAAACATCTGGCCATACTTCAGAACGCGAATGCGCTCCTCAACGGGAGGCCAGCCGGTGGCCACGTAAAATTCGGTTTTGACGCTGACATCAAACAATACGAACTCCACTCGATTCCCGAATACCCTGCCCCTCCTGCCGCAAGAGAGCGTGATACATGCGCAAATACTGTGAACACATCACTTCAGAAGTAAAGCGCTCTTCAAATCGTTGGCGGCATCCCAACCGGCTGACTGTGCCAATATTTGCAACCGCCTGGGCTGCGCTATCGATATCGGAAGTCAACAGTCCCGTGACGCCATGCTCCAGAACTTCCGGCACCGATCCCTGAGAGTAAGCAATCACAGGGGTTCCACAAGCCATGGCCTCGATCATCACGATGCCAAAAGGCTCGGGCCAGCGGATTGGGAACAGAAAAGCCTCAGCCCCGCCTAACAATTCATTCTTCTCAGGGAAGCCAATCTCTCCCAGGAACTCGATATCTGACTGTTCCAGGAGAGGTTTGATATGCCCTTCAAAATAGTCCAGATCCGCGTTATCAATCTTGGCGCCAATTTTTAACGGCATGCCTGCTTTCTGAGCGATCGCGATCGCATCGTCGAGTCCTTTTTCAGGGGACGTGCGGCCGAGAAAAGCGAGATAACCTTTAGGCTTTGCGCGGAACTCGTATTGGTTCTTCGGCAAGCCGTGGTAAGCCGTTCCTTGCCAGTTTAACCACTCCAGTGGCTCACGCTGCGAGTTGGAAATTGATGAAACAGGCATATCCTGAAAATCCCGATACAACGGAACCAGGTCGGGAATGTCAAGGCGTCCGTGTAGGGTCGTGAGCGTCGTCCAGCCCATGATCCGTGCCAAAGGAAAATGCAGATAGTCGATATGAAAATGAATCAGGTCGAATTCGTTCTGGTGGGCGACTACAGCTTCCAGCAGGCGAACGTGGTGCGCCAACTGATCGATGCAATGCGTGTCGAGCCGCAATGCCTTTGGGCAGATCGGGATGAGTTTGGCATTGGTCAGCGAGTCCCCGCTTGCGAAGAGCGTGACGTCGTGACCTTGCCGGACCAGTTCTTCCGTCAGATAGGAGACGATTCTTTCTGTCCCCCCGTATAGCTTGGGCGGAACACACTCGTACAATGGCGCAACCTGCGCAATTCGCATAAGTCACTCCCTTGAATTTGAGCGCCGACCGAACTGAGAAGGCGCAAATGTTTCGTCACAAGGCGTTGTAGAAACGCTAGTGCTTACGAGGCGCCGCTTGCATCCGGTACATTCTGTAACCGTGTCGCCGGAGGGACTTACTCGATATGCGACCTGCTTGCGAGTGCTCACGCCCGGCCCTTCCTTAAGCTGCTAAGACCTGCGTTCTCTCACGGTTGAAATCGTGCCGAGTGTCGAAGCAGGGAGACTTGCCGAGCCTTGCCCCTCAGGTGATTGCTGTACTGATTGGCTCCAGGGCGCAGCCGCGATCAGAATCACTTACCGCGACTAGGGAACCCAGCTAGAGCTTTGACCTGCCTGCTGCTACGCAATGGGTAGTATGGAGATTGGCCTTGATCAGTTTTATAACCACATCAGTTGGATTGGAGGTTTCTATGAGTCTATGGACCGTTTTGTTTGTCGTTTTGCTAATTGCTTGGATTACAGGGTTCACAGTGTTTCACGTGGCGGGCGGTTTGATTCACCTGCTGCTGATCTTCGCGGTCATTTCGCTCATTCTGCACTTCGTGATGGGCGCGAGAACGGCCTGAGGTACAGTCACTAAGATGAAGAGAGTGTGGGCCGCGGCGAGGTCGCCGCGGCGTTTTTTTTTGCCCCATGAGAATCTTCAGGCAGTCTAGGCAACTCTCAAATCGAGAGATTTGGCGAGCGTCGACATGTGTTGAATCCATCTCTTTGCATCTGCATCTCCGTGGTCGGCCTCTTTTTGGATCGCGCTAAACGTTCCATCCAGCTTCTCCGCACAGAGGTTTTGAACCTGCCACAAGTTCACAGGGAACGGAAGACTGCGTGCCAGTTGGACTGCGGTTTCAAGGCGTTGCAATCCCGCCAATTCTCCCGGATTCGCCCAGAAAGCCCGTGCTCGTGCCTCCGCCTGCCGACGCATCACGAACTCCAGGGTTGAGGTGTCCAGCGGCACTTTCATTTCTCTGGCTTCTTGAAGCAGGCTTTCCACCCTTTCCGGAGTGAGGTTTTCACCGCCCAGCATATCCCGCAGGCGCCTGTTCAATGCGAACTCAGCCAGCGTTCGGAAAAGCTTGGGTTGCTCCACATGCAGATCTGCCAGAAATCGCATGAGGGGAGCTTCCTGCTCGTATTGATGCATCAAACTCGCCTCCGCTTCCGCGAGATCCGTTCCGAGAATGATGTCCAGTATCTTGCTCTGGTCGTCGCGGAAGAGTGACTTTAGTGAATAGATATTTGTGTCGAAACTATGCTGCATCAGGCTCAGTACTTCTGGAGCGTCGGCGCGCGCAAATGCTGCGTGCAGCCCTTCCACGAGAATCTCGTATTCTGGTTCATTGCAGCTCTCGCGTACGCCGCCACTGATGTTGTGATCTCCCAAATGAAGGACCCCGAATGCAAGAATCGCCGACTCGTACGTGATGCGCGACGTAAAACGGGCTCGGCCGGTCACCAGTTTCATTTTTCCTGCATCTGCGCGCCGGTGCTGCATGCGCTCCGCTCGGTAACTGTAAATATCGACGCAGTCCCCGTACTCTTCAAAGACGGATCGAATCGCATAGTGTGCAGCGAGCCGTCGAATATCGAGAACTGCAGGCTTCACATAGCTTTCATAAATGCTGGCGCCATTCCGATGTTCGGGCAGATTGCTTTTGGCCTCGGCCAGCCTGCTCAGGAACTCCCCTTCCAGCGTCGAATCCCCCGAGATCTCAATTGCGAGTTGCAGGGCTCGCCCGGCATAGTGAAGGACTTGTACCGTCTCGATTCCGGACAATTCGTCGAAGAACCACCCGCAACTTGTGTACATCAACATCGCGTGACGCTGCAGTTCCATCAGTTTAAGAGCTGTAACCTTGCTATCTGAAGAAAGCTCGCTGCCAGCGTGTTCAGCAAAGAACCGTTCAACATTCTCTTTGCGGCGATCCAGAATGACATCAATGTATGCGTTTCGCGCTGCCCATGGATCCTTGAATAGCAGCAGCGCTTTCTCCTCGTAGAGCGGCGCCAATCGATCCCGTAACCAATCAAGCGCGGCTCGGAGTGGCGCTCTCCATGTTTGGTTCCAGTCCGAATGCCCTCCAGAGTTACACCCGCAGTCCGATCTCCATCGTTCGACTCCGTGCACGCAACTCCACGAACTATTCTCGAAAATCTCAACTTGATGAGTTGGCGGATTTTCTTTCAGAAACTGCGAGTAGTTCGTAAGCTTCGCAAGATTGCTGCTCTCTAAATGATCGAGAGCATACGAAAGCGCCATTTCCCCGAAGTGATGGTGATGCCCATAACTCTCTCCGTCGGTCGCAATGTGGACGAACTGTGGCCAATCCCGGGTGTCGGAAAAACCGCTCACCAGGCGTTCCGCGAAGTGTTGCCCATTGTCGAGAAGGTGTTCAAAAGCCACTGCCTTCGAGATGGGTCCATCATAAAAGAACACCGCCAGAGTTCGACGGGAGGGCAACTTCAACAAATAGGCCCTGGTTGGATCGATGCGCTCTCCGCTGATGTCCTTCCAGGATCGTGATCCAATCTTCCGCACCCGGCTTGCTTGGCGCGGGGCCAGAATTGTGAATTTGATTCCCGCTTCAGCCAGTCCTTCCAGCGTTTCAAGGTCCACGGCGGTTTCCGGCAGCCACATTCCTTCTGGCTTGCGTTGGAAACGATGCTCAAAGTCGCGCACGCCCCATTTAACTTGCGTTCGTTTATCTCGACTATTTGCCAATGGCATGATGACGTGGTTGTATGCCTGTGCAATCGCTGATCCATGCCCGGAGAAGGTCCTCCGACTCGATCGGTCGGCCTCAAGTATCGACTGGTACACTTCCGGCGCTTTCTCTTCGAGCCACGAAAGCAGTGTTGGTCCAAAGTCGAAATTGATCTTGGCATAGTTATTTACGATGCTGGCGATCCGGCCTTGCTCGTCCATGATCCGCGAAGCGGCATTGGGCGCGTAGCATTCGGCGGTGATGCGTTCGTTCCAGTCGTGGTAAGGGTAGGCAGACTCTTGGACCTCGACATATTCCAAGGAAGGATTTTCCCGCGGTGGCTGGTAGAAGTGGCCATGAATGCACACATATCTGGGCGAGGATGGCATAGAAAACCTGCTATTTTTCGAGAATGGCACAACCCGGAAAGCATTCCAACATCGACCTTTAATTATTGGACGGGATCTAAAATATTCGTGGCATCCGGAAATCTAGGGAATAATTGGACATCTTGAGTGTACACATAGCGGTTTTGTGCCCAGAATGGGCGGCCGCGATCTACAGTGAAGACCGTATTGTTGCCGCCGCAGGTTGGGGAGACGATAGTTTTCTCGATGCAGACGAGACTGCGTCGGGATGTGGCAATGAACTTGAAAGCCAGCGGGTAAACATCGAAGAACGCGAATCGACCTCCGAAGAAAGCTAATAGCCTTTCGCCGTGAGAGGCTTGTTTCCCTCCCGCGAAGGCTACTTGGATGTCAAAAGGCGTCTGAAGAGGCTTCACAGTCAGCTGTCACACTTTTCCGAAAAACGAGGGGGGAGTTCATGAGAGCCGCGAAAGTACTGATCGCAGATGATCACGAGGTTGTTCGTCACGGCATCCGCGTGATGGTGCAAGGTTGTCCGAACCTTGAAGTATGCGGAGAAGCCTGCGACGGGCGCCAAGCGGTGCAGATGGCAGGCAAACTCCGTCCGGATATTGTGATCATTGACATAGGGATGCCACAACTGAACGGTTTGGACGCCACCCGCCAAATCGTCCACATGGACCCGAACGTCAAGGTTTTGATTCTTACCATGCATGAGTCCGAGCAAATCGTTCGCGAGGTACTCGCGGCTGGTGCCCGCGGCTATCTGCTGAAATCCGACGCAGGTCGCGATCTCATCTCGGCAATTGAGGCGTTGGCCAGCCGGAAGACATTTTTCACGTCTAAAGTTGCGGAAATCGTTCTCGAAACCTACCTCAAGGGCGGCCCGGAGCAGCCCGTTTCCAAAGATGTTCTGACTTCTCGTGAGCGAGAAGTGGTGCAACTTCTCGCTGAAGGCAAGAGCACAAAAGAGGTCGCCGTTGCCCTGGGCCTGAGCGTGAAGACAGCAGAAACGCACCGCTCGAATCTGATGCGTAAGCTCGACGTCCACTCCGTGAGCCAGCTCGTGCTGTACGCGGTTCGGAACAATATCGTGCAAGTAGTTTCGCCCCCTGCCGAACACATGTAAGGGATAGCCCTATGGCTATACCCTGAGGCCTCCAGCGTTCTCCCTCTCCGCGCAAAATGCTTGCGGAGTCCAGCCTATCTGAGTGCAACCCTCTCCGCTTCCATCCGAATCTGATCCGCGAACGCACCCGACCAGAAAGGATGGAATCCATGGACCAACGCACAGAAATTGTTTTCATTACGATTGCCCTCGCGCTTCTGGTGGGCATCATGACGTGGCTCTTTCTTAGGTATCGCCGTAGCAAGGAACTCCGCGAACGGTTTGGTCCGGAATACGACCGAGTGGTCCGCAATGAAGGCAACGTTCGGCGGGGCGAGGGAGTTTTGGAGTTTCGCGAAAAGAAGCGGGAAAAGCTGGATATTCGTCCCTTGTCTTCGGCTAGCCGGCTGGATTTTTCTGACCGTTGGAACAGCGTCCAATCGCAGTTCGTCGACGATCCGGGTGGCTCGGTAGCCCAAGCCGACAGCCTCGTGAATGAGCTGATGGAAGCGCGCGGCTATCCAGTGGCCGATTTCGAAGAGCGCGCCAGCATTATCTCGGTCGACCATCCGCTGGTGGTCGAAAACTACCGCGCTGCTCACGCCATTGCACTCAATCGCAGTCGCGGCCAGTCCACTACGGAAGGGTTGCGGAAGGCGATGGTCCATTACCGTTCCCTCTTTGATCAACTGCTCCATGACACCTCCACCGAAAGAAAGGAAGCCCGCGCATGACGTTACCTTTACGAAAATCAGATGACACCGAAGAACTGACAACCGCTGACCTGGCGAGGTCTGCGAACCGAGACGATCAACCACCCCAAAGAGAATTTCAGGACGAAGGCGAAAATACGCCGAAGATGCCCGTGCGTTCCGATCGTTCCGTCACCGACATCTCCGAACGTACAGCGAAAGCTTCTGCACCTGCGGACGCGACGCCGCTTTTTCCGGAAGATCAGCTGCGCGATTTGCAGTCGAAATGGAACAACATCCAGACTGGCTTCGTTGACGAGCCCCGCACTGCGGTGCAGGATGCGGATGCCCTGGTTGCTTCTACCATGCAGCAGCTCGCGGAAGCGTTTTCCCGAGAACGATCCAAACTCGAGCAACAATGGGGGCGTGGCGACAGCGTCTCCACGGAAGATCTGCGAGTCTCATTTCAACGCTATCGTTCCTTCTTCCGGCGAATGCTATCTCTTTAGCTGGCGGCGTTGATCTGACTCAATGGAATCGAATGGGAGGGATCTCAGACCTCCCTTTTTTCATGCCCGGATTAAGCTGCGCGATCAGACCGCGGATCTTCAGTCTTCGACTTCAGATCCAGATCCTTGGACTTGATTTCGAGCCGCTCGTTACTGATGTCCAGGTGCAGGTGTGCGAATACAGCCATGTACATATTCGCGACCCAGACCAGAGCGAATAACGAAATCAGGTATCCCCGCCAGTTAGGGTAGAGAAGCTTGAACCGCGTGATCAACAGGAAGATTGCAGCCACATAGTGGCTGAAGCAGTATTCACAGGTAAAGAGGTAAAAGAACTTCCGTCGCCACGGACTAGCGGCAGTTTCACTCTGGCCTTTACAGTAGTCGCGCGGCTCCCGAAGCACCTCTTCGTGTGTAACAGTCCAGGCAACGCAGGCGATTGGTATCGATAAAATGAGCAGCCACAGGAGTTGCGTAGTCAGGGAATCCACCGGAACATTTGCTCGTGGGTCGTTTTTCTTAATAAGACCGCAGACCGGAGGAAGCCGGCTTACTTCTTCGAACTCGAATTATCCTTCACTCGCAAGCTGACTTTCTTCACGACGCTGGTGCGCTGGGCAACGACTGGCTTTCTGCATTCAGCATATCGGTCATTGTCAAATTCCTTACCCTGCGGCCACCAGATCGCGTAGCCAGACGGGCACTTGACATCCGGATACGGTTCAAATGTACGGATGGGCGGTATCGAAACGTATCCATGCAGAACCGCAAGCAATACCAAAGTGTGCATTGTTCCTCGTAAGCACTTTTCCCACTTTCAAAGCTATAGAGCGGTTGGAATCCGGGATATACAGCGATGCCTGTAGCGTTCACTAATGGTTTCCCGAGCCGCCCCGAGTGTTTCGGTTCAAACTATTGCCAAACGACGGGCGTTTCCGAGCATCTGACAACACCGGCGGACAATTTCATCTGGCGTGGCAGTGTCACGCTTCCGCTGTGGAGAAAACCAATGGCAAATGAGTCCAAGAAGTGCGCGCATCTCCCCTGCTCTTGTATGGCGCCGGCTGGCGAGAAGTATTGCAGCCAGTTCTGCAAGGAAGCAGGAGGAGCGGAAACAGAGATCGCGTGCGACTGTGGGCATCCGCCCTGCTCGAAGTGAAGTGATGAGGATGCAACGGAGGCAAGTGCAAGAGATTTTCTTGCTGGATATACGACGTCTACCCGAGACGTTCTAAAACTGATTTCGCATATTTTGACCGACACGACGGCGCTAACGAAGCCGCAAGGAGGATGTTCATGTCAACGATTCTGCTTGTGCTCCTGATTCTTCTGTTAATCGGCGCTCTGCCGACGTGGCCCTATAGCAGGAGCTGGGGGTACTACCCGAGCGGAGGCTTGGGTCTGATCGTTCTAATTCTTCTCGTGCTTGCCCTTACCGGCCGGGTTTGATTTCCGCCGTGGTACGGGGACCCCACATCGCATGCGGGGGTCCCCGGGGCGGCACCTACTGCCCTTTCCGTATCTCTTTTTTTCTTGATCGTTGCCAAAATTCTCTCCTCGCTGCGGCCCTTCCAGTTCCCAGAATGCACAAATAACAAGGTTTTCATGGACGGCATGATTCTTGCTTATTTCTCTGTTGGGAGGACGCCATGTTCAACGTACATGTCGAGGTAATCGGTGACGTCGCTGTTATCCAGTGCGAAGGCCGCATTGTCCAGAGTGAAGCTGCTTACTGTCTGCGTGACACCATCCTGTCTCAAAGGGCTGCGCGGATCGTTGTAGTAGAACTTTCCGACGTAGATACGATTGAGGGTGGCGGGTTGGGAATGCTGGCGTACCTCCAGCGGTGGGCGCATGATCATAACGTTAAATTGAAGTTATTCAATCCATCCAATACGGTTCAGGATCGGCTCGACCACACTTGGATGCCTTCGCTTGATATCGCCACCACCGATGAGATCATCGCTCTGTTAGACCGAGCCGATCAAGCCTCGCTCCTGAGTCAGGAGCCAGGATTACTGCAATGAATTTACGGGTTAGAGGCTGGATATCTCGGGGCTGTACCGGATTTTCCGAGTCTTGCCATCGGCCGTATGCTCTGAATTCGAACAGTAATTGGTTATGGAGATTGTTGAGAATGCGAAAAAGCAAAATATTTTCAACTATGTTTCTGGGCTGTGCTTTAGGAACGACCGCGTTTGTGGTGGCTCAAAGTTCGAGCCCTTCCGGCTCAGGAGCGCAAAGTTCCACACCGAACTCCGCAACTCCGTCAACTCCAGGATCGCAGGACACTCCGGGACAAGCGAGCCCCTCGCAGACTTCGCCGTCGGCGCCGGGAAGCGCCGCACCTGGAACATCGACGACGGGAAACTCCACCTCTGGCTCGCAGACTCCGGGAAGCATTCCTCCTTGCTCTGCTGTTAACAACGGTTCTGGTTCCGTTCCGGGTATGACGCCGAGCCCTTCGAATTCTCAAAACACTCCGGGAACTCCGAACAAGCCGCCGAGTACCCTCCCCGGCACTACCGCACCGGGAAGCAGCACTCCGTGTATGGCCAGTGATGGCACGGTGCAGACACAAAGCAGCAGCGGCACCCCCAGCGGCACGACTCCAGGAACAGCGACCCCAAATTCGGGCGCCGCGACGCCTAATCCTGGGACCGCAACACCGAATCCAGGGACGGCGACACCACAGCCCAGCACAGCAACGCCAACTCCGGGTACCGCCACTCCGGGTGCTTCTTCCCCGTCGACCACATCTCCCGGAACTACGTCGCCTAACAACGGTTCGACCCCGCCGACGACTACGAGTCCGGGGACGACCACGCCGCCCAGTGCAACACCGCCAACTTCCGGCGGCGCGACTCCACCGCATTCGACTTAAAAGTCTGTAACCAAGCTCTCCCACCGCTCTCACGTTAGGTTGCCTTGTTCTCGGTTTTAACTACGGGGCAACCTGACGTGGGAGCCCTGCCTTTTTCTAGCATCGAATTTCACACTACGAACAATTCATTCGCTGACTACAAGGACTGCTCGATTCTCCTCCGGGATCGGTGAATCCTACTCTTTACGGGAGGGTATCGTTATGCCGGAAAAAGAAACGCTGGAGCGCGCGCAAGAAGACGCTCGTGAGGGTAAATCTCCCAGCACGCAGGCGGGAGAATTCGTCCGCGAAGAAATACACCATATCCGTGAAGGCAAACACGGAGCAGCCTCTACCAAGCAGGCAATTGCCATCGGTCTCTCCAAAGCTCGCCGGGCCGGAGTAGAGTTGGAGGCGCCGCGCAAAGGAACCACTTCCACCAGAACGAGGGAGCAAGCCACGCGTGACCGACGGCGTGCGAAAAGCACGAGTAAACCATCGGCCCGACGCTCCAGGGCTACCTCGGCCGCGCTGAAGCAGGAAGGACACAGCGCCGCTTCGAAAAAATCGTTGGCTTCCCATGCTCGCAGCGCCGCCAAAAAGCGCAGTGCATCCGCTCGGCACGCTTCGGCGATGAAAGCCGTTAGAACGAAGAAAAAAGAAGGACGTAGCGAAGCAGCTCAGAAAGCAGCTCGAACCAGACGAGCCGCGTAGTTGCCCGCCGGACTACCCGGAATGTTGGGCCGACCACCATGCGGTCGGCCTTTCCCACTTGGGGCTATCTCCCGTCGAATCAAGCGTGTAAAAGTTTGTAAATCCGCGTAATTTATCGATCCCTACTTTAAACTGAAAGCGTCTTATTGATAGGGACCGCGCGCATGCGCCACGGCTCGTTCGCCTTCCGTGCCCGCCGGATGTATTGTTTTTCGGGAGAAAAATTGGGGCTCGCCATTCCGCCCGCTTCTTCATTTAGAAAGAACTTATGAAATTGTGGTTTCGTCGTCATCCGCTTACTTCCAGTGTCTTTTTAGTCGCTGCGCTCTGGTTCCTGTTGGCCGTCGAGGGCTGCAGCAACGCGACGAGCAAATCCGCGCAGGCCAGCAGTGCTCCTCCGTCCATCCCGGTGGCGGTCGCCCCCGCCGAGCAGAAGGATTTCCCCGTCTACCTATCCGGCCTGGGTAGTGTACAAGCTTCCAACACCGTGAGTTTGAAGAGTCGAGTTGACGGTCAGATCGTTCAGGTCGCTTTCAGAGAAGGTCAATCCGTAAAGCAAGGCGATCTTCTGCTCGTGATCGATCCTCGTCCGTATCAGGTTGCTCTGGAGCAGGCGGAAGCAGCGCTCGCTCGCGACCAGGCCCAACTGAAAAATGCTCAGCTCGACTATGGTCGGTATCAGGGACTTTTCAAGGAAGGCGTTATTTCGCAGCAACAATTCGATGCGCAGAGAGCTCTCGTTGGACAGTTGGAAGGCACCATCAAGGCCGATCAGGCCACCATCGACAACGCCAAGCTGCAATTGGTCTACACGCGCGTCACCGCTCCGGTAAAAGGTCGTATCGGGCTGCGTTTGGTCGACATCGGCAACATGATCCACGCGTCCGATACGAATCCCTTACTGGTGATTACTCAATTGCAACCCATCGCGGTTGTTTTCACGCTTCCTGAAGATGCTTTGCCGAATGTTTCGCAGCACATGAAGAGTCGTGCCCTCGAGGTCGACGCGTACAGTCGCGATGACGTGACGAAGTTGGCGGCCGGCAAGCTTCTCACCATCGACAATCAAATTGACCAGACCACCGGCACCGGCAAACTGAAGGCGATGTTTGACAACGCCGATAATGCCCTGTTCCCCAATCAGTTTGTGAACGCTCGACTATTGCTTGAAACGCGCAAGGGTGTCACCGTCGTGCCTACCGCAGCCATTCAGCGTGGTCCGCAAGGCAGCAGCTTCATCTACGTTGTGAAGCCCGACAAGACAGCCGAAGTCCGAACCGTGAAGGTCGCTCTGACCCAGGGGAATTTGAGCGTCATCGCTTCCGGGGTCGCGCCCGGCGAGCAAGTCGTCACCGATGGGCAAGATAAGTTGCAGGGTGGCAGCCACGTTGAACCCCATGCTCCGAACGCCGGGCAGGGAGGTGGCAACGCGCCTTCAGGAACTCCAGGGCAATGAGTCCGTCTCGCATATTCATTCTGCGGCCGGTCGCCACGACCCTGCTGATGATCGCAATCCTTCTTGTAGGGATCGTCGCCTACATGCAACTCCCCGTCTCGGCACTCCCGGAAGTCGACTACCCAACAATCCAGGTGGTGACGTTTTATCCCGGCGCTGATCCGGAAGTGATGGCTTCCTCTGTGACCGCTCCACTGGAGCGGCAATTCGGCCAGGTTCCTGGCTTGAGCCAGATGACCTCCACGAGTTCCTTCGGAAGTTCGCTCATTATTCTTCAGTTCAATCTGGACCAGAACATCGACGTCGCTGAGCAGGAGGTGCAAGCCGCAATCAATGCGGGTACGACCTACCTGCCCAAAGACTTGCCCAATCCTCCGATCTACAGCAAAGTCAATCCCGCCGATGCCCCGATTCTGACGTTGGCGCTCACGTCCGGCACCCTGCCTCTCACCAAGGTCGAGGATCTTGCCGACACGACCCTCGCGCAAAAGATTTCGCAGCTTCCGGGAGTCGGTCTAGTCTCCATCAGCGGGGGTCAGAAGCCCGCAGTTCGAATCCAGGCGAATCCCACAGCTCTCGCATCGTACGGTTTGAGCCTTGAAGATCTGCGCACTGTGCTCGGACAGGCCAATGTTGATCAGGCAAAGGGCGTACTCGACGGGCAACGCCAGGCCTATACCATCAATGCCAACGACCAGCTGTTCACCAGCGACGAGTATCGCAACGTCATTATTGCCTCCAAGAACGGTGCTCCGGTTCGCCTTTCCGATGTCGCCACCGTGATCGACGGCGCCGAAAACGCGCGGCAGGCTGCCTGGATGAATTCGACCCCTGCCGTCATCGTCAACATTCAGCGCCAACCCGGCGCCAACATCATCAGCGTCGCCGATCGAATCAAAAAGCTGTTGCCTCGCCTCCAGTCTTCGCTCCCCTCGTCGGTCAAGCTCACCATCCTGACAGACCGGACCCAAACCATCCGCGCCTCAGTCGACGACGTCCAGTTCGAAATGATGCTCACCATCGGACTGGTCGTAATGGTGATCTTTCTTTTCTTGAGGAATCTCTCGGCCACCGTGATTCCCAGCGTTGCCGTGCCGCTGTCGCTGATAGGAACGTTTGGGGTGATGTACCTGCTCGGCTACAGCCTGAACAACCTCACCCTGATGGCTCTAACGATCTCTACCGGCTTTGTGGTCGATGACGCCATCGTCATGATCGAGAACATCGATCGCTATTTAGAGGCAGGCGAAACGCCTCTTAACGCCGCGCTCAAAGGCGCTGGCCAGATTGGTTTCACGATCGTTTCTCTAACCGTCTCGTTGATCGCCGTTCTGATTCCCCTGCTATTCATGGGCGACGTCGTAGGCCGTCTCTTCCGTGAATTCGCGGTTACATTGGCCGTCACAATCCTCGTCTCCGCGGTTGTTTCGCTGACGCTCACGCCAATGATGTGCGCGAAACTCTTGAAGACGAAAGGGTCGTCGAAACACGGCCGCTTCTATGAAATCTCCGAGCGAGCCTATGAGCACGTGATCAACCGCTACGGGCAGACCCTGCAGTGGGTCCTCAAACATCAGACCGCAACCTTGATCGTTACGGTTGGAACATTGGTCTTTACCATTTTTCTTTTCATCATTGTGCCTAAAGGATTTTTCCCGGTGCAGGACACGGGCGTGATTCTCGGTATTTCAGACGCTCCGCAGACCATCTCCTTCAATGCGATGGCGCAGCGCCAGCAGGCATTGGCACAGGTCATTCTCAAGGATCCCGCCGTCGACAGCCTCTCATCCTTCATCGGCATCGACGGAGTGAATACGACTCCAAACAGCGGGCGAATTCAAATCAACTTGAAGTCCAGAAACCAGCGCGATGATTCGGCTTCAGAAATCATTCGTCGCCTCCAGCCGCAATTGGCAAAGGTGGAAGGCATCACCCTCTACATGCAACCCATCCAGGACCTGACGGTTGAGGATCGGGTCAGTCGCACGCAATTTCAATATTCGCTGGAATCCGCTGATACCAACGATCTGAACCTGTGGGTGCCGCGCCTCATGGAAAAACTCAGAAACCTGCCTGAGCTACGCGACATTGCCAACGATCAGCTCACTGCTGGACTGAAAGCGGATCTCGTGATCGACCGCGACACTGCGTCCCGTCTGGGAATTCTCCCGCAAGCAATCGACGATACTCTTTACGACGCCTTCGGCCAGCGACAGGTGTCGACCATCTTCACACAGCTGAATCAATATCACGTCATACTCGAGGCTGACCCCAGCTTTCAGCAGAGCCCGGACTCTTTGAAGAGTATCTACGTTCATTCATCAAGTGGCGCACAAGTTCCGCTCTCTGCCTTCACGCGTTTCTCCTCCACCAATGCCCTCCTGGCGATCAACCATCAGGGACAGTTTCCGGTGGTGACGATTTCCTTTAACCTCGCGCCCGGAACTTCTTTAGGAGAAGCCACCAAGGCGATCAATCAGGCAGAACATGAAATCAACCTGCCCCCAAGCATTCACACCAGTTTTCAAGGAACGGCCGCTGCCTTCCAGAATTCTCTTTCTTCCGAGCCGTACCTTATTCTTGCGGCTTTGGTGACGGTCTACATTGTGCTGGGTGTGCTGTACGAGAGTTACATCCATCCCATCACCATTCTTTCCACCTTGCCGTCCGCCGGCGTGGGCGCGATCCTCGCTTTGATCCTCACCCGCAACGATTTCAACGTCATCGCACTGATTGGCATCATCCTGCTTATTGGCATCGTTAAGAAAAACGCCATCATGATGATTGACTTCGCACTTGAAGCAGAGCGCGGGGAGGGGAAGGCAGCCCGAGGAGGCGATTTACCAGGCTTGTCTGCTGCGTTTTCGTCCCATCATGATGACCACGATGGCAGCGCTGCTCGGCGGTTTGCCGCTCGCGCTCACGTCTGGTACAGGTTCCGAGTTGCGTAATCCTCTTGGCATTTCCATCGTAGGCGGCCTCATCCTCAGCCAGTTACTGACTCTCTACACCACGCCCGTGGTCTATCTCGCCTTCGATCGATTGGCTCGCCGTTTCTCGCGTTATCACATCGGCAATCCCATTGAGGGAGCGGCAACCGCCGACTAGCGCGATGAATATCTCGGCTCCATTTATTCGGCGACCGGTCGGGACTTCGCTCCTGACCATCGCACTCCTGCTTTCGGGTGCATTGGCGTTTCGCTTCCTGCCCGTCGCTCCACTTCCGCAAGTCGAGTTTCCTGTGATCTCGGTGGGTGCCGGACTGCCCGGCGCCAGTCCCGAAACTATGGCTTCGTCGGTCGCGACTCCTCTGGAGCGCCAGTTCGGAAGAATCTCCGGCGTGAACCAGATGACCTCGACCAGCCAACTGGGATCGACCAACATCGTGTTGCAGTTCGACCTGAGTCGCAACATAGACGCCGCCGCGCGCGACGTTCAGGCCGCTATCAATGCTGCCCGCGGCCAGTTGCCGGCCAACCTTCCCAGCAATCCGAATTATCGCAAGGTGAATCCGGCGGACGCGCCCATCCTTATTCTTTCGCTGACCTCCGAGACCATTCGCCTGCCGGAGATTTACGACGTCGCGAATTCCATACTGGCGCAGAAGCTTTCGCAGGTTTCTGGCGTGGGCCAGGTTTTCGTGGGCGGAGGCGCGAATCCGGCGGTGCGCGCCGAATTGAACCCAATGCTGCTCAACAAGCTTGGGGTCAGCACCACGCAGGTTGCGACCGCGCTTTCCTCCGCCAATGCCAACAAGCCCAAGGGCGAATTCACAGGGCCCGTCAATGCCTGGGCCATCGACGCCAATGATCAGCTATTCAAGGCAGAGGAGTATCGCAACCTCATTATTTCCTCCAACCAGAACGGCGTCGTCCGGCTGGGAGATGTCGCTGACGTCCAGGACTCGGTCGAAGACCTCCGCAATGCGGGCAGTTCGAACGGGAAGCGCGCTGTCTTGCTGGTAATCTTCCGCCAACCTGGCGCCAACATCATTTCTACCGTCGATAACGTTAGGGAACTGATTCCTCAACTGAAGGCTGCGATCTCCCCATCCATCAAACTCGACGTTGTCATGGACCGCACTCTCACCGTGCGCGCCTCCGTCCGTGATATCGAAATCACCCTGATCATCTCCGTGATCCTGGTCGTGTTTGTCGTGTTCGTGTTCCTCAGAAACGTTCGCTCCACGATCATTCCCAGCATTGCGGTGCCGCTCTCTTTGGTGGGAACTTTTGGGGTGATGTACCTGCTGGGCTACAGTCTCGACAACCTGTCATTGATGGCGCTGGCAATTTCAACGGGCTTTGTGGTCGATGATGCCATCGTGGTTCTTGAAAACATCAATCGCCATCTCGAGGATGGGATGGAGCCGGTAGCCGCTGCGTTCCTGGGCGCTAAAGAAATCGGCTTCACCGTCCTGTCCATGAGCACTTCACTCGTAGCCGTCTTCATCCCCATCCTCTTGATGGGGGGTATCGTCGGACGGCTGTTCCGTGAGTTTGCCGTGACTCTGAGCGCGGCCATTGGCGTGTCATTGCTTGTCTCTCTCACGACGACTCCAATGATGTGCGCCAAACTGCTGCGCCCCCTGAATAGCGAACGGCACAGCCGTTTGTATCGGGCAAGTGAGAAGGCGTTCGACGGGCTGCGCAACTTCTACGGCCATGGCCTCCGCTGGGTTTTGCGTTATCAGTTCCTGATGCTGCTGGTTACCATCGGAACGGCTTGCTTGAGTGTCTACCTTTACATCATTGTCCCGAAGGGATTCTTCCCCCAGCAGGATACCGGTCGTCTTGGCGGTTCGATTCAGGCGGAGCAGGACATTTCCTTCCAGGCGATCCGCGAGAAGATGAACGACTACGTCACGATCATCATGAAGGACCCGGCGGTATCGACAGTTACAGCGTTTGTAGGCGGCGGAGGCACTGCCAATACCGGGCGCATGTTCATCATGCTCAAGCCCCTGGGAGAGCGAAAAGTTGGCGCCAGCCAGGTCATCAGCCGACTCCGGGGAAAGTTGGCGCACGTCCCCGGGGCAACTCTGTATTTGCAGGCTGCTCAGGATTTGCAGATCGGCGGACGCATGGGCAACGCACAATACCAATACACGCTTCAATCCGAGAGCCTCGACGATTTAAACCAGTGGGCTCCCCGCGTCCTCGCGAAATTGAGACAGCTTCGCCAACTCAAGGACGTCAATACCGATCAGCAGAATCGAGGCCTCGAAGCTAGAGTGGTGATTGATCGCGACACGGCCGCGCGCCTCGGTATTCAGCCGAACGCGGTTGACGCAGCGCTCTATCGGGCCTTCGGTCAAAGCCAGGTTTCCACCATTTATGAGCCGCTGAACCAGTACCACGTCGTCATGGAGGTCGACCCTCGCTATCAGCAGACGCCCGACGCGCTCCAAAGTATCTATGTTGCTTCGAAGTCCGGCACGCTGGTGCCGCTTTCCACATTCAGCCACTTCGCCCCTGCAAACGCGCCTCTCGCGGTGAATCACCAGGCCCAGTTCCCATCCGTGACGATCTCGTTCAACCTTGCAGAGGGTGTCTCCCTCGGCGAGGCGACCCAAATCATCCAGGGCGCCAATCGTGAACTCAACCTGCCCAGCTCCGTACATGCCAACTTTCAGGGAACAGCAGCCGCGTTTCAGGACGCGCTGTCCAATCAGCTCATCCTGATTCTGGCGGCTCTGGCGACCGTTTACATCGTTCTTGGAATCCTCTACGAAAGCTATATCCACCCCATCACCATTCTCTCCACGCTTCCCTCCGCCGGCGTTGGGGCCCTGCTTGCGCTCCTGCTCACGCGCATTGACCTGAATGTCATTGCACTGATCGGTGTCTTGCTATTAATTGGAATCGTCAAGAAGAACGCGATCATGATGATCGACTTTGCCCTGGACGCCGAGCGCAGAGATAAGAAATCCCCCGAAGAAGCTATCTATCAAGCATGCATCATGCGCTTTCGTCCCATCATGATGACGACGGCGGCAGCTTTGCTTGCTGGACTTCCGCTCGCCATTGGTACCGGCACTGGTTCCGAACTGCATCGGCCTTTGGGTATTACGATCGTCGGAGGGCTGATCGTGAGCCAGTTGCTCACTCTTTACACCACCCCAGTCGTCTACCTCTATATGGATCGCATGCGCTTGCGCGTCCGCGGAATGACGGGCAGGTCGAAGGCCGATGCGCAATGGCAGCCAACTTAACCGGCGCCGATCCCTCTGAATCTGTCTTCTTAGGTTTTTCCACCACCCGGTGCGAGAAGGAAGGCCGCATTGCTGGCAGGTTGCGGGTGAAGAGTCTGCCCGGAATCAAGCGTCCAAACTAAAAAATGCCGCTCACCATGTTGCACGCGGTCAAAAGCCGCTTGAATATGCCCGATGGTCACGAAATGGCTGCCGGCAACAGAATGAACATATTACGGACCATCCCCAAAACGCGATAAATTTTACAAATAATTTGCAAATGAGTGATGGCCGATGTACTATGCGCGCCAACAGCGGGGTCGGGTCGGAAGATTTTCACGAAAATCGTTAACCGCAGTTCGGTACGACGCGAACTATGCACTTCCTCTCGATACTTTCTGGGACTACTCTGCGGACTCAACCACCATTAACCAGCATGTGTCACTGCAGGCGGATCGCCCTCAAACAGGAGATGGGTATGCATTTCTCTGCTGCGAGAACTAGGAAGACTTTCGTTCCAGCCTCGATGTTGAGGTCACTTCTGGCTATGGTGGTATTCATCTCATCGTTCGTGGCTATCGGTAGCCAGCCAAGCTACGCAATTCCCGCCTTCGCCAGAAAGTATGGCTTGCCTTGTTCGGCTTGCCACGTGGGATGGCCCATCCTGAATGTATTTGGCCAGCAATTCCGTGACAATGGCTTTCAACTCGGCAACGAGCGCGATGCGCCCATCTATCAGAATCCGTCCTACTGGCCCATTACTTTCCGGGTCACGCCGCAGTGGCACTTGGAAAGCCAGACCAAGGTCCCAATCGACGATCCTACGGGAAACACTCCCGGTACCGAGCAGACCGTCACCACACATGGGTTCGATCTGTCGGGCCTCGACATCTGGACCGCCGGGACCCTCTACAAGAACATTTCGTTCTCCGTCCTTCCAGCGATGGAGGAAGGCGACGGTTTTCACTTTGAAAATGCGTGGGTAAGGTTCGACAATCTGCTGCATTCTCCGTGGTTGAATGTGAAGCTTGGAAAGTTCGAACTCGACTCCCTGATTTCCGAAAAGCGACTCGTAACCCTCTCAGGGGTTGGTGGCGGCTGGTTCAACTACCACTTCCTGCCAGTCGGCGACATCAATGGTTTCGGAGGCATTGGGGACAACCAGATCGGTCTTGAGTTGTCGGGCCACAACAAGAACAGCTATGCGCGATACTCGATTGCCCTCTTGAGCAGCACGGACGGCAATCCCGGGCTTACCTCGGCAGGCCAGGGCAACACCGCTCGTACCTACGACACCTTCATCAATCTCAATGAAGGCTTCCAGATCAGCAGCCTCGGGGTACAACGTGTGGGTGTTTATGGATACTTTGGCCAGTCGCCCACTTACTTCCTAACCAGTGGCGGGACCCCCATCGAAGCGAAAGGGAATCGGAGTTTCTCGCGCGTGGGCGCTTACGGCTGGTGGTTTATCAAGGATCTCGACATAGAAACCCTCTACATGCACGGTCAGGACAATGTCTATCTCGGAAATGGCATTGCGACCAACGACCCGGCCGGCCTGCCTCCAGGCGCTGCAGGGCCAAGCTGGAACGGCGGCTTCGTAGAAGCGCACTACACTTATAGCCCGCAGCTCATTTTCACGGGCCGCTACGAAACCGTGCGCATGTCGCGCCAGGCCAATCCGCTTCTGACCCCAAATCTGGGAAATGTGGATGGGTGGACTATCGGCTACCGCTGGTATCCCATCATGCTGAGCCGCGCTGGGCTGGCTTTCCACAACGAGTATTCGCAAGCCAAGACCGGCAACACCTCGATCCTGACCCAGAGCGATCAGACGGTACGTAGCCTTATGATTGGGTTTGATTTCGACTACTAGGTTAAGCTTAGTTCCATGGGGATTGTTGTTTTGAAGTGGGCGCATGCAATTGTTGCGCAGGCGTGGGGAAGTCGCACAAAGGTTAGCCGTTTGAACGCCGCATGCCTGTTAATTTGTGCTCTCTGCGTCCTCGGCTTCGCTCGTTCGAAGGAAACCGGGGCCGCAAGTTTTTCCATTGATCTCGACAAGCCATACAGCGAAGTCGTACCAATCGTCGACGAGGTAGCGCGCAGTGGCTCGATCAAGGGCACTTTCGAATACCGCGGCGACGAGCAGTTGACGGGCGCTCAGTTCTCAGACAAGTCCCCGCTGTTTCCCGCTTGGACCGAACCCGGCAAGGTCTTCTACAAGATCCGTTCCAAAGCGCTCTCACCCTCACACTTCCTTAACAGCAATGACGTGGGCACCGTGGCGGTTCGTTACGTCGTGCAGGAGCGCGGACCTAATTTGACGCGCTTATTCATCGATGCCGTTTTCATCGAGAACGCACGTCATCACGGCCATCCCTCCGACGGCTACGTGGAAACTTGCGAGTTCGGGGAAATCGGTAAGCTCCTGAAAGATCGCGAGCAGCTGCAGAAGCTGGCGGCTTCCGGTCAGCCCTTTTCTCCTGGGCAGGAAAGCACTTCGCATTCAGAAGATCGCCAGGAGGAAATCAAGGCTGAGGTCAAAAAAGGCGCTATACCCAAAGAAGTCAATCCGAAAACCGTCCTACCGCCAGAACCCGCACGGATCACGGATGTGGATTCAACCAAACTAGGCGACTTGCAGCGAGCCATCGCTGAGCAAAGGTCCCAGCTGGCCGCCGACCATGCGAATCTCGACAAGTTGGAAGCTCAGGCGCGCCAGCTTCGCGCCTCGGAATTCGTACGAGTTAAATCAGACCGGGCCGAGATCAAAATACTCCCTTACTCGCACGCCCGTGTTGTTGAAGCACTCAAGAAGGGTCAGGAAGTCACCGTCCTCGCAAGAACCAATTACTGGTATCAAGTGCGTTCTGAAGACGGCCAGGAAGGTTGGATCTCCCACACGCTTCTCGAGGTCCACCCATAATGCGCAGAATACTTGTGCCATTTCTGATTTTTGCGGCCTTGTGCGGCCACGTTTGGGCCCAGTCGGAGGACACTGCCCCGGTCGAACGCAGCTACTCCTTCTCCGTGGACGCTGTACAGAAAGCCTTGCAGAGGATCGGTGGGTTCGGCGGCGGAAAGCTGCCGGTGCTGGATGGCTTCGTGACCGCCACCGACCCCGAGCGCTACGACCATCCCTATTTTCAATATCGCGTCCATCTCAAATCGGTGGACCCGAATACAACGCTTGTCAGTGTTGAGGCCAAAATCAGCGCCTTATTCGTGAATCAGGATCCCGCTCATCCCGAATACCAGGCGCTTCCATCGAACGGTCGGCTCGAATCTGACTTGCACGACCGCTTGCAGCAGGCACTACGCGGAACATCCGCCGCGCCTCCGATACAGCCCAGGAAAGACGCAGCGCCACCCATCACGCAACCTGCGGAAGTAGCTACCACAAAAGGTTCCTCAGCGGCCACAACCGCTCAGTCTCAATTGGATGCGATTCTCGCCGAACGGCAATCCGTCCGGGAAAAGACTGCTGCGCTCCAGTCCCAAATCGACCAACTGAAGTCTTCCGACCACAAGCCCGCAAATGCCGCCAAGGTTGGGTCAGTGAAGCGTTCTGGAGTTGGCGTGATGTCCCGCGAGAATTTCGGCGGTCCAGTCCTGTTCCGCGCACAGGCCGAAGATGAGTTCGAAATCGTCCAGTTGCAATCTGGCTGGGCCCAGGTTCGCCTCGGTCCGGACTCGACCGGCTACGTTCAGGCCGACGAACTGAATCTTCCCGCCGGGATCATTGAGAAACCGGCAGACACGCCTGCCGCAAACGCGCCGGCTCCAGCCACCACACCACAGGCTGATCTCGGGTTTGCAGTGAGCCGGGAAGACGTAACTCAGTTTTCCGGGGACTGGCCCCGTCTCAAGGGGAAGAAGGTTCTCTTCGTCTATGCCCAGCCTCGCGGCTTACTTTCCGACATGGCGAACGAGAACGCTAAATTGAGTTATGCGAAGCGAATCTTTGAAAGTCGCTATCGCACCGTCGTGCAGTCAAAAACCGAGGTCGAGGGCGTGGTCGTGGTCTTCCTCGGAAGTCGAGGCGGTGTCGCCGCGGCAACCCTCTCCGACATCCGCCAGTGGATTGAGGGCGGCTTGGCCGACGAAGCCTTCGTCAATCGTTGCTCGCTCGATCCGCCCACTGAGTTTCGCAGCATGCGGCTGAACTAGATAAGGCGGCCTGGATCGCCATCTGAAGGATTAGTTTGTAAGCGAATTGTAAAGTACTTGTAAAAAACAGTTTGCATTTCGTTCCGGTCAGAGGTAGTATCGGCCACCGATTTTGGGGTAGCCGTTCGTTTTTGCTTCAGCGTCGAGACTGGGTGATCTCGATTTCACTATCGGTTCCTTGGGGCAAACAATTGGAGATTTCGTCAGCGGGCGGGAACTCGCTACGGACGGACTAACTCGCAGGATTTGTCCTGCTTCACTTTTTCAGAAGGGTGAAACCTTATGGACACAACCTCTCGGCGGTTGTTGGCGCATCTTGCCATTGCAGTCGCATTCGCACTGCCTGCGCTCGCTCAGGAAGCCCACGTCGGCAATCTGACCGGCCACGCGGCTAGCGGAAAGAAACTGTATCGTCGATTCTGTGTCGGCTGTCACGGACCCATCGGGGACGGAAACGGCGAGAACGCTCCCTGGATCGATCCCAAACCCAGGGATTTCACAGCCGCAACCTTCAAGTGCAGGTCGACGCCGACGGGTACATTGCCGACTGACGAAGATCTCTATGACTCAGTTGGACGAGGCTTCACCAACTCGAACATGCCGCACTGGGACGCATTGACGAATCAGAACCGCATCGACCTGGTCGCCTACATCAAGACGTTTTCCCCGCGCTGGCAGTCCGAGAAACCCGGCGATCCCATCAAGATTCCAGCCGAGCCGGCCATTACCATGCAAAGCATCTCGCACGGCGCGGAGTTGTTCCAGAAGATGGAATGCTGGAAATGTCACGGCCAGCAGGGAAGGGGTGACGGTCCCTCCGCCGCTACTCTTACAGACAGCAAGGACAATCCGATCCGCCCATATAATTTCGCCTCAGGCGGTGATGATTCCCGGTTTAAGTGCGGTGTGACCAATCAGGATGTCTACCGGATCTTCATGACTGGCGTGGATGGAACTCCCATGCCGTCATTCGCCGATGTCATCCAACCGAATGATGCCTGGGATCTGGTCCACTACTTGCGTACTCTCCAAACAAGTCGTCGCAGCAAGGAAAACGACGTCCTGAAAGCTTCCGGCGGGAAACTTCCCGCGAAAGCTCCCGACGCGAATACGCCAGCGCAGCCCGAAAACAAAGGCTCCGGCGGCAACTAGGCACGCTCTCATTAGTCTTGAGGAGGAGTGAATCGGATGTATACGAAGCAATGGTTCGCAGCGTTGTTCGTACTCGTCGTCTGTCCCACCCTGCTGTTCGGTGCAGCCACGGTTAGCGGAAAAGTGACCTACACTGGCACGCCCGCCAAGGCGAAGACGATTGATATGTCGAAAGAGCCGTCATGCGCCAAGCAGCACACCACCCCAATCACCACCGAATCGGTGGTAACCGGGGCCAACAATGCTCTTGCTAACGTCGTCGTTTATATCTCAGCGGGCGCTCCAGACGAATCCAGTGCTCCTGCCCAGGCTGTCACCTTCACGCAGAAGGGATGTCAGTACATTCCCCACGTGCTGGCCATGCGCACAGGACAGGAACTCAAAGTCGTGAATGACGACCAGACTTCGCACAACATTCATCCATTGGCAAAGGTCAATCATGAATGGAACAAGTCCCAGCCACCGGGCGCGCCTACTTTGTCGGAAAAATTCGACAAGGAAGAATTCATTCCGGTGAAGTGCAACGTCCATCCTTGGATGCACGGCTACTTCGCGGTGTTGAAGACTTCGCATTACGCAATCTCCACCGACAATGGCAGTTTCACGCTGCCTGATCTTCCCGCCGGGAAATACACGATCACGGCCTGGCAGGAAGACTACGGGACTCAGACTCAGGACGTGACCATTACAGGTAACGAAACAAAAACCGTGGACTTCACCTTTAAGGCGAAGCCGTACTAGTTTGCTCCACCCGGGTGGCCGGATCCCCCGCCGGCCTCCCTCCCCAACGTCCGGAGTTGGCCCGGACCAGGCGAGGCAGAATGGGCAAAGTATTTGCTGTGATCGTCGTGGTGATCGCGCTGGCGTCCGCGATTCCCATCATCACTCACAACTGGTTTGGAACAGCCATCCAACTCGCTCCACCGGAGGATATTTCCACTCATGGTCACGCCATTGATGAGCAGCTCTCGGAGACCATGCTCGAGGCGGGCCTTTCGTTCCTTGCTGCACAACTTGTCCTGGCCTTCTTCGTTTGGAAATTTTCTTCTCGCTCTGCCAATGCCGAAATAAAATCTTTCCCAGGCGGTGCCAAATGGCTCGTGATTGCCGCCCTCGTTTTTGTTGGGACAGAAATGTTGGCCCTCGGTGTCTTGGGTCAGAAAGCCTGGGCTACCGTTTACTTCACGCCGGCCAAGCCGGACGCCCTCCAGATTCAGGCGCAAGCTGGCCAGTTCGCTTTCTACTTCCGTTATCCCGGTGTCGATGGCAAGTTCGGCGATTTGCATCCAGACAAGATTGATGAGGGCAATTCCAACTTTTTTGGACTCGATCCCGCCAATGATGTTGATGCTCGCGATGACATCGTCTCGGGAGAGTTGGCCATTCCCGTGAACCGCGAAGTGCATCTGCTCATGCACGCGAAAGACGTCGGTCATTCTTTTTATGTTCGTGAGCTCCGCATCCAGCAGGACTTCGTCCCCGGCCTCGATCTTTCCGTGCACTTCACCGCGACCAAGGTTGGCAGGTATGAAATCGTCTGCACCCAGCTCTGTGGCCTCGGTCACTACAACATGAAGGCCTATCTGAACGTGTTGTCGCAGGATGATTTTGGCAGCTGGATGAAGCAGAAAGTGTCGGAACAGTAGCGGTTCCATTCGGCGAATTGTTAGTCGACGGTAGCTCTCCGGAGGGTGAGCAAATGTCAGTGGAAACGGTTCAACAGGCTCAACACCACGCTCCTCCCCAGAGCTTCATTAGGAAGCACGTCTTCAGTCTCGACCATAAAGTCATCGGAAAGCAGTACTACGCCCTTGCCCTGGTAGCCGTGCTCATCGGGATGGTTCTGTCCTGGCTCATGCGAATTCATCTGGTCTGGCCCACCGCTCCCATCCCCGGCCTGCAACTACTCTCAAAATCCGGCGCCCCGGGCGGGATCATGACGCCCGAGTATTACCTTTCCCTGCTCACCATGCACGGGACGCTCATGGTGTTCTTTGTTCTTACCAACGCACCGTTCGCTGCCTTCGGCAACTACTTTCTGCCGATTCAAATCGGCGCCGAAGACATGGCCTTCCCCCGCTTCAACATGATGTCGTTCTGGACCACGTTCTTAGCCTTTTGCATTCTGATCGCGGCTTTCTTCGTGCCCGATGGGCCGCCGATTGCTGGTTGGACGTCCTATGCACCTCTCAGCGCAGTCGGCTCGGACGCGGGTCCCGGCCAAGGACTGGGGCAGACCCTTTGGGGTCTTTCCATCTTCGTGTTCTGTATCGCGTCCCTGCTGGGATCGCTGAACTTTATCGCCACCACGCTCGACCTGCGCACTAAGGGCATGACACTGGCGCGAATGCCGCTTTGCACTTGGGCGTGGTTCATCACGTCGTGCATCAGCTTGCTCGCCTTTGCTGTCCTCCTCCCCGCTTGTCTGCTCCTGATCCTCGATCGGGTCGCGGGCACCAGCTTTTTCATTCCGGCTGGCCTCGTCATCAGCGACCGCTTACAGCCTCACTCCGGCGGTTCGCCTCTGCTCTGGCAACACCTGTTCTGGTTCTTCGGACATCCTGAGGTTTACATCGCCATTCTTCCATCGATGGGAATCGTCTCGCACATTCTCATCAATAGCATGCGACGGCCATTGTTGAGCCATCGCGTCGTCATCTATTGCATGATGGGAATCGGCTTCCTCAGCTACATGGTCTGGGGGCACCACATGTTCGTCAGCGGAATGAATCCCTTCTCCTCGCTGATGTTCTCATTCCCGACCCTGGTCATCACGATCCCGGCCACCATCATCACTCTCATGTGGCTCGGCAGCCTCTACGGTTCACGATTGCGAATCACCTCCGCGTCGCTGTTCGCTCTCGGCTTCATCTCGATGTTCGTGAGCGGCGGAGTGAGTGGATTCTTCCTCGCGCAGCCCTCCATTGACATCTATCTCCACGCCACTTATTTCGTGGTCGGGCATTTCCATATGGTCATGGGGGTCGCCTCGCTTTTCGGGGTTCTCGCCGGTACCTACTTCTGGTTTCCGAAAATGACTGGCCGCATGATGAACGAGTCTCTCGGCCGGCTCCACTTCTGGTTCACCTTTATCGGCGCCTACTGCATCTTCATGCCGTTTCATTACCTGGGACTCGCCGGGAATGTTCGTCGCTACTCCGCTTTCGTCGACGACTTTCTTGTTCCCTTGATTCCCGTGCATCGCTTCATCACCATTGCCGCACTCTTGACGGGCGTAGCACAACTTATCTTTTTATATAACCTGATCCATAGCCGTTTTCGTGGCGAGGTGGCTCCCGCAAATCCGTGGGAGTGTACATCGCTCGAGTGGACGATGCCTTCCCCGCCTCCCTTCGATAATTTCGGAGGCAAACATCCAGTCGTCTACCACGATCCTTATCAATACGGAGTGAAGAGCTCTACGGGCGATTTCCTCATGCAGGATTCCCCCGAAGACGCCGCACGCGAGAAGATTTCGTGACAGCGTACCCCGTCACGCAAGGAACACAAGGGCCATGGCAACGACGATCCAACCGCCGGAAATCGAGCGAAAAGATCCACAATCAAACAATGGGAACTCTGCGGGTGGCGGCGTGAACAATCCAGGCCCCACCGCTGGCAATGTCACGACACTCGATCAGTTCACGCCCGAACCCTCCCGGACGGGAATCTGGGTGGGGCTCGCGGCCATCACGATGTCGTTCGCCGCCTTCACCAGCGCCCTCGTCGTCCGCCAGTCGACCGCGAACGACTGGCACCCGCTCACGATTCCTGCCATCGTTTTCGTGAATACCCTCGTCCTGCTCGCCAGTAGCGTAACCCTGGAAGTGGCGCGCCGGCGCGTGAGAGTATTCGCTCGCGGCGAGAATGCCGATCGAACCTCATCCTCAGTGTGGTTGGGCGCGACTCTCGCTCTCGGACTTCTCTTTGTTGTCGGTCAGTATGTCGCATGGCGCCAACTGCGCGCGGAGGGCCTCTACCTGGCCTCCAATCCCAACAGTTCATTCTTCTACGTATTGACGGCCGTGCATGCTACGCACGTCCTGGGTGGACTGGCAGCCCTGGGGCGATTGATCTATCTCTTGCGTCGACCGGTCTTTTCCCTGCGGCGCAGCACGATGGACGCGACCTCGTATTACTGGCACTTCATGGGGGTGCTATGGCTGTACGTCTTGCTGGTGATGTGGATCAAGCTGTAGCCAACTCGGCCGGAGACTCTGTGAACGAAGCGAATCTGCCCATCGCAATGCACGCGCCCGGACACATGGAAGCGTCCCCCTTTGCGATTCCATCTAAAAAGCTCGTCATGTGGCTGTTCATCATCTCCGATGCAGTCACTTTCGCGGCTATTCTTTTTGCCTACGGTTACATCAAGAATGCCAGCCCAAACTGGCCAATGCCCTTCAAGTTCTCGCCCAGCATCATCAATGTGCTCCTGATGACTTTCATTCTCGTCAGCAGCAGCCTGACCATGTTGATTGCCACTCGCTCCGCCAAGGCGGGCGACAAATCCACTGCCATTCGATGGACTTTCATTACCGTCGGGGGCGGCGTCCTGTTTGCATTGCTCCATATCCGCGAATGGTTCGGACTGATGGCTGAGGGAGTGAAGCTTTTTGAGAACCCTTGGGGCTCGCCCATGTTTGGCGCTACCTTCTTTGCAATCACCGGGCTGCACCTGACCCATGTACTGGGCGGAGTGATTGCTCTCAGCGTCGTGGCCCTGGGCTACAAACGGGGCCGCTACAACGCCGATGACATCGAAGTCTGGTCCTTATACTGGCATTTCGTCGACCTGGTCTGGATGTTCGTCGTCCCGATGGTCTACTTGCTGAACATTGCTCGATAATCTGTTCTGGCAGAGGAAAATCCGATGAGCGCGCCCGCCAACATAAAGGACAGCCTGAAGACGGACATCGTTGTCTACCTCTGCATTCTGGCTCTGTCCGGCGTGCAAGTCGCCCTGGCCTATCAAAATGCGCACGGTGCCCAGTTGCTGGTGCGCATGCTGGCCGTGGCATTTATCCAGGCCGGACTCGGCGTGATGTACTTCATGCACCTGCGGGATGAACAGCGCAATCTGCGTCTGGCTCTCATCCCTGCCACCATTTTTGTCATGTTGATGATGAACATGATCTGGTCTGACAGCTTTCGCCTGTTGCACATGAGGCCCCTGATCAAGTGACCCTATCTGTGCGGAACCCTGCATCTCCGAAATCAAGGAAATGGATTGCCGGAACGATCTGCCTGCTCGCGTCGCTGCTCGCGAGTAGCCTGTCTTTCGCGCAGACCTGCGCACTGTGTTACACGCAGGCGGCAGGGTCCGGTTCCCGCATCATTCACGGCCTGCGCAGCGGCATTCTCGTACTGGTAATTCCTCCCATGTTCATGTCGATCGGCATAACCGTTCTGGCCTATCGCAAACGGAATCAATTCAGCCGCTCCGACTCCGCTGAGTCAAGCTCTGGAAAAAATGGCTGGTGAGTAGCCCTCGAGTCCTGCTTTCCTCCTTTTCCGTGCTGCGGCCAACTCGATCACCGGGCGTCCAAAAAGCGTAAGAGACCTGCCATAAGGGCGATTTCCCGCCTCTATTGCGTCATCGCCTTTGCCTTCCGAAACGGCTAGAATGTTGCGCATTACTCGGCGTCAATGAAGGGGGATGTGATGGGTTTCCGCACACGGTTTACGGGAAGAAGCGTGCAAGCGATTCTGTTGGCTTTCTTGGTTTCAGGGCTCAGCGCACAAATCAGTGAGACACGACCAAGAGTCGGCGTGCCTGAGGACTGGACTCACCATCGCATCCGATTCAGCACTGCCAAGCTTCGCCAGCATCCCGAGCTCGCAGCTCAGGAACCACGGGCCGCTATGCAACTCTACCGGCAGGCCTTCAAGGATGCCCAGGCCGCCATGGTGCGATCGTCGGCCGCCCAGTCCCCTTTTGCCGATGCCAGCGCCGCGCATCGAGATTGGAGCATCTCCCTCGGGACTGGCCGCCTTCAGGCCGGCGTATTTCCCGCCAAGTGGCAGGCTGACCCCACGGCCCCTCCAAGCTGTACGAGCGATTACGTAATTTATGGCCTCAATGCCGTTAGCGCCACGGGCGGTCAGCCTTCGATCGTCGGCCTCAACAACTTGTACGCGGGCGGCGTCAATCCTCTCTGCAATGGCAACCAACCAACGTTCCTTTTCTCGTATAACACCAGCACCATTGCCAATGGCAAAATACTGACGTCCACGGTCCTATCGATGGATGGAAAAAAAGTCGCCTACATCGAAACCAATCTGGCTGCCGGAGCACATCAATCGACACTGCATATTCTGACGATTCCGACCAGCGGCTCCCAGCCTCTTGCAACTCCCTCCGTTGCCCCTCCGGCGGGTGCTCTGGTGAGCGTTCCCCTCGCGGCGGCTTCCAACTCCCGCTCTTCGCCCTGGGTCGACTACAAGAACGACATTCTCTACGTTGGCCTCGATGACGGCCGCTTGTACAAAGTTACGGGAATTTTTAAGGGCATTCCCACCCTGGTTTCCACTGCGCCCTGGCCCATCCTGATCGCCAACAACCAGATTTTGAGCAGTCCGGTGCTCAACGGTGCTACCGGCCAGCTTTTCATCGGCGCCAACAATGGTCGCGTCTTCTCTCTGAATGTGAACACGCCCGCAGGCGTTACCCCTGTTCAGGTCGGGAGAACCGGCAGTACCAATCCCGGCATCTTCGATTCGCCCATGTTTGACGCCACCGGGGGATCCGTCTTTGCCATCACTTCGAACGACAACGTTCTGACGGGCGCTTCCGTTGTTCAGATCAATGCCAACACACTGGCGGTTGTCACTCGAGTGCTGATCGGCCAAGGCAGTGCGGGAGGCACTGGGGTCAACCTCTATGACGGTGACTTCGACGACGCCTATTACACGAACCCGGCCACAGGCCACATGCTGGTTTGTGGCACCGGCCCGGGTGACCGGAGTCCCTATCGTTATCTCCTGGGTTTCGATGGAAGTGGCGTGCTGCAGCCCGGATCATCCGTTCAACTCAGCACCGATACTCTTGCTCGTTGCAGTCCGGTCACGGAATTCTTCAATCCCAATATTTCCGGTGGCACGGACTTTTTCTTCTGGGGTGTCACGCGCTCTTGCCCTGGCTTCGCGGCGGTCGGATGCGTGATGGCTCTCGCGAACGAAACCACGCTATCGTCGGCCAAGATAGCCGGTGGCACCAGTGGCATCGTGATCGATAATACCTATGTGACGATGGACGGTGGCTCCAGCATTTACTTTTCGTCCACTGGAAATTCTGATTTAGCCTTCAAATTCACTCAACAGGGACTTCAATAACCAGCGCTTCGCCAGTCATTCGTGGAGTTCGCGGTGAGGCCTGGACAGCCTCCCATCAAATAAACGACTGCCCCATTCCCTCGAATCTCTGCGAAGCAATGGGGCAGAATGTTTCGACTAACAAGCCGTAAGGAGCAGCTTACTCGGCGGATACCTTCCACCCTTCGTCGCCCCTCAAAAATGCCATCACTGCCTTGGTCGGCGGGTCGTGGTAAAACTTTACGCCGAATTTATCGATCAGAGTTCCGCGATCCCAGGTATTGAAGCTTTTGACCAGCGATCCTGAGGCATCGAACATTTCGCCGACTTCATTGGGCTCCCAGCCCCAGGTAAACTCCGCCTTGGCCCGGCCCATGCCCGTCATCGTCACGCTCGGCGTCCCTACAAGTTTCCTCGTCGCGACCGGCACTACGTAAGAGGTCGTGCCGTCCTTTGCATCCTTGGTTTGGCTGACACCCGGAAGATCTGCCATCAGTTTTCGACCCGACGCCGTAAGCGTGATCGGCGTGATCCGACCCTTATCTTTGCCGATCGCGATCAGCCCCGCCTTCTCCAGCAACCGGTAATTCGGACCGTGTGGCCGGTCCTGCACGCTGCCGACCACCATGCCCACCTTGAATTGGATGGTCACGGGCCCGTCGTGCTTCAGGGACGATTGGATCAAATTGCTCGCTTCCGCAGCGGGAAGAACCTTGTGATTCTGCACCACGTAGTATGCGGCCACACCCACGAAAGCAATAATCATGGCAATGATCAGGAGCAGTGGTACTACCGAAGATTGGCGTTGTTCCATTTCCAATTCTTGTTCGAACATAGGGAGAATCCCCCTTGTGAGAGTGGCCAGGGTCGCCCCCGCCTGACAAAATTCTCCGGCAGTAGCTCATAGAATGATGTGATCTCGCTCACGTGATCCTGCGCCCCACATCACACCCATAATTTGCTCGAATCAAATCAGGAAACGGGGACGGAGAGTTCTCGACTGGCGATCTGCGGACTTCTTCCAATCTCTCTTGCGAAGTTCTTTGGGTGGGTCAACAATCCCGTAAGATAAGCTTACGAGGCGACTCTCTGCGCGATGCTGCGAACTTGCCCCCGTCGCTTCTTGGCAGGCTTCGAGTCTTGCACCAGATCGGTGAGAGTCGTAGCTCGGAAGCGCGCTTCAATCTGTTTCCGGAGGTCTTTCCACTGGGGGTGCAATGGGCAGGGATCGCGATCGTCGCACATTTCCAGGCCCACAACGCATCTGCCGATCTGATCGGCACCTCTTCCCGCTGCCAAAACCTCCGACACCGCAATCGCTCTTGCCGGCCGCGCCAGCTCGTATCCTCCCCGCACTCCTTTAAAGGACCGAACCAGTTTTTTTTCGCTGAGCTTTCTGAGGATCTTCCAAAGGAACGGCATCGGGATTTGCAGCTTGGTCGCCATTTCTCTGGCTCCGACTAGCTTCCCGGATGGTTGAGCGGCCAAGTAAGTGAGTGCCTGGATCGCATATCCCGAGGATCGAGAGAACATGGCCCACCTCCGGCTATCCCCCTATGAGTATTGGTGGCTTCAATGAAGCTCCGCAAGGACACTCCACGGACAATTTACCGCCTGATCCCAGATCGGGACACTCTGCTGAAAACTTGACTCAAGCTGCAAGTCTTTTCACTCACTTAATGCCGAGCTGCCGCTTAATGCTGGTATCCAACTGATTTGGTTGCATTTAAGTGCGCGTCGGCGCTGGCCCTTCGATTGCCGATTCGTCTTCAAACCGGCGTACACTGTTCGCCACTTTCGTTACGCAGTTCTAGTGAGGGAAATGACGTTGCGGAACTTTTGGCCTCTGTGGTGGACGCTGCTGTTGCCGAGCTTCACTTTGGCCTCGACCGGCCGCCCGACTCTGTCTTACACGAACATCGAACCGCTCGCCATCCGCGAACGGCAACTCCGGCGTGACCCGGTGCACAATTCCGAATTCGCGGATGTTCCCCATACCACCGCGCGTTCCCGTTGCGAAAAGACGCATCCGCCTGAGGCCCTCACCACGCCGAATCCCGTGCTTGGTGGTAGCGACCCTTCCATTAAAGTGAAGGTGAGTTTCATCGTGGGCGCGGATGGCCGCGTGCACAGCCCTTTTATTCTTGAGAGTGCGGGTACCGCGGAAGACCATGCAATTCTGGAGACCGTCCGATCCTGGCGCTATCGCCCAGCCATGTGCAACGGCGTCCCCACCGAGACCGAAGGCAAGATCGAGTTTTCGAGCCGCTAGCCGGATGGTTGATCTAAAATGGGGTCGCAGGACTCGATTGTGGACCCCAAGAAACCACCCGCCGGACCTCCAGGGAGTAGCCAGAAGCCGTCACCTGAGGGCGATCTTGCAGTGAATCCGACCGTAGATGAGTTCTTTACCCGCCTTCGCTCCGATATGCGTCACCCATCGCCGAGCGAGGAATCGATCGAAGTTGCCAGGCAGACCATACAGCGCCTCGCCGCCGAGGCCTCTGGAGACCCCAATTTGGATCCTTCCTCGCGAGCCTCCCTTCCTGCGCTGCCCTGCGAAACCTGCGGACACCAGAATCGCCCGGGGAGCCAGTTCTGTGGGATGTGCGGCCTGCCGCTTGCTTTTAGCGCCGCGCCTGATTCCATCCACGATCGCCTCCCCGGCCTGAATGAGCAGAGCCCGTCGCCTCCATTGCCCAACGGTCATCACCATTACCACCACCACTATCATCACTACGTCATGCCCGGCCAGGACCCATCCTTTGTCCCGAGCGCGGCTGGCCCGGCTCCCGCCGCTCCCAACTTGACCCGGCCGCGCGCTCCCGGCGGCGCCACCATGAATCGGGTCGAAACCGCCGTTCGGAAAATCATGCAGGACTGGGTTTTCGCCTGCAATTCCAAGCAACTCGATGATCTGGTCAGCACCTATTCCTCTGACGCCTTGGTGCTCCGTCCCAACCACCCTGCGGTCCGCGGCGCTCCCGCGATCCGCGAATTCTTCTTCGCCGCCCTGGATTCTGGTGTCGGGGATGTCGAAATTGATCCCATCCGTCTGGATGTGACGGGCGATGTGGGCTACGAAGCCGGCCGCTACAAAATGCTGGTCCCGGTAGCCGTCAGCAAACGCCGTGAGGAAAAAGGGAAATATCTGACCCTGCTGGCTCGTCAGCCCAACGGTGAATGGAGAATCGTAAGCGATTGCTGGTCGAGCGATTTGAGCCTCGCCAAGCCTTCCGAAGCAGACCCCAAAACAGGGACGGCTCCCGCCCCGCCCAAGCCCTCACCGCCGCGCCGCATCTGACGATCACAAATCCTAACCCACCCCAAGTTTCTTCAGATCCCTGCGCAACTGCTCCACCCCATCCATCTCGATGGTATGCATTCCCAGTCGCTTCGCCATCTCGAGGTTCAACGCCCGATCATCGATGAAACAGCATTCCTCCGGAGCCTGCTGCGTTAGATCGAGCGCAAGCCTGTAAATACCCTCCTCCGGTTTGCGAAGCCCCACAAAGCACGAACTCACAAACACGCGAAAAACCCCGCGCAGCCCGAACTTCTCGATGCGGTAAGCGTTCAACTCCCGAGACTCGTTGTTGATGGTTCCCATTAAATATTTTCCGGAATCCGCCAATGCCCGCGCAAAGCCCAGGCACCCTTCGTCCGGCAACGAAAGCGAGTACATGTAATCCGTGAACTCTTCTCGCGAGAACGGCCGCAGCCGGTAAAAAACCGTGCGGTCGAGATATTCGGCCAGGCTGATCTTGCCCCTCTCGAACGACGACGCAACCAGTTCATGGCGCTCCGTAAACTCAACCCGTTCCAGTTGGAACTTTTGGATTGCCTGATCCCGCTGCGTATGGTCCCAGGCATTGGTCAGCAGCACGCCCCCAACATCCCAGAACAGCGCTTTCATTTCTGGCACGATCTCTCCCTCTGCGAATTCAAACTGATGATTCCCAGGAATCAATGCCGGTACACGGTTGTGTTCGCGTGATAGTTTCGCCAGTCAAACCAGTAATCCTTGATGGCTGGAAGCTCAGGCAGACATTTTCCGGAAGCAGGTCCCGAAGTCGCGCATCCCTTGAAATTCCATTCGCTCGTGCCTTCGGAATCCACCAGCGCAAAGTCCGTGGTGTCGCCCTTGCGAAATAGTTCGATGTCCGAGCCATCGACGTGGCTTTCAAATGCCCTCACTGACTTTCCATCCGGACCTGCCACCAGCAGGATGGCTTTCCCTCCTAGTCGGTCTTGAATGGGGCTCTGTTTCAGAATCTTGTCTAGCGGGTAGGCCCGCGCATCTCCTCCTAATTCCAGTCCGACCACGACGTCTCGCGATTTCAGTTCCGTGCCAGGAAAACTGACAGGAACCGGCAGCTTGGCGACTTCCTCTTCCCACTTGCTTTCGTATTTCTTCTCGTCACGCGCGACGGCTGCCAACACTTGCCCGCCAGGCGACTCTTTCTTCCACAACCCGAAGCTCAGCTCATCGCTTGGCGCCAGCTCAAGCGTCGCTCCCTTCAGCTTTCCAAAAATTGCCTTTCCGCTGATCTGCTGCCACCACGTTCCGGTCTCACGATCTCGCATAAGGAAGTTCTGATTATTGATGCCTGCCAGGTAGAAATGCAGCACTCGTCCGCCAACACTTCGTTTCCACACCAGACCGGTGTGACAGAGTGTTCAATAGGTGACCGCGACCGGCACTCCTCCAACCTCATCGTTCACGATGTGATGGTAGGCCATTTCCCGAATGGGATAGGCGCGCGCGTCTCCGTTGAAATCCAGCGCCAGCACCATCTCGCTCGCGTCGAGTTTCGCATTGTCTGACTTCAGGAATCCCGGCTGCGCAACCGGATGAAACATCCACTCGAAATAATTCATGCGCGCCATCGTCGCCGCCCCCAGCACCAGTACACCGGCCAGCACCATTGCGATTCTTTGGAAACGCCCCGCGCGGCCCCAAAGCACAAACATCAGGGTGAGTACTGCGCACGCTGCAACAATTGTCCCGGCGGCCGCGAACTGGCGGAAAACCAGTGCGGTGTGCAATGCCCAGGGTGACTGATACTTGAATGGTCGAATGATGAAAGCCGGCACGAAGAAAAGCCCTACGCCGGCGATGACGAACGCCAGGAATAATGCCCAGTAAACTCGATTTTTGGCCTCGGCCATATTCGCTGAATCCCCAATTCGCCGCGCTGGACTCGAAGTTCATTACGAGTACCCAACCACAGAATGAAATGTCGTTCCTCATTTTACCCGTAAAGCCAAAACAAAAGCCCCAACCCTCGGAGAGGATTGGGGCCGGTGGGTGAATGGGTTGTTTATTGTGGTGTGAAATTCTGCTGGTAGCTCAGGTTCACAATGTCTTCGAACATCGGTGTACCAGGAGGCAAGTTCACCGGGTTCAAAAACAGCACATCAAAGTGGTAGTCGCGGCCAGGTGGACTGTAAACGGTCGTACAGCACTTGAAAATACCGGTGTTGTATTCCGAATAGTACATACTTACCAGCGACCCGTTATAGTGCAGCTTGATGTTGCCAAGATTCTCAAGATAGCGCAGGAAGTTGTGCATGCCGCCATCGGTCCCCATGTCCTGCCCGCCCCAGTTGGGCTGGGGGAAGGGAACGTTCTTTCCGCTCGCGACCGCCATGCGGTAGTAGGCATCTTGTGTCGGAGATGATCGCCCACTTGGGCTTGTCGGCTGAGCCAGGCTGTTCGCATCACTCCATGAGTTCGAAAGCAGTGTGACCGTGTCTGCGATAATGGCGGCCGCCGCATGGGGAGTCGAGCTATTGGTGAAGTTGCTGGTCCAGAACGGGTCGGCCGGCCCGCTGTTGTAGTTCCCCTGCACATAGACCGGGTTTTCCGACGCAACTGTGAATCCTCCGCTGGGGATCGGAGTATCCCAGCGCATGGGCAGATACGATTTGCCAACCGTATCCATTCCCCCGTCCACTAACTTTATTGCGTGGCGCGCACCGGTTACGGCATTGGCTTGGCCAACGGTGGAGCAGGTCGCGATTGCTTTGTACGGATTGGGTGGCACGGAGAATGTATTGACCTGGAAGCCATAGCCGATGTTAGCGCCGCCCCAGTTGTCCAGCTGTCCGTTCTGATCTACGTCTTCCGCCGAATAGTTGTAATAATCCGGAGCCTCCAGTTGTCCATCCGGCGCCCCGCCTGCAATCCCCGAATTCACCACATCTTCCAGCCCAGACTCACCCGCGGTGATGTTCCCCTGGTTGGGATCGGGCAACATACCGCGGCGATCCGAGAAATACAGCAGATATCCGTTCTGATCGGAATAGTTCACCAGCTTGCCGCTTTGTCCGGCGTAGACTCCCTGTCCGGCGACCCACTGCGCCAGGTTGCCTGCATCGATTTCCACGGCATTCATGATGCCATTCACCGTGCAACCAATGGTGGCATCGTCGCGCGGCTCGCCTTCACGGGTGTCGTAGAAATTAATCGGGTACCACGCGTTCTGGGACGCCGCGCCCATCGTATTCGCATTATTGGCAGCGGTCGGCGAAAGCTGCTGCAAAATCAGAATCGCATGCGGATTGATGCTGTTCTGTCCGGCCACCGGAGCGGTGAGACCAATGGGGCCAGGGATTGTCGGCACTGTATTGTAGTTACGGGCAAATCCGTACTTCAGCCACTCCTGGGTGATGCCAACCCATTTGTCTTGCATGTTCTTATACTCAACCCTCAGCCATGCTCCCTGTCCGCCTGGGGCACCATTTACGTCGGGCGGAAGAGTCGTAATTTCACCCAGCAGTGGCCACGTCGACCACTTATACTTCACCCCGGTCGGTGGGTTCAGCGGCGCTACCCAGTTCGCATCGACGGCTGGCTTTGCCATCGCAAAGTACTGCGTTCCCGCACCAGCCGAAGACCCGTTCTTGTTGTAAGCGAATCCAGCGGCAAGGGCGACTCCCGTGCTCGGCACAAACTGGATATCATTGGCCGGATCGGCGGGATCATCTGGCGTAATCGGGCGCAGATCCGCCTCAGTATCCGCCAGTAGCACCCGGATCGCTGCCTTGTTGTAAACGCGCGATTGACCAATGGAGCTTAGATTGGATTCGTTCGCCAGCGGCTTTCGCAGAATCTGTATAGGATCGGTGCAAGGCGGCGGAAAATCCGTGCAACTGTGTTGCACGAAGGGCAACTGCATCTTGGTTGCGCCCGTCACTCCATTCGTCATGTAGCCCTTTAGAGTGCCGCCCGAGATCGATGGGAAGTTGACATTCTTCGAGCCCGCTAAGTTCGGGTATCCGCCGCTCCAGCTGGCATCTCCCGGCACGCTGGGCGTCGAAGCCGGCAGCGCCACGCAGTTCTTTCCTGCGCCAGTAGGTGGTGGAAACGTGTTCAGCGGGCATCCCCCTGCCGCCGTCGAAACAAATACTGTGCCGCCGTACCCGCTCGAGGTCGCATGTCCATTTTCCAGTTGGTCCATAACGATCTGGGTATAGGCCGAGATCTTGTCGTTGAAAACCAGGTTTGCGCCGTCCGCCAGGAAGAGATTGCCGTTGGTGTGGACGCGTCCTCCGAAAGCGAAATTCGGTCCCGGAAAGTAACTGCAGTCATAGCCGCAGAACACCCCGAACTGAAATACCGGGATGAGTGCGACTTCCACGGTCCGCGACATGCTGACCGAGGCTCCGCCCGGACGCGTCGCGGTTACGTTCAAACTCATTGGCGTGAGCTCGGCGTATAGCCCCTGGTTGTTGCCCGCACTGATCGGACGCGAGGAACTTACCGGATTGCCTTGCGCATCCTGGGCATAGGTAATCGTTTCCACATAGTTCACGCCCAGCCCGGTCGGGGGAAAGTTGACCAGGTTCTGAATCTCCGCCGGGGTCGGCGACAAGCTGTTGCTGTACAGTGCGCCCAGGTCGGCCGTCAGTTTTTCGATTCCTGACTCGGCGCCGTCAAAGGCCACATTGCCTTCCTGCTCGTACGCGCTGGCGTGGCCTTCATTGGTCACCAGAAAAATCAGTCCCACTGCCATCGCGGAAAGCAGCAGCATCATCAACAGCGCCGCTATCAGCGTGAAACCTCTCTCTCGATTTCTCTCCATACTCTCCCCCCGCCTCTCAAAAACCCATCATCTGTATCGATCGAAGAAAGCCATATTTCGGGCACTCACGGATGTCGCCAACCGCATGTTCTGAGCATCCTTCGTGCTATTCGCCAGGCTCTGCCCCATTACGCTGATATTCACCTTCTGGATCAGGCCCAGCGCATCGTTAGGAAAACTGAGTGGGTCGGCCTGGTTCGGATCCAGGGCATTGGTGTCAGAGTTGAACAGGTCGTAGGCAAACTGCAGGTTGATGACGTCGTCGGCAACCGGAACCGGAACTCGCCCATTCACCTGTCGCATCAGTCGCGGTGACTCCCCGTTGGCCGGGACCGTCAGGTAGTAGGTCACAACGAACAGCCGGTAGCCGGTGAGATGCGTCCCGTTATTCAGGGCCCGAATGTTGTTGGTGATGGCGGCCCCGCTTTGATTGAGGTTCAATGCGTCATTGTCCGCAAACGTCAGCGATCCGTTACTGACCGCGGTAACCTCGCCGACCGCATTGCCCAGGCTGTTGCTTAACCAGATGACGTCCCCCACCTGGATCCCGCCCACAGCCGTAATCAGCGGTGGTACTGGATTCGGCGCCGGAAACGGTACGTTCACGTTCAGCAGGGTTCCGGTCGAAGCAAGTGTCGGAAAGTCCAGCCAGTACTGGTTCAAAGGAAAGCTGTAGTCCGCATAGATCACAGTGATGCTGTCGCTGCGCGTGCCTGGCGCAGCCGGAATCACCGCTTTGGCTTCAACCCCGTTGCTGTATCCAGGGAGAATTCCCGTCATGTAGTTCGCAACCGCCCCGTTGCTGGGATAGGTCCCGCCGGGCACATGACAAGTACTTTGATCGCACCCGTACCGCGAAACTGTGCCCCCAATTGGTAGCTGAATGCCCGCATCCGGCAGTCCGGATCCCGCCAGACTGATGTCCTTGGTCATTAACTCGATCGCCGCACGCATGTTCTGCTGCATTTCCGTGCGCTGCACCACTAGCCTCGAAGTGGTCGTTCCCATCTTGAAGAGTTGGACCATGGATCCCATCACGATCAAGCCCAGCGACATCGAGATCATCATTTCCAGCAGCGAGAATCCTTGGTGGCGAGTTCGCATATTCATGTTGAATTCCCTTGTGTTCCGCATCAGCGATAGGAGGAGATGTAAGCAATGCTTGTATAGGTCCGTTTCTTCGACGAGCCCGCCTTGGTGTACTGCACATCGACTTGCACCTGCTTCAAGTTCGGGTTCGGCGTGCCGTCGGGTTGTAACACCGGTGTAATTGTGATCTGGCGCTGGAAATTCGACAGGCTCATCTGGGTGTCGTCGCTTGTTCCCAGAATCCCATCGTTCCCCGGCAGGTTGATACACTCAACTCCTCCCGGGCACACCGGAAAATTCGTGTCGTCTGTTGTGCCTACCAGACCATCCGCTCCGGCGGCCAACAGTGACTGATAGCCCAATCTGAAAATGCCGCCTGCCGCGTTGGTATTCGCAATCGCCCCGAAGCCCAGCTGTTGTGTGTTGCGCGCGGTATAGATACTCTCCACCGCCTCCATGGCCTTCTGCTTGGCGATCAGGTCTTCTTGCGAATTCGCGGTCGAAGCCAATGCCATACCAAACGTGGCAACCAGGGCCAACAGGCCGATCATCAGAATCGCAATTGAAATGATGACTTCAATAAGGCTGAAGCCCCGCGCGTCCGTTTTTTTGCAGCTTGGCCTTGCCATCCTGCGCGTCATTGTTGCGACCATTGCGGTCCTCCTCCCGGGTTCAACAGCCGCCATCCGCGAATACGTCCAGTAGTGCCAAATACGGTAACGGCGCGCATGCTCAAGAGCTCATTCGGTTTTCCCAGGTAGATCACCCCGCTATTCGGGTTGCCGTTGCCCCCGCTCGGGTTGCTCTGGTCCTGCGAGGTGCCGTCCGGCATGAACATCACGTAGTTCAGACTGCCCACTCCCAAGCCCTGCCCAAAGTCAATCGGGATCGCACCCACCCCGAACCCATCCGGAACTGTGGGCGCCGTGCTGGGGATACCAGCTTGAACCATGAACTGTATGTCCGAAGGCAAGGTGAGCGTCGAGACCAATACCGGCGCAGGCGCAACCGGGGTCCCTACTCCCCAGCTGGAGATCGTGATAGTTCGGGGAGCGGTGAAAGCAACGATATACCGCCTCCGTTCCGTGATTGCCCGGCTCCGATAAGTACGCAGGGCCATCAGCGTCGTGTCATAGGCGGCGTTCACATGCGACTGATTCAACAGTGGCTTGAGACTCAGGAACGTGATCCCAGTAAGGATCATTCCGATCGCCACCACGATCACCATTTCCAGCAATGAGAAACCGCGCAGTTTGTGACGCAAGATCTCGTCTTTTCTGGGGGAGCGAAACTCGAATTGCAGAGAAGTCATCGTCCTCTCCACTTCCATTCCTCACAAGTCTTGCGAGGCCAAGCTTACGATTCCCGTCTTGCAAGATAGAAAGCCGCGTCCCGCGCCTGCTGCGCGACTGGGCGCTGCCAACTGAACTCATCCTAGGGACACCCCCCTGCACCGTCAAAGCACTGCGGTACTGTAAGTTCGGTGGTCTTCAGTAACGTAATTCGCGAGCGGTTACGGGCGTGACTGACCGCAGCCCCCCAGCTCAATTGCTTCAAGTCCCGGCACTTGGACGAACCCCCATCTCCTGAGACGGTTGCCGCCACCCCGTCCTGGAACCGTGCTTGGCGACGCCGGCTGCTGTTTCCCTCCCGCGATCCACATGGCATCCCGCTCCCCATTACCCGGGTAACTTGTCGATGCGCAGGCGTAACTTTTACGATGGCTAAGTATGTCGCTCAACAGCCTCGTAGTGTGCGCCGAGGATGCCACCACCCAAGTCCTGCGGCAGATCCTGGAGACACTCGGGCTTTCAGTCGACCACTGCGCCACTGTCACCGAGGCGCACGCCAGCCTCGATCACACTCGGTACGACTCGGTCGTCCTCGATTGCGAAAATGAGCCTGAGGCTGTTGAGACGCTCCGCCGCGCACGCGCCTCGTCTCGCAATGCCACCACCCTCGTGATCGCGATCGCCGGCAAGCAAAACAACGTGCGCCAGATGTTTGCCCTGGGTATCAACTTCGTGTTGTACAAGCCGATTTCCGAGGAGCGCGCCTGGAGCAGCCTGCGCGCCGCCCGTTCTCTCATGCAGCGGGAGCGGCGGAAGAATACTCGCGTCGCTGTACATGCCAGCGCCGCTCTTGACTATTCCAACGTCGAGAAGGTTCCGGCCACGCTGATCGATCTCAGCGAGGAGGGCACGGCCCTTCAAAGCGAGAAGAAGCTTCCACCGGACTGCCGCGTTTATTTTGAATTCGCTTTGCCCGGCCACACATCTCTTGTGCGGCTCTCCGGAGAGGTTGTGTGGCAGGATTTCACCGGTCGGGTCGGCATGCGCTTCGTCAATGTGCCAACGTCTTCGCGAAAAGTCCTGCGCAACTGGCTCACGACCAACGCGCCCGCCACCATCGCGACCGCACCGCAGGTACCTCGTCCCGCGGAAATCATAGTCAAAACAGTTTTGCCGACTCCCCAGGAAAGCGGCGTAGCCCGGCTGCGTTCTGCTCCTGGAAACCGGCGCACCCAATCCCGGCACGCTTGCCGCCTGGGCGCGGACGTTTTTCGAATGGGCGTTGCCGTTCCCAACCGCTGCAGCGTTTCCGATATCAGTTCGGGTGGTTGCTACGTGGAAATGCCCACCCCCTTTCCCGTGGGCACGCGGGTGGAAATCGTTGTGCGCACCCAGACTCTAAAACTGCGCGTGCAAGGCGTGGTGCAGTCGGTGCACAAAGGTTTTGGAATGGGAGTGCAGCTAGTCCTGAAAACCGCCGAACATCACGACCACGTGCAAACCCTGATCCGGCTGCTGGAACAATCCGAAGAAAGTTCCGAAGTCAGCTCCCCGCAGGACCCCTGGAGCAGATAATTTTCGAACTTGGCATCTCCCAACTCAAGCCGCACCTGTTCACTGAATCCCTTCAACAAATTGTCATCCTGAGCGAAGCGAAGGACCTATGCAGTTGCTCGCGCACGGTGCCCCAGGGTTCGCGTCCGTTCTTTGGACGCTAAACTCCGGCCCTCCGCCCGTGTCCCCAAGTTCGCTTCCAAAAAAGGAAAGGGCACGGCTCAGCCGTGCCGAACATCGCCGCGATAAAACGAGGGCTTCACCCCCTGCGTTTGTTTTTGCCGAATTAACTCCGCGCCAACGCGGTAACTTCTCCGCGAAAGTATTCCAACGACATCTTCAACCCGGTCTCAAGATCAACCTTCGGCTCCCACCCCAACAACCGCCGAGCCTTCGCGATATCCGGACGCCGCTGCTTAGGATCATCCTGCGGCAACGCCTCATATTTCAAAGCGCTCTTCGACTCCGTAACCGCCAGCACCCGATGCGCGCACTCGAGAATCGTGAACTCCGTCGGATTTCCGATATTCACCGGCTCATGTTCGTCCACCCGCGAGAGGCGCAGAATTCCATCTACCTCATCGCTCACGTAACAGAAGCTGCGCGTCTGGCTGCCATCGCCGTAAATCGTCACGCCTTCGCCCCGTAGTGCCTGGCGCATGAAGTTCGGAATCACCCGCCCGTCGTTTACCTGCATGCGCGGCCCGTACGTGTTGAAGATTCGCACGATATGCGTGTTCACCTTGTGATACCGCAAATACGCCATGGTCGCCGCTTCCGCGAAACGCTTGGACTCGTCATACACCGACCGCGGGCCAATCGGATTCACATGCCCCCAATAGGTCTCTTTCTGAGGATGTTCCAGCGGGTCCCCGTAACACTCGGAAGTCGACGCCAGCAAAAAACCCGCCGAGTACTTGCGCGCCACATCGAGCGAATTGAAAGTTCCGAGCGATCCCACCTTTAACGTCTCGATGCCGTGTTCCCCGTAATCCACCGGGCTCGCCGGACTGGCAAAATGAAACACGTAGTCGACCGCGCCGCAATCGAAGGGATCCGAGACATCCACTTTCACAAATTCGAAGCGGGAATCATTGCGCAGGTGCTCGACGTTCGTGAGTCGCCCAGTCAGCAGATTGTCCGCGGCAATCACTGCAAAGCCATCGCCCAGTAACAGGTCGCACAGGTGGGATCCAACGAAGCCGGCGCCGCCGGTAACCAGGGCGCGCTTGCTATTCATATTTCTGCTTGTCGCCATGCAAGCGTTTTCCCGCAGGAGAGCCTTCTGGCAGGGCCGGAGCCCTACCCACGCTGTAGTAGCTCAGCCCGTGCGCGGCCATGGTTTCTGGATTGTAGAGATTGCGTCCATCAATCACGATGGGATAGCGCAGCCTTCGAGCAATCTGCGGCAGATCGAGCGACGCAAACTCCTCCCACTCGGTCAGGATCAGCAGAGCATCCGCGCCTGTCGCCGCATCGTAGGAGTTGGTTACAAATTCCACGCTGGAAGAAAGCACTTCCCGCGCCCGCTCCATGGCCGCCGGATCGTAAGCCACCACGCTGCACCCTTCCTGCACCAGCGACTGAATCAGCAACACCGCCGGAGATTCCCGGATGTCGTCCGTTCCACCCTTGAAGGCCAGCCCCAGCACGCCCAGCCGCTTGCCACGCAGCGTCCACAACGCATTGCGCACTTTCCGCAAGAAACGCTGCCGCTGCTCCTCGTTGATCCGCATAACTTCGTCGAGCAGTCGGAACTCATAACCGCATTCCCGTGCTACCGCACGAAATGCCATCAGGTCCTTCGGAAAGCAGGATCCTCCGTATCCAATGCCCGGATTCAGAAACCGCGGCCCAATGCGGGAGTCGGTTCCGATTCCGCGTACTACCTGCTGTACGTTCGCTCCCACCGATTCGCAAATCGACGCGACCGCATTGATGAACGAGATCTTCATCGCCAGAAACGCATTCGATGCGTGCTTGATCAGTTCCGCACTCTTGGTGCTGGTCACGATTAAGGGCGGAGGAATCTGCGCCCGGTCCGGTCCTGGAATCGCATCCGGTCGCTTGTAGTACGACCCGTCGCTCAACGGACCATAAATCTCGCGCAGCACCGTGGCACACCTTTCCGAATCCGCTCCCACCACGATGCGGTCCGGAAACAAAAAGTCGGTGACCGCCGTTCCTTCCCGCAAAAATTCCGGATTGGACGCGACATCAAACGAATCTGCCGGCGCCCCGTTCCGCAGGATGATCTTTCTCACCCATTCGCTCGTGTAGACCGGCACCGTGCTTTTTTCTACCACGATCTTGTACCCGTCAATCGCTCCCGAAATTTCCCGCGCCACCGACTCCACATACGAGAGGTCCGCATCGCCGCTATCGGTGGGCGGTGTTCCCACGGCAACAAAAATCGCCGTACTGTCCTTGGCTGCCTGCCGCAAATCGTCAGAAAACCGCAGCTTCTGTCCGCGATGCCGCTGCAACAGTTCGGGCAGGAATTTCTCGTGAATGGGAACCTGTCCGCACTTTAACGCGGCCAGCTTCTGCTGATCGTTATCGACCAGGATGACTTCGTGCCCCATGTCGGCAAAGCAGGCTCCCGCCACCAGTCCAACATAGCCCGAGCCCACCACTGCAATGCGCATGAACGTCTCCAGTCCGGAGGCTTCCGGTTCGTTTTTTATGCGATCGCGCACAAAAACGAACGCGGCCTCTCCGTGTTCCGGACAAATTAATGTAGCAGTTTTCTCAGTAACCAGCGCCGGCAATCATGCGAACCAGCGCTCCCGTGCGAATAAATCGGGAATGTCCAATCGTCACCCAAATCAGTGATGGCTGTCACCGAGGACGGCTCGCGCACGTCCGACAATTCCTCTATAAGGAGGATCTTATGCCGGTCCTCATGATCGCCCTGTTCGCGCTGGTTTGTTTTGGCCTGATTGGAATCCTGCTGGCCGCCGCGGTCGTCTGCGAACCCAAAAAGCCCGTCAACTCCAACAAGCACGCGGCTCCAAAACACGCTGCATAAGCAGCGCCAGGCTAAAAAAAGGGCTGGCCCCACGCGCTGAATGGAACTGTGTCCGGATGGAAGCCAGCCCTTACCAGACTAACCAGCCACAAAACTCTTTCCCTTGTGTTCCTTCCCAAGCGCGATCACCGTGGCCAACAAGACAATGTTCACGATTTCAAAAGCAGCCAGCGCCCACGCGTATCCATACCGGTCGCGCAGCGCATACTCGATCGTGTTCGTGGGCGCGGCAATCAATATCCCCATCTGGTATGCAAATCCCGGCATCAGTCCGCGCACCATGTCCGGTGATAACTCGTTCAAGTGCGCAGGGATGATTCCCCACGCCCCCTGCACGCCCATCTGCATCAGGCACGCGCCCACCACCAGCACGCTCAAAGATCCTCCGAATGCCCACGCCGGAATCGAAAGCATCGCGAGCGCCAGCGCGAACAGCATGGCCCTCCGCCTCCCGAAATGTTCCGAAAAATATCCGAAGGTGCACGCTCCCACCACCGCCGCGATGTTGTACAGAATCGCGACGTAAGAAATCGTCCCCAGCGTGAACCCGTGAACCTCTCGCAGGAAATGTGGATACAGGTCCTGCGTGCCGTGAGACAAAAACATCATCAACGTCATGAGTAGCACGAGATAAGAGAAAATCCTCCAGTGCCCGCTAGCCGTGCGCAAAATCGATCCCACCGTGGGCGCGCGACGCTGCTTCCACGCCTCGGACTCCTTCACGCGGAAGCGAATGTAGAAAGCCAGCAGAGCCGGAACGCCGCCTACCCAGAACATCGCCCGCCAGCCCCACAGCGGCAACACGACGCGCGCTGCCACCGCGGCCAGCAGGTAACCGATCGAGTAGCCGCTTTGCACCACTCCTGAAAGCACCCCCCGCCAGCGCGCCGAAACGCTCTCCATTGCCAGCGATGCCCCTACTCCCCACTCGCCGCCCATCCCGATTCCGAAGATCGCCCGCAGCACAAAGAACACCGCATAATTTGGCGCGAAGCCACACGCCAATTCCATCACCGAAAAAAACACTACATTCAACATCAGCGGCCGCCGACGCCCGTAACGATCCGCGAGCAACCCGAACAGCAGCGCCCCCACCGGCCGCATCGCAAGTGTGGCCGTCATCGTCAGAATAATTTTCGAGGCCGGCACACGAAACTGTGCCGCCAAGGTGTCGACCAAAAATACGAGCACGAAGAAATCAAAGGCATCCAGCGTCCACCCCAAAAAGCTGGCAGTCACCGCATGCCACTGATCCGACCGCGAAAGGGAAGTCTCGGAAACCGCTTCGCCCGAACTCATGGTTTCTTGGTTGCCGCCAGTAGTATCAGGCATCGCGGCAGCAATGTGGTCAGCTTCTGTGCGAGCGTACAAGGGCTGACACGTCTTGAAGAAACTCCCGGCTCGCAGCCCAAAGTTCACAGCTCAAAGCTCCGCGCCCCATTCCCACACCGGAAGGCCGTTCCCTATCTGCCTGAATCTGCCCCACTTGCTCTTCCCGATTCGTTCGAAACCGTTGCCCCCTATGGATTTAACCGTTGACATCTGGGGCTTTTGCGGCGAAACTCCGTGTAGTAATTGGATCGAATTCGTGAGTAGTCCCCCGGTGCTCACTCCAGGCTCAAGAGACCCCAATGTCGTGCCCGGATCCCTACCGTCCATATAATTCATTCGAGGACGCCCCCACCTCTGACGCTGGTTTCGAGCTCCAGAACGCGCTTCCATCGGACGCGGAAATTCGCGGTCTGACCAGCGCCCTGGCAGCGAACGGCGGCGGAGATGCGTCCGAGGATCTGGCTTTGGACCTTGTCTTAAATCAGATCGTTGAGCAAGCATGTCTGGCCACGGGAGCAACCGGCGCCGCCATCGCGCTCACCCGCGGCGGTGAAATGGTATGCCGCGCCACCACCGGCCGCACCGCGCCTGACCTCGGCGTTCGTCTCGACAATGCCGGGTTTTCCGCCGAGTGCCTCCGCATTGGCACGCTCCAGCGTTGCGACGACACCGAAACCGATCCGCGCGTTGACGCCGGCGCCTGCCGCCTGCTCGGTGTCCGCTCCATCCTCGTCGTTCCCCTCTGGTATTGGGGCGAATTCATGGGGATCTTCGAAATCTTCTCGCCGCGCCCCAACGCCTTTGGCGAGCGTGACGAGCAAACTTTGCAGGCGCTCGCTTACCGCATCGTTCGGCACACCAAGCAGTCTGGCGGACAGATCACCGGATTCTCCGCTAAGCCGGAGGAAATGGCTTCCGCAACCGCTCCTCCTGCTGTTGTGAACGTCGAAGCGAAGCGTGTCGAGCCAATGCCACTCCCTCCATCGCCTGAGCCCGAACCGGAACGTCCGCGCACGGCCGTCTTCGAATTCAAATCCAGGCCGGCGAGCAAGCTCTCCGATTCCGCCGATCGCTGGACCAATTGGCTGGCCGTCTGCGCGGGAGTAATCGCGTGCCTGATCCTCGGCCTGATGGCCTATCGCGTGGGCGGGAATCGCAGCTCCGTGCAGAAGTCCGGATCTGAAGTTCTAGCGGCACCGCAAGCGCAGGAACTTGATCTCGGTCCAGTCACGGCATCGGCCGCTCCCGGCGCTTCCGAGCAATCAAAGCCGATGCCCTCGAGCACGAAATTTACTCAGCCGGCTGCATCGAGACCGTCTGGTTCAGCCGCGTCCGCCGTCATCATCCCTGCCGCCAGCAAGTCCGAGAGCAAAGCTCCCGCGAGTCAGGCAGCGAAGGCTGGCGACCCGCAATCCGGCGCGGAGGGAGGCCTTGCCGTCTACGATGAAAAAGGCAAGCTGATCTACGGCAAGCCGGTTCATCCTGAGCAGCCTTCCACGCCAACAACCAAGCCGGCGGCGAAACCGCGCGCCGCCACCGAGTCCGCTCCACTCAGTTCCTACCTGCCTTCCGCCGCGAAAGGCTCAGCCTCCGCCACCGCAGCGTCGTCAATTAAGTCCGCCGCGCAACGCTCGAAGTTGCCTGCTGTCGCGGACCCTTCGCTCACCGATGACCACTTCGTACGCCTCAAGCCCGAGCTGGCCGAAAGCCTTCTCGACCAGCGCATCGAGCCCGATTATCCCGAAGCCGCGCGCCGCGCCCACATCCAGGGCAGCGTAGTCCTTGAAACCCTCATCGGAGCAAACGGCCGAGTTCAGCAGATTTCTCCCGTAAGCGGCAACCCCGACCTCGCCGACGCCGCCACCGCCGCTGTCCGGCAATGGCGCTACAAGCCCTTCACCGTCGACGGCAAAAAAGTCCCCATCCGCACCCAGGTAATCGTCACCTTCCTGCAAGCCCAGTAAGCCAGATCTTCTGCTGCCCACTCCCTAAGACCAATAATCGCTCTTCAGAGCCTGAGTAAGAGCAGGTGCCCCACCTTCGCGCGTCCTTTGCGCTAAGGTGGGATTCCACAAAGCAAGTGATCGTGGGATTTTCGAGCGAACGAAGAGAATCGTGAAAGGCAGTGTTCGTGGAATTTTTTCGAGCGAAAGAAGAAAAAATCCTTGTAACAAGCGACAGTCTCAGTCTAGCGTTCGCCGACGACCGACGACCGACGACCGACGACCGACGACCGACGACCGACGACCGACGACTGGAATTCTTACCCGGAGTAGGCCAGCTCCTTCGCCCGCTGCGCCGCCTTTACCACCGCCTTAATCAAGGTCACGCGCAGTTTCCCCTCCTCCAACTCCATAATCCCGTCGATTGTGCACCCCGCCGGAGTCGTCACCGCATCCTTCAACAGCGCCGGATGATCCCCGGTCTCGAGCACCACGGCCGCCGCTCCCAACGCAGTCTGCGCCGCCAACAGCGTCGCCACATCGCGCGGCAATCCAACCTTCACCCCAGCTTCCGCCAGCGACTCAAGAATGATGTAGATATACGCCGGCCCACTCGCGGACAAGCCGGTCACCGCGTCCATATGTTTCTCGTCGACCACCACCGTGCGCCCGACAACATTGAACAACTCGCTGGCGATCTCCAGATGCTCCGCCCCCGCATGATTCCCCTTACACAGCGCCGTCATCCCCTGCCCAACCAGGCACGGCGTATTCGGCATGGCCCGCACCACGGGCACCTTGCCGCCCAGCGCGCTCTCAATACTGCTGGTCGGAACCGACGCTGCTACCGAAATCACCAACTGTTCCGGGCCCATGCTCTTGCGAATCTCTTCCAGCACGCCCTGCACCACCTGCGGCTTCAGGCACACCAGCACCACATCGGCTTTCTTCACCGCCGCGACATTGTTCGTCCCGACCGGAATTCCCAGCTTCTTCGACAGCGCACTCGCGCGCTCTTCGTGCTGCACTGTCACCGTGGTCAGCTTCGGCGTAAGCAGTTTCTTCTCCAGAAACGCCTTCACCAGAATCCCGCCCATCTTCCCCGCGCCCAACACCGCCACGCGCTTATTGGCCAAGTTCAATGCCATCCGCCCCCCCTGCCCGACCGCACTGTCCATTACGCCGTTGTCTAGTTTGTCATGTGTTTAAGTTTGTCATCCTGAGCGAAGCGAAGGACCTGCTTTTCCGTGTAGCGCGGGCGCCCCGCCCGCGGTCGCTCAAGCTCACCACTCTACCAGCTTCGAAGAACAATCTGCCCAGCCAGCAAGTCCTCTCCCTAGGAAACGCGAAACTCAATCCCAACCCCAACCCCCTGCCGCCATCTCCACCACCGTCCGCCCAATCGCAATCGACGCAGTCGCCGCCGGCGATGGCACGTTATACAAATGCAGCATCCGCTTGCTCTGCGAAAACTGAAAATCATCCACCAACGCCCCCGACCGGTGAATCGCCTGCGCCCGCACGCCCGACCCGCCCGGCACCAGATCCTCCGCTCTCACTTCCGGAACCAGCCGCTGCAGCCCTTCCACAAACGATGCCTTGTTCACCGATCGTCGCGCCTCATCTTTCCCCATGCGCCAGTGCTTGGCCGCCACCCGCCAGAAACCCGGAAACATCAGCGACTCCGCCGTATCGCGCAAACTGAAATCTCGCGCGCGATATCCCTCCCGCTTGAAAGCAAAAATCGCATTTGGCCCGGCATCCACCCCGCCATGAATCCTTCGCGTGAAGTGCACGCCTAAGAAAGGAAACCGCGGATCCGGCACCGGATAAATCAGCGCCCGCACCAGTCCCGCCCGCTCCGGCACCAGGTCGTAGTACTCGCCACGAAACGGAACAATCTGCACCTCAGGACGCTCACCCGCCATCCGGCTGATCCGATCACTGAACAGTCCCGCGCAATTGATCACCACCCCTGCGGAAATTGCGCCACCGCTGCTCTCGAGGATCGTCTCGTTTTCATCCGCGCGGAGCCCCACAACTTTCGTGGAAGTCCTCACCGTCCCGCCCTGCGCCGCAATCAATTCCGCATACTTCTCGCAGACCTTCGCATAATCCGTTACGCCGGTCGTCGGTACATGGAGCGCCGCCAATCCGGTTGCGTGCGGCTCAATGTCCCGCAATTCCTCTGGACTTAACATCCGCAGCCCTTCCACGCCGTTGGCGCGCCCACGCTCCAGCAGGTCCCGCAGTCGCGGCAACTCCTCCGCCAAAGTCGCCACGATCACCTTCCCGCAAATCTCATACTTCACTCCATGTTCGCGGCAAAAATCCACCATCGCCGCCGCGCCCGGCACGCACGTCCGCGCCTTGATGGATCCCGGCTTGTAATACACGCCGGAGTGAATGACGCCGCTGTTGTGCCCACTCTGATGCGCGCCCACCCGCGCTTCCTTCTCGAGCACTGCCAGCCCCAGCCGCGGAAACCGCCGTGTAATCTCGCGCGCCACCGCCAATCCCACAATCCCACCGCCAATGATGACAACGTCGTATCGTTCGCTCATGAATGCAGACATCCAGGTCTGTCATCGTAAGGATAAGCGCAAACGCCGCCTCTTCCGCAAGGACATACAACCCGGCCCAACTCAACAACCCGCCCAGCTCAACCTCGAGTCGCAGCGCATTTCTTTACAATCCCCGGTGCCCCGAGAAACATCTAAGGTCTGGTACGCGGAGAAAGCACAATGAAAGTCACGGAACTCTTGCTGGCCGAACTCGACCGCGAAGCGGTCGGCATTCGCAAAACGCTGGAACGCGTTCCCGAAGGCAAGAACGACTGGAAGCCCCATGAAAAATCCATGCCCTTGGGCGCCCTGGCCACGCTGGTCGCCAACATTCCGGCCTGGCTCGACATGGTGGTCAACATGGACGAACTCGACATCAACCCGGCCGGCGGCCCCAAATTCCGCCCGCCCGACTGGAAGACTCGTCAGGACCTGATCCAGCAATTCGAAGCATCGCTGCAAAAAGGTCGCGAGGTCCTCCAGAAAACAACCGACGACCACTTGTTCCATACAAAATGGAAGCTGCTCTCGGGTGGCAAGGTGATGAGCGACCAGCAGCGCTACGTCGCCATCCGCGACGGAGTCCTGAACCACATGGCCCACCACCGCGGCCAGCTAACGGTCTACCTGCGCCTCAACAACGAAAAAGTTCCAGCCATCTACGGGCCCTCCGCCGACGAGGGCAAGGGATGATGGCGGGACTCTTCCCGCTCGATCTCACGCATTTGATCTGCAAGACCGATAATCCACTTATTTTGATTGACAATCCAAGAGTATTGGGCCTGACAACGAATGTTTTGAGAGATTTGGCGCTAGGTTTGACTTGTGATTTAACCTTATTGTGCTCGCGCTTTCGGTGACAGATTCATTCGGGGAGTGCAAATCCATTTGAAGGAAATTAGATTCTTCGAGCAGGAGTTCCAACGCATCAGTGGCACAGGCGACTTAAAATCTGCCTTGGCTAACTTGGTTCAACTCGCAATGGAAGGGGCAAAGTCGAATTCCGGTTCCTTCTATATCGCCGATTCAGACCAGCGCGTCCTGAGACCGCTTATTACCTGCGGTCTGCCAGCGTCTTATATCGACGCGTGCGGTCCGGTTCGCATCGGTGACCAATGTTGCGGCCGCGCCGTCGAACATCGCATGCCGTGGATCGTCTCCGACATGCTAACCGACCCGCTTTTCGCATCAGCTCGAAGTGCGTCCGAGGTCTCTCCCGTCCGCGCTGCTTTCTCAGTCCCGGCAATTGCGGAAAATGGAGAGTGTCTCGGCTCGTTAGCCTGCCACTACGGCGAGATCTACACGCCAACCGCCGAGCAGATCCGCAACAATGAGGTTTGGGCAAGCATGATTGCGCACACCATTTCTAAATACAAAGATGTTCATACTCAGGAGGCTCAATCCCCGGAAGCTGATCACGAAAAAGCCGGTACCCAGCCTATAGCTAGGTCGACACCTTGAGTCCTACGTAAACGTCATCAGTGTTCCTTGGAGATTCGGCGTCTCGCTCAATTCCTCTTGGGCGTCGTTGCATCGTCCTCGGCGGCAACGGTGACCTCAACCTCGGCGCCTTCCTTAAGTCCAACCTCATCGCCCTCATGGTTCGTGAGTGAATTCTCAATGCGAATTTCTTGATACAGAGCGTCGGCCCCTTCCACCGAGATTTGCGCCTTCTCCGGTTCCTTGGGATGTGAAGACTCGATGATCTTCTCCACCTTTCCGGGCAACGTCACGCTGGGCTTTTCCGCCATAGTTTTCCTTTCAACCGATCTTTCGTGCCTACTCGGTTAAAGCAGATTTCTTTTTAAAGCCGCGAGAAAATCAGCAGACAATTCACGAATTCTTTTCAACCGCGCTTCATGTTGCCGTAGCTCTTCATCGTCGAGGCCGCCGAAGGTCTGTTTTCGGAGGCTTTCCATCTGCTCTTCCATAAGCTGGTTCAACTCAGCGCGCAGTTCCTCGACACTCCGCTCCGTCATAATGCACCATCGGACCGGCAACCATACGTTCCGCAAACCCCTTACTTGAATCCAGATGGTCCTGTACTCCAATCTAAGGAAATCCCTTAGCCGGAAAGGGCAGCGCGCCCTTCGCGCAACCTTAAATGAAATGGTTTTGTCAGCCTGAGCGACGCGAAGGACGTATGGATTCCAGGACGTCTTGCAGAACGAGGACAGAAGTCCACGCTAGATTAGAAGATGGACCGTTTCCCTGAACAAACGGAGATCGATCACTGCACCACCAGCGTAGCCGTAGTCGTCTGCACCACGCTCCCCGCCGTCGCCGCAATCGTCACCGTATAAGTTCCCGCGGGCGTCGGCGCCTTCAGTGTCACCGTTGCCGATCCGGACTTCGTCACATCCGCCTGCGATACCGCCGTTACCATCACCGGATTATTCGGACTCGGCACGACTGCCGGCGCGGTGTACACGCCGGCCGCATCTATCGTCCCCCCGGTGACATTCCCCCCGGTCACGCCATTCACCTGCCATGTAACCGCGGTATTGGCGTTCCCACTCACCGAAGCCGTGAAAGGCTGCTGCTCGGTTGGGAATTTGCTCGTCGTGCGCGGGCTCACACTCACCGTCACTCCGCCGCCGCCACCGCCACCGCCGCCTCCTCCACCACCAGTACTTCCACCGCCGCAAGAAGACAGCACGATCGTCGACGCCATTACCAGCGCCATCAGCGCACCCGACATCTTGCGCGTCGAAGTCTTCCGCGCTAACCCTCCGATCACCATTCCTACAGCCGACATCCACACAAAGAACGGCGACCAAGGCCGTCGATTCTCCGCGCTCGGTCGAATCACGGCGCTCCCCAGCCCGCTCGTGCTGATCGTGAGCGTAACGTTCTGCGTCCCAGTGGCTCCTGTGCCGATAGAGGGCGCCGAACAAGTGGCCCCAGCCGGTAGCCCGGAGCACGTGAAGTTGACAGCAAGCGGGAAAGTCGCCGCTCCCACGGGCGTCACCACCAGGCCATAGGTTGCGCTCTGTCCCGCCTTCAAACTCTGGTCTCCCGTGCTGTTGCTGATCGTGAGCGTGAATAGCGAATTGAAAGTCGCCGACGCCGTATGAGCGGTGTGCGCAGTGTCCGTGCCCGCTCCGTTCAAGCTGAAGTTGTAAGCCTGAGCCACCCCGCTCCTAACGGTAACCGTGAATGGCGCTCCCCCCGCAGTCGGCGTGACCGATGTCGGTGAAATGGTGCAGGTCGGGGGAGCCCCCGCTCCGCACGTCAGATTCACCGCGCTCGCGTATCCATTCAGCGCCTTCAACATGCCATTGAACGTCGCCGGCTGATTCGCCGGGGCAGATTGCGGAGAATTGCTGATTGCCAGCGTGTAGTCCGGAACCGGAACCGTCACCGTCAGGTTCACGCTCTGGGTCTTTGCGGCGGGCGCGCCCGGAGTCGTCGCCGAAATTGTTACCGGCGTCGTCGCGATCGGTGTCGATGCGGTGGTGGTAAACGTCAATGTCACGGTGGCGGGCAGCGCCGACACGGATGCAGACGGCGAGAAACTGCAAGTGACACCCGCCGGCATTCCGCTCGATGGGCACGCCAGCGTCACGGTCCCTGAAAACGCTCCCGCCCCCGAAACCAGGAAACTGACGCCTCCCGACGTGCTCCCCTGTTGCACCGCCACGCCGGCCGGTGATGGCGCCCCCAGCGAGAAATCGACCACATGCAGAGTGACCGGCGCGTCATGCGCAATCGTGGACGCGTCGCTACCCAGGCCGTGTATGTTGAACAAATAGTCCTGCGCCACCCCAGCCGCCGTAACCGTAAACGCGGCTCCGGCTCCCGTCGGCGTCAAACTCCCCGGACTCGGCGTGCATGTGCTCGGCGGCGCCGTCGTGCCCGCCGCGCAACTCAATGCCACCGCGCTCGCGTATCCGTTCGCAGCCGTTAACTTCCCGTTGAAGCTAGCATTCTGTGTCGGAAACACGGTTAGCGTCGGATTCGTAATCGTGATCTGGTAATCCGGCGTGGTCGAGGCCAGCAGGTCGTATTGCCAGATGCCGCGTCCGTAGGTCGAGGCCCGCAGTAGTTTCTTCCCACCGCTGTTGAACAGTCGCAGCGCGGTCACCGGAACGTTGGGCAGAAATCCCGAATTGCCCGCCGCTGCCGCCGGGCCTACCTCCACCCAGTTCGCGGACGAAGTCGAACTCGCGAACACTCCCACGTCCGTTCCCACGTACACCGTCGCTGCCTGCGCGTCCACCACCAGCGCGTCGGCAGGAGCATCCGGCAGGTTCGTTGAGAACGCCGTCCACGTCACTCCCGCGTTCGTGGTCTTGAAAACGTGGCCCACATGAAATCCCATGACCGCCGCGTACGCTGTTTGTCCCGTTACATCCGACACGTCGATTGCGATCGCCGGTACCGGAAACTGTCCCGGATTAATCGCTCCGGTCCGATCCGCCATCAACGTCGTGCCTGCATTGGTCGTCACAAACACGCGCCCCGCCGCCGGATTCGTCACTCTGCCCAAACCATCGGTTCCGGCATAGACCACTCTCGAAAACCCGTTGGCATCCTTCGGGCCGCCCGCAGCCAGGGACCGGACTAAATTGAATTCGCCTCCGTTGCAATTCCCGCCCGATCCGCCCAGGCCCGTATCGAAGTTATTGCTCAGCGCCGTGTATGTGCCGCCGGTACTCGTCGCCGGCCCGCCGCGCCATACCCGGCATGTGCCGACGATCAACCGCGAGGCGGCTTGCGGGTCCAAAATGTAGGGAAAGTAAAATGCCCCGTCATCGTTTCCGACCTGGGCGCTCGATACCACCGTCTGAAACGAATTGTTCCGGCAACTGATTCCCGATCCGCAGTAGTTGACGTTCAGTGAGTTCGGCGGAATATCCGGATTCGCCGTAAACCAATCTGCACCATTCGGACCAATCTCATTGAACCCGCCGTCGCCCCCCAGCACGTTGATCCAACTCGTGCTCGTGGTTCCGGTCGAGGTCGCCGGCGACCCATTGTCCTGCGTCCCGCCCAGCAGCGTGTTCACGTCGGTCGGATGATTCGAGAACGACACAAACTGCGTCATCGACCCAAGCGTACCGTTCAGATCATCGAATGCGTTGTGCTGGCCGCAAGTTCCCGTCGTTAATCCCGTGTACGCGTCGAGCGCGCGGTACACCCCGCCATCATTCACGAAATACATCGCCTCCTTGCCGCCTGCGATGATTCCCGCCAGGTGATGCTGGTCCGGATGCACATTCGCAATCGAGAAGCACCCGTATACGTGCGTCAGGTTCATGAACGAGCAACTCGGCGACGCAGGGTTTGTAATCCGGCACTTGTAGATGTTAATCGCGCCTGCGAAGAGATCCGTTCCTGAACCATTCGGCAGAGCCGCGAGTTCCAGGTTGTAAGTGCCTTGTTGCACGCCGCATCCGCCCGAGCCCGGATCGCCGCAGTTCGTAATGCCGCTGTCGTTGATCGAGGTCCACGGGCTCGCCGCGCCATTCAGGCTCAGCCAGACTCCGCCATCGTTCTCGACGAACGTGTTGGGATCCAGCGACACGACCCACGCATACATCTCGTTGCGCGCGGGCACCACTGTCAGTTCCGCGCGGTAAATCGGACACAGCGGCGTCGCCGCGCTGGTAGCGGGGCAACTCGACGTCGTCAGGCCCGCACCCGGCTGGTTCGCATCCGGCAGGCGGGTCCAGTTGATACCATCCGCCGACGAATAGATCCCGTGATAGCGCAGCGCCGCGAAGAACTTTCCCGCGCTCGCGTTGTACACCACCGACGTCACCGTCCCCGGCGACACCGTCGAGCTTCCATCCTTCACCGAGGCGTAGTGCCACGTCACGCCCGCATCCTGTGAGTAGTAGATACCGCGATTCACTGTGACCGGACTCTCCAGTCCCAGCGCGAAGCCTTCTGTTGCCGCCGCGGCCGCTGCCACCACCAGTTGCGGATTGGTGCTGCTGAATGCGATCTTGCTGAAGCCGAGTCCCGCAAACGAGTGCGTGCCGCCGGCGTCTTGCGTGATTAAAGTCCAGCTCGTGCCGCCGTCGGCCGAGCGCAGGATGCCGAGCCCGTAATACGAATCGGCTGAACTGTTGGGCTCGCCTGTTCCCACCAGGATCACGCTCTTGGTCGGGTCGGTGTTGGCGGATGGCTGAATCGCAATTGCGCCGATCGCCAGCGTTGATTCGTAGTCCAGCACCGGCGTCCAATTCACATTCGTCGCGGTCGCGCTCAGCCCGTTACTCGAACGCCACACCCCGCCATGCGCTCCCCCGATGTACACCGTGTTGCCAGTCGCATCCGCCGGATCGATCGCCACCGCTGTCGCTCTGCCCGACACTGCGCCGTAGTTCTGTCCCGTACCCGGATCAGAAGCCAACGGGGCCGGCCCTAGAGGCATCCAGCCACTGGTGATCACGCGCGGAAATGCAGTGACGGCGCGGGCCGCCAGCTGACGCCGCATCTGCATTTTCTGCTGGTACGCGTGAAAGCGCAGCGCCGCCGCCGGTTCGCCGCTCGGCACCGTGCGGCCGTGCATAAACCACATTTCGCGCGCCTTGGGATTGTCGCGGTCCTGATCCTGAATGGGTTCGAATTCCGAAGTTTGCTTCGAACCCTGGCCGAAAGCCCAGACTGCCGAAAGGAGGAACGCGCACATCCACCACGCGCGCGAAGTGCGCCACGAAAGTCTCATGAAGATCGCCATGCCAGCCTGATTTTGTTTCCCACCCCGGGTCGTGCGAGCGTATTCAACAACTTAACGTAACCTTTCTCCCTCGAACTAGTTACTAACGACATACGAATACGTGCCCGGTAGTACGCCTGCATCGCCAGGCATCGCCACACACATCAGGCTCATTCGAGCATGACGGCGCGCTCGCCCTTTGTGGCGGCTGTCACCTCGCTACAAGTTTTTTTTCAAAGTGGGAATCGCGCCGGAAAGCGCGAAATCTCGCGACCTAAGCAGGTTTTCTCTGCGACCTCTGCGCCAAATCTCTGCGATCTCTGCGTTTTAAGATTTTCTTGCCAGTGATGGTGTGCAAAATCACTAGGCCAAAAACTTCCACAGAAGCATGCACTTCCTATTTTTCCTGCTCTACTTCCAGAATAGCAATTTCGAAGGGGTAATTGTGACACGGTGCCGCACAATATATTTGCTTCGCCTTCAACCGCTTGCGCGAAATCAACTCCTCAGTCCCTCTTGACAAAAAACGGGCAAATCTGGTCAGAGCCGCTTTCTTGCTTCCGAACGGTTAGAATCACAATCCTGCAACCGCAAATGAATTTGCCCATGGCGAGCGATCCTCAGCAAGCCGGAACAATGGCCGACGCGATCACCGCGTCCCCCAGCGACGCGGTTCCATACACGCCTGCGCTGAACGCACACTTCCGGAAGAGTCACCACAATGACTCCGAATTCATCCTCGACGTCGATTTCTCGGCCCCCGCGGGTTTCACCATTGTTTTCGGAGCCTCGGGAGCGGGCAAGACCACGCTGCTCGATTGCATCGTCGGCCTCTCCACACCCGACGCGGGCGCAATCCGCATTGGCACGCGCGTTCTGTTCGACGCGCAAGCCGGAACCAATGTCCCCGTGCCCAAGCGAAAAGTCGGCTACGTATTTCAGGACCTGGCTTTGTTTCCCCATCTCACTGTGGAACGCAACGTCGGCTACGGCCTCAATCACCTTGCGCGCGACGACCGCGAGCAGCGTATCAGCGCCATCCTGGACGCGTTGCGCATCCGCGAACTCCGCTTGCGCATTCCCGGTGAGGTCTCCGGCGGCGAGAGACAAAGAATCGCGCTTGCCCGATCGCTGGTCACCGATCCCTGCGTTCTGCTGCTCGACGAACCGCTGGCTGCGCTCGACTCTCCCACCAAGGGCCTGATCCTCGACGACCTGCGCCGCTGGAACGACGCGCACCGCATCCCGATCCTCTACGTAACGCATAGTCGCGAAGAAGTGTTCGCGCTCGGCGAGCGCGTGCTGGTGCTCGATCGCGGGCGGGTCCTCGCCCAGGGTACGCCGCACGACGTCATGACCGCTCCCCGCCAGGAAACCATCGCGCAGCTCGCCGGATTTGAAAACATTTTCGATGCGGTCGTGACCGCGGCCCACGAAGACCGCGGCACCATGACCTGCCAGCTTGCCGGCAGTAATGTCGAGTTGGAAACACCGCTGATGCGCACCGGCGAAGGTTCGAAGGTGAGGATCGGGATCCGCGCGGGAGACATCCTGCTGGCAACGCAAGCTCCGCAGGGACTGAGCGCGCGCAATGTAGTTCCCGGCAAGATTGTTTCCCTGATTCGTCGCGACGTTCTGATGGTGGCACGCGTAGAAATCGGCGTGGAGATGGAGGTTCACCTCACGCTGGCTGCCCGCAATGCGCTCGGGTTAAGCGCGGGCCACGAAGTCTGGCTGATTCTAAAAACTCATTCCTGTCACCTCATGTCGGCGTGACCGGGCAGAAAATGTCCGACGTGAAACATCTCTGCTGTTGCCCCGTCGTAAATCCGTAACGGCCCGACTCATCCGGGCGATCTACTATCGGCATCGTTGATAAAGTATGCTTCAACAGTGACGTTGGGTTCTGCTGGTTCGCTGCACTGAACAGAGGCAAACTTCTCTGAGCCGATGGGCTGCTTCGGGCGGCATTGAATACGTCATTGCCTCATTCTGGTGAATCTGCTAACGTGCGGGCCGCGACCTCCGGTCAGCCGGACATGAATGACTGCCGAGCCGACCAGTTCACGGAATGCGAGGAAACACTATGGCGTTCTGTTCCAATTGCGGCAAACCCCTTCCAGCGGGAGCAACCACGTGTCCTCTTTGTGCCAGTTCATCGCCAGGAGCGACCGTCGCCACCACCGGCCCGTCGCAGGGCCAGGTCGGCGGCCTCACCGAGAACGTGGCGAGCGCGCTCGCCTACGTCACCATCATTCCGGCGGTCCTTTTTCTCGTCATCGAGCCCTATAACAAGAATCGCTTTGTTCGCTTCCACTCCTTCCAGAGCATCTTCTTCCACGTGGCGTGGATTATTCTCTGGATTGCGCTGGGGATATTCGGGCATCTGCCGTTTCTGGGTTGGGCATCGCTGCTTTTGTGGCCGCTGATTGGTCTGGCAGGTTTTGTGATCTGGCTGATCCTGGTATTCAAGGCCTACCAGGGAAAGACCTTCAAATTACCAGTGATCGGTGACATGGCTGAGAAGCAGGCCAACACCGTCTAAGCTTCGAATGCCACGAAGTGGGAAACGAATAGTCCCAACGCTGATCAATCAGCTCCCCTCGCCTTGGGTGACGTCCCTCAAGGAGCCTGTGCGCGTCAATCCGAGCGCCGCGCCTCATATACGCGCTCGATTTCGATCACCACCACCCACTGACCCGCGCTCTTTTCCGTGAACACGACGCGCCCGCCCAGAATCTGCGCCGCGATGGCCGGCGGCAGATCGCGATGGAATCCAAAGAAACGCGTCTTTATCCTTTCCCAGGCGTGCCAGCGTTCGAGCAATGGCCGCGGCGGCTCGTACTTGGTCGAGAACACAAGCGCCACGTCAAACCGTGAACGTTCCTGTGCCGCCCCAGCCACTTCCTCCACGGTGAAGTCATCAATCTTCACGACGCGGAGCGGGCGCGCCACGTAGCCCAGGTAGGTCCGGCTGATCTCGTCCGCCGCGGGCCACGCCGTCAGCACCCGGGCTTGCGGATATCGATGCGCGAGAAAGTTTTCCGCCTCCTGGTGCATCAGCACATAGTCCCGGTATGCCAGATTGTCTTCCGGCGAAAAGCCATAGGGCGGATTGAAAAACAACGCCATCCCGAACGCGAAACACACCGCACCGACCAGCCAAAGCCAGTGCCGAATCCGCCGCCACAAAGTCGATACCGCCAGCAGAATCACCAGCGGCACGATCGTCAGCATATAGCGGGCGAGCACCGCGCCACCTACCACCGCCATTGCAACGATGTAAGCGAGAACCAGAACACCGAAAACATACTGCTCCGCCAGATCGATCCGCCGCCGCTGGGAATCTCCTTCCTGAAGAGGAGGCCGTGTCATCGCCCATATCATCAGGAGCGTGAGCACCCAAAGATGCATATAGCCGAAGCTCTGCCACACGCGCATGGCCAAGGCGAGCAGAATGCGCACGCCGCTCATCGTCGCCTGTACGTTGTAGCGGAAGAACTCCGGGTTGCCGAAAACGTATCCGGTGCGCGAGTAGTGATATGCGTACCACAGGCATAACACCACCACCGAAGTCAGCAGGGATGCAACTAGCTTCCAGCGACTGCTGCCGGAAAGCGGATCTGTTCCGGTGCCGGCGGATTCGTGCTCGCGGGAATCAGGCTTGCCCGATGGCCGGGCAGTCAACCAACGACTGAGCCACGGACCCACCACGGCCCAGCCAAGCAAAGCCAGGGGCGCGAGCACCGCCGTCTCCTTAGCGAGCACGGCGAGCGCGAACCAGATGGCCGCAGCGGCCCAGCGCTTGGCCAGGTAGCTTTCCAGTGCCCACAGGGTGAGCCCCGCGGCCGCCAGATCCACGTGCGCCATCGTGCTCTGCGCGAAGAAAACCGGGTAGAGCGCCGTAGCCGCGGTTGCTGCCACCGCGACCTGCAAATTTGCGACGCGCCGACCGACTCGAAACACGCCCAGCAGGCTAAATGCCGCGACCAGCAACATGGCCGAGCGGGTCACGAACGGCGAAAATCCTACTATCTTCCAGCAGGCCGCGAGGTACGCCATCACCAAGGGCGGATGCGCGTTCGACGGCGTCGAATGCGGAATCACACTCCCTGTCAAAAGCAGGTCGCGCGCCGCGGGAATGTAATATCCCGCCTCATCCCAGAAGTAGGGAAGCCGCAGGAGCGGCAGGTGCAGAAGAAAGATTGCCGCGAAGATAACCAGAAAGATAACGGTCGATGAGGGGAAGGAGTCAGATTTCATGAGGAAGCTACGAGCTACGAACCGTGAGCTGCGAGCAACCAGAGGCCGAGATGGAAACTTGTTTCGCTTACCGTGTCACGTTCGCACACCAGCCGGCGTCCGGAGCCTGAGCAGTTCGCTCGCAGCTGGCTGCTCAACGCTCGGAGCTCTAGTGCACCGGTCCTTGCCCCATCATGCGCGGATCGAGCTTGATTTCCCCGAAGGCATTTTCATATCCGGTCACGTTCTGCTGCAGGACGCCCAGCAACGCCTTGGCCTGCTGCGGGCTCAGATAGATTCCCTGAAAATTCTGGATCTCGACCTGGGTCTCGCTCTGCTGAGTCAGCGTGCCAAACACCAGGAAGAAGTCCCAGACGTTCACACGAATCTGCACGCTATTGGCATAGGTTTCGCGATAGTCGGGAGTATTGGTTAATTTCACGTTGGGCTGGATAGGGTTCGCCATAAGAACGCCAGTGTAGCGGGTTTTGCGTTGAGAAAAAAAGGGAGGCGGTGCGCTTTCATCGGAGCTAGTAACTAAGCAGTACATGACGTGCGCGATTTATAGGGAACGTATTCGGAGGAGGCCTGCTTCCCGCTCGCCTGCGTCCACCCGGACATGGCCGCCGTGTACCAACAGAAGGCGTTGCTGGTACTGCGGTGCTCTTGCTGGCAGAAGCCAATAGGGATGGAATGCAGTGAGCAGCCGAAGATCCGGCCGCGGCGCTTCCGCTCAGGCGCTGCGCACGTGGTCAGGATCCAATCCCCTAGTCGGAGGTTATCCCCATGTTTTTCGAGAAGCTGACCGCGTGGACCCTGGTCGTTGTGTACTACACCATCACCTGCGGCGCGATTGTGCTGGGACTTAAAGGCGCGCTGTAAGCCTACTAGTATGCGATCGTCGAGCCCTGCCCGGCGCACAGGCGCTGCATCTTGCGCGACTTCTGCGTCCCGGTGACGCCGGGCGGCTCCGACCACTCCTACAGCTGCAACCTACTCGCGATACCCGGCCGTCAAGGGTTCCATAACCTCGTCAAACCTGCCAGTTTTTCCCGCAGACTGCTCAGCCAGGAAACCTCTCTTGTTTGAAAGGGCTCGGCTTTAGCCGAGCCATAAAGGCAATAAAATCACTTCGGCTTCAGCCGCTGAGGTCGAAGCTTTACCTTGGAATCACTTTTTCGGAAATTGTGAAGCCCAGTCGCCTGTCTGGGTTGAGTCGGATTCCTCCGCTCCGACATCGAAAAGGGCAGGAGTTTGCGATGAACTGGCAAGTGAAGATGCTGGAAAGCGAAGTAGCTAGTTGGCCGGGGGTGAGCGTCCATCCTCATCGTTTTGGCGGACGCGAATTTCGCTTTGGCAAAGCGGAGATCGGTCACGCGCACCTGGGCGGGGTGGTGGTGGATATCCCTTTCCCGCGAGCGATGCGCGACGCATTACTGGCGGAAGGCCTGGCCGAGGAGCATCATTGGGTTCCGAATTCCGGCTGGACGACTTTTCGCGTGCGCCGGGAAGAGCAGATGCAACAGGCAATCTGGCTGATGCGCCTTTCCTACGCGCGCTACGCGATAAAGAACGCGAACGCTGCCAGAGAAGTTTTTGAAGAGGAAAGTCGACGGCTTGCATTGCGGGAGCCATTCCGGTCATTGCTCGAACGTTTCCTACCCCAGATTCCTGAAGGCCATTCCAATCTTGAAGGGAAGGCAGAATGCGCGCCCACGAGTTCCCAGATTCCTCCGGAGGATGGGACCAGCGGCGAAAGGGCGAGCCAGTGACTACCTATTTCTGCGTCACATGTGGCACGCAGTATCCTCCAGCAGAACGGGCGCCGTCGCACTGCCCGATCTGCGAAGACGAACGCCAGTACGTTGGCTTGGAAGGGCAGCAATGGATTGTGCTGGACGAATTGCGCGAGACACATCGCAATGTGATGTTCGAAGAAGGCGATCGGCTGTGGGGGATTCACACGCAGCCGAAGTTCGCCATCGGGCAGCGGGCGCTTTTGCTCGAGACCGCGCACGGCGGTTTCTTGTGGGATTGCGTCAGCCTGATTGACGACGAGAGCGTTCGACAGGTGAAAGCGCACGGCGGCCTGAAGGCGCTGGCGGTATCCCATCCGCACTACTACACCAGCATGGTCGAGTGGAGCCATGCGTTCGGCGGAATCCCCATCTATCTGCATGAAGCCGATCGCCAGTGGGTGCAGCGGCCCGATCCCGCGATGGTTTTCTGGGGTGGTGAAACTCACCACTTGAGCGATGACCTCACGCTGATTCGGGTGGGCGGCCACTTTGATGGGTTTCAGGTGCTGCATTGGGCGTCGGGCGAGCAGGGACGTGGCGTTCTGATGACGGGCGACATGCCGCAGGTGTGCCCCGATCGCCGTTATGTGAGCTTTATGTACAGCTATCCGAATTTTGTTCCGGTCAGTGGCGCAACGGTGCGCGAGATCGTGCGGAAACTTGAGCCGTTTCCGTTCGCGGCGCTGCATGGCGCGTGGCCGAAGTTTGCGGTGAGTGATGATCCGAAAGTGGCGTTGCGGCGCTCCGCCGAACGCTACCTGAAGGCTCTGGGCGATTTCGAGCCGTTGGATGCCGAGGGTTCTCCGGTGGGGACTGGTCGAACTCGCGTCTAGTCCCGAGCGCGGGCGGCCCATCCCACGCGAGCGGCACTTTCGAGTTGTGTGGACCACCGGCCATCGCCCATCCTTTTTGCTTTATTCCTACCCCAAAAGCGCCATCGACTACTTGCCGGAGCGTGGTAAACTCCGCGGCATTATGGCGACCAGCGCAGCGTCCAAGCCGTTTGCTCTTTCGACGGGTGCGTACGACCGCTTGTTCTACAGCGGGATGGCGATTGCGATGGCCATTTCCGTTTTCATCGGCTTCGCCCGCACCTACTACCTGAGCGCCTACTTCGGCACCACAACCACCATTAGCGGCGGGCCATTCTCGACCGTCATCCGATGGCACGCGGCGCTCTTTACGACTTGGGTGCTACTGTTCATCGTGCAAACGTCTCTGGTCGCGAGCCGTCGCGTTGCTCTCCACAAACGTCTGGGAATCGCGGTGGCTGTCGTTGCGGGGATGATGATCGTGGTGGGAACCGCAACCGCGCTTCAACTCGCATATCGCGGCGGTGCGCCGCCGGGGCTGGATCCCCGGGCGTTTCTCGCCATTCCGCTCTTCGATATGCTCATGTTCGGGGGATTGCTTGCCGCGGCGCTTTGGCTACGCAGCAACAAGGCAGCGCACAAACGTCTGATGCTGCTCGCCTACACTGCCATACTCGTGGCCGCCGTGGCCCGCATTCCCGGCGTGCTTCCGCTCGGCCCGCTATGGTTCTTCGGTTTGACCTTCCTTCCGATACTGGCAGTCGGCGTGACCTACGATCTGATCACGCGGGGGCGGGTGCATCCGGCGTACCTGTGGGGCGGCACACTGCTGATTGTGTCGGTTCCTGTGCGCCTGGCAATTTCGGGCACGCAGGCCTGGCTGTCGCTTGCAGGCAAACTGATGCAGATCGCGAAGTTCTATTCCTAGCAATGTTCTTGCGCGTGCGCAAACTTGTGGGCAGCAAAGATGATGGGGATGCAGACTATGCGGTTAGCTGGTGCGAAAGGGGGGACTCGAACCCCCATGGGTTTCCCCGCCAGATCCTAAGTCTGGTGCGTCTGCCAATTCCGCCACTTTCGCATGTTTAAATTCTACATCTTACGTGACTCATGAGAATCTCGCTCATTCGATGGAGTGAGACTGTAGTGACTCCCAAATCTTTTTGTGAACGAGCAAGGTTGACGAGGGGTTGGGCCAAGGAACAACTTGGCAGGCGACCAAAAGCCGTATCGTCGAAGCGAAATTGTAGTGCGATGGCTACTGAAACCGATATCCCGGTTTGGGCGTGCAGCGGTAGATCCGCCCGTGGTTGGGATTGACTCCGGCATTGCAGGTAGCCCAACTTAAGAAAAGGGAGGGTCCGAGCGGAAAAATGATGGTCTGTCCGTCGATGTCCGCCTTAATGATTACGCCCTCGGCAGAGGAGGGCAGGGTGAAGGAGAGTCCCTCCCCAAAGATGACAGGATAGGACCAGTGTTCCATTTGACTCATCATGGGACGAAAGACCTCGGCCTCTAACAGAAAAGTGGCGGTTTCGGACCAGTTCCGGGCCGACGCCGTGATGATCTGGTCGCCCTGCGAGCGGCGGTCGGCCTCAATTTTTGTGAAGGGACAAGGGCCAGCAATACATGAGGCGCGAGCGTTACGAAATGCATTGCCCGGGCCGGCATCCAAAGTAGCCGAACCGAGGGCTGCCTTCCATTTGCCATCAGGTGAACAGAGGGACTCACCCTTGCAAGGTACATTGCCCTTGTTCTCCACCTCGAAGATTTTAACTGCACTCCCCACATTCAGATCGGTCCTGGTTTTGTCCGTATACCTTATCCGCACGTTCGCGACCTTCACTTCTGGTTGATTCTCCGGAGCAGTATTGCCGGTCCGCGGAACGAGATGGACGACGTAAAGCTTGCTGGTCACAAAATCGTTCAGGTCAAGCGGGTTGTACTGCGGGTGGCGAAAGAGGAGGACAATAGCGTGCCCCTGCCGAATGGGTTTGCGCAGACTAAGACGGAAGAACCCGGCAGAATCAGACGCAGTGTCGGAGGTAGCGAGGTCGCCGGCGGAAATTGTAACTCCTGCGATCGGCCTCTGTTTTCGAGGGTCCGAATCCTGTACGAGGATGGCTCCCTGAAGGGAGATCGCTTTTTGTCGTTGCCAGCGGATCAGCGCCAGGGTGACGATGAGCACAACGGCGACAAAAAGAGCGATCCAAGCTTCGATTTTGTGGGAACGAGTCATCTGAACATTATCAACTTCAACATCGTCTATATGATGATAGCTGGGTCGGGAGCGTTTTTCGCTGGTGCGGCAACGGGGCACCCTTCACCGGCGTCCTTTACGGATGTCGTAAACCCAGAAATAATTGTCCTTATGCTCCGTCATTATGATTACATGCCATTGTATTCGGTCCTTTTCCAAGCTTTCACGATCGACGGAAACGCAACCGTATGACTGGCGCCAAACGCGCTCCGCTATCGCGCCGGCAGATACTGCGTCAGATTCTGGGGACGAGTCTTTGCCTGCCCTTTGCTGCTAGCCTGCCCGCTTTTGGCGCAGGGGCCCGCCCCTCTGCGGCAGTTGGCAATGCTGCCGGGGAGTTTGTCCTGTCACCCGAAGACGATCAGTTTCTGAATGACCTGGAGGCGGCGAGTTTTCTTTTTTTCTGGGAACAGGGCAACTCCAAAACGGGGATGGTTAAGGACCGCTGCAATGTTCACGATCCCAACCGGGCAGAAGCCTCCAGCATTGCCGCGACGGGCTTCGGCCTTACGGCTCTCTGTATCGGAGACCAGCGCGGTTTCATCTCCACGAGCAATGCCCTGGACCGTGTTTTTACCACTCTCCGCTACCTCTGGAAGAGGCTGCCCAACCAGCGCGGATTTTTCTACCACTTCGCCAACCCCGAAACGGGGGAACGCATGTTCGACTCCGAAGTGTCTTCGGTGGATACGGCGATCCTCTTGTGCGGGATTCTTACCTGCCGCGAGCACTTCCGCGATCCCGACCTCGCAACCCTTGCGGATCTGATCTTCAACCGCGTGGATTGGACCTGGCTGTCGGAGGACACGTCCCTGCTAACCCAAGGGTGGACGCCAGAATCCGGATTTCTTCGCTCGCGGTGGGATGACTACAGCGAATTGATGATGATGTATCTGCTGGGCATGGGTTCGGCGGCTCATCCTCTGGGACAGGAAACCTGGAACGCATGGAAGCGTTTGACGTTTGAATATGACGGCATGCGATATATCGGTTCCTCTGCGCCGTTGTTCGTGCACCAGTATTCCCAGGCGTGGTTTGACTTTCGGGGCCGGCGCGACAAGTACGTGGACTATTTCAAGAATTCTGTCACCGCCACCGAAGTCCACCGGCGTTTCTGTCTGGAGTTGAGGCAGCAATTCCCCGATTACAGCGACGATCTGTGGGGGATTACGGCTTCCGACTCCGAGCACGATGGCTACGTTGGCTGGGGCGGACCTCCCGCCACCGGACCGATTGATGGCACCGTCGTTCCGAGCGCGGCCGGCGGATCGCTGCCGTTTTTGCCCGCGGCCACAATGCGTGTTTTGAAGACCATTCGACAACGCTACCCGTCGGCCTGGACCAAGTACGGGTTCGTGAATGCATTCAATCCCCGCAAGAAATGGTATGACACCGACGTGATTGGAATCGACACTGGAATCATCCTGTTGATGGCTGAGAATCTGCGGACCGGGTTTGTCTGGGATACCTTTATGAAGACCGCGGAAGCGCAGCGCGGAATGCAGCGAGCAGGGCTCAAGAAGTACTAGCGTTGTATCGCGCGCGCAGCGTCCTTACTGGAATTTTTCTCGCCCGACCCAACCGGAAGGCGGTTTTTTTCATCAAACAGCCGTTTGATAGGGTAGATCAGCCAGCCTTGTTTGCCTGGTATTGGTTCGACTACACTCATGGTATCCGCTACTTGACACCTGGGTCGCGTCGTTTCGAGTGCCGAGGGCGAGTCCTTGGAATACGGCGTGAAATAGCCTGAAGCTGGGGCGAACGCTCCAGCTGGAAAGAGAGTATTACTCTCTCTATTCACGGGTGCCCGCTAAAACTCCCGAATCTACTCACTATCCGAAAGACTCGAACAATGGCCGACCGGGAAAATTTCTGGGGCGGGTGGCGCAAGCGCCTCGCAGCGCTTCGCAATGTGCCCCCAGTCCTTGGAATCGTCTGGCAGTCAGGCCCGCTTGTCGTATCCCTGGGATTAGTTTTCCGCCTGATCAGCTCGCTCATACCCCTGGCCGCCCTGTGGATCACAAAACTCATCATTGACGGTATCGTTCTTGCCGTTTCCAGTCATCAGCCCGTGAAACCTGTGCTGTGGTGGCTGGTTGCGGCAGAGTTCGCCGTTGCCATTTTCGGCAGCATTCTCGGCCGAACGATTGACTATGTCGATGCTTTACTGGCGGACAAATATACCCGCCACATCAGCATTCGGGTGATGAAGCACGCCTCGGAACTGGATCTGATGACATATGAAGATCCAGTTTTCTACGACCGGCTTGAGCGGGCGCGGGTGCAAGCCACCGACCGGCTGGGTATGATCCAGTCAATCGGGCGATTGGTGCAGCAGGTGATTACCGCTGCCTCTCTGTCGGTTTCCATTCTCGTGTTCTCGCCCTGGCTTTTGCTGTTGCTGATTGCGGGTATTCTCCCGGCATTTCTTGGCGAAAGCCACTTCGCATTTCTTGGGTATGCCAGAAACTTCCGGCAAACCCCTGTTCGAAGAGAACTCGACTACCTGCGGGTACTGGGAGGAAGCCGGGAAGCCGCCAAGGAGCTCAAACTTTTTGGGCTGAAGGATTTCCTCATCGGACGGTTCACGCGTCTTTCGGATCAGATTTATCGCGAAAATGTCGATCTAGCCCGCCGCCGGCTGATTGCAGGATCTTTTTTATCCATGATCGGCACTGCCGGCTACTACTCCGCGTATGTCTATGTTATTTGGCGGACCGTAACCGGATCGCTGAGTATCGGCACGCTGACCTTTCTGACCGGCGCGATTGTGCAGGCGAGTGGCAACATTCAACAGATCTTTTCTTCGCTTTCCAGTATTGCGGACCAGGCGCTGTTCCTCACCGACTTGCTTGCATTTTTTGATATGCAGCCCACCATCCGTCCCCAGCCCCATGCCCTGCCAGCTCCTCGCCCAATCGTGCGCGGATTCGAATTTCGCAAGGTTTCGTTCCGCTATCCGGGAAGTTCCCGGCTGGTGCTCAACGGCTTGGATCTTCACCTCCGCGCCGGAGAACGTGTCGCACTGATCGGCAAAAACGGCGAAGGCAAGACCACCCTGGTGAAGTTGATGACGCGACTCTACGATCCGGTCGAAGGTCAAGTCCTGTTGGATGGGGTGGATCTTCGGGAGTACAACCTCGAGGATCTTTACCGCGAGATTGGTGTAATCTTTCAGGATTTCATGCGCTATGAAATGACCGCGCGCGAAAACATTGCTGTCGGACGGATCGATGAGATCAACAACTTGCCGCTCTTGAAAACAGCGGCTGATAAGAGCATGGCCGACGAAGTCATCGAGAGACTTCCTCGCGATTATGAGCAAATGTTGGGCCGACGCTTTGAAAGTGGGGTGGACTTATCGGGCGGCGAATGGCAGAAAATCGCGCTCGCTCGCGCCTACCTTCGGGATGCGCAAGTCTTGATTCTGGATGAGCCCACGGCTGCGCTCGATGCGCACAGCGAATTTGAAGTTTTTCAGCGGTTCGCCGAACTTACCGCGGGGAAGTCAGCCCTTTTTATCTCGCACAGATTTTCCACCGTACGCATGGCAGATCGCATCGTTGTCCTGGAAAACGGAAGGATCGCCGAGGATGGCAACCATGAAAAGCTATTAAATCTTGGTGGACGCTACGCGGAAATGTTTGATATGCAGGCTGCCAGCTATCGATAGGAATTCAAGCACAGGAACATTGAATGCCGCAGAATACACATCTAAAAACTATCAGCGCAGACGCGGAACGCCTGCCGGAACCCGTGCATGGGTCCCGGAATCCGCAAGTAATACATGAAGGGGCGGCAGAACTTGCGCGTACTTTAACGTTGCTGCCCAACTCGTCTTCGTCGCACACATTTGTCGAGCGCAGCCATGTTCTGGCGCATGATCTCAAGCCGATATTTACAGCCCTGGAACTGCCCGCGCCGGAAGTGCCCATCTCAGATGATTTCCGCTGGCTTTACGACAACGGCCGCTTCCTGTACGCGGAACTCCAGAATACGGCCTCACTCAAATCACGAGCGAAGATAACGCATGTTCGTACCCCGAATGGCGAAACCGTCCCCCGAGTGCTGGCCCTCGCCGAGAGATTTCTTGAGGTGGTTTCTTACGAGTTCAGCGAACAGGAATTCACTTTGTTTTTGGAAATTTTTCAGCAAACCACAGCCCTGGAACTGCGGGAGCTTTGGACGGTTGTCTCGGCGCTTAAGCTGGTTCTTCTGGAGCAAATTGCTGCGCGGAGCAAGCGCCTTCTGAGCGATCCAAATGATGCCACGCAGGGGGTGGGTATTTGCGTGCGCAGTCTGCGGGACATTGGACAAACGACCTGGAAGGACGTTCTCGAGCCGCTCATGGTGATCGACCGCGTATTACGCAAAGACCCGGCAGACGCCTACGGCCGAATGGATTTTGAAAGCCGCGATTTTTACCGGAGCCGGGTATCAAATATCGCAGAGCATTCCGATTTCGCGGAGGTGGAAGTTGCGAGGGCAGTTGTGGCTTTGGCCGAGGAGGCCAGTCACCGCGCATCCGAAGAGCCGCGTACAGCTCTACGGGAATCTCACGTCGGTTATTACCTCATGGATAAGGGAACCCCTCTTCTCCATCAGAAAGTACGCTTCCGTCCGCCCTTTGGCCAGAAGAGTCAGCAATTTTTGCGTAAACATCCCGACGAATGTTTCTTGATGGGCATACTACTTCTGACGCTTGCCATCATGTCCGTGGCGCTTATGTTCCTTACCGCTTCCTCCAGTTCGCCTGCCCTTATTTTGTTTTCGATGCTGATCTTGTTGTTGCCGAGTTCACAGAGCGCTGTGCAGCTGATGAATTATCTGGTCACGTCGTTGCTGCCAGCGGAAATTCTTCCTAAACTCGATTTCGCGGAAGCGATTCCTGACAATTGCGTCACCATGGTTGCGATCCCTAGTCTGCTCCTGAGCGAACAACAAGTGCGAGAGTTAGTCGAGAACCTGGAGGTGCGCTTTCTAGGAAATCATGATCCCAATGTCCATTTCTCGCTTGTGACCGATTTGCCCGATTCTCGTGAACCTGCTCGGGAAGACAATCCGCTCATCACGCTCTGCTCGGACTTGATCCGCGAATTAAATGACAAATATGCCAACCAGAACATGGGTTCGTTCTTTCTGTTTCATCGCCATCGTGTTTACAACCCACGCGAGAAATCGTGGATGGGATGGGAGCGTAAGCGCGGCAAATTGCTCGACCTCAACAAGCTGCTGCGCGGACAATATGACAGTTTCCCGGTGAAAGTTGGCGAGCTATCGATCCTCCCGAATGTTCGGTTTGTGATTACGCTCGATTCTGATACAGAGCTTCCACGAGGCTCGGCGCACCGGATGGTCGGGGCTCTGGCGCATCCTCTAAACCAAGCCATCATCGATCCCCAGACAAATATCGTGGTTACCGGATATGGCATTTTGCAGCCGCGGGTCGGCGTCAGCGTCCGAAGCACGGCCCGCTCGCGGCTCGCAGCCATCTACGCAGGGGAGACGGGCTTCGATATCTATACCCGCGCGATTTCCGACGCCTATCAGGATCTATATGGAGAGGGTAGCTTCACGGGAAAGGGGATATATGAAGTGGACGCCGTTCATCGGGTCCTGGATCGCCGTTTTCCTAGAAATTCTCTCTTGAGTCATGATCTGCTGGAAGGGGCCTATGCGCGCGCGGGCTTGGCGAGCGACATCGAGGTAATTGAAGATTATCCTTCGCACTACAGCGCTTACAATCGCCGCAAACACCGCTGGCTGCGCGGGGATTGGCAGATTGCCGGATGGTTGTTTGCTCATGTGCCGGGCGAATCGGCGGACCGCGTGTCCAATCCGATCTCGTTAATTTCGTGGTGGAAGATTTTCGACAATTTGCGCCGTAGCCTGGTGGAACCGGCAACATTCTTGCTGCTAGTAGTTGGGTGGTGCATGGTCGGCAGCCTGCCGTGGGAATGGACGCTGGCTACGCTTGCTATTTTATTCTTACCCACATGGGTTCAGTTTGGCTGCAACTTGCTCCATGCTCTTTTCGACCTTAATCTGACTGTTGCCCGCGATGCGCTGAATTCGTTCTACACGGCTAACGTCACACTTCTTTTTGCGTTGATCTTCCTGGCCCATCAGACCATGCTCACGATTGATGCAGTTGTGCGAACGCTAGTCAGGCGCTTCGTCACGCAGGATAGGCTGTTGCAGTGGGAAACGGCGGAGGAGTCGGAGCTTACTACTCGAGGGAGCGCGCCGGCGGACGTCTATCTCAACTGGGTGTTCTTACTATCGATCTTGTTAGGACTTCTTGTGTGGTCGGTTCGGCCGCAGGCGCTCCCCTCTGCGCTGCCGATTTTAGTGCTGTGGGCATGCAGTAAGCTGATTTCCAGTTGGCTGAATGGTTCTCCGGCCACGCCACGCCATCGAACTTCTGCGAAAGACGTAGCATTTCTTCGGCGTACGGCTTTAAAAACCTGGCGCTATTTCGCCGAGTACAGCACCGCGGAGCACAACTGGTTGATACCGGACAACGTTCAGGAACAACCTGCCGCAATAGCGGGGCGGGTATCGCCCACAAACATCGGGTTTCTACTCAATGCGCGGCAGGTGGCCTGTGAATTCGGATATCTAACGGTGCCGGAATTTTCTGCACAGACTCTCCGAACATTGGCCACAGTGGCGAGTCTGAAAAAGTATCGCGGACACGTGCTGAACTGGTATGACACTCGTACCCTTCAGCCTTTGGCTCCCCTTTTTGTTTCCTCGGTGGATAGCGGTAATTTGCTGGCTTCGCTCTGGACTTTACAGCAAGGGTGCATGGAGCGGTTACGCCAGCCAGTATTGCAATCGCATTTGTCACAAGGATTCCTGGACTATCTTTGCGTGCTGTCGGCTGGGCGCGCGTTTCCACGAAAGCTCCTCTCGACCTGCGAGCGGGAACGCAACACGGACAATTGGTTGCAATCGATACTCGGATTGCCCGAAACAGTTTTCGAGCAAACTCGCCAAATTGTTGCCGAGTCTAAACAAGCCGCCCAAATAGGATGGTTTGCGGAAGAAGCCGAGCTGCGGCTTCGCAGGATTCAGCAGGCAGTGGGGGAATATGCTCCGTGGTTTTCGCCAGAGTTTGCACCATTGCGGGATGATGCAACTCTCAACCTTAAACTGATGGACAGCATCGCGCTACAGCAACTGCCCCAATTCATAGACCAACTGATTAACCAGATCGAATGGGCGCTCCATTCTACGGCCCAGGAAAAGGGACTTTTGTATGAACGCCTTCGCGACCAACTTCTTAAAGCGCGGGCGAACACGGAGCGCTTGATCGCCGATCTTCGAATGATCGCAGATATGTCGGGGACGCTTGCCGAGGAAATGGACTTTGAGTTTTTGCTCAACAGCTTTCGGAAGCTCGTGTCCGTGGGCTTCGATGTGGAAACACATCATTTGCATCCCGCTTGCTACGACCTGCTTGGTACCGAGTCTCGCACCGCTGTCTTTGTCGCCATCGCGAAGGAAGATATTCCGCAAGAGAGCTGGTTCCTGCTTGGCCGGGCGCACACTCTGGATGGCGGACGGCCTGTGCTGCTTTCTTGGACTGGAACTCTGTTCGAATATTTAATGCCTTCGCTTTGGATGCGTTCCTACTCCAATACGCTTTTGGAGCGCTCGCGGGAGACCGCCGTACGTTCGCAACAGACATACGCTGCACGAAGAAACGTTCCTTGGGGCATTTCCGAATCCGCTTATTTCAAACTGGACGAGGCCGGAAATTACCAATACTACGCTTTTGGGCTTCCTCATCTTGCACTGCACAAACGAGAGATGAATGCACTGGTCATATCCCCTTATTCAACATTTCTCGCGCTGGATACTGATCCGGTGGGAGCGGTGCGCAATCTACGAAGAATGGCTGACCTGGGATGGTTCGGGAGCCATGGCTTCTACGAAGCCGCAGACTTCACCTCTGTACGGCGCAAGTTCTGGCGGGGTCGTCCTCAGTTGGTACGGTGCTGGATGGCCCACCATCAAGGGATGAGCCTTCTGGCCTTGGCCAACTTCCTGAATGACGGCGTTGTGCAGGAGTGGTTTCACGCTGAGCGGCGGGTGCAGGCAACAGAACTACTACTGCACGAGAAACCGGTCGCGCATGTGCGACGACGAGATATACCGCGCAGACTTGCTGCGGCATGACTCAAGATCGATCTTGCCCCCAGGCCATCGAAATGAAATTGACCAGCAGTTCGATGGTTGTATGCAGCCGTGTTCGCGGACGGCCAAAAAATTGCTTCGGCGGCGCTCGCGCCGGACGAGTTCACCATCGCTGGTGGCCAGGTTACAGACCTCGATGAAGATGCGGCGCCGGGCCGTCGAACAGCGCTATCGGATGCAAATAGAAGCCTTATACAGCAAACCAGCCGGCGTTGATAAGCCGCAAAGCAGCACGACCCGCAGCGGCTGATGAACTGACAAGCAAAGAATTCTCAGTCAGGCACGGCGAAGAGACATCGCTGCAATAGCGCAACGGTGCCGCTTGAACACGCGGCGACTATTCAAGTAGCCCTCGTGGCTGAGTTGCTTCTCTGCGTCAAAAATTGAGGGTGATTTGAAAACAGCCACCCGGAAGAATAAGCTTTGGTGTAACCAGTTATGCCGGAGACTGATAAAGAACGTCCGGATGTGCGAGCTCTCGGCCTCACTGTGGCGGGGTGGATTGCCGCAGCCGTACTGGTCGCGGCCCTGGTCGTGGGGATCTGGTACTTCCTGCGCGGCAGCAAAGAAAAACGCTCGCCTGAAATTCCGCAGCAAGTGAGCGAAGCGTTTGCCTACTCAGGCATTGCCCAGTCCCAGAGTTAATTGCCCAGCGGCAGGCGACTCGTCGCTGGCGGCCGTCCCGCAAGAGTTGGCGAGAACCTTGCACCCGACCGGCGACTGCCCGTCGAGCGAAGCCAAAGAGTGGGCACACCTACGGTTTCAATCGGGCAGCCTTTCTGGGCTGGGACTCCAGCGGCTTGCCGCTTCCTTCTTTCAGCGTCTGGATCGTGTCGATCCGCACGTTTTCAAATTGCTCCACCGACACCGCTCAGCCAGCGAATCTGCACCCAGTCAATTTTGGCGGCCGGGCCCAGGCCGAAGTGGACGCGCATGTCGCTTTGCGACCCGTAGCTGGCGCCGCTGCGGACTTCGTCGACCAGTGTTCGTGAGCCGATTTTCACGGTGATGCGCGCGCCGATGCCGTCGCGAGTCGACTTTGTCCCGACGGTATGGATCGCAATCCAGTGGTTCGGCGAATGCACCTGGTTTGCCAGCAGGCTGGGGTGGTCGTTCATGTTGCTGACCACGGCGGAAAGACGTCCGTCGTTCCAGAGATCGCCGATCGCGAGACCCCGGCCGGCGTGCATGGCGGTGATGCCGGAACCGGAATCGGCGGAAATGTCGGTGAAGGCGCCGTTGCCATTGTTGTGATAAAGAATGCGCGGTTCAGGATAGGTGCTGCCCAGATGCTGCTTGTCGACCTCGGGGTAGACGTGGCCGTTCGCGACCAGCAGGTCGGGCCAGCCGTCATTGTCGAAGTCGAGGAAGGCCGCGCCCCATCCTAGATATTGGGTGTGCAGCCCGAGTCCGGCCGCGAAGGTCACGTCGTCGAACGTGCCGTCGCCGTTGTTGCGGTAGAGCGTGGAAGTGTCGTCGGAGAAATTCGTTTTGAAGATGTCGAGGCGCCCGTCGCCATTGAAGTCCCCAATGGTGACGCCCATGCCGGCCTGCTCGCGGCCATCCTCGTTATAGGCGGCTCCCGCGGTGACGGCGACATCGGTGAAGGTGCCATCATGGTTGTTGCGGAACAGGATGCTGGCCGTGCTGTCGCAGGCGATGTAGATATCAGGCCAGCCGTCGTCGTCGAAGTCAAACGTGGCGACGCCCAGCGAGTAGTGCCCGGGAGTTTGATCGAAGTGGGCCTTGGTGCTGACGTCGGCGAATTTTCCTTCGCCGAGATTGTGGTAAAGAATATTCTTCGCCGCCGGGAGCCCGCGCGGGCCGCACATCACGGGGACTCCTTTCCATACGCAGGAAGCGCGCGCGCCCGGCGCCGGGGCCGTCGCAAGGTCGAAATCCACGTAATTGGCGACCACCAGATCGAGCCGGCCGTCGCGATCGTAGTCCACGAAGGCACACCCCGTTCCCCAGGATTTGCCGGAGCCGCCGACTCCGGACTTGTCGCCGACCTCGGTGAAGACTCCTTTTGTATTGTGGTAGAGGCGATTTTTACCGTAGTAGGTGACGTAGACATCTTCCCATCCGTCGTTGTCGTAGTCGCCCACGCAGACGCCCTGTCCCCAGCCGGGCGAGCCGGTGAGTCCGGCAGGCTTGGTCACGTCGGAGAACGTGCCGTCGTGGTTGTTGCGGTACAGATGGTTGATAGGGGATTTGTCTTTCGGAAATCCCTCCAGCGTGGTGCCGTTCACGATGAAGATGTCGGGCCAGCCATCATTGTCATAGTCGAAGATGGCGACGCCGGTGCCGGTGGTTTCAATGATGTACTTCTTCGTGTCCTTGCCGCCGAAAACATTGGTCGTCGCAATGCCCGATTTTTCCGCGATGTCGACGAATTGTGCGATGGGAGCCGCAGGCTTGCCGGGCGATTGCTGGGCCCCGGCGAACTGGACCGTTGCCAATACGAGGAGACAGGGGATCGCCAATGGTGTGCACATCGCGTTGTTCCGCTCGAGCTTCCAGGGACGCATCTTCATCACTGACATACTAGGATGCCTGTTCGCAGGCACGGTGTACAGGCGCGCGCCGCAACCGGCATAAGATATTCTGAAACCTGCTACCACCGGATCTCCGTGAAGACTCTCCATTCCTTCTCGCTGCGCACGGGCGCTGTTTTGCTGGCCGCTATGGGCGTGCTCGCGCAGTCTGATGTGCCGCAGCGGAAGGCGCCGCCTCAAGCAGACAGCAGCTATCAGCAGGGAATGAAAAATTTGCAGCGCGGGGATCTGTCGGGGGCGCGCAGCGCGTTTGAGCAAGCGGTGAAGCTCGCACCCAACAGCGCGGAGGCTCACAATTCGCTGGGCTGGGTGCTGCTGTCGCAGGGACATATAGAGGATGCCGTAGCGCAACTGAAGACCGCCGTCAAGCTGGCGCCCAAGCTGTTGCTGGCGCGCATTAATTTAGCGAACGCGCTGGTCCGGCAGGGAAATCCTATGGGCGCGACGACTGAGGCCCGCGAGGCGGTTCGGCTGGACCCAGCAAGCGGGGAAGCCCATCGCACTTTGGGCCGGGTTCTGAGTTTCCAGAAAAACCATGCGGAGGCAACTGCCGAACTGGGGCGCGCGGTCGAACTCGAACCTTCGCGAGCCGAACTGCACGACGAATACGGTTCGCTGCTGGTACAGGGCCAGCAGAACGAGAAGGCAGTCGAGCAATTCTCCGAAGCGCTTCGTCTGTTTCCAGACTTCGGCCAGGCCAAGTTGCACCTGGGACTGCTTCGCTGGCAGCAGCAACAGCTGGACGAAGCACAGAAGTTGCTCGAGAGTGCAGCCGCGCTTCTGCCTGAATCGGCGCAAGCGCACTTCTACCTTGCCCGAGTTCTTGAGGATGGAGGAGCGCGCGATCAAGCGGTGCGCGAGTTTCAGGCCGCTGTGAAATTGCAGCCCGATTGGCCGGAGGCTCAGACCCGGCTCGGGCAGTTGCTGCAACGTCAGAACGATATCGAAGCAGCTCTCCGGGCTTTGCGCCGGGCCGCCGAACTTCAGCCCGACAATCCTGACGCGCACAATAATCTCGGGCTGGCCATGGTGCAGGCCGGGCAAGCGCCCCAATCGGTCGCCGAGTTCCAGGTCGCTTTGCGATTGCGGCCCGAGGACCCGGGCTATCGCGCAAATCTGGGGACGGCGTATCTTCAGCAAGCCGACTTCGATACCGCCATTACACAATTCCAGACAGCGCTGAAAGCCACTCCCGGCGATGCCACTTTGCACTACAACCTCGGACTTGCGCTGAAGTTGAAGGATCAGTTGCCGGAGGCGCTGGCGGAATTGCGCAAGGCGGAGGAACTGGATCCGTCACAGCCCGACGTTCACTACACGCTGGGTGTCACGCTGTGGCAGCAGGGTGCGTTCGATGACGCCGTGAAAGAACTACGAGCGGCAATTTTCGCGCGCGCGGATTACGCGGAGGCTTACTACACGCTGGGCACAGTGCAGAAGCAACAGGGGAAATTGCAGGAGGCCGCGGATGCCTTGCGCGAAGCCATTCGGCTGCAACCAGACTTCGCCGGCGCCCATACCACGCTCGCCTCCGTTTTGCGCGCGTTGGGAGACAACGAAGGCGCAACCGCGGAAGCGCGCACCGGAGCGCAGATCGGACAACAAAAGACCGGATTGCAGGCCGCCACACTGGCGACCAGTTCCGGCCGGCGATTGCTGAACGCCGGAGATGTAGATGGAGCCATCACGCAATTCCGCTCCGCCATCAATTCCAGCCCAGACTTTGCGCAGGCTCACTATCAGCTGGCCATCGCTTTGCGAAGGAAAGGCGACCAGGACGAGGCCGCCAAGGAGTTTCGCAAGGCGGCGGAGCTTGATCCACAACTCGCGCCTCCCGCTTCGTAAATCATGAAGGATTATCTTTCGTTGTCCTGGCGCACAGCAACGATGTCGGACTCCACCGGCACTCCGCGTGCGACCTTTATGTGCAACACTACTTCAAACGGCATGAGCTCAGAGTTCGGGGCTACGCCAACGCGCGTCAGCAACCGGGACAGCGACTCTTCGTGGCAAACGTATTCCACAGCGGCCTGCGTCCCAATGGTCGAACTTCCCGCCAAAATCAAAACTGTGTTGGATGGGTCCATGCCCTTCATGAGCGCGATGACGGCGTAGTCTTCCGTCAAAGGGGTGGTCGACGAGCTTCCGATGAAAGAAGGAGGCTCCCCAAGGCGCGCGTGCAGATTCGCAATAGCGAGGTCCCCTTTGCGGGGGCCATTCGCCACTCGTTGAAACACGAACTGCTGGTTCATCGGGATGTCGCGCAGGGAGAGATTCTCGGCGGGCGATCCCACGAAGATGAGGTCATTGTGTTTTGCGTCGTCGAGTGAGAACAGGCTTCCGCGTTTGACGCGGACCTCCTGGTCGAACAGATGAAAAACGCGATCGAGTTCATGCACCGCCAGCACTTCGCCGACGCCGGTGTAGTGGTCGAGAATCAGCGAATGGGAATCCGCCGTAGGATTGCGGTAACGCATGCCGGTCTCGGGACGCCCAACGAACGCTGCGTTGCTGAAGACCACCCAGGGCTCTTCCGGGCCGGAAACGAACCCTTTCCAGAATGTCTGGAACACGGGCGCAATCGGCGGACGCTTTCTAGAGGTTGCATCCGCGCGCAGATGGTTCTCCCACTTAACCACCAGGGCGGAAACACCTGCAGCCAGCAAAATCGATATGGCAATCACGCCTATCGCCCAGTTGCGCAAGTTATGCTGCCGCTCCGGAGCTGTTACGGAGCCGGCCGACTCTACAAGGTGGGGCTTGGGAGTCAAAGATCTCGCATGGAAGGAGAGTGCGTAATTACCTTTCGGCAGGTCAACGACTACGGGATCTTCCTGACCCTCTGCTGAATAGTATTCGGCGAGCTTCAATCGTAGACGGCCAGCCTGCACGCGGATTGCAGAATCGAGCTGCGGATCAAAGTCGGGAGAGCGACCGAAGACTTCTGTGGCGAGTTGATACTCCTTGATCGGAACTCCAGGATTCTGGAGACTGTGCTCCGCGAGGTAACGCAGCAATCTGCAAAGAGATTCAGATCCGTGCAGTACTCGACTCTTCGCCAAGCGGTCAATGGCGGCGAGATATTGTGCCCGCTCCATCGCCGATGCTGTTACGCCCATGTAACAAGCGTAACAATGCGGCCAGCCGCGTGCAACAGCGCACGTTCGGACTGTAACCGTATCGCAACCTGTGGAAACTTTAATTTAGCGCGCCACGACTTCATTGTGATCGGCTCCAAAAATTTTCCGACGAAACTTGTGATGTGGGGAGTGTTCGGCGGATCAAGTGCAACGATGTGGGGTCATCGATCGGTAAAAGGCATTAAAGCCGTGATTCATGATTCGTGGCTCTTTCAGGAAATGGAACTCACATCCTGCTTTTCATAGTTTGTGATTTCGCAATTCCCAAAAGTCATAGACAGAATGACTTTGGGCCAGTAGTAAACAATCCCCGAGAACCGTTGAAAAATCGATCTACCGGGTAAGGTGGATCGCAGCGGCGCGAAAGGGCGGATAGTAGTTTTCTACTAGCGAGGATGGCAACAGCGGGGTATCTTAGCCTCACACCACGAGTTTTCTCTCCAAGCTACGAAAGCCAATCAGGCAGGGTTGCGTTCAACGGGTCCACGCGGAGGAGTTCGATGAAGACGAAGTTCTGGATGGTACTGGCAATATCATTTATGTGTCTGTGCATGCTTATGCCGACGGCCGCATTTGCGCAAGCCGTATACGGAAGCATCTTGGGCACCGTAACCGATCCGCAGGGCGCAGCCGTGGCGGGTGCGAAGGTCACGGTAACCAACCAACGCAAAGGTACCGAAGACACGACCACCACGAACGGAGACGGAAATTATTCGGTGACGCACTTGGTGCCGGATAGTTACACCGTAAGAGTTGAAGGCACGGGTTTCAAAGTCAGCCAGCAGAAGGACGTGATTGTAGAAGCAGATGCTGGCGCACGCGTGGATATGCACTTCCAGGTGGGTACCGCGACCGAGACGGTAGAAGTAACAGCCGAAGCTCCGCAGTTGAAGACCGACCGCGCCGACGTGGCTGTCACCTTCAATGACCGCGCAGTCGTCGAAGTGCCGATCCTCAATCGCAACTTTACTGAATTGCAATTGATGGCCCCAGGCTCACAGAAAATCGTCGGTTGGAGCCATGCCGCCACTGAGAACCCGCAGCAGGGATACCAGATCTTCAGTCAGGGACAACACTTCAGTGGCACGGGTTTCGAACTCGACGGAACTGATAACCAAGACCCTATTCTCGGCATCATCGTGGTGAACCCAAATCTAGACGGAGTCACGGAAGCCAAGGTAGCGCTGGCGAATTACGACGCCGAATTTGGCAAGGCTGTTGCCAGCCTGGTGACAGCGCAAACCAAGTCGGGCAGCAATAGCGTACACGGGACCGGCTTCTTTTATCGCCGTTCGGATTGGACTCAGGCCCGGGACCCGTTCTCCCAAAGCGCGCCGGATAAGGTAACTGGACGCCTGTTGCCTCCGTCCCGTTGGGCTCAGTTCGGCGGCACCATCGGCGGCCCCATTATTAAAGACAAACTGTTTTTCTTCGGAGACTATCAAGGAACTCGGCAGAGCAACGGGGTGAGCGGCCTGTTCACGGTTCCGACACATACCGCCCTTACGACCTGCGACCCGACCGTCAACACAGACCCCAACGGATTCTGCGATCTCAGCGATTACCTCACGACCGCCGCGGGCGTTACTGGAGGTGGGCAAGTTTACGATCCGCTGACGGGTAACCTCCAAACCGGGTCGGGACGAACTAAATTCGCGAACAACCAAATTCCAATTGGCAGGATTTCGCCCGCGGCAGCAAAGATTCTCGCATTGTTCCCGGACCCGGGTGTTGGCGCGCCCGTGCAGAATAATTTTGTCGGCGCTGGCTCGGGCCCCTTCAAGTCAAATGGGTTCGACACTCGCATCGACTACACCGCAAGCCAGAGCTTGAACATCTTCGGACGCTTCAGCCTCTCCTACTACACCATCTCAGGTACGGGTCTGTTGGGTCCTCTGGGTGGTCCCGGCAACGGAGGAACCAGTGATGCTCCCGGTCTCTCCGGAAGCTCGAAGACTCACAACTACAGCCTGGCGACTGGATTTAACAAAACCGTCACGAACAATTGGCTGACCGACTTTCGCTTCGGCTACTTCAAGTACAACCCGACCACCAGCAAGCCCGACGGCGGTACTCCGATGACGGACTTCGGAATCCCCGGGGCGAACACCGACGATCCCAAGACCGCCGGTCTGGGCTCTTTCCAATTGGGTAAGGCTCCTCTGAGCGGCTTTAACGGCGCTCCGAATCAAGGTGGCAATGGGTTGGTGGTCTCCAGTTTCGGCGACGGTCTGGGAGTAGCCCGTTGCAACTGCCCCTTGACCGAAAGCGAGCAGCAATTCCAGTTCGTGAACAACTGGACGCATGTGAAGGGGAATCATCAGATCAAGTTTGGCGCCGATATTCGATACGCCATGAACTTGCGAATTCCCAGTGACAATAACCGTACCGGCGAATACAACTTCAGCCCCGAGGGCACGTCCGACGGCACCAATGGGGGTTTGGACTTGGCCACGTTCCTCTTGGGCGACGTCACATCCTTTGCCCGCTACGTCAATAACCCCAATATCGCGGGTGCTAACAACGCGGCTGAGAGGCAGAAGCGCTGGTTCTTCTACGGCCAGGATACTTGGCGGGCTACTTCGAAGTTGACCATCAACTACGGCTTGCGTTGGGAAATCTACTTCCCGGAGACAGTCAACGGAAAAGCCCACGGCGGCTTTGCGAACATTGTGGATGGCGCGTCAGGCGGCATCCGCGTCGCAGGGGTGGGACGCTATAACCTGAGCGGCAGCGTCGAAAACAATCTGAAGGCTTTCGCTCCTCGGCTTGGTATCGCATATCAAGCGACGCCCAAGACTGTCGTTCGCATGGGTTACGGACGTAGCTATGACATCGGCGTGTTCGGATCGAATTTCGGACACACAGTCACGCAAAACCTGCCCGTTCTATTGAAGCAGAACTACGATGCCAGCACGTTCACGAACGGGACTGGTCCGAATCCAAATTGCACGGCTGCGACTCCATGCTCTGCAAATCTGGTGCAGCTGTTTAGCCTCGATGCGGGACCAAACGTCAGTCCTGGCATTAACCCGAACGACGCTTTCCCCGCCGTCCCGGCGGATGGGTTCATCCCGCTAACGTCACAATTGTCGGGAACCCACATCCGTCCCACCCGGCAGCAATTGCCGACAGTGGATGCGTGGAACATCACCGTTCAGCATCAGGTGACCAACACGATGTCTCTCGAGGTCGCCTATGTCGGGAGCAAGGGAACGCACGGATTTGTGGGCAACGGGCCTAACTATGACATCAACCCGGCACGGGTAGGGGACGGCGCTACCGTCACGAAGGCCTTCCTGATCGGTGCGAATGGAAAACCAGACACAACCCAACCCTGCCCCCTGGGGGCGACTCCAAATCCGACCTCGACGACTCCAGGAGTCTGCGGGGCGGCGTCCGCATCGTTCAGCGCATTTACTCCGCAGAATCAGCGCCGGCCACTTTTCCCGCGGATCCCGTTCTCCTTGAGCAACTATTACGGGAACGATGCGGCCAGTACCTACAACGCGTTAGAAGTCAAGCTGGACAAACGCTTCTCGAACGGATTGCAGTTTCTGTCCCACTACACGTACTCCAAGGCCTACGGATATCCCCAAGATAACTACTACGCCGTAAGCCATAAGGATTCGTGGGGACGCGTCGACTTCAATCGCGACCACGTGTTCGTATTCAGCCCCATTTACGAACTGCCCTTCGGTCGCGGAAAGAAGTACAAAGGCGATGCCAGCAGAATGATGGACTACATTATTGGCGGCTGGCAGGTAAGCAATACCACGAACTGGAGTAGTGGCCTGCCGTGGACGCCCAGCATCGGTGAGTGCGGCGCCATCAGCGACACTGGGCCGTGCCGCCCCAACTCGACCAGTAAAAAGCTTCACACTAGTATCGGGTCGCTGGACACGAAGAACCACACTCGGACCTTCTTCACCCCGGTAGCCTCACTTGCTATCGACCCGAACTTGCTACCGGTTGGTACCGATACCTGTGGTCTGCCGCGGCCGGGGGCTGGCCCGTTCGCCCTTCCGAACTGCGGAACGATCGGCGATATTGGACGCAACACCTACGATGGACCGAGAGGCTTCTATTCCGACCTGTCGGTATCGAAGTCTTTCCTGGTCACAGAGCGGGTGAAAGCGAAGTTCCTGATGAACGCATTCAACATCTTCAACCACCCGGTGTACGCCTTCAGCCAGAACAACGGTGCGAACGGCTGCATCGACTGCCAAGGTGGCAACAACGGAAAAATCACCGGGTTGGAGGGTGGAACCCACATGCGTGAGTTGGAATTCGCCGTTCGTTTCGAGTTCTAACCGTCACAGCGGTCAATTGACTAAGAAGGGAGTCCAAACGGGCTCCCTTTTTTATTGGTCGAGGCTCGATCCGGCGTGAGGGTCTTGAGGTCCAGTGTGGCGGGCGAAGCGAGCGCCGGTGTGTTCTAATTTGCGTTTAGAGGTCCTCCGAAGATTGTGAACATCCCTGCTCTCGTCCTCGTTTTCTTCCTGGCACTCCCGCTATCGGCTCAGCAGCGTACGACTGCTTCCCAGGATGCCTCGCCGTTGCCTTCTGCGCCATCTCAGAGCGCGGATTCCGCGTTTGCTGGAGCTCGGAAGCTTGTGCAACAGGGGAAGAGCGCTGAGGCCATTGCTGAGCTTGAACGAGTGGGGGCGGAGAATCCAAATCTACCGGGACTCGCCCACGAGTTGGGCATCACCTACTACAAGGCTGGCGACTACCTCAAGGCCATCGAGGCCCTCAAAAAAGCGATGCAGGAGGATCCCGACGACAAAGAAGCGGTCCAGCTCCTGGGACTATCGAATTATCTCGCGGGCAGGCCCGCAGAGGCGATTCCGCTGCTCGAACGCGTTCAGGGATGGTATCCGCGGGCCAACGTCGACGCGTCGTACATTCTGGGCGTTGCCTATATCCAGACAAAGGATTATCCGAAGGCGCGCGTCGCCTTTGCCCGGATGTTCGATGTTCCCGCCGATTCGGCGGCGGCTTACCTGTTCACGGCGCGCGTGCTGCTTAGGCAGGAATTTGATCCGATCGCCGAGGAATATGCGAAGAAGGCGATTGAACTCGATCCGAAATTGCCGCTGGCCCATTTCTTTCTGGGCGAGCTTCACCTATACAAATCGCGGATTCCGGAAGCGATTGCTGATTTTCAGGCGGAGTTGAAACTGAATCCGGGACACGCGTCCACTTACTACAAGCTGGCGGATGCGTACTCGCGCATTCAAAAGTTTGACGACGCGGAACGGCTCCTGCAGCGCTCGATCTGGCTGGATTCGACTTCGACTGGCGCATATATCTTGCTGGGCAAGGTTCTCGAAAAGAAAGGCGAGGCGGAGTTGGCGGCGAGGGCCTTGCAGCATGCGTTACGTGTCGATCCGAATAATTCGGTGGCGCACCACTTGCTCGGGCAAGCCTACCAGGATATGGGGAAGACGGCCGACGCCGAGCGGGAGCGGAAACTGGCGCAACAGCTGCAGGATGCGCCGGGCAAGCCGGAGTAAAAATGCGGCGTTGAGTCTTAGGTATCAGGTGTTGGGTGCGGATCTTTGGTGTTAGGTCTCGAGCCGTGGAGCGGCGGAAGTCATTAGCCCAGGGCGTAAGCCCTGGGTCGGGTGACCAAGCAGAGCGAGCCTCGGTGGGGCGGCATCCTCGAGCCGTGGCGTGAGCACGTGCGATGGCCGGTTGTAAGAAGTCTTGACGGCCCGCTAGAACCGATGCAGATGCGCCCTCCAAATTTGAAACTCATTTTCAGAGAAACTGCGCGCGACAGGAAATGTACCATACGCGGCGCCTTCGGCGCGGTCGTGGGATCTCCCCGATGAAACAACGCTGGTGGGCTGTCGCCCACTGCGCGCGGATTCCGCCCTAGGGGCTTTCGACGTTGTTTGGCTGACCCAGGGCTCACGCCCTGGGCTAATGACTTCTGCCGCCCCGCGGCTCGGTGCTTCGGAGCTCATCGCCCGGTCGGCGCCTTCACTCATCTTTACTTCGCCTACTCAGTCTTTGCAGGCGACACTCAACTTTACTACTTGGTGTTTGCAGGCGTTGCGGTTTGCTCGTTCGCCAGGCGCGTTACCATATCCCCCGGCAATTTGTGTAGCAGGACCAGGAAGGCGGCGTTGGTCCAGCCGAAGCCGACTACATTGATCTGGTAGCCGGTGGCGACCTTGGCTTCGGAAGAACGCGTGATCACGTCGTATTTTTCGCGGATGGTGCCGTCCCGACGAAAATTTTCGGCAACGGTTGAGAGAAATTCATATGATGTGCGATCCGCATCCTCATTGAAGCCGTAACGGCGCAGGCCTTCGATGGCCAGCAGTTGCGTCGGAGCCCAACCATAAGGAAGGTCCCACTGCACGCCCGGGTCGTTGTCGCTCATCGCCAGTCCGCCGGGGTGCTCGAAGATCTTCAAGTTCTTCCGCAAGGCTTCGGCCTGCTCCTTGGTCGCGATGCCGGCCCACAATGGATAGAACGTAGTGATGTAGTGGTAGGCCGATCGAGACGAGGAATCAAGGTTGTAGTCGAAGAACATTCCCCTCTGCGCGTCCCAGAGGTATTTCTGAATGCGTTCGGCGCGCTGGCTGGCGCGGTCGGCCCAGCGCCTGGCGTCGTCGCCGCGCCCTAGCATCTCGCTAATCTGCTGAAGATCTTTTTCCGTCTTATAGAGCAGGCTGTTGAGACAGACGGGCGCATAGTGGTGCGTGGCAGCTCCGTAAGGGCCGAAACGGAAGGAGATGTCGAAGCCCGACTCGCGCATGGCGCGGTCGCCTTTGTAGTAGTCTGCAGCAAGAAATATATCGCGCGCCGGATCACAATCGGCCTTGGCCATGGTGCGCTGCGCGTTGCACACCTGCACCGAGTAGCGCGTGCCCAGGTACGCGGCCGCCGCTTTGCGCTGGTCTTCGGCGCTCAATGGACCGCTGGGCTCTTCGACTTCGGTGACGTAGTTGCGCCCCTGCGCGTGGAGCAGAAAATATCCGGCCACCCGGCGGTAGGCATCGGTTTCGTCCTTCAGGCTCTCCGGGGCGGGGCCGTTGCCGAAATCGAAGTAGCGCGAGAGGCCCGTGTCTCCCGCCCGGTGCGGATCGCGGTTCCACATCTCGTAATCTTTGCTGGCCCATTGGTACCCCTGCTCCAGAAGTTCGCGATCGTTTTTCCCCGCGGCTTTCTCCGCCTGGTAGACCGACAGGATCATGGATGTGAGAAAGGGAGGTTGCGAGCGCGTCAGGAAATACGTGCGGTTGGCGTTCAAGACCGTGCCGTAGTGCTCAATCTCGAAGAAGAAGTTCTCGATGATGCCTCGGGCTAGGTCGAGCCGCTTGTCTTCCACCAATCCACGCACGATGAAGTACGTGTCCCAACCGTACATTTCGTTGAAACGGCCACCGGGGACGACATAACGGTTGGGAAGATAAAGCAATCCTGGCGGGGTGATGCCGGTCGTCAGCTGTCCGGGACCTGTGATGGCGACTGGCAGGTGCTCAACTTTAACGTGGCAGCGCTTTTGCATGTCGCCAACCGGTGCGGGAGTCGCCGAGCCCGCGGGCAAGTAAAGAATCGATTCCTCGACCAGCTTGGGGTCAACGACTGTGTTGCAGTCGGTCATGGAGCGGGTGAGCGTGTCCCAGCCGGTGTCGATGTATTTGAGAATCGGAGCGAGGCCGGGATTGTTAGCAGGCTCAGGACCGTTGGCAAAAGCGGGAGTCAGGCAAAGCAGGAGAGTTACCGCCGTAGTCGCTGCGAACACTCTGCAGGCGTGCAGACGCCGCAGAAAATCGATTGGCATAGTGTAGAGAAGGATAGATCAGGGGCCGCGTCTAACGAAAAGAAAATGTCGGGAGAAAATGGAGCCGGCGGGTTGGGATAGGGACATAGAGGGCGCGTAAGAAGACTGAGTCGGAGCTGCGGCCGACGGCCTAGACGAAGTGTCTGGGCCTGCGCGACTTCGATTGCGCCAGCGACGTAGGGGCAGCCCTCATCTGCCTGCGGAGCGTTAGCCCGCTTGTGCTGCCGTGTCAAAGGAAAAAAGAACGGCCGCGGGCGGGGGCGCCCGCGCTACATGAATTTACTGCACTTCGGCGATCAAGACGCCGAAGGCAGGCAAGGAAACATCGCTCCCAGTGCTGCTGACTTGGGGCGTGGCTACCAGGCTCTGGAGACTCTTTCCGCTGCCAGGAAGTCTGATGGTTGCTTTCTGTGGCGACGACGTCATGTTCAATGCAACCAGCACCGACTTTCCTTTATAGGTTCGGAGGTAGGAGAGCACGTTCGCGTCGTCTTCATTCAGCGCCGTGTAATTTCCCTCAAGCAACACGGCGTTACCGTGGCGGAGAGCCAGCACCTTCCGATAGAACTCCAGTACGGAATTCTGATCCTTGGATTCGCTCGCGACGTTGTGAGTTTTGGAGCTGGGCGGGACGGGCAGCCAAGGTTCATGCGTGCTGAAACCGCCGTTGGCAGCGTCGCTCCATTGCATGGGCGTGCGCTCGCCGTCGCGGCCGATCTCTTTGGGCCAGCCGGTGCGGCCTTCAGGATCTTTCACATCTTCCTTGCGCTTGGGATTGTTGTTCTCCATCCCGATCTCTTCGCCGTAATACATGATGGGCGTGCCCCGCAGGGTCAGGTAGAGCGCGGCCATCAGCTTGGCGATGTCGTCATTGTGCGTGCCGTCGCCGTAGCGGTTATACGATCGCTCGATGTCGTGATTGCTGATGACGTAGGTGGGCCATCCGCCGGAAGAGTCGGCGGCGGCGATCTGGCGGCGGAACTCGGGGGGATCGAGCTTGTCGACGCGTGTGAACATGAAGTCCATCGGCATCTGCAGTTCTTTATTTTTGCCCCCGTAATACTGCTTCAGTTCATCGATGTTCTTGGTCCAAGTCTCGCCGATCAGAACGGCATTGGATTCGTCAGCGACGGTGCGGAGATTCTGCAGAACGTCGTGAACTCCGGGGAGTTTTCCGTTGTATTTGTGTTCGGTGTTCGGATCGCCGAACTTCGTGGTGCCAGGCAGAACCGGATTGTCGCGCAGGTCGGGGTCTTCGAACAGCGTATCGACGGCGTCCAGTCGGAAGCCGGACACGCCGCGCTTGTACCACCAGCGGGTCACGTCGAACATCGCTTTTTCCACGGCCGGATTATTCCAATTCAAGTCCGGTTGCTCCGCGTAGAAGTAGTGGTAGTAGAACTGGTTGGTTGCGGGATCGAACTTCCAGGCCGATCCGCCGAATTCCGAGATCCAATTGTTGGGCGGCTGGTTGCCGGGCTTGGGGTCGTGCCAGACGTACCAGTTGCGGTAGGAAGAAGTCTTCGATGACTTTGAAGCGAGGAACCACTTGTGCTGGTCGGAAGTGTGATTGATGACGTAGTCGAGGATGATTCGGACTTTCTGCTTCTTGCCTTCAGCCACCAGTTGATCAAAATCCGCGAGCGTACCGTACATGGGGTCGATGTTTTCGTAGTCGGCAACGTCGTAGCCGAAATCAACTTGCGGCGAGGGATAACAGGGCGTGATCCAGATGGCGTCCACGCCGAGGTCGTGCAGATAGCCCATCTTCGACTTTATGCCATTGAGGTCGCCGATGCCATCGTTATTGCTGTCGGCGAAACTGCGCGGGTAGATCTCGTAGAACACCGCGTGCTGCCACCATTCATGACCCTCGGCATCGACTGACTTTTTCTGCGCAGCGGCCCATGGGGAAGTGAAGATTCCGATCAGCAGCAAAGCTGCCATAGCTAAGATTTTTTGCATGATGTCTCTCCTCGCGAGTGCCGCCTCAGCCTCAGCCGGTCGGCAGACTGCCTACGACTTGAATTGATTAATTCGTTTTGGGATGTTCCATTGAGCTTTTGGCACTGAAATGAAACACAATTTTGGCGCGGGTGTAATCGTCGGCTTCTCCCGCGGGAAGATGAACTCGAAGCTGGCCGCGTCCAGCACTGCCTTTGACCCACTCGGCCCCGTCCACCGAGCTGAGTTGTCCCGCGCTCCAGAGGCCAAGTTCATAGGCGCCGCCCTTGACGCCAGCCACTTCCATTTCCATCCGGTCGTGAGAAGCATTCCAGGTTTCGAAAAGGACACGCAGGCCGCGGCTTTTCGCGCCCAGCGCAGGCAGGGAAGTCGGAACGCTCACTCCGAAGTCGTTGAGCACGGTGATGTGCAGCTTGTTGGAGCCGCGAGCGAGCGGAAACTTTACCTTCAAATGCTGGTCCGCCCCGCTCCTGGTGACACGGTTCGCGACCAGGTGGCCGCTCATTTCCACCGCGATGACTTCAGCCGCGGGACTGAGCGAAGGAGAAAATTCCAGCGAGCAATCGCCCGTGCCGCTGCGATCCGCATCCAACGTGATCGTTTCTTCGGTGCGGTGATAACGAAGGTCGACGGTACACCCTCCGACGTGAATATTCGTCACAGCGAAGTTTGCCCAGTCTGCCGGAACATGCGGCGCGAATGTAAGCAGATGCGCTCCCGCGTCGATTGACAACCCGAACATCCCGCGCAGCAGCGGACTGATGACCATGGCCGCGGACCAGATCTGGTGCGGAGAACTCGTGGAGAGTGGCTGGTACTGATCTCCCGACAGGACCTCGGTCACGTGCCCGAGCGAGCCGTCGAGGGCGAGCAGGGCATTCGCGCGCAGGTTCGCGTAGGCCGGCAAAGCGCGATGATACTGGTATTCGCCGACCGAGGCCCATCCGGTGAACAGTGGCCACACCGAACCGTAATGATATCCGCCGCCGCTATAGCGCGACGCTGTTGAAGCGATGATGCGCATGCCCCAGTCGGCCTGATGTTCTGGCCCAGCCAGTTCGGTGATCATCGGTTGCGCCTGATCTTCACGTAACAGGCCAAACCACATCGGGACTGTGGCCAGCACGCTGGGTTCATCGACCGGCTTGCCGGACTGATCCACCGCGAACGCGTAACGCTTTTTGTCGGCGAGCCAGAAAATCTGGTTGATCAGCTTTTCCAGTCCCGCGGACTCCTGCGAAAGCTTGGGCGCCTCGTCGTCTTTGCCGAGCAGGTGCGCGATGTTCGAAAGACTGTGCAAGGCCGCCGCTGTCACGCCACTCTGGTAAAGTTCGCCTCGCACCGGAAGTAGAGGCCCGCCTTCCACCCAGCCGTGACCGATCCCGAAATTTTGCGGGAGCCCCTGCGCATCGTAAGTGGAATGCAGAAACTGGTAAGCCTTCCAGAGGCTGTCCCACTTGCCGCGCACAAACTCCAGGTCGCCGCTCTCGGTGGCGTAGTCGTTCATCGCGATGACGTAGAGTGGTGTGGCATCGGCGGAAGCGTACCCGTAGGGGTAACCCTTGAACCAGTCGACCAGGCTTGCGGTCTGCGCAATCTCGTGCGGAATCTTGCCGTCATCGCGCTGAAACTTGCTCAGGAACTCAAGTGCCGTACGCGTGGTGGTGAAATCACCTTCCGCATCGAGGGCCAGGGCGGTCCACATGGAGTCGCGCCCGAAGAACCACGCGAATCCCGGGCGCTGGCTGGTGCCTGATGTGCGATACCCGGCGATCATTCCCGTCCCCAGGAACGGGTTGTTGACGAAGCCCTGCAGCACACTGATGCGCGACCAGTCATAGGCCTGCTGCAGCTGAGGGTCCGGCACTTCCACGCTTACCGTGCGCGCCAGATAGGAGCGGTAATACGCGGCCGATTCGACCAGCAACTGCGCGTGGCTGGTCGACAATTGCTCATAAGTCTTTTGGGCCTCATCGGCGCCGTGCACCGAGGCCGACAGCAAGACTACCCGGCTCTCGGACTTGCGGCTGGTTACGCCCAGATCAAACGAGTCTTCGTTCGAGGACGAGTAGTTGTCCTGATACTCGAGATGCTCGTTGGTCGCGGTGGGTGATCCGACAAACGCCGCGTATTTCTTTTGTTCTTCCCCGAAGGTGAAAGCGTGATGCGTCAGGTCCCAGTTGGCATACGTCGCGCCCAGTCCGGCGGGCCATTCCAGTTGGAAGTCGCGGGTAAAGGCGACGCGGATGTTCAGAGGATTTTCAGTCGCGATCTCAAACGTGATCACGGCGCCCGGTTCCTGCACCGGAACAAAGAAAGTCTCCTTCACCGAGAACGTGTCGCCCGCATAAAGAATCGTGCAAGACTCCGGCTTGACGGTTACCGTGCGGGCAAGCGCTTCCGCCGGCAAGATTCTTCCACCTACCTCAAATTCCACATGGAAATTGCGGAAGAGTTTCAGTGGATACACCCACGCCTCCATGCGTCCGGATTCGTCCCCGAATAGTCCAGCGCGCGTGCCGACGGCGGTCAGGAACTCCCAGGGACGGTCGGCGCGCGAAAGCTCGAGGGCGCGGTCCTGTGCGAAGGCTAAAGGCGGGCTACCGAATAAGGCCGTCAGAGCGAAAGATAAGGCCGCAAGACCGAGAGCTTTTTTGAGTCCGGAAAAATCGCAGGAAAAGCGGCGGTGCGGGGGCAATGGCATCGTTAGCGAACAGCAACCGCGTGCAGCTCTTGAGCCGAGTTGCGCCGTCCAACTTGCAAAGGCCGCGCGCATCTCAATAAAGTAGGAGCGAATTCTAGCACGTGCCCATCCAGGAAGGTACCAGCGATTTGCGACCCTCCCGACGTTCGTTTCTGCGGTCCCTGAGCCGATCCGCGCTGGTCCTGTCGCTTGAAAATGTTCTGGCCATGGCTTGGCCACGGGGACATTTGGCCCAGACTGCAGCTGGCCCGCCAGCCGACAAGAAAGCCGCCGCTGACCTGGGCCTGAGTTTTATCAATGTCGCCAAAGAGGCCGGCCTCAACGCCAAAACGATCTTCGGCGGAGAACATAAAAACAAGTATCTGCTCGAGACCACCGGCTGCGGCGTCGCATTTTACGACTACGACAATGATGGTTGGCTGGACATTTTCCTGGTGAACGGATCACGCCTTGAGGGATTCCCTAAAGGCGAAGAGCCAACCTCGCACCTGTTCAAGAACAATCGCGACGGAACTTTCACCGACGTGACTGCCAAGGCCGGGGTCGCGCGCTCGGGCTGGGGCCAGGGCGTCTGCATTGGCGACTACGACAACGACGGCTTCGAAGATCTGTTCGTCAGCTACTTCGGCAAAAACGTTCTCTATCACAACAACGGCGACGGCACCTTCACCGACGTCAGTGAAAAAGCCGGCGTCGCGGGAAATGGAAAACGCTGGAACACCGGCTGCGCCTTCGTCGACTACGACCGCGACGGCAAGCTGGACCTCTTCGTCGCCAACTATATTGATATGGATCTCGCGACCGCTCCGGTTCCGGAGTCTGGTCCATGTCTTTACAAGGCTGTGATGGTTGCCTGCGGGCCTCCCGGCTTGAAGGGCGGAAAGAACATCCTCTATCACAACAACGGTGACGGAACGTTCAAAGATGTTTCCGAAGCCGCGGGGATTTTCTCCGCGAACGGAACTTATGGACTCGGCGTTCTCACGGCGGACTTTGACAATGATGGCTGGCCCGACATCTACGTGGCCAATGACTCCACGGCCAGCGCGCTTTACCAGAACAAGAAAGACGGGAAGTTTGTCGACATCGCCTTAGAGTCGGGTTGCGCGCTTAGTCCCGACGGGAAGCCGCAGGCCGGCATGGGAGTCTCGGCCGCGGACTACGATCTCGACGGCAATCTCGACATCGTGAAAACAAATTTCGCGGGCGACACTCCATCCCTGTATCACAACCAGGGTGGCGCGAATTTCGAGGACACAACTTTCACCGCCGGGCTCGGCCTGCACACCCAGTACCTAGGCTGGGGCTGCGGATTTTTCGACATGGATAACGATGGATGGGCCGACCTCCTGATCTGCAACGGGCACGTCTATCCCGAGGTCGAGCAGTTAAAGACAGAAGCAGGATATGCCCAGCGCAAGTTGCTGTACCGCAACCTGCGCAACGGGCGCTTCGAGGATGTTTCGCTGAACGCGGCAGACGGCATCTCCGATCCGGTCGCCGCGCGCGGTTGCGCTTTCGGCGACTTCGACAATGACGGTGATCTGGACGTGGTTGTCAACACGGTGAACGGATATCCCCAGCTTTTGCGCTGCGATCTTCGCACTGCCAATAACTGGATTAAGGTTCGCACCATCGGGACGAAATCCAACCGCAGCGGCATCGGAGCACGACTGAAGTGCGTCACGAAAGTTCCCGGCGAGAGCAAACCCCACGAACAGATTGACGAGGTGCGGAGCGGGGGCGGTTATTTCTCTCAGAACGATCTGCGCGTGCACTTTGGGATTGGAAAGTCAGAAAAAGTCGATTTGCTGGAGATTCGCTGGCCGAGCGGACAGATTGAATCGATCAAAGACATCAAGGCCAACCAGCTCATTTATGTAAAAGAGGGTGCGGGAATCTTTCGCGCGACCCAACTCGAACCTGCTCGTAAACCCACCCGCTAACGAGCCCTGCCACTGTATCCACACGGACCCTTAGTTCGTAGGCTGCTCATTCCACGGCCCTTCCTTTAATTGCCTGAAACTTCCCTAAGGTTCTTGTTCCGCGATCTACAGAATCTACCGGAGACGCCCCACAGTACAGCAGGCGTAATTTCAGGGAAGCGAATCAAAGTTTTAGAACATGCTTGCGCGCCCTTTGAATTGATATTTCAGGAGGCAGTGCCGATGAATTGGGATCAGGCGAAAGGGCAGTGGACGCAAATGAAGGGCTCTGTCCGCAAGCAGTGGGGCAAGCTCACCGATGACGATCTTGACGTCATTGGCGGAGAGCGGGAAAAGCTGGTCGGCAAGATCCAAGAGCGATATGGAATCGCCAAGGAAGAAGCCGAGAGCCAGATCGCAAGCTGGAATCCGCCCTCTGGAGCTGAAGTCTCCCAAGAAGAACGCGAAAAAGAACTCCGGCGCAAGGCCGGTTAACACGGTTTCAATATCGCGGGCCACGAAGTCAAATCAAAAAACATCGACTCGGAGGAAATACCGTATGAAGAAATTGTTAGGTCTTACCATCGTTCTAATCCTGGCGTTGCCGGTCATTGCCTTGGCGCAAGATCCCGCAGCTCCAGCAGGCAGCCAATCGACCCAGCAGCCCGGCTCAGCCCAGACCGGCGCCCCTTCCAGCCAGACTGGCGCGCAGGGAAATGACACCATGGGTCAGAGCGGCAAATCGGGCAACGTGAAGGGCACAGTCAGCCAGGACGGCAAGACCTTGGTGGGCGATGACGGCAAGAGCTGGACAATCGCCAACCCCGACGCCGTGAAGGGTCATGAAGGCCATCACGTTGAACTGAAGGGCAGCTCGGACTCGGCCACCAACCAGATCCAGGTCAGCTCCGTGAAAATGCTAAAGGGCGACAAGGGCTCCATGAAGAAGGACAGCTCGCAGCCCCAATAACACCTCATTCTTGACTTTCTCTCCAGGCCAGCTAACCGCTGGCCTGTTTTTTTGGAGTCGGCCGGCCCAATTCCTCCTTGGAAACAGTCAGCCTGATTGTTTCTCTGTGCTTCCGTGTCTCTGTGGTGAAAAATACTTCAACGATGGATCGTAGAGACAAGCCGGGCCACTTCCGCTAGCATTCGGTGATAGCGACAGCCACCAGCGCGATCCGGATCCATGACCGAGAAATTCGATGCAATCGTCTTGGGCGCCGGCGCGGCCGGTCTGATGTGCGCCATCGAAGCCGGCAAGCGCGGGTGCCGCGTGCTTGTGCTGGAACGCGCCGAACGGGTTGGTAAGAAAATCCTGATCTCAGGCGGAGGCCGCTGCAATTTCACCAACCTCCATTGCGGCCCGGAAAATTTCATCTCCACCAATCCCCATTTCTGCAAGTCCGTGCTGGCCCGCTATACGCCTGCCGACTTCATCGCGCTGGTGGAGAAACACAGCATTTCCTATCACGAGAAGCATCAGGGCCAATTATTCTGCGACGGATCGGCGCGCGAAATTGTTGCGATGCTTGAGGAAGAGTGCCGCCGGGCTGGCGTGCGGGTAGTCGTAAAAGCCATCGTGCGAGACGTACGTCGAGGAGAGGCCTTTACGATCGTAGCTGGCGACGAAGAATACCGCGCTCCCGCCCTCGTCGTGGCCACAGGCGGCTTATCGATCCCGAAGATCGGCGCCACGTCCTTCGGCTATGAACTGGCACGGCAGTTCGGCGTCCATGTGCAGCCGTGCCGTCCTGCCCTGGTGCCGCTGCTCTTCAATGCGGAGGATCGCGCGAATTACAGCGACTTAGCGGGAGTTTCCGCCGAGGTCGAAGTCTCCTGCGACTCGCAGCAATTCCGCGACAAGATGTTGATCACACACAAAGGCCTGAGCGGCCCGGCCATCCTGCAAATCTCTTCGTACTGGCGGAAGGGGCAGGGAATCGCTATTGACCTGGCGCCTGACCAGGAATGGTCCGCGCCGATGCGAAGTCCCAACGCGCGCCGTGACCTCGCGGCTGCGAAGACTGCCTTGCGCGGGGTTCTGCCTCAGCGTCTGGCAGATCGTTGGGTCGAAAAACATGTCCCTAAGGACTGGACGAACCACTCGTTGTCGGAGCTGGAGCGCAACGCTCATTGCTGGCACATTCTTGCCAGCGGCACCGAGGGATACGAGAAAGCCGAAGTAACCGCTGGCGGCGTTGACACAGACGAGCTTTCCGCCAAAACCATGGAATGTCGCCGCGTGCCGGGCCTTTATTTTGTCGGCGAGGTGGTGGATATCACCGGGCAACTGGGAGGGTTCAACTTTCAGTGGGCGTGGGCGTCAGGCTTCTGCGCGGGGCAGGCGGTGTAGCCGCTCCAGCCCTGAGGCTCCGCTCAAATCCCCCGCTCAATCCTTAGCTCAATCAGTTGTCATCCTGTGCGAAGTGAGGCGACAGCCGAACACAGTCGAAGGACCCCCCGCACCTTGGGAACCGGCAAGAACGCGAGAACCTTTTCTATAGGATTTTCAGGACCTCCACACCAACTTGTTTGAAAGAATCAGCGCAAATCCAAACACTTCGTCCCGAAATCCACATAAAATGAAGCTCCGCCGCAGTTGCCTGTGTCTAACCGAATGGTGAAGTCGCCTCAGAGGTTTGCCGAAAGGGTGCCGCACAAGAGCGGGCGCGGAAGCGCTCCCAAGCCGCCTTTGACGGCCAAGCGGTTGCGCGCCGTGGCTCCCATCGTGTGGGAGCTGATGCGGTCGCGCAAGAAATTGCTGGCCCTCGGCTTCCTGCTGATGGCCATCAATCGGGTTTCCGGCCTGGTCCTGCCATACTCCACCCGCTACCTCATCGACAGCGTTGTCGCCAAGCATCACATCGAGCTGCTAAAGCCGATCGTGCTCGCTGTTCTGACCGCGACCGTGATTCAGGGCATCACTTCGTTCTCGCTCACTCAACTTCTATCGAAGGCTGCCCAGCGCCTCATCACCGAGCTGCGGGAAAAAGTTCAGCGGCACATTTCGCGCCTGCCGGTTTCTTTCTACGACGCCAACAAGACGGGCAACCTGGTTTCGCGCATCATGACAGACGTCGAGGGGGTGCGGAATCTGCTGGGCACGGGACTGGTGGAACTTGCCGGCGGTTTGCTGACCTCGCTGATCGCGCTGGTCGTGTTGCTTCGCATCAGCGCTCTGATGACGGTCCTCGCATTCGGCTTCCTCCTCTGTTTTGCCGTCGCGCTGAACAAGGCATTCAGCACCATCCGGCCGATTTTTCGGGAACGCGGCAAGATCAATGCGGAAGTAACTGGTAGGCTGGCCGAATCGCTGGGCGGAGTGCGCGTGATCAAGGGCTATCACGCCGAAGAAAGGGAAGAAGCAGTTTTTGCCGGAGGCGTGCGGCGATTGCTGGAAAATGTGATGCGCACCCTCACCGCGACGTCGCTGATGAGCCTCTCGGCCAGTTTGCTCATGGGCGTGGTAGGCGCGGTCATCATGTATGTCGGGGCGCACCAGATTCTGGCTGGTACGCTGACGGTCGGCGAATTCTTTACCTACACGCTGTTCCTCGGATTCCTGGTCGCGCCCATCATTCAGATGGTCGCGATCGGAACGCAGATCACCGAAGCCTTTGCCGGCCTCGAACGCACGCAAGAAATTCTTCGCGAACGCCCCGAAGATCAGGATCCGCGCCGCACGGTCACGCTTGAGGACATCATTGGCCGTGTGGAGTTTGAGGACGTCAGTTTCAGCTATGACGGCAATCGCGTCGTGTTGCACGACGTCTCGTTCGTGGCCGAACCGGGAACGGTAACGGCGCTGGTGGGTTCGTCGGGCTCCGGCAAGTCGACGACCATCGGCCTTATTTCCGCGTTTCACGTGCCGACCGAAGGGAAAGTCACCGTTGACGGAGTGGACCTGAGCACGGTGCGGCTCGATTCCTATCGCACGCGCCTGGGCGTCGTGTTGCAGGAATCGTTCCTGTTCGACGGAACTATCCGCGAGAACGTGGCCTTCTCCCGTCCGGATGCGACAGAAGAAGAAATCATGCGTGCCTGCCAGATCGCGCGCGTGGATGAATTTGCCGAAAGCTTCGAAGAGAAGTACGACACCGTGGTCGGCGAGCGCGGGGTGAAGCTCTCCGGCGGGCAGCGCCAGCGTATCTCGATCGCGCGCGCGATTCTGGCCGAGCCCCGCATCCTGATTCTTGACGAAGCAACTTCCAGCCTCGATTCAGAATCCGAACAAATGATCCAGCACGGCCTTTCGTACCTGATGCAGGGGCGTACCACGTTCGTCATCGCCCACCGCCTGTCGACCATCCGCCGCGCGGACCAGATTCTGGTCATGGAGCATGGGCAGATTGTCGAGCGCGGGACGCACGAAGAGCTCTATGAAATGCGCGGCCGGTACTACGATCTGTATACGAAGCAACACGGCCTGGAAACGAACCTGTTTCTCGCCCCCGGCGAAGGCGACACGATCGCAGAGAATGGGAACGGCGCATCCAGCAAAGAGCCCGCCGATCCGGACGCCTTGCGCGTAATCCGAGGAGAAGTTCGATAGCACGGTGCTTCGAGCAGACACTGGTGCAAGTGATTCTTCATGACTCTGGACCCAACCCCTAAAAATTCTACCGCGATCGTCACCGACGCAGTGTGCCGTCACTACACGATGGGCGAGAGCCTGATTCGCGCGGTGGATGGCATCTCGATCGAGGTTCCCACAGGAGAATTCGTGGCATTGCTGGGTACATCGGGCTCAGGAAAGTCATCATTGCTGAACCTGATCGCGGGCCTGGACCGTCCGACATCCGGCGCGGTGATCGTCGAGGGAAAAAATCTCGCTGCGCTCTCCCGCGCAGAACTGGCTCAGCATCGCCTCCGTACGGTTGGCATGGTCTTTCAGTCCTTCAATCTGATTCCGAGTATGACGGTGATCGAAAACGTTGAACTGCCGCTTGCGTTTTGCCGAGGTAGATCGCAGCCGGCGTGATTCGCTGGCTCGAGAAGCGCTGGAGCGTGTCGGCCTGAGCCGGCGACTGGATCACCGGCCCACCGAACTCTCCGGCGGTGAGCAGCAGCGCACAGCACTGGCACGCGCGCTGATCAACCGGCCCGAAGCTTCTGCTGGCCGATGAACCGACTGGAAATCTCGACAGCCGCACCGGCACCGAGATCATGAACTTGATCCGCGAATTCAACGAGTCGCTCGGCATGACCGTAGTCATGGTCACCCACGAGCGCGCTCTCGCCGAACGTTATGCGCAGCGCCTGATCTTTCTTGCGGACGGCAAACTCGTGGATGACCAGCCCAATGTACCCGGGACCGCCATGTCAGTCGAAGGAAGCCGCGCGTGAAAGCCTACGACCTCGCCGAACTTGCCGTGCGCAATCTGCGCGAGTCCGTGTTGCGCAACTCGCTGACCACGGTCGGAATTTCTGTAGGCGTCGCTTCGCTGGTGGCAATGCTCTCGCTGGGCATCGGCCTGCAGCAACTGGCCACGCGCCGGCTGGTGAAGTCGGGCCTGTTCGATACGGTGGTAGTCACCTCGCGGCGCGATTTGCGCAACTTCAATCGCAGCGACGAGGAAAATAACGCGCCCTCTCCGGCCGAGAGCCCCGTTCTTGATGAGCCCGCACGCGCGAAGATCGCACAAATGTCCAACGTCGTCGAGGCGTATCCCGACTTGCGCTTCATCACGTCGTTCACCTACGACAACAAGCCGCATCTCACCATGGTGGCCGGCATTCCCGCGTCTTATAAAACGAACGACTCATTCGAAGGGATGCAAGGCAGCTTTTTTTCCTCGGACACTGCGCCCGAGGTGATTCTGCAGAAAGCTTTTGCCGCGGAAATACTGGGCAAAAGTCCCAAGCCGGGCTCCGACGAAACTCCGGTTGCCGAGCTGGCCAGTCCGCTGCTGGGGAAAGAAATGACGATGCGCTACTCGGAGCGCGTGGACGCGTCGACTACGACATCGCCGGATACTCAAGACCAAACTCCCGCCGACACCTCCACCTACTCCATCCAGTCGCATGAGTTGAAGTTGAAGATTGTCGGCGTCACCGACCTCGATCCCGATAGCATGCGCGGGTCGGCGCGTGCCCGTGTGCTGCTGCCGCTGAGGCTGGTGGAGAGCCTGCACGCCGTGCAGCCCACGGCCATGCGCGATACCACGCAGGCGGCCAGCAGGATTCCGACGTATGCCACGGTCAGCGTGCGCGTAAAGAGTCCCACGCAGATTCAGGCCGTCGAGGACGCCATCAAGAAGATGGGCTTCAACACCTTCTCGATGCTCGACGCCACGCGCAGCCTGCGGAAGTTTTTCGCCATCGTCGATGTCTTTCTCGGCGTCTTCGGCAGCCTGGCTCTGGCGGTTGCCTCGATCGGCATTGTTAACACGCTGGTGATGGCGATTCTCGAGCGGCGGCGTGAAATCGGAATCATGAAGGCGATCGGGGCGAGTGATGGCGACGTGAAGAAACTGTTTTTCGCGGAGGCGGGCGTCATGGGCGTGCTAGGCGGCGCGCTGGGCGTGGCCCTGGGATGGACGATCGGGCGCGTCATCAACGTCGGCACCAACGTCTACCTCAAGCAGCAAAGTATGGCGCCCGAGCAGATCTGGTTCGTCCCCTGGTGGCTGGTTGGGGGTGCGATCATTTTCGCCCTCATCGTCAGCCTGCTGTCAGGACTTTATCCCGCATCGCGCGCTGCCCGGCTCGATCCGGTGCAGGCTCTGCGCTACGAGTAGGTTCGAAGAATGCGTTGGTACCTGGGACTTGTCGCGGCTGCCATCACTCTCTTTCCTGCGTCCGCCCGCGCGCAGGGCCGCATTGATTGCAGCCTGCTGCCGAGCCACATTCTCAAGCGCAACGTGCACTACTGCGTGCGGCTGCCCGGAAACTACGACAAGAAAGACGCCGCCGGACAGCCGCTGAGATTTCCGGTTCTCTACTACCTGCATGGGCTCGGCGACAACGAGCAGTCGTTCTCTCGCAGCGGCGGGTGGGCTCTGATTGAAGACCTGCGCGTGCAGGGAAAAATCGGAGACTTCCTGATCGTCGCGCCCGAAGGCTTCGCCAGCTTCTACATTAACTCCGCGGATGGCAACGAGCGCTACAGCGACTTCTTCCTGCGCGAGTTTTTGCCCTTCATAGAGAAGAAGTATCGTGTGCTGCCGGGACGCGAAGCGCGCGCGATCACGGGCATCTCCATGGGCGGCTTTGGCGCACTGCGTTTCGCGTTTGCTTATCCGGAAATGTTTTCAGCCGTCGGCGCACAGAGCGCTGCGCTGATTCTGGAAACGCCCAAGCAACTGAACACCATGGCGCAGGAGCGCTCGCCCGAGGCAGCTGACTTCTTCGCTCCACTCCTGGGAAATCCGATCAACACTGCCCACTGGAAGGCGAATGACCCATTCATGCTCGCCCGGAAAAACAAAGCCGCATTGAAGAAGATGGCGATCTACCTCAACTGCGGGCAGACCGACGACTACGGCTTCGAGCGTGGCGCGGCTGCGCTCGACGAGCAACTTTCGTCCGAGGGAATTGCGCACGAGTACCATCCCTACCCCGGCGGTCACAGCATGAACTATTTCCTTTCGCATCTGGGCGAGGTCATCGAGTTCCACTCGCGCGCGTTCGCGAAGTCGTTGCCCACCCGGTAAGTGGAGCCTGCAAACTGACAATCTGCACGGCTCGCGTAGTGGCAGCCGCCCTCGGCTGGCCAGTGGGGCGTCCCCCCGCGACTGGAAGCATCGAAACGTAATGTAGAGGACTTGGCACCCCCTTCCAAAAAATCCATCCGGCTCATCGAAATTCTGCGTTGTACTTTCCACCGCCATCCCAGCTAACAATGTCCAATGGCACATCAGCGCTACGCACCGGACCACGATGCCTGTGGTGTCGGCTTTGTAACCCGGCTGGGCGCTGCTCCGTCGCACGAGATGGTGGGGCGGGCGCTGACCGCGCTGCTGCGCCTGGCACACCGTGGCGGCGTCGACGCCGACGGACGCAGCGGCGATGGCGCCGGCCTGCTGATGGCGATTCCCGACCGGTTCATGCGCGCGGCCGCGCTCCAGGCGGGCGTTTGCCTCCCTGAAGAATTTGGTCTCGGCATGGTCTTCTTGCCTGCAGGCGAAGAAACCGCAGCGCAGGACGCGATCGCAGCCCTCGCCGGGCAAAACGGCCTGCAATGCCTCGGTTGGCGCGTGGTTCCCACCGATCCCACGATCACCGGTCCTCGCGCACATGCGACGCTGCCCACCATCCGGCAATGCTTCTTCGCTGCGGCGCGCGGCACCGCCAATCTCGAAACCGCACTTTTCCGTCTCCGCAAGCAAGCGGAAGCGCGGGCTCCCCGCGGCACATACTTCTGCTCACTTTCCTCGCGGGCCGTGGTCTACAAAGGGCTGCTCACACCGGACCAGCTTCCGGCCTTCTACCTCGATCTGTCCGACCCGGCATTCGAGACTTCGTTTGCCATCTTCCACCAGCGCTACTCGACCAACACGCAGCCCAGTTGGGCGCTTGCCCAGCCTTTCCGCTTTGTCGCCCATAACGGGGAGATCAACACCATCAGCGCGAATCGACGCTGGCTGCACGCGAAGGAACGCAGCCTGAAGGAGGCGCTTCAGCTTTCCGGCGATGCACGCGTGCTCGAAGAACGCGTCAGCGATTCCGCCAGCTTCGACAACGGCTTCGAATTGCTGCTGCAGCGCGGGTTCAGCCCCGAAGCCGGAATGCTCGCCATGGTGCCTCCCGCGTGGGAAACGAACCCGCAGATCACGCCCGACCTGCGGCGCTTTTTGGAAGCACAAGCCCAGCAGCAGGAGCCCTGGGACGGCCCGGCAGCCATGGTCTTCACCGACGGCCGCACCGTCGGCGCAAAGCTCGACCGCAACGGTCTTCGCCCGCTTCGCTACACGCTGACCTCCGATGGCCTGCTTGTGGTCGGATCGGAAGTCGGCATCGCCGACCTGCAGCGCAATGAAATCGCCGAGCGGCAGCGCCTCGGTCCCGGCGAGATGCTGTTCTGCGATCCGGCAAGCGGCGAGTTCACACGCCCAGCCGATGTCGGCCATCGACAAGAATTCCGCCAAGCGCCTCCCGCGGCCGCATTGCTCCACGTCGTTCCGACAGAAAAACTTCCGCCCTCCGCCACGGCCGATGCCAAGCGAGTGATGGGCGCCCTCGGCTGGACCGAGGATCAATACAAGTTGCTGTTTCAGCCGCTCGTTCTCGAAGGCCAGGAAGCAGTGTGGAGCATGGGAGACGACGCTCCGCCCGCATTCTTGTCGCGCCTGCCGCGTCCGCTCTGGGACTACTGCAAGCAGCGCTTCGCCCAAGTCACGAACCCGCCGATCGATCCCCTGCGCGAAACGCACGTGATGTCGCTGCGAATCTTCATGGGCGGCAAAGCCGTCCTGAATTCGCCTTTGCTCGATGCCGGACAGATGAAATTGCTGGAGGGTGAATTTTCAGTCCGGCGATTCAGCCTTGCATTTCCAGTTTCGGATGGCGTGCCAGCCGCGCGGGCTCTGCTGGATCGATTGCGCGAAGACTTGCTGCACCTCGGCGAAGAAAAACCGGGCCTGATCCTGCTGACGGACCGCGGCGTCGACGCCGAACATTCGGCCCTTCCGGCTCTGCTTGCACTGGCCGTCGCCCAGAAATCATTGGTTGACTCGGGAGCCTGGGATGTCCCCGTGATTGTCGAATCAGGCCAGGTCCTCGACACGCATCACGTCGCTCTGCTGGTCGCGGCCGGTGCGTGCGGCGTCTATCCCTATCTTGCGCTCGAGCAGGCAGTCGCCCTCCGGCCCGACGGCGTCGCCCGCTACCGGTTCGCACTGGAGAAGGGCCTGCGCAAGGTGATGGCGCGCATGGGCGTCTCCACCATGGCAAGCTACCGCAACAGCCAGCTCTTCGAAGTCATCGGACTCGATCCCGCTCTCTGTGCGGAAATCTTTGAAGATGCCGGATGCGTGCTGGGCGGAAAGACGCTCGATGGTCTGTTCGAAGACTGCACGGTCCGCCACCGCGCCGCCTACGAAGCGGAAGCGAATCCGCTGCAGGACACGGGCCTCTACCGCTTCCGCCAGCATGGCGAGCGGCATGCCAGTTCGCCGGAAATCGTGCGCCGCCTGCATCGCTACATCAAATCGCCTACCGACGAGAATTTCAAGTCCTACAGCGCCCTGGCCGGCGAGCGGGAACCCGGTGCCATCCGCGATCTGCTGAAAGTGCGCGATGCCGTTCCGATCCGGGTGGATGATGTTGAGACCGAGGCGTCGCTGCTCTCCCGCTTCAGTACGCAAGCGATGTCTTTGGGCGCGATTTCGCCCGAAACTCATAGCACGCTCGCCGTTGCCATGAATCGTCTTGGTGGCCGCAGCAATACCGGCGAGGGCGGAGAGGATCCCGTCGTATACACGCAGAAGGGCGAAGCGAACAACCGCGTGAAGCAAGTGGCCTCCGGCCGTTTCGGTGTGACCACCGACTACCTCGTGCACGCCGACGAACTCGAAATTAAAATCGCCCAGGGCGCCAAGCCCGGCGAAGGCGGACAGCTTCCCGCGAGCAAGGTGACGGCTTACATCGCGCGTCTCCGCCATGCGGTTCCCGGCATGATGCTGATTTCGCCGCCCCCGCATCACGACATCTACAGCATCGAAGACCTGGCGCAGTTGATCTACGACCTGCGCGCCGTCAATCCCCACGCCCGGATCGGCGTGAAGCTGGTTTCCAGCGCCGGCGTCGGCATTATCGCGACCGGCGTTGCGAAAGCCGGTGCGGACGTCATCACCATCGCCGGACACGACGGCGGCACGGGCGCGTCGCCCATCACTTCCATTAAGAACACTGGCCTGCCCTGGGAGGTTGGCCTACGCGACGCCCACTGCGCACTGGTCCGGACCGGGCTTCGTAGCCGCGTTCGTCTGCGCGTGGATGGCGGCTTCAAGTTCGCCTCCGACGTGATCATCGGCGCGCTCCTTGGAGCCGAGGAATTCGGGTTCGGCACTGCCGCGCTGCTGGCGATCGGCTGCGTCATGGCGCGGCAGTGCCACCTGAATACCTGTCCCGTGGGCATCGCGACCCAGGACGAAAAGCTGCGCGCTCGCTTCACCGGAAACCCCGCCATGGTGGAAAGCTATTTCCGCGCACTGGCGGCGGAAGTCCGATCCCTGCTGGCGAACATGGGCGCCTCGTCGATCGACGAAATCGTTGGCGCCGCCGACCGCCTGGAATCGCGTTCGGAAGAATTCCGCGACATGCTGGCCGGCCTTCTCACTCCCGCACTCGGCCCCGCCCAGCCCGCCTGCCCAAGAGAGCCCGACAGCGGCCTGCACCTCGCCCTGTCAGCGCTGGTCGACGAGCTTGACACGCTGAGCACCAGCGGCCATCTGTTTCCCATCACTAACTCTGACCGCGCGATTGGCGCCCACCTGAGCGGGGAAGTGCTGCGCCGCCGCAATGGCGCCGGGATCGCCGGCGTGATCGCCAGCGAATTTATCGGCACCGCCGGACAAAGCTTCGGCGCATTTCTGATTCCGGGCGTGAAATTCCGTCTGCTCGGCGAAGCCAATGATTACGTCGGCAAGGGTCTGAGCGGCGGATCGATCACCATCACCGCCGGAGACGAAGCTTCCCTGCGTGGCGACGTCCTCGTGGGCAACACCGTGCTCTACGGCGCGACGTCGGGTGAACTCTACGTCGCCGGCCGCGCCGGAGAACGCTTCGCCGTCCGCAATAGCGGCGCGCTGGCCGTGGTCGAAGGGGTCGGCCAGCACGGCTGCGAGTACATGACGGCGGGGGTGGTCACAATCCTCGGCCCGGCCGGAATGAATCTGGGCGCGGGCATGACCGGTGGCGTGGCCTACGCGTTGCGCGAGTCGCTCACCGGACACGGCTACAATGCGCACTCGGTCCACGTCCAGCCCGTCGAAGTGCGTGAGGAGCTGTGGCTCCGCATGCTCTTGCGCCGCCATCTGCGGCTGACCGGATCCCCGCGTGCGCTGCGCCTGCTCAGTTCCGATCGCCCGTTGCCCTTCCTGCGCATCGAACCGCTGCGTCCTCCATGTTCGATCACCGAAACCTGGACCGCAACGCTAGCCCAACTACGGCGTCAGGAGATCGCAGCTATCGAGCCGATGGAAGGAATTCCACGCAAAGAGCCGGTCGTGATGTGAGCAAGAGCCGGCGGTCACGTGAGCGAGAACCGACGTGACGCGAGAAAGAACTGACGTGATGTGAGCTAGAACGACGTGATGTCAGCTAGAACGACGTGATGTCAGCAAGAACCGGCGGGGATGTCAGCAAGGACCGACGTGGTGTGAGATTTGAAAGGGCCCGGCTTCAGCCGGGCCGAAAAGACCGCAGAAGAGAGGCGGCTTTAGCCGCTGAGGTAAGCTCTGAATAATCCCCACCACAGGCCAAAGAAAGGTCATACAGAAACCCGAGCCACTTCTGTCTGGTCCTCTTTGTTCTCTGCGCGTTCTGTGGTGACCGCATTTTCCCAAATTCGGCAAGGGCTTGGACTTTATCGTGAGCGCATTTCCCCAAAGATCGCCAAGGGCCCGGTATAATCGCGCCAATCCATGGATTTCGATCAGCTCACCACGTTTCTGGAAGTCGCCAAGCTGGGAAGTTTTTCGCGTGCCGGCCAGAAAGTCTTCCGTTCGCAATCCGCCGTTAGTGCCCAGATCCGCCTGCTCGAGCAGGACTACGGCGACCGCCTCCTCGACCGCTCTGGCAAGGATGTCACCCTCACTCCCGCGGGTCGCGTGCTGTTCACTTACGCCGAGCGCCTCCTCCAACTACGCGATGAATCTCTGCTCGCGGTCGCCGATCACGGCGCCAACCCGCGCGGGACCATCGTGATCGGCGCAAACGAAGCCACCTGCCTCTATGTTCTTCCGGACGTGTTTGCGAAATACTGCAGCCTCTATCCCGACGTGCAGATGAGCATCTACCGCAACTTCAGCTACAAGATTCTTGAAAAGCTCGAGAACGGCACCATCGACGTCGGCATCGTTACGCTGCCCGTCAAATCCGCCAGCCTGAAGACGCACGCCATCTATCGCGACCAGCTCATGTGGATGACGAATCCGCAGAGCGCGCTTGCCAAGCTGGAATCGGTCTCGCTCGCCGAAATCGCCAAGCATCCCATCCTGTTGCCCAAAACCGGCTACACCCGCCGCCTCATGGACAAGCTGCTCCGTCCCTACAAAGCCCAGCTGCAAGTGCCCATGGAATTGCCCAGCGTCGGGATGATCAAGAGCTTCGTTGCCGCCGGCCTGGGCGTCTCTCTCATCAGCGCGAGCTTCGCGCGCGACCAGGTGCTGGCAGGCCGTGTGAAATTGATCGCGCCCAAGGAAAAAGAACTCTGGCGGGAATTGGCCATCGCCTACCGCCGCGATCGCACCTTGACCCGCGCCACCAGTACCTTCATCTCCACCGTGCGCCAACTGGCAACCGCTTCCAAGTAGCGCGAGCTCGTCGAGGATAGTCTCTGCGAACTCTGCGGCAATCTCTGCGATCTCTGCGGTCAAAAGCTTTCCGTCGGGGATTTTCTCCGGTTTAGGAGTCCCCCCCATCTCATTTTTGGATGAGCCTCATCGGAATTTCTCGTTTCCCATCCAGGCGCAGACCTTTTAATTTGAAACCAGTGATTTCAGGTGGCGTTGGTGTCCTCAGATCGCCGTTTTTTCGGAACCCGAGCCTCTGAATCCTGGGTGAGAGTTTGTTGGGCCGTTCGCGGCCGCAGCAGAGTTTCGCTGAATCCCTCAGGAGGTGGACGATGACTGATCTCGAACGCAATCTAAGCAAAGTTCTCGAGGAGCACCGTCATGAAAGCGGTCTCCACATCATAGGCGGGCAACAGCGGCTGATTGACCGGCTGGTTGAATTCTTCGAGACCGGGGTATGGCAAGGCCGCGATGCCAAGAGCGCGCGCGAACTGGATAGCTAAGGGAATCGACAGATGACCTGCACCATGCCAATGACGGATATCGTAGAGTCGGCCACAGCGGCCAAGGCTAAGCGAATTACAACGTCTTCTGGCGGAGGTCACCTGCTGAGCTAATCCAAAAGTTCAAACAGGACAGACCCACCGCCAGAAGCAAAGGGCGGTGGGTTTTTGTTTGGGCCCGAACCACATCAAGGAGAGCTGTCATGAGTGATGTCCCTGGCGAACAACCTGCACAAGTGCCGCAACCGGTGGTCATGAAATTCGGCGGCACCTCGCTGGCCGACGCAGCCGCCATCCGGCGTGCGATTCGCATCGTGAAGCCGCGCCTCGCCCACAACCCGGTCGTCGTGGCGAGCGCCCTGGCCGATGTCACCGACCAGTTACTCGCGGCTGGGCAGTCGGCCGCCAAGGGACAGGCAGCATCGGCGGCGGCTTCGCTCCAGTACCTTCAGCGGCGTCACGAGCAGGTTGCACTCGACGCGGCAGGGTCAGAGGCTTTCGAATCCCTTCGATCACAGCTTGCTTCGGAGTTCGAACAACTCCATCGTCTGCTGCCTGCTATCTCCACCTTTGGCGAACTGACCCGCCAATTGCAGGACCAGTTCATAGGGGCCGGCGAATGCCTTTCCAGCCGGATCGTGCAAGCCGCGTTTCTGCAAGACGGGGTTGACGCCGTATGGCTCGACGCGCGCGAGTGCATCGTCACCGATGCCGCCCACACCCAGGCCACGCCGCTATGGGACGAGACCAACCAGCGTGTACGTGATGTAGTCGCGCCGTTGCTCGCGCAATCGCGCGTACCGGTGCTCGGCGGATTTATCGGCTCTACCACCGACGGCATCCCGACCACGCTCGGCCGCGGAGGCTCGGACTTCACCGCTTCCATCGTGGGAGCCGCGTTGCTCGCGTCGCGCATCGAAATCTGGACCGATGTCGATGGCATCCTGACCACGGATCCCAAGCTGTGTCCCGAAGCCCGCCGCGTTCCCACCATGAGCTTCGAAGAAGCCGCCGACCTCGCTTACTTTGGAGCCAAGGTGCTCCATCCCGCTTCAATCGCTCCGGCCATGCGCAAGAACATCCCGGTTGCCGTGCTGAACTCGCGGCATCCGGAAGGCAAGGGCACGGAGATCGTTGCGCATCCCGGCGACGAATGCGTGATGAAGGCCATCACGGCGAAGAAAGGCGTCACGGTGGTCGACGTGCAGGCCGTTCGCTGGCTTGCACCCGAACTGCTGCGCGAGATTCTTGAAGTCTTCGAACGCCATCAGTACAGCCTCGATCTGCTGTCGGCCTCTCGTGGAAGCCTCTCACTTCTGGTGAACACGACTGAAGCCCTGCCCGCGATCGCCGAGGAACTCAAGGGCCTGGCGCACGTGCGCTGGGAAAGCCGCAAAGCGCTGGTCAGCCTGGTCGGCGAAAGAGTTCGCCGGCAGCCGGAGATTGCCAGCCAGGTATTCCGCGAACTCTCCGACGTCGACATGCGCATGATCTGCCAGGGCGCCTCGGAACGAAACATCTGCTTCCTGGTAGCCGAATCGCAGGCTGAAGATTTGGTCCGCCGACTGCACCGTCTCTTCTTCCAGTCACGCTTCGACCGCTATTCGTCCTCCGTCCCCGCCCCCCTGATGTGCCAGGCCGGCGAGGGATAGGATGCCAAAGATCAACTCTGACCTGCCTGTGCTGTTCCGGCATCAGCTTCAGGCTCTCGGTGGTCAGCTATCTTATAGCGGCCGCCATACGGTCTTACCGGTTGGGACGAGCGGCAAACTGGGCATGGAGTAGTGTTGCGAACGCTGACGCTCCACTTGCCTACGTACTTGCCACCACCCTTGCATGCAGAGGTCATTTGGATGTCTCCAGCTTGCGGAATGAATTGGAGCCGTTCGGGGGTCCCTACTTTTGTGTCGGACAGAGCTTACGGTGGGGAGATGTTGGATGCCCATTAAAGCGGAGTGCAATTGCACATGCCAGCTTCACCGGCTCAACAGGAGACCAGCGAGTAGGAGTAGGCACAGTGTTGGCAGCAACCAGGAGTACCAGTCTCTAACCGGATCAGCCATCACTCTTCGCCTGCTTGCTCTCATCACTCGCTCCCCAATCAGCGATCAGTCTGAGACAAAGACGACAGCTCGACAATGGCTCTGACGTGGTGTTACTGAGGTCTAACAGACGTAAGGCGGGATCGTAATTCTTCACCGAGGTCACCGTCAGGATCAAGGGGGTGCCGCGCCGCTAGGAGTCGGCTCCTATTGCTTGCGCCATCAGGCCGTATTCTCAGAACGATGTCTAACTTCGAGAGCATTCGGACCTTCATCGAGTGAGATGGCGATATTTTTACACTTGTCATTAAGACGGGTTCAGCTTGGCCAATCCGGTAGCAGCGATTTCGCTGCCTTGCCGCTCAACTCCAGGGCGATGCGCTTTTGATGCTATCCTCACCTATGCCCATCCGCTTCGGTATCGCGTGTGAGAGATGTGAGCGCATCTACCTGGTGGCGCATCCTGACAGGGCAAAATGGATTCTCTTCGCCGCTGATTCTGCCCCTCATCCCCCATTCCGCTTAACGTGTATGTGCAGGGCGGAGCGGTATTTCGACGGACCGCAAACCTTGCCCTACAGGGTGTCGGAATACATATGCAGTCAAGGGTACGCGGAGCGCGGCGAGTACGAAGCCATTCCGCAGCAAAGGTCCAAGGACGAGACACGCTAGTCAGTGAGTGAAATCGCCTGTGGGTGTTGAAAAAGTCACGTCGATTTAGCGGATGAGATTCAGAAAAAGCATGCTAGAAGGTAGCATGCGCCATGCTCTGGTTGATTCGAATCGTCGGAGGCCTGCTGATCATGATGGGGCAACCGGACCGCTCTGAAGCCTGTTCTACTACTTCCGCCAGGAAGATTAGGTTGCTGAGACCCCTGCTGCGATTCATCGAAAAACACATGAGCTTTGCCTTTGTGCGGGAGGATAAAAGTGAGTTACAGCGAGACGGGACGCCCTGAACTTCAGTTGCGCATTCTTCTGATCGACTACTTGTACGGCATCACCTGCGAGCGCAAGCTGGTGGAGGAACTGCTCATGCATTTCGTGTAGCGCTGGTTCACAGGCTAGGTTTCGATAGGAGATCCCGCGGCACGAGAACTGGGGATCACGCCAGCCTTCGCCGATGCACACTGGTAAAGAAAGAAGGTGGAGGCCCTGTTCGTGGAACTCAAGAATCAGATCGGATTGCGCCGCTTGCGCCTGCTCAGACTGAGTTCGTGCGGGAGCAGTTCTTCCTGGCAGCGGCGGCCCAGAACATCAAGCAACTAGTGCGACTCCTCAGCCGAGCGATAATACCTACTATGGAAGCCGCTTCCTAGCTAAAGTGGAGGGAAAAACTCGATTGCAACCATGATCGCGGCGAAGAGTTCCTTCCGATCACGGACTTTTTCAACACCCACGCCTGATCACAACAGTTACCTCCGAGTAGCCCGTGATCCTGGAACAATGGAATTGACGATTCGGATGCAACGCTCCCAATGCAGCGAGCGCTCGATAGTCCCCACGTGATCACAATGCGGTGTAAGCCTTCGTTCTGTGCATCGTAATGGCTTAGTTGCTCGCACCGGCTGGAATGGGCAGGGTCGAGCATAAAGGGCGGCGACTTCTTGTCACTACAGCCACGTCTCCGTGGTCGGTAGATAAGCCGCTGAGCAATCCTCCGGGTGGCTCTCCGGAAAGGTACGAGGCGAAAAACTTGGCGACGTAGTTTCGGATGGCGTCGACAGTCTTGTCAGGTCCGATGTTACCGGTCGCTGCGTGCAATTCAGGAAGATAGGCTCCCAGCCAAACCGCATCCGTTGCGGCGAAGTGGTCCGCTCCCAGAAAGAGCACCGCGTACTTAACTCCGGCAAATGGCCCCAGAGCTCCACTCCTTATCCGACCACTGTTCTCTTCCCTCAGAGACGAGCATGACGGGCTTGTTGCTTCCGGCGGAGGAGCTTTTCGAAAGCGCGATAGGATCGAGTAAAAGCGCAGCTTTGATTTCCCGCTGCAGTCGGAGGCCAGTCATCGCCGTATCCGCTCCCAACGAGTGGCCCAACACACCGATTCGTGACAGGTCGAG
>CAWKLF010000003.1:0-428609 GCA_963850425.1 uncultured Acidobacteriota bacterium | reverse complement strand
CAGGGCGACCGCCCAAGAGGCCCTGGTCTCAACGGAGTCTGAATGGATTGCAGCATCGGGTGAGGAATTCCGGTTGTCGGCTCCTTTGTACAGGCCGCACAGGATTTCACCACCCGCGTCCATGTAGGGTCTGCTCTACATGTTGCATTGCGCCATAACGCGGATGCGTGGGCTCGCCGATGCTGTCTCGATCTTGGCTATATCCGTCACGACGAATACTGTGGCGGCACCTCATCGTTGGATCTTCTGCAGTTGCGGATGCCTCCAGCGAGCGCCGGCCGCGCAGATCCAGGCTTAGCAGGAATACCGACATGCAGCTTCCATATCATCATCGCTATGCTTATTCGCCGATCGTTGACCGTCCGGACTATTCCTGGCCGGACGGAAAGCGGCTGGCGGTTTATCTCGGCCTCAACATCGAACACTTCGCGTTTGGCGCGGGCGAAGGTCATCTGTTGACCGTAGCAGGAGCGGCTCCGACCCCCGGACCTTCGCCTGGCGCGATTACGGCAACAGGGTTGGCGTCTGGCGCTGCCTCGAACTGTTCGATGAATTGAACCTGCCGGCGGCGCACCTGATCAACACGGCGGTTTTCGACTATGCGCCCCGTATCGTCGACGCGTTGAAGGCGCGCGGCGATGAATTCATCGGGCATGGCCGCACCAACGCGGAGCGTCATAGCCACATGTGGGAAGCTGACGAGAGGCAATTCCTGCAGGAGGTTCGCGACGCGATCGAGCGCGCATCCGGAAAGCCGCCGAGAGGCTGGATGGCGCCGTGGATGGCGTCCACGCACCACACGCCCGACCTCTTGAAGGAGGTCGGGTTCGATTTCCTGATGGACTGGCCGGCCGACGATCAGCCGCTCTGGATGAAGACGCGCTCCGGTCCGATCATGAGCGTCCCGTACCCGATCGAGATCAACGACAGCCCGCAAATTCTGGTGAGGCATCACTCGCCGGAACAATTCCGTGACTTCATCATTGGTCAATTCGAAGAACTGCTGCGCCAGTCGGCAAAACAGCCGCTCGTATGCGGCATCGCATTGCACACGATGATCGTGGGTCAGCCCTACAGGCTCCGCATGCTCCGCGAGGCGTTGCAGCACATCGTCAGCCATCCGGAGAAGGAAAAGGTGTGGTTCACCCGGCCGTCGGCCATCTACGACCATTGCGCCGCGTTACCCGCGAGCCAATTTCCGCCTGCCTAGCCGGTACGATTGCCGACGATCCGCGCATTGCACGCCGCCGGGGGGGGGGGGGGGCGTGCGGGATGTTTGGATGTTGTCTGGTTGGGGGGGGCTTTGTGGTGTGGTGGCAGATCCATCGATTGCGAGAGGAGGGCCCATTCTTCGAGGCGACGACATTTTTCCCGACCATTACCCGGGAGCTGCTTGACGAGAACCGCGGCTGGCTGCAGCCCAGGTTCCTCGATGCTTCGCTGACCGTTTGACGCTCTGTATCCAGAGCTACATCGTGAAAACGCCTCACCACACCATCATGATCGATAGCTGCGTCGGAAACCACAAGCCGCGACCGACGCGCAGTTTCTGGAACATGATGAATTCCGATCGCTACGAAAAGAACCTCGCGGCAAGCCGGTTTAGCGTGAACGATATCGATTTTGTCATGTGCACGCATTTGCACACCGACCATGTCGGGTGGAATACGCGGCTTGAGAACGGCCAGTGGGTGCCCGACCTTCCCGAAGGCGCGCTATGTCTTTGCCGACCGTGAGCTTGCCCTATTGGACCAGCCGCCACAAGGACGATCCGGCCGCATATCCGTGGATTACCGATTCCGTGTTCCCGGTCGTGGCCGCCAATCGCGTCGAGAAGATCGTTCAAGAGCGCGCACGCCTTCAACGACCTCGTGACGCTGATCCCGACGCCCGGCCACACCATCGACCATTATTCGGTGCAGGTCGGCAAGCCCGGCGCCGATGCCGTCATTACCGGCGACATGATCCACTCGCCGCTGCAAGCCCGCTATCCCGAACTCGGCATGATGGCGGATTACGATTCTCCCGCAGGCGGGGGCGTCGCGGCGGAGAATTGTTCGGCCGCTTCTGCGATACGTCAACGCTGATTTGCACGGCGCACGCAGCCGTCCTTCAGCCGTGATAGGCAAACAGCTCGATCGGGTCGTTGAAGCCGCGCACCGGATGTTCGCCGACGCGTTCGAGATCGAAATCGCTTTCGACGAAGTCGGCGAACGCGCGGGACAGCAGCACGGTTCTCCCCAATTGCTTGGTGAGGGTTTCGAGACGCGACGCCATGTTGACCGCAGGACCGATGACCGTGAAGTCGAGCCGGGTGCGCGACCCGATATTGCCGTACATGACGTCGCCGACGTGGACGCCGATGCCGTAATTCAGCGGCGCACGGCCGGTTTCGCTGTTCTTCTCGTTCAGGGCCGCCATGGCCTGACGGGCCTCGGACACGGCATGCAGCAGATTTGCGCAGGCCTGGGCTCGCTGAGCGGAAAAATCGCGAGCAGGCCGTCGCCGATGAATTTCAGTATTTCCCCGCCATGCCGCGCGATCGGCTCCGACATCGCGTCGAAATAGCCGTTCAGGAGATCGATGACGTCATCGCGCGGCCAGTTGTCGGAGATCCCGGTGAAATCGCGCAGATCGCAGATCATGATGGCGGCGCGCACCGTCGTCCCGCTGCCGCGCCGGGTGGCGCCGGCCAGAATGAGTTCGCCGGCATGCGACCCGACATAGGTTTCGAGCAGCGTTCGCGCCAGGCGATTCTTGATCCGGATTTCGCTGACCAGCGCCAGCGCCGGCAACAGTTTCAACAGGCCGGCGATATGCGCGTCGTCGAAACCTCCGGCCGGTCGGTCGCAAAGGTCACGATGTGCCGCTTGCCGAGCGTATGGTACAGCGGCCATGCCACATAATCGGTCAGGCCTTTCGCCCGCATCTCGTCATAGACGGCGTGCTTGCGGCCCGCGAGGCATCGCGTTCGAGATTCTCGCGCACCTCGGTGGCGCCGTCATGGATTTCGTTGGCGGGACTGCCGATATATTCGGATCGCTCCCTGACATCGTAGTCGACCCGCGCGATCTCGGCCTCGCGCATCCCGTCGGCCCACATGATCCGGGCGCCGAGCCATTGCGGATGCTGGATCAGCATATGAAGCGTCGCCCGCTTGACGGGAATGCCCGCGCGCTGGAGCCGGATACACAGTTCGGCGAAAATATTGTCGATGAAGCGCTCATCGCGCGTGTCGTTGATCAGCCAGTGCACGACGTCGTTGTCAGGATGCGCGGTGACGGGATCGATGTTTGGCGGCGCGTTCATATCTTGCTCCGGCAGTGACCTGGATCGACGGTTAAGGATATGTCGTGTCTCCGCTCGACGGCGTCAATGGTGTCCGCCGTAGCCAGCCGGCGCACATTGCGTGGACCGTGGTCGCCGCCGCTGCCGGCAAACGGATGCACACGCGCGCGGTCTTTAGGCAATGGCTTGATCAGCCGCAATTCCAGACCGGACCGATCGGCGTCCGCGTCCAGCAAGGGCCGAAGCTGCCGCCATTGTAGCGACCGCCGTAAAAGCCGGGCCGGCCGAAATAGTGCCAGTCGCCGTCGTACCCGTAATATTCCGGGACTGGATCGATATACCAAGGGCGCTGGTTGTGGCGCGCCATGCGCGAAGCCGAAGCTTTCTGCGGCGTAAGGCGGCATGGCTGTTATTCGGCGGCTGACGATAGCCCGGCAGGAAGCCGTATCCGTGCCAGCGTGGCGCCGGCCGTTTATGAGCCGGCGCAGCCGGCGCGACGGCCGGCAGCAGCGACAGGACGATAGCAATCAATGGAAACACGAGGCGCGACATCAGCGCACCATAGACGGCCGGCCGTTGAGACGCGATTTAAATCTGAGTGCACTGTCCGCATTATCAGCGAATGCCGGTTATGGAGCCCGACATCGCCCGCGGATCGCGCGTTGGCCAGCGACCGGCACGACCTGGGCCAAGAAGTCGCCGACGATGGTGTTGAACAGGTCTGGCGCTTCGAGATTGATGGTATGCCCGCAATTCGGCATCACCGAGAGCGCCGCCGATGGGATTTGCGCTTCATCAGCAACGCGGGCGCCAGGCAGGGCCAGTCCTCGTCGCCGGTAAGGATCAGGGTCGGCACCGTAAGGCCGGCCATCTCGTCTTGCAGATGGTACAGCGAGGACGCTCCTTTTGGCAGCCGAGCTGGGTGTTGATGGCACCGAGGGCCGAATGTCCGGCCAGCGCCTTTTTGAACACCGCAAAACCGCGCGGGTCCTTGGCTTCGAACTGCACGCGGGTTGGGCCGTAGGCATAACGCGAAGCAAATGCCGCCATTCCATCGGCCCGGAGCGACGCTACTACGGCGTCGGCTTCGGCGCGAAACTGCTCACGCATATCCAATTCGGCGCCATAGCCGCAGCCAGCCACGCACAACGACAAGGCCCGGGACGGATGGCGAAAGCCGAAATGCAGCGCCGCGAAACCACCCATCGAGAGGCCACAGACATGCGCCTTCTGAATACCGAGATGATCAAGCACCGCTAGAATGTCGTCGGCCGCGCGATTCTGGCTGTAGGACGCCGGATCCTCCGGCACGTCTGATGGCGGATAACCGCGCGCGGCATAGGTGATGGCGCGGTAGCGCCGGCCAAAATGCTGAAGCTGCTGTTCCCAGCTGCGATGGTCGCCGGCGAATTCATGGACGAAGATGATCGGCGATCCGCTTCCAGTTTCCTCGTAGTATAGCCGGACCGCGTCATCGGTAGTGGCAAAAGCCATCGTCAGCTCCCGTTTCAGCCGTTGAAGAGACGTTCCAGATCGATGGAGACACTGGTTTAGCTGATGTCAATGTTTTGGCAATGTCCGGTTTGCGCCGGAAGCGGCCATTCCTGAAATGTTGAAGGTTTCCGCCGTATGGATGAGATGCTAACCGCTCATTGCTCACGGCCAATCATTCGGTCTTGATTGTCTGTTGCGGTTTGGGGCGCGCCGCAACCGCAGAGCCGCCGCCGAACAGGCTCGAGAGGCTGCGGGTGCGTCCGGTGTCGATACTGACATAGGCGGTCATGCCGGCGCGCAGAGGCGGCTCGCCGGGCTGTTCGATCAGCCGCAGCCGTACCGGCAGGCGCTGCACGACCTTCACCCAATTGCCCGAGGCGTTTTGCGCCGGCAGGATCGCGAACTCCGCGCCGGTCGCCGGACTGATGCTTTCCACTTCGGCGTCCCAGGTGACGTCGGGATGCATGTCGAGCACGACCTTGGCTTTCTGCCCCGACCGTCACGTGGGTGAGGTCGGTCTCCTTGAAGTTGGCTTCCAGCCAGGGCCGGCGGTCGGTGACCAACGCGAACAGCGGCGTCTGCGCCTTGACCTGCTCGCCGAGCTGAAGCCTGAAATTGACGACGACGCCGGCCTTCGGCGCCTTGATCTCGGTATAGGCAAGGTCCAGCGCCGCGCGATCGCGCAACGCCAGCTTCTCGCGGACGGCCGCAAATTGATCGGTCGGCCTGTCGGGCTTTCCACCAAGTGCTGCTTCCACGCGCGCGATCCGCTGGTGCAATACTGCGAGCGTCCTCGCCCTCCTGCTCCTCGCTGTTGGACTGCTCGAGCTTCGCGGCCGACGTTACGCCGCGACCGGACAGCTCGCGCTGGCGCTTGGCCTGCGTCTGCAGATACGCCAGCTTGTTCTCCGCCTCTCGTGGCTTCGGCCCGGATCTCGTGCAGGCTGGCCTTGAGCTGCTCGACCGCGGCGCGCGCGGAATCGATTTCGGCTTCGGCCTTGGCGAGCGCCAGCTGGTAGGGCGTCGGGATCGAGGCGGACCAGCACGTCGCCGGCGGCAACGGCCGAATGATCGTGGATGCGCACCTCGGTGATGCGGCCGGGAACCTCGCTGGCGATCTGGGCGATATCGGCCTTGACGAACGCGTTCTCGGTCGAGATGTGGCGGCCGCCCTGCAGCCACGCGATCAGCGCCCCCGCCAGCACCAGCACGGGCACGCCGACCAGCGCCAATTGCTTCATCCGCTTCGTCATGGCGCGGCCCTGCCGTTGTGCCGGCCGTTCGCGCCTGAAGCCCGCTTGCGGGCGGGCCGTCGCACAACGCTCCGTCCCCTCGCCGTCATCCGCCGACACCAGTGTTTTCTTGATGCGCTGCAGCAGGCTCATCAACTGCTTGCTCTCCGGCGCCGGAGAGATCGGCGAGCGCGGCGTTGACCGTATCTTCGGCCACGCGCCAGATGCGCTTGTGCACCCGTTCGGCCTCGCGCGTCAGATACACCCGCTTGACGCGGCGGTCGTCGCGCTGCGGTGCGGCGTTCAACCCAGCCATTTGCCACCAGCCGGTCGATCATGCGGCCGGCGGTCGCCTTCTCCACTTCCATCATCTCGGCCAGTTCGGAATGCGATGCGCCGGGGCGGCGGTGCAGGCGGGTCAAGACCAGCCATTGCGCCGCGCGTGATGCCGAGGCGGCGCACGCGGCGATCGAACTCCGTCCGCAGCAGCCGGGCAACGTCGGAAATCACGACCCCAATATATTCGTCGGTATTAGGCATGCCGCTGTTGTAGCCGCCGGCTGAAATTAGTAAGCTAGGTTAGTATCTCACCATCGACTGCCGCAAGGGACATCACCTTGAGCTCCGCAACCATGGAAGCCGAGGACGCCGCCGGGACGATGTCCGCGGCGCAGCGATATTTGACGCTGGTGACCGTCGTGCTCGGCTCGTCGCTGTACGGCACGGCGCTGCTCACGACCTCGACCATCCTGCCGCAGATGCAGGGCGCGCTGTCGGCGACCCAGGACGAGATCGCCTGGGCCATGACCTTCAACATCCTGGCGACCGCGGTGGTGACGCCGATGACGGGCTGGCTGGTGTCGCGCTTCGGCACCAAACGCGTCATGGTCTGGTCGGTCGGATGTTTCACGCTCGCGACGCTGCTTTGCGGCATGGCGCAATCGCTCGAGATGCTGGTGTTGTGGCGCATCCTGCAAGGCGGCGCCGGCGCGCCGCTGGTGCCGCTGTCGCAGTCGATCCTGTTCGCCACCTTCCCGCGCCGCCAGCATACGATGGTGATGTCGATCTTCGGCATGGCGGTCGCGGTCGCGCCCGTGTTCGGTCCGGTGCTCGGCGGCTATCTCGCCGAGATGCACAGCTGGCGCTGGTCGTTCTACATGCTGGTGCCGGTCGGGATCTGCGCCACCATCGGCATGGCCTGGACGCTGCCTGCCGACAACGAGCTGACGAAGGTCCGCTTCGACTGGACCGGCTTCATCGCGCTGGCGACGGCGCTTGCCGCGGTTCAGCTCGTGCTGGCGCGCGGCGTCCGGCTCGACTGGTTCGACTCGACCGAGATCGTGATCGAATGCCTGATCGCGGCGATCGCGTTCTATGTTTTCCTGGTGCACAGCCTCGGCGCCCGCAATCCGTTCGTGAACCTGAAGCTGCTGTCCGACCGCAACTATGCGATCGGACTGGCGCTGGTGACCATCTACGGCATGCTGAATTTCACGCCGATGGTGCTGCTGCCCCCTCTGCTGCAGCAGCAGGCCGGCTATCCCGATGCGCTGGTCGGACAGGTGATCGGATCCCGCGGCGTCGGAATGCTGGTCGGCTTCATGATCGCGGGCTTCATGAGCCGGATCGACCCGCGCATCAGCATGGCGTTCGGCTTCGGCCTGCAGACCGCGGCCGGAGTTTGGATGCTGACGCTTCGATCTCAACGTCACGATGGAGATCCTGGTCGTCAACAGCGTCATCCAGGGATTTGCCGTCGGCATCGTCTGGGTGCCGATCACGGCGGTCGCGTTCGGCACGCTGGACGCCAGACATTATGCGGAGGCGTCCGCGATCTTCCATCTGCTGCGCAACATCGGATCGAGCTTCTTCATCTCGCTGTCGATCGCCGAAATCGTGCGCACCTCCGGCGCCAACTACAGCCGGATGACCGAGATGATCACGCCCTATAATCGCGCGCTTGCGACGCCGGGCCTGACCGGCGCGTGGGACTTCGACACCGTGCCGGGCCTCGCCAAGGTCGCCAAGGAAATCGCGCGCCAGTCGATGATGATCGGCTATCTGAACGCGTTCACGATGTACACGGTCACTTCAGGATGAGGGTGCCACCCGAGAAGCCGTCGATATAGGCGGAATTGATGCCAATCACCTGGCCTTCGGAGTTGAAGACTGGTCCTCCGCTGCCGCCGTGGGCAGTAGGGGCGTCATAGATCAGCTTGTCGCCCACCACGTCTCCCAGGTGTCCGACCGTGGCGGAGGGGCGGATCAGCGAGAGAGCTGCCAGTTCGCTGGCGGCGCCAATGTCGTCGTGGCGATAGGCGAGTCGCTCGTACACCTCGGTCGGCGACTTCGCGACCATGCCCGCCACTCCCATCGGGTATCCAATCACAGTGACCAGTTCCCCGGGAGGTGTGGGCTGTTTCGCGAGAGGCAACGGTTCCAGATTGCGAGTGGCCTGCGAAAATTCAACGTGAAGAATGGCTAGATCGCTGCGTGCTGAGACCACCGTGGGTGTCAGCTCAAACGCGGTAGGAGACCCGGGGAAAAATGCAACTAGTTTTTCCAGCGTCGGAACGGCTCCGCGCCGGATCAGCGCGTCGGCTTCTGGATCGCCATACCATGGTTCCGAGACGTGCCGATTGGTCGCCATAAGTCCATTGGCAACGATGAAGCCGGTGCCAGATACTCGGGCACGCAGCCGCGCAGGCTGGTTGGCAAATCCCACCTGGTAAACGCCGAACACATAGCAAATTGAATTACGATACCGATTCAAGACCACGACCGGCATGGCCTGCTCTTGCTTGAGCAACTGCACCTGCTGGTTCAGCATTCGCACCTGATCCTGAAGGTCGTTGGTCGGGGCGGGAGCGTAGAAGTGTAGAAGCAGCCCCGTCGAAACCAGCAGGAACACTGCTGCACTCGTGCCTACGAGCCATGTCCAACTCTCGCCCGCCGGATCCACCTCGAGATTTTGATCGTGCTCGGACATAAAAGTTTGTGTTCGCAGCACTCTGTCGGGGAGGTGGATAGAGGCAGAGGCGGATTTTGGTACCCGACCTATCTTGCAGGCCGACACTGTTTTTCAAAAGTCACCGAAGACGATGTACCAAGGCGGGAATACATTACCGCACTTTGCGGCGAGCGCGAGGGCGCTAAGATTATGATACATAAAGACTTGCGATTCCGCCTGGCCCGTCGGTAACTGCTTGCCAAGTTCGATTGGAGACCGCTACGAGGATGTCAGTTACGTGAACAGCTTGGCGAACAGGTCGGGATGAATGTTGCTACCCGTCAGAATAGTGGCGATTTGATCGCCGGCGATTTTGTGCGCACGAATGGCAGCTAAGCCGGCGGCGCCTGCAGGTTCGAGTAAAAGTCCCAGCGTCGAGGCGGCGAGGCGCATGGCGTCGAGCATTTGGGCATCGCTGACCAGCACGATGTCATCGACCAGGGAGATGATGCGTTCCACTGATGCTGCGACGGGCACGCGCACCGCGATCCCGTCGGCGATGGTATCGGCAGTGGCGATCGAGATAGCGCGGCCCGTCCGCCAGCTTACCTCCATTGCAGCGGCGCTTTCTGCACAGACGCCCACAATTCTTGTGCGAGGCGAATGCTCCTTCACCCACATTGCGATACCGGTGATCAATGCCCCATCACCGAGCGGCACGATGACGGCGTCCGTCGTGCCTGCTTTCAAAAGCTCAAGGCCGATGGTTCCCGCCCCTTCGGCAATTGCTGGGTCATGTCCGTCTTCGACGAAGACACATTCGGAGTGCTGATCGACGTGCTGTCGGGCGTGCTGTTTGGCGTCGTCAAAGTCTGATCCAATGGCGATGACCGTGGCACCGAACGAACGCATCCGTGCAATCTTCAGAGGATTGGCGTTTGTCGGAACGAACACCTCGACCGCGATGCTGCGTCTGCGTCCGGCGTAGGCGATGGCCTGTCCGAAATTACCCGCCGACGCGCATACCGCTTTCTGTTTTGGATCAAACGTGCGAAGCAGAAAATCCGCGCCTCTGCCCTTGAAACTGCGAATGGGATTCGCGGTCTCGACCTTGAGGATCGTCCTCCGCCCCAGTGCGGTAGACAGCTGGTCGTCCACAAACTGAGGGCTGTTGCGAAAGACCGGATCGATTACGGCTGCGGCGCGTTCAATATTCGCCAGGCTCAGATCCATAGTTGGAATGCCACACTTCAACCGAACGTTTAGAGACGCCTAGTTAAAGTCTTGCAAGTTGCCCGCTCATTCAGCAGATGCTAGACGTGCTCCAATTGGCGAAGAGTTCGTTCATTGTTAACGTTTCCTGTGTTCAGCGTGGACGCGGGCTCAAAAAGCAAAACCCATGCTTCCTCGTCCGCCACGGGCCGATGCTCTACACCGCGCGGGACAATCAGGAATTCCCCTTCTTCAAGCCAGATATGTCGGTCGCCCAGTTCCATGCGAAAACGCCCCTTGACGACCAGGAACAGCTCGTCCTCGTTTTCGTGGTGGTGCCACACAAAAGGCCCCTTGAACTTGCCCAACTTAACCATCTGGCCATTGAGCTCCCCGGCAATGCGTGGCTTCCAGGCTTCCGGGATGCCCGCAAATTTTTCCGCGACATTAACCTTTTCCATAACACCCCTCCGACCACACTACTAGCAAGACATTGCGTAGATTCACTGACAGCAGGCGAGGTCGCAAACAATCTGCGGGTACTTCAGGCCATGGCTGCACTGAGGCCGCATAAAAACAAAAGCCGCCAGCATTTGCCGGCGGCTAAGACCTAATGGCTAAAAGCTAGTTCTCGTATAGCAGGACCCCTTCCGCTTTCTCGGAGTCCACCGGTCGATAGTACAGCTTGTCGCCGTCGAGGAAGACCTCGATGAACGCGGGGCGCGTAGTGATCGTTCCCTGGATCAGTGCTTCGGACAGCGGATCCTCGATGTATTTCTGCAGTGCGCGACGCAACGGACGCGCGCCGTAACTTCGGTCTGTAAGGGTCTGGTTCAGGATCCAGCGCTTCGCTTCGTCTGCCACGGTTACGGTGATCGAGCGCTGCGCCAGGTTCTGGTTCAGCTGATTGACCATCAATTCGAGAATCTGGATCAGGTCCTGCTCGCTCAGAGCGGTGAACAGAATAATCTCGTCCAGGCGGTTCAGGAACTCCGGGTTGAAAGTGCGCTTGACTTCGTTTTTCACGAGGTCTTCGACTTTCTCCGAAATCATCTCTTCCTTCGACGACTGGAAGCCCAATCCTTCGCGACGCTGCAAGTGCCGCGCCCCGATGTTCGACGTCATGATGATGATCGTGTTTTTGAAGTCGACCGTGTTTCCCAGTCCGTCGCTCAACTGGCCGTCTTCAAATACCTGCAGCAGGATGTTGAAGACATCCGGGTGGGCCTTCTCGATTTCGTCCAGCAGCACCACGGAATAGGGGGCGCGCTTTACGCGCTCCGTCAACTGTCCGCCTTCTTCGTAGCCCACGTATCCCGGAGGCGAGCCGATCAGCTTCGAGACCGAGTGCTTTTCCATGAACTCCGACATATCGAAGCGTACCAGCGACTTCTCGCTGCCGAACATGAACTGCGCCAAGGTGCGGGCAACTTCGGTCTTGCCGACGCCCGTGGGACCGAGGAACAGGAACGATCCAATCGGCCGGTTCGGGCTCTTGAGCCCGGCGCGGCTGCGGCGAATGGCACGCGCAAGAGCCACAATCGATTTGTCCTGCGAGATGATGCGCTTGTGCAATTCTTCTTCAATGCGCAGCAACTTCGCAGACTCCTCTTCCTTGATCGACATGATGGGCACGCCGGTCCAGCGGGACACGACGTCCTCGATGTCTTCGCGGCCCACCACGCCGGTAGAAGATTCGTCGAGATGATATTTTTCGCGAAGAGCGCGCAGGTTCTCGCGCTCTTTGCGTTCTTCGTCCGAGTAGAAGCGCGCCTTCTCGAACTCGTGATTCGCGATGGCATTCTCCATCCGGTGAACGATGAACTTGATTCGCTTCTGGACTTCGGTGATGTCCTCGGGGAGCGAAGTCTGGCGCAGCTTTACGCGCGCACCCGCCTCGTCAATGAGGTCGATCGCCTTGTCCGGCAAAAAGCGGTCCGGGATGTACCGGTTCGAGTGTGATACGGAAAAGTTGATGGCGTCGTCCGTATAGGTGACAGCGTGGAACTTCTCGTAGCGGTCCTTGATCCCGAACAGAATTTTGGTTGCGTCCGCTTCGTTCGGCGGCGGAACTTTCACTGCCTGAAAACGCCGCTCGAGAGACCGGTCCTTTTCGATCGACTTGCGATACTCACCCGGTGTCGTGGCCCCAATGCACTGGATCTCGCCTCGTGACAACGCAGGCTTCAGGATGTTGGCCGCGTCCAGCGAACCTTCCGCCGAGCCTGCCCCCACCAGCGTATGCAGTTCATCAATGAAGATGATGGAATTCTGAGACTCCATCAGCTCTTTCATGATGGTCTTGAGACGCTCTTCGAATTGTCCTCGGTACTTGGTGCCAGCCACGATCAACGAAAGATCGAGCGCCAGGATGCGTTTGTCGGCCAGGAACGATGGAACCTCACCGTCGGCGATGCGCTGCGCCAGACCTTCTACAATGGCGGTCTTGCCCACGCCTGGTTCGCCGATCAGCACCGGGTTGTTCTTGGTACGGCGGCACAGAATCTGGATGACACGATCAACTTCGCCTTCGCGGCCCACCAGCGGATCCAGTTGGCTGTCCATGGCCGCCTGTGTCAGATCGCGCGAAAACTCGGCAAGCAGGGACGACTCACGCTGCCGCTGAGGCTGCGCTTTTTCCTGGCTGGTGCGAGCGAGTTCCTCGCGAATGGTCGGCAGACGCAGGCCGCGTTCGTGCAATATCTCCGCAGCAAAACACTTTTCTTCCCGCAGCAGACCCAACAACAGATGCTCAGTCCCAATATGCTTGTGAGACAGTCGCTCGGCTTCCTCGGCTGCGTAGGCCAGGACGCGCTTGCATTCGTTGCTCAGAGGCAGGTCGACAGAGGTCGAAACCTTCTCCCGGATCGTGGTATGTCCTTCAATTTGTTTACGAATCGATTCAACCGAGGCGTGAGAGCGCAGGAAGCGGTTGGTCAGGGCCTTGTCCTCGCGCAACAATCCCAGCAAAAGATGCTCGGTCTCTATGTAAGGAGAGCCGAACTGGCTGGCCTCGTAGCGCGCGAAAAAAATGACGCGCCTGGCTTTCTCTGTATAACGTTCGAACATATAGCCCCTTCCCCCTTAAGTTTGCACGGGAGTCAGAACTTGCGACTCCAACTCCCACGAAAACTCGTGGCCCTAACAGCATTATGCAATCAAGAGGCCACCAAACCCAACCCCCTGAAACGTTTTTCTTTGGGCGAGTTCACGAATGGCACTCTCGTGCTATAGACCTTCGCCCGGCTTTTGCTCACCCCACTGATATCGTGTTTCCAATCCATCCTTGCGTTACGCTTCATGACCATAAAAATCTGTATTCATGCTGGCAATGATTCCGGTCTGACTTCCTCAATGTGCCCATGATGCAAACGAACGACCCGATGGCAGCGCCGCGCGAAGGCAAGATTGTGAGTCGCAATCATAGAGGTGAGCTGGTAGTCGCGATGTAGCTGGGCAATCAACTCAAAAATCGACTCAGCGGTGCGGCCATCCAAGTCGCCGGTAGGCTCATCCGCGAGAAGAAGCTTTGGCTTCGTGATGAGTGCGCGGGCCAATGCCACCCGCTGCTGTTCTCCGCCCGACAGCTCCCCTGATCGATGATGCGCACGTGCCTCAAGCCCAACTTCCCGCAGCCAACGCGTTGCCTCAGCCTGCACGGCTGTCCAAGGTTGCCCCCGGAGCAACAACGGCATGGCCGCGTTCTCGACTGCTGTGAACTCGGGAAGCAGGTAATGGAACTGCCATACGAACCCGATTTCACGATTGCGAAAATCCGCCGCGGCATCATCCGCCAGCGAATTCAGCTGCAAGTTGGCGCAGTATACGTTACCTTCGGAAGCACGTTCAAGAGCGCCCAGGATGTGCAATAAGGTACTCTTGCCGGCTCCTGATTCGCCCACGATCGCGAGCATCTCCCCCTTGCGAACTGCGAACGACAAATTCTCAAAGAGCACCAGGTCTGCATCGCCTGAGCGAAAGACCTTCTTCAATCTCTCGACCCGCAACATCGGGTCTTGCGGAATTAGATGCAACCGGCAACCCCTTCGATACAGAGAGCAGTTGCAACCCGCAGTTCCGTCCGTACTTTTCCGGAGCCGGACGTTAGATGCCTCCGGGTTGCCTGATGTCATTAGAACATGAGGCGTTCCGGGTGCAGGTTCCCAAAAATGGAAAACCGTATGCCGCAAATCTATACCTGTTCCCGCACACTGCAATGTGACGATGGTCACAGGGTGGAAGTTTGTGCAGGCAAGATTGCAAAATAAGGGAGGTTTTACATGATTTTAGACCCTTGGGCACTGTAGGCCGCACTACTCGTAACGGAGTGCCTCAGCGGGCAGAATGCGGGCTGCTGACCACGAAGGATACATGGTGGCAATGAACGAGATGCCAACGGCCACCAATGCCACCAGAACGCCATCCAGCGCCCGAGGTGCGAAAGGTACGTAGTCGATCGAGTACACCTCGGGCGCCAGCGAGATGAGATGGTACTGGGCGCCGGCCCAAGACAACCCGTAGCCAACCACTAGTCCGATCGAAGTACCGATCAGCCCGATCAACAATCCCTGCGCGACAAATAAGCGCCGCACCTGTGATTTTCGCGTTCCCATCGAAAGAAGGACTGCTATGTCCTTGGTCTTCTCCATCACCATCATGGTGAGAGAAATAAGAATGTTGAGCGCGGCGACGAAAACGATAAGGCCAATGGTAATGAAGGTGACCAGGCGTTCCAGACGCAACGCCCGGAACAGGGCCCGATTCTGCTCCATCCAACTGGTTGCCATGAATCCCGTGCCGGCGGCCTGCTCGAGTTCCTTGGCGATGCGGTCAGCCTGGTAAATGTCCTCGACCTTGAACTGGATTACAGAAATCAGATCGCCCAAGCCGAAAAGCCGCTGCGCGTCCGACAAGCGTGTAAACGCCCAGGTCGTGTCATAGTCAAAAAAGCCGGAACTGAATATTCCAACCACTCGAAACCGGTTGTACTTCGGGACCATTCCAAAAGGGGTGAGTTCGCCCTGCGGGCTGGTGACGAGAACGACCGAGCCGACGCTGGCGCCCAGTTCGTCCGCCATGTCCTTGCCCAGAACAATCGGCGCCAGCGCCGACACCCGCGCCTGCACCTCAGCCATGGAATCCGCTGGTGTAGCGCCAGCGCCCTCGCCTGCGGATGTTGATTTTGGGGTGGCATCGGCAGCCGCCGGCGTCGCAGCCGCCGTTTCCTCCAAAGCCTCGGCCGATCCTACTTTGACGGTGCCGAGCAGGTCGCTTACTTTCCGTTCGTAAGCGGGGATCATTCCCTTGAGCACCGCGCCTCGAGCGCGCGGTCCGCGAGAGATAAGCACCTGTTCATAAATTGCGGGAGCGGCCGCCACCACGTGCTGCTGATGACTGAGACGTTCGAGCAGCGCGGGCCAATCCTTGATGCCGTCGCTTTGCACGCGCAACAGGCTGACGTGAGAAGTGGAACCCAGCAATCTCTGCTGCAAGTCCTGTCGAAACCCGTTGTTGATGGCCAGCGCAACAATCAGCGAAGCTACGCCCGCCGCTACCCCCAGGATGGAGATCGCGGTGATCACGCCGATGAACGCCTGCCGGCGCTTGGCGCGTAGATACCGGGTTGCCACGAAGAGTTCAAAGCGCATGCAGGGCAGCTCAGCTCATGAACGTCAGCACGGATTATAGACGGATCTCATGGTGCCCAAGCTTCGGAAGGATTGCGGGCAACGATTGCGGTAGGCACGATAAGGTTCGCCGGAACGCTGTTCGAGTTCCGCGTCTTCAGCGAATCAGGAAAATGTTTCCGAAAATGGCGAGAGCAGTTAGTCTGCGCAGACTGATCGCACCCCCAATCATAGGCAGTCTGCCCCGCCACGCTCTTTTGTGGCAGAGTAGAGGCACATGGGGGAATCGGAAACACTGCCGCAACCGTCGGGGGTATTTGCCTATCCCGATCTCGCGCTCTACCAGATTGCACGCTTCTTCATCGTGGGTGCGCTCGAGATGCAGTCGGTGGCGGTAGGATGGCAGGTATACGAAATCACTCGTCGTCCTCTGGACCTTGGGTTAGTAGGGTTGGCGCAATTCCTGCCCGGAGTTTTTCTTTTTTTGGTAGCCGGGCACGCCGCCGATCGCCATGACCGTAAGCGACTCCTCAACATCTGCTATTGCGGATTCATCGTCTGTTCCGGATTGCTCCTTTTCGCGACTTTGCGGGGCATCCGCTCCGTGCACTTCATCTACGGGGTTCTTCTTTTTCTGGGAGTGGTGCGCTCTTTCAACTGGCCAGCCAGCCGCGCCTTGCTGCCACAATTGGTGCCGATGGAATTTTTCTCGAAGGCGGTGGCGTGGAATGCGAGTACTTTTCAGGCGGCTACTATTTTGGGTCCTGCGATCGGCGGCGTGCTGTATGCGGCCACGCAAGGGCCCCGTATCGTCTATGGTACTGCCACAGTCTCTGGCGTGATTGCCTTGTGCGCGACACTGCGCATCACTTCCAAGAGCCAGGTTCGTCCTTCACAGGAGATGAGCCTGCACACCGTCATGGCGGGTTTTCGTTACGTTTGGCGCGAAAAGGTCGTTCTCGGATCCATCTCGCTCGACATGTTTGCTGTGTTGCTGGGCGGAGCGGTGGCATTGCTCCCCGTCTATGCAAGCGAAATTCTGAAGACCGGTCCATGGGGCTTGGGCCTATTGCGCAGCGCCCCCGGTGTGGGCGCTGCCATGATGGCAATCTTCCTGGCGAAACGCCCAATCCAGCGGCGTGCCGGAGCCATCATGCTGTGGTGCGTCGCCGGCTTCGGGGTATTCACTATCTTGTTCGGAATTTCCCGAAGCCTGATGCTCTCAATGATTGCGCTCCTGCTGGTCGGAGCCACAGACATGGTGAGCGTCATCATTCGGGCGACGCTAGTGCAGTTCGCCACTCCGGACGAAATGCGCGGGCGCGTCAACGCTGTCGATATGCTGTTTATCGGGGCGTCAAACGAACTGGGAGAATTTGAGTCGGGCCTGACCGCCCACTGGTTTGGGACTGTCCCCGCCGTCGTGCTGGGCGGGGTGGGGACCCTTATCGTGATTGGGTTGTGGGCCTGGCTTTTCCCGGAATTGCGCCAGGCCGACCGCATTTAGACCTTCATCGCGGACTTGCGGATGGCTGAGCGGAGCAGGGGCCGCTCAGCCAAAGGCTTGGTTGCGCTACTTTGCCCGAATCACCATCTTCGCGGCGCTCATGTTTTCGAAACGATCGTAGACCCGCACGACGACGACATGCTCCGCGGGAGCGGGCTCGCCCTTCTTTGCTTTTGTGGGCGAGGATGCCGGAATGGCTTCGGTATTCACTGGAACCTTGAAATCGTAGTTTTCGGTTTTCGAGTCGGCAATCTCGCCGACTGGTTCGATGTATTGCCAATCATTCGCGTCGATCGAGTATTCGGCGCGCTTGATCGGTGAAAAGCCATCCGCGGCGCGGAAAGTCACATGGACCTGGCCGCCGCCCTCAAGCGCGGCCGTCAGATTGTCGATGTGGGGAGGAGTGGTGTCGACTTCGACGCGAGAGCTCTCCTTTTCGGCCGTTAACGCATCGCCCGGAGAATGCGAGGGCCCGTCCGAAGCGACCACCTTGAAGGTATAGACGCCGTCAGGAAGAAGGCTCGCGTCGAAGGAGTAGAACTTGTCGGTGAGTTCGTCTTTCAATAGCAACCACCGGCTCTCGCCGTATCCCCGGTAATAGAGCGAGTAGGTCAGTTGATCGTCGTTGTCGTCATGAGCAACCCACTTCACGCCAATTGAGTCACGGTCATGCGTGGTCGGAACCGGAGGCTCGAAACGGGGCTGGCCGGTATTCGTGCCGCTCCCGCCTCCGCTGAAATCGGTCGTGGGGCCGAGCGGCTTGGGAGGAGGTTGATAGCGGATCCCGACCTGAACGCCGACGTCATCGATATCAGGAGCAATATTCTTGGAGAGGTAGTTGAGGATAACGCTCTCTACACGCGGTGCAGGATTGCCCGAATGAAGCACGGCTTTCCATTGCACGAACCGGGCGGAGGGAATGCCAGTCTCCCCATCTTTCAGCGTGTCGACTTTGTTCCACGGACTCCAGTTGCGATCCGGATTATCGACGTTGCCGCTGCGCGCGAATAGGTCCACGTTGCCGGCTCCACGGAATTCGGCGCGTCCCCAACGTGAAAAAATCTTGGCGTCAAAGACATCGCTCTCATACGTCCCTTCCGACTGTGGACCCGGACCCAACACAAAAATCTTTCCCAGATTGCTGCCGGCGGCATACAGCCCTCCGCCTGGAGCCTTGGCAAACGCCGTGACCTGGGACGACCCGGCCTTCAACAAGTCGCTGAAATCATCCTCGCTCCTCATCGCGAAAATATGGCCGCGGTTTCCGGTCCCGGCCAGGAGCCGACCCTGTGCATCAAACGCCAGCGCGTAAACGATGTCTTCCCGCGAACCCCACATACGGGTTGGCGAACCATCCGGGGCCAGACGATAAATTTCAGATCCACCCGACGCCCCAGCCCCGGGCGCGGGAAAGTTCACCATCGTCGACATGGAAGGTTGCGTTGGCGTCAGCACAAGTCCTGGAGGCGCACCGCTCATGGAAGGGGTCGGTGTGGTAATGGGCGTAATCGAGGGCCCGAACCCAGGAGCATTCTGCCCCGGCCGCTTTTCTCCCACGCCGGAAGCAAAGATATTTCCTGCCTCATCGATGGCCAGAGCGGTGATTTCCTTTTTTGGCGCGCTGTACAGCACGAACGCCTCCCCCGCAGGAGAGATTCGATAAACCAGACCGCTGCCATCCGAGCCAGCGATCAGATTTCCCTTCGGGTCGACCGCCAGCACGCGAATGTGGGCCTCGTCGCTCTTGAAAAAGACGGTATGTTCGCCTTTGGGCGTGACTTTAAAAATCTCGCCGCGATCCCCCGTCGCGACAAACAAGTCTCCCGCATTGTCGAATGTGAGATCCCAGATGTACTTCGTGCCCGGATCGAAGTAGACCGAAGAATTCCAGTTCTGGTCTACCTGGCCCTTGGACTTGTCGGGAGTTTTCGCTGACTCGCTGCTAGCTCCGCCCTTGTGCTCGATCTTATAAACCTTTCCATCGGGAGCCGTTCCTGCGTAGACTGCGCCATTTTTGTCGACGACCAGGGCCTGCACCTGCAGTTCGGTCGGCTCGAAGATCGTAGTCGCCTGCCCATCGGGTGTGATGCGGTAAACCCTTGCAGGAGCTCCGGAAGCCGCGTAAATGTTGCCCGCACCGTCAGAAGCGATGGACCAGATGTAGGTGGAAGGGGCAGTGTACAAAGACTTGAAAGCAGGCGCCAGTTCCAGGCTGCCGTTGCTGCGGATGGCTACGCCCGTGGCCGTGCCCTTCGTAAGATCTTCAAATTTAGATTGTTCCCAGGTCCGGGTCCCTTCGCCGAAGGCGATGTGCGTGACAAATAGCGCAAAGAGAACGACAAACTTCCGCGGATGAATCTGCAAGTCTTACACCTCGTTGTGTGATTGTGGCGCGGGAAATTTCAGGGTAACACGGTTCCTTGGACGGGATCGAAGAAGGCTCACGGGCCCCGGGAAGAGGCCCGTGAGCAAATATTTACTTAATCGTAATGGTTAACAGCTGTGCTCCTCCGACGGCAAAGTCGAGGGGCGGAGTCGCCACCTCATTCACGGAGGACTCGCCCAGCACCACCATCTCCTGTGTGCCGCGCATTCCATCCATCACGTTCATGACGGACAGTGGCAGGGCAGGCATGACTTTGTCCGCTACCATCGCTTCCGGGTCCGCCTCTAACAGCGAGACATAAACCCGGTTGTTCGAATGTTCCTTGTTGAGCAGTGCGATGGTGGACGCCAGATCAAGTTTCCGCGCCATCATCGGCATCCCGCGCCGCATGCGATCCAGCGTGTCTCCATCGCTGACCAGTATGCGCAGGGGGCCCTTCGATGCGGACGTTGGAATCTTGATTGGAATCTGCCGTACGATGCGCTCTCCACGATAAGGGGCGAGCACCGTCTCGACCGTGATTTCGTCGCCCGGGCGTGCTTCGCTCAGGTCCGTGCGAGCGCTTTCCAGACGCGCCTGGCGACGTTCCTTCACCAGGTCGAAATCCAGTTTGACGGCCTTAACGGCAGGAACGTCGAACGGGTTGTCGTAAATGCGCCCAAAGCGGTCGCCCAGCGACAGGGCTGCCAGAAACGCGGCTGGTTGTCCCGTGTCGGTCGGCGCGAACATATTTTGCAGCGTCACGTCGGGATATCCCTTGACGCTGATCATGCCCTTGAGCCGATAGGTTGTTTCCTCGCCGTAATCGTTGATGCCATGCAGCGCGTTGAACACCGTGGCCATCATGGCCACCGGGCTCAGCTTGGCATTGTTCAGGACCTCGTAGTGGATCTCTTTCTTTACCTCGCCACTACGAATGGTCAGGGTCACCGGGATCATCTCGGGTTCCTTGTTCAGCAAACCCATGATTCCTGTGTGGCGATCCTGCACGAAGGCGCCAGCAGGCTCGGTCGTGTTGACAATCTTGAAAGCGTTCAAGGGCGAGGGCAAGGTGGCAAGCACATTTGCCTTCGTCATTGGCAAGTCCACGCTGCCAAACTGCAGCAGGGGATGGCCGCACGCCAGCAAGCGCTCGGAATCGATATAAGTCACCGTGCAAGTCGCCGCGATGTCCATGTCGCCACGGACCAGAACGGCACTTACCGCTGAACCCGCTTCCAGGGGCTCTGGCTGCTTCTGATCGCTGGAAGAACCAGCGCCCATGACCGGCACAATTCCGCTGGCTGCAAACTGCGGTGCGAATAGCTTGACGGCTTCTTCGCTGAAGCCGTTGAACACCAGAGGCGTTTCGATCGGCTTCAGGTAGTTCGCCACACTCTGCACGGGCAGGCTCGATGACTCGCCCGGCCCGGATGTCTTGCTAAGCGTGGTCGGCATACTCGCACGCGTCATGTTCGACGAGCCCCCGGGACTCTTGTCGAACGCGTTGATCTCGAGCATGTCCGCGATCGGAGTCACGCCGGCAATTGGTTCTTTTGAGAATTCGCCGATACGGAATGCCAGCGCGCCGGCAAGTTTACCGTCGAAATAGACCGGGCTGCCGCTCATGCCGGCGACCACGCCCGTGTACTCCGCCTTCTCGCCGTGCAAGCGGACCAGGATGATGTCCCCCTTGGGGCCATTCATATTTTTCAGGACGCCCAGTACTTCGACGTCCATGGGTTCGGGCTTCACACCCTGGAATACCGTGTACGCGACACCCCGCATGCCGGTGTGGATCTGGCTGACTGGGATGATTGCGATTTTCGCAGACTGACCGGTGGGGTTTTCAGCGGCCAACGCACAAATGGTGAAGAGAAGGAATATACCAGCGAGCGGGCGAACAACTTGTCTCATTAACTTTTTGCCCCGAAGAGCCTGCCAACACATGGCCCCTCACTTAACATTAGACTCCGAACGATAGCGAGTAGTTGCCGGGAGCAGGTGAACCTCAGGACCTAGCAAAACATCCCAATCGCGAAGCTGTGCGTCTATACTAACATCAAGAATTTGGCGATCAAATGTTACTTTCGTGCCACTATCGCACGGCGTGTTGAGGATCTTATGGGCAACTGTTCTCCTCGTAAGCTACTGCTGTCAATCGTGTTACTTGTTTTTGGATACGGCGCGGCGGGAATTCGCGCACAGGACCCTCCGCAGCAGCCCTCGACGCCAAGCTCGCAGAATCCAAACCGTCAGGATGCCCCTGCCGGTGCCGGTGGCCCGGGGGGAGACGTAGGTCCATACGCGATCCCAAAAAAGAAGGACGAGCCTCCGCCGCCCCCTCCCCCCGAGAAGCCGAAGAAAATCGAAGGGATGCCGGACTACTCCATCAAGGTCGATGTGCCGCTGGTGAATCTCGACGTGCTGGTGACCACGAAAGATGGGCAGTTCATTCCCAACCTGAAGAAAGACAATTTCAAGATTTTGGAAGACGGCCAGCCCCAAACGATTTCCAACTTCAATCAATCCGCCGCCCCCATCACCGCCGTTCTGCTGGTGGAGTATGCGTCGACGAATTACAACTACATGTATGAGGCGCTCAACGCGTCATACAACTTCGCGGCGACGCTGAAGCCGGAGGACTGGATCGCGGTCGTCTCTTACGACATGAAGCCGCAGATTCTGACCGACTTCACGCAGGACAAACGGGCGGTTCTCGGAGCACTGAACACACTGCGTATTCCCGGTTTTTCCGAGCGCAATCTTTTCGACGCGCTCTATGACACCATTGACCGGATCGAGAATTTGGAGGGACGGAAGTACATCATCCTGGTCTCGACGGGAAAAGACACGTTCAGCAAGCTCAACCTCGACCAGATTCTTAAGAAACTGAAGACCACCCAGAACGTCACGATCTACGCAGTGAGCATCGGCCGCGCCCTTCGTGAAATGATGGAAGCCAGAATGGGCACGGGCGGGGGGTTGATCACGACCGATTGGCTGCAGGCCGACAACCAGATGAATACCTTCGCCCACATGACCGGCGGCCGGGCCTACTTCCCGAGGTTTGACGGAGAACTGCCGGAAATTTTCCACGACATCGGCAGCGACATCCGCAACCAGTACACCATCGCTTACCACCCGACCAATCCCAAACTGGATGGAAGCTACCGCAAGCTGAAAGTGGAACTGGTGGCTCCCGACGGTGGCCCGCTGAAAGTGAAAGACCAGAAGGGCAAGGACGTCAAATTCCAGATTTACGCACGCGACGGATATACGGCAAAGCACCAGGTGGAGTAGGAAGAGCAGGCGACAGGTCGCAGGGATGGGTGACAGGTCAGGGGTGACGGGTCAGGGGTGACAGGTCGCACGTGATGCATGAGGGACGTTTTGCAGGAACGGTCATCCTATAGCTTGTCATTCCGAGCGAGTAGTTTGTCATCCTGAGCAAATAGCTTGTCATCCTGAGCGGAGCGAAGGACCTGCTTTTTCGGCGGCGAGTATAGGCGCCTTCAAATGCAAATGGATGATAGTGCGCGTGACCTGCTTTAATGCGCACGAAAGAAATAATCCAGCACGAACAAGCAAGCCACTCCTAAAAAGACCACCAGGGCCATCCGAACGCCCGGCTCTTTGTTAACCTCGGGAATCAGATCCGACGCAGCCACATAAATCGTCACTCCCGCCGCCAGCGGCAAACCCTCGTTCACCTGATGGCGCAAAACGGCCATCGTCAAAACACCGGCAAGCGTGGCGGCGCCCAGCAAAACCGACGCGCCCCAGGCAAAGCTACGGCTTCGGCCGCTCGCCAGCATGACCGAGGCCACCGTGAAGCCCTCCGGAATCTTGTGCAGGAACACGGCGAGGAAAATGATCCATCCCAGCCAGGGAGAGACCAGAAATCCGGCGGCGATGGCGATGCCATCGAAGAATGTGTGAATCAGCAAACCGACCAATACTGAGAAGCTCTTGTGGGGACGCAGGAATTCGTCCTCATGCGTCTCTTCGCCAAAATGGAAATGCGGCGTCACGGTGTGCTCGAAGAAGTGAATGATCAGGTAGCCGAGCAGGATAAGAAATGCAGCGTACCGTCCGCCGAGTTGCAGACTGGTGGGCACCACCTCAACCAGCGCAGTCGACAACATGAACCCCGCACCCAGCGCAACGAAATACTTCAGGTAACGCCGTTCCCAGTTCCGCTGCACAATGATGGCGCCGCCAAAAACATTGGCAGCCGCCGCCGTAAGGCCAAGCAGGATTGCAGTGGGGATGGGGCTCATTGGTTCGCGCGATGATAGCAGTTCTTATCCGCTGTGGCGGATATGCATCACATCCCCATCCTGCACGATGTAATCCTTTCCTTCGAGTCGGAGCAGGCCTTTGGCGCGGGCGTTCGCCTCGGACCCGGCTTCCAGCAATTGATCCCAGCGAATGGTCTCGGCGCGGATGAAGTGCTTTTCCAGGTCAGAGTGGATGGCTCCGGCTGCTTCCACGGCCCGCGTGTGAACCGGAATTGTCCAGGCGCGGCACTCATCTTCGCCCGCCGTCAAAAACGAGATCAGGCCGAGCAGATGGTACGTCTGGCGAATGAGTCGCACCAGGCCGCTTTCAGTCAGCTCGTAACTGGATAGGAATTCAGCCGCGTCCTCGTCGCTCATCTCGGCAAGTTCGGCTTCCACTTTCGCACAGACCGCCGTCGCGCCGGCGCTCGGTCGGGAGGAAACCTCCGCAAGGTTGTACTTCGATATGGCACCGTCGAGGGCCTTCCCAAGTTCCTGGGTCTCGCTCACGTTCAGCACGTACAGAATCGGTTTCTCGCTGAGGAACATGAATCCGCGAATGCGCTTTTTGTCTTCCGGCGTCATTTCCATTTCGCGCAGGGGTTTCTCGGTTTCCAGATGTGCCTTCGCCTTAATGAGCAACTCGTTTTCCTTCTCAAGTTCGGGCGACCGCATCTTCTTGAGATCCTTAACCAGCCGCTCGAGCCGCTTTTCGATCTGGCCGAGATCGCTGACCATGAGATCGAATTCCACGTTCTTGATGTCCCGCAGCGGATCGATAGGCCCCACGTGCGCGATCGAGTCGTCTTCAAAAGCGCGCAGCACGTGGACAAGCGCATCGACCTGCCGTAGATGGCCGATATAGGCAGTCTCCTTCAAAGCCTCCTCGCCCACCGCCCCCACGTCCACATACTCGATCGAGGCGTGGGTCAGCTTCTTGGGGTTGTAGAGAGCGGCCAATTTATCAAGGCGGGCGTCCGGAACCTTGGCCACGCCAATATGCGCCTCGCGCGGGTTCGCCAAGGCATGGGCTGAAAGCACCGCCTTGGTGAGCATGCGGAACAGAGATGTCTTGCCTACCTGGGGCAGGCCGATGATGCCGGATTTCATGAATTAGCTCTCAGCCGTCAGTTGTCACTGAGACGGCGTAGGGATTACAAACAGTACAGAATAAATGACTGGGCTACCGACACCCAATAGCACAGTGAGAGAAGAGCTTTTAAGCGCGAACATCGCCAGGGACAGGCAGAGAAAATCGCAGGTGAAAGAAAACAGGGCTGGGCTCTTGCTTAGCGCTCTTCGGCGGTATTTCTTCGCGATCTTGGCGGTTACAGGCTTTGCGCGAGAATTGTCGGTCAGGGGATTTGCCGCGCCGTGCAGAACAGCGCGCCGATTCCCAGAGCGAGTACCGCCACTTCCAACCGCACCGACCACACATGCAACGCGTCGAACTGCACGCGGCCAGGATCGGTCGCGGGCACCGTATCGATGTCGCCAAACTGAGCGCGCAGTGCAGCCATTTTCGGAGAGATACCAAATTGTGAGACGACAGTCAGCAACAGCATCAGAAAGATCAAAACGTGTCGGGCAGCGAGAGGCTGCGCCGAACCCGTCGTGAGGCTGGATAGCAACAGGGAACTACCCAGAAACACGACTCCGGCGAAAAGGCCCATCCAGTGCAGGATTCCCAGCGAGTGTCCCACGACGGTGCCCGCCATGTGGCGCGACGGCAGAACGTGGAATGCGGTGGGAGCCTCCACGAAAGAAAGAAAGATAATCCCACCGATCCAGACGGTGAGAGACAGAAACAGGAGGAAGCGGAGAATGGACATAAGGAAATTTTATGCTCCGTCAGCAGGCAGGAGCGCCCACAGACTATTGGTTGCTCGCCCTGTTTGCAACAAGGAGTATTAGAAAAATACCGGACCAAGTGGTTTTCGTATCACCGCTGCATGATGGGAAGGTAAAACTGGAAAATTGGGCACTGTCTCTTACACCGGAACAGCCACGCACTCCGCAATCTCGCGCATCACCTGCTCGGCTTGATCGGACTTCTTAAGCGTAGAAGAGTAGGAACCGCTGACCACCACACGGTGCGCAAAGACAGGAACCACCAAGGGCTTGACGTCCTCCGGAATGCAGTAAGTGCGCCCTTCCAGGAAGGCCATGGCTTGGGCCGCGCGGTAAAGCATTTGCGATCCTCGAGGCGAAACGCCCAACGAAAGAAACTCCGATTCCCGAGTCTTGCGGACGATAGCCAGGGCATAGCTGACCAGGGAGTCGTCGACGCGAACCTTGGTGACGGCTTCCTGCATTTCAAGAACATCCGCCCCGCTCAAGACAGGCTTGAGCGTATCGAGCTGCGCAGCCCCTGCGGCGGAACGCAAAATTTCGCGCTCGGCATCGGCATCCGGATATCCCATATGCACCCGCATCAGGAAACGGTCGAGCTGCGATTCCGGCAGCGGGTACGTGCCGTGGTGCTCGACGGGATTCTGCGTGGCCAGAACCAGGAATGGCTGGGGCAGAGGATAAGAATGCACGTCGATCGTGACCTGGCCGTCGTTCATTGCTTCCAGCAGCGCCGACTGTGTCTTTGGCGTAGTGCGGTTGATCTCGTCAGCCAGCAGAATATTGGTGAATACCGGGCCGCGCTTGAATTCGAACTGCTGCTCGATGGCCGAGTACATCGAGATGCCCAGCACGTCGGAGGGCAGCATGTCGCTCGTAAATTGCACCCGCTGAAAGCTGCAGTCCAGGGCGCGCGCCAGTGCCTGGCCCAGCGTCGTCTTGCCAACTCCCGGAACGCCTTCAATGAGAAGATGGCCGCGGGCAAAAACGGAAACCAGAGCCAGGCGAATGACATCATCCTTGCCGCGAATCACCTTGCGAAGTGTGGTTTCCAGTTGGGCGGCGCGATGCGTGACGGCAGTTGCAGTTTCCGGAGACATGCGAAAGGCGATTTTACTATGCAAGACGCAGCAAAAGCTGTTACCAAAGTCAGCTGGTGGCTCGTGGCTGGTAGCTGATGGCCACAGCTTGAGAACGGAAATGCATGGGTTTCTTGCGTGCAGTACTTCCCAGAAATGCTTGTGAACCACAGAGGGCACAAAGGTTCGCTGAGGATCGAAATCTCTGTGCTCCTCCGTGTCCTCTGTGGTTAATGTCTTTACCCCACTTGTCGGAACTCCGACGGCCGTCCAGTGAGCCGCTCGATGCGTTTCGCTATCGGCGGGTGCGTCGAAAACAAGCTCCCGACATTAACCCCCAGCAGTGGCTGAACAATGAACAGGTGGGCGGTCGACGGACTGGCCTGCATCGGAAGCCTTCTGGAATAAGCATCGAGCTTGCCCAGCGCGCTCGCCAGTGCATAAGGATTTCCCGTCAGGTGCGCTCCAGTTTCGTCGGCCTGGTACTCACGCGACCGCGACACTGCCAGTTGAATCAACATGGCTGCTAAAGGTGCCAGAATCATCATGGCCAGCGCAGCCAGTCCACCGCCGCGCCGCTCTTCGCGATCCCCTCCGCCAAAGAACATGGCAAATCGCGATGCATAGGTGATGGCGCCCGCCAGCGTGGCCGCGATCGAACTGATCAGGATGTCGCGATTGTTGACGTGTCCCAGTTCATGCGCCAGCACGCCTTCCAATTCCTCGTCATTCAACAAATTCAGGATGCCCTGCGTTACCGCCACCGAAGCATGATGCGGGTTCCGGCCAGTCGCAAAAGCATTCGGAGACTCCGCGGGAATAACGTAGATCTTTGGCATGGGCAGGCCGGCCTTCTGCGTGAGCCGCTCGACGACCTGGTAAACGCGCGGTAATTGCTCCCGTGTCACGGCTTGCGCGCGATACGTAGCCAGCGCAATTTTGTCGGAAAAGAAGTAGGAGACGAAGTTCATCACGCCCGCAATCATGAAGGCGGTGAGCATTCCTCGTTGACCACCGAAGTAGCTGCCGATTCCCATCAACAACAATGTCAGGCCAGTAAGAAGGAAAGCGGTCTTAAAGGTATTTCCCATAGTGTTTATCCCTGTTGCTGATTGGATGTCGCAAAAGTTGCGGCGATGCTGGCGCGTTCCACTACATTCGCGAGCAACCTCTTGTAAGCCTGTAAGCGCAATGGAATCAATAACCTTGTTTGGCGCAAATAGAATGGCGCACGCCGAAGGGATTAGCAAGCGCGAAACCGCCCGAGAAAATAGCAGGCAAAGCCGCTTAGGGGCATCGCCCGCTTCATTCGAAAAGACACACCGAGAACCCAACTGGGTTTTCTCGGTGCCGATCTGTTTCTAAAATGAATCTACGGTGAGCGTCAGCGCGATGCGGCTTCAGACCTTCTGCGTTTCGCGTTTAATGGCCCGCTCCAGTGTGCCGTCGAGCGCGGCTTTGGCTTTTTCGTACTCCTGCTGGGTGATCTTACCCGTCTTATGCTCGATCTCGAGCTGGAACAGTTCTTCTTTTAAAGCTTCGAGCAGCATCGAAGGTCTGGCCGGAGCGGGGGTGGAAGGTGCTGCCGCCGGCGGAGTCGGGCGCGACGCTGCACTTGGATTTGGCCGATACGCGCGACCGGCCGGGGCACTCTCCGGGATTTCGAATTCAGCTCCCGTCCCATTTGCGGTAATTGCCGTGCGCTGCCGGCTCGTCACGTAAAACGCTCCTCCAACCAGTGCGAGGACGAACCCTCCGATAATCCACCAGCGGTACTTCTGCAGCGGGTCGGGAGCGTCAATCGGAGGGCCCATGCCACCTCCGGGTCCGCTATTGATGCGAGAGTTTCCTTCGTTGGGATTCCCGCCCATAGCCCCGCCGTTGCTGCTTCCTTCCGGAGCGGTGTTCGATGCCAATACCCCGGTACCCGAAATCTTGAAGCTGAGCGGTTGGCCTGGTTTGGTCTCAGTCGCAACCTGCACATTAGCGTCGGCCTGCTGCGGATCGTTCATTGAATCAAAATGCGCGCCGGGCCCGGGCTCGAATTGCATCGACTTCGGAATCATCACGACAAAGTGCTGCATGCCATACAAAGACTTGGGATCAATGCTCGCCGATCCCGAATACGGCACGGTGTACTGTACTTGGAACTGGGTTTCGCCCGGTCGCAAGGGAAAGATAAACGCATAGCGGCCCTTCTCGGATTGCGGCACGGGGGCGGAGTTCAGCGGGTTTCCATTCGCCGTCTTCGCCATGCTCTGCACTACTTTTGCGCCTTCGGGCAGATTGAACTCGAAGTTGTGGTCGTTCATCTGAGTCTTTGGTGGCTTCGACTCGTTGTTAACCGCAAACAGACGGACCACTTCCAGTTCACCGTTTTCGACCTGAAAACGCATGACGTCCGCCGTAACCGAGAGGCCCTCCACTTTCTTGCCCACGTCAAACACATCGATCGCGACCGAAGTCGTTCCCGGAGGGGCCATCCGGTGGTAGGTAACGCCTTGATGAATCGCACGGATGAGGTGCGGCCCCACGTCGTCGTAAGTGAACTTGAAATTTCCTTTGGCGTCGGCCTTCGTCCGGGCGGCTTCCTCCATGCCATTCGCCAGCTTGATAAGCACGACCTCGTCGCCGGCTCCAGGCTTGCCCGTGGTCCCATTGTTCACCGTGCCGGTAAGAGTCTCGGCAGACACGTGTGCGGCGAATATCAAAGTTAGTATCAGTGCAGCTGATTTGAGAGAGAGGTTCAAACCCTCGCTCCTTTCCTGTCGGCCAGTGATGTGGCGCCGGCCTGTTCCAAGCGGGCGATTTCCGCCAGGATTGCGGCGGCTTCGTCTTCCAGCGAGGTCTTCATTTCCTGATAGTCGGAATCCGGAAACTTGCCGGCCTTGTACTCGAAATTCAGGTCCCGCAGATTATCGTAGACCGCTTCCTTGCGCTCACGAAGATAGACCAGTCTGGTCTTGATCGGGCCGGTGAATATCTCTCCGGGTATGTAGAAGACATAGACCAGCGAGCCCAGGGTGACCAGGGCACAAATCAAAATGACGGTCACAGGTCGGTCTCCTTGTCGGCTTGATCTCGGAAACGCTCTAACTCAGCGCCCCTTACGGGTTGTATACCGTCAGCGAGCGCCGGAGTCGGACGATTCCTCCAGGAGCGAACCACCAGAATGACCGTCGCCATGCCGGCAATCAGGGCAACAAAAGGCATGATCCATGCGACCCGGCCGAAGCCCTTGGTACTGGGCGCAGCCACCACCGTGGTGCCGTACTTTTGTATGAAAGATTGCAGGGCTAGCTCATCGTTGTCGCCGCGGTCCAGCGCCGCCGCCAACTCTCCCCGCATACGGTCCGAGTAGGTGCAACCTATGTGGTTGCATTCCAGCAAAATCTGGCTGCAGCCGCAAACGCACATCAAGTGATGGCCCAGATCACGAAACCGGGCATCCTCGTCGCCGACGCCCATGAACGTGAACAGGGCCGCGACGACCAATAAAAGTTGGACTCCACGACGCACAGACGACCTTTTTGTGAGAAGCATCAGTCTCCCGCTCCTACCGCAGGAGCAGTTTGCACGCGCACAGGTACCCTTGCCGGCAGGGGCGCCGCATTCGGTATGAGCGCCGTAATGGTTCCGAAGATCATGATGATCAGTCCGGTCCAGATCCAGGGCACCATGGGATTCAGGTGAGCCTTGATGATCGGACGTCCTGTCTCTTCGTTGCGTCCTTCATAGACCACGTAAAGGTCGTTTACCAGGAACAGATCCTGCGCGTACGTTGGATAGATCCGAGGAATGGTTTGCGGCTGGGAACTTGCCTTGTACAGGCGGCGCTCGGGATACATGGTGGTGATCTGCTCGTTGCCCTTGAACACGTTCATGATCGCCCATTCATTGCTGAAGTTCGGGTTATCATCCTGCGTGTAGGACTGGCACACCAGGGTGTACGGGCCGAGGTTCATCTTGTCGCCAAAGCCCATTTCTTTTTCGACTTCGCGATTGAAGGGCGTACCCAGAATGCCGATGATCACCACCGCAACGCCGAAATGCACAATGTATCCGCCGTAGCGGCGCGTGTTGCGGTGCCAGAGATGAATCATGGATCCGAACAAGCCGAAGCCGGTGTGGCGCGAGATAACGCGTCCGCCGCGAATGAACTCGGAGATCACCGTAAAGATGACCAGCGCCGCAAGCATGGCCGCCATCAGCGAGTAGAAATACGCGACGTCTTTCCATGGCCGCACGCCCAGAATCATCATCAACACACCGATCGCTAAAGCGCCCAGCGCTGGCCACTTGAAATTGCGCTTCAGGCTCTCAAAGGATGTTTTTCGCCATGCGAGAAGAGGACCGAGAGCGGTTAGCAGTAGCAAGAACAAAGCCACTGGCACGGCAACATTGTTATAGAAAGGCGCGCCAACCGTTACCTTGTTGCCTTGGACGAGTTCAGAAATCTTCGGGAACCACGTACCCCACAGCACCACGAAGCAGGCGACAACAAAGAGCAGATTGTTGAACAAGAAACTTGACTCGCGAGAAATGATCGATTCGAGCTTATGCTCACTGCGAAGGTGCGATTTGTTCGCCACGTAGAAGCCGGCGAAGGTCGCGAGCGAAACAACAAGGAACCAGAAAAACCAGGGTCCAATCGAAGACTGCGCGAAAGCATGGACCGAACTGATGATTCCGCTTCGCGTGAGAAACGTTCCCAGAATGGCGAGCCAGAAAGTAGAGAACACCAGCCACATATTCCACGTCTTCAGCATGCCGCGCTTTTCCTGCATCATCACCGAGTGCAAGAAAGCCGTACCGGTAAGCCACGGCATAAGAGAGGCATTCTCAACCGGGTCCCATCCCCAGTAACCGCCCCAGCCCAGCACCGAATACGCCCAGTGCGCGCCCAGGAAGATTCCGACCGTCAGGAAGCCCCAGGTCACCATCGTCCAGCGGCGCGTGATGTGAATCCACTTCTCACCCGGGTAGCGCATGATCAAGGCGCCCATCGCGAATGCGAAGGGAACAGTGAATCCGACGTAGCCCAGATACAGCATGGGCGGGTGAATCACCATCTCCGGATATTGAAGAAGCGGATTCAGTCCGCTGCCGTCAGGCGGTATCTGTCCTTCGAGAATGGCAAAAGGGTGAGCGGCAATGTTCAGAAGCAGCAGAAAGAAAACCTGCACTGCCGCAATCACAACCGATGCGTACGCAAACAAACGTGGGTCCGTCTTGTAACGCAGGCGCAGGACAAAGCCGTAGGCCGCCAACAGCAACGACCAGAACAACAGAGAGCCTTCCTGCCCGGACCACAGCACCGCAAACTTGTAAGGACCGGGAAGGTCTTTGTTGCTGTGGTGAAAAATGTACGCCACGGAGAAGTTGTCGGTGAAGGCGGCGGTAACGAGCACCACCGAGGCAAGCAGGACTGTGCCGAAGGCGGCAATACCAGCCCGTCGTGCGGTTTCGCCCAGTCGCTCGGAACCCGGCCCTTTGTTTATGAGGGCAAATGCCCCGACAACAAGAGAATAGCCAGCGAGACCCAGCGCTAACAGGAGCGCAAAACTACCAATTTGCGGCAGTGCCATAGAAGTCACTTGTGACATGGAGGGGGAATCCCGCCTTCATTTTTTCAGAAACACGCGACCAGAGCAACCTTGAACATGTTGCTGGAGAGCCTTTGTGTTCAAGATTTTACATACACCCCGGGACTGGCCTGGGCGGCCGAACTCAACGAAACTCGGCCCCGTCCTGTGCTACCGGACTCGGCGTGATTCTTATCTTGGCTGTCCCTTCCCACCGTAACAAGTGTCGGAAGTACCACTTAGGGGACCGTCCTAGTAGAACTGGATTGTCTACTAGCCAGTTCGTAAAAGGCATTTCCGGCAGGAAAATTCCCGGCAAAAAAGATTAGCGCTTCGTGGTCCAGGGGGGCGGGGAAAAAAACGCCCGTTTCGCTGGAATTCACGAAGCGCGAGTTAGTACCAAGGGCCGGAGGCGAATTTTGTCGTGAACCGGGCCCTCCTTCGCAGCCCGCAATCCTTCATGCCGATTGCTGGCGCTGCGCGGTGTAACGGCTGCGCACTTCACGCTCGGCCGAGAGCCAGTACTCATCATCGCGCCCGGATGCGCGACCGTTCTCCTCCCACAATTCGTAGGCGCGTTTACGTATTTCGTCGTCCAGATTGATGGGCACAATGTTTTTGCGCGCATCCGGCGCAGTTCTGCGGACTTCGCGAATCTCCGAAATACTTTCCGCCGGAGAAGCGCTGATGGGGGGTGCAACCGGTGCACCGTTGGTTTTTTCGGTGGTGCGAGGGGTCTTTACTTTTGCCATGATCGGATACTCCTTGCAAATTCCTAAATTAAGTAGTGAGTCGAACTGATGAATGAGCCACATATGTACACGTTCGCCAGTTTCGAACAATAAATTGGGGTTCAATGCGGGTGATGTTCTAACTATAAACCTTCGGGCAGTGGATCGGAGGTTAAAGGAAAATAAAATTTGTGATTTTGTCGGGCAAAAGAGGAGTTTTTCTACACCCACACGGTCGTCAGTGGAAATCATGAGAGCTGGTTTCTGCACGGGTGACATCGAGCGGCAGTACACGTTCGGCCTTAACCGAAATGACATTGTCTTGATTCTGCAAGATGCCTTCCACCATAAGGAATCGGCTGGAGACCAAAAGTATGCGGTTCTCCTGAATCAGATCAGGATTCACGATCGCGTTGGCAATTCCGGTTTCGTCTTCCAGGCTGAGGAATACAAATCCTTTCGCTGTCCCGGGCCTTTGGCGCGCGATTACGCATCCTCCGATCCGGAGGCGGCGGCCGCTGGGTATGGACTTAAGACTGGAGGCGGGATAAATGCCGAGTGCCTGCATTTCGGCACGACGATAAGCCATCGGATGAGGTCCGACGGTCATGCCCGTGCCATGGAAGTCCGCGACCAGGCGCTCTTCGTTTGTCATCCGACTGAGCGGGGAAGGAACATCAGGTTCAGGAAACTCTTCCAGCAGCGGTCCGGACCGGCGAACCGCCTTTTCCACCTGCCACAGCGCGTCGCGGCGGTGAAACGAATTCAGTTTCGAGGTTCGAGTTTCGGGTTTCGAGTGGGGAGCAGATTCTAGATTGGGTAGAAACGGTGAAGAGGTCGGCGGAAATGCAGATCCTTCGCCACGCTCAGGATGACAAACTCTTATGGAATTATGCGATTTTAAGAGGCCCGACGATTTTTCAGAGGAACGTTTTTCTTTTCCCCCGATTTTTTCTGTGTCTCTGTGTCTCTGTGGTGAATTCCCGATGGAATTCAGCGCTCCGATTTCTGCGAGAGTCGTAAGTTCATCCTTGCGCAATTCGGGAACGCGGCGAGTCATGTCGTGGATCGATTGAAAAGGAGCAAGACTGCGTTCGCGTACCAGCGCCTGCGCCGCCGCTTCGCGCAGCCCGCGAACGTATTTGAGGCCCAGGCGGAGGGCGAGATCCTTGCGTAGGGTAGGCTCAGAGAGGGATTTTAGATTGTTGATTTCAGAGAGCAGATTGGTGGTGGGCTGTGGCGATTGCGGCCGAAAAGCAGGTTCTTCGCTTTGCTCAGAATGACAAGCTTTAAGCGAATTTTTCAAGTTCCGGGTTGCGCGAGGTGAGTGCGTGTAAGCGCCGATCTCTTCCCATGGAATTTCTGTGGAGCTTGCAGTTTCGGGGTTCGTTGGTGGGGCCGCGTTGGTTTCGTCAGCGGAAATTCCTGTGAGACAGGATGGGTTTGGGGAGGGATCGAATCCCGATCCTGCGATAAAGCGGTTGACGAGGCGGACCTTGGGGTCGGCTTGGCTGAGGGCTGATGGCTGACGGCTAATAGCTTGTGCTTCGCCAACGACCAACGACCGACGACCGACGACTGGTTTCCCGACTGCTTCCATCGTGCACAGCCAATCCGACTTGGTCACATCAATGGGCAGAATTTTCAGGCCATGGAGTTGCGCGTCTTTCACGATGGTGGCCGGATGGTAGAAACCCATCGGCTGATTGTTCAGCAAGGCTGCGGTGAAAGCGCCAAGGTAGTGGCACTTCAACCACGCGCTGGCATACGCGATCAGGGCAAAGCTGGCGGCGTGGGATTCCGGAAAACCATAAAGCGCAAACGAAGTAATCGACAGAATGATCTGTTCCTGCGCCTCCTGCGCGATGCCGTTGCGGGTCATGCCGGCGCGCAGGCGAGCCTCGATTTCTTTCATGCGCGCTTGCGAGCGCTTGAAGCCCATGGCGCGGCGCAGTTCTTCCGCTTCGCCCCCCGTGAAATTAGCGCTGATCATCGCAATGCGCAGCAGTTGCTCCTGAAACAGCGGCACTCCCAGAGTGCGCGCCAACACGGGCTCGAGCGAAGGGTGCGGATATGTGACCGCTTCACGTCCCTGGCGTCTCTGCAGGAATGGATTCACCATCTGCCCGACAATCGGCCCCGGGCGAATGATGGCAACTTGCACCACGATGTCGTAGAACTTCTGCGGGCGCAGGCGCGGCAGGCACGACATCTGCGCCCGGCTCTCGATCTGGAACATGCCCACCGTGTCGGCTTTCTGCAAAGTGGAATAAACATCAGGGTCATCGGGTGGCAGGTGCGCGAGGTCGACTTCTTCGTGGTAGTCGCTGCGGATGATTTTGATCGAGTCTTCGAGCACGGCCATCATGCCAAGGCCAAGCAAATCCACCTTGATGATGCCCATGTCGGCGCAATCTTCCTTGTCCCACTGCACCACCACGCGGCCTGGCATGGAGGCGGGCTCGAGCGGGACGACTGAATCGAGTTGCCCCTGGCAGATGACCATGCCGCCTGAATGCTGGCCGAGGTGGCGCGGCAGATCCTGCACGGCGGTGCACAACTCAAAATATTTCCGTAGGCGCGGGTGATTCAGATCGAGACCGGCGTCCTGAAACCTGCGATCGAGCGCGTCGTTGGAATCCTTATATTCCCAGGTTGCGACCGCGGCAGAAATCTTGTTGAGCGTTTCGGGGTCGAACCCCATGGCCTTGCCCATTTCCCGCGCCGCCATACGGTTGCGATACGTGATCACGTTGGCGGTCATGGCCGCGCCGCGCTGGCCGTAAAGTTGATAAATGTGCTGGATGACACGCTCGCGCTGATCGCCGGAGGGCAGATCGATGTCGATGTCAGGCCACTCTCCACGCTCTTCCGAAAGAAACCGCTCGAACAGAAGTTCCATGCCGACCGGATCGACCGCCGTGATGCCCAGTGAGTAGCAAACCGCACTGTTGGCGGCCGAACCGCGTCCCTGGGCAAGGATGTTCTGCTCGCGGCAGAAGCGCACGATGTCCCACACAATAAGAAAATATCCGGCGAGATCGAGTTTCTCGATGAGGTGGAGTTCGCGTTCGATCTGCCGCCGGGCCCGCTTTTGTAAGTCTCGATTGTGAAAACCGTTTTGCGGGACACGGTCGCCCGACAGCGAAATGCCATAGCGCCAACGCGCACCTTCGTCGGTGCGCTGGCGTAAAAACGACATCATGGTCTCGCCTTCGGGTACCGGATAACGCGGAAACTCGTATCCCAGATCGCTGAGTTTGAACTCCAGGCGCCCGGAAAGCTCAACCGTATTCGTGATGGCTTCCGGCAGATCGGAAAACAACTGCGCCATTTCTTCAGGCGTCTTCAGATGCCGCTCAGAATTTCGCGCCAGCAGGCGGCCAGCTGTCATGAGTGTGCGATGGTGGCGGATGGCGGTGAAGACGTCGCACAGCGGACGATCCTGGGTTGTGGCATAGCAGACGCCGTTGGTAGCGAGCAAAGGAAGATGCAGATCGCGAGCAATCTCAATCGCAACGTGGTTCCGTGCTTCTTCCTCGCGATGCAGGTGGCGCTGCAGTTCGACGTAAACATTGTCATGTCCAAAGATGCCGGTGAGCCGGTCCACGGCGCGCCGGGCTTCAACAGGCCCTCCTTTTTTTAATGCGGCGGCAAGCGGACCTTCATCGCCGCCCGTCAGGCAGACGATACCGCTGGCATGTTGCTCCAGTTCGTGCTCAAGGACAGCACCTTCCTCTTTTCGTTGCGCGCGAAGTTTCATGCGGGTGATGAGCTGGCAAAGATTCTGGTAGCCGGTGCGGGAAGAAACGAGGAGGGGAAGTCGGAATTCGCCAGAGGATTTCAGATTTTTGATTTCAGATTGCGGATCGGCCGCGGGCAGTGCCGCGCGCGGAGAAAAGCAGGTTCTTCGCTTCGCTCAGAATGACAAGTCTTTAAAGGATTGTGTGCTTCCGCGAATGTTCTCTCTGGTCTTTCTATGATTTTGGTTTTCTCTGTGTCTCTGTGCCTCTGTGGTGAAAGGTTTTCGCTTTTCAATACGAAAGCTTCACAGCTCACTTCCGCCCCGATGTGCGCTTCAAGCTTTGCTTTCTGCGCCGCAAGATAAAAGCGAGGAGATCCATAAAGACCATCGCGATCAAGCAACGCCATCGCGGGCATGCCATAGCCGGCGCACACCGAGATCAGATCCTCGGGCAAAGTAGACCCCTCGAGGAAGCTGAAAGCGGACCGAGCGTGGAATTCCACGTACAATTCTTCAGTCTCGAAAAACGAATTCACCACAGAGGCACAGAGCCACAGAGAAAAATAAAAATTCAGAATTGATCATGCATCCTCCGAACTAAATTCGCTCGAAGCTCGAAGCCAGAGCTGAGAGCTGAGAACTGAGAACGGCCCTTCAGTCATACGTCCCCTCCAAAAACCAATTCCGCTGAGCAGATCGTGCACAAGGCGATAAAGACGCCAGGGATTTCCAGCGGAGGGTTTACCAGGGACTGACGACTGGCGACTGACGACTGAAATTGCAATATCCCATTCATCCCGCGCCCAGCCGTCTTGTTCCCACCAGTCCCCCGAAGTCCGCCAGGGTCCAGCCATCCATAAAATGTCACCACCAACTTCTTTGCGTTTGGGGCACACGACATGCGCGGGTTTGCCATCGCGTAACGTGACCGTCGCACGCAAAGGCGGCCGAAATACGCGCAGTGCAGTAACAGGAGCACGCGAAGCAGCGCTCTCCGCCTGTTCCTTTTGTCCGTTTGGTTCGCTAGGCACGAACCGTTGCATACGGAACGCATCCGGACGGTGAGAGTCGAGCAGTTGCAGCGATCCTACCTTGCCTTCCCCGACCATGCCGGCAATGCGCGCCAGCGTGAGTTCGAGTTTTTCCGGTTCGGGTGTGGGTGGCAGAAAGAGCCCGCCCTGCGTGCTGCGAGGCTGGGCCGGCGTAGCGGAAAGATGCACTCTTAAAATCGGAGCGCCCGGAGGATGGGCCTTGAGATCAAGCTGCAGAAGTTTGAGAAATATCTTGGCATCAAGCATAGGGATAGGAAGTTCGATGGTGCGGGTAAAGGTAGAGTTTCGAGTTTCAAGTTTCAGGTTTCGAGTTGCGCATGGGAAGCGAGTTTCCGCGGTGGCTGCCCCAGGTGTCTCAATGTTGTCATCTTTAGCGAAGCGAAGGACTCCTGCATTTCGCTGACAAGCCGAATTGTCATTAGTGATTTCCCGATCTACATCACTGCATACCACGTCCTCCACAAAATGAAACCCGTTATCGAGTTTCAGTTCCAGCCGCAGTTCCTGCGCAGCCAGAGCCCGCGCGGCCAGGCGCGCACAAAGCTGGTCGAGCAAATGCGCGAGCAGAAATGCCAGCGGCTCCAGCAGCACCAACGGGTGGTCCAATTCCATGGCTTCTTCAAAAATCAGCGGCGGATCCACGGGAACCAGCGTGCGCGAAATCACGCCGCGTGCCAGTTGCTGCAACTGGATGCCGCGTTGCCCCAGTCGTTCGCTGAGCGCCACCTCGGGAAGCGCGCACAAGGCGCGGAAATTGCGCACGCCCCACAAATCAAATGTCTCGAGCAGGCGAATCGCTTCTTCGGAGGGATCGGGCAACGTGAGTTCCGGAAACAAAACGTCCAGGGGAAGATCGCCCATGCGTTCCGCTTCCTTGCCCTCTGCAATTACGGTGACGCCTGAGAAGCCGCGCGCAGCGAAGCGGGCCGTGTCGGGATTAAACGCGGTGGCAACATTCGCCTCAAGCCCAAGGTCGGAAGCGCGTCGCGCAATGTCGCGCGCGATTTTGGGAAGTGAGCCGAACAAAGATTCGAGTCCCGAAAGATCCAGAATCACGGTATCGGGCGCAGTATCTTCAACCCGCGGCGAGAACGATTGCGCACAGTCGAGCAGGGCAGCGTGCGCCGCCGTCTCTTGCAGAGACAGAGCGCGGGCGCAGCACGATTTCCGTGAAGGCCTCGATCTGAATTTTTGTCATGCCAGGCTCGATCCCGGCGCGTCGAGCCTTTTCGTTGACGGCGAAAACTTTCTGCAGGGGCGGCTTGCCTTCAAGTACGGCCACTGCCTGCGCGCGCAGTTCAGGTTCCGCGCGAACAATTGCCTCGGCAGGAAAATCCGGGACGAAAATGCAAGCAAAAGGCATGGAACCGTCGCACGTTAGTTGTTAGCAAAGAATCAGTCGTCATCGCCGTCATGACGAAAAATAGCTGTCAAAATCAGCTGGCAACTCTCAGCTGTCAACCTTCAGCTCTTAAGCCACGAGCCACGAGCACCCTTCACGGTTACCCAAATGCAAAGTCTCGGGAAGGCACGGCTTCAGCCGTGCCGAAAAGCCGCACAATACAATGCGGCTTTAGCCGACGAGATGCGAACTCGCTATTGCAAGGCAAGCCGTAAGCAATAAAACTCAACGCCTTCACGCCGTCCACGTAGTCTGCGTCGAGAACGCTCCTGCAGACTGCGCCGGCTTGCGTTCCGCCCGGGAGCGCACGACCTCCGCGCGAATCTCTGATCCAGTCAACAGTTCTGCGTGCGCAGGGCGCTCTTTAACGAAGCGATTTTTCCTGGAGAACATTTCATTTCGGACAAGCGAAGACGACTCATGAAAAATTGAAAACTGAGAACTGGGAACCGGGAACTGAGAACTGGAGCCCTCCTGCCAAGCCAGCTTTAACCCCAACGACGCACACGATTGCGTGCAAGGCTCGGTCCCGATTACCAGCAACACCGTAGAAGTGTTCTCCACGGCGCGGCGAAACCGGAACCAGGTAGTCAACGGAATGCGGCGCGCCATCTTCAACGGCACCCCGGCAAGATCAATCGCCACCATGCCAAAGCCGCTGCTCTGCAACAGCAAATCCGCGGCGCGCAGAGCTTGTTCGACGGGATCTTCCATGCGCGTCCGTTCCCACTCCTCAAAACTCGAAGCGGGCCGGCGCTTACGCGACAAAGCCGAGGTCGGGGCATAAGCTCCGCAGCGAATCCACAAAAATTTTTCGAGGTCCAAGCCCGCCGCCGCGGCAGAATGAGGATCGAACGCGTCGCTTACGTCGATCAGCGCACAGATTTCTTCCCGCCGGCTAGCCGCAGTTAAGGCAGAAAGCATCAGGCTGGTGCGTCCCGAACAATCGGGCCCACTGACTTCCGTGAGGCAGCCGCGAGGAAGCCCCCCGGTGATGGCATCAATTTCCCCGATGCCGCTCGAAGCAGTCTCCGGTGCAGGCCGTATCTCCAAATGGGAAGCCGAGGTAATTCCCGGAGATTTCCGCGAGAGTTCTTTCAAGAGAGATACAGACTTTGGTTCGATTCCACCATCAAACCGATCGAGTTCAACCTGTAAAAGCGGGGAAGCCATGAGTATCCTCAAGAAGGCGGAAAGCGCTTAAGCTGCCTTTCCGGGAACAATAATCGAATTGAGTTTCGCTTTTTATTCGCCCAAGGAAGATTTTGCTACCGCATTGCAGTGTTGTCAAGAGCGGGGAAAAATGTCTGAAAATAAAGGGCGAATCCCCTCTGGATTAGATGAATGAGTCAGATCGAATCTTGCCAAAAGGAATTCGGCCACCAGCCACTCTCTGGGATGGACCAGGTAATCATGCTGATCACAGCCGGGCCCCCCAAAAGGCGACTGACGCGGCACTGACATCGCTCTCGCTGACTGGTTTGCTGAGGAGTGAAAAACCGCTGAAGCCCGCATGAATACTGCTTAGTTTGGTAGCGCTACCGGGAAACGTTACGGACGCCTGCCAAAATTTCCATTTCTACTCGGCAAACCCGCGTCGCTACTGGCTTCTACAGCACGGCCCAAAATCACTTTACCAGTATAACTCGGGAAGTTTTGACCCTCAAACGGTCTATTTTTAGTAGGCGATAATAGGCCGACACCCTCAGCTCGTGAGCGAACAAAAGCGAACATGCTTAAGATTGTTCCTCCTGGACGAGAGCCGAAGCGCGTCTATTGAGTCGCGGCAAGTATCCTCGCTGCACGCAAACTCGCACACAGTTTCATCGTGGGAAAAGAGTTCCGGCGACTATCAGCGCAATCTCGGACGCGGTGCGGTGGGCGGAGGAAATCATGAAGGTGATCGACGAACGCTGGCCGACCGCGAATGAGTCTCGGCTGTCATCAGAGATTTCTGTGGCACAGTCCGTAGAACCACCACGCTCTGCCGCTCAGATGCCGGAAGAGGCACGATCGGGGTCCACAGGGACCGTTAGCCTCTGCACGCGGAGCAGACGCGAGCGTCTGTCTTCTCAGGCTGATTCTTTCCTGGGCGGCGCGTCGGCGGCTGACAATTGATTCCTGTGCGCTCCACAAGTACGAATCAGTTTCAAGTACTCAGCGTCGGCTCGCGAACCTCAGGGCCGTGTCGGCGCGAATCGTGTGACTCAAAACGCGGGAAGGATATTCAGGCTTATGCTAATGAGTGGCGAAGAGATTCAGTCTGCGGGAGTGATACAGGATGCCAGTGCTGATATGTACCAAGCCGCCAGCTACAACCTTCGTGTCGGCAGAATCATCCTGCCAGGCGGCAAGAGAAGAGGAAGCATACCAAGTTCAGCCGTTGGGAATGGTGAAAATTGTTTCCTGGGAGCGGCTGGAGCTGCCAAAGAACGTTCTGGGGTATGCAACCGTGAAGACTGGTCTGTCGAGTGATGGCATACTCGCGATCAACATCGGTCTTGTGGATCCTGAATACAAGGGACTTCTCTCTAGCATTCTGATCAACTTCAGCAAGAATACCTATCACTTGCAACGGGGCGACGAATTTCTTAGGCTCACATTTCACCATTACACCCCGCCGACGGGGCCGCTTCCCAAGCCGAGTCACATGGCAACTGAAGAAGCATATGTGAAAGAAGCAACCCGGAGCTTCGTCGAGAAGTTCTCGGCGACCTTTCTGAATATTGAAGAGAACACGCGGAACTTTCTTCGCCGGGAGTTAAGCACAAGCGTATTGAGGTGGGTTCCAATCGCGGCTTTCATTATTGTCTTCTTGACGTTCTGTCTGAATTTCGGAAACACCGCTGTTGCCACGTGGTTTGCCCAGAGAAGCATCGCGCAGCAGGCACAATCGCAGACGGCAAAAGATATCGACCAGTTGAGGGGGCAATCCGCCAAGGACATCGACCAGTTGCAGGCGCGTGTAGCCGATCTTGAAAAGCAACTGCGAAACGTAGAAGACACTGTCAACAAAGGGAAGCCGGGAAATGCGAGTACAAAGAAAACTCCATAGCGCGGGCCAGTGCGATCCGATCACTCGCCAAAAGGCAGACGATCGCCAATCGAGCTGGGCATCGACTAGCAACCTTGTATCACCCACATTCCTTTCTTTGGATGAGATGCAGCAATGGGTGTTCCGTCGAATACTCAGCGAACGGTGCCCGCGTATCTCCCCGCGACCTGCCGACGCTTGAGCTGCCGCCAATTCAGCTGGTACTTGCCAATCCGAGACGCCGGGTCCTGACGAGTGTGTCCCGAAAGTGGCGGCTGCCCCTGGCCGTCGGAGAGTTCTGCTGGCATTTGTCTGCATCAAACGAGCTGTCGTTTATACGGTACTACTCAGATCGTTGGAGCGAGTTTGCAGACGACGAGCAGACCATACGAGGCAGTTGCTATGGCTATCGGCTCTTTCGCGGTGGTGAGCGCTGCCTCAGCCAGTGGGAGACGGCGCATAAGCTGCTCCGCCAAGACCCTTCCACTAGAAGGGCCGTGCTGCTAATATCCCAGCCCCTGGGTGGACGGCGACATAACGGCGAAGGACGTCGCGTGTGCGACCTCATTACAGTTCTTATTGCGCGATGGACAGTTGGATGCGGTTATCCATATGCGGAGCAACGACGCGTTCTGGGGGCTTCCGTACGACGTTTTCCTCTTTACGATGCTACAGGAGCTGTTCGCTGCTGAACTCAATGTGGAACTCGGGCGCTACCATCATTCAGTCGGTTCGCTGCATCTATATCGAAGGCACATTCGTGCGGCGCAAACAGTTCTTGATGACAGCAGTTGGCATGATTTTGAAATGCCGCGACTCTCAAAGCCTGAAGCGCTTCCGCAATTCTCTCTGCCGAGCACGCTGTGAGACTCGCGATACCGAAGTGCGCCAAGACTTGTGGAAACACTGCCTCAGTATTGGCGCGCAGCTTGCAGAAGTACTTGCCTACTACAGTCTCAGGCAACAGAGCCTGGAAAGGAACTCGATAGCGATGTTATCGGCGGACTCGCCCTACGGTGATGTCCTCGCATATCGTGGCAGGGGGAAGGTTTTGGCACTGCGATGAAACAGCACAGCGATTTCTTTGATTTAGCTCGCCAAGCAGGTGGAAAGTCCAACTGCGCGAGCAGGCACGTGGGGGCTGTACTCGTGTCGCAAGGAGTAGTTCTCGTGGAGGGATTCAACGGAGTTTCTTCCCGCTTTGATGATTGCATTTGCGGCAGGCTGAAGAGGTGCAAGACGGGAGGTTCGGTAGGCGTCGGCTACGACAACTGCATATGTATCCATGCCGAGCAGCGCGCCATTGGGAATGCGGCGGCGACGGGACTGCCCTATCGGGGGCAACGATGTACCTTACACTTCGCCCATGCTTGCAATGCCTTCTCTTGATTTATGCAGCTGGCGTACGAGAAATCAGGTACCTTCAGGAATGGAAGTACCCTGACGATCGAGAGGCTAGCTACCAGACGCTCGCCTCGCGATTCGACGCATTCCAGTGTTTCGTCGAATCGTCAGTGCCTGCAGTGCAGCCCTGAGCCAGTTTGTAAAGGAGGCGACTAGCGGTCCGCTGTTTGTTTGGTGCTGTACCGCTAGCCTGCCGCCCGTCATTTAATATATACGGATTGTTGCGGATGCAGTTCAGTCGCGTCACGAAGAGGCGGTTCGCCTGAATACGCAGGCTTGATCGGGGCAACATGGGAAAATATACGAAAGGCGACCACGTCAAGATCGAGGTCGAAGACAAACAGTTTGGTGCAAGCGAGTGGATGTGGATGCTCGTGGAATCCAGCGACGATGAGCAGCGATTAGTTTTCGGGAACTTGGACAACGAACCGATTGCCAACACGGACATGAAACTCGGCCAGCAGCTAGCGGTGAGTTATGACAAGATTCGAGAACACAAGCGGTTCAACTGATCAGTTCGGCGTATGAAGATCTCGTTCCGGTTACTTTGACCTCGTTATTCTTCCTTCTCTTGCTCTTGCCTGCCTCCACCAGGTATCCTGGCACCTAACGATGATTCCTGTCATTGATCTATTTGCGGGTCCAGGTGGACTCGGCGAGGGCTTCACTGCGTTCCTCAACGCTGAAGGTGAGCCTGCATTCAAACTAGCCCTCTCCATCGAGAAAGACCCGGTTGCGCACGGCACGCTGCAAGCTCCGCAGTTTTTTCCGACAGTTTCGCCGAAAAGATGTTCCCGAAGAATATTATGATCACCTTCGCGGCCAGATAGACCGGGAGCAGCTTTATGCTCGCTTTCCGGCTCAGGCGGCGAATGCCGATTCCGAGTCATGGAATGCAGAGCTTGGCGACTATCGGAAATTGTCCGCGTCGAAGATATATCAGCGCATCGCGAAGGGTTTGGATGGTGCGGACAATTGGGTACTCATCGGTGGGCCGCCCTGTCAGGCGTACTCCGTTGCCGGCAGGTCTCGGGTTATTCCCGTCGACCGTCGCGATGGAACCCAGAACTACGAGAAGGACAAACGCCATTTTCTTTATAAGGCTTACCTTCGCATCATCGCCGAACACTCCCCACCCATATTTGTGATGGAGAACGTCAAAGGGATTCTTTCAGCAGAAGTCGGAGGGAAGCCGATCATCAATCGTATTTTGTCTGACCTCCGTCATCCGATTCCGGCGGCTCGTGGCGAAGACGAAGACCGGAATCTTGGGCTTGAGTACAGAATCTATCCGGTCGCAGACTACTCTGAAACGCGCGGATTGTTCGACGGGGATTTCGAGTCTGACGCGACCAGCTACATCGTCAAGAGCGAAGAACATCGGATTCCGCAGGCAAGGCACCGACTGATCCTTCTCGGCGTCAGAAGCGACATTGAACGGCGACCTCGAAGTCTCCGCATCTTTCATGACAAAGTGAAGATGTGGTCGGCTATCTCCGACCTGCCGAGACTCCGGAGCAGACTTTCCAATGGGCACGATTCCGGAGAAAAATGGGTTGAGACGATTCGCCTTATGGCCGACAGTGATGCTCTGCTCGACCCTGCGATAGACGATAGAGTCCATAAAGCAATATTCGCGAAGCTGAACCGATTGGCGGAAGGTCTGTCCCCGGGCAATAGGTTTTTAGAGTGGGACCGTCAGCCAGTGTTCCAGCGTGACTGGTTTCATGATTCTCGCTTGCATGGCGTCTGCAACCACGTTAGCCGGGGCCACATGGATTCTGACTTGTGGCGGTATTTCTTCTTGGCTTGCTATGCCGCCGTGCACAAGAAATCGCCGAATCTGTCGGATTTTCCAGCGTCACTGCTCCCCAATCACGACAATGTCAAGAAGGTTAAAGCCAACGACCTGATCTTTAAGGACAGATTTCGGGTCCAGGTAAGAGGTAAGCCCGCCACGACGGTCACGAGCCACATTGGCAAGGACGGCCACTACTTCATCCACCCGGACCCGCTTCAATGCCGCAGCCTGACGGTACGGGAGGCAGCAAGATTACAGACCTTCCCGGACAACTACTTCTTCTCAGGACCAACCACTCAGCAATACCAGCAGGTCGGAAACGCTGTGCCTCCGTTGCTCGCAAGACAAATCGCTGCTGTTGTATACGACCTTTTCGACTGAGCGGTTGTGGCGATACGATAACCTGGTGACCGATCGCATCACAAAACAGCGGCGCAGCTGGAATATGTCAAGAATTCGGGGAGTGAATACCAAACCCGAACTGCTCGTCCGATCTCTACTTCATGGAATGGGCTTTCGCTATCGGCTCCACGTACGCGAGCTGCCCGGCTGTCCAGACATCGTATTACCTCGTTGGAAATGCGCGGTTCTGGTGCACGGCTGTTTTTGGCATCGTCATCAGGGTTGCCATTTGGCTTATACCCCAAAGTCACGCAAGGCATTTTGGACGAAGAAATTCGAGGGAAATGTAAATCGTGATAAGAAGGCATTGACCAAGCTAAGGCATTTAGGCTGGAGGGTGTTTGTCGTGTGGGAGTGCGAACTCCGAAATCACGATCGCCTTGCCCGCCGTCTCATGCGGGGGATCACAAAGTAGATCCTTCTATCCCCTCTATTAACTGCATGTTACAATCAACTCTTCTCCCCCAATCTGAACGGAAAACAGTGAGCTTGTGTCCGATCACTCTAGTGAGGAGATTCACCTTCCGCCATTCGCTCCAGTTCTGCTGGAGTCGATGCGCGCCATCGGGTATTCCTTTCAGTCGGCCCTAGCCGACATTATCGACAATTCCGTTTCTGCCGGAGCACGAAACATCGAGGTTCGTTTTTCTCCATACGGCGAGCCATACGTCGCCGTCATTGACGACGGTTGTGGCATTCCGTCGGAAAATCTCGTAACAGCGATGCGCCATGGCAGCGCGGACCCGCGAGTCCAAAGGAAGAGATCTGACTTAGGCCGTTTCGGTCTAGGCCTGAAAACAGCGTCGCTCTCCCAATGCCGACGACTTACCGTTGTTTCCAACGCAAATGGTCATCTGGCTGCTAAGCGTTGGGACCTTGACGTTATCGGTCAACGAGAAGACTGGATTCTGTTAGGCCTCACTGATGAGGCTATTCGGTCATTGCCACACATTGCGGAGCTTACCGCGTTGAGCTCTGGAACCATGGTGCTCTGGCAATCATTTGATCGGCTCAGTGCGGGAGAACTTTCGATAGAAAGTGCCCTCGGGCAAAGAATGGACAGCGCCCGTGAACATCTGGCTCTGGTTTTCCATCGATTTCTCAGCCCCGAAAAGCCACACCTGCCGATTAAAATCCTTCTTAACGGAAACCCGGTCGCAGCGCTCGACCCATTCTTGATGTCTCACCGCGGAACTCAGGCTTTGCCCGAGGAACAGATTTCGCTTGAAGGTGAGATTGTGACCATTGCACCATTCATCTTGCCTCACATTAGCAAACTATCCGTTGCGGATCTTGCTATTGCGGGAGGCGAAGAAGGGCTCAGGAGAAACCAAGGATTCTACGTCTACAGGAATCGACGGTTAATAATTTGGGGTTCTTGGTTCCGCCTTATCAGACAAGAAGAAATAACTAAGCTAGCAAGGGTCCGCGTAGACATTCCTAACACCCTAGACCATCTGTGGACAATTGACGTTCGCAAATCTAGTGCCTATCCTCCGCAGCCAGTCAGAGATCGACTCAAGATAATCATTTCGCGAATAGCTGAGGGTAGTCGTCGCGTGTACACCTTTCGAGGCCGCAAAGCTACGAACGACGATGTTCTGCATGCTTGGGACCGCTTGACGACTAGAACCGGCGTTGAATACAAAATCAATCGCGAACACCCCTTAATAAAAGCTATCGAAGCGATCACAGATGACCACTATCAACAATTGGTTCAGCGACTGCTGCGGACAATCGAGACGACTGTCCCATTCGATGCGGTGTATGCCGACATGGCTTCCGAGCGACGACCGACCATAGAGAATCGCACCAACAAATACGAAGAATTGTTTTCCCTGGCCTCAACGATGCTCGACGCATTAGGGCGCAGTAGTGATTATGGAAAGCACCTGATAGAAGCACTCGCATCCATAGAACCTTTCAGCTTTTATCCAGAAGAAACCCTGAGCATTCAAAGGAAACTCCTCGATGCTGACCGATAACGGCCGAGCCTTAGAGAACTCGGTTCTCGTCTCACTGCCTGCGGATCGGGCGCCCGATGAGTCAGCCCTAAAAGACTTAGCAACACGGTTGCGCGCCGCATTCCCAGTGGAGGAAGCCGAGTATCAGGAGATTATCAGACGCCTTCACGCCAAACTTGCTATCCAGATGGACACGGGGATCGCACTCACCAGCGAGACGTACGTTCCCTGGCTACACGCAAAGAAAGCTTCGATTGAACCCTTCTATTGGCAACGATTCCAAACGTTCTTGCAAAGGCGAGAATGGCCGCCGAGGGTGATCAGCACACTCGACCGCGTGACTGATGACGTTTTGGATTTGCTTCATGATCCGAACGCGGAAGGCCTGTGGAAGCGGCGAGGTTTGGTCATTGGAGATGTTCAATCCGGCAAAACAGCCACATATACTGCCCTCTGTTGCAAAGCGGCAGATGCAGGTTATCGCTTGATAATTCTCCTCACGGGGACTCTCGAATCTCTTCGTCGCCAAACGCAGGAACGACTCGACGAAGGCTTTGTAGGTCTGGACAGTTCTGGCCTTCTGACCCAGATAAAGAAAAGCCGTGCGGTGGGCGTTGGACTGGTCGATTCGAGAAAAGCGGCCGGTGTTTTTACATCGCGGGAGAAGGACTTCAGTAGAAATCTCTTGAATGCTCTCGGATTTCGCCTGGATGCGTTCAATATCCCCGTGCTGGTGGTGGTTAAGAAGAACAAGCGAATTCTCGAAAATTTGGAAAGGTGGCTTTCCGACTTCAACGCCAACCAACAGGGTACGATTGATACTCCTCTGCTCTTGATCGACGACGAAGCTGACAGCGCGTCGGTGAACACTAATCCTTCTGGCGTTGACCCAACACAAATCAATCAGCGAATACGAGCCCTCCTGCGACTGTTCACACGTTCAAGCTATTTGGGATTCACCGCAACTCCTTTCGCGAACATATTCATCGATCCCGACACCGATCACGAAATGCTCGGAGACGATTTGTTTCCAAGGGACTTTATTTATACGCTCGATTCGCCCACGAACTACGTTGGGCCGACAGCTCTGTTTGGCGAGGAACCACGGTTCGATCTCCTGCGAACCATTGAGGATGCCTATGAAATCTTCCCGCTCAGACACAAATCGGACTTGAGACTGGACTCTCTGCCGGAATCACTTGTCGACAGTGTGTTTTCTTTTCTTCTGGCAAATGCGATACGCGATTTGCGGGGCCAAGGTCCGACACATCGCTCTATGCTTGTCAATGTCAGTCGTTTCACTGCAGTTCAAGACCAAGTCGCATCCCTCGTTCACGAACTGCTGTCCAAGACTCAGCAGGACATACGGAACTACAGCCAACTTCCCAAGGAACAGGCACTTCGCAATTCGTCCCTCGCAAGAGCAGAGCGAGTGTGGAGCGACGAGTACGCGGATGCCGGATTCACTTGGGCGACGGTGCAGCGATCCCTTCTAAACTCCGCACTTCCAATCACGGTCAAAGCTATAAACCAAAGAACTGGCGCAGCGAGTCTCGACTATGCAGTGCACAAAGAATCAGGCCTAAGGGTGATTGCGGTTGGCGGCAATAGCCTTTCTCGCGGGTTGACTCTGGAAGGTCTCAGTACAAGCTATTTTTTTCGGAACTCACAGATGTACGACACTCTACTACAAATGGGCCGGTGGTTTGGTTATCGCGACGGATATGCCGATCTTTGCCGCCTCTGGATAACCGATGAAGCTGCGCAATGGTATGCCCACATTACCTCTGCCACGGAAGAACTCCGAGATGAAGTGAAGAGAATGCGGCAGCAGCGCGCAACGCCGCTCGATTTCGGGCTTAAGGTTAGAGCTCACCCTGACTCCCTGATTGTGACGGCCCAGAATAAGATGCGGCAAGCGAAGACAATTGAGAGAGTCATTTCGCTAAGTGGTAAGTCTCCTGAGACAGCCCGGCTGAAAAGCAACGCGAATTCCCTCATCGCAAATCGTGCCGCCCTGACTCGCTTCATCGATCAGCTGAAAGTTGCCGGCCTTAAGTCGGAGAAGTCCAATACAGGCAGCAATATAGTTTGGCGGGGTGTCCCGAAGGAACTGGTTGCCTCGTTGCTCAGGGACTTTGACGTACACCCACTGAATGTAACGTTTCAGACTGGCGATCTCGCCAAGTACTTGGGAAGCGCAACGGAACCTAAACTGCAAAACTGGGATGTCGCAATACCCACGTCCGGTACCGGTAAATCGGTAAGTATCGGAGGCGTGACGGTATCGGCATCGAAGCGCAGCATGGTTGACGATCAGAATGGAATGCTTGTTGTCTCCGGAACGAAGGCGAGGGTTGGTTCTAGGGGAGTGGAAAAGGAAGGTTTGGATATCACAGAGATAGCCCGCGTTGAACAAGAGTTTCGGAGCAAGAACCCCGGCAAGAGCTATCCGGACCGGATTTACAGAGAGGCACGACCTCGCCCGCTGCTTCTCATTCACATTCTTTCTCCGAACGAGCCGGTAGCAGGGGGTTACTCTGAGGAGATTATTGCGCTCGGTCTCAGTTTTCCCCAATTTGATGACTCAGATGTTGCGAAACGTGTCACTTATAGGGTCAACCTGGTTGAGTGGAGATCAATGTTGGAGCAGGAGATCGACGACGATCTCCCCCAGGAAGAAGACACCGATGTCGGCTGAGCAGATTTGGAGTGATGTTCGTGCTCAAAGGGAGCGCCCCATCTTCAAGCGGGTGGACGAACAGACATCCCTACGACCTGTATCTTGGCATCGATGTGCGTGAATCTCCTATTCTGATGCTGCTGTCAGATCGCGAGGTCGAACAGCTTCCGAGGTTAAGATCCCTAGAGGTTTCACAGAATCTCCGGCACGATGGCAAGTTCGCAATTCTAATCAGTCTCTCCACCGCGGACCTTCTTCATCCTTTCTGCTCTGTTTGCGAAGACCTAATCGAGAGCCTCAGGAACTTCACGCACACTGGCGGGGAAGCACAATTCCTGTTAAACCGCCTTGAGAAGTGGCGGCGACTTCTTGAAGCAACACGAAAGGGTCTTTCTCAACCGCAGCTGTTGGGCCTTATGGGTGAACTGCTATTCCTCGAACAACTAGTTGCACGGATTGGGCCTGCACCTGCCATCGCTGCGTGGTTGGGCCCAACTGGGGCACCGCAGGACTTCGAAGCAATTGGCCATATTTTCGAAATCAAAGTTTGCCCGATCGGTGCGCATACAGTCATCATCAGCTCACTTGAGCAACTGCATACTGCGAACGCGCCGACAACGCTTATAGTGTTTTCAGTCGGACCGTCTTCCTCGGAGGAACCACGAGCAGTCACCCCAAACGCTCTCATCTCACGAATCCGGACATCTCTCACGAATCATCCCCTCGCGCTATCGGACTTCGAGCTCAAGTTGGCCGACTTGGGATTCGACGAATCTCAGCCAGAATGCGAGCATCCCCTGATAGCCGAACGAACTCGTGCCTTTGAAGTGCGCGGGTCGTTCCCTCGCCTGACGCCCGTTTCAGTACCTGGCGGAATAATCGCAGCGACTTATTCTCTGAATCTGGATGAATGCTTAGACTTCGAAATTCCATTTTCACAGGTGCTTGAGATATGAATCTCGATGAATTCCGCAAAGAAATACTTGAGAACGTCTCCGCCCAAGCCGCTGCGAGCGAAGAATTTCGCCATAGTGCGTTTGTTGAACACTGTCTCAGGCTCCTTGAAGACGCCGACGAGGTGGCCGACGTACAGACCTGTTTCTACCGTGGGACAGGCACTAAGAACCGAAACTCCGGTATTGACGCGTACTCGTTTGATGAAGCTGACGGCTCTGTCCGTCTTTTCATTGGGGATTTTGGTGGTAATGACGAGATTGGCAGCCTGACGCAATCAGACGCGAAGGCATGGTTCAGTCGTATCCAAACATTCTGCGAAGATTCTTTTTCCGGAAAACTCACGCGAGAGACTGAAGAAAGTGCCCCTGCCTACGCGCTTGCGAGCTTGCTACACCAGAATCAGGCGGCGATCACGCGCATGCGACTCTACCTCTTAACCGATTCTCTGATCAGCACCAGAATTCGCGATCTTCCCGAAACGATCATCTCAGGAAAGACCGCGGACTTGCACATATGGGACGTAAGTCGCTTTTTCCGTGTTTTCGAATCACGCACTGGTCGGGACGATTTAGAAGTCGATTTCAACGCGCTTTTCCCCGGAGGACTCCAGTGCATTCGCGCAAGCGTGGATTCGACCCAATACCAAGCATATCTATGCGTCATTCCAGGGGATGCCCTCGCTGCCATTTATGAAACTTACGGCAGCAGACTATTGGAGGGCAATGTTCGCTCTTTTCTGACCGTTAGGGGTAAGGTTAATAAGGGTATTCGCAACACAATACTGCAAAGGCCCGACATGTTTTTCGCATTCAATAACGGCATCGCGTGCACAGCGAGCTCGGTCGAAGTGTCGAATCATGGAACGGGCCTCCGAATACTCAAAGCCGCAGACCTGCAGATCGTGAACGGTGGCCAAACGACAGCTTCACTCGCGAGTGCTCTTGGCAATGACCGCGCCAGCCTGAAGTCCGTATTTGTGCAAATGAAGCTCTCAGTCGTAGCCCCCGAGCAAGCCGGTGAGGTCATCCCAGAAATCTCGCGATGCGCTAATAGTCAAAACAAAGTCAGTGAAGCCGACTTCTTCTCGAACCACGAGTTCCACCGGCGAATCGAACAGATTTCTCGTCGACTCTGGGCGCCGGCAGCAGGAGGGGCTCAGTACGAGACTCATTGGTTCTACGAGAGAGCCAGAGGGCAATATCTCAATGAACAGAGTCGCCTTACCCCAGCCGAGCGAAAAAAGTACGTTTTACTCAATCCTAGACACCAAGTCATCACAAAAACGGATCTGGCCAAATTTGAAAATGCCTGGAAACAACTCCCTCACATCGTCAGCCAGGGTGCTCAGAAGAATTTTCTGTCATTCAGCACATTTGCCTCCGACGACTGGAGTCGCAACTCGGATCAGTTTAATGACGACTACTTCAAGAGGCTGGTAGGAAAAGCGTTGCTTTTCCATACAACAGAGAAGCTGGTTGCCGAACAACCTTGGTACCAAGGTGGATATCGAGCGAATATTGTCGCCTACTCGGTCTCGAAAGTTTCCCAGATGATTGAGGAGCAAGTGAGTACACAAGTATTGGACTTTCGGCAGCTCTGGGCGCAACAGCTCGTCCCGTCGGCACTTCTGAGCATCGTCCAACAAGTCGCGAAGGCGATGTTCGATATTATCGTCACACCTGAAGCAGGACTTCAGAACGTGACGGAGTGGTGCAAGAAGGAGGTTTGTTGGAAACGTGCCAAGGCGATCGAGATCGATATCAATCTCAAGAGGAAGCTGGGACCGCTCCTGATCGACAAAGACGACGACAGCTACGCCCAGCGGACTTCCAAGAACGAGCAGCGTATCGAGAATGGCATTGAAAACCAGCGATTTGTTCTCGAATTGGGGGCCGACTACTGGGGTAAGGCGCGCAAATGGGCCGCGGAACAGTCAATCACGAGCCCCGATGAAGATGGAATCCTCGCTGTGGCTGCCGCTGTGCCTCGAAAGATTCCGACTGAGAGACAAAGCTGGCGATTGATCCAGATTAAAGAGAAACTGGAGCTCGAAGGATTTCCCAAGCGGGACGTGCGACACACGGTCTAAGCAGGCTACGCGGAAGATTCGTTCACTGTTTTGAACCTGAGTCGAGCTCTTGACACGGATCGGCGACAAGACCGTACATAATCAGCCAAGATGGGTAGCCGTGAGAACAGACACCGTCAAGGGCAACGTGGCAGCCGTCGGTGGCCATTGCATATTGTGGCGTTGCATCGCACCATGCTGCAATATCACCTTGGGACGGCTCTGGAGACGTCGGACTCGGATAACGTGACCTCGCCAATTCCTGCATCTGCTTGATGTGCGCAAGCTGCCTAACGCGGGGATCGGCGCTTTCCTTCGGGTACATGCGTCTCCTTTTTCGAATTATAGCTAAACGCTGCAGAGAATCGGAGCCGGGCGGAAATCTGATATTTTTAGCTCGCCTAAACTCGGTGCTATAAGCCCCCCCTTTTCAGCGTCGGCTGGGTGAGTCTTGGGGTGAGGGTTTTAGCTCGCCAGATTGTGCCAGTCTGACTCGCACGGTGCCGTAGCCGACGCCCAGCTTCGCCGCAATCTCGCGGAGGCTCGCTCCCTCGGAACGGAGCCGCAGTACTTCATCTTTGCTCACTACTCGGCGAGGACGTCCAAGCTGTTTTCCACAAGCCTTCGCGTTCCGAACGCCAGCATTGACGCGCTCGCGAATGAGGTCGCGCTCAAGCTGTGCGACGGCAGAAACTATGGTGAACAGAGCTTGCCCTAGGGGACTGCTGGTGTCGATGTTTTCCTGGTAGCTGATGAACTGAATGCCGAGAGAGCGGAACTCCTCGAGCGCCAACAGCAGATGTTTGGTTGACCGGGCGAAACGGTCAAAGCGCCAGACCACGACGGCATCAAACAGCCGCTTACGGGCAGCCCCCATCAAATCGTTAAGCTGTGGCCGTGAATCCTTCGCACCCGACTCTCCTACATCCACATACTCGCGCTGCACGGAAAAGCCGCGAGCGGCACAGTAGGCACGCAGGTCCCGGAGTTGAAGTTCACAGCTTTGGTCCTTTGTGCTGACGCGGGCGTAAATTGCGACTCGCATTTTTCTCCTCCAAAGGCAGGTCACTGTCTACTGGAATCTACCTTTTCAGAGCACCGAGGAGTTAAAACACCAGGATGACTCGCTAGGGACGATTAAGAGGAGCCACGAAAAACGGCTTGAGCGGAATCACCACGCGATCCCTGACATATTCGTATAAATCTGCGAGGACGGACCAAACCGGGCGCTGTCCCCACGGCCCGACGTCCCCGATTATCAAGACTCCCGTGCCTTTAGCTTCAATGCGGGCGCTCGGCTGGATGCTCGCGGGGTCAAGATTAAGTGGTATCGTGTGGACATCCCCGGCATAAAGGGGCTCCGTCGCCCTCCAGACGTGGACCTTTCCGTCATTCGCATGCACCTTGACCGTAAGGTCGTGATTGTATGCTAGCGTGAAGGTCACGGCGCGGTGCTTGTCGCTGTTACAGAGGACGTTCAAGATGCTCAACGGGTCGTTCTCTGGCACAGCAGACATCCGGAAGCACGGCTGAAGGTCGCGGATCATTTTCTGCGCCGCTGGCTCAACACCCTTGAGGTACTTCTGCCAATTCTTTTCCCACTGTTCCTGGGCGGAACAAATCGGGAATGGGGTACCCTTGCACGGTGCGTGTGAATCCGTGGTCCGTATCAGACCGCAAACAAGGTTGTCGAGCGCCGATCGCATGTTGAAGACGCACTCGCCCAAGAGGACGCTGAGGCGAATCGGTGGGATGGAATCCTCGATGTAGTGGACGATCCATGCCTCCCGTCCGTTCGACTTCAGAATGAAATTCCGCCTGGTGCTTTCGAAGAACACACCAGCTTCGGCCTGGAGCGTATCGACGTGTTCCTTTGCCCTGACCATCTTTGCGTCAACACTCTCCATCCATGGGAGGGAGTCAGGAAGTGACATATTTTCAGGAAGCCACACTCCCGGAGTCCGGTCAAGTTCTCGCCAGCTGATTCAGAGTTGGCTGCGCAATTCCCAACGCATGTTCTGCTTGTTTAGGACGATGTTCTTACGGGCAATCCGGACCGAAACCCCGTTTCCCAACACGACGAGAGCCATCTCATCATCTGCCTGTCGCACTACCGCAATTCCCCTCCCGAGCAATGCCACGCGGTCGCCTTTTATAAGGGTGCGCTCGTGTTGCTGGCGCAAGTAATGCTGCTGGCGCAAGCTGATGATGTAATCCAGTCCATCAGTGTCGTAGCCCTGGCCGTGCTTCCAAAGTCGCATGCTTTTTCTGTTGTGAAGAACGAAGATATCGATGCCGAACGCAATCAACGCGAGCAGGCGCGCGTTCAACTCTGCCAGGGTGAAGGGTAAGAGGGAAAGCGGCAAGCCTAGACTTTTCGGGTATGCGAATTGGGCACGCCACCCAAGTTTATGCTCTACGACCGCACCCCACAGATAGACTTCGCCGCAGACGCCGCCTTCCGCGTAGCCTATTTGCCGCAGATGCTCACTATTCTTCGCCGCATAAATACCGCATGTGCATTTCCGGTGCGGGACGTCGTTGACAGTCTCCGTCATATGGCGAGCAGCGGGTGTGACGCGGCACCGTGCCTCAAGATGCTGCTCCGGAAGCCACGGCTCGCCGTTAAGTGATTGCAGCCCGGTTTCATTCCATCGCCAAACTCGATAGCCAACAACGGGCGAGATGTAATCGGGAATGTTCATTGGGCTGTTGGTGCTTCCTTGGGTTCGGCCTCTGGTACCGGAATGGGTTCAGGTTCCTGCGCTGGCTGTTTCACCGGAACCTCAAGCGGTTCCACGATGATGGTTCGCAGAGATTTACCGATCTGCATGTGTGCTCCTTACCTCCTTGCCTCATTTCCTGCGTAGGTTGCAGGTATGAGAAATGTCGCGATCCTGCCTCCGGTCAAGAACGAGTTGCACGCTGCACTCCTGAATCTCGCCGCGTTTAAGAACTTCAGCACGCACGACCTGATCGCAATGGCGCGTGCTCTACCAGGCGGCACGAAGGTTCATATTCCAGATCGCCTCGCGGCGATTGTGCTCCTGCTGGGCACTCGGCCTCTGGCGACTAGGGGAGAATCTTCCCCCGGATCACGTTTGTCGTTCGAACTTGCCCTTGATTGTCGCGGACGCTGATCGTCTGAAAGATTGGATTGCCGCGATCATACAGCGTGTTGGTGGTGATGACTTCCCCTGCACCCGTGTACGCGGTATTGATCTCTCCGATGAGTTCTCCCCAGTTGTTGCGAATCTGCATTTCAACTCTCCTTAATCAAGTTCTGTCTGAACAGCTGATGGATTTCGCGAAACTGCTCGCGCACATCGAAATGGGCATAGCCGGGCACGCAGTGTTGCTTCAGGAAGTTGGTGAAAGCGCGATCCGTAAGCTCTGCCCAGAGCCCTCCATCAATCAATTCCGCGCATTTGCTGCACGCCGCCCAACCTCCGATGCTCTCGTGTTGGAAGACCGAGGTCTTGAATCGGGGGACTACGAAGTTCTTGCAGGGGTACATATGGGTCGCAGGGCGCTCGGCACAAAAGTCGCACGCCTCGCGACCGGGGAACGGTGATATCGTGAAAATTTCCGTCAAGCCCGCGCTCCAAGAATTGACTGATGAGAAATGCGGCAGGCTACTTCGCCTGCCGCATTGCTGAACCTAGCGCGGCCTGGAACTTCTCGGCAGGCACGCCCGCTTTGGCTCGCTGCTCCCAAGTCATCTTCGGTCCCGCAGGACCATAGACTTTTACAAAGTCTTCTTTGCTGGGCCGACCCGCAAGCGTGAACAGGCGGATACCTTCGGCGCGGCTTTTTCCCGCAGCATTCGTGCCGTGTGCTTTCTTGAATGACTTGGCGCTGCTGCGCTTGTAGCGGACATCCGACTTGCGATTCGCTCGTGTGTTCTTCTTCGTTCGTGGCATGGTTCTCCTCCTCGTGTGAATCTACGGAACGCGGCAGCGACGCAGGTAGAAACAAAGAGAAGCCGCGTCTAGTAGCCGAACCATACCTGATATGTACGAGGACGAAAACCACCTCGAGCGTGCAACTCACTCTGTCGCACTAGGATGGTTGGCGGTTCCTTGAGGGAGGCTCAAGCCATGAACACCGCTTGGTATGAAGAGGATGAGGTCGCTGCGCGGGACGTGCTGGTACACTCAGGGAAATTAGGACTACTATGCAGCAGAAACACTGCGACCTGATTCGCCATTCTCGGAATCAATGGCTGTCCTCTCGACGGGAATGCTAATGACAACCGTCGTCCCTGCTCGATCAGATCGGATTTCGAGCGACCCACCTAACTCGCGCATGCGTTCCCGCATGCCAGCTAGACCGACTCCAGCTTCGGCAGCACTTTCGATGAGAGTCCTCAGCCGTTTCTGGGGTATGCCCCGACCGTTATCCTTGATTTCCAATCGAAGCTGCTTCGTGTCCACGCTGAGATAAATATCCACCACTGAACCTCCAGAGTGTCGATGGATATTTGTGAGACCCTCTTGTACCGCTCGGAAAAGGGCGACTTCTACATCCCTGTGCATACGACCAAGTTTTGGCGGGAAGTTCAGATTTACCTTGATGTCGCTTCGCCGGGAGAAGCCGTCTACGTACCAACGAGCCGCAGAGTCAAATCCTGCCTCATCCAGCATCGGCGGATGTAAGAGATAGGAGATCGTGCGCGTCTCGGTCAGACACTTATCGGCAATTCCCGCACTTTCGGAAGCTAGTGCGGCGTTGCCATTGTCTGATGCTGAAAGACGGTCGAGGTTTATTTTTAGAGCGGTCAAATATTGCCCCAGACTGTCATGCAGACCTCTCGCGATCCTCCGGCGCTCGTCATCCTGCAAGGTAAGGATTCGACCGCTTAGACTCCGCGCAGCCTCCTCAGCCCGTTTGCGAGCGGTTAGATCAGTGTTACTTTCCAGCCAACCCACGGACTTGCCGTTGCGATCTCGCAATGTCGTCCAGCGGCTCGCGACCGTAATCTGGTTGCCGCCCTTCGTCGTGTGTCGAAGCTCGCCCTCCCAGCGGTCAGCCTGCATGATTTCCGACAAAGGAAGGGGAAACTCAGTGTGAAGAATTTCGTGGACTGTCCTGCCGAGCACTTCTTCGCTTGTCCAGCCGTAGAGCCGTTCGGCTCCCTCATTCCAGTAAGAGATTTTGTCGTCGGCGTTTCGAATAAATATCCCGTCATTAGCTAGATCAAGCAGCTTGGCTTGATGGAGGCGGGCCGAATCGCCCGTGAATTGAAGCCCCTATACGTGAAGGCGGGTCGCAGCGGCGGATGGTCTGGCTTTGTCACATCGCAAGGACTTGTAGTCCGCACTGTTGACGGTTGGATTCTGTCGTATGAACGGTCTGTCGGCCTTCGGCCACCAGCCGAAAAGAAGCCGAGGTTAAATGTAGCGAAACCCGCTACATTTCAGTGACGACCCGGACGGCTATTTTGCCCAGCCCACTCCGGAGGACCAACAGTTCATGGACAGCCTATCCGCAGAGCAGGTCGCGGACGCGATGCACGAGGCTTTGATAGAAGAGGACGACCCTGATGGTTGGGAAGAGGCTGTAGACAACCAATTATGGCGTCCCGAACACGTCCACTGGAAAAAGCTCGTTAAACAACAAAAGCTGGACTACTCGCCTGAGCCGCTTGTTCCCATCATCTCAAAAGAAGATTTGAAGAAGTTGCGCTTCCAATATCTGCCGCAAGATCGTTGGCAGGAATACATAAAAGGCGATCCCATCACGCGTAGCACGATGCGGTTCAGTCGCTATCCTGAATCAATCGGTGACGACAAAAGTGAAAAAGTAGGCTTGTCGTTCCTGCTGTTGAAGGGCGTTATACCCGAAGCGATTCAAGAGCGTGCGCGAGAGGGATTGGTTGAGATGGATTGGATTCCGCCAACGCGCCCGGAGACTCGCGATGCTGCCAAATTTAATCGTCAAGTACGGGAGCGAAAATACGAGACGCCGCAAGCCGGGGAGTTACAGTTCGGCTATTTGGTGCGTGGCGGAATGGTTGAGTTCACTCGACCCGCTCGGTATCAAAAAGTGCGCTATGAAGCGACTTACCCGCTGATTCAACAAATGCATCATGTGTTCGCCCGCACGCTACCTGGCTACTTTCGCGGTGCTCCCGGCATGGAAAAGGAAGCTGGCGCACATGGTGCGAACCAACGAATTTCAGCCAAGAAACGTCAGGCCGGCACGACGCCCGCAAGTACCGTGACTATTCTCCGCAGTTGCCCTGCTGCGCTGCATACAGACCCGAACGGCAGCAAATTAGGGCTGGCGTGTATGACCTCAATCAGAGGAACCGAATACGCAGGCGGCGCATTCTGTTTGTTGGAGTATGGCATTCAGATACCCGTGCAGCCAGGTGATCTGTTGATTGCTGCGACCGCCCGAGAGTGGCACTGCAACGTAACCCCGGTACAAGGCGAGAAGTATTCCATTGTGTGCTACTACCGCACGGGCGTTGACAATCCGAAAATGAGACCGGGCAAGAGTGTGCCCACCTAATACCGGACTTCGATGGGATGGCGCAATTCCATTCACTCTTCCGACCAAACCAACTTGGTCTCCAGGGGAAGTGAATGAGCACCAGCCTTGGCCGTTGTCGCTGTGGACACTAGCGATGCTTTTATACGTCCCAGCCGGAGTCTACTTTGCCAGTAGCAATCAACTCTTCGTTCTTCACGTAGTCCACGTAATGCTCAATAGACTTGAGATCCCGATGGCGCAACTGCTCCCGAACGGTGGCAATGTCGCCCTTCCAGTGTCGTAAACGATTCGTGGCATACGTTGAGCGAAAAGATTTGATTTTCCACTTGCTCTCATCCAACCCGGCCCGCCGCGCCACCAGCTTGCACTGGTCTAATAACTTGATGTTGACCCGCCCATTACGTGTGGGGAACACGAGATTGCACGTCGAAGCCTTTTTCATTTTTTGTAGAGGCTCCACCAGCACGGCGGGCAAGGCGATTTTCCCTTCACTGCCGTGCTTGGGCTTCCAAATTTTGCGCTGTTCACCGTCCTTGAGCCGCTTCTGGTGTATGTCAACTTCACGCCGCTCAAGGTTTATGTCTGCCCACTCCAGGTGAGCCAATTCTTTATTCCGCAGCCCACATTTGTAGTAAAGCTGAAAGAGCACGAACTGCTTTTCATTGCATGCGGCGAAGAACTTCTCCAGTTCATCCTTCGTATAGACCTCCACCTTGGGCTTGCGCTGGAGGACCCGCTTGAACTCTGTCGTCCTGATTAAACCCTCACCCGGTCCTTTCTTCAAAGCCCACTTGTAGAATTTGTTAATTCGGATTAGCTTCCACACTGCGGTGAGTTCGTCGTTCTGCTTCGTTCTCTCGCAGTAGGTCTTGAAGCGCAGAAGCTCATCACGCGTCATCTGATCTACAAAGGTGTTGCCCGTCCACCCCTGATATTGTTCGAGGGCGTGGCGGTGTTCCTTCTTGGTGTAGTCATCACCCGCCATCTGTTCCAAGTACCGATGGACGCCGCCGCCAATAGTGAGCCGCTCGTCGTCTGGAATCTCCTCTTTCACCCGCTCGGGGTGGAGAAGCTCCCAGCGCTTACCTTCGGCTGCTGTGATAGCCAACCCCAGCCGACCGCCCTTGACCTTCTTGAATCGTTTTTTGGGCCGCTTCTTAGAGTCCCGCTCGTCGCTATACCATGAAATGTAAAAATCCCCCTGTCGGTCGTCTTTGAGGTACAGACCTCCACGCAGCGGCTTCTGCCGTGTGGGGATTTCAACAGCCCGCCAAGAGCGTGTCCCGTTCTGTTTTACGAGTTCGTAGATTGATACGGCCCGGTTTGGCATAGCGCCTTTCCTTGGGCCGAACCATAGCGGAATAGTAGGCGGGTTAGTAGGTAACGAACGTCACCCCAGCGATTACCCTCGTAGACAGCGGACGAAAAAGAAGGTTGGTAGCGCTACCGGGAATCGAACCCGGGTTTGAAGATTGAGAATCTTCCGTCCTAACCCCTAGACGATAGCGCCACTGCAGGCGAGCTAAATTATAACAAAGGCGCTTTCGCTCCAGGCTCACCGCAGCCCGGCATCCGATGGATTTCCGCCACTCCAATCCAGCCTACTTAGGGCTTTCCAGCCGGTACCCGAGCCCCGCAGCGTCTTGAGGTAACGCGGGTGCCGAGCATCTGTTTCAATCTTCTCCCGCAGCCGCCGCACGTAGACATCCACCGAACGCGGCGTCACAAACGCCGTTTCTTTCCAGACAGAATCGAGCAATTGATCGCGCGTGAATACCCGCCCGCGATGAATTGCAAAATATTCGAGCAGGCGAAATTCGCGGACCGTGGTCAAAACCGTGCGCCCCTCGACCCGCACCGTCATCGACGACGCATCAATTTCAAGATCTCCCACCTTTAGCACTTCACTCGGTCGGCCCACCTCGTGCTGGCTTCGAAGTACTGTGCGCACGCGGGCGATCAGTTCCCGCGGGCTGAAGGGCTTTGTTATGTAGTCGTCTCCACCCAGTTCCAGGCCCTGGACCCGGTCCGCTTCTGCGCTTTTCGCGGTCAAAAAGATGACTGGTGTGCGAGCGAGGTCGGGCGTCGAGCGTATCTGCCGATAGAGGTCAAAGCCGTCCATGCCGGGCAGCATTACGTCCAGCAGAAATAAAGAAGGCTGTTCGCGGCGCGCTTCTGTCAGAACTGCACCGCCACTCGTAAAAGTCTGAACATCGTAACCCGCTGCTTCCAGGTTGTGGCGGACCAGCAGCGCGATGTCTTCCTCGTCTTCAACCACGAAAATGCGTCCGCGAGGGCTTGCCACTGCGCCGAACTGTTCTCCACTAGCAGTCATTGGTTCGATCGCGCCTAGCTCACGGGGCCGTCGATCTCTAAAAACCGCATCCGCTTGACTGTAGGAGGGAATTGTTGCGTAAGTGTTTCGTCAGTGTTAACGGTTCGTGAATTTGCGATGGAGCGACAAAAACGAAGCCGTATGCGTGATGTCAGGCAAGTGTCGCGCGCGCCTAGGTGGATACGACGCGTTTGGGCAGATGACGCAGCGTGTGCCCTTCAATCAGGCTGTACAACTCTTCGGCGAGATTCTTGGCGTGGTCGCCGGATCTTTCGAGCGCTTGCGCCATGAGCAGAACGTCGAATCCGAGAGAGTCTTTTTGACGGGAGTTGTCCGCCAGGTATCGCTGAAACATGGAGTGACAGATGTTATCGAGTTCCGCGTCCATGTGAAGCACCTTGCGGGCCGTCTCCACATCGAGCGAAATGAATCCGCGATGAATGTCCTCCAGCATATCGTGCAGGATCACTGACATCTGGATAAGATGGCGCACGTCCCCCGCCGGAAGCTGGCCGCTTCGCGTCTGCACGCGCTGCGCGACGCCCATCACCAGATCGCCGATGCGCTCGAGGTCGGTAATGCACTTCAGGCAGGCAAGTAGTTGCCGCGCTTTTGTTTCATTCACGCGGGTGATGGCCCCGGGTAGTTGCTCATCAATCTGACGCTCGATCTGGTCGAGTTCCTTTTCGCAGTCTCGGATGGCGAGGAACGCCATGCGCGAAGAATTGGTCAACAGGTCCTGAACATTGAAAGTCGCGTCGCGCGCAATGAGGCAGGCCTTCAAGGCCATTCGCATCAACTCTGCTTGCTTGCTGTCTGCCCTGGTGCGCGCAAGTTTCGCATCTTTCTTCTTCTGTGCGGTTTTCTCGCTTGGAAGTCCAGAATCTGTTTTTTGAGGGCGAGTTGTTTTCTGAGCCATTGCGGCGCCTTGTACGGTGGGAAGCCCCCGCGGTTGTGAATAGATATTGTAATGAGATTGTATGAATAAATGATTAAAACTGGCCGTTTACTTGATGACAACGGGGATCCCCACGCGTAGGTATAATTTTCGCTTTGGATTCGAGAAAACCGAGAACGTCTCCTCACAGAAAACACTCTGGGCAAGCAAACTTGAGACACTCCGAAAGAGCAGGCGATATGAAAGAAACGGCAGAACAATACGTGAAACGAATCCTCGGCCACATCGATGGCCAGGATCCGCTGAAAATCCAGAAGAGCACTCCCAGGAAGTTGGAGAAGACCATCAAGCATCTCAGCAACAAACAAATGCGGAAGAAGCCCGCCCCGGGCAAGTGGTCGATTGCCGAAATCCTCGCGCACCTTGCCGATGCAGAAGTGGTCGCGAGTTGGCGTGTGAGACTGATCTTGGGCAGCAACGGCACGCCTATCCAGGGCTTCGATCAAGACGTCTGGGCGACGCAGTTCCGTTACGAAGACCAGGATCCCCGCCAATCTTTAAAGACTTTCCGTGTTCTGCGAGAAGGCAATCTTTCTCTCCTGAAGCGCGTGCCGCGCAAACTGTGGCAGAACCATGGAATGCATTCCGAGCGGGGCAAAGAGACGATCAGCCACATTGTGCAACTGTACGCCGGCCACGACCTGAACCACCTGCAACAGGTAAAGAGCATCGCTAAAAGTAAAAAGGGGAAGTGACACAACGCTCCTGTGTCGATGCACGCGGGCTACAGCAGATTTCCAGGAAGGAGCGGAGTTAAGCGAGTCTATGGATCTGCAGGAACATTACCGATATTTGGCGGGCTATGACCAGTGGGCGAATCTCGAAGTAATTTCAGTATTGCACAGCGCCGGCCGGCCACTGGAAAGGCCGCTCAAGCTCATGGCCCACATTGTAGGCGCGGAACACATATGGCTGGCGCGGGTGCAGCAAAGGCCATCTCCGCTTCCCGTGTGGCCCGACCTCACGTCCGACCAATGCGGTGAGCAAGCGCGTTCCCTGGCAATGAGTTGGCAAGATCTTTTGGCCGGAGACAGCGAAATCCTTGCTCGCCCCGTTGCGTATACGAACAGCAAGGGAGAGGCTTACGACAGCCTGGTCAGCGATATCCTGACCCACGTTTTCATGCACTCTGCCTATCATCGCGGCCAGATTGCCTCCGAGATGAGGCAGGCCGGCTTTGTCCCTGCCTACACTGATTTCATTCATGGAGTAAGACAAGGTGTGATCGAGTAGCGACTCACGGCAAACTGTCAAACTATCGCTACGACCTTAGGTGACCTTTCAACCGGAGAAACAGCGTCGTACCATCCGAATAGAGTGAAGATGCAAGACCTCCTGATGGAAAGGCGGACAGCGCAAGCCGCCCGCCTTTTTTTTCCAAGGGTCTTCGCCTTTACATCGAACCACTCAACTTCGGCTGCGCGTTCCAAACGTTGCCAGACGGCGTGTATGAAACTCAGCAACGTCGCCGCCTTCTTTCCGCAGTGAAGCTTCTTCCTCGGCCCACGTGATCGACTCCGCCTGCTCCAACCGCTCCAGCAAGTGCGTAGCACAGGTCGCGCAACAGAATCCCTTTACGGCAGGACCTCCCACGTTCCCCTCGGAGCAGCCGTTTTCGAATTGAAAAACAGAGGGCCTCGCTTCACAGATTTCGCAGAGGCTGGGTGCATCGGAGAAAAGCGGATCGAACGTCGAAAATGTCAATTGGTTGCGCATCCTGCACCTCGTTTTTATTGGCACCGTTCCGGGTGCCGAAAATATCTCACCAGGCTCCGGTCGTCAGATATTCGTGAATCGACTGTGCGGCCCGCCGCCCGGCGCCCATGGCCAGGATCACGGTTGCGCTGCCCGTCACAATGTCTCCGCCGGCAAACACGCCCTTGCGCGATGTCCGCTGCGTATCAGCAGTGGCCGAGATATAGCCGCGCTTGTTGGTCTCCAGCCCCGGCGTCGTACTCTGTACGATCGGGTTTGCGCTGGTGCCAATGGCCATCACGGCCACGGATAGTGGCAACTCGAACTCCGATCCGGGCACCGGCACCGGCCGACGGCGGCCCGAGGCATCCGGTTCGCCCAGCTCCATGCGCACACATCGCGCTGCCCGCAGCCAGCCCTTGTCGTCAGAGAGGAATTCCACCGGCGCCGTGAGCACCTGGAAATCGATGCCTTCCTGTTTTGCGTGCTTCACCTCTTCGGCGCGCGCCGGCATCTCGACCTCGCTTCTCCGGTACAGCACGAAGGCCTTGCCAGCGCCCAGTCGCAGTGCCGATCGAATTGAATCGAGCGCGGTATTACCGCCCCCTATCACGGCCACGTTCTTGCCAGCCAGATCAACCATGGGCTCGTCGTATCGCGGGAATTCATAGGCATGCATCAGGTTGATGCGCGTCAAAAATTCGTTTGCGGAATAGACGCCGTTCAGGTGCTCTCCCGGAATGCCCATGAATTGCGGCAACCCGGCGCCCGTGCCGATGAACACCGCGTCGTAACCTTCCTCCTGCATCAGTTCGTCGATCGTCACCGTGCGTCCGACCACGACATCGGTCTCGAATTCGACGCCCATCGCCCGCATGTAGTCGACCTGCTCGCGAATAATCTTCTTGGGCAGCCGGAATTCCGGGATGCCGTACACCAGCACCCCGCCGACCTCGTGCAACGCTTCAAACACGTGGACCTGATGTCCCCGCTGTACAAGATCGCCTGCCGCTGTAAGCCCCGACGGCCCGCTGCCCACGATGGCGACCTTTTTCCCGGTCGAGGATGCCCGCTTCACGTTCTTGACGTCCATGTGCTGCTGCTCGTAGTCGGCGACGAAACGCTCGAGGTATCCGATACCGAGGGACTGGACCTTCTTGCCCATCAGGCAGGCGCCTTCGCAGTGATCCTCCTGCGGGCAGACGCGCCCCGTGATCGCAGGCAGCACATTGTCCTCGCGGATCTTGGCTGCGGCGCCCATGAAGTCGCCGGCTACGATTAACTGCACGAACTCCCGCACCTTTACGCCTACGGGGCATTTGTCGGTGCACGCCGGCTTCGCGCATTCCAGGCAGCGCAGCGCTTCCTGGCGGGCCAGTTCGGTTGAATATCCGAGATTGACTTCCGTGAAATTTGTGGCGCGCACTTGAGCCGCTTGCTCCAGCATGTGCTGACGCGGCATCTTCATGCGTTCTTTGAGTGGGACCGGATTCAGCGAAGGTGTTTTGACCGGCGTCATCGTACACCTCCACTCAATGCGCAAAGCTGTTCGAGTTCCTGCCGCACCGAATCGCGTTTAGCTTCGATTTCATCCTGGAAGTCGGCCATCGACTTGCGCTCGGCCTCGCGATACATCGAATTGCGTTGCACTAGCACCTCGAAGTTCACGCGGTGCGCATCGAATTCCGGCCCATCGACGCAGGCGAACTCGCTCTTGCTGTCGATTAGCACGCGGCAGCCGCCGCACATGCCCGTTCCGTCGATCATGATGGGGTTCAGGCTCACAATGGTGCGGATGTGGGCTTCACGGGTAACATCCGCAACCGCCTTCATCATCGGGATCGGGCCGACGGCGAGTACCAGGTCAATCCGCGTTCCGAACTTGATGAGTTGCCGGAGCTTGTCGGTCACGAAACCCTTTTCGGCATAGCTCCCATCATCGGTGGTGAGCAACAGCGTGTCGCTGACCTCCGCCATTTCTTTCTCCAGAATCACCAGTTCCTTATTCCTTGCTCCCACAATCGAAATTACCCGGTTGCCGGCTTTCTTGAGCGCCGCCGCCGTCGGATAGGCCATGGCGGTGCCGACACCGCCGCCCATCACCACGACCGTACCGAAATTTTCGATTTCCGAAGGCTTACCCAGGGGGCCAACCACGTCGAGGATGTGGTCGCCGGTCTCGAAAGAGTTGAGCAGGTGCGTGGTTTTCCCCGCCGACTGCACGCAGATGTTGATCGTGCCGCGCTCGGCATCGGAACGCTCAATCGTCAGCGGAATGCGTTCCCCCGCTTCGTAAAGGCGCAGGATCACGAATTGTCCCGGCCGGTGCTTGCGCGCAATGCGTGGGGCTTCGATGACGAAACGTTTGATTCCAGGGGCAATAAAGGCTGCATGAAGGATCTTGAACACAGGCACCCCGTAAGTACTCCCAACGATTGTGGGGGACCCATATCAAAGGCGGCTGTGATGCGCATCACGAGGAACTGCGAGCTAAATCACCAATCAGCTCGCGTAGGGACAGACGCCCTCGTCTGTCCGGCTGGGCGATGCCCAGATGCTTTTCGCTACGGGGCTCTTGAGTTACGCAGAAGAATCCTGCCGAACTTGCGCTCGGCCTGGCGTCTGGCCCTACGTTGCCATCTCCGGCTTGAAGATCCATCCCTCGCTGGTCCGACCATTCATCACCACGCTCAGCGGAGCGTCAAACTGTAGATGCCGAACGCACCCATCCTCCTCCACCGAGGCGATTTCGTTGAGCCACTGCCAATCCACGAACCCCTCCCCAGCGTCCGGATTTACCGTGAAATACCCAACCTGAAATGCGGTGAGGTTTTGGAAAAAATGGGTCCCTTGTGATGGGGTAACGCGAAAGTCTCTGAACCCAGCCTCGACAATTACCCGCGCCCCCGAAATCTCGTCCCACTCGACCGGAATCCCCAGCCACGGCTCGGTGCTTCCCCATCGGCCCACGCCTACCAGTAAATAGGGTCGGCCCTCCGCATTCAACTTCGCATTGAAGTGAGCAACGCCCCAAGCGACTTCCTTGCTGCGTGCCCGCTCGAAACGGTGAAAGTCGACCACCACGACATCGTGCAGGTCCGTGATGCGTCCATTGCCCAGCACCTTGGAACTCTGGCAGACCAGTCGCTCCGGATCCACTTCGTCCAGTCGGAGTTCCTCGCCTTCACGCGAAAGCACGAGCGGTCGAACTTGCAGAAATCCGAAGTCGGCTGGATCCCCTGGCTTTTGCGGCAGCCGGGCCGCAAACTCGATTTCGACCGGGCGCCCGAAGGCGTCTTCGCCCATCTTTGTGAGATGAGCCAGCAGCGGCGCAAGCGGGAAGACATCGTGCTTCAGGATGGGAGCGAAACTGACCAGCCGGCTGCCCGCGCGACTCACGCCGTCGTATACCACGTGATTGTCGGCAGAGTAGGTTGACGCGACCGAATACAGCGTGCCATCTTTCTCCGCGGCATCGAGGCCGAAGCGGACTTCGCGCAGGCTGTCGGCCTGATCGTCCGCGCCTCCCTGCGCATGATTCATCTCCAACGCCCAGAAATGGGATTGCGAATTATTCAAAATGTCTTCAACCGACGAAAACTGCAGAATGTGGCGAGGATAGCGTGGGCAGAAGGTCAGGCAGTTGCCGCCATCGACCACCGCGCGCCCGAGCCCGAGCGCCACCGCCGCAATTCCGTCGTGAAAATTCAGGGGCGGCACTGGATAGAAGTTGTAAGAGCGGGCGACGCCCGAAAAATCAGGATAAAAACGCGTATCGTGCGGAGCCCCCACCACCCGCTGCAGGATCACCGCCATTTTTTCTTCTTCCAGGCGATACGGCGTGGCTCGCACATAGGCCTTTGCGTGCTGGCTGAAAGTGGAAGCGTAGACCCGCTTGATGGCTTCCATCAGTTGGTCGAGTCGTACCGAAAGATCCGGATGCTGGTTCCCCAGCATGAAGGTTTCATACACGCCCGTGAAAGGCTGATATTGCGAATCCTCCAGCAGGCTCGAGGAGCGCACAGCGAGCGGATACCGAATCTCCGAAAGAAATTCCAGCAAGCTGTTTCGCACCGATGCCGGAAGCGATGCTTCCAGAAAGCGCCTTTCAATCGCGGAATCATCCGGGCAATTCAGCGCAAAGTCGGCCAGATCGTTCTCGCTCAGGAAGCGGTCGAAGACGTCGGTCGCTAGGACAACCGCCGGCGGCACGCTCACCCGCACGTCCGGGAAAAGCCGCGAGAACCGGTGCCTTCGCAGCAGGTGCCGCATGAAAGCCAGGCCGCGGGCTTTTCCGCCCAGAGAGCCAACCCCTATGCGCACAAAGAAAGCATCGGTCGCGGCCAGGGCGGCGGGACTGAAATCTCCAATCAGAACTTCGCTCTGTTCGCCGCGGTAATCAGAAATTGACGCAATCAGATCATTGCGGAGATCTTCCGTGCTCTTGAAGTCAGAAACCTTGCGCGGTCGCAGTTTCTGAGCCAGGGCAAACTCCGTGCGGGCCATCAACCAGTGCGAAAAATGATTACGCTGCGCGTGGTACGCCACGCTCTCCTCGGGCACTTCCTGCAGCATGGTCTCAAGCGCGCTAAGGTCGGCCGCGCGTCCCACTTCGGAAAAATCCGGCAGCCGGAAAACAAAGTCACCAAAGCCGAACTCCTCCATCAGTACCTGATGGAGGTCGGCCATCAGCGTCGGCGAGCGCTTCCTCAAGAACGATAGTTTCTCCGCATTCGCCCGTTCGCGGAATTGCGTGCGGCTGGATTGCAGTACGATAGGCACGTCGGGAACAGCTTCGCGAATCAGGCGCGCCAGTTCGAAACCGGCTTCCGCGCTGAGTTGACCACATCGCGGAAATTCTATGTCGGACACAACGCCCAGCAGGTAATCCTTATACCGCATGGCCAGTTCTTCAGCTTCCTCGTAGCTCGAAGCCAGCAGAATCTTGGGCCGTGCGCGCATCCGCAGCAATTTGTGCGCAACGTTGATGCCTTCCTGAATGACTCTCCGCGACTGCGAAATCATCTCGGTGTAAATCACCGGCAGAAACGACGAGTAGTAGCGGATGTTGTCTTCCACCACCAGGATGACGGGAACCCCAATCGCAGCCGTGTCATGGGTCGCATTGCGCTTGTCCTCGACATATTTCACGATCGCGATGAGCATGCGCACATTCCCCTGCCACAGGAACACGCGCTCGATGTCGCTCTGCGGATTGCGCGCAACGAAGTTCTTCAGTTCCCGATAATCGTAGGCCAGGACGACGATCGGTATGTCCAGGCCCGCTTGCCGGATCTCGCGCGCCAACCGGGCGGCGTCCATGTCGCCCACTTCGAGGTTCGTGACCACCAGATTGAAACGGGGCTGCGCCCGCACCACCGCCAGCGCTTCCGATCCAGTCGACACCTGCGTGATGCTGGGAATCTGCTGAAGATTGAGTTCGAGGGATTCGCCGATGAGCAGTTCGTTCAGCCGTCCATCTTCCTTCAAGATGAACGAATCGTAGAGGCTCGAGACCAGCAGAATGTCGCGCACGCGAAACGGCATGAGGTTCTCAAAGCCCTCGAACAGCCGTTGCGCGTCGATGGTCGTGTCCAGCGAGGTGGTGATCATCAGAAATTCACGCACCTATGAAAACAGGCGGGGAGGAGTTCGTCCACCCCGCCTGACATCCTGCTCAGTTCAGCTTAAACGAGCCCTTGATCGATCATCGAATCGGCCACCTTCAGGAAGCCGCCAATGTTCGCACCATTCACCAGGTTGCCGGGCGTGCCGTACTTCTCGGCTGTCCGGAAGCAGTTGTCGTGGATCGCGATCATGATCTTGTGCAGGCGATCATCGACTTCCGCACGCGTCCAGCTCAACCGTGCGCTGTTCTGCGACATCTCCAGGCCGGAAGTGGCAACCCCGCCGGCATTCGCAGCCTTCGCCGGACCATAGAGAATCTTGTTCTCCAGGAACAGTTTGGTCGCTTCCAGCGTGCTCGGCATATTTGCGCCTTCGGCCACAACCTGGATGCCGTTCTTCAGCAGGTTGGCGGCGTCCTTGGCGTTGATTTCGTTCTGCGTGGCGCTCGGGAACGCGCAATCTGCCTTGATGTTCCACAGCGGATTGTGATCGGACTTCATATCGGTCGCCATGAAGAGCGCTTTCTTGAACTTGTCGGCGTACTCGCGGATGCGGCCGCGACGCACGTTCTTCAGTTCCATGATGTAAGCGAGCTTCTCGCGATCAATACCATCTGGATCGCAAATGACGCCATTGGAATCCGACACGGTCATCGGCTTCGCGCCGAGGTCAAGCAGCTTCTCAATGGTGTATTGCGAAACGTTGCCGCTACCCGAAACCAGGCAGAGCTTGCCTTCCAGCGTGTCCTTGCGGGTCTTCAGCATCTCAGCCGCGAAATACACGCAGCCGTAACCGGTCGCTTCCGGACGAATCAGCGAGCCGCCCCAGTTCAGGCCTTTGCCCGTCAGGACACCCGTAAATTCATTCCGCAGCCGCTTGTACTGTCCGAACAGGAATCCGATTTCCCGGCCGCCCACGCCAATGTCGCCAGCCGGAACATCAGTGTCCGGACCGATGTGGCGCTGCAGTTCCGTCATGAAGCTTTGGCAGAAACGCATGACTTCGTTATCGCTCTTGCCTTTCGGATCGAAATCCGATCCACCCTTGCCCCCGCCCATGGGGAGCGTGGTCAGAGAGTTCTTGAAGACCTGTTCAAACGCCAGGAACTTCAGGATGCCCAGCGTCACCGACGGATGGAAACGCAGCCCGCCCTTGTAGGGGCCGATGGCGCTGTTCATCTCGATGCGGAACCCGCGATTCACCTGAATCTTGTTCTGGTCATCAAACCACGGCACGCGGAACATTAGAACGCGCTCTGGTTCAATAACGCGTTCGAGGATGCGCGCTTCCCGATATTCGGGATGCCGTTGAAGCACGAGCCTCAATGAGTCGAATACTTCCTGGACAGCCTGGTGGAACTCGGGCTCGGCCGGATTCTTGGCCTTCACCTGAGCCATGACTTGTTCAATGTAATCGCCCGAGACTCGGGTTTCGGACGGCGTCAGCGTGCCTGCACTCATATCGGTAAACCTCCTTGATGTATAAGGGCTGCGGTCGGTAACTCTACACCTTTGGACCTTGCCCGGCGAAACCTCCTGCCGGCCACGTCCATTCCTTGATGAAAATCATTCTTTCGGACTCCTCTGCCACATCGGAAGCTGGGGATTCCAGCTGTGAACGTCCTTCTGAAAATTGCGCGGCTCGCGCGCCGTTGCGCACACCAATTCAGGGCCTTCCTGCGGTGGCGCCACAACCGCCAGGTAGGCATCGATTTTGCTCTTAAGTTCCGGATCCGAAAAAAACTCGACTAGCTGCGAGCGGCGGACTTCTCCTTGCCCCTCGCACAGCGGGCACTTCACGTGGTCGCGATGATCGCTCATGATTTTCGTACCTCGACAGGACCTTGGGGATCCCTTGGGCGGGCGAACCGAAGGCCAGCCCATAACCGATTACACGTTGGCGCGAAGTTTGCGGCAGTGACTCGAGCCACACCGAGGGGTGAGGTACCTCACAACCGCCAGTGGACGAAGAAGGCTAGAAAGCCCAGGTTCGACCCGCTAGGGATAAAGCGTCTGCGATAGTACTACTTTGGCAGGAGGCCGCAAATGTGAAAGGTCCTAAGGGGCCCTTTTCACTACTCGGTCGGCCCTATTGACAGCACCAGGCGGCTCCATTAGTTTGAACGCCTGCTCGGCAGTGCCGACCTTGCCACTCGTCCTCGGGCTCTTGCCGGCTTGTTGGTCCGGTCTGCAGCGATCCTTTTTCAGTGCGGGGATCTACCCACCGGTACAAAGGTCCCGTAACGTCGAATGTAATGGCACGCGGGGGTAGCATAGCTTCGGTAATGCGCCGGGAGACCATCCCGGAGATGGTGGTTCGAAACCGCCCTCCCGCCCCACCTTTTTGACTTTTCCGTTAGCGTGCCCGCGCCAGCACCAGTGTGATGTCATCCGGCTGTTCGTTGTCACCGATCCAATCATCCACCGCCGAAGTCACGAGGCTGGTGATGTCGTCCAGGGGCAGATCACGATTCTGCCGGATCACGTCCAGCAGCCTCTGCTCCCCAAACTCTCCGAAATCATTTTCCGGTTCGGTGATGCCGTCGCTGTAGGCGATGAAGATGTCTCCGGCCCTGAGCTGCACCTGCCCTTCGTCGAACGTGAGGTTGTCGAACAGGCCAACCACGGTGCCCCCCTGGTCAAGCCGTCGCAGCGAGCCATCTTCCGCGATAATGATCGGCGGGAGATGTCCGCCGTTGCTGTAAGTAAGTTTTCTGGAATGGCCGTCGTAGTTCGCCAGGAAAAGGGTCGCGTATTTTTCTTGAGGAGTGCTCTCGTAGAGTTGATGGTTGAGTAAAGCCAGCAGCGCGCCCGGCGATACCTCGGCGCCCTCGAAGCGGGACTCCACTGTCATCGCCCGTCCCCGCCCCGCTCCCACTGCGACCGGAGCACGAAGAATCGGAATTCCCTCGATGCTGTACGCTCGAACGGCGGAGTGAATCGTGGCCATCAGCAGCGCCGCCGAAATCCCTTTCCCGCTCACGTCGCCCGCCGCCAGGATCAGTCTGTCCCCGCTCACCGTGAGGAAGTCGTAGTAATCGCCGCTCACCGTGCGCGCCGGACGGCAATATCCGTGAACTTCAAGCGAGTCGAGCTGTGAAATTTCTCGTGGAAACAGCTGCGCCTGGACTTCCTGCGCAATCACCAACTCGTTCTCCATGCGTTGCTTTTCTTTCTGTTCGATAATGAGCTTTTCAATCGAAGCCGTCATGGTGTTGAACGAGAGCGCGAGCTGGGCGAGCTGGTCGGTCGACTTCACCGGAATGCGATGGCTGAAATCGCCGCGGTCGACGTGCTGCGTCGCTTTGTACAGCTGGGCCACCGCCCCGGTGATAGAACGGCTCAGGCTTGTGCCAATGACCAGCGCCAGCAATTCGATGATGGCCAGCACGATCGCGATGATGAGCAGAATCGCTTCCACGCCCTTGGCGAAATTTCCCAGGGCCGCGAAAAGACGGCCGTACAGGACCGATGGGCGCGTTTGCACCCGGACGCCCGGCGAGTCTTGTTCCCGCACCCCGCTTTTCCAGTCAATAACCGGCACCGGCGTTCCAAACGTGATTTGATGGTCGAATATGTTGCCCGCGCTGGGCACTGTCCCGGCCGTGAACAGGGCCCGCGGAGTCCCCGCCGCGTCGGAGTCAACGCCATTCTTGTCGTCGCGAACGCTGATCTGTGCACCCGAACGGTTCGTTTTCGAAGAAGCCGAGGAATTGTCTGATGACGATCCGTTCTGCAACTGGAAGCCGCCGGAATACAGCGTGATCTCGCCCAGGTCTTTCGCGATCTCCTGCATCAAAGGTTCATCCAAAGCCTCGCTGGAGACTACCGTCAGCTTGTCACCGCGGACCGGCAGAACGGTCGCTGCTCGCAGAAATAAATTTCCGCGGTCCCGGACGATCTCGTTCAATGGCTTCGTTACGAACAAGGGTTGCGAAAACGGAGTACCTCCCTTGGGGTCGCCGCACATCGGAAGCGGCTTGGCTCCGTACCACGCGCAGACGTCGCGATGCCTCCCGATCACATCTGTCTTGCGCAGGCTCTCGAGCAGTGCAACCGTGGGCGCCTCGCCTCGATCCAGTCGTACCCCCAACTCATTCGCGATCGCCGAGTTCACCGATTCCACGTGCTCCATCTGCAGGTGGATTTCAGAAATCACCACGAAGTTGGCAAACTGCCCCGCCAGAAGGTAAAGAGTCACGAACGTCATGCCAATCAGGAGCAGTGTCGGGACCACGCCGATGAACATGTAGGTGACGATCAGCCGGTTCCGCAGCCGCCACAGAATCTTGGCCTTGAGAAAGCGGAATGCCAGGATCGCGAAAAAGAAGATGGAGAGGAAGCTAAGGAAACTTACCCAGCCGCCCAGTGTCGCGCCCGACGAAACTCTGGATGCCGCTACCAGCTTTTGCAGAAGAAATAGCGCCAGTGCCAGCCCCAGCGTATACCACGCGCCCCACGCCACACGTGTGTGTGGCCACAGGCCTCGCCGCTCCACTCGGTCTCGCAGCATGGCGAAGGTGACTTTCATGACCTTAAGTCGATTATGACAGAAACTTCGAACCAGGAGAGTCGTTCCAGCCCGCAATTGGAAGAGTCAACGCTTGAGGCGGGCGATCACTGCTTCAGCGCAGTTTGCGTTTCGCCCCGGCGAATCGTGGTGACACGAGGCTCGGCAAGTGTCCCGGTCACCGTCAGTCCGGCGGATCCTTCCGGCACCAGCTTGAAATCCAGTTTCCGCTTAGCGGACGCTTTCCCCGTGACCGAGTAACTCGTGGTCGACGACTCGAGAGCAGCTTGCTCCATTTCGATCTGACCCTTGCGAATTGTGATGGTCCCGTTGAAATGGCGAACCTGCAAAGGTGCAGAGGACACCAGAACATGCGGGAAAATTCCGTCACGCATGTTGAAATGGAGGTCGCCCTTCGCGGAATCAATCAGCTCGGCGGTCGAGAAACCCGCCAGTTCAATCTGATACTTGGCGCTCGCCGTCCCCGTGATCCAGGGTTCGTCCATGGTTTCGGCCACTTGCTTCAACGCGGCGGAATCAATCGTTCCCGAACCGGAATAAACCGGAGCTTTAGCCGTGAAATCCAAACGCCACTCGCCGCGATGCTTCCCGCCGAAAACGTCGGCGCGAAGATCCCATAGCCGAAGCTGTCCACGGTCCAACTCCGCCTTCGCGCTCACTCGCTCCGCCTGTAGATTTCGAATCACAACCCGATCAGCCGCGATCGTTCCGGTTGCCCGAATATCGACGAGAAAAGATGGTCCATTGGTGGATGACTTCGACGAAAACCGGTACCAGGGGCGCTCAGGAGGATTGGGGTTCAGCAACTCATTCCACTGATCGGTAGAAATCTTATCCGCGCGCAAATCAAATTTTAATGCGCAGGGAGCAGGGCACCGTCGTGCAAGGGACAGGAAACCGGACCACCGGGTCCCGGCCACCATGGCCGAGATTCCTTCGACCCGGGTTTCGGAATCGCTGAGTACAACCCGTGCGGACGAAATTTCAAGTGGTCCGTTGAGCCCGCGGATTTCAGCCTGCACGGCATGAATTTCCGCTGTCCCGGTGATTGTTGGACTCGGAAACCCTGACCATACTCCGGACATCTCCAAGTCCACCCTTGTTGCGCCGGTGGCGGAGGGACGCATCGCCGGGACACCCGCCGCCCGCGCCACCTGTATGAGTCGCCGAACGTCGGCATCCCCCCTCACGGAGATGTTGTAGCCGCTGCGTGCGACCCACCCCTGAAATACCGTGGGCGAAGGGCGGCCCAATTTTATGGAGACCGGTCCGAGGGATAAATATGGTTCATCGGGCTCGCGCAGCGCGACAACATCCGCTCGCGCGTGTGCCCTTTTCCCGGCCTCTTGCAGTCCGGATACGAGCGAGAAGGGAATCACATCGAACGGCAAATCCGTCTTGTTGCTCTCGGAGATTAGACGGAAATCGCTGGTCCGGCCGCCGCCCTCGAAAACAGGTTTGCCTACCTCATTCGAACGCGCGTCGAACGTTGCGTCCATCGTGCCTGCGGCCCGCAAGTCATTGGGCAAATCTTTCTTGGCCCGGCGAGCCACTGTCAGAATACTCTGCAGCGGAATTCGGGCCGCGATCACGTGAACCGCATACCGTCGCTGCCCCAGGAAGTTCGACGCTTCTCCCGTCACTGAAAGCGAGCCAGCCCCTAGCGGGCTCAGACAGGCAAGCTCTCGCAGGCTCCGTTGCGCGACTTCGTAATGCGCTTCACAGTGCGTCTTCAGGTCAAGCGGCGGAGTTCCCGCGATGTCGTACCGGCGGAAGTCCTGCAGCACGCCGTCGGCGCGCACCAGCAGATTCGACGGCGTCCCCGAAAATTCCAGCGACGTGCGAACCGTCCCCCGCCATCCCCGGTCTTCTCCCGACAGAAACTTGCTGAGCTGCCCCAGTTGCCCACCCTCCCACTGCATGCTGAACTGAACCGGCGTCTCATACAGTGAATGTGCCCGCTGCCATTCTCCACTTACTTTCACAAGACCCGTGTCACTCAGATTCATATCCGAGCGCACCGGCTGGCCGCGCAAGCGCATGCCCCAGCTATTCTCGGAATCCTGCCAGAAAGCGTACTTTGCGTCGGTGATGGCGAACGGTTTCTTCTCCGGCCCGAATTTAAAGTTGATCCGCCCGCGATCCGCTTCAATGTAAGGGAAAGCCGGACGCCTTTCCGAGGCCGCCTTGCCCGTAGGGGCCGCGGCAATCTGGGCCGTACGCTCGAGGAAGTTTTCAATGTTCCAGCGCCCATCATCGCGGCGAACCAGGTTAAGGCTCGGCTCGGTCAGGCTCAGTCTCGAGATTTCCATGCGCCCGCGCAGCAGCGAACTCAAGCGAAGCAACGCGGTCACTTCCTGGGCGCGCAAGACCGGTTCGGCCCCAAACGCCGGATCGTCATAGACCACAAACCCGTCGAGATCAAAACCCGGCGCTGGAAGCAGATGAAGGTGTACGTTGCTGATCTCCACGCGCCGCTGCACTGTACTTCCGATCGATGCCGCGATCCGCGTCTTGAGACGCATTGCCCCGGGCCTTACGAGGAACAAGGCGAGGATCACGGCCCCGGCCGCCAGAATCCAACGTCGCTTGGATCGCAGCTTCACTGGACTAACCGGAAGGTGCGGCGCCACCGCGTCTGGTCAAAGAAGTGGATCGCAACGTGGACGAGAAATCCGATGCGCTCGCTGAAATCGGTATGTCGATATTGGTCCGCCGGAGTGTTGAACGACCAGTACACAAACATCGGCCGGCCAATGACATTCTCTTTCGGAATGAATCCCCAGTAGCGGCTGTCCAGGCTCACGTCGCGGTTATCGCCCATGCCAAAGTAACTATCCGCTGGGACCACGATGTCATCGCCCTCAACATGCGAACGCATCTGCAGTTGCCAATCGGGAGAGACGTTATAAGCGTCCGACGGAGGCACGGCAGGGAAGTTATCGCGATAAGGATCGTAAAAAAGCGGTCCCTTGTGCATCACGTAGTTCTCGGGCAGCTTTTCGCCGTTGCGGTATACCGCTCCATCGCGCAGGTGAAGACGGTCGCCCGGAACCCCCATGATCCTTTTCACAACATACAGTCCCGGCTCCGCGGGGGACAGGAACACGACAATGTCGCCGCGCCTGATATCGCGATAAGGAAGCAGCGGCCCCATCCATTTTGTCTTCGGAGCGAACTGCTCGCGGTTTACGAAAACGTGGTCGCCAATGAGGAGGGTGTCTTCCATGGAACTGGAAGGGATCTCAAAGGCCTGAAGGATGAACGTAATAATGAAAAGCCCCGTGACCAGCACTGCGGCCAACGAAGCAAGAAACTCGACGGTAGTTTCTTTCTGTTTCTCTTCCGGAGGATTGTCTTTCTTAGCCATGTCTGGTTTTCGGATCCAAAAGTGACTTTAACTGCCGTCAGCTAACGACGCGAAAAGTGCGGTCCCAGCGCGTGATCTGGAAGAAATGAGTCACCGCGTACGCGAAATGATAGAGTCTATCACCCATGGATGCGGGAATTGGCAAGTCGCTATCCAGGTCGCGAATCGACCAGTAGATCAGCAAGGGCCGCCCCACAATGTTTTCCCTTGGCACGAATCCCCAATAGCGGCTATCGGAACTGTCGTCGCGGTTGTCGCCCATCGCGAAATAATGACCCTCCGGGACAATCAATTGTCCGTCTTCCACAAGTTTCGGCATCTGTACCCACCAGTCGGCATTGATGCCAGGGTCCAGCACGTCGAGACGCGGAAAATCATCGCGAAAAAAATTTCGCTCCGGCTTGAAATAGCGCACGTAGGGTTCGGGCAGAGGTACCCCATTCACAAAAACCCGCTTGTTGATCAGATGAATGCGGTCGCCGGGCACGCCGATGACTCTTTTGACGAAATGTTGCGACGGGTTCACAGGATAGTGGAACACGATGATGTCGCCGCGGCGGATCGGGCGGTAAGGAATGAACAGGTTGCCGCTGCCGCCGTAGCACAGCTTGTCCACCAGCAGGTAATCGCCGATGAGCAGCGTGTTCTGCATCGAGACTGACGGGATCTGGAACGCTTGGACGATGTAGGTGATGACGAACACCGCAATTACGACCGTGGCCAGCAGCGACTGCGTGGAAGTTAACCAGTCCGTGCTGTTTTCATGACCCGGCTTGGAAGACGTCATCATTGGGTAGGCGGCGTCGACTGCTTCTGAACGTCCTTGCCTTCAGCCGCTCCCGGAAATGCGGCCAGATACTCGAGCACCTGCCGGGCCGCGTCCTGTTCCGCTTTCTTCTTCGTGGTGCCCTCGGCCCGCCCGACGAACTCAACTTTGGTCTGCCCCGGCGCGGAAAGCCTGACTTCGACCGTAAATGTCTTGCTATGCTCCGGTCCCACTTCCTTCACGAGTACGTAAAATGCCTGTCGTCCGGTAGCCTGCAGATTTTCCTGCAATGCCGATTTGAAATCCATGACCGGCACGCCGCCGCTGGCCGGGTTCATGCGTTCCAGTTCGGGGGCGATCACGGTTTTCAGAATGAACCCCCGCGCTATTTCCAGGCCGCCGTCCAGATACAAGGCAGCGAGCACCGCTTCAAATGCGTCCACCAACAGGGCGGTCTTGCTCCGACCTCCGCTCTTTTCTTCTCCCCGGCCCAGCCGCAGGTAATTTCCCACGCTCAGGTTCTGCGCAACTTGAATAAGATGCCGTTCGCTTACCAGGTGAGCGCGTAATTTCGAGAGTTCGCCTTCCCGGAAAGTTGGAAAACGGCGAAAGAGTTCTTCCCCGGTCACCAGCGCGAGCACAGCATCCCCGAGAAACTCAAGTTGTTCGTTATCTCCGGGACGAACGCCGGTTTTCACCGGCTGCAATGCCTCGAGTTCCCGTGCTTGAGAACTGTGAGTGAGAGCCTGGTCGAGAAGTTCCGGACGCTGGAAGTGATAACCCAACAGACTTTCCAGCGCCGCGATTTCTTTGACTTTCATGCAGATTCGGGGCGGGCAAGACTATCCAAGATTCTCCTGCCCCACAAGTCTTACTGAATCCGTCAGTTCTTCGGCTGATCGGAGGCGGCTGGTTTGGGGGCTGCCGCATTTCCCCCCACCAGTTGGTTCAGGCGGTCGCGCTCCTGGCGCGCCAGCTTGCCCGCACTGGTAGCTTCCTGCGTCAACTCCACGGCATGATTCGCTTCTTTTAACGCCTCGGGATACTTGCCCTGGCGATCCAGCGAAATGGCAAGCCGCAATACCACGACCGGATCAGGCTGCGACGGGTAAGCATCCACCGACTTGCGCAGATCCGTTTCCGCAGCCGTAAAGTTGTCCTTCTTGAACTCCAGCGTACCAATGATCGAGTAGGCAAAAGAGCGCAGTTGGCCTTTGTATGCGTCCACCTGTTCTTGCGGAGTGTTCGGCGGAATTGAGATGTCGGTGTCGACAGACTGCAGCGACTTCTGCGCCATCTTCATGGCCTCGTCCAGCCGCTGATCTTTGTCGAGATCGGTGTCGCGCGTCTTTTCCGCGAGTTCGCTGGCCACCGTCACGAGCAGCTCCGGATCATCCGCATCGAGCGCAAGACCCTTCCGGCCCAGTTCAATGATCTTGTCGGAGTTGCCGGCCCGCTGGCTGGCGCGCATCGCCGACTTGAAAAGCATGACGCGCAGTTCGCTGTCTGGAAACTTCGCGGCGAAATCATCGGCTGCCTTCTCGGCCGCGGCAGCGTCCGTCAACGCGACAGCGGTTTTGTAGGCCTCATACTCGGGCTGAGTCTTCGCCTGCGGTGGACGTTTTCCCAGCGCGGGGGCTGGAGTCTGCGTTCCCGTTTGCGCGGCAGGTTGCGCTCCGGGTTTGCTATCGGCCTGCGCGAAACTCCACGTCGCAACCGCCAGCACAGCTCCGATCATCGCTACTCGCTTCATGCTCTCTCCTTGGGTGCCGACTCTCGCTTGCGAGAATCGAAGTGCTCAATTCTTGTCCTGCTGCTGACCGCTCGCGGGTGGTTCGTACGGCTTCTGCAAACCACGCTCCGCCGCCGCCTTGACTTCCGGCAACGTGGCCCCGGCCGTCAACGCAGCGTGATATTCGTCCAGCGCGTTCTCTCGTCGTTCCTGCAGATCGAAGATTCTGCCCAGGTAGATATGCGACCAGGCGATCACTTTAGGCTCTTGCGCTACTTTCAATGCCTGCTCGAAATATCCGGTAGCTCCCGCCATGTCCCGTTTTGCTGTGGCGATTTGCGCCAGGATGAAGAGCGCTCGCCCCGCATCTTCGTGACCATCATGCAAGGACTGCTCCGCCAGTTCCTGGGCAGTCTTCAAGTCTCCGCCCATAAGTCGCTTTTCGGCGAGCAGCAAAAGATGCTGATCCTTGGGCCGCGCGAAATGCAGCACATCGGGAACGGCTTCGGCTGCAAAATGCGTCTCTGCAGCGCGCTTCTCTTCCTTCTTTACGTCGACCGCGTTGAGCAAGTCAATATACGCGTTGCGAATACCTTCCGGATCCTTTTCAAATTGCGCCAGGAACTCATAGAAAAAACGCGTCAGAATAAAACCCTGTTCCATCGATTTTTCGATGGCATCGGCGCGCAATGCCTCGGGAGTCTTGCTCGTACCCTGCATCCGGATTTCAACCGCCCGCACCAGGCATTCCGTCACCAGCAGCGACGTGTCAATTTTGAACGATTCTTCCATCGGCGCGCCCTTGACGGACGCGAGCAACGGCTCCAGACGCTTCATAGACGTCGGATACTTCAGCGACAACGGATCGAGAAGATAATGCAGGTATGTGTGCCGGATCTGATCCATCTTGAGTTCCGAGCCGGACGGGGAAATCACGACGTAGTATTCGCTGCCGTAGTTGCGTGCATTGACCTGACTGGGCGCACCCAGCGGCTCCAGGTACACAGCAAATCCGCGGCCCAGATATCCCGAAGACGGCAGCTTGAGATAGATCTCGGTGTCGAACAGCGTCTTTGAAAGCGGTTCGTGATATCGCTCCGTCATCCGGGTATATGCATCGCGGTGCTTCTGCCAGATGGCATGCAATCCGGCCTTCTCGTAAACGATTGAGGCAAGCCGCGCAAATCCCACCACGTTGGCCGCGTCCGGCGGCAGTTCGCCCTCTTTTACCTTGGGAAGAAAATTCGGCGGGTCGCCCAGGTACAGTGCCAGCGAAATATACTGCGCCAGGTCGCGCGTCGTGTCTGGCCGAATATGCTCGTGGTAGTACTGGCACATCAGGTTGGTGGCTTCCAGCGCCTCGTCGGAATTGTGAGTGGCTCGCGCGATTTCGTTGCGGATCTGCTTCCGTACCGGATCCGACGTGTTCAGCTCCTGCGAATAGCCACACGTGTTCATCGCCCCCAGGATCGTGAACAGAGTTTCGCTCGTATCGAGTGTGACCTTAGGCGCGTTCTGCGCAAGACACAACGGCGAAAGCAAAGCCAAGAGGGCGGCTATTTTCGAATGTCGCAACCGGAAACCCAGGAAAACCTCCAACCGGGCGGTAAGCTGTAGGAGATGCAACGATAGTTTAAGGGGTTCGGCGCGGAGGGTCAAACGCGTCTAAGGCCGGCGAACACACGAAGACCCCAGTGAAAAGGAGAACATCGCCGGGGGTCTATCCGCGCACGCTGATTTTCGAAAACGACAATACCGCCCGTCCCGGCGTGGGCCGTCCCATCGACATTGCCGGACGGAAAGTCGTGAAGATCAACATCCTCTTCACCTCCGGCAGCAGCTTCTGGGAACCGTCCGGATCGGAAATAATCCGGTAGTCCTGGACGCGCCCATTCGCGTCTACGTATGCCTCGATGACCAGCGAATCGCCATTCACCGAACTCAGCGTCGCCGCAAACGACGATTCCTGCAGTTCCGGACTCGTGTAGAGCATCAAAGGCACATCGTTCGCGTTGCGCGCCTGCAGTTCCGGCAAGGTCAGTCCCATCACGAATCCGAAGATGGCGACTGCCGCAAGCGTACCCGCGGTCGCGGGAACCATGAATGCGTTCAACAAATTTTCCAGCCGGACCAGCAGCCCATGGAAGGGCGGCCGCCTGGCCGTGGCAGCTTCGCGAGAGATGGCCAGTCGAAGCTTCAATGCCAAATCGGCAGGGGCCTTGCGGCGGCCTACCTTAGCCAGCAATTCTTGTGTTTGACGGAGCAGCGCATACTCCCGGTCACAGCTCGAACATCCTCCGAAGTGCACGCACAAGGCCTGCATCTCGGCTCCCGACAAAGCTCCGTCAAGGTACGGCGAGAACATCAACTTCGCCTCGGCGCACTTCATGACGACACCTCAAGTCCTTCTGCGTTATTCCGCAATTCACAGATTGACTTCGATTCCTCTTCTTCCGGACTCTCCAATCCCAACTCCGGACCAACTTCACGAACATATCCCGCCAGCCGGCGCCGGAGCGCTTCCCGCCCGCGGGTCAAACGTGACTTCACTGTACCCAGCGAGATGTTGAGCACGTCCGCGATTTCTTCGTATGACATCTCTTCCAGATCCCGCAGGATCACCGTGCTGCGATACGGCTCTGGAACTTTTCTCAATTCCATTTCCACGCGTGCCCGCACTTCTTCGTGCGCGGCACTATCGAAAGGGGACTCCCTCCCGTCGATCAGCGCGTCCCTTGCGGACCCTGACTCGGACGTGTTGTCCAGGGGCTCCATTGATGTCTCTTTGGCCTTGTGCCGGAACCACCAGCGCCGCCGGTTTGACGCCTCGTGCACCGCGATCCGGTAGATCCAGGTCTTCAGGCTGGATTGCCCGTTGAAATGCTTCATCCCGCGGAAGACTTTCAGGAATACTTCCTGCGTCGTATCCGCCGCATCGGAGGGGTCGGTGAGGATGCGGTACACCAGCGAGTAGATGGGCTGATGGAACTCGCCGATGAGCCAAGCGTAGGCATCCTCGGATCCAGCCTTCAATTCCGCGACGACGGCCCCGTCCAGATCCCGGGCCCCCATCGCACTCGCTAAGTCACCCAAGGTGGCTACTCCCGCCATGACTCTCACGGCGCACCTCGTATTATAGGATTTTCGCGCCGCAAATCAGACGGAAATCGGATTCGCCGCGCACCCCCAGGTCCCAGTCAACAGCGGAAACGACACCCGTTTGTATAGACCCCAAGCCAGTGTCAGGAGTTCCAGGATTGTAAGCAGCCTGTTTTTAGTGATTTGTGGTGTCGAAAGGGGCGCCCGACCGCAAAGCGGTCCCGTCGATAGTACCTATCGACAAGTACTTTGTTACTACGACGGAGGTGGCGTAGCCGGTTGCCCTGGCGGCGTGCTCGGCTGGGCAGTCGTGGGCTTGGGAGGTCGTGGCACCTTCTTCTTGGCAGCCGGCTTCTTAGGTTCGTTGTCGTCGACCACAATCTTTTTGGGAGGCGGAGGCGGCGCGGCCTGCAGAGCCTTGATCTGCGTGCGCAATTGGGCCAGTTCCGATTCCTTCGAAGCGCTCAGCGTCTCCAACCGCTCTCCCAGCGACCGGCGGTTTCGCTCCATGGCATTCAAGTCGTTCGAGAGAGACTGGAATTCGTCCTTCGACCCAAACGCGCCGGCTGATTCGGCGATATTGCCGAGCACATCGTAAAGCGCGTCGAGATTCCGGTAGAGCTTGAAAGTCGCCGTCAGATCCTCGGGAGAACTGCGCAATTGCGTCACGATCTCCGGAAGCGCATTTTGCAGGTTTCGCTTCACCGAGTCAGTGTTGCTCAGAACTTGTTTCTTGTAGTTGGAATCCATCTTCCATTTATCGATCCGTAACTTGGTCAGGTCGGCCTGGGTAGCCTGCGAAGCCTGCTCGAGCGGCCCCAGGATCGAGTTCAGTTCGCTCACCGAGGCGTAGGGCACCGGGGCGGGAGTGATCTGTGCCGTGAGACACGTTGCCGACATGAGCAGCGAAGCTAGAAGAGGAGTTCGAGTAAGGTTCAGGGTCATTGTGAAGTGCACTTGGTCCAGAATACTCATTTTCCCAATATTCTCAAAATCCGTCGAAGCCGCACGATTGACTACCGTTAAAAGACGCGGGAGTATAAAATGATTGGCACCAACCGTACACGCGGCGGTCGTCGCGTAGAGTGGGCCTGTGGCGCAGTTGGGAGCGCGCTTCCATGGCATGGAAGAGGTCGTCGGTTCGAACCCGACCAGGTCCACCAAGTCTCCAACTTTTCCACTGAATCTTATGGATTGCGGTCTATGGCCGCATTCGAAAGGGTGGGGAAGTGACGGCAGCCGAGGGGGCGACACTTGCGGGTGGATATCACAATCTGCGGAGAGGTCTAGCTCTCTCTGTCCCCCGGTCGGAGCACCGGGGACTCGGAGCGACAACAAATTCCGTAGCGCTGCCAAAGCCGAAACCAGGGGCTATGCGCGAGCATCTCGTCGTGTCTGCGATTGGCAGCCGCGAGATCGCTCACGCTTGGCGGCCGAGGATCCCGCACCGCGAAGATGCGCTCCAGCAATTCGATTTCGGCGATCGTCTTTTCAGCGTCCATTCCGAACCAATATGAAGCACGAGCGCGGATAAGGTCAACTGCCAGCCGTAACGGGCTGGCCAGAAATCGCGACCTGCCTGTTCATGGACTTACGTGCGTTACGATGCAAGAGCCGGCCTGGTTCACCAACTATTTCCCCTTTAGATCACATTTTACGGCCTTATTTCGATAGGCGTCCCGTCCGGGACCGTTCGCCAGATCTCATCCATCTCCTCGTTCGTTACCGCGATACACCCATCGGTCCAATCGCGCAAACGGTGCCCGCTGCCGATCCATCCGAAGCCGTTCGGTAAGCCGTGAACCATGATGTCTCCACCCGGGTTAACGCCTTCCTTTAGCGCCCGTGCTCGGTCCTCCGCATTCGGATACGAGATGTGTAACGAACGATAGAAGTGACTGTGTTCATTGCGGCGATCCAGGACGTAAACGCCTTCCGGAGTCCTGTGGTCCCCCTGTCGCTCTTTTGGCCCAGCTGGCGCGCCCCCTAACGCTATTTTGTATTTCTTCAGAAGCTTTCCGTGGTCCAACAGTTGGAGCGTGTGATCTTTCTTGAACACGACCAGCTTATCCGCGTGAGCGTCAGCAGCGAGATCATCGTCGGCGCGGCAGGTGCTTACAGCTGTCGCGAAGAGAACGCACTGTATGACGACGACCGCTAGCCGCCTGCCTTTGAATTTCGCTTCCTGAGGATGAACAAGACTAGGAACGAGTGTGCGTCTCGAAAGCCTCGTACAAGTGCTACGCTTCTGAAGATGGCGTTGATGTCCCATACTTGGCGTTCCGTCGCCATTCTAGCAATGTATCTCGGCGCGACCGCCAGCCCCGTGCTGGCACAGCACACTGCCGTACCGAAGAAACCAGCCCGGTGGTCCATCCAGGTCACGCCCCCAAAGTTGGTGAACGGTGTGCCGATGTTTTTGCAAGTCACTCCCGCCACGCTGCTCGAATCCATGACCGGAACATGGCTGGGGCACGACCTCACCTTCGACCACATCGGCGGAAAGAACTGGTTTGTGCTCGCCGGAGTGAGTCTTGAGACCAAGCCCGGCCGCTATCCACTTAAAGTCGAAGCAGTCACCGCAGCCGGCAAGCACTTTCACTTTGAAGAGAATTTGGTCGTGGGCCGTGAAAAATATCCAACCATCGAGCTCAAGGTCTCCAAACAATTCACCGAGCCGAACACCGAGCAACAAGGCGAAATCAAGCAGGCGCAGGACGTGAAGAAGGATGCCTTCAGCAAGATCACGCCCGCCCGCGAATGGTCGGGGCCCTTCTCAGCGCCGGTCAACGCGCCCAGTTCCGACATCTTCGGCACGCGCCGCGTTTTCAATGGCGTGACCAAGAGCGTCCATCAGGGTCTGGATTACCGCGTCGGCCCGGGCACGCCAGTAATGGCGATCAATTCCGGCACCGTCCTTCTGGCGCGCGCTCTCTACTTCGAAGGAAATTGCGTGGTGATCGACCACGGCCAGGGCCTGCTCAGCCTCTACCTGCATCTCTCCGAACTCAAAGTCGAAGGAAGGCGACCGGATCGAACGTGGCACCGAAATCGGCCTGAGTGGCGCCACCGGCCGCGCTACCGGCCCGCATCTTCACCTGGCCGTGCGCTGGCAGGGAGTGTACGTAAGTCCCGCAGTCCTCTTGAGACTTCCCTTGCCCGAAACCATCCAGAAATCGGCGACCAAAAAATAATTACAGCCGGGCGCTCGGTCCCTTGGACCCCGGTCCGCGCACCCCGCTTGCCTTGCTCGACTCTTTCAAATCCAGATTGCGGATCAACCGGTGCAGGTAATTGGGATGAACCCCGAGCGCCTTGGCTGCTTCCGTGATACTGCCGCGTGCCTCTTCCAGTGCATTCTGGATAAGCCTTTTCTTCAGTTCCTTGACGGCGCCGTGATACTTCGCCTCGCCCACGCCCGGCGCCGGATCGCGCTCCAGTAGATTCTCCGGCAGATCCTCCGGCAGGATATCCTCCGAGGTGCCCAGCACCAGCGCGCGTTCAATCACGTTTTCCAGTTCCCGCACATTTCCCGGCCAGTCGTAGTTCTGCAGGCACGCCAGCGCTTGCCGCGAGAGCGCCTTCGGCTTCGCACCGCATTTGTTGCAGTGCTTCTCCACCAGAAAGCTGACCAGCATCGGGATGTCTTCCTTGTGCTCGCGCAGCGGCGGCATGGTCAGGCTGACCACGTTCAGCCGGAAATACAAATCCTGCCGGAACTCTCCTTTGCGGGACGCCTCCTCCAGATCGCGATTGGTGGCCGCGATCAGCCGGATGTCCACGTGAATCGGCCGGTTGCCGCCTACGCGTTCAAACTCGCGCTCCTGCAAAACGCGCAGCAGCTTCACCTGCAGCGCGAGCGCCAGTTCTCCGATCTCGTCCAGAAACAGCACGCCCCCGTCGGCCATCTCCAGGCGTCCTTTCTTCTGAGCGACCGCGCCCGTGAATGCGCCCCGCTCATACCCGAACAGTTCGCTCTCCAGCAGATTTTCAGGTATGGCTGCGCAGTTGATCGCGACGAACGGCTTGTTGGCGCGCGGACTCTTGCGGTGAACGGCTCGCGCCGCCAATTCCTTTCCGGTTCCGCTCTCACCGCCAATCAGCACGGTCGCGTCGGTCGGCGCGACGCGCGCGAGGAACTGAAACACATCCTTCATGCGCGGGCTCTCACCCACCAGCGTGCGGTCAAGCGTAATCTCGGTAGTCAGCCGCTGGTTCTCCTGCTCCAGCCATTGCAGCCGTCGAGCATTCTCGAGCGCCACCGCGGAAATTCCCGCGATCGCCGTGACCAGTTGCAGATGATCTTCGTTGAACCGGTCCGCGACGTTGATGGTGTCGAGATAAATACACCCAATAGTCCGCTGATAAATGCTCAGCGGCACGCACAGCAGGGAACGCACCTGCAGCGCGATCAGACTCTCCACCTTTGCCAGACCGGTGCCCGGAACGTCCGAACCCAGAATCGCCAGCCCTTGTTCGAGCACGCGCTGTGCGATTGTGCCGCTGACGCGTACAGGCTTCTCGTTTCTCGCGTCGCGATTGCGCCCGAAAAGCGAGTTGAACGCGCCACGGGTGCCGTCCAGCAGGATTGCCCCTCTCTCGGCAGGAACCACTTCGAAGGTCAGATCCAGCACCTGCGCCTGCAATTCGTCCAGATCGCGAATGGAGTGCACCACCCGGCTGATCTTCAGCAGCGCGCTTAGATTGCGCGCCAGCCGCGACGTGGCCGGCAGTTCGCTGAGAATCTTGTCGGGCTGAAGGTAGAGAACATCCTCGGGCCGGATCTCGGCAGCAGCGTGAGTCGCGCCCGTATCGTCGAACTCGACCGCGCGACTTGCTCCGGACCCCTTTTCGGGATCGTCTTCGATGAGAAACCGGAAAACCGAATCGCCCACCGCGATTTCATCCAGATGGTGCAGCCAGTGATCCTTCACTGGCTCGCCATTCACCAGCGTCCCGTTGCGGCTATCGAGATCCCGCACCTTAAAGCTGGCCGCCTCGTGGCGGATCAGGCAATGCCGCCGCGAAACCGACGGGTCGCTGATCGGCAGGCCGTTGGAGGCGTCGCGTCCCAGAGACAGATCCGATTCCGGAAGCACGAACACCGAATCGCGCAATGGTCCGGCAATCGCGACCAGCCGGGGATTGCTTCGGCTCTTCGCACTGCTCGCCGTGTTGCGGATTGGGTTCGTTGCCATCGCTTGCCCGCTCACCTAAGGTCCGAACTATCCGAGAAGATAGTCCCCTATCCGATCGGATAGGGGCTTTCATAATAAGTGAAGAATCCGTCGAAAGCGCTTCAGGTTGTCGAAAATAAATCTAAGTCATTGTTGCGCTGATGTTTACAGGTGGCAACAATAGCTTTGGTCAATGGCCAATTGACTTGGCCTCACGCTTGCACTGTGACTGGGCGACGACTGGCCTGGCAAAGCGACGGGGGAAGCGCTTTAAGTATTTTCGGCTAGGCAGGAGCGGGAATCGAGGAACCGGAGGGACCCCCTCGCCGGTAGCCGAGATTCCCTTTTTTTCTTGGCTCTATCCTAAGGGCCCGAAGACAATCACTTTTTCTATTGGCCGTTGTCGACCTATTGTCGGCTTTCACTTCGACTGGAAGAGCAGGGGCGCGAAGTTGGTCAGATTGTCGCGCCATACCATCCACGTATGCATGCCTGGTGTTTGGATGGCGGTCGGTTGCAGACCTTTCTCCCTCAACCATGCGATCAGTTTCTGATTTCGATCGAGCAGTTCGTCTTCAGTTCCACAAGCAATCCAGAGCAGTCGCAGTTTGGCATTGATGCCCGGCGCCGATTGGGTTGTTATGCCCGGAAACGCGGAACCCAAGTCGCTTTCTCCCAGCTTCGCGGAACTGAACCCTCCCACATAGGCAAAGTCGTCGATATGATTGAGACCCACGAGCAGGCTTTCCGCCCCACCCATGGAAAGACCGGCTACCGCATGGTCTTCGCGGCTATCCGACAGCGGATATTGTCCCTTCACAAGGGGCATGATTTCCTGAAAAAGTGCGTCTGAAAACCTCCGGTAGTTGCGCCGAATCAGTTCGGGATCCTTCCAGCTATCCTCTCCCCGGGCAATCACCTCCATGGTTCCGTAGCCGAGCGGCATCACGACGATCATCGGCTTGGCCTTTCCCTGGGCAATGAGGTTGTCGAGGATCACGTTGGCCTTGGCCATGGCCGTCCACGCGCTGGGGTCGTCACTGTAACCGTGAAGCAGATAGAGCGCTGGATATTTCTGCTTGTTACCAGCGTCGAAATTGGGCGGCGTGTAAACGTAATATTCGCTTTCGATCCTCGACAATGTTCGACTTGTAGTAGTGATGATGAACCACCCCATGCGGAACGTTTGCCATCTCCCATGCCATTGGGGGGTTACCGGGAACCAGGAAAGCATTCTCTTTGTCGAAAAAACCTGTCGTGAACGTCGCATTGCGCGGATCAAGCACATTGATTCCGTCTACCTTGAAACTGTAGCTGTAATACTGAGGAGCGAGTTTCGGCACAGTGACCGTCCATGCGCCGTCCCGCGCTTTCTTCATAGGCAACGGATCCTTCATCCCTTCGAGACTGAGTTCCACCTTGGCGGCGTTCGGCATCGCGAGACGGAAAACGGCCGTTCCATCTGGCTGCAACACTGGGGTTCATGACGGGCGGGGGCGGCAAGCATGCAGCTGTAGCCGACTGCGCACGGGCAGGACAAAGCCATCCGGCGCGCAGAGCATCAGAACCAGGAGCTGCCTGCGAGAAGATCATGGATCGCCGCAGGGTGAGCGCAGTAGTTGGAATCGGGATGTTCTCCCGTCTGTGAAGCGCAAGTTCGGGATCCAGATCCGGCCTTTTTTTGACCAGCACGTCTTATCGCATGGCGTAGATGTCGTAACTCACCCTCGACTGCGCGACATCAAAACGACCAGACCCACGCACTGCAGTCATCAACGCTGGCGAGACCACTGACTGTAGTGGCGCATTCGCTTGCTCCTTCACCCTCGGAATCGGGGAAGAGTATCACAGAGGCGTCATTCGAGAACGGAAAGCGCCTCCAGACAACTTAAGCAATCGCTGTCATTGCAATCCAAGATTTCCTGCGCTTCCAGATAACGGACCACCTAGCAGGCAACAGTCTTGATGAAGGATTGGTGTGATCAAGGCGATTTTAAGGATTAACATTTCCGGATCAAGGGGCATTGACGCAATGACAGGCGGGACCCGATCAGGCAGTAGCCGCGACGTCTTTCGAGATGACTCCGAGCGAGGGCGCCATTTCAGCTACGCCATCGCGGAACGTCACAGTTTTTCCTGAAATCGATGGCACCCGCTCCCCGGGAACAAGAATTCCCACCAGGTTCAGCGGATCGGCCGCCGAGATGGTAATGGTTTCATTGGCTGCGGGCAGTTTCCGCATGGCTCGAACCGATTCCACCGCGACCGGCAGCGCAAACTGTTCTCCCAGGAAACCATCCACAAAGCGGCCGCCGCGAATCTCTCCGCGATCTTCAAGTCTCCGGAACGCAATCAGCAGTTCGCGCCATGTGGGCAGGTTGGCCTCGCGCGCGATTACGTCGCGAAAGACAATTCCGTAACGCTTCAGAAGCATCCAGCAGGCGGACTCAACCGAGCGCGTCTTCTCGATGGCATCGCCGGCGTGCAGCAGCGCCCAGCGTCCTGTGCTGTGGCGCGGACGGGCAGTGCGGCCGTTGCCTTGTCCGGCGCGCCGCTTGGGATCGATCAGCGATCGCAGGTTATCGAAGCCGTCGGCCGTAATCAGCCCGCCGGCCACCAGTTCCCACAGCGCGGTTTCCACTTCCGCCTTGAGTTTGCCGGTGCCGCGCACGATGTCCGCAAAGAACGAGGCGCCACGCTGCCGCAGGAAGTCGAGCACTTGCCGCGCCCCTTGGCTCAGCCCGCGTGCTTCCGGCTGATCCGCGACCGGATGTTTCGGCGTCATCCAATCGGCTTCTTCGCGGATGAAGAACGTGATGGGCGCCACGCTGGTCGGAATGACCCGGCGTTTGCCCTCAGCCGAATCTTCCAACGTCGCTGGATGAGGGGATAGCCTTCCCCAGCCTACGGCGCCCGTTAAGCAGAGCTGGTCGAGCCATTTCGGATCGTAATCCGCAATACGCCGCGCCAGAACGTGGCGCTCCCACGCGTTTGCCGGCATTTCGAATCCTTGCAACTGCCGCAGCACTTCTAGCGTCCCGCGTTCCCCGACCACTTGCGTTCCGGGCGCGATGTGCTGCCACCGCAACAGCCAGCGCATGAACTGCGCCTGCGTCACAGGCTCGATCTGCTTCCGAAGGGTCGCAACCGTGAGGCGGTGAATGCGCGCCAGCAGTCGGCGATCGCACCATTCCGTCTCTTCGACTTTGGGGTCGGTGAACTTGCCGCGCAGAACCGAGCCGCTGGCCTCCATGCGCAGCAGAGCTTTTTCGATTTCACTCGCCGGGACCCCGAGCGTGTGGCTCATCCCCGAAGGGCTGGTCGGGCCAAGGTGCGACATCCAGCCGGTCACGAGAGACAGCGTGGCATCGTCGTGAGTTGGCGGAGCACCGGGCACGTCGGGCATCGCCGGTTCGAATTGTGCCGACGGGAAGAGCAGGTGGAAGCATTTCACTTTCTCAGCGGCTACCCAGTAGCGCCGTGATGCTGCCGAAGGCGTCTCAGCCGCTCCCACCGTCGCCACCCCTGCGCGCCCCTGCAAGACCAGTTGCTCGAAGAAGCGCCGCCACGGGTCGGTGGAGTTCACGCTCACCGAGGTGAGGCCGCCCTGCTCCATGACCTTCGAAGGACCGGGACAATCTTCCGGGAAGGCGACCAGCGTATGCAGAACGTCGTGCAGTTCGTCGGCATCGCGCACGTCGGGCCAGGCTTCGTCCTGCACCTGCGCGATCGCGGCCGGCTCCAGCTTGCCGACTTCCTCCAGCACAGACTCCGGCAGAACGCGGCGCATCTCGACCGCACGCGCACGCCGTTCCTCCAGCGGCGCGTCGTCAAGGTAGGCATACGGGTTCGCGTTGAGAATCTCGTGCGAGAACTGCGAGGGTACCGGCGTATCGACCGCAATGCACCGAATGCTGCCGTCGGCGATCCCGGTAAGCAATTTCCGCAGCCCATCGATATCCATCGCCTCGGTGAGCACGTCTTTCATCACTTCGTGCACCAGCGGATGGTCGGGAATCTGAATGTCGCCTTCGATGTTTTCCTGGCAGGCGGCCACGTCAGGGAAGACCGAAGCCAGCAAATCGTCCGAACGAATACGCTGAATCTGCGGCGGCACCTTCTTGCCGTTTTGAAAACGAAGCAACGCCAGCGCGCGAGAAGCGTCCCAGCGCCAGCGTGTTGCAAAGATTGGAGACGCCAGGGAAGCCTGCTCAAGGATCGGCTGCACGGTCTCGGCCTGCAGAAACTGAAATACATCCGCCAGCGGGAAGCTGTGCTGCTCGGCGAGCGCGATGTTCAGCCCATTGTCGGTGGCCGCCGCCTGCAGTTCGAAATTGAAGCTCCGGCAGAAGCGCTTGCGCAGCGCGAGGCCCCACGCCTTGTTAATTCTGCCGCCAAACGGGGCATGGATCACCAGCTGCATGCCACCGCCTTCGTCAAAGAAGCGCTCGGCAATGATGGTGTCTTGCGTCGGGACCGCTCCCAGCACCGCGCGGCCTTGCAGAATGTATTCAACCGTCTGCTCGGCCGCCGAGTCATCCAGCCCGCATTCCTGTTTCAGCCAGGTGACGGCGGCCGCCACTTTCGGATTGTTTTGCGACACCGCCACCGGAGGCGTATCGGCGAGAAGATCGCTCACATGCTGGCGCAGTCCGGCAATGTGCAGTGAGAGCTCTTCGGTACGCGCCGGCGCTTCTCCGCGCCAGAAGGGAACACTGGGGGGGCGCCGTGAGCATCCTGCACGAGCACCCGTCCCGAGTTGGCTTCGACGCGGCGAATCATCCACGACGTGTTGCCGAGCAGCATCACGTCGCCCTTGTTGCTTTCCACCGCGAAGTCTTCGTCGAGCGTGCCTACTACAATACCTTCCGGCTCAGCCACCACGGTGAACAACGCATTGTCGGGAATCGCTCCGCCGCTGGTGATGGCGGCAAGCCGGCTGCCTCGACGCGCGCGCAGTTTCCCGTTCACTCGGTCCCGATGCAAGTACGCCCCGTAGCGTCCTCGCCGGGCGGCAATCCCCTCGGACAACATCTCCAGAATTCCGTGGTAGGTCTCGAGCGAAAGGTCGCGGTACGGATAGGCGCGGCGAATGAGCTTGTACAACTCCACCTCGCCCCATTCTTCAGCCGCACACGCAGCGACAATCTGCTGCGCAAGCACGTCCAGCGGGCAGTCGGGAATGATCAGGCGGTCAAGGTCGCCATGCCGGATGGCTCGCACCAGCGCCGCACACTCCAGCAGGTCGTCGCGGGTCGTGCAGAACAGGCGGCCCTTGGGAACGGCGCCGCGCCAGTGACCCGACCGTCCCACGCGCTGCAAAGCGACGGCAATCGAACGGGGAGAGTTGATCTGGATCACCAGATCGACCGTCCCGATGTCAATACCGAGTTCCAGCGAGGCGGTCGCGACCAGAACCTTGATCTGCCCGTCCTTCAACTTTTTTTCCGCAGCCAGCCGAAGCTTGCGCGACAGGCTACCGTGATGCGCGGCTACATTCTCTTCGCCGATGCGCTCGCCCAATTGATGCGCCATGCGCTCGGCCATGCGCCGCGTGTTGACAAAGACCAGCGTGGAGCGATGCTGTTCGACCAGTTCGATCACCCGCGCATAAATCTCGTCCCACATCTCGTTTGAGGCAACGGGCCCGAGCGGGCTGGGCGGTACTTCGACTCCGAGATCGAGCGTGCGCTTGTGGCCGATGTTCACGATGACCGGATCGGGGCGGTCGCTGCCAGTCAGGAAATGCGCCACGGTCTCAATCGGCTTCTGCGTTGCCGAGAGCCCAATGCGTGCGGCCGGCTTGTGGGTCAGGGCTTCCAACCGTTCAAGTGAGATGGTGAGATGCGCTCCCCGCTTGTCATCCGCGACCGCGTGAATTTCGTCGACGATCACCGTTTCGACCTCGCGCAGAATGGCGCGGCTCTTCTCGGCGGTCAGCAGAATGTAGAGTGATTCCGGGGTAGTGACCAGAATGTGCGGCGGCCGCTTCAACATTGCGCGCCGCTCGTGGGCGAGGGTGTCCCCCGTGCGCACCGCGGTGCGAATCTCAGGCATCAGCAGGCCCCGCTCGCCCGCCATCTGCAGAATTTCGCCCAGAGGAATTTCCAGGTTTTTCTGGATGTCGTTGCCAAGCGCCTTCAACGGAGAGACGTACAGGACTTCTATCCGGTCTTCCAGTTCGCCCGCGAGCGCCTTGCGGATGAGCCGGTCGATGCAGGCAAGAAACGCCGCAAGAGTTTTGCCGGATCCGGTGGGAGCCGAGATTAGTGTGGTGCGTCCCTCAAGGATGTGCGGCCACCCCTGCTCCTGCGGTTCGGTGGGCGTTCCGAAGCGCTGGACGAACCATTCCTGCAGCAGCGGATGGGCCCATGCCAGCGACTGGGGAACAGGGAGGGACATTCTTTCTATTTTATAGGGATTTGCGACTTTCGTAAATTGTTCGCCCAAGGACAATTTTGCGCCGAACCGGCTCAAATTTCAGGATGCTAGAATTCCCGGCGATGCCCAGCAAAGCTTCTGCCCAGTCTCGCGCCAAAAAAATCAAGCTCATCCTATTCGATGTCGACGGGGTCCTGACCGACGGAAAGATCTGGATTTTTCCCGCCCCTGCGGGCGCGCCCCAGGCGACCCAGGCTCAGGCTTCGCAGCACGGCGGCATGGGCGGGTTTGGCCTGCTCAGCCAGAACATGATCGAGGCCAAAGGTTTCAACGCGCACGATGGAACGGCATTCTCGCTTGCGCGTCTGGGCGGAATTAAGAGTGGACTAATCACCAAGCGCATCTCGGAAACGGTCGCGCTGCGCGCCCGCGATCTGAAACTTGAACTGGTCTACCAGGGAATTCAAGACAAGCTCACGTGCTTTGAGTCAATCTTGCAGAAAGAAAATCTGAAGGCCTCGGAAGCTGCATTCGTGGGCGATGACGTCATCGATCTTCCCGTAATGCGTAACTGCGGACTGGCGATGGCGGTGGCGAATGCGCGGAGGGAAGTGAAGGCGGAAGCGCACATGGTGACTGAGCACGCCGGAGGAGACGGCGCAGCCCGCGATGCAATCGAGTTCATCCTGAAAGCGCAAGGTAGTTGGAAGCGAGTGGTCAGCGAATACATCTGCGAACGCAGCCCGAAGGTCAGAGCCTAGCTTGCACCCGGCCGAAAGACCGCCTCTCGAAAATTCTTCACCAGCGGGGACGCCGGGAAACGATTCACTATGAGCTAAGTTATTGAAAACTCGTAGCAGCAGTTTCAGGGGGCAAATAGCACCCCATCGCTCGCACGTAGAATGGCCATTCCGAGCGTTTGGGAGCCCGTAGGCGGCATTTCAGGGATGGGGGGATGGTTCAGGTCGTCCGACATCCCGGCGACGCCCTATAAGTCACCCGTCGCGAAAGTTATCTTTTAGTTATTGCTATCATGGGAGGCAGCAAGCTTGCTTGAACCCGGCCAGGCCCAGCAGGTGCGTCACTGCGGACAGACAGGCGCGGCGAAATTCCACGGGAAGACGATTGGAAGGAAAGCTAAGAGCTAGAAGCCAGGAGCCAGCAGCTAAAACAAAAAACCCACTGACCGCCTGCTTGGGGCGTGCTCGGGTCGGCAATCAGTGGGTTTACCGTTTCTCCTTACTCACCCTGTTGTTTTCAGGAGTAATGAAGACAATTTAACCCGCCGAAAGCAGCTCTGTGCCAGGTTTTACAAAACTTTACCTTGCCGCACCCACGAACGACCCTGCAGCTTACTAGTCGGTAATTGCAAGCGGACGCGCTGCCATCAGCACATTGAAACGCGGATCTTTGCGCACGCCGGCGAATTCCGTGTCTTTGTAGACGCTGTTGATCCCCTTGTATCCCTCTTCCATGGCGCGGCGGAGATATTCGAGCGAACGTTCCGGTGCTCCCATCTTCGCGTAGATCTTGGCGACGACATAGTCGTAGTGCGCGCGGTCTTCCGGCTTGGCCATCTGCGCGGCTACGCCATTCTTCGAGGTTCGCTCGAACACATCCGGATCGAGCGCCAGAGCCTGGCCGTAAGCTGCAGCCGACTTCTCAAATTCTTTCTTGGAGAATAGGGCCGCACCCAGGTTGCTGTAATACGAGGCCATGTCCTGTTTGAGGTTAATCGCCTTGTTGTAGCGGTCGATGGCTTTGCCGTACTTCTTGCTAATGTAGAAAATCACGCCCAGGTTGTTGTAGGCGTCGGAATATTGCCGGTCCGCGCGGATGGCGTTCTCGAAGTCCTTCTTGGCTTCCGGCCAACGCTGCATGAGCAGCTCGACGATTCCAATCTTGTTATAGATGGTCGCGGTGCGCGGTTTCTTGGCCAGCGCCGCGCGATAGTAGTCCAGCGCATCGAGGTACAACTTCTCCGCGCGCAGGGCATCCGCGCGCTCCTCGAGCATATCGGCGGTCGCACTCTGGGGCGGGGGGTCGATGCTCCGCAGCACCGGCGTGGTTACTTGTACCTGATCCGCGGGCGGCGGCTCGGTAGCAAACACCGTTCCCACCAGCACGAAGAGAGTTAGCAGCAGGAAGGAGAGGATGCAGATTCGAAGGCGAGGCATGACCGACCTCCTATACTTGCCAGTGGAACTCGGACCCGCGAGTCCCGGCGGACTGGTGTCGTCCGCTAATGGGGATCTTGTCCCGTCGTATCCGGTGGTTTGGACGGTTGGGACGACGATTTGTCTTCCTTAAAGATACCCACAATTTTGCCGAAAAATCCTTTTTTCTTTTTCTCCGTGTCCGAACCTGTCTGGCTTTCGTTATTGGCCTGGGCACCGTTGGGCGGTGGCGGAAGAGGTTTGTCGCCAAGTCCCAACAGATGCGAAAAGAAGCCACCCACCCCGCTGGTCTGATCGCAGGTCTCGCGCGGCTCGGTACCCGCCACGAAGGCGGCCGTGTATGTTTCTGGACAGGAAGGGGTTGCGAGACGATTCGTGGACTTGTCGAGTTGCACATCGACCACGCCCGAAGGCTGGGAGAACCCGCGCATGTCGGAATATTGGGTCAGCGCGCTGGCCTTTTTCATGAACTCGGTCCAGATCGGAGCGGCCGTCTGGGCACCGCTGAGGTGCAAGTCGCTGTAGTCGTCGTACCCAACCCACACAATGCACAACAGGTTACTGGTGTAACCGGCGAACCAGCCGTCGTGCGAGCTGCCCGTCTTGCCCGCCGCCGGCTCTTTGAAGCCACGGCCGCGCACGGCGGAGTAGCCCAGGCCGAAGTTCACCACGCCTTGCATCATGTCGGTCATCACAAATGCAACCCGCGGGTCCATCACCTGGCGCTTGTCGGGAGTGAAGTCCTGCAGCACGTCTCCTTTGGCGTTGCGCACAGAGCTGACCATAATGGGCGAAATTCGAACGCCGTCGTTGGAGAATGAGGTGTAGGCGCTTGCCATTTCCAGCGGGGTCGCGTCGTAGGCGCCTAAGGCCATGGCGGGTGTTGCTTTCACCGAAGTAATGCCCGCGTTCTTGGCGAGATCCGCAACTTTGTCGTAACCAACTTCCTCCGCCACCTTCACGGTGGCGTTGTTCAGGGACATGGCCAGCGCGTAGCGCAGCGTAACCGGACCGTGGTACTCCTCTTTGTAATTGCGCGGCTCGTAGATCTGATCGCCATAGGCAAACGTGGTCGCCGCATCGTCGACCAGGGAAGCGGGAGTGAGCACGTTGGTCGCGCCATCGAGCGCCGTATTCATGGCGGTCGCGTATACGAATGGTTTGAAAATGGATCCGGTCGGACGACGGGCGACGGCGTGATTCAGCTGGCTGAAGCCGTAGTTGCGACCGCCAACCAGCGCCAGCACCGCTCCAGTGCGCGGATCAAGAGCGACCAACGCGACTTGCGCTTGCGGTCCCGGGGCCACGCGGGTTTCGTATTTCCCTTTGCCCACTTTGACTTTCTTGGTGCGCATCTTGGTGATCTGCGCGTCGACCAGCTTGATGCCCTCTTCGACGGACTGGGCAGCCGCCCTTTGCAAGTCCGGATCCAGCGTGGTGTAGATGCGGTAGGACTGATCATTCAACTCGTGTTCGCTGAACTTGTTGACCAAGGTGTCGCGCACCAGGTCAATAAAGTAGGGGGCGTCGCTGGCTTCCACGTTGGGGGGCGCTAGCTTGAGAGCCGAGGCCTTAGCCTTCTCGGCGTCGGCCCTGGTGATAGCATGCGTTTCGGCCATCGCGTCAAGCACGGTATTGCGACGCTCGAGCGCCCGTTCTGGATGGCGGTAGGGCGAGAGAAAACTGGGCGCCTGGATCAGTCCCGCCAGCAGCGCGGCCTCGGGCAGGGTGATGTCTTTCAGATCCTTGTTGAAGTATGACTTAGAGGCCTCGGCGAAGCCGCTGATGGTGAACGACCCGCGTTGCCCGAGATCGACCCGGTTCGCATAGAACTCGAAGATCTGCTGCTTGCTGAATTTCTGTTCGAGCTCGAGCGCGATCATGATCTCTGACAGCTTGCGCTTCACGGTTTTTTCCGGCGTCAGAAAAAACGCGCGCGAAAGCTGCATGGTGATCGTGGAGCCACCCTGCTCATGGCGCTGCCGCGTGACGTCGACCCAGAACGCCTGGGCCAGGCGAAGAAAATTGACGCCGCCATGTTGGAAGAACCGGCGGTCCTCGATGGCCAGAACCGCGTCAACCATTACCTTCGGAATGCCGTCGTACTTGACCAACTGCCGCTTGGAGCGCTGCTCCGCGTCAAACAATGCCGTGACCAGCTGCGGCTCGAGTTCGTAGGCGGCCAGGTCGCTGCCCCGGCTGGTAATGCCGGCTACTTTCCCATCTTTCAGGACGATACGCGCAGGATCGGGGCTGTGATACGACTCAGGACCGGGTGTGATCTCGATGCCGTTCGTCAGCAGGCGATAGCTTCCCATCGGAGACTGGTCACTCTTCTCCGAATACCCGGCATGCTTCAGTTCGGCCGCAATCGAGCGCGCCGGGAAGGCCTGTCCTGGACGAACGACTTTCGGAGTGGCATAGATACGGGCGGAGTTACTGAAGACTGGACTGCTGAAGCGCTTGACGATGACCCGATCGTATTTGACGTAGAAATACGAGAACGTTCCCACCACCAGCAGGGCGAGCGTCGCAAAGACAATCAGAACGGCGCGGACGACCGGATCGCGGGGCAACAATACGCTGCCTCTTGCCGCTGGTCCGGTAGTTTTCGGGATCTTGAGTTTGATAGCCACGTTACAAGGGCGGAGTCACCACGACTACGCGGGGTCGATTCAGTCCGCGTGGCAACGGGTGCGACAGCCTGTCTCCCGGCCAGAGCACGATTTCTGCTCGTTTCAACCGAACAGTCACGGGACGGGAGTATGAATTTATTCTAACCCGGGAACCGGGAATTTGCTGGTCACTTGAAAGACACAGTCACCCGCTGCCTTGGGGCGTAAGCGGGTGACTGGCCTGATGCCAAAAACTTTAGTTGGTGGCGGCGAAATACGGACTCGCCTGTACACCCAGATCCGGAATCGGTGCGGTTACATCCCCGGTTTGAGGATCGACGATTCGCACGCCCACCACACCGGTAAGAAATTTGAGCCCAAATAGCGCGGTGCCATTCTGGTCGAACTGACAATCGGCCAAGAACCCGAAGCCGGTGAAGGGCGAGCCCGTAAGTTCCGTCAGAACTCCGCCAGCAAACTGAAAGCCCTCCAACGGAACCTTGCCGCCAAACGCGTAGACAAAATTGCCGGTCGGATGGATCGCGATTCCATCGACTGGATTGACCGTAGGATACGAATTAGTGGAGCCCGTAAGCAGAATGCCGGTACCCGCTTGAATGGGGACCACATCGATCTGGCTGCTACCACCATCCACACTGACCAGGAACGTGCCGGTTTTGTCGACCTGAATTTGAGTTGCAAAAATGAAAAAGGGGTTTCCTGCAACGGCCGAGAGCGCTCCGCTGGTCTGGTCAATGAGAAATCCGTCCACTTCTCCCGTCGTCGTGCCCGCGCTTGCGTACAAATATTTTCCAGTACCGTCCACGGCCAGGCTACTGGCCTCAAAACCGGGGTTGGGAAAGGGCGACCCCGTGACTTTGGTCAAGGCTCCAGTGGTAGGGTCGATAGTGAACACCAGCAAGTCGCCCGAGGTGAAGTCGGCCGCAAACAGAAACCGTCCGCCGTTTGCGTCGGGGTCGGCCGCCAATGTGGTGACCTGTGTGGGGGAAACCGAAAAAGGACTGCCGGTAATCGCCGTGAGAGCGCCCGAAGAATGGTTAATCGAAAAGCCCGTAATGCCGCCGGAGCCGTTCTGGTCAGGCAGGTAGAGAAACTTTTTGTTCACGATCACCATGCTGCCTACGACTGATTGGCCCACGTTCGTGGAAATGCCAGGCAGCACCTGAAAGGTTGTCGCGGTAAGAGCGGCAGTATTGATGGCATTGTTGGCGCCATTGCTGCCATGGTAAAAGAAGTAGTCACTGGCGGCGCCGCCGCCACCACCATTGGAGCCGGGTCCACACACCGAGCCTCCGCTGCTGACGCCCCCTCCGCTCGAAGAACCACCGCCCCCGGCGCCGAAACTGATGCCGTTGCAGTTTGCCTTTTGTCCGCACGCTGCCAAGGCAAGAAAGGCTGCTGCCACTACCAGCAGGGAAAGAATTCGCATCGCGTATTTCATTCAACTCTCCTGACGAAGAATGGCCGCGAGGAGAATCTTTCTTTTCGTACCCTCGCGTCCACCTTCGGAGAACTCACTGATCCGGGATTGGGGGAACCTTGCGAGCCCCGCCCAAACTGCAAGCGTGCGGCTGGCGGCTCTGCAGGGATACTAGGCGAGCGCGAAGCGGCCCACAACATTACGCTTGTCTCGGACACTTAGTAACCATGCAGGTAACGTTATGTCCGGCAAAGCGCAGCGCATGCACGAATGGGCTCGTGCGCAAAAGCTTGAGATCGAGGAGTCGCTAGACTAGGAGTCGCTAACTAGAACGCTGCCTGGTTTTTGCTTTGGGGATGGAAATTGAGATCCATGGGATAACCCGGCAAGTCAATGTGTATCGAGTACTGCGTTTCAATAAACACAGTGCCGCTTCCGGGCGTGCCGATACGTTGCACCTTGATCTGATCCTTGGTGATGGGCAACTCCAGTTCCTGAGCGCGCTTGAAGACCGCGTCACGAATCACGTCATCGCCCTTGACGCTGTAAGTGCCCATGCGGGCTTCGCTTTCGAGGGAGTCCTGGAACTCATAGTTGGCGAAGTACGGCGGAATTATTTCCACGCCGACATAGAAGACCGCCCCCAGGAAACCAAGCACCAGAATCAGTTTGATAGTACCCATAATGCTTTCCGTCTGCGGTCCGGCGGCCGAAGACGAAAAGCTTCAGCGCGCAGGCCCCAGCAAATTCACAAAATATTCCGTTATTGCGCCGATGCTAGCATCCTGCATTTGACGAGTCGAGCGTTGAACGACTTCCACAGTACCTTCGGTAACCTTCTTCCCCACGTTGACACGAAAGGGTATGCCCACCAGGTCAGCGTCCTTGAACTTGACCCCTGGCCGTTCGTCCCGGTCGTCCAGTAACACGTCGTATCCGGCGGCCTCCAGGCTCTTGGCGATGTCTTCTGCGGTGGTGCGGATTTTGTCATCGGACACGTTGGTGGGCACGACCACGACCTGGAAAGGCGCCACTTGCGGCGACAGCCAGAACCCATTCTCGTCGTTGTTTTGCTCGACGATCGCGGTGAGGATGCGCTCAATCCCGATGCCGTAGCACCCCATGATGGGCATGACTTCCTTGCCGTTGCGGTCAAGCACGCGGGCGCCCATCGATTCGGAATACTTGTAGCCGAGCTTGAAGATGTGGCCGATTTCGACGGCGGTGTCGATACGCAGGGGCCCTCCGCAATTTGGGCAGGCTTCTCCGGCAGTGACACTGCGCAGGTCGGCGTAGGCCGTCGGGTGAAAGTTTTCTTCCGGCGTGACGTTCTTGAGGTGGTAGTCCTCTTTGTTGGCGCCGCTGATGAGATTCTTCCGCCCTTTGAGCGCTTCGTCGACGATGAGGACTGGCTGGTTAGAGTCGTCGAAACTTCTTGGCCACCTCGAGGCCGACCGGACCGAGGAAGCCGGCGGGCGAGTGAAACAGAGCTTGGATTTCTTCTTCGGTCATGGGGCGGATCTCGCGTCCGCCGACTGCGCTGGAGAGCTTGGCCTCGTTCATCTGGTGATCGCCGCGCATCATCAGGATTACCGGGCGCAGCTTCGTCTTGCGTGTCTTAACATCGGTTTCGCTCGCCATCAGAGCGAGCGTCTTCATCTTGTTTTTGGGCGAGACGCCCAGGAAGCGCGCGACATCTTCGATGGTCTTTTGCCCGGGCGTATGCACGAGCAGGGGCTGGCCGTCGCCTTCGGGCTTGAGGTCTTCGACCGGTTCGAGTCTCGACGCCGCTTTTTCCAGGTTCGCGGCGTAGTTGCACTTCTCGCAGCTGACGATGAGGTCTTCGCCCGCAGGGGTGCGCACCATAAATTCGTGCGACTGTGATCCGCCCATCGCGCCCGAATGCGCTTCGACCACCATGTACTTGAGGCCGCAGCGATCGAAGATGCGGCAATACACGTCGTAGTGCTTCTTGTAGGAGACGTCGAGCCCGGCGGCATCGATGTCGAACGAGTACGCGTCTTTCATGATGAACTGGCGTACCCGCAGCAGCCCGGACCTGGGGCGGGGCTCGTCGCGGAACTTGGTCTGGATCTGGTACCAGATCTGGGGAAGCTGCTTGTAGCTGCGCAGTTCCTTGCGGGCGATGTCGGTCATGACTTCTTCGTGCGTCATGCCGAGAGCAAATTCGGCGCCCTTGCGGTCTTTCAGGCGGAACATGTTGTCGCCCATCACGGCCCAGCGGCCGCTGGCTTCCCAAAGCTCACGCGGATGGATAGCGGGCAGAAAGAATTCCTGGCCGATGGTGTCCATTTCATGGCGCACGATATTCATGATCTTGTTGAACGAGCGGTTGCCCATGAAGAGGTAGGAATAGAACCCGGCGGCCAGCTGGCGGATGTATCCGGCGCGGACAAGAAATTTGTGGCTGGCGACCTCGGCGTCAGCCGGGGCTTCGCGCAGGGTGGGGATAAAGAGTTCGGACCAACGATGCATGTCGATTATTCCTAAGGAATTGGAAGCTGCACATTGTAAATGATGGGAAAGCGCAGGACTGATGCGCCGAGCCAGACATTACAAATGTATTTTGACGATACATTGATACATTGTATAATAGTAATTACAAGCGAGGGACGCGTGGCACAGGTAGCGGCCGAGACTGCACTTCGGGTTGCGGATGAAGTTTGGATTGCGCTTGCGTTACTACACCGCGAGCGACCCGAAATGCTGGACTTCGCCATCCCGGAAATTGTCGATCGAGTACGAGCGGAAGGACTTCACAAGCCACTTCGACCCGGAGTATACGTTCACGTGGTTCAGCACTGTGTGGCAAATCGTCCGCCGAATCCCGGTCGCTATCGCATGCTTTTCGAAACCGTCCCGGGCCGGCGGAGACTCTTCCGGAAAGGGGATTCATACCACGCTGATCGGGAAGGAGCCAAGATCGCACCGCAGGCAGAAGACCTGCCGCATGGATACGACAACCTATTAACCTGGTACCGGGACTGGTCCACGGCCGAAACCAAGGAAGCTTCCGCTGAAGATCCGCTACTCCAGTTGCAGGGCTCAGGCAAACGTCTTTGGGCTGATGAACACGCGGACGACTACGTTCGTCGTTTACGTGAGGGTTGGGAATGAGCCGTATTTTTTGGGACACCAACCTGTTCATCTACTTGTTCGAAGAGTATGGCAAATTTTCGAAGGCGGTGATCGAACTGCGCAAGAACATGCTGGGTCGCGGCGATCAACTCCTCACGTCCACGCTGACGCTTGGCGAGATCCTGGTCAAGCCCATGGAGCGCAGCGATGTGGACTTGTGTAGAAGGTACGAACACGCGATTTCGTCCGCCGCAACCATTGTTCCTTTGGATGTGAAAGCCGCGAAGATATACGCGGGTCTACGATTGCAGAGATCACTCAAAGCGCCCGACGCCATTCAACTGGCTTGCGCCGCGACCGCTAGAGTGGATCTGTTTGTTACGAATGATGACCGCCTACAAGGCAAACACATCGACGGGATTCAGTTCATCGTGCCCTTAGACCGGGTGCCATTTTGAAAGCACTTCATCTGGACAGCTCCGTCAATATCTGCTTGCCCAGCTTCTGCGTCTCGCCAAAAAATTTCTGATACTCGGTGAACATGCGGTTGAGCTCGAGCGATTCCTCGGGCTTGAGGCGCTTTCGCAGGATCATGTCGCGCAGGTGCACCGGGTTCGGCAGAGCTGCTTCTTCGCGGAGTTCTTCAAGAGCGGTAGATGGATCGTAGTGGTACATGGGACCCCCAAGGATTGAGTAGTTGGGAAATTTGGTAATTGAGTAATTGGAAACTTAACGCCACAACAGGGCTGACTTTCAATTACACAATTACTAAATTACTCAATTACCAAATTACTCGATTACCCAATCTCATAGCATCTCCGTTCCCCACAGATCGTGCAGGTGAACGACTCCCTCGATCTTTCGCTCTCCGTCGACCACGACCAGAGAAGTGATTTTCCGTTCCTCCATCAAGGCGAGGGCGGTGGCCGCGAATTCGCCGGCGGCGATGGTCTTGGGATCCTTCGTCATGCAGTCGGCGGCAGTGAGATCAAGCACGTCCTTGCCTCGGCGCTCAAGCAGCCGGCGGAGATCGCCATCGCTGATGACGCCGAGGAGCTTATTGCCTTTGACAACCGTGGTCATGCCCAGTTTTTTGCGCGACATTTCGTAGATCACGTCGGACATGCGCGTGGTCGGAGACACGCGGGGGAGCGCATCGCCCGCATGCATCAGGGATTCGACGCGCGCCAGCTTTTTGCCGAGCTTTCCCCCGGGATGGAGATTGGCGAAGTCTTCTTCCTTGAAGCCCTTTTTTTCAGACAAGGCGACTGCCAGCGCATCGCCGAGCGCGAGCATCGTCGTTGTTGAGGCAGTTGGGGCAAGGCCTAGCGAGCACGCTTCCTTGTCGACTGAACAATCGAGTGCGATATCGGCGGCTTCGGCCAGTGTAGAGAGCTTCGCGCGGTTGCGGCTGGCCGAGTTCGAATTGCAAATCACGTCGCCAGTCATGCTGATGAGTGGAACTTGCAGGCGCTTGATGGTGGCCAGCAGGCGCAGGATTTCTTCCGTTTCGCCGCTGGCTGACAAGGCCAGCACCACGTCGCCGCGCACGACCATCCCGAGATCGCCGTGAATTGCGTCGACCGGATGCATAAACAGCGCGGGGGTGCCGATCGAACTGAGGGTGGCGGCAATCTTGCGCGCGATAATGCCGCTCTTGCCCATGCCTGTGACGACTACGCGCCCGCGGCAGGCGTCCATTAACTCGAGGGCGCGATCGAACGCGCCTGCCATGGGGCCGCCGATACGGTCGGCCAGCGCGCGCAGGGCCTCGGCTTCAATCCGGACCACGTTTTCGCCCGTGTGCTTCATGGGAAGGAGGATGTTATCAAACTGCATTGCAGGCATGCTTTCGCAGCGATTGTTGTGCCTGAGGGCGGTGTGTGAAATGTCTAGATTCGGGGAGCCGCGCGCAACAAGCAGGTCCTTCGCTGCGCCCAGGATGACAATCCGTTACTCAGGATGGCAATCCGTAAAGAAGGCGTGGAGTCCGCGTAGGTGGTGAAGTTGCTAGAAGTGCTCGTCGACTACGTGCACCCCTTCGCCCAGGCCCTTGGCGAGGATGGCCCGGTCCCAGGGGCCGCCTTGCCAGTTGTCCTTCCTCTTCTCGTCGGGCATCCAGGGTGGGATCGTAAGCAACAGGCGGCGGGCGAGAGCATCGCAGTAGGGCTCGTAAAGCGACCGCAACTTCAGGAGTTTCTTGTCGGCTTCCTCGTCCTGCCTGGGGCGCATGCCGGCGGCAACCAGAGTCCTGCGCAGCTTTTCGAGCTGTTCGGGAGGCAGGCGGTCTGGCGCATGAGGGTGGTAGGCCGCGTTGACCACTTGTGCGAGATCCACCGCGGCATGACGGGCCATCGCGAAGGTCAGCCTGGCCTGTTCTTTCGCGATGCCGTCAATTCCGGCCAACACCAGCGATGTGACGTCGAGCATGGCCGTGAGCGCTGCGAGCCACGACTGGTTGCTGTGCTGGGAGCGGAAAAAGCACAGGACCGGATAGGAGATGTGGCTGGCCAGCAGGTCAGCGGACCAGCGTTCCCAGTCGCGAAAGATATTGTCGAGCACAACCGGGTCAGGACAACAACCGAGCCGCGCCAGCAGTTCTCCGGAGGACGGCGGCGAGCCCGCTCGCGAATCCAGCAGCGAGATTTCCACCTCGCGATTCGAGAACGAAGAATAGATGACCGGCAGGTAGCCGACCACCACGCCCAGAAACGCGAAGCCCATGCCTGCTTCCATGACCGCGAAGGTGCGGGCCAGCGGGGTGACGGGCGTGATGTCTCCGTAGCCCAGGGTGAAGAAGGTCTCACCGCTGTGATAAACCAGAATGCCGAAGGAGATGGGTTCGTTTCCCAGGCGAACGTGCTCGCCCATGCCGAACTGCAGGAGGGCGAAGCCGAAGATGAGTCCAATCGCCCAGAAAACCAGCAGCAGAATGAGGGAAAATGGTCCGAAGTATCCCAGAAAACTCTCCCGCCAGCTCTTCACGCGGATGAGCCGTGACAAGCCCACCCAGGGGATCCAGGTGTGGCGGTAAAACCAGGAAGTCAGGCGGAACGCGCGCTGCACTTTGCGGGGGAGGACAATCGTTTCAAACGCGTCCAGCAGGACGCTGAGGATAATGAGCAGGCCGAAGATGGCAGCTAGGACATGCATTGCCTACGGGAAAGATGAGTGTGGATGTTAACAGATTCGCACTCGTCGTAGTTTCAAGATGGCTCTGCTCCGCTGAGCGAATGACGTTTCTAATACTGTAATCTGACGGGTCGGGAAGAACTCTGCATGTCAGCTCTGATCTCGGTCCAGCGTCACGCGCAAGAGTTCTTTGGACTCACACTGATTCTTATTTTTACGTGTTGCGGGAGCGTGGCCCAGGAAAAAGGCGACGGCGGAACTTCTCGGCTCGATGTGGCAGCTTCTCACCAGTCCTGGCTGCAACATGGGACCAACGAATTTGGCGTATGGGGCGGATACTCGCCATTTTCTTTTGTGCTGAAGGGAACGTCGAAAGACCGCGAACTGCTGCTGGTGAATCTGCAATATGCGAGAACGCTGGTGGCGACCCGCCCAGTTACAGTGAAATACACCGCGGATGTAGTGCCGCTGGCGTTCCAGTTCCAACCGACACAGCGGTACGTGGTGGCTGGGAAGGAGGTGACGAATCCGGCGGGGGCCGTCTACGCAACGGGTGTTAGTCCGATTGGGTTTCAGGCAAACTTCGGATCGAAAAAAGTGGAGCCGCTCGTGAACGGCAGCCTGGGCTTTCTCTACTTCGATCGCCAGGTGCCGATCCTGGGGGCATCGCAATTCAACTACACCATCTCAGTAGGCTTTGGAGCGCAGTTTTTCCCGCGTCCCGGCCGCTCCTTCACCGTCGGGTGGAAATATCACCATCTCTCCAACAATTATCAGGCGCATTTGAACCCGGGGATTGATTCGGGAGTCTTCTACGTTGGGTTCTCGATGTTTCGGGCAGGGAAGACGCACTAGGTAGCTACGCGCGAGAAGGCCGTCTCACGGGGTGGCGTGAACTTTGGCCAATGCTTTCTGCACCACCAGCAATTCTTTCAGCACGCCTCGCAGCTTTCGGGAGTCGAGCGCGTTGGGTCCATCGGACTTGGCTTCCTTGGGGTTGTCGTGTACTTCCATGAAAATGCCATCCACGCCGGCGGCCACGGCCGCGCGCGCGAGCACAGGGATGAATTCCGGCTGGCCGCCGCTGGTGGCATTGCCGTTGTCGTCTCCGTGTGAGGCCGAGGGTAGTTGCACGGAGTGGGTGGCGTCGAAGACCACGGGCGCGAATTTTCGCATAATCGCTAGCGAGCGCATGTCGACGACCAGGTTGTTATAGCCGAAGCTGGAGCCGCGCTCGGTGACGAACACGCGCTTGTTTCCCGACGCATGGCATTTTTCGACGGCGTGCTTCATATCCCACGGGGAAACGAACTGGCCCTTCTTGATGTTAACCACGCGTTCACTGAGCGCGGCGGCGACGATCAGGTCGGTCTGGCGGCAGAGGAAGGCGGGGATCTGCAGGATGTCGGCGACTTCGGCGACGGTGGAGACATCCCCGGCTTCGTGGACGTCGGTGAGGATCGGAACTTTCACTTCCTGCTTCACTTTTTTCAGAATGCGCAACCCTTCCTTGAGTCCGGGGCCGCGAAAACTTTTCAGCGACGTGCGGTTGGCTTTGTCGTAGGAGGCCTTGAAGATGAAAGGGAAGTTCAGCGAGCGGGTGACGCCCTTAATGATCTCGGCCATGCGGATGGCGTGGTCTTCGCTTTCGATGACGCACGGGCCGGCGATCAGGAAGAGATTGCCGGAGCCGATGCGGACGTTGTCGAATTGGAAGGAGATGGGCATGTCAGGCTAAGAGCTTAAACCACAGGGGACACAGAGGAACACAGGGGAAAATCCTAAATCCTCCGTATTTCTCTGTGTCCCCTGTGGTGAATGATTTTGACCTTACCGCCTTCCCACCTTCTCTGGCCGATGGAACATCTCGACCTCGGCTGCGGCTTTTTCGGAGCGACGACGCAGGCCGTGCTCGTACGACGCGCCGATGAATGCCTTGAACAACGGGTGCGGCTCGAGCGGCTTCGACTTGAATTCAGGATGGAACTGGCAGCCGATGAAGTACGGGTGCTCCGGAATTTCTACCATTTCGACGTAGGTGCCGTCGGGCGTCGAGCCTGAGATGCGCAAGCCGCCGGCGACCAGCGTGCTCTCGTATTCGCGATTGAATTCGTAGCGGTGACGATGGCGCTCGCTGATTTCGGTTTGGCCATAGACCTTGTTGGCGAGCGTGCCGGGTTCGATCTTGCAGGTCCAAGCGCCCAGGCGCATGGTGCCGCCCAGTTCTTCGACGCCGCGCAGCTCGCGGAGCTTATAGATGACCCGGTGCGGAGTGCCGGGATTGAACTCGCTGGAATTCGCGTCGGCCAACCCGCAGACGTTGCGGGCGAACTCCACGCAGGCGGTCTGCATGCCGAGACAGATGCCGAAGTAGGGAACTTTCTTCTCGCGCGCGTATCGGATGGCCACCAGCATCCCTTCGATCCCACGCTTGCCGAAGCCGCCCGGAACCAGGATGCCGTCATAGTCCTCCAACTGGGCGTCGCTGTTGGCATCCATGGCCTCGAGGCCTTCGGCCTCGATCCAGTTCACCTGCAGCTTCAGGTTGTGCGCCAGCGCCCCGTGCACCAGCGCTTCTTTCAGCGACTTGTAGGAATCTTCGTATTCAACGTACTTGCCCACAATGCCGATGGTTACGTCCGCCTTGGGGTTGTAAACGCGGTGCACAATGTCTTCCCACTTGGCAAGGTCGCGGTCTTTTGCTTCGATGTGCAGGTACCTGAGGGCGAGAGTGTCGACATTCTCCTGCGCGAATACCAGCGGAACCTCGTAGATCGACGCCACGTCTTTCGCCGTGATGACGGCCTCTTCCTCAACGTTGCAGAACAGGGCGATTTTCGACTTGATGTCCTTGGCGAGGAAGCGGTCGGTGCGGCAAAGCAGGATATCGGGCTGAATTCCGATACTGAGCAGTTCTTTGACCGAGTGCTGGGTGGGCTTGGTCTTCAACTCCTGCGCGGCAGCGATAAACGGCACCAGGGTCACGTGGACGAACAGCGTGTGCTCGCGGCCCAGCTCCTGGCGCATCTGGCGGATCGCTTCCATGAAGGGCAACGACTCGATGTCGCCGACGGTGCCGCCGATCTCCACGATGGCGACATCCACGTCCTGCGCAACTTTCTTCATCGCGCTCTTGATTTCGTTGGTGACGTGCGGAATGACCTGCACGGTCTTGCCGAGGTAGTCGCCGCGGCGTTCCTTGGCGATGATCTGCTCGTAGATGCGTCCGGTGGTCCAGTTATTGTCGCGGGAGAGTTTGGCGTGAGTGAAGCGCTCGTAGTGTCCGAGATCGAGGTCGGTTTCGGCGCCGTCGTCGGTGACGAAGACTTCGCCGTGCTGGAAGGGGGACATGGTGCCGGGATCGACGTTCAGGTAAGGGTCGAACTTCATGAGATTGACTTTGAGCCCGCGGCTTTCGAGCAGGCATCCGATCGAAGCCGCGGCCAGGCCCTTGCCTAAAGAAGACACAACTCCGCCCGTCACAAAGATGTACTTTGCCGACATCGCTTCCTCACTTTATTTTGGGTTGGAAAATTGTGCAGGCTGGTGTGCACGAACAATTATGGCAGAGATTGGGAGAGAAGGGAATGTGGAAAATCGGGGTGGTAATTGGGGGCGATCAGGACTCTGCACCCAAATCCTTAGCGGACTGGCGAAGCCATCATCGAGGCACGCATTCCATTAATACCAGTTGTGTGCTCGGGGAACGAGGTGGAATTCGCGAGCAAAGTGGCGCTGGTCGAGAAATGCGCGAACTTGCGATCCCGCATGAACCCCAGTTTCAATGGTTAAAGCGTTTTGGGTTGTAGTCGAAGTTCACCAACCCATCCCGGTAGTCGATCTTGATATCGAGGAGGCGCAGCATCTGGAAGCCCAGCAAGCCGGAGACTTCAGTGCCAATATCGTCGCTGACATGGGTCAGATCGAAGGCGACCAGGTCCTGATCGTGCTGCTGCAACCGGCCAAAACGGACGAGCGCTCTGCCGGTGCGGTAAACCTTATTCACGGAACCGGAAACGCCTTGGACTTTGGTGCGAGGATCCTCTTCGATGTGAGTCACTTCCCGGGCCGTCGCGGGTGTTACGTGGTTGTCGAAAGCACCTGTATCAAGAAGGAACAGCCTGGCGGGAGCATTGTCCTCGCCGATGTAGGTGGGAACCAGCAACGCGTGGCCGAACCGATAGATCCTGGTATAAGACTTCATCTCCGGGGCGATATAGGCGTCCACTGGCCCCTTGGAGACTGACGCAGCATCCTTGGTAAGAGTGTCGGGTGTAGCGTTGTCGGCTTCGTGGTTGCTGTTGTCTGGGCCTTCTCGTTCTGTCTCAAGAGAGATGGTCGAGGCGTTGCCGTCGGGCCGCTTCGGTAGTTCCGTCAAGCGTAACTTCTCAACTGGAAAATCGATATCCACCAGGAAACTGGAGAAGACGTCAGTACCGATAAGCCCGTCATCACCCACAACCGAGCGACGGTCAAGCACTCGCACTTCGCAGTTCTGAAATTCCAGTTCGCCGACCCTTAGAGTATTGGCCAGTCCGATATATCCGCGCTGGCTGCCTTGGTCGCCAATACCGCCGAACGCGGCATCTGACAGGCGAGTGACACCGGCCCTTTCGGCAAGTCTTCTGTTGATCAGGATCCCGCTGGCGCCTGTATCAAGCAATAACCTAGACTTCGTGTTATTCACGCTGACTTCAAGGTCATACGCACGTATATGGTTAGCATCGCTCATGTAACGTAGCAACGGTGTCTCGGTGGTAGCAATCTTGCCGACAAGGCGGCAACCACCGCGCGGGTCCTTTGCTCGAGCTTTAAGGTACTCGAGGTAATTCCGCGTGGAAGAACGCGTTTCCGAATCGTCATTGTTTTCGCCGGCGAGATAATCCTCCAGAGCCTTCACCCGTTCGGCGCGACTGAGCCTTCCCAGTCGCAACCTGCGGATCTCAGGGTCTGCGGGATCAAACTCGTATGCCTTCTCGATCATTGCCTGGCCGCTCCTGTACATCGAAAAGGCCCAGCGCACTCGGGCAAGTCCCAGGAAGGCGCGGGGATCGCGATGACCAGAGTTGATTACTTTGAGCCATTCTGCTTCTGCATCGAGGATCTTTCCCTGTCGGAAATACACTTCGCCCAAAGCCACGCGCACAGGCCCTGCGTCGGCCACCTGGAGAGCTTGCCGCGCGGTATCTGCAGCTTGTTGTACGTCCTTCTTCTTGAGATAAGTGCGGATTAACCCGGCGTAGGCTTCAGGAAGGTTCTGCTTCTGATTCAGAAGCTCGTGATACTTGCCAATCGCTCCATCAAAGTCTCCCTTGCGATAGAGCATGAGGGCATCGTGCAAGGGAGTGGCAAGCCCGCTGGATAACGAGGCCGCTGGGCTTGTTGGGTTTGAAACGGATTCGACAGGAGGGGCCGAAGCAGGGCTTGTTTGTTGAGCAATTGCTCGAAGAAAAAGCGATAAAACAATCAGGACGTTGAACAGAGTACGGCGCGTACCTGCAAACATACCAGTCCTAAGTCGCGGCTAAGAGACGAAGCGCTCGCGAAGTTAAGCAAGTTTGCCATAGGTACCCATGCGGCGACAAACATTTCGCCATCATATAAGTGATTGTCCCTTGGTTAGCGCATCACCGCTTCAATCTCTTCAGCGGTATACGGTACGCCGGGAGTTAGCAGTTCGGCGCCGTCTTTCTGAACGATGTACATGTCTTCCAGGAAGAAGCCTTGACCATCGGCCGATGCGATCGGTTCGAAATTAATGGTGGTGCCGGCGGGCAGCGGCTCGGGAGGCCATCCGGCCAGGACGTTCGAGGTGTGGATTTGCCAGAACGGAACATTCTCGCGCTTTGACCAGGAGTCGATGGCATGCTGCGCGAGCGCGCTCTTGGCGGCGCTGCGATGATTAAGCAGTTCCTGGCTCCATGCTTCGTAAACGTCGTTGACCTTGACGCCAGCGCGCAATTTTGTGACTGCCTTCCGGTAGGCGGCTACGAAAATGTTCCAGGTTTCGCGCTGTTCATCGGTGTAGCGGCCGGAGACCGGCACAGTGCGTCCGAGGTCGCCCAGATAGTGTTGGTATTCGCAGCCCACATCCAGACGAACGAGTTCCCCGGAATGCATCAGGCGGTCCAGATGATCATAGGCGGCGAGCGAATCGAAAGGCTTGGGAAAGACCGCGTTCTCGCCGGACATTACCCAGGGCCAGAAGTTCGATCCGTGCGCGTCATTAGCCCAGCAGGCGCTTTCGACCGCCGACTCAACGATGCGCTGGGAAACGCCTGGGCGAATGGCTCGCATACCTGCCGTAATGGCCGCCACTGTGCTCTTCGCAACGGCCCGGACGGAGGCGATTTCGTCTGCATCCTGCACGGCCATCAGATTCGTCAGAGAATCGGTAACATCCTTTGCCGTGAGGGAAGGCCATTTCGCGAGAATCGCCTGGAGCCAAAGGGGCGCGCCGGGAGCTTTCGGGCTAAGAAGGTTGGCAGGCATCTCTTCGAAGTCGGCCAGTCCGTCCTTGGCGTAATAGAGGGGTGCCGAGGATGTGCTACGGGCTGCAAGAAATGAATCCAGTTCTGTCCAGTCCACCACGTGATCGATGCCGGACTGCTGTGCTGCATCGCGGCCGGGAACGAGCGGAGCCTTCAACCCAAGCTTCGCGAACGGCGGTTTGGAGGGCAGGAAGAGCCAGGACTCGCCTGACTTGCCCTCAATCGCCAGCAAGGCGCTGACGGCGTTCTCCTGCCCGGTCAGGTAGTAGAAGTAAGGATCCTGGCGGAAACCATCGGCCGCTATATCGATGCGAGAGTTCGCGTGGATGAGCAGAATGCCATCATGAAAGGTAGTCGCGGCGCGATGGCGGCGACCTTGCAAGGTCGCTTTATCGGCGGCACCGGAGTTGGCGATTGCACCAAGGATCAGCGCGACCAAACAGGCTATTCTGAACATGGCCGGAAACCTTAGCACGACATCTGCAAGGGAACAATCGAACGCGCGCTGGACAGTCGCATACAGGGACCGGCTACCATGCGCGCGATTCGCTAGAATAGCCCATGGCCGACCCTTCCCTGTGGAGCGAGGATGATCCGCGCACGCGGCTCGCCGAGCTTACCGCCGACACTTCCGATCCTGCCAAAGAGCTTCCGTTGCGACGCGATGTGCGCTCGCTGGGAATTCTGCTGGGACGCGTGCTGGTCGAGCAGGAAGGGGAAGCGTTTTTCGAGACCGTGGAGCGGCTGCGGCGGCTTCTAATCCAGCAGCGCGAGCAGCTTCCGGCGGGAAGAGAACAGTTGGAGTCGGGGCTCATGGCGCAGGCCCGCGATGTGGTTCGCGGATTGTCAGTCGAAGACGCTTACCGCGTGACCAAGGCGTTCGCAGTCTATTTCGAACTCACCAACCTTGCCGAAACCAATCATCGCAAGCGCCGGCGGCGGGCGGCGCGGCTGCAGTCGGGACGCGCGCCGATCGAAGGATCGTTTCGCGGAACGTTGTTTCGGTTGAAGGCTGGCGCCACGCCGCTGCACGCGGTTCTGGACGCTCTGAAGAAAGTTTGCGTGACGCCTGTGTTCACGGCTCATCCCACCGAAATCACGCGCCACACGATTCGCCTCAAGCGCCGCCGCATTGCCCGGCTTCTGGAACGGCTCGATCATGTCCTGCTGTCGCAGGCCGACGCGCTCGAATATGAAGCCCAGATCCTGCAGGAAATCACGGCGCTTTGGCAGACTGACGAAGTCCGCCTTAAGAAGCCGACGGTGCGCGACGAAATTCACATGGGCCTCGACCACTTTCCGATGGTGTTGTTCGAGACTGTACCCCGGCTCTATGCGGAGTTGGAGCAGTCTCTCGCGGATCTCTACGGTGCTACCGCAGGAGACGCCACGCTTCCGGAGCTTTTGCATTTTGGCTCGTGGATCGGCGGGGATCGTGATGGTAATCCCTACGTTACGGCACAGAGCACGCGGGATGCGCTGCGGATCGCGCGCCACCTCATCATCGACCACTACGTCGCCGAGATCACGCGGCTGGTCAGCCAGCTCAGCATGTCATTGCGCCGGATTGGAGCGTCGGAACGTCTGGTGCAACGTGTGCAGACGTACGAAAATACCCTGGGCGAGGAGCACTCGCGCTGGAAGCAGATTACGGAAGTCGAGCTGTATCGGCACTTCCTGGATTTCGTCAGCGCGCGCCTGCGCTTCAGCCGCGATTCCTCTGAGCATGCTTTTGCCTACGGCCCGGCAGGGGAGTTCGAGGATGATCTGCTGCTGGTGCGCGAGAGCCTGTGCGCCAACCGGGGAGAGCGGTTGGTGGAGTTGCTGATTGATCCGCTGCTCAGGAAGGTGCGGACTTTTGGCTTTCACCTTCACACGCTCGATATCCGGCAGCATGCGCGCGCCCTTTCGGGCGCAGTATCGGACTTGGCATCGGCCGTGGTCCCGCAGGCGAAAGCCCGCGATCTGCCGGCGCTGTCGGCCGACACGCTTGAAACCTTTCGCGCGATCGCAGAACTCAAGAAGACCCAGGCTCCGGAAGCGATTCGCAATTTCATTGTGAGCGACACGCAGTCGGAGGAAGACGTTCTCAATGTGGTGCGCCTGGCGGAGGTGTGCGGCGTGTCGTGCAAGGCGGAAGGCCGCGATCCGGGACTTCGTCCGGTGCCGCTGTTTGAATCGATTGCTTCGTTGCGCGACTCGGCGGCGGTGATGAAACGCCTATGGGACTCCCGAGACTACCAGCCGTTGCTTGAGTCCTGGGCGCGAGCACAGGAAGTGATGCTGGGCTATTCCGACTCGAATAAAGACGGAGGCATGTTGACCAGCACATGGGAACTGCACAAAGCGCAGCACGATCTGCATCAGGCGGCGCGCGAGCATCGGGTCAACCTGCACCTGTTTCACGGGCGCGGCGGAACGGTCGGGCGCGGAGGCGGCCCAACGCATGCCGCAATTCTTGCTCAGCCGCCCGGAGATTTCTCGGGAGAGATTCGCGTCACCGAACAGGGCGAAGTCCTGACCTGGAAATATTCCGACGCGGTGCTGGCGGAGTGGAATCTGGAAATCATGATTGCCGCCTGCCTGGAGGCGGTGGTCACTCCCAGCCTGCCTTCCGAGCAGGAGGCCACGCGCTGGGATGCGGCGATGGAGACCATCTCCGAGGAGGCATATCGCTACTATCGCGAGCGAATCGCCGAGGATTCCGACGTTCTTGCATACTTCGAGCAGGCTACGCCGGTGAACGAGCTTGAACATGCACGCATCGGGTCGCGTCCGGCACGCCGTTCGCAAAGCCGCCGCCTGGAAGATTTGCGCGCCATTCCGTGGGTATTCGGGTGGATGCAGAGCCGGCACGCGGTACCGGCGTGGTTCGGGGTGGGCTACGCCTTGGAGCGTTTTACAAAAGCTTCGCCCGCGAATGCCAAGCTTTTGCGGGAGATGACGAAGAACTTCCCGTTGTTCTCGAGCCTGGTGCGTAATGTGGAGATCGCGATGGCCAAGGCCGATATGTCCATCGCGCGGCTTTATGCGGAACTGGTGGCGGACGCGCGGATCCGCGATCGCGTCTACGGCATGCTGCTCGAGGAATTTGTCCGCACGCGCAGCGTAATCCTGTCGATCGCGGAACAGAATGATCTGCTGGAAAAGAACCCCGTGCTTTTTCGCTCGATCCGCCTGCGCAATCCTTATGTTGACCCAATGAGTTTGATCCAGGTCGACCTGCTGCATAGGAAGCGGGGCGGGGAGCCGGACAAATCTCTCGACTATGCAATTGGCGCTACCATGAACGGGATTGCCGCCGGGCTGCACAATACAGGATGAGCTACGAGCTACGAGTTACGAGCCACGAGCTAAGATCGACCAGCCGACAGGGAAACCGTGTTTCGCGAGGTTGGTTATGGGAGAATTCTGGAAGCTTTCGGAGTGAGCATCCGCTGAATTCGCGCCTGCATCTCACGAGTTGGGTGAAACCATGCGCCGTGTTTTCCGCAGTTGCCTGATCTGGCTGGGGATCGGAACTCTCTTGTGGCTGGCGCCCGGTCTCGTTCAGGCGCAGGACCTCGCCAAACGCCTCTACCTTAAGGACGGCTCCTACCAGTCAGTCACCAAGTACGAAATCAAGGGAGAGCGCGTGCGCTATATGAGCGCCGACCGCGGCGAGTGGGAGGAACTGCCAAAGTCGATGGTGGACTGGCCAGCGACCGAGAAATATGAGAAGGATCGCGCGGCCGGGGCGCCTACCCCAGAGGCCGCGGCGCTCGACAAGGAACTGGAAGCGGACCGTGAATCCGAGGAAGCGCGTTCCCCCCACGTTGCGCCTGGACTGCAGCTTCCGGAAGAAGGCGGAGTCTTCCTGCTCGATACTTATGAGAGCCGTCCCGAACTTGTCCCGCTCGATCAACGCGGGGGTGCCGTCAACAAGAACCTGAAGGGCAATATCCTGCGGTCGGCGGTGAACCCGATTGCAAGCAACCGGCAGACGGTGGAAGTCCCCGGCAAACACTCGCCGGTGCAGGCCCACGTTTCAGTCCCGGCTTTGTACATCAACATCGATCGCGGCGAGGATTCCGATGCGGATGCCGGCACGCAGCCCAAGAAAGATGATGCAGCGAAGAAAGATGCTGCGTCAGCATCCAGTGACCGCTTCCGCATCATTCGGCTCGAGGCCAAGGGCGACAAGCGCGTGGTCGGCGAAATCAAGGTGGCCGTGTACGGGAAGATCAGCCAGGACGCCAAGTTTGTGGCTACCACGTCGCAGCCCATAAATGGCGGCTGGGTCAAAGTCACTCCCACCGAGAGCCTGCCCAGCGGAGAGTATGCCGTCGTCGAGATGCTTGGAAAAGAAGGAATGAATCTTTACGTGTGGGACTTCGGAGTGAATCCGAATGCTCCGGCGAACTCCATCGCCTTCAAGCAGGACCCTTCCGCAACGCAATCCGATTCTGATCGGTCGATTGAACTGCAGAAGAGAAAAAAAGAGTAGGGACTGATTGTGGCCGGAGCATTCTGCTGCGGTGTCAAATCTCAAGCGTCAGATCTCAGGTGAGGCCGAAAATAACCTTTGTCATCCTGAGCGAAGCGAAGGACCTGCTTTTCCTTGCTCGCGAGAATAGAGACTCTCTTAGAACTGCAAACTCGGACCTGATCACTGAGCGCAGGCACCTGACAGCTATCGCCACTCCTACTTCATCACCCCGCGCTGCGCAATTCCAATATTGTCGCGACTGGTGTTCTTTACCAGGTACATCATCTCGTCGGCCTGGCGGATGACATCGTGCGGGGACTTGGCGTCGTGCGGGTAAGTTGCCAGGCCGATAGAAGCGCGGATGTTCAGGTTCAGGCCTTCTTCCTTGCAGAACGCACTCACGCGCAGCGCATCGCGAAGACGTTTGGCGACCGTCAGTGCCTGGTCTTTGCCGGTTTGCGGAAGCAGCACGACAAATTCGTCGCCGCCGTAGCGGAAGGCGTAGTCGATCAAGCGCAGCTGGGCTTTCACGAGATACCCGATTTCCGCAAGCAGCTTGCTGCCAATCAAGTGACCGTGTGTATCGTTCACCTGCTTGAAGTGATCGAGATCGATGAACAGCACGCTGAATTCGTAGCCGAAGCGGGAGGAACGGTAGACTTCGGTCTCCAGCGTCTTATAAAGATGACGGGCGTTGTAGAGGCCGGTGCAGTCGTCGGTGATGGTGAGTTCCTGGATCTTCTCGACGGCGCGCGAATTCTCGATCGCAATGGCCGCGTAATCGCACAAGGCCTGCAGGAAGAAAATTTCCTGGTCGCCGAAACCCTTCATGTCGACATTGACCAGCTGGATGACGCCGAGCACCCGGTGCTTGGAGTTCAGCGGAATGCAGATGATCGACCGCGTCTCCCACTGCGTCACTTTATCGATGCGTTTGGCAAAGCGGGCATCGGTGTAGACGTCAGGGACGATGAGTTGCTCGCCGTTTTTGGCCACCCAGCCGGCGATGCCTTCGCCCACTTTCAGGCGAACGTCCTTCAGGGCCTCGGCCGCGTCGCCAACGGCGATCGCGAAGTAAAGTTCGTTATGCTCCTCGTCCACCATCAGCAAGGACCAGGTGTCGGGACGGAAGTATTCCGCCATTTTTTCCATGATCGTTTGCAGAATGGAATCCAGATCCAAAGACGAGGTTAAGGCCTTGGCCACATCATGGAAGATGTTGAGCTCTTGGCTTTGCCGTCTTCGATCGGCCCCGGTGGCCTCAGGCATGCACAAATCCTTCTAATTTTCAGGCAGAATTGCTCAAATTATATGCGGCGCTTGGAAGGGCGAGCAACGACCTTAAGTAACCCCCCGTACCCGCAAAGCCACGTAGGGCAAGGGGCTTGGCGGGGGATCGGCGCGAAAGAGGCTTTACGTCTACGGTTCGGGCCACGCCAAACCCTGGCAAGCCTCTTCCCGTCCGCTTAACATACGGATAGTATTTCCTGCTATCCCGATGCCGGTCTTGGGGAGAGCCTCTATGGGATCTTTCGGTGACAGGCTGAAAAAAGAGCGTGAACAACGAAGCGTCTCGCTCGATGATATCGCTCTCAGCACCAAGATCGGGACCCGCATGCTTCGTGCCCTGGAAGAAGAAAAGTTTGATCAGCTTCCTGGCGGCATCTTCAACAAGGGATTTGTGCGCGCCTATGCCCGCCACCTGGGCCTCGACGAACAACAGACCATCAACGATTACATGGAGGCCTTGGGCGAAAACCAGCAACGTTCCATGCCGCCGGATGCAACGGCGGTTCCCAATGCAGCAAGTAGTCGCTGAGCGTCCGAGCAAACCGGTTCTCGAGACGCGAGAGGCGGAGCGTGCCGCAGAAATTCCGTGGGGTCTGCTGGCGCTTGGCCTTTTGTTGGCAGCCTTGGCGTTTGCAACCTGGAGTTATTACCATCGCACACGTGGTGACGACCGCAGCTCCGCGACTCCAGCGCCCGAGATGCAAGCAACTCCTGACGCGTCGAGCTCTGGTAGCGGCGCGCCACGGCGGATACCGACCACTCCTACGGATGGCAACCATGCTCCCAGCACACCAATCCCGAGCACGGAGAAGACCGGGTCCCAGCCTGCGCCCATGTCGCAAGCCGCCCTGCACGGGGCGGCTTCATCTACAGAAGTTGCGCCCGGCGCGTTCACTGTTTTGTTGAAAGGAAACGACAACTCGGACGAGTGCTGGGTGTCGATCGTCGTCGACGGCCAACCGCCCGTCGAAGTGACGCTGTCGGCTCCGCAAGAGAAATCCATTCAGGCCAATCGGGAACTGATCATCAAGGCCGGAAACGCCGGAGCCCTGGATGTTTTTTTCAACGGACACAAGCTGCCGCGCCTGGGTGAATACGGCGCGGTGCGGACCCTAACCTTCCACAGCGACGGCCTGCAACCTGCGACTCAGAAACCACCCGACCCTGCAGTAACTTCACGCTAAGAGGCTGCGGACGAAGTCTGTCACACGATCGAGAGCACTGAGCGGCTGAAGCCGCTGGGAGCTGTCCTCAAATGCTGAAACCCTGCGATTTTCGGCGAACAAACGGCGCACACTGGTGAGAAGGCCTGATTACAACAGTTATCAACATCGGATCTCGATCATGCCCAGGTCTGCCTTCCGGGAAGCGCGTTGCAACGCCCACAAATGTCCTGTTTGCTTATAATCCCGGCGAGGTCCTCTTAATGACCACCCGTGTTCTTTCGGCTTTCGTGCTTCTTCTTGTTTCTACCTCTTCGGTCACGCAAACCCCATCGGCTGGATTCGACGGAATTGAAAAGTGGAAGGGTACATTAACGGCGACAGGGATAGCCTCGCTAAAGAGTTTGTATTCGACTGATCCCCCTGCGAGGTTTATGAGCAAAGACCAAAAGCCGACACCCGACATCGTCCCTGAGACGGATTTCTGGCAAAAGCTGGTTTCTTCCGGCATGATCGACTTCGAGGTCCATACCCTCGGAGAGCAGGACCAGCAGGGGCTCCATGTTGTGAGTCTGTCAGTTTCCATGAAGACGAAAGCCGCAGACGGTGCGCGATCTCGCTACGTAATGGAGCAGCAAGCGTGGCAACGGCAGGGTGACCAGTGGCGCATCGTAATGGCGGCGCATTCCGATGTGGTCAAAATGCCTCCGGCTCTGAAACCCAATCCGAATCTCTATAACAAAGACGCAGACGCCAAAGTCGAAATTGAGGAAGCCTCCGCCAAGGCGAAAAAAGATCATCGGCGGGTAATCCTGGTCTTCGGCGGAAACTGGTGCTACGACTGTCACGTGCTTGACCAAGCATTTCATCAGACGGATGTCGCTCACCTTTTGGAGAAAAATTTTGAGGTTGTGCATGTAGACATTGGCGACGACGGAAAGAAGAACAATGATTTGGCGGCGGAATACCAGGTTCCTCTCGAAAAAGGTGTCCCGGCTCTGGCAATTCTCGGCCCGGACGGCAAGCTGCTGTATTCGCAGAAGAATGGGGAGTGGGAGTCAGCTCGGTTACTTGATCCTGACGACGTAATCGCATTTCTGGATAAGTGGAAGCCGTGAGGCGATAACGCCTGTTCACCAAACTGTTGAGATTCATCCTGAAACACGAAGTGCAATAGCCCGGCCCTTCGTCAAACTTCTAGGGGGTGAAAACGCCGTGAACCAACTGGCTTAACATCCCCATCTCACCAAAATCCCTCCGAGGCGAAGCGTATGTGGGAAACCGGCCGAATCCGCTCTGCTGGAACGACCCCTTCCCCTTCCAGCAGGGCATAGAAGCGATCGGCTGCGAGGTTCTTGAACGTCTCAACTTTCCCGGAAGGCCAGCGGACCTCCAGCGACTCAATCTTCTCTGCCGACCCTAGCCCAAAGTGCAAACGGAAATCGCTCTGGGAGATGTAACTGCCGCCACTGCGAACCTCGTCGGTCTGCGTCATCCCTCCGGCCACAACCTTAACGCGTGCCCCGATTGCCAGGCGATTGCTCTTAGTACCTGCCAATTCCAGACTCACCCAGTGGCGGCCCGAAACACCGTGGTTCTGTAGGATCATCGGCGCGCTATCGAGATCCTCAACCACGACGTCCACATTGCCGTCGTTGAACAGATCCCCGACCGCCAGGCCCCGTGACACGCGTCTTTCTTCCAGAGCCGGTCCGGCCAGATTGCCGGCATCACAGAAGGTGCCATCTTTCTGGTTCATGTGGAGCAGCTTGGTCTGCGCGTACCCACCGCTGGCAGGCACCTTTTCCATTTGCGGATAGACATGACCGCTCACCGCCACCAGATCCAGCCAGCCATCGTTGTCGAGATCCACGAATGCATCGCCCCACTTCACAAAAGGAAAGGAGGGCAAGGCTACCCCTGACGCATAAGAGACATCCGTAAACATCCAGTTCCCGTCGTTGCGATACAGGTCGCTATAGTCGTCGCCGAAATTTGTCACGTAGATGGAAGGACGTCCATTGTGCAGGTAGTCGCCGAGGGCAACTCCCATGGAGGCTTGCTCAGAACCCGTCTCGCTCAAGGCGGTGCCGGATTCGAGCCCAATCTCGGTGAACTTGCCTTTGCCGTCGTTGCGGTAAAGAAAGTTAGGCAGCGTGTCGTTGGCCACGTAGATGTCAGGCCAGCCGGTGTTGTTGAAGTCGGCCCAAACGACACCGAGACCGTAAAAACCGTGCGGGTCATCCACGCCGGCGGCCTTGGAAACGTCGGTAAACGTGCCATCGCCGTTGTTGTGGAAGAGCGAATCGCCTGCGCCCTTCAATCCGCGCGGTCCGCAATAGACATCGATACCGCGATATTTGCAGAGTGACTTGCCGCCAAACGGAGGCAGATGGTCGAGTTGGAAGTCGACATAGTTGGCCACCATCAGGTCCACGAATCCGTCGCGGTCGTAATCTCCGAAAGCCGCACCGACAGACATGCGACCGTCCGCAACGCCGGCTTTCGCGGTGACATCCGTGAACGTGCCATCCCCATTGTTGCGAAACAGAATATTTCCGCCGAGACACGTCAGGTACAGATCTGGCCAGCCGTCGTTGTTGTAGTCGGCCACTGCGCCGCCCATGGCGAAGCAAGGCGCCCCCAGGCCTGACTTGTCCGTCGCATCGCTAAATGTGCCGTTGTGGTTGTTATGGTAGAGCGCTCCGCGAGCCGATTCCTTGCGCAGGGCCATCTCGATGGTAGGCGCGTTCGTGAAATAGATGTCCAGCCAGCCATCGCGATCGTAATCCCACAGAATCACGCCGCCGCTCATCGACTCGACAATGTATGTGCTCAGCGGATTGGCGATATGGCGGAAACGGATACCTGCCTTCTCCGTGACGTCCTCCAGCTGCGGTACCGGACGTCCTTTGCACTGAACCTTCTTGGCGTTCGGCGGCGGAGGAGGCGCGGCCGGATGCTGCTCCTGACTCAAAGCCATCGGTGCAAGCAGCGCCGCTGCGCCGACGAGCAGGACGCGAATGCAAAGTAATGGTTGCGGATTCAATTGCTGTCCGTCGCGCTCAAGTTCATGGCTTCCTGTCTTCCTTCTTTTGCGGAACCGGCCCGGGGACAGTAGTCCCCAGTTCTCGCAGAACCGCGCGAGCCTCATCATCACCCGGGGCAAGTGCCAGCGCTTTTCGCAATGCCCTGATTGCTTCCGGCTGGTTCCCGGCGCGATAGGCCGTGAACCCGAGATTGCGCATCAGGTTGGGTACTTTGGGATCCCATCCCTCCGCTTCCTGGTAGTGTCCGAGAGCTACGGCATACTGCTCCTGCATTGCTTCGACCGTGGCCAGATCACTGAAGGCGCCGCCCAGAACAGAACGCAAGAATTCTTCCTGGGCCGCTGCCTGTCTCTCCTGGTCCTGCGTCAGCTTGGCGTGCGACAGGACGTTGCCGTCTAACGGCGTGGCCGCATCCTTGCCCGTCCCCCCCAGAGGAACCGGCGGCTCGTTTTGCGCAAGGGTGGAGACATCGGCAGAAGAAACTCCGGATCCACCCGAATCACCCATGCCACTCCCTTCCTGGTTGTCGGCGATGATGTTTTGCTGAATCGCGCGCGCCTTTTCGAAGTATCGCTCCCCTTCCGCTGCTCTTCCGGAAGCAATGAGGATCCGGCCAAGACTGGTGTAGGCCTTCCGGATATCGTTGTGAGCGTCTACGCCGCTACGTTCGGCGAGTGCAATTGCCTTCCGGAAGAGCCGCTCCGCGCGCTGATTTTCCTTGCGGCGGTAAGCATTCAGACCCAAGTACAGCCAGGCTTGCGATGAAGACGGATTCAATCTCGCCGCCTCCCCCAGATAGTGATCCGCCTCCTGCGGCTGGTTCGAACTGAACGCCATATAGCCTAAGAGATAGTTCGCAAAGAAATTTCCAGGGTCGACTCGCAGTTGCTCGAGAAATTGCCGGCGGGCCTCCGGCGTGAGCACCCATTCGTTCCGCATCAAGTAAGTCAGGCCGAGAAAGTAGTGGCCGTTTGGAACTTTGGGATCGAGTGAGAGCGCACGCTGGAACTCCCGGATTGCGTCGCCGTACAGGGTGGCTTTTCGATAAGCGTCGCCGAACAAGAGATGCAGGCTGCTGCGATCACCGGACGCCACCGTCATCTGCTGGAAAATCGCCGCGGCCTTTTCCTTCTCTTTCAATCGGAGCAAACAACTTGCGAGACCGTAGCTGGTTTCGCGGTCGGGACGAATCTCGAGGGACTCCTGGAAAGATTCCACCGCGGCGCGGTAGTCCTTTTTCTTGAACTGCGCCTGGCCCTGAATGGTCCAGGCCTTGGCGTTGCGAGGATCGGCGGCAAGAGCCTGGCTGATCTCTTTGAGTGCTTCGTCCGCCCGGCTCGTAAACAGGTTGGCAGCAGCGAGATCGACGTGCGCATCTGCAACATCCTCGAACTCGAGGGACCTGCGGGAGAACCTGGCGGCCTCGGGATATGCGGCTTCAAAGAGGCGCAACTTTCCCATTTCGCGGAGTCCGAGTGCGACGATCTTATCGCTGGCCGCAGCGGCAGCGGGCAAGTCACCCGCCTCTTTCGCCGAGTTCGCAGCGGCAAATCGCCGGTCAAATTCGTCGAGTGGGGACGCGGGCTTCTGTTGCGCGCTGGCTTGCAGGCACCCCAGAAAGGCAAGCAGGAAAAGGCACGCGCCACGCGCAGACCATCTCCAAAAAATGACGTTCGAAGACCGGGAAGGTGGGGTGTGGATCAAAGCCGAATGTCCCAGATTCGTACCTAAACGTACACGCTCGGTGGCGAGCTGTTCAAGTCGCGGGATTTGGCGAGAAATCGCGACATTTGTTCAGGAATCATTACACCAGCGGTGGTGATAGTAGATCGCGGAGATCATCATTGCGCAGGGGCTGCTCCCATCTTGGCCGATGCCGCCTGAGGTCGATGAACAGCTGTTCGGGTATTTGATGACACTTATCAGTGCCTGAAGCCGCGTGATTTTGCGGCATTACGGCACGTTTGAAGGCGTGCCCTTTCAAGGAAACACCCGGCAACCGATTTTTTCGCAGCCTCTCAAGTTGGGACCTTTCAGAACAACGGCATACAAACTTTTCGGAGGGCTGGACGGTGTTTGTTCCTGCCATTCGGCGCTTAGTCGGCGCCATCCGGTGGCCGTACGCGACCTCTCGGTTGACGATCTGCCAGCCGGGGTCAAAGTCGTTGCCTCCGTCATCCTTTCTCTGATAGCTTTTTAGAGACCTGAAAACACTGGGCTAACGCGCGGAAAGATGGACGCAGCGCCCTGATTTTCCCGCCACCTCGAGCGCCCTGTGAAGCGCAAGGAGACAAGAATTTTGCCATCCAAAAACCGTTATTTGTTTACTTCGGAATCTGTGACGGAAGGACATCCCGACAAGATCGCGGACCAGATTTCCGATGCCATTCTCGACGCCTGCTTGGCGGAAGATTCCACCAGCCGCGTTGCTTGCGAAACTCTGACTGCTACCGGGCTGGTCGTGATTGCCGGAGAGATTACCACCAAGGCGTACGTCGACTTCCAGTCGCTGGTACGGGGCGTGGTGCAGTCCATCGGATACGACAACGCCCTTTACGGCTTCGATTGCAATACCTGCGCCGTGATTTCCAGCATCAACAAGCAATCGGGCGACATTGCCATGGGCGTCGATACCGGGGGCGCGGGCGATCAGGGAATGATGTTCGGTTTCGCGGTGAACGAGAATCCCGAACTGATGCCCACTCCCATCCTGCTGGCGCACAAGCTTACGCAACGCCTCACCGAAGTCCGTAAGAATGGCACCTGCCCCTACCTCAGGCCTGACGGCAAATCCCAAGTCACAGTCGAATACGACAAGAACGGCAAGCCGATCCGCGTCGATGCGGTCGTGGTTTCGACCCAGCATGCTGAAACGGTTGGCAACGATCAGCTGCGCGCGGAAATCCTCAAGCACGTGATTCAGGCGGTGATCCCGAGCAACCTGCTGGATGCCGACACGAAGTACCACATCAATCCCACGGGCCGTTTCGTGATTGGCGGGCCGATGGGCGATACCGGCCTGACGGGCCGCAAGATCATCGTCGACACCTACGGCGGCATGGGGCGTCACGGTGGGGGAGCGTTCAGCGGGAAGGATCCGACCAAAGTCGATCGCTCGGCTGCCTACATGGCCCGGCATATTGCGAAAAACATTGTTGCGGCTGGGCTGGCCGACAAGTGCGAAGTGCAGCTGGCGTACGCAATCGGCGTCGCCGAACCGGTCAGCGTCCTGGTGGAAACCTTCGGAACTGAAAAGGTCGATCCGGCCATCATCCCGGATCTGGTGCGGGCGAATTTCCAGTTGACTCCCAAGGGCATCATTGAGTCGCTCAACTTGCGGCGTCCGATCTATCGCAAGACGGCTGCCTATGGGCACTTTGGGCGCAGCGATAAGGACTTCACCTGGGAGGCCACGGATAAAGCGGCGAAGCTGGCCAGCGAAGCAGGTCTTCGGGAACCGGCGCTGCAGGCGGCAAAACGATAGTTTCCTCAGAAGGACAGGGGACGTTTGGCGACGTCCTCTGGTAACTCCCGCGGCCCAGCAATCCGTGCCGGCATTTCGTGTATTCTGAACAACAAGCACGAGGCCAGAAATCCTAAAATTTCATCGCATTTTTGAATCAGGAGAGGTATGTCAACGACACCGACGCAAGTGAACTGCGACGTTAAGAATCTCGATCTCGCCGACATGGGGAAGAAGCGCATCGAATGGGCAAACCAGTCCATGAACGTGCTGCAGATCATCCGCAAGGAATTCATCAAGAATCAGCCCCTGAAGGGCGTCCGCATTTCTGCTTGCCTGCACGTCACGGCCGAGACGGCAAACCTGGCCATCTGCCTGCGCGATGGCGGGGCGGACGTGGTTCTGTGCGCTTCAAACCCGCTGTCGACCCAAGACGACGTCGCGGCCAGCCTGGTGCGCGACTACAACGTGCCGGTATACGCCATCAAGGGCGAGGATAACGATACTTACTATCAGCACATCATTGCGGCCATCGATCACCGCCCGCAGATCACGATGGACGATGGCGCGGACCTGGTAAGCGTGCTGCACACCAAGCGCACCGACGTTCTGGACGGTGTGATCGGTGGCACTGAGGAGACGACGACGGGCGTGATTCGTCTGCGCGCGATGGCGAAAGAAGGCGTGCTGCGGTATCCCATCATTGCCGTCAACGATGCGGATACGAAACATCTCTTCGACAACCGCTACGGCACCGGACAGTCGACCATCGACGGCATCATCCGCGCGACCAACTTCCTGCTGGCGGGGTCGAAGTTCGTGGTTGCCGGCTATGGATGGTGCGGCCGCGGTTTGGCTAGCCGTGCGCGCGGAGCTGGCGCTGAAGTCATCATCACGGAAGTCGACCCCACCAAGGCGCTAGAAGCTGTCATGGATGGATTCCGCGTGATGTCGATGAACGAAGCTGCCCGCATGGGAGATGTATTCTGCACCGTGACCGGCAACAAGAACGTGCTTGCGAAAGAGCATTTCGAAGTCATGAAGAACGGCGCGATCATTGCGAACTCGGGCCACTTCAACGTGGAGATCGACATCCCGACGCTGGAGAAGATGGCGTCCTCAAAGCGCACCACGCGCAACTTTGTCGAAGAGTATTCGATGAAAGATGGCCGCAAGATCAATCTGCTGGGCGAAGGCCGCCTGATCAACCTGGCTGCAGCCGAAGGCCATCCTCCTTCAGTTATGGATATGAGCTTTGCCGACCAGGCGCTGTCGGTCGAGCACATGGTCAAGAATTACTCCAAGCTGGAGAAGACGGTTTATACCGTTCCCGTGGAACTGGACAAGCGGGTGGCGAAACTGAAATTGGAATCGATGGGTATCAAGATCGACCGACTTACACCGGAGCAGGAAGAGTACTTATCCGGGTGGTCGGAAGGGACTTAGTAGGAAGCGGGCGTACTCGCCCGCAGTCTTCAACTATGAGGGCGGCTTCGGCCGCCCTTTACTATTACCGCAAAGACCTGTTCACCGGTGACCAAGGGGAGCGCCCTTTCGAGCGACCCTCTCACGCGCACACGTGATCGCAATCACGCGCCCTTTCCTGGCATGCTTTCTATGATTATTCGTGTGACCCGTCTACACCACATAACGGTGTCTGCTCGGGCGAGAACGATACATATTAGTAAAGGAGCCTAAATGCTACGCAAGCTGATTGTGGTGTGCGCAATGATTTCGCTTTGTTCTTTATTTGTGTTCGGCCAGGAGCAAGAAGCTAATGCAGGAGAGTTCTTTGGAGGGTACCAGTATCTTCACGCCAGCACGGGTATTTCTGGTGTGGATAGTTTTACTTTACAGGGCTGGAATGCGGCTGCGAGTGGTTATTTCACGCGCAACCTGGGTGTCACTGCCGATTTCAGCGGGAACTACGGCACGCCGTCTGGAGTTACGGCGAAGTTGTACACGTTTATGTTCGGGCCCTCGGTTCGCTTCCCGAATTCATCGCGGATTACACCCTTCGGGCACGCGTTGTTTGGCGGCGGACGCACTACTTTGAGTGCATCCGGTCTAAGTGGATCAGAAACCGACTTCACATGGGCCGCCGGGGGCGGGTTCGATGTTGGCGTGACCAGGCACGTAGGAGTGCGACTGGCGCAAGCCGACTTCCTGCAAACTCGGATTGCCGGACAGAGCCAGAATCATTTCCGCTATTCGGCCGGCCTGGTGCTGAAGTTTTAGAACAAAGTGCGGTGCATCGGGACTTTCTCAAAACAGGAGGCTCGCGAAAGCGAGCCCCTCTGTTTATGAATCTGGAAATCGATCGCTAACGCACCTGGATCGCCGAGACCCGATCATTCCACGTTCGCGAGGGATCGTCTTGCGTCCGCCATGCCTTGAGGTTGGGCACGTCTCGTCGAGTGCTTCCCCGCCTTCCCCCAAAATTGGAATCGTTATAGAGCGTGACCTCGGCGTGGTGCATCAATTTGATCGACGAGATGCGGTCGTTGTAACCCGGCGGTAAATTGGGATAGCTCTCTCCGCGCCGCATGCAGAAGTACTCCCCTGCATAGTTGATCTCCTTGTAGAAGCAGGCTCCCGCATTGTTGCCCCAAGCCGGCCCGCCCGGTCGCGGTGGGCGATGTCCGTAGCCAGGATTCCCCCAGTTCGGCATACCGTTATAGGCGTTGATCCGGAATTGACCCCGGCATCCGCCTTCCACCCAGATTCCACGCGCGTCGAAGCCCCAGGTCCGGCCTTGCACGCATTGCGCGGAACTGAGTTGACGGTCGAGCGTGACTCCTCCCCGAGTATCGGCTGCACAATAACTGCGTCGATTATTCCGGGATTCGCACATCACATTGGGCATCGGCCGCTGCGGAGCTTGGCCTGGATAGCTCATCTGGGCAGAAAGATCGAGAGTTAACAAAGCTGCTAGCGCGAGCAACCCCAGCAATCGGAAACATCGCCTCAGTTTCATGGACGCGTTCTCCTTGGCGCAAGATTTGTTGATCAGCGTTCCGATGACAGAAGTGAGCTGACCGTTGCCGTTAGTTTCAGAACGAGGTCTAAAAGCCGGCGCTTCGAAGGGCGCAGCGCCGGAACAGTACATCGCGAGAACTCAATCCAGGCGCGAGAGTCTCGCTTTGAGACTCGTAATCTTCTCAGTTGAAATCGCGGCGGCTGCATGCGCCAGGTCCGCCCGGATCTCCGCATGAACCGCAGGCTGCGGTTCGCGGCAGGCTCGACGTTCCACTTTTCGTTGAAACGGAGAAGGTCGAAAGCTGCGGAGCCAGTCTTCCTGCTCTTGCACTTAGGGCATTGCGCCTTTTCTTCCCCGTAAACCAGCGCTTCGAAACCGTGATCGCATTCCAGACATACGTACTCAAAAATCGGCATGGTCTGAACTCCCCGATTAAGCTGCGCAAAATACCGGCTTCGCTATTTAAAATCAATCTGTGGGGACGATGCAAACTTCGAACGACCGAACCGCTTTCAGCCCGCGCAAGCTCTTCCGTGGCGGGCATCTGCAGACTCTGGCCGGATTTTTTCTGTTTCGCAGTTCGCGCCTGCCCGAACCGGAAGAGCGCTACATCGAAGTCGCGCCCGGGGTCAAAATTCTCTGCCACTGTCACTGGCAGCAAGAGAGGCGCAAGGCTCTGACGGTTATCGTGGTTCACGGGCTGGAAGGTTCCAGCGACTCCGGATACGTTATCGGCATCGCGCAGAAGGGTCTGGCGGCAGGCATGAACGTAATCCGCGTGAACCAGCGGAACTGCGGCGGCACGGAGCACCTGGCGCCGACTCTCTACAACTCCAGCCTTTCGGACGACATTGCTGCTGTTGCTCGCAACATAGTGGACGATGGCATCTCCCGCTTCGCCCTGGTCGGCTTTTCGATGGGTGGGAACCTGGTTTTGAAAACCGCCGGCGAATGGGGAAAGGAAGCTCCGCCTGAATTTCGCGCGGTGGTCGCGGTATGTCCGGCGATGGATCTGGCTGCTTCCGCCGATGCTCTTCATCTTCCCGCAAATCGGATTTACGAAGCTTATTTCATGCACAAGCTGCGCCGGCGTTTCCGCGACAAGGCAAAGTTGTTCCCGGGACAGTTCGATGTGGTTCGCCTGCGCGGACTTCGAAGCCTGCGCGAGTTTGATGACAAGATCACGGCGTACTACTGCGGATTCGAAGGCGCGGTCGATTACTACGCGCGCGCCGCTGCTTCCAATGTCGTGGATCGCATCAGCGTGCCGGGCTTGATCCTTCACGCCGCCAATGACCCGTTCGTGCGCTTGATCCCCGAGACACGCAGGAAAATTGCCGCCAACCGCAATCTGACTTTTGTGGAAGCTGAAGATGGCGGCCATTGCTCGTTCATTGCCGACGCGGACGGGTATGACGGCCGATGGGCCGAACGGCAGGCGGTGGAGTTCTTGCAGAAATTCTGAATTCATTTGCTCATTGCAGCGCGGCTGAGGGCTCGCTGAGCTTCTCTGCCGCAACTCGCGGCTCGCAGCATTCCTGTACAATTTTGCACGATGCGCAAGTGCGTTCATTTCGTCACGATCGTACTGGCAGTCGTGACGCTGGCTGCATTGGCTTGCGCTGAACCCGTTTCTTCGCTAAAGCCCACCGATTGTGTAAACGACTTCGCCGGAGTTCTCAGTCCTGCGACCACGACCCAACTCAAGGAGATGTGTCGCCAGGTGCTCGACAAGGCGCAGGCCTCGGTGGTGGTGGCCACGATTAAATCGACCGATGGCGAAGATATCCTCAACTATGCGGTAGACCTCTATCAGAAGTGGGGCATTGGCCAGAAAGGGAAAGATCGCGGCGTTCTGATTTTGCTTGCGGTTCAGGATCGCAAATACTACATCAACGTCGGCTACGGGCTGGAACCGATCCTGCCGGACGGCAGAGTGGGCGGCTTCGGTCGCGAAGCTGTTCCATATTTAAAAAACGGCGACTACGACGGCGCGGTTAGCCTGCTGACTTCGCGCATCGTCGACGTCATCGCCAAGGATGCCGGGGTCGAGATCACGACGTCTCAGCCTCGCCGCATTGAGCCGCTTACCTCCTCGCCCCAGCAGACGGAACTATCACCCGGCAAGATTCTTGCGATTATCATTGTGATCATCATCGTCTTGGCCGTTCCGCCTCTGCGTCGACTCCTGTTCTATATGTTTTTGTTCGGGGGGTTTGGCGGTGGTGGCGGCGGTTATCGCGGCGGTGGTGGCGGCGGTTTCGGTGGTGGCGGCGGGTTCGGCGGTTTTGGCGGAGGCAGCACCGGGGGCGGCGGTGCGGGAGGTAGCTGGTGAATACGAGGAACTCTATGGCTTCTGAGAATGCAGTGCCCGAAAAGCAGATCAGCGAGTTCGTCACCAAGCTACAACAGGCTGCGGGGCCGAACCTCGAGAGCATCATTCTGTATGGCTCGGCCGCGTCGGGCGAGTACGATACCGACTATTCGAATATCAATCTGCTCGCCATTCTGAAAGATACTTCGTTTCGCAAACTCACAGCGCTTGCCCCGGTGGTGGAGACTTGGACACAGCAACGCCGCCCCGCTCCCATGCTGATCACCAAGGACGAGCTGGAGCGCTCGGCGGATGTATTTTCCATCGAACTTATGGACATGAAACGCCAGCACCGGGTGCTGTTCGGCCCCGACGTGGTGGCCGATTTGCAGATTCCGATGACCTTGCACCGAGCCCAACTGGAATATGAGTTACGCGAGAAGCTCATCCTGCTGCGCCAGCGGCTACTGGTGGATGCAAGCGACGAAAAGCGCACCTGGCACCTGTTGTTGCATTCTGTGCCAGCGTTTGCGACCCTTTTCCGCCACGTAATCATCGCGCAAGGCCAACCGGCGCCAGTCACAAAACGTGAATCGGTGAAAGCACTGGGCGCAACGCTCGCATTCGATGCCAGCCCCTTCGAGAATCTGCTCGACATTCGCGAGCACCGTGCCGACCCCAAACAGTTTCGCGTACAAGAGGTAGCCGCGCGTTATTTGGCGGCGGTTGAGCAAGTCACGACCGCAGTCGATAGAATGTTGGATTCCCCTGGGCGTTGAGTTTTGCTCTGGTTTCCCAGACTTTGTTTCGAGGAGAGGAACATGGGTAAAGGCCTGATTGTAGTAATTATCCTGGCGCTGATCGCGCTGGTCGTCTTCGGGCAGTACATCGGCGTGCGCAACACGCTCGTCACCAAGAACGAGGCGGTCAAGGCCGCATGGTCGCAGGTCGACATCGTGCTCCAGCGCCGCGCCGACCTCATCCCGAACCTCGTCGAAACCGTAAAGGGATACGCCAAGCAAGAACAGACCGTGTTCGGCGACATCGCCAAAGCGCGATCTGCGCTGCTGGGCGCCGGATCTCCTTCGGAAAAGATCGCCGCCAATAATCAGTTGGATGGCGCAATCGGTCGCCTGCTGGTGCTGGTGGAAAACTATCCCCAGCTGAAGTCGAACGAGAATTTCATGCGCCTGCAGGACGAATTGGCGGGAACCGAGAACCGTATCTCGGTCGAGCGCAAGCGCTACAACGACACGCTGCAGGACTACAACACCTACGTGCAGCAGTTTCCGGCCAGCCTGTTTGCCGGATGGGCAGGCTTCAAGCCGAACGACGCCTACTTCAAGGCGGCGGAGGGATCCAGAGAAGTTCCCAAGGTGAATTTCGGCATGCCCGGGCAGCAACCGGCGCCGCAACCCGCGCCCGCAAAGTAGTTCTTTCCGCGGCAACAGTAGCGGGAACGACTGGTCCGACGATCAAAGGAGAGGCGGCCGTCCCCGCTCGCCTGAACCGATGCTGGGTTCGCCTCTCCTCATCCGTGCCATCGCTAACCATGCAAGTTGACTTCGCCGTCGAACTCGGCCGGGACGACGAAACTCTTGAATTGCCGTGGGCATCGCCCGCTGACGGTCCACGTTATTACGATCTGAAGCGTAACCCCGACTTGCTCGAACAGATTGAGGAGGCTACGCGCGTCGCAGAACTCCGCGATTTCCTGATCTCCGTGAACTCGCCATCTTCCATTCTGGAGAGCGCCAAGTGTGACACGTGGTCGACATCGGAAATCAATCCTGAAGAAGAAATTTTCAACCTTCCCTGGAAATTCGGTTCTTATGTCGACCTGTTGTTTTCCAGCCACGCGGCCCGCTTTTCATTCGAGCAGCACGAGACGTTGCTGAAGCAGATCACCGGTTTGCTACAACGCGTCCCCGAAATCCCCGGGGCGGCCGAATTCCTCCTGCGGCGTTGCTTTTATAGCGAGCAAGACGCAATCCGCGAAGGTTACTACGTGACCTTCTACCTGTCCGGCTTCGGTGAAGACCAAGGCAAAGCCCGTCAACAGTGGGGAATCGCATTAAAGCTGGTTACCGGCGCAGTTGCCCAGTTGTCTTCCCGCCTCTCCACTCTGTAATAGTTTTGTATTTTTGGTCATTCCTCACATACACCACTCTTTCGATCTCCTAGGCTGAACCTCAGGAGACACGAAACGAATGGAGACGCATCCCCAAGGCACGCGCGCGCGAGTGCTACTCACGTCGGTGTTTGGACCTTACGCGCAGGACGATGAATTCGGTAGCCGCGCGATTAATCCGATGGAGCTTTACCACAACCAGGTCACGCGCGCGCAAGGAGCATTCTCATTGCGAATGTTTCATCGCTCGTGGGGCATCATGATGATCCAGGCGAATATTCCCAGCCCCTGCACGGTGCTCGACTTTCCGACCCGGGAAGCGTTCGCCCGCGAACTAGTCGCGCAGCAATACGATGTCGTGGGCATTTCCTCCATCATCGTGAACCTCGCCAAGGTTGCAGAGATGTGCCGCATGGTGCGCCGGCTATCTCCAAGGTCGAAAATCGTGGTCGGCGGACACGTCAGCGCAATTCCAGGCGTTGCAAGCATGCTCGACGCGGACCACATTGTGCGCGGCGAAGGCATTCGCTGGATGCGCGAATACCTTGGGGCGGACCCCGATGCGCCGATCCAGCATCCTGAAATTATTTCGGGCTTTGAGACGCGCATTCTAGGCGTCCGCATACCGGATCGAGAGGGTGCAACTGCGGCCACCGTGATTCCATCGGTAGGCTGTCCGATGGGATGCAACTTCTGCACCACATCTTCTTTCTTCGGAGGCAAGGGCAAGTTCGTAAATTTCTTCGAAACCGGCGACGACCTTTTCAGAGTGATGACGCGACTCGAGGCCTCCCTCAAAGTACAAACGTTCTTCGTCATGGACGAAAATTTCCTCCTGCATCGCGAACGCGCGATGCAACTCCTGCGCTGCATGAAAAAAGCGGGCAAGAGCTGGGGACTGGCCGTGTTCGCCTCCGCCAATGCGATCCGCAAATACACCATGGAGGAACTGGTCGAACTGGGAGTCTCCTGGTTGTGGATGGGGCTCGAGTCTCCGCGCTCCTCTTACTCCAAGCTTCAGGGGACAGACACCCGGCAACTCACCCGCGAGCTGCGCGAGCACGGCATTCGCGTGCAGGGTTCCACCATCATCGGCCTGGAGCATCACACCAGCGACAACATTCAGCAGGAGATTGAGTACGCCGTTAGCCACGGCACCGATTTCCACCAGTTCATGCTCTACACGCCCGTGCCCGGAACGCCTTTGTATAAGCAAATGTCGGAACAGGGAAGAATGCTGCCGGACGTGGACCTCGCTGACATTCATGGCCAGGACCGGTTTAATTTTCGTCATGCTGCTATCTCGCGCGCAGATTCGAAGCGCTACCTGGACTGGGCATTCCGGCATGATTTCGAGCAAAACGGGCCGAGTCTTTACCGCATGTGCCGAACCATGCTGCAGGGCTGGTTGCGCTACAAGAATTCTCCCGACGGGCGGGTCCGGGAACGGTTTGCGCGCGAGTCGGTGAAGTTGCGGACCGCCTACAGCGCTGCGCTCTGGGCTATGGAGAAGCGGTTCCGGGAAGTCAATCGAAGTGTCAGCGACGAAATCCGATGTTTGCGGCAGGAAGTGCAGAGCGAGTTTGGAAACACGGCGCGGATGGCGGCGCATGTTGGCGGCCCTTTGCTTGCCTGGAGTGCGCGGCGCGAGGAACTGCGCCTGGCAGGCGGAAAGACGTATGAGCCGCCCACATTTCTCGAGCGGCGCAACTGGATCGCCGCGGATGCTGGTGACACCGCTTCTGCTGGCAGTTACCTGTGCGCAAACCATGCTGCACATGCTGGTTGAAATGTCGGTGGCGAGCGTCATCGCCCGTTCAGGCGGAGACCTCACGCCAGCTTTGTTTTCCAGGCCACGCCGCGCTTTTTCAAACTCGTCCGCGCCATGGAAAGAGCCAGCATCATCAGAAAGATGATGAACAGGCCAATCGATGCTCCCAATATGCTCTGCGCGTGTTTCGGCAAAATGGAAACCCGCCCGTATACAAACTCAATGTGCACCCAATAGACGAGCAGGGAAGTCTGCCCCACTTGGATTAAGGGACTGAAACCCCACAGCGCCGCACCCCAGCGGCACCAGGCATAACTGGCCGGCAAGATCATCAGCAGCAATCCCACGCGGAGGAGGAAGAAATTCGGGCTCGTATGCCAGTAGTCGTAGCTTGCATAGAGCGATTGCGGACGCGCGTCCAGCCAGCGCGCCCCTATCACAAATACCAGGCCCGCGAGTCCCGCGTACCCGAAGGCAGTGCCCTGGTGAAGTTTTGTCCACGCACTCTGCAGCCCGAATCCCACCGCAAGCCCGGCAAATGCGAAGGCAGTCCAGGGAAAAATCGGAAACAGCCAGGCTTGCGGTGCTCCCAGGTTGTGAACGCCATTGATGTAGGATTCGATCGGCCAAGGCAGCCAGTCTGGTCTCCATGTGGTCCACAGCGGAGGCGTTAGAAGGGCGATCGCCATGGCGCTTCCGGCGGCGGCAATCGCGAGTCGCGACGTCAGATTGCCCGAGCCCCGCAGCGCGAGCACCATCCAGCACAGGATTCCCATCAGCATCATGGAGACGCCGATCGTGTTCAGAATGTCAACGCGAAACAAATCGCTCCAAGGCGCCCATCCCCACGCGATCAGGTATTCCTGCAAGCGGAACAGAAGCCCAAGCGCGAAAATCTCCGCGCCACGCCGGATCGTGGTCCTTGCAATCTGTCCCGGCCCCAGTCCTTTCTGGATGAGTTTGCCGGTCGTCAGCGCAAATGAGATTCCGGCGAGAAACAGAAAAAGCGGGGCCGGCAATGTTCCGCCGATTTGCGAATACATGAAGAAGGTCGTTTTGCGCGCCTCGGCCGAGAGCCACGCATCGTAGCAATGGGTCTGAAACATGAGCACGCAGGCCAGTCCGCGCATCCAGTCAATGTAGGCGAGGCGAGATGTTGCGATGGGTGGCAGCGGATGAGAGAGACCTTTCGCGTGAGCCTGTGAGTCGTTTGTCGATTGGACTTTGGATTATTCCTTAACCCGCGGCAGAAGGCAACGGATGGATGGGTCAGGACAGCGGCAGGCTTGTCGAGAAGAGACTTCCAAGGATGTGCTACTGCGCGCTCGCAAAGTATTGCCGCTGAAAGTGAAGCGCCACATTCACCAGCACAATCATGACCGGGACTTCGACCAGCGGTCCGATCACCGCTGCAAATGCTGCTCCGGAGTTTATCCCGAACACAGACACGGCCACGGCGATGGCGAGTTCGAAATTATTCGAGGCGGCCGTGAACGCAAGGGTGGCCGTCTTGGAGTAATCGGCTCCCAGCTTCGCCCCCATGTAGAAAGAGACCAGGAACATTGTGACGAAATAGATCAGAAGAGGAAGCGCGACGCGAAGAACGTCGAGTGGTAACCGAACCATGTACTCGCCCTTGAGGGAAAACATCACCACTACCGTGAATAACAGCGCGATCAAGGTCAGCGGACTTACCCGGGGAATAAAGTTGTGCTCATACCAGGTGCGTCCTTTTACCCGCAACATCAGTGTGCGCGTCACTAACCCGGCAAGGAACGGCACACCCAGATAAATGAAAACGCTTCCTGCGATTGACGCCATGGAGACTTGAACGACAGCGCTCTGAAGGCCCAGCCGCGCCGGCAATACGGTGATGAAAAGCCACGCATAGACTGAATAAAACAGCACTTGAAATACCGAGTTGAAGGCCACCAGCCCGGCAGCGTATTCCGTATCGCCTCGGGCGAGCTCGTTCCACACGATCACCATCGCGATGCAGCGGGCAAGGCCGATCATGATCACCCCGGCCATGTATTCAGGGTAGCCGCGCAGAAAAATCACGGCCAGAACAAACATGAGGGCCGGTCCGATCACCCAGTTCTGAAGCAGGGATAGCCCGAGTATCCGGGTGTTTCGAAAGACTTCATGCAGTTCTTCGTAATGTACTTTGGTGAAGGGCGGGTACATCATCACGATCAGTCCGACAGCGATCGGAATCGAAGTCGTGCCAACACTAAAGCGGCTCAGAAATGGCACGACCCCCGGAACCAGCCATCCCAGGGTGACTCCAAAAGCCATCGCAGTGAAGATCCAGAGCGTGAGATAACGATCCAGGAAGCTTAATCGGCCTGTTGTCTTCATGTTTGCTCCTGACCGAGTCGCCGGGTTTCTTCTGTTTTGTGCCTCACTGTAATCCCACTTCCTCCACTGCCTTCTTTAGAGCAAGTCGGTCAAGGGTCGTAATTGGAAGTGAAAGAAATAAACTGATACGTCGATCGAGCAACAAAAACGCATCTCGGAAGGCGCGCTCGATCTCAGCGACATTGCCACGAACGGCGGCCGGGTCGGGAACACCCCAGTGGGCGGTCATAGGTTGGCCTGGCCACACAGGGCAAACCTCGTTGGCCGCGTTGTCACAAACGGTGAAAACAAAATCGAGCTTGGGTCCATCGCCTACCGAGAATTCCTCCCAACCCTTGCTGCGCAGTCCCTGAACCGTAATGTTCGAGATTTCGAGTTGCCGCAGCGCTTCCGGTCGAACGACGCCGGTAGGATGGCTGCCCGCGCTGTAGGCGGTAAAGCTGTGCTTTCCTTTGGCGTTCAAAATAGCTTCCGCCATGATGGATCGTGCCGAGTTTCCCGTACAAAGAAACAGCACGTTGTAGTGCGCATTCATTGTCCCGTCTCCGTCAAGACTAGTTGCAGCAGGTTGGTCCGCAACACGGCTTAGTGAGTGTTGGCTTCACGCCACGTACGAAGGCGCTCATGAATTTTTCGTCCACCGAGCGGGCGAGAGCCTCTACATCCAGACCTTGGGCTACGAGAAATTCCCGGGCATCGTCGACGCGGTAAATGCGCGTGGGTTCAAGTTCGACCTGCTCGAAGCCGGCCGCGGTGAGTTTAGCCCGGTATTCATTTTCGTCGAGAGCACCCGCAATGCAGCCAACCCAGAGCAGAATGCTTTGCCGGATTTCATCGGCGATCTCGCCGCGCGTGACCACGTCTGAGACGGCCAGTCGTCCGCCAGGTTTCAGTACACGAAAGGCTTCGCGCAGGACGCGGTCCTTGTCGGCGGAGAGGTTGATGACGCAATTTGAAATGATGACGTCGACGGAATTGTCGGGCAACGGAATGTTTTCGATCTCCCCTTTTAGGAATTCGACGTTGGTGAGGCCGGACTTGCTCTTGTTCTCGTTGGCGAGCGCAAGCATCTCGTCCGTCATATCGAGGCCATATGCCTTACCGGTGGGACCGACGCGGCGCGCCGAGAGCAGCACGTCGATTCCGCCACCGGAACCGAGGTCGAGAACCACCTCCCCGGGTTCAAGTTTGGCGAGCGCGGTGGGGTTTCCACAGCCTAAAGAAGCCAGCACGGCTTCGTCCGGCAGTTGACCAACCTGCGCGGCATCGTACAGGTTCGTGGTGATCGGGTCGCAGCAGGAATCGCTGGCGGGTGTCGCGCCGCAACATGTGCTGCCTCCTTTTTTCACGCGCAGGGCAGCTTGTCCGTATTTTTCCCGGACGACCTCTTTCATTTCGGTTGGCGTTCGCGTGTCGGTCATGGCTCCTCTCCTATTTCGCTCTTGCGATCTGAACGATGTCTCGGGGTTGAACCGCCTTGTTGCGCGTGCAGCACTCGGCATATAGAAACTGCAGCAACTCCTGCAGCGCTTCGATATTCGCGGTGTAGCGCAAGAATGTGCTCTCGCGCTGTACGCGCACCAGTCCTTCGTTTTTCAGCTTGTCGAGATGGTGGGAAAGGGTGGAATGTGGAATCTCAAGTTCATCCTGAATCTCCCCGACCACCAGTCCCTCGGGATGCGCCGATAACAGCAATTGCATAATCCGAAGGCGCGCTTCGGTCCCCATCGCCGAAAACATGTCGGCGTATTCGGCCACCTTTTCGGATTTTTGCTTCGCAGTCGCCGTTGCCATATTTCGATGTTTGCAGAAATATGGATACTTGTCAAGCGAAGTACAACTTTTATGCGAAGGCTTCTCCTGTTCTGGGACCAAGAGCCATTGCGGAAAGACCTTCCAAAAGGATCAGGAGTTTATGGATAAGAATTCGCTATCTCAGTAGCCATACCAGCGGCAGCATCCCTGCCAGAGCCAGGCCGGCGAGCAGGCAGAAGCTCTGCACGCCGGTCTTCCGGTCGGAAAAGCCATAGGCATAACATCCCTTGGCGATGTTGTTGCTTGATGCTGCGATTACGATGCCGGCTGCGCCTACGATCACAGGCACGTCGTGCCCGGCGGATTGCGCAATTCCCATGATGAAGGGATCGACGTCCGCCAAGCCCATGATGCCCCCCAGGGCATACACTCCCTTGTGGCCCAGGTAAACGATTGCCAGATGCGTAACAATCACCATCGCGACAAACAGGCCTGCGAACAGCAGGGCCGCCCGCAGTTCAAGAGGATTTCCAGGTTCAAGTTTACGAGCGTGCTCGTGCGAAGAAGGATCGGGGATGTGTGACCAGATCCACCCAGCCAGGATTGCCGAAACGGCCAGGCAGAGAAAAGGAAGACCCAACACCAGCAGAAGTCCATGATTGAAAAGCGCCAATAGCAGGGCGAGGCGCAGATACATCATCCCGGAGGCAATCAATGTTCCTCCAGCAAATAAATGCGGCTGTCGCGCCGTGCCCGAGCGTCGCGCCAACGCGATGGTCGTCACCGTGGAGGAGTACGCACCCCCCAGCAGTGCCGACAGCAACACGCCGTTTCTTCCGTGCGTCACCTTGAGCAGCAGGTAACTGCCGTACGAAACGGTGCTCACGGCCACCACGACCAGCCAGGTCTTGAATGGATTGATCTGGAATTGTGTAAATTGTCCGCGCGGCAAAACCGGCAGGACCACCGCCGTCAGCAGCAGAAACTTTGTGAAGGTGAAGATCTCTTCCGGGGGAACTCGCTTGGTCAGCCCTTCCAGGCTGCTCTTGAGCACCAGCAGGAACATGCTGATCACGGTGATGGTGGTCGCAATCCAAAGTTGGTCGTGGTAGACCAGGGCCCCGAGTAAGTAAGTCCCGAGCGCGGAGATCTCGCTGGTGACGCCGGAAGGGTTCTCTGTGGATAGCTTGTGCGTGTAGGAAACCACCAGCAGCGCGCCCACCACCGCGAAGCCCAGCGCCACAGGAATCAGCTGCCCCCCCGAGAGCAACGCCATACCGTAGCCGATCAATCCGATCAGAGGAAAAGTGCGGACGCCTCCGAAGGAATAGCGTTCGGGATTCGACTTGCGTTCTTCTCTCTCCAGGCCAATCAGGAAAGAGAGAAACAGCACCAGCAGAATCTTGGTCCCCTCCACCGGAAACAATCGGAATAAATCGTTAGGCATGTTTTGGACCTCTTCCCCAATCCCCCCAACTCAGCAGTACTTTTCCGGAACAAAGGTCTGGTCCTGCATCGGCGGCCGAACGTACTTGCTCTTATCGAGTGGTGGCAGCTTCAAAGGTTTGGGAGTGAGATCTTCGTAGGAAATGAGCTGCAACAGGTGCTGGATTACGTTGAGGCGAGCTTTCTTCTTGTTCTCCGCATTCACCACGTACCAGGGGGCCTGCTTGATGTCCGTGTAAGCGAACATCTCGTCCTTGGCGCGAGAATACTCGACCCAGCGCCGCCGCGACTCCAGGTCCATTGGGCTTAATTTCCAGCGCTTGGTGACATCCTGCATGCGATCCTGAAAACGCCGTTCCTGTTCTTCGTCGCTGACGGAAAACCAGTACTTCACCAGGATGATGCCGGATCGAACCAGCATTCGCTCGAACTCGGGACAGCTGTGCAGGAACTCGAGGTACTCAGCCTCACTGCAAAATCCCATGACCCGCTCGACTCCTGCCCGGTTGTACCAACTCCGATCAAACAGAACGATTTCGCCCGCTCCCGGCAGATGCGCCACATACCGTTGGAAATACCACTGCGTCTTTTCTCTTTCGGTGGGCGTACTCAAGGCCACGACCCTGCAAATCCGAGGGTTGAGACTCTCCGTAAACCTCTTGATGGCGCCGCCCTTGCCAGCCGCATCCCGGCCTTCAAAGAGCACGACCACCTTCAAGCCCTTGTGGCGCACCCATTCCTGCAACTTGACCAGCTCGATCTGCAGCCGCCGCAGTTCCTTCTTGTAGTTGCAGTCATGCCCAAGCCGCAAAGGCTCCGGCGACAGGTGTTCGGAGGGGCCGTGCCCGTTTCCGTTTCCCGAAGTTCGATTCCGGCTTTTCCCCATTACGACGCTCCTGCCCATGTACAAAAGGCCACGTCTTCCCGCAAGTCTGCCGACTTCCGGGTTCTGCTAAAGAAGTGACCTGCGTCGTTTATCGGCTGGGTGGAGCAATCGGCTTAGAAAGGGGCGACGATTCGACGGTTACTAGAGTCCGTAGGATTAAAATCGAAGTCTTATGTGCGGTCGCTATCGGCTTTCCCGGCGCAAGGAAATCCTTGCGGAACAGTTCGATACTAATTTTGACGACCTCGACTGGGAGCCTCGCTACAACATTGCGCCCACCCAGTCGGTTCCGGTCATCCGGCAGATGGCGAACACTCCAGTTCGGCAGGCGGCAATGATGCGCTGGGGACTGATTCCGTCCTGGTCGCTCGACCCCAAGGTTGGCGCCCGGACGATCAATGCCCGCGCAGAGACTGCAGCCACCAAGCCATCGTTCCGTGACCCTTTGCGGAAACAGCGCTGCCTGGTTCTGGCCGACGCCTTCTACGAGTGGCGGCGATCGGCGAAAGAAAAACAGCCCTTTTGCTTTGAGGTGGACGACGGCGCGCCCTTTGCTTTCGCTGGCTTGTGGGATTGCTGGCGGGGGCCTGATCAGCAGCTCGTGGAAAGCTGCACAATTCTGACCACGACGCCGAACGACTTGCTTCTCGGCGTGCACGATCGCATGCCCGTAATCTTGCCGCCTGAGCAGCACGAACGCTGGCTCGATCCTGCTATGCAGGACATGACGCGCGCCATCTCCATGCTGCGACCGTATGACTCCACCCGAATGAGGCGCTATCCGGTCGGTCGGCAGGTCAATCTGGTGACCAACGACGACCCAGGTTGCTGCGCGCCGGTGGAACTGCCAGCCACCACCGCCTCGCTATTCGACTAACGTTTTCCCAGACCGCAAAGGTTACCTCGGAAGCGCGCTGCGATGCGTGCAACCTTCTTTTAAAATGCAAACGTATAGCCCGCCTGTGGGTGGGGGTTGCCGCTGAGAACGTCGCGGGGGCTACTTCAAGGAATGTGACTTCAGGCGGGCTCGTCGATATCCTAGGGCGCTCGCTTCCAACCGCGCAACGCGGCGTCAGCGCTTCTTCTGCGCTTTTCTCCATTTTGCCCAGCGTAATTTCTGGGCTGCACGGATGCGTGCGAGTGCGCCGGGAGACAACTTCCGTCGCTGTCCGGTGCGCGCGCTTCCCGGTAAGCGAAGAGCCGCGATCGCCTTACCAATGCTTTCCAATTCGCTGCTGAGACGGGTTCGTTCCTGCTCCAGCGCCGTGAGCACTGGTGTGAGCTTTGTCATGCGGGAGATTCTATCAGCTATGCCAGCAACCTCGCCTTTTTGAATACGTGCCGAGGGCACCCGGAATCTATTCCATTTTGCCCGCCGCGGGGCCCACGGCGGTCGCCTGTTTGGTCGCGGGGTCGATGCCGATCAGCGCTACTCCGCCCACTCCGCTGTGACTGGCGGTAACCACGTGGCCGCGAGCCCTCAGGTCGGCCTGCACTGTTTCGGGCAACGTGTTTGGCACCGACAAGCTGCCCAGGCTGGCTCGTTCCTGGCCGAACGAGCTGATGAAATGCGTGGTGGAGAAGCGGGGCGCGTCAAAAGCCTCCTCCGGACTCATGCCGAATTCCACATAATTGAGGATCACTTGGATGGCTGCTTGATCCTGCTGGTCGCCCCCTGCTACCGAGATCGCCATCACGGGATGGTTGTCATGAAAAAGCAGCGTGGGGCTCAGCGTGATTCGGGGCCGCTTGCCGGGTTGGATGACGTTGGGAGTTCCCGCAAACGTGTTCAGGCTGCTGAGCCGACTTCCGTGAATGATGCCCGTGCGTCCCGCCACGCCGGCTGTGCTCGACAGGCCGCTGGGAGTGGCCGCGATGACGTTCCCAGACTTATCCGTCACACACATGACTGTTGTTCCGCCATGCCATGGGCCGGTGATGGTGGGCGGCTTGGTCGGTTTCATGTTGTACGGGTCGCCCGGCCGGAGCTCGAGAGATGCCTTTTTCGGATCAATCAGCTCGCGCCGCATTTTCGTGTACTGATCGGAAAGCAATTGTCGCATCGGCACCGTCGCGAAGTTCGGATCGCCGTAATACTGGTCGCGATCCGCCAGCGCAAGTTTCTCCGCTTCAATCACCGTGTGGATGTAATCCGCGGAATTGAAGCCCATCTTCTTCAGGTCAAAGCTTTCCAGCAGGCGCAGCGTCTGTAACAGGTAAGGACCCTGCGTTAACGGTCCTGTCTTGTACACCGTGTACCCACGGTAGGTGGTTGTGAGCGGATCCACGACCGGAGTTTTGTGTGCGGCCAAATCCGCCTTGCGAAGGAAACCTCCCTTTTCGATATACCAGGCTTCCAGGGCTTCCGCGATGTCGCCGCGATAAAAGCGGTCCGAAACGGCTTGCAGTCTCTGCTGCCGCGTACCTTTCGCAGCCTTTTCCGACTCCACCAATTTGCGAAAGGTCACCGCCAAATCCGCCTGCCACTTCACGCCGGTTTCGATCTTCTGCCCACTGCCGGTATCGATGTACCAACTGGGACCGCCGGCGTCGAGAATGGCCAGCGTCGGCTGCACGACCTCCTCGAAGCTTTTGGTGCCGTAAAGTTTCAGCAGGGTGACGATCGCATCGATGGTGCCAGGCACGGCGGCCGCCTTGACGTCTCCGTCCGGGATTCCGTGTTCCATGTACCAGGCGATGGCTTTCGGGTCGCGAGGCGCCTCGCCTTGTCCCTCCAGCAGCTTCACGTTTTTCTGGTCGGCGCTGTAAACGAGAATGGGAATCTCTCCTCCCACGCAGAATGCGCCTACATAAGTTACCGACAGGGCTAGCAGGGTGGCGGCAGCCGCATCGGCGGCATTTCCGCCCTGTTTCAGAATCTTGATGCCGGCCGCAGTGGCGGCGGGCTTGCCGGAAACAACCACACCCTCGCGGCCGGAAACGACACTCGGTGCCTGCGGCGTGGCCCGCTTCTGAGTGGTCTGGGGCCAAGCGCCCGGCGCGAGTAGGAGCAGCGAAATGCCTGATATGGAGATGACCTTACGCATAGGAGATGAACTCCGTGATAGTGGCGGGCATTCATCGCCCGGTGTCATGCAAGGCTATATCAACTCACTCATTCCTGCGCTGCCTCCATCGCCGGCGCTCCCGATTTCCGAACAACGAGTGGCGGTCACTGGTTCGGGCTGAAGTTCTGATCCGACTCCTTCCGGACAGCCGGCGAGCATGATCGGCAAGGCAACGCGGATTTGCGTGATCCACCCTCAAATTGATTCAAAACCATTCGGAAACTGGCCTTTCATAACTTCAGATCTCGCTGTCAAATCCCTGCCAGGCGATATGATTCAGAAGGGCAGGATTGGCAGCGAAAATTTGAGACGTCGGCCGTAGCAGATCATCAGATGAACTGGTGGTCACTGATACGGACCGACGCAAAGACTGCGGCGTTCGCCCCGACCGAGCAAAAGGAGCAACACGAACATGAAGCCAAAGAACACGATCTGCCTCTGGTTCGGCAAAGACGCGGATGAGGCAGCGCGCTTCTACGCCGCCACCTTTCCGGATAGCAAAGTAACCGCTGTTCACGAGGCTCCCGGCGACTATCCGGGTGGCAAAAAGGGCGACGTGCTGACGGTGGAGTTCACCGTCGTGGGCATTCCCTGTCTGGGTCTCAACGGCGGCCCGGCGTTCAAGCACACCGAGGCTTTTTCCTTTCAGATCGCAACCGAGAATCAGGAAGAGACGGACCGTTACTGGAACGCGATTGTCGGCAACGGCGGGACGGAAAGCCAGTGCGGCTGGTGCAAGGACCGCTGGGGCCTCTCCTGGCAGATCACCCCGCGCGCGCTAACCGATGCGCTTGCGGCAGGCGGCGGTGAGGCGAAACGTGCCTTCCAGGCGATGATGACGATGAAGAAAATCGACGTCGCCGCCATCGAGGCAGCGCGACGAGGCTGACGTGAACACGGCGACGACGTCCTTATTCATCCTTCATTTTGGATCACGGGGCAAATTAGTAGTCCGCCCTGGCGACGCGACGAGACTGTCGCCTAAAGTGGGTTTACTGGAAAGAAGGAGCATCACCGATTCCATCGGCCGAGAAGCCATACTCGCCGAACTGGCGATCCCAAGCAATTCAAAAGTAGGATGGCGGAATAGTAACCGGGATCGCCACGAAAGAGCATCCGAAGCAAGCTAAAATGGAAGAACTTCGGATCGTTCACTGGGCGCGTAGCTCAAACGGATAGAGCATCGGATTTCTAATCATTCCGGGGGTGTTGAGCGGACAGGGGTTGCGCGCCAAGCGGTTGAAAATCAAGAGAAACTGCCCGAGTATTCTAGGCTGGTTTCTCTGTTTAACTGTGGAAGTCGCACACGAACCGTACGCGGTAGAATGCCGCGTATGACTACTTACGCCATCGTGCGCTGCAAGCGATTTCCCAGCCACATCATTCGCCTTGCGGTCGTCACGGCGGGGCGAACAGTCTGGGCCGTGTTTCGTCATTTTGATGCTGAGTGCCCCGATTGCAAAGCAACTCAGCGGTTTGAGGGGCAGCACATAAGAGAGTTGGAGGGTCCCCCGCCTGACGAAACGTTCAAGACCCACCCGGCCTTTATGTCTGTTTCTTAGCGACCCGGCACCAAAGTAATGAGACGTGTCTCAGCCGCAGCGTTACAATTCCGCGCCATGAAGAAGTACACAGAACCTGGATCCTGAAATCATCGAAGCCCGCCGCCAAAATCGAAGCGGCCTGGAACGCCTGAGGGCCTACGCTAACGACCACAGCCAGACCCCGAGACAGTTTGCTTCGAATGAAATCTGAAAGCTTGAGGCCATGGCCGCCTCGTGTCCGTCGTGGATCGCCGTTAGCAAGATGGAACCCGCGGAGCGCGCCCCAGTGTTGTCCTACCTCAAGGGTTGGCCCGACGCGACCTAGCGCGCCAGTCGAAAGCGAACCCGGCCAGCGCTAGCAACGCCGACCGGGCTCTAGCTAGCCGATACGGAGTTATCGGCTAACACAGGCGTAGTGACTTCTTGGCCGTTACCTTCGTGGTCTACCGAGCTGCACCCCCACCGCGCTAGCATCAACTTGAAAGCGCTCCCCCGCAAACCTAATGTCTTACACGTGGGGAAACGGAAAACTTGAGGGCGCGAAGCGGAACTTGATACTTCTCCGCGAAATGCTCAGGCCGGTCGACGCCATCGTCCCGCGCTCAGACACTCAATATTGGATGATGATTTTTATCATGCTGGCCGTGGGCACCTTGCTGCTGGCGACTCTACTCGATACTTCTCCGATATTTTGATGCGCCCACCAGTCCATGTTGTGCTTGCGCTGGCCTACTTGATCTTGCTGTTTGGTGCGACTGTTTACTTCATCTTCATCACCCAGCGTTGAGGCTTCCGTTAGCCCGCTTTATGCGCCATTCGCCTGGTATTCAGCATGTTGCAAGAGAACCGCCCGCAATTCCACGAGCAGAGCCACTGCATCGGGCCCTTCAGCGGTTTCCAATTGCGCGCACAATTCTCTGATCCGTTCGGCAGTACCGGAAACTTCCACGCCCTAGATCTCCTTGCTTATTCTGAACCTAGGGGGCGGAGTCGCCGCCTGCAATACAGCATCTATTGTAGTCGTTAAAGTTAAGCATTAAAATGCGCTCTACGCCGATGTGCTGTCAGCGCTCAGAGGCCCTATGATGAAAGATAAAGAGCGTTGGATGCGTTTGTGCGAGCTGGCCGCCGTCGAACAAGACCACGAAAAGCTCATGGAGCTGATTTCTGAGATAACTCGACTGCTCGATGAGAAGGAAGCTCGACTAAAAACCAATCGGGCAAGAAATGATGTCCCAGACCGATGAATTCAGCGGTCGTACAAGATGTGCCCGATATGGCGTCTCACTTGCAACCACTACGCAGGCGCTCGCTGGTTCGTTTCATTGGGCCGGATCGCTTTCCCCCATGAGTGGTCCGGCCCTCCTGTCTCCCCCCTGGGCTGGCGTCGCGGTGAACTGCTTGCCCTGCGGGTAGAGAACGTTGATTTGCTTGCTGGCACTGTCCGAATCGACACGAGCAAGAATGGAGAGCCGCGCGAGGCCGCGCTTACGGACAGGTTGAAGATGTTCCTACAGCCCATGCTAGTCAACCGCGCGCCCGATGCCCTCGTGTATCCAATCGATCGACGTGAGCAACATCCGGTACGGCTGGAAGCGAATCTGCAAGGCCGCGGGCGTGAAGGGTATAGTTCATGATTTTCGGCGCACCTCTGCGCGCGACAAGCGTGCCGCGGGAGTCGATACGTCAGTTATCATGGAAGTGTCCGGCTGGAAATCGGAAGCCCTTTTTCGTCGCTATGCGATCACCACTCGCGAAGACAAACTCGACTCACAGCGCGCGCTGGAGGAGTACGAATCGAGAAGTCGCACACGAATCGATCAGCAAGAGGCTTCCGGCAAGTCTGCGAAACAGCAAGTCCAGTAGTTTCAACGAGGGCGCGTAGCTCAAACGGATAGAGCATCGGATTTCTAATCCGAGGGTTGCAGGTTCAATTCCTGCCGCGCCTACCAATCGCCCCGAACCTCACGCTCTGAGCGGTCGCATCGGGTCCGTTAATCCAGCCGGAGTCTCCATTCTTACTGTAAGATTTCATGAATCGTGGAGTCCAAGTGAAAAAGTGGATTGCTGCCCTGTTGATGTTGTTTGCCGGAGTGAGCCTATACTCCGAGGCGTTCGCCCGCGACCAGACCAAGGCGCAAGCTCGCGACTACCGGAAGGCTGCGCGCAAGGCACAAAAAGACATGGTGCGCTACAACAAGCAGCAGCAGAAGGCTATGCGGAAATCAGCGAAAGCGCAGAGCAAAGCCTTGAAGCGGGCCCACCACCGAAACCTTTAGCCACAGAAGCCCGAGCAAGTCCTCCAAAATTACGAAAATAGCCAAACGCGATCGACTAAGCGCTCGCCCTTGCTCTTAGGGGAATATAAATCTTAGGGAATCTGAAACTGGACAATGCCGCTAGCCGTGCAGCGCGGTATTCACTCGATGGATGACCTGCTGGGCGTTCATCCCAATAGCATGAACGGTAGCTACCACGATCAGTAGCAGCAGTACCAGGATGACCGCGTACTCGCTGACGTTCTGACCTTCTTCTCCCCGAACCTTCGCCCAAAACCTACCAAACATCCCCGGCGTCACTCGTTCCCGCGGCCTTCAGTCGTCTACATGCTTGCTGAATTACCCCGCCCCGGAAACTTCACACCCGGGGCGGTCACCGCTGCAAGGATTTTCCGCGAACTTAGTCGCAAGGTCCATGGCACAAAGGTGGAGCTAAACACGAAATTAACTTGCTACACGAGGGCTAGCACAATCACGGAGTGCCGACAGATCGCCCGCTCTCAAGCCTTTGATATACTTTCGTAAGTTCTCAGGGCCGACGTAGCTCAGTTGGTAGAGCAGCCGATTCGTAATCGGCAGGTCACCAGTTCAAGTCTGGTCGTCGGCTCCATCCTTCAATGACCTGGCGGGATGGAGCAGTGGGGTTTTCGCGATTGTGCCAAAAAGGGGACAAACGAGTGGATCCTTCCATTCGTTCGCGTTTCGGTTAAGCGCGCCTGCAGGTCGGCCACTTCTCTGTGTTGATATCCCAACGCAACTTTTGCTTCTGTAATATCCGCGTTGTCACGGGGCAATACAGAGAATCCCGTATGGCAGTGCACTGGCCCGCGTGGCACCCTACCGCCTTGCCTCGCGACTTCGACGAATTGCAACGAGATTGAAGAAAAGCGCGCGAACCTGAAAGCGAGAACGACCCTTTCTCCGGCGAGATGTTTTCCGAAAATGAACGTCTGCTGAGTGGATCTGACTGCTCCCTCAGTGGGCGGTGTTTGCAGTGGGAAAAACTATGAAACGGATTTTCGGGTTCACCCTGATTCTCTTTGCCATCACGCTCGCAGCCTGGAGCATCGTGTTGCCCCAGAGCCAGGGCGGTGCGAAAGAGAAGGAAAAGGGATCTGGCGCCGAACTTTCCCATGCTGCTCCACCTTCGGCCCAGCCTGATGGCGATTATGTTGGCTCTGATGTTTGCGTAACCTGCCACGCGGAACAACACAAGAACTTCGTCCATACGATCATGGGCAATGCGATGGCGCATCCCAAAACGCCATTGGATGCGCGAGGCTGCGAAGCTTGTCACGGGCCAGGCAAAGCCCACGTCGATGCCGGCGGCGGCAAAGAAACCATCCCCATCCGTTTCACCAAGGATTCTCGGACCCCGGTGGAAGAACAAAATTCCGCTTGCCTGTCCTGCCACACGAAGGGCAATCAGATGTTCTGGAGAGGAAGCCCGCACGAGTCGCGCGCGATGGCCTGCGTGGATTGTCATTTGGTCCACTACGGCAGCCCGGCGGAGCGATATGCAGCACTATCTTCTGAATCACGCTACGGCGCGCCACTCACTGAACACGCGGGCACCAAAAAGCCGCAACCCGAGCTCTGTCTCCAGTGCCATCAGATGCGGCGAGCGCAGTTGCAGCGCTCTTCGCACATGCCATACCGGGAAGGCAAGGTTACCTGCACCAGCTGCCACAATCCGCATGGAAGTCCCAACCCGAGCCAGCTTATTCAAAGCACGATCAACGAGAATTGTTATAGCTGCCATGCCGAACGTCGGGGCCCATTCCTGTGGGAGCACCCCCCGGTCATGGAGAACTGCGCTAACTGTCACGAGGCGCACGGCAGCAGCAACCCGCAGTTGCTAAAGGTCCGCATGCCCCGGGTTTGCGATTCTTGCCATGTCGCCAGCCGCCACCCGACGCAGCCGCAGCCACTCAGTTCCATCAAGAATTTCAACCGGGGATGCACCAATTGCCACTCGCTGATCCACGGATCGAACCATCCATCGGGAAACTTCTTCATGCGCTAGTAAGGAGAGATCGCAATGAAAATAGCGGGGAAGGAGATCGCGTTTCTGCTGCTCGCACTCCTGATAGCGCCGGCTACTGGAATAGCCCAGGACCAGCGTCCCGAGCACGGGATCGTAGAACTGGGCAGCCGCTGGAGTTGGGGCGACGTGTATGGCCGTCCTGATCTGCCGTTCGAGCCCACGTTGAAAACGTCAAAATATAACGAGTATCGCGACTTGCGAGACGGAGTATTCGTGCGTCGGTTTCGGCTAAACATCGATGACCTGGGAAGCTCGAAATACTTCCTCGATGCGCAATCTGACAAGTCGATCTATCGCGATCAGAGCTATCTGGTGACCTTTGGACGGTGGAACCGGTTCAAGATCCAGTTCCGATATGACGAGATCCCTCATATTTTTTCGAATACTACCCGTACCCTATATGCCGAAACCGGACGTGGCGTTTTCACCATTCCCTTGCTGACCCGGATCACCCTGCAAAATCTTGCCTCCACGGATCCCACTACCTTGCCGAGCACGATCCAAACGCAACTCGTGCCGGGCATGAACTTCATTGTTCCAGGTATTGAGCGACGAGCAGGAACCGCAATGTTCGGCTATGAACTGACACCCAACTGGAGCCTACTGGCTTCCTACGCTCGCGAGCACGAAACCGGCTTCCGGCCCATTGGCCTGATTTTCAACACCAGCCCCAGTGCTTCGCTGACGGGAGGATACGGAGCAGAGCTTACCGAGCCGATTGATTACTTCATTAACAACGTGAGAGTCACAGCAGAACACGCCCGCAAGCGGTGGGGAGTGCAATTCGGGTATACGGGTTCGTTTTTTGAGAACAACATCAGTGCGCTGGTGTTCGATAACCCGTTCCGCACCACCGACTGCGTCGCGCCGACGGACTGCACGAACGCAACTCAAGGCCCAGCGGCTGGGCGGGCAGATCTCTACCCCGGCAACCATGCGAACTACCTCAACTTCGCTGGTTCGTTTGATCTGATAATGCACATCCGCCTGTTGGCGAGCATCAATGCCGGCTGGCTGCGGCAGGATGATCCTCTTCTCCCCTACACCACCAACACCATCCTCGAGGCCGACACCGGCCCTTTGCCGGCCTCGAGTCTGCATGGCGAAAAACAAACGCTCGCGATGAACTATAAGCTCATCAAGGCCTTCGGCAAGAAATTCGACATCAAGGCAGCTTACCGGCAATACGACTACAACAACCACACTCCAGTGCTCAGTCTCACCCCGGTGCAGGGTGATTTTGCCCCCGCAGATCTGGAAAACCCCGAGGAAAACACCCCGTTTGGATACAACAAGAAAAACGTGGAAGTGACCGGCAATTGGTACTTCGCCAAGAAGAGTTCGCTGAAAGTGGGCTACGAAGGTGAGATCATGGACCGCTCCCACCGCGACGTCGAGCACGCGACCGAAAATGGGTTTGTCGGTGCGGTCGACGCGACCCCGCGCAAGGACCTCTCCTTCCGCTTGTCCTATCGCTATTCCGCTCGCAATCCCGAGCACTACCTGGATGATGCCACGCTAGAGATCGCAGGTGGTATCACAGCCGATCAAATCTTCAGTCGGCGTTTTGACGAGGCTACCAGAACCCGGAATCGCGGCGATGCCGAGATTCAATACAGCCCCACGGACAGGTTCAGTTTCACCGGGTTCGCCGGAACGTTACAGGACAACTATAACCATCGCGGCAGCGTCAATAGTCCCGCTGCCCTGAACTTCATTGCCGGTACCACCAATCCCTATTACTTGTATGGAGTACTGAAGGATCTTTCCTACAACGCCGGATTCGACGGCGATTTTACCGTGACGAACGACGTCTCGTTGTTTGCAGAGTACTCATACGAGCGCTATTACAAGTCCATGGCATCGCGTTACCGGGTGCCTGGTGGGGATACGCCAACACCCCTGGACTGCAGCACCTCGGGACGAGGATGCGACAGTGCCAATAACGACTGGGGAAGTACTGCTCGCGACCACGTCCACATCTTTACGGTTGGCGCGGATATCCACTTCGGAAAGAAAACGTATTTCAACACGTATTACTCGCTGTCAGCGGCGAAAGGCAACGTGGACAGCCGCCCTCTTGGCGATCCTACCATCACGACCGGGCCAGACAAATTCCTGCTGACGGGCACCAACGCCGCTGTGGACTACCCGGAAACGGTCAGCCGGAATCACCAGGTTGTGGCCATCTTCAAGTACAAGCTGACCAACCATCTCACGCCGAAAATCGAGTATCGCTATCAGCAGTTTGACAGCCGGGATTACCAGACCACACCAATGACTCCGTATATGGGATGCGTAAGCCCCCTGCCTCCGGGAACGCCCATTCCGGGCTGTACTAGTCCACTGCTGGGTACACCCAGCCCCTTTTATCCGTTTTTTGTCGTGGGCGACACCAGTGCCGCCAGGTATTTGTTCCTGGGAGCCGACCAACCGTCGTACCGAGCGCATTATTTAGCGGCTACACTCGAGTACCACTTTTGAGGCTCACCGGTGTTGGGCTAGGGCGCAAATCCGTCGCCAACTAGGACCGCTAAAGGCACGGAAAAGCGCTCGCCTGCGAGGGAAACTTCCCTGCGCCTTACTGTAATTTAGAGATTTTTCGCCAACAATCCCCGCTGCAGTTGTCTTCTATGTGACCGCGATCACAAAATTCACGCACACCTGTGCATATCCTCTGTTGAAAACTTCTCGTCTGAGTGCATTGACGTTTCGCCTACGAAAGAATTGTTATTGAACTGCGTTATGCACCCGAAAAAGGTGACAAAAAGGTGACAACGAGGGTTGCCTCTTTGCTGTATCGTCCTGCGCAATGTGCTGGAATGGATGCAGCACTCTAATTATTTCTGAGGCGTGCGTTGAAGTAGAATGATTGCGCTTCAACGAAATAGACCAGACTTGAGGTTGTATGGTTGCCGCAATTCGTAATCGGCAGGTCACCAGTTCAAGTCTGCTCGTCCGCTCCAGTCTCAGATTCATCCGGCCCGCAATTCTCGCGTATTCGCGTTTCTCTTGGAGGTTTTTGTGCGCAAGTTTCTCTCCTTCTTGCTCCTAAGCGCTCTTATGGCATTCGCGGCTGACAAATCCGTTTACGATTACACGCTGAAGTCCATCGAGGGGCAACCTGCGCCGCTTACTGCCTACAAGGGAAAAGTCCTGATGGTGGTTAACGTAGCCAGCCAGTGCGGCTACACGCCGCAGTATTCGGCGCTTGAGTCGGTCTACGAGAAATACAAGGATCGCGGATTGGTGATCGTGGGCGTGCCGGCCAATAATTTCGGATCGCAGGAACCGGGCACCGATGCCGAGATTAAGACGTTCTGCACCCGCAAATACAACGTGCAGTTTCCTATGATGTCGAAGGTGTCGGTGAAAGGATCCGACACCACTCCCCTCTACCAATATCTGACCGATTCCGCCCAGCACCCGAAGACCGGGGGCGAAATCAAATGGAACTTCACCAAGTTCCTGGTCGATCGCAAGGGAAATATCGCTGCCCGCTTCGAGCCCGAGGTCACGCCCGACTCGCCGCAAGTGGTTAGCGCGATCGAAAAAGCTCTGGCTGAGTAGGCCGTAAGCTCGCGGAATGTGCAGTCCAACTCGAGCGCGCGATCCGAAACCAGAACAATTAACCACAGAGGACACGGTGCGGCACTGAGGACTCCTCTGCGACTGCTGTGCCCCGAGGTTAAGCTATTGCTCGGGTATGACGATCAATGCACCCGCTACGGTGTGCACCAGTCTCGCTGCAGTGCTGATGGAGATTCCGCCCGCCTCGGTTTCCACTTGCATTCACAAAGCGGAAATCCTGATAATGAAATCAGGAAAACCCTATAACCGTGTACCGATACAGTCGAACGGATCTGCTTCGTATACTGCGGCTCACGGCGCGTCAGTTGGCGAGTTGGGAAAAGGCCGAACTGGTAGCCGCCGCCGAGAGTTATTCGTTCTTCGATCTCCTGCAAATAAAGAAAGTTCGAGACCTGTGCGCCAACAAAGTGCGCCCGGCCGTCATTCGCCAGTCCTTGCAGGCGATGCAGAAGCAGGTCGCGGGTATGGAAAATCCGCTTCTGGAAGCGGGCGCGTTTCTCTCCGGACACCGGGTTGCCTTTCGTCATGAAGGGAAATTGCTGGAACCGATTGCCGGACAATTTATGTTCGATTTTTCGCCCGAACAAAAGGTGATCTCGCGCACGCCAGTCATGCCTTTACATCCAGACCCCAAAGAGTCTGATCTCGCTGCGTTGTTCTCTCGAGGCATCGCGCTCGAAGAAGACCCCCACACCCACGCGGATGCAATCTCGACCTACCTGAGGGTTCTGGAAAGCGATCCCACACACGCTGCAGCCCACATTAATGTGGGAACGCTTTACTACAATCGCCAGGAGTACGGCCTGGCCGAGAAGCACTATCGCGCTGCCATCGAGTCCGATCCGCGATATGCGCTGGCCCATTTCGATCTCGGCAACGTGCTCGACGAAACCGGACGAGTTCACGAAGCCATTCAGACCTACAACACTGCTTTACAGTTGGCGCCCACTTATGCGGACGCTCACTACAATCTTGCCCTGGCCTATGAAAAGCTGAAGCAGCCGCGCAAGGCGCTGGGGCATTGGCGAGCCTACGTCAGACTCGACACCACGAGCCCGTGGGCGGTTCACGCTCGCAATCAGGCCCAGCGCATATTGCAGAACGACGGCCTCAAACTCGTGCCAGGCAAAAAACGCGGCTGACCTTACGCCTCCGCCTGCTTGCCCCAGCCTTCCCAGCCTCAAGCAATGTTAAAATTCATGGTTTGCCATTCTTAATCTGAAGGTATCCGTATGCCGGAAACAATTGCAGCTGCAGCCAATCCCGCGCCCCTCACGACGTTGACCGAAGACGAAATCCTTTTTCGTGACAACGTCCGGCAATTCGCCCGCGAGCGCGTTCGCCCGCTTGCCAAGGAGATGGACGAAAAAGCTGTGTTTGATAAGGACCTCCTGCAGCAGTTCTTTCAGCTGGGACTGATGGGCATCGAGGTGCCGCAGCAATACGGTGGAGGCGGCGGCAAATTCTTCGAAGCGATCCTGGCAGTCGAGGAGTTGTCGTGTGCCGACGCGTCAGCCGGCGTCATTGTCGATGTACAGAACACTCTCGTAAATAATGCCTTGCTGCGTTGGACCACCGAAGACCAGCGCAAGCGCTATCTGCCACGCATGGTTTCTGACACTGCCGGCGCCTACGCCCTAAGCGAAGCCGGTTCCGGTTCCGACGCGTTCGCGCTTCAGACCAAGGCTGAACTCAAAGGGAGCGACTACGTCCTCAACGGCCGAAAGCTGTGGATCACCAATGCCAAGGAAGCCGGACTCTTCATTCTCTTCGCGACCGTCGATTCTTCCGCCGGATACAAGGGCATAACAGCTTTCATTATCGAGAAAGATTTCCCTGGCTTCGCCGTCGGCAAGAAAGAAGACAAGCTCGGAATCCGTGCGTCGTCCACCTGCGAACTCATTCTCGAAGATTGCCGGGTACCCAAGGAGAACGTTCTCGGCGAAGTCGGTAAGGGCTACAAGATTGCCATTGAGACGCTCAATGAAGGCCGCATCGGCATCGGCGCCCAGATGTTGGGAGTGGCCCGCGGCGCTTGGGAATACGCCGCCAACTACGCGCAGGAGCGGAAACAATTCGGCAAGCCCTTGGCCGATTTTCAGGGTATCCAGTTCCAGATCGCGCAGATGGCCACTGACATCGAAGCCGCCCGTTTGCTCGTCTATAACGCCGCCCGCATGAAAGATGCCGGCGTGAATTTCGTGAAGGAAGCCGCCATGACCAAGCTGTTCTGCTCACAGGTGGCCGAACGCGTGACCTCGCTCGCGATCGAGATCTATGGCGGCTATGGTTTCACTAAAGATTACCCGGTCGAGAAATATTGGCGCGATTCCAAGATCGGGAAGATTTACGAAGGCACGTCGAACATGCAATTGCAAACCATTGCGAAACTGGTGATGAGCGGCAAGTAGTCGACTGGTTCCTTAGTCCCGGTCGACCTGTGCTCGCTGCCCGGCGTAAAAGCCGCCACCAGCACGCCTTTTCGGGCAATCAAGTCACCCCGGTAATACCAACCCTAGTTACCAATATGTGCAGGGAGTTGCAGTTGGGGCCTTTTCCGCGCTTTCCGGAACCATCCCTAACTCCTTTTCCACGTGTTGTTTCCGTCGGTTGTGCTTGTTGGCGCACTAGCTGCAATTCTGGGATATGCCCGCAGCCGGGCGAATTATCGGGGGCGCAAGTGACGACAATTTTCGGTATCCCGGAAGTTCAACCCAGATCGAAGCACACCATGCTTCCGATCCTCACCGTGCTGTTCCTCATTTCCTACGGTCTGATGACCCTTCTGATCGTAGAGCAAGGCAGCACGATTCAATCGCAACGCACGCTGATCCAGCAGTTGCTCGGTGATAGCAGCGAACTGTCCGCACTGAAGAGCAAGGCAATCCAGCAGCAGGCGCAAGCCCCCAAGGCGCAGGCTGATGCGCAGAGCAGTCCGGTTCAGACTCCGTCGACCCAGGCAGTACCGTCCGAGAAAACCAGCACCGCGCGCAATCACAACAAAGCGCAACGACCCTCGCACCAAATGCCGCCCGTGCCGGCCTCGGACATTGCAGATGCTCGTAGAACTTTGATGTCGATCTAAGAATGCCCGCCCCGTCTCCCGGGGAACTGTGAGAACGATATGAAAGCTCTGGCTCTGGCCCTACTTTTTTCGTTGCCCGTCCCCAGGATCGCACCGCCGGCCCTTCAGCCCGTCTTTGAGGCTGCCGTGAAGCACTCGCGCAAGGGCGGCAAATGGTACTTCGCCGCCAATGGTCACGCCGTCTACTGCTACGGCCCCGTCATGTACGTGACCGAGGCGCAAGGCGGACTGACCCGTGTAGCTACCTTCTGCCAGAACGATCAGCCCATGGTTCCGTTGAAGGACTAGCTGTCGCCTCCGTACTTTTCGCCCATTTTGCTGAGTTTAGCCTGATGATCCATACAATCAGCGGCCCGGTCATTACCTAGGTCATCTTGGGTAAGGTGACGATTCGCGTCATCATATCGAGAGATAGATAGGGAGCCGTGTCGAAATGAATATTGATGACTTGCTTCGTATCGCCATGGAGCGGCGTGCGTCAGACTTGCACCTCAAGGTCGGAAACTACCCGCACCTGCGCATTGACGGCGAACTACTCCCGCTGACCGACCAGCCCCGCATTACCGCGGAAGACATGCTGACCATGGCTTTCAGCATGATGTCGGCGCGGCAGAAGCAGAAATTCAAAGAGACTACTGAAATTGACATGGCATACGGGGTGGCTGGACTGGGCCGCTTCCGTGTGAACGTATTCCAGCAACGCGGCAACGTGGGACTGGTGCTCCGCGTCATTCCCACGAAAATTCGCGCGCTCGACGAGCTCTACCTGCCCAAAGTGGTGGAGCAGGTGTGCGACATGCCTCGCGGCCTGGTGCTGGTCACGGGCGTCACCGGCTCCGGCAAATCAACAACGCTGGCGGCGATGGTCGACCGCGTGAACGCCACCCGCGCCGAACACATCATCACGATCGAGGACCCGATCGAATTCCTGCATCGCGACAAAAAAGGCTACGTCAACCAGCGCGAGATCGAAGTCGATACACCGTCGTTTTCGGCGGCTTTGCGCGCCTCTCTCCGTCAGGATCCGGACGTGATCCTGGTCGGCGAAATGCGCGACCTGGAAACCATCGGCACCGCTATTCACGCCGCTGAAACCGGTCACATGGTGTTCTCCACGTTGCACACCCTGGACGCGGTCGAAACCATCAACCGAATCATCGCCGTCTTCCCGCCACCCGAGCAAAAGCAGGTACGCCTGCAGCTGGCGGCAATTCTGCGCGCCATCATCAGCCAACGCCTGGTGCGCCGTGCAGACACCGAAGGCCGCGTGCCCGCAGTCGAGGTCATGATCAATACGGCCTTCATCCGCGAATGTATTCTCGTGCCTGAGAAGACACGCTCCATCCGTGACGCGATCGCGGCCGGAACTTCGCAATACGGCATGCAGACCTTCGACCAGTCGTTGTGGGATCTGTTCCAGGCTGGACTGGTCGGCTACGAAACTGCGCTTGAGAACGCGTCGAACGCGGACGACTTCAAGCTGCGTATGCAGGGAATCGCGTCGACCGCCGACATCTCGCGGCAGGCGATGCAGTCAGCCGGCTTCGGCGGCCGCTAATTCAACATTGCTGAGTGCTGTCCTCCTGAATCGGGCGCGCGAACAACGCGCCCGATTTTTTGTGGGATCAGGGCGCAGGTGAAGAGTCTTCCGCGTCCGGATCGCAGGTCGGCTGTTAGTTTTCAGATCTAAAGTCTTGAATCCGACGGGGCCGGTTGCATCGTCTGCCATCTCGCGGCCTTTCTCTGCGATCTCCGCGACCTTTCTCCGCGAACTCTGCGTTTTAAGATTTTGTATTCTCGCCCCAGCGAAACACACCAAATCCTTTCCCTGGAACCAACGCTTGCGCTAAGGTTGGACCGATGCCTTTCCCTCGCCCCAAGAAGGTCTACACCGAAGCCGAGCTCTACGAATACGCCGTAGGCGCGCTGGGACGACGTATGCGCACGGTCGCCGAACTGAAGCGGCTGCTGCGGCGGCGGGTCGAGGCTGATACGGAGTTTGGGCAGACTCTGGTCGAGCTCATCATCCGGCGACTCAAAGATCAGGGATACCTGAACGATGCGAAGTATGCCGCCGCCTTTTCCTCACTTCGCCGCGACAACCAGAAATTCGGCCGCATGCGGGTGATCACCGACCTGAAGATCAAGGGCGTGCATGGCGACGTGATCGAGACCGCCGTCTCCGCCACGTTCGACGAGGTTAACGAAGAAAAGCAGGCGCGCGCCTACCTCCAGCGCAAGCGCATGCTCAAACCGAAGGATCAGAAGCAGGCCGCCCGAATCTTCCGGCAACTGACGCGCGCCGGGTTCCGCTCCAAGACCATCTTCACCATCCTGAAGAAGTGGGACGTGGACGAGGAAATGCTGACTGCGCTGGAAGGTGAGTCGGACCCATAGGAGAAGATGTATCACATTTGAGACCTTGTAGTACAATGTAGTGCATGGGCACAACCATTCAAGCTCGCCTCGACGAAGATTCCGAGAAGATACTCGATCGGTTGATGAAGCAGCTCGGCTGGAGCCGCTCCCGTGTCGTACGCGAAGGCTTGCGCATCCTGGCCACCTGCCACCCCCGCCGAGGTCGCACCAAGATCATTGGACTCGGCAGATTCCGTTCCGGCATTCGTGACCTTGGCTCCAATAAAAACCATTTAAAAGGTTTCGGACGTTGAGGCCGGTCCTTTTAGATACCGGTGTCATCGTTTCCTGGCTGGATAGCAGCGAGAGTTTTCATACCCGGTGCGCTGCAATCTTGGATAGTTTGCCAACCCCTGTCTTCACGTGCGATGCAGTCATTGCGGAAGCCTGCTATCTCCTGCGGCGATTGCCCGGAGCATGCGAAGCCATCTTGGAGAACATCGCAGCTGGTGTGTTTCAAATGCCGTTCCGGCTTTCCGATTCGGCGCGCGACGTACAACGCATTGTCCGGAAGTACCAGGATCGCGAGATCGATCTGGCGGATGCTTGTCTGATTCACCTCGCGAATGAATTGAAGACCGGGGAAATCCTGACTCTCGACAGTGACTTTCGTGTTTACCGCTGGGCTAACAACCAGGCATTTCATCTCCTCCTGGATGGCGAGTCTTGATAAGAAAGGCTCCTCGTGCAATTCCGATACCCCGCTGATTCTCACAGTCCACCGTGGTTTAAAATGAAAATTTCAGACCACAATCCGCTCCATTCATTGAGGCTTTCAAACATCAATGCTGACCGGCTCGCAAATCCGCCGCAAATTCCTGGACTTTTTCATCGAAAAGGGCCATCGCGAGGTGCACTCGTCGTCGCTCGTCCCGCAGAACGACCCTACCCTGCTGTTCACCAACGCGGGCATGAACCAGTTCAAGGACGTCTTTCTCGGCCTCGAGAAGCGTGACTATTCTCGCGCCACAACCTCGCAAAAATGCGTGCGGGCGGGCGGTAAACACAATGATCTTGAAAACGTAGGATTCACCAACCGGCATCACACGTTTTTTGAGATGTTGGGGAATTTTTCATTCGGAGATTATTTCAAGAAAGACGCGATTGCTTACGCCTGGGAACTGATCACGTCGCCCAAGTGGTTCGGAATTCCGAAGGAGAAGCTTTACGCCACGATCTTCAAGGGTGAGAACGGCGTGGAGCGCGATGCCGAGGCATACGACCTCTGGCTCGCCCAGGGCGTCGCGAAGAATCGCATTTACGAGTTTGGCGCCAAAGACAATTTCTGGCAGATGGGCGACACCGGACCCTGCGGTCCATGCAGCGAAATTCACTACGACATGGGTGTCATTGCCAGCGACCAGGGACACACAAATTGCGAGTTCGGCTGCGAGTGCGGGCGCTACGTCGAGATTTGGAACCTGGTATTCATGCAATTTGATCGCGATGCCGGCGGGAAGCTGACGCCCCTGCCGAAACCGTCCATCGACACCGGTGCCGGCCTGGAGCGCGTGGCTTCGGTGCTGCAGGGCGTCATCTCCAATTACGACACTGACTTGTTTACGCCGTTAATCAAACGGGCAGCCGAACTCACCGGAACAAGCACGGCACACGGAACTGGCAAAAGCCATGTAGGGACGGGCGCCCCGCCCGTCCAGGCCGAGCAAGGCTCGCCCCCCACCGCTGGCACCCACGGTGCAGCCTCGCTCAGGGTCATCGCAGATCACTCCCGTGCAGCCACGTTCCTGATTTCCGATGGCGTAATCCCTTCGAATGAGGGCCGCGGCTACGTGCTACGCAAAATCATCCGCCGAGCCATCACCCACGGGCGCTTGCTCGTGCAAAACAAACCTTTCCTCCACGAGATGGTGTTCTCGGTGCGTGATCTCATGCAGGATGCGTACCCGGAATTGAAAGAGACGGCAGAGCGCGTTTCGAAAGCAGTGCTGGCAGAGGAAACTCGTTTCGCACACACAATGGAGGTCGGCCTGCAACGACTCGAGCAGGATTTGCGTCAGGCCCATGATGTTCTGGACCGAAAGCGGCTCGAAAAAGAATTGGAAAACGGCCCCGTTTACGATGGTGCGAAGGCATTTAAGCTTTATGACACCTTCGGAGTGCCCCTCGATTTTATGCAGGACGCGGCGCGCGATCAGGGAATCCTCTTCGACCAAGCAGGCTTTGATGCGGCTATGGACGAGCAGCGCCAGCGCGCTCGCGCTTCCTGGAAAGGCGCCGCCAAGCAAACCGCCAATCCCGAGTATCAAAAACTGCCAACGTCGGTGTTTGAAGGGTATCGCCAGACGAAGTCGGAAGCCTGCGAAGTAGTAGCATTGCTGAAACAAGGCCAGGGCACCCGCGAACTCAAAGCGGGCGAGGAAGGCGAAGTCATCCTCGACCACACGCCGTTCTACGCGGAGTCCGGCGGACAGGTGGGCGACCGCGGGTGGCTCTATTCCGACGACCACTACACGATAATGGCCGAAGTCACGGGATCCTATTACCCGGTGCAGGGCGTGCGCGCCCACAAGGTAGTCGCAAAGCAAGCTTTGCAGGTTGGGGCCAAGGTCGACGCCGTGGTTGATACCGGAATTCGCGCGGCCACCATGCGCAATCACACCGCGACCCATTTACTACACGCCGGCTTGCGCGAAGTATTAGGCAAGCACGTCAAGCAGGCGGGCTCGCTGGTCGCCCCGAATCATCTGCGTTTCGACTTTTCGCATTTCACGGCGGTTGCCGACGAAGAACTGCAGGACATTGAAGACCTCATCAACAAGGAAGTCCTGCAGAACCAGCGCATCGAGGTCATCGAGAATGTGCCCATCGATGTCGCGGTGAACGAGTATCACGCCATGGCGCTGTTCGGCGAGAAGTATGGCGACAAGGTGCGTGTGATCCGGATCGGTGATTTCTCGACCGAATTGTGCGGGGGAACCCACACCGCAGCCACCGGCGAAATCGGGCTCATCAAGGTTTTGAAAGAAGGCAGCGTCTCGTCGGGCGTGCGGCGCGTGGAGGCCGTCACGGGCGAAGGGTCGCTGCAGCACTTCCGCAAGGATCATCAACTGGAAAACGTGGTGGCCGCGCTCGCCGGACATGCCGAGGCGGAGAGTCCAGCGGCGGCTTTGAAGCTGGAACTCGACAAGAAAGATGCGGAGATCAGGCGGCTGGCGCGCGAACTCGATCAGGCGCGGATGAAGTCGGCTTCTTCCTCTATGGCGTCGGTTGCAGAGAAAATCAGAGAAGTGAAGGGCATTAAGGTTCTTACCCATCGGGTCGATAATCTCGAACGCTCGCAGATGCGGACGTTGATCGATCAGTTGCGCGATAAAATTGGGTCCGGCGTCGTGGTGCTGGGATCGGCGACCGATGGACGGGTTGCGCTAATCGCCGGTGTAACGAAGGACCTGACCAGCCGGGTGCAGGCCGGGAAGATTATCGGGCAAGTAGCGCAGAAAGTCGGGGGCAAAGGCGGCGGCCGTCCTGACATGGCCGAGGCCGGGGGAGACAAGCCGGAGGCTCTGGACGCGGCACTCAATGATGTGTACAACGTTGTGGAGTCAATGGCCTGAAAGTCAGGTGTCAGGTCGCAGGTGTCAGGTGTCGGGAAAAATCGATGCTCTCCCTGAAACCAGAGACTTGAAACCAGAGACCTGAAACCTGAAACCTGAAACCTGAGACCTGAGACCTGAGACCTGAGACCTGACACCTTTTCTCCTATGTCTGACCGCATTTCCTTCATCACGCATCGCGGCAAGCCGATTCTGCTGATCGACTTCAGCCAGTGTGAGCCGAAAGAGATCCTGATGATGCTCGACGAGATCCAGCATACGGTGGCGAAGCACGATCGCAACTCCTTGCTGACGCTGGCCGATCTGACAGGAGCGCACATCGACCGCACGGTAGCGACGCGCATGAAGGAAGTGCTGGTGAAGGATCGGCCATATGTGAAGAAGTCGGCTTGGGTTGGAGTCGACAGCCTGCCCAAGGTCTATTACGAAAATATGAAGACCTTCACGCAGCGGAATTTCCCGCCCTTCCAGACTCGCGAAGCTGCAATGGATTGGCTCACGGAAGAATAGGGCTTACCTGACGCTGGCCTCGGCGCGCGAAGATGCCCGCCGCTCCACAAACTAGTATTGATTCATCGGATGGAATCCTGTGCACTCAGGACAAAGGTGCCGTCAACCTTTGTTCGCGGCGGTGGAATCGCAAGTACAGCAGGCCGATGACTGCGCTCACTACCAGCAACTCAATCACACTGCCCTCGGGACCAACCGTGCCTCCCGTCATCCACTTGGAACCGGAAAGGGTGGTGTTCAGCAGGTGTCCGTTGGCGGGCATGCCGCTGTCGGCGACGCCAAAGAAATAGGTTTCGGCCCAGTCCCAGGAAGCGTGCATGCCGATGGCGAACCACAGGTTTCCTGTAAGCCGTAACGAAACGCAGAAAAGTAAAGCTGCCAGGCAGGTTGCGAGTCCGCCGATCCACGTTTCGCCCGGGTTTTGCATGTGACCTAACCAGAAGAGTCCAGAGAGTAGAAACGCGGTGGGCCAGAAACCGATGCCACTGGCCAGTGTGAATTGCGGGTAGCCGCGGAACAGAAACTCCTCGAACAACCCGACCATAATGAATGCCGCACCCCACAGCAATGCATAACGTAAGGCTGCGGAACCGGTCAGGGCATAGCCCTGGAAGGTTGCATTTCCGGTCAGGAACAGGACGAAGATGGTGGCGCATTCGGCCACGAAACCCCAGAGAATTCCTTCGAGGAATCGAATGCCGAAGGCGCCCTTTCGAGGCAGGCCATAGTCGGCCAGCGAGCGCTTTTCAAAAACGCCCATGATGAGGCTTCCACCCAGGACGCAAATGAAAGCCAAGCCATCCTGGAGCAACACCGTTTGGGCGGTGAAAACGGTGATTGCGCCACGTGATCTTGAAAGATGGAGCAGCTGAAGAATCAGGTGAATGCCATATCGCAAACCGAACACAATCGCGACGAAGATGGCCAGCCGCCAAAGTGCGCGCAGGCCGTGGGGGCCCAGAAAAAGCCACGAGATGCGGCGCGTTATCCCCCGCGTGCCAGCGGGCGTTTCTGGAGGCGAGATTGGGGAAACCGAGTCAGCGGTTTGAAGGCTTTCCGATTGCATGAATGTACCTACGAAAACTCTGGAACCGGAGTTCCATGGCGCGCGAGATAGCCGGGATGCGTCCTTCGGCGGGTCTCAGGGAGCGACGCGTCAGCTTCTCCATTTCAAGGTTACCGGGCCCGAGATCGGATGGCGGAAGGGTGTTCCCTCCCGGCGCGATTCGATCCAGGCCTGTTTTAGCTGGAAATACCACTTGGCCGGGCGATCCGCGTCGTCGATCAGCATGAGGTGCGGATTGTGCTTCAGTCCTTCGGACTGCTGCTCCATCGTCTTGCGATCCTGCTCGACGAATTTTCCGAATACGTACTTCAGCAAGTCCTCCCCGAAGGGAAACCACCTGAAAAGATTCCATGCCGCGACCACGTCGATGCGACAGCGGTTGCGCGTGATCGGCGTGACCGTGGTCAGGCTGGAAAACCAATACTTTCCTGCCCGGATCGTTTCCCATCGCAGATTGGGCAGTGTGAAATCGATAGTTGTCGTGATGGCATCAGCGTCCGCGTAGAGCTTGAGCAGTTTGTAGGGTGCGCTGTTGGAACTGGGCGTATGCGCGCTCATGCGAAAGCCAAGTTCAATGGGCTCGAAAGCTTTCTGCTTTTCGTGGATCGAGTCTCGACTGCGCCACCACCAGGCCTGATGGACGAACGGCCCGTGTGCGGGATCCATCAGTCCGATGATGCCGTGATCCACGCTGCATGGCAGGTCCGAGGTCAGGTAGGCGAGTTTGTATTTTTCGCTGAAGGTCGGAACGCGCGGAGGGCCCGAGGCCGGATCTGCACGTTGCGAGAATCCCGCTCCTGCTGGCGCCGGCTCCGGCATGAATGCCCAAATGAAGCCGTCATGTTCCTCGCATGCATAGCTGCCGGCGTAGATGCGATCGACTTTGAGCTTCTGATCGGCAGTCAGCGACGGAATCAGTTGGCACTGGCCGGACTGTGCGTCGAAACGCCAGCCGTGGTAGCTGCATTCCACCTGGGTGCCGTCGAATTTTCCGCAGGACAGAGGCATGCCGCGATGCGGACACGCGTCTTGCAGCGCGAAGGGACGGTTCTGCGCATCCCGCCCGATTACCATTGGAGATTCCAAAAGGGTTGCGCGTTCGAGGCGTTCACGGAAGACGGCGTCGCCCGGTAGGGCGCGATACCAGAAGCCCGGCAGCATCAGGGAGTCCGGGGTTTTTGATTGAGGCGACTGGTCGAACATGGGGAACACGGAGGGTACTACAACGCGGGCGTCGTATTAAATACTTGCGCTCTAAGTCGTACCACATTACGGGAAGCGGTCGAAGATTACGAGTTAGTAACCCCTCCCCCCTCCCCTCTCTTCCGCAAAATATTGAAAACACAAGGCGGCAATCGGGAAGGGCTTCGAAATCTTTGTGTCTAAAGGAGTTATACGCAAAATATTCCGGATAAAGGAGTTAGATTGTCAAAGATCCCTGGCGGCCCTGTCGGGCACACTCAGGCGCCGACCCACTAAGTAGTCTTGCATTGCTCACGCGACTTTGTATGTGCGGTTGGTCACGGCGGAGTGGTCGACGCGTCACCGTTCGTGCCTGTTCTGGCTTTGGGGGCGGAAAGGCCGCGAGCCAGGAGTGGCCCTTTCGACTCCGTTTCGGTTGGTGTCTCACAGCCTCCAGATGACAGTGGGTTCATTTAAGACTGTTCTCCTGCGGCCTTGCGCGCGGGCTCACGAAGCATCCGGGTGGGATCGGCTGGCACCTGACCTGATCTCAGGGTGACAGGCGTGAATGCTAGATGGGACTTTTGCTAATTAATTTCAGTAACTTACGGCGATTACTTCGGTGGTTCTATGGCCTTCGGATAGTTTGCCCGCCTCGGTTAAACGCCCTATAATCAGTCCACTCTGGTTGAGATGTCTCCGTCAGGTTCCGGGCAGGTCACGCTAAGGACTTTGTGTCTTTACAACGAGGATAGACCCGGACAATGCGAAAGCACCTGAAAATCGCGCTGATGGCTACCCCCGTACTTGCGGCCTCCTTCTCCCTCTTCACGCCACTCGTGTTTGCCTCAGGCGGGGACGACGCTCCTGCGAAACTTGTGGCAACGACCGACGACAACGGGCGCACGGTCTATACCAACGACGTGGCTATTGCGCCGGCCAAAGGAAGGCGCACCAGCCAGAACCCAGGTCCGCGGAGTGGCCTGGTGTACTGGAGCGCGAAAGAAAAGCGCTACAAGCCAGTGCCTTCTGCAACGATGGGCGCAGCCCGATCGGCGGCGGCCGAAGTGAATCAGTATCTTAAGCGGGAATCACGCCCCGAAGATGCTGCGACGGAGGCTAACTACCTGCGCCGCAATACCCCGATCAGCCAGCAGGACGTGGATTCGGCCATTGAACAGGCGGCCGCCCGCCACAATGTCGATCCGAACCTGGTGCGCTCGGTGATCAAAGTTGAATCAAACTTCAATCCTAACGCGGTGTCGCGCAAGGGGGCTATGGGGCTGATGCAGCTTATGCCCAGTACGGCGCGGTCGCTGCATGTGAGCAACCCGTTTGACCCGCAACAAAACGTGGACGCCGGGGTTCGTCATTTGAAGAAGCTGTTGGAGAGTTACGGAGGCAACATCAAGCTCAGCCTGGCGGCCTACAATGCCGGCGCCGGGGCGGTGGCACGCAGTTCCGGGGTTCCACACTTTTCAGAGACGCAGAATTACGTACGGCGAATTACGGAGTTGTACTACGGCGGCTCGCAGCCCGGGTCCTATGTACTAGGCAACGTTGTGCACGATCCTGTTCGTGTGCAACGGGATGCGCGAGGCGTGCTTTATATCAGCAACACTGACTAAGGTTTTCGGCATCTCTCAGGGAAGCCGCTTAAACAAGCAGTAACGAGCTGGAAACGTTGACGACCCTACTTCGAAGCCAGCGCGCGTTGCGTCTGGGTGTAGCGCTATTGGCGCTGCTGCCGGCGCTGCCGGGACACGCCCGTGTCCGGCATGGCGACGCTTGGGCACGTGACAATTTCGCGAGAGCTGAGCGAATGCGGGAGGCTCTGAACGGGCGCCCGGTCGCACAACGCAACCGTCGCGACTACCAGCGAGTCATCGATTCCTACCACCGCGTTTATTTTGGAGCACCCACATCTTCTAAAGCCGATCCTAGCGTTGTCGCTGTCGCCGAATTGCAGGTAGAGATGGGGCGTCGCTTCGACGACAACAAGGTCTTCGAGCGGGCGGTGAGAGAGTACGAGTTTCTGCGCAAAGAATATCCGGGCAGCAGGTACCGGTTCGACGCGTTGTTCACCATTGCTGAAATTTATAAGGACGATCTAGACGATCCCGAAGAAGCGCTGGCGACCTTCCAGGAATTCGTGCACCGCTATCCCCGCCATCACCTGGCTGATCAGGCCAAAGCTGCGATCGCAGAATTGAAGCAGGATCACGGGGAGCCCTACAAGTCAGCCGCTCAGCGGGAAGCGGAGAAATACCAGAAGGCGGCTGAGGTCGCAGGGAAGTCCAAAAAGGCGGAAAACAAGATCCAGGACAAGACTGGCCAGGACCAGGAAACGAATGACGAGGAGAACACCGCCTCGGCCGGGTCGACCTCCGACGATCCGACGGACAAGCTTCCCCGCGTTACCAGCATCCGGCACTGGTCGACTCCGGACTACACGCGCGTGGCGATTGATCTGGAGCAGGACATAAAGTTCGGCTCCCAGCGCATCGACCATCCGGACCGAATCTTCTTTGACCTGTATGACACGAAGCTGGCGTCGACGCTGGTGGGCAAGACTTTTGATGTGGACGATGGGTTCCTGAAGAAGATCCGGGTGGCGCAATTCAAACCCGGCAAGACCCGCGTAGTGCTGGAGGTCGATGACCTTTCCGATTACGATGCGTTCCTGCTTCCGAATCCCTCTCGATTGATCATTGATATCCACGGGAAACAGACGGCGGGCGCGAAAAACCGCACGGTGCGGGAGGGCGCGATGCCGCCGAAGGCTGCGGCCGAGATCGGTGACGGTCTTCCCTCCAGCAAGGTTCCAGCCGCGGGTTCTGCGAGCGCAGAGTCTTCAGAGGCGCGTGACCTGGAACCGACGAAAACAGCCGACGCCAAGCCAACTGTCAAGACCGTGAAAGTCGGCAAGAATTCCGTCAAGAAGATTATTGAAGCGGGCGACGATGACAACGACGGGAGAAAAAGAAACGTAGCCCGCACCGTCGAAGATCTTCGCCCCGACTCGCCGCCAGTAACGAGCAAGGCCACCGATGACACCATCGATCGCGATTTGCCGGCCGCGGCCGCGGCGGTAGAAAAGGCACCTCGCGGCAAGAACAAGCGGCGCTCCGCCGCCAGCGCTGCAGAACTGGACGTTCGGGAAGCCCGACCCACCGCCGGGGGCGACCGCTCGCTCATTCGGGCGCTGGGCTTGAAGATTGGAAAAATCGTGATTGACCCCGGCCATGGCGGGCACGACACGGGAACGATCGGACCAGATGGCTTGCTGGAGAAGGACCTGGTCGTCGATGTGGGACGCCGACTTGGCAGGTTGCTGGAATCACGATTGGGGGCCGAAGTGGTGTACACGCGCAAGGACGATACTTTTATTCCCCTCGAGACCCGCACGGCAATCGCGAACCAGGATCAGGCGGACTTATTCGTATCGATTCATGCCAACTCGAGCCGCGATCCGAACGCGCGCGGCGTGGAAACCTACTATTTGAACTTCACCTCGTCGGCCGACGCCCTCGAGGTTGCGGCCCGGGAGAACGCAGTCTCGGAGAAGTCGATTCACGAACTTGGCGACTTGGTGAAGAAGATCGCGCTCAAGGAAAAGATAGAGGAATCGCACGAGTTCGCCAGCGACGTGCAGGAAGCGCTACACAGTGGACTCTCCTCCAAAAGTCCCGGGCTGCGCAATCGAGGCGTGAAAAAAGCTCCATTTATCGTGCTAATCGGGGCCAACATGCCGTCGATTCTCGCCGAGATCTCGTTTGTGAGCAATCCGGCGGATGAACGGAAACTGCAAACACCCGAATACCGGCAACGCATTGCCGAATCCCTCTATCGCGGGATTGCGAAGTACGTGAGCGGGCTTAGCGGGGTGAAGCTAGCGAGCAAGATCACGAAAGAAGAAGGTCAATAGCTCGCCGGTCTCACGGCCTGCCGGAATTCCCTTCCAAGATATAATTCTGTCGCGCTACAGGTGTTTTGGCTGCTGGGGAAACTTTTGGCGTCGCTTTGTAGTCTAATAGAGCACCAGAGGGATCATTCCTCTTTCCCCACTCCCATGATTTGTCGTCGATTTTTCCCGATTTTCCTGAGTTGCCTTATTGCGGCCTCCGCCCTTGCCAGTGATCCGGCCGCGAAAGCTCCGGCACCGGCGGCGATTCTCCCGACTACGTTTGGCGGATGGCAGTTGCAGGGGACAGCACAAAACAGTACAGATCCCGCCGCAGCCGATGCCACCAACCCGGCCGTCCTCAAGGAATATGGATTCACCGATTTTTGTTCGGGTACTTTCATTCGAGAGGACGGGCACAAGCTCACGATTCGGGCGGCGCGTTTTGTAGATGCCAGCGGAGCTTACGGAGCATTCACTTATTACAAGCAGCCCGAGATGTTGAACGAGAAAATCGGAGATCAAGCATCTTCGCTGAACAATCGCATACTGTTTTATCGCGGCAACGTGCTGGTGGATGCGCTGTTCGACAAATTGAGCGTGATGTCGGGCGCTGAGTTGCGCGAACTGGCGGGCGTGATTCCTCTTCCACAAGGGGGAGCGCGCAATCTGCCACCGCTTCCAACCTACATGCCGAAGCAGACGTACGTGAAGAACACTGCGAAATACATTATGGGGCCAATGACGCTCGACAAGTTGGGTTCGCCTCTGCCGGTCGAAATAGTCGACTTTGCGGCGGGCGCGGAGGTGGTCGAGGGAACCTATCGAGGCGCCAGCGGCCAAGGTACGCTGATGCTGATTTCGTATCCGACGCCGCAGATTGCCACGGAGCACCTGCATCGCATTGAGGCAGCGCATCTACCAAATGGCCAGTCCGGGCAGCCTGCTGTCGTGGAGGTGGGCGCGTTTGCGCAAAAGCGATCCGGTCCGATTGTGGCCGTCGCGGCCGGAACTTTTTCACAGGACGAAGCCGAGGCTCTGCTGAAGCAGGTCAACTATGATGCGGACGTCACCTGGAACGAAAACACGTTCTTCGACAAGAAGAACAATGTGGCGAACCTGTTGTGGAATGTAGTGGTACTGTGCGGTGCCTTGATGGGCATCACTCTGGTCGCAGGATTTGCATTCGGAGGCGTGAGGGTGGCATTCAGGCGCCTGCTTCCCAAACGGAGTGAGGCCGAAGGACAAGAATTCATCGCGCTGAATATTGACGAATCGGGGCGCGAGTCACGTGGGGGGACTGGAGTTTCTTCGAGTTCGTCCTGACGTACTGTGGCGTGTCAAGCCACGGTAAGTACTTCAATTGATAAGCCTTAGCGAAGCCCAGGCATTGGCTAGTCTCACAATGATACACTTTCGAGAGCTGTTGGCTGTTTTCGTAAAACATTGAAAACAAAGGCATTTATTATCTAAAATTTCCTTGACACCCCCCTTTTTGGACTCATAAGATTCGGCCAGAAAGTTTTGGCGGATTTTGCCTTCCGTTAGAACTATTCTCCCTTGAAAGAAAAGGCCGCCCTATTGCCGGGGTGGCTTTTTCGTTTGCTGCCAATCGCAATAAGCGCTCAGCTGTCAGCTGTCGGTTCTGGATCAGTTTCAGCTGCGCTTGTTGCCCCCAACACCTCGCCGAGGTTGCCCTCACACCGATCTCCAACGCAAATGCGCGGCGGCCGCAGCCATTGTTTGCTCACCTATATCGCCCCTCACGGAAGGACGTGATGGCCGACGTATGCACGGCGAGGTTTGCAGAATAGGTTGAGAGCAGAGTCACCTGCCATTCGCAGGCGGGAGGTGGCATGATGAAATACCTGGTCTTCCTGCTCTGGACTCCAGCCTTCCTGCTTCTATACCTCAGCATTCATCAGGAAATACTTGCAGAGCGCAATCGCGGCGCGCGTAAGCCGGAAGGGCCTGCGCAAGTGAGGCATCCACATTGAGGTGATTTATTCCTGGGGCTTGGGCGCGCGGTGGGGGCAGGTGGAAGCGTTGAGGCAATCCTCCGCGATCATGAGACGCTCGACCGGTTTACCGTTGACGATGTGAGATTCAATGATTTCGTCGACATCCGCGGCCGTGACCCCGCCGTACCAAACTGCATCTGGATAAACCACTACAGTGGGGCCGTGCTCACATTGATCCAAACATCCTGACATATTCGCGCGCACACGTTTTTTGAAGCCGCGGAGAGCGAGTTTTTGTTTGAAGACAAATTGCAGCTGGGCCTGTGCCTGCGGATCGCAACAACCGCGCGGGTGTCCGGGATCACGCTGGTTACAACAGATAAACAGGTGCTTCTCGAACTTGGGCATACTTTCAATTTACAGGATTCCGGGGGATAGAAAGAGCGGCCCGAAGCTGCCGGCGGGAGAGGACGCGGGCGCTGATGCTGAATGGCTTTTTCACTTACGCCTCGACTCTTCGTTTTGTTGTTCGCAGCTAGCCGGGTCGAACAAGGCTGGGATGGATGGGCAGCGCACGTGTATTGACTTAGTTCATGGACTTAGCTAAGCTTGCCAGGTCATGGAAGTGAACATTCACGAGGCCAAGACGCACCTGTCGCGCCTGCTTCAGAAGGTGAGCGAAGGCGAGGAAGTGATCATCTCGCGGGCCGGGGTGCCCGTAGCGCGGTTAGTGGCCGTGTCGCAAGAAAAGGCAACGCGGGCGCTTGGGATTGCCAAGGGGGAGATCTGGATGGCGGATGATTTCGATGCGCCTATGCCTGAATTCGAAACGCTGTTCTACAACTCATCCATTACCAGCCCAGAACAATCGAAGCGCGGCCGGAAGAAGAAGCGGTGAGCTTTCTGCTCGATACCGGAGTTTGGCTGTGGGCACTCGATTCCACCGAGCTTTTGCGACCGCAGGCGCGCGCGATTCTTGCCGATGGCAGCGAGGAAATTTTTCTTTCCGCGGTCACGACCTGGGAACTGAGTATCAAGCTGGCTCTGGGGAAGGTGAAGTTTCCGATGCCGCCTGCGCAATCCATTCCCCGATTGATGAGGGAACAGAATCTGAAGGCGCTATCGGTTACACATCGCCATGCGGCAAGGGTTTTTGATCTACCTCCACACCATGGCGATCCTTTTGATCGTCTGCTGATAGCGCAAGCGCTGGAGGAAAAGCTCACGTTGCTCACGGCTGACCACGAATTCAAGAGGTACGATGTGCCGCTGGTCTGGTGCGGCCGCTAAGATGCGAAGGATAGCGGCCTGCCATGTTGGCCTCAAAAACAAAAGAGCCGCCCGCGCGGGCGGCTCGATTCGCATTGCTGTCATTCAGGCGGCGCTTGAGCTTTCGGCCGGCATCCAGGGCTCGTCGTAGCTGCCGCCGTAAATCGACGGGCACTTCGCTCCCATAGGGCGCAGATAAGTGGCGAGCTGTCCGCGATGGTGGATGCTATGGTTGTTCAAAAATCCCAGGTAGAACGCTGCCGGGAGATTGAACGCGCCGAAGAAGTCGACGCTTGCTGTCAATTGCTCGGGACCCATGGCGCGAATGCGTTCCATGCCGCGCGCCATGTTTTCGTCATACCAGGCGACGAGAGCAGCTACCGTCTTCGGCTTGTGCTCGTCGTCGGGGGACTCCATGTTGAACTTGCCATCCGCAATGCCATCGAGGAACTGCACGTCGGTGTTGGCCAGATGCCAGGCCAGTTCCCAGGCGGTGCGGCAGTTGGGATCGTGGCGATAATCTTTTTTGCCTTCGGGAATTGCCGACAGAACTTTCTTGGTGGTTTGTACTTCATTGGCTAGTCCCTGAAGCATCATCTCGCGATAGCCCAGGGCGAAGTCTGCGGTCACGCATGGTTCTGCGGTCGCCATAAATGCACTCCTTAGTGAGGGTGATGAGTGGTCAGCCGAAGGGGCGCGTGTGAGGCGCCTCCTATTTGAAAATCGGCAGCCATTCTACATGGGCGATTGAGTCGGCCCAAGAGGGAAGTTGCTGTCGCCTCGTAGGGCGAAATCCAGACCTAGAGCCGAGAGCCGAGAGCCGAGAGCCGAGAGCCGAGAGCCTCTAGACACTCACCGGCTGTTTATTGCGCACCGGGACGGGCGTGAGCCAATGGTGTCGATCGGCCTTCTCGCCCTTGACGATCGCGTAGAACTCTTTCTGGATCGCCTTGGTGATGAGACCGGTAACGCCTTTGCCGACGCTGATTTTGTCCACCGAGCGGATCGGAGTGACTTCGGCCGCCGTTCCACTGAAGAAGGCTTCGTCGGCGAGGTAGAGCATCTCGCGTGGAATGACGTTTTCGACGACTGGAATGCTGAGGTCGCGCGCGATTTGCAGCACGGAGTCGCGGGTGATGCCCGGCAGAACGGAGTTGCCGAGCGGCGCCGTCTGCAGCGTGCCGTTGCGTACGATGAACACATTCTCGCCCGAGCCTTCGCTCACGTAGCCGTTGGTATCGAGCGCGATGCCCTCGGCGTAGCCGTTCACAATCGCTTCCATCTTGATGAGCTGCGAGTTCATGTAGTTCGCGCCGGCCTTCGCCATGGCGGGCAGCGTGTTGGGCGCGAGGCGCGTCCACGACGAGACGCACACGTCGCAGCCCTGATCGGTGTCGGAGCCGAGATACTTGCCCCACGGGTAATTGACGACGTACACCTCGGTGGGCGAATTAAACGGATTCACGCCCGCTTCGCCGTATCCGCGCAGCACGACGGGCCGCAGGTAGCAGGGCCAGACGCCGTTGTTCGCGACCACGTCGCACATGGCTTTGACGATGTCGTCGCTGGTGAAGTCCACGTCGATGCGATAGACCTTGGCAGAATCCAGCAGGCGTTGCGCGTGTTCCTGGGCGCGAAAAATCGCCGGGCCGCTGGGCAGCGCGTAGCAGCGCACGCCCTCAAACACCGACGAGCCATAGTGGACGACGTGCGACATCACGTGAATGGTGGCGTCATCCCAAGGAATGAGCTTGCCGTTGTGCCAGATCTTCTCGGTTTTCTGAATCGCCATGAAGGCTCCTCACCAGTCAGTTTCGATGCTGTAGCTTTGCAGGCGGCGCGGCTTTTTGACGGCGTGAGCCGGGGCGCGAAGGAAATTAGAGACGATTATAACTGGGGAAGCGCGGCTTCTTCCGACGAGGGGCTGGAGATTTTACAGAGAGATTGCGTGAGCTTGCCGGACGGTCGGTAGGCAGAATCCCGCTGGCGCTAGTTTACTGTTCGTGCTGGTGCAGTTGGTTCGCGTCCGTTCTTTGGACTCTGACCTGGGTTCGAGGACAGAAACATAGTTAGGAGACGTCAGGTCGGGGCACCGTCGGTACTGGTTCGGGAGACTGCTACTCTCCTCCGCCGGCTCCGTTCGCCGCTGTTGTCGCTGCCACTCCCGGCAGCTCATCTCCCCGGAAATATTTCGCCTTGCCGGCCTTCATGACGGGCATGGCGGCGTACGGCTTTGAGTAGTCATTTCCTGCATTCCAGAACAAGAACCCCACTCCGCCCTTTTCCTTCGACACGCGTACCTGCGTCTCGATGTATTCGGGCGAGTAGGTCTTGGTTCTCCAGCGGAAGGCTTGCAGCCAGGGGCGGATCACGGCGTTGCTGTCTTTGGTGATCAGTTTGAAGCGGTCCATCGATTCGCCAATGAAGTGCTCTGGGGCGTCGCCCGGGTGGGCGATCCCGTCCATGCCAAAGAAGTGTGAGGGATAGATCATGGGCGAGAGCACGTCGCAGTACTTCGCCATGCCGACAATGTCCTGCCCGGTGTGCGACAGGTCCACCGGACGCTGCCATGCCATGACGCCGAAAACGTCCAGCGAGAGCAGCACGCCTTTTGGATGCAACTCAGCATAAGCGTGCTTCAGGAAGTCGTTGATTACGTCCGAGCGGTGCCAGGTCGGGTGCTCGGTCTGGAAGTAGAATGTCGCATCTTTCTGGTCGCCCTCGGCAGGGAAGCGAACGTAGTCGAACTGGATCTCGTCGACCCCAAGGTCAGCCACGTACTTCGCCAGGGCGATGTTGTATTCCTGCACCTTCGGGTTCGAGGTATCGGTCCACACCAGCTTGCCGTTCTCGCGCCAGGCCTGTCCTGTGCGAGCCGACTTCACGGCCAGTTCGGGATGGGTTTCAACCAGCCGCTGATCGCGGAAGATGGCGATGCGGGCAATGGCGTGCATGCCCTGCGAATGCAAAAAGTGTGCCAGCTTAGGCACGTCGCGAATGTAGACGTGCTGGCGTCCGGCGAGCGGGTGGTCGAACGGTATGTTCACGCTGCCGTCACTGTCCTTGATATCGAACACCACGGCGTTGCCGCCCACTTCGCGCCAATGCTTGATGATGCGTATCCCGTGGTCACTTCCCGCCATCACGCCGGTCAAATAGATGGCGCGTGCTTCAAAATCCTTGGCAACCGGGATTGTCTTCTCGACGATTGGCGCCGCTAGAATGCCTGGCACGATCACCTGTTCCCCGGCTTTTAGATTATTTCCCGTGCGATTGCCGTTGGCCTTGCGAATCGCCTCCGCTAATTCGCTCGAAGTCAGGTAGGATGTCCGCTTCAAATACTGCCGAGCCAGCGACCCGACACTGTCCCCCCGCTTGGCGGCATACAGTTCTGTACCCGGCGGTGCGAAGGTCGGAGCAGGAAAATCGGCGGGTTTTACTGTAGCTGCCGCAGTCGAGACACTGCTGCGCACGATCCTGGCGGGCTGCGCCGACTGTTGTGCGCGTGCCACCGCCATAAAAGAGATCGACCGGCTCGAGACAAAGGCCAAAACGACCAGGAGCCCGAGGACAAGCGAAACAACATGGAAACGACGCAAGGTTTTCTCCAGAAAGAGCTTCTGGGGCGGATACTAGCCTGCGTTTTTCGGGGGTGAAAGTTACGTCGGACCTACGCCAGATAGCGGTTTTGCTGAGGAACGAAAGGCGCTACATGCAGCCCGAATGCGCAAGATTTTACATTTCGCTTGCATGGCCAGCGCCTGCGGATAAGTTCCATAGGGCTCAAAGAGGCATCTAAGACAGCAGGAAAGGGGTGACCGAGGTTACCGAAGGGGATGGCTAATCGTTTGCAAGATCAGGGATGCGGTTCAGGTAGTGACACAATTTGTCGCTCCTCGGAGCGGGAACGATCGTCTCCCCAGGACTACGAATCGGGCCCCAAAAAAAGAAAGGGCCTTCAGACCCTATGAGAACGAATCTCGCCACTGTGCTCGATCCCAACCGTCGCAGCAACGACGCGCGGGAGTTTGACACCACCTTGCGCCGCAAGATCGTCGGACAGGATCAGGCGCTGGAAAAGGTTGTCGAAATCTACCAGATGTTTCTGGCGGGTTTGAATCCGCCGGGACGTCCGGTGGGCAACCTCCTGTTTCTGGGACCCACCGGGTCAGGGAAAACCCGGGTCGTCGAGGCTTTGGCCGAGTCTCTGTTCGGCGATGCGCGCGCTTGCATCAAGATCGACTGCGCCGAGTTCCAGCACTCCCATGAAATCGCGAAACTGATCGGGTCGCCTCCGGGCTACCTGGGACATCGCGAGACTCATCCGCTGCTGACCCAGGAAGCGCTCAACCAGTGGCACACCGACAAGCTGAAGCTGTCGATTCTGCTTTTCGACGAGATCGAGAAGGCAAGCGATTCGCTCTGGCAACTGCTGCTCGGCATTCTCGACAAGGCCACGCTCACGCTCGGCGACAATCGTCGGGTTGACTTGTCGCAGTGCATCATCATCATGACCTCGAATCTGGGCGCCGGCGAGATGACCGGCCTGGTTGAGGGGGGAATGGGCTTCGCTACCCACGTCGCTGAAGTCGATGCCAAGTTTGATGAGAAAATTTCCCGCACCGCTATCGAAGCTGCGCGGCGCAAATTTACGCCCGAGTTTATGAACCGGATCGACAAGGTGGTTGTCTTCAAGACGCTACGCTCCGAACATCTCACACAGATTCTTGAAATCGAATTGGGTATGGTCCAGCAGCGCATCCTGCAAGCCGCCGGAGCCAATCAGTTCGTGTTTACCTGTACCTCGAAAGTGAAAGACCACCTGCTGCAGGAAGGCACGGACCCGCGTTACGGTGCTCGTCACCTGAAGCGCGCGATCGAACGCAACATCGTGTTTCCGCTGGCCAACCTGGTCGCCACCGGACAGGTGAAGCTCGGGGATTTCGTCCGCATCGACATGACGGGCGAGAGCCGCATGACCTTCGTCAAGGAAGCTGAAGGCGCGATGGTGCCGGTGCTGCTCGAACGCTACGGAGCGGCTACCACAGCCCAACCCGTCGCCGCGCGTGCTGCGAAAACTGTAAACGGACGCCGCGAATTCGGCGCCAGTCCAATCGCGGAAACAAAGTAGATCAATCGTCTCGCTCGAAAAAAGGCGCCGCATGCGGCGCCTTTTGATTTACTTCCTGTAATCAGAAGTGAACCTCGACGGCTCGAGCGCCCAGTCTGGGTCTTTTGGGCGTGACTGAGTCGTGCTCTCCTACGACCGGATGCCAGCCAGACTCTTCCGCATTTTGTGAAGTCCGTTAAGCCTTTGAGCTTGCCGCGGAACTGATGATGAAGACTGAAGACCTTAACGCAAGCTGAACAGTTGCTTGAGACTACAGGCGCTCAAAGCCGCCTGCTGAACACTGGTAGAATCTTTTTGGCCTTTTCGCCTTCTCTTCTATGGAGTCGACGACCAAAACCATCTTCCACGTCGACATGGATGCCTTCTTCGTGTCGGTTGAAGAACTGTCAGATCCTTCGCTGAAGGGGAAGGCTGTGGTCGTAGGCGGGCAGCGTGACGAGCGTGGCGTAGTCTCGGCCGCGTCCTATGAAGCGCGCAAATTCGGCGTGCATTCCGCGATGCCGTTGCGTACGGCCGCGAAGCTTTGCCCGCACGCAATCTTCGTAGATGGCCACCCGGATCGCTATCGCGAGTGTTCTGAAAAGGTGCACAACGTTTTAACCACTTTCTCCCCTTTGGTCGAGATGGCCTCGATCGACGAAGCTTATCTGGACATGACGGGAACGCAGCGTCTCCACGGCGCGCCCTTGCGGGCGGCCCACTCCCTGCATACGAAAATGAAGAGCACGACGCGACTCGACTGCTCGATCGGTATTGGCAGCTCGCGGCTCATTGCCAAGGTCGGATCCGCAAAGGCCAAGCCGAACGGTGTTTTATGGGTAGTCCCCGGACAGGAAGCCAAGTTTCTTGCGCCGCTCGATGTGCGCGACATCCCAGGCGTCGGCAAAGTGATGGAGCAAAACCTTCATGCAATGGGCATACGGCAAGTCTCCGATCTTGCAGCCCTCGAAGAAGCGGTGCTGGAAGAGCGTTTCGGAAAGTGGGGACTGGCGCTGGCGGGCAAAGCGCGTGGCGAAGATGCGGGCGGGTGGTTTGACGCCGAGGTCGGCGAGCGCGAAGATCCCCAGTCGATTAGCCACGAGCACACCTTCAACCAAGACACGGCCGACCCTGCGCAACTTGAATCCACCTTGATGCGCCTGACCGAGATGGTCGCGCGCCGCCTCCGCGAACATGCACTGCACGCCCGCACGATTCAGCTCAAACTCCGCTACAAAGATTTCACGACCATAACGCGTGCCCACTCGATCGCCACGCCCACTCAGTTGGATACGGAAATCTTCCAGCAAATCCGTACACTCTTTCGCAATAACTGGAAAAAAAGCGCGCCGGTGCGACTTCTCGGGGTGCAAGTTTCTTCGTTCGAAGAAGCTCCCGCCAGCCAGATGGACTTACTGGACGACGGCCGTCACCAACGCTGGCAACAAGCCTTGGCGGCCGCCGACAAACTGCGCGACCGTTACGGCGAAAAAAGCGTAGGCCTCGCAGGGGGAATGCAGGGCACCTTCCGTGAGCGCACGCACGAGAATCCGGCGAGCCTGCCCGGGAAAGAATCCAAGAAGAAGGGAGACGCTACCTGAGACGCGTGACGGGCGTTGATTCGAAACATGTGCCGGACGGTCCCAGCGGTACTGAGGGTCGGTATGTTCCATCCACTGGGACTATTGGCGTATGCGGCGCTTCAGCGGTGACAATCTTGCTCCTACACTAAATACCCGATTCCAAGCGGAAGACTTTTTTGCCCACTAAATGGCAGAATTGCCTTCGTTTTTCTCCACAGAAGACCGTAAGTTGTTCTGTGCCCAAGACTAAGTTATGGCAGCAAACATGCACAGGTTTGGTCGGCTTGTTGTATTTATGCCCCAACGGACTTCAAAGGCGGGGGACGATGCAGAGAATGATGCGGCGACGATTGCTGTGCGTGGACGATGATTCGGCATTTCGCCAGTTCTACAAAAACCTGCTAGGCAGCTACGGTTACGACGTGACGGTGGCCGCGACCGCGAAGCAAGCCCTCAAGATATTCCTTTCCCGCAAAGTGGATGCCGTGTTAACCGACTTCGAGATGCCCGGGATGACGGGCGCTGAGCTGGCGCTGCGTCTGAAAAAGATGCGTCCTGAACTGCCAGTCCTGCTGGTGTCGGGCTCCTCCGCCGTGCAACAACGACCGCCCGTCGGCGTGGACGCGACGGTTGCCAAGGGAACGTCCTCGACCAAATTGGTTGAGCAGATCGAGTCGACGCTCGCGAAATACCAGGCGCACCCGGCGAAGTTTAATCCGCGGCGCTATGCCCCGTTGGGTTCGGTGCTGGCCAGCATAGCGCTTGCGGTCTACGCGCTCCCGCGGCTCCTGAAGTAGCCGGGCCACGCTGCAAATTCCCATTACTCCAGCTTGAAGAACACCGCCGCCAGCGGTGGCAGTGTCAATTCAAGCGAAAACGGCCGTCCATGTTGCGGGATCGGCTCCGCCATCACGCCGCCGCCGTTTCCTATGCCGCTTCCGGCATATTCGGTGCCATCACTGTTAAGGCGTTCCTTCCACCATCCGCCCGCAGGAACACCCACCCGATATTTTGCTCGGGGAACTGGTGTGAAATTACAGGCCACCAGCATCACATCTTTCGCCGACTTTCCCTTTCGCAACAAGGACACGACGCTCATGGGGGCATCATTGCAGTCGACCCACTCAAAACCGGCAGGATCGCTGTCCAGTTCATGCAACGCCTTTTCGGTGCGATAGAGCTTGTTAAGATCGCGCAACCAGCTCTGTGCTCCGCGATGCACGGGAAACTGCAGCAGCCACCAGTCGAGCGCGCGGTCGTGGGACCATTCATTGGACTGGCCAAACTCCCCGCCCATGAATACAAGCTTCTTGCCGGGTTGCGCGTACATGTACCCGAACAACAAGCGCAGGTTTGCGAACTTCTGCCACTCGTCACCGGGCATTTTGTTGAGCAGGGAACCCTTGCCATGCACGACTTCATCGTGCGAAAGCGGCAGCACGAAATTTTCGGTGAAACCGTACAGCATGCGGAAGGTAAGCAAATTGTGGTGGTACTGGCGGTGGATGGGATCTTCGTGAAAATACTTCAGGGTGTCGTGCATCCATCCCATGTCCCACTTCATGCCAAAGCCGAGGCCGCCCACATATACGGGGCGTGAGACCATCGGCCAGGCTGTCGACTCCTCCGCAATGGTCTGGATGTCGGCATGTTCTTTGTAGGCCTCTTCGTTGAAGCGACGCAGGAAGTCGATGGCTTCAAGATTTTCCCGTCCGCCATATTTGTTCGGGATCCACTGGTCCTCCTTGCGTGAATAATCGAGATAAAGCATGGAGGCGACCGCGTCGACCCGCAGGCCGTCCGCGTGGTATTTGTCCAGCCAGAACATGGCGTTCGACATCAGAAAGCTGCGCACTTCACTGCGCCCGTAATTGAAGATGTAAGTCTTCCAGTCAGGATGAAAGCCCTGGCGCGAGTCCGCGTGCTCGAACAAGTGCGTGCCATCGAAGTAGGCGAGACCATGCCCATCGGATGGAAAGTGCGACGGAACCCAATCCAGAATCACAGCGATGCCATGCTGGTGCAGGTAGTCGACCAGGTACATGAAATCCTGCGGCGTACCGAAACGCGAAGTGGGAGCGAAGTAACCCGTGGTCTGGTATCCCCAGGAGCCAAAGAACGGATGCTCCATTATCGGTAGAAATTCGACATGGGTAAATCCCATGTAATTCAGATACTCGGCCAGTTTGGGCGCCGTCTCACGGTAGGTCATGGGCCGGTTGTGGTCCTCAGCGACTCGCATCCATGACCCGAGGTGACACTCGTAGGTCAAGATGGGCGCCTTCAGAGAGTTCGGCGCGGCTCGATTGACCATCCAGTCGCGATCATTCCATTGATAGTCCAGATCCCACACTACCGATGCGGTACGCGGCGGCTTTTCGTGGAGCAATCCATAGGGGTCGGCCTTGTCAGCGCGGTGACCGTGATGGTGCGACTCGATGTGGAATTTGTAGAGCGCGCCCTTGCCCACACCCGGCACAAAGCCTTCCCAGATTCCGGAACTTCCGCGGGACCGCAACCGATGCGTCTTTGGATTCCACTGGTTGAAGCCGCCGATGACTGCAACCTCGCGTGCGTTCGGCGCCCACACACTAAAACAGGTGCCCGCACCGCTTCCCGGATCCATTACATGCGCACCCATCTTCTCGTACATGCGATAGTGGCTGCCTTCGTTGAAAAGGTAGAGGTCTTGATCGCTGAGCAGCGAGACATCGTAGTGAACCGGGCTGGCGGGTGTTTCGATGCGTTGGCTCATAGGTCTTCGCGGGCGCCGGGCGCGCTGCAGAGGACATCTTAGACTATCAACGGTTGGCCGCGCCTCCGTGCTAGACTGCAGGATTCCCCATCGGCTTCTGGAGCGAGAGTCTACTCTTCATGCCCGTGTTGCGCGTCGTCCTCCTGTGGCACCAGCACCAGCCTTATTACAAGAACCTGGTGATCAACGAATATCGTTTGCCTTGGGTCCGTTTGCACGCCCTCAAAGACTACTACGGGATGGTCAAACTGCTGGACGAATTCCCGAACGTTCACCAGAACTTCAATCTTGTCCCCTCCCTTATTACCCAGATACAGGATTACGTCGCGGGAACGGCCCAGGATCCATTCCTGCAGATAGCGGCGCGTCCGGCGGCGGATCTCAGCCTGGACGAGCGGCGCTTTGCTCTGCAATACCTTTTTCAAGCGAATCCGATCAACCTGATCGGGCGGTATCCTCGCTACCGTGAATTATGGGAGCGCTTCCGCAGCGCGGGAGATTCGCCTGAGCGGTCTGAAAAATTTTTCCAGTCCCAGGACTTCACGGACCTGCAGGTTCTTTCTCAAATCGCGTGGTTCGACGAGTATTTTCTCGAAGATCCCTACGTTGCGGAATTGATTCGCAAGGAGCGGAACTACTCGCTCGACGACCAGCGCTTCGTGATCGACAAGGAAAGGGAAATAATGGCCCAGGTGCTGCCGGCGCACGCGGACGCCGCGCAGAACGGTTCCATCGAGATTTCCACTTCCCCCTTTTTCCATCCGATTCTGCCTCTATTGTGTGACACGAATATTGGCGCGATCTCCACGCCCGGCCTGCCTTTGCCGCAAAACCGTTTTCGTCGTCCGGAAGATGCGCGCGATCAAATTCGTCGCGGCCTCGACTTGCATGAAAAGGTGTTTGGGATTCGGCCGAAGGGCATGTGGCCTTCGGAGGGCAGTGTCTCCGAAGAGGCAATTGCGATTGCCCATGATCTGGGCGTGAATTGGATGGCGACCGATGAGGGAATTTTAGGCCGTAGCACAGGGCTTTTCTTTGCGCGCGACGGCGAAGGCCGCCTTGCCAAACACCTGGCGGAGAGGTTGTACACGATCTACCGGTACGAGAACGGCACGTCCGAGATGAATATGGTCTTTCGCGACCACACCATCTCCGATCTGATCGGCTTTGTGTACTCGGGCATGCCAGCCAGCGAAGCCGCAAAACATCTCCTACAGAATATCCAGAGAGCGGCGCAACCGATACTCGATCGCGGCGAGGACGCGGTCCTCTCCATCATTCTCGACGGCGAAAATGCCTGGGAATACTACCCAAAGTCGGGTCGCGAGTTCCTGCGCCGGTTTTACGAGAAGCTGCAAACTACGCCCGGCATCGAAGCGCTGACCATTTCAGAGGCAATTGCGCGCCATCGCAATTTCGGACAGCTTGCCTCGATCGACCCGGGCTCATGGATTTCCGCGAACTTCAACGTCTGGATCGGAGCCCCGGAAGACAATCGCTCGTGGGATTACCTCTACCAGGCGCGCAATTTTTACGATGAGCACGCGCCGCTCTGTACCGAGGTCCAACGCAAACTGGCTTACGAGGAGTTACTAATCGCGGAAGGCAGCGACTGGAACTGGTGGTACGGGCCGGAACACCACTCCGCCAACGACCGCGACTTCGACGAGCTTTACCGTAAGCATCTCTCTAACGTGTATCAGGCACTGGGTGCCGCGCCACCCGACCACTTAGCCCAGCCAATCAGCGGCATCGTTGCCCGGCCATCTTTTACACCGCAGACGGCCTACATCCACCCGCGCATTACGGGCGACATGATTCGATACTTTGAGTGGATGGGGTCGGCCATCTACACGGCCGACCACCGGGCGGGCGCAATGCACGGCAAACAGTTTCTGCTCGATTCGGTGCATGCCGGCATCGACGAGGCGTATGTGTACGGGCGGCTCGATTTCAAAGGCCAGATTCCCGAGATGCAGTTTGAAATCGTCGTGAACCTGGAATCGTGGGCAGCTCACGAGTTGGCGCCGCGCAAAGTCTTGCGGATGGATGTGGTGATCAAAGAACGCAAAGTTGTTGAGTGGAAACTAAGCGCACCTGACCAGACAGGCTGTTTGCAACCAACTGGCGAGGAGGGAGCCAAGGTGGCGCTGGTGCGCAACTTCGAGTTCCGCGTGCCGTTGATCGGGCTGGCGGCCGGACCTGCCGGCGAAAAAGAAAGGCAAGCGGGAAATGCTCAAGCGAATCGTATTCGACTCCGCTTGAGTCTTTGGCAGAACCGCCTTCCTGTGGATGTTTTGCCCCTGGAAGGATGGATCGAACTTTATCTTCTGGAAGAAGGGGAGTTGATGTCGATGTACTGAGGGGCGCGTAGTCACATTGAAGAGCGGCTTCCGGAAATAAAAAACCCGGAGCAACGCTCCGGGAGAAAGTTCTTCAGATACCGAGAACTGCCTTTCTACTGTCCCGCCCCAGCCGCCGTTATTGACATCGTCATTGGGCGGCTCAATTCCATCATCAACTGTGTTCCGGCAGGTAGCACGGCCGACCGGTGCTGGACGAGCCAGTGGGTGCTGGTTGCTCCGGCCCCAATGGCGCCTCCGATTAACACTCCGGGGCCGCCGCCAATTAATCCACCCAGCAGCATTCCCGCGCCTGCCCCTCCGGCGACTTCGATCTGATCCCGCCGGTCATGGCCCGAGCCCTTGAACATACCTTCTTCAGTAACGTCGGTTCCGCTGATGTTGGTGTCGACCAGCACGGCATTCAGCATGAAGCGCTGGCCGTCGGGCAGGACAATCTGCTCAGGCAAGATGCCAATGGTCGGCTTCCCGGAGATGCGCCGTGGTTCGGTCAGCTTGGTGACCCGGCCTTCCACCAATGCGCCCGCCGGAATCACAGTTTTGCTGTCGACCACTACCGGGTCGATGATTTTCCCCTGAAACGGATCCCCCACTTTGCTGCTGAAGGTCGAAATCGTGGTTTGCAGATTCACTTTTAACGGGGTCCCTTCGGGTACGGAAACGCCGCTTTGCGCCCAGACCGAGACGGCCAAAAGCAACACGCTCAAGCTTCCCAACAACTTCCTCATAACTCCTCCTGCGAATTCATGGAATTCCTTGTGGTTGCTCAAGACCGGCTCCGTAAGACGGTTAGCCCAGTTTCTTCACCGCTGCCATGACGTCCGGCAACGGTCCCCGATCATGCTGGTTATCGCCGCGATAGATGTACTGCACGGTTCGACCGCAATCGATGACCAGCGTCGCAGGGTGCGCGATGTTCAGCGCATCCATGCCAATCAGGTGATACAACCCATAGTTCTTGGTAACCACTCGGTCTTCATCCAAAAGGAACGGAAACGACACCGGGTTCTTTTCCAGGAATTTGGACGGCTTGAACACGCCATTCCTCTTCTGTGCGGCGATGAACGCCAGCTCGGCTCCAGCTTGCGCAATATTGTCCTTGATCGACTCGACCTGAGCCATGCGCTGAACGCAATTGGGTCACCACGTCCCCCGCAGAAACTCGGCGATCAGCACTCCACGTCGCAGAAACCCCGACAATGTCAGAACGCCATCGCGATTGGCGGCCTCGAGCGCAAATTCCGGAGCTCTTTCCCCGACCTTCAGAGTTTCTGTGTGGTCCAGCATCTAAAAGCTGACTGTAAATCAACGGAAACGCAGGGACAACGAAGGAAACCGCACACGAACCAGAGGAGGCACGGTGGAATAGCCTGCGCGATCAAGGTCATGGTTGCTCCGACACTCGAAGCGGGTTCATATGTCACATGCCTGCTCGCATGCTTCCGATATAATCCCCCTTTTCGAGGAAGGCGAATGGGAAAGCTGTATGCCGGTGTGGGTTATCTCACCGGACGAAAAATCGCAGTTGATTCGTCCAGCAAGCATGTTTTCGAGGGCGGCCTGCCCAAAACCCAGATTGATCTGAAGGATAAAGAAAGTCCCATGACTCATATTTCTGAAATTCATGCCCGTGAAGTGTTGGACTCGCGCGGAAACCCGACCGTCGAGGCCGAAGTACATTTGGCTGACGGGACAATCGGGCGTGCAATCGTTCCCAGCGGCGCGTCCACGGGCGAACATGAGGCGGTGGAACTGCGTGACGGCGACAAGCAACGCTATCTCGGCAAGGGCGTGCTGAATGCGGTCGAGAACGTCAATCGGGAAATTGCCGACGCGCTCGCCAATTTTGACGCCGCCGACCAGGGCGCCATCGACGCCCGGATGATCGAATTGGATGGGACCGAAAACAAGGGGCGCCTGGGAGCCAACGCGATCTTGGCGGTTTCGATGGCGGCCGCCCGCGCATCTGCGAATGCTTTTGGCCTTCCTTTGTACCGCTATCTGGGAGGCGCAGGCGCGAACCTCTTGCCTACGCCCATGATGAACATCCTCAACGGCGGCGCTCATGCCGATAACAACGTCGACTTCCAGGAATTCATGGTGATGCCGGTGGGTGCGCCCAGTTTCTCGGAAGCGCTGCGCTGGGGCGTGGAAGTATTTCATACTCTCAAAGGCGTCCTGAAGAAGCGCGGATACAACACGGCCGTTGGCGATGAAGGTGGTTTCGCTCCTTCGCTGAAGTCGAATGTCGAGGCAATCGAAGTTGTGCTCGAAGCCATCCAGCAAGCCGGTTACAAGCCTGGCGAGGAGGTTGCCATCGCGCTCGATCCAGCCGCCAGCGAGTTTTATCAGGACGGCAAATACGTTTTCAAGAAATCAGACAAGTCCGCGAAGTCCTCGGAGGACATGGCTCGTTTTTGGGCGAAGTGGGCGAATGACTATCCGATTGTTTCGCTTGAAGACGGCCTCGCCGAGGACGACTGGGACGGTTGGAAGACGCTGACCGAACTTGCCGGCAAGAAGATTCAGTTAGTCGGGGACGATCTGTTCGTGACCAACACCGAACGTTTGCAGGAAGGGATTGACAAGGGAATTGCAAACTCGATCCTGATCAAGGTCAACCAGATTGGTACCGTCAGCGAGACGCTCGCGGCCATCGATCTGGCCCGGCGCAACGGTTATACCTCGGTGATTTCGCACCGCTCCGGCGAAAGCGAAGACACATTCATTGCAGATCTCGCCGTCGCCACCGGCGCCGGCCAGATCAAAACCGGCTCCGCTTCTCGCACCGACCGTATCGCAAAATACAATCAGCTGCTGCGCATCGAAGAAGAGTTGGGAGACAGCGCCCGGTACCTGGGCATCAAGGCGCTCAATTACAAAGGTTGAGGCACGGGGAATGTGGAGCGGCGGGCGCCCTCGCCCGCCGTTTCAATAGCTAATCTTTCCAGCGATTTCCGGTATTCACGGGCACGGAAGAACTGCTTTGTGTCAGGGTCATGGGTCACCGCTTAGCCGCGCCGAAACTGCCACCTTTCAATACCCATTTTGGGGCTGCGGGATTTCGCAGTCGTTCTCGAACAACACGAGGAGTCATCATGACGAAACGCTTGTTGCCCATCATCCTGGTTCTTCTTGCGGCCGTCACCCCGCTCCTCGCGCAGTCCGACGCGCCTGCCACCCGCGAAGATGTCATGAAGCTCTTCGACATCATGAAGATTCACGACCAGATGACGCTGGTTATGGAATCCGTGGCCAAGCAGCAGCGGACCATGATGCACGAGGGCATGCGGAAGCGTATGCCCCAAATCACGGACCAGGAGCTCGCTCGCCTCGATCAATTCACCTCCGAGATCATGAAGGACTTGCCCATCGACGGCATGCTCGACGACATGGTGCCCGTGTATCAGAAGCATCTGAGTAAGGGCGACGTCGAGGCCATGAGCGTCTTCTACTCCTCGCCTACCGGCCAGAAACTCATGAAGGAAATGCCCGCCATGACAGCCGAATCCATGCAGGCTGCTGGCCCGCGCATGCAGGCCATGATGGACAAGATGATGGACAAAATCGAAAAAATGGCAGAAGAAGAACGTAAAAAACAGAGCGGCTCGCCAAGGCCGGGCACCGAAAAGAACTAAACTCGCTAAGCGCCACAGCTAAGAGCCAGGAGTGAACGTGTCCCGTCCCAAACCTCTCGTCCTCGTTATTCTTGACGGATGGGGCTACAGCCCCAAGACCGAAGCCAACGCCATCGCGCTTGCCCGCAAGCCGACCTACAATCGCCTGTTACGTGAATATCCCAACACACTGATCCAAACCAGCGGCCCTTTCGTCGGACTGCCCGATGGGCAAATGGGGAACAGCGAGGTCGGCCACCTCAACATTGGTTCTGGGCGCATCGTGCACATGGACATCACGCGCATCGATCTGATGATTCAGACCGGCGACTTCTTCTCCGATCCGACGCTAAGCGCAGCCATGAAGCATGCGCGCACCGGCGGACGCCGGCTGCATCTGTTCGGCCTGCTCTCTGATGGGGGCGTGCACTCCCAGCAGGCTCACCTGTACGCTCTGCTGAAAATGGCGAAGCAACAAGGGGTCGATCGCGTCTACGTGCACGCTTTTATGGACGGGCGCGACACGCTGCCCACCAACGGCGCGGGCTATCTTGAGCAGTTGCACCAAAAAATGCGCGAGTACAACTCCGGCAAGATCGCCAGCGTCAACGGCCGCTACTACGCCATGGATCGCGATCGCCGCTGGGAGCGCATTGCGAAGGCATTCAATGCGATGGTTTACGGTGACGGCGAGGGCGGTAAATACGTCGACCCGGTGCAGGGAATGAAGGACTGCTACAACAAGGGAGTCACCGACGAGTTCGTAATTCCCTTTGTCTGCATTGACAACAAGGGTGAACCGCTCACCACCATTCGCGACGAAGATTCCTGCATCTGTTTTAATTTTCGCGCGGATCGCGTCCGCCAGATCACGCGAGCCCTCGCCCGCAACAGCGGCTTGAATCCGCAAGCAGGCCGCGATCTTCCGGGAGCCGAAGACCTCGACAAGACGATTCCCCGGGATCGTGTACCCAGGAATCTGCACTACGTTTGCATGACGCAGTACGACAAGAATTTTGCCCTGCCGGTTGTGATTCCGTCCGAATCGATGGCGAACATCCTTGCCAACGTCATGGGCCAGTCTAACCTGCGCAACCTGCGCGTGGCTGAGACCGAGAAGTATGCTCACGTCACCTACTTCTTTAATGGCGGAATCGAGCAGCCCTTTCCCGGCGAGGACCGCCTGCTTGTGCCGTCTCCCAAGGTGGCGACTTACGATCTCAAGCCGGAGATGTCGGCCGCGGGTATCGCGCAGGCGGTTGTGAAAGCCGTCGAAGACGGAACTTTCGATGTGATGATCGTGAACTTCGCCAATGCCGACATGGTCGGCCACTCCGGAAAGATCGAACCCACCGTGAAGGCCGTCGAAACCGTGGATTCCTGTTTAGGAGAAATCGAAAAAGCGGTGCGCGCCCGGGGAGGCGCGATGCTCATCACCGCCGACCACGGCAATGCCGAGCAAATGATCGATCCGGCAACCGGCGGTCCTCACACCGCGCACACCACTAATCCCGTCCCTTTCATCGTGGTCAGCGAAAACGCCCAGCAATTTACCCTGAAGCCAAACGGCTCTTTGCGGGACATCTCGCCGACCATCCTCGCCATGCTGAATCTTCCCGAACCGAAGGAAATGACCGGCAAAGATCTGCGAACGATGAAGATCGGGTGATTGCGGAATCCGGCAGTGTTGGAACGAGTGCGGTCGGTGATCGGAGAATCCGAACCATCTAGCGGATCGGCGTGGCATCGGTCGCAATGCAAACCCAGGTGTCTCCCTTGTGCAGCCAGGTGTCGACGAAGCGCTCCCGGCGTGTGTACGACTTTCCGCCGTCCACACCCTTTACGCGTAAAACGCCGCTGGCGATGGCAACATCGCCGTGGACGCTTACCTTCAAAAGTTCCGGCGCCACCTGTTGTTCCTGAGCATTGGTCGCTTTCACGCTGGCCAAAAATTCCTTCTTGGTCTGCTGGCTGCCGTCATCGTTGATGAGCACGATCGAATCGTCGAGGATGGCATCAAGCGCCTTGGTGTCGCCACTCTTGTAAGCCTGGTTCCACAACTTTTCCAGGGCAACAATTTTGCCTTCCACACTGGCGTTTGAATTCTCTTGCGCTCCAGCGAGCATCGACGCCGCAAACACTACCGCGATCCAGAAGGCGGACTTTCGCATGGGGGATCTCCTCGACAGAGTATAGGGCAAGGTATGCTTCGATTCGGTCCTGGGACCTTTTCATGCAATAGGCGCGTTGGCGACGGTCTGGAAGTATGGCTCTGAGGTAGCAACAGGTGCGCGATTGCGGCCTGCGGTGAGCTTTCAAGCTTTGCGATACACTTTTGGCTCGCGCAGGAATACTTGAGGAGCAAGCTCATGCAATTTCGTTTTCTCCTGCCGTTAGGAATGGTTGTGGCGATGTCCGCCTTGCTTCGTCCCCAATCCGAAACCAATGTGCCGCACGCGTTGCTGCTGGTCGCGAACAAGGGCGAGCACACCCTCGGCTTGATTGATCCGGAAGCAGGACGCCAGATTGCGACCGTCGATGTTGGCGGGGTAACGGGGCACGAAGTAATCGCGTCCTCCGATGGGCGTCTTGCTTACGTGCCGATCTACGGCAATTCCGGCGTCGGTTTGCCCGGAACGGATGGCAGCACCCTGGCCGCGATCGACATAGGCTCCCGAAAAATTGTCGGTAGCGTCGACTTTGGCCATGGGGTTCGCCCGCATTGCCCTCTGATCAATCCAAAGGACAAACTCCTCTATGTGACCACCGAGATTGATCGGGCCGTTTCCGTGATTGACCCCTCGACGCTGAAAGTGGTGGGCAAAATTCCAACCGGCGCGGCCGAATCGCATATGCTCGCGATCACCCGGGATGGCCGACGTGGTTACACTGCGAACGTGGGCGCGGGAAGCGTTTCGGTGCTGGACCTCGAAAAACGTAAGACGGTGACTGTTGTTCCCGTCGCATCAAAAATTCAGCGTATCGCTCTTTCGGTAGACGACAAACTTGTCTTCACCGCCGACCAGACCAAGCCGCAACTTGCCGTCATCGACACCGCTACCAACAAGCTGAAAAGTTGGATTCCACTTCCTGCCCCGGGTTATGGCGCGGCCTCGACGCCTGACGGCCGCTGGCTGGTTGTGGCGCTGCCCAGTGGCAAACAGGTCGCGGTGGTTGACCTCGGCAGCATGAAGGTCGCCCACACCATCGACGTGCCCGCCGCCCCGCAGGAAGTGCTGATTTCGCCCGACGGCGAGACCGCGTATGTAACCTGCGATGCCAGCCAGAAAGTTGCCGTCATCCGCACCAGCGACTGGTCGGTGGAGAAACTGATTGACGCCGGCCGTGGCGTAGATGGCCTGGCGTGGGCGGTAGGGCACTAGTCTTGATGCATCGCCCCGGCATGCTGGCGCTGGCCCTGTTCGTCGCCTCCGGAATCGTTGTGTCCGAAAAACTTTCCAGGCGGAGGCGAATCACCGGCGCCCACCTTCTACCGCGATGTAGCTGCCCATCCTTCAGCAACATTGTCAGCGCTGTCACCGTGTTGGCGAGATGGCGCCCATGTCCCTGGTCACTTACGAGGAGGCCAAACCGTGGGCGCGTCAGATGGCCAAAGACACGCGCTCCAAACGGATGCCGCCCTGGTTCGCGGACCCCTGCTGCGGCCACTTCGCGGATGACCCGTCGCTGACTGAGGCGCAGATTGCCACGCTGTCAGCCTGGGCCGAGACCAAGGCGCTGGGCGATCCTCATGACGCCCCACCCCCGCCGCATTGGACAGAAGGATGGAACATCCCGTCGCCTGACCTCATTTTGAAAATGCCGAAGCCCGTGGCCATCGCAGCCGAGGGCGACATCGAGTACACCTACGAGATCGTTCCCACCGATTTCAAAGAGGACAAGTGGATCCAGATGTCAGAGATCCGCCCATCCAGTCGTCAGTACGTTCATCACGCGGTGGTGTACATCCGTCCGCCGGATTCGAAGTGGCTGCGGGGCGCGCCTCCGAACACGCCCTTCACGGCATCCAGTCTGAACGATCCGGCTCTTCGGCACCAGGCTCACGAAACCACCAGCGATCTCCTGCTTGTTTACGCGCCAGGCAGTTCTCCCGATCGCTGGCCCGACGGCATGGCCAAATTCATTCCCGCCCATTCGGACCTCGTCCTTCAGATGCACTACACGGCGAGGGGACAGGCGGGTTATGACCAGACCAGCGTCGGATTGGTATTCGCAAAGAGCAAGCCCACGCAGCGGGTGCTTACCCTCCAGTTGGCGAACGATCACGACCCGGTGCCGATCCCTCCCAACACTGACAATTACCGCGTGGAGGTGCACGGCACGATGCCGAATGACGCGGTACTGCTGAGCTTTTTTCCGCACATGCATCTTCGTGGCAAACGCTTCGAGTACAACCTGATCCGTCCCGACCACACCATCCAGACGCTTCTGCGTGTGAACTACGACTTCTACTGGCAATTCAGCTACCGGTTGTCGGAGCCCAGACCAATCAAGGCGGGGGCCACGTTGCAGGCCGTCGCCTGGTACGACAATTCCTCCAATAACGCTCACAACCCGGATCCAGATAGTCCTGTCCAATGGGGCGATCAGACCTACAACGAAATGATGGTGGGCTTCTTTGACGTCGCGGTGCCGGCCAATGTCGACAAGCAACACTTCTTTATGCGCGGCGGCCCATAGGCACCTCGCCGATCTCGCGTCGCATCAAACTCCTTTGACGACGCAGAACCGTCGGACTGGCCTCCCAGCACCCATTCCGATGGATCGCATAAAATCAGGTTCTAGCCTTCCCGGGTTTTGTACCGATCGAACGCGCAATGCACAGGACAAATCTCAGACGGCCCAGGTTTCGATTGAGCTCGGCTGGCCCTTTGATCCTTGTCATGTTGCTTGGTCCCCGAGCCATCGGGCAAACCGATACCCTGGATGTTGCGGCGGCACCGTCTGTTTCACGCACACACACGCTGAGCGGTACGGTGGTGAACTCAGTCAGCGGTGAGCCGGTGCGCAGGGCAATGGTTCAGGTAACGCCGGCCAATGGCGCGTCCGTAATATCTGTGCTCACAGACTCTGAAGGACGTTTCGAATTTCCAGCGCTGCCCGAAGCGGACATCACCGTCCTGGTCCACAAGCCGGGTTACTTCAGCGGCCTCGAACTGAATTCATCGCACTTTGAGCCCGAGGTTGTCCACCTGGCAGCAGACGTTTCCGGCCTCAGTCTGAATCTTCTCCCGGAAGGCGTTGTCGCCGGTCACGTGGCCACCAGCAAAGGAGAACCCATCGAAGATTCGCCCGTGCGCATCTTGCGCGAGGTGTTGGCGAATGGTTACCGGCGTTGGGAGGTGCGCGCGCAGGCGACCACCGACGAGGACGGACAATTTCGCATGGTCGGCTTGATGCCCGGGCGTTACCTGCTGGCGACCGGCCCGAGCCTTCCCAGCATAGAGGCCACCCGCCTGCGCAACATTCGAAAGAACGGATACGGCACGGTGTATTACCCCGGCGTACCGGAAATGGATTCGGCGACCCCACTTGTCATCACCGGCGGGCAACAACTGCAGACCGATTTCGCTCTTAAGTTGGAGCCCATCTTTCGGGTTTCCGGCACGCTGGTTGGATTTCCTCCAGGATCGGGAGTGAGCGTGCAGTTTGCGAGCAGATCGGGTGAGCTCATTCCTTCCCCCATCGATGTCGATATGCAGACCGGAAAATTCCATGGGGCGATTCCAGGGGGTGCTTATGTTCTGCAGGCGCGTGGGTCCGATCCGGCGGGGCATGTCGCAGCCGCCGATCTGCCTGTGGTCGTTAATAATGATGTCGAAGGAATTACGCTGGCGCTTGGCTCTTCAATCGCCATCCCGGTCAATGTCGAGCTGCGACCTACCTCAGGCAGGTCCGAACAGGTGGCGGCTGCGAACTTCCGCCCGGTCCGCGATTTCGCGGTGTCCACGTTACAACTGATCTCCACCGATCTCCGCGTCGACAATGTGCAAGTTCAAGCCGAGAGAAACGAACGCGGTGAGTTGGCATTTCGCAATCTGGTGCCGGGCCGCTATTCCCTCGAAGTTGCCACTACACAGCCATGGTATGTCCGTTCGGCCACCAGCGGGACAACCGACCTGCTACGCGAGGAACTCGTAGTCGGCGCAGGCCGACATCCCGAACCCCTGCAACTAGTTCTGCGGGATGATGGCGCAAACCTCAAAATTCATGTTGTCGCCGAGGGGCGGCCCGCGGCAGGCTCTGTCCTGCTGTTTTCTGACCAAACAACGCTTACCAATGCGCTCACAGGCTCGTCCGCACCCGGGGGCGAGATTAGTTTTGCCGGCCTCGCTCCCGGCGAGTACAAATTGCTGGCTTTTGATGCTGAGACGCTGGAATCCCTCGAGTTCAGAAATCCGGAAGCGCTTGCTCCATATGCTTCGAAGGCAGTTACCATCACCGTTCATCCCGGCGAAGAGGCAACTCTCAACGTCGAAAGGCAAGGCACAGGAAAGTGAGATTTCGGTCGTTCCTGATCGTAGCCCTATTGCTGTCGACAGTGCTCCGCTTGTCGCGCGCACAAACGGTCCATCCTCCAGTTGCCGCCGGGCGAATCGCCGGAACGGTTATTCACGCGCTCACCGGACAACCCTTAGCCGGTATCGACGTGGCAATTTCCCCCACTGAACAAGCCGATCTCCGTACCGAAGTCACCACCGGTTCTGATGGCCGTTTTGTTTTCGAAAATGTAGCGCGCGGAAAATTCACTCTCAGCGCGCAAGGGCGGGGATTTTCCCAGCAAGCTTACCAACAGCATGGCCCCTTCTCTACCGCTGTCGCCGTGGGGGCCGGTGTCATATCCGAGAATCTTGTGTTCCAGTTGGTTCCCGACGCGTCCATCTCCGGCACGGTGCTCGATGAAGAAAACGAACCTGTGAGGAATGGGGACGTTATGCTTTTTGCGCGCGACGGCGCTACCGGACGAATGGAATCGCGAGCGCAGGCGAATCTGGAGGATCAGGGCCGCTATCGTTTCGGGCACTTGTCGCCGGGTGTGTACTTTTTAGCCGTGTCGGCGCAGCCGTGGTACGCAATCGACCCGTCCATTTCCCGAAATGCTGCCCAACTCTATATGGAAGGAGAGGCCCCAGACGCGCCTCCTCCAGTCGCTGAGGCTAGCGAGGATTCCGCGCTCGATGTGACCTATCGAATTACGTTTTACGCCGACGCGGTGGAGGGTGAGAGTGCGACACCAATTCAACTTCATCCCGGAGAGCGGGCCAGTGCCGACATCACGCTGCGAGCCGTCCCTGCAGCGCACTTGACGGTCAGGAATGCAAGCACCGATCCGAACCAGCCGGCGTCGGTGCGAGTGCAGCAAAGGGTCTTCAATCGCACTCTCCTGCCGATTCTTGCTCGCGGCCAGCCCGGCGCGCACGGCACCCTTAGGCTTAGCGGCATTCCCCCTGGTCATCTGGTCCTGAATCTGCGCTCCTTTACCGGCAAGGGCTGGAAGAACCAGGTTCGCGAAGTTGATATTTCGGGCGACAGCGAGATCGATACGGCGGACAATTCGTTCTTCCCAGTCTCCATTCACGGCAGAGTCCAAATTCCCGGACAAGCTGCGATAGCTCCTGGATCCTATATTCGCTTCTTTAACCGCGAGACGAACGAAGGATTCGGCGGTCCGGTCTCGTTGAAGGGTGAATTCGAAATAACCCAGAGCATCACGGGCACGTTCGAATACGAAGTTGCAGTGATCAACCCCCATGGCTCTATTGTGCAAAGAGTTACAGCTACCGGCGCCAAGGTTGTAGGCCGTACGCTGGTTCTTCCACGCAGCGGAACGGTTGACCTGACGGTTACGATGTCAGAACAGGCGGCGCGAATTGATGGGACCGTGCTTCGCAACGGAAAGGGCATGTCCCAGGCCATGGTTGTGCTGGTTCCTGAGTCTCTTCAGGGAAACGCTGACTTGATTCGACGAGATCAGAGCGACAGTGACGGCACCTTCAGCCTGTACAAGGTTCTTGCGGGCCGCTACCGGGTAGTAGCCATCGCAAATGGCTGGGACCTGGATTGGCAGAATCCTGCGATTCTGCAACCATACCTCGAACACAGCGAGCCCATCGAAATTACCAGCGCCCGCACTTACAAGATTTCAGTGACGGCCCAGGACAGTACCGTCTCGCAGTCTGCGAATTCACAGGATTAAAAGATGAAATTTTTAAGCGGGAGATCAATGACGAATTATTTGCCGCATGGAATTGACCGTCGACTAAAAGCAGTTCATGCCTGTGTTCTTGTTCTCCTGATTCTTCCTTCTACCGTTTTCGGGCAGGATGCCAAACTGCCCGCCACCAAACGAACGCTGCTTGAGAACGCCATCTCAAAGTTCATGGCGGCCAATCGTGTGCCCGGAATCTCCGCCGCCGTCGTATGGAATGGTGAGGAAGTGTGGTCCGAGGGATTCGGGATGGCCGACCTTGAAAACAGCGTTCCCGTCACGCCGCAAACTCTGTTCCGGCTGGCATCGATCTCGAAGCCAATCACGGCTACCGCTGCGATGGAGCTTTGGGAGCAAGGGAAGCTTGACATCGAAGCGCCGATTCAAAAATACTGCCCGGCCTTTCCGCAAAAAGAGTCTCCCATCAGCACCCGCCAGCTTATGTCGCATCTGGGCGGGATTCGTCACTACCGGCCCGATCCCAAGGACGACGTCGAATGGAACAACACAAAGCACTTCGACGATCCCATCGCCGGTGGAATCCGGTTCTTCGCTAACGATCCATTAATCGCCAAGCCGGGGACGAAGTTCCACTATTCCACGCATGGATTCACGCTGGTGGGTTGCGCGATCGAGGGCGCGTCTGGCAAAAAGTACGTCGACTACGTGCGGGAAAACATCTTTAAGCCCGCCGGTATGGCGAGCACGCGTTGGGACGATCGCTTCGCTGTCATCCCGCACCGTACGCGGTACTACTCGAAATCAAAATCCGGAATCGTACAGAATTCCGAATTTCTGGACTCAAGCTACAAAATTCCCGGCGGCGGCTGGCTCTCCTCCGCGGACGATATGGCCGCCTTTGAAGTGGCGATTCTCGCAGATCGGCTTGTGAAGCGTGCGACGCGCGATGCGATGTGGGCAGCGCAACGTGCTTCGGTGCCAGACATCGCCGAAGAAAAGCACCGTGGTTACGCGTTGGGCTGGGGTGTGGGAGATTCAGCGGGCGTGCCCGACGTTGGGCACGGCGGAGGGCAACAGGGAACCAGCACCTTCATCATGCTCGCTCCCCAACAGAAAGCTGGTGTGGTTGTCCTGATCAACATGGATGGGGTCGACTCTTCTGCGCTGGCGACCGACTTGATGAAGATTCTGCTGGGAACGGAGAACAAGTAGTCGAATCGACGCCTAAGCCGCGAGAAAGCCACGGATGGTGGCTTTCATCTCGGCATGCTCCCACTTGCAAACCACAGATGCCGACGATTCTTTGCGGTTCTTGCGCGCATGCATTTGGACGAAGCCGGCATTCGGTTGCCTCCGTTTGAGTTCGCCGAGAAAGGCGTCGCAATCGGGATGCGCGATGTCTTCGTCGACTAGCAGGATGTCGAATTGCGATTGATCAGAAAGAGCCAGCGCTTCGCGCCCACCCCAAGCCGTGGTGGTTCGGTAGCCTTCGCTTTCCAGCAATCGTTCCAGTTCGATCAGAACTCGTTCGTCATCATCCACAATCAAAATTTTGATAGGATCACTGACCATACTGATACTCCAATCACGCAGCATGTCCGGGGGGTCACGAGGCCACGAATTCTCGGTAAACGCCTCGGCCTCCGGATGGTTGGGTAATCGGTATAAGAAACCGCGTTACGCAGAGTGGAGGCCGAGTCATTCCATCTTGTAAGCAAGGTCGGGCAGGGTCTGTGACCGTGGTCACACACTGCAAAATCTTTTGCGGGAATGAGGAAGACTTGGTCTTTCGTTCTCAACAAACTGGTACTCCAAAAGGGCACGTGGACCGGGCCGGCAGCAGATGAACAGAGCCAGGTGAGGCACACCATGAGACACAATCGACCGGACAACTTGGCGGCTATACCTTACGGCAGCAGTCTGGAGGAGATTGAGGAAGGCGTCAGCTCCGAAGCGGTCAGCTATGCCGCGGGCCTTTTGGTGGAAGCTGTGCGCAACTACGACTCCGGGACAGTGAGTTCCCGCACGCTAAAGATTACCTTGACCGAAGCGCAGATGATTGCTGCCAACCTGATCGCTAAAGCCTCAGCCCGCTTGGACGATCAGGCGATGAACGAACAGATTGAACGAGTCCGGAAGTCGATTCGCGAGGTCAAGCCCTAGGACTGGGAAGCCTGAACGCGTCCGGAAGACATGTGGGGGGGAACTATTTGGTATTGGGAACCTGGAACACGATTCCCCGATCGGAGTTCGCATTCTTGGTAGCTGCCACGTCGAGCTCGGCCAGTGGGACCTTCTTCGAATCCTGTTCTGTATAAATCCACAACGTTTGTCCCACAATCGCGTAATTCTGAGCCTCCGTACGATGCCCGTCCTGGAACACAAGAACGGTAAGGGGCGTCCTCTCGTCAATTTCAGGGGAAGGGGGAGCCGGAGCCGGCGTAATCACTATCGTCTTCTTAGCTGCTACCGGAGCCTTACCCTTGGTGCGGGCCATGGGTGCTGGCTTCACGGAGGCGGTTCGGTCTGCCTGCAATTCCTCGACCGCTGAAGTAAGTCGGGATACCTGCTGCTGCAACTGGTCGACGGCCGCCCGCAGTTGCTGAAGCTCGTTGGTCGTGTCGGGGTCTTGGACGGCTTGAACCGACGACGACTGTCCGTCCGGAGCCGGTTGGGCGGCCTGGGGGTCTGCCGTGGTGTCCTGGCCAACCGCTACGCAGGACAATCCGAAGATCATAGTGGCCGCTAGGGCGCCAAGAAACCGATTGAAACGAAGCATGAAAACCCCCGTCGGCCTAAGCTAGGCGAATCACTCAATAAACCCATGCTCGGACTCTATTTCTACTCAATTTGCCCGTCAAGCCGGAATGGCCCTTCTGGGCAATGTCCCAATCCGAAAAGATTACTGTCTGCAGGTGCAGCGCGACCTCAAGTTGCAGCAATTCCCAACAGTCGGGCTTGGATGGCATGAGACGAGCATGAGTCCTCATTTGGATCTCGCTCCGCCTTTTCAGGAAATTGAGTTCACGGCGAGCAAGGAGGTGTGCCTACTACTACCCTTGTGGTTGAGGTTTCGACTTTACTTTTTTCTAGTAAGAGCGCACCCACAGAATAGGTTATGCCCCGGTGGCAACTAACTTTCATACTGTCCATTTTGGGGCGCGTGCCCCGGGGTCAATTAGTCTGGATAAATTTTATGTCGGATTACGCGTCGAGAGAGCGATCCGTTTGTTAGAATCCCTGCGAGGAGGTTACATGCCTAACCTGGATAAAGTGGTGAGGTCGTTGATATCGGAACAAAAGACTCTGCAAGGTAAGTTGAGTCAAGTGGAAGCTGCCATCTCGGCATTACGCGGTATGAGTCACAATGGCCGCAGCGCTGGAATGCGTCCCAAACGCGTGCTGTCAGTGGCAGCGCGGCGCAGGATCGCAGCTGCGCAGAGGGCTCGGTGGGCTAAGTACAAACAGCAAAAAAAGGCTGCTGCTTAGTTCTTAAGTTTAGGGTTAAAGGATTCAAACCGTCGGTTCGCGAGGCTTGCATTAGTTGCGGCGGCCCTGGGAACCGGCGGTTTCTTTTGCCCAAATGCACACTTAGCCTCTCCTGTAACTTTCCCCTAGGGCTCGTCTCATTTCGGTCGGCAAGGCAGCGCATCCGTTCTTCAGCTCTGGCCAGATCTGAATAGTCCCGGTCCCAAACGAATCATTCCGACCGCCATATTGGACCCCCGAGAAGTGAGCGCCCGATCCCCCGCCCGCTACCGGTTAGACGCGAGACAGAACCGCAATCCGCGAAAACTTCCTCCGCAAAAGCGGCAATCGGGTCGAATCGTGATGACGGGTGATTCAAGAGGTGTCGTTCTGTTTGAGAGTTCTTGCGTTGGCACGTGTTTTTGGGGGATTTTCCGGCCTCGTTGCCAGTGACTGTCAAGGCTCTTCGTCCTTGTGGGCAGATTGTTTACAATAATAGACTTGGCATTATCCCGGGGCCCCAGCCAGGGCTCTGTACTCTTAATTCAAGGCTTACTTCGACTTTTGGATTCATCGACACAAAATTCCGGGCTGGCTTGCTCCGCCCCTGTCTACTGGCGGGTCGAAGGCAGTCTGCTTGACCTGACCACGGTTCAGCCGGTGGCTTTCTTCACCTGGAATGCCCAGACCTTTGCCGCGCGCATGGCCCGCCGCGGGTTGGTATTCCTGATGGCGGCCCTGCGTCCTTTTCTGTATGCGGCGCACCGCGTTTTTGCCACCCGGGTGGTGCACGCCGTATTGCGTGGTGTGAGCCGGGACCGCCTCGACCTGCTGGGTGACGAATACTTCCAGTACAAGCTGAAGCCGCACTTGAAACCCGATGGTTTGGCGAGCCTCAAAAGATTGCAGGCCCAGGGCGCCGACATCGTGCTCGTCAGTCAAGGGCTCGATCACGTGATGCGTCCGCTGGCCGAGTTCCTGGGCGTGAAGTGGCTGGTTGCCAACCGTCTCGACTTCCGCGATCGCGTCGCGACTGGGCGGCTGCTCTCACCGGTCATTCGTCCCCGCGGTCTATTTGCTCGCATCACAGGGGCGGGGCCAGACGGCCAACGCGAACCGGATCGCCTCGTGCGGGAGTTGAACCTGCCCGACGTCAGCGTGCTTCGTACGGGCATTGTTCCTGCGGAACGATCGATTCCCGGCGCCGAGCGTCCGGTCGTTTACTTCGACAATCACAGGCATGCTCAGCCCTTTTCCGTCCGGCGTGCAATGGCTGGGAAACATGTAATGCTGGTGGGATTTACGGGCTTCATCGGAAAAGTCTGGCTCGTGAATACGCTGCTTGACCTGCCTGAGATCGGCCGCATCTATCTGCTTATTCGTCGACAGAAATCAAACCCTGCTACGAAGCGCTTTGAGCGCGTGGTGGAGGAGTCGCCAGTATTTGACCCGCTGTTTGAGCGTCATTCCTTCGGCTTATGCGGATTTCTTAAAGACAAGGTTGAGGTGGTCGAAGGGGATGTTTCGCAACCGGGACTGGGTATTGATCCAGAAGTCGCCTCACGGCTGCAGCAGAATCTCGACCTGATCATAAACAGTTCCGGGCTGACCGATTTCAATCCCGATCTACGGGACGCACTGGCAACCAACGTGGACGCCGCCGTGCACGTCCTCGATTTCGTACGGCAGTCGGACCATTGCGGGCTTGTTCACCTTTCCACCTGTTATGTAGCCGGGGCCCGCGATGGTCGAGTCAGTGAGAAGCTTCGTCCCAACTACACGCCCGCCGGAGTTGCCAACTACGACGCCGAGCAGGAATGGCGAAACCTTCACGCGTTGGTGGAGCAAGCCGAAGAAAAATCGGAAGGCGCAGAAGTCAGGAGCGCACTGACGCAACAGGCTGTCGGCAAAGAGCACGCGGCTAAAGATCTGCACGGAGCAGCCCTCGAAAATCAAATTCGCAAAGGCCGCATCCGCTGGTTGCGCGAGCATTTGACCGAGGCCGGAGCGCGTCGTGCCGCCGAACTGGGGTGGCCCAATACTTATACCCTGACTAAAAGTCTTGCCGAATCGCTGATCGGCAACCGCGCTGCCGGGCTTCCCGTGGCAATCGTTCGCCCTGCGATCGTGGAAACCTCCGTGAGCAAGCCTTTCATTGGCTGGAACGAGGGAATCAACACCTCGGCATCGCTCTCCTACCTACTAGGTACGAATTTCCGGCAACTGCCTTCTAACGAGCGCAAGCGCCTCGACATCATCCCGGTCGACTCCGTATGCCAGGGGATAACGCTGATCGCGGCCGCCGTCATCGAACGACGTCACGAAACGGTGTACCAATTGGCCACCTCTGTCACGAACCCCTGCGATATGGGCCGCTCGATCGAGTTGACGTCGCTGGCTCATCGCAAACACTATCGCGCGCAAGAAGGCCTGGAATCCTGGCTGCGCCTGCGCATGGACGCGATCCCGGTTTCGAAGACGCGCTACAACCGCTTGTCCGCGCCCGCCCAGATGGCCATCGTGAAATCGATCCAGAGGATCATGGCTCCGCTGCCTTTGAAGAAGACTCCCCTCGCGCGCGCCGAACGAAATCTGGAAAAGGTAGGCAAGCTGGTACAGTTGTTCGAACCCTTCATCCTTCACAATGAACACGATTTTGTAGCTGACAACGTCGAAAAGCTTTCTGGGGCATTGGTGCCCGAAGAGCGCGCAGACTTCGGCTACGACACTCGTTCCCTTGACTGGTGGACCTACTGGATTGACATCCATATCCCTGCCTTGCGACGCTGGACCTATCCGTTGATCGAAGGCCGTCCGCTGGCGGTGCGTCCACCGCGCCCTCTTTTACCCATCAATGAACAGGAAGCAACTCAAGCCGAAACCGTGAAAACCGGTACGAACGGGGCAACGTGGCGATATTCCTGACCGGATCGACAGGCTACATCGGCGCGCATGTCGCCGCGAATCTGCTGGACTCTCACGGTGCGGCGCTGAACGTGCTGGTACGCGGGAAGGACGCTGAAGAGGCCGCGCGGCGTCTCTGGAACGGCATCCAGTTGCACATGGATTTTCCGCGCTTCTACGAATACCTGCAGACCCGCATCCGCATCTTTCCCGGAGATTTGACTTCGCCTCAGTTTGGCCTGAATCGTGACGACTACGATCGCCTTATCCACACTACGGATTCGATAGTTCACTGCGCCGCCTCGCTGAACCGCAAATCCGAAAAGAGCTGCATGAACGTGAACCTGCGAGGCACGCTTGAGGTTCTGCGGCTGGCTCGGCACTCTCACTACTATCACGGGCTGCGCCGGTTCAGTAATGTCAGCACCGTGGCGGTGGCCGGCAAGCGCAGCAACGAGGTTGTTACCGAGGATCGTTCGATCGATTGGAACCGCTCTGATTACGACCCTTACGCCCGCACCAAGAAATTCGGCGAACACATGGTGCGCGAGTTGTTGCCGGATGTTCCCATCACCATCTTCCGTCCCAGCATCGTTCTTGGGGACAGCCGCTATCCGGAGACGACGCAGTTCGACATGGTGAAAGCTTTCGTTTTCCTGGCCAGCCTGAAGGCGCTTCCGTTCCGCGCGCACGACAAGATCGACATCGTGAACGTCGATTTCGTTGCTGATGCGATCGCTACCCTGCATCAGAAAGCGGAGCCGCAATACGACACCTACCATCTGTCGTCCGGACGCGAGTCGCAGACATTTCGCGAAGTGACGACAGCACTGGCCGCTGCGCAGCAGAAACGCGGCCCTGTGTTCCTGCCGGTTTTCGAAAGACCCTTTTCGAGCGTGGTGAATACTTTGGCCAACCGCAGCGGATCGGTCGCTCACGGGGCCGCACTAATGAAAGTGTTCATGCCCTATTTGGTTTGGAACACGGTGTTCGACAATTCCCGGGTTACGACCGAACTGGGCCGCAAGCCCGTGCCATTTTCGCAATACAGTTACGGCCTCCTCAAGTTCAGCCGCGAATCGAACTTCACTTATGCCTACAAGCCCTGGCCTGCGGCCAGCGCCGGAGGATCCGCGGCATGATGGACTTTGTGCTGGAGGCTTGGGTGAGCGCCATCATCGAGTCCAAGCGTGCGTCCTGGATGATGGGCGGCGGCACGAGCTGGCACGCCGGTGAAAAATTAAAGCTTCTGTTCGCCGGCTACAACGGAACCCGGAACATGGGATCGGACGTGCGCGTCGAGGAAATGCTGCGCCAGTTGCGCCACATTCTCGGTGCCGACAAGGTTGACTTCAGCGTGATGACCCAGACCTTCGCCCGCTCCCAAGGCTACTTCGCGGACACGCGCCAGGTTCTTCTACCCCAGATTTTTCCACCCTTCCTATCCAGCGAAGTCCCCCAACATCACGGTGTGGTCGCCTGTGAAGGCTCGATGTTCAAGAGCAAGTTCGCCAATGCGCTTACCACCATGATGATCGGGTCCCTCGGCATTGCGGCGGTGCAAAACAAGTTGTCAGTCGGATACGGCGCCGAGGCCGGCCACATGGATCCGATTGTCGAGCGCATGTGTGCGCGCTACTGCAAGGATTCGCTGATCATCACGCGCAACGACGAATCCCGCACCCTGCTGCGGGAACTTGGCGTGCCCGCTGAACTCGGTACCGATACCGCCTGGACATTCGAACCTTTACCGGCTGAGTACGGACAGCGCGTCCTTCGCGGAGTTGGGTGGGATGGCAGCACGCCGGTATTGGTGGTCTGCCCAATTAATCCCTTCGAGTGGCCGGTCAAAGCTTCAGTCGGGAAATTAGTCGCGCGAAAGACGACGGGCGCCTTCAAGGAAAGCCACTATCGCTCGGTGTACTTCCACAATTCCGGTCCGGAAGCTGAAAGGAAGTACGAGGCATACCTGACCGGAATTGCCAACGCGGTGGCTGCCTTTCGGCAGAAGCGGAATGTGTTCGTCGTGATGGTTGCGACCGAACGGCTGGACGCCAGGCCGGCGCGAAAAATCGCCGAGAAGCTGGGTGGCGGCGTGCCCGTCCTCAGTTCCGACGACTACGACATGTACCAGGTCGTGAGTATTCTGCGAGCTTGCCACCTGATGGCATCGTCTCGCTATCACGGGATTGTGACATCCATGCCCGGCCTGCTGCCTTCCTGCGGCATCACCATGGACGAACGCATCCGCAATCTTATGCGCGAGCGCGGTCATCAGAATCTGCTCATGAACGTCGACGATCCTGACCTGGAACCACGGCTGCTGGCATCGTTGGAACATCTTTATACCGAGGCAGAATCCGTAGCTGCCGGCATCGGCAAAACGGTGGTGAAGAACCTGAAGCTCATGGCAAGGATGGGAATCCACTTCGAAGAAGAGGTGCAACGCCGTTATCCCGACTTTCCGACGCGCACCGGGGAGTGGAGCTGGGAAGACTATTTACCACCGATGCATCGGGGTTTGCGGGAATTGGTGGAACGCTTCGATACCTCGGTCGAGAACCGCAAGCCAGCCGTAGCCAGCTAGGTTCAACCGCCGAGGTTCAGAGCAAACCGGGAGTTCGTGATTCACACCATGAGTTTTTTGCAAGACATCTTCGCCAGCCTGCAAAAATCGGGCGAAACCGCCGTGCTGCAGGAGATCCGCGATGGCCGAATCACAGCCGTGTCGGGGAGGGAACTGCTCGAACACGTTTCGCGCGCACGTGCTTTCCTCGCTGCACAAGGTTTGCACAAAGGAGATCGCTGCGCCCTTTACGCCAACAACGGTGTCCGCTGGGTGGCCATGGACCTGGCCATCATGGCCGAAGGTTTGATCGTCGTCCCACTCTATGCACGGCAGGCGCCTGCGGAACTCGCCGCGATGATGAAAGACTGCTCGCCGTCGCTGGTCTGCTGTGGCGATGCCACCTTACGTGATGGTCTGGTTCGCGAATGGCCGGGTGCGCCTCCGCAATACGTCTTCGACGATATCTTCTCAGCATCGCTTGCCGCTATTCGCGAACCACAACTCGCCGACTCCGACCCGGTTACGATCATTTACACCTCCGGAACATCCGGCGAGGCTAAGGGCGTCATCTTGAACGCCGGCAACATCGCCCACATGCTGAAGTGCATCAACGGGCGACTCGATCGGCTCATGGGGGCGCGGCAAGATCAGGACCATATCTTCCACTATTTGCCGTTCGTTTTTGCCGGATCCTGGATGCTGTTGCTGACTTCGCTGTTGCGTGGAAGCTCGCTCGCGATGAACACCGATCTGAGCAAGATTGCGCAGGATATGCGCACGGTCGCTCCCGACTATTTCCTGAACGTTCCCGCGTTGCTCGAGCGCATGCGTCGCGCCGTCGATGAGCAACTGTGGCAGGCCGGAGGCTTCGTCCAAGCAATTTATAGCCGCGCCAAATCCGCCTGGACACGCAAGCACGAGGGGAGATCGAAATCGCTCGACCGCCTCTGGCTGTCGTTGGCGAACTCGGCGATTTTTCCAACCATCCGCAAAAAAATGATTGGCCGAAATTTGCGGGCGCTGATCTGCGGCTCCGCTCCCTTGCCCGTCGAAACCCAGATCTTCTTCATGATGCTTGGCATTCCCGTTCTGCAGAGCTACGGCCTCACCGAGACCACCGCTATCTGCACGCTGGACGATCCCCAGGAATATGAGGCCGGCCGCGTGGGGCCTGCGATTCCCGGCATCGAGATGAAGCTGGCGGAAAATGAAGAAATCGTTGTGCGTGGCCCGAATATTTTTCCCGGCTACTGGAACCGGCCGGAAGAAACGTCGAAGGCCATGCGCGATGGCTGGTTTCGCACTGGCGATCAGGGCGAAGTCGACGCGAGCGGGAATTGGCGCATCGTCGGCCGCATCAAGAATCTGATTATTCTCGGGTCGGGACACAACATCGCACCCGAGCCCATCGAAGAGAAGCTGGTGCAGCAGTTGCCCGGTGGCGCGCAGGTGGTGCTGGTCGGCAACGGCAAAGGCTATCTCTCGGCCATCATTACCGGAGCCGTCACTGCCAGCCAGGCACAAGCTGCAATTGACGCGGTGAATCCGCAATTTCCGCATTACAAGCAGGTTCGCGCCTTCCATATCCGCTCGGAAGGGTTCACGATCGAAAACGGCTTGCTCACCGCGAATGGGAAACTGAAACGGGATGTGATTGCGCGCCAATTGCGTGACGAAATCGACCAAATGTACAGCGTGAAGGTCGCAGTCTAGGCGGCAAAATCATTGAACGCGATCAAAGACATGTCAGACCGATTTCAAGGCCAGGCAATCTCGTGGGGAGTCGCAAACGGCGTGATCGAACTCGCGCTGCACCGCGGCCCCTGCAATGAAATCGGATCGCTCTCGCTGGAAGAATTGGAAAAATTCACGCAGTCGCTTGAGGGACTGTCCCGGCATGCCCATGCCCTGATCGTGCACAGCACCATGCAGTCCGGCTTCTGTGCCGGGGCCGACCTCCGCGAGCTCTATCGTCGTTCGCAGGAGATGGAGAAGGCCCAGGCCCTTGCAGGCGTGCGCGACTTTTTGGAGCGCATCCATCGCGTGCTGAACACCATCGACGCCGCGCCGTTGACCACGATTGCTGCCATCCACGGGGTGACGTTCGGCGGGGGCTTCGAACTGGCGCTGGTATGCGACCTGATCATCGCCGACAAGATGGCGCGTTTCGCCTTTCCCGAGCTGCGCCTGGGCCTGGTGCCTGGTTTCGGCGGAATTCCGCGGCTGAAGCGGGACCTCGGGAATGCGGTGGTTCGTGATCTTCTGCTGACTGGCCGCAGCATTAACGCAACTCGCGCGCACGGGATCGGCCTGGTGAGCCAACTAGTCGCCGAAGGCGAAGCCTTGCGTGCTGCCCGCGCAACCGCCGCGCAGCTCGGCAAATTCGATCGCCGCACTGCTATCGCCGCCAAGAAGTTCATCAAGCCGATCCCGCACCACGAGTTGAAGCAGGAAATCGACCTGTTCTGCCAGTTATTCGCCGAACCCGCGGTAGAAGCCGGACTGCGAAAATTCGTCGAGAGCACCGATCTGCAACCATACTTGCCCTGAATCGGGCCAGGTGAGCGTTTCATCGAACAATTGAACTATGCCAACAGAAGAGAAGACCCTGGACGAGATCATGGATCTGGCCGCCAAACATTTCAAGGTGTCGCGCGACAAATTGCAGCCGGACGAGGATTTTTTCAAGACGCTCAACATCGACAGCCTGCAGGCTCTCGATCTATTGACACGGCTGGAGAACCATTTCCACGTCGAACTGCCCGACTACGAGTTGCAGGGAGTCACAGACTTCCGTACGCTAGCCGGACGCATTTACGCGCGTCTCTGAAATTGCAGGTAATGATTTGGTTAACAGCGCTCTTGTCTGGGCTGCCGTGTCTCCGTGGTGAAATAGTCATCTCATGCTGGATTTGCGCCAATATCCGTCGTTAGGGGCCGCACTGCGTGATGCGCTCGAGTTCTGGCCCAACGAGACTTGCCTGATCGAAGCCGATCGCGACAAGGAAAAGACGCGTCTCACCTATTCCGACTTCAAGGAGCTTGCCCGTCCGCTGACGCGTGCCCTGCAGGACGCCGATTTTCGTGAGGGCGATCGTGCCGCCATCATCATGAGCAACCAGTCCAAGTGGCTGGTCTCGGCCTATGCCATCTTTTTCTGTGGCGGCGTTCTGGTCCCTCTGGACTTCAAACTCAGCGCGGCGGAACAACTGCAACTGCTCGCCCACTGCAAAGCCAAATTTCTGATCGTTGAATATTACTTGTGGCGTGCCATCATGCAGTCGCCCGACTTCAAGAAGCACACCATCAAAACGGTTCTGGTAACCGAGGCCCCACTGCGCGCGGATCTGGGTGGTGCCTATCGCTGGGAAGATTTCCACCGCAAGGGCGAGCCCATCTTCATCGATCGTCAGCGCGAGGACGTTGCCTGTATCGTGTACTCGTCGGGAACCGGCGGCCGCCCGAAGGGCTGCGTGCTCACGCACGAAAATTATCTTGAGCAGTGCGCCTCGCTGACCGCCTGGTACCCGTTCTGGCCCGGCGTGCGCTACCTGAGCATCCTGCCCACCAATCATGCCATCGACTTCATGGTCGGTTTCATCGGGCCATTTGTTTGCGGAGCCTGCGTAGTCCATCTACGCACGCTTCGTCCGGAGTACGTGCGCGACGCCTTCGTGCGCTACCGGATCGGCTACATGAGCCTGGTGCCTATGGTTCTTAAGAACCTTGAACGCGGTCTCAAAGCGAAGTTCGACGAGCTCCCCAGGGCCAAGCGCTTCATGCTCGACCGCATGATCGCGCTCAATAAATTTCTCACCCGCCGCAGTCCCAACGTGAAGCTCAGCCGCCGCCTGCTCGGACAAGTGCACAAAGCTTTCGGCGGACACCTTCTCGCCCTGTTCACCGGGGGCGCGTTCATGGAGCCCTCCACTCTTCAGTTCTTTTATGACCTCGGCATTCCAGTCGCCAATGGATACGGCCTAACCGAAGCAGGCACGGCTCTCACGCTCAATGACTTCAAACCATTTCGCGCGGATACTGTAGGACGGCCGCTGCCGGGGGTCGAGCTGCGCGTGTTGAGTCCCGACTCAGAAGGGATTGGCGAGGTTTCCGTGCACAGCAAGACCGTCATGTCGCACTATCTGGACGACCCTGAACTGACGGCGGAAACTATTGTCGACGGCTGGCTTCTCACCGGAGATCTGGGCCGCTTTGATTTCACCGGGCATCTGCAACTCTTCGGCCGCAAGAAAAACATGATCGTGACCGAAGGCGGCAAGAACATCTATCCCGAAGATATCGAGTCCGTTTTCGACGGCTTGCCGGTGAAGGAGTTCTGTTTGTTCGCGGCCAACTATCTGTGGCCCGCCAAGCAATTGGGAAAAGAATCGCTGGTGATGGTTTTGCGCCTTGACCAGAATCAACAAATCGACGCCGCACTGATCGACGAATTAAATGCGCGCAACCGCAGCCTGGCCGATTTCAAACGCGTTGGCGGCTACCTGGTTTGGGATCGCGATTTCCCGCGCACCGCGTCTTTGAAAATCAAGCGCACCAACCTCGCCGAAGAAATTGGCAAATCCGCGGAGCGCGCCGCGGTCGTCCAGCTGTGAACGACACTTTTCTTGCCATCGTGAACCCCGCCGCTGGCGGCGGCCGTTGCGGCAAGCTCGTTGGCCCCGCGCTCGAACGCCTGCGCGCCGGAGGCCTCAAACTCGATGTCATCGAAACGGCACGCTCCCGCGATGCTACTCGCATTGCGCGCGAGCACTATGCCCGCGGTTACCGCCGCTTCCTCGCCGTGGGGGGCGATGGCACCTCCTACGAAATCGTGAACGGAGTTTTCCCCGAAGCGCAAGGCGGCGAACCGCCCGTGCTTGGATTCCTCCCGCTCGGCACCGGCAATTCCTTCTTGCGCGACTTCACCAAGGACGGTGTAGAAGGCGCCATGCAAGCCTTGCTCGCGCAGCGCACCCGCGCCTGCGACGTGATGCGCATGCGCCACAAGCAAGGCACCATCCACTTCATCAACCTGCTCAGCGTCGGATTTTCCGCCGACGTGAACGCCACGCGTTCCCGCACGTTCGCCGGATGGGGCGAGCCAGGTTATTTTCTCTCGATCTTCTTGCGCCTCGCCCAGCTTCGCCGACGCCCATTTCCACTTCGCGTGGAAGGGGAGGGGACTGCGGATAAGCGCCGCTGCCTGTTTCTGACGTTCAACAACAGCAAATTCACCGGCGGCACCATGATGATTGCTCCGAATGCTAAGGTGGATGACGGCCTGATCGAATACGTGCGTTGGGGTCCGATCGGGCGTGTAGGCTTGATCCGAAACCTTTCGACGCTCTATGACGGCACCCACGTAAATCACCCGCTGGCTGAGCGGCGCGCCGCGCGTCGCATTGACTTCGAGCTGGACAACCCGGTCGATGTCATGGTGGACGGGGAGGCTCTAACTTTGCACCTGGAGAAGCTTGACGTGCTGCCTTCTGCTCTGCGGGTCGTGGTATAAAAACTTTCATGTCTCAGCAACGAAGGGAACGACGACAAGCCGAGGAAGCGCCTCCCGAGCGGGATCCTGCATTCCTGCGCAAGGTCATCATCGGGTTAGTCATTGCCGGGGCGCTGGGCGCGACCTATTACGTCGGCTATCACCGGCGCGTTCACGAGCACGACGACTTTGCGCGCTGCCTGGCCAAGCACGACGTCAAAATGTACGGCGCCTATTGGTGCCCGCACTGTTCCGACCAGAAAGCCATGTTCAGCGCTTCGTTCGAGTACGTCCCTTACATCGAATGCGGCATCCCGGGCGACACCACGAAGATCCAGCAGGTTTGCACCGACGCCGGCATCAAGCACTTTCCCACCTGGCAATTTCCGCCGATGGGCGAAAGAGTCGAGGGCGCGATTCCGCTCGATGACTTGAGCCTGCGCACCGGATGTCCACTGAAATGACGGGTACTGCACGGCGACTGCTGCTGGCAATTGCGATCTTCGCGTTGCTCGGAATTGCCGTGTCGTCGTTGTCGCTCGATCATCATTACAGAAAATCTAAAACGTCCTATTGCGACTTCGGGGAGACTTTCAATTGCGACATTGTGAATCGGAGTGAGTATTCCACGGTCGCGGGAGTGCCGGTTGCATTGATCGGAATTCTTGGCTATGTCACCCTGCTGGCCTTCGCGACGTTTTACCGCGAGAAGGCAGAGACGCCCGGCATCCTGCTCGCGAGTTCGGGGGCTGGACTCGCTTTTGCTCTCTACCTCACTTACGTCGAAAAATTCATTCTCGGAGTATGGTGCATTCTCTGCCTCACATCTTTGTTCGCGATTTTCACGATTGCAGTCTTGTCGTGTATTTTGTTTCTCCAATCCGTGAACCGCGCGCGGCGGGCCTAGCGGCGATCGATCGAAGTAATCCATGAATAATTCTTCCCAACAAGTTGCCGTGGCAAAACCTGTCGACACGAACTCGACGGTGGTTGGGGATCTGCGGATCCATGAATTCAACAGCCACCTTTTTCGGAACCGTCGCAATCTTCGCGTCTGGGTGCCCCCCGGTTACGATCTTCCAGAAAACTCGGGGCAGCGTTACCCGGTGTTTTATCTCAATGACGGCCAGAACCTGTTCGATTCGGAAACGTCATTTACCAAGGTCGAATGGCAGGTCGACGAGACTGCCGATCGTCTGATCCGCACCGGCGTCATCCCTCCCACGATCTTCGTTGGCATCGACAATGCGGGCGGCGAGCGTCTCAAGGAATACTTGCCTTATCGGTCCTTGAACCCGGTAGTCCTGCGTCCTCAGGGCGACAAGTACTCGTCGTTCCTCACTAAGGAAATCATGCCTTTTGTGAACCAGAACTACCGGACAGCGAAGGGGCCGGAAAATACTTTGTTGGGCGGCTCATCGCTGGGCGGCCTGATCGCGCTGCACGTCGCGATGACGACGGCGGCAGTTTTCGGAAGCGTACTGATCGAGAGCCCATCGCTCTGGGTCTCGAACCGACAGATTTTGCGCGATGCGCGGCAGCCACGCCTGTGGCCGCACAAGGTATTTCTCGCCATCGGCACGCGCGAGATTGGCCGGGAAGAGAAAGACCGCCAGACGGTTGAGAACGTTCGTGAACTGGAGCGTATCCTGCGGCGCAGCGGCCTGGATGATCGTCGGCTGCGCGTGGAAGTCTCCGAAGGCGGAACGCACAGCGAATCCGCCTGGGCCGCCCGCTTCCCGGGCGCACTTCAATTTTTGTTAGGAGTTCAACAGCCGCCAGCATAGCTGCGAGCGGCTGCGGCAGCGCGTTGTTCATTCCCTAACGGGCTTTTCTCAACCCGGAAAATCATCCACAACAACAACGCCATCGCAACGACGGATACTTGCATGTGTGTCCACTTGGCAAGCGGACCGGCCAGCGGCAAGATGTAGCAGGCATACAGAAGAGGGCCAAGCCAGGGCAGAGACAACCTGTGATCCTTCGCCCAGTCAGCAAGCAAAAGAAATGCGGGCGCAAGGACTACGAGGTCGTACACCGTGAGATGCGGAGCGACCAGCACAGTCGCGATCAGGAGTGCGGAGTATCGCAGCCGCAGATCAGTTCCGCTTTTCCAGCAGCGGAGAGCCACCCACAAGACGCAACCCGCACTGATTACGTAAATCCAGAACGCAGCCTGCGGCGAAGGAATCAGCAGCCTCCAGAACGCTCGCAGAGAGTGCATCTGATAAAGCCGGGGCTCCAACTGGGGCATCACTTCCCGCACATGCAACAGGCGTTCGAGATACTCGCGCATGACGGAAGTCCCGTAGTAAGCTTCTCCGATCCATAACTGCGCAACCGCTGCCAGCATGGCACCTGACACCACTTTCCATTCCCGCGCCGCCAAAAACACGAAGGCCGCCGCCAGCCCCAGTTGTGGTTTGACCATCAAGCAGCCAACTGCAAGCCCCGCCAGAAAGGTCTTTCCTGATCGCAGCGCAAGATACGCCGCCGTGAAGCATGCCAGCGCCAAGGCCGACGTTTGTCCCCACGCCATCAGATGGAAGAACGCCGGATAGGCCAACGCCAAAAGCAAGACGAGCCCTCCGTCAGAACGCAGGCTGGTGCATGCTCTCCAGATCAAGCAACAACACAAACCATAAAGAACAGCATTCGAAATCAACCATGCACCTAACGCCCCGCCATAGGGAAGCGCGGCCAGCGGCGCGAACAGCAGCGAAACTTGCGGCCCGTAAAGCGCGACGAAGAAAAGTCGACCGGCCTGCGGAACGCGCTGCTCGGCCAAGGCAGACTGTGCGGCCATGTTGTAGAGATCCGCTCCCCGGTGTTCGAGCGCCAGTGTGCCCAACGTAAAAAAGTGAAGGAAGTCCGCGCCCTTTACCAACCCGTTCCGTCCAAGCAGACCCGGAGATGACATGATCCACGCATAGGTTCCCCACAGGCAGACAGCCAGCAGCAATCCGTGCGCACATAGCCGTTGCGCGTTCACCCATGGGCGCGTCTTGTCCGGGACAGTGCTCATGACCCGACATCATAGCGTGTGCACTTGTTGGATGATTTTCGCGAGAAGATATACGCCGGTCAGGTACTCACATCGCAATGGCTGGAAGAAGACAAACAGGCGGGCGGCGCCGGATCTTGAAGAGCGTCCCCCGGAACCTTTCAGCTCAACAGTTCGCCCGCTGATTCCTGCCTTACGGCAGAAAGCGGGAACTCAATTCACGCTCCAAGCAGCCGCTACCAGAGCGGCTTGCCGTCGTTGTCGCGGAACAGGAATTCATCTTCGCCTCGCTTGATCTTGCGCGCGAAGATGGTGTCCACGCCCTGAAACTTCACTTTTACGCCGGTGACTTCCAATACATCGCCCTTGTGAAACACGAGGTCGTACTGAGTTACAAACTTTGTCCGTGCCAGGTGCGCTTCCAGGGAGCCACCCTCTGCGAGCTTCATGGTCAGGTGCGCGCCCATGCCCCCGGATACCGGGCACTCGTGATCTTTCACTTCCTCGACTACGCCCTTGAAGACGGCTTCGGTGGACTTGTCGTATTTGGGGACCGAATCGTCCGCCGGCTTCTGCGCTGCCGAGATCGTGGCCGCAGCCATGACAATCAGGAAAAGAAGACCAATGCGCCAGGTTTTCATTGTTCGCCCTCCTTCTTCAGGTCCGAAACCTTGGGCCTGGCTCTACTTGATTATGGACGTGCACATCCACGCCTCCCGTGATCTGCATCACTCGGCAGGGTGCTCTCGGACGAGGCCGCAAGCACTTTACAATGCTGAACTTAGAGACATCGCCAGGCTTTGTGGGGAAAACCGATGTCGCAATTTAGGTTGGGAGAAGAGACTGTGGGTATAAGGGTCGAAGGCCCAGAACGACGCCAAACATAATGCGCGGGCGAAACATTAGCCCGCGCATTAAATGAATATCCGACTGAACCCAGTTGCGAAATCGCCTATTTCTGCATGGCGGGTTCGTTTTCCTTCACCAGCTTGTCAAGGATGCCGTTCGCCACCTCAATCAATTCGGGATCCACTTTGCGATTGCTCGCAATCGCGTCCGCCAACGGCACCGAGGCGATCTTATTCCCGCGAAGTGCAGCCATGTGGCCCCACTCTCCGCGATGCACCATGTCGATGGCGCCTAACCCGTACCGGGTCGCCAGCACGCGATCGAAGGAACTGGGCGACCCGCCGCGCTGAATGTGCCCCAGGACTACGGAGCGGGTCTCGAACCCGGTGCGTTTTTCGATTTCGCGCGCCAGAGCATTGCCGATTCCGCCTAACCGCTCATGTCCAAATTCGTCTTTGCCCATGGCCTGTACTACGAGTTCCGGCGTGCTGGAAGCGGCGAACTTCGCTCCCTCCGCTGCCACCACGATGCTGAAATACCGCCCGCGCGCGTGGCGCTGGCGGATCAGTTCGGCCACTTTGTCGATGTCGAAGGGTACTTCGGGGATCAGGATCACATCCGCGCCGCCGGCCACCCCGCTATATACGGCAATCCAGCCCGAGTCGCGTCCCATGACTTCCACCACGATCACGCGATTGTGCGCCTCAGCCGTAGTGTGTACACGGTCAATCGCGCCCGTGGCCACATTGACAGCCGTATCGAAACCAAAAGTAAAATCCGTGCCCGCCAGATCGTTATCGATCGTCTTGGGCACGCCCACCACCTTCACGCCATTCTGAAACAATTTCTGCGCGACCGACAGCGTGTCGTCGCCGCCAATGGCGATCAGTGCGTCGCATCCATTCTTCTTCAAATTGTCAACGCAGGTTTGTAGTCCGCCCTCCCGCTTCGCGGGATTGGTTCGCGACGTGCGCAGAATAGTCCCGCCACGAGGCAGAATTCCGCCCACTGTTTCCAGGTCTAGCGGCATGGTTTTATTTTCCATCAGGCCGCGCCAGCCTTCCATGAAGCCGACAAATTCATCCTGGTAGTGAAAGGTTCCCTTGCGCACCACCGCGCGGATGACCGCGTTCAATCCCGGGCAATCGCCGCCTCCAGTTAACATGCCGATCTTCATTTGGTGCTCCTCGTAATTAAGGGATGGAATCTCATTCGCGGGATGTTCTCCGTCGCGTTGCTCTGTCCTTCTCTACACACAAAGAACAATCGAATGCCGAACATGACCCGGAACTATAAAGATTAACATTAATCACACTCCGCTTTGCGGAAGCGAGAAAGCCCTGATTCTACGCGTCTTTAACACCGCGCCCCGGCGGCTACATACCGGGCGTCCGGTCACCGAATTGCGTGTCGATGGTCACAGACGGTGTTCGCAGAGGCGAAGTTTTCGCGGGCGGAAGTCGTTGCCTCGAATTTGCAAGCTTGCGTCATATTCGCCACAATACTGCGGACCGTAAGCCGGCCTTTGGCCTCAAACCCATTTCGGAGAACGGTATTCAATGCCCAAGACTGCGCGCGTCGCTATGTGGATAGCCGTTGCCGTCGCCGGTGCGCTATCGGTAGCGACCATCGCCCTCCATCGCGGGGAAGAGATCAATGCCATGTGGCTGGTGGTGGCCGCAGTGTGCAGCTATGCAATCGGCTACCGGTTCTACAGCAAATTTATCGCAGCACGGGTGCTCACGCTCGATGCCTTGCGCGCCACCCCCGCCGAGCGCCTCGAGAACGGACGCGACTTCGTCCGCACCAACAAGTGGGTCGTCTTCGGGCACCACTTCGCAGCCATCGCGGGGCCCGGTCCACTCGTCGGTCCAGTGCTCGCGGCGCAGTTTGGCTATCTCCCCGGCACACTGTGGATTCTGGCTGGCGCGGTCTTCGGCGGATGCGTCCAGGACTTTGTGATCCTGCTTTTCTCTGTACGTCGCGACGGCAAATCGCTCACCGAAATGGCAAAAGACGAAATCGGCCGCCTCGGCGGCTTTGTCGCCTACGTGGCCGTCATCAGCATCATCGTCATCCTGCTGGGCGTCTGCGCGTTGATTGTCGTCAACGCGCTGAAAGCGAGTCCATGGGGAACATTCACCATCGCGATGACCATCCCCATTGCGTTGCTTATGGGCGTTTACCTGCGCCGGCTACGTCCCGGGAAGGTGCTCGAAACCTCCATCCTGGGATTTCTACTGGTACTGCTGGCGATCTGGGGCGGCGGATGGGCGGCGCACACTCCATCCATCGGCCACTACTTCACCCTAAGCGCGCCCACGCTTGCCGTGCTGATCATCATTTACGGGTTCGCCGCCTCCGCGATGCCGGTCTGGCTCCTGCTCGCGCCTCGCGACTACCTGAGCACCTTCGTCAAGCTCGGCACGATCGCCATGCTAGCGCTCGGCATTATCGCGCTGCGTCCCACATTGCACATGCCCGCCATGACCCGCTTTATTGACGGGACTGGGCCGGTCTTCGCGGGAAGCTTGTTTCCATTTGCCTTCGTAACCATCGCATGCGGCGCCATTAGCGGATTTCATTCCTTGATTTCTAGCGGCACCACGCCAAAACTGATTTCTCGCGAGACCGAAACACGCATGGTCGGATATGGCGCCATGGCCTGCGAATCGATGGTCGCGATCATGGCCGTCATCGCCGCTTGTGTGCTCCAGCCCGGAACCTATTTCGCCATTAATAGTCCCGCGGGCATAGTCGGCCAATTACCCGAAGCCGCTACCAGCACAATCTCTAACTGGGGATTCGCCGTCACGGCCGCCGACATGCAAACGCTCGCGCAGGCGGTCGGCGAGCAAACGCTCTTCAATCGCACTGGTGGCGCCCCCGCATTCGCCGTCGGAATGGCGCACATCTTTTCGCACAGTATCGGAGGCCAGGCCCTGATGGCGATCTGGTACCACTTCGCCATCATGTTTGAAGCGCTTTTTATCCTGACCGTGCTCGACGCGGGCACTCGGGTGGGCCGCTTCATGGTGCAGGACGCGCTCGGCCATGTCTGGAAGCCGCTGGGCCGCACCAGTTGGTATCCCAGCATCCTGGTGAACAGCGCCCTCATCGTCGGCGCATGGGGATATTTTCTCTGGCAAGGCGTGAAGGATCCGTTGGGCGGCATCAATTCGCTCTGGCCGCTGTTCGGGATTTCCAACCAGTTGCTGGCGACGGTCGCCCTTTGCGTCGCTACCACCATCATCATCAAGATGGGCCGGGCGCGCTACGCAGCCGTTACCCTGGCACCCCTTTCCTGGTTGGTCGCCGTAACCTTTTCTGCGTCCTACTACAAAATCTTCGATCCCAACCCGCGAATCGGATTTCTGGCCCACGCCCGCCAACTGGCTGCATCCGCCGCGGGAAGCGCATCCGCACCAGCCGCCACGGCTCGCCTCATCTTCAACGACCGCCTCGATGCAGCCGTTACCGGCATCCTGATCGTGATGGTCGCGATGATCCTGATCGAGTCTGCCGCGGAATGGATTCGCATTCTCGCAGGACGAAAGCAGCCAGTAGTTCGCGAATCCCCCTTCGTGGCCACCCGCTTCGTTACCGAGGAGCAGGCATGACGTTAACCCTCGCAATGCTTTGCGAAAGATGTACGAAGGTTGGGAGAACCCTGCGGTCCACGTTGCGAGAAATCTTTGATGAGTCCGCTTACGCCCGCTTCCTTGCACGTCGCCAGGTCGCGACTTCGCCGCAGGCCTACGCCGACTTCCTTCGCGAGCTGCAAACACAACGCGAACGGCGCCCGCGCTGCTGCTAAATGCCAGCGCTACGCATGCGGTGCGGGGCTTCATTGAAGACTGGTTCGCTCGCCGAACAACCGCTACACTGACTCCATGCGCGTCCTCGGCATCGACTGCGGCACCGAATACACTGGCTTCGGAGTAGTCGAACTCGCATCCTCCAGCCGCCTCCATTACCTGACCTGCGGCGCCATAAAGCTCTCTACGCGCGATCCGCTGCCAACCCGCCTCAGCTGCATTTACACGCGGCTCGAACAACTCATTCACGAATACCAGCCCGACCAGGTCGCCATCGAAGACGTTTTCTACGCACTCAATGCGAAGTCCGCCCTCAAACTGGGGCAGGTTCGCGGCGTCGCCATGCTGGCCGCGGCCGTGGCCGGCCTAGAAGTCGCCGAGTACGCGCCGCTCTCCATTAAATCGGCCGTGGTCGGCTACGGTCGGGCAGAGAAGCAGCAAGTCCAGCACATGGTGACCCGCCTGCTCGAACTCACCGAGCCTCCCGAGCCCTCCGATGCGTCCGACGCGCTCGCCATCGCCATCTGCCACCTGCACACCTGCGCCACACTGCAGCGCCAGATGGCGGCACGTCGCTAAGCAGGCATACCGCCTTGATGTCGCGAAAGCTCTATGTCCAACCTGAGGATTTAATCAGCGAATCGAAGTCCCAGGACGCAGTCGCATTTGCCTAGCCCAGCTCTGCGTCCTCTGCGGCGGTTCTCTGCGCTCTCGTGCGTTTCAGGATTTTCCGCTTCCGACCAGCGAATCCGCTAATGCGTCCCCGTCTCGAAAGCCTTAAAATCATCCAGACCCTATGAATGTGTCTTTCCGTCTCGTCCGCACCGTGTTGATTCTGGCCATGGCCGCCGCATCGCAGGCCCAGCCCGCCGCAGCTCCCGCAACGATTTCTTTCTCGCTCGATTTCCCCGATTCCATTCCCGACCACTACGTCGTCACTGTTTCATCCGACCGCCATGCCAGCTACGATTCAACGGGAAAGCTCACTCCCCAATCTGATCCCGGCGACCCTTTTCACAATGACTTCACCATGTCGCCCGAAACCTGCAAGAAAATTTTCGACTTGGCTGCCAAGGCGAAATATTTTGAAGGTAAGGTCGACTCCGGCAACAAGAGACTCGCCTCCACCGGAGTCAAGGTCTTGAAGTATTCCGAAGGCGCCCAAAAAACTGAAGCCACCTACAATTACTCTCCGAATCCCGCCGTGCAGCAGCTCACCGCCCTTTTTCAGAACATCTCAGCAACCCTGGAATTCGGTCGCCGGCTGGAGTTTTACCATCAGCATCAGAAGCTTGCGCTCGAGGACGAACTGAAACGCATGGAAGAGATGGCCAAATCCAAGAGTCTGGATGAAATCCAGGCCGTGGCTCCCGTCCTGCAAAGCATCGTGGCCGACCACAGTGTGCTGAACGTGACGCGGATGCGCGCCCAGAGATTACTGAGCGGTGCCAACGTAATGGCGGCCAGTGGTTTGTGATGCTATCCATCTTGATTTGAATGGCTTGCCCTCACCTGCGTGAAAACCGTTGAAATTCCTACCTTCGCCCTCCTGCCCCAACCTGCTGAAATTACAACTCGCTAGCAACTAAAACCCCGCTACCCATGTTCTAATGAGGTAAGGCAAAGAGTCTCCAGGAGACAATTTATGTCGAAGCGCAGCTTGGGCACGTGGCTTGCTCTGGGTGTTGGGCTGATTTGTGCGTTCGCCGCGACCGCCGCCATAGCGGAGTCGCACGTGCGCATTGTCCGCCTTAGTGAGATCCAGGGCGCAGTCGAAATCGATCGCAATACTGGACAAGGCTACGAGAAGGCAACCGCCAACATGCCGCTGGTCGAGGGCATGAAGTTGGCCGCGAGGGCCGACGGCCGCGGTGAAGTCGAGTTCGAAGACGGCAGCACGGTGCGCATCACGCCCAACACGAAAATCGAATTCACTGCCCTCAGCCTGCAGGATTCCGGCGCCAAAGTTTCCAGCATCACCCTGACACAGGGATTGGCCTACGTCGATTACACCGCCAAACAAAAGGACAACGTCTTCACGGTAATTTTCAAGGATGAGAAAGTTCGTCCGGAAGAAGCCGCGCGCTTCCGAGTGAACCTCGCCGAAGCTACCGCCGAGGTCGCGGTGTTCAACGGCAACCTCAAGGTTGACGGCCTTTCCGGGACTGTGGAAGTAAGCAAAAACAAGTCCGCCATCTTCGACCTGACCAATGGCAACAAGTCCACGCTGGCGAAAAACATCGAAGAACAACCTTACGATGCGTGGGAAAAGCAGCAGGCCAAGTATCAGCAGACCTACGCCAGCAAAGGGTCGTATAACAACTATCCCTACAGCTACGGGGTGAGCGACCTGAACTATTACGGCAGCTACACGAACGTCCCGGGCTACGGCATGATGTGGCGGCCCTTCTTCGCCGGTGTCGGCTGGGATCCTTTCATGGACGGCTCCTGGATGTTCTATCCCGGCGCGGGCTACACCTGGGTGTCTTCTTATCCCTGGGGCTGGATGCCGTATCGTTACGGGAGCTGGAACTTTGTTCCCAGCTACGGCTGGATGTGGGCGCCCGGTGGTTTTGGCGGCGGGTGGGCGACCGTGGTTCGGGTAACGAATCCTCCGGTGAGGTTTAAACCGCCGGCGCCTCCGGTGCGCGGCACGGCCACGGTTGCGGTGGGACGCCCGGTATTCTCGAGCACAACCCCGAACCGTATCGTAGTGCGCGGCGACGCGGCAGGCTTGGGAGTTCCTCGCGGTTCGGTGAATAATCTAGGTAAAGTTTCCCGCCAAGTGGAAACCCATGGCTCCGCGACAGTTCGCGCGACTCCACCACCGGCTCCCAGCATGTCGGCGCCAGGAACGGCCGGCGGCAACCGCGCAAGCACAGGCGGCAACCGGCCGAGCACGGGCGCTAGCAGGCCGAGCACTGGTGGTAGCCACGTGAATACCGGTGCCGGTCGTATGAGCACTGGCGGCGGACGCACGCCCCCCCCACCCAGCCGTCACTAAAAGCGGCCATCCACGAATCACGGGCGGCGCTCCGCGCCGCCCGTTTTGTTTTCCCGAATCTCCTTGGACCACAGGAGATTCTTGGACCACATTAAAGGGCCCGCGGCGGATCGAACCCTGTAACTCGCTCACAATGACAGCGACTAAGCGTGGAGAAGGGTGAATTCCTACTGCCGGGACGCTCCGTAGCTTGCGGGCAGCGCCTTTGACAGATCTTTCCATCCCACCAGAATGAATCCCTGGTCTTTCAGGAATTTCTGGAATTCGTCGCTTTTAACCATGTCGAGATCGTGCTGGCGCCAGGCGGCGCCCCAGTCGGGATGGTCGGAGGTTGCGCCGCGCATTTCGTCGTCGTCGTAGGCGAGGTGCAGGATGACCTGGTAGACGCCCGGCCTTAGCGGCGTCAGTTGCTTCTCATACCACGCAGTCCATTCTTTCGGGTCGACGCCGGGGGTAATCTCCAGAACGCGGTCGACCAGGATGTGCCCTGCAGGCATTTGGTCCGCAGCCGGCGCGGCGTGCTCCGGCCCGTTGCGCGCGTCGAGAATCGGAACGTGGAAGTCATTGCCGAGTTTGCTGTAAACCGAAAACAGGGCGGGCGTTTGGAAGAGCGCTCCCATGTGCGTGTCGAGGTGCGTGACGTGGACGCCGAATTTCTGGGCGCGCTCGATCTGCGCACGAAGTTCGGCCTCGGCTTCGGCGGGCTTCGCGTTTTTTGCGACGTCGGGCGTGTCGAGCGGAAGGTAGTTCTGCGCGTCGAGCAGCGAGGGGACCTTGTCACGCGAACTGACCGGCCCCCAGCGGAATTGTGTCCACTCGCTGTTCAGCGCCTGGTGAATGCCCAGGTCTGCGTCGGGGTGCGCTTTGGCGAAGTTGGCTGCCTCGAGAAACCACGGGCAGGGGACCAGGATGCTGGCGGAGGTGATCCAGTGCTTCTCGAGCGCTTCGGAAATGGCGCGGTTCACCGAGTGGTTCATGCCGTAGTCGTCAGCATGGAGGATGAGCAGGCGGGCCGTCGGCGGGTAGCCGAGTCGCTCCTGCACGGATTTGGCTTGCGATTGGGCGAAGACGGCGGAGAGGGCTAGAAAGATGACGATGCGAACATGGAATGTCGACATGGAAAAGCTCACCTCAGCGGCTGAAGCCGCATAGATAGTTGCGGCAATCGGCACGACTGAAGTCGTGCCCTTCCCGGTTCGTGCTGGTCGCAGGCGGCAGAAAAACGTGCGCCTCCCGTGGGTGCGAGTTGGAAAGAACCCGGGTCCCCCAGGGTTCGCGTCCGTTTTTGGGGCGCTAACCTCGGTTCACCACGGCGCCTGCGATCGTGCATGACAATAGTTGCGCACCGTCGGTTGCAGTTCTTTTATTGCCGCCGAAAACTACGCCTCTTCCGGGGGCAACTCGAAATCCACCAGGTCACCGCGGAAGCCCTTCGTCTTGATCGCGCCGAAAAGGATTCCGGCCAGCATCCAGATGCCGCCCACGATCCAGGCTTTCCAACTCAGGTTCTTCCACAGGAAAAAACAAATGGTGAACCCGGCGAGCGGAGGCGCCCAAACTGCCAAGACGGCCAGCATGACGCCGGCGATTGCAAGCACCATCCAGTTTGAAGTTGGCAACAGTACCAGCGCGATGACCAACGCGGTGAGAACAAGAGGGGGAATGGGGCTCTTGCCGCCCTCGCGCACGTAATAGCGAACAAAGGCAGCCATATTGACGCCCATGAATGCGATCAGAGCGCCGAAGTTCAGCATTTCCGCGCCCAGGCCGTAGCTGAACAGGCCGATGCTCACCAGCAACGCGCCTCCCAATGCAATCGCACCCACGAAAAAGACGTTGTTGCGCGGCACATGCCGCTTGGGATCGACCACGCCGAAGAACGATTGCGGAAGGGCCTTGCTGCGCCCCATGCCATAGAGCAATCGGGCGGCGCCGATTTGCGCCCCCATGCCGGAGCCAAAGTTCGCCACCAATAGCGTGAAGCCTACGATGGCGAAAAGAGGTTTCCAGGCGCGCCCGGCCACGAAGGTGAAGGCGGTATCCACATTCGGAAATGGTTGCGACGCGGGCCAGAGAAGTTGTGCGGCATAGACTTCGAGCGCGGAGAGAATTCCGATCACGAAGCAGGTAAGAACGGTGGCGAGAAGAATGTTGCGGCGGGGATTCTCCGCTTCTTCCGAAAGCGTGGAAATCCCGTCGAAGCCGATGTAGCTGAGCACGGCAATCGAGGTCGCGGCCAGAACGGCTTTCGTATTCCACATTGCGGGATCGTAAAAAGGACGCGTAAAGAACTCTGTGCCGTCATGCGGGTTGCTGAAGATGTAGCGGGCGACGGCCATGAAGAAAATAGCGACCACTGCGCCCATTGCGGCGGCGAGTAACGTATTCACGCGGGCCGAGGTCTTGATGCCCTGAATATTGAGGAACGTGAAGACCGCTCCAAAGAACAGCGCCCATCCCCAGTAGGGAATGCCAGGAGCAAAAACATTGGCCTGCTGGCTGCACCACACGATGCAGATCATGGGATTGAGCATGTAATCCATCACCATGCTCCACCCCGTCACATAGCCTAGCGCGGGATTGATCTCCTGCCCAACGTAGGTGAACGCCGAACCAGCACTGGGATAGGCACGCGCCATGCGCCCGTAGCTGAACGCCGTGAACAGCATGGCCACCATCGCGATCAGGATGGTCGTGACCACGTGGCCGCGGCCGCGATCGCTGAGGACGCCGAACACCGACATCGGCGCCACCGGCTGGATCACGATCACGCCGTAGAGAATCAGGTCCCACAGGGTAAGGGTGCGCCGAAGGCGGGGCGCGCTGGCAGTGGTGGTGCTCGCGTTTGTGGCCATGGGCTCCTTAAGGCAGTCGTTGGTCGTCGGTCGTTGGTCGTTGGCCAATTCGCGACGACCTCGGCGTTCCCGTTGTCACGTTACGCCACTCAGCGAGAACGGTTTCCACATCAAAAGCGCCCTCAGTGTACATTCCACCCGCTGATTTCAACGACAGGTTTTGCGCTGCCCAGAGCCGCGGTGCGATAGCTAGCCGTCACTTCTCGTTTTTCGCCGGGCAGCAGGGAAATGTAATTGTCTTCCCAGATCACCGGCACAATTTCGTCTCCGCCCGCGCCCTTGTTGACTTTCAGCCGGACAAAGAACGCGAGGTTCTTGCTCGGATTCTCGAGCGTGACATGCGTGACTGATTCGTCGCCGCGCCGCTCCGTGCGATTGGCGGTCTTCAGTGTGACCTTCTCCAGTTTGTTCAGGGCAGTGTAGTCGGCGAACTGCGAAGTGGGAGTGACGAACCAGTTTGACTTCTCCCAATCCAGAGTCTCGGGCTTGGTTGAGAGCCAGTAGAAATTCGAGCCGACAGTTTTCCCCGAGTCATCCTGCAGGCGCAGAGCCAGGAAATAAACCGGGCTTGCCTCGTCCAGCGGAGGCAGGGTCAGGATTTTATTGGTGCTGTCGGCGGTAACGTCCACCGGCGATTCCTGCGAAAACTTCTCCGCCATGTCGAGGTTGTAAAGTTTCGTGGTCAGCTTCAGGCCCTTCACGTCATCGTAGCGGCTGCTCACGATCCAGACCGAGCGATCGTCGTACGCATACATCGGATGCAGAGGCTCCATGGCCGTCTTCGCGCCGAAATAGCCGCCGCCGGGTCGCAGGTAGTAGTCGTACAGGTGCCAGATGACCGAGGGCCAGGCGTTGTTGAGCATCCATTGAATGACGCCGGTGGAGGTGTACTTGCCACGGCTGTAAGCCTCGAACATCGCACGGATCCCTTCATAGTTCATCGCCTGCGCTTTGAGAACGTAGTCCTCCAGCGTGTCGGCCTTGCCGTAGCGGTTGGTGAGTGCCTCTGTGTAAACGTGGATATCCTTGAACTCGCCGCCGCCCGCGTGGAAATTCCACCAGTCGTCGATCGGCCAAAGATGATCTTTGGGCAACATGGTGCGCAAGCTTTCGATCGGCGGAACGGCCGGGCCCGGGCTGGTTTCGGTATTGAAGCCATACGCGCCGCCGCAACCGCCTGGATTGCAGTGGTGGCCGCCGTCAATCTTGTCCTCGGTCCAGTAGGAAGGAGCGACGTACTCGTAGGGGCCGCTCATCTTCACGCCGCTGTCCCCGCTGACGGTGGCGGGCTTGCCGGTCGCAGACGACACTGTGGGATTTGGGAAGTGAAGTTGCTTCTCGATGGCGAGATACATTTCTTCGACATCCGGTGGCGGTGGATTGTCGCTGCCGTTGAGCCACATCACCACGCTGGGGTGGCTGCGCAGCCGGTAGATCTGATCCGTCAGCGAGGCCTTGGCGATGTCGAAATCCTGCGGCTTCCACTTGGCCCAGTGCTCCCAGTGGTCGCAGCAACACCAGCCCGCCATCACCAGCACGCCTTCGCGATCGGCACGCTGGAAGAACTCTGCGGTCTCCAGCTTGCCTTCGAGGCGAATCGTGTTTAGTCCCATGTCGCGCACGTAGCGGAATTCGTCCGCCAGGCGCTGCGAGTTCTCGCGGAGCATCAGGTCAGGCGACCAGCCGCCGCCGCGAATCAGGATCTTCTTTCCGTTGATAGAAAAGACCCGGCGCTGTTGCGCATTCAGTTCGGAGGTGACTTCGCGAATGCCGAATTCGGTATCGGTATGATCGGATTGTTTGCCGTCGACCACGAACTCCATCTTCAGCGTATACAGTTCGGGCTTGCCCATCTGCACCGGCCACCACAGGCGCGGCCCGGTGAGGCTCAGTTGGGAAAACTTCTCGGGCTCGAAGGTGACGTCTTTGTTCTCCCCCGCGGCAAGTTCCACATCCTGGGAGAATTCAATCTTGTCGATGGTGCCTTTGAGTGTGCCCTTGACCGGCTCTTTGCTGGAATTCTTTAGCAGCGCAGTAACTGTGAGTTGGGCATTTTGTGATGCATCCACATGCGACACCACGCTTGGATAGCGCAGCGCAACCGGACCGCTCTCCGCCAGGTAAACCTTCCGCCAAAGCCCCATGTTCTTGTCGGGAGGGGCGGGGTTCCAGTCCACAAAGGTGATTGCGAGGTCGGTCTCTGTGGGCGCGAAGACTTCCACGGCCAGAACGTTCTCCGCGCCATGCTTCACGCTGTCGGTGATGTTGAACTCGTAGGTACGCCAAGCTCCGGCGACATCGTCCGATTTCGCAATCTGTTTCCCGTTCAGCCAGATATTCGCGCGGTAGTTGATTCCGCGAAAATTCAGCCACACCGTCTTCCCCTTGTAGCTGGCAGGCACTACGAATGCCTTCCGGTACCACCACGAGAGGAGGTAGGGACTGTCGGGTGCCATGGCGATATTCGAGAAATTCGCGCCGATGGGATAAGTCACGCCCGGCATCTGGCGAAGATTCATTCCGTAGGTGGGATCCGGAAGGACTTTGTGTTTGACCAGCGCGCCCACCACGGTCGTGGGAACCGTGACCGGGTACCATCCTTTTGGCTGAAAAGTGGGCTTGGACAGCACATCGCCCTTTTCGTCGACCTTGCGGGACGACTGCAGCATCCAGCCGTCCGAAAGGGCAATTTGCGACGAGGCCATAGTCGGCGCCGTGCGGGCGTGGCGCGCTTGAGGCTGCGCCATTACCGTGGAAAGGATAGCGAGGCTTAGAACAGCTGCGCCCAGAGGGATACGAAGTTTCATGGATGATTCCCCTTCGGAATGAGGGTCAGAAAGCACGCCCGGAAGCGATTTGAAAGTCGCCCAGTTGGATAACACGTTTTATTGATACGTTTCAATAGCTGTTTTTCTACGGCATCGCCGATCCCAAACCGGACGATCGAACGGCGCCTCGACCAGCAACGTCTGCCGGGTTCCTTAGTCTATAATCATCTATTCCGCCCCCAAAATCTGGAGCGCATAAAACAACATGATCCGCTTTCTGCAAACCCCTGGCCCGACGAAGAAGATTATCCTGAGTTCGCTGCTGCTGATCATCTGCGGTGGCATGGTCATCACACTGATTCCCGGCGGCTTGGGATCCGACCTGATGGGTCAGCCCAGCCAGGGAGTGGTCGCGAAAGTTGCCGGCCAGGACATTACAACCCAGGAAGTTCGAGACCGCGCCCGCGCGCTCGCCGAACAGCAGGTTGCCCAGTATGGTCCCATGGGCAAGCAGTTGTTGCCCATGATCATGCCGCGCGCCATCTCGCAGTCCGTGGAGCAATTGATCACCGGGAAGGCGATCGTGGCCGAGGCTGACCGCATGGGCCTGAAAGCCACCGACCAGGACCTGCGCGACGAGTTGGAGCATGGCCGCTACTCGCAGACCTTGTTCCCGGGCGGCAAGTTCATTGGAGAACAGGCTTACGCAAGCTTGCTCCAACAGGCGAATCTGACGGTTTCGGCTTTCGAGGCCGACGTAAAGAACGAAATCCTCGAGCAGAAGCTTGCCACCCTGATCACGGGCAGCGCGTCCGTTTCCGACGCGGAAATCCGCCAGGAATTCCAGAAACGCAACACCAAGGTTAAGTTCGATTACGCAGTGCTGTCGCAGGACGACATTCGCAAGGGCCTGCATCCCACGGACGAAGAACTCAAAGCCTTCTACACCCGCAACCAGGCGCGCTACAAGGACTCGATTCCTGAGAAGCGCAAGATCGACTATGTCTTTCTCGACAAGAGCAAGATCCTCGGACAGGTGCAGGTCACGCCTGAAGAAGTCCAGTCCTACTACAACCAGCGAAAGGATCAGTACCGGGTTCCCGATGAGGTGAAGGTCGCCCACATCCTGATCAAGACTCCTGCGGCGGGAGCCGACGGCAAGGTCGATGAGAAGGGCGTGGAAGAAGCGCGCAAGAAAGCCGAAGACGTCCTGAAGCAGTTGAAGGGCGGCGCCAAGCTGGAGGATCTGGCGAAGAAGTATTCCGATGATCCCGGCAGCGGGAAGCAGGGCGGGGAACTGGGCTGGATCGGCCGGGGACGCACCGTGCCCGAATTCGAGAAAGCAGCATTCTCGCAGGGCAAAGGGCAGACCAGCGATCTGGTGAAGAGTTCGTATGGGTTTCACATCATTCGCACCGAGGACAAGCACGAGGCGCACCTCAAGACCCTCGATGAAGTGAAAGGCGAGATTGAGCCGCTGATTCGCCAGCAGAAGGCGGGTCGGATGATGGAGGCGGCGGGCAACTCGCTGCTGGACCAGGCGCGCAGCCAGGGACTCGAGAAAGCCGCCGCGGGCAAGAACCTGAACGTGGTGACCACCGACTTCGTCGGTCGCGGCGATGTGTTGCCGGGACTGGGCGCATCTCCGCAGTTCATGGACGCCGTGTTCTCGCAGCGTGAAAAGGCTCCGCCCGACATGGCACAGCTGAGCCAGGGAGCGGTTGTGTTCCAGGTTGAAGCCATCAGGCCTCCGGCGACCCCCACATTCGAAGAGATCCGTTCGAAGGTGGATGGCGAGTTCAAGAACGAGCGCGCCGGCATCCTGCTCAACCAGAAGACGCAGGAGCTGTCGGACCGGGCAAAGTCCGGGCACGACCTGAAGAAAGCTGCCAAGGAACTGGGCGCGACCATCAAGACCAGCGACTTCGTGCTTCCCGATGGACAGGTGCCGGACATCGGCAGCATGGCGGGCCAGGCTTCGGTAGCGTTCTCGATGAAGCCAGGCGAAATCAGCGGTCCCGTGACCGCCGGCAATAATGGCGTCGTACTGTCGGTGCTCCAGAAGCAGGAACCCACGGACCAGGATTTTGCGGCGAAGAAAGACCAGATTCGCGACGGGTTGCTGCACTCCAAACAGCAGGACCTGTTCGGCTTGTTCATCACCAACCTTCGCCAGCAGATGGAGAAATCGGGCAAGATCAAAATCAACGAGCAGGAAATGAAGAACCTCACCAAGGGCCAAGCTGGGGGTGGGGAAGAAGGCTTTTAACGACGGAAGTGCGGGCACGCTCCGGCGTGCCCGGGACTACTCCGCAACTAAGTCCTCGATGTAAGAACGCGGTGATCTCCGAATAAGAAACATGTCTTTCGCTCGCGCTACAGGAATTCTTCTGCATCCCAGTTCGCTTCCGGCGCGAGGTGGCATCGGCGACTTCGGTCCGGCGGCCTATGAATTCGTCGACTTCCTGGCGGCGGCTCGCCAGGGACTATGGCAGGTCTTGCCGCTGGGGCCGCTGGGCTACGGCAACTCGCCCTACTCGGCAACGTCGGCTTTCGCGGGCAATCCCCTGCTGATCAGCCTCGAACGCCTGGCCGAACACGGCTGGATTGATCCCGGCGAGATTCGCGACCTGCCAGAGGCCAACGGGCCGGTCGTGTACGAAGCGGTCTTTCCCAGAAAGATGCCTCTGCTGGCGCAGGCGGCCCGCAACTTCAGCAAGCGCATGCAAGGGGACGCGCGCGCGCGTTTCGAGCGCTTTTGTCATGTAAACCGGGAGTGGCTCGATGACTTTGTGCTGTTCGACGCCCTGCGCGCGCATCATAAGCTAACCAACTGGAATGAGTGGCCGCGCGAGTTAGCCCACCGCGAGCCTGCGTCGTTAGATCGGATACGCCGCGAGATGGCGGACGAACTTGTCTGGCGCAGCGCTCTGCAATTCGCTTTCGCCGAGCAATGGCGCGCCCTGCGCCATCATTGCGCGCGACGCATGGTGCGCGTGGTGGGGGATATCGCCATCTTCGTGAACTACGACAGCGCAGATGTGTGGACGCACCCGGAACTGTTTCGCCTCGACAGCGAACGCAAGCCCGAAGTAGTTTCCGGTGTGCCGCCTGATTTCTTCAGCGAGACAGGCCAGCGCTGGGGCAATCCGCTGTACCGTTGGGACGTCATGAAGCGGCAGGGTTACGCCTGGTGGGTAGCCCGCCTGCGGGCCGCGACCGAACACTGCGATTACATCCGGCTCGATCACTTTCGCGGCTTTGAGCAGTTCTGGGAAATTGACGCCAGCGAGCCGACTGCCGTCAACGGGCGTTGGGTGGACGGCCCTAGAGATGATCTGTTCGCGAAGGTGCAGGGAGCGCTGGGCGGTCTGCCGTTCTTCGCCGAGGACTTGGGCTACATCACGCCTGAGGTGCATGCGTTGCGCAAGCGACTGCAGATGCCGGGAATGGCCGTGCTGCAATTCGGTTTCAGCGATAAAGGCGCACACATTTATCTTCCCCAACAACTGACGCCCGAAACGGTGATTTATACCGGTACCCATGACAATGACACTCTGGTCGGCTGGTGGACCAGCGGCGCCACCGAGCAGGAGCACAAGAACGTCGAAACATATTTCGGCAAGGCTGAAGACGGCGTTCACTGGTCATTTATCCGCGCAGCGCAGGGGTCGGTAGCAAGTCTCTCGGTGGTCCCCATGCAGGACTTCCTGGGGCTGGGCAGCGAGGCGCGCATGAACATGCCCAGCCAGCGCGGAGGCAACTGGCGGTGGCGCTTACAGCCCGGGGTGCTCACCAGCGATCTGGCCAGGAAGATGGCTTCGTTGGCGGAGGTGACCGATCGTTTGCCCGAGCCCTTGCCGGAACCGCCCGCAGAAGAATACGCCGCTTAGCTATCCAAATCATCAGACCCACGGGGACGGGATAGGTCGTCGGTTGTCGGCCTTTCGGTTGTCGGCCTTCGGTCGTCGGCCTTATCTGAACCACTCCGAAACAGCCGCGTAGCGGCGGCATACATTAGCCCAGCGCGTAGCGCTGGGTAAGCTCCAAAAGGAAACCAAGCCCCGGCAGGGGCGGCACCTGGCGTTGCGGGCGTAAGCCCGCAAGGACTAGGACCGCTTCAGGATCTCCTCCGCCGGCGTAATGCAAGCTTCCACGCTCGGAGCCAGGCTCTTCTCGATGTGCACGCCCAATCTTTCCAGTTCCGCCGACCCCATCCGTTTCTGCATCTCCTCAAAAAGCCGCCGCTCTTCCTTGCGAATGTGGCTGGAAAGCATTTCTGCAAATTGCCTCACCGCCGGACCATCGAGCGAGCGCAGCCGCGCCTGCTCAAAATATCCCCGAAGCCGCACATGCTCGGCAAGCAATTCCTCCACCAATGGGACCAGTTCCGCATACTGCCGAGCCACGGGAAAGACGTCCTTCTCTTCCGCGGCAAAGTGGTGCTGAATCTCGAGCGCGAAGTGCTGCTCGATTTCCGCTTGCCACGCCTGCACTTCGCGTGCGGAGGCCAATTCCGCACGATCGATGCGCACGCAAAGCGCAAGCGCATGCTGGTGTTGGCGCGAAAGAGGAATCAGGCTTTTGTCGCGAAGCATGGCACTATTATGCGCCATACGCCTGTTTCGCTTCGCTGGCTGGGGCGGGATCAATGCGTTCCGGCCACACTCCGGTCACAAGCAGTGCCATCGCGATCCCGAGGGACACTTCCACAAAACGATGGGTGGCGATGATCCACGCAGCCCGTTCGCGCGCGACCAGCATGACAATGACCTCGGTGATCCCGGCGAATCGATACGCGGTGCGATCCAGCCGCAGTGCGAGGCAAATCAGTCCGGTTGCGAAGATTGTCAGGCCAAACACAAGAACGCCGGGCTGAAGGTATGTCGCAATCAATCCCGCGACCAGCGCCCCCAGTGCAGTCCCAGCTAAGCGTTTCACCGACACTTTCCACGCGGCGCCGAGGGTTGATTGCATAACCACGATGGTCGTGACCGTTGCCCAGTATGGCTCGGGCATATGCAGGGCTTGGGCGACGACCTGCGAGATCACGGCTGCGAGCGTCGTGCGGCCGATGTGCAGTACCGAAGTGCGCTCCGCGATGGGCACGACCTGGACCTGTGCCATGAAATCCTCCTGAACGTCCCGACATTTTACGCGGCACCCTGGGCGCTTCTGCCGGAACGCGGCTTTACTAATTTCAGCGGAGCCTTGAAAATGGAGGGTTCGCTCGCGGCCGATGCTTCTGTCTGCGTCTCGGACCAAAGCGAAGTGACCGCGCGCGCAGGAGCCTTCATATGCCAGCAACCGGAGAACTCATCCGTCTCATGAACTACGTCGACGACATCAACGCCACCTTGCGCAAAATTACGTTTTCCATCGCCGGCATGACCGAAGAGGAGCGCAAGCGCCTGTCGGAGTACATGGGCTCGGCAGTGAACGGCATGAAGGAAGTTCTGCAGCAACTCGACAAGAGCGCGCGCTAGTGCCGGAGATCAAGACCATCGCGGTGATTGGTGCGGGCACGATGGGTCGGGGCATTGCCCATGCCGCCGCTCTCGGCGGCTACAGGACCGTCCTCGAAGATATTCTCCCGAACGCGCTGCGTCGTGCCGAATCCGAGATCCGCTCGAATCTGGACAAAGCGGTCGAGTTGGGAAAAGTTGCGGCCAAAGACGCCGACGCGGCATTTGCGCGCCTGGAATACGCCGGTTCGGTCGACGAAGCCGCTCGGCAGGCAGACCTCGTCATCGAAGCCGTTCCCGAAGAACTGGAGTCGAAGATCGAGATTTTCACCCTGCTCGACAAGATCTGCCGTCCCTCGACCATCCTCGCCTCGAATACCAGTTCTTTGAGCCTCACCGAGATTGCCAGCGTTACCTACCGCGCACCCAAAATCGTTGGCATGCACTTCTTCAACCCCGTGCACAAAATGAAGCTCCTCGAAATCGTGAAAGGCCTCGAGACCGACGACGACACGCTGACCGCGGCGGTCGAAGTGGGCCGGCGCATGGCAAAGGAGGTGGTGGTGATTCGCGAGTCCCCGGGCTTCGTCACCAGCCGCATTAACGCGATGATTGGCAACGAAGCGTTCTACATGTTGCAGGAAGGAATCGCAAGCGCAGAAGACATCGACAAGGCCCTGAAACTGGGCCTCAATCATCCTATGGGCCCATTCGAGCTGGTCGATCTTGTCGGCCTCGACACCCGCCTGCATATTCTCGAATACCTGCACAAAACGCTGGGAGAAAAATTCCGTCCTGCGCCGTTGCTGGTGCAGTACGTGAAAGCTGGCAGGCTGGGCCGGAAATCCGGCCGAGGCGTCTTCGAGTACCCAGACGTGAACGCCGCCCAAGAGCCGGTGCCCATCCGCTAGTTGCCGATGGAGCGACGGGCGTCCCCGCCCGCCGGAGTTTGCCGACCATCCAGAAGCGATATCGGCAATCGACTCGTCTGACCTTACGCACCCCGTATAATTAAAAGCCACAAGGCTGGTCTGCGACAAACGAGAGTGGGATCTATCATGCAAAAGGCCGAAGCGCAAACGTCGAGGCCGGCGCTGGGCGGCATCGTTTGGGGTATTGTCCTTAATGCAATCATCCCAGTAATTCTGTATAAGCTTTCCAAGCGCTACCTCTCTGCCTCTGAGTTCACCGCCCTGGTGATTGCCACCACTTTCCCTTTGGGGAAGAGCATCTTCGATCTGGCGCGCCGAGGCCAGGTAGATCCGATTTCGATAGTGGTTCTGCTGGGAATCGCCGTTGACGGGGTTGCCGTGCTCCTTGGCGGGAGCCCGCGCCTGCTGCTAGTCCGCGAATCCATGTTTACGGGCGCGTTTGGCTTTGCCTGCTTTGTCTCGCTGTTGCTACCGCGTCCAATGATGTTCTATTTCGGGCGACATTTCATGGCGGGAGCCGATCTGCAGCGGCAGGCCCGTTTCAACGCCGCCTGGCAATTGCCGGAGGTGCGTTTTTCGCATCGCCTGATTACCATCGTATGGGGATGTGTCTTTGAGGGCGAGCTGATCCTTCGGATCATTTTGATCTACCACGTATCCGCGCCTGTAGTCCTGATTATTTCTCCCATCCTGATCGGCACGCTGACCATCGGCACCATGATCTGGGCGTTCAGTTATGGGCACCGGGTCCGGTTGCGTGCCTTGGCCCAGATCAATCAGGTCCCCAACCCAAGCGTTTCCTGACGGTCTCCATGCTCAACTGGTGATATGTTTTGACCTGCTGGGTAGTTGGTGAAATGATTCCATAACAATGTCGGCTCCCGGCCCGAGTAAAGTTGGTGGTGCTAAAGCCAACCAAGAAGGCTCGGGAGAAAGGAGCCGAACATGATCATTATAGGTTGTGATTATCACCCGGGCTTCCAACAAATTGCGTACGTCAACAACCGCATAGGGCGAACTGAGCGACAGTCCGCCTGGGACAAAAGGAAAAGCGGAGAGTTCTTCCGCGTCTCATCCACGCCGTGACCGTGCGGGTGGGCATGGAAGCCAGCGGACACGTGCCTGGTTCGACTATACTGATCGAATTGTTAGTTCAGCTTGCATCGGCCCTGCGCGAGATCCGCACCACGGTCATAACCAGAAGATCGGCCGCCACGCGGATTGATGCGAAACGGCTCTTCCTGGAAGACCGATTCCAGAAATCTTGGTACCGGACGCGGAGAATCGCGATCGGCGGCCACTGCTGTGGCATCGTTACCGGCTGGTGCAGATGCGCACGCGCGTTATGAACCAGTTGAACATCGTAGCAGCTCATCGAGGGCCACGCCGCAAGAAAGCGTTGTGGCGGAACCGCCAGGTCGTGTCGATCAGGAAGGAATGCCGCTGGCACCTTGGGCGAGGCGACGCCGGCAAGACCTGCTCGACCTACTCGATCGGCTCACGCCCAAGATCCATGAACTGAACGGAAAGCTGGAACAGATCGTGGAGCGCCGGCCCGTGACGCGGCAACTGAGCACGCATCCCGGAGTGGGTCCGTTGACCGCACTGGCGTTCGAGTTGGTGATTGGAACGCCGGAACGTTTTGCCTGCGCGAAGCAAATTGCCAGCTACGTGGGGCTGGTACCGTCGGAAGAGTCCAGCGGAGACCGTCGACGACTGGGCCACATCAGCAAGCAGGGTAACGTGCTGTTCGCTTCCGCTGGTGGAAGCGGCGCAGGTGACGGTACGCATCGATCCGCATGGCGCAGCCGATTCTTTCATCTGGCCATGCGGCGTGGGCGCAAGATCGCGAATGTCGCGATGGCCCGCAAGCTGGCAGTCGAGTTGTACTGGATGTGGCGGCGCGGCTGGGATTACGAAAAGATGCAGCAACTCGGTTCGCACGCGGGAGAGCCCGGAAATCGCCATGGTGTGCAGTAAATCACCGCCGTAATGATTGGGCATCCCGCTCCCCTTTCGCGGGGGAGTTCGAAGTAGTAATCATGATCGAGGTTGCGATCGAAGAGATGGTTGGGTCGGACTGAGTTCCTGAGCCGCAACGATTAGAAGCGAGCCCAAGGTTGGCCTGGCAAATCTCAACTAGAGCGAAATGGCGCTCTTCTCTGAGTGCATGCCGCAGTGTGCTCGAAAAGCGCTTGACACCGCCGACATTGTTAGAGATGGGGATTTTTCGCCAACTATGCGACGAATGCATCGGGTAAAGCCGATGCCACCATGACTGCGCCTAACACGATCCGTTACTCGATAGCAAATACGGCATAAACCGTGGTCTTCTCATTGATCTGCTCAGGGAGAAGCTTGATGATCTTTGGAGGAAGAGGCGTTCCGATCACACCCGAAACAGATGCCGTGCTGGTGTTGAGGCCGCTAAAGAAGGGCCAATTGGAAGGCCGGATTGGAGCGGAGTTACTGGCGTAAACCAGCGCGCCGAGTTTGGTTCCCAATCCTAAAGCGATGGAATCGGCCACAGTGCGTGCTTCCCTGAATGGTTCTTGCTGGCCTCCGCTTGCAGCCTGGTTCGATCCAGACATCCCACGCCACCTCGCTTAGTTCGGTTGCTCCTGCCTGCATGGCGATTGCGACAGCGCCTTCAGCATCTTTGACGGGAACGGTAACCTTCCAGCGCAGCTCGGCCTCGAAGACCCTGTTTGCCTTCCAATCGGCGGGCCAGTTTGGTTCCGCCTCGACGTGGGTGAGCGAAGTCTTGTCGGTGCGAATCATTTCCTTCTTTACACCCGCTCGAAGTAGCGCGGCGACCACCTTGTCCGAGACTGTTGCGGTCTCATCGTAGAGGGCGTCCTTCGTTTTGCTCCATGCGTGGTAACCCAGCGTGAGAATAGCGATCTCAGGCTCTGCCTTGGCTTCGCCCTCTGAGGTCACGTAGATGGTTTTATTGTCACGGCTAACCTGTACCGTCTGCGCTGATGCGGCCAGACCAAGCGTTACGAGGCTCGAAATGAGAACGAGCACGAAGCTGCCATTGAATCCCTTTCAATTTGAATGGACAGAACTCTACTCTGAAATCGTGGCAGGTTCCAGAGTCTTTGGATGGCTGGTGAAATCAGGCCTTCCCACCATTGTGCGCCTTTTGTTCGCCAAAAATCCTGTCACTGAGTGAAACGGGGATTTTTTGCCAGCTACTATGTTCGGGATGACACTTTCGAGTCCCGTGCAAGAGGGCGAACGTCTGGAGCCGCGTAGGCGGCCACGTCGATAAGGTGGTTCAGGCAAACGACTTTGTAATGCTGAAGAGGCTCGATATGGCCCCCGGTGTCCCGTGCCAAGTGATCGAGAAAATGTGATTTGCTGTAGACGCGTAAGAGTTTGCCCGTGTAGCACTCGTCGTCATATCCAGCTCCAGCATTTGACCCGACCAATTCTTCGGTGACCAGATACGCGACGCAGTGCTTCCAGTTAAGCTCGAACGCTCTACAACCTTCCGCCGACTCAATGGGCGAAGCGTCCCTCAGGATGGCTTTGAGTTCAGGATCAGTTTTGACGATGCCGGAGCGATTCACGACCGCTTCTTCAACCACAAGCTTCAACGAGTTGTCGTGCGGCTCTGACAGTTCCCGCAAGTAGAGATACTGAGCGGAATCCAATTGTTCGGCTGCCGCGACATTGATCATCACCCAAGAGCTTAGCGCATCGGGTCAGTTGACGCTAACAGGCGATTTCACTCAGAACCGTAGTTGGTGAAATGGGGATATTTCAACAGCTAGTTGACATGGCGGCAGGCAAGATCAGTATTCAACTCCGCTACCGCTGAGAACAAAGGGTGATTCCTCCGTATACGGCTTGAACAGCCGCCAATGCTCGTCTTGCGACGAGTCATCGGGAAACACATCCAAAGCGTAGTCGTCGTCGAAAACAACTGTGAAGGCTCCTGCGTTGCCTACAGAGACCTGTTGCACGACAAACTCTGGCGTCCCGTTCTGTAATAACTCAGCCATGAGCTTGTCTCGCCTTTGGCTCCCTGCACGTCCCAATTGAAATCCTGTGCTGGCCATCAGTCTCGGTCGCGATGGTAGAGATCGCGACTTGCGACATCCACTCGATCTGAATGCCTTATGCGCCAAGCACACTGCACATGTAGCGCGTACTCTCCGACTTCTTTAGTGTCGCCACGAGCGCCTTTGACGGTTTTGCGCTGGCCGAACTGAAACCATTCCAAATCGGCCGCACGGCCAGTTGACCATAGCGGCTTTCCAATCAGGACGCGAAGCACCTTTTGAACTGCTCATTCATTGCTGATCTCATCGAGAGGTGGTTGACGTAATCAGGCGTTCTCACCAGTGTGCGCCTTTTGTTCGCCAAAAATCCTGTCAGTGAGTGAAACGGGGATGTTACGACAGTTGTGAGAAACCAACGATCTCGCCACATTTCGAGTTTCCGCGTTAGACTGTTTCCCCGAAAATCGAGACACTGAACGATGGCGCAAGGAAATCTGTCTACATGCCATCGGGTCATGGAAGACCATCTTCAATCAAGGTCAAACGCGGTGCCTCCCCGGTGCCCTACTTCCCCTGTTTCTGACACAAACACAAAAGCCCCGACCAAGTCCGAAGACCTCATCGGGGCGTCTGTCCGAGACTGAAGAGCACCTATGGCACGTAGCTAGGACGGCCCCATTTCTCGTAATTCTTGTCACCCGCATCCTGAGTGCCTAAGCACTTCTGACAATCCTTCTCTGTGACACCTGCTTCTGCCAGCATCCTATGTGTGATCTCACTCGGTTTGACTTCGCTGAAGTTGGCGTCATTTGAAAAGAGTCGTGGGTCCGGCTCCTTCTCCGCAAACGCCTCAGGGCGAATGCCGTGAGTCGTTGTCCAGCCAGCGCCCAACTCAGGACGAGTCTGAAGCAAAGTTTGTATGGTGATACAGCCGAAGTCAGGTAGACGCCAGTCGATCTCGCGCTCCAGTCCATTCGGCGGGAGTGTCATGATCCGCAGAGCCTTTTGCCCGAGAATCACATCTTCCCCATCCACAAACTCGTTTAGTCCAAAGATGCAGTTTTGCGGAGCACTCTGCATTTGATTCTTCTGGGTGGCAACCATGTCCTTGGGTTTTTGTGCAGTGGATTTTAGCTTCAGACGATCTACGATCATCGCAACGTATCCGTCTGGATGGTCCACTCTACGCACACCAGCTTCCGGCATGAGTTTCACCGTTGTTCCGTCACGACGCTGTGCCAAAAGTTCGTGAGCAACGGTTGTCGCTTGGCCATTGTCTACTCGGTATTGAACTCGTTCCATAACGTACGGTCGCGCGCTTATCGGCTGTGAAGCGTACACTGCCACAGTAGCTTTCTTTGTGCTCCAGTAGACGGTGCCAGCCATCGAGGTCAGTAAGATCACGCCCATTACCCACATCAGTTTGCGTGTCATCGTCGCTGTTCCTTTTCCTCAGCATGCGGTACAACGGTTGAACGGGTTAACGCACCCGGCTGTTGTGCAACCGTGGAACGCCGTTAATGGTAAGCACCCAACTCCTGCTGCACAAGTGATCCTGACGCACCAGATGATCCCTTGGTAGCAGGAACCCTCAAGGATGCAGTTTCCGTCCTTACCCATACCCTGTGACCCTGTACACAGTGCATGCGCCGACTGCCAACCGGACAGCGCGGATATCGCAAGCACCACCAGAACTACGATTAGTTTCTTTCGAGCGTTCATCGGCTCTCCTTTCAGGCGAGGTGGCGAGACTCCCACGAAAGATGACCTAGAGACAGACCGGTGTCAGATAAAAAGCTAACCTGTTACGAAAACCGAACAAAAGCAAAAAAGCCCGACCAAGTCCGAAGACCTGATCGGGGCATAAGAAGACCTGATCGGGGCATAAGAAGACCTGATCGGGGCATAAGTTGATGCTGTTTTGCTTCTCCGCCAATCGCAATGGAGTAGCAACTCATGACGTTGCTGCAATCGAGCAGCAGAAGTTTGTGTACTGTTTTTAGGACTGACCTTGTACTAGCGCGTTTCTGTAGTTGCCAGCAAAGCGAAGGGCCAAATTCCCGTGACTGCGATGAATACGATAACGACGACGAGAACACGCTTCACGTCAGCACTTTACGCTGAATCGAAGGCACGTTCCATGATAGGTGGCGAAAACAGGCAATTACACTCATAACCCCAAGTCGCGATCAAAAGAGCAAAGAATGCTCGGCCAATCCGTCGGCGGGGACGCCCCTCGTTCCACTGGCAAAGAGAAGCGGCCGCACGCAGCGGCCGCTCTCACTTCAGGCTCGATTCTTCAGATCAGTAAAGACCTACTTGTTGATGTCGTCCTTCGCCTCCAGTCGCTTAATCGCCGCCTGAATGAACACCTTGTTCTGCTCAGGCGCTGAGGCTTCGGCCAGTTTCATTTCCTTCACCGCGTTGTCGAAGTCTCCCTGCGACGAGTACACGCGCGCCATGCCGGAGTGCGTGAACCACATGTCAGGATGCTGCTGGAAGTTTTTCTTCCACACCGCGTAGGCTTCGGTGTCTTTCTTCTGGCCCTTCAGCGCGAAGGCGTACTGGTGCAACTGGATCGGTGTCGCGATCTCGATCGCTTTATCGTGCGCGACCTTGGCTTCGTCTTTCTTGCCCAGCGCTTCGAGAATCTGCGACTTGGTGTTGTAGTTCTCGTAGCGCGGCTCGGAACCGATCGACCGGTTCGAGAACTCCAGCGCTTCCTCGAGATTCACCTTGTGTGCGAGCAGGTAATTCGCCGCGTCGTCCCAGCCATCCCACGTGTACTGAGGAAGTCCACGCATCTGCGCTTTCAAGCTGGCGTCGACGATATTGTTGACGTCGACCCCAACTTTGAAAGGCACTGCGACTTTTTCCCAGCGCATGGTGATGACCGCGGAGTTTTCCGTGGGCTGGTCGATTTCGTAAGCCAGCGCTTCTTCCAGCTCGGCGGGTTGCGGCTTCACGTTGACGCGCAGCGCGTCTTCCGATTCTTTGTACGTGAAGCTGCCCCACGCGCTGTTGACCTTCGAGAAGATAACCGTCCACTGATCCTGGTTCGGGATCATGTGCAGGCCGTAGGTGCCCTTCTCCAGCGTCTTGCCTTCGATGGTGACCGGGTCGGTGAATGTGATGGTGGTGTTCTCGTTGGCGCCGGCGCGCCAGACTTGTCCGTAGGGAACCACCTTGCCCCAGATCGTCCGGCCTTTCACGAGCGGCCGGTGGTAGTTGACGGTAATGTCGGTGATGCCGATGCGTTGCGTAACCGAGGCCCGCTGGCTATCGCGGGGAATGTTCAACTGGGTCGACTGGGCAAAGCTCGCGCTGGCGGCAAGCAGCACCACGAGACCGGCGCCGACGGCTAAAAGTCGTTTCTTCACGGGAGTTCCTCCTCAGATTTCGTTGGGGACTGCGCCGCGACCGAGCTCGGCGCGCGCAGGTTGTTCCTGGGTGGCACGGAGCGTTTAGACGAGAGTCCTGCCGTCAAGGTGAGCAAGAGGGGGTGGGGGGCCGTTCATAATGTCAGGGCAGCGAGCCAGCCGGCACTCAATCTGAAATCAAATCTGAAATCTGAAATCCACAGCGCAAAGACGAATTCCCAACTCGGACCCGTCTTCTTCGCCCTCCACAAAAACATAGTTAAACCCGGGCTAACCCTTGTTCCCTCAGCGGAGTCTAAGTAAGAAGGATTCGTTCACTCGCGGGAACTTTTGCGGTCCTAGAGACGTACCTCCAGCAGAAGCAAGGGCGGGACATGAGACCCCCCGCCCAACCTTGAACCCGGGGCCCCCAGTCGCTGCCCAGTGCCTGGGGGCACAACCTATGAGGATGCTCACCGACATCATCCGTCAGTCGCTGGCCACCTTGTGGGCGCACAAGCTGCGTTCCTTCCTGACCATGTTCGGCATTGCCTGGGGGGTCGGATCTCTGCTCCTTCTGGTGGGACTTGGCGAAGGCTTCCGCAGCGGGCAGGTTCGGCAGTTGGCCACGCTCGGCCAGGACATCATGTTCATCTTCCCCGGCCGCATCCCGGCCGTGGAAGGCAGCCTGCAATCAGGGCAAACCTACCACTTCACTTACGACGACTATCTCGCGATCAAAGGCAGTGCGCGCACGCTGAAGACAATCTCGGCCGTCATCAATCGCGAAGACATCCGCGCCGTGAGCGAGTACGGCTCGACCGCCGGTCAAGTGTTCGGCGTCGCGCCCGAGTACAACCAGATCCGCAGCGTTCCGTTGGGTACCGGCCGCTGGTTCAACGATCAGGACAATGACGAGCATCGGCGCGTGGCCGTCGTTGGATGGGAGCTTCTGAAGAACGTTTTCCCGGGGCGCCCCGCTGTCGACGCAAGCATGCTTCTCAATGGCGTTCGTTTCAGCATCATCGGAGTGGTGGCGAAAGTAGGGCAGGATGGAAACAACGGCACCAATGCACGTATCTTCGTACCGATCGAGACCATGCGAGAGTTGTTTCCACTCAAAGGCCAAAACATCGACAACGCAGTCTCGTTCATCAACTACCGTCCCTTGAACAAAGACCAGCACCTCGTCTCCAAAGCCGAGGTGCACGAGATCATTGCCCGCCGCCACAACTTCAATCCAAAGCTTGAGGACGCCTTCGAAGACTGGGACACCATCGAGAACTCCCAGAAGGTCAGCAAGATCTTTAATGCGATGGATTACTTCCTGGGCGTAGTCGGGTTGGTTACGCTGGCGTTAGGCGCGATTGGCATCGTCAATATCATGCTGGTCTCGGTAGCCGAGCGAACCCGCGAAATCGGATTGCGCAAAGCTTTGGGCGCCACGCACCGCAGCATCATGACGCAGTTCTTCATTGAAGGCGCGTTCCTGACTGCCCTCAGCGGCGGCATCGGACTGGCCATCACGGTAGCCTTTGTGACCGTGCTCGCCATGCTGCCCGCGCCCGAAGGCTTCGATACGCCGCGCATCGTACCGCTGTCGGCGGTGGCCGCGATCGGTTCTCTCGCCATTGCCGGAATCAGCGCCGGACTTTATCCCGCGCGCAAAGCGGCGCTTCTGCCCCCGGTTGAAGCGTTGCGGCAGGAGTAGCATGATCGGCAATCTTTTCCGGCAAGCCTATGAAGCTCTGCGCTACAACCGGCGGCGCAGCTTTCTCACCATGCTGGGCATGGCGTGGGGAATTGCCACGGTCGTATTGCTGCTTGCCTACGGCGCCGGATTTGAGCGCGGGCTGTGGGCAGCGTTTCGGTCGTTTGGCACGAATCTCATCTTCGTGTTTCCGGGCCGCACCTCGATGCAGGTGGGCGGGACCAAAGCCGGATCCGAGGTTCGCCTCACCATGGTCGACTTCGAGCACATCCAGGCGGAAGTGCCGTTGCTGAAACGAAGTTCGCCGGAAGTCTTCAAGCAGTGCAACGTCTCATATGGTACGCGCAGCGGAAACTACGGGGTAAGCGGGGTGTATGCGAACTATCCGCGCATGCGGCGCATGGAGTTTGCCGAGGGGAGTGCCTTCAGCGAAGCCGACGACTTTACCCACACGCGCGTGGCCTTCATCGGCGCTGATATCAAGCAAAAGCTGTTTTCCGGCCAGAACGCCATCGGCGAAAGCATTCGCGTTGACGGAATCTCCTACCAGATCGTCGGCATCCTAAAGCACGTCATTAATAACAACGACGACAACCTGAACGGGCACGTCTACGTGCCATTTAGCGGCGCCAGCGACATCAAGAACACGCAATACCTTAACTCCATCGTCATGGAGTACGAAGGCGACCACGCCAAGGTCGTCAAAGGGTTGCGTAACTCGCTGGCTTTCCACCACAATTTCGACCCCAGCGACAAGCGCGCCGTATTCGTATTCGACGTGTTCGCCGACCTGCTCGACCTGCGTGTGATCACCACGGGCATTAAGATTCTGCTGGGCTTTATCGGCCTGCTCACGCTCGGCATTGGCGGAGTCGGCCTGATGAACATCATGCTGGTCTCAGTGACGCAGCGCACGCGCGAGATCGGCGTAGAAAAAGCGCTGGGCGCGCGCCGCTGGCACATCCTGTTCCAGTTTCTCTCCGAGGCACTGGTGATCACGTTTCTCGGCGGCCTTGCCGGAGTCGCACTGGCCTATCTGGTGTCATGGTCGGTAGGATCGCTCACACTGTGGAGCGCCTTCATGGAAGACGCCGGCGAAGGCGACATTCACCTGAAGATCGAAGCCAGCACGCTGATTGCGTCGACGCTGATCTTGAGTCTCGTAGGAATCGTGAGCGGAATGCTGCCGGCGATCAAGGCGGCGCGGCTGGATCCGATTGAAGCTTTGCGGTATGAGTAGCAGTCGCCAATCGTTAGTCGTCAGTCGCTAGCAAGTGCGCGGACCTGAAACGTCGGGTCCAGGAGCTCTTAGATCCGGGTCGCAAGAGCGAGGCGGTGACTTGGCAGCAACAACTTAATTCCGGGCACATCGATCAAAGACGTTAGCGTCGAGTTTCCCGTGTAGCGCTGAACTTCAACCTCAAGTTCCTGTGCGGCGCTGAACTTTACCGCCGAGTTTCCAGTGCAGCACCAAAAGGACCGAGCCGCGGAGCGGCGGCATAGGATAGCCCAGCGCGTAAGCGCTGGGAACGCGACGGATATGGATGCCAGCCCCGTAGGGGCGGCACCAAGACGCAGCCGGCGTGAGCCCGCGAGGATTTTGCGTTGGGGTCTCGTGAGAGGCCCGGATCTCAATCCTTCAATAACTGCCGTGCAATGACTAAGCGCTGAATCTCGCTCGTCCCCTCGCCAATCGTGCACAGTTTCACGTCGCGATAAAACTTCTCCGCCGGATAGTCCTTGATGAATCCGTACCCGCCATGAATCTGCACGCCTTCATTAGCGCAACGCACCGCGACCTCGCTGGCGTAAAGCTTGGCCATCGATGACTCAAGCGTGGTCTTCATGCCCGCATCTTTCATCGAAGCCGCGCGCATGGTGAGGAGCTTCGCCGCTTCGATTTCGGTAGCCATGTCGGCCAGTTTCCACTGGATCGCCTGAAAATCGCTGATGGCCTTGCCGAACTGCTTGCGTTCCTTCGAGTAGTTCAGCGCGGCATCGTAAGCGCCCTCCGCCATGCCGAGCGAAAGGGCAGCGATCGAGATGCGGCCTCCGTCCAGCACACGCATGGCGTCGATGAAGCCGTTGCCTTCATGGCCCAGCAAGTTCTCCGCAGGGAGAAAGCAATCTTCAAAAATGAGTTCGGCTGTGTCGCTAGCGCGCAGGCCCAGCTTGTTCTCTTTCTTGCCGGGACGGAAACCCTTCGTATCTTTCTCGACGATGAATGCCGACAGCCCATGGGTGTGCGCGGCGCGGTCGGTGACGGCCAGCACCACCAGCACGTCGGCGTAGTGACCATTGGTAATGAACGTCTTGGTGCCGTTCAGCACCCAGCCACCTTTTGCCTTGCTGGCGGTCATGCGGGCGCTGCCCGCGTCCGAGCCTGACGAGGGCTCGGTCAGTCCCCATGCTCCGATAAACTCGCCGCTCGCCAGCTTCGGAATATATTTCTTTTTCTGGCACTCGTTGCCCGCAACGAAAATGTGATTCGAACCCAGAGAAGTGTGCGCGGCTACGATGATGCCGACCGATCCGTCGACCCGCGACAGTTCTTCAATCACCGTGACGTACTCGACGTAGCCCATCCCCGCCCCGCCATATTCGGGAGGAAAAATCGTGCCCAGCATCCCCAGCTTGCCGAGTTCCTTGATGGTTGCGAGTGGAAACTCGCCGGCCTCGTCCCACTTCATCACATTGGGAAGAATCTCGCGCTCGGCAAACTCGCGCACGCTCTTCTTGAGATGGAGCTGTTCGTCGTTGAGCTGAAAATCCAAAAAGCCTCCTGCGCCTGCAAAAAATCTGGAGCGGACCGGATGGGGTGCGGCTGCCGCGTGCTGCCAACATCGATTAGAGCATGACGCGGCGAGTGGGAGAAGTTACCTTCGCAGAGAAATCACAGAGTCATGCGAAGCCGCATGGATGCTGGGGTTCAGGCGTATGCGAGACGCCGATCCAACCGACCGAACGGTTAGAGGAAACAAGCTTAAGTTTTCGAGCTTGGCCTTGAGGACCGTTACATGTCAAAAAATGCGCACCGACTCGCGGGAGTGAAAACGCTATGGACCGCAAAGTGCGCGAAGGATTCGCAAAGATCCCGAAAAAATCAAACCACCCGCCCCTGTTCTGCACTCGTTTGGTTCCGTTTCTCTCGGCGACCTTTGCGGAACTTGGCGTCCCTCGCGGTCAAAGGCTCTACACGGCCCATTGCGAAGCATTCCCCGCGGCACACCCCAGAAACCGCTCGAACACTTCGTTCGAGAGCAACCGCCCGCGCGAGGTGAGACGAACGCGGCCCTCTTCCCGAGTCACCAATCCAACCTGCTCGAGGTCCGCAATCATTGGCGACAACATTGCCATCGCAGGCTCTCCAAACTCTTCGCGCACGCGATCAACATCCACGCCTCGGTTCAGCCGCAATCCCAGAAAGAACGTTTCCTCGAGCGCCATATCACGCGACACGTCCGTCCGCTGCAAAGGCTCCCCGGCCACGAACCGATCCAGGGAATCCAAGGTCGAGAAGCGCACCGCCTCCGATGCATTTCTGGCCGACGACAGCATCGAATGTGCATCCACGCCGAACCCGAGATAGGGCTGGCGCGTCCAGTACTTGAGGTTGTGCCGCGATTCAAATCCCTTCCGTGCGAAATTGGAAATCTCATATTGCGCGATTCCCGCGGCATTCAGTTGCGCGCAAGCCGTCTCGTACATATCCGCAGTGAGATTTTCATCAGGCACAAAATGCGCGTGATACTTCGTGCCCCCGGCAATCAGCTCGCGCCCCAGCCGCGAATCTTCATCGACCTCGAGCATGTAGACGCTGACGTGCGGAACCTCAAGCGCAATCGCGGCTTCGACTGAAACATTCCAGCTGTCCGATGTCTGGTGCGGCAGTCCGGCAATCAGGTCGAGGTTGATATTTGAAATCCCGGCGCTTCGCAGGCGCGCCACGTCCTGCAGCACGGTCTCGCGTTTGTGCAGACGCCCCACCGACGCTGCTTCCTGATCCACAAACGACTGCACGCCCAAACTGACGCGGTTGACCCCGCAGCGCAGCAGCGTCTCCAGCACGGCAGGCGTCAACGTCCCGGGGGCGCACTCCACCGTAACCTCCGCCCCGGGAAGCCAAGAGAAGTTTTGCCGCACCGTCACAAACAGGCGCTCCAGTTGTTCGGAATTCAAAATCGTGGGCGTCCCGCCACCCAGATAAATGGAGTCGAGCGCGCGTTCCAGCTTCCCGCCCATCGTTTGAGCGGTCTCTAGGGTAGTATGTATGTCCGCGCATACGCGATCGACGTAGCGCGTGAAGACTGCGCTGGAAAAAACGTCGGACGCGAAGTTGCAGTACGTGCACTTCGTGCGACAGAAGGGAACCGATAGATACAGGCCGAGCGGCATGCTCCCTGATTATCCCATTTGAGCGTGGCTGCGCAGGTGCTTTACAACGAATTCGGCCGGCGGTGCCATCTCAACTAATTCACGCATGACTCGCGTCGTCATCACCGGAATGGGCGTGGTCAGCCCCAACGGCATCGGCAAAGATGCGTTTTCCCGTGCCGTGCTGGAAGGTAAATCGGGCATCAAGCGCATCCGGCGCTTCGATCCCTGCGGCCTGCCGGTGCACATCGCGGGAGAAATTCCGGAATTCGACGAACTGGCCTGGGTGGACGCGCGCGAGCGCAAGCACGTGTCGCGCGTGGTGCCGCTGGCCATGGCGGCCTCCGATGAAGCCCTTAAGGATGCGGGCCTCGACTGCGCGTCCATGTCGCTCGACCAGCAGCGCGAGATTGGCGTGATTCTCGGCTCGGGCGGCGGCGCGCAGGAATTTTCCGAAGAGCAATACCGGCTCTGGCACTCCGGGCACGTCAAGCAAGTCAGCCTGTTCTGCATTCCGAGCGGAACCATGGGCACAATCTCGAGCGAGGTTTCGATGCGCTTCGGGTGCCGCGGCTACAGCCACGTGGTGACCGCGGGCTGCACTTCGTCGAGCGACGCCCTGGGCTACGCCTACCAGCACATCCAGTCCGGAGTTCAGCCGATGTTTCTTGCGGGCGGCGTCGACGCGCCTATCACGCCCGGCATCATCAAGGGGTACTCGCTGCTGCGCGCGCTGACTCAGTCATGGAACGACCAACCGGAGCGCGCGTCGCGCCCCTTTTCCGCCGATCGCGATGGCTTCGTACTGGCGGAAGGCTCGTGGATGTTCGTGCTCGAAGATTACGATCACGCGCGGGCCCGCGGTGCGCGCGTGCTCGCCGAGATTGCCGGCTACGCTTCGACCTGCGAAGCCTTTCACCGCGTACGCATGAGCGATTCACCTCAGGAGCCGGCGCGCGCAATCACCATGGCCCTCGAAGAGGCCCAGTTGTCGCCGCACGACATCAACTACGTGAACCTGCACGGAACTTCCACCGAGATGAACGATCGCGTCGAGACCCAGGCCGTAAAACTAGCCTTGGGTGATGCAGCGCGCTCGATCCCGATGTCGGGCCTGAAGTCGCAGATCGGGCACGCGCAGGGAGCCTGCGGCGCGGCTGGACTGGCGGCGACGCTGGTCGCGATGGAGCGTGGACAGCTTCCCCCCACTGTCAATCTCGAAAAGCCCGACCCGCACTGCGATCTCGACTACGTTCCCGAGGCCGGCCGCAAAGCGCAGGTCGAGAACGCCATCTGCAACTGCGTGGGCTTTGGCTCGAAAAACTCCGCGCTCGTGTTACGTCGGTCACCTGAAAACCGCTAGAAACCGTAGCCCAGCCTGGCCTGTCTCGCTAGAATCCGCGCATCGTGTTCAAGCGTGGGGTCGTGCTGAGTTTCGTGCTGGCGGTGGGATGCGTCTCCCCGATGCGGGGCCAGGACAGCTCTGCCACGCCGCCCTCTTACCTGATGCGCCTGGTTCATGCGCACGTCTACGAGAATGATTGCGTGCTGGTGCGCGGCGACGGCCAGTATCACCTCGAACGCGAGACCGCACAGAAAACCGAGGTCTTCGAAGGCATGCTGCTTCTGCCAGAGCTGCAAAAGGTCGAGCATTTCCTTTCCGCCGACGAACTGCTCGCGCTGAACGGAGACAGACTTCTGAAGCCCTCGTCGGCAGGCCCCAGCGTGCAAGTCATTCTCAGCGTCCACCGCCCTGGTCGCTGGCAGAACCTGACATTCGCGGAACCGGGATCGTGGGAGTCCTATCATGACAGCGTAGTGCCGCTGATCCAGTGGCTGGAAGAAATGCGGAAGGCAAAGAACCGGGTGAAATTGCGGGCAGAGATCGCCCGCAATAACTGCCTGCCGCCTCCGAAGCTGGAACTGAAGACGAGGTAAAAGCTGGGAGCTGCGGGCTTCGAGCCGCGAGCTACGAGACACGAGCTACGAGCTGTGAGCCGCGAGCCGTGAGCTACGAGCTAGTAGCCCTCAAGTGAACTGCGGTTCTTTCGGAACTCACTCTTGTCATTCACCGTCTTATCATTCAACGTCCTATCATTCACCATCCTGTCATCCCGAGCGAAGTGAGGCGCCAGCCGAACGCAGTCGAGGGACCTTGCGTTTTCTATTAGTTGCATCTCGATACCGATGGAAATAAGACGACATTCGGGAGAAGCTAGCTCATAGCTCGAAGCTCGTAGCTCAAAGCTCACCGCTCAAAGCTTTTTCCATCTTTGCCCCCGCCCCAACCATCTATTACTCTTGTTGTAGTAGCGGCGCTATGGCCAATCAGGAAGAAGAGGTTTTAGGGAAAGCGTACGACGGGCGCCTGATGCGGCGCCTACTGACCTACCTGCGCCCCTACACGTGGCAGGTGGTAGTTGCCCTGAGCGCGATCATCTTCAAGGCCGTTCTCGACGTCCTTGGCCCCTTCCTTACCAAGACAGCCATCGACAAATACCTGTCCCATGCAGCCAACTCGCACTCGATCCTGGACCGCTGGCTCAGTTCCGAGCCTCTGCGCGGCATCGCGCAAATTGCCACACTCTACGTGGGAACGCTGGTCTTCAGCTTCTTCTGCGATTTTCTGCAGACCTACTACATGCAATGGACCGGGCAGATGGTGATGTTCGACCTGCGCAGCCAGATTTTCCGCCACCTGCAGCGCATGCACATCGGTTTTTACGACCGCAATCCGGTGGGCCGCCTGGTCACGCGCGTCACCAGCGACGTGGACGCGCTGAACGAGATGTTCACCGCCGGCGTGGTCTCGATCTTTGAAGATGTCTTCGTGTTGCTGGGAATCATCGTGATCATGATGCGCATGAACTGGAAGCTGGCGCTGATCACATTCGCGGTTCTGCCCATTATCTTCTGGGCCACGATGATTTTCCGCGTGAAGGTGCGCGATTCCTACCGGCGCATTCGGGTAGCCATCGCCCGCATCAATTCTTACCTGCAGGAAGCCGTTTCCGGCATGCTGGTCCTGCAGTTGTTCAACCGCGAGAAGCGCGCCTTCCGCCAATTCTCTGCCATCAATGCCAGCCACATGGAGGCGTTCAAAGACGCCATCATGGCGTATGCCGTGTATTACCCGGTAGTGGAAATTCTGTCGGCCATTGCGGTCGCGGCCATCATCTGGGTCGGCGGTGGCAACGTCATCCGCAATACCGCCACCATCGGCGTACTCGTTGCATTCATGCAGTACGCGCAGCGTTTCTTCCGACCCATTCAGGATCTCAGCGACAAATACAACATCCTGCAGTCGGCAATGGCCTCGAGCGAGCGCGTCTTCAAATTGCTTGACACTCCGGCCGACATAACCTCGCCCACGGTCACGAAAAAGCCCGAAGGGCCCGGACGCATCGAGTTCGATCACGTCTGGTTCACCTACGGCGTTCGCGGCACCGCGGCCGACACCTTGCACAGGAAGGCCGAGACCGATTCGTCTTCGGACGACAGCTCATCCGCGGCCGCCGAACTGGACTGGGTGCTGCGCGATGTTTCATTCATCATCGATCCCGGCGAGACGATTGCCGTAGTAGGCCACACGGGTGCCGGAAAGACCACGCTGATCTCGCTCCTGCTGCGATTCTACGACGTGCAGGAAGGCGCCATCCGGATCGACGGCGTCGATATCAAGGACATGGACCTGAACGATCTGCGGCGCCGGTTCGGCGTCGTGTTGCAGGATCCATTCCTGTTTTCCGGAACGGTGGGAGGAAACATCCGGCTGGGATCGGACTGGATCGCCGACGAAGATGTGGAGAAGGCTGCCGAAGAAGTGAACCTGGCAGACTTTATCCGCAGCCTGCCCGGCGGTTACGGCGAAGAAGTTCGGGAACGCGGCTCGACGCTCTCTACCGGGCAGAAGCAGCTGATTTCGTTTGCGCGCGCCCTGGCCCACAATCCGCAGATCCTGATCCTCGACGAGGCCACCTCAAGCGTCGACACCGAAACCGAATTCCGGGTGCGCGATGCGCTGAGCCACATGGTGCAAGGCCGCACGTCGCTGGTGATCGCGCACCGGCTGTCGACGGTACAGCGCGCCGACAAGATCATCGTCATGCACAAAGGCAAGGTCCGCGAAATGGGCACGCACCAGCAACTGCTCGCCCAGCGCGGCGTCTACTACAAGCTCTACCAGTTGCAGTACAAGGACCAGGAGATACCAGTCTCCTCCGCCGGGACCCCCGAAGTCACGGCCAGCGCCGACGACTAGAGCAATCTGAGTTTCGCGACTCGGCGGTGCCCCACGTTCGCGCGCTTTTTGCGCTAACGTGGGCCTAAACATCGGTCTCACACTCACGACTCAGAAATGTTGTCTGGCAGATGATGAACCCAGGTGAGCTCCCAAAGGGCGAGCGCGAACCTGGGGCACCCAAACTGGCGCATCACTTTTCGGCGCTCACCGCACAAGCATCCGCCATCCCACCCGCTACAATACCTCCGTGCGCATCCTGATCTCCGCCGGGGAAGCGTCCGGTGAAATGTATGGCGCCGGGCTCATCGAGGCCCTGAAGCGCCACAACCCGTCGCTCGAGTTTTTCGGCGCTGGCGGCCAGCGCATGCGTGACGCAGGTTGCGATACCGTGATCGAGGCCAGGGATCTCGCGGTCGTTGGCATCACGGAAATCCTCAGCCACCTTCCCAAAATCTACCGCCTCTTTCACAAGCTGATTCTCGAAGCGGATCGCCGAAGCCCCGACCTCGCCATCGTTATCGACTCGCCCGCCTTCAACTGGCGGGTGGCGCGCCAGATGAAGAAGCGCGGCGTCCCGGTCGTCTACTATGTAGCGCCGCAGTTTTGGGCGTGGCGGCAGGGAAGAGTGAAGCTGTTGCGCAAGTACATCAGCAAGGCGCTGGTGATTTTTCCCTTCGAAGAAAAGTTCTACCGCGATCGCGGAGTCGATGCCTCCTTCGTGGGACACCCTCTGGCCGGGTTGCCTTCCCCGGCGATCACGCGTGAAGCCTACGCCGCGCAATACCGCCTGGACCTAAACAAATGCTGGATCACGATCATGCCGGGCAGCCGCCTGAAGGAGGCCCGCATGAACCTGCCCACCATGCTCGACGCAGCCACGCTTCTTGGCGCGGGATTTGAATTCCTGCTGCCGGTAGCTCCGACGCTGAATCGGGAGTTTCTGGAACAGAGCACCCGCGGGCGCGGCATCACGCTTGTCTCGGAAGCCTTGCCAGCGCTGCATCACGCCCGCGCGGCGATTGTCGCGAGCGGCACTGCGACCGTCGAGGCCGCCATGATGGCGACACCATTCGTCATGGTCTATCGCGTTTCTGCTCTGACCTATACGCTAGGCAAGCCGCGCATCAAGGTGCCATACTTTGCGATGGTGAACCTCATCGCCGGGGAAAAAATCGTTCCTGAACTGGTGCAGGACGACTTCACTGCCGAGCGAGTCGTCGCCCGGTTAAAGGAGTTAATTGCGGAGGGGACTGCCCGAAGGACCATGCTGGATGGTTTAGCCCGGGTAAAGGCGCAGTTACGATCACCAGACTCAGGTGACACCCGCCCAGCCGCGGAGCGGGCTGCGCAGTCGGTTCTTGACCTGGTCGGCGACCACGCCTAAGAACCTGCTGCTGCAGATGGTGGCCCGACAGCCGCGGATCGATCTCTGATTGCGGCAAAGCCTTTAACCGCAAAGTTCGCAAAGGGACCGCGGAGGTCGAAAAGCGAAGCCATTACCGTCCATTTTCGATTTTTCTGCGTCCTTGGGCGGCCCTTTCTTTGCGAACTTTGCGGTTAAAAGCTCCGGGAAGGCCTTAACCCTTGTGCCGCCAGCATCTTTTGGTTCAAAATCTTCATCATAGAATAAGGATTGACTATCAGGAGATTGCTTTGAACTGTAGGCGCTTCCGCCCCGCCCTGTCGCGATGCCTTGTACTTTTGTTGTTTTGCGTGACTTTGCCGGCCTGGGCGGCGGAAAAAGCGCGCCTGCGCGTGGACGACTATCAGATTGAAGCCCAGCTGAATCCTCACGCTCACAAGATCAGCGCGGTCGCCAAGGTGAAGTTCACCGCGCTGGACGACCTCAGCGTAGCCACCTTCGAGCTCAATAACGCCTTGCGCCTCACCAAGGTGACGGACGCAAACAACAAGCCGCTCTCCGCCGAGCGCGTGACCCAGGATTCCTCGGTGCGGATCCCGCTGACCGCGGGCATGACCAAGGACCAGAGCGCGGTCCTGACGTTCGAGTATGAAGGCGTGCTCGATTCCGCCGACGAGAGCCCGGTGCAAGGGCTGAAGCTGGCTTCGATCGGTGACGACACCAGCTACCTGCTCTACGCAAGTCGCTGGTTTCCCGTGAATGCTTACGGCATCAACCGCTTCACCTCTACCATCAGCATCACCATTCCTGCGCACATGCTCGCCATCGGCAGCGGCAAGATGACGGTGGCCGACAGCACGCCATCGAAGAAGACTCCAGGTGCGGTAGCGGGGAAGACTTATACCTTCGTAAGTGACCGGCCAAGTTTTCCCGGGACGATCATCGCGGGAGTCTTCCAGGAGACCAAGAGCGAAGATTCCGGCGTTGATCTCCATCTATATTTCAAACCGCTTCACCAGAAGCTGGCGCCCGAGTACACCAACGCAGCATTGAAGGAATTCACGTACTACATCACGACCTTCGGTCCGTTGCCTTCGCCGACGCTGCGCGTGGTCGAACTCCCCGATGACACCGTGCCCACCACCTGGGCCCCGGAGCTTGCCGGCATGGCGGGCCGAGCTATCAACGAAAAGACGAACTATCGCCTGCTGGCCAATACCATCGCGCACCAGTGGTGGGGATTGTCGGTCAGTCCGGCTACCAAAGAAGACTGGTGGCTGAGCGATGGCTTCTCGCGCTACTCCGAAGCGATGTACGTGGAGCAGGCCGCGGGCACTCTGGGTCTGGAAGAAGCTGTGAAGGACATGTCGGTGGGCGCGCTGGCCTACGACACGGTTCCTCTCTCAAGCGCGAGCAAGCTCGACGTGTTCTCTCCTGAGTTTCAGACGCTGGTGACCGACAAGGGCGCGATGATCGTCCACATGCTGCGTTGGGTGGTCGGCGACGTGAAGTACTACAAGATCATGCGCACTTTCGCTACGCAGTATGCGGGCAAGTCGGCGAGCATTGCGGATTTCCAGACCATCGCGGAAAAAGAAAACGGCGACAAGCTGACCTGGTTCTTCACGCAGTGGCTTGATTCCACCGGTGCTCCAGAATTCAAGACCAAGTACACCGTCTACCGGCTGGGCAGTAACAAGGGATTCCGCGTGGTGGGCGAGATTTCGCAGGATCTCGACCTGTTCCGCATGCCGGTCGATCTGAAAATCGATACCGACGGCAAGACCGAAGAGAAGCGCATCGAAGTGGTAGGCACGAATTCTCCGTTCACGCTCGAGACCTTCGGCAAGCCGCGTCGTATTTCGGTCGATCCCGACGACAGGGTCCTGAAGAATTCCAGCGAAGTGCGCATGCGCGCCTCCATCACGCGCGGCCAGGCGCTGGTGCAGCAGGGCGACCTGGCGGCCGCGCTGCTGGAGTTCAACAAGGCGCTCGACGCAAACAAGAATTCCTCCCTGGCGCATTACCGGGTCGCGGAAGTATTTTTCCTGCAGCGGAACTACCAGTCCGCCGCCAACGCCTATCGTGAGTGCCTGAATGGCGACGGCGAGCCGCGCTGGACCGAAGTTTGGAGCCACATCCAGCTGGGCAAGATCTTCGACATCACGGGCCAGCGCGAACGCGCCGTGAACGAATACCGCCAGGCCCTGCAGACGAACGACAACACCCAGGGCGCGGGAGATGAAGCGCGGCGGTATATCCAAAAACCCTACGAGCGGGAGAAGCAGACGGCGCCGGGGGCATGAGGCAGTCGTCGGTCGCCAGTCGTCGGTCGCCAGCCTCATCGCCTTGCGGTTTTGTTCTCGTGAGGTTTTGAGCACTAGCGACTGGCGACTACACCCTCAGCCTCTCCGGTTAACTAAAAGATAATATTGCGCCAGGATGACTTATGGTCGCCTTCCGAAGGGCTAAGTGACCCGAACCATGCCGGCGCTCTCGGTCGTCGCCCTACGGGCTCCAGAACGCGATTAAACGGCATTCTACACGATGTCCGTAGGGTGTTTTTGGCGCTGCGAGTTGGCCCCGACGAACTTTCAATAACTTAGCTCATAGAGAATCAATTTGAGACATGTGAATTATGTAGTGCGGGTGCCCCGCCCGCATACCTGCGATGGCAGAATGGCAGGTTGCAACCACCCAGCAAAGTTCTCCTGATTTTCCTCGATCCGCGAGCGCTTGCTCCAGCTTTCGCGGGCGAGGACGCCCGCGCTAGACTCCGAAACTCAAGCCTGCCAATTTCTTAAGGATGTTCGTGTCCGCCTCTTTGCTGGCAACCATTACTTGAAACGTCTCCCCCATGCTTTCGGGTGTGACGAGGTGCTTCAGTTGCATTGCAACCTTGGCTCGCTCTTGCGGAAGGCAGCAGCCTTGGAAGGCATCGGCAAACTGGGTGGCTTCGCCGATCCCCATCAGGAATTGTGATTGCGTGAGCAGTTTGTGGACCTGCATCCCCTTCCGTTGGGCGGCGGCCGCCAGCGCGGTGAAGTTCACGTGCGCAGTGATGTCTTGTTCGCCCGGGGACTGGTAGGGATCGGGCGTGGCGGAATGCTGGCGATAGGCCATTACGGTGTCGAGATGGCGGCCCGCGAGTTGCTGTTCGCGCGTATATCCGTAATCGATGGCGATCAGGAACCCGCGCTCGATGTTTGCCGCGACCTGCGTCATGGCCTGTTGCGCGAGCAAGGCTACCTCGGTGCGCATGCCGTTTTCGGGATGAACGCCGTAGCGGTCGAGGAATTCGAGTTCGTCGGGCGACGCCGGAGCCCATTCTTCGACGAAGCGCCCGTCGCGTGTTGCGACGCGTAGCGAGCCCTTTTCAGAGAGAACCTCGACGGGCAGCGCGTCGAAGAACTCGTTGGCGAACACGATGAGCGGAACCTCAGGGGCTAGAGCTCTCATCGAGGATTGAGTCTGTCCGGCACGGCGGCCATGTCCTTCCACAACCCGACCAGACAAGTTATCAGTGGAGCGACGGCCGCCCTCGGCCGTCGGCTTTTTGCGTCCATCGTCAAAGCGAGAATTTGTGTTCTGAAACAGTACGTTGACTTTACCCGTGGCAATCCGTTCACGAAACATTGCATACAGCCGGTTTCGCAGCGATGGTGACTTCTCCACCAGCGTGTAGTGCAGGGCGTTGCAGAAACCGGGAAATTCCTTCTCCGACCAATCGAGCACGTCCTGCGCGAATAGTCCGCGGCCCGGACCTAACTCCACAAGCTCGATCTGTTCTGGTTCGCCCAGCGCGCGCCACATCTCATCGAACTGGCGCGCGAGCAGGCGTCCGAACACCGCGTGCACGTCGCTCGACGTGTAGAAGTCTCCCGACTTGCCAAATTTCTCCACATCACGCGAGTAGTATCCCAGTTCCGGATCGTAGAGGCACAACTCCATGTAGCGGGAGAAGGGAATCGGCCCGCGCTCGCGGATTTCCTGCTCGATTTTCTGCCGCAGCGTCACAAGCCGCGCTCGCGCCGGTCGACGCGGTCCTGCGGCGTGCGGATAAACATTTCGACCAGGTAGTCGTGCAGCGCGTCGTAAAGCTGGCGCTGGAATTGCCATTCGAATTGCGGGTGATCCAGATCGCGCGGATGCATTCGAAGAGGTAGGTGTGTACCGGGACAGTGCAGTGCATGAGTTGAATGCTGACTTCGACGCCCTCGCCCTTGGCGCTCGCGCTGAAGCTCAAAAGCGGGTGCTCATAGAGGCGTAGTTGGGCGAGCACGCGGTCAAGCCGGGGATTGGCTAGGTCGGGCATGAAGAGGATTGTAGCGGTTGCTTCTGGCAGTCTTTGCGGCAGATATTCAAAATTGTGAATCAGCCGGCCGGAGTTGTTCGGCCTCCCAGGGCCTCAAGAGGCGAGATCGCGTTCAATTTGCCCTCGATGCGATCAAGCCGTGTGTAAAGCTAGGCATACATTCCCAATGCCAAAATAAACAGCACGCTCCGCAGTCCAATCGAAGGCACTAACCGGTGATCCCAGAGGTAAAGAGCAAACTGTAGCAGAGTGGCCAATATCCAAACGGAAGCGCAAGATCGTGTTCATCGCTACTACCTCCATGCTCCAAAATGCCAATATATTTAGCCTATCTGCGTTGATTGAAAGCTGAGTTGTGATCGAAGTGCCAGGCTTGCCGCAAGGGTCAGCATGCTGCGATCGACAACGACATGGTGGCTAAGCACAAGCCGTACTCAGCGATCTCCGAAACGATAGGCGATGCCAGTGGACGGGCCGCCCGTCAAAAGAGGATTAATACGCGCGCCGGCGATTCCTAACCGTAGTTCAAGAACGCGCCAGACCAGTCGGCGGGTCAGGCGGACGTCCAGTCCACCGCCCGCCATTACAATTCCCTTTCCCGCGGTGAAGCGCAGGTTCCCAGAATTCACGTTCCACCGGTACGCGCCCGCGAGGCCTTCGCAAAAGAAGCTGGTCCGGTAGTGTTCGTTCGAATACAGGCGAAGTCCTAGCATGAGCGGCGCCATCGAGGTTGAGCCAGTGTGGTCGGAATACCTGTGATATCCGAGATCCGCCATCAGGCCAATATTTTCGTAGCGCCAAACGAAGCCGGTGCTTACGCCAGATGCGAGTCCATTCGGCGCGAATCCGAGAGGTTGATTTGAACCGGGATTTGTGATCACAAGGGTGGGCGTGGCATCGACCGTTTTCAAACCCGAGGCCAGTCCGTACACCTCGAACGGTGGGGGGACCTCCGCGTACTGTCCGGCACCCGCTCGGGATTGGGCCGCCAGCGGTGTAAGGCACCCGAGAATTGAGAGGAACAGAACGAGCCGTGTCATGCATAACAAATACTGCAGGCGGTGGAACGGCGGGGCGGCGACGGGACACTTTCCCAAGTGCCACATTTAGCCTTGGAATGGGCACTGGATGAACAGTTCGTGTTCGCGCAATTCCTTCAGGCTCGATTCTGCCAGCAACGGAAAACTTAACACTCGCGTCAGGCCGTTGGCCAGTTCAGCCGTGAGTGAATCGCACACCACGGCGGCCGTCTCTTTCAGGCCGTGCCGCCAATTGGGTTTGGTCGCGTCGCGCAAGACCATGCAGTCGGGATGAAACCCCGCGGCGACCAGCAGGGTGCGCGCATTTTTGAGAAACGGTTTCCACCCGGAGGCGATTCCGATCAGAGCGGTCGGGGAAGCGGGAAGGTAGCGCGCCAGTGACTCGCCTGCCGACCGCAATCGCAAAGTGAGCACCTCGGAATTGCTCGGAAGCGATTTGCGAACGGCATCGACCGAGAAGGAAATCGCCACCGGAATGGCATCGGCGAGTTCGCTTGCCTGGACTGTCTTCGGTTCACAACTGCGGACGGGGAACGTGACAACCTTCCGCATCTCACTCGCCACGATGCGAGCTAGTTCGGAATCTGCCTCAATCAGCAAGAAATGGCTTGGAGGCTGCAGTTCGAGCCAGTGTTGCACACGGGCGCGAACCTCCGCCAATGGTGCGTTGAGTTTGCGCGCCGAGCGAAAGAAATCAGCTACCAGCTGATCTAATGCCATGCCCGGGGGAACGTCTGGCTTCTGCGCGTGCACATAAACGCCACTTCCTTTGCGCGATTCGAGCCAGTGGTTGCGTTCTAGTTGCCGGTATCCGGCGCTCACCGTGTTGGGATGTAGACGAAACCGTCGTGCCAGTTCACGGGTGCTGGGCAAACGCTGCCCCGGCGCAAGTTCGCCACTCACAATCGCCAGTACCACTTGCGTCGCCAGTTGTTCGCGCAAGCTGACATCGCTCCGCCGGGAGAACCAGAGTTGCATGGCGACACATCTTAAGTCATCTCCACGAGGATTTCTCGACGATGCCTGCGGGTACCCAGCAATCGGTTAGCCGGGTCGGGCGTCACGTCGGTCTGTTTCCCATCTCCTCCGCTGTGCTTTACACTGAAAAGTTTGCAACCCGACCTCAAACCCTGGATAGAGCGCCTGCGCTCCGGCGATGCGCGTGCTCTTGGCGCGGGCCATCAGCACCGTCGAAAATCGCACGACCGGAGTCGGCCGACTCTGCTGAAGGCTTTGTTTCCGCACAGCGGAACGCGCTCGCATTCTCGGCATCACCGGCTCGCCGGGAGCAGGGAAGAGCACGCTGGTCGACCAGTTGGCGCAGCACTACCGCCGAGCGGGCAAGACGCTCGGCATCATTGCCGTCGATCCCGACCAGTCCTTACACCGGCGGCGCGATTCTCGGCGACCGCATTCGCATGCAGGAGCACCATGCCGATCCGGGCATTTATATTCGGAGTATGGCTACGCGCGGATCGCTGGGCGGGCTGGCGCGCACCACCGCCGATGTGGCCACGGTGCTCGATGCTTCAGGGACGCGACCTGGTTCTGATCGAGACCGTCGGCGTCGGGCAGGACGAAGTCGACATCGTGCGCCTGGCCGACATCACCATTGTGATTCTGGTGCCGGGCATGGGCGACGATGTGCAGACCATCAAGGCCGGCATCATGGAGATCGCCGACATTTTCGTCATCAACAAGAGCGACCGCGACGGCGCCGAGACGTGTCGAGCGCGAGATTCGCGCCATGCAGATCGCTGGCGATGCGCAAAGACGGCTGGACCCCGCCGATTGTGAAGACCGTGGCCAGCGACGGCAAGGGCATCGAGGAACTGGCGGCGACGATTCGACAATTACGAGACTATTTGCAGAAGGAAAATCTCGCGCCTGAAACGCAACATTGAAAACTGGCGGGAGCGCCTGGTCGAGATGCTGCGCGACGCGATGCTGGAGCGTGTGCGCGTCGCAACTGGGCGACGGACAGGCGGAGCGATGCGCGGCGGAAGTCGCAGAGCACAAGCGCGATCCCGTATTCGCTGGTGGAAGAGATTGTTCGGAAGGCGGGCATCGATGAGTTTCGCATTGATCATCTCGGGATTGCGGTGAAGTCGCTGGCCGCGGCCAAAGAAATTTTACGAGAAGCTGGGTCTGAGCGTCTCGCCGGAAGAAACCGTCGAGCAAGAAAAAGTGCGGCTGGTGATGGTGCCCGGTCGGCGAGAGCCGGCTGGAGTTGCTGGAGGCGACGTCGGAAGATTCGACCATTGCGAAGTTTATTGCCAAGCGCGGCGAAGGCCTGCACCACGTGTGCACTGCATGTGCCTGATCTGGCCGCGGCGGTGAGCGAAATTGAAGAAGGACGGAGTGCGCCTGGTCTCGGACGAGATTAAGGTCGGCGCGGGCGGGCATCGTTATGTGTTTGTGCACCCCTCGAGCGCGGGCGGTGTTTTGCTGGAGCTGGTGGAAGACGCAGTCGCCGGGCGCTAGCCATTTGGTCGTTGGCCGAGGGGTCGTCGGTCAAAACATTTGGGGGATATTGCTGTCGGCTTGGGGAAGCGCGTCTTTGGCTGCCCACTTAGCGCACAGAACGCGCGAAGGTGAGGCACCGTATTTGCTGACGACCGACGACTGACGACCGACGACTGCCTTCATGATTCTTCTCGCAATCGATACTTCCGGAAAAGATGGCGGCATCACGCTGGCGCGAGTGCGTGGGGGGCCGGATACTTCCACTACGGTTGAAATCGTCGAGACCAGTGCGCTGGAGGGCGGAACATTCTCCGCGCAACTTGTGCCGCAAATTGCAGGGTTGCTGGGAAAGCACGGGCTGAGCAAAAAAGATATTGGCGCGTTTGCTGTGGCGTCCGGGCCCGGCTCCTTTACGGGCCTGCGGGTTGGTCTGGCGGTCATCAAAGCTTTGGCGGAAATTCTCAATAAGCCGATCGCGGCAGTCTCACGTTTGGAAGCGGTGGCGCGAGCCGGAAAAGTTCAAGGGCGGGTTCTGGCGGCGTTGGATGCCGGGCGCGACGAAATCTATGTTGGCGAGTACGTCTTGACCGATGGTGCGCAAGCGATTGGGGAGCGGTTGGTCACGCGCGAGGAATTTTTGGATCAGGCTCGGGAATGGCAGGTCGTGACGCCGGATCCCAGCATAGCGGCCGTCGCGCGCGACGGAGGATTCGAGGTCGAAGAGGTCGACCGGGTCACCAGTGAGGCGATTGCGCGCATCGGGTGGAAGAAAATTCTGCAGGGGCATTCGACGTCTCCAGAGGATCTGGAAGCGAACTACATTCGACGCCCGGATGCGAAGATCTTTGCGAAGAAGCTGTGAGCTTCGAGCTGTGAGCTTTGAGTTTTGAGCCGAGTTTTGAGCTTCGAGTTTTGAGCTCGAGTCAAAAGCAAAGATCGGCGGGCGGGGGCGCCCGCGCTACACTTTCTGACTGATACCTGAATTCATGCACGTTCGTCCTGCGATTCCCGCCGATATTCCTGCCATGATTGGGATCGTGGATGGTTCGGCGACCGCGGCTCACTGGTCGCGCGAGCACTATGAGCGCCTGTTCGGTGAACAAACGCCGCGTCGTGTGGCGTTGGTGGTCGAGGACGCGGCAGCTTTACAGGGATTTCTGGTTGCACACGCGGTTGCGGGCGAGTGGGAGATCGAGAATATTGCGGTTGCGGGGGCGGCGCGGCGGCGCGGGCTGGGGACTCGCCTGCTGGAAGAATTTCTGAAGATGGCGAGCGGAGAAGGCGCCACTGCCGTGTTTCTCGAGGTGCGGGAATCGAATCGCGCGGCGCGGTTTCTTTACGAAAAATGGTCGTTTCGGGAAAGCGGCCGGCGTTCCGGCTACTACGCTCAGCCGCAAGAAGATGCCATTGTCTACCGCTTATCCTTTACCTGAATTGCCTCGGAGCTGGTGCAACTTCAGGTCACGTGAAGAATGTGACTTCTAGAGAGCCCTAACGCGAAAATTGGATTGCCGCTGGTGGAAGGCTGTGTTAATTTTTAATTCTCAATTCGGCTAGGAGGTCTGCAGGATGACTCCGAGAGACCAGCTCCTGGCCAGCCACGATGAGTTTCGTCGGCTGGCGACCGAGCACACGCAGTATGCGCAACGCCTCGATTCACTCACCGAAAAAAGATATCTCACCGACGACGAAAAGTTGGAAGAGGTCCGGCTGAAGAAGCTGAAACTGCGCCTGAAGGATCAGATGGAGATGATTGAGCGCGGCTTCCGGCAACAGATTCAGAACCAGGTCGCTTAATCCACCACCAATGAAAGACGGCGTAGCCGTCGTGGGTGATATGTCTCTCGAACCCGGCGCTTGTAAGCGCCTTTTTTTATTGCAGTTAAGTTAAAACCCAACCGCTCTGCTGCACTATAATTCTAAAAGTCCCCATGGTTCGCGACGGCTACTATTACGCCATCCCTTTGCTGCTGGCTGCGCTGCTGATCGGTTGGCTGGCCAGCCCGCTATGGGCGTTGCCCGCCTGCCTGGTGGCTGCATTCTGCTTGTGGTTCTTTCGCGATCCAGAGCGCACCGTACCCGACACTCCGGGCGCGATTGTTTCACCCGGGGACGGCAAGGTCACAGACGTTACACACGTGATGCTCGACGGCGCCGAGCACCTGCGGATCAGCATTTTTCTGAACGTATTCAACGTCCATGTGAACCGTTCGCCGATTGGCGGGGTGATTGGCGAGGTGCGCTACCAGAAGGGCAAGTTCCTGAACGCCATGGGTTCGAACTGCGCGAGCGAGAATGAACAGAACATTGTGACGGTGGAGGGCGAAGGACAGCGTGTCATCTTCAGCCAGATTGCGGGCCTGATCGCGCGCCGGATCATTTTCACCAAGAAAGTTGGAGATGCGGTGCAGCGTGGCGAGCGCGTGGGGCTGATCAAGTTCGGCTCGCGGGTGGATGTGGTGATGCCCGCCAGTGTCAAAGTTGCGGTGAAAGTGGGAGATCACGTGAAAGGCGCTTCGAGCATTCTTGCCTATGCGCAGGTTTCCCGCGAAACGCCAGCTCCGAACGTGCAAACGACGGTTGCGGGGGCGCGATAAATGGACGGCATGCCCGAGACGTCGGTGGTGGAGATTCCGAAGCGACGGAAGGAAGATCGTCCGGTTCGGCGGCAGCGCAAGGGCATGTACATTTTGCCCTCGCTGTTCACGACCGCGAACCTGGCTGCGGGATATTACGCGATCCTGCAGACGATGCACGGAACGCTGGCGGAGCCATGGCATTTTGATTTCGCGGCCAAGGCAATTGGCTTCGCAGTACTGTTTGATGGGCTCGACGGGCGCATTGCGCGCATGACGAAAACCAGCAGCGATTTCGGGCGCGAACTGGATTCGCTGGCGGATGTCATCACGTTCGGGGTGGCTCCAGCATTGCTTGCTTATATGTGGGGTTTTCACCTGTTGCCGCCGATCGATTCAGAGATGCGCTTGCGGATCAGCCAATTGGGCGCGGTTGCCAGTTTTCTTTTTCTGGTTGCGGGAGCCAGCCGGCTAGCAAGGTTCAATATCACGGTAAACCCGCAACCCTCCAATCCCGGGCCGACCGGACAAGAAATATTTTGTGGGCATGCCGATTCCGGCGGGCGCGGGCGTGATTGCCGCGATGGTGCACCGTGCGCTGGGAGAGCCGCTGACCTCGGTTGCAACCTCAGCCATGTGGTTGTGCCTGGTTCCGGTGGTCGGCTATCTGATGGTCAGCAGCTGGCGCTTTTACAGTTTCAAGGACATTCACTTCAACACGCGCCAGCCCTTTCGATTGATCGTCCTGCTGAGCGCTTTGTTTGCGCTGATTTGGTTTTATTCGCGCTGGGTCCTTTTCGCCATTGCGCTCATCTACACGTTCTCGGGAGTGCTATGGCGATTGCAGTGGATCTTCCGGCGCCGGCCTTCGCCTCCCGCCCCGCCCGCACACAAGGAGGCTTCACAGCCCTCATGAGTTCTCCCCTGAAATCGACGCCTGTTACGACTGCTGACCCCATGCGCGCCAAACCGTATCGCGTCGCCGTGGTGGGCGCGGCCTCGTTGCGCGGCAAGGAAGTGGCCGAGGTCCTGAACGACCGGAACTTTCCCGCGGTCGATGTGAAATTGCTCGACGATGACGAGTCCCTGGGCCAGCTGGAAACCATGGGCGATGAAGTCACGTTCATCCAGCGGGTGCGGAACGAGCAGTTCGATCACCTGGATTTCACCTTCTTCGCATCCGACCACACTTCGACGCGCAAGAGCTGGAAAGTCGCGCGCGACGCCGGGAGCGCCATTGTCGATCTTTCTTATGCGCTGGAAAGCGAGCCCACGGCCGCGATCCGCTCGCCCTGGTTGGAGCGGCAGCTTGGACAGACTCCAGCTTTGGAGTTGCAACCCGGGCCCTGCGTGGTGGCGCATCCGGCATCCGTGGTGCTTGCCCTGCTGGTGGCTCGCGCGGCGAAGGGAGGAAAGATTCGACACGTAGCGTGTACCGTGCTCCAGCCCGCGTCCGAAAATGGACAGAAGGGCATGGACGAACTGCACGAGCAGACTGTCAACCTGCTTTCCTTCCAGGAACTGCCCAAGACGGTCTTCGATACCCAGGTGGCATTCAACCTGGTGGAGAGTTACGGGCCCAACTCTTCGCCCGCGCTGCAATCGATCAAGCACCGGATCCTGAAACACTACGAACGCATCGCCGGCCCGGGTGCGCTGAAGCCGTCGATCCAGTTGATTCAGGCACCGATTTTCCACGGGCACGCGTTTTCAATTTACCTGGAGATGGAGGCGGCGAGCTCGCCGGAGGCGCTCTCTCAGGCCCTGGGTGGAGAGCACGTCACGGTGGCGCGGCAGGCGGAGGATTCACCGAGTAACGTCAATGCGGCCGGGCAAGGCGATATCCTTGTATCGTTGACGCGCGACGAGAACAATCCGAACGGGGTGTGGATGTGGGCCGCCGCGGATAATCTCCGGATTGCTGCCGTCACTGCCGTGGAGTGTGCGGAGACCATGACGCCGACCCGGCCTCGGGGTCAGATTCAGTGATGGCAGAGAAAGCTTTTAACCGCAGGGGACGCTAAGGTTGCGCCGATGGCGCAAAGTAAGCCCGGCCGCGGCTCGCTTATTTTTGAGAAAGTTTTCTCTTTAAATAGTGTGTTTTTGGCAACACGCTTTCAATAGCAGGATCTTCGCGGAGGAAGTTGATGAATCGACGACAGGCTGCCAGGTTGATCTGCAATCTGGCGCTTGTTGTTTCGACGGGCGCTTGCGGGTATCACACTGCGGGGCATGTGGTCACGGTACCCGAGAACGTGAAGACGCTCGCGATCCCGGCGTTCGTCAACCAGTCGCAGACTTACCGGATCGAGCAGACGCTTACCTCGGCCGTGGTGCACGAGTTCACGACCCGCACGCATTACCAGATCCTTAACCAGGCAAACGAAGCGGCCGACGCCACGTTACGCGGAACTGTGCTCACGACCTCGGCGTCTCCTCTGACCTACGATTCGAGGACCGGGCGTGCGGAAAGTATCCTGGTCGTGGTCAGCGTGCGCGTGTCGCTCACCGACCGGCAGGGAAAAGTCCTGTTCCAGAATCCCGCGTACGTGTTTCGCGAGCAGTACCAGGTGTCGCAGGAGCCGAGCAGTTTTTTCGAGGAAGACTCCCCGGCGATGGGCCGGCTGTCGCGCGACTTCGCGCAAACCCTGGTGAGCAGCGTGCTGGAGGGTTTCTGATGAAGGCCTTCGCGCAGGCCGAACGGTTCGTCTCGGAAGTGTCAGGAAAAAAGCTCCGGCCGGCGTACGTCTTCGTGGGGGATGAAGTCTTCTTCCGCAAGCGCTTTCGCGAGGCGATTCTCGAACATCTGGTGCCCGACGATGTGCGCGACTTCAGTTTGTTCGATTTCGATCTGGCGGACACGGATCTGACCGAGATTCTGGATCGGGCGAGAACTCCCTCGCTGATGGCGCCCTTCCAGGTGTTTTTTGTGCGCGGCGTTAAGACGCTGTTCGGCCGCGGATCGAATGAAGAGAAGCTTTCGGCGATCGAGGAGTACTGCAAGAATCCCAACCCAGATGCCTTGCTGGTGTTCGTGGCCGACCACATCAGCATTCCGGCCGATGTGCGACGGATGGAATTGACCGACAAGGAGCGCTACGAACGCATCCGCGAAACGCTGGGACAATTCTGCGGGATTGTCGAGTTGGCGCGCGTGGAAGAGAGTGAGGCGGTGCGCTGGATTTCGGAATACTGCGCCAGCCGCGACGTGAAGATGGAAACCGACGGCGCGCGCGAGTTGGTGGACGCGCTGGGCGGCGACATGATGATGATCTCCAATGAACTGGAGAAGCTGATTCTGTACGTCGGGGAAAAGAAGCGCATCACGCTGGGCGATGTCGAGACCATGGTGCTGGCGGCGAAGCAGCGGTCGCTCTATGAGCTGACCGACGCGATTTCGGCGAAAGACCGCGTGCGGGCGCTGGAAGTGCTGGACGCGATACTTTCGACCGGCGAGGGCGACGAGGCGGCGATTGGGCACCTGTACATGCTGGCCAAAACTTTCCGGCAGATGCTGGTGATTATGGAGCGGAATGTGCGCGACCAGCGCGCCCTGTGGGCGGCGTTATGGCAGGGATTTCGCGTGCCGCCATTTGCCGCCGAAGACATCATCCGGCAAGCACGGCGATATCAATCGAAACGCGAACTGACCAGCGCGATCCGCTTGGTGGGCAAAGCGGACTTGGCGCTGCGGTCGAATCCTCCGACCAAACGGCTGGTGCTGGAGAAACTGGTGCTGGATCTCACCCTCGAGCCGCGGCCGGAGGCGGCATGGTCTCAGGACGAATTGCAGATCTAAGAGCAGTCGTTGGTCGTCGGTCGTTGGTCGTTGGCAAAAGCTCATTGCAGCTGTTGACTCATGCTCTCTCCGCAAGATGTGGTTTCCTACCGTGAGATGTGCGACCTCTACGGCATCAGTTTGCAGCGTGGGATGAACTACCGCATTAAAGATTCTGAAAGCCTGATTTTGATGAGTATTCGTCCAGGTGCTCCCTATGAAGATCGCGTAGAACAAGGCGGACGAGTCGTGGTTTATGAAGGGCATGACGCACCGAGGCACAAGGATGGCCCAGACCCAAAGTTTGTGGATCAACCCGAATTTCAGCCAAATGGGCGCCCCACGCAAAACGGTCTCTTTATCGATGCGGTGCGGCGATTCCAATCCGGCAAGGCACCTGCGGAACGAGTAAGGGTATTCGAGAAAATCCGCGACGGGGTTTGGGCTTACAACGGCGTGTTTGAATTGGTCGACGGATGGCAAGAGACCAATGCGCGAAGGCAGGTATACAAGTTCAGGCTGCAACTTTTGGACGAACCTGAGTCGCAACTTTCTAACGCGGTATCAACAGCCGTCGAACACGATCGAGTCATTCCAAGCGCAGTGAAGCTAGAAGTTTGGAAGAGGGATAGGGGTTGCTGCATTCAGTGCGGTTCTAAGGAGAATCTCCATTTCGACCACGTCATTCCGTATTCCCTTGGAGGATCGTCCAAAGACGCTGCCAATATCCAAATTCTTTGTGGGAAGCACAATCTCCAGAAAAAAGATCACATCCAATAAGCAGGATGGACGTTCCGGCCTACCTCGCGCGCATCTCTTACAGCGGTCCCATCAATCCCAGCGCTGAGACTCTTCGTGAACTGCATCTGGCGCATCTCTATTCCGTTCCTTTTGAAAATCTGGACATCTCTCTGGGGCGAAAGATCATTTGTGACGAAGAGCGATTCGTTTACAAGATTGTCCAACAACGGCGGGGCGGGTTTTGTTACGAACTCAACGGGGCGTTTGCGGCCCTGCTGCGTGAACTGGGATTTCGCGTGACCCTGCTTTCCGGGCGCGTTGCGCGGGAGGATGGCAGCGCCTCGCCGGAATTCGATCATCTGGCTTTGCTGATTGATCTGGAGGAGCCCTGGCTGGCGGACATTGGGTTTGGAGATTCCTTTCTCGAGCCGCTGCGCCTAAAGACGGAGATCGAGCAGGAACAACTCAGCGGTCGTTTCCGTATTGTGCCGGTAGGGGACGTGATGATCGTGCAGCGCCAGCTCGCGGGGCAGCCCTGGAAATCGCAATATCAATTCACCTTGAAGCCTTACCGTCTGGAGGACTTCGAAGCCCGCTGCCAGTTCCAGCAGACGTCGCCGGAGTCGCATTTCACCCGGCAGCGCGTGTGCACGTTGCGAACGCCGGACGGGCGCATCACCCTCTCTGATTTGACGCTGATCCGCACTGTCAAAAATCATCGCGAAGAGCAGACGCTGAACAGCGAAGAGCAATGGCAGGGCGCCCTGGTTGAATACTTCGGAGTACGCCTTTGAGGCGTGATCCCCTTCTGCAAACGGTGGTCCACTGTTTCGGCCTGTCGGCGGTGATCCTCGTCCTGGCCTTGCCGCTCGCGGCACAAACGGGTGCGCGCTTCGATCACCAAGTCCAGGCCTACGTGCATAACGGCGATTTCAGCGGGTCGGTGCTGGTCGCGCGTGACGGGCACATCCTATTCGAGAAGTCGTATGGGATGGCGAATTACGAATGGGGCATTGCCAACTCAGAAAAGGCGAAATTCCATATCGCTTCGGTGACCAAGACGTTCACGGCGGCGGCCATTCTCCACCTTGAGCGTCAGGGCAAACTCAAACTCAGCGATCCCCTGAGCAAGTACGTCCCGGATTTTCTGAACGGCGAGCGCATCACCATCGAACAGATGTTGACGCATACCTCGGGACTGCCGGATTTCTATTCATTGCCGGAATACCCGATACGCAAATACCAGAAGGTGACGCTAACGGATCTGGTCGCCTGGGTGAAGACCAGGCCGCTCGATTTTCTTCCCGGCAGCAAGAGCAGCTACAGCAATACCGGTTACGCGTTTCTGGCTTACATCATTGAGCGAGTGTCGGGGAAGCCATACGAGCAATTTCTGACGGAGGAGATTCTGCAGCCGGCGGGGATGAAAGACACGGGCACCTTTCGGGATGACACGATCATTGCAAACCGCGCCACCGGATACCAGCCGGCCTTTGGCGATCGTGGGCTGCGCAACGCCCCCGCTTATGACAAAACGATTCTTACCGGATCGGGATCGCTTTATTCGACGACTGCGGACCTTTATCAATGGTGCCGGCTGATGCAGTCGAATAAATTCTTCGATGCGCGCGGGGAGCACGCGTACGGCTGGGCTGCTCGCGAAACCAAGAGCAAGCACAAGTACATCGAGCAGAGTGGCAGGGATCCGGGATTTTCATCGCACATTGCGGTGTTTCCGGAGGATCGGTTGATCGTGATCGTGCTCGGCAATCTGGAGGACGCAGCCGTCAACCCGATGGCGGATGATCTCGCGGCGATTGGGCTCGGTGGGGATCCGGCTACCCCGGGTCCTCGGGCAAAGGCGGCGGAGGCAATCGCTCATCCGGAAGAGTTTGCCGGAACTTATGAGGTGAATCCGACGTTTCTGCTCGACGTGAGAGCCGAGGGAGCGGCGCTCTACTTGCGCGGAACCGGCGGGGACTATTTGCCTCTGGAGCCGACCGGGAAGGATTTGTTCTTCTACCGGCAGCTTTATGTGAAGGTTGGGTTTAAAAGAGACAGGGCCGGGAAGATCGAGTCGCTGCTTTGGAATGGAGATTATCCGTGCAAGAAGTTGAGCGATAAGCGGCAGCCCTAAAACTGTCGTTGGCCGTCAGTCGTTGGTCGTCGGCCAAACCAAGATCTTCAGCACAGAGGATGAGGAGCACAGAGAACCGCGAGGCTTTCAGCACGTCAGTGGATCCGCGACCGACTCCCATTGAACCTTTTTTTTAGGTTTCCCCGGCGTTCCACTGTGTCCTCGGTGGTTACGCTGTTCCTCGAAAGCTAAACGGCAGGCCCAATGGCCTGCCGTTCCAGCAATCCTGCAATCAATTTGAAAACCTATTTTGCGCCCGCGGCCTGCACGCGCTTGGACAGGCGGGACTTGTAGCGGGCGGCAGTGTTCTTGTGGATGACGCCCTTCTGGATGGCCTTGTCGAGGGCGGAGACGGTCTCGCGATAGGTCTTTTCGGCGACGGTCTTGTCGCCCTTGGCGATCGACTCCCGCAGTTCGCGCAACGATCCGCGCAGCTGGGAAGTGTTGTTGCGGTTGGTGGCAGTGCGTTTTGCGGTCTGACGGGCGCGCTTCAGCGCCGATAGATGATTCGCCATGCTGTTTAGTTACCTTCGTTTCTACGCGAGAGATGTTCCGGTGGGTACCGAATACGTTATTGTACGAGAGTAAGTGCTGGCTGGTCAAACGGATATGGACAAAGTCCTGGAACGGCTGAAAGTCCTGATCGATTCCTCCACGCCCATTGTTGTGATGGAGACGGTGGAGGAGACGCGCGCGGTTCGCATGGTGCGTCTGGCATGCTCAGCGCTGAACCTTGCGGCTTTTGAGTGGACCATCGCGACTGGGCTTGCGCGGTCCGGCGGAAATCCTGCGGCGCCGGTCATTGAGGGCGGAGCATTTCCAGCCGGAGGGTATCGTGCGGGCGAAATTAACGAGTTCGCCGAAAACGCTAAAGCGCTTTATGACAGCCGGGAGCCGGCGAAGATGCTGGCGAATCTGGAAGGCATTTCTATCGAGGCGGCTTTCATCCTGAAGGACCTGCATCGGCATATGGAAGACCCGGTGGTGGTGCGGCGGTTGCGCGATGTAGGGCAGAAGTTCGCGACGAACAGGCGCACTGTCGTCCTGACGGCGCCGAAGATTTCCATTCCGCCGGAACTTGCGAGCCTGGTGGAGTATGTGGAATTGCCGTTGCCGGATCGGCTGCGCTTGCGGCATATCATTGATGAAGTGCTGGTGAAAGTTTCCAAGACGCATACGCTTCAACGACGGCTGGAGCCCGCCGGGATCGACTTGATGGCCGACAACTTGCGCGGGCTGACCGAGGAAGAAGCAGAGCGCGCGATTTCGCAGGCGCTGGTGGCGCGGTATGCGCTTTGTCCGGAAACCGTCACGGACGTGCTGGAGGCCAAGAAGTCGCTGCTGCGGCGGTCGGAAATGCTGGAGTTCGTGGATGCGTCGGACTCGCTGGCGAGCGTGGGCGGACTGGATAATCTGAAGAAGTTTTTGGCGCAGCGGCGCGGGTCGTGGGAAGAGTCGGCGCGTTCGTTCGGACTCGATCCACCTCGAGGCGTGATCATTCTGGGCGTGCAGGGTTGCGGCAAGAGCATGTGCGCGCGCGCCATCGCCGGGGAATGGAAGTTGCCGCTGGTGAAGTTCGATACGGCCGCAGTTTACGACAAGTACATTGGTGAGACCGAGAAGCGCATCCAGAAAGTCTTCCAGGTCGCCGAAGGCCTCGCGCCCTGCGTGCTGTGGATCGACGAACTGGAGAAAGTCTTTGCCGGAAGCGGGCCGGATTCGGCTTCGGCGGACGCGGGCGTTTCCTCGCGATTGCTGGCTGCGTTTCTTTCCTGGATGCAGGACCGGAAGGCGCCGGTGTTTGTGGCGGCCACCTGCAACAACGTCAGCGTGCTTCCGCCGGAACTGATCCGCAAGGGGCGGTTCGATGAACTGTTCTTTGTGGACCTGCCCAATCAGGCGGAGCGCAAGCAGATTTTTGCCATCCAGCTGAGCAAGAGAAAAAGAAATCCCGCCGAGTTTAGCCTCGACCGTGTGGCTTTGGCGGCGCGGGGATATTCCGGGGCGGAGATCGAGTCGGTCGTGCAGACGGCATTGTATGCGGCCTACTCGCAGAAGCAGCAGCTGGGCGATCAGCATCTGCTCGATGCAATCCAGGCTACGGTGCCGCTCTCGACTACTCGCGCCGAGGAGATCGAGGCACTGCGGCAGTGGGCATCGCAGCGCGCCGTTCCGGCGTCGACGCCGGACGCGCGTGCCGAGCGGGCATGAAGCGGGGCGATTAACGACTGCCCGAAAGTGCCCTACCGATTTCGCGTCAGGGGGCGTAGCTTTGAGGTATCTGGCCTATAATTAAGCAAAGTTCCCCCGCCGCGTGGATCCATGGAAAAGGGTTTGGCCCTATTAAGTACGGAATCTCGTGTTGTCACCAAGGCCGATCCTCGCCTGCGGTTGCTGCTCGAACTTCAACCGAGACATGAAGTATTTTTCAATAACTTAGCCGACGCAATCCTGCGCCGGAAGCCTGCGCCTTTCAAGGGCACATCGCCTCCTGGCCCCTTCTGGCACGACGTTTTTGTTCCCACGGAAATGCCCTGGAAGTCGTTCCAGGAGTCGTTGCTGTGGCACATGGTGGTCATGATTGCGGCCTGGGCGCTGACCCAGGGTTGGGCGTCGCGACCGAAGCCGCATGTGAACCAGTCGTCGTACCGGGCGTCCGGAGCGGTTTACTATTCGCCGTCGAAAGCCTATCCCAGCGCACGCAGCAGCACTCCCCGACAAACAACTCACGCGACGACGCACGCCAAGGGACGGGGCGCGTCGGCAAGTGCTCACGCGAAGGCGCTGCCGGTGGCTCCGGAAAATCGGGGCACTCCGAAGCTGGTCCTACCACCGGATTTGAAATTGGCGGAAGGTCCGCGATCGCCGAATCTTGCGGCTGATCCGACGATGCCAGCGGTTCCGCTTTCTGCAACGGCACGCACGAATTCCCCGGTGAGCGGTCTTACTGCGGCAGTGGCTCCTCCCCCGCCCGACGTGAATGCACAAAGAAAAGGATTGCCAGGATCGCTACAGGCGGGTGTTCTCGCGCCGCCGGTGGATGCTCGAGGTATTGCAGGCGACCACACGCTGCGCGGGCCGGGCGCCAGCAACGTGATTGCTCCTCCACCCGGCCTGCAGGGACAGGGTCTGCGGGCGAGCTCGGGTGGGCCGCGCGGGCTGGCAGCGGGGGGCGCTGTCGTGCCTCCGCCGCCCTCGGTGGAACATTCCGGAAAAGCGGGGGCGCTATCTGGTCCTGGGGTCGCCGTGGTGCCGCCGCCTCCTTCATTGCAGGGAGCAGGCATTGGAGGTGGCAATGGGAGAGGAACTTCGGCGAACGGAGTGGGGGCCGCGGTGGTACCTCCGCCACCGTCGGTGCAAGGCAGCGGAGCCGGATTGATTTCCACGTTGAGTTCCTGGTTCTCAAACAGCCCACCCAAGATCGTGCCGCCACCGCCTGGTTTGCAGGGCGAAGGCGCAGGAGCAGGCGGAGGAGCGAGCCGCGTAGGTTCATTGTCGGGAGGAGGATCGGCGGTCGTTCCACCGCCCCCATCGGTGCAAGGCGGCGGCAATGGGCGCGGACGTGTCACGTCCTTGGGTTCTGGCGGTACTGAAGTTGTACCTCCTCCACCTTCGGTGCAAGGCGCGGGCGCAGGATCGGGAGCGCGCGGAGGTTTTGGAAATTCACTGTCCGGTGGTGGAGCGGGGGTTGTGCCTCCACCTCCATCGATATCGGGAGCCGGGTCCGGTAGAGGGACCGGAGGGCACGGCGGCGGGTCCCTGACTGCAGGCGGGACGGATGTGGTGCCGCCCCCTCCATCGATTTCGGGCGGAGGCGGGAGCGGCGCGGGCTCGGGGACGAGCGGCGCAGGCAGCCGTTTGGGAACACTTGGTGGTGGAGGCGGCGCAGTGGTTCCCCCTCCTCCGGCGATCTCTGGATCGGGAACGGGTGGGAACGGTGGTGGGAATCGTGTGGGCTCGTTGGGAGGCGGAGGAAATGTCGCGGCTCCCCCTGCGGGCGGTGGTGGCGGTTCAGGCGTGGGTGCGCGGGCTGGTGCGGGAGGTTCTGGCGGAGGGATGAATGCCGGAGCTCCGCCGGATCGGGTGGGAGCTGGATCGGTCTCGACTGGTCCGTTGGAGCAGATGGATCCTTTGCCGGACGTTCCGGAGAATGCGCAATCAGCGCCCACGATGCCGAATAACGCGACTGCCCCTGGCGAGGATCTTCCCGTGCGGCTGATTGCAGTGCCGGGTGCTTCGACGAACGGTTCATTTTTCTCAAAGTACGAAGTCGTGTTGGCCGAACGCACGATCAAGGGAGACCAGAAGGAAATCATCAAGCTGGTTTACACCTCGCTTCCATATCAAAAGCGGCTGGCCGAGTATGACTGGAGCACCGCGAGGATTTACAAGTTGCGGGCCACGCCCGATCCTAAGTGTGACGAGTCGCTGATGCAGATGATGTGGCCGGAGGGCGGGGAGCAGCCCGACGCCGAAGCGCAGGCTGAAGGCAACCGGCTGGCCGCCGAAGTGGGCGACAAGAGCACGAAGTTGCACTGCTACGTCACGACGGCAGACGACTTCCAGCGCGCGATATCGCACCATTGATCACTTGCAGGTCCGATCAAGCGCAGTTTTCCTACCATTGTCCTCCCATTGACTCTCACCAATACCCGGGGTAGGCTTGAAAGCAATGGTAGTTGCCTGCACCTCGAGGCCCGCATTCCGGCTGGTTCCCACCCTTCGCAAGATAAGCGTTTGTTTAAAGCGGACAGGCGCCGGATTTCCCGGTTCGAGGATAGGTTTGTGTCTGTGTAGGGCGGCAACTTGATGGCCGCCGCAAAGGCCGACTTGCCGGAGAGTACGGGCCCCCAGAGAGGAAAAACTGACCACCTGAATGAAGAAGAGTATTGAAGTCAGCTCGAATATCGAGACCCTGTTTGGAACGCGCGACGAGAATCTGCACCTGCTCGAAGACGGCTTGAACGTCGCGATCGACCTCCGCTCGAATGGCGTTGAAGTGGAGGGTGCAGCCCGCGACGTGGCCCGCGCCGAGCAAGTTTTCGCCGACTATGACCACCTGCAGCGCTCCGGCTTCAGCTTTAACAACGGCGACCTGAACAGCATGCTGCGGGTGGTGACGACTGATCCCAAAGTGACGCTGCGCGGACTTGCCGAAGCGGGCAAGCAACGCTCGTTCGGGCGGCGAACGGTGCAACCCAAAAGTTCGAACCAGCGCCGCTATCTGGAAGCCATCGAGAAGCACGACATGGTATTCGGAGTCGGGCCGGCGGGAACCGGGAAGACTTACCTGGCTGTGGCGATGGCAATCTCGGCATTGCTTGCCAAGCGGGTGAACCGCATCATCCTGGCGCGGCCGGCGGTGGAAGCGGGCGAGCGTCTCGGCTTTCTGCCGGGCACCTTGCAGGACAAGATCGATCCCTACCTGCGGCCGTTGTATGACGCGCTTTATGACATGCTCGATCCCGAGAAGGTGGATCGCTATCTTGAAAAGAACGTCATCGAGATTGCGCCGATTGCCTTTATGCGCGGTCGCACGCTGAACGATTCGTTCGTCATCATGGACGAGGCGCAGAACACGACCTCGGAGCAAATGAAGATGTTCGTGACGCGGCTGGGTTTCAACTCGAAGGCCGTCATCACGGGCGACATCACGCAGATCGACTTGCCAAACGCGCGGCGGAGCGGTCTGGTCGAGGCGATCGACATTCTGAAGCCGGTGGAAGGGCTGGCGTTTGTCTACTTCGATGAGTCGGACGTGGTGCGTCATCACCTGGTGCAGCGCATCATTCGGGCGTACGACGAACACAAAGTGCGGGTCGCGGAGCAGCAGATGTCATTGTCGCTGGAAGCAAAGGCCGCAGACGCGCGGGCGGCAGACATGCGGACAGCGACAGAGGTGCGTACACCGGAAGACTCGGCGGTGGTCGAGGGCGACCCGCGCGCGGAGTAATCGAATTGGATGTGGAGGAGGGCGTGATTGCCCTCCTGTTTTATTTGGACGGAGGCGGTTCGCCGCCTTCGATCAGTCGGGAGAGGGATGGTCATCTTGCAAAAGCGGGTCGCCGGGCTGAGCGAAGGCGCACTCGACCGCTTCGCGACGCGCGCGAAGCGGGCCGTCGGCGTGCGTGGGGCGGTGACAATCCTTGTCACCAGCAGCCTGGAATTGCGGCGTCTCAACGAGCGTTTCCGCGGCAAGGACAAGCCCACCGATGTTCTCTCGTTTCCGGCGGAAATGGTGTCGAAGGGCCGCTTCGCCGGAGATGTGGCAATTTCGGCCGATATCGCTTCGCAAAATGCGCGTCGGCTTGGACATTCGCCGGCCGAAGAAGTGAAGGTCCTCGTGTTGCACGGACTGTTGCACCTGGCGGGCTATGATCACGCAGCCGATAGCGGAACGATGGCGCGAAGGGAAATGGGCTTGCGGAAACAGCTCAAACTGCCCGTGGCATTGATCGAGCGGAGCGAGAAGCGGCAGGAAACTTCCCGGGCCGCACGGAGGCGCGCGCAATGAATTACGCAGTCTTCGTCGTGCTCCTCCTGTTGGTGGGCCTGCTCACGCTGGTCTCTTATGTCGACCGGCTCTACACCGAGATTGGAAAATTTCTTTCCCGCGAATTCCAGGACAACATCGACTCCTTCGAGAAACAGGTCGAGCCCAGGCTGCGGGCAAGCCGGCCGCGGGCGTCGCTCTCCATGGCGATCCTGGTGCCATTGGTCATGGCGGCGATTGCGATGGCGGTGGGCTTCACGGTGTTCAATGACCATGCGTGGAGCTTTCAGGAAATTCTGCAAGCTACGCTCAGCCTGATTCTGATCATTGTCGTGTTTAACCGGTTTCTGCCGTTCGTTTTCTTTTCCCGAACGAAAGGTGACTGGCTGGTGCGCTGGGTGTGGCTGCTTCGCATTCTTATTTATGCGGTGCTGCCGGTCACACTCATACTGGGGTTTCTGCAATCGGTGGCCTCGTTGACTAAGAGGCCCTCTGAGGAAAAGGCGGAGACTCCTGCTGAGGCGGTCGACGCGCTTATTGAAGCCGGGCAGGAAGAAGGCATTATTCAGGCAAGCGACCGCGATCTGATTCAATCGGTAGTTGAATTCAGCGGCAAAACGGTGCGCGATGCCATGAAGCCGCGTCCAGAGATGGTTGCCGTTCCGGTCCATACCACGCTGGAACAATTCATCGAGTTGCTCAGGACTAAGCCGTTCTCGCGCGTGCCGGTGTATCGCGAAAGCATCCATAACATTGTCGGCGTTGTGTACGCACAGGACGTATTGCAGGTGCCCGACAGCGAGGCACCCGCCCGCACGGTGGAGTCGCTGATGCGCAAGGATGTGTACTTTGTACCGGAAAGCAAGCTGGGCAGCGATTTGCTGCGCGAGATGCGAAGAAACAATATCCGCATGGCCATCGCAGTGGACGAGTACGGCGGGGTCGCGGGACTGGTCACGATCGAGGACCTGGTCGAGGAGATCGTGGGCGAAATCGGCGACGAACATGAGAAGTCGCAGGTGATCAAGGAAAACGATCACTCCTACATCGTTCCGGGGAATATGGACGTCGACCACCTTGATGAACTTTTCGGAGTGCGCCCGGAAGGGAAAGAAGCTACGACGGTGGCAGGCCTCGTGACTGAACTGGCGGGACGAATTCCGCAAAAGGGCGAGATCATCGAGGAAGACGGGTTGCGTTTCGAGGTGCTGGACTCGACCGACCGGCGCGTGGAAAGAGTACGCATCCACACGGTCGAGCCCCGGCAGATGAAGCTGATTTAGCCTCCTCTTTGTTTTTAGCACTGCGTGATAGACTGCAAAAACCTTTCACCACAGCGACACAGAGGCACGGAGAAAAGCAAACCCAGCGCGTGAAATTAGCCATGACAAATTGAGCTCAGCGACGTGCCACCGGTCCTGCGGTACCACTGAATTTTTGCCCAAAGGGTTCTCTGTGACTCTGTGGTGAGAAGCCTTCCAAAGCAGAAAACTCTGGATATTCCTCTTATGGCGTTTCGTTCTGGATTCGTTTGCATTCTTGGCCGCCCGAACGCGGGCAAGTCTACGCTGCTGAACGCGCTGGTCGGAGAGCGCCTTGCCATCATCAGCCCCAAGCCGCAGACCACTCGCAATCGCATTCAGGGAATTCTGCATATCCCGAAGGCCGGCAAACGGCCAGGAGCGCAGGTGATTCTGGTGGACACGCCCGGCGTCCATAAACCCGACAGTTCGCTGGGACGCAAGATGATGGTCGAGGTCCACGAAGCGCTGGAAGGCTGCGACCTGATCCTGATGTTGATCGACGTCATGCGGAAAATGAGCCAGGAGGATGATTTCGCGCTCAAACTCGCGCAGCGCTCGGGCACGCCGGTGTTTCTACTGCTCAACAAGATCGACCTGCTGCGCGACAAGAAGAAGATGCTGCCCATCATCGAGGAATACCGTCGGCTGCACGATTTCGGGGAAGTGATTCCGCTGTCAGGATTGAAGAAAGAAGGCCTGGATCTGCTGCTGGACGCCATAGTCAAGGCCCTGCCGGCGGGACCAGCGTATTTTCCGGAGGATCAAACCACGGACCAACCGGTGCGTTTTATGGCGGGGGAGATTATTCGGGAGCAGGTCTTGCTTGCCACCAAGGAAGAAGTGCCGCACGCGACCACCGTCATCGTCGAGCAATTTGAAGAGGGCGAAAGGCTGGTACGGATCGCGGCGACGATTTATTGCGAGCGCGATGGGCAAAAGGCCATCCTGTTGGGCAAAGGCGGGCAGATGCTGAAGAAGATCGGAACTGCCGCCAGACTAAACATGGAACGGATGTTGGGGAAGAAGGTATTCCTGGAGCTTTTCGTGAAGGTGCAGCCGGGATGGCGGGATTCCCGCGCCTTCGTGGACGAACTGGATTGGCGGCGGCAACTCGAGGGCCTTGTTTCTCCTTCCGGTCGAAGGGGACACGGGCGCTAAGAATGGGTTTGTCGCAGTGAGCAACTGCCTATAAGATTGTGCAATCGTGCGGTAATTCACTTGGGGCCGGATAACCACTATGGCGGGCGACGCTTCGGGCGGTTGCACTTTTGATCCGGAAAAGTTGGCACTGAAGTTGAAGGTGACCCTTGCGGCGGACCGGGACGCGATTGATCCGGTGGTGCAGGGAATTATGGAAGTTGTTCGGGAGACCAACTGCGCCTCGGGCAAGGAAGATGCAATTGAACTGGCGCTAAGCGAAGCGCTGGCCAATGCGGTTGTGCACGGGGCGAAGGCGGACCCCAAGAAAATCGTCGAGTGCGATGTGGTGTGCGACGAGACGCGCGGCATGCTGATTGTGGTGCGCGATCCCGGGCCCGGTTTTGATCCCAACTCCATCCCCAGCCCGGTCATCGGGCAGAACATCTACTCCAACCACGGACGCGGCATTTTCCTGATTAATGAACTAATGGACGAAGTGCAGTTCAAGAACAACGGCAAAGAGATCCACATGCTGAAGAGATAAGTTTTGTATTTCTTCCGCGACTGCTGGTTTCGGAATACCGGACGCGGGCGGGGGCGCCCGCGCTACACATCATTCCTTCGCCGCGATTCCCAGAGCTTTCATCTTGCGATAGAGGTGGCTGCGCTCGAGGCCCAGCATTTCCGCGGTGCGGCTCACGTTACTGTGATTCTCGTCCAGCTTCTTGAGGATGTAATCCCTCTCATAGGCATCGCGAGCCTGGTGCAGGCTGGAGAATTCGGCCCCCGCGGCCCGGCGGCTTCCATCGCGATAAACCAGCGGCGGCAGGTGCTTACGCTCGAAGCGCGTGGTGGTGGGGTTCATGATGACAATGCGCTCGATCACATTGCGTAGTTCACGCACGTTGCCCGGCCAGGAATAGCGCATGAGGGCCTCGATGGCATCGTCGGTGATTTCCCGCGAGCGCCGCCCGTAAGCGGCGGCGAATTCCTTGAGGAAGTGGCGGGCCAGCAGCGGAACGTCTTCCTTGCGTTCGCGCAGCGACGGGACGAAGAACGGGATTACGTTCAGCCGGTAGAATAGGTCCTCGCGAAAATTGCCCTTGGAAATTTCCTCTTCCAGATCCTTGTTGGTGGAAGCGATGACCCGCACGTCGACGGTGATCGGCTCGGATCCGCCGACCGGGGTGAAGCGTTGTTCGTCGAGCGTGCGCAAGACTTTTGATTGCGTCTTCAAGCTCATGTCGCCGACTTCGTCGAGGAACAGGGTGCCGCCGGTTGCTTTCTGGAACTTGCCTTCCTTATCGGTGGTGGCGCCGGGAAAAGATCCCCGCTGGTGTCCGAACAGCTCGCTCTCGATGGAATCTTCGGGAATGGCGGCGCAATTTACCTCGACAAACATTTCATCCTTGCGCAGGCTGCGGGCATGGATGGCGTGCGCGACCAGTTCCTTGCCGGTGCCCGACTCGCCATAAATCAGGACGCGTCCGTTGGTAGGCGCCATGATGGAAGTTTGCTGGCGGAGGGCTTTCATCGGGACGCTGTCGCCGACGATGACATTCTTCGACTGCAACTGCTTTTTGAGGTCGCGATTTTCGCGGCGCAGTTTCTTTGCTTCAATCGCGTGCTTGATCAGGATGAGGATGCGATCGATGGAGAGCGGCTTCTCGAGGAAATCGTAGGCGCCCAACTTGGTGGCGCGCACGGCGGTTTCGATGGTGCCGTGGCCGGAGATCATGATGACTTCCGGAGGGTTGTCGAGTTCGCGAATTTTCTGGAGCGTTTCCAGGCCATCCATGCCCGGAAGCCAGACATCCAGCAGCACAACGTCAAAGGGCTGTTGGTCGACGAGCCTCAGGCAGGCTTCTCCGCTTTCTGCTTGTTCTGTGCGGAATCCTTCGTCGTCGAGCACGCCCTTCAAGGAGTCGCGGATATCGGATTCGTCGTCAACGATCAGGATGTTAGACATGTTGAACCGGGGCAGAAGCGGGTTCGGGAGCGAGCGGCAGCTCGACGATGAAGCGCGTGCCTACGGGACGGTTCTCTTCGACGCGGATGGAACCATGATGATCTTCAATGATGCGGCTTACGATTGCGAGGCCGAGGCCGGTGCCGCGTTTCTTGGTTGAGAAATATGGGAGGAACAATTTCTCTTTGAGCTCTTGCGTGACGCCGTGGCCCGTGTCGGCGATCAGGATTTCGACCGCATCGCGGCTGGTGACAAGGCTGGTGCTGACGCGGATTTCCCGCAGCCGTGCGCCTTCCATGGCTTCGGCGGCGTTGTCTACCAGGTTCGCCAAAGCGCGTTTGATGGCTTCCGAATCGGCCATCACTTTGGGAAGATCGGGCGCCAAATCTTTCCGAACCGTTACTTCGGCGAGACGGCCATCGAACATGTTCAGCGCGCTCTCCACAATGGAGTTGATGCTGGCGGGGCTGGGATGGGACGCGGGAAACCGCGCCAGGGTGGAGAATTCATCGACCAGCGTGCGGACGGTGTCGACCGAGGAGGCGATGGTTTCCGAACAGTGGCGAATCACTTCGAGTGAGGCCGGGTCTGGGCGCGTGCCCCTGTCGAGGTGGCGGCGGATACGATCGGCGGACAAAGCAATCGGCGTCAACGGATTCTTGATCTCGTGCGCAACCCGGCGGGCTACTTCGCGCCAGGCAGCCTGCTTCTGCGCTTTCAGCAGATCCGACAGATCTTCAAAGATCAAAACGTAGCCCAGGCGCTCTTCCTGATGCTGCAGGGTGGCCACGGTGAGGGCCGCATTCAGCTTTGCGCGAGGCAGTGTGATTTCAGTCTGGCTGGTGGTAATGCCCATGCGATCGGCCCGGCGCAGCAGGACCAGCAGATCTTCTACGACATCCAGCGGAAACACGTCCTGCAATTCGGAATTGATCATCCGCGCAGCCGGATCGTCGCCCGCGCCATTGGGGTGGAACATGCGCAGCAGAGCGGGATTGACGTGGGTAATCCGTTTCTGCGCGTCCAGAGAAAGCACGCCCGTGGGAATACTTTCCAGGATGGTTTCGATGTGGCGGCGTCGCTGTTCGAGGGCGGTGTTGGCGGCGCTGAGATCGCGGCTGGAAGCGTCGATTTGATGGCGGCTCGATTCCAATTCCTCCGCCATGCGGTTAAAGGATTGCACCAGGTCGCCAATTTCGTCGGCCGCGTTCACCTCCACGCGGTAGTCGAGGCGACCGCGGGAGATTTCCTGGGTGGCTTCCGCGAGGGCGGCAACTGGACGCGTGACCAGTTTCGAAAGAAACAACGCGAGCCAGGTAGTGCTGAACAACACCAGCACTGTGAGCAACAGGAGCAGGCTCATGTAGGTGCGGCGCACGAGCCTTTTTTGCCGGTAGAGCTCGAAGTAGCGTTTCTGGCTGGCCTGGAGTTGGGTCACCGCGGCTGAGAACTTCTGGGGCAACGGCATGGCAATGAGAATCAGGCCGTCATCTCCAACCGGAGCGGTGCCCAGAATGTATTCGGTCTGTCCCCATGTGAACGGCGCAGGCGAAGGACCGGAGAGCTGGTCGGGTGCAGCTTTCGGCCGAATGCGGTCCCAGGCTGCGGGGGCGTGGAAGCTCACCTCGGCGTTGCCCTTAAGGAGCGCGAATGCGAATCCACCTTGCAGGGTAGGTTCGTGCTGCTCAAATTCGCTGGCTATCTCCGAAAAATCCCCGCTTGCGAAGGCGCGCGCCGTTGCGGGTGAACCCGCGATGGAGACGGCTTCAGCGGTGGCGTTCTGCTGGGCATAGGTCGCTAACAGAGAGGCCATTGCGCGCGTATCCTCGCGCACTTCCTCCACCGGGCGCGAGAACCAGCGGTCGATGGTGCGGTTCATCAACCCGTAGGCGAACCAGAACATCACGATCACGGGAAGGAAAGAAAGGAGCAAGCCGGTCACTACCAGCCGCGTGCGGAACTTTGATCCCAGCACGCCCAGGCGCCGCTCGGCAAAAAGCTTCAGCAAATTGCGGGCCAGGACAAAGGTCAGGGCTACGAAGAGCAGAAAGATCAGGGCCGAGAGCCCCGCAAAGAGGAGAAGCTGCTGGTTGCCGTCGGGATTCAGAAACGCAGGCTGATCGAACGATGATTGGGAGAGAAGAATTCCAAACAGCAGCGCGATTCCCACTGCGAGGGGAATGATGACCCGCTTGCGGCGGCGTTGAGGATCCGGAAGTGCTTGGGTCTTGGCCACGGAGTTCGAAAGCTCAGCCGCCGGCGAGCGGCCCAGGCGGTGCCAAAACGCAATTATAGCTGCTGGGGCTGCAGGCTCTGCTTATCGGGTGGATGCGGGTGGATGGGTCCTGGGTTCGCGGTCGAAGACGTTCTCGAGGGCATGGTAGCTAAGTTTCGGCGCGTAGTAGCGGTCGAAAAGCAACGCCTGGCCCTTCGCACCTCTGGTCTTCGACCCGATCCAGGAATACTTGTCGGTGAAGCCCCACGTTTGAATGGCCGTGCAGCCCGGATGAGCCAAACATGCGGCTGCAATTCTCCGGTAGATCTCGGCCTGGCGGGCAAGGTCGGCCGGCGTCGCATGACCCGCGGCGTCAACCGGAAGCGCGACGTCCATTTCCGTGATGTGCACCTGGACATCCAGTGCGGTGAACCTGGCAATGTTGGCGTCGATGCTGTCGAAATCGGCCCGCAGATCGAACAAGTGCATCTGCATGCCAATGCCGTCGATGGGCACACCGCGTTGCTTGAAGTCTTTCACCATGGCATAGATCGCGTCCGACTTCACGTTGATCGCTTCCTGCCCGTTGTCGTTATAAAACAGCAGTGCTTGCGGATCGGCGGCATTCGCCCAGCGGAAGACCTGTTCGATGTAGGCAGTTGACTTGCCCACGAACCCGATTCCGGGATGGTCGAGCCAAAGTGAGGGGCGCAACAGACCGCGCTCGTCGAATGCTTCATTCACGACATCCCAGGCAAAGACCTTGCCTCGATAGCGCGTGACGACCGTCGTGATGTGCTCCTGCAGAAGCTGGCTGAGTTGCTCGGCGGTGAATGGCGCCGAGGTAAGCCAGGCGGGATTCGAACCTCCCCAGACCAAGGTATGCCCGCGCACTTTCATGCGATGGGTTTCGGCGAACTCCACAACCCGGTCCGCTTGCGTGAAGTCGAACGTGAAGCGGTCCGGACGGATCACCCACCACTTCATCGCATCTTCCGCTTCCAGCATGTTGAATTCGCGCGCCAGGGTCAGGGAATACAGGCGTTCGGAAAATAACGAGGGGCGCGCCGCCGCTCCGATGGATACACCGAGCGCCTCCGCCTTATCGCGCAGGCTTTGTGCGTGGAGATGATCGCCCAGCAGGAGCAGCAATAGCAGGATGCGCACTGAATGCGTGGGAGTGGGTAGCACGGCCTGAGCCTGCGATAAGGGTCGCCGGAGGACAGTTTTTTCCCAAGGGAAGCCATCACAAAGCGATGTGACGAAGCGGCGTTGGCCCGACCTCTGACTTCGGCGGGTAAAACGCGCCCGGCTCCACTGCCGTCGGATTATTCAGGCTGCGCAAGACAACGGGAGGATTGTACGAAGGTGCATGTACGTCGGGAATCAACGCGCTCTGCAGCCCTTTGTTTTGTGGGGATTCCGGCATTTTGCGGGGGCCGGTCACGAACCGAATCACGGACCGCGCCGGACAGGTACTTAGGTTACTGGTGCGGTAACGCGTCTGCGGTGACAATTTGTGTCAACGCGAAACGCGCTGCAGTTCCTCTCCCCTGAAAACAAGCGATTTCGCGCAGACGGCGAGCGGTTCGGCGCTATATCTCTGTCGCTTGATAGGAGATTGTACGTATGTCGCAACGGCTGGGTGATCTTCTCGTCAAAGAGAAGGTCATAACCCCAGAGCAGTTGGCACAGGCAACCAAGGTCCAGAAGGAGACTAACTGTCGCCTGGGCTCCGCCTTGGTAAAGCTGGGCTTTCTGAACGACGAAGACGTGACGAATTTTCTGTCGCGTCAGTACGGCGTTCCTGCCATCAATCTTTCCTATTTCGAAATCGATCCGGCGGTTGTCAAGCTGATTCCCTTCGAGACTGCGAAGCGTTACCAGATCCTGCCGCTCAGCCGCGTGGGCGCCTCGCTCACCATCGCCATGGTTGACCCGACCAACGTGTTCGCCATGGACGATATCAAGTTCATGACCGGCTTCAATATCGAGCCGGTAGTGGCGTCCGAGAGTTCGATCGCCGAGGGCATCGAGAAAGCTTACGGGACAGCGAAAGAGGAAGACCTCGAGCAGGTCATGCAGTCGATCAACGACCTCGACGCCGCCGACGTCGAGCTGCAGGCCGAAGAGCAGGAGATGGATCTCGGCGAGCTGGAGAAAGCCGCCGACGAAGCTCCCATTGTAAAGCTGGTCAACCTGGTGCTGACCGATGCGGTCAAGCGCGGAGCCAGTGATATCCACATGGAGCCCTACGAGAAAGAGTTTCGCGTCCGCTTCCGGATTGACGGCATCCTGCAGTCGATCATGACGCCGCCGCTTAAGCTCAAGGACGCCATCACGTCCCGCCTGAAGATCATGGCGAAACTAGACATCAGCGAAAAGCGGTTGCCGCAGGATGGCCGCATCATGCTGAAGATGGCAATCGGCGGCAAGAAAAAGCAACTTGACTTCCGCGTAAGCACGCTCCCGACGTTGTGGGGCGAAAAGATCGTCATGCGGTTGCTGGACAAAGAGAACCTGCGCCTGGACATGACCAAGCTCGGTTTTGAACCTGAGTCGCTGGTCAAGTTCGAGAAAGCGATTCTCAAACCCTACGGGATGGTGCTGGTCACCGGCCCCACCGGGTCGGGCAAGACCAACACGCTTTACTCCTCGATTGCCCGCTTGAATCAGCCCGACACCAACATCATGACGGCCGAGGATCCGGTTGAATTTCAGCTGCAAGGTGTGAACCAGGTGCAGATGAAGGAGCAGATCGGCCTGAACTTCGCGGCCGCGCTCCGCGCCTTCTTGCGACAGGATCCGAACATCATCCTGGTCGGCGAAATCCGAGACTTCGAAACCGCGGAAATCGCGATCAAGGCCGCACTCACCGGCCACTTGGTGCTTTCCACGCTGCACACCAACGGCGCGCCGGAAACCATCACGCGTCTCATGAACATGGGCATTGAGCCCTTCCTGGTGGCGACTTCGGTCCACCTGATCTGTGCCCAACGACTGGTCCGGCGCATTTGCAAGGACTGCTCGGAGGTGGTCGATGTACCTCACCAGACCCTGATCGAGGAAGGCTATACGCCGCAAGAAGTGAAAACTGTGAAGATTTACAAGGGTAAGGGCTGCGGTGTTTGCAACAACACAGGCTACAAGGGCCGCACCGGTTTGTATGAAGTCATGGAAGTGGACGACGAGATCCGGGAATTAGTGCTGGTCGGTGCATCGGCTGTCGAACTGAAGAAGAAGGCGATTGAGCGGGGCATGATCACCCTGCGACGTAGCGGCCTGATCAAGGTGAGTCTCGGGCAGACCACGCTCGAGGAAGTCGCGCGCGAAACCATTCACTGAGTTTGGTTAAGGGAAGGGAAGGAACTGATATGGCGCTTTCGTTAAGCGATCTGCTCAAGAGAATGCTGGAGATGTCAGGCAGCGACCTGCACATCACCACCAATTCACCGCCGCAGGTGCGCGTGCACGGGCACCTGGTGCCGCTCGACCTGCCGCAGTTGACGCCGGCTGAGACCAAGCAGCTCGCCTACAGCGTCATGACCGATTCGCAGAAGCACCGTTTTGAAGAGAACCTCGAACTGGACTTTTCGTTTGGCTTGAAGGGCCTGGCCCGTTTCCGCGCGAACTGCTTCAACCAGCGCGGCGCTACGGCTGCCGTATTCCGCGTGATTCCTTTCGAGATCAAGTCCTTCAACCAGCTCGGCCTGCCGGCCGTGGTCAGCAAGCTGTGCGACAAGCCGCGCGGACTGGTGTTGGTGACCGGACCCACGGGCTCGGGCAAGTCGACTACGCTCGCGGCCATGATCGACAAGATCAACACCGAGCGGCACGATCACATCCTCACCATCGAGGACCCGATCGAATTCGTGCACATGAACAAGAACTGCCTGGTCAACCAGCGCGAGTTGCATGCCGACACCAAGAGCTTTACCGACGCCTTGCGCGCCGCACTCCGCGAAGACCCGGATGTGGTGCTGATCGGCGAAATGCGAGACCTGGAAACGATCGAGTCGGCGCTGCGTATCGCGGAAACCGGCCACCTGACATTTGGCACGCTGCACACCAACTCGGCATCGTCGACCATCAACCGAATTATCGACGTCTTCCCGGCGCACCAGCAGCCGCAGATTCGAGCGCAGCTCTCGCTGGTGCTGGAAGGCATCATGTGCCAAAGCCTGCTGCCCAAGGGTGACGGCAAGGGCCGTGCGATGTGCATGGAGATCATGGTTCCCAACGCCGCCATCCGAAACCTGATCCGCGAAGACAAGATTCACCAGATTTATTCCGCCATGCAGTCCGGCCAGGAGAAGTTCGGAATGCAGACCTTCAACCAGTCGCTGGCGACCGCGTATTTCCAGAAGCAGATCACTATCGAAACGGCGCTTTTGCGATCGAGCAACCAGGATGAATTGCAAGAAATGATCAATCGAGGCGCGGGCCTGATGAACCGTCCCACCAGCACGCCCGGGATGGCCAAGGCCGCGACCCCTAGCAAGCGCTAAGGCAGAACAGGAATCCCGGCAAAGTGGCCGGACAGGATCGACGGAAACGCAAAGCAGGGAATTTTGAGGAGACAGACACATGCCAGTCTTTACATTTTCGGGAAAGAGCGCAGCGGGCGAAAAGGTTAGCGGAGAGCGGGTCGCCGCCAACAAAGACGTTTTGATGCAGCAGTTGCGCCGCGAGCGGATCACGCCCGGATCGGTGCGCGAGAAGGGAAAGGAATTCTCCCTTCCCACATTTGGATCCAACAAGGTGAAGACCAAGGACATCGCCATCTTCTTCCGGCAGTTTTCGGTCATGATCGACGCGGGCCTGCCGCTGGTGCAATGTCTCGAGATTCTGGCCGCCAACCAGGAGAACCCGACGTTCCAGAAGACCCTGAACGGCGTGCGCACCACGGTGGAAGGCGGCGCCACGCTGGCCAACGCCATGCGCCAGTACCCACTCATCTTCGATGACCTGACGACGAACATGATCGAAGCGGGTGAAACCGGCGGTATCCTGGACGTAATTCTGCAACGCCTGGCGGCTTATGTCGAAAAAGCGGTGCGGCTGCGATCGGCCATCAAAGGGGCATTGATCTACCCGGTGGCGGTGGTCTCGATCGCGATCTTGATCGTCGGTGCGCTCTTGAAGTGGGTGGTCCCCATCTTCACCAACCTGTTCATGGGACTGGGAGTCGCTTTGCCGCTGCCCACCCGCATGACCATGGGACTGAGCTCGTTTGTGGGGCATTTCTGGTGGTTCTTTATCGGGGGCACCATCGCGGCGTTCTTCGGGATCAAGCAACTCCGCAAACATCCCCAGGGCTTGTACTTCACCGACAAGTTGATGCTGAAGATGCCCGTGATTGGCATTCTGCTCCGCAAGATCGCGGTGGCCCGCTTCACGCGTACCCTGGGCACCCTCATCACGTCGGGCGTGCCGATTCTCGAAGGCCTGGCGATCACCGCACGCACTTCGGGTAACGCCGTCCTGCAGGAAGCTCTGATGAAGGTTCGGAAGGCGATCGAAGAAGGCCGCACCATTGTCGATCCGCTCAAAGAAAGCGGAGTGTTTCCGAACATGGTGACGCAGATGATCGGGGTCGGCGAAGCTACCGGCGCCATGGACAGCATGCTGCAGAAGATCGCCGACTTTTATGAAGACGAAGTTGACGACGCCACCCGCGACATGATGGCCATGCTGGAGCCGGCGATTATCGGCATTCTGGGTGTATCGGTGGGCGGCATCGTGGTTTCGCTTTATATGCCGCTGTTCGCCATGATCGGCAAGTTGGCAGGCTAGAGAAGCAGGTGTCGGGTTTCAGGTTTCCGGTGTCAGGGAGACAACCCTGGAACCCCGACCCTGAGACCTGAAACCTGCGACCGACACCTGAACCTGATACCTGAGACCTGGGCTTCAAACATGCACTCGACCTTTGATGAGCGGAACTGGCTGGGTTGGCTGGTCAAAATCCGCATCCTCATCCTGACATTTCTGTTCGGAATTGAGTTGACGGTGGCGCGTCTGGCGGAGAGCCCGCTGCCCATGCGTTCTTTCGTCAACGCGATGCTGCTGTGGTACGGCTTATCTCTGTTCTACATCCTGCTGTTCTCGCTCTGGGAAGAGCAGCACGTGCAGGGCGTGCTGCAGGTCGTCACCGACATGGCGATGATCAGCATGGTGGTGCACTTCACCGGTGGATGGGACAGTTCGCTGAACTTCCTCTACCCGCTGGACATCATCGTGGCCTGCATCCTGCTGCCCAAGGTTTGGGCGTACCTCACGTCGGCACTGGCTTTCATCCTTTACGTCTGCGTGCTCGAACTGAATTACTACGGAGTGATTCCCTCGTACGCGACGACCCATCCGGGCCCCAACGCGCTCGAAGCCATCATCTTTGTGAACCTGTTCGCCTACCTGGCGGTCGCGCATCTGGCCTGCCTGCTGTCTGCCAAGCTGCGACAGGTGGACGTGCAACTCAAGGATGCCAGCGGCGCCCTGGAAAGCCTGCAGGCGCTGCACGAGAACATCATTCAGTCCATCAGCGGCGGCCTGATCACCACCGACATCGAGGGCCGGATTACTCTCATCAACACGGCGGCCAAGCGCATGCTCAGCTGCGGCGATGAACTGGTGGGAAAATCGGTCAATCAATTGTTCATGGACCCGCTGCCCCTGGTCGGTTCGGAACGGGCGCATGGCGAAGTGCGTTTTCAGCCGGCGGACAGTTTTCGGAAGACCTTTCGCGTCATCGTCTCGGCGCTGATCATTCCCGGGCGCGAAGCTTCGGGGAGCGTTTATACCTTCGACGACCTCACTGAAGTCCGGCGCCTGGAACGCGAGGTTCGCATCCAGGACCGGCTGGCCGCCGTCGGACGGCTGGCGGCTGCGATCGCGCACGAAATCCGCAACCCGCTTACTTCGATTGCGGGGTCGGTCAGCATGCTCTCGGGCGCGACCGAGATGACCGATGAACAGCGCCAGCTCCTGCAGATTGTGACGCGGGAATCCGAGCGCCTGAACAACATCATCACCGACTTTCTGGCGTACTCGCGAGGCAAGCAGTATCGCTTCGACAAGGTGGACCTGGTGCTGCTGCTGGAAGACACGCTGACCCTGCTCGAAAACCGCATGGTGTCGGAAAACACCGGCATCCGCATTGAGCGGAACTTCAAGTTCAAGGAAGCACTTACGCTCGCCGATGGCGACAAGGTCAAGCAGGTGTTCTGGAATTTTTGCCAGAACGCGGTACGGGCCATGCAGCAGGGCGGGAGCCTGACGGTGTCGCTGGACTCGACCGGCGACGACTGGCAGATCAATTTTGCGGATACCGGAATCGGCATGACCCGACAGCAGTCGGAAAAAATCTTCGAACCCTTCCAGTCCGGTTTCGACGGCGGCACCGGACTGGGTCTGGCAATCGTGTACCAGATCGTGCAGGCGCATGAGGGCAAGGTATGGGCGCGATCCAAATTAGGCGAGGGAACCACTCTGGTGCTGCGACTGCGGCGCTGGGGATCAGGCATGCCTCGGCCGGAGAAAAAAAGCGGCGGTCAAGAGTTGGCGGCCAGTCTGGGGGCCGCGACTTCCGGGGCGGCCGCGGGAGGGAGAGCGCATGGCTAACATCCTGGTGTGTGACGACGAGCGCTCTATGTGCGAAATGCTCGACATCGCCCTGCGGCGCGATGGGCACAAGGTGGAGACCGCGAATTCAGGCGAGGTCGCCAAGCGCAAGATTGACGGCGCGCTCTACGACCTCATCATCACCGATATCAAGATGCCGAACATCGACGGCATCGAAGTGCTGCGCCACGCCCATGCCACTTCGCCGGATTCTGCCGTCATCCTGATGACGGCGGTTGACGACTACGAAGCGGCGGTACAGGCCGTGAAAGCGGGCGGTGCTTCCGACTATATCCGCAAGAGTCCCGGGCTGGTCGACGAAATCAGGCTGGCGATCAGCCGTTCCCTGGAGAAGGCATCGCTGAGCAAGCAGAATTTTGCGTTCCGGCGCGATGCAGCCTCGCGCAATTCGCTCGATAACATCATCGGCGTGAGTGGCGCGATGGAGAAACTCAAGCAAACCATTCGCACGGTGGCTTCGACCGGCAGCACGATCCTGATTTATGGCGAGAGCGGCACCGGCAAGGAACTTGTGGCGCGCGCCGTGCATGTTTGTTCTCCGCGCGTGACCGAGCCGTTTGTTTCGGTTAATTGCGGCGCGTTTCCGGAAACACTGCTCGAAAGCGAACTCTTCGGATACGTAAAGGGCGCCTTCACCGGGGCCAACCAGAACAAGCGCGGCCTGTTCGAAGTGGCCGACGGGGGCACGATCTTTCTGGACGAGATCGGCGAGATGACGCTTGCCATGCAGGTAAAACTGCTGCGGGTGTTGCAGGAGCGCACGGTGCGTCCGGTCGGCAGCACGACAGAAATTCCCATCGACGTGCGCGTGATTGCCGCCACGAACAAAGATCTTGACAAGCAGGTTGCCGAAAACACTTTTCGCGAAGATCTCTACTACCGCCTGAGCGTGATTCCGATACGCGTGCCGGGCTTGCGCGAACGGCGCGAGGACATTCCGCTGCTGGTCAACCACTTCCTGAAGAAGTATGCGCCGGCGGCGGGCAAGAGCATTGAGCGGGTCGACGCTGCGTCGCTTGCGGGATTGTGCGACTACGAGTGGCCGGGGAATGTCCGGCAGTTGGAGAATACCGTCGAACGCGCGGTCGCGCTGGAGGCCAGCAATCAGCTGCATGTCGAGTTGCCGGCGGAGCGTCCCAAGGCGAAGGCTGCCGCGGCTGCCGCGGGCGTCCCGGGCATGCCCGATGCTGCCGGCTCCGGCGGAGTGCTGCCCGAGGGCCTCGACATGGAGAAGTACGTGGCCCAAATCGAGCGCTCCCTGCTGCAGGCTGCGCTCAACCAGTCGCATGGCGTGCAGACCAAGGCGGCCGACGTGCTTGGAATCTCCTATCGCTCGTTCCGGCATTTGATGAAGAAGTACGAGCTATGAGGATGGCCGTCGTGGGCCGCGTATCGGATATTGGGCGTTAGCTTCTAGCTACTGGCTGCTGGCAATCGGAAACCAGATTGTCGGTCGTCCCCTTGATCTATGCCTAAAGACAGTTCAGGCACGTTAAGATTCGTGGTTGCGTGTTCGAAGAAGTCTGATCCGTCCTTTTGAGAGCCTTGTTGGCCAGAAGCAAGAAGCCAGTAGCCTCCTAGCTCTTTTTCAGCTGCTGCTTCCATCCCAGCACGCGCGCTTTGTTTCCTTCCGCTTCGGCCTCCGGGATCATGCCTTTTTTCTGGTAGAGCACGGAGAGGCTGGTGTGGGCGAGCACGTCGTCGGGATCGAGTTCGACGATGCGGTTCGAGACGGCAATGGCTTCGTCGAGCCGGTTCAGGTCCTGCAGCGCGCGGGCCAGGCCGTGCATGGCTTCGGTGAAGGTGGGATCGGCGGCAAGCGATGCCTGGTATTGGGCGACAGCCTGCTCGTGATGTCCTTCGGCAACCAGGTCGAGTGCTGCGTAGTAGTGGTCTTCGGCCGTCTGGCGCGCTTGTTCGTCGGACATCGCAGCCCAGTTTCCTGTTGAGAGGTTCGATTCTAGCACGCGCTTTTCGGGCGCCTTCCGGCAGGAGCGCTCTATACTAACGAGACAACTTCATGCGCTACGCCATCCGCTTCCTGTGGAACGCCACCAAGGGACACCACCTCGCCCCCTGGCGCAGTCCGTACCTGCTGTGGCGCATCGAGACCTATACCGGCGTGAAGATGACGCAGATCGGGTTTCTGGAGTTCTGGCACTTCACCTGGCGGGAACGCCATCACCTGTGGCTGTTCTTGAAGTGGACGGGACAAATGGAGCGGTACGCTCATCCGAAATCGGGCGCTCGGTAATCAGGTCTCGGAGTCAGGTGTCAGGTCGCAGGTCTCAGGAAAGGCCTTTGGGCTCACCATTGTTCCCGTGCAGTGAAAGTCTCTAAGGAAGAAGCTCGTTCTTTCAGCCACTCACCCCGAAACGGACGTGGCTTGAGACGCAGAAAAGTTCCAGGGGAACCGATCCAGTACCGGAAATCAGGGACGCGATTTCACCAAGCGCAGTAGCTTTTCCTGAGACCTGAGACCTGAGACCTGAGACCTGAGACCTGAGACCTGAGACCTGAGACCTGAGACCTGAGACCTGAGACCTGAGACCTGACCTTATCTACTTTCCTGCCGCAGCCGCCTCGCCCAACACGATATTCACATCCGTGCCCTTGCCCACGCCCAGCAACTGGGCTGCGGCGCCGCGATTGGCGGCGATCTCCAGATATCCCATGCTACCCAGGATGCCGAAAACCTCACCGGGCGCGCCTTGCGCGTAGGCGTCTTTAATCTCGCGGATTTCGCGCGGTCCCACGACGATCTTGAATGCGCTGGGATTTTCTCCAAACAGCATGGGCGCGTCTTGCGGAGTAATGTTGGTGATGAGATTGCCAAAGCGGTCGACTTTCAGCACCACGCCGCGCAGCGTGTTTCCATCAGCCGCCTTTGGCTTGGGAGCGGAGAAACGCACGAAGTCGGCGACCTCTTCCCCGAACTTTGCCGGGTCCACGCCTTTGGCAAGGTAGGCCGCCACGGGCGAGAAGATATCCCGCGCGTGAAAAGTGTTGCTGACAGGCTGCAGGAAATAGTGTTCGCCGGTGACGTGGCGTGCGCTCAGTCGCTGCTCGCGCTGATAGATCAGGGAAAGCACCCCATTGTCGGGAGCCACGAAATGGTGTCGCTCACTGGTGACCACCAGCGGACGCCGTGCCGTGCCTACGCCTGGATCGACGATGACCATGTGCACCGTGCCGCTTGGGAAATAGGAATACGCCTGCGAAATGGTCAGCGCTCCATCGAGCACGTCGAAGGCTTGAACGGAATGGCAGATGTCGATGATCTGCGCCTCCGGTTCGATTGCCAGGATGACGCCTTTCATCGCGCCAATGAAGTGGTCGTTAAATCCGAAGTCGGTGGTCAGGGTAATGATGGGTGTTCGAGCCAATGGATTCCTCGCCGCCGGAGCACACATCGGCCCGGCCAAAAAAATCTGCCGCTAACTCGAAAGTAACCCCCGGGGGCGGTGGGGTCAAGGCACGGAGGTAATTGGGTTCAAGCTTGCAGGCCCCAATTCATTCGCGACGGCCATCACGACCGCTTGACTGCGGGATTTGTGGAACGGACTATTCGTAGTGCAGCGCTTCCACGGGATCCATGCGGGCCGCCTTCAGCGCCGGGAAGAATCCGGAAACGATGCCGACCATCGACAGGATGATGAACGAGACCGCCATCACGCTCAGGGAGGCGTGCAGGAAAATGTCGCCCTCGTGATTGGTTGTCTTGAAAAGCGCTCCATAGAGCGGCATGGGCGGGATAACCCACGTGAGGAAAACGGCCAATGCCATGCCGACGATTCCTCCGGCGAAGGTCAGCACCAACGCCTCCAGCAGGAATTGCACAAGAATGTGGCGCGGGCGCGCTCCCAGCGCCTTGCGCAGGCCGATCTCGCGCGTTCGCTCGGTGACCGATACCAGCATGATGTTCATCACACCCACGCCGCCGACGGCCAAGGTGATTGCGCCGATCAGGCCAAGCACTGCCTGCAGGCCCAGCGAGAAGGCGTTCATCATTTCGCGGTTCTCGATGGTGTTCCACACAGGGGTAGCTTTGTCGTCGTGGGGGTCGAAGTGATGGCGCCGCGCAATCACTTCCCGCACCGCGGCTACCGCCTTCAAATGCAATTCGGCGGATTGCGGCTGAATAATGAACATGTCGGGATCGCGCACCTGCTTCAGGTCGCGGAAGACCTGGAAAGGGATGAATCCGTCTTCGTTGTCCGGGCCCTGGTACATGGAGTCCTGAATTTTGTTGCGCAGCGTTCCGATGACCTCGAACTGCTGGCCGCCGATCTGGATGTCCTGGCCCACGGCGGGTGCGCCCTGAAAAGCTTTTTTGGCGGCGTTGTGGCCGAGAATCACGACGCGGCGATGATCGAGAAAGTCGCCTTCGGTGAAGTAACGCCCGTCGGCCAGATTGAGATTACGCATCTGCCCGTAGGGGAATTCCACCCCGCGCGTCTGGATGGATACGACCCGAGTGCCTACCTTGTATCCGAAATCGCTGGTCGATTCCGCACTGATGGCGCGAACCAGCGGGACCTCGTCGCGAACGGCTTCCACATCTTCGTATTCGTAGGCGACTTTCTTGCCCGCGCGCTGTCCGCCGGCCTGCATGCTGGTCTGGCCGGGCCAGAAGACGATTACGTTGTTGCCCATGTTGAGGAACGCGCCCAGCACCCCGCCGCCCAGGCCTTGCCCGTAGGCGAGCAGGATCACCACGGACGCGAGGCCCCACACGATGCCCAGCATGGTCAGCACGGAACGCATGCGGTTGCGCATCAGCGCTTGCCAGCCTTGCGAAATGAGTTCCTTCAGAAACAAGTCGCCAGTCTCCCGTCGCTAGTCGCTAGCTCGTCCTCGTTGCAAGTCTCCAGTGGTTGGCAAAACTAACCTCGATTTTCGTGGCGGACTGCCTTCCAGTCAAAGGCGCCCCCGCGGTCCGGTCTTTAGACAAACCATCTTTCACTAGCGACTGACGACTAGCGACTAGCGACTGACGACAAGCGACTGCCTAATTCACTCGCACGTCTCCCGAGCCGGTGTGCACGTTGATCTCCGGGCCCCCGCCGTTCACTTTCCCGCGAATCGATTTGCGAGATTCCTGCACGCGCCCCTGCACGGTGGTGTTCACGGGATGATTGACCTCCACGCTGCCGGAACTGGTGGAGACGTCGAGATCGAACGCGGCCTGCTGCGGCAACTGGAGCTCTGCATTTCCGGAGCCGGTCTTCACGTACCACGAGTTCGCGGGCGTGCCGTCGACGCGAACGTCCCCGCTGCCCGTGCTGGCATTAAAACCGCCGTCCACGCCGCGAGCCTCGATGTTGCCGGACCCGGTCTCCAGGCGCACATCGCCCTTGCTCTTCTCTTCGATCGTGATGTCGCCGCTGCCGGCGCGCGCTTCCAACGGTCCGGCGGCGCCGCGGGCCTGCACGTTGCCCGACCCGGTGTGGATGCGGATGTCTCCGGCCAGGTCATTCAGCTTCACGTCGCCTGACCCGGTTTCCACGTCGACCCCGGCGCGCATGCCTTCGATCGTCTGGTCGCCTGACCCGGACCTGGTCCTAACCTTGGTGTCGGATGGCGCGACGATCTCGTAGTCGATGGAAATGTTTCGATGATTCACGTAGTCGATGCGCACGCTGTTACCGTTCTGCTGAATGGGCGGGTTGTTCTCGATGTCGGTAACCTCGTCAGTGCGCTTGCTGCCCAGTCCCATGAACCAGGCGTCGCCAACGTGAATCCTTCCAGTGATCGAAATCGTGCCCGCCGGGCCGGGACGAATGCTGATGTCCCCGGAATGCGTGTTGATCTGCAGGTCAGCTGCGCCGCTGATTTGGAGAGTCTTCTGAAAATGTCCTTGTTCGCGCGCTGATGCCGCCCCGCATGCCAGCAACAGAATCGTCGCTAAAGCCGTGAGTTGCGCAGATCTGATCCTCATGTCTTTCCTCCTCTTAAGAATCTATTCGTAGCGCAGCGACTCGACCGGAGTCAGGTCGGCGGCACGTTGCGCCGGGTACATCCCGGCGGTGAAAGTGATGATCGAAAGCGTCACAATCGACAGGATGATCGAAATCGGAGAAATGATGGGGTGTGGGACGAAATCCGGCAAGGGAAGATTGGACAATGCCAGGCAAGTTCCCACGCCAAAAAGCAGGCCCAGAAATCCACTGAGCGCCGTCAGCAGCACCGACTCCGCGAAGAACTGCCGCAGGATGTCTTTGCGGGTCGCTCCGATTGCCTTGCGCACTCCGATCTCGCGTGTCCGTTCGGTCACCGACACCAGCATGATGTTCATCACGCCGATTCCGCCCAGGCCGAGCGTGACCACCGCTACGCAGGCGAAGAAGAACGTGATCCCCTGGAAGATGCCCGCCACCAGCTTCGCCCCTTCCATCGTGTCCCAGATGAAGAGGGCATCTTTGTCCTTCGCGTCAAAGTGGTGCACACGGCCGAGCGTGCGCCGGACCTGCATCACGGCATCTTCGTGGGCCTCGGAGTCAGCAACTTCGAAGACAATATTGTCGAGGAAGCCGCGCACTACGCCCTTTTTCTGCGGCGGGGGAAAATCGCGCGAAACCGATGAGTAGGGGGCGAACAGGTAGTCGTTGTCGGGCCCGTCGTAATTCGAGTTTTGCTTCTTTTCCTCGAGCACGCCGATCACGGTATAGGGCACGCTTTTGATCAGAACACTCGATCCCACGGCGGGCTGGCCGGGGAACAGCTGGCGCCGCGCGGCCGAGCCCAGGATGACGACACGATTGCCGTCGCGCTCGTCATCGTCGGTGATCAGGCGTCCTTCGCCGAGCAGGAGCGAGCGAAAGTCCTGATAAGAAGGCCAGATACCAACCACGCCACGGCTCGCCGAATTAAACTGGCTCACCTCGGGTACGGTGCGGCGCAATTCCGGGCTGACGTTTCTGACCAGGTAGCATTCGTTTCGAATAAGCCGGGCGTCGTCGATGTTCAGCGTGATTTCTCGGCCCGCCGCCCGCCCGCCCACCTGGGAACTGGTGCGGCCGCCCCAGACAATGACCAGATCCTTGCCGAGAGTCTTCATGCGGCGCTTTTGGTCGGCGCTGAAGCCTCGCCCCAGACCAACCAGCAGAATGACCGATGAAATTCCCCAGACGATTCCGAACATGGTCAGAAAGATCCGCATCTTGTGCGCCCGGAAGGTCGCAATTGCCTGTCGGAGGATCTCGGTCAGATTCATAGCGCGGGACTCGGTCAGCGGCGCGGAATGATTCTTTAACACCGCTTAGACGGGCGCACAACGGCTTCGTAACGCCCTTACTGGACTATACGGAGGGGGATGGAGAAATGTTCGGGAAGATCGACCATGTGCCTGGGTCTAATTCCATTCCGGGCATTGGGGGCAATCAGTTCGTCGGTCAGAAGGCAGCCGCCTTCGAAAATAAGCCCTACTCGCCGGAGTAGTCCGCTGCTTTGCCGATGGCATTGGTGAGCGAGTCCGCTAGTTCCGTAGGAATCGACAGCACGATTTCGCCAGACTGCGGAGTCACCGGAAGGGAAGCGATGAGGTAAAACCGCCCGGCGCCGCCCTGTTGAATCTTCAACTCGATTTTCCCAGACGGGCTGGGCAGCTCAAACACCCGTTCGAAGCGCAAAGTATTCGACACATTGGACATGGTACAGAGATGATGCCCGATCTCCAAACGTTGCAAATTATAGAAAAGAAAACCCTAAGCTGCCGCTCCTCCAGTTTTTAAAAACACACATCTGCTGGCGTATTGTACTACACATAGATATGTGTAACAATATCTTAGGTATGCCCACTAACCTCGCCATCGACGACGACCTGCTCGAACTTGCACAGAAGCTGGGCAAGCACCGCACCAAGCGCGAGACGGTCAACAGCGCGCTCGATGAGTACATCAAGCGCCGCAAGCAGCAGGAAATTCTCTCGCTCTTCGGGAAGATCGACTACCAGGAAGGGTACGACTACAAGCGGGAGCGCAAGTCGAAACGGATGTGAACACCCTCATTGATACTTCCGTCTGGTCGCTTGCATTACGCAGGCGGGCGCAAGATTTGAACGCTGCCGAAAAAGTCCTGGTCGCCGAACTCGCGGAACTGGTGAAAGAGGGACGCGCCCGAATTCTCGGTGTGATCCGGCAGGAACTGCTTTCGGGAATCAAGACCACCGAGCAATACGAGAAGTTGCGTACTACCCTTCGATCGTTCCCGGACGAATTTCTCGACACATCCGACTACGAATTCGCCGCCAAGAACAGTAATGACTGCCGGGCGAAGGGGATTGCCGTCTCTGTGGTTGACGCAATGATCTGCGCGGTCGGCACGACGCGGGATTGGCCGATCTTCACAGCCGATCCAGACTTCAAAAACTACGCCACTGCCCTGAGTGTCAGACTCCACGCCCCGCGTCCATCGTGAGCGAAAAATACAAAAGCCGGCGGGTTGCTTCGCAAAGCCACCCGCCGACCGGATTTCTGGTTTGAAGAATCTCTACTGCAGCACCACCTGATCGCCTTCCTTCAGCCCACCCAGCAGCTCTGTCTTCGCGCCGTTGGAGATCCCAATGTTCACCGCGACTTTATTCTTGCCTTCCTTGCCCTTCGGGTCGGGCACTTCGACCGACGCCTTCTTGTCCTTGTCGTACAGGATCGCGCCTTCCGGAATCTGCAGCACTCCCTTGTGCTCTTCCAGGATGATCTCGGCATTGGCGGTCATGGCTGCCTTCAGTTCGCCTCCGGGATTGTTGATCGACACGCGCACTTCAAACGTCGTGACGTTATCCTTCTCCACGCCCATGGGTGAAATCTTCGTGACCTTGCCGTTGAAGGTCTTGTCCTTGAACGACTCGACCTTGATCCGCGCCGGCTGGCCCATGTAAACCTTGCCGATATCGCTCTCGTCGACTTTGCCCTTCACATAGACTTCGCTGATGTCGCCTTCGGTCATGATCAGGGTGGCGGTCGATCCCAACACGAGGATTGAGCTCACCGCGTCGCCCACTTCCACGTCCCGCGACAGGATGATTCCGTCGATCGGCGAAGTGATGGTCGTATAGCCCAGCTGCTCCTCCAGCTGCTTGAGGTTGGCATGGTCCTGCGCCACTTGCGCCTGGGCCTGGCCAATCTTGGCGCGCAGCACCTGTAACTGGGCTTTGGCTACGTTCTGCTTGTTGAACGACATTTCGTAATTCTTCTGCGCATCATCCAGCGCTGATTGCGAAACGACGCCTTCCTTCGCCATGCCCTGCGCGCGATCGTAGGCGCGCTTCAGCATGGGAAGGTCCGGCCCCTCGGCATCGACCTTGGCGCGTTCCAGATCCGCTTGTGTGCCCTTGAGGCTGGCTTCGGAAGCTTCAGTCTGGGCCTTGGCCTGGGCGACGCGAGCTTCAATCTCTTCCTTGTCGAGTTCGGCCAGCAACTGGCCTTTTTTCACGCGGTCGCCGGCGTCGACGTAGAGCTTCTTTACGATGCCGCTGGCTTTTGATTTGATTTCAACCTTGGTGATCGGCTCGACCTTGCCGGTTGCGACCACGCTCTTGGCCAGATCGCCGCGTTCCACTTTCGCGAGCTTGGAGGGGTCAATCTTGGTGCCGCCCCGGGCAGCAGCAATCACTCCGATCACGGCGCCCAGCACGAGAACTACGCCAATCACGATGTAGATGAGTCGCCGGTTGCGCTTCTTGCCGTTACCATTGCCGTTCACGTCTGCCTCCTGCTCAAGAAAACCGGATCGGGGGTCGCCTGACACTCCATCTTACGAACCCGGTATGAGTTTTGTTCCCGAATGATGCGTGTCGTTAGAAAATCGGGAGAGTCACTTCCCTGAATGGGCCTTCTGACACCATGACCTCCCTGCGTTAGACACCACAGCCAAGCAAAAGAAAGCAGGGAGGTTGTGAATTACGCGGGACTCCAAGACAGTCATTTACGTTCGCTCGAAGGCGATGCTAAATTGATCGCAGCCTCTGGAAGTATCCGCGCATCTCGAAGCTCGCGTCTCACTAGCTCCTCTATCCCTTTGGAATGTTAGAATTAGGTTTCCATGATTGCATTTGTGCTGCTGCGGGTGTTTTTGATCCTGCTCCTGGTGGCAGCCAACGCCTTCTTCGCCGCCGCCGAGTTTTCGCTGGTGAGTGTGCGCGACACGCGCATTCAACAGCTCATCGAGGCGCGCCGTCTGGGTGCCCGCACGGTCCTGCGCCTGCACCAGAATCTTGACGAGGTGGTGAACGGCGTCCAACTCGGCATCACGCTGACCAGTTTGACCCTGGGCTGGATCGGCGAGCCCACCCTGGCCCGAATCATCACCCCCCTGATGGTGAAGGTGCCGCACGCTGCCGTTTATGCGCACACCGTCGGCATCGTTGTGACTTTCACTCTGATCACTTACCTGCACGTGCTGCTGGGAGAACTGGTGCCGAAGACGCTCGCTTTACAGCAGGCGGAACGGGTCGCGCTGGCGGTTGCGGCACCTATGGACGTTTTTCTGACGATCGCGAAGCCGTTTCTGTACTTTATGCGGAAGTCAGGTGGATTTGTGCTGCGGCTGTTCGGGTCGCGCGAGATGCGGGGAGGCGCGATCCACTCGCCTGACGAACTGAAGCTGATCGTCACCGCCAGTCGCCAGGTGGGCCAGATTCCCGAGTTTCAGGAGGAAGTGATCCACAACGCCCTGGAACTCGATAGTGTGGCGGTGCGGCAGGTGATGGTTCCGCGCCCGGACATCTTTTCGTTGCCCGCCGACCTGACTCTGGATGAAGCGCTGGCGCGCGTGGTCGAGGAACAACATTCCCGCGTGCCGGTGTACGATCCGCAGCGCGGACGCGAGCACATTATTGGAGTGCTGTACTCGAAGGATCTGACGCGCTGGATGCGGTTGCGCCTGACACTCAACCCTAACCAGGCGGTAAGTTCGCGCATCGCCAAGATGCAGGTCAGCCAGATCATGCGGAACGTGCTGGTGGTGCCCGAGACCATGGCGTTAACCGACCTGCTCTCGGAGTTCAAGGCGCGCAAACGGCACTTGGCAGTCGTCGTCGATGAATTCGGTTCGACGGCCGGTGTAATCACCGTCGAAGACGTGCTGGAACAACTGGTAGGCGAGATCGAAGACGAGTTCGACATTCCGCCCGCAGCTCAGCCAATCCTGGAAGAAGACACGACGCTGCTGCTTGAGGGCTCGGTCAATATCCGGGATCTCGAATCGCAGTATCAGCTATTGCTACCGAGTGATGCCGGCTTCGAAACTCTGGCGGGCTTCGTCCTGGCGCGCCTGCAGAAAATCCCAGCTGTTGCCGATGCGTTCGAGTACGAAGGCCGCCGCTATACAGTCGAAGAAATGGAAGGCCATAGAATCGCTAAGGTGAGGATCGAAGTGCTGGATCCGGCGCCGCTGCAACGCGCCGGAGATTGAGGCAGGCTCCGCAAGGTCGCCCTCAAAGAAGCCGACAAATCTTGCGCCAGAAAACTCATGCAATGAATTTAATCCGGGTGGTGGCCATCGCCGCGGGATTGGCCTGTGGGGCGCCATTGCTGTGCGCGGAACAGAGTCCATCATCGTCCGTTGCGCAATCGCCCTCGGCAGCTACCGTCACTCTGCCTTCCCATTCCAGCGCGCCGATCACTGAATATCGTCTTCCTCCCGAACTGCACGAAAAAGCTCATCAGCGCAATCGTATTCATTTCCGGCTGAACCTGATTGGCACCGCCTATGGAGTCGTGCTGTTGTGGTTGATTTTGCAATGGAAGCTGACGCCAAAATTCAGGACCTGGAGTGAGCGATTCTCTTCGCGCAGCTTTTTGCAGAGCGTGTTGTTTTCTCCGCTGCTGTTCCTCACCATCGCGTTGCTGACGCTGCCGCTTGACATTTATGGCGAAGCCGTCGAGAAGCGCTACGGTATCTCCGTGCAAAGTTGGGGATCGTGGGGCTGGGACTGGATCAAGGAGTTGCTCATCTCGCTCGTTATCGCCACAATTTTGGTGTGGCTGCTCTATCTGATGATTCGCCGCAGCCCGCGCCGCTGGTGGTTGTATTTCTGGCTGATCTCGCTCCCCATCGCCGCCTCTCTGGTCTTCCTGGAGCCGCTCGTAATCGATCCCATGTTTCACAAGTTTGAACCGCTCCAGCAGAAAGACCCTGCGCTGGTGGCGAGTCTGGAAGCAATGCTGCAGCGGGCCGGGCAAAACATCCCACCGGAGCGCATGTTCTGGATGGGCGCCAGCGAAAAGACGGTCGGGCTGAACGCCTACGTTACCGGGATCGGCAGTTCAAAGCGGCTCGTGGTTTGGGATACCACGCTCGCTAAATTGAACACTTCGCAGATCGTCTTTGTGGCCGGGCATGAGACGGGCCACTACGTCCTCAAGCACATTCCGAAGGGAATGGTCTTCTTCGCGCTGCTTCTGCTGATCGCGTTCTACCTGGGATACCGCACGGTGGGCTGGGTGCTCACACGATATGGAGCCCGCTGGGAGATTCGCGACCTGCAGGATTGGGCCTCGCTGCCTGTGCTGCTCATCTTGCTCTCGATCTTTTCATTCGTCGTAACCCCGATCGGCTCTGCCTTCAGCCGTCACCTCGAGCACCAGGCGGATCAGTTCGGCCTGGAAGTGACCCATGGCTTGACGCCGGACTACGGCCAGGTCGCCGCCCGCGATTTCCAGATCATGGGAGAAATCGGCTTGGCCGATCCTGATCCGAATCCGCTGGATGTTTTCCTGTTCTACGACCATCCTCCCATTTCCAGCCGGGTGCGTTTCTGCGTGGCTTACGACCCGTGGGCCAGCGGGGGACAGGGTGAGTTTGTGAAGTAACGAGAACCTTCGGAACTTTCGCACCTCATTTACGCGAGATAAATCCGGCCACTTAAGTTTGGCATGACCCTGAACCAAGTGCCTTCGCTTTGATAACCAACATTGACGGGAAACGCATCTCCCTGGATGCCCTGAACGGAAAGGTCGTTCGGGGAACTGTCACCTGTCACCTGTGACCTGTGTTCTGGCCGCGTCCAATTTCGCCGCAATCCCATCAAACTCCGGCGTCGGTCCCGCCCAACGCAACTCATCTACGTTCTGGAACACCGGAACATCAGTCCGTAGCGTGGCCAGCGTACGGAACAGCAGCGCCTGCTTGCGCTCGCGCACCAGAGTCGCAGCGAGAGCCCCGGCATTGGCGGCATTCACGAACCACTCCTTGCTGTCGGCAGGAATCGCTTCCAGGTGCAGGAACTTGGCCAGCACGGCGGCGGTGGATTTCGCGCCCCAGCCCTTCAGCCCGGGATACCCGTCGGCGCTATCGCCTACCAGCGCGAGGTAATCCGGAATTGACTCCGGAGCCACGCCGAATTTCTGGACTACGCCGGCCTCATCGAGAATCGCGTTGGTGCGCCGGTTCAACTGCACGACCCGTGTACCACTGACGCACTGCGCAAGATCCTTGTCGGGCGTGCAGATGACCACGCGCTCGACCCGCGGGTCCGGCGCCGCTAAAGCCGCGCCCGCCGCGAGCGCATCGTCGGCCTCGAACTCCACCATCGGCCACACCACCATTCCCGCAGCCGCCAGCACTTCTTCGAGCACCGGGAATTGCGCCAGCAGATCCGGTTCCACCCCCTCCGAGGTCTTGTACCCGTCCCACAATTCATTGCGAAACGATTCCACGACATGATCGGTGGCGACCGCGATGTGCGTGACCCCGCCCTTGAGCATGCCAAGCAGCGACCGCAAAACCCCGCGCACCGCTCCAACTTCGCACCCCTCAGCATCGCGCGCCGAAGGCACAGCGTAGTAGTGACGAAAAAGCTCGTAAGTTCCATCCACGAGATAAATTTCCAAGAGACTCCAACCCAAAGCAAGAATATGAGGATAGTCAGCGAATCCCCGCGACCAAACAAATGCTAATCTAACGCGGTGCCAAACACTGAACACCGAGCCGAAAGTGCTGAGTGTACCTGACACCCAATACTCAACACCTAAGACCTGAACCTGTGACCTAATTTGGCCCGCTACTTCCTAACCCGGATTCTCTACACTCTTCCGGTCGTCTGGCTGGTGGTGTCGCTCGTCTTCCTTCTGATCCACCTGGTGCCGGGTGATCCCATTCTGCAGATGCTGGGGGAAGGCGTTCCAGCAGCGGACTTGCAGGCAGCACGCCACGCGTACGGCCTCGACCTTCCGCTCAGCCAGCAATATCTCAACTACTGGAAAGGCGTGCTGCACGGGAACCTGGGCCTGTCATTGCGCTACAACCAAAGTGTGAGCAAGTTACTGGTGCAGCGTTATCCCTACACGCTGAAACTAACGCTGGCCGCGCTCCTGGTGGCGGTGCTGCTTTCTATTCCCGCGGGCGTGCGTTCGGCGCGGCGTCGCAATGAGTGGGACGACCGCACCATCAGTGTCGTCAGCCTGTTTGGCTTATCTTTCCCGAATTTCGCGCTGGGGCCGATTCTGATATTACTTTTCTCCATCAAGTTGGGTTTGCTGCCCGTCTCCGGTTCAGGAAGCTTCGCAAACCTGGTTCTTCCGGCGATTACCATGGGCAGCGCGCTGGCAGCGATCCTTACACGCATGGTGCGTACGTCCATGCTCGAAGAACTAAGTCAGGACTATGTTCGGACGGCGCGCGCCAAGGGACTATCGGAAAGCACGGTGGTTTATCGCCACGCCCTGCGGAACGCGATGATTCCCGTCATCACCGTGCTGGGCTTGCAGTTTGGCGCGCTGCTGGCGGGCGCGATCGTAACGGAGAAAATCTTTTCCTGGCCGGGTATTGGCAGGCTCACCATCGATGCGATCTCCAACCGCGACTATTACGTGGTCCAGGGATGCATCCTGGCGATTGGGTTGACGTACATAGCGGTGAATTTCATGACTGACTTGGTGTACTCGCTGCTGAATCCAAGAATTCGACAGTGAATCGCAGAAGATTTCATGATTGTGCAGATGATGCTTTGTATCAGGGCGCGCCTTCAGGCGCACCGTAAACGAGGAAATACTTAAAGCGCCTAGGCGTTGCTACGTAATGTCCACCACCGCCATCTCGCTGCCTCAGATTGCGCGTCGTAATCGATTGGCCTCAATCGGCGTAATGCTGGTTGTGATCTTCGTGTTGTGCGCCATTTTCGCGCCCTTTCTGGCGCCGTACGATCCGGCGCGCATCGATTTGCCCAATCGTCTGGTGTCGCCCAGTTCCGCGCACTGGTGCGGCACCGACGAACTAGGTCGCGATACTTGTTCGCGACTGATTTACGGCTCGCGCATTTCGATGATTGTCGGTTCTTCCGTTGTATTGGTCTCGCTAAGCCTAGGCCTGGTGGTGGGCTCGATCGCCGGATACTACGGCGGCGGGATCGACCGGTTCGTCAACGTGGTGGTGATGAATGCCTTTCTGTCGTTTCCGGGAATCTTGCTGGCCATTGCGTTCGTGGCCTTTCGCGGGCCGGGAATTTTTAATCTCGTGCTCGCGCTGTCGCTCGGTGGTTGGGTGGGATACGCGCGGTTGGTTCGTGCGCAGGTGCTGGCAACCCGTGAGAAAGAGTTTGTCGAAGCAGCGCGTGCGCTCGGAGCGAGCGACCTGAGGGTCATCGTGCGGCACATTCTGCCGAATATTATTCAGCCCGTGATCGTGCAGGCTGCGATTGGGATGGCCGGCGCGATCCTGGCAGAAGCGACCATGAGTTTTCTTGGACTGGGCGTACCTCCGCCGACGGCCAGTTGGGGGGCAATGCTTAACGATTCGCGCGCTTACTTGTTTGAAGCGCCACACCTGGTACTGTTTCCGGCCGCTACCGTGATGCTGGCAGTGCTGTCGTTTAATTTCATTGGGGATGCTTTGCGAGATTTGCTCGACCCCCGGTCGCGCATTGAAGCTGGACTGTAGCGGGAAAATGCCCGGCGGGTGAGAGCGCTCGCCCTGCACTGGCCAGGTAACATGTTACCGGCCCATCTGGTGTTTCTTCAGCAATTTTCCTCAAACGCAACTATCGCCAGACCCTTGTGTTCAATCCCACTGAGCGGCCGCAGGGCTGCCGAAGTTCAAAAGCGACAGAGGAGATATCGATGAAGATCAATGCCCGCATCGCATTGTCCGGCGCGGCCCTGGCGGTCCTGATGTTGCCCGCGATGGCCCAGATCAACCAGCGCAAGGAAAACCAGCAGGACCGCATCGCCAACGGCGTGGCCAGCGGCCAACTCACAGCCGGCGAAACCGCCAAGATCGAGAAGAAAGAATCAAACCTCAATAAAGAAGAAAAGCTGATGCGCAGCGAGGACAATGGCAAGCTTACCGGCGCCGATCGCAAGGTCCTCAACCAGCAGCAGAACCAGCTCTCCAAGCAGATCTACAATCAGAAGCACGACGCGCAAACGCAGAACACGACCCCGAAGAGCGAGGTTGGCAAGCGCGCCGAGAACCAGCAGGATCGCATCGCACAGGGAATCAAAAGCGGACAGCTGACGGCCGGGGAAGCCTCGAAGCTCGAGCACAAGGAAGGGGCGATCAATCGGGAAGTCCGCAACGAGCGCGCGGCCAACGGTGGCACTCTGACACCCGCCGAGCGCCGCCAGGTCAACCGCCAGCAGAACCGGGTCTCTGGCCAGATCTACAGCAAGAAACACAACGGACGAAAACAGTAAGCACGCGCGCCGCAATCGTCGTCCGAAACGAAACGCCCTCGTTCGCGAGGGCGTTCGTCTTTCCGAGGCAAAATTCAGATCGCTTTACCACAGAGTCACAGAGACACACAGGGGAACAAGCCGCAACGCTACGCAAAGTTCGCGGTCGTTCCGCTGTGCTATTGTTACCGCCTTATCCGGGCCACATTTTTAAAGTTTCCGGAGCATCGATGACTTCACGCCATCTTGTCGGCTTCGCCTTTCTGGTATGTTGCATCTCCACCGTCTGCCGCGCTGAAACCACGTCGCGCCTCACCCTAGAGATCCCCGTCGCCGCTCGCCCCGGCCCGAATTTCGACGTGAAGGCCGCCACCGACGCATGGCTGGCGACCGTTCCCGCTGACAAGAAGGCGCGCTCCGACTCCTACTTCGAGGGCGGCTACTGGCTGCAACTCTGGGACTTCGTGGTCTCCGCCGCCATCATGCTGTTCTTGTTGCACAGTCGCCTCTCGGCCCGTATCCGCGACTGGGGCGCACGTCTGACCTCGCGCCGAAATCTCCAGACGCTTCTCTACTTCGTACCCTTCTTGCTGATCACGTCGCTGCTGCAATTTCCGCTCACGGTTTACGAGGGATACATTCGCGAGCATCAATATGGCTTGTCCAATCAGACCTTCGGCTCGTGGTTTCGCGATCAGGCAGTCGGATTGGCCGTTGGCCTCGTGTTGGGCGCGGCCGCCCTGGTGATCCTGTTCGCGATCGTGCGGCGCCTGGGCGCAAGTTGGTGGGTATGGGGCGCGATGGCCAGCATCGTACTGCTCGTCATCGTGGTCCTGATCGCCCCCGTTTACATTGCGCCGCTGTTCAATACTTATACGAAACTGAACGACCCCAAAATCAAGGATCCTATTCTGAGCATGGCGCGCGCCAACGGCATCCCTGCCAGCGATGTCTATGAAGTCGACGAGTCCCGGCAGTCCAGCCGGGTGAGCGCGAACGTCAGCGGCTTCGGGAAGACCATGCGCATCTCGCTCAACGATAACCTGCTCCAGCGCTGCACCCCGGAAGAGATCGCGACGACCATGGGCCACGAGATGGGCCACTACGTCCTGAACCACATCTACAAGAGCATCCTGTTCTTCTCTTTGTTCTTGCTGGCAGGTTTCGCATTCCTGAACTGGAGCCTCCACTGGAGCCTTGCGCGCTGGGGAGAGCGCTGGCAGATTCGCGGCATCACCGATGTGGCCGTCCTTCCGCTGGCCGCGCTGCTGTTGTCGATTTTCTTCTTGGTGACAACTCCGATCGGTAACACTTGGACACGCACCGAAGAATACGAGGCGGACATCTTCGGCCTGAATGCTGCCCGTCAGCCCGACGGCGAAGCCGCCATCGATCTCAAACTAGGTGAATACCGTAAGCTCGATCCCGGGCCGATTGAAGAATTCCTCTTCTACGACCACCCCAGCGGCCGCACCCGGATCACGGCCGCCATGCGCTGGAAAAAGGAAAACATGAATATTCTGGACGAGCCGTCCGCGCGCCCGCAGCCCACCGTGGCTCCAAACTCGAGCGCTCGCACCCCTTGATCGTCGTACGGAGCGTGGCCGTGGATTGGACGCACTGTGCTCGTTCCTAAATCTGCCATCCTGGGCGACAGCGAAGGACCTGCTTTCCTAAGCGGCGCCGCTGCGTCAGAATGAAAGCCGAATAAGCGAACTGGAGGGGCCATGATCGCCCGCATCTGGCGCGGCACTGTCCGCGAATCCGACAAGGACACCTATTACGCATACCTCGTGAAAACCGGGCTGAAGGAGTACGCCGAGACGCCCGGCAATCGCGGCGTGCACACGTTGCGCCTCGTGGCCGACGGGAAATGTGAGTTTTTGCTGCTTACTCTTTGGGAGTCGTGGGACGCGATTAAGGCCTTCGCCGGACCGGACTATGAAAAGGCCGTCTACTATCCGGAGGACGAGAAGTTTCTGCTGGACCGTCGACCAAATGTTGAACACTACGAGGTGCTGTCAAGCGAGGGTTAGCGGGCCTCGGTTGACCAGCGGCCGATGAGGCGATGTGGTCTCCCGAGCGGCCTGCGCCGTTGCAGACTGAGGCTAGCACGTTCTCAAACGCCGACGTCGCGATTGACAGAGAGAAGCGCTGTTCATAGCGTTGCCGCCCCGCCCGGCCCATAGTTTCGGCACGGCCCGGTTCATCCTCGAGTTGTCGAATGTACACGGGAAGGTCCGCTGCGAGGTCATCCATGCAGAATCCGGACACACCATGATCGATGTAGCCGTGCAGTCCGCCAGCCCTTGTGGCCAATAGACATTTCGCATTGCGCATCATGGCGAGGGCGACACTCTGTCCGGCGGAGCCGGTATCGTGGCGCAAAGGAATGATCCCGGCCTTCGCGCCCCGGATGTAATCATCGAAAGCGGCGATGGATACGTCGCACTTCACATCTACATTTGGCGGTAGATCCGTTTCCTGCAGTTCCTCCAGGTTTGTGCGGGAGCAGACGATCACGAGTTTCGACGGGAAGGGAGCGAAACGCCTCTATCACAGGCCGGTAGTCGCGGTTGCTGCGGCCGCCCGCGAAGTAGTAGTCCCCTTCACTCGCTGGCTGGAGTTGCACCGGCGATCGCATCTGGCGCCAGTCTCCGAGCGGAACAAAATGCATGCGCCGGGCCGCAATTCCGAGCTCAGCGCTGATAAAGCTCCACCTCCGATTCGCTGAAAATGATGTAGTGATCGTTTGCACGATCGAGACGCACCAGCCAGCGAAAAAGCGGAAACCACTTGGGATCGTGCACAAAGAAACCGAAGCAGAACAGGTTCTCATAACGCATCAGCCCCAAGCGAGCCAGTAATTTCACGACGAATGCAAAGTGGCTGAAGACGATTACGGTTCCCAGTCCTCGGACGGACCGCAGATGAACAAGCAATTGCAGTAGGCCCGAGGTGTATTGCCGGAGCAGTTGGCCCACCGTCTTGAAGCGCCAAGGCGGCGTGTCCAGCACCACCCGACGGAAATCCATTGCGATCAGGTATCGCACGAAGTCGTGGTACTCGCCGGCATGTAGCTGGATCACGACGTTGTCCATGTCCATGGCTTACTGGCTTCAGGGCAGCATGGCAAGGTTGGCGGTCACAAGGCCGTGCGCTCAACGTCGCTTCGGTCCGACGGCTGCGCAGTCTTCATCCATTCGGCTGCAACTCCCGTAAGCAGTTGAAACGGTGAGAAATCGAGCGGTTGACAAGACATTACAAATTGCAATATAACAATAGCGATTTGAGCTTATGACCTTGGGCGAGAAAATCCGTTACTTGCGCGAAGTGGAAGGTTCTCTCCGGGAACTGGGGCGACCCATGACGCAGCAGGAAGTTGTGCACGCCGTGAAGGGCGAACTGGGCAAGAGCATCAGCCAGTCGTATTTGTCGCAAATCGAGCGCGGCTCGCGCCGGCATATGACGCAATCGTCGCGCACCTTGCTGGCAAGGTTCTTCAAGGTGCACCCGGGCTTCCTCGTGGATGATCCCGAGGGATACCACACCGAACTGGTAAGCGATTTGCGCACGACCGAGGGAAAACTTGACGTGTGGCTGCTGCAGGGCTCGGAGCGGTTCGTAAGCGATCGCGCGGTGAGCGACGTGCTCATCAAGTGCGCGCGCCACAAAGATACGCGCAGCTGTTTCTTGCTGCTGGGCGCGATTCTGGACACGCCCGGCCTGGGCGAGCGGTTACTCGAAGCTCTGGACCCGGAGGCGCTGCGCAGTCATCGCAGCCGCAAGGCTGGGGAAGGGAGGCGAGTCCAATGACGTGGGCGAACTTCTATCTGATCTGTTTCGTGGTCGGATTCGCTTTCAGCCTGATCTCGTTTTTGAGTGGAGGCACGCGCTGGCATTTCCATCTGCCGCATGGACATGGACATCTTCCGGCGGTTGGGCATGTGCCAGTGGCTGGACATGGGCCTTCGCTTGCCGGCGCGCACGGGGCCGGCGCGCATGCCACAGTCGGAACGGAGTCCGGCATCGCTAGGGGGGCCTCGCAAGCAGCAAACGATGTTTCCATCTCGCCGTTCAACTTCGTCACGTTCACGGCTTTCCTGGCCTGGTTCGGCGGCACGGGTTATCTACTGACGCGCTACTCGGGTCTGTGGTTTCTGGTGGGCTTGGGGCTCGCGGTTGTGAGTGGCATCGCGGGAGGTGGCATCGTGTTCTGGTTTCTCCGCAGAGTGCTGACCTCCGAGGACGAGCATCTGGATCCGGCGGATTACGAGATGGTTGGCGTGCTGGGGCGAATGTCGATTCCGATTCGTGAAGGTGGGACGGGCGAAATTATCTATTCGCAGGCGGGCACGCGGCGGACCTGCGGAGCACGCAGTGAAAGCGCTTCGGCGATCGCGAAGGGGACAGAGGTGGTGGTGACGCGTTACGAGAAGGGAATTGCGTACGTGCGGCCCTGGACGGAGATGTCGGGGGAAGAAGCGATGGGCGAAGAGACGTCCGCCGCCGATACCACGTCCTAGTCAGTGGAGCAGCGAGCAGTTTGCGCGCGGCCAGTTCACAGCGACTGCGTTAAGCACGGTGGCTGTAGCCCCTGAGGATTCTATGAATCGCAAGACATTCACGATCGGGACCGCGTTGATGTGGGTTGCGCTCCCAGTCACCGCCGTGCGCTACGCGCAAGTGTGGAGTGAACTCCCGCTCCGCATGGCCACCCACTTTGCTGCCGACGGCAAGGCCAACGGCTGGATGTCGCGAGAAAGTGCGCTGTATTTCGGGCTTGGGCTGACCGCATTTGTTCTGGTGATCTTCACGTTCATTGCGCTGGTGATCTTGAAGCAGGAACGGGCGCCCGACGCATCGGCGTCCGCCCTCCTGGGTTTCTTCTACCTCATGCTGGGTTGCGTGTTCTATGTGAACAACAGCATCATTCAGCACAATTTGACGGGCGCTCCAGTCGTGACGGGGCCAGTGATGCTGGGCGTGCCGCTGGCCATTTTGGCGTTCACCGTGATCTACCTGCGCGCGCAGCGTGGCCACGCGCTCCCGGAGGCGCAAACGCTGGCTGAAGAATCGCATGGCTCCAGGGTTTTTGCAGTTTTGTTTCTCGTGCTCGCGATGGTCGAGTTTTCGATTGCATTTGCGGTCCCCAAAGCAGGCGTTCGCGCCGGTTTGGGATTGTCTGGGCGCCCTGTTCCTGTTGATTGCCGCCCACACCTGGAGCGGTTTCCGCTATCGCTTCACGCCCGCCGGACTGGAGATCAGCACACTCGGCTATCGCCTGCGCTCGATTCCGCAAGCGCAGATTGCCCGCTACCAGGCGGAGAAGTGGATGGCGCTTCGCGGATACGGAATTCGCGGCGTCGGCAACACCCGCGCTTACGTTTGGGGCAACAATGTTGTTCATATCACGACGCCGGATGGCGAAGTTTTTCTGGGTACGGATGATCCGTCGCGCACGCTGCGCGACCTGGAGATGATGAAGCAGTACACGCGTTCGTAACTGACGGTTCGCTTCGAATAGGGAGAGGAGATGTTATGTCCTTCGGAATATCTACTGAAATCTGGGTCATTGTCGGGCTCGGAGTTCTGGCGGTGCTGTTCCTGATGAGCGGGATGGCCCGGCTGTACAGAAAAGCCGGCCCGCACGAGGCGCTGATTGTTTATGGCTTCGGGGGTACGAAGGTTGTCGTCGGACATGGCAAGGTCGTGTTTCCGATGGTGCAGATCTGCCGCGATTTGTCGCTGGAGCTGATGTCCTTTGACGTGGCGCCGCAGCAGGATCTGTACACCAAGCAGGGCGTTGCGGTGACGGTGGAAGCCGTGGCGCAGATCAAGGTCAAGTCGGACCAGGAATCGATTCTAACGGCCGCCGAACAGTTCCTTACCAAGAGCGACCAGGAGCGCGAGGGTCTGATTCGCCTGGTGATGGAAGGCCACCTGCGCGGCATCATCGGCCAGCTCACGGTGGAAGAAATCGTGAAGCAGCCGGAGATGGTGGGCGACCGCATGCGCGCCACTTGCGCCGATGACATGAGCAAGATGGGGCTCGAAGTCATTTCGTTCACTATCAAGGAGGTTCGCGACAAGAACGAATACATCGCGAACATGGGCAAACCGGACGTGGCCCGCATCAAGCGCGATGCCGACGTGGCCACGGCCGAAGCGGAGCGCGATACGGCCATCAAGCGAGCCGTTGCCACGCGCGAAGCTGCGGTCGCGAAGGCGCAAGCCGACCAGGAACGCGTGCTGGCGGAAACTCTGTCGCAAGCCAAGCAGGCCGAGGCGCAGCGCGATCTTGAGGTAAAGAAAGCGCAATACCTCGAAGTCACAAAAAAGCAGCAAGCGCAGGCCGATAAGGCGTATGACATCCAGGCCAACGTCATGCAGCAGCAAGTCATCGCGGAAAGCGTGCGCGTGCAACAGGTCGAGAAGGAAGGTCAGGTCAAGGTGCAGGAAGCCGAGATCATGCGCCGCGAGAAGGAACTCATCGCGACCGTGTTGAAGCAGGCCGAGATCGAGCGTCAACGCATCGAAACGCTAGCCCAAGCCGAGAAGCAGCGGCTGATGTCGGAAGCCGAAGGTCACGCTTCGTCGATCCGGCAACAGGGTGAGGCTGAAGCCGAGATCATCTTCAAGAAAGGTGAGGCCGAAGCGAAGGCGATGAACGTGAAGGCCGAAGCCTTCCAGGAATACAACCAGGCCGCGGTCATCGACAAACTGCTCACCGGATTGCCGGAGGTAGTCAAGGCGCTGGCGAGTCCGCTGGCCAACGTCGACAAGATCACGGTGATTTCGACCGGCAACGGCGACGCGGCCGGCTTGAACAAGATCACTGGCGACCTGACCAAGATGGCCGCGCAGGTGCCGGCGCTGTTTGAAACCCTGACTGGCATGAATGTCGGCGAGATGCTCGGCAAGGTCCGCCAGATTGGGGACAAGGCCGAAAAGCCGACGAACGGCAAGTAGCGAGCTTCGAGCAATGATCTTGCCAGCCGGCTGATAGCTGATGGCTGATAGCTGATAGCCAAACCGAGAACTGAGAACCGAGAACCGAGGTGTTCTATGGCATTACTGGAGCGTGTTTCCACACTCGTCCGGGCCAATCTCAACGACCTGATCGACAAGGCCGAAGAGCCGGAGAAAATGATCAAGCAAGTCATTCTCGACATGCAGAACCAGCTTCTGCAAGTGAAGACGCAAGTGGCGATCGCCATTGCCGACCAGCACCTGCTCGAGAAGAAGCAGAAGGAGAACGAGGAGAAGGTGGCGGAGTGGATGCGCAAGGCCGAACTCGCGGTCGACAAGAAACAGGACGACCTCGCCCGCGCGGCGCTTCAGCGCGTGGAAAGCTATCGCGACCTGAGCACCAGCTTCGCAGAGCAGGTCGCCGACCAGAAGGCGCAAGTGGAGAATCTGAAAACCGCTTTGCGCCAGCTCGATCAGAAGTTGACCGAAGCGCAGGCCAAGGCCGATCTGCTGATCGCGCAGCATCGCCGCGCCCGGGCCGTAAGCAAAGCGAGTGATGCCAAGATCAACATTGGCGACGGATCCAAGGCCGCTGCTTTCGATCGCATGAAGCACAAAGTCGTGCGCGAGGAAGCGGTCAGCCAGGCGAAGTCTGAGATTGCCGTCGACGACGTGGAAGACCGCTTGGCCGCGCTGGAGAAAGAAGATCGCATCGAACAGTTGCTGGGTGAACTAAAGGCGAGACGGGGTGCGTAGTCGGAGACCGGAAATCTGAATGCATGCGGAGGAGCCCGCGCGTTGGGCGTGATTCTCAGCGCGCTGGTGGGGGACGCACAGGCTTGTACGCGATTTCTACATGCTTTCGCTTAAGGCGAAGGCTGCTTCGCGGTCAGGTTGCATCTTAACTTGTTTTGCGAGCGCGAGCCATCGTGATCGGAGAGCACTTCGCGTCTTTGGAGAGTTCACGCGCAGGGGCCGCGAAGGTGCAGCACCTCAGTAGGTTCTGATTGCGATTTTCTGCAGAGAATCTTTTTTGAATTCCAGTTCAACCAAACGCTACAGGAATTCCCCCATTCCCGCTACACAAACAGGGTAGTGAATCCTTTCGCACGTTCCCATGCAAATGTGACTGTTCTGATTCGCATCCAAAGCGTTATTCAGCGGACTCGGGGAATCGGGATGCTTGCCAAAAGAGCGTTGCACAGGGGAGGAGTTCTTTGTTCTCGGTCATATCTGGCCATGCTTCTGATCGTTTGCCCGAGCTTCGGACCGGTTCCGACGCGCGCTCAGGAAGTCACTCCTCAAAAGCAAACTGCCCCAGAGAAGCAATCGGAACCAACTCCGCCCAACCCTCCGGAACCGACTCCAGCAAAACAGCAACATCCGCGAACTGCGCCCCAGGTAGAAGAAATTTTACCCGCCTATGACGGGCAGAACGTTGTCGCGGTGGAAGTGGCAGGTCGTCCCGGTCTCAACGAATCCCAACTCCTGAGGTTCCTGGTGCAGCGCAAAGGCGAGCCGTTCTCCAAGGAGAAAGTTGATCAAAGTATAGAGGCGCTCAAGAAAGGCGGGGCGGCCAAGGAAATCGAACTGGATATTCGGCCGGAACCGGATGGCATTCGCGTCATATTCGTATTGCAGCCTGCCATGTATTTCGGAATTTACGAATTTCCCGGAGCCGAACGTTTCCCATACTCACGCCTGCTGCAGGTTTCGGACTATCCGCCGCGCGGGGCATACAACGCTACCGATGTGAACCGAACGCAGGAATCCGTAACAAAATTCTTTCAGCAAAACGGATACTTCGAAGCCAAAGTAGAGCCTGACATGCAAACCGACACCGTACACGGCCTGGTGAACGTGGTCTTCCATGTCACGCTGAAGCGGCGTGCGAAATTTGGAGAAGTGGTTCTGAATGGAGCGCCCCCAGATCAGGTCGAAAGGCTGCAACACGATCTGCGGGCGTGGAGAGCGCGAGTTCGAGGCGCGGCTATTCGTTCTGGCAAGCCCTATTCGTTCCGAGCGGTGCAGAAGGCAACGCAATATCTCGAATCGCAACTCATCAAACACGACTATTTGGGAAGCCGAGCCCAATTCGAAGGGGCGGAGTACGACTCGTCCACGCACCGAGCGGATATACATTTCAAAGTGACGACTGGCCCACCCGTACATGTGAATATCCAAGGCGCCCACGTCTGGGCTCGCACACGCCGCAAACTACTTCCTATCTACGAGCAGGCCGGTCTTGATCCTGAGTTGATACAGGAAGGTCGGCGGAACCTGATCTCGTACTTTCAGGCCAAAGGGTTCTTCAACGCGCAAGTCAATTCGAAGATCGAGAAGACGGGAAATGGAGAGCAGGTTTCATACTTCATTGTGAAGGGGCCGCGTCGGAAGGTTGCAGACGTGGAGATTGTCGGAAACGAGACGCTGCCCACCAAGGACCTTGCCGGACACCTCAAAGTGGAGAAGGGACGTTTCCCTCTGATTTCGCGAGGAAAGTTTAGCGAGCAACTGGCGCGGACCAGTGCCAACAATTTAAAGCGCGTGTACGAGTCTGAGGGTTTCAGCAGCGTGCAGGTAACGCCTGAAGTGTCGGAAAGCAGTGGCAACGTCAGCGTAAAGTTTCGCGTGAATGAGGGTCCGAGAGACATCGTGGAGTCTCTGCAATTGGTCGGCAACAACACCGTGAACGAATCGGTACTGGCGCCGCAGGGACTGAAAGTGTCTGAGGGACAACCTTACTCCACGAAGAAGGTGGACGAGGATCGCAATCACATCGTCGCGCAGTACCTGCGCATGGGTTACTTGAATGCAAGTTTTCGAGCGACGGCTCGCTCCACCAGCAAAGGCTCCCATCGTCTAAACGTCACGTACACAATCACGGAAGGGCCGAAAGTAATGGTCGATTCGGTCGTTACGCTTGGACGGCGCATTACCCGGCAGGCACTGATCGATCGTACGGTCCGACTTGCGCTGGAACAACCTCTGCGCGAAGACGATTTGTTTCGGGCCGAGGGAAGACTGTACAACCTTGGAGTATTCGATTGGGCGCAGATCGATCCTCGTCGGCAGATTACGACGCAAAGCGACGAAGACGTGCTCGTAAAAGTTCACGAAGTGCGGCGGAACGAGTTGAAGTATGGATTTGGATTCGAGGTTATCAATCGTGGGGGAAGCATTCCCAGCGGCACCGTAGCCGTGCCCGGTTTGCCGCCTGTTTTTTTACCCAATAGCTTCAAGACCAGCCAAAAGACTTTCTGGGGGCCGCGCGGAACTGTGCAATACACCCGGCGCAATGTCAGAGGCCTGGGAGAAACTCTAATGTTTTCCGCACTGGGCGCGCGGCTGGTGCAGCGGGTTTCGACGTCGTTCGCGGATCCATATTTTGTGGGAACAAATTGGAGTTCCACATTCACCCTTTCCGGCGAGCGCAACAGTGAAAATCCGGTGTTCACGTCACGCCTGGGTGACTTTTCTTTCCAACTTCAAAGGCCGCTGAACCCAGATGCAACGCAGCAGCTGACCTTAACCTACAGCGTGCGGCAGACTCGCTTGTCAAATCTTTTGATCCCGGATCTGGTGACGCCGGGGGACAGGAACGTACGCCTATCAGGGCCGACGGTCACCTACTCGCGGGACACACGTGATAATCCGCTAGACGCTACCAAGGGTATTTATGAGACAGCCGAGTTCGACTTGTTCCCGAAGGCGCTTGGATCGAACACGGATTTCGCGCGCTTACGAGGTCAGGTCGCCTACTACAAAGACGTCGGCAAAAAAATTATCTGGGCGAACAGCTTTCGAATGGGGATTGAACAGCCCTTTGCCAGCAGTCACGTTCCTGTCAGCGAATTGTTTTTCTCCGGCGGCGGCAGCACGTTGCGTGGATTCCCGCTAAATGGCGCGGGACCGCAGCATGATGTTCCGGCGTGCGGCAATGCGGCCGACCCGAGCACCTGCTCGCTGATCAGGGTGCCCACTGGCGGGCGCGAACTCTTCATCATCAATTCCGAATTCCGCATTCCTGTGCCTTTGAAAAAAGGGCTGGGCGTTGTCGCTTTTTACGATGGCGGCAACGTTTTCGAGCACATAGGTTTTCGCGATTTTGCAGGGAACTACTCGAACACCATCGGCATTGGCGTGCGCTACGCCACTCCGGTAGGGCCGGTGCGGATCGACGTCGGACATAACTTAAACCCGGTGTCCGGGATTAAAGCGACACAAATCTTTATTACTCTGGGGCAGGCATTTTGAGCGCATTACCGCAACCACCGTTTTCCAGTCAGCCTCCACGGCGGCGCCCTACGGCCCTGCCGGTCCTCAAGAGACCGCATCCTCGCTGGGTCAAAATTTTGGCATGGAGCGTGGCCGTGCTTGGGCTTTTGCTTCTTTGTCTGATTCTGGCAGCGGCCCTTCTGATTCGAAGCCCGCGCGTACATGCGTACTTGCTTCGCACCGTGCAGGAAAAAGCGACTGCGGCCCTGAACACACCGGTGCAATTCCGGGATTACTCCGTCCACCTTTCGGGACTGAGCCCGAGCGTGGACGTGTACAACGTGACGGTGCAGGGCGCGTCCAACAATCCGCCGCTGGCGCAGGCGGATCAGTTGCATTTGCAGGTGACCATTGCATCTTTGCTCCGGCGCGCCTGGTACGTGAACGATATTCGAATCGTCCATCCCGTGGTACACGTCTTTGTGGACGCGCAGGGAAAAACGAACCTGCCGCAAAGTTCGGTTCCCTCCAATCAAAAGAGTCAGACCAATCTGTTTGACCTGGGCGTGCGGCATTTTCAGCTGGAGCGCGGCGAACTCTACTATAACGACCGGAAGAGCGATTTGTCGGCGGATCTGCAGCAACTGCTTTTTCAGTCGCGCTTCGATGCCACCGGCAGGCGCTATTACGGGACGCTTTCCTATCGCGACGGTCATGTCCAGTTAAGCGGGGCGAACCCACTTCCGCACAGTCTCGATGCAACCTTCTCTGCGACACCTCAGGAATTTGCGCTTGAGAAGACTCAACTTAGCGCAGGCAACTCGCGGGTAACCTTGTCGGCCAATGTCACCGACTATGAGAATCCCAAAATGCACGGACAGTACCAGGGGGTGGTGGATGCCGGGGAACTCCGGCACACTTTGCGGAATACGAACCTTCCGGAGGGGAAGCTGCTGCTGAACGGCAATTTTTCATACGCGAATGAAGGCAACCGTCCGATGCTGGAGGTGGCTGCTTTAAATGGAGAAGCTAGCAGTGAGATTCTGACGTTCGTGAACGGGAGCGTTCGACTTTCTGCGCGCAACCTGGGGACGAAATACTCACTGACTCATGGGAACGCAACGCTAAGCGGCCTGCATGTTGACTTGCTGGGTGGCAAGCTCACGGGAACCCTGTCAATGCGTGACCTGGCTGGCGCGACCAAGTCGCAACTTTCAGCCTCGCTCAACCAGATCTCGCTCGCGCAATTCCAGAGGACGTTTGCTCCTGCTACTACTTCGAAAGCGGGGATTCAAGGAACTGTCAATGCCACGGCCTCGGCGAACTGGGGGAAATCGATGGAGGATCTCACCGCGCGGGCCGATGCCTCGCTGCACTCGGGCGTGCAGGCAGCGCACGGCGGGGCGGCTACGCCGGTCAATGGTGTGATCCATGCAACCTACCGCGGGCGAACGCAAGAACTTGCGATCCAAAACAGTTTCCTCCGCGCGCCCCAGACCTCTCTGACCATGAACGGGACAGTGAGCAAGAATTCCGCATTGCAGGTTGAGATGCGAACCGATCAGTTGCACAACCTGGAGGATCTTGCGATGGCGCTTCGGCCGCCCGATGCGGCGCCGCTCGGCCTGTATGGGCGTGCATCTTTGACTGCGAAAGTGCAAGGCTCAACCACTAATCCGCAGATCACCGGTCAACTTACGGCGACCGATGTGAAAGCCAGAGGAAGTGCGTGGAAATCAATGCGTGCGAATCTTTTTGCCAGTCCCTCGCAGGTGCGGATTGAGCAAGGAGATCTGGAACCGGCGACCCAGGGGCACATCCAATTCGCATTCGCCTCGAGCTTAACCCGGTGGTCTTTTGAGGACTCCAGCAAATTCAACGCAACGCTGAATGCCTCGCGCGTGAGCGCAGCTGAGTTGGCGAAGGTAGCGGGCCTGAGTACTGCAGTCACCGGCGAACTCACAGCGAACGTGAGTGCCAGCGGAACCCAGTTGGCGCCGGTTGGTCATGGATCCGTGCGACTCGGAAAGTCGCAGATCGCCGGCGAACCTTTGCGGTCGGCGGATTTGAAGTTCGAAGGGAACGGCTCAAAGCTGACGGCGAACCTGCAGGTTGATTTGCCAAGTGCCGGATCGGCCACGGCTACTGTCCAATACGAACCGAAACAACAGGCCTATGATGCGAACCTGCGCGCGGTTGGCATCAAGCTCGATCAGCTGGAAACCTTCAAAGCGCGCAACCTTCAGGTGGCTGGCGTTCTGAATGCAACCGCCAGCGGGCGAGGCACCTTGCGCGATCCGCAAATGCAGGCGCAGATCGAGGTGCCGCAACTCAACATTCGAGACCAGGTCATCAAGGATCTTAAGTTTCAAGGCGCGGCAGCCAACCACACCGCCAACTTCACCCTCGACTCGCAAGTCATCCAGGCATCCGTTCGCGCGCGGGGTACGGTTGCCTTGAGCGGGGATTACAACGCAAACGTCAGCATGGATACACAGGCCATCCCATTCGCGCCGCTCCTGGCTGCTTACCTGCCGTCGCAGGCCGGAAACTTGACTGGCCAGACCGAAATGCACGCAACCCTGCGTGGTCCACTCAAGGATAAAAGCCGGTTGGAAGCGCACCTGATGATTCCCCAGCTCTCGCTGAACTACAAGAAGACGATCCAAATCGCGGCTGTTTCACCGATTCGCGCCGACTTCGCCAATGGAGTGCTCGACGTGCAGAGGTCAACCATCCGCGGTACGGATACTGAGATCAACTTCCAGGCGCGCGTGCCAACCGCGAAAAATGCGCCGATCTCGCTGTATTTGCGAGGGGGAGTCGACCTGCGATTGGCGCAGTTGCTCAGTCCCGACATCACCAGTGGCGGCAAGGTGCAATTTGATATCGACTCCTTTGGCAGCCGATCTGATCCCAATCTCCAGGGGCAAATTCGTATCATCGATGCCAGCTTCGCGACGGTAGATATCCCGGTGGGCCTGCAGCAAGCGAACGGAGTGTTGACCCTGACGCGAGACCGCCTGAACGTCACTCAGTTCCAAGGGAAAATGGGCGGAGGCGATGTCGCGGCCAGTGGAGGCGTGATTTATCGTCCCGACCTGCGCTTCGATTTGGGTCTCAAGGGAAAAGGGGTAAGGATTCTTTATAACCAGTCCGTCCGGACCACCCTCAGCTCGAACTTGTCGCTCAGCGGAAACTTTTCGAACGCCGTGTTGCAGGGACAGGTGGGGATTGACGACCTCTCGTTTACTGAGAATTTCGACCTGATGGATTTGATGAACCAGTTCGGTGGGGAAGCCACCCCGCCTCCAGCGGAAGGATTCACTCAGGACCTTCGGCTGCAGATAGCCATCAACACCCCGGGAGGGCTAAACCTGACCAGTCGCACGCTTAGTGTCGCGGGCAATGCGAACCTGCAAGTTCATGGAACAGCCGCGCAGCCGGTCTTGTTGGGCAGGCTCAATCTCAGCAGCGGGGACCTGATTTTTTCAGGGAATCGATACATTCTGCAGGGAGGAACGATCGACTTCCGCAATCCGTCGCGCACTGAGCCGGTGCTCGATATGGCGGTGAACACAACCATTGATCAATACGACATTCAAATGCGGTTCTGGGGCCCGGCCGATCACTTGCACACCAACTATGCTTCCGACCCCACCCTGCCGCCAGCCGACGTTATTAACTTGATCGCTTTTGGAAAAACTTCGGAGGCTTCCGCGGCAAATCCCACTCCGTCGGGCAGTATGGGTGCGCAGTCGCTGGTGGCGTCCCAAGTGAGCAATCAGGTTACGAATCGAATCGAAAAGTTGGCGGGAATCTCCCAACTCTCGATCGACCCGGTGCTGGGCAACAGCCAGCAGAGTGCGGGAGCCCGAGTTGCGGTACAGCAGCGGGTGACGAGCAAGGTCTTCGTGACCTTTTCGACGGACGTGACGGGCACGCAAAAGCAGGTCATTAAACTGGAATACCACGTCAACAACCGAACATCATTTGACGCAGTGCGCGATCAGAATGGGGGATTCTCTTTCCAGACCTCTCTGCGGAAGCAGTGGTGAGGCAGAAGGGCAGGGCTGCTCGACCGCTCGAGAGACTGATCAAGAACCGCCGAGCAGTCCTTTCACCGTTCGTAAATCATCCACAAATTCTTTCATCTGGTTTTGGCGCGAGTCGTCATCTTGCGCCCTTAGGATCGATGATGGATGCACGGTGGCGACCAGGAGTGCGGGCAAAGAGGACTTAATGGCCTTTCCCCGGTCACGGGTGACGCGAAAATCCTTTCCAAGCAAAGCTTGTGCGGCACTTGCTCCCAGGCACACCACCACTTTCGGCTTCACCAGATTCAATTCGGCGTCGAGCCAGGGGCGGCACGCCTGGATTTCAGAGACGCGGGGCTTCTTGTGGATGCGGCGTTTCCCACGTTCCGCTGCTGTCCAGCGGAAATGCTTTACTACGTTCGTGACGTAGACGGCACCGCGATCGATGCCCGCTTCGGCTAGCGCCTGATCAAGAATCCTGCCCGCCGGCCCGACGAAAGGCCGGCCTATCCGGTCCTCCTGATCGCCGGGCTGTTCTCCGATCAGCATGATGGTGGCTTTTTGGGCGCCCTCCCCAAAAACCGTTTGGGTCGCATTTCTCCACAGGTCGCAAGCCTGGCAATGTTTCGCCGCCTCTTGCAGCGATGGAATGGCTGGGTGGGAAGGGATCAGGTCGGGGATGGAAGTAGGGTCGACGGTCCGTTTTAAGCGCGGCGGTGTTCTTGCCGACTTGTTTGTCGAACGCACCATAGTTCCAGGAGACCCACTACGACCAATCCACTATCTTGCTGGCCCAGGAAATTCACTATCCGCGTTGCACGGTAGACTGCGAGCGATGTGGCTGTAGCGCACAGCATTCCGAAATTGTTGCGCCGGTGCAACCGGGTTTTGCATTCGGTTTGAGCATCTGTCTGGATGCCTAATGGCATCACAGAGCCACTCGATGATGGTGTTGCCTTTCGGCGGCGCAACCACGAAATCATTCTCAAAGATTAGAGAGGTCGTGATGTTTCGTAGAGATAGCATTGCGAAAGGTTTGGCTGCCGGCGCGATTGGTGGACTGGCTGGCACGATTGTGATGACTCAATTCCAGAACGCCTGGCAGAAAGCGGCGCAAAAAATGAACAAGCAAAACGCCGATGGAGAGGTCTCGACGCCTCGCGACATGGGTGACGAGTTGAGAGGAGTACACACCGGAACGGAAGGTACCTCAGTTCCGCGAAGTGCCAAAGTCTATTCGGTTCGCCAGGAAACTGCAAAGAAGGCGTCTGAGAAACAGGATGGTGGCAACGCTACCGCCAAGGTAGCGGAGGCTGTCGCTCGGGTGGGAGGAAAGTCCCTATCCAACGACCAGAAAGAAAAGGGCGGAATTGTGGTACATTACGCCTTCGGGACCCTAATGGGGGCCCTGTACGGTGTCGCAGCGGAAATGGGATCGCGGCGCATTGGACGGAATTCGGTTCTTCCCGGATTGGGATTCGGCGCCGCCCTCTTTGCCGGCGCTGATGAAGTGGTGGTACCGGCCTTGCGCTTGTCCAAATCGCCTGCTGAAGCGACATGGCGTGAGCATCTGTACGGCTTTGCTTCTCACCTGGTGTACGGAACTACCGCGGCCGCAGTTTTCAAAGCCACGCGAAAGGCCCTCTAGAGGCAGCTGTGTTCGACCCTGACGCGGGCCTGTGCCTGCCGCCGTTACAGGAAAGCCTGTATTGACGCTCTAGGATGATCCTTGTAGACCTGAACGGCGGATGTACAAGTTTTGGTAGCCCGCATTTGTCGGGCAAGTCTGCCTCCTTCACGACACTGAGCGAGCGCCGCGACGACGGGCAGTTTGGGATGGCGTCACTGGTCCCTGGGGCAGAAGCCCTCCCCTGTGCTTTTTGCCGTTCGCACGCCGACTGATCCTGACCGCACCAAATAAAGAGGACATGCAATGAACACGATTTCGCTAACAACGAAGAAACCCAGTGGCTTAGCAGCAACGATGGCTGGACACGAGGAATCGATATTGGCGGATTGGCTGCGCGAGATGAAAGATTCCGTGCGACGGAGTGACCTGATAAAGGAATCGGAGTTGCGTGCGGAATGTTCCCAGCTTCTGCAGCTTATTAAAGAAGCGCTCGATGCGGGAGGAACCAACCTTCAGGCGCCGGCGTGGGACAAGACCCGGCAGATGTTGAGCGATATTTCCCGGAATCGGGCGAAGCAAGGATTCACGCCGGTGGAGACCGCCTCGTTCGTGTTTTCTGCCAAGCGTCCATTGCTCACGCGAATCCGGCAGGAATACAAAAATGATGCGGAGAGTCTGGCTACGGAGATTCTGAACGCCACGGACTTGCTCGACGCAATGGGTCTCTACACGTTTGAGATGTACCAGAAGGCGCGCGAAGAGGTCATCCGGCGCCAGCAGGAAGAACTTCTCGAATTGTCGACGCCAGTGGTTAAGCTCTGGGATGGAGTGCTGGCGCTGCCGATCATCGGCACGCTCGACAGCGCTCGCACCCAGATCGTCATGGAATCCCTTCTGCAGGCGATCGTGCAGACCAATTCGAGAGTGGCGATTATCGATATCACCGGCGTGCCTACGGTAGACACCGTGGTCGCGCAACACCTGCTCAAGACGGTTACGGCAGCGCGTCTGATGGGAGCGGATTGCATCATCAGCGGTGTTCGTCCACAGATAGCGCAGACGATCGTTCACCTGGGCATCAACTTGATGGACGTTACGACCAAGGCCACATTGTCGGCCGCATTTGCAGTCGCGCTGCAGCGGATTGGCGTCAGCTTCGTCCGGGATACGAACCACCAGCGCTAGGAGAACCGCTTGGAAAAAATTCCAATCCTGAAGATGGGCGACCTCCTTCTGGTCACGATCCAGGTGGATATGCACGATCGCCTGGCCATGGCCCTGCAGGATGACCTCACCCACAAGATCACCGTCACTGAGGCCAAGGGCGTCCTGATCGATATCTCGAGCTTGGAGATTGTGGATTCCTTCATCGGCCGAATGCTGGGAAACATCGCAGCGATGTCACGGGTTCTGGACGCCCAAACCGTCGTGGTGGGAATGCAGCCTGCGGTCGCGATCACGCTCGTAGAACTTGGTCTTTCGCTTACGGGCGTCCGGACTGCCTTGAATGTGGACGCGGGGATGGAACTTCTGAGAGCGTCCGTAGACGACGCCAAGCTTGGGTATGGCAGTCATCTCAACTGAAAGCGTTCCAGTGCAATCCGAGTCGGACGTGGTGGCAGTCAGGCGCCGCGTGCGGGAGGCATCGGCTCGCCTGGGGTTCAGCCTGGTGGATCAGACCAAGGTAGTAACGGCCGCTAGTGAACTGGCGCGCAACACGATTATTTACGGAGGGGGCGGCACCATGCAGATGGAGATGCTGAATGGTCCCCGCAATGGTCTGCGACTTACTTTCGAAGACAAGGGGCCGGGAATCGCGGACATCGATCTGGCTTTACGCGACGGCTTCACGACAGGATCCGGACTTGGACTCGGGCTGGGCGGCGCCCGGCGACTGGTAAGCGATTTCGAAATCTCATCACGACCCGGCGAAGGCACCCGGGTGACAGTCACTCGCTGGAAATAGGGATCTTATGCTGATTGAAGTATCGGAGTCGAGCCAGGCAGGCGAGGCGCGCCGCAAGGCCATAGCGATCGCGGACGAACTGCAAATGGGGGAGGTCAGGCGCGGCGCAGTCGCGCTGGCCACCACAGAAATGGCCACCAACCTGGTGAAGCACGCCGGGAAAGGCCACATTCTGGTCCAGAGAATTCTCCAAGGGAAGACAGGCGGGCTGCGGCTGATGAGCGTGGATAAGGGCCCGGGCATCGAAGACGTGAGCCGGGCGCTCGCCGACGGCATCTCCTCCACCCACTCCATGGGAGCCGGACTGGGCGCCATCCAGAGGCTCTCCGACTCTTTCGACCTTTATTCGATTCCGGGGTCAGGCACGGTGATCAGCGCGGAGTTTTGGCCCGAGAAGCAAAAGGGATCGGTGGCCGTGCCTCTGGAAATCGGCGTTGTGTCGGAGCCGATTCGCACCGAAACGGTGTGTGGAGATGGATGGGGCGTCCGTGGGTCCGCGAATAACGCTCTCCTGATGGTGGTGGATGGTCTAGGACACGGAATTTTGGCGGCAGATGCGGCGCGCGAGGCGGAGCGAGTTTTGTCGGGCGCGAAACAGGATTCCATTTGCGAGATCGTTCAGGACATCCATGCCGCGCTGCAGAAGACCCGCGGGGCAGCGCTCGGCATCGCGAACATCCAATTCGAACAACAGTTGCTTTCGTTTGCCGGCGTAGGCAACATCTCCGCCTCGATCGTGTCCATGGGGTCAAGTCGGAGCATTGCATCGCACAACGGTACCGTTGGCCATCATATGCCGAGGGTGCAGGAGTTCACCTATCCATGGAACTCAGACAGCATCCTGGTTATGCACTCGGACGGTCTGGGCACGCACTGGAATCTGGAAGACTATCCGGGAATATGGAACAAGCAGCCTAGTGTGATTGCGGCCATCTTGCACCGGGATTTTTATCGCGGTCGCGACGATGTTACGGTGCTGGTCGCGAAGGTAGGACAAAGCCAATCGGGAACTTGATGATGCTGAACCTTGTCACGATCGAGATACGGCTGGAAAACGACGTCGTTCTGGCGCGGCAAAAAGCGCGCAGCATTGCGGCGGCGTTGAAGTTTGACGCCCAGGATCAAACGCGCATCGCCACCGCTGTTTCCGAAATTGCTCGTAACACTTTCCAATACGGCGGTGGCGGCCAGGTTGAGTTCCAGATTTCGGGTGATCCTGAGAACCTGCTGATGATTACTCTTCGCGACAAGGGGCGCGGCATCCAGAATCTCCAGCAGGTCATGGACGGCAAGTATGTTTCGCAGACCGGAATGGGGCAGGGAATCATCGGGGCAAAGCGGCTCATGGATGACTTCCAAATTGAGACCGGCCCCGACCGTGGAACGGAGGTGAGGCTGGTGAAGAAATTGCCTCGCCGCATGCCACGTCTCGAAAAACATGAACTCAATGACGTTCTTTCAAGCATAGAGCGCATATCCCGCGATCCCTACGAAGAGCTGAAGCAACAGAACCGGGAACTGCTCTCTACTTTGCAGGAGTTACGAGACCGGCAGGAAGAACTTGCGCAACTAAACCGCGAACTGGATGACACGAACCGGGGAGTTGTAGCCCTCTACGCAGAACTTAATGACAAGGCGGACTTTCTGCAGCGTGCCTCAGAGCTAAAGAGCCACTTCCTCTCGAACATGAGTCACGAGTTTCGAACACCGTTAAATTCCATCACGGCGCTCAGTCAGATTCTGCTCGACCGGCTGGATGGCGAATTGACGGCCGAGCAGGAAAAGCAGGTGAAGTACATTCGCAGCTCGGCCCTGGACCTCGCGGAAATCGTGAATGATCTGCTTGATCTTGCCAAAGTCGAGGCGGGGAAAGTTACCCTACGCCCGAAGCGTTTCGAGGTTTCGGGTTTATTTGCCGCGTTGCGCGGCATGCTGCGCCCACTTCTAAGCCAGAATTCCTCGGTCAATCTGATTTTTGAGGACCCCGTGGACATACCGGAGCTCTATAGCGACGAGGCCAAGATTTCGCAAATTCTCAGGAACTTCATCAGCAATGCTTTGAAATTTACGGAGCGAGGAGAGGTTCGGGTCTCGGCTTCGTTGGGGCACGATGATACGGTGATTTTGTCGGTTGCCGACACAGGAATAGGGATTGATGTGGCAGATCAGGAACGCATTTTTGAGGAGTGGGCGCAGGTCGAGGGACAGCTCCAAAAATCGGTGAAGGGAAGCGGGCTGGGGCTGCCGCTTTCGCGGAAGTTTGCGCAGTTGCTGGGCGGAGACGTCTATGTAAAGAGCGAGACTGGAAAGGGCGCGACCTTTTGTGCCGCGATTCCTATTAACTTCAGTGGGCAGACGGAGGCAATCTATGTTCCCGACGCCCGGCGCGATCTGGACGCTACCAGGTTGCCCATCCTGGTCGTGGACGATAACAAGGAAGCGCTTTTCATCTATGAAAAATACCTGAAGGGGACGCGTTTTCAGATTGTGCCGGCGACCAGTTTGAAGGAAGCGCGACGTGCATTGCGCGAGTTTCGGCCGAGTGCCGTTATTCTCGATGTGTTGCTGCAGGGTGAGCATTCATGGGACCTGCTGCAGGAAATTAAGTTGGATCCGGCGATGAATGCGATCTCGGTTTTCGTCGTGACCGTGATTGACAACCGGGAGAAGGCGCTGGCTCTCGGGGCAGATGGTTTCCATCCGAAGCCGATCGAACGCAACTGGCTGATTCGCGAACTGGAGCGCGCTTGTACCCAACCCACGAAGCGGCTTTTGATCGTGGACGACGACGAAGTGTCGCGCTACCTGGTCAGGACGATTCTAGGGACTCACGATTTCGCGATCGCAGAAGCCGCATCGGGGCAGGAAGGCCTGCAGCGAGCCATAGAAGAACGTCCGGATATGGTGGTTCTGGACTTGATGATGCCCGACATGTCGGGATACGAAGTGTTGTCGCGGCTCAAGGCGGATCAGCGCACAGCCGGAATTCCGGTCATTATCCACACGTCGAAGACGCTTGATGCTCGGGATCGCGACCTGTTGCGCGACGCCACCGCGATTGTCTCCAAAGAAAGCCAATCCAAGGAACTTGTTCTCGAGCGCTTTTCGGAGGCTTTCCGCAAAGCAGGTTTCCCGCTAACCTTGAAGTCGGGGAAAGAGGTGCAGCATGTCTGATTCAAATCTCCAGAAGGGGCGGGTGAGGTGGGAAGGCTTTAGTGCAACCACGGGCTTCGGAAGCGGGAGCAAAATTCTTGCCGTCGACGACAACGATGCGATGCGCTATTCGCTGGTGCGCTCCCTGCAGGATGCAGGCTACAGCGTCACGGAGGCTAGAACGGGCCGGGAAGCGTTGGCGCTTGCGGCGAATGCTCCGGATCTCATTACGCTCGATGTCAACTTGCCCGACATGACCGGATTCCAGGTGTGCCGCCAGTTGAAGAGCGATCCTGCGACCTCCAGCATTCCAGTTCTTCACGTTTCCTCGACATATGTTGATCCGGAATATCGTGTGAAGGGCTTGGAGGGCGGCGCCGACGCTTACCTTTCCGAGCCGATTGATCGAGCTGAATTGGTGGCGACTGTCGGAGCACTGCTGCGCCTGAAAAACGCCGAGAACCGCGCCCGCCAGCAGGCGACGGAAGCCGAAGCTGCGCGTCAGGAACTGGCGCGCCTGAACGCGAGCCTCGAGGACAAAATTACCGAACGAACCGCGGAATTGAAGGTCGCCAACGACGGCCTGCGCGAGTTGTCCACCCGGGTATTGAAGATGCGCGACGAGGAACGTCGCCGGTTGGCTCGGGAACTGCACGACAGTGTCGGGCAGCTGCTCGCCGCCATCACCATGAACCTGGACCTGATCGGAAAGGAATCGGACAAGCTGAGTTCTCAGTCAGTGCAGGCTTTGGCCGACAACGGTTCCATGGTGCGGGAAGTCATGCAAAGTATTCGCACGATTTCACACTTGCTCCACCCCCCGCTGCTGGATGAAGCCGGCCTTCCTTCGGCTTTGCAGTGGTACGTCGATGAGTTCAGCAAGCGCAGCGGCATCCGTGTGCATCTCGATTGCGAAGACTCGACCGATCGTCTGCCCAGCGAGATGGAGACGGCGATCTTCCGCATCGTCCAGGAATGCCTGGGCAATGTGCATCGCCACTCCGACAGTCAGACCGCCAGCATTCGCCTGGAAATCACGGGCGACCGTGCTTTCGTCGAGGTGCGCGACGAGGGAAAGGGAATTCCGCCGAACCTGCAGGAGGAACTCAAGTCCAAAGGCCACATGGGAGTCGGGTTGCGAGGGATCCGGGAACGCATTGCACAGTTCGGGGGAGAGTTGCAGATCGATTCCGGCAGTTCCGGAACGGTTGTCACGGCGGTAATCCCGTGCACACCGATAATTACGGCAAACGACGAGGTTGCGTAGATCTCCTCCAAACCGAAGGTAAGTAGTTTTGATTCCGATGTCTTCGGTCGCATGACCGAAGCCGCGGACAGTGTGTTTGTCAACCGGATTGTTCCGCTGTCGGGCGCAGACGCGCACGTAGTCCACCAGCATCGTCTTCGGAAGGTAGTAGGGGCTCTCGGATTTCCCGGGAAAACAGAACACGCAAGTAAGGAAAAAGGCGCGCTCAGTTGATTTACTACTTAGCTATACCGTGGAACCTGTAGCAGAGATGCGTTAACCAGCTTGAATCTTTTGTAAATTCTATTTCCCAAAACGTGAAAGGCCCGAAGGCTGTTGTACATCCAGCAGCTCAACGTTAAAATTTCTCCTTGAGGAAGCCCGCCCGCAGGTCGTTCGTCCTGCGAGCGTGCGTATCGATCTTATCCCTCCATTGCAGTAAGAACTGTTATCCCGGAACAGCTCTTGAGAACTCGCCGATGACTCAACAAGAGAAGATGCGGGCCCTATTCCTGTCGGTGGTTGCGCTTTTGGGCGTATGCGCGATCACGACTTATTTATCTTTTCTTAATTTTCGTGCGGGCGAGCGCTGGGTAAGCCATACGCAAGAGATCCGCAGTGCGGTGGGCGATGTGGAAGCGGCTATGAGTGCGGCGGCGCGGTCGAGAATGACTTACCTGCTGGCCGGCAATCAGAATGATCTGAACGAGTACAAAGCTGCTACGTCGCGCACACTGCAAGAGTCCGAGAAACTCCAGCGTTTGACCAAAGACAATCCCGTTCAAGAGGCCAGGACTGCACAGCTGCAGGCGGCGATAGAAGAACGGCAGCGCGTCGCGGAGGAGGCGATAGTCGGCAAGCAGCAGGGACACAGCGTCGATCTCGCACAGGTGCTTCCACAAAACGTTGCGCTCGCGGCCAAGACCGCCGCCGTGGCTGAGGAGGTCAGGGAAGAAGAAAATCGCCTTTTGGTGCAGCGTGCGCAGATCGCGCACAAGCGATTCATGTTGGCGATCGGTGCGGTCGTCGTTAGTTTCGCTCTTGCGATTTTCCTGCTCTACGTCTATTACCGCTTGCTGAATCGCGAATTGCGGGTACGAGAATTGTCTGAGCGTAGTGCGCGCGAGGCTTACACCCGAGAGCTCATCTTGCGGCAGGAAGAGCAGCGCTTTCGCCTGTTCATCGAGGCCGTGAAAGACCATGCCATTTATACTCTCGACGCGCAAGGCAACGTGAGCAACTGGAATGAAGGAGCGTCGCGGCTGAAGGGATACGCGGCGTCGGAAATTCTGGGACGGCACTTCTCCTGTTTCTATTCTGCAGAAGACAATCGCAACGGCAAGCCAGCCCGTGAGCTGGAAATTGCCACACGCGATGGCCGCGTGGAGGATGAGGGCTGGCGCGTGCGCAAGGATGGATCGCGTTTCTGGGCTAACGCGACCATTACGGCGATCCGTGACAATACCGGAACCCTGATTGGCTTTGCTAAAGTGACCCGTGACTTCACCGATCGAATGCGTGCCCAGGAAGCGCTGCGTCTCCTCAATGCCGATCTGACTGCAGAGGTTGCCGAAAGGAAATCCGCCGAAGCTCGACTGGCAACCTCGGAGCGGTCACTCCGCGATCTTTCGCTGCATCTGCTGCGGACGCAGGATGAAGAAAGGAAACGCATTGGCCGCGATCTGCATGACAGCCTCGGACAATACCTGGCTGTGCTGAAGATGAACCTGGAATCACTCGCCTCAGGACCTGGATCGAACCTCGACGGAGCCAGTGAACAGCTGGCATCCTGTATCCGTCTTGCCGATGATGCCCTCAAAGAGGTACGCACCATTTCCTATCTGCTTTACCCACCGCTACTGGAAGAAATGGGGCTAAAATCGGCGATTCCCTGGTACCTGGATGGCTTTTCCAAGCGCAGTAGTATCCAAACAACTTTTGAGGTGGATCCCGCTTTTGGACGCATCACGCCCGAAGGAGAACTGGCGTTATTTCGGATTCTCCAAGAGAGTCTGACGAATGTGCATCGTCACTCCGGCAGCACAACCGCCGCAGTGAAGCTTTCCCGCATGAACGGAGAAGCCATCCTGGAAGTCGTGGACAGCGGCAAAGGAATTTCTCCGCAGCTGCTGCAGGACTTTGGCGAAAACTGGGCCGGTTCTTTAGGCGTGGGATTGCGCGGCATGAACGCGCGCGTAAGCCAGCTCGGCGGCAAGCTCGAGGTCCAATCGACTGGCAAAGGAACGGTTGTGACAGCTCATGTTCCGGTGGGAGAACCGTTGTCCAGGCTTGCATGAACCTCACGTAACCGGGAAAGACATCATTGCAAAGAAGAGCAGGGAGAGAGGCAAATGGCTATTCGAATCCTGATCGCCGATGACCATGAAATCGTTCTGGAAGGCATTCGCACCCTACTGGGGAGAGCGCGTCGAGAATGGGAAGTCTGTGGTGAAGCACGAACCGGCAAGGACGCGGTGGAGATGGTCAAAGCTCTGAATCCGGACATCGCGGTGCTCGATGTCTCCATGCCGGTGATGAGCGGGTTCGAGGCTGCCACGCAGATTGCCAAGGCGAAATCAGGCTGCAAGGTTCTTATCTTCACAATGCACGAATCGGAGCGCCTCGAAGTCGAGGTCCGGAATGCGGGCGCGCAAGGCTACGTCTTGAAATCCCAGGCAGCCCGTGACCTGGTTCGAGCGATCGACGCTCTTCTTGCGGGCAAAACCTTTTACGGGGCCGCTCCAGCACCGGCGACGCCCATGAAGGAAAACTCGAGTTCGGGAAACATTTTCTGCCAGGCGCTTGCATTTGCCTGAGGCAGGCCCAAATCCCTTGGTGCGCGGCGTCCGTTAGGCATGTGGACTCAGATTAGAAATCCACAGGCATGGCCCATCCGTGCCATTCCCCGCGATAACGCTCGAAAGTAGATTTTTAATCGAGCAGCACTTGGGGGAGGGCTGTTCAGGCGAGCGTCCCATGACTCTTTGAGTCTGGGACGTTTCGTTTTGCCGTGCGTCTGGCCGCGCCGTATTCAGGTACCATAGAGAGGCAAAGGGCCAACGATTAGCGGGGAAAGTGAGCAATGGAAAAGAAGCGCATTGAAAAATTCAAAAAGCAGCTTCTGGAGCGACGGCAGGAACTCTTGAAGAGCATTGCCCAAACGCAGGAGGAAGGGCGTGCTATGCAACACTCCTACGGTCCCGATGAAGGAGACCGCGCGAATAGCTCGCTTGACAAAGAGCTCTTGTTCACACAAACCACCCACGCGCGAGGATTGCTTGGCGGCATCGACGCCGCCTTGGCCCGAATCGCTGACGGAACGTTCGGACAGTGCATGGTGTGCGAAGAAGAGATCGGCGCCAAGCGCCTGGAAGCCCTGCCGTGGACGCGCTACTGCATTTCCTGCCAGGAAAGTTCAGAGAAGAATCGCTAGGGCTTCTGCGGGAAGGAAAAATCAGCAAGAAAAAATTAAAAGGCTGCGACTTTGGTTATGCTCCAGCTGTCCGCTCCTGCGAGGGAGCAAAACAACCCGGATGCATGTACCGTCGCAGCCCTTGATGCGATCACCACTTTCGCGGTTCCAGACCCCAACTGCCCCTCGCAGAGCCGTCGGTTTTTTCAGGTCAGGCAGTCCACCGAGTTGCCCCGGCTTCCTGATCACCCAGCCTACTTCGGACTGGCCAAGGTTTATTTTGGGCCAACCCTTTCAGCCGTCGACAGGAGTGAAAGTAAACGTGAGGTTAAAAAATGTCAATGCCGCAATTCAGTGCAGCGTGTGGATAAAACGGTGGTAATCACGTGCTTTGCAAACGACTGAATCATGTGTGCTTGCAAGAGCCTTATTCCATACATCCAACTTTTCCACATACAATTCACAATTCAAATCGCAATCGGAAAAACCTTAGTTTGTGGGGAATCTACCAAAGTGCTTGACCGATTTGCATTTCTCGCGCATCTTGATCCCAGCAGATGTTGCATTTAGTGGCTTATGTCGATGGAGGGTCCCTGGGCAATCCGGGACCGGCGGGTATTGGGGTGGTGATCGACGATCGGCAAGGCCAGAAAATCAGAATTGCCAAGTGGATCGGCCGCCAGGATAACAACGTGGCTGAATATCTCGCGCTGCTGGAGGCGCTGCAATGCGCGCTCAAATTGAGAGCGCGGGCGATTCACGTTTATTCTGACTCGCAAGTGGTCGTGCGGCAGATGACGGGCCAGTACTCCTGCCGCAGCGCGCGACTCTATTCCCTCCACTGGACATGTCGAAAACTCAGCCGCTCGCTCGATTTCTCCATCTCCTACGTGCCCCGCGAATACAACGCGGAAGCGAACGCGCTAGCGAGTTCGGCTGCGCGCAAACGCCGCCGTTCCTGACAATACTTCTTTTCCCCTCCAACGAGCTATTTGCCGTCTTTCGCGTCGAATTAGTCTCTGAGTGAGCGCAAACCTGCGCAGGTCACCACTCGTTCTATAATCTCCTCACCCTTTCAACAGCATTAGCAACGGGCCTTCAATGACTGAATCCGATCGTCAGCTGGGTATGGACCGAAAGATATCGCGGCGCGATTTTCTCAATGGCGTGGCGGTCGGCGTCGGTGGGTTGTTGGCGGCGGATCCGCTGTTAGCCGCACTCACCGCCTCGGAAGGAGCGCCGGAGAAGTCGTCGGAGTACTACCCTCCCGCGTTGACGGGCATGCGGGGAAACCATGACGGGTCCTTCGCCTTCGCACATCGCTTGCGCGACGGCGAGCCTTGGGATTCCGAGGGAGCGCCTGCAAAGACCGGCGAGACTTACGACCTGGTAGTTGTCGGAGGGGGGATCAGCGGTTTGGCGGCAGCCCATTTTTACCGCAAGAAGGCCGGGGACAAGGCTCGCATTCTGATCCTCGACAATCACGACGACTTCGGGGGCCATGCCAAGCGGAATGAATTTCGTTCAGGCGGCCGGATGCTGTTGAGTTACGGGGGCACCCAGTCCATCGAAAGCCCGGGCAAGTACAGCGAGGTGGCGCGCGGTGTACTCAAGGATCTGGGCATTGATACATCGCGCTTTTACAAGGCCTACGACCAGAATCTGTACAGCAAACTTGGCACCGCGATGTTCTTCGATCGCGAAACCTTCGGCGAGGATCGGCTGGTTCCGGGTCTGGGCTCAACACCTTGGCCGGAATTCCTGGCGAAGTCGCCCCTCAAGGAAGAAATTCGCCAGGATATTGCCCGCGCTTATACCGAGAAAGTTGACTATCTGCCGGATCTTTCCGTCCAACAGAAGCGCGCGAAACTCGCCAAAATCAGCTATGCCGATTATCTGACTCAGATCTGCAAGCTGCACCCCGACGCGCTCAAGTTCTTTCAGAGTTACACCAATGACCTCTTTACAGTGGGCATCGATGCGGTTTCGGCCCTGACCTGCTACGAGGCTCCCGACGACTACAACGGGTACAGCTACGCGGGTTTTGCGGGAATGAAGCTCGGCGACGAAGAACCAGGCAAGGAGGAACCCTATATTTTCCATTTCCCGGACGGCAACGCGTCGATCGCACGGTTGCTGGTGCGGTCGATGATTCCGGCGGCCATTCCCGGGCACACGATGGAAGACGTGGTTACAGCGCGCGCGGATTACAGCCTGCTCGATCAGGACGGAGCGCCGGTGCGCATCCGTTTGAACAGCACCGTGGTCCACGTGGCCCATGCCGGCGCAAACGACGCTTCCAAAGAAGTCCAGATCGATTACATGCGCGGTAAGAAACTGGCGAGCGTGCGCGCGAAGAACTGTGTCCTGGCCTGTTACAACGGCATGATTCCGTATCTCTGTCCTGACCTGCCCGACACGCAGAAAGAAGCGCTTTCGTATCTGGTGAAGGCTCCATTGGTTTACACGCACGTTGCCATCAGGAACTGGACGGGATTCCAGAAGCTGGGCATTCATCAGATCGAAGCGCCGGGAAGCTACCACACCTATGCAGCGCTCGATTTCCCGGTCAGCCTCGGCGAGTACAGATTTCCAAGCAAGCCGGACGAGCCCATGGTTTTGTTCATGCTCCGCACGCCTTGCAAGCCGGGGCTGCCAATGCGCGATCAGCATCGGGCGGGGCGGGCGGAACTGCTGCGCACATCGTTCGCGACATTTGAGCGCAATATCCGCGATCAGCTAGCCAGAATGCTGGGTCCAACCGGATTCAATGCCGCGCGCGACATCGACGGCATTACCGTGAATCGGTGGGCGCATGGCTATGCATACGGTCCCAACCCGCTTTTCGATCCAGATTGGTCCGAGGAAGAGAAGCCCTGGGTGATCGGCCGAAAGCCGTTTGGGCGGATCACGATCGCGAATTCAGATGCGGGCGCTACCGCCTACACCGATTGCGCAATCGACCAGGCGTATCGTGCGGTCAACGAACTCAGCAAAGCGTAGCCAGTCGACTACGTGCATCGGTTGTAGGACGCGCCACCAACTCCGATAATATGCAGCAGGGAAGGGATGCGCATTGGCTCAGAGTGGGCAAGACCTGTCTACCAAGGCTGACGTTCATGGCTACAGGCGTCCCGCGCTCGGAACGCAGCCCGAATACTTGCACCCAGCGTACGTTTCCTCGGTGAAGCGCGCCCCGACCAAGCCCCTCGTTTTCATCCCACACACGCTCTCCGAGGTCACTGGCCCGCACTTCAGCGCCGAGGAAGTGGGCGCTCCTATTGCCGACCTCACGCGCCAACACAAAGGCGCGCCGCTGGGTGAAAGAATGATTGTCAGCGGGCGTGTGCTCGACGAAAATTCGCGACCGGTCTCAAATACGCTGGTAGAACTTTGGCAAGCCAATGCAGCAGGGCGATACTTGCATGCGTGGGACCAGCACGATGCTCCTTTGGACCCCAACTTCACCGGTTGCGGCCACGCCCTGACCGACCATGAGGGCCTCTACCGATTCGTGACCATCAAGCCCGGTTGCTATCCCTGGCGGAATCACCACAACGCCTGGCGACCTGCGCACATCCATTTCTCGTTGTTCGGGCCGGCGTTCGCCACCCGGCTCGTCACGCAGATGTATTTCCCCGGCGATCCGCTGCTGGCGTCCGACCCGATCTACAACTGCACCGCCGACCAGGAAGCCCGCCGGCGACTGATCGCGCTCTTCGATTGGGAAACAACCATCCCCGAAACGGCGCTGGGATACCGCTTTGACATCGTGCTGCGCGGGCGGGATGAGACCCCGATGGAGGATCACGCTTGAGCCTTCCAGCAACTACTTCCCAGACTGTCGGGCCATTCTTCCGGATCGGCCTCGACCGCCTCAGTTGCGTCGACATGGCTGGCCCCGCGGTTTCAGGCCCGAGGGTGGTGCTTGAGGGAAGGGTCCTGGATGGCGATGGCGCGCCGGTGCCCGATGCTGTCATTGAAATCTGGCAAGCGAACGCGCACGGGAAGTACGACCACCCCGACGATCAGCAGACCAAGCCTATCGAACCGGGTTTCAAAGGTTACGGTCGTGAGGCGACCGACGACGAGGGCCACTTTTGCTTTCGGACGATCAAGCCCGGTCCTGTCCCCGGTCCCGGCGGAACGCCTCAGGCTCCGCACTTGGCCGTCTCCGTCTTCATGCGCGGATTGCTGAAACGATTAGTGACGCGAGTGTATTTCCCCGGAGACCGTGAACAAGAGCAAGACCCGATTCTTAAGCTTGTGAATCCGGAGCGTCGCGCAACGCTCATCGCTCGCGAAGGCTCCGGCGGCAACGCCAGCCTGCACTGGGATATCATCCTGCAAGGTGCGCAAGAGACTGTCTTCTTCGATTGCTAGCGCCCACCCACTCCATGAGCTTGCTCGATCCACTGTTCGGCTGGGAAGTGACCGACCAGATCTTTTCTGACGCGCTGCGCATTCAGCGCATGCTGGATTTTGAAGCTGCCCTGGCTGAAGCGGAGGCGAGGCTGAATGTAATTCCGGAGAATGCTGCCGGGCCGATTCGCGACCACTGCGAGGCGCGCCGTTTTGATCTGCCAGCCATCGGACAAGCGGCCGCGAGTGCTGGCAACCTCGCCATACCGCTGATCAAAGAGCTGACCGACCTTGTGGCCAAGAGCAATAAGGAGGCGGCTCGCTACGTTCATTGGGGAGCCACCAGCCAGGACGCGATCGACACCGGGCTGGTTCTTCAGTTGCGCGACGCGTTCCATGTGATCGAATCCGATCTGCAGCATCTGTGCGAAACGTTGGTGCAGATGGCGCTCGAACATCGAGCCACCCCGCTGCCTGCGCGCACCTGGATGCAGCAGGCCGTGCCGACCGTCTTTGGACTCAAAGTGGCGGGGTGGCTGGATGCGCTGACTCGACATCGCGAGCGCCTGCAGGAGACGCGACATCGCCTTCTGGTCCTGCAGTTTGGGGGCGCCGCAGGCACGCTCGCGAGCCTGGGCGCAGATGGAATGAAGGTCGCACAGGAAGTGGCGAAGGAATTAAACCTCGCCCTGCCGGAACTCCCGTGGCACTCGCACCGTGACCGTATCGCAGAAGTGGGGACGACGCTTGCGCTTCTTGTCGGCACGTTGGGAAAAATCGCTCGCGACATTTCCTTGCAAACCCAAAACGAAATCGCCGAGGTCTTCGAACCCTCAGGCGACGGGCGCGGCGGTTCCTCGACCATGCCCCACAAACGCAATCCGGTAAGGTGTGCGGTAATTCTCTCAGCCGCCCAGCAAGTGCCTGCTCTCGCCAGCAGCCTGCTCTCGGCCATGCCGCAAGAACATGAACGCGGCCTGGGAGGCTGGCACGCGGAATGGGAGACCTTGCCGGAACTCGTCCGCCGCTGTGGCGGTGCGTTGCATCGCACGGTGGAGTTGATGAACAGCCTTGAAGTTGATACCGTCCGCATGCGAGAGAACCTTGCTCTGACGCAAGGCCTCATTTTCGCGGAAGCCGTCACCATGGCCTTGGGCAAGCGAATCGGAAAACAGGCGGCCCACCGGATCGTAGAGGAGGCCTCGAAGCAGGCCATCGCCAGGAAAAAATCTCTGCGTGAAAGTCTGTCAGCGAACTCCGAGGTTACATCTCACTTGAGCTCCGTTGAACTGGACAAGCTCTTCGATCCTCTCAACTATCTGGGCGTCGCGAACGAATTCATCGATCGTGCCGTCATCGCCAGCAAAGTGGAGCGCCGATAGCGAATGCCGGTTCTGCCGATCGACGACATTCAGATTCATTACGAGTTCTCAGGTCCTCGGGATGCGCCCACTCTGGTGTTTTCGAATTCGTTGGGCACCGATCTGGCTATGTGGAATCCGCAGGTGGCTGCGCTTTCGAAGGAATTTCGAATCCTGAGGTACGACGGCCGGGGCCAAGGCCAGTCTTCCGCCGCCGCCGGTCAATACAGCATCGCGCAGCTTGCCGATGATCTGATTCGACTGCTCGACAGTCTTCAGTTGCGCGCAGTTCATTTTTGTGGCCTGTCGATGGGTGGCATGGTGGGCATGTCGATCGCGTTGCGCGCGCCCGATCGGCTGGAAAAATTAATCCTCTGCAACACAGCGCCCAAGATCGGAACTCCCGAAACTTGGAACGCCCGCATCAACGCGGTACGCAGCGGTGGCATGGTTGCGGTTGTCGAAGGCGTTCTTGAGCGCTGGTTCACCTCCGATTTTCGAACTAAGTCCCCGTCAGCCATCGAAGGCACGAGGCAAATGTTGTTGCATTCTCCGTTGGAAGGCTATGCGGGATGTTGCGTAGCGGTGCGTGACATGGATGCTCGCGATTCCATCGCCAGCATCCGCGTTCCGACCCTCATCATCAGTGGGACGTACGATCCGGTGACGCCTCCGAAGGACGGACAGTACCTGCTGGGCAAGATTGGCGGAGCGCTCTATAAGGAACTTCCGGCGGCTCATCTATCCAACGTCGAGGCGGCGCAGGCGTTTACGATGGAAATCACCCGGTTTCTGAAGGCTTAAGCGAGGCGGCATGGACGATCGCGAGCGGTACGACAAAGGGATGGAAGTCCGCCGGGCGGTGCTCGGCGACGATCACGTCAACCGATCGTTACAGGATGTTGATGACTTCAACCGGGAATTCCAGGATCTCATCACACGTTATGCCTGGGGAGAAATCTGGGCGCGGCCGGGCTTGACTCGCCGGTCCCGAAGTCTGATCGTGATTGCAACCATGGTCGCCCTAAACCGGCCCCACGAATTGCGCCTGCATCTAAGGGCCGCGTTCAATAATGGTGTCACGCGGGATGAAATCAAAGAAGTGCTTCTGCAGTCTGCAATTTATTGTGGCGTACCCGCTGCAAACTCCGCCTTTCACGCTGCAGAAGAAGTCTTCGCCGAGTTGAGTTCCAAAACATAGTTCCGAACATGCTCACTAACAGAAAAACAATTCATGTCGAATGGGGCGACTGCGATCCGGCAGGAATCGTCTACTACCCGCGCTACTTTGCCTACTTCGACAACTGCACTGCCGCCCTGTTCGAGGCCGCCGGCCTTCCCAAACACCAGATGCTCAAAACCTATGGCATCGTGGGGATCCCGATGGTCGACACGCGCGCCCGCTTTCTCACCCCTTCGAAATTCGGTGACGACATCGTGGTCGAATCTTGCATCTCGGAGTGGCGCCGCAGCAGCTTCGACGTGCAGCACAAGGTATTGAAAGGCGACGTGCTGGCGGTCGAATGCTCCGAGACACGCGTATGGGCGGTGCGCTCGAAAAGCGATCCCGAAACCATCGAGGGCCAGGCTGTGCCGCAGGATGTCATCGCCCGATTCGGCGCGCCCCAACGATCCTGATAACCATCGAAAGGAATCGAGCTGAGAAACCTAGGGTGAACACGATACGCACGCAGGTTGGAATTGTCGGAGCCGGTCCCGCCGGGCTGGTACTCTCGCATCTGCTCCACCTCGAGGGCATCGACTCCGTCGTGCTCGAAAACCGAACCCGCCAATATTGCGAGGAACGCATTCGCGCAGGCGTGCTGGAGTCGGGCACCGTCGATCTGCTCACGCAAATGGGCGTGGGCGAAAGGATGAAGCGCGAAGGCCTGATTCACAACGGTATCGAACTTCGCTTCGCCGGACAGGGCCATCGTATCGATTTCAAAGATCTCACCGGACGCGCCATCACCGTTTACGGACAGCATGAAGTGATCAAAGACCTGATCCAGGCTCGGCTTGCAACGGGCGGACGCATTCTGTTTGAGACGGAAGACGTCAAGGTGGAAGGCTTCGAGACCGCCACGCCCAGTATCCATTACAGACTCGCTGGCGAAACCCACAAAATCCATTGCGACTTCATCGCGGGCTGTGATGGATCCCACGGCGTGTGCCGTCCCAGCATTCCCGCCGGTGCCCTCACGTTGTACGAACGCTCCTATCCATTTGGGTGGCTGGGCATTCTGGCGGAGGCACCTCCTTCCTCAGAAGAACTGATTTACGCGTATCACGAGCGAGGCTTCGCTCTGCACAGCATGCGATCGCCGCACATCACGCGGCTCTACCTGCAATGCTCACCCGACGAAAATCTCGACCAGTGGCCGGACGAGCGGATCTGGCAAGAATTGCAAACTCGATTGGCGGGCGGCAGGAATTGGAAGTTAAATGAAGGACGCATCCTGCAAAAAGGCGTGACCGGAATGCGTAGCTTCGTAGTTGAGCCGATGCAGTATGGACGCATGTTTCTGGCGGGAGATGCTGCCCATATCGTGCCTCCTACCGGCGCGAAAGGCCTGAACCTCGCCGTTGCCGACGTCCGGGTGCTGGCTCGTGCACTGAAGAAGTTTTATAGGTCGGGTAAAACCGACGCGCTCGAGGACTACTCGCAAACCTGTCTTCGCCGGGTCTGGCGTGTGCAGAGATTTTCATGGTGGATGACGTCCATGCTTCACAAGCATGAAGGAAATCCTTTCGACCAGCGCCGACAACTGGCCGAATTGGACTATGTGACCAGTTCACGCGCCGCCTCTCAGTCCTTGGCAGAAAATTACGTGGGCCTTCCGATGGATTGATTCATCGACATGCGGCGTTGAATTTCTCATCGCTTTTTCTGTTGCGTGATTTCTCTTCGCACATCTTCCCCGTGACATTCGACGGTCGTTTTCTCCGTTCCCAGACACGCTCGTGTGCCCGCTGTCACAGCCCTTAGAGGAGTGACCCATTTATAAAAAAGGGTGCGAAACTCGCCCAGGCCCTTTCCCCATTTCGCGCGCTTTGAAGGCTTCCATCCAGATGAGCGTCAACCGGAAAGTGCGTCAACCCGCATCTGCATGGGAGCGGTTAGGATCTCGTGCGGGCATGTCCCGGCGATGAAATAGAAGTGAGGGTGAAATGGAACGAATGAAGGAAGCTGTGACGTCTTTGCTGAGACCTGACGTGAAGGAATCCAAGAAACCCGTGTGCTCCCTGTGCGGTGCGCCAGCTACCCAGACTGTGGATGGCGAGCCCAGTTGCGCCGCGCATATCGGGCAGATATACGAGCATCAGGTCGAGGACTACACCCGCAAGCATCTCGTCGATAACGAATGGCGCAAGTTTTAAACTGAACCGGGTCCAGAGCCACCGCAGCGGGGCGCTGCTCTCCCCGAAAGCGCCCTTTCGGCAACTTCCATTTCTACAGCCCGGCCGCCCCGGGCCTCAATTTCGCGCGCAGGTTATATAATCTACGGACCCCTCCGGCGTGTTCGGTTGCGGTGTCCTGCTCAGCCGTGGCGTTGCGTGGCGATCGCGGAGAGAGTCGGTCGGTGATGCAAATGACGTGGCGTCGAGCCAGTTGTAAGATCTCTCCAGAGGGGCGTAATGCAAGTTCGGCCGGGAGTCGAAGTGGCCAGCCTGAGCGATGTAGGCTGCCAGCGCGAGAACAACGAAGATTCCCTTTCCTACTGGGAGCCGCAGAACGACACCCAGTTCCAACAGAAGGGAAGGCTGGCGCTGGTGGCGGATGGCATGGGTGGCTACGAAGGCGGCCAGGAAGCCAGTCGCCTCGCCGTCGACACAATTCGCGATGTGTATGACCATGACCCGGCTCTCGACCCCCGCGATTCACTGCTCAGCGGTTTTCGTCTGGCCCATGAACGCATTCGCCAATTTGCCGAGGCCCACCCGGAGTTTCATGGTATGGGCACAACCTGCACTGCCATCGCCATTAATGATTTTCGACTTTACTTCGCGCACGTCGGCGACAGCCGTCTTTACCTGTTGCGGGATGACACCATTTCGCGCCTGACGCGCGACCATTCCTATGTCGCGCGCCTGGTAGAGTCCGGTGTTCTCAACTCCGACGAAGCCGAACACCATCCCCAGCGCCACATCCTCACTGCCGCTTTGGGAGCAGGTGGCGAAGTGGTTGCCGATGCTCCGGACAACCCCCTGGCGCTTAAGACCGGAGACGTCCTGGTGCTATGTACCGACGGGCTCTGGGGACTGGTTCAGGAGGCGGAGATTCTCAAACTGGTGAGCGATCACGATGCCACGTCGGCATGCGCGGAACTGGTGAAACTCGCGCGCCAGCGAGGCGGTCCTGACAACATCACTCTCCAGGTTTTGCGGCTTTCGGAAAACGGCAAGCCTCGCCGATAGGAATTTCGAAGGTCGTGCCGCGCAACTTCTTGCACATCCGGGCACGCCTCCACTAAATACTGTACTGACTCCAAGCCATTGAAAATGAAAGACGTATGGCGCTGCCCGCGCGCCTCACGCGTGGCAGCCGGTTTGCAATGTACTGGAATGAAATAAACTCTATAGAATAAGTAGACTTTGTGGGAAGATAGGTTATGAAGATCTCGCAAAAGGGTCTGTACGCGCTGCAAGCGATGATGATGCTCGCCCGCCATTACGACCAGGGCGCCATCAAAATCCGTGACATCGCCTACGAAGAGGACCTGCCGGAAAAGTTTCTCGAACTCATCCTGCTGGAAATGAAGAACGCCCGCATGGTGGAGAGTGTGCGCGGCGCTAAAGGCGGATACGCCTTGCGGCGGCGGCCATCAGAAATTCGCCTGAGCGAAATTATCCGGCTGATTGACGGCCCGCTGGCGCCCTTTGGCGACGCCGAGCAACTGCGCAGCCTTATCGACAAAGATCACGCTCATCGCGCGCTGTACCAGGTATTTCTCGACGTGCGCGACGCGGCCGCGCACATTTTGGAAAACACCACCCTGGCCGACATCGTGAAAGGTCCTCGTCCCCGCACCTCGAAGGGTGGCGAAAAGCGTTCGCGCAAAAAGAAGCAAAAGCAGAGCGCCGCGGTATTGCCGATGCTGGTTTCGGGAACGGGAAGCTAACAGTGACCATGGGACGAAACATTAACTTCGTGGCCGGTTTGATTTGCACGGTCCTTTTCTGGCTCTCGCCAGGCATGGCGCAGTCGCCTGTCACCGTTCGCGTGGGAGCGTTTCCAAACATTACCCACGCGCAGGCGATGGTCGGCAAAGCGAATGGCTCTTTCGACAAGGCTCTTGGTTCAGGCGCAAAGATTGAGTGGAAAACGTTCAACGCAGGGCCGGCTGCGATCGAAGCTTTATTTGCGGGCGCGATCGACATGACCTACATCGGCCCGAACCCAACCATCAGCGGCTACGTTCGCTCGAACGGCGAAGCACTGCGGGTGGTGGCCGGCGCCGCCAGCGGCGGAGCAGTTCTGGTCGTGCGGAACGATTCTGGGATCAGCAAGGCCGCCGACTTCCACGGCAAGAAAGTCGCATCGCCTCAACTGGGCAATACGCAGGATGTCGCTTTGCGCTCCTGGCTGCGCACCAATGGACTGAAGTCAACCGACAAGGGTGGCGATGTGCAGGTCATCCCGCTGGCGAATCCTGACCAGCTCACGCTTTTCGTAAAGAAGGAACTCGATGCGGCCTGGGCGCCCGAGCCTTGGGCCACGCGGCTGATCCGGGAAGGGAATGGGCATCTGTTCCTCGATGAGCGAACCCTCTGGCCCAGCGGCCAGTTCGTCTGTGCCAACCTCATCGTGAACACCAGGTTCCTGAAAGAGCATCCTGACGTCGTGAAGAACTGGTTGCGCGCGCACGTGGAACTCACCGACTGGATCAATGCCCACATTCCAGAAGCCAAGAAAACTCTGAATGCGCAGATTCGGACAGAAACGGGCAAAGCCCTTGCAGACGCTGTTCTGGACGAGGCCTTCAGCCGCTTACAGGTGACCTACGACCCGCTACGAGCTTCATTGCTTACATCCGCCAAGTCCGCATTTGATGCAGGCTTTCTCGGAAGGCAGGCTCCTGATCTGGCTGGCCTCTACGACTTGTCGCTGCTGAACCAGGTGTTGGCGGAAAAAGGAAAGAAGGCGGTGCAATGAGGTCCAATACCAATCCGGCGTCTCAGGAATTGCTGGCCGGCGGATATCGTAAACCTGCGATCGGCACCGTCGCGCACCCCGCTGTTGTCTCGATTCGTCGTCCGAACTTGGACGCTCCAAAGGTGCGTCTGGAGGATGTTTCTCTCCACTATCAAACCGACACAGGTTCCGGACTGCTCGCGCTCGACCACATTAACCTGCAGGTGCAACCGGGGGAATTCCTCTGCATCGTCGGCCCTTCCGGATGTGGCAAGTCCACCCTGCTGCATCTGATCGCTGCGTTGCAGAAACCGACCTCCGGCACGATCGCCATCGACGACAAGCAGGTTTCGACACCAGGGACGGATCGCATTCTGATCTTCCAGGAACATGGTCTCTTTCCCTGGCTCACGGTCGCACAAAACGTCGAGTTTGGAATGAAGATGAAAGGGCTCTCCAAGGCTGAGCGCAAAGATAAGGTTCGCCACTATCTCCGCCTGGTTCATCTTCTGCAATTCAAGGACAGCCGTCCACACGAGCTTTCAGGCGGCATGCGGCAGAGAGTGTCGCTGGCCCGCGCGCTGGCGACCGAACCCGATGTCCTGCTGATGGACGAACCCTTCGCCGCCCTCGACGCTCAGACTCGCGACATGCTGCACGATGAACTCGAGAAGATCTGGGCGGAGACGGGTTGCACCGTGATTTTCGTGACGCACAATGTCCGCGAGGCCGTCCGGCTCGGCGATCGCGTTGCCTTGATGAGTTTCCGTCCCGGGCGGGTAAAACAGGAATTCGTAGTCGACTTGCCTCGTCCGCGCCACCTGGAAGAAGTCGACGTGGCCCGAACCGCCCGCGAAATTCTTGATAGCCTGCGCGACGAGATCAACAAATCCCTAGAAGCGGAGTATGCCCATGAGCAGCGTCGCTAGAACCGAAGCGTCAGGCGCAGTCCGCTATCGCCCGGCCCCTGGCATGAAGCCGGACGAGCGTGAATCATCCGCTCCGGTGCGCGAGAAGAGCCGGAAGACACTGCTGCACAAGGTTGCGAATCAGGTTATTTTTTACTCCGTGCTTCTGGGTGCCTGGGCCTTGCTCGCCAAGCTCAAGGTGTGGCCGCCATATCTTTTCCCTGCGCCCTGGCAAGTTGCCGAAGCTATCTGGGCCGGATTTAAAGACCAGAGCTTTGTGATCGGCATCGCCATGACCATGAAGCGCATGCTGATCGGATACAGCCTATCCGTAGTGTTCGGAATGATTCTGGGTATCGGCGTTGCCAGCAACCGCTTCCTGGAGGAAACGGTCGGGCCTCTGTTGGTAAGCCTGCAGTCGCTGCCCAGCATCTGCTGGGTGCCGCTCGCGATTCTGTGGTTTGGCTTGACCGAGAAAGCCATCCTCTTCGTCGTCCTGATGGGATGCATTCTCTCGGTCACCATCGCCATGGAGGACGGCCGCAAGCAGATGCCGAAGATTTACACAATGGCAGGACGCAACCTCGGCGCGTCGGGTTTCCGCCTGTTCTGGTACGTGATGCTGCCCGCGAGCCTCCCGTATATCGTTTCCGGGCTCAAGCAGGGTTGGGCTTTTGGCTGGCGATCGCTGATCCAGGCCGAAATGATTTTCCTCACGGTTGGCCTGGGGCAGCAACTGATGATGGGCCGCGACCTGAATGACATGAGCCAGGTCATCGCGGTCATGGTTCTCATCGTCGCGCTGGGCTCGCTCGTGAACCGGCTGGTCTTCCGCACCATGGAACGTACACTGCAAAACCGCTGGGGGTTGAATCCAACCGCCTGAGGTAGAGACGATCGCCCGAACGCGCCTAGACTTGTCATCGCAAACGCTGTACTGACGGCCTGATGGATGCATCCATGTCGGGCGCCTCCAGTAAATCTGTCACAATAGAACCGTTGAACAGAACCCCAATGATTTCCCGTAGAGGTTTTCTCCGAACTGCATCTGCAGCCGCGCTGGCCGCCAGGCAGGCCATGCCATTGCTGAGCTGGGCCGCGGAAGGATCTCGTCTTGCGATTCCCGGCAAAGAAGACCTCATCATTCGCTCTTACAGATTCTTTGATCTGGAGAGTCCGGTCGAATACTTCAACACCTGGCTGACGCCCGCAGAGCATTTTTTCGTCCGAAACCACATGCACGAGCCAAGTACGTTGGACGCATCCACGTGGCGGTTGAGTATCGACGGAGAAGTAGAGAAGCCTTACACAATCACTCTGGCGGAATTGGCAAAGCTCGAAGTCCATTCGGTTGTGAACACCCTCGAGTGCGCCGGCAATGGGCGCGCCTTCCACCATCCCAAAGTGCCGGGAGTGCAATGGCAGAGAGGTGCGGTTGGGACGGGACGTTTCAGCGGCCCGCGGCTGCACGCTCTGCTGCAACGCGCCGGCGTAAAGGCAAACGGAAAGCACGTTATGTTCCGCGGTCTAGACGAAGTTCCCGGCAAGGTCCCGGCGTTCATTCGAAGTATTCCCATCGAAAAAGCAATGGACGCGGAGACGCTGGTCGCTACCCATCTGAATGGTGCGCCTCTACCGAAGCATAACGGCTTTCCAGCGCGCGCCATGGTTCCAGGCTGGATCGGTGCCGCTTCGTGCAAGTGGCTTACCGAGATCAAAGTCCTCGACAAGGAGTTCGAAGGAAACTTTATGAGTCCCGGTTATCGGATGCCCAACCAGCCTCTGAAGCCGGGCGAGGCAGTGAAGCCGGAAGATACGCATCCGGTGACGGCCCTGAACGTGAAATCGATCATCACCGCCCCGCTCGAGGGTTCGACTGCTCCATCGCGCATTCTCACAATCAAGGGAGTCGCCTGGGCGGGAGAAGCCGAAGTGACCCGCGTCGACGTCTCCACCGACGGAGGCAGCTCGTGGCAGGCCGCGGAACTCGGCAAGGATCACGCACGCTACGCGTGGCGTCTTTTTCAATACCAATGGAAAGCACCCAAAGCCGGAGACTTTACAATCCTCTCGCGCGCTACGGACAGCCAGGGTCGAACCCAACCGGCAACGCCAGTCTGGAATCCCAGCGGATATTTAAACAACGCCATCGATCAGGTGAAGATCCATGTGCCGGCTTAGTACGTTGTTTCTCGGGTTTCTGATCTTGACGGTTGTCCTCTGCCGCGCGCAGACCCCTTCTCCCTCCGAACTCCCAGACGGCCCTATGCAGGCGGGAGCCACGACTGCGTGCACCGAATGTCACGAAGCCCGGATCATCGTCCAGCAGCGCCTGAGCAAGGCCGCATGGGCTAAGGAAGTCGACAAGATGATCAAGTGGGGAGCGCTGGTCGATCCACAGGACAAAGACGCGCTGATCGACTACCTGGGCGCAAATTTTCCTGTGGATAAGCCGGAATACGTTGCCGACCGCTCCCGCGGCTCCGCAGCCGGAGTGAAAAAGAAATAGCATGAAAGGAAGAGTTCGGGCGACAGCAAAGCGCTACCGACCCAGCGTCGAATGTGGCCAGAGGACGCTACGATAGCGCTGCTTTCCTGCCAGGTCCCGTGCTGGACTAAAGTCTAGCCTTGGGTTTTCCCCGGCTTCTAGTGCATAGCCGGGTTCCGAGCCCGATCGGCAATGGACTTTGCGGCAGCGTCCAGCGCGTTCTGCAGAGCCTCCAGATGGCGCTCTTCGGTCAGATAGCTGATCACCATCATTCGCAGTACGCTGCCGCCATTCACGACCGTATCCGAAATCCAGAGCTTTCCATCCCGCGTGACCGCATCCACAATTGCGGCGTGAGCATCAGTGACCTGCGTTTCATTCAACCCCGGGTCCTTCACCCGGAAATTCACGATGGTCAGCATGGTCGGAGCCGCGAGCTCGAAGTGTTCTGATTGCCCAATCCACTCTGTAAACATTCGCGCCAACCGGAGTTGCCGGTCGATGTGCTCTTCGTAACCTCTCCGTCCATGCACGCGTAAGGTAAGCCACAGCTTCAGTGAGTTCATGCGCCGAGTCCACTGCGTGCTGATGCGCGCATTGTCGGGCAATTGTGCGCCATCCGCCTTCGGCATGTAGGGCGAAGCGACAGAGAAAGCCTGCTGCAAAGTTTTGGGGTGGCGGGTCAGGACTACCCCGGCCGCGAAGGGCACGGCCAGCCATTTGTGAGGATCGATCGTAATGGAGTCTGCCAGCCCGATCCCCTGCACCAGATCCCGATGCTCGTCGGAAAACACGACCGATGCGCCGTAGGCACCGTCGACATGCATCCAGAGATTGTTTCTCCGGCACACTTCCGCAATTGCCACCAGGTCGTCGACGATCCCTGAGTTTGTGGTGCCGGCAGTGGCCACGACACAAAAGGGAAGTCTTCCCGCGGCGCGATCTTCCTGAATCGCCTGTTGAAGTTTCACAGGGTCCAACTGCAACCGGCTGGTGATGGGTACTCGTCGCAACCCCTTGCGGCCGATCCCAAGCAGTCCTGCCGATTTATCCAGAGAATGGTGAGACTCTGCGGACGCGTACATCACGGGCTGGCCGCCCAGCGAGGCGACTCCTTCATCCATGGCGCTCGGGAAATGGTGCGCCAGCGCCAGTGCCATCCCGCTGAAATTGGCCTCGTTGCCGCCACTGGTGAACGTGCCTCCAAAAACGTCCTTCCATCCGACACGCTCGGCGATCCAGCGCACGGTCTCCAATTCGATCTTCGACGCGAGTTGCGAACGCGCCAAGGTCGCAAGCTGCGGATTCAGCGCCGCGACCATGGCTTCAGCGACGAAGCCCATATAAGTGGGCGTGGGATTCATGAGGCCAAAATAGTTGGCGCTGGGAACATGAAAACCTCTGGCCACCATGTCTTCGAAGACTTGTTCCAGTACTCGTGCCGGATCGTCTCCCTGCTCAGGGAGTGCCTCGTCCAACGCTCCGTATGTGCGCGCGGCTAGCGGAAGTTGCACCGGGCGATCGGGAAGCGAAGCGTAGTACTCATCGACGAGATTAATGAGGCGGTAGCCCAGTTCACGACGAGTGGCCGAATCGAAATCGAAGCGCATAGCGGTTGGACGTGATTGTGTCCTAGAAAGTTTCGGAACTTCTAACGGAAGCTTCCGGTCAAAGGTCGCGCGGTGGTAACCCGAAACGTGCAGTCAGCAGATTATTTTTGCTCCGCATTCTCTGAGGGAGTCTCCGCGCCAGGCTTTTCCGGCCGCAAAAGTGGAAACAAAATCACGTCGCGGATGGTCTGCGAGTTTGTGAGCAGCATTGCTAGCCGATCCACTCCCACTCCCACGCCTCCAGCCGGAGGCATACCATACGATAGCGCGCGGATGTAGTCCTCATCCATCTGGTGGGCCTCTTCGTCGCCGCGCGCCCGCTCCTTCAACTGCTCTTCAAACCGTTGCCGCTGGTCCTCTGGATCGTTGAGTTCGCTGAACCCGTTGGACAACTCCATGTGTCCGGCGAAGATCTCGAAGCGTTCCACCCAATCGGGCTCGTCAGCCTTCTTCTTTGAGAGCGGAGACACCGCGACCGGGAACTCGTAAATGATGGTCGGTTGCAGCAGGTGCTCTTCGGCCACCGTCTCAAAAAGATTTGCAATCGTTTTTCCGGCCGGCTCGTTGGGATCGTAGGCCATGTGCTTGCCCGCGGCATTGTGCCGGGCGACGAGCGCCTTCACAGAATCATGAGTGGCGAAGTCCGCGATTTCCGGTTTCGCTCCTGCTTTCTCCGGCCAGAACTCGATAATCGCTTCCCGCATAGTCATGCGCCGCCAGTTCGACCCCGCCCAGTCAATTTCATCCTCTCCCCACTTCGATTTCGTGATGCCATTCACGTCCTTGGCAGCTTGCTCGATCAGGTTCTGGGTCAGGTTCATCATGTCGCGGAAGTCGGCATACGCCTGGTAGTACTCGAGCATGGTGAATTCCGGATTCCAGCGCCAGCCCAGGCCCTCATTGCGGAAATTGCGGTTGATCTCGTAAACGCGATCCAGTCCGCCCACGGTCAGCCGCTTGAGATACAACTCGGGAGCAATGCGCAGGAATAAATCGGTATCGAGGGCGTTGTGGTGCGTCTTGAAGGGCTTCGCGACTGCGCCGCCCGCGATCGGTTGCATCATCGGGGTTTCCACTTCGACGAAGCCTTGCGAATCCATGAAGCGCCGCAGCGATTGCACCAGCTTGCTTCGCTTCAGAAATACTTCGCGGATTTCGGGATTCATCACCAGGTCGACGTAGCGCTGGCGGTACCGCAGTTCGACATCGGTCAACCCGTGCCATTTCTCCGGGAGCGGCAGCAGGTCCTTGGACAGAAACGTGATTTCCTCCACGTGCACCGTCAGTTCGCCGGTGCGCGTGCGAAACAAATAGCCGCTCACGCCGATGTGGTCGCCCAGGTCGAGAAGCCGGTACAGCTCGAACCCTTTCTCGCCCACTGCGTCCTTCTTCACATAGACCTGCAAGCGCTGGCCACCCTGCTGCAAGTGAGCGAACCCCGCCTTGCCCATCAGCCGATTTGCCATGATGCGTCCGGCCACGCGCAGCGGCACCCGGTTCTGCTCCAACTGCTCCGCAGTCTTGCTAGAGTAATCGGCGAGAATTTGCGGGATTGTGTGCGTGTAGTCGTAGCGGTTCGGATAAGCCCGCTGCCCAAGAGCTTCGATCTGCTGCAATTTCTGACGCCGCAATTCGTAGATGTTTTCGTCGAGTGCCAATGAATCCTTTTGCCGATTTCAGTTGCCGCGAAGGTTCCAACGGGAGAGCTTCGTGGGCAGGATGGGAAACCTAAGATTATAAACAAGCCGACGTCGCCGAAACGGGCGCGCCCATCGCCGCTCTTGCACACCCGTACGTGACGCTTAACCCTTGATGCCAAAGCCTCATCGGCGATACTATTCCACTTCCCGTTTTTCCCCGCGGGAAAGAGCACTAACGCGAGGAAGACTTGCCTCAAAATTACGTTCCGGTCTTTATTTTCATCGCAGTCGTAGGAATTCTGATTCCCGTTACGCTGCTGCTGACCAAGCTGGTTCGGCCGAATAATCCCAATCGCAGCAAATTGCTGCCCTACGAGTGCGGGATTGACCCGGTGGATCGCGCCCGCGGACGCTATACAGTTCGTTACTACCTAGTTGCCATCCTGTTCGTGGTGTTCGACGTGGAAACGATTTTCCTCTTTCCCTGGGCGGTGAAGTTCAAGGCCTTCGGCCTGTTCGGGTTGTTCGAGATGCTGATCTTCCTCGGCATTTTGATCGTGGGCTACATCTGGATTTGGCAGAAGGGCGCGCTGGAGTGGGTGTGACGCTGGTGCTGTCAGCAATGGACCGGCGCACCGCATTCCCGAAGTCACCGAAGTGTGTGGTTTCGGGTCGTTGACATGGGAATCGAGAGACTGTTAGAAGTAAGCGGCTTTTTGTGCAAGGGCCGCCTGGGTTTGTAATAGAAATTGCATATGGCTGACGAGAACAAGCCGCCGCAACCGCCCAGTAAGGAAGATCTGGCCAAGGCCTCCAATCCGGCGGGCAGTGGCACACCGGACCCATCGACGCCCGCGACGCCCAAGCCGGCCGCGCCCGTGGCGGAGAAGCCCGCGAGGGGAGAAGCCTGCCGCCGCGGCGCCCGCTAAGCCGGCAGCGCCCTCCAAGCCGGCAGGCCCTGTGCCTCAGCCGTGGGACTCGCCCATGGTTGCCAAGTTGAAGCGGCAGTTCGGGACCGGCCTCGAGTCCTGGACCTACCTCAACCAAAATTATTTCCAGGTCGATCGCTCCCTCATCCCGACCGTGCTGCAGCTTCTTCGAGACGAAGAGAAGTTCGACTACTGCGTCGATGTCACCGCTGTGCACTATCCCAAGCGCGAGCGCCAGTTCGATATTGTCTGGATTCTTTACTCCTTCGAACACAACGAGCGGCTCCGCGTACGGACGCAGATCGCTGACGGCGAACATATTCCGTCCGTGGCATCCCTGTGGGCCACCGCGAACTGGCTCGAGCGCGAAGTGTTCGACATGTTCGGCATCCAGTTCGACGGCCATCCCGACCTCAAACGCATTCTTTTGCCCGACGGTTGGAAAGGCCATCCCTTGCGCAAGGACTACGGCATCATCCAGCAAGACCAGGAATGGGTACAGATCAACCTGGGGATTGATAGTGGACAGTGAGCTCGATGGAAGAGTTGACGCCGACGACCGACGACCGACGACCGACGACTAAAGCATGACCGACCCGACCAGTTCCGTCTCGCACCTGGACCTCGAGGAAAGCAAGCACACTTTCCTGGATGCCAACGAACTCGTCATCAATATGGGCCCGCAGCACCCCGCCACTCACGGCGTGCTGCGCGTGATCTTGCGGCTCGACGGCGAGAAGGTCATGGGCCTCGAGTGCGTCATCGGCTATCTCCATCGCGGAGTGGAGAAGATTGCCGAACATCGCACCTACACGATGTTCAACCCGTACGTTGACCGCATGGATTACGTCGCCGCGGTGTCAAACGGCCTCGGCTATTGCGAAGCGGTTGAAAAGCTCCTTAATATTGAAGCGCCGCCCCGCGCCAACTACATCCGCGTCATCCTGACGGAACTGAATCGCCTTGCCAGCCATCAGCTATGGCTCGGAACACATGCCCTCGATATCGGCGCCATGACGCCGCTCTTCTATACTTTCCGCGACCGGGAAGAGATCCTGAAGATTTTCGAGAAGTATTGCGGCGCGCGCCTGACCACGCACGCCTTCCGCATCGGCGGCTGTCTGTACGAAACTTACGAAGGCTTCGAAAAAGACGTCAAGAAGTTCCTCGCCTTCGTCGCTCCCAAGATCGACGAGTACGAGGAACTCCTGACCACGAACCGCATCTGGGTCGAGCGCACGAAGAACGTCGGCACCATCTCCGCCAAGGATTGCATCGCCCTGGGCGTGACTGGTCCGGTTCTGCGCGCCAGCGGCGTGAAGTGGGATTTGCGCAAAGCTCAGCCTTACGCGAACTACAACCAGTTCGAGTTTGATATCCCCACTGGCCAGAACGGCGATACCTACGACCGGTATCTGGTGCGCATGGCCGAAATGCGGCAATCGCTGCGCATCATTCAGCAGGCGGTCGACGGCATTCCGGAAGGCCCGATCATGGCCAAGGTTTCCAAGGTCATCAAGCCGCCGGTCGGCGAGATTTATCACTCCATTGAAGCGCCCAAGGGCGAGCTCGGATATTTCATCGTGAGCGATGGTTCCACACAGCCCTACCGGGTGCGCGTGCGCCCGCCATCGTTCGTGAACCTGCAGGCGCTCGAGCTGATGTGCCGCGGCCAGTTGGTGGCGGACGTAATCGCCGTGATCGGCACGCTCGACATCGTGCTCGGCGAGGTGGACCGCTGATGCCCGACTTCATCACGTCTTACCTCGACAAGAATGTGCACGTCTCGCCGGGCGTCTACGGCAGTCCCTTCTGGGCGCTGGTCTACATCCTTGTCGTGTTCGGCGGTGTCTCGCTGGCCGTCGTCTGTATGAACTGGCTGGAGCGCAAAATTCTCGCGCACATGCAGGTGCGCCTCGGGCCTATGCGCGTCGGTCCGCACGGCCTGCTGCAGCCGATTGCGGACGCCCTCAAGCTGATTCTCAAGGAAGACATCGTGCCCGAAGGTGCCGATCCGTTCGTCTTCCTGCTGGCACCGATCATCATCCTGCTTGCCGTGTTCAGCGTCTATTGCGTGATCCCGTTCGGTCCTACGCACGCCATCACCGACATGAATATCGGAATCCTCTTCATGCTCGGGCGTTTCCTCGCTGGGCGTGTTGGGAATTGTGATGGCTGGGTGGGCGTCGAATTCCCATTACCCGCTGATTGGAGCCCTGCGCTCAAGCGCTCAGATGGTCTCGTACGAGATTGCCATGGGACTCGCGGTGGTCTCCGCCGTCCTGATGACCAGCCTGAATGCGGACGGCACGGGAACCCTCAGCATGATCGGAATTGTGCAGGCGCAATATGCGCAGCACACCTGGTTCGTCTTCAAGTTCTTCCCGCTGGGCCTGATCGCGTTCTTCATTTTTGCCGTCGCCATGGTAGCCGAGACCAACCGAGCTCCCTTCGATCTGCCCGAGGCGGAATCTGAACTCACTGCCGGCTTCCACACCGAGTACAGCGGCCTGCGCTGGTCGTTATTTATGCTGGGCGAATACGCCGCCATGATCGCCGTGTCGTCGATTGCGATCACGCTCTGGCTGGGCGGCTGGATGCGGCCGTTCCCCAACGCATTGAATGGGCCTAACTGGGACCTCGCGTTCTCGTTATTCCCGGCCCTCACGTTCTTCGGCCTGGCGGCAATGACTTTCTACAGCACCATGCGCATGCCCAAGCATGCATTCTTCCGTGTCCAGACCATCGGACTGGGCGCATTTGGCGCCGTCTTCGCCCTCATCGGCCTGATTTTGCTTGTCCCCGGCGTACGTGGTCGCGTGCAGGACATTTATTGGTTCATCGCCAAGATCGCCGTCTTCCTGTACTTGTACATCTGGTACCGCGGCACCTTCCCGCGTTACCGCTTCGACCAGTTAATGAAGGTGGGATGGAAAGTGCTGTTGCCGATGGGTATCGGCGTTCTGATGCTTACCGGCATCGTGGGATTGCGAGCAGAGATCTGGGATTTCCTGCAACACCTGGTGCACGTTTAATATGCAGCAAGCCGCCCAACCCGTCGCCACGACATTCTTCTTCTATATGCTGTCGGGATTGGCCATCCTGAGCGGCGTGCTGGTCATCACCCGCAAAAACGCCGTCCATTCCGCGTTAGCTCTGATCCTGACATTGTTGTGCGTGGCTGGCCTGTACCTGATGCTGTACGCGCCGTTCGTAGCCGGCGTGCAGATCATTCTCTATGTCGGCGGCATCATGGTGTTGTTCTTGTTCGTGATCATGCTGGTGAATCTGGAGCGCGCGGAAAAGGAAAAACAGTTCAACCAGCAATGGCTGCCCGGAATTTTGGCGGCCCTTGGCCTGGGGACTTTGTTCGTCCTCATTTACATCAAGGGAAAAGCATCTTTCGCGCTTCCGGCAGCACCCTCCATCGCCGAAGGCAGCAACACGCAGGCAGTTGGACAACTTCTTTACAGCAACTACATGTTTCCGTTCGAGATCGCCTCCCTGCTGCTGCTGGTAGCGATCATCGGTGCGGTTGTCATGGCGAAGAAGAGGATTTGAGAAGAGCAGCTCTTAGCCGTTAGCTTTTAGCTCTTGATGTTATGGTCACGCTCGTTACTCGGAGAGGGACGAAATCAAATTCAAAGTTTGCACAAAAGTCGAAATCTCGAGGGAAAAGCTAAGAGCCAAGAGCTAACAGCTACGAGCTAATTATTATGGTTCCAATTACAACGCTCCACTACCTGGTCGTGGCTGCCGCACTCTTTGTGTTGGGCGTGATTGGTGTGCTCACTCGCAGGAACGTAGTCATCGTCCTGATGTCAATCGAATTGATCCTAAACGCGGTGAATCTCAATCTGGTCGCCTTCTCCCGTATGTGGGGACTGCACGGCCAGGTGTTTGCCATCTTTGTAATCACCGACGCAGCCGCCGAAGCGGCCGTAGGCCTGGGCATCCTGATCGCCTTCTTCAGAAACAAGGAGACGGTTAACGTCGACGAAGTAGATTTGTTGAAGTGGTGAAGATAGCTTTTAGCCTTTAGCTCTTAGCCCTTAGCTTCTGACGTGAGGGGTTCAGGTTTTGAGCTAACAGCTAAAGGCTAAGAGCTGATAGCTAAAATCATGTTCTTTCTCGAAAACATCTACCTCATTCCGCTACTGCCCGCCGCCGGCGCGGTCCTCATGTTCTTCTTCGGCAAGAAGCTGCAGAAGCAGACCGTTAGCGCAGTGTGCGTCGGAGCCGTCGCGCTCGCCTTCGTCATGTCCTGTGGCGCCGTCTGGCAATACACGCAGGGCCACGGAACCAGCCAGCCCGTCGAGAAGGTCATGTACACCTGGCTGGGCAGCGATACCGGCCACCTGACCTACACCACCAAAGACGGTTTCCCCGCCGATTTCAAAGCGCAAGTCGGCTTTCTGCTAGACCCGCTCTCCAGCATCTGGCTGCTGTTCGTCACCGGCGTCGGCTTGCTCATCCACATTTACTCCACCGGCTACATGGCGCACGAAGGCGGGTACTACCGCTTCTTTGGGTACCTGAACCTGTTCATGTTCTCCATGCTGACGCTCATCATGGCCAACAACTACGCGCTGATGTTCGTGGGCTGGGAAGGTGTGGGGCTTTGCTCGTACCTGCTGATCGGTTTCTATTTCCACCGCAAGTCCGCAAGTGACGCGGCCAATAAGGCGTTCATCGTCAACCGCATCGGCGATGCGGGCTTCCTGTTGGGCATGTTCACCATCGCCTGGTACCTGGGTTCGGTGCGTTTCACCGACGTGAACGCGATGGCGCGCAGCGGCCACTTCGCCATCGGCGATCCAGTCCTTACCGCCGCGGCCCTGCTGCTGTTCGTAGGGGCGTGCGGCAAGTCTGCCCAACTCCCGCTCTACGTCTGGCTGCCCGACGCGATGGAAGGCCCCACCCCGGTGTCTGCCTTGATCCACGCAGCCACCATGGTGACCGCCGGCGTATACATGGTCGCGCGATCCAATGCCATCTTCGTCCTGGCGCCCACCGCCATGAAGACCGTGGCCATTGTCGGCGCGCTCACGGCGATTTTCGCCGCCTCTATTGGGCTCGTACAAAACGACATCAAGCGCGTGCTCGCCTACTCGACCGTTTCGCAGCTGGGATACATGTTCCTGGCACTCGGAGTCGGCGCCTTTTCCGCAGGCGTGTTCCACGTTTTCACGCACGCGTTCTTTAAGGCACTCCTCTTCCTCGGGGCAGGGTCGGTGATTCACGCAATGAGCGGCGAGCAGGACATGCGCAATATGGGAGACCTGCATCGTCGCACACCGGCGACCCACATCACCATGTTCATCGCCACGCTGGCGATTGCCGGAATTCCACCATTCGCCGGATTCTTTTCCAAAGACGAGATCCTGTGGCAAACGTGGACCTCCGAGCACGGCGCCTACGTGTGGCTTTGGGTGATCGGCTACGGCACCGCTCTGATGACCGCGTTCTACATGTTCCGGCTCATGTACCTGACGTTCCACGGTCGTCCTCGCATGAGTCACGAGGTGGAACATCATATTCACGAGTCTCCGAAGTCGATGACCGTGCCGCTCATGATCCTGGCATTTTGCTCGATCTTCGCCGGGTGGCTCGGTTGGCCTCATAGTCTGGGAGGCAATGATCGCTTTGCCAAGTTCCTCGACCCCGTATTCGCTCGCGAAGCCACTGTCCTTCAGGCAGAGGGCAAGGTAGGTCAACTGGCAGCTGGTGAAAAAGAAGAAGAGCACACCAGCGGAACAGAATACGGCCTCATGTTTCTTTCGGTGGCTGCTGGCTTCGTAGGATGGGGGATGGCGTGGAGGTCCTATCGCCACGCCGACAAGGGCTATGCCGAGCCCTTGGCCGCGGCCGCGCCTCCTCTGTACGCCGCTCTCTACAACAAGTGGTATGTCGATGAGGCCTACGACTACGTCTTCACCGGCCGCCGCAAAATCGGGGACGCGCGCCTGGGCGTGCTTGGCTTAGGCGATGCCTCAGAATGGTTCGATGTGCACGTGGTCGATGGTGCGGTGAACGGCGCGGGTTGGTCAACGCGCATCGTCTCCAGCATCTCCAAATGGTTTGATACGTGGATCATCGACGGCGTTGGAGTGAATGGCCCAGCCATCCTGGCAAGAATACTGTCATACCCATTCCGCCTGTTTGAGTGGGGACTGGTGCAGTGGTACGCGCTGGTCATGGTCGCAGGGTTACTCGGTTTTGTTTTTTACTATGCGTATCGTTAGCTTCGAGACGCGAGCCACGAGCTCCGAGCAATCCCCGACTGCTCGAGGCTGATAGCTCAAAGTTCGCAGCTCGACGCTCAAAGCTTTTGACTGGCCACTGACTACCGGCCACTGACAACTGGTCTCCTATGCAGAATCACATTCTCTCGATCATTTTGTTTACGCCGCTGGTGGGCGCCTTTGTGCTCCTGTTCCTGCCCAAGGAGAACAAGGACGCGATCCGCTGGATTGCGAACATTTTCTCCCTCGGCGGATTCCTGATCTCCCTGCCGCTCGTGCCCATGTTCTGGGCCCAGCGCTTCGATGCCACGCAAGCCTTCAAGTTCATGGAAGGCGCGCCCAACAACTGGATCCCCAACATCGGCGCGGGATACTTTCTTGGCATCGACGGCATATCGTTCCTGCTGATCATGCTCACGACGCTGCTCGGCTGGATTTCGATCCTCTCCTCCTGGACCGCGATCGAGAACCGGGTGAAGGAATACTACGTCTGGTTCCTGGTGCTGCAGACCGGCATGCTGGGCGTCTTCATGGCGCTGGACTTCTTCCTGTTCTTTGTCTTCTGGGAAGCGATGCTCGTGCCGATGTACCTGCTGATCGGCATCTGGGGCGGCCCGCGAAAGCTCTATGCCGCCATTAAATTCTTTCTCTATACGCTCGCCGGCTCGGTACTGATGCTGCTGGGCGTACTGTTCCTCTACTTCAACCATCACAACATCACCGGGGTTTACACGTTCAGCATTCCCGATCTGTACAAGACGGCGCCGCAGATCTTCTTCAACCCGGCTTACGGATCAACCTACGCGACCCTGCTTTTCTTCTGCTTCTTCCTGGCGTTCGCAATCAAAGTCCCGATGTTCCCCTTCCACACATGGCTCCCAGACGCGCACGTCGAAGCGCCCACCGCAGGTTCGGTGATCCTTGCAGGGGTTCTCCTGAAGATGGGGACGTACGGCTTTGTCCGATTCTCGCTGCCATTTTTCCCGGCAGTCGTGATGAGTCCGAAAGTCCGCGGCTGGATGATCGCCCTCTCCATCATCGGCATCGTCTATGGCGGCCTCGTGTCGCTCATGCAGAAGGACATGAAAAAGCTGGTGGCCTACTCCTCCGTCAGCCACCTTGGCTTTTGCACGCTGGGAATTTTCGCTCTGAATCCCGTCGGCCTCAGCGGATCGGTGCTGCAGCAGATCAACCACGGCATCTCAACCGGCGCCCTGTTCTTGATCGTCGGCGTGCTCTATGAACGTCGTCACACTCGAGAGATTTCCGAATATGGCGGCATCTCGAACGTGATGCCGGTTTACGCCACCATCACCATGATCATGTTTCTCTCCTCGATGGGCCTGCCCTTGCTCAATGGCTTCGTGGGCGAGTTCACCATCCTGCAGGGAACTTTCATGGCGAACTGGAAGTGGGCTGCCTGGGCTGTTCCGGGTGTGATCCTCGCCGCTGCCTACCTACTCTGGCTCTACCAGCGCGTATTCTTCGGTACGGTGACGAATCCGAAAAATGAAAAGCTGCCCGACCTGACTCCGCGCGAGATCGCGACCTTCGTCCCGCTGATCATCATGGCTTTGTGGATCGGCCTTTACCCGAAGCCGTTTTTCCAGATTCTCGAGCAACCCGTAGCCCAGCTTGCCCGCACCGTGCAGGAAGGCGCGAAGAACCCGAATGTGGTCGCAGGCGGCGCTGACGTTGTACCCGCGTCCGCCAATCCTGCCGCGCAGCCAGAAGCGCCGAAAGGGAAGGACTAAGTGCCCGGCGGCATCGCTCAATACTTCACCGGACTGGACTACCTGCTGGCATTGCCCATGCTCCTGCTGACGCTTTTCGCCATGGGCATCCTGCTGATCGACCTCATGCTCCCGCCGGAGTGGAAGTGGTCCAACGCACTCACCGCCTTCGTGGGCGTCTGTTTCGCGACTGCCGGTGTGTGGCGCATTCATTCGTGGTACAACGCGCAGGGACGCATCATGGGCCATGCCGCGTTTATGAATACGCTGATCGTGGACCGCTTCGCCTTGTACTTCTTCTACCTCTTCCTGGCAGGAACCGCAGTCGCCATCCTGATGTCAGCGCGTTACCTTGAGATCGAAAAGGAAAATCACGGCGAGTACTACGCCCTCATGCTGTTCTCAGTAGTTGGCATGATGTGCATGGCGGCCGGCTTCGACATCGTGATGATCTTCATCGGCCTGGAACTGATGGCGATCTCCACCTACGTCCTGGTTGGATTCTTGCGCCGCGACAAGCGCTCCAACGAAGCCGCCCTGAAGTACATGCTGCTGGGCGCCTTCTCCTCCGGCATCTTCGCTTACGGATTGTCATTGTTCTACGGCCTGACCGGTTCCACCAATATCCAGATCATCACACAACGCCTGGCGCAGCGGGTGGAAGCGAATGGCCACCATGCTGATGCCATCCTGATCGTGGCCATGCTGACCACCGCCACCGGACTTTTGTTCAAAGTTGCCGCGGTTCCGTTCCACCAGTGGGCCCCCGATGCCTACGAAGGCGCGCCCACCAGCATCACGGGATTCATGTCGGTTTCCGTCAAGGCCGCGGGCTGGGCGATGTTGATCCGCCTGTTCATGATGATGTTTCCGCTGCGCCCCGCCTACGTTCCGTTCCTGGTATTCGTCTCGATCGCCACGATGACGGGCGCGAACTTTGCCGCCCTCACGCAAAGCAACCTGAAGCGTCTGCTGGCCTATTCCTCGATCGCCCACGTCGGCTACATGCTACTCGGCCTGGTCGCCGGATCGAACGACAGCTTCAATCCCGACGGCGTGAAAGGCATCCTGATCTATCTGCTCGTCTACACGTTCATGAACCTGGGCGCGTTCGCCGTAATCACCTCGCTGCGCCACCGCAATGTGATCGGCGACGAGATCGACGACATCGCCGGACTCTATCAGCGCGCCCCGGTGGAAGCCGTCCTGATGCTGATCTTCCTGCTATCGCTGGCTGGCATCCCGCCGCTGGCAGGCTTCTGGGGCAAGTATTTCATCTTCCTGAGCCTGATCGAGACTGGTCATTACACGCTGGCCGCGCTCGCCGTTCTGTACTCCGTGTTCGGTCTCTACTATTACTTGCGCATCGCCAACGCCATGTTCATGCGCGAGCCGCTGGAGAAAGAAGCCCTGCCCCTCAGCCCGGCTATGGGAATCGCCCTGGGAGTGACAGCCTTCGTCACGCTAGCCATCGGCCTCTTCCCCAACCCGATGATCAGCGTAGTCAACGGAGTGCTGGGCCTGACGCAGGTCACGCCCATCGCGCACCTGCTACGCTGATGGAAGTCTTTACCTCTGGTCTGGAACCTCGAGTTTTCGACCCAGGCAGGAACTAAGAGGGCGGGAACATTGTCGGAACAAGACGAGAAATCCACTTCCAAGAAAAATGTTTGGATACAAGTGGGCCGGATGACTCAGTTGGCAATGGTCATGCCAGCGGCAACGGTTGCGGGTTGGCTCCTGGGGACGGCCCTGGATCACTGGCTGCATACTGGATGGATAAGCGCTGTGGGCCTGATCCTCGGTATTGTCGCGGGATTCATTGAACTCCTCCGTAAGTCAGCTCAATCAGTTCAAAGGAATGAGGCACTATGAAGGAGACAAGGTTGGGGCTCTGCAACACGAGAGAGGTCAACGTCCGTGTCCGCAGTTGGTAGTCCGGAGGACTTCTACACCCGTGCGTTGGAAAGGATAAGGCTGTGCATGGTTGGGCTCGCAATCCTTCTTACCACGGCGGCATATCTGCGCTTTGGATGGCGACCGGCGATGGGATTTGCGCTTGGGTGCGGCGTTGCCTACCTTAACTTTCACTGGTTAAAGCATGTGATACAGGCGATGGCAGATCGAATCACGCTATCGAAGAAACGCGAGTCGGAACGAGGAATCGTGGTTCGCTTTGTCTTGCGCTACTGCCTCGTCGGTGCTGGTTGCTATGTTATATTAACCAGTTGGTCAGCTGGATTGGGTGCCTTCTTGGCGGGCTTGGCGCTCCCCGTTGCGGCGATTGCATGCGAAGCTGTCTACGAAGCGTACTTGGCGGTTGCTGGCGAAATCTAGTCGATTTCTGAAGGTTAATACTCACAACTAACATCTGACCGCGACGGAGATTCAGTTTCGTGCCCGAACAACTTTGGTTTACTGAGATCCTAAATCATTTGTTTGCTGGTCCGGTTACTTCCATGCTTCGGGGATTGCACCTTGAACCAAGTCACCCAGAGGCACCTATTACGAATGCGGTGTCAATGGAGTTGTTGGTTTTCCTGTTCCTGATTGTGCTTTTTGGGATTGTTAGATCACGTCTGTCGGTGGACAATCCCCGTGGACTACAGCACGTCTTGGAGGGCGTTCACGGGTTCGTCAGTCGATCAAGCCCAAGAAATAATAGGTCACCATAGCGAGCGCTTTGTTGCGTTTCTCACTGCCCTGGGGCTTTTCATTCTTTTCTGCAACTTGATAGGGCTAATACCGGGTTTTGAGTCTCCCACAGGAGCCACAGCGTCCGTGCCTCTCGGTTGCGCCTTGTGCGCATTCGGCTTTTACAATCTGCAAGGGGTCCGCCAGCACGGAATGCTCAAGTACTTGCAGCATTTCGTCGGCCCGATGCCGCTTCTCGCTCCCCTGATGGTGCCAATTGAGATCATTAGCCATACGGCTCGTCTGCTTTCGCTTACGGTTCGCCTGTGGGCAAACATCTTTGCCGGGGATCTGGTTACTCTTGTCTTCTTTTCGATGATTCCAATTGGTGTTCCAATCATTTTCAACGGCTTGCATGTCGTGGTTTCCTTTCTGCAAGCATACGTATTCATACTGCTTACCATGATTTACATCGCTGGGGCGGTCGCAGAGGAACACTGAACCCTGCTCCGTTGCCTGGCCGGCTTTTTATGCCATCAGCGTGAGGGCGTCTGGAAGAGGATGACGTCAACCACCCACTGGCGGCAACTTAATACAGGAGAAAAGAAATGCGTAAACTGAGTGGGTTGTTCATGGTGTTGTCCGGAATGTGCTTTGCGGTTCCGGCCTTCGCCCAAGGAAGTGCTGCAGCGGGCACGAACTGGGTCGCCATCACCGCCGGATTCGCAATGGCTATTGCATCTGCAGTTTGCGGGATGGCACAAGCGAAAGCGACGGCAGCGGCCGCTGAAGGTCTTGCCCGCAACCCGGCGGCTGCCCCGGCCATTAGGTTCGCCCTGTTGTTGGGACTGGTGCTGATTGAGTCGCTCGCGCTCTACACGCTGGCGATTATTTTCCTTAAGGTAAAGTAGACATCTGGTCTGGCGTACTGAATTCCAAAGCCTCTGCCCGTAAGCAGAGGCTTTTGATTTGAGCTAAAAGCTAGCAGCTTGTCCTTCAAACCTTCCGCACCCCGTCCCACTCCCTGCTCTTGCCCTCAGGAGCACGTTCCACGGCTTCAACCAGAATCCGGCGCAGCCGGTAGCGGCTTTCCAGGTCAGTATTGACAATCTCGAAGCCCACTTCGTTGACCCTGGCGCGCCGCAACAGCACCTGAGCCCGTACGTGGCGCACGCCCATCGAGATATCCAGGTTCGCTTCCGAGCCAATGCGCAGGTTATCTTCCTTCGTGCCCATCCCGCCCCCCAGGCTCATCTCGCGAATCGAAATGCTCGACTTGCCCCAGGAGCTGCTGATGGTAGCCGACAGTGTCTTGGACAGCACGATGCGTTCATAACGGCGCTGTCGTACCCAGGGGCAGGCGGGAGCGGAATCGAGCGCGGCAATTGCCAGTTCTCCCGGCTCCAGCCCGCTGTCGGAAAGAATCTGGCTGCCATAGCGGGGATCGATCTTCGCCAGCGCCTGCGCCGCCGCGATCCGGATTTCGCGGTGATGCATCCACTTCCACATCTTTTTGGCTTCCAGCAATTCGCGCAGCACATCGGTCGCTTCCGCGTCGCGCAAACGTCCCAGTGACTCGATCGCCTTGAGCTGCAGGAAGGGTGAGCGGCCTTCGGCGTCACCTGCGCGTGCCATGGCCACCAGCGGGTTCACCGCCGTGCGGTCGCCGCTCATGCCAATTTCATCCACCGCCTGCGGAATGACCAGAGGTTCGAGAATTTCAAGGAGTTCCAGCAGCGTGCGTCCGCGGTCGTTGGCCGCACCGTACGCAATCTGGCGCACCACCACGTCATGATAGAACCGGTTGAATTCCGGCAGACGCACTGGCAACAGTTCCAGCAACGTAAGGACGTCCAGGCGGCTCAGCAGGCCCACCACCGATGCGGCTTGCCGCGGTTGTCCCGTACGCAGCATCTCGCGCATCTGCGTCAGAGCGCCCGGCCCTAACTCCCGTACCAGTTCAATCATGCGGTCGCATTCGTCGCGCCGCATGCAGCGGAAGAATCGATCCGCCAGGTGTTCGACCGCAGCCTGGCTGGTGCGCCGCAAAACTTCCAGCAAATCTCCGGGGATCTGCTCCGCGCGCAGAGCTTCTTCGATAAATTCCGGCAGCCGGTTCTCCACCCCAATCCGAGGCCGCAGATCATTCGCCAGCACAGGGCGGGCTTTCGCAACCTGTTCCATCGAAGTGCAAACTGCAGCCACCGCTCCATAACTCTTTCGCGTGCTGGCTTCCTGGCTGAGCCGGACAAAGGCTGCGCTCAACATGCCCTGCAACTCGGTATCCTGCTCCTTGCAGATCTGGTCGGCGATTCGTCGGATGGCGCAAGCCATCAGATCTCCGCCCGGCCCGGGATAAAGATCGGCGAGTTGTGCGAGACCAGTCGCCAGCTTCCGGCGAACCTCGGCGTCTTTGGAGTCCAGGCAATTGAAATAATTCCGCAGAATCTCGTCGGCCGCTTCTTTGTCTCCGCGTTCCAGCAAAACTTCCACAAACTGGCGCACGTTGCGCGGCGGGACGCAAGGCGCTTCATTCGAAGTCAGCACGCTCTTCTTGCCCGCTTCCGGAACTTCCGACCAGAACATCCGGTCCAGAATGTCGGCGTGCGATTCCACCAGAATTCCGGCCTTGCCCATCTTCTCTTCCTGCACGCGCAGGATCTGGCGCAACGTGTCCATCTGCCGGCTCATGTGCTCGAGCATCTGGTGCACGGCGTTCACTTTCACTTCGCCCTTCTGATAACGCTCCAGGGCAAAGCGGATCGCCATGTGCTCCGCCGCCTTCATGAGCAGAGGCGTATCGCTGTCGGTCTGAACGTTGCTGGCCAGGCTTTCCAGCAACTGCTGCAGGTTGACCCGCGTATTCGGATCAGCCGCGCCCAGTTCTTTTTGCAGCTCTTCGGGCGATACGTTGGGGTTTACAGAAACTTCGCTGAAGCGGGTCAGCAGGCGGATCGCCTGGACCACTTCTTCTTCCTGCAGGGGAACCGTCTTCCCATCCCAACCACCGCCTGTGCCTGTGCCCGTGCCGGAGCCTGTACCTCCGCCACCTCCGCCACCACCGATTCTCACGGTGGGAACACTGCCGATGGGTGCGCCTCCCGGCTCCCCGCCGCCCCCTTTTGCGCCTTCCGCAGCAGCAATCAGCTGAAGCAGTTTTTGGGGATCGTTCAACCATTGCTTGAACTCGGGGCCGAGCGTTTGCGCGGCGATCTGTGCTGCAATCGTCACGTCTCCTGTGGCCGGGTCCGCAGCCACAAACTTCACTTCGTTGATCTTGATCGATGTCCCTCTGCCGTCGCCCAGTGTCTCTTTGATCTGTTTTGCGACGTCCTGTCCTTTGGAACCGCCCACGGCAAAGGCCCGCACCAGGCGGGCAAAATCCTCGATGGTCACTTGACTGGAAAAGTTGATACTCGCAAGGCCGGCCGTGGTCAGCAGCTGTGCAAAGCTGCGTTCCGCCTGCCCAGTTTCAATGGGAATTCCGTCCAGAAGAAGCTTTGTCCCGGATACGCCGAGCAGAAATCCCTGGTCTCCGGCTTTCGGGATCGCCTGTTGCAGTTCGTTCCATGCAACCTCAAATTGTGTTTCGGTACGCTTGTGTTCAAAGCCATAGAGGCGCACGTACTTCACGAGGATGTTCAGGCTGTGAACGAAGGCGCTCGCCGAAGCGCTGCGGCCCGCCTGGGATGTTCCTGCGGTCGAGATAAGCGGCTCCAGTACTGCTCGATTTCAAAGTCAGGGTAATGCGAAACACCGAGCCTCGCACGTTACCGAGGTAATCCGAGCCCACCCATGCGAGAATACTGAAGGATAGATTTGCCGTCCGGTATAAGCCTTGCCACTTCCACCTCTTTCTCAAAAGCCGCGAAAGCCCAAGCAATTTCTTGGTTTTGCTCACTGGATGCACCGGGTTCCGGAGGAATGTCAGCGCGCCGGTTCCGGCCTGGCCGCTGATCCCGTACATGACCTTCGTGTTGCACTCCGCCGGTGCCGCTCGATGGCCGACGGGTTGATGGCCATCGATCCCGATCCTGCCTGGAAGACCATGAAGAAAGCAGGCAAAACCCTGTTCCGCAGTCTGGGCGATCTGCGGGACGTCCAGGTCATGATGGAGTGGGTGCAGAAGCTTGGTCCTCCCGCCGATGCGGAGACGCAAGCGCTCATGGCTCTACTGGCCAAGCTTGAGCACGAACAGAAGCTCACCGCTGGCGAAGCCATTCGCAATTTTGACATTCGGCAGTGGAACAAATGGAGCCATGAGTTGCCCCGTCGTGCCGCGCGTGTGAAACCAGGAAATCTGGTATTCAAGCACCTCGCCCTGGAGCGTTGGACGGCGGCGTACGATCTGCATCGCCGCGCCATGAAGACCCGGTCGCAGGTGGCCCTGCACCAATTGCGAATCGGGATCAAGCGCTTCCGCTATATTGTCGAGAATTTTCTTCCCCAGCAACATGAGGCTTGGAGTTCCGAGCTAAAGAATTTTCAGGACTTGCTGGGGGACGTGCATGATTTGGACGTTCTCTGGATCAGGGCCACGGAAGTGAACGTGTTCGCGAGCCCCGATTCGCTGGCCCGCTGGCAAGCCATCGTCCAGGAAGAGCGCGAGAAGCGCGTAGAAAAATATCGCGACCTGATGTCCGGATCGCAAACTACCTGGCAGGTGTGGAGGGCAGCACTTCCCGCAGGACATCAAATCCAGCTGGCTGCCATGGCGCGCCTCCGGCTTTGGTCCTCCTATTTAGACCCACGCCCCGCGCACTCCCGCCGCGTGGGCGCCCTGGCACGCCAGTTGTTCGACGGGCTTGCCCGATTCGATCTGGCGCCCATCAATCCAGGCCAGGACCTCCGCTCCGCCTTGTACGGAGCCGCCCTAATGCATGATGTGGGCAGATTCAAGCACAACAAGGGACACCACAAAGCTTCGTATCGCCTGATCCGCCGTCTTGCGCCCCCTCTCGGTTGGACGGCGTCTCAGCTCCAGGTGGCCGCCGCTGCGGCTCGCTTCCATCGCGGCGCCTTCCCCACATTGCGCCACAAAGTTCTGCGCAACCTCTCCCTTGATCAGAAAAAGATCGTACTGCACCTCGCAGGTATCCTGCGTTTCGCCAATGCGCTCGATGCCGAAAGTGATGGGCTCATTCAGCGCGTATCGATCGAAGTAAAAGATAAGATCCTGATAGTCTCTGCGCAAGGATTCCCCGCCTGGACCCGCGCGGCCGAGCAAATTGCAGGATCTGCATACCTGCTTGGCTTGGTCTTGCGCCGCCCCATCGTCGTGAAATCTGCCGCAACCCGAAAAGCCCTTAGCCGCAAAAGCCCATAGCGGACCGCGGAATGCTGATCAATTGTCGATGTGCTCGTTCGGTAGGGGCAGGCGCCGCTGCCCTGGCCGGGCGCTCAGCAGGGGCTAACGAGCGGTATTGAAAAGTTCGCTAGAAACTTCCCAGATACTTTCTCGCCTCCCGCTGTTCAAGTACAAACGCAAAGAGCTTCTTTCATGACCCACGCACTCCTCATCCGCAAAGCCGTCGAATGGCTGCGCAGCTACCGCTGCGGCGTCGTGCTTTCCGAGCAGGCCTGTCTCAGCGGCGAAATGCCCGACGCCATCGGCTGGAAACGTGCCTCGCATTCGGTCCTGATCGAATGCAAAGTCTCGCGCGGGGATTTCGTCGCCGATCGAGCCAAGCCGTGGCGTCAGAACCCCGAAACCGCGGTGGGATGCGAACGCTTCTATCTAGCGCCGCGCGGCTTGATACGCCCCGAAGAATTGCCCTCCGGGTGGGGATTGCTGGAGTTCCACAACCGGCGCGTACAAATGCTCCGCCCTTCGCGCAAGAACCTGCGCAGCGACGAAGGCTTTCGATGCGAGATGAACCTGCTGTTGGCGAGCCTGCGCCGGGTCGAGATCCGCATCGAACCGCAGACCATCACCGAGTTCCTCAAGTGGCAGAACCGAATGGCCGAGTACAATGGTGGCCAGCATCCCGGTGGCGTGATCTCGCCTGGCAGGGAGGCGAACACCTTCCTGGGTCACGATGTCAGCGAGGAAGAGGGCCTCTCAGAACCAGCCAGCCCCACCACTGGGCCGTAGCCAATCGACAAACGCCGGTGAGAGCGAAGTTCATTTGAAAGCAAAAAAAGCAAGAACCGGGCTGGTTGACCCGGTTCTTGAGCGTCGGTTGGATGCGGTTACATCCCAGCACGGCGCGACTGACGGCGAGCAGCGGCTGGTCTGGTTAAGGCCAGATTCGGTTTTTCGAACTGCCCGTGCCTCGCGCCAGCCAATCTTGCGCGGCGCGAACAACCCGGTCCGAACTGCAACCAGACTTCCAATCTGCTATTGATTCATCGCTCGAGACATTGTCGTCGAAGTGTATGACCCGGAATGGCTTAATACCTGAGTCGCACCGTCGTGCTGCGATGCGCCGAGCCTTAGAAAGGAAAAACAACTGCACAGTTGATGCTTCGCCTCAAGGAATTCACTACAACTCTCGCCGGCCTTCCATGGCCTTCAGCATCGTGATCTCGTCGGTGTACTCGATGTCGCTGCCTACCGGAATCCCCATGGCGATCCGTGTCACTCTCAATCCTTCCCGCTTCAATTGCTGGGAAAGATAAGTCGCGGTCGCCTCGCCTTCCACCGTCGGGTTGGTGGCAATGATGACCTCGTCCACATCCCCAGCCTCTACCCGGCGCATCAGGTTGTTGGTCCGCAATTGTTCCGGGCCGACGCCATGCAGAGGCGAAAGGGAACCATGCAGCACGTGGTACGCACCATTGAAGTGCTTCGTTTTCTCGATGGCGGCGATGTTCGTTGGCTCCTCGACCACGCAAACCAAACGCTGGTTGCGTGTCGGACTGCTGCAGTAGACGCAGGGATCAACATCTGTGATGTTGTTGCACATCGAGCATAGCCGCAGGCTGGCCTTCACGTCGCGCACGGCCGCCGCAAGCCCTTCGGCATCCTCGTCGCTCGAACGCAGGATGTGGAAGGCAAGGCGCTGCGCGCTCTTGCTGCCGATTCCCGGCAACTTCTTCAACTCGTCGATGAGCCGTGTCATCGGCTCGGCAAACTTGGACATAGGATTAATTTGGTAATGGGATTTGGTAATTTCGTAATTTTTAAATTTGAGAGTCGCTGCGGGCTCTCGCAAGAACCCGCGTTGTCGGAATATTTCACCAATTTCCAATTTACAAGATGGCTCAGATATCCCAGCCCCATCCCGCCCAGCATGCCGCCCACTGTGGATTGCATGGCCTGATCGATCTGTCGCCCCGCTTCATTGACCGCGGCGGTGATCAGGTCCTGCAGCATTTCGAGGTCGCCCGCCTTTACCGCTTCGGGATCGATTTTCAGGCTCAGTACCTGTTTGCGCCCGTCCATTTTTACGTGCACGGTGCCGCCGCCGGCTGAGGCCTCCACGGTTGTTTCCTGCATTTTTTTCTGCAGGCTTTCGTACTGCTGTTTGGCCTGCGACATCAGTTGTTGGAGATTGAATCCACCCATACATTTACTCGCTACTTTTTATCGCGCTGGTCAATGATGGTTCGGATCTCAGCGCCAAATTTTTCCCGCATTCTTTGCACGATCGGATCCTGTTCCGCGCGCGCGCGACCTCCTCCGTTGCCAGTCGCGCCCGGACGTGCCGGCGCCGCCTGTACCGTTCCGCCTGGAAGCACCTTGAGCTTGAGGGCTCTGCCCATTGCTCCGCTGGCCGTGGCAATCGCCAGGCGTCGGGCATCGGTGCCGACTGACATGTCGATGACCGTAGCCGATGCGGCCACCTTAATGACCAGTTCACTGCCTTCGATCGACCACTCACCGGTTTCCAGCATTGAGACCAACATGCGATGTCCCGCGTCTCCCAGTACATTGAGTACTACGTTGCGAACTGAATCCAGGCTCGAATGGCCCAATTCGGTGGAGACTTGCCTGGGCGGTTCGTTTTGCCGAGCAGGCGCCGTAGAGATGGGCACCTCCTCTGCCGGCTCGAGAACGGCGGTCCCAAGGATTACGGGTTCGGCCGATGCATTGCCCACGATGCGTGGCCCGATCGCGGGCGCAGCTTCCGAGGACATCTCGGGCTTGGTCTTACGCGCCGAGTCAGCCGCAAAGGGCGAAACAAAATTGCCGCGCGCTTGTGGCGGAGCCGGAGTTCCGCGGTTCTCAGGCACGATGGCTGGCCGGTTGCCCGGTCGCGCCGGCGGAACGGCTCCCGCTGCGCTGGCTGCTTCGCTCAGCAGTTGTTCGATCGGCAACAGGCGCTGCGCGTGCGCCATCTTCAACAGCCCCAGTTCCAGGTGGAAGCGCTGTTCCTGCCGGTATCCAAGTTCGTTGAAGGTACGCAGCATGATCTGCAGGTGCCGCGCCAGATCTTCTTCGCTGAACAGGTCCGCGATCCGTGCGACCCTGGTGCGCTCGTCGCCGGAAATCTGCAGCAGGGCAGAGTCTTTGCCCGCAACTCTTGCCACCAGCGTATTCCGAAGGAACCGAACCAGCTGCCGTGCGAAGTGCGCCGGATTCTGGCCCTCGCTGATCAGCTTGTCGGCCAGCCGCAGTACCTCTTCACTCGCACTGCGAGCTACGGCCTGCATCACTTCCTCCAGCACGCCTGAGGGCGCCGCGCCCACCAGTTGCCGCACAGACTCTGCCGTCAGGCGGCCCGTGCTCGAGGCAATGGCCTGGTCAAGGATTGACAGAGCATCGCGCATCGACCCGTCGCCGGCTTCTGCCAGCAGGGCCAGAGCATCTTCGTCGGCTTCCAACTTTTCCCGGCCCACCAGATCGCGCAGCTGTCCAAGAATCTCTTCAAAGTGCACCGCGCGAAAACTGAAGTGCTGGCAGCGCGAGCGGATCGTCTGCGGAATATCCTCAGGCGCGGTAGTGGCGAGCATGAAGACCACGTGTCCCGGCGGCTCCTCAAGCGTTTTCAAAAGAGCATTGAAGGCGGCGTCGGTGATCTGATGCGCTTCGTCGAGAATATAAATCTTGAAGCGGTCCCGGGCGGGACGATAGCGCGCGGCCTCGCGCAGTTCGCGGATTTCGTCGATGCCGCGGTTCGTGGCGGCGTCGATCTCAATGACGTCAACGGAGTTTCCCGCCCGAACCTCGGTACACGATTCGCAGACCCCGCATGGCTCCGCAACGGGATGGTCCTTGGAGCGGCAGTTCAGGGCCATAGCCAGGATGCGCGCGATGGTGGTCTTCCCGATGCCGCGGTGACCGCTGAAGATGTAGCCGTGCGCCGTCCGCGCTTGCTCGATGGCGTTCTTGAGGGTGCGGGTAACGTGTTCCTGTCCGATGACTTCGGAGAACTTTTGCGGACGGTACTTGCGCGCCAGAACCTGATAGCTCATGAATAAGAAGCCTTGATTATACGTGATGTCAGCTCGCCCCGGGCGGCTCTGGAAGGCCTGCGGGGCGAGATTTCCAAAGCGGAAAAAGCCAGTAAATTCAAGGCTTCTAGCCCTTGCGTGTCCGCCTCCGAAGGGGTAGGCTTTTCCGCGGACAATTGTTTCGCATTGCGCAAGGAGCGCTCCCCATGCAACTGAAACTGACTACTCGTACCGTCCAGGACATCCTGGTCCTGAATTGCGATGGCCGCATCGTTTTCGGAGAAGAATCGGCCGAGCTCCGGGACACCGTGAAAGCTTTGATCGCGCAGAATAAGAAAATCGTGCTTAATCTCGGCGGCGTCAGCTATATCGATTCCGGCGGGCTGGGTACGCTGGTGGCTCTTTACACGACCGCGCACAACTCGGGCGGATCGATAAAACTCTGCAACCTGACGCAGCGCGTAGGCGATTTGCTGCAGGTCACCAAGCTGCTCACAATCTTCGAGGTTTACGAGACCGAAGAAGAAGCGATCCAATCCTTTCGAAAGGGTGCGGCCGCGTAGCTGAATTCCATGGGCCGGGCGCATCATCCGCTCCCGGCCTTTTCCTCGATGACGTCCAAAATTATTTTCTTTGTTGGATTGGTGTGCGCAGCCAGCGGTTATGTCTCGCCCCCAGTCGCATTGGCCATCGGCCTGGCATTTGGCCTGATCTTCACCCATCCCTTTCCCAGGCAGTCGGCGGCTGGGTCGAAATGGCTGCTGCAAGCCTCGGTCGTAGGGCTGGGGTTTGGCATGAATCTGCACGACGTGATTCGCGCCGGGCGCAGCGGTTTCATCTACACCCTGCTGAGCATTTCATTCGCCATGGCCATGGGCATGCTTTTGGGGAGACTTTGGCATGTCCCTACGACGGCCGCGTACCTGATTTCCACAGGCACCGCCATTTGCGGTGGCAGCGCCATCGCCGCGGTCGGGCCAATCACCGGGGCCAGCGACGAGGAAATGGCCGTCTCGCTGGGAACGGTGTTTGTGCTCAATTCCGTGGCTCTGTTGACGTTTCCGGCGATTGGTGCGGCGCTCAGTCTCACCCAGACGCAGTTCGGCCTGTGGGCGGCGCTCGCCATTCACGATACGAGTTCCGTCGTGGGGGCGGCGGCCAAGTATGGCGCGACGGCCTTGCAGGTAGGGACTACCGTAAAACTAGCGCGCGCCCTATGGATCGTTCCCCTTGCTCTTGCGACAGCGCTCATGAAGCACTCTAAGGCTAAAATTCAGTGGCCCTGGTTCATCGCGCTGTTCTGTCTGGCGGCGGTATGCAATACGTATTTCCCGGCGGGTCAACCCATCTACTCGTTCTTTTCACGACTGGCCAAGCTGGGTCTGACCGCGACCCTCTTCCTCATCGGAACGGGCCTCTCGCTAGCCACGCTGAAGGAAGTAGGCCATCGCCCGCTCATTCAGGGAATGCTGCTTTGGCTGCTCATCTCGCTAGTATCTCTGGCATTGATTTATGCGGGCTGGATTGCCCTCTAGATTTTCTTGGCGAAGGACCAAGAGCTCAACCCATAGAGGACGCACGGTGGAAGCTAGAAAGCCGTGTTTCAAACTCCGTGCCCTCTGTGATGGGTGAATTACTTTTCCTATCGGATCAATCAGTTCAGATCGTTCAAGATGATTTCCTGGAACGGGCCGCCGCCAAAGGATGAGTCGATAATCACAAACGTCCGGATCTGGCCGGCAGTGAGAGAATAATTGTTCGTGATGAGATTGTTCAGGATGTTCTGAGTACCGGCTTGCGTCACGATCACGTCATAGGAGGCCGCCGCGAGTGAGAGATACGTGTTGGGCGGCGCAGGAGCCTGTTGAAACGTTAAGCCGGAAATCTGTGGGTTGAAGCCGGCGATCGACTGTCCAGCGGGCACGACATAAACATCAACCCTTCCCGCATTGAGCGAGGAGTGAATGATCCGGAGCTTCGCGTTTCCGGTAGTGGGCGCAGTATTGTCATCCGTGTACGGGGAAAGCACATTCGCAGTGGCCGTGGTGTCCGTGTTTTGAAGGATCAGCGTTGTGTCCCCACTGCCTAGTTTTACGGACTCACTAACGATAGGGTTGGTGGTCGTGCCGGTATTGAAAATATCAAATTTACGCGAGCCGGAACTGGCGCTGTGGTACGACCCGGGTTGACCGTAACCTACTGCCGTTTGCACGGTCTTACCATCAACCCGCAGATCAACGTTGTTTTGGATGGTGGTGGCGGCTTGTACGAAGCGGTACCGGACCTTACTCGAGCTACAACCCACGGCTCAGAAAAGCGACAGCCAGGCAAATCAACGCTATGGCGAACGGGACAATCCTGGATAGCTTGCTTCTCATTGCTACGCTCCTGTAAAAATTTGTAAAAACGCACGCCGACGCCCTTGGGACCTCGGATGCACACTTTTTCGACCGAGATGCTCCGCCGCGGCGAGTGTGCCTCGACAGTCAACGCGTCACAGGTCGCGATGACCAGCTGTGCAAAATAACAGGTTGCACCAGACGGAAAATCGAGATGAGCAATCGTATCATTGCCGCCATTCAGCAAGTGCCCCGTGGATACGTTTCCACCTACGGAGCGGTCGCCAAAGCCGCCGGATATCCACGCGGAGCGCGACTGGTGGCGCGGACGTTGCGCACGGCGGGTGGTCTGCCCTGGCACCGGATTCTGGGAGCGGGCGGCGAGATCAAGCTGCGCGGACATTCGGCGCTCGATCAACGTCTGCGTCTGGAGATGGAGGGCGTGACGTTCCGGGGCTGGCGCGTCAATATGAAATTGCACGAGTACAAGTTCTCGGGAGACTCAGAGCAAAGTGCGAGCAAAAAGCGTCGGAGATCGAAGCAAAGTCCTGCGTCCTCGCAGGAAGGCGTAGCCTGGGAAGAAACGCCGACAAAAGCTTTAACCGCTAAGGACGCGAAGGTACGCGAAGAAAAAGAATAAGCGTCCTGCTCACTCTTGCCGGAATTTCTTGCCTTTGTGGTTATATTCTACGGAGTCTTAAACCTCTCATCGATTTCGACCTGGTAGCCGGAAACGACTTTGTTGGTTTCGTTGGCCATGCCCACGATGGCCATCAACTCCTTGAACATCGCATCCGTCATGCCCTTGCCGCGAGCTCCGGCGGTGTGCGACGCAATACAGTAGTTGCACTGATTGCTCACGCTCACCGCGAGGTACACGAGTTCCTTGGTGAGCGGGTCGAGCGCGCCGGGCGCCATGATCTGCTTGATATCCTCCCATGTCCTCTTCAGCATGCCCGGGTCGTGCGCGATCGCTTTCCAGAAATTGTTCACCCAGTCGGTCTTGCGGGTCGTCATGATGTCGTCGTAAACGGCGCGGACTTCCGGGCTCGCGTCGGCGTATTCGATAAGGCCAAAGGTCGACACTGCATTTCCTCCCATTGAGGTGTTCACGATCACGCCTCAGGTGTTGGTTTGCAAAAACATCTTTAAAACGCAGAGAGCGCAGATGAAAGCCGCAGAGTTCGCAAAGAAACGGGCGCCTCCAGACTACTTTGCCGAGGGCAACTCGCCTTCCAGCAATTCGCCAATCTTGTCCGCGGGACAGCGCAATCCGATGTAGAACTGTCCAAACAACGCGTACACGGCACTGACGTGATCAAAGCGCATTTCATAGATCAGCTTCTTGAAGACCAGCGGATCATCGGCGAACAAGTCAACGCCCCACTCCCAGTCGTCGAAGCCGATCGAACCTGTGATGATCTGCCGAACTTCTCCCGCATAACGCCGGCCCACCAAGCCGTGCTCGCCCATCTGGCGGGCGCGCTCTTCGATGGGCAGGGTGTACCAGTTCTTGTCTTCGCCGCGCTTGCGGTCCATGGGATAAAAACACGCGTACCGATGGGCTGGAATCGCGGGGAACAACCTTGGCCGCATCGCTTCTTTCTGGCGGGCCAGAGTCTCGCGAATTTCGCGTCCCCACTCTTCCGAATGCGGCTCAATGCCGCGCTCGACCAGAGTCTTGTAGATCTTGGTGGTGGATTCGTAGAGCCCGAGCTCAATGATCGAGAGGTAGGAAGTCGTAGGCTCCCAGTATTGGCTCAGGCGTAGCCGGGTCAACTGCAATTCGGCGCGGTTCAGGTCATCGAACGATTCGCGGAAGTGCACGAACATCAGATCGCCTTTGTGACCCAGCAGCGAATAAAGGGCGGATTGTCCGCTGGCGTTCTTTTCCATGGCCGCCAGTACGGGACCGGCCTCTTCTACGATTGCGCGCCGCTCAGGTTCGCTCAGCTGGCGCCATGCGCTCCAGCGAAAGCGCATCATCTGGTGCAGTACGCTGTAGCCCTCGACAGTAAGCGGAACAGCGGGGATTTCCGAGGCCACCGCCTCGTTGTGAACAGGTCTGGTTGTCGTCATGAGTAATCCTCAGTTGCGCACTTATTGTACCCGTGCCGGTGGGAAGCCGCGAGATTCCAGGAAGTCGCGGGTGCTGTCCCCCTCTGTCGGTTGTAAGCCCGGGCATTTACAATGCTGTCGAATACCCGGATCACGGTTTTCTTCTTATGGTGAAAGCATTCGCGTGGCTGCTGGTCACGCTCAGCGTTGCCATTCCTCTGTCAGCCCAGGGCCCAAGGCTGTGGGTGCTTACCGAGCCGAACACGGTCATCGAATATGACCCGGCCAACTTTGCACGAAAGCAGTCGGTCACTGTGCCCAATGAAGTGGCCAAGGCTGCTCGCATTTTCCAGATCAATCGCAAAGGCCAGATGCTGTATGCCCCCAACAGCGACGACCCATCGCCTGACGCGGGCAAGAGTGGAGAGCGGTTCTGGTTCTGGGATGGTCACACCGGGGCGCAGCTTGGACGGGAAATCATTCGCATCTCGTCGCAATCGGGATCGAACCAGAAAGTGACCGAAGCCTCGCCTTGGCCATTTTTGTCCGCCGATGGCACGCACCTCTACTGGTTTGCCAACCAGTACAACAAGCTGGAGCGGGAAAATGTCGAGCTTAGCGTGACCACGACCTTCCGGGCCTGGCAATCGGACTTGACGGGCCGGGACAAGCGGGATCTCGCTACCTTTGATTTTCCAGAATGCCGGTGCTCGACCGGATCGTGTTCGGAAACCTGCCCGGAGGCGCGGTTCTGGGTGCCGGATGGTGGCGTCGAAAACTACTTCTTTCTGACGCGAGTGATCCAGGGGCAGACCGAGACCAAATATCTCACCAGCACCCTCTACAAAGAAGGGGAGAGTGCCTGGACAGGAACCGACCTGCCGCAAGCGCTACAGAGAGCGCTCGACATGAAGGACAACGGCGAAATCATAATCAGCGCCATACTCGACGTCGGCTGCTGTGGCTGGGAGAATCAGAGTAACGATCAGACTATCTTGTCGACCCATGGCAGGACGGTGGTCCTGTTCGACGAGCGACTGCAATTCAAGAATCCGGACTACGATGTCAGCTTTTTCACGGAGAACGCCAAGCTGTCGCCGGGAAACGACCGTGTGGCGATGACCATTGAGGCCAGCGCAAAATCGAGCCAGCCCATTCAACTTTCCGAGCAAGGGCAGGCGAACCCGGCGGAGTCGCTCAAGATTCGCAAGGCCCTCGCGGACATGCCTGCAGTGGAAGTGCTGAACGCCGCCGATCCCAGCAATCGGTCCGCTTATCTGCCGCATGCTTACGTGATTGGTTGGATCAGCGACAAGGAAATCCTGCTGGTCGAGAACCATCTGCTGGTTGCTTACAACGTCGCATCGGGCACGCGGCGGCGGTCGACAATCAAGGTGGCGGACCCGTCGTTCGTATTCGTTCGCTGATCCGGGTCTTGGGAATCTGCGCGCCTAGTCCGACCACCTTTGTGGTCTGCGATCCCAGCGGTGTTCCTTCAATCGTGAGAGAAGGTCGGCGCTCAGGCGAGGCGCGTCACTGGTGTTCGCGTTGCCGCGCACGTGATCGGGCTTTCGCATGCCGATGATGGTGGTGCTCACCGCGGGATTGGCAAGGATGAAACGCAGCGCCATCTCCGGTAAGGTCATACTCGACGGCACGACCTCTTTCAGTTTTTCAACGCGTGGGATGGTAGCTTTCAGGTTCTCCGGTCCGAAGTATTTCGCCCTCCAGTCGCTCTCGGGATAGCGGGTTTGGAGCGTCATTTTTCCACCCAGGCTGCCTTCGTCGAGAGGGACGCGCGCGATCACGCCGATGTTCAGCTCCTGGCAGACCGGAAATAGCTTGTCCTGGGGCGCCTGGTCGAAGATGTTGTAGATCACCTGCACTACGTCGATGAGGCCGGTGCGAATAGCCTTGATGCCGTTCTCCGGTTCCCAGCGGTTCAGGCTTAGACCGAAGGCGTGGATCAGGCCGTCGCGCTTGAGGCGCTCTACCGTGCTGCGAAACTCGGGCTCATCGGTCCAGCTGTCGTCCCAGACATGGTATTGCAGGACGTCGATAGTCTTGACCTGTAGTTTCTCGCGGATCTTCTCGGCATATTTGAAGACGTGGTCGGCGGGAAAGACGTCGGTGTACTTGTACTTCGGCAGAGCCGGCCACTGGAGATTTTTCGGCGGGATCTTGGACGCGGCATAGATGCGCTTGCCTTTGTTGTGCGCGAGCGCTTCGCCCAGCAGGCCGTCGCTCTTGCCATTGCCGTAGGCCCAGGCGGTGTCGAAGAAATTGCAGCCGAGGTCGATGGCCAGTTGAATGGACTGGCGTGACTGCTCATCATCGGCTTCGCTCCATCCACTCATGCCCCAAAGGCCGTGGCCGATGTCGCTTACTTCGAAATTGGTGCGTCCAAGAGTGCGGTATTTCATGGCTTGCTCTCCGATCGTTAAAAGGAACAGGGTAGCAGAGTTGCGGGTGGGGCGAGCGCCGGCTAGCGCTTCCTGGGCAACAAGACCGGGGCCCGGTTCCGCGCATAGACGATTGAAAGAATCACGAACGACGCTGCCAGCAAGACTAACGAAGTCTGTCCGGCTGACGCGAAGTCCAGGGCCTGCACGTTGTCGTAGATCGAAATGGAGACCGTGCGCGTGGCCCCGGGAATATTTCCTCCCACCATCAGGACGACGCCGAATTCGCCAAGCGTGTGTGCGAAGGTGAGCACCAATCCGGTGAGCAAGCCGGAGACCGATAGAGGCAGTATGACTCGCACGAACGTGCGAACCCGTGAGGCCCCCAGCACGGCCGAGGCACACAGCAGCTTGGGGTCAACCGCGCTGAACGCCGCCGCGACTGGTTGCACCATGAACGGGAGACTGTAAAACACCGACGCGACTACCAAGCCTTCAAATGTGAAGGGCAGGCCGTGTCCCCAAAGTCTTTCGTATAGCTTTCCGAAGGGGCTGCGGGGCCCCATGGCGAGCAGCATGTAGAAGCCGAGGACGGTTGGGGGTAATACCAGGGGCAGAGCCACGATGGCTTCAATCAGGAACTTCCAGCGCCAATGCCAGAATGCCAGCCCGAACGCGATGGGGACGCCGATCAGGATTAGCAATCCGCAGACGACCAGGTCGAGTTTCAGGGTGAGGATTAGCGCTTGCCAGTCCATAGATTGAGATTCTGGGCAGCCAACAATGCGAGGCACCAGAACGCTAAAATTCAGTCCGCCGGTGACGGCCCGGTTATCTGGATTTCTATCACGTCCCAGCGGAAAGGGCCCTCTTGAATTTTTCGTTGCGTAAGCAAATTTGCGCTCAGGCCGGCCTTCCCCAGGGATGCCTGGGCCTGCGGTAGGGCGTGATTGGCGTCTTCGGTCAGTATCAGAATGCGGCGCTGCGGGGGCGGAGCCTTGGGGCCGAAGTCGGGGAAGGTTTCGCTTTGCAGACGGTATGCCCATAGAAAGGTCGACGCCACGGAGCGATGCAGGCGGCCGAGTCTGCCTTCGCCGTCGTACCAGAAATAGAGGTTGTCGCTCGGATCGAGTTCCTTCGTGAGGTGGATGCTGTCGACGATGGCTAGCATTGCATACTTTTGCGAAGCTTCGTCATGGGGGAGAGAACCGTGAGACCACGTTCGTGTGCTGGTGGTCACGTTCAATGACTCCCAGGCCGATGGACAGGGCCAGTAACGCCGCAGCTGCCACGTATCGGGTCTCCGTCACAATTGTTGCGACTGCGATTACGCCGATTACGGATGAGAACAGGATGGAATGGTGTTTGAGGGTGAGCATCAGACCTGAATCGATCGGCAAATAAAGCGGAAGAATGCCGACCAGCAACACCCCCACGTAGATCAACGCAAGGGAGTCCTTGCGGAGACGGTGAGTGACAACCGCGATTTGGGATCCCAGGGCGAGGAAAACTGCCGGCATCAAATAGCTGGCGTAGGTGAATAGCTGCAAGACAGGCTGGCCGACGAGTTGCCAGAACGCCATAATCAGGACGCTCAACAATAGATAACGCTGCCAGAAGAGAAGGAACTCCGCGTTGGGGACAGACAGAATGCTTTGCCGTCGCAGCAGGCAGACGACTGCGCCGATCGTTGCGATCGCAGGCAGCACAAGCCAGGAGGCGCCCGCCAGCCAGCCATATGTCGAATCGTTGTAGGGGTTGTGATTGATCACGAGCTTGGCAGCCGTTCCCACGGAGTTGATGAAGAAAAGGAAACGTCCGTTGATCGCCATGTTGAACGCGCCAAATGCAACGGTGACGAAGGCAAATCCCCACCCGAAGGGCTTCCACTCCGAAGCGGACCGGCGGTTCCCCATTTCCGGGCGCGCGAAGTAGTAGAAACCGAAGACCAGCGGAGAAAACACGATCAGGAAAAACTGGCAATAAAAAGCGATGGCTGCCAGTACGCCTGCTGCCACCAACCACCACCTTGGGCGCGGCAGCCTGGAGGCAAGCATCAGGGCGGCGAGCGTCAGCAGTACGAAGGTGTTGGCGGGGCCGTCGATGTAGGACCAACCGACGCTCCACAAGAAGTATGAGTGAAACGCCATCAGCATGGTCGCCAGCAATGCTGCCCGGCGGCTCACCGTAATCTTTAGGATGAGGTATAGCGAAAGTATCGAGCCGTAGAAGAGCGCCACATGCAGAACGTAGGTGGCGGTTAGCGGCGAGAACAGGTGGTACAAAAATGCACCGGGAACGGTCCAGGTCAGGCGTGTAGTGAAATACGCGCCTTTGAAGGATCGAATGTGCTGGGTGAGATCGAAGAAGAATCCGAAATACACCCAGGGATCGATAAACCCGAACGAACTCGTCGCGTATCCAAACAGCCACGTGGTGTCGAAACGCAGAACTACCCAGGGCAGAGAGAGCACCACCAGCAGGCCGGGATCGAACCTCGCTTTGCGGGAATCGCGATCCACGGCGGCGCGGTTTGCCGAAAGCGTTGCAGTTTGGTTGTCGATGCTCACTGTGTTTGAAATTGCATTCTTCGCGCTCGCGATACTGGCGCGCAATTGTTACTGCTTAGACGTTGGGACTCGCCACGTTAACACATCGGGTTTCGAAATTGCTTTTCCGCGCGTCGTAGAATAGGGGCCTTGCCCCGCTCAGCCGAACTCGATAAGTTGCGCGTGGTTCTGGTGGCCACCCGCAATCCTCTGAATCTCGGCGCGGCTGCGCGCGCTATGAGCAACTTCGGATTTCTTCATTTGCACGTGGTGAATCCCTATGCGCTGGCTTTCCGGGAAGCTCGCTCCGCGGTTGGCGCTTCCAAGGTGATGAAAAATGCGGAAGAGTATTCGACGGTGGCCCAGGCGGTTGCGGACTGTGCTTTGGTTGTGGGGACGACGACGCTGCGGAATCGACAACGGCATCAGCCACTCTACCGTTTAGAAGACGGTGTTCGACGTATTCGGAAGGCAATGGCATCACGTCGCGTCGCGCTGCTTTTCGGGTCGGAGAAGGTTGGGCTCTCCAACGAGGACCTCAGCCACTGTCATTGGCTGATGCACATACCGACGCGGGAAGGGCATCCTTCGATGAACCTTGGGCAGGCTGTGGCGGTCTGTCTCTACGAAATGATTCGCAGCGGAAAGATCATGGCTGGGACCGCAAAGCCAGTTGCCGCCAAGGCGGCCGAACTGGAGCGGCTGACTACAACGCTGTTGGAAACGTTGAGCGCCAGCGGGTATCTGGAAAAAGGAGCTTCCGAGGCGACCCGGGCAAAAATCCGCAGATTGATACGAAGGCTAAACCTTCAAGGCGCAGACGGCGAACTTCTGCTGGGGATGCTGCGGCAGATTCAGTGGAAGATCCGGTCGCGGGATTGACACTACTGCATGCCCAGCGACGCGGCGATCTTTGTTTTGTATTTGTTCGCCTTGGTGATTGCCTCGGCTTCATTCACCGTGAGCAGCTTCTGATCCCGCATTACAATCCGGCCTCCGATGATCACGGTTTCCACGTCGCTGCCCTTCAAAGCGTAGGCAATTTGGGCGTAAACGTCGTACATTGGAACCGCATTTGGTTTGTCGAGATCGATTAGGATCAGGTCCGCCTTTTTCCCAGGCTCCAGCGATCCGATTTGTTTTTCCATGTGCAGCGCCCGCGCGCCGTCGATGGTCCCCATTTCCACAACGGCCTTGGCATTCAGGGCCAGGGGATCTCCCTTGGTGATCTTTGCCAGCTTGGCGGCGAGATCCATTTCCTCCATCAGATCAAGATCATTGTTGCTGCCCGCCGGGCCATCGGTTCCCAGTCCAACCGCGATTCCCGCAGCGCGCATTTCGGGGACGGGCGAGACGCCACTCGCGAGCATCATGTTGCTGGATGGATTATGCACGCAGCCCACGTGCCGGTCGGCCAGAGTCTTGCGATCGGCGGCATCCACGAAGATGCAATGCGCCGCCAGGACGTCTGGTCCGAGCAACCCGACTTTTTCCAGATACTGTACGGGTGACATGCCGTTCTGCTTCTGAGAGTCTTCCCATTCCTTCTTCATCTCGGAGACGTGAATCAGGATTGGCGCGTGATATTTGCGGGCCAGGGCGGATGTATCCTCGAGCGTCTTCTTCGAACACGTGTAGATGGAATGGGGCGCGACCGAAGCGTGAATCAGTGGATCGCCTTGCCACTTCTTCAGGAAGGCTTCGGTGTAGCTGAGCATGGCGGCTTCATTCTTGTTGTCGGGGGCGGGAAAGTCGATGAAAGTTTCGCCCAGCACACCTCGCATGCCGGCCGCCTTGGTCTCCTCGGCAACCGCATCTTCGAAGTAGTACATGTCAGCGAAAGTCGTGACCCCCGCCCGGATTTGCTCTGCCGCTGCCAGCCTCGTTCCCCAGCGCACGAATTCTTCGGTGACGTTATTGGCTTCGGCCGGGAAGATGTATTTGCGCAGCCAGTCGTCGAGCGTGACATCGTCGTGCAGGCCGCGGAAAAGCGTCATGGGGACGTGCGTGTGGCCGTTGATGAGACCGGGAAGGATCAGTTTGCCACTTGCGCGGAGGGTTTCAGCTGGTGCGTATTTCGCTTCAATCTCGGCCCGGGGACCAACCGCGACAATGGAATCGCCTTTGATGGCGAGCGCGCCGTCATCGTAAGTCGTGCGCGGCCCGTTCATGGTTACGATCAGCCCCCCAGTGACGAGCAAGTCAACTTTTTCTCTGCTGCTGGATGCTTCAGCGGTCGGCGCGGACCCATGGGCTGCCAATGGGCCTTTCGCCGTAGCGACGGTCTTTGGCCCGGCTTGCGACCACATGGTTTGACCACCAAGAAAAAGAACCAGCAGCGAAAGAGGGCCAATCCTGAAAGAAGGGAAATTCATGCCGACGAGATTAATGGGATGGCGGCGAGAATTGCAAAGAATTTGCGGGAGAAAAGCGGAAGCAACCAAATGACCGGAGTCAAGCTTCCCACAGAGGCGCAGTCGCTATTTTTCCATCAGCAGAACTTTTTCAGCGTTATCGACCTCAGTCAGTTTGACCTCGATGACCTCGTTCATGGTCGTCTGCACCAGCCGGCCGACGAAAGCTGCTTCAATGGGCAACTCTCGGTGCCCGCGATCGATGAGAGTGCAAAGCTGCACCCGTCGAGGACGGCCGTGGGAAAACAGCGCGTCAAGGGCGGCCCGTATGGTGCGCCCAGTGAAAAGAACGTCGTCGACCAGAACGATGTTCTTATCCTTGATGTCGAAGCCGATCTCCGATTTCTGCACCACCGGCTTGGGCCCGAGGGTAGAGAGGTCGTCGCGGTAAAAAGTGATGTCCAGCGTCCCGACAGGAATCGGCACGTTTTCCATGCGCTGCATGATCTTTCCGAGCCGCTCGGCGATGGGAACACCCCGCCGGCGAATGCCGACCAGGCCGAGACCTTCCACGCCGCCATTTTTCTCGACGATTTCGTGGGCCAGGCGCACTAATGTGCGCTCGATTTCGGAGGCGGACATGAGCTGTGCCTTCTGGCGTAGCCCGGACTTGGGAGACGTGCTTTTCGTAGCCATAAACCGCTGCATCATACGTGGACCAAGCCAAGCTTCGCAAGGAAGTTTGTCCTGGAGAGGATCTCGCGGGGCTAGGACGTTCTCAGGCGCGTCGATTAATCTTCGCCAGCGCCTCTTCCGTGCTAATCAGAGTCGCCCCTAGCTGCTGAAGTTCCGCCAGAGTCTTACGTCCAGCTTCGGGATCTAGCGTCTCGATGGCATCGTGGATCACGGAAACCTTCCGCCCACGCTCGAGCAGCCCTTTTGCGGCCAGCCGGACGCAATATTCCGTGACGACCCCGAAGACCAGGAACTCGGCGTCCTTCGGGAATTGAGAGACCAGTGTGTGAGCGTGGCTGCTTTCGAAGATGTCGAGCGTCTGTTTCTCCAGCAAAACCTGCTTGTGCTTTAGTAGGTCAGCAGGGAGTTCGCCGGTTTTGTTGGGCACCCGCGCCACATCATCGGTCAGGGCCTCGCCCACAAACTCGCTGCCCTTGGTGCCTTTCACGCAATGCGGAGGGAAGGTCTGAAACTCGGGATCATCCGGCGAATGAAAGCAGCCGTGCGAGACCAGAAATGCGTGGCTCCTCCGGGCGGCGTCGGTGAGCTTCTGTATTTTCGGAAGAAGCTTTTCGGCGCCGGGAACATAGAGATTCCCGCCCGGCAACATGAAGTCGGCTTGCGTGTCCACTTCCCACAAAACCACGTCCAGAGGTACCATGCCATCTCCGTTCATGCAGCACTCGTTGAGTCTGAAACCAGCTTATACAGCTTCGTTCCGGGGTGACAAGGGACCGGCCCAAATTGCCGCAGGGTTGGAACAGGAGTGAACCGTAAAATGGCTCAGGAAGAGTCTTCAAGAGCAAAAACGCAAACTCGTGTGGTAATTCGAAACATCGGGCTGTTGCTGAGTGGCGACCTCGCGCAGCCGATACTCGATGCCGATACGATCGTGACGGTGGACGGGAAAATTACCGCAATCGGCAAAGAAAAAGATGTCGACGGCGAAGGTGCGGCACTGGTGATCGATGCGAAGGGAACCGCCGTTGCACCCGGTTTGATCGACAGCCATGTGCACCCCGTAGCCGGCGATTGGACCCCACGACAGAATCAACTCGGGTGGATTGACAGCTATCTACACGGCGGCGTCACGTCGATGATCTCTGCCGGCGAGGTGCACACCCCCGGGCGCCCGAAAGATATCGTTGGCCTCAAGGCCATGGCGATTTTCGCCCAGCGTGCCTTTCAGGCCTTCCGCCCGGGTGGCGTCCGGATCCACGCCGGAGCTCCCGTGATCGAGCAGGGAATGGTGGAAGAGGATTTCAGGGATCTGGCCGCCGCGGGCGTCACCATGCTGGGAGAAGTGGGGCTGGGAAGCGTGAAGGATGGATCGACTGCGCGCGAAATGGTCGCGTGGGCACGCAAACACGGCATCCAGAGCACCATTCACACCGGAGGGCCATCGATTCCAGGGTCGAGTTTGATTGACAAAGACATCGTTCTCGCCGCGGATGCAGATGTGATCGGGCACATCAACGGAGGCCACACCGCCCTGCCCGATGATCAGATCACGGCTCTATGCGAGAAGTCTTCGCGCGCCATCGAGATCGTTCACAACGGCAACGAGCGTGCGGCACTGTTGGCGCTACGCACTGCTTCGGAACTCAAGCAACATCATCGGGTGATTCTTGGCACGGACTCGCCAGCCGGTTCGGGTGTGCAGCCTTTGGGGATTGTTCGCTTGCTCGCGCTTTTGTCGTCGATGGGAAATGTTCCCGCGGAGGTTGCCATTTGCTTTGCCACAGGGAATACCGCGAAGATCCGTAATCTGAACTGCGGTTTGATCGCCCCAGGCAGGGATGCGACCTTTGCCTTCATGGACAAGGCGCAGCACTCGGCGGGCTCGACCCTGCTGAAAAGCATTCAAGCTGGCGACTTGCCGGGTATCGGCATGGTGATGATTGATGGGATCGTTGCAATCCAGCGCAGCCGAAACACTCCGCCTGCGACGCGCGTGCCGGAGATTGTGAAATGAGTAAGGCGCCTACCGCAGGCCGTCCTCGCCTTTAATCTGATCCTTCGTCAGTCCGCCCACGCGAGGCAAAGGACGCCCGCTGTCGGTGACGGCGACGGCGACCATGATTTCATTCGCCCGGGGCGCATCGTTGATGCGCACTTCCATTCCATCGAAGTGGCTTCGCACGAACGCTGCGTCCTTGTGGCCGAGAGGGATGTCGAGCGGAACTCCCATCCCGCCGCGCTTCTTGGAAGACGGAATCAAGGCTGCACCTTTGCCCAGAACTTTCCGGACCGGTGTGCCCAGCTTTGGATGCAGGATGGCAGCCGCGTGTTCGAGTTCACCGTTCTCGCCAACGGCCGCGGCCTTGCCGTAGCTTTCCGCCTTATCGCCGGGGATGCCGAGAGCGGCCACGGCTTTTTTCGTGAGAAACTCGCCCAGTTCCTCGCCGATCGTCATCAACTCCGACAGATCTTCCACATATTTTCCCGCACAGGGATTCTCGATGACGGCGACCGCCGCGACCCGCCGGGTGGGCGGATTCACCGCGCGGCCCATTTCAGTCTGCGTCTCCTCCAGAAAAATCGCGACCTTGCGGATGTTGGCCTTCATCGCAGCCCATCTTCTCCTTTAATTTCGGAGGCTTTCAGCCCGCCCACTCTCGCGTGGATGCGTGCGCCGGTGGTCATCACCAGCGCAAGCAGGATTTCATCGGCGCGCGGCGCGTCCGTGAGACCGACTTCAATGGCATCGAAGTGGCTGCGGACGTAAGACGCGTTGATGTGCGTGATGGGCACGTCCAGGCGGGCGCCGGGGCCGCCGACCTTCTTGGTGGAAGCGACGATTGCCTTGGCGCCGCCCAGCACCTCGCGCATCGCGTAGCCACCGGGCACATGCCACAGCGCCCCGTGCTCGAGTTCTCCGGCGCTCCCTACGATTGCGCCTTTGCCATAACCCTCGACGACCTTCGCGTCGCCACCCAGCACGCGGACGAGCGACCTCGCCATCTCGATGCCTAAGGGCTTCAGGTCGTCCATGAAACCGGCGATGTCGGCAACATATGCGCCTGCATAAGGGTTGCGGATGACCGAGAGCGCGACGGCGCGGCGGAGTGGGATTGCAGCCACCGGGCCAAACTCGTGGAATATTTCTTCCACCGACGTCAACTTTTTCCGTACGGCCACCTCAGGCATGGACCAGTCCCCGATCGCTGGTTGTCGCTTGCGCTTGCTTCAGCTGCAACGGACCGCCCACCATACGCGTCTCGCCTTGGAGATGCAATGCGGCGCCCCGAATCAGGCCTTGCGACAGCAGGTCGCTTGCGATGGTTTCTCCTGCGTCGAGTGCGCGGCCCACTTCGCTCGAGGTCAACGTTCCGACTGCTTTGGTGACCAGACGCTGGCCCAGGTCGCTCTCGGGGGCCAGATCCTGCGCGGGCACGCGGATGACGTCGGGATGCCCAGGGAGATCGACGGCATTCGCGATGATGGTGGCGGCGGCGTCGGCCGTGGCTGCACGATCCGCCAGAGCGGTCACGGCGTCGGCAATGCCGAGCGAAAAACTTCGTCCGCGCCATCCGCTGGTGGCGATGCCACGGACTGGTTGCGTAGCTTCGAGCACCGCCGATCCGAAAAGAGACCCGCCCTCGGGGTTATCGACCATGCCGGCGATGAAGTGTCCTTGCTCAATGTGTAGCGCGATGTCTCCGCCATCGTTTACGTACGCGCGCTCCAGCCTCGCGGCGGTCGTCATTACGGACAGGATCTCTTCGGCTACGGCGCCCGCCACGGCTGCCATCGGCGTGATAAACCATCGAACCGCGTAGGGCGCGACCGCTGTTGCCATCCGATTCGCGACTGGGCCTGTTAACTCTGGGGCCCCAGGTCCGGCAGCAGTTCGCAGGGCCGGGAGTTCTTCGCACAGTTCATCCAGCACGGTCACGAATCTCTGCGCGGCGGCGCGGTATGCATTTTCGATTTCCCTCACGGCGCCGAATGCTTCTAGAACTATGTCGATCGGTCCGTCGTGCAGATGGAGCCGGCGTCCATCGGGGAGAAGGCGGATGTGGGCGCGCTCTCTCAACGCTTGGACTCCGGCTTGGCCCGGAACAGCGGCCAGGGATTTTCGGTATGCGCCGACACATGGCGCCGTCCGTCGTCGGGAGCGATCGATTGCAACGGCCGCACGTGATCCATGTAGCCGCCGAGGTCCGCGTAGTCCTGCAGCTTCATCGTGAACTCAATGGGCGCGACCAGGGCCGGGGTCGGGACATATCCGAAAGCATTCTCGGGCATGCGGCACACGTCGACCATAAACGTGATCCCGCCACCAGGCCAGATATAAACGGGCGCGCCGCCACAGGTCACGCGCGTTAAGGCTTGTCTGACGGAATTGGTGAGGCGCACCGGATTCTCGGTGACGCCAGCCCGCAGAGATCCGCCCGCTCCGCCCATGAAGATGACCGAGCACAGTGCCGGCTCGCAATTTTCCTTGATGCGCGCGACGGATTCCGTGAGCGCGGGCGACAGCTGGCAGCGTACCGGGCGCAAATGCTCGTCAAGCTCAAAGTAGGCGTGATGCTCTCCAGTCGTGCTCACCATCAGGAGCCGAAGGCCAGTCCACGCGATTTTCGACTTGAATGGCTGGAGAATGGTGAGCGGATCCTCGATATTTGTGCCGCCCCATGCGGTGCCGGGATCGGCTACCTGAAAATATCTGCCCGGCGTGGAACGTCGACCCTTGATCTTGATGCCTGTCTCCGGCACGCCCAGCAACTTGCCCGCTTGGTGTTCGGAGAGGACGCCGGTGATGTGATCGTCGACCACGACCACCTCGTCCACTTTGCCAAACCATTGCTTCGCAAACATCCCGATGGTGGCCGAACCACAGCCAACTCGCATGCGCTCTTCAAGAACGCCGTCGATCACGGGAGCCTTGCCGGCCTGCACGACGACCGAGACGCCTTCGTCGACCGTCAACTCCACCGGTTTTCCGTTGCTCAGATTCAGCAGCGTGTCGCAGGTGACGGTACCTTCATGACGGCTGCCGCCGGTGAGATGTCGCACGCCGCCAAGGGATAACATTTGCGAACCGTATTCGCTGGTGGTGACGTGGCCCACCGGCTCGCCTTTGGCGCGAACCAGGTTGCACTCCGGCCCGAGATGGCGGTCGGTATCGATCTTCACCTTCACGCCGCAGTAGCTGAAGATTCCCTCCGTAACCACGGTCACCATGTCGATGCCCTCGACCTCGGAGGAAATGATGAACGGCGCAGGTTTGTAGTCGGGATAGGTCGTGCCTGCCCCGATGGCGGTGACAAACGTCTGCGGTGTCGCTCCCACGATGTTCCCGTCCCAATCTTGTTCACGCCCTAGAAAGGGTACGACCGATGCCCCACGCGCGAGTGCGTGGTCAAGGATCACGTGCGGATCGATTCGAACCAGTTGCCCGTCGCGATTGCCATAGCGGTCGCACGCACCCAAACGGCCAGGCTTGATGTAGCACAGCACCGGGCACGCGTCGCAACGAATTGCGTCGTCGTCAGGCACGGTGGCTGTCCTTTTCGCGAGCCTCGAGAATCGCGGCGCGGACGCGATCGGGCGTGGCGGGGACGCGGTGGATTCGCACGCCGATTGCGTCGTGGATCGCGTTCAGAATCGCGGGAGCCGTGGGAATAACTGCCTGCTCGCCGATTCCTTTTGCTCCAAACGGTCCCACCGGCGACGGATCCTCAATGAGGATCGATTCGACTTCCGGCATATCTCCGGCGGAAGGGATGAGGTAGTCATGCAAATTTTCGCCCTTGCCGGGAAAGAATTCTTCCATCAGAGCGTGACCCAAGCCTTGCGCAGCGCCGCCTTCAATCTGGCCTTCGATGAGGGTGGGGTTGATCGCGCGGCCCACATCGTGAGAGGCGGTGATCTTGAGCACCTGCACCGTGCCGAGTTCCGTATCCACGGCAATTTCGGCCAGGTGCGCGCCGAATCCGAATACTGCGTAGGGAACCCCCTGTCCATTTTCGTCGAGCGCGCTGGTCGGCGGATCGAAAGTCGATTCCACCGTGACCACGTACCCGTATGAATCCAGCGGAAGCGTGCTGAGATCGATGGCGCGATCCCCACGTTCGCCTCTTGTTTTGGCGCAGCCATGGCCGAGCACTAAGGTGGCGTCCGCTTTGGCCTTCAGCAGTTCCAGAATTTCGTGTCGCAGTTTTTCTCCCGCCATCTCTGCCGCTTTTCCGGTAACGAAAGTCTGCCGCGACGCCGAAGTTTTGCCGCAGTCGGGTGTGATGGCGGTGTCGCCGGAAACGAGATCGAATTGCGCAATCGGAACCCGCATTGCATCCGCACAAATCTGGGCGACGATTGTGTTCGAGCCTTGCCCGATGTCGACCGCTCCCTGATGAAGTGCAATTCGGCCGTCGACCTTCAGGCCGACCCGCACGGTCGAGGGATTGGGCAGGGAAGTGTTGCCGCAGCCATACCACATTCCCGCGAGGCCAACGCCATGGCGAATCGGGCTGGTGGCCGTGGCATTGAAGGCCACTGCCTCGTTGCGCGCTTTTTTCCATCGCGGCCGCAAGGCTTCCAGGCATGCGCGTATTCCGACGCCCTCGCCCAGCACCTGCCCGGTGACGGTCGGAGAGTCGTCGTCCAGCGCGTTCAGGATTCGAAACTCCAGGCGATCCATGCCGATCCGGTCGGCGAGATCGTCGTAAATCTGTTCCTGTGCAATCGCCGTTTGTGGAACGCCGAATCCGCGAAAGGCTCCGGCCGAAACGAGGTGGGTGTGCACGGCTCGTGTGATCGCGCGATAGTGCGGCACCTTGTAAGGACCCGACGCGTGTACTGGTACTCGCGCCGCCACCGTCGGCCCCCAGGAAGAATATGCGCCCGTGTTGAAGTCCGCAGAAAAATCAAAGGCGATGAGTTTTCCATCGCGGTTCGCGCCTGCTCGCACTCGCATACGCGCGGGGTGACGCTTGGTTGTAGACAGAATTGACTCGTGTCGCGAGTAAACCATTCTGGCCGGACGGTTCAAGTGCCATGCCGCGAGGGCCACGAATGGCTGCACAGACAGATCCAGTTTCGCACCGAATCCTCCACCCACAGCGGTGGGAATGATGCGCACCGACTCCGGCGGAATTCCCAGGATCTTCGCGATATCGGCGCGGTCCATGTAGGGCGACTGCGTGCACGCCTGGATCTCGATACTGTCTCCCATACGCCGCGCAAATCCCGCTTCGGGTTCGATGTAAGCATGCTCCACGAAGCCGGTTTCGTAGTTGTCCTCGACAACAATTTCAGCGTGCGCCAGCGCATTTTCGACGTCTCCACGTACGACCCGGCCCCCGGTGAGTACGTTGTTGGGACGATTGGAGTGGATTCGCTCTGCACCCGAGGCCAGAGCCGCGTCCATCGTTTTGAGGGGAGGTAGGTGGCGCCACGTTACCGGAAAACCATTCAAATCCAGATTCTCAACCGCGGACGGCTCACCCACGACCATGGCGATGGCTTCGCCACGAAAGCGGGCTTCGGCCAGGGCGAACACCGGCTGGTCAGCAAATCTGGGAATGACGCCATAGCAATTTTCGCCTGGGACATCACTCGCGGTGAAAATACCGGAAATGCCCGGATGGCTGGCAGCGTACTCTCGCAAATCGCCAAACTCGAACTGCGCGCGATGATGCGGGGAGCGAATTACGCGAACGCTTAAGGCGCCGGATGGAGTTTCGTCCGCGCCATAGATCTCCGAGCCGTTGACTTTCTGCTGCCCATCGAGCCGAACCAGTCGCGTTCCCACGGCACAACCCTGGCCCGGCAGCGCCTCTGAAGGTAACGGCGTGCTGGCCTCGCGCACTGCTGTGATGATCTTTCGGTAGCCGGTACACCGGCACAGCACGCCCCCCAGCGCGTCCATGACTTCGTTCTCTGTAGGCTGAGGAGTTTTTGCGAGAAGGGCGGTAGCCGCCACCAGCATGCCCGGCGTGCAGGCTCCACATTGCGCGGCTCCGTGATGAAGGAAGCTTTTCTGCAGTTGGTCGAAGAAGGGTGGCCGCGTCGCCAAACCTTCGACCGTGGTAATGTCATGACCCTCCGCTTGTGCCGCCGAGACCAGGCAGGCGCAGACCGGGTTGCCATCGAGCAGCACCGTGCAGGCGCCGCAATCGCCCGCATCACAGCCAACTTTTGTCCCAGTGAGGCCGAGGTCTTCACGCAACACGCGCGATAAGCGCCGGCCGGGCGACGTCGAAACCGTCACCGGCTTTCCATTGACCGTGAAAGTCAATGTTAATTGCAGGTCATGCGGAATCGGTGGAGTAACCAACACCTAGCGGACCTCCACACAAGCTTCAAGCGCGCGGCGAACGAGCGTCAATGCGGCATCCCGGCGGTAGTCCGCTGTGGCACGCACATCGTCAATGGGGGCGAGACGCGCCAGATGTGCTGCATTGACCAGGTCGCTGAAGCCTCTCTCGGCCTTTATACCCACCAAACTTTGCTCGAGTTCAACCAAGCGCTGCGCCACGGCGGAGCACGATCCCACTGCCACCCGAGCCTCGGCAACCCGTCCCTCTGCGTCTGCCTGCACGACCGCCGCGACCATCACGATCGAGATCACAAGGTAGCGGCGCGACCCAAGCTTCAAGAATGCAGATTGAGCGTCATCGAGTCCACGCGGAACGATCACAGCCGACAAAATTTCATCCGCCCGGCGGACGGTTTTGCGGTTGCCCACCAGGAATTGTGCCAACGGAAGACGCCTCACTCCTGCCTGAGACGCGAGTTCCACCTCCGCGTCCAGAGCCAGTAAAGGCGGAACTCCGTCCGCAGCCGGCGAAGCATTGCACAAATTGCCGGCCACGGTTCCCCGATTCTGAATTTGGATGGATCCAACTTCCCGCGCGGCCGCCTTCAACCCATCAATGCATAATGGAAGGGAAGCGCGCAGAACATCTGTCCAGGTCGTGAGCCCGCCAATCCGGATTTCATTCGGCCCAATCGAGACCCCGCGCAGTTCGGCGACTCCGGAGATGTCAACGACAGGGCTTGAGATTGGGCGTTCTCCTAAGGCGGGAAAGAAATCGGTCCCGCCAGACAGGATCTGGCCCCCATGGCGCGTCAGGGTGTCGACCGCTTCGGGCAGCGTCCTGGGTCTAAAATACAAACCGTGTTCCCCCACAGTGCTCCGCAGGATGTTTGCGGATGACAGGCTTGCCGTTCATTCTCGTATGAACAGGGGGAGGTTGTACAGGAGGGGCAAGGAAAGCGTTTCACCACAGAGACACAGAGGCACAAAGGGCGATCGGGATCTGCTTGTCGGACGGTCGGGAGTCCTACGGATGCGCTTCGATCTTTACGTACTTCGCCGATGAAGAGGCAAACGATCTGGGCTGTCGAGCACGAAACGCCGTGGGCCGCCCTGCGAAAGTGGTGTCCGGATTTCCATCTTGCCTCTGTGTCTCCGTGGTGAGAATGGGGTTGGCGCTTTCTTCTCAACCGGGGCTCAATAAAGCAGTCCTGCGATCGAAGCCGACATCAGATTCGCCATGGTCCCGGCGAGCATTGCCCGCACTCCCAATCGCGCCAGATCTCCCTTGCGATTCGGAGCGAGTGCGCCGATCCCGCCAATCTGGATGCCGATCGAACTCAGATTCGCGAACCCGCACAATGCGAACGTGGCGATCGTGAAGGAGCGCGGATCCAGCACACCTCGCTGCGGACCCAACCTAGAGAATGCCACCAGTTCATTCAGCACCATGCGCGTGCCCAGGAGGTTTCCGATGACGGGGCAATCGTGCCAGGGAATCCCGATCAGCCAGGCGATGGGTGCGAACAGCACTCCGAAAATTTGCTCCATGCTCGCCGGGAACCATCCGATGCCGACGTGTGCAAGTCCGTTGTGAGCCCAACCCAGCAAGCCGTCGGTCAGCGCGATTAAGGCGAGAAACGAAATGAGCATGGCGGCGATGTTCAAGGAAAGGTGCAGGCCATCGGTTGTGCCGCGCGCGATGGCGCCAAGAACATTTTCGCTCTTCTCGGCGTTCACCTCTTCGTCGCTCATCACGACGCGGCCCGCGGTCTTGGGCTGCTCCGTTTCGGGTACCAGCATCTTCGCCATCAACAGCGTTCCCGGTGCCGTCATGATGACGGCGCTCAAAAGATGCTTGGGATCGATACCGAACGCGATATACGCCGCCATAATTCCGCCGGAGACATGGGCCATGCCGCTGGTCATTACGGTCATTAGCTCGGAGTTGGTGAGGTCAGGAAGGAACGGGCGGATGGTGAGAGGCGCTTCGGTCTGTCCCATGAAGATGCTGGCGGCGACGTTGAGGGACTCGGCTCCGCTCGCGCCCATCACATGCGTCATCACCTTGGCCACTTGCTTGATGATGAACTGCATCACGCCGTAGTGATACAGGAGTGCGAAAAACGCGGCGATGAAGATGATGGTCGGCAGTACCTGAAAGGCGAAGTAAAACCCCATCGAAGAGCCTTGCTTTCCCAGTTCGCCGAATACGAACTTGGAGCCCTCGAAGGAGTAGCTCAATAGGTGATTTACCGCGTTGCCCGCGCCCGCGAAAAGTCGACGACCGAATTCGACCTTCAGCACAAAGATCGCGAAAACGATCTGCAGACCCAATCCCCAGGCAACCGTTTTCAAGCGGATGGCGCGCCGGTTGGTCGAAAAGGCATACGCCAGGCCGATCATTGCCAGAAGGCCGAGAATTCCGGTGAATCGTCCCATTTATTTTTTCTCCGCGGACTTGCTGATGACGCGATGAACCAAGGGCCGCTTTCGTGGCGGCGGTTCATCTCCGATCGTGAAACTTTCGAGCAGAAGAGCTTTCGCCCGCGCGCCCAGGCCTGCGGAATTGTAGTGGACCGTGCAGAGCGGCTCACCAGGAGAGACGGCGTCGCCCACTTTCTTATGGAGTACGAACCCCACGGCGGGATCGATCGAGTCCTCTTTGCGCTCACGCCCTCCGCCAAGGATCACGCACGCGGTCCCGGCACGCTCGCACTGAATGGCTTGCACATACCCGGCGCGCGTACTCAGTACATCCACTTTTTTCCCGGCCTTCGGCAGGTACTTGGTTTCCTCAATCACTCGTGGATCACCGCCCTGTAGTTCCACCATTTCCCGAAACTTTTTGAGCGCTCCGCCCGACCGGATCAGCTTCACCGATAGCTGCTTGCCTTCGCCGAGCGTCTTTACTTGCTCACCCAGCAGGAACATCCACGCCGCCAGTTCCATGCACAAGTCGCGCAGATCGTCGGGACCCTCCCCGCGAAGAACTTCGAGCACTTCTTCCACCTCAAGCGCGTTCCCGACAAAGCGACCGAGCGGTTGATCCATGTCGGTGATCAGAGCCACCATTTTCTTGCCCATGCGTTCACCCGTCTCGACCATCAACTCGGCCAGGTAGACGGCGTCCTTCTCCGCCTTCATGAACGCGCCCGACCCGGTTTTGACGTCGAGCACCAGGGCATCGATGCCTTCCGCCAGTTTCTTGCTCATGATGGACGCGCAGATCAGGAACGGACTTTCGACTGTGCCGGTGACATCACGCAGCGCGTACAGCTTTCGATCGGCTGGAGCAATTTCTGCAGTCTGCCCGATCATCGAACATCCGCAAGTCTCGAGCACTTCGCGGAATCGTGCGACGGAGAGATTCACGTTGAAACCGGGAATGGCCTCAAGCTTGTCCAGCGTGCCCCCAGTGTGGCCCAGCCCGCGTCCGCTGATCATGGGAACGGTCAAGCCGCCCGCGGCTGCCAACGGCGCGAGCACAAGTGACGTCTTGTCCCCTACACCGCCGGTCGAGTGCTTGTCGACCTTGCGCTTGGGCATGTCGGAAAAGTCCAGAACTTCTCCGGAGCGCAACATTGTGTCGGTCAGGGCCGCAGACTCAGCAGGCGTCATGCCTTTGAGTAGAGTCGCCATCAGCCAGGCGGAAGCCTGGTAGTCGGGAATTTCGCCGCGCGTGTAGCCGCCGACCAGCGCTTCTATCTCCGCACGCGTCAGTTCGCCTCCGTCGCGTTTCTTTCGGATAACATCGATGGCGCGAATTGGAGCGCTCTCCCGCCCGGCGCTCATTTGAGGCGGAATCCTTCGGGGAGCAATTCGGTAATGTGCGCTTGTTTTTCCCCTTCGGCGCCGTGGAAGAACACGATGGCGTCGGGGCCGAATTCGTAGATCACCTGTCGGCACGCTCCGCATGGTGAGCACGGAACGCCCTGATCGTTGGCAACTGCGACTGCGGTTACTTCCAACCGCGGGCCGAGTTGGGCAACAGCTGAAAAGATGGCCGTGCGTTCCGCGCAATTCGTCATCCCGTAGGAAGCGTTCTCCACGTTGCAGCCGGAAAAGACTTGGCCATTCTTCGTGAGCACGGCGGCGCCCACGTGGAATTTGGAGTAGGGAGCGTACGCCTTTTTCATGGCAGCTCGAGCGCTACGCATGAGCATAGGGCGCTGTTTTTCCGCAGCGTTTATCTTCTTCATAAATTCGACAAGCGAAGTTCGGCGGAAAGCCGAAAAATGGTGGGCCTGATTGTAACCCTGGATCGAAGATTGCAGAACTGTTTCTTGGAGTTGTTGCGGGCGGTTCGCTTCACGGTGGATCCGGCGACCCTTCCTACGGAGCTAGTTGGCCCCGCTCTTGCCAGCCAGCTTGTCGGCAATCTCCTGCTCGGTCTTGGCCTGGTCCGGTTGTCCGGTCAGCGTGTAGATTTCTGCCATCCGCCGATGTGGATCGGCACTTTCGGGACGGATCTTGGAGGCTTCTTCGAAATAGCGCAGGGCTTCGGAGTATTGATGCGCTTTTTGGGTCTCTTGCGCGAGGTCGAACGTGGTGGCATACAACATGTCTGCGGTCGCGGAATCCTGGGGATTCAGATCGTGCGCGTGGCGAAGCGTCTCGTATGCCGGCCGAAATTCTCCCAGCTTCATCAATACGGCGCCGTAGAGGAAGTTAATTTGAAAAAGGTCGGGCCAGCGCTTGATCGCAGGTTCCAGAGGCGTGCGTGCGTTTTCAAACTGGTTGAGCTGGAAGTAGGTCAACGCCAGGTTATATTGCATCTGCGGGGACTGCGGGGCAAGTTCCGCCGCACGTTTGAGCGGCTTGAGGGCCGCTTCCAGATCCCCATGTTGCCCGTAGAGTGTACCGAGCGATGTAAGTTTGTCGGCGTTGTTGGCATCGTAAAGCTGATCGCACAGGGCGCGGGCCTCTTCCCGCGGCGCCTTTTCTAATTTCTCTCCGCACTCCGTCTTGATGCGGCTTTCGTCGTTATCCCGCTGCCGCAAGCGCTGCGACAGGGCCATCGACTTTTTCGCTTTTTCCTCGAGGCCCTGCTTGCGATAGACAAAGCCCAGTTGATAGGGAATGCGGGCATCGCGTGGATTGGCGTGGGCCGCCTCGGTCAGCCACTTTTCCGCGTTCGGTAGGTCTCCGCGTTTGAAGTACGCAAAGCCGAGATAGTAGGCCGTGTCTGGGAAGGGCGGCTTGACGGCCGCCTTGCTTAAATCGCGCACTGCACTCGCGTAATCCAGGCTGTCCAGGTCCAGGCGCCCGAGGTAGTACAGGACGTTGGGATGCTCGCCGACTTCGCGGCGAACAATTTCAAATTCACGGCGGGCTTCGTCGGCTTTGTGCGATTCAAAGAGCGCTACCGCCAGGGGAAATCGGGCTCTCAAAACCAGGGTGGGATCGGCCGCCAGCGCCGCCTGAAATTCCTGTGCAGCTTCTTCGTAGCGATCCTGCTTCAACGCATCGTAACCCTTGCCCAGATGCGCGCGCGTGGCATCTGTTCCGGGCTTCGAGTCAGGCGCATCCTGAGCGGCCACCCTACCCAGCAGAAGCGGCGCGAGCACGAAAGCGGTCAAAACTGTCGCTGCCCGTCGTTGAACCCATGTGATCCGCATGAAAGGGTCTGTTTCCCGAGGGCCTTCATTATAGCTGCCGTTCGCGCAGTGGAAACGTCACGCGCCTCGCATTGCGCGACCTTGACTCGCGCGAAGTGTGACTGTTAGATTTCGGGCTTCCGCGGCGGATTTCGAGGGGGCACGGTCTGAGTCGGGTAGGGAAGAAAGAACTTTCGCAGAATCTTCTTTCAGCGCAACAGTGCCGCCGCAATTTCCTGATCCGCAGCACCCAGTGTGCTGCCGCCGCTTTCCTTCCCGCCAGTTGGTTTACATCCGTTTCTCCGCAGGTTCTTCGCCAACAAGGAAATGCTACCGTTGGCGGTTTTCATCTGCATCCCCACTATCGGGCCAAGCTACCGAGTGAAGCGCTGCTGCTAAAGACCGAGCCGGGGCATGATCAATTCGTAAGAGAAAAATACGCGGCGGAGATCGAGGCCAAGCTTTCGGTTTGGAGCGCCAGTCTCCGCAACTCTGCCCGGGATATCGATGGGATCCGGAACTTGTTGGGCCCCGCCTTTGCTGGTGCGAGCCTGGAGCCGACGGATTCCAAGACGATCCGTACGGGCGGGGGAACAGAAGTCCGTCGAAATCGCTTTGCCGATGCAGCCGATCTTGGGGAGGATGCGTTTCTGAAAACCTGGACGTCGGCATTCGCCGGGTGGGCGGAAATCCTGACGGCGGAGTTTCAGGTCACTGCCATGGAAGACATCTCTCCTTCCCAGGGGCCTGCACCTCCCCCGGGAATCCGCACGCGCGTTCGCTACGAACTGGTAGGGTCCGGCCGAGACTTCTATCGCGAGCAACGGATCGGAGAATGGAATTTGGAATGGGAACGAGCAAGTTCGTCAGAAGATTTTCGAGTGCGCCACTGGCGGCCTCTCGGCGAGACTCAAGCTCGCTCCACATCGCCTGTGTTTGTCGACATTGCTCCTCAGGCTTTTTCTGGCGCGATATCGTACTCCTCACAATTGTTACACGGAGCCGACTACTGGCGCACCGTGCTCGACCAGTCTTCGGGCATCGATATCTACGGGCACAATGGGGTTGCGGCTGGTGACATCGACGGCGACGGTTTCGACGATCTCTACATCTGTCAGCCGGCGGGCTTGCCCAACCGTCTCTATCGCAATCGCGGCGACGGGACATTCGAAGACATTACGGACGCGTCTGGACTTGGCATTCTCGAAAATACTGCCTGCGCCTTATTTGCGGACATCAACAACAACGGCCGCCAGGACCTGATCGTCATTCGAACCGACGGGCCCGTGCTGTATCTGAATGAAGGAAACGGAAAATTCCGCAAACATGCTGACGCCTTCCGGTTCGCGAAGCCTCCGCAGGGCACTTTCACCGGGGCGGCAATTGCCGACTACGATCGCGACGGGTGGCTCGACATCTATTTCTGCCTTTACCTCTACTATCAGGGCACGGACCAGTACAAGTATCCGCTTCCGTACTTCGACGCCAACAACGGCCCGCCAAACTTTCTCATGCGGAACCAGCGCGACGGCACCTTCCGCGACGTCACAGAAGAATCCGGCCTGAACCGCAACAACACACGTTACAGCTTCTGCTGCGCCTGGAATGATTACGATCGCGACGGCTGGCCCGATCTCTACGTGGTGAATGATTTCGGACGCAAGAATCTCTACCACAACAACGGCGACGGCACCTTTACCGACGTCGCTGAGCAGTCTGGAGTCGCCGATGTCGGCGCCGGGATGAGCGTGTGCTGGCTGGACTACGACAACGACGGGGCCGACGACCTCTACGTCGCCAACATGTGGACGGCCGCTGGCTTACGCATCACAGCGCAAGACGAGTTTCAGAAAAATGCTCCCAGCAATGTCCGCGATCTTTATCGCAAGCACAGCATGGGCAATTCACTGTTTCGCGGTCCCCAATCGCGCCCATCAGCATTTCAAAGCGCGCCGAAAGCTGGCGTGGAAATGGGACGCTGGTCGTGGTCAAGCGACGCCTGGGATTTCGATCACGACGGCTTCGCCGATCTTTACATCACCAACGGCATGGTGTCGGGCCCCGCCCGCTTCGATCTGAACAGCTTTTTCTGGCGCCAGGTTGTCGCAAATTCTCCCGTCGATCCGACGCCCGCTCAGGACTACGAGCAAGGCTGGAACGCTCTCAATGACCTCCTCCGCTCCGACGGCACCTGGAGCGGCTACGAACGCAATCTTCTCTACGCGAACAATCGCGATGGAACATTTTCCGATATCTCTGCCGTCTCAGGGGTGGACTTCGTCGAAGATGGCCGTTCTTTTGCGTTGGCGGACTTCGATCATGACGGGCGCCTTGAGGTGATTTTGAAGAACCGCAATGGGCCGCAAGTCCGACTCTTGAAAAACATGATTCAGGACCTGCCGCCATCGATCTCTTTCCATCTGCGTGGCGTCAAGAGCAATCGCGACGCGATCGGTGCGGTTGTGACTCTGACAACCGACGCAGGCCGCCAGACCAAAAGCCTTCAGGCAGGTTCGGGATTTCTAGCGCAACACACCAAGGAACTTTTCTTCGGACTTGGAAATGCCAAAGGTCCGATCCGCGCTTCGATTCGTTGGCCGAGCGGTTTGGTGCAGGAATTGCACGACCTGTTGCCGAATCATCGTGTCCTGGTGGAAGAAGGAAAGGATCCAGACTCTGTACCGTTTGTCACGAAAGCCCTGCGGGGCAGCACACCTGCCACAGCTCAAAAGACAGGTGAAACGCTTCCCACTGAAGTTGAGACCTGGCTGCTTGCTCCACTCGCCGCTCCCGACGTCACTGTGCCCGACCTCGCCGGTCGCACCATTACACTCACTCAGTATCGCGGCAAACCTGTGCTCTTGCACTTTTGGACGAGCGCATCGGTTGAATGCCTGAAGGACTTTGAAACTTTCGAGCGACACCATTCCCGCTGGAGCCAGCAGGGCCTCCAGTTGCTGAGCTTGAACACCGACGACCCTTTCAATCAATCTGCGCTTCGTGGATTCACGAAGAAAGAGTCATTCCCCTTTCCGGTCCTCCACGCTAGCGACGACGTCGCCGGCATTTACAACCTGCTCTATCGTTATGTGTTCGACCGTCATCGCGACTTGCCTCTTCCCGCGTCGTTCCTGATCAATGACCACGGGCACATCGTGAAGATCTACCAGGGTCCTGTGAATGCGGAGCACATCGCGCAGGACTTCCTTCACATTCCACAGAGCCCTCAGGAACGACTGGCCAAAGCGCTTCCATTCGCCGGCGTCACCGATGCCACTGAGTTCCAGCGGAACTACCTTGCCCTCGGATCAGTTTTCTTTCAGCGTGAATATTTTGACCAGGCCAAGGCCTTCTTCGAACTGGCGCGGCACGACGATCCTTCCAGCGCCGAGGCCCTCTACGGCGTAGGCAGTGTTTACCTGAAGCAGTCCAAGACGACAGAAGCACGCGAGTGTTTCGATCGCGCAACAAAACTGCAGGCAAGTTTTCCTGAAACCATGCCCAATGCCTGGAATAACCTCGGCTTGTTGGCCACGCAGGAGGGACGCACTGACACGGCAATCCCATTCTTTCAGCAGGCGCTCAAACTCAGCCCGAACCATCTCATCGCACTCGACAATCTGGCCAGCGCGTACCGTCAGCAGAAAAGATGGTCGGAAGCGCGCCAGGTGCTGGAGCACGCGATCACCGTGAGTCCGCAGGATCCTGAAGCTAACTACAGCCTCGGCATGGTCTATGCGCAAACCAACGACGAGCAACATGCCTATGAATATCTGCAGCGGGCCTTGGAATCTCGTCCCGGCTATCCTGAAGCGCTGAACAACATGGGGGTGCTGAAGCTCCGCACGGGCCACCGCGACGATGCCGTTAAGATTTTCGAAGAGTGCATGCGGGTTGCCCCAGACTTCGACCAGGCCTACCTCAACCTGACCCGAGTGTATGCACTCGAAGGTGATCGCGAGAAAGCTCGCGCGGTCCTCGATTCACTGCTCCGGCGCCATCCCGAGCATGCTGCGGCCAAGGCCATGCTCGGGGAACTAAGTCACTGACGACGATCCGATGAGGAACCGGGCAACTACTTCACCGGCGCTTTCGGCGTGGGCGCAGTAAGCAAATCCACCATCATCTTGTAGAGCTTGTCCGCATCCAGATCGACTTGTACCTCGACCGGTTGCACATCGAGAGCGGGTTTATCGCGCTCCGACCAGGTCAGCACGTTGCCGTAGCCGGCGCCGCGGTCCAGATCGACATCCATGAAGCGGGTTTCTTTTTTGGTAATCAGCGAAGCATCGAGCCATGCCGCCGCGGTCAATTCGTCCCACAAGTAGTTGTATTCGCCGAACAACCTTCCGAACTTTCCGATGTACTGCGCCGCCGGAGTTGAACCTCCTTTAATCCGGTTGATCAGCTCCATCGTCATTTTCGTTTTTACGGAGATGTCGACTGGCGTGCACACCACCTTCTTCCACGCCGCGCGCAGCACGATGTGCGCCGCCTCCGGGTCGAACCACAGATTGAATTCATGCCGGGGATTGTTGGCAAACTCCGGATCGCTGGTCTGCGGATTCAGGCTCGCACCCATGAAAATCAGTTCCCGCGCCAGCTTCGGAAATTCCGGATCAATCGAAATCGCGAGCGCCAGGTTTGTCATGGGCCCGCCCTCGTAGATCGTGATCTCTCCGGGATACTTGTGCACCATTCGAACGAGGAAATGCGCAGCGTCTTCGTCGGCTGCCTTGGTCGTCGGCTTCCCCTCGGGGAAGGCGCCAAGCTCATCGGGCGAGTGATAGAAGCGCGGCGTCCACGCACCCACCCAGGTCACCGCCCCGTAGCGTTTTTCCCACAATTCCGTTTCCTGCTTGCGCCGAACCAGCGGATACTCCGCGCCCGCCACGACCGGAATGTCCGTGCGTGCGATGATTTCAAGGGTGCGCAGCGTGTGCGCTACTTCCGACTTAAGCCACGAATCCCCAGTCACCACTGTGATTCCCAGGACTTCCGTTTGCGGCGACTGGATCAGTAACAGGATCGATTGTTGATCGGTTCCGGCGGGCCCGGCCGCATCCTGATCAATGATGATCTTGCGCTTGCCGGTCTCCTGGGCGCTGCACATCATGCCCGACATCACGAGCGCGGCCAACGCCAGCCACCCACCGAGTCTTTCCAGTGTTATCAACAGTCCTCCTCGCACCACTTCTGTCCCGTGAGCCGGCCGATGAGCAACTCGAAGAATTTCGCCGAGTTCACTTCCACTGCCACATTGGTATTGGGCACGTACTTGTCTCTCAACACCGGAGAGGTCTTCGTGGTAGCCAATGTGGGTGCCGATCCGCGAATCGCCATGTTCAGAGCAGCTTGTTTCTCTGCATCCGGCCGGCGCCGCAAATCTCCCGCGGTCGGACTGTAGCCCAGCGTTTCTCCGGCTGTCAGTTCGCCGGTAGTTTCCACGTCGACGTAGTATTCCTTCCATTTCAGAATCGATGGGTCCAAAAAAGCCGCCACAGCCAGAGAGTCATGCATGTTGGGCCCAACCAGAAAGCCCTGCTCGCGATTGTGGTCGATCGCGTGGCGCGCAATCCTTGCCGCCGCCTGGCTTGCCGGATTCTGGGCCGCCTCCAGTCCGCGCACGTGTTTGTCGGTCAAAGAGGTCTTGCGAGTCACATCCAGACCCACCATCGTCACCGGAATACCCGACTGAAACACAATCCGCGCCGCCTCCGGGTCCACGTACACATTGAACTCGGCCGCCGGCGTGATGTTTCCACCGGAAAGCGATCCTCCCATCATGACCACCCTCCGCACCAACGATGCCAGTCCTGCATCGCTGTTCAACGCATCTGCCACATTGGTAAGCGGGCCCACCGTGATCAGAGTTACTTCTTTGGGATACTTACGCACGATCGATCGAATCAATTCGGGTGCCGGTTCGGCGGCAGGCTTGATCGTGGGCTCGGGGAACACCGCCCCTCCCAGCCCGTTCTCGCCATGAGCGTACGCAGCCGTGACCAGTCGTCGAAACATGGGTGCCTTTGCGCCGGCAGCCACGGGAATGTCGGTGCGCCCCGCAATTTCCACCATGCGCAACGCATTCGGGAGCGTCAACTCCAGCGGCACATTCCCCGCAACCGCCGTGATGGCCTCAATCTTCAGTTCTGGTGAACGCATGGCCAGGAGCAGAGCGAACGCATCGTCCACTCCGGGATCGGTATCGATCACAACTCTGGAGGACGTGCCGCCGCCCACGGCGCCTGGCACAACCTGATGCTCCTCTCGGTTCCGCGCCCACGCTGCCCGACCAGGCTGTCGCCGCCAGCGCAGCTGTGGACGCCACAAAATGCCGTCGCGTGATGCCCATGGTCTTCCCCTCGGTCATATCATGGCTCCCGGCCTCACTTCACCAATCGCGGCGGCCGCGTCATCAGCTCAATGTACAAGTCGTAAAGTTTTTTCGTATCCACATCGAATTGCACCGTCGCTTTCCGTTCGTAGGGCGGCACCTCGGCGGCGGGATCCCAGAACAGAGTCTCTCCATAGCTGGGTCCGTGGTCCACATCGATGTCGACGTACATTTCCTTCTGCCGGGTCACGATCGAAGGATCGATCATGGCGGCCGCCGATAGCTCGTCCCACATGAAGCTGTCGACCGCATACGCGGTCAGGTAGCGCGCGACCGGACTATCGGATTTCGCGATCGCGGCTTTCAGGGCGGGATTCACCGTCGTCTTCACAGAGATATCGATGGGCGTAATGGTAATGCTCTTCCACGGAGAGCGCATGACGATACGCACCGCCTCCGGATCAAACCACCAGTTGAACTCCCGCCGCCCGTCAATCCCGTTGATCCCGCCATTGTCGGCATACATGCCGCTTCCCATCAGCACCAGAGACTTCGCGAGCGTTGCCACCTGCGGATCCAGTCGCAGGGCCAGCGCGATGTTGGTCAGCGGGCCCCCCGCCCAAATCACCACTTCGCCGGGATACTTGTGTACCGTCCGCACAATAAAGTGCGCCGCATCTTCATCGAGCTCCTTGATCTTCGGTTCGCCTTCCACGAGCGGAGGAATCACGTCGGGCTCGTGGTATCCCGCGCGAAATGCAGGCGGAGTTCCTTCCGGGCGCTTCGAAAAATCGCTCCAACATCCCTTGTAGCGGAAGACGCCATACAGCTTTTCCCAGCGCTCCGTTTCCTCTTTCGAATTCAGCAGGGGAAACTCCGCGCCGGCGATGACTGGAACATCCGTGCGTCCGGCAATCTCGAGCAGACGCAACGTACGTTTCGTCTCTTCCTTTACCCACTGGTCTCCGCTGACGGTGGTGATTCCGAGCACGTCGAATTTGTCCGATTGCAGAAAGATCAGGATCGATTGCATGTCGGTCGTGGCCGGACCGCGGGCGTCCTGATCAACGATCACTTTGGTTTTCTGGCCCTGCGCTGTGCCTATGGCCATGCATAGGCCAGCCACCACTATTGCGATCCTGCGTGCGTGCATGCAATACCTCGGTGTGCTGATTCTTGCCTTGTGCGATCGACTGGACCTTTCTTCGTGCAAGCTCGGCCAGCAGGCATCGCATTGTAATGCCGCAGCGGAGACAGTGCCAACCATGCGCCTGGAATGGAAGGCGTGCCGCAGCGATTGCGATCCCGCAAAAAGGCACTAGAATGTCGAGCGACAGATTTTTTGATCCGCGAGATGAGACATTCCCCCAAAAATCGCCCAGCAATCCGGAAGCCTGGCGTACGTTTGGCCAGCTTCGTTCTGTTCGCCCTGTGTGTGGCCATCGGTCACGCCCAAGACACGAAATCTCAGGCGACCGTGCAGGGAACGGTTCGTGATTCGCGAGGAGTCCCCGTCGACCAGGCTACGGTGCGTCTGGTGGCGCGCGGCGCATCGCAAAGCGTCTCCGTACAAACCGACTCCACGGGATCCTATCGTCGCTCGTCGCTAGCGGCGGGAGAGTACACCATTCGTGCGGAGAAATCCGGTTACAACGATGCGAGCTTCGGTCCTTTCGCGCTGCGCGAAGGCCAAAGTACAACGATCGAACTCACACTCACGACCACTAACGGGAAATCTCGAGGCACTTCAGGCGAAGCTCCCCAGTTCTTCGACCCGCCGCAATTCGCGGTCGCGGGAGTCACCGACGCTATCAATCACGGCGGCCATGGTTCTGACGCAGTTTCCCGCACAACCCAAACGCTTACCCATGAGGTCACCGCGCTCGACAGTCACGATGCCGCCTCAGCGCCTTCGGCCGAAACGGAAACATCTTTGCGCGCGGCCCTGGCGCACGATCCCCGCAACTTCGACGCGAACCGCCGTCTGGGAAGCTTGCTGGTCGCAAGCGGCAAATCTTCAGAAGCCCTGCTATTCCTGGAACGCGCCCACCAGCTCCGCAGCGACAATATTGAGAGTGCGCGAGAGCTGGCGAAGGCCTACGCGGCAGTCGGCCGGGACCACGAGGCCCGTGCCACCGCTGAAGCAGTGCTGGCGCGGCAGGATAGCGCTGATCTCCACCATCTGCTCGCCGATCTCGATGAGAAGGAACAGCGTCCCCTGCAGGCTGTACGCGAATACCAGCGCGCCGCCGAACTCGACCCCAGCGAATCCAACCTCTTCGACTGGGGAACCGAGCTGCTCACCCACCGCACCCTGCGGCCCGCCATCGAGATCTTCACGCGCGGCGTTCGGTTGTTCCCAAAATCCTCCCGCATGCTTGTCGGACTTGGTGTCGCCTGGTATGCCAGCGGATCCGCCGATCAGGCCGCGCACTATGTTTGTCAGGCCTCGGACCTGAACCCTGAGGATCCCAATCCCTACCGCGTCTTGGGCAAGATGGCAGTGGCTGACACAGCAAGCTCCTCTGAAGTCGTTGCACGAATGGCTCGCTTTCACGAGCGTTACCCCGAGAGTGCGGCTGCGAATTACTACTACGCGATTGCACTATGGAAGCAAACCACGGATGCGAGATCAGAGGAAACATTCCATCAAGTGCAGTCGCTGCTCGAAAAAGCCCGCCAACTCGACCCTAAACTGGCCTCCGTATCCCTGCAGCTGGGGATTCTGCATGAGGAGCGCCACGACTTTCCGCCCGCGATCGCGGCATACCGGGAAGCAGTAGCCTCGGATCCGCAACTCAGGGAAGCGCACTACCGCTTGGCACAGCTGTACCGGAGAACTGGGGAAAAGACGAAAGCTGACCATGAACTTGCCGCCTACAACCGCATCTCACGCGAAGTAGCCGCGCAGAACGAACGCGAAGCCCACGAAATTCCGCAATTTGTTTATACTCTCCGCGACTCGAAGTCGCCTGCACCGCAATAGCGGGCATCGTAGCGACCCATTGATCCGACAGCCAAACATAACTGGGGGCTTGCCTGAACGCCAATCCGCTCGACCGCTACTTCAAGCTCACAGAAAATCACACTACCGTCCGCCGGGAATTAGTCGGCGGCATCACGACCTTCATGACGATGGCCTACATCATCGTCGTGAATCCCCAGATCCTTTCCCAGGCAGGAATGCCGGCCGAAGGCGTGGTGTTTGCGACATGTGTCTCATCCGCGGTCGCGTCGCTTGTGATGGGCCTGTATGCGAATTACCCCATCGCGATGGCCCCCGGCATGTCGCTGAACGCTTACTTCACTTATTCCGTCTGCCTGGGCATGGGCATCCCCTGGCGTACCGCGCTGGGTGTCGTGTTCTTTTCCGGCGTCCTGTTCGTCCTGCTCACCGTCACCCGCGTCCGAGAACAGATCGTCAACGGCATTCCCGACGGACTGAAGCACTCGACGGCCGCCGGAATCGGCATGTTCATTGCCTTCGTCGGCCTGCGCAACGCTAAGCTTGTTGTCGCGAATCCCGCCACCTTCGTCAGCCTGGGGAGCCTCGCCTCGATAGAAGTGATTGCCGCCTGTTTCGGCATTGTGCTGACTCTTATTCTGATGGCGCGCAAGATCAATGGTGCGATCTTGCTGGGTATTGCCGGCACAATGCTGTTCGGCATTGTTGCGGGGGTGACCGCCCGGCCCGCAGCATGGGTGTCCATCCCGCATCCCGGAGCGACACTCTTCCAGCTCGATCTCCGCGCCGCCCTGCATCTCGGTCTGCTCGAAATCATCTTCATCTTCCTGTTCGTCGATCTGTTCGACAACGTAGGCACCCTGGTGGGGGTATGCGAGCAAGGCGGCTTCGTGAAAGATGGCCGAATCCCGCGTGTAGGACGCGCTCTGCTGGCCGACGGCATCGGCACCATGGTCGGAGCCCTCACCGGCACCTCCACTGTCACCAGTTACATCGAAAGCGCCGCGGGAGTGGCAGCAGGTGCGCGCACCGGTCTCAGCAATGTGTTCGTGGCTCTCCTGTTCGCAGTGGCGGTCTTCTTCGCCCCTATTGCAGGCGCAATCCCCGCCTTCGCGACCGCCCCCGCCTTGATCCTGGTAGGCGCGCTCATGACCCAATCCATCGCGCAAATTCAATGGGCAGACTTCACCGAGGCCTTTCCAGCCTTCTTAACGATTCTGGCGATGCCCTTGACCTTCAGCATCGCCACCGGCCTGAGCCTGGGAGTGATCGCCTACACCATCGTAAAAGTCGGGACAGGCCGCTACCGGGAGGTCAGCGTGGTGCTCTGGATCTTGACCGTGCTATTCATCCTGCGTTACGTCTACCTGGCGGCAGCGTAACACGCAATCGTCGAATCATCACGGTTCAGGGCTGGTCAGAGCAGAGTACCGCCGCTTGACGAACTTTGCGCAACCTTCGTGAACCTTGCGGTCAAAAGCTTTTCTCCGCGCCCTCCGCGGCTATTCTCTGCGTCCTCTGCGTTTTAAGATTTTCAGCCCCAACTTAGATTGCCACGGTGTTTGAAAAGCATGCCCTCAGACGTGCCGCAGAGTACGGCAAAACCAAAGCGGCTTACCGCTGAGCTTCGCTCTCGACGGTCGGATCCGCCTGTTCAGCCGTGCAGAGAGCGGCTCTAGCCCTCAGGGCGATCGCTAGTCAATGCGCCGCCCGAATCGGTGCTTTCATCAACTCCACAAACATCCGATAAAACTTTTCGCGATCGAGATCGGTCTGAATCTCCACGAGCGGTCCGACGACCGTAGGCTTGTCACGTTCACTCCAGGTGAGTGTGTTGCCGTACCCCGCCCCTTTATCCAGATTCACGCCCATATAGCGCGTTTCACGCTTCGTAATGATTGACGGATCGATCCAGGCGGCCGCTGCCAGTTCGTCCCACATAAAGTCAGAGCCCGGTCCGGGCGTGTAATAGCGCGCCACGTAATGCGCCAAAGCCGTCCCGCCAGAATCGATGTCTTCGATCATTTCCCGGGTCAGCCGCGTCTTGATGGAAATGTCCGTAGGAGTGCACACAATCTTTTTCCAGCGCGCTCGCAACACGATTTCAGCCGCTTCCGGATCGAACCAGAAATTAAATTCGTGCCGGGGAGTGTTGGCGAACTCCGGATGATCGGTCTGCGGACTAAGACTCCCTCCCATGAAAACCAATTGTTCCGCCAGTTCCGGAAGGTGCGGATCGATCGAGATCGCCAGCGCCAGGTCGGTCATCGGACCGCCCTCGTAAATCGTCACCTCGTGCGGATACCGATGCACCATGCGGATCAGAAAGTGCGCCGCATCCTCATTGATCGCCTTGGCATTCGGCAGCCCTTCCGGTTGCGACGGAACGACCTTAGGCTCGTGCCACCACCGGTCATCCCAAGCGCCCGCATAGGCAACCTTGCCATGGCGGTTCTGCCAGAGCTGCGCCTCCTGACGCCCGCGCACCAGAGGGAACAAAGCCCCGGGAACCACCGGAATATCGGTCCGCCCGATAATCTCGAGCAGGCGCAAGGTATGCGCGATTTCCTCATCGCGCCACTGATCCCCGCTGACCACAGTAACCCCCAGCACCTCGACCCCGGGCGACTGCAGCAGGATGAGCAGAGTCTGCAAGTTGCTGCCTCCCGGTCCAGAGAAGTCCTGATCAATGATGACCTTCCGGCGGGACTGGGCAAAACTCATGCAGGAAGCGAGCAGCAGGCAGATGACCGCGAGCCGCAGGAAGAGCATTCTGATTGGCATCGTGAAAATTGTCGACCGTATGGCGGAGTGCCTCAAAACCGGGCTCACGAATACCTGCCTAGGGCCTAGCTCGCGGAGTTCGCGTCATCAGATCAATGTACAGCCGATAGAACTTCTCAGCATCAATATCAAACTGCACATTCGCACGCCGCAGATATGGCGGAACCTCCGCCTTCGCATCCCACAAGATGGTCTTGCCATAGCTTGCGCCATGATCTACGTCAATGTCCATGTAAAGCTGCTTCTGTCCTGTGATGATGGAAGGATCAATCAACGCGGCGCCCGCGATTTCATCCCACATGTAGCCGGGCAGGGAATACTTGTCGAGATACTTCGTGATCGGCGTCCCAGCTTTCGAGATGGTCGCCTTCATCTCGTTCGTGAAGCGAGTCTTCACCGAAATATCAATGGGCGTAATCGTCATTTTCTTCCAGGGCGCCCGCAACACGATGCGCGCCGCCTCCGGATCGAACCACCAGTTGAATTCTCGCCGAGCATCAATTGCTCCCTGATCGATAGCGCCTTTGTCGGCGTAAAGCCCTCCTCCCATCATGACGAATTCCTTCGCCAAGGTCGCAACAGATGGATCGAGCTTGAGCGCCAGAGCATAGTTGGTCAGAGGTCCGCCAGCCCACAGAACCACCTCGCCGGGATACTTGTGAACCATCTTGACGATGAACTCTGCCGCCGTGCCGTCCGCCGCTTCAATATGCGGCTCCCCTTCCGGCATGGGAGGTACGACCTCCGGTGGATGATAAGGTTGCTCGAACACTGTCGACCGTTGCGCCGCAAACTTATCAGTCCAGCAGCCTTTGTACTCGAACTTCCCGTAAAGAACTTCCCAGCGCTCACTTTCTTCCTTGGAATTGAGCAGAGGAAACTCAGCCCCGGCGATCACGGGAACATCGGTGCGCCCCGCAATCTCCAGCATGCGCAGCACGTGCTGCGTCTCTTCCTTCACCCACTGATCGCCGCTGACGGTAGTGATCCCCAGCACATCGAACTTCTCCGACTGCAGAAACACAAGAATGGCCTGCTGATCGCTGGTCCCGGGCCCCCGCGCGTCCTGGTCGACGATGACTTTGATTTTCTGGGCAGAGGCGGAGAGGGCAAGGAAGAGAGGGAGAACGAGTGCTAGCAGGGAAGTAGCTTGCCGAGAACTCATGCAGTATCCACCTCCGGAATTCTGGCGGGCAAAAGAAGGGCAGGCCTGGTAATCGGAAGATCGAACCGACACCCGGTCTGCCCACAATACTTAACAACTTTGTGTTTTAAAACTTCAGCTTCAGGGCGAACTGCATCACGCGTGGATTATTCACCGTGCTGTTCACGAGTCCAAAGCTGCTTTGCGAAGCGATGTCTTGCATGCTGCCAGCGCTACCATTCCCAGTCAGCCAGAACTGTGGATGGTTGAACAGGTTGAAGAACTCAGCGCGGAACTGCAGGCCCATGCCCTCTCGGAAAGGCAGCATGAAGTTCTTAACGGCCGAGAAGTCTGTGTTAACAAAACGGGGACCGTTTACGGGAGTGCGCGAAGTAGCTGCCAGTTCACCAGCGGGTGCCGCGACGAACGCGCACGGGTTGAACCAGTTTGTCAAGGTGTGAACCTTGGTGGGACAGCCTGTTTGTCCTCCCATATCCCCACCCTTGTTCGGATCACCTACTTGGACGGGCCGATTAAATCCTGCTCCACCGTTCCAGAAGAAAGGCACACCGGACTTGTTGTTACTGTCAATAACGAATAGCGGGAACCCTGAGATCGCCCTTTCGATTACATTCACCGACCAACCTCCAAAAATGGCGTTGGTCGCTCCATTCCAATTGCCTCCGTATTTCTTGCCCTTTCCAAACGGAAGGTCGTAAAGAACGCTAGCGGTGAATTGACTATTGGAGTTGATCGCGGACAGTGCCCAATCCGCCTTCTGTGCGCCGGGCAAAGGCCAGTAAATCGCTCCGGGGAATGTGCCGAGACCGTCTGGCATCCCGGAGTCGAAGGTTCTGGACCATGTGTATCCAATCAGTGCATAGAGGCCGTGGCGTGAACTTTTGGTTTCGCCTTTGATTTGCAGAGAGTCGTATCGGGCGCGGCCGACGTCGTTGTTGTTGAGATAGTTTTGGATAAGTTTGTACTGCGGACCACTCGCAGGGGTCACGTACCCGCAACCAAGCGTATAGGTAGGATCCACGCCGCAGGCAGATGGAGAGTTCAGCTTCAGGTTCAATCCATCCACCAGAATATGCGTGCTGCGGGAGCCGGCGTATCCAGCTGTTAGCACGACGTTGCCGGGCAATTGGTGCTCGATGTTCAGGTTGTACTGCTGGACCATGCCCTGCTTGAAGTCAAGATTTTGCGATTGCACGTTTCCGAAATAAAACTCCGGATTCGGGGGCACGGTACTGCCCGCAGCCACAAGTCCAGACATGTTATGCGACACGCCACAAGGCTGACCAGTCGATGTGGTTGTCTGCCCGAACGGGCAAATCCCGGTGAAATTCCCGAAATCAGCGAAATAGGGAGGGTTCTCCCACAATCCCTGTGCGCCCTGGTTCCAGGAAGAGTCATGGAAGATGGCATAGCCCGCTCGAACTGCCGAGTTTTGCCGGCCAAAGGGCTTCCAGGCAATTCCGATGCGCGGTTCGACGGCGGTCTTATCCATCTGGATACCGACTCGGCCATCGCTGCGAACACAGAAACTGCAGCCAGCGACGGCAGCCGGCCCGGCTACAAACATTTTTCCGCTCGCAATATCGAAGTTCGCCTGGCGGTTCTGCGCTTCGGTAATCGGTGTGACGATCGCCCACGCGACCCCAATGTTCAGCGTCAGGTTGGGTGTGACTCGCCATTCATCATTTATGTACGGACGGAACAATTTCCAGCGCCGACCCGTGGTGGCGCCGAAGTAGGTCTGATCGTGAAGCGTGCCATTCACTTGACCCAGTAGAAAGTCAGCCGTAGTGTCGCCACTGAGAGGGGAACTGTAGTTGATGAAGAAACCGTCCTGGAAGGCATTGGTTTCGACATTCATCTGATTCGCTCGGACCTGGCCGCCAAATCTGATGTTGTGGTGTCCGCGAATCATGTCGAACGAGTCACTAATAGAGAATACGTTTGTCCCACCCTGGAATGGCGCAAATCCGCGATCGCCAAGTCCCCAATAGTTCCCCATCAAAGTTGCTGTCAGGCCGCAGCTCATGCAGTCACTGGAAGATTGCGACCAACCCGGCAGCCCGTTTACACACTTCTCGTTCAGGTCAGCACCGACAATCCCAATGTTTGCAGCTTGGCAGGTCTGATCGCCGAATGACTTGATGTGATTGAAAATCCGGTTGAACCCGCCGCTGATTTGATTGATGTTGTTTGCCGAGAAGATGTGCGTTTCCGAAACCGTGATATTTCGACCGTGGTTCGTGATGTTCTGGGTGCTGGCAAAAGGGCTGGGAGCGGCGTACCCGGGGGAACCACCCGGGATGAACGACACTGCCTGATCGTAGCTGAACCGAGCAAACAAGGTATCTTTTGAGGAAAAATTGTGATCAATGCGAACGTCGAATTTGCCCTCATTCAAGGTTCTGCTGGGCACGTTCGCGAAGTTCGTGATTGTACCGGTGTTGACCGCATTGGGAGTCGGGTATAGCTGCAGCATCGCCTGGCCCACGGGATCGATCATGCCAGTCGGAAAATTCCCGGTTGGAATCTTATTGCAGGGAGTGCCCGCTGGCTGAGCACCGCTGTTGGGATCGGGGGGAAGCGGATTCCCGGCTCCGTCGCATTGAAACTGATTGCCGCTGTAAGGGTTAACGAGGTTAGGAAATACAAGGTTGTTGTTATAGAGATTCACACCGCGGGTGCCGCCCAGCGGGTCCAGTGTGAAGTCTCCGCTAATCATTGCGGGAGTCGGCACCAGTCCAATGAACGGTTGGCCGCGCACCTGGCGCTTGGCTTCGTAATCGACAAAGAAGAAAGTCTTGTCCTTCTCCAGGGCGCCGCCCAGCGACGCGCCGAACTGGTTCAAGTTGAACTTGTCTTTGGGCTTGGGTGTTCCAAAATCGAAAGTTTTCGCATCAAGCGAGGTGTTGCGGAAAAACTCGAACACAGTTCCGTGCAGAGAGTTTGTTCCAGATTTTGTGGTGATCAGCACGGTCGGTCCTGCTCGGGTGCCGAACTCTGGAGAATAGTTGTAGCTGAGGACCTTGAATTCTTGGATGGCGTCAATCGATGGCAGGATGGCGATGCCGCCTGCTGTCAACTCGTTATTATCGTTGCCATCGAAGATCCAGTCGGTAGCGCTGGCGCGTGATCCACCAACGGACAGCGAGAACGATCCGCGCGTCGCCACTTCGCTGCTGGGGCCGCCATTGAAGAAGCTGTTCGGGTTCGTTTCCTGCGTGGTTCCCGGAGTCAGTGTCGCCAATTGCACGAAATCACGGCCGTTCAAGGGAAGATCCGCCACCTGCTCCGACGTGATCACTTGTCCGAGAGTCGGGTTCGTGGTCTCGACCGCCACCTCGCTTGCGCTTACCTCGACAGTCGAAGTAACCGATGCGGGTGACAATGTGAAATCAGCGCTGCGATGCTCATCTACTTGCAGTCGAACGTCCCGCTGTTCGTGTGGCGCGAAGCCCTGTGCTTCCACCCGGATCGTATAAGTTCCGACGGGCACAAGAGTAATCAGGTAGTGACCTGTGTCATCGGTCTTGGCATCGCGTTCGGCCGACGTACCCTGCGATGTGACCTTCACCGTCGCCCCCGCAATCACCGACCCGGTCTTATCCGACACCGTGCCGTCAAAACTGCCGGTGGCTTGCCCATACAGCAGCGGAGAAATTGTCGAAACGATTAGGCAACAGAAGACGAGTAGCAGCGCTTTGCGGTTCAGCATGAATCCCCCTAGAGATCCCACACCGAGTGACCAAAGGGACGCTCTCTTCCCCACACCACATGCGGAGGTCCCTGATCGGAGTGCGATGATATAACTGGATTTAGGCCTGTGAAGTCAAGTGCTTTGTGGAGATTTCCACACGCAATGCAACGGAGACTCGTTCACACAATGAACAGTCTGCGATCCGCTCGCAACATTTGAATTTGATCTCGCAGAAAATATCAATATTGCCTCTGCCTGCTTCGCACCACGCGCACAGATTTATCGATATAAACGTTTCCGCGCCCGCCTAGGTTGTCTGTGGAAATCGCGTCCGATACTCCGCCACTTGCGGCACCACCTCTACGACTTGCTGCGCGCGGCCCATTCCGCGTCATAGCGCGCGCGATCGTAGAAGGACTTCTGCGTGCCCACGCCCGTCGTCGACAGTCCCGCGTACAAGTTGGCGCGGCGCACTGCGTCTCGTTCCGGCAACCCTTCGCCGAGAAACACGGCAAAGCTTCCAATGAATGCGTCGCCCGCACCCGTGCTGTCCACGCTCTTCACTTGAAACGCAGGAATGTGCTCCATCCCCTCGTGGCCCGCGAGCAGGGAACCATTCGCACCTAACGTCACGATGACCCGCTTCACGCCGCTCGCCAGAAACTTTTCCGCCACCTTCTTCGCATCCTCCACGTCTCGGACCGGCATCCCGGCAATCGTTTCCGATTCGCTCTCATTAGGAACGAAGTAGTCCAATCCCTCCAGCGCTTTCATATCCACGGGCTGCGCCGGTGCGGGATTGACGATGCAGCGAATTCCATTCTGCCGCGCAAACTGTACGCAGTGATACACAGTCTCCAGCGGGATTTCGAATTGCAGCACGATGCAATCGACGGTTCTTAGCAGGTCGGCAGCCGCGTCCACGTCCGCGGGCTTAACCGATCGTTGGCGCCCTTCACCACGAAAATGCGGTTCTGCCCGTTGGGTTCCACAAAAATCGGCGCCACGCCGCTCGAGACGCCTTCCACCTGCTTCACATGAGTCGCGTCAATGCCCTGTTTTTTGAAGTTCTCAATGGTCGCAGGGCCGAACAGGTCGCTGCCCACTCGCGCGACCATGAACACCTCCGCGCCGCAAAGCCGCGATGCAACCGCCTGGTTGGCGCCCTTGCCGCCGAACCCCAGGTCAAAGGAATCGCCAAAAATCGTTTCCCCAGGCTTCGGGAAGCGGCCCGTGAACGTTGTCAGGTCAATATTTGCGCTGCCCACCACCGCAATCCGAGGACGCTTCGCCATAGAGTTCACAAGATCAAAATTGATTGATTACTGCAGAAAGACAAGAACGCCGAGTCTAGCCAGCGTTCCGAACCATGTCAACGCCCCGCTCGCAGGTTGACGAACGCCGTTCGACCCGTCTCACCACAGAGACACAGAGGCACAGAGAAATCAAAAGACTTAGTAGTGGTTCTTATCTGCGTGGGTGCGAAACATGGATGGAGAAGCTCCGAAAAGTCTGTTGTCTGAAAGGTCCGTTGCTTTGAAAGGTCTGTTGCTTTGAAAGGGCTCGGCTTTAGCCGAGCCGCAAAGAGAACAAAATCAACGCGGCTTTAGCCGCTGAGGTTCGATCTACCGTCGACCTGCCCACCCGCTGTGACCCCGGAAGTCAAAGAGGAAAAAATCCTCACTTCTCTCTGTGTCTCTGTGACTCTGTGGTGAAGTCAACCGGCATTTACGTCGTCGCCGCCCGTACCGCCGCAAAAAATCGGCTCAACTTTTCACGATCCAACTTCTCCTCACTCCGCACGCCCGAACACAAGTCCAACCCAAACGGCTGAACGGCCCGAATCGCCTCCCCAACGTTCTCTGGCTTCAATCCGCCAGCCAAAAAAATCGGAACGCTGACCCGCTCCTGGATCTTCCGACTGAAACTCCAGTCATGCCGCCGTCCCGTCCCGCCCAATTCTTTCACCGCCAGCGACGGATTTCCGGAATCCAGGAGAATCGCATCCACGGAAGCCGCAACCGCAACCGCCTCATCGACCGACTCGGGCCCTGTCACGTGAATGACCTGGATAATCGAAACTCCGGGCAGCGCAGCCTTCAGGTCGTGAAGTGATCCGGAAGTCACCGAGTCGCAAAGCTGAATGCAGTTGGTTCTACAGCGCCGCTGCTGCGCGACGATCGCCTGCACGCTCTGTTGACTGGTCAGAAGGAACGAAGCAATGGGCGGCGGGATCGTGGCGGCGATCTCGGCAATCTGCTCCTCGCTGATCACGCCCGGACCGCTTGGCATGGCGGAGACCAGCCCGAGCGCCGACGCCCCCGCTTCAATCGCCATGCGAGCTTCCGCGATTGAACTGATGCAGCAGATTTTTATCCGGGGAACGCGCGTAGGTTCCATGCAGATCGGCTACTCGCCGTACGGAACCCAGATGTTTTTCACTTGCGTCGCATGTTGCAGGAACCAGCGTCCCTCGGCATGCTTCACGTCGAACCAGTCGATCGCGCGCCCTTCGTTGGTGAACACCTGCTTCAGGTTTCCAGTCGAAAACGATTTCGCTGCAGCGGCATTCGCCTCGTCCCCAAAACACCAGATCGCATCCACATCATCGTGCTCCGCCAGCACCTTCAGCAGCTGCGAGGCGTATCCCGTTACCAGGTTGAGTGCTCCACCCGGAAGGTCGCTCGTATCGAACAGCTGGTACAGATCGCCGGTAATCAGCGGATAAGTTTCTGAAGGCACCGCGATCACCGTATTCCCCATCGCAAGCAGCGGCATCGCCACCGACAGGAATCCCAGCAGCGGCGCTTCCCGTGGACAGATCACGCCCACGGTTCCAAGCGGCTCGTGCATGGCGATGGCAATATTGCGGAACGGTGGATTGTGCACCGCGCCATCAAACTTGTCGGCCCACGCTGCGTACGAGAAGATGCGTTCAATGCCGGCATTCACCTCCGCGCTCGCTTGCCCTTCACCAACCGCTTGCGCCAGTCGCCGCGCAATTTCATCACGGCGCTGCGACAAGTTCTCGCCCATGTAATAAAGAACCTGTGCCCGGTTGTGGGCAGTGCTCCTTGCCCACCCGCTTGCCTTGCGCGCCGCTTCCACCGCATTCCGAATGTCTTTGCGATTTCCCAGCGGAACTTCACCCAGCGATTGGCCGTCCGCGGCCGCGCACCTGCATCGAGTAGCCCGAATCCGGCCGCGCCTGTTTGCCGCCGATGTAAAGCTTCACGGTGCGATCAATCGCAGGAATGGAAGTGTCCGTCTCGTCCTCCTCCGATTCGTTCGGGGCCGCGCCAGCCGACGGCAGCATCGGCGCATTCTTGAACCATACCGGCTCGAGATATTCGACCAGTCCCTCGCGTCCACCCTCGCGCCCATAGCCGCTCTCGCGATACCCGCCAAATCCGCAGGCCGCGTCGAACAGATTTGTGCAATTTACCCACACCACGCCTGCTTTGATCTGCGCAGCCACATGCAAGGCCAGGTTGATGTTCTCGCTCCACACACACGAAGCCAGTCCGTACACGGTGTTGTTGGCGAGTTCGACCGCTTCCGCCGGGGTGCGGAACGTCATCGCGGCCAGCACCGGACCAAAAATCTCCTGTTGCGCGACGATTGACGTAGGATGCACGTTGCTCAGCAGTGTTGGTGGGAAAAACAAACCACTCGACGGCATCTGCAACTCTGGCTGCCAGCAGGTCGCCCCTTCCGCGATCCCTTGCTCGACCAGTTTCTGAATGCGGTCCAGTTGCACGCGCGCCACGATTGCTCCGATGTCGATCGCCTTATCCAGTGGCGAGCCCACGCGCAGCCTGCTCATCCGGTCGCGTATCCTGGCGATCAGCGGTTCGGCAATGCTCTCCTGCATCAGCAGTCGCGATCCCGCGCAGCACACCTGTCCCTGGTTGAACCAGATACCATCCACCAGTCCCTCAACTACGCTATCGAGGTCCGCATCCTCGAACACGATGAATGGCGACTTCCCGCCCAACTCCAGCGACAGCCGCTTGTGACTCGCTGCGGTCGCCCTCCGAATGGCGCGCCCCACTTCGGTCGATCCAGTGAATGCAATCTTGTCGACGTCGGGATGCTTCACCAGCGCCTCGCCCGTCGATCCGTCCCCGGTCACGATGTTCACCACACCCGCTGGCAGCCCGATCTCCTGACACATTCCCGCAAATGCCAGTGCGCTCAGCGGAGTGAATTCCGCCGGCTTTAGCACAACCGTGTTGCCAGTTGCCAGGGCAGGCGCAATTTTCCACGCCAGCATCAGCAGAGGAAAATTCCAGGGAATGATTTGTCCGACCACGCCGCAAGCGGTGAAATCCGGAAATTCCTGGGCAAGAATTTGCGCCCAGCCGGCGTGATGATAAAAATGTCGCGCCACCAGCGGAATGTCGATATCGCGGCTCTCGCGAATCGGCTTCCCGTTGTCCAACGTCTCGAGCACCGCCAGCAAGTCGCGAATGCTTCTGCACCTGCCGTGCCAGCGCATACAAATAACGCGACCGCGCATGTGCGACTCAGCGCCTGCCACTTGGGAAACGCCGCGCGCGCCGCTTTGACGGCCGCGTCGACATCCGCCTGCGACCCTTGCGCGACGCTTGCCAGCTTTTCCCCGGTCGATGGATCCGACGTATCGAAATATCCGCCGGCCGGCTTCGCCCACGCTCCATTGATGAAATGCCCGAACTGCCGACCGTGCCGGTCCAGCCAGGTCAGCGCCTCCTTCGAGTCCTCGGGCGCCGGCCCGTATTCCATGGTCGCAAATTTTTCCGCGATGCTCATGCAGTGCGCGTCCCCAGGCAAAGAACTTCAGCGGCTGAAGCCGCCATCGTGGTTATGGCCCGGCTAAAGCCGAGCCCTTTCAAAACACCCATTTCAAGATCTGGCCTTCAATTCCTCAATTCCCAAATTTCCCCATTACTCATTAAGCGATTGGATGCCGGTAATCCGCAGAGTAGCGTCCCGTCGCATGAAACTGCAATTGCCGCTCAATGTCATTCAGCAAGCCGCTCGCGCCGAAACGAAAAAGCTCTGCCTTCATCCAATCCAGTCCGAGCTCTTCTTTCATCAGCGCCAGCCATTCAGTCGATTGCTTGGCCGTTCGGATCCCGCCCGCCGGCTTGAACCCAACCGCCATGCCCGTCTCCTGGGCGTATTCCCGGATCGCACGCGTCATCACGAAGCCCACAGGAAGTGTCGCATTCGTGGGTTCCTTGCCAGTAGATGTTTTGATGAAATCCGCTCCCGCCATCATGGCCACAACGCTCGCGCGCCCAACATTGCGCAGCGTAAGCAAATCACCCGTGCCGAGAATGACCTTCATGTGCGCACTGCCGCATGCCTGCTTGAACGATGCAACCTCATCATAAAGTTCCTGCCACCGTCCGCCGAAGACATGCGCCCGCGTAATGACCACGTCGATGTCCTGCGCCCCGGCTTCCACCGATCGCCGAATCTCATCCACGCGATCTTCCAGCGGCGAAAGGCCCGCCGGAAATCCGGTTGCCACCGCCGCCACCCGCACGTCGCTGCCTTCCAGCGCACGCCGCGCGGTCTCGACAAATCGGTGATACACACACACGGCCGCGACCTGGACATTGAGTTGCTCGACCCCGAGACGTTTTGTCAGGTCTTGCGTAAGCGGATGCCGCGCCTTGGCGCACAATCTTCGAACGCGCTCGTCGGTGTCATCCCCCGAGAGCGTCGTCAAATCCATGCAGGTAACGGCGCGGAGCAGCCACGCAACCTGCCATTCTTTCTTCACCGTCCTGCGCAACACGTGGCTCTGCGCGCGTCGTTCGACTGCGCTGGTGTTTACGCGCACCTGCTTCACCCAATCCAGATTGAGAGGAATCCCTCGGTTGGAGAGCAGCGGCCGTCCGGCAAGGGTCGCAATGGGGCCGTGTGATGCCCCCCGCAGCCCCTCGGCAGCAGTTAGGCTGCCTTCAGCGATCCCGTAGCGTTTGGTTTTATCCACTGCCATTTGGATGTTCCCCGCCGGAGCCGCGATTCGGTGGCGGCCTGTTGCCCTGTCCGCCGTCCGTTTGGAACGCAATTGTACGGCAGAACGACGAAAAGGGAAGCGCTCCCGCCAAGCCGGACTGTCGCCTGCTGCGTCCCCGCCTTCAACTCCTACGCGGGTCGTTTCCCTTGACACTCCCATTTCGCGCGGCTAGGCTACGGCGTCCACCTTTCAGGCCCCATGAAAATCGTCCACTTCGCTGCAATCTTTCGCCTTCTGCGTTGGTACCGCTCGCCCTTGATTGGCGGCACGTTGCTCGTCGCAGTGTTGATCTCTCCCGCCAGCGCTGCCAAGAAGATCATTTTCGACACTGATCCCGGCTCCGACGACGCCTTGGCCCTGATGCTCGCGCTCAATTCGCCCGAACTCGACGTCCGCGCGATCACGGTGGTTCCCGGCAACGTCACCGCCCAAATGGGCTTGGAGAATGCGCTGCGCATGGTTTCGCTTGCCAACCGCTGCGATATCCCTGTAGCCGCCGGAGCTCAGCACCCGCTCTTTCAGAAGTTGATCACTGCGGAGTTCTTTCATGGCAAGAACGGCCTCGCGAACATCGAACTCCCGCCCAGCAAGTGCAAGGTCGACACCCGTTTCGGTCCCGACCTCATCATCCAACTGGTGCACGCCTCGCCGCACGAGATCACGCTGGTCCCAGTCGGGCCGCTCACCAATATCGCGCTCGCCGTCGAGAAGGATCCCTCGATCGTTCCCCTCGTGAAGGAAGTCATTCTGATGGGCGGCTCCATCACCGGCGGCAACGTGAATGCCTCCGCCGAAGCCAACATCTATAACGACCCGGAGGCGGCGCAGATCGTCTTCCAGGCTGGCTGGCCGGTGACCATGGTCGGCCTCGAAGTCGGTGACAAGGCTCTGTTCACCAAAAAATATCTGGATCAGCTCAGCAGCACGCACGGGCCGATCAACGACTTCATCGCGGCAGTTCTCAAGTATCTGGTCGACCTTTCGGCGCAGTTCGGGGAAGCTGGCACGCCAATGTACGATCCCTCGGCCATCGCTGTGGCCATCGATGCGACGCTGGTCAAAACGCAAGACATGCGCGTGGACGTCGAGACCCGCGGTGAATTCACCCGCGGCGAAACCGTCGGCAACCGCCGCGGCTACGTGGAGCGCAACGTGCTGCGCGGCGACCGTTACGTAATTGAAGGGGCGGATAAGGTTCCGCCCAATGCAAAGGTTTGTGTCGATGTCGAGGCCGACCGCTTCCTGCAACTTTTTGTGTCGAGAATCCGCGGCAAATGACGTCACCATCGGAGATGAAAACGTTAGGGAAGGGCCCGGCTTCGTCGGAGTGAAAACAGTCGGAAGGGCCCGGCTTTAGGCGGGCCGCAAAGCCGTCCATGAGTAGCGGCTTCAGCCGCTGAGGTTCGCTGTTGCCAGACGAACACCGCAAGGAGACGCAATGTTCACACCCCAAACCTTCCCCCTCGCCCTGCTGATGATGATCACCAGCGCCATCTGCTGGGGTTCGTGGGCCAACACCTACAAAGGCGTCAAGAATTACCGCTTCGAGCTTTTCTACTGGGACTACGCCATTGGCATTTTCCTGATGGCGCTCATCCTCGGCCACACCATGGGCGCGACCAACCACGACGCCGCCAGCCTCCCCAACAACATCCACGCGGCCAGCACTTCCAACGTCGTTTACGCACTGGTCGGCGGTGCTATCTTTAATCTCGCGAACCTGTTGCTCGTCGCCGCCATCGACATGGCCGGACTTGCCGTCGCCTTCCCCATCTCGATCGGCATTGCTTTGGTCGTTGGAACGCTGCTGAGTTACGCGCTGCAGCCGAAGGGGAACGCTGCCCTTCTGGGTCTGGGCGTAGTGTGCGCTCTGGTCGCGGTGATACTTGACGGCAAGGCTTATGGAAGCCTCGCTCGAGGCGAAAAATCCGTCTCCCGCAAGAGCGTGATCGTTTGCATCGTTTCGGGTGTGCTCATGGGACTGTGGGCCCCCTTCCTGACGCGCGCGATGACCTCCGAGCCTGGTACGCTCGGCCCCTACAGCGCGGTCATCTTTCTCACACTCGGCGCTCTGCTCTCCTGCTTCATCTGGAATTTGTATTTCATGAAGCACCCGCTCGTGGGCGAGCCCGTTAGCTTCCTCGGATTCTTTCGCGGCCCTGTCTCCGGACACATGCTCGGCATTCTGGGCGGCCTCATCTGGGGAACAGGAACAGTCTTCAACATGGTGGCCGCCAGCCTCACCGGGGTTGCCATCTCCTATGCCGTCGGCCAGTCCGCTCCCATGGTCGCCGCTGTGTGGGGAGTTTTCGTTTGGAAGGAGTTTTCAGGAGCAAATTCCCGGGCCAAAATGTATCTGGCCGGAATGTTCGTCTTTTACTGCCTCGCGATCCTTTTCATCGCCAAGGCCAACGGATAAGGGTGTTACCGTTTTGAAAGGGCTCGGCTTTAGCCGAGCCGTAACTCCAGCCAAATACATGCGGCTTTAGCCGCCGAGGTCCGCTGACCGGAGATGACGACCACTCGACGCGATCTACTTAAAAGCGCCTCCGCCTTCGCCGCAGTCCCCATGCTTAAGAATTTCGATCCACCCGACAGCACGCTCCCGCGACTCACCGGAAGCCCCGTCCTCGACAGCCTTCCGCCCGTCATCGAACATTCGCGCGACGTCCACACCAACGTCGCCAAAGTTCGCGAAGTTGCCGGATGGATGGCGTATGAAGACCTTCCCATGCCCGACTACCAGCTTCCGTTCGGCATCGGCCAGGGCAGCGCCGAAGACACCATCGACTTCGTCATGACCGCCGACGCCGTTGATACCGCCTTCACCGACTTCAAGACGCATACCAAATTTCAGGTCGACTATGCAGGCCGCCACTGGTCCGACTCCGACGCGCTCTTCGCCTGTATGAAGCGCGCCATGGACGACGGCTTCCCGATCCTCGACGGCAAATTTCTTGCCCAGGTCACTCGTCCCGACCTCGCGCGCATCTTCGCCGGCAACATCGAGATGCCCATGCTCGACGATAAAATGGAAGTCTGGCACCAGGTCGGCGACGTCCTCGCAAAGAACTACAACGGCCGCTTTCACAATTTCGTCCGCAGTTGCCCGCCGCGTCTCTACGACAACGGAAAAGGCCTGGTTGATCGTATGGTCAAAGAATTCCCGCGCTTCAACGACGTCAGCCAGTACGACGGCCAGACCATCAAGTTCTACAAGCTTCCCCAACTCGGCCTCTGGATCACCTACTGCGCCCTGCACAAGTCCGGAAAATTCGAGATCGAAGATCTCGACAAGATGACCGCCTTCGCCGACTACATCGTCCCCGTCGGCCTGCGCCTGATGGGCATCACCACCTACTCCGAAAAGCTGGAGAAGGCCATCAATTCTTATGAACTTATCCCCCGCGACAGCGCGTGGGAAGTAGAAATTCGCGCCCACTGCATCTACGCCACCGCGCTGCTCTGCCAGGAAATCAACAAGAAGCGCCCGCCCGAAAACAAAATCATCATCCCGCAAATCGACGCCCGCTTCTGGCTTCCGTACCACACCACCTCCTGGCCCCACCACCTAACGAAAACCATCATGTATTAGGCCAGCCAGAGCGCGGCTTACAGCCGCCGAAAAGTCAAGCTTCGTGCGTTCTCACAAGCTTGCGTCGTTCTTCGGCA
>CAWKLF010000002.1:0-201276 GCA_963850425.1 uncultured Acidobacteriota bacterium | reverse complement strand
GGCCTGATTTCTTCAATTGACTTTGGAAGCTCTAGAAGCTGAATGGCTTGCGGGGGCAGATCACAACTTTAGATTCTTGAAGAACCATCCCTCCAATGCCAGCAGCGGCAGGGAAAGGAAGAGAGCCACAATTGCTTGTTTGCGGAAGTGAAGTGCAAAGCGCTCGCCGTTCCTGAACTTAAACAAGTACCCCTCATCGCCAATGTGGAACCTTCGAACCCTCCATCCCTTTGCCACTTTTCCGTCACGGACTTCGCTCAGGGACATCTCGGCATCAGGGCGTGAATCGACTCGAAAAAGATCTAACTGGACATCGTCCCTCGTCCCGGTCTCCAAGTCGTGCTCCCACACACCCGCGACGAGAACTCTTTCGCTTGACACGATTGGTGGTGGCGCATTCAGAATTGCACGAGTGTAGTGCCGCCACCCCGGCTCAGCACCTCGGATTGCATTTTCGACCTTACTGACCAGTTGCTTTTCAGCACCTGCCCCAATTTTCGCCTGTTGCTGTGCCGTGGCAACGAAAGCCACCAAAACGGGAAGAAGGAGGATAAACCGGGCCATACATCGTATTAGACACCGTCGCCGCTGGGCATTGGCGTAACATCGCCATTGCACCAACGATGCCGATAGTAGATAGACCACACGTCACCACGCGGACCGCTGTGAGGCAGGCACTCCGACAGCTTGGACAAGCGTCTGTAGGTAGATGAACAACCGTTGGGTAATTTAGCGACACTTGACAGCGGCTAAAGCTGCCGTGTTTGCTCCACCTTTTCGGCGCGGCTGAAACCATGCCCTGATACGAACCCGAGGCCACACGATCGTCAGTCCGTCGGCGAATCGGGCAAACTTGGGTCTTGCAGGCTGACAGGCGGGGATCCCTTTTTTCGGGAGGCCCTTTTAGCCTGCTTGGGATAGCGGAAGGTTCCGGCGCTATATTTGCCGTGGCGCTCCACGTCGTAGTCTTTGGGCAAAGGCGGGATGTGGGCGGCATCGCCGCGCAACTGGTTTGCTCGGCTCAGGATGATTTCTGCGCGTCCGTCATAGCTCTTGATCTCGCCGTCGATTTCGATCTGGCGGCCTTCCAGGCGGCGAATGTCGCCGATCTGTTTCAGATCCCTCGCAAACACGACGACGGTGAATGGGCAGGTGCGGTAGTCCTCGCAGAAATCGAAGAAGTGCGTACCTTTGCTGCCTTGTTTTACGCGCACGACCTTGCCGCTTACGCATTTGGTGGCGCCGATATGCTTGGCGGCGTCGGTGATCGTGAGGCATGACGAAGCCGCGAAGGCGGGCAGCGAGGCCGCCACCGCGACCACGGCAAGCATCGTCAATGAGCGGCCAGTCACGTAGGACATGAAAATGTGCCAATCCACCAGGCTGTACCTCAGGCGCTAAAGCGTGACGTGCTCAGCGACTGATCGGCATGACTGAAGTCGTGCCCTGCCCAAAGCGTGCGCCACGGAATCGTCTTTCCACCCGCAGACATCTGTGACAGCATTTCTTGTTTCATTCTAGGGAGGGACTGCGCGGCGGGGTGCGGAGGAAGTCGGAAAATCGCGGTCGCGCTCCCCGAATCGGGAACGCGTGCAGGCGAAAGAGGCCAGCCGAAGGCGCCAGCCTCTTCGAGAAAGCGTGGTCGGAGCTAGCTTGCAGAACGACTACTTGCTGAAAGACTTTACGGCGGCCGCTTCTTCGTCTTTCACGTCGAAGACGGTGTAGAGCTTGGTGATCTGCAGCAGGTCGTGGACCTTCTTGGTGAGGTTGAGCAGCTTGAGTTCGCCGCCCTGGTTCTTCACGGTGGTGTAGGCGCTGACCAGCTCGCCGATGCCTGAGCTGTCGATGTAATTGACGTCGCCCAGGTTGAGGAGAATCTTTTTGTTGCCTTTGCTAAGCAGGTCGCGCACCGTATCGCGCAGGATTACGCTGCCTTCACCGAGAGTGATACGGCCGCTGCAATCCACGATGGTTACGCCATCGACCTGACGAGTGCTGGTCTTCATGCTCACTGGGAAGCCTCCTTGCCGTCCGCGGCTGTGCTTTGGACGTGCTTGATCAGTTTGATTTCGGTGCCCGAGGTGGACGGGTTGATTTCAACCTCATCCATGAACGAGCGTATAAGAAAAATGCCTCGACCCGAGGTTTTCAGCAGATTCTCGGGGGCCAGCGGGTCGGGAACTTTTGCCAGGTCCAGGCCTTTGCCCTGGTCGCGAATGGTAATGACCAGGTCCTCGGCCGTGCGTTCGAAGTCGACGGTCACTTTTTTGCCGGGGTCGTAAGCATTGCCGTGCAATACAGCATTAACCGCAGCTTCGCGCACCGCCATGGCGATCTTCATGACTTCTTCGTCGCCGAATCCTGCTTCGGTGGCGATCTGGCTGGCCGCTTCTTCCGCGCTGTTGACGGTATCCAGCGTCGAATCGAGCGTGTAAGAGACCCGTTGTGCGCTCATAGTGACGGCTCAGCCCGACGACCTGAGGATCCGAACTCCTTTACCGCGCCGCCCTTGGATGCAGAAGGGAAGCGTCCGGTTTAACGAATCCGGTAGTTTGCCTTTAGTGCGGGTAATTGTCAACGCAACGGGCGAAGGAAGTCGAAACCTTGCGCCAGTTCGGGAAATCCCTAGGGCAAAACAGGCGCGTTCAAAAAATATCTGCATACAACATCTGGATTTTTTTCGCGCGGGTTGAGTATTCTCGCAGACATGACCGCGCTTGCGCTCACGGAACTGCTGGGAGCGCCGGTCCGCGATGCCGCGGGCCAGGCCTGCGGACGTGTGCGCGAGGTGGCGCTCGCTCCCCAGGAGGATCGGATACGGATTTCGCTGCTGATCGTCAAGACCAAAGGCGGCGACCGGGTTCTGCCCTTGCAGTCGGTTTCTTCTATTAACGGCGGGGTGCGCGCTTCCACGATCCTGGCAGATTGGGTGGCGATCAACGGGACCGAAGGGTTGTTTCTACTGGAGCGGGACTTGCTTGACCAGCAGGTCATCGACGTTCACGGGAGGAAGGTCGTCCGCGTCAATGACGTCGACCTGCAGCAGGAATCCGTAGGCAGCCGCGCCGTTCTAAAGGTATCGTCGGTCGACGTGGGAGCCCGTGGGGCGGTGCGCCGGTTGCTGAAGGGAGTGGTTCCGGTAGGAGCACTGCACCTGCTGCTCAGTCAAATTCCGGCGCGAAGCATTCCCTGGGATTTCGTTGACCTGATCGAGACCGATCCGGCGCGTCGGGTGAAACTCAAGATTTCCCATGAGCGCCTGGCCAAGCTCCATCCCGCGGACATTGCCGATATCGTCGAGGAACTGGCGCCGGATGAGCGCGAGGCGGTTTTTGAGACCTTGGATGAAGGGGTGGCCGCCGGAGCCTTGGAGGAGGTCGAACCCAAGGTCCAGAAGGCGATTATCGAGTCGCTCGACTCCGAGCGCGTCGCCGATATTGTCGAAGAAATGCAGCCCGACGCAGCCGCCGACCTGCTGGCCGATCTGCCCGAGGAACGGACAGAGAAAATTCTGGAAGAGATGGGCGCGGAAGAGGCCGAAGAGGTGTCGGGCTTACTGGAATTCAGGCACGATTCGGCCGCGGGCCGGATGACCACTGAGTTCATCGCCCTACCGGTTAATGCAAGTGCGCATGACGCAATCGAGGCCTTGCGCCACTTTGAGGGAGGAGTCGAAACCGTCAGCACAATTTTTCTGGTCGATTCCCGGCAGATCCTCTCGGGAGCGGTTCCGCTGGCAAAGTTGGTCTTGGCCTCGCCCACGACTCCGCTACTGTCTCTAACCCAGGAACCCTTGATTTTCTGCAACGCGAACGCATCGGAACAGGATGTGACCGAACTGTTCGACAAGTACAATCTTTTGACACTGCCGGTGGTAAATGATCAGAACAAGTTGACCGGTGTGATCACATCAGATGACGTGATCAGTTTGTTGCGGGAGAAGTTGTAGCTCGCCTGCTCCCCCGCCCGCATTGTAGGGTGCCGGCCCGCGGGGTGATCCGCGCGCGGCAAGGGCTTGACTTGAGCCGGGCGGTGGCATCGTAAGCCTGAGACGGCTTTAGCTGCGGAGGTGAACTCGTGACACGCTCTAATCGTCAAGAAAAAGCTCACCTCAGGCGTTGAAGCGCGCAGATCGAGAATCGCGTCGGCACGACTGAAGTCGTGCCCTTTCCGTCGTCCCCCCGTTCGTTTCTGTTTCTGTTCTCTCGCTTCAAACAAAAATTGATTTCGATCTATCCAGAATTGCCGATCCGCATTTATTCTGTCTGGTCGTTGGTTGCTCCCATGTCTGTGAAATGTGCCCATGAGGTTCTTGAGACGCTGGAAGACCCGGATCCTGCTGTTCCTGGCAGTAGTCGGCCCGGGTTTCATCACCGCGAACGTCGATAACGATGCGGGCGGCATCTGGACCTACTCGTCTGCAGGCGCCCAGTTCGGACACCTTCTGCTATGGACCATGATTCCCATCACCCTGGCCCTGATCGTGGTCCAGGAAATGACCGCGCGCATGGGAGCGGTCACGGGCAAAGGCCTCAGTGACCTGATCCGCGAGGAATTTGGGTTCCGTATCACATTCTTCATGATGATCGGAATTCTGATCACGAATTTTGGGAACGTGATCGCGGAATTTGCCGGTATCGCAGGAAGCCTGGAACTGTTCGGGTTTTCGAAGTACATCACGGTCCCGATCAGTTGCGTGGCCGTGTGGTTGATCGTGGTGAAGGGTCAATACAAAACCGTCGAAAAAGTATTTTTGACGGCATCGTTCTTCTACATCACCTACATCGTTGCGGGTGTGCTAGCCAAGCCGGCGTGGGGCGACGCCCTGATCGCCACCATCAAGCCGCCGGCGCGTTCCGCCTGGCTTCAGCAAGGGTATGTGTACATGGTGATCGGCCTGGTAGGGACGACCATCGCGCCCTGGATGCAGTTTTACCTGCAATCTTCCATTGTGGAGAAGGGCGTCACCCGGCGCCAGTACAAGGCGTCCAAGATCGACGTGATTGCGGGCTGTATCTTTACCGACGTCGTTGCCTGGTTCATCATCGTGGCTTGTGCGGCAACCCTATACGCCCACGGCTATCGCAACGTACAAGATGCAAAAGATGCGGCGCAGGCGCTGCGTCCCCTGGCGGGTGACTATGCCTACATTTTGTTTGCCGCGGGGCTTTTCAACGCATCCTTGTTTGCGGCGTCAATTTTGCCTCTGTCCACCGCCTACACAGTTTGTGAAGGGCTGGGTTTTGAGTCAGGTGTGGGGATGAAGTTTGGCGAAGCCCCGGTCTTCTACTGGCTCTACACCGCGCTTATCGTGGCCGGAGGAGCCGTCATCCTGGTGCCGAACCTTCCGCTGGTGAAAATCACGATTCTGTCCCAGGTGGTCAATGGCGTAGTGCTGCCCTTTGTCCTGATCTTTATGCTACTTCTAATCAACAAGAAGGAGCTGATGGGCGAGTATGTCAATTCCCGGCTCTTTAACGTGGTTGCGTGGGGTACTACGGTGCTCGTGATTGTCCTCACTTTTGCCTTGATGTGGCAGAGCCTGCATGCCGCGGGGGGCGCATTGTCCCTACTGGATACAAGTCATAAGGCAAGCGTAAACTGAAGAATAGCCACCCGGGTTGCAGGAAGGGGAAACCTTCCTCATTCTAGCTGCGTCTAATAGAGGGCGGTATTGTGTCCGTCAGGGGGAATCCCATGAAACGTTTAATTGGAGCCGGACTGGCCATCGTTCTTGCCTGCAGTAGTCTGGCGCTCGCCGCCCCTGGTGACGACACGCAAGCCAGTCAACCGGCAAAGTTGAAGCATGACGGCGGAATCAACGACCTGGATGCAATCGGCAATCGCAACGTGGGGTGCGGCCGGGGTGTGGGCAACTGGTATAGCGTCGAAGGCCAGATCAACATGGGCCGGCAATACGCCGACCAAATCGATTCAACCTCCAAGCTGATCAAAGACCCCGTGATCACTGAGTACGTAAATCGGCTTGGACAGAACCTGGTACGGAACTCCGATTCCAAGGTGCCATTCACCATAAAAGTGGTGGATGCCGACGTGATCAATGCGTTCGCGCTTCCGGGCGGATTCTTCTATGTGAATTCCGGTCTGATCCTGGCGGCTGACAATGAAGCCGAACTCGCCGGCGTGATGGCGCACGAGATTGCTCACGTCGCCGCCTGCCACATTGCCCGTGAGCAGACACGCGGTACCCTTGCGCAGCTGGCCACGATCCCGCTCATCATGATGGGTGGAGGTTTGGGTGGGCTTGCCGTGCAGGAAGCAGCCGGCTTGGCGCTGCCCGTCACTTTTCTGAAGTTCAGTCGCGGGTTTGAGGCCGAAGCGGACTACCTGGGCGTTGAATACATGTATAAGAGCGGCTACGATCCCCAGGCCTTTACCGCATTTTTTGAAAAGATCCAGGCGCAGGAAAAGAAGAAGCCGGGCACGTTCTCCAAGGCGTTTGAGTCTCATCCGCCCACGCCTGATCGCATCGAGAAATCGCAAGACGAGATCGAGAAGTTGCTTCCGGCGCGTCCGACTTACAAGGTCGACACCTCGGAGTTCCAGGAAGTCAAGGGCCGGTTAGCCAAGCTGGAGAATCGTCGTAAGCTCGACGACAAGAAAGACAGTTCGCCGGAGCTTCGCCGCGCCTCTCAGCCCAGCGACAGCGATGAAGACCATCCGGTATTGAAACGGGACGGGTCACAGAACTAAGCAGAACTATTGAGACTAATGAAGGCGCCGCAGATGCGGTGCCTTTTTCTTTGAGGCGAGCGGTGGCGGGAGAGGATGCCCGCCTCGCGAAACCTCTAAACCGAGAGCCTTCCGGTGGCCAGGTCGGATACTAATTTGAGATCGGCTTCGAGAAAATCGAACGATGGCAAGTCGGCGGGGCGAGCCCATTGCATATCGCGAAAAATGCGATTCTCCAGCTTTCCGCGATACTCCCGGACCACAAAGAAACGCAGATCGACCGAACTCCCGCTGCGGTACTCGTGCCGAATACGGACTGCTTCTTCCGCGATTGTGGCGTGAATACCGAGTTCTTCCTCGAGTTCACGCTCCAGGGCGCCGCGCGCCTGCTCGCCATCTTCGATTTTGCCGCCGGGAAACTCCCACTTAAGCGGCATCGTTTGATGGCGAGTCCTCTGGCAGACCAGAATCTTCCCGTCGTGCACGATGAGGGCGGCGACCACGCGCTTCATCATGGCTGCGACCCAACGGCTGCGACTGTCTCCCTTGTCGGGTCGACGCAGCTGGTAAAGGTGAAGGCGAAGGCAGCAAGGCCAGCAGGACACAGCAATTCCAGGTGGTGCTTTCCGAACTCTGCGTTTTTCAAGAGGGAATACATCCGCGCCTGCTGCACCGAAACGTAACTCACCTCGGCGCCGTCCACGGCGCGAAAACGCGTATCCGAAGCTTTTTGCGACCGCTCGAGAGGCTTGCCATCCTGCAGAATGACAATCTCGCAGGCTCCGCCACGGGGAGCGGCCATCACCAGATTTACGCCGGCGGCTTCGTACTGCAATACGATGGAGTGTGGACCGTCCCCCGCCGCTTCCACGTACTCTGCGGTCGAGGCCCACTGCCCGTTCAGATAGAAATGATTCTCGTTGAGCTCCTTGGGAGCGGTGTACTTGGCGATGGAATCCTCTTTCAATCCGCCCTCGTTGCCAATCCGCCCGCGCGCGTGCCCCAGGTACAGCTCTGCACTTGGCGGATAGCACACCGCACCATTCCGATCCTCCGCGCGTACCGGCTCCATCAGAGGAGGGAACGCCAGAGTGGAGTTCACCTCCAGCAGTAGCTCGCGAATTGCCTCCTCGGTCTCGTGGTAGGCGCCTTCGCCGAAGTGCGCGTAGCGCAGGTAGCCTTCTTTATCGAGCAGATACTTCGTGGGCCAGTAGCGATTGGCGAATGCCTTCCAGATCTCCCGATCATTATCGACCACGATCGGATAGGTCAGTCCGAACTCGCGCACGCCCCGCTCCACGTTCGACTCATACTGCGCGAACGTGAATTCCGGCGTGTGCACTCCGATCACCGTCAAACCTTTGCCCACGTAGCGTTCGTGCCATGCTTGAATGTAGGGCAGGGTGCGAATGCAATTGACGCATGTGTAGTCCCAGAAATCGACCAGCACAACCCGGCCGCGCAGCTGCCGAAAACTCAGCGGAGGAGAATTGAGCCAAACCCTTCCGATTTCCGGGGCACGAACCTTGCCTTTTTCGACTCTCATGCAGGCGAGCTTTCCAGTTTCTTGCCGACCAGCGCGGCGCAATACTCCACGAACTCGCGATCGTCTCCGGAAAAGGCAGCGGGAAAATGGCTGTCGATATCGAGTTCGCCGGCGACTTTGCCAAGCCGGAAAACCGGCGCGACGATTTCGGATTTGGTCTCAAGCGAGCAGGCAAGGTAGCGGGGATCTTTTCCGACGTCATCGACGATGACGGTCTTGCCGGTGGAAGCGGCGGCTCCGCAGATGCCCTGATGGAGCGGAATTCTGGTATGCGGAGTCATCGCCCCCTGAAATGGGCCGAGCACGAGTACGGGAGGCTTGGCCGCCTCGTCGAGCATGTAGAAACCGACCCAGTTGTACTTGAGCATCTGTTCGTGCAGCAAGGCGACCATCTTAGTCATCAGTTCGTGCGCGGAGGTTGAGGTGGCGGCCAGGCGCGCCACTTCGCTGCGAACAATGTCCGTGGTGGGGGACTTTTGCATGCCGACAATCTTAAACCACCGGTTCGCCCCAAGAGCGTGTCTCGGGCGATTCGTCGGCGATTCCACGCAATCCGGGAACGCGGGGAAAATGTTCAGGGTGGATGGCGGCAGCCAAAGCGTGCAGACCGGAGATGAGGGTGGGCGCGGGTGTGTTGAGCAATTCGTCGCGGATGCAATAAACCCGGCCCGCTTCGACCGCCGGCAGATGGGTCCACGCGCGATCGCGCATGATTTTCGCTAGGGGAACGCGGTCGCCGGCGCCGCACCAGGCTGCGATAATCACGTCGGGGCTTGCATCGAATACAGTTTCGGCGGTTGTTTGCTTTCCGGGCGCGCCCACGAACTCGCCGCCTGCGGCCTGAACAAGTTCCGATACCCACATCTGTGAAGCGATCAGAGGCTTTCCCCACTCTTCACAGAAAACCCGGCGCCGCGGCAAGCCGGCGGTTTGGGCGCGAACTTCGCTAATCGCCGCACCCATGCGATCGGCGACCTGTTGGCCTCGATCGGGAACCCCAGCAATCCCCGCAATCATAGCGATATCTGTGTAGATGTCGGCCAGGGTTCTTGGCGCCAGCCCGAGAAAGCGTGCGCCGGTTTTCAGAATTTCCGCCACCGATTTTTCCTGGTAAGGAACGGCGGCGATGACCAGGTCGGGCTTGGCTGCGATGATCTGCGCGGCATCCGCGCTCCACGAGTCGCTCACAACGATTCGTCCCGACGCAGCTCCCGGGCATATGTCAACGCAATAGCGGGTGCACGCGACCAGGCGGTCCAATTGCCCGATCGCTTGCAGGATCGCGGTAGCGCTCGGCTGCAAGCTGACAATGCGGCGTGGAATGTGAAGGGATGTCATGAGGTCTCCCGCTGATGTTAAACCGTTGCCGCGGAGCTGGCGAGAAGATCGCAGGGTGCACAACCGGTCGCGGCGTCTCCTTTTACAATGATGAGATGTATTCCGCCCAGGTGCTCGATCACTTTCAGAATCCCCGAAACGCCGGCGAGATCCAGAATCCCGACGTGCGCGTGCAGATGGAAAACCCGGCCTGCGGGGACATCCTCGAACTGACGGCGAAAATTACTTCAGGAAGAATTGCGGAGATGCGTTTTCGCGCCAAGGGATGCGTCTCAGCAATGGCATGCGCGTCTGCCTTGACCGAGATGGTGGCTGGAATGCTGGTAGAGGATGCGCGGATGTTCCGTCGCGAAGAGTTGCTGGAGAGAGTCGGCGGTTTGCCGGAGGCTTCACAGCATGCTGCCTACCTCGCGATAGACGCTTTGGGTGCGCTGGTGAAGAAGACCTGACCGTGTTCAGAAGCAACCGAAGCAGGAGCGAGCGTTCCCGCCCACCCAAGGTAGCCGTAGCCGTTGACTAGGCAAACAGGGGATGTGGTTTGAAATCCGGCTGAAAATTCATTTGAAAGCGAAGCAGATCGGCGGGGTCGTAAGGATACTCTTGGCCGCATTCGTCGCAACGCACCGTCATGCGAAAATCGATCTCCGGAGGCGGAGCGAACGCGTCGGTCTCGCCCAGAGGAATTTTGTGCCCGCTGTACAGATTCTGATGCCGGTGAAATTTGTCGTTCTTGCAAATTACAACCCAGCAGTACGGTTCGTCCTCACCCCAACTGTTCCATGTGGTCATTGCAGGCTCCTCAAATCCCCGGGTTAAGCTGTGCGGCCCTCGGGAACCCCATTTTTTGAGGACAATATGTCAGGTTTTCAGGGAAGGTCAAGTAATCAAGCGGGAAGCAAAGGGATTCTTACAATTTGATTACAAGCGGTTGGAATGTTCGCGCCGTTTGTACTCATTTTGGTACGGCGTTGGGAAAATACTGTCCCCAATGACGTTCCTGCGCCATCTTTTCAAGGTCGGGATTTGGGTTGATGGCAAAGGGATGAGCAGCCAAGGCGAGCATATCGACGTCCCAGCGCGAGTTTCCAAAAGCGGCGTCGGGCTTCTTCTTCACGACATCGAGGATCGCTTTGGGCTTGCCGGGGCCGCTGGGAATCCGGACCAGGCGGTCCGTAATTCGCATATTCTCGATTTCGACCGACGCGGCCAACACATGATCGCGCGGAATTCCGAAGTGCCGCATGCCGGCGCGGATAACCCAGTCATTGGTCGAGGACACGGCCCACACGTCGCACCCCTGGGCGATCAATTGACGAACCAGGAAACGCATCTCGGAAAATATCTTTTCGACGAAATACAAATCAAAAAAGCGGGTTGCCGTTCGTTGGACGTCCGCCTCGATCATGCCCCTGTGCATGGTAACCATTTCGCCGCACATCACATCCTCGGGAACTTTTCCCGCGCGATACTCAGCGTAGCGAGCCTGCATGGAGCGCGCGACGTCATCCGGAACCAGCTTTTCTTCCAACTCCCACGCGAAGAAACTTTCTCCGCCGTCTCCATTCCAGAGCGTGCCGTCGCAATCAAACGCCGCGAAACGGGGTTCGAGATGCAGAATGGATTCGATGAACGCTTGCGAGCGGCCGGTCACTGGGGTGGCAGTCAAAGGTTTTCTCGTTGTGGAAGTTTCGCGCAAGTTGCCGCCATTGAAGGACGGGTCGCTCGCCGAAGACATAAATTGTAGCGGATGACTTCAGTCTCCGGCGGTTGCCGGCTGGATTGCACGTAAAGCAGCGTACTCTTCGGGCGTATTGACGTTGATGGTGATGGCCGGGTCGTCAACCGGCACGTACTCCACATGCTGTGCATACTGATGCTCAACGTCCCTCGCAGTAGCCGTGGGCGGCGCTTTCAGGAAGGCTTCAATCATCTCCCGTCCGAGCACGATCGGGTGTCCATGATGGCCGCGGACTTCCGGGACGACGGCCCATTTCCGGCGCTCCAAGGCGGCCGCGAATGCGACGCAAAGCTGCGACACGGTGTTCCCGCTCACCGGGGGCCGATCGACCAGAGTCACTAAGGCCGCATCGCGGCCGCGGTTCAGGACTTCCTGCAGGCCTACCTGCAGCGAGCTGAATTGCCCGCGCTCCGGTTCCTGATTGACTACCATGGAAGCGCCTGCCGCGTAAGCAAACGGCGCGATACGGTCTGCGTTCTTGCCGGCGACGACAATAACGATCTCAGAGAAGGGCGACAGACAATCAATCGCCGCCGACAGAAACGTGCCGGCGGGAGGCTGTCCGGGAAGAACTGGCGGCCAGGGAAGCAGAGCCTTGTCGCTGCCCATGCGCGTGGAGTCGCCCGCCGCCAGAATCACACCGCATAAACTTGGGGCCCGGCCCATGTCGCGACGATAGCAGAAAGGGAAGCGGAAGTCAGTGGGAGAGCGTCGAGGCTTTCCAACACGTCGTCCGGCTAGACGGAGTCTGTGTCCTCTTGCATGGATATCTCTTGTTGCGCGTCGGAGTCTTTTTTTTGCTGACGGTGAAACCAGCTCATGTGCGGGAGATCTCGCTCGGCATGGCGACGGGCAGCAATCAACTCCGCGGTGATCGATACCGCGATCTCTTCCGGAGTGACGGCGCCGATATCGAGGCCAATGGGTGCATGAACACGTTTGAAAAGATCCGCGGCCAGACCCTCTTTCTGGAGTTCCCGAAAAATCGTGATCGTCTTGCGTTTCGACCCGATCATGCCGATGTAGCGCGCTTTGGATTGCACCGCCCAGCGCAGGACACGCATGTCATCGCGGTGGCCGCGCGTCACGATGACGATATAGGCAGCCTCACTCGGAGTTAGCCGAGCCATCGCCTGATCAAAGTCTTGGGCGATGACTTCGCGGGCCTGCGGGAAGCGCTCCCGGTTGGCGTAGGAGTCGCGATCGTCGATCACCGTAATGTCGAATCCAGCCGAAAGCGCTGTCTTGTAAAGGCTTGCTGAGACATGGCCTGCGCCGAAAATATAAAGTAATGCTGGAGGCAGGATCGGTTCGACGAAAACATCGAGCGTGCCGCCGCAAACCAGGCCGGTATCGTACTTGGGGTCCTGATTGAGATCGAAGGTCAGAGTGCGCGGCTTCTCTTGTTCCATCACCTCGCGCGCGGCGCGCCAGACATCGGCTTCCACGCAGCCGCCGCCAATCGTTCCGTAGATGGAGCCGTCATCGCGGACCAGCATCTTCGCCGTTTCAAAGGACGGAATTGACCCGCGAACGTTGACGATGGTCGCCACCGCTCCGCGCCGGCCTTCCTGCCGCAACTTGACGATCTCCTCGTAGATGTCCATCCCTGCTGATTATTCGGCCTGGACGCACGCAAGTCAAACTCCGCGGTCCTCGCAGAGGCCACGGCCACGAACGCGCCGCTGCGACTGTGCTAGCTTCTATGGTTCGATTCGGACATCGAGCGAGGGAGAGCCATCATGAAAGCCGCTGTCATTCATGAATTCGGTGGTCCTGAGGTTCTTCAATACCAAGACGTTCCCGATCCACAGCCGCGTAAGGATCAGGTGCTGATCCGCGTGAAAGCGTGCGCGATGAATCATCTGGACCTGTGGGTGCGACAGAAACTGCCCGGCGTGAAACTGCCGCACATTCTCGGCAGCGACATCGCGGGCGAGATCGTCGAAATTGGCGAATACATCACCGGGTTCACGGTCGGCCAGCGTGTGCTGGTGGCGCCCATGCACTTCTGCAATCGCTGCGAGCAATGTGTTTCCGGCCGACAGAATCTGTGTCCTGAATTTACCGTGCTGGGCAACGGCGTGGATGGCGGCAATTGTGAACTCATTGCCGTGCCGGCGGTGAACGTGATCCCGATTCCCGACAGCCTGGGCTTCAACGAGGCCGCGAGCGTGCCCCTGGTTTTTCTCACTGCGTTCCACATGCTTACCGGACGCGCCAACATCAGGCTGGGGCAAACCGTACTAGTGCTGGGAGCAAATTCAGGGGTGGGCATCGCCGCGATCCAGCTTGCGAAATTGTTTCAGGCAACCGTGATCGCTACTGCCGGCGACGACCGCAAAGCCGGGCTGGCGAAACAGCTGGGAGCTGACTATGTGATCAATCACTACCAGCAAAAAATTGGAGACGAGGCTCGCAAGATCACTGGGCGCGCGGGGGTCGATATTGTTGTCGAGCATGTCGGGGCGGCCACCTGGAACGAGAGCATGAAAGCTCTGAAACCGGGTGGAACACTGGTGACCTGTGGAGCGACTTCAGGCCACGAGGCCAGCTTTGATCTGCGGTTTCTGTTCGCGCGCCACCTGGCCTTGCTCGGATCCTACATGGGTACGATGGGAGAACTGCACGAGGTCCTGAAACTGGTATTCAGCGGCCGGCTGAAGCCGGTAGTCGACCGCGTGTTCCCGCTCTCTGAGGTCCGAGCCGCTCATGAATATCTGCAGGAGAGCAAGATGTTTGGGAAAGTGGTTCTTACTCCCTGACCTTGGGATCAATGCAATGTCAGGGCTGACTGGTTTAAAATAAATACATGAGCGGCGAGCTGAATTTCGGTCCCTACGTAACGCTGGAAAATGGCAAAAAGGTCGTAAAGGACCTGACCTACGGCAATCCCACACCAGAGGGCGTGGTTCTGACCACGCTGGACTCGGCGATCAACTGGATGCGCAAGAACTCGATCTGGCCGTTGACTTTCGGCCTCGCCTGCTGCGCCATTGAGATGATGTCGATGGGCGCCTCCCGCTTCGACATCGCCCGCTTCGGGGCGGAAGTCTTCCGCCCGTCACCGCGGCAGTCCGACCTGATCATCATTGCCGGGCGCGTCTCCAATAAAATGGCGCCCGTCATCCGGCTGCTTTGGGAGCAGATGCCCGAACCCAAGTGGGTAATCTCGATGGGCGCCTGCGCAACCTCAGGTGGGGTGTTTAACAACTACGCGCTGGTACAGAGCGTGAATCAGGTCATTCCGGTGGACGTCTACGTACCGGGCTGCCCGCCGCGCCCCGAGCAATTGATCTACGCCATCACGCTGTTGCAGGAAAAGATCCAGAAATCCCGCGGAACGGTCCGCCAGGTACTGAACCTCTCCTGAAAGCTGCGTTCTATGGCAGCTTGAACTGAATCGTAATCTGGTTGTGGATGGATACGGGCTTGCCGTTCAGTTGGAACGGCTGGTACCGCCATTGTTTCACGGCCTGCGCTGCGGCTTGGGCCAGGAGCGCTTGTCCGCTCGTCACAGTCACCTGGTGAACGTTGCCATCTTCTCCGACCAGTGCATCCAGCATCACCGCACCCTCGATATGTTGCACGCGTGCTTCCTTGGGGTACGTGGGATCGACTTTACGCGTCAGCCGGCCTCCGGTAACGCCCTGCGACACGGGGAGCGCGACGAACGGGAAAATGGGCTGCGGATTGGCAATCGATTGCGGTACCGCCGCCGCGCCGCCCTTCATACTCGATAGCGCTTCCGCCGGATCGGGCGGTGCAAGGTCGGCTTCTGCAACTGTGGTTGGCTCCGCAGCTCTCAACGAACTAGCAGCCGCCTTTACGGGAGGCGCCGGACCACGCTCGGTCACGGTGGATCGAGCAACCCGTTGAACGATATCTTTCGCCATCACGTCAGAGTTTGACTGGGGAGCGAGGGTTAGGTTGATCGTGCTTGCAGACTTGCCCGCAGTCGCTGGCGCAAGCGGATCGCTCTTTGTCAGATCGCTGGAAGCGCTTGCCGCAAGAACGGCCGGCACCGTCTGAGCAGCGGCCACGTGCACGGGCTGTCCTGACCGCGCATTGCCGCGATATCGGCTGAAGGCCCATCCAAAAATCCCAAGCAGCAGCAACAATACGGCCGCCGCGGCCAGACGCAAAGGCTGCCCTTCCTCGCCGCGCATGCGGGCAGGAAGAAACGCCACCCAGTCACGCGCTCCCCAGTCACGACGTGCTACCCAGCCCCGCATTGCACGTTGGGCGACTGGCATTGGTTTAGCTTCGGGGGCAGTTTCAACGGGGCGGCTCGGTGTCGGTGCTACGGATTGCTCGCGCCCGGTGGCTGCAATCTTCGCCAGCTTCTTCAGCAACGTGATGTGCGCATCGGAAAAGGCATTCGGCTTGTCGGAGAACACTTCCAGAATGCCGATCACGCCTTGACCAGCGCGCAAAGGCACGGCTGCCAGCGATCGGATTCCCAGCTCCTCGCAAACCTCGGCGTTGACGCGCGCATCCGTCAGCGAGTCATGGCAGCGCTGCGAACGTCCGGTGCGCAAGCACTCGCCCGAGATGCCGGTGTCGACCTCGAGCTTGGCCCCTAACGGAGGCGCGGTATCGCCGGAACGCGCCCGGCAAATCACTACGCCTTGACTCCATAGCGCGAGCGCGGCTCCGGTTGCGTCGGTAAAGTAGCGCGCTGCGTGCGTGGCCTCGGACAGGATACTGCTCAGGTCCATCCGGCCTGCGCTCGCGTCTTCGCGCAAACGATCAATGAGAAGGTAGTCGTTGGGTCCCGGGGTTCGTTCCAAGGAGGTCTTTGCTTCGTCTTCGGGCCGAGAGGGGACTCCAGAATCCGGGGGACCTGGGGAGGTAGGCCTAACCCATGAATCTGCCATGCGCATACTCCTAGCGAACGGCCAGAGTGGTAAGTGAAATTAAGGAAACTGCCATTCAGAAATGCTCTTCCGCGAATATCCGACAAATGTTGATTGTTGTCAACGATAGATCGTACTGCTTCTCTCGAAAAGGTGCTTTGTCCAACGTTCTTGCGCTGTCTTCCCTCATAATTTGCTTTAGCCTCGCGGCACAAAGCCATGTTATCGACATGGTACTCACAGTAACCTGGTTACCGGAAGATATCGAAGCTCGATGCTGGGCGTGATACAAACGCTGCATGGAAGCGTCCTGGACTTCGCCACTGTCCGCTACCATCGTTGCGCAGGCGCCTTGCCGCGCCGATCTGGCCGGTGGCACGATTGACCTCTGGCCCTTGTACCTGTTCCATCCGGGCGCGTTAACCCTGAACTTCGCGGTGAACATTCTGACGACCTGCCGGATCACCCGCCTGAAAGGCAAACGCATTCACCTCCGCTCGCTCGATACGAAAAGGGAAGAGGTATTCGCAAGCTTCGACCAATTGCGGCACGCGCATCGCTTTCGCCTGCCGCTGGCGGCACGCTTGCTGCAATTCTTCGCCCCCAAAGAAGGCCTGCTGATGGAGACCGATTCGGAGTCTCCCGCGGGTGCTGGCATCTCCGGGTCTTCCGCATTGATGGTCGCCTCGTCGGCCGCGTTGGCTCGCTTCACTGATCGACATCTCACCGCCGAACAGATCCGCGTCATCGCGCAAAACATCGAAGCGCAGGTCATCAACGTTCCCACCGGTTGCCAGGATTACTATCCGGCGCTCTACGGTGGGGTGAGCGCAATCCATCTGAATGCAGACGGGATTCATCGGGAGGCAGTCCCAATGCCGCCCGAGGAGATTGAGTCGCGCTTCGTGTTGGCCTACACGGGCGCACCACGACAATCGGGCATCAATAACTGGGAAGTCTTCAAGGCCCACATCAATGGCGACAAGCGCGTGTTCCGCAATTTCGAGCGCATCGCTGAAATTGCGCGGCTCATGTACCAAGGCCTGCTGCGGGCGGACTGGAGCGAAGTTGCCCGATTGCTGCGCGAGGAGTGGAAACTGCGCCGCACCAATGCCCCGGGTATTACCACGCCTCTCATCGACAAACTCATTGCGGCCGCAGCCAGAAATGGGGGCCGCGCGGCCAAGGTCTGTGGTGCCGGCGGCGGCGGGTGCGTGATTTTCCTGGTCGAGAAAGGCGCGGCCAGCCGAGTCGCCACAGTGATCGGGGACAATGGCGGCCGGGTGTTGCCGCTCCAGGTTGCCCGGGATGGGCTGCGCCTGGTGACATAAGACCTTGCGGTACGCGTTTTTCCCCGGTATCGGCCGGCCCGACGCGGTCTATAATAAATGCCAAGATTGGCTCTCGGGGTGGTCACATGAAGTACCGTCGGTTCCCGGCTTTCCTGCTCTCCTGCTTAGTGCTCCTTGCCGGTGCTTCCGCGACGGATCAGCAGCATCCTCAGACATCCAAACCTGCCAAGATTACGAAGCAGACGCGCATGGATTTAATCCGGCTGGTGAATGCCGAGTTGGTCTATGTGCGAGCCCCATTCCCCATGGGAAAAGACGGACTGAAGCTTCGCGATGGGGTGGTGACGCCGAGCGGCGCGGAACTCGCACAAATGGTAGCGATGTGGGGACCGGCTGCGAAGAACGGAGACGCCGTCCGTATCACCAATGTCGTTTTCAAAGACAATATGATCCACGTGGAGATTAACGGCGGACCCGTCAAAAAGACGAAGTGGTACCAGCGCATTAGTGTCGGAGGTGCTGGCGGCAACACGCCCATCGCGCCTTCGGACCCGAACGCCAACGCTCGTGGTTCCTTTGTGGACGTCTATTTCGATTCTTATGTGCCGGAAATGACCGGGCAAGAATTCAAGGCGCTGTTGCGCCCGGTTCTAGACTTCGAGTCGAAGTCTCGCGAAGAAGCCTATCTCGAAACTGTTCCGCCCAAAGCGAAAGAAGCCATTCAGAACCACAAAGTGCTGGTGGGCATGAATCGCGAGATGGTGACTTATTCCAAGGGGCGCCCGCCGAAGAAAGTGCGTGAGCGCGAGGATGAAACTGAGTTCGAAGAATGGATCTACGGAGAGCCTCCGCAGGATGTTGAGTTCATTCGTTTCGTTGGCGATGAAGTGGTCAAACTCGAGACCATGAAAGTCGACGGCACCAAGACCGTGAAGGTCGACAAGGAAATCGATCTCGAGTCCGTCACCAAGGTAGCCAAGGACGAAGAAACGGCCAAGCCACCAAACGCGCCCACATTGCGGCGCGCCGGCGAGGAGACCGACGCGCCTTTGCCGGGCGGCTCCGGCACAGCGCCGCGCGACAATCGTCCGCAGAATGTGCCTGATCCCGGAACCACGTCATCCCCGAACTTCCGCCCGTACCTTGTCCAAAACTTGGCGTCTTCCGGCACCCGGCTTTAAACTGGAGCCGTGAAGATCGCGCTGGGCCAGATCAATCCCACGGTGGGGGACTTCTCCGGGAACGCCAACAAGATCATCGACTTTGCGCAACGGGCACGAGTCGCCGGCGCGGGACTGATTTTGTTTCCGGAACTCTCGGTGTGCGGCTATCCGCCGCGCGACCTGGTGGAGCGGCCGACTTTTGTCGCCAAGAACCGGGAGTCAGTCGAGCGGATTGCCGCTGAAACCAAAGGCATTAGCGTCATCTGCGGCCTGGTCACTCCGGCCCTGGCGGAGACCGGTAAATCCGTCATGAACTCCGCCGTTCTTCTGCAGGAGGGCAAGCAGGCCTTTCTTCAGTCGAAGATGCTGTTACCCACCTACGACGTCTTCGACGAAATGCGCAATTTCGCCCCCGCCCGCCACCAGGAGTTGTTCAATTTCTGCGGCAACCGCATGGCTCTGACCATCTGCGAAGACGCCTGGAACGACAAACATTTCTGGAACAAGCGACTTTACGGATTTGATCCAGTGGAGGCGCTGGTAAGGGCTGGCGGAAATTTCGTGTTAAACATCTCGGCGTCGCCTTTCTGGTTGCGGAAGCGCGAATTGCGGCGCGACATGCTGGCTACGATCGCGCGTACCGACAACGTGCCCGTGGTGATGGTGAACCAGGTCGGCGGCAACGACAGTTTGCTTTTCGATGGCTCGAGCCTGGTGCTGAATCGCGAGGGAAAGGTCATTGCTCAAGGTAAATCGTTCGAAGAAGACATCGTCTACTTCGACTCCGCAACCCTCGAAGGCGAGATGCATGAACAGATTGAGGGCGACGAAGCCAGCGCTTACGCTGGGCTGGTTCTGGGCACCCGCGATTATGTTCGCAAGTGCGGCTTCGGGAAGGTGATCATTGGTTTAAGCGGCGGCATCGACTCGGCTCTCACTGCGGCGATCGCCACCGATGCGCTCGGGCCCGAGAACGTGATCGGCGTCGGAATGCCCGGACCATATTCTTCGCCCGGATCAATCGAGGACGCCCGCGTACTAGCGAAGAATCTGGGGATTCGTTTTGAGTTGCTGTGCATCACCGACATCTGCAAGAGCTACCAGGTGACTCTGAAAGATGTGTTTGCAGGGCTGAAAGAAGACGTCACCGAAGAAAACATTCAATCGCGCGCTCGCGGGTCGTTGCTCATGGCAATGTCGAACAAGCTGAATGCCATCGTGCTCTCGACCGGAAACAAGAGCGAGATCGCAGTTGGCTACTGCACGCTGTATGGAGACATGGTCGGAGGCCTGGCGGTCATTTCCGATGTGCCCAAGACCATGGTGTACCGGATCAGCCGATACATAAATTCGCAGAAGGCACTTATTCCCGAGGCCACCCTGGAAAAGCCGCCGTCCGCCGAACTGCGTCCAGACCAAAAAGACAGCGACACCCTTCCGCCCTACGACGTCCTGGATGCGATTCTTGAGGATTATGTGGAAGAGTCGCACTCCGCGGCCCAGATTGCCAAGGATCGCGGCTTCGACCTGGGACTGATCCAGCGCGTGCTGCGTATGGTGGATCGCGCTGAGTACAAGCGCCAGCAGGCAGCGCCGGGCATCAAGATTTCTGAAAAAGCTTTCGGCTACGGCAGGCGCTTCCCAATCGCCGCCAAGCAAGAAGCTTGAGGTATTGGGGCCAGTGGAAGGAAGCTTGCAGTTCAGTCCATTTGAAAGGAAAGCATGCTACGCAGACTGTCGGTTCTCGCGGTGATTCTGGTCATGGGGTTAGTTGTTTTCTCGCAAGAGAAGGCTCCGGTTCTGCCTTCGGAGGAAACCGTCAACGCATTTCTTCAGCAGACCTTCGGTTACGATCCGACGGTCACCTGGAAGATCGCTTCGATTAAGCCCTCCATTGCTGAAGGACTGGCGGAAGTGAACGTTACGTTGAGCAACGCGCAGGGGCAGAGTGGCACGACGTTGTACGTCACTCCTGACGGCAAGCACGCGCTCACTGGCGAGATCATGCCCTTCGGAGCAAAGCCCTACGAACCTGCCAAAGAGGCGCTGCTCAAGGGCATCAATGGTCCTACCCGCGGTCCGGAAAAGGCGCCCGTGACCATCGTGGAATTTAGCGATTTGCAGTGCCCGCACTGCAAGGATGCTCAACCGGTCATCGACAAGCTTCTGGCCGCGGAGCCGAACGCACGATTCGTGTTCCAGAATTATCCCTTGCCCATGCACAACTGGGCGGCCAAGGCGGCGTACTACGCCGATTGCGTGGGCCGCAGTTCGGCCGATGCTTTCTGGAAATTCGTACAGGGAACTTTTGACCAGCAGTCCAACCTCACCGAGTCGAATGCAGACGAAAAGCTCACCGCGATTGCCGACGCTTCGGGAGTGAAGGGCGCCGAGATCGCCTCTTGTGCTGCCAAGCCCGACACCAAAAGCCGTGTGGACAAGTCCGTCGCACTTGGGCAAACGGTGGGAGTTACTGGCACGCCGACGGTATACGTGAATGGCCGGCGCATCGGGAACGTGGTGGGAGTGCCGCCCGAAGTGCTGAAGGGTTTGGTGGATTTCGCAGCGAAACAGTAGATCGAGCTGCGCAGAGATTACTTAACGCCAGTCATCCAAATCTCTGATGTCTGGGTTTCGGCCATGCTGACGATGTGCGGCGTGATAACCACCAGCATCTCGCTGTTATCTTTCTCACTGGTATTGGCAGCCGCAGCGCGGCTCAGGACAGGGAATTGTCCAATACCCGGAATGCCGCTCAGGCTGTGCTGCTCCAGGCTGGTGATATAGCCTGCAACCACTGCGGGCTGGTCATTCCTGACGTTAATGCTGCCGGTGTATTCGCGGTTGCCAATCACCGGTACCCCGTTCGTGCTTGTCCCCGTCAGCGAACGAACCTTGATTTCGACATTCAAACTCACATCGCTGTCCCCGTGAACCGCGGGCTTGACCTTCAGGTTGACGCCGAGATCCTCGTAGGTAAACGAGGGAACAGGGGCGATGAAGGAGTTGTTGCCAATAGCCTGCGCAATCGCCGGCGTGTTGAAGATCGGCGCGAAGCTGGCGTTAATGATTGGGTACCGCGAACCAAGGTTCACCGTCGCGTCCTTGCCCTGGTCAGCCCGCAACATGATGTGTTGCAACGAGCGCAATTCGCTTTCGTTACGCGAGAGTTGGGCGCCTAGCGTTCCCAGTGAGACCCCAAACAGCGTCATGCCTCCCCCGAATGTAGCCACAGGTTGGCTGAGAATAGAGGGGTTGCCACCAGTAAGTTGCGCGAGCAGCGCCGCCAGGCCGGTAGAGTTCGCCTGGTTGATGCCGCCGCTGGAGATCAGTTGGTTGATGAGGTCCTGAATGCTTTGCCCTCCGGCCAAGGTTAGGCCGAGAGCGCCTATCGGAATGTTAAAGAGATTGAATTGATTCGGTATCTGCAATCCGAATTTGTGAGCCAGGGTGCGGCTGACCTCGAAGATCCGTATGTCGAGCATGACCCCGGGGTGCGAGGATCCCAAGCCTTCCAGAAATCGGCTGGCCGGCTCGAGGACATTCACGGGAGCCCGAACCGTAATCGTACCCTTCTGCGCGTTCGAGGAGACAAACTTTATCTCGAAGACCGTTCGTAGAACGTTCACCAGATCCTGCAGCGCCTGCGGCGTGCTGGCATCAGGAATGTAGAAGGTGCGCATCCCCATTCGATCGTAAAGCCGGCGGGCTTCGGTGGAGTCCGCCGCAACCATAATTTGCTTTTGCTGCAGCGGCGCCCAGAACGTCTTGGTCACGGCTCCAGCCAATTGCATCGCTTTGTAGAATCCGATGTCATCCACATCGAAGCGGACCTGGCGGCTGACAACCGAGTCGTCGATCGTGACGATGATTCCATAGGCGCCGGCCACCTGGTTGAGGAGCTGTCGGGAATCGCCGCGGAAGTGAAAGCTCTCAACCGTGTCTTTGGGGAGCACTTGAATTTCGTCGGATTGCTCTAGGATGCGTGCGCCGCGACTGCTGTCTCCACCAGACCGGCGAATCGCGTCTTGAACGCGCTCCTGCGCAAAGTCGTTGTGGGGGTCGAGGTGCAGGGCGTTCCGGAACTCGCCCAAGGCCTCAATCTCGCGACCATCGGCCAGGGCCGTATTTCCACGATTCAGATGGTCGCTCACCAGTTGCTGGCGAGTGAGTTCCCGAAGCGTCGCGTATTGCAGGTCTTGCGGAAGCAGATTGGCGGCTGTTTCGAATTCCAGGAAAGCGTCTTCAAGCCGGTTCTGCTTTTGCAGCTTCATCCCGTGGTCGAAGGCTTTGCGCGCGTCCTGGCGCGCTTGCGGACTGGCAACGCATGCGGGCGCGCCCGGCACCCCGTTCGCGCAAACAGTCGTTGGCGGAGGTGCGGGTGGTTGGTCCGCCGCCCAGCTAAGGGAAGCCGCCAGGCACACGGCTACCACGAATCGCCAAGATTGCATGCCCAAGATTGTATCCGGGATAGGAACGATCCAATCCGCGATTCTTGCAGACGTAGCACTTTCGTGTAGGTGTCTGTAAATGGTTCGATGAAGTTGTCGGTGATGGGAGGCCTCCCGGCCTCGCCTGAATGCTGTCAGAGGAGGGCGCTCAAGCATTCTGAGAAGGCCAGTCTAAAGAGCGAACAAATCCTCACACGAGACCACGGCGGCATCCGGACCGTAAGCCGCCAGATCGGCCGCCTTGAATATCCCAGTGCCGACCGCAATGATCCGGCCGCCCGCGCCATGCGCGGCGCGAATATCGTCAGGAGTATCGCCGAGAAAACAAACGGCTGTGTCCGGTCCGAGGCGCTTCGCCACCTCCTGCATGCCTTTTCGAAAGACATCGACCCGCAATTCGCAATCATCCGCGAAACATCCGAACTCGAAAAAATCTGCAAGCCCTGCCGCCTTCAACTTGAGCCAGGCAACCGCTTCAAGGTTCCCGGAACACAAGCCCAGAAGTTTGCCTGATGCCTTCAGCGTTTTCAGCAGATCGAGAATGCCCGGCAGGACATTAGGGCGGAAGCGGTCTGCTTTTTGTGCGGCATCCTGACGCACCACTTCGAGAGCGGCAGCCATATTGCAGTCGATTGTGCTAGTCGGCACGCCCAGTCGCTCGAGAGCCGCGCGGAGAATGCCGGGGTCAGTCTTGCCATGGTAGGCAATCCCATCAATCGTGGTCTCTACGCCATAGACGTCGAGCAGCGCGCGGTGCAAGGCATAACGATGTGTGCGGTCCGGCGACAGCAACAGGGTCCCATCAATGTCGAACAGGTAAGCGTCGGCCTGTCTCCACTGAAAGCCGTTGCCCTTTTGGGAACCAACATCCAGTCGGGAGTTTTGCGTTGAGCTTTCCATGAATGCCCCGCGGCGGGCGACTATCCCACCATGATTCTTTGTATGCTGCGCGCGTGACCTGTGGACTCGTCACAATCGATCACCACTGCGCAAAGGCGGACGTCGCCGGTGGCGGCCTCAAACCGCACCGGCATGTTGTTCAGGAACTTCGCCACCACCAACTCTTTCTTGACGCCAATTACTCCGTCGAATGGCCCGGTCATGCCCACGTCGGTGATGTAAGCAGTTCCATTCGGCAGCACGCGTTCGTCGGCGGTGGGAACGTGGGTATGGGTGCCGACCACCGCGCTGACGCGCCCATCCAGGTACCAGCCCAGCGAGATTTTTTCCGAGGTAGCCTCCGCGTGCATGTCGACCAGAATTACTTTCGCCTCGAGTTCTTTCAGCAGGTGATCCGCCATACGAAAGGGATCATCATTCGAAGCCATGAACACACGACCCTGCAGATTGATGACGGCGTATGGAATTTTGCCCTTCCGTCCTTGGTACAACCCGTGTCCCGGCAGGTCGGGCGCGAAGTTGGCGGGACGCAGCAGACGGCGGGATGGGCTATGAGCATTGCCGTCCGCCATGTTGAAGAAGTCGACAATCTCGCGTTTGTCCCAGATGTGGTTGCCGGTGGTGATGACATCAATGCCAAGCTCGAAAAGCTCCTCAGCAAGCTGAGGAGTGATGCCGAATCCCGCGGCTGAGTTCTCACCATTGGCAATGATGAGCTCAATGGACTGTTCTTTAACGAGCGAAGGAAGTTTTTCCCTCACGATGGTGCGGCCCGGACGTCCGAAAATGTCGCCGATAAACAGTATGCGCAATGACTGCCTCAGGAATAAGTTTTGAGGATAACACGCGCAAACTTGCCTTCGGCACCAGGGCGGAATCGCTAGTTCGAGGCGAAATCGGCGCTGCGCAGGAAGTCGTAGTTGCCGGGAGGATTGAGAGTAATGTTCGTGACCCGCCGGGAATGAACCAGAACGTTGTCCAGATACCAGAGGTTAATCGAAGGCAATTCTTCGGCGAGGATGCGTTGGATTTGCGCATAGAACTGTTTGCGCTTGCCCTGGTCAAGCTCCGAGCGCGCCTGATCGATCAATCGGTCAACCTGGGGATTGGAGTAGAAGCTGCGGTTTGCGCCATTGGGGGTGAACTTGCTGGAGTGAAAAGCGTATTCGAAAATGTCGGGATCTTCATTTCCACCGATCCAGCGCAGGGAATAAAACTGGAATGCTCCGCGGCTGACGTCGGCGAAAAATGTGCCAAATTCAAAGGTGCGAATGTCCAACTGAATCTGAACCTGCCGCAATTGCTGTTGCAACACCGCCACCATCAAGCGCGTGTTTTCGTCCGTCGAAGTTTTCATCATCAGATGAAAGCGGACGCCCGCGATAGCTCGGTAACCGGCGGAGTCGAGCAACTGGCGCGCGCGTTCGGGATCGTAATTGTAGCTCGCCACATCGGCCGAATACGCCCAGCTCTGCGGCGGCAAGATGCTGGCGGCGGGTTGGGCGAATCCTCTCCACAGGTATTCGAGCATCGGGCGGCGATCGATCGCATAGGCCAGAGCCTGCCGAACGCGCACGTCTTTCAGGATGGGATCGCGGTAGTTGAAGCCCATGTATTGCAGCACGGTCCCCGGTCCGCGGAGAACGGAAAGCGTCGGTTCCTTTTGCAGCGTGACCACCATGTCGGGCGTGAGCGAATTGATCGCAATGTCGGCGGTGCCTTTGCGAAGTTCGAGCGCCCGCGTAGTCATGTCGGGCACGATGGCAAACCGGACGCGCTCCAGCCGGGCCTTCTGTCCCCAGTATTCGTCGTTGCGCTCCAGAACAACTTCCTTGTCGGGCTCTGCGCTGACGAATCGAAATGGTCCCGACCCGATGGGATGGTCGCTGATCTCGCTCAGGCTTCCGCTTGGAACAATCCCAATCGCGCCGTCCGACAGGTTCCAGAGAAGCGTGGCGAACGGCTCCTTCAAGTGGAAGATCACGGTCAGGTCATCGGGCGCCTCGACCCGGTCGACCAGGCGATAGGCGGCCGACTTGGTGCTGCGAATCTTGCCCCCCAGCAAAGAGTCGAACGTCCACTTCACATCGCGCGAGGTTAGAGGAGCCCCATTGTGGAACTTCACGCCCGGATGCAGATGAAACACATAGGTCAACGGATCGGGTATATCCCATTTGTCCGCCAGCCCGGGCCGCACGTTGAGGTGCTCGTCGCGCTCGAGCAGATCGTCGAAGATCAGGTTGTCGATGCGCTCCGATTGCCCGTCAAGGCCGACCCGGGGATCGAGATTTGTTGGGCTGCTTTCGATGAGCATGACGAGAGTTTTCGGGTCGGGCCGCGCGGAGCAGGACGTAAACATCACGAGCGCTGCCGCGAGCAGCAGTGCTCTATGCATACGAAATCTTCCCAAGAACTGCAGGCCGCCGGGCTCCGGTTGCCGACGGCACGTTGGAGGGCCGCCTGTGCCACGTCTGGTAGGCAAGCAGTGCGAACGCAGCCGCCTCTTTGGCGGCGGCAGGCAGGCCGAATTCATCCGACAGGCGCAGGCTGAGACCGAGAGGCCTCACTTCATTCGCCAGCATGGCAAGCAGCGTCGCATTGTTTGCGCCCCCGCCGGATACGACCAGCTCGCGGTATGTTCTGTTCCCCGGCAAAACGAATTTGGAGATCGCCGCCGCGATTGAACGCGCCGTTAGCGCGGTGGCAGTGGCCACGATGTCTTCTTTCGGTGCTCGGCCGCATCGAGAAATGAACGCACGCGCAAATTCCCGCCCGAACTGTTCGCGACCGGCAGTTTTGGGAGGCTTTTTCTGGAAGAATTTCTCGCGCAGCAGGCGATCCACGACCTTTTCAAGTACCCGGCCTGACGCGGCGACTTCCCCATTCCGGTCAAACGGCTTGTGTAGCAGTCGTTCCATGACCGCGTCGATCACCATGTTGCCGGGACCAGTGTCGAACGCAATTAACTTCGCCGCATTTGCCCCCGCCGGGATAGCGCTCAGGTTGGCAATACCGCCGATATTCTGCACAATGCGGCCGATCCGCGAATCGCGATACAAAAGATAATCGAGATAGGGAACCAGCGGTGCCCCCTTACCGCCTGCTGCCATGTCTGCGGGACGGAAATCTGAAACGACTGGGACGCCGACTCGGGCTGCAATCAACGCGCCTTCCCCCGTCTGCCATGTAACCGCAACCGGGCGACCTAGGTAACGTTGCCGCTCGCCCTGGTGGAAGAGCGTCTGTCCGTGGCAACCGACAAGTTCCGCTCGCACGCGAAACTTGCGCTGGGCCGCCAGGACAGCATCCGCGTAGAGTTCGCCCAACAGAAAGTTGAGCCGCGCCAAGTCGCCGACGCTCGCGCTCGTCGCATTCATGGCAGACAACACGGCCTCGCGTACGACAGTGCGATAGGGAAACGACGCATGCCCGAGTAATCGCAATTGGATTTCTGAATTGTGTTGGGCTCGAGCCCTCTTGTCGCTGCGTGAGCGCCGCTCAGGAGGTACTTCACCGGGTTCAGTGATCTTTACCAGGGCGACCTCGATGCCGTCCGCCGAGGTGCCGCTCATGATGCCGGCGACGATCAAGCCGTCTCCTGCTTGTGGATCGTATCCAACCGGACTTGTTCGCTGAATTCCCAGAGCCGGCGTGAAAGGCGTTGCACCGTTTCTGCATTCGGCGCCGCCGCCCAGCGTGCCAGTTGCTTGTTCTTCCTTTTGAACGCGGTGATCCGCGCCGCCGACTCCGCGACCCGCCGGGCAAAGGAGCGATCGGCTTCCGCCGTGCGAATCAGCTCGTCATAGGCGCGCGTGACGAATTCTTCCTTTTGACAGATCAGACACAGGTCGCCGCCGGCGCGAATGTGTCCGACGGCGGCTTGCTCGATCGGGGCTGCCGACAACACCCCGCCCATTTCCAGGTCATCCGACACGATCAACCCGCGATACCCAATCTTCTTGCGCAGAATGTCCGTGATCCACTTCTTCGAAAGCGAGGCGGACGTGGAATCACCCGTGACGGCGGGATAAGCGGCATGCGAAATCATGATGAAGGGAAGCTGGCTGCGCAGCGCGCGGTAGGGAACCAGGTCCTGCTCCCAGAGCTTTTTCCATGCCTTATCGATCACCGGCAGGCTGTGATGGCTGTCAAGTCTGCCTTCTCCCAAGCCAGGAAAGTGTTTGCCGTTGCCAAGCACGCCCGCGGCGCGCAGTCCGGCAAGAAATTCGCGAACGTAGACGATGGTTTCTTTGGGATCGTCCGACACCAACCTGGAATTCATCACTGTGCGAGACGCTTCGAAGGCCAGGTCGAGCGCTGGGGCGAAGTCGACGTTAAATCCGAGTGCACGGCAGTTAACGCCAATCACCCGGCCATGCTGGCGGAACAATTTCCTGTCCCTCGAAGCGAACACCTCCGCCGCGGAAGGTGCCGGCCCCAATACATTGCGCAGCCGGTCGACCTTGCCGCCTTCCAGATCGATGCACCGAAAAAGAGGAGCCGATAGGTGCTGCTGGCAATCCCGAAGAAGCTTGTAAGTCTGTTCCGCGCCGACGATGTTGCGCGCGAAAAGAATCACTCCCGACGGCTGAATGCGCTGGAGCTGGGAAGCGAGCGCAGGAGACACTTCGGTGCCGTCGAATCCAATGATGAGCAGTTGGCCAATGCTTTCGCGGATGGTTCGCTCGCGGGCCTTGGGTTTCTTGCTGGTCTTAGTTGCGATCGCGGCCCCCATGTGGTGTCCGTTAAATTTGCGATTTCAGTTCCGCGAGCAGGTTCAAAGCTTCAAGCGGCGTCAAGCGATTCAAGTCAACCTCGCGAAGCTTCTCGAGCACGGGCTGGGAAATGGGCGTGAAGATCGTGAGCTGTGCCGCCGGAGCGGGGCGCGACTGATCATTCGCCAATTGCCCGGTCAGTTGGTGTTCAGCGCTCTCATGCTCAATCAGTACCTCGCGCGCTCGATCGATGACCTCGTTGGGCAGCCCAGCCAGCTTCGCGACCTCGATGCCATAGCTGCGATCGGCGGCGCCCGGATCGACTTTTCTGAGAAATACAATTCCGCCGCCCGTTTCTTTCACCGAAACGTGATAGTTCTTCACACCAGACAGCTGCTCGGCCAACTCCGTCAGTTCGAAGTAGTGCGTGGCAAACAGAGTTTTCGCCCGCGTCCGTGCATGAAGGTATTCGATCGCCGCCCATGCGATCGCGAGCCCGTCGTATGTCGACGTCCCTCGGCCAACTTCGTCCAAAAGGACGAGAGATTTAGGCGTCGCCGTATGCAGGATGGCGGCCGTCTCCGTCATTTCAACCATGAAAGTAGAGCGGCCACGCGCCAGGTTATCGCTGGCGCCGATTCGCGTGAAAACACGGTCCACTATTCCCATGCGCACGGAACGTGCAGGTACAAACGACCCCATCTGCGCGAGGATGACGATCAGGGCGGCCTGCCGCAGGTACGTGGACTTGCCGCCCATATTCGGTCCGGTCAAGACGAGGATCGTGTGCGTGGTCGAGTTCAGGAAGAGATCATTCGGGACAAAGCGCTCTCCGCCCGCCGCCATCTCCTGCTCCTCGATTACCGGATGCCGTCCCTCGACAATTTCCAGATCGCCCGATCCCTCCAGCCGAGGCCGGCAGTAATTGCGCAGTGCGGCGATGTGCGCTAATCCAGCGAGCACATCGACCTCGGCGAGCGCCAGCGCGGTCTGGCGGATGCGTTTTGCCTCAGCGGCGATCGACGACCGCAGCTCCGCGAACAGCCGGCGCTCGATCTCTACGATTTTTTCCTGAGCGTCCAGAATCTTCGCCTCATATTCCTTCAACTCGGGCGTTGTAAAGCGTTCCGCATTCACCAGCGTCTGCTTACGCTCGTAGTCGGCAGGCACCAGGTGAAGATTCGGCTTCGAGACTTCCAGGTAATAGCCGAAGATGGAATTGAACTTCACCTTCAGCGAGTTGATCCCGGTGCGTTGGCGTTCGCGTTGTTCGATCTGCGCCAGGAATTGCTTGCTGTTGCGGCTCAGGTCACGCAATTCGTCGAGTTCGGCGTCGATGCCCGCGGAAATCACGCCACCATCGCTCAGGGAAATCGGCGGCTCGGCGACGATCGTTTCCTCAATGCGCGCGCGCAGATCGGCGAGCTCATCGACCGCACCGTGCAGCCCGTTGAGTCTGGCAACAGCGAAACGAGCGATTGCCATGCGCACTGACGGGATATGGCTAAGAGAAGAAGCCAGCGCCAGCACGTCGCGCGGATTCGCAGTTTCCAACGTGACCCGGCTGAGCAGTCGCTCCAGGTCAAGAATTCCTTCCAGCGCTCGGCGCAATTCCTCGCGCGCAATCAGATTTGATACCTGCGCGCCCACCGCATCCAGGCGGGCATCAATCTCGGCCCGATCAATAGACGGTCGCAACATCCAGGCACGCAGCAGGCGCTTGCCCATGGGAGTGACCGTGGCGTCTATAGCGCGGAACACCGTGCTGCCCGCCTCGCTCCCGGTGAACAGAGGCTCGATCAATTCCAAATTGCGGACTGTCACTGCATCGAGAACCAGGCAATTTTGTCGTTCGTAAAAACCGATCCGGTCGACATGGTCAAGGCGTCCACGCTGGGTGGAGCGCACGTAATGCAGGATAGCTCCGGCAGCCGAGGCCGCCGCTGGTTTCCCAGCCAGACCGAATCCCTCGAGCGACAGTACGCCAAAATGATTTTCGAGAAGGGGAATGGCATGGTCCGGAGCGAAAACCCAGTCGTCAAGAGGAGTTTCCGCATAGCCCTGCGTAATCGAAGGCCGCGCGTCCGGAGCAGCCTTCCCCAGAGTCGGCAAGCTCTTCAGGCGAAGCGGTCGAGCCTCCGAACAGCGGGGCCGCGCAGGCGTACAGCAGCTCTTTCGGCCGAAGCTGCGACAGCTCTTCCTGAATTCTACGAGCGGCGTCCATGCCCTGAAATTCGGTAGCGCGAAATTCCCCCGTCGAAAGGTCAAGCGCCGCAAACCCAACACGATCTCCCACACGGGCCAGCGCACCGAGAAAATTGTTTTCTTCGGAATTGAGCGAGGCGTCCGCCGAAGTCCCAGGCGTGACGACTCGGGTCACCTCGCGCCGCACCAGTTTCTTGGCCACCCGCGGATCTTCCACCTGTTCGCAGATGGCAACCTTGAATCCCTTGCGAATCAGTTTCGAAATGTAGCCTTCGGCTGCGTGGTAAGGCACTCCGCACATGGGAACCGCGATGCCTTTTTCCTTGTTGCGCGAGGTCAGCGTGATTTGCAGTTCGCGGGCCGCGACCACGGCGTCGTCGAAGAACAGTTCGTAAAAGTCACCCAGCCGGAAAAACAGCAGAGCGTTGGGATGCTCTTTCTTGATGGCGGCGTACTGCCGCATCAACGGCGTGGACGTCTCGGTCATGTTGAGCGGGTTCGTGCGCGGATTATAACAAAGCGGGTTGCTCTCTTCGGTGGTGGAAATCACCAGTTGACGCGCGCGCGAACCGGATGTTTTCCTTACGCATGGAACTTCGCAAAGATCCCATTACTCGTTCCTGGGTGATCACCGGGGATGATGTTCCCGAAACATCGCCGCGGAACTCCGGCTGTCAGTTCTGCGCTGACGCGGCCTCCCCCTTGCAAGTGATAGCTACGCGGACCGACCGCGAAGGAGCACCCTGGTCGGCACGCTCGGTCGTTCACCCCTCTCCCCTGTACCGCATTGAAGGCGACCCTTCACGCCGCGCCGACGGCCTCTATGATCGGATGAAATCAATCGGAGCGCACGAAGTGCTGGTGGAAAACGCGCGCCATGATCGTGAACTGTGGAACGCAAGTGACAACGAGATTGAGCAGTTCCTGCGCCTGGCCGCGCAGAGGATCTCTGACCTCAAGGGCGATGCTCGCCTGAAGTACGTCAGCATTTTTAAGAACTACGGCGTGAATGCCGGCCAGGAGTTCGAACATCCCAATGCCCAACTGACCGCGACCAGTTTCGTTCCGCGCCGGGTCCTTTACGAGTTGCGCGCCGGACGCGATTACTACAAACAAAAAGAACGCTGCGTGTTCTGTGACATCATCGGGCAGGAAGAGCGGCAGGGCTTGCGCGTGGTGGAATTGCGCGGTGACTACATCGCGATGTGTCCATACGCTCCGCGGGTTCCCTACGAGACCTGGATCTTGCCGCGGGTCCACGAAGCCTCGTTCGAGCGCTCAGGCCTTTCAAAGTCCGGCGGCATTCGCGACCTGGCGAGCCTGCTGCGGCGCACCCTGCAGCGCATCCGCACCATCACCAAGGAATTTCATATGGTGTTGCACACGTCGCCGAATACCCTGCACGGGTCGAGCAGCCTCGATTACTGGAAGACCCTGGACGAGGACTACCACTGGCACTTCGAGATTCTGCCTATCCTAGCCTCCAAGGCAAAGTCGTACACCTTCAAAGAGGTCTACTATTCGCCGGTGACATCCGAAACTGCGGTGAAGCGCCTGCGTGACGCGAAGATCGATTCCTGATCGACAATCGAGCCGCAATTCCAGACGTGCTGTCCCACAGGGGACGCTTCCCATCGCGCCCCTGGTTTTGGCAACTTAAGACACCCGCAAGAATATCGTTATCTGTGGTATAAAATCGTTTTTGCAATTGTTCTTCCAGAGGAAAAATGAACCTACCCTCATCACTCAGAAAAGACCTGTCGCTATTCGTCGTCGCCCTTGGTATGGCAGCGTGGCCATGCTCGTTCGCGCAGTCCACCCCCGACAAAACCGCACAACATGCGTGGATGAACACCAGCCTTTCCCCCGACGAGCGCGCGAGCCTGGCCCTGAAGGAAATGACGCTCGACGAAAAAATCTCCCTTCTTCATGGTACTGGCATGAGTGGACTGAGCCCGCTAAGCTCGTTAGCTGGCCACTCAAACGGTGGTGCGGGATATGTTGTCGGGGTTCAGCGGCTCGGTATTCCTGATATTCAAATGTCCGACGCGGCCTATGGCGTGCGAGCGAGTGGCGAGAACGGTAGGTATTCCACAGCACTGCCTTCCGATATGGCCGGCGCAGCAAGCTGGGACACAAACGCGGCCTACGAGTACGGAGCCCTGATTGGCAGGGAACTGCGCGCACAAGGCTACAACATGTCGCTGGGCGGCGGCGTCAACCTTACTCGCGAACCGCGCAACGGCCGTAACTTCGAGTACATGGGAGAAGATCCGATCCTCGCAGGCACCATGGTCGGTCACGTGATGAAGGGTCTGCAGGCACAGCATGTGATTGGCGACATCAAGCACTACGCCCTCAACGACCAGGAGAACGGGCGCAACGCCGTCAACGTGAAGATCAGCGAACGCGCCATGCGCGAAACCGATCTGCTGGCTTTCGAGATCGGGCTCCGGACGGGCGACATCTCCGCTGTAATGTGCGCATACAACCGCGTCAACGGGGACTATTCCTGCGAGAACAAGCACCTTCTGACTGACATTCTGAAGAAAGATTGGAAGTTCCCCGGCTTTGTCTTATCCGACTGGCAGGCAACCCACAGTACTGTAAAAGCCTCGGCGGCCGGTCTCGATCACGAAGAACCGGGTGAAATCTTCTACGGAACCGAATTCAAGAAAGCGGTGCAGGGCGGGAAAATAAGCACCGCCGAATTAGACGATCATGTTCGCCGGATTCTGCGCTCGATGTTTGCCAGCGGGGTAGTGGACGATCCTCCTCGCAAGAGCGTGGTCGACGTGGTGAAGGGATTCGAGGTTGCGCAGAAAATCGCCGAACAGAGCATCGTTCTCCTGCGAAACGAAAACAATCAGCTGCCCCTGGATGCTTCGAAGCTTCAGAAAATTGCCGTAATCGGCGCTCACGCTGATGTTGGCATGATTTCGGGTGGAGGTTCCGCGCAGGTTGATCCCCCGGTCGGAAATGCCATCTTGCCTCCGGGCAAAGGCCAGACGCGCTGGCTCGAGCCCATGTGGTTTCCCACCTCGCCGCTGAAGACAATTCGCGCCAAGGTGCCACATGCCAACGTGCAATACGACTCGGGGAGCGATCCCGCGAAAGCGGCCGCGCTGGCGCAACAATCGGACGTGGCCATCGTGTTCGCCTACTGCTGGGAAAGCGAAGGCATGGATCTGGAGAGCCTGACCCTGCCCGAGCATCAGGATGAGCTCATCGCCAAGGTGGCGGCGGCCAATTCGCACACGGTGATTGTGCTCGAAACGGGCGGTCCGGCGACCATGCCCTGGGCCTCGCAGGTGAGCGGCATTCTCGAAGCGTGGTACGCCGGATCACGGGGCGCCGACGCTGTCGCCAGCGTGCTCTTCGGTGACGTGAACCCGAGCGCAAAACTTCCCGTCACGTTTCCACTGAAGGATTCCGACATCCCGCATCCGAACTTGATCAAGCCGCCTGCTACTTCAACCACCAAAGACGGCGACCCTGACGCCTGGAAGACGATCGCTGCCGGACTGCCTCCCTTTCAGCTTTCCTACGATGAAGGTTTGAAAGTTGGCTACAAGTGGTACGACGCAGAAAAGAAGCCCGTGCTGTTCCCGTTCGGCTTCGGCCTCTCGTACACGACTTACGCGTATTCGGATCTGAAGGTTGAAACCGGTCCCCCTGCCCGCGTGAGCTTTACCGTCAAAAACACCGGTGGCCGCGAAGGAGCGGAAGTAGCACAGGTTTACGTTTCTTTCCCAGCCAGCGCGGGCGAGCCGCCGAAGCGCCTGGTCGGCTGGAGCAAGGTCATGCTGGCGGCCGGCGAGAGCAAGCAGGTAACCGTCGAGGTGCCGCCGCAGTACCTCTCGATCTTCGACGAAAAGAAGAACGACTGGCAGCTTGTGCCGGGAGAGTACACGTTTATGGTCGGCGGTTCGTCGCAGGACCTCCCTCTGCATCAATCGGCGACGCATCAATAGCCCATCGGCCCCTCTTAGCTGTTAAAGTAGGCCGGAGCTATGACTGTCCGCCGCATGAAGACGTATACAGGAGGGCAGGGATACGTCTACCAGTACTACTTCGTTGGCAAGCGCCCCGCCGTCAATCCGGGCACTCCTGCTACCGAGTACATCTTCGATGTCACCTCCGACCGGAAAGTGACCTACGCAGTAAGCGTTGTGGTCGAATCTGCCGCGCTCCAAGCCTGGGCCAAATCCCATGCCCGAACCCCCACCGAAGCCGAGGAATACGGCGCCGCCAAAATGCGCCTCTTCCGCGCATTCGACGAAGTCGAGGACATGATGGCCGAAGGGCGCGAACTAAGGGTAGGCCCGTCCGAGCTCGAAGAGGCCTTCACTGCCCTGGGAGTCGAGTAAATCCGTTGGCCCGTCCAGGCCGTATTTGCTCGTAAGCCCCTGTGACGTAAGTCACAAGCACCTGTGATATGCCCAACTGCTTCTGCCTCGTCCACGGGGCAGACTATAATCACGTTGGCAAGGGTGAGGGTCCACCCCAAAGCTAACCTACCTATATGTCAATCTTTTGGCTTCGAGTCGCGCTGGGTCTGTACGGAGTTGGGCTGCTCTACGCCTTGGTTGCATTGACTCGCACCAGTGAGTTGCTCAACCGGGTTGCGCTGCACGCCTCTTATCTAGGCATGCTGTTCCACTTCGTGTCGCTGACCGAAGGAGTGTTTTTATCCGGGCATGTCACACCCGCCATGGTGCACAACTCCGAGTCGCTGCTGGCCTTTCTGATCATGGCCGTCTTCATGCTCACCTATCTGATTTACAAGACGACCTCACCGGGGATCATCGTTTTCCCCCTGGTCTTCCTGCTGACATTCATGGCGGCCACACGCCAGCAACCGTTCCTTCCCATGTCCGGAACCCTGCGCACGAGCTGGCTGTTCGCGCATATCGGTCTGATCTTCATCGGCTATGCGGCCCTGGTTTTGAGTTTTTGCGCGAGCGTGCTCTACCTGATTCAGCAGCATTCGCTGAAAGCGAAGCGCGACAGTGGAATTCTTTCGCGGCTGCCTGCCCTCGAGGACATCGACCAGATCGGATACCGGTCTTTGTTGTTAGGCTTCCCGTTCATGACGCTCGGCCTGATCGCGGGATCGGTGGTGGCCCAGAGCAGCTACGGGCGCATTGATTTTCAGGATCCGAAGATATTGCTTTCGCTGCTGATGTGGGCCGTTTACCTGCTGATGGTGTACACGCGCTGGATCGCAGGCTGGCGTGGCCGGAAGGCGGCAGTCATGGCCAGCGTGGCCTTCGCGGCGGCCGTCGTGGCCTGGGCCGCGAACTATTTCAGCTCGATTCACAGGTTTGTCGCCTCATGAGATTTCAGCTCATCGGCGTGAATCACAACACGGCCCCGGTTGAGGTGCGGGAGCGCCTCGCCATCCCGGAGTCTCGCCTGCCCGAGGCCTGCAAGAAACTCACCGAGTTCCCGGGCATCGACGAGGGCATGATTTTGTCGACCTGCAATCGCGTGGAAATTCTGGCCAATACGAAGAACGGCTCGGGAGCCGATCTCCGCGCCTTCCTGCGGAACTATTTCCAACTCGAAAGCACCGACCTTGAGAAGCATCTTTACGAGTATCAGGAACAGGAAGCGGTGCGGCATGTGTTCCGCGTCGCGTCCAGTCTCGATTCGATGGTCGTCGGCGAGCCCCAAATTCTGGGGCAGGTAAAAGAAGCTTACGCAACGGCGCGTGCTGTCGGCGCGATCCGTGCGCAACTGGATCAGCTTGTGACCCGGGCCTTTGCCGTCGCCAAGCGCGTGCGCACCGAGACCGCGGTCGGGTCGTCGTCGGTCTCCATTGCCTCGGTCGCGGTCGAACTTGCCAAGAAGATCTTCGGCAACCTGGCCGGCAAGCACGTATTTCTGGTGGGCGCGGGCAAGATGAGCGAGCTGGCTGCCCGTCATCTCATGGCCCACGGCTGCGCGTCGATCTTCGTGGCCAACCGCACCTATGATCGCGCCGTGAGCCTGGCCTACAAATTCAAAGGGCAAGCGATCCACTTCGAAGACCTGCATAACACCTGCGACCGCGCCGACATCGTGATCACATCGACCGGCGCCCCGCACGCCATCTTTCGCCGCGAACACGGGGAAGTATTCATGCACCGCCGGAAGAACCGTCCCATGTTCTTCATCGATATCGCGGTGCCGCGCGACGTGGATCCGGCCATGAACAAGCTGGACGGCGTGTTCGTCTACGACATCGATGATCTGCAGCAGGCCGTTGCCAGCCACGTCGCCGATCGCCGCAAAGAGGCGGAGCGCGCGGAAGCCATCGTGACCCTCGAGGTCGAGCGCTTCCATGCCCGCCTGCAAACCCTCGACGTAGTGCCCACCATCGTGTCGCTGCAAGATCATCTGGAAACCATCCGGCAGGCAGAGATCGACCGCGTACGCGGACGGCTGGGCCCGCTCAATCCCGACCAGGAACTGGCAGTCGAAGCCCTTACTCGCGGCATCGTCAACAAGATCATGCACACGCCCATCAGCACACTGAAGTCAGCAGCGCGCGATCCCGAAGCCACCACGGTAATTGACCTGGTGCGCCGGCTCTTCAACCTGCAGGAGCGGCGCACGGTAAAGTCCGGCTCGGGAGAGAACGACTGATGGCACGTCTGCGCATCGGCTCCCGCGGCTCGCAACTGGCACTCTGGCAAGCCCACCACATCTCCGATCTCCTCCGGTCGCAGGGCCACGAGGTCGAGCTCGAAATCATCAAGACCACCGGCGACAAAATCCTCGACGTGGCGCTCGCCAAAGTCGGCACCAAGGGCATGTTCACCAAGGAAATCGAAGAGGCTCTGGCCGAGAGGCGTGTCGATTTGGCCGTGCACAGCCTGAAGGATCTGCCGACCGAGCTTTCGGCCGAATTTGAAATCGCGGCCATCACCAAGCGCGAAAACTCACAGGATGTCTTCTGTTCGGTCCAGTTCGCATGCATCGACGCGTTGCCGCGCGGCGCGCGCGTAGGCACCAGCAGCCTGCGACGGCAGGCGCAGATCAAGGCGCTGCGTCCGGACTTGGAGATTTTTCCGCTGCGCGGCAATGTGGACACTCGCCTGCGCAAGTTGAGTGAAGGCGAATATGACGCCATCATCCTGGCCGCCGCTGGGCTGAACCGCCTTGGCAAGACCGAACTCGTGAAGCAAGTCATTCCCAAGGACGTGATGTGTCCGGCGGCGGGACAGGGCGCGCTCGGGATCGAGATTCGGGCGGGCGATTCGGCCACGCGAAAGCATCTGTTGTTCCTCGACGACGCGGCTGCCCGCGCCTCCACAACCTGTGAGCGCGCTTTGCTGAACAAGCTGGGTGGAGGCTGCCAGGTACCGATCGGCGCCGCCGCCGAGATGCGCAAGGGTCGCCTGCACCTGGATGCCATCGTTGCCAACCCTGACGGTTCGAAAATCCTGCGCGAGTCCCGCGACGGCGACGATCCCGAAAAGCTCGGAAGCGAAGTGGGCGAAAAACTGCTGCGGCGCGGCGGCGACGCAATCCTCGAACAAGTCTACGGAAGCGGGATCGCTGTCCCGCAACAACCGTGACTCGTGTAGGGCGAACCCGCTCGTCCGCCGGATCTCGAAGCAACTCCCAAAAAGCACGCAGACCGCTTACCGGCGTTCGAGTCCTGGTGGGCCGCGCCCGACACCAGGCGGGCTCTCTCTCCTCCCAACTCCGCAAACTGGGTGCGGAGGTTCTCGAAATCCCCTTCATCGAAATTCGGCCGCCGCGTTCCTCTCGAAAACTGGACACGGCGCTCCAGAATCTTGCCGCCTACGACTGGCTGATCCTGACCAGCGTGAATGGGGTCGAAGCCATGTGGAAGCGGATGGGGAAGCTTCGCTTGAGAAAGCAGGCACTCGCGCACTTGAAGATCGCGGCCATTGGGCCCGCGACAAAGAAAGCCATCGAGAAACGAGGGGTCCGGGTTGACGTCGTCCCGGAGGAGTACGTGGCCGAGTCGGTAGTGAAGAGTTTGCGCCGTGAGGTAAGAGGGAAGCGCATTTTACTGGTGCGGGCGAAAGTCGCGCGCGATGTCATTCCCAATGAACTACGCAGGGCCGAGGCTGTGATAGATGTAGTCGAAGCCTACGAGACGGTGGTTCCGAGATCTTCGCGCGCCCGGTTGCGTGCTGCCCTGAAAGATTCGCGAAAGCGGCCCAATGTCGTGACGTTCACGAGTTCTTCAACGGTCAAGAATTTTGTTCAGTTGCTAGGTGCTTCCTCGCGTGGGCAAAAAAGACCCGCCGTGCTGGAAGGCTTAACGCTGGCGTCCATCGGCCCAGTTACGTCGGCCACACTACGAGAACTCGGCCTCGGCGTGGACGTTGAGGCCCCAGAGTTCACCATCCCCGGTTTGGTTGCGGCGATCGTTGCAAGCAGAGAGTAATCGCCGATCGCTGCACCCTTTGCTGTTAAACTCTTCTCTGCGCACTCCGCCGTTTTTCTCCGCGCCCTCTGCGTTTAAAGGCTCTTCTCTGCTTACTCTGCCGTCAAAGGCTTAGCTTCCGGGTACCCCCCATCAATTCCGCCATCCCACACCGCCCCGCCTGCATCTAACGCGAAAAATGCAATCCTCAAGGAGAGTTGTTGTGTACAAAAAGCCCATCGCATTCTTGTCCTTCCTGGTACTGTCTTGCGCTTTGTCTTCCGTTGCCGTGGCTCAGATCCCCAAGGCCAACATTTTCGTCGGGTACTCCTACGGCAGGGCCGATCTCAACCACAACAACCGTTCCAATCTGAACGGTTGGGAAGGTTCCCTGGAAGGAAGCTTTCTGCCGTGGATCAGTATCGTTGCTGATCTGAACGGCCTCTATGGCAAGAACGATTTTCCGAGCAGCACGCAGATCTTTAACGTCGATGCCCGCGAGTACAACTTCCTCTTCGGCCCACGTCTGGGCGTCCATATCGGAAAGGTCCGGCCCTTTGCCCACGCCCTGTTCGGCGCCGGACACCTCAACGTAAGCACGACCGGCTACTCCGCTTCCGACACGGCTTTCGCCGAAGCCCTGGGCGGCGGTCTCGACTACAAACTCGTTCCGCTAATTTCCTGGCGCTTCCAGGGCGACTACCTGCAAACTCGCTTCTTCGGCAACACCCAAAACAATGGCCGCTTCAGCACGGGAATCGTGCTGAACTTTTAGCGACGTTTGCCGCCACACGCATTAAGCAATCCAGAAGCCGGCCCGAAAAGTGCCGGCTTCGTCGTCCATACAAACCCCTCTCCGCACTGTCATCCAAGCGAAGTGAGGCGCCAGTCCCTCTCCACCCTGTCATCCCGAGCGAAGTGAGGCGCCAGCCGAACGCAGTCGAGGGACCTTGCGTTTTCGGTGATTGACCCCAGCTCTCTTCCACCAGCATTCGGAGCCCAGGCAACAAGTACACTGAACCGTGCTCTTCCCCCCAAACCTCAACGATCGCCGCGCCCGCATGATCGAAGTCCAACTTCGCCAGCGTGGCATCCGCGACGAGCGCGTGCTAGCCGCAATGTCTCAGGTCCCCCGCCACGAATTCGTCGCCGAGCCCTATCAACCCGATGCCTACGACGACAACCCGCTCCCCATCGGCGAGGGCCAGACCATCTCGCAGCCCTACATCGTCGCCCTCATGCTCGAATTGCTCGCGATAAGGCCCGAGCACACCGTGCTCGAAATTGGCACCGGCTCCGGATATCAAACCGCGCTGTTGGCCGAGCTGGCCCATTACGTTTACACCATCGAACGGCACCTAGTGCTCGCAAATAACGCGCAGAAAACCTTGCAGCGTCTCGGTTATGCCAACATCACGCTCGAAATCGGCGACGGAAGTGCCGGCCTGCCCGCACATGCGCCCTACGATGGCATCATCGTCGCTGCCGCCGCCCCCATCCTCCCGGATTCTTTAGTGCAGCAGTTGAAGGAAGGCGGCCGCCTCGTCATTCCCGTAGGTACTCCAGATTCGCAGCAACTGGAATTAGTCGAAAAGATAAAAGGCGAACCGGTCATCTCCGAGCACACTGGCTGCCGCTTCGTCCCCCTGATCGGGGAGCATGGCTATCGAGAACCATGACCACGAGGAAATCAACAACCCCCATCCGCGTCCCACCAAGCAATCATCCAAGCAGCAACAAGTCTTCAATTCACTGAGGCGTGAAACCTCACACCTGGGACCAAGATCCAGGGCACACCTTAAGAGCCAAGGCCCCGCTGTTAAACTTTACTCGTGCCCCTGTTCCGCAATCTGCGTGTCACGCTTGAGATGATCAAGTGGGAGCACTCCATCTTTGCCCTGCCGTTTGCCCTGTGCGGAGCGATGCTCGCTGCAGGCGGCCTGCCCACCCTCCGACAGCTGGCATGGATCATCGTGGCCATGATCTCGGCCCGCTCCGCAGCCATGGCCTTTAATCGGGTCGCCGACGCCTCCATTGATGCCGCCAATCCTCGCACCCAGACTCGAGCGCTTCCCGCCGGAACTCTATCCCCGACATTTGTTACGAGCTTTGTCGTCGCCTCTTGCGCAATATTCATCCTCGCGGCGTCTCAGCTGAACCATCTCGCGCTCGAGCTTTCGCCGGTGGCGCTGGCCGTGGTCTTGCTCTACTCCTACACCAAGCGATTTACGCGCTGGTCCCATCTGGTTCTGGGATTTTCGCTGGGCATCGCCCCGGCCGCGGCCTGGATCGCCGTTCGCGGCTCGCTCGATCCGCGCATCCTGCTTCTGACTGCAGCCGTTACATTTTGGGTGGGGGGCTTCGACGTTCTCTACGCCTGCCAGGACTACGAATTCGACCGCGAGTCCGGCCTGCATTCCATTCCGCGCCACATCGGAATCAGGGGCGCACTCGCGGTGGCACGGGCATTCCACGTCTTCATGTTGATTTTGCTGGTGGCGCTGGTGGCTGCTTTTGGACTGGGCAAAGTGGCCATTGCCGGAATTGTTATTGTGGCCGTGCTGCTGGCCTACGAACACACCCTCGTGTCCCCGCGCGACCTTTCCAAACTCAACGCCGCCTTCTTCACCATGAATGGCGTGATCTCCGTAGTCTTCTTCGCATTCATTGCCGCCGATTTGCTCACGAAGCGCTAGAGCTCAGCTGTGAGCTGCGAGCTGCGAGCGCTTAGAGCAATAAGCCACCAGAGTATTGCGAACGAGCTGACGTCCTCTAACCGTCGCGCGGCCCCTTGCCTTTTTCTCTGCGAACTCTACGGCCTCTCTCTGCGCCCTCTGCGGTTTAAGATTTTTCCTGGGAATACACCTAGGTGAACCTGCAATAGGCCCGCATCAGTCTTCCGGGCTTCATACCCCCTTGTCATCCTGAGAGAAGTGAGGCGACAGCCGAACGTAGCGAAGGACCTGTGTATTCTGGTAAGGATTTGTAACCCTTCTACGAGCTTAAGCCGGTTAGTGGGCTCGGCGAAGGCTACCACTTAACCATCAAACCGCAGATGACAGGTTAGGTCTGCCACGTTGTATACCTCCGCGCCTCATCCACGCCATTGACCGACCAAATGCCAAGCGCCAACAGCCGACTGCGGGTTTCGTTTATCATCGACACAGCATGCCCCTGCACCCGTTCCAGACTGACGACGCACGCCTGAACCTCATCCAGGAGAAAGTGCTGGCCGGCGAACGCCTTAGCGAGCAAGACGGCCTCACGCTCTACCGCACCGGCGACATCCTCGCCGTCGGCTGGCTTGCCAACTACGTTCGCGAACGCATGCACGGGGATAAGGCCTACTTCAACGTCAACCGCCACATCAATCCGACCAACGTCTGCGTGGCCGCGTGCCGTCTCTGTGCCTTCGGACGCAAGAAAGATGCGCCCGGGGCTTACACCATGGCGCTGGAAGAAGCTTTCGAGACCGCAGCCTCCGGATACACTGAGGCGGTCACCGAGTTCCACATCGTCGGCGGACTGCACCCTGATCTTCCATTTCAATATTTCCTGGATCTGTGCGCGGGCCTGAAGCAGCGCTTCCCGCAAGTGCATCTGAAAGCCTTCACGATGGTGGAAGTTGCCTACCTCGCGAAGCGGGCCAAGCTCTCGATCCGCGAAACGCTGGAACAACTCAAAGCGTCAGGCGTTGATTCGCTTCCCGGCGGCGGCGCCGAAATCTTTGCCGACCGCATCCGCCATATCATCTGCGATCACAAGATTGACGGCGACCAGTGGCTCGACACTGCGCGCACCGCGCACCAGATCGGCCTCAAATCGAATGCCACTATGCTGTACGGCCACGTCGAAAATGACGAAGACCGCGTCGACCACCTGCTCAAGCTGCGCAACCTGCAGGACGAGACGCACGGATTCCAGACCTTCATCCCCCTGGCGTTTCATCCCGACAACACGCCGCTGGAGCACCTGCCAAAAACCACCGGCATGCTCGACATCAAGCAGATCGCGGTCAGCCGCCTGGTGCTCGACAACTTCCCGCACATCAAGGCCTACTGGCAGATGATGACGCCCAAGATTGCGCAGATCGCCCTACGCTTCGGCGCCGACGACATCGATGGCACCGTCATCGAAGAAAAAATTTATCACGACGCGGGCGCGACGACTCCGCAAGGCATGCGCCGCAAAGACCTGGTTCGCCTGATCACCGAAGCGGGCAGGGAACCCGTCGAACGGGACACTATGTATCGTGAAGTCACGCGCACGGAGACCTCGGTTACAGTGGTGGTGTAGAAAAGCTGCGAGCTGCGAGCTTCGAGCCACGAGCGATCAAGCAACATGACTACTCTCGGCATCGTCGCGTTGATCCTCCTCGTCATTGCCGGGCTGATGGTTCTGCGCATCAAAAGCGATCCCATGGAAAAGGATTCCGTGCGTGAATTTCTTTCCGAGAACAAGAACAAACCCGAAATTCCCACCCCGCCGAAGAACACCTGAGACCCTGACAACTCCGCCGCCTTTTTCAAGTGCATGCGTCACAATCGTCCCGCCCGTCGGTACATAAATTTCTCGAAATCACTGCATGCCTCTTTCCCCGCGGGTGTAGAATCCGACTTGTAAGGGTACTGATAGCTTCACCGGATCTACTCCCGGCACTCGAGGCTCTCATGAACGTTCATATCGGATACAAAGTCCGCAAGACTCCCGACATCGAAAAAGAAGTGCACCAGCAGGTCGAAAAACTGCGCAAGCGCCTGCAGGTGTTCCGTCCCGAACTTGTTCACCTCAAGGGCTTGATCGAGGAAAATTCGCCCAGGGAGGGAGTCGTTGTCTCGCTGAACCTGCGCCTGCCCTCCGGACAGATGGCCGCCCAGAAAAAGGCGCCGACGCCCGCCTCGGCCGTAAAGGCCGCCTTCGACGACTTGCTCCAGCAAATCACCCGTCACAAGGACTTGCTGCGCTCGACCCACAAGTTCCCGCGCTGGAGGCAGGGGGAAGAACAGCGTCCCGGACGACAAGTGCCGTTCGAGGACACGCTCGCTTCCGTGCATCCCCCGGTTGTTTCCGGGGACGACATTCGCACCTACGTCAATGTCAATCTCGGCCGTCTTGAGCGTTTCGTCGAGCGCGAGCTTTACTTCCGCGAAACTTCCGAACAGATCGAAACAGACACCATCAGCACAGCGGAAGTGGTGGACGAAGCAATCGTCCGCGCCCTGGGAAACGGCGGCGAGAAGCCGGAGCGCCTGGCGCTGGAACCCTGGCTCTACCGCCTTGCCATGCGCGCCATCGACGAGATGGCCGCCGGCGCCGACCAGCACAACGGCAACGTGCATTTGGAAGAATCCGCGCGCAAGCGCAACGTCCGCGCCAGCGACGAGCCGCAACTGCAATTCCATCAGCCCGACGAGGCCATTCTCGGCGAGGACGTTATTGCCGACCGCCGCGTTTCCACTCCCGAACAAATCGCATCCTCCGATGAAATGCTGCGCCTGGTCGAAATTGCCCTGCGCGGCACCGACCGCACGGCCCGCGAAGCCTTCATCCTGCAGGCCATCGAAGGTTTCACCGAAGAGGAAATCGCCGCCATTACCGACCGCAAGCCCGATGAAATCCGGGCGTCGGTGAAGGCCGCCTGCGAGCACCTGCGTAAGTCTCCGATGTTCGCCGCTCCGTCCAAGCAGATACCGATCGCACGATCTAATACCGCCTAACAGACTTCCCGGCAATTAGGAGAATTCGTGATGATGACCCGCGAGGACATCCGTGAACTAGCCGCTTTTCAGGCTGATTCCGATAGTTGTGCTCTGAGCTTTTACTTTCAACCGCGTACTCCGCAGAACAAGTCGCACAAAGAAGAGGCGATCCTCGCCAAGGACCTGGTCCGCCAGGCATTACGGGAAAGTGAGAAACAGGGCAAGAATGGCTGTGCCCGCGCCGACCTGGACCGCATCCTGGAAATGGCCGGAGACCTCCACGGCAACCAGGCCCGCGCCAAGGCCGTGTTCGCGTCCAGCGCCAAAAAAATCTGGCGCGAGTTCGATCTGCCTGCTCAGCTGCCCGCTACCCAATTGTTCGTGAACCGCCGCTTCCACCTGAAACCGCTGGCCGCCCTGCTGGGGGCGCAACCGCAACTCTGCGTCCTTCTGGTCGATCGCCAGCGCGGACGATTTTTCGATCTCCGTCTGGACGAGCTGAAAGAGCGTGGTGAACTGTTCCGCAGCCTGCCGCGCAGCCGCAGCGACGGCTACGGCGGATACAACGCCGGCCATGTCGAGCGCCGCGTCGCGAATGAATACATGCAACACTACAAGCAGGTTGCCGACCGCCTGAAAGAAGAGTTGGAACGGGGCTTGTGGGAAAAACTGGTGGTCGCCTGCCACGACACGAACTGGTCAGAATTCGAAGCGCACCTGCATCCCTACGTGCGCCAGCGTGTGCTCGGACATTTTCCCGCCGACATCGCCGCCTTAACGCCCGACGAAATCCGTCAAAACGCCAGTCGCCTTCTGCGCGAAGATCAGGAGCGCCGCCGCGATACGTTGCTGCGCGAAGCCATGAGTATGGCCAAAGGCAACAGCCGCGGCGTCACCGGCCTGCGTCGCGTGCTGCGGTCGCTCGAGCTGGGAGAAGTGCAAACCTTGTTTCTAGGCGAAAACTACATGGCCCGCGGCGTGGAATGCGAAAACTGCGGCCACATTGACTCGCACATGGTTCCCCACTGCGTTGTCTGCGGCCGCGCCACCCGCGAACTCGAAGACGTCTGCGAAGCCATGATCCCGCAGGCCATCCGCCGCGACATTGAACTGTTCTACATAAAGGGAGATCCGGAGTTCGACAAGGTAGGCAACATCGCCGCCCTGCTGCGTTTCCGCGCCGACCAGGCAAGAACGCCCGTAGCCGCATCGGCCTGAGGTCGATCCATGTTAGAAGGGTGCCCCGTCCAGGCTCCGCTTGGGCGGGGATTTTCACGTCCAGCCACAATAAATGTTAAGATTTAAGTGTTGTGTAATCAATGTGATGGCTAAATCAAGATCATACTTGATTAACCCATACACTAAGCATACGCTTGAGCAGGAGTGAGATTCATGCCAACCCCGAAAACCAAAAAGTTCACGCCTGAAATCGATGCCCAGCTGTACGACGAGTTTGTCGCGGTGGCTGAGAAGAACGGCCAAACGAAGCGCCACGTGCTCGAACAGGCCCTGTCGTTCTACCTGCGCAACGTGGTCCCGTCCCAGCACCTGGTCCGGCCCGCCGTCATGGACGCGTTTCAGGAGTCTGTCGCTCGCAACCGCGATCTGTTAGAGCGTCTCGCCAAGTAAATGCGCGAGTACCTGACGGTGGCAGAGGTCTACCAGATGCAGCACCTGCTGATTGAAATGTTCGGGGGACTCCACGGTGTTCGGGATCAGGGCGCTGTGGAGGCCGCCGTCTTCCGGCCGCAAACTGGTTACTACAGCTCCCTCGAGGAAGAGGGGGCGGCGTTGATGGAGTCGCTCGGCCACAATCACGGCTTCTTCGACGGCAACAAGCGGATCGCATTCACCGCGACCGACGTTTTCTTTCGTCGCAACGGACACTACATTGATGTCGAAGCGGAAGATGGGTACGAGTTTATCGACGGCTCCATAGCGAACCACAAATTTCGTTTTCCGCAGATATTGGATTGGCTGCGTCTTCACACCAAGCAGTTCACTTGAAAGATAACGTCGACCTGGCCAGCCCACTCAGGGACGACAGCTTTCTCTGGCACCCGCTTCTCCGCAGCACCGACGTAACCTCACCTGCTCGCCTCCGATCACGCTACAATCCTCATCCATGGAACTGAAGCACCTGGTGCAACGCTTCGTCTACAAGATTGAGCCGAAGCCCGAGGGTGGATTCATCGCGCGCGCGGCCGATCCCACCGTGCCGGCGATCGAGGCCCCGACGCGCGAGGAATTGCAGCAGATGATTCAGGCCAGGCTGGCTGCCGCTCTTGGCGAAACGTTCCCGGGTCTGCAGATTCCGTCGCAGGGCAAGCAACTCAGTTTTCAGGTACACATTGACCGCAAGCCGGAAGGCGGTTTCGCCGTGCATTCCGAAGAGACGGACAAGATGGGCATCAACCCGGCGACTCACGAAAAACTGGATCACACGGCGGAGCAACTGCTCGGTTTCATCGACAAGCACTTTCCGCATCTTTCGGAACAGCTCGCCACGCAACTCAGCGGCCGCGATCTGCAGGTCTATACCACCGAGAAGGGGGACATAACGCTGGATGCCGCGCCGGCCATAGATGGCGCCGGGGTGGCCCAACCTGTTTTTTCACAAACCAGCAACCTGAAGAAACCTCAATTCCAGTTCACGACCGGAAGCCCGGGGGATACGTCTTTCAACAATTCGGCCATCGCCAATACGCCGATCACCCCTGAACCCACCCGCATCCATCCCATCGTTCGTTTCCTGCTGACTTTGCTCGTGATCATCGCGCTGGTGTACTTTTTCATGCATCGGTACTGATATCCGCCAACCCGAATTGCGAGGTTGTGAACAGACACGGAGCCTCACCTAGGGACGATCGAGAAAAGCCAGGATTTCATACTGCAGTCGGCGGTGGTTCTTTTCCAGGAGCATCATATGCCCGCTGTCGGGAAGCAGCACGTAACTTTTGTCGCGCGTATTCAGCTGTGAATAGAAGGGCAGGAGATCTTCCTCTTTGGCGAGGAAGTCTTTCTCCCCGTGAATAATGAGAGTGGGTACAGTGATCCGGGTTGGATCCAGAAGCGGGAGCTTCGTATATTCCACGAAAACGTTGGGCCGTTGCAGATCGGTCTCCATACCTACCTTCACGCTCGCTTCGACTACATCCTGTTCGAACTGGCCTGGTACAAATCCTTCCCGGAAATCGGCCTCGGTGGTCGGACGCGTGCGCGGAAGCGGTTGGCCCCCATTTTCAATTCTCTTGCGGTTCATTTCGCGGAATTCGGCAGTTGCTTTCCAGAAGGCTGCATGCAGAATGAGCTTGGCGACCTTGTCGGGGTGTTCCATGGCATAGACGCCCGCTCGTTGCGTGCCGGCAGAGGCGCCGAATAAATCGATCTTGCCGAGGCCTCTCAGCTTCGTGATGTAATCGACTGCCGAAGCGATATCCGCCGCGGCCGAATGCGCATCGATCCAGTCACTGCCCTTGTCGGAGTGTCCGTACCCGTGGATGTCGATGGACCACACGTCGTAATCGTTTCGGGCAAGGAAGTCCATCAGCGAATAGTCGCGGATTTGCAGGTCATAGATGGAACGCCCCGACCGGGTTCCTCCGTGCACCAGCAGGACGACTTTTCCCGTGCGTCCAAAAAACGACTCCTGTTCCGGCAGGTATTTTTCCCAGAGATAAATCCGCAAGCCGTCGCGCATCACGTAATGCTCTTTTCCGCGGACCGATAATGCCTCGTTGGGCGCCGGGGTTTGAGCCCTCGCGCAGGGCCATATCGTTACGGCCAACAGTGTTTGTAAGAGCAAGAGGGGTCGAGTCCGGGGCATCTTCATTTCGTCATCGTCCTTGAGGAGTTTCGGCCCCGGATTATGCCCCGCCCGTCAGTGGATCGCAACATTTTGTGATAGCCTGAGCCCGCATCGGCGGAACACGATATGCCGAACCCGGCTCCAGCCGCGCGTGTCCTGCGTTTTGGCATCTTCGAACTCGGCACCCGCGCCGGCGAATTGCGCAAGCGGGGAGCGAAGCTGCGGCTGCAGGGACCACCCCTGCAGGTACTTGAAATCCTGCTGAGGCGGGCCGGAGACGTAGTCACCCGCGAAGAACTTCGTGGCCAGCTCTGGACTTCCGACACCTTCGTCGATTTTGAGCACAGCCTGCACAATGCCATCGCTCGCCTGCGCGACACCCTGGGCGACTCCGCCACCGCGCCGCGCTATATCCAGACTCTTCCGCGCCGAGGCTACAAATTCCTCACGCCCGTCGAGAAACTGGGCGCTGATCCAGACTCGCCGCAGTCCCATGCGGGCGGACCCAACCCGACGCACATTCGCGCCCTCGCAATCCTGTCCCTGGGGAATCTATCCGGCGATCCCGCGCAAGACTATTTCGCCGACGGCATGACCGAAGCACTCATCACCAGCCTGGCTAAAATTGAAAAACTGCGCGTCATCTCCCGCACTTCGGCCATGCAATACAGGGGAACCCGCAAGTCCTTGCCTCGGATCGCGCGCGAACTGAACGTCGACGCCGTGTTGGAGGGATCGGTTCTTCGTTCGGGCGAGCGTATCCGGATTACCGCCCGCTGATTCATGCCCCGAGCGACCAGCATTTGTGGGCGGAGAGTTACGAGCGCGACTTCCGCGATGTCCTGTCTCTGCAAGATGAGATTGCGTGCCAGGTCGCCGGCCAGGTGCGCATCATGCTCACGCCCGAAGAAGAAGCGCGTTTGGAAAGAGCTCGTCCGGTCGATCCGCAAGCTCACGAGCTCTTGCTGAAGGGACGCTATCACCGTAACAAGCGCACCGAAGAGAGTGTGAAGAGAGCGCTCTCATATTTCGACCGCGCCATTGCGAACGATCCCACCTGGGCCGAGGCGTATGTCGGGGTGGCGGATTGCTACAACATGCTCGGCTACTACTGCGCGCTCGCCCCGCACGAAGCCTATCCCAGGGCGCAAAGCGCAGCCCGAAAGGCTCTTGAATTGGACCCATCTTTGGCCGAGGCTCACGCCGCACTGGGGGTCGTCATGCGCGATTATGAATGGGATTGGCCCAGGGCCGAACAGCAGTTTCGGCGCGCCCTCGAGTTAAACCCCGGATGTGCCGAGGCTTATCACTGGCGGGGAACCCTTCTTGGCATGCAGCAGTGCCACGCTGAAGCGCTCAAGGATAAAGAGAAGGCGCTGTCCATGGATCCGCTCTCGGTCATCTTCCGTACCGATGTTGGCCGCATCCACTACTTCAAGCGACGGTACGATCCGGCTCTCGAGCACTACCAGGCCGCGCTCGACATAGATCCGCACTTTTTCTTTGTGCACATATTGCAGGTGCAGGTGTACCTGCAGAAGAGCATTTTCAAGCCCGCGCTCGCTGCGCTGAAAAACGCGGCGCGGCTCAGCGATGACAGCACCTTTGCGCTGGCGCGGCTTGCGCCAGGCTATGCCATCGCCGGAGAACAGGAGAAGGTGTGCTCTCTGCTGAAGCGGCTCCATGCGATGGCCGCACGAAAGTACGTTGCTCCTTTCGAGACCGCGTTGATTCATGCAGGCCTGCGGGACTACGACGAGGCCTTTGCCTGGTTGCAGAAAGCCTTCGACCAACGTTCCATTTGGCTGGGTTATCTCCAGGTGGAACCGCAACTCGATCCCATGCGGAAAGATCGGCGTTTTCAGGAACTGGTCAGGCGCTTGGCTTCGCCTGAGCCGGATTGCCTATGCAGGAGTTTTCGTTCTAGATGGTAGGTAGGAGCGCCAGTGGGCCGTATCAGCGCACTTATAGCTACGAGAAAGCTTCCTTGCCATTTGTGTTTTGAAAGGGCACGACTTCAGTCGTGCCGTAAAAGATGCAGAGTAGAGCGGCTTTAGCCGCCGAGGTTCGCTTTAGACGGGGGACGGACTTTTCCGCAGCCTGTTCCGGCGTGCCGCAAAACCCAAGTTACGTAGAACTACTTCAGCTGACGGCTGTTGTCCTGACGGATCGGCACCGCCTACGCTGCGTTCTGCTCCCCCGGTTTCTTCTCGAGTGCCTCAGGTTTTTCCCCCGCTTTCCCAGACTTCGGCTCGACGCCGTGAGGCTGGGCACTCTCCGGTTCTGGAGTAACTTGGCTAGTCGTTTCCGCGGACCTGTCCTTGGATTGAAGTGTCTTCTGGGGTTGGGCCGCGTCGGTTTGCTCTACTCCTGAATCCTTAGGCGAATCGTCGGGTTGGGAGATTTCGCCCTTCGTTGGAGGATCCGATCGTGCAGAATCGGTCTTTCTACCCGCTCCCACCTCTACAGAAGAATCCTTCGTGGGGGTTTCCTGAGCAGGCTCAGCGTGGATCTCATCTTTTGACGAGCCGGAAGCCCGAGCTTCTTCTCTAGCGGGTTCCGCATGCTCTACGCTTCGCTCGACTTTGCTGCTGGAGGTTTCCAGGTCTTTCATCGCCGAATGAAGCAGGCTGGTCATTCGCAAGCGAGCGGCTCGCCAACGAACATTGCTCGCGTTCGCGGCCTGTTCCATGAAGGGCGCGAGTTGTTCGTCGGTTGCGTGATCCCCGGCTTTAAGAAACTGGAGAACGCCCGCGCAGCGCGTCTCCAGAGTCTCCATCGCATAGAGCAGTTCGTCGAGAAGCTGTTCCGCCGCGGAGTTGTCCATACGTTCCCCCCTGAGTTCGCCCCTTGGATGCAAGAGGGAAGTGTGGCGAAGGAGAAAATCGAAGTTAACCGGTCAAGATGTCCGCGAGCGTTTGTAATTCCAGGATTGGGTGTGCCCCGAGTCAGGCACTTCGCGGCGTGGGGTCCGCCTCGGCAAGATTCGAAGCCTGTTCCGTTTTGTGCATTTCGTCAAATGTGAGATTCTGTCGCGTCGGTGCGCGATCGACACGGCTGGCCTGGAGGGTGCTGATGAATCGAAACTTGTTTTGTTGCGCAGTAATTCTTGCCTGGACGGTGTGTGGCGTCGCGCATGCACAGAAGGGAGCGAAAGAAGATACCAACGAGGCGAAGATTGCGCGCGCGCTCGCGGCCGGGCCGGCCGAAATTTCAAAGGAGGCGCGCATTGTTGATCAGGACGAGCACGGAACCGAGACCGTGCTGCGCGAGGGCACGAACGGGTTCACTTGTTTTCCCGGGCATCCTGGAGTGGTGGGGGACGACCCGCAGTGTGCGAACTCGGCCGCGCTGCGCTGGCAACGCGACTTCCTCGCGCTCAAGCCGAAGCCTACCAACAGCGAGCCGGGAATCGTCTACATGCTTTCCGGAGGCACCGACTGGAGCGCCAGCGATCCTAACGCGACCTCCGGCAATCCCATCAAGGAACCGCCGCACTGGATGATTCTCTGGCCGTTCGACGCCAAGACCACCGGGCTGGCGAGCGAACCAAAACAATCCGGAGCCTGGATCATGTACGCCGGCACGCCCTGGTCGCACCTCATGATCAACCAGCGGCCTTGATCGATGGCGGAGGTCAAGATGGGCGCAGGAGCGACGAACTCGCGGCGGTGATCAAGCACTTACAGGCAGTATCAATAAGTTATAGTCAATTTCATACGCTTACGAGGGTTGGCGTTAGTCAAAAGCAGGGTCTTGAGGCCACGCAGAAGGTCGATTCCAGTCGTTTCCAGGCCCATGGCTGGGTTGTTGGAGGCTGGGAGGACCCAAGGGATCGTCCGACGTGGCGCGCGAGCCTATAAACGATCCTGGCGTTTAGTTAGCTATAAGTAATAAAACATACTCTGGGCGCACTGTGCTCTGCAAGCGCTCCGTGCAGGCCAAAGATTATCAGCCACACAGTGCGAACCGGGTAGCTTTCATCTTTTCAAAATCGGGTTGTAGCCGTCGCTCACCAGTTTGGCCTTGGTCGCTTCCGCGTCTTTGAGATCGCCGAAGGGACCTACTTGCACATGAAAGAGCTTGTCGCCAGCTGAAGTGCTGGCGGTGAATGCCGCATACTGCTTTTTCTTCAGCGCTTCTACCAAGGCCTGAGCGTCGTCTGGTTTGCTGACGGCGGCGACCTGGACGAAGTAGCCCGGACCGGAGGTTGCGGTCATGGGATCGGGTGGGCCTGACTTGGAGGCATCGTGGTCGGCTTGTGATTTCGCGCTGTCGGATTTCGTAGAGTCCGCTTTGGCCGCGTCTTTGGCAGTATCCGCGGGAGCGGCGTTCGCGTCCTTGTTCTCCACCGCCTTATAGAAGGTCATGTCGGAGTTCTGGTTCTGCGCACCGCCTGACTTCATGGCTGAGGGATGCAACGCCGGTCCGTTCGAGGTTTGCAGTTGGTCGCCCGACGCCACCGGGCGAACGGAGCCGCGGCCGAGCGAGAAGCCGAGACCGAAGAAAAGGCCGCACAGCGCGACCAAGCCGAAGAACAACGTCAGCATCTTGCCGGTGCCGAGCGTGATTTCTGTGTCCTGAGAACCCATGCTTGTCTCCAACGGTGTTAGCCCGTCACGAATCGAAAAGTTGCGCTTATCCAGCTTTTGCCGGAGTCGTGTCTGTGCCGCCGCCCAGCACTTTCTGTAGGCCCGAGAAGAAATCGACTGGCACGGGGAAGATCACCGTAGTGTTTTTCTCGACGCCGATTTCCGTCAAGGTCTGCAAGTAACGCAGCTGCACGCTGACCGGTTCGGTGGCGAGCAGCTTAGCGGCATCGACCAGGCGTTGCGCGGCCGAAAACTCGCCTTCGGCGTGAATAATCTTAGAACGCTTCTCGCGCTCCGCTTCGGCCTGCTTGGCCATGGCGCGCAGCATCGACTCGGGCATGTCGACCTGCTTGACCTCGACGTTGGTGACTTTGACCCCCCAGGGCGAAGTGTGCGTGTCGAGTATGCTCTGCAGGCGAAGGTTGATCTTCTCGCGGTGGGAGAGCAGTTCGTCGAGTTCTTGCTCGCCCAGGACCGAACGCAGCGTGGTCTGCGCGAATTGCGAAGTCTGGTAGACGTAGTTCGATACTTCGACCACGGCCTTGTTCGGGTCAATCACGCGCAGGAAGATCACCGCGTTGACTTTAAGGGTTACGTTGTCACGGGTGATGATGTCCTGCGGAGGAACTTCGAGAGCTTCCTGGCGCAGGGAGACGCGGACGATCCGGTCGATGGGTGCGAAGACCAGGATCACGCCCGGCCCCTTGGCCTGAGAGAGCAGATGGCCGAGGCGGAAGATCACGCCCCGTTCGTATTCGGCGAGAATTTTGATGGAACTGAGAAGGTAGATGACGAAGATGATGACGGCAATGCCACCCAGAGAAAGCATAGCTGCGCCTCCCGGCGCTACGGTTGTAAACGGTGTCTGAAGCGGATTGTACCGCAATTGCTGGGGAATCCTGCGATCTAGCTGCGGGCCCAGGTGTTGTATGGATAGGTGCAGGCTCCATTACAGAACCGTGCTTGCAGCGGGAGCCTGAGTTGGGACGGCAAGCGGGGTCACTTCCAGTTGCAGGCCGTTGACGCGGCGCACGACGACTTTGGATCCGATAGGCACGGGCGCCGAGGAAATCGCATTCCAGATCTCGCCATGCACGAACACCTTGCCCTCGGGAACGAGCGGGCTCTGGGCGACGCCGATCTCTCCGACCATGCCCTGCACTCCGGTGACGACTTTGTTGCGGCGGGCGCGCAGAGCGATGGTCATCAGGAAGGCGGTAATGATTCCGAGCGGAATGCTCACGGCCAGCGCGGTGAGCAGTCGCACCCGCATTTCAGGGATTGGCGCATCCACCAGGAGCAGTCCACCCAGCGTGAGCAGCACGATGCCTCCCGTAGTAAGCACGCCGTGGCTGGCGAACTTGGCCTCCAGCGCAAACATCGCGAACGAGACTGCAATCAAGGCAAGGGCAGCAAAGCGGACGGGTAGCAGGTTGAGCGCGAACCCCGCCAGCAGCAGGAAGATGATTCCCACTGTCCCCGGCACCACGGCGCCAGGGTGATTGAACTCTACATAAAGGGAAAGCAGGCCCACGGCCAGGAGGATGAAGGCGACGTTCGGATCCATCAGGTGGTCGAGGATCTTCTGCTTCAACGTCATCTCGAAGGGCTGGATGCGCTGTCCGACAAGATTCAGTGTGACGGTCTTGCCGTCGAAGCGCTTGATGGGCTTGGCCGCGATCTGGCGGAACAGGTCATCTTCGCTGGAGGCGACGTAGTCGATGAGCTTTTGCGAGAGGGCTTCCTGTTCCGCGAAGGACTTGGACTGGCGCACCGCGCTTTCGGCTACCTCGACGTTGCGCCCGCGGCGGGTGGCGACCGAGCGCATGAAAGCCGCGAGGTCGTTCTCAATCTTCTGCTTCATCACCTCGTCCATCTTTGCGCCACCCAGGGTGACGGGATGGGCCGCGCCGGTATTGGTTCCCGGCGCCATGGCAGCGATGTCGGCGGACTCCAGAATGAAGAATCCAGCGGAGGCCGCGCGCGATCCGCTGGGCGTGACATAGACGATGACGGGAACCGGGGAGTCGACAATCTTCTCGATGATCTCGCGGGTGGAATCGACCAGGCCGCCGGGTGTGTTGATTTCAATCAGCAACGCCTGCGCGCCCGTAGCTTTGGCTTGCGCGAGGGCACGGCCGATGAACTCGTCGGTGATGGGCTGGATGGTGTCGTTGACGATGATTTTGAGAACATCGGCGCAAGCGGGCGATGCGAGCCCCAGTATCGCGAACAGCGCGTAGAGAAAAATCGTTCGCAAGCACAGCTTCATCAGTTGGGCAGCGGCGGCGCTTTCTGCGCCAGCTGGGCTGCGACCGCGCGTCTCAGGGTCTGGGCCGAGGAGTTGGTGGGTTCCAGCTTCAATGCCCGATCGACGCTGCGCGCGGCTGCGTCGGCTTTATTGTCTCGCAAATCGAGCCGCGCGAGTAGCAGCAAAGGATCTACGAAAATCCTGATGCCTAATGCCCTTTCTGCCTCCGCGCGGGCGGCGGTGAAATCGTTGTCAGCTTCCAGCGTACGTGCCAGGCCGGCATGCGCTTCGGCGTTGCCGGCATCGAGTGCCACGGCCTCCCGGAACTGCTTTTGGGCCTCGCCAACGAAACCCTTGAAGAGCAATTCCTGACCACGCCCCACGTGAAACAAAGCATGGGTCGCCGGATCGGTCTTGGCCAACCGTTCTTCCGCCGCGGACTGCATCCCCACCGCGAGTTGGCGGAAAGAATTTTCATCGTAGTTTGTCTTGATGCGTGGCTGCGAAGTCTGGCCGGTACGCGAACTGTCGGGCAGAGAGTCGAGAAAGGCGCGGGCCTCCGTGTCGGTAGGGCTGAGGGATAAGCATTCCTTGAGTTGCCGCTCCGCTTCGGTCCGCTCGCCGGCTTGTGCCAGAACTAACGCGAGGTTGAAGCGGTAGTCGGCATCGTTGGAGTCGGACTGCACGGCTTTCTGAAAGTTCTCTGCAGCCTCTTTCTGGTTACCGAGCCGGCTCGCGACCGCGCCCAGATTGCTGTAAACCTGCGGCAAAGGCAAACGCAGGGCAACGAAGTTGAATGCGCTTTGCGCCCGTGAGAAATCTCCGACGTTGTAGGCAGAGACACCCAGGAAGAAGTTCGCTTCGCCGGCGCCCGCGTCGGTCGGGGGAACGTGGCTCAGGGCAGCGATCGCGGGATCGTACTGGCGATTCTCGAAGTAAGTCTTGCCTAGATGAAGCCATGCTTCGTTGTAAGCGGGGTTCAGCCGCACCGCTTCGCGGAAGTGAGCGATTTTTTCCGCATTGCTGCCGGCGATGATGCCGCGAATGTAGTTCTCAAAAGCGTCGAGGCGTATGGCGGGAGTGATGCTGGTAAAGGTTTGGCGATCCACTGTCCTGCCAGGTTCAAGGAAATGAAGCAAGTCCCAGGCCAGCGCCGTTTGCACCTCGATAAGGTTGACCAGCGCGCCCGACTCGCTGGCCTCAGCCGAAAGCTTGCGATGTTGCATGTCGAGAAGCTGCGCGGTGACGGTGAAGAGGCGCCCATCGAATCGGTAGCGGCCGAGCAGGACGTAATCGACGTCCATTTCCTCGACCAGGCGATAGATGCTGGCGCGGGTCGGCTGCACCTCGGCAGGAATACCGGCGCGATCGTAAGCGCGCAGCCGGTCCTCGCGGGTCAAGGGAAAGATGGTGTCGGATGCAAGGCGCTGGCTCAGGAAGGCAGGGAAGGCTTCGCTGATCCATTGCAGGCCGGGAGCGCCCGAGGCATTCTCAAAAGGCATGACAATAATAGTTTCGGTGGAGCGCGCCTGACTTTGAGCGCGCGCGCAGCGGGCGCTTCCGGCCAGAAGCGCGGAACAATAGAAGAGGAGACGAAGAGTGCGCACGACAGTTCAATTATAGCGAGGCGCGCAAGTTGGCCACTACCCGGCGCGGGCCGCGGGAAACTTTTCGTCCGAAGCCTCGGTATCCGATGGGTGCATTCCCGACCAGCCGGGCAGCGTGGTTTTGCCGGTGATGAGGCGTGCGCTGCGCTCATAGGTCGCGTACGACCAGAACCACTGGATGAACACCAGCAGGCGGTTTCGGAATCCGATGAGAAAGTAGATATGGATGAAGAGCCACGACAGCCAGGCGATGAATCCGGAGATGTGAATCTTGCCGAACTTGGCGACGGCGGCGTTGCGGCCGATGGTCGCAAGCGTTCCCTTGTCCCAGTAATGAAAGGGCTGGCGGGCTTTTCCGTCGAGGTCGCGGCGAATTGTTTTCGCGACGTACTTGCCTTCCTGAATCGCTGCGGGAGCGAGACCCGGGACGGGCTGGCCGTTCTTCTGGCGAATGGAAGCCAGGTCGCCGATGACGAAGACCTCGGGGTGCCCGGGGATGCTGAGATCGGGCTGCACAAGCACGCGTCCGGCGCGGTCGCAGGGAGCGCCCAGTTTCTTTCCCAGGGGAGAGGCGGCGACGCCTGCGGCCCACAGAACTACGGGCGCGACGATACGCGTGTCGCCAACGTGCACCACGCCGGCTTCAATCAAAGTGACCAGCGCGTTGGTGCGCACGTCGACGCCCAGGTGACGCAGTTGCTCTTCCGCGCTGCGCGACAGATCTTCGGGATAGGCAGGCAGCACGCGCGGTCCGCCTTCGAGCAGGATGATGCGGGCGCGGGCGGGATCAATCGAGTGAAACTCATGCGCGAGCACGTGGCGGGCAATCTCCGCGAGTATTCCCGCAAGCTCGACGCCCGTGGGTCCTCCGCCCACGACCACGAGATTGATAGGCTCCTCGGCCGCGCCGGCAAGGACCTGGCGCTCGGCGAGTTCGAAGGTGAGCAGAACGCGGCGCCGGATTTCGAGCGCATCTTCGATGGTCTTCAGTCCGGGGGCGTAGGGCTCCCAGTCGTCATGACCAAAGTAGGCGTGCGTGGCTCCGGCTGCCACGACCAGGTAGTCATAGGCAAGTTCCTGCTCGGCGGTCCTCACGACGCGGCGCTCGAGGTCAAAGCTTTCGGCTTCCTCAAGCAGCGTGACCACGTTGGAGTCGCCACGAAATACGGCGCGGATGGGGGCCGCGATTTCCGCTGGGGAGAGTCCTCCGGTAGCGACCTGGTAGAGCAGCGGCTGGAATGTGTGGTGATTCTTGCGGTCGATGATGGTGACCGAGACCGGGGCGCTGGCAAGCGAGCGCGCCACATTCAGGCCGCCGAATCCGGCGCCAACGATCAATACGCGAGATGTTTTCTTGCTGGGCATAAACACCTACTTATAAGATTGCCGCCATGCCCCCGGGGACGAAAAGTTTTATATCGAACATGGCCACGGCGCCAGTGGCCGATGGCGCCCCTTCCGCCGGTGACGGCCTGGGGCGGGCTCCCCGAAAAACGATAGTCTGGGGAGAGATCCTTCTCGTCTTCCTACTGCTCGAACTTGAGTTCTGGACGCCGCGCAGCCTGGCGCACACACTGCTTATTGTTGCACTAGTCGCCAGCGTGCTGTGGTGTGGTTTTCGAGGTCGCAGCCTCGCGGAACTGGGGTTCGTCTGGCCTTCGTGCAGGGGCACCCTGCTGATTCTCGCGATCGCCGGGGTGGTATCGGTGGCAATTCCGCTGCTCGCGATGGCGATGGGGCATCCGGTACCGGCGAATCCGGATTGGCCGAAGTTCAAGAATCTGTGGCCCTATGTGATCTGGGCAATAGGACAGCAGTTTTTGTTGCAGTCGTACTTCTACCTGCGATTTAAGGCGCTGCTGGGTGCGCGGGTGGCCGTATTCGTGAGTTCCGTGTTGTTCGCCCTGCTGCACCTGCCGAATCTGCCCTTGACCGGGCTGACCCTTCTCGGTGGATTGTTCTTCACGGAAATGTTTCGGATTTTCCGCAGCCTGTATCCGCTGGCAATCGCGCACGCGCTCATGGGGATCGCGATTGCGTACAGCTTTCCCGACAGCCTGATGCACCACATGCGAGTGGGATTGTCGTATTGGCAGTTCCGGTAAGACTTTTTAGGGCAGTCCATTCCTCCAGTGGAACCTTTTCGGCGGAACGGCACGGGAACGACATTGTCAGAGATGGGGATGTTTCGCCGAGTCGGAACAAGGGCGGGTGGTCCACCAGAACAAAGTGTTCCACGTGTACGTACATTGAACGGAGCCTACCGTATCACCAAACGTGTGAACGGGAACACATAAGCCTGCAGTGTCACCATGATTCCCACCAGAGCCGCCAGCACAACGCTGTGGAAGAACACGTAACGCAAGATGTCGCCTTCGTGTCCGTACCATTCGGTCGCGGTGCTAGCGACTACGATACTCTGCGCGTCAATCATCTTGCCCATCACGCCGCCACAACTGTTCGCGGCCGCCATCAGGGTGGAGGGCACTCCGATTTGTTCGGCTGAAATTCTTTGCAGACTCCCAAAGAGCACATTCGACGAGGTATCCGAACCGGTCAGCGCTACGCCCAACCAACCGAGCATGGTGCCAAAAAACGGATAGAACACGCCCGTGCGGGCAAAGGCAAGGCCCATGGCGGCGTCCAGCCCCGAATAGCGCGTGAGGTAGCCGATCGAGAGCATGGCCGCGATCGTGAGCAACGAGAAGCGCACCCGCACGATCGTCTTCCAATATACGTGCGCCATCCTCCAGGGGGTGAAGCCCATGATCAGGCCCGAGATCACCGCCGCCACCGCAATGCCCGACCCAGTAGCGGTCAGCCAGTTCAGCGAATACACCGCGGCTTCCGGTGTCGGCTTGCGTACCACGGGTGGGACGCGCTGTATCATCAGATGCAATCCCGCGACTGCAAACTTAGGCGCCGATAGCTTGTCGAGTGCAGTCTTCAAGGTTGGTAACCCCCACGCGAAAACTAAAACGCTCAAAACCAGCCAGGGCGCCCAAGCTCTTGCCACGAGCGCCCGACTGTGCCCGTGGGCGCCGCGCGCCGCGCGTTCACCCTCATGCTCAAAGCCCCAGATGCGCTTGGGACGCCACTTCAACAAAAATCCAATCAAAGCCGTCATTGAGACCACAGCGGCGACCACGTCCACCAGCCACGGACCATGGAAGTTCGACATGAGAAATTGTGGGATGGCGAAAAATACGCCTGCCACTAAAATGGCCGGCCAAACTTCGATCATTCCTGCAAAGCCGGCGAATGCCCACACCAGCCAGAACGGCACCAGAATCGAGAAAAACGGCAGGATACGTCCCGCTTGGGCGCTCAACTGCAGAAGATCCAATCCAGTGACTCCCTGCAGCGCGATCAGTGGAGTTCCAATCGCGCCGTACGCCACCGGCGCAGTGTTCGCGATCAGCGACAGCCCCGACGCCTGGAGGGGATTGAACCCCAAACCGATCAACACAGCTGCAGTCACTGCTACCGGAGTGCCAAAGCCGGCTGCGCCTTCAAAGAACGCGCCGAAGCTGAAAGCGATCAGCAGCAACTGCAGGCGACGGTCTTGGGTGATCCCTGTCAGGCTCTCCCGCAGCACCTTGAACAGTCCCGCCTCGCAGGTGAGTTGATACATGAAGATGACGTTCAGGATGATCCAACCGATCGGCACCAAGCCGTAGCCTGCGCCTAGTACAGCCGTCTTGGCGGCCAGGCGGGCTGGCATACCGAAAATGCAGATTGAGCAGATGAACGATGTAGCGAGACCGAGGAGCGCGGAGTAATGAGCCTTCATGTGCAGCAGCGCCAGCGATCCAAGCAGCACGACCACAGGCAAGGCGGCCAGCAGGGCAGACAGCCACCAACGTCCGGTCGGGTTGTAGTTCTGCGGCCAGGGACGGACAAGTGGAGGAATCCTCAAAATCAGTACAGCTGCGATGATTGTCGCCAGGAGACCACCGATCCACGCCACTGAGTTGGCAGAAGTGAGAGAAGTCTGAGGTGCCGGGGAGGTCGTAGAGGTCAATGGCTCTCCTGAAGCCTGCACGTATTTCGTGAGGCATTCTAATCGATGAGATCACGGGTCGCGATCCGGAGGGAAGAGACACCAAAACCGACATGTTCAACCAGCTAGAATCGAGTAAGTGTTGAAATCGCGCCATTACACCAAAATCCCCCGGCCTGGTCGCCCACGGAAAAGGATTTTGGTGAAATGAGGATGTTACGCCAACTATTCTCCCGAACTCCACGTCGTTCCGTCTTGGAAGATGACGCTTTCGATCCCGAGACGACTGTTACGAGTGCGACAGACCTCCATCGGTGACTTATCCGACACATTGTAATGTGTAGATTCGCCAGTCTCAATCACCCCACTGGCTGCCTCGAATCTCCAGTCAATAGCGTATTTCCCAGCTGCCATCTTGAAACACGCGAGCTGGTATTGCGTGATCGCCTTTTGGGAAGTGTTCTTGAGAGCAACGGATGAACGATCGCCTGAACGCTCGTCTGCTGTAATCTGCATCGGAGAAGTGGGCTGTTTTAATGGGCCACAAAGTACGGACGTGGGGAATCCCAACAAAAACAACACGCAAGTGAGCTTTCTTTTCATCGCAGGATTATCACACGGAATAGAGGGCTGGCGAAAACAGGCCATAGCACAAGCTTGCGCCGTTTATTCGCCAAAATCACGGTCGGTGAGTGCTATAGGGATTTTCGCCAACTATTCGGCGGGGTCGGTCGGGAGCCCATCGTCTGAAGTTGTTTTTAGAATTACGCTCCCCGCAAGCGCTACTTCCACGATTCACAACATGAACATAAAGGCGAAGCCGAAACGCTCAATTCTGTTGCCTAATCTTACGTTCTCCCAGCCTAATCGAAACGAAACACTGAGTTTGTGCGATTGATTGCGGTCTGAGACGCTGGGGGCTAAAGCTGGCCGAGCGGGGTGGAAGGAGCGGGAAGAATCGACCCAGATAGTTGCAAGGGTCGCGAGAGGTAAAGATTTAACCTGCAAGAACAAGGATCATCCACGGGGCACCAGCAACTGCACGGTAACCCGAAAACTCCCCTTCGGTTCCACCGATGCACAACTCCCTTATTCTCCCTTTCGCTGTACGCAGGCGGCGTTTCCCTGACTGGTCAATAGTGAGCAGATTGTCTTGTTTCGTACCGGATACCATTTGGATTCGTCGGATTTTCCATTGGTGAACGGGGGTATTCATGACTGCCCACCAACAACAAGAGGATCGTAACGTCTCAATGCAGAAGCAGCAAAACAGTAGGGCCGCGGGCGAAACCGCAGCACCTTCGTCTGAGAGCCTGCTAATTGCCGGAGCGAAGCCTGTCGCCCAATTCCGCTTTCGCATCCTGGTGGTGGATGATGAACCGTCAATCCGTGAAACGGCAAGGATGATTTTGGAAGGCGAGGGTTATGAGGTTCTGACGGCAGCGGACGGAATAGAAGGGCTACACTCGCTCAGCAAATCTTTGCCTGACTTAATCATTTCCGATTTGAATATGACTCGCATGTCGGGTTTTGAATTTCTGGCTGTCGTGCGTCAGCGGTTTCCGCACATCGCCACGATTGCAATGAGCGGAGGGTACAGTTCGGGGGAAATGCCAGTTGGAATTCTGGCGGACGCTTTCTTACAAAAAGGAAATTACACCATCCAAGAGCTTTCCCACGAAGTCGGGAAGCTTTTGGCTGTTTCTCCTGTTCGCGCGGAGGGAAAGAAGAGTGACATCGCTCCGCTATACGTGCCAAGAGATAGTGCAGGGTATCTAATGATCACGTGCCCCAAATGCCTGCGTCCCAACAGACTGGAGGCGATGAGCCTGAACGGGGGCTTACACCAGACGACATGCCAGTCATGTGGCATGCCGGTGAGATTTGAAATCAATCACGAGATTGAGCCGCTGATGAATCGCAAATACGCCTGAGCGACCAGCGGTTGTACTCACCCCAACAGTGTTGCTCTGGACAGTCTGCCTGCTGTTTTTCAGATCGGCTTCGGAAACTTAGTCGCGACGAGCACCTCTAAGAGCGTGGCGGTGTTGCGAACGCTTCCCGCAATCGTCATCAGTGCTTCCGTTATGGGAGCGTGCTGCTCCGCCAGTCCTTCAAGTCGAATGCTGACGTTATGGAGTTGATCGACCTCATTCAGAATCGCTTTAAAAGCCATGGGTACACCGCTCTCTGTCGAAAGCCCTAAGGTGGGAGAACTTCAGATGGACTGGCTTAGATCAGAAGACCTGAAAGAGGAGAAGGTGGTAACCACCCCAAGCTTGATTGTAGCAGGATTACTGATCCCAATTGACCTGTAGCGGGGCCGGACTCGTGAAATCGTGAGGGTATGGGTAAAAGAAAAACAAAAAAGCAATCTGCTAAAGCGACGCTCGCCGAAGTTATCAAGGAAATGGCGAAGCCGAGAGTCGTTATGTCTGCAAGAGAATAAGGTCCCGTCTTCCAGGAAAAACCGTTCTAATCGTGAAGCACGACGTTGAGAAGTGAACTGTGAACTTGTAATGCATCGCCGCCGTGATAATCAATGAATCCCAATTTCCTGAACCTATTCATAAAAAAGCTAACCCGTGAGCGAGTTGTGCCAACCATTTCTGCCAGCGTTTCCTGACTGATGTTGGGGATGGGAGTCTCGTGCACGCCTTCCTTGCCGAAGTGAGCCAGCAACAGCAGAATCCGAGCTAGTCTCTTCTCGCTGGAATTGAAAAGCTGGTCAACCAAATCCTCTTCGTATCGGATGTTCCGGCTCAGCAGATACGCCACGAACATGTCGGAAAACGAGTGTTCCCGGTGCAGCACTTCCATCATGGACTTCTTTCCGATTCTCATCACGGAGCAATCCGTCATTGCGGTTGCGGAGCAGAGGCGCAGAAGCTGCCCTGTAAGACAACCTTCTCCGAAGAAATCGCCCTCGCTCAGAATGCCGATGGTGGCTTCCTTTCCACTCTTCGACACAACTGTGATCCTCACTTTTCCTTGCTGTATATAAAACACGGCATCGGACGGATCGCCCTGAACGAAAATCGTTTGCTTCTTCGAGAATGCTGCGATCTTCCTAGCACCATCGATCGTCGAAAGGAATGTCTTGGGATCGAACTTTCTGAGTTTCTTGCCCACTACCGCGGGTGTCAAGATGGGCCTCCCTTCAAGCGTTCGATTGCTCAGAACGTTAATTTTGGTATGAAGAAGGATGAAGATAAGGATGAATGAATACGTATGAAGGTGAGAACAACGTCAACTTCGCGGGCAACGTTGCTCCGCACTTGACACGAGAATGATTTCACCCTTGGTGTCGAAAGTCAACGTTCCCGCTGTGGCCATTCTTGAGTCCGAATTGATCCTTGGTGAAATCAGGCGTGGCTGTTGAAAAAACTCCAGTTTCTCGCCTTGAATTCGTCAGGAGGACGGAAAGGCGTACCTCAGGCGCTAAAGCGCGATCCTGCCTGCTGCAATTGGCACGCCTGAAGGCGCGCCCTGCTACGAACCACGAAACTTCAATTAATATGGAGCGCGGTCAGCACCGGACTAATTCCTTGGACCTTAAAGTTGAAAACGGGCGACGGGTGGAGTACTCGCCGCGAGCGGGTGCCGTAGAGGCGGATGGGCTTCGGCCCGGGTGGCTGCGTTTCGCGGTGCCATCGGTGGGCGATCTGGTGTTCGTTTTGCTCCTGCTGGCACTGACCTGCGGGACGCTGGCGAAAGGACTGCTGGGTGATGCTGGGATCGGGTGGCACATTCGAACCGGCGAACTCATTCGCAGCGCGCATTCCATCCCTCACGTCGATGTTTTTTCCTCCACCATGCAGGGCAAACCCTGGTTCGCGTGGGAGTGGCTGTATGACCTGGTCGTAGGTGTGGTGCATGGCTGGGCCGGGCTGAACGGAGTTGTGTTGCTCACGGCTGTGGTGATCGCGCTCACGTTTACGCTGGTGTTCCGGATGATGCTGGCGCGAGGCGCTCATCTGCCAGTTGCGATCGGAGTGCTGCTGGTGACGCTGACGGCGTCGACCATTCACTTTCTGGCGCGGCCTCACGTGGTGAGCTGGCTGCTGGTCGTCCTCTGGTTTGGCCTGCTGGAGCGGTTTGAGGCGGAAGGGACCTGGCGGCAACTGGCTTGGCTGCCTGCGATGACCCTTTTGTGGGTAAACGTCCATGGCGGATTCCTGTTGGGTTTCGCGCTGCTCGGCATTTACTTCATAAGCGCGCTGCTCAGCGTGTGGACTGCGCGCAGCGGAATCGAGAGGGACTCGGCGCGCTCACGCGCAAAGGTTTTGGCCATGGCAGGGATTGCGTGTGGCGTCCTCACGCTCGCAAACCCTTACGGCTATCAGCTTCACGTCCACATCTATCGCTATCTGGGCGACCGGTTCCTGATGGATCATATCGACGAGTTCCTGTCGCCGAATTTTCACGGGCTGGCGCAGAAGTGCTTTGCCGGACTCGTGTTGCTGGCGGTGATTGCAACTGCCGGCGCCCGTAAGAAAATCACGCTCAGCCAGGAGCTGGTGATTCTGTTTGCGATCTACACGGGAATGTATGCGTCGCGGAATATCCCGACTTCGTCGACCCTGCTGGCACTAATTGTGGCTCCGCAACTCTCCGTGACGTTGAGAGAAATGGCCGGAAGCCGCGAGGTTGGGGAAGGATGGCGAAGCATGCTGGCGCGCTTTGACCGCTTCAGCACGCGCATGGCTGGGCTGAACGGCCGGGTGGCAGGGCGTGTGTGGCCTGCAATCGTACTGGTTGGGCTGCTCTGGGTATGCGCACATCAGGGACGGCTGGGCTCGGCGCAATGGATGAACGCTCGCTTCGATAGCAAGCGCTTTCCGGTGAGTGCAGTGGACGTGCTGGCGGGTGCGCCGAATAACGGCGCCGTCTTCTGTCCGGACAGGTGGGGCGGGTATTTGATCTACCGCCTTTATCCAAAAACTCTGGTGGCGGTAGATGACCGGCATGACCTGTATGGAGCAGAATTCTTAAAGCGCTACTTGAAGGTCGTGCATGGTGAGCCGGGATGGGAGCTTGCGTTGCGGGACATGAATGCAGGCTGGGTGCTGGTCGCGGCGGATTCGGCTTTGGTGAGTCTTCTGGTGGAACGACCCGGCTGGAAGGTCGAGTACCGGGACGATAGGGCTGTGTTGTTTCGGAGCCGGGGTGGTGGCTGAAGAAGCAAGAGCCGCGGGCGAGGGCGCCCGCGCTACGTGGACACATGGGCTAGCGGGTGTCGATATTGAAGCCTAACAGGACGCTGATCTCTACCGGTTGATTGCCACGCATGGCTGGAGTGAATTTCCAGGTGGAGACGGCGGCCACGACTCTGGCAACCGGGGCGCCTGGATCCGCGAAAATCTGATGGAAGTCGTGCAGGTGCCCAGACTGATTCATTTTCCCTTCGAGCATGATGCGCGCGCCGTTAAGCCGAAGCGAAAGACTTCCCTGAATTAGTTCAGGCGTCGCAAGGTCCTCCGCATAGGCATGCTTTACGGAAAGCGGATCCGAAAACTCCATGGAAACTGTGCCAAATCCGTTGACGCTCAAGTAGGTCGTCTGGACATCGCCAGGCAGGCGGCCATACAGATTGAAAGCTCCCCCAGAGCGCGAAGTTCCTTTGGTGGTCACTGTCAACGCGCGCCGGCTTCCTCCCGTAGGGGATCTACCCGGCGCACTTGGATCGTTTCCTTCTGTGCCGAAGCTGGGCAGGTTCACGATGGCGGCGGCAGTGTTTCCGCCGTTGATGGCCACTCCCGGCGCGGGAGGCTGGCCGCTGGTGCCGTTGCCCGCGCCGCCGGGACCGGGATAGGGCGAGATGCCGCCGTGCGAGTTGGGATCGGAGCCGCGGCCCGTGCCTGTCTTGGCGGCGCCCGATCCTTCACCGCTCAGGCCGCTGCCCGGACCCGTGCCCCGTCCGATGCCGGTGCCATCGCCCGAACCCCCCAGACCACTCTTGGCCGTTCCTGAAGGAGACATCGCTAAAGAACCGGGCGTGCCGCTGTTGGGAACTCCCTTCGCGGAGCCGGGCTCGCTGGAGACGACAACACCTTTGCCTCCGCCATTGCCGCCGGGGTTGGCTGCTGGCGGGGCCAGAACGGAGCCGGCGTCGAGTGGGCCGCCCATGCCGCCACCGCGATTGCCGGTGCCTCGCCGGGTGAGTGGATCGCCGCCGGCGAGACTGGGTGGCGGCGGCACCACGTCATTTGATCCGAGAGTTCCGTCGGGGCCGCCGCGCGTAGAACCGCGTCCACGGCCTGATCCCTCGGGCGAGACAGTGGGTGGAGGAGGCACGACATTGTCAGCGGAGAGAACAGTGCCAAAGCCGCCCGCTTTGGAATTCTGACCTCGACCGCCCCCATTGATCGCGGAGCCTCCGCTTACGCTGGGTGGTGGAGGAACGATCTGGTTCGCAGCCGTCATGCCGAGGATGGCGCGCTTGTCAGGCGATCGTCCGCCGACTTCGACCGGAGGCGGAACAACCTTCGGGTCGGAAAGGCTTGCGCCGGAAACTGTGCGATCACTCGTGACCTGGGACGGCGGAGGCGCGATGACGGCCGGGGCTGGCATATTCAGCTTCGCCGTTTGCGTGTTCTCGCGCAAAGGGGCAGAGACGGGCGGAGGCACAATGATGGTGCTTGAAGCGGCGGGCCCGCGCAGAGGCGGGGGATCGCGCGGCACGTCGGTGGGCGAGGGTCGGACGATGGGGGTGGTCATCGCCATGACCGAGTGTGACTGGTCGCGGGGAATGTCTGTGGGCGCGGGTGCGATGATGGTCGCCGACGACAGGCCCATCAGCTGGCGGTTGCGCTCGGTAGCAACTTGACTCGGCGGGGGCGCCACCACGGCGCTGTTCATGCGCGGAATCGACTTCTCGAGATCGCGAATGACTTCCGGCGGCGGGGCCACGATAGCGTTCTTCGACAGCGACGGAGTCTGCATCGTCGCCTTCAGTCCCTCAGACGGAGGGGGGCCGGGAACAGGGCTCACGGCCAGCAGGTTTGCGACCGGCGCGAGGGAGACGGGGAGATTGACGTTCGGAGCGTCCACGACCTTGTTGGTGCGGGAAGAACCCCGAGCCACCTTGATGACCTGGCTCTCGTGATGGGCCTGCTGTCCGCCTGCATTGCCCGAGCGTCCTACCTGCGCGCCGCCGAAGTCTTCCACCTGAGGAAGTTCGTTTCCCTGGTAGTAAATGACCTGATGCTTGGGCGGGGTGACGGTGCGGAATGTGGGCATCTCGCGCAGCTTGCCCGGCAGCCAGATGGCCAGCGCGAGCAGAATGGCTTCGGCACCCCAGGAAACCAGCAGGCCGCGAATTGGGAACAAGCCTGTTTGGGCTTCGCCTGCCAAGGGCATGGGCGAGCGTCCCAATGCGGGTCCGATGGCGGTCCAGAACTCGTCCCAGCGAGACGACCACTCGACCAGTAATTTGGGGCTTTCAATCATACTGGTCGGGGTTCTCCAGGATGGTGCGGATCAATCTCAAGCTCGTCTCCAATTGTAGTGCCTGTGGAGCGGACCGTGTTCTCCGGAAGTTCTAGCACGGATGCGGCACGCCTCCGGATGGGGGCAAAGCGCCAGGGGCGGAGACCATGTTCAAGATGGAGGACTACGTTGTCCTTTGTCAGGTAAACGACATCAATGGGGAAACTCATGCCCAGGGTGTGCACACCGCGACAGGGAACGATCCAGAGGCCCCGGCCTTGCACGAAATTGTCCCGGGGGGTGCCGAGCAGGCCGCGCAGTCGCGTCCAGTGGGTGCCCGCAGTGGCCATGCGGGTGGCGAGGTATTGACGGCGCGTCCGGTTGAACGCGCAACCGCAGGAAACCAACTCCGACATCGAGACTCCCAACTGCAGCCGCTCCTTATGCGACCAGGGTACGATACAGCGCGATAATGGCCGGCCCGAGAGTCACGATGATGATGGATGGCAAAACAAATACCACCAGGGGAGGAACCATCTTGATTGTGGTCTTGGCAGCTTGCTCTTCGGCGCGTTGCCGGCGTTCGGTGCGCAGGGAATCGGAATGCACTCGAAGAGCCTGCGCGATGCTGGTACCGAAGCGATCGGTCTGCACCAGCGTCGTGACGAGCGCCTTGATATCGTCGACGCCGGTGCGGTTATACAGATTGCGGAGAGCTTCGGCACGCGGTTTTCCAGCGCGCAGCTCGAGGTTCATCAGGTAGAACTCGTCGGCCAGGTCGGGGTGGGCATGGCGGAGGTCTTCACCCACGCGCATCATGGCCTGGTCGAGCGCGAGGCCCGCCTCCACGCAGATGACGGTAAGGTCGAGCGCATCCGGCATGCCCAGGCGGATGCGCATCTGGCGCTCGTTGATTTTCCGTTTCAACAGAAAGCGCGGGATGAAGAACCCAAGTCCGGTCACGCCCACCAGCAGGGGAGGAGACTTGACGCCGCTGATCAGCAAAACCGAGATCAAGCCAATCACTCCGAAGAGCACGCGGACCCCCTGGTAGAAGGTGACGTGGCGCTTTTCCCGGTATCCGGCCTGGATCAGCCAGGCGCGGGTTCGATCCGTATCGTCACTCGAAAGCGGGAGGGCCTTGCTTAGAGGGTCGAGCGCCTGCTCGATGCGTTCCCGGATGGCAGGCTTTTCCTGGACTTGGGGACGGTTCCAGCTGAGGGAGCGGAGACGGGACCCGATGATCGACGAAGGCGCATAAGCCGCAGCGCCAAAGGCGAAGACCGCCAGCGCGATGGTCACAAAAATCAGAATTGCCAGAATCATCGCCATAGTTTCAGACCTGAATCCGGATAATCTTGCGAATCACGAAGTAGCCGACCGTCTGGAGGGCGATTCCGATCACCAGCATGGCGTGCCCGATCGGGTCCGTGAATAGCGGTTTGATGAACAGCGGGTTCATGAAATACATGCCCATCACGATGAGGGGCGGCATGGCCATCAGCAGGATCATGGTGAGGCGGCCCTGCGCCGTGTAGACGCGCACCTGGCGCAGAATCTTGAAGCGCTCGCGAATGACGTAGGACAAGTTGTCGAGAATTTCAGCGAGATTGCCGCCGGTCTCGCGCTGCAGCATCACGGCAGTGACGAAGAACTTGACGTCGACGAGCGGAACGCGGTCGACGAGGTTGCTCAAGGCTTCGCGCACCGGAAGTCCGAATTTCTGTTCCTCGAAGAGTTTGCGGAACTCGCTGGCCACGGGCTCGGAGATTTCATCGGAAATCATTTCGAGCGCGGTCGTGAAGGCGTGTCCGGCACGAACCGCACGCGCCAGGGTGTCGATGGCTTCGGGAAACAACTCCTCGAATTCTCCGAAACGTTTGCCGCGCTTATAAGTGGCGAAGGAATAGGGAATGAAACAGCCCAGCAGAAAACCTACCCATGCGAAGATCAGGACTTTGTTGGCGGCGGCGTAGACGATAAATGCGGCCAGGACGCCGACACCCAGGCACAACATCAGAAAGTTGCCGGCGCGAATTTTGATGTCGGCCTGGGAAAGCATCTTCTGCAGAGCCGAGACGCGGTCGGAACGGCGCAGCAGGCTGTCGAGCGCCGGAATCTCGCTGAGCATTTCGTCGCGCAACAGGGCGATGTCTTCGAGCGGTTTGGATTCCCCGGCCTCGTTGGTGGAGGCGAGGCGGTCGCGCAGCACGCGGGCGCGCGACTTCCGCTCGTCGAGCAGCGAGAAGACAACGAAGCCCCCGAGCGAGACCACCACGAAAACCAGCAAAGCAATCAGTGCGGGCATCGAGTAATCCTCAGCTAAACCTCCATACGCGATTCAAACAGTCCAGGACGAAGGCGACAGCCGCCGGTGGCCAGGCGCTCCGCAAATTTCGGACGGATGCCAGTGGCGCGGAACATGCCGCGAACCTTGCCGCTCTCGTCGATCCCGAGGCGGTCGAACACGAAGATGTCCTGCATGGAGATAATCTCGGTTTCCATGCCGGTAATTTCGGAGATGGTGATGATCTTGCGGGTGCCGTCGGATAGGCGCGCCACCTGCACCACGGCATGGATGGCGGATGAAATCTGGTGGCGAATGGCGCGTTCGGGAATATTCAGATTGGCCATCGACACCATGTTCTCAATACGAGCCAGCGCGTCACGCTGCGAGTTCGCGTGGACGGTCGTCAGGGAGCCTTCGTGACCGGTGTTCATGGCCTGCAACATGTCAAAGGCTTCCTCGCCGCGCACCTCGCCCACCACGATGCGGTCAGGACGCATACGCAAGCTGTTGATCACGAGTTGCCGCTGCCGGATGGCGCCCTTGCCTTCGATGTTGGGCGGGCGTGTCTCCAGCCGCACTACATGTTCCTGCTTCATTTGCAATTCGGCAGCGTCTTCGATGGTGACGACCCGTTCGTTGTTCGGAATGTACCCGGAAAGAACATTGAGCACGGTAGTTTTACCGGCGCCGGTTCCACCGGAGATCAGGAGATTCAGGCGGCCTTTGACCATCGCCGAGAGCAGTTCGAGCATGGGCTCGGTCAAGCTCTTGTTCTCGATCATCTGGCGGGCGGTGATGGGGTCGCGTCCGAAACGCCGAATGGAGAGGCAAGCGCCGTCGATGGCCAGCGGTGGAATGATGGCGTTAACGCGCGAGCCGTCCGGAAGCCGGGCATCGACCATAGGCGAAGACTCATCAATGCGCCGGCCGACGCGCGACACGATGCGATCGATGATCTGCATCAGGTGCTGGTTATCCTTGAACGAGAGTCCGGTCGGCTCCAGCTTTCCGGAGCGCTCGATGTAGACCTTGTCGAAGCGGTTGACCAGAATATCCGAGATGCTGGGATCTTTAAGCAGGGGCTCCAGCGGGCCCAGCCCGAAGATCTCATCGAGAATTTCACGCGCCAGGCGTTCCCGCTCGGCAAAGCTGAGGGGCACCGCTTCGCTGTTGACTGAAGTCCGAATGAGGATCAGGACTTCTTCGCGGGCCGTCTCGCTGTTAGTGCGGCCGAGTTTCTCAAGATCCAGGCGGTCGAGGATTTTGCGATGGAGGTCGGCTTTTACCTGTTGATACTCAGCGCGCTCGAACGTTTGCAGGTTTGGCATTTATCTTCCTAAACAGTCTTAAACAGCGACCAGGCGGAGCGCTTGACGTCATCGTCGTCTTTGGTGAGCGCAGTCGCCAGTCCGCTAAAAGAGCGTGCAATCTCGGTATGGTTCTGCTGCATGAGCGGGATGCCGCGGTCGATCGCGCTTGAGACCGCGAAGTATTGATTGGGCACCCGCCACAGCAGGCTGGCGCCGGATGCGGTTTCCGCGTCGCTTTCGTGGAAACCGGGAATCTTGCGGAACCGGTTGAGCACGAGCTTGACGCGCTCGCGTCCGGCATTCTCGCCGAGAAACTGCACCACCCGGGAAGCGCTCCACAGGGAAGCGACATCGGCATGAGCCACCAGCAGGATGGCCTCGGAGAGATTTCCCACCAGGCGGGTTGCGCTGTCCAGGCGCGAAGAATTGTCCACAACCACGTAACGGAAATGGCTGGCCATCAAATCGAAAAGCCGCGCGAACTCAGCGCTGCTCGGTTCGGTGAGCGCCGGAGTGCTGGCGCCAGCCAGAAGCTGCAGGCCGCCGGAATGCCGGGTCATAAAACTCTCGAGCAGGGAACTGTCGAGGCGATGCAGATTGCGGATGGCGTCGGCCACGGTGAATGGAGCCTTCAGATTCAGATGCAGGACAGCGTGCCCGAGAGGCGCCAGGTCGACCAGGGCAACGTTCCCATACGCTGACTGGAGAGCCAAAGCCAGGTTTACGGCCACCGTGGTTGCGCCGCTGCCGCCCTTGGCGTTCACCACGGTGAAAGTCTTGCCGCGCGGGCCTTCGCGCTTCACCTTGCGCTGACTCGAAGAAAGACGGATAAAGGCTTCGAGCAGATCGGTGGTGGTGGTGGGGCGCTCGATGAATTCTTTCGCGCCCGCGCGCATGGCGCTCACGATGATCTGCGGCTGGGTCAGGCTGCCGATGGCGAATACCGCGGTTTCGGGCATTTCGTGGCGGAGCATTTCGATGGCGTGTAGGGCGGCGGATGGATTGTCGATGGGGACATCAACCAGGGTGACGTCAGGATTGGCGCCGCGGATGCGGGCGACAACCGGATCGGTGCCGGTCACGGGATAGCTGGGGGCGGAGTGGACGGTTCGCGCCACACTGGTTCCGTCGACCAGTACCTGCAGCATGGCACGCTGCTCACTGCCACTCGCGACGACGACTACCGAAAGCTCAGGCATGACACAACACTACTTTCCAGGCGCGGGCTTTTTCCCGTCGAACTTTTCATTGTCGAGGAAGGGCAGCGGATTGGTGGGTCCGGCGGGCGCCTTCATCTCGGGAGAAACTTTTTTGACGGTGCACAGCACCATCAATTCCGCATTACTTTTCTGCGCGCTCTTGCTCTTGAAAAAATTGCCGAGGATCGGGATATCGCCGAGCCCGGGAATCTTGTTCGCAATATTGGTGACTCGATTGTCCATCAGGCCTGCGATGACAAAGCTCTGGCCGTCCTGCAGTTCGAATTCGGTATCCGCCCGGCGCGTGCTGAGCGCGGGAATCAGGAAGCCGGAAATTTGCAGGGCATTCGCGAAATCCAGCGTGCTGACTTCAGGCACTACTTTAAGGTGAATTATGCCGCTGGGCATGATGACGGGAGTGAACTTCAATTTCACGCCAAATTCCTTGAACTGGATGGTTACGGCGGTAAAGCCCTGGCCGGGCTGGACGATGGGGAAGGGAAATTCGCCGCCCGCGAGGAAACTGGCTTCCTTGCCGTTGACTGCGATGAGATTGGGTTCGGCGAGAATCTGCAGCAGGTTCTTGGCCTGCAGGGCCTTGATGACCGCGCCGACGTTGATGTCGGTGCGGGCGACAAATAGATTCAAGAAATCACTGATGTTGACGGTGGGCGGCGTCGAAGTAGTGGTGGTTGTGGAGGTGCTGCCGTTGGTGGTGGTAGTAGTCCCGGTATTGCGGATTCCCACTGAGCCGAACTGTCCGGTTTGGCTCAGTGCAATGGTATTTCCCTGGCCGGGCATAAACAGGTTGATTCCGAGCTGGGTCAGCGCGGTGCGATCGACTTCCGCGAACTTCACTTCGAGCAAAACTTCCTGGGCACCCTTGGGACCGAAGGTCAGCACGTTGACGACGTTTTTGGAGTAAGCCTCGGCGATTTTGCCAGCGCGCGTGGCAACGGTTTCGTCCGAGACGTGGCCCGAGAGCACGATGGCGGAACGCGACGGGGTGACGATGATCTGCTCGTCGGGGAAGACGCTTTTCTCCTCTTCGGCGGCGGCCGTGACATCGACGTCGACGCGAAGATCGAAACTGCGGGAGCGCTCGAGTTCGTCCCAGATCAGCAGAGAGACTTCACCGGCGGAGCGGCCATGCACCAGAACCTGGGTCGGCGTGACGACCGAGATGTCGGCGACGGCGGGGTCGGTGACCGAGACGCGTTTGAGCCGTTCACTGGTATTGATGAGCAGGGATTTGCCGACCATCACGCGCAGGGGAGCGGCGCCGGTGGCTTCGTTCGGCGAAGGCACAGACGCGGACGATGGATGCTCGACCTGCGCAGGCGACTGCTGGGCAGGCTGTTGCTGGCCGGCTGGCGCGGGGTTGGCCGGATCCTGCTGCAAAGTGTTGGCCCATCCGAGCGAAGACAACAAGAGGCTGGCGGCGAGGGTACCGCCGATGGTCGGAGCCGGCATCATCCTGCGATACCTCGGGATTCGAGAAAACCGTGGAAGTTGTGTCGTGCGAGAGGAATCCATTTCCTAGTGGGCGCCTGTTTGATCTGGGAACTTGGTTTCATCAACCTTGTTGCCGCGAATGACTTCGACTTTATAACCCCCGGGCGGTGGGGCAGCCTGGGTCTTTGGAGCCTTGACCGTCTTGGGGCGAGGCGGGGGAGCCGTCGGATTCAGATTCCGGTAAAGACCGTTGGCTTTCATCGCTGCGATATCTTCCCTCTTGGTGTCGACCGGGTTGCGCAAGGCAAGTTGAATGTGCCCTTGTGAACTGGCGAGCGTGAGCTTCTGAGCGTCGTCGGGTGAAACCAGCAACGTGATCACGGGCGTAGTTTGTGGGTCGCCGGCAGCGTTGCGCTCGAGTTTCTGACCGGCAGCGATAACGGCAACATTTTCGAGCACGGTCGTGGTCTGCGGTTCATTGCCACCAGTTGGGTTGCCGGTTAGCAGAACGTCCACGCGGGTTCCGGGAACAACGAATCCAGCGACCGCCACGACCTCATTCACGCGGACCGAGACCGCTCGCATGCCAGGCGGGATGAGGGATGGAAGTCCGGAGCCGGCGTTTTCCGCGGCGAGTTTGCTGGGCAGAAGGAATTCACCCTTTTGAACGGGCAGAATCACGCCGCGGCCGAGCACCTGCGACTTGTTCCGAAAGTAGTTGGGGGGCAGCACGGAGGTGGGAACCTTGACCTGGCGTACGTCACCATCCATTAATCTCGAGCCAACCTGCAGGTCGTTGGCGGCCACGATGACCTCGGACCCCGGCTCATTGTTGGCATTGGTCTTGGACATCATATTTTTGTAGACCACGAAGCTGACGAACGCTCCGAGCGCCAATGCAAGGACTCCAATGAAAAGGAGCCGTGAACGATTCATGCCTACTCCTCAAGACACGCCAGAAAATTGCAAATGTTCGACTTCGGGTCGCACGGTTTATCCGAACAACCAAGTTCTTAAGATCCCCAGGGCCGAGTAAACCGTCAAAACTTTGCACGCCGCGACGGCATTGCAGGTCACTGAATCGAACTGGCGACCTGCGAGAAGACCGTATTCGCGTTCGAGCCGATCAGGCGAACGGTCCCCACCACAATGACCAGAATGACGGCCAGCATGACCGCGTATTCGGCAATGTCCTGTCCTTGCTCATCGCGCATCAACTTGCTAAGGGCTTCGTACATTCTTATTCCTCCTGCAGACACAGGCATGTATCGAAGATGCCGCCTGTCACGGGCGATACCCGAAGTGCTCCTGCGATGGGAACGACTTCCTTTTTCAATCGAATCAAAGATTTGAGGAGCCCGGCGGGCCCGCGCGCCGTCCGGATGCGCCTATCATACCGCGAGCGGAGCCGAGGGGAAGCTAATTTCTTGATTCTGGGGACCGGGCGGGTTGGTTATTAGCAGATTTCAGGGCAGGTTACCCCCAGTTGAGGTGGATCTGCTACCGATCCGGAGGGTAGGAGCTGAGTTCTGGGGAAGATTTATCCGGTTCAAGCAGCCATATTTTCCTGTCATTAAAGTAGCTAAGCAGCGGCTGCAGGTCCTGGCCGGGAATCTCGCGTGCCCAGACGATCCGGGAGTGGTCGATGTCAGCCTCGTTGTAGACCCACTCCTGATGGACGTTGTGATTGGGCTGGTAACGGACCAGAACGAGGTGCTTGCCTGGGACTGACTTCAAGGTTCTGACCATGGAAGCCCGGTGGATTGCCCATCCGCCTATAGGGTGCCGCGCCGCTTGACCTGCCTGGATTACAGTCCAATCGATAGCGAGCAGAACAAGCAAGCGGGTTAGGAAGATGCCGACCGGCTTGCGTTGGATCTGGGCGCGGCGCAGATGCCGGATGGCCTGAACCAGCAAGATCAGAAGCGTAGCCGCGAGCGGCGCCGCGTAGTGTGGCTGGAACCAGACGATCGCGAGCAGCCCGGCGGCGCACAGGGCGAACTGGCAAAGCGGCAACCGCATCCGGTGGTCCGGCGCCACCCGGCTCAGCATTACGAAAGGAAGGGTGAGGACCGGACCCAGGAAAACATACCACCAGATCCAGAATGAGCTGACGGTGCGATGCTTCCAGCCAGCCCAGGTGAGCGGGTATTGGACACGCTGCCACGTATTGAAAAATACCTCAAATTGAGGGTTGGAATAGTGCAACGGCGCACCCACCTTCTGCCAGGCGAAGGCCGGGTAGTTGAAATACTGGCGATGGTAGGCAATGTATGGAAACAGGGTCGGATGGCCTGTGACACGTGTGTTGTAGTAGGCAAGGAAAATCACGCCGGTGGCCAGTATGGATGCCATTGGAAGAAGAACACGTAACGTGAATGACTTCTGCCGGGATCGAAATGCGAATGGCAGAGCGATGGCGATTGGGAGGCAGAAGATAAGTCCTTCGACTGGCCGGCTGCACGCCAGTATGACTGCGCCTGCGCCCATGAGCAGGGCGTCCCGCGGGCGGCTTCTACGCACGATTCGGGGAAACGCTCCCAGCACCAGTGCGGCACCGATAGTCGCAACGGAACCGTTGTAATAGCTGTCGACCCAGTGCGTAAACAAGCCAAAACGGACCACGATCAGGACACCACCGAGCAAAGCCCATTGGGGCGGGAACCATCCCTGCAACATCCAGGTCATGGCCATCACCATGGCCCCCATGCTCAGCAGCACGCCGAACCAGGGATGGCCGAGCAGCAGGCCGACTGCCATTGCCGCACCGTCCGCCGGGGGATACTTCGAGGCATACGTCGGGTGCTGAAGGACGTGGAAAGTATCCAAGAACATCCACATCGGGTGGGGCGGGTTGGTGAGGCGGCCGTGGGCGAAGGTATCGGCGGACAGCAGGTAGCTGAATTCGTCGTGAATCGCGGGCACCGGTATGGGAGAGACGGGCAGAAGCGCGAGGCGAATGAGAATTGCTGCCACGCCCAGACATAGAACCGTCGCCGGTTTTTGGCGGGAGAAACGCGCGAGGCTTTGTTCGAGGGGGACGATCCAGCGGTCACCGGCTCTCGGCGAAAACCAGCCGAGCGCGAGCAGCGCCGCCAAGATCAAGCCAACAAGGAGGGACACCGGGTCTCCGGGAACAACGCCTTTGATAAACTCCGATGAAAACTCGGCACGTGAATTTCGTGAGTGGATTTAATTTGTAGCAGAATCTCGGGAAAGCGGTGGTTGGATTCTGTTCTGTAAATCAGAAAGAGTGCAGGTGACCCCGACAATCAGACCCGAAATTAAAGATCCGGTTCTCCAGGGGACGCCGACGGCGGTGGAGCTGTCGGTGGTGTTGCCGTGCTTGAACGAGGCGGAAACCCTGGAGACCTGCATACTCCGGGCACAGCAGGCCATGCGCGACGCGAATATAGCGGGGGAAGTGGTAGTGGCGGACAACGGCAGCACTGACGGGTCGATCGAGATCGGGGAGCGGCTGGGAGCGTACGTGATTCACGTGGCGGCCAAAGGGTATGGGAACGCGCTCATGGGCGGCATCGCCGCGGCCCGAGGGAAGTACGTCGTAATGGGCGACGCGGATGCGAGCTACGACTTCGCGCACATCCCCCGGTTTGTGCAACCCTTGCGCGAGGGCGCCGACCTGGTAATGGGGAACCGTTTCACGGGCGGAATCGAAAAAGGAGCGATGCCGCCCATGCACCAGTATTTTGGAAATCCGGCGCTGACGTGGCTGGGCCGGCTGTTTTTCCGCAATCGCGCGGTGGGAGATTTTTATTGCGGCCTGCGTGGATTTCGCAAGGAGGCCTACGAGCGCATGGGATTGCGTACGACCGGAATGGAGTTCGCTACCGAGATGGTGGTAAAGGCGACTTTGTTGAACCTGCAGATCGCTGAAGTGCCGACCACGCTTTCGCCCGATGGACGCAGTCGTCCGCCGCATTTGCGAACGTGGCGCGATGGCTGGCGGACCTTGCGTTTTTTCCTGCTGTACAGTCCGCGCTGGCTGTTCCTGTATCCCGGGATTGCTCTGGTGGCGCTGGGCGGGCTACTGGGGGCGTGGCTTTTGCCCGCGCCCCGAACGGTGGGCAGCGTGACGTACGATGTGCATACGCTCCTGTATGCCGCAGCGTTTGTGCTGCTGGGATTTCAGAGCATCTGCTTCGCAGTCTTCACCAAACTGTTTGCGGTGTCGGAGGGCCTGCACCCCCCCGATCCCACGCTTGACAGATTTTTCCGCTACATCACACTCGAGGTCGGTTTGGCGGTAGGCGCAGTTTTGCTTATCGGAGGATTCGCGGCCTCTGTGATGGCGGTGGTGGGTTGGGGGCTGCAGCACTTCGGCCCGCTGGATTACTCGCACACCATGCGGATCGTGATTCTGGCGGTAATGCTGCTGACCCTCGGCGCGCAAACAGTCTTCACGAGTTTCTTTCTGAGCGTGCTTGGATTGCCCCGCCGATGAGCGATCCTGCCGAGTTCGACCGCTTTGCGGACAACTACGACGAATGTCTGAATGATGCGCTGGCTGCAAGCGGAGAGACCAAGGAGTTCTTTGCGCGGGCCAGAGTGGAGTGGCTTGCGAAGTGTCTGGCGGAATTTGGTCTTCGCGCGCGTTCGGTGCTCGACTATGGCTGCGGCACGGGCGACACGACAGCGTTCCTGCGGGAATGTCTTGGGAGCCAGTCGGTGGTCGGACTAGATGTTTCCGAGCGTTCACTGGAGCGGGCGCGAGTGACGCACGGAGCACGATTCCGGTTTCTTACGTTCGCGGAATACACGCCGGACGGTTCGGTCGATGCGATCTACTGCAACGGAGTCTTCCATCACATTCCGGTGGCGGAGCGTGTGGATGCGATTGATTACATCGGCCGATGCCTGCGGCCCGGCGGTTTGTTCGCGCTGTGGGAAAACAATCCATGGAATCCGGGAACACAGTACGTGATGCACAAATGCGATTTTGACCGGAACGCGGTGAAGATTGGTCCAGGCGAAGCGGGGCGGCTGCTGCGCGATGGAGGGTTAGAAGTTCTGCGGACCGACCACAGGTTTTTCTTTCCGCATGCATTGCGCGCGATGCGACCACTGGAGGCTTTGCTGGCCAAGGTGCCCCTGGGCGGGCAGTATCAGGTGCTTGCGCGCAAATTGTAGCGGGAGTCCAGAGTTGCGGAAGACTTGTACTAGTTAAAGTATTTGATGAAGGCAAGTTCGGCCTGGCTTTTTGGCGCAGCCTCGCTATGACCGATTGGAATGCGGCGGAATCCGGCGACCTTCCTGGCCGATGTAGGTGGCTGCAGATCACGTCGCTCGCTGGACCGGCATTCTTTTTCCTAGCTTTGATTTCCTACAATTTCGTCGACATTGACCTCTGGCATCAGATGGCTTTGATCCGGGAGAGTCTGCGGGCGGGGCACCTGCTGCGCGCCGACCCCTTCGCTTATACGCCGACCATTGCTCCGTGGATTGACCACGAATGGGGAGCGGGAGCGGTCGCCTATTTTGCGACGCTGTGGTTTGGCGGGCGCGCCTTGCTGGTATTGAAATTCCTGCTTGCGCTCGGCACGGGCGCCTTGTGCTGGCGATGTTCGACAAAGCTGGGCGCGGACTACCGCCTGACGAGTGTGTGTGCTCCGATACCAATCTTTCTTACCTACCTCGGATTCTTTGCGGTGGTCCGGGCACAGGTCTATTCATTTTTTTTCCTGGCGGTGCTGGTTACGTTTTGGGAGTTCGATCGCAGGGGGTCGCGAAGTTGGTTGATCGCATGGTTGATGATCTTCCCGTTGTGGGTGAACCTTCACGGCGGGTTTGTGTCAGGGATTGGGTTAACGGCGCTTTACTGCATGGAAAGAGCATTACGCGGAGAAAGCATTCGCCGGATGCTGATCGCGCTGCTGGGCATGGTACTCGAGGTTTTTTTGACGCCGTACGGAAACGCGTATCTCCAGTATCTGCGACGCGCACTGTGGATGTCTCGACCGTTTGCTCCGGAGTGGCGTCCGATATGGGATTTGGGACCAGCGTGGGTCATCTGTTTCATTGCGGCGGTGGCCGTGGTGTTCTACGCCCTGGTGGCAGTTGGAGTCCGAAGGACGCCAGGCATTCTTCCGCTCGCGGCCACGGCGGTCGAAGCCACACTGCATCGGAAACTACTGCCGGTCTTTGCCGTCTTGTGGTTGTCGTACACGCCCTTCTATTTGCAGCAAACAACCACAGGGCGGTGGATTCTGCAATTCGTGCAGCGCAGGCGTTGTTTTGCGACGGCTGCCTGGACGGCGCTCGGCTGCGTGGCCATCATTTTCGGGGCACGACAGAGGCCGTGGCAGCTTCGCGTACCGCAGCCGATTTATCCCGTAGGCGCGGTGGACTACCTCACCGACCAACACCTCCAGGGCAACGCCATGGTTCCATTCCGGTTGGGAGCGTATGTATCGTGGAAACTTTATCCCGCGGTGAAGGTGTCGCTCGACGGACGTTATGAAGAGGTTTATTCAAACGAGGTGATGCGGCAGGTTTTCGATTTTTATGACGCCCGGGCGAACTGGCGATCGACGCTCGATGCGTACCCGACCGACATCGTGGTGGCTCCGCGGGATTCGCCGATCTGTGCCAAGATGCGCGAGACGGAGTGGAACGCGGTTTACGAAGATAAGGAATTCATTCTTTACGCCAGGCCGGGCCTTTGGATGGCGCTGCGCGACAATCGCGCAAAGTCTTTCGCGGGAGTGCTACCTTAAGGATGCGACAACAACAAAACTTCCAGGCGTTGATGGTCGGCGCCGAGAACAACTCTTGCTGAAAAATCCAAAACTTGGGCTGGTGCTGGCACTGGTTTGCGCGGGCAGTATGTGGTTTTACGTCAGCCGCATTCTCGTGCCTTACCAACGCGCGGATGCCGTGGCCCACGAACGGCCGCGTGGAAATCTGTCGGACTTGTATCCGCGCTGGCTGGGATCGCGGGAGTTGCTGCTGCACCATCGCAATCCTTACAGCCGCGAGGTCACACGCGAAATTCAGGTGGGGTATTACGGGCGCGAACTGGATGCGAGCCGCCCGGAAGATCCCATTGACCAACAGGGGTTCGCGTATCCGGTCTATGTTGCCTTTTTACTGGCACCGTCGGTGGGCTTTCCGTTTGAGCGCGTAATGATCGCGTTCTTTTGGCTGCTCGTGGCTGTAACCGCGTTGAGCGTGCCGCTGTGGTTTCGGGCGATCGGGTGGCGGGCGCCGCCCATTTTGCTGGTCACCGCAGTGGTTCTCACCCTGGGGAGTTTTCCGACGCTGCAAGCTTTGAAACTGCAGCAGCTTACGCTGCTGGTGGCGGGGCTGCTGTCAGGCGGAATGGCATTGCTGGTCGCTGGACACTTGTTTGCGGCGGGAGCCATGCTGGCGGTAGCGTCCATCAAGCCGCAATTGGTAGTGCCGATCACAGCCTGTCTTCTGCTATGGGCGCTGAGTGATTGGCGGCGACGGCAGGGCTTCGTGTGGGGATTCGCCAGTACCATGGCATTGTTGTTCGCCGGATCCCAACTTCTGTTGCCCGGGTGGTTTGGGAACTTCCTTATGGCGATGCGCGACTACCGAAATTATGCGGGTCGCATGTCGATGCTGGACGTGTTGTTGACGCCATGGTGGGGAAGAATCCTGACCGCTCTCATGGTGGCCGCAGTGGCAGCGATCTGCTGGCGGTTTCGGGATCGGCCCGCGGGATCGGGGGCGTTTTCGCTGGTAATCGCGCTGGTACTGGCCATCACTGTAATCATTATTCCCATGTTTGCGCCGTACAACTTCATCCTGCTGTTGCCGGCCTTGCTGGTGCTGGTCGAGAACCGATCGGTATTGTGGGCGCGCGGGTGGATTTCGCGAGCCGGATTTATGTTGGGGGTTATCGCGGTTGCCTGGCCATGGGTGACGGCAGTCGGTCTGGGCTTTGCTTCCCTGTTCCTGTCCCCGGAGACGGTGCAGCGGTGGTGGTGGCTGCCGCTCTATACTTGCGCCAAGACTCCCATGCCGATTGTGTGCCTCATTCCGCTGAGCATCCTGCTGATTGCCATGTGGCAAGAGCACGAGACGAGAGTCCTCGAAGCCGCGCCTCCGGCCGGGATGGTAGCCTGACCGAAAAAAATCGCGCTTCGGTTCAAGCCCGCAATCTGCCGCCCAAAACTTGCATTGGGTGGTCGCAAGCGGTAGGCTTCTCAGGCAATTTTGACGATTGAAGGCTGGGAGGCCCGGATGACCCTCAAGATGGATACGCTGCTGGCAGACGGCGTGACAATCGTAGCCTGCTCCGGAAGGATCGTGTTCGGAGAGGAAGCCAGCGGCCTTCGCGAGGGCCTGAAGAAGTTGCTGGAGACGACCAAGCGGATCGTGCTGAACCTGAGCGGGGTCACCTACATCGACAGCGGCGGGCTGGGAACGCTGGTGGGCGTGTATTCGTCGGCGCGTGCCCAGGGCGCGGACATCAAGCTGACCGGTTTGGGCCAGAGGCTGCGCGACGTCCTTTCGATCACCAAACTGGCCACGGTATTCGAGGTTTATGACACTGAGCAGGAGGCGATCGCGGCTTTTAAAGGAAGCCACTCCTGAACGGGGCTGCGATTCCCGATTAGACCGCGCCCCGGCCGCTCCCCGGGTGGAACCAAACGCGGTTAGCAAGCGGATGCAGCCCCTTCCGGCTGGGCCTCATTCCTGTCATTATCTGTAATCAAGAGAAATACGGCGAAGTTCGCCTATGGCGTTTCATCCCATTTCCGGCATCACGTCCGACCCGGGCTCCGGGGTCTTTCCCTCGCTGATCTACGTGCAGGGCAACGAGCAGCGCTCGATCGTGATGAATCGCACTCCATTCTCCGTCGGCCGCAAGGTAGACAAAGACCTCGTCATTCCCGACCCTCGCGTATCGCGCGACCACGCACTCATCGTTGCGGAGAGTGGCGACTTCTTCGTGGTCGACCAGGGGAGCAAGCACGGCACTTATGTGAATGGGGAGCGCGTCCAGCGGCAAAGGCTGCAGCGCAACGACCGCGTGGAGTTTGGAGTGCGGGACGTCGCGTACGTCATTTTCAGCCCGCAGCATGCAACATCGAATACGGCGCGCGAGTTCCTTAGCCAGATTTCGGGTATCCAGATTTCCACCGACACAACCGATTTGGAGAAGCTGACTCTGTTCCTGGAGGCGGCGCGCAAGCTGAATACCGTAGGTGTGCTCGACGAAGTGCTGCTGACGCTGGTCGACACAACCTTGAAATTGATACGTGCCGAGCGCGGTTACGTGTTCCTCAAAGATGAAGAAGGGAGCTTGCGCCTGGCCGCTGGGCGGAATTCGAAGGGCGAGGCCTTGCTGGACGACAAGACGATTTCCCATTCGATCCTCGAAGAAGCAATGAAATCGAATTCAGAATTTCTGCTTACCGATACCAGCCAGTCCATCGACCTGGCGGTCCGGCAGAGCATTGTGGCCTACGATCTGCGCACCGTGATTTGCCTGCCGCTCCGTAAGCCCCAGGTGCAGACCTATCGGGACGCGAGCAATCCGGCGGAGGCCGAAGTGATGGGCGCGCTGTATCTCGATTCACGCTTTGCTTCGCGCGATATCTCGGATGTGAGCCGCGACATTCTGCGGGTCATTGCTACCGACACGGCTTCGCTGATCGAGAACGCCCGCCTGGTGCAGGCCGAGGAAGCGTCGCGCCGTTACCAGCAGGAACTTGCCATTGCGGCATCGATCCAGCAGCGGCTGATGGCGGTCACGATTCCAGAAGTTCCGTTCGCGAAGATGCGGGGACGAAATCTTTCGTGCAAAGAGATTGGGGGGGATTTCTTCGACGTCGTGAACACCGAAGACGGTTTGGCGGTCGTACTGGCGGACGTAAGCGGCAAGGGGGTGTCGGCGGCACTGTTGGCTTCGACGCTGCAGGGGATGGTTTACTCGCACTTAAGCGCGAGAATGCCGCTGGCCGACATCATGGGGGCGGTGAACCGCTTCTTCACCCAGAAGCACCTGGGCGAGAAATACGCGACGGTTATTATCACGCGCATTCGCAAGGATGGAGAACTCGAATACGTCAATTGCGGGCATGTTCCGCCGCTTTTAGTGTCGCAAGGGAAAGTTATCCGCCCGCAGCACGGGAATCTTCCGGTCGGCCTGCTTGCCGACGCGACCTATGAAGGCGATCGCGTGCATATGAAGCCGGGGGATCGCTTCATCCTGGTGACCGATGGCGTCACCGAAGCGGAGAATGCGCATGGCGAGTTCTACGACAACGAGCGCTTGGAAGAAGTCGCCGCGAAAAGCCCGACGCTCGAGGATATTTTTGCGTCGGTATCGATGTTTTGTGCGGGCACGCCGCTCGGGGATGACTGCACGGTGGTGGAATTGGAATACACGGGATAGTTGCGGCCACAAACCACTTCTAACTACTCTGCGACCACCGTGTAATTCACGCCCTCCCAGCGGGCGTCCTGGTCCCACTTAAATGTGAAGACGATCTCGTGCGACACGGGAACTTTGTCGGTGGGGAGGTCGGCGACGTGCACTCCCAGCCGGGTATCGCGTGTGTGGGTGTCCAGAGAAGTCGTCCAACCATCCATGCTCCAGTGAATCGTTGCGGGCGACAGCAAGGCGATGCGGAGCGTCTTGCCGCAGGGCATGGTTCGCGCCTTGTTGTTGAAGATCCAGAAAAAATATTGGCAGTGGCGTTTTTCCACGATGTAGCGTTGTACGGTTTGCGGCGGTTGATCGAAGACGCGGCCATCGCGCAGCGAGCGGCGCAGCTTGATATATTCCGAATGCGCCCAAACTAACGGGCATGCGGAACCGGTTGGCTTTCCTCGGAAGAGTTCGAGTTCGGGCCGGTCCGCAGCGTCCCACACCTGCTCCGGGATCAGACGGCTGGCGCCTGCGGCGGAGCCTTCCATCACGCCTAAGAGGGCCCTGGCAATCTCAGGGCGTCCCGCGGAAACTTCGTAGTGGGCGCGTTCCCCGGCGAGCAGCGGCCAGGGACGTCCGATGCCGGTACCGTCGAAGGGGCTGCCGTCTTCATGCTCGCCATAGCCGTCGCCGTTGTAGCGATACCAGCACGGACCTTGCGGCAGCTTGGCGCGAAGAAGCTCGTCGACCACTTTGATGGTGTTGAGGATTCTGGGATCGTCGTGAGCACGCAGGCCGAAACGGACCAGGGCCAGCGAGTCGGGACTGATCACGGCAGTGGCGCGAGCCGAGCTCTGATCGGGGGCGCGATTCTTGATGGGCACGAAGCCCTGCAACGGTGATGCCGCACCGTCGGAGTCGGGAGCGATTCGCACGTAATAACCGTCGACGCCCATCTGGCGCGCGAGATCGCCATCGAGCGTGTAGGTCCAGCGCTCGATGTTGTCGTTCCAGGTGTCGGCGGTATCACGAAGATATTCCGCGGAGACCGGTTCGCCTACGAGGTCTGCAACGTCGGCGGCAGCGAGCAGGGCGGCGACCTCAACCGCGAGCGTGAAGGGTGAGTAACCGCCGTCTTCTTCCCAGCGATCCTGCTGGGTGACGGGTCCGTTGCGGACAATGAAACTGGCAGCATTGCGCACCATCGGCCACCAGCGATGCAGATCGCCCAACAATCCTTCCGCTTCGCGGCGCAGCAGGTCGAGCAGCAGGATCGGGAAAGCGGTCTCGTCCATCTGGATGCCACTCCAGTACGGACGGCCATCCAGCCAGAGATTCTGCGCCCAGTGGCCGTCGGCCTCCTGGGTGGATTCGAGGTAGCGCAAAACGCGCAGCGCGTCGACGGTAGCTTTGCCCGCGATCAACGCCCCCGCGGTTTCCACCAGATCGCGCGGCCACACCAGGTGGTATCCGCCCAGATCTTCATCGCCCTTGTTGAATCCCCAGGGAATGGACAAGCTCGCGATGATGCCGCCCACGAAGTCTTTGGACTCGTGGCTGCGCAGGACCGCCATGCTGGTGCGGTAGAGATCGACTTCGCGCTTCTCCCGATCCAGAGGAAGGAGGGTGTCGTGCCAATTGCGCCACTGGCGGACGAAGTGTTCGCGTATCTCGTCGCAGTCTTCGAGGAGCGAGGACAGGACCTGCTGGCCGGACTCCCAGCAGTTGCCCCCAAAACCCAGTGCGAGCACGAATTTTCCCTGGCAGGCGGCGAGATCAATTTCTCCTGTCAGCGCGAGATTGCCGTTTTCCGCGCGCGTGTAATCCGAGGTCAGGCGGAAGTGTTCCGACAGATCCTGCCAGCCATCCGAGTATCCGACGAAGCCAACCGAGCGAGCCATCCAGGGACTTGAACAGGCGAAGGCAAGCGTGACGTGTTCGCGGCGGGCAAACAACATCGGATGTCCCTTGTAGTCGCCCACCCAACCCGTGTTGCCGAATCCCCAATTTGCGATATGCGGCGCGAGCAGCGCGTAGCAGCGGTAGTCCTGGAGTTTGCCCCGCAGCGGCTCGAAATTGATTCTTTGCAATACCACGTGGCGATGCGGATCGCTGAAAACTTCCTTGCGAATCCGGTAACGGCCGTCAAGGCTCGTATTGGTGAGCTGGAAGACAGGGATGCCCGGTTCGAAGGGGACATTCTCAAAGGTGCAGTGGCGCTTTTCTTCCGAGAAGTAGCTGCGCCCATCCGTGATGATCAATCCCAGATCGCGAGTGCAGGCCTGATCGACGCGAGGGAAGTAGACCTCGTTCAGGATTCCGTGACTGAGCGTATACCAGACACGGCTATGCGGGTTGAGAGCTGTGCCAATGCCCGACTTGGCGCTGGAAGTCCAGCGCGGCGCGATTCCAGGCCAGCCCGGCGCGTAGCGGTCGTTCGAGTCGGACAAGTTTCAGTGATCCCCACAGGAGTGTGGCCACGCTGCCGGAGCAGGCGCAATCAAAGTCCGGTGTTTCATGAGAAATTCACCAATTTGTAACAGTACTGTAACACCGCGCGGATAGAACCGAAGGGAAGCTCACCCACAGGAGGGCGATCGAGTGATGCGTCGAATCGCGGTGCTTGTTCTCTGCGCAGTTGTAGCGGTACCCGCACTGGCCCAAACGACATTGAACGGAGCCGGCGCGACTTTTCCTTATCCCATGTACTCGAAGTGGTTCAACGAGTATCACAACGCGCATCCCGATATACAGATCAACTACCAGTCCATCGGCAGCGGCGGAGGGATTCGCCAGGTGCTGGCTGGTACGGTGGACTTCGGAGCCAGCGATGGTCCCATGACTGATGAGCAGCTGTCGCAGGCGAAAGTGAAAATTCTGCACGTTCCCACTGTGCTGGGTGCGGTGGTCCCCGCCTACAACGTGCCGGGCGTGACCGAGGAAGTGAAATTCACTCCCGAAGTGATTGCGGGAATTTTTCTGGGCAAAATCACGAACTGGAACGACAAGGCAATTGCTTCGGCCAACCCGGGCGTGAAGTTTCCCGACCAGCCGATTATCGTTGTCCATCGTTCCGACGGCAGCGGTACTACCTACATCTTCACCGACTTTTTGTCGAAGATCAGTTCTGAGTGGCAGGGCGGACCGGGAAAGGGAACTTCGATCAAGTGGCCGGTCGGCCTCGGTGGCAAAGGCAACGAAGGCGTCGCCGGCGTGGTGCGTCAGATGCAGGGCGCAATCGGCTACGTCGAGTTGATCTATGCCGTGCAGAACAAGATTCCCTACGGCAGCGTGAAGAACGCGTCGGGAGCATTCGTAAAGGCTTCGCTCGAAAGCGTGACCGCGGCCGCCGGGTCGGTGAAAACCATGCCGGCTGACTTCCGGGTATCGATTACCAATGCGCCTGGAAAGGATGCCTATCCGATCTCGAGCTTCACGTGGCTCTTGATTCCGTTGCAATCGAAGGATGCCGCGAGGGGCAAGATCATCTCCGATTTTCTGAACTGGATGGTCGACGACGGCCAGAAGATGACAGCGGCCTTGACCTACGCTCCATTGCCCACCAACGTTGCGGAAAAAGTGAAGGCGGAGATCAAGCAGGTGCGGTAGGTGCATTGGTTCTCATTTGCCTTACTGTCCCAGGACCCGCGGCCGGGTCCTGTGGCTTTTTGGTGCAGGAATCTGCTCCGGGGCTTACTTCGATTGCGGGCCACCCGAAACTTCGAATCCGTAGTTTCGCAGCAAATCTTTGATGGCGTCGGTTTTCACAAACTCCAGAAATGCCCTGGCAACTGCCGTGTTTTTCGACGACCGCAAAATGACGCAGGCTTGTTCGATCGGCGGATAATCCGTACTCGGTATCTCCGTGTAGCGGCCCTTGTCTTTCATATTCGGCGACAAGGCCAGCGATAGAGCGACGATCCCGACGTCCGCGGAGCCGGAAACAACGAACGATGCGGTCTGCGAAATGTTTTCGCCCAAAATCAATTTGTCTTTCACCTTGTCATACACGCCTTCGGCCTGCATGGCCGAGACTGCCGCCTTTCCGTAAGGCGCATGTTGGGGATTGGCGATCGCAATTTTCTTTACAGAGGGCGCCAGCAGAGATTGCACCCCGGAGTGGACGTCCACCTGGGAATCGCTCGGTACCCAGAGCACGATCTTTCCCCTCGCATACTGGTAGAAGCTATCCGGCTCGGTCAGCCCCGAGGCTTCCAGCTGTTTGGGATAGTCGAGATTGGCGGAAAAGAACATGTCGAAGGGCGCGCCGTTCTGGATCTGTTGCGCGAAATTGCCCGACGAGCCGTAGATCAGTTTTATGTGACCACTGGTAGCCTGTTGAAACCTGTTGCTGATGTCCTGCATTGCAAACTGGAGATCGGCAGCAGCAGCAACCGTAAACTCCTGGGCTGTGACCATTTCGGCGATGAGCACGAAAACGACGATCAATAGTGAACTCCATCTGCGAATACTCATGGAAAGGACCCTCGTGTTTTTGCTCGTCCCAGAACCAATCGTTTCCCGGCCTACGTGTGGCGATGGCTGGCATTCCAACCGTTGGATCTCAGAGCCAGCCGGAACAAGAAGGCGGAAGACCAATGGATTTATTTATTCTAGACACAGCCGAGATTAAAGAGTTTCCGCAAAAGTTGTGGAGCCGGGACGTTGGTTCCTGGTCTTTCTCCGCCAGATGTTATTGAAAGTGTGCGGGATGCTAGCTGAAAAGGTACGCAGCAGGGGCAGAACAAGCGCTATTCGGTTGCTGTTAGTCTACTAATATAATAGAGTTACATGTGTAATCCGGATCAACCGGCTTCGATGTGAAAGCGCCACCTGAGGAAACAGGAAGATGAAAGCCTTACTTGCATGGACCATTGTCCCACTTCTGGCCGTGAGTGCACTTGCGCAAACAGTGAAGCCCCGCTCAAAGAGACCTGCGGCGAAAGCGGCGGAGCCCCAAGTGACCGCGGCGGATGTGCAGGCGTTGCGCGATGCCCTCGCGGCCCAACAGCAACAGATTCAACAATTGCAACAGTCGCTGGCGCAACACGATCAGGCGGTGCAAGCAGCGCAGCAAGCGGCGCAGCAGGCGCAGGCAAAAGCGACCGATGCGCAGCAAAAAGTCGTTGAAGCACAAGCCTCCGGGGCCGACCGGGCCACGGTTGCGAAGCTCAGTTCCGATCTTACGGACGTGAAAACGACCGTACAGAGCGAACTGGTGAGCAGCCAGGATGAGCAAAAGCGGGTGTCGCTTCTCGAAAGTACCTTAGGCCGGTTTCGCTGGACAGGGGACATCCGGATTCGCGGGGAGAGTTTTGAGCAACAGGGAGTTGCCGACCGTAACCGTGCCCGTGTACGCGCTCGCTTCGGTTTTGATGGCAAGCTGAATGAAGACTTCTATGGGGGCGTGGCGCTGGCGACCGGGTCGCTGGGCGATCCAACCACCACCAATGAAACCTTAACCAACAATTTCGATCGCAAGACTATCGGGTTGGACCGCGCCTACATCACCTACAATCCCGTGGCGCTGCGCTGGCTGTCGATTACGGCTGGCAAGTTTGCCTACCAGTGGCAACGTACCGGCGTGACGGGGGACGTCGATCTAAACCCGGAAGGCTTCGACGAGAAGCTCTCATTCGACATTCACCGCGTACCGGGAGTGCAGAACATCACGTTTCAGTCGATGCAGTTGCTATACAACGAAGTTTCGGGTACGGGCGGCATTTACAAGGGACACGATTCGTTCGCGGTCGGCGGCCAGGCCTCGGCCCGACTGGCTTTCGGACCATGGACAAGCACTGCATCGTTTCTGCTTCAGAACTGGCGCTACCAGGATGCGCTGCTGAACTCGAGCGCCTTTGCGGTGCAGGCCACCAACGCGGGACTGAATGGGAATCCGACCACTACGCCAGCGGGAGGAAACACGGGCCCGATCCCGGTTCCGGGCGAAGGCCCCGGTTGCTCGAACCCCGCGGTGACCGGTGCGGGCGGAAGCATCCCGACGGTTCCCATCAACGTGCCCAGCGCGAACGGCTGCGTGTTCTCGCCCAATGGTATGACCAACGGCACCTGGGTCGACCTCAGCAAGCCGAATGCTCCGGTGTGGCACTTCCTTTCCAACTTCCTGTACGCCGACTTCATTCTCAGCAATCAGATCAAGACGCCGGCGGCGCGCTTTCCAATCAACCTGATTCTCGAGTATGAGAACAACCTCAATGCGGCGGACCATCCGTTCGACAATTCGGCGCGCAGCGGTTGCGAGCAGGACCCGGTCACTCTGATCGTGACCTGCACCACCAGCAAGCCGTCCGTCAACACGAGCCTGGGGAAGCAATCGCACGTTTACATGATCGATGCCAGTGTGGGGCAGCAGAAGAACAAGGGCGACCTGCAGTTCGGATATGCGTGGCTCAGGCAGGAACAGGATTCCGTGATCGCATCGTTCGCGGAAAGCGATCAGCGCGCGCCGACGAACATCCTACAGCATCGTATCTACGCTCTGTGGAAGCTTCGCCAAAACACGGTGGCGGGATTCACCTGGTGGCATGGTCGCGCGCTCAACAGCAACCTCCTGAATGCACCTCTGGCGGCCGGAGTGAAAGCGGGGCAAACAGAGCCCTGGCTCAACCGGTTGCAGTTTGACCTGATCTACACGTTTTAGTAGCGATGTCTTGCGGGCAGTGAACGTGGGGAGGGCGCCACGTTTCAGGATGGCGCCCTTAGTTTTTTCGCGGTGTTAGAGACGGCTTTGCTCAGCCGATTTCCTCCTAATCCCCTGCAAAAGAGCGATTCCTGGAGGCTGTTTTATACTGTAGTTACGCCATGGGGACCAAGGCTCTTACCGTGTGGGTTTTCGTGCTGGTGGCGCTTTCTACCGCCCACGGCGCCCAACGAGAGTGGGTAACGGGAAAAATCCTGGGCCTCGAGCAACACGCACGCGACCGGGTTCAGCTCTACATTGTCAACACCCCGATCATGACGGAAGACCCTTACTTCACGATTGCGGTTGACGTGAATGGGATGCGCTACGAAGGCGAATTTCTCCCGCATACGATGCGCGAGTTTAGTCCCGGCTTCTGGAACGCCGGAGAGAGCGTCGTGATGCATCTGGACAAACATTTCATGTACCTGAAGCGGGAAGATGGGTCGGAAGCGAAATTCCTGATACTCGACAAAGCCCCTTTGCACTCCGCGCGGAATCTTCCCTAGATATGGCCCGTCCATTACTCGATAACCCGTCGAACTTCATTAACCGGGAACTGTCCTGGCTCGCCTTCGACCGGAGGGTTTTGGAAGAGGCTTCGGACCTGAACAACCCGCTGCTGGAGAGGCTGAAGTTCCTGTCCATCTCCGCCAGCAATCTGGATGAGTTCTTTGAAGTGCGGGTGGCATCCCTGGTGCAGCAGATCGAGGATGGCTACAACGAAGGCGGGGCGGATGGTTTGACCCTGGTGGAAGAACGTGACCGGATCAACCGCGAAACGCACGACTTCGTTGACGATCAATATGATTGCTGGAACGGGCATCTGCGGCCGCGGCTGGCGGAGCACGGGATCCGCGTGCTCGGTTTGCACGAACTGGATACGGCCGCCAAGTCTTTTGTCGAAGCGTACTGCGAAAGGGAACTCGATCCTCTTCTGACCCCGGTTACGGTGGATCCCGCGCATCCCTTTCCGCGGGTGATCAACAAGGCATTGTGTGTGGCTTTTCTGCTGCGCCGGCGACGGCGCTCGGCGATGACTTACACGGGCGTGGTGACCGTGCCGCGGGCGTTACCGCGCCTGATCCGGCTGCCCTCTGAAGATACTGACGATTTTATCTTCCTCGCGGACCTGGTCGCCTTCCACGCTGCGCGCATGTATCACGGGTACGACATTGTGTCGTCGGCGGCCTTTCGAGTCACGCGCAACAGCAACCTTTACCTGGCGGAAGAAGAGGCGCGCAGCCTGCTGGAATCGGTACGTGCAGAACTTCACAACCGGCGTAAGGGCGATGCGGTGCGCCTGGAGATTGAGGCGGACGCCGATCCGGAAATCATCGAACGCTTGCGCGGCGTGTTCGAACTGGATCCGTGGCAGGTATTTTCCGTGAATGGACCGGTCAACCTGTCGCGGCTCTTCAATGTGTACGAACAGACCAAGCATCCGGAATTGAAGTTCAAGACATTCATCCCTCGGGAATTGCGGTTGACGGCCAAATCCCAAGACCTGTTCGAGGAACTCAGGCGGCACGATATTTTGCTGCATCATCCGTACGATTCCTACGACTCGGTGATCTCGTTTATCGAATCAGCGGCGGAGGACGATCGTGTCCTCTCCATTAAACAGACTCTGTACCGCACCAATGAGCATTCCCTCATCGTGCCGGCGTTAATTGCGGCGGCTGCGAAGAAAGAAGTGACGGCGGTTGTCGAATTAAAAGCACGCTTCGATGAGGCGTCGAATATTCGCTGGGCGCGGGACCTTGAAGACGCGGGCGTGCAGGTGTTCCATGGCCTGGTGGGACTCAAGACACACTGCAAGCTGTCGCTGTTGGCGCGGCGGGACCCGGATGGAGTAACGCGGCGCTACGTGCACATCGGGACTGGAAACTACAACGCCATGACGGCGCGCATTTACACCGACCTGAGCCTGCTGACGGCGGACCCGCAAATCACAGGCGCAGTTCACGACGTGTTCAGTTTTCTCACGGCTTACGCGGAAAATCCCAGCTACGCGCCCCTGCTGGTGGCGCCTCTGGACCTGGCTGAGAAGTTGCACGGACTGATTGCGCGCGAGGCGGAGCATGCGCGGCAAGGGCGTCCGGCGCGCATCATCGCCAAAATGAATGCGCTGCTCGACAAGAAGGTAATTTTGGCGCTATACGAGGCATCCCAGGCGGGGGTGGAAATTGACCTGCTGGTACGGGGCATCTGCGCGCTGCGACCCGGCGTGCGCGGCATCAGCGACCGGATCAGAGTACGCAGCATCGTTGGACGGTTTCTTGAGCACAGCCGCATTTTCTATTTTTCCAACGCCGGCGAGGAAGAGGTCTACATCGGCAGTGCGGACTGGATGCCGCGTAACCTGTACGAGAGGGTTGAGGTTCTTACGCCATTGAAAGATGCGATGGCGGTCGAACGCGTCCGGCATGAGATGCTACAGGGCTATCTGGCCGACAATCTGAAGACGCGTATTCTGGCGAAAGACGGCACCTATCATCGGGTTTGGCAGACTCCTGGCAAACGCGGCGGAAAAGCGCCGACGGGCGCCTCAGCGTTCAACGCTCAGGAATTTTTTATAGCGCTGGCAGAAGGCAAACAGCCTATGCAGACGATTCCAGCGCCGGCACCACGCGCCCGGCGGCGCAGCACGGTCGGAAAGGACAGTTAGGCTGAATGATTGTTTACTTCCTGCGTCACGCGAATGCGGGCGAGCGCCTCGCATCGCCGAAGAAGGATGAAAAACGCGGTCTCGATAAAGAAGGCATCGAGCAGTGTGGTTACGTGGGACGGGCGCTGGCGGCACTCGACGCGCAAGTCGACGCCGTGATCTCCAGTCCCCTGAAGCGCGCCACCCAAACCGCGTCCCTGGTCGGCAACGAAATGGGCTTCGAGGGCAAGCTGCAGATCGAGCCCGCACTCCGGCCGCAAGGAACGTTCGCCGAGTTCCGCAAGCTGCTCGATAAGTACGCAAAGCTCGAGGCAATGATGGTGGTGGGCCATAATCCGAACCTGAGCGAGTTTCTCGGGAGGGTCGTCAGTCCCAGCGGATGCGAAGCTGCGATGGAATTACGGAAAGGGGCGGTTGCCAAGGTGGAATTGCGAAGAAGTTCGGGCTCGCTTTCCTGGTGCCTCACCCCGAAAATTGTCCGGTCGCTTTACGCGGCTGCGGCCGAAAGTTCCCGCCCGAAGAGTTCCCGGAAATAATCGCGGTCTTTTTCAATCGCCCACAGTTCTAAATCCACCCCTACGCGGCGGCGTGACATGAGAGTCATTTTGACAGCTCCATCACGAACGCTGACGCGAGCTTTCTGCAGTGCGCGGCTTCGTCCGAGATTCATGGAGCGCGCCAGGCGCAGCAGCATGGAAGCCTTGGCGATGTATTCCTGATGGATTGGTAATAGTCCCTTAAGGCTGCTGTCTCCGGGCGTGGGGCGGGACTTGCCAAGATAGCGGGCGATGGCGGCGATTATGCGACGCTGTTCGGGCGTGTAGCCGAGAATTTCCGAATTGGCGATGATGTATTGCGTGTGGCGATGGCGGCCATTGCGATTCACGTAGTCGCCGACTTCATACAGCATGGCTGCAGCCGAAAGCCACTCTCGATATTCCGTGGGCAGTTGGTGCACGGACTTCAATGCGGAAAACAGTTCCATCGCCGAGTCGCGCACTTGCAGCGCATGAGCCATGTCGACGCGGTAATGATGGACGGCCTGCTGCAGCGAATCCCAGCGTTCGGATTCGATCTGGCGGCCAGAGCGCGTGCTGCGATCATATTCGGCGGCCATCTGGGCGAGCAGTCCGTCGCGCAGGCCGAGGGGTGAATAGCGGAACGAGCGCAGCTGGCAACGCTCGACCAACTCCCGGTACACCATAGCGCCGGCCACGATAATTTCTGCGCGCCGCGGGCCGATGCCTTCGATTTTTTTCCGTTCTTCGAGCGGAAGGCGGCTGATGAGCTTCGCGATGCGCTTCATCTCGGCGGCCGAGACCATCAGGGATCGGCTTTTCCCCGAGGGACGGATCAAATGGCTTGCGGCAGCGGCCAGGGCCGCGGCTGTTCCCGAGGTCGCCAGAGCCACCTTCACGCGGGAACCCACGATGCGTCCCGAGGCGCGTCCCACCTCGCGCGCAATAAACCCGCGCATGCGTTGCAATTCGCCTTTGCGAGGCGGATCGTGGCCGAGAAATTCATTAGTGAGCCGCACTGCGCCCAGCGGCAGGCTGACAGTGTCGCGGATATGCCCGCGCCGGGAAACGGTAAGTTCACAACTGCCACCGCCGAGATCAATCATCAGAACCGTGGAGTTGCTGAGGCGAAGGTTGGCGACCAGGCCGAGGTGGATCAGTCGGCCCTCTTCCAGGCCGGAGATAATCTCGACCGTCCATCCCGTGGCCGAACGCACCCATTCCAGAAAAGCCTGCGAGTTTCGGGCATCGCGCAGGGCGCTGGTGGCGACGACGCGAACCGAATCCGTTCCCAATCGTTGGGCCGTGCGATGGAAGCGGCGCAGCACCTTGACCGTTTCCGCCATCGACGCGGGCGACAGGAAATTGGAGCGAAAAACGCCTTCCCCCAAACGAGTGACCTCGCGGTCTTCGTGAATTGCGTGGAGGCGGCGGCCGCGCAGACGGGCAATCTTGAGGCGGACCGAGTTCGAACCGATATCAACCGCGGCGAAGACGGGCATGGTGAAGATGCGTTCCCGATTCTAACGGATCGCTGGTTCAGAATAACCTCGAGCCAGCGATGACGCCTTCAGCGGGCGGATCGGCACCCTGGCAAATGTCCGTAGCGCAAGTGCTTTTAACACTCCTGTAACACGCTTCTGATAGGGTGCAGCCATGGCGAACCAAGCCCTGTTTCGCCCGCACCCGGCGGGGCCACAGCCAGTGGCAGGATCGCATCCCAAAATGCGTACGAGTCCGCTGCTGAACTCCTCCGACGGAGTGTTCGCTGACCGGGCTTTTGGATGGGTGATCTTAGGGTGCGCGTTGGTTGTTCTTCTGATCCTGGCGCTCATCGTGTGGCAACTGGTGAGCCGTTCCGAGTTGTCCTGGCATGCATTTGGCTGGAAATTTTTCTGGGGGCAGGACTGGGATCCGGTTAACGACCAGTATGGCGCCCTGCCATTCGTTTACGGGACAATCGTTTCTTCATTGCTGGCTTTGGTGATTGCCATACCCCTGGCGGTTGGGGTCGGAGTATTCACCACCGAAATGTGCCCGAAGTGGCTGCGCGGTCCGCTCTCCTTCACGACTGAGTTGCTGGCTGCGATTCCGAGCGTGATCTATGGGCTGTGGGCGATCTTCGTGCTGGTTCCGATTCTGCGGAACTACGTGGAACCGTTCCTCTCGAAGACGCTGGGATGGTCTGGGCTGTTTGAGGGCGCCCCTTACGGAATCGGAATGCTGGCTGCCGGGATCATCCTGGCCATCATGATCATCCCGATCATCTCTTCCATCACGCGCGAAGTATTGCAGGTCGTGCCGCAACACCAACGGGAAGCGGTGCTTGCCCTGGGCGCGACCCGGTGGGAGATGATTCGCATTGGTGTTCTGCGCAATGCGCGCGCCGGGATTGTGGGCGGAATCATCCTCGGCCTCGGGCGCGCATTAGGCGAAACGATGGCGGTCACGATGGTAATTGGGAACCGCCCGGAAATTGCGAAGTCTCTGTTCGCTCCCGGCTACACCATGGCCAGCGTGCTGGCGAACGAATTCAGCGAAGCGGCGGGCGACTTGTACCTTTCTGCATTGATCGAAATTGGTCTGGCGTTGTTCCTGGTCACGATCATCGTGAATGCTCTGGCACGTTTCATGGTATGGAGCGTAACGCGTGGACAACCTGCGAGGGCCCGTGCCTGATCTCGCCCAGCCGGTAACTCCTAGACTCGAAATCAGCTTGTGGAGAAGGATTGCGGACCACGGTGCCACCCTGTTCGCGGTTTCGACCGTGATCATCGTTCTGACGCCGCTGGTGGCGATTTTTGCCTACCTCGTGATCAAGGGAATCGGATCGGTGAACTGGGCGTTTCTGACGCAGACCCCGAAACCGCCCGGAGAAATCGGCGGTGGAATGGCCAACGCGATTGCCGGATCGGTGTTGATTCTTTCGATTGGCAGCCTTCTGGGCGTGCCCTTGGGGATCGGCGCCGGCATCTACCTGGCGGAGTTCGGTAGGAATCGATTCGGGGACCTGGTTCGGTTCGTTTCGGACGTGCTGAACGGAGTTCCATCGATCGTAATCGGCATCGTGGCGTATGCGCTCGTGGTGCTGCGACAGAAGCATTTCTCGGCGCTCGCGGGTGGCGTGGCTCTCGCCATCATGATGGTTCCGACCATCACCCGGACAACAGAAGAGATGCTGCTGCTTGTCCCCAACGTATTGCGCGAAGCCGCATACGGATTGGGGGTACCCCGCTGGCGCACAACCATGTCGATCACCCTGCGCACGGCGACCTCGGGCATCATCACCGGAGTCATGCTGGCCTTTGCCCGTGTGGCCGGAGAGACGGCTCCTCTTTTGTTCACGGCTTTCGGGAACCAGTTCTGGAACTGGCATCTGGACCAGCCCACGGCGGCATTACCGTTGCAGATATTCACGTATGCGATTTCGCCCTACGATGATTGGCACAGACAGGCCTGGGCGGGGGCGCTGGTACTGATCATACTGATTGTCTCGGCGGTAGCGGCCGTACGCTTTGTGGTTCGGCGCGGAACTCTCGGAGGAGTCGCCTAGCTATGGGAGTTGGGATCCAGGTCGAAAACCTGAATGCCTGGTACGGCAAGACCCAGGCGCTCCACGAAATCAACCTGAAAGTAGAGGCAAATCATGCCACCGCCCTCATCGGCCCATCGGGCTGCGGCAAGTCGACGTTCATCCGGTGCCTGAACCGCATGCACGAGACCAGCCCCGAGGCGCGGGTGGAGGGCAAGGTAAAGATCGGCGAGTACGACGCGTACGAAGGAACCTCGGCCACCAAGCTGCGCCGCCGCATCGGCATGGTTTTTCAAAAGCCCAACCCATTCCCGACCATGTCGATCTACGATAACGTTGCCGCCGGGCTCAAGCTCAACGGCTATCGCGACCGGAAGCATCTCGACGACGTGGTGGAGAAGTCGCTGATGTCATCTGCGCTGTGGGACGAGGTGAAGGACAATATCCACAAGAAATCGGGGGCGAGCCTTTCCGGCGGCCAACAGCAGCGCCTATGCATTGCGCGCGCGCTCGCGGTTGAACCCGAAGTGCTGCTGATGGACGAGCCGTGTTCCGCGCTGGATCCCATCTCGACGGGCAAAATTGAAGAACTCATTTTCGAACTGAAGGCGCAGTACACTATCGTGATTGTGACGCACAACATGCAGCAGGCGGCCCGGGTCGCCGAATACACGGGATTTTTTCTTCTGGGGCGCCTGATCGAGTACGACAAGACGGAAAAGATTTTCACCAACCCCTCGGACAAGCGCACTGAAGACTACATCACAGGCAGGTTTGGATAATGCGTAGCCGATTTCAGCAGGGACTCGACGAATTGCGCCAGAAGCTGCTTCGGATGGGAGGACTCGCCGAACAGGCGGTCGACCGCGCTTGCCAGGCGTATCTGGATCGCGATCTGACGCGCTGCCAGATGGTGCTGGAAGGCGAGACCCAGATCAACATCTCGGAGCGCGAGATCGACGAGCTGGCGTTTGACATGCTCGCCATGCAGCAGCCCATGGCGGTGGATCTTCGCTTTATTCTGGCCGTCACAAAGATCAATGCAGACCTCGAGCGCGTAGGGGATCAGGCGGTCAATATTGCCGAGCGCGTGATGGACATGGTGGCGCTTCCAGCGGTCGATTTGCCCGTCGACATCGGGCGTATGTCGGCGGCGGTCAGCGCGATGGTGCGCCGCGCACTCGAATCATTCATCGAGGCCAAGGCCGAACTGGCGCAGGCGGTGCTTGAAATGGATAACGTCGTCGACCGCATGCGCGATGAAGCCTTCATCGTGCTGGTGAAGACCATGAATGAGCGGCCGGAAACGACCCGGCAAGCGCTGGATGCTTTGCTGGTGGCGCGCAATCTTGAGCGTGTGGCCGATCATGCCACGAACATCGCCGAAGACGTGATTTTCTGGGTACGCGGGGCGGATGTCCGGCACAATGCTCCGCAAGAACCGAACGGACAGGAACAAGCAGTGCAGCGTGGGGCCAGCGAAACCCACTAGCCCCGCGATTGCAAACCTACCAGCCGGTCAGCGATACTGACCGGCTTTATGTTTTTGGAGAAGATTGTCGCAAAGCTAACGGAGGAATCTGTGCGTACGGCAATTATTTTTACAGTTGGACTGCTCCTGAGTGGAGCGTCGGCAATGTCTCAGGAGAAAATAGTCAAGGCGCCGATTCAACTTCCTACAAGCAAAACGCTCGCGGCCGACACCGGCCGGATTTCGCCGCTGAACAGTTTCCCGGCAACGATTGCGCTTAGTCCCGACGGGAAGTATGCGGCGATGGTACACGCCGGATATGGAACACAGGACAGTCGTGGGCGGCAGTCCATCTCAATCGCCAATCTCAGCAGCGGCCAGGTAAAGGATTTTCCCGACGACCGCCTGGCTGAGGAATCCCACCAGAGCTATTTCGTGGGGCTCGCGTTCAGTGTGGATGGTAAGCATCTGTACGCTTCGCTGGGATCGATTACCGACCCGACCGGTTCAAAGCCCGGCGACACCGGAAACGCGATTGCTGTTTACAGTTTTCGCGAAGGAAAGGTTGCTGCGGAGCGTTTGATCAAGATCGCGCCGACGAAGCTTGCGGCTGGAAAGCGGGTGGCGCTTGGCTTATTCAAAACGCCGGAGGGCACGGCAATCCCTTATCCGGCGGGACTGGCTGTGGTTTCCTCCGCGCAAGGCGAAAGGCTGCTGGTGGCGAACAACTACTCCGACACCGCGATCCTGATTGACGCGGGGAGCGGACAGGTTGTGCACCAGTTCGACTTGAGCACGAACCGCATGGTTCCTTCGGCGTATCCCTACACGGTTGTCGTAGCGCACGATGGAAAAAAGGCTTGGTGCAGTCTGTGGAATGCCTCGCAGGTTGCGGAACTGGACCTGGCAAGCGGCGAGGTCGTGCGCCGGATCCCGTTGCGCAAACCGGAGTCGGATACCGCACCGGGATCGCATCCGACCGCGCTTCTTTTGAGTCCGGACGAGAAAACACTTTATGTAACGCTCTCGAACGCAGACCAGGTGGCTGCGATCTCCACCGCGGACGGAACTCCGACGCACTGGTACTCTACCCGGCTTCATGGGCAGGCCTATGGCGGCACCTCGCCGGTGGCTCTAGCTCTATCCCACGATGGAAAGCAACTGCTGGTGGCAACCGCCATGCTGAATTCGATTGCTGTGTTTGATTTGACCAAGAGCAGAGAAGAAGCTGCCGAGGCGCCTGAGGAAGCCGCGGGTTTCATTCCCACGGATTGGTATCCCACGGCTCTCGCGGTGCATGGCGATGACCTGTGGATTGCCACCGCGAAGGGACGCGGCACGGGACCGAACAACGGGCAGAATGGAATTCCGCCGGCGCGAAGGCGCCGTGGCCATCCTTACATCGCGACGCTGCTGTACGGATCGCTGGGACGCGTGCATTATGCCGAAGCCGGCAAGAAACTTGCCGAGCTCACACAGCAAGTCGAGGAAGCGAACCGGCTGCACGCGGATGCGGGAAAGTTTCAGTTTGCCGGTGGAACGAATCCCATCAAGCACGTGATTTACATCATCAAGGAGAATCGCACCTACGATCAGATTTTCGGCGACATCAAAGAAGCGAATGGCGACCCGTCGCTGACTATGTATGGGCGCGACATCACGCCCAACGAACATAAGCTCGCTTTGCAGTTCGGAATTTACGACAACTTCTACGACAGCGGGGAAGTCTCGGGTAACGGGCATGACTGGTCCACCGCTGCCATCTCGACCGATTACACCGAAGCGAACTGGCAGGTTACGTATCGCGGGCAGGAGCGGACCTACGATTTCGCGGGATCGGTTGCGGAGGAATATCCGGCCGAGCGCGGCATTCCGAATGTGGACTCCCCACAAACTGGATACTTGTGGGTGAACGCTGCGGCTCATGGGATCACCTACCGCGACTACGGCGAATTTATTGAAAGTGAATTCTGCCCGATCAAGACGCCGGATGGGTCTCCGAAGGAGGGCAACCCGCAGCCGCAAGGGATTTCTTGTGAGCATGACGCGATCCGGAAAGGCGAGCCATTGCCGGCCGGACTGGGCGATCCCAAAGGTGGCCCGAGTCCTTATCCGTGGCCGGTGCCGTTGAGCAAGCAGACCAAGGCCACGATGCGCGAACTGCAGGAGCACACTGATCTGGCGTACCCGCCCTTCAACGTCGATTACCCGGACCAGTTGCGCGCAGACGAATTCCTGAACGAGTTTCAAGGTTTTGTGCAGTCGCGGAAAGATGGCCAGGGCGAGCAGTTCCCGAATCTGGTGATCATGCACTTGCCAAACGATCATACGGGTGGCACGCGGGCAGGGAAGGCCGCTCCCACGGCTTCGGTTGCGGACAATGATCTTGCCTTGGGAAGAATCGTGGAAGCGGTTTCGCACAGTCCATACTGGGAGGACACGGCGATCTTCGTGCTCGAAGATGACGCGCAGGATGGTGTTGATCACGTGGATGCGCACCGGTCACTGGTGCTGGTAATCAGCAAGTACGCGCCCAGCACAGGCGATCGTCCTGTCCTTGAACATCACTTCTTTACTACCGCAAGCGTCGTGCACAGCGTGGAAGAACTCCTTGGCCTGCCCCCGATGAATGTGAATGATGGGTACGCCCCCCTGATGGTCGGATCATTCTCCGGAGCGGGGAATCAGTCGCCATTCGCCGCGGACACTTCGAATCGCGAGAATGGCCTGATCTACAAAGTGAATCCGGCGGCCGCAAAAGGCGCGAAGGCTTCGTCGCAAATGGACTTCACGCGGCCCGATGCGGTGGATACACGGGTGCTGAATGCAATCCTGTGGCGCGAACGCAAGGGCAACATCAAGATGCCGGCAGCAAAACACACCGTAATCCCGGCAGGGCTGAAGACGGATGATGACTAAAAAGCACTTGGCGGCGCAGGAGAAGGATCCGGCTGGTGGCCAGGGAAGGGCAGCCGATTTTGACGGGTTGCGACCGACTTTTAACCTGATTTCGCGGAGCTTTACAGTCAGATAGGCCTCTTTTGCCAGCCCGGGAAGGCGTTTCCCAATGATGTGGTGGGGTTATGCGCCTGAAATGTCGCCAAAATCTTACGTCTATACAGCCGCTTTCCAGATAACCTCCGATGTCCTTTCGGCGTCCAACTCATGAGAATCGTTAGGAGTTCCACATTCGACCGGGCGTATAATTTCTGTAAGTGGGGCCCGGGTCCAGGGCAGGAGTTGGTCATGAAGTTTCGCCTCTCACCAGGAGCAGTCGTTCTTTCGGCGCTGTTGTTTATCGTCCCGGCATTCGCCCAACAAGATTCCAAGAACACTAGCGGTGATTCGGCGCCCTCGGCAAAGCAGGGGACACCGGACCAGAAAACGGAAACTCCTACGGACCAGGAGAGTCCTGCGGCCAAGCCCAGTTCTCCAGCCGAGACTTCGACTCCCGCTCCGGCCGATCCCACCGCAAAGACTCCTTCGGATCCCACCGCAAAAGCTCCCTCGGACCCGACAGCGAAGACCCCTACTGAGGCTGATGGGAAAGACACGCCGCCGAAGAAAGAGCCAACCGTCGTCGCGCAGCCCGACGACAGCAAGGTGAAGCACGACGGTAGCAAGAACGACGTAAACGCCATCGGGAATCGCAAAGTGGGGGGTCGCGGGCTGGGCGACTGGTACTCGCTGGAAGGCGAGATCCGCATGGGCAAGCAGTATGCCCAGGAAGTTGAAGCGACGTCGAAGCTGATTCGCGATCCAGTGATTACGGAGTACGTGAATCGCATCGGGCAGAATCTGGTGCGTAATTCCGACGCGCAGGTTCCGTTCACGATCAAGGTCGTGGACTCGGACGAAGTGAATGCCTTCGCGCTGCCCGGCGGATTCTTCTACGTGAATTCCGGCCTGATCCTGGCGGCCGATGAGGAGTCGGAACTGGCGGGCGTGATGGCGCACGAGATAGCGCACGTTGCGGCGCGACATGCCACGCGGCAGATGACGCGCGCGCAGTGGGCCAACATCGGAACGATTCCGCTGATCTTCGTGGGTGGCGGTATCGGCTACGCCGTGCGCTCGGCGGCCGGGCTCGGAATTCCCATGGGATTCATGGCGTTTTCGCGCAGCTTCGAGTCGGAAGCCGATTACCTGGGACTGCAGTACATGTACAAGGCGGGCTACGATCCTAACGCGTACGTAGCGTTTTTTGAAAAACTGCAGGCGCGCGAGAAGAAGAAGGCGGGCACGCTGGCGAAGGCATTCTCCACGCATCCTCAGACACCGGACCGGATCACAAAATCGCAAGACGAAATTGGGCGCATTCTTCCAGCGCGCCAGCAATACATCGTGACTACCTCGGAGTTTGCCGACGTGAAAGCCCGGCTCGCGAGTCTGGAAAACCGCCGCAAGGTGGTGGATGACAAGGGCGGCAACAAGCCCAGTCTGCGCCGGGCCTCAACCACTGACAAATCCACCGACAAGAATGGCGATAAGGGCGGCGACGATGATCGACCTACTCTTCACCGCCGTGATGACTGATTCAACTAGTTTCTACCAAGCAGAAAACCGGCAGCCCTCGGGCTGCCGGTTTCGTTTCTAATCGAGAATCAGGCGCCGCGTTGGTTATCAGCCGGCTTCCTTGGTCGCGAGAGAACGCATCGTGCTGGCATGCTTGCGAGTGCCGGAAACGACTTTCATCTCTTGCCAGTCGTAGGGGAATTCCTTGCCGCACTCGAGACAGACTACGTACGTCCCGGTGAGCATTGCCGCTTTGTTGCGGCGCGACCCGGGTTTTAACGTGATCGGAAAACTGTAATGCAGGTGCCAGCAACCGAAAAGCGCGTCAATTACCTTCCCCATTGCGAGACCCTCCACAGAACCCAAATGTTCAGTAGTGCAAGGCAGCAGCCAACTCCGGACAAACACTTAGATTCGGATACCGGAGAAAAGGTTCGACTTGGGGGCAGGGGGAGTTATGTCCGAAACCGAACAAAGGAAAACTCTTGCATACAATGACTTTAAATTTTGTCAGGAAGATCGCGGAAGGATTTGTAGCTAGAAACTCTCCTGGGTCTTTTTTCGCTGCTGGCATTTCGACATGATCGCGGAGCGAAGCCGGGTACGTAGGTCGTCGGGCAGTTCGTAAAGCTCAGAGTCCCGATAAATCTCGATGGTCTTCTTGGTGGTGTCGCATACCACATAGCAGTTGTGGCACCAAGCCAGGTGGTCCTCGAGTTCGGACTTGGTCCGATCATCGAGTGCGCCGTCTAGATAATTTGTCAGCTCTTGCAGGAATTCAGAGCATTTCACTTTTGGCCATCTCCGCTCTCACGTTTCTTGAAGTAGCGGCTGAGCCGCTCCCGCAGTTGCAGGCGGGCCCGCAACAACCTTGATTTCACCGCCGGGATGCTGAGGCCCAAAGCCTCGGCCGTCTCCTCGGTGGAAAGACCTTCCACATCTCTCAGGACGAAAACCGTCCGGAAACTCGGTGGCAAACCCTGGATGGTGCGCGTCAAGATGTCTTTCAACTCCGCTTGCTTGTAGAGTTGCTCGGGATTCGGGCTCCAGTCCGCGATCTCGCGGGGAACCGAATCCTCTTCAGTCTTGACGTCCTCGTCCAGCGAAACGGTGCGCTCGGGCCGGCGGCGGCGCAATTTCATCAGCGCCTCGTTGACGGCAATCCGAACCAGCCAGGTATAAAACTTCGACTGCCCCTGGAATTGTTCCAGGTTGCTATAGGCCTTCAGGAACGCGTCCTGGACAACATCTTCCGCATCTTCCCGGTTCTGCGTGATGTGCTGGGCGATACGAAAAACGTTGCGATCGTACCGCTTTACCAGTTCCTCAAACGCAGAGACTTCGCCCTTTTTGGCGGCCTGGACCAGCGCCATTTCGTCGCTAACGGGCTCACCTATCTTGGGTTGGATGGCGCTCATTCTTAGTCCGATGCAGTATTTTGCGAGGCTCTCGCTGATGGGCGAGTTGTTATTCTACTTGGTAACCAAGGTTTCTGACGAGTGCTTTTGCCGTATCCGGGCCGGTGCGCTTTACGATAAATTTTAGGGGAGCAGCCGGGAACACCAGGGAACACGTCCTAAAGGCACCGGAAGTCCTAGTGCAAGTACCGTATAATCAAGGGTTAGCTGGGAAAGTTGCCAGAGTTTTCCCGAGAATTACCGAGAATTCATGACAGACGCGAACGAAGTTGGACAGATTGTCGAGCGTGTGGTCACGCAGGTTCTGCAGGGGCACCTACCGCAGATCCGCGAAGAACTGGTCCGTCGCGTTCTTGAAGAATTGCCGCAGGGAGCCATGGATGCGGCAGGGCACGACGGCTCAAGCGGCACCGGTCCGGCAGATTTGTTGCGTGGCGTGGCTGCAATCCACGCCGGCGGCACACAAAAAGAAATTCTCCGGGCGTTGCTTGACGGCGTTGCCCAGTATTCCGGCCGCACCGCTCTGTTCGTCATTAAAGGCGGCATGGCAACCGGCTGGCAGGGTCGAGGCTTCGAAGATAATGACGCTGTTAAGGACTTCACGCTCGATACCTCGCGCGGATTGCCGGAACGCGTGCTGCACGAGAAAGCGCCTTTCAGCGGGCAGGTCCTTGATATGGACCCGAGATTCATCGATCGGTTTGGCGGTCCGGCTGACGATCACATCGTGATGCTGCCGTTGCTTCTGAAAGACAAAGTAGCCGCGGTGGTGTATGTGGACTGCGGGCTGGATAAGAATCGCCTGGACACGGCATCCGTAGAACTGCTGGTGGTCTCGACCAGCGCGTGGCTGGAGCTGGTTTCGCTGCGCAAGCAAGCTCCGCGCGAAGCGGCGCCTTACGCTGACAGCGTTCCGGCGACTCCTTCGATGCAGACGACCCCGAGCTTCAACGACCCGTTTACGGGCCACGCTCCGCGACACACTGCGGCGGCAGCCACAGCATACGAAGCTCCATCCGAGCCGGCGCATGCGGAGGTGGTATCGGTCGCGGCGGCGGCGGCCGGGGTAGATCCAGGCGCTTCCATTGGTCATGCAGGCGCCGCACTCAGCGAACAAGACGCGGACGTTCATCGCAAGGCGCAACGGTTCGCCAGGCTACTGGTGGACGAGATCAAGTTGTACAACCAGGCCAAGGTCGCTGAAGGCCGTAAGAACAAAGACCTGTATGACCGATTGAAAGAAGACATCGACAAGAGCCGCGCCACTTTCAAGAAGCGTTATGGAAACACGGTGGCGGCTAGTGTGGACTACATCCAGGCAGAACTGGTTCGCAGCCTGGCGGAAGACGATATTTCAGTGATGGGCGCCAATTTCCGGCGATAGATTGTGAGCGTGTTGTCCTCCCGTACATTCGTTTTGTGCCTCGTGGTAGGGATCGCTTGTGGATCTCTTTGTGTTTCCCCGCGTGCGTTCGGAACGCAAGCCGACAGTGCTTCTTCCTCCGGGACGCATAAGCCTGCTGCTAAGGCAGCCGGCACGAAGGCGGGGAAGGCCGCGCAATCCAGCAAGTCCAAAAGCGCGCATGCTTCTGCAACGAAGAGCGCGGCCGCCAAAAAACGCAAGCGGCGCATGTCTCCTCGCGTACGGCGTATCCGCCAGGCCTTCGTGGCCTCGGCGAGCCTACGTCCCATGGCGCAACAGCTTCTTCAGGAAAGGACTCCGGCCGCCTATGCGGGCGTGACCGCGTATGCCCAGCGGCACTCCAAGGAAGACGCCGGCGCGCTAGCGTGGCTGGCGATTGGATACGCGCATGTTCTCGATCATGATTACGCGAAGGCCATCGATCCGCTAAATCACGCCAAGCCCAAGGCTGGCGATCTCGGCGACTACGTTGCGTACTACCTGGGCAGTTCCTACCTGCAGACAGGAAGGACAGCCGAGGCAGTCGCGACGCTGGCGGACTTCAGCAAAAACTATCCGGATTCTTTGCTCACGAAGGATGCGCACGTTGTTTATGCGGGCGCGCTGCTGGCTGACAACCGTGCTGCGGAAGCGGCCACCTTGCTCGAAGGCGATCGCGTCCCGGCACGTGCGGATGTGGAGCTTGGGTTGGGCCGTGCCTATGCGGCAATGGGACAGACAGCAAAAGCCGTGGCGGCGCTGCGCAACGTGTATTACCGCATGCCGACGAGCCCTGAAGCCGATACCGCGAATACGGAGTTGAAGAAGCTCACGGGCAGCATTTCTCCATTGTTGCTTGCCGAGCGCCGCACCCGCGCCGACTTGTTCGCGAAGGGCAAACGGTACAGCGACGCGGCCACCGAGTACCGCGATCTGCTCGACGAGGTGAGTGCCGACGACCGGCCTTCACTGCAACTGGCTTTGGCTGCTGCTCTGCAAAAGAGCGGGCGCAGCAAAGATGCGAAACAGGTTTTGAATTCCACCCCCGACAGCACACCGGAAATTGCGGCCCAGAAGCTTTACTTGTTGGGCGAAGCGGCTCGTGCGGCGGACGATGATGAGGGTTTCCTGCGTTTGCAGGCGCAGCTCAGGCAATCCGCACCCACCAGTCCGTGGCTCGAGCAATCGCTGCTGGCTGCGGGCAACGTCTACCTGTTGCGGCGGGACTACGATAAGGCGATCGATGCGTACCGGGAGATGCAGCAGCGCTTTCCGAATGGCGCCCGCGCCTCCTACGCGCACTGGAAAGTAGCGTGGCTGAGCCTGCGCCAGGGGCGCAACGAAGAAGCCAAGCAGGAGTTCGATCAGCAGATTGCCTTGTATCCGGCTTCCGGGGAAGTTCCGGCGGCGCTGTACTGGCGCGCGCGTCTCGCGGAAGAGGACAACGAACTGAACCAGGCGCGGGCTTACTACCAGAAGCTCTCGGACCGGTTCCGGAATTTCTATTACGCAGAACTCGCCCGCCAGCGCCTGAAGGCACTGAAGCCGACGACCGAGCCCGTACAGTACGCCCTGCTCGATCGGGTGCCTGCCCTTGACCTGTCAGGAAAAGTGACTGCGAGCGAGCCCCCCGCAGAAGACTTGCACGTACAAAAGGCGCGGCTTCTTGAGAACGGCGGCCTGGTCGACTTTGCCGTGCGTGAGATCCAGGCGGCTCCGCCCAGCGAAGAAGGGAACTGGACGCTGGCGGAAACCGCGCGCCTTTACCAGGACAGCGGGCGTTACGATCGCGCCATCGAAGTCATGAAACGCGGCGTGCCTAACTACTTTGCCGTGGATGTGCCCGAGTTGCCGCGCCCCTACTGGGAGGCGCTATTCCCGAAGGCCTACTGGGTTGACTTGAAACGCTTCTCGAGCGAGAACGAGCTGGATCCCTATCTCGTGGCATCGCTGATCCGTCAGGAATCCGAATTCAATCCGAATGCGATCTCGCGCGCGAATGCGGTCGGCCTGATGCAGTTGCTGCCGGTTACAGGCAAAAAGGTAGCGAAAGAAGTGAAGATGCATCACTTCAGCCCCAACCAGCTCTACACCCCTACCGTCAATTTGCAATTGGGTACACGCTACTTCAAGAGCATGGTCGACAAGTTCGGATCATTCGAGTACGCGCTCGCGGCCTACAACGCGGGTTCGGATCGGGTCGAAGATTGGCTGGCGCAAGGCAAGTACCGCGACCCGCAGGAATTCGTCGAGTCCATCCCATTCACCGAGACGCGCGAGTACGTGCAAGCGATCATGCGCAATGCGAATGTTTATAAGCAGCTGTATGGGACACCGTAGGTCTCTGGTGTCAGGTGTCAGGTCTCAGGAAAAGCTTAAGATTTGAGTGGAGTGCGATGTTCTCACACGACCTGCCTGAGGCTGGGACGGACTCGGCGCTGAACTCCAGGATTTCCAGAGGCCTGTCAGCTGCCTAGCTCGGCTTTTCCTCAGAGCTAACACCTGAGACCTGAGATCCTTCTTTCGCTTCCTTGGTAAACAAGATTTCATACACCAACAGCCCTGCGCCAATCACGATGGCGCTGTCGGCTACGTTGAACGCGGGCCACTGGTAGGAGCGTACGTAGAAAAGCAGGAAGTCGGTGACGTGGCCGGTGCTGAGACGGTCCCAGAGGTTGCCGATCGCTCCTCCCAGAATCAGTGAAAGTCCTACACCGGTAGTCGATAGCGTATGGCTGTTTTTCCAGAGCAGCATGGAAACCACGATTAGCGCGATCACCGAGAAGAGCACCAACGTCCCCACCGTCCAGGGCGAGGATGAGTCGGCGAAGAGGCCGAACGCGGCGCCCCGGTTTTCCAGATGGGTAAGGCGGAAAAATCCGGGAATAATCTGGATTCCGTCGTGCAATGGAATTTTGCGTTCGACAGCCAGCTTGGTCAAACGGTCCAGCAGCACAACGAACGCGGCGAGCAAGAGGTGAAATTTTCGCATGGGAGACGAACCGCTTATCTCGGCCCGGACCAAGGGCCTACCGTTCACCTTCGATCTCTCTTAACACTTCACTGCAGCGTTCGCAGACGGTCGGGTAGTTCTGGTTCTCGCCGACGTGTACGGAATAATTCCAGCAGCGCTCGCACTTCTGGCCGTCGGCTTTGCTGACGGTGACCGATACAGCGCCGGTGCCATTGCCGGATTTCTTTTCCTCGAGTGTAACTGCCGACACGATGAAGATATAACGCAGTTGATCACGGTAACGTGACAGAACGGAGTAAACGGGTTCTGCGGCCGCCACCTTCACCTGCGCTTCTACCGCCTTGCCGATCTGCTTAGCGTTGCGCGCGCCTTCCAGATCCTTCAGAACCTGCTCGCGCACGGAACGCAGGGTAGCCCAGTCATCGAGCTGCTTGGGGTCGTCGGGAACATTCAAAGTGCCGAAAATTTCTTCTGCCTTCGGAAACAACGCCGTATGCACGCTCGACGGACGACTGGCGGTCTTCGGCAGATATCCCCAAACCTCCTCGCAGGTGAAGCTCATCACAGGAGCGAGCAACCGCACCATGGCTTCAAGGATGCGCCAGATCGTGGTCTGTGCGGCGCGGCGCCCCGGTGAATTTGGAGCCGATGTATACAACCGGTCCTTGAGCACGTCAAAGTAGAACGCGCTCAACTCGACTGCGCAGAAATTCAGGACGCGCTGGTAGATTTTGTGGAACGCAAACTCGTCGTACCAGCGGATCACGTCGCTGGCCAAGGCAGCCGCCTGGCGCAGCATGTACTGGTCGAGAGCCTGCAATTTGTCGAAAGGCAGTGCATCGCGCGCGGGGTTAAAGTCGTACAGGTTCCCCAGGCTGTTTTTGAAGAGATTGTTGCGGATGGTGCGGTAGTTCTCCGCGACGCTCTGCATCAGGCGCTCGGAGCCGACGACGTCTTCGCGAAAGTCGACGGAGGCGACCCAGAGGCGGACGATTTCGGCGCCCAAGCGGTTAGAAATGTCGACGGGATCGACGTCATTGCCGCGCGACTTGGACATCGCCTGGCCATTCTCGTCGAGTGTCCAGCCCTCGGTTGCGACGACCTTGTAAGGCGCGTGATTCTCAGAGCCGACCGTGCAGAGCAGGGAAGAGTGGAACCAGCCGCGATGCTGGTCGCCGCCCTCCAGGTACAGGTCCGAAACCGGCGGATACTGCGGTTCGGCGGCGCGCAGGGCGAGATAGCTGGAACCGGACTCAAACCACACATCGAGGATGTCCATTTCCTTCTTGAACGTGGTCCCCTGGCAATGTGGGCACTTGGTCCCGGCAGGAACCAGAGCGTCGGCTTCTGGCGTGTACCAAGCATCCGCGCCTGCGCGCGCAAACAGCGTTTCCACCGTGCGGTTGACGGTAGGGTCCATTAACGGCTTGCCGCATTTCTCGCACAGGAACACCGCGATCGGTACTCCCCAAATGCGCTGGCGCGAGACGCACCAGTCGGGACGCGTGGCGATCATGTTCGCGATGCGACCTTCACCCCAGGCCGGGTCCCATTTCACCTTGCTGATTTCCTCGAGCGCACGCGAGCGCAAGGTGCCCCCAGGCATGGGCGTTTCCATGGAGATGAACCATTGCTCGGTTGCCCGGAAGATGATCGGGTTATGGCAACGCCAGCAGTGTGGGTAGGAGTGCTCGATCTTCTCCGTGTGAAGGAGTACGCCGCGAGTTTTCAGCAATTCGACAATGGAGGCGTTCGCGTCGAAGACTTTCTTGCCTTCGTATTCGGGGAGGCCCTCGCGCAGGATGCCCGCTTCGTCCACCCGCGAAGTGGCGTCCAGTTCGTATTTCACGCCGGTGACAAAATCGTCTGCGCCATGCGAAGGCGCAGTGTGCACCACGCCCGTGCCGGTATCCATCGTGACATACTCGGCGAGGACGCCCAGGACATTGCGATCCAGGAAGGGGTGGCGAAAGTTGACTCTTTCCATTTTGCGTCCGGCGAAGCGCGCAATTTCAGTCGCGCCGGCAAGACTGCATTTGGCGATGACTTCTTCGGCCAGCTTTGCCCCGACGATGTAAACCTCACTGCCGGATTGGAGCGCGACGTACTCTTCGTCGGGATGAAAAGCGACTGCCATCGAAGCGGGCAAAGTCCAGGGTGTAGTGGTCCAAATGATGGTGAAGACTTTCTTTCCACGCAGCGACGCGTCGATCGCCGAGGGATCATCCGCCATCGCATACTTCACCCACACGGTCGGGCTGGTGTGGTTCTCGTATTCGACTTCCGCTTCGGCGAGCGCCGTCTTGTCGTAGATGCACCAGTAGACCGAGCGCAAGCCCTTGTACACGAAGCCCTGCTCAAGGAATGAGTAGAACGTGCGCAGCACGATCGACTCGTATTCGGGAGTCATCGTGGAATAGGGGTTGTCCCAGCGCCCGAAAACACCGATGCGCTTGAATTGCTCGCGCTGAAGGTTCAGAAACTTCTGAGCGTACTTCCTGCACTCCAGGCGAACCTCGGTGGGATTTAGCTGGAGCTTCTTTTTGCCGAGCTGCTTGTCGACCTTGATCTCGATCGGAAGCCCATGGCAGTCCCATCCTGGGACATAGGGCGCGTCAAATCCGCTCATGCTTTTGGATTTCACAATGAAATCCTTCAAGGTTTTGTTCAGGGCGTGCCCGAGGTGCAGGGCGCCGTTCGCGTAGGGTGGCCCGTCATGCAGGACATACACCGGCAAGCCTTTACGTGCTTCCTGGATGCGCTTGTAAATGCCCATCTCTTCCCAGCGAGCCAGTGTTTTTGGCTCGTTTTGCGGCAGATTGGCCTTCATAGGGAAGTCGGTTTTGGGAAGATTGACGGTGGTTTTGAGTTCAAGCGGCACGCGGCAGATTTCTCCTAAATGGTTGATTTTCATTATAGGGAGGGAGCGAAAGTACGTCTATTGGAGGTCCCGAACCGGGTACCTAGGTCGTGTATCAATGGGGACTTCGAAATGTACTGTCGAAGTATGAGAAAAAAAGTGTACAATTTTCATCGATTGTAATTCTTGCCGCATCTAACCGTCTGAATCAAATGGGGAAGGGGTAGCCGTGCGAGAGGCACTGCGATTGCTCGAATTAGCGCAGTGAAGCAGGCAACTTGGTAGAGCGAGCGATCATCAGGTAAAGGAGCAGCGGTCTACCCAGCCAGCACGCGACAAACAGAAGTTACCGTTTCTCAGTTATGGCACCAGAAAATCAGTTTTCCGAACATCGCGAGCCCGAATTAGATTTACTCCTGCCTAAAGGCACGCTCGATGTGCCGCTATGGAAATCACTGTTCGCGAGCATTGATGCGGCGCTGTTTCCCAAAAAACTTCCGCCTCTGGTACTAACGTCGAAGCCCGAGGCGCAAGGCGAGCTTTGGGGCGAGCGTCTTACCCGCCCATGGTGGCAGTCAGTGTTCAGCAACCTGCGGGACGTGATGTTCCCGCCGAAGTTGCCGCCGCTCCATCTGACTTCGACCCCGGTGGAAGGCGAGAATGCGCTTGACGACGATCTCGCTCTCCCGTGGTACCGGTCGCTGTTTTCAAACTTGAAGGACGCATTCTTCCCGGAGAAACTGCCGCCGCTGGTGTTGACTTCCAAGCCCGCCGCGGTACGCGATATCTGGGGTTTCTACAATTACAAGAAAAATGGCGCGCTGGCCTCTACCGGAGTGCACGTTGTGCTGATCGGATTGCTGATTGGCGGAACGATGTATGCAAACCGCGCTGTAACCGTGGTGAAAAAACAAGGGCCCGTGATGCCGCTGCTGTCAGACGCAGATATTCCGCCCCTGCCGCCTTCCAAGACTCAAGTCGGTGGCGGCGGCGGTGGTGGCGATCGCGACAAACTCGCCGCCACCAAGGGCAGATTGCCCAAGTTGGCCATGGAGCAGATCACGCCGCCCATGGTGGTGGTGCGCAACGAGAATCCCAAGCTGCCGGTTGAGCCTACAGTCGTGGTTCCTCCACAGATCAAGCTGGCGATGAACAACATGCCGAATCTCGGCGATCCTATGGCTGCGATTCCGAACGGTCCGCTTTCGAACGGCACGGGGTCGGGCGGAGGCATCGGCTCAGGATCCGGAGGCGGCGTCGGCTCGGGTGAAGGGCCGGGCGTCGGTCCGGGGCGTGGGGGTGGCATCGGTGGCGGCGTTTTCAAGGTGGGTGGCGGCGTTTCGGCTCCCAAGCCTGTGTTCTCGCCCGATCCTGAGTATTCGGAAGAAGCACGCAAGGCGAAGTATCAGGGAACGGTTGTTCTTGGGCTCGTCGTAGGACCTGATGGCCGTCCGCGGGACATGAAAGTTCTGCGCAGCCTTGGTCTTGGTCTGGATGAGAAAGCTATCGAGGCTGTGAAGAACTGGCGATTCGATCCGGCAGTGAAGGATAACAAGCCGGTGGCCGTCTACATCAGCGTGGAAGTGGATTTCCGGCTGTACTAGGACTAAGAAGATAGATTCAAGCGAGGACCGCCGCGTGCGGTCCTTTTGCTTTTTGGGAAAAACCTTCACGACTGAGGAGACGAGGGGCAGGGAGGGCTCTCAGCTGATCCCATACGATCTTCGATCAAGAACCGGAAATTTGCCGACTACTCTTTCAGATCGACGTGTTCCACGGAGTTGATTGGATGGCCCAAGAAATTGGGACCAAGCCGGCGGAACTTCTCTACCGAGTCGGTCGCGAAAAAGCGCAGGGAGGGTGATTGTGGTTCGGATGGAACGTTTCCATGAAGATCACGAATTTTCTGTGCGACCGCGAGCGCGGTGGAGTGCGCTGAATCGACGACGCTGACAGTGCCCGGCGCGGTACGACGCAACAGGGGCTTGATGAGCGGGTAGTGAGTGCAGCCCAGCACCAAAACATCAGCGTTGTGGAAGCCATCGCCGAACGCGTCGTTTAAATAAATCTTAGCTACCTGTTCGGTGACAGGGTGAGTCACCCAACCTTCCTCCACCAACGGAACCAGCAAGGGGCAAGCTTTCTCGCGGGCTGCGATGCCGCGCCTCTCCAAAGCCTTCAGGTAGGCGTGGCTGCTGACGGTCGCCTCCGTGCCGATCACCACCACGCGACGAGCCTTGCTGGCGGCGGCGGCCTGCTCGGCGCCAGGTTCGACCACGCCGATCACAGGAACCTTGGCGGCGCGGGTGATCTGATCGAGAGCCAGTGCGGTCGCGGTGTTGCACGCAATGACGAGCAGGTTCGCGGACTGGCCTTCCAGAAAATGCGTGGCTTCCACCGCGTACCTCGCGACTGTTTCCACGGACTTGGATCCGTAGGGAAGGCGGGCCGTATCGCCGAAGTAGAGATAGTCGGCGCCCGGAATCAGCGCCACTAGTTCTTTGAGCACGGTGAGGCCGCCGAAGCCAGAGTCGAAAACTCCAATGGTTGGTCTGGGCACTAGGGAAGTCATCCTCAAATTCATCATAAAGGATGTCGTGCGGAATCGTGTGCGCATGGTTCGTTGGATCAACTCTGCCCCCATGACTCATGACAGGTCCATGCGGGCTGGTGCGATAGAATCATCGGTCGACGATTCCCCGTCCGAGGTGTTTCATGCGCATTCTCCTGCTCAGCATAGCGGTTGCACTCGGCTGCTCCACGCATGCCGCTGCTCAGCTTGACGAGATACTGAAGAAAGCTGGGGACACGCTTGCGCACAGCAACACCGCCGACTTGAGCAACGACAAGATCATCGCGGGCCTCAAGCAGGCTCTGCAGGTGAGCACAGGGAAAGCAGTGGCGCTTACCGGCAGGCCCGACGGCTTCCTGAAGAATCAAGCGATCAGGATCCTGCTGCCCCCCAAACTCGCGACCCTTGGCCGAGGCATGCGAATGCTGGGAATGGGAGCGAGAGTCGACGAACTTGAAGTAGGAATGAACCGTGCCGCCGAGCAAGCGACTCCTCAAGCCAAGCAGATTTTTCTCTCCGCGCTTCGCAAGATGACTTTCGACGACGCCCGCCAGGTGCTCACTGGAGGCGATACCGCCGCCACCGATTACTTCAAGCGCACCAGTTCCGCCGATCTCACGACCGCTTTCTCGCCCATCGTCCATCGCTCCATGGAGCGCGTGGGCGTCGTTCAGCAGTACAACCAGGTGCTTGCCAGCGCACCTGGCGGCAACGCTCTCGCCGGGCAATTTGACATCGACAAATATGTCGTCGGCAAAACGCTGGACGGCCTCTTTCTTATGTTGGGAGAAGAAGAAAAGAAAATCCGCAAGGATCCTGCCGCCCAGACCACGGCGTTATTGAAGGAGGTTTTCGGCAAAAGATAGCGAAGAGCAAAGAGTCCCGCCGTGCGTCGCTAGACCGTCCTGCCATGACGCCTACGTGTATAGAACCACCTAACTTTCCTGCCAGTTGTGCCCATCTAGACCTTCCGCGCCGAAGTCATCAAGTAATCCTGGTGCACAAGGTTATCGGCGAAGTAAGGCGCGACGATAGCGTCAAATTCGGCGCGGAACGAAGCCAGTCGACTGGGGTCGGTGGCGGCGAGTGCCTCGATCAGCTTGATGAGTGGACCGGCGGCGCGTTCCACTCCGCCGCGAAAATGGGCGAGGCTCAATGCCGGTACCAGCATCGTAGCGCGCTCGAACCTGATGGCCTCGACCGCGGTGCCAAGGCGCTGCTCGATTACCTCGGGATCTCCCCAAAGCATCGGGGGCGCGACGGGAATGGAAGGTGGAGGCGAATAGCGCGCCGCCAAGGCTCCCGTTTTGCCGACAAGAAATTCTGGCGGCCAGGTGGAGAAGGCAATCGTGCCTCCCGGCTTCAGAACGCGCAGCATCTCTGCGATGGCGATTTCTGGACGGGGCGCGAAGATGTGTCCAAACTGGCTGAGCACCGCGTCGAACTGGCGATCTTCGAAAGGCAGATCTTCCACATCCCCTTCATGCCATTCGATCTGCACCTGGGCCAGGCTTGCGTTCTCCCGCGCTCGCTCGAGCAATTGCGGAGTAAGGTCAAGCGCAGTCACGGAGGCGCCCAGCCGCGCGGCAGTGATCGCAACTACTCCGGTCCCGCAGGCCACATCCAGCACACCCATACCGGGACCGACGCCGGCGTGTTTTACCAGGCGAGCAGCCGCAGGCGTGGTGAGGGTTTCAAACGGCGTGAAGTGTACCCAACTCTGCTTCTGTGTTTCCTTAAGCTGTCGAAGTGCGTCCATCAGATCCCCTGAAGAAAGTCTTCCTGTCTCCCCGAGAGATGAGCGGCTGTGTGCGCAGGATTCCGATTATCGGAGGTTTATTTACGTTCTGCCGGAGCTGTTTGTGTGAACTCTGATGCTGAATGATTGAGTCGATCTCCTCCGCAGCATGGCCCCGGCGGGATGGGGGCGCCGTGCGGGCACGTCTTGGGGTGTCCGAGGAATGAACAAATCTTGTCGGTAGCGCCGGGCGAAAGAATGTGCTCGAACTTGCAGGCTTGTTCCTCGATCTCGGTTTCGCTGTCCATGGCGAGACTGTCGGTGAAGAGGCGTTCTGCCAGTCTGTGCCGGCGAATGATGCTGCCGGCCTTGTCGCGTCCACGCGGCGTCAGGGTGACCAAAGCGCTGCCATCGGGAACGAAAATGCCTTCAGGACGCATGGCATCGTGACAGGGGTTAATGAAAGGCTTGTGCCGGTGAGATTCCGGCGGATGGGGGCTGGTGGTCACCAGTCCAAGCTCGGACAACTTTTCCACGGCGATGCTGACGGGCAGGGCACCATGCATTTCCATGCGTCCCAACTCGGCCCGTTCGCCGTGTTCTTCCATGACCCATAGTTCTTCGAGAATTTCGTCGAACTGCTCCTCGTCGGCCAGAGCAAAGACTTCCTGCGCGGCGATCTTGCCGTGGTGCAACTCGATACGGCGGTCGGCGAGTCGCGCCACCACGGGGTCATGTGTGACCATCACAATGGTGCGTCCCTGCTGGTGAAACTCGCGCAGCAGGCGCAGCACGATTTCCTCGTTCTGCGCGTCGAGATTTCCGGTCGGCTCGTCGGCCAGGATGATTTTGGGATCGTTAATCAGGGCGCGCGCAATGCAGACGCGCTGCTGTTCGCCGCCCGACAGTTGCGAAGGTACGTGATGGCAGCGGTCTTTCAATCCGACGCGCTCCAGTGCGTCGAGTGCTTCCTTCTCGTCGGTCATGCTGTGGAAGTATTGCGCGAGCATGACGTTCTCGACTGCCGTCAGATAAGGGATGAGGTGAAATTGCTGAAAGACGAAGCCAATCTTTTCGGAGCGCACGCGATTCAACTCGGCGGCGGAGATGTTGGCGACGTCCCGTCCATCGAGCCAGATTTCGCCGCTGCTCGGATGATCGAGGCAGCCAATCAGGTTCACCAGCGTTGACTTGCCGGAGCCCGAAGGGCCCATGATCGAGACCCATTCTCCCGGGTCGACGGTCAGCGAGAAGTCATCCAGCGCCCGGATGGTGCCGCCGTTTTCTTCGGCCTTGGCCGGATAGAGGCGGCTGACGTTCTTAAGCTTGATCACCTTTACTCTCCCTTCAAGATGATAGCGGGTTGTACACGCCGCAGCATCGTCATTGGGACAATAGCCGACAGCAGCGCCACTGCGATGCTTCCGACGAGCACCACAGGAAATACGCTGAAGCGCGGGACGACCGGGGCATTGAAGTTGACGCGGCCGATCCAGGCCGCGATGCCGATGCCGATCAGGAATCCCACCGCCGCGCCCACCGCGCCGAGCGCCGCGGCTTCAGCGGCGAAAAATCCACTGACCAGTCCTTCCGATGCCCCGAGCGCTTTCATGATGGCAAAGTCTTTACGGCGATCGAAGACCCAGCCTGTCAACGTGGCGAGCACACATAGCGCGGCGGTCAGTACGATCAGAATTGCGGCTGCGTAGAGGGTGGCGCGCGTTTTCCCGAGAACGCGGGCTTCGCCTTCCACAATCTGGCGGACAGGTCGCACATCGGCAACCGGAAGTGCTTCGGCAAGACGGCTGACGACTCCGTTGATCTCCTCGGCTGTTCCGTTGGCGGCGATTTCGATGGTGGAGGGATGTATCCCGCTCCAAGCTGAGAACTCGGCCATGGGAAGGTAGACCCGGCTATCTTCGGCAGCCCCGGTTTGCAGCGTGCCTGCGGTCTTGAGGTTAATCGTATGGCCCTGAAAGCTGAGATCGAACGCCTTGCCGTCCGGCGAAACCACCGAGAGGGCTCGCATTCCCACGAGCGCTTCGCCCGAACCAGAGGGCCACGCACTCACTGACCACCAGCGATTGAGCTTCTGGATGCGTTCAAAATCCGTGCCGACCACGACGACAGATTGGCCATTCGAAGTGCGCGCCACCAGGTACGCGAAGGGAACAGCCATCCCGCGGCCTGCCAGCACTGTTTCCGCTTTACTGATCGCGTCCGGAGGCAGGGAAGTGCCGTCTTTCCCGACCACTACCACGTTCGCGCCGTAACTGCGGAATTCCTTGCGAAGCTTCGCTTGCACGTCGACGTAAAGGTTCATCATGGCCGTGGCCACTGCGGCTGCAACCACCATCGCCAACAGCGCCGACGCGGCACGCCCGCGGCGCAGTACCGCAGCCCGCAGCAGCATGCGCAGAAACATGGAGGTGTGTGGCGAGGCGGCACGACGCTCGGCGACGCTTGGAATAACCTGCGTTGTGCCGTTCATGCATCACCTCGCAGGGCATAGACAGGATCAAACTTCACGGCGCGCCGGATGGCTGCCGCGCTCCCCGCAAAAGTCACAATCACGGCGATCGCCATAATCACCGGGAATAACACGGGCTGGATCGTGATCTGCGCATCAAAAATTGAATGCCCGATCCGGTGCGCCAGCCAGGAGCCAGTGAAAAAGCCAATCACGCCGCCGAGAAGCGCGAGCAACGTGCTCTCCGCGAAGAATAAGGCTGCGACCGCAAAGTTGCCTGCGCCCAAAGCTTTCATCAAACCGACTTCGCGACGACGCTCGAAGATGGCTGTGGCCATCGCCGCCGAGACTGCCAAGGCGGACGCGAACAGGGCTGCCAGCGTAATAAGCAGCATCAGGCCCTTGATGCGCGACAGCACCGTGCCTTCGTTCTGGGCCACCTGCCGGATCTGCTCGGCATGAGAATGCGGAATGGCTTCCTGCAACTGGTAGGCAATCGACTGCACGTAGGGCGAGCAGTACCAGCGATCCCACAGTTCGCCGCTCATGGTCTTGGGATCTCGGCGTGCCAAAGCGTCTTCGGGCTTGGTCAGCGCGCTCACGTACACGCGGCGCACCGCATCGGGCTTGCCGAGAAGCTGTTGCGCCACCGGAAGGGGAGCGACAATCTGCTCATCTTCGGTTCCACCGGTTGAGAGAATTCCGGCAACGCGATGATTCTGCCCGGCGATGGTGAGGCTGTCGCCGCGATGAAGTTCCAGATTCCGTGCGAGACGCTCGCCCAACAGCACATCACTGGACTGATCCACGGGCCAGGAGCCGTCGACCTTCCACCAGGGATGGGTGTTCTTAACACCGGTTGTGAACTGCTCCTTGCCGAAAGCGAGAGGCTTTGCGAAGTATGTTCCCAGCAGCGTTACGTCCTGCGTGCGCCCCGGACTACTGATCGAAACATTCACTGGCAACATGGGCGAGAAGCCCAGAATGTTATGCCGCCAGAAGGTGCCCTTGATCTTGGGCAGGTCGGCTTCACTGAGAAAGTTGCCATCGCTCGGCGGCTTGAGATTCACGCCGCCGATCTCAACATCGATCGTGTCTTCCTGCGGGGTAACCAGCAGGTTGGCGCCGTAACTGCGCAGCTCGCGATTAATCTTGTCTCCAATATCGGTGGCCACGGCAATCATGGCGGTCGCGACTGCTACGCCCAGAGTGATGGCGACCCCGGCCAGCAGCTTGCGACGTTTCTGGCGACGAAAACTTTCGTAGAGGAGCCGGGCGAACATGGGCTATTTCTGGAAAAACCTGGTCTGGGCGGCTACGTCCGCTTCCTTGATAATGACAGCGTCGGCCGTAGTCTCGACCTTCAATGGGATCGGGTTGCAGCCACCTGGCATGCCTACCGATTGCGGATTGATGGGCGCCGCGCAGTTTTTGCACACTACTCCCGTCGTACCCTTGTAGAAGCCAACCGAACCGCAAATCTCGCACGCGTCCAGAACCGTGGCGATCTTGCCGTCAGGTTTCTGATAAAGCCAGAAACGAACGTCTACGCCGTTCTCGGTTGCCCGGTAGAAGTGGATGTCGCCATCCGAGACCTGGTTGAGCGGAATCGACGCCTCTCCATTCGCGAATGCAATCTCGGCCGCCTTTTGCGGCTGGCTCAGGCTCTTGGCGTAGATAAATTCCGCCGTGACCAGCATGATGAACAGGAAAGAGCTGACGTAGACCGATCCCATCCACAGGCGCTCGCGGCGGGCCGTCCACGTCGCCTTGCGCCGTTCGGCAGGAGTGACCGCTTCCGGCGCCGGCTGGCGCGACTTCACCTCGAACAGGACCATGAGGGCGGCCAGCGCGAAAATCGTGATGAAGAAAAAGACGTCGTTGCGGACGATGGGCCCGATCATGGCCATTTCCTGTTTGGAGGAAGGCAGCACGCCGTTCTCCGACAATTCGTGCAGGCCGCTGATAACGAGCTGGGCGGCAACGAACCAAAGAATGACGGTGGTGACGCGGAAGAACTTCTGCAGGTTGATGCGCACGCTGCCCTTCACAAACATCACGCCAAAAGCCACGGCGGAGAGCACGCCCAGCAGGGTACCGATAAACGTCATCAGTTCCGTCGAATTTAAAGTCACGCCGGCAAGCGTCAACACTGTCTCGACCCCTTCCCGCAATATCATGAGGAAGATGAACAGGAAGACTCCAACGCGCGAGCTTTCGCTGGCCAGCGACTGGAGTTTGCTCTCGATTTCACCCTTCATCTTTTTGCCGGTACGCATCATAAAGATGATCATGGTGATGACGAAGAAGGCTGCGGCCAGCATGACCCAGCCCTCGACGATGTCCTGGTTGAGGCTTAACCGCGACACGAGAATGGCCACCCCGATGCTTCCGACGAAAGCGGCCCCCATCCCGGCGTAGACTGACCGGCGCAAGTCGGTGCGCCCGATCTTGGCCAGATAGGCGAGGGTAATGCCCACAATCAGGGCGGCTTCGACGCCCTCTCGCAAGGTGACTATGAAGGCCTGCAGCATAGAAAGGCGCCCGATACCATTTTGAAAATGAATTTCAATTTCAACTTTATTAGCATAGCGTGCGCTGCGCCGGGGCGTCAACGCATGAGATCACGCGCCCCTGTGATCTGCATCACTCGAAAGGGCTTGCTCCTTCGGCCTACATCCGCCGGATAAAACTTCGGGCCTGTTCGAGTTCCGGAAACAGCTTTTCTTCGGCCTGAAATTCCGGGGAGTGTACACAGCGCCGGCTGCCATTCAGCTTTACGGGATGCCGTAGGTGCAGCATCTCGTGGTAGACGATGTATTCGACCGCGTAGCGGGGAACTTTCGGATGGTCGAAGATGCGGCTCACGATAATGGCATTGTGGGCCGGATCGTAGTGTCCCAGCAGGTTGCGGGCGCGGGCCTGGCTCCAGCTCATCTTCGGCCGAGCCTGCATGCCTCCGAAGAATCTCAGGTTCAGGCTCTCAAAAATTGAGTCCAGGTCATAAAACGAACCGCGAGGCGATGCCAGCCGTTTCCGCCCGCGCAACTGCCGCACCAGGTGAGCTTTTCTCCGGAGTTCCGGGCTATGCACATACTTTCGATAACGCGCTGCATGGGCCGGAGCAATCTGCTTCCGGTACATTTTGGCGAGCAGGATGTGAGCAATCGCGCGCAGCACCGCCACGGGAGCGCCTTCCAGCAAGTCGGAGAGCCGCACCAGCAGCTTGCCTTCGCGCAGGCGGATTGTATTGTTGACGTTGGCGAACGGGAAGAATTGCACCGTAAGGGCAGGCGGAAGAGTCTCGGGCCGAAGGTCGCGATAGCTCTCGAGGAAAATTGTGAGGATACCGTCTCTCACGCAGAGGCTAGCGTAGCACGAGCTGTTGTGGATTCTGGTTTGCAGATCGCAGTCCCTGGCGTTGGCAAAAGATGTTCGCTAATCCAGGCGGCGGGACTACGATTTGCTCTTCTTCCTGTGCTTCCAAAACTCCTCTTGATCAGCCTGGAGCTTGCGATGATCGCTTGTGCTGTTGTCCACGGTTTCAAGCGTATCGGACAGGATGAACTGATACTGGGCGACATCTTCCTTGGAAGAACGCGCATCGTCCTTAAGAGCCCGAAGCTTCGCTTGAAATTCAGTGTCGCCTTCAACCACCCAGCGAAGCGCTTTCCGCAAGTCTGATCTCCGGCCCTCAAAGTTGTCCAGGTTGTCATTCAACTCGTTGTAGACCGACAGGAAATCCTCGAGCATCTGATGGGTCTGGCCGGGGCGGTCCTTCACCTTGGGATCGGCTCTCATCTGCTCCAACTTCACCAACCGGGCGCGCGCGAACTGCACGTACAGCTTCATGCGGGGCTCCGGCTCGACGGCCGAATCACGAAGCAGGTCGATTTCCTCCTGGGTGAGCGGATCGGACTGGCGCTGCGAGCGGGCGGGCACCAGCGAGAGGCATGCCAGGAAAATAAAGCTGAAAAGGAATCGCGTTTTCATTTTGGATTCTTGCCGAACATCCGGTTGAGCAAATCGCTATCGATTTTATCCAGGCGCTCGATTGCTGCCTGTACCGTGGCCTGATCGTCGAAGGGAAGCCGGCGCCTGATGTCGGTGAGCCGGCGTGCCATCCGCCGGACTGCGATCTCAATATTTTTGAGGCGGCGGCCCGTCTGGTCGGCGGCTTGTTGCGCCTGTTCAGCATAGGAAACCACTTCCTGAATCGCGGCTACCGCCTCTTCCGACTTTCCGGCAGTGTAGAGCTTGTCGGCGTTCTCCACCTGCAACTCGGCCACGCGGACGCTAAGCGTGGCGCGGTCGTCGGGTTTGGCGTTCTGCAGCTTGGCCTTCAATTGCTCGAGGCTAAGCTCTTTCGTAAACCCGTAACCAATGCCTACAGCCGCGAGGATCGCAAGGATGGTGCCCCAGGTTCGCATGCGTTCGTTCATTTCTTCGGCTCGATCGTAATCAAGCGGTGCCGAGCCTGCCACTCCTGATCAGGATACTTGCCATTCGCCACTTGCAGGAAAAGATGATAATTGGCCGCAGCCTGATGAAAGTCGCGAAGATGATCATAAGCGGTGGCGCGCATGAAATATCCCACCGGAATTTCCGGCAAAAACTTGGCCCGCATGTCGAGGGCCCGGATGGCCACCGGAAAATCCTTGGCCTCATTGGCCGCGATGGCTAGATCGCCATAGGCCGCGCCCCAATCCGGCTTGAGCTTTACGGCGGTCATGAATGCCTGCTCGGCAGCGGAGAAATTCTTCTGCTTCATAAGGGTCTGCCCCAGCTTGTGGTGAAGTTCTGGATTCGCGGCGTTCGCCGAAAGCAACGAGCGATACATGGCCTCGGCTTCCGCGAACCGGCCGTCCGCCAGCAAAACGTCCGCCAGATCGCTTTGCGCCCCAACGTCGCCGGGCGCAATCTTCAGTCCAGCCTGCAGCTCCGCCGCAGCTTCATCATATTTCTGATCGGCAGCCAAGACACGACCGAGTTGAATATGAGGCGCCGCCTCGTTCGGGCGCTGGCTCACAACTTTGCGAAGGTATTCTTCGGCTTCCGGAAAACGCTGGCCCCGCATGTAGATGTTGGCAAGGCCCACGAGCGCGTCCTCGGAGGACGGATCGAGCACGAGGGCTTGTTTGTACTGTTCTTCGGCATCGGCAAACTTGTTCGCCTTCTCCAACAACAATCCCGCCGAAAGGCGGGGCTCGGGATCTCTGGGCTGAAGGGTCGCGGCCTGGCGGAAGGCCTCAGCGGCGGCATCCGGATCGCGATCCTCGAGCAGGTGTCCAAGCCCCAGCCATGCCCGAGCGTGCCCCTCGTCCACGTGGCTTTGTGGCTTAAGCTTGGTTGCGGCTCTCAGAAAGTCCTCAGCTCCTGGCTTCTTATTCTTGGCCAGACTGAGTCCAAGGTTCAAGTTCGACTCGAACACGTCAGGCTTCGCGGTGACGGACTGGCGATAGGCCTCAATGGAATCCTGATTCCTACCTAGGGCGTTGTAGACAAAGCCGAGATCAAACCAAGCCTGATAATTCGCAGGCTGGGCGCCCACGACTTTTTTAAGGAGCGCCTCGGCGGCGGCATAGTCCTTCTTCTCGATGGCCGTCTCGGCCTGTGCGAGCTCCGGCAGCTGAGATTGATCGGGTTCGGCCACGCGATGATGGCGCACCGTCTTGCTGCTGGAGGTTTGCGCGGAAAGCGATGCGGCGACCAGCAGAACTCCAGCCAGAATGCACCGCAATAGCCTATTTGTGGCCATCGGAACCGTAAGTTCCATTTCTTCCATTGAGTACTGCAGCGAGATATTTTCCCGTGTATGAATTGGGAAGCTTGGCAATCGTCTCAGGCGTCCCCGTTCCCACCACGTAGCCACCCCGCTCCCCACCTTCGGGACCGAGATCAATCACCCAATCGGCTGTCTTGATGACCTCGAGGTTGTGCTCAATGACGACGATGGAGCCCCCTGCGTCAATTAGACGGCGGAAAGCCGAAAGAAGTTTGCTGACGTCGTCGAAATGCAACCCCGTGGTGGGTTCATCGAAGATGTAGAGGATCCGGCGCTTTCTTTGCAGGCCGATGCCACCCGCCGATGGACGCCCGATTTCACGTGCTGCCGGCTGCAGGTGCGCCGCCAGCTTCATACGCTGCGCTTCGCCTCCAGAGAGCGTGGTAGCCGACTGCCCAAGGCGCAAGTACCCGAGGCCAACCTCCTCTAAGACCCGGAGCTTTTCCGTGATTTTCGGGACTTCAGCAAAGAACTTGAGCGACTCCTTCACGGTCAGATTCAAGACTTCATGGATGTTCTTGCCTCGATAGCGAACATCCAGCACCTGGGGCTTGTAGCGTGTCCCCTTGCACTCCTCGCACACCAGTTCCACGTCCGCAAGAAACTGCATTTCGACCGTAACCGTGCCGTCCCCCTGGCAGGTTTCGCAGCGGCCCCCCGGGATGTTGAACGAGAAGTGTCCGGCGCTAAACCCGCGCTTTTGCGCCTCGGGAAGGGAAGCAAACAAATCGCGTATGGCGTCGAACGCCTTGATGTAGGTAACCGGATTCGAACGCGGAGTGCGCCCGATCGGAGACTGATCGACGAGCACCACCTCATCGAGATAGTCCTCGCCTTCAATGCTATCCCACTGCGCCGCGAGCGGCTGCGTCCCATTGGTCTGCTTTTTCGAGCTACGCACCGCCTGGTAGAGCACGTCATGCAAGAGACTCGACTTGCCCGAGCCGGAGACTCCGGTGATCGCGACAATCATCCCCAGCGGAATATTCAGGTCGATGTCCTTCAGGTTATGAGCCCGTGCTCCACGAATTTTGATCTGCTGCGGCCCAGGCTTACGTCGGTTGGCTGGGAGCTGGATCCGCAATTCTTCCGCGAGGTACCGGCCGGTGAGGGAGGCAGGATTCTTCTTTATCTCGGCATAGGTCCCGGTCGCGATCACTTTCCCGCCGTTCTCGCCCGCGCCCGGCCCCAGGTCGAGAATCCGGTCCGACGACTTCATGATGTCGGGATCATGCTCGACCACCAGGATGGTATTCCCCAGATCCCGGAGATTGTGCAGGATCTTGATCAGCCGGTGGGTGTCGCGAGAGTGCAGGCCGATGGACGGCTCGTCAAGAACGTAGAGTGTCCCGACCAACCGAGAGCCCAGGGACGTTGCCAGCTGAATGCGTTGCGCTTCTCCTCCCGAAAGCGTCGAGGCCAACCGATCGAGCGTCAGATACTCCAGCCCCACATCGTTCAGGAAGCGAAGCCGCTCCCCAATCTCCACCAGCAACTTGTCTGCAATGGCCGCTTCCTGGGGACGCAGCTCCAGCGACTGAAAGAAGTCCGCCGCCTGCTCCACGGTCATGCTGCACACCTGGCATATATTGCGCCCGTTGATCTTGACTTGTTGCGCTTCCGGCCGCAGGCGCGCGCCGCCGCACGTGGTACACACCGAATATCCACGGTAGCGGCTCAGGAACACGCGCACGTGCAGCTTGTATTTCTTGCGCTCCAGGTGGGCGAAGAAGCCGCGCACTCCGGGGAATTTTCCTTCACCGTCCACCACCAGCTTCTGATGTTCCGGATCGAGGTCTGACCAGGGTACGTCCAGCGGGATCTTTGCCTGTTTTGCGAAGCGACGCAGTTCCGTGAAGAGTGGCCGATATTTGGGCTTGGTCCACGGCTCGATCGCGCCGTCGTTCAGTGACTTCGACTTGTCGGGAATCACCAGGTCGAGATCGAAATCGATGGTATTTCCGAAACCCTGGCAGCGTGGGCAGGCGCCATACGGGTTATTGAATGAAAACAGGATTGGCTCGGGTTCTTCGTAGCGTATGTGATCCTGTTTGCACTCGAAACGCTGGCTGAATCGCAATCGCTGGGGAGCTTCGCCTTCGCGCGGTGCCGTCTCAAAGATCACTTCGCCGGATTCGCGATAAGAAGTTTCGATGGCATCCACAATGCGCGCGCGGGCATCCGCCGCGACGACCAGGCGGTCGGCGAGCACAAACACAGGCGCGGCGAAGTTTATGTCGAGCAAAGACTCTGGAGTTGAGAATTCGTAAATCTGCCCATCCTGGTAAAGGCGATTGAAGCCCCGCGTGCGCAGATCGAGCAGTCGAGTCTTCAACAGATCGCTTGGGAGCCGGGAGAGCTCGCTGGCTTTCTTGCGTCGCGCTTTTTTCTTCTCGGCCTCCGCCGGGCGTCCGCTCTCCGGCTGAACAGGGAACAGCACCTGCAGACGCGTTTCCTCTTCCATCGTAAGGATTACGTCCGCAACCTCATCCACTGCGTCCTTCTTCACTTCCTGGCCACACTTCAGGCAGTAGGTGCGCCCGACCCGAGCAAATAAAAGTCGCAGGTAGTCGTAAATTTCGGTGGCGGTGGCGACCGTCGAGCGTGGATTGCGCGTGGAATTCTTCTGGCGGATGGCAACCGCGGGCGCGATGCCGTCGATCTGATCCGCTTCCGGCTTCTCGATGCGCTCCAAAAACTGCCGCGCGTAGGCAGAAAGCGATTCGACATAGCGCCTTTGGCCTTCGGCGTAAATCGTGTCGAACGCAAGAGACGATTTTCCGGACCCGGACACACCCGTGACTACGGTCAGCGTATTATGGCCGATCGTGAAGTCGATGTTTTTCAGGTTGTGGACGCGTGCGCCGCGGACAACGATGGTATCTGTGGACATCTGCTAAGAGACCGCCGCAAGCCCGAACCCGGCCTGACTGGAGCCATTGATAGGGCCTACAGAACAGGCTGGCGCGCTTACGGAATCTCTCTATTATACGGCACTCGACAAGGCCGATTCCGCGAGACGGCCGCCAGCGCGCAGGTTTCGTGGAATCGGGGTATTGGAGTGGCGAGGCGCGAAGATGAGCGCGAGCACCGCGCCCACACCAACTCCGGCAAGCAAGAACGTCACCGCGGTGTGGAGATCATATCGTGTCTGCATAGCAAACTCCTAAAATTGAAGCGGCGTGCCCGACACATCGTCGAGCACGCCGCGGACTTACGAAATATCAGCGTGGTTGTATTAGGAGATCCCCTGGATGCTGTCCACGTGGATCACATTGGTGGACGAATCCAACGTTCCGGTGACCTTCACCTGCTTGCCTTCGTAATCCTTCACCTTGTTGTCGTCGTCAACCTTGTAGCTGACGTTGGACGAAGAATCCTTCAACATCATTGCGCCCTTTTCCTTCACGATCGTTCCTGTGAAGTCCTTGGAGGTCTGAGCTGAGGTCGGCGAAGTTTGCGCGCTCTGCGATGGCTGGCTCTGGCTAGGCTGCGCGGCCTGGGGATCGGTCTGTGCCGGCTTTGCATCCTGCGCAAACAAGGAACCCATACCTGCAACTCCAAGGGTCAGGGCTAATACCGATCCGCGAATAAAGTAGTTCTTCATACTAAAATCCTCCTGGGAAGAAATCTCACCACTCTGTGGGATGCAAGTGCACACCGGGTGCCAAAAGCTTACACCGCGTTGCACATTGAGAAAGTGCTTTGCTTCTCGCGTTCTGATTTCCTGGTCATGAAATTTAAGCTTTGTCGCGTGCAAAACTTTCTTGGCAGAATTTTCCACAGTAGGGACAATCTGTCCTACCCGCAGCGCAAAACTAGTAAAACAGAACCATTGCCAGCTTCTACCGTGAATCAAGTAGCGCAACGCTTTGGCACTCGTGATGCAATGGGTGTGGGTAAGCTCATTCTTGCGCATTGAAATCTTGCTCGCGTGTCGAGTGCGCAATGTGCCAGGAGGCCACGAGTGGATTTCCAGCCAAGCAGGTCGGCGGCTTACGGGATTTTTCCACTGGACGCTCGCATTGATCAGATTGTGAGTTCGCTCAATGCAGCCGGATTTGAAACGAGTACCATATGTGTTTTCCTTCCTCCCACGCACCCGGTTGCCGATGAGGTGCGCAGCGTCAAGTTGTCTTCGGGTGAATTGTCACAAGAACACGAATACGATCGAGTGGTTGCATGGCTTGCGACTTTAGGGGGAGTGGTGATTCCGGACGTCGGCTTCTTCGTAGGGGCGAGCGGATACCTACATGCAGTGGCGTGCGGCATCTGCCGGCCCGGCGACAAAAGCACCGGAGCATTTGCCCACCTCGGAATCCCGTCGGACGCGGCCATGCGCTACGAAGCACGGACCCGGGAGGACGCCAGCCTGGTATTTGTCCAATGCGATGGGTCAGCGCAGTCGGAGTGGGCGCGAGAGATTCTGCGTTTGCTGCGTGCGGAAGAAGTGTGCGTGTTGGGAGAACAGGCGGAACTGGAGTGCGATACGCCGCCGGCTGAGTCGAATCTGCTTATGTTCAGGCCGACGTAAGCTGGAATCTATTGGCGCTCCTGGTCGCGGCGGCGGCCGTAACGAAATGCCAAGCCCACTCCAATACTCATAAAGCCTAGTGGGGGAAGGAGCAGTACGAGGACGCCCCGGCTGATAGCTCGCTGGCCGTCCTTAGTGGCGCCGCTGGCATTGGCATAGCACATTGCGCAACCTTGTCCGAAGGCGGGCATCGCCCACAGACCCATCGCCAGGATCGAGATGGCAGCGACTTTCTTCATTTCACTCCCAACTTCAAAATGCGATCAGCATCCCGAAAGAAAAAGATCCACATCAGGGCGAAGCAGGCCGTCACCGAGACCGTGAGCAGCCAGCGCATCGACGGCACCTCCGATTTCAGGTGCATGAAATACATCGTGATCAGTCCGGCCTTGACCACGGACAGCACCAGCAGAACTTCCAGCATATGCACTGGGTCCAGCACTTGTTTGTAGGCGAGCACCACTTCCACAGCGGTGAGCAGAAGGAGTGCGGCCCACACCCACAAGTAGGTTGCCTTGCTGTCTCCATGTGCTGCAGTCGTGTCATGCATCGTGAATTCTCCGGTGGTTCGACTACACCTTGGTGGACATCAGATAGACCAGCGGGAAGATAAACATCCAGACCAGGTCGACGAAGTGCCAATACAAACCAGAAACCTCGACGTCGTTGGCGTCATAGTCTTTGGGTTTGAGAAAGAGGACGACGGCCGACACGATCGCACCCACCAGCAGCACGTGAATGCCGAGGTGGAAAACGTTGTCCGCCGGCGTAGCGAGCCAGCCGATCAGCCACAAGCCGAGCAGCACCGGCAAAAACTTTTTCCGCAGGGCAATGACACCCAGATAGATCACGCCAATGGTGACGTGCAGCATGTGCATTCCGGTCAAGGTAAAGAACGTTCCGCCAAAAAGCGGCACTGCCGACCAAGGGTTGCCGGAGGGAGTCATCTTCTCGGCGATCAGCTTGGTCCACTCCATCCCGTGCAGCACGGTAAACGCTGCGCCGAAGAACATCGTGGCGAGCAGCCAATTGCGAGTCCATGGCTTATCGCCTCGATTCGCCGCCATCACCGCCAGCACCATGGTCAACGAGCTCGACAGCAGGCAAGCGGTCATGATGGTGGCGTTGGCAATGCTCTCTTTGCCAAACGGCGTCGGCCACGCTGGATTGGAAATGCGGCCGTAGCTGTAGGCGAACAGCAGAGCTCCGAAGGTCAGCGAGTCGGAGGCGAGGAACAGCCACATGCCGATCTTCTTCGAATAGGTGCCAAACAGGGACGGTTCGAATTCGCCCTGCGCGTTGTGAGCTACATGCTGCACCGTTGCCATCGTCAGGCGTCTCCTTGGAGAGCTAGCGCACGATCATCAGCAAAACCAAAATATAAATCCACAGCAGAGCCATGAAATGCCAGTACCAGGCGGTGACATCCACCACGATTCTCTGCGCCTCGATCGGCTTGTGCATCAGCCAGGCTGAAGCTCCCGCGTAGACCAGTGCAAGGATGCCGCCAGCCAGGTGGATCGCGTGGGTCGCAAACAGCAAGTACGTGAACGAACTGCTCGGGCTCGTATTCACGAAGAAGCTATGAGCCCGCAGGATGTCCCACAGCAACAATTGCCCAGCGAGGAAGCCCAGGCCGAGTATCACGGTCATTCCCAGCCAAGGGAAGCCGCGCTCATCACCCAACGAAACTCCGGGGATCGACTTAAGCGGAGCCAACGCCGCTCGCCTCGCGATAGCGCGACGCGCAAACTCAATCGTGACACTGCTCAACAACAGCACAAACGTATTTACCAGCAGCAGCGTCCACGGCAGGCGAAGCGTAATCCAATCCCGGGAATACGTGTTGGTTTGCGCGTCAAAAGAGGGCAGCCCTTTGCGCACGAGCAATGCGCTGGTAAAGCCCACGAACAGCATGAAAACGGCCGTCAGTCCCAGCACCAGTCCCAAGCGCGCCCGGCGCAGGCGCTCGCCGTAATTGAACGCGCCACTACTGGCGCCGTCGTTTCCATCGCCCCCGCCGCCGTATGACGGAGGACTCCCGCCTCCCGCATCGCGGGATCCCGGGACTTTGATTGCAAGATTCGGAGCCAAGGTCGACATACCCGTTTCTGGTCTAGTGCGATGCTCCGATCGCCGGATCGGTTTGCATCACAAAATCGCGCGCCGCTCCAGGAACTGCGTATTCGTACGGACCGTTATGCACCACGGGCGTATGCCCGTTGAAATTGTCGTGCGGCGGCGGCGTGGCGGTCGTCCACTCCAGGGTGGTCGCATCCCAGGGATTGTCGGTAGCCTTCGTCCCTTTAAGCATGCTCCAGAACAGATTGAAGACGAAGATCAGCTGTGCCCCAATCGTGATAAACGCCGCGTACGTCATGAACTTCTGAACCGGGATCAGCGGATGCAGGTATGCCAGTTCGGTCAGCTGCGAGTAGCGTCGCGGATGGCCCGCCATGCCCAGATAGTGCATGGGCATGAAAATCGCGTAAGTGCCGATGAAGGTGATCCAGAAGTGGATCTTGCCCATTCCCTCATTCATCATCCGGCCAAACATTTTGGGGAACCAGTAATAGGTTGCCGCGAAAATTCCGAAGATGGCCGCAACGCCCATGATGAGGTGGAAGTGGCCGACCACGAAATAAGTGTCGTGCAGGGGGATATCGAGCGTCGGTTGCGCCAGGAACGGCCCACTCAGTCCGCCGGACACGAACAAAGACACAAAGCCGATGGCAAACAGCATCGGCGTATAGAACCGCACGCGTCCCTTGTAAAGCGTGCCCAGCCAGTTGAATGTTTTGATGGCCGAGGGAACGCCGATCGCCATGGTCAGCAGCGAGAAGGCAAATGCCGAGTACGGGCTCATCCCGCTCATGAACATGTGATGTCCCCAGACCATGAAGCCCAGGAACCCAATGGCCAGCATCGCGTACACCATCGCGCGATAACCAAAAATCGGCTTGCGCGAGAACGTCGAAAGTACTTGCGACGCAACGCCCATGCCCGGCAGAATCGCGATATAAACCTCAGGATGCCCGAAGAACCAGAACAAGTGCTGCCACAGCAACGGCGATCCGCCCTTGTGCGCAGTCAATTGCCCGTTAATGACGTCGACGGGAACGAAGAAGCTTGTGCCCAGGTTGCGATCCATCAGCAGCAGGATGCCGGCGGAAAGCAGAACCCCGAATGCCAGCAGTCCCAGAATTGCCGTGATGAACCACGACCACACGGTCAGCGGCATGCGCATCATCGTCATGCCCCTGGCGCGCAGGTCGAGCGTCGTCGTGATGAAGTTCAGCGCGCCCATCAACGACGCTGCGCAGAAGATCGCAATGCTTGTGATCCAGAGATCCGCGCCCAGTCCCTCGCCTGGCCCCGCAGACTGAATTGCACTCAATGGCGGATACCCGGTCCAGCCATGGAGCGGTGCGCCGCCTGCCACAAAGAACGATGCCAGCATGATCACGAACGCGACAAACGTCGTCCAGAACGACAGCATGTTCAGGACCGGGAACGCCATGTCGGGCGCGCCAATCTGAATCGGCAGAAAGTAATTGCCAAACCCGCCCTGGGGCGCCGTGGTCAGCACGAAGAACACCATGATGGTGCCGTGCATGGTCAGCAGGCTGAGGTAGGCTTCGGGCGCGATATGCCCGATGAGCGGCAAATTCGCATCCGGCCAGATCAAATGAATGCGCATGAATAACGACAGGACCATGCCGACCCATACCGCCGTCAGCGCCAGGAAAAAGTACTGGATCCCAATGATCTTGTGATCGAGGCTGAAGATATATTTCCGTATGAAGCCCTGCGGGGCCGCGTGCGCGTGCGCCACTTCCGAGGTAGCCATTACTGTTTCTCCGCCTCCCGTGCGGCTAGCCACTTGTCGAAGTCTTCCTGGCTAACGACCTTCAACATGCCGTGCATCTTGTAGTGCCCCAGGCCGCACAATTCCGCGCAGGCAATCTCGTAGTCGCCAATCTGCGTGGGCGTGAAGTGCATGTGAATGGCAAGCCCGGGCACCGCGTCCTGCTTGAAGCGCATGTTCGGCACAAAGAAGCTGTGAATCACGTCGACGGCGCGCAAGGTCAAATCCACTTGCCGGTTGACGGGAAGGAACATCGTGCCGGTCACGACATCATCCTTCGAGGCCGGATCGCCTGTGTCGAGGCCGATCGCCGCTTCGCTACCCGAAGAAGGGTCCATTAACTTGGGACTGGTCAGCCCGAATTTTCCGTCAGCGCCCGCGTACCGGAAGTACCAGGCAAACTGCATGCCCGTCACCTCTACCGGAACCGCGGAAGCCCCGGCCGGTTCGAAGCGCTCGGCCGCCCAGATCTTGCTGCCCATCAGGTTCATGCCGACGAACAAGATGGCCGTCAGCACGGTCCACACAATCTCCATCCTAGTGTTGCCGTGGGAGTAGTCAGCCGGCGCCGAGGTTTTGCGATCGCGGTACATCCACACGAACAATCCCAGGGAGCATTGTGCGAGAACGAACACGATTCCCATGATGATGTACGTGTTGACGAACTGATGATCGATGCCGGCGGCTGCCGCGGACGCACCAGTCGGCAACCACCATGGGTGCCAGATAAAGAAATATGTGCTGACGAAGGTGATCAACCAGATAACTGCCAGAAGCGCGAGGCCCATCTACTACGACCTCCCAGGGTCGATTTTCCGCACACCGCAGCGCGAAAGAAACGCAAAACTGCGGATGGCCGGGAAGTCTATCACAGCCGTATGTGACAAACGCAAGCTTCGCATTTGTTGCCAGCACGTTCGGAGCGCCGCCGAGCGTTCGAGATGGCACACGCTACAATCAACGCCGTATGCCAACCAAAACCCGTGGCCGCGGTCACGACACCCGCTATGTACGCCTGCAGAAAAATTATTGCTTCGCCTGCGGCAAGAACAATCCCGGAGGCATGCGCCTGAAATTCACTTACGACGAGGAGCGCGACTGCTTTGTCTGCCGCTTCCGCCTCGGCAAGCGCTTTACCGGACCGCCCGGCCACTGTCACGGCGGAATTATTGCGACCATCCTCGACGAGGCGATGGGCAAGGTGAACAAGCTGCGCCACGTGGTCGCCCTTACCTCCGAGATCACAGTCAATTACCTGAAGCCCGTACCTTTGAACAAACCGTTACGGGTGGAATCGCGCGAGGTGAAGGTGCAGGGCCGCAAGCACATCAACATGGCCGAGATCCTGAATCAGAAGGGTGATCCCCTTGCACGCAGTAAAGGATTGTTCATCGCGATCGACCCGAAGAAGATGTTCGCGAAGTTCGTAGATAAATAGCGGTGGCGGCCGAATGATGCCCTGCATTCACCGCGGGCTTCTTTCCAACAGGCCTGCCAATACCTCCACCCCTCGCCGCAACTCCCGCGGATCCACCGCCGCAAATCCCAAAACCAATCCCTCCCGCGGGGATCGCCCCGACGCGTATACATCCAGCGGTACAACCTCAACCTGGCGACCTGCCGCCAACTCCGCCACCTGCCGCGCTCGTAACCCTCGCCGCAACCACCCCACGGTCTGCAATCCCGCCTCGACGTTAGAAATCTCCAAAAAGTCCGCCAGCTTCGTCTTGGCGCTTTCCAGCAGAACCTGCAGCCGCTCCGCATAGATCTCGCGCATTCGCCGAATATGCCGCGCGAAATGTCCTTCCGTGATGAAGTCGCACAACACCGCCTGCTCCAGCAGCGGGGGATGGTGGGTACTCACTGACTCCGCTGCCGCAAATACATCGACCATCTCCTCCGGCACAACAAGATACCCAAGTCGCAGGGCAGGGAACAGCACGGCACTAAAACTCCCGGCAAAAATTACGACGCCAGACCGGTCCAGCCCCTGCATCGCCGGAATCGGACGCCCCGAGTAGCGATATTCGCTGTCGTAATCGTCCTCGAAAATCAGCGTTCCCGAGCGTCGCGCCCACTCGAGCAGCCCCAACCGCCGGCGGAGGCTCATGGTCACGCCGAGAGGGAACTGGTGTCCGGGCGTGACGTACACGAGCCGCGGGGCGGTCCACTTCTTGCGGCCACTTTCGAACGCGAGTCCTTCTGCGTCCACGGGCACGCGCCGAATGCGCGCCCCCAGCGCACGGAAAACGCACGCCTGCTCCGGGATAGCCAGGCTCCTCCATCCATACCGGCTCGCCCGGATTGAGCAGAATGCGCGCCGTGCGGTCGAGCGCTTCCTGCGCACCCGAGAGAATCAAGACTTGGTCCGCCGTGCACTTCACCCCGCGAGATGAGTTCAGGTACGCCGCGACTGCCTCGCGTAGTGGACGGTAGCCCAGAGCCTCTCCACCCGCCAGCAGGCTGGCCGAAACGCGCCGCAACCGCCGGGCTGCCACTTGCGCCCACAAATCGGTGGGAAACAAATCGAGAGCTGGCTGGTTGGCGCGAAACGCTCGAATCGGACGGGTCGCCGTTCCTCGGAAGGGCTGCAGACGCCGTGCATACGAAGAAAGTGCAATTTGCCGGTGCGGCAGTCTCTTCTCCAGATGAGGCCCGCGGACATCGAGCAGGTGCTCGGGCAGCACCTGGCTGACATACGTCCCCGAGCCCGATCGCCCCTCCACATACCCTTCCGACTTCAACTGACCGAAAGCCGTAACCATCGTCGCCCGAGAAAGCCCGTAAGCTGAAGCCAGGTCGCGGGTGGCCGGCAACCGGGCCCCCGGCTTCAACCGTCCATCGAGGATGGCAGCGCGAAGCTCTCCGTACAGCCAGCGATAAAGAGTTCCCCGCGCCGGAGGGGCCGGCAAACTCAGCGGGAATGCGGTAGTCTCACGCGCCATAAAAGTGGCATGGAAAGAATAGCGTAAATGGACGGTCCAACAATACCAATATTTTGATAGCATTGAATGCGTAGAGCGATTGCCTGAGGCTCGCTTCTGCGCCTCAGCTCCGGAAAGGTGAAAATCATGTCAGACAACAACGGCTCGAAGAACGGCCATTCCACCAGCCTCCGCCTGAAGACCGGCCTTGCCGAAATGCTCAAGGGCGGCGTCATCATGGACGTCACCGACGCCAAGCAAGCCGAAATCGCCGAACGCGCAGGGGCCGTCGCGGTCATGGCGCTCGAGCGCGTGCCCGCCCAAATCCGCGCCGAAGGGGGAGTGGCCCGGATGGCATCGCCCAAAAAGATTCGCGAGATCATGGCCACCGTGTCGATTCCCGTGATGGCCAAGTGCCGCATCGGCCACTTCGCCGAGGCCCAGATCCTCGAAGAACTGGGCGTCGACTACATCGACGAGTCCGAAGTGCTGACGCCGGCTGACGAAGCCCATCACGTCGATAAGCACGCCTTCAAAGTCCCCTTCGTCTGCGGTGCGCGCAATCTAGGCGAAGCTCTGCGCCGTATCGCGGAAGGCGCGGCCATGATCCGCACCAAGGGCGAAGCCGGTACCGGCGACGTCGTGCACGCCGTCAAGCACATTCGCCAGATCGTTCAGGAAATGAAAATCCTGACCGTGCTGGGCGAAGAAGAGTTGTACGCCAAGGCGAAGGAACATGGGGCCCCGTACGAACTGATCCGTATGGTCGCGAAAGAAGGTAAGCTGCCTGTGCCGAATTTCTCGGCCGGTGGCATCGCCACCCCGGCCGACGCGTCGCTGGTCATGCAGCTGGGCGCGGAAGCCGTCTTCGTCGGCTCCGGCATCTTCATGAAGAACTCCACCGAATTCGCCGACCCAATCGAAGCCGAGAAGCGCGCCAAGGCCATCGTCCGCGCCGCCACCCACTATCAAGATCCTAAAGTATTACTTGAAGTGAGCGAGGACCTGGTGGGTGCGATGAAGGGTCTGGCGGTGTCCGGCCTGGATGAAGCGCACATGCTGCAGACAAGAGGCTGGTAAGAAGCCGTCATCTCTTCGGTACAGAGGGCGCCCCATCCTAGCGCGCACGTTGCGCTAGGGTGGGGATTTTTCAATGTCAAAGATTGTGGATCCCATGACAATGAAGCAAACCATCGGAGTCCTCGCCATCCAGGGCGATTTTGATGCCCACAAGAAGCGCCTTGAAGAACTAGGTGCGGATGTGATCCTCGTCCGCAAGCCCGAGCAGCTTGACCAGATTGACGGTCTGGTGATCCCGGGCGGCGAGTCCGGCGCGTTCCTGAAAATCCTCGGCGAGCAAGGCTTCGCCAAGCTTAAGGAATTTGTGCGTGTGAAGCCCACCTTCGGCACCTGCGCGGGCGCCATCATGCTCGCCAAGGAAGTCACCAACCCGCCTCAGCCGGGCTTGGGAGCGCTCGACATCCGCATCCGCCGCAACGCCTACGGACGCCAAGTCGATAGCTCCATTCGTACGGGCAAGCTCGGCGAGTCTCCGTTGGAAATGGTGTTCATCCGCGCGCCGAAGATCGAGCATCTGGGCCCGGGCGTGGAAGTAATGGCTACGGAAGGCAAAGATCCAGTCGTCGTACGAGAAGGGAAGACCATGGCCGCCACGTTCCATCCCGAACTCAGCGAGGATACCCGCGTTCACCAGAAGTTTCTGGAACTGGTCCGCAACGGAAATAACTGAGCACCATCCCGCCATCAGCAACGTTCACCTCGGCTCGCTGATTCATGGACGCCCCACCGAAATTTCTGCTTGACATCCAGATCATGTAACCGTACAGTTACACATTATGCGGAACCAAACGGTTACGTATTCCCCGGAAGCCACTTTCAGCGCGCTGGCCGATCCGACCCGCCGGGCTGTACTCGACCTGTTGCGCAAAGGCCGCCAGCCCGCCGGGCAGATAGCGGAGGCGTTTCCTATCTCGCGGCCGGCGATTTCCAAGCACCTGCGTCTGCTGCGACGCGCGCACCTGGTGAACGAGCATCGCGAAGGCCGCAACCGCTTTTATCACCTCAATCCCGAGCCCCTGCGGGCGGTGGATTCCTGGCTGGAGCAATACCGCAGCTTCTGGTCGATGAGTTTGGCGAACCTGAAAGCGTTTGTGGAAGCGGAGTATGCGAAGGAAACCGCCGTTGCTCCGATGAAAGCGCCTCGGCATCGCACGCACAAGCCGGCAAAACAAAAAAACCGAAACGCGGAATAGAGCAAGAGCGAGCCAGCGACCCGGGCTCGCGGACAACCAAAATCCAATGAACACGAGGAGCTATCCACAAATGAATCACCTACGCTTCGCCGCTGCGCTGTCATTCCTGCTGGTCGCTCAAGCCTTCGCGCAATCCAATGCCAAGAGTACCTTCGAACATCTGAAGTCGCTGAACGGCACCTGGGAAGGGAAAGCCAGCAATAGCGATTCCGTGAAGATTGTCTTCCGACCCACCTCCGGCGGCTCCGCGATCCTCAGTGAGATCCTCGGCAAAGAGGACATGATCAGCATGTTTCACATGGACAACGATCGCGTACTGATGACGCACTACTGCGGCGCCGGCAATCAACCCCGCATGCAAGCCACCCTGTCGCCCGACGGGAAGAGCATTACCTTCAACTTTATCGACGGTACCAACATGGCCAGCCCAAAAGCTGGTCACATGAGCAATCTCGTTATCACCATGCCAGACTCCGACCACCACAGCGAAGACTGGACCTTCGTGCAGGAGGACGGTAAGCAGATGAAGGAGCACTTCGAACTGGCCCGCGTCAAAGCGTCCATGTAGCGCACGGAAAACGAAGGACGTCAGAATGGCGAAAGCAATCATCACGCCGGATCAAGATGCGGTGATCTCCGAAATCGAGATTGCCGCACCGCCGGAGCGCATTTTTCAAGCCCTTGTTGATTCAGCGCAGGTCCTGCAATGGTGGACCGGCGAAGATTGCCAGATCGAGTCATTCTCACTCGAGCCGCGCAAGGGCGGCCGCTGGGCCTACGACACCAAACCGACCAAGCTCGACATCAACGGCGTCAGCAAATTTCATTGCGACGGGGAAGTCCTGGAATACAAGCCGCCTCGCGTGCTCAGCTACACCTGGACCGCGAACTGGCACGATCGCCCGGCGCAACGCACCGTCGTCCGCTGGGAACTGGCGGCGAGCAAGGGAGGCACGCTCGTTCGCGTCACGCACAGCGGCCTGGCCCAACTGCCCGTCGCGCGAAAGGACTACTCCGGCGGATGGCCCGGTGTCCTGCAGGACCTCAAGAAGTTTGTGGAGAAATAGAAAGGATCACTCTATGGCAACCGTCGCCGTTACTCCCGACCACGACACCATCGAAGCCGAAATCTTCGTGGCTGCGCCGCCCGAACGCGTATTCCAGGCGATCACCGACCCCAGCCAGATGCCACGCTGGTGGGGACAAGCCGGCATGTACCGCATCACCGAGTGCCAAGCCGACCTTCGCCCCGGCGGAAAGTGGCACAGCATCGGGGTCGGCGCCGATGGCACCTCGTTCCGAGTGGACGGCGAATATCTCGAGGTCGATCCACCATGCCTGCTGGTCCACACCTGGACGGCCAGCTTCAGCAATACTGCCGGCACGGTAGTGCGCTGGGAACTCGAGGCGCGTCCGGTTCACAACCTGCAGACGCGCGGTCCGCACAAGGCAGGTATGGGGACCGCCGTCAAACTCCGCCACACCGGATTCGCCGGCGACGAGAAAGCCGCCAAGGATCACGGTGAAGGCTGGAAGCGTGTCCTCGCCTGGATGCTGGCTTTCGCGGAAAACGACGAGACCATCGACACGCGCCCGCCGCTGTCCCAGGCCTGCTAACTTGATGTGGGATCCGGTGCGGCTACTTCACGCCCTTCGCCGGATCCCACGATCCCTGCTCTTTGCGCACAAACACGATCTCCCCGATGTGATACGCGTTGTGCGCGCCGATGTGGGCAATCTCCGAGGCATACGCAGCCAGCTGCTTGTCATCGGCGCCTTCGACGAATTTCTCCAAGTCCGCCATGACCTGGTTGAACTGCTGCATTACCGTCGTCCACTGCGTCGCGTCGAACTTGTCGAACGTCTGTTCGTTGTTGCCGTCGAACTGCGCAGGCGTTTCGCCTTTGAACTTGGCCAGTTCCCGCTGATTCCAGAAGACAAGGTGATAGGTAAGCTGGCCCACAGAGTGATTCCCCTTGCCGTCCTTCCAACTTGCCTGTTCCGGGGTCAGCCCGGCCACGGCCGTGTTGCCATCCACGAACCAGTCTTTCGCATTATGCGTGGTGCGCAGTTGTTCGAGCAGAATGCTCTTCAGAGTGACGGGAGCCTTCGCTTCCTTCTTCTCTTGTGCATGGGCCATCAGCGAGCAGGACAACACCGCAAACATCAGCAACCGTTTCATAGCAATCCTCGTATACGAGATAGAAGCACTTGGATAGACGTACGTCACCAAAAATTGCGAGCGCGAAGCCCCTCCAATGCTGCGTTATACTTGACCCAGGATGGCCACCAGTCCCGAAAAGAAGTTTTACCTCGAAACCTTCGGATGCCAGATGAACGTCCATGACTCCGAAAAGGTCATCGGTACGCTCATTTCCGAAGGCTACCGGCAGGTCGAAACCGTGGAAGAGGCCGACCTCGTGCTGTATAACACGTGCTCCATTCGCGATAAAGCCGAACAGAAAGTTTTTCACCGCCTTGCCGACTACAAGAAGTATCAGAAAGAAGGTAAGGTCTTCGGAGTACTAGGCTGCGTCGCACAGCAGGAAGGCGAAAAGATTTTCGAGCGCGCACCGCACGTCTCCATGGTGTGCGGCTCGGCCTCCTACCGCAATCTTCCGCAGATGCTGGTGCAGATCGAAGCCGGTAACCGCCATGTCACCGGCCTCGACGATCGCCAGACTGACGAGTGCTTCGAGACCGAATTCACCTCGCGCACCAATCCGCACCGCGGCTATATCACCATTATCGAGGGCTGCGACAAGTTCTGCGCCTACTGCGTCGTCCCGTTCACACGAGGCAAAGAACGTAGCCGAACGTCGGACTCGGTCCTCGCCGAAGCCCGCCAGATGGCCGATCTGGGCTATACCGAAATTCAGTTACTCGGTCAGAACGTCAATTCCTACTACGATCCGGCAGGGAAGAAATCATTCGCCGAACTGCTGGGCGCGGTCGGCGAAGTCTCCGGGCATTCGCCGCGTGCGCTTTACCACCTCGCACCCGCGCGACTTCGGTCGTGACATCGTCGATGTTATCGATACCGTACCCACCCTCTGCGATCACATCCATCTGCCGGTGCAAAGCGGCTCGACCCGGGTCCTCGATGCCATGCAGCGCCTCTACACCCGAGAGCAATACCTCGAGCGCATTTCATGGATGAAATCGGCCCGTCGTGATATCAGCCTGACCACCGACATCATCGTCGGCTTCCCAGGCGAGAGCGATGCGGATTTCGAGCAAACCCTTAGCCTGTTAGAAACCGTCGAATACGACAGCGTGTTCTCTTTCAAGTATTCGCCGCGGCCCAACACTCCGGCTTTGCAACTGGACGACGCCATTCCCGACGAGGAGAAGGCCCGCCGCCTGGCCATCCTGATGGAGCGCCAGCGCGACATACAGAAGCGGCGCAACGAACGCCACCTAGGACAAAATGTTGAGGTAATGGTTGAAGGAAGGAACGACGCGCGCCATCAATGGATCGGCCGCACGTCGCAGAACAAAACCGCCAACTTCACTGCGCCTGAGACTGCAAATCCGGCCATCGGCAGCTATGTGCCCGTGCTGATTACCAGCAGGTTTCCCAACAGTCTGCTGGGAGAATTGGTGATATAAGGAGGGGCGGTGCGCGGGTGAAAGCTTGAAAGCTGAGCGAGTGGCAGGATGCACTACCCCAGGGGTTTCACGATGGAAGTAGAGATGAAAATTCGCGGCCTCATGATGGATCCGGTTACCAATATGCCCATCGTGATCCTCAAGGACATCGGTAGCGACACAGTTTTACCCATCTGGGTAGGCGTTTACGAGGCCAACGCCATCGCCCTCGAGATCGAGAAAGTTACCACCCCCCGGCCCATGACGCATGACCTGATCAAGAACGTCCTGGTCGGACTCGAGTCCCAGGTTCGCAAAGTGGTCGTCACGGAACTGCGCGACGACACCTTCTTCGCCGTGATCTGGGTGGAGCGCGATGGTCGCATCATCAGCATCGACTCGCGGCCGTCGGATGCATTGGCGCTGGCCTTGCGCGTCGATTGCCCGATCTTTGTAGAAGACGACGTTCTCAAGTCTTCCAAAGTCGCGGCCAGCAATTCCGAACGCCTCACCCCCGAAGACCTCCGCAAGATGCTCGAAGACCTTAACGACGAGGACCTTGGACGGTACAAAATGTAGGGAATTGGTAATTTTGTAATTTTGTAATATGACACCGGTGAGAACTCGGGCCGCATTTCGGGTTCATTGCAACATTACCGATTACGAAATTTCAAGATCCTCTTGGACCTCGCCGAACAACTGCAACGCATTTATCTGGCCGGCTTCGAACTCCAGACCTTCGATCGCTTTCCCAAATGTGTCGGAGTCATACGCGATAACTGCATTGCGATGTTGGTTCCTGGTGTCGACGGCTTTCAGATCCTGGGCACTCCCGGCTGGCGCATGGGAGAAGCGATTGGCGTCCTCGTCGAAAAGAACGGGCGCCAGATCTTTCAGAACAAGCAGGAAGTCCTGGATGCCACGCCCGAGCGCCTCAATCTCTTGCGCAAGTTCAAGGAAGACTTGAAGGCGTTGCTTGAGCAACGGTTGTGATGCTCTAAACGGCGTGGGCTGGCGGTTGCGGGACGATACGCTAACTGTTGTAGGAATAAAGCCTTAGTAGCGGGCGTTCCGATAGCCAATGCCGGATCTTGCGCTCCACTTCTGCACAACCTTCTAGTAACCGTCGCCATCCCAAGCGCAACTCCATGATCGGCCTCGGGTCACGTCAGGGAACCGCCACTCGCCGCAATTCATAAAGATCGGACTGCAACTATCGAAAATGGATGCGTCTCAAGAGGCGGTAGAACATCCTCGTAAGCGTTCGTGGATTCAGCGAATCTCGGCTCGCAACCAGAAGGGAAGCGCGACTTCGACGGCGACAGGCGCCCTCGAGTCTCTTCCCTCGTTCTTTATTGTGGGACCGCCGCGTACCGGAACCAGTTGGTTGCACGAGGTCCTGCGCGCAAGGGCGATACTTCCCGTGGCCACCAAGGAAACTCGTTTTTTTGATACCCACTTCCCGCTCGGGCTGGAGTGGTACCGGGCGCATTATCCCCGGGCGACCAACGGGTGGCGCATTGGAGAAGTGGCTCCCACCTACTTTGCGTCGATTGAGGCGCGGGAGCGCATTGCGCGGCTCATCCCGCAAGCCCGCGTGGTCTGCGTATTCCGCGATCCCGTGGAACGCATCCTGTCCCTCTACCGGGTAAAGCGCGCCTATGGTCTAATTCCCTGGAGTTTCGAGCAGGCGATTGTTGAGGATCCTGAATTCATGGACACCAGCCGATACAGCGAGAATTACCGCGGCTGGCAGAACGCATTGGGAGCCGAGCAGGTGCTGGCGACTGTTTACGATGATTTGCGAGATGACCCGCAGTCCTACCTCGATAACGTCGTCGACTTCATCGGCGTCCCGCGCATTATGCTGACGCCCGCACAGAACCATGCAGTGCACACATCCGATCACATGACGCACCCGCGGAACTACGCTCGGACGCGCAACGCAACCCGGTTGGCTGACTGGCTCAAGGCACAAAGGTTTGACAGGCTGGTGGCCGCAATCCGGGACTCACCCCTCCGGCATTTCTTCCTAAGCGGCGGCCCCCCATTCACAGAACCAACTGCTGATCTCGCCGTTCGTCTTTACGAGCACTTCCGGCCGGAAGTGGAGAAACTGGAACAAATCCTGCAACGCGACCTGGGGGGCTGGAAATCGGTAAGCGCGTGAGTGCCTGAGCTCACGGCCAGATTTCGACGAGCCTGATCTAAATACCGGACTTTGCCGCCTTATTCGCATGTTTACATAATACCTGTTATCGGACATTGCCTATCGTCTGAGACCCGAGCACTCAACGTTGCCGATCGAAGTTGCACGCTGTCCCGGTTCCACAATGGAACGCTATCACCGCGCCGTGTGACCTGACCTTGTTCCCCCTGCCGCCGACCACCCTTAGGCTTGCGTCGAGGAGAAAACAATGCGCTCAGCACAGGGACTTCGCGGGTTCATCTCTCGACTGGTTCCGGGCATTTTAGCTGTTGCAGTGTTAGTAGGTCTGGTGGGTTGTGGCGGCAGTAGTCCCACGATTCAGCCCCCTCCGCCACCGTCAATCTCCGTCGCCATTACTTCCCATCCGGCCGGGATTAACGCTGGACTGAGCTATCAGTTCGTTGCCAACGTTATGCACGCCACGAACACGGCGGTTAGCTGGAGTCTTGCTTGCTCGTCGGCTTGCAGTGGTGCTGCGATCGGTGTTGTCTCTCCCGACGGGACCTACTCGGCCCCAGCCGCTGTTCCGCAACCAGTCGACCTGGTTGTGACCGCCACCAGCGCGGCTGATACGACCAAATCTGCCTCCGCACAATTCCGTCTGATGCCCGCGGTTCAGATCTCAATGGGACCCGCACCCGCACAAGTGGTACTTGGTTTTGTCCACCACTTCACTGCCGACATTCAGAACGACCTCAACAACCGCGGCGTGCAGTGGTTTGTGGGCGACGTTGCCGGGGGGAACGCGACACTTGGAACAATCGATAGTCAAGGCGTCTACTCAGCTCCTACCGGCTCTTCTGAGATGATCATCTCCATCGTCGCTAAGTCGGTGACCGATCCCACCAAGACTGACAGCGCTACCGTGACCCTTATTGTCAATACGCACCCAGATTTCACCGGCGCCTACACGTTCAGTTTCAAGGGGCCCGATGGCCTGGCCCTGACGGCAGCCGCTGGCACCATCCAGCTTGATGGCGCAGGACGCCTCTCGGCAACCCTCGACATCAACAGCGGCAGCGCCAACACATTTCTGCCGGGCGTGGCTGTGACTGGTTCCTATGGATTCGAGCACGACAACCTGGGGCACGCGACGTTGACTTATGAGGTCGGCCAGCAGACGGCCACGATGTCATTCCGCCTTGCGTTACTGAATGATGGGGCGGCTCGCCTCATGCAGTTCGACACCCAAGGCGTCGGCACCGGGATGATTGAGAAGCAGGCAGCCGCAGGTTTGAGCACATCTCTCGATGGCCCCCGCGTTCTTGCGCTTTCCGGCCTCAACATCACTGGCCAGTACAATCCTCAGGTCAACATTCTAGGCGTGTTTACCGGCGCCAGCGGCGCCCTGAACGGAACGTACGACACCGTTGGTTATGACCAGACCCCTCTTACCGGTACTTATTCCTTCGGTGCCACCAAGACTCTCAGCTTAAACTTCCAGGGCTGGAACAATAGTGTGCCGGTTCCCTTCCGCGTCTACCCGGTCTCACCGGATAAAGCTTTCGTCATGTCGACCGGAATGCCGGTATTGGCGGGAGTCATTGAAAAGCAAACCGGGGGTCCGTATTCCCTGGCAGCTTTCACCGGCACCTGGGTTTTCTCCCTGCAGTCCACCGATCCCACCTACCACTTGGCCGGAGTACGGCTGGTTCGCATCCGAGCAGACGGAAGCGGATCGAATGCAAGTGGGGACATGTACGATAACAACTCCTACTCGGTTCTCGATGGCCCTCCGTATCCGGTTACCTTCACTCAATACCATGTCGCCGAGAACGGGCGCGGCAATGCAAATGCTCAGTTCGGGATGCCCGAAGCGATCGTCTGGTACTGGGTTTCGCCAACGCGGGGCTACCTCAAGTCGGCCGAGGGTAGTGGCGAATTTTTCCTGCAGCAGGACGCTCCTTTCAGCCTGGCGTCTCTGCAAGCTCCACTCTCGGTTTTGCTGTACGGCTTTTCTGACTTTTTCTTCTTACCCAGGCAAGCTTCTTATTTGGGGACGGGCACTCCGAACGGGGATGGTCAGTTTGTGCTCACAGCCTCCGAGCTTGATCTGAAAGATACCGCCGAGCCCATCAAGTCCGACGTTACTTGCACTGGTACCTACACCATTGATAGCGAGGGTCGCGGCATCATTTCACTGGACAACGGACAACTCCTTCTACGCTTCTACGCGGTCTCGGACAATAAGTTGTTGCTGATGCGCCCTGGCTACGACGTGATCGGAGTCGGTACGGCTGAACAACCTTCGTTTCCCGCGCACTAGCCACTTTGCCGTGGGAATCACTGCCGCACCACCCGCGTAGCGGACGTCATCGTGAAACCAAAGGTGGCGATGGCATGCGAGGATCATGATTTGCGCGCACCTTGACGCTTCGCGCATCGCCGCTGCATTATCAGGGCGCCATGAAACTTCTTGCCATCGTCAGTTCCCTTCTGATTGCCATTTCTTGTATGGCTCAGAACGCTCCCGTCACCCGTCCGAAAATACTTGGCGTCGCCCACATCGGGCTCCGCACCGACAACCTCGATGCTGCCCGCAAATTTTATGCCGGCGTGCTCGGCTTCCAGGAACCCTTCACCCTTAACAAGCCGCCCGACGAGGGCACCGGCCTCCTGCTTACCTACTTCAAGGTGAACGATCATCAGTACATCGAGGTCTTTCCCGAACTCACCGATCCGAAACAGGATCGCCTGTCGCACATCTCCTTCGAGACCACCGACGCCGAACAGCTTCGCGCCTACCTGGCCGGTAAAGGCGTAAAAGTTCCCGACAAGCTGGAGCCCATGCTCGACGGCAACCGCGGCTTCGATGTCTTCGATCCTGACGGACACGATGTGGAATTCATTCAGTACATGCCCGGATCACTGCATAGTCGCAACTTCGGAAAATTTCTTCCCAGCAGCCGCATCTCCGATCACATCATTCACGTTGGCGTGGTGGTCAGCGATCGCGCCGCGTCCGATCACTTCTACAAAGACATTCTGGGCTTCAAAGAAACCTGGCATGGTGGCATGACTGACGTCGCCACTGACTGGGTCGACATGCGCGTTCCCGACGGCACCGACTGGCTGGAGTACATGCTCAACGTCCACAATCCCGATCCGCAGGAACTGGGCGTCATGCATCACCTGGCGTTAGGAGTTCCCAGTGTGAAGGCCGGCAACGAAACGGTTCTGAAGCGCGGCCCCAAGCCGAGCGAACCGCCGCAGATTGGCCGCGATGGCAAATGGCAACTGAACCTCTACGACCCGAACTTTACCCGAGTCGAATTGATGGAACCCAAACCAGTTCAGAAGCCCTGCTGCTCTCCCATCCGAGAGTAAGAAGCTTCCTCTTATCTCGTGTCATCAAAACTCATGTACCGAACTCTAACTCTCGCCATCTTAACTTTGCCTCTTGTCATCCTGATCGCAGCGAGGCACCCGCCGAACGAAGTGGAAGGACCCCCGGCTCCGACCAACCCGCAGAAGCTGGCAGCATTCCACTACACTTAGCAAATCCCCCAATTTCCCCAATTACAAGATTTCCTAACTAACCCATCTCAACGCACCCCTGGCTGCTATATATCAGACATTGCACACGAGCACCTGTAAGCCCGTCCAATATTCACAGTTGTCATGACTGCTATATAGGGCTATACTCCGCCCGCTCCGGATTTGGAGCTGGAGGTCCGCCATGTTTGCACCTCGCCTCGCCCGCTTCACGACCCGCATCCTCGTCACCTTCCTCTTGAGCGCCCTGGTTCTGACCACATGCGGTAACGTACTTGCCGACGATGACGGACACAAAGTTGTCGGCGGCTACTTCGAGGAGTGGAGCATTTACTTCGCGAACTTCAACATTGCGGACCTCGAGGCCAACGGCGTGGCCGGCCGCCTCACTCACCTGAACTACGCTTTCGGAGGAGTGAACAGCACGGGCTGCTTCATAGCTGATCCCTGGGCTGACTACCAGACTCCCTATCTGCCCACCATTACCGGTCCCTACACCGGCCCGCTGTATGGCAACTTCGCCGCTTTGCAACAGCTCAAACAATTGCATCCGAATTTAAAGGTATTGATCTCGCTACTGGGGGCCGATGGATTCTCGGCAGCGGCCGCGACCGATACCGGTCGCCAGGCGTTTGTGTCTTCGTGTATCGATCTGTTCATGAACGGCAATGTCGCCCCGGGCATCTCGGCTGCCGGCGTTTTCGATGGCATCGACATTGACTGGGAATTTCCGACTGCCGCCGACAAGACCAACGCCACACTGCTCATGCGCGAATTTCGCAGGCAGCTCGATGCTCTCGGGCGCGCCAATCACCAGCACTACCTGCTGACTATGTTCGGCCCCGCGGGCGAACAGAATTTCTCGAACATTGAACTGGCCAAAGTCGGCCGCACGCTCGACTTCTACAACGTGCAGGGATACGACTTCCATGGCACCTGGGAAACTTCCACCAACCACGCTTCCCCGCTCTTCGACAGCCGGCAAGACCCGGCCCGCGCCGACAACTTCTATCTGGATTACACGGTCAACTCGTTCTTGAAAGCCGGTGTTCCAGCGCGCAAATTGGTCCTGGGGATCCCCCTCTATGGGCGCGGCTGGACCGGTGTGCCTAATATCAATCATGGCCTTTACCAGACCTCTACCGGCCCCGCGCCCTTCGACCCGGCCGATTTCTTACAGACACCCGGAGTCGAGACTTACATGACGCTTTCCAGCGCGACGACTTCGGGATACAAGAGCTATTTTGATCGCCGCAGGCTGGCGGTTTGGCTCTACAACCAGTCCACGCAAACCTTCTGGAGCTACGACGACCCAATCACCGTGCAGCTGAAAACGATTTACATCAACCGGGGCGGCTTGGGAGGAGCCTTCGTCTGGGCAGTCAAAGACGACGACGCCAATGCCACGCTGATCAAAACGATGGCAAAGGGCTTGCGCCGTCGCGACTGATTAAGGGCCGGCTTTAGTTAAAGTAATACTTTAATAGTGGAGGAGGGCGCCTCTGCCAGATCGACTCGCGTGCCAAAGTATCGGGCTCGCCGGGAGGCAGGAGCGTGAGCCCGAGGTCAACTTGCCGCATGCACTGCAGACTCTCCGGCTAGAACGATCTTGGGGTGAAACAGAGTACCGGCGACCCGCGTCGCTATTGCAATCAATTCCGACTGCCCATAAAAAACCTTTACCTGCTTTGCTCGAGAGAACTCAGGTAAATTCACTGCCCGCCCACTCCGGATGTGAGCGGCAATCTCATCGGTCGCGGTCACCGACGGCATCTCCGGCAAAAGCTTGCGGGGATGGATGCACAGTTCATCGCAGTTCCCTGCCCGCCAGCCAGACTCGACCTGCTCCAGCGTATGCGCGTCCGCAACTGCAAACTCCGCGACACCGGTTCGCCGCAATGACTCGAGATGGCCGCCGCAACCCAGCGTGGCTCCGAGATCGTGAGCCACCGAGCGCATATAGGTTCCGGACGCAACCCGAGCCCGGAACGTGGCGCGCTCGTTCGCATAGGACATGATCTCAAACTCGAAGATTTCTACCTGGACGGGCGCGAGCTTCACTTCTTTCTTTTTGCGCGCCAGCTTATAGGCGGGCACACCCTGGATCTTCTTCGCCGAAAATGGCGGCGGGGCTTGCTCGATGCTGCCATGAAAGCGCTGGGCGAGTTGTTGTAAGTTTTCCAGCGATGTGGCTACGGCCTGGAATTCGCTGGTCGCTTCGCCTTCCGCGTCGTAAGTATCGGTCGCAAAACCGAGACGGATCGTTCCTTCGTACCTCTTCTCCGAGCCGGTGTAGAACTGCGCCAGGCGGGTCAGACTTCCAAAGACGATCGGCAAAACCCCCGTCGCCAGCGGGTCGAGGGTGCCCAGGTGCCCGACCGACCGCTGCTCCAGGATACGCCTCACCCGGTTGACTACGTCGTGCGACGTGAAGCCCGGCGGTTTGTCGATGATCAGTACGCCATTCATGAGAAAATTCAAGTCTACTTTACCTGATTCCTTATGTTTCCTCTCCGCGATGATCAGAAGGTCTTCAGCACGCCATTCGTCACGTATTTCCTGATCGCATTCAATTTGTTGATTTACTTCTTCGAGTGGCAGCTTGGACTGCAGAGCCGCGGCCAGCTCAACGCGCTGCTCACGCAGTTCGGCGTGGTTCCCAGACTCGAAATCGGATTGCTGACAGGCACGCCGGTCTTCAGTCCCGCCGCCGCGCTGCTGCCGATCTTTACATCGATGTTCTTGCACGCCTCGCTCTTTCATGTGTTGGGAAACATGTGGATGCTCTGGATCTTCGGCGACAATATTGAAGATTACCTCGGGCACTTTCCGTACCTGGTCTTCTACCTGTTGAGCGGGGTAGCGGCCAGCCTTGCGCACATCATGTTCAACGCGAACTCGCGCCTGCCCAGCATTGGCGCGAGTGGTGCCATCGCAGGCGTCATGGGCGCGTACTTCGTCCTGTATCCAAAAGCGCGCGTGCTCATCTGGTTTCCTCCCATCTTCTTCTTTCCGATCCCCGCGTGGTTGATGCTGGGCTATTGGGGAGTGAGCCAGTTCCTCAGCGGCGCTGTGACCGCGATCGCAGAAACGACGCAGACCAGCGGCATCGCGTTCTGGGCCCACGTGGGCGGCTTTGTGGTTGGGCTTTTGATGATCAAATTATTTCCGCAGCGTCGCAACCGGTATCGCTATGGAACATGGTGAGTTTCCAAAAAACGATCCAGCGGGGCTGTCCCGAAATGAAACCGCCCATAAAATATTTTCAGTAAATCTGGCACTTTCCACGGATGTTCCACGTGGAACATTCGTTCTCAACAGTCATCCCGAGCGAAGTCGAGGGACCTTGTGTCTACGACTTGAGCGGGGCTCTAGACTCCGTTTGCCCGGTTGCGGATGAGCGACAGGAATTCGGTTCGCGTCTCTTCTTCGTGGCGGAAGCAGCCCAGCATCGAGGATGTCACGGCGGATGAATGTTGCTTCTCGACTCCGCGCATCATCATGCAGAGGTGGCGGGCGTCGATGACTACGCCTACACCTTGCGGCTCGATTACCTTCTGGATGGTCTCGGCGATCTGGGTGGTCAGGCGCTCCTGGATCTGCAGGCGGCGCGAGAACAGTTCGATCAGGCGCGGGATTTTGCTCAAGCCGATCACCTTGCCGTTGGGAATGTAGGCGACGTGTACCTTGCCGAAGAACGGAAGCATGTGATGTTCGCAGAGGCTGAACATCTCGATGTCTTTGACGATGACCATCTCGTCATAGGTGACGGTGAAGAGCGCCTTCTTGAGCAGCGCTTCGGGGTCTTCGCGATAGCCCTTGGTGAGGAAGTCGTAGGCTTTGTGGACGCGCTCGGGCGTGCGGAGGAGACCTTCTCGGGTGGGGTCTTCGCCCAGGCGGACTATCATTTCGCGGACCAGGTCTTCGTAGCTGGCGGTCGTGATGGTTGGTGATTCGGTAGTTTTCATGGTTTGCCTTTGTTGGGGGCGGTTGCTGTCGCCCCTCCGGGGCTTGCCTTTGCGTTTCTTTTACCCAGCGCTTCGCGCTGGGCTAATGAATTCCGCCGCCTTTGGCGGCTGGGTGATTCTTCACTTCTCGCTGGGTGACTCTTCATTTCTCGCTGGGTGACTTTTCAATTCTGCTGAACGACTTATCAATCGCGGAACGGCTCATCAATCGCTGAGTGACTCGTCAATTGCTGAGCGGCTCGTCAATTGCTGAGTCGTCAATTGCTGAGTGACTTGTTAATCGCTGAGCGGCTCGTTGATCGCCGAGTGGTTCTTAATCGCGCAGCTGTTTTTCTCCTGCGTAGGCAAAGGAGTTCATCATGGTTTCTTCTATCCTTACTTTTTCTAGATGAGCGTGGCGGAAGCCCTGCTGCATTATTTCGTAGATGCGGATGCAGAGGTTTTCGGTCGTGGGCACTTGATCTTTGAAATCGGGCAGCGTGTTCAGGTTCTGAAGGCCGAAGCGTTCCAGGATTTCAGCGTGCACGAAGCCGTCGAGATCGGCGAGGTTGCAGACCATTCCGGTGGCGGAATCCACCGGGCCGCTGACCGTGATCTCGACCTGGTAGTTGTGTCCGTGGCCGTAGGGGTTGTTGCACTTGCCGTAGGTGTCGCGGTTCCAGTCGTCGGGCATCGCGGCGCTGTGCAAGCGGTGCGATGCGGAGAACAGGTAACGGCGGGTGAGGTGCGCTTTCACACATCCTCTCCGTAGAAGTCGACGAACAGGTCCGGAGTTTCGTATACGCGGACGCGGTGTAGTTGCGCGGCGTTGAGCTTAGACTCGAGGCGCTGCCAGATGGCGATGGCGACATTTTCGGTGGTCGGAATCTGGTGCAGAAATTCCGGAACCTCCTTGTTAAGGAAACGGTGATCCATCGCGTCGAGCACTTCGCGGTTCATGACGTCTTTCAATTGCTTAAGATCGACTACGAAGCCAGACTGTGCGTCCACCTTTCCCTTCACCGTGACTTCGAGCGTGTAGTTATGGCCATGACCGTTCGGATTGTTGCACTTGCCGAAGGTGGCGAGATTCTTCTCGGGCGTGAATTGGGGATTGTGGTAGTAATGCGAGGCGGCGAATTCGGCTTTACGGGTGAGGTAGACCATGACTCTCCATTACGAAATTGGTTTGATGCCGGCCGCGCCCGGATAAGTCCGCCCTTTCCACGCTACCGCCCCACGTGCATGGCGCAGTTTAGAGCGCAGTAGCAAATACGAAAATACGGGCAGGCCGAGAATTCCCAAAACATTTGAACCCCACGAGAAATGTGCCGTCGCAATTCTCGCGACCGTCATCACAGGCACGATCAGGTAGAAGACAGCATGTCGCCAGTCACCGGCAACTAGAGACACGACACTGAAGGCTAGGCACGCCACTACTACAGAAAATTCGAGAGCGCGCCAGAGAGCGAGCGGGACGGTGGCTGGAAAAAGCAACTTGAGATTCTTGGTCCAGCCCTCGCGCATTTGCCCGAAGCCTCGGTACATGCGGGTGCGCACCGCGTCCCCGCCGTAGCGGAAACGAATTCTGAGGGAGGCCTTGCGGACGGCTCGGGCGAGGGCGACATCCTCGAGCAGCGAGGAGGCAACGGCTGCATGACCTCCTACCTCGTCGTAGGCTGTGCGCGAGATCAGCAGGTACTGGCCGTTTGCGGCCGCGAGGTTTTTGGAAAAGTCGCTTACGGCGGAGGGGGGATATTTTCGGGCCAGTTCGGCGAAGATCACGGGCATCACCGCTCGTTCCCAGAAGCCGTGGACTTCCTGCTCCGGGGAATAAGACAACAAGTCAGCATGATGATGCTCGGCTTCTGCGATAGCTCGAGCGAGCGAGCCGGGCAGGTGGACGGTGTCGGCATCGGTGAAGAGCAGCCACTTCCCTTTCGCCGCACGGGCTCCGGCGACGACGGCGTTGTTCTTGCCGGTCCATCCGGGGGGCAGAGGGGCGGGATCAATCACACGCACGCCGGCAAAAGACTCGGCGATCGCACGCGTTCTATCAGCAGAGCCATCGTCAACCAGAATGATTTCGAAGGGCACTCCAGACTGGGAAACCAGAGATTGCAAGCAGGCCGACAGGGAGGCTTCCTCGTTCCGGGCGGGAACGATGATTGAGACCACCGAGCGGTCCAAAGCTGGTACTGGCGTCCCCATAGGGCGAATCCTTTATTATATCTGTGTGCGACGGATCATCTTCTCTCTCGGCCTATTAGGCTCGCTGGTAATGGCGGGCTGCTATGGCGGCACGCGGCCGCCGCGGATCGGCAAGGCAGCACCGGACTTCGTGGTCCAGGACGCGGAACGCAAGGTCACTCTCAGCCAGTTCAAAGGGCAAGTGGTGGTATTGAATTTCTGGGCGAGCTGGTGCCCACCGTGCGTGGCAGAGACGCCATCTCTTGTGCGCATGCATCAGAAGCTGAAGGACAAGGGGGTTGTGGTTGTGGCCATCAGCGCCGATGAGGACGACGGCGCTTACCATCGGTTTATCAACAAGTACGGAATGGACTTTGTCACCGTACGGGACCCCAGCGCGAAGATCCAGCACATGTACGGGACGATCCAGATTCCGGAAACCTACATCATCGACCGCGATGGCGTTCTGCGGCGGAAGTTTGCGAATGCGTTCGACTGGAGCACTCCGGAAGTCACGGACTTTCTTAGCAAGCTTTAGAACTCCTTTACAACTTTTTCTCTGTTCGCCTTCATTTTCTTGACACGAGTTTCCCCCGAATTACACTATCCACCCATAGAAAGCCTAGGGTTCTCCTCTGCACTACCTTTACCGGGCCCCTGATACCCCGTTGCCTGGTTCGATGGAGGCACAAATGAAAAAGTTAGTCGGACCCCTTCTGATGGGAATTTGCATGACAGCGGGCTGCTCGAGCAGCATGCCAGGCACGGCTCCCGGCCTGACCCTGTCGGCGAGCAGCCTGATGTTTGGACAGGAAGTCGTAGGCCAGCCTAGTAGCGCCCAGCCGGTGGGCTTGCGTAACACCGGGACGGGGACGCTGCAAATCACAAGCATTGTCGCCAGCGCGAATTTTCAGGCAACCAACGATTGCGGCGGAAGCCTGGCGGCGGGTGGTAGTTGCACGATCAACGTGACCTTCACACCCAGCACTTCGGGCAGCGTGGACGGACAGGTTATGGTGACCGACAATGCCGCGGGCAGCCCACACTCGGTGCGGTTATCGGGAACCGGAAGCGTCAGTGGACCGCGCTGTACGCCGAAGGGAATGCAGTGCCCGGCGCAATTTCCACCTTGCTGTCCGGGGCTGAGCTGTGTACCGGCGTCGACTCGGGCTTTCTGTGAGTAGGCGAGGAAATCTTAAAACGCAGAGGGCGCGGAGAAGAGCTGGAGCACGCGGACAACGGCGTCTCGATGGTGGGGCGAAGGGTGCGGGCAAATCTTAGAGTTTTAGCTTACGCAGGCGCAGCGAGTTGCTGATTACCGAGACGGAGCTGAAGCTCATGGCCGCCGCGGCCAGGATTGGGCTCAGCAGAATTCCGAAAAACGGATAGAGCACTCCGGCGGCCAGTGGGACGCCCAGCGAGTTGTAGACGAACGCGAAGAAAAGATTCTGGCGAATGTTGCGCATGGTTGCCTGGCTTAGTTTGCGGGCGCGCACGATTCCGGGAAGTTCCCCTTTCACGAGAGTGACGCTGCCACTTTCCATGGCGACATCGGTGCCGGTGCCCATGGCTATGCCGACATCAGCCTGGGCGAGGGCGGGGGCATCGTTGATGCCGTCGCCTGCCATGGCTACGATTCTTCCCTCGCCTTGCAGGCGACGGACGATTTCAGCTTTCTGACCGGGCAGCACTTCGGCTTCGAATTCCGATATGCCGAGCTTGGCGGCAACATTCTCTGCGGTGTGACGATTGTCTCCCGTCAGCATCACCACGCGAATGCCTTGGGTTTTCAGCTCACGAATCGCTTGCAGACTGGATTCTTTGACGGCGTCGGCAACCACGATCCATCCAGCGAAACGACCATCGACCACTACGTAAATTTCCGCTTCGCCAGCGCCCAGGTAGCGATCAGGTACGTCGGGAATCATTACCTGGAGTTTCTCCATCATGTGGCGGTTGCCTGCGGCGACGGAACGTCCTTCCACTGTTCCTTCGGCTCCCTGACCAGGGTGTGACTGGAAATTGCTTACCGGGACAAGGGCGAGCTCTTTCTCAGTGGCCTCGGCCAGAATGGCTGCGGCCAAGGGATGCTCGCTGCCGCGTTCCAGACTGGCGACGATGCGGAGAAGTTCTTTTCGCTCCAAGCCAATGGGAACCACGGACGTGACACTGGGTTTGCCTTCCGTCAGGGTGCCGGTTTTGTCGACGACCAGGGTGTCGATTTTCTCCAGCCGCTCGAGGGCATCGGCGTTGCGGATCAGGACGCCTAGGGATGCGCCTCTTCCCGTGCCGACCATCACCGACATGGGGGTCGCGAGTCCCAAAGCGCAGGGACAGGCAATGATCAGCACGGCGACCGCGTTTACGAGGGCATGCGCGAGCCGGGGCTGTGGACCGACTAGCGCCCACACAATAAAAGTCACGGCAGCAATCGCGACTACGGCGGGCACAAACCAAGCAGCTACTTTGTCGGCGAGTCGTTGAATCGGAGCGCGGCTGCGCTGCGCCTGGCTGACGAGTTGGACAATCTGGGCCAGCATGGTTTCGCTGCCAACGCGCTTGGCGCGCATGGTGAATGAGCCGGCGCCGTTGACGGTGGCTCCGATGACTTTGGCGCCGGCGCCTTTGGCGAGGGGCATGGACTCGCCGGTGATCATGGATTCGTCGACTGAACTGCTGCCTTCGAGGACCTCGCCGTCGACAGGAATTTTTTCCCCGGGACGAACTCGAAGGCGGTCCCCAACCTTGATTTGTTCGAGGGGGACATCCTTTTCGGCGCCGTCAGAGGTCAACAGGCGTGCAGTCTTGGGGCTGAGATCGAGCAACGCGCGAATGGCCGCGCTGGTCTTGCTGCGGGCGCGAAGTTCGAGAACCTGGCCGAGCAGAACGAGAGTTGTGATGGCGGCGGCGGCTTCAAAATAGACGTCGGGCTGGCCGTTCATTCCGCGGAAGCCTGGGGCAAAGATTTGCGGGAAGACGGTTGCGATCAGGCTGTAGACATAGGCGACGCCGGTGCCCATGGCGATTAGCGTGAACATGTTCATGGAGCGATGGACCAGCGAGGCCCATCCGCGCTGAAAGAACGGCCAGCCGCCCCAGAGAACGACGGGAGTGGCAAGCGCGAATTCTATCCAAGGGAGCCAGCCCGCGGGCAGGAAGTGCTGGATGGGCATGCCGGGAAGCATGTCGGCCATCGCGATGAGAAGCAGAGGCGTTGTCAGCGCGACGCTGACCCAGAAACGCCGGCTCATGTTGCGAAGTTCGGGATTCTCTTCCTCGTGCGCGGTGACGGTGCGCGGCTCCAGCGCCATGCCGCAGATGGGACAACTACCCGGCTCGGAGCGAATGATTTCCGGATGCATCGGGCAGGTATATTCAATTTTGGATATAGGGAACGGGCTCGCGGGGTCGAGTGCCATCCCGCAACTCGGGCAGGGGCCGGGCGCGGGCTGACGAACCTCGGGGCACATGGGGCAGACATAGAAGCGCTCGCCAGCGGCAGATGTCGACGGCGATGCCGGCTGCGCCAGAGGCGCGAGAGTGGAGCGCGGTACTCCGAGTTGTACAAGATTGTCGGAAGACTTCAGGTTGAGATAATGCTCGGGATCAACGCGAAATTTTTCGAGGCATCCGCCGCAACAAAAGTAGTACGTCTTGCCGGAATACTCGAAATGAAATTTTGCGGTGGCAGGATCGACATCCATGCCGCAGACAGGGTCTGTTTGCCTGGCTGTGGTACCGGGGGGCGATAACTTTCCGGCGGTTAGTGGCTTCGAAACACCGACAGTGACGAGTGAAGGCTCGGCCGATGCGCGCGACTTCGCGAGGTATTTTGCGGGATCCTGCTGAAACTTCTTCAAGCAATTGGAGCTGCAGAAATAGTAAGTCTTTCCGGCGTGATCGACCTGTCCCTCGGCGGAGGAAGGATTGACCGTCATCCCGCAAACAGGATCGAGTTCGGCGGCACTTGTGGTCTGAACATGCTTGGACATGGAAAATTGATTTATCCTCGGAGCAGCGCAGGGCAGGCTCGGCGAGGTGACTCGGGTTCTCTTATCGTTTAAACCATACACCTTCGCCCGCAGAGACTGCCAGACGACAGAAGGTCCTCCGGTTGTGGCAATCTGGACGTTTCATTGGATTACGCTGCGGGTGCCGACGATTGTTGTATCTTCGAGGGCGGAGGAACCATAAAGAAATGACCTACTTGGATGTCGCTTACGGCTACGGCGCCAATCCCGGAGAGCGCGAGATGCGAGCGATCGATGGCATACGCGAGGTATACGGAATCCGGAAGGTGGACTTCAACGAGAAGGATAAGACGGTGAGAGTCGGATACGACGCTTCGCGGTTGAACGAGGGGGCGGTGGCAAAACTGCTGCGGCAGGCGGGGATCGATGTGAAAGAAAAACTGGCTTTAGCGTAAAGGATGGGGGAGGGTCGAGGGGAACAAGTCGCGCAATGCGGAACGCGACTCAACGGGCTAGAAATGCAAAGGGGCGCTCAAGAAAACCTCTGGCCGAAGTTATTCTCTAGAGCGCCCCGTTGCGCGCCACTTCGTCTGGTTAGCTCTGTTGCAGCTTCGCGGCCATATCGTAAGGTGATGAAATCAAAGAGTAGCTGCTGCCGGGCACCTGGTAGGAATTTCTACTCGGCAAGAAAGAATTACGCCCGAGGCCGAAGATTTACACAAAGGCCGGCGCATTTTCAGGAATCGCCGATTCCGATATAATTCTGGGGCAACACCCCGCCAGTTTTCTGCGCCCTTAGCTCAGTTGGATAGAGCGTCTGGCTACGAACCAGAAGGTCGGGAGTTCGAATCTCTCAGGGCGCACCATTTTCCTCTTAGTTCACAAGCACTTCGAGACCTGCTTCAAGTGATACTTTAGGGGACCATTGGGGACAACTTGCCAAAATGCTGAAGCCGATCCCAACTTCTTCAGCAACTGATTTGCGGAAGTTTTCATCCTCGCGCAACTTTTGATAGCGATCAGTGATCGTCTTGTCGCCATGTCCAAGCCAGAAGCGCAGCAAATCTTCCGGCGTTTTCTGCTTGCGCAGATACGTGACGCGGAATCTGCGGAAGGCGTGAAAGCCGACAGGCTCATGCTTCATGGTCTTGAGAATCGGGTGCAGACTGCGGCCTAGCAGATTACGCTGTCCCAAGGCAGTACCCTTCCGGCTCTGAAAAATGTAGCCGTCCTTGCGGTCAGCGATGAAGGATGTCAGCATCTCTGCGATTTCAATTGGCAGATCCACTTCCCGAACCGCAAAGCGAGTTTTGGGTGACGTCGTTCTGCCATTCCAGATGCTTTGGCGAATACTCAATGTTGAATCCTGAAAGTCAGTGACCTTCAGGGCAAGTGCTTCCCCAATCCGCAAACCGCTGGCGGCCAATACGGTGTACAGCATTCCGCACTGACTGTCAGCCAGGGCGATGATCTGCTCGACCTCTCGAGCTGTGAAAGTTGGAGTCCGCTGATCGCCCACCTCGGGCAGATCCATAAACTCGTGATTCCACTTGCGAGGATATAGCGGCTCCCCATCTTTGCCGATGGCAGAGGCAACGACGGCTTTAACGACGAAGGTGTAATTTAGAATGGTCTTCGGCGTGAAGCCTGCTTCTGACATCTGCTCGACCAGATCACGAAGCACCAAGTTGTTCACTTCTGACAGCGGGGTGCTGCCGATCCGTGGATTGATCCACTGCAAATGACTCTTCCACGTTTTGGCAGTCCGCTCTTTCACTGGCTTCCGCTTCCTACTCTGCACGTTTTGAATCCACCGGCCTGCTTGCTCTCGGAAGGTTGTTCCAAGATTGGCGATGACGGTCTGCTGGAAATGCGCTGCAGTGTCCGCGCCAGATTCCTGGATGATTTCCCGAGCCCGGTGTTCACGTTCGGGCTTGGTCATGCTTCCAGGTCCACTGACCGGACAGATCTTCACGCTGCGGTGAATGCGCTTGTTCTGTCCGGTTACGTCTTCCCAAAAGCGGCATACATAGAAACCGTTGTTCGTTTCAATCGAACCAGATTGTCCGGATCGTCGACTCATTGACCTCCTATCGAGTCGTCGACCTGGAATCGCTGCGGTCACCCTAACGTGACCCGCCAGCGTTCGTGCATCGAGTTGTGCTTCCTGGTCCAAGGGTTGCTATTGACTTCCCTGATTCATCCTCAGGAGCCGCCTAACGTACTCGGCCCGTTCCGCTTTCGTCATCTTTGGCCCGTACTCAAGCGGCGCTTTAAGGCCTGCATTGTGGAATGTTCAATCTGCTGCTCCTTCGCCTTTGCCTTCACCTTAGTTCGCCCTCCCACGCTGGACACGTCATACAGGTGAGGCGGCCGTCCTTTTCCCGATACAGGGCAAAACTCCCACAGACTGGACACGCCGGCATGGTGCGAATGGCTGGTGGCGCTGGTGGCATAGAGCACCCATAGACCAGGTGCCGAGCATGGCCGGCGCTTGTATCGAATCGGGTGCCGCACTGCTTGCAACAGAACTGCTTCCCCCCGTTGTAGTCCGGCCAGGGCGGGTCTCCGGTGCTGTCGTCGCGATCGTCACGACAACGAAGCGCCTCTGCTGCCAACTTCACGTAATCCACTCTGCGGTAGCCAGCCATTCTCTTGTTCTCCATTACGCGATAAACGCTATTAACGCGATAAGCCCCCCTCTTACCGCCACGGCGCGGCTAACCGCGTTTATGGCGTACTCCCCGTAGCAGCAAACCAGACCTCGCGCGGGCGGCCGTCCGTGTGTTCTTTCCGCATAGCAACCTTCCCGCGCTCCTGCAGTAAGGCCAGTGCGTGTCCGATTCGCTCCGAGCTTTTGTTCCTTCCGAACATCTCCCGGATCTCGTTCCTCGTTAGCCCCTCGCCTGATTCCTTCAACGCCGTCAGGATTGCATCCGCCACCGGATCTCCGAGGGCATCGCCGAAAATGTAGCGGGCGGAGTCTTCGCAATATCGCCAGACGGCCAGTGCGGCAGTCATGTGCTGGCGACGGATGACCTTGGAGCTATCAAGCAACGCATACAAACACGACAGCCGAACCACCTGCGCCTCGGCCCGTGACGTCACCGCGCCCAGCATGCCCATGCAGCCCTCAGATAATTCGGGATAGACCGTTTCCCATATTCGAGTGGCATCGCTGTCGCACGTCAGTTCATCTATGTGCTGGGAGAATGCGGCCGCCGCGGCCAACCGTCGCGAAAGCTCGTGGAGTTGTTTCCCTTCAACGATTCCCCCGTGAGGGAGAACCTTCGACCGCTTGACGACGAACCAAAGGAAGCGATTCGCAAACCCGTTGGCCTGGTCGGTCTCACTCAGGAAACGCCGCAATTCATCGCGTGTAATGTGGCCGACAATGGAGATATGAGCGCCGGTCGCCCGCAGCGCATTATTCCTTCGTGTCATCGTTCTCAGGTGTCCACTGTCCCAAGCATCTCGAGCAACGGCGGAAAGAATGTTGCCTTCCCGTTCCATGACCTTGAGCACGCTGGAAAATTCCCCTTGCTGCACCAGTAACCGCTTGTCCCTTACTCCCTCGTCTGCGTGTTTATCGTTCCCCTCGGATTCCTTGGCATCCCGGACAGCCTCAATGAGCCCTTCCCCTGAACTAAGGCCCGATTGAATCCGGTCATCGGCCCACACTGCATCCACATCCGAGAGCAACTCCCGTACTCGATTCCATGAGGTCCCTTTGCGAGCTTTCGACGTCACGCCCACCAGCACAGCAAAAAGATTCGTAGTGTGACGTGTGCTTTCGCACCGGTAGTAAGGGCGATGGCCGACCACATTGCCAAAAGCAACCAGCAACTGCGCCAGTAGTGCCGCCGGATCCGCCTCGCTCGCCGGCTCGATGGTGTCGACGATATCCCCCGCCAGTCCGTGCAAGGCGGCTGCATTCAAGGGCTGGGGCCATCCCGGCCCGGAGTTTTCCTCTGTGGGAATAGTTGTCTCGGCTTCCCCGTTTGCCTTTGTGCGCGCCCGCTCTGCCGCGTGTTGATAGGCTTGCTTGTGGTCGTCGAAACCACCCAACGACTCCCCGTACTCATTCATAGACAACCCCTTCCACTTCTCTGAGTTCATCCAGTCCACATGCCATCCGGGCCCAACGATCTTCCCCTTCACCCACGTAACGCTCAGCAGAACCGCGACTTAACTCCATCAACCGATCGGCTGCGGCGCGATAGAATCGGCGGATCTTGTCCGCATAATTCCGCGGTTCATCGCGAATTGCGACCTTGTAATGCTCGCCGTCGATGGTGAAGTTCAACGTTAGAAACGGAACCGGAATAGTCGGCGGAGGCTTGTAGGGCGCGTGATCGTCCGGTACGCCTAGATACTCCTTGGCCGCCTTATAGGACAGGCGATAGCGCACCCTAACGAACCCGATCATGTCCCCCTTTGCCCCGCAGCCGTGGCAGAAGTAGCCGCCGTGATCTAAGTTCACGCTGAAGGATTTGCCGGATTTCGATTTGTGGAATGGACAGTTGCCTGTTGCCCAACTTCTGCGGTCGGGGCGCCGCTTGAACGGGCCAATCTCAGACTCGTAGAACTGGCGCGGCGGTGGGAGCGCTGACCTGTCGCAGTGACTTCGTGATAGAGTTTTCCCAGGCATAGGTTCGGTTCTCCGGGGGGCGCGGGCAGCGCCCCTTTAGCTTTTGCTACTCCGCTCTTACCGATCGGGAGCGCGTTGCGCCGGGTCAGCGACGATTTGGCTGGGAAACTGCGGTAGCGTGCTCTCAATTAGTTGAGCATCGAGTGCTGAGGGTTTCAGTTCTCCGCGTTCGTAGGCTGAATACCTCGTGGTCGAGATTCCAACCTGGGACGCCACGTCCTGTTGACGCAGACCAGCAGCAATTCTTCGCAACTTCCAATTCAAACTCCGTGTCCTGTGGTTCATGGCAGGGACACTCTAGAACTAAAATGATTGCGCTTTGGGGTTGCTGTCGGGGTCTTGTTGGGGTTGCTGGCGGGGTCGTTTTGGGGTCGCTACTTGGTTTTCCTGTCTGTGGGGTCTAGTACCAACAAACTACGTTCGTAACTCCGATACGCTTTCTCCAGCGTGCTTACTCTGTCGCCTGATAATCCAAACCTTTGTCCGATAAAGTCCATGAACCCTTGCCTGCCGTAACCGCGGAGTCCATGAAAAAACGTCTTTTTCTGCTCCTCCGTTAACTGGCTGGCATCAATCTCGTTCCAAAGTTCAACTAGATTAGGGTGTGCATCTCGCAACTGTTTTTCGGTTTTGGGGCGGTTGCCCTCTTCACGCTTTGCAAGTAGCTTCAATTCCTGATACATACGCGCAATTCTTTCCCCTTTGTCCAGTTGTTCCGGATTCAGAGCTGATACGTTGCCCTTGCGAGGCTTCCCAGTGTCTCCCTTGTGTTGCGCGGGTGGCGGGACGGGTTCTGGAATCAATTCTGGCTTAGGCTTGCGCACCAAGGATTCCAAAGAGGCTTCGAGCGCGACCAATTCCGCCTTATAGACCTGTAGTTCTTTCTCAGCCTCTAGGCGCCACTTGCCACTGCCATGACCGCTCGAAGCGTAAGGCAGGCCGGGATAGCGCACCGGCGGCGGCGCTGGAGCATTGAGACGCCGTTCTCTTTGCGCAATCTGCGCGCGGGTCCTAAGGATCTGGTCATGTAGGCTTTCTATCTGATCATGTCGCACTAACTGCCACCTACTTCCCCTGCCTTCTTGGCCTTCGCCCACCGTGCAGCGATCGCCTTGCGGGCGATTTCCTTGCGCCGCTTGGCGCTCAATTTCGCAGCCCTTGCCTTTCCGCCCTTGGAGGTTATTTCCTGGATGTACTGCCGCGCAGATTTAGTCATACCCGCAGCATGACACGAATGTACTTGCACAGCAAGTATAAATGTGATAGGGTGGCTGTGGAAAAGCAGCGGGCCCAGCAAAGTGTTGGAAGCACTTCACTGAGCCCTAACCAGTTCGCCTAACAGAGAGGCAAACATGGCTAACAGAGAACGTACCATTCCGTATTCATTCCCTCAAGAAAGCAAGCCAATTTCTCGAGTCGCTCTCTATGCGAGAGTGTCGACGTTGAACGGTCAAGACCCCCAAATGCAGCTTCGGGAACTACGCGAATACGCTCTTCGGCGCGGTTGGGCGATCGAGAAGGAATACATCGACCATGGAATATCCGGCAGCAAGGAATCACGGCCTGCCTTGAATGACCTGATGTCGGACGCGCACAGGCGCAAATTCGACGCCGTCCTCGTGTGGAAAATTGATCGCTTTGGACGATCCCTTAAGCACTTGGTGAACTCCTTAGAGGAACTAGGCGCGCTCGGGGTTGCCTTCGTCAGCTTCGGCGACAACCTGGACCTGAGCACACCATCTGGGCGCCTCATGTTTCAGATCATTGGAGCGATGGCTGAGTTCGAGAGGGCATTGATCCAGGAACGAGTGCGTGCGGGACTGCGAAATGCACAGGCAAAGGGCAAGCGACTGGGCAGGCCACGAGTTCCTGTGGACGCTCTCAGAATTGCCTCTCTCCGCAGTGAGGGACGGTCCTGGGCCGAGATTGTGGCGGAAGTAAAGGTCGGCAAAGGCACAGCGCAGCGGGCTGTTGCTGGCTTGCCCAAAACTGTGTAGCGGCTATTTGGGTTTCTTAGATCTCGAGTCTCGAGGCGATTGGCTGAGGTCTAGTAAATTCCCTTATCCAGATCGCGCACTAGCGACCAACGGGCGCATGGAATGCTTCGCAAATTCTGAGAAGAGCAGTGACAGTGATCGATCTCCCGGCCTCGATTTGCTGCCAGTGCCTGGCAGAGAAGCCGACGGAGATCATGTCTTCCTGGCTCAATCCCCGGCCTCAATCCCCGGCCTTTCCGGACCTCTCTAACCCTTTCGCCAAGCCGGGAAAAGAATTTAGATTGATCTGCCACCTCTCGGTTGTAAAGTTCCACGCGCAGAAACACCACGAGCAGATTAGCTGGCCACAACTCGGCTTTGGCTTGCTTGAGGATGGGGATGATCGGGGCGGCTCTTTCAGCCGGGGAAGAAATATTCGTCGTCAGCCATCGCCCTCGACAATGCTTGCTAAGCTGCTCTTCCGTCACCGTTTGATGATGGGCTGCCAACCAAATCTTGTCGGAGTCGTTCCATTTCTGCCGCTGCTTCTTTCATCTGTTCAGCATATGCGTGCCCTTGTCGAGGCAGAAATCCTCCGTAGTTCTCAAGCAGCAAGCGGGAGTTCATATTGATAGCAACCATGTTAGAACGCGCTTGCCCGGAAAGGGCAGCGGTCAATCTTTCTAACTGCAAATTCCGCCCGGCTAGCTCATTCCTGCTCTGGGCGGCTTCTTCTCCGAGCAGTCGTCCGTGCTGCCGGATTAGCCCAAATGCACATAGTGCTAGGGCCAGCAGGACGGAATTCGAAATAATGGTTGCAGAGAATGCTCTCTTCAGTGCGGCAGTCCTCTCTCTGTCCAATCTCGTGAAATTGCTGCTCTCGTTTGAAGACAACGAAGACGCGATTCGCCGAATCTCATCCATGTAGCCCTTGCCTTCGTCCGTATCGACTAGCTTGAATGAGCGACGGCGATACCCTTGTTGCCGCAAACTGATAGAGCGTTCCATCTCAGCCTGCTTGGATGTAGCCAAGGACTCCAACTGCGACTCCAGTGATCGTTCGCGCTGCGTCCGATTCGAGAGCCCTGCGCTGAGATTGGCAAAATCCATTTCGATCCTGTCCTTCGCTTCAGCGTAAGGCTGCAAGTAAGCTGCGTTCCCGGTTAGCAGGTATCCGCGCTGGCCGGCTTCCATATCGGTGACATCTTTCAAGACGCCGGACAGTTCCGCTTGGATCGCGGAACTTTCAAGTGTGAGCGCCGCAGATTTCTCGACAGGCTTTAGATGGGTGACGGCGAGATAGGCATTCCACGCAATGAAAGCGAGAAGCGCGGGGACTCCTATTTTCAGCGCAGCTTTTCGAATCATCGAATTTTACCGTTCTTCATGCGACGTTGAGGGCGCCCTCAGTAGTGATTCGACTGACTTTGCAAATTTCCTGTGCAACCCTGACCGCTGCCTTGCTGCTGTGGAGCGACCCTTCTGCTGACATTACCGAACTGGCGGCCAGAGTGAAAAGCAAAGCATCCTCGGGCTTCTCGAAGTAAAGTACTACTTGATTCTCTGCCATGAGCGTAGCTCCTCCCGACCGTCCTAGGGATCATAGGCCGATTCAACACGGGAACGAGTTATCTGTTTTGGTGCGCGGATGAAACGTCGGCAACGCGGCAGGTGTGGAAACGGACGATGCAAACTTGCCCACAAACCCGTCGCTAAACACAGCCGCAAACTGCTGAATCTGCGAGATCGCAAACTCCGTCATCCTGTTGCCCACAAACAGGTGATTGTGGGCAATACCTTGGTCACAGTTTGGTGCAACAGGCTCGGCACGTGACGGGGAACGCTGATGCGCCTTCGAATCTGTTTACTCCGGGGAGAGCCCCTAGACCAGTATTCCCACTTCTGCAGTGTCTACGCCACATCAGCGTTCAGCATAGTCATCAGACACTCAGCCTGTTTGGGCAAGACTGGAACGACGAGGCGTGGGCTGTCTGCAAGTCCGACATGCTCATTAAAGGCGAGGATGCCGACAACATCCGGCTAGGCGACACGTTCACCCAACCCAGGAAAGAAGCAGAGCGCGGAAGGACGGACTTGCTGCTCGTGTGATTCAATCATCCTGGACCTGAGGTTCCAGATAGGGCAATCGACCCTTTCCGAGTACCTCCGCTAGCACAGGCCAACGTCGTTAGCGTATTGTAAGTAATTTCCCCGAAGTCAGTGACCTATGGCGCAACCTACCCCACAACTTCCGCCAGAGAAGTTCCCTGTCGGTAGCGTGTAAGCCTGCCTCAAGCTGTGGTAGCCAGAATTGCTCAGTATTTCATGCAGAAATCCAAGAATGTCCTCGTTGTCATCAATAACAAGAACACGCGGCATCGAGTCCTTGCGACTTGTCATGTATTGCGTTGAGCAGCCTTCTTCACCCCACCTGTATTTTGGCTAGAACCGCACGCTCTTCAGCATTTTGTCGAACGTCGGGCTTAGCCGTGCGTACTCAGACTCTGGGGCTACAAACACCAGAAAGATCACCGACCCATCCGGTCGCGGGATCGTAACCAGCCGATCTCTTTCCTTCTGCGGCTGTCCCTTCGCATCCGGGAACGGTGAGGTTGATTGCATATTCACCGATCGCCCGCGAACACTGGCGACCTTAATCGTGCTGGTTTTGCCGACAGGTTGGAGGTCACCCCCGCCACTTTGAAGACTACGCACAATCTCAGCAGTCATCTGATCGATGTCTGCCGTCTTTCCCTGGGAAGACACACCATTAATCACGACTCCATAGCCAAGACCGTTGCTAGCCAGGCCTGCACGTGGGGCGATGGTGAGTGTTTGGCCTTGCTGTTGTGGAGAAATCACGCTCCAGTTCTCTGGCCGAACGATTTTTATCGGGCCGAGATCGGCGGCTACGAGCCTGGAACTTGGCATCACATCGTTCCAAGAAACCGGGTTCACTTTCGTAGCACTGGAATTCGCAGAAGCTGTCTCGGGAGGGGCCATACCTGCGGGCACGTTAAGAACAGCGCCGTTACCCTTGTTCAGAGCAGGCCACTGGCCGGTTTTTGCGCCTTGGGCAATTTCCTCCGCCGTGTAGGTTCTTATCCCATTGGCGTGCTGCCGCGCCTGCGTGAAAGCCGAACTGTCGGTCTGGTACTTACCCGTTGGCCATCCCTGGATCTCCTTTTGTATAGCCACTTCTCGGTTTCCTGGATTTGGGTGATCACTCAAGAACTGAGGACCCGATCCCCCTTGCGTCTCGAGTGTCTTGAAGAAGTCGGCCATTGCCTGTGGGTTGTATCCCGCTCGATGAAGGATCATGGCACCGACCTCATCAGCTTGGGCCTCGTCGCCTCGTGAGTACTTAAGCATGACCATGCCGGCGCCGACCTGAGCTCCAACTTGTCCCAGTTTCCCCCATGTCCCACCTTTGTTTCCAAGAATCGCGCCAGCTAAGCCTGCCAGGCCCTGTGTGAGTTGGGCTTTCTCCATCTGCTTGGCCGAGTGTTGCATGTAGACGTGCGACATCTCATGCGCCATCACACCCGCCAGTTGGGCCTCAGTCGCCGCGGCCGTAATCGTACCCACGTTTACGAACATTTCGCCGCCGGGAAGTGCAAAGGCATTGATCTCTTTCTGCGCGACAACGTGGAATTCGAAAGGCCAGGAATGTTCCGGCGGAATGGTTGCTAGCAGCCGTTTTCCGACTTGGCGAATGTACTGTGTTTCTGAGCTGCCATCCGCTAGCACTGGCATCTGCTTATAGACCTCCGACGCAGCCTGAAATCCAAGCTGTTGTTGCTGTTCGCGACTTATGCTTGTGCTCCCGGGGTTTGGCAACTTTGGAACATCTATCTGCGCCAGACCTCGATATACCGATATGGGCGACAATATTGCAGCGGTCAGTATCGCGAACCTGACAACAAACCAATTCATCGGTAACGTCATGTTAACCCTCCGACATCCACGCCATCGGACCCAATGCTAGGGAAGGAGTAGCCTTTCACACAACACAAGCTCTGCACCTCCGCATTCGTGCTTCTCGTATTCGTTCTGATAGCGGGGGGGGCAATCTGGGTTGCAGACGACGAATATCCACGCGTACTCATCATTTAGCCCCGAACTAGTTCATGCGTTCTCCTTCTTGTGACACTGCAGACATTTTGTCGGCGCCTCACCGCCCGATTTCTTGTGGCAGTCGATACATATGCCCGCCGTCGCAGTGGGATTGTGAAATGCTCCTTGCTTCCCCGTCTTTATCCCAGCTTGAAGTGGCTTGGTGTGGCAGGAGGTACAAGCCTGCTGGGGTGCGCCATCTGGCTTCGGTTCACGGGGAGGATGATGACACGTATCGCAAGCAAAGGAATGCTTAGCGTGCTCGAATCGAACGCCACCCATAGGGTTTCCCGTGAGCACAATCGACTTCGAAGGAGGAGTCGGTTTCTCCTTGGGGGCGGGTGGGAGCGGGGCGGGTTGTGCGGCTGCGGAACTCGATTTCGACGGACTTGTGGTCGCCGGCTTCTGCCTGGCAATCACCAGCGTTGCGATTTTCTTGTACGCGGCCTGTGGTAATACCTTCTTCTTGAAAAGATCTGTTTTGGTCTTGTACGGTCGATTATCAATAATCTTCTGCGAGTAGGCATCGCCGATACCCGGCAGTGCGGAAAGTTGTTCCTTGGTTGCCGAGTTGAGATCGACTGGTTCCCTGTTGGCATGGGTTTTCGGGGTCTGTGAAGTTGCTCGCTTGCTGGCTAGTACTGGACTTGACTGTGCGATTGCTTCATTAGCCAGCATCAATATCGAACAGAATGCAATGAAAGCGACGATCAGAAAATGACGCTTCATTTTCATTTCTCCAGTTATTTGCGCCAGCCATTTCGGATGTCTACGAACGCTCCGCAGCGTGGTGGCGTTAGCGCCCAGCCTGCAAACTGACAGGCTGATCCAACTTGAATGTCAGAATTGTTTCCGCTGGCACACGCAGTTCCTTGCCCTTAAACAGGACTTGCGCCCCCGCGCCTGCCCCACTGCCAGCAAGGGCTCCGATGGCTGCGCCCTTACCACCTCCGGCAACCGCCCCGAGTATGGTACCGAGGGCTGCACCGCCCCCCACCATCTCAGCCGTGCGCTTGTTCTTGCCAATTCCCGTGCCGCTTTTTTCTTCCAAATCCGCAGTACTGACGACATAACGGTGATTGGCGACCGTGATTGCCTGGACGTCCAGAACCATCTCGGGACTGCCGGTCATGCCACCGGCCGAAATCTTTCGAATGACCAACTCGGCAGGAGACCCTTTGGGAACAATCACTTTTCCGGAAGTTCCCACGACGTCCTGCACAATCTGCCCCGAGAAAGTTTGGTTCTCCTTCGCGACCTTTGAATCAATGACCTCATTGGTCCTGACGTCAAGCTCGGTTCCCGACGGGACGACCTCCAGCTTGCTAGCGGTGGTCGAGGTTGCTGAGTTTGTCTTCTGCGTGCTCCCGAATTCAAGAGCAGCTATCTGGCTTTTCTTGTAGCGATGTAGAGTGCCATGAGCGTCTTTGAAGGCAACCACTTGTGCGGTTGCACTCACTAACGTGCCGGAAACGCGGCTCCCGTCTTTCATAACCAAGGTGTCAGCCCGCAAATTTCCGGAGAACAATACAAATACCAATCCTGCTAGCCCAATCATGAAAATTCTTCGCATGGTAATCCTCCTCGCGACTTCCAGAACCCGGTTAACGGCTGCCCGCCGGCATCCTGTCAAGAACGTCGTTCACATCAATGACGTTCACATAGTGTGTCGGCTTGCTCCCTTTCGTTTGAAAACTCGACGTAGGCCCTGCGCCAACCACCTGGTCCAGACGGTGTCTAGTCAATAGTTTGGTCGTACCTTTAACGCATCGGCCGCGCCACGGCCGCCCTCCTAATGGGTTAACTCCATTCAGCTTCTCGGCCTCGCTTACGACACGCGAGCTCAGGAGCGGCGACTAAAGAAACCGAGAGCCTGCTGGAGCAGATTGCCGCCTTCCGGAAGTTTACCGTCCGGTGTCAGTTTGTCGATCATGGTGGGGAGCAACTCAGCCAGTTTGGAACTCGCCACGTCCGGGGAAACGCCTACTTGCGCGGCGATTTGCTTCACCTGGTCACTGCCGAGCACTCCCTGGATCTGTTCTGCCGAGATCGGCAGGTTCTGGCCCGTACTGATCCAGGAATTCACGATTCCACCGAGACCTTTGTCGTGAAAGGTCTGGACCAGTCCAGGCAATCCCCCGGGCTGATTCTTGACCATTTCCAGCACTCCCCCGAGCAATCCCGATGTCTGATCGGAAGTCTGACCGGAGAGCGCCTCTGCCGCCTTGCTTTTCACTTCGTCCAAGAAACTCATACGACCTCCTTTTCAAGTTCAGAGCAGACTCAGAGGACACTGCGATGCTGGCAGTCGCTGCTCGAAAATGCCAGCACCAGGCACCTCGGCTATTTCTGCCGCGCCACCACCTTGCTCGCAATCTTCTTGTACGTGGCCGAAGGAATAACTTTTTTCCTGACGAGGTCTGTCTTACCCTTGTAAGGGCGATTGTCGATGATCTTCTGGGAATAGACGTCACCGATTCCAGGCAGCACGGACAGTTGCTCCTTAGTGGCGGTATTGAGATCCACAAGATCCTTGTCAGGGATGACCTGTGACGCCTTTGCGGCGCTCGGCTTCTTGCCACCGGAACTGCTGCTGGACGTAGACTGTGCCAGCGCGATGGCCGCAACCAGCATCGAAGCCAGAACCGCAACCAGAATTCTTGAAACCAGTCTGTTCTTATGCATACTGTCCGCCTTGAAGTCCTTACTCTAGACACCAACTTTCGCAAGGCTCGAGACTTTGCCACTCTGTCCCGAAGCTGTCTGCCATTGCTCTGCAGACAAAATGCCCAATCGAAACAGAGCGCCCGCGAGCACTCCACTCAGACTGGGTACTACAAGAAATAGCCACACCTGAGAAAGCACCTGCCCTCCGACCAACAACGCCGGACCAAGACTCCGTGCAGGGTTCACAGAGACTCCCGTGATGTTGATGCCGAAGATATGGATCACAACCAAGGTGATACCGATGGCCAGACCAGCCATCTGGGAGGGCGCGGCTTTCTGTGTAGCGCCGAGGATCACAACGACGAATAATAACGTGGCGACGAATTCGAACACGACAGCCGCTCCAAGGCTATACCCTGCAAGATAGCCTGGACCCCAGCCATTCTGGCCCAGACCGCTGGCTGCGACGCTGTACCCTGTCAGGAGTCCGTTTGCGATGAGAGACAGGACACCCGCACCGGCAAGCGCTCCCAGGAATTGGGACACGATGTACCCAATCAGATCCTTCGCCGTCATTCTTCCCGCAACATAGACGCCCAAGCTGACGGCTGGATTAATGTGGCACCCGGAAATCGGGCCGATGCCATAGGCCATCGCGATCAGTGCGAATCCAAAGGCGAAGGCGATGCCCAGAATCCCCACGCTTTTGCCGGCCACAACCGCTGTGCCGCATCCGAAGAGTACCAACGTAAATGTTCCTATGAACTCGGCTACATATTTTTTCATGGCGCAGACCTCCAAACCAGAAAGCGCGGCCGCTCGGCCGCACTTAGCTCTAATGAGTGAAAGAAACGTTTAAGCCTGTCGTAAAGAGGATGTCGTTCTGCTTCTTGCCAGCGGGCGGATTGCTGACGTAAATATCACCAAAAGAATTTTGCCATCCAAGCCACTTATTGAGCTTGGTCACCGTTCCAAGATTGAACGTAGCGCGATATTGACCGGTATCGCTCAGGTTCGGAAAGAAGTATAGGTTCTGCATCAGCACTGTGCTGGCATGTACCTTGTGCATGAATTCTTCACCTAGCGTGGCGGCCGGAAAATTGCGCGAAAGCGCCGTGTATTTTTCATGCGTGTAGTTGGCGCCTGCGAGAAAGTCCAGCGTGGTGGCGTCGCGCTTGATGGCATGAAAGCCCAGTCCACCACCGAACACCGACCGCAGATCGAGCGTCTGCAGAGCATCGGCCTGGAAATCCGCGTTGACAAATCCAAACAACCGCGGCGTTAAGTCATGGTCGTAGCGGATCCCACCCTGTTCTGCGTTGGCTGTCGTACTTGGCGCCGCTCCGGGAGCATCGTTGGAGGCGTAAACGGCATTGGCGTAAAGGCCAAGCTTGTCGTGCAGGGTCTTGCGATTGGCATTGAACGCCAATGCCAAGTTCTTGGATTGACTGTTACCGCGCGTGAGCGCGAACCCCAGATTGGCGCCTCCGGCCCAGTTTTCGGCCCAGCCGGGATTCAGGGATCTGTCATACGCTGCCTGCTCGCCGTCGCTACGAATGACAGCGATGTTCTCCCTGGGCACTTCGACAGTGCCGTGGGTCTTGGTGACGACTTCGATTTTGCCGTCGCTGGTCGTGACCAGTCCCACCGCTGTCTGCCCGTTCGACAATCCTACGTGGAGTTGCTGATCTGATGTAATTTGCTGGACGGCCGCCCAATCGATGGCGACCTCTCCGGCGAACTGGGTCTTTATTACTAAACTCTTTCCATCCGAGTTCACAATGGTGCCGGTGAAACGATCGCCGTTCTTGAGCACTACCTGGTCCGCCACTGCGATGGAACTCAGGCTGATCACTGCAAAAACAACCAAGAGATTTGCGATGCGCACATTTTCCTCCTCAAAAAGCTGCGACGAAGCGCTTCTGATCCGGTCCAACATCAGGTTGCATATCGTTGACAACTACGAGACGCGAGCCATCGGACTGGTCACTTCACTTGAACAAAACGCGCAGCGGCGCGCTCCGATGGGTATCTCGCTGAGGCATTCCGGACACTTGCGGGTGGTTGGATCGGCCGGAACAGGTTCTCCACGCATGCGCGCAATCAGGGCATTGACTGGCAGAACCACAAAGAAGTAGACGGCGGCCGCAATAATCAAAAATGACAGCAAGGCATTGATGAAGTCGCCGTACAAGAATTTGCTACCATTGAGAGTGAAGGCGAGTCCAGAAAAATCCGGCTGCTTCACCAGAGCTGCGATTAACGGGGTGATCAAATCCTTCACGAGCGCCGTGACGACCGCACCGAAGGCAGCGCCAATTACGACGCCAACCGCTAGATCGACGACATTCCCTCTGAGCAGAAATTGCTTAAGTCCCTTCATGTTCCTCCTTCTTGCGAGCTTTTGACGGTGGGCACCTTTGCGAAGATCGCGCCCAACTAATTCAGGAGTTTCTCTCGTTCGGAAGCCGATAACCTCTCAGGGCTCTCTCAACCGCACTTCACGAGGTCAACCATATGGTCCAGAGGTCTTGAAACGGAATTCACCCAAGAAGCGCTCTTCTGGGACGAAATGGGGAGATGATTCATGGGCTGGGTCGTCCATATACGGCGGAGCGCTTTTCCCCCGACTCGAGCCTAAAGGCAAGACACTTGCGCATAGTGATTCTCATTAGCGACCATCAACACCGCTGTGACCACGATCACGGATATAGGTGTCACAACCCCGATCGCTCGGCATGTCTCGCCGCGGAATACCGCGCTTTCATAACGAGAGACAAGAAGTAGGCTAGAAAAGTCACATTCCGCCCCAAGTAAATCTTCCCAGTTCCAAGCGTGCAGGTTCGATGTGACCTTTCCGGTCCAAACTCGGTCTACACTTCTGGAGAAACAAGGGCAATTGTGAGATGCTCAAGGCCTAGACAAACCTAGTCTTAGAGCCGGGGGCGATGACCGAAGAGGACGACGAACTCCTACAGCAGGTGCGTTTGTCACGTGAGGGTGATCTCCGTGCGTTTGAGGAACTCGTCCGCCACTACCAGAGAAGGATCGTGGCGGACTGCCGTCACATCATCCGTGACGAAAATAACGCCGAAGATCTTGCCCAAGAAGTTTTCGTGAAAGCCTATTTCGGATTGAACGGGTTTGAAGGTCGGTCTTCTTTTCGCCACTGGCTGCAGCGCATCAAGGTGAATCACTGCCTCAACTATCTCAAGGAGAAACAGAGGCACACGCTTGTCAGTATTGAAGATCACGACACTGAGGAGAGCCAAGCAACCGGTAGCCAGGCAACGGCTGGGTACGATGCTGAGACGATCAGTAAACGCCAGTTGATCAGCAAGATCCTGGACTCGATGTCAGCGACTCTGCGGCTGCCGCTCGTTCTTCGAGACGTGGACGAACTCTCCTACGAAGAAATCGCAGCGGCACTCGGAATCAGTCTTTCCGCGGTGAAGATGCGCATCAAGCGGGCCCGGGAAGAATTCAGAGAGCGGTACCGCGCGTACACGGAGGCGGTCGAACAGAGAGAGTCAGCATGAGTCCGGAGCCCAACAACTCGAATCCAGTCCCACCCAGAGACCAGGATCTGGGAGAACCGATCGCTGCCCTGCTGGACCTTGAGCAGGACACTTCTCCCACGTTCCTCGATCGTGTCCGGAGAAAGATCTACCGGCGCACCACTACTTCGCAGTTTGCGTCGTTCTCCTGGCACCTTCCCAAGATGATTCTGATCGAGTTCTGGAACATGCTCGTCCAGATCCTGAATCCTGGTGCAACTCAGAAGGGAGGACGATCGTGAAAGAGAAACTCCTGCAGTCGTTCAGCCATCTTCTCGATTCTGTCATTGCGGCCGCCCCCAAGGTTTTGGTCGGCATGATGCTTGTCGTTGTCGGACTCGTGGTGGCGAAGATCGTAGAGATTGTGCTGCGCTTCATCCTGGTGAGGGTCCGCTTTGACAGCCTGGTCGAAAAGGCGGGGATCGACAAGGCCTTGCAGCGCATCGGCCTGCGGCAGCAACTCAATGTGTTCATCCCGCGGTTGGTCTATTTCCTGACCATATCCCTGCTCGCTAAAACCGCCTCCGATGCGCTTGGTCTGGTGGCCATTTCGAGCGCCATCGGAGCATTCTTCTCCTACCTGCCCAATATCATTGCAGCACTTTTGCTGTTGATCCTTGGCAGCACTGTCGGACAGTTCGCCGGACAGATGGTAACGCAATCGGCGGAGAGTTCTGGAATCGACTTCGCCCCCTCTCTGGGCAAGCTGGTTTCTGGGCTGATTCTCTTTGTGGTGGCCATGATGGCCATCGCTCAGCTGAAGATTGATACCGAGATGGTGCGCATCGTGACCAGCTTCATCCTGGGTGGAGCTGCCTTGGCGTTCGGAGTCTCTTTTGGACTAGGCACTCGCGATGTGGTGCGAAATATGGCGGCCGGTTTCTACGCAAGAAAGGTCCTGGAAATCGGCAAACCGACCGAAGTAGCCGGTCAGCAGGGGGTCCTGAAGGCGATCACGGCAACCCACGCGATTCTCGAAGAAGAAGAAGGGCGGGAGATTAGTATCTCGAACGCAACCTTCTTGGACCAGGTTGCCAAGCAGTAACGTCACTGCTTTCGTCGCTCAGTAGTCGACCCATCCTTTATGTAGCGCCGTCATGCGCGCCAGTCTTCAGTAGCAGAGGAGCTTGTGTACCGCAGCACGGGGGAGCACGAGTGCCATCCTACGGCAAAGAGTGGTTGTGACCTGCCTCGATTTTCTCATCCATGTAGAACTGAGGATCTCAGTGTTTCGGCAAACTCGTTGGGCGTGCGATAGCCCAGGTTACTGTGCGGTCGCTCGCTGTTGTACTCCTGATGCCAGTCAGAAATCTTCGTCCTAGCATCGGCCAGGTTGCGAAACCAGCTGGCATTTACCCTTCTTCATTGTCGGCCACCTTTTTATCTGCGCTTCGAGCACGTCGATAACTTGGGAGCGTATCGCATCCCGTCCGGAGACCGGCCTTCTCATCCCATCTGATTGCAACAATTGAGAGACTAACATCCCCGGACAGGATACGAAAGTGATCAAAATTGCCCAGTGCCCGACGTGCCGAACGAGAGACACTCGATCGAGATTGAAACAATGGAAAGTCATCGAGTCGGCGTGTGGATCATCGACGCGGATGCTCAAACCACCTATGCTAACGAAAGTATGGCCGAACTTCTGGGAACTTCCTCATCGGAGATGATCGGGCAGCCGTCCTTCGCTTACCTATTCCCAGCAGATCTAGAGGCGGCCCAACGTTTATTCGATGCAAGGAAGGGTGGCAGAGCTAACCCATTCCGCTTCAGACTGCGCAAAAAGGACGGCACGGCACTTTGGGTCGATGTGCAGGGAACTCCGATACAGGACACGGCGGCCGCATTCAGGCGAATCGTCGGCACGTTCAGCATGTCAAAGTAAGCAACCACTGTGGCCAATCCCCACTACACCAACGCTGCCGATAGTAGGCGACCAAGGGTCAATGAACTGCGGTTCGGCTACGGAACTTCGCATACAGCCAACTTCTTAGCCTATTTCAACCACGCGAGTTGACACGTTTGGGCCATTTTTCTCCTTGCGTGGATGTTCTATTCTCTGAGAAGAACTTGCACAGGCTCTTACTGGAAACTCTGCGACTTGGCGAGTGCTGAGGCACTTCGCTGGAATTGCAAATCCTCATAATTGCGCTCCAAGATTTCGATCCGTGAGCGTCAAACTCCGGTTCGTTGTTTGCTGTGAACTAGGAGAAGAGTCATGTCTGAGACGCGGACGAGTGAGTGGCGAGAAATCTGCCTCCAAGCCATGCTTGAAGTGGAGCCAGATCGAAGGGTGGCGATCCTCGAACAACTTGGACGTATCCTCCGTAAGGACGATCATAAATATGGCCCGCTCTGGGTCGATTTCGGGCACGCCGATGTGAAACGAAATGGCATCCCCGTTTATCTCACAAGCCTCGAGTTGCGGCTTCTCCGTTACCTCATTGAGAGGGTTGGAAGCTGTGTTTCTCGTGATGAGCTGTTGCGCTCGGTCTGGGGATATAACGGGAGGGCATTCACGCGAACTGTGGATATGCACATCCACAGCCTTCGTCAGAAACTCGAGCAGGACACCGGCCAGCCTGAATTGATCGTCACTGTAAAGGGCGTGGGCTACAAATTTGTTGCCGGAAGGGACCATTGACGCCTATTTCGTCAATTGTGCGGTCAGGCCTTTGAGAATCTGAAGTGCTGATTTTTGTGCCTGTGTTTTTTAGAGATCCGAGACGAAGCGGAGTGCTCGCCAATGTTCCTGCAACGGTTGCTTGCGTGGATCAGAATGAAGCGTCGTGGCTCGACCCAGTCGCAGGACGACCCGGGCGTCGTGATTTCCACACGGTTAAAAGAATTGCTGCCAGTCAAAAACCCCGAGCCGGTCGAAACAACCTTCACAGAGTCCCCTAATAATGAGGATGACCGGAACCAACTGAATCGCGAAAAGTTCGGAACATAACCACTCAGACGAACACCGCGCAGGTAAAGGAAGAGGACTGAGTTTTGGAAGCCAAATCTAAATGCGGGGAGTGGACAGCTTTGAATTGTCAGCGAAAACTCGCGATTACACCAACTACACCTCGGTCTTCTAGACGGGCTTCTTTTGCCGATGCTCTGGCCAGCATACCTGTTGGCCGCTGGCGAGATCGGTACCATTTGGGCAGCACGGACTTGTATTCTGGCTTCGAGGCATCTCGATCAGCGAGTATCTTGCGAACCGAGAGCCCATCTCGGGAACGGCCTTCTACCTGATGCTCGTGGGTTCGCCGTCATGCCGCTTCTGGTTGTACGACAATAGGATCGCTGGGAAACGCTCGACGTTGTAGACGCGCTTCGATACACGCATAGTGTCTCCACCTGAGGAAACTGTGTCGCCGAATCCGAAGTGCCCCTACCACCACGAAGAGATACACCCCGGTCGACATCAATGCTAAGCAGCGTGGCTGTAAGGGTCTGAGCCGCGTTTCTTCCTGAAGTTGGCTACTAAAGCCGCACCTCTGAGTACGTTTGTAGGTGCGGTCGTGAGGATCCGGTGCATGGTCGGACCGCCGCTCAGTTATTCGGCCAAAGCCACGCTAAGCCGCGGTTGTGTCCTCCACTCGCGCCGCGGGGGCATTCTTCTTCACTGAAGCAATGCCGCTCTCCATTGCCGCCACGGACGAATACATCTCGCTCTTGCCGATAATTTCTCCGTTGCCCGCCTTGAGTACAAAAAAGGCCTCTCCTCCCTTCGAAGTCTTCCGCTCGTACCGACCGTCCTGAGTGGCATTTGTCTTGGTGGATTCTATCCCGTGCTCGGCAGTGCTCTTCTCCCTATAGAGCTCACTTGTGAGGATGACTTCACCATTTGCCGCCTTGAGATTGAACATGTACTGTCCGCTGCTTGATAGTTTGACCTCAAATTTTGCTGCCATCGATATTCTCCTTTGCCGTTCGGAACTACATTAGCTGCCAACCATCATGGTGGACCGTCCCACGCAGGTTTCACGCCGATTTCCGCGTCTCCCCCATCGCGGTATGATGCCCAACACTCGGAGCACGCTTTGCTCCCACAATGTAGCGATTTGTTGGGTATATGAGAGGTGTGAAGTGCCGCCGCATGCATCTATGGCACCTTACACGACGAAGGAGAACGATAAACGCGAGCCTATCCCATATTGTCCGCGTGACGGAACGATAGATTTCGTCGCTGCTGCAATAAGGGCACCGCCCCAGTCCTATTAATCTCATCGCCTCCTCCCCTTACTACCGGGGGCGTCCGGAGTCAAGCTGCCTGGCGGTTAAACATCTTTGCCATAGCGATACTCAATGCGGTCGCGCCCAATGTCTTCACCAGCGTTGGATGCTGTGCGTAGAACCCGCTAATGGAATCGACGATAGATGGATTCTGCTTGTGCGTTTCCGTGGCGATAGCCTCTACCGCCTCAGGAGTGACCTGGCTCGCCATTTCCGTTGTCACTGCACCGGGCTTATTCGCGAGGACACTGGTCCCTTGGCCGGCGAATAGCTTCGCCAATACTCCGGGCCCCGCAGAAGCCAACAGTTGGTTCAGCATGCCAGTCTTCTGTTCTGGGCTTGACTGTTGGAAGAGTTTACTGACCATCTGACCGAAAGCGGGCGTCTGGTCAGAATTGAAGGCAGCCGATAAGCCTTGCGCTAGCACATCTTTGGGCACAGCCTGTGCCACGCTGTCGTAGTGCGCATGCACCTCATCGGGCGCCGCCGAGGGATTCGCTTCCGTATACTGCTGAAGAATCCCAGTTACCTTATTCATCCAATCCATACGCTTGCGTCCTTTCAAGAGTGAATGGAAGGGCACTTGCCTCGATTTGAGATCAACGTGCCCTTCGAGGGGCTCAAGTCTAGGCTGCAGGGATAATTAGTTGCTGACCAGCCTTGATCTTGTCCGGATCGTCCAGCTTGTTAGCATCCGCGATCTTTTTGTATTTATTGGCGTCACCGTAAAACTGCTTGCTGATCTTCGACAGACTGTCCCCAGGCTGCACCGTATATGTTTGTTCCGTTTGGCGAAATTCGATGTCGTGCTTGAGATCGGCAAAGTTGGGATCAACTCGTTTGATTGCATCCCAAATCCGATTCTTGCTGGCCTCCGATGTCGCTGTTGCTTTCAGATATAGTTGGTTTCCATCTAGGTTGACGTTCTGCAGTTCGGCACCTTCTTTTTGAATTGCGTCCAGAACCGGTTGATACTTCTGCTTCAGTTGTTCAAATAGATCAGGCACGGGACCTCCTTTTATAGTGATGAGATTCAGTCTTCTTGGATTGACGACCGAGTGGCACAACGTTCTTGGTAATCAAGGAAATGCTGGCCCAACGAATTCAACCGCCGACTTCAAAAGTGATCTTGGCGTTAATGCGGTATTGCACGATTTTGTTGTCTTTCACATCAGCCTGAAAATTCTTGATGTAGATCGACTTGATTCCCTGGAGGGACTTGGCTGCGTCTTTTACCGCGCGATCAGCGGCGTCCTCCCAGCTCTTCTCCGATCCAGACAACACTTCAATGACCTTATGAATGGCCACGGGCATTCTCCTTTCCTATTTCAAACCCTTTGAAAATGTACTCTTCCCCCCGAGAGGGTACTTGGAAACTGGCGGCTTTATTTATTTCGAGAGGCTCACCCCATTTAGCGGCGATTGCAACATCGAAAGATCGGCTTCCTGCATCATGCCAACCACGGCACGTCAGCGAGGGATTAGGTCCCGGATGTGGCCTCCTGCAACTGCGCGATCGCTGGCAACAACTGGCTCGTCAAACGACCTTTGGCAACGAAAGCGTCCACCCGATTCAAGGCCTGTTCAGGAATATCCACCGCTCCTGAAAGCAGGATGATTTTCGCTTGCGGCCTAATCCGTCTCACTTCGACGGCAACCTCGTGCCCGTTCATCTCAGGCATGAAGTAGTCGACGATCACAACGTCAACCGAATGCTTGCAGGCCAGTTTCAGTCCCTCGCCGCCGCTGGGAGCGGTCCATACGGTATACCCAAAGCTCTCAAGAAATGCTTTTTCGCACTCAAGCACAGCTTCATCATCGTCAATACAAAGAATCACTGTGGTGTAGGGTCGCAACTGGACGGGTGAGCGCATGGGACAACATCCCGAGGATAGTGTCCAGACTATGGCGCCCAAAAGCTGTTCAATATTGAACACTCCAGTTATTTTCGGAGAGCGCTTGGACGTAATCACGTGAACGCGCGATGGACCTCCCCTTGAAAGCGCCCTTAGGCATTTCGGTCGGGTAGCGTTCACGGCGCCCTGTGTTCCAAAAACCCATAGTCGCAGCCCCTCCTCATAGCTTTTTTGCGCCAGCAGTACCGCAAGGCGTATGAAGTCTGCGTCCGTCATCTTTTGGAAGAACCCTGGTGCAGCGACCCAGGGCAGACTCCGCGTCGGAAGGTGAGCAATAACCTTGAGTACGTCGTCGGTTACGGGGGTTCGATCAGTAAAGAAAGGTGCTGTCATGTGCTGTCAGCTAATCGTGAAGAGCGCCCTTACGGAATCTAAAGGCGCTGCAAAACGTCGACGAATCTATCACGTTTCTATCACGTCAGCCTTTTTTCGAAGGCACATCTCACTTTGCGACATGCCTTCAAGTCTCAGCATCTCACTGAAAACAAACTGGCGGAAGCGTGTGCTAGTCGAATTCACACAGAAACGTAATTTCAACAACATGCACGACCACGGATGACACCTAAGGCCATGAAAAGCACTGTTAATCATGCGAACAGCAGCTGGCAGCGAAGATCCGAAAGAACAAGCCCGGCAATCAGCTAGACATGAAGCGCGGAACCAGAGTGTATTTTGGGTTCCCAGCGAAGGTCGTTGCACCGAAGTTTATCTTTGGAAACGTGTTCCTCCAATTTGCCGTTCAACCAGAGGTTGAACGGAGTGTGAGATTCGGGAACAATTCGATGGACAAAATCAATCTTCCTATTCCCGGTCAAGAAGGCCCTCCTCGCTATGACAACAGCGTAATCCTCTTTGAGCGAAAATCTCCTGGTCGGTTTCGGATGCGATTGGGAAGCCTTGCCGACCGCCGACTGTGGCGACGAAAATCCAAAGAGCAAGGACTCGTCTTCGAGATGGCTGGGGGGCGCGCATTCGGTTTTTTCTCGTAACCTGGGATTCCGCAAAGCTCCGGATTCCCCAATCAAGCCTCGGAGCTGTGGGAGGTCCTTTTTGGATTTGGGCGAGGATTGTCCTGAATGGTTTTGATCGCGCGATATAGCGGTGACCCGATGTTGCGATCCCGGTTCGCTGTCGCCCGAAAACATCTGATTGTGGGCAGGCGGATGACCCGGATTTCATCCATGTCATATCAGCGGTTTGCGAGGATGGCCGCTGCAGGGTTTGTGGGCACCCATTCGTGCTTCCGAGTTGGCAAGTCTCAGTTGGTGTAATGATTCCATAACAATGTCGGCTCCCGGCCCGAGTAAAGTTGGTGGTGCTAAAGCCAACCAAGAAGGCTCGGGAGAAAGGAGCCGAACATGATCATTATAGGTTGTGATTATCACCCGGGCTTCCAACAAATTGCGTACGTAGACACGGATACGGGCGAACTGAGCGAAGCCCGCCTGGGACACAAGGAACAAGCCGAGCAGTTCTACCGCGAACTCAGCAGCGCGGCTTGACCGTGCGGGTGGGCATGGAAGCCAGCGGGCATGCGCGCTGGTTCGAGCGTTTGCTGATCGAATTGCAGTTTGAGCTGTGGATCGGCGATGCCGCCGAGATCCGCACCAAACGGGTACGCAAGCAGAAGACCGATCGCCAGGACGCGGAGTTGTTGCTGCGGCTGTTGCTGGAAGATCGTTTCCCACAAATATGGGTACCGGACGCGGAGAATCGCGATCTGCGGCAACTGCTGTGGCATCGTCACCGGCTGGTGCAGATGCGCACGCGCGTCATGAACCAGTTGCACGTGGTGGCGCTCAACGAGGGGCTACGCCGCAAGAAAGCGTTGTGGCGGCCGGCGGGTCGGGCGGAACTGGAAGGATTGCCGCTGGCACCTTGGGCGAGCCGACGCCGGCAAGACCTGCTCGACCTACTCGACCGGCTCACGCCGAAGATCCATGAACTGAACGGAAAGCTGGAACAGATCGTGGAGCGGCGGCCCGTGACGCGGCAACTGAGCACGCATCCCGGAGTGGGTCCGCTGACCGCACTGGCGTTCGAGTTAGTGATTGGAACGCCGGAACGTTTTGCCTGCGCGAAGCAAATTGCCAGCTACGTGGGGCTGGTACCGTCGGAAGAGTCCAGCGGAGACCGACGACGACTGGGCCACATCAGCAAGCAGGGCAACGCGCTGTTGCGCTTCCTGCTGGTGGAAGCGGCGCAGGTCACGGTGCGCAGCGATCCGCAATGGCGCAGCCAGTTCTTTCACCTGGCCATGCGGCGCGGGCGCAAGATCGCGAAAGTCGCGATGGCCCGCAAGCTGGCAGTCGAGTTGTACTGGATGTGGCGGCGCGGCTGGGACTACGAAAAGATGCAGCAACTCGGTTCGCACGCGGGAGAGCCCGGAAATCGCCATGGTGTGCAGTAAATCACCGCCGTAATGATTGGGCATCCCGCTCCCCTTTCGCGGGGGAGTTCGAAGTAGTAATCATGATCGAGGTTGCGATCGAAGAGATGGTTGGGTCGGACTGAGTTCCTGACCCGCAACGATTAGAAGCGAGCCCAAGGTTGGCCTGGCAAATCTCAACTAGAGCGAAATGGCGCTCGTCTCGGAGTGCATGCCGCAGTGTGCTCGAAAACGCTTGACACCGCCGACATTGTTAGAGATGGGGATTTTTCGCCAGTTAAGGATTGCTTCACGATTGTGCCTTCCCGTTTTAGGAAGAACGTCCGGTCGGTTAACAGAGTTCGTTGTGCGTTCACTGATCAACCGGAACTAGACTGGTTACTGTTTCGTCTCCCCGAAGAGCAGTTCCCGCCAGTTGAGACGCAGCACCCCCCGAGGCGAAGCGGTCCGAATTCCAGAGGAAGCCTTTTCTAGCCGACAAATTGTCAGGAAGGGAGAAAGCCTCATGTCCGATATCTCCGCTCAATAAAACGCGCTGGTCCCGTAATGGCGCTCCTCATGGTCATCGTGGGGCTGGTCACGCTTACGTCCATCAACGCCTGGGCGGGCAGTTACACCGTGATGTACCCCGCCCGAACCACGTGAACGACACAGCAAACCTGCAAACGGCCTTGGATAAATGTGTGGCGCACGGTCCGGGCTGCACTGTGCAGTTATCTGCCGGAAACTACTTGACGAGTCAACTCGTAGCTTACAATTTTCGAGGTACCTTCAAGGGAAAGGGCAAGAGCAAGACAGTTGTGGAGGCCCTACCCGAGTTGGTTGTCACACCGGGGTTTCCAAACGGAGGCGAATGCAAGCCGAACACCACGGATTGCTTGTGGCCGAGCCTGATCATTTTTGTGGATGGAGACATCCACATCTCGGACATGACCATCAAGATCACCGCTGTCCCATCCACCAAACCTTGGTTTCTCTTTGACAGCGAGTTTACAGCTCTCATCGATGCTGTGCGGTTCATGGGGCAGTATAGAACCAATGCTTCCGTGGAAAGGGTTGCCATCTCGGGAATGCACGACAACGGTGATACCAGTGAATCGGGTTTCAATGTCGCTTTTGGAGTGCTGTTCGCGGGAGAGTTCCCCGGAGCGAAACGGATCTGGATTACTATTTTCTGAGCGGCACCTTTTCTGTCACCAACAGCTCCTTCAGTACCATGTTTGCTGGACCCGGCTTCGATGGCTTCTTTAGGGATAGCCGTCTCACCATCGGAGGTTCCCCTGCTGCGGGTAATTTCTATGAGGATCTCATGGTTGGTATTTCTTTAAACAACCTCGAAAATTCGATTGTCGAAGTTTCGCATAACACCGTGGCCACTGGTATCTTCGCGAGCGCTTGGGTAGTACCTTGGTGTTGCTGGTTACCGACCAAGCCCTCTCTCTATCTCATCCATGACAACACGTTCAAACCGACCGGGCCATTGGCCGACGGCGTTGTCCTTGTTGATGATCCCACGAACAAGTCGATTTACGCGCTGATTAACAACAACACCGTCGAAGCGCAGGACATCTTCTGCTGCGGTGGCATCAGCGCCTATTTGACGAATGGCACGACGATTGTGAATAACAAGATCTCCGGCAACGGCGGTGATGGAATCGGAATCTGGGACGGCACATATGCCGCCGTGCTCGGAAACGATGTGACAAACTTCACCGCCTCTCCCGATCTTGCCCAAATCGTGCTCGACGGGAGCCTACTGGGCTTGCCCGACACCAGCCACAGCACTGTGGTTTGCAAGACGTCCAAGGACACAGTGATGAACCTAGGCACGGACAACAAGCTGATTGGCTGCCAGAAAGCTGGGAGCAACGGTAACGTTTCCAAGATGAATTCCATGCCTTCGAATCTGGGTTCCAAAACGATGCTCAAAAGGAAGCCACCGGGTCGCTAGCACCGCAATGTTGGTTATGATGTTACGCCGCCCGATGTCTGGGCGGCTTTTCTCTTGCATCACGCGGAAAGGTGGGAGCACGATAACTGTCTTAACCAGGCGATTACACCAAAATCCCCTGCCCAGTCTCCACGGAAGGGGACTTTGGTGTAATGATTCCATAACAATGTCGGCTCCCGGCCCGAGTAAAGTTGGTGGTGCTAAAGCCAACCAAGAAGGCTCGGGAGAAAGGAGCCGAACATGATCATTATAGGTTGTGATTATCATCCGGGCTTCCAACAAATTGCGTACGTAGACACGGATACGGGCGAACTGAGCGAAGCCCGCCTGGGACACAAGGAACAAGCCGAGCAGTTCTATCGCGAACTCAGCCAGCGCGCTGTGACCGTGCGGGTGGGCATGGAAGCCAGCGGACACGCGCGCTGGTTCGAGCGTCTGCTGATCGAATTGCAGTTCGAGCTGTGGATCGGCGATGCAGCCGAGATCCGCACCAAACGGGTACGCAAGCAGAAGACCGATCGCCAGGACGCGGAGTTGTTGCTGCGGCTCTTGCTGGAAGATCGTTTCCCAAAAATATGGGTACCGGACGCGGAGAATCGCGACCTGCGGCAACTGCTGTGGCATCGTCACCGGCTGGTGCAGATGCGTACGCGCGTCATGAACCAGTTGCACGTCGTAGCGCTCAACGAGGGACTACGCCGCAAGAAAGCGTTGTGGCGGCCGGCGGCTCGGGTGGAACTGGAAGGATTGCCGCTGGCACCTTGGGCGAGTCGACGCCGGCAAGACCTGCTCGACCTACTCGATCGGCTCACGCCCAAGATCCATGAACTGAACGGAAAGCTGGAACAGATCGTGGAGCGCCGGCCCGTGACGCGGCAACTGAGCACGCATCCCGGAGTGGGTCCGTTGACCGCACTGGCGTTCGAGTTGGTGATTGGAACGCCGGAACGTTTTGCCTGCGCGAAGCAAATTGCCAGCTACGTGGGGCTGGTACCGTCGGAAGAGTCCAGCGGAGACCGACGACGACTGGGCCACATCAGCAAGCAAGGCAACGCGCTGTTGCGCTTCCTGCTGGTGGAAGCGGCGCAGGTGACGGTGCGCAGCGATCCGCAATGGCGCAGCCAGTTCTTTCATCTGGCCATGCGGCGTGGGCGCAAGATCGCGAAAGTCGCGATGGCCCGCAAGCTGGCAGTCGAGTTGTACTGGATGTGGCGGCGCGGCTGGGATTACGAAAAGATGCAGCAACTCGGTTCGCAGGGTCGAAAACTCCTCCTCTTATGCTGTCGTGACCAAGGGTTCGACTCGATAGCCAAGGTTACGGAGTTCGCGGATCATTCTATTAGTGCGGTGTCGTCTTGTCTTTGCACTCACCGAGGGACCTCGCTCTTCGTAACGCACACCGCGATGGAGAATGATCCAGATGAGGCGGCAAAGCCGATGGGCAATGGCCCCGATGGTCTGATTGTGTCCCAGGCGCGAGACCAGTCGGCGATAGACAATCTCGAAAATGGTTCCTTTCGACTTGGCCGCTGCGTTGGCAGCTTGATTCAGAATGCGCCGCATGTGGCGATTGCCCTTCGGGGAGCGGTGACTCTTGGATACTTCTGCACTTTCTTCCTCGCCAGGGCATGCTCCAACCCATGACGAGAGCTGCTTGGCTGAAGGAAATGTCGCTGCCCCAGCACCTACCTCGGCCATGATCTGTTGCGCTGAGTCGACGCCGAGGCCGGGTATCTCCGCCAAATGGACGACCGCATCGTGGTGCCGGCTGAGCAGACTGGCCAACTCTTGGTCGAGTTGGCTGATCTGCTGATCGATGAACTGCAAATCCTCCAGGAACATCTTTAGCAGCCGGCGGTACATAGGCTCTAATTCTGTGCAGGCGCCGAGCGCATCACACAACTGTGCTTGCGTGGCGCGCAAATTCTTATCAGCCATCGCTGCCAGAGCTACTGGGTTCGTCTCCCCCTCAGCCAGCGCCTTCAGCATGCGGCGTGCACTAGCACCCAGAAGATCCGAGACCAAGCTGGACAGTTTAATGTGGGCACTCTTCCAACAAGCCCTCCAGTTGGTTCTGCAGGCGCACGTGATTGCGTGTGAGCTGGTACTTCCGCCGTGTGACCGTTCGCCATAGCCGCTGTTCGGTATCGGGCACAAAGCTCAGAACCAGTTCATCTGCGACGAGTCGCTTCACCAGACGTTCAGCATCGGGGAAATCCTTCTTGCGCCCCCGTCGTCCGCGATTCGATTGGGCTTGCGCCAGATGTAATGTTCCCGACACTGGGCCTGCGCCTTCCCGCTCCTGGCAGATGGGTTTCCAGTACCGTTCCAGCGCCCCCCAGACCGGTTTCCAATATTGTGCGGTTGATTCCATCACTACTTCCTCGACCTGCTGCGTGACTAGCCACTCCGCAAGGAATCGCAGATGCTCTGGGCTGGTGCTGTAACGCACTCGTTCAAACTGGTACTCGCCATCCACTTCCACGTCGCTCACCACCACGGCCAACATCTTCTTATGGACGTCAATTCCCGCTATCCTGTAAGACATAAGGTTCCTCCTGGCGGGAGCGGAGAGCGTGCTGCGAATTCCTTAACCAGGGTCACAGGCTATCGCCGCTCCCACAGAGGGAACAGACAACGCCCAATTATTCGCTCAACCATGCACGCTCCGGATCAGACACGCGGACAGCCTCAACTTCTCCAGTGCGAACTCAATCTCGCCGCTCCGAGCCTGTACTATTCTGCATTCACTCGGACTAATTTTCATGAGATTTTGCGGGCCGCAGGCCCAAACTGACACGCGGGAGAGCCCGGAAATCGCCATGGTGTGCAGTAAATCACCGCCGTAATGATTGGGCATCCCGCTCCCCTTTCGCGGGGGAGTTCGAAGAAGTAATCATGATCGAGGTTGCGATCGAAGAGATGGTTGGGTCGGACTGAGTTCCTGACCCGCAACGATTAGAAGCGAGCCCAAGGTTGGCCTGGCAAATCTCAACTAGAGCGAAATGGCGCTCTTCTCTGAGTGCATGCCGCAGTGTGCTCGAAAACGTCTTGACACCGCCGACATTGTTAGAGATGGCGATTTTTCACCAACTATGGACTGATTACCAGCCAACGCGGGATCAGCGTTCCCTAAGCTGCACCGTTTCAGGCGCAGGCGAGGTCTGAGTCAGCTGTTCACGTACCCGTTTGGATAGTTTTTCCATTCGCTTCAGTTTCTCCAGCGCGTCTTTCGACAACAGACCTTGCTTCACGTGGTCCATGTCATCCGAGATCGAAGCGCAAAGTCCAGAGAGTTCCTTAGCATCCTTCTGGAGTTGAAGGCTGGCCGCGCGTGTCCTCACATCCTCGGGCGACGGGTGCTTCTGGACGTCGATTTCCTGGGGTTGCATAAGGGTTCACGTTTTGGCTTGAGAGGGGAGCAGCAGCGACCAGCAACACTCCGAAGACAAGACGGAAACATCGACTAGATCGCATGATGGCCTCCACACACCGCAGGTTTGCGAAATCATACTTGCCCATCGGAGTGCTGTGTGAACAGCGCGTGAGGGTTGGGAGCATCTGGATTGCGCATCCGGTAAAGGAAGGCAGCACTCGCGCTAGTTCTAGTTGACCACAATCCGCAGGCCCTTCGAGTCCGAGCGTGGTGGGTTAACGTCATCCTGAATGCTGATCGTGAAGTCATATGTTCCCGAAGTTGTCGGCGTGCCTTCGATCCCAATCCTGTTGAACGAGTTAGGAATCGACATTAACGCCAGTCCCGGTGGTAATGATCCGGTCGTAATGGTCCACCCGAAGGGTGGAATGCCTTCGACAGCTACGACTTCTGCGCTGTACCCCACCCCGATACCGCCATCGGGAAGAGTGGTCGTTGTAATCTTCGGCCCGGGAAAGGGCGAGCCTCCGGAACCCAGAGTCACCGCAGCCGTCCCAAGTTTTGTGTTGTCAGCGACTAAGGTAGCGACCACTCTGATACTCGCGTGTCCGGGCGCGGTCGTGGGTGCTGTGTAAAGCCCATTCGCATCAATGGTGCCGCAACCGCCACTACAGCCCTCTCCTGCGACGCTCCAAATTACGGCTGTGTTGGTCGTGCCTTGCACCGTTACCGTGAACTGTTCGGCGGCACCGAAAGGAATAGTAACTACGCTGGGAGTAACCGAGACCGAGATTTTGGAACCAGGCGTTGTGCTAGACCCGCCGCCGCAAGCTTCGCTCATTACTATGCTTAGCACTGCCGCAAGCAGCTTTTTCATGGTGCCTCGCTGCGGTCCACATTTGGGGGCTGATTGTAGACGAAAGCTGGACTGAGTCAAATGGCCGTTCTCGGAATCTGAAACACAAGTGTCGCAATCAGGCCTTCTCGCCACTTTGCGCCATTTGTTCGCCAAAATCAGGGTCAGTGAGTGCTATGGGATGTTTCGACAGTTATCGGATGCCCACGACTCCTGTCGTGAAAGCTACGTTGATCGCAGATTTCCGCAGAGGACCTCCATCGTTAGAATATTCGCATGGCCGAGGAATACAAGTTCGGCGGAGATCACAGAATCTCGTGTGTCTGTCCCGTATGCCAAGAGCGCAGTGGCGAACACGGTTCTCACTGCGTCTGCCCGATCTGCGGCGGACGTTCAGGCGAACACCACAGCCGCTGTGTCTGCCCTAGGTGTCAAAAGACCGGAGGGATGCACTACAGTCACTGTGCCTGCTCCGTATGCCAGATGCGTGGCTAGCGCCTAGTAATTTACCCCAGCCATCGAGTGCAATGGGGATTTTCAACAGTTATGGACGGTGCATCGCACAGTGGCGCGATGCTGGATCGATACACCGTCTAGAACCAATAAAACAACTTGCTTCAACATGCCAATGCGCTACAACATTCTCTTGAGAACAGTGAGACTGTTGAGTGCATCTCGCAGTTCGCGGTGTTCTTTAGAGTTTGCGATCGGCAATCCGCGTAAGCGTTGGTGGATAGCTTGCTCAGCCACCTCGATGCTCGCGGGCAGCTTGTCCCGGTCAAACTCCATCACCGCTGCTCTATAAACGTCGAGCCAATGTCTGCCATTCTGGCTCACTGACGGAGTCTCCGCGCACAATCACCGCGACTAGGAATCTGCATCTGGCGTACAAGCAATCCGGCACCCTGATGCCTACAGTTGAGCAGTAAATAGCGGAGATCAAAAGGTTACCGCAGTAATCAGACGACTTCGTTGGGGCAGGCGATTCGCGGTTCTTACATCGTGAATCTCCTGTATTGGTGAAATGGGGATTTTTCGACAACTACCCCCACGGTAGTGGAGGAAACATTCTTTCGCCCATGGAGCGAGAGTTGCGGGGTCATTTCTTTGTCAGCTGTTTAAGCTTGCTGACGAGAATCTGAGAGATCTGGAGTGTTGAGTTGTGTCCTGACGATAGTAGGGTCATCAGCTCAGCTATCTGCTGTTGAGAAAGCTGAGTAGTGTTTCCAGCTAGGGTGCCTCCCTGGTTTGATTGTTGGCCGAGGTCTCCAACAGCTGTGGTGCCTCCCGCGTCTGGTTGCTGGGTGGGGTCTCCAAAAGCAGTGCTTCCTTTGAATTGTTGAGGTTGAGCTTGAGCTCCAGCTACAGCAGTGTCAACTTGATCTCCAGCAATCGCCATCACAATGTATTCGGCGATAGCCGTACCTGCTGGACCTCCCCGTGTTATGGCATTTGCTAGATCATTGACGTCTTGTGGTTGGAGATTGATCCCTACATTGCTCAGTTCCTGAGCCAATTGCGCAGCCAATTGCGCCTCCTGAGCAGCTTTGCCTTGGTCCAACGCCTGCCCCCAACGCGATTGCAGCGCAATAGCACTTGCCTGGTCCGTCAGCTGTGTCCCGGCGCTACCGGCAACCGTGACGGTGGCCGTGGACCGCGCCAAAACTCCGGCATTCGTGATCGCATTGGATCCTGTGTTGAACCCGAACCATGAACTGGCCGCTCGGGTTGTTCCCCCGATGGCTATAACCTGGTAGGAGAAGGGGCCATTGCCGGCGTGTTTGTCGAGATAGTTGACAGTATCTTGGGAAAACAGCGCCAACGCGCAAGGGGCGTTGATTCGGATCGATCGCTCGCCACACCTCAGAACCACCGGGTGCTTTGGGCACGCCGGACCACACCACAAGTACGTCCCCTCCCACGCCGCTTGTGCTCTCGACAGTCGGGGCAACGTACTGGAACCAAGCACCCGCCACGCGGCTCCCGCTGAGCCCAAGTGCAACGAGCTGGTAGTAAAGTGGTCCGGTCCCTGCATTCTTGTCCAGATAACCGAGTGTTGTGCGCGGTAGCGAAGCCAGCGTGACCGGCTTTTGGTGCGGATGAAGAGTTCTGACCAATTCATAACTAATCGCGCCTTTCACCGCCCACCACGAGAAACCTACGTTTGTTCCATCGCCTTTGACTCCGGCAAACATCGGGACGCTCGATGAGTTCGGGGAAGTCAGAGATTGCGGCTCAGCTGAAATCGTCTGCAAAACAGCAGCAAGAACAGCAACGAGGGCCATCCGTGTCCCCTTCGACTCCATCGGGACCTCCTCGATTCGAGGGCAATTTTGCCACGACCCGGCTACTATTCAACCGGTATAAGTTGCTGGCGATAACAGATGGGATGAGAAGGCCGGTCTCCGGACGGGATGCGGTGTACGCTTCCAAGTTAATAATACGCGAACCTGAGCCAGGGCCTGAAGCTGTTTCCCAGTTCCGGAATCGCTGTTCTCTACTCCTGATCCTTAATCCCTTGACACACTCAGTTCGACAAGTACAAGATTTATTGCCGGGCCCGATCCATCTCCCTCTACCCCCCGGCCGGGACCACTCGACACCCCTTCATCCATCACGGCCCGTCGCCCTAGAGGTCTTTATGCCCAAGTATCGAGTCGCCACCCTCGTCCTGGTCGCCCTCATCGCTTTTTCCCCGACGACCACGCACGCCCGAACCTTTTCGGTCCTTTATAACTTTGGCAGCGTCCCCGGCGATGCCCTCGTTCCGGTGCAGCCCGGCACCATCGCGCAAGGCCGCGACGGCAACTTCTACTCCACCTCCGCCCATGGCGGAAACTACAACATGGGCTCCGCTTTCAATCTGACGCCCAGCGGTCAGATTACGTTGCTTTACGGTTTTGGCGGGACCTTCATCAACAACGAAGGCTCGTTCCCCTCGAGCGGACTCACTCCCGCCAGCGACGGCAGCTTCTATGGAGCCGCCTACACCGGCGGAGCCTCCAATGTCGGGACCATCTTCAAGATCACGCAATCCGGCACTCTTACCGAGCTCTACGACTTTACCGGCGGCGCCGATGGAGCCAGCCCTCTGGCTGCGCCCATCCAGGGCTCCGACGGAAACCTCTACGGAACTGCCGCGGCCGGCGGCGCCAACCATGGTGTGATCTACAAAATCACGGCCGCCGGAAAGTTCTCGATCCTGCATACCTTCGCCGGTTCCGACGGCGGCTTCCCGCAATCGCAGCTTATCCAGGGTACCGACGGAAATTTCTACGGGACCACTAACGGCGGCGGTGCCAACGGCGATCTCGGCACAATCTTTAAGATCACGCCTGCCGGAAAGCTCACCACCCTGTTCAGCTTCGATAGCGTCCACGGCGTCAGCCCCGACGCCCCTTTGATTCAAGGCAAGAACGGCAACTTCTACGGCTCCGCGCGCCTCGGCGGCCTTTACGGTCACGGTCTGATTTTCAAGATGAACTCCACCGGCAGCCTCACCGTCCTGCACAATTTCTCTCCAGTCGCCGGATGCGCCGACGGTTCCTCGCCCAATACGGCTCTAGTCCAGGGATCTGACGGAAACTTCTATGGCGTCGCCCCAGACGGCGGCAACTCTTACGGAACCCTCTTCAAGATGACCGCGGCCGGAACCCTCGTCCTGCACACCTTCGACCCGACGACCGGTTGGATCCCGTCACCCTCACCCAGCCGACCAACGGGGTTATCTATGGTGAAGCCACCGGTGGCGGCACCGGCACCGGTTGCGGGGCCAGCGCCGGATGCGGAAGTTCTTCAGTCTGCTCGGCTTGCCACCCTACGCCACCCTCCTCGCGCAGACGTCGAGCGGGAGAATGGGCTCTTCCGTTGGAATTTACGGTCAAGGCTTCAACGCTGCCAGCAGCGTCCTCTTCGGAAGTGCTTCCGCAAGCTTCACGGTTTCGACCGACGGCTACCTCACCGCCACCGTGCCCAGCGGCGCGACCACCGGTCCCATCACCGTCACCACGGCTACCGCCACCCTGAAAACACCGCGCAACTTCCGCGTGCTTCCCCAGATCACCAGCTTCACTCCGTCTAGTCGTCCCGTAGGCACGGGCGTTCAGATCACCGGAACCAGCCTCACCCACGCGAACAAGGTGACCTTCGGCGGAGTTGCCGTCACTGCCTTCACGGTGAACTCCGACGTGCAAGTCACCACCTGTCCCTACCGGAACAAAAACCGGAAAGATGAGGTCTCCAGTTCCGCAGGAACCGCCACCAGCACCGCAACTTTCACGGTCACGCCTTAGCGTCTACCCTATCTCCTATGCCCCACTGTTCGGGTGGTGTGGGATTCGGGTGAAGATGGTCGGTGTGCGGCATACGAGCGTTACATTCACGATCATCCGATCAAGGGTGCCCCCTTTGCCCGATGAATGTCGCAGCTAGCCAAAGGACGGACGAGGTCAATTGGCGAAATGGGGATGTTACTGACCCAGCCCCCGAAAACTGGACCATCTAGCATGTGAGTTCTCCCAAGCCACGAGAGGAGAACTGGCAATGAAAGGCACACGGCACAGCGAAGAGCAGATCATCGCGATCCTGAAGCAAGGCGAGGCAGGATTGACGACGGCGGAGTTATGTCGACAGCACGGGATCACGGAGCAGACTTACTACCGGTGGAAGGCGAAGTACGGCGGGATGGACAGCAGCGAAGCCAAGAAGCTGAAGCAACTGGAAGATGAGAACCGGAAGCTGAAGCATGTGGTGGCGGATCTGACGCTGGATAACCGGGCGCTGAAAGACGTGCTCTCAAAAAACTGGTAGCGCCTGCGGGACTTCGGGCAGCCGTGAGCTATGTCGAGGTCGAGTACCAGATGAGCGAACGGCACGCCTGCAGGCTGCTGGGATTGGGACGATCGACGCATCGCTATCGAGGGCGAAAGGCGGAACGAGACAACGCCGTGCGAACACGGTTGAAAGAACTGGCCGTCCAGCGCATGCGGTTTGGTTATCGCCGGCTGACGGCGATGCTGGTGCGGGAAGGAACGCCGGCCAATCACAAGCGGGTGTACCGGCTGTACCGCGAGGAAGGATTGGCGATGCGGATTCGGCAACGGCGACGGATCCGCTGGAATGGCGTGGTCGCCAGGCCGGCAGCCACAAGGCCCAATGAACGCTGGTCGATGGATTTCGTGAGTGATTGCGTAAGCGGCGGGAAGGTGATTCGCATGTTGACCATCGTGGACGATTGCACGCGGGAATGTCCGGTGATCGAGGTCGATACCTCGCTGGGCGGACTCCGTGTGCGGCGCGTGTTGGACCGGATCGCGAGCGAGCGCGGGCTGCCAGAAGCGATTGTTGTGGACAACGGACCGGAGTTTCGCGGACGGGCACTGGCGGCTTGGAGCGAACAACGTGGCGTGCGGTTAGAGTTCATTCAGCCAGGCAAGCCCGCGCAGAATGCCTACATCGAAAGCTTCAACGGCCGGCTGCGCGATGAATGTCTGAATGCGAACTGGTTCACCAGTCTCAGCGACGCACGGCGAAAGATCGAAGCTTGGCGGCAAGACTACAACGAACAGCGTCCGCACAGTTCGTTGAATTACTTGCCACCCTAGAGTTTGCACGGACAGCAACGGAGATACGGGCATGAGGAAAGCTAGTTCAGAGCTGCTGGAGCAGGGGATTCAAGCGCCATCCCCTGCTCCAGACCTCATCCCCGCTAAATCATCAACCGAGAACTTACATTCGGGTTGGTATAGCAAACGGGGGCACTTCATTACGACAACAACCCGCCACTGCTTTCTTGCAAGGTCCTTGCTATTTCCTCGTTCCATGTGTGGAGATGTATGGTTTTGGGCAAGCACCATAGGGATAGTCTTTGGAGGAGGGGATAGCCCAGTGGTTAGCGCAGACAGTGGTCAGAAGTGGCACCGAGCCTACGCGCTACGTGTATTGGGAACGCTGACTGTCATGGGCACTGTCCTGACGTGCAGTCTGAGGGCTGAAATACAACGCAGCATACCTCCGCTGCTCTGGGGCGATCTACAGCCGGGACGGTACGCGGTTGGCTTCAGGGTTCTCTATAAGCATGACCGGACCCGGAAGTGGCTGCCACCGAAGAGTCATTCGCACCGAACTGCCCCTGACAAAGGGCGCCCTATTCGCATTAGCGTGTGGTATCCGGCTGTTCCTGCCAAGGGAGCCGAGGCTATGCGGTACGGCGATTACTTCCATTACGAGGGCGACAAAGATTTTCGTGAGTTGAACGATGAACTGGAGAAGTACGACCGAAGGAGTTGGCTGGAAGACCTCAATGAAGTCTCTCCTAATGGCACCAAAATTTTTGCGACTCTTTGCGCCACTCCCGTGGCCGCAATCCGCAACGCTAGGCCAGCGTCCGGCCGATTCCCCGTTGTGCTCTACGCAGGAGGTCTCGGCTCTCGGGCGGATGCAAATGTCGAACTCGGGGAATACTTGGCCAGTCACGGTTACATCGTTGCGACAGTGCCTCAGCTGGGTCCTTCGGCGGAAGAAACCAGTCTCGAGACTACGGCCGGAGAAGCAGGAGTGCACGTTGATGACTTGGAGTTTGCTCTGAAGGCTTTGAGGGACCTTTCTGATGTCGATGCCCAGCACCTCGCGATTGCTGGTCACAGTGCAGGCGGTGTTGCAGCTCTTCAGTTCGCCATACGCAATGCGGAAGTGACAGCAGTAGTCGGGTTGGATGGCTCATACGGAATGGCCCCGGAGCCACACCGGACGGAAGAAGTCATGAAGGTCTTGAATCAGCTTCAATCCGGCCACGTGAATGCGTCCCTGCTCGATATGCGCCGCGCCAACGGAGTTCAAGGCGCGAAGCTCGACGCAACCGTAGTGGACCGAATGGCACGGTCAGATCGCTACCTAGTCACCCTTACCAAGATGTTTCACGGAGACTTCACAGAATTTGGAACGATTGGATTGAAATTGTCGGTCCCCCTTCCGGCCAATAATGACGGTCGGACGCGTGAAACCGGCTTCACTGGCAACCAACACGCCTATCGAGCTATGCTAGCTTTTCTTAATGCAAAGTTGAAAGGCCAACCGGAAGCACTTGACTCCTTCCTAGCCGAGATTTCGCACACCGATGGAGCAACGATGGTGCACGAACCCCCACTTCCCTGAGTCTCAGCGGCCTGCCCGATGTATGGGTGCGGACAGTTGACGAAACCAGGCGATAGCGCTCAAAACCCCTCCAACCCGAACCTAGCGCCATGCTTGCACCGCCGAGACGGTCTGTGCCGTAGTTCCAATCCTGCGGCATGGGAGGCCGTCGTCATGGGCAAACACAGAATCAAGCCGAATTACCGTCGCCGAGTGCTTCGCCTGCCGGATCTGGATCATTGCAAATTGGCAGTGCTCAACAGCCTCGGCTCGCCAGCCTCGCGCCGCGTGTACGAGTACGCCATAGATCAATTCATTGCATGGTATTGCTCCGAGCCTCGCCTCGCCTCGCCTCGCCTTCAACCGCATCGTCGGAGTCCGCTATCGCATGTACCTCGAGTCAAGAGGTCTGGCCGCGAACAAGACTCTTGCGCGAACATCGAGTCAGGGTGAGGAGTTACGTGGCTTACGGGAGGACAAACTGAAATCGATCCAGTCTTGCGCACAATTCTTGGCCGAAGACGCAGAGTATCCAGCGGCGGCAGCGTTCATTCCTTATCTCGGCCAGCGTTGGAATCCGCTGTTTCGAGAATCCTTTCGAGCTCGAAGAGATCGGCGTCGCTGAGCTTAGAGAGATCGATATGCTCCTCTACGGTGTGCACCACTTTGTCAGTGAACAGCTTGAGGTAACGCCCTAAGCGCTCAAGGTTTGCGCCTTTGTCGGCGAACTTGATCTTGCGACAAATACCAACTTTTTTTCTTTCGTCGCCATATCCCTCGTATACGTCTTTCAGTTCCATGCCAGCGATACAGGCCGCCGTATCACCATCCAGTTCGGGAACGTGCTTGAGTCCGCCGTTCTCGTTGTAGAACTTGCGCGGATCCAAAAATGCTAATCTCGCCAACTCCTGTAGCACTTTTTCTGCAGAAATCTCCAACTTCGCGCAAGTTTTCTGCGTCAACTTAGCAATTTCGGACGAAACCTTAACATTTGTTAACAGGCGCGCGCCCGCCTGGGCTGCACCCTTCTCGCTGTATCCCGCAGCAATCGCAGCCCTTGTCGCATTCAGGTCGAGGCAGTATTCGCGGATAAAGAGCTTTTCCCTTGCAGTAGGCTGTTTGCTGTTCTTCATGCCGACACCCCCGCCTGGTGCACAAGTCGACCAAGTCACGCTAGCATCGGTTGTCCGTGGAAACTTCAAACCGGGACGAAAGCGTCCCGAAGGGAGGGGGCTTATCGCGTCAATGGCGTCTATCGCGTAACCAAGAACGCTGACAATTTGCGCCTCACTCGCTGGACCACTTTGCGAACGGCTGCCTCAGTCGTTCCTGTGCGCGTGGCGATTTCTCGAGCCCCCATCCCCTGGCGGAAATATAGGTCGGCGATTCGGAGAATCCTCACTGCCGGCCTCAGAAGCATGCGCTTCAGCAACTCATAGTCGACGTCGGCATCACGGTCGGAAGCCATCGGGTCCCGTTTCCGATTCTTGGGGACAACTTTGGGGACAACAAAAAGGCACCCTGAGAGCATTAAGCGATTTCAGATCAACGACTTGGCTTTTTCCGCCTCTGGCTACGAACCAGAAGGTCGGGAGTTCGAATCTCTCAGGGCGCACCATACTTCTCTTCTGTTCTGCCTCTCATTGCCCTTTTCATCTTTAAAAGTTCTTGCGACATTCCCACCTTAAAAATTAAAGCCGGGCAGTCTCATCTTGCCCGCCTAACTGGCGCGGCGAGGCACAGCTCCTCCCTGGCCACGCCGAGGATGCTCTTCATTTGGGTGGATTGATCGGGCCGCAGAGATCCGGCGGGTCTTTTGGCCCACCTCACAAAGGGGAGGGGCAGGGCCGGCAGACGTTCCGTCTGTTCTTGGCGCAGGCGGGACGCTTCAGGGCCCTGCTCCACGCAGTACTGATATCAAGAATTGAGGCTCGGAAGGTGCGCCAACATACGTCACGAGTGCCGCATAAGTGCGCCAACGTACGTTACGGCATAACCCTGATCTAAGAGAGTTCGTTGAAGAGGCGGCCACGCGAGGATGAGGCAGACGGGTGCAAAACGTCTCGCTAGCGAAATTCTGCGATCTGTAAGCCCTTCGAGATTCTTGAAACCTTGCCAAACATATCCGCGCTTTTTCTGACAACAAACAAAACGGAAGTGCAAAGCATCGCGAGCGAGCGTGAGATTTCTAACGTCACTGAACCCCGCGCCAATACTGGTGTTGCGAATTGCATCACTTTTGGATGGGTAACTAACCCGTTGCGCTTTTGACGCGAATCGCACTGAACTTCTGGCATCTAGTTGGGCTTGGAATACGCGACTTAATATCGGCATGCGGTAGCTCTGAGACTGTCCAAAAGACACGATGAACGAAAGGACAGCCAGGGCGCCCAATCCAATTTCTCCCGCCGCGCGAACGCGAGTCGCGGCTTGGAAGGGGACACCATGGGTCGCTGCTCGCGTCGGGGTCGTTTTGCAGGTCTTTTTCTCCTGTTTCTCATTTCGGCGGTGATGCCGGGCTGCCTGCCGGTTTCCGGTAGCGGAGCTTCCACCACAGGCGGCGGTTCGTTATCCGTTGCTAGCATGGCTTTGGATTTTGGCGACGGAGTGGTAGGCGGCAAGGACGCAACTGAACGATTCGCTTACCAATGATTTTTTTCAGCCGTTGTAACGATCTCCAGTCTTGCGTCCTCGGATTCTGCGTTTCAGGTCCTAAGTCCAGCGACCCCGCTCGCGTTGCAGCCGGGACAGAGTGCCATTCTGACGATTGCATTTAGTCCTCAAGCTGTAGGTCAGCCGAATGGAAAAGTTGCCATTCGAAGCAATGCCTCCTCTGCCGCGGAAATCGACGTATCCGTCAAGGGCAAAGCGGTGGCGGCGGGCAAATTGACAGTGACTCCGAGTTCACTGGCCTTCGGGAGCGTGAGTGTCGGGCAAAGCCAGGCAAAATCTGTCACGCTCACCAATCCGGGCGGCAGTAACGTGACGGTTTCGCAAGACTCGGTGAGCAGTGCGGCTTTCACCGTGAGTGGACTCTCCTTACCCATTACGCTAACGCCTGGGCAAAGCGCGGTTTTCACGGTTACCTTTTCGCCTAAAACGCAAACGGCGGTCAGTGGGAGCATCACCGTAAACGGCAGCTGCTCCCTGACGGCAAATTCCTCGACGAATCCTGCGAGCACCAAAAGACTTCGGCCACCAGCGTGGCCTTGTCGGTTTCCGGCGATGGCACTGCAGCCGGACAACTGGCTGCCGTGCCGGCCAGTGTTTCGTATGGCAGCGTGACGGTTGGAAGCTCACAAAAGCAGACGGTAACTTTGACGAATTCCGGCGGTACGAGCGCGACTATTTCTCAGGCCAACCTGACAGGTTCGGGCTTGACGATAAGCGGACTGGCATTGCCTCTCAACCTTGCGGCGCGCAGAGCGCGAGCTTCGATCTGACTTTCACGCCTACGGCAGCCGGTACGCGTGAATGGAAGCCTGACGATCGTTTAGCAATACGTAATGATGTGTTACAGGCAAAG
>CAWKLF010000001.1:1175000-2281657 GCA_963850425.1 uncultured Acidobacteriota bacterium | reverse complement strand
AGCTTAAATCCAAACGTGATCGGTTCCGCGCCAACACGCGCGTGTGCGGCCCGATTCTCGGAGTGTCCTTGAACTCCCAAACTCGACGTTCCAATACTGCGAGGCCAGTGAGGCTCGTCGGCAATGATGGTCGAGGCCTGCCCGATGAGAAGGGTCTTGAGCGGTGTCGACCCCCTCGTTCGAGGCTCAACCCGTAGTGGAACTCAGCGCGCGTGAGGGCCGACGATCTCGGCGACCGCGGCGGCAACCCCAATCACGTCATGCCGTACCTTAGGCCTCTATTTCCTGGGATGTGTTCGAACTTAAACTTCGCGCGCTCTCGTGAATGGCTTTCGCGGCTTCCTTAGGGCAACGCTGCCCTCGGCGAGATTATCTGTGGCTGTGAGTTCCTATTTGCCAGCCAGTTGCGAAAACGATTGTCTTCGGTTTGAGATGCGCCCCATATTGGGGCGCGTATAACGTGGATCAAGGGGCTTCTCCCATCACCTGAAAATCGAGAACTGAGGATTGTAAACGAGTGCGGAGAGGCCTGCACGGAAGGAGGTCGCATGGAGTGGGAGCGGATAGCGATAGTATTTGCCCGCGCCGAACAAGCTAGCTCCGCCTTGCTGAAACTCCGAAGCGAAAGCGCACGTCGGAGCACGAGACGCATCAAAGAGCATTGGTCTTGCCGCGATATAATCCGCGCATGTAAACACTCACCTGTCGGTTTGATGCAGGCGCTGGCGGAACTGCGTTACCAGCATATGGTTTTTTTCCCCTCTCAGCGAGCAGGCGGCCCGTGGCGCGGGGTCCGGAGCCCAGACAGCACCAATGGACGGCTCTCGCGTTGAAAGGGCTGCCCCCCAGCGAGCCGGCCACGATCGGAGAACTGGCGGAGCGTTCTGCTGATTCAGCACCACAAGCGCGGGTCGAACTTGTGAATTGATTTGGTGGCCGCGGGATACATCCGAGGACGCGCCCCCACGAAGACCGGCGGGAGGTCTTGCCGTCCTCTCATGCCCAAGGGTGAGAGGTATCGCGATAAACTTGTCCCTGCACCACCGGACCTTTTTATGCTTGGCGGGCCCCAGCGCCCGCGGCGGCGCTGCGAAGAGCCGTGCAAGGATCTCTGAGGTTCTGGCACCACGCGCACGAAAAGCCGCGTGCGGGAAAACTGCAGATCAGCCAGTTAGCCTGAAAAATGGCCGAGGATTTTCTTAAGCAGGGCCACGTTGGCTCAGCCGTTTGAGGATAGGGCTCAAGGCGTCGATTACACCAAAAACAATATTGTAACTGCGCGAAAACGTCTACTTAATATTCTGTGCGGCTGCAACGTGAATTTCACTGGCGGGAATAACTCTTCTGCGCGGCTTCGATCTAGTGCTCGGAGTGAATCCACCGATACGGCCCAGGGGGTGCCACCGGAGAAGCCGTCGATATAGGCGGAATTGATGCCAATCACCTGGCCTTCGGAGTTGAAGACTAATCCTTCGCTGCCGCCATGGGCAGTAGGGGCGTCATAGATCCTCTCGTCGCCCACCACGTCTCCCAGGTGTCCGACCGTGGGGCAGGGGCGGATCAGGAGTCTTCATTTTGCCGGTCGCCGTCTCGTCGTGGCGATAGGCGAGTCGCTCGTATACCTCGGTCGGCGACTTTGCCACCCACTGCTCAGCGACTCCCATCCGGGTATCCAATCACAAGTGACCAGTTCCCCCGAGGCTGTGGGCTGTTTCGCGAGAGGCAACGGTTCCAGATTGCGGAGTGGCCTGCGAAAATTCAACGTGAAGAATGGCTAGATCGCTGCGTGCTGAGACCACCGTGGGTGTCAGCTCCTCAAAAACGCGGTAGGAAGACCGGGAAAAAATAGCAACGAGTTTCTCCAGTGTTCGGACGTCTGTGTCGGATCAGCGCGTCGGCTTCTGGATCGCCACAACCAAAGTTCCGAGACTTGCTGATTGTGTTATGAGTCCGTTGGCAACGATGAAGCCGTGTCGAGATAGTTGGGGCGCCGAGGCGCGCCGGCTGGTTGGCAAATCCCACCCGTAAACGCCGACTCATAGCAAATTGAATTACTTGGCCTGCTCTTGCTTGAGCAACTGCACCTGCTGGTTCAGCATTGGCACCTGACCGGAGGTCGTTGGTCGGGGCGGGAGCGTAGAAGTTAGAAGCAACCCCGTCTAGACCAGCAGGAACACTGCTACACTCGTGCCGACGAGCCATGTCCAACTCTCGCCCGCCGGATCCACCTCGAGATTTTGATCGTGCTCGGACATAAAAGTTTGTGTTCGCAGCACTCTGTCGGGGAGGCGGATAGAGCAGAGGCGGATTTTGGTACCCGCCCTATCTTGCAGGCCGACACTGTTTTTCAAAAGTCACCGAAGACGATGTACCAAGGCGGGAATACATTACCGCACTTTGCGGCGGAGCGCGAGGGCGCTAAAGATTATGAGTATTACCGCCTGGCCCGTCGGTAACTGACATCCTCGTAGCGGTCTCCAATCGAACTTGGCAAGCAGTTACCGACGGGCCAGGCGGAATCGCAAGTCTTTATGTATCATAATCTTAGCGCCCTCGCGCTCGCCGCAAAGTGCGGTAATGTATTCCCGCCTTGGTACATCGTCTTCGGTGACTTTTGAAAAACAGTGTCGGCCTGCAAGATAGGTGGGTACCAAAATCCGCCTCTGCCTCTATCCACCTCCCCGACAGAGTGCTGCGAACACAAACTTTTATGTCCGAGCACGATCAAAATCTCGAGGTGGATCCGGCGGGCGAGAGGTGGACATGGCTCGTAGGCACGAGTGCAGCAGTGTTCCTGCTGGTTTCGACGGGGCTGCTTCTACACTTCTACGCTCCCGCCCCGACCAACGACCTTCAGGATCAGGTGCGAATGCTGAACCAGCAGGTGCAGTTGCTCAAGCAAGAGCAGGCCATGCCGGTCGTGGTCTTGAATCGGTATCGTAATTCAATTTGCTATGTGTTCGGCGTTTACCAGGTGGGATTTGCCAACCAGCCGGCGCGCCTGCGCGCCCGAGTATCTGGCACCGGCTTCATCGTTGCCAACGGACTCATGGCGACCAATCGGCACGTCTCGGAACCTTGGTATGGCGATCCACAAGCCGACGCGATATCCGACGCGGAGCCGTTCCGACGCTGGAGAAACTGGTTGCATTTTTTCCCGGGTCTCCTACCGCGTTTGAGCTGACACCCACGGTGGTCTCAGCACGCAGCGATCTAGCCATTCTTCACGTTGAATTTTCGCAGGCCACTCGCAATCTGGAACCGTTGCCTCTCGCGAAACAGCCCACACCTCCCGGGGAACTGGTCACTGTGATTGGATACCCGATGGGAGTCGCTGGCATGGTGGCAAAGTCGCCGACCGAGGTATACGAGCGACTCGCCTATCGCCACGACGACATTGGCGCCGCCAGCGAACTGGCAGTCTGTCCCTGATCCGCCCCTCCGCCACGGTCGGACACCTGGGAGACGTGGTGGGCGACAAGCTGATCTATGACGCCCCTACTGCCCATGGCGGCAGCGGAGGACCATTTTCAACTCCGAAGGCCAGGTGATTGGCATCAATTCCGCCTATATCGACGGCTTCTCCGGTGGCACCCTGGGCATATCGGTGGATTCACTCCGGCCACTGATCGAAGCCGCGCAGAAGAGTATTCCCGCCAGTGAAATTCACGTTGCAGCCGCACAGAATATTAAGTAGACATCACGCAGTTACAATATTGTTTTTGGTGTAATCGACGCCTTCACCCTATCCTCAAACGGCTGACCAACGTGGCCATTGCTTCAGGAATCCTGGCCATTTTTCAGGCTAACTGGCTGATCTCCGTTTTCCCGCACGCACTTTCGTGCGCGTGCCGTCAGAACCTCGAGATCCTTGCACGGCTCTTCGCAGCGCCGCCACCAGCGCTGGGCCCGCCAAGCGTAGTTCCGTCCGGTGGTGCAGGGACAGCTGTCGCAATACCCTCTCACCCTTGGGCATAAGAGACAGCAAGACCTCCCGCCGGTCTTCGTCGGCGCGCGTCCTCCGGATGTATCCCGCGGCCACCAATCGATTCACAAGTTCGACCGCACTGTGGTGCTGAATCTGCAAACGCTCCGCCAGTTCTCCGATCGTGGGCCGGCTCCTGGGGGGCAGCCCTTTCAACGCGAGCATCAATTGGTGCTGTCTGGGCTCCAGACCCGCGCCACGGGCCGCCTGCTCGCTGAACGCGAGAAAGCGGCGTATCTGGTAACGCAGTTCCGCCAGCGCCTCGTAGTCCGACAGGGTGAGTGTTTCCATGCGCGGATTATATCGCGGCAAGACCAATGCTCTTTGATGCGTCTCGTGCTGCAACATGCGCTTCGCTTCGGACTTGCCGCAAGGCGGACTAGCTTCTTCGGCGCGGGCAAATACTATCGCTATCCGCTCCCACTCCATGCGACCTCCTTCCGTGCAGGCCTCTCCGCACTCGTTTACAATCCTCAGTTCTCGATTTTCAGGTGATGGGAGAAGCCCCTTGATCCCACGTTATACGCGCCCCAATATGGGGCGCATCTGGAGCGAAGACAATCGTTTTCGCAACTGGCTAGCCGTTGAACTGGCCGCCACAGAAACACTCGCCGAGGCAGGCCTGGTTCCTAAGGAAGCCGCGAAAGCCATTCGCGAGCGCGCGAATTTTAAGCTCGAACGCATCCAGGAAATAGAGGCTGAGGTACGGCATGACGTGATTGCTTTTACCACCGCGGTCGCCGAGATCGTCGGCCCTCACGCGCGCTGGTTCCACTACGGGTTGACCTCGAACGACGTCGTCGACACCGCTCAAGCCCTTCTCATCGGGCAGGCCTCGACCATCATTGCCGACGACCTCACTCGCCTCGCGGAAGTATTGGAACGTCGGGCCTGGGAGTTCAAGGACACTCCGCAAATCGGCCGCACACACGGTGTTCACGCGGAACCGATCACGTTTGGATTTAAGCTGGCTAACTGGTATTCGGAAACGCAGCGCAATATCGTCCGCTTTCAGGAAGCCGCGGAAGGCCTGCGGGTGGGAAAGTTTTCAGGAGCGGTGGGAACGTTTGCTCACCTGTCTCCCGAACTCGAAGAAAAAATCTGTGCGCGGCTGGGGCTGAAGGCCGCGGATATCTCTTCGCAAGTCATTCAGCGCGATCGGCACGCCCACTATCTCGCGACGCTGGCGGTCATCGCGTCTACGCTCGATAAGATTGCCACCGAGATCCGCCATCTGCAACGTACCGAAGTCCGGGAGGCGGAAGAGTTTTTCAGCGAGAAACAGAAAGGCTCTTCAGCCATGCCGCACAAGCGGAACCCGGTCACTTGCGAGCAGATCAGCGGACTGGCGCGTGTAGTCCGCTCAAACGCTCAGGCCGCGTTTGAGAACGTGCCTCTCTGGCACGAGCGCGACATTTCCCATTCTTCGGTCGAGCGGGTGATCCTGCCCGACTCGACCACGCTGGTCGACTACCTGCTGGGGAAGACTACCAATCTTATCGACACGATGTTCGTCTACCCGGAAAGGATGAAAGCGAACTTGGAGAGCACGCGGGGACTGGTGTTCAGCGGCCAGCTGTTGCTCGATCTGGTCGAACACGGCGTGTCGCGCGAAGATGCTTACCGCATTGTGCAACAACATGCCATGCGCGCCTGGAAGGAAGATTTGAATTTCCGTGAATTGGTGCTGAACGACAAGAACATCACCAGCCGTGTTCCCGCACGACAACTTGAGAACGCTTTCGACCTGAAAAGGCAGTTGCGGAACATTGATAAAATCTTTGCGCGTGTCTTTCAGCAGCCGAAGACCAGGCCGCGCGTCAAGCAGAAAACCTCAAAGAAACGCGGCTGAGGGTAACCGACTTCCCCAGTCACCCAGCTACACTATGCATTTTCAATAGTTTACGACCAAGTTATTTCGGGCATCCCGATGCCGGGCTTCGACATCCAATAATTAACCAAACAGTTAGTTAATTGAGGATGGAGAAAAAGATCATGAATACCAGAAGCGTTCTTTCAACGTTCCTGATGGTTAGTTTGCTGAGCGGCGGTTTGTTTGCGCACGCGTCGGGCGCAGGGCGTTACGATGCAGCCATCCAGACCAGCGTCACGCAGAAGCTGGATAACAATCAGAAGTTTCACAACGTCAAGTCGGCGGTGGAGGACGGGATCGTGACCCTGACGGGTGCGGTTGATCTCTACCAGGACAAACTGGACGCGGCCAAAACGGCCAAGAAGCAGAAGAACGTGCAGGGCGTCCGCAACCTGGTTGAAGTAGCGGGGCCCGTCGTCACCGATACGCAACTGCACGAGCAACTCTCGAAGAAGCTGTATTACGACCGTGTGGGCTGGTACGACAGTGCGTTCAACTACTACACGCTAAGCGTGAAGAATGGCGTTGCCACGATCGGCGGCCAGACCTACAACGACGTAGGCCGCGACTCAGCGCTTGCCATTGCCTATCGCATGCCGGGCGTGAAGGACGTTGTCAACGAGATCAAGGTTTCGCCGGTCTCGATGTTTGACGACAACCTGCGTCGCCAGGCCGTGCGCGTCCTGTATGGCGACTCGGCGTTAGGGAAGTATGCGATTGATCCGGCCCGTCCGATCCGCATCATTATCGACGGCGGTCACGTGAGCCTGTACGGCGAAGTGATCAGCCCGATGGACAAGCAGATTGCGGGCATGCGAGTTGGCCAGGTCCCCGGCGTATTCAGCGTCGAGAATAACCTGGTGGTCGACAAGAATTCCAAGCTGTAAGGCTCCACTCTCTCCTCAAGGCACGGCGAAAGCCGTGCCTCTTTTTTTGAGCTGCGAGCCAGGAGCTACGGGCTTCGAGCGAACGCCCTATGTTGGAAGGCGAGGAGATATAAACACAAGGACGCTGGGATGGGTGCGATTCGGCGAACTGTCCGATGAGCTCAGTGACCACGCGATGCATCGTGCTTGAACTCGGTGCTCATCCCTGGGTACTCAAGACTAGAGCCGGTTGATCAACGAGGCCACGTATCCTGCACCGAAACCGTTATCGATGTTTACCACGCTGACGTTTGAAGCACACGAGTTCATCATTCCCAGTAACGCCGCGATACCCTTGAATGAGGCGCCATAACCGACGCTGGTCGGCACAGCGATTACCGGCGCGCCAACCAGGCCTCCGACAACGCTAGGCAGGGCCCCTTCCATTCCCGCGCAAACGACGATCACCCGGGCCTTCGCGAGCCGTTCGCGATTCGCCAGCAAACGGTGCACGCCCGCGACACCCACGTCGTAGAGGTGCTGCACTTCGTTTCCCATCAACTCGGCCGTGACCACCGCCTCCTCAGCGACGGCGATATCACTGGTCCCTGCGGAAACTACGGTGATCACTCCCTTGCCATAGGTCTTGCGATCGCGCTCCAGCACAATCGCGCGAGCCAGTTCCCGGTATTCCGCTCCGCGAACTTTCTTCCGAACCGCCGCGAACTGCTTCGCATCCGCCCTCGTGGCCAGCACGTTCCCACCGTGCTGCGCCAGCTTCGCAAAAATTCCTGCTACCTGTTCCGGGGTTTTCCTCTCTCCAAAGATTACTTCCGGCATCCCCACGCGTAGAGCGCGATGGTGATCGACCTTGGCAAACCCCAGATCTTCAAACGGCAAGTGGCGCAAGCGCGCCACGGCGTCGTCCGGAGAGAGTTTCCCCCGCCGAACTTCTTCGAATAACTTGCGGATAGATTCAGCGTTCAAAAGCCCACTCGAGAGAGCCTCATGCCGACTGAATTCTAGATTAGCATTGCCGGGGGAGTGAGCACCGGGGGCCTGCGTTGCAACGCGCTAAATCCGGCGTGATGCTCAGCAAGTTACGAGGCGACCAGCACATCCGGCCTTCGTTCTCTTGAGGCCAGAGAAGGCCGCGCGTATTCACCCTGCCGCGCCCGCTTCAGAGTTCGCACCTCGATCGCTTTTGCGACGTAATCCGCGTCTCTGCCCACGCCGACCAGAGTGGCCGACGACATCGCATACAAGAAGTGCAATCCGACAAAGTACATGCCCGGAACACGATGAACCACTCCGCGCTCCTGCATGGGCTTGCCGTCCTCTCCAAAAACCGGGAGATCTATCCACGAGAAGCCGGGGTCGTAGCCTGTGCACCAGAGTACGTTAGCAACGTCCAGAGTGCGACCGTCGGCCAAAAGGGGAATTCCGTTTCGCACTCCCACTACTCGCGCAACCCGTTCGATCCCTGCATTGATTAAGTCTTTCGGTTTGACGCGCACCAACGGAGTTGTCTTGTTCAGCAGCTTCGGTCGAGCATTTCTGCCGATCGGCGTGGCCAGCGACAAAACGTGATGACCGATAAATCGCACCGCCCGGAACAGGATGAACCGCCCAAAAAAGCTTTCTATCTGGAACGGAATGTGTCCTGATTCTTTGCCGGACATCCACGTCGGATGAGTCTTCGCCACCTCCATCGCGATGTCGGCTGCGGAATTCCCGGCACCCACCACCAGCGTGTTTCCCGGACGCAACTGCGAGGGATTGCGGTAGTGGTGCGAATGAACCTGCACGATGTTTGCATCGAGATCCTGGGCGAATGCTGGAATCCGAGGTACTTGGTAATTCGCCATGGCCACCACGATCTGGTCGGCCTCGAATCGTTGGTTCCGGGCTTCCACGAGAAATCGCTCCCCGGATTTCGAAACTCGATCCACTCTCATTCCAGTGTGCACCGGGAGACGAAAGTGTTCGGCATACGCCTCAAGATAGTCTGCCAAATCGTCTTTGGTCGGAAACGCATCGCCGCTCGCGGGAAAAGGGAGTCCGGGAAGTCCAGCATATCGCGCAGGAGTGAACAAACGCAGCGAGTCCCATCGGTTGCGCCACGCGTCGCCGATCCGCTGGTTCGCGTCCAGAATGCGATACGACAGGTTTCGCCGAGCCAGTTGGTAACCCATGGCGAGCCCAGCCTGTCCGCCGCCGATCACAAGCGTCGAGACTCTTTCAACATCGCGATGTTCGTTCATTGTTCCACCTCAGGTATCGGATGCTATGAGAAGGGCCGCAGACTCGCATCGGCCAAACTACCCAAGCTCGGCGATTTTGCAGATGGGTAATTCTATGTAGGACAACTCTACAACAACTGATGTTGATACGCGTAAGCCGTGGCCGCCGAACGCGACGATATGTCCAGTTTGTTGAAGATGTTGCTCAGGTGGCGCGCCACGGTCTTTTCACTGATTTTCAACTTCTTGGCGATCTGGCGATTCGTGATTCCGGACGCCACCAATTTCAGGACTTCGATTTCTCGGAGCGTCAGTGGACCGGCCTGATTCGGAGAGTCCTGATTCGCGTGCGAATCAACAAGCGCCAGATCGGTCACAGCGCCCAGCTTTCGGAACACGTCTCGTGCCGCTGCCAGTTCGTGCTCCGCGGCTTCGCGAGTTCCCTGCGTCTCATAGGCTCGCGCCAGCAAAACCTGTGCTCGAGCCGCTTGGTAGGGAGCCTCAAGGTGGCGAAAGCAGGCCAGCGCCTGTCGCAGTTCGACTACAGCGGCCGCCAACTCTTGCTCCGCCAGCAGCACGGCCCCGTGCGCATAGGACGCCAGTCCCTTCAGAAACTCCGCGTCGATCCGCGCCGCGATTCCCAATAACTCATCGGCGGCAATGCGGGCCGTGGCCACGTCGTTTGCGGAGATAGCGATTTCCGCTTGCGCGCTGAGTGCCTCGCCTCGCTTGCCCGGATCCACGACCACATCGATAACGTGCCCAATGGCAGATTGGGCGGCCTTCACTTCACCGCGCGTCAGGTGCAGCAGGGCCATACCGGGCGTTGGCACACGTTCCCACTGGGCGGCCGCGCGATAGGCCTGTTCCGCCTCGTCAAACTCCCCGAGCAAACGATGCATTTCGGCCTTGCGATAAAATGCCGCGCCCACCGCAGGCTTCGGCGCCGGCTGTGACAACCGTTCACACGCGCATCGCGCTTCGAGCAGCGCTTCCGCCCATGCACCGCGCAACTGCATGATTTCGGCACGGCGGATCAGGCAATGTCCGCGGTACGGCACCAGGTCGGGCTGAGAACTACACCACTGCTCTAGCGCCGCCGTCCATTCCTGCGCTCGACGCAGGTCGTAGATCTCTCCACATGCATCCAGCACGCTGCAGTAGATTCCTCCTGCAACAATCGGAGAAACCTCTCCCGCCATCACGGCGACCATCGCCTCGTCGAGTAAGGCGACACCGCGCGCGATTTCTCCGCGCCGCACCAGCACACGCCCCTGTCCCTGCAGACCGAGGGAGGCCAGGTCACGGTCAGCAAATCGAACTCCGATGGAAGCGACCTCGACGAAAGCCGCATGAGCGGCCGCAAAATCACGGCGCTGCACCGACTCCATCCCCAGCGGCAGCAAAAGGTACCCTTTTTCTACGCAATCCAGCTCAGATTCCAGCAAACGACGCGCTCGCGAGAGCCATCCGCTGGCTTGCGCATTGTCTCCCCTGAGCTGGGCGACAAAACTTAGCCAGGCCGCGCAGCGGGCCGCCGGGCGTATTTCTCCTCGGCTCAGAAAGCCTTGATGGGCTCTCGCCAGGGCCTCCCCGCTGTCAACTTCCTTTCCCGTCAGGTGGGCAGCCATCGAAAGTAGCTGCAGATCCTCGGGGCCTAAAGGCGCCTGCTGATCCGCTTCTGAAAGCTGGGCAAAAGCCGCGCCCCAAGCCTGTTTCCGCGCCGACATGCGGCCCCGGTCAAGCGCTTGCGCCCTTGGAAACGAGTTTTCGACAGCCAGACTGTTCATAAGAGGAAGGGGTTTTTAAGTCTAGCATTCTCGAGAACAAAGAGATTTCAGCAGTCCCGCCTCGAACTGACAATCTTCTTTGGCGCGACTGAAAACCAGCGCGAAGTGAGTGCAACTGTTGGCTGGTGCAAAAAATCGGCCATAAGATTTGGCGGAAACAATGCAAGTGTGCACGAGATTATCTGCAACAACAGGTCCGGAGTTAAGAACGCAAACTTCTTTTGCTGCCTTCCGCGGTGTGCCGCTTTCGGCGAAAACCGCGCAGCCTTTGCACGAGCGTGAAGTAGGCATCCCGCGCAGTACCGGGCTCGTCCACATGGGTTAGGAACAGGCCTCGTACGAAGGCCGGAGGAACACGCCCTTCCAGATAGCCATCGTAAAGGTCGCATCCCAGAAGGTACCCAAGCTGGCCCGTGATGTATTCAAACTTGGCACCACTACTCCGGATGCCTTCGTCGAGCGATCCGCGCACCTGTTCGCACTGTTTCGCATCGACTTCCAGCAACCGGTGTAGCAGCAGGAAATCAATCGCGCGCATGGACTCGGCAAATCCAAATCCCGTTTGCCGCTCGATGTCCTCGCGAGTCTGCTCGCCCAAGTCGCGCAAGTCCGATTCCCGCACGCTGGGACGGGAAGGATAGAGCACGCGGGAACCGAAGTAGGCGAGCGCGTTCTCCAGCACCCGCCCGTAGAAGAAGTCCGCGGGTTCGTCGGCTGCCTCTTCACGCGCCGTCACGCGCGCCGGCAATCCCCGGCAAGCGTGATGCAGGAAGCGAGCGGCCTCCTCTGACGCGTGCAGCATCTGAAAATCGTGCATGTAGAATGCATTCACCTGCGGCAGGTAAGCGCAGCCCCGATCCTCCACCCGCTGCAGCATGGCTTCGCGCTCTTCGTCGCTCACCCCTTTCCGGGAGAGCAGTCGCCGTAACAATCCATCCGAGGAGCGGTAGTAAACCTCAGGCAGCAGGTCCACCAGAAACTTGGGCTGGGTAGTGTTGTGCGGCGAATAGCGATTGATGCCCAGAAAGCGCACCAGCCCGTCGATCAGGTTATAGACGGTGGGACCCAGGTCCGGCTGGTCGGACTCTTCCCTTCTCCATCGGTCCAGACAGAGACGGTAGTTCTCATATTTCTCGAGCGGGGTCGCGTTGAACACGCAGATTACATCGCCGGCAACCTTTACCGCTTCCACCCGATCATGCAGTTCTCCGGCCGCCCGCCAGTAGAGAGCATCCACATTCTGCAGGACCGTCAGGGTGCGTTCTTGTGGAAGCAACGTGCGCACTTCGCGTGGCAGATGGTCCGGCGCCAGGTGCGATTCCCCGAACAACACGACCAAAACAGCTTCCGGATGTCGTTGCCGGATCTCGGCCAACTTCTCGGCGGCGTGCCGGTCACGCGCGCCAATCTTGCGTAGATCCTCGCGAGGCATGCAATCGAGTCCGTAGATTGCGTCGGCATGGTCGCGCGCGGTGACGAGTAGCTCGTAGAACGGCTCCCAGTCGTAGCCCCAGTCCAGTTGAAAGCGCATCCGCTCGCGAAGTTCATTTTCGTCAATCTCGCGCCGCCACCATTCATCGACGATGTGCTGGTCGCGGGCAAAGATCGTCTCGACTCCCAATACAACGGGGCGATCGCCAATCATCGCGCGCTGTTCGAGCAGAGAGCTGGCAAAACGTTGGCACGCCGGAAGGGCGTGATAATCGCCGATAAGCACCAGGTCCGCGGGCTGTATCGCTTCCTGCACCTGTGCCCCAGTCAACACCGACTCGTAGGTGCGGTATGCCGCGCTGAAATCCTTCAGATACTTCCTGCGCCCATTGTGATCGTTGGCACGGATCTCGCGCTCTACGCCCTCCAGCGCATGCCGCTGCGCCGCCGAGCGCCGCAATCGCAGATGGGAAGCTGTGGCCATGTCGTTCAGGAGGCTTAACTGTTTCGCTGCGCCCTTCCTTGACTTCTTCTCCGTGGCATCCCTATGCTCGAAGGCCCAAGGAGCCCGCTTGCCCGCGCGTGAACCTCAAAACCTGACCGTCGCCACCACCGGCGCGAGCGGCTCGATCTTCCTGAAGCAGTTCCTGCTCGCGGTCGACCGCGATTCCCGCGTCAAGACCGTGAACTTCATCGCCTCCGACAGCGCCTTGCGCGTTCTGGCAGAAGAACTCGCTTTACGCGGCCGCAACAACCTGGTCGGCCAGATCCTCGGCAAGTCCTCGCGAAAAATCCGTCTCCAAGCGAATGCCGATATCGGAGCCAACGTCGCCAGCGGCTCTTATCCCAGCGATGGGATGGTCGTCATCCCGTGCAGTGTTGGTACGCTGGCACGCATTGCCAACGGCATCGCTTCACGACTCATCGAACGCGCTGCCGATGTAAGTCTCAAAGAAAGAAGGCCCCTCGTGCTCTGCGTTCGCGAGACGCCTCTCAATAAGGTGCACATCCGCAACATGTACAGAGCCGCCGATGCGGGGGCTACCGTCTTCCCGCTGATCCCGACCTTTTACAATCGACCCGCCGGCCTCGACGCCATGGCCACCGAGTTTGCCTACCGCGTGCTGGCTCATATCGGCCTCCCACAGTTAGATGCGTACCGCTGGAAGCCTTGATTTATCAATAACTTATGCGGCGACAAACTTCCCTGAAGGGAGATTTCCAGTCTAGGCAGGAGAAAGGTCAACGGCTAGATAGCCGGGGGACATGTCCCCGCGGATTAGAGGAGTCAGCGCGACCAAAGAAAGCCCCTGCATTCGCCATGGAACAAAACGTCTCAGATGAGTCTCGTGCTTACCGCGCCATCATCGCGCTGCGAATTGCGATTTCAATTTTCGGCGGATGCAACAACGTGTTGTGAATCAGACAACGGTGCACGGCATCCTGGATTCCCTTTTGTTGCCTCTCGTCTAACCCGGTCGGCACGTCAATCTCAATTCGAAAGTCATCCAGCCGGGCTGGATGTTTTGCCTTCTCAGCCACGATGCGCACCCGCGTGCCCTCGGTGGCCAGTTGATGCTGACGCAGGTAGTCCGCGGCATAGTAAGCGGCGCAGGATCCCAGAGACGCCAGCAAAAGCTCCGGAGGCGTCATCCCCTCGTCGAAGCCCCCGCTCTCCCGCGGTTGATCGGATACGATCACGTGGCCCCGCGCTTTGATTTCAAATTGCAACGCTCCCAGGTGTTCGATTTGAACTTCCATAATGGCCTCCGTATGACTCAACCCGCGAACTCGGCGTCTAGCCTCTCGCGTACCAGCGCCCGCGCTCGATGAAGCCGCGACTTCATCGCCGCCAGGGATACACCAAGCCTCGCGGCAACTTCTTCTCCAGGCAATTCCTCGAGATCGCGCAATTCGTAGACCTCGCGATAGCCCGGCGGAAGCGAACGTATGGCGCGTTCCGGGTGATCCTTCATCCGTCCACTCTGAAGCTCCTCTTCCGGCGACGGACGATCTGTTGCGATCTCGCGACCTGCCTGCTCCAGTTCCGAGAGTTGCAGAAGCGGTACAAAGGCCGCCTTCTCTTTCAGCTGCCAGCAAACACGACGCGCAATCTGCGCCAGCCACGCCTGAAACGCGCTTGGCGCACGTAACTGATCCAGGTGCCGGTACGCGTTCAACAAAGCCTCAATGAGCACATCTTCAGCGTCCTCGCGATTGCCGCACGCGCGAATCATCTGGCGGTACATCGCGTCTTTGTGCGCGGCCGCCAAGTGCCCAAACTCCTCCACTGTCCGTGTCTCGTTCACCACCAAAATGCTAGCCGCAACAGCTCGGACGATCTGTGCCGCACGTCACGTCTCCGTGGCGTGGCCCATTCCAGGGCATCTTGCTGAGCAACAAGGCCATAGGACAAAAGTCCGTCAGTCCGGCCATCGTCAGGCCCAGTCCAATGAACCCTGCCAGATATACCCACCGCGTACTAACCACGATTCCCAGCGCTACTCCGGCCAGCGTCAACAGCCCGGCGCCAAGCCTCACCTGACGTTCGAGGGACCAACGGCTATTGCTGCTGACGACCAGAGGCAGTCCGGCTTTGCGCCACCCGTCCGTGCCGCCCTTCGGCGAGAAAATTTTGCATGCCGGAAATGGTTAGAATCTCAGTCACTTGCGTATTTCTCCTTCGTCCAGGAAGAGCGGGCTTTTTTAGAAAAGGATTCACACAAAAACAAATACCCTCCTGCTTGTTAGTCGGCCGGCTGCAGGTTTTCGACCTTCGGTAACACCTCGAAATGGCCATCGCCCCTTTCCGCACCGTGCCGAATGGTATCTTTGTCATGCCAAAGCCCCACATCCATGGACGTTCTCAACGCCCTCTTCGAGCAGCACTTTCATCATCCCCCGACGCATGTCGTCCAGTTGCAGGGCGAGCTCGGCGGCTCGGGCCGCAAAATCATCCGCCTGTCAGATGGAAAGCAAAGCGCGATTGGAGTCCTGCACGGCGTTCGCGAGGAAAATGCCGCATTCCTGGCCTTCAGCCGCCACTTCCTTCGCCACGGCCTGCCAGTACCGGAAATTTATGGGGAGAACCTTGAGCACGGCGCTTATCTCGAGCAGGACCTCGGCAATACCACGCTCTTCGACTTTCTCTCCAGCAATCGCCCCGGAGAGGTCATCGCCCCTTCTGTTGTGGATGCGTACCGCAAGGTTGTCGCAGAGCTGCCGCGATTTCAGATCGATGCAGCGGGTGATCTCGACTACAGCGTGTGCTATCCGCGCGGCCGCTTCGATCGTCAGTCGATCGCGTGGGATCTTAACTACTTCAAGTACTATTTTTTGCGACTGGCCGGGATCCCGTTCAGTGAACAGGCGCTGGAAGACGACTTCGATCGACTCACAGAACTTCTGCTGAGCGCGCCGCAGGATTATTTCCTCTACCGCGATTTCCAATCGCGCAATGTGATGCTGGTCAATGGCCAGCCCTACTTCGTCGACTACCAGGGCGGCCGCAAGGGAGCGTTGCAATACGACATCGCTTCTCTTCTGTACGACGCGAAGGCGGACCTGCCACCGCAAATCCGGCAGCTGTTGCTCGACTACTACCTCGAACAACTTGGCGGTCACATCAAACTCGATCGCGACGCCTTCCTGCGTTACTACTACGGATTCGTTTACGTCCGCATCATGCAGGCGCTGGGCGCCTACGGATTCCGAGGTTTTTATGAGCGGAAGCCACACTTCTTGCAGAGCGTGCCCTACGCTCTGAAGAACCTGCGCTGGCTGCTGCACAACGTCAAACTGCCGGTGGAACTGCCCACCCTTCTCGGCGCCTTCAACAGCATGCTGGCGTCGGAAAAACTGCAAAGCATCTCGTCCAGCGCCAATAACCTCACGGTGCGGGTTTTCAGCTTCTCTTTCCATCGCGGCTGGCCGAAAGACGAGACCGGCAATGGTGGCGGCTTTGTGTTCGACGGTCGCAGTCTTCCCAACCCCGGCCGGCTGGAGCAATTCAAGGCGCTCACCGGACGTGATGCGCCCGTCATCGAATACCTGAACCAGCAGGAAAGCGTGCACCAGTTTTTCGCAAGCGCACTCTCGCTGGTCGACGCCAGCATTCAGGAATACCAGCGCCGCGGGTTCAAGCACCTGATGGTTTCCTTCGGATGCACGGGAGGTCAGCACCGCTCGGTCTACCTCGCCGAACAATTGGCCAGGCGCCTGCGCGACCGGAATGGCGTGGAAGTTGAACTGCGTCACCGCGAACTGGAGAGCACGCCGGAATGAAGGCCATGATTCTGGCCGCCGGCCTCGGCACGCGCCTCCGCCCGCTCACCAACGACCGCCCGAAAGCACTGGTCGAAATTAACGGCCGTACTCTGCTCGAACTCACACTGTCCCGCCTGCGTGGCTTCGGCATCCACGAATGTGATCGTCAATGTCCACCACTTCGCCGACATGCTTGTGGACTATTTGAAGGCCCATGACAACTTCGGGATGAAGCTCGCTATCTCCCGGGAGGATGTTCTGCTCGACACCGGCGGTGGTCTGAAAAAAGCTGCACCCTTTTTTCTAAATGATCTCAATGCCGCCGACGAACCCTTCGTCCTGCACAACGTCGATGTGCTCACCACGATCGATCTGAGATGCATGGTCGCATCCCACCAGGAGAATCGAGCCCTGGCTACGCTCGCCGTTCAGGATCGCGCCACGTCCCGCTATCTGCTGTTCGACCAATCCCACGAGCTGTGCGGACGCCAGGCTGGAACCGACGGCGCACTGGAACTAGTCCGTCCAGCGCAGATGTTTGACGCCTTCGCGTTTTCCGGAATTCACGTCATCTCGACGCGCATCTTCGACAAGCTCAGTGAAAAAGGCGCGTTTTCGATTATTACGTCGTACCTGCGCCTGGCCGCACAAGCAGAAAAAATTCAATGCTTCCGCGCCGACGAATATTACTGGCGGGATTTAGGTCGTGTTGACAGCCTCTTCCAGGCCGCCGAAGACTTGAAGCAGAATTCAGAGCTGCAATCGGACTGCGACACGCGTGATTGATTTACGATCCGGAAGTCTCCCGACCATCATCGCTCTCCCTTCCCATGTTTTCTCCTTTATTCGCCTGTTCGGTACGTGGCGATTAGCGCCCCTTCTATTGACTCCCCCGGCACACACTTTTGTGCCGGTTGACGCGCCCGCCCTTTCCGTACTAGTCTGCGATTACACCGGAAAGGAGGTGGTCTGATGACAAGTTCAGATGGCAGTAGTAGAGGGTGCAAAAGACCAGGTGAGGTGGCTGCGACTTAGAGCGGTCGCTCTGAGCGGGGCGTTCCGCAGGCGCCGTAAGGTTCCACGGGATGCTACAGCCCGCACACTACCGGTGAGTTAGGGTTCCGATCCGCCCAGTTGCAGGTCGAACTGGGACCCGGAGTTGCCGAAGAGGCCACGTAGAGTGACCACCTCTTGGTCAATCCCAACAGTACCACCGGCGGCCCGCGTGCCTAGCGTACGCGGGCCGTTTTATGTTTAAAGGCCTTTCACCACGGAGGCACCGAGCCACAGAGGAAACTATCGCAAGGATGCCTCTGCGACTATCTGACTCTGTGGCGAAGGATTCTCGTGCCCGGATTCGACCTCGCCCCTCCGTCGCCAGAAGTAAATCGCGAACGCCACGGCCACGATTGGCAGCACAGCCCCGAACTCGTCGATGAACCATGCCGTCTTCCCGCGATCCGCAGTCAGCGGCGTGAAAATCCCCTGCACATACAGATTGTGGCTAGCGTGCAGGATGGCTCCTGTCCACAGACTCCCCGACTTCAGCCGTATCCACGCAAAGACAACCGCAATCGCGACGACCATCACCGTGAAGCAAATCAGCCCGTACCAGCTCGGAGTGCCGTTGTTGTAGTCGCCCCAGATCAGACCCGGATAGTGCCAGCTCGCCCACACGATCCCGCTGATCAATGACGTGACCGTGAAACTGAAAGTCTTCGACAGTTCCGGCACAAAGAATCCGCGCCAGCCAATCTCTTCGCCCAGCGCACGCGCCATCGAACCCACCAGCCCGAACGTCCCAGTCAGGAGAACATAGAAAATCGTCGAGATAGCAGGCGAGGCCCGTAAGCCCATCCGTGCGACCAGGCCATTCATGAATTGATGATTCGGAAATCCACCGAGCCCTGAAACCCAGACGATGCCGTAGGCGATCCCGGCATAGAGGATCGGCACATACCAGCTCATAGCGGCGTAGTGGACGCTCGGCCATTTCCATCCCAGGTCGGCGAAGCGCCGCCCGTTCAGCCGCAACGTCGCAAAGGCAGCCAGGGCCGGACACCACATGATCCCGGTCACGTACAATCCGCCGCCTCCGCCCAGCGTGTGGGCGCGCAGCATGAGGGAATAGAAAATCGAACTGAACAGAAACACGAACAGAACGTACATCACCACTTGACTTCGTGAAGCCCGACTCTCTGCCATCTGCGCTCCTCCCGATTGCAGCCGCATCGCCAGTCCACCAACAAGCTTTGTGGTGCCCCTCTTTTTCGATTTCTCCCGCATACGGCCTGAATCCGGATCATCCGCGGTACGAACAGGAAGTCACCGCAATCCGGCCTTCTCGAATCCCTTGAGAATGACTTCTTCGGTCTCGCGCGCCAACTCCAGCGCCGCCAGCTCTTCGCGCCGGAACCAACCTACCTCCTCGGCGTCATCTCCGGCCAACAATTCTCCCGCAAGCCTGTTGCATAGAAAGTCGATCAGCACGTAGTGATACCGCATTTTCCCCTGCTCGTCCGGAACGACGCGCTCGAACACTCCTAGCAATTCCCCCGGTTCGACCGTCAGTCCGGTCTCCTCCAGCGCCTCGCGCACAGCCGCCGTGCGCAGTGTCTCCCCTACCTCCAGCACACCCCCCGGGATGGACCACCTGCCCTGCAGGGGCGCGTGTCCGCGCTTCACCAACGCAACCCGATCCCCCTCGATGATGATTGCTCCCACGCCCACCAGCGGCGTGTCTGGATATTCACGTTTCATAAGCAGGTATCAGGTCTCAGGTGTCGGGTCTCAGGTCAGGTTTCAAGAAGCCCAAGTCCGCCGTCAAGCCTTCACGACGATCAATTCGCATCGCGAAACTCTGAAACTTAATTCTCAAAACTCAGTACTCTACTCCATAGCGGTCAACGGGCATCCCCGATTACAATGTCGACCATGGCTCTTGAGGAATATCAGCGCAAACGCCGTTTTAATGAGACACCCGAGCCTCCTGCCAAGCTTGAAAAGAAATCCGGCCATCGGTTCGTCGTGCAGAAACATCGCGCTTCGAGGCTGCACTACGATTTCCGCCTCGAGCTCGACGGCGTGTTGAAGTCCTGGGCTGTCCCCAAGGGTCCGTCGCTCGATCCGGCAGACAAACGGCTAGCCATGCAGGTCGAGGATCATCCCGTCTCGTATTTCGATTTCGAGGGCAACATTCCGGCCGACAACTACGGCGCCGGCTCAGTGATGGTCTGGGACGTCGGCACCTGGCAACCGCTAGCCTCCGTGCCCGTAGACGGCAAGTATGGAACCACGACCGACGAAGAAGCCCGCGCCATGCTAGCCAAGGGCGATCTGAAATTCCGGCTAAACGGGGAACGTCTGAATGGCGATTTCGCTCTCATCAGAATGAAGGGCCGCCGACCTGGCAGCAAGGGCAACGAGTGGCTGATGATCAAGAAGCACGACGACCATGAGGTCGAAGATTATGACGTCGACCACTACGACAGTTCGGTCCTCACCAAACGCAACATGGACCAGATCGCGGGCGACGAAGCCTCGGCCGAGTGGCGTAGCCGGCCCTCGGGCGGTGGTGGCAGGGTGAAGGCCGCCTGGCTTGCCGACGCGATCAAGAAGTTCGACCAGAAGAAGGCCGTAGAGAAGAAATCTTCGGCCGGTACGGCTCCCGCGAAAAAGAAGGCGGCGCCGAAATCCTCCAGGACAAAGCCCACAGAAATCCGCGCGGTCGGCGCAGAAAAAAAAACGACGGGGCCGAAGCGCAAGTCGGCGTAGACGCCGCATTTTCGGATCACCTGCATTTCAAAAAAGCCGCACATAGAGCCGAGTCGAGCCAAGCCAGGCTTGCCGAAAACGACGCCGGCTCAGAAGCCGAGATTTCCTCTGTGCCCCGTGTGTCCTCGGCGGTAAAAGTGCCGCCGCCGAAGCCTCCTAAATCTTCAAGGTTGTCTCCGAACCTCACCGCATCCGACGTCCCGGGCGCCAGAAAAGCGCCTATGCCCACCGCGATCTATCCCATGCTCGCCACCTCCATCGAGCAACCATTCGATAGTCCTGACTGGTTTTTCGAAATTAAATGGGATGGCTATCGCGCCGTCGCCTTTCTGGAGAAAAAAAACGTGCGCCTCGTTTCGCGCAACCAGAACGACCTCACTGGACAGTACCCTGACTTGCACGACATGGCGCAGTTCGTCGAAGCGAAGACTGCCATCCTGGACGGTGAAATCATCGCGCTCGACGAAGAAGGCCGCTCCTCCTTCAGCCTGATGCAGCAACGCACCGGCTTTCGCGATCGCAATCGCCGGGTTGCTCCCCGCCGCGAAATCTCCGTTTTGTACTACGCCTTCGACCTGCTTTATCTGGACGGGTATGACCTGCGTCGTGTCCAACTCCAGGATCGCAAGGCCGCTCTCGCTTCCCTGTTGACCAAGCCCAACGACACCATTCGCTACTCCGACCATTTCGTTGGCGAAGGAAAGGCCTTATTCGCAGCTGCCCGTCAACAAGGTCTCGAGGGGATTCTGGCCAAGCAGCGCGATTGCCCCTATGAGGAGCGCCGCAGCCGCAACTGGCTCAAGATCAAAATCCGCCATCGCCTCGAATGCGTCATCGGCGGCTACACCGATCCCGAAGGAAGCCGACAGCATTTTGGCTCCATCGTTCTGGGCCTATACGACAGAGCAGGGAGCCTCATCCATGTAGGCCAGGCCGGCAGCGGCTTCGATCAGAAAACGCTCGCCGCCATGTGGAAAGTCCTGCACAACCTTGAGACCAAAGAAAATCCATTCCACGGCTCGGTCGACGCGCTCCGCAAAACGCACTGGATCAAACCCGAACTGGTCGCTGAAATTGAATTTTCAGAATGGACGCACATCACGAACGAAGGTGGCAAGAAATTGCGGGCGCCGGTGTTTTTGGGATTGCGCGAGGACAAGGATCCGAAGGAGTGTACGTTTGAGCAGCAAGGGTGAGACTCTCAGTTCTCAATTCCCACTTGCCTGTCATGGCGCACGCCTGAAAAGCTCTGCACCCCACCATGTCCTTCGTGGTGAAAAGTTCTTAGGTGAAAAGTCGTACTGAAACCTGAGACCTACTACTTAATATCTTTGACGGCCAGCATAGTCCCATAATCCTTCCCAGAGGGCTCCACGGCGCGCGCAATGATGGCGGTGAACCCATCCCGATACTCGGGATATTTGGCCACCAGCGCTCGAATGGCCGCTTGGTTGTCCTGGTAGGTCTGCGCGGTATTTGCCACGCTCGAGCATTGATACTTTGCCACCAGGTCGACGTCGTTCTCGATGCCCACCGGAAAGAGGCTGGTAAATCGATAGGTCTTTCCTTGCGCAGAAACTTCCATCGGGTTTTCGGGCGAAGGAACGTCGCCTACCTGGACGGTTTGCGTTTCATCGTACAGCTTGTCGGTCTCCATCGTGGCCATGAACGGCACGGGCACCATCAGTTCACGTGCCTTCATGAAATACAGCCAAGCATTGTGGTTCTGTCCCTTGCTCTTGAATTGCCGTGCGCGATCCCGAAACCACGCACCGTCATGCCCACCGGCTTGCGAAGGCCGCGCATAGTAGCCGCCCAGTTTCCAGTCCGAACCCGCTTTCTGGAGCACGAGCGAGAGGGTAGCGGGCGTCTTGCCGGCAACATCCATGATCACGATGCCGTAATCCCCAGGTGGCAGGTTCGGGATCACGAAAACGGCGCTGCTGCCCGTCTGTCCACCCTTGCCGAAAACACCGCACAGGAACTCCGCGCGCGCGATGGGTTCTTTCCCCTCCGCCTGCAAGAGAAACAGCGGACGCAGCTTCACCTGCGCTCCAGTGAAATTCGCCTGATTGTCTCGGACCGCCGCTTCAACGCCCCCAAAATCCGAGGCCAACGAAGGAATTGCATTCTGCCGGATGGTCGCCGTGTCGCCCTTCGTTGTCCAGTCAAAATGCTGCCGGCCGGCGTTTTCCAGGGCAGTCTTGGTGGCGGCTTCTATCTCGTCGGACGTCAGGCAGCTCTGACCGAGGGCCGTACCCGACAGGAGTGCCACTCCGATCGCCATCAACGCCAGCTTTCGTATGCAAGAAAAGCGATTCAGACCGTTCCCCTTCATGTACATAGCTTTCCGGCCCTTCTGGGCGATTTCCCGCAGTATTGGCAACTTATTCGCTTCCGCCCAACTCGTCAAGGAGGCACCAAAGTGTGATGCGGTCGCTCGGTCGTGCGCTGGCGCGGTGTTATAATTTTGTCACTAGGTCAAAGGGGTGTGGCACCTCGGCAACCCGCGGTTGCCTCTTGGAATTGAAGGATTCATGACAGGCTTTTCGCTGAAATTCGCATCAATTTCTATGACAGCGTGCCTGTGTCTCGTCGGATTCGCTTTCCCCGCGGCCGCTCAGAAGGGCGGCGTTCGCAAAAAGCTTAAGAAGCCGCAGAAACAGGTGCAACCCATTCCTGCCCTGCCAGCCTACACGCCCGCTCCGCTTGAGCCCTTGCCGCTTGAGCAAGTGCCTGCCGTCGCACCTCGCGTGCATTTTTCTGGCGGGGAGTTGACCATAGTCGCTCACAACTCGACTCTTTCCGACGTGTTGAAGGAAGTTCGCGAACAAACGGGCGCGGAATTCGACATTCCACCGAATGCGAATGAGCGTGTGGTTGCTGATCTGGGTCCCGGGCCGGCCCGCTCCGTGCTCGCCGACCTGCTGAACGGAACCCACTTCAACTATGTCATGGTGGGTTCAACAACGGATCCGACCGCAATCCAGAGCATTATTCTCACCCCACGAAGTGGTGGCCCGGATACGACGACCACGGCTGCCAACCGCCCCGGAGCACCGCAACGCGGCTTTGCTCAGCCGCCAATTTTAAGCACGACTCCGGCTGAGGTTGCACCGGCCAACGAAGACCCAGCTGATGACGCGGATACTCCCGACGACCAGGCCGCTGACCAGCAGGCTGACCAGAATCAACAGAACGGCGGCCAGGCGACCACCCCTAAAACTCCCGAACAGCTTCTGCAGGAGCTGCAGCGCCAGCAGCAACAAAGCCAGCAGCAACAGAATCCGCAGTCCGGCCAACCGGCTCAGCCCGGGCAGCCTGGCCAGCCCCCGCAGGGCATCCTGCCCAACCAACCGCCAACCGCCACGCCTCCTCCTGCCAAGCCCGAGTAGACGTCCCATAGGACCTTTTGCCGCGGAAATCAAGTTGTTCGCTTCCTTGTTGGGACGGACTTCTACCGCCAAGGAACAGCCGGAAAAAACAATTGCCGTAGTCGTAAGCAGTGAGAAGAGCGCGCGCAGAGCGCGCAGCTTGACGATATGACTTGGAGAAGCGCCTAGTCGCCGCTGGCGTGCGTTTGGGTGGGGATGAGAGCCGGAGCCGAAGGCTCGTTTGTGCGGGGCCCGAAGGTGTCGATAATTCCGTTCACAACCCAGCTCGCCGCCAGTACGCCTATGCCTACTGCGGCCACCACCGTCGAGAAAAGAACTAATGTCGCCAGCAACGCGTTCAAGTTCGGCCCGCCTTAAGTTTCTTTCGTTCGCCTTCTTCCAGGAACTTAGGGCCGCACCGCCCCAGCTTCGCCGCGGCTTTTCTTCACTTTAGCCGCGTTGACGCTGGTTGCTGTTGACCGATAAGATACCTATGTAGAAGTGCGCATCCCCACTTTCCAACATTTCTGGGCACCCGTCCACGTTACGAAGGGACAGCTGTTACTTTCGGTTCTCTGATGGCCATTACCAAGATTTCGGTGCGCGGGGCGCGCCAGCACAATCTCAAGAATATTGATGTAGAGATCCCTCGAAACACCCTTACGGTGATTACCGGCCTCAGCGGTTCGGGCAAATCTTCCCTCGCCTTTGACACCATCTACGCCGAGGGACAGCGCCGGTATGTCGAGACGCTCTCCGCTTATGCCCGCCAATTCCTTGATCAGATGGAACGTCCGGACGTCGACTCGATCGACGGCCTTAGCCCGGCCATCTCGATCGAGCAGAAAACCACCAGCCGCAGTCCCCGATCGACGGTGGGTACCATTACAGAAATCTATGATTACCTTCGTCTTCTTTACGCCTCGATCGGCGTGCCGCACTGCCCCAAGTGCGGGCGGCCAATCGCCCGACAGTCCGCTGAGCAGATTGTCCAGCGGGTCATGTCCCTGACCCCGGAAGACCGCGTCATGGTCATGGCTCCCATTGTCCGGGGCCGCAAAGGCGAGTTCAAAAAAGAGATGGAGAAGCTTGTCCAGCACGGCTTCACGCGCGCTCGGGTGGACGGCGAGCTGATTAACCTGGAGGATGAACTCTCGCTGGATAAGCGCAAAAATCACACCATCGAAGTCGTCATCGATCGCCTGCTCGTAAAACCAGGCATCGAGCACCGTCTCGAGATGTCAGTCGGGCTTGCCATGAAATTGGCTGGCGGCTTGGTGCAGGTGGCCGTCGTGGGCGGAGAAGAGACTCTGTATTCCTCGCGGCTTGCTTGTCCGGATTGCGGTATCAACGTTCCGCAACTCGAACCGCGTTCGTTCTCGTTCAACAGCGCCTACGGAGCCTGTCCCGAATGCCACGGCCTGGGCAGCAAATACGATTTCGATCCCGCAAAGATCATCGTCGACTGGTCCAAACCTCTACTCGATGGCGGCCTGGGCCCCGGTTCCGGCTCGCAGAACCTGCAACACATGTTGCAACTCGCAGCCGCCGCACATGGCTTCGAACTTAGCACGCCTTTCGAAAAATTTCCCGAGAAGATCCAGAACCTGCTGCTCCACGGAGAAGCCGGCAAAGGCGGCAAGACAGGCTTCAAAGGCATCCTCGGCTACCTGAAGCAGAGCCTCGAGGAATCGAGTTCCGACAGCTATCGCGAGTGGCTTCTCGACTTCATGTCCGCCACCCAGTGCCCGGCCTGTCATGGCAAGCGGCTTCGTCCGGAGAGTCTTGCCGTCAAAATCAACGGCATGTCGATCGCTGACTTCACAGGGCTCTCCGTCGCCCGCTCACTTGAGGTCGCCGAAAAGATCCAACTCAAGGGACGCGAGGAACTCATTGCCGGCCGCATCATGCACGAAATTGTCGAACGCCTGCAGTTCCTCAACTCCGTGGGCCTCGGCTACATTTCCCTCTCCCGCTCCGCCGCAACACTTTCGGGCGGAGAAGGCCAGCGCATTCGTCTCGCCACTCAGATCGGATCGAAGCTGCGCGGAGTTCTTTACGTGCTCGACGAGCCTTCCATCGGACTTCATCATCGGGATAACGATCGCCTGTTAGCCGCGCTCGAAGACCTGCGTAACCTCGGCAACACGGTACTGGTCGTGGAGCACGACGAAGAAACCATCCGTCGCGCCGACTACGTCATCGACCTCGGCCCCGGCGCCGGACGCCACGGCGGCAGCCTGGTCGCTCAAGGCACTCCCGGCGACATCATGAAGGCACCCGACTCGCTTACCGGCGCCTACATCTCAGGCAAAGTGCAGATCGAGATGCGCGCCGAACGTCGCCATACCAACGGGAATGCAATTTCGATCCTCGGAGCTCGCCAGAATAACCTTAAGAATCTCGACATCACCTTTCCCATCGGCGTCATGACCGTGGTCACCGGCGTTTCCGGCTCGGGCAAGTCAACTCTCGTCAACGACATCCTTTACCGCGCACTCGCCCGCCAGCTGTATCGCTCGCGTGAAGAACCCGGGCAGCACAGAGCGATCTCCGGCGCCGAGGCCATCGACAAAGTCATCCGCATCGACCAGTCACCCATCGGCCGTACGCCGCGCTCAAATCCAGCGACCTACACCGGCGTGTTCGCACAGATCCGCGATCTCTACGCCATGCTGCCGGAATCGCGTGAGCGGGGCTACAAGCCCGGCCGGTTTTCCTTTAACGTCTCGGGCGGACGCTGCGAGGCCTGCCAGGGCGAAGGCCAGCGTCGCATCGAAATGAATTTCCTGCCCGACGTATACGTGATCTGCGAAGTCTGCAACGGACGCCGCTACAACCATGAAACGCTGTCGGTAAAGTACAAGGGTTACTCCATCGCCGACCTGCTCGAGACCCCGGTATCGGACGCGCTGCCAATTCTCGAGAACATTCCGCAGGTGCGCCAGAAGCTGCAGACTCTGGTCGATGTCGGCCTCGGTTACGTGCACCTCGGCCAGTCCGCGGTCACATTGTCGGGCGGCGAAGCGCAGCGCATTAAACTTGCTCGCGAACTCTCCAAGCGCCAGACCGGCAAGACACTCTACCTGCTCGATGAACCCACCACCGGCTTGCACTTCGATGACGTTAAGAAGTTGCTCGACGTGCTGCATCGGCTCACCGACCTGGGCAACACGGTCATTATCATCGAGCACAATCTCGACGTAATCCGCAACGCTGACTGGCTCATCGACCTCGGCCCCGAAGGCGGCGAAGACGGTGGCCGCGTCGTTGCACAGGGAACTCCCGAGCAAGTCGCCCGCGTCAAGAAGTCGTACACCGGCCAGGCCCTCGTCCACTTTTTCAGCGGCAACCGGAACGGGCGCAAAGCCTGATTCACCGCCAAATCGAAAACCCTGAGGAATTCGCGCTTTCCCCGGTATAGTGATCTGCAGTCGTTGGGGCTGATTCTCTTGGGGGAGAGATGAATGGCAACTGCAACCGCGCCACTTGAGCGCAGCGTTTGGCTGCACCCGAAATACCTGGTCTTTGCTTTTGTAGGCCTGATGGTGGCTTACGTTCTCAATCACAATGAAGGCTTTCTCATCCACGCCAACGATCCTGCGTGGCAGCACTACCAGCCCTTCAAGTGGTGGCTGTTACCTCACGGCATTGCCGGCGCGTGCGCTCTTCTGCTTGGCCCCATGCAATTTTCCGATCGCCTCCGGAAGAAGTATGCGAAGTTACACCGCGTAGTGGGCCGCTTTTACGTTGCCGGCGTGTTCGTGGCCGGTCCACTCGGCTTTTACATCCAGTTCTTCCAGGAACGATCAGGCGCAACGCGATCCTTCAGTATCGCGGGTGCAGTCGACGCCGCGCTCTGGATGACGACTACGGCGATCGCACTTTTGTTCATTCTCCGCGGTAATGTGAACCTGCACCGCCAGTGGATGACGCGGAGTTTCGCGGTGGCTATCGTCTTTCTCGAGGTGCGGGTCATCGGGGGCGTGACCGGCTGGGATCAGCTGGGACCGGGAGCCATCGAGACGATCGTATGGGTCTGCCTGGCGTTCGCCGTACTCTCCGCTGACATCGTTTTGCAGTGGCAGGATCTCCGCGGCTCGCGAGCGGTTCTTCCCAAGCCGAAAGTAACCGCCCGTGTGGAGGCCCCAGCAGTCATAGCCTGAAACAACATTGTCCGTGGAGAGGCGAACATCCCGCTCCAGCTGTGCGACTGCGCGATGCTCCGGACCGTTTTTACAGCGTTTGCAGAAAAGCCAGCACAGCCTTCTGATCTGCTGGCTTTAGTTTCAGAAATTTCTCTGTCACTTTCTCGGACTCTCCCCGATGCCGTCGGATCGCATCCTCGACTTGCACCGACTGGCCGTCATGCATCAGCCGTGAGCGCAGCCGCAATCCCCAGAGAGGCGCCGTCCTGATTTTGTTCCGCGCACACAGCGTGTCACGAAGCAGCTTGGGATTCTTCTCTCCTTCGGCCACCGCGTCCTGGTAGCTCTCGCTGCACTCTTCTTCGTTCACGGTCGCCGATTCCTGCCCTTCCGCCCTCTCCTCGCGCAAACGCCTTTCGACCCTCTCGCGCCCAAAGTGCTCAATCAATGCAACCGAAATGCCGTCTCCCGTGCCGACATCATGCAAAAGAAAATCACTGAAAGGATGAATCGTGCGGTTCTCGACGGCCTCGGGATGCAGTCCTGGACCTCCGGCGATGGCCGGACTCTTGCCGGTCACGATGGTATCTACATGACAGATCGCGCAACCGATCCGGCTGAACAACTCAGCTCCGTGCTTTGCTTCGGTCGTCCCTGCCGCGGTTTCGTCCCGCGCGGGCGCTTTCAGGGAGCGCATGAAACTTGCGAAGTGATCAATATCCTCCAGATCGTTATCGCCGGGATCCGGCAGGCTGTTCGGTTCGGTGACCTTGCTCGGATCATGATTTGGAGTCGCGGGCGCGACCGGAGGGTTGCAGGTAGTGGTCACTTCGGTCTTCTGCAGACGGCTCGTAATTCCCATCTCGTTCAGATAAGCATCAGCTGCAAAGGCCAGCAGGCTGGCGTGCTGGTCCTTCCAGCCAAAACGCCCGATGCGGTCTTTGCCTTCGCCTTCCGGAACCGGCACCTTCACCGCTTGACCGCAGATTTTCCGGTGCGTGAATTTGCATTGTTGTCTCCGGATCCTCAGCAGCGTTTGGTCCGGAATGGCCTCCACATACCCGTCTCCGAGAATGTTGGTTGTCAGCCGGAACGTCCGTATCGTCTCGGTGTCCGGCACCCGCTCCTGGATCTCGGGACAGATGGCGCGGTCATTGACCAGCGTTCGATCCCGAATCACTTCCGCGCCGTGGTTAATGGGAATCTGCGGATTCAGAAAAAGCCCGTGCGCATCGAGATGGCCCACGCGCAACTCGGCAACCTGGCTGGCCGCGCCGCTAACCGGGTTCTGGTGACATTCCCGGCACGACTGCGCGTTGTACAGCGGCCCCAGGCCGTCGGGAGCGATGTCTTCTATTTCGTCGAAGAACTTTTGGTCGGCCTGCCGCCGGGCGGGATCGGAGAAACCGTTGCTTTGGTTGTCAAATCCAGCGGGCGCTTCGGCCACTTGTGCCGGAGCCTGTCCGCGAGAATGTACTGCGAAACCACACAGCACCGCAGCCACGAGAACGAACAACAGCGTCGTCAACTTCATCGAACGCTCCTCTTTCGCGGCCAGAGGCTTTCGACCAAAATATTGGCGCCGGGTGCGCCCGTCAATCATTTCTGTGCGGATGAGCAATCCAAGGTACGAGCCCCTTCAAAAATTTCTTTGCGCCCTTAGCACTTTTTCTTAGCGCTCTTCGGGGTAAAAATCTGTTTCCAAGCTGAATGCACAATCCGGAATGAGTGGCGCTCAAATTGAAGCTCTGGGCAATGCCGTCCGTCCGAGGCTGCTTTCTCGTGTACATTGAATGAAGCCCGCATCTTCCGAACCCCGTGTCCGCTCCGCACAACCCGATCTCAGAACCCGCGGCGCCCACGGAAGAGCAACTTCCCATTACTGACGTCCCATCGAATCCGCCCGAGGAGAATCCCCCTTGGAGTTTCTGGGAGGTCATCGCGCTGGCCTTCATCACGGTCGTGGCGATGGTCGTATGCGTCCTCGGTACGGCCTATTTCGTGCATCGTCGCTTCTCCCCTACAAGCCCGTGGATGGAATCCCTGAAGCGCCCCGAGGTGATCGTCGGCGGCCAGTTGCTGGCTTATTTCCTGATTCTGCTTCTCATGTACCGGATGGTTTCCGCGCAGACCGGAGGCAGCGTCCTACAAGCGATCCGCTGGAACTGGCCGCGGAATTGGGGCGCTTATGTGCTGGCCGGAGTTGGCCTCGAACTGTGTCTCGTCCCCTTCGCGTACCTGCTCCCCATGCCCAAGCACGCCCCCATCGACGATTTCTTCCGAACTGCCCGTGATGCCTACGTCCTGTCGCTCTTCGGAGTGCTGTTCGCGCCTTTGTTCGAAGAGCTGTTTTTTCGGGGCTTCTTCTACCCCGTACTGGCGCGTCGCCTGGGCATGATCCCGTCGATCGTCACCACCGCCCTGGCCTTCGCCTCGATCCACGCCTCCCAACTGAAGTACTCATGGGGACCAGTGCTGGTAATTTTCCTCGTCGGAATCGCCCTCACAACTGTCCGAGCAATCAAGAAATCCCTCGCCGCCACCGTCCTCATGCACATGGCCTACAACGGCACGATCTTCATCGCCGCCTACATCGCCACAAGCGGTTTCCGCCACATGGAAAGGTTTAATCAGTAGGCACAAGCTGAGGCGAGCTCGCGCCAACGAATTCGGCACTGAGAACTGACATTGCCCTGACACCTGAGAGCCGACACCCTGCCGCCGCATGTTATCTTTACCTTTCACCATGCCCGCCCCCCGCCAGGAACTGCTTCGCCTGCTCGCCCACAAGTCCTTCAAACTGGGCGACTTCAAGCTGTCTTCCGGCGGGACCACCGACTACTACATCGACTGCCGCACGACTACGCTCGATGCGCGCGGAGCGCAGCTGACTGGCCAGGTTTTCCTGGAAGAAATCCGCAAGCGCGGCTGGCAACCACAGGCCATCGGCGGACTGACCCTGGGTGCTGATCCGATCGTGGTCGCGGTCTCAGTGACCAGCGGCGAGTTGAATGGCTTCCTGGTGCGCAAGGCCGAGAAGCAACACGGCACTGGACAGCGCATCGAAGGTTTCGGACAAAAAGGGGCCAAGGTCGTCATCGTCGACGACGTTTGCACAACCGGAGCATCGACCGTTCAAGCCATCGAAGCCGCCCGCGAGTTCGGATTCGAAGTTGTCGGCGTGATGTGCCTGGTGGAGCGCGAGGAGGCTGGCGGTCGTCCCAGCGTTGAAAAAGCCGCGTCTGCCGCCCCGTTCGTCGCAATCTTCACTGCCAACGACGTGCGCAAGGAACACGTGCTGCAGACGGACGACACCAACGAATTCGCAGCGATCAGCACAACCTGCGAACTCTGCGGCCAGCCCGCGGTCACGTACCACCCGCGCAGCCGCTGCAAGGAGCATAAGATCTAGTCGCTAGTCTCCAGTCGCTAGTCACTAGCTTCAATTTCAGGTTTCACAGTTTCAAGTACGGATCTCCGTTTGACCCAGAAGTTGGAGACTTCCAGGCGACTCCATCTACTACACCGAACCCAAAATCGCAGTCCGAGAGCTTTGCAACCATGAGACTACGCAACCTTAAGACTGTTTCGCTGACGACTGGCGACTAGAGACTAGCGACTAATGATCCAGACCCTCGAATGGACTGACAAAGGCGTTCGCTTCCTCGATCAGACGAAGCTCCCTACCGAAGAAACCTACGTCACTGCTACGACCTACCAGCAAGTCGCGGACGTCATTCGCAACATGGTGGTGCGCGGAGCTCCGGCGATTGGCGTTGCCGCCGCGATGGGCATCGCCCTGGGCGTGCAGAATTCCAAGGCAGAAACAGTCGGAGACCTGAAAAAAGAATTCGACCAGATCTGCAAGGCAATCGGCGAAACCCGACCAACCGCCGTCAACCTCTTCTGGGCCATTCGCCGTATGCAGGAAAAATTCGAGATGCTGCGCATCCGCCCCATGCCGCAGATCAAGCAGGCGATCGTCGAAGAAGCCCAGCGCATGCACGCCGAGGACATCGCCGCCAATCAGGCCATGGGGCGCCATGGAGCAACGCTCATGCCTTCCAGCGGCGGAGTGCTCACCCATTGCAACGCTGGCGCGCTCGCCACCGCCGGATACGGTACTGCTCTTGGCGTCATTCGCGCCGCCGTCGAGCAGGGCAAGAAAATTCACGTCTATGCCGATGAAACACGCCCGTTTCTGCAGGGTTCGCGCCTCACTGCCTGGGAGTTGATGAAGGACGGCATTCCAACGACCGTGATTTCAGACAACATGGCCGGCGCCATGATGAAGCAAGGCAAAATCGGCGCTATCATCGTGGGCGCGGACCGCATCGCCGCCAACGGCGACGTCGCCAATAAAATCGGTACCTACACCGTCGCGGTGCTGGCCAGGGAGCACGGCATCCCGTTCTACGTCGCCGCTCCGATTTCCACGGTCGACCTCGCAACCGCAGATGGCAGCGGCATCCCCATCGAGCAGCGCAACTCGAAGGAAGTCACCCATATCGCCGGCAGGCAGATGGTGCCCGACGGTGTAGCGGTCGAAAACCCCGCATTCGACGTCACGCCCGCGAAGTATGTTGCCGCCATCATTACAGAACGCGGCATTGCAAAAGCGCCGTACGAAGCTTCTCTGCGGAAACTGGCGGAAACAAAATAGCTGGCCTGAAATTACCGGGCGACAAAAATGCCGCCGACCATGCAAAGTAGAAACCACCGATGCTGACCGTCGCTACTTCAAGCATTGCCTTTGAATCGGGCGGCCGCGAGATTACCTGCGACGCCTTTGTCCCGGCCATCGCCAATGGCGAACGCTACCCTGCCGTGATCGGCCTGCATGGCTCTGCGGGTGGACACGCAACCATGGTGGATCCCGCCGCGCTGCTCGCAGCCCAGGGCTTTGCAGTCTACGTGGTCCACTATTTCGATCGCACCGGCACCACCGGCGTAGCCGACAAGCAGACCGCAGTCCGCAATTTTCCGGCATGGGGTAAAACCGTCTGGGATTCGATCAGCCACATCGCCGAAAGGCCCGAAGTCGATCCGCAACGAATCGGCCTGCTCGGCTTTTCGCTGGGCGCGTACCTCGCGCTATCCGTGTCCGCTGTCGACTCGCGCGTTAAGGCAGTCGTGGAATTTTTCGGCGGCATGCCCCGCGAGATGAAGCTGTTTATCCGCCGCTTATGCCCCACGCTGATCCTCCACGGCGAGCTTGATCCCACCGTCCCCGTCGCCGAGGCCTATCACCTCCAGCAACTGCTCGAAAAAAAGTCCACACCCTACGAGATGCAGATCTATCCAGGCGCCGGACATGGGTTTAGCGGGGAGACCTGGCAGGACGCGAAGCTTCGCACGCTCGCCTTTTTGCAGAAGTATCTTCTGAACATCGCGGCGTGACTCCGGAACTTTTCTCCACGCCAGTCTCGTACCTTAGACTAGCGATGCACCGGAGGTGTCCCATGTTCGCATTTCTGGCCTGGTGTCTGTTATTCGTAGTCTGCTGGCCCGTGGCGCTGCTGGCCCTGATCGCGTACCCGTTCGTGTGGTTGATCCTGCTCCCCTTCCGTATCGTGGGCATCGCAGTCCACGGCGTCCTCGCATTGATCACCGCCGTGATCCTGTTCCCCGCGCGCCTGTTGAGCGCACCTTTCCGTCTCAGGACGCTCTAATCCAACTGCCATAAAACACTAGAATCGTGTGGTTCCAGAGGCTCACCGAAACTCCTAAACTTCCGCACTTGGCCTTCCGATTCTTAGTCTTCAGAACTCAGCGGTGTTACCCTAGGAAAAGAAAGTTGACGTTTATCCAGCCATGGCCAGCGATACCGATCTCGACATATCGCCCCCCGAGGAGATCACCCGTCCCCTCTGGAAGTCGCTGATCTATAACTTTCGCGATCGGTTCCTGCCCGATCAATTGCCGCCCCTCTATCTCACATCCCGTCCCGTGAATCTCGGCATGCTTCTGGGAGACTTCCTCGTCTTGCCTTGGTACCGCACCGTCTTCACGAATCTGGGCGATGTAATTTCTCCAGAAACGCTGCCCCCGCTCCAACTCGAATCGCGCCCCGTGGACGTGGGCGAACTGATCGCCGACACCATGGCCCGCCCCTGGTGGCGTTCGCTTCTCCGCAGCCTCGCCGATGCGGTCGCTCCGGAAAAGCTTCCTCCTCTGGAAATTACCTGGGAACCCGCGAACCCCATCACCCCGTCGCAAGCGCTACTGCTCACGGATTGGTCCAACGTCATCAGCGGCCCGAAAATCTTCCTGCCTGATCGCGAAAAGCCGGTTATCACAGCGGCGTCCCCCGGATTGAGCATGCCCGAATCGATCTCGACGCCCGACCCAGCCACGGTCGCCTTCGTCTACGACCTCGAACGCGACATGCTCCATGACCTGCGCCGTTCCCGCCGCCGCGAACGCTTCCTCATTGCCCTCTTCGCCGTAGAACTGATCGTCCTGATCGGCGGCTTCTTCTGGCACCACTAGACCTCCTGTTCTCTTGCCGTTCGCATCCCGAGCGCACTATTTCATTGTCATCCCGAGCGCGCCTATTTCCATTGTCATCTCGAGCGAAGTGAGGCGAAGCCGAACGCAGTCGAGAGACCTTGCCTTTCCCTCCACCAGTTCCAGAAGAATTCCCACGCTAGACCTCCAGCCCTCCTCCAAGTATCCTTCCCTGCACTGATCACAACAGGAAAATCAATCATGCGTCGAAAGCTACCCCTAGCCCTGCTTCTGCTCACTATCTCAGCATCAGCCCAGGATCGTTCCCACGCCCGCTCCATGGTCCTCACCCGCGACGGAATTGTCGCCACCAGCCACGTGCAAGCCTCCGTCGCCGGCGCGCAGATCCTCGCCCAGGGCGGCTCGGCAATCGACGCCGCCATAGCCGCCAACGCCGTCCTCGGCGTCACCGAACCCATGATGAACGGCATTGGCGGAGATCTCTTCGCGATTTATTGGGACGCGAAAGCCAAAAAACTTTACGGCTTGAATTCAAGTGGCTGGGCGCCGCAAGCACTAACCGTGGAACACCTGAAGGCCCGCGACGTAAGCAAGATGCCGGCCTCTGGAATCGACACCGTAACCGTCCCTGGCGCCGTCGCCGGATGGAATGCCCTGCACACCCGTTTCGGCAAACTCCCGTGGAAACAAATCCTCCAGCCCGCGATCCACTATGCTAATGAGGGCTATCCGGTTCCCGAACTCATCCACGGCTTCTGGACGGAGGAATTGGAGAAGATCTCCGCTGACCCGGAGAGTCGGCGCGTCTATCTGCTCAACGGAAAGGTTCCGGACGTCGGTCAGATTTTCACAAACCCCGATTTGGCAAAGGCGCTTCAGTTGATTGCTGAAGAGGGGGCGTCCGCCTTCTACAAAGGCAAAATCGCGCAAGCCATTCTTGCCACGTCGCATGATTTAGGCGGCACCATGGCAGCCGAAGACCTCGCAGCCTTCACCCCTGAATGGGTCGAGCCGATCTCCACTACCTATCGCGGCTGGACCGTCTATGAACTTCCGCCCAACGGCCAGGGAATGGCCGCCCTCGAAATGCTGAACTTCATGGAGACGTCGCCCGCCTCCAATGACGGCCCATCCTCGGTCTCCGAACTTCACAAGAAGATCGAAGCCATGAAGTTGGCCTACGCCGATCTGTACCGCTATGATGCCGACCCGCGCTTCGCTAAAGTACCCGTGAAAGGCCTGCTCTCGAAAGACTATGCAAAAGATCGCGCCCAGCTGATCGATCCCAACAAGGCGAACTGCCAGCCCAGCGCCGGCAAGCCGCCCGCCAGCGAAACAACCTACCTATCTGCCGTCGACCGCGAAGGCAACATCGTTTCCCTGATTCAAAGCAACTACGCTGGATTCGGGTCCGGTATCACCGTGCGCGGAATGGGATTCGCGCTGCAGAACCGCGGCGCACTGTTTTCGCTCGACCCCGAATCGCCCAACGTCCTCGCCCCGCGCAAGCGCCCCTTCCACACCATCATTCCCGCGTTCATGGAGAAAGGCGACCAGCACATCGGATTCGGAATCATGGGCGGCCCGAACCAGCCTCTCGCCCACGCACAATTCGTCTCCAACATCGTTGACTACGGCATGAACATTCAAGCCGCATTGGAGAACCCGCGATTCACGGTCAGCGACAAGGGAGTCTGCAATATCGTGATCGAGTCGCGCGTGAAACCGGAAGTCCGCGACCACCTGACCTCTATGGGCCACATCCTGCAAGTCGATCGCGAGTACTCCACCAACATGGGCCGCGGGCAAGCCGTGCTTCATGATTCGAAAACAGGTGTTAACTACGGCGCGTCCGATGCGCGCGCCGACGGCTCGGCTGAAATCGAACCACCAAAATAACCAGAACTTGAAAAGAAAAAAGTTGCACCGGGCAGGATCCCGCGCAACCTCATCGTTCGTGAAATTCGCGACAAGTACGTCAACACCGCCAACCCTCCCACCAGCACATTCGTAGTCGTCAAGTCACTGGTGAGCCGCGAGTGGCTTATTGAAGTGGATAGCGGTTGTGAAGAAGTGAGCGCTGTATCTCTCTGCGCCCTCTGCGGATTTCTTCCGCGTCCTCTGCGTTTTAAGATCTTATGAACCGAGTCTCCCCACCCCTTCGCACTCGTCGAAGGGTGGAAAGTACGCGTATCTTGGCTGGCGACTTGCGACTAGCGACTGACGACTGACTAAGCCGCCGCCCCAATCCGCCGAATCAAATCCTCTTGCTCGGCCTTGTTCTCCGCCCCGATCGTAAACGCGTCCAGCACGCCCAGCGACAATGCATACTTCAAAGCTTCATCCTGCCGCGTCCGCAGGTCACCCTGCCCAAGAATCTTCATCCCAATAATTCCCTTCCCCGAAGCTTTCATTTGACGCAGCACCCCTACGACGGTCTCAGGATCCGCATCCATATGCGACCCAATGGGATTAATCCGCACCAGGTCCACTTCCACCCACGGCGACTTGGCCGCCGCTCGCAGGGCCTCAATACTGTGACAGGAGCAGCCATGCGCCCGGATCACGCCCTTCTCCTTGGCCTCCGACAGCACATCCATTACGCCCCGGTACCGCTCGGTCCAATCACCTTCAGTCAGGCAATGCATCAGGCACACATCGATGTGATCCACACCCAGTTCCTTGCGGAACCGGTCAAGATCTGCCCGCGCAGACTTCGCATCACGAGCCCAGGTCTTCGTTAGCACAGTCACCTTGTCTCGAGAAACGCGCTTCAAAGCTTCCGACACATGCGGATGGCTCCCATACGAATCCGCAGAATCAAAAAAACGCAGCCCGCGATCGTACCCGTTCAGCAACAAATCAGACAGGCCTTGCACTCCCAGCGACGTCTGGCGCGAGTGCCCTCCTGATCCCGCCGTTCCCGTTCCCATCGCCAGGCGGGAAGTCTGGATGCCGGTCTTGCCGAGCGTGACCGTATCCGTTGCCGCAAATTTTCCTGGCAAACTCGGCAGCGCCTGGACCCAAGCCTGCGTCGTCAACCATGCCGCGCCCGCTGCTCGCATCGAGCCCAAAACAAATTCCCGGCGTTTCATGACACCAACCTCCCGCTTCTAAACTTGGAGCAAATCGGCCACGATCGTTGGTCGTGCAATCGAGCCTCCAGCCCCGCGCCTCTGAACGGTCAATTTTCCTCCATCCCCACTCTGAGTCAACAATTAATTTCACCCAACAGGAACGATGAACATCAAAAGTGTGAGGGCAGGAAAGCTCTCTCAAGAGGCCCATTGCGCGCCAGATTCGTCGTCTTCCTGGTAATTTTCCAATCGATTCTATCTCTGGCGCACTGGTTCATCTACAGCACATGGATCAACTTCCGAGCCACCTCCGGCCCTTCCCGCCTGACTGACCTCAAAATCCACATCGCTCTCTTATCCTTCAGTTTCGTGGCCGCCTCGCTGCTCGCTTTTCGAATCACGAATCCCATTGTTCGTACTTTTTACCGGTTGGCAGCCGTCTGGCTCGGCGCCGTGAACTTCCTGTTCCTCGCCGCGTGCACCTGCTGGATTTCTTTCTTCGTCACCACCTTGCTCGGAGTCCATTGCGACTCGAACACAATGGCCGGTGTGATGTTCGCGACGGCCGCCCTTACAACGCTCTACGGCATCGTGAATGCGCGCTGGGTTCGCGTGCGGAAGATTAAGATCCCCCTTCGCAATCTGCCCGACTCGTGGCGCGGACGTGTAGCCGCCCTCGTCTCCGACGTCCACCTCGGTCACGTGAACGGCGCAGGCTTTTTGCGGAGGATCGTGACTCGACTACAAGGCCTCAACCCCGACATCGCGTTCATCACCGGAGATCTCTATGATGGAACCGCGATCAACGCAGCCGCCGCGGCCCGCCCCTGGAAAAAGTTCGCCCCTGCCCTGGGCGCCTACTTCGTCACCGGCAACCACGAAGAATTCGGAGACCCTTCCCGATACCTAGAAGCGGTTCGCGACTCCGGATTACACGTACTCCACAATAAAAAGCTTCTAGTCGACGGCCTGCAGCTTGTCGGCCTACCGGACCACGCCTCGACAAATCCGGATCGCCTTCGATCGATTCTCGAAAGCCTGGCAATCGATCGCAAGCGGCCGAGCATTCTGCTCTCGCATGTCCCACGTGCGCTCGACGTCCCCGAGAAGGCCGGAATTTCTCTTCAACTCTCCGGCCATACCCACGGAGGCCAGTTCTTCCCCTTCACATGGTTCACGCGCCGAATCTTCGGCCCGTATACCTTCGGCCTCCAACGCTTCGGTGAAATGCTGGTCTACACCACAACCGGCGCCGGCACCTGGGGCCCGCCCATGCGCCTGGGAACGCAACCAGAAATTGTCTTATTGGAATTCCAAGCGAAAAGTGAAGAAAGTTTCGAAAGCTGACTGCTGAAAACCAAGACCTAAAAACTCAACCCCGACGCTTAAGGCCCCCTCCTCTTAAACACCAAATCCTCCCCCTCCCTCCGATCCACAAACCCTGTGACCGCGCTCTTCGCATCGCGCTGAAATATCTTCCGCGTCCGTGGCTGGCCAGCGACAAACAACACGTCCCGGACTTCCACCTGCAAAGGCGTCAGGGACCGTCCCACTCGCCCGCCGAGCAGTTGTTTGCCATTCCACTGAATCACGTATTCCAAATCAGCTCCGCCCGAATAATGTCCCGTATATTCCTGCAACTCATTCGCCGCCAAAGTCACCGCCGGAGGATCTTTGAGCACCGCGTAAGCATGCACCATGTGCAGCTTCCACTCCCCCGACTCGCGCCGCCAAGTCTCGGTCATCAGGTAGCGGGCCTTGAGCATCTGCCCGTGATAATTCTCTGTCTCGTCGTCCGTGTGAATCACCGTAGCCAGGTCTCCGGACACGTGCGCCGAATAGGAAGCGATGTGAAGACTGCCTGACGCTCCCGTTGGCAGCGGATCAAGCTGCTTCAGGAACTCCGCCCGGTCCAGCGTCACGCCGTTTTCGTCGACATACAACCCATCGCTTGCCAGCGCAGCATCCCAGACCTTGCGATCTCCAGGCGCGATTGCATCCAGCAATGCCTGATCCTTGCTCCGAAGCAACTCAACCGCCGGATCGGCTGTAACCAGCAGCGCCGGACAAGCTAGAAGCAGAGCACCCACCAGGAAACTCCATCGCAACATAATCATTGCCACGTAATCCTCCTAGCGAAGAGACCGACCGGATTCTTTTTCGGCATCACGCGGGCGACGATGAACGACGCGCCCGCAAGGCCAACGCCACGAACGCGCGACTCCTCACTCGCCCAACCAGCCAGACAGCGTTATGTGTTCAGAGACAACCACAATTCCGTTAGGTCATGCATAAGTAAAAAGCCGGGGCGGCTTCATCCGGTCCCGGCTCTTCGGACTCTCACTCACACCAATCACTTCTTCGGACGCGACTCCGGCGGGACCAATCCCGCGACTCGGTAATACACTGCCAGTTGTCCGTAGTGCTCGCCCATGTGCTCGATGAACCCGTAAGCGAAATCGATGATGCGAACCTGCTGATTCGCGAACGGATCGACTACCGTGTCATTCAGGCCCTTGTCGCCTTTGCTCTTGATCGCAGCCGCTCCGTCGTCCATCGCCTTCTTCACGTAGGCCACGATTTCCGCTTTGTTCTTGAAGGTCGAGCGCTTGGGCTCTTCCTCGGTGGGCGGCTTTTGGCCATTCGTGAGGTTGGTGAAGAAATAGTTCGCGCCGGCGGCATGCAGTAACTGCTCGGCGAAGCTGCGCTGCGCGGGGGTCGGCTTAAAATCGTATTTGTCTTCCGGAAAATCTTCCGCCATGGTGTTGAGCTTGCGGGCTACGTCGTTCCAGGTGTCGAGCACTGCCTGCGACTGGCCGACCGCCGGCTTCGGCGGAGTATCTTTCTTCGCCGCATCTTGCGCCTGTGCGCCCAGCGTCGTGGCCAGAATGAGTGCGAGCATCCACGCTGCTTTCTTCATCAGCAAATTCCTCCATGTGTTTTGATTGTGCGGGACCCCCGACATCTTAGCCGCAATCGTCTTCGCGCGATACTGTGTCGACATCACCGCACTCTGCAACCAAATCCACACCGAACGTGCACTTTCAGCGTGCGGAAGGAATTTTGAATTCGCCGCCATGTTTTCCATCCGTAAGTTGCAACAACAGAAAAGCGACCCTGGTGGGTCGTTGGTCTTTTGGAAAAAGATTCGCGTCGCAACTCTCTAAATCCAGAATACCAAGTTGTCAGGGGCAAAAGTGTCAGCCTTGCCGGTGAAATATTTCCTTTGTCTCAGGCCGGTTAACCATTTTTGTGACCGGCGTCCGTCTTGACACGTGATGCCGATCACAAGCTTCCTTGCATCCCGCGCCAAAAAAGCTCGATCCACACCCGCGTCCGCCCAAAGGCCCACGTCCGCGCCCGATTTCGTTGAAAACACAGCGTGACTGCGGTCAATATTTCCCGTTTTGAGACTAAGCAACGCGGGACAAATTATGTACAAACTTCTTTGATCCTGTACGAAAATTTGCGCTACAATCCGTCCACAAAGTTTGAGCGCCATCCTTCCCGTTTTGGTAGTTTACCCGACGGATGCGCGCCTTGGCCCTTCTCCCAGGAGGAAGTACGATGTATCGCCCCTACTCCAGTCCCACAGCGGGATCTGGCTCGTCGATGGACGTCGAATCGACGATTCGCGGCCTTTCCCAAGATTTCTGCATGAATTTCAACACCGGCAACTACGATCAGGTCGCCGGTCTCTTTGCGACCGATGGATTGTTCATGGCGCCGCATTACGACGCTGTCGCTGGGCCAAAAGCGATCGAGCACAAGTTGCGTGACTTTGGTGAAAATGGATTTCAGGACCTGCGCCTGGAGACTTCGCGTGTCGATTATTCCGGTGATATGGCGATGGAAGTTGGAAGATATTCGGTGTCCATTGTTCGCGAGAGCGGTGGCTCGGCGACCGATCGTGGTAAGTATGTGAAGGTGTGGAGACGGCTGGGAGCATGGCGGATTGTCGCCGATTGCTGGAGCAGCAACCTGCCCGCGACATCGGCCCGGCCAGACGAAAAAATCGTCTCGGAAAAGGTCACGGTCATTTCAAGCGACGTTCCGAAGTCTGCCTGAGGAATCCGAGACCGCTGCGGAGATGATCAAAGGCGCGAGTGCTGCTTGGGTAACCCGCAGTCTCCCTAGTCAACCCTTCCCGGCTTTGCCCAAACTGCTCCGCGCACTTGTGCGAACGTCGCTGCAAGTTGAGTTGCGGCAGCGTCACTGCTCTGGAAGCCCCTAGGTTCTGAAACCTCCTGCCGCATGGGTGTTTCTGGGGCGGACATTACAGTTTTGGCTGGATAGTTGCCGCGCACTCCCAACATTAAGCTGGAGTTACAGCAGGCGGGTGCGGTACAGGTTTTTGCCGTTTCCTCTGTTTCAGGTCTGTCGAAGCGGAACGGCGACAGGCAGACCACGCGACCCGCCCATCTCTATCCTTGGGAACATTTCCACGAGTTTGCTTTTAAGGAATTGCGCTCGGCAATCTAAGGCTGCGAACCTGTTCCTCTCCAGTGCCTCCCGCATTTGCCCTTCACTGACACATCTGAACCGAAGCGTCTACAATGTCGGGACGGCAATTCAATCCAAATCATTTATGAGGAATCACGATGCAAAGAAAAGCCAGCGCTGTGTGGAACGGTGGTCTGAAAGACGGCAAGGGCAGCATTTCGGCCCCGGGTGGAGTTCTGTCGAATACGCCCTATTCTTTCACCACGCGCTTTGAAAACGCTCCTGGAACCAATCCGGAAGAATTGATCGCCGCCGCGCACGCCGCCTGCTTCTCGATGGCGCTGTCCGCGCAGCTCGGCGGAGCGAACCTGACGCCGGAGAGCATCAATACCAACGTCACGCTGACGCTCGATAAGCTGGACTCCGGCTGGACGATCACGTCTAGCCATCTCGATGTCGTTGGCCGCGTCCCTGGCGCGGATGCAGCCACTTTTCAGAAATTTGCGGAAGCCGCGGAGAAGGGATGCCCGGTATCGAAGGTATTGAACGCGAAAATCTCCATGACTGCGAAGTTAGAGGGATAGCCAAGAGCCAAGAGCAGTGTCCGACGGTGGCGGGCAGCCAGGCTGCCCCGTCGCGTCGCCCCTATCGCTGTCCGCGGAGCACTTCGCGGAGTTGGCGATTGATCTGAGCGGCATTCTGAGCGGCTTCCGCAACCAGCTCGACCCACTTCTTTCCATGAGATGGCATCTCAAGCTGGCCCAACAAATAGGAAGCTTGCATGATCGTTTCAATCGAGTTACTCAGATCGTGGACGAGTTCTCGCAGGTTTTGCGCGACGGTTGGAGGAAGCTTGGGCGAGTCGGTCATGATTGGTTCCGCGCACGAAGAGATTATCTTGCGCCATCTAATTGTAAATGTTCGCAGGGCGGGTGTTTGACAGGCCACACATCGTCTGTAAAATAGAGGATTGTTCTTCCTGCACAACGTCCCGCAAGGGCTGTGAAGGTCCGCAGGGTCACTCGCCGAAGTGGCGGAATTGGCAGACGCGCATGGTTCAGGTCCATGTACCCGCAAGGGTGTGGGGGTTCGAGTCCCTTCTTCGGCACCAAGAGTTCTGACGCCTCGTGAGAAATCACGAGGCTTTCAATTTAGTGACGCCGTCCGCTTGCAGTTTTTAAAATCCCCAGCTTCCGTCTCTTAACCGCACTCACAAGATCCGCCACCGGCCAAGTATGATGGTCCACCCAGCATTCAGCTAATGCGGAGCCACTATGCGAAGAGTAACTCTTTCGATCTGTCTTCTTTTGTTTTCAGTGTCACTGGTAGCGCAGACATACGATCTGGTCATCGAGGGTGGACGCGTGATGGACCCGGAGACCGGGGTCGATGCCGTACGGAATGTAGGTATCAACGGCCGAAGCATCGCGCGTATTTCGACAGAGGCGCTGAGTGGGAAGCGCGTGGTCTCTGCCCAGGGGTTGGTGGTGGCTCCCGGATTTATCGATCTGCATCAGCATGGGCAGGATATGGAAAGTCAGCAACTCAAAGCGCTCGACGGCGTGACGACCGCCCTGGAACTGGAGATCGGGGTGCCGGATGTTGCCGCGTTTCTGAAGGACATGCAAGGGCAAGCTTTCATCAACTACGGGACAGCTGCGAGTCACGCGGCGGCGCGGGCGCGGGCGTTTGGCGAGCCGTTGCCTGCCGAGACCCCGCGTGAGCATCCGGTAACGCCTGTACTGGTACCGAAGAGCGGGGCCGCGACGGACCGGCCGGCGACACCCGAACAAATCGACGCAATGCGCAAACAGCTGAATGCTGAACTGGATGCCGGCGGGCTGGCAATCGGCATGGGGCTTCAGTACACACCGGGCGCCACCCGCCACGAAGTGCTGGAGATGTTTCGGCTGGCAGCCGAGCGGCACCTTGCCGTCTACACGCACGTGCGGAGCACGGGGCAGATGGAGCCGGGGTCAGCCGTGGAATCGATCAGCGAGGTGATTGGCGCTTCCGCCATCACCGGGGCACCGCTCCACATCGTGCACATCAATAGCTCGTGCTTGAAGGACTCTATGGAGTGCCTGCGAATGGTAGAAGGTGCGCGCGCTCACGGGCTCGATGTCACCACCGAAGCTTATCCGTACATCGCCGGCATGACGTATATCAATTCGGCATTGTTCAATCCCGGGTGGCGCGAAAAACTCGGCATCAACTACCAGGACCTGGTGCTTCCCGACACGGGAGAGCACTTGACCAAGGAACGCTTCGACGAACTCCATGCTTCCAGTGCTCCGCAGGTCGTGTTGGTCTTCGCGAATACGCAGGAGATGGTAGACCGGATCATTCCGAATCCGCTGGTCATGATAGCCAGCGATGGAGAAAAAAGTCATCCCCGGAATGCCGGGACGTATTCGCGCGTTCTGCGGCAGTACGTACGAGAGAGCGGCACGCTGACCTTGATGGACGCGATCCGGAAAATGTCTTTTATGCCGGCGCAAATGCTGGAACGATCGACGCCGGCGGCGCGCAGAAAAGGGAGACTGCAGGAAGGAGCGGATGCCGATATCGTCGTGTTCGACGCGACCAGGGTTACGGACCGTTCGACCTTCGAGAAGCCGAAGGAGGCAAGTGCAGGAATCCACTACGTGGTGGTGGGAGGCACGTTGGCCGTAGACGAGGGGAAGATTGTTCGCAACGTGTTTCCAGGCACCCCGCTGCTGGGTGCGTCAAAGGACGCGGCATCGCGTTAACTATCACCAGTAAGACTATGAGCGGCATAGGTTTATCTCTGGGCTGCAAATAGTCCCGCGCGCACACAACCGAGCGAAAATGAGCCTCCCCCAATGGGCTAGGGATAAACTCTCACGCTTGGTTTACACTATAGCCAAGTATCTTCTTCAGAGTCCCTCCCCTGAATTGTCTTTATCCTCCATCCGGAGCAGCGCATGAAGGCGGCAGGGGTCTTGATTCTTCTAGCGACGGTGGCCTTCTCCTCCGTATTGCCGGACTCCGCCGCGCCGCAGACCCTTGCGAAGCGCACGCCTAGAATTCCCTATGAAGGATTGGCGATCGTGGTCAACGCGAACAACCCGGCCACCGACATCACCCTGTCGCAGCTGCGTGCCATGTTTCTGGGCGAGCGCAAGTGGTGGTCGAACCGTCACCGCGTGGTGCTGGCTGGCATGCAGCGGAACACGCCGGAATGGCATACGGTGCGGCGCCTGATCTACAAGATGGACCGGCGGCAATTGGATCACTACTACCTATATCAGTCGTTCAAGGGGGAAAGCCCTTCTCTGCCAGCGACCATGCCGGCTCCCTCCGACGTGAAGAAGTTCGTGGTCAGCACGCCCGGAGCACTGGGGTACCTGCGCGCTTCCGATGTCGATGATTCGGTAAAGGTGGTGCGCGTCAACGGATTGCTACCCGGTGAGGACGGGTATCCGCTGCGACTGCGCGCCCGCGCGGCGAAATAGGCTTCAGTTAAGGCGATCCTCCCATCAATCTTACTTATCGATTCGTTCGAGGCGGCGACGCGAGCGCGCTTGACCTTGAAACGTCGGGCGACGCCCGTGTATCCCGGCCGGGACAGCAAATATTTCTGGAATCGGGAGCGCCTTCCACGCCTATGAGCTGACCCCTTGCTGACAAGTAGCCGGAAAACCTCCCGTATAATGAACGCTCTCTTTTATGGCCACTGCGCTCGATCAGATTGTCGCCGCAACCCGAAGCCGCCTCGCGATGAAGCGCCGGGCGGCCGACGTGCGGGCTATGGAGCGGAAGGCGGCCGATCACCACCCTCGGGGCTTTCGGCGCGCGCTGGAGTCGGCGGCAGCCAAGGGGGTGGCGGTGATTGCGGAACTGAAGAAGGCATCGCCATCGAAGGGGTTAATTCGGCCGTCGTTTGACCCGGAGGCGCTGGCGCGGGAACTGGCAGAGGGCGGCGCGGCCGCGCTTTCTGTGCTAACCGAGCCCGAATTCTTTCAAGGTTCGCTCGCCAACCTTCGACTTGCGTCGGAGGCATCAGGACTTCCCTGCCTGCGCAAGGATTTCATCGTCGACGAAATCCAAATCATCGAAGCGCGCGCTCATTGTGCGGATGCGATCCTCCTGATCGTGGCGGCTTTGGAACAGCCCGATCTCGAGGGCCTGGCGGCCCGGGCCCGCGGGCAGCAACTCGACGTGTTGTGTGAAGCGCACGATGAAGAAGAGTTGCAGCGCGCGATCGACGCAGGCTGCACTCTGATCGGCGTCAATTCGCGTAACCTGCGGACCTTTCAAGTCGACCTGAGCACCGCCCACCGGCTGGGGAAGAAGTTGCCGTCCGGCGTCCTGGCGGTGGCGGAGAGCGGGATCAATTCTCCCGGAGACATCGCCGAATTGCGATCGGCGGGCTACCAAGCCTTTCTTATTGGCGAATCCCTGATGAAGGCGGCGTTCCCGGGAAGCGCGCTGCGCCGGCTTCTGGGGGCGGCAGCGGTGCCAAGCAGTTAATCGCGCTCGGGTAGTTTGAGTAACGCGCGGATGAGCAGAGAAAAACGGCTGTCCAGATGACCTGGGTCAAGATTTGCGGGATCACGAATCTGGAGGATGCGCTCACCGCAGTGGAGGCGGGGGCGGATGCGCTGGGGTTTGTCTTTTACGAGAGGAGCCCTCGCAAGGCAAAGATCGAAACGACTCGAGACATCATTCGCCAACTGCCAGATCGGATCGAGAAGGTCGGCGTTTTCGTTGACGATGAACCTGAACGTATTCGGGAGATCGCGTCCCAGGCCGGTTTGACAACGGTTCAGTTGCATGGCAGGCGAGCGCTCGAAAAGGTGTGGAAGGATGAGCGTCCCGCAGAACAGGTCGTCGGAGTCTCGAAAGTGATTCCGGTGATCCCCGGAGACTCCTTGAAGAACGGCGGCGTCCTGATCAACGAACGGGTTTATGACAACGTTTTCGCTCTTCTCTTTGATTCGCAGTCCAACGGCGAGGTGGGCGGTACCGGCACGACGTTCGATTGGCGCGGAACACGTGCAATGGTGCAGGTGATCAGCCTTAAGCTACCCGTGATCGTGGCCGGGGGACTGACTGCGCTCAATGTGAGCGAAGCGATCCGACTCCTGCAACCGTTCGGCGTCGATGTTTCTTCGGGTGTTGAGGCACTGCCCGGCAAGAAAGATGCGGCCAAAGTGGACGCTTTTATTCAGGCGGTGCGCGGAGCGAACAAAACCACCTAAGGGATCGGGAAAGTATGGCGACCGCCAAGCTGAATATCGAGATGGAAAAACAAGTCATTGCTGCAAAGGCTCGCGGCAAGTCACCGAAGAATGCGCAGGCTGGACGCTTTGGCGTCTATGGCGGCCGCTATGTCCCGGAGACGCTGATGGCTGCGCTCGACGAACTCGAACGCGCGTACGACAAAGCTCGCCGTGATCCGAAGTTTCAAAAACGCCTCAATCTGCTGCTGCGGACCTATGCCGGGCGGCCCACGCCCCTGTTCTTCGCACAGCGCCTGACCGAAAAACTCGGCGGCGCGAAGATTTATCTTAAGCGCGAAGACCTGCTGCATACCGGCGCGCACAAGATCAACAACTGCATCGGCCAGGGACTGCTGGTTGAGCGGATGGGCAAACATCGCGTGATTGCGGAGACCGGCGCAGGACAGCATGGGGTGGCGACCGCCACGGTTTGCGCCCTGCTTGGTTTTGAGTGCGTCGTGTACATGGGGACCGAGGATATGCGGAGGCAGGAACTCAACGTCTTTCGCATGCGCCTGCTGGGCGCCGAGGTTCGCGGCGTTTCCTCGGGTTCGCGCACATTGAAGGATGCCATCAACGAAGCGATGCGCGACTGGGTCACCAACGTCCGTTCCACGCACTACCTGCTGGGCAGCGTGCTAGGGGCGCATCCCTATCCGACCATGGTGCGTGACTTCCACCGCGTGATTGGGCGCGAGGCCCGCGCGCAAATCCTGAAAACTGAAGGTAAGCTGCCCACTGCGATCATTGCCTGTGTTGGGGGCGGCTCTAATTCGATTGGCATCTTCTATGACTTTATCAAGGATAAGAAAGTTCAACTGATTGGCGTAGAGGCCGGCGGACGCGGCGAGGAGTTGGGTGAGCACGCTGCCCGCTTTCGCGGCGGCTCCCCCGGAGTTCTGCAGGGCACCTATTCCTACGTCCTGCAGGACCGCGCCGGACAGATCGCAACCACACACTCGGTCTCGGCCGGGCTCGACTACCCTTCGATTGGGCCGGAGCACGCCTGGCTTAAAGACATGGGACGCGCTGAGTATGTTCCCGCCTCAGACAAGGAAGCACTCGAGGCGACTACGCTGCTGGCACGTACCGAAGGAATCATTCCCGCGCTCGAATCCGCGCATGCGGTGGCGGAGGTGATCAAGCGCGCACCAAAGATGAAGAAGTCGGAGATCGTGCTCGTGAATATCTCGGGGCGCGGAGACAAGGACGTCGGGATAATGCGGGAGAATCTCAAACTAGAGAGTTAATGGAGACGCCGAAAGCGAATTTGAGATTTCAGATTCTAGCTTTCAGATTCTCTTACTGGCAGATTTGGTCTGTAGGTTGGGGATCTGGATTTCTGGATTGCACTCTCAGTCAAGACTAGATTCTTGTCAGGCCGGACTTTCGCGACGATGGTCTTTCAATCTGCAATCTGAAATCTAAAGATCTGAAATCGCTTTTCTTATGCCCTTTCACTTCGTCAAAAAGCCGGCTCTCGTCGCCTACGTGACCTCGGGCGATCCCGATCTTGCGACTACACGGGAGATTGTGCTCGAAACAATTCGTGCGGGCGCGACGGTGATCGAACTAGGCGTGCCCTTCAGTGATCCGGTTGCTGACGGCCCTGTGATCCAGAGGGCTAGTGAGCGCGCGCTGAAACACGGTACTTCTCTTGACCAGGTCTTGAAATTGGCGGCCGAAATCCGCGAGCAGTCGCAATCGGTGGGGCTCATCATTTTCACTTATCTCAACCCAATCCTGCGAATGGGTGTCGACAGATTTTGCAGAATCGCGCGGCTCGCGGGCGTGGATGGCGTGCTGGTGACCGATCTTCCCGTGGAAGAAGCCGGGCCCTATCTCGCCGAAATGCGCAAGAACGAGCTGGCGCCAATTTTTTTGGCCGCTCCAACTTCGACCGACGAGCGTCTGAAGCGGATTGCGCAAGCATCCAGCGGATTTGTGTACGCCGTCTCGCGCACGGGGGTGACCGGTGCACGCAAGCAAATGTCAGATGACGCGCAAACACTGGTGAAGCGTCTGCGCAAATACACGACGTTGCCAATCGCAGTCGGCTTCGGCATCTCTACGCCCGAGCAGTTTAGGGCGGTTGGCCGCTACGCCGAGGGCGCGGTCGTAGGCAGCGCGATTGTCAACCTGGTCGAGCAGAATCCCGGGAAAGAAGCGCAGAGTGTGGCAGAATTCGTGAAGCAGCTTTTAGCCGTTAGCTCTTAGAACTGTAGCTTTTGCGGTGGCGGTTGCAGGTTAGTAGTGCTGTCGTACGGTGCAGCATGAAGTGCAAGCGGCCGACGACCGAGGACTGACGACCGACGACTCAATGGACATCGCAGACTGGCGTAAGAAAATCGACGAGATCGACCAGAAGCTGGTGGAGATCCTGAACCAGCGTGCACAGGCTGCGCAGGAAATTGGGCGTTTGAAACGTAAGGCTGCGATGCCGGTCTACGAACCGGACCGCGAGCGTATCGTGCTTACGCAGGTGCAGGAAGGCAACCGGGGGCCGCTGCAGCACCGGCATCTGATCCAGATTTACGAACGCATCATGGACGTGATGCGGAATATTCAGAAGGAAGAGATCGTAGAAGAGAAAGCCGCAAGGGGCGGCGCGGAGATCGCTCGAGATCAGAAAGACTAGCGTAAGCACCAAATAACCGTACAGAAAGTTAAGCGCCATCAGCTGAGAGCTGTTTTCCTATGATTGTTGCAATGCAGGATTTAGCAACGGAAGAACAGATTCAGGCGGTGATTGACCATCTGGTCACGCTGGGATTTGAAGTGCACCGTTCCACCGGCGCCCGCCAAACGGTGCTGGGCGCGGTAGGTGCGCGCCCGGAAGTGGATATCGCGATTTTTGAAGTGCTGCCCGGTGTGCAGGAGGTACACCGGATCTCGTCGCCCTACAAGCTGGCTGGAAGATCCTTTCGTCCGGAAGGGACGATCGTGAAACTTGCCAACGGCGTGGAGATCGGCGGCAAGGAAGTGATTGTGATGGCCGGTCCGTGCTCGGTGGAGTCGCGTGACCAGATTTTTCTGATTGCGCAGCAAGTGGCCGATGCGGGAGCCCGCGTACTTCGCGGAGGCGCTTTCAAGCCGCGCTCCTCTCCTTATTCATTCCAGGGCATGGGCGAAGAGGGCCTGAAGATTTTGCGCGAGGCCGGAGACAAGCATGGCCTTCTTGTGATCAGCGAGGTCATGGAGATTGCCCAGATTGCACTGATGCTGCCGTACGTCGACATCTTCCAGGTGGGTGCGCGCAATATGCAGAATTTCAATCTGTTGCGCGAGCTGGGCAAGGTCCGCAAGGCGGTGCTGCTGAAACGCGGAATCGCCGCAACCATCGAAGAATTGCTGCTTTCCGCCGAATACATTATGGCAGGCGGCAACTATGAAGTGATTCTGTGCGAGCGCGGCATCCGCACATTTGAAACATACACCCGCAATACCATGGACATATCCGCCATCCCGATTGTGCACAAGCTTTCGCACCTGCCAATGACGGCCGATCCTTCGCACGGCGTAGGCCGGCGCGATAAGGTGCCGCCCATGGCGCGAGCTTCGGTCGCGGCTGGCGCCGACGCTTTGCTGATCGAAGTCCATAGCAATCCGGACAAAGCTCTTTCGGATGGCGCACAGTCGCTATTCCCGGAACAATTCTCGAAACTGATGACCGAGCTTCGGGTGATTGCGCCGGCGGTGGGACGAGAAATCAGGTAATTGCTTGATCTCAGATCTCAGGTCTCAGGTCTCAGGTCTCAGGTCTCAGGTCTCAGGTCTCAGGTCTCAGGTCTCAGGAAAGAGTTAAGATCAACGGCCTGATTTTCAAACAGACAATTACTAAATTTCCCAATTACTCAATTCTTCCTTGTCCATTCGTCAGATCACGATTATCGGTAATGGCCTTATCGGCGGCTCGCTCGGGCTCGCGCTGAAGAAGCGCAAATTCACCGGGCGCATCGTGGGATGCGATCGCGCGCCTGTACTAGAACGCGCTCAGGAAATCGGCGCGATTGATGGGGGCGCGACCAATCCTGCGGAGGCGATCCGCGGGAGTTCGGTCATCGTACTAGCTACGCCGGTAGTGGCGATCGTGGACCTGATCGAGCGACTTGGGCCCGCACTTCCTGCCAAGACTCTGCTCACCGATGTAGGCAGCACGAAGGGAGAGGTTGCCAAGCGCGCACAGAAAATCTTCGGGAAAATGGCTGGCCAGAAATTCCTCGCTGGACACCCCATGGCGGGGAAGGAACAGTCGGGCGTCGATTTTGCCGATGCCGATCTATTTCAGGGAGCGGCGTGGTTCGTAGCTCCTTTCCCCGGGCAAGATGTCTACAGCGGTCTGAGCGGCGAGTTCCTGGAGTGGGTGGAAAAGCTGGGCGCGCGCATCGCGCATCTGCCCGCGCAGGAGCATGACCAGCTTTGCGCCTGGATAAGCCATCTTCCACAGATGATTTCGACTGCCCTGGCCGCTTCGCTGGTCGACGAATTCGGGCAGGCTCCCCTGCTCGAGGCGGGCGGACGCGCCTTGCGGGAGATGACGCGCATTTCGTCGAGCCCGTACTCGATGTGGCGCGACATCGCCATCACCAACAAGAAGAACATTGCGGATGCATTGATGAAGCTGGAGCAGCGGCTCGCGCATATCCGCGAGAATCTCGACTCCCGCGAACTGGCCGCTGAATTCGAGCGTGCGCATCAACTGAAGAAAGAAAAACCGACAAAACCAATTCCACCACGGAGACACGGAGGCTCGGAGACGGGCAAGGCTTAAACGTTCCTGTGCTCGTTGGTGAGGCGTACGCCTGATTCCCTGACGTACCTGACTCGTTTGTGAGGCCTACGTTTTCTTCGTGCCTCAGTGCCTCCGTGGTGGATTTTCAACTACAATCTTTTTGACATGAACAAGGTCATTGCCAGCGCCGAGGAGGCCATTCAGGACGTCTTCGACGGCGCTACCGTTATGGTGGGCGGGTTCGGCTTGTGCGGCATGCCCGAAAATCTTATACGTGCTCTGGCCCACAAGGGCGTGAAGAATCTCACCACCATCAGCAACAATGCCGGGGTTGACGGATTCGGCGTCGGCCTGCTGCTGGCCAACGGCCAGATCAGGCGGCACATCGGAACCTATGTCGGCGAAAACAAGATGCTTGAAGAGATGGTGCTCAAGGGCACGGTGCAGCTTGATCTGGTACCGCAGGGAACTTTCTCGGAGCGCATTCGCGCGGGCGGGGCGGGCATTCCCGCTTTTTTTACTCCAACCGGTGTAGGAACGCTGGTCGCCGAAGGCAAGGAGACACGCGAGTTTGACGGCCGCACTTATGTGATGGAACAGGCGCTGAGGGCCGACTTCGCCTTCGTGAAGGCGTGGAAGGGCGACCGGTGGGGAAACCTGGTGTATCGCAAGACGGCCCGCAACTTCAATCCGATGATGGCGACCGCGGCGAAGGTGACGATTGCGGAAGTCGAGCATCTGGTCGACGTCGGTGAACTCGATCCTGACACGGTGCATACGCCCAGCGTCTTCGTGAACCGTATTTTCCAGGGCGCGACTTTTGAGAAGCGCATTGAGCGGCGGACGGTGAGGAAGGGGTAGAGAGAGTTTCGAGTTTCGAGTTTCGAGTTTCGAGTTTCGAGTTTCGAGTTTCGAGTTCAAGTCAAGTTGCAGTCATCCATTGTGAGTCGTCGGCAGGCACGCGGTCGAGATCGCCAACATTTGAGACAAACATTAAAGAAAACCTAAAACGTCTGAGACCCATGCCGACGACTGACGACCGACAACCGACGACAAACATGCCAACGACGAACGACCAACGACCGACGACCGTTCCTAAGCCTCCCAAAGACACCGAGAAGCGCGACCGTATTGTGAAGCGCATTGCGCGGGAATTGCGCGATGGCTTTTACGTCAATCTCGGCATTGGCCTGCCTACGCTCGTGGCCAATTGCGTCCCCCCAGGGATGCACGTCGTTCTACAAAGCGAGAATGGCATGCTCGGCATCGGGCCATTCCCGATCGAGGGCGAGGAGGACGCCGACCTCATCAATGCGGGCAAGGAAACGGTAAGCGAGTTGCCGGGAACGGCTTACTTCTCGAGCGCCGATTCGTTTGGCATGATTCGCGGCGGGCACATCGATCTCAGCGTGCTGGGCGCGATGGAAGTCGACGAGCACGGCAACCTCGCCAACTGGATGATCCCCGGCAAAATGGTGAAAGGCATGGGCGGCGCGATGGACCTGGTAGCCGGAGCGCGACGCGTGATCATCGCCATGGAACACACGACGCGCGACGGGCAGCCGAAAATTTTGAGGCAGTGCACGCTGCCGCTCACCGGAGCCGCAGTGGTGAATACGATTGTGACGGAGATGGCGTGCATCGAAGTGACGCCCTCGGGCCTGGTGCTGACCGAGATTGCTCCCGGGCTGACAGCGGAGGATGTCCAGCGGGCTACCGCGGCGAAGCTGGCGGTGGCGCCGGACGTTAAGACCATGGAGGGGTGAGGGCCGTCGTTGGTCGCTTGGTCGTCAGTCGTCGGCTCTCGGTCGTCGGTCGTCGGCAAGTTCCTACGGCTCAGGTTTCCAGTTGTTGACTTTGAATCTCACTAGTCCATTTGCGTTCTCCGAGTGCTCGGGACCGGGAAAGGCTGCTTATCGGGTGTTCACCCGATGCCGCTCGCGGAACCGGTTCCCTAGACTCTCTAAGTCAACTGAGTTCAGATCAAGAGGAGAGTCAAAGTGAAACGTTTCGTCATGTGGATGGGGCTGTCGTTGGTGATGTTGTGGGGCGTGTCGTTCGCTCAAGACAGCGCAAAGCAGGACATGAAAGACGCGGGCCACGAAACCAAGCAAGCCGCGAAAGACACGGGCCACGCAACCAAGAAGACCGCGAAGAAAGCCGGTCACAAGGTTAAGAAGGGCACGCACAAAGCCGCGCACAAGACCGAAGAAGGCGCACAGAAAGTGGAAGACAAAACCGCTCCGCAGTAGGCGTCGAGCGTAAGGCAGGCCGCCGGTGACAAAAGGGCGCCGAAAGGCGCCCTTGTTTTCTTGGTGATAAAGACCCGTGCAACCTAGTACTGCAGCCGGTTCCAGCACGAGGCCCCCATGCCTAGTCGAGTGCCGGCCTGGCGGAGCCGCCCAGCAGCGACGTGTTCATGTTGAAAATATTGTGGTGGCCTTCGGGGCCTCCCCAGGCGAACATCATCGAGACCATGGGGAAGCCACCGGCGCGCAGTGTCAGCCCTCCTGCGTAACTGTGCCGCAGATGACTGAATCCCAGATCGCCGTGCGTAAGCGCGACTCTTCCCTGGTCAGCGGTGAATTTCACGCCGAAGGGGCCCCAGATGGAGTGCTCGATGCTCTCCTGCAGCAGTAGCAGGTTGGGCGCGCGGAAACGGTAGTCCCGATAGCTGCCGAGCGACATCGCGCTGTCGATGTCGGAGCCGCCAAGCGTTTGCTGGAAATAAAACGGCACGGCGCTCGTCGCGGAGTGGCTCGACTCGGAAAGCAGCAGGCGCACGTTGATCGAGCCGTTCAGGTTGCGCGAGCGGGAAACAGGCGCGCACGGTTCGTTCCCGGGAGCACAGTGGTCAGGGCCGACGGCGTCGCTATTTCTGGTTGCCGATTGCGAGTAGCCGTAGAGGTAGAGCGTATGGTTCAGGTCGATTGCCCAGCGCAGGAACGAATTGCGTGAGTCCGAAGGCGCGAAGAACTGCTGAAAGTTTCCCAGGTAGTTGAGGGCAAAGCGGTCGGCGATGACCGGCTTGATGCGGATGCCTTCGCCAAGCTGGAAGAATCCGGGCTGGCTGGCGAGGCCGGGCGCGGTCGCGTCGTTGTAGAGAGTCTCGATGGAAGGCGTAGAGTCGCCCTGCCTGCCGCGGATGTTGACGAAGCGTCCATTCATTTCGCCGTTCAGGGAAAGGTTCAGCGCGCGGAGAGCGGGCCACTCGAAGACGGGCTTGACGACACTTGCACCGACGACGGTCTGGGTCATGCCAAAGCGCGTGGCGGCGGAAAGCGGCGTCTCGTTGCCGAGGCCAAAGTAATTCAGCTTGTTCAGCGAGATGGTTTGCGCGTAGAGATTGAAGACGGTGTAGGGATGCACGGCAAGCGTGGGCGTTTTCTTCTCCGACGGCGCGGTGGGGGTCGCGGTTGGCACGGGCGCGTGGATCACAACTGAAGGTGTATGCACCAACTTCATGTAGCCGCCGGCTCGCCACGATCCGCTGGTGGCGGCGACGGCGTCCAGATCCCAACTCAGGCGCCAGTTCGTTGTGTTCTTTGAGGCAACGAACGCGGCGCCCAGGCCGAATCCGTTCTGCGGAGGCAGGCTTCCGGCCGCAATGTGCAGCGGATGGTCGGTAAACAGCGTGTACGCACAGCTGCCAACTGCCTTGAGACTGAAGTGGCAGGCGTCGGCCACACGTTCACCCTCGCGGCGAAGCTGCGCTTGCATTCCGCTTTCTTGAGCGAACGCCATCATCGACGCAAGCCATAACACCACCGCAAAACTCCAACGCATACCGTCTCCTGAATTATTTTCTGGCAGCGCGTTTTTTTACACTCTTCTTCGCGCTCTTTCGGGTGCTCTTCTTTTTTGCTTTGCGTTTTATTGAGGCTTTGCGCACAGGTCGGTCATCGGCTGCGGCGGCGATGTCGATTAGGCCTGTGCGACTGGGCGCTTTGCGGGCGCGCAGTCTTGCCGCGTCGTCGTGGGCGCGGTGGATGGCGCCAGTGACTTCGCGAATGTATCTCGCCGCTTCGGCCTCGGTGCGGATCGCGTTGGTGTAGATCCCGGTGCGATAGCGCAGAGGCAGACGCTTCTCGGCGAGATAAAAGTGCTCGATCTGCGTGGTCAAAAGCGAGGAGACCGGCCTGTTCGGATCAAGCGCGCTTCGCGGTGGCTTGGGCACGTGGATGAGGGTCATCTGGGTAATTCCTTTCTCGCGCGGGTCGAAGCGTTACACGTCGAAGTCCGGGCAGTCAGTGCGCATGGTCGTCAGCGAAAGCAGATTGCGCACGGGATCGGCGGGCTGCCCGTTCGGCTCGATGAAGATGTCGGCATTGGTTTCGCGGGGAGAGCGCGGCGCGTAGTCCCCGATGAAAAACCTGGTGGCGGTCGCCGGAATCGACGCGTGGTCGAATACCCTATCCACGACCGTCCCCTTGGGAATCCAGGGCGAGACCAGGATTGCGGGCACGCGCACTCCCAGACGGTCGAACTTGAATTCCATGCCGGTTCCGGTGGCATTTGCGGAGGCGGTGAATTGGTCGGCGGTGCAATTGGGCGGCAGGACGTGGTCATAGATGCCGCCGTGCTCGTCGTAGACAATCAGCAGCGCGGTGCTCTCCCACAGATCCGGATTCTGCTTGATCGCGTTGTAGATTCTCGCGATGAAAAGCTCTCCGGCCTGCACGTGGTGGTCGGGATGCTGGTCGTTGGCAATTTCTTCGCCGCTGTCGGTGTCATGGTCGCTGTAGTTCGGCTCGATAAAGGAATAGTCGGGAAGCTGGCCGCGTTTGCAGTCTTGCAGGAACTGGGCGTAGGTGCCGAATAACTTCGGCTGGTTCTGCAGGAGATTGGCGACCTCCATGGTGGAACTGGTGGTGTCATAGTAGTAGACCTTGGCGGTACGCTGAGCGGCAACCAGGCGCTGGTAAATACTCTTGAAGGGCTCGTTGATGTAGAGCGGATTCAGATCGACGCGGCCGAACGATGTTCCGTAATGAGCGAACGCGCGGTTGCAAATGGTCGGGCCGGGGATGGATGCGAACCAGCGGTTGAACACGGCGAACTCCAAAGCCAGCGTGGTGAGGACGGGAAGCTGGTCCCTGGTGAAGTAATACATAATCTTCTGGGAGTGCTTCACGTCGCGGCGCTGATTGAAGTAACTCTTCACGAAGCCCTGCATATTGGGTGTGCGATTGGGACTCTTGTCCCCGCCGAAGATCTGGATATCGACCGCAGGGAAATGGTGGTCAGGATCGGGATCGAGTTGCCCTTGAAACTCGGCCAGCGGCTTAACGGAGACCGGATTCTGCGCGGGCGTTGTGTCGGGATTGGCCTCGGCGCCAGTTAATCCATCGATCTTCGGATTCACCGCTTTCAACGAGCCCAGCATGTGGTCAAAGGAACGGTTCTCCATCATGAGCACAACGATGTGTTTGAGGCGGTCGAGTCCTGTGGCCATCCGGGGCGTTCTCCTGAATAAACGGATGGTGAATCTTACGGGCAGGAGCGTTTCATTGAGAAACACAGAGGGGCATTATGGTTTTGGACATCGTAGGGACATTTTGATGACATCTCGTGGAACAGGCGCGGGAGGAAAAGAGCGGCAAGAAGATAAATACGGAGAACTGAGATGAGGCGTGTGATCTTTCGCATGATTTTAGTGACGGGAATCCCAGGTTAGCGTCCAAAAAGCGGACGCGAACCTGGGGCACCGAGGTCGAGAACTACTTCAGGGTAATTTCCTGGAGCAATTCTGAGCTGACGATCTCGCGGATCTCGGCGCGCTTGTCGTTCAGGTCGAGCGCTTGCGCTTTGCCGCCGAGGACTTTGTCGCGTACGGCTTCATTCTTTGCGGCGGAGCCGTCGAGAGCGGCCCAGTTTTTGTACTGGATGGCAACGCAGATATCCCAATCTTCCGGGCTGTTCTTGGTCTGCTTCAGGAATATTTTGTAGTCGGTGACCAGGCCCTGCTTCTTCTGTTCGTCGACGAATGGTTTGGTGGACTGTTGCAGGCTAGTGAGGTAGGCGTCCATTTTGGTCGGCTTCACCCGGATTAACTGGATGCGCCATACCGGGCCTTCAGTGTAATGCTCCTGCGCAAATACCGCCGGAGCCACCGCCACCAGCAACAACAGCAATCCATAGATTCGTTTCATGAAATTCTCTCCCCATGCCAAGTTGAACGGCGCGAGGATCATACGCTTTTCGCGCTTTGCAGGAACCCAGGAAATTTGAGTTTTTCGTGAGGGAAAACGCCCCGGGTTTTCGCATTACCAGACAAGCGGGTTTGAAGCAGCTCCCCCTCAAGCAGGATGACCTCGGTTAGAACCCTCGCCGATCACGCAAGGCGGTTGAGGACTGAGCTTCTGCACGGTTCGAGCGGCCCCCGTCGAAACGCCGTTGCCAGCGTCCCAAAAACTTAAGGAGGAGACACTATGTATCCGCTGAAGAAAAGTATTTCGCTGGCCCTGGGCCTCGTATTGCTAGCCACAGTGGCCGTTGTCATCTCGACCGGAACCGTGGGCGCAAGTCCCCGGGTGAACTCAATTGCGGCCGCCCCACCCACGCCCGCGATCCCGGTCGCCGTAACGAATACGCCGCTGCCGGTGCAGGGCACGGTTAACGCTAATGTTTCCGGCACCGTAGGCGTAAGCAGCCTGCCCGCTGTGCAGTTAAGCGGCACACCAACAGTCAACCTGAGCACTAGCCCGACGGCGCCCCTCTATGTGGATGCTGATCGTTCGGCCCGGAATGGGTTCAACTCCTCCTGCTTTACGGGGAACATTGACTCCATCAACGGCCAAGCGGCCTGCACCATTTTGACCATCCCCGCGGGTCGTCAGGTCGTCATCGAGACAATTTCTTGCCAGGCTGAGCTGTATGCTGGGCACGGTCCGGGAGATGTGCAACTGATCGTGCCGAACGTGCCGTTTGGAGGAGGCGCCGTGACAAATGAGTCCCACCTCTTGACCCTATCCAAGCAGGCCGGAGATGCGACACTGGATATCTGGCGTATGACAAGCCCGCTGAAGGCCTATGCCAGTGCACCTGCTCAAGGGTCAGTAGGCGTCGGAGTTTTTTTTCGAGCGGATCCCTCGCTTCCCAATCCCCAGGGGATTCTCTGCACGATCTCTGGCTACGAGGTTGGCCAGTAAGAGACAGAAGTAAAGATTACATAGCTGTTTCAAAAGCAGAAGGCCTCCAAATCTAGGAGGCCTTCCTCTTGAACAACAACAATCGCTTAAGGCGGCCGATCCCCTAGCTGCACCCGCTGGTCGATCCACACGACATGCAGCGGTAGCACGAGCCGTTGCGGGTCATGATCGCGCCGCAGTAGTGGCAACTGGGGGCATCGCCCAGATCGACGATGGAGGAGAGCGCGTCGGATGCGTGGATCGATCCCGCACGCGATTCGGGTGTGCGCGTTTCGGCGGACCCATGAAGATCGCCTGCCGCTTCTCCCGAGGGTGCGATGTGCGGCGCTCCCCCGGCTTTCAGGCGCAGGTTCTCGAACAGCATCTGCTGCTGCCCGGTGAGGAACCGCACCTGCAACCAGCGGAAGATGTAGTCCATGATCGACTTGGCGAAGCCGATTTCCGGATTGTTCGTCCAGCCGCTGGGCTCGAAGCGTGTGTGGGCGAACTTCTCGCAGAACAGCTTCAAGGGAACACCGTGCTGCAACGCGATCGACACGGCGAGCGCAAAGCTATCCATCAGGCCGCTCACCGTCGAGCCTTCCTTCGCCATGGTGATGAACAGTTCGCCGGGTTCCCCGTCGGGATAAAGACCGACGGTGATGTAACCTTCGTGCCCGCCGACGTTGAACTTGTGTGTGATGGAGGCGCGCTCCTCCTGCAGCTTGTGGCGGACCGCACGCGGAGGCGCGTTGAGGTTCTCTTCTTCCTGTGGAGCAGCAGCGGGCCGGGCACCGTCTTCTTTCTTCGATAGCGCGGTGGCCGATCCGGCGGCGGAGAGCGGCTGCGACTGCTTGCAGCCGTCACGATACACGGCGACCGCTTTCAGCCCGAGTTTCCATGCCTGGAGGTAAGCCTCCATGATGTCCTCGACCGACGCGGTATTGGGCAGATTCACAGTCTTCGAGATCGCCCCGGAGATGAAGGGCTGGGTGGCAGCCATCATTCGCAGGTGTCCCGTGTAGGAAATCGAGCGCGTACCTTTTGCCGGCTTAAAGGAGCAATCGAAGACCGCGAGGTGATCGTCCTTAACGTTGGGCGCCCCTTCGATGGTGCCGGTGGCGTCAATGTAGCTGACGATGGCGTCGGCCTGCTCGTGCGTGTAGCCGAGCTTGAAGAGTGCGGTGGGCACCGTGTTGTTGACGATCTTGATCATGCCGCCGCCAACCAGCTTCTTGTATTTTACGAGTGCAAGATCGGGCTCGATACCGGTCGTGTCGCAATCCATCATGAAGCCGATGGTGCCGGTGGGCGCCAGCACGGTGACCTGACTATTGCGGTAGCCGTGCTTCTCGCCGTGGGCAAGAGCTTCGTCCCAGCACTGCTTGCTGGCTTCATAAATGGCCGAGGGAACATTTCCCTTATTGATGTTGTTCACCGATGCGCGGTGCATGCGGATGACGTCGAGGAACGGCTCGCGGTTGATGTACCAGCCGGGACAGGCTGCGCCGGGCATGACGTTCGAGCCCAGGTTCGTTTCGGAAAGATTCTTCCGGGTCGGCTCGGTGGCCGGGGCCAGCGGCTCGCAGAGTTCGGCAATCCGCGAGGACTGCAGGTACGCTTCGCCGCACATGATGGCAGTGACGCAAGCAGCATAGTCGCGGCCGGCATCGGAGTCGTACGGCAAGCCGGCCGCCATCAGCAGAGCCCCCAGATTCGCATACCCGAGCCCCAGCGGACGATAGTCATGCGAATTCTTCCCGATCATCTCGGTCGGGTAGCCGGCATTGTCGACCAGAATTTCCTGCGCAGTGATCAGCACGTCAACCGCATGGCGATACGCTTCGACGTCGAAGGTACCATTGGGGGCGAACTTCAGCAGGTTCAGGCTGGACAGGTTGCAGGCCGAGTCGTCGAGGAACATGTACTCGCTGCAGGGATTGCTGGCGTTAATACGAGCAGTGTTCTTGGAAGTGTGCCAGCGGTTGATGGTGGTATCGAACTGCATGCCTGGATCGCCACACTGCCAGGTGGCTTCGCTGATTTCGTGCAGCAGATCTTTCGCCTTGTAAGTGGTGACGACTGAGCCATCGCGGATCGACTTGGTGGAGAAATCGGTGTCGCGCACGACTGCGTACATGAAGTCGTCCGTAACGCGCACGCTGTTGTTGGCGTTCTGGAAAAAGATGGAGCTGTAGGCTTCCGAGTCCGGCGACGAGCCGTCGTAACCAGCCTGCACCAGCGACCAGGCCTTGGCTTCTTCCTTTGCCTTGCACTCGATGAAATCGACGATATCGGGATGGTCGATGTTGAGAATGACCATCTTCGCAGCGCGACGTGTTTTGCCACCGGACTTGATCACGCCGGCAAATGCGTCGAATCCCTTCATGAAGCTGAGCGGGCCGCTGGCGGTTCCGCCACCGCTGAGACCTTCGGTCGAAGAACGGAGCGGAGAAAGATTCGTTCCCGTGCCGCTTCCCCACTTGAAGAGCATGCCCTCGGTCTTGGCGAGGGTCAGAATCGAATCAAGCGAATCCTTGACGGAATTGATGAAGCACGCCGAGCATTGCGGAGTCTTGTAGCCGGTGACCGAGAACTCGACGCGGCCGGTCTGGTGATTCCAGTGCCAGTTCTGCGCGTCGGAGTTGGGCTCGATGCGATCACAGCCCACGTTGAACCATACCGGGGAGTTAAACGCGGCATACTGGCGCAGGAGGATGTGCGAGAGTTCGTCGTGAAAGATGGCCGCATCTTCCTCGCTGCGGAAGTAGCCATCGGCCTTGCCCCAATCGCGGATCGTTTCGGCGACCCGGGTGACCAGCTGGCGAACGCCGGTTTCACGATCAGGCGTGCCGATGGTCCCGTGCAGGTACTTCGAGGCCACGATGTTGGTCGCCGTCATCGACCAGTCTTTCGGAACTTCGACGTCCTTCTGTTCAAAAATGATGTTGCCTTGAGAATCGGCGATCTGGGCAAGGCGCTGTTCCCATTCGATCTCGTCGTAGGGGGAGACGCCCGGTTTGCTGAAGAGGCGGCGGAATTGCAGGCCGGGGGCCTTCTTCGTACCGGGAATGGCTGGGGCCGTTACTGCCTCGGGGCTCGTCTTTTTCTCTGTCACTTCGGGCATTTCTCTCTCCTACATTAGATTCTTTTGACGTGTAATCGATGCTTGGCTGCGCTGGCGCAGGGGCACAAAAAGCTGCAAAAAAGGCCGTATTTCCGTTCTCCCGGGAGGACTAGAAACCGGCCGGCAGTGGCGGGGGGCCGCTGTCAGTGGCCGACATCTGCGATGCTGCCGGCTTGGTGGCGGGGGCCGATTGAATGACCTGGTCTGTAATGATGCCCGTGGCTGTTTCGGCCGCGGTGACAAGCCACTGATTCAGGGCTTTACAGGCGGCTTTGCGTTGAGCGGTGTCGGCCACGGTGGCAAACCGTACAAAACAACGTCCTGACGCCAGACGTTCCTGCAGAGGATTGCCGGGTGCGAAGTGCCGGCTGAGCGCGACGCACAAATCTTCGGTCTCGCTGATCTGGAAGACTGCCACGATCCGCTTGCCGCCAGTCGAGGCCACCTCGCCCGGCGCGACCATTTCTTCAGCCAGGCTGTAGATTCCCCCAGTACTCGGTACCAGCAGCAAACTGAAGTCGGATTCGCAGCGGAACCAGCGCGACCAAAGCAGGCGACGGTGGTCCAGGGAGACGTAAAAGCCATGACGGGCCATCGAATCATCGACCAGACGGGTTATTTCTTCCATTGGGGCTCCAACAAAACGGGTCTGAGAGTGCCCGATGCGCGGGCTAGTTGCCGAGGGGTCGGATGGTGGCTGGGCAGAGCGTGCAGAGACACCAAGGCTTGCCCCCCTCTATCGAAATCAATGGCCAGCAATCCGTCTGTGACGGATGAACAGCCAGGCCGAGTTCAATGTTCGGAAAACCTAACTGGAACAGCGAACGACTTTACTTTTCAAGCTGTGCGTTCCCCCAGGGGAGCCCGGTACAGACCGGACGAGGGAACGGCCACCGCACAAGCTTATCCGCGCGAAGCGGATACCCGTTGTCTAGGCACTCACAGGTTGAACTGCGGAGCCTCTGTTAAGAGGGGCGCCTCCGGTCACCTCGGCCACGAGACCACCCCTGGTTTCTCTGACTCGCCGCCGCTTGCGCGGTAGCAAGTTTCATGGCTTATGGGAGTGCAACAGTACGCCCGTATGTTGGGGCTGTCAAGAGGGTAGCACTACCTATTGTATCCGAAGCAATTAACCCCATCGATGCCCCTCATTTCCACAGGCACGTGGTGCCTGATCACAATGGACTTAGCTCTTTTAGGTGGAACACCTTAACTCCACCTCAAAAATGTTTTCGAGCCTCCTTTCTCATTCAAATTTCGACACCCTCGAGCATGAATTCCCCTGTTTGTAGGCACTGCGAACCGGCACAAATCACGCGATAACAGGCTGCCCTGAAGCTGGGCGGCGGGCTGCCTGGTTTGAGCGCGACGCAGGAGAAAGCGGCGATCGCGGATCCAGTCGCGGCATTCGCTGACCCGAGTCATGCTGAACTCCGCCGGCTGTTGTTTGGTATTCGGGCGACGAGTCAGCTAAGTGGTCGTCCGCCGGTTGGGGAGTAAGAGGTTCATTCAGGGGTACGTAAATGTCTTCAAAAATTTCCCGGGGAGCGATACGACGGGATCCATCGGAGGACAGAATCAGGTAGTCGCCGGTCTGGCCCGAATGTTCGCGTCCGAGACAATCGACAAACGTGAGGGACTGGTCAAGTTGCCGTGCTTGAACCAGAAAGCGTGTGCGATATGTCGTCCAATCACTCAGCATAGCCTTCACAGAATCGTCATCCTTCGGGGGAGGAGGGATGGTTGCGGTTTCACTTTTCCAATGACTGATCACCGGGACAATGGTTTGCGGGCTCTTTCAAACACGAAATCTCACGGGCTGGGTGTGGGCTCTTCGTGTTTGCTGGCCAGAATCTGTAATGGGTTTGGCGACTGTACTCGCGGGCAGGCTGAGGGTCAATTCCATATGTTTGGTGCACTACGAGAAAAGCAGCAGAGGATTCTGTGCAATCCGTGGCATGAAGCAAGACTTTCAGTAGGTATCTACAAAGCGCACGAATGTGCAGGTTTCAAGTGAGCCGATGTCTACAGGAAAAATCTGATACACTCGCGCGCCGGATTTCCACAGCACGAGCACAGGAAATGCAGAAAATGGCCGTTGGTTGTCGGCCAACCCCGGCGGGATTGGGCGGAGCAGCACTTCTTAAGTTGCCGTGGCCGAAAAGGAGATCGGAAATGACGGGTCGGAGTGTCGTGCACGGGGTAGGAGCTTTATTGATGGTGCTGGGGATCCAAGGATTTGCCCTAGCACAGAAGACAGATGCCCCACCTGCGCAGTCCACGTATTTGTTGTGCGGTCATGTGTTCGATGGAAAGTCTGACGCGCTGCGCGCGGGAGGGCCCCGCCAAACGATTGTTATCGAGATCAATGGCGACAAGATAAAGGACATTCACGATCTGAAAGAGTATGAAGGCTGGCCTTCCGGGGCGGAGGTTATCGACCTGAAGAATCACACCTGCCTTCCCGGATTGATCGACACGCACACGCACGTGCTCTTGCAGGGCGACGTTACGGCGGCCGATTACGACGAGCAACTGCTGAAGCAGTCCACTGAATACCGTGCGATTCTCGCCACCGTGAATGTGCGGAGAGCGCTTGAGTATGGCTTCACGACCATTCGTGATGTGGAGACCGAGGGCGCCGGCTATGCGGACGTCGACGTGAAAATGGCCATCAACAATGGCGTGATTCCCGGTCCGCGGATGCAAGTGGCCACGCGCGCCCTCGACGTGACGGGTGCGTATCCGCTGTTGGGCTACGCGCCGAATGTGCCGGTGCCGCACGGTGTGCAGGTGGTCGATGGAGCCGACGAGGCCCGGAAAGCCGTGCGCGAGCAGATTTCTCACGGCGCCGATTGGATCAAGGTGTACAGCGATCGCGGCTACAAAGTGCGGGAGGATGGAGTGCTCGATGACATTCCTACATTTACTTCCCAAGAATTGAACGCGATTGTGGACGAAGCCCATCGAGAGCGTCACAAAGTCGCATCCCATGCCATCGGGCTGCACGGCGTACACAATTCGGTGGAGGCCGGCGTCGATACGATCGAACACGGAGACTACATCGCTGACGAAGACCTGAAAACGATGGCCGCGCATGGCACTTACTACGTGAATACCATTTATGTGGGAGACTACGTGGCACAAGGGCGTGCAGCGGCGGGGGCTCCAGTATGGGTGAAGATGCTTTCGATCCATGAAGACACTTTTAAGCGTGCGATGAAAGCCGGTGTGAAGATCGCCTTTGGCACAGATGCGGGCGGATTTCCGTGGACCGAAAATCCGGCGAAGGAATTTGCTTACATGGTGAAGTGGGGCATGACGCCGGCGCAGGCGATCCGTTCCGCAACCTCCACCGCCGCTGAGTTGCTGGCATGGTCCGACCAGGTCGGCACGCTGGAACCCGGAAAGTTTGCCGACGTCGTTGCCGTGGAGGGCGATCCCTTAAAAGACATTACTGCGCTGGAGCGCGTGGACTTCGTGATGAAGAATGGGGCTGTCGCGAAGAAGCCTTAACGTTAGACGTCTGCGACAATCTAGATTTCGCCCGGCTCCTGGGGATCGGGCTCGCGCACAGGGACATCGGGATTTTCAGGCCCGTCGGGCGGAGGCTCCTTGACCGGAGGCGGCATGGGTTCGGCCGGGTTACGCAAGTTCCACGAAGAAAGCATCTTTCCCTCCACAGACTGAGAGTGCCGGCGCTATTGCAAGCGCCGGCACCGTTATTACATCTTTGTCATTTTGAATTTACCGCTTCCACTACAACCCGCGCTGCCCGCCAAAGTCCACGTGCCAGAAATTGTGCCGCCGCTCACTGTGCCAGTCAGCGTCAGAGCGTTGCCCCCCGGAGATCCCGAAAGAACATTCATTCCAAATTGACCGGAGACGTTCCCATTGAAATCGCCGCTCAGTGCAAACGTGCCGCTCTCGGTTTCACCCGAAACGAAGCAGGCGGAATCGGTCGTAAAACGGAAGTTATTCACCGTGAGGGTACCGCTCGATCCCGTGGCGACCAGTCCGGTCTGGAAAGTTAGCATCTGACCACCGCTGTTATCGGTGAGGGCAGCGGTCCAGTTTCCGCTGATGTTAGCGGAATTCTTATCGGTTCCACAGCCTGCCAGCACCAAGCCCAACCCGAGCAAGAACGTGACTGCGATTGTCTTCATTGAGGAAAAGACTCCTGTGAGAGTGAAGTTGTGGGATGGGCATATCAAAAGATGCAAATTCACGAGTTGAGGCTGTAAGGCGAAACGCTTAGTTTTGGACGCGGCATTACGGGCAACGCAACATCCGCGAGATATCAGCAAGATACGAGTTCGCCACCGACTGAAAGCGTAGTTCAACAAACAAAAAGCCCCGGCGAGCGCCGAGGCTTTCCCAGACGAATCGGTTTGTCCGATCGTTTTACCGACCAGCGAGAGCGGGTTCTTTCGCGCCTTTAAACGCCTGGTAGCGTTTGTTTACTTCGTCCCAGTTGATGACGCTCCACCACGCTTGCAGATATTCTGGACGGCGGTTGTTGTATTTCAGGTAATAGGCGTGCTCCCAAACGTCGTTGCCGAAAATCGGCTGCAGTCCCTGGCTGATGGGGTTGTCCTGGTTGGGTGTGCTGATGATTTGAAGTTCGCCCTTCGCGTTGCCGGCCAGCCAAACCCAGCCGCTGCCAAACTGCTTCACGCCGGCCTCGTTGAACTTGGTCTGGAAATCCTTGAAATGGCCGAAGGTCTTGGAAATGGCTTCAGCGATCGGGCCGGTCGGCTCGCCGCCTCCCTTTGGCTTCATGATCTGCCAGAACATGGTGTGGTTGACGTGTCCGCCGCCGTTGTTGCGAACCGCGCCGCGGATGTCTTCCGGGATGGTATTCAGTTCGCGGATCAGGTCTTCCGCACTCTTAGATTGCAGGTTGGGATATTTTTCAAGTGCGGCATTCAGGTTTTTCACGTAGGCCGCGTGATGCATATCGTGATGCAGGTGCATCGTCTTCTCATCGATCGCGGGCTCAAGGGCCGCGTAATCATACGGTAAAGCGGGTAGTTCGTGCGCCATGATGTCTCCTCCAAAGCTTTAAAGATGACGGGAATTGGAACGGGGATTCAGTAGCAAACATTATATATGGGGAGAGTAGTTCGAGTTTCGAGTTTCGAGTTTCGAGTTTCAGGATTTCAAGGTTCAGGGTTCGAGGATTTAGCGTTGCAAGGTCTTGATCCGTTCTCTGTGGCTCTGTCCCTGGGGTGGAAGGATTTTTTTCGATACCGGCGCGAGACCTGTTTACCTTCCAGCTTCAACATCCAGTTGGTAGCCGGGCTTTAGATCGACTTCTCCACCCTTCACGAATGCCATGAACAGAATGCTGGCGCCGAGGGCGACGAATCTTGCTTTGCCGCCGCCGATTGCGCTATCGACGCTGTCGTCGGCGATTTTAGCGATCAGCGGCGTGGACCCCAAAAGTATGAGTTGCTTCTTACGTCCGGCGCGAATGACTCCTTCGGGATCAGAGTTGACCACGTGCACCGGATCGTAAAAACGCAAGAGCACAGATCCGCGGCGAAGGAACGGGCGAGCGGGCCTGGTAATCAACGTGCCGCCGTAAACCTTTCCCGATTTGTCTACAGCACGGAATTCGCTCCCAGTCGGCATTTTGGAACTTACCGGCGTGAGCAACGTAAGAGGTTGTGCGGCCGCGATGGTCGACAGCAAAACTACCGACGTCAGTATCCGAACGCTTTTCCACATAATTGGGAGGAGCAGTCTACTCTCATCAACAGGCGAAGAAAAAGCTCCGATTTCATGTCTCTACCGAGAGCCGGCGATGGTCTGCGGCGACGTGACGTAGACCGGATTCGCGAAGATCCAAAGCGTCCAGCGGCGCCATCCAGTGAGGCCGGGCTGGCGAAGATAAGCTTCGGTGCGATAGCGGCCGGGACCGGGCAGAGGCAAATCGATTGACTGCGTTTCCTGCGCGACGATTTCACGACCGTCGCGCAGCACGCGAATCATCGCCGGACCAGCCGCCCTGGGAACCTTGACGTGCAGCACTTCGTCCGCATTCCAGGCGATGGAACTACCGGGCCCGGCAGCGGTGGCGCCGGAGGAAACTGTTTGCGTAAATCCATCCGCAGGTGAAAGCGCATCGATCGCGCAAAAAGAATTGCCCGATTTGATGGCCGCCAGGATGGCGTCGGCACCAGCGTGCTCGGGATCCTTATCCCGAACCAGCACGTGCTGGCGAGCCAGGCTAAAAACGGAGAGGTAGCTAGGGAAATGCGCAAGGCTCCAGCGATCGAACAGTACATTCGCGTGGGCGTCGGAGCCGCAGATGCCCGCGACCGGGCGCTGCGCTTGAAGTTCGTCCCACTTCGCGAAATTCTCTCTCGGCGTACGCGCGAGCCGCAGCAGCGCAAGACGCGAGTTTACCGGGTATAGGAAGGCAGCGACGGCAATATCGAAGATGGTGTTTTTGCGCCAAACCGCATCATCGTTGAAAATTTCGATGCCATCGTAATCAGTGGCGTTCCAGTCCGACCAGCGGTCGCGCAGGCCAAAAGGGTGTGCGATGAAGTTTACGGCGCCATTCCGACGTGATGAAGCCATGAGCGCGCGCGCATCAAAACCTGTGCCGCGGTGCCAGCGACTGTCAGAAGTACCCAGCGCGAGATAGTGTCCAGCGGCGGTGCTGACTTCTTCTCCATCAATAACGGCAAACTCGGGCGGATCGGCCGCTGCCACTTCGGCGTCGGAGAGCGTGAGATTGTGGTCGGTGATCGCGACGAAAGAAAGGTCGGCATCCTTGGCAGCCGCAATCACTTGGGGAAGGCTTCCACTCCCGCAGGAAGCATTGGTATGGACGTGAATCACGCCGATTCTCTCGTCCCGCGCCGGGGTGCCCGCGAGACTGGGGAGCCGTGTGAAGATTCCGTCGAGGCAGATCAGGAGAACGAAACTGCCAACGAGAAACGCGGCGCAAGCAAGCACGCGGGGCAGCTTCTTTCTTTTTGTAAGGACGTTGGGGTATGCTCCGGCGTCGTGCTGCGATGGAGCCGAAGTGGGATTGGCAACGGGTACGGCCTGCAGCGTGGAACTCAAATTGTGGCGAGTGTGATCTCGGGCATGAGTTGTGTCAAGTAAAAACGAATCGCGCAGGTGCGGCGAAGCAACCGGAGGGTTGGAAATGAAGGTGTCATTTCTATTTCTTTGCTGCCTCATGGCGCTGCCGCGAGCGCATGCGCAAGTTACTCCCGATCCGTCGTTGTTTGCCGAAATCGAAAAGATCAAGGCGGTTGACAATCACACGCACATCAGCAAAGTTGTGAGTGCCGGTGAATCGGACAGGGATTTCGACGCGCTTCCCTGCGACATCATTGAAGGCGGCGCCGATACACTCGCCACGCGGACTGACAACCCGCAATTTCTGGAGGCGTGGCGAGCCTTGTACGGATACAAGTACGAAGACCGTGCGCCGGAGCACGTCAAGGAATTGATCGCAGCCCGAGAGAAGGTCATTCGCGAACAGGGCGACAACTTTCCTTCATGGGTGCTCGATCGATTGGGAATCGAGTACATGCTGGCCAACCGCATTGCGATGGGCCGGGGGTTGAATCCTCCGCGGTTCCGCTGGGTGCCGTTCGATGACGCTTTGATGTCACCTCTGAACCCCGATTCGCTGGCCGATAATCCTGACAAGAAAGCTTTCTACAAACAGGAAGCGAGCATTCTGAAGACCTATGTGTCGCAGGCGCGGCTGTCAGCTTTGCCCGCATCGCTGGATGAGTTCGTCACCAAAGTTGTCATTCCCACACTGGAGGCTCAGAAGAACGCGGGCGCTCCCGCCGTCAAGTTCGAGGCGGCCTATTTGCGTTCACTGAACTTCGGCCCGCAGTCGAGTTCCGCAGATGACGCTGAGGCGCGCAGGATTTACGGGCGGTATGCGAAGGGCGATGCCGGCTCGCGCGCTGACGTGCTGCGAGTCCAGAATTTTCTCTTTCGCGTAATTGCCCGCGAGGCGGGCCGATTGGGCCTGGCCGTTCACATTCATACCGGTCAGGGTTGCGGCAATTATTTCGATCTCGCCGGAGCACGACCGATGGAACTGGAATCGATTCTCGACGATCCTTCCCTTCGCAAAACGACTTTCGTTCTGTTGCACGGCGGCGCGGGGCCATACACGCACGAAGTCGCGGTTCTCCTGTCAAAACCAAATGTGTACGCGGATTTCTCGGAGCAGGACGCGTTGCTTCCGGCTCGGCCACTGAGCATGGTCATCCGAGAGTGGCTGGAATGGTATCCGGAGAAAGTACTGTATGGCACGGACCTCGCACCGGGCGCTCCCCAGCAGGATTGGGATGTGATCGGCTATTCCACGAATCGTACAGCGCGGCGCGCACTGGCGATCGCATTGACCGGGATGATGAACGATGGCGAGATCACTCGCGGACGGGCTTCGGAACTCGCGCGCATGGTATTGCGGGGAAATGCGATGAAGCTGTACGGATTCAAGGAGTGATCGCTCGCACCGGCACGCACGCACACCTCGGCTGCCGGGCATAACCTGGAGGCCAAGGCGGGGTGATTGCCACCAGATTTTCGAGGTCACCGCTCCAGTGTTGCTTGCTGGCAGCCGGGTTCGCGCCAACCCCCGTACTGGTAGTCGAACACCGGCCGTTTCCGTTACTGTCCGAGGTTAAATCCCCCCCTTGGCCCTAGAGGTACATGACCTTTCTGCGGTTGAGTGCGGCGGCAACTTCGAAGAGAATCTATGAGATTTTGGCGCAATTGCCGCTGGAGAAATGCCATGTTCGCTCGCATTGCACTCATCGTTGCCCTTCTCATGGCGGGCGGAGTTGCGATGGCGCAAGCAAAGGACGTCGCGCTTATCGCAAATAAAGGAAGCGCCGTAACATCGCTGGCCATGCCCGACCTGGTTAAGCTGTGCAAGGCGCAAACGCCGCACTGGCCCGACGGGAAGGCTGTCACGCTGGTGATGCGCGATCCTTCTTCTTCCGATATGCGAATGGTTCTCGAAAAAGTTTACGGAATGTCTTCGCAGGGCGTGAGCGAGTTGATTGCGACCACGAACCATGGCAAAGGAAGTCATCCGATGATCATCGTCGTGACTTCCGACGACGACCTGGTTCACAAGGTCGCAGCTACGCCCGGAGCGGTGGGGTTGGTTGACGTTTACGCCATCAATAGTTCCGTAGATGTGATGAAAATCGGCGGGAAACTGCCATTTGAACCCGGGTATCCCCTGCACGGGAACTAGAACTCGGCAATGGCCAGCAGCGCACCCAAGACGAAAAAGACTGCGCCCTACACGCGGCGCTATCCACGCCATCCGATGGATGTGCGGATGAATGTACAGGTGTTCCGGCAGGGAGAGGTGAGCTACTTCTGGGGACGGTCCACCGAACTCGGACTCGATGGCATTGGAGGAACGTTGACCGGCGAACTCTCTCCGGGTGAAGTCGTCTCCATGGAATTTCCGCTGCCGTTGAGTCCGTATCCCGTCAAGCTTCGCGCCATCGTGCGCTACCGGATCGGGCTGCACTACGGATTTGAGTTCCTAACTCCCACGCCGGAACAGAGGCAATCGCTGGATCGCATTTGTCAGATCCTGGCAGCGGGATCGGCGGAATAGCCTCTGTACTGCGGCGCACATTCTCTCAACATCTGCGTCCGAGGCGCACTCCCCCCAACAATGCAAACCGCGTCTGGAGAATTACCTCGGTAACTTTCTGGTTGCGAAAGACAACGCCTAACATTCATACAAGACCAACTAAGGGGATCCCTTGAATGGGTGACAAAGTCACCCAAGCTACCGAGTCCGCGGGGTTCGTGCGCGCCAAGTATTTAAAAGAAGCGCTGCGGCGCGGTTCTCCGCCTACACTCGGCACGCCACAAGATTGCCTGCTTCCGGACTGGACAACCACCTGGGATGACGGCGACCCCATCGTACAAAAAGCCTATCTGGATCAACTGGTGGAGTGCGCTCCCGAAGCCATCACCATCCTGGATACGTCACACCGGGTGATGCGCATCAATTCTGAGTTTGTGCGCATGTTCGGCTTCCCCACGGAAGAAGTGCTGGGCAAGTTTTTGGCTGAATTAATCGTGCCGCCGGAACGAACAGCGGAAAGTGATTGGATCCAGGAGGCGGTGGAGAACGGCCAGAAGGTTGCGCTTGAAACCAAGCGTCAACGAAAAGACGGAACGATCCTGGACGTTTCGGTCTCCTGTGTGCCGGTGCTGGTGGGGGAAAAACAAGTCGGCATCTGCGCCCTATATCGGGATATCGAAGAGCATAAGCGTGCGCAAGCCTTGAGTTCCGCTCTGTATCGAATTGCCGAACGAACCAGTTCTGCATCGCATTTGCAGGGCTTTTATGCGTCAATTCACAACATCGTTGGTGAATTGATGAACGCGCGAAATTTCTATATCGCGCTCTATGACTCCGCGACCCAATTGCTGAGCTTCCCGCATTTTGTCGATGAGCAGGATCCTACTCCCGTACCCAGACGATTGGGGCGAGGGCTGACCGAGTACGTATTGCGCACCGGTGAGCCGCTGCTGGCAACGCCCGAGGCTTTCGACGACCTCCACGCGCGCGGAGAGGTGGATCTGATCGGATCTCCGTCGCTAGACTGGATGGGTGTACCGCTGCGGGCCGGCAATCTGACGTTCGGCGCGTTGGTAGTACAGAGCTATCACGAAGACGTGCGGTTCGGGGAACGTGATAAAGAGATTTTGACCTTCGTCTCGCAGCAGTTGGCGAGCGCCATCGATCACAATCGTCACGAAGAAGCGCTCCGCCATTCTGAGGCTCGTTACCGGTCGCTGGTGCAGAGCGCCGTCTATGGAATCTATCGTGCAAGCATCGATGGAAGATTCCTGGATGTGAACCCCGCCCTCATACACATGCTGGGTTACGATTCCGGTGAAGCCGTTCTAAAGCTGGATCCACAGCGGGAAGTATTTTTAGAACCCGCAGCACATGCCCATCTGATGCAGGAATTCCAGCGCACAGGAAAACTGGATAGCGCAGAGGTCCGATGGAAGCGCAAGGATGGCGGCGCAATTACGGTGCGGCTCAGTGGTCGCTCGGTCGCGGCTGCAGACGAGGGCGACCCCGCCCTCGAAATCATTGCGGAAGACGTGACGGAGCGCCGCGCTCTCGAAGATCAATTCCGCCAGGCGCAGAAGATGGAAGCTGTCGGCCGTCTCGCCGGCGGGGTCGCTCACGACTTCAACAACCTTCTCATGGTTGTCAGTGGCTATACCGAAGTGTTGCTTGAGCAATTGAGGAAGGACGATCCGCTACTTGCCAAGGTACAGGCGATCCAGCAAGCGGCCGATCGGGCGACGACGTTGACCCGCCAGTTGCTGGCCTTCAGCCGCAAACAACTGCTCGAACTCAAAGTTGTGGACGTAAACGCTATCGTCGCCGATATGGAGCGACTGCTGCGCCCCCTGATCGGCGAAAACATTGACCTGACAACCAAGCTGGCGTCGAACGTAGGGCACACCCGCGCCGACGCGGGGCAGCTCGAACAGGTGATCATGAACCTGGTCGTCAATGCGAAAGACGCGATGCCCACGGGCGGCAGAATTCTGATTCAGACCTCGGAAGAGGAACTCGACGCTGTGCGGCGCGAGCATTCACTGATTCAGCCGGGGTCCTACATTCTGCTTTCGGTCTCCGACACCGGCGCCGGCATGGACAAGGAGACTCAGTCGCGCATCTTTGAACCGTTTTTTACGACCAAGGAAAAAGGGAAAGGGACCGGCCTGGGCTTGTCGACGGTGTACGGAATCGTGAAACAGACCGGCGGATATATTTTCGCGCACAGCGAACTGGGCTCGGGAAGCACCTTCCGGATTTATCTGCCGAAGGTCGCCGATCCAGCGGGACAACCGGGATTGGTCAAACACACGCAAGCACCTTCCGGCGGCTCAGAAACAGTGTTACTGGTAGAGGATGAAGATTCCGTGCGCGAATTGGTGCGTGAGACGCTGCAGAGCAAGGGCTATACCGTGATGGAAGCGTGCGACGGAATCAATGGCATGAAGGTCGCCGAAACGCACGACGGGAAGATCGACATTCTGATCACCGACGTAGTCATGCCCGGCATGAGCGGACGCGAATTGGCGCAGCGTGTCTCGGCTTCGCGTCCCACCATCAAGGTCTTATATCTTTCCGGCTACACGGAAGACGCCATCATCCACGAAGGTGTACTCGATCCGGGCACTGCCTTTCTGCAAAAGCCTTTCACCTTGCAAGCCCTGGCCCGTAAGGTTCGCGACGTTCTGCACGGCGTGTGTGAATGATTCGCACAATTCCAAAGACCCGCAAAACAAACCGCGGTAAGCCCGATCGTTGATCCTTAGAACCGCCTGACTGGACATCCGAAAGCAAACGATATAAAAAGAAAGCCGTCGTCGGGCGCGAATCGTACGGCAGTCGCGTCGCAGGAGAACGTTTTTTGCTTAACGAAGAGCGGCGCAGGGCCATTCTTGACGTGCTCAAACGCGAAGGCCGGGTGCTGGTGCTGGACCTCGCCCGGCGTTTCGAAACCTCGCAGGTTACGATTCGCAAGGACCTCGAGGAACTGCATGCCCACGGACTGATCCATCGAACCCACGGCGGCGCCTTGCCGGCACGCGAAGGCGCGCTCGAAGATCCCACTCTGCGAGAGAAAGAGAAACTTCACCATCAGGAAAAGTTGCGCATTGCGACGGCGGCGGCGCATATGGTGCAAGAAGGCCAGGTCGTAATTTTGGATTCGGGCACGACCACGACCGCGATTGCCCGCGCTCTGCGCAGTTTTCGGAATCTCACCATCGTGACGAATGCGGTAAACATCGCAGCGGAACTGTCAGGGACAACCGTTGAGGTGATTCTGACCGGTGGCACGTTGCGCAAGAACTCGTTCTCCCTGGTTGGCCCCATTGCTGAAGAAACACTGCACCGCCTGCACGCTGACCTCTTGTTTTTGGGCGTAGACGGCTTCGACGTGCACTATGGGTTAAGTACGCCCAACCTGCTTGAGGCCAAGGTGAATCGTGTGATGGTGGAGATTGCCAAGCGAAAGGTGGCGGTTTGCGATTCCAGCAAGTTCGGGCGGAGAAGCCTTTCCTTGATCGCGCCGACTTCTGCTCTGGATGAAGTTCTAACCGATCGCCGGGCACCCAAAGCTGACGTGCGCGCGCTTAAGAAAGCCGGCATCGAGGTCACCCTTGTCTAAGTTGTTTCGGCATTCCCAACCATTCAAAGAAAGTACGTCATGCCACGATTTGATGTCACCCTAGCTGGCGAACTGAATCTCGACCTGATTCTCTACGGCCTGCCGGTCGATCTGCCGCCCGAGCGCGAATTACTCGCCGACCGGATGATGCTGACGCTCGGCAGTTCGACCGCCATCGTCGCGCACAACCTGGCTGCCCTCGGATGCAAGGTCGGCTTTATCTCGCGCATCGGAAATGACGCGCTCGGGCAGATTGCACTCGAACGCCTGAGCGCAAGCGGTGTGGACGTCTCAAAAGTGCGGCGCACCGAAGAGGGAAAACAAACCGGATTGACGGTGATCCTGCAGCGCGCGAAGGAACGCAACATCCTGACTTATCCGGGAACCATCTTCGACCTGACGCTGGAAGATCTCGATTTCGACTATCTGACCGATTCCGGCCACTTCCATCTTTCTTCCTATTATCTGCAGCGCGGGCTTCGGCCCCACGTTGGGGAACTGTTTCGGCGGCTGAAGGCCGAGGGCCTCACAATTTCCTTGGATACCAATGACGATCCAGACGACAGGTGGGAGGGCGGGCTCGAGGATGTTCTTCGCTACGTTGACGTGTTTCTGCCGAACGCGCGTGAGGCAAAGCTAATCACCAAGCGTGACGATTTGGACAAAGCTGTGGCGCGACTTTCCGAACTCGTGCCCCTGGTCGTCATCAAGCGAGGAGAAAAAGGCGCGATGGCGCAGCGCGGGCCGGAGCGCATTCAAAGTTCTCCGGTGAAGGTCGACTTCGTCGATCCCGTCGGAGCCGGTGATAGTTTCGACGCCGGTTTCTTATCCCAATATGTGCGCGGGGCTGATCTGTCTGCCTGCCTCGCAGCCGGCAATATGGCAGGAGCGTTCTCTACTACCATGCCCGGAGGCACGGAAGCGTTTCGCGATCGAAACAAGCAACAACAGTTTTGGGGTTCGCGCGGCTGATGCGACACTGGCTCAGCGTCATGGTAACTGTTACCTGGGAAGGCAAGAGTTAAGAACCGTCAGCAGCGCAACCTTTTCAGCGAAAATCCACTCTATATAAACTGAATTCATTGGCAGCCAGGACGCCGGGGCGTGGCTGTACGTCCCAAGTATTCCTCAACGCGAAACTATAGTCTGACCTTCGGGTTAGATTTGAATACTTCAACCTGATGTAGCGGAGGCGGTCGTCGTGTCCATCCCAAGTGGTGCGCCAGAGTCTTCTTTCGCAGTCTTCCCTTTTAGGTTTCTGACAAGAGTTTCGTTGCTGGCCGCGCTCGGCTTTTTGTTGTTTGCGCTCGGTTGCGGCTCGAACGGATCTTCGGCAACGGGGCCGTACAGCGTATCGAGCCTCAAGGGTTCTTACGTGGTCCGTCTTTCGGGCAACGATTCATTGCTGGACAACAACAACAATTTGCAGAATGAGAAGTATACCGAGACGCTGGTGATGACTGCGGATGGCGCCGGAAATCTGACGGGCATCGAAGACTTCAACTCGAGCTTGCCGACGGTCGGATTCTCACCGGGGACGGCGTTCACAGGGAACTATCAGGTTGCCAAAGACGGCAACGGTTCCATGCAGATCAACTTCACCGCCCCTGCGAGTGGACAGATCAATCTCTCCATCACTCTTATAAGCACGGCGAAGTTTTATGTGGTCGAGGCCGATGCGTTTTCGAACTTCAGCGCGAATGCCGCAGGAGTTGGCGTGAAGCAGGACACAACTGCCCTTGCTGCAGCCCCGAACGGCACCTTTGTCACCCGCGTGCACCAGCCTTTAGCGGCTGTGTCGTCCGCGGCTGTGGGCGCGTTGACTCTGAACAATACAACGGTGACAGGCACGATCGACGTTCTCCGCAATCACACGTTCCTGCCGCAACTGACTTTGAGCACGGGCACTTTGACCGCACCGGATTCGAATGGCCGGGGAACACTCGTCTACACGGACAGCGGTGCGGTTTCGACGTCCTACCAGTACTACGTCATTGACGCGAACACTTTTTGGCTGATGGTATCGGATCCGACCCAACTGGGCACGGGCGAAGCCGAAAGGCAGGCCAGCGGGAACCTGGCTCTGGCCGGGAACTACGCGTTCGGAAGCAGTGGCGACACCGACGCAACCTTTGGAGCCGCACGCACTGTAGGCGTGTTTACGGCGAGCCCTGGATCCCTCTCGGGCGGCGGTTTCGATTCCGTGGAGGATGGTATATCCGTTGTCGACCAGCCCTTCACCGGGACGTTCACCCAAAATGGTGCCCGGGTGGACGCGACAATCACTCCGACCGGCTTACCGGCAGTGCAGCAAATTTTCTGGATGGTCAGCCCGTCACGCGCCTTCTTCCTGATGGCGGCCACGAACAAGGTGGAGGACGGCACCATCGACATGCAGCAGCAGAACACGTTCTCTGCGGCCGACCTCAATAGTCAATTCGCCTATGCACTGGTGATGGACGGGTTCAGCTCGAACCTTCTGCTCACGCGAGTCGGCACTCTCTTTGCCGATGGCAAGGGAAATCTCGATCTCACCGAGGAGGCCAATTCTTTTGAGTTGGGGAATCCGCCGGGTGTTATCAACGATCCTGGCACCTTGCCGGGAACGTACCAGGTCCGTAACGACGGCCGGGTGACCGCCGCGATCAGCACCCTTTCCAGCAACCTGATCCTCTACATGGTCGGGCCCGGGCAGGCATACATCCTGCAGAACGATCCGAACGTGGAGATTTCGGGGCAAGTCAGTTTGCAGACCTCGCCATAACGCAGGACGTTGCACGATGAAAAGGCCGGGACGAATGTTCGCCCGGCCTTTTTCTTTTCTCCACACCTGCCACGTTGATGCCACACTCGCGAAGAGCGCAGCTCCTTCAGTGCTTCACTTCGAGTAACAGGTGATCCGGGAACGTGGCCGCCAGCCTGGTTGGCTTGCCCTCCGTCACCTGCACGTTGCCCAGGTCCTTGCCTTCCGCGTAGTCGGTGACATGATAGGTGCCCGGCTTCAATCCGCGCAGCTCTACCTCTCCGTTCCAACCTCCTTTTGACGCGAAAAAGGCGTAGTACATGTTCCCGTCTTTTTCGATGGCATACGCCTCCGGTGAATCGTAGCCGTAGGTGTACAGATTGAGGAACGTGCCTTTCGAAAGCATCTTCTGGTTGTAGAGCGCGATCCACTTCTTCCAAACCTCGTCCTTGTGCGAGTTCAGGTTCACCGGTTCGTAGTGAGGTCCAAGTTCAGGCCACACGAACTTGGTTCCGACCACTGCGCCCGTTCCCACGGTCGAAGCAAAGTCTTCGCCATGCTCGCGCCAGTGGCTGCCGACCCGATCCATGGTCGAGAGCTCGACGTGATCGCCGTACACCGCCGAGTCCGGCCCCAGCAGTGCCTTGTACATCTTGACGCGCCGGCGGACTTGCACGGCACCTACCGGATCAGCCGTTACTGCCTGATCCATGTACGGCAGCCATGCCAGCGAGGGCGGCGTTCCGCACGGGCAGCTCTGGGTCACGCTGTTGGGTTTGATCGAACGCGTAGTCTGAAAGATTGTCTTGTAAACGTCCGCCACTGCATTCACGGAGTCCTGCGGCGACTTGTGGTGGTGCGCCGGGTTGTAACACATCGGCACCGAGTAAATGTTGTCGAGCTTCGAGCCGTCGTAGCCCCAGTCCCGGATAAATTTCTCGGTCAGCTGCTTGTAGTATGCCTGCACTTCCGGAACAGCTGGACAGAGCGCCGCCAGATTTCGAGTCATGCGTCCGTGCTTGCCGTTTTTATCGAGGATCAGCCACTCCGGATGATCCTTCACCACCTTCGAAATGATGTACTTGTGCGATTCCCACTTCCCTTCGCCATCTTCGGCTCCGATAGGCAACCACCATAGCTGCACCAGGATGCCTTGCTTGTGGAAGTTGTCGGTCATCGTCTTGATGGAGTCGCCGGGGAAGGTGTCGGACCGCGCATTCCAGTCGCCGTAAGTGTCGAACCAGCGATCGTCGAGCGTGGCCCACTTGATGCCCATTTCTTTCAGCTTCGGTATCGTGCCTTCCATCATCGCCGGCGTAACGTTGAACTCATAACCCCAGCCGCACCAGCTCACGTTGTAAGCTTCGCCGGAAGGCTTGGGAATATTCCAGCCTTCTTTCTGCAACACGCTAGACCACATGCGCAGAGGCTCGTAGAAATCTCCGCCATACACGGCCACGAAGCTTCGGGGGGTTGAGAATGTCTCGCCGGGTTTCAGGGTGGTCTTGGCCGGAATATCGAGGCTCGTTTCGACCCGTGAATCGCCCGCAACTTTCACCGGCAGCGACAGGGTTAGCGGAAGAGTTTCCACATGACCGATAGCCTCCCCAACGTTGGCTGTCCAGAACGCAACCACCGGAATGCCTCCGCCATAGCCGCCCTTCACAGCTTCGCCGAAAAGATTCGGTTGCGAAGTGTTGCGCTTCAGCCTGAAGACATCGTCCTGGCCCCAGTCGTAGCTCGAGCCCTGGAATGACCACATATCCCACGGCTGCACCTTTGGGTCGGCCAGGCTCGCCGTAAACCGGTGCCGCTGCTCGACCACGCGATCGATTGTGAAATCCGCGCTGCCGGTGTTCTTGTATTCCACGGTGGACAGCAACAGATTCGGGAAATCGTCGTATGCCTCGATGGTCAGCGTTCGCTGAATGTTCGCGGTCCCGGGAATTAGGCGGTGCGCCGGAATTTCAATGTGCTTCCCGCGGCCAAGTTTTCCCGTCGATTCAAGAACCTTGGCCTGGTCAAAGTCGAGCACGAAATGAACTTCCTTGCCGTCCTGTACCAGGTAGTCGCTCTCGTTGGGCGCTCCCGCCTTGGGTTCATCGAGCGTCAGGTGCTTGCCGTCGCGCAGCAGATAAGTCTGGATGTACCCGGTGGGCGCGACTTCAAACATCGCCGCTGTGGTTGTGAGGACCAGCGGGCCGCCAGGATTCACTTCGACCTTGATGACCGAAGGTTGCGAAGGCGGGGCCTTGGATTCGGGTTTGAGCTGCGGACGATTGCAACTCGAGGCCAAGAGCGTAACGAATGCAATCACGACGAAAGCGCGGACGCGAAGAAACGGCGTGTTCACTGTGCCCCCCTGCTTGAATTCTTATTAGAGTCTGGATGAAATTGGCTGAACAGGCGTTCAGCGTTTTTGTGATAGAGCTTTTCAAGGACACCGTCCGGCAAAGCAAGTCCGCTGATCTTGAAGCGTCCCTGGCCGGGCGCGCCCCAGTAATCAAAATATTCGTCGCTAGTTTCGAGCCAGCGGAAATTGTTGCGATACATAGCTTCTTGCACGCCATTGTCGGTGCCGAACATCACGCGGTCCTGATACTTCACAAACAGATCGCGCGTGCGGCGCGGTTGGCGTCCAAGTTCGGCTTCACGCGCGCCGAACTCCACCATCACATTTGGATACTTATCGAGCATCGACTGCACCCAGTCGAGATTTTCCGGCCAGCCCATGTGCAATGACACAAACGTAGTCTTTGGATGTTTCGCGAACACCCGGTTTCGGGCCTCTAGCAGCGATTCGAAGGTGGGATAGTCCTTGCCATAAAAACTCCAGTCCGGGTGCTCCATGAGTTCTTCGTACCGCTCGTTGGTTGCATCCGTCGGATGGAAGAATGCCTCAGGGTCGCCGGAGTGAATGAAGACCGGAATACCCAGCCGGCCACACTCTTCCCACGCGGGATCAAGCCGAGGATCGTCGATCGCGATGAGTTTCCCTGCCTTGTCGCGCACGCCAAGGCCGAGGTCCTTCAGCAGTTTGAGGCCGCGAGCACCGCGAGACACCGAATCACGGATCTGCGCCGCCATCTCCTCGCCAAAATTCGGATCGTCAATCTTGCTCCAGTCCAGTTGTGTGAACACCATGAAACGACCCGGATACGGCTTCACCATTTCGTCGATCACGCCCTGCAGTTTGTCGCCCCACAATCCGGTCAGAATCACGATGGTCTTTACGTTCGTGTTGTTCATGACTTCAATAACACGCGCGGGAGGCATGTGATCATCTATGGCAGCCGCGTCATTGACGTGATTGTGAACATCGATCACGTAGAAGCGCGCCTTTTCCACTTCATGATGCCCGGCATGCAGCATGGAGACAGGCTTGAAGTCTTTCAGAAGCACTGTTTTCTTCTGGTCGGCATTCGGATCGGAGCCATAGCCAATCTGATCCTGCGGCGCGGCTTGTGCGAAGACAGTTATAAGTAGTACGAAGGAAAAAAATGTATACAAACTGAAGGTTTTCATGGCCTTCTCGTTATACAACCGTTGCATACAACGAGTTGCGAATACTTTCTATTTCTTACGAACCGGCCAGGAACCGGTCCAGCGTGGACAGGACGGCTCAGACAGCCCTCGCAGGGCCGCCCAGACACTGTTTGTTGCAGTTGCAAGAGACCACAGTTTTCGCTGTCCAGTCGTAGCTTTCGCCCTTCGTGAAGCCGTCCCGGTGCCGGACTACGATTTGGCGCTTGACAACCCACATGAACGAAAGTAAAAGTAAGCGTTCGTAACTATACAGCATACGACGAGTATGCCTCCGAAAAAATTGGGGAGGGTCCCATGCCGCGTGCCCTGAGAAATCTGTTCCCTCACGTTTGGGTAGTTGGACTTCTGCTTACCGCCTCCGTGGCGTTTGGACAAGCCGCCTATACCGCGCAGGTGCGCGGCATTGTCACCGACCAGACGGGTGCCGTCGTTCAAAACGCCATAATCACGATTACCAACGATGGCACGGGGATTTCGACCACGGCCCACACGGATGACAAGGGCTTGTACACCGTCACCGGGCTACGCCCCGCCAGTTACAGCGTCAAGTGCGAAGCAAAAGGCTTTCAGTCCGCGGAGCGGAAGCAATTGGTGTTGCAGGTCGACCAACAGACCTCAATCGACTTCTCATTGAAACCGCCGGGCGTGTTGGCGACCATTGAAGTCACCGCGGCGACCCCACCGCTTGACACCGAGAGCGCGGCCATCGGCACCGACGTCACCAACGAATATGTGAGGGATATCCCTCTCTATAACCGCAGCATCTTCGGTCTGGCCTTCTTGGCGGGCGGCGTCACGGAAACAACTGGTTCGGGAGTCAACGACAACTACCCCTCCGGAACGAATTTCGTTTCCAACGGGCAACGCAACGCCACTGCGCAGATTACGCTCGACGGCAGCCCGATTAGCTCGCCGGAGCAGGGTGAGGGCGGAAACTCGAACGTCTATTACCAGCCATCAGTCGAAATCGTTCAGGAATTCAAGGTTCAAAACAACAGCTTTGGCGCCGAGTATGGCAACAACGGCGGCACCCTGGTCAACATCGTGCTGAAGCAGGGCACGAACCAACTTCATGGCAGCGGATGGTGGTATGGACAGCGATCCGCCACGGACGCTCGCGACTTCTTCAACTCGGGCGAAAAACCCGACCACGTGCGAGATCAATATGGATTCGCCATTGGTGGGCCGGTGGTGAAAAACCATACCTTTTTCTTCTTCGACATCGAAAAGGTTCGGCAACGGGATCCCGTCAACATTCAGGGCGTTGTGCCCACGGATCTGGAGCGCGCCGGCGATTTCTCGCAAAGCCTGGCGAACCTTCCCGACCCGTCGCGACCGCCAGAAGAAACGGCCGACGCTGGTATCTATGACCCGTGCCCAGCCAGGACAAATCCGGCTGGTTGCCCCTTCCCGCATCAGCAGTTTTCCGATGGCGGTGTTCTGAACAAGATTCCAGCAGCCAGCATTGATCCTATCGGACAGGCCATCCTGAATTTGTACCCCCATGCCAATGTTCCGGACGCCGTTTTTCCCGATTCCAATTTCCGAAAAGTCACATTGTCCAACTCCCCGCAATGGCAATTCGATGTGAAACTCGATCACCAGATTACCGACAAACATAAGATCAGTGGGCGTTATAGCCGAGTGCACAATCAAAATACCGTTCCCACCATCGTCGGCAACGGGGACCAGGGCGATGGAGTGATCTACCTGACCACGGCGCAAAATGCCAACCTGGAATATAACTGGGCGATCAAACCCACTGCTCTTTGGACAAACCGCTTCAGCATCGATCGGGTACACGCCCCCGGTATCAGCAATAAGTATCCGACGTTGAGCGATGTGGGCTTACCGGCGATTCTGAATCAGAATGGTTTGGATCGAATCCCTGCTATTACCGTGGGGGACGATTTCCTCTCCATGTTCACACAGTGCTGTGTGGACACCTCCTTCGCGCACACCCTGTATAGCTACTCCTCTGGGATGCAGTGGGTGAAAGGGCCGCATTCGATCAAGTTCGGCGGTGAACAGCGGCTCTTCTACAACAATTTCCATCAGCCCGACAATCCCACCGGCATCTTCAATTTCAGCCGGGATGTGACCACGAAGCACCCTAACTCCGGCTTGGATGGCAAAAATCAAGGCAATCCCTTTGCAACGATGCTGGTTGGTTTCCCATCCCCAGAGGATTCTTCGCTGCACATCGTTCCGGCGGTGGCGGACAAATCGGTCGAGACTGCTTTTTACGTGCAGGATGATTGGAAGGTGACGCCCAAGCTGACCCTAAATCTTGGGCTGCGATACGAATGGAGCACCCCTTATTCGGAGCGCACCAACCAACTACAGTTCAGCGATTTCACCGGCGATACGGGATTCTCGATCCCTTTCAATCGTAACCAGGACACGGACCCCCTTGACCCGGCTTCGGCTCTTGACTTCGGGCAACTCGGAACAATCCGGGGAACCACCCAATTCGCAACCTCCGGACATCGTAACGGACGAGTGGATCGCAACAATTTCGCCCCGCGCTTTGGATTCGCTTACCAACTGGCAAGCAACACGGTGTTACGCGGTGGGGTCGGAATCTTCTATGGCATGAGCGTGGCCACCAATTACCAGTATGCTGGACCTTCGTTCTCAAAGACTGCTCCGCTGTATTTCACAAAGAACACTGACACTTGGGTCCAATATGCAACGCTCGAAAATCCTTTCCCGGCCGGGCTGGCGCCCCCACAGGGACGAACCTATGGAAAGCTGGCGAACTGGGGCTTCGACAACGGCAGCGACGTGGATACGGGAGTCGTCCGCAATGCTGAAATTTACCAGTGGAACCTTGGCGTCCAGCATTTGCTTCCCGGCCAGATCGTGGTCGCCGCCGATTACTCCGCCAACCATAGCGTCCATCTGCCCTGGGCCGGGGCATCGGTTTCGACCCGCGAGCGGAATTTCCTTCCGTCGAGTACTCGCAATGCGCTGGTTGCATCGCTGAATCCAACACACGACCCGGGTATCAGCGCCGTCAGCGATTACCTTGGCGGTGCGGTTGATAATCCCTTCCAGTGTTTCTTCACGACGGTGGCATCGCCAGGGTCGTGGTGCCCGGCGTCTCCAATCTTCAATGCTGCCGACGTGGCCGATTCCCAGTACATCAACGACACGATTTCGCAAGTAAACCTGCTGCGTCCTTATCCACAATTTGACGGAGGATTTGCAGGGCTTCCGCGTCTGATCGCTACTTCGTGGTACAACTCGCTGCAGATCCGATTCCAGAAGCGAGCGAGCCATTACATCAGCTTCTCGGGAAACTACACCCTCTCGAAAGCCACGGATGACTCCGCGGCCGGTCGCAATGCATGGCTTACCAACCTTGAGTTCGACAATCCCCAATTGCTGGATGATTTGAAAGCCGAACATGGGATCAGTGCCAACGATGCGACCCATCGCCTGGCGGCGGCCGTCATCTTCGACCTGCCCGTCGGCCGAGGCCGATGGGTTGGTAACGGCATGAATCGTATCGCTGACGCTATTGTGGGCGGCTGGTCATTGGAGAGTTTTGTCACCCTGCAGTCGGGACAGCCGATCGCGATCGTTGAGCACGATGGCGGCCGTTTAACTGACGGCAACCAGCGTCCCAACGTGATCTGTTCGCAACTCAGGACCGGCATCAGCTTCCATGAGGCAGCCCGGACCGGGGCTCCTTATCTGAATCAGGCTTGTTTCCAGGATCCCGGCGACAACATCCCCGGCAACGCTCCCCGGCATTTCTCGAATCTCCGCGGCGACGGGATTCGCAATCTGGACATGTCGCTCACGAAGGAATTCAACTTCAAGGAGCGGGCCCAGTTGCAGGTCCGCGCCGAGATGTTCAACGTGGCGAATCACCAGCGATTTGCATTTCCGGACGTTGGGTCCGACGCCGGAGGCTTTGGCACGGTGACTGAAACCCGAAACAATTACCGGCGCATGCAGTTCGGAGCTCGGTTGCAGTTCTGACCCCGGAACTTGTGACCCATCCAAAGAACTCACGCGGAATTTATCTTCTGGGCGCCGCCGGCTTGCTTCTGCTGGCGGCGCTCGCCCTCTCCCAAAGTTTCCCTCCCAGCCAAAACTGGACCAACTACGTCCGCATTGGCGCCTACGGTCTAGGGAGAGAGCGCCCTGACAAAATTGTTGCCGACGCCACCGCCAGCAAGGTCTTCGGCATCGAAGTCGACAACGATATCCCTGGCCGCTACGAAAGCTTCCTCGATCCTACCCAAAAACTGAACGACATCCGCGCGCTCGCCGAGAAAGCGCACCGCGCCCACAACTACGCCTTCGTCTACATAGCTGGCACCGAGTGCATCACGGCCAATGGCGACAAGACCTCGCACACCCTCGCTAAAGAACACCCCGACTGGCTACAACGCAAGTTGACAGGCGAGCCCGCGATCTTCGGCGGGGGCACGGCCTTCTGGATCAGGAAGGGCGACGAAGATGTCTGGATCAGCCCCTACGCAACCGAGTGGCGCAAGATTTATATGGAGCGTGTTCGCCAGATTGCGGCCACCGGGATCGACGGCATCTACATCGACATTCCCTACTGGATGACGCACTTCGATGGTTGGGAAGATTCCTGGGCCAGTTTCGACGACTACACCGTGGCCGCGTTCCGCAAACAGACCGGACTCGACGCTCGCCACGACCTCAAGATCGGCGACTTTTCTGACCCGAATTTTCGCAAATGGGTGGACTTCCGCATTACCACCATCACGGACTTTCTGAGCGAAATCGATAAGACTGCCAAGGCGGTCAACCCCGCGATCAAAACCATTCCCGAGATTTATCCCGGCATCGAAGAAGAGGCCACGCGCGTGGGCGCGGACGTCTACAGCATCTATCCCGTCGTGGACGCCATCGCCCACGAGTACGAATTCGGCAGCGGCGATCATATGGCTTCCGGCCGCACGCCGCTGGCCTGGTTCCATTATCAGGTCGGTATGCACACGTTTCGTGCCTTTGCGGAGGGCAAGGCGACGTGGATCCTGAACTACTCCTGGGATGGCGACAAGAAGGTCGATGTGCGCGAAGCCATGCAGAATCTGGCCATGTCACAGATCATGGATGGCGCGAATTTCTGGGATGCGCCCGGACACTCCATGGCCGGGTCGAATCACTTGCCCACACGCAAAATGATCTTCGGGTGGATTGCCGCACATGAGGCGACCTTCTACCAGCCACGCCTCCCGATCGAGCCCGTAGGTGTCTACTTCTCTCCGAAGACGCGGGACTATGGGGCGCGGGATTTTCTTTCGTCCTACCGCGGCTGCCTGATTCTGCTGATGCAGACCCATCGCGAATTCCAGGTGGTCACCCCGCGCACCTTGACTCAGTTCAAAGGCCAGGCGCTCGTTTTGCCGGACGTTCGCGAGTTGAACGATGAGGAACGAGGGGCACTGAAGATTCTCGCCGCCGCTGGAACGCGGATCATCACGACCGGGACGAACGCGACCGGTCTCGCATCGACGACGAACGTCGTCTCATTCGCCGATTGCCCATGCCGTAAATATGAGACTTCTCTCGACCCCAACCTCGAGAAAGCCGATCCGGAACGCGCCAAGGATTTCTTGACCGCTGTGCGGGGTCAAGGAGAGATCGAAATCACCGCTTCGCCGCTGCTCGCGACATCGGTCGCCATGGTCGATGGTAAGCCGCACATCTTTCTGGCGAACTTCGCGGGCTTGCGCGGAGGAGCGAATCCGATTCCCACTCCGCAAAAAGACGTCACGCTGCGCCTCCGCACGCAAGCGAAAGTGCGTTACTTACCGTTCCTGGGAAGCGTGCAAGAGGTTCCTGGAACGCGCCAGGGAAGCGCTTTCGTGTACCAACTTCCGGAGATCAACCGCGGCGGCGTGGCCTGGATCGAAAAGTAGACAGGACGCCTTTTAACCGACTTGCCAAACCGTGTCGAGCACGGTGCCGTCTACCCACTTCACGACCGCGACCGGCCGATCGCCCAACTTTGGCCGACTGGGCTTGCCTCCGCAGATCTGCTCCACCTCGGCCTTGATCTCCTGAATGGGACGGATGGGCAGCTTTGATCCTTTCACAGCATCGAGCAGATCCTTGCGCAGCGGATTGACGGAAATGCCTCGTTCGGTCACAACCACGTCGATCATTTCGCCCGGCCCGGTGAGCGTGGTGACCTCGTCGACGATCACCGGAATCCGGTCGCGAAACGATGGCAGGGCGAGAATGCTGCAGCCCGCGAACAGGCAATTCTGCCACCCGCCGATACCGTGCAGCAGCCGTCCATCGGAGTGAGTCACGACATTCGCATTGAAGTTGACGTCGACTTCGGTGGCGCCGAGCACAACCGCATCCACCATCGACGCAAAATTACCCTTGCCATGGTAGTTGTAGGATGTGAAGGGAGATGTCGCTACGTGGCGCGGATCGTTCGCCATCGACTTCACGCCGTCGAGGTCGAACGTCTGTCCGTCGAGGATGTAGTCGGTGAGGCCTTCCTGCAATAACTCAACCAGATACTTGGTGGACCCGCCGCGCACGAAGCGCGCTTTCACGCCGTCTTCCTTCATCATACGGCTCAGGTAGTCGACGAAAGCGAGAGCGATACCTCCAGCTCCCGCCTGAAAGGAGAAGCCGTTTTTCATGATGCCGGCCTCGCGCAAGAAGCGGGCTACGAATTCCGCTATGCGCAGGCGATCCGGGGAGCGCGTGATCTGAGTCGTGCCCGAGACGATCTTGGACGGGTCTCCGATCGATTCCACTTCCACCACGTAGTCGACATTGTTCCCCTGAATCTGCCAGGGTACGCAGGGAAACGGAACAAGATGATCGGTGACGACGATGACCTGGTCGGCGTAGGTAGAATCAGCAAGCGCGAAGCCCAGCGAGCCACAGGCGGACTTGCCGTGGGAACCGTCCGCATTGCCAAACGCGTCCGCGGTCGGCGCGGCGATCACGGCGATGTCGATGTGCACTTCGCCGTCCTGAATCGCCTGCCAGCGGCCGCCATGCGAGCGCAGCACGCCCATGCCGCGCATTTTTCCCTGCGTGCAGTAATCACCCAGCGGACCGTTCATCGAGCCTTCAATGTGATGGATGACTCCCTTTTCCATCAACTCGATTGCCGATTTCTGCGAAGGGAACGATGCACTTGGGAACCACAGCAAATCCTTGACGCCAATCTTTGCAGCCGCCTCCAGCATCATAAGCGCGACTTTGTCGCCGTCGCGCAGATGGTGGTGGTTCGAAACGACCATGCCATCGCGCAGACCGCACTTGCGAAGCGCAGTTTCGAGGTCAGGAACTCGCTTGTCGCCGTTTTCCGGGTAGTCCTTGCTGGAGCGCACCGGCGGGGCCTGCTTGCGCCCGCGTGGCTGGTACTTGCCTATACCGAGATACGGAATCTGCGGCCGGCCGTTGACCATGGTGGGCACGCGGCGCTGCGCGGCATTGTGGGCGAGTTCGACGCGTTCGGTCATGAGGGAGAGGCCAAAGTCCGTTTCACCACAGAGTCACAGAGACGCAGAGCCAAACAGGGCGATCGTCGAGGCGCTTGAAACTGCTCTTCACAATCGAGCAGGGCGCCCAAGCTCCGCCTGCGTGGCTCTTTGCCTAACGGCTAGCGACTGGCGACTAACGACTGCCTTTACGCCAATCCCATAGCCTTCGCACGCGCCACCAACTTCAGCGCGCGCTGTACCACCGGCGGATCGATCATCTTCGATCCCAGGCTGACCACACCGACGCCGCGCTGCTGGGCATCTTCAAAAGCTCCGACGATCTTCTGCGCCTTCTCGATCTCGACCGCCGAAGGTGCAAAAGCCGCATGGATCACGGGAATCTGGCCCGGGTGAATGCATCCCATGCCTTCGAATCCCAGCGCCCGCGAATTTTCTCCCCAGCGTTTCAGCCCTTCCATATCGCCGACGTCGCCGTACACCGAATCGATGGCCTGTACTCCGGCGGCACGCGCGGCGTTCACCAGGCGCGTGCGCGCGTACAAGGACTCGCGTCCCTCCGCAGTCTTCACCACGCCAAGGTCCGCCGTGTAATCTTCGAGCCCAATGGTTATGGCGACTACGTTATCGCTGGCCGCGGCGATTCCGGCGGCGTTCTCGATTCCCTGCCCTGATTCCAGAATCGGCATCAACCAGATCGGGCGGGTGATCTGATGGCGAACCTTCAACTCGGCGATCATGTTATCGACCTGCGTGACTTGCCCCGGGTGCTCGACTTTAGGAATCAGAATCAGGTCGGGAGCTTCCGGAATGATCTCGGCAAGATCTTCGAGTCCAAGCGGAAGCTGGTTGATCCGCACCATGCGCTCGCATTCCCCGAAATTCACCGCGCGCAGCGTGTTGCGCGTCAGGATGCGGGCGGCGTCTTTTTCTGCCTGATGCACAGAATCTTCAAGATCGAGAATGACCGCGTCTGGCCCATGCAAGCCGGCGTTGATCGCGTATTTGGGCTCGGTGCCCGGCAGATAGAGACGCGAGCGGCGAAGCCGGTCTTTCGCGGAGGGAGCAGGCAGCACGACCTTTTCCGGAAGGGCCTTGTTGTTATTGACGAGGCCAGCCCGGCGGACCGCAGTCTCGATACGCGCGGCGATCACGTAAGGCAAGGCGCCTTCATCGTGGATTGCCAGCTTCGCATTCTTCACACCCAGGCTTTCGAGAACCTGGCGGGCCTGCGCGAGAATCGCATCTCCGTAGTACGGAGCGACGCGCGACTCCAGTCCAACTTCCAGGCCGCCGGCATCACGCGGCTCGATGGCGACGTGAAGGTCGGAGCGGATTTCTTTACCCCAATGTCCGGCTTCTGCGGGGCGGGATGCGGCGGTCATTCGTCCTCGTGCTGCAAAGCCAGTCGCGAATTTGGTCATCACGGCGCGTACGTCGGATGACGTCAACATGTTACGGCATTTACCTTGCGCTCCCGCGTGCCCTTCGTGGTTCCTAGAGCTTGGCCAGGATCGCGTCGGTCATCTGCGGAGTGGAAGCGGCACCCTGACTGATTGACTTCGCTCCGCCCGAAATTCGCATCATGTCATAGGTGCGGACCTTGCCTTCCTTCACCACGGCCGCAACAGCGTTGCGAATCCGGTCCGCTTTATCGTTCTCGCCGACGTGTTCCACCATCATGGCCGCTGAGAGAATCATGGCGATCGGGTTGACGATTGGCGGATTCAATTCAGCGTACTTAGGAGCGGAACCATGGGTCGGCTCGAAAACCGCGACCGTGTCCCCGATATTTCCGGAAGCGGCGAAGCCAAGGCCACCGACCAGTCCGGCGAAAGCGTCGGACAGAATATCGCCAAACAGGTTCGAGGCGACAATCACGTTATAGTCTTCCGGATTCTTATTCAGCCACATCAGCTGGGCATCGATGTTGGTCGACCAGAGAGCAATGTCGGGATAAGACTTCTGCACTTCCTTGGCGGTCTCTTCCATCATGCCGCTCGTTTCGCGCACGACGTTGGGTTTCTCGCAGATCGTTACGCCCTTGAACTTCTTCTTCTTCGCGTACTCGAAGGCCGCAGTGACGATGCGGCGGGCTGCCGGCCGCGTGATGATGCGCACGCTGGCGGCAAGGTCGGGCCCGGGCACGTTGGCGAAGGCTTTGAATTTGGGATGCGATGCGAGCGCATTGCGGACATTCTCCGGCGGGTTCGTCCACTCGATGCCAGCGTACATGCCTTCTGTGCCCTGCCGGAAGATGGTGCTGTCGATCTTGGGCTCATCGAAGCCCCCATCGGTGCGCTTGCGAATGTAGTTCAGTGGATTGCCGATGAAACCTACGCAGGGCCGCATGCAGATGTCGAGATTGAACTTTTGCCGCATGGTGACGATGGGCGAGTAGTAGACATACCCCTTGCCCTGGAGCTCCGGCTTGAGCTCGGCCTGAGCCGCCTTGTTGGGCTTCGACGTGATCGCTCCGAACAACCCCAGCTTGTGCTCGGTGAGCAACTCGATCGTGCGCTCCGGAAGCGCATTCCCCTGCGCGCACCAGCAGTCCCACCCGATGTCGGCATGAATGTACTCGGCGTCGAAATCGACCGCCTTGAGAACACGCAGGGATTCGGGAAGAACCTGGTTGCCGATGCCGTCGCCCGGCATCGTGACTACGGTATGTTTCGCCATGAGAGCAAATTCTCCTTAGAAAGCCTTTTCACCACACAGACACGGAGGACATCTCTGCACCTTGAGCACGAGGAGGAGTCAGTTCCACATCGACCCTTGCTTCATTGCTTGCCTCGGCAAAACATCCTGCGGAGCACGCCCCGCTTGGACGTGCGAGGCGCCCGTCCCTACACAGGCTGTGCTAAACCCAGACGTCTCGCCACGAGATTCTCCACGCCCTCGGCAATCACCAGCGATTGTGGAACACTCCCCAACGCAGGAAAGGAAAATTCTTCTCCGCGCCAGTGGATCACGCTCGAGGTGAACTGGATATCCACCTCCTCGCCCGGAATGATTGTCTTTTCCTTGGCGGCGATCTCCCCGGCAAATTGTTCGCGCAGCCGCTTCACGAGTTCTGGAACCTCAACGCACAGGAAGCCATTGTTGTACGCATTACGCAAATAGGTCTGCGAGAAGCTGGCGGCAATGACCAGTGGAATGCCTTTTGCCTTTAAACAGGTCACCGCCTGCTCGCGGCTCGAACCCGTGCCAAAATTAAATCCACCGACAATGACGTCGCCAGCCAGGGTGCGCTCCGCAAATTGCGGATCGTAGTTTTCCATCACAACCTTGGCCATCATCTCCTTGGTCATATCGTCGCGATAGGTGTAGTCCTTGCCATAGATCGCGTCGGTATTCACGTTGTCCTGCGGCATGAATACCAACCGCCCTTGGACGCGACTCGGGAAACCTTTCAGAATTTCGACGTGCTCGGCTCCCGAGGAGCCAGTCGCAGCAAGCTCCGTATATTTACGTTCCGGATTGCGATCCGCGAACTCCTGCGGTCCGCGAATGTATCCCGCAACCGCCGAAGCCGCAACCACCTCGGGGCTTGCCAGGTAGCACTGCGCGTCGCGCGATCCCATGCGTCCCTTGAAGTTGCGGTTGGTTGCCGAGATGCCCACCTCGCCTTTTTCCAACAACCCGACGCCGAGTCCGATACAAGGTCCGCAGCCAGCAGGGAGCGGGTGCGCTCCTGCATCTATCAACGTCTGCCAGATGCCGCGTTTCTCGGCTTCCTCCTGCACCCACTTGCTGGCCGCGCCGAGATAGAACTGCACGCTCTGCGCCACCTTCTTCCCCTTTAAAACCTTCGCAGCCGCATCCAGGTCTTCGAGGCGCGAGTTGACGCAAGAGACGAGGTAAGCCTTCTGAATCGCAACCTTCTTCCTTTCCATCTCAGCGAGGGATTGCATGACCTGCACGGTATCGGGCCCGGAAACATGCGGTGTGACTTGCGCCAGATCCAGCGTAATCTTCGCCGCATAAACTGCATAAGGATCGGGACTCGGCGGATTTTCCGCCCATCGCTTCAGGTCCGACTCTAAGAAGCGCTCGATACCCTGCGCCTTCAGTCGCTGGTGGACACCGCGAAGATATCCAATCGTCACCTGATCGACTGGGAACCATCCCACCAACGGCCCCCATTCGGTGGTCATGTTCGAGATGGACAAGCGTGCATCCATCGAGAGCGAAGCCACTCCCGGCCCCGTGAACTCGATCGCCGCGTTTAGTACCTCGTCGTGGTTGTACAAGCCGCACAGCGTGATGATGACGTCCTTGCCAGTTGCGCCTTCCGGCAGTTTCCCTTCCAGCCGCACCTCGACCGAACGCGGAATCTGCCACCAGAATTCCCCCGTCGCCCACACCGCAGCGGCGTCGGTCCGTACAATGGGCGTACCGATGGCCCCGAGCGCGCCGTACATGTTGGAATGCGAATCGGACGCCACCACGAACGATCCGGGAACCACGTAGCCCCGCTCTACCATGATTTGGTGGCCGATGCCCGAGCCCGCGGGATAAAAATCGACCCGGTGCTCCTTCGCAAACGCTTCAATCGCGCGATATTTCTTCTGGTTCGCTTCGTCCTGATTCTGAATATCGTGATCGAGGGCAAACACCAATTGCTGTGGATCGTGAATCTTCTTTGCGCCGATACCCTTGAACTTGCTCATGACCGCGGAAGTGTTGTCATGCGTCATCACCCGATGCGGTCGGATGGACAGAAAATCTCCAGTGCGAAGCGGCCGAGAAGGTCCCTCCGCCATGTGAGCCTGTGCGATTCTTTCAACGATGGTTTGAGGCATACAATCTCCGGACTCAACGAATCGGGCAAGCGCGCCGTCGCCCAGCGAACCACGTAGGCACAGACGCCCTCGTCTGTGCAGGCGAGCAAAGCTCGCCCGGTTTTGCAGCGACCACGAGCACCCGCCTTGAAGTCACAGCCGCTTTTTTGCCTTTGTCCGCGGCTTGCTTTTGTTCGAAGGCTTCTTCGCACGCACATCCGCCTTCATCAGCGCCATCAACTTCGAAACCGTCCCAATCTTCTCCAAATTCCAGATTGCATCCACCAACTTCTTCTGCGCTTTCGCCGATAAAACCCCCTCGGCCAGCGCTGCAAACTTCTCTTCGATTTCCTGATCGGTGAGCGGATTGCGCGGATCGCCCTTGGGATAGTCCAACTGCTCGGTGAACGAGCGCCCGTCGGTCGTGGTGACAGTCACGATCACGCGCTGCAATGCGGGAAACACCTTCTCGATTTCCGGGTCGGCAACCACTTCGACTTTCTTCAGTTGCTCGCGGATCTTCGGATCCATGATCTTTGCCATCTCGAACTGTGCGGGCGTTACTTGCCGGTCGACCAGCGCGGCGGCGATCACGTAGGGCAGAGAATGGTCGGCTGTCTCCTTGGTGTGCGGATCGTACTTGCTCGGGTCCGAAAGAATGTCAGCCGCGCGCGCCAGCGAGCGGATCTGGACCTTCGCGACCTGATCCGGATGCAGATCATTCTTCTTCACCAAATCGAGTACGGCGGAGATCGGCGCATGTGTTAGCGCCTCGGTCGGAAAAAACTTCATCCCGCATTGGGTGATGCGCCACGAATCGCCCAGCCCGTCGGTCAGGATGTTCTGTTTCCAGTCCGGCCCGAAGCAATGCACCAATCCCTCTTTGCCGTCGATCACATGCTCCGGCCCGGTATACCCCTTCTCGGCGAGCAGAGCCGCGAACATTCCGCTCTGCGTGGCCATGGGGTCGACTGTGTTCTTCATCATGGTCAACTTGCCCGCGGTCACCGCGCCCAATGTGCAGTGCCGGCTTGCCGAAATGCCGACGGCATGCTGGATCTGCTCCCAGGACAGCCGCAATCCACGGCCCGCGACGAATGGCGACACAAAAGCCGTCAGCGTGGCGTGATGCCAGCCGCGTTCCCGTATCCCGGGGAAGGCCGCCTCGCAGAAACGCATTTCAAATTCGTGTCCCAGCACGAAGCCGACGATCAGTTCCTTGCCGGCCGATTTCTTCCGTTCGCACGCCGCCATCGCGGCTGGGAAAATGTCGGACGGATGCGACGGATCCTGCTTCCAATAAATATCGTTGTAGTCCATGCAGCGGATCATCAGGGCATTGGCGAGCGAGGCCGACACCGCATCCACCCGCTTGCCCGTGCCAATGACAGTCGCCGGTCCGCGTGCGGCTACTTCATCCAGTACCATCAAGGCAATCTTCACGTCGTGCTGTTGATACCCGCCCAGCGCACAGCCTACAGAATCGAGCAGGAAACGCTTGGCCTGGTAAACAGCGTCTTCGGAAATCTGCGTGTACTCGAGGGCAGCGGCCCAGCGGGCCATCTTGGCGGTGATCGTTTCTTTTCCGGGCGTCGTGTGTTTGGGTGCGGACAAGAGGGCTCCTAAATTTTCTTCAGCTTCATGTTCTTGGGATTCTTGAAGGGGAGGTACGCCATGAAGTCGGCATGGTGCACCACATAAGCCTCGGTCGTGCGCTTCACCTGATCGCCTTCCGCGGCATGGGCCGCGATAATGTGGCAAACTTCGTCCGGGACGCCACACTCGAGCGCCAAAGCCACTCCGGTAAAAGGATGCCGCAACGCTTCCCCGCGCTCGCTCTGCCGGGACTGGCCATCCGGCCCGATTTCGTATTCCAGAAGCTTCCCTACATCCGCCAGAATCGCGCCCGCAATCACCGCATCCACATCGACTGGCAGCGCGCGCCCCATAAATTCATTCATCGATTCCGCGCTCTTGCGAGCAATGTGGACCACGCACCGCTTATGCTCCATGAACGTGATGGGGCAGCCGGGAATCAGCAGGGTGAAAGGAATGCGGTGGAGGTCGTCGGGCTTCAGCGGACTGCGCTCCAGGGCCTTCGTCCAGGTGAGGGTCACTTGATCGCGCAGCTTCGCGTCCTTGATCCAGTCGATCTCGGGCCAGAGTTTTAGGACTGCCTCCCGCATGCGGGAACCTCCTGCGTTCCAAAAACTATCTAGCTTAGCGCGTGAATCGACCGGGCGTCGAGGACATAGGTCCCTCAACGGCCACCGTGACGCTCCAAAAGGGGAATATGGACTCCGAAGTCGGGTTACGAATGCGGCAAGTGCATGACACACTCAGTGTTGCATAATCGAGGTGCCTTTCCGTTTGCCCCCTTTGGAGCATCCAACCGGGTCAGAAGGTTACAGAGGAATAATGCCCCTTACGCCCGCACTTCGACTCATGGTTCTAACCTCGCTGCTGGTGTGGACCGCATCCGCCCAACAGCCCGCCGATTTAACGAACCTCTGGCTCGACGCCGTCACCCTTCCCAAAGCGTCGCCCCGACATGAGTACAAATTCCAGTTTCAGGCCCACGGTGGGATTCCGCCCATGAAGTACTCCGTTTCCGAGGGTAAATTACCAGCGGCAATGAAACTCGGCGACGATGGCCTCCTCAGCGGCACGCCCTCTACTGTGGGTGACTTCAAATTCACCGTTACCGCGACCGACAGCTCGAATCCGCCGCAGAAAGCTTTTCGCTCCTACGTTCTTCGTGTTCTCCAGCCCATGGTGATGGAGTGGAAGCGTTACCCACGCGCTGCCGGAAACCGGATCGATGGGTCCATTATTGTCAGCAACAACACTGAAGACGACTTCGATTTCACCTTTGTCGTACTCGCGGTGTCGGAGAACGGCCGCGCTACCGCCATCGGCTATCAGCACTTCCCGCTAAAGAGCGGTGTTGACTCGCAGGAAATTCCATTTGGAGAGACGCTTCCCAAGGGCGCCTACGCGCTTCATCTGGATGCTGTGTCCGAGGTGTCGGGGAAAGATCAGATCTACCGGGTTCGCCTGCGGACGAAAGACAAACTGCAGATCGCGGTCGGCCCATAAGGGCAGCCGTAAGCCGGTGACAAAAAAGAGACGCGGGGCGATCCGCGTCTCTGTTCAGGAGGTTCGTGTTTGGCCGGGTTGTTACTCAGACACTTGGGGGAGAGCCTGTCCTGGCAGCCTCGAAAGGGCGCCGCGGCCAACAATAAGAATCCCGAGGTGATGTTGATCTCGTTCGTCTCGGCCAGTAGCTCGCTTTTAGACCCTCACCGACCTGCTCTCGTCGCTTCCTTGCGGGTTGCAACGTGCGATCTTAGTTTGGGCTCCGGGCTCACCGCCAACCGGATAAACCAGTCCAACGCCTCGGGACTCTATCTTGCCTTCAACGATCGTTCCTGTTCTCCTCGACCAGCGCTTTGCTATAGACCCTTGCTTGCCTTCCTTCCGATTTGCGCAATCAGAAGGTGACTTCGCTTGAGCCCCGGACGCCGCACCAACCGGCAAAACTGAGAACGTGTCAAAGAACGAGGTTGTTTTACTCCTTCTATTTTTACAGTCAATCAAAACTACGACCATTTATCTGTTGGAGTTTCAATGACATGCATGCCATTCACAGGCAAATGACCGCTTTTTGTGCACCTTTCTTGCGGGTTTTGCCAGTTTTGACCGAAGTTACATAACCAGGGCGGTGTTCAGCCATGTAAATCCAGTGTTTCCTGTGAAAGAATGCTTTTCTCGCCTGTGGAAATCTCGTCACAATTCAATAACGGCGCGGGTAGTTGCTATTTGCAACAGCCGCATCTCTGGGGTCCACTGCCGCTAATCGCACTTGACCACCAGTTCTCGAGCCCAATCTTGCACGATCCTCCCTGCCTTCTGTAAACCAGTTGCCCCGTCCCTGTACAATTCGCCTTCCCGTAGGGAAGAGCAAAGTGGACGTATCCGCGAAGATCCGCCATCTCGCACTGTTATTAAGCCTTAGCATGGCCGCCGCGGCGCAAAGCGCCGAACAGCGCACCGCGGTCCACCTCGAATCGATCCGTAAGAACTCCTCCCTGCTCCTGGCGTTCCTTCAGTCCATGCCGAAGGGCGGCGACCTGCACAACCATCTTGCGGGCTCGATCTATGCGGAGAGGTGGATCGACTATGCCGTTCAGAACAACCTGTGCGTGGACCGCACCACGTCGACTCTGCTGCCGCCGCCCTGCGATGAATCCTGCGCGACGCATTCCAACCAGCCCCAGGTGCGCTGCGCCTACGCTGACCACGTGCTCTACAACCAACTGGTCGACGCCTGGTCCATGAGGAACTGGACCCCCGGCAAAGGCTCAGGACACGACCACTTCTTCGCAACCTTCGACAGGTTTCTGCTCGCCGAAATCAACACTGTCGGTGACCAGTTGGCCGAGGTGGCTTCCCGTGCCGCCGCCGACCGGCTCCAGTACGTCGAACTCATGCACACCGCCGACAACATGAGTTCCGCGCAACTGGGAGGCAAGCTGGGCTGGGACGATGACTTTGGCATAATGCGCGACCGCTTGCTGGCTGGAGGCTTGAAAGACATCGTCACCGCAACCCGCGCGCAGCTGGACCGGAACGAAGCCCGCAAGCAGGAAATTCTCGCGTGCGGCACCGCCCAGCCCGACCCCGGCTGCCAGGTGACGATCCACTACCTCTACCAGGTGCTGCGCGGCTTACCCAGGGAGAGCGTGTTCGCGCAAATTCTGTTGGGCTTTGAGCTCGCCCAGGCTGATCCCCGCTTTGTCGGACTGAATCTGGTCATGCCCGAGGACTGGTATGTGCCCAGGCACGACTTCGAGCTGCATATGAAGATGCTCGACTTCCTGCATAAGGCATATCCCAACGTGCACATCAGCCTGCATGCCGGCGAACTCGCTGGGGGTCTCGTTCCGCCCGAAGACTTGCGTTTTCACATCCGCGACTCCATCGAGCAAGGTCACGCCGAGCGCATCGGCCATGGCGTTTCGGTTATGAACGAGCGTGATCCGCTTGGCCTGTTGAAACAGATGGCTGCCAAAAACGTGCTGGTCGAAATCTGCCTGACCAGTAATGCAAAGATTCTAGGAGTGGAAGGCACGAAACATCCGCTGGCGACATATCTGAAGTACGGTGTGCCGGTGGCGCTGGCCAGTGACGATGAGGGAGTGTCCCGTTCCAATATGACGCACGAATACCTGCGCGCCGTTGAGACGCAGGGCCTTTCATACGTAGAACTGAAGCGTATGGCACGGCAAAGCCTGGAGCACAGCTTTATTCCCGGCGAGAGTTTGTGGCGGGGAGCATCTCAAAAGGTGTCGGCCTGCGCGACGGAGTCCAATGCCGGAAGAAATTTACCCGGATGCCAGAAGTTTCTCGATGCCAACGAAAAAGCCCGCGTCCAATGGAAACTGGAGAACGAGTTCAAGCAATTCGAAAAGGCATACTGACGGCCGAAAAGTCTGTGCTCGAAGCTTTTCGCGAGGTCATGACGACATGAACGATCTATTCACCCGTGCCGACGCGGCTGCACAATTCGTCCTATCGCAGACGCCGCTACGTCCCAAAATCGCTCTCATCCTGGGGTCGGGCCTCGGAGCCTTTGCCGACTCGCTTGCCAACGCAACGCGAGTTCCCTACGCGCAGATCCCCGCCTTCCCCCGTTCGACCGCGATTGGCCACGCCGGCCAGATGGTCATTGGCAACGCCGGAAACATCCCCGTGGCCGCCATGCAGGGACGCGTCCACCTCTACGAGGGCTACTCCGCGGAGGAGGTAGCCTTCCCGATCCGGGTCTTCGGACGCATGGGCGTCCGCTCCGTCATTCTTACCAATGCCGCCGGCGGCATCAATCTGAAATACCAGCAGGGCGCGCTTGTGCTGATCAAGGACCACATCAATCTGCAAGGAGACAATCCGCTGGTCGGCCCTAATGACGACCGCTTCGGCGTACGCTTCCCCGACATGACCCACGCCTACACGAAGACTTATGCCAAGGCCACCCAGGAAGAAGCCGCGAAGCTCGGCTTGTCACTCGAAGATGGCGTCTATGCGGCACTGCTCGGCCCCAGTTATGAGACGCCTGCCGAGATTCGCTACCTCAGAACCATCGGCGCCGATCTGGTCGGCATGTCGACGGTCGCCGAAGTCGTAGCCGCACGGCACATGGGAATCAAAGTCCTCGCGATCTCCTGCGTCACCAACATGGCCGCCGGAATTCTCGACCAGGTGCTTTCTCATCAGGAAGTGATGGAGACCGGCGAAAAAGTTCGCGGCCAGTTCGAAGCTCTTTTGCGCGCGGTGTTACCGCGAATCGCAGCAGATGTGGACTAATCTTTCTCGTCTGTATCCTGAGCGCAGCGAAGGAACCTACGCATTTGCCGCTACGAACTAGCTCGCCGCGTCCCGCGCAGCAACCGACCAGGAACAAATCGCAGCAGCAATCCGTTAATCACGATCGTAAACAGCGACGCCGCCAGCACGGCGTTATACATATCGTCGCCCACAATATGGGCGTCGCGGGATACGCGCACCAGCACGTAGGAAAATTCGCCAATTTGCGTCAAGCCGAGACCCGCCATCAACGCCGTACTTGTAGAATAGCGAAACAATTTCACGACCGCCGCCCAGATCACAAACTTCCCGACCACAACCATCGTGATGATTACCAACAGCAGCGAAGGCTTTGAAATCAGCGCGCGCGGATTCACCAGAATCCCCATGGTGACGAAGAAGAGCGCCACGAAAGCGTCGCGTAGCGGGAGCAGGTGTTGCATTGTCTCGTGAGCGGTCTCCGACTCGCTCACGAGCAGCCCCGCCAGAAACGCGCCTAGAGCAAGTGACAAACCGACAGCATGGGTCAGTGCCGCGGTCATGAACCCCAACGCGAGCGCAACCAGGACAAAGAATTCAGGGTTCGCCGCCTTCACGACCCGCCGCATCAGCGGCGGAATGAGTTTGTTTGCGATCAGCGTTACCGGAATGAGAATCAGTAAAGCTTTTCCCAGCGCAATGCCCAGGGCAAGCAAGCGGCTGCGGCTCAAATCTTCCAGGGACGGCAGGAGAATCGTCAGGACCACCACCGCCAGGTCCTCGACCAGCGTGATCCCAATCATCACCTCGCCCTGCTCCGAGTGCAGTTCGCCACGCTCGGTCAGGAAGCGCGACAATACCATTGTGCTCGCCACCGAAATGATCGCGCCGACCGCAACTCCCTGCTGCCAACTCCAACCCAGCAACGATCCCACACCGAGTCCGAGGGCAATCGAAAGCAGAATCCCAAGCGGACCGCCGATAATCGCCACCCACTTCACGCGGAGCAGATCGCGAAAAGAGAATTCGAGGCCGATGGAGTACATCAGGAGGATCACGCCGATCTCGGCAAGGACCTCAAACTCGTGGACATCAGCCACTGTTGGCCCGGGCGTGAACGGCCCAACCAGAATGCCCCCCAGCACATAGCCAAGAATGAGCGGCTGGCGCAGCATTCGGGCAACCGCGCCGCCAACCACGGCGGCACCGAAGACGTAGGCTAGATCTCGATAGAAAGTGGTTTCGACAGTCATAAGACAGCTTCGAGCTACGAGCTTCGAGCCGCGAGCTTCGAGCCGCGAGCAATCCACATCGCAGATCAGCACGTCGCGAGTGGCCTAGAGTTTAACTGATCGCTTCCCAAAGTCTGATTTCAGTGAAACATGCCACTTTCCGCTCGAAGCTCCCCTTTGGAAAACAATTCACAAACACGTTACAAGCCTTTTACGGAAGCGAAATAAACATCCACTACGCTGCCCCTACCTTCAAAGGAGGGCTGTGAAATGGTGTCAAGGCAACTTGTCTCCCTTAAGTCGCGCGTGGCGGCGGCAACCGGCATCGCGACTTTGGTTTTACAACTGATTTCACCGGCGATCGCCGCGGTTGAGGATCACTCCCGCTCAACCAGAACTCCCATCCAGCATGTGATCGTGATCATCGGCGAGAACCGCACCTTCGATCACGTGTTCGCCACCTATAAGCCGAAAAAAGGAGAGAGCGTCGCCAACTTGCTCTCGAAAGGCATCGTCAACGAAGACGGAACTCCTGGGCCTAACTTTGCTCTGGCCGCGCAGTCCTCCGCGATCGACGGCAGCGATGATGGCTTTCGCCTCAGCCCCTCAGTCAAGACCCGCTATTCAGTTTTGCCGCCAGCGCTCGCCGGCGGATACTCGACCGCGCCCTTCCCGGATGTCGCCACCGCCAAGGCTTTCGAGAACGGTTTGCCGGATGACTACTACGTCTACCTCACCACGGGCGGCACAGGACTCGCGCATGGCGCCGTCGACACCCGCATTCCAAACGCCGACAAGCTGCCTAACGGGCCGTTTCAGTTGACTTCCGCGAGCCATCCCTACGACACCTATGACAACAGCCCGGTTCATCGCTTCTACCAGATGTGGCAGCAATTTGACTGCAAGGCATCACGCGCGACGCGCACCAATCCCAGCGGATGCAAAAATGATTTGTGGCCCTGGGTGGAAACCACAATCGGCGCGGGTTCCAATGGCAAGACGCAGCCTTCCGGCTTCAATGACGCCAGCACCGGCGAAGGCTCCACGGCAATGGGCTTTTATAACGTTCTGCAGGGCGACGCACCCTACTTCAAGTTCCTCGCCGACAAGTACGCGATGAGCGACAACTTCCACCAATCTGTCATGGGTGGAACAGGCGCCAATCACGTGATGTTAGGCTCCGGCGACGGCATCTGGTTCAGCGACGGCCGTGGACACGCGCGCCGGCCACCCCATAACGAAATGATCGCGGCGGGCAGCCCGAATGCCGGAGTCGTCGATGAAATCGAAGACCCCAATCCTCAGCCGGGCACCAACAACTGGTACACGCAAGACGGCTACGGTTCCGGCTCATTGGGTTCTGCCTCCTCAGGCGGCGGAACTTACAGCGAGTGCGCCGACTCTTACGCTCCCGGCGTCAGCCAACTGGTTCATTACCTTCGTTCGCTACCGAAGCCCATCGATCCCAATTGCGAGCGCAGCCACTACTACCTGTTGAACAATTACAACCCCGGCTACTACGGCGATGGCCGCGATGCCTACGCCGACATCACCAATCCCAACCAGACGGTTTTCACGATCCCGCCATCCACGTTGCGCACCATCGGCGACGCCATGAACGAGAAGAACGTCTCGTGGGCCTACTACGGCGATCAGTGGAATGCCTACCTCGCCAATCCTGACGGCAACTATGTCACCGCCGACAACACATACTGCAACATCTGCAACCCGTTCCAGTACGTGACGTCGATCATGACCAATGCTTCCGGCCGCGCCCATAACCAGGACACCACCGACCTTTACGACGCGATCAAGAAGGGCACACTTCCGGCAGTCTCGTTCGTCAAGCCCGATGGCTGGCTCGACGGGCACCCGGCTTCCTCGAAGCTCAACCTGTTCGAAGGCTTTGTGAAGAAGATCGTCGACGGCGTCAAGGCCAACCCGAAACTCTGGTCCAGCACCGCCATTATCGTCACCTTCGACGAGGGCGGCGGCTACTGGGACTCCGGCTACATTCAGCCGCTGGACTTCTTCGGTGACGGCAGCCGCATTCCCACCATCGTGGTGTCACCCTGGACCAAGCCCGGCCACATCTCCCACACTTACACCGACCACGTCTCCATCCTAAAATTCATCGAGGCCAACTGGAAACTGTCGCCCTTGACCAGGCGCAGCCGTGACAACTTCCCCAATCCGCGAGCCAGCCGCAGCAACCCCTATGTTCCACTAAACAGCCCCGCTATTGGCGACATGATGGACTTGTTCAACTTTCACCGCGACCAGTAATTGAAGCGGGCCTAACGAGGTGCAGTACCAGACTGGCGTCAACCGTATAGGGTTGGGGCCAGTTTGTTTTTCGACATCGCGGGTTCTGCTCGGAGCTGCAAGTTGGGCCTCGAGCTACGCCCGGCAACGGCCCATAGACTCGCCGCCCTTCTCACTCCATGCCGAAAGGTGTACCTTAATTTCCCTGAAGCCCATGGCGAGCACTGAAAGCGGAAAAGGACCCTGGGGAGCACCCACCCTTCTGGGTGTTCCACTCGACGAGAACTCCTCCTACAAGCGAGGCGCAGCCGAAGCCCCCCCGCTGATCCGTGAGGCGTTGCGTTGCGACGCCTCCAACATGTGGTCAGAACTTGGCGTCGACGTCGGCGCCGAAGGCGCGTATAAAGACGCGGGCGACCTCCAGCTTCACGAGAACGCATTCCCCGCTATTGAGCAAGCAGTCGATGCCTTGCTCGACAAACGCCAGCGTCCCATCTGTCTGGGCGGCGATCACTCCATCACCTACCCCATCGTCCGCGCGTTTGCCAAGCGTTTCAAAGAACTCACCATCATTCATTTCGACGCCCACCCCGATCTCTATGACGATTTCGACGGCAACAAGTTCTCGCACGCTTCGCCCTTCGCGCGCATTATGGAAGAGAAACTTGCCAAGCGGCTGATCCAGGTCGGCATCCGCACCATGAACGCCGCGCAGAAGAAGCAAGCCGCGCGCTTTGGCGTGGAAGTCTTCGGGATCGGCCGCCAACGCGCCCTCGAAGAAGTAAAGACCTGGTGCCCGGTCTACGTCTCCTTTGACATGGACGTCCTCGACCCCGCTTTCGCCCCGGGCGTCTCCCATCGCGAGCCCGGCGGCATGTCGGTGCGCGAAGTACTCGAGCACCTGCACTCCATCACGGCCACCATCGTCGGAGCCGACATCGTCGAGTACAACCCCAGCCGCGACATCTCGGGACTCACCGCCACCGTCGCCGGCAAAATCCTTAAAGAACTTATGGGCAAAATGCTGATGGCTTGTAATTGTCCGTAATTTCACCGCCCCAAAGACGCAGCTCGCGGCAAATCCCCAGCTCACCTTCACGTGTCATCGCCGAGCGAAGTGAGGGCGCCAACCGAACGCAGTCGAAGGACCTTGCGTTCCTTAACCCGGCGAGGACTCAGAGGTTTCTGCCGTGCAACCACGCGGAATTCAGAAGCTGTGGAATAATCGTCCGGCAACTCGATGAAATGGGGCTGCATTAATCATGGCGAATGATGCGGAAAAGGAAGCGGCTGCGCGAGCGAGCCTGAAATACGTTCGCGACGGCCAAGTGGTGGGACTCGGCAGCGGCTCGACCGCTACCTGGGCGATTCGCTTGCTCGGCGAGCGCGTGCGCGCCGGCATGAAGATTCGCGGCATCCCGAGTTCGATCGCATCCCGCGACCTTGCCATTCAATTGGGAATTCCGCTCACGACCTTCGACGAAGTTCAGGAGATCGACGTCACCATCGATGGCGCCGACGAATTCGATCCTGCACTCAACCTGATTAAGGGCGGCGGCGGCGCCATGCTTCGCGAAAAAATCGTCGCCTCCGCCTCGAAGCAGCTGATCATCGTCACCGACTCGTCCAAGCAGGTCGCGGTTCTGGGAAACTTTCCTCTTCCGGTGGAAGTCATCGGCTTCGCCGAGCCTCTGGTCGCTAAAAAGATCTCCGATCTCGGAGCCCAGGTGGTCAGGCGAATGGATTCGTCCGGTAAGCCCTATGTGACCGACGAAGGTCATCACATCCTCGACTGTCACTTCGGCAACATTCCAGATCCGGCTGCGCTCGCCCGCACTCTAAGCGAGATGCCCGGCATCGTCGAGCATGGCCTCTTCGCGGGCATGGCTACGGCGGTGGTAATGGCGAAGGCGGGCAAGGTCGAGGAGTTTCGCCGCTCGTAAAAACAACGTCATGGCAACAAATGAAATCCTACGCCATCCGACACAGCGCGCGATGACACGCTCACCGTCTGCGCGATCGGCGTGCTAGTCGCGATGCTCACCTCGTTCCTGCACGAGGGCATTGGCCATGCCGTGATTGCGCTTCTAACTGGCGCTCAGTCTGGTCTTCTCACTGCCGTCCCTTGCTCGAGTGCATACGATTCGCGGTTGATTGCCGCCGGAGGCACGCCGGTTAATCTTGTCTCGGCGGCTTATAGACTGCCCGCCTTCAAATCGAGCTTATTGCCGCAGGGTCAGCGTGCTCAGCACCGCTTGCTGCTTGGCGATCAAAGTGTCCACGCCTTTGCGGGCTAGCGTAAGCATCTGGCTGAACTGCTGGTCGTCGAAGACGCGATGTTCGGCCGTGGCCTGGACTTCAACCATCTTTCGGCCGGCGGTCATCACGAAGTTCATATCGACGTCGGCGCGGGAGTCTTCTTCGTAGTTGAGGTCGAGGAGCGGCTCGCCGTCAACCATGCCCACGCTGATCGCGGCCACGAAGTCGCGCAGCGGAACGGCTGTGAGTGTGCCGGCCTCCACCAACTTCTCCAGCGCCAGGCCTAGCGCGACGAAAGCGCCGGTGATCGATGCTGTGCGCGTGCCGCCATCGGCCTGAATCACGTCGCAGTCGATCCAGACCGTACGCTCGCCTAATTTTTCCAGATCGGTTACGGCGCGTAGCGAGCGTCCGATGAGTCGCTGGATTTCGTGGGTCCGCCCGCTGGCGCGGCCTTTGCTGACTTCGCGCGGGGTGCGCGTGAGGGTTGCCCGAGGCAGCATGCCGTACTCGCTTGAGACCCATCCCTTGCCGCTATTGCGCAAGAATGCCGGCACGGATTCTTCAACCGAGGCCGTGCAGATCACACGGGTATTGCCCACCTCTATCAGCGCAGATCCTTCGGCGGTGTGGATGAACTCGGGGAGGATGGTGACGGGACGGAGTTGGTCGGGGGTTCGATTGTCGGAGCGAAAGAACATTTGGGGGGGATTGTAAATCAGGATTTGGGTGGTGGGGCTCAGGTGTTCGGCTTAGGGGTGGCAAGGCTTTATTCAATATCTAGGACGCGGTTGCCGTTGCTGTCTTCGGATTCAAGCTAGCAATGGAGATGCGTATCGGCGGTCTTACTGGATTCCGGAAACGCTGGGTCTCTTGACGGCGTTCGGCTGACGCCCCACTTCGCTCGAGATGACAGTGCTGAGAGATGCATCCGCGAGTCTGAATGCATCGGGTCCGAAGCATTGCCGGGCTGGCACCCCGCTGCCCGTGGGCCTGCGTGTCCATAGGAGCACCCTAAGACCCGAGACCTGAGACCTGACACCTGCCTCATTGCATCTGCGCTACCAGCTGGCTAACTGCGATCGTGTCGTACGTGGTGGAGAGGTCTGCGTGGCCGGCCAGTGTCTCGCGTTCCTTGCCTTCTACGAGAATTTTTACTTTCAAAATATTCGGGATGTTGGCCGCCAGCGTTTGAATCAACGATGCGATCGTTAATTCCTCTTCGAGCACGCCCGAGCGGTGCCCGTTGGCGAGGGGGGCGTTCAGGTCGATCACGACCAGGCCGGGATCGACGAGATAAACGGCGCGTACTTCCGAACCCGGGCCCAACGGGTGCGGCGAGTCTTTGGAGAGGTAGATATCCAGCAGGGCGCGCAAAAGTTCTTCGGCGCGTTGCTGGCGGGCTGAGGGCAGCGGGATGTTCGCTGCTTGCGCGCGCAAAACTCCGCCCGCATCATTGGCTACATACAACGTGACGCGCTCGGTGGGTCCGGCTGCGGGAGGCGCAACCGGACGCACGTCGGCGGCTGGTCCGGCTTGCTGGGCGCGGCCGCGAATGCGCCCCACGTAGAAGCCCATTCCCAACACCGCCAGCAGCAGGATTCCCACGGCAATCTGCAGGTGACGCGGGATCATGGCAGGCCTCCGAGTTGATTGCGCATAGCGGCGATGGCAGTCGCGATCGCGCCCGTAACGTTCTGCTGGTAGGCGGGCAGGGTGAGGTCGACGACATCGTTGGCAGGGGGCGCCACTTCGACCGCGATCGCGGCGCTGGTCACGTTGTTTAAAGGACGAAGGGGAGCCTGCAATGTGCGAACCGGAATTTGCCGTCGCTGAAATTCCGCGGCAACGTTTTGAGCGACCGTTTTGCTGATGGGAACGAAGCGGGTCTGCGCAATATCCCAGGCGAGAAACGGCCCGTTATTCTCGCCCTCTGCGGGGAGCAGCGAAGTGTAAAGGCGAACCCCTTTGCCGTCGGAGGCGGCGTGCAACAAAACATAGATTGTGGGATTGGCAGTGTTGGTCCGGGTGGCGCGATCGTCGAGCGCCATGTTGGCATCGGAGTCGCGGAGAACGAGGGTCGGGATGCCGCGCGATTCGAACTCCTGGCGCAGGCGGCGCGCCAGCGCGAGCGTGACATCTTTTTCCGCGAACGCGTCGCTAAGGGCTGCGCCGCGATCGTCCCCCCCATGGCTCGGGTCGATGACGGCGTAGAAATGGAGTGCGGCTGGCGGTGCCTGTGCGGGTATGGCTCCTGCCGCAGGTATGGAGGCTGGTTGTCCCGGAGATGGCGGTGGCTGTGGCGGCGCTGCGACCGGCTGCGGAACCGGAGCAACGGTGATGGTGCGCCCGTCATTGCTGAAGCTGGCCATCAGCGGGACCGCGCCCGTGACCGTGACTTCGGCGAGGCCGTTGTTTTCCGCATAGGTCGCAGAGGGGATTATCTTGTCACCGAAAGTCAGCGTGGGGGTACCGGGGGCGACCAGCGGTTCTCGCGTGAAGCTCATGCGCAGGCGGCCCGGCTCAGTGGCAATCGTGGGATTCACCGGGGCGGTGAAGTTCATCACCAGCCGCGCAGGCGTCGTATGGCTCAGTTGCGCGGTGAAGTGGGTGGCCACGTTGCCGACAAAGAGCCTACGCGACACCGGATTGAAGCTGACAGAGGTGTTTAAGATCCGCGGCAGAAGCGTGCCGAGCGAAACCAGCGGAACCAGGCCCCGGCTATTCTCAAGCAGAAAGTTTCCCGGAAAGTCGATGTCCTTGCCGCGGATCCTGGCGCGATTCTTGCCCACGGTAAATTCGGAGTCGCCGTCGTTGTAGCGCAGCTTCCAGCGATTGCCGTCGGTGCGCGACGTTACCGCACCCAGCGGCTCGAGGGCTTCGAGCAGGCCGACATATTCACGCCCATCGCGATCACTCACCGCCAGCGAAAAGCTTGTGCTGGGGGCGTAGATCATGATGTGCTTCTCGTCGACGGAGTGCAGCGGCAGGATGGCCGCGACCAAAACGAGCGCACACAGGCGGGCGGTCCGGCGCACGCCGACCGTCCGGGGACTGCGGGCTGAGTTGCGGCGAAATCCCAATGCTGGCGACCCCGTGCTTGAAAGAAATTCTGCATCAGAGTAACAGAGGAAATTCGGAGATGGAGAGTGCGCACATGAACTCCGTTACCCGACGGCTATCCCTTCGCCAGATTGCCGGTATCGGCTGATTGAGCCTAAGGATCCGCCATCCCGGCCTGCATGCGATTTCGCGTGGATAGCTCGAAACGGGAATTGCGCTCAAAGTAAGCGTTGACCAGCGAGTGGTTTGATCCGCAAGACGCGTCCGGGGCGCCCGCGCTACATTGGCTGGCGACATTCCCCGTGCGGCATTTTGATAGACTTTCGAACTTGAGGTGGGGTCATGCTGGTTGTCATGCAGGCGCATGCTACCGAAGAGCAGGTGCGCGCCGTTTGTCAGAAGATTGAATCGCTCGGCTATCGCGCGCACTCCATGCCGGGAGCGACGCGCACGGCAATCGGCATCACCGGCAACCAGGGCGAAGTCGAGCAGGGCACGCTCGACGACATGCCGGGTGTGCAGGAAGTCATCCGCGTCAGTAAGCCTTACAAGCTGGTCAGCCGGGACGTTAAAGAAGAAAATACCATCATCCGTTTTTCCGGAACGCCGGCTACCCTGGGCGGGAAGAATCTCGCCATCATCGCGGGGCCATGCGCCATCGAGAGCCGTGAGCAGGCGTTCGCGGTAGCCGAGGCGGTGGCTCGGGCCGGGGCGCAGTTCTTTCGCGGCGGAGCCTACAAGCCGCGGACCTCTCCTTATTCATTTCAGGGGATGGGCGAGGCCGGGTTGCAGATCATGGCCGAGATCCGCGACCGCTTCGGGATGAAGATCATAACCGAGGCCATCGATAACGAGTCGCTCGACCTTGTGGAAGCCTATGCAGACGTGATCCAGATCGGCGCGCGCAACATGCAGAACTTTTCGCTGCTGAAGCGTGCGGGGCGCGCGAAAAAGCCGGTGATGCTGAAGCGCGGCATGTCGGCCACGCTGGAAGAATTCTTTATGGCGGCCGAATACATCATGAGCGAAGGCAATTACAACGTCGTGCTGTGCGAGCGCGGCGTGCGCACGTTCGCCGATCACACGCGCAACACGCTCGACCTGAGCATCGTGCCGGCCGTGCAACGGCTGAGCCATTTGCCGATCGTGGTCGATCCCAGCCACGGGACGGGAAAACGAAATAAGGTCACGCCGCTCTCGCGGGCCTCGGTAGCCGTGGGCGCGGATGGATTGATGATCGAAGTCCATAATGAGCCCGACAAGGCGCTTTCAGACGGGATCCAGTCGCTGTATCCGGAGCAGTTTGAGGAATTGATGGCGCAGGTGCGGCAGATTGCGGCGGTGGTGGGAAGGGAGATTGTCGGGATCGGGGCCGGAGAAGTTGTGCGGGCGGAGCCTACGCCGGCCAGGTGACGCTGTTTCCCGTCGACGTGACTTCCTCCTTTATTGATCTCCACTCTTCCCGTAGCGTAATCTTCCTCCTCCGGGGCCAAGCCATCCTTTGAGAAAGATTCTCTTCATCGCAGTTCTGCTGCCGGTGGTGGCAGGCGTGGGCTGGTGGTATTTCTCCGAGAGCGCGCTTCCCGATTACGGTCCCACCTATCGCGAATACGCTTACGTAACCAATGGCAAGAGCAATACGGTCACCGTGATCGACCTGCGCACGTTCCAGCCGGCGAAGACGATTCCGGTGGGCAGCGAGCCGACCGGCGTGACCGCCAATCCGAAGAAGAACGAAGTCTACGTCGTCAACACCGGGTCGAATAACGTCAGCGTGATCGATGCGGAGAAGAACCAGGTGGTCGCGGCAATCGGCGTGCACGGGCATCCGTTTTTTATCGACGTGTCGACCGACGGCAAACGCGGGTACGTGGCGAATTCAGGCTCGGCAAATGTGTCGGTGATCGATCTCGAGAAGCGCGTCGTGGTGGCGAGCATTCGGGTGGGTGCGGCCCCGGGGCTGGCCCGAGTTTCGCTGTCGGGCACGGTCGTCGTGGTCAGCAATCGCGGCGACAATACCGTTTCGCTGCTGGATGCTCAGAATTTGTCGGTCATCGCTACCCTGCCGGTCTGCAAGCAGCCCGAGGACATTGCGATTCTGCCCGATTCGACCAAAGCATTCGTGGCCTGCAGCGGGTCGGCACAAGTGGCGTCCATCGATCTGAAGCGAAACAAGGTGCTAGCGCTGCTTGACGTGGGGCCGACTCCCTCCAATCTCGCGCTGAAGCCTGATGGCGGCGAGTTGATGGTGACTGACTTTGATGCCGACAGCATCTCGGTCATTGAGACTTCCACCGACGAAGTGGCCAGCAGCTACCTGATCGGGACAAAACCGGTGCGCGGGCTGGTATCAGCGGACAATTTCCGCATGTACGTCAGCAATTTCGGATCGAATAGTGTCGCGGTGTACGACATCGACATCGGGAAGATCGTGGCCATCATGCCGGTGGGCAGCGGGCCCGACGGCCTGGCTCTGTCGCAGAGCCAGAACTATCTGCTGGTGCTCGATTCGCAATCGGGAGATGTAACTGTCATTCAGAAACGCAAGCCGCGGAAGCTGGAGCCCAGCGAGTACTCGCTTTTGACCATGATTCCGGTGGGAGTGCAGCCCCGGAACATTGTCGTCAAAGCATTTCGCGTCGGGGGAACAGCGCGGAAGTAAATCCAAAGCCTGAACCGCAAAGAGAGCGAGGAGAGGCCGCTTTGAGATGCTTCGCGCCCTTTGCGGTTAAAAGCTTTTCCATTCAAAGACTCTTTACAAGGGCTGGATAACCGCGTAATCTTGACTTTCGAGAAGACAACGCCCGTGCGCAGCTTGCGCGCGGGCGATTTTTTTTTGCTCAAAAGGAGCTGCGGTATGGCGCAAGTCATGTATGCAGATGAATTCGAGATTCAAAAAATCGTCGAGCAATTCGAGCGTTGTGAACTGGCTTTGGCGGAGTTCACGCACGCGCGCCACCTGACGGTGGCTTGCTGGTACCTGTGCACCTTGACTTGCCACGAAGCGCTGGAGCACATGCGTCGCGGATTGCAGCGGTTTATTGCCCATCATCAAAAGCAGGGGTATCACGAAACCATCACGCGGTTCTGGATGGAATTGCTATGCAGCGACTTGTGTCAGTCGGAGGGAGCCACGATCACGGTCGAAATAAATGGCGCGATCGAGCGCTTCGGCGACAAAGACATTTTGTATTCCTACTACACCCGGGATTGCGTGATGTCGGATGCGGCCCGGGCGGCATGGGTTGAGCCCGATCTACGGGCCATCGCGGCCCATATCGGCTCGGCGGTGACGGCGGAGCCATCTCGAAGTCCTGATTGATACCGCTGGAAACTTTTAGCTGCGTGTCGGAAAAGTTCTTAACCGCAAAGTTCGGTAAAGCTGAAAATCCTAAACCGCAGAGGGCGCGGAGAAGCATTTGGGTTCGCGCTAAAACACAAAGACCTGCATTTGGCTCAACGACATCGCGGAAATCATTTATCTGCGGTCATCAATTCAATGTGCGCCGGCATGCACATCTGCCTCACTTCCCCAGCAATTCCAGCACGGCGGTCGTTTCCACCAGGATGCCGGTCTTCAGACTCGGTTCTTCGTCGGGCGCGAAGAGCGAGGAGTGCGGACCGGGCAGAACCTCGCCGCTTTTCTGGGCGGCCTGGAATTTCGCGGGATTGACCATGCCAATGTTGAGCATCATCGACGGGACACCTGCGTGAGCGAATTCGGCGAAGTCGTCACTGGCCATGTTTGGGCGTCCCGGAATCACTTTCTCTTTGCCGAGAACCGACTCGAGCGAAGCGATGATGCGCTGCGTAATGGCGGGGTCGTTGTAGACCGCGCGCACTCCCTCGGTGCGGGTAACGGCAGGCTTCTTTTCGGCGCCCGCGGCGGCCGCTTCTCCGTCGACCACGCGTTCGATGGCGGCGAGCAACTGCTGGCGCACCGCGTCGCTGTAGGAGCGCACGGTGAGTTGCAGCTTCACGTCGTCGGGAATGATGTTGTTTTTGGTGCCGCCATGGATGGTGCCTACCGTGATGACGCCGGGATCTTGGGGATTTTTTTCACGTGAAATGATGGTCTGCCAGCTCAGGATGGTGCGGGCGGCAATGACGATGGGATCGATTGTGACTTCGGGCGCCGAACCATGTCCACCTTTGCCGTAGATGGTGACGTCGAGCGAGTCGGCGTTCGACATGGCGAATCCGCTGACGTAGTAGACGGCACCGGCGGGCGCGAACGACGTGTCGTGGATGGCGAACGCGAAGTCGGGCTTGGGAAAGCGCGTAAACAGGCCGTCCTTGAGCATGGCGGTCGCGCCCTGGATACGCTCTTCGGCGGGCTGGCCGACGTAGATGAAGGTTCCGTGCCAGCGGTCTTTGTTCTGCGCAAGCAGGGCGGCCGTACCCATGCCTGCCGACATGTGGAGATCGTGGCCGCAGGCGTGCATTACCGGGACCTCCAAGTCCTGGTCGTTGTGCGTGGTTGCATGGCTCGCGTAGGGCAGCCCGGTTTTTTCCAGTACGGGTAGCGCGTCAAGTTCGGCGCGGATCATGACGGTCGGGCCCGCGCCGTTCTTCAGCATGCCAACCACGCCTGTGTTCCCGACGCCGGTGCTGACTTCAAAGCCAAGCTTGCGGAGTTGATCCGCAATTTTGGCGGCGGTCTTTTCTTCGTGAAGCGAAAGCTCAGGGTTGCGGTGCAGGTCTTCGTAGAGCGCACGCATCTGCGGGTAGATGGCGTCGATTTGCTGCGGCGTGGGAGAGCGCCAGGCGTCGGCGGCAAAGGCGAGGGTGGGGAGCAGGACGAGGGGCAAGAAGAACTTTGAGGTCATGGGTCGGCATTAGAACATGAGCGCGGGAAGTGCGGAAAGGGTTGGCTGCGCTGGATCCGAGTCCGCGGTGAGAAAAGGTTCGAACGTGGTACTGCGGAAAACGCAAGGTCCCTCGACTTCGTTCGTCTGGCGCCTCACTTCGCTCGGGATGACAACCATTCTGAAATGCGAATAATTCTGAAATGACAATATTTTGAAATGCCAAGACTTTTGGGATTGGCAAAAACGATCTAGTCGTGGGCGGACCTGGCGACGGATAGAGCGTCGAAGGCGTTGGTTAGTTCGGCCGCGATGGCTTGGGCTTCGCGGGTTTCGATCTGGTGGCGCTGCATCATGTAGACAAGTTTGCCGTCACGCAGGATGCCGATCGAAGGCGAAGAGGGCGGATATCCGGCGAAGAAAAATCGCGCGCGTTCGGTGGCCTCCCTGTCCTGACCGGCGAAGACGCTGTAGGTGTGGTCTGGGCGCGCGCCGTGCTGCATGGCCATGCGGACCGCGGGACGCATGCGTCCGGCGGCGCAACCGCAAACCGAATTCACGATGATCATGGTGGTTCCGGGCGCGCTCACGGCACGGTCCACCTCAGCCGCGGTGCGCAGTTCCTGGACGCCGGCCTTAGTAAGTTCTTCGCGCATCGGGATCAGCATGAGTTCGGGATACATGGAAAATGACTCCTTGGAAGGACGTTAACTAGATCCTAGCATGAGGGGCAGGTGTGAAGTTTCGAGTTTCGAGTTTCGAGTAGCGCCAACTCTTAGGTTGTCAGGCTGTAATACAGGCGACAACCGGGAACTCGCCGCTCCAACAATCCCGTCTCGTTTATATTTGCCTATCCATGGAGATCCGGGAAAATGTGCCGCTTGCGCCGTTCACTACGCTTAACGTGGGCGGGCCGGCGCGTTTCTTGGTGGAAGCGCTCAGCGCTGCGGAGGTGCACGAGGCTCTTGATTTCGCCAGGTCGCACAACCTCCCTCTTTTCGTTCTGGGTGGCGGGAGCAATCTGTTGGTTTCGGATGCGGGCTGGCCGGGGCTCGTGCTGCGGATTGCAATACCTGGGATCAACCACCGGCACGGACGCGGGACGGCGTACTTCGACGTGGGGGCGGGAGAGGTTTGGGATGACTTTGTCGCCATCACAGTGCAACACAATTGCGCGGGGATCGAGTGCCTGAGCGGCATTCCCGGCAGCGTTGGAGGAACCCCGGTGCAAAACGTCGGCGCCTACGGACAGGAAGTTGCGGAGACCATCTTTGCGTTGGTGGCGATCGATCTCGAAACCGGCAAGGATGAGGAATTGGAAAAGTCCGACTGCGGATTCTCGTATCGCAGCAGCATCTTCAACTCGAGCCAGAAGGGACGCTACCTGATCACCAACGTGACCTTCGCGCTGGTGCACGATGGGGAGGCCCAGATTCGCTACGGAGATCTGCAACAGTACTTCGCGGCCAGTCCAGGAACCCGGAAGGATGGGAAACCGACGCTGGCTGAAGTTCGCGAAGCCGTGCGCAAGATTCGAGCCAGCAAGGCCATGTTGATTACCCCCGGCGATGAGGACTCGAGAAGCGCGGGATCGTTCTTCAAGAACCCGGTGCTGCCGGGGGCGGAGTTCGATTCTATGAAAGAAAGAGCGGCCTCGCGGGGCTTGGATATTCCCAGCTATCCCGCGCTCGAGGCGCAGCGAAAAATCCCCGCCGCCTGGCTGGTGGAGCACTCGGGATTTTTCAAGGGATACACCAAAGGACGCGTGGGGATTTCGCGCAAGCACGCACTCGCCATTGTGAATCGCGGCGGGGCGACGGCGGCGGAGGTCGTGGCGCTGAAGGACGAGATCCAGGGGCGCGTTGAAGACGAGTGGGGTGTGCGGCTGGAGATGGAACCAGTGATGGTGGGGTTCTAGAATCGGTCGTTGGTCGTTGGTCGTCGGTCGTCGGTCGTTGGTCGTCGGTCGTCGGTCGTTGGTCGTTGGCTATCCATCTTAGGAACCTAGGAGATCGCAAAGTTCGCCAGGAAATTTGTCAAACCCATCTGCGCTTTGGTGCCTTTCCTAGTGTCCTATACGGTAGCGCTTCGCATCGGCCCAGCAATCCGCGTCAAGAAAAAGCCCCACGTCTGGAAACGCGCTGGACGTGGGGCACCCTATTCAGGGTTTCAGTTGGGATTCGGCTGAGGCCGTCCCGGTCCCGGCTGTGGATGGAAACCCACAGACGCTCCGGAGAGGGCTTAGGGGCCGGCTCTGACGGCCCCCGCCAATCTACTCATCGGCCCGATGGGCCGCTTGCTTGAATATGTTGAGAAACATTGTCTTGGTCAGCTTTCCGGTTTGCGTGTTCTGATTCGAGGGGTGGTAGGAGGCCAACAGGGTTTTCCCGTCGGGCAGCTTGTATGTCGCACCGTGGGCAAACACGTAAGCCGCTTTGCTCCGCAACAGGCCGCGGCGGCGCACGAAATTCAGGTAGGCGTCGAAACCAATCTTGCCCAGCGCCACCACCACCTTCAACCGACGCAACCCTTCGATCTCCCGGTCAAGAAACGGAGCGCAGTTGGCCAGTTCCGAGGGCAGAGGTTTGTTATCGGGAGGCGCGCAGCGGGCAGCAGCCGTAATGTAGAGATCGCTCAACTCGAGCCCGTCGCCGCAAGCGGTTGCGGTCGGCTGGTTGGCGAAGCCCGTCTCGTACAACACCGGATACATGAAATTTCCGGAAGCATCGCCGGTGAACGGGCGACCGGTGCGATTGGAGCCATGCGCGCCGGGTGCGAGCCCCATGATCAGCACGCGGGCATTGGGGTCGCCGAATCCCGGAACAGGCTTGCCCCAGTATTCGCAGTCCCGATAAGCGCGGCGTTTCTCACGGGCAATCATTTCCCGGTACATCACCAGGCGCGGACACCGGGCGCAAGCGACAACCTCGCGATTCAGCTGGACGAGCCAATCCCCGGAAATGTTTTTTGCATTTTCCACACATTTATTCTATGGGAGCGCTACGACCAGCGCAGAACACTACAGATGTTAAACTTGCATTAGCGCACTTTGTGTTGACACGCAGGCAATTCGTACGCCGGTCAGTCGTGGGACTGGCGGCACTTTCAGGCACCGCACTCGCCGTCGAAGGCTTTTTCCGGGAACCCCAACATCCGGTCGCCGAACACATCCAGGTTCGGCTGGCGCGACTGCCGGAGGCGTTCGATGGCTTCCGCATTGCGCAGATTACCGACATTCATTTCGGTCCCTACATGGACCAGCCCGAACTGGAGCGTTCGGTGCGCATCGCGCAGGGATTTCAACCGGACCTGGTCGCGCTGACCGGCGATTTCGTCTCTCATCCGATTTTTGGGCACAACGGGATCGAAGGCGCCCGTAACGCCGAGCCCTGCGCGGACGTGTTCGCCCAATGGCAGGGAGTGCCCAAGATCGCAATCCTCGGAAACCATGACCACTGGAACGGCGCTGACCGGGTTGCGGGAGCCTTGGTCGAACGCGGGATTCCGGTTCTGCGAAATGGCGCGCTGGCCATTGAGCGCGAAAAACAGATTTTGTGGGTAGCGGGCATCGATGATGCTCTCGAGGGTCACGCCGACGTGGCCCAGGCCATCGCAAAGATTCCGCCAACCGATGCGACCATTCTTCTGGCGCACGAACCCGACCTCGCCGATCACGTCGCCCGCTTTCCGGTGGACCTTCAACTATCCGGGCACTCGCATGGCGGGCAGGTCCGGATTCCGGGGTGGGGACCGATCATCCTGCCCGCATTGGCGCACAAGTACCACACAGGCCTGAACCGGGTGGGACGCTTGCAAGTCTTTACCAGCCATGGGGTCGGCGTCATCAATCCGCCGGTGCGTCTGTTTTGTCCGCCCAAGGTCAGCCTGATTACCCTGCGGAAGGAAACATGACGGGCTCTGGCGCTCCTGGCGGCCCTTCGGTGTTTGACGGTCGTCTCTCTCAGTCTTTACACTCAAGAATTGGGTTAACCCGCTTTCCAGCCGGCTGGCTCGATCGGCCGGCGCTTCGGAAGAGCGTGGATTGAAAGGCTTATCGTGAGCGCCACAGAGACAAAAGAAAGCACCAAGCGGGAAATCTCGATAGAGGTTCCGGCCGCCGAAGTTCAGCGCGAGACCGACGCTCTCATCCAGAAATATCAAAAACTGGCGCGGCTGCCGGGCTTCCGTAAGGGGCACGTTCCGCCGTCGATCATTCGACAACGCTTCGCGGAAGACATCAAGACCGAAGTCGTGGAGATGCTGGTGCCGCGTTACTTCCGCCGGGAGGCGGATAAACAAGGTCTGGTGCCGGTTTCGCAGCCACGCGTGAGCGACCTGCACATTCACGACGGCGAGCCGTTACGTTTCAAGGCAAGCTTCGAGGTGCTGCCGGAAATCGAAGTTTCGGGCTACAAGGAACTGCGCGCCGACAAGCCTGTGATCGAAGTCACGGACGAAGAAGTGAATCAGGCATTGAATCACCTGCAGGAGCAGCATGCGACCTTCGATGCGATTGAGGGCCGTCCTGCTGCTGACGGAGATTTTGCGCAGGTTGCACTCGACGGCAAGCCCAAGGAAGGCGCCGAAGGCCAGCCCATCCACATGGATGACGTGCTGGTAGAGATCGGCGGCCAGAATACGATGCCGGAGTTCAACGAGCACCTGCGTGGAGCGTCGCCGGGCGAGGAAAAGACTTTCGAAGTGAAGTATCCGGACGATACCGAAGATAAGCGCCTTGCTGGCAAGACCTTCGACTACAGGGTCAAGGTGCTGTCGCTGAAGCACAAGAATCTTCCGGAGCTGAATGACGCCTTCGCGAAAGAACTCGGGGACTTCACCGCAATCGACGACGTGAAGAAACGCGTCCGCGAAAACATGGAGGCGGAGAAGAAGCACACCGCCGAGCACGAGGCCAAGGACAAGCTGGTCGCCGAGTTGGTGAAGCGGAACGAGTTTGAGGTGCCGGAAGCAATGGTGGACCGCCAGATCGATGTTCGCCTGGAGCGCGGGTTGCGCGCGCTGGCGTCGCAAGGCATGCGGGCCGAGGATATGAAGAAGATGGATTTGAGCCGCTTGCGTGCCGGGCAGCGTGAGCAGGCGGTGCAGGAGGTCAAGGCTTCCCTGCTGCTGGATAGGGTCGCGGATCTGGAGAAGATCGAGGTTGGCGACGAGGAGATCGATCGTGAGATAGAAGCGCTCGCTACGCAGACGAAACAGACTTCGGAGGCGGTGCGGGCACGTTTGACACGCGATGGGGCGCTCGATAGGATTAGAAATAGAATCCGCAACGAGAAGACCCTCAACTTTTTGTATCACCAGTCCGCGTAAGGCGGACCACTTTCGATTCTCCCTCGCATACGAAACAGGTGGTTGAGACAGGAGTGTGGCAGGTGAACGTGAACGATCCAAAGATGATGCTGGTGCCGATGGTGATCGAGCAGACCGGACGGGGCGAGCGCGCCTACGACATTTACTCGCGCCTGCTTCGCGATAACATCATTTTTATCGGAACCCCGATCGACGACAACATCGCCAACCTGGTGATCGCGCAGATGCTGTTTCTGGCTCAGGAGGATCCGGAGAAAGACATCCAGCTTTACATTAACTCTCCGGGCGGATCGATCACAGCTGGAATGGCTATTTACGACACGATGCAGTACGTGAAAAACGACGTGACGACCATCTGCATCGGGCAGGCGGCTTCCATGGCCGCACTGTTGCTGGCGGCCGGGGAAGCCAAAAAGCGGCTGGCGCTGCCCAATTCGCGCATTCTGATCCACCAGCCCTCAATGGGCGGGCTGTCAGGGCAGGCAACCGATATCGATATCCATGCCCGTGAAATCCTCAGGATGCGGGAAATTACGAACCAGTTACTTTCGAAACATAGCGGCCAGAAGCTGGACAAGGTAGAAAAGGATGTAGAGCGCGACTTCATCATGAACGCGCAGCAGGCCAAGGAATACGGAATCATCGACGATATCATCTACAAGACGAAGTAGAGTTATGATCGGCGTTCGCCGGTCAGCTCTACTGCTGGTCTCGGCGAGAAGCGGTTGCCGGCCAACGAGGCAAAAGGGGCCGGGCGGCAGGTCCGGATGAAATCGTAAGGAGTTGAGCCGAGTGAAAAACCGGTCGGGCACAGACGAAATCTTGCGCTGTTCGTTCTGTCACAAATCGCAGGACGCAGTCGCGAAACTGATTTCGTCCCCCAGTGACTATCCCAGGGCGTACATTTGTGACGAGTGTGTAGCGGTCTGCAATTCCATCCTGGAAGATGACCGCACGGCAACCCCGGAGTCATCCACTCCGAACCAGCTTCCCAAGCCACAAGAAGTAAAGACCTTCCTCGACGAGTACGTCATTGGGCAGGAGCAAACCAAGAAGAAGCTGGCGGTGGCGGTCTACAACCACTACAAGCGCATCTTCATGAATCGCCAGAAGACCGGCGACGGCGTCGAGCTGACCAAGTCGAACATCATGCTGATCGGTCCAACCGGCACCGGCAAGACGCTGCTGGCCCAAACGCTCGCCCGCATGCTGGACGTTCCCTTTGCGATCGTCGATGCCACCACGCTGACCGAAGCCGGGTACGTGGGCGAGGACGTCGAGAACATCATTTTGAAGCTGCTGCAGGCAGCCGAAGGCGACGTGGGCCGCGCCCAGACGGGCATCATCTACATCGACGAAGTCGACAAGATCGGACGCAAGGATGAGAACCCATCCATCACTCGCGATGTTTCGGGTGAAGGCGTGCAGCAGGCTCTGTTGAAGATTCTCGAAGGGACAATCGCCAACGTCCCGCCACAAGGCGGGCGCAAGCATCCGCACCAGGAATTCACCCCGGTCGACACCACCAACATCCTCTTCATTTGCGGAGGAGCGTTTGTCGGGCTCGACAAGATTATTTCGCGGCGGCTTGGCAAGAAGTCGCTGGGCTTCAAGACGGGCGAGGAAACAGCGGAAGCCGAGAATGTCGACGGCAGCAAGACCAAGTTCCAGTTGATGACCGACGTGCAGCCGGAAGACCTGATCAAGTTTGGGCTGATTCCGGAATTTGTGGGCCGCCTGCCGGTTGTGGGACTGCTGGAGGATCTGGACGAGTATGCGCTGATCGAAATTCTTACCCGTCCGAAGAATGCGATCATCAAACAGTACCAGCGCTTGTTCGAATTTGAGAACGTGCGGCTGAAGTTCAGCGACGAGGCCACGCGGGCGATTGCGCGGCAGGCGATGGCGCGCAAAGTAGGCGCGCGCGGACTGCGCATGATTCTGGAAGAACTGATGCTCGACCTGATGTATCACTTGCCGAGCCAGAAGAAGGTCAAGGAATTTGAAGTCACACGCGAGATGGTGGAGAAGCGGGACGTCTCAATTGCCATGATGGATAAGGCGGGGTAGGGCAGCTTTTGGCCTTTAGCTTGTAGCTGTTAGCGTCAGCGGCCACACGATGTACTGCCGGGCGGTAACAACGCTCAGAAAAGCGTGCTTGAGTTGTTAAACTAGGATTGGTGCTGAAGGCAAAAGCTAACAGCCAGGAGCTGATTTTTTAGTGACCCAGTCGAAGGAAAAGTTCGAAACCAAGAAACTCCCGATGATGCCGATTCGGGATGTCGTCATTTTTCCCTACATGATGACCCCGTTTGTGGTGGGCCGGGAATCGAGCGTGCACGCGCTGGAAGAGGCGCTGGCGGCGGACAAAAAGATCTTTCTGGCCACCCAGCACGATGCGTCCATCGACGAACCCAAGGCCAACGAGATTTACCAGGTGGGCACGGTCGTCAACATCGTGCAGAGCCTCAAGCTGCCCGACGGAAATATCAAGGTTCTGGTCGAAGGCATTGAGCGCGGCAAGATCCTGCAGGTCACCGATACCGACGGCTACATGCAGGCCTCGGTGCGAGTGGCGCGTTATGCGACCGAAACCAGCCCGCAGATTGAAGCGGGGATGCAGCGGGTTACCGGACTGTTCGAGCAGTACGTAAAGCTGTGCCAGTCTCTGAACTACGAGACCATGATTGCGGCCGTCCGCATGGAAGATCCGGCCAAGCTGACCGACACCATCGCCGCCAACCTGCAGCTTTCGATTGAAGAAAAACAGGAACTGCTGGAAATCTTCGATCCGGCGGAGCGGCTGACCCGCATTGCCGACGTGCTCGACATCGAGATCGAGAAGCTGAACATGGACCGCACTATCCAGTCGCGCGTGAAACGGCAGATGGAGCGGGCGCAGAAAGAGTACTACCTCAACGAGAAGATCAAGGCCATCCAGAAGGAACTGGGCCGGGGCGAGAAGAGCGAATTCGACGAGCTGAAGAAGAAGATCGAAGCCGCCGGCATGCCGAAGGAAGTCAAAGACAAGGCAGTCCAGGAATTGAAGAAGCTGGAAGCCATGCCGCCCATGTCGGCCGAATCCACCGTCTCGCGCAACTACCTCGATTGGTTGTTGGCTGTGCCGTGGAAGAAGCGCTCCAAGGAAATCCGCAACATCGGGCGCGCCGAGAAGGTCCTTAACGAAGATCATTACGGGCTCGAGAAGATCAAGGAGCGCATCCTTGAATTTCTGGCCGTTCGCCAGCTGGTAAAAAATCCGAAAGGCTCGATTCTATGTTTCGTCGGACCTCCCGGCGTGGGCAAGACTTCGCTGGGTATGTCGATTGCGAAGGCGACCGGCCGCAAGTTCGTGCGTATGTCACTTGGCGGCGTGCGAGACGAGGCTGAGATTCGCGGGCACAGGCGCACCTACATCGGCGCCCTGCCCGGGCAGATTATCCAGATGATGAAGAAGGCGGGCACCAAGAACCCGGTCTTCATGCTGGATGAAGTCGATAAGATGTCTATGGATTTTCGCGGCGACCCCTCAGCGGCGCTGCTCGAAGTGCTCGATCCGGAACAGAATTTCATGTTCGTGGACCACTACCTCGACGTGGAATACGACCTGTCGCAGGTGTTCTTCGTGGCGACCGCCAACGTGATGCACACCATTCCCCCTGCCCTGCAGGACCGCATGGAAGTACTGCGCCTGCACGGCTACACCGAGCCGGAGAAAGTCGAAATCGCCAAGCAGTTCCTGGTGATCAAGCAACTCGCGCAGGCGGGGTTGACCGACAAGAATATCAAGTTCACCGACGACGCCATCACGGCAATCATCCGGTCGTTCACCCGGGAAGCGGGAGTGCGCAATCTGGAACGCGAGATTGGCAACGTTTGCCGCAAGATCGCCCGCAAGGTCGTGAAGGAAGGTCCGGAATACAAGGTCACCGTTACGGGCGAGAATATCGGCGACTTCCTGGGCGTGATCAAGTTCCGCGACACGCTGGCCAACGAGAAGAGCGAAGTCGGACTGGTCACCGGACTAGCCTGGACGGAAGTCGGTGGCTCGATCCTGACCACCGAAGTCACGGTAGTTGATGGCAAGGGCAAGCTGACCCTGACTGGAAAACTGGGCGACGTGATGCAGGAGTCGGCGCAGGCGGCGATGTCCTATGTGCGCTCGCGGGCTGCTGGGCTGGGCCTGCCGCGCGATTTCTACCGCAACCTCGACATCCACGTGCACGTGCCCGAGGGCGCGATTCCGAAAGACGGGCCCTCGGCGGGCATCACGATTGCTACGGCCATTGCCAGCGCGCTCAGCAAGATTCCAGTACGGCGCGATCTGGCGATGACCGGTGAGATCACGCTGCGCGGCAAGGTTTTGCCCATTGGCGGCTTGAAGGAAAAGCTGCTGGCGGCGCATCGCGCGGGACTGTTCGCAGTCATTCTGCCCAAGGACAACGAGAAGGACCTGGCGGAAGTCCCCGAGAATCTGCGCAAGGAAATGAAGATGCATTTCGTGGAAACCATGGACCAGGTGCTAAAGATCGCGCTGGAAGGGCCTCTGCCGCAGATTCTGGAAGAGACCCCGCAGACGATCACGGGCATCACGCCGCAGGCGGCCGAGGGTCCGGCTACGCATCAGTAGGGCGGCTCTGGGCTCTCGATAAGGCTAAAACTATGGCTCGCTTCGGCGAGCTTTCTTTTTTGTGCAGTTTTTTTGTCCGGCGCTGGCGGCAAAATCCTTTGGGCTGGCGGTAAAATAGTGGTAAGGACTTCCCATGTCTGCCGGTAACCGCCTTGCGAGTATGTTCCCGGGCCGAACTGGACTGATCGCGGCGATTGCCGTCGTCGCGGTGCTGCTCATCGGACTTCCCGCTTATCGTGTGTTCTTCCTCATCAGCGTGCTGCTCGGGGTCGCCATCTTCGGTCTTCTGCAACTCTGGTACAAGTACAAGCCCGTGAAAAGCGAGGATGTGCACGAAAACAAGCATCCTTTAGGGCTGGATCAATAACATCTCTAACAACTTTTTCACCACAGAGACACGGAGAACTACGGGCCTACCGGCCAACGTGTCGGCGAAAGCCGGCACTCAACTCTTATAGCGGCAAACTTGCAGGGTGGTCCACTGGCAAGCTGAAAAAACACTAGATCTTTCTCTGTGTGTCTGTGGTGAGTGATCTAATCCAGAGGCATTGTTCCACTTGCAACTTCGTGGGTGCGGGTCCTTCACAGGCTCAAGGGCAGGCTGCGCTACACTGGAGTGTGCGTGTCCTTTCCCGATTCCTGCTGTCGGCAACCGATGCAGGGCACTTCCCTGTTCCCACGTTGCCGGAGATCGCTTTTCTGGGGCGGTCGAACGTCGGGAAATCGAGTGTGATCAATTCGCTGGTCGGGACCAAGCTGGCGCGGACCAGTTCCACGCCGGGGCGAACCCGCGCGATTAATTTTTTCGAGTTGCGGATTGCGGGCAAGCCGCGGCCGGAACTGATTTTTGCCGATCTGCCGGGTTACGGGTACGCGAAGATTTCGCGGGAAATTTCGGCGCAGTGGCCCAGTTTCATCGATCCGTATCTGAAGGACCGGTCTACGCTGGCGCTGTGCGTGGCGCTGGTGGATTCCAACATCCCGCCCCAGGAAAGCGATCAGCAATTGCTGGACTTCCTCACAGCGACGGCGCGGCCGTTCCTCATTGTGGCCACCAAGAGCGACCGGCTTTCCGGCAACCAGTTGAACAATGCCTTGCGGACTTTGGGGGAGCGGCATGCGGGGGCGCGCGTGGTGCCATTTTCAGCCAAGACTGGGGCAGGCAAAGAAGAAGTTTGGCAGGCAATTCGCAGAGCAGCGGAGGAGCAGCGGGCTTCCCGTTTAAAGACCGCTTCCCAAGATTGAACAACACCAGCCATCCTACCCACGCAAACTGACCTTAGTGACCGAGGCTTCCGCGAGTTCTCCCGATAACTTAGTGAGCAGGCTGTCGGCAGGCCGGACCTTGCACGGAGTCCGAGTGTGCCTCGAGCGAGGGAGTGCCTCGCGAAACTACGGGAAGGCGAATGAATTTCGAATCCAGTGGCGCGGACTATCTCCGGCGGCTGAAACAGGATCAGGGGCAGTCGCGTCCTTTTCCAGAGTCACCGCCGGAAGCGGCCGTTCCCGAGGAGGCTCCGGGGGAACGGCGCAAGAATCCGCGCTACAAGTGTGAAGGCAGCGCAACCTTTCGCGTGCAGGGCACCGACGTGCGCACCTGGGGCACGTTTACCGATCTCAGCATCGGCGGCTGCTATATCGAATTGAAGGCGACCTTTCCGGTGGGGGCCATCGTTGACCTGGAACTGGAACTGAACGGTGTGCGCGCGGAGGTCAAGGGGGAAGTTCGCGTAAGCTATCCGTTCCTGGGTATGGGCGTGGCGTTCCGGGATATGACGGTGGAGAGTCGCCAGCAGGTCGATGCCATGATCGACACGGTGCGTCCTTCGATTCGAAGATCTTCGCCTTCACCCGAGGCCGAACCTGTCTCCCATGCCAGTGCCATGCCCATTATCGTGAATGCCGCCGCCGCTCTGCAGGTGCTGGCTGAATTCTTCGAAGTTCATATGCAACTCAGCAAGGAAGAGTTCGTTCGTCTGCTCCGCAAAAGTCAGGGGCTCTAGATCTGGGCTATGGGCTCTGCTCTTTGGCTATGGGCTCTGGGCTTTAGGCTTGGGTTGGGCTCTTGGCTTTGGGCTCTCAGCGTAGACTTTTTTCATTCAGTGCTCACGTGCTGGTTATCGTCGTACTTTCTCTGAAGCCCGAGATTCCTACATTTTCGCTATGATGAAGAGTCTATGGCTCTTCATTTAATTACGGGAATTTCCGGTTTTATCGGCTCGTCCATTGCGCGTGCGCTCCTGGAAAAGGGCGAGCAGGTTCGCGGCATCGATAACTTTTCAACTGGCAAGCGGGAAAATATCGCGGAGATTTTGAACCGCATCGACTTCCGGGAAGCCGATCTGCTGGATGCGGAGGCGATGAAAAAGGCTTGCGTAGGGGTGGACTACATCTTTCACCAGGCTGCCATTCCTTCGGTGCCGAAATCCGTACTCGACCCGGTGGGCAGCAATCGCGCCAACGTGGACGGCACGGTGAACCTGCTGGTGGGGGCTCGGGACGCGAAAGTGCGGCGCGTGATGTATGCGGCCTCGTCTTCGGCTTACGGCGACACGCCGACCTTGCCGAAACATGAGGAGATGACGCCGGATCCGATTTCTCCTTACGCGGTGGCTAAGCTGGCAAGCGAGCACTACATGATTTCGTTTTACCGCTGCTATGGTCTGGAGACGGTGAGCCTGCGCTACTTCAACATTTTCGGGCCGCGGCAGGATCCGACGTCGCCGTACTCGGGCGTGCTTGCGAAGTTCATCACACAGATGCTGCAGGGGCGGCAACCGACCATCTTTGGCGATGGCAGCCAAAGTCGCGACTTCACTTACATCGACAACGCCGTGAGTGCGAACCTGCTGGCCGCGCATGCTCCGGCGGATCAGGTCGCAGGACGGGTGTTCAACGTCGCGACCGGGACGCGCGTTGACCTGAACGAAACTTTCCACGCCCTGAAGAAGCTGACGGGCTACTCCGGCGAAGTCAAGCGCGGCCCCGAGCGGGAAGGCGACATCAAGCACTCGCTCGCCGACATCAGCCGCGCGGAGAAGGCTTTCGGCTACAAACCAAGCGTGAATTTTGAAGAGGGGCTGAAGCGTACGGTGGATTGGTACCGCGGACAAGGAAAGGGTGCGGGGGCGTAGCGGACATCAACTATTTGTATCGTTGGTGCAATGATTCCATAACAATGTCGGCTCCCGGCCCGAGTAAAGTTGGTGGTGCTAAAGCCAACCAAGAAGGCTCGGGAGAAAGGAGCCGAACATGATCATTATAGGTTGTGATTATCACCCGGGCTTCCAACAAATTGCGTACGTAGACACGGATACGGGCGAACTGAGCGAAGCCCGCCTGGGACACAAGGAACAAGCCGAGCAGTTCTACCGCGATCTCAGCCAGCGCGCTGTGACCGTGCGGGTGGGCATGGAAGCCAGCGGACACGCGCGCTGGTTCGAGCGTCTGCTGATCGAATTGCAGTTCGAGCTGTGGATCGGCGATGCCGCCGAGATCCGCACCAAACGGGTACGCAAGCAGAAGACCGATCGCCAGGACGCGGAGTTGTTGCTGCGGCTCTTGCTGGAAGATCGTTTCCCAAAAATATGGGTACCGGACGCGGAGAATCGCGATCTGCGGCAACTGCTGTGGCATCGTCACCGGCTGGTGCAGATGCGCACGCGCGTCATGAACCAGTTGCACGTCGTAGCACTCAACGAGGGGCTACGCCGCAAGAAAGCGTTGTGGCGGCCGGCGGGTCGGGTGGAACTGGAAGGATTGCCGCTGGCACCTTGGGCGAGTCGACGCCGGCAAGACCTGCTCGACCTACTCGATCGGCTCACGCCCAAGATCCATGAACTGAACGGAAAGCTGGAACAGATCGTGGAGCGCCGGCCCGTGACGCGGCAACTGAGCACGCATCCCGGAGTGGGTCCGTTGACCGCACTGGCGTTCGAGTTGGTGATTGGAACGCCGGAACGTTTTGCCTGCGCGAAGCAAATTGCCAGCTACGTGGGGCTGGTACCGTCGGAAGAGTCCAGCGGAGACCGACGACGACTGGGCCACATCAGCAAGCAGGGCAACGCGCTGTTGCGCTTCCTGCTGGTGGAAGCGGCGCAGGTGACGGTGCGCAGCGATCCGCAATGGCGCAGCCAGTTCTTTCATCTGGCCATGCGGCGTGGGCGCAAGATCGCGAAAGTCGCGATGGCCCGCAAGCTGGCAGTCGAGTTGTACTGGATGTGGCGGCGCGGCTGGGATTACGAAAAGATGCAGCAACTCGGTTCGCACGCGGGAGAGCCCGGAAATCGCCATGGTGTGCAGTAAATCACCGCCGTAATGATTGGGCATCCCGCTCCCCTTTCGCGGGGGAGTTCGAAGTAGTAATCATGATCGAGGTTGCGATCGAAGAGATGGTTGGGTCGGACTGAGTTCCTGACCCGCAACGATTAGAAGCGAGCCCAAGGTTGGCCTGGCAAATCTCAACTAGAGCGAAATGGCGCTCTTCTCTGAGTGCATGCCGCAGTGTGCTCGAAAAGCGCTTGACACCGCCGACATTGTTAGAGATGGGATTTTTCGCCAACTGACCGACCTCTTAAATTTCCGAGTTGCCAACTATACAGACAAGTGAACCAAGGAGTAGACTTCCCCGCATTTCTGGGCGAGGAGTCTTGTATGAAAGCAATAGCCATGGTCATCGTGTTGCTGGCCGGCATAGTCGGCGCTGCGCAATCGAAGCCTGACGAGAACGCCATTCATAGGATCCTTGATGACGAGATTACCACCTGGAACCACGGCGACACTGATGGATACTCCCAGCATTTCGCTGCTGATGGGACCTTTACAAACGTTATGGGAATGTTTTTTACAGGGCGGCAGGCATTCCGTGACCGGCACGAGATCATTTTCAAGGGACCATTCCGCAGCACGTTGCTGCAGCTCCAAGTCGTGTCGTTGCGGTTCCTCACAGGTGACGTTGCCGTGTGCGAGACACTGACGTATGTTTCGGGGTTTAAGAGCGGCGCGCCTCCCGGTCTTCAACTCGACACAAAAGGGCGACTCCGCACACGTCTTTTGCAAGTGATCGCAAAACGTAGCGGCGAATGGCAGATTGTCGTCTACCACAACGTCGACATCAAGCCCAACGTAGAGGCACCTGAACCGAATTAGGCTAGGAGAGAGTTGTGGCACTGCAAGTACGGTTAATGTCAACTGATGTAACCAGGCGTCAATTACACTCATCGACCCCGGTTCAGGGGGTTTTGAGTGTAATGGGGATGTTACGCCAATGCCCAGCGGCGACGGTGTCTAATACGATGTATGGCCCGGTTTATCCTCCTTCTTCCCGTTTTGGTGGCTTTCGTTGCCACGGCACAGCAACAGGCGAAAATTGGGGCAGGTGCTGAAAAGCAACTGGTCAGTAAGGTCGAAAATGCAATCCGAGGTGCTGAGCCGGGGTGGCACTACACTCGTGCAATTCTGAATGCGCCACCACCAATCGTGTCAAGCGAAAGAGTTCTCGTCGCGGGTGTGTGGGAGCACGACTTGGAGACCGGGACGAGGGACGATGTCCAGTTAGATCTTTTTCAAGTCGATTCACGCCCTGATGCCGAGATGTCCCTGAGCGAAGTCCGTGACGGAAAGGTGGCAAAGGGATGGAGGGTTCGAAGGTTCCACATTGGCGATGAGGGGTACTTGTTTAAGTTCAGGAACGGCGAGCGCTTTGCACTTCACTTCCGCAAAGGCACAATTATCGTAAGAGTCAGTAGTAATTCATTTCGGCTGGTGAAGCGGTTCGCGCAACTGGTCGCAGCCCAATTAGACGCCATATGACATTTACAATTCCTGCACTGCTCCGAAATTGCCGCCGAGTCGGCGGAAGCTCTCAACTGTTGTAATCAGGCCATTTCACCAGCTTGCGCCGTTTGTTCGCCATAATCGGAGCGAAAATCGCAGCGTTCTCCGGCGGCTTCAGCCGCTGAGGTAAGCTTCCTTCGATCTCGGAGAAACACTCATGAACCTTCCCGCGCATCAACCAGTGAAAACGCTTCTCCTCGTCGTCGCCTGCGCAGCCTCTGCTCATCCGCAGACCGCCACCGTCGTCAAATACCAGGGCGCCCTTAACAACGTGAAGTACGTCTATGCCACTGCGGCACCGGTGGCCCACCTCAAGCCCGGAGACATCCTCGACACCAACACCCTCGACTGCTTCGGCGACGCCATTAAGAAACCCGGCGACACGCTCAGCATGGCTCCGGGGGACAACCCGCTCACGGGTCCCTTTTACATCGAAGGCGCGGAGCCCGGCGACACCCTCGCCGTCAAGATTCTCGACCTCCAGGTCAACGGCGATCAGGGCGTCGGCGCGCTCGGCCCGGGCTTCGGCGCGCTCAACGCAACCAACTACACCCCCATGCTGCATCCACCCCTGCCGGAAAAGATCTGGTTCTATCCCATTGATCACGCGACCAACACCGCCACCTTCAAGGCGCTCGACTCGAAGTTCGAGGTCAAGATCCCCTTGCACCCGTTCTTCGGTTGCATGGGCGTTGCGCCTGCGGGTGGTGAAGCGCGCAGTTCGATCGTTCCCGCCGAGTTTGGCGGAAATATGGATTCTCCCGAAGCCTCGGTCGGCAACACTGTCTATTTTCCGGTAAACGTGAAAGGCGGCCTGCTCTATCTGGGCGATGGCCATGCCGCGATGGGAGATGGCGAGGTTGCGGGAGCTGCCATCGAAGTTCCCCTGCGCGCGCGTGTCCAGGTCAACGTCATCAAGGGTCACAAGATTAATTGGCCGCGCTTTGAGAACGATGACGCGATCATGACCGTGGGCGCATATCGCCCGGTCGACGACGCCCTACGTATCGCCTTCACCGAACTGGTCGGCTGGATTCACGACGACTACGGCCTCTCCCAGCTCGACGCCTACGAACTGCTTGGCAAGGTAGCGAGGATCCGGCTGTCGGAAATGGTCGATCCGAACTACGTAGTGGTGGCGTCGATCGAAAAGAAGTACCTGCCGAAGAAGAAAGAATGAGCTTATGAGCTACGAGCTGTGAGCTTCGAGTTTCGAGTTTCGAGTTTCGAGTTTTGAGTTTCGGGTTTGACTTTGGAATTTTTCCTCAGCCTGTTCGGCGGTGAGCTATTACTTTTCAGCGGGAAATCGATTCCCTGGTCGTGAAACTGGAAAAACAGCGCGCTTGACACCCGGGCGCACCGGGCGAGAAGCTTGAAGGGATCGTGTCGGCTCTAAGGCGCTCGGCTCCGCCCATTGTTTGCAATGGAATCTAAGAGTTGAAAGCAGCAGCTAAAAGCTAGAAGCTTTTTTCCATGGATCCTCATTCCATCCTCGACAAAAACGCTGGCGAAGCGCCGCATGAGCCGCGTACTGAACCGCCAGGTTCCGCAGCCGTTCCCGCGAATGGCCAGGATCATGTGCGTTTCCCCGCGGAGGACGGCGGCAAGTCGCTGGCCGGGATGGCGGAGCGAGATCTGACGGCTGCGCTGCAACTCCTCGCCGAGCGCGCCCAGTACATCACCGGCGCCACCGGTGCCGCCATTGCGCTGCGCGATCACGAGGAAATGGTTTGCCGCGCCAGCGCCGGATCGTCCGCGCCCGAAGTCGGGGCGCAACTGCAAGTCAATTCCGGCCTCTCCGGCGAAAGCGTCCGCACCCGGCAGACCTTGCGCTGCGACGACGCCGCCACTGACACGCGCGTCAACCGCGAGAGTTGTGAAGCTTTGGGCATCCGCTCGGTAGTAGTCATGCCGCTGCTGCGGGGCGACGAAGTCATCGGCGTCTTCGAGTTGTTTTCCGACCAGGCCAACATTTTCGAAACTCGCGACCTGGCCGCGCTCGAACGCATGGGCGCCATGGTCCACACCGCGCTCGAACATTCGGCGGCTGCCCTCGGACTGAAGCCTCTGCCACCCGATCAGCCCACCCACCCCTCCCTTCCCGCCTCGGGCAACGGCCGTCGTGAAGAAATTCTGGAGGGGGCGTTCACCGACGACGACGCCGAAACGGGTTCCTCGGTCGCGCCCGACATACCGTTCGGGACGCAAACGAACGGGACTGCATCCTCAGAGATCTCGTCGCCCGCCCTGAACACATCTCCCGGCATCGCGTTTCACATGAAGATGCCGCCTGCTTCTCTTGAGAGAATGGCAACCCCGTCCCTGCAATCGCCCGCTGCTCCCGCCAGGTCGATAACCGACGAGGTCGACATCCTGGAAGAGCCAGCCGCTCTTGAGACGACTCCTTCAGCCATCGACCCGGCCGATGACACCATCATGTCCGAGTTGGAAGCTCCCCCGCAGCAGGCGCCCAGAGACTCTCTCCCGGCCGGGGAGTTGGCCGCAACCATTTCGGCCACCCCTGAAGTCGAACCCGTAGCTCCGTCCCCGGTTCCAGCATCGCGGGGCGCGGTCGCAAGTCTGCGAAAGTGCGACGCGTGCGGATTTCCGGTCTCCGAGGGCCGCCACCTCTGCCTCGATTGCGAGAAGAAAGCGCCCGCCCAGCCTCCTAAAGCAGCACTGGCGGAGCCGGCTTACTCGGAGCCACAACCTCCGGTTATTTCTTCCGAGGCCGACGACGAGCTGCGGGATTCCCCGCTGCCCAATTTCCTCGCCGACCAGCCCGAAGAATCCTGGATCGCGACCCACAAGCTTGTGCTCCTGGCCATCCTCATTGGCATCATCGCGATCGTGGCCGCGGCGATGCTGCGGTAAGAGCTTCGTCGCCAGTCGCCAGTCTCTAGTTTCCAGTCTCCAGTCTCCAGCAAAAGCTAAACCGAAAGTCTCCACTCGCTAATCCTTGAACCAGTGTTTTCAGTAATCTTTAGGCTCAGTGTCTCGTCTCGGCGCGTCAGAGCAGAGCCGGTTTCGCTAGCGACTGGCGACTGGAGACTGGCGACTACTCCCTTCCTACTGCCGGCCTGCGCGCCCAGTACGCCTTTTTCACAACGGACGCCAAATTGTCACTCCCTAGAACCTTGACAAACCACATTCACGCCCCTAGAGTGCGAATCAGTGCTCTAATTGAAAGAGCCACAGGTGCCCAACGATATGAAGAATGTTTATGAAGTACTTCGGCAAAAAGAGCTGGAACTCGCGCGCTTGGAAAAAGAAGTGGAAGCGTTGCGGGTAGTAGCTCCGCTGCTCTCCCCTGAAGATGCCAAAGACTTGGGCGGCGAGAGTCCCAAGCCCACCCTAGCGACGCAGACCACCCAGCAGCCCATTCGTCTTCCGCAGCAGGCCGCCGTAAACCAGAATCCCCAACCCGCCCGAGCCGCCGGTTGGGAAGACACCGCCAAACGCTGGCCCTAGCCCGATATCTCAGATTTCAAAAGCGCGGCCCGGGAGCAATCCCGGGCCGTGGTGTTTTTGGGCTAGTCGTCAGCTTAAGAAGCAGTCGTTAGTCGCTAGTCGTTGGCAAAATCCAAAGTCCTTTTACCATCGGCACGACACGCCGGTGCCCCATCCTAGCGCGTTGTTGGCGCTAGGGTGGGATTCCACAACTGCCAAGTTCTTAGGATTTAGCTAACGGCCAACGACCATCAGCCAACGACCGCTCTTAGAGTTTCGGCAGCACAATCCCTTTCTGCGACTGGTACTTTCCCTTCCGATCCGCATAGCTCACTTCGCAAACTTCGTCGGACTGGAAGAAGATAATCTGGCACAAGCCTTCGTTTGCGTAGATGCGGGCAGGCAGCGGCGTGGTGTTCGAGATCTCGAGCGTCACAAAGCCTTCCCACTCGGGCTCAAACGGCGTGACGTTCACAATAATGCCGCAGCGCGCGTACGTCGACTTCCCCACGCAGATGGTCAACACGTCGCGCGGAATCTTGAAGTACTCGACCGAGCGCGCCAGCGCAAACGAGTTCGGCGGCACGATGGCCACGTCCGATCGCACTGTCACAAACGATTTCTCGTCGAAATGCTTGGGGTCGACAATGGACGAATTCACGTTGGTGAAGATCTTGAATTCGTCCGCCACGCGCAGGTCGTATCCGTAAGATGAAAGGCCGTACGACACCACGCCCTCGCGCACTTGCTTCTCCGAGAACGGATTGATCATGTCGTGCTCTTTCGCCATCTTGCGGATCCAGCGGTCACTCTTCAACATGGAGCTCCTTTTGGGAATTTCGTAATTTTGTAATTTTGCAATTTGGTAATTTGCAGACAAGATCGACTCCACGCTCGGAGGGTTCAAAAATTACAAAATTACCGGATTACAAAATTACAAATTTTGTTGCTGGCTGAGATTTCGGCTGGGTTGATGCGTTGCTGTCATCTTACGAGACACTCGGTCCCGTTGACAATCTCTGATATCTCCCTTAGCATCAAGCACTTGGTGGTATTTCCGCAGACCGCCATCCGGAGCCGACCGTGATCAAACTCGACATCATCAACGAAGTGGTGAACAAAACAGGCATCACCAAGACCAAAGCCGAACTCGCGGTCGAGACCGTATTCGAAAGCATGAAGAAATCGCTCGCCAAAGGCGACCGCATCGAGTTGCGCGGCTTTGGCGTCTTCAACGTGCGCCCCCGCAAAACAGGCATTGGCCGCAACCCGCGCACCGGCGCCGAGGTTTCCATCCCGCCCGGAAAAGCCGTCCGCTTCAAGCCCGGCAAGGAACTGCAGTCGATCGATTAGCGAAGCGCGTCGCCTCATCGCGGCTTCTGGCTTCCTCCGTGTAATTCTGCGCCGTCTGTGGCAATTGCTTTCCTTTATCAAAGCGCTGAATTCTTCACAGAGAGGACACCGACAGCACCAAGGAAGCTCAGCCAATTCTTTCGGCTTCCCTCCATGTACTCTGTGTCCTCTGTGGTAACTAGGTTTAGGGAAGGCCGACTTCAGTCGGGCCGAAAAGACCAACAAAGAGAGCGGATTTACCCGCTGAGGTCGGCTTTTGCTGCCTGCTCAGCGCGTACCGCTTGTCCTGGTCAACTCCTCGCGTACGTGTTTCGCGAGTTTCTCCATGCGCTTCAGCCTCTCCACCAGGTCTTTCGACACCAGACCTTGCTTCAGCCCGTCCATATCTTCCCGAACCGAAGCGCAAATGTCCGCCAATTCCTTCGCGTCCTTCTGAAACTGGACGTCGACCATCCGATTCCGCATGTCTTCCGGCGAAGCGTGCTTCTGCGCGTCAATTTCCGGCGGATGCATCGTGTTGACGCCCTGCCCTTGAACTGAACCGGCGAAAAACAAGCCTGCGAATAAGAGGAACGATGAGCGGATGAAACGCATATTGGCCTCCTCAGACCGCCACTTCGAATTCTCAGCGGCCATTGACTCTGGAGTTCCGCGGTGCGCTCAGACCAGCAAAGGAGTCCCGACCGCGCTCCCGTCGCCGATCTCTTAGCAGGGCTAATAGATAGAACCGTTGCTCTGCGTCGAACTCAAAACCCCAGCGTTGGCTGACACCGTGTACGTAGTCCCACCCCTCCCTTTCCACGTCGAGAGATTGAACGATCCGCTGGCATTGATGCGGTACACGGTAATGTTCTGGTAAGTCAGCGGAACTCCGGGCTGACATACCTGCGGTGCACCGGGCGCGCGCAGGAAATAAACAGTGCTCGAACCCACGACCGTCCCGTTGCCCGACCCGTCAATCAGCAAAGCTGTCTTCTCGTCAATCGCGATATCGCGGGGTGCCGGAGACCAACCATTCGTATACACGCGGCACATGAATGCCAGATCGCGGCCCATCCGGTCGCGCGTCACAAAATGCGGATCATCGACGATCCCCTGCAATACCGAGATGCCGACAAAATCCCTCACCAGCGTGAGGTACTTGCTGAACGGATTCGCCAGCGCTTCGCTCGATGTAATGGCTTGGCTGGCCTGCGCCGAGTAGAGGAACTCCGCGAGAACATTCATTCCGGCGCTCGTCCCTCCGATGGGTACGCCGCGGGAAATCAAAGTATTGAGTGCGTCCTCGACCGGAGTTCCCTGCCAGTAATTGATGTAGTTGGACTGGTCCCCGCCGGCAATCCAGAGTGCTTCAGCGTTCTGAATGGTCGCGATCACGAACGGATCGCTGGCCGCAGCCCGGTTCGGGATAATCAGGGTGGCCACAGAGTTTTCCCCCGGACAAAGCTGCTGGATGTAAGGGTTGTAGGCATCCGTCCCGGTCGCGCGAATGACCAGAAAATCTCCGTTGCCGCTGCGCTGGCACATCCACTGAAACGCGGCATCCACGTCTGTGCCCCCGCCCATCAGAACCGTGCCTGGTGTGGTCGCCGTGGTGACATCGCTGGCGCTGCCGACACGAAAATAAGAGTACTGTTTCGCCGAAAAGGCAGGACTGACGGTACACAGCAAGAACACAACAGCCGCGATGCTTTTCATATGATCCCCCACGGAGAAAGAAGCTTACTTCGGTAGGTGGTGAACTGCAACGTGAATGGGTGTAGCGGCGATTGTGTAGCGGTTATCCCCTACAAAGGAGGCGGCGCCGAACAGCAGAGATGCGCTGCACTTTTCCCCCGAACTCCCGCCCTGCCTTACAATCAACGACAGACCCGCATGTCCGATCCAACGCCAGCGCTTCCCTCAATCCACCGTCGACTACTACGCCCCGATGCCGGTCTTGCTGGCGCCGCGCCGTCGCCAGCGATACTGGTTGCATGCGGTGCTCCTGCTGGCGACCTTCTTCACGACCCTGGTGGTGGGCTCGCATTTTCAATACAACTTCGAGCAGCAGCGGCCCGCGCTGGCTGACGAAGAAGACAGCTACGTTCCTCTCTTTCCTATCGACGTGATCTGGCATCATCCCTCGCGCCTGTTGCTGGGGATTCCTTTTTCGGCCAGCCTGATGCTGATTCTGCTGGCCCACGAAATGGGACACTATCTCGCGTGCCTGCGCTACAACGTCGACGCAACCCTGCCCTTCTTCATCCCCTTTCCCTCGCTGATTGGCACCATGGGCGCGTTTATCCGCATCCGCTCGCCGATCCACTCGCGGCGGGCGTTGTTTGACATCGGGATTGCCGGGCCGATTGCCGGCTTTGTGGTGGCGTGCCTGGTACTCGCAATCGCGCTGGTCTTTTCGCGCGTTGCTCCCGTAATGCCGGCGCCCACCGAAGCGTTGCTGATTCAGTACCCGCGGATTTTTGGTTTGGCGCAGCACGCGCTCGCATCGTTGGGAATGCTGCACGGCACCACGGCATTGCCGCTGGATACTCTGCTGCTCCATCCCATGGGTTTTGCTGCATGGGGAGGGATGTTTGCGACCTCGCTCAACCTGCTGCCCGGCGGCCAGTTGGATGGAGGCCACATCGTGTTTTCAATCGCACCGCGACTCCACCGTACGATTTCGCGGCTTACCATCCTGTGCTTGATTCCGATGGCGGTGTATCTGTGGGCGGGATGGCTGATCTGGGCGATCCTGCTCGAGATCAGCAGCTTCCGCCACCCGCAAGTCGCCGAATTTCCGAAAGTGTCGGGCAAGCGCCTCGTGCTGGCCGCTTTCGCTTTGTTGATGCTCGCAGTGACGTTGATTCCGAAACCAGTCACCACCATCGACGAAGGCCGCGATCGGACTTCGCTAAGGGGGCTGATCCGCAGGCACTAATCCGCTGCGGAATTCGCCATCGGCACTCATCCGCCACTTGACGAAAGCTGCACGAGCGCGGAACCCGCTTCCTGCTTAATTCGAACCCGCAGTCCCTGCTACGCCCACGAAACCCGTCATCACCGACTTGCGCAACAAATCCGGCGGCAACAGTCCTTGCGCCAGAATGAAGTCGTGAAACTTCTTCTGATCGAACCTCGCACCCATGGCTGCCTCGGTGTCTTTGCGTAGTGCGAGCAGCTTCGTGTAGCCGTAGTAGTAGCTGTTGGCCTGGCCGGGCGCGCGATAGGTGTAGCGCTCCACTTCCTCTTCCGCAAATGCCGGAGACTGCACCACATCGTTCTCCAGTACCTGCTTGGCCTGCTCCGAAGTTACCTTGCCCGACTGCAACTCCGGATCGAGAAACGCGCGCGCCGCGCGCAGCAGGCGATAGTCGAGCGAAATAAGTTGTCCCTCCAGAGGCATAAACGGCCGGACCAGGTATTCCGAATACAATCCCCAGCCCTCAACATTCGTGCTGTTGAAGGCGTAACGCACGCGCGCCACTGACACGCCGTGCTCCACCATGGAGTCGAATTGCAGTTCGTGCCCGGGCCGCGCTTCGTGAGCGGTCAGAGTCCAGGCGGCCGCGTCAAACGTGAAGTCGTCATACTTCTGCGCCGCTGCTTGCCCTTCTCCGGCGGGAATGTTCAGCGGCAAAACGAACTCGCCCTTCTCACCGGTGTTGTGCAGGAACGGCGGCGGCGACATGTGCGGCGCGGGTTGCTGCGCGGTCTCGGCGGCCGACGCGATCCGGATGCGCGCCGGGCGAGCGGGCAGCGTCACAAGGTTCTGCTTCCGGATGATGTCTTCAATCTGCTTCAGCCGGTTCTGATAAAACGGCAGGATCGCGTCGCCCACCAGTTGCTGCTTCTTCAATTCACGAATGACATCGCGATAGTCGCTCGATGGTAGCTTGCGCTGCTTGGCGATCTCGGCAGCGATTGGCTTCATCTCGGCCTGAATCTCGTCGAAACCCTTGTGCGCTAAAGCCGCCATCTGGTCGGGCGGAATATCAATGCCGTACTGTTCGAGCGAAAGCGCATATTCCTCGGGCGGCAGGCGGAAATCCGCGCGGGCCTTGGGCAAAACGGTGGAACGGATCCACGCATCGTAATCGACCAGCTGCGCTTTCAGCTTGGCGAACGGCTCTTCCCATCCAGAGAGCTTGTACTGCTTGCATAGCGCAGCGATGCCTTCGAGATAATGCGAGTTCCGCGACAGTTCGGTTTCGATTTCGACGCGCGCCGGGTACACCACGCCCGGCTTGGCCATCTGCTCGAGCACGCGCTGCTTGAGAATTTCGGTGAGCGGCTTGTAGGCGGGATCAAGCCCGGCATACCGCCGCAGGCGAGTCACGGCAGCGGGGCGTCGCGCCGCCGGAGTTTGCTCGTCCAGTAGCATGCGAACGCCCCCGAATACCATGCTGCTGGCGTTGGCGAATGGTACGGAGTGAGCGCGCTTGTAATCCTCCACGCGAAAGTTCCGCTCAACGCTCCGGATGATGATTTCCAGATCCTGCGCCACTTCCTTCTGCTTCTGCTGCGGAAGAGCGGCCTTGTACTTGGCGAGCACTTGTTCCCTCTCCTTTCGTTCCTGATCTTCGTCGGTCAGCGTTGGCTGCGAGACCAGTTCGTCGTACTCCGCCAAGCCCTGCCTCGAACCGTTCTCCGGGTTGTGCTTCAACTCGACCCTGACGAGCATGTTGGTGAAGTCGTTGCTGGTGGAGATCCAGGGGCGGTCGGCCTTGTCTTGTGCGAGGACCGCCGCAGTAAGGAAGAAGGTCAGAACGAAAGTGAGTACGTTGCGCATGCACGCTCCATGGATTAGAGCCTCCGGGCTCCGGGCTCCGGGCTCTGGGCTCTGGGCTCTGGGCTCTGGGCTCTGGGCTCTGGGCTCTGGGCTCTGGGCTCTGGGCTCTGGGCTCTGGGCTCTGGGCTCTGGGCTCTGGGCTCTGGGCTCTGGGCTCTGGGCTCTGGGCTCTGGGCTCTGGGAACGCTGAGTGTAGCGTATCGGTAAGTCAAGTGCCTGTTTCAGCCCGCGCCGATTTTCCCAGCTGACCTTCCGAGCCATCGTGCCTTTCTCTGCGCCCTCTGCGGCAATTCTCTGCGCCCTCTGCGGTTTAAGATTTGTAGGGACAGAGGCCTTAAGCGCTCCTAAGAAAGTACAGAGGTCCTTCTCTACGTTCGGCTAGGCCTCACTTCGCTCAGGATGACAATTTTAGAAGTATTCCGGACTTCAACAGAAAAGCACCGACGAACTGACACTGCCTACATCAGCCACAGTGCATCCACATCCACAATCACCTGAGTTCGCGGAATTTTCTGAGACACGGCATATGCCAGCATGGAACGCAATAGCGTGTTAAGTTTCTCGCGACTCGCCGATTTCAACACAAAGTGATAACGGTAGTCCTGTTTTAATCGCAGGATAGGCGCAGCCGCCGGGCCCAGCACGCGAATGCCTTCGTGGCGCGTCTTTTCAAACCACTTGCCCAGAATGCCCGACCATTGCAACGATTCATCCAGCCGGTTGCTGCGGACCAGTACGTTCGCCAGTGCGGAGTACGGCGGGTAATGCATCCAGCTGCGAAAGCGCAGTTCCTTTTCGTAGAAGCCGATGAAATCGTGGCGCGCCGCGTACTGCACGGCGTAGTGATCGGGAAAATAAGTTTGCAGAACAACCTTGCCCGGGGTCTGCCCGCGCCCGGCTCGGCCCGCGACCTGGGTAAGCAGCTGGAACGTGCGCTCGGCGGCGCGGAAGTCGGGCAGCCCCAACGCGGTGTCGGCCCCGACCACCCCCACCAGCGTCACGCCGTGCACGTCGTGTCCCTTGGCAATCATCTGCGTGCCGACCAGCAGGTCGAGTTCGCCCTCGTTCAGGGCAGCCAGGGCGCGCTCGAAGTCTTCCTTGCCGCGCACCGTGTCGCGATCCAGTCGCCCGATGCGGGCGGTGGGGAACATGCCGTGCAAAAGTTCTTCAAGCTTTTCGGACCCGGTTCCCAGGAAATAAACGTACTCGCTCCCGCAATGCACGCATTTCTGAGGCACGGGCGCGGTGTAACCGCAGTAGTGGCATTCCATTTTGCGGGCGCGCTTGTGGTGCGTCATGGCGATGGCGCAGTTCTTGCACTCGAGCGTCTTCCCGCAGGTCCGGCACAGCGCCACCGGCGAATACCCGCGCCGGTTCAGCAGGATCATCACCTGTTCTTGGCGTTCGAGCCGCTCGCGGATTTCTTCCGCCAGCTTGCGCGAGATGACCTGCTCCTGCCCGGTCTCCTGAAATTCCTGCTTCATGTCGATTAGTTCGACCTCGGGCAGGGGACGCTGCTCCACGCGGTCGGGAAGTTCGATGAGCGCGTACTTGTTCTTTTTCGCGTTGTAGTAGGACTCGAGCGAGGGCGTCGCCGAGCCCAGCACGACCACCGCGTTCGCCATCTTGGCCCGCATCACCGCTACATCGCGGGCGTGGTAGCGCGGAGTTTCTTCCTGTTTGTAGGAAGAATCCTGTTCCTCGTCGACGATGATAAGAGCCAGGTCGCTGACCGGAGCGAAGACCGCCGAACGCGTGCCGACCACCATGCGCGCATCTCCGCGTTTGATGCGATGCCACTGCTCGGCGCGCTCCTGATCCGTCAGCGCCGAATGGAGGATGGCCACTTCATCGCCAAACACCTGGTGCAGATCGGCGGCAACCGTAGGCGTGAGCCCGATCTCGGGAACCAGCAGGATCGCGGAGCGGCCAGCCTCGAGTACCGTGCGCATCGCGGCGAGATAGACGGCAGTCTTCCCCGACCCGGTAACGCCATGCAGCAGGATCCCGCTGAACTTGCCCGTTGCTATGCCTTCCTGAATCTGTTGCAGCGCGTGCTTCTGGGCGGGGTTGAATTCGAATTCAAACGGCGACCGGCGCGCCTTGACGCGGGAGACGTGGAACTCAGCAGGCTCCTCGATGATATCGACCAGGCCGCGCTTGACGAGGGAGTTGAGCGTGGTGCGCGGGATGTCGAGTGCGTGAAGCGAGTCGACATCGGCACGGCCGCTGGCCTGGGTCAGTGCATTGAGCAGAGTTTGCTGGTTCGCGTTGAGTTTCGACCGGCGGGCAGCTTGTCCTGAGCCCGTCGTTGGATCCGCGCCCGCCGGGCTGGGCGCGGTGCGCTCGCCTTCTTCCCGCAGAACTGCGACTTTAACCATACGCGCCGCGTCGCGCACACCAGAAACGTCCTCGCGCTCTAGCCACTTCTTACGAACCATCCCGGCCAGCACCGCGCGACTCACGCTGGTCGCGCTGCGCAGGCTCGCTTCGCGCACCGGCTCATCCCGATTCGCAAGGTAATCCAGCACGCGAAATTCAGCCAACTGTTCCTCGGGAGTGCGCCGCGCCCGCGCCGACGATCCCGACATGCCGCCCAGATGCAATGCCATGTGTCCCTGCTCGCTGATCCTGTACAAAATCGTGCGCCGGAACTCTGCACTCAGCGGCAGCATGGTGCGGAATACTTCGCCCAGCGGCGCAAGGTAGTAATCGGCAATCCACTTGCCGAGACGCATCAGTTGCTCGTCGAGCACCGGAGCTGAGTCCAGCACGCTAACCACATTCTTCGTCACCACCGAAGGCTTGCGGTCGTGCAGATTGACCACGATCCCACTCATACGCTGTTGCCGGAAAGGGACGAGCACACGGCCGCCCACTGCCGGCGCCATTCCATCCGGCACGCGATAAGAGAACGCGGTGTCGAGCGGCACCGGCAATGCGACATCGCAGAATTGGAAGGCAGGTGTCAGGTCTCAGGTCTCAGGTCTCAGGTCTCAGGTCTCAGGTCTCAGGTCTCAGGTCTCAGGTCTCAGGTCTCAGGTCTCAGGTCTCAGGTCTCAGGTCTCAGGTCTCAGGTCTCAGGTCTCAGCGAAGGCTGAGTCTAACGTATCAGTAAGTCAAGTTGCATTCCTCAGGGGCGCGGCGATTTTCTCAGGTTGACTTTCAATGCCACCTGGCCAGCGCCTTTCTCCGCGGTCTCTGCTGCATTTCTCTGCGCTCTCTGCGTTTTAAGATTCTTTCCGTCGGCCGAAAAGGAACTTTCGTCAGTGGGTTTTGCCTGAAACCGAAGCCTGAGCCCCGTCCCCCGCCCCGGGGTCTTTCTGTTACGCTGATAACAAGCTACTATCCGCCAACGTGACGGCCCGCCTCGCCATCCTCGCCGATATTCACGCCAACGTCTGGGCGCTCGATGCTGTTCTGAAACATGCCAAGAGTCGGGGCGTCGACGGATTCGTCAATCTCGGCGACTCGCTCTACGGGCCGCTCAAGCCACATGCCACTTACGAGCGGCTCATGCAGGAGAACGTTCTCGTCACGATCCAGGGAAACCAGGACCGGCTGATTTATGAAGCCAGCGAGCGCGACCTCGCGTATATCCCGACCCTTTCTTACGTGATTCGCGACCTCGGCGAGGAGCCGATTCACTGGCTCAGCCAACTCCCGCGCACCGCAGTGTTCGAGAACGACATCTACCTGTGTCACGGCGCGCCGGGCAACGACACGATCTACCTGCTTGAAGACATCATGGATGGGTTGCCCGAAGTGCGCTCCGAAGGCGCGATCCGCGAACTGCTGCAGGGAGTTCACCAGCCGGTTGTGCTCTGTGGCCACACCCACATCCCGCGCGTGGTGGAGCTGACGCACGGTCAGCTCATTGTGAACCCGGGCAGCATCGGCGTTCCGGCTTACGATGACGTCGACCCGGTCCGCTACCGCATGCAGACCTTCTCTCCGCACGCCTGCTACGGGATTCTCGAAAAAGATGATGCGGGCTGGAACGTTTCTCTCGAGCGCGTTGCCTACAACCATCAGGCCGCCGCCGAGTGCGCGCGTGAGCGCGGCCGCGATGACTGGGCCCAAGGGATCGCTACGGGGAGGATCGGGTAGGTCCTGGTCCTGGGCTGTGGGTCGTCGGCTTTCGGTCGTCGGCTTAGGGGTGTTCGACCTTGCGAACGTCCCGGCAAATGGCGACTAATATTGTCGTGTTAACTTAAAGATACATTTTCGCATTAGAGAGGCCGTGGCGCATCCCCACACCCTCGGATGACCTTTGGGGCCACCCTGCCTCCAAATCCCCGCCTACGAGCTCCTAAACGCAATTACAGGGCATTCCAGGCAATGGTCGCGGGGTGGTTTTCGCCTCTAAACACCGGCCCCACGAACTTTCAATAACTTAGCTATAAGTGAACCATTGCTCGGAGAACCTGAGAGATTCGAATTCGAAGTGAAGATTTTAGATTTTAGTTTAGATTCCAGATTGGCCGACCTGGATGATCGACTTGCATTCTGCATAACAAAATCTGCAATCTCTGCAATTCTGAGATCGCCTCCCTACTCTGCCGCCTTGGCCGGCGCCTTCAATCCCAGTTCCTTCATCACCATCTGCAGATCTTTCCAGGCTTCTTTCTTCTGGCGGGGATCCCGGAGCAGAAATGCGGGATGGTACGTCACGGCAAGCTTGGCGCTCGTCCATGAGGGATCGTCGCTGCGTGCGCCCGCCGGCCGAAATTCATACCAGCGCCCGCGCAAGTTTGACATGGAGTCGTTAATCGCGAGGAGCGTTTTGGCTGCAATGGCACCCAGGGCCACAATCACCTTCGGCTTTATGGTGGCGATCTGTCGCATCAGGAAGGGGGAACAGGTTTCGCACTCGTCCCGTTCGGGTGTCCGGTTATTGGGCGGACGGCACTTGATGATGTTCGCGATGTAGACCTGCTCGCGCTCGATACCCATCGCCTTGATCATGTTGGTGAGCAACTGGCCCGCGCGCCCGACGAATGGTTCACCCTGCTGATCCTCGTCGGCGCCCGGCGCTTCGCCGATAAACATCAGGTCTGCCGTGGGGCTGCCGACACCGAACACGACCTGCTTGCGCCCCTGCTTGGCCAGCCGGCAGCGCGTGCAGTCTCCGATATCTTCGCGGATGAGTTTCAGCGCCTTCGCCGGATCGCTCACTCCGGCTTCCGGCCGCGACTGGATGATCTCGAACGCGCTTTCTTCCTGCACCACCGACGCAGTAGCTTTTCTGGCAGACATTTCCTCTCGCTGTTCTGGCTGGATCACTGCCTGGGATGGAATGGATGCTATCGGCGCGCCGCCGACCGTCGCTTCAGAAACTTCGCGGCGATAGAAATCGTAAATGCCCAGCTCGTTGTAGTAGCGAAGCCGGGCGGCAAGGGCCTGCTTGAGTTCCGGGTCGAGCACCCTCGGCATCAGGCCTTCACCGCGATCTTGTGGCGCTTGCGCAGCTTGACGACCTGGTCGAGCACGCGCTGGGCGACTTCCCACTTCGTGGTTTCGGGCACTTCGACCACTTCGTCCTGGGTAAGGATCGTCACCGCATTGCGGTCGGAATCAAAGCCAACGCCCTCGCGCGACACGTCATTGACGACGATCGCATCGAGTGATTTCCTGCCTAGCTTCTTGCGCGCGTTCTCAAGCACGTTCTCGGTTTCCGCGGCGAAGCCAATCAGCAGCTGGTTGGTTTTCTTTTCTGCAAGCTCGGCCAGAATGTCAGACGTGGGCTCAAGCTCGAGCGCCATCGGTCCAGTGCGCTTCAGCTTCTGATCGGCGGCCGCTTTCGGACGGTAGTCAGAGACCGCAGCCGTCTTGATCACGATGGTCGCCTGCGGCAGCAGTTTCAGAACTGCATCGCGCATTTGCTCGGCAGTTTCGACGCGGGTGACCTCGGCCGCGTCGGGCGGCAAAATCGCAGCCGGTCCGCTGACCAGCAATACGTGAGCACCGCGCCGCAAAGCGGCTTCCGCCAGTGCATATCCCATTCGCCCGCTGGACCGGTTTGTGATGTAGCGTACCGGATCAATTTTCTCGCGAGTAGGACCGGCGGTGATCAGCACGGTTTCTCCATTCAGATCCTGCGCTGCCCCCAGTGCCTCGAGCACGGCCGCCACAATGGCTTCGTTCGCCGCCAACCGTCCAGCGCCAATCATTCCGCACGCCAGGTACCCGCTGTCGGGCTCGACAATCTTCACGCCGCGTTTGCGCAGAATTTCGAGATTGGCCCGCGTTGCCGGATGATTCCACATATTAACGTTCATGGCCGGCGCGACAATGACGGGAGCGGTGGTGGCGAGATAAAGCGTACTCAGGAAATCGTTGGCGATGCCCTGCGCGAACCTGGCCAGAAGGTCGGCGGTGGCGGGGACTACCAGCAGCGCGTCGATGGACTGGGCCACCGCGATATGCTCGACCGCCGAGTCGATATTCGGCTCGCCATTGCCCGCGTCGAACATGCCGGTGATGACTTTTTCCCCGGAGAGCGCGGCAAAGGTAAGCGGGCGGACGAACTCCTGCGCGGCCTGGGTCATGATGACCTGCACGCGCACGTCGCGGTCCTGCAGCAGACGAAGGACTTCCGCCGCCTTATACGCCGCGATCCCGCCGCTAACGCCGAGAGCTACCTTCATGAAGTCTGTTCTTTAGATGACGGCAGAGGAGCTGACGAATGTTCCGGTTACGCGAAGGCCGGATGGGGTCGTGGCCTTCGCGGAAGGCTAGGCGTCGGTCTGGCCGCCCTGATCCAGCGCTTCCTGCGCGACGTCGACCGCCGACTTGGGTGTTTCGGTGATTACCCACTTCACCTTGCCGGCGCGGATTTCGTCTTGCGCGATGCGGCAGGGCTTGCGGGAACTGGTTTCCACCACCGGGGGAGCGCCGCCCTGAAGCTGGCGGGCGCGGCGGGCAGCCACGAGAATATAACGGTAGTTGCTGTCAAAGCCTTCGATCAACTTCATAAACTATTCTCCCGCCGCCTAGCACTTGCCTTTGTCGTCGCGGAACGAATCGAGAATGGGCTTGATTCGTTCTCGAATGTTGCTCAAGCGGCATTCATTTGCGACGGCTACCTTGGCTTCGTCCTCGGCGGTCAATGGGCGACCCGAGTGTCGCAGCCGTTCGGAAAGCACGATAGCCTTCAATTGGCCGACGGACGATTCCAGGCGGTCGTTCACTAAAATATAGTCGTACTTATCGTAATTCTCAATCTCCCGGCGGGCCGTGACCAAACGGCGGCAGATTACCTGTTCGGAATCGGAGCCGCGATTGCGCAAGCGCCATTCCAGAATTTCGCGATTGGGCGGCAACACGAAGATGCTGGGCGCGTGGGGAATCTTGGCCTTGATCTGGGCCGCGCCTTGCACGTCGATATCGAGCAGCAGGTCCGTGCCTTCGTTCTGCGCCTCGCGCAGAAAGCGGCGAGCCGTCCCGTAGTAGTTCCCGTAGACGTCGGCGTACTCAAGAAACTCGTCCTCGCCAATCATGGACTCGAACTCCGCGCGCGAGATGAAGAAGTATTCGCGACCATTCTGTTCGCTGCCGCGCGGGGCGCGTGTAGTGTAGGAGATGGAAAACTTCAATCCCACCACCTGGCTGCGCAGTTCGTTGACCAGCGTCGATTTCCCGGAGCCGGAAGGGGCCGAGATGATGTAGACATTCGTCATTCGACGTTCTGCACCTGCTCGCGCGACTTTTCGATTTCCGACTTCATGGTGAGGCCCATTTCGGTGATCTTCAGGGCGTCGCCGGCCAGGCCCGAAGTCTTCGAAAGCAGCGTGTTGGCCTCGCGATTCATTTCCTGGAGCAGGAAGTCCATTTTCTTGCCAACTTCGCCCTTTTCGTCGAGCAGCCCGACGAAGTGCTGGATGTGGGTTTGCAGCCGGACGAGTTCTTCCTGGATGTCGCTGCGGTCGACCAGCAGCGCCGCCTCCTGCAGCAGCCGTTCGGGATCGACCTGCGCGCCGATGAGTTCCTGCATGCGCGCCCGCAGTTTCTCAACGTAGCTTTGCAGGATGGCATTGCGGTGTCGCTCCACGCCCGAACTCGCCTTCTGAATGTGCTGCATGCGCTCGCGCAACTCGCGTTCGATGCCGCGCCCTTCTTCCTCGCGCATGCTGTTCAGGCGGACCAGCGCTTCTTCGATCAGCGGCAGGACGGCAGCTTCCAGTTCGCCCTCGGCAGCGCCGGTGGAGGCATCCATGGCCCCAGGCATGCGAAGAATCACGTTGAGATCTGGCTCGGCGGCCAGGCCAAATTCGGCGGCCCCCGCGCGAAACGCCTTGATGTAGCCGCCCACCAGTTCCCGGTTCAGATTGAAACCTTCACTGCCGCCGCGGTCCAGGCTCAATGTAAGCTCTACGTGTCCGCGCGCGATTTTCTCCTTCAGCAGACGGCGCAGTTTCATTTCGAGGCCATCGCTTTCGGAAGGCATGCGGAAATGCAGATCGAGAAAGCGATGGTTGACGGACTTCAGCGACAGACTAAAGCCGAGCTTGCCATTAATCTGGCCTTTCACTTGTGCGAAACCAGTCATGGAACGAAGGGGCATAGGAGTCTCAGGTCTCAGGTCTCAGGTCTCAGGTCTCAGGTCTCAGGTCTCAGGAATTCGATCTTGATTGTTTCTTTTCGTTGCATCCTCTCGCTCTTACTTTTCGTCTCCACTTTCTTTCGGCCGCCATCGGTTCGTTGACAGGTTGAAGAAGACTCTATGCGCCCAGCGGTTTTTTCCTGACACCTGACACCATTCGCTGCTCAGTCGCCGACCGGGGCGGCTCTTGGGTGATCGACTTCCAGAAACTGCAAGTCGTACAAGCGGCGATAGGTGCCTAGCTTCTTCATCAATTCTTCATGGGCTCCGACATCGCTGATGCTGCCGTTTTCCAGGACAACGATGCGGTCTGCGCGGCGCACCGTCGACAGGCGGTGCGCGATCACGAACACCGTACGGCCGGCGACCAGGTTCTGCAATGCTGACTGGACCAGCGATTCTGACTCGCTATCGAGAGCGGATGTCGCCTCATCCAGAATCAGGATAGGCGCGTTTTTCAGGATGGCGCGCGCGATGGCAATGCGCTGACGCTGTCCGCCCGAAAGCCGCACACCGCGCTCGCCGATGACGGTTTCGTATCCTTCGGGCATCTCCATGATGAAATCGTGGGCAAGGGCGGCGCGGGCGGCGGCTTCCACATCTTTTTTGGAGACGTGCGGCTGTCCGTAGGCGATGTTGTTGCGCACCGTATCGTTGAACAACACGGTTTCCTGGGTCACGATGCCGATTTGCGCGCGCAACGATGCCAGCGTGACGTCGCGCACATCGTGGCCGTCAATCAGCAAGCGTCCGGAGGTCAGGTCGAAGAAGCGCGGCAGCAGGTGGACCAGCGTGCTCTTGCCCGCGCCGCTGGATCCGACGATGGCCAGCACCTCCCCGGCTTTCACCTCCAAAGAGATGGCGCGCAGGATCTCGCGGGCGCCTTCCGTGTCGCGCTCGTAGGAGAAGGTGGCATTGTCGAAAACAATGGTCTTCGCAAACGCCGGGAGCGGCTTTGCACCCGGCTTCTCGCAAACATCGTCCTCGCTGTCGGTGAACTTGAAGATTTCTGACGACGCCCCCACCGCCTGCTGAAAACTATTGTTGAACAGGGCGAACTTGCGGATGGGATCGTAGAGCTTGAAAACCAGCGCGATGAAAGCCAGGTATGTGCCCGGCGTGAACGAGCCGTGCCGGATTTCGTTACGGCCGAGCAGCAACAGCAAGGCAATGGCAATCGCCCCGAATGTGTCCATCAGCGGCGAACTCAGGGCGGCGGCCGCCACCGATCGCAAGTTGGCACGGAGCAGACGTTTGGCGGCGCCGCGAAAGCGATCCACCTCCCACGACTCCATACCGAACGCCTTCACGATGCGATTGCCGGTGATGGTTTCGTGGAGGATATTCTGGATTTCCGCCAGCTTGTCCTGGCCGCGCCGGGTGGTGGTGCGTACGCGACGCCCAATCTTGTTCGACGAAAAAATAATCGCGGGCAGGAACAGAATCAGGACCCAGGCTAGTTTGCCACCCAGCATAATCACGGCCGCTACCGTGAACAGCAGCGTGAAGAACTGCTGCAGGAATTCGCCCAGCACGCTGGACAGCGAAAACTGCACGCGCTCCAAATCGTTGATGAGGGTCGACAGCAGCGTGCCCGTGGTGTGCTTCTGAAAGAAGGCCGACGACCTGCGCAGAATGGCGTTATACATGTTGTTGCGCAGGTCGGTGATCATGCCGAAACCCGCGTAGCTGACCAGGTAGGTTCCGGCGTAGTCGAAGATTCCCTTGATCAGGGTCGAGGTGATGAGGGCGAAGGCCACAATCGCCCACGGATTCTGAAATAGCGACGGGACGAACTGTTCCAGGTGAATGGAGTGCGTGCTGCCGGGAATGGGCAGCAACTTCATTTCATGCGTAGGCGGCCCGGGATTCAATACGCGATCGAGAATGGGACCAATCAGCAGGAGGCGGAATGCGTCGAGAAAACCGACGGCCGCCATGAGCACGACTGACAACAGCACCTGCCACCAGTAAGGCACCGCATACCGCAAGAGGCGGGTCAGTTGCCGCATACACCGTCCCGAAGAAGGGGTGTCCGGCGCAACTTAAGCCGGAGTGTCAGCATGCCGTGAAATGAGTGCAAGAGGGAATTTTACTGGAATTCCGTGGAAAAGGCAGGTGGAAGGACTGGTGCGTGAAGGATGGGCATCGGAAATGGTGCGTCTGGAACGTTCCGCGTTAGAGATACTGCGAAGACGGCTGACGGGGGTTATTGGTGTAACACTGTTAACAACGGTGGCCTTCGAAATGGCACGATGATGCTGCGAGGTTTGCAATTCAGCTATGAAGGCAAGAGTCGTTGATGATGCTATTTCACAGGCGTGGCTTGAAGCTGCAAAAGACCTTGGAATCCGTGTGACTGCTCCCTTCACGATACAGATCGGCGGGATGAAGTTGTTACCTACGAGGCACGCGTCCCAGACTTTGGCGGACCGAAAGGATCGGTGACCGGAGTTCCCGATGACAAACTCCACGACTGCCGTGCGGCTCCATGACTCACTACCGCTCAGCATCCATCACGCCTGCATCCGGCCTGCTGACTCAATCCGATATATTGTTTATCGACACACTGAATGACTAAGGCTGGTTTGGGCCGGCTGCGCTTCGACCAGTCTTGGTATACGGGGAAGCCTTGGAGTTGAAAACCGAGTTATATGCGTGTAATGGCCTCCCTTTACACGCATTTACTGGGTTGCTAGAGGTGCCCGCCAGCTTGACTTTGCCATTGCATGCGCACAGAATCCGCCTAAAGAAGGAGGCATCATGCGAAACGAGCTTTTCGGGATTCTCGGGATTCTTGGGCTTCTTCTTACGCTGACGCTCACGGCCAGCGCCCAGACCACGGCCGACGTTAAGCAGGAATCCTCGGTGGCGCATCAACACTCTGCCCGGTTCCTGCAGCTTGTGAACGAGTCCAGAAAGCGTGTGCGCGAAACCAACGTTGAGGATGTTAAGGCACAAATGGATCGAGGCGAAAAAATCATTCTCGTCGATGTGCGCGAGGAGAGCGAATTTGCCAGGGACCATCTGCCCGGAGCAATTCATCTTGGCAAGGGGGTCATTGAGCGTGACATCGAAGACAAAGTGCCCGATCTCAACGCTCCTCTCGTCCTCTACTGCGGCGGGGGGTATCGCTCGGCGCTTGCTGCCGACAACTTGCAGAAAATGGGCTACAAGAACGTGCTCTCGATGGATGGCGGCATCCGTGCCTGGCGGGAGAAAGGATTCCCTCTCACGAAATAACTCACGGCAGAGAAAAAGGTCCGCAAGGCACGCGGCGGCAAAGGTCTAACGGCTAACGACCGCCTTTGCTGACGACCGATGACTGACGACTGCTTCTAGCTATCCCGATGCACAACTTTCACGCGATATCCCGCTTTGCGCAAGTGTTTGCCTACGTCTTCGGCGATCATCACGGAGCGGTGCTGACCTCCCGTGCAGCCGAAACTGATGGTCAGGTAGCTCTTCCCTTCACGCACATAGTGCGGCAATAAGTAGACCAGCAGGTCCGAGATGCGGTTGATAAATTCCTGCGTCTGCGGGAAGGAGCGGATGTACTTCGCCACCCTGGGGTCCCGCCCGGTGAGCGGGCGGAACTCGGGAACGAAATGCGGGTTGGGCAGAAAGCGCACGTCGAAGACCAGGTCGGCATCTTCGGGCACGCCATGCTTGAAGCCGAAGCTGACGCACGAGACAAGGATGTTCTTGCCGGTGGACTTTTTCTGAAAGCGCTCGGTCAGGTGCGCGCGCAGTTCGTGCACGTTGAACTTCGAGGTGTCGACTACCCAGTCGGCAATGGCCCGGATCGGCTTCAGGCGGCGGCGTTCTGCTCCCACTGAGGAGCGTACGGGGGAATCGGCTCCGAAGGGATGCGGCCGGCGCGTCTCGCTATAGCGCCGGAGCAGGGACGCGTCCGTGGCCTCGAGGAAGATCACCATGGTCGGGATCATCCGGCGCACCGACTTCACCAGGGCAGGAAGCTTCTCCAGCTTGACGCCTTCGCGAACATCGACGACCAAGGCGGTGCGGCGGGTCTCCAGCGACTGCACCGCCAGTTCGGCGAAGCGCGGGATCAGGTCGACTGGCAGGTTGTCGACACAGTAGTAGCCGAGGTCTTCGAACGCTTTCAGCGCGGATGCTTTGCCGGACCCGCTGAGGCCGGTGATGATGACGAGTTCGGGGCGGGGACGGTCTTCGCGAGTCGCGGCACGACGAGTCTTCTTCGCGCCGCGTTTGGATCTGGCAATGACCTTCGCTGCCATTCAAATCGGATGGTAGCAGAGTTGCCCGAGGCGGTTGAGTACATACTCTGAGGCTGTGCGGCTAGACGGCGCGAAACTATAGAGGACACTGGGCGCCACAGGCAAACCTCAAACAAACGAAATGGGCGGCTCACCGGGCCGCCCATTCGTCTACGGATAATTTAGTCTTTACCGGCGATAGCGATAAGAATCGCGATGTTCCCGATACTCGTGTCGCTCATAGCGCTCATGCCGCCAGTACGGGCGATTGTAGTAGCGCCGGTAGACAATCGGGCGCGGGCGGACATAGGGTCGGTAGACGTACACGGGGCGCGGCACTGGGGCTACGTACGCGTAAGGATAAGCATAGACGGGGCGCGCGTATACCGGCCCGCCGATGGTGACTCCGATGGCGACGCCAGCATGCGCCTTTTCAGGAGTCGCGAACGCCAGCACAGCCAGTAATCCAAACATTGCAAGGAAACTTTTCTTCAACATTTTCCACCTCCGTCCTTGGAAGATGAAACCCAGCCCGGAAAGAAAAGTCGCGGTGCGCGGCGAAGTCATAGGCGCGGATCAGGTTGCCGTGCTCGGCTGCGGGGTGAGCAACATGTAGTTCGACCGCCTGCGCAGGCGATAGGTATCTGAGCGTTTCACGCTCGAGTGCTTTCCCTAAGGTAATGCCGAAGAGCATCGCGAGTTTTATTTTTCCGTCGGGCGCTGGTCATCGATGCTGGTCAGTTTTTCTATCGCCCAAGCAGCACTCTCTGCGACCGCCGGATCCGCGTCACAGCGCAATCGTTCAAGCGTCGGAACGAAGTTGCGGTTGCGGCTGTTGCCCATGGCAGTGATGGCGTTCCGCCGCAGTCCGTTTAGCTTCGCCCGGCGGATAGGCGAGCCGCGGAATTTCTCTCGAAACTCTTCGGCCTTCATTTCGACCAGCCACTCGAGTGCGGGATTCACAAGCCCCTCCCTAGGCTGAAACTCGGGCGCTGTGCTCGCGGGTGCTTTCCGGTTCCACGGACAGACGTCCTGACAGATGTCACAGCCGAACAGGTGCCGGCCCATGCCGGCGCGCAACTCTTCGGGAATTGTGCCGCGCTTTTCGATGGTGAGGTACGAGATGCATTTGTTGGCATCGAGCTGGTAGGGGCCAAGGAAAGCGTTGGTTGGACAGGCGTCGAGGCAACGCGTGCAAGTGCCGCAGCGGTCGGGCGCGGGCAGATCTGCGACGAGGTCCAGAGATGTGAGGATCACGCCCAGGAAAAGCCAAGAACCCAGCTTCTGATTCAGCACGCAGGTGTTCTTGCCGATCCAGCCCACCCCGGCGTATTTCGCGTACACGCGCTCGACAATGGGACCGGTATCGACGTAACACCAGGTGCGAAAAGCGGGCTCGGTGTGGGGGTCGGGACTTGCGCTTGTGTTAACGGAGGTTCCCTCTGGCTCAGGCGCGCTTACCGCATCTGTCAAACGACGTTCTACCGCGCGCAGTTTTCGCAGGACCGCATCGTGATAATCCTCGCGTCCCCAGGCGTAGCGCGAAATCCAGCCGCGTTGTGGGTCGTCCACCTCGGTGGAGTAGGGCTGTGCAGTGTTGTAGTTGATCGCGCACACGATCACGCTGCGTGCCCAAGGGGCGGCCACGCGCAAGGATTCGCGCTTGAGGCGGCCCGATGCGTCGCGGGCCTGGAGGTATTTCATTTCGCCAGCGTGGCCGGCTTTGATCCATTGCGGAAAGTAGGCGAGTTCGTCGAACTCGCGGACGGGCGCGATTCCAGCAAGTTCGAAGCCAGCGTCGTGCGAGGCGCGCTTCACAAGGTCGGTGATGGCGGAGACAGATGGCATGGGGCCAGGCGCGTGGGAAGCTCGCCTCAAAGGCTAACACCGCTTTTCGCACGGCTAAAGCCGTGCTCCTCCCGCATCGTAATTGTTTTCGTGGCTGGGTGCGGGAGGGCCTTCACCCTAAATGTCGGCTTCGCTCTGTTCTCCTTAAAATCCTAAAACGCAGAGGGCGCAGAGAACCGCCCGAGAGGACGCAGAGTGAGGGGCACCGATAGGCTGGCTTTGCTTCCGTCGCAGAGTGCCGTCTCGGTCGCTAATCGGTGCGGAAGTGGAATTGGCTGTGGAGAAAACTGGCTCAGCCAATGACCGAGGACCGACGACCAAGGAATGACGACCAAGGACCGGTTCTTATATCCCCAGCTTCTTGACTTCCTCGTTGTAGTACTTGCGATAGAGGATGTCCCATTCCTGGCTGCCTTCGAGGATGGTGCGCTTCTGGCTTTCGATTTTCTGGCGGGCAGACTGGTCGATGCGAGCTTCCTGCAGGAAGAGCTCTTCCAGGACTTTGCGGACTTCGAGACGGATCGTATTGCGGTCTTCGACGAAGTCGGCTTCTGGGGTTTCGGCCAGCGCGTCGGTCACCACGTGGGCCAGTTTGTTCACTTTGTCGCGGCTCAGTCTCAATGCAATTCCTTCGAGTGTTTTTCACCACAGAGTGACAGAGTCACAGAGGAAAACAGAGTTATTTTTAGTTCTCTGTAACTGTGTGTCTCCGTGGCGAAATCTGCCATTTACTCACAGCACGGCCTTGTACTTCCGCACCAGTTCGCTTTTTACTTTGCGAAACATTTCCTGATAGTTGGCGCCGCTGCGTCGCATTTCGTCGGAATACGCTTCCAGGATGACCCGCACCTCGTCGTTGATGCGGTCCTCGAGGGTCATCTCCTCGAGCATCGCCGTGTGGACGCGCTCGGTCACGGCGGGCGCATTTTTGGTCTCAATGAACTCGCCGGCGATCAGCTTTTTTGTGAGTTCGCGGGCTAAGTAGCCCACATATTCTTTGGAAAAAAGCATTGTGTCGTTCGGGGGTCTGTTGTGAAACGGATAGTTTAGCACAACGAAGCGAAACTCTCCGCTGTCAGCTGTCGCTTGTCTGTTCGTAGCCGCCCGCGATGAGGCAGCGCATTGCGTGCCCAACCTGGCTATTCTCCACCCGCAAAAATGGCTTACAATGCCCAATTAACGAGAACCTCGAGAATGACCTCCGCTTCCGACGATCTTTCCGGACTCAAAGACGACATGATCGCCTTCATTGAGGGCCATGGTTTGCGCCGTTTCCACGGGTATGTCGACTACGAGGAGGTGCAGTGCGTCATGTGGAAAAGCGGCGAGAACGTGGATGGCTGGAAGGACTTTGTGGAGCTGGCAAAGTCCTCGGGCGCATCGTTCCTCACCATGGATTCGTGGACGCTGAAGCGCGAGGAATTGGAAGAACTGATTCAGCGGCTCAGCAACGCCGAATACACCAACGACGAAGACATAGAAGACGCACGCTGGCTGCGCACCTACACGGGCAAGACCGGCTTTGTGCAGTTGGGCTGGGCATTCGAGGGGACCATCTTCGTCTACGACGCCAGTACCGAGTGGTATGACCGCTACCAGCGCCTCATCGAGATGTCGGATGATTTCGGCGGAATTCCGATCGATGGGCCCGGGCCGGACGAGGAAGATTGATCGCTGCCAGCTGATAGCTGATAGCTGATAGCTACCAAGTGTTAAGTGCGGCGTTTCGAAGATCCAGCCTTATTCTTCTTTAAATTCTCCAACTGATGCAGTGGGTTACGAAATCCGTTGAGCAAGAGCAAGTGGACGCGCTCGCGCAGGCGCTTCTCTCGGCTCCGGCTTTGAAACTACGCGGCGATCTCCGGCTAGCCTCCACGTTGGCTCGGCTGCTGCTCACGCGCGGTATCCAGGACGCGGCCGCTGCCCAGCGCTTTCTCGCCCCGCAACTCAGTGACCTGCACTCGCCCTACCTCATGCAGGGAATGAAGGTGGCCATCGAGCGTCTGGACGCGGCGATCGAACGCAAGGAAGGCATCCTCATTTACGGGGATTACGACGTCGACGGCACCACTGCGATCGTGATCCTCAAGACGGCGATCGAACTGTGCGGGGGCGCGGCGGATTTCCATGTGCCGCATCGTATTCGCGAAGGCTACGGGATGAAGGACGACGTGATCGAGCGGGCCGCGGCGGCGGGGATTCGGCTGATCATCAGCGTGGATACTGGGATTCGCGCCTTCGCGGCTGCCGAAACTGCGGAGCGGCTGGGCGTCGACCTGATTGTGACTGATCACCATCTGCCGGGAAGCGATGGCGTTCCCAAGGCGCTGGCGGTACTCAACCCAAACCAGCCCGGATGCGAGTACCCCTGCAAAGCACTGTGCGGCGCGGGCGTAGGGTTCAAACTGGCGCAGGCGCTGATGGAGAAGCGGCTCACAGACAAAGATCAATCGCGGCTGCTGATGTCGTTCATGAAGGTTGTGGCAATCGCGACCATCGCAGATGCCGTGCCGCTCACCGGGGAGAATCGAGTCTTCACCAAACTCGGTCTCGACGCTTTGCGACGTGCCGTCAATCCCGGCCTGAAGGCGCTGCTGGAAATGGCGCAGATTCCGGCCACGCGGCCGCCCACGTCGGGAGAGATCGCCTTCCGCATCGCGCCCCGCTTGAATGCGGCTGGACGCATGGACGTGGCCCGCGACGTCATCGAATTGTTCAGCGTGAAAGACCCCGTGCGTGCCCGCGAGATTGCCGCGCGCCTGGACCAGCTAAACGCCGAACGCCAGGAGGAAGAGCGCAAAATTCTTCAAGCGATCGACCAGCGATTCGAGCAGGAACCTGAGCTGCGCACCGCATCGTGCGTGGTCATCGACGGAGACGGCTGGCATCGAGGCGTTATTGGCATCACGGCCACGCGAGTCGTGGAACGTTACGGCCGGCCAACGCTCGTGCTCTCCCACGACAACGGCGAGGCACATGGCTCGGGACGATCGATCCAGGCTTTTCATCTTCTCGACGCGCTTGAATCGTGCCGCGAACTATTCACGCGTTATGGCGGCCACTCGCACGCAGTTGGATTTTCTTTGCCCTCGGCGCGTGTACCCGAACTGCGCGCCCACTTGAATGAGTATGCCCGCGTGCGCTTGACGCCCGACGACTTTGACCCGGTGCTGGAGGTCGACGCTGAACTCGACCTGCTGCAGGTGACGCCCGATCTGTTTCAGGCGCTGGAGCGACTGGAGCCATTCGGACAAGGGAATCCAGAGCCGGTATTTTCGGCAAGGGCGGTGCGCATGATGGCACCGCCAAAAATTCTCAAAGACAAGCACGTGAAACTGAGGCTGGCCGCGGCCATTGCGCAGGCGCAGAAGAAAGAGGCGGAGGAGTTAACCGCAGTTGCGGTGCTCGCGACCCCGCGGTGCCATCCCGACGGCTCAGAAATCAGGCGTGAAGCCAAGTCAGCTGCGGCCGCTCAAGATCCCAGTACGGAGGACCGAGAACTGAGAACTGATCCCGCTGCGTGGCGCCGCAACATTACCTTCGATGCCCTCGGCTGGCACATGGCGGAACGCCTGCAAGCGGCCAAACTGCTGGCAGGCGATACGCTCGACATCGCGTTCTGCGTTGGACATAACGACCATCCGGAGTACGGCGGCCTGGAGTTGGGTCTGCGGGACTTTCGCGCTCGCACTCGAATTGAAAAATGAGATCAAGCCGCGATCATCGTGGCCTAATTTCCGTGGACGCCATTTCCCGTAAGTTCTTCGCACTTCGTCGTGGTGCCGGAAAAATAAGCCGTCCCTTCGACTGCGATTGCCGCGATGACTGCTCAAAAGCGGTCTCGAGGTCCTTTAGGCGGGCTGACCTCTTCCTTCGATTTTTTTGACACCTGATTGGACCCCCACGAGGCCTTTACGATTCTGAAAAACGCCTCCGTTTTCCCGGAAGGAGTGTTATGGGGAATTCAAGAATCACGGCCTGCAGGAAGCCGTTGAGGGCGAGCGCTCAGCGGTCAACTCAACGGCAGCCAATCCCTACGCCCCAGCATCCACTACACTGAGAGCTGATGCCCATTCAGATCCCACGCCTCCGCCGCTGGCTGGTGCTTGCTGGGGTCGTGCTGTGCCTGGTGGTTGTTGGAGCTTACGTTCATCGCCGGAGGCAGGCGAGCGAGGTCTTCAAGCAAATTCCCGCGAAGATGAATGTGGACATCCAGCAGACGGCGGAAGGGTTCAAGGTCTCAAAGTCCGCACAGGGACGAACATTGTTTACCGTCCAAGCCAGCAAGGCGGTGCAGTTCCGGACCGGCGGACGGGCCGAGTTGCACCATGTAACGATCACGCTGTATGGCCGCGAGGCCAGCCGCTACGACCAGATTTATGGTGACGACTTTGGCTATGACCCGCAGACCGGGGACGTGACCGCCAAGGGCGAAGTGCGCATCGATCTCGAGGCGAATCCTGAAGGGCTGCTCAAGCCCGATCAGTCCAAACCCGAGGGAATGAAGAATCCCATTCATCTCGTGACGCATGACCTGGTTTTCAATCAAAAGACGGGCAACGCGTTCACGCGGGGCAAGGTTGAGTTGCGGATGCCGCAGGCGACGGGATCTGCGATGGGGATTCACTACACGGCGAAGGATAACGTTCTGACGCTGGATTCGCAGGTAAACCTCGTTTTGACGGGGGCCCGCAGCGGAACATTGCAGGCCGCGCGGGCGGTCGTCACGAAAGAACCACAGCAGGTAATTCTTGAGGAGCCTCGCCTTGCGAACAGCGAACAGATGTTCCAGGCGCGTAAAGCTACCCTGTTCCTCCGCGACGACAACACTGTGGATCACGTGCTGGCGAGCGACGACGTAGAGACGCAGATTACCGGCAGGTTTCCCGTGAAGGCCCGTGCTGCCGAAGCAGCGTTCACCGTCAACCAAGCGCAGGACGGCCTTTCCCGAGCCGTCCTTCATGGGGATGTGCAGATTGAATCGGGAGGCGAGCGCCCTCGCCGCGTCAATGCCGGACGCGTTCAGGTGGATTTCGCCGCACGCAACCAGGTGCGTAAGATTCGAGCCGAAGAGAATGTGAAGCTGGTAGAGAGGGTCGCCGCGCCGGGCGCAAGCGCCGCTACAGCCGCAAGCATCGCACCAGACGTTGTCCGTGGCGCGGCGGGCGCGCCCTCCCGCCGGAGCGGTCAAGTCGCCCGTTCGTCCACTGCTTTGCAGGAAATCGAAATCACGGCCCCCGCAATAGACTTCTTCGCTGCGAAAGGAAGAAGAGGCCTGGATCGCGCCGAAACCGCCGGTGCGGCGAAGATCAAAATCCTGCCAAGCAACGGAGACGGGTCGTCCACCATCGTGACTGCCGGAAATTTCCAGGCGAGATTTGACAGCCACGACCGCTTAGCGGGTGTGCATGGGGCGCCCGACGCCAAGGTGGTAAGCACGGCGCCGGCCCAGCCTGACCGCACCAGCACCAGCCAGCAAATCGACGCTACTTTCGGCTCGACAGGTGGAATCGATGCCCTCGTCCAGCAAGGCAATTTCGCCTACTCCGACGGCGAACGACAAGCCCGCGCCGGGCGTGCCCGGTACACGCCGGCCGATCAAATGCTTGTCCTCACCGGATTGCCGCGCATTACTGACAAGGGACTCGCCACCACCGCGGACACACTGCGCATGAATCGCGAAACAGGCGACGCAACCGCGGAAGGCAACGTCAAGACCACTTACAGCGATTTGCGGGAGCAGCCGAACGGCGCTTTGCTCGCTGGGTCGTCGCCCATACACGTCACGGCCCGCACCATGACCGCGCACCGCGATTCCGCCACCGCGTCGTACACCGGAAATGTGCGCCTCTGGCAAGACGCCAATGTGGTGGAGGCGCACAACATCGACTTTGACCGGGATCGCCGCTCGATCGTGGCGCGTGGCAACGGGCGTCCAGTGTCTACGGCCCTGGTTCAGGTCGACAAAAGCGGGAAAGTCACGCCCATCTCCATCACCTCTACTGGGCTGACCTATACAGACGATCAGCGGCGGGCGGAGTTTCAAGGGGGAGTGACTGCGCGTGGGGCGGATGTGACCGTGACCGCAGATCATGTCGACGCTTATCTCGCTCCGCGCAGCCAGAACACCTCGAATCAGGTGAAGGGCCAGGGACAACTCGACCGTCTGGTTGCGGGAGGCAATGTAGTTGTTCAGGAACCGGGGCGAAAGGCGACCGGCAATCAACTGGTTTACACGGTGGCGGACGACAAGTTCGTCCTGAGCGGCGGAACTCCTAGCATTTTTGATGCCGAACGGGGCAAAATCAGGGGTGATTCGTTGACTTTCTTTAGACGCGATGATAGGGTGCTCGTGGAAGGCAAGGATAGCTCACCTACCGTAACGCAGACGCGAGTGGCACGTTAAATGCACTCATTGGCCACTGACGAAATCGGAAAAACTTACCGTGGTCGCCGGGTTGTGAAAGGCGTCAGTCTGCGCGTGGACCAGGGCGAAGTTGTTGGTTTACTTGGCCCAAACGGCGCCGGGAAGACCACTTCTTTCTACGCAATTGTAGGTCTGGTACCCCCTGATACAGGCCGGGTGATGTACGACGACGAGGACATCACCGACGTGCCGATGTACCTGCGGGCACGCCAATTTGGCATCAGCTACCTGCCTCAGGAACCTTCTGTATTCCGTAAGCTGACGGTCGAGGAAAATATCCTGGCCGTGTTGGAAGCCCAACCAATCTCCTGGCACGAGCGCCGGGAAAAAATGGAAAAGCTGATCGAGCAGCTGGGGCTGGATCACATCCGGCAGAACCGCGGATACGCGTTGTCGGGCGGCGAGCGGCGGCGGGTGGAAATCGCGCGCTGCCTCTGCATCAACCCGACTTTCATTCTGCTGGACGAGCCGTTTTCGGGGATTGATCCGATCGCCGTGCTCGATCTGCAAAAGATTATTTCCGACCTCAAGGCCAGCGGCATCGGAATTCTGATCACCGACCACAATGTCCGCGAAACATTGTCGGTGACCGATCGCGCCTACATCATCAACGAGGGGCGCATTTTTCGCGCCGGCACGCCGGAGGCCCTGGGCAGCGATCCCGAGGTCCGCAAGGTGTACCTGGGAGAAAGCTTTTCGTTGGTGTGAGGCATCGCCAGCCGGGACGAAGTCGAACGAAATTAACATTCCGACGTTACGGCTGTAACGTAGCCGGAATATGAATTTGCTTTGATACTGGGACTTGGGGCCTTGAGTTGCCAGCAGCCCGCAGGCTTCAGACTGACGAGAGCGGGTGATGTTGGAAGTGTCTGGGACTCAAAGCGTTAGGAGCAAGTTAAACCTCGTATGGTAATGCTGCAGCACAAGTTGAACGTCAAGCTGTCGCAGCGGCAGATTCTGACCCCGGGCCTCGTGCAGATGGTGTCGGTCCTCGCGCTCAACAAGATCGAGCTCAAGGACATGATCAATGCGGAAATGGTCGAGAATCCGGTTCTGGAAGAACTGGAGGATTCAGTTCCGCTGATCGATGAAGTGGGCCGGCGCGAGGAAGAGCGCGACCGGGTGAGTTCCGCGGCGACCGCGGAAGAAACTCCCGTCCCCGCCGAAGAAAAGAAAGACCCATTCGACGAGATTGATTTCGGCTCGTTCTTCCAGGAGTATCTCGATCCCGGCTATCGCAGCCAAAGCGAGATGGAAGACATTGAGCGGCCTTCCTTTGAGAATTTTCTTTCCAAGCCCACCAACCTTACCGATCACCTGATGTGGCAGGTGGGAGCGCTATCGGTAAGCCGGCCAGTACGCGAGGCGGCCGAACTGATCATTGGGAACTTGAACGAAGACGGGTATCTGATCGCGACCGACGACGAATTAATGGGGGTCGCGGCTCCTTCTGCGCCGGAAGTGGATGCGGCTGTTCAAGAGAACCTGATGAAAGAGGTCGAAGCGCTCGGCATGGGCGCGGAGATCGAAGGCGAGGGCGTCGACGGCGCGAGCGACTTCTCGGCGGATTGGGATGGCTCGTCCGGCGCGGTTTCAGAACTGAGTGGAATATCCGCCGCAACGGCGGTGGCTCCGGCACATGAGGTCCCGGTCGAACCTGCACCGGTTCCCGCCGCACCGGCGCCTGCAGCGAGACCTCTCTACAAACCGAGTTTCACGCTGAATGAATTGCACGAGGCGCTCGAACTGGTTCGCCAACTTGACCCGCCGGGGGTCGCGTGCCGCGATCTGCGGGAATGCCTGCTCTACCAGTTGCGCTATATCCAGCAACAGCATCTGCAACAGAAAAATGGAAACGGCACCAGCCAGGTCCTCGCCGACGCGATTGCGATCGTCGACCAGCACCTGCGCGCGGTGCAGATGAAGCAGCACAAGGAAATCGCCAAGGTGATTGGCCGGCCGATTGAGGCCATTCCCCCGGCGCTTGAGTTCATCAAGACGCTCGATCCGCGCCCCGGTCAGCAATACAACAAGGCGACCACCCGCCTGATCGAGCCCGACGTCGCTTTCATCAAGCATGGAGACGAATGGCTGTGCCTGATGAACGACGACGATGTTCCTCAGCTTCGCCTGAACCCAGCCTACAAACGCCTGCTGACCAAAGACACCAACGATAAGGACACGCGCAACTACGTGAAGGAGCGCTACAAGAGCGCCATCCAGCTCATCAAGAATATCGAGCAGCGCAAGCAGACCATCACGAAAGTATGTTACTCGATCGTAGCGCGCCAGCAGGATTTCCTGGAAAAAGGCATTGACCAGCTAAAACCGATGATGATCAAGGAGGTGGCCGAAGAAATCGGCGTCCACCCGTCCACCGTAAGCCGCGCGGTGGCGAATAAGTACGCCCACACTCCACAGGGCGTATTCGAATTGCGGTACTTCTTCTCCGAAAGCGTGCAGGGGCCGGAGGGCGGCAACACTTCGTTGCTGATCCTGAAGCGCCGCGTGAAAAAGCTCATCGAGGAAGAAGATCCAGCCCGGCCGTTGACCGACGAGCAGATCACCCGCATTCTCCAGTCGCAGGGTATCCAGGTCACTCGCCGCACGGTTGCGAAATACCGGGAGGACATGCGCATCCCGAGTACCCACCAGCGCAGGGTGAAGAAGTAACAAGAGCAATTGAAGCAGTACTTGCAGCACCGGTTGTTTGAGCCCAGATCGTGGAGCTAGGAATCCCAGGAGGGTGCTCAATGAACGTGGAATACACCGGCAGGCAGTACGAAATCACACCCGCCATCCGCAAAGAAGTAGAAACTGGCCTCGCAAAAATCCGCAAAATTTTGGGCGACAAGTTCGAAGCCAAGGTCATCCTGGCCGTGGAAAAACACCGTCATAAAGCAGAAATCACCATCAGCCCGCGCAACGGCCCGATCGTCGGCCTGGCCCAGTCCACCGATATGAAGCTGGCCGTCAGCGAGGCGCTGGGTCATATCGAGAAGCAGGCCGTCAAATACAAGACCAGGATCATCTCGAAGAAACGCAAATCGCACAAGAAGTGGAACGGCGAAGCCAAGGTCGACGGAGGCGAAGCTCAGGCCGCGGTTGGTCCGAGCGAAATCACCACCGTGCCCGTGGTCGTGCACAAGTTCCCGGCCGTCGCCAAAACCACCGAGGTTCACCTCACGCATTCCGCTGACGCCGTGGCCTTGCGGCCGATGACGCTGGAGGAAGCCATCAAGGAATGCCACTTCCGGGATCGGGACGTGTTCGTATTCCGCGATCCGAAGGGCAAGGTGATGGTGCTGCATCGGACACGGGACGGGAAGATGGAGTTGATTGAGGCGCCTTAAAACCGGTCGTCGGTCGTTGGTCGTCGGTCGTCGGCAAGAGCTCGACAGCACCTAGCGCAACGCCACTCGCTATCATCGCCCGGTTTCCTCAACGGTAAGCACTTCGTCCGGTGCTGCCACCTTGTTCGCGGGGGCTCGGCAACCCAGTTTGCGATTTAAGCGGGCTGCGGCAACTCGGGTTGGACCTTTTCGCGCCGGATGATTCTACCTTTTGCTTCTGTCTTGTCCGGCCATTGGACGGTCAAATCGTCGCCATCGATTCGTGCAGGAACACGAACGGATCTCCTCAGACTGGAAAACTTGTCATCTCGTTTCAAAGGGGGATCGTAAACAACGGTATAGATTGTGCCCCCGACAATCAGTGAAATCTGACGAACAAGTCCACCGACAACACTCGCAATCATTCCGCCGGAATCGGGGAGATCGACATTGACAAGCATTCCGCAACGGAAGCCCGCCGGGACTTGACATGGTATTACTCCCATTTCATCGAACCGTTCAAGGCGGGGCTTCACAGGAGCGTATCTCTGCGCGAATGCCGGAACGCTCAGCAGAACCGCGAGTGCGAGTTGCTTCAGCATACGGCGCCTGCGGCCAATCCTCGTCGTTGCTGGGACGCAAGTCAAGATGAGGAACGGTCGGTTCACCAAGAGAAAGTTTTTGTCGAGGTCGACGTGACATCGCCGTTTTGCTCATTGATCGCGGTTTAGGGGAAGAAACCACCATCTGGTGAGAACACCTCCATATCACCAGTACCGGCTGCATTTCGACTGAACTGGTCCCAAACGGCTTGCACTATCGGAAAAGGCAGACTGAAGTCCAATGCGAACCTCGGCGGCTGAAGCCGCGTCGATTAACGGTTTTGCGGCTCGACTCAAGTCGAGCCCTTTCCCAATCCGTTCCTGCACAGTTTTCGGCACGCTGCGAAGCAAGACCAGCCCACGATGTTCCATCTTCCATCTTTTAATCTTTCATCTTTTAATCTTTCATCTTTTTCATCTTTCATTTTCTACGAACTCCCAATCAAAATTCCCGTGATAAACACCAGTGCTCCACCCAATCCAACCTGCAGGGCGGCTGAGGGGATGGGCGTGTCCATGTAGCGGTGGCGGATCCAGGTAATGGCGCCTAACTCGATCAGCACCACGGCGATTGCCAGCGCCATCGCGTAGCGGAAATCCTTAATCAGAAATGGAAGCGTGTGGCCGACTCCGCCGAGCGCGGTCATGGCGCCACAGACCACCCCGCGAATCCAGGGATGGCCGCGGCCGGTCAGGCTGCCGTCGTCGGAGAGCGCTTCGGCAAAGCCCATGCTGATACCTGCGCCGATGGATGCCGCCAGGCCGACGACAAAGGCATCCCAGCTGTTGCGCGTCGCCAAGGCTGCCGCGAACACGGGAGCCAGCGTTGATACGGACCCGTCCATCAGGCCAGCGAGGCCAGGCTGTACGATTTGCAGCACAAACAGGCGGCGGTTGGCTTCATCTTCTTGGGCCTTCACGCCCGCGGTCAGCTTTTCTTTTTCTAGGGCGTCGGCGCGTTCCTCGTGGTGGCGCTCTTCGTTCGCGAGATCGTCAAGCAGTTGCCGGACGCTGGCGTCCTGGGAACGCCTGGCGGCTTTCTCATAGAAGCCGCGCGTTTCGAGTTCAATGGCGCTGGCTTGCCTCCGCACCGTCTCGAGCCCAAGCGGACGCACCAGCCAAACCGGCTTGCGCTGCACGAAACCGCGCACGTCCTGGCGGCGAATCAGCGGGATATGTTCTCCGAATTTCTGCTTGTACAACTCGATAAGCCGCCGACGATGACCCGATTCCTCCTGGCGCATCCCGTCGCAAACGGCGGCCGAGGCAGGAAACGCCTCGCGCAAACCTTCGGCAAAGTCGGCATACACGCGTTCGTCTTCTTCTTCCAGGGAGATGGCCAGGGCAAGAACTTCCTTTTCGGAAAGGGTTTCGAAGCTTTTCATGGCCGGGATAGATTACCAAGTACCGCCAGCAGCGGCCTATTGATACGATCGCCCGCAATGAATCCTGTTGTTCAGTGTTTTGCGTCCAGGGAGTCGCTTCATGCGGGTGCGGCCTTGCTTTTGCTTGCGGTTATCCTGTCGCCCTTGCTCACCAGTTTGCTGGCAGCAAAGCGCTAGAAATGTCGCCGCCTGGAACAGATGGTGGGAGTACTGCAAGAGTCTCGCGCCCTTACTTCTCCACTTCCGCATTCCTCGCTGTCCCAACCACGTCCATCACCAACTCACGTCGCCGCTTGCCGTTGGGGTTGCGGGTTTCGAGCACACGCACGCGGCGGGCTGCGATGCTGACGGGATGAATCTTCCCGATGCGGCCATCGCTTACTTCCGCGCGGAAGCGAAACCAGTCGGTGCGGAACAGGCGGCCGGAGACGTAGAACGTGATCGAGACGGCGACCACTCCCATGTAGTCGTCGCCGGTGCAGTCGAAGAATCGCTTGCCCAGCTCGTCAGTCCAGGTGGTGCCGCCCACAAGCGGCTCGTTCAGGAAATAACGTGACGAGGGGACGCCCATCGAGAGCTTGCGCAGCTGCACCATCTGCAGCAGCACGGAAATTTTGGCAAGGTTGGTCACCACGAGCTTGGCGTCGTGCGGTGACTCTCTTTCCAGTTTGATGTGCAGTTCCGGCGACCACTCGCGCTCGAACTCTTCGCGGGCGAGGGCGAGGCTTTTGTCGCTGGCCGCCGCATAGCGCAGCGTCGCGCGCGCCAGGACCAGGCTCAGCAGCGTGGTCACGACGGTGGCGATCAGCGGAATGTAGGCAATCAGCAGCGTCAGGACGCTGTGCTGATTAAACCATTGCACGAGATTCATGTGCGACGGGTCCTCCTGCACGGCAATCGAAGGGGATTGGAGGAGTTTAACGAGGATGGGGCCGGGAGCACAGTGTCCGAAGGACTAGTCGGGCGGAGCTGGACTTTGGTTACCTAGCACGGTGCCCATATTCCGCACAGTGCCCAACATTCGCGCGTTCTGTGGGCTAACGTGGGCCTCCACGCCGGGCTCGATACCCATGGCGCACGCGCCGGTGGTAAGCCAAGTCCCTGCCTTAAAGCCTTGGTTCACGCGCCTCGGGCTTGCGGGCGTGGTAGCATCTTTTTATCCTCATGCGTCTCCGGCGAACCGTGACACGCTTCCCGTATTCCCGAGTTCTTGTTCTCTTCCTGCTTCTTCTCTTAACGATCGGGCTGCGACCGTCGCTTGCTTTCGCCGCCGAGCCGCACTGGCAGGAGTATCGTTCGGCACACTTCACCGTCGTGACCGACGCCGGCGACAAAAAAGGCCGCGAGCTGGTTTTGCGATTTGAGCAGATGCGCGCGGTATTTGCGGAGCTGCTGGCCCGCAAGAAAGTCGCCATGCCGGTTCCTCTGACCATCTACGCGGTCAGCGATGACAAGCGGTTCTTCCAGATGGCGCCCCTGCACAATGGCCAGCCCATCGGCGTGCCGGGATTTTTTCTTCCCGCCGAGGATCATCAGTTCATCGTGCTGAGCATGTCTGAGGAAGAGCCTTGGCGAGCGGTCGCGCACGACTTCGCCCACCTGATGCTGAACTACAACTATCCTCCGACCCAGGGCTGGTTTGACGAGGGCTTCGCGGAATACTTCTCGTCGATTCGACTCGATAACAAGCAGGTGGATATGGGGAGTGATCCTGAGCTGGGTTCTTCTTATACCGAAGACCTGCTTGGCAATCAGACAGAGGAGCGGAATCCCCCGAAGTCTTTGACCGAATTGTTGAGCAGCTGGGTATGGCTGTCGATACCCGACCTGTTCACGATGAAGCACGATACCTCGAAGTACCAGGAGGGTACGCACCGCACCCTGTTTTATGGGCAGTCCTGGATGACGATGCACTACCTCCTGAACAAAGACAAGATGAGCGAGACGGGCGCATATTTTGGCCTGGTGAAACTGCAGCACATGCCGGTCGAGGACGCGATCCAGCAGGCTTATGGGATGTCGGCGGCGCAGTTCGACAAGGCGGTGAAGGACTATTTCCACTCGCTCACGCAGCTGATTCAGAATCAGGATGCCGCGCGCCAGCCGGGAGCATCCGCGAACACGCCCGGCCTCTATCGTGTTGCGGCGCCGCTAGGGCCCGATGACATTGCAGTCAATGCCAAGCCGGTGTCGGAGGCCGACGCGGATGCGCAACTGGCCGAGGTGATGGTGCGAATTCCAGAGCGGCGCGAGCAGGGATTGCGCGAGATCGATCGCATCCTGAAGTTGACCGACAAGAACGGAGCGCTAATCGATAACGAGGTCGCGCATAGGGCGCTGGCCTGGGTGCATCTCGACAAAAAAGAGTTTTCGCAAGCGGCCGAAGAACTGGGCAATGCCGCGGCACTCGATCCGCACGACGTTTGGAATCGCTATTACCTGGCTCTGCTCAAGTACCGGACCGCCCAAACCAACCATGAAGAGATCGGGGGCCTGGCCAACATGATGATTGATTTGAAGGTGACGATGGACTGGTATCCGGACTTTGCCGAAGCCTTCAATATGCTGGGTATGGCACGCATTGAAGGCGGGGGTGCGGCGTCGGCGCTGGAATCGATGAAGCAAGCAATCGCACTCAGCCCGAGAAACGAACAGTACCTGTTCAATCTCGGGCAGGTGCACGAGGCCGGCAAGAAATGGAGTGCGGCGCAGGAGATCTTTGAAGGATTGAAGTCGAGCAACAACCCCCAGATCGCCGCTGCCGCAAAACATCAGTTGGACGAACTGCCGGCGCTGAAGAAATACGGAATCTCTCCCAGCGCGCCCAAGCGTGCGCCGCAAGCCTCGCCTTTCGACGAACTAGAGCAGGAGGCGCAAAAGCGCGCGCAGGCCCCCGACCCGACCGTTCCCGATAAGCGGCCTACTGTGTTCAGTAAAGGCATTCTGACCAGCGTCGATTGCTCAAAGGCCCCGGCGGCGACTTTGATGGTGAATACGGGCGCCAGATCGATGAGGCTGCGCACGGGCGACTTCAAGTCACTGCTCGTGATCGGGGAAGATCAGTTTTCGTGCGATTGGCGCAACCGGAAAGTTGCGGTGAACTACCGCGCGGGCGGCGCAGCGGATGGAGATATTGTTTCGCTGGAAGTGCAGTGAAGAAGGGTTTCAAGGTTTCAAGGTTTCAAGGTTTCAAGGTTTCGAGGTTTCGAGGTTTCAAGGTTTCGAGGTTTCAAGGTTTCAGGGTTTCAGGGTTTCAGGGTTTCAGGGTTTCAGGGTTTCGAGGTTTTAGGGTTTCGAGGTTTCAGAACAGAACAAGCCGTTTCTCCGGAAAGACTCTGCGAATTTTGAAACATTGAAACTTCGAAACATCCGGCAAGAAAAACCCTCCTGGGGGAAGCCAGGAGGGTTTGGGGAAGGCTTGCGGGAGCGGGTTAAAGACGAGTGACATTCGCCGCTTGAAAGCCCTTGGGGCCCTTGAGCAAATCGAACTCTACAGTTTCACCTTCATTGAGCGTGCGGTATCCGTTCTCTTGAATTGCGGAGAAATGGACGAACACATCCTCGCCGGTGGAGCGCTGGATAAATCCATATCCCTTTGCTCCGTTAAACCACTTTACAGTTCCCTTCTCTCTCACAGAGAAACTCCTTTCGCCTGATTGCGAAGAATTCATCTCGCCCATCCCCCGTCTGAAGCCATCGGGAATTTCCCGACGGTCCCCCCTCAAAGGATTGGAGAGACAAGGTCGCGTTACCGCCGACGCTGGAAATCTTCACCAAACGAGAAAGAGCCCGCGAGTACGAGATCGCAGGGAACCTGCGCGCTCGGGCTCGAGAGCCCACCATCGCCGGCGTGAATTTCGACCGCCTAACACAGAAACGTCAACCCAATTTGACTGTATGACTGCCGAAGTTCCGGCAGTGCGCCAAGATAATATTCAGGTCGACCCATCTTGGCAAGGAAAGAAATTCAAGCAACCCTCTTATACTCAGGAGCTTGCATACCCTAAGGGTGGTAGTTGACATGACCCCTGGTCAAGAGCAAGGGCCTGTCCTTTAGAAACCACGCGCAAAACAGGGCCTTTGATAGGATTAGGGCGTATCGGTGTCCAGTTCCACAACAACCACGGTCCCCACGCCAGCTGAGGCCTTGCACGTTCGGCCCCGGGAAACATCGACGTCCAGCCTGGCGATTTCAACCATCCGCTACCTGATGCGGACCGAGGTGCACACCTTTGCATTCTCGGTGGCAGCCAACGCAATTTTGTCCTTCTTCCCCTTCGTTGTGCTGCTGATGACCCTTATCCGGCGCGGATTCCACTCGCCCGGCATGTACGAAGTCGTCCTGCAGTTGCTGCGCGACTACATTCCGGCCGGACAGGATTTCGTCATCCGGAATTTGAATGCGATGGCGAGCGCGAGACACCCGGTGCAAATCGCCTCATTGGGGATATTGCTGGTCACATCGAGTGGAATTTTTCTGCCCCTGGAAGTCGCCCTGAACCGAATTTGGGGATTTACGGAAAACCGTTCGTACCTGGGGAATCAGCTGATCTCGTTAGGGCTGGCGTTCTGGTGCGGTGTGCTGGCCATGATTTCGATTGGCATGTCGGCGGGCAACGTAGCCCTGATGGGATTCCTGTTGCGCGGCCATGGGACCATGTTTGTGCATGTGGTGGGTTTTCTGGTGATGAAGGTGTTCGCGATCGCTGCCAGCATCGCGATCTTTTTCCTGGTCTACTGGGCGCTGCCGAATGGCAAAGTACCGGTCCGGGCGGTACTGCCGACTGCTGTCATCATGGGCTTGCTGTTTGAGGCTCTAAAATATGCCTACATCCTGGCGCTGCCCTGGCTGAACTTTGCGGAAGTCTATGGACCGTTTTCCCTTTCCGTCACGCTGATGTTCTGGGCTTTCTTGTCGGGCTTGCTGTTGCTGACGGGTGCGCACCTGTCGGCGCAGGGGCATGCTGCAAGAGCGAACCGATAGTTGCCGATCACCCCATTTGGACGGCTCCGCTATCACTCAGGTTTGTGACCATCGACACCGTAGCCGGCACACCGCCCGCGTAGGATTTCATTTCCCGGTCTTCGCGTTTCCCTTCTGAGCAGATTACGAATCCAGGCAGGTGCGTATGTATTCGACCTTGCTGCGGTGTCTGCTCGTTCTTCTCTCCCTGACGTCCATGATCAGAGTGGACGCTCAAGTGCGCACGACCGTTCCGGTGCATGCCCTGCCTCCCGATTTCAACGAGATTACACGGCGAGCAGGAATGATTTTCGCGGGAACAGTACTCAAGATCGAACCGGTGCGTGCGCCTTCGTCGGATCAAGTGGCGAGCGTTGAGGTCACGATCCGAGTGGAGCAAGGGGTGCGGGGAGCACGGAGTGGACAAACGCTTTCTTTCCGCGAGTGGGCCGGTTTGTGGACCCCGGGCGCACGCTACCGCGTTGGCCAGCGGTTGATGCTGTTCCTGTATCCGCCGAGCACACTTGGACTCACCAGCCCGGTCGGCGGGCGCTCGGGAGAATTTGCGGTCGATCGCGACGGGCGCATCGTTCTCAGTCCGGGACAGCAGAAGGCGATCCGCGTGTCCCCTAAGCCCATCTACCTCGACCTCAACCGGCCCGTTCCTATACGGGATTTCAAGCGGATGGTCCGCCGCATGCGAGAGGATTGAGCCCATGAAGCGCATGATTCACTTCCACATCCGTCCGATGGAACAGACGATAAAGCCGCCGTCCGCCGTCGCGAAAATGAAGACTGAACTTCCCCCCAAAAACCGACGGCGCGATTGGCGACTGGTGGCATACATCGCCGGGGCGATCCTCCTTCTGCTTGCGCTGGCGGAAATCGCGCGGGCGGGCGGACCGCAGTACGTGGCCGGCGTAGGTTACTTCGACGCTGGGTTGGCGGGAAAACCCATCACATGGGTGAATGGCACGATCACGTACTACACCGATCTCGGAAATCTCAGCCCGCTTCTGACGGGTACGGATGCGGACGCCTTTGTGGCGGATGCCTTCTCACGCTGGACGAGCGTTTCGATGGCCGCGGTCTCGGCGGCTCGCGGCGGCCAACTCGCCGAGGACGTGAGCGGCGCGAATGTCCTTTTCAATGCCGACCGCACCATCAGCATGCCGATCGACATCCAGCCAAGTGCGACCACCAGGCCAGTCGCGATCGTCTATGACGCGGATGGGGCGGTCACAGAAGCATTGATCGGAACAGGTGCCAGCACGGATTGTTTTACGAACGCGACGTTTGGGGGAATTGATGCGTTCACTACTGATGGCCACTTCGCCCATGCACTGGTCATCCTCGATGGCAAGTGCGCGACGACGTCGACCAGTCTGCCCGACCTTAAATACCGACTCGTCCGCGTGCTTGGCCAGATCTACGGATTGGGCTGGTCGCAACTGAACGTCAACGCGATTACCGGCACGCCGCGGCCAACGGCCGACGATCTCGCCGGATTTCCCGTCATGCACGCGCAGGATCTGCCGAGCTGCGCGCCGATCTCGACATGCTATCCCCTCGCTGATCAACCCAAGATGGATGACCGCGCGGCGCTGGCGCGGCTCTATCCCGTCACTGATGACAATCTCCCCGCAGTGCCCGGGCAAACAGGTATTCGCAGAAAGCACTGGCCGCATTCGCGGTTCGGTGTATTTCACGGATGCCAGCGGAAACCGCGCGCAGCCCATGCAAGGCGTGAACGTGGTCGCTCGCCGGGTGGATCCTGGCACACACCAGCCATCGGGACGTTACGCAGCGGCTTCCGTGTCGGGTTACCTTTTTTCGGGCAACGCCGGGAATGCGATCACCGGATTCAATGACGCACTTGGACAAGCGTATAGCAGGTTTGGATCGAACGATACCGCGGTGGAAGGCTTCTTCGATCTCGCGGGCCTGGAGATTCCCGGCGGCGGCAGCGCACAGTACCAACTTTCAGTGGAATCGCTCGTTCCGTCCGTATCGTGGCGCGTCGGTCCATACGCTCCTACTCCGGTACAACCCTCGGGCTCGATGCAGTCCATCATCGTGACCGTTGAGCCAGGCATCGACGTTCAGCAGGACATTCTGATGGCCGGTAGCGCGGTCGAGACCCCGGAAACCGGAGAAGAGGAAACCTTCGCTTCTCCGCGCGTGCTGCCTAAGACCGGCAATTGGGTTGGTGCCCTGACCGGCTACGGCGATGCCGACTATTTCATGGTGAGCGGGCAATCCAACCGCACCCTGACTGTAGAAGTCACGGCGCTTGATGACAATGGCCAGCCCACCATTCAGAAGGTGCAACCCGTGATTGGTATGTGGTCGCTGGCGGCACCCGAGGGGACAGCCCCGCCGGCATACACGTCCTCACCATTCAACTCGCCCGCCACTGGCGTCACGCAATTGAATGCGCAGTTGCTGACCGCTACACAATTTCGCATTGGGATCGCAGATCTCCGCGGGGACGGCCGCCCAGACTTTCGCTATCGCGCACGCGTGATTTACGGCGACTCGGTGACGCCCGGCAGGATTGGCGTGCGGGGCAATACTGCATTTGAAGTTCAGGGAACAGGGTTTCTACCAGGGATGATGCTCATGGTGGGCAACGCCGCGGTTACGCCGCTGGCCGTTTCTGCGAACCGCATGCTGGCAATCGCACCGGCGGTGCCCGACGGCGTGCAGAACATTTCAATCACTGATCCAGCCACCGGCAGTTCCACGACGTTAACCGGTGCGCTGACCCTCGGTGCGGGACCGAATGACGTGGTCAAGCTCGCCCAAGGAGGGAATTCGCCCACCCCGGTTGGAATGACTGCGGCAACCCCGATTCGCGTGGTCGTCACATCCGCCGACGGAATCACGCCTGTCAGTGGCGCGACGATTCAGTGGACCTCTAACAATGGGGCCGCGCTTTCCGCATGCGGCGGCGCCTCAAACTGCTACGCCTTTACGGACGAAAGCGGCCAGGTCGAAACACGCGTTACGGTAGGCGCAATTGGCACGGCGAATATTTCGGCGACGCTGGCTCCAGCCTCTTACAGTCCCCCAAAACTGGTGCAGGCCTCGGTAAGCGGCACGTCATCAGTGAAAGATCTGGCGCTGGTCTCACCGAAGATCTGGGTCGTCCAGGGAGCGACGGCGGACATTCCTTTCACCGCGCGCTTGCTGGCGAATGGCATCCCGCTCAGCGGCCAAACACTGCATTGGCAGGTTGGCATCGGATCCGGCACTGTGACCCCGGTCAACTCCACTACCGATGGAGAGGGCTACGCTCGCTCAACGGTGCATGTTTCGAACCTCACCGCGGACCTACAAGGCACAGTCTGCCTCGCGCCGGGAAATAATCCGTGTCAGACCTTTTACGTTGTGCAGGTCGTGGCGTCGGCGCTCAAACTGCAACCGGTCTGGGGCGGATTGCAGACAATCCGGGTTGGGGATACATTTCAGCCGATCTGGGTGCGGGTCACAAATTCTGCGACGCCCCCGAATCCGGTGATGGGCGCACGCGTGACGTTCCAGAGCATGATGTTTTTGCCGGATGCGCCCATTCCCGTCGATGCCGATGGCGATCATGGCAGTGCGCACCATCCCATGAAGGTTCTCCTGGGGTCCGCGGAGACAACGCCAACTACAGACGCCAATGGCTTCGCCACGCTCTCGCCATCGTACGGGGGATTGACGCGTCCGCTACAAATCGAAGTCATGGTTAGCACGGGGACAGCGACTCCGCTGCAATATGAATTGTCGGTGCTGCCTCTCTTGTCGCCCGCAACGGGAGCAAGCACGGGAAACGCACGCCGAAGAATGCCGGTAGCGTCGCGGTACCAGGATGCAGGAGACTTTCAGTCCGACTTCCCGGGGATGCCACGCCGCGTAACCAGGTAGACCGCAAAGCTTCCCAGCCAGTGACCGCCTTCATAGTGTTCGCCGGTAACGGCTGCCAGACCGGCACGGCGATGAGCGTCGGCCGCCGACTTGATGGCGAGCAATCGTTTGTCGTCCTTGGAAAGTCCCGCCGCAATTCCTTCCAACATCCAGGCACGGCTGAGGTTGAGTCCATCGAGGTGCGCAAGTTTCGGGTCACTGGGGTCGGGCGAAACTGCGGGCTCGAGCCAAGGCTTGCCTGAAGCAGCGGTGATTTGTGGCAAAAAAGTTTTGAGCCAGGCTCCGAAATCATGTCTGGGCAGCACCCGCCGCATCAGGTCCGCTTCCCCCAGGCAGGGTGAGAGGAAATCCTCGCCGGAAGGCTCATAGTTCAGCGGACAGTCTTTGTCGGTGAGAAAGAACTGCCGAGCTTTGGATTCGACAAGCGTGGCGAATTTTGAATCGCCCTTCGCACGGGCATAGTCAAGCATCAGGCCCATGGCGAACGCAGTCTGGTCGTGCTCACCAATGCGTACGGGATTGGCGAGCTTCGGTAACCAGGTGTTGAGGTGTTCCAGCACGGCTTCTTCGAGCGGATGAAGATTGGCAGCCATTTCCTGGGCCTGCGGATCGTTCCACTCTTTCAATTCCGCACCTAGTTGCAGCAGCCAGGCAAGTCCGTAGGGACGTTCGAAGCTGGCGCGGCCTTCGGCTCTCAGGTAGGCGGCTTCCCTCGCAATATTCTCCCTGCTTAGGCTTTGTCGCAGTGCGTCGCGTGCGGACTGCGCGAAATCGGCATCGGGGAACGTACGAACCAGCCGCGCCAGCAGCCAGTGGCCGTGGACGGAGGAATGCCAGTCGTAGCAACCATAAAAGGCGGGCGTTAGCTCCCGGGGAGGTGCGACATCGGCATCGCTGGTCAACGAATGGCTGAGCTTGTTGGGATACTCCTTGTGAACACAGGCTAAGGCCAGGTTGGCGAAACGCTTCGCGGTCTTGATGTCGAACTGGTCAGACGCCTGCACGATGGTGGATGCGAGAAGGAGGCAGAACACAATGATGCCGGGAGCTTTCATCGGCCATTACTTTATCGAAGAATCCGCTTAGCGGCATCTTGTAACACATGTCGGAAGTTAAATTGCAATTTGTTGACATCTTGCAGACTAACGCGACTGTTCCGGTCGATACGATGAAACAATGCGCGAAAAATTGGTTCGTGACTGGACGGCGGCGGGATGGTAACGGCAGCGAGTTCACCGGCAATTGCCACCATCAATACGAAGGTTTCTCTGCTTCCCGCGCAGGCTTCGCGCCTGGTATCGGTGGATGTGCTGCGGGGAATCGTCATGATCGTCATGGCGCTCGATCACGCACGCGACTTCATGTCGTATCAGCGGTTCGCTCCGGAGGACGTGGCACACGCTTCCGTGGCGCTGTTCTTAACCCGCTTTATCACGCACTATTGCGCGCCCGTATTTGCTTTCCTGGCGGGAACCGGCGCATATCTCTCGACTCGCCGCGGAAAGACACTCCCACAACTCTCGCGGTTCTTCGCTACGCGGGGTTTATGGCTGGTGCTGCTCGAGTTCACGATCGTCGACTTTGCGTGGGGCTTTACTCCCTGGGCACACGCGGGGGTGATCTGGATTCTGGGTTGGAGCATGGTGGCGATGGCGGCGATCGTGTGGCTCCCGGTGCGCTGGATCGCTGGGCTGGGATTGGGCATGATCGCCACGCACAACCTGCTGGATCGCATCCATCCCGCTTTGTTCGGGAAGTCCTACTGGGTATGGATATTGCTGCATTCGCCCGGGCGGATCAACGTCACCGAACATTTCATGTTGCCTGTGAGGTACGTCCTGATTCCGTGGGTCGGAGTCATGGCCGTGGGATTTGCTTTTGGAACCGTGCTGCTGCGGCATGATCGGCGCAAAAGCATTCTGACGCTCGGGATCACGGGGACGGCGCTTTTCTTCGTGCTGCGTGGAATCAATTTTTACGGCAACGGAATCGCCGGGCTGCCGTTGCGGTACGCGCATTCCGCTGGGCCATGGAGCGTTCAGCCGACGCTTTCGGCTAGCTTGATGTCGTTCTTCAACGTGCTGAAATATCCGCCGTCTCTCGACTACTTGCTGATAACGCTCGGGCCATCACTTATCCTGCTCGGATTGCTGGACGGAGCGAAGGGCGCGCGCGGGCTGAGCCGTATTCTGATGGTCTATGGACGGGTGCCGTTGTTCTACTACGTCCTGCATATCTATCTGCTGAACATCATGGCCCGGGTGGCCTCACTCGCGTTTCATCAGCCTGCCTGGCACGAGACCGTGATCGGTGAGTTCGCGCAGAGGCCGGCCGGGTATGGACATGGACTGCCGTTCATCTACACCATGTGGATTCTGGCAGTGGCGATTCTTTATCGGCCTTGCTTGTGGTTTATGGAGTTCCGCAGCCAGCATCGGGAGTGGGGCTGGCTGAGCTACTTCTGACCAGCAACGCGATTCGTAGAACAGCGGGCAAGGGCCCCTCGACTGCGCTGAGGGCAGGCTGCCCGCCGTCCCACCAACAGATTCTTGCTGCGACTCGATGGTGAAGTCTCGCCCGCCGAGCGCTACTTCTTCGTCCACTGGTCGACCCACTCGTTGACCGTCTTGTACCAGAGCTGCGAATTTTGCGGCTTCAGCACCCAGTGGCCTTCGTCGGGGAAGTAGAGCATCTTTGACGGGATGTTCTGACGTTGCAGCGTGGTGAAGAGCTGAAAGCCTTCGCTTACGTCGAGACGGTAGTCGAGCTGTCCGTGGACGACCAGTGTCGGCGTTTTGAAGTTCGTGGCGTACATGTGCGGCGACCACTTGTCGTACATGGCACGGTTCGTGTAGGGCGTGCCTTTGAACTCCCACTCGTTGAACCAGAGTTCTTCGGTCGTGCCCCAGGCCGAGGTCGAGTTGAACATGCCATCGTGCGTCACAATGCACTTGAAGCGCGTGGTGTGCCCGAGAATCCAGTTAGTCGCGTAGCCGCCGTAGCTCGCGCCCATCGCGCACTCGCGGTCCTTGTCGATGAAGGGATAGGTTTTCTCGGCGTAGTCAAGGCCTTTCATCAAATCTTCGTAGGGCGCGCCGCCCCAGTCGCCGTTGATCGCGTCGATGAACTTCTGCCCATAACCGGTCGAGCCGTGAAAGTTGATCATGATGGCGACGTAGCCGCTGGCTGCGAACAGTTCCGGATTCCAGCGATAGGACCAGTCGTCTCCCCAGGCGCCCTGCGGGCCGCCGTGGATGAGGAACTTCACGGGGTATTTCTTGTTGGCATCGAAGTCCGGGGGTTTGACGAGGAAGCCCTGGACTTTGTCGCCTGTGGCGCCCTCGAACCAGAAGGTTTCGATGGGGGACATGGCGACATGGGCGAAGACCGAGTCGTTGACGTGAGTCAACTGCGCTATTCCGCTGCAACCCTCCTCGGCACCCACGCCTGTTGGAGCGTTTGATTTGCATAACGGTGCAACCGGGACTGAACGATAAATCTCATTCGGCGATTGGAGCGACATCCGCGTAAAGACCAAAGCGCCATCGGCGACTACTGAGAGGTCATCAAAAAATCCTTCCATCAGCTTGATCGCTGGACCGCCATTAGTCTCCGTAGTGTAGATAGGTGATTGGCCTTGATCTTCTGCAGCGAAATAGATCCTTTTCGAATTAGGTACCCATGTAAACGTCCCAACCCAACGATCGAAGTCTTCCGTCAGATTTTTCTTATGGCCCGCTTTCCGGTCATACAGCATCAGCCGAAATCGATCGCTCTCATATCCCGGTCGCTGCTGCGCGCGATAGGCGATGTACTTGCCGTCGGGTGAATACAGTGGCGTCGAGTCGCTGGCGGGATTATCGGCGGTAATGTTCTTCGTCTGGACGGGCGAGGCGCCCGTCCCTCCACTGACTGGGACGATCCAGAGATCGTTGTTGGTCGATGTTGCTTCGACCTTGTCGTGGTTCGAGGTGTAGCAAACTTCCTGGCCGTCGGGAGAGAAGGCATAGTTGTCCTGACCGCCGAGCGAGAACACGGGCGAATCGTAGTCACCGGGAGTGAGATCACGAGCGCTCGCGTAGGGACAGCCGCCCTCGGCTGTCCGGTCGAGCGAAGCTCGACGATTTTGATCTTCGGCATTGGACGATGGCTGCGCGGCTTTGCCGGGCTGGACAGCCGAGGCGGCTGTCCCTACGCAGGCATCGGCGGGGACCACGAAGATGTGGCTGCGCTTCCCTTCTTTGTAGGCATTCCAGTGCCGGTAAAGCAGGCGATCGAAGATCAGGGCTTTGACTTTCGATTTCTCGTGCTCTTCGAGTTTCTTTGCGTTGCACTCCTGCTCGGCTGCGGGCGCGCCATCGCACTCGGGATAGACATCGGATGTAAAGACAATGTTCTTGCCATCAGGCGACCAGAGTTCGCCGCTGGCTTCGGTTGCGATGGCGGTCAGTTTGTGCACGCTGGTGACCTGGCCTACAGCACTGTCGAAGTCGGCGATCCAAACTTGGGAGCCGCCTTCTTTCGTGGACAGGAATGCGAACCGTTTGCCGTCGGGTGCCCAGCGCGGGCGGTCGCCGTCCTGATTGCCAATGAGAATGCGCTCCGAAGAACCCCCTGCCGAGCTATGCTCGGCCTGGACCGGCGAGGCGCCCGCCCCTGCACGATTCAGGGGCACGATCCAGATGTGCGGCGTTTTCTTATTCGCAGCGAGGTCGACGTCGACCGCGCTGAACAGCACCCACTTGCCGTCGGGCGAGGGCACCGGCTCGCCGACGCGCTTGAGCGACATCATGTCTTCAAAATTGAACGGATGTTTGGCTTGAGAAAAGGCAGGGACTACGTAAAAAACTGTAAAGAGCAGAATGAGAGCACGGCGCATACGTTCCTCCGCGAACAAACGGGATAGTGTAGAACAGCGCGGGCGTTTAGGTCAGTGATTGTGCAGCGAGCTTTTAGCTCTTAGCTGTTAGCTCTTAGCTCATTCCCTAGTATGAGTTGGTCGTATCGGAACCATCTTGCGGGACCGGCTCATGGGCATGAAGCTAAGTGCTAAAGGCTAAGAGCCACAAGCTAAGAGCCAAAAGCTCAAAACGCGATTGCCCTGCAACCTCTCAGGCACTGTTGTCGTCTAAGAAAACAGGCAGAAACTGCAGTCTTCCTTACCCTTCGGGCTCCCTGAGCGGAGAGAGTCCGGGGGTAGGAAGGCAGCAGTTCGCCCGCTTTCCTACGATATTTCCTCTACACTATCCTTATGAGATTTTCGCTCCATCGAATTGTCGCAGTCGCATTTTCCGTCATCCTGCTGGCGGCATGGGCGGTCGCGGACGAAGGCTCGCTCGACAAGTCGGAGCCCAAGGACATCACGCCGGAACAAATCATCAAGCGTTTCGCCGCGAAGGAAAAAGAGTTCAAGGAAGCTCGCGACCAGTACACCTACCGGCAGGATGTGAAGGTGCAGGTGCTCGACGGCGACACCGTGAAAGGCCAGTACCACGAAGTGTTCGATGTGCTTTTCGACAACAGCGGGAAGCGGCTTGAAAACGTAGTGTTCGCGCCGCAATCCAGTCTTGATCAGGCTGGGCTCTCCATGGATCAGGGCGACGTGGATGACATCCGGAACCGCTTGCCGTTCGTCCTTACCAGCGACGAAGTCGGCGAGTACGACATCCTTTACGTGGGACAGCAGCAACAGGACGAACTGCATTGCTACGTTTTTGATATCGCGCCCAAACAGATCGTCGGGAAGAAGCGATATTTCCAGGGACGCATCTGGGTGGATGATCACGACTTCCAGATCGTGAAGACGAATGGGAAAACTGTTCCCCAGATTTACGCGGGCAAGAAAAAGAACAAGGAAGAACATCTCTACCCGACATTCACTACCTGGCGCGAGCAGATCGACAAGGTGTACTGGTTCCCCACCTACACGAAGGCCGACGATACGCTGCACTTCATGACGGGCGACATTCATATCCGCGAAATCGTGAAATACGAAAACTACAAGAAGTTCGGTTCGAAGACGAGAATCACTTACGAGGGCAAGGAACTTCCGCCGGGCGAGAAAAAGGATCAGACACCACCTGAGCAGCCGCAGAAGTAGTTTCGGGTTTCCAGTTTCGAGTAAAGACCAAAGACAAAGGCCGCGAACCAATCGCGGCCTTTGCTCATTCAACTCGAAACTCAAAACCTGAAACTCGAGACTAGTAGAAAAGATACTTTCTCCACTTATCATCCGACCGTCCCATCAAGCGCATGATGTGACGGCTGGTGTGGAGGTTGAAGGCGCGAGGTTCGCGGGCGAGTTTCATGCCGGCTTCGATGGGCGTCTGGTTACCCTTGCGGCGGTTGCAGGGATGGCAGCAGGCGACCAGATTCTCCCAAGTGGACGAACCTCCGCGAGAGCGTGGAATTACGTGGTCGAGCGTGAGTTCGCCGGATGCCAGCGCAACCGAGCAGTATTGGCACGTATTGCGGTCGCGCAGCAGAATATTCTTTCGAGACAGCGCCCGCGTCTGGTGCGGGATGCGGCGGTATTCCAGCAAGCGGATCACTGACGGGACACGCATCGCAACCCGCGCCGCATGCAGGAAGTGCCCGTTCTCTTCCTCGGCCATGGCGACGCCCTTCAGAACCAGCACGATTGCGCGGCGAGCGGCGCACACGTTGATCGGCTCGTAGGATGCATTCAGCACGAGCACAGGGGCGTGCAGCGCGTGGGCGTTGCCGTAGGTCGCGGTCGCCACCGCGATCACTCCCGCCGCCGATCTGCCGATCATGCCGCGCATCGAATTGTCGATCTTCCCTGCCATAAATCCAACTTAACCGTGCGCCGCCATGGTGAGCGACTTGTCATCTTCACTTTCAATAGTCATGCTTTGAACTTCCATCTTCAAGGTCCGCGCCACGGTCGCCACCCACACGCGGGCCGCTCCTGCACGACGCAACACCCGGGCACATTCGGAAGCCGTAGCGCCGGTCGTGAACACATCGTCGACCAGCAGGACTTCACGCCCTGACAGTCTCCCGCGATCTTTCACCCGGAAAGCGCCCCGCATGTTGGCGCGGCGCTGGTGGGGAGTCAGCCCGATCTGCGATTGCGTGTCGCGCGAGCGTTCGAGGACATCAGTTGCGAGCGCATAGTGGTCGCGCGATGCAATCAACTTAAGAGCGGTCCGGGCAATCAACTCCGCCTGGTTGAAACCGCGCGTGCGAAACTTGGCAGCGCTGAGAGGTACGGGAATCACCAGCACGGATGAGGGCGCCCACCCGGTTTCCAGGTCTGCGATGGCCTCAGCCAGCATGCGGCCCAAAACGTTGGCCGCCGGACGCACCCCCTGATACTTCAGCATGTGGATCAGGTCGCGCAGGCCGCTCTCGTAACTGCCATAAGCAGATGCCTTAGCGAAGGCCGGTTCCAGCCGCCGGCAAAGTCCACAGAGGACTTCTCCTTCAACCTCCTGAAGGGCGTACCCCGTGGCGATGCGTTCCCCACAAACCGAACACAGGGTCCCGGCTATGGGGTGGATCGAGTCGAGGCAAGCTTCGCAAACGGGAAGGCGCGCGATCCGGATCAGAGGTTCGCCGCAGATGCGGCAGTCGGCAGGAAACAACGTGGCGAACAGACTCTCGGCGACATTGGCCGCCCACGACACGACAGCAGGCCCTTGGGGTGCAGCTGTTTTGGCCTGCATAGCCCGAGTTCGGTCCCAGCTACTGCTGAAGACGACCTCCTGGTCATCCGTTTGCGGGAGCGGTGCCGCCTCGGATGAAATCTACCTCAGTATAGCGGCCTCTGATGGCCTCACGCAATGCGCTTGCGCTCTTTGGGGTGGAGCGGAGTTTCTATGTGGGCTTCCCCGCTATCAGCCGCCTTGGCCGAGGCAACCATCGCCTCAGCGTCGAAATGCATAGGCTCCTTGCGTGGCAACAATTGCACCGACATCCGACTCCACGATCGGCGGTAACAATCTCCGCACCGGGCAGGTCGCAGACCAAGAATGGGAAGGAGGAATTCTTCCAGGGCATTGCGAGGACGAGATTCGTAGCCAGCATCACTGCCACATTGTCGGCAGCGAAACTCTTTAGGAAGACGAGCCCAAGAACCGGAGCCGGAAAGCGCGCACATCGCAGTACACTCCCCTAGGGCTCACAAAGGACAAAACCCGATCCTGCACTTACTGATGTGATTCTAACCCCTTTTGTTGCCAAAAGTTCAAGATTGGAGCCGGGATGGGCGCATGAACCGGCCGCACAACCTGACCAGGCGCATGCACTTGTAATCAGCAGCCATCGCGTGCTAACGTGCGCGGCGGTAATATCCCGGTATATCTAGCTGAACGAACTACTTGCGAGGGTCTCATGAGCACTCAAACTACCGCACCGCCTGAAAAGAAATACCGTCCCTACGTGCCCGAAAACATGGAAATGAAGGAGTTCACCTTCCGCGCGGTGTTGATCGGACTGTTTCTGACTGCAATTTTGGGGGCGGCGAACGCCTACCTCGGTTTGAAGGCGGGAATGACCATTGCCGCGACCTACCCGGCCGCAGTCATTGGCATGGCCCTGCTGCGATTAATGAAAGGTTCGCTCCTCGAAGAAAACATAGCGCGAACCGTGGGCTCGATCGGCGAGTCGGTGGCGGCCGGCGCGGTGTTCACAATTCCGGCATTTGTGATGGCGGGATTATGGCCTGGACTCACGAAGGATCAATATTGGAAATCCGTCGCGCTCATGATGATCGGGGGGACCCTCGGCATCCTCTTCGTAACACTGTTGCGGCGCGTGATGGTAGAGGACCCGGAACTTCCCTATCCGGAATCAGTGGCAGCTTCTGAGATTCACAAGGCCGGACAGCAGGGAGCGAAGGCCGCCAAGATTCTCTTCGCCAACATGGGGTTCGGGGCCTTCATGTTTCTGCTGGGCGCGGTCAACGTGTTTGGTCCTAACAATACGTTCCACGTAAAGATCAGCGAATTGGGGAAAAAACTGCTGTTGCGCACTGGTACGAATCCAAACGTTGCCACCACGGTGACCGGCGGTGCAACGCTGTTCACGGCACCTGACATAAGCCCGGCATATTTGGGCGTGGGATACATCATTGGTCCGCGACTGGCCGCGTTGAACTTTGCCGGTGGCCTGCTGGCATGGGGACTTCTTGTCCCACTGCTCACATTCACTGTCGGCCCCTACATTCAGGCTGCGCAACCGGCGGGTCAACCCATCGCATGGGATCTCCTGGCCGGCGCCATCTATTACTCCATTGTGCGTCCCATCGCAGTCGGCGGAATGCTGGTAGGCGCGTCCTACACGCTGTTCAAGATGCGCAAGCAACTCAGCGTGGGAATGGGCCGGGCTATTTCGGATTTGAAGAAGTCGGCAGCGGCCCATGCGGCTACGAATCGTACCGAGCGCGACCTCAGTTCCAAGGTTGTCTTTGCGGGCATCGGTCTGGTATTCGTGGCCATGATCATTCTCTACCACTACTTCATCAGCGGCGCCGGAAACCTGTCGAGTTCCAGAATCCTTTCTGGTTCGCTGGTCGCTGCCGGGATCATGATCATTGTCGGCTTCTTCTTCGCCGCCGTGTCGGGGAACCTGGTCGGCATGATCGGGTCTTCGAACAACCCGGTGTCAGGACTGACGTTGTGCACGCTGGTGATTGCAGCCTTGCTGATGGTTGCCTTGGGAGTCTCCGGGTCGGGAGGAGTTGCAGCCGTGCTTGGTGTTGCCGCGGTGGTTTGCGTTTCTTCCGCAGTCGCCGGCGAGATGTTGCAGGACTTGAAGGTGGGTCACATCCTGGGCGGCACACCGTCCAAGATGCAGATTGGGGATATTTTCGGCGTTGTGGTCGCGTCGCTGGTACTTTTCTTCCCACTCTCCAGTCTGGACAAGGTCTATCACTTTGGGACGCCGGAGTTACCCGCACCCCAGGCCGGATTGATGGCAATGCTTTCTAAGGGCATTGTCGGTGGTGACATGGCGTGGCCGCTGGTGGTGGTGGGCATTCTGCTCGGGATCGCAATGATCTTGATCGAAGTAAAGAGCGTGATGCTGTTCTCGGTGGGCATGTATCTTCCGCTAGGAACCACCTTCGCGATTTTCGTGGGTGGAGTGATCCGCTGGGCGACGGACCGGCTCCGCGATAAACGCAACCTCAACGATGCGCAGAAAGCTCGCGTGGATAATGCAGGAGTGCTGACCGCTTCAGGTCTGATCGCCGGCGAGGCTTTGTGCGGTATCGGGGTAGCGGCCATCCTTGCCCGGAGACTTTCGCAGGACCCGCATGCGGACACCAAGCTGTATCAGTTCGCGATTGGAAACCATCCATTGACGAGCGTGCTTGCGCTGGCAGCGTTGGTGGCCGTGATGATTCTACTGCCGCTGGCTAACGCCGGACGGCCCGAGGATCCGGCCCCGCCCACGGCCATCATGTAAGCGGCGAGTCTCAGGCAGAATTTTTGATTGGCGCGAGCATTCCGCCCGCGCCTTTTTTCTAGAACACAATTTATGATTCCGTGCAGTCCGCCATGTCCATAGCTCAAAACGTTGCGCAAGTTCGCGAGCGCATTCGAGTAGCTGCCAACCGCGCGGGGCGTGATGCTAGCTCGGTCATGCTCATGGCTGTGTCGAAGACATTTCCGGCGGAGTCGATTCGCGAGGGTTATGGCGCGGGGATTCGGGTGTTTGGGGAAAACCGGGTGCAGGAATTCGCGGGAAAGACGGATGCGCTAGGCGACCTGACGGACGCCCGTTGGCACATGATCGGGCACCTGCAGAGCAACAAGGCAGGGAAAGCGGCGGAATTGTTTCACGCCGTAGACTCTGTCGACTCTCTGAAACTCGCCGAAAAGTTAGACGAGGCGGCCCGGTCAGCGGGCAGGAAGCTTCGCGTTCTCGTTGAAATCAACGTCGGTGGTGAGGCGGCCAAGACCGGGGTCGCTACCGACTCCCCTGAACTCGATCGACTGCTCGGGGAGATGTCGCGTCTTCAGCATCTGGAACTACGAGGACTGATGACGGTTCCGCCTTATACCGAAGATCCTCAGGGCGCGCGCCCCTATTTTCGGCAATTGCGCGAGTTGCGCGATCAGATTGCAAATCGGCGTCTACCCGGAATTTGCATGGACGAATTGTCCATGGGAATGTCGCATGACTTCGAAGTTGGGATTGAAGAAGGATCCACTTGTGTGCGCGTGGGGTCGGCGATTTTCGGACAACGAACAAAACCTTAACCTTAACCACCAGAGGGCACGGATGGGCACGGAGATCGCGTGAGCCTGGAATGACAAAGAGTCCGAAAAAGGCGATAGCGGCTAAGGAATGGCTTGGGCATGATTCCCGTTCATGAAACTCCCCATGGCGTGACATTTGCGATCAAAGTCCACCCGCGCGCGAAGAAGGATGCCATTACTGGCGAACTGGGCGATACCCTCAAAGTCGCTCTTGCCGCTCCTCCCGTAGAAGGCAAGGCCAATGAGGCGTGCATCGAATTCTTCGCAAATCTTTTGAAGGTGCCGCGCTCCTCCGTTACTATTGCTGCCGGTCAGACAAGCCGTAAAAAGGTCATTCGGGTAATCGGCCTGACCGCAGTGGAACTTCGAAAACGCCTGAACTCAGGGAGCCCCGCTTGACCTTCGCCGCACGCTTTCAGGAAATTCGTACCGGCTTCGAGCGGCCGTTCTGGGTCGCCAACATCAGCGAAATTTTCGAGCGGCTGTCCTACTATGCGGTTTTCGCCGCGCTGGCGCGATACCTGCATGAGGCTCTGCAGTTCCCAACCGACCAGGCCTCCAGCCTGAGTGGCCTTTTTGGCGGGGCGGTTTGGATGATGGCGATCTTTGGCGGAGCGCTGGCTGACCGCATCGGGTTCCGGCGCGCGCTGTCTCTCGCCTATTTCATTCTGAGCTGCTCGTACTTTCTGGTGGGCGAAATTGCCGCTCCGTGGCTGGGCCCGGTTCGCTCGGTCCTGCCGCTGGGGGTGATGGTCGGCATCATCCTGTTCCTGCCAGCACTTGGCGTGGCCCTGGTGAAACCTAGCGTCGTTGGAACCACCGCGCGGGCTTCCAAGGAGAACGTTCGGTCCATCGGATACTCGATCTACTACACGCTGGTGAATATTGGGAGTTTTCTAGGACCCTTCCTGGCGGGATGGATTCACTCGCGGATGAGGGTGGAAAACGTTTTTCGGCTGGCCGCGCTGAGCGTGTTCCTCATGTTTATCGGCGTGCTCATATTTTTCAAGGAACCGAGGCGCATCGGCGAACAGCAAACCACTTCGATCGGGCAAGTCGTGCGCAATCTGCTCACCGTTCTGGGGAATGGACGCTTCGTACTTTTTCTGCTGATCTTTTCCGGCTACTGGATCGTGTTCTGGCAGCAATACCTGATCCTGCCCATCTACATTCACGATTACGTGGATGCAAATGCCAATACCGAGATGATTCTCATCGCCGATCCGTTGGTGGTGATCACCTTAACTATGGCGGTGAATGCGCTCACTCGCAGGATTTCGTCGTTTGGAGCAATCACGCTGGGAACGCTGATCACCGGGTTAGCATGGGTTGTTCTCGGCGTGCACGCCAGCGTGTGGACCGCGGTCCTGGCTCTCATCATCGTGGCGTTAGGAGAGATCACGCAGCAGCCGCGATATTACGAGTATATTTCCCGGCTGGCTCCGTCCGGGCAACAAGGTACGTATATGGGCTTCGCCTTCCTTCCCATCGGGATTGGATCCCTGATCGGCGGCCGGTTTGGAGGATTTCTGCTTCATCATTTTGGCGAAGTGCAGCACCGACCGGAGCGGATCTGGTGGACCATTACGGCTGTCGGGCTCGTGACAACCGCAGCCTTGTGGATTTACGACAAAGTTCTGAATGTCTCCGGTTCCGCGCGCGACTGACCGGGGTTGCGGGACTTCCCTAAGATCACTGCATTTTTTTGGAAACTGGTGTACTCTTCCGCGCCGGACTTGGCATCATGGCGAAACGACGGATCACTGCTGAATACATTGCCGCCCACATTCGGCGCGTCCTGCAAGATGGCGGCTCGGCGCCCCACGCGGAAGGCGTGCAATGGTTCTTCAAGGAAGAAATCCAGTCGCGGGGCTGGTATACGGCGGAACTGCGCAAGGTGGCGCTGCGCTTTCGACGAACCATCGTTCGCGAGCGGGACATGAAGTTTCTGTTGAAGGTGGCAGACCGGCTTTTCCGCGGACGCGTTCTCGAAGAAAAAATCTTTGCCGTGTTCCTTCTGGAAGAATTCAAAGATGAGTTTGGCGATGCGGAATTCTCGCTGTTCGAATCGTGGCTTGGACGCATCAGCAGTTGGGCTGACCACGATGCGCTGGTCCATTACCTGATCTCGCCCATGGTCGCCGGCAAGACCGCACGCTCGCGAAATGTCTTTGTGTGGGCGAGGTCGAAGAATCGTTGGCATCGACGGGCGGCTTGCGTCGCCTTGATTCGGGGTGCCCGGGAAAAGATGTTTTTGCCGGAGATTAAGCGGCTGTCGAATTCGCTGCTCCGCGATGAAGACGACATGGTGTTGAAAGGCCTGGGGTGGTTGCTGCGGGAGACCGCGAAGCACTCAGCTCCAAGGACCATTCCGTATCTTTGCGAGATTCGTAAACGGGCGCCTCGGCTGGTGCTGCGGACGGCTTGCGAAACATTGCCAGTTTCGGCGCGCAAGAGGATTCTCGCGGCGTGAGTGGTTGAGATGCAGACGAGCCGGTCCAACCCCCTCAGAGCCCTTCTGTTCGCGCAAAGGCGCGGGCTTGTTTACAATAGAAGTTTGCCATGAACCTCCCAGCCATTCAGTCTGCCCTGCGCGAGCGCAATATCGACGCCTGGCTCTTTTACGACCATCACCACCGCGACCCGATCGCCTACCGCGTGCTAGGACTGCCGGCATCGCTGATGGTCACACGGCGCTGGTTCTACCTGATCCCGGCACAGGGCGAACCCTCAAAGCTGGTGCACAAGATTGAAGCCGGCCACCTGGATTCTCTCCCCGGGGCGAAGAGCGTGTACTCCGGATGGCAGGAGTTGTTCGCGCAGCTCAAGACGTTTCTCGGCGACCACAAAACGATCGCCATGCAGTACTCACCCAATAACCTGGTATTCACGGTGTCGCTGGTGGATGCGGGCACGATCGACCTGATCCGCAGCATGGGCAAGAACATCGTGAGCGCCGCCGATCTGATCGCGCAGTTTGAAGCGACCTGGACCGACGACCAGATCCAGACTCATTTCGCGGCCCGGGATTCGGTCGATAAAATCACGACTGCGGCATTCGCGGAGATCGGACGGCGCGTGCGCAACGGCGGCACGAACGAACATGCTATCCAGCAATGGCTGCTCGAAGCATTCCAGCGCGAAAGTCTCGTGACGGACGATCCGCCGGTAGTCGCAGTCAACGCCAACAGCGGGAACCCCCACTACGAACCTCACGCCGAGAGCGCGGCTCCCATTCGTGAAGGCGACTTTGTGCTGCTGGACATTTGGGGCAAGAAAAACACGCCGGGCGCGGTGTACTACGACATCACGTGGACCGGGTACGTAGGCAAGGCGCCGTCGGACAAGCTGCGCGAGATCTTCCAGATTGTGCGCGACGCGCGTGATGCGGGAGTGAAAACCGTACTCGACGCCAAAGCTGCCGGACAGCGCATCGCAGGCTGGCAGGTCGACCGGGCCACGCGCGATCATATCCAGAAATCAGGCTACGGCGACTACTTCATTCACCGCACCGGGCACTCCATCGGCACCGACGTTCACTCCAACGGCGCGAACATGGACGACCTTGAAATCCACGATGAACGGCAGATCTTGTCCAATTCGTGTTTTTCCATTGAGCCGGGAATCTACCTGCCCGAGTTCGGCGTGCGCAGCGAAGTGAACGTGCTGGTCCGGACGGACCGCGCGGAAGTGACCGGCAAAATCCAACGTGAGATCGTGATCATCTGAATGGCAAATCCCTCGGTCGCTAAAAGCAAACCATCGGAGCCCACCGCGGAAGCGGCTCCGATGACCCTCATGACGGTGGCAATTCCAGCCATTGCGTGGCTCATTCCCGGAGCCGGGCACCTGATCCAGAAGCGCTGGATTCGCGGCGGACTCCTCATGTTTTCCATTGTCATGATGTTCCTGCTGGGGCTCGCCATGCAGGGGCGGGTTTACAAACCGAATGGCGGCGATATTCTCGACATGCTGGGCTTCGTGGGCAACCTGGGCGGAGGCGGATTGTATATTCTGACCCGCGCGCTGGACTGGGGACACGGCGCGATTGCGCACGCGACCGCTGATTACGGGACAAAGTTCCTTATTGTGGCCGGCCTGTTGAATTTCATTGCAGTGGCCGACGCCTACCACATCGCCATCGGGAAGAAGCCATGACCCTCCAGCTCTCTCACTTCAGCAGCGCAATTCTGTTTGCTGTGTTTGCGTCGGTGGTGTTCGGCATCACCCAGCGGAATACTCCGCGCGAGATGATCCGTTACGGCCTGTACTGCTTCGCCATGTTCACGGGCGGAGTGATCCTGGCAGGATGGGCGATGTGGTTGATTCGCAGATAGTCCGGGCTGGCAGCCGCTACTTCTCTTCCCACACGAACGCGTCAAACACACGGCGCAAATCAAATCCCAAACGCCGGTAAAGATCCACGGCACGGGTATTCGCTTCTGTCACGGTAAGCGACAGCAGGGAGAACTTTCGCTTGCGCAACGCGTTCGCGGTGCAGGCCAACAGCGCTTCGCCCACGCCCCGCGACCGGTATTCCGGAAGAATGCAGACCTGGGTCACGTGCCCTACGTCGTGCCGCACGCGCGAGCATAAGATTAGCCCGGCCATGTGGCGAGTGGCTTTGTGCTGTACGACGAAAGACGCTTCCGCATCAAAGAATCCGCACCCCGGAAAGCGCACAATGTTGTTCAGGAAGCGCAGCGAGCCGCTCAGTGTGCGGTACTGATCGTTGATCTCGGCATCCACATGAGTGCGATAGGCTGCGGTGATAACGGCTGCCGCCGATTGGTAGTCGCTGTCTTGCCAGCCTCGAATCTCAAAGTCCGGAAACACGGACGGCGCTGGCCGCGCCGGCAGGCTCAACGGAAGAGCCATGAAGAGTCGAGGCTGGCGGCGGAATCCCTGATCCACAAAGGGGCGTGCCAGCACGCCGGCGTCGTGCACCAGTAGTTGCGCTTCCACACGATGAACGCCTGGCGACTGCTGTAGTGTCTCGATCACATGAGTAAGCAGGCGGCCCTCAACGTCGTGCGAGTTGGGCAAGCGATCGCCGTCGCTGACGTACAAATCACCGATCACACCCTTGCTCCCCTCATACACGAAGAAGGCGTAGCCGAAGATCCGGCCGCGATCGACCGCGGCGTAACCGGGCAGAATCTTCGCGTCCACGTAGCGCAGGATCATATCGGCGGAACTGGTGTAGTCCCACGAGAGCAGGCGCGACCAGACCTGGGTTTCGTCGTCCAGCAGGGGGCGCAGATCAACCGAGGAAAAGTGCCTGAGGTCGAGAATCTCCACGGGACTCCGAGAAGTGCGCCCCAGCCGGACCGCGCAACGTGAGGGCGTGAACCAAGCAGTCTAGTGCTTCAAGCAAAAGGAGGCAAACGGTGGACAACCGCAGTCGTTGGCTAGGAAGGTTCGCGAATTTGCATTGAGGAAAGTGGCTTAAGAACGTTCGAAAAGTCGATCGTAATCACGACAGATCGAATCGTCTCTTTCATGGAGGCACGCAGGGACCCCTGCCTCCATCGCCAGGGGTCGGGGCTGCTTTATTTCGCGGGCAGCGTTGCTGCGACCCAGTAGAACTCCAGGTGCTGCTGAGGGAATGCTCCCAGATACACCACGCGGCGGGCGCCTGCGAACTGTGCGATTGCTGGACGCGCGCCTTCGGGTATTAGCAGCAGATGCTCGTCGGAGGGGATCTGCCGCAGTTCGTAACGGCTAATGGGCTGATTGCGATAGAAGGCCAAGCCATATTCGGTTTCGCGGCGCACGCCGAGCAACGCAACGGTGAGCTGCTTAGTTTCCATGCTTGCTAGTTGTCGGGCGACAGGCCGCGCGGAAAGCGTTTCGTCCGCTACGGGCGCGCCGATTTTCAGTAATGCCGCCACTGTGAGCACCACAGGGACCAGGGTCACAAAGTAAAGCACGCGCAAGCCGAGCTTGCCGAAGAGCGTGACCGCAATCCCGATGGCCACGGCCAGCGCAACCAGCGAGGAGACCAGCGTCGTTGTTCCCCAAGGCAGCCGATGCTGAATCACAATGTAGGCGATGGCCAGCGCCGGAACCAATAGTGCACCCGCGATGATGGCATGCGAGATGATCACCCACGCGGGCGGCCGGTTGTCATCGACGTGACGGCGCACGTACTCGGCCACCAGCAACGTTCCCGCGGGAATTGCCGGCAGGATGTAGCCCGGGAGTTTGGAGCGTGACAACGAGAAGAAGACGATCGGCACGGCTAGCCACAGGAGCAAAAAGAAGTTCAGCGCATCCCCGCTCTCGAACAATGCCTTGCGTTCCGTCCACCAGGCTCGCAGAACTTCGAGCTTGGCCGCTGCCACAAATGCCACCCACGGGACCAGCGCGAAGACGGTGACCGGGATGTAGAACCAGATCGGCTGGTAGTGATGGTAGCGATCGCTTCCGAAGCGCGCGAGGTTGTGCTCGAGAATGAATACGCGAAAGAACTCCGGCTGACGCAGTTGCACCGCCAGGAACCACGGCATGGTGACGACGAAAAATACAAACATGCCGGGGAGCCAGAGCGATTTGAGAATGATTCGCGAGTTCCCGGCAGCCAGCGCGAAAAGCGCAATCACAACTGCCGCGAGAACGACGGCGACCGGTCCCTTGGCCAGCACACCGAGCGCGAGAAAGAAATAAAACCCATAGAGAAGTTTCTGTTCGGAGCCTTCCCACCAGGCGTACCAGCAAAGCATTGCCAGCGAAAACATGGCGGCCAGCGGCATGTCGGTCGAGGCCGAGTGCGCGAAGCCGATGATGCCGGCGGCAGACGCGGTCATCAGGGCGCCATCCAGATGAAACCCCGGGCGCAACCTGCGAAGAAAGAGACAAACGCCCAGGACGATCAGGGACGCGTCAATCGCCGAGGGCACTCGAGCCACCCAGTCACGCACGCCGAAAATGGCATAAGCAGCCATCGCCTGCCAGTAATACAGCGGGGGCTTTTCGAGCCAAGGCTTTCCGCCCAGAGTGGGCGTGATCCAGTCGCGATGCGCCAGCATTTCCCGGGCGACCTGCGCGTAGCGTGGCTCGTCCGCGCCAACCAGACCGAATTGCCCGAGCCCGTAAAAAAAAAGAAAGACACAAAAGCCCGCGAGCAGCAGCCATTCGCGGATGCGCTGGTTCACAGAGACGCCCCTGGGCCGGCCGGACGGAGTTCGTTTGACTGCTTCTTTTTTGCCGCGCCACACGCGGCGGCATCGGAGCGACCGGCAGGCTTTGCCGCGGAATAGATGTTCACGCTTCCGCCTGCGGGCGAACTAGAGCGTAGATGCTGATGAGCGTCCACGCGACTTCGAGGACGACGAATCCGGCCTGGAACGGATGGAAGGCAATGTAGCCTAGGATCGCCGATCCGGCGGCGTTGAGAATGTTGTAGGAGGCCCGGCGCGGATTCATCCAGCCCATCTGGTGGCCGGCGTACGCGACCAGAATCAACATCGCGCCCAAGAAGGACGCCGACTGTCGCCACATCGAGATTTCCATAAGGGGTTATTCTACCGGGATTTGGGGCGAACCTTCTCGAGGATGCGAGCCACCGCGATCGAGAGCGGACCATCCATCGAGCAACCGCTGGCGCACTCATGTCCGCCGCCGCCGAACTCTTCGGCAATCTGGGCCACGTTCAGCGAACCTTTACTACGCAGGCTGACGCGGTAGCGTCCATCCGTCATTTCACGGAAGAATATTGCGACCTCGACATCGCCGATGGAGAGCGCGTAGTTCACCAGGCCTTCGCAGTCTTCTTCCTTCGCCTGGCTGCGTTCCATCTGCTCGCGCGTGATCCAGATCCAGGCGAGCGGCCCCTCGCGATGCAAGTTCGAAAGTGCCGCGCCCAACAGGCGCATCTTGGCGGTGGAATGCGCGAAGTAGATATTACGCGCGCAGTGCGCCGGGTCCGCGCCCGCTAACACCAGTTCTCGCGCCAATTCGAATGTGTGTTCATTGGTGCCGCGAAACATGAACGACCCGGTGTCGGTCATGAGCGCCGTGTAGAGACAGGTGGCAATTTCAGGAGAGATACTCACGCCAGCTTCCCGCGCCAGCCGATATACGAGTTCCGCAGTTGCAGTGGCGTGGGGGTCGATCCAGTTGACGTGGGCAAAGGGGCGGCCGCTCACGTGATGATCAATGCTGATGAGGAAACGATTGTCGAGGCCCTCCAGGCGGGTGCGCTGGATGCTGTCGCATTCCAGGATGATGGCGGCCTCGTAGTTGCCGTTGACGCGGTCAGCCTGCAGCACGCGGTCGGCAAAGGGCAAAGGCTGGTAAATGCGAGGGACGGGGTCGTGGAGCACGACGACGGCATCTTTGCCGAGGCGTCGCAGAATTTCGCAGCAGGCCAGCGCGGAACCGATCGCGTCACCGTCGGGGCGCGCGTGCGAGGTCAGCACAAAGCGCTGCCGGCGTTCGATGTGTTCGAGGACTTCCCTCAGCATAACGTCTACGCTCGAGGAGCGCGGGCTGAGCGAGATTTCTTTTTCGAGCGGCCCAGCAATTCGTCGATCCTCGATTTATATTCCTGCGATCGGTCTTGAATAAAGATAAGTTCCGGCGCGCGCCGCAAGTGCAGACGCTCCACCAGTTCCCGACGAACAAAGCCGCTGGCGGCCTGCAGCCCTTCCATCGTTTCCTCGGCCGCATCTTCGTCGCCTTCGACCACCACCATCACGCGTGCGGAGCGGGAATCGGGAGCGAGGTGGACTTCGCTTACATTGGCCAGCCCGATGCGCGGATCGCCCAGCTCGCCTTCCAGGATGGTCTCGATCTCCTCGCGCAGAGCTTCGCTGAGTCTTTCCCGGTGATACTTTTGGCCGCGCCGTTCCAACGAATCACTCCAAGTAAAACGGATGAGAATATCAGAAGTTGCGCTGGCTCGGGGAGGGATAACGAGAGACAGCGAAGTACAAACTTCTACAAAAATTCCACAAAAGAATCGGTCAGTTCCGCCCCGCCATTGTTGGCGATACGTGCCGCAAAGCGTTCCACGTTCCTCATTAAACCGTCGAGATAATCGCGCGAATCGGAGACGCTGACCACGCCCACGGTCGCCCGGTTCCACAAATCGCTCGCGTCCAGCTCAGCCACCGCTACGTTGAATCGCACGCGGAGCCGGTCTTTCAGGCTGCGCAACACCTGCCGCTTGTCCTTGAGGGAGTGCGCGGCTTCGATGCTGAGTTCGAGCGTCAGGAATGCAATCATTCGCCGAAAGTCGTTGTCGTTGGTCGCTAGCAAGAGCTTTTGCCAACGACTGACGACCAGGGACCAACGACTGTGTTACGCAATTACTTCCGCGGCAATGCGTTCGGTGACGAACGCCTCGATCACGTCGCCGACCTTGATGTCGGAATAGTTGGTAATCGCGATGCCGCATTCCATGCCATTGCGGACCTCGCTGGCGTCGTCTTTGAAACGCCTCAGCGAAGCGATCTTGCCTTTGAAGACCACCACATTGTCGCGCAACAGGCGGACTTCCGAATCCCGCTTGATGAGCCCATCGCTCACCTGGCAACCAGCAATGGTGCCAACCTTGGGAATCCGGAACGTGTCTTTCACGTCGGCACGACCCTGGTAGGTTTCCTTAATGGTCGGCTCGAGCAAGCCAGTCATGGCGCGCTTGATCTCATCCTGCAGCTCGTAAATGATCGAGTGCAGCCGGATGTCGACCTTATCCTGGTCGGCGAGTTCCTGCGCCTTGCGCTCCGGCCGCACGTTGAAGCCGATGATGATGGCGTTCGACGCCGACGCGAGCAGCACATCCGACTCGGTGATTGCCCCAACTCCGGCGCGCAACACCTTCAGGCGTACCTTGTCGTTCGAAAGCTTGGAGAGCAAGTCGGTGAGTACTTCCACCGAGCCGCCCACGTCGCCCTTGAGAATAATGTTGAGTTCCTTGGTGCCCGCGATCTTGAGCTGCTCGGCCAGACCTTCGAGCGATACTCGCGAACTCTTGGCCAGCTGGGCTTCGCGGGCTTTCTGTTCGCGGTACTCGGAAATTCCCCGCGCCTTGTCGCGATCGGCCACCACCACGAACTGATCGCCAGCCTGCGGCAAGCCTTCCATGCCGAGGATTTCAACCGGCGTTGAGGGCGGCGCCTCCTCCAGCTGTGCACCCCGATCGTCGAACATGGCGCGGACTTTTCCGTAAACGTTGCCTACGACAAAGTTGTCGCTGGGCCGCAACGTGCCATCCTGCACGAGAACGGTAGCGACCGGACCGCGTCCACGATCGAGCTTGGCTTCGAGCACCACGCCGCTGGCGGAACGCGCCGGGTTGGCGCGCAGTTCCTGCAAGTCGGCAACCAGGCAGATCATTTCCATCAGCAGGTTGAGATTGGTTTTCTTCTTGGCCGAGACATCGACGAACACGGTGGTGCCGCCCCAGTCTTCCGGCATCAGCCCGCGATCGGCGAGTTGCTTCTTCACGCGATCGGGCATGGCCTCGGCCTTATCGATCTTGTTCACCGCGACGATGATCGGAACTTCCGCCGCGTGTGCGTGATCGATAGCTTCGAGCGTCTGCGGCATCACGCCGTCGTCGGCCGCCACCACCAGCACGACGATGTCGGTGGACTTGGCGCCGCGGGCGCGCATCCGGGTGAATGCTTCGTGGCCGGGCGTATCGAGGAACACGATCTCGCGCCCGTAGGCGGGAGACTCAGTGTCCATGACTCGAACTTTGTAGGCGCCGATGTGCTGCGTGATTCCACCGGCTTCGCCTTCCGCAACTGTAGTTGAGCGAATGGAGTCAAGCAGCGTAGTTTTGCCGTGATCGACGTGTCCCATGATCGTAACCACGGGAGGCCGCGGAATCGCTCCCGCAGCGCCTTCCTCGCCTACACCCGCGGCGTCTGCGATCTCTTTCTGCGCCTGTTCTTCAAAGCTGATGACGTTGGTTTCGGCACCGAAGAAGCGCGCCATCTCGCTGGCGAGTTCGGCGTCAAGCGTCTGGTTGATAGTCGCGAACACGCCGCGAGAAAGCAGACGCGCGATCAGATCCTTCGCGCGAATATCCAGCTTCTCCGCCAGATCTTTCACGCTGATGCCTTCGGTGATGGTGATGTTTCGCGTAATGGGCTGCGGCTCATTCGAGAGCGAAAGCCGCGGCGGCGGAACATAGCCCTTCATCGGGCCTTCCTTCACCCCGCGTGGAACATAGCGCTGTCCGGGCCGTCGCGACGGACCGCCGGGACGGCTGCCTGGACGCGTTGGTCCCGGGGGGGCCATGGGCGCGCCCGGGCCGACTCCGAGTGGACGCGCGCCGGTAGGCGACTGGCGCGTGGGGTGCATCGGACGGCGTTCACCCGGCCGCAAGGGCGGCCGGGGACCCCCGGGAACTTGCGGACGCGGACGCTGAAAAATCGGCTGACCGGGTATAGGACGGCCGGGTAGAGGGCGCGATGCGATCGGCACGCCGGGCTGTACTGGCTTGGGCGGCGGCGCCTTGTAAACGGGCCGCGGGCCGGTTTGCGGGACGATCATGCGCGGAAGCGGCGGCACGGGCGCGGACGGCTTGGCCGGAGCGGCCGCACTTGGCGGCGGTGCGGTAGCTGCTGGCGGGGGAGGAGCGGCTTGCGCCATGATTTCCGGTTGCACGCTTGCGGACGTCGGAGGCGGCGTTGCCGGACGCGGCGGCGCAGGCGCGGGCGGGGCCGGTGCGGCAGGCATAGACGGCTTCGCAGCCGTCGGTGCGGGCGGTGTCACTGGAGCGACGGGAACTCTTGCCACGGGTCGAGCAACTGTCTGGGGCGTTATAAAACGCGGTGCGGGTGCCGGTGGTGTCGCGGGCTTCGCAGGCGGTGGCGGTGCGGAGGGCGCGGGTGGTGCGACCGCCTTGCTCTCCACAGGCGGAGCGGCGGGACGCGCTGGGGGCGGTGCGGGCGGCGCCACGGCTTGCTGCTGTTTGGTGATCAGCTTAAGCACATCGCCGGGCTTGGAGATGTGCGAGAGGTCAATCTTAGTCTTGATTTCGTCAGCTTCGCGGACTGCGCGCGACTTGGCGGGCGCGGCTTGGGCTTCAGCGGCACGGAAGTGAGCCCGCACCTTTTCCGCTTCGTGTTCCTCGACAGAACTGGAATGCGTCTTCTTTTCAGTGACGCCGACTTCGACCAGGACATCAAGAATCGCCTTGCTCTTGACTTCCAGTTCCCTGGCCAGATCGTTGATTCGAATCTTACTCATCCGCCCTTTCTTGGCCCCGCCACCGCTCCCTAAGTCTTCATAGCATCCTCACGGAGTCAGCGTTGCACACCGCCCCATCGCTTGCGCGACGGGCGCGGAAAATCCTGATCATTCCTTTGGTTCGGCGGAGGTGTCTTCCTCCCCGCCCTCGGTCTGTACAACCGCTTCTTCAGCAGCCGGCTCACTTTCCTCGGCCGCTGCGGCTACTTCCTGAATTTCGCCTTCCACCGGCGCTTCGTCCGCGACGGCCTCGCCCGCGGCTTCTTCGGAAACGACTTCCTGGGCTTCGCCTTCGGGCAGCGCGACCTCTCCGCCTTCCAAGGTCGCAAAGTAATTATTGACCGCCAAGCTGATTTTTTCCACTGTCTTGGGCCCAATACCCTCGATGGCTTCGAGTTGCTCGGGCGTCATGTCGGCCAGCGCTTCGACGGTCGGGATCCCCGCCGCCGCCAGCTTCTCGATCAGCCCTTCACCCAGCCCGGGCACGCTCTCGAGCGGCGTAGCTGTCTGCGAAGTGAGCGCCGACATCTGCTGCTCCACTTCCTGCCGTTTTTCTTCCTCGCTCTTGATATCAATCTTCCAGCCCAGCAGCTTCGCCGCCAGCCGGACATTCTGCCCCTTCTTGCCGATCGCCAAAGACAGTTGAGTGTCGTCGACTACGACTTCCAGATGTTTCTCGGCGGCATCCACCACGGTGACGCGGCTTACCTTGGCGGGCTGCAAAGCTTTCTCCGCGAACGTGACCGAATCCTCGTGGTACTCGATGATGTCGATTTTCTCGCCGCGCAGTTCGCGAATGATCGACTGAACACGCATGCCTTTCATCCCAACGCATGCGCCCACCGCGTCCACGTCCTTGTCTTTCGACATGACGGCGATCTTGGTGCGCTCACCAGCCTCGCGCGCGATGGCGCGGATCACGACCGTTCCGTCGTAGATTTCTGGAACTTCGGTCTGAAACAGGTTTTGCACCAGTTCCGGCGCCGCGCGTGAAACAACCACCTGCGGTCCCTTGGAGGCTTTCTCGACCCGCGCGATCACGACCCGCACACGCTCGCCGATGGCGAACGACTCCAGCCGAGACTGTTCCTTGCGAGGCATGCGGGATTCCGCCTTGCCGATGTCGAAAATCACGTCCGGACCTTCGACCCGCTTCACGGTCGCGTTCACGATCTCGCCCACGCGCGAGATGTATTCGTTGTAGACCGTATCGCGCTCGGCCTCGCGGACTTTCTGGAAAATGACTTGCTTCGCGAGCTGGGCCGCGATGCGTCCGAGAATTCCTTCCGTCACTTTCGGAATCTGCAGCTCTCCGCCAATCTCGATGTTGGGATCGACCTTGCGCGCATCTTCCAGCGTGACCTGCAGAATGGGATCCTCGATTTGTTCCGGAGTCTCCACCACGGTCTTTACCGCAAACGCGCGAATCTTGCCCGTATCCTTGTCGAGTTCCGCACGGAGATTTTCCTGCGTCTTGTAGTATTTGCGGGTCGCGACCACAATCGCGTCCTCCACCGCACTGACTACAATCTGCGGATCAATCCCTTTTTCCCGGCTCAGCGCGTCGATCGTGTTATAGAGCTCACTCGCCATAGAGATGATTCCGATTCAATCCTGACTGTCGTGCTGCAAGTTTCAAAGTTCTATTCGCAACTTGGCGGTCGCTCGTCCTTAGAAACCTTGAAACCCTGAAACTTTGAAACCTTAAATTTCCGGTACCAGGTTCGCTTTCTCGACGTTCCGAAACTGAATGTCTATCTTTTGCGGTGTTCCTGCCGCCGGCCGCTTCTTCCCGCGCGCCTCACTCAGGTCCAGTGTCAGACGACCGTCGCGAAAACTTTCCAGGCGACCTTCAAAATGACGGTTGCCGTTCACCGGCTCGCGCGTCATCAACTTCACCTTGCTGCCCGCGAAACGTTCGTAGTCGGCTGCTCGCGTCAGCTTGCGATCCAACCCGGGCGATGAAACTTCCAGCACGTAACTTCCAGGAACCACGTCCTCGACATCGAGGATCGCGCCAAACTCGCGGCTAAAGTGCGCGCAGTCTTCGTGCGTCACGCCCGCTGGCTTGTCGAGGAAGACCCGCAGCATCCGGTTCTTGCCCCCGCCGCGCAGCTCAATCTCGACCACTTCCAGCCCGCTTGTGGCCGCCACGCGCTCGGCAATGGCCTGCACGCGCTCTTCTTCAAATGCCATGTAATCAATGAGTTACCAGCACTTCGACCGCGTCCGCTTAGCCCCAAACTAAAAAGTGGGCTTGCGCCCACTGGTGTGCTTCGCCAAATGCTGGTACTACACAACAGTTTCCAACTTCTGAATATACGCTGGTCAGGCGCAAAAGACAAACCGCGCCGCGGCTCTTCACGGGGCGTGAATTGCGCCGAAGAAGCCACCTCCGGAGCGTCCCTCTCGGCTATCTTCTGCTGCAAAAGATGCTCTGAAGATTTGGGGCGGTTGCGGGGCGGCAAGCTATTGGAAATTCGAAATCAGCACCACGTTGCTGTTGCGATTGCCGCGAGCCAAGGCGAGTTGCTTGCCGTCGAGCGACCAGGCAAAGTCAAAGATCAGGTCGGTTTTGAAGTGCGTCAGTTGCTTCGCGGGCCCCCCAGTCAGTGGTTGCTCCCAGACGTTACCGACTCCATCGCGGGTCAAGACATATTGGAAGGACTTGCTGTCTGGCGACCAGGCTAGTCCGAACATTCCCGCGGGAGCGTCGAAGTGATAGACGGGATCCCCGCCCTGTGCCGGGATAGCAGCCAGCACCGAGGGACTGGTAGGCGTTTTTCCCCACAGGTGTACCGCGACCAACTGGCCGTCGGGCGAAATGGCAATGCGCGGCCTGTCGATATTCTCCGTGAGCTTCGTGGGTGCGCCGCCCTCGACCGGCATTCTCCAAGCGCTGGCACCGGTGCTGGGGTTCGTAGCAGTAAATGCGACCCACTTCCCATCGTGCGAGCAGTCGATCTTGGTGTTTTGCCGGGCGACGACGGAGCCGACCTTGGTGAGTTGCACCGGATTGCCGCCATCGGAATCGATGCGCCACACATCCGACGTTGCGCCGGTGCGTGCGACGTAGACCAGAGAGCGTCCGTCAGCACATGCCGCAGGCAGCGTCTGCGCTGCTTCGCGCAATGCAAGATGGGTGGGCGTTCCGCGCTCCGCCGGCATGGTCTCGATATGGCCATCCGACCCTGCAGTCACCAGTTTCCCGTCCCCGTTCCAGCCCACCGACGCATGAGGTTCACCGGAACTTACCTGTTGAGCATCGTCCAGGGCTCCCGCGCGTCCCACCCAGAGATCAGCAGTAGGGCTGTCCTGCATCACGGCGAGAGTCTTGCCGTCCTGCGTGAGGCTGAGGCAGCAAGTTGAATAGTCTGTTGGATCGTTGGTGAAGCGCCGGACCTCACCGCCAGGGTTGCGCACAAACCAGATCTGCCCGCGCGCGCCGGGGGATCCCGCCCGGATTGCCAGCAGAAGTCCGCTGCCGTCCGGCAGCCAGACCGGTGGTCCTAAGGCTGAGCCCGGCTCCGGGGTATACAAGTTGCGCGCAGTACCGTCGGCAACCGAAACCAGCTTGAGCACGGGATGCTGCCCTTCGGCCACTTCCCACAACGTGAGAGCGATTGACTTTCCATCGGGCGACCATGCCGGAGTCGCAATGTATCCCGCGCTCACCACTGAATTAAAACTAACCAGCGCACGTTCCCCGCCGCCATCGGACGAGGCAACCAACAAGTTCCACAAATTCTTGTCGGGCGTTCCCCGCATGTATGCGATCTGTTTTCCATCCGGCGAGAACGTCACGCCGGTATCGATATCCTTCACCAGTTGTGTACTGGCGCCGCCCAGGGAAGCCATCTTGTAGAGGTAGGCATAGTTCAGGGTCTGCTTATCGGAGCGGACGAAATAAAGGTAGTTGCCATCGGGAGAGAAGCTCAGCCCGTTGAAGGCAATTTCCTCGGGCGGAATGACCTGCACATCGCTGCCCGTCGCCACCTGCCGCACCCAGAGACTTTCCTTTTCCCCGTCACGTACGATCCAGCCGACGTAACGTCCATCGGGAGAAATCGTGAGGTCGGAGGCTCTCCCATTCTGCGTGAGCGGTGCGATCTGCATGTTCTGCAGGTTGAAATTTCCGCCGCCTCCATGGCCTGCAAGCTTGTAGATACCGAATGCCGCAAGGGCAACGACCAGGGCTACGAGTCCAGCCCACACTAGCTTGCCGCCTCGCTTGCCTCCTGCCGCTTCCGCCGCGGGTGTCGTGCCACTTGAACTTGCAGCAGAAGGAACGGACACAGCCGCCGCAGAACTGCCGGCCGCCTGGCGCACCCTTCCGGAAGTGGTGTCGCGCTTGAGGCGTTTCAGTTCCGCACGCATTTCATTCGCGCCCTGGTAGCGCAGATCGCGATCTTTCTCGAGCGCGGTGCGGATGATTTCTCCCAGCTTCGCGGGCAACGCTGGATTGATGTCCGTTGCGGAGGGCGCTTCGTGATTCAAAATTCCATCAAAGATCAGCGCCGACGTCTCTCCCGCAAACGGCAAGCGGCCCGTTGCCATCTCGTACAGCACCGCGCCGAAAGAAAACAGATCGCTGCGCGCATCGAGTTCTTTGCCCTTGGCCTGCTCGGGCGACATATAGGCAACTGTTCCGACCGCCGTTCCTGGACTGGTGAGATGCGGCTCCATCCCTCCGGTCAAGGTGTCATCTTGCTGTGCCCGTGCGCCGACCTCCAGCTTCGCCAAGCCAAAATCCAGCACCTTCGCGTGCCCGCGCTTCGTCACAAAAATGTTAGCGGGTTTGATGTCGCGATGGATGATGCCCGCCGAGTGTGCCGCATCGAGAGCATCTGCAATATCGATGGCCAAGGACAGCAACGTTTCAAGATCGAGCGGCCGGCCAGCGATGCGATGCTTCAGGGTCACACCGTCGAGGAATTCCATGGCAATAAATGCCTGGCCGTCCTCGTTGCCGATGTCGTAGATCGTGCAGATATTCGGGTGATTTAGCGCCGAAGCGGCCTGGGCCTCGCGTTGAAAGCGGGCCAGAGCCTGCGGATCTTTGGAGACGTCTTCAGGAAGGAATTTGAGAGCGACAAAACGGTGCAGCCGGGTGTCTTCGGCTTTGTAAACCACGCCCATGCCGCCGCCACCCAACTTCTCGATGATCTGGTAATGCGAGATGGTTCGACCAATCATGCGCAGAATGGGGGGAAGACGAGCTATGGAATGGTAGTCGGAACCACGCGGGTAGTCAAAGATACCTGGCGCAACATCCAAGCGGAGGATCTCTGTGTTGCTACTGCAGGGCCGACTGCGTCAGTTTCACTGCACAATAAGGAGTGGTAGCACCACCAGACACACGGCAATTCTGCCCGTTCACGCCACCTGGCGCGAGCGTTGTGAAGTAGATGTTTGTGCCCCCGTTGGACAGTTGGTTATCAATCACAATGCCGCTCGTGCCGCCCAGGGCGGCCGGGGCCGTAACACAAGTCGAAGTCGGTGTCCCCACGCAGTTCGGCGTCGATGCAGTCGAAGTCAGAGTTGATCCCTCGATGAATGCGTCGGTGGTGCTGCCGACGCCGAAAAACATTCGATCGGTCGTTCCGTTGTAAAACTCCGTCAACGGAGAACACTCGTCACCCCTCGTATTGTTGATCACGAACGAGGAGGAGCCGGTTGCCGTCACATTGTGGCTGCTGTCGAAGGGAAACATGTACATCTTCGGGTTTGAAGGAGTCCGACCGTTGCCATTGGTCCCGGAAACAAAGCCGCATGCGAGGATATGCCCACCGGATGTACCGCTGTTCCAAAACTGATTGTCAAACGTTCCAGAGTGTACGTTTCCCCCCGTGCAATCGCCAGCTCCGGTAGCCGACCCCATGTCGACTGCGACGTAAGAACTCGCGGATGTGAAGTTCGCGGGAATCTGATTGACGGCGCCACCAATGCCCACCACGTTGCTGCAGCCGGTGAAAGCAAACACCTGGTTGACCGAAGGATTTGCCGAATCGTTTACGACAATCGGCGGGTCCACGACGCCGGTGCCGGCACCGTGTCCTACCCATCCAATCGGTACCCGAGCCGAGGTAGCCTTGGCTGGAGCGCTCAAGTTGATTGCATAAAGGTAGCCATTGAAGTCGCCCATGAAGATTCGATTCGACACATCATCGACAATCGGATCGGTCAGAACTTTGCTGGTACCCGAAGTCCACACCGCAACAGGCCAATTTGTGTCGGATACAACCGTGGGAGCTCCTCCGCCGAAAACGGGCGAAATCTTGTAAAGTTTGCCATCGTCGGTCCCAACGTAAGCGATGTCTGTGTTGTAGTCGATCCATGGTGACGACGCTGTGTTGGCACCTCCGAAAACAGCGGTGGTGGACATGCAATTGGCCGTTGTCGGATTTGCGCAACTTGATGGACTTTGCGGAGCTAGTACGGTTCCGATTGATGATGGGGGGCTGGGAAGCGGAGATGGCAACACCAGCACGTGAAAATAGGATCCGCCGTTCGTGCTTTCCACAAAGGCAACCTTTTTGCCATCAGCCGAAATCGTCGGCGAAGTCCGGATCTGACCGCCCCCGTGCGTAATCGTGTTGTACGCAAATGCTACAAAAGGTGTGCCTCCGTTGCATTTCGGATTTGCTTCCGTATACAGATTATTGATTCCGACAAGGTTCGCCTGCGTACCCGCGGCGATGGTCAGGCCGAAGACAACATAGTCCCCGGTACAGTTCTCGCTCGCTATATCAAAACGGTACTTGGCCGGGAAATGATTGGTTGGCACAAATCCATTTTCCAGAGAGACTGCCCAATCAACTTTGATATTTCGCTGACTGCGATGGCGGCGGCGATGGCTACGACGGCGGTTTTCTTCTGAGGCAACCTCTCGCATCACGCGGTTGTAAATGTGACGCGGCTCTTTCGAGGCGGAGGAGAACGGGTCTTTACCGCCCTCTCCCGTCATCACCAGATGACGGGAACTCCAGTCCTGCGGGTAGCCCAGGTGCGATTGAGAAGCGGCATCCTTGCCACCAGCTTCCTGCCGTTCGTTTTTCTGTCCCCAAGACACAACAGCCAGGAGCGTCACCAAGAGACAAGCAAACTGGATCTTTTTGAAGGCGTGTGTCATACGATTTAAGTCCCTCGAAATTATCGAACTCACGCAACGAATCAGCTTCGGAATCGTGCCTGAAGTTTCTGAGGGAGTCGACCAAGCGCCGTGAAGCTAGTTTATGCCTTCCCGGTTCGGCTCACGTCCCCGTTTTTGGGTCTGACCGGTCACCTTGGTAATCTATCTTCTGATCGTGCGTAATTACGACGATGCCCAATCCGGGCCGCAACTGCCATTAACTCTGCGGTAAACGTATGTTTTAAGAGCTCTTACGGTTGAAGCGACAATGAGATTGCGTCGCGCTGATTTTTCCGCAAGCGAGGGCCATGGTTTCGAACGCACGCTCATACCGGAACTGAGGCTTCCGGTAAGGCTTTCGCGCGCGCCTGGGTTCATTACTTCTTTTAGGCTCGCTAACCTGGACTTCTTCGCTCATGCGAACAAGCTTTCCCCGCTGCTTGTCATTGTAGGGATTCGGTCGCAAAATCCGCAGTGTCCTTTCGCTGCAGCCGTTTACCGTGAAGGTACTCCCGCGAACACAGGAGATCGTCGCAGAAGCCCCGGGGGACGACAGACTGCGTTGCCTCGTTCGGGCAGGAGGACATCGCGCGCTGGCAGCATTCCGCGGCGAAGAGGAAGCCTATTTGCCACTCCGCGCTCCTTCTCCCTAAAATAGGGAGATACCCTGATCGCGGTATCAAAATATGATTCATTTTCCCGTTCCTGAGGCGCTCACCTTCGATGATGTGTTGCTGCTGCCCGTCCCGCTCCGATGTTGTTCCGGCGCTGGCCAACACGCAGACGCAACTGACCCGCAACATACAACTCAACATTCCGATTGTCAGCGCCGCCATGGATACCGTGACCCAGTCGCACATGGCGATCGCCATCGCACAGCAGGGCGGCATCGGCATCGTCCATCGCAATCTCACCATTGAGCAGCAGGCCAACGAGGTCGACAAGGTAAAGCGCTCGGAAAGCGGCATGATCGTTGATCCGGTCACCATGTCGCCGGACGCCAAGGTTTCCGACGCGCTGGACGTCATGCGGAAATACAAGATTTCCGGCGTGCCCATCACGCAAAAAGATGGCCGCCTGGTGGGGATTCTTACCAACCGCGACTTGCGTTTTGAGACCCGCTTCGACGTTCCCATACGCAACGTGATGACCAAGGACCACCTCATCACGGTTCCGGTCGGCACCACTCTCGAAGACGCGGAGAAGATCCTGCACGAACATCGCGTCGAGAAACTGCTGGTAGTGGACGACAAGTACATTCTCAAAGGCCTGATCACCGTAAAGGACATCCAGAAGAAGCTGAAGTATCCCAATGCCGCCAAGGATTCGCAGGGCCGGCTGCGGGTGGGGGCGGCGCTGGGGGCAACGGGCGACTTCCTGGAGCGTGCGCAGGAACTGGCGAAAGCAAAAGTTGACGTGGTTGCGATCGACAGCGCTCACGGACATTCGACGCGCGTGCTCGAAGCGATCAAAGCGGTGAAATCGAAACTGCCGGAAATCGAGTTGCTCGCCGGCAACGTTGCGACCTTTGACGGAGCTTGTGAACTCGCCAAGGCCGGCGCTGACGGCATCAAAGTCGGCATTGGACCGGGCTCCATCTGCACCACTCGCGTGGTTACAGGCGCCGGCGTTCCGCAGATTACAGCCATTGCTGAAGCCTTTCGCGCCACCAAGGATTCGCACGTCCCGATCATCGCTGATGGTGGCATCAAGTACTCCGGCGACATCACCAAAGCGCTGGCGGCGGGAGCCGGCGCCGTGATGATCGGCTCGCTCTTCGCCGGAACCGACGAGAGTCCGGGAGAACTCATCCTTTATCAAGGCCGCACCTTCAAGTCCTATCGCGGCATGGGCTCGCTGGGCGCGATGGCGCAAGGTTCCAGCGAACGATATTTCCAGAGCACCGATGAAGCTTCCACCGCGATCCCGGGCGTCAACGATGGCGATGGGAACCGTCTTAACAAGCTGGTTCCGGAGGGTATCGAAGGCCGCGTCCCATATCGCGGGTCGGTCGCGATGATCGTGCACCAGATGGTGGGCGGGCTGAAGTCGGGGATGGGATATTGCGGGTGCGCTACCATCGCAGAGCTGCAGCAGAAGACTCGCTTCGTGCGCATCAGCGGCGCGGGACTGCGCGAGAGCCATGTGCATGACGTCATGATCACGCGCGAGGCGCCCAATTATGCCCTCGAATAAAATGCGCAGCGGGAAATCGATGGCCGGGCTGTTTCTGTTTTGAACCCGTCAAAGTCCGCAAATTCGCCGGCCTGGAAGGCATGGGTTGCCGCTATCCTGTGGCTCGGGCTGATCGCGTTCGAATCCAGCAACGGTCTCTCGGCTGAGAAGACCGGCGGCATTCTCTATCCACTGTTGCATTTCCTGTTTGGCTTGGACCCGGTGCGGTTTCTCACCTGGCACTTCCTGATTCGCAAAATCGGACACATCGTTGGCTACTCGGTGCTGAGCCTTCTGTTTTTTCGCGCATGGAGCGCGACGATCCAAGTCACCGGCGGTCCGCGTTGGTCAATGGTGTGGGCGGGCATCGCGTTTACCATGACAGCTCTGGTCGCCAGCCTGGATGAATGGCACCAGACATTTCTGCCCTCGCGCACCGGAACGATTCGCGATGTAGCGCTCGACAGCGCCGCCGCGCTCGTCACACAAGTGCTCATCTACAGCTGGCTGCGCGGACGGCGCGACCAGGGTCCGCCGCCGCTGCGCACACATGCCGCCCTCATTCCCAAACCAAAGGCGCGCGAAGAAGACTACCCACGAATCGGTTGAAAGAACCGGGTGAGATGTTTGGACTTAGGTAATGCCTGGAGCCAAGAGCTAAGGGCGGTTTTTCAGTACAACGCGTCGTATTTCGTCACGTCCCATTGTCCGGACTTTCTCTCGAGCGTGACAGAAAGCAGCTCGCTATAGGCAGAGCTGTCGCCGGGTGCGTTGAGGCGTTTGCCGCGATAGTGCAGGATGCGCAGGGGCGGGTCATCTTCCCAATCGACCAGTTGCCATCCGATCAGCGGATGTTTGTCTTCTGAATCGCAAATGAACTTCGCATATTTCTTGCGGTAATCATGCTCCCAGTCGGAAAGTTCGTCGCGGCATTTGCCGTCTTTCAGGGCGCGCATAAAAATGGCTGCCGTTTTCTCGGAAGAGTGGTCGCGCAGCGGGTTCAGGCGAATGGAATTCGGTATCCCTGTCAGCGAATCGCGATCCTCGGACTTGGCAAGCACCGGACCTTGGTTATTCAGCCAGGACAAATACCCGAGGAACATCAGCACCAGCAAAACACCTGCGCCGACCGCGATGTATATCTGATTCTTGGTGAATTCCATGAGCTGTGCATCTCAGTGTAGGCAGGGATTCCGGGACCAACAAGGTTACCCTCGTTAGGCTCTGGGGTACATGTACTGCTGGGGAGGGAGCGTCAGGAAGATTTGCGTCCCACAAAAGAAACGCACCCAGGTTATGGGTGCGTTGCTGAATCATCTGGAACTGAATGGAAACCAGTCTCTTACTTCTCGTCTTCCTTCTCTGCTTTCCCGCCGCCTTCGACTCCGCCCTGAGCCTCGGCTTCCGCTTTGGCCTGGGCATCGGCTTCTTCCATGGCTTTCTTGGCTTCGGCGACCCGCTTGGCACGGACTTCTGCACGCTTTTCGCGCTTTTCGTCGAGAACCTTTTCGCTGCCCAGCAGTTCGATGAAAGCCTTCTCGGCGCCGTCGCCCTTCTGCCATGCCGTGCGCACGATCCGGAGGTAACCGCCGTTGCGGTCTCCGAAGCGGGGAGCAATCGTGTCAAACAGCTTGGTCACCGACTCGCTCGTCATCAGATAAGCCGTCGCCAGGCGGCGAGCTGCCAGATCGCCACGCTTGCCAAGCGTGATCATCTTTTCTACGTGGGGACGCATGGCTTTCGCCTTCGGAATCGTGGTTTCGATCCGCTCTTCAATGATCAGCGAAGTCACCAGGTTGCGCAGCAACGAGCGCCGGTGCGCGGTGTTCCGCCCAAGTTTCCATCCAGCTACTTTATGACGCATGGCAAAACCTCTAAGAGTTTCGAATTTCAGGTTTCAAGTTTCGGGTCGATCCGAGACGTTGCCACAGGCATGCTCAAACTCGAAACCCGAAACTTGAAACTGTAATTTTTACAGTTCGTCGTCTGCGCCGTATGCCGACGCCGGCAGCACCTGGTTCGAAGTTGGTCCGGGCACGGCGTTGCCATGCTCGTCGATCTTCATGCCCAGGCTCAGGCCCATCGAGGAGAGAATCTCCTTAATCTCGTTCAGCGACTTGCGGCCAAAGTTTTTGGTCTTCAACATTTCGGCTTCGGTTTTCTGCACGAGTTCCCCGATGGTCTGGATATTTGCGTTCTTCAGGCAGTTGTAGCTGCGCACACTCAGCTCGAGTTCTTCCACGGAACGGTTGAGGTTCTCGTTCTTGATCTCGGGCTTGCGGTCATCGGATGAAGCTGCCGTCTCGATTTCTTCCTCAAAGTTGATGAAGATGTTCATGTGATCCTTCACCAGCTTCGCCGCCAGGCCAAGCGAATCTGCCGGAGTAATGGATCCGTTGGTCCATACTTCGAGGGTCAGCTTGTCGTAATCGGTGATCTGTCCAAGGCGCGCGGCTTCCACCGTGTAGTTGCACTTGCGAACCGGCGAGTGCACCGAGTCGATTGGAATGAAGCCAATGCCAAGATCCTCGTCGAAGTTCTTGTCAGCCGCCACGTAACCCCGGCCGCGCTTCAGCCGCATCTCCATATCCAGCTTGCCGCCTTCGCTTACCGTGGCAATGTAGACATCCTTATCCAGTACCTCGACATCGCCGTCCGCTTCGACCATGCCGGAGGTAACAACGCCCGGCTGGTCAGCGCGCAGGTAGATCGCCTTGGGCGCGTCGCCCGCAAGCTTGAACGGAATCTGCTTCAGGTTCAGGATGATGTCGGTCGCGTCTTCCACGACACCCGGAATCGACTGGAACTCGTGCAGCACGCCCTCAATTTTCACGGCCGTGACCGCGGCTCCCTCGATCGAACTCAGCAGGACGCGGCGCAGAGCATTGCCGATGGTGGTGCCGAAGCCGCGCTCAAACGGCTGCGCCCAGAACATGCCGTACTTGTCGGTGAGCGAAGTGGTATCGGTGGCGAGGCGTTTTGGTTTCTGAAAACCCTTCCAAAGCATGTGTTTCTCCTTCGGCCATTTTGCTCAGTGCCGGCTTGCTGAACAGGTCCAGGGTTCAGCTCAAGCGCCTGCAAAGGCGGATCTGGCACGAAAAGGGACCTAAACAGTCGTTAGTCTCTAGTCGTCAGTCGCTAGCAAAACCCCGCTGACGACTGAAGACTGGCGACTAGCGACTACTTGCTGTACAACTCGACAATCAGCTGCTCATTGACCGGCAGCTGAATTTCTTCGCGCTTCGGCAGCGACAGAACGCGGCCTTTATAGTTATCGCGATCGATCTCGAGCCAGGTGGGCGCGGTCTGGTGACTGGCAAAATCCTTCGCCTGCTCCAGGATCGGCAGCTTGCGGCTGCCATCGCGAATCGTGATTTCCTGTCCCGCGACGACTTCAAACGAAGGGATGTTCACCTTGCGTCCGTTTACCGCGACGTGCCCGTGCCGAACCAACTGGCGCGCCTGCCGCCGCGACAGGGCGAACCCCAGGCGGTATACGACGTTGTCCAGTCGCCGCTCCAACTGCTGCAGCAGGATCTCGCCGGTCACGCCCTTGGTGCGAAACGCCTTCTCGAAGTAGTTGCGGAACTGCCCTTCTTGCGTGAAATACATGCGTTTGGCTTTTTGCTTTTCACGCAACTGCAGACCGTAGCCAACGATTTTGGCTTTGCGGTCTTTCCCGTGCTGTCCGGGAGCAAAATTACGTTTTTCGATGGGGCACTTGTCAGTGAAGCACTTGGTGCCCTTCAGGAATAGTTTTATGCCTTCACGACGGCATAAACGGCAAACTGCATCGGTGTAACGTGCCAAGTTTCTTCTCCTTCTTAGATGACCGGTTTACAGGTTTGGCTTCACCCTTCGTCCCGGACTGTAAAAGCTGTCGTTGGTCGTCGATCGTAGGTCGTTGGCTCAAACCCTCGTCCGACGAAGTGATGCTCTATTCGGGCTACTCTAGAGCTGTCGCGTTACACGCGGCGGCGCTTCGGCGGCCGGCACCCGTTGTGCGGAATGGGCGTAAAGTCCTTAATCGAACGGACTTCAATGCCCGACGCTGCCAGCGCACGGATCGCCGATTCACGGCCCGATCCCGGACCGCTAACGCGCACATCGACCGAACGCACGCCGTGGTCGCGTGCCATGTTGGCGGCGTTCGAGGCTGCCTGCTGCGCGGCGAACGGGGTTCCCTTACGCGACCCGCGGAAGCCCAAGGATCCGGAACTTTTCCACGAAATCACGTTCCCGGCCATATCGGTGATGGTCACGATGGTGTTGTTGAAAGATGCCTGCACATGCACCAGCCCATGCGGGATGTGCTTGCGCTCTTTCTTCTTGAACGTCTTCTTCTTGCCTTTTTTCTCGGGAGCGGCTGCGCCGCCCGCTGCTGCTGGTTTCGCCATAGGTCTCTCTGCGTACTTGAAGTTGCTGTCGGACAGTTAGTACGCTCGGCTGACGACCGACGACCAACGACCGACGACTGATCTTATGTTTTCGACGCGGCCTTCTTCTTGTTGGCCACCGTTCCCTTGCGCGGTCCTTTGCGGGTGCGCGCGTTGGTATGCGTGCGCTGTCCGCGGACAGGCAGGTTGCGGCGATGGCGATATCCGCGGTAGGAACCGATTTCGATGAGCCGCTTGATGTTCATCGAAACTTCCTTGCGCAGATCGCCCTCCACCATGCCTTCGGCTTCGATGACCTGGCGGATGCGGTTGACCTCGTCTTCGCTCAGATCCTGGACCTTCTTGTTCGGATCAACCTTGGCTTGCTCGAGAATCTTCGCCGAGCGCGGGTTGCCGATGCCGTAGATGTAAGTGAGCGCGACATTCGCATGCTTGTTACGCGGAAGATCGACGCCTGCAATACGTGCCATAAAACCCCTTCTGCTCTGTGGCTTCTAGCTGCTGGCTTCTGGTTGGTCGCTTCTGGCAACTGTTTGCCAGAAGCTAGTGGCCAGGAGCCGGTAGCTTTCTTATCCTTGCCGCTGCTTATGTTTCGAGTTCTCGCAGATCACACGCACCACACCCTTGCGGTGGATGACCTTGCACTTGTCGCAGATTTTCTTTACCGATGCTCGTACTTTCATAACCCAGCCTTCAGCCGTCAGCTATCAGCTTTCAGCAGACTTTTATTTGTAACGATAGACGATGCGGCCGCGATTCAAATCGTAGGGCGACAATTCCACCGCCACCTTGTCACCAGGCAGAATGCGGATAAAATTCTTGCGCATCTTGCCGGATACATGCGCCAGCACCTGGTGCTTGTTCTCCAGCTCTACCTTGAACATCGCGTTGGGCAGGGGCTCAATCACCACCGCCATCACTTCAATCGCGTCTTCTTTGCTCATTGACTCCCTTTGAAGCTGTTACTGCGTCAAAATCACCGGCCCGTCGAGCGTGACCGCGACGCAATGTTCAAAATGAGCGCTGTAGCTGCCGTCGGCCGTCACTGCGGTCCACTTGTCGCTCAGCACGCGCGTCTCAGGCTTGCCGTAATTCACCATCGGCTCGATCGCGAGAACCATTCCTTCCCGCAATCGCGGATTAGGACCGCCCGACCGGTAGTTCGGAATCTGCGGTTCCTCGTGCAATTTGGTTCCGATTCCGTGCCCAACAAACTCGCGAACCACGCTGAAGCCCGCGGCTTCTACGTATTCCTGCACCGCTCCGCCGATGTCGCTGACCAAATTTCCGATGCGCGCCTTCTCAATCCCGCGGTAAAGCGACTCTTCGGTGATCTTCATCAACTTTTGCAGCTCGGCGGAGACTCCATCTCCCACCGGCACGGTGATGGCGGCATCGCCGTAATACCCGTCGAGCACCACGCCGCAATCGACCGAAACAATGTCGCCGGCGTTCAGCTTGCGCTTATCCGACGGGATGCCATGAACGATCTCTTCGTTCACCGAGGTGCACAGCACGCAGGGATAGTCGTAATAGCCCTTGAAGGCCGGCTTCGCGCCCAGATCCTTCATCTTCTGCTCCGCTGCGCGTTCCAGATCCATGGTGCTCACGCCCGGAGCCACCAGCGTTCGCAGATGATCGAGCACCTGCCGCACGACGCGGCCGCTTTGCCGCATCTTTTCGATCTCCGCCGGTGATTTGCAAACGATCGCCATCCTAAACTTGGTTATCAATAATGCAAAAAATCTGCGCGGTCACCTGGTCCATGGGCAGATCGCCGTTCACGGTCATGAGCCGCCCCTTGGCCTGGTAGTAGTCCGCCACGGGCCGGGTCAGCACATCGAACTCGTGCAACCGTTCCCGAATCACTTCCTCGCGGTCATCGTTGCGGATGACAAGCTTCGTCCCATCAACGTCACAAAGCTCATCTACCTTGGGAGGCTGAAGGTGAACGTTATAGGTGCGGCCACAGGTAGGACAAGAGCGACGCCCAGTAAGCCGGCGCAACAATTCATTATAGTTGACATCGAGCCGGATCACAATCGGCAACCTGTTGCAACCGCTTGACTTGTCAAAGAACTCATTTTCCAGGAAGGCATCGAGCCAGCCTGCCTGCGCCGCTGTTCGCGGAAATCCATCCAGAATAAAGCCGCGCCCGCAGTCAATTTCGCGGAGCCGCTCAGCCACCATGGGGCAAACCAACTCGTCGGGCACCAACTGTCCCCGCTCCATCACGGCATTGGCCGCACGGCCCAGCGGGGTTCCGGTTTTCACGTTCTGCCGCAGAATGTCGCCGGTCGAAATCTGCGGAATGTTGTAGTGCGTCTCGATCCGTTTGCTCTGTGTGCCTTTGCCGGCTCCCGGCGGGCCCAACAGGATCACGGGTCCTATGGTGCGCGAGGTTTCCTGGGCCATCGAGGTGGCCACCTCCCTCGATTTCTGCTTCGCCCGGGCACCTTGGCCCGGGCCGTATTTAGCGCGAGCCATCAGAGCATCAGCCCGCAAGCGCAGCGACTGCTACCACCGGCGACCCTTAATGCGCCCACTGCGCGGCGTGAACCCATCATAGTGGCGCATGATGAGTTGGGCCTCGATCTGCGTGACGGTGTCCATCGCAACACCCACCACGATCAGCAGCGACGTTCCGCCGAAGTAAAAATTCACGCCCAGGCCGTGTGTCATCCAGATCGGAAGCTTATCGAAGAATGAGCCTCCCAGCCACCACGGCAGACTGTTCAAGTGGATGCCCGTAATCATCCACTCCGGAATAAACGAAATAATGATCAGGTACAGCGCGCCCACCAGCGTGATGTGGGTGAGCACCTCGTTGATGTAATCCGCGGTCCGCTTGCCCGGCCGGATACCCGGGATAAACCCGCCATACTTCCGCATGTTATCGGCAACCTCGCTGGGGTTGAACACAATCGACACGTAGAAGTAGGCAAAGAAAATGATGCCCACGGCATACAGCAGCGTGTATAGCGGCTCGCCCCAGCCGAGAGCCTTAATCAGGTTTCCGAAGTAGCGGTTGTCCTTCAGTCCCCATCCAACCGTTTGCGGCAGGGTCAGAATTGACGAAGCAAAAATGACCGGCATCACGCCGCCGGCGTTGACGCGCAGAGGAAGGTGCGTCGACTGCCCACCCATCACCTTGCGTCCGACCACGCGCTTGGCGTACTGCACGGGTATTCGGCGCTCGCTTCGTTCGACATAGACGATGAACGCCACGATCACCACCATCACCGCCAGCAACAAAGCGATTGCGACGGGAGTGAACGCGCCCCATGCGTTGGTCTTCACCTTGTCGTAAAGATCGGCGACCCCGCGTGGCAAGCCGACCACAATGCCGGCAAAGATGAGCAGCGACATGCCGTTGCCCACGCCGCGTTCGGTGATCTGCTCGCCCAGCCACATGATGAATGCGCTGCCCGTAGTCAGGGTCAGCATCGTCATCAGGATGAAGCGCGGGCCGGGAGTCAGAACGAAATCCTGGCTGCCCTTGGTAAGGCTGAACGCGATGCCGAACGACTGCAGTGCGCTGAGGATGACCGTCAGGTAACGGGTCCAGGCTGTAATCTTCTTACGCCCCAGCTCGCCTTCCTTCTGCAATTTGGCCAGCGGTTCGTACACCACGGTCAACAACTGCAGGATGATCGACGCCGTGATGTAGGGCATGATGCCCAGGGCGAAGATGGTCAAACGGCGCAACTGGCCGCCGGAAAACAGGTCCACGAATCCCAGGAAGCTTCCCCGGTTCTGTTCGAAAAATTGTGAAAGCTTGTCGGCGTTGATGCCGGGCGTAGGAATGTGGCCGCCCAGTCGGTACACCGCCAGCATGGCCAGCGTGAACAGAATGCGTTTGCGCAGATCGGGGATGCGAAATACGTTGGCCAGTTTTTCAAACATTACTGCAAGACCTCGAACTTGCCGCCAGCCTTGGTGATCTTCTCCTGCGCCGACTTGGAGAACTTGTGAGCGTGCACGGTGAGCGCACTCTTCAACTCGCCATCGCCGAGGATCTTCACGGGATGTTTGGTCTTGATCACGCCCGCCTTGCGCAGCACGTCAGGCGTGATGGTGGTCTCGCCGAGTGCCTCCAGCGATTCCAGGTTCACAATGGAGAATTCCTTGCGGAAAATATTGGTGAACCCGCGTTTGGGCATGCGGCGGTGCAAAGGCATCTGGCCGCCTTCAAAACCGCGCATCATGCGGGAACCACTGCGGGACCGCTGACCTTTGTGGCCGCGCGCCGAGGTCTTGCCCATGCCGGAGCCCATACCGCGGCCCACACGCTTTTTCTTTTCCGAGGACTTCTTTGGTGCTCGAATATTCGATAAGTTCATTGCTTAGCTCGCTCTGCTCGCAGGCTTCAAAGATTCAAGGTGTCAATCTTTCGAAGACTTCTGCCAACAACCCAGTGATCTTTGAAACCTTGGAACCATAAAACCTTGAAACGTTAGCTTTCCACGATTTCGACTAAATGCGGCACTTTTTTCACCATACCGCGAATCGCAGGTGTGTCCGGACGCTCAATGACCTGGTTAAGGCGTGTGAAGCCCAGTCCCTTCACTACCAGCTTGTGCTTTACCGGGGAGCAAATGGCGGACCGCACCCACTTGATATGCAGTTTCCCCGAACTTGCTTTCGATGTTGTTTTGCCAGCCATCACAATTCCTCTTCGCTCGTGGCGCCGCGCAATCGCGCCGCCGCCAGCAACCATTCAATCTAGAGTTCTTCCGCGTTTTTTCCGCGCAGTGCGGCGACCGCTTCTTTATTCTTCAGTTTCTTCAGCGCGTCGAACGTGGCCTTGATCACATTATGCGGGTTGGTAGTGCCGATCGATTTGGTCAGCACGTTCTGCACGCCCGCCGACGTCATCACCGCGCGCACCGCACCGCCCGCGATCACACCCGTTCCTTCGGGAGCGGGCTTCAGCAGCACGTGTCCCGAACCGAACCGGCCGAGCACCAGGTGCGGAATCGTCGTCTGGGTCAGATTCACCTTGACCAGGTTTTTCTTGGCCGACTCAATCCCTTTGCGAATGGCCTGCGGCACTTCTTTCGCCTTGCCTGAGCCGTAGCCCACGACCGCCGCGCTGGGATCTCCGACCACGACCAGCGCCGCGAACGACAGGTTCTTGCCGCCCTTCACAACTTTGGTCACGCGGTTAATGGCCACCACCTGATCTTTCAGCTGGTAATGTCCTGCATCGAGCTTCTTGATTACGCTTGGCATTCAACCCTCAAATTCATTTTGTAATTTGTAATTTGGCAATTTTTCGTGCAATCGCCTTCAAATTACAAAATTACCCGATTCCCAAATTACCAATTTCCCTAGAACTGCAGCCCGCCCTCGCGCGCAGCGTCGGCCAGCGCCTTCACGCGCCCGTGATAAATGTACCCGCCGCGGTCGAACACAACCTTGGTGATCCCTTTCGCCTTGGCACGTTCGGCAATCGCCTTGCCTACGTCCTTCGCGGCCGCCACGTTCCCGCCGGTTTTCTTGCTTTCACCTTCGGCGCTGCTGGCCGAGACCAGCGTCTTGCCGTGCAGGTCGTCGATGACCTGGACATAAATATGGTTCAGCGAGCGATACACGTTCAGCCGCGGGCGGTCTGCCGTACCCTGCAGTTTCTTGCGGATTCGGTCATGCACGCGCTGCCGGGTTGCATTTTTGCCTGGTCTGTTCAGCATGTTCGTTTCGTCCTTATCCCGGGTTTCTGTGCCGGGGACCAGTCGTTAGTCGTGGGTCGCTGGTCGTTAACCAACCACTTCACGCAAACGCAACTGGCACAAGATCCACAATCGTTTCCGGTTCGGCAGTCGAAGAGGTTCTCCCGACGACCGACGACGGGTTACTTCGCTCCCGTCTTTCCAACCTTCTTCTTCAATCGCTCGCCCGCGTAGCGCACGCCCTTATTCTTGTAGGGGTCGGGCGGACGCAGGGCACGTATTTCCGCGGAAACCTGGCCCACCTTCTGGCGATCGATCCCGCTCACGGTCAGCTTGGTCTGCTTGGGATCAACGGCCACGTCAATGCCCGAAGGCAGCGGATACTCGATGGGGTGCGAGTAGCCGAGCGTGAACACCACCATGCCCTTGCCCTTCATCTCGGCGCGGTAACCAATACCGACGATTTCCAATTCCTTCGTCCAGCCCTTGGTGACCCCTTCGACGGCATTGTTCAACAGTGCGCGCGCCAGGCCGTGCACCGCGGCTTGCGAATCGCTCTCGCGAACCGCCAGCAGGTGTCCATCCTTCTGTTCCATCTTGATGCCTTCAGGCAGCGGCGTATCCAGCTTGCCCTTGGGCCCCTGGATGGCCACCACGCTGCCGTTCAATTTGATCGTCACACCTTGGGGTATGGCGATCGGCTTTTTTCCAATTCGTGACATAAGATCAGCTCTTTAGCTCTTGGCTAGGCAATTTTTTGAATCGAGCCGCTTGCTGGTAGCCAGTGGCTAGCAGCCAGCAGCCTTTCCTACCAAACCTGGCAGAGAAGTTCGCCACCCAGACCCTGCCTGCGCGCCTGGCGGCCGGTCATCACGCCCTTGGGCGTCGTCAGAATGTTGATCCCAAGGCCGCCCAGCACGCGGGGAATCTCGGTGCGGCGCACGTACACGCGACAACCAGGACGCGAGACACGCTCGACATTCGAGATCGCCGCCTCATTGTTCGAGCCGTACTTCAGGTACACGCGAATGACCTTGTGGCCCTCTTCCTCAGTTGCCTTGTAGTTGGAAATGTAGCCCTCTTCCTTGAGAATGCGGGCGATCTCCACCTTCAGCTTGGAGGCTGGAACATCCACTTTCTGGTGCCGTGCGTTGATCGCATTGCGAATGCGCGCCAGCATGTCTGCGACCGGATCGGTCAACCTCATCGTCTGCTTCTCCTCTGCCGCCCGTTCGCTCCACCCATTGCGGAGAACCTGCAGCGGCTTGCTTTCAAAAACTGCTCGTTGGTCGTTGGTCTTGGTCGGCCAACCCAACACATACTCTCGATCGCTTCAGCTGCCGGCGTTCTTCGTTACTTGAGTAAACGACCAAACGACCGGACAACTGCCTTACCAGGACGACTTCGAGACCCCGGGGATCTCTCCCTTAAGAGCCAGCCCGCGGAAACACAGCCGGCAGATGCCAAACTTGCGCAGGAAAGCGCGCGGGCGTCCGCAAATCTTGCAGCGGTTGTGCTTGCGCGAAGAGAACTTGGGCTTCTTTGCGTCCTTTACTCGTTTTGCTGTTGTCGCCATGCAATCCTTTTCTCGAAACTCAAAACCTGAAACTCGAAACTTTTTACGCCCTGAACGGCATTCCCAGATGCTTGAGCAGGGACCGGGCCTGGTCGTCGGAACCCGCGGTGGTCACGATCGTGACGTTCATGCCTTTCAGCTTGTCGACCCTCGCGTAGTCGATCTCCGGGAAAATCAGCTGGTCGTGCAGGCCGATGGTGTAGTTGCCACGTCCATCGAACGACTTGGTCGACACGCCGCGGAAATCGCGAACGCGAGGCAGGACTACGCTCACCAACCGGTCGAGAAACTCGTACATGCGGTCCCCGCGCAGGGTGACCATCGCACCGATCGGCATGTTCTCGCGAACTTTGAACGCCGCAATCGACTTCTTGGCGCGCGTCACCACCGGCTTCTGCCCGGTGATCTGTCCCAGTTCGTTCACGGCCGGGTCGAGGATCTTCGCATTCTGCGTGGCTTCGCCCACGCCCATGTTCACCACGATCTTGTGCAAGCGCGGAACGGCCATCGAATTCTTGAGGTCCAGTTCCTTCATCAGGGCAGGAGCGATTTCCTTCTCAAACCTCGAGCGCAGCCGGGGACGCTCTTTCGCGCTGTGCCGCGCGACTTGCGCGACCTCCCGCTTCTCTGGCTGCTTGCCCTTCTTCTCTTTTTCTTTTGCCATCTCAGTTACTTTCTCTCACGGTTTCGGAAGAGCCACGAGCTCTGAGCCTCGAGCGATCTTTCCGGTTCGTAAGCACTCTCGAAAAACTTTCGATGTTGCCAGCTGAAAGCTCGTAGCTCGCAGCTACTTATCCAGCGTCGTGCCGCACTTCTTGCACACCCGTACTTTGCGATCGCCACGGACTTCGTGTCCGATGCGCACCGGGCCGCAGGTCGGGCAAACCAGTTGCACGTTTGAAATCGATACCCGGCTCTCCTGCTCAGCGATGCCGCCCTGGATGTTGCGCTGCGGATTCGGCCGCACGTGCTTCTTCACCATCATTACGTGCTCGACCAGGACCTTGGCGTCCGCCGGAAACACACGGAGCACTCGTCCCTGCTTCCCTTTATCACGGCCGGTAATGACCTTCACCGTGTCATTCCGCCGGATGTCAACTCGAATGTGTGCAGTACTCGCTACTTTTGGCATAATCTCAACCCTTAATCTCTTCGAGCCTGAGGCTGCGACGTTTCTTGAAACTCTGAAACTAGAAACTGCCTCACAATACTTCTGGAGCCAGCGAAACAATCTTCAAAAACTTCTTTTCGCGCAGTTCGCGCGCAACCGGACCGAACACGCGGGTTCCGACCGGCTCGCCGGTTTCGTTAATGAGTACGGCCGCATTCTGGTCAAAGCGGATGTAGGTTCCGTCGCGGCGCCGGTGTTCCTTGCGGGTGCGTACGATGACGGCCTTTACCACTTTGCCCTTCTGCACCTGTCCATCGGGCGCAGCCTCTTTCACGCTGGCGGTGATCACGTCGCCCAGGCCAGCCCGCAGGCCGGTCGAGCCGCCCAGCGGCAGGATCATCTGCAGCTTGCGGGCGCCCGAGTTATCGGCCACCTCGAGCATCGTCCTCATCATCACAGCCATAGCGCTATCTCCCTCTTAATCGATCCGGCTACTGGGCGTCGACTCCGGCCACGGGCGCCACTTCAGGCACCAGTGCCGTTTTACGAATGATTTCCTTCAAACGCCACCGCTTCAGCTTCGAAAGCGGGCGGGTCTCTTCAAGCCGTACCACGTCGCCCACGTGCGCTTCGTTCTTCTCGTCGTGCGCGTAGAACTTCTTGTCGGTGGAGATGACGCGGCGATAGAGCGGGTGTGACTTCTTGCGCGTCACCGCGACCACGATGGTCTTCTTCATCTTGTTGGAGACGACTTCGCCCACGACTTCCTTGCGCCGTCCCGCCGCCTGCTGTGTGGCTTCGGTCATTACTTCTTCTCCGTTGTGGCCTGCGCGCCGCGCGACCGCTCGCCCATGATGGTCTTCACCCGGGCAATGTCCTTGCGCAAGCCGCGAATCTTTTTCAGGCTCTCGGTCTGTCCCATGTTGAGCTGGAACTTCAGCTTGAACAACTGGTCGGCCAGCTGCTTTTCCTGATCCTGCAACTCTGCATCGGTCTGGTTACGAATCTTTTCCGCTTTCATAAGTTCTCGCTTCTCGGTTTCTCAGTGCGCCGTTTCGCGCTTCACAAACGACGTCCGCAAGGGCAGCTTGTGCGACGCCAGGCGCATCGCCTCGGCCGCTTCCGTCACCGTTACGCCTTCCATCTCGAACAGGATCTTGCCCGGCCGCACCACCGCGACCCAGTGATCCGGCGCTCCCTTGCCCTTACCCATACGGGTTTCAGCCGGCTTCTTGGTGACGGGCTTATCCGGAAACAACCGAATCCAGATCTTGCCGCCACGCTTCACGAAACGGGTCATGGCTACGCGGCTCGCTTCGATCTGCCGGTCGGTGATCCAGCCCGGCTCCAGCACCTTCAACCCGAAATCTCCGAAAGCCAGCTGGCTGCCGCGCCACGCCTTCCCGGTCATGCGGCCGCGCTGCTGCTTGCGGTACTTCACTTTCTTTGGCATCAACATAAGTAGTTCTCAGCTTTCAGCTCTTCGCTATCAGCTCGCTCGTACTCGTGGCTCGTGGCTCGTGGCTCGCAGCTTTCTAGAACGCGCCGCTGGGCACCGCGTTCTGCGTCGCCTCACGCTTTTTCGCCGTGAGGATTTCGCCTTTGTAGATCCACACCTTCACGCCGATCACGCCGTACGTGGTACGCGCTTCCGAAAAGCCGTACTCAATGTCGGCACGCAAAGTGTGCAGCGGCAACCGCCCCTGCAGGTACCACTCGGAACGCGCGATTTCGTTGCCGTTCAGGCGGCCGCTCACGCGCACCTTGATTCCCTTGCAGCCGAAACGCAGCGCCGAATCCACCGACTTGCGCATTGCGCGGCGGAAGCCCACGCGCTTTTCCAGCTGCAGCGCGATCGACTCCGACACCAGCTGCGCGTCGAGTTCCGGCTTGTGCACTTCCTGGATGTCGATGAAGACTTCCCGGGACGTGCGCTTCTGCAACTCGCCCTTCAGCTTGTCGATCTCGGCGCCCTTGCGTCCGATGATGATGCCCGGACGCGCAGTCTTGATGATGATCCGGATCTTATTGCCGGGACGCTCGATCTCCACCGCGCTGATGCCCGCCGACTTCAGCTTGTCTTTCAGCTCAGCTTTCAGCTTCACGTCTTCGAGCAGCAGCTTGTCGTAATCCCGCTCGACAAACCAGCGCGACTTCCACGGCTTGGTGTAACCGAGCCGGAAACCATAAGGATGGACTTTTTGACCCATCGTTCCTCTTATCTGCTCCGGATTCCGGAGCGAAAACTATTTCGCCGCCGCTTTCTTCTTCTTGGCGGATGACTTCTTTGCCGGTGCTTTCGCCTTGGCCTTCGACTTCACCGGCGCCTTTGCGGAAACCTTCTGATCCTCTTCGCCAATTACCGTCGCGACCGACTGGCCGTTGCGGTTGCGCTCCGCCAGCACGATCTCGAGATGCGAGATGCGCCGCACGTAGCGGAACGCGCGTCCCATCGGTGCCGGCCGGATGCGCTTCATGCGCGGACCATCGCTCGCAACCGCGTTCTTCACGTACAGCTGGTCCAGATCGACGTCCAGATTCTTCTCCGTGCTCAGGAAGTTCGCGTTGTCGATGGCCGACTGCAGCAGCTTCCCTACGGTCGCCGCCACGCGTTTCTTGGTGAACAGCAGCGTGTTCCGGGCGTCTTCCACCCTCTGGCCCTTGATCAGGTTCAGCACCAGGCGTGCCTTCTGTGGCGAGACGCGCATGTAGCGGGCTTCAGCTCGAAATTCCATGATCGCGTGTCTCCTTTACGCCTTGGGCGCCGCCGGCGCCGCACCCGCTGCCGGAGCCGGGGCTCCCGGTCCGCCAGGAACGCCTGCCGGACGCGCCGCCACTTCCGTCGCCGCCTTCATCGAGTGTCCTTTGAAGGAGCGCGTGAAGCTGAACTCACCCAGCTTGTGGCCCACCATGTTCTCAGTGATGTACACCGGGATAAATTTTTTTCCGTTGTGCACGGCGATCGTGTGTCCCACCATCTCGGGGATAATGGTCGAACGCCGCGACCAGGTGCGCAGCACCTTCTTCTCGTTGCGCGCGTTCATGCCGTCCACCTTGGCTTGCAGGTGGGCGTCAATAAACGGGCCTTTCTTGGTTGAACGTGCCATAAATTCAGCTCTCAGCTTTCAGCTCTCAGCCTTCCACGAACCCGGCTTGAGGCGTTGTACCCGCTCGCAGGCGAGCTACGATTTCTTCCTGCGCCCGACGATGAATGAGTCGGTGCGCTTGTTGTTGCGCGTCTTGAAGCCACGTGTCGGCTGGCCCCACGGCGTCACCGGATGACGGCCGCCGGAAGTTTTACCTTCGCCGCCGCCGTGCGGGTGATCCACCGGGTTCATCGAAACACCTCGATTGTGCGGGCGGCGTCCTGCCCAGCGCACGCGGCCGGCTTTGCCGATGGTGACGTTCTCGTGATCGGTATTGCCCACCTGCCCGATCGTCGCCATGCAATCCTGCAACACCTTGCGGGTTTCCCCCGAAGGCAGTTTGATGAGTGCGTAGTCGCCTTCCTTGGCGACCAGCTGCGCCGAACCGCCTGCCGAGCGCACCATCTGCGCGCCCTTGCCGGGCCGCAGCTCGACGTTGTGCACAGTCGTGCCAGGCGGAATGTTGCGCAAGCGGCAACGCGTTGCCAACGAGAATGTCCGCGTCCGGACCGCTGACGATCTTCTGCCCCATCTTCAGCCCATCGGGCTGAACGATGTAGCGCTTCTCGCCGTCCGCGTAGCTCAGCAGCGCAATGCGCGCCGAGCGGTTCGGATCGTACTCAATCGAAATCACGGTCGCCGGAATGCCCGTCTTGTCGCGCTTGAAGTCAATCAGGCGCAGCTTGCGCTTGTTCCCGCCCCCACGAAACCGGCTGGTGATATTGCCCGAATTCCGCCGCCCGCCCGTCTTTAGCTTGGGCTCGACCAGTGGCTTGTGGGGCTTGTTGGTCGTGATGTCGTCATTGACCAGCGTCGTCCGGTAGCGCAACGTCTGCGTCGTCGGTCTGTATGTCTTGATTGCCATAATCGCTCTCAGCTTTCAGCACTCAGCTTTCAGTAAATTCCCCATCAGCCGCCGCTCTCACTGAAAGCTGACGGGTGACAGCTGATCGCTGCCTTACAGATTTTGCGCGTACTCCGGCATCTTCTCGCCAGCCTTCAAACGCACGTACGCTTTTTTCCAGTCCGGACGGTAGCCCGCAAAACGTCCGCGGCGGCGCTCTTTCCCGGGGTAGTTCGCCGTGCGCACCGAGTCGACCTTCACTTTGAAAATCGATTGCACAGCTTCCTTGATCTCAGTCTTGGTGGCGGCTTTGGCTACCTGGAATACGAGCGTGTTCTCGTTTTCCTTGATGGCCAAACCTTTTTCCGTGATCACCGGACGGCGAAGAATTTCATAGGCCGATTTCATTACGCCACCTCCGCCGCTTTTTCATGCCGCGTCCGTCGCCGAGGCAGCCGGGCCGTCTTCTTTTCATCTCCACCGGACTTCGGCTTGTGCTCACGCTTCGACGAAGACCCTGTCAGCGAGACCTGCAGCTTCTCAATCGCCGGCTGCGTGAAGATCACGTGGTCATAGCGCAGCAGGTGATAGGGGTGAACAACATTGCTCTCGACCAATTCCGTCCCTGCCAGATTGCGCGAACTGAGTTCCAGGTTGCGGTTGCCATGCCGCGGCACTTCCACCAGCAGGGCCGTCTTCTCGATCTTCAACTTGTCGAGCGACTCGCGGAACGTTTTGGTCTTTACTTCCTTCAGATCGAACGCGTTCACCACGGTTAACTTCCCGTCCGCCAACTTCGCAGCCAGCGCCGAGCGCAACGCACCCAGCAACTTCTTCCGGGGGAAGGTGTAATCGTAGGAGCGGGGCTGCGGCCCATGCACCGTGCCGCCATGCCGCCACAGGGGGGAACGGATCGAGCCTACGCGCGCCCGCCCGGTGCCCTTCTGTTTCCAGAGCTTCTTGCCCGATCCGGACACCAGTTTCTTGTTCTTGGTCGCGTGCGTTCCGGCCCGCTGCGCCGCGCGGTAATGCTTCACCGCTTCCCACAGCAGGTCTTCGTTCACCGCGCCAAAAACTTCGTCGGCGAGATCGAACGTGCCGACCTTGGCGCCGTTCAGGTTGTAGATGTCAATGGTTGCCATGTTTGTCTCTCAACTGCTACTGGCTTCTGGCTAGTAGCACCTAGCGATCCTTATAAAACTCAGTCTGTGTGCCGATCGACGGCTCTGGGCTTTTGCCATCAGCCAACGACTAACGACCACCAGCCGCCTTATCCCTTCTTCGCCGCGCGCTTGGCCGCCTTCAACGGATCGACCGTGGCCGCGCCCGCGAATCCACGCCGCTCTCGGGGTGGCTTCTTGGCCCGCGTAATCACAACGTATCCGCCGTTCGCGCCGGGAACGCTGCCTTCGACGACCAGCAGATTCTCATCCTTGTCCACTCCCAGGATGCGCAGGTTGCGCGTCGTCACTCGATCGGTACCCATGTGCCCCGACATGCGCATGCCCTTAAACACGCGCGATGGAAAAGCCGACGAACCGATCGAACCTGTGATCTGAAACATCGAACCGTGCGACTTCGGACCACCACCAAAATGGTGGCGCTTCACGACGCCTGCGAAACCGCGGCCCTTGCTGATGCCGACCACGTCGACGAAGCGGTCGCCTTCGAAAATATCGACCAATACGCGCTGGCCAACCTTGAGGCCATTCGTCTGGGCGCCCTCGGCGGCTTCTTCGATCTCAATCGGAACTTCACGGAGGAACTTCATGGGCGGGAGATTGTTCTTGGCAAAGTGGCCGCGCATCGGGTTGGTGAGCCGCTTTTCCTTCACGAACTCGACCAGCCCGATCTGCGCCGCTTCGTAGCCGTCGCGGGTCGCAGTCTTGTGCTGGGTAATCACGCACGGTCCGGCCTGCAGCACGGTCGCCGGGCGAACCTCGCCCTTCGAATCGAACAGCTGCGTCATGCCGACTTTCTTCCCGAGAATCCCTGTTACCTTTGCCATTTCCTTCTCCAATCCCAGCGTGGCACGGTGGCTATTGGCTGGGGAGAGTCGGGCTCACGCCCTCTCTCTTTGTGTCGTCCCTACGGGACTTGCGTTCTCTTTTCGTTCTACCCCAGGGCTTACGCCCTGGGCGAATGACTTTCGCCCTCCGGGCTTGGGCGGTCCAGCTAGAGCCTAGCTTAAAGCCCAAGGCTTAAAGCCCCGAGGGCTGGAGCGCTATTTATGTTCTTTCCCGAACGCCTTAATCTCCACATCAACACCGGCCGGCAGATCCAGCTTCATTAGAGCGTCGACCGTCTGCTGGGTTGGTTCGAGGATGTCGAGCAGGCGCTTGTGCGTCCGGATCTCAAAAGCCTCGCGCGATTTCTTGTCCACGTGCGGCGAACGCAGCACGCAGTACTTGTTCTTCATCGTGGGCAATGGAATCGGCCCTGCGATCTGTGCGCCGGTACGCCGCGCCGTCTCGACGATCTCACCCGTGGACTGATCCAGGATGCGGTAGTCGTAGGCTTTCAGCCGGATGCGAATTCTCTCTTTTCCAATCACGTTTTCACTCTCTCACCCCCCTCCCGGCAGCCCGGGAGGAAAGAACTGGCGGCAAGTTGCAGGCCGCTTTTGTTTGTGTAGCGCGGGCGCCCTCGCCCGCGGCCGTTGCTTGCAAACCTTCTGCGGAGCTTCGCTCCGCCTGGACAGCCGAGGGCGGCTGCCCCTACGCGTTACTTCACAATTTCCGCAATCGTGCCTGCGCCCACCGTGTGGCCGCCTTCACGAATCGCAAACCGCAAGCCCTTCTCCATCGCCACCGGCGTGATCAGCTCAATCACCAGGCTCACGTTGTCTCCCGGCATCACCATCTCAGTGCCCGCCGGCAACTCCGCCACACCCGTCACGTCGGTCGTGCGCAGATAGAACTGCGGACGGTACCCCTTGAAGAACGGCGTATGCCGCCCGCCCTCTTCCTTCGTCAGGATGTAGACCTCGGCCTTGAACTTGGTGTGCGGCGTGATCGATCCCGGCTTCGCCAGCACCATCCCGCGCTCCACGTCGTCCTTGCCAATACCGCGCAACAGCAACCCGGCATTGTCGCCCGCCATGCCTTCGTCCAGCTGCTTCTTGAACATTTCCACGCCCGTCACTACCGTCTTGCGCGTGTCGCGGAAACCGACAATTTCCACTTCCTCGCCCACCTTCACCTTCCCGCGCTCGATGCGGCCCGTCACCACCGTGCCGCGCCCCGAGATCGAGAAAATATCTTCGATCGGCATCAGGAAAGGCTTGTCCAGTTCGCGCGCCGGCTGCGGCACGCTCTTGTCGACCGCCTCCATCAACGCGTCAATCTGCTTTTCCCACTTCTCTTCGCCGTTCAGCGCGCCCAGAGCCGACAACCGGATCACCGGCACGTCATCGCCCGGGAACTGGTATGACTTCAGCAACTCGCGCACTTCCAGCTCAACCAGGTCGAGCAGCTCGGGATCATCCACCGCATCGCACTTGTTCAGCGCCACCACGATGTACGGCACACCGACCTGGCGAGCCAACAGCACGTGCTCGCGGGTCTGCGGCATCGGACCGTCGGTCGCCGCGACCACCAGAATCGCGCCATCCATCTGGGCCGCGCCCGTGATCATGTTCTTGATGTAGTCGGCGTGACCGGGGCAGTCCACGTGCGCATAGTGCCGGTTCGCGGTCTCATACTCCACGTGCGCGGTGGCAATCGTGATCCCGCGCGCCTTCTCTTCCGGCGCGTTGTCAATCGAATCGAACGAGCGGAACACAATCTTCGGGTTGTGCTTCTGCAACACCTTCGTGATCGCCGCCGTCAACGTCGTCTTCCCATGGTCAATATGACCAATCGTCCCTACGTTGCAGTGCGGCTTATTACGCTCAAATTTCTCTTTCGCCATTGCTCTTTTCCTCAGGGGCTAAAGCCCCGTATGAATCGCTTAACTTACGGCGCGGCTAAAGCCGCGCCCTGATACAAACCTATTTCGCCGTGCCCTGCACCTTGGCGATAATCTCTTCCGCCACCGAGCGCGGCGCTTCTTCATAACGCGCGAAGTGCATCGAGTACTCGGCGCGGCCTTGCGTCGAAGAACGCATGTGGGTCGCGTAGCCGAACATTTCCGAAAGCGGCACGATCGCTTTGATCACCTGCGAACCAGCGCGGTGCTCCATGCCTTCAATCCGCCCGCGCCGCGAACTCAGGTCGCCCATGATCACTCCGGCGTAATCTTCCGGCGTCACCACTTCGACCGCCATCACAGGCTCGAGCAGCACCGGCGAGGCCTTGCGGGCCGCTTCTTTGAATGCCATCGACCCCGCGATCTTGAAAGCCATTTCGTTCGAGTCCACGTCGTGATAGCTGCCGTCGTAAAGCGTCGCCTTCACATCCACCATCGGATAGCCCGCGAGAATACCGCCCTCGAGCGCTTCCCGAATGCCCTGATCAATCGGCTTGATGAATTCCTTGGGCACCGACCCGCCCGTAACATCGTTGACGAACTCATACCCCAAGCCGGGTGGCTGAGGATCCAGATAAATCTTGGCGTGCCCGTACTGGCCCTTGCCACCGGTCTGCCGGATGTACTTACCCTCGGCCTCGGCATGCTTGCGAATCGTTTCGCGATACGCTACTTGCGGCTTGCCGACGTTGGCCTCGACCTTGTACTCGCGCATCATGCGGTCGACGATGATCTCCAGATGCAGTTCGCCCATGCCGCTGATGATGGTCTGAGCGCTGTCGGGATCGGTGTGAACCTTGAACGTCGGGTCTTCCTGCGCCAGACGGCCCAAGGCCATGCCCATCTTCTCCTGATCGGCCTTGGTCTTCGGCTCGACCGCAACCGAGATGACCGGCACCGCGAAGGTGATCGACTCCAGGGTAATCGGATGCCGATCGTCGGAAATCGTGTCGCCGGTCGAGACGTTCTTCAGGCCTACAACCGCGCAGATATCGCCTGCCAGAATTTCCTGGATGTCCTCGCGCTTGTTGGCGTGCATCTTGAGCAGACGCCCAATGCGCTCCGTCTTTCGCGTGCGCGGATTCAATACCGACTCGCCAGACTTCAGTTGTCCGGAATACACGCGGATAAATGTCAGCTGGCCCACAAACGGATCGGCCATGATCTTGAATGCCAGCGCCGAGAATGGCTCTTTGTCATTCGCTTTGCGCGCGATGGGCTCCCCATTTTCCGGGTTGATGCCCTTCGTTTCAGCCGTATCGAGCGGAGAAGGCAAGTAGTCCACCACAGCATCCAGCAGCGGCTGCACGCCCTTGTTCTTGAATGCCGTCCCCAAAACGACTGGGAACAACTTCAGGCCAATGGTCGATTTGCGCAGCGAATTCCGCAACTCCTGGGCGGTAATCTCTTCGCCTTCCAGGAACTTGTGCAGGATCTCGTCGTCGTTTTCGGCAACCGTTTCGACCAGCTGCGTGTGGAAGGCTTCCGCTTTTTTCTGCAGTTCGGCCGGAATCGCTTCGGTGACGTATTCCGCGCCCATGGCCTCGTCGTTCCAGACGATGGCCTTCATGTTGATCAGGTCGATGACTCCCCTGAACTTATCTTCCTGGCCGATTGGAATCTGGATCGCCACCGGCTTGGCATTGAGGCGCTTGCGGATGGTGTCGATGGCATGCTCGAAATCAGCACCCATCTTGTCGATCTTGTTGATGAAGCAAATTCGAGGAACACCGTACTTGTCGGCTTGCCGCCACACTTTTTCCGACTGCGGCTGTACGCCGTGGACGGCGTCAAACACCGCGACCGCGCCATCGAGCACGCGCAGCGATCGCTCCACCTCAGCCGTGAAATCGACGTGGCCGGGCGTATCAATAATGTTAATGCGAATGTCGCGCCAGGTGCAGGTGGTCGCCGCGGACGTAATGGTAATGCCGCGCTCCTGTTCCTGCTCCATCCAGTCCATCGTGGCCGTGCCTTCATGGACCTCTCCGATGCGGTGCGTTCTGCCCGTATAGAACAGGATGCGCTCCGTCGTAGTGGTCTTGCCGGCATCGATGTGCGCCATAATGCCGATGTTCCTGCAACGCTCTAATGGGACTGTACGCGCCACGATGTTCTCAACTCTTTCTTAGGGTCAACAAAACAAATTTGGTAATCGTGTAATTTTGTAATTTGAAGGCCGATGGGGAACAGTTCAATTTCCCAATTACTCAATTTCCCAGCCCTCACTACTCAATTACTCAATGCCCTCACCACCGGTAATGCGCGAAAGCCTTGTTGGCTTCCGCCATGCGGTGAACGTCTTCCTTCTTCTTGATGGCGGCACCGCGGTTGTTGGCGGCATCGAGCAACTCGTTCGTCAACTTCTCGGTCATGCCCTTTTCGCCGCGACCGCGCGCGTATGTGATCAGCCAGCGAATCGCCAGCGACGTGCGCCGGTCGGCATTCACTTCAACCGGAACCTGGTAGTTCGCGCCGCCCACCCGCCGGGTCTTGACTTCAAGCAACGGCTTGGCATTCTCGACCGCCTTCTTGAACAGCTTCAGAGCCTCGTCGCCGCCCTTGGTCTGCAGCTGCGTGAGCGCTTCATAGAAGATGCCCTGGGCCGTCGACTTCTTGCCCTGCCACATCATCGAGTTCACAAACTTGGTCACCAGATCCGATTGATACACCGGATCAGCAGCGACCCCGCGCTTTGCGATATGTCCTTTTCGAGGCATGTGAAAATCAGCTCCTGGCTTTTAGCCGCTAGCTCTTGGCTTGAGCCGTGCGGGACGACGCTTTCTCGCTCGCCCCGAAAACTTTGAGACTTTGAAACTCTGAAACCTTGAAACTTGCTCTACGCTTTCTTCGGCCGCTTGGCTCCGTACTTCGAGCGTCCCTGGTTACGGCCCGCAACTCCGACCGCGTCCAGCGTTCCGCGCACCACGTGATAGCGCACTCCCGGCAGGTCTTTCACGCGGCCCCCGCGGATAAGCACAATGGAGTGCTCCTGCAGGTTATGGCCGATGCCCGGGATGTAGGTGGTCACTTCAATTCCGTTTGTGAGCCGCACGCGCGCGACCTTGCGCAGCGCCGAGTTCGGCTTCTTGGGCGTCTGGGTATATACACGGGTGCAGACGCCGCGCTTTTGCGGGCAGGACTGCAGGGCCGGGCTCGCCGTCTTGTAACGGGGCTTCTTCCGGCCGGAACGCACCAATTGATTGAACGTAGGCACTCTTCGCTACTCCTTCGCACGCTGCGTGTTCGGCGCACCCATCCGGCGCATCCGCGCACACTTGCGACGCTTCTGCTTTTCCCGTTTCCGGGTCTGACTGGCGCACGATTCGGCCAGCCATATTTCTCACCGGGCGCAACCTCCCCCGAGAGAAGACTTGTAGTTTCCCGTTCAGACTAATGCCGACGACGGTGGCACCAAGCCCAACTTCGGAGGTGCTCCGTTTCGTCAACCTTGCTTCGCATAGCTTCTCGACGGGCGAGAAGTGAGCGCAAAGCATTTCAGCGAGGAAGCTTCTGATCGCTGTTCCGACTCAGAAGCACATGTTTCCAAAACTCAGCCAATCTTCGGAGGCACCACGCGTACACACACAAAAAAACGCGCGGCGTGTGAACCCACCGCTTCCAGGCAAGCCAGAATTAACTCGCGGAACCTTTTAAATATAACAATCTCTTCCAAACATCGTCAACACCTGAGCTCGCATCTGAAAGCAGGCGCGGGGACCAGGGCCAGCCCTTGCTCAAAACTAGGTTGGCCTCTACACTGAAGGTTTTCCAGCAGATACATAGACTCGCCGGACGGCATGCAACTCGCCCCGGCGGGGAGGATGCATGCGTCGGTCGGTTTCTCGGATTTTTGCGGCCTTTTTCATACTGCTTGGCTGTGCCGCCCTAAATGGATGCGGAAGCAGCAATCCCGTCGGCACCTCGGTGACGCCAACCCCCACACGCGTCGATTTGACCCCATCCAGCACGGGCAGCATCGATCTGGGGACGACCCTGCAGTTTTCCGCCGTCCCGAAGAACGGCGCGGGTAACCCCGTAACCGTCCCGGTGGTCTTTACATCGAGCAATCCCTCAGTCCTGACCTTTGTTCCGTCCGCCGGAGGACTCGCCTGCGCAGGAAAATGGGACACCCTGGGCCGGGTTTGCACACCGCAAGGTGCCGGATTTACCGAGGTGACGGCGACGGCCAATGGAGTCACGAGTGCACCGGTTTCGGTCTACGTCCATGAACACGTCGACCAGATTACGTTGGAGTTGATCAACCCGCCCATTCCTCAGCCCGATTGCATCACTTTGGCCAAAGGCCCCGGGATTCAGAACTATCTCGATTTTCAGGCACGCGCCTTCCGCGTAACGGGTGGCACCCGGGTGGAAATTACGAATACAGTCGGGAATTTCACCTTCTCGCAGAGCCATAACACCGTCGCCACGCTGAACACCTCCGATCCTGCCCTGAACAACAACAACGGCAGGCAGATTACGCAGGCCCGTTTCACCGCGGCTGTCCCTGGACTTACGCAGATTTTCGCCAGCGTTGCTGGAGTTACCAGCGTGCCTGCACTCTTCGAAACCTGCCTGGTGCAGTCGGTGAACCTGCAGGTAGGCAACGCTGCCACGAACACAACGTTTGCCATCGGCAATAACACCAGTGGAGTCACCCTTACCCCCACGGTCATCGATCGACTGGGGAACGATCTGCAAAATCCGGTTCCCGCGCTCACCTTCATCACTTCCTCCGCTGCCAACGCGAGTGTCAGCAGCGCCGGGGCCGTCAGCACGAAGGCGGTGGGAGGGGTCAGCATCACAGCCGAGTGTTTCGCCCCGACCTGCAACGTCGGCCTTCAGCCGCTTCAACCCGTGTATTCGTCAACCATAGCGCCAAACGGGGAACATGTTGGCGACCCAATCGTCGGGCTGATCACTGGTAGTCCCGCCAACGCCGGCACCGTCTACGTGACAACGACCCAATGCGATAGCGCCGCCGGTGTGCCGATCAGCGGATGCGAGCCGCTGCTATTTCCCGTCGACGTCAAGAGCAACGCTCCCGGTATCAGCACGACGCTGCCAAGTTCGCCCAACTCGCTTATTTTTTCGCCCGTCGCCGCCGCCGGTACCGGTAGCGGTACCTCAGGCGGCCTCAGGGCATATCTGGGAAGCTCCGCTGGCCTGATGATTTTCACTCCCGGCACATCCACAACCGGAGGCAGTGTCGTGCAACTGGGCGGCGTGCCTGGCAAGGTGCTGGCCGTTTCTTTGGATGGGGACCAAGCGGTCATCTCCGATACGAGGTCAGTCCCCAATCAGGTCTACATCATTTCTGGTGTGCTCGGCTCGGCACGAAGAGTTGTTCCCTTGCTACTCACAGGAGTTACAGCAGCGTCGTTTTCTCCGGACGGCCTGAAGGCCTTCCTGGTTGCCGGCAGCACGATGTATGTCTATTCCAATTCGCTGGCGCTCAAGACCGTGACTTTGCCGGCGCCCGAGACCGCGGTCTCTTTCTACCCGAACGGATCGTTGGCCTATCTGGCTGGACCGAGTGGGGTCACCATGCGCAACGCGTGCGATACCACCTACGCGCAGGCGGCCGCATTTCCCGCAGGTCAGCCCACAATCTTCCGCGCCCTGGCAGACGGAGTACGCGCTCTGGGCGTTGAATCGCCCGGCCTCGATGTGTTCACCGTGCACGTCAAGGCTCCCGACCCGGCGACACCGAATAATCCTTCAAGCACGACTTGTCCGTTCACCGCCAGTTCTCCCGATACCAGCTTCGTGAATCTGGGGCAAGGCACTTTCACCCCGTTAAAGTTGCTGGTCGCCCCCGATAATTCACGCGCCTACATCCTCGCCAGCAATCTGGGGAGCGTGTTTATCGTGGATCTGGGAGTAAATGCCGTCTCTTCCATTTCCCTCACGGGAAACCCGGTTCCGCTGGACGCCAGTATCACCCCGGACGGATCAGTGATCTACGTCGGCGCCAGCGACGGAACGGTGCACGTGGTCAGCACAATCTCGGGCGGCGACCTTCAGCAGATCACTTTTTCAGGCAGCAACAACAGCAACAAGACGAGCCTGTGCAGCAATATTCCCCAAACCTGTAATCCGGATCTGGTGGCGGTGCAGCCGTAGCGTTCTTTCTGTTTGTCATCCTGAGCGCTGTTTTGTCATCCTGAGCGCTGTTTTGTCATCCTGAGCGCAGCGAAGGATCTGTGCACTCCACGGCCTTAGCTCGCCTTGGGGAAGGAACCGCATCCGAAGGGGATTGCGCAATCTGCTTAGGTCCGCGCTTTTTCCAGATCCCGCCCCACGCTATCAAGCACGCCGTTGATGAACTGCACCGACTCCGGGCTGGAAAATTTCCGAGCGATCTCGATGGCTTCATTGATCACCACCGCGCGCGGCGTCTGCGGGTAACCCAGAAACTCAGCTACTGCACTGCGCAGGATGTTGCGATCCACCGCCGCCATGCGCTCCATGCGCCAGTGCTCGGCGTGGCCTTCAATCAGCTTATCAATATCTATGGTGCGGTCGGTTGCCGTGCGAAACAGATCGTCAGCAAACCCGCGAACATCTTCGCCAACCTCTTTGCGTTCCGCCCAGAAAGTCTTGCGGACCGCGTCGGGTCCCTGCCTGCCCATGTCAGCCTGAAACAACATCTGCAAGCACAATTCGCGCGATTTTCGTCGGGTACCCATAAGAACAGTCGTCGGTCGTCGGTCCTCGGTCATTGGCTGCTACCTGCGGGACCGCTGTGATTGTGCCAGAGTGAAAGTCAGTTTACAGGAAGGATGTACCGACGCTTCCAGCTTTTCAGAGAGAATTCTTCTTATGAGCCGTGCTTTTTTTCGACTTGCCCGACCGCCGTTGACGTGCGTCGTTGCCAACGGCCGACGACCGACGACCAACGACTGCTTTTTTTCGACGACCGACGACAACTTTCTTGCCGACGGCTTTCTTCAGCCCCGCCATCTCCACCGCCGTCAAAGCCGCTTCCAATCCTTTGTTGCCCATCTTCAGACCAGCGCGGTCAATCGCCTGTTCAAGCGTGTCGCAAGTCAGCACTCCAAAGGCATGCGGCACGCCGGTTTCCTGCGCGGACTGCCCGATACCGCGAGCGCATTCGTTGACGATCACGTCATAGTGCGCGGTGTCTCCGCGCAGCAGGCAGCCCAGGCAAATGATGGCGTCGAATTTTCCGGACTCCGCCAGCAGGCGCGCCGCCGAAGGAATTTCAAAACTACCCGGCACGCGCGTGATCTCGATGTCGTCTGGGCGGGCACCGGTCCGGCGCAACCCGTCGAGTGCCCCTTGCAATAACCGTTCCGTGATGAACGCATTAAACCGGCTGACAATAATCGCAAACCGCTTGCCGGCCGCGCTTAAATCGCCTTCCCTGCCGGCAGGAAGTTGTTCGGGTTGGCCGTGAACCGTAACGATAATCTCTCCCGGCAGCGCGAGCGAGAAACTACGCTCCCCGGTTTTCGGAGACACTGAGTCGATCAGGATTTTCAGCTTCTGCTTCTGCGCGACCGCAAACACGTCATCGGGGTTGCTCACTTCGAGCACGATCAGGCGATTGATGTCTTTCAGGTGATCGAGCACTTCCTTCGGATATTGGGACGGCAGCGCGTTCACGCTGAGCAGGCCCACGGGAGCGGAGAAAACCGCCGATCGCTTGTCGGTTTCTGCAAAACGCCGGAACCCGATCGCCTCAAGGAAGATTGTGAGCGCGCGCAGATCCTCCGGCTTGGTAACGTAGCGCCCGATATGGAGAGACTTCAGCATGATTCGGCTTCATTTTCATCACACAGAAACAGAGTCACAGAGAAAAACCCTTCATAACCTTGTCATCCTGAGCGTAGCGAAGGATCTGCTTTTGCTCTGCGCTGCCTCAGAGAAGCCCTGCTGTTCTTCTCAGTCCTGTGTCTCTGTTTGACTCTGTGCTGAACAGGGTTTTGCGCTCACTCTATTTCCCTTTAAAGTTCGCGGCCCGCTTCTCGAGAAACGCGGTCGTTCCTTCTTTCTTGTCTTCGGTCGCGCAACACACTCCGAACAACGTCGCCTCCAGATAGAGCCCTTCAGCTAGCGGCAGGTCGAGTCCGTGGTTGACAGCCTCCATTGCATACTGAATCGCCAGCGGCGCGTTGGCGATGATCTTCTGCGCAATGGCGTCGGCGCGAGGAATCAACTCGGCCGGCGCCACGACCTCGTTGACTAACCCAATGCGATGCGCTTCTTCGGCGGAAATCATCTCGCCAGTGAGCACAAGCTGCATGGCAATGCCCCGGCCCACCAGCCGCGGCAGTCGCTGCGTCCCGCCGTATCCGGGAATGATTCCCAGCTTCACCTCGGGCTGTCCGAGCTTCGCGGTTGAACTCGCCAGGCGCATGGTGCAAGCCATGGCGATCTCGCACCCACCGCCGAGGGCGAATCCATTGATGCAGGCAATCACTGGCTTGCCCAGACTCTCAATCAGATCGAGCACCGACTGCCCGCGATGCGTGTACTCCTTGCCCGAGACGGCGTCGTGCTTCGCCAGTTCGCCGATATCAGCGCCGGCGATGAAAGCCTTTTCGCCCGAGCCGGTGAGGATGGCAACACGAATCGCAGCGTCGTCGCGAATGTCGATGAAGGCGGCGCGCAGTTCTTCCATGGTTGCCATGTTGAGCGCGTTGAGCACCTTGGGGCGGTTGACAGTGACGTAGGCAATGGAATTTTTCTTTTCGAGGAGAATGTTTTCGAAGGTCATAAGTTTCGTTTTTGACTCGTGCTGCAGTTCCACACTTGGATGAGTTTACTATTTAGTACCAGGTATCCCCCCTCCCCCCATTGCCCGCAAAATATTGAAAACAAAAGAACTGGAACTGCGATGCCCACCAAGATCTTTAAAAAATAAGGGGTTATGGGTAAAATATTCAAAACAAATTACTTAACCTCCGCTTAGGACTCTGTCGTAAGATATAGTCTCCGCTAATATCATTTACTCTCAGAGAATATTCGTCAAGGACACCCGTCACATGATCGCTGGAAAAGCAGGTCCATCGCTACGCTCAGGATGACAATCCTGTAGCGCTCCGTGCCTCCGTGGCGTTGTTCAGGTGCTTCTCCGTACGCAATCGCTGATCTAAAATTTCCCCGCGACTGGATTCGCCGGGTCAGAATAATCATAGAACCCGCGGCCCGACTTCCGGCCGTACCACCCAGCCATCACCAGGCGTTTCAAGAGCGGAGGCGACGCGAAGCGGCGCTCCTTGAACTCGTCGTACATGACGTGCGTGATGTAGTAGGTCGTATCCAGTCCCACGAAGTCGAGCAATGTAAACGGCCCCATCGGATACCCGCAACCCAGCTTCATGGCGTTGTCGATGTCCTCGATCGAGCCTACACCCTCTTCGTATGCGCGGATCGAGTCGAGCATGTACGGGACCAGCAGCCGGTTCACGATGAAGCCGGTCTTGTCGGAGGTGCGCACCGGAACTTTCCCGAGCTTCTTTCCGAATTCGTACGCGGCGTCGTACACGTCGGGAGCCGTGGCGATGGTCTTCACGACTTCGACCAGCTTCATCAGCGGGACGGGATTGAAGAAGTGCAGCCCGATAAAGCGCTCCGGCCGTTTTACCGAAGTCAGCAACTCGGTCACCGAGATCGAAGATGTATTCGAAGCGAAGATGGCCTCCTTCTTCACGATCGGATCGAGCGAGGCGTACATCTTCTTCTTTTCCTCGACATTTTCGATGATGGCCTCGATCACAATGTCGCAGTCGGCAAGATCCTGCTTCGAAGTCGTGCCCTTCAAACGAGCCCGGATCGCCTCTTTTTGCGCCGCGGTAATGCCGCCCTTTTCAACCGGGCGCTCGGCAAACTTCGCCAGCGATTTCTCGATCCCGGCAAAGCCCTTATCGAGAAATTTCTGCTCGACTTCCAGCACCGTAACGTCAAACCCGGCCATCGCCGCCACTTGCGCAATGCCGGAACCCATGAGGCCGCAACCTAGAACGCCTACTTTTTTAATCTCCATATGAGTCCTTCTACGTAGTTAGCACAGATTCACCACAGAGTCACAACGCCACAGAGGCGCTAAAAGATAGGGAGCAAGGCCCGCGTTGCACTGTGCTATCGCAGTCAAAAGCAGATCCTTCGCTGCGCTCAGGATGACAACTCTTGTAGGTTAAGCGTTTCTCTGTGCCTCTGTGTCTCTGTGGTGAAATGCATGGGCTCCTCTATCTGCGTGGTGAAGATTCTACTGAAAGCTCTCCACCACCATGGCAATTCCCTGCCCACCGCCAATGCATGCCGTGGCCAGCCCGTACTTCTTCTTGCGCCGCTTCAACTCGTAAAGCAACGTGATCACGAGCCGCGTCCCAGTCGCGCCCAGCGGATGGCCTAGGGCGATCGCCCCGCCATTCACGTTGACCTTGCTGCGATCAAGGCCCAACTCTTTCTCGACGGCCAGATACTGCGCCGCGAACGCCTCGTTCACTTCGATCAGGTCGATGTAATCCAGCGTCAGTCCCGCGCGCTGCAGAGCGAGTTTGGTCGCAGGCACCGGGCCGCGCCCCATCAGCTTGGGATCAACACCCGCAACACCCCAATTCACAATCCGTCCCAGCGGATTCAGATCGCGCTTCTGCGCCTGCTCCACCGACATCACCACCACCGCCGCGCCGCCATCCACAATGCCGCTCGCGTTCCCGGCTGTCACCGTCCCACCCTGGCCGAAGGCGGGGCGCAGCTTGGCCAGGCCTTCGATTGTGGTCTGCGGACGGCGGTGATCATCTTCGGCCAACGTCTCTCCACTCAACTCGCGCTTATGATTGCGCAGCGGCACCGGCACGAGCTCTTCCTGCAACCGTCCTTCTCTGTAAGCCGCGTCCGCCATCTGCTGCGAGCGCAGCGCGAATTCGTCCTGCATCTGCCGGGTGATCCCCTGCTGTTCCCCGTACAGCTCGGCGGTGTTGGCCATGTACAGTCCGCAATAGGAATCCAGCAGCGCGACCATCAGCGAATCTTCGAGCTTTCCACCGGGCGCCAGAGTGAAACCATCGCGCCCGCGGATCACGAACGGCGCTTGCGACATCGCCTCCATGCCGCCCGCCAGCACGATCTTCGCCTCGTCAGTCTGAATCATCTGCGCTGCGTTGACGATGGCCTGCATGCCCGAGCCGCACAGCCGGTTCACGGTCAAAGCCGGAGTCTCGATCGGCAACCCCGCTCGCAAACCGACGTGGCGAGCGCCGTAAAGCGCGTCGCCTGAAGTTTGCTGCGCATTGCCGAACACCACGTGATCGAATTCCTTGGGATCGATCCCCGAGCGCTCGATCGCACCCTGAGCCGCAAGCGCACCCAGTTCCTGCGCAGTAAAGTCTTTGAGTTTGCCGCAGTACCGCCCCATGGGCGTACGCGCGCCACTGACGATCGCAATGTCTCCCGGTTTCAGCATGAAATCCTTCTGGAAAGAGGCCAGATGTAAGTAGCAAACTTTTTAGTTTATCAAGAAAAGCTGCGAGCTTCGAGCGACGAGCTGCGAGCTGCAAAGACGAGAGATTTCGGGCAGATGTTGCTCTGATAAGGAAACTAAGCCATTGGCAAGACTGTTGCATCCCGTTCGTAGCTCGTAGCTTCTACGCCACCGCCGCGGAGGCCAGATTCGGCGCCAGCGACAGCACGCTGCCTGCGCCCTGGGTGAGCGCATCGTGTAACGCCTGTTCAGCGCGGTTGATCACTTCCGTGACAATGTCGACCGGATCAAACGAAGAGCGCATCACTGCCTCCGCCAGGCCCGCCGTGAAGGGCAAGGGGTGATCCTTCCCCGGCATCTTCACATCACTGACCAGCTTGCGCAGTTTCTCGACCGCCAGCAGGGCTTCTTTCTCGGCAGTATCGCCCAGAATGATCGCGACGGTAGTAGTGTCGTAGCGGAAGGCAAGGTCGTTCGAACGGATATTCGCCGTGAACAGTTGCCCCACCTGCTCCATGGTCGCTTCCACTGCCGATTCGCCAAATTCCTTGATCATTGCCGCACCGCGCCCAAAGTGCATCAGCAGGATGCTCAGCGGAGTCGCTTGCTGGGACGCTCGCTGCGCCTCGGCCAACACCAGGTCGAGATAGGACGCGCGCTTCAGCAGCCCCGACTTCTCGTCGGTTACCGACAGATTGCGCACCAGCCGCCGCAGGCCCGCATTGTTGAGCGCGATCACAACCTGCTCCACCAAAGTTTTCAACACGACAATTTCCGACGGATGCCAGTTGCGCTCCGAACTCTGCATGAAGATCAGCACGCCGATGTGATCTTCGCCGTCGACTAGCGGCAAAGCGAGCAGCGAGGTGATTCCCAATTCTGCCAGGGCCCGCCGTATGGGCTGGACCTCAGCCGCGCTCAGAGTGTCAGAAATGTTTACCGTACCGCGGGCCACGGCCAGATCCTGACAGGCGGTCACCACCGATGCCAGCGCCGCCGCTTCTCCGCTACCCGTTCCGTCGGCATGAAATTCCTGCAAGGCCGTCGGCGGCAATCCCGGACGCCGCATCGCGGCCACGCAGCGCGTTACCTTCCACTGCCCGCCGATCTCGTTGGCCGCGGTCGACAGCACCGCGGTCGCATTGTTCTGGTGATAAAGCTTGCGCGTGATTTCCGCCACCCGCGTAAAGCTGCTGACGTCCGCTTGCTCTCCATTCACCGCCGCAGGCACGCTCGGCGGCTGGGCGGGGGGAGAAGGAGCGGCGGGTGCAGGGGGCACGGGCGCCGCCCCGGCATAGCGAGGCGTGATCCCGGCCGCCAGATAGAGCCTTTGCAGATCCTCGTTGCGTTCTTCCTCCCGGGGAAAGAGTTCCTGAATGCGTTGCAGGCGCTCGACCGCCTTGGTTCGCATCCCGTACTGCACCAGGATCTCCGCCTGCAGCATCAGGTCCTGCAATGCTGCGGCACCCAGTGTCGGCTCCTCCACATGGGCCGCTTCCGGAACGGATTTGTTCATCTGGCTGAGGCGTGAGGCGATCACCTTGAACCGGTCGTCAGGAATTTTCCCTTTTAGTATGTCCAACCGCTTCTGATGTCCCCGCTCGTAGGGATCGACGTCCGCCGCTCGATCCAGGCATTCCCCGGCTTTTTGGAAATTTCCCGTGCTCACGTAAAGATCAAAGAGTTTCAGCAGGGTCTGGCAATAGTCGTTTTCGCGATTGGATGAGTTGAACAGCTCGCTCAGAAACTCAAGCATTTCGGGCGACGAACGGTGTCCGCCAACCAGGTCCTGCATGGTGGCGACAAAGGCCCGCCGCTCTCCCCGTTTGCGTTGGAATAACTCCAGTTTGCGGGCCAGCGCGACCGCCTCGGCATCCTGCTGGCTGTCGATCATCTTCCCCATCAGGTCCACGACCTGCTGCATGCGGCTCGGATTCTGCTCGAATAGCTGCCATACCAGCGGCTCCGCCTCGGCCAGACGGTTCGCCGCCAGCAATGCCTGGCTATAAAAATCGCGAAGTTCGGGCGAAGGGTTTCCGCCAATCACGTGGGGTTCGAAAATGAAGATGGCCGCGCCAATCTGTCCCTGCGTCAGCAGGCTCTTGCCATAGGCCAGCGCGATGCGCGGATCGCTGGCATCTTCCGAATACGCGCGCTCGAAATATTGCGAGGCATCGCCACCCGCTGCCTCCGCTAATTCCGCCGTCTTCAGGAACGCTGCTGCGGAAGTTTTGCTTTCCCCCAGTTGGGAGCACAACTCCGCGATGCGCAGATAATTGCCCTGGGTGGGCTCAAGGGTCACGATGCGGCTCAGCACCTGCAGCGACTCGGCTTTCTTTTGCTGCTTTGCAAGATCGTCGAGAGCGTTCTCGTATGTGCCGACTGCCAGTTTCTTATTGGAATTCTCCAGGAGCTGTCCGAAGCGAAATTTCTGTTGCCAGGTAGGACTGCCGTGGCGTGCCAGCTTCTTGTAGGTCAGGCTGGCCCGGGTGGCATCTTCGAGTGCAATCTGCCGTTCGAAAAGGTCGCCCAGCAGAGAGACAGCCTCCGCGGTCCGGTTCAGCGACAGGCACAAGTCCGAAGCCATTGACCGGACGTTGTCATTCTCCGGATCTTCCAGCAGCACTTGGAGATATTCCTCCAGGGCGTCGCTGGTCTTGCCCCTTTGCAGGAGCTTCTCCGCTTGCGCGACACGTTTCGCGATTTCGGCTCGATCCGGCATGGATGGTAATTGCGGAGTAACCTGCATGGTGATTCTAGGAGCAGGGGTAAACAGCAGCAATGCGGTAACGGCAGCCAGCGGTTACGAAGGTCATTCTCTTTCTGACCTTTGGGGTGTTGCTTCCGTTTCTGGTATACGTTCCTGATGCCCGACAGCCGCAACCCCAACGAAGAACAGGGGCTTCGTCACGAACTCAGCGCCGGGCAGATCGCCATGGTGGCGGTGGGCGGCTCGATCGGTACCGGCCTGTTGCTGGGGTCTGCGACTGCGATCGGGCTTGCGGGCCCGGCCGTAATTCTTAGTTACCTGCTGGCTGCCTTCATTAACTTCACAGTCGCCTGTGCTCTCGGGGAACTGGCTTGCGCCCATCCCGCGGCGGGTTCGTTCGGTGTGTATGGAGACCTCTACCTCAATGACTGGGCGGGATTTCTTTCTCGCGGCGGATATTGGGCGGCCATCGCGGTCTCGATCGGCACGGAACTGGTTGCCTCGGGCATCTACATGGGACTGTGGTTCCCAAGTATCCCGAGGATTGTCTGGGTGGCCGGATTTTCCCTTGCCCTGCTGCTCATTAACCTGATTGACGTCGGCGAATACGGCCGCTTCGAATTCTGGTTCGCCATGGTGAAGGTGGTCACCATCGCTGCGTTCATTGCGCTGGGTGCGCTGTTGCTGGTCAAGGGAGGAGTCGCTCCGCAATACACGGCGCAAGGCGGATTCTTCCCGCAGGGCATCCTGGCTCCGTTTTTGGCAATGACATTCGCAATCTACGCCTTCGGAGGTATCGAGTTCGTGGCGGTCTCTTCCGGCGAGGCGCGCTCGCCCAATGAGATCGCGAAAGCCATGCGCATCACTTTCGCCATGCTGACCATGCTCTACCTGGGTGCGATCGCCGTCCTGGTAGGAGTGATGCCGTGGAATCAAGCCGGCGCCAGCGAAAGCCCGTTCGTCACAGTTTTCCGTTCCGTGAATATTCCTGCAGCCAGCCACATCATGAATTTCGTGGTACTGACGGCGGCTCTTTCCGGAGCTAATGCCGCCATCTACGTTTCCTCGCGCATGCTGTTTTCGATGGCGCGCACCGGATGGGCGCCCGCGCCCCTGGGAAATTTAAACAAGCAAGGCTCTCCGAAACTGGCGGTGCTGGTTTCGTCGTATGGAATCGTGGTCGCGCTGGTGATGGAGCGCTGGGCGCCCGGCAAGGCCTTCGAATACATCCTGCGGGCGGCCTTCTTCGGGATGATGCTTTCCTGGATCGTCTCACTGGCCGCTCACATCTCCTTTCGTCGCAAGGCGAGCCTGGAGCAAATCCGAGCCTTGCCCCTGCAATCCCCTTTGCGAGGCTGGGGATCCATCATCGGCTGCACGGTTGTGTGCGCCGTGATTCTCAAAGGCTGGTGGGATTCGCGCGTAAACCTGATTAGCGGCGCGTTGTACTTGCTACTGTTGACCTTAGCGTGGTGGCTGATCAAGACCTCCCGACGAGGAAGCGTTTAAGATCACTGTGGATGCTGCGGTGTGATCCGAATCTGCCCCTCGCTGTACCAGCCATCTGGATCTCTGCCGGCGATCGCCAGACGCACCCCAGGTTTGCTGGTCCTGGGATCAAGCATGGCCACACGAAAATCGTAGGTGCCCTCCGGGCAGCGTGTCAGGTACGTAGAGACTCCCATCAAAAACAGCATCGCCCGGAAGCCACTTCCTCACGTCAACCGGAACATTGATTACAGCACTGTTGTTCGCCGAGCGCAGCTGCACGACGAGCGGATAGTCAATATACGCAGGAGCCACACCGGCATTGAGCCACCACATATGCACCGCCATCATTGACCCTGCCGCGACGCTCTTGGGATATTCCAGCCGCCGCAGCAGGAACCGGTATCCAATCTTCTTCTGAAAGTTTTCGAACTCGGGCTTCCAGTCGTCCGGGATCGGCGACGATTTCAAATTTACCGACGTCACATGCCAGCGCAGTGCCTGTTCCAGAATGTAGTTCAGATCAAAGTGGTCCCGTTTCCACTCTGAAACCGTGCCGCACACTTCCAGCGAGACCGGGCGCTTCTGCCACACGTCCTGGATACCCGACCGCACCACCTGTTGCGGATATATGTCCAGCATCTCCGGTTCGAAATAGGGATTGTCCGACTTCACCCGCAGGTCGCCGAGACAGTCCAGCCGCCAGCCTGCGCCGCGGCTCGTGCCATAGGTCAACGCCTGCGGCTCGTCGAAATTCATGAGCAGCGTGGTGGTCGGAAAAGCGTCGAACCAGATGTCAATCAGCGCCTTCTGATATTGGAATGCGGGCATGTACGGACTCCAGCCCTCGCCCCAGTAGCCGACTGAAGAGATGTCCACGCTATCGAGATAAGGATTGCCGTCGTAGCGCTTGCCCGCCTCGGCCACGACCTCGCCCCAATACTTGAGGAAGAGCGGATCGGAGAAATCGGGCTGCCAGATATTGCCGTCCTTATCGCCAGGCTTGTTGGCGCGCCGTGCGCCCGAGTTCTGATACCACTCGGGCAGCGGATCCTTATTGGAATAAGGCATGAGCCGGATTGCCAGAGTTTGCCCATGCGCGCGCGCCTCGGCAAGAGCAAGATCGACGATGTCCCAGCGAATTTTCCCATGCTCGGGTTCCAGCGCTGTCCAGTACCAGCGCAGATAGGCGATCGTGGTGTCAGGAAAATCGGGTTTAGTCGCCGCCTGTGGAAGTTTCGTCACGGGCCCCAGTTCCGACCATTCCATCGGGGGATTGGTTGCCTGCCCATTGAACCGGTTGAAGGTTGTGATCCCCATGTTCGGATTTGGCAGAACATCGTTGATGGGCACCGGACGCACGATCACGGTATCGCGCTGCGCATAGCAAAAAGAACTAAACAACGCGATGACCAGGCACCACAGAATCGTCTTCATGGATCTCCTCGTGTAGCCGCAAACTTCCGCAAGAAAAGATAACAAAAAGAAAGGCTGGGTGCCGCACGAATGTTCTCAAGCCCAATCGCGATTCTCAGGCACAGGTAAGTCTCTAAATCGATGCTGGACGGCAGAGGCCCTTCGCGCTCAGGCTGACAAACTAATTTTCTAATTTTGGTTCTCTCTGTGCCTTTGTGCCTCTGTGTCTTTGTGGTGAATCAAGCCTTATCGAAGACCCCCGCTGCGGCTGACGCCCGGAATCTTTTACACTATCTGCATGCCCGACGCTCTTCTTCGCTTCCGCTCCGAGTTTCCCATTCTGGAGCGCACCAACTACCTCAACAGCAATTCGCTGGGCGCCATGCCCCGCGGCGTCTACGACGCCATGAAGGGTTACGCCGACACCTGGGCAACCCGTGGTGTGCGCGCCTGGGAGGAGCGTTGGTGGATGCTCGCCGCGCAGGTAGGCGAAGAACTGGGCGCGCTGATGAACGCACCCAAGGGAAGTGTTTCAACGCACCAGAACGTCACCACCTGCCAGGCTCTGGTCGCCTCCTGCCTGGACTTCTCGGGCAAGAGAAACAAGGTCGTGTACAGCGACATGAATTTTCCGTCAGTGATGTACTTCTGGGAAGCGCAGCGACCGCTGGGCGCGCAGGTGCACTTGGTGAAGACTGACGGCATCAGCGTCCCGACCGAAGCGCTACTCGATGCCATTGATGACCAAACGCTTGTCGTCCCGATCTCGCACGTGCTGTTCCGTAGCGCCTATATCAACGACGCTGCTGCCATTATCGAGAAAGCGCACAAGGTCGGGGCCTACGTCGTGCTCGACACCTATCACTCGCTCGGGACCATGCCGCTCGATGTGCGGACGCTCAATACCGACTTCGCCTGCGGCGGAGTTTTGAAATGGCTGTGCGGCGGACCGGGCGTCGCCTTCCTCTACGTGCGCCCCGACCTTGGAAACAAACTCCAACCGCGATTTACCGGATGGCACGCCCACCGGCAACCGTTCAACTTCGAAGCCGCCCCGATTCAATACACCGATCCACCTTACCGTTTCATGAACGGAACCTTGCATATTCCGTCGCTCGAAGCGGCCCGACCCGGCATTGCCATCATCACTGCCGCGGGCATTGCCAACATCCGCGAGAAATCAAAACGCCAGACCGCGCGCCTGGTCGAACTCGCCGACCAGCACGGCTGGCGCATCAACACGCCGCGCGATCCCGAGCGCCGCGGCGGCACCGTCTCCATCGACATGCCAGACTCGCAGGAGGTCGCACAGGGACTGCTGCGCCGGGAAATCATCGTGGACTGGCGCCCGCAAGCCGGCGTGCGATTCTCGCCGCACTTCTACAACAAGGACGAAGAAATCGACGACGCCATCACGGCGGTCGAGGAGATTCTCAAGGAGCGGGCCGTCGCGTTGCGCTAATGGCGACTCACTCTTCCTCACATTGTCATCCTGAGCGAAGCGAAGGACCTATGCATTTCCTCCGCGCCACGATACTCTCGATCGAGTGATCACCCGCTCCTCTGACTACGTCGAGTACTGTCGCGAAACGGCGCGCAATCTCCGGAATCTCCAGGACCTCGCCTTGCGTGGGAAAAACAAGCAGGCACTCACGCGCCGCGTTCAGGAACGCATCGTGCGCGAAGTTTGCCTGACGGCGGACGATGATCTGGTCGACATCGGATGCGGCGACGGCACGCTTCTGCTTCTCGCCAAAAAGGTCGGCGTACACCAAGCCACCGGATTCCATGCAACTGAAGAAGAAGCTGCCATCGTGCGCAAGCTCGGCCTTGCCGTGCGGCAAGGCTTTACCGACAAGCTTCCACTCGCCAACGAAAGCGCCTCGGTCGTGGTCTGCAACAATGTGCTCTTGATTGTTCCGCGCGAGAAGATTCTGGCCAGCCTGCTTGAGTTTTATCGCATTGCCAAGCCCGGCGCGCGCATCTTCATTGGAGAAATTCCTTTCGAGCCTGGCCCTCCGCCAGAACCCGAGTTTGCTACCGGCCGCGAAACCCTGGCTTACCTTTACAGCAAATATGGACTGCGCACGTGCCTCGGAATGTTGCGCCGAATGATTTACTGGAAAATCACTGGTCAACCGATGACCATCCGCAGCGGGAGCGAGGTGTCGTTTTTCGCGCAGCCCGAGGAGTTTGTCGCCCTGGCCCAATCCGCCGGCCTTGCACTGGTGCGCAGGTGGCAACACGAAGATCCCAGCAATCGTTACAACTACCTGTTTCGCAAAGCTGAGCAATCCGCAAAGTCCGCGTCTCAGGACGCGACCGATCCTTCCCACTCAGCGGCGTAACGTTACTGACGTAAGCGTCGTTACTGACGTAAGCGTCGTTCCCCTCTTTTCGCTCCCGCTTTCGGTTCTGCCCTCGCTATGCTCAAGCCCAGGCACGACGCGGCATTTCGCGCGTGCGCGGACGCCACAGGTGTGAATTTTTCGCTGCCATTTTCGTTGCATTCGAGCGAAGTCGAGTTGATCGTGGCTGCCCTTGGCGCGATCGGCGGATTGTCTCTCTTCTTTCACGGATTCTCTCTTCTCCAACAACGTTTGCCGGTGCCAGCCCATCCCATGGCAAAGGGGACGTCGCAGGCGGTCACGACCACAACCCTAACTACGATCGCGGCGACTCCGAGTGTTTCACACGACAGGCTCACTTCCGAATCGCACACGCGTGCCGAAATCATCAAGCTCACTCCTCACGACGCCACAGAAATCAGCTCGGCGTCCATGACCCAACAGGGACGGATTGCGGCTGCCCTATCGAAAGCTGGAGTTCCAAGCCCAGCTACCTGGTCGAACGAGCCCGTACAGACGGCTATTCGTGTCGACGAACCGGCCGCAAGCAATCCGACCTCGAGCTCATCTGACGCCGACGTCTCGCGCGTGCTGCAGCAAGGCGCGAGCGCTTCCGCCGTCCGGGTCGCCGGCCTGAATCTGTCCACATCGCACCGCGCATCCAACTGGAAGCCGACTCTCATGATCTGGGGTGGCCCGGCGCTGACTATTGCCTGCATCTACATCCTCGCCTCTCGGCTGGGGTGGTTGTAGAAAACCAGTCGTCGGTGGTCGGCCTAACACAGTCGTTGGTCGTCGGTCGTCGGCCGAATACCAAAAAGAACATACTTCCGATGCAAATGTCGCGCATTCAACACCGACCTCCGGCCCAAGCAGGCTTTATTCCACCTGCTGTTTGCGACGTGGCTTTTGCCAACGACCAACGACCAAAGACCAAGGACTGGGTTTCCGACGACCAGTCTGTCACCTTCCTTCTAACCCACCCGCCTCGATTCCCCCGTTGTTCGCACCCCGGGTTATTTAGAATGTCAACGTGTCTGATACCGTTCGCATTGCAATCATCGGGGACTTTAATAAAGAATTTCCTTCTCATCAGGCGACCACCGAGGCGCTGCAGCACGCCGCCGGCAAGCTGAAGCTGAAAGTCGAGTCCGAGTGGGTGCCAACTCCGTCGCTAGTCGACCCCGCGGCGCGCAAAATACTGGAAACCTTCGACGGTCTTTGGGCCGCGCCCGGCAGCCCCTACAAGAGCATGGACGGCATGCTCAAGGGCATCGAGTTTGCACGCACCCGGGACTGGCCCTTTCTCGGAACCTGTGGCGGCTTTCAGTACGCGGTGATCGAGTGCGCTCGCAACGTGCTCGGCGTGAAAGACGCCGACACGGCCGAGAACAATTCCGGCTCCAAGAACATCATCATTTACCCGGTTGCGTGCGCGATGCCTAACCGCGCCGAGGGCGCGCCGAAACTCTCCGGTAAGATTCCCGAAATCCGCATCCGCCCCGGCTCCTACCTCGAAACGTTTTACGCCGGAAACGTCATTGAGGAAGCATTCTTCTGTAACTTCGAACTGAATCCCGAGTACGAATGGTGCTCGATCGAAGCAGGATTTCCGATCGCGGCCCGAGGTCCCGGCGGCGAAGTCCGCGCCATCGAATCCCCTACCCACCGTTTCTTCATCGCAACGCTGTTTCAGCCACAAATGAGTTCGACCGCGAAAAAACCACACCCGCTCGTAGTCGCCTTCGTGCAAGCAGCCGCCGACTGGGGAAGAAAGAAGTTGGACGACAGCGTCCTCGAGTGAGGGCGGACTCTCTAAGTGGGCTACGACAGCCATCCTTCAAAACAATTGTCATCCAGATCGAAGCGAATGACCTATGCATCTCTGGCTCAAACAGCAAGGATCTCGCGCAGCTTCACAAGTTGAAACTAGAAACTAGAAACTCTCTCCGCTATCCTTCCCCAATCATGGCCACGACCGACCGGGCGCAAGGCACGCCCTTCCTGTCCGACGGCATGCCAGCCGTCCTTGCAATGTCAGCGGCGCTCCTCGTCCTCCATTGCTACTTCAACAACCGCTACGACTTCTTCCGCGACGAGTTCAACTATCTCGCCTGCGCCCGTCACCTGGGCTGGGGATACGTCGACCAGCCGCCGCTCATCCCCTGGCTCGCGCGCCTCTCGCTTGCCACGCTGGGCGATTCGCTGCGCGCCATCCGCTTCCTGCCCGCGCTGTTCATGTCGCTGACGATCGTGCTCACGGCCGAAATCGCACGACAACTCGGAGGACGCGCTTTCGCCCTGATCTGCTCCGCCACCGCGGTGATCGCCGCCCCGTCCTACCTCAATGGCGGCGCCATGCTCACGACCAACTGTCTGGAACCCCTGCTATGGAGTGGGTGCGCCTACTTCGCCGTTCTCGCTGTCAAACATAACCAGCCGCGCTACTGGCTCTGGTTCGGAGTGGTCGCCGGCATCGGCATGCAGGAAAAGTACTCCATCGCCGTCTTCGGATTCGCCGTAGTCCTCGGCTTGCTCCTCACCGAACAACGCCGCGTGCTTTTCAACAAATGGATCTGGCTGGGTGGGCTGACGGCGTTCTTCATCTTCCTGCCCAACCTGCTTTGGAATATCCATTACGATTTTCCGTTCGTCCAGCTGATGCACAATATCAAGGCCGAGGGCCGCGATGTCGTCCTGAGTCCGCTCCAGTTCTTCCTGCAGCAATGCCTGCTGATTCAGCCAGCCGTCGCGCCCCTGTGGATCGCAGGCGTGTGCGCGTTCCTGTTCTGGCGCCCCTTTCGTTCGTATCGTTTCCTCGGCTGGTCGTATGTCGTCAGCCTTACCGTCTTTATCGTCCTGCATGGTAAGAACTACTATCTGGCTCCGATCTACCCGATGCTCCTGGCCGCCGGCGCCGTCCTTTCCGAACATGTTCTGGATCCACCCAAACTGCGCTGGCTCAAACCAGTTTCGGTCATTGTGATCCTCGCCGGAGGCGCGTGGATCGCGCCGGTCGCCATGCCGGTTCTTCCGGTCGACAAATACCTCGCGTATCAGGAAAAACTTCCCTTCAAGGTCCCGCGCAACGAGCACAGTCACATGGCTGCGGCGCTGCCGCAACATTTCGCCGACCAGTTCGGATGGCACGAAATCGTGAGTGAGGTCGTGGTGGCGTGGAACCGCCTTCCTTCGGCCGATCGCCCCGACTGCGGAATCTTCGCGCAGGACTACGGCGCCGCGGGAGCAATTGACTGGTACGGTCCGGCGTATGGACTTCCGCCTTCGCTCAGCGGACATCAGACATGGTTCCTGTGGGGACCGCGCGGTTACTCTGGAAATTGTCTCATCGTGCTCGACGACTCACGGGCGCGGCTCGAGGAACTCTTTAAGGACGTCGAATTCGTCGGCAACTCACCTGACAATCCTTATGCTCTGGAAAAGCAGTTACCGGTCTTCATTTGCAGAGGAAAGAAGTTCGACAAGACGTTCGCCGAGGTCTGGCCCGGACTCAAGAAATGGCGGTGAGCCGGCAAATCGCCGCGTTGGGAAATGACCGTGTACAATGCCGTCGCTTGTTGCCCAACAAAACAATCATGAACCGTCTCCAGCGCCGCCAGCGTTCCCGCCTGCCTTGGATTTTCGCCGTGAGCCTGCTCTTCTCAACCGCGTTCGCCGCCGATCACATTGACCGCATCTTCCTCAATGGAAAGATCTGGACAGGCGACGACGCGCATCCCTCGGCAGAAGCCCTGGCGGTGAGTGGCGACAAGATCGTCGCGGTGGGCACGAATGCCGAGATCAAGAAGCTTTCCGTTGCCGACACGGCCGTCGTTGACCTGCATGGCCGCTTCGTCGCCCCCGGCTTTCAGGATTCCCATCTGCATTTTCCCGGTCCTTCGATCAACGAAGTCAACCTCGTGGGCGCCGATACGCTGCAGGAGTTTCAGAGCCGAATCGCCGTCTTCGCCAAGTCCCACCCGGCGCTTCCCTGGATCGTGGGCAGCGGTTGGGGATATGCGATTTTTCCGGGCCAGGCTCCCGACAGGAAATATCTGGACGCCATTCTCCCCGATCGCCCGGTTTACGTGACCGAACGCGACGGGCACATGGGCATCGCCAACTCGAAAGCTCTCGCCATCGCAGGCGTCGATCGCAACACTCCCGATCCGCCGAATGGCCATATCATGCGCGACGCCCAGGGTGAGCCCACGGGTGAATTCAAAGAGTCCGCGCAAAGTTTGATCGAAAAGCACATTCCGACGGAGACTGCCGACGATCGTTACCAATCGCTGCTGCAGCATATCGACGAAGCCGCAACTGTAGGGCTGACCTCCGTTCAGAATGCCACCTGGGATCCGAAGTACTGGCCACTCTACTTGCGCGCAGCTTCGGAAGGAAAACTCAAGCTGCGTTTCCGCTTTGCCCCCATCATTCTTCCGAAGGACGGCGGGGCGCCTGCCGAGCACAAACTCAAAACGCCCCTCACGCACGACGACCTCGTGTACTACCGCGAACTCCGCGACACCTTCCGCGGCCCCTACCTTCAATTCGGCGCGATCAAAGGCTTTCTTGACGGCACCATCGACGCGAAAACTGCCGCGATGCTTGCCCCTTACGTCGGGGGCGGAAGCGGCATTCCGTTCTGGGACCAGGACGATCTCAACCAGACCGTCGCGCTCTATGACCGCGAGGGTTTCCAGATCATGCTGCACGCCATCGGTGACAAAGCCATCCACATGGCGCTCGACGCCTACGAGTACGCCGCGAAGACCAACGGCACTTCCGGGCGCCGTCACCGCGTCGAGCACGGGGAACTCCCCAGTCTTGCCGACCTGCCACGATTCAAGCAACTGGGAGTGATTGCCTCCACGCAAGCGATGTTCGCCAGTCCCGATCCAACGGCTCTGCAGAACTTCGCAGTGGTGCTTGGCCCTGAACGCGCCTCGCGTGCCGACGCTTTCAATCTCTATGACGATGCTGGGGCCGTGCAGGCCTTCGGCAGCGACTGGCCTGTCTATCCGTTCAATCCTGTGATGGGAATTTATACCGCTGTGACCCGCATGACGCCGCAAGGTACTCCGGCAGGAGGCTGGTATCCAAAGAACCGCATCCCGGTGGAAGCCGCCCTCCGTCACTTCACGCGCGACGGCGCCTATGCGAGTTTCGAGGAGAACATTCGTGGCACGCTAACGGCAGGAAATATGGCAGACCTGGTAGTTCTCTCCGCAGACATCCTCACCATCCCGCCAGAGCAAATCGCTAAAACAAAAGTGCTCCTCACAGTGATGGGCGGCAAAGACACCTACCGCTCTCCGGAGTTTTGAGACAGCTTCGAGGAAGCCGGAGAGATCAACCAGGAGGTCCAACCGGTCGATGTGGAACAGCAACCTGACACCTGAGACCTGAACTCCCTACTTCTTCACCAGGCTGGTATGGCTCGCCACGCAGAGCCACCTCCCATTTTCGAAAATCCACGTATCCGTGAATCGCCCGGTGTGCCCGTAAGCCCGCCCGCTATAGGTTCCTTTGGTTTGATAAATACCAGTGACCACAGCCGTGTCGCGATAAAGATTTACCTTCACGTCCCGAATATTCATCAGGCTCGGCTTGAATTCCGGGTCTTTGATATCGGACAGGAACTTGTCCCGATCGCTGACTTCACCGTCGTATTCGGTATTCACGAAGCGATCGGCAATCAAAGCTTCGAGCGCGCGGGAATCCCGGTGCACCTGCGCGTCATTCCACAGGCGCTCCAGCACCACGATTTTCGCTTCCTGGGCCGCGCTTTCCGGGGTTCCGCTCTGCGCCAAAGCGCACGCGGTGAAAAGCGCCGCACACAGCCCCACCTTCACCATTTGCTCGCCCTTCCCTGACACAAGGGGACAGATGCTCGCGAAGATACCAACCTCATCCGGCTTTCTCCCCTAAAAAAAACAATCGGCCATTACGAATGTCACCAAAATGGACATCCCTAAATGGCCGCAATTAGTTGCCTGTGCTTTGAGGAAGTGTCTGCCCAGTTCAATTTTGGACCGAACGCGACGGCTACTGGGTCATCAGCGACCGCTTCTCGCGCTGCGGAAAGCGTTGGCGCCGTTCATTGATTGACTGGATCGGTGAGGTAACGATCGGCGTGCTGAAGGAAGGATGATAAAACTCCAACCGCATCCCGCGCCCTACAAAGCGCGACTTTAACATGCTTCCGCCCCAGGTTGAACCCACGATGGAAACCGATACCGGTCGTGGGCAAAATTTCGGGTGTCCCCAGATCAGCGCCTGGTTGTCCCGGACAAAAACGGCGGTATAACAGTGATGCTGCGTCTGAATGAACAAGATGGTGCGCGGTTCGAGGTCGCTAAGGAACACGCCCCCTTCAATCTCAGACTGCACAATGTTGGAATTGACCCGGTCGCAAAGGTTGGCGTGGGGTTGGAACATTCCAGTTGGCAGGTCTAGACTCACGCTGGTTCCCACTCCATAGACGTCTGCATTATTCACCGGTAAGCCGACGAAGGGAAGTAATTTCGGCAAACTACAGACTTTCGTACAATCCGCTCAGTCGCGCACCGTATGCCCTGCGGCTAGCTTGCCCGCATGACGGTCGACTCTGCCAGGATCCCGGCGGCCATCTCCAGTTCATGCAAATCTTCTCGGCTGAAATCCGCGCCTGCAAACGAGGCCTCCGAGCCTTTGCGAGAAATTTGGATCACGCCCAGGACTTTGGAATTCTCGTCGATTACCGGCGCCGACATCAGCTTCTGTATCGGCAACGGCTGGCTTGTGTCGATGCCCTCGGACTCGCCCAGCTTTACCGTCTCAAATATGCTGGCGTGCTTCACGCGCGCAAAATTGTTGAAGATTTCAGACTTCTTGCTGATCGCCGTGTGCGCCGCAATCGAACTGCTGGTGATGGGGATCGATCCCAGAGTGCGCAGCTCCTCCGGATAAATGAACTGCAGCAATCCCTGATCCAATCGCAGCAAGGCAACTTCGGTCTGTTGAACCTGAAACATTTTGGCCAGAACGCCGCACACCTGCCGGGGCGTCACATCCTGATCCAGGAGGTGCTCCAGTGGCGACAAGTCGGGGATCAATCCCGGACTTTTGGGCGTATTCGAAAATTGGGAGCTCATATGGGGTCAAGCCTCACACTTATAACCGAGGAATTCACCGCAGCTTTAGCACCAGACGGAACACCCCGAAGTCACCCCCGCCGTCACAATATAACTGCCGTGTTTTCAATCAAAATGACGCTTTCTGGCAGCTCGTTTTCCCGGGATTTCCTCGGCATTGCCGATTTTCCGCCCATGAAGGTTGACAGTTTCTGTCAATGGCTACCCCGGCCCGGGAAAAATTCTCGGCGCGGCACAGGAAAAATTCCCGAAATCAAATTCAGTCTGTCATCCTGAGCGCCGCGAAGGACCTGTTTTTTGGGGGGGCCGATGCATGTGGGTCGAAGATCTGCGGCTGAAGAAGATGGAGCAAAGTCTACCCCGCGTCTTCCTTCTTTCCTCGCTCGCGCCACCCTTCGATGATCAGATAGAGCACCGGGATAAAGAACAAATTCAGAATCGTGCTCATGATCATCCCGCCGAAAACGGTCGTACCCACGGAGTGTCTGCCTTTTTCGCCAGCACCGGTCGCAACCACCAACGGAACGACTCCCAGGATGAAAGCGAGCGATGTCATCAAGATGGGCCGCAGGCGGATGCGCGCTGCCTCCACCGCGGATTCGATCAGCGGCATGCCCTGGCGTCGGAGCTGTTCGGAAAACTCGACGATTAGAATGGCGTTCTTACTGGAGAGTCCGACCAGCATGACCAGGCCGATCTGGCAGTAAACGTCGTTCTCCAGCCCACGACTGGACTGCGCGGTCAGAGCACCCAGCAGTGCCATGGGCACCGCCAGCAACACGATGAAGGGCAGCACGAAACTCTCGTATTGCGCTGATAATGTCAGGTACACCACCAGCGTTCCCAGGCCGAATAAGATGAGGGTAGTCGATCCCGACTGCAATTCTTCGAGCGACAGGCCGGTCCACTGGTAGGCGTATCCCTGGGGAAGCACTTTCGCACTCAGCTGTTCCATGGCCGAGATGGCCTCGCCTGAACTGAACCCGGGCGCCGCCGAGCCGTCAATTTCCACCGAGCGAAACAGGTTGTAATGGCTGATCACCTGCGGCGTGGTGGTTTGCGTCACGGTGATCAGGTTGTCGAGTGGAATCATTGCGCCGGTGTCGGAGCGCACGTAAAACTGCCGCAGATCTTTCGATTCGCTCCGGAACTGCTGATCCGCCTGCACGTACACGCGGTAGGAACGGTTGTTGAAGTCGAAATCATTCACGTACGCCGACCCCATGTAGACGCTGAGGGTGTCAGTAATCTGTGACAGGGGAATGTGGAGGCTCTTCGCCTTCTCGCGGTCGATGGTTACCAAAAACTGCGGATCGCTCGCGTTGTAGCTGGTAAACAGTCCCGCCAGGTTCTTGCGCTGGCTGCCTTGGCGGATGAGTTCATGCGTGACCTGATCCAGTTCTTGCAGGGTGTGCCCACCCTGATCCTGCACCTCAAACTGAAAACCGCCGAACTGGCCAAGTCCCTGCACCGCGGGCGGCGCGAACGGAATCACGATGGCCCCGCTGATGCCGGCCAGATCGCCCCGGATGCGGTTCAGAATTGCGTCCGCCTTGTGCTGGTCGCCCTTGCGCTGCGAATAAGGCTTAAGTGGAACGAACGTCAATCCACGATTCGGAGCGCCACCGCCAAAGCTGAATCCCGATATGACAAACGTGCCTTCTGCCTCCGGGACCTTCTCCATGATCTTGTTGATCTGTTCACCGATTTTTTTCGTGTAGTTGAGTGAGGCGCCCGTGGGAGCCTGCACCGCGACGATGAAATAGCCCTGATCCTCGCTGGGCACAAAACCCTTGGGTACGCGGCTGAACACCACCCAGGTAAGCCCCAGTCCTGCGAAGAACAGGATCACTGCCAGCCAGCGCAATTCCAGAAACTTGTGCAGCCCCCGGCGATATCCCTCGGTAATCTTCTCGATCAGGCGATCCACCATGCGAAAGAAGTAATTCTTTTCGCCATGGGTCTTGCCCAGCAACAGCGCAGACAGGGAGGGCGTGAGCGTCAGCGCGTTAAAGGCGGAAATCGAAATCGAAAACGCAATGGTCAGTGCGAATTGGCGGAAAAGGATTCCGGTCGTTCCCGGAAAAAACGCCACCGGCACAAACACGGCCACCAGCACCAGCGAGGTCGCAATGACCGCACCCGCCACTTCACCCATCGCCGCCGATGCGGCCTTGTGCGCATCGCCCTCGCCCTCCTGAATATGGCGCTCGATATTCTCAATCACCACGATCGCGTCATCGACCACCAGCCCGGTCGCGAGCGTGATCCCAAACAGCGTCAGCGTGTTCACCGAGAATCCCAGAAGCTTCACGAACGCAAACGTCCCGATCAGCGAGACCGGAATGGTCACCGCCGGAATAATCGTGGTGCGCCAGTTCTGCAGGAAAATAAAGATCACCAGCACCACCAGCACGATGGCTTCCACCAGCGTGCTCAGCACGTCGCGGATTGACTCGCCGACGGCGTCGGTGGTGTCGAAGGCCAGCTGGTATTTCATGCCCGGCGGGAACCGCTTGGAAAGCCGTTCCAGTTCCGCAATCGCATCCCGGTCCACTTCGAGCGCATTGGCGTTCGACAGCTGTGTGATGCCCAGCCCCACCGAATCCTTGCCGTTGAATTGCAGCTCGGAGCTGTAGTCTTCCGCGCCCAGTTCCGACCGCCCCACATCCTTCAGGCGTACCAGCGTCCCGTCGTTGTTCGTCTTGACGATGACGTTGTCGAATTGCGAGGCTTCCGACAGGCGTCCAATGGCGCGCACGCTGATCTGATATTCCTGGCTCGGCTTCGCGGGGGGTTGCCCCACCTGCCCGGCCGCCACTTCCACGTTTTGCTCTGCCAGCGCGTTCACGACGTCGCCCGCCGTCAGTCCGCGGCTCGCCATGCGCACCGGGTCAAGCCACAACCGCATCGAGTATTTGCGCTCGCCGAAGATGATGACGTCCGCCACGCCCTTGACGCGTTTCAACGAATCTTTTACATACACATCAAGATAGTTGCTGAGGAAGAGCGGATCGAGGCGGCCGTCAGGCGAAAACACGGCGGCCCCGAACACGAAGTTGCTCGACGCCTTCACAATCGAAATGCCGTTCGCCTTTACGGTGTTGGGAAGTCGTCCCTGCGCGGTGTTAACGCGATTCTGGATGTCGACCGCCGCCAGATCAGGATCGCGATTCAGATCAAAGGTTGCAACGATACCGCTCGATCCATCGTTCCCGCTCGACGAAGTGATGTACTTCATCCCCTCGGCGCCGTTGATCTGCTGCTCGAGCGGCGTGGTGACTGCGGACTCGACGGTCTGCGCACTGGCCCCCACATAAAAGCTGTTCACAGAAACCTGCGGCGGCGCCAGCGCCGGGAATTGCGCCACTGGTAGCGTGGGAATCACGACAGCGCCTGCCAGAATAATGAGCAGCGAGCACACCGTCGAGAACACCGGACGTTCTATGAAGAAATCAACGAACATAACGAATTGAGAAATCTGGTAATTGAGTAATTGAGAAATTGGTGACCCGAAAAATTCCCATCACGGGTCGATATTCCATCACCCAACTGCTCAATCACCCAATTTCCCAATTATTGCGGTGTAACTGGCGCGCCATCGATCAGAAATTGAGTTCCGGAGACGATCACCTTGTCCCCCGGCTTCACCCCGTCGAGCACCGCGTAGTCGTTGCCCACCATCGCGCCAACCTTCAGCGGCTTCTGCCGCGCCACAAAACCTTTGTCGGATTTCTCGGCCACGAACGCGAAATACTGCCCGCCAATGCGCGACACGGCCAGCACCGGAACTACCGGGCTTTTCTGCGTGCCCCAGACCACGCGTGCACGGATGAACTGAGACTGCCGCAGCTTGTCCTTGTTATTCGCGATGCGAGCCTTGACCAGGACCGTCTGGGTCGAGCTATCAACCTGCGGCGAGATGAAACTCACGCGGCTGCCAGCGAGCACGTTGCCTGCTCCGTCCAGCACATCCACCGGCATGTCCATCTTGAGTTGCGGCGCGCGTTCGATCGGCACGTACACGTACACTTCAAGGGTTCCGGGTTTGTCCACCGTGGTGAGCATCGTTGTGGTCGTCACTCGGTCGCCGACATGCACGGGGATATCGCCGACGATACCTGACCACGGAGCCGTCACGCTGTAGTAACGAAGCTGAACTTGCTGCTCGCGCACGTTGGCTTCGAGCGCCTGTACTTGCGCTCTGGCGTTATCGAGAGCAGATTTCGTCTGATCAAGTTCCTGTTTGCTGACCACGCCTGCCGAAAAAAGGCCGTTCGTGCGCTCGTACTGCTGCTGGGCAAACTTCAAATTGGCTTCCGCCGCCGCGTGGGTGTCTTCCTGACTCTTGACGGTGGCTTGCTGTTTCAGCGGATCGATCTGCATCAGGAGTTTTCCGGCCTCAACCTGATCGCCGGAATGAACAGCGATCTGCACGATCTGCCCCTCCACCTGCGGCATGATGACGGCGGAGTTGCGCGACTTGAGGGTAGCGACGTAGTCGCTGGTGTCGCTGACGGGAACGGCGTGCGCCTCTTCGACCTTGACCGGAAGCGGCCCGCCAGCTTGCTGCGTGGCGTCTGATTTCTTGCCGCAGCCCGATCCCATCAAGACAACTGACACGAGCAGCGTGACCGGCACGAGGCGCAATGCGTGAAGCTCTCGCGAGTTCGACATGCCTTCCTGAATCCGGTAGTACCCTATCATGCAAACGCACCCCGCATCTATGACATCCAACCAGTGCATCCCTTCCTTACGAGTTGTCACCCTGAGCGAAGTGAGGCGAAAGCCGAACGCTAGTGGGCCCTGCGTCCGTGTCGCGAGAGAGAATTTCTAAAGCAAGCGGCCGCCCTGCCTGGTTTTTCATGAACCAACTCACCCGGCCCCGTCTGCTACTCTGGACAACCTATGAAGCCCCTGCGCAGCTTCGCCAGCGACAACAACGCCGGCATTCATCCCGAAATCCTCAAAGCCATTGCCATGGTGAACCAGGGCCACGTGGTCGGCTACGGCGCCGATCCTTATACCGCTCTTGCGGTCAACACTTTCCGCGAGCACTTCGGAGACGACGTGGAAGTCTTCCCGGTCTTCAACGGCACCGGAGCGAATTGCCTGAGCCTCGAGGCCCTGACCAAGTCTTACCACGCGGTCATCTGCGCCGCCTCAGCCCACATCTATACAGACGAATGTGGCGCTCCCGAAAAATTCACCGGCTGCAAACTGATTCCGATTCTCACGCCTGACGGGAAACTCACGGTCGAACTGGTGCGCCACGCCTACCACGGCATCGGCGACGAGCACCACGTACAACCCAAGGTGATTTCCATCACGCAGGCCACGGAGATGGGTACGGTTTACCGCCCGGAAGAAATCCGCGCCCTCGCCAACTTCGCCCACGAACGCGATCTCTATCTGCACATGGACGGTGCCCGCATCGCCAACGCCGCGGCCAGCCTGGGCCAGACCTTGCGGCAGGCAACCCGCGACCTGGGCGTCGACGTGCTTTCCTTCGGCGGAACAAAAAATGGCATCATGGGCGGCGAAGCCGTCGTCTTCTTTCGCCCCGAACTGGCGCAAGATTTTCTCTTCCTGCGCAAGCAATCCATGCAGCTCGCCTCCAAGATGCGTTTTATCTCGGCGCAACTCGGAGCCCTGCTGACCAACAATCTCTGGCTCGCCAACGCGCAACACTCCAACCACATGGCGAAGCTGCTGGAGAATGAAATCCGCCAGATCCCCCATGTGAGAATCGTCTACCATGTGGAAGCTAACGGCGTATTCGCCAAAATCCCTCACGACGCTATTGAGAAGATCCGGGAACGTTACTTCTTTTATGTGTGGAACGAGGAGGAGTCAGTGGTGCGCTGGATGTGCTCGTTCGATACGACCGAAGAGGATGTTCGAGACTTCGCCCGGTATGTCGCTAAGGTGATCAACGGCTAAGGCCTGCCGGTGCGGCGGTTTCTCAATCGTGCAAGTTGCGGCCGCGGCTGGATTGTTACTTGCAATTTGGGCAGGCTTTTACTAAATTGACGCCACTCGCACACATTTTGGCAAGCGGGATTCAGTACCCATGGAGTTTTGATGCGGAAGAAGATGTCGGCCCTGGTCGGCCTGTGCGTCCCCCTGTATTTGCTGGTCAGCCTATCGGGCTGCGGTCATGAGCAGCAATTGGTAGGGATCACGGTGATCCCCAATGTTGAAACATTCGGAGCCGCCAGCATCCCGGTGATCGCCAATGCCGGCTCGAAAGTGCAACTCCGGGCATTGGGGTCCTACATTCATCCGCCAGTTACAAAAGACATCACGAATCAGGTGGTCTGGAGCTCCAACACTCCCGACATGGTCACCGTAGACGCAAACGGTCTGATCACGGCCACGGGCAATGCTTGTGGGGGCACGATCATATCGGCAACCGTCACCACCAACCATAGCACTGGCAATGTCGCCTCATCAGGCGCACTTTTGACAGGAAGCATGACCGCCAACGTGGTTTGCTTCGCCCCGTAACGCGCTAATCCTCGTCCAGGAGTCTTTCCAGCGTCGCTTTGTGCTTCTGTTTTTTCCTATTTTTGGGGCCGGGTACCACCTGCGTAGGACGGGGCGTGCCAATCCGGTCGCGGGCCAGTTCCTTGACCGCCGTCACCACGCGAAACGTTTTAATCTTCTTCTTTTTCGCCATTCCCATCCGAGTGTAGCGCGAGCCGCGGCGTTCTTGGCCGACAGATGCCAGGGAGGACGCTCGCGCCATACACCACCGCATTGGACGTTAGTTTATGCAATAATTTGGACGTCGTCTCACAGTCTTTAGCCAACGACCGACGACCAAGGACCAACGACAGTTCTCATGGAAGAGCGCGAATTTTTCGACGAGAAGGCCGACAAGAAGCCCGCCAACCTCAACTGCCCGCACTGTCACCAGGCAGCCGAATACGAGATCAACTGGCTGGTCCGCACCAAGAAGCGCAATCTACCGCCGCGCGCCGACGAACGCGATCGCGCCCGCTTCGCCAAGGCCCGTTCCTACATGCTTCGCAAGGACGACGTCATGATGTGCAAGAACATGCGGTGCCGCAAGCGTTTCGACATCACGTCCGTCCAGTCGGTCGCTTTTCTCGACTGATTTCCCACAATTGCACGAGGCCTCAAGCATCCGTCCCGATCCGAGAAAGCTGCGCGCTCGTTCACTGTGCAGACCGACATCTGCAGCGGAAGTATTTATAATAACCCGTTTGCTTATACCCGTCGGCGACGCCCGGGCGGCCGACGCCCGTTTCTGAACAATCGCTCGCCCGCGGCAGGAGTCATTCGTGAAAATTCTGGTTTGCATGAAGCAGGTTCCGCAGAAAGACGCCCCGCTCAAGTTGAACGAGGCCGGAACCTGGATTCGCGAAGACGTTTCCTACGAAGTCAACGAGCCTGATGCTTACGCGCTGGAAGAGGCGTTGCGCCAGAAAGAAAAGCATTCCGGCGAGGTCGTCGTAATTACGTCGGGACCGGCTCGCGCCAGCCAGGTTCTGCGCGAGGCGCTCGCCAAGGGTGCCGACCGCGCCATTCATCTTGAAGACAATGCCTTCGTCGGGCTCGACGCCTACAACACCGCGCGCGCCTTCGCCGCTGCCATCAAGGACGAGAAATTCGACCTGATCTTTACCGGCCTGCAGTCCGACGACTACGGCTACGCGCAAACCGGCGTGATCCTCGCCGAACTGCTGGGCTGGCCGCACGCCACCATCATCATGCAGATCGAAAAGCAGGACAACGGCATTCGCGTCAAACGCGAACTCGAAGCGGGCTTTTTCCAATTCGTGGACATGCCGCTGCCCGCCGTGCTCACCATTCAGTCCGGCATCAACAAGCTGCGCTACGCGACCCTCATCGGTATTAAGCAGGCCAAAAACAAGCCCATGCGCAAAGTGACGATGGCGGAAGTGCAGCCGGCGCTAAGCGAGAACCTGCAGAAGATCGAGAAACTTTATATTCCGCAGAAGACCAAGAAGACCGAAATAATCCAGGGCTCGCCGGGCGAGATTGCAAAGAAGCTGGTCGAGAAACTGAGAAACGAAGTAAGAGTGCTGTGATTATGTAGCAGCTCTGATTATGTAGCGCGGGCGCCGTCGCCCGCGGCCATTGCTTGTAACTGAGACCCAATACCCGATACTGAGACCCGATCTTATGATCCTAGTCATTGTCGAACAACGCGAAGGAAAACTGAACCGCGTCTCCTGGGAGACGCTCACCGCCGGACAAGCGATCGCCGCCGAAACCGGTTGGCCGCTTGAGGCTGCCATTGTGGGTGGAAGCGTCGCCGCACTTGCAAGCGAAGTTGCCGGCAAGAAAGTCGGCAAAGTGTATGCGATCGAGAACGCGAAACTTGATCCCTACACGCCCGATGCCTTCGCCGCCGCGCTCAAACAGTTCATCGCGTCGAAACAGCCCAAACTTGTCCTGATGCCGCACACCTACCAGGTGCGCGACTTCGTTCCCAAGCTTGCTACCGCCATGGGGCGCACCGTGATCAGCGATGCCATTGGCTATAAGAAGGAAGGCGAGAAGCTAGTTTTCACGCGCCAGATGTTCCAGGGCAAATTCGTCGCCGACGTCAGCTTCTCCGGAGACGCGCCGTGGTTCGTCACCTTCCAGAACGGCGCGTTCCGCGGAGACAAGGTCGAAGCTGGAGCAAGCCCGGCGCCAGTCGAGACCGTTGCCGTCGATATCCCCGACGGCGTGGTCCGCAACAAGCCGCAAGAAGTCTTCAAAGAAGCCAAGCAGGCGGTTGACTTGACCCAGGCGGAAGTCATCGTCGCGGTCGGCCGCGGAATCAAGGAACAAAAGAACATCGAGATCGCCAAGCAACTTGCTGAGGCGCTTGGCGGCGAACTCGCGGCGTCGCGCCCGATCTGCGATTCCGGCTGGCTCCCCATGGACCGCCAGATCGGGTCTTCGGGCCAAACGGTCGCGCCCAAACTTTACCTGGCCTTGGGAATCTCGGGGGCCATCCAACACATCGTCGGTATGAAAGGCGCGCGCACTATCGTGGCCGTGAATAAAGACAGCGAGGCGCCGATTTTCGAAATCGCTGACTACGCGGTGGTAGGAAATCTCTTTGAAGTTGTGCCGCCGCTGATTGAGGAAGTGAAGAAGGCGAAAGCGGGATCTTGACCAGTTCGCAGCTCGCGCTACTGAATGTAGGTTCTGGCTAAATGCTAAAGGCTAAGTGCTAAATGCTTGTTTTCCGCACTCCTCTCGAAAACATCGACCGCCCGCAGATGGAAGCTGACGTGGTCATCGTCGGCGGCGGCCCGGCGGGCATGGCTTGCGCCCTGCGCCTGTCGCAGCTCGTCGACGAGCACAACGCCAAGCATCCCGACGCGCCGCTCAGCAAAGAAAACATCTACGTGCTCGAGAAGGCACGCGAGATCGGTCAGCACTGTCTCTCCGGTGCTCTGCTCGACCCGCGCTCCATGCGCGAACTACTGCCCGGCTTCGAGAAAGAAGCGCCGCTTGACGCACAATGCAATAAAGAAGGCGTGTACTTCCTGACGAAAAACGGGAAGTTCAGGCTGCCCATCACGCCCCCGCCCCTGCGCGACCACGGCAACTACGTCATCTCGATCAACAAGTTCGTGAAGTGGCTGGGAAGCAAAGTCGAAGAAACCGGCATTACGATCTTTACAGGCTTTGCCGGATCGCAACTTCTCTACGATGGCAGTCGCGTCGCTGGAGTCCGCACAGACGACAAGGGCGTCGACAAAGAGAATCACCCCAAATCAAACTTCGAGCCGGGCTACGACCTGAAAGCCAAGGTCACCATCCTCGCCGAGGGTACGCGCGGATCGCTGACGAAAGAACTCATTACGAAGTTCGATCTAGCCAAGGGTCGCAACCCGCAGACCTATGGCGTCGGCGTCAAAGAACTCTGGGAAGTCCCTTCGGGCCGCATCGCGCAGGGCGAAGTCATTTACACGATGGGGTGGCCGCTGACCACGAAGGAATACGGTGGTGCCTGGATCTACGGCTCAAAAGACAACCTTGTCTCGCTAGGCTTCGTCATCGGCCTCGACTATCCCGACCCGCGCCTTGATCCGCAGCACGTGCTGCAAGATTTCAAACAGCATCCCTTTGTCGCGAAGCTGCTTGAAGGCGGCAAGATGATCCGCTATGGCGCGAAGTCGATGCCCTACGGCGGATGGTGGGCGGTCCCGCCGGTTGCGGGCGATGGCTGGATGATCCTCGGCGATTCGGCCGGCCTTGTGAACTCGCAGCGCCTGAAAGGCATTCACCTGGCGATCAAGAGCGGCATGCTCGCGGCCGAAACGGCGTTTGACGCTCTGAAGAAGAGTGACTACTCTGCCGCCGCTCTTGCCCAGTACCAGCAGAAAGTCGACGCGAGTTGGATCAAAGACGAGCTCTGGAAGGTCCGCAACTTCCATCAAGGATTTGAAAAAGGTTTCTTCGCCGGGATGTTCCACGCGGGCCTGCAGCAATTCACCGGAGGCCGCGGGCTGTGGAACCGCTATCCCGCGCACGCCAGCCACGAGCGCATGGAAAAGCTTTCCCAACTACCCGCCGACGGAGGCAACGAAGCGCACCTGCTCGGCCCCGCCAAGGGCGATGGCAAGCTGACTTTCGACAAGCTCACCGACCTCTACCACTCCGGCACAAAGCACGAAGAAGACCAGCCCTCGCACCTGGTGATTGCCGACACCAACGTCTGCAACGCGCGCTGCGCGGTGGAATACGGCGGCCCCTGCCAGAACTTCTGTCCCGCGAACGTCTACGAGTTAGTCGACGACGCGAGCCAACCCCACGGCAAGCGCATCAGCCTGAACCCCGCGAACTGCGTCCACTGCAAAACCTGCGACATCGCCGACCCCTACCAGGTCATCAATTGGGTTCCCCCGGAAGGTGGCGGGGGACCGAATTACGATGGGATGTGAGAAGTGCAGAGCGGGCGCGCTCGCCGCGAACTCGAGGACTTATGCAATTCGTAAATTGTGGCATCTTGATCGTGGCGCTGTCGCTCACTTCCCTCGCCCAGCAACGGACTCCCTCTGCGCCTCCCGCGCATCCCAACCCCGAGCAAGTCGTTCTGCCCAAGCCCACCACAGCTCTCGAACGCTACCGCCAATCGAAAATCCTTATCTACATGAACGACTACGGCCAGCTCGCCCGCTATCGCGATGCCAACACTGAGCTCAAACCGCCCGCGCCCGGAGAGAATCGCGTCGTCTTCTTTGGCGACTCCATCACCGACGGCTGGAAACTCACCGACTACTTCCCCGGCAAGCCCTATATCAACCGCGGCATCAGCGGCCAGACCACTCCGCAGATGCTGGTTCGTTTCCGCGAGGACGTCCTTGACCTGCAGCCCAAGGCGGTCGTCATCCTCGCCGGCACCAACGACATCGCCGGCAACACCGGCCCCATGACGCTCGAGCAGATCGAAGCCAACTACACCTCGCTGGCCGAACTGGCAGCCGCGAATCACGTCAAAGTCATTTTCTCGTCGGTGCTGCCTGTGAACAACTACACGCCCGAATCGCAGGAGTTCTTCGCCGATCGCCCGCCGGCCAAGATTCTCGAACTGAACCGCTGGATGAAGAGTTATTGCGCCGATCACGGCTGCATCTACCTCGACTACTTCAGCGCCATGGTCGACGACAAGGGCCTGCTCAGAAAAGAACTCGCCGACGACGGCCTGCATCCCAACGTGGCCGGCTACAAGGTCATGGCGCCCCTCGCGGAAGCAGCCATCGCGCAAGCCGTGCCAGGCCCGGTGGCGCACTAATGCATGCACCACCAAAGCATTGTCATCCTGAGCGAAGCGAAGGACCTCTGCACTCTCCGAGCGCATGCACAATACACAGGTTCTTCGCTCCGCGCAGAATGACAGCTACCGGTTCGCGCCCGCCGCTACCGCTGCGCTCCCAACTCGGTCTCATGCTCATGCCCTTCGTCGTGCTATTTTTTTGCCTGCTCGCTATCCCCGCTCTTGCGCAGATTTCGCCCGCATCGTCCAACCTCCCAACTCCACCGGGCGCAAGGGTCACGAAGCTGACGCCCAAGCCCGGAGACTTCACCGAGCCTTCCATCGCGATCAACCCGCGCGATCCGCGCCAGCTTGTGGGCGCCTTTCAAGTCAATGCCTCCCTCGCCAACTCGCGCGACGCCGGCCAGACCTGGACCCTCGCGGAAGGCACCGCTCCCGCTGACTACAAAGTTTCGGGCGATGTCTCGGTCGCCTACGACAACCAGGGACACGCCTTTCTCTGCTACATCGCGTTCGACAAACTGGGTACGGAAAATTACTGGGCGCACGGTGCCACCCGCAATGGCATTTTCGTCCGGCGCTCGCTCGACGGCGGCCAGACCTGGGACAAGGACGCCAGCATCGTGATCGCGCACCCGAGCGACCCTGGCATTCCGTTCGAAGACAAACCATACATCGTCGCCGATGCCACCCACTCCAAGTACGCCGGCAACCTCTACATCGGTTGGACAGAATTCTCTCTCGACAAATCGATCATGCTGTTCTCGCGCTCGACCGATACCGGCAAGACATGGTCAAAGCCCATCGAAATCAGCACGCGCGAGGGCTTGCCGCGCGACGACAACGGCGCGGTCGAAGGCTTTACCGGAGCGGTCTCCAGCGACGGCACGCTGTACGTCGTCTGGTGCGACATTTCCGGCATCGTGTTCGCGGTTTCCAAAGACGGTGGCCGCAGTTTTTCCCGCTCGCGCACCATCGTGAAGACCGGGCCGACATACTTCGATCCCACTTCCGTCGGGCGCGGCAACGGCTTTCCCCAAATTGCGATCGATCCGCGCAACGGCAAGTTGTTCGTCACCTGGGGTGATTACACCAACGGTGACATCGATATTTTTTCCGCCATCTCCACCGATCGCGGCAAGCACTGGTCGAAACCCATTCGAGTAAACAACGACTCGCTGCATAACGGCCGCGACCAGTTCTTCCAGTGGCTGGCGGTCGATCCCATGGACGGCTCCGAGAACATCATCTTCTGCGACCGCCGTGCAGACTCGGCCAACCGCAGCTATTTCATCACCCTTGCCCGCTCCACCGACGGCGGCCGCACTTTCCAGAACTACGCCTGGAACACGCAAGCATCCGATCCGAAGGATGTTTTCATCGGTGACTACATGGGTATCGCCGCTTACAGCGGCAAGGTCTATGGCATCTGGGCGCGTACGGCGACACTGGAAGAGCAGTCGCCTGTGCAAGAACCTGCATCTTCGAACACACAAGAGGCAAAGTCTGAAGAGAAAGAAGCCACGCCGCAGTTGCAAAAACCGAAAGGCCTTTTCGTCGAAGTGGGGGTAGCGGACTTTTCGAATACGCACTGAGGCGTGCGACACCATCAACGAAACTAACTCTGCTTCACCGAGGGGTCTCGGCTCTGCGTCCTCTTCATCCCCTCCGCCTACTCTGCGTTTTAGACTCTCTTTCCAAGATCAAACGCAGTTCCGGGCCACTACGCGCAAGCATCCCACTCCTAAAACCTCTATAATTAGGAAAGTTTCCGACCTCAGTCGCCCAAGGGCCTACCCGGGCTGCCGAGGCGAGGGCAGGTTTTCTTCGCGTCCTTTGCTGTTCTTCTTCGCGATCTTTGCGGTTAAAAGCTCTTTCGTGATCGCGTCTTGCAAAGGCCGTTGAGTGAATTTTCCCAAGGGTGCCGGTGGAAACGCCGACGCCTCCCGCGCTTCGCAAGAGGCGCCTTGGAAAGGAGACACTCGCCGGGCGCCCGTTCCGGGTGCGTGTCCTTTTTCCAGAAACAGCATCTAGCAATTAGCACTTGGCATTTGGCCAGTCACTTCCTGCGCACATACAGTGCGCTCGAGGGGCTAAATGCTAATTGCTAAGTGCTAATGGCTGCCCTTCAAGACAAATTCGGCCGCGCGATCACCGACCTCCGCATCGCGATCACCGATCAGTGCAACTACAAGTGTGTCTATTGCCGGACGGGCAACGAAGGCGCCCTGTACGGCGATCTTCCCTTCGCCGACTACCTTCGCATGGCGCGCGTCATGGCCGGACTTGGCATCAGGAAGGTTCGCCTGACCGGAGGAGAGCCGCTGCTACGCCGGGGAATCGTGGATTTCGTCCGCGACCTATCCCAACTCCGCAGCGCTGACGGAGAGCGCCTCGACATTGCTCTCACCACCAACGGTCACCTGCTCGCCGATCTGGCGCAGCCTCTCAAGGACGCCGGCCTCAGCCGCGTCACCGTCAGCATGGACGCAGTCGATCCCGACCGCTTCACCCGCATCACGCGCGTGCCCGGCGGATTCGATCATGTCCTCGCCGGCATTCGCGCCGCCAAGCTTGCTGGTCTCGATCCCGTAAAAGTGAATTGCGTTCTTCTGCGCGGATTCAACGAAGATCAGATCATCCCCTTCGGCATGTTCGCGCGCGAGGAGAGCGTAATCCTGCGCTTCATCGAGTTCATGCCGCTCGAAGAAGATCGCACGTGGACTCCTGAAGTGGTCGTCACGCTCGACGAAATTCTTGAGCGCATGGGAGAGTATCGTCCCCTGATCGAGATCCCGCACGCGCGCTCCGAAACCGCGCGCCGTTACCGCTTCGATGACGGCGTGGGCGAAATCGGCATCATCGCGCCCGTTTCCCATCCCTTCTGCGGTCATTGCAGCCGTATCCGTATCACCTCTGACGGCAAAATCCGCACCTGCTTATTTTCCGTATGGGATCACGACCTGCACGCCCAGATGCGCCGCGGCGCCAGCGACGCGGAGCTTGAGGTTTTCATCCGCGGCGTCGTTCTGCAGAAGGAAGCCCGCCACCACATCGGCGAACCTGATTTCGTTCCGGCCTCCCGCACTATGGTGCACATCGGGGGCTGAGTCTTTCACCGCCAAGCGCGCAAAGACTACGCAAATTCCGCAGAGTCGTCCTTCCGCAGATCTTAGATCTTTTGCGTTAAGAGGTTTTCTCTGTGACTCTGTGACGCTGTGGTAGAAAGCACCGTACACATCGCCCGAATTCCATGAAGCCCCAACGGCCCAATACGCAATTCTTCGCAACCCCGGCAGACTTCCGCGCCTGGCTCGAGAAAAATCACGCCCTCCACACCGAACTCTCGGTCGGCTTCTACAAGCGTAGCTCCGGCAAGCCCAGTATCACATGGCCCGAATCTGTCGACGCGGCGCTCTGCTATGGCTGGATCGACGGCGTGCGCAACTCGATCGACGCCTTCAGCTACCGCATCCGCTTTACTCCCCGCAAACCGACCAGCACCTGGAGCGCGATCAATGTGAAGCGGGTCGCGGAACTGGCGAAGCTGGGCCTGATGCGCCCCACTGGGATCAAAGCATTCGAGGCTCGCAAGGGCGACAAAACCGGCATCTATGCCTACGAGCAGCGCAAGACCGCGCAATTGCCGCCGCCATACGAGAAAAAATTCCGCGCCAACAAAAAAGCATGGGCGTTCTTCCAGAAGCAGCCACCGTGGTACCAGCGCACAGCCACCTACCGCGTGATCAGCGCCAAGCAGGAAGCCACGCGCCAGAAACGCCTGGCACAACTGATCAAAGATTCAGAGGCGGGCGTATCGATTAAAGAGCTCCGGAGGGCGGAAAAACACGCCTGAACTGAACACTGGCGAGGGCGTGTGGCAAGTCCGGGCCGATTCCGGCACCGAATTTTTAACAGCTTGTTTTCAGTAACGTCCCTATCGTCACCAAGCCTTCCCCACGCGCATGCATTAGAATGAAGTCAGATATGGCTTCCCGTACTTTTACCCTGCAAGATGCGCAAATTCTGCTTCCTACGCTGGAATCATTGCTGCGCACGGCAATCAACAGCAAGAAACTGATCGAAGAAGTTGACGCCGAAGTTCAGGACCTTGCGCATCGCATTTTTCTGAATGGCGGCACTCTGGTAAATGTAGTAGAGGTCGCGCGCCGCCGGGCCGAACGGGAACGCGCCGTGCAGCGCGCCAAAGACGCGGTTGCCGAAATTCATGCAACCGGCGTGCAAGTCAAAGACATCGACATCGGCCTGCTCGACTTTCCCTGCCGCGTCGAGGGAGAAATTGTCCTGCTCTGCTGGAAGCTTGGCGAAGAAAAGATCACCCACTGGCATTCTCCCGAAGAAGGCTTCGCCGGACGCAAGCCCATCGACGAGCGTATCGAACGCGCGGGAAAAAAGAAGAAGTAGGATCAGAACAGTCGTTGGTCGTTGGCAAAACCGTCGTCGCCCGTCGGCCGTTAACCACTCCACTTTATCGATACGATGGAGCGCCGCGTGTCCCGCCACAATAAAATCCGCACAGACTATCGTCTGGGGGCTTGAGCCAACGACCGACGACCGATGACGGTTTTAAGGCCTTCCCCCCGGCTTCCACTCCGGCTTGAAATTCGAATTCACCAGCCACTCCACGGGCGCGATCAACGATCCGATTGCGTCGGTCATGTGCTTGAGGTCGATATGAGCGATGTCGTCCGTGGGTTGATGGTAGTCGTTGTGCATTCCGTAGCTCGACGCGGTTTGCGCCACCACACCTTTCTTAGCGAGAACGTAGTTGTCGGAGCGCATGAAAAACTGCTCCTCTGGACGCGCATCCGCCACCAGCCTGGCTCCGTGCGCGACCAGCGTCGGACCCAGGTTCGAGCGTTCCCAGCCGCTGAGCCACAACGAGTCGGCAGGATACTTCGGGTCGGGCCGGCCGATCATTTCGAATTCCAGATTCACGGCAATATCGGCCAGCGGCAGCGGAGGATGCGCTCGAAACCACGCCGACCCCAGCCCGCCCGGCTCCTCGCTACCAAAAAGCGCGAACAGCACCGGGCGCTTAGGTTTCGGTCCTGCGGTCAGCGCGCGCGCCAGTTCCAGCACCGCGACGGTTCCGGACGCATCATCATCCGCACCGTTGTAGATAGAATCACCATTCACCGGCTTACCAAGGCCCAGGTGATCAAGGTGCGCGCTCAGCAACAGCGCGCTGTTCTTCAACGCGGGATCGGTTCCCGAAATCTTCCCGACGGCATTCCAGGTGTAGCTCTTCGTCGGAGGGCCTGCCGCAGACTCCATATCGACCCGGGTGCCGTCCGGAATTGCAGTCAGCTTGGCGAGAGCCGCTTCGCTCACTGCGAAAACGTTCCCATCGACGCCCAGGCCGGCATGCCCGCCGCCTTCGAGCCGCAAAGCAAGCTCGGGCATGATTTTGCCGCGCGCTTCCCATTTTTCGACCAGTTGCGGAGTCGCAGGTTCGAGCACCGCCACGGCGCCCTCGTTCAAAGCTTTCTGCACCGCGGTACGAATTTTCTTGTGATCCTTTCCCAGCACCAGCACCACGCTTCCCTGCATAGCCGTGCCAGCTGGCGGAACACCCGGATGCTTCGGTGTTTCCGGCCCAGCCACAGGATCTGCGTCCACGCGCTTCAGGTTTCCATGGAATTTCGGGTCGCTCAGCAAGAGGGTGAGCATCTCCTTGCCGTGAGTCCAGACAGTCGGTTCCGCGAGCGTGCTGCCTGGCGCCACGAAGCGCAGTTGCGGCGGAGCGGTCACTGTCTGGCGGATCAGCGTAGCGCGCTGCACGTAGGTCCCCTCGTCCCCCGCTGGCTCGACGCCGTATTGCTCGAGTTGCGCCCCCACATAAGTCGCGGCCACCAGTTCGTCCTGGGTTCCGCTGCCTCGTCCACGCAGCGCGTCGGAGGCTAGAAAATTCATGTTCGCCCGGACGCAGGCCGGACAAACCTTCGCCAACGCAGCCGGAGGATGGAATGACGAAGTCGCGTCGGAATTCGGCGCGCGATTCGGTGGCTCCTGCTTTGGGGCCGCCCGGTGCGCCGCGCGTGCCGGAAGAGCGGAGAATGCTGGAGAAACCGCCAAAGCCAGACAGCTGAAAACGATAAGGAATTTTTGCAAGGTTTGGGAAGGGAGCCGTTCTCTCATGGGGATAGTGGCTGCGATTATAGCGGTGGCACGCAGAGGCGAAGAAAACGGGGTCTCGAAACTGCATGGCATCGCGCTCGAACCATGATCCCCGCCATTGCCGAAGACTTTTGGCGCTCAACATGCCCGCCCCCAACCCGTAACCAGCAGGTCGAAGCCTGCTGGTTACCCCTAGGTCCCTCTGATTCATGGAGATGACCGTAGCCGGGGCAGCGGTCTGCTACAATTTGCTCAGCCCCCAAACAACCCATGCGGGTCTGAGTACGAGGGTTTTTCGTCTATGTCGAGTTCCGGTCGCAAGCTCCAACTGGTTGCTTCGTTTACCCTTCTACTGCTCATCGCCGTCATCGGCGTGGGTTGTAATGGCTTCTTCGTGGATCCGGTCTTGACATCGATCCAAGTTGGGCCGAGCGGCCTGCAAATCCTCGTCGGGAAGACTCTCCAAATGAGCGCGCTCGGTACCTACGATCAAAGCAATGGCAGCCCTCCGAAGGACATAACGGGAAAAGCATTTTGGGGCAGCGATGAGCAGAACGTTGCCACCGTGTCAGCCAGCGGATTGGTTACCGCGGTGGGTACGGGAACAGCGACCATTACGGCAAGCAGTGGATCGGTCAGCGGCTCAGCTACGGTATCGGTCAGCGTTCCGGTTTCCACCATCAACGTGACTCCGTCCTCGCAATCCGTATCGGCCAGCTCAGGTACGCCTTTCTGCCTCCAGGCCATTGCCGGCCCGTCGGGAACGGACATCAGCAGTACGGCGACATGGGCGTTTGTAGACCAGTCCAATACGGCAGAGGCCGGTATCACAAAGACCACCGGCGGCAGTTGTACAGGGCAAGCGTTCCTCGTAACGCAAGCGAACCTGTCACCCACCGCGGCACCGGTAACGGTCACAGCGACGGCTTCTGCTCCGGGAGCCAGCGGTACCGTGACGTCGAACCAGGTAACCATCAACATCACGGTGCCGTAGAAGAATTCCGCGGAACCGTTTCGAGTCTGGGCACTCCATGGGGGGAGTGCCCGACTTAATTTTGACCCTCGACTAAAACAAGCCTGCCTCGCGACTCCTCCAGTTCTCTTAGAGCTAAGTTGTTGAAAATCCGTTCAGGCTGATTTTCGATTCGGAAAGCACGTTCGAAGACCTCACAGAATGCCCATTGCGAGCGATTGGAAGCGATATAGGCGCGATCTGGAGGTGCGGCAGTGGTTTTCCCCATGCTGCCTCCCAAACGCGGCCCTTGGGGCCTCTTGTCGCAAAATTATCTTTAAGGTAACCATCGGTTGGCGGAGCCGCGGGGCGTCCGCCCCGGCCGACTGTAGGTCGGCACCAGCGGAGCAATCCAGTTGGAGGTTCTTCGTAATGGCCTCTTGCCGTGGATAATCTGGGGCGCCAAGTCCCGCATCCGTCGCCGCCACGTACTTTCGCAACTCAAAACTTTCCCGCTCCCGCGCTATAGTGTTACCAGAACCCTGTGAAAGATTTTGGATCAAGATTCCGCACGTATGTCTGGATGGTTCTGCTGGCCTTGGCTTGTGCGCCTGGATGTGGGCGCGGCCGTGGGCGTTCTCACGAAACCATGTACGTGACGGCGCCGCAGGCCTTTCTTCGCGACCGGGTGGCAGCCGTTTACAGCAAGACCGCCACCCTGAAGAATGGTGACGCGGTCGATGTGCTGGATCGCGAGAAGCGCTTCGTGAAAGTGCGTACCGCCTCGGGCGCCGAAGGGTGGATGGAACAACGCTACCTGATCTCCCAGGAGGTGTTTGATCACTTTTCGGCCTTGACCAAGGAACATCAAAACGATCCAGCCCAGTCCACTGGAACCACACGCAACGACACCAACCTGCACCTCGCGCCCGGACGTGACACCGATCATCTCTACCAGCTGCCGGCTGGATCAAAGCTGTCTTTGCTGGCGCGCGGCATGGCCGAGCGTTCGGGTGCGGTCGCCGCTCCGCCGCCATCGAAGAAGAAAGACAGCCAACCTGCCGGGCCTCCGATGGAAGACTGGTGGCTGGCGCGCGACGCGCAGGGCCGAGCCGGCTGGGTGCTGGCGCGTATGGTTGATCTCGATGTACCGCTCGAAATTGCGCAGTACGCCGAGGGCCAGCGCTTTACGGCGTTCTTTGTGCTGAACGAAGTACAGGATGGCGACAAGAAAGTTCCGCAGTACCTGGTGTTGATGACCGATCCCAAGGACGGGCAGCCCTACGACTACGATAAAGTTCACATCTTCACCTGGAACGTGAAGAAGCATCGCTACGAGACTGCCTACCGCGAGCGCAACCTGAACGGCGTGCTGCCGGTGACCGTGACCCACGAAGACTTCGGCAAGGAAGGTGACTTACCGGTGTTTATCCTACGCGTGAAAGACGACAACGGAAACATCGTCGAGCACAAGTACAAGATGAACACTCCGATCGTCAGACGCGTACTTGCGCCCGGAGAGGCGCCGGCGCCTAAGCCGCTCGCGGCCAGGAAGAAGCGGCGGTGAGGAAAAGATGTTTCTAGGTTTCAGGTTTCTAGGTTTCAGGTTTCAGGTTTCAGGTTTCAGGTTTCAGGTTTCAAGATTTGAAGGCTTAACCCGGTCCTTTCGCTCATACCCGTCTCACCTCGCCGCCCTCCGTGCGTCTATAATGCGGCGCTGTCTTCCCGCGTGATGCGAGTCCAATTTCTTTTTCCCGGAGAATTCATGGGTATCTCGGCTTTACCGCTGCTTCTTGCTTTTGCTTTGTCTTCGAGTGCATTGGCCCAGCAACCCGAGACAACCAAGACGCCCGAGGCGCCGCGCACTAGCGAAAAGAAGAAGCCAGAGACGCCATCCTCCGCGCCTGCCTCCCAAGCCAAGACACCGGAGCAGCCGGCTGCCCCGGAAGCCAAGCCGGAGGCGGGCAAGGACTCTGCCGCCGAGGAGCATTACGAGATGGCAGAGGTGTCACCGATCGTCACGCACCATCAGGTCACGGTCGACAGCAAGCTCCTGCACTACACGGCGACAACCGGGCGGCTGCCCATCAAGCGGGGAGACGGCAAGATCGACGCGGAAATGTTCTTCGTCGCCTACACGCTCGACGGACAGGACGCGGCCAAGCGTCCGCTGACTTTCTGCTTCAATGGCGGACCGGGATCGGCCACCGTCTGGCTGCACATGGGAGCGGTAGGGCCGAAGCTGGTCGTGCTCCAGCCGAACGGCTTCATGCCGGCCGCGCCCTACACCATCACTGACAATCCGAATACGCTCCTGGATCGCAGTGACCTGGTGTTCGTCGACGCGATCGCCACCGGCTTCAGCCGAGCCGCCAACGCTGAGGCCACCAAGAAATTCCTGGGCGTGAAAGGCGACATCGAGGCGTTCGGCGAATTTGTGCGCTTGTACGTCACCCGCTACGACCGCTGGCCCTCACCACTGTTCATTCTTGGGGAAAGCTACGGAACCACGCGCGCCGCCGGCATCGCCGCGCACCTTGCAGGCCGCGGCGTGTCTTTCAACGGCATCACGCTGCTTTCGACCGCCATGGATTTCGGAACGCTGGAATGGACAAAGAACAACGACACTCCCTACTTTCTGCTGGTGCCGACCTTCACCATGATCGCCGCTTATCACAAGCGCCTGGCGCCCGACCTGATGCAGGATCTCGCGAAGACACGGCAGGAGGTCGAGCACTGGGCGACCACCGACTACGCGGCGGCGTTGCTGAAAGGCGATGCGCTGGCCCCTGAAGAGCGGCAAAAGATAATCGATGCTTACGCGCGCTACACCGGGCTCGACAAGAAGCTGATCGACAATGCCAACCTGCGCATCGACGTCCAGCTGTTCACGCACAACCTGCTGCTCGATCAGAAACTGCGGGTCGGGCGGCTGGACGGACGGTTTACCGGAGTGGACCCGGAAGGACTGCTTGACCAGCGCTTTTACGATCCGACCAGCGCGGCAATTCTTCCGCCCTACACTGCCGTGTTCAACAACTACGTGCGCACTGCACTCGGCTACAAGGTCGACATGCCCTACAAGGTATTCGCCTGGGACGAACCGGCGTTTCAGAAGTGGGACTGGGGAGAAGCCGACAAAGGCTTTCCCAACACCGCGCCCGGCTTGCGCGCGGCGCTGGTCGAGAATCCTTATCTGAACGTGCTGGTGATGGAGGGCTACTACGATCTTGCCACGCCGTACCTGGCGGCCAACTACTCCATCGACCATTTAAGTCTCGGCCCGGACTATCGCAAGAAAGTCTCGTTCACAACCTACGAGGCGGGGCACATGGTGTACATCGACGGCGCCTCCCATACCAAGATGAAGAAGGATCTCGTGGAGTTTATGGGGAGGAGTTTGCGGTAACTGCGAGTTTCAGGTTCCAGGTTTCGAGTTTAAGGGCTCGACACTTCGTTGCTCAGTTCTGTCATGCTGAGCGGGGTGAGCCATTCGCCTCACCCTGCTCAGGACGACAACTTCGCAAAAATTGTCATTTCAGCTTCAGGGTGTCACGGGACAAGGGCTTTCACCGGGGGCGTCTTCACGCTTTCGCGACCGTTGACGTCCACTGCCGTTGCCGAGTAGTAGTATGTGGTCTTGTTGGCGACGGTCGAATCGGAATAAAGCGACGATCCGATCAGGCTGGCATTGATCTTCTTCCATGTCACCCCATCCGGACCGCGGTAGACGTTGTAGCCCACCACGTTGGTCGTTGAGGAAGGTTTCCAGCTCAAATCCACGACGTGGTTGGCGGTGCCCTGCACGACGATCTTGTACGACCTCTTCGAATGAGTTCCGCCGCACCCGGCGACATCCTCCGTGAAAGAATATGTGCCGGCGGTTTTGGGAGTGCCGCTAAAGCTCAGCGACTTGGTTGTTTGCGACGCCTTGGTGGTAACCCCAGCCGGCAGCTTTCCGGAAGCAAGGGCCCACACATATGGAGTGCATCCACCACTCGCATTGACCACCGCCGAATAAGCGGTGCCGACCGTGCCGTTAGGTACCGTGGTGGTGGTGATCGCGACCGACGAGGCAAAGCAACTCGTCGCGAACAAAAGCAGAAACAAGGAGAAGGGTCTCATTGCTTCATGCTGCCGGGCCCACGATATTCCCGACAGTCTCAAGAGTTTGCAGCCTTCCAAAGCACAGAAGTTCTCAGGCAATCGCTGTAGTTTCAGATCTTTAGGTCGGCCCCAGCCAAGGATGATAAAAAGCTGGCTTCGCGCGCGCCAAATCAGCGAAACTTTTAGTCGGGCTAAGACTCCAATCCATTGTCAGGTGGCATGCGTCTTAGGAAGGATGGCCATGACGAAATCATTGTGGATTCGTGGATTTGCGGCGGCAGTGCTGGTTGGGTTCGTGGTCTCGCTGGCTCTTGCCAAGGGATCGAAACAGGGCGAGGTTCCTGCGCCTTCTTCAAATACAGCCTTGGCCGCTCAACCAGGCGAAGAGTCCGCCGTATTCTCGGGCGGATGCTTCTGGGGAGTGCAGGCCGTATTCCAGCACGTGAAGGGCGTTATCAGCGCGACCTCGGGATACTCGGGTGGCGCCGCCAGCACCGCACAGTATGAAGAGGTGAGCACGGGCCAGACCGGGCACGCGGAATCGGTGAAGGTGGTGTATGACCCGTCGCAGGTCTCGTATGGACAGTTGCTGCACGTCTTTTTTTCGGTGGCCCATGATCCAACGCAACTGGACCGTCAGGGTCCCGATGAGGGCAGCCAGTACCGGTCGATGGTCTTCTTCACCACTCCGGAGCAGCAACGGATGACCAAGGCTTACATCGAGCAACTGAACGGCGCGCACGTATTCAAGCACAAAATCGTAACCCAGGTCGTGCCGTTAAAAGCCTTCTTCCCTGCTGAAGCGCATCATCAGAATTACGCAACTCTTCATCCCAACGACGGCTACATCCGGTTCAATGACGCCCCGAAGGTCGAGAATCTGAAGAAAGACTTCCCGCAGCTGTACCGGGGATCGCCGCAACTTGTGGCGGTGAAGTAACTTTCGCTGTGAAGTCAGCAAGGATCCGCCCGACCGAAGAATGGGAGCAACGTTTTATGTTTGATTCGGACCTCGACCGCAAAGCGCGCAAGATGCAGCGCCGGACATTTCTGGCCTTAGGCGGGGGAGCGATCGCGGGTATCGCGTTTTCGCACTTGCGCAGGCCTGCGGTGCTGGCCGCGGCTTCGGGCGCAGGCGGAGTGCCGGGCGAAGTGACGATCGTGCAGTTTTCTGACGACGGCAAGCGACTCAGGAAGATTCACGTGGCCAGGGTGGTGAAGACGGATGCGGAGTGGAAGGCGCAGCTTTCTCCGAACGCATTCGACATCACCCGCCGTGCTGACACCGAAATGGCGTTCACCGGGCAATACTGGAATCTGCATGACAAAGGCATTTACCGCTGCATCTGCTGCGACAACGCTCTGTTTAATTCCGACACGAAGTTTGAGTCAGGAACGGGGTGGCCAAGTTTTTGGGTGCCCATCGCGGACGAAAACGTGCGGACGGTGCGGGACACGACCTTCGGAATGGTCCGCGACGCGGTGAACTGTACGCTCTGTGATGCCCACCTGGGACACGTATTCGACGATGGCCCGCGGCCGACGGGACTGCGGTATTGTATGAATTCGGCTTCGCTGAAGTTTGTGAAAAGGGCTTGAGTCCGGGCGTGCTCCTGCCGGCAGAGCCGCTCACCGTTCCCACTGCCAGGTCTGGCAAAACAATCGCGATCATTGACTAATCTCCACGGCAATGTAAGAAGGCCCGAGAAGAGTGAAGTGGCGGCGCCGCAGGGGGTCGTTGTTTGGTTTCCCAAGGTCGCGGATTGGCGCAGGCGCTCGCGCCGATATATCCTCGGGGCGTGCAGGGCTCGACGGTGCGGTCTCCGACCGCGGGACTTTTTCTCGGACTCATCATCACGCTGGCGGCGGTCGTGGCTTATGCGTGGTACACGACGCAGCAGATCTCCGGGCTGCGCGCGCTGCAGAATAATCTGGTTGACCGCAACCGCCGGGACTCACTCCAGCTTCTGCGCATTCAGAATGACCTGAACTCGCTCGGGTTGGGCATGCGCGACATGCTCGATAACGACGAGCCTTATCCGCTGACGGCCTGGTCGGCGCAGTTTCAGCGCATTCGCACTGATCTCGATGCTGCCTTGCGCGCGGAAGAGGAACTCGCCCCCACGCACCGCACACCCGAGCAGAAACAGTATCTGACTGCGTCCCTGGCGCAATTCTGGGATGCGGTTGATCGCACATTCGCGCTGGCCCAGAACGGAAAAGCGGAGGAAGCGCGCGGTCAGATCCGGCTGACGCTGCAAGCCCGGCAGGCGGCACTGAGTACAGCCGTCGCCCGCTTGCTGGTCCAGAATAACGAGAGCGAAGAGCAGGCCAACCAGCAGATTCGTCAAACCTATGATCGGGTTGAGCGGCGCGGCTACCTGTTTCTGGGCGCGACACTGACGGCCATCCTGCTAACCAGCCTGTACGTGATCTATGCTAACCGACAGCTATTCGCGCAGCTGGCAACGCTTTCGGAACAGCGCAGCGATCTGGCGCAGAAGCTGATCTCGACTCAGGAGTCGACGCTGCGGCACATCTCGCGGGAATTGCACGACGAGTTTGGACAGATTCTGACGGCGGTCGGGTCGATGCTGGGCCGCGCAGAGAAACACACGCCGGAGAATTCGCCGCTACGCACGGAGTTGAAAGAAGTCCGCGACGTGGCGCAAACCACGCTGGACACGGTGCGCAGCCTGTCGCAGGCTCTGCACCCTGTGATGCTCGACGAATCTGGCCTCGAAGCCACGATGGATTGGTACCTGGCCACGGTGGAAAAGCAGACCGGGACTGACATATCCTACGAGAAATCCGGAAGCGCGTTTCCCGTGAGCAGCAGCGCAGGAATTCACGTGTATCGCATCCTGCAGGAAGCTTTGAATAACGTGACGCGTCATTCCGGAGCGCGCGCGGCCTGGGTGCGGTTGCGCTTTGCGGCGCGCGATCTTCAACTCGAAGTGGAAGATCACGGGAAGGGTTTCAGCGCAAACGGATCCTCCCCGGGGATCGGGCTGGTGGCGATGCGCGAACGCGCCGAGTTGCTGGGCGGCCGGATCGAATTCCTGCAGCCGCCGGCGGGTGGAACGCTGGTGCGCCTGCGGGTTCCGCGGGAGAGAGCAGAGGCACATGCCGAATAAGATTACTGTCCTGCTGGTGGACGATCACAGCCTGGTGCGACGCGGCTTCCGGCGCATGCTCGAAGACGAGCCCGATATGACCGTGGTCGGCGAAGCCAGCGACGGCACCGAAGCGATCAAGCTGGCCAAGCAACTCAAGCCCAAGGTCATCGTGATGGACAGCGCGCTGCCGGGCACCAGCGGGCTGGCTGCCACGCGGAAAATTCTGGAGAGCACTCCTGAGCAGATCATCCTGATGTTGAGCATGCATTCGGAGGAGACGCTGGTCCGGCAAGCGCTCGAAGCCGGCGCCCGCGGCTACGTGCTGAAAAACGCCGTGGACCTGGAGTTGGCCGCCGCGATTCGGAAGGTGGCGGAAGGCCAGGTGGTGCTTGATCCGCAGGTCGCGCGCCGGGCTTCGCTGAAGGGCGAGCGCAATGGCGGGCTCACTACCCGCGAACTCGAAATCTTGCAGTTCATCGTCGATGGCAAATCGAATAAGGAAATTGCCGACCAGCTCAATCTCAGCGTGAATACCGTCTCCGTGCACAGAGCGAACATCATGGACACACTCGGCATCCACAAGACGGCAGAGCTGGTGGTGTACGCGATCCGTAACGGGCTGGTGAACATCCCTTGAAGCGGAGAGAATTCCTGCGGGGCATGGCGGGATGGGCCGCGGCTGCGGGATTGGGCGCGGATGCATGGGCGTCGCTGGCGGCGCCGGCTGCGAATCTGGGATTTGCGCTAACCGACGTGACGACCGCGGCCGGCCTCGACTTCCATCACAACAGCGGCGCGTATGGCGGCAAGCTGCTTCCCGAGACCCTCGGATCGGGCTGTGCCTTCCTCGACTACGACGCAGATGGCTGGCAGGACATTCTGCTGATCAATGGAATGGATTGGCCAGGGCACCAGCGCCAGCGCAGCACGCTCAAGCTCTACCGCAACAACCGCAACGGCACGTTCAGTGACGTGACGAAGGCGGCCGGGCTTGAGGTCGAAATGTATGGCATGGGCGTTGCGGTGGGCGACTACAACAACGACGGGTTTCCCGACGTCTTTATTACGTGCGTCGGCCAGAACCGGCTGTTCCGCAATACCGGCAAGGGAACGTTTGTTGACGTCACTCAGAAAAGCGGGCTGGGCGGGAAGCAAGCGCTGAGCACGTCGGCATTGTGGTTCGATTACGACCGCGACGGGTTACTGGACCTGTTTGTCTGCAATTATGTACGCTGGTCGCCCGAGCACGACGTTTTTTGTTCGCTGGACGGCAAGCACAAGTCCTATTGCACGCCGGAAGCATATCGCGGGGAAACCTGCTGGCTGTTTCACAATCGCGGCAACGGAACCTTCGAAGATGTGACGGCGCGAAGCGGAATCTTCGACAGCAGTTCGAAGGCGCTGGGCGTGGCGATGCTCGACCTCGACCGCGACGGCTGGCCTGATCTTTTAGTCGCGAACGACACGCAGCCTAACAAGCTCTATCGCAACCAGCAGAATGGAACGTTTCGCGATGTTGGGATGGAAGCGGGCATCGCTCTGAGCACCGAGGGCAAAGCGCGCGCCGGGATGGGCGTGGATACGGGCGACTTCCTGAACTCAGGGGGACGAGGACTGGCGATCACTAACTTCGACAACGAGATGATCGGGCTGTATCGCGAGTCAAAGCCTGGTGTTTATGAAGATGTGTCGATCCAGTCGGGCATCGGGCCCGCGTCGAAAAACAGCCTTGGGTTTGGCTGCGCTTTCCTGGATGTAAACCTCGATGGATGGCTCGACCTGGCAGTAGCCAATGGGCATATCGACGAGACAGTGCGCAACATCCGGGGAAACGTTGGCTACGCGCAGCCTCCGCAGCTATTTCTCAATAGTGGGAAAGGCGCATTTCGCGATGTGGCCGCCGACGCGGGCTCGGGATTCGTGCAATCGAAAGTCGGGCGCGGAGTGGCGTGTGGGGATTTTGATCGTGACGGCGATCTCGATTTGCTGGTTACAACCAACAACGGCCCGGCATTCTTGTATCGCAACGATCAGAACGCCGGGAACAAGAGCGTGCGCTTTCGGCTGGTCGGGACCAAATCGAATCGCGACGCAATCGGCGCGGAAGTGCGGGTTGAGTGCGGCGGGGTAATGCAGTCGCGAATGGTAAAAAGCGGGTCAAGCTATCTTTCGCAATCGGAGTTGCCGCTGACTTTTGGCGTGGGGAAACGCGATTGGATCGATCGGGTGCTCATCCTGTGGCCGAGCGGGCGAACCGAGGAGTTCAAGAGTCTCGCTTGCGGAAAGGCGTACGAGTGCGTTGAGGGCAAGGGGATTTCGGGGAAGGATGGGTTTTAATAGGTTCGTTTCAGCTCAGAGCAGGACACGCTAGTTGAGGATGTCGGCAAGCCATCCCATGAAATCGAACACATCCTGATCCTTCGGAGCTGAATCCACATGCTCACGGAGCAGATCCGCACCTGCCTAGGCTGCCCCGGCGCTTCGTCAACTCACGGATCAGGCGGACACTTACGGCTTCGCGGGCGCTTTTGTGTTACTCGGGAATGCCGGCTGTCCTGCCATCCTCCACGCAAAGATCAGGAATGACGGAGCGGTGAGATCGATGGCTGGCTCCGCGGTGGCATAGTATTCAACTTTATCTTTGTACATGGCGCCATTCCCGTCGAATTGCGAAAACACATCTTTTCCGTTGGGTGGGCACGCCTTCACACCGCGGGGTGTACCCGACTCAGGCTTGTCAATCGGTCCTTCGACCAGCGCGCCTGCCAGGATCGGCGTTGGCGGATCGTTCGACCCCAACAGGTTGGCAACCTGGTGATGAATGCACCGCGGGAAAACGGTCCCGTCCCCCACGATGAACGAGGTTCCCCACGCATTTGCACCAAGGATGTTGGCGATCCACCCGCGGGTGTAGCTGTCGTAGGTCTTCGACTCAGTCAGGTGGTCGTACGCACTCGCCATCAGAGCCAATGCGACGCCGTGAGTCGGCGTGTCGCCCGCACCCCAGGAAACACCAAATCCGAAAGGATCTTTGCTCGCGACCGCCACGGCTTTGTCCAATTTCCTTTTCATATCCTGCAGAAGATCGGGCGGGGACACGGCCAGCCCGTCCGAATTCCCGGCCAGCGCCATCGCCCGATACAGCTCAGAGTGTGACAAAACGCCGACATCCCCCAGACCCAGAATCTCGCCGCCGTCCTTCTCCCCATGAATGTAGGCCGAGGCCCACTCTGCCGCTGCTTTCAGATAGAACGCCGGATCACGATGCGGCAATCCTTCGGGCAAGCCCGGGCTGCGGTTTGCGAGGTAAAGTTCGGCGGCCGCCAGTTCCATGTCGTCCCGCCATTCCGACTCGCCGTAGAAGTCGTGGGGCGAGGTGGTCAGCAACTCGGCGCCCGGCGAGGCGTCTGCCAGGTCGTAAATGTGCTCCGCCGCCAGTAAGCACCGATTCGCATAGGCAGGGTCACTCTTCCGATACACCATGGAGCCCAGCGCGAAGTCAGCCGCAAGGCGTCCCGCCAGGTTGGGGCTGATCTTCGACCCCGGAGGGCCAGCCATGAAAACTGGACGATTCCGAATGTAACGATACTTACCGTCCGTCCCGCCGAGGTTATCGTCCTGCTCGGGCAGTCGCCAGATGCTGTGGTCGTTTTCGGAACCCGAGATGCCGCTGCCGATTCCCACCTGGTAGTAGAGCGTCGCCGAGTCTTCCTTCCACATCCGCTGCAACCAATCCAGACCGAACTTCGACTCTCTTACAAAACTGGAAGTGGTCGAATCACTACCCATCTGGTGAGGAAAATCCCGGACTCCCAGCAACATCAGCGCTTCGACATAGCTGGCCGTATGCACGAATTTCAAGTAATCGCCTGCGTCCCACCATCCTCCCGATGCATCCACAACCGTACCCACGGGCGCCAGATCGCCCTTGATGCGACCGAACGAGGAGAACGCCGGCGGCTTGAAGACGTTCCCACGCTGATCGTTCAAGTGTGCGGGCGCAGGCCGCAAGGCGGAAGGAATGTAATCTCGCCCGTCGCGCTGATTCTGAAAGAATTGCAGCGCGTTGCTCAGTGCGCCCGAGTAGAGTTGCTGGGCAGTATCAATTCTGAAGGTGGGCGACTCTGCCCGGATTGCTCCCGATATGTGTAGCGTGTAAGCGCCTTCTCCCGTGGAAAAGTCCAGCGGATAGACTGTGTACTTGCCCCACTGTCCAGTAGGCGACCCCACGGCGCCAGTAAATACCACTTTGCCGTTTGAGCCTTGAAGCGTGAAACCGGTTCCCGCCCGACCTGCATCCGCCATCAGGAACGCGCGCATCGGCAGTCCGCTCTCGTATCCCAACTGGTTCACACGTATGTAAGCGCTCGTGTCGTGGGCCGATGGCCGGGAACATCCGGACATCAGTGCAGTGGAGAAAATACTCAGCATGGCTACCCAAGCGGCGAGTCGTAATCTAATTGTGATTCCATCTTTTGCGCAATCGTTTTGGAAATGGATGGAACCCGGATCGCCTTCGCTCATCGGCGGAGCCTCCATACGAGAGTTCCCACCATGTTAAGCCAAGTGCGTCAAGTGGGGCGCCTCGCGAGAAATCCTGCCAGTGCCATGGAAGGTGAATGAGTTTGCGTTGATAAGGTGTCAGGGCGCGAAGTTGAGTGTTTTCCATGGCTCAACATCTCTGTCGTAGTATCGATACGGAAGTTTCGCTATCAACTGACGATCGCGATTGTTGAGCAGCCTGACTGAAAGGAATCTGTGTCCACAAAACCATCCGATGCATTACTGATTTTGATTGCCGGTCCCTATCGCTCAGGCACGAACGATGATCCGGCATCGATGCGAAAGAACGTAGAAGAGATGGAGTCGTATGCGCTACCCATCTTCCGTGCCGGACACATCCCCGTGCTGGGTGAGTGGCTGGCGCTTCCGCTGGTTCATCTGGGCGGGTCTAAGAGGGTCGGAGATGAAGTCTTCAATGAAGTGTTCCATCCGATCGCGGTTCGGCTGCTGGAGAAGTGCGACGCGGTGCTTCGCGTAGGCGGTGCTTCGACCGGGGCGGATGAGATGGTGCGCGTCGGCCGGTCCCTCGGCTTGTCAATCTATACCAGTCTTGCGGAAATCCCGAAGGTGGCGTGACCGGCCCCGGCGCCGCTCGAGTGGCGACCCTTCGCTAATACTTTTGCAGTATTGTTCTCGCTTTCCAACCTCACTAAAGTTCCGTGCAATTCATCAGTCCTCATTGGCGCTATCCCACGCACGCGCTTCTGAGGCACCCCTAGAGAAAACCGGCAGGAGCACACTGCCGGGGAGATTTTCCCCAGCTGGTTGCACGGCCAGCTGGGGTTTTCAGATTGTGCTCGTTTTGGATGTCAACTCAGGGATGTGGGGGATCGCATGAGAATCACCGTTGCAGTCGTGATGGCAGTGTCTGTCTTCGTGACGGTCGCGCTCTGGGGCGCTGACGCCGCCGGAAAAACCGAAACCGTGAAGGGCTACGTGATCGACTCAGCCTGCGCCTTCACCAAAGGCTTGGAAAAACCGATTAGCCCCGACTGCGCGCGGGCCTGCGCGAAAGCCGGGTCGCCGCTGGCGATTCTGACTGCGGACGGCACAATCTACTGGCCGATCGCCGGGACCACGCCTTCGAGTGGGCAGAATGACAAACTGCTCCCGTTTGCCGGCGAGCAAGTGACAGCAAGCGGAAAAATTTTCGAGCGCAAAGGATCGAGGGCGATCGTGATCGACAAGATCGAAGCCGCAAAGTAGACCAAAGGCGTTAACCACACAGTGGACACAGAGGGTCACAGGGAAATCCGCGTCCTCACAATGTTCATCTCTTGCCAACCTCTTAAATTGCGACCGCGGGGGTAAACCATGGGTGTGCTCCGGAAATGGATTTGTTTGCTGATGGTGATTGTGGCGGTAACCGCCGCCGCACAGCAGATTACAGGCAGCATTCGCGGCACTGTTACCGATGCGAGCGGCGCGATTGTGCAATCGGCTGCGGTGACGGCGCGGCATGTGGAGACGGGACTGACACGCACGGCTTTTGCCGACAACACCGGCGCATTCGTGCTGGTGGAGCTGCCGGTCGGCCATTACCGGCTGACCGTCGGCGCCAAGGGATTCCAGGAGTACATCCAGGACGGCATCAAGCTCGATGTGAACCAGACGGCCAACGTTCCTGTGCGACTAGCGGTGGGTGCGGAAACGCAACACGTTCAGGTGATGGCCGACGCCCAGCTGATCCAGACAACGACGACCAGCCTGGGATCGGTCGTTGACCAGAGCGAACTGCTCGATCTTCCGCTCGATGGGCGCAACTTCTCGCAACTTGGCCTGCTGCAACCCGGGGTTGCTCCCTTGACGCCGGGCCTGAGAGAAGCGGGCGGATCGTTGCGCGATGGGCAGGCTTACGCGGTGAACGGCCAGCGGCCCGAGTCAAACAGCTTTCTGATCGATGGCGCCAACAACACCAACTCTGTGGATGCAGGCTTTGTACTCAGGCCCCCGATCGATGCAATCGCCGAGTTCCGCATTCTTACCCACAACGCGAATCCTGAATTCGGCCAGAACACGGGCTCGACGACCAATATTGTCACCCGCTCGGGAACGAACTCGTTTCACGGCGCGGTTTGGGAGTTTCTGCGCAACGATGCCATGGACGCATCGAACTTCTCAACCCACAGCGTTCAGCCGCTCAAGCAAAACCAGTTTGGCGCAACCTTTGGCGGGCCAATCGTAAAGGACCGGACGTTCTTCTTCGCCTACTACGAAGGCTTCCGCAACCGCCAGGGGGAGACGGTTCCGGCCACCGTGCCGTCACTGGCAGAACGAACGGGTGATTTCGCAGAACTGTGCCCCGGGAACGTGGGATTCGATGCCAACGGATTCTGCAATGACATGGGTACCAATCCCTCGCACCAGCTCTTCGGATTCTCGTTCGCGCCTCCGCCGCCTCACCCCGTTCCGATTCCCTATAACAAACTGATGGGTCCTTTCGATCCGATCGCGCTGAAGATCCTTGACTTCTATCCGCTGCCTAACAACGGTCCGACTTCGTTTGTCACGACGGAGTCGCTGAGCGTCAACAACGATCAATTCGGTTTGCGGTTCGATCAATACCTCACTGCAAAAGACAATCTGAGTTTTCGGTATATGTACAGTGGAGGACCCACAACCGACCCGCTCTCGACGTCGGGCGCGAACGTACCGGGATTCCCGGTGGGCGAGGAGGATCGCGCGCAAAACTTCGTAGTTCAGGAGACACATGTCTTTTCGCCGGCGCTTGTTGGCGTGGCGCGGTTCTCGTTTCTTCGGAACAAATTCCTCTTCGATCAGCATTTGAACCATCAGCCCCCTTCAAGCCTGGGTTTTCTCTATAACCCCAGCTTGCCTGAGGCCGCAGGACCACCCTTCATCCAAATCGGCGGGAAGGCTTCGGTCGGCGATCCCATCACCGGGCCGCGGAACACGTTTCAGAATACTTTTGATGCGTCGGGATCCCTAAGCTGGGTTCGGAGCCGCCATGAGATGAAATTCGGCGGCGGGTTCCGGCGCGATCAGATCAACGCGCTACAAGGCATTGCCACGAATGGCTTCTTTGTGTTCGTGAATTTCCCGTTCAGTGATCCCTTCGCCAGCTTTCTCGAGGGCCAACCGATTGTATTCCTGCAGGGTGGCGGCGACTTTAACCGCCATATCCGCGGCAAGGCTTTGAACTTCTATGCGCAGGATACGTTCAAGGTGAATTCCCGTCTCACGCTGAATTACGGGCTGCGTTACGACCTGCCTTTCCCGTACACCGAGACGCACAACCGGCAAAATCTGTTTGTGCCGGGCGCACAGTCGACGGTCTTGCCGTCCGCGCCAGCGGGGTTGCTGTATCCCGGCGACCCGGGCGTTCCGGCCGGGTTGATTGCGACGCAGAAAACTGCGTTCGCGCCGCGCCTGGGACTGGCCTACGATCCGACAGGCGAAGGCAAATGGCTGGTGAGCGCCGCGTACGGCATTTTCTACGAACCTTTCTATAACGGACAGGGAGGTCCACTACAGGATCCGATCAGCGCGCCCCCTTACCTCGGCACCCCACAGCGCGGATTCCCCGTAAATTTCGCCGACCCATTTAACGGAGGCAATCCCTTCGATGGTTCGTTTTCAAAGCCCATGACACTGCTGGTCGTCGACCAGCATCTGAAGCTGCCTTATGCGCAGCACTGGAACCTCAACCTCCAGCGGTCGTTCGGCCGCGACTGGTTGGCGCAAGTTGGATATGTTGGAACAACGGGCACGCACTTGCCGCGTCTGATCGAAGGTAATCCCACGATCTACTATCCCGGAGGCGTTTCCACCGCGGATAACGTCAACCAGCGGCGAATGTTTTCAGGCTGCACGTTGGCGGCGCCGGACGATTGCACTTACGCTTCGGTGGGCAAGATTGCCGGAATTGCCAGCTCGAATTATCATGCCCTCGAAACCAGTCTGCGCAAGCGTTTTGGATACGGAATTTCATTCCTCGCCTCTTACACCTACTCGAAGTCGATCGATGATGTGTCCTCATTCAACATCTCGGGTTCGGCTTCGCAGCAGGTGGCGGGAGAAAATGATCTGGCGCAAAACCCGTTTGATTTGGCGGCCGAGCGCGGGCGGTCGATGTTCGATTCGCGACACCGGCTGGTGCTTAGCTATCAGTGGGCACTTCCCTTCTGGCGGCACGGGCACACCTGGTATCAGTACGCTTTCGGCAACTGGCAGCTGAACGGAATTGCAACTCTGCAAAGCGGCACGCCTTTCACAGTGTTCGATTCGAACGACGTCTCGCTGCAGGGCAGCGCGCCGGAAATTTCCGGATTTTCAAGCAACCGGCCCGACCTTATCAGCGATCCTTTCCGGGCCGGCCCCGTTCCTGCAAATAGCGATACTGGTTGCGCAACCACGATCTCACAAGGTGGGCGCGCCGCAGACCGCACGCGCGTTCCCGGATCTTGGATTAATCCGTGCGCATTCCAGAAGCTGACGCCCGATCCAGACGTGCAGGTATTCGGCAACGAAGGGCGCAACGTGGTGCAGGGCCCGGGCTATGCAAATTGGGATTTCGCCGCCGTCAAGAATTTTCGCGTGAGCGAGGGGAAGGAATTTCAGTTCCGCGGGGAGCTCTTCAATTTTCTGAATCACACCAACCTGCGGCTGCCGAATAGCGATATTCAATCGTCCAATTTCGGGGTCGTGCAGTCGGATGTGGGACCGCGCGTGATTCAGGTGGCGTTGAAGTTTCTGTTCTGACGGAAGCGAACCTCAGCGGCTGAAGCCGCCTTATTGTTTATGCTTGTGGCACGACTGAAGTCATGCCCCTCCCTTTTGTTGCTCTTTTCGACTGACTACAACCTGCGGCGCGAGCAGGCGAAGGTATCATACGTATCTATGAGCGATGAAAGGGAGCCGGTCATCCGGACCAAATCGGACACCAAGATCCGGATTACCGAAGATCACCAAGCTACCGGCGAGACCGCCGCCGCTTACGACTACTGGCGCACCGGTTCCGGTCGCAAGCAAGTACCAGGTATCATCAAGTGCTTCGGCGCGCGTCCTGACTTTCTGCGGCAGGTTGTCGACTTCTCTAACACCGTTCATTTTTCCGAAGGCCATCTCAGCCGGCGGCACAAGGAGATGATAGCCAGCTACGTCTCCTACCTGAACCGGTGCCCGTATTGACTGGACAGTCATGCCTACTTCCTGCGGGTTCAGGGAGCCAGCGATCAATGCGTGACGGCGATTCTCGAGGGCAAGCTCGATGAAGCGGGGCTGACAACGGCCGAGCGCGCGCTGTTGGACTACGTCGAACTTGTTACCCAAGCCGCCAGCCGTACCACGCACGAAGATGTCCAAAAGCTGCGCGATGCAGGCTGGTCCGAGAAGCAGATAGCCGAAGCTGTGTACGTCACGGCGATGTTCGCCTTTTTTAACCGCGTGGCCGATGCGTTTGGCGTGCCCTCGCAGGATTACCTCACGATCGGAAAGCTAACCCCGTAGAGTCACAACCTAGAGCAATCAGACGAATGCAAGCCTTGCAGCTAGCTTGCGCGGCGGTATGTCATATTGGCTAAACCGATTTAGAGGCTTGAAATATTGCGGAAACTGTAGCGGTCCCTATTCGCCGAAACGGCGTTCGCGCTTGCCTCTGGCGATAGCGATATGCGAGACTGCGCACCGTGAGTGCGAAGAAGAAAACGCTGTCCGCGAATGGGCGCCGCGGCGGCAAGCCCGCCCAGCGGGTGAGTTTAAAGCTGTTAGCCGACGAGCTTGGCCTCTCGCCCGCCACGGTATCGCTGGTCATGAACCGGTCGGCGGTCGCCGACTCCATTCCGCAACAAACCAAGGATCGCATCTTCGCGGCGGCCCGCAAGCACAACTACCGGCCAAACTTTTTTGCCCGCTCCCTGCGTACGCAGCGCAGTTTCACCATCGGCGTCATGGTACCGGAGGTCAGCGAGGGCTACGCAACCCTGGTCATGAGCGGCATCGAAGATCACCTGCTGCAGGAGGGCTACTTCTATTTTGTCGCCAGCCACCGGCACCGCGCCGACCTGATGGACGAATATCCGAAGATGCTGCTGGCCCGCGCCGTCGACGGGCTGATCGCGCTGGATACACCCTGGACCCACTCCGATCTGCCCATTCCCACGGTCACGGTGTCGGGACACAACGAGGTCAAGGGTGTCACCAATATTGAGCTCGATCATCGCCGTGCGGCCGAACTGGCGCTGGAACACCTGCACCAACTGGGGCACCGCAACATTGCTTTCATCAAAGGGCAGGGATTCAGTTCTGACACTGAAGTGCGCTGGAGCGCGATTCAGGAGAGCGCTGCGAAGTTGGGAATTCCCTTCAATCCCAAGCTCACCGTGCAGTTGGAAGGAGATTTGCCTTCGACTCAGCTTGGATATTCGGTGACCAAGAAGCTGCTGGCAGGTCACGAGCCTTTCACGGCCCTGTTCGCATTCAATGATCTGTCGGCCATCGGGGCGATTGGAGCTCTGCGCGAGAAGGGGCTGAACGTGCCCGGCGATGTCTCTGTGGTCGGCTTTGACGACATTCAGAGTGCGGCCTTTCAGAATCCCGCCCTCACAACGGTGCGTCAGCCGTTGCGCAAGATGGGCATGATTGCGGCTGAGACCGTTCTGCGGAGGATTGCGCGGCCCGGGATGGACACGGTGACATCGCGGGTGATGGTCGAACCCGAGCTGGTGGTGCGGGAGTCGACGGCGGCGGTGGGACGAAAGCGGGGTTAGTCGTCAGTCGTTAGTCGTTAGTCGTTAGTCGTCAGTCGCTAGTCGTCAGCCCTTTCCCGTTCCGCATAGAAATGCCTTCCAGATCGTTTCACACGCGGCAGACGCAGGGTCCTTTGACTTCGTTCGGCTTGCCTCAGTTCGCTCAGGATGACAATGTGGAAAGATCGGAAGTCGCTGTGGGCCTCAATGTGACCTGGCGACCGATGACTGGTGACTGACGACTATTTCCACTTGCCTTCCCCTTCGACGATCGTGATGTAGCGGCCGGTGGGGAGATCGGTGAAGCGCTCAACGCGGCCGCTGGGTTGCGGCCATTTGATTTCCAGCCAATCGATTTTTGGTCGTCTGCCGATGCCGAGCACCATGCGAGGATCGTGATAGGAAAGATAGCTGCCACCGCCGACTTTCATGCGGCTGCGCTTCAGGTCGCCGGCTTGATAGGTGACGCGGGCCCCAATCGCGTCGGTGTTCGATTTCTTGCCGATCAATTTCAAGCCAAGCCATTGATTCTCGCTTCCCGCCTTATTGCGGATCAGCAGGGGTGCATCGTCGTTAACGGCAATCACGAGGTCGACCGAGCCGTTGTTATCGAAGTCTCCGATCGCCAAACCCCTTGCGGAGAGCGGCTTTTGAAAGACCGGCCCACTCTGCGCGCTGACGTTCGTCCACTTGTTTCCCGAGTTATGGAATAGCACCAGCGGCTCCCGGTATCCGACCTGATGATGCGATAGCTCTTCAATCAGGTCGTCCGGATTGCCGTTGGCGAGCATCAGGTCGAGGTTGCCGTCGTTGTCGTAGTCGAAAAACTTTAATCCCCAGCCGCTCATCAGGCGGGTGGCGGTGCCGATGCCGGTTGTGAGCGCCTGGTCGTCGAAGGTCTCGTCGTGGTTGTTGTGGTAGAGCGCGTACATTTCGTGATCGATGTTGGCGACGAATAAATCCATCCAGCCGTCCTGGTTGACGTCAGCGGAATCCAGGCCCATGCCGGAGCGCGGACGGCCATCGCTGCTATAGGCAACGCCCGCCTGGGTCGCAATCTCTTCGAAGCGTCCCTTCCCGCGATTGGCGAACAGGAAATTGGCAACCGTATCGTTCGCCACAAACAGGTCCATCAGGCCGTCGTTGTTGATGTCGGTGGCCACCACGCCCCAGGCTTTTCCTAGCACGTTGCCGATCCCCGAAGACTTGCTGACATCGGTAAACGTGCCATCGCCATTGTTGTGGAACAGCCAGCTGGCCATCGGCTTGTAGAGGTGCGGGATGCAATAACCGCGCTTGGCATCTTCGCCGGCATGGCAGTCTTTGCTCTTAGCCTTATTGAAGTCGACGAAGCGGCAGACGAACAGGTCAAGCAGACCGTCGTTGTCGTAGTCGAACCAGACGGCGCTGGAACTCCAGCCGGGCGCAGCGACTCCAGCTTTCTCGGTCACGTCGGTGAAGGTACCGTCGCCGTTGTTGCGGTAGAGGATGCTCTTGCCGTATTGCGTCACGTAGAGATCGGGGAAGCCGTCGCCGTTATAGTCGCCGACCGCAACACCCTGGCCGTATCCGCCGGCCCCGACACCCGCTTTCTCGGTGACGTCGGTGAAGGTGCCGTCGCGATTGTTACGGTAGAGCGCGTTGCGCAGGGGAGGACTGGGCGAATAGAAATCGCACGCGCCGCTGTTGACGAAGTACAGATCCATCCATCCGTCGTTATCGTAATCGAGAAAGGCGCAGCCCGCCCCGGTGGTTTCCGGGAGATATTTTTCCGCGGACTTCCCCGCAACGTGCTTCCACGTGATGCCGCTGGCGGAGGCGGGCACTTCTTCAAAGGGATACTCCGGCGCAGGGAATGCGCGTGCGAATCGTGAAAGCCCGGCCAGGGCCGCCGTACCACCAACGCCCCGCAGGAATTGGCGCCGGGAAAGTCGTTGAAGCAGATGCCTGGGGATTGTCGTCTTCACTGGGTTCGGACTCGTGTGCGACGGGATTCCATGCGATCGCGACCGCTGGTTAGTTCGGATTCTGCTGCGCCTTGTCCTCTGGCGGCGGCTCTTTCTGCGTCATCTGGCGATGGATGGCGAACTCCTTGTCGGCTTCGGCCTTCTTGCCGGTGCGACTGTAAGCGGTGGCGAGGTTGTAGTGAGTCGCCGGATTCGCCGGCTCAAGTTTGACGGCTGTTTCGAGGGGAGGGACGGCGTCCTCGAACTTCTTAGTGGCGATCAAAGACTCTCCTAGCCCAAGGAAAGCATCCCCGAAACCGGCGTCGAGCTTTGTGGCCCGGGAGAAGTGCGTGACGGCGTCATCCAGCGAACCATCGTGACGAGCCATTTCGCCGAGGACGTACTCGGCGCCGGCATTGTTCGGATCGATCTCGAGCTCAAGCTGAAATTCTTTCTTTGCCTCACTTACCCCGTCTGGCCCCAGATTCGGCTTCGAAAGCAACACCCGACCAAGGCGGTAGTGAATACCTGGGAGACGCGGCTTCCGGTCCAGGATCGCGCGGTATTCCTTGGCCGCATCATCCCATCTACCTTGCACCTCCAAAGCCTCGGCATTGAGTTCGTGCGCCTGTTCGGAAAGTGGCGCAGTGCGCGCCAGGGTCTCGGAGGCGCGTGTAGAAAGATCGGAGTAGGCGTGGGTAGAGACGTATAAAACATCAGGATCGCTGGGGAACTCTCGATTCAACATGCGAAGGGCTTCCAGCGCGAGATCTCGGTCGTCGAGTGTCATCGCGCACCGAAGTGCACTCAGGCCAACCTTGCGCTTCACGTCCTTAGCCGCGGGGCGAACGATCGCGGGCTTTAACAGAGGAATAGCTTCTCTGCAGCGGCCTGCATCGGCCAGCCCTATGGCTCGGTCTTCGGGCGCACGACTTGGATTTCCGAGATGTTTCGCTTCTTGTGCTGATAAGTGGGAGAAAGTAAACCCCAGAAGGAAGCAGATAAGCAGAACCAGGAGTTGTTTGGGCATAAATGAAGGGCAAGCGCCGAAACAGCGCTTGCCCTCATGATACAGCGATTAGAAAGAGAACTTCAGAGCCAACTGGATGTTCCGTTCACCTTGTCCACTGGAGATTTGTCCCAGCGTCCCGCCGAGGCCACCGTCCGGTGAGTTGAGAATGGGGTGGTTGGTTACGTTAATGAACTCAGCCCTGAATTCGAGCCGCTTCGTTTCGGTGAAGAGGAACTGCTTCTGGAGGCTCAGATCGCCAGTAGCTAATCCAGGTCCAAAGACACTTCCGACTCCGCAGCTTCCAAAACCCGAAGCAGGCTCGGAGTAGACGCTGGCATCAAACCACTGAATGTGACCGTTGGGAAGAGTATGTTTCGGGTAGTGCGGCGTACCGTTGCAGTCAGCACGCGCTCCGCGGGAATTTGTCCCCGAATTGTCGGCCGCCGAGATCGTGATCGGGAAGCCGCTATGCAAGGATACGATGCCACTGATCTGCCAGTTGCCGACAACCGCATTGGCAATCGGATTCATATTCGCACCGTAGCGGCGCCCCTTACCAAAGGGGAGATCGTAGGTGACGTAGCTGCTGAGCGTGTGCCGGGAATCGTAGTAACATCCGCCCCACTCGGCGCGCTGGTCGTAGAGATTTTGCCAGTACGGAGACGTAGGCGTGGTCTGTCCGCCCCACGAACCGTAATATCCACTGGAGTCGGTGAGGCATTTTGAATACGTGTAAGCAACCTGATACTGCAGGCCGCCTGCGAAACGCTTCTGCAGAGTAGCCTGCAAGGCGTGATAGTCCATATTGCCGTTCGAGGCCGTTCCCGAGATTTGGCCGATCGAACTCTGTAGGGTTGCATTTCCACCCATGTACGGACTAGGGGTAATGCTGCCATCAGAATGTAGCTGCTTCTGAAGGTACGGCATGGGCACCATCAGATGAGTCCCCCGTTGTCCGACATAGCCGATTTGGAGAGTCGTGCTATTGGATAGCTGTTGCTGCACCGATAGGTTCCACTGCTGAGCCATTGCCGCCTGAATATTCGGGTTCCAGAGACGAATGGTAGCATTCTGAAACGGGTCGCTCGCCGGTGCAGCCGTGATCCCCTGATCGGTAGTGGTTGGCGGCAGATTGGTCGTCGTCGGCGGGGTTGAAATTTCGGCCGGCGTGAATGGCGGGTTCAGGGGCAGACGGAGGTTGGTTCCCGTTCCCTCGAGGTAGGATGAAACCGTGTAAGCAGCGCGCAGGACCGTCTTCCCCCCGAGAGACTCGGGTGTCCAGGCGATTCCAATGCGAGGCTGCCAGTTACCGATGCCGTTGTAGCTGCCATAAAGCGCGCGATTGTCGGCTTTCGTGCAGGTCACATAGCTGGGCAACGTGATCGGGACTTTATTACAGTCCGGAGCCAACAGCGCGCCGCTGTAGAAGCCGAAGTTGGCTTGCCGGTCTTGCACTTCCACCCAAGGCGTATGCACCTCGTAGCGGAGTCCCAGATTCACAGTGAGGTGAGGTGTCACTTTCCAATCGTCTTGAACGTATGCGCCAAACACGTTTCCACGGTGACCCCAGGTTGGAACGTGTCCCGCAGTGCCGCCGACAATGCCTAGCCCCACATCATCAGGCAGACCCAGGAAGAAATCCGCCTCGCCGGCCCCCAGGGATGAACCTTGTCCGGTAAACTTACCGGTGAAGTCCATAAGGCCATTCACGCCATTATTTCCCGAATAGTAGGTATTGATGCGCTGGCGCCAGAACTGCGCTCCGACATGCAGCAGGTGGCGGCCACGAGTGATAGTGAGGTTGTCCTCATACTGAAAAACAGTGTCGTGAAAGAACTGCACGACGCCGGCACCGCCTACATTGGTTGCATTGCCACCAGTAAAGTTGAATGCCAACAACCCCGGGCCGTGAGCGTTGCCATTCGCGATTCCCAACTGCTCGGCAACGTTACCCAGACTGCCAGCTGTACCGGAATTGATTGTGTTCAGGCCAACGTAGTTCGCACCCACGCGAAACTCGTTTAGAAAATTGGGATTGAACGTGTGCACCCAACTAATTACGCCGTTGTGCATGCGAGCGTTGCCGGAATCCGTGGAGATGATGCCAAACGAATTCGTGGCAGGGTTACTCTGCGCTTCTTCGGAAAAGCGGCCGGAAATTCGGTTTTTTTCCGACATATTGTAGTCGATCTTGATGTCGCCCTGATCCGCATTGAGGGCACTAGTCTTTACGTAGCTCGCGTTGCTGACAAGCCCGGTGCCGGTTGCTGTCGGATAGAGATCCGAGGAAAGGAAATTCTGAGCAACGATGTTTTCGAGCGCAGGGTCAATGTGGTTTTGTGGAAAGGGCTGACGCTGTCCACCTACAACGTTGAACGGATTGTAAAGTTGAATTGCACTGAGTCCCGAACCGGGAGCGGCTGGGGCGCAGGTTCCCCCAGGGCCACTGAAACTCGTTTGGCACAGAGCTGAAAAGTCCCCGTTGCGCTCATCTGCTGTCAGGACATTAAGAAACGTTGCTGTCGCAGGGTGATCGAAACGCTGGCCCTGATAATCAACGAAGAAGAACAATTTGTCTTTCACAATGGGGCCACCGAAGGTTGCGCCGAACATGTTCCAGCGAAGCGTCGGCTTGGGCAACGCAGGCGAGGAGAAGCCGTTCTGCCATTGATTAGCATTCAGCTTGTCGTTCCGGAAGAACTCAAACACGTTCCCGTGGAAGCTGTTGGTTCCCGACTTAATGGAGGTATTGACGATTCCACCCTGGAAGTTCCCGAACTCAGCAGATGCATTCTGGGTGATCATGTTGAATTCTTGAATGGCGTCTACGCTGGGTGTGTAGCCCACGAGGTTGTCGGAAACCTGGTTGTTGTCCATACCGTCCAACAGGAAATTGTTGGACTGCTCACGGTTGCCATTGATGTACGGGCGACCTGCACCGTCGATGCGCTGAGCACCGGTTAGCGTCTGAGGATTTGGATTCACACTCCCTGGCGCCAGCAAGGTCAGCTGAACGTAGTTTCGCGAGGCCAGCGGGAGGGAAACATTGGTTCGAGCGTCGATCACTGTATCGAGTTGGGTGCTTTCGGTTTGCAGGATCGGAGCGGCTCCAGTGACCTCAACAGTCTCGGTGACTTGGCCTACCTTCATTTGCACATCGACGCGTGCTGTCTGGTTCAGAACCAATGTGAAGGGAGGGTATACCGACCGCTGAAACCCTTGGGCACTAATTTCCACCTTGAATGTTCCGACCGGGAGGCGGGTGATGTTGTATAGACCCGCTTCGTTGGTCGTGGCGGTAAGGGTGTTACCTCGCTCAACCGACGTTGCTTTGACTTCGGCACCGTTGATAGGTGCGCCACTCGGATCGGTGACTGTTCCAACAATCGATGCCGTTACTTCCTGGCCCCACGCAGCTACGGTGAACCCGAAGATTGCGGCCAGAACGAAGAGCAAGGCTCCACTCCACAGTGTTCGCTTCATCACAGAACCTCCCACGCGCTTTGAATTACGGTGTTCCCCACAGAGCACAATCACGAATGGCAATATGCTATATAGCACCGCATGGCAAGAGGTCAAGAAGAAAATTGTCAAAACTCGCCGACCAGGAAACATGGCGCAAGAGAAAGCTAACTGCATAGCACTTGCGGGCGGGAATTCAGCGCGCGCGACGTCCATGGGCAATATGAAAATCGGTACCCGCCCCGCCCTTATTCCTATTATTTATGGGATTGAGCCATTTCTTTGCCGTTCATTTCGGTTTTCTTCTGACGCAGGTTCCTAGCGAGAAACCCCTCCTAAATAGGTCAGAATCAGTCCTATAGCACTTCGCGCTATATGGCGATCAGCGAGAAAATCGATGCAGCCTTCGCGCTGGCACGCAAACTGCGCTTTACGCGGCTCATACATGTGTGCTATATAGCGGGTAACGCACGAACCGAACTGCCTTTACGAATCGGTGGAGCCCGGGGGCAGATACTTATTGACCAGGTATCTGGGGATGAGGATGCGAGCAAGCCGCAACGGAACACCGGCATACAAGAAAATTCAGAACGTCATCCGCAAGCGGATCGAAGGCGGCCAGCTGAGAATTGGCGACTCGGTCGACTCGGAGCGGGAACTGGCGCGGATTCATGGCGTGAGCCTGATGACGGCGCGTCATGCACTGGCCGGCCTGGAGCGCGAAGGCGTGGTCGAGCGGCGCCGCGGTTCGGGAACGTTCGTGGCCCCGCCGAAAATTCACTTCAACCGGCTCATGAGCTATACCGAGCACATGTCGAGCCGGGGACTATCTCCGCGTTCGCGTGTGCTGTCGGCCAAAATTATCGAGCACCAGGCGGAAATCGCGGCGCGGCTCGCATTGCCCTCGACCAGCGACCTGGTCAAGATCGACCGCCTTCGTCTCACCGGCGAAGAACCCTTCGCGCTCGAAACCGTCTACCTGCCGGGCGCGGAATTTGCGGCGCTTGCTTCCGCGCCTTTGGGCAAAAGCTCCCTGTTCTCGACTTTACAGCACGACTACGGAGTAGAACTGGCGTACGCGGACGAAGAAGTGGACGCCACGGCCGCCGACGCGCACAATGCGGAACTGTTGTCGGTCCCGCGTGGTGCGCCGCTGCTTCGAATCCGGCAGGTCATCTATTCGACCTCCGGCAAGGCTGTCATTTACGGAGTGGGATTTTATCGCTCCGAGCGGCATACTCTTTTCATTCGCAGATTCCGGTAAATTGGCGGGCGAGCGCAGCCCCTGAAAGGGGTCAGCGAGGAGCGTCTACGGTATCGCGAAAGCGATGTCCTGATACGATCCTTACTTTCCGGCCATGATCCACTACACCACGGAGAACTATGCCACTCACTTCGACCGATTGGCTGGTCATCATCGGGTACTTGCTGGCGAACCTACTGATCGGGGTCTACTATCGGCGGCGCGCCAGCGGCAACACCGAGGAATTTTTCATTTCCGGGCGCGATGTTTCCTGGTGGCTAGCCGGAACCTCCATGGTAGCCACAACCTTTGCCGCCGACACTCCTTTGCTCGTAACCGGGCTGGTCGCCCGGCAAGGGATCGCCGGCAATTGGATCTGGTGGGGATCATGCGTGGGCGGCATGCTCACCGTCTTCTTCTTTGCGCGTTATTGGCGGCGCGCCGAGATTCTCACCGACGTGCAGTTGGTGGAGGTCCGCTATGGGGGCAAGCCTGCCGCCTTCCTGCGCGGGTTCAAGGCGGTCTATCTCGGGCTGTTCATGAACTGCTTCATCCTGGGATGGGTGACGCAGGCGATGGTTAGCATCATTACGGTTCTGCTGGGGCCGGCGATTGCGCAGGGGCGCGTGATCAGCCTGGGCGGTTCCATGTCCTACACCCTGGGTGATCCGAGGTCGACCGCGCTGATCATCTGCGTGTTCGTGCTGATTCCCTTCACTGGCCTCTACACATTTATCGGTGGACTGTGGGGCGTGCTGGTCACGGACCTGTTCCAGTTTGCATTGAAGATGGCGATGATCATCGTGCTGGCCTGGGTCGCGGTCGCGAAGATCGGGGGCATGGGGGCGCTGCAATCGCAACTGCACGTGGTGGAAGAAAGCACTCGCGCGTCCGGCACGCAAATTTCCGATCCCACCGCGTTCTTGCCCGACTTCCATCTCGGCCTCACGACGAACGCGTTGTGGACGTTGCCGGTGCTCACTTTCATCGTGTATCTGGGCATGCAGTGGTGGCTGGCGTGGTATCCGGGAGCGGAACCGGGCGGTGGCGGATACGTGGCGCAGCGCATGTTCAGCGCAAAGGACGAAAAGAACTCGCTGGGCGCCACCCTGTGGTTCAACATCGCACACTATGCGCTTCGCCCCTGGCCGTGGGTCATCACCGGATTGGTCGCGCTGGTGGTGTATTCGCCGCATGGCGGATTGCATCCGAGCGAGGCGTTTGCGCAAAATCCCGAGCAAGGCTACGTCATGGTGCTGCGTGACTATCTACCGCCGGCGTTGCGCGGGCTGATGGTGGCGGCATTTCTCGCAGCCTTTATGTCGACGATTGGCACGCAGCTGAACTGGGGAAGCTCGTACCTGGTAAACGATCTGTACAAACGGTTCGTTGTTCGTGACGCCACCGAAAAGCACTACGTACTGATCAGCAAAATCTTTACAGTCTTCCTCGTGCTGGGCAGCGGCTACACCGCGACTAGGCTGGCATCGATCAATCAGGGATGGCAACTGGTCCTGAATATTGGATTCGGCACCGGCGCAGTGTACATCCTGCGCTGGTACTGGTCGCGCATCAACGCGTGGAGCGAGATCGTTGCGATGGCAGTGGCGGCGCTGATGACCATCGGATTGAGCCGCGTTTCATTCACGGGCAGCGATTCCTTGGTCTACGCGAAGACCGCGCTGATCACGGGATTGGTCACGACCATTGCATGGGTGATCGCAACCTTCGTCACCCGCCCGGAGTCGGACGAGACTCTCATTGGGTTTTACAGGCGCGTTCACCCGACCGTGTACGGCTGGCGACGCATCGCCGAACTCGTGCCCGAGATGCCGCAGGTACGCGATGTCGCCGCGAATGCGTTCAACTGGGTGATGGGTGTCATTCTCGTGTACGGCTGCCTGTTCGGAATCGGAAAGATCGTCTTCGGCCAATTGGGATGGGGACTGCTGCTGCTCGCCCTGTCGGGCATTGCGGGGTATCTCATCTTCTGGGATCTTTCACGGCGCGGGTGGAGCACGTTCTCAGGAAAAGATACAGGGGTTCCAGCCAGTGTCGAGGGCGACTAACGCGTCGTATCACGCGAGCCCTCCCCCGTCCACTACGAGTTGGGTGCCGGTGATCCAGCTGGCCATATTGCTCGCCAGGAATAGTACGGCGTCCGCGACATCCTCCGGACTTCCAACGCGCCCCAACGGACGTGCGGCGGCTTCTCTCATAAACGACGCGGGATCGGCGCCGAGCTGCTCACATTCCCTGCGCAGCATCGGAGTGTCGATGTCGCCTGGGCAAACGCAATTCACCCGGATATTCGACTTCCCGTGGTCGATGGCCATGGCTCTGGTTAGATTCAACACACCAGCCTTCGCTGCGCAATAGGAAGCAGCCTGCGGCCCGCCCTTCAGCGCCCAGCCTGACCCGGTGTTAATAATGACGCCTCCCCCGTTTTTCGCCATGTGCGGGATCGCCTCGCGCGATAGCAGGAAAGTTCCCTTCAGCGTGACGTCGAGGGAGAGGTCCCATTCTTCTTCAGCCAGGGCGACGATGCTCTTGCGAACAATCACTCCCGCGTTGTTGCACAGGATGTCGATGCGACCGAAGGACGCAATGGCCTTCTCAATTGACGCGCGGCAGTCGGGTGCGTGGCGAATGTCACACTTTTCAAAGAGTGCGCGTCCTCCGCGCTCCGTGATGGAGCGAGCTGTGGCCTCGCCGCCTTCGGGATCGATATCGAGAACCATCAGCGCGGCTCCCATTTGCGCCAGCCGGACCGCGATGCCGCGGCCGATACCAGAGCCAGCTCCGGTCACAATGGCAACCTTACCTTCGAGCGAGAGCAGGCGGGTTGCGGTTTCGGAAATGGTGGTCATGTTCGTCCTCGCTTGGTGGAGGCAGCATGATGCCATAGATCAGCGGGCAACAAGGTATGCGGGAATGGTGCCGGGCTGGCCCCCGGCCGGGCAGGGGAGGGGGCGCCTGTCCCTACACGTGCGCGTGAGACTATAATGCTCGCCCGCGAGATTAAATCCTCTTTTTGCCTCGAGGTGAGATGTGCGGACTGCTATTTTTCTTTTCCTGATCTGCATTTTGCCGATCGGTCTGGCAACGGTTCCTTCAGCGGCGCAATCCGGCGAATGGAAACAACTTTTTGACGGAAAAGATCTGACTGGCTGGAAGCACGTGGGACCGGGAAGCATGTCGGTGGAGGACGGGCTGATCCGCACGCATGGCGGCATGGGCCTGCTCTACTGGACCGGCGGAAAGCTCGGGGATTGCGTGATTCGCGTGGTCTTCAAGATGCGCGACCACAACAGCAATTCGGGCGTCTTCATTCGCATTCCCATCGAGCCGCGGGAGGAGTGGATGCCCGTGCACTATGGCTACGAAGTTCAGATCGACAACGAGCCCGAAAAATCGAACGAAGACGACTACCATGTAACCGGCACTCTCTATTCTTTGACCAAGCCTCTGGCCAAGCCCGGTAAGCCGGGGCCGGAATGGAACACTATGGAAATCACGCTCGACGGTCCGAAAACAATAGTTTTCGTGAACGGCGTCAAGGTAACCGACTACACCGAAGGCCAGCCCGTGCCGGAAAGAAAATTCGATTTCGAGCCGCATCGCGGCACGCGCCCGAACGACGGATACTTCGGGCTGCAGAATCATAGCGACAACGATATTGTGTTCTTCAAAGAAGTTGCCATGAAACCTCTGCCGAAGTAGGCGGAGCTGCAATACTGATTCTTCACATCGCTGGAGGAGCCATGAAGCATGATTTTTCTCGCCGGGAATTTCTGCAAACCAGCAGCGGAGCATTGATTGCCGCCAACACCGTCTTTCTGGACACGGAAAGCTTCGCCTCGCCGCGCCCCGTCCCCGCCAGCGATCGCATCCGCCTAGGCATCATCGGTATCGGAATGCAGGGCTCGCCGCTGCTCAGCACGGCCATCACCTTGCCGGGTGTCGAATGCGTGGCTGCCTGCGACCTGTACGACGGGCATCGCGAACTGGCGAAAGAAATCGTCGGCAACAACAGTCTCCCCACCACGCGCCGCTATCAGGAACTGCTCGACAACAAGGATATCGACTGCCTGATCGTCGCCGTTCCCGACCATTGGCACAAGCAGGTCGTGGTCGATGCCGTGAGCGCGGGCAAGGATGTGTATTGCGAAAAACCCATGTCCCACACAGCGGCCGAGGGATTCGACATGGCGGATGCGCAGAAGAAGACTGGACGCATCGTGCAGATCGGATCCCAGCGCGTCAGTTCCGTGATCTACGGAAAGGCGAAAGAGATGATCGCGCAAGGGGCGATCGGCAATTTGAACCTGGTCGAGGGAACCCTCGGACGCAACGATCCCACGGGTTGCTGGGAGTACACTCCGCCCACCGACCTCTCCCCGCAGAATCTGGACTGGGACACCTGGCAAGGCACCGTCCCCAAGCGTGCTTTCGATCCCCTGCTTTACGCTCGCTGGCGTTGCTGGAAGGAATACGGCACGGGCGTAGCGGGAGACCTGCTGGTCCACCTGATCAGTGGCATCACCTATGCGGTGAACTGGAACGAACCGCCGAAACGCGCCATGGCCATGGGCGGCATCCTGCGCTGGAAGGACGGCCGCAATATGCCGGACGTCCACGCCGCGCTGTTCGAGTACGGCGACATTCCCGTCTACACGCGGCTGAACCTGGGCTGCGAGAGTCCTGAGGTGGTCCGCTTCCAGGGATCGAAGGGCTATATCGAGGTTACTGAGAACGGGCTGACCCATGTTCCGCAGCCTGGGGTCGATACTTCTCCCAGCTACTACTCCACCAATGCTTATCCGCGAGCCATGCGAGAGGAATATCTCAAGCAGTGGCATGCCGAACACGACCTAGCCCCAGGCAAGGATCCGCTAGCGGAATCGACTACTTATCGTGGCAATTCTTATGACGACATCAAGCCGCACCTGGCGACGTTCTTCAATGCGGTGCGATCGCGTAAGCCTGTGACGGAAGACGCAGTTTTCGGCAACCATGCCGCACTGGCATGCCACATGGCAAACGAATCGTATTTCCGGAGAAGCGCGGTGACGCTGGATGCAGCGTCGAAGAGCATCAAGAGCTAGCAAACCGCGTCAGGCGATTTAAGAGCGGAATCCGTTCCGTCTATTTCTGCTCGTTCGCTGGGTAGTCGCTGCCCGGAGCGTCGTAGTCGCGTCCATATTTGTTCTTGTGGGGAGCGGGCGGGCCGTCTGGCACTACCCGGATCACGCCCAGCGATTGGTTTTGCTCCGAAACGGTGATGGTCCGGGCAAGAGTCTTCAAGGTTTGTATGCCGGCGGCCTCGGCCCAGACCTGCATCGTATACCGGCCAGCGGGCACGTGAGCAATGGAGATTCTTCCGGCGACGTTCGAGACGCCGTAGTAAGGAGTCTTAAGCGCGACCACGACCGCATTCATCTCGGGATGAATATTGCAGAAGATGTAACTGATGCCAACCCGATCGAAACGTACCAACCTGGTAGTTCCAGCTTCATACAATCCCAGGTCAAAACGCTTTCCTTCGAACAGCGAGAACACGTTATGGAAGAAGGGATCGTGGTTGGGGAACTCCACCGCCGTACCAGCGGGAACGACCAGCAGGTGCGGAATGAATTTCTTGTCCTTCTGCACGAGCCGTGTGGGCTGCGCCGGCACTGCGTCGGAAACCGCTCGCAAAGCATGGTCGTCCAGCGGGTTGAGCCAGACAACCACGTTGCTGCGATCTTTCTTGTTGGTGCGCGCCTGTCCCTCGCTTACGATTTCAATTTGAGCAGTGACGTTAAAATCCTGCGCATGCGCGACCAATGCGCAACCCAGCAGAAGCGCGCTCATCCACGCGAGACGGAAACTGCCGGACGACGCAACTGAATTGAAAGAGAGAGCTTTCAGAACAGTATCCCCATAACCAGGTTGAACCGGTCGGCGGTATATCGATTGTTGTCGATCTGGAAAGTGGAAATATGTCCGTACTCGGCAGACAACACCAGATCCGACCTTGGCCGGAAGATGACATTCATCAGCCCGCTCTGATTGCGCACGGGCGGCAGATGACCGCCGCTCGTTCCATAGGCAGAAAATGGGTAGGCGCGAATCTGGCTGGCGAATGGATTATCCTGTCCGCCCGCGAAATTGAACTCAACCTTCGCGGACGGCCGCAATTTCAACTGCGCCCATCCGCCTAGCGAGTCCAAGCCCCGCACGCGACTGTTTGGATCGGTGGGACTTCCGCTGAACAACGCACTCTGGTAAGAACCTCCACCTAAACCGCCCAGCGCCAGGCCGCGGTAAAATTCGCCGCTCAGGCCGAGCAACTTCCCGAAAGGAATATTCCAGTCAAGCGTGCTGGCCCAGGCGTCGATCTGGCGGCCGAATCCCCAGTTCTGCTTGCTGTAATATCCGCCGGCGCCAAAACTCAGCGGCTGCCCGAACATCGTATGCGACCAGGCGACGCGGCCCGCGTATCCGGGTTGCCGCGAATATTCTCCCGCCTGCGCAGTTCGCCCATAGCCGTAAACCGGAGGCTCCCCGGTCAGCCCGTCGAGAATCCCACCCTGCAACAGGAAATTCGAATTCTCGGAAATCGTCAGTCGGCGCTCCACTCTTATCTGCGGAATCCACATCCACAGATTTCCAGCGTACGACAAAGCCGGCTCCGCCAGAGTTGCGAACGACGTGGGCGATAGGGCTGAGAAAAACGGGGCGTCCTGTCCGGCGACAATCGAAGTGTGCGCCCAGTCAAGGTGCATGGTCGCGGTGCGCAGTCGAAACAAGCCGAGCGCGATTCCATTTGGTGCGTACTGGAAGCCTCCGGCGAAATCGGCCTGCAGATCGCCGCGCGTCTTCGCGCCCGCCAGTTCCGGACCAAACACCTCCAGCCCGATTTGCGACTGGCGCAGCGAGAAGCCGGTGCTGCTGGAACGACCAAGCAGGTCAGCATCATCGACCGGGCCGGGCACATCCGTGTTCAGTACCCTGCCCCGGTTCGAAAAGAGATCCATGAGCACCAGGCCGGACAGCCGCAGCTTATATTTCGAACGGCTCTCCACCTTCGTCTGATACTGATCGTCGATCTTGCCAGTGAGCAGGTCATACTGCTCTTCGATTTTCGCGAGCCGCGATTCCGGAGCCGACTCAGGAACCGCCTTCGGAGCTTGGCTCGTGTCCTGATCACTTGAATCTGCCGCAATCTGCGCCGGCTGCACGGTTGCTTGCTTATTCGCACTCGACTGCCCGACAGCGGAATGCAGTTCCTCGCGGAGTTCCCGCGTCTCGGCGCGGTATTGTTCAGATTCGGAACGCAGGTCGGCCACAATCGAACGCAACTCTTTGACCTGTTCCTGGAGTTGCTGGACGGTTTCCACCAGTGAAGGATCTGGCGCAGCGCCTGCGTTGGATGTACTTTGCGCGCTGCATTGCGTGCCACTGAACGATGCAAGGGTCAAGGTAAAGCATACGAACGACCGCTGGAGCAGCATAGTCTCCCCCGAAACAAGCGAATCTTCATGGTTGATGTGATCAGCGCATTTCAGCTGAGCAGAACCTGTGGACGAGCTTCCAGCTCTCAGTCGGCTGCTTCGACCCGCACACCTGCCCGAACCACTCCATCTCCGGTCGCGGAAGCAATGGGCGTACCGCGAGTGCCCGGCAGCACGATCAGAAAAACCGTGCCTTCCGAGCTGGTGTTCTCGACTCTGACGTCTCCGCCATGATCTTGAACGATCTTCTGTACAACCGTGAGACCCAGGCCGGTGCCGTTTTCCTTGCCCTGGCTCACGAATGGTTCAAACAGACGCTCCCGCACCAGCTCGGGAATGCCGTGGCCGTTGTCGGCAACGCGCACCTCGATGGTGCTCTTGTTGGCATGAATATCGATCCGGATGTCACCTTCTTCCGCCGTCACCGCCTCGCACGCGTTCACCAGAAGATTCTGAAACACACGCTCGAGCTTGCGCGAGTCGAACCAGCCGTCGGTGGCGCCGTCTTTATGAACGGTCATACGCACGGAATGATATTCAGGGTGCGCCCGCACATTCTGAATCGATCGCTGAACAACTCCCTCCAGGTCGCCGTAGGTGAGGCGCAACGACTCGCGGGTCCGCGAAAACTCGAGCAGCGAGTCGATCAAGTCGGTCATCTGGTGCACGGCCAGCAAGACTTCGTGATACAACTCCTCGCGCTCAGACTTGCTGCGATTGCTGTCGCTGAGAAATTCGGCGTTGGCCATGACGGCGGCCAGGCTGTGGCGCAGGTCGTGGGAAATCGAGCTCGCCATACGCCCGATGGTCGCCAGCCGCTCCGAATCGATCAGTTTGCGCTGCGTCTCCTGCAGGCCGGCACGCATGCGCACGAATGATGCAGTCACCTCGGCCACTTCATCGGACCCGCGCGCCGCCAACGGATACTCGTAGTCGCCTCGGCCAAGAGCACGCACCCCCTCCACCAGCGTTCCCAGCGGACGCGTGAGCGTGTGCGAGAAGATGAAAACCATGCAGCTGCCAACCACCAGGGCAGCCAGGCCGAGAGCAATCAGCAGGCGGTTCAGGTGTCCCAGAAACGCAGTTGCCTGATCGAGAGACTTCAAAACGCACAGCTGCACTGCAGGTTGAACGCCCGGTGTCAGATCAACGCGCGTGACCAGAAATCGTTCTTGCCCGAGCTGAATTTCGGCCGGCTCCGCCTTGCCAGCGGAGGAGGTCAACACGGAATGCTGAATCAGATCCGTCTCCTGCAGCGGCGACAGCGTACTGCGAACCAGCGTATTTCCATACAGGAAGACAACCTGGCTGGCGGCGACCTGGCTTAACTCGCGCGCAACCGCATCGTCAATCTCATAACCCAGGACCGCATAGCCTTCGATCTGCCCTTCCGCCCGCGTGCCCACATAGATCGGCTGAATCGAAACCTCGAACAGGTGTTTTCCGCAAAACCACCAGTGACCGTTCGGCTCATGCGAAAGAGAATCGCTCAAAGACTCCTGCGCCGTTGCCCGGTCGAAGTCCGCGGCCTTCGAATGCAAAGCCACGACTTTTCCTGTCCGGTCGGCGAGCACGAGCAGGTCACTGCCGGCCAGAGTCCACTGATCCCGCGAAGCGTCCTGAATGGTCGCGGTATCGTGCGTCGTCATCTGTGCTTTCAGAATGGGGAGATCGGCCAGCAATTCGGCCGAGTGCGTCAATGACTGTTCGCGCAATTGCTGGACGTTATGGAAGGTGTAAACGGAATTGCGCAGATCCTGGTTGATCTGCAGCCGAACCTGCTGTTCGGCGGTCTGGCGCGCCACTAGCAGCGCGCCGACCGTCAAGCCGACGCCGACCAGGATCAGCGAAAACAAAAACTTCGTCCGTAGTCGGAACTTCCCCATTGCTGCCGCGCCCCCCTGCTCACGCGCGTACGCGTGCGACTACGGTACAAATTTGTACCCGACGCCGTGTACGGTCCGGAAGTGAACCGGGTTGGCGGGGTCCGTCTCAAGCTTTTGCCGAAGTTTCAGGATGTGATTGTCCACCGTGCGCGTTGTCGGATAGTTCTGATAGCCCCAGACATCGTTCAGCAGTTCCTCGCGCGACACGACCCGGTTCGGATTCTGGGTCATGAACTTCACGATTTTGAACTCCTGCGGCGTCAGGGCGACTTCCGCGCCATCGCGCACGACCACCATCTTGGTGAAATCAATGACGACGCCATCGAAGGAGAACGTCTCGGCGGCGACCGGGCGGCTCGAACGGCGCACCGCTGCCCGCACTCGCGCCAGCAGTTCTTTGGGACTGAACGGCTTGGTGACGTAATCGTCGGCACCCAGTTCCAGCAGAAGTACCTTGTCCATAACGTCGGAGGCGGCGCTCAGCACAATGACTGGAACGGCAGGAGCAGCATTCTTGATCTCGCGACAAACGTCACGACCCGGCATTCCGGGAAGCCGCAGGTCTAACACAACGGCAGAAGGTTGGGCGCTGCGAAAGGTTTCAAGGCCCGACTGGCCGTCGAAGGCAGCATCGACGGAGTACCCCTCGGGCTCAAAGAGTCGCTTCAGGGCCCGGTGCACAGCTCGATCATCTTCGACTACGAGGATTCTTTCCATTTTGTTTTATAGAACGCGTCCCGAAGGCTCACCCTCGAAAGGGCTGATGAAGAAGTCGGTCCACGGTACCACCAAAATCTCGGTCCGGATACGACTCTGGGTCTCACTTCGCCCCACCGCCAAGGCGGCCTCAACATTGTTCGCCGATGTCTTCGCGTTGTCAAAATCCTACGAAATGAGGGGATTACAGGTTGTCAGCAAATTGTCACGGGTTTGCAATTTGTCGCTAACAAACAGAATCGACGGGGCTAAGGAAGGTAAACGCTCCCGGAGCCTCGAATCACGATCACACACCTCCGACGACCCGCGTCCTCGCCAAGACCGCCGTTACCCTCCGAAGCTGCCCGCGCTAGTAGCGGCCGCAAATCGCAGTTCCGACGGAGCGCTCACCGTTCTGTATGGACGAGTCCTCGTTGCTGGATCGTCGAATCCGTTCCAAACCGACGAAATCGTTTCGAATGAATGATCGCAGTTCCGCAATGGACGACCTGCATTCTGAATGAGTCGCGGAGCGGCGCCAGGTTGAACGGCCGGGAACATCCCTGACACTTTCTGGTCCGAGTTAGTTGGGGGATGGGGTGCAGGGGCCTACTTCAACGTCACTAAAGCCAGCGCATACGACGGCAATGTCAGGGTGAGCTGTCCGTTGGTGAGCGCGTGGGTTTCCGGAGCCGCCAACTCTGACGCCTTTCGCAGGTCTTTGATCTGCGCCTGCGTCGGATATTGGGGGGAGCCCATCGCTTGGTAGGCCGCGCGTACGTCGCCATGCTGCGGGTCCACCACCGACACCATCGCTTGCGCCGGGGCGGCGCCCTTGAACTTCAGGGTCACGGTCTTGGCGGCGCCTTCTTTTTCCGGGGGCGCGTAGTTCCAGACTGCGAGCACGAGCGACCCGTCTTTCTTGCGCGTGACCAGAGCGCTATTGGAATCGAGTACGATCCGCTCTTCTCCGAGCTGGTGCAGCAAGCGGAAGGCGTTGAATGCGGGCTTCGGAATTCCACCGGCGGCAATCAAGCCGAAGCCGCCGTAGAACGGGGTCTTCACGACACCTTGTTCTTCGAACACATCGGAGAATGTCCAGTAGGACATGAGGTCGACGGCACCATCGCACTGGCGGATAGTGTCGCCGAGCCATGGTCCCATGTAGGAGCGGTCGGTGACGTCGGGCTCGTTCATGTAGCTGGCGTTGAACTCGCTCCAGATCAGCGGCAGATTGGGCTGCGCGGAGGCCTTGATCTGATCGTGAACCTTTTTCACGGCACGGCACACCATCTGATCGCGCGGAATCGTTTCGTGAGTACCGAAAACATCTTCCGACTTGTCATTGCCGTAGACGTGTGAGGACACGAAGTCGACGGGCACGTGATTGTCGACGCAGTGCTTGATGAAGACGTCAGCCCACGCCGCCTGTGCGGTCGCGGGGCCGCCAACGCGGAGGCTGGCGCTCACAGCCTTGAGCGCGCGCACCGTGTGGTCGTAGAGGTCCCAGTAACTTGCCTGGCGCGGATCGCCACCCCAGAAATCGATGTTGGGTTCGTTCCATACTTCGAAATACCACTGGCTGACTTCCTCTTTGCCGTAGCGCTCGATCAGATGTTTTGCGAATCGCGTGACGAGCTCATCCCACTTCGCGTAGTCCCTGGGCGGCGCGACGTTGGGCTTGTACCAGAAGACGTGCAGCTTCTCACTGGCGGCGAGTTTCTTTGGCATGAAGCTGAGTTCTACGAAGGGACGTACGCCGGCGGCCAGCAGGTTGTCGTAGATCTGATCAACGTAGGAGAAGTTGTAGTAAGGCTGGCCCTTGTCGTCTTCGTTATAAATTCCGACCTCGTCGTGAAAGATGGCGTGGAAGCGAACGTATTTGAAATCGGTGACCTGTTTCACTTCGCGCAGGTCGCGGCGGTAGCTGTCGCGGAGCGTGAGAACGGCGCGGCCGGAGCCGAACATTTGTTCCCAGAAGTGCGGAAAGGGATGAGCGGCGGCAGAGGGGTCGACGACGATGGTTTCGGAGGTCTGCGCGGCCGCAGCGAGGCAGATCGCAAGCAGAATCGCGAGGATGACTACGCGCAATGTTGCGGTTTTCATGAGAAGGCAACCATGTTTTCAGGTCTAACTAAATCGGTTTAGTGTGCGACTGTATAACACGGGCCGGAAACCCAAGTCAAGAAGGGAAAAGACTGGCAGTCGCCCGGAAATAGTCCAGAGACGAAACTGCCCGCGGAGGACCCGCGGGCAGTTTCACACCAGCTCAGGTCAGGCGGTCACCTCCGCCCTTCCGGTTCTAAATTCCCGTGCCGGTCATAGTCACCGTCGTGGGGGTGTTCACCGCATTGCTCCGGATGGTAAGCGTCGCGGAACGTGCAGCTCTGCGGTTGGGTTGGAAGGTTATGGTGACAGTGCAGCTTGCATTGGGCGCCAGACCCGCACCGCCGATGGCGCAGTTGTTGGTCTGCGGGAACCGACCTGGATTCAAGCCGCCCATCGTGATGCTGCTGAACACCAACGGAACAACTCCGGTGTTGGTCACCGTAACTGTTTGTGGCGCGCTGATCGTGTTGATCGGAACGTTGCCGAACGCCAGGGAGGTCGCGGAAAGTCCGACCACCGGGCGAAGGGTTGTGCCGGTCAGGGTCACGGTACCAGTGACTGCGGGCGCCGCAACCGCTACTCGGACAGTCGCAGTCCTGGTGGTGGTGCCGTTGGGAGTGAAGGTCACGTTGACCGTGCAACTTCCACCGGCAGCCAACCTCGCGGCCCCGATAGGGCAGTTATGGGTTAGACCAAAGCGTTGCGGATTCGCACCGCCGAGAGTGATGCCGTTAATTCTCAGGGGGGCGCTTCCGACGTTGGACACCGTGATGGTCTGGGCCAGGGTCGTGACGTTAATCGGCGAGCTAAACGTCAATGCTGTAGGCGCCAAGCTAAGGATTGGACCACCATTGGTAACGGTCAATGTGACCGTCGCGGTTGCGGTGTTGTAATTGGCGGTGTCGGTTGGGTTGAAGAGGACCGACAGCGTCTGGGTCCCACCCGGTAAGATCGTGCCGGCGGGAGGCGTGTACACGAACGAACCAGGTACCGTTGTGGTCGCGTTCAATTGGGTGGCGCCCAAGGGCGTACCGAAGGGGATCGATGCAGGCGTCGGCCAGGTAATGACCGGCGTTGCCTTGTTGACCACCAATGTGACGCTAGCCGTGGCAGTGGTGTAGTTGGTGGTGTCGGTCGGAGTGAAGGTGACCGAAAGAGTGTTGCTTCCCGCATTCAGGACGACGCCAATGTCGGGGGTGTACGCGAATGTGCCGGGTACCGACGCAGTCGCGTTCAACTGCACACCGCTGAGCGCGGTTCCATAGGAGATCGGAGCAGGCGTGGGCCAGGTGATGACTGGCACCGACTGTCCGACCACCAGGGGGACCGTGGCCGTTACTGTGTTGTAGTTGGCAATATCTGTCGGAGTGAAGAGGACAGACAGTGTGTAGGTTCCTACAGTTAAGACTGTGGCAGCGGGAGGTGTGTAGACGAATGAGCCGGGTACCGATGCGGTCGCATTCAACTGCACGGCGCTGAGTGGAGTTCCCGAGGAGATCGGTAGGGGCGCAGCCCATGTGACCACGGGCGTTGCCTTGACGACCATGACGTTCGACACAGAATCACCCGCGGCGTTGTGGGCTATGACGCGATAGCTGTAGGGCTGACTCAAAACAGCTGTCGTGTCAGTGAAGGTGATTTGGTTGGCGAGCGCCGTCCCGATCACCGAGAAGGTGATGCCATCATCGGATCGCTCCACACGGTATCCGATTTCGTTCTGCGGATTCCCCCAAAATGCAGGGGCCGTGTAGTCGACGGGCGTTCCATCCGTCCAGTTGAGGACGGTGGGACCCGCCGATCCAAGCGACAACACCGGCGCATCTGGCAGCGCACGAGACACGTTCGCTACGAGCGGACGCATCATGTCCATTTCCTCGTGGCCGAGAATGTGGCAATGCCACACGTACTCCCAACCGAAGTCGGTGAGTGCGTTGGCGATCGGTGTGGCAAGGCCGTTCCCGTTCGGGTCCGTGTTTTCGAAGCCCCCGGTGTTGCCGATTGGCATTGCCGGGTTCAACGGACGCAGACTATCGGGGACTCCGAAGGGGATCTTCGGAACGATCGGCCGCAGAGCGACGATCGTATCCTCGAGTGGGCTTACCCGGACCGTGTCTTTCCAGCCGAGTTCGTTGGGATCGGGCGGGATGATTATGTTGTCCCACGTGACCCGGTTGAGGAGCTGCACGTTGAACAGGTGGAAGTGGATGGGGTGCGTGTCCACGCCGTTGTGCGTGATCTTCCAGATCTGAGTTCCGTCAGCGGCCGAGGCGATTTTGTCGACCTGGAGATTGCCGGAAGTCAGTTCGATGGGATCTAGGTCATCGCGAGCGATGAAGCCCTGTGACGATCGGATCGGCGGGTTGATGTAAGGATAGAGCACGACATTCTGCGTGCCCGGGATCGGATTCGGGAATTCAAAGCCGATGTTAGCGGTCATTCTTCCGTATTCATCGAAAGCAACCGCGTTCATCTCATCGTGCATTCCCTTAGGTTGAAACGGGATTGTCAAGGTGCTGGTGCTGCTGTTACCGGTTAACAGAGTGTTGAACGTTAACTGGAAGTCGGCGATCCTCGCAAACCCGTCCCTAGGATTCGAATTGCGGAACTTCAGCGGGTCGGCGGGGTCATAGTACGCCGAATTGTAGGCGCCTTGTCCGACAATGATTGGGTCCAGCGAGGACTCGAAGACGCCGGCAGGTTTCCCGTTCGCATCAAGATGATGGGCAAACGCCGCCTGCAGGTTTGCGAGTCTTGTTGGGTTAACTAAGTCAGAGGGGACAACTCCCAAATCCGTACCGTTAACTACGACCTGCATGATGGTCCGGGTGTTGGGGCCGTAGCCAATCTGGGTGGAAGGAGCTCCGCCTGCGTCGGTCTGGTCCGGATTGCCGGTGTAGTAGTCGTAGGTAGCGACGCGCGCCGGGAACGCTGCGGGTGCATCGTTGTATAGGATCAGCGTCTTGCCCGCGTACTGAGTGAAGTCCACAACCACGTCTGCCCGCTCCGCCGGAGCGATCAGCAGTGAATGCTTGTCCACGTTTCCGACATCGAAGCGAGTCGGATTGATGATCCACGTTGTAACCTGGTTCGGAATGACCACCGGAGCCGGCAGGAAGCCGCCCTCGGTGCCGATCTGAAGCCAGGCCGGGCCTGCCGCGCTGATGGCCGTGTCCGGTGTGGGGAAGAGGTTCGGGTCAAGCTGAGCGGCCGCCACCTCGGCGGCTTTCAGAGCGACCTCGGTCTTGCCGGTGTTGGGGTCGGCTACGTACCATTGCAGATTGAAGAAGCGATCATTGGCCGCATTCAGGATGCGGAAGCGATATTCCTTTGCATCGACCACCATTTTCGGGTAGGCCGTACCATTGACGATGGGAGTGTCATTGAAGGCTTCCTGTCCTACTGACAGGTTCGGGGTTCCCGGGATCAGCGGTGGCTGACACCAGCCCTGGGCAGTGGGGTCGGGATCACAAATCGTGAGGTCCGACGTGTAATAGGGGTTGGCAATCGGTCCGAACGGCGGTGACGCGGGCGGCCAGAACCAAGGCCCGTACATCCATCTTCCGAAGCCGCTCGCACCCGAAACATCGCCCGGGTTCTGTGCCGGCATGTACACGTGGGGAGCCCACAGACTGCCGGGCCCGCCCCAGCGGGTCATATCCCAGGTTGGGTCTTCGGTCGCGAGCTGGTCTACTGGCGGAACGAAAGTCCGGTCCTGAATGACGAGAGGAGTGCCGATGCCAAGCCCGTCAAGAGCTCCTCCGGGAGCCATCAATGACTGCTCGGCCGCATCCGTCACCAGGTAGCCGGCCGCCTCGCCCGCATAGACGTTCAGGCGGGTGATGCCCCAGGCGTGATCGTGGTAGAACATCAGCCTAGCGCTCTGTTGGTTGGTGTAGAAGAACGTCTGCGCCCCGGGGCCGGGGTCGGGCATATCGGGGACATTGACGACACTGACGCCTTCGTTTTTCGGATGCGGAGAGTCAGAGTCCGGGTAAGGCACTTCGCCATCAGGTGTGATCCACTGGTGTGGAGTTCCGTCACTGATCCACGGCGTCATGCCACCATGAAGGTGCAAGGTGGCTCGGTTCTCGGTGAAACAGATCGCGGGTTTCGGGTCAATTCCGCACGCGGGATTGCGCGCGCCATCTGTGGTAAGACCCGCGTTTCCTTCTGCCATCCCACCTGCAGCCGGCCCCGTGCCCGATCCCATGATGGTAGTGTCGACGGGAAGGAAGAGATTCCCACCCTGTCCGACTTTCAGTTTATTGCGGAACAGGATCCGGACTGGCCGATCCTTCGTCGACACGATAGTCGGCCCCAGGTAGTGCGGATTTGGGTCCGGAGCTACCGTGTTGTCGGCTGTCGTGCAACCTGTCGTGGGGCAACCAGCAACGTTGGTTCCATTGTTGGTCTGGTGGTAGCCCCGCATCTTGGTTGGCAGCAGGTCAGAATGCATCTGCTGCGTGTATTCGACCAACTCAATCTCGTAATAATCAGAGCCCGGGTAAGTAGTGATGTCGGGCACGGCTACAGGAATGTACTGCCCGAGGTTATTCGCACCCGCAGGCGTGAGGCCCGGCAGGGTATCAACAAACTTGCGGAGGCCTCCCGTGGTGACGGACCCGCTGCAGGTTGCCGGGTTGGTCGGCACCGTAGCATCCGCAAGGAGAGCGCACTCCAGGTCTCCGTAGCAAGCCGTCTTAGCTAAATCCGAGCAAGTGCGCTTAGGGAGCGGGCTGCTGGCATAGTTGCTGCAACCAAAATAGTCTGGCGCATCGTAAGGGCCGGTGGCAGAGTTGGTTGGCCAATTCGCCGTTTTACCAGTCGGAATGCCAAGGGAGTCATAAATCGGAGGAGGCACGCACTGACTGAAGGCCAGGGTGCTCAAGAGAAACAGCAGCGCGAAACAAAATATCTTTTTCATTTCTTCACCCCACCCTGTGGATTCCTAGCGGCCGCTTGACGCATGGCCTGGACGCGGCGCTGAGCCGCGGCCTTGCGCTGAGTGTAGGTAATCCGTTCATGCCGAACATGCACGCGGCCCGCAGCGTCGGTGATGGTTTTCTGTCCACCATGCCAGCGCTGTACTGGTGCCGTCGCGGGTGGTTGTGCAGCTCGCTCGGTGGGATGTGCAGTCTTTGTCTGCGCCAGACCCAGGATTCCTCCCAAACCGACCGAGAGAATGATGAAGAGCCACCGCAAGAACCTGAGAGATATTTTGATGTCCATGATTTCTCCTTGAATTCGGGCACACGTGTAACCGGACCAATGAATTGAACCCTGTGCACACACTTCGACCACTGATGTTTTTGGGGAGGGGCCTAACTGCTATCCGCCAAAGGACCAAGCAGATGGATGGTTCGCACTCTCTGGATTCATGGCTACAGTGTGAGTCCGCGTTCTGGGGGGAACGGGAGATCAACAAGCCGGCGGCAAACCGCTTTTGGGGGTTAGCGTTTCGCTTCGCCTGAACCTAGGAGCAAACTTTCCTAACGCGGCCATCTGCACTGCGTGGCCTTCGTAGAATCGAGTGCAGTGTGGCACGGCGATGCGTCACTTGCCTGTGTCGTACGTCACCCTCCACATGTGCGTTCATCACGTAGCGACGTGATGTGGACCGCAATTTCCCACAAAGGTCGGGCAGGCGACGGTTCCCAAACATCTGCGTGCTTTGTGAAGTGCAGGGGTAACCCGTTAATAGAGACAAGCCGGGTTACTGCGGCGCTGTGGTAAACCCAATTGTTTGCATATCTGGATGGACGAGCTTCATGGCGTCAGTGTCCAGATTCCTTTTTCGGGATGAGACGAGAGGAATGTTTTGATGGGTGATTCCCCGACAGCTCGCATGTACTTCCGGACATCTTGACGCGCGATCACGATCAAACGTAGAGTTCCACGCAATCTCACTTGCATTTGAAAGTCAGCCCAGCTCTGCGTTAGACGCCACGCCTCGCGGTGGTGTTCGTGCCGGGGTATGCGGGCACGAGGCGCCACCGTGCAGAGAGCAGGCTGAACAATTGGGGAAGACTTCGCGCTAAGCCTCCCAAAAACCACAAATCCAGAACCTCGCGGGAGTGTGTCTGCTTCCGCCGAAGGAGGGCCCAAGTGAAACGCGAGAACGTTTTGATGGTCGTGGTGTGTCTGGTGGTCTTGCTGCAAATCGGTCCCCGAAATGTGTATGCACAATCAGATCCCGGTCCGCGAACCGGCACAGCGGGAGCGGGAGGCGCTTACTCTGCGCTCGGCGCCGGAGAGCAGGCGATGTTCACGCAGGCGATGCAGGCGTTCATGGAGGTCGACTCGGTGTCGGGAGGAATTGAGGGAGAAGACGGCACCGGCCTGGGCCCGGGATTCAATGGCAACAGTTGCGCGCAGTGCCACGCACAACCGGCCATGGGAGGCAGCAGCCCGGGATCGAAGAGTCCACAGAATCCAATGCCCAATCCGCAGGTTGCGCTGGCGACGCTCCATGGCGCGGCCAACAAGGTGCCGCCCTTCATTACTCCGGACGGGCCGGTGCGCGAAGCACGCTTCATTATGACGGTGACACAGCAGGGATCGGTGCCGGACGGAGGCGTCCACGATTTGTTCAGCGTCACTGGGCGAAGTGACGCGGCAGGTTGCACTATGGGACAACCCGAGTTCGCGAAGGAGTTGGGCCGCAACAATGTAATCTTCCGGATCCCCACGCCCGTATTTGGATTGGGGCTGGTGGAGTCGACTCCGGACAGCGTACTGCGAGCGAACCTGGCGGCGAATGCTGCTCAGAAAGCTTTCCTGGGAATTCGCGGAAGTTTTAACACGAGCGGCAATGATGGAACGATTACGCGATTCGGATGGAAGGCACAAAACAAGTCGCTGCTGATATTTTCGGGAGAAGCCTACAACGTCGAGCAAGGCGTTTCGAACGAAGTATTTCCTTCGGAGCGATCGGCGGACGGGGGATGCGCGTTCAATCCCTCCCCGGAAGACTTCCCCGGGGGAGACGCGGGGGAGGCTACAGCTGATGTGGCCAAGTTCGCGATGTTCGCGCGCTTGTCGGCTCCGCCGACTCCGGCGGAACCCACTTCTTCTACGCAGAATGGGGCGGCACTATTCGACAGAGTGGGATGCAGTCTGTGCCACACCGCTTCGTTGACGACGGGTCCCTCGCGGTACACGGGGATGTCGGGCGTCACTTATCATCCGTATTCTGATTTTGCCATCCATCATATGGGCTGGGGACTTGCGGATCGCATCACGCAGGGAGGGGCGGGACCGGATCAGTTCCGGACGGCGCCGCTGTGGGGTGTGGGGCAGCGATTATTTTTCCTGCACGATGGGCGAACGTCGGATTTGCTGCAGGCCATTCGCGCTCATGACGGGCGCGGGTCGGAAGCTGCGGGAACGGTGCACCGCTTCAATGGATTATCGGCGTCGCAGATGCAGGATTTGCTGAACTTCCTTCGTTCTTTGTGAGGGAGTTGAGGATTGGAATTGGGGCGGGCGAAGCTGCCCGCCCTACCCTGAGTGAAAATTCGCTCGGTCCTGGCTGGGCGATAGTCTGAAGGCCTGCATGGGGGAAGTGCGGGCCTCAGACCCTTACAGTTTCTTCGGAGACAAACGGGAGGTGGGCGGCCTGCCACGCGTCGAAGCCGCCGATCACGTTGACTACGTTGCGGAAGCCCGCTCGTTGCAGGACACTGCATGCGATGGCGCTGCGATATCCGCTTTTGCAGTGCACCGCGATGCGACGATCGGGATCGAGTGTGGGCAGATTGTGCGATAGCGTGTCGAGCGGCGACCAGGTCGCGGCTTCGATGTGCGCTGCCTTCCATTCTCCTTCCCGGCGCACATCGAGCAGCGTTACTTCGCCCTCACCCAACCATGCGCTGACTTGGTCGACTTGAACTTCCGCCAAATCGGCGACTGGCAATCCGGCCTGCGTCCAGGCGGTCACGCCACCCTGCAAAAATCCGCGCACACCTTCGATGCCCACGCGGGCGAGGCGGAGGCGCGCTTCCGATAGCTGCTCGTCATTGTCGGCGATCAGCGCAGGGTGAGACGAAAGACCGAGAACTGATCCGGCCCAGGAAGCGAACTGGCCGGAGAGTGCGATGTTGATGGAACCTGGCACGTGAGCGGCGGCAAATTCATTGGGCGGGCGGACGTCGAGCGCAACGACTCCCTCGGCGAGCAGGGCCTGCAGATCAGGGGGAGAGATGGGGTCCAGATCCTGCATTCCAGAAAGCGGGGCTGCGCCTTCGCGGTTAATCTCCGCATCCTCGAGGAAATAGTCGGGACGGACAGGCATCTTCGAGGTCAATTCGTGGATGAACTCCTCGCGGCTGCCGATCTGGAGTGCGTAATTCGTCATTCGTTCGGTGGCGATGGTGGAGGAACGCTCGGCGCGCATGTTGCGCCCGCACAGCGAACCTGCTCCGTGCGCGGGGTAGACCAGCGTATCGCCCGGCAAGGTCATCAGCTTGGCGTGAAGACTGTCGTAGAGCAGGCCAGCCAGTTCGGCAGGCGTGTGAGAGGGCGATAAATCGGGACGGCCGACGTCTCCTATAAATAAGGTGTCTCCGGTGAAGACAGCCCAAGGCGTCGAAGATTTTTCTTCGTCGGTGACTACCAGGCAAATACTCTCCGGTGTGTGTCCGGGAGTGTGGAGGATATCGACCTTCAGCTTTCCTACCCGCAACTGGAAACCATCGCCTACTTCCACACGGGCAAAACGAGCGCCGCCATGGGGACCGATGTAGATTTTAGCGCCGCTGCGTTCGGCCAATTCTTTGTGGCCGGAAACGAAGTCAGCATGCAGATGAGTTTCGAAGATGTGGCGGATCTGGAGGCCGTTCTCGCTGGCCGCAGTCAGATAAATTTCAACATCTCGCTGAGGATCGATGACGATGGCCTCGCCTTCTGAAGCGAGCATGTACGACGCGTGGGCCAGACAGCCGAGGTAGAACTGTTCGAAGTACATGGCGTCCCTCCGAGATCAATCTATCGTAGTATTTCCGGCACTGCTGGTCTAGCTGAACTGACTAGGGCGCGGTGGGGTATATGCGGGATATATATAAGGAGGGCGATGTGGTCCCAGGTTCGCGTCCGAAGGACGGACGCGAACCTGGGGCACCATGCGTTCTTTGTGGGAAGTCTTATTTCTGATCGGAGTCAGGGGCTGCGGCAGGGGGGCCTTGGTGGCGGTGCTTGCCCCGCTGCTCGCGGCGAGCCAGCATTTCATCGAATTTCTTCTGCTGGTCATCGTTTAAGAGCGCGCGCACCTGGTCGTTGGATGACTTGTGGATATCCATCATTTTCGAGCGACGGTCACCCTGTGAGGCGGACGCGTCGGCGTGAATCTTTTGCATGTCGGACTGCTCGGATTTGAAGATATCCGTCACTTTGGTTTTCTGATCTGCATTCAGATTCAGTTTCTTGGCCAGCATATCCGCGCGCCGGTCGGGATCGAATCGAGCCGGGCCGCGACCGTGTTCGGGAGGAGCGCCAGTGGGCGCTGCCTGCTGATCGTTGCTGGGAGCCTCTTGCGCGATAACGGCCGGAGTTGATGCGTATGCCAAGCCGCCCAACGTCAAAGCCAGTATCCAGTTTCTAAGCATGGAATCTCCTTATATATACGTCTTCAATTTCCCGGGTAATGGTATGAACCCGACTGTCTCCGCCGAGTTGTCAAGGGCAGGTGGGGTTTACGAATCTTTACGAGGGCCTGCTTCTTTGGCTGCCGCGAAGTACTTGCGAAATAAAGACATCCGGCGTAATGGAACCGAGCAGGACTCGGCCTTCAGTTCGTATACACAGATCCCGGCTTCGCCCTACACAGGTCATCCGATGGCTAAAGGAATGCGGATTTTCTAAATTAAGTAGATCAATCATAACTGAGGTCAGACGATGACAAAAATGTTCAGAAACAGGCGTACGAAGGATTGGGCAAGACTTGCCATGGGGGCCGGTTTGTTGCTGACGGACGCGAAGTTGTGGTCGGCTGTGCAAAATCAGATGCGTGGTCACGCCGACGAAATGAGCGATACCATCAACGGGAAATATGGGGATGCTTCGAGTCGTCTGGCGAATGCAAGTGATGCGTTACGAGGCCGGAGCAAGTGGCCAAGTTGGGGCAGCTTTCTTCTTGGTGTGGGAATCGGTACCGGGATCGGAATTTTTGTTGCGCCTGGAGCCGTGGATAAAGTGCGGAACGCTTACAACGAGCGTACTGCCGCTTAACGACGGGGACGGCGTGGCCGAATCAGCCGCGGGACAAGCTTCGTAACAGGGCTTTGGTTGGTGTCCACGCCGTAATCGCGCTCAAGTCCTACTTGGGGTGCTGCCGGGATTCTCTCGCATTGATTTCTCACCGATCCGATACATCCCTCCTAGAATGAATCGCGTCCGACTTGGATGGCTTTAAAGTCGTCGCAGCGAATCGTTGTAGTTGCGATTGCAGCAAATCTGGCAATCGCGGTCTGCAAATACGCTGCGGCCGTCGCAACCGGCAGTTCCGCAATGTTGGCCGAAGCCTTCCACTCAACGGCGGACCTGGGAAACGAGTTGCTGCTGTTGCTTGGTATCAAGCGGAGCACTCGGCCTCCAGACGAACTCCACCCGTACGGGCATGGAAAAGTTCTTTACTTTTATTCTTTGCTGGTGGCCGTCTACATTTTTGGGATTGGCGGGATGTTGGCCCTGCACGAAGGCATTTCGCACCTGCGACGTCCCCATCCTACGACACATCCGGGGTGGAACTATGCGGTGCTGGCCCTGACGGCGGCATTCGACTTCTACTCCTGGCGGATTTCCTATCAAGGGCTGGTGTCGCAAAAAGAGCCGCACGAAAGCACGTGGGACGAAATCATCGGAAGTAAAGATCCAACCATTTTCACGGTGTTTCTGGAAGATTCTGCAGGACTGGTGGGAGCGGCTCTTGCCTTCCTTGGAATCTTTCTGGGGCAGATGTTCCACAATCAAAAGTTTGATCCGATCGCATCGATACTGATCGCTGGTGTTCTGTCGGCCGTCGCGGTGCTGTTAGGGCGTGAAAGTGGGGCCTTGCTGGTGGGAGAGAGAACGAACAGGGCGAGGATTCGCCGGGTACGGGACGTAATCCAAAATGATCCTGCTGTGGAACGCGTGGGGGACTTGCTGACCATGCAGTTGGGACCAGAGCAGGTGCTGCTGACGGTGAATATCCGATTTCGTCGTGGTCTGGATGTTCAGCAACTGGAGTCGGCAATTGCGCGTTTAGAAGAACGGATCAAGGAAAAGGAACCAATGATCGAGAGGATGTTTATTGAAGCTGACTCGCTGAGGCAACCGGGGAGCGCATCGCAGGCAGCGTAGCGAAAGGGTTGTAGGCTGCGGAAAGGTCCATAGTCCGGCCGCGGCCCCAAAAGGGGCGATTAAAGAGAAGGAGGTTTCGGCACGGCTGAAGCGGTGCCCTTATACAGAATGGTTCTTTGGCCGCGAGGGTGTTTATTGAGTCGGATTTCCTGCGGCAGCTTAGGAACAGATCGCAGGCTGCGCAATGAAGGCTTTGGACCGGGAAAGTTCATACACACAATCAAGAGCGAACCTCGGCGGCTAAAGCCGCATTCATTTTGCACCATTTACGGCACGCCTGAAGGCGTGCCCTTTCAAAAACACAGCCGCAAACAGGACTTTTTCCGCAGGCTGAAGTCGTGCCCTCCAAAATACGATGGCAATCCCTTCTCCCGCAGGCTATTGAGATCGGGGGGGGGAGGGATCTCGTTACGCAGGCTCCTACTTGAGAGCCTTGATCTCGTCGACCAGCGCCTTGATCTGCTCTTGCGTCAGTTTGTCCTTGAAGGGGGGCATTTTGGGTGTCTGCTGATCGTTGCCATCTTCGATCTGCTTCGTCAATTCAGCAACGGGCTTGCCCGCCTTTTCCTTCATGGGCGGCGTTTTCATTTTTTCTTTACCTTCGCCCGCCGCACCGTGGCACATAGCACACTTCGCCTTGTAGTTGGGATCGTCAACCAAGTCATCGGCAAGGCACAGCGATGACAAGATGGGTGACATCACTAAGATTGCGAGAACAAGCTTCTTCATCTTTCTTTAATCTCCTGTTTTGTGTTCTTCGGATTCGCCTGTCCGGGAAAGGACCCGAAACAGCCGTGTTGTGAAAGCCTAGTTTTATGCTGTGTTTATTACTTCGCGTCCATCTCACTGATATGAGCATAGCGTGCTGGTTCGAACGAAAGAACCTAGCACGCATCGCAACTGGATACGAGCGAAAAACAGATCCTTCGCTCCGCTCAGGATGACAAACATTGGTCAGGATCACAAATAAAAAGTTGTGACCTCCAACACCAGAGAGCACGCGCAATAGTGTCAATATTTCTTGCTATAACCTCGCTTTCGGACGCCGGAGCGCGGGGCTGAGTGGGATGGCACTCAGATCATGGGGGTGACCATGACATGTCAGACTGCAAGAATTGGATGAACGGCTGTAGCCAATCGGGGCCCCATTGTTGGACGCCACCACATTCGCGTCAAAATTCACCATTCTCTCGCCCGAGATCGTGCCCGCCTGACCGCCGATGCCGTGTGCGGTATGGCAGGTCGAACACGAGAAGCCATCGTTGATGTGGCGGGCGTGCTCGCTGAAGCTGGTGTTTGCAAGGATCGCGGTCAGGTCGTGGCACTTCGCGCACATGGCATACGGACCATTTACCGTCAGATCAGGATTGGGAAACAGATTTGCGATTGTGCCTCCGGGAATGGCGGCCTGGCTGAATTCATAATGGCGCTCGAGTAGATGCAAATACTTCGAGCCGTGGGGACCGTTCGGGCCCGTGCCTCCGAATTCGCGATTGTCGTCGCTGTTGTGGCAGTCGGTGCAGAGGATGCGCTCCCCCATGGCACGGCCCGGTGTTGTGCCGTCCAAATTTAACATCTGGGCACGCAGGCTGGGCTGCGGCAGACCGCTGCTGCGGTCGTGGGTGACGGGATGGCTGGAACTGGAGGTGGCTGCGAACTGAGGAATGATGTTGAGAGGATCGCCCGCGGATGCGCTCCACACCGGCAGATATCCGTATTTTTTGTCTGCCACTTTTCCAGTACTCGCGCCGTGGCAACGCAGGCAGTTTTCAAATTGATTGATGGCGGGGGAAAGGGCGGTCAAGCCGTCCGATGCGCTAATTCCCACAACCGAATTCTGAGAAGACCGAACCGCAGGAGGGGCACCAAAAGACGATACGGTCGAGGAGGCGTGTGGATTGTGGCAATCCACACAGGTGGCATGCCGGTTATTGTTAAGGACGGCGCTCTCGGAGCGATCGTGCAAATTGTTGGCGGATGAAAATGGATGCCCGGTCTTGGCGAACTCGGCGAAGATGTTGCGTGCCGGAGGATTGATATTGGTGCCGCCATTGTGGCAAGCAAGGCACGCCTGCTCGTCGGTTCCGCGCAGCAGGCGAGTGGGTCCGGTAGCGTTGTGCTCCATGTGGCAATTGGTGCAGGCGTTGCCGGCCACCGTGCCATAACCACCGACGTAAGGCTGATTCGAGGTGGTGTTGGTGGCCTTGGCATGGGCGCTGACCACCCAGCCCCCTAGAAAATTCACGTTGCCGTTCACTACCCGGGTCGGGTCGTGGCACGCGAGGCAGAGGGCGCCGTTGGAGGCGTCGCGCACAAGAAAATCCTGCACGATCGGATCCTTTCCTTGCACGTGAGGATCGTGGCAAGTGTTGCACTCTACGTTGCCTTTGACGAGTTGAACCTTCGCATCGCCGGTGTTGGGTGACGCGGAGGAAAGCAGCACGTTGATCTCGGGAGAGTCCGCCAGTGGAGTCTTCATGCTCACGGGATGCGAACTGCGAAGGTCGCCGCCAAACCTAGAGGTGGTTTTCATTGATCCGGTCATGTTCAGTTTGCCATATGCCACCGTCTGGCCAGGGGCGACCGTCCCATCGTGACAGCTCAGGCACAACTTGGTGGGACTCCCCAGTGGCGGTTGCACGCCGGTCTGATGAAACGTGCTGCTGGTGTAGGAGGTGTAGCTTTGCACTGAGAGCTGCTGGTTCCACAATGGGGTAGCCGGGCCTGCCATGGCGGAATGCGGCGCGTGACAATAGAGGCATGAGCCCGAGACGCGCCCTTTGATTGGCGACTTGCCCATGGGCGTCATGTCATGTGCGCCCAGCACGTCGTTGAAGCCTTGCGCCCAGGCTGCGCTGGACAGCAAGACCGACAGGCCAATGGTAAGAAGGCGGCGGTTCACTGAGTGCCGCCTGCGGATGAAGCCGCCGGAGTGTGATAGCGAAATACCTCTACCCTCCGATTGAAAGAATCGACCACATAGATCGCATTGTTGCGATCAATGATCAGTCCAGAGGGGAGATTGAAGTCGCCAGGGGCATCGCCGCCCTGGCCGAAATAGTAGAGCAGCTGGCCTGCGCGATTGAAGACCTGCACAATGCTCCACAATCCGTCGACGACGTAGATGTTGTGTTCGCTGTCCAGGCCGATTCCCTTCGGCCGGAACATCGCGGCGCTGTTGTTGCCGGGATTGCCAACAGCGTATCGGAATGCGCCGGAGCTGTCGAAGGCTTCGATGCGGAAGTTCATGGCATCCACCACGAGGAGTTCGTCGCCCGTCCAGCGCAATTCGGTGGGGAAATTGAATTCACCGTCGCCCGCGCCATTCTCGCCGATGGTTTTCAGGATGCTGCCTTCCTTATCGAGCACGAAAATCTTGTGGCGCAGGGTATCGGAGACAAAGATGCGTCCCCCGGCCGAATCCACCGCGATACCGGTGGGGCGCTTGAAGTACCCTTCACCGCCCTTGATGCTGCCGATGGTGCGGCGAAACTTGTTGTCGGCGTCGAAGACGAAAATCTTTCCTGCTTCCGAGTCGGTAACGTAGAAGTTGTCGTCCGCATCGACGGCCACGCACTGCGGAGCGCGGAATGCTTCTTTGCCTTCGCGCTCAATGAGCTTGTATTTCTGCTTCTCGAAATCAAAGACGTGCACGCCGGGGATGCCGGGATCGGTGACGATAATTTTTCCGCGAGAATCGACGGCAATGCTGTAGGGGCGCACCAGGCTGCGGTAATCGGGCGCGCCGGCGACGAAGTCCACGAGGCGGTTCCAGAAGCCGCGCTTTAACTTCACATCGCGCTGAGAAGAAAACGCACGTTCATACACTAGGCTGCGGCCGCCTGGAAGTAGGAGGTCGGGCGGGCCGGGCGGAGGCGCGGCCTTGGTTTTCGAGGCAGTTGCGCTGGCAACCAGTGCGAGCGTGATTCCAATCAGCCTGCAGACGCTTTGGAGTTTTTGCTTCAATGGCATCCTTAAAAAACGTGCATGGTCCGGAAGACGCCCACGTAGAACGAATTCAATCTCACGGGCTCGCCCACTTCGGAGCCAAATCCCTGGAGGAGGCGGCTGTATCCAGCGGTGAAATGCAGTTGACGGAAATACCATTCGGCCTTGGCGTCAGCCTGCTGGAGGAGATTGTTTGAAAAGGCCGAATCGTTTTGCGTGTGATAGTGAGAATGCGAATAGTCGGCGGTGAGAATCAGTCCGCGGATTGGGGTATATCCGACGGCCGCGCCGTAAGACTCGCCCCCGTAGAGGATCAGCAATGTGGGGGGAATGATGGGGTTCGGAACCGGCGTTGGGATCAGACCGATGATGCTCTGAATGGAGTCCCCGCTGGAGCGGCTGTAATTTCCGTTGACCGAAAACTTGCCAGCCGATAGTCCGGTGCTATAGCCCTGGCTGAAGGAATTGGAGTTGGCTACGGAATTGATGCGATTCTCGCTGCCATTGGCCGACGTGGTCCAGACCCAACTCCCCAGCTTCCGGCCAACGTTCACTCCGTACCCATAACCGGACTGCGTATAGGTCGCGAGCGCGGTTTGGGCGTTGCGCGCGTAGCGGAGCGAGGCATTTCCGGTCCAGGCGCCGACCCGCCGGGAGTAGCTAAGGTTGCCGGCGCCGCCGGTCGCGGCCTGGTTGTACACGTTGGACGTGTAGCGAGTCAGACTTGCATAGGTGGAAGCCGTGCCTCCCCACAAGTTATGGCTGTACGAGACGCCTCCGGTGTAGTCATTGGAGGAAACATTCAGGCCGAAATAGCTTTGCGAGCGATGCTCTACGGTTCCCTGGAAGCTCAGATCATGGAAAGGAGTGTAAGTGGTAGTCGTAGACAGATCGATCGAGTGAGAAGATGCGCTGATCGGCGACAAAATCACTCCCCCCTCCTCCACAGTTGGCTGAAGGAGAGATCCGGCCAGATTGTCGGTGTAGGCGCCGCCCACGACCACCATCAGGCCTTTCGCTGGATTAACGGTCACACTGGCAGCGGCATTGTCATACGTCTCTTGGATGGGAGAACCGGAGAAGTCGACGGTGAAATGGTTTCTGCTCAGGTTCGCCATAAAGCTGACCTTTTGTTCGAACCGCCGCGAGATGCCCAGTTGCACCTGGTTCTGGTCGGTGCTGCCAATCAAGGCTTCCGACCCGTTGGTAATCTCGGGCAATGTTTCGGTGAGCTTGAAATCGGAATAGCCACCCATCAGGTTGAAGCCCAGCAATTGATAGCCGCTATGCAAGCTGAAGACCCTGGAATGGCTATCCCCCTTGGTGTCGGCGCCGAGGACCTCGTAATTGCTGTCGCCGGTTCCATAGCTAACGGACAGCGAGGGAAACGACGGCTGGAAGTAGCTCCAATTGACGTTGAAATACTGATCGGAGCCTCGTGTTTTGTAGTCCACGGTTCCGGGAAGGCCAAACTGGCCCTCGTGATTCCAGTTTTTGCCAAAGCTGATAGAGCCAGGGTAACGGCTTCCGCTGAAGAGTTGAGTGTTCGCGTTCACGCCGCTGGAATCGAAGATGGATTGAATGCTGGAGTTCGCACGCGACAAGTTGTAGTAGGGACTGACAACGAAGTTGATGACACGCGGATCGAGATAATCACCGTGCAGATCAGCCTCGCCACCCACGCTAAGGCTGTGGGCGGACTGCGACAGGTTGCCATTGGAGGCGAAGTATCCCACCGCCAGGCTGCTATCCAGATTCATGTGCAGATCGTCGCCGACGGTAACTTGCGCACGTACGCCCGAGGCCGCCAGAAGCAGACCCAGCGCGATCGCCAACCTGATATGTCGCATGAACTGCATGGCCCCTCCTAAAGCTCCTCGACCCGAGCTTTCTTACGCAGCTGCTCGTGGAGGGTCCGGCGCAGCGTGTCGACCTTGCTTGCTTCCAATTCCTTCTTGAGGGAATCCTTAGCCTGTTCGTAGCTTGTCTGGCTGGAGGCCTTCTGTCCGTTCACGCGGACGATGCACCAGGAGTTCTCGGCGTGTATCAGTTCGCTCACTTGTCCCGGCTTCATTCCGAAAGCGACTTTCGCAACTTCCGGGGGCATCTGGTTACGGGTGATGAATTGGTGATCGCCCATCATCACGCGCCAGTCGTCCTCCGAAATTTTTTCGGCCAGCATTCCGAACTCCTCATAGCTTTTCGTCTTTTTGACCTGGCGCAAAGCGTCCTCAGCGCGCTGGCGTACGCTGGCGTCCTGTTGTGGCGTGGGATTGTCGGGGATGGCGAGCGAAATGGTCTGTACTGAAACCGATTCCGGGGCCACAAATCTTGCGGGATTTTTCTTGTAGAAGGCTTGCACGTCAGCGTCTGGGACCGCCGCTTTTTGTGAAACTTCAATCTGCAGCAGATCCTCGATCATCATGGAACGGGCTATCTTTTCGCGCAGCTTTGAAGTTGAGCCGCCACACTCGGCTTTGAGGTACGAGCGGAAATCCTGCTGGGAACTGAATTGCTCGCGGAACGCCTTGATGGCGACTTCAAGCCGGTCCGGCGTCACGTTCAAATTTCGGCGTGCGGCTTCCTGGTACACGAGTTCTTCGAATTCGAGCATGTCGAGCGCGCCGCGACGGATGTCGGCTTCCATGGCTACGGGGAACTTCCCGCCGTGCTGGCGGGCATAAGGGAAGATGGTCATCATCTCGCGTAGCAAGTCGTGATCGGTTAACGCGGCGCCATTGACACGAGCTACCGTCTTACCCGTTGGGGTCATGGTCGTGCTTTTGAACATCGATGCCGGCGCCGGAGGCGAAGTCTGGGCTGCGGTGGAGATCACCGCACCCACGACCAGAACGAAACCGAGGTATTGATTTCTCATGTGTGTCCGCTCAAAAACAACTTCCGAGAAAGAAGGGGTGAGCGGGGGCTCTCCCCCCATCCTTTCGTTAGAACGTAATGCTGTGGATCCCGTAGGCCTCGTTCGATCGGTCGGCATGGCAGCTACGGCAAAACTGCGATGACGAGTTGCTAGCTGGATTGTTCGCGTCATACCAGCCTTTCACGAACATACGCGTGGGGTAGATTGCAGGAGTACCACCCGCGTAGGAGCCACAATAGGGATCAGTCGCTCCGCCAGTCGTGCAATTTGCGGTGGGGGTCCACACTTGCCCGATGGATTGGCGGCGCTTGGTCATGGAGTGATGGTCGTGGCAGCTGGTGCATTCCACATAAGCACCGGCGGCCGTCGAGGGCGTACCGTTTCCAACCGTGGTACCACCCGCCGCAGCACCGTACAGGCTGCCCGCGTGACCGTAAGCAGCGACAAACGCTGCCTGGGCCGGGTCGTTCGTCCACCACACCTTCCCGTTTGCATCCACCGTTCCGGCCCAATGCTTACCGCCTGGTGCTGCTGCCGGAACGTAAGGGATGTGGACGGGATGATCGTTGGTCAAGCCCTCGGCATCCGTGGCCAGATAGGTCGGTGCATGAGCAGAACCGCCGTCCACTGTTTCAACGGTAGTTCCATGCATACCCGTGACACTGGCCGATCCGTCATGGCAGGTCAGGCAAATCGCTGTGCGATACAGCGGGTCCTTTGTGCCCTGAACGAAACTGGCGACCGTGGGGTAAGTCGTAAACGTGGTGCCGCCGTACGTGGTGTAGGTTTTACCGAGAAAGGACGTGCCCCAAAGAACGATGGTGCCCGTACTTGTATCGGTGCCGCCGGCACCAGCAGAGCCGCTGTGCGGAGTGTGGCAAGAAACGCAGCCGCGGCCGTTAATGTTGTGCGCGCCCAGAACGTCCTGGTCGAGCGTGAACTGAGCCATCGCAGTGCCGGAGAAAGCCACTGCCATGACGATCAGGGTGAGAAGGATGATGTGATGCTTGTTCATCCGTTGTAGACCTCCTGTTACCTGGTCTGCACTGCTGCGGAAGCCTCGAGCACTTCCACCTTGTCCCTCGCCGGTGTGGCTGGTGAAAGACAAACTTGCACGTTACTGCCTGCTGCCGTTGCTGGCCGCAGCCGTAGACGCGTCCGGATGTTCCCGGTCGCGCTTGGCCTGTTCCGCCGACGCCTCAGCGTCAGTGGTGTAACGAAAAACCTGCAATCTGCCGTTCAGCACCTGCTCGGCAACGACGGCACGATTGTTCTTGTCGATGGTTACCCCTGAAGGCAGGGCAAATTGACCGGGGAAATATCCGTATTCGCCAAAGTAGGCGCACAGCCGTCCTTGCTGATCGAAGATTTTCACGCGATTTTGATCGGCGTCGGTAACCCAGATATGTCCGTCACCATCAATGGCGATTCCCTTCGGACGCGACATATCCGCGGGACCGTCCCCCGGCTTACCGAACATGCTCAGGTAAGTGCCGTCGGCGTCGAAGATCTGAATGCGCTGGTTTAGTGTGTCGCTGACGTAAACCTTCCCATTGGGTCCCACCGCGATGTTGGTTGGCCGGGCAAACGTTGCGGGAGCGTCGTCGCCCGCTTTTTGGGGAGGACCGCCGATGGTGCGCAGATACTTGAGATTGTCGAGATCGTAAACGAGGACGTTATCCTTCAATACATCGGTGACATAAAGGAAGCGATTTTTGTTATCCACTGCCACGCCGCTGGGCCGTACCATGCGGTCGGACCCAAAGGTGGCTACAAATTTGTGGTTTGGATCAAACACAAATACGCGCTGCAAACCGGAGTCAGTTACAAAAAGCCGGTCCGCGTCATCAATCGCGAGTCCAATGAGCGCTTTGAAGCGCGCATCTCTGCCGTTTCGAATGAAGTCCACTGTGTTGGTTTCAGCGTTGAAAATGAAGACCGCGCCCACGTAGGTATCAGCGGTATAGATGTTGCCCTTCGAGTCGACCGCCACTCCGTAGGGGCGGACCAACTTGAAGCGCGAGTCGGATTTTGGGGCGTCGACCGGCTGAATCCCTGCCAGTCGCAGCATCCAGCTGTCTTTTTTCTTTTCCTTGACGGGGGTGACGGGGGCCGCCGGCTTCGGCTCACCGCGATACTGGGCAATCCAGCGAATGCGGGCGATGTCGGGAGGATCGGGCCAAACCAGATTGCTGGTATCGACCTCGGGCAATTCCGCGACCTTCGGCGCTCCCACGACGGCTTTTTTCTTCTTCCCAGCGTGGGCGCTCGGCACCAGAGACAGGGCGAGGCCAGCGACCGCCAGGCCCAGGAACGCTTTCCGATAAGTTGAAGACACAAGTTGCAGCATATTCAGTCGGCTCCAAAATTTTGTTGATGACAATTGCGACAGAATTGCAAACTGGACGGCAGGTCTTTCACTAACATTGCTCGCGCCGCCCCCGAGTGAGGCTGGTGGCAACTCAGGCATCCCAACGGCCATTTGACCTTGGAAGGATCTGCAGGATCCCGTACGTCTGTCACAGGATGCCTTCCAACCGGATGCCCAAGTCCATCCTTCAGGTCGAACTGCACCGGGTGCTTGGCTGCGAAATAGTCCTCCGGAAGTTGGACCTTTCCGTCGAAGATGGTGACTGCGTGTGCGTTCTGCAGCTTGGGATGGGTGGAACTGGTGCTATGACACTCCGTACACACGCCGTTGCCTTCCGCCCTGAGGAGCTTCGGATGTTCCCCGCCGTGGGGATCGTGGCAAGTTGTGCAACCCTGCTCAAAAGCAGGCTGGTGGAGAACTTTCTTGTTTCCCTGCTCCGCCTGATCGACGTGACAATTCAGGCAGACATTAACGGCGTCGGGCTTGGGAAAGGCGCGCGTTTTTCCAGCATGTGGATTGTGGCAGTCGGTGCAATCGCCCTCAGCTCCGGGATGTTGGAACTTCGACTTCTCAATCTTGTCGGCTTGCTCGGAATGACACCCGATGCAAATGTCTTTGACCTTCGCCTGAGTCAGAACGACTTTTCCGTTCTTGGGTGCCTCATGGCAGACTTCGCACAACTTCTCGCCGAAGGGCGGATGCACGAAAGCCTGCATCAGCTTGGGTTGGAGGGACTGATGGGGATCGTGACAGGTCAGGCAATCGGATTTGCCAAAGGGTTGCCCATTGTGTGCCTTGATCAGGCCTGCGTCGCTGGCGTCGTGACATTCAAGACAAAGCGCCGGCGAAGATTTCGTAAGGTGATAGGCGAATTCCGGATTCGACTTGTCGCCTGACTTGTGCGTGAGGTGGCAGGAATCGCATCCCAGGTCGAGAACCTGGTGCCGGCTTCCGCCCTTGGGGACGTTCAGCCCCGTCTTGTGGCAGGTCAGACAGAGGTTCTCAGCCGGCGTGGAACCTGACGTTGTCTTGAGCAAATCATTCGCCTTACCGGAAGCGTGCGGATCGTGACAGGTCAGGCAATCACGAGTTGCCTGATCGTGGACGTGAGTGCCAGCCACGCCGCCTTCTTGCTTGCTGTGACATTGCAGACAGAGCTTGGTTGGCGTCGCTGTAAGCAGCTTGACGCGAGTCACATCCTTGTTGACGCGCACTTCGTGGCAGCTGAGGCAGTTCTTCTCGGTGGCGGAGTGCGCATTTTTGTTCTTCGCCTGATTCTCGTGACATCCGATGCACGCGGTTGCGCGGACATTCGGGTCCAGCATGGTGGGATGCTGCTGTGCTGCTGCGGCAATGGCCAGGAACGCGGCGGCAAGGACCAGGCGCACGAAGGTTAAAGCTGATTTGACACACGAGTGTGACTGCGGCGAAGCAATGTCTTTCGCGGCCTGACAGCAATCAACCACGCTCTTTGCGCTCCAACTCCCGGATGTAGGCGCCCAGCGAAATCACGACGGCCAGAAATGCCGACACCGGGATAATCAGTTCTTTTCGTCTGCGAGTGCGCTCGCGCAGAGCTTCTTCTGCAGTGTTTCGGGCCTTGATTGCGACGGTGGTGCCGGTGTGCAGCTCGGCATCGATTCGCGGCAGGCTCGCGGTATGGACTCGCACTCGCGCCTTGGTCAGCGCCTCTTTTGCTTGGGCCAGTTCCAGTTCCGCGTCGGCCACATCCATGCCCGCGTTGGCGGCACGATCCATCAAAGCTCTGGTTTCGCCGATTTGTGCTTCGAAACGAGTCAGATGGTCATGAATTGCCTGCGCAGCTTTGCCGGGATCGTCGCCAGCGGAGTGACATTCCGCACAAGCGGATCCTTTGGACAATCCAACAAAGTTATCGTCCGGCTGCTTGATTTTGTGGCTGCCGTGGCAGGTTGCGCAGCCTTCCGGGAAAGCTTCTTTGTGAACACTTTCGTTGAAGAACTGCGCCTGCAGAACATGGCAGGTCGAGCAGACGTTGGCTACTGAACCAGCGCCTGGAGGAACCGCGCCGTGACTGCCGTGACAGGTGGAGCAAGTCGGAGCGGACAAGTCCCCGCGCTCCACCATTGCCTGGTGATGAACGCTGTCGGTGTAATCGGCAAACTGCGCGGCGCCTAACTTGTAGGACTTCATCAGATCGCTGTCGGAGTGGCAGCGCTTGCAGGTCGTGGCGACATTGGCCGGATAAACCGGTGAGCGCGGATCGCTACCGGGAAGAATATCGTGCGCACCATGACAGTCTGTGCATACTGCGACGTGCTCGTCACCCTGCGCTCGCTTCACGCCGTGTACGCTTGTCTGGTAGAGGGACAGCTGATCGGTGCGGAGGGAAGGGTTGAACCCTTTCATGTGGTTGCCATCCGCATGACAGGAACCGCATAGCTCTGTGATCTGCGCCCGCGAGATGTTCCCGCGGAAACCGCTTCCCGGCGCCTTCGCACGCGCCTCATCGTTGGCGTTGCCGCCATGGCACGCCGTGCAACTCAAGCCCTTGTGGCCGTGGACGCTAAGGGCGGTCTGATCGACGACGACCTTCAGGTTGCCTTGCTGCCTGGCGTGGCAGTCTACGCAGGCATTTCTCGCCGGTTCGGCCAGAAGGCACGGCACCACCACCACGAGGCAAATCAGTATCCGACGAAAATGTGCGCTAAAAATCTTCATCTCCCTGCCTGGTTACCTCGACACGTATCCGATCACGCTCATGGAGGCGAGGTAGATCAATACGAAAATGATTCCTATCTGCACCCAGCGAACCCGGCGTGCTCCAGCCAGCACCTCGATGAACGGAAGGGCCAGCCACACAGCGCCGCCGAGGCCGAAACCCAAAATGCCAAGTAGTTCGCCATCCAAATGCAGGATGTGCGCCGGGATCAGCTTCAGGGTCTGGAATTGCGCGAGGAAGTACCACTCCGGCTTGATGCCCGGAGGGGCGGGGGAGAATGGATCAGCCTTGGTACCAAGTTCCCATGGGAAGAAGACAGTTAATGCGATCAGCAAAGCTAAAGCGACGTACCATCCAATCATCTCGCGCAGAAAGAAGTTCGGGAAGAAGCGCATCTCTTTGCGGCGCTCAGGATGCTCATCCCACTCCTTTTCGACTGAGGCCGGAACGCTGGTGCCGAACTTCTGTACCAGCAGCAGGTGAGCAATAAGAATTCCGATGGTCAGAGCGGGCAAGACAGCAACGTGCAAGCCGAAGAAACGTGTCAGGGTTGCACCCGATACGTCTTCTCCGCCGCGCATGAAAATCATGATGGCGCGACCGATTACCGGGACCTGGCCTGCTACTTCGGTCCCGACTTTGGTAGCGAAGTAGGCGCGCGTATTCCAGGGGAGTAAGTAGCCGCTGAAACCAAAGCCAAGGACCAGGCCCAGCAGGATCACTCCGCTGATCCACGTCAACTCGCGAGGCTTGCGATAGGCGCGCGCCAGCGCCACGCTGAACATATGCGCAAAGGCACAGAAGACCATCAGATTCGCCGACCACGAATGCAGGGAACGAATCAACCACCCGAACTGCACGCGGTTGGTGATGGTCTGCACGCTTTCATAGGCCTCACTGGCGCTCGGGTGGTAGTACAACAAAAGCAGAACGCCCGTGAGCAACTGCACTCCGAACAAGAACAGAGTCAGGCCACCGAGGAAATACCAGGAGCTGTGGCGATGAACGGGAACGGTCTTCTCGCGCAAAGGCGAGAGCGATTCCTCCAGGTTGAGACGCTCATCGATCCAGGTTTGAACTCGGCCGGCAGCATTCATGACTAGGCAGCCTGCTTCTTGATGACGTAGATTTCCTGCCCGCGCACGTTGACTTCATAGGTATCGAGCGCACGCGGAGGCGGACCGGAGACATTCCGTCCATTCACGTCATAGCAACCGTTGTGGCAGGCGCACCAGACTTGCGACGTCTCCGGCTTGTACTGCACGGTGCAACCGAGGTGCGTACATACGCCGGACATGGAACGATATTCGCCGGACGCAAGACGCACTAACAATGCAGGGCGACTGCCGAAGCGGAAAGTTTTTCCGGTGTTCGGTTTCAATTCATCGATTCGGCCAGCCAGCGCTTCACTGGCGCTCATGCCGGCCTCAGCCGGCGGCACCAGATAACGCAGCACTGGGTACAACAGCGAAGCAACAGAACCTACTACCGTGCCCAGTAGAAATCGCAGGGCGGTGCGCCGTGGCATCGACGCCGCAGTGGATTTCTCGAGAGGGCATTCACCTGGAAGAGCTCGCGTGACCATCGAACAGTCCTTTCCTCATGCAGGCGGAACTTCGCCTGAGCGTTGGAGAACACTCGTTCCTCACCACTTACGTCGTGGTATTCACTATTGGGGGGAGCGGTCTCGAGAGAGCGACCTCACGCAACTAAGCAGTGGGATCCACTCTCGCAATCGAGACGATGTTTCATCCGACTGCTTTTAGCTCGCACTCATACAGAACCGTTTCACGAGCACCAGGGTCAGGGGCCTGAGATCGGTAGCCTCGTGAAGCGAAAAATGGGGGTTCTCGCTCGGAATCTGTTTTACAAACTTGGGATTTGTTCGGCATAAGACGCCTTGGCGCCTCAGCCGAGGGGGAATTGATTGAGGCAAAGTTATCGTCCATGTTCAAAAAACACAAGCCGAAATTGAACGCAGAATGTAAAAACCGTTTGACAAAACTGTGTCTGCACATTGCGCGAATTGTGCCACGCGCATTGCTAGTAGCAAATCGCAGTCCAATACGAGCAATCGACTTTTCATCCCCTCAAAACAAGCTGACAAATACTACGCAGACAGTAGGACGCGCGCGTAAGTTGCCGTGACCCTGCAAAGAGTGTCGACCATTACTGAGGGTTAGTTCCGAAAGTAACGAATCACACGCAGGAAGGGGAAGTCTGAAATTTGATTGAAAGTGGATACAGAAAGTCCAATTTCGAACATCTCAGAGCGTCGCCGGATATTGGATTTCGCGTTCGGCGGAGGTGTTTCTCAAGATGTGCAAAGGTCGTCGTGCAGTAGCGCGAACGTAATTCTCTTCTGTGCAGGCTGGGGTAAGAACGCATCTGTCTTCACGCGCTTCTTTACTGACGATCACTCAGTTCACGGCTACATCGATCGCAGAGCATTGATTGGTTCCGCGGAGGCAGCGCGAGTTGCGGGAAGCGTAGATGCGAGGAGCGTGATCAGCACCATGATTGCGACGGCGGCGAGGCAAATCTGCGGATCCGTCGCACTCACCTTGAACAGAAATGAGCTCACCAGCCGCGACAAAGCCACTGAGCCTAGAACTCCGAGTGCGCAGCCGACTAACGCCAGCTTTGCCCCTGAAATGAGCACCAGCCGAGCGATGCCGACCCGTTGCGCTCCAAGCGCCATCCTGATGGCAATTTCCCCGGTTTGCAACGAGACCGAGAAAGCAACCACCGCGTAAATTCCGGTGATGACCAGCAAGAGGGCACCCAGAGCGAAAGAGGTGATGAGGCTGGTGTTAAAACGTCGCGGGGCTTCGATGTTGACGATTGCTTCGTTCATGGTCTGTACTTGCTCGAGAGCCAACAACGGATCGACCTCTGAGACGCTGGCGCGCATAGTTTGAATCATCTGCTCCGGCGGCAGCGCGGATCGAAGCGCGATGAATCCCCCAGCGGCGTCGGTTAACTTTCCTGATGGATTGGCGTTTGTAAGCATCGTGGGTTGTTCCACGGGCGTATACCACTGATCGTTGCTGGGCTCATCGGGGGCGCCCATTTTGGTGTCTGCGACCACTCCGACGACAGTTGCCCACGGCAGAGGTTTTTGCGGATTGCCTGCATGCATTCGCTTGCCAAGCGCCCGCTCGCCGGGCCAGCAATGTTTGGCCATCGACTGATTGACGATGACGACCGCAGGTGAGTCAACGCGGTCGTCGGCCGTGAAATAGCGGCCCTCGATCAATGGGATCCGCATGGTCTGAAAATAGTCGGCATAGGTGGTCGCGAACACCGCAAACCTTAGTTTCCAAGTGGCCGCAGTCTGACCCTCGAGCGTGTATGTAGACTGGCCGAATTGACCAGAGGCCGGTAACGAATTGATCATACCCACCGCCACTACTCCGGGTTTGGTCGAAAGCCTGTCAACCACGGCGTGGTTGAAGGTATGCGATGTGGCGGCTGTCGGATAGTTCTGGAGGGGCAAGCGAAATTGGGCAGTCAATACATGGTCGGCACGGAAGCCCGGATCGACGGCGCGCATTTTCTGGAAGCTGCGCATAAAAGCGATCGAAGTGGTAAGCAGGATCAACGCGACAGCGATTTCCGCTACCACTAGTGTGGATCGCAACCATGTGTAGCTGGCGCTGCCTGAGGCGTTGGGTCCTGCGGACTTGAGGCTCTCGATCGGATTGGCGCGCAGAGCTCCAAAGGCGGGTGCGAGACTACAGATCACACCAGTCGCCAAAGAGAGAAACAGAGCAAACCCGGCCACTCCGGCATCGATGGCGATGGAATTGATGCGCGGCATGGATTCGGGGAGCAGGTGCAGAGTCGTTCGGATCGCAGTGGCCGACAATGCCAAACCTAAACCGCCGCCCGCAATGCCAAGGACCAGGCCTTCGGCCACGCATTCGCGAACCACAGCGCGCGAACTCGCACCCAACGCGAGGCGCAGTGCGTATTCGCGTCGGCGGCGGATGGCACGAACCAGCAGCAGGCCGGCGACGTTGGCGCTCGCAGCCAGTAACACCACGGATACGGCTAGGGAAAGGATCCGGAGCGCGGGACGGACTTCGCCAACTCCATACTCAAACAGCGGAATGACGTCGCCGCGAATATGAATCGCCGATTGGCTGGCGGGGAAGTCGCGCATGATCTGCTGGGCAACCCGGTCCGCGTCCTCGGCCGCTTGCTTCAGAGTGACGCCATGCTTGAGACGCGCCACCATCTGATATCCCCAAAAGCCGGCATGTTCTTCGGAAAGTTCCTCGGGCGTGAGACTCATGGGCACCCAGAGTTGGATCTGGTCCAGGCGGCCGTCTTCCAGCGGAAACTCAAAACTACGCGGCATCACACCGATGATGGTGAAGGGTCTGCGATCAAGGGTGATGGAACCGCCAAGAATCCCGGGATCGCGGTGATAGCGCGTCAACCACAGCGCATAGCTGATGATTGCCAGTGGCAGGTGGGCATCGTCCTCCTGCTGCGTAAACACCCTGCCAAGGATTGGGCGAACACCCAACGTCGGGAAGACGCTCGCCGTGAAGCGCGCGGCGTTCACTTCTTCCGGAGTCGCGCCACCCGAAATTTCATAACCGACGGGGATGTAGCCACCCATGGACGAGAAAGCGCTGCTTGCGGCCGCATAGGTGCCGATTTCGCGGGCAGTCACAGACGTCGCGGGCCCGTCTCGCAGATGATCGCCCAGTAGGACAAGCCGGTCAGGATCATTGAACGGTAGAGGCCGGAGTAAGATGCCTTCCACCAGCGAGAAGATGGCGGTCGCCGCCCCGATCCCGATCGCGAGTGTGAGAACCACGGTGAGGCTGAATCCGGGCGCCTTGCACAGCCGGCGGAATGCAAAGCGTGCATCTTGTACGAGCATGTTCATGCGTTCTCCTCAACCGTAAATCTGGGGGTCTTCTGCTGCTTCGCGGATGCGAGGCAATCTCACACGGACTTCACAACCGCTGGTTCCGTTTCGGTTCAACAATTCGATCGATCCGCCATGCGCCTCGGCAATCTGGCGTGAGAGGGCGAGACCGATGCCGCTGCCCGAGGGCTTCGTTGTGTAAAAGGGGACGAAAGCATTGCTGGGATTCATGAGTCCGGGCCCGTTGTCGTCGACCATCAATACGACGTTCTGACTCTCAATCGCCCATCGGATGCTTACCTCAGGCGGCTCGGCCTGGTCGCTCAGCTTCGAGTAGCCGTTTGTTTCGAGGGCGGCTTCCACTGCGTTGCGAACGAGATTGATCAGCATCTGTTCGATCTGATCGGAGTCTACGGCCAACACGACTTCCGGCCCGCTCGCAATTACAACCGGAAGGCGAGTTTCGAGCATGGCTACGCGTTCGACGATTGGGCGCAGAGGCACGGGCTTCTTTGCCGGAGGTGGCATCTGCGCCAATTGCCGGTAGGCTTGCAGAAAACGGTTCAAGGAGGCGGTACGCGCTTCGATAATGGCGAGACCTCGTTCAAAGTCCCGCCGCTCTTCCGGACCTAAATCTGCTTCGACCAGGCGCGCGCTCAAACTTCCGGCAATGGATTTGATGGGAGTCAAAGAGTTATTGAGTTCGTGGCCGAGCACGCGGATCAACCTTTGCCACGCCGAGCGTTCCTCTTCGCGGAGAGCGCGACTCACGTCCGAGAGCACCACCAGGGTGTGCGGCTCACCCTTCTCGCGAAATCTGCTGCGCCTCACTACCCAGCGAACGTTGGACGCATTAACGGGTAGGGCTATCAGTCCTTCATTGGGCGTATCGAGGCATGGGGCGAGACCCGTTTCGTCGGCCGCGCGTCCGAGCAAGCGGCCGGAGGCTTGCCGGAGAAGTTTTTCGCCGGCGGGATTCACCAGCTTGATGATTCGTTGCGAATCGAAGGCGAACAAGGGAGCATCGATCTCTTCGACCACCCGGCGGAGAACAGCCGTCGCTTCGATGGCACGCAGGCGCTGATCGGCGAGCAGGTCGGCAAGAGCATTCACTTCGAGTGAAAGCTCTCCCAAAGCATCTTCAACGGCGGCTCCGCGAGCACGAAAGGAATAGTCTTCCTCCCTGAGTGCGGCAACGACGTTGGCGAGAGTTTGGATGGGGCGAATCGTTTGCTCGTGCAACACCGCCGCAAAGATCCACCAGGCCAGAACGATCGTGAAGGAAAAAATCAACTTCGATTCCACAGACCAGGGCTCCAGCCAGATGAGTACTACAGCAACCAGGGTGCCGGGGAGCGCGACAAACAGGGCATAGAGCCAGATGCGATGCTCGTACCGCAGACGCCGCTTGCGAGGAGTTCGTCGTGTTTCCGCCTTGCCGCTGATCTGCGGACTAAAGGCCATGCTTCTCCATGCGTCGATAGAGGGCGCCTCGGCTCAACCCGAGGGCCTCGGCGGCCTGGCTGATGTTTCCCTGAAAACGCTGCAAGGCCTTTCGGATTAGCACGGCTTCGACCGCTTCCAAACCGAGTTCCTCCAGATTGGCGGCTTGTGGCCGCTGAAGGTTGAGGCCCAAATCGGCGGGCTGAATCTCGCGGCCGCGACACATCAGGACAGCGCGCTCGACCGTGTGGTCGAGTTCGCGGACGTTTCCGGGCCAGGCATACTGCGCCATGACTTGCAGGGAGATTTTGTCGAATCCATCGATCTGCCGACCGTAGCGCGACCCGTAGCGATTCAGGAAATGCAGGGCAAGGGCAGGAATGTCTTCGCGCCGTTCGCGCAAGGGTGGAATTCGAATCTCGATGGTGTTAAGTCGAAAGAGTAAATCCTCGCGAAATTCTCCAGCTGCGCAAGCAGCTTGAAGATCGGCATTGGTAGCGGAAATTACCCGCACATCAATTTTTCGCGAGCGGGAAGATCCCAGGCGCTCGATTTCGCCGCTCTCTAATACGCGTAGCAACTTGGCCTGTTGCCGGACAGGAATATTGCCGATCTCGTCGAGGAAGATTGTGCCACCGTCCGCCAGCTCGAAACGGCCCATGCGGTCCGAGCGAGCATCGGTAAATGCGCCCTTGACGTGGCCAAAGAGCTCGCTTTCGAAGACTCCTTCCGCCAGGGCGCCGGTATTCACCGCAACCAGTGGACGAGAGGAACGGTGAGAAACCGTGTGCAGAGTTTGAGCAACCACTTCCTTGCCGCTACCGTGCTCACCGGTGATCAGGACATTGGCATCGGACGGACCAACTCGTGCAATGGCGTCGAGGACAGGCTGCATGGAAGCTGCGCCAGCGATGAATTCAGGGCGTCCCTGCACCTGTAACATGCGGTTCTCGGCTGCGAGACGTTCGGCATTCTGCAGGGCTCGATGAAGCTCTACCTGCGTGCGCAAGATCGCGAGAAGCCGTTCGTTTTCCCACGGCTTCTGAACGAAGTCGCGGGCGCCGCGCCGCATGGCTTCGACGGCCAGTTCTACATTGCCCCAGGCCGTCATCACGATTACGGGGAGACTGCTATCGACGCTGATAATTTCGGAGAGAAGGTCAAGGCCCTCCTGACCAGACGTCGTGTCCCTCGTGTAGTTCAGATCAATAAGGACGGCATCGTAAAACTCTGATGCCAATGCTCCGCGGACTTCCGCGGGCGACTTGACGACGTCGACGAGGTAGCCCTGCGGACGAAGCAAGAGGAGAAGCGCTTCGAGAACATCGGGCTGATCATCGGCGGCCAATAACCGCCCAGAGTGGCTCAAGCGCTGTTGTTCAGGTGCGGTAGCAGTTGGGTGCGACTTTGCCGAAATCGGCATACGTTATGGGGATGCGGCGGAAAGGGTGCCGGTCACCGCATCCTGAATCAAGACTCCATTATGTTCCAAAGTCGTGCCGGTCGCGCGGTCAAGTTCTACCCGAGCTTTCTGGTGGGTGGTCGAAGCCGTGACCAGGTCCAACTCCGCCAAGGCCAAATCACGTTGTGAAGTCATGGTCTGATAGGTGGAGCCGGAGCCCAGTTCCTGTTCTTTTTTGGTGATCTCAAAGGTCCGTTGAGCCAGGTCGCGGGCTTTGCGGGCGGCTTCCACCCGGGCACGGGATTGTTCGACGGAGTATTGAGCGTTGCGGACCTCGATGCGAATCTGTTTGCGCAGTTGCTCTTTGCGAAGTTCAGCTTGACGGTACTCCAGTTCGGAGCGGTACTGGTCCGCCTTCGCTACCCGATTGCGAAACGGGATGTTCACATTGAAGCCGAGATAGTAGTCGGGGGAGGAGTTGTTGAAGGCATTCTGCCAGGCCCCAGGCAGATCAGTGGGCACGCCGGCGGTGTTCCCGGGCGTCACGATTCCACCCAGCCCCGAGCCGCCGTAAAAGCCGATGAGCGAGAGCGTGGGCAGCAGGGCGTTGCGGGCGGCCTTCCGGCTGATTTGGCGGTTGACCAGATCGATATCGGTTTCGAGCAGTTCGGGGCGATTTCGCTGGGCCTCGGCGATCAGATCAAGGATCGGCGTATTCGTCTCAACGCTGCTGGGTTGCGTGCGGTCAGTAGGGATCACGGGCATTTCTTCCAAGGCAGGATCGTCGAGGCTCTTGGTCAGGGCGTTCTTCATCAGCGATTCCTGCAGTTGAAGCGTGGTGCGGGCCACCGTTAGATCCTGGTCGCGCTTGGAGACTTCAGCCTCAGCCTTCATTACATCAAGGGCCGGAATAGCTTCCAGTTGCAGCTGCTTTTTCGCATTGTCAAACGTCTGATTGGCAAACTGAAGTGACTGCTCTTTGACACGCGACTCTTCATAAGCACCGACCAGATCCCAGTAAATGTTTTCGATCTGCGTAACCGTGGCGGTCACCTGATCCTTGAAGGCGATGTCGGAGATCCTCTTATTGTTGCGCGCGATGTGGAGGTAGCGCATGTTTGAAGCCAAGCCGAAGCCAGCAAGAAGTTGTTGCTGAAAACCGAAGCGGTAAAAGCTGTTGAGGGCCGGCGACAGGATCGTAAACGGCGAGTTGGTGGTTTGCCGGTTGTTCTGGAATTCGAAGGTCAAGGTTGTGCCGGTCGGGAAGGCTTGGGTATATCCGACATTCACATTTGCCGTATTGAGTTGCAGCGAGGGTATGCCGTAGATCCGTTGGTTGGAGAGCGGAGTGGTCTGATGTTCAATGCCAAGATTCGCATTGAGTGCGGGGTCATAAGAAGCGACTGGTGCACCCGCACCCAAGGTGGATTGCACTAGTCCGGAAGCACCCGCCCCGGCTCCGCCCGCGCCGCTCGTGGTACCACCAGCGCCCGCACCGGGCGCTCCCGCTCCGTAACCTCCTACACCGCCGCCGGGCGTGCCCTGCACCACGCCCGTGTTTACGCCACGAAAGAAGCCACCCGCTTTGGTGCGCAGGAGATCGGTATCGGCGATGGGCATGTTGTAGCGGGCGATCGCAAGATCAAGGTTGTTCTCGAGTGCGAGCGCGATAGCGTCTTTAAGAGTGAGATACAACTTCCCATCGCGCACCAGTTGATCGAGGCGAGAGGAATTTGCGAGTGCAGGCTCCGGCACCTGCTCGGCGGCATAGGGTTTGAGCGGATTGTAGGAGTGCGGCATCTCCAACGTTAGTGAGCTACGTGCTTGGGGCAGCGCGAACACTGAGAGTGAAATTAAGAGTCCCGCGATTGTGACCCACGTCCGTCCGATCCCAAGAAGTCGCCTTGTCATCGCGACCCCGTGGCAGCCTGCGGAACGGATGGGATCGAGGAGTCATTCGCCAGCCACCCGTCGTGCAGCTGAACAATTCGGTTTCCGAAGGCGGCATTGGTCTCCGAGTGCGTCACCTGGATGATGGTCGTACCTTGCAGATTGAGTTCGCGGAAGAGTTCCATGATCTCCTTGGCCTGGGACGAGTGCAGGTTGCCCGTAGGTTCGTCTGCCAACAGCAGCGCGGGTTTATGCACGACAGCCCGCGCGATGCCAACCAACTGCTGTTGACCGCCGGAGAGTTGGCTGGGGAATAAATCCTTCTTGGCGACGATCTGAAAGCGATCCAAAGCGTCTGCGAGCAGGCCTTGGCGCTGTCGCGACGGAAAGTCCTTGTAGGAAAGCGGAAGGTCGATGTTCTCGCGCACTGTGAGATCTTCGAGCAGGTGATAGCTCTGAAACACCACTCCGATATTGCGCTTAGCCAAGGCGGCCCGGTCTTTACGCTTTAAGGAGTGCACCGGCTGTTCTCGAAGCCAATATTCGCCGGCCCATCCGTCATCGAGCAACGCGATGACGTTCAGCAAAGAACTCTTCCCTGCCCCCGACGGACCCATAATCGTGACAAACTCTCCCTGCTCGATTGTGAGGTTGATGCGACGCAGAACCCAGGTCTGACCGGCGCCGGACTTATAGCAGCGTTCGATGTTGTTTAGTCGGATCATGACGTTTGTTCTCTCGCGATGTCACGCTGCCTTAGCAGGCTACTCGTTCCGTTGCGCGGCCCGCCGGCAAGAACAGGCGAGATGCCGGCCAACTTCGCCGTGAGCAGGAGGCCTCCAGAGTTCATGCTTGCGCACGTCTGCTTTGAAAGGGACCGGAGTAAACTCGCTCTCCGCGTCGACTGGAAGCTGCGCCGGCCTCGAGCCCAGACGCCGCCCCTTCCGCCCATAGACTGCGCCATGCATTTCGCAGCCTTTCGACGCCACGCATTTGCCATGCTCCCTCACTCGTAGTGCAAGGCCACAATTGGATCGACCCTGGCCGCTCGAAATGCGGGGATCATGCTGGCCAGCAACGCAACCATGGCCAGCACGAACGCGACCGCGAAAAACGTAATCGGATCGGTGGAGCTCACTCCGTAGATGAAGCTCGACATCACTCGCCCCAGCGCAAGCGCGCCGGCTGCGCCGATTGCAACACCAAGCAAGGTTGGCTTCATGCCTTCCACCACGATCATGCGGAAGACATCCGACAGCGTGGCCCCCAGAGCCAGCCGGATGCCAATCTCCTGGATGCGCCGCCGTACGCTGTAAGACAGAACGCTGTAGATCCCGATCGCGGCAAGCAAAAGGGCCAGACCAGCGAAGGCGCCCAGCAGCAAAAGGTTGAAGCGCTGCTGCGAGAGAGAGTTTGCCACCAACTCCTCCATGGTGAGCACATCTCGAACCGGAATTTCGCGATCCACGCTCTGGACCACATTCGCCACCGGTGAGATCAGGCTCTTTGGATTGGAAGCCGATCGAACGACCAGCGTCATGGGTCCCGACGAAAACTCCCCCACCGCTGACGGCCCGTGTTGCGCGAGCGGATAGTAGAGCATCGCTGCTGGGCGTTTCTGATCGAGACTGTCTCCCTTCACGTCGCCGATCACACCAACGATTTCGCGGGGCGCTCCTTTGGAAAAGGTCAGGCCAATGTGCTTACCTAGCGGGCTCTCATTCGGCCAGAACTGGTGAGCCAGGGACGCGCTGATCAGCGCCACGGGCAATCTGCCGGCGATGTCGGAATTGTTCAAATCACGCCCGCTCAAAAGCGGAATGCGGAGCGAATCTACGTATCCCGGACTGATGGCGCGAACGTCGACCTCGGGCTGCTCCGACATCGGCAGGGTAGGATAGCCTTCCACCGCGATGGGTTGATGCGAACCGCCGTCACCCAGCGGAACGTCGTCGATGATGCCCGCGGCCACCACGCTGGGAAGAGTGCGCACGTTCTCGAGCACGCGATCGAAGAACGCAACTTCCTGTTGAATGTTCGAGAATTTCACACGAGAAACAGCCACTGTCTGTGTCAGCACTCCGCTCGATTGGAATCCCGGATTCACCTCGCGCAGGACTTTGAAACTGCGAATCAGCAGGCCGGCGCCGACGAGCAAGACCAACGACAGGGAGACTTCCACCACCACCAGGATATTGCGCGTGCGATGGCCGCCGGAATCCGTATCGGTTCGTCCCAAGCCCTGTTTCAGAGCCTCGTTCACATTCGCGCGGCTTAGAGAAAGTGCCGGAAGAATTCCAGCAATAATCCCGGCGCATACCGAGACCAGGACGGTAAAAGCGAGAACTTTCACATCCAATCCAACGTCGACCGAGTGCGGCACTTTGCCGGCGAGGAAGGCCATGATCAGGCGGACACCGAAGTGAGCATATGCCAATCCAAGAGTGCCCCCAACCAGAGCCAGCAAAACGCTTTCCACCAGCACCTGGCGCACCACTCGGGCTGATGAAGCACCCAGCGCAGTCCGTATGGCAATTTCTTTTTGACGACTGAAAGTCTTCGCCAGCGAGAGATTCACGACGTTCACACACGCGATCAGCAAAATGAATCCCACAGCCCCCAGCAGAAACAGCAGGGCCGGGCGAACGTCGCTGACCAGATCGTCGTGCAACGGAACGACCACTGCGCCCCAGCCTCGATCATCTTCGGGATACTGCTGCTCCAGACGGTTCGAGATGGTATTCATCTCGGCTTGCGCCTGTTTCGGTCCAACTCCGTCCTTGAGACGACCGATCACCAGGTAATGATGTTCGCCGCGAATAGATTTCTCCTGGTCGGTCCAGGCCATGGGCGTCCACATCTCGGCATAGTCGGGCAGCCGGAAGCTGGTGGGCATCACGCCGGCAACAAGGAAGCTGGCGCCATCCAGCGTGATGTAGCGGCCTACGATGTCGCGATTCGAAGCAAAGTGGTCCTGCCAGAAGCGATGACTGAGCAGTACGACGTTCGAATGGCCGGGCTGATCCTCATCTAAGGTAAACCCCCGCCCGATCATGGGCTGCACGCCCAGCGTGGAGAAGAAGTCTCCTGAAACCGAGCTGGCATCGACCTGCTCAGGTTTATCGCCACCCGTGAAAGTGAAGGGATGGTAGCTGAAGATCGTCATCTTCTCGAAGACGTGGTTCTGATTGTGCCAGTCGATATAGTTCGCCGCAGAGACCGCGAATCGGGTCATTCCCGGGAAACTCTTCTGCGGCGGCACGTGCCATACCGCCATCAACTGATCCGCATTGTGGAAAGGCAAGGGCCGCAGAAGAATTCCATTGACCACGCTGAAGATCGCGCTATTGGCGCCGATACCAAGGGCCAAGGTGATGACCGCGATGGCGGTGAAACCCGGGCTCTTGCGCAATTGTCGTAGTCCGTAACGGAGGTCCTGCCACAGTCCATTCATTTCGATCCTCACTCCTAGACCACTGCATTCATGGCGTGCATCCCGCTCTCACAGAATCTGCGCTCAGGGCACAGTCGATCGGCAACTCCGAACCAGGTCATGCACTTGCCTCTTGCATCAGCTTCTTCAATTCCTCTTCGGCCACGACCTTGCCGTCGAATAGATGGACTTCCCTTTGCGCATGGCGCGCGAATCGGGGATCGTGCGTGACCATGCAGATGGTGGCTCCGTCGCGGTGCAGTTCTTGCAACAGTTCCATGACGGCCTCGCCATTGCGGGAGTCAAGATTGCCGGTGGGTTCGTCCGCCAGCAAGATGGAAGGCTTGCCGCTGAGCGCTCGCGCCACGGCTACGCGCTGCTGTTGTCCGCCCGAAAGTTGCGAGGGATAGTGGCGGACCCGATGCGCCATGCCTACGCGTTCGAGCGCCTCCATCACTCGAGCCTTACGTTGCGCCGCGGGCATTTTCTGGCGGTACGTCAGAGGCAATTCGACGTTTTCATAAACGGTGAGGTCACCGATCAAGTTGAAGCTTTGGAAGATGAAACCGATCTCCTGGTTGCGAATGCGCGAACGTTCGGCGAAATCGAGATTCTCAACCGTTCTGCCGTTGAGTGAATAGCGGCCGGAACTGGGTGTGTCGAGCAGTCCGATGATGGACAGCAGGGTCGATTTGCCGCAGCCCGACGGGCCCGACATCGCAACATATTCACCCTTAGCTACCGACAAGTGCACTCCCGATAGTGCATGCGTTTCAACTTCGTCGGTGTAGAAGACCTTGGTGAGTCCCTCAATTTGTATCAGTGCCTGTGGTACTTCGTTCATGCTGGCTCCTCGTGTTGCCTAGTCCAGACGGACACGCTCGTTGCTGTCCCAGCGCGACATGTCCGACAAAATCACTGTGTCCCCTTCTTTGAGGCCCTCGATAATCTGAATGGAATTCACCGACGCCCTACCCACTTTCACAGATATACGCGAGGCTTCCTTCCCGTCCGGCGTAAGCTTGAACAGACTGATGCTACTGTTCTCCTGGCCGACAGCCGGGCGCCCGACGTACAAGATGTTGTCCAACCGCTCGAGATCAATTGTGCCATCCACACTCAAGTCGGGCCGCGCCCCCTTGGGTAGCTCTCCACTTAGCTTTACGTCGACCGTTACGGTTCCGTTCTGTACGGCTGGGTCAACGCGCATGACCGTGCCGGCCACCACTCCATTGTGCGTGTCAATCGCGGCGGGCTCTCCGATCTGGACATCGCGTGCCTGGGTTTCAGCGATCTTCAGAGTGGCCATCAGGTGATCGGGTTCGACCACTTTCGCAAGCATGGCGCCAGGCGTTACGTGTTGGCCGACTTGCAGCGGAAGATCCACCAGCACACCGTCGATCCCCGCTTTAACCTTGAGTGCATCGAGTTGCTTTTCTTTGAGCTGGGCGAGAGTGCGCATCTGATCGACTTTTGCCTGCTGCTGCGCCATCTGTGAGGCAATCGCTTTCTGGTTGGAGGTCAGACGCTGGCTTTCGAGATCGTTTCGAGTGGTAAGCTCATCCGCTTTTTCTTTCGACGACTTGTATGCTAAGCCTGAGATCACGCCCAGATCGTAGAGAGCTTTGTCGGTGTCAGCCTGGCGATGCGCCTGCGCGTGGTCCGCATTTACAGTGGCGGCGCCCGCCCTCTGATTCATCAAGTCGCTCTCGAGCTTTGCGCGCAGGCTCTGGTATTCCGCTTCCGCGGCTTTCAATTGAAGCTGCGCATCCACTGCCGCCTGTTCGGTCTGGGGGTTGCTCATCTCGAGGAGAATTGTGTTTGCTTTCACCTGCGAACCCGGGAGCATGCGAATGCGGACAACCGTGGCTTCGGTCTCTGCGGGAATCTGTCGAACTGAGTCCTGACTGGGTATGAGGGAGCCTGGTCCGCGAACTTGGCGAAGCATCGATCCGTGCTTCACTGTATCGGTCCACACGGTGCTTCGCTCAACCGATGGCGCGGCCGGCTTCAGCCGCGAAACCCCTAATCCAACCGCCCCCACGCAAAGGACAACCACCGATCCAATGATTGTTTGCCGGCGTCGCTTCTGTACCTTGAACTCGGGCCGAGCGATGTCCATCACAATCTCCATGGCAATCACAACACCAACTTGCCGAGTACCTGTAAGTCTCTGAAAATGCTTTCAAGACGGGCTAGCAGCGCTTCTGCTCGTGAGCGATTGATGTCCCCAGGTGAACGATGGTGTTCGGAAATGAACACCGTTCGATCGCGGCCATGTTCGGGCCTTCCAGCACACAATTCCGCGGATTACTTCTTTCAAATACATGAGGAATGGGTCGCCAGATTTTGAAGAGTGTGTCGTTACTCCGACCCTAAGACTGTCCCGGATCTATATCGAGGCGCCGCGATAGGCCAAACAGCGTGGTCACGCTCGCGATCATACGTTCTCCATTGCATGGATCGACGATCTGCTGAACGCCTCCCTTTGAGCCCCGGAAAGGGACAATGTGGCCTTGTCATTTTCTGGGAAGGCGACGTCGCTACTACTTCGTGGAAACGGGCAGCTCGACTGCGATGCGAGTTCCACCAACGGCCGCCGAGGATGCGCCGATCGAACCGCCATAACGTTCTACAAATTCCTTCGCAATAGCGAGGCCAAGACCGTAGCCACCGCTGTCGCGGGACCGCGACTGATCGCCGCGATGGAAGCGTTCGAATATCCTAGGAAACTCCGAGGCCGGAATTCCGGGGCCGTTGTCCTCGACGGCGACCGAGACAAACCCATTCCTGCGACTAGCCGTGACCTTCACTTCAGAATTGGGCGGCCCGTAGCGGATTGCATTCTCAATCAGGTTCGCCCAAACAATCTCGAGGTCTTCAGGCTCGGCTCGAACCAAAAGTGGATCGGTCGGCACGATAAGCGAAATTGTCGTACCCCGGCCATGCGCAAGAGGCACCAGCCGTGCGATAGCACTCTCGCAGGTGCCGACAACGTCCGCGTCGGAAAGCTCGGACGGAGCGGCGCCGCCGGCCTCCAGGTCGGCGCGCGCAAGCCGAAGCATGGAATGCAAGAGCGTTTCGAGACGGTCAACATCAGATAGAGCATCTGTGATTCCCGAACGATAATTCTCATCGGTACGACGCTCCTGCAACAGAGATTGGAGAGTCGACTTCAAGATGGCCACAGGAGTCTTAAGCTCATGCGCGGCATTGCTCGTGAAATCACGCTGCTGCTGAAACGCGGCATGCAGGGTGTCGATCATTTGAGACAGGGCGCGCGTGAGCGGGGCGATCTCGACTACGTTCGTGGCAGAAGGAGAAAGCTTCAGATCCCAATTCGTGGAGGAAATGGTATTCGCGCTTGCGGCAAGATCCACCAATGGACTCAAGCCTCTCTCAATCCAGCGGATGCTGACCAATGCAGAGATCGCGAGCAACACGATTCCACCAAAAAGCAAGGTGAGAAACGAACGCAGTAGAGACTGAGTCATCTCGTTCGTGCCGGCGGCGTAAGTCACAATCAGATTGATTCGCTCCTTTGGCTCATCCTCCTCGGAATCCAGAAGCGGGACATCTGGCAGGATCAATGCCCGGTAAGAAATCCCGTCTCGCTTAAAATTCCAGACTCTCTCTTCAAGCCGGTTGCCGGTTGGCAATTGTGGCGATGGAGTCGACGAAGCGAGCACCCGTCCATCTTGCATTTCGATGCGGTACAGGTCTGGGACACCGCGAGTGAGCGGTCGCGGCAGAGAGGTCTTATCGAATTGCAGTTCGGGGTGGGGACCCTCGGAGTAGCGAACCAGGGCCGCGACGCTCATCGCTCGCCCATGGAGTGCGGCGTCAAAGGAATGAAACGCGTTACGCCGCATCTGAAGACTGGCGAGGAGCAACAAGCACACAACCAGAACGAGCTCCGTCGCGATCACAGCGACTACAATTCGGCGCTTGATGGAGAACGACGCCATATCATTTCCTGAGAAGATAACCGCGCCCACGAACGGTCTGAATAATGCTGTTATTGTCCCCGTTGTCCAGCTTGCGTCGAAGTCCGGAAATATAGACCTCGATGACATTGCTGAACCGCTCCCAGTTGAAGTCGTAAAGGTGTTCGAGCAATTCAGTCTTGGTAACGACCGCACCCTGGCGGTGGGCAAGGTACTCGATGACCCGATATTCCATTCCGGTCAGCGGCACGTCCCGCCCGGATCGTCGAACGACGCGATCCGAAGTGTTGATCTCGATCGGACCGAGGGCCAGGGTGGCCGCGCTCTGTCCCTTTCCCCGGCGAATCAGGGCTTTAGCGCGGGCTATCAATTCACCCAGATCGAAAGGCTTGCTGACGTAATCATCCGCGCCGTCATTGAGCACGCTGATGACGGTATCCTTATCATCCCGCGCGGTCAGAACGAGGACGGGAACCGCAAACCCTCCGGAGCGCAAGCGGCGTAGGATGGTTTGCCCGTCGATGGATGGGAGCATGAGATCAAGAATGACGAGATCGTAAGAGTTGGATTGCGCCATGTAGATGGCTTCAGCACCGTCGGGCGCGTGATCAACGGCGTAGCCGGCACTTTCACGCAGGCTGCGGCTGATGTTGGCGGCCATACGCTTTTCGTCTTCAACAATCAATACGCGCATGGAGAAGATCATTCCAGGGTTTTATCGCGGCCCTGGTGGGAAACGAAGTATCCAGCCGCACCTTAAGGTTGGCTTAATGTCCATTCTTGCAGAATTCAGGATTGTGCATCGATCGTTTTTTGGGAGAGCGAAACTAGTGCTCCGACTGGCAGTATTTTCGGCCTGTGGCGCCGTCCGAGGTCGGGTCGGCGCGGTTATCGGGTGCACGTTCGCATGCTTCGGCTTATGGATTTCGCCTGCGGCATTCGGGCAGGAAAGCCTCGATCTCCGAAGCGTGCTGGCCGCCGTTGAATCAGGAAATCTTGAACTGCGGGCTGCGCGACAACAGCGTGCATTGGCCGTTGCTGGATTGACAACTGCGCGTCAATTGCCAAATCCGACCGTTAGTTTTACAGCGGCGCGCGATGCCCCTCACGAAGGCGTTTCCCTCGATGTACCGGTCGAACTGGGTGGTAAACGCGGCAAGCGAATTTCCGTCGCAAAAGAAGAGCAGAAATCCATTGAGATCGACATCGCGGTATTGGCGCTGCAGGTGCGCCGCCGAGCGCGCGAGGCATTCTATCGCGCTCTGTCGGCCCGGGAACAGACCGCGCAGGCCAAGATGGCGCTCGAGCTTTCCAGCCATACCCGCGATCTGGTAGAGCAACGATTCGAGGCCGGAGATGTGGCGCAATTGGAAGTCTTGCAAGCTGAGGTGGAACTCGCGAGATCGTCGGCAGATTACGAAACAACGGAGCAAACACAGAAGGCGGCAGATGTCACGCTGGCTGCCCTGTTGAATCGCAATCTGGAAGAGAGTTTTTCGTTACAAGGGCAATTGGATGGGATCCCGCCCACTCCGGCGCTCAAGGAAGTGACTGACCGGGCAATGCAGAGTAATGGCGATCTGCTCAAGAGCGCGCAGGATTTAAGGACGGAAGAACGCCGGCTGGCGCTCGCGAAAGCGCAGAAGATTCCAAATCTCGACCTCTCGGCGGGCAGCGATTTCAACTCTCCGCCTGACTTCCGGGTTGGCGCGAAGGGCGGCATATCCGTCGCGCTGCCTCTTTTCAACCATGGGCAAGGTGACATTGCTCTTTCGACAGCACGCTCGGAATTGCTGCGATTGACGCTGGCCTCACAGCGGAACAACGTCTCTGCACAGGTCGCTGCTGCCTTTTTCGATTACGTGGGGAAAGCGCACCAGGTGCAGCAGTATCACGACCGCGTGTTGCCGCAGAGTATCCGGCTCGAACAAATGGCGGAGGACAGCTATCAATCGGGCAAAACGAATGTTCTGACCCTGCTGGATGCGCAGCGAAGGCTGAATGACGTACGCGTTGCCTATCTGGGCGCGTTGTTCGCGGCACAGAGTTCATTCGCTTCGCTGGAGGAAGCCGTGGGAGCGCCCCTTGACTGACCCGCTCGTAAAGTTTGCCGTTGTCGTTCTCCTGGCTGTTGCACTTGCCGGATGCGGCAAGCACAGAGCGGACGATGAAGAATCGAGCGCGGCAGCGCCGGTCCCGGATGTCACCGTCGCGAAGGTGGAACGTGCATCGATCGCGCAGAATCTGATCGTGAGCGGAAATCTGGCTGCCCTTCCCAACCGAGATGCCAAAGTCGCGGCCCTGGTCCCGGGCCGCATTGCACGAGTGATGGTCGTGGAAGGAGATGCTGTCAAGCAAGGCCAGGCACTCGCGGAACTCGACGGAACACTGCTGCGCGACCAGGAACATCAAGCCGAGGCGGCGGTGGCCCAGGCGAAGGCAAACGTAGACAACGCTCGCTCTGCGGCACAACGGGAGGAGGGTTTGCTCGGCCGCGGCATTTCTTCGCGGAAAGAAGTGGAAGATGCGCGCACCCAATTGGCGGTGAATACGGCCACAATGAACCAGGCGGAGGCGGCCTTAGCAACCGCCAAGTCGCAGGTATCGCGCGCCGTCGTGCGAGCCCCGTTTCCGGGCACGGTGGTCAAACGCTTTGTTGCAGCTGGAGAACAAGTAGATGGAACGTCGGCGCAACCGGTGGTCGAAGTCGCACAGATCGGCACTCTGGAATTGATGGGGACAGTGCCCGCAGGCCGCCTTTCGGAGGTCAAGACGGGCAAGCGGTTTTCGTTCGAAACCAATGCAGCGCCGGACGTGAAGTTTACAGCTCAAGTCGTGTCGATCCTTCCGGCGGTCGATCCCGCGACCAACAACGGCACTGTCCGTATTCGGATTGAGAACGAAAAGCGCCAGCTCAAACTGGGTCAGTATTTGTCGATCGACCTCCCGTTTAAACAGAGCGGTGCACAACTCGTGGTGCCGAAAGCAGCAGTCTACCCCGATGAGACCGGGGAACCGCACGTGTATAAAATCACAGGCGATCAGGCTGAGTCCGTGCCCGTCAAGGTGGGCGTGCAAGCCGGGGACAAGGCCGAAATTCTGGAAGGAGTGCAGGAAGGAGATGTGGTCATTGTAAGCGGTGGTTATGGGCTCCCCGAAAAAGCAAAGGTCCACGTGAAGCCATGAACCTCGTTCGGGCATGCCGCAAAAACAGCCACGCGGTGTTTCTGCTTACGGCTGTGCTGACGGTCGCAGGCATCTTCGCACTGTTCCGGCTCCCCAGCAATATCTACCCTGAACTGAACTTTCCGCGGATCGTGGTGCTAATACACGCAGGCGACCTTTCACCCGACACCATGTTGCTGACCATCACGCGCCCAATCGAGGAACAGGTCAGCACGGTGCTGGGCATGCGCCGCGTTCGGTCACGCACGATCCGCGGCGGAGCGGAAATCTCCGTCTTCTTCGGCGACAACATGGACATGCAGCAGGCGCTGCAACTGGTGCAGGCGCGAGTCAACGAAGCGCGAGGATCGCTGCCGCCTAATACCGAAATTGAAGTAGAACGGCTGAGCCCAACGGTGTGGCCCATCCTGAGTCTGGTCTTGAACGGAAACGTGCCGGACGCCGACTTGCGGGATTATGCGGTTTACAACCTGCGTCCGGCCTTCAGCCGCGTTCCGGGCGTCGCGCGAGTGGAGGTCGATGCGACCGACACCCGTGAGATCTCAGTAATCGTCGATCCACAGAAAGCGCTCGCGCATCGGCTCAGTTTGCCTGACGTTGCCGACCGGCTCAAAGCTACGAATACCGTCGCCAGCGTTGGACGACTGGACGCGAACTATCAACAATTCCTGGTGCTCACCAACTCGCAATTCAAGGGAATAGAGGATATTGCGAAGACGGTCGTGGGCGGTGATCCCGGAAATCCGGTACGCCTGAAGGATGTCGCAGAGGTGCGCGAGGGTACCGCCGATCGCAGAACGCTGGTCACCGGCAATGGCAAACCAGCCGCGATTATAAACGTCACGAGGCAGATTGGCGGCAACATCAATTCGGTGTCGGAGCAGGTGAAAGAAATCGCCTTTCACTCGCCTAATCTCATACCGAAGACGTTGCACCTTACAACGGTCTACGACTTGGCGGAATTTGTGCGCGAATCGATGGCCAGCGTGCGCGATGCCATCGTGATCGGTTCCCTGCTCGCGGTAGTCGTACTGTATGTCTTCTTACGGAATGCGAGCATCACGACGGTTGCCGCGGTCAGCTTGCCGCTTACGGTCGCCGGTACGTTCTTCTTTGTAAAGCTGCTAGGCGGCACCTTGAATCTGATGTCGCTGGGCGGGCTGGCGATTGCCATTGGCCTGGTCATCGATGATTCCGTGGTAATCGTTGAAAACATCTACCGGCATATTGGAATGGGAGAGTCCGCGGACGAGGCGGCGGAAAAAGGCACGCAGGAATTGCTCGGCCCGGTGATCGGCTCGACGCTGACGACTGTCGTGGTATTCCTGCCTTTGGGGATGCTGCAAGGTGCGGTGGGAGAATTCTTCGTCGCGCTTTCGATCACATTGACAGCTGCGGTCCTACTTTCTTTGCTATTCGCGCTAACCGTAGTGCCACTGCTGGCGGAATACCTGCTTGCAAAGTCCAGCTTTCAGCATTCTTCGGCGCGCTTTATTGAACCAGTGAATCGGCTATACGAGCGTGGCATCCGCTGGGCACTCGGACGTCGGCTGATGATCGGCGCAGTTACCGCCGCCATGATATTGGTTGCTTATTTCGCCTACCGGAATGTTGGGAGCGGATTTCTGCCGGAAATGGACGAAGGCGGTTTCGTGCTGGATTACCTGACGCCGCCGGGAACTTCTCTCAGCGAAACGGATAATTTGGTCCGGCAGATGGAGGCCAAGGTCGACAAACTTCCGGAGAAGTCGGGGTATTCGCGACGAACGGGTGCGGAGTTGGGACTGTTCGCAACTGAGCAGAACAAGGGGGATATCCTGGTTAAGCTCAAGCCTGATTCCCAACGCAAGCGCGACATCGAAGAGATCATGAGCGACCTGCGCGGGCAGATCACGAAGAGCATTGCCGGGGTCAAGATTGAGTTCGTGCAGATCCTGCAGGACATGCTGGGAGATCTGGAGGGGTCGCCCGAGCCCGTTGAGATCAAGATTTTTGGCAATAGCACAGAGGAACTGAATCACGTCGCGGCGGATCTGGGCGCAAAGGTCCAGAATGTAAAGGGTATCGTTGACTATAAGGGACCCCAGCAGGGGAATCCGGAGCTCGTGATTGACGTGGATCCAGCACTGGCGGCGCACGTGGGCCTGACGGTTGCCCAGGTCGCGGACCAATTGCAGGCCGGACTGCTGGGCGATACCACCACCGATTTTCGGCTGAGCGATCGCCTGATCCCGATCCGCGTGAGATACCCGGACACGTTCCGGGGACAAGAGAACAACATTCGCCAGTTCCCGATTCTGGCGGGGAGCAAGCAGGTTGTTACGCTGGAGTCGCTCGCGAAGATCGGCGCCGTTCGCGGCCAGAACGAACTCTTGCGTGAAAATCAGCGGCTGATGGTCGTCTTGACGGCTCGACTCGAGGGCCGGGATCTGGGTAGCGCGATTGCGGACGTGAAGAAAGTGCTGGCCGAGTACAAGTTCCCGGTGGGCTACACCTATGAGATCGGCGGGCAGTACGAGAGTCAACAGAGTTCCTTCCACGATCTGCTGTCCGTTCTGGGATTGGCGCTCGCTGCCGTATTTGTAGTGCTGGTCATCCAGTTCCGCGCATTCCTGCCGGCCCTGGTCATCATCTCGGCGGCGCCGCTGTCGCTGATTGGCGTGTTCCTGCTGCTTTTGATCACAGGTACGCCGCTCAACGTCTCTTCGTTCATGGGAATTATCTTGATGGTTGGCTTGGTGGTAAAGAATGGAATCATCCTCTTCGAGTATTACGAGCGGCTGCACGGGACGATGTCGGTGACGGATGCGCTAGTACAGGCGGGTCGAATACGGCTGCGGCCTATCCTTATGACGACGCTCTGCACGCTCTTTGGACTGTTGCCCCTCGCACTGGGGTTCGGCTCAGGCGCCGAATTACAGAAACCGCTGGCGATTGCGGTGATTGGTGGCCTCACCGTTTCAACGATCATTACCCTCGTCGTGATCCCAGTCTTTTACAGTGCCGCACGGCAATTGGGTTCGCACGAGAAAGCTACAGAATAGAGAAGACTTCTATGATGAAACTATTGCGGACGTTCTTGAGCATTCTGGTTCTTCTGGGCGCAGCGATGGGGCAGGCCTCACCGCATCTATACAAGCAAATCGACAAATTCCAGATCGGCGGCGAGGGGGGATGGGACTACGTCACATACGACCCGAGTTCCAATCGACTGTTCGTCGGCCACAGTATGGAAATTACCGTGGTGGACGCAGCAACGGGCAAAAAGACCGGAAGCATACGGGCGAACGGCGCGCACGGTATTGCGATTGTTCCTGAAAAAAATCTAGGGTTCAGCACGAACGGTCGTGGCGGCACGGTTACCGCATTTGACCTGAAAACCCTGCAGCCCAAACAAGAGATCAAGGCGGGCGAGAATCCGGATGCGGTTATCTATGATCGCTATTCGAAGATGGTGCTGGTAATGAACGGCCGCAGCCATGATTTGATGGCTATCGCTCCGGACTCACTGAAAGTAGTAGCGACCGTTCCTCTTGGAGGCAAGCTGGAATTCGCGGCTACTGATCCAACCCATGTGTACGTCAACGTAGAAGACACTGGCGAGATCGCGTCGGTCGACTCACAAACCTGGAAGACAGATCAGCGCTGGAAGTTAACCGGCTGTGAAGAACCCTCCGGACTCGCAATCGATGAGAAGACAAATCATTTGTTCACCGTCTGCGGAAACAAGAAAATGATGGTGGTCAATACGAAAACTGGCCAGATCATTTCCGCGCTGGACACTGGAGCGGGGACCGATGGCGCGGCATTCGATCCAGAACTGGGCTACGCGTTCGCGTCCAATGGCGGCGACGGCACGCTAACCGTGGTAAAAACAAACAAGGATGGAAAGTACTCCGTTGTCGAGAACGTACCCACGCAGCATGGGGCACGCACGATCGGGATAGACCCGAAGTCACACAAGCTATTTCTACCAACTGCGGAGTTCGGTCCGGCTGCGGAGGGGCAGAGCCGCCCGAGCATCAAGCCAGGCAGCTTCGTGATCCTGGTATACGCACCTGGGAAGTAACCGCCTGGGCATTTGTTCGCCGAGAGCGACGCTTCGTCCCTGAGCACAGGTCCGACTGTCACGAAGCGAACATCCTACCAAGCCCCCTTAAGATTCTTGCACATGCTTGTCTTCCATTAGTTTCGGGGCAGGCAGCGGTGGGATTGCGCCGTCGTCATACCCCTTTGCTTACCTTGTACTGATTCCTGGTGGAGCGCTGAAGGAAATCTGAATCTGAACTCCCTAGCGTTCGGGGGTCGCTGAAGTTCCCAGCCCAGACTATACCGACGGGGGGACGATTGTCCGGGGATGGGAAAGGGCCGCTACCTGAGGTGGTCCCCAGCTGGAATTTTGCATGACAATTGGACGTGAATCGTTTTAATATGCCGCCGACGCCGGGGTTAGTCCTGCCGGGACGGTCCGTTGCAAAGGGGGGCAAATGTCTTCTACTACTTCGAAACACGACGCTGGTCGCTGCCGGCTTCTGGCTGGGACTCTCCTCATCGCAAGTCTCTTGCTCTCGCCAGGCCTGCTATTCGCCCAGGGATATTTCGGGACGGTTACCGGTGTGCTGACCGACTCCAGCGGGGCCGTGCTTGCCCATGCCAACGTGGTCCTTGCGGATCAGCAGAAGGGGTTCACTTTCAAGACCACGTCCGACGACAACGGATCATATTTATTCCGCGCGGTTCCGCCGGGGCTGTATTCGGTGACGGCTGAGATGTCGGGGTTCGAGAAAACGCTGCGCGCGAATATCAGGGTGAATGTGAATGACAACGTGACGGCGAACGTGACGCTGAAGGTCGGGGCGTCCACGCAGACGGTCGAGGTGCAGGCACAGGCGAAAGGCGTGGACACCGAGGACGCCCAGACTGGGCAGGTGGTCAATCGCCGCTTCATCAACGATCTGCCGCTGATCAGCCGCAACGTTGTGAGTCTGACTTCGTTGGCCCCCGGCGTCACCGAGATGGACGAACAGTGCGGAGCAGACTGTACCGGCACCAACTTCGTCTCCAACGGGAGTCGCGGATCGACTTCTGACATTCTGACGGATGGGGCATCCGTTACGAACTCCGAGCCGAACGGCGGCATCACTCAGGCCACCTATCTTCCGTCGCCGGAAGCGGTGGAGGAGTTCAAGGTGCAGCAAACGAACTTCAGCGCGGAATATGGCTTCTCCGGGGCGTCGGTGGTCAATCTGATTACGCGCTCCGGCACCAACCAGTTTCATGGAAGCGTGTACGACTTTTTCCGCGACGACAGCCTCGACGCGAACGACTGGTTCGTTAAGCGAAATGGCGATCCGATTCCGGCGCTACGACGTAACAATTATGGGTTCACTTTCGGTGGCCCCCTTATCAAGAATAAGACCTTCTTCTTCGTTGATTACGACGGCTTGCGATCTTCAGGCTTGGCGAAAGCTAATGCTGGTGTCCCTACAGACCTGATGCGGACAGGCGATTTCAGTGAACTGTGTACGACGCAAGGTGGCGACTTCGACACGAACGGTCTGTGTAGCGTCGCCGGCGGTCAGATTTGGGATCCATATTCCGGAGTTGCTGGTTCTGGGGGACCCACGCGCACAACGTTCATCCCGTTCAACAACCTCGCCACATACACCAGTCCGGGAAGTCCAAACTTGCCAGCGAATCTTCAGCCCACGCCCGGGGTTGCGGGAAATCTGATCGATCCTGTGGCACAAAAAATGATGAACCTGTTTCCGGAGCCCAATGCCGATGGGAACCTACAAAACAACTGGTTTGGATCTGGCTCCACTCGCAGCAATAACGACCAGTTCGACATCAAGATCGACCACCGCTTTTCGCAGAAGAACCTACTCTCGGGGAAGTTTTCATACGACTACAACAGCAGTAAGCGGCTCGATTGTTTCAAGAATTTCACGGACCCCTGCGCGGGCGGCCCGGGCTGGACTAACGCCCATCTGTTCGCCATTAATGATAGCCATACGTTCAGTCCGACTCTGTTGCTGAATGTAACTTTAGGATTCACTCGCGGCGTGTGGCATATCGACGCCTACAATTCTCACGGGGAAAACGATCCGTTTGGCACGCTCGGCTTTCCATCATATCTGGGAACTAACGGACTCAAGGGTGTGCCATCCATCTTCATCGATCAATATTTGCCGGCGGGTTATACGAATATCGGCACAGATCCGTATGGGAACTATCGTCTTGGACAAGATACAGGGCAACTCTCGGCGACACTGGATAAGGTGCATGGCGAACACGAGATCAAATTCGGCTTCGACGGCCGGATTCACCAGATTAATTACCTTCAGACCAATGCACCGTATGGATTCTTTAGCTTCAATGTGGAAGGTTCGAGGGGCTGTCCTGACGCACAGGAAGTGTGCGGGGGCGATCCCATGGCGAGTTTCATGATGGGCCAGTTTACGCAGAACTGTGGCTACAACGATTGCGGCTCCAAATATGAGATTCAGGCACGTCCCGCCACCACGAACTACCAGTACGGCTTCTTCGTGCAGGACAACTGGAAGGCCACTCGAAAACTGACGTTGAATCTGGGCCTACGCTATGACGTTACCTTGCCGCGCACGGATCGCTTCAACCGGCAGAACTGGTTTGATGCGAATGTAACCAGCCCTCTGAATAGTGGCAGCCTAACGTACACCGACCTGGTCAGCGGACAGCCAGTCACAATCCCCCTGAAAGGCGGAGAGGTTTTTGCTACTTCCAGTCAGCGCACGAACTATGTGACAGACTGGCATGATTTCCAGCCACGCCTGGGCTTCGCTTACCAGGTCGTACCCAGGACGGTGGTGCGCGGAGGCTATGGCATCTACTACGGTCAGTCCCGGTCGGGCGTGACAGGTGTTGTGCCTTACGGCGGCGCGGGCTTCAACCAATACACCAACGTAGTCACCACCTATCATAGCGACCAAGCTACGCCTTACTTGCACCTAAACGATCCTTTCCCGAACGGGTTGATCCAGCCTGCCGGGAATTCGTTGGGCCTGATGAATGACGTTGGTTTTGGTGCTAATGGTCCGCTGCGCATTTCGAGTGCGAATCACACACCTTATGAACAGAGTTGGAGCTTGGGAGTCGAACGGGAACTGCCGAGCAATATTGTGGCCAGCGTGCATTACATCGGCAAAAAGGGAACGCATCTGCCGTTCAGCGGGTCCGCCGAACGGAACCATCTGGGGCCGTGGGTAGACAGTTTGCCCGCTCAGCCGGACCCGAACAACTCGGATCCGTGCCATCCGCTCACAGTGCCTTGCCTGAACACTCAGGTGGACAACCCCTTCGCGGGGATCATCACGGACCCCAACAGCGACTTGTCCGCGGACCAGATTTCCTACGCGCAGTTGCTGCTACCCTTTCCGCAATTCACCAGCGTCGCCACGGAGCCTTTGCTGATTGCCAATTCCACGTACCATGCACTGCAATTGGTGGCGGAGAAGAGATATTCGAACGGTCTGCAGCTTCTGGCGACCTATGTGTGGTCTAAATCGATCGACGATTCTTCCAACGCGGATGACAACATCACGTGGCTGGGGAGCTTTTCGAGCTTGCAAGATCCGAATCGACCGGACCTCGAGCGAAGCTTGTCCACCTTCGACATTCCGCATGTGATTCAGGTCAGTTATAGCTACGATCTACCCATAGGACGCGGGCGAGCTTTCCTGGGGAACATGCCGCGCTGGGCCGAATTTCTCGTGGGCGGATGGAAAACGAGCGGCGTCTGGCGCATTGCTGATGGACGTCCGCTGGCTATCACGGAAGGCGATGGGATTCCGTTGCCGACGTATGGTACGCAGCGACCCAACATCGTTGGCACGCCCAAGCGTAATCACGGATCGGACTGGGTAGACAACTACTTCCTGGATAGCAGCGTTTTCGTGCGTCCGGAGAACTTCACACTGGGCAATGCTCCACGAACGCTGGGGAACTTGCGCAGCCCGTGGTCGTTCACCACGAATTTGTCACTTGGTAAGCAGTTTGCGATTCGTGAATCGATGAATTTCGAGTTTCGGATCGAAGCGCAGAACGCCCTCAATCATCCGGTGTTTGGCTCGCCGGGCACTATACGGGGGGATGATAATTTTGGAGTGATCAGCTCAACCGCGGTTGGTCCGCGCGAAGTCCAGCTGGGAATGAAGTTTAATTTCTAGCGTTTACGGACTCGCAAATGCCCATATGTGCCCCGGCTTGGTCGGGGCACATCGGCAGCTTGAGCTTGCTGGATTGTGTGTCCGCGAGGACAGAGGTGTGTCCGGCGGCAGGGATGGTGTTGACCGCGTCGTGAACGCAGCGGCGGCGTCTCGCGACGGGCCGACCTTTTTTTTTATCAGGTAAGCTTCACTTTGTTCGCCTCCCTGCAAAACTTCTCAGTTTTGCGAAGAATACCGGGATCGGTAGTACCATCCTGCTGCAGGCTCAGATAAGGAATTGGACGATGTCCTATCAGCCTATCGAAAACTACGGCATCATCGGCAACATGCGCACAGTTGCCTTGGTGGGCATGAACGGTTCGATCGACTGGTACTGCTACCCACATTTTGACTCCCCCAGCATTTTCGGCGCGATATTGGACGATAACAAGGGAGGACGATTTCAAATTTCCGCCGACACTGAGGGCGTGCGACACAAACAGTTTTATTGGCCTTCCACCAACGTCCTTGTGACTCGCTTCCTCCTCAAGGATGGTATCGCTGAAATGGAAGACTTCATGCCGGTCGGGCTACCGACGGATTCGCCTGAGTATCGCCACTTATATCGCCGCATCCGCTGCGTCAGGGGAAAAGTGCGCATTTCGGTGTCCTGCCGGCCGGCATTCGACTACGGACGACAGACACACGACACACGCATCGAGGCTCATGGAGCCACATTCAAGTCGGATGGGGTGACCTTGGCCCTTTCGACTGCGGTCACGCTGAAGAAGGACGGACGTGGCGGAGTGTCAGCCGATTTTGTGCTGTCGGAAGGAAAATCACAAGTTTTCATTCTTAGGGACGATTGTGCCGATGGGGTCCCGTGCGCACCGTCCGAAAAAGAGATTGAAGAACTGCTGCATGGCACGGTGAAGTTCTGGCAGAACTGGCTCTCCGCCTGCACTTACCATGGGCGCTGGCGGGATCAGGTGCACAGGTCCGCCTTGGCGCTAAAGCTTCTTACATTCGAGCCGACAGGGGCGATCATTGCGGCTCCAACCACGAGTCTGCCTGAAGTGATCGGAGGCGCCCGCAACTGGGACTACCGGTACACCTGGATGCGCGATGCTGCTTTCACCGTGTATGCATTTTTGCGCCTTGGGTTCAAAACCGAGGCGGCTGCCTTCGTGGGCTGGATCGAGAAGCACGCCGCCAAACAAGCCCCCTCGAACGAGCCCAGCGCAGTCGTCTTCACGATCGACGGTGACAAACAACTCCCCGAGCAGAGCCTGGATCACTGGGAGGGATACCGCGGGTCACGGCCGGTCCGCATCGGCAATGCAGCGGTTACGCAATTCCAGGGAGACATCTACGGCGAGCTCATGGATGCATTCTACTTATCGAACAAATACGTCAGTCCTACCTCATACGACGCGTGGGTGAAAATCCGGGACCGCCTTGATTGGATCTGTGAGAACTGGCAGCTTCCCGATGCCGGCATTTGGGAGATGCGCAATCGTCAGGAACAATTCGTGTATTCAAAAGTCATGAACTGGGTTGCTTTGGATCGCGGTTTAAGGCTGGCGGACAAGCGCGCGCTTCCAACCGATCGCGCCAAGTGGCTGCTCGAACGGGATCGAATCTACGAAGAAGTGATGGCCCGAGGTTGGAATGCGAAGCGCAACGCGTTTACACAATTTTACGGCAGCGAGGACCTTGACGCATCGTTGCTCATCATGCCTCTGGTCTTCTTTATGGCTCCGACCGATCCACGGATGCTCAGCACCATAGACGCAATTCTCAAGAATCCGCACGAGGGAGGTCTTCTCAGCGACAGCCTTGTGTATCGTTATCCCACGCCATCCCGCATTGACGGACTGCCGGGCGAAGAGGGCACTTTCAACATGTGCTCCTTTTGGCTGGTGGAAGCATTGACGCGTGCCAGTTTGGCATCCCCAGAAAAGCTTGATCAAGCCCGGCTGCTGTTTGAACGTGTGCTCGGCTACGCCAACCATCTCGGGCTTTATTCAGAGCAAACTGGGCTGCAAGGAGAGGCTCTCGGCAATTTCCCTCAAGCGTTCACACATCTAGCACTGATCAGCGCCGCCTTCAATCTGGATCGAATGTTAGGGAGCCAGGATTGAACCATACGTGTCTGCGCGTGAGTATAGAAATACGGACTCCGAGGAGCGGCTGCGGGGCTGGCTATTGATAACTATTCGCACATGGCAATGCCGGCGTCGTTTGTCCTCCCTGTTTGTTGTTGATGACAGATTCCTGCTGAAGCACGAATGATCCCTGCTTGTTTACATAGTATTTCCAGTCAAACAGGCCGATCCCAAATCCGAGACTATAAACTTCCATGTATTGGCAGTGGGCGTAGTTCTGATCACAACTGTACTTGTAAGTGAAATATCGGGTCTTAGTCATTCCGACATTGCCCACGTTTACCCAGGTGGGAGAGGAAAGTGAATTTGCGACGTAGCCCAGCGGCTGGGTGAGGTACGGCAGGCATTGCGAATACGATTGATAGTTCGTATTCGAAGATGCAATTCTGAGAGTCGATCCTGCTTGATCAACTCGCACGCAGCGCTGGGACATGGCGAGGTCGTTGTTAAACCTTTTGAAACTGGTTGGATCATTCCAGCCCAGTTCGGTCGACCGATCGTAAATAAAGTTGTTATCGAACGTCTTAATATCCCAGGGATAGCCGCTTGGACTCTTGGTCCAGATGAAATAGCCGGTAGCAGCGTAGTTATTGTTGCCGTAGTCGGGAGCAATGGAACTATAGGTGGGATTGGCGTTTCCTGGTCCCATGTGTTGGTCAACGCGTGCGGGATAAGCCATCACGAAATAATTCAGGATGTCCTCTGTTCTGCGCGGGCAAGAGAACGTTTGGGCTTGGGACGGGACAAACATACAACAGCAGAAAATAACTGGGAGGAAATACTTCACTCGGACACTCCTCAAGCGCAAAGGGGGGAGAGGACTTCTCGGCGCATGCAATTCGTTTGGATTGGGTGGACGCTGAGGATTTTACACCCTGTAAGACTTAAAGCACGAGACTTTCTAGCGGCGGACGGCCGGAACGGTAGTGAATCCGACACAAAGGGTTTTCGCTTTGTCGCTCCCTCCACACGATGAAGATGGATTCATCGACTGACTTAAGCACCGCAACTTTAAAAACTTTTTCCGAATGTCTCTGAAAACAAACTGGCGGAAGCGTGTGCGAGTCGAACGCACCGACGACATCAGGGATGCCGTCCGCCGGTTTTGAAGACCGGGAGGATCACCGGAGCCCATGCGCTTCCATTTATATTGTCAATTGCTTACATGCTACACCTTGGATTATTTGCATCCTCAATGCATGTCGGGAAAACACATGGAAGGCTGCGGAGAAGAAACCTTCCGAATCGATGTCCGTCAATGCTCCCATGGTGCCCGCGTAGCCAACTCGGAGAAGGTAGAAATCGTCGGGATGCGCCCGGTTTTCGGCCACGTGCGGGTAGTCGTAGGAACGGTCGGTAGCCCCGAAGCTTGCTTGTTCCAGTTGTTCCATGTTTTCCAGTCGAAATCGCTTCTGGTAGAAAATGGGGGGCAGCATTGCATGATCGTCAAAGTGGGAGTTGCTGATTTCAGCGGCGAGGCAAGAGCCAACTAACCTCTAGCTGGCCTGCGAAGTCAGCTTGAGCGCGTTTGAGTCACGGGTCATCTGGCCGTCGACCATTCGCCAGATGCCCCGCGGGTTCGCGTCCTTCAGTTCTTCGGGCAACGCCTGGTCCGGAAATCCCTGGTAACAAACCGGGCGTGCAAAGCGGAAGATGGCCTGGCTTCCCACGGATGTGGAACGGCCATCCGACGTCGCGGGGTGTGGGCCGCCATGCACCATGGCGTGTGTGACCTCAACGCCGGTTGGAAACCCGTTGAAGATCAGGCGACCTACTTTTGTCTCAAGGATCGCGATCAGGTCGGAGAAGTCGCGAAGGTCCTGCGCGTTGCCGTGAATTGTGGCCGTAAGATGCCCTTCGAGTTGGCGCGCAATCTTCAACAACTCGTCACGGGTTGAATGCTCCACAAGCAGCGTGGTGGGACCAAAGATCTCTCCATCGATGCCAGAGGTGGCCAGGAAGGATGCGGCATCCGTTTCAAAAAGAACGGCGCCCACTGAGAGTTCAGGTTCTGAAGCGGGAGTTGATGATCTGGTCATCGACTTCATCGCGCTGTGACCCTGGCGCGTGGACACTCCAGAGCAATAGGAAGAGCGGATGCCGGCGGTCAACAAGTAATGTTCCGCCGATCCGGCAACGATCTCGCGCAGCTTTTGAGCAAAGGCCCGGGCCTCTTTGCCTTGCTGAACGAATACCATCCCGGGCTTCGTGCAGAACTGCCCCGCACCGAGTGTGAAGGAAGCGTGCAGCCCCGTCACAATGCTCTCGCCTCGCTCGCGCAGCGCGCCCGGAAGCAGAAACACCGGATTGGTGCTGCTCATTTCGGCGAAGAACGGAATCGGTTCGGGGCGCGAAGCCGCCAAATCCATGAGGGCCCTTCCGGCGTTGCGCGATCCGGTGAAGCCCACGGCCTTGAGTAGAGGATGGGTCACGAGCGCGGCTCCGACTTTCGTTCCGCCGTCGAATAGTAAGGAGAAGACGCCTTCATGCAGGCCGCACTTCCGCACGCTCGCGCGGATCGTCTGCCCCACGAGTTCGCTGGTCCCGGGGTGCGCGGGATGGGCCTTAACGATCACGGGATTTCCGGCGGCCAGAGCGGAAGCCGTGTCACCTCCAGCAACCGAGAAGGCGAGCGGAAAGTTGCTGGCACCGAAGACGGCGACCGGACCAAGTGGACGCAGCATGGAGCGGATGTCGGGTTTAGGCGCGGGCTTACGGTCGGGTTCAGCACGATCGATGCGCGCTCCCACCCACGACCCTTCCTCCACAACCTGGGCGAAGAGACGCAACTGGTTACAAGTTCGTCCTGTCTCGCCCTGCAAGCGAGGCTTAGGCAAGGCGGTTTCCTGGTGCCCTCGTTCCATCAGTTCATCGGCGAGGGATTCGATGTTCGCTGCAATCGTCCGAAGGAAGATTCCTCTCTCGCTCCCTGAGCAGTGCCCGTACGAGGCAAATGCCTCCGACGCGATCCGGGCCGCTAAGTCAATTTCGGTGTCCGTCGCTCGGGAGAAAGCAGGCGGCACAGGTTTCCCTGTTGCTGGATTCACGCCGTAAAAATGCTCCGAAGTTTCGGCGCCATCCTGAAAGCCGATGAGCGATCGTCCTGTCAATTTTGTCATGGTCGAAGCTATCTCTCGTTCGGACAGATGCACGTAGCCAGCACCAGTTCAGGTTTCGATTCTGTAGTGTCCGTCGTGAAAAATCCCTTATTTGAACTTTTGTTTGCGAATAATTCCTGCTCCCTCTCGAATAACGACCAGCTGATCTGCAGGGACATTTGGAATGGTTTGGGTCGCGCCATTCGTCCATCGAATGGTTAAGTCCGCCGAAGTCTCTTTGCCGAGACCAAAATGTAAGCGCCGGTCGTTGGTCGAATAAAAACTCGATTGTGCCTGGACTTCCTGTGCCTGACGGCGGGTTCCGTAGCGCGCGACCACGCGTGAGCCGATGGCGCTTCGATTCGATTGCACACCGACGAGAAGAACCTTCAGCCAGTGATGGCCCCCGGAGACGTCATTGCGCAGCAGCGACGGCGGCTCGTTCATGTTCATGACCAGGATGTCGATGTCTCCATCGTTGTCGAAATCACCGAACGCGCAGCCACGACTGGCATGGGGAGCGCTGATCCCGCTTCCGGCTTCCTCGATCAACTCCTCGAACCTGCCGTCGCCCAGGTTGCGAAAAACAAGGCGCGGCGTTCGGAAGGGATAGGCAGGAAGCTTTTTCTCCACCTCGGGATAAACACTTCCAGTAGCGACAAAAATATCCGGAAAACCGTCGTTGTCGAGATCGACGATGCCGGCTCCCCATCCCACGTATCGGGTTTCCACACCGAGGCCGGTGCGGATAGTGACGTCGTCGAAATTGCCTTTTCCGTCGTTGTGGTAGAGGACGTTGGTGTCGTCGGCAAAGTGTGTTTTGAAAATATCCAGATTACCGTCGAGATCGTAATCGCCAACGCCGACCCCCATGCCGGCTTGTTCGAGACCGTCTTCACTGAGCGCCACGCCACGCTCCAGGCCTTCCTCGCGAAAGGTGCCGTTGTGCTGATTGCGAAACAACCAACTGGGCGTTGAGTCGCAGGCGACATAGATGTCGGGCCAGCCATCATTGTCGTAGTCCGCTGCGACCACGGTCATCGGGTAAGAACCGGAAGCCGCTGAAATGCCAGACGCTTTGCTGACATCCGTGAAGGTTCCATCGCCATTGTTGTGAAACAACTGAACGGACCCTGTGGGAAGGCCGCGCGGCCCGCAATTGACGGGAACACCCTTCCACGTGCAATCCGAATTCTCGCCCGGCTTCGGTAACTTTTCGAGCGTGGTGTTGAGGTAATTAGCGACGAAGAGATCGAGCTTGCCATCGCGATCATAGTCCACCCAACTGCAGCCAGAGCCGTAGCGGACTGACGGCTGACGCAATCCCGCACGTGCGGTGACATCGGTGAAAGTGCCATCGCCATTGTTGTGATACAGCACATTCTGGCCGTAGTACGTAATAAAGATGTCCTCGTAGCCGTCGTTGTCATAGTCACCCACGGTCACCGCGGACGCCCATCCAGTGAATTGCAGGCCCGCTTTCGAGGTCACATCGGTGAAGGTACCGTCCCGATTGTTCTTGTAGAGGCGATTGGTCGCACCGGAAGGCGCGCCCTCCAATCGCGTACCGCTGAGAACGAGCAGATCAACCCAGCCGTCATTGTCGTAGTCCAGGAAGGCAACGCCACAGCCGACCACCTCAATGATGAAACTTTTGTTGTCGGTGGCTCCATAAACGACGGGCTGTGTTAGACCAGCCTGCTGGGCGACATCGGTGATGCGAGACAGGAAAGGCCGACCGGAAGGCTTTCCGCGAGGCTGCGCTTTCACACCCCGCGAGGAGACACCCTGACCGAACGAAATCCCTGCTATTGCGGCACTAGCGGCGCCCACCATCGAAGCGATCATCTTGCGACGGGTGATCATTGGACTGGTTCGTTCACCTTCAGCATCTGGCCAGCCTTCACGTTTTCGAGTCGCTGGACGATTTTCGAAGGCCATCGAATCTCAACCAACTTGGCGGTCGTGTCAGCGCCGAGTCCAACTATTAAGCGCTTGTCGCTGGCGGAAAGATAGCCAACGGCGGTGTTGACAGTGAAGTATTGCGTTAAACCGGATGCCGACACAACTTTCACGCGGCTGCCAAGTCCGTCGCGATTGGATTTCTTGCCAATGGTTAGGATTCCAAGCCAGTTCTGGCGATTCCCTCCATCATTGCGCAGCACGGTAGCCTTCTGGCCGACGCTACTCATCACTATGTCCACGTCGCCGTCGTTCTCAAGATCGCCGAAGGCCGCACCACGGCCTGCCCGATCCGTCTGAAACACCGCTCCCAGAATCACTCTCTTGAAGTGTCCCGCCTCATTTCGCAAAAGCAGAGGGGGCTGCATGTACTTTAAATTGGGCGAGGTCAGGTGAATGGTGTCCATCACATGACCCTGCGCGACGAAAATGTCCTTCCAGCCATCGTTATCGAAATCGAACAGGTGGGTGCTCCAACCGGAGAAAGCGAGAGTTGCGCCGCCGAGGCCTGACGCGTTGGTCACATCGCGGAACGTGCTGTCGCCGGTGTTGCGAAAAAGCATGTAGCGTTCGTTGGAGAGATCTGTTACGACAACGTCCGCGCGGCCATCATTATCGAAGTCGGCGAAATCGGCGCCCATTCCGGCGAAGGCTTTGCCGTCCTCATTGTATCCAACGCCCGCGAGTAGTCCGACTTCGCTGAACGTGCCGTTCCCATTGTTGTGGTAGAGGAAGCACTGCACCGAGTCATTGGCTACAAAAACGTCGGTGAAACCATCGCCGTCGTAGTCGGCAAATGAGACGCCCAGTCCCTTGCCGTTGGGATTGGCGATGCCGGCCTTGGCAGAAACGTCTGTAAACGTGCCGTCTCCGTTGTTGTGATAGAGAATGTTGGTCGCGCCCTCATAGTTGTCGGGATGACAATACGCTCGGTAGCCCGGCTTCTGTTCTCCGCAGTAACGGTTGGTCTTGAAGCTCCAGTCAAGGTAACGGGTGATGAAGATGTCGAGCTTCCCGTCATTGTCGTAGTCGAAGAATCCCGCGCTGGCGCTCCATCCGCCGGCACCAACTCCCGCCGCCTTGGTGACGTCGGTGAACGTGCCGTTTCCATTGTTGTGGTAGAGCGTGTTGCCGCCGTAGCCAGTCAAGTAAATGTCTTCGAAGCCGTCGTTGTCGTAGTCACCGACGGCCACACCCATTCCGTAAAGACCTTGCGGCATTCCGGTGAGGCCCGCTTTCTCCGTCACATCGGTAAAGGTGTCGTCGGCATTCTGGTGATAGAGGCGGTTCCAGAACTTGCGGTCAGACTTGTCAGGCAGTTTGCCATCCGGCATGGGGTCGTCGATCTTGGCGCCGTTGGTGAAGAAGATGTCCAGCCGGCCGTCGTTATCATAATCCAGCAGAGCGACGCCGCCTCCCATGGTTTCGACCAAATACTTATTGGAAGTGGCGGAGTTCTCATGCTTGAAGTCAATCTTGAGGGATTGGGTGGCGTCGGCAAACTGCACTTCCGGAGAAGGCTTGGCGCTCATGAGAGTACAGGCAGTTAAAAGCGCTGCGACTGAGCGACGAATATGTTGGGGCCTCCGCATGATTAGCTCGTTCGGAAAGGCCGCCGCTCGATGATGCCTTTGGTTTCCCGGAGAACGAACAGGTGATTGGCAGGCAGATTCGCGAAGCTTTCCTTCACGCCTGAAGGCCAGACAACATCGACTCGCCCCGCCTGACTGGCACGGCCCAGGCCAAAGTGAAGCCGGAAATCATTTTGCGAGTAATAGCTAGATCCGCTCATGACTTCGTCGATCTGGCTGTGCTCACCGCTGGTTACTTTCACGCGGGTGCCGATGGCGGAACGGTTCGAGCGTGTGCCGATGCACTTGATCATGATGCAGTTGTTCTTGTTGCCGCCGTCATTGCGCAGGAGTGTGGGAGGGCCGTCCAGGTTGTTGACGATGATATCGACGTCGCCGTCATTGTCGAAGTCACCGAAAGCGCAACCGCGACCCAGGTTCTCCGTCCGCAAGGCGGGCCCCATTTTGGAAGAAACGTCCTCGAAGTGCCCATTCCTAAGGTTGCGATATAGAACCTTCGGCTCTTTGTAGCTGATATGAAGTTTGCGCCCGGCAATCTGGGAGTACACGTGGCCGTTCGCGAGGAACAGGTCTTTCCAGCCATCGTTATCAAAATCGAGGAAGCCCACGCCAAAACCGAGATACTTCCGGTTGATCCCGAGCCCAGCCTTGATGCTGGCGTCTTCGAATGCGCCGTTGCCATAGTTGCGGTACAGCGTGGTCACCTGTTCGGAAAAGTTTGTTCGCGCCAGATCGAGCCAGCCGTCCCCATCATAGTCGGCCACGGCCACCCCCATTCCGGATAACGCAACTCCGTTTTCATCCAAGGCACATCCGGCCGAAACCGCGGTTTCCCGGAAGGTTCCATCGCGGTTGTTGCGATAGAACAGGCTCGGAGCGCTGTCGCAGGCCACGTAGATATCCGGCCAGCCGTCGTTGTCGAAGTCGGCTGCCACTGCACCCATCCCATAAGACCCGGTGGGTTGCCAATTGCGGCCGACAAAGACCATTGACGATGATCCAGGTGGGCGAGAAATGCCTGACTCCTGGGAGACATCAGCAAAGGTGCCGTCGCCGCGATTGCGGTACAGAATGTTCGTGCCGCCCGCGAAGCCTTGCGGACCACACGGGACGGGGACGTCGTTGTAGTTGCAGTAGACAGCTTGCCCGGGCTTGGGCGCACGCGCTGGATCAAAACTGACGTAGTTCGCCACGAAGAGGTCCAGCTGCCCGTCCCGGTCATAATCCAGAAAGCAGCAACCTGCCCCCCATGCGTTTCCGGTCCCGGCAACGCCGGCCTTCTCGGAGACGTCGGTGAACGTTCCATCGCCATTGTTGTGGTACAGGACGTTCTGTCCCCAATAGCTGACGAACAGATCATCGTACCCATCGTTGTCGTAGTCACCGACGCAACATCCTTGCCCCCAGCCCGAATGGGTCAGACGTGCTTTTTGGGTGACATCGGTAAAGGTGCCGTCACGATTGTTGTGAAACAGATAGCTTGTCGGGTGTTGATCCCGCTGCGATGGCTCCAGGCTCGTTCCATTTACGAGAAAAATATCGAGCCAGCCATCATTGTCGTAATCGAACAACGCTACGCCACAGCCCATCTCTTCGAGCAGAAATTGCTTGTTGGTGGCCTTTCCGGAAATGTTTCTGGCACGCAGCAGGCCAGCACGCGCGGTTACGTCCGTGAACAGGACCGGAAGAGGAGCATCGCTCGCCTGAGCGTCGTAAGTTCCCGCGAGCAACGCAACTCCACTCCCACCCAACATCTGCAGAAACGAACGACGGGTTGGTATGCGGCGTGGGCCGCTATTCATGCTCGCCCCCGGGTCGGGGAGGACTGCCGCCGGGACGGTTTGCGCTGCGCCGCATTTTGTCGAGTTCGCCGGTTTCCTTGTCGAGGCGGGTAAAGGTATCGAGAGCTTTGCGGCTTTCCTCCATCTTGCCGAGGCGGCGATAGAGGCCTGCGAGCACATAATAATAAGAGGATGCCCTCGGATTAAAAGAGATGGCTTTGTTCACAGAATCGACCGCCTCTTCCAGATGTCCCTCACCCTCGTCTGCTTTTCCCTTCTGAAACCAGGCCCGGTCGGACTTGGGATCGAGTTCAAGTGCCTTGTTCGCGTACTCAAGTGCTTTGACGGGGTCACTTGTGCGATTGTAGTAAGCGCTCAAGTTCACGTGCGCGGAAGAAAAAGTGCCCTTTCGAGCGTCATTCAGCGCGATCGCCTTTTGATAATCAGCAACCGCACCGGCATCGTCGCCCAAGGCTTCCAGCGCCAAACCCAACGCATCCAAGTTTTCTACATAGGATGGATCAATCTGCGAAGCCTGCTCGAACTCCTTCCGGGCACCTTCCCAGTTATCTTGAATGGAGTACAGCTTCCCCAAGTCGTAGTGGATCTCGGCGGATTGCGGGCTGTAGTGAATTCCCTGATCGAACTCGATCTGCGCCTTGTCGAATCTTCCGATCATCATCAGGTCGCGGCCGAGAATCTTGTGCGCTTCGGCATTTCGAATATCAATCTGCAGGGATTTCGCCAGGCTCTGAATGGATTCGCCAATTTTCTTTTGTGCGAACTGGCTGTAGCCAAGGGCGTACCAGCCCCATGAAGACTTCGGATACTCCTTCACGTAGTCGACCAGCAGCGGCTCAACCTCCTGGAAGCGTCCGCCTCGAATGTAGTCTTCGAACTGCGCAGTCTTTGCAGAGTCATCACCCAGATTGGTCGCATTGAGGCTATCTAACCTCTGCCGGGCATACGCGTCGCCCGGGTCAAGTTCCAACGCTTTGCGAAATGCAACGGAAGCACCCTTGGAGTCGCCTTGCTTTTCGAGCGCGATTCCGAGCTGGTGTTGCGCCAGGGAAGACTGTGGCTGCAGGGTGAGGGCATGCCGGAATTTCACGATGGCCTGTTCCGTGTCACCCTTGTCGAGCGCAGCTTGCCCTTCGGAGATATCGAGGTTGGCGTTCTGATTTCGATCGTCGGCGGCGGAAAGCTCTCGCCCCTTCTTCACTTCCTGAGTGCCTTCGTCTTTGCGTCCAGCACGGGCCAAGGCCAGTCCCAACTGGTAGTGGGATTCCCCGCTTTGTGGATCCAGTCGTGCGGCCTGCTGGAGCTCTTCGACGGCCTCCGGGATTTTGCCGTCGCGGACGAGAGCCTTACCCAGCGCGAGGTGGGCGCGCGCAAAATTTGGCGCGAGACCAATTACCTTGCGCAGTTGTTCGATTTCTTTCGCGCTGTGACTTGAGCTGCTCCCGTAGGCAACTGCGAGGTTGAACTGGGCCTTCGCCGAGTCCGGCGTCAAAGCGACGGCTTTTTCCAACTCGCTGATTGCCTGGTCACTGTCGGTCGATGTAAGGGCCGCACCCAGGTTGGAGTGGGCGTCGGCGTAGTCGGGCTTGATGCGGATCGCGTCGCGAAAGGCAGCGAGGGCCGGCTCGTCGTCGCCGGCCTGGGTCAGCACCAAGCCGAGATTGTTATAAGCCTGCGCGTAGTCCGAACGCAGGCGAACTGCCTCGCGGAATTCGGCAGCTACGGCAGCGCTGTCGGCGCCTTTACGTCCCAGCAGGAGGCCCAGCATGTTATGCGCATCGGCCCGATCCGGCGACTTGGCGATTGCTTCGCGGAGACCCGTAATCGCGGCATCCCAGTCGGGGACTGGCGGCGAGGGGGATGGAAGGTTGAGGCTGGCCTCGAGTTGTCCGAGTGCTTTGTCGAGATCGCCGGCGCGCAGAAAGACGATGGCCAAATCGACATAGGTAGCGGGCAACGGCGGCAGCAACGCAATCGCGCGCTGCAGGCTTTGTCGAGCGCCTGTTAAATCTCCAGTTTCGCGAAGAGCGGTTCCGAGAAAGGTATGGCTGGCGCCGGATGCCGGATCAAGCCGCACAGCTTCCTTCAATTCCGAGAGCGCTTCCTTCTGGGCACCGCTATACCACAGAGCGACACCGAGGTTGTAGTGCGCGTCGGCAACGTCAGATTGGAGAGCAACCGCGCGACGTAGATGACCGAGTGACGACGCCAGATCTCCCTGCTGGCCGAGGATAAAACCCAGCAAATTGTGCGACGGGGCATGGCTCTGGTCTAGAGCAAGGGCGTTGTTAAGCTGCTCACGAGCCTCCTTCAAGTCGCCCTTCGCGGCGGCTTCCTGGGAGCGCTTGTAGGGCTCGTCAGCCGGGCTGGGGGCACTGGCGAGCGGCTTGCGTGTAGCGGCGCCTTGCTGCTTTAGCGCCAAGCCCAGGCCGTAATAGCCTTCCCGTAGCTCAGGATCGATTTGGAGAGAGTTCTCAAAGGCCCCAATCGCACCGGAAAGATCGCCGCTTTGACGCAGCGTCTGACCCAGTTCGTACTGGACGCTGGCGTTGGTCGGCTCACGCTCGGCAACGTGGCGCATGTATCGAAGTGCACCTTCAGCATCGCCTTTCTCGCGAAGCGCGACGCCGAGGTTCATCTGTGCTGCAAGATTGTCTGGCTCGAGGGCGAGCGCTCGCTTGAAGACTTCCACCGCCTCGGCAATGTCACCGCTCTTGGCGAGAGCGGACCCCAGGTTGGTTTGTGCTCTGGCAGACTTAGGATCAAGCGCGACGGCCTTTTTGAACTCGGCAATTGCGCCAGGCAGGTCGGCCTTCTCCATGATGGCGACCCCCAACCAGTTGTGCGCCTCGGCAGACGAAGGACCCACTTTCACAGCGCGCTGAAATGCTTCGAGCGCGTGCGGGAAGTCGTTCTTATCCCAGTACGCGAGCCCTAGCTGAACCAACAATTTTGGGTTGGCGGGATTACGCTTGACCGAGGCTTCAATCTGGCTGAGTGATGGAGGGGTTGTGTCAGCTTTCTGGGCTCCAGCGAACAACACGCTACCGAGAACGAAAAGGATAAGGTGTCCGCGAGCGATGGCCGGATTGCTCTTCATTGGTCGGGGTCGAGCAGGCGAAGCTGCAAACGGGAATTGGATTCGTCCTGGGTGCGAAGCGATTTCGCGATCTCTAGACGCTTTTCCGCTTCTTCCTTTTTGCCCATGCGTGTTAGCAGCAGGCCGAGCTGGTAGTTCGCCTTCATGGAATTGGGGTTCAGTCGCACAGCCTTCTCCAGGCTGCCTTCAGCTTCGGAATAACGACGGGCATTCAACAGCAGGCCACCCAGCGCTTCGCATGACGGGGCATGATCAGGGTACCTTTTGAGCAACTCCTCCAAGGTGCGGATGGCCTCGTCGTCGTGCCCTTGATCCCTGCCAACCAATGCCAGGTAATAGTAGGGCGCGAGCTGATCGGGCTGCAAGCGGACACTCTCCCGCAAATGCTTGGCCGCTTCGTCAAGCTGTCCCTGGAGATAAAGGACTGACCCCACGGCGTATTGGAGTTGCGGGTCATCTTGCTTTTGCTTGAGAAGCCCCTCCAGAAGTCCCTGGGCCGTTTCGAACTGCTTTTTCCCGACCTTCGCGGCGGCCAGAGTGTACTGATAGGCTGCATCCTCTGGACGCAGGCTGGCGGCCTTGGTCAACGCGGGCTCAGCGTCCTCGAGAAGATCCATCTTTAAGCACACTCGCCCGAACCCCTCAAGGATTTCAGGGTTCTCAGGTTCTAGCTTTTTGGCGCGCATCCAGTAAGAAAGCGACCGCTCGTGCTGGCCTTGCTGCTCCGCGATCGCAGCGGCTTGTCGCAACGCAGGGAGCGCATCGGGATTCAGGCTTAGAGCCTGATCGTATGAGGCAAGCGCGAGGCTCCAGTGCTTTTCGAGGAGATAAGCTCCTGCGAGGTTGAAGGCCAGTTCGTACGAAGGCGGACTCTTCTTCTTAATACCTTCGAGGATGTCGATCGCTGGCGGGCCTGCCCCCTCGCTCGCAAAGAGCAGCGCAAATTTCGTCGACCACTCCGTCGGTATGTCAGGCAGCAGCAGCCAATCCTTGGCAAGATCGGCGGCGGCTTGTCGGTTGCCCGTCTTTAAGTAGTCGGTAGCCAGGACGAATAAGCCGTCGGGAGACTGCTTGAGCGCGGCCAGGGCAGGCGTCGCGAGGTCCAGCGATTCCTTATAGTGCTGCTTCCCGATCTCAGAACGCGCCAGTTCCAAGCGGGCGGGAACGTTCGAGGGATCGAGGGTCAGGACGTGGCGATAGAGTGGAAGGGCCAGATCCGGCTTCCCTTCCAGCGTATAGACCTCGGCAAGATTCAGATGGGCACCCAACAGGTGAGGTTCCAGTCGTATCGCTTCCTTGAGCAGTCTGGCACTCTCTTGGAGTCTTTTCTGCTGGAAACGAATCGATCCGAGCACCGAACATGCGCCAGCGCGCGTCTGGGGATCGGAGAGCGCTAGTTGGGCTTGTTGATCGGCCTCTTCCAGCTTCCCTTGCTGGACGAGGCTGGCAGCGTTCTGCAAGGCCTGGCGGGAATCGGTTGCTGCGGAAAGGTCGTGTGCGAACAGTAAAGCAAGCAGGCAGAGAATTGGTGTGCGAACACACCACACCCTCTGCCTGTTCGTGCAGTTCCTGTCACAACCAACGATCACTGGGGCCGCCGTGGCTCCGTCCACCCGTGAGGCGGAACCGGGTACTTTATTCTCCTAGTAATTCAGCCGCAAGCCAAACTGAATCGAGCGCGGCTGGTTGCATTGTGTGTTGACGGTACCGAAACTCGCCGGCCCGTAGAAACCGTTCGGGTCGCAGAAATCGGTGCGGTTGAAGATATTGCCGAATTGTCCCTCGAACCGCAGATTAAATCTCTCCTTGATGGGGAAGACTTTGAATATGTTGATGTCTTCGTTGTACGTGGGGAACGCCCGTACCGAGCCGTCACGACGCGGCGCATTGCCCAAAAGCGGATTGGCGGTGGTCGGGTCAAGCCCAGGGTCCGACCAGGCTGCAGGGTTGAAATAATTGTCGGTTAAGGGATTAAAGTTACTTCCTCTCTTGACCGCAGTCACATTCTTCACGCGATTTGGACGCCTCTGGCCATTGAATAGCAGACCACCGAGTGGATTGTCCATGGTGATGTTCATCGGTCTGCCACTCTCATATCGCAACGCTCCGGCTATGTTCCAACCGCCCAGTGCGAAACGGCCGGCGCGCGAGGAAAGACCCTTGCCAAAAGGCAGTTCCCAAGTGAAGCCTACGAGAAACACGTGGGGAGTGTCGTCACGACTAAGTCCCCATTCGCAAACGTGTGGGCAGGATGGATCTTGTACGGCGCCATTCGCGCCGTCGCCGCCCTGTCCAGTCTCGGATCCATCGTTGTAGAGCTTGGAATAGGTGTACCCCACGCGGAATCCCAGACCGTGTGAGTAACGCTGCTCCAAAACGACTTCCAGGGCGCTGTATTTGCTGCTACCGAGCGGAACGTCACGCCACAGAACGTTCTGATACTGGGGATATTTGCGCAGGGCCTGGGCTACGGTTCCGTTGAAAGTAGGATACGGCAGCGGGACGCCACCCGCGCAGATACCACCCGGCGCGTTCGGGCCAGCGCTGCAGTTGGCTATCAAGGTGGAGTTCGGAACGGACAGAATGCTGGACGGATTCATGTTGGCGCCCACGCCCATCTTCTGCCAATCTGCCGTCAGACGGGTCCCGCGATTCGCGATGTAAGAAACATCCAGTCGCAGGTTGGCGTTCAACTGCCGCTCGAAAGTAAGCGACCAGTTCTGGTACCTCGGCAGCGTTAGGCCATTCTTGGCGACCGCGATGACAGACTGGTTGTTCGCGAAAGACGGATCGATGAAAGGCGGAGGGTTGACGCAAGGCGACGTGGGTGTTCCACCTGGGCAAGCCACGTTGGTTTGCGGAAATCCATTATCTAAAAAGAACGCCGGCTGCTCTCCGTTCGATATGTTAGAAACTGTCGGGTTGGAAACATATCCGAGTGTCGGCTGTCCGATGAATTGATCGAACGATATGCCGGAATAGTAAATGCCATAACCGCCGCGAATGGCGGTTTTGTCATCCACTCGATAAGCGAAGCCAAGGCGCGGCCCCCACGCGTCGTGAGCCGGATTCTCAAAAGTGCGACGGCCGGTATGCGGGAATGGACCTTTTCCGGCAAAGAGCAAGGCACCAGGCAGATTGCCAGCCTGAGGATTCGGCGTATTGGGATCGAAGCTGGAGTACCGATCCTGCGTCTCGGTGCGAGCAAACTGGTAGTCGAAGCGTAGACCCAGAGTCAGCGTCAAGCGACTGGTGGCCTTGTACTCGTCGTTGATCCATGGGGATGTGTAGGCTTCATAGAACATCGGGTGAAATGGAATGTTCTGAGTGGACGAATCCACCTGTCCTAGTAAGAACGAGGCAAACGATTCGCCCGAGTTGGCGATAAGGTTGCCCGAACTGTCATAACCTCCGGTCTCACGCCGATCGAAACGAAACTCTCCACCCTGATTGCCGTTGGCCCAACCGGAAAATGGGAACTGATGCCAGCGGTATTCGAACCCGACCTTGATGGTGTGTTTACCCTTCACCCACGACAGGTCATCGGAGAACTGCCAGCGATTGTTGGTCAGGAACCCAAATTTTCCCCAGCCGTATTGACCCAGGGAGTTGTAGGGAATGTTACCGGCGAAGTCCAACAGCGGCGGCCCGGCCGTCTGGTCAAGAAGGCCTCCATTGCCGAGGGGATTCGCTGCGCCCGCGGTCCCATCCCAGAGTATTCCCGGCCATCCCGCACCAGCAGATAGCGGATTCCCGCCCATGAACCAGCGGTCCCACGCAATTGTGGTGTGATTGAGGAGATTGGGTCGGATGATCCAATCGAATTGCGTGTGCGTATGGTGGGTCGCGATGCGCTGATAAAAACCATTTCCGTAGTAACTGGTGTTCTTCTCAGGCGAAGTCTCGCCGCTAAACTGCGTTGTGCAACCCGCGACTTCGCCACAATTACGGATCGAGGGCCGGTGACCCCAGTAAAAGCTTTCGCTCATACGGAAGTTAGGAGTGAATGAATGGTCGACACGAAACTCGATGGTGCGTGCGTTCAAAAGCCAAGTCTGATCGCCCGCTGGGTTACCGGCGACATTGTTGTTAAATCCTGCACGATCCGGATGGACCATGAGTGCTGAAACTCTGGAAGCTACCGTACTGAGAAGTTGGGTGGGAAGCTTATTGCACGGCGTACCACCGACTTGAATGCCATAACCGGGCGTGCCAGGACCGCCCGCGAGGTTAGGCGTGATCGGATTGCCTGCGCCGTCACAGACGAACGGATCTCGACTCGGGATGCCACCTGCACTGACGGTAGTGCTGTAGGGATTGTAAATCTGGTCGGGCCACGAGCTGAAATCTCCTTGTTTAAACGCGTCAATAGGCGTGGTATTGCCGAAGCCCGGCAGAACGCCCGAGCGCAGTCGAGTCCAGTCAAAATTCGTGAAGAAGAAAGTCTTGCTGTGTCCGTCGTACACGTGCGGGATTACGACCGGCCCTCCTAAAGTAAACCCAAAACTGTTGTTCTTCAGGGGAGTCTTCTTGCGCGGCGTGCAATGACCGGTTGCGTCGCAATCCGCGTCGAAAAATCCGCGGGCGTTGAGAGCATCATTGGCGAAGAATTCGTAGGCGCTGCCGTGCAGGGTGTTCGTTCCCGGCTTGGAGGTGTACTCAATGAATCCACCGCTCGTGTGCCCGTACTGGGCGGCGTATGAAGTCGTGATGACCTTTACTTCCTGAATGCTTTCGATGGGGGGAGCGCTTTCCTGGCTTTGCTGGTGTCCGACGGCATAACCGAAGGCGGCGCCGTCGAAGAAGTTCTCCGTTGCCATCGCCTGCCCGCCGTTAATGCGCGAATTGAACTGGCTGCCGCGGAACATGGGGTCGCCGTTCGGCTTCATCGGTAGATAGCCGGGCTGGATCTGAAGAACCGCCTCCGCCAGGCGAACGTCAGCTGCGGTGATGGTAGGGATGTCCTGATAGTACTTCTCATCGACCACGTGACTAATGTCGGGCGTTGTGACGTTGAGTTCCGCCTCGGCTTTCACTTCCACCGATTCAGTGACGGCGCCGACCGTCATAATGACGTCGGTGCGGATCGTCTCTGCGCCCTGAAGCGCAATGCCGGTGTTCACGGCCTTTTTGAATCCCGCATGATCGACGGTAACTGTGTAGGTCCCCAGCACGAGTGGAGGGGTCGTGTAGGCTCCGGCGTTATTGGTGACCAGGGCGGTTTCGACTGCGGTGCTTTCGTTGCGCACTTTGACATCGGCGCCTGCGATGGCGGAGCCGGTCGTGTCAGTCACGATGCCGCTGATGATTCCGCGGTCGGAACGCTGCGCGAAGATTGGAGATGTCAGGCAGAAGGTGGCCAGCGCAACACACAGCCCCACAACAAGGTAGGATCTCATCGTAACGCCCCCGATGCGTGTTTCCCGGCAAGTGAAGTAAACGCTTGCTGTATGGCCGCCTACGCTACGCCCCTCGAAATCGCGTTGTCAAGAAAAATCTAATACTTTTCTACTATGGGACGATTCGGTGTACACGTAACCCTATGCTTCTCCTGCCTTTGCGGCGCGGCCCTAAGCCTCCCCGACGCTGGCGCGGGGGCGTCTGCCGAGTTACCGCGAGGGGCAGATTTCACTCTAAATCGCCGCAATCGAGGAGGATAGCCGTAAACGCTTTCCAGATCCGACGAGACCGGGCGCCATCATTCACCGGCCTCAACCGGCCCACTGGATGACCGTGTAGGAACGCGCCGGCACCTCAAACTTGGTTCGTCCGCCCGAGGTGGAAGGTTTGTCTGCCGTTTGAGGAACCACCCGTTTGGGAGCGTCGAAGCTGTTAATGGCTTTCAGGTCGCTCCCAGTCAGGCTAATAGAGTTCAGAACCTGGCTTGGGGCTTTGTCCTGCCAGTTGATCTCGACCATATGAGCTTTGTTCAAGTCCCGATTCAAAATGAACAGCGAGACCTTGCCGTCCGCGGAGTTCAAAGTCCCGGCCGCATCCACATACGGAACCTGACCCATCTGCGATGCTTCGTAGGTTGGCGAGTCCACAAGCAGGTTCAGGACGGTGCCGCGCGCGTACTGAAGAGCGAAACTGTAGGGGTAAAAGATTGTCTGACGCAGCGAACCCTTTGCGTTGGTGGTAATGGGAGCAATGACGTTGATGAGCTGCGCGAGACAGGCGATCTTCACGCGATCGGCATTGCGCATCAGCGTGTTCAGTATCCCTCCTACCAGCAGCGCGTCTTCCAGGTTGTAGACCTCTTCGAGTAGATGCGGGGCTTCCTGCTCATGACCGTTGACGGCGTCCCCGGAGCGGGCGCGATACCACACGTTCCACTCGTCGAATGACAGCCAGAGCTTCTTCGGAGATCGCTTGTGCCCTCGGACCAGGTCGCAGACGGCGAGCGATTCCGCAATCTGCTGCTCCATACTCAGATTCATGGCCAGGTACTTCGTGCTGTCGGCGCCGGTATCTTCCTGAGTGTTGCCAAAGTAGCGATGCAGGGACAGGCCATCGACATGCTCATAGCATTGTTCGAGAACCTCGCGATCCCACTCCAGGTAGGTGGGCATCCGGTTGTGACTGGATCCGCAGGCGATGAGCTTGAGCGATGGATCCACGTAGTGCATTTGGCGTGCGGCGTCTTGCGCTTTCATCCCATACTCGGTGGCGGTCATGTGTCCGATCTGCCAGGGACCGTCCATTTCGTTGCCCAGGCACCAGTGCTCAACTTTGTAGGGCTTTTCAACACCGTGACTGCGGCGCAGGTCGCTCCACTTCGTTCCCTTCTCCACATTGCAGTACTCCACCAAGGCGGCGGCTTTTTCGGGCGTTCCAGTTCCGAGGTTCAAGCCCATCAGAGGCTTTGCTCCGACGAGTTTGCACCACGCCATAAATTCGTCCGTACCGAACTGGTTGGTTTCGATTGTGTTCCAGGCCTTGTCGAGCGTGCGTGGCCGATCCTTTTTCGGGCCGACCCCGTCGAGCCAGTTGTAGCCGGAAACAAAGTTGCCGCCCGGGTAACGAATGATCGGAACGCCAAGCTGGCGGACTTCGTCGATCACGTCTTTGCGAAACCCGTTCGCATCCGACAGGCTGGAGCCGGGATCATAGATGCCTTCGTAGATGGCGCGCCCCAAGTGCTCCAAGAAGGAACCGAACACGTTTGGGTCGAGAGGCGAAATAGTGCGGCGCGAATCCAGATATATATGCGTTACATCGCTTGAAACGGCAGGAGATGTTTGGCCGTATGAAAAAGGACGAAGGAGCAGATTTGCGGAGCAAGCGACTCCCGCACCAACCGCCTGCTGCAGGAAGTGTCGTCTTTTATCGGAAAACATGTTTGCTTTTCTCCTGTGTGGTTAGCGAACGAACAAGCCGTAACCCGGCGAGCCCATGGCAAACGTTTGCTTGTTAAACTTCAAGCCGATGGCCTCACGTGGGTATCCGGTTGAGTCAAAACCCCAGCGTTATTTTCGAACAGAGCAACAGGCATGCGTCACTGGTCAGGTCCGTTTCTTCTACCGGATGGCATTATCCACAGATAGGGCGATTCTGTAAACGATTACAGGTTTATGATCCTATGCCGTCATCTTCCCAGGTTCGCACGGAGCGCCGACAATCATGCCGACCAATTCGGGGAAATCTCGATCGCAGCGGACTTCGCTCCGCGCAGAAAATGATGCCAGCTGGATCGTTCGATCAATCGCGATCGTCAGTATCTTCGGTACGCTTTGCCTGGCACAGGCGCCTCCGGACCTAGTGACAATTCGAGTCGCTGCGGGGCAACCCGAGGGACCGATGCCTCCAGTGTGGAACTACTTCGGGTACGACGAGCCGAACTATACGTACGCTCCGAACGGGCAAAAACTGCTTCGCGAACTGAATGCTCTCAGCCCACAACCCGTTTACGTTCGGGTCCATAACCTATTCACGAGCGGCGATGGTTCCGCTTCGCTGAAGTGGGGCTCTACAAATGTCTACAGCGAGGATGCGGCCGGCAATCCGATTTACAGCTGGGAAATCGTGGATCGAATCTTCGATACGTTCAAGGAATCCGGCATCAAGCCTCTGGTGGAACTCGGCTTTATGCCCCAAGCGCTCTCCACCCACCCCGATCCGTATCGTCACACTTTTCCCCAGGGCCCGGTTGACTCGATCTACACGGGATGGGCTTACCCGCCCAAGGATTACCGAAAGTGGTCAGAGCTGGTGTTCCAATTCGCGCAGCATCTACGAAAACGGTACGGCGAGGCAGAATTGAAAGATTGGCTGTGGGAAGTATGGAACGAACCGGACATCAGCTATTGGAAAGGCACTCCCGAAGAGTACTTCAAACTGTATGACTATTCTGTCGATGCGGTGCTCCGCGCCTTGCCTGCAGCGCGGATCGGAGGTCCCGACAGCACTGGTCCGGCCTCTCCGCACGCTGCCGAGTTTCTGAAATTGTTTCTCGAACACTGCGCGCACCAGCAGAACTATGCGACGGGCAAGACCGGTTCGCGCCTGGACTTCATCAGCTTTCATCCCAAAGGGGCGCCGAAATGGCAAGGTGATCACGTGCAGATGGGGATTGCGCGTCACCTGGCGGCGATCGAGCAGGGATTCCAGATAGTGACATCGTTCCCGGAATGGCGTAAGACGCCGATCGTGCTGGGAGAATCCGACCCAGAAGGATGCGCCGCTTGTTCCGCAAAAACGAATCCTCAGAATTCTTACCGCAATGGGCCGCTCTACGCGTGTTACGAAGCCGAAGTTCTGAACAACATTCTGGCGCTCGCGGCGGCCGAGCATGTCGAGGTCCTGGGGATTGTGACCTGGGCCTTCGAGTTCGAAGGCCAGCCCTATTTCGAAGGCTTTCGTACCCTCGCGACAAACGGAGTCGACAAGGCAGTGTTAAACGCGTTCCGTATGTTTGGGATGTTAGGCGGCACGCGGGTGACGGCCAGTAGTTCCGCGGCATTGTTGAACGCTGATATCGTTCGGGATGGAGTGCGGAAGACCCCAGACGTTAATGCTATTGCTACGCGAAAGGATCGGGAGATCGACATCCTGATCTGGAACTATCACGATGACGATTTACCTGCAGCCACAGCCCGGATTGACCTCTCGGTAAACGGACTGCCTACGAATGTGGAACGTACCTTGCTCGAGCACTTTCGCGTCGATTCCGATCACAGCAATGCGTTCGCAGCGTGGAAGGAGATGGGTTCCCCTCAATCTCCGACCGAGGCCCAGTACAAACAGATGCGCGCAGTGGGACAACTGCACTTGCTGGATTCGCCGGTGTGGCTTGGCGTCCAGAGCGGGAGTGCGCACCTGAAGTTTGATTTGCCACGACAGGGTTTGTCGCTTTTGCGCATCAGCTGGTAGAGCGCGAAGTTTTACATTCGCGTAAAAACCTTGGTGACCGAGGAGAAGTCTTCGTCCCCGTGGCCAGAAGAAACTGCCTGCTTGAAGATTTCCAGTGCCGATGCGCCAGTTTGCAGCTGAATTCCCTTCCCGGCTGCTTCATTCACGGCGTACGAAAGGTCTTTCGCCATTAATCGAACCGCAAAGTTCGGATCGCCACCTTCGATACCGAGCTGGGCGGCGACCCTTTTGACGATTCCACTGCCGGGCGCACCCTCGGTAAGAATTCGCACCGCCTTTGCCTGGTCCAGACCGGCAGCGTTTACCAGCGCGAGCCCTTCCGCAAACGATGCGGCCTGCACGCCACATACAAAATTGTTAACCAGTTTCATCATGGCTCCGCTGCCAAGCGGGCCAAGGTGAATCACCTCACGGCTCATCACCGAGAGAACCGGACGAACCGACTCGAGCACATCGACCGGTCCGCCCACAAGGAATAACAACTCGCCAGAGGCCGCGTGCGGCTTGGTACCGGTGACGGGAGCGTCAAGGAACCCGCACCCCGTTTGTTCGGCGGCGGCAGCCAACTCCTTCACCCAACCCACGCTGAGTGTGCTGGACTCGATCAGCACCGCACCGCCCTTAGCCCCGGCGAGTGCGCCGTCTTCGCCCAGCCAAACATCGCGAGAGGCCGTGTCGTCGGCAACCATGCTTATGACGACGTCGGCGCGGGACGCGGCTTCGCGTGGCATGCCTCGCCGCAAAAGCACCGCTACGGGAGAACGGCTCAGTCTTGGCAAGGCTTCGGTTGTACACCGTCAGGGGAAAACCCGCGGAGAGCAGGCGGCCCGCCATTCCGGCGCCCATCGTGCCCAGTCCCAGAAGTGCCACATTCGGCTTTGCCATGGAGTTCAATCACCTCAAAGAAAACACTTCAATCAGCGAAGCAGTTGCAGTAGCAACCCTTACCGAGTTGCGCAGCGGCCGTCCAAATCCCTTACAAGCAACTTGCATCACATCTCCTTCTTGTAATCGAATGCCGTCGCTGAAACTCAGGCAATCGGTACCGAAGAAGTGCACGTGCACATCGCCCGGGCGACGATGCGCCTCGTATTTGAAATGATGATGTTCGATGTTTTGTAGGCTGTGACACATTTCAGTCTCGCCGCTGCGGAATGTCTTCGACCAGAGCGTCTGTCCCGCGCGCTCAATCAGGATCGTTACGGGCACAGACTGGAAATCAGGATCCACCACCAGTTCGGGTCCAAGCGCGCACGTGCGGAGTTTTGAGCCGGCGAGGTTGAGGTAATTCTTCTTTTCAAATTGATGGTCGGAGAATTCGTTGCCGCTCGCCATTCCGACCCGACAAGGCCGGCCGTTGGGAGCGATGACATAAACGCCGGCAATCTCTGCCTCTTCGCCGCCGTCCTCCGCATGACACGGAATATCAAGGGACTCGCTATGCCCGCGCAATGTGGTGCCCGTGCCTTTATAAAACCATTCCGGCGGAGTGCCTACACAGCCCGGAGACGGACGGCCTCCTTCCACTCCACAGCGAAACATCGTCATGCTGTCGGTGAGGTCTTCCGAACGGGCCTCGTGCATGGACTGTCGATTTCGTGCACTGCCAAGGTGGGTTAACCCGGTTCCGGATACCAGGCAACGGGCCGGTTCTTCCGGGTGATCGATGGCAGGCAGGATCCTCCACTCGGAACGACCATCGTAGATGGGGTCGTATTCCAGACGCTCGCGCCGGTCGCGTTGGCGAACGAGATCAGTCATCCCCATGTTGGCCGCCAGTGCGACATTGGCCAGCGAGTAGATAGAGGAACATCCGTCCAGTAGATGCAAATAAGGCTCGGCTACAAGGGCCACCCGTCGAACCGCGCCTTTCTTGAGTTGAATGAGCCGCATCGTTTCTCTCATTTCGGTTTATTCGATAACTTCAAACTTTTCGAGTGCTGCTTCGTCGATCGTCAACCCAAGGCCGGGAACCCTTTCGTCGAGTTCGATGCATCCATCTTTTGCTTTTGGCTCGCCACGGAAGATGTACCAGAACAGCTCATTGCCGACTTCCACGTCGACGATGGGAAAGTACTCGGCCATCGGCGAATTCAGGCTGGCCATGACGACGTGGTAGTTGTGCATCTGTCCGGCGTGAGGAATGACGGGTATGGAATGAGCTTCCGCCAGAGCCGCGACCTTTCGCGCCTGCGTAATACCGCCCACGCGGTTGGTGTCGAATTGGATGTAGTCAAGAGCCCGCGCCTCCAGCAGTTCGCGAAAACCATAAAGAGTGAACTCGTGCTCCCCGCCTGCAATCGGAACCCTCGCACACGACTTCAACTCGGCATAACCGTGGATGTCATCGGGGATGACCGGCTCTTCGAGCCAGCGGAGATTGAATGGCTCCAGCTGCGGCAACATTCGCTTGGCGTAGTCCAGGGTCCATCCCATGTAGGCATCGGCCATGACGTCGACCTCATTGCCTACCGCTTCCCGGACCGTGCGAACGAGTTCGAGGTTGCGTTGCACTCCCGGCGCGCCGTCGCTCGGTCCCCACCCGAAGCGGAGTTTCATCGCCTTGTAGCCTTCGTTTTTGTATCGCTCCGCCTCGGCAGCGAGCGCACTCAATTCGACGCTATACAACCGCGATGCATAAACAGGAATTCGCCGCTTCGTCTTGCCTCCTAACAAACGAAAGACAGGTTGCTTCGTCGCTTTGCCGAGGATGTCCCAAAGCGCGATATCGACCGCGCTGATCGCGGCCATGCCGATTCCCTTGCGGCCAAAGGCCATGGTCTTGCGATACATGTGTTGCCATAAAAATTCGGTGTCCCAGGGATCCTGGCCGATCAAAAAAGGTTGCAGGTAGAGGTCGATCGTTTGTTTCGTGACTTGCGGGGCGAGCGCGGCGTTGCCAATCCCGACGTGGCCCGCGTCGGTGAAGACTTCGACGATGAGCCAGCCGTGAAAAGTGAACGTCTGCATGGAAGCTTCCGGTAGTTCGAGAAGATCCATTGGATTCGTACAGAAGTGAGGCGGCAGGGGTATGGTCTTGCCACGCCAGCGCGCCACGCGTGTGCGAATGCTGGTGATTTTCATCGAACTCCTTCGTAGGTGAGTTTCTGTCCGAGGCTCAGCGGCGACACGGTCGGGATGGCAAGCTGAAGCAGCAGGAACGCAACCAGGTGAAGAGTGCCGGCAATTCTGAAGACGACGCCGTAGCCAAAACCGTGGTCGAGCAGAAAACCGACAATCTCGCCGAAAGCGATCCCTCCCATCGCTCCGCCGAAACCCACTAGTCCCGCCACAGAGCCAACCACGCTCGCAGGAAACAGGTCGGTGGGAAGAACCATGACCAGCGTGGACCAGGACTGCTGTCCAAAGTAAGCGAGACTAAAAATGACAATCGCCCACGAGACCGGAACGTAAGGGATAAAGATGACGAAGGGCATGAGGGCCGCGCTTAACCCCAATGCAAGTTTTCTCGCGAAGTCTACCGAAACGTGGTGACGCATTAACTCACTGGAGAACCAGCCACCGAGCAAGCAGCCAACCCCTGCCGCGGCATAGGGGATCCACGCAAAAGCGCCCACCGCCTTCACGTTGAAGCCTCGGGCGTCATAGAGGTACTTTGGTAGCCAGAAAAGATAGAAGTACCAGGCTCCGTCACTCAGAAACTTGGCGCCCACCAACCCCCAGGACTCACGCACCCGGAGCAGGTCAATCCAACGCCAGGTTTGCAGAAGGGGTACGGTTGCGTTCGTTAGAATCTGTTCTTGGTGGCGGCGAAAGGCCGCTTCCTCAGACGGCGACGAATAACGGAACCACCACCACAAGGTCCAAAGGATACCGAGTAGACCCGTGTAAACGAATATCCACCGCCAATTCAGAAAACTTAAAATTACAGCGATCAACGGAGGCGCAATCACCGCGCCGACTGCGGTTCCAGCATTGATGATCCCCATTGCTGTAGCGCGCTGTGCCGGAAGAAACCATTCAGCCACGACGCGCGTCGCCGCGGGAAAGCCGCCGCCTTCACCCATGCCCAGGAAAAACCGGCTTGCCGCCAGCATGGCGAAGGTGGTCGCAAGGGCGTGGCTGGCGCAAGCGAGCGACCAGAAGATCATGATGAAGGTAAATCCCCGCCGCGTTCCCAGCACGTCCACAAGTTTCCCGCCGCCTGCGTACATGAAGGCATAGGCGAATAGAAACGTGGATTGCAGTGCGGAGAACTGCTGGTTGGTAAGCGGGATTTCCTTTGCGATCGCGCTGACAGCAACGGGCAAGGTCTGGCGGTCCAGATAGCTGATGGCAATCGCAGCGCTCACTAACACCGCGATTCTCCACAGTGGCGACAGGCCTGCTTCCGGGCCACAGGGCTGGAAGTCGTTTTTCAATCGTCCTTCCTTGCATCAAGCGTTCGAGAGTGGCGTCCACACTTGCATCTCTGTTGCCTGCCGGTTTGCCCACGCGTAGTACGGAATAAAGGTCAACGGGATTTGCCGAGTCCTTGGCGGTAGGGTGCTGTATCGCGAATAGAGGCCGGCCACTGATCCAGACCGCTGATATGCGACCCCCTTATGCCGTAGAACGACCATGCCACCCAGCATGTCTTTCATATAGTCACTTTCGAACCGCGACGCCGGGTTCTGTCCGAGATTCAGTGCTACATCAGCCAGTTCGACCTCGTTGGGTTGATCAATTCCTTCCATGCAGTAAACGAGCGGACCGCGTTGCAGTGCAACGCGCCCAGTATCATCGGCAACGCGGGGGTTCGCCTCCAAAACCTGCGGCGGCATTTCCATCCGGAGTCGAATGACATCACCAGCAGCCCACTTTCGCTCAATGGGCAGGTATTCTCCCGGCTTCACGCCGGTGACGGCTTTGCCGTTGACCGCAACATGCGAGGAATCTGCCCATCCGGGGATGCGGAGGTGAAAAATGAAGTTCGTTGGCTTAGCGGGTGTAACCGCGACTTCGACTTCGCCGTCCCACGGATAATTTGTTTTCTGCGCAACCTTCAGCCCGGCACCGTCCTCCAGGTGCCAGTCGAGTTCCGAGTTGTTGTAGAGATGGAGATAAATTCCATCACTGCTGGTGCTGTAGAAATATCCCGGGAGCGACGCGAAGGTGCGCTCCAGGTTCGGTGGACAGCAGGTTACGTCGTACCACGGATTTCGAATCTTGTCTCCCGTCGATGGATCGAAGGCCAGTGGATTTCGGTAGCAATACGTTGTTCCGTCCAGCGACATGCCGGAATTGATGCCGTTATAGAGGGCGCGTTCGATGACATCGGTAAACTTCCCGTCGCCGGTGGCCGAAAGCATGCGCCAGTTCCACATCATGTTGCCGATGGCGGCACAGCTTTCCCCATAGGCGCGGAAATTCGGCAACTCGTAGGCATCTCCAAATGCCTCACCGTCTGAACGTGATCCCACACCTCCGCTGACGTACATCTTCGTGCTGACCATGTCCTGCCAAAGCAGGTTCAGGGTCTTCCAGTAAGCATCGTCGCCAGTCTCCATGTAGTAGTCGGTCGCTCCGCAGCATGCATACATCGCTCGCACTGCGTGCCCTTCCAGCTTCGTGCGCGCGGTAAACGGTGTTCCGCTAAACATGTAGATCGTTCTAAGTTCGGGAAATTCCGCCCGCTTGTCGCCTTGCAGGACGTACCCTGCAAGCTCAAGGTGCCGCTTGTCGCCTGTCAGGCGGTAGAGCTCGATCAGTCCCATCTCGATCTCAGGATGTCCGGATACGATTGGCTTCTTCGGTGCGGGGCCATAGTTTGGAATCAGAAAATCGTTGACGAACCGGATCCCGGCATCGAGCAACTTGCGGTCTCCGGTGCCGCGGTAGTAGGCGATTGCCCCCTGCAGCATGTGGCCGATGTTGTAAAGCTCATGCCCGGTCGATTGGGTTTTCGGGGTCATCCGCAACGATTTGCGATCTTCGACGTAGTAGGTATTGAGATAGCCGTCAGGCTCCTGGACCGCAACTACCTCATCGATGGCCTTCTCGGCCATTCCCCGCACGTCCGGCAGGTCTCCTGACTGAAGGGCAAATCCCACGGCTTCGGTCCACTTATAGACGTCGGAGTCGGAGAAAACCGGGCCACTCTGGGAGGCGTCGCTCTTCCCGACCAGACGCCGGAAATTATTCATGCGCCCGTTGGCCTCAAGCAAATCATGCATGGTGGGGATGCTTTTTGAGACGTTGATTTCGCGCCGCTGTCCCCAGAAACCAGTCTTAATGGTTACCGCGCGGACGGGAATCTGCCGCAACTTGGCGTGGGGGGATTTCGCGAGATTCTCGATTGCCTGATCTTTCCAGGAAGGGGTGCCCGTCAAAGAGACGTCGACTGTTTGTCCGCCCGCAACCGCAGTGGCGTGGGAACTGCCGCCGAAAACTCTGGGTACTCCTAAGGAAGAGACGGCCGCCGCCGAGACAGCGGAAGTCACAAATTGACGACGTGAAATCGCGTTGGGGTTGCGCATGTCTGAACTCCTGGAGCTTCGCAAAAGCTTGATTTTGTTCCTGCGATTAGGGTCGGGTCGGAATTATAGCGCGGTTTCAGTAATCGTTTACTGAGACGGCCAAGTTTGCGCTATCATCGATGCCGTTTTCGGATTACCTATGGAAAAGCTTCGCAGCCAGCAGTGGTTCGGATCGCTCGACAAAAACGGGTTTATTCATCGCAGTTGGATGAAGAACCAGGGCTGGCCTCACGACCTGTTTGATGGCCGGCCCGTGATCGGGATCTGCAATACCTGGTCCGAGTTAACGCCCTGCAACGCTCACTTCCGGGAACTTGCGGAGTTCGTGAAGCGTGGCGTGTGGGAGGCTGGCGGTTTCCCTCTGGAATTTCCCGTAATGTCGCTGGGCGAGACCGTGCTCCGTCCGACCGCAATGTTATTCCGCAACTTGGCCAGCATGGACGTCGAAGAATCAATTCGCGGCAATCCCCTGGATGGTGTGGTCCTGCTAATGGGCTGTGACAAGACGACTCCTTCGTTGCTGATGGGGGCTGCTTCCTGCGATCTCCCCACGATCGGGCTTTCCGGCGGCCCCATGTTGTCGGGCAAATTCCGCGGGGGCGATCTGGGCTCTGGTACCGGCGTTTGGCAGATGACCGAGAAAATTCGCAGCGGCGAGATGAAGAGCGAGGAATTTTTTGAAGCGGAAAGTTGCATGCACCGCTCGAAGGGCCACTGCATGACGATGGGCACCGCTTCCACGATGGCGAGCATGGTCGAAGCATTGGGCATGAGTTTGCCGGGCAACGCCGCAATCCCTGCAGTGGATGCTCGCCGGAGTACCCTCGCGCAGATGACCGGCCGCCGCATTGTTCAGATGGTCAAGGAAGATCTGCGCATCTCGCATATTCTCACCCGTGCAGCGTTCGAGAACGCGATCCGTACAAATGCCGCGATCGGTGGATCGACCAATGCAGTAATCCACTTAGTCGCTCTGGCCGGCCGCATTGGCGTGCCGTTGTGCCTCGATGATTTCGACCGACTGGGAAACGGGATGCCCTGCCTGGTTGACATTCAGCCTTCCGGCGAGCACCTGATGGAGGACTTTTTCTATGCGGGCGGTGTGCCCGCCGTTCTTCGGGAACTCGGCGAAGCTGGTGTTCTCAACCGCAATGCCCTGACCGTCAACGGACGTTCCGTATGGGAGAACGTTGCCGACGCGCCTTGCTGGAATCGGGCCGTGGTTCATCCGTTTGCACATCCATTCAAGGAAAATGCCGGCATCGCGGTGCTACGTGGCAATCTTGCTCCCGACGGCGCAGTGATCAAGTTGTCAGCGGCAAGTCCCCATCTGTTGCAGCATCGCGGACGTGCGATTGTTTTTGAGTCGATCGAAGAGTTTCACGCACGCATCAATGACGAAGCGCTCGACGTCGACGAAAACTCAGTCATGGTGCTGAAGAACTGCGGCCCTCGCGGATATCCCGGGATGGCAGAGGTCGGGAACATGCCCTTGCCTCCGAAGGTTCTGCGCAAGGGCGTGACCGATATTGTGCGTATCTCCGATGCGCGCATGAGCGGGACGGCTTACGGAACGGTCGTGCTCCATGCTTGTCCGGAAGCCGCTGCAGGCGGCCCCCTTGCTTTCGTCCAATCCGGAGACATGGTCACCCTCGATGTGCACAAGCGCCATCTCGGACTGGATGTTGCTGACGGCACGCTCGCAGCACGCCGTGCCAAGTGGACACCGCCCCCCCTTCCCAAGCGTGGTTGGGAGAGACTCTATGTTGAGCACGTGCAGCAGGCCGATCAAGGGGCTGACCTCGACTTTCTTGTAGGAAACAGTGGCGCCCGCGTGACGCGGGATTCGCATTGAGTGAACGCTCACCGGGATTGCCATGGATGATCTCTGGAACCGACGGCGAGTCTTGAAGCAATTGATTGCGGTAGCTGGGACATCAATGCTACCGGCAAAACACCTGCTCGCGATCCATTCCTCGCGCGGGACCCAGCGTTGGAGATCCAGATTGCCTCTGTAAGTTCGCACAATCTGCGTGACTTTGAGGTCCGGCTGAGCCCAGGCAAAACTTCGCAAACCGTTACATTTAAGGACGGGCCGGTCGAGTTTCTTGGTAGAAAACGCACGTCGAACGAAAATGTAATTCCGTGGATTTCGTTCGCTCGGTGCGGAGCAGATCGCTCAGGAGTTCACCATGGATACTGTTCCATCTCGCGAAACTACCTTTCGCCCGGCTGGACGTCTTTTCGCAGGCTTCTTGCTTTTTTGCGTGTTCCTCTATTCGGCATTGGGCAAGGCTGCTACGGCACATTCCTCAACCTCGCCCGCTGGCCAGAAAACACTGCAGGTCTATTTCGTCGACGTGGAAGGTGGGCAAGCCACATTATTTGTGACACCCAAAGGCGAGTCTCTACTGATTGACACTGGGTGGCCCGGGAACGACGGGCGCGATGCCGAACGCATCACGAAAGCAGTGAAAGAAGCGGGCATCAGGAAGATTGATTTCGTCCTGATCACCCACTTTCACAATGACCACGTAGGCGGCGCGCCTCAGCTCGCGGCGCGCATTCCCATAACGACGTTTATTGATCATGGCGAGAATCGCGAGAGCAGCGATCAACCTACCGTCCAAGTATGGCAGGCGTACCAGAAACTACTTTCGTCCGGCAAATACAAGCGCATTGTCGCAAAACCAGGAATGGCTCTCCCCATCCACGGCATGCGAACCCAGGTCATCAGTTCTGATGCGGCGCTGATCTCCAGTCCCTTGTCCGGAGCCGGACAAGACAATCCCGGCTGTCAGGGTGCTGAACAGTATCCTGTCGATCAAACTGAGAATCTGCGCTCACTCGGTATCCTCGTCACGTTCGGCAAGCTGCGCATCCTGGACCTTGGCGATTTAACCCGGGATCAGGAAATGAAATTGATGTGCCCGAAGAACAGGATTGGAAAGGTTGATGTGTACATCGTTTCCCATCATGGTTGGTACCAGAGTGGCAGCCCTACATTCATCAATGGCATCGCGCCGCGGGTGGCAATCATGGACAACGGTGCAAAAAAGGGGGGCACGCCTTCGGCCTGGGACATACTTGAAAGGGCTCCCGGGCTTGAGGACTTGTGGCAACTCCACTATTCCGACGAAGGCGGCGCTCAGCACAATGTCGCCACGGAATTCATTGCGAACCCGGAGGGACCCGACTCAGGTCATTATCTGAAACTCATTGCGTGGGAGGATGGCAAAATGGAGGTCTTCAACTCTCGAACAGAGAAAACCAAGACCTATGCTCCGCTGAACTCCGGTCACAACTGAAGTGAGGATTGTTGAGATCTGCAATTGGAGGAATGTAGGCCTCATAGACGGACCGGATGGCCGTCACATTATTCGACCTTCATTTTATGATTGGGAGGACCGCAAACTGCCATGCAAACTCGACAGCTAGGTACGAGTGAACTTCGGATCACTCCGATCGGTATTGGCGCCTGGGCCATCGGAGGCGGCGGTTGGCAAGGTAGCATGGGTCCGCACGATGAAGCAGGCTCGATTCCCGCCATCCATGCAATGCTTGATCACGGCATCAACTGGATCGATACTGCCGCTCTGTATGGACTTGGGCATTCGGAAGAGGTGGTCGCGCGCGCTCTTCAAGGCCGCTTGCCGCGCCCATACGTGTTCACGAAGTGTGAACGCGTTTGGGATTCGTCCGGCAAAATCGGCGCAAGTCTCAAGGCAGATTCGATCCGTAGAGAGTGCGAAGGAAGCTTGCGGCGGCTTAACACCGATGTCATTGATCTATACCAGATCCACTGGCCCGAACCCGATGAGGACATAGAGGAGGGCTGGTCGACGCTGGTCCGGCTCAAAGAGGAGGGCAAGGTGCGTCACATCGGAGTATCAAACTTCAGCGTGACGCAGATGCGGCGAGCCCAGGCCATCGCTCCAATCACGTCCCTGCAGCCGCCCTACTCCATTGTGACTCGGGACATTGAAGCCGATATTTTGCCATTCGCGAAGGCGAACAGCATCGGTGTCATTGTGTACTCTCCGATGTCTGCCGGACTGCTGACCGGAGCCATGACGCGTGAACGTGCCGCAAATTTTGCCGCAGAGGACTGGCGCCGCAATCTCCCTAATTTCCAGGAACCGTTGCTCTCGCGAAATCTGAAACTGGTCGAGTTGCTGCGCGAGATAGGGGCGCGGCATGGCCGCACACCGGGCGAAGTGGCCATCGCTTGGACGCTGAACAATCGGGTAGTGACTGGCGCGATCGTCGGCGTGCGAAGTCCGAAGCAGGTTTGCGGGGTCGTCGGAGCTCTTGAATTTCGACTTAGTGCTGGCGAGGTAACGGAGATCGACACAGCCTTGACGGCAACCAACGCGAACAGCCACACCCATCATTAAAGGGTTTTTGGTCCAATTTCTTTCACCGGCACCGCTAATACCCATTCGCCCGCTGATAGTACGCGTTGTTCCACCGGAGCTCTTTCAGGAAATCAAACGGCTGGGTGTTGCGATCAATCACCAGGCATTCCATTCCTGCCATCTCGGCAAAGTTCTCCAGGTGCTCAGTCGTCAAGGAGCGGCTCAAGGCGTGTGGTGTGCCCGCCTGCCTGAATCCATGCCGTTGCGGCGATTTTTAAGGTCGGCTCCGGTATCCAGACCGCGCGTGCAAAGGGCAGGTTGGGAAGAGGCTGCTCGGGCCCGATCAGGTTTACATGGTTGACGAGGAGCCGAAAGCGGTTCCCCATGTCGACAACAGAGCATTCACCGGCTTCCCCCTGCCGCCGTGAAGACCAGCCGTATCGGGTCTTCTTTTCCCCCAATCGCAAGCGGATAGATTTCAGCTGCCGGTTTGTGCTCGCTTATCGTCGGACAAACCTCGAGCATGTGAGATCCCAATACCCGACCGCCATTCTTCAGGTGATAGGTATCAACACTCAGCCGCCTTAACGAGTCGCCATCCGTGCCCTGCCCGTCAGATCCCGAATCAGTTTCACTTCGGCCTCGCGATAAGGTGTTCCATCGGGGTGCAGTACCTCGTGAAACCATACCGCCGGTTCATCGAGGATGTAGGGGTGTCGCCAGGAATCCCACGGGTAGTAGGTTTGAGTCTTACCGGCGACGAAACCCCAGTTGATCGCCGCGACCTTGTACTTCTTTGCGAGCGGCAAGACCGTGTCGAAAGTGCTGCCGGCTCCACGCGCCATGTATTCGGTGCAGATCAGCGGCCGGTTGAACTTCTGCAAAAACAACACTTCCTTTTCGAAACTTTCCGGCCATCCGTAGTTGTGGAAGCTAATCACATCCGAGTTTTCGAGCTGGATCTGCTGCATCTTCGTGGGTTGATTGCCCTTCACGAAGTCAATATCCCACACGCCGCTGGTCAGGGGTTGTGATGGATGCGCCTCACGAGCCCAAGCAAAAACTTTGGGCAGCATTTCCTCCACTACTTGTTCTTTGTTCTGCAGTTCCTGCTTGCGATAGCTCCCGTCGTTGGTGTTTGAGGGCTCGTTCCATACGTCCCAGCCGAGCACGCGACTATCGTTGGCGAACGCTCCAACCACGCCTGTCACGTAAGCCTTCAGCCTTTTTTGCTGGCCAGGATCCTTCAGGGCCGCCGCTCCCGGAGATTGCACCCAACCGGAATTGTGAACACCGGGGATCGGAGGATGCTGCTGGCCGAGCTTTGGATTTGGATCCCAGCACGAGTCAAAAAGCACGAACAATGGCTTGATATGATGACGAGACGCAATCTCCAGAAATCGATCGATGCGCTCTTTAAAGCCGGTCGGATTCTCCTGCCATACCAGATCATGAAGAAACACGCGCATCGTGTTCATCCCCATGTCTTCGGCCCACCCCAACTCCCTGTCGATTTGAATTGGATTGAACGTCGAGGCTTGCCACATTTCTAATTCATTGATTGCGTCCGTGGGAGTGTAATTGCTGCCGACCAGCCAAGGCTGCTGCTCGTACCACGTCATGGCTTTGCCTTCCGCCCAGCGAGACGTCTGGGCGAGAAGGACGCCGGAAGCGACAAAAAGGATTGGGACTACGAGAAAAGCGAATCGCGATTTTTGTGATTTTGAAAGCATGGTCCTCCCACCTTGCCGGTCGATGACCAGTGATCTTCACGCGACGAAACACGTGCAAACGATTGCGAGCGCCAGTAAGGTATCACATCAAACAGCGCTGGAAACACCCATTCCGCAATCAGTTTTGATCTGTATAAACAATGGCATTCTGATACCATGCCGCCGGATCGTCGCAGCAAAACTTTTACCATGAACTACAAAAACACTTTAAGGGCTGCACTCCTGTTGTCGGGCTTATGCATCTACGCCTGCGCACAGGAACGCTGGACGGCCTCCCTCGCGATCGATGCGACAAGAGTCGAAAATACCATCAGTCCCATGTTGTACGGGCAATTCGCGGAGTTCATGTTCGAGGATATTAAAGGCGGTCTGCACGCAGAACTGATTCGCGATCGCGGGTTCGATGAAGCACCGAACGCGCTGGGTTTGCCGCGACACTGGGAGCGTGACCCCGACGATCGCGACGATGATGACGCCTTGCATTTTGATTGGGACGCCACTGTCTACAGTCGGGTACACAGCGACGCAAATACTCTCGCAACGCAGCATTCCCTCCGAGTGGACATTGCGCGCACCGAGGAACGCCGCCGCGGCATCCGCCAGGGATGGATCCCCGTCCGTAGGGGGATCGAGTACCGGGGGTATTTGTGGTTGAAAACCGAGGATTACAGTGGAACCATTACGGTCGTACTGGAAGCCGATGAAACAGGCGGCGAACGATACGCTAGTGCCGTGATCGCGAATATTGGCGGGGATTGGAAACAATACTCTTTTGCTTTAGTTCCTGAGAAATCGGACCACTTGGCGAAAATCGCTGTTCTTTTTAATGGGAAGGGCCGGCTCTGGCTCGATCAAGTCTCGTTGATGCCAAGTGACGCTGAAGACGGAGTTCGCCGCGATGTCGAAGAGAAGGTCAGCCTGCTGCACCCGGCATTTATTCGTTGGCCCGGCGGCAATGTTGCGCAGGACTATCACTGGGGATGGGGCATCGGTCCCCGCGACCAAAGGCCGGTTTGGGTAAATGCCGCTTGGCGGAATGAACTGGAGCCGAGCGACTTTGGAACAGATGAATTCGTCCAATTTGCGAGGCGGGTTGGAGCCGAGCCTTCGCTCACCGTGAACGTAGAAGGTCGTGGGGCCACTGCTGACGAAGCGGCCGCGTGGATTGAATACTGCAATGGATCTTCCCAGTCAAAATACGGCTCCATCCGATCTAAGAACGGGAACACCCAACCGTTCCATGTGCAGTACTGGGAGGTGGGAAATGAGATCTGGGGAAACTGGGTACGCGGGCACAGCGACGCCACCACCTATGCGAACAATCTGAATCGTTATGTCGAAAAGATGAAGGCGGTGGATCCGACAATCAAAGTCATCGCAACAGGAGACAACAATCTCGAGTGGAATCGCACCGTTCTGGCGATTGCGGGCAAGAATATCGACTATCTGTCGATCCACCATTACTACGGCGACGCGGAGTCGAAAGGCGACATCACCAAGCTGTGGGCGCAGCCATTGCACTACGAGCGCTTTTATCGCCAGATGCAGCAGATGATCCACGAGCTAGTTCCCGGCCGGCAAATCAAATTAGCGATCAACGAGTGGAACACGACGTTTCCGCCACCGCGGCAACACTCGATGGAATCCGCACTGTACGCAGCACGTCTGATGAACGTATTTGAGCGCACCGGCGATGTGGTCCAGATGAGCGCGGTTTCAGACTTGGTAAATGGATGGACTGGCGGCATCATTCAAGCGAGCCGCCACGGTGTTTTTGTCACTCCGACTTACTTGGTGAATGCGCTCTACGCGTCCCACCTCGGACGCGATCGCCTGTCGAGCACGTTGGAGGGAGCGAGATTCGACTTCGGCCTCGAAGGGAAAGGCGCCCCCACCATTGATGCCGTGGTGAGCCGATCGGCGGACGGCAAGCGGATTTTCATCAAGGCGGTCAATACTGACCCGGCAAACTCGATCACGACCAAAGTTTCGCTGATGGGAGCTACCATTGCACGGCTTGCAAAAATTGAAACCTTGAATAGCGACGACCTGTTGGCCGCAAACGACTTCGGTCACCCCGATGCGGTGCACGTCACAGCTAAACAAATCGAAGTGGGTCCCTCGTTCACACTCGCCCTCCCGAATCATTCCGTCTCAGTCATCACGTTGGAGGTTGAGCGGTGAATTCGATGCCATGTTCTCTGATGGAACTGGGGTCTGGCGAGACTGCTTCAACAAAAAGATCCGGCCGTCGACGTCGTATTTTTGACAGAATAAGCTAGTGAGCGATTCCCTGATGTCCCTGCGGTCTCGACTTAGGAGCCCGATGACGCGTTCTCGATTGTTAAATTTAGTTGCGAGCGTCTTTCTCCTAGTATTGGGACCTGCAGTCGCGCAACGCTCTCCGTCCGTCATTGAGCTGGAGGGCGATATTGGCCGGGTGGAGAATCCTTCTCCTGCAAAAGGACGATCTAATCGTCTACCACGCCTATGACGCAAAAACCGGAGAGCCATGGCTGCAGATCTCGACTATTTCCTGGGAGGACGGATGGCCGCGTGCGGCAATTGAGACGCCCAGCAACTGACTTAGCGCCCTTAAATCTGAAATTTTGCGACGGCTCTCCCCGCCCCTTTGAATCTTAACCCAGCACCAGCACAAGCTTGGTCACCGACGCAGATGGGAATGTAACCGTGACGGAGGGCCCGTTGCCGGCGAGCGCCTTGGTTTGTGGCGTGACTACACCTCTTTGTTCGAACGAATTGTGTGCATGAATGTCGCTGTGAGTCAGCGTTGTAACTGTGCCGGATTGAATGCTGGCGCCGCGAACGAAGATCTCCGTTTCGCGGGCAGCAGCGACATCAGGATTCACGACGGTCAATATCAACTGCTTGTCATGCAGTGAGGCGGATCCCCTCAAGCTCCAGAACCGCGCGCGTTTTCCGTCACGGTCATAGGCTATTTCGGGAGCGGAGAAAACCGTGCGCAGGCTCTGTCCGCCCTGGTGATCGGCATACATTGCAAAGACATGACCAACTGGGGTCACGCAGAACTTGTCCTCGTGCGCCAAATACAAACTATTCAGGCAATTGATAAGCTGGGCGCAATTGGCCATGGCGACTTTTTCAGGATGCCGGTTGAAAATGTCGAGCGTCATGCCGCTGAAGACTGCGTCGCGCAGAGTGGGAATCTGCTCGAGTTGATTGGTCGGGGTTGCTTCGCCTCCGGGACGATACCAGGGACCCCATTCGTCGACCACGAGCTTGATGTGATGCTCGGGATCCAGTTCGCTCATAATCTGCCAGTGTCCGGTGATGAGGCCTTCCATCCGGTCGCCTTCACGGAGCAGCTCATACCAGTCGACTGCGTCAAACTTAAGAGCATCACCTTTGCCCTTCACCCAATCATGGGTCGCGCCGCGGCTCAGATTCCATGCGTAGTGATGGAGCGCAAGGCCATAGATGGAGCGCAGTTGCTCTTTTCCCTTTTTGAGGATTTCTTCCAGAAAACCACGTGTCCAGTTCCAATCGTCCACGTTCGGACCAGAGGCGATGAAGGAAAGCTCCTGGTGGTAACGGGGCACCCAGGTAGTCCAGCGGCGAAACTCGACGGCGTATTCTTCGGGCGTAAAATTCCCGCCGCACCCCCAACTCTCGTTGCCAACGCCCCAATAGTGGACATTGAAGGGCTCGGGGAACCCGGCAGCGGCGCGCATGTCAGCGAGCGTGGTGCTCCCTGCGGGCGAGTTGCAGTATTCGATCCAGTGATAAAAGTCCTGGGCGGTCAGGCTGCGCACGTTGCCCGCCAGATAAGGCGCGCTTCCGATCAGTTTGCAGAACCGGACGAATTCGTTGGTGCCGAATTGGTTGGGATCATATTTGTGGCTTGCAGGAGCGCTGGCGGATTCTTCGCCCTCCCAGAAATTGGTGCGGCGGGGGCGCTGGCCTGCGGGACCGACGCCGTCCTTCCAGTCGTAGCTGTCGGCAAAGCAGCCGCCCGGAAAACGCACCACCGACGGCTTGATCTTGCGCATCTCCTCGACCAGTTCCTTGCGGATCCCGTTGATGTTGGGAATCTTCGAATTCGCACCCACCCACATGCCGTCGTAGACAACTCCGCTGAGGTTCTCCGTGAAGTGTCCATAAATGTTGGGAGAAATTGTTCCCAGTGGTTCCTCCGGCAGAACATCAATGCGAGCGCCGGTGGCCGGAGAGTCAAACCCCGCCGCAAAGGGGACGCTGCGGCTGACCAACCATGCGCCCCCTCCTACTATGGTATTGCGAAGGAAGTCTCTTCGTCGAATCATGAGCGCCTCCACGATTGAGTTTCGCGAGAATGGGACACCAGCTTTCACGATGATGTGCTCAACAAACGCCGGCTCGGCCGGTGCTAAACCTCCCTGACCAAACGTTGTTCTAGCGGGTCGAGAATTTGAAGACCGTAGTAGTGGAGTAGGTCTGCCCCGGCTTGACCACAGTCGAGGGAAACTTGGGATGATTCGGCGAATCGGGAAAGTGCTGGGTTTCCAGGCAGAATCCGTAGCGATGGTTGTAAACCTTGCCCCCCTTGCCCTGGATGGTTCCATCGAGAAAGTTTCCGCTATAGAACTGGACGCCCGGTTCGGTGCTCAGCACTTGTAGAACGCGCCCGCTCTTCGGCTCGAAAGCTTCGGCCACCAGCACCGGAGACTTCGCCCCATGATCGTTCAATGCCCAGTTGTGGTCGTATCCTTTTCCGACCTTCAGTTGCGGATCATCCTGATTGATCCGTGCCCCGATCGCTGTGGCGTGGGTGAAATCGAAGGGCGTCCCTTTGACCGGCCGCAGTTCGCCGGTTGGAATTAACGTCTCGTCGACCGCTGTGATGTGGTCGCCTTTAATCATCAACTCGTGCCCGAGAATGTCCCCGGTTCCCTGGCCTGCCAGATTGAAATAAGAGTGATTTGTGAGATTCACCACGGTGTCTTTGTCGGTGGTGGCGGAATACGCGATAGTCAGTTCATTCTTGTCGTTGAGTGTGTATACAACTTTGACATTCAAATTGCCGGGGAACCCTTCCTCGCCATCCGCGCTCAAGTAGGTCAATTCCAGAGCTTCTCCCTTGGCGTTGGAAACATCCTTTGCGGTCCACAAACGTTTGTTGAATCCTTCCGGGCCGCCGTGCAGCGTATTGTCGCCATCGTTCTTGGGTAAATTGTAGGTCTGCCCATTCAGCGGGAACTTACCGTGCGCGATGCGATTCCCGTAGCGTCCAATCAAGGCGCCAAAAAAGGCTTTATTGCTGAGGTATCCATCGAGGCTGTCATAGCCGAGCACCACGTCGTCGAACTTGCCGGCTCGATCTGGGGCCTTGAGGGACACAATGATTCCGCCGAAGTTAGTGATCGCAACTTCCATGCCCTTCTTATTGGTAAGGGTATAGAGGTCCACCGGTTGTCCGTCGCTGGTTTTTCCGAACGATTGCTTCTTCATGGTCGATTTCGCCTCTGCCTTGGCAGGCCAACTCCCAATCGTAATAATGCCAGTAAGGAATAGTGCAGAGATCAAAAAGCGAAGTTTCACGGTTTCCTCCTTAGTAGGTCTATCTCAATCCTCTGACTTTGTGACCAGATCGTTCACTGGGCCCTGCCCACATTCCCTTGCACAGATGAGATCCCGTACAACACCACTCCGTGTGCGGGCACTGTTGCTGTAACGCCATTGGCGGTTCCCAAGTCGCGTCTCTCCCACAGGTCCCTAATTGTGTAGGTCGGTCCTTCAAAACCCAGATCCTTCCACGAGTATTGCAGTTTCGACCTACTGTCGCTCAGATTGAAGATTGCAAGGTACTGCAAACTGGCAGATGTGGAGCTCGAGACCCAGGCGATCGCCTTATCGCTTGTGATGACGGGGTGCGCGGAGGTCGAGTGCTGATCGACGGAAATCACCTCTGGATTGGTCAGTAGCGACGTCGTCCATGCATCGCTTGATGGGAGATCGCCTCCAATCATCAGCGGCGACCGAAAGATGGACCAAAGGGTCAGCAAGGTACGCTGCTCATCGTGTGTGAGGCGCGTTCGCCGCGGCTTCCCCCAGCCGGGCGCGGGCCCAAGATAGCCGAGCGGCAGCATGTCCGCGTCGGGCCAGTGTCCCGGTTTCGAATAGGCCGCCCATCTGGCGACGCGCGAAAACTGGTCACCCAGGCCCTGCGGGTAGTCGACTGTACTGTGCCAGAGATCCCAGACATCGTCGGAGATTCGCCACATCTGCGCATACCGGCGCATTTCGTCAACTTTCTCGATCGGCGCCGCACCGGGAGAAAGACTCAGCAGAATTGGGCGCGCCGTTTTGCCGATGGCGACACTGAGCATCCGAATGTCTTCGCCCTTATATGGACGACTGCTGATGCAATCGGCCTTGATCAGATCAACTTCCCAGCTCGCGTAGAGTCGGGCAATCGAGTCGTAGTATGACTGGGCTGCCGGGTTTCCGGGGTCGGTACCAAAATTGTCGGGGTTCCAGGGACAAACATCGTGCGCGTCAGCGGCATCCGCGGCATGATAGGGCGAGCCCTCGATCGGAAGATTTTGTTCGACAGCTTTCTTCGGAATTCCGCGAAGAATGTGGATTCCAAACTTCAGACCGAGTCCATGCACATAATCAGCGAGCGGCTTGAAACCCGCGCCGCCAGCCGCAGACGGAAAGCGATTGAGGGCCGGAGTATACCGTCCTTGCTCGTCCATGCTGAATTGGGATTTGGCGGAATTTCCTTGCGGCAACGGATTGGTCACGAACCATTCCATGTCGACGACGACATACTGCCAGCCACTCGACTTCAGATGCTTCGCAAGCCACTGGGCGTTCGCCTTGAACTGTCTTTCGTTAACTGTCGTCCCGTAGGCATCCCAACTGTTCCAGCCCATGGGCGGAGTCTCGGCCAGCCCTGTGTTTTGATCAGCCCTTGTTTGCGAAACGCATCGTCCGGCCACGCTTGTCAGCACCAGAATCCCTACAAATACCGCTCGACAGTGAAAAGGAGCAAAGTGCATCAGTTTCCACCACGGCGGACGGCTCACGCCTTATGCACTGATTCCGCGATTCCGATCAATTTCGGCAGCACATTCGCCAATGGATTCTTCCCCGGCTCGCCGAGTGCAAAGTAAAGATCGCGATACAACGGGTAGAGCTCGTTGTAAACGCGCTGGGCTGCAGCATCAGGCTCGTAGACCTTGTAAGTCGGGCATATCTTGTCCTGCGCCTCTTCGATGGACTTGAACGTTCCCGCCGCAAGAAATGCGAAGATGGCCGAGCCCAGACTGACGACACTTTTAGAGGGCACCAGGACGGGACGTCCCAGAACATTGGCGTAAACGCGGTTGAGAACGTCATTCTTCTGCGGAATTCCGCCCGCATTGATGACCCGCTTGATATGCACACCGTTGCCCGCCATGCGATCGAGAATCACCCGGGTGTGGAAAGCCGTGCCTTCGATCGCGGCGAACAGTTCATCCTGTGCGGTACTTTGCAGGTTCCAACCCAGCGTGACGCCGCGCAGATTCGGATTGACGAGCACCGTTCGATCGCCGTTGTCCCAGGTAAGTCGAAGCAGCCCAGTCTGACCCGGGCGGTAATACTCTAAACCCTTGCTAAGAGTTGGAACATCGGTTCCCGCGCGCGTGGCGATGGCGTTGAAGATATCGCCCACCGCAGAGAGTCCCGCTTCAATTCCCGTTCGCATTGGGTGGACGCTTCCCTGCACCACACCGCAGACGCCTGGCACCAGGTTCACGGACGGGGTGATGCCGATAATGCAGGTGGAAGTCCCGACCACATTCACCATGTCGTCGGTACGGCAGCCAGCGCCGATGGCGTCCCAGTGAGCATCGAAGGCTCCAACCGGCACCGGAATTGCCGGCTTCAGGCCCAGCTCTTCGGCCCAGTAGGCGGAGAGCGTACCGGCAATCTGATCGGAGGTTGCGTACTGCCCATCAAGCTTTTCTCGAATACCAGAAAGCAGTGGATCCACTTTCACGAGAAATGAATCAGGGGGAAGACCGCCGAGAGAAGCGTTCCACAGCCACTTGTGTCCCATGGCGCAGATGCTCCGCTTTACCTTTTTCGAATCGGTGATGCCACAGAGAGTGGCAGCCACCATGTCGCAGTGCTCAAATGCAGAGGCAAACTGTGATCGCTTGTCGGGGCTGTGGCGCAACCAGTGCAGGAGCTTGGAAAAACCCCATTCCGACGAGTAGACGCCGCCGCACCACTGAATCGCCTCAAGTCCTTCGCGATGCGCGGCTTCGGTGATCTCAGCGGCTTCACCCTTCGCGCGGTGGTCGCACCACAGGTAGTATTCACCGAGGGGTTCAAGGTTCTTATCGACTGGAATAACCGAGGACCCGGTCGTATCCAGCGCGATGGCTTGCACCTGATCTCCGGAAATCCCCGCGCTCTTCACGGCGTCGCGAGTGGCGGCCGCCAGGGCGCGCATGTGATCGGCGTGGGACTGGGTGGCGTACTCGGGATCCTCGCGCTTGCGATGAAGCGGATACTCGGCCAGTGCCGAGGCCAGCAGCCCCCGCTCGCTATCGACAATCGATACGCGAACGCTCAGGGTCCCAAAGTCGACTCCCGCCACGATCGCCATCAACAGGCTCCATCAGGACCTTCGTGCCAATACATGTCCCAACCCAGGTATCGAGTAGCGGCCTCGTGGACCGAGCCGGCAACCGTAGACAGATTCGCTGCCACGTGATGTTCAAATCCATTCGCGCAAATAAAGTGCAGCAACTTCTGCATTCTGGGAATTTCGACCACGCCTGCGCCGCCGAACGTGTTCAGCGGATCGTCGGTGAACTTTCCTTCTCCCACGTATCCGCGCATCCTCCCCGCGGTGTCGTCGGTGGAGAATCGCGCGAAGCTCATCTTTTCAGGCTTGATCACTCCTACACATGTTCCGAAAGTGTTTTCTTTCCCCACCGTACCCGCGATGATTTCCTGAAAGTCCATCTTCACGGAACGGAAGAAATGTTTGGGCAGGTTGGAACAGTGGAAGCACACGGCTTTGTTGGGGTCGGATCCATAGTTGTTATTCCAATCCAGCAGAGCCGAGGGAGTCCCAGAGGCCAATCTGAGGGCATGCATGCCAAGTACGCCGCATATGTCGACCTCGCAGGCACTTGACAGCAGGCTATCGCTCATCATGCTCATCACGGTGCACGGAACGACGCCCAGATTTTCCTCGATCGAAGTCCAGCACTGCACGGCGCTGATGGTAACTTCTGTGTCAGCCATCCATCGATCAACGACGGCACCCAACTTGGCCATCTTCAGCAACGCCGCTTCAGGAACCGAACTGGTATCCACGTACTTCTTGATCGCCGCGAGCTTGCCCTGGGCAGAATCGTCTTGATCCTTCATGCGCTCGATTCTGCCCAACACTTCGGATAAGTCCAGAGTCTCGATCGAGATGCCCTGCGATTCCAGAATCTTCTCGCTGTAGCGCACGGTGTTAAATGCCGTGGGCCGCGCCCCAATGGCTCCGACTCGCAGATTCCGAAAACCATTGGCCACACGGCAGGTGCCGGCGAACCATGCGAGGTCCTTGGCAAATTCGGGGGAATCGGGAGCTTCGGTATGAAGCGTGGTGATCGAGTACGGAATCCCGTATTGCCTGAGGTTGTTGCAGGCTGACATTTTCCCGCAGAAGCTGTCGCGGCGGGATGCAATAGTCATTTTCTTCGGATCATCGGGGGTAGCCTGCACTAACACGGGGACGCGCAAGTCTGCCAACCGAAGCGTGTCGGCAATGGCTCGCTCCTCTCCAAAATTAGGAAGAGTCACGATAATGCCGTCGATGCGATCCCGATTTTTCTTGAATAGATCGGCGCAACGCCGGGACTCCTCGCGCGTCTCGACCGCACCGTGCTTACTCTGCTCGGGAGTGAGTGCGACAACATCCATGCCCGCAGCACCGAGTAACCGGAGCATTTCCTCGCGGCCGCTCTTGGCGAGATGATCGGGGAAGAAGCCACGGTTTCCCACAATCAAACCCATCGTCATCTTTCTGTTCGCCATAAACATCCCCTGAGATTTTGAGGAACCGTGCTAAGTCTGCCTCCTGGGAGCAAACCTCACGCAGTAAAGCAAACCCAAGAGCAGCAAAAGCGCTCCCCACCAAACATTGGCGTGATACTGGAACAAAACCACACGATCCACCGGGGGAGAAATCACCTCCCAAATTCCGGCGCCTGTAATCAGAATTCCATTGACCAGCAGAGAAATGCCAATGAAGAACCAGATTGAGATTGCGTGATCCTGCATTGCTTCGCTCCTGACCCGCCTTACCAGAAGATGATGTTAAGAATTACGAAGATGCTCGCCACCACAGCCGCCCAGAAAACTGGCCGCTGGTAAAACGGCACTTCGGCTTCATGAGGAATGGCAGTAGCACCGTAGACAAGACCGTTCAGTTCGCTGTCGGGCCTGGCCTTGGTCATGTAACTCACGATTATGGTGACTGCAAAGCAAACCAGACACGACCAGAGCGCGCGGTACATGTTCTCCGCCATATCGCGGGCATTGGGCGACAGTGCTACGTAACGCAAGGCGGTGGGATCGACTTTTACCCACGCCCACATTCCGATAGAAGAGAGCGTCCCTGCCAACAGTCCCCAAAAACCCCCGGGGCCCGTCGCCCGCTTCCACAACATTCCCAGCACCACCGTGCCAAACAATGGCGCGATGAAGAAACTGAAAAGCGCCTGCACATAATCCATGATGCTCGCGAATTGCATCACCAGGTAAGCTGTACCTACGCTGATAAGAACACCCACCACCGTTGTCCAGCGGCCCATACTCACATAATGCGGGTCGGGAGCATCTTTGTTAATCAGCGCCTTGTACAGGTCGTAAGTCCAGACGGTCGTGAAGGCACTCACATTGCCCGCCATGCCCGACATGAAGCCCGCGATCAGCGCCGTAACGCCGAGCCCGAGCAGACCAGGACCACAGTAGCGGGCCAGCATCAGGGGAAGGACTTCGTTGTAACTATGGCCACCACTGGCAATTGCCGCCGTCTCCCCGGTGAGTTTCACTGGCAGAACTGCGAGCCCGAGTAAGCCGGGAAGAATGACGATAAATGGAACCATCATCTTGAAAGACGCGCCGATGATGGGAGCCATCTTAGCCGCGCGCAGATCCTTGGCCGCCAGAACACGCTGGACCACCAGAAAATCCGTTGTCCAGTAGCCGAATGAGATGATCGCGCCCAATCCAAAAACAATACCGGTCCAGTGAATGCCCATCGGGTTGTTATTAAACGAACCCAGTGTCGACCATAAATGAACGTATTCATTGGACGCGTTGTGCGTGATCTGGGCCTTGAGATTGCTCCATCCACCAGTCTCGATCAGTCCCATGATGGGGATGAGGGCAGCGCCTGCCCAGATCAGAATGAATTGCAGCACCTCGTTGAAAATCGCGGAACGCAGGCCGCCAAGTGCGACATAGATCGCAACCGTCAACGACGAAACCCAGATACTGAAATGAATATCCCAGCCGAGTACCACTTTCATGACCAAAGCCATCGAGTACATATTGATACCGCTCATCAGGACGGTCATGAACGCGAAAGAAACCGCGGAAAGAGTACGGCTGGACTCTCCGAAACGAAGCTTGAGATATCCCGGTACGGAGTGGGTTCTGGAGATGTAATAAAACGGCATCATGACCAGCGCGAGGAAAAGCATGGCCGGTATCGCGCCAATCCAGTACCAGTGAGTGGCGAGGATGCCGTATTGATACGAAGCTGCAGCCCAGCCCATCAGTTCGAGGGCACCCAGATTCGCAGAGAGAAAGCTGAGACCCGCGACCCAGGCCGTCATTTCGCGGCCGGCCATGAAGAAATCTTCACTGGTGTTGGCTTGGCCCTTGAGATAAAAGCCGATCGCAAGCACCAACGCGAAGTAAAACACGACAATGACAATATCTACCGGAGACAGATGCACGAGCCGGTCTGCGACAAACATGGCCAAAGTTGGCGTCATTTCTGTTCCTTTGCCTGCCCGTAGTATGCGTTTGAACCGTGCTTCCTTAAGTAGTGCTTGTCATGAAGCCCCCGCCCCACAGGTTCTGCCTTGTCATTGATGCGGAGCGTGAAGTATGCCATGCGCGCCACCCCTTCGAGAATCGCCGCGTTATGCGCCGCCGAGTCGGCATCCGGGCCCCAACAGAAGGGCCCATGATTCGCCACCAGAACCCCGGGGACAGCAGCATAATCGATATTGCTGAAAGTCTGGACAATAACACGTCCGGTATTAAGTTCGTAGTCCGAAGCGATCTCGGAATCCGCCATGCTCTCCGTCACCGGTACCGGCCCATGAAAATAGTCAGCATGTGTAGTCCCGAAGCAAGGGATGGGACGATGAGCCTGTGCCCATGCCGTGGCATATTCAGAATGCGTGTGGGCAACCCCTCCGATCGTGGGGAAGGCGTTGTATAAAGCCAAATGGGTGGGTAGATCCGAGGAGGGCCGCATGCCCCCTTCGACAATCTTTCCGGCAAGATCGGTGACCACAAGATCAGCGGGCGTCATCGAATCATAAGGAACGCCGCTTGGCTTAATGGCCACGAGCCCCTCTTCCCGGGCAATGCCGCTGACATTCCCGAAAGTAAAAAGCACGAGTCCCTGCCGGACCAACTCCAGGTTGGCCTGCAATACCTGAGTACGCAGGGTCGGCAGCAGCATGAGGAAAATAAGTCCTTACGACAGCCTAAGCCTCGGTAATCGTTTACCACGCCCCGTGACGGTAGAGCAGCGGCCCTGCATTTGTCAATGGCGCAACCGGCTTTATGCCAGCAGTAACAATCTTTTAACCTTCGCGCACTCCCAAGCAAGGGTAAGTAACAACCCCTTCGCCACGATAGGCCAGCCTTCTGAGGAAGGGAACGTTTACCATGCTAAAATTCCGTCGACCAAGAGCGTCGCATGGACATCCGGGAAATCGCGAAACGAGCGCGCGTCTCCACCGCCACCGTATCACGCGTTGTCAATCGGGTTCCCACCGTCAATCCCCAAATGGCCAAGCGGGTATGGAATGTCATTGAGGAACTTGGCTATTACCCGAACACTCAGGCGCGTGCGCTGGTGTCTGGCCGAAGCCGCATCTTCGGATTAATCATCTCGGACATTACCAACCCCTTCTTCCCGGAGATCGTGCAGGTATTCGAGACGATTGCCGTCCAACACCGCTACGAAATCCTGCTCAGTTCCACCAGCCATGACCCAAAGCGAATGGAGAGTTCGGTCCGGCGAATGATCGAACGGCGCGTCGAGGGTGTCGCAGTATTGACCTTCGGGATGGAAGAACCTCTGCTTGAGCACCTCCACGTGCGGGAAGTGCCTTTGGTCTTTGTGGATGTTGGACCACAACGTCCGTGGGTAAGCAACATACGCATCGACTATCTTCATGGCGTCCGGCAGGCGGTGCAACACCTGGCCGCTTGCCGGCACGAAAAGATCGCATTTATCTCGGGTCCTTTGAAACTTAAGTCTTCGCTGGCACGCCAGCAGGCCTTCCTTCGCTCCGCGAAAGAGATTGGATTAGACATCGATCCCACCTTGATGATCGAAGGCGATCACACGATGGAAGGCGGCATGGCAGCTTTTGCAAAACTGCTGGACCAACGGGTGCGCCCCACCGCCGTGATGTGCTCGAACGATATGACCGCGATCGGCGTGATGCGAAAGAGTCACGAAGCCCACATCGCAATTCCGCAGGACTTGTCGGTAATTGGCTTTGACGATATTCGGCTGGCCCAGTTCATGATTCCGCCTCTCACCACCATTCAGATGTCCCAGGCAGAGTTGGCTCGGCTCGCATTTGATGCGCTGATGGCGGATGTCGAGCGAGACAACCCGGCGCCAAATGGTACCGAGTATGTGCTCAAGACCAACCTGGTCTTACGGCAATCTACTCACCTGAATTCGCCCACCTCGAACGCGCAGCCACAGTGAAAGCCCGAAGACTGAGGTCACAACGCGTAGCGGGTCGGCCATCGTTACTTTCTGACTTGATTTGAAATCTGCTGCAGGGCGGGATAGATCCTGCGGTAGGTTGAATAGGCCGCATTAAGGATGGCAGAATTGTCCGGGTTTGGCTCGACTACTTTGGCAGTCTGAACGATCGCATCGCAGGCCTGGTCGACAGAACCCCAATTGTCCGCGCCCACGCCCGCCAGGATTGCGCCTCCATAAGCCGCGCCTTCTTCGGCTTGCACAACCTCGACCGCATGTTGATAGACGTCCGCCTGAATCTGGCGCCATAGGTCGGATCGAGCACCTCCGCCGCCCAGGCGGATGCGCTCCACCGGAACGTCCATCTCATCGAAGATGCTCAACGTATCTCTCAGGCTGAACGCCACACCCTCCAGTATTGCCCGCACCACGTGAGCGCGGGTGTGGCCGGCGGAGAGGCCCAGCAGAGCAGCACGCGCATGGGGATCGCAGTGCGGAGTCCGTTCGCCCATCAGATACGGCGCCCAGAACACCCCATCGGAACCGGACGGGGCGCCCGCGGCCTCCCGCGAAAGCTGCTCATACGGATCGCCCTCTTTCGACGTTACGACTCCGAACCGGTCACGAAACCAGCGCAAGGAGAGACCCGCGGCCTGCGTCACCCCCATCACATGCCACCGTCCGGGGATAGCATGACAGAAGGTATGCAATCTTCCTTTGGGGTCCATTGCCGGGCGATCGGTGGCCGCAAACACCACGCCCGATGTGCCAATGGTCGCGCTCACCGTTCCGGGACGTACAATTCCCATCCCAACCGCGCCCGCAGCCTGATCCCCCGCACCAGCCACCACGGGAGTTCCCGCTCGCAGGCCTGTAGCCGCAGCACCACGTTCGGTTACCCGGCCGCAAACAGCAGGCGACTCATGCAAAGAGGGAAGTAGGTGCCGGTCGATCTGCGTGCGGGTTAAGACCTCAGCTGACCATTGGCGCCGAGCAACATCCAGCAGCAGGGTTCCCGATGCATCCGCCACATCGATGGCCCGTTCCCCGGTTAATTTGAAACGCACATAATCTTTCGGCAGCATGACGTGGGCAACCCGTTCCCAATTTTTGGGCTCGTTCTCGCGAACCCAAAGCAGTTTGGTGAGGGTGAAATTCGTCAGGGGTGCATTACAGGTGAGCTGGACAAGTTGATTGGCGCCGAATAAATCAGACAACTCTTGGACTTGCGGTTCGGTGCGTTGATCGCACCAGATTAAAGCGGGTCGAACCACTTCATCATTAGCGTCCAGCAGAACCGCGCCATGCATTTGCCCAGAAAATCCGATGGAGGCAATCGTGTCGTCTTTGACGACGCCCGCGAGAGCCTTGCGCACGGCCACGCCACAAGCCCGCCACCAATCGCCAGGATCTTGTTCTGCCCATCCCAGTCTCGGTGAGGCAAAGGGAACATGCTCCTCGGTTCCGGAAGAAATGATCTGGCCGGATTCACCCATGAGGAGAGCGCGTGTACCGCCGGTCCCAACATCGATCCCAAGAAACCTGATAACGCCTCCTATTCGCGTAGACTGTTCGCGATCTTGACCTTAGCGGCCGTTGCCGGTTCAAAACTCTCGCTGAAGCCTAATGACTCAGATTAAATCGGGTAAGCTTTGAAGCGCAAAGTACGCGGAGGGAAACTGCCAAAGAACGCAAAGCCGAACCGTCGTCTCACAACCTCACGGTACATTGTCCCCTTTCCTAACGCGGAAGCCTTTTAGACCCACGGACGGTGAATGTGATTTCTGATTTGCTGGAAGTCTCCTGGGGCTGTCCGCTTCCAACACTGAGGTGATACGTTCCCTGAAGGATCGAGCGCTCGCCCTGGTCATCGACGCTGGAGAGCGACCGCGGTTTCATCTCGAGCGCGACCTCGCGACTCTCACCCGCATTCAGGTGCAGACGCTCGAATGCCACCAGCGAATGAATGGGACCATTCGACTGCGGCGTCTTCAGATAGGCTTCAACCACCTCATCCCCCGGAATGGCACTGCGATTCGTGACGGTGACGGTAGCGTTCAAGGAATCACCCGCGCTTATCGAAGAGTTCGAAAGTTTCACTGGTCCATAGCCGAAAGTCGAATAGCTCAATCCGTAGCCAAAGCCCCACAGTGGTTTTTCGGAGAAGTAGCGATAGGTGCGGTTCTTGAGCGAGTAGTCGGCGAATGCTGGCAAGTTGTTTGTGCTTGCGTAGAAGGTAACTGGCAGGCGCCCTGCCGGGTTATTCAGGCCGGCCAGCGTCCTGGCGATGGCCGTTCCCCCATCCCCACCCGGATACCATGCCTGTATCACAGCGGCTGCGTGCTCCTTGCCCCAGGTTAGTGCCACCGCACTGCCGGTCAGCGAGACAACTACAACGGGTTTGCCGGTCGCAGCCACCGCATCGAGCAGCGCCTGCTGCGCAGCCGGCAACGCGATGCTTGTGCGGTCGCCGCCGTCGAAACCCTCGATTTTGATCGGCATTTCTTCGCCTTCGAGGTGCGGCGATAATCCAACGAAAGCGATCACCAATTCGGATGCCTTCGCAGCGGCAACCGCTTCCTCAAGCTGTGCTTTTGCCGGTGGCTCCCACGACAACGTCACACCTCCGCCCGCGCGGTCTGCGGAGTGGCTATACTCGAATCGAAAGTCGTGAGGCTTGTTATCTGGAATCGAAACCTCAATCCGCGCCGGCCTCCGTTCGGCCATGATGGGCGGGGCCGTCGGCGAGGCGCCCTCTGCGGACTTCAAGTCGGCTGCATTTCCACTGCCGGCTGTGAGCGAGTCTTCGGATACAACTTTGCCGTCGAGTACGAAACGGTAAGTCTCCCTCGGTGAATAGGGAAAACTGTCGCCGCCCTGAACGATAAACGTGTACTGACCGGCCGCCGGAACCTGAAGATGGCCGGTCCAGCGGACGGAATAGTCGTGAGCCTCGATTTCTGGTATAGGAGAAGAGTCGCGCCAATCGTGCTGAATTCCAAAATCAGTCCCACTTGCCGCCGGCACCCCAGTCCAGTCTGGAGTGGCGAAATATTCTGTGTGCAGTCCCTCGCCGAACACCGTGCGAGGTACCGGCACCCTGAAGCCCTCCGCGAGCGTAGCTCCCTGCGCATAGTGAATCCCCGCGCTGTTGAATTGCTGCTTGATACCGTCCAGCGGATAGACCGGATGCGATGGCTGGCCGTTGTAGTTGCCCTCGAGCGCGGTCAACAACTCCGCGGTGGGACCAATGACCGCGATGTCATGAGGAACCTTGCTCAACGGCAGGATGCCGTTGTTCTTCAACAGCACGATCGATTCTTCCGCAGCTCTCAGCGATACCTGCTGGTGTTCCGCCGATGCAATCGCAGTGGGCGGAATTTTGTCGCGTACGCCATCTCCAGCAGGGTCGAACATGCCGAGTTCAAAGCGTGCCGTATATAGACGCTCTGCCGCTTGGGTCACGAGGGCTTCCGGCACAATACCTTGTCGCACAGCGTCGCTCAAGGAACGAAAACCCTGCGACCAGATGCTGCAGGAAAGATCGGTGCCGGCCTGCAACGAGATCGCCGAAGCATGGAGAATGTCGGGCGCATTGTGATGTCCGCCGGCAACGTTCACGATGGCTCCGCAGTCCGAGACCACAAAACCCTTGAAGCCCCATGCGTCGCGCAGATGGTCCTTGAGCAGCATGGTATTGGCACACGCCGCCTTGCCGTCGATCGCGTTATACGCGCACATCACCGATTTGACCTGGCCATCCACTACGGTTGAGCGGAAAGCCGGCAGGTAAGTCTCTTCAAGATCGCGTGGACTCACATCCACATTGGCGACGTGGCGCGTGGACTCGGGGCCGCTGTGTACAGCAAAGTGCTTGCTGGTTGCGACCGCCATAGGGTGATCGGGATCAGGTCCCTGAACGCCCCTAACAAAAGCCACTCCCATGCGCCCAGTTAAGAACGGATCTTCTCCGTAAGTTTCCTGGCCTCGTCCCCAGCGCGGATCGCGGAAGATATTTATGTTTGGCGACCAGAAAGTGAGGCCATAAAAGATGCGATGGTTGCCGCGGCGTTGCGCCTGATCGTACTTGGCCCGGCCCTCGCGCGAGATGACCTCGCCCATCTTCTGTACCATTGCAGTGTCCCACGTGGCAGCCATCCCTATGGCTTGCGGAAACACCGTCGCGTAACCCGAGTTGGCTACGCCGTGCAGTGCCTCGCTCCACGTCTGATAATCAGGAATTCCCAAGCGCGGGATCGCGGTCGCATAGTCCTCGAGTTGGGCTGCCTTTTCATCGAGCGTCATTCGCGAAACCACATCGTGTGCGCGAGCCGCTGCCGACAGCTTCGTGTCCAGATAAGCAGGAGGGTTAGTCTGTGCGGCAAGATGCGCCGCTGTGAGGGCGAGAGCAGCAACCACCAGACATTTCATGGACAGGGGCTCCTCCCCGATTCTATTCGCCGGATCGACGTGATGTCCGCATGGCAATCGCTGGTTCAAAAAGCCTCGCTCCAGCTACCCAAGTGATAGTTTTCCATTTGCCTCAGATCACGAGGCTGGCCGGAAGCCAGGTCTTGGCATTCGAGGCCGTCCAGCCGCGCCTCTGACCTGTGCGAGACCTATCTCGGCTGACCGACCATACGGAGGTACGGCTTGAGGGTCTTCCAACCGCCCGGATACTTTTGTTTAGCCTGCTCCTCTGACACCGACGTCGGAATAATCACGTCATCGCCCGGTTTCCAATTCGCCGGGGTTGCCACGTTATGCTTCGCCGTCAACTGCAGCGAATCCAATACGCGCAGGACTTCGTCGAAGTTTCGGCCGCTGCTCATCGGATAGACCATCATCATTTTGATCTTCTTGTCCGGTCCAACGATGAACACTGTGCGCACCGTCGCATTGTCAGCTGGAGTCCGACCCTCGCAGCTATCGCCCGTCTCGGCGGGGAGCATGTCATAGAGCTTCGCGACCTTCAACTCCGGATCGCCGATCATCGGATAGTTAACCTTGTGACCTTGTGTTTCCTCGATATCAGAGGCCCATTTGCCATGACTCGCCACCGGGTCCACACTCAGCCCCAGGATTTTGGTGTTACGTTTCGCGAATTCTGGCTGCAGACCCGCCATGTAGCCCAGTTCGGTCGTGCAGACTGGTGTGAAGTCCTTCGGATGCGAAAAAAGGATGGCCCAACCGTCACCGACCCACTCATGAAAGTTAATCTTCCCTTGCGTTGTTTCCGCCGTAAAGTTCGGTGCTTCAGAATTGATGCGCAGAGACATGTCACTTCCTCTCATCTTCCATTGTTTGTTTTCCGAATGTGAATGACTCGTCGCGACCCAGATGTGTTTCAGCCGCTTGACTAGCCCCGAATTCAGCAAGACCCAGGTGATCGCTTTTCGTCGCCCTCTATGTTATCGCACGTCCCGGAAGTTGTGTGCGGTCCGGTAGAATTGTTCCATGGCCAAATCACGACCATTGGAAATGGTTCAGATCGACGTCTTCACAGATCGAGCCCTGACAGGCAATGCTCTCGCAGTATGTCTTGATGGGCGAGGACTGACAACCGAGCAGATGCAAGATATCGCCCGAGAAACAAACTTGTCCGAAACAACATTTGTCCTGCCGGGCGACGAAGCTGCTGAGCGGCAGAATGCAGTGCGGGTGCGTATTTTCACGGTACAGGAAGAACTGCCATTTGCGGGGCACCCCACGCTGGGAACAGCATTTGTGTTGCGAGGTTCCAGCGCTGCACCCGAGATCAAGCTCCAACTAAACGTCGGGACAGTCCCCGTTCGCTTTGAAGATCCCCCCGGGCAGCCGGCTTTTGGAGAAATGACGCAACTCGATCCCAAATTCGAAGTACAGCATGACCGTGGAGCAGTGGCCACCGCTCTCGGGCTGTCCATCGGCGACCTGGATTCGAATCTTCCAATCCAGACGGTGTCGACTGGAGTTCCATTCACCGTCACGCCAATTCGCGCCCTTAAAGTATTGCAGACCTTGCGTATTGATCCGGCCCGCACCAGCGAATACCTCGCGCACAGCGGCGGAAAGTTCTTTTACTTTGTCTGTCGTGAGACCAGCAATCCTGCGACTCGGTTGCATGCCCGCATGTTGTTTTACGGCGGCGAAGATCCGGCCACCGGTTCCGCTGCGGGATGCGCAACTGCGTGGATGGTAGCCCACGGCGTGGCGCAACCGGATGAGCGCGTGCTCATCGAGCAAGGCGTCGAAATGAAACGTCCGAGCCGGATTTTCGTACGTGCTTCCAAATCTGATAACCGGGTGGTTAACGTTCGCGTCGGAGGGAACGCCGTCGAAGTGATGCGCGGCCAAATGTTTTCGTAGACACCGCTCGCATCCCTGCGAAAAATCACAACGCGAACGCCTCGCTTAAAAGTCAATAGCAAATATTTCCCATTAGCATCCGCGACACTTTACAGCGCCAGCCGCGACACGTAGGATTTTTGTCGCTCTCAATTCTCCATGAACTCTATTTTTCATTCTCAAAAAAGTTTTCACCTTGCCGCCCAGGTGCGACAACTTTTCGGTCGGGGTCTTCGATGAAACCAAAACGCACGATCCTTTGTGTCGACGACAACGAACAGTCTCTTTCGATTCGCAAGGTTTTGCTGGAAACGCGCGGCTATCGCGTTATTTCCTGTCAGAACGGAGAGGATGCCCTGGCCCGGTTCAAGCGCGGCGGCGTTGACCTGGTCCTTACAGACCTGATCATGCCTGGACTGGACGGCGCCAAGCTGATCGAGGCAGTCAAGGAGATATCTCCTCGCACTCCTGCAATTCTGCTCTCAGGGAAAGTCCGTATATACGACCGCGACACACAAGCGGATGTCTTTCTCCCCAAGGGCATGCATGTCCCAGCCGAACTGCTGGAGCGGATTCGTTTGCTGCTGATCCGGAAACGAGGCCCCAGCCGCAGTAATACTCCGCAACTCGGCGCTGCATAAGCGGCGCCTGCGCCTGCTGAGCTCTTCTGTAGTATCGTTACATCCGGATGCCTTTCATCGAAGCGGTGGACCTGCGAAAAACCTACCACGTGGGCAAAGTCGAGGTTCCTGCACTCCGGGGCGTGACGTTCACTGTGGAGCGCGGAAAGTTTGTCAGCGTTGTGGGCCCCTCGGGTAGCGGCAAGTCGACTCTCTTTTATCTACTGGGAGGTCTCACCCGGGCCGACTCGGGGCGCGTCGTGATCGACGGAGACGATTTTTCCCAGTTGTCCGATGCCGACCGAACCCGCATGCGCAAAAGCAAAATCGGATTCGTTTTCCAGAAATTCAACCTTTTACCCACTCTCGACGCGCGGTCCAACATCGAAATTGCCCACGACATTGCTGGCGACACGGAATTTGACAGGACACATTTCGACCGCATCACGGATCTGCTAGGCATAAGCAAGCGCCTTATACACCGGCCGTCCGAACTTTCGGGAGGCGAGCAGCAACGCGTCGCCTTGGCTCGCGCTCTTATGAACAAGCCCGCCCTCGTCCTTGCCGACGAGCCTACCGGCAATCTGGACTCCAAAAACTCCGCCGTTGTCCTGGGCATGTTGCGCCAATCGAATCGCGAACTCGGCCAGACCGTCTTAATGATCACGCACAATCCGGAAGCCGCTGAGTACGGAGACCAGATTATTCACATGCGTGATGGCGAGATCGTTCCTCCCGAGCAAGACCCGCAATGGACCGGACACCACGAAGAACATTCTCCCCGGCCGCAGCCCTAGCCGCAATGCAGACTGCCGTCGACATCATTGGACTGCAAACGCTTAAAACACAAGCGTCTAGTGAAGTTGGTTACTTTCGAAGGTTTGCTGGGCTATAGCCCCTCGTTTATAATGTTCGCTGCTGAGCGGGAGTAACTCAGTGGTAGAGTGCGACCTTGCCAAGGTCGAAGTCGCGGGTTCAAATCCCGTCTCCCGCTCCATCGATTCGGATGCCCAGGCCCTCATTGCGGGGGCATTTTGCTGGTCTAGTCTCGCAATGGAGCCATAGACTTTTTGAGCATCTGGCGCTAACGTAGATTTCAGGGCGCGGTACCCAAGTGGTAAGGGAGAGGTCTGCAAAACCTTTATGCGTCGGTTCGATTCCGACCCGCGCCTCCACCCGTAACACCATTTTTTCAGTAACTTCACTGTAAACACCGGCATTTTGTGTTAATTGAGTGCTCCTAATTTTGGGGCGGTTCTCCAAAATTACGAACACAGCCCTTGGCTCACATGTCATCGCTTTCCGTCGATCCAGATTTCGTTCGAAACACTTCGGCCTGTACATACGCCGGCGACGAACTGGCAGCTGCTGCGCATGCCGTAAACATCTCTGCTGACAGAGAGCTGCCAACTAAAGATGCGCTTCCACCCGAACCCTCAGCGGGCCGCGCGGAGGATGGCAAGCGAAAACTGGGTTGGGCGACCAAAAACATCGTTACACGACGGGATTCGCATGACCTATCGGGAGTACTGGAAAAGCCTTCACTTCCCTTTTGAACGTGAGTCAAACCGGTACCCGAACGTAAACAGCCACTGATCGTAATTTTGAGCCGCGCCCCGGTTCCAGGTGTAACCGGTCTGTACAAAGTACCTCGGGCCGAGCGACGCTTCGAAGTTTCCCGTCACAAAGTGTGAGATGTCCCGAGCCGTGGGAGACGTGAAGGATTGCCGGCCGCCCAATACTTCCCAACGCAGATTGTCATTGAAATTCCGCGATAGTGAAAGGGATTCGTAGGAACCACTGCCAAACGAACTGGTGAACTTCGAGTAATGAACATCGGTGCGAGTGCCAATCCACGGCATGCGCCCCAGCGTTACTCCGTACAATTGGTTCCAGGAGGCTTTGGTGTCGCCCGAGCGGCTGCTGCGCCCGAGAAGATTGTAAGCCCAGACGTCTTTCACGACTTGAACACGTACACCGCCACTGAAGCCCTGAAAGAGATACTTATCGAGCAGGCCGGTATCGATGAGGGATGCGTTGTACGTCGGAATATCGCGAAAGTAAGTATGGTTCAGATCGAATTCAACCCGTGTTGATGGCTGTAACCTCACCGTCAAAAAACTTCGGCTCACACCTGCTCCAGGTGCCGCGACTTGTGGGTTCCCGCTGGGACTGTCCGCCTGCAGCGCATGGTAAATCGAGAGATAGCGCTTGTAGAAAATTCCATTCTCAAGAAATACGAAGGGGCGGTCGATGTTCCATTTCAGCATTCCGAGCCCGAAGCCTGATGTACTCGTATAGCGTACATTGTCAAAAGTTCCGCCCTCGAAGTTGACGAACGCACCTCCAATTCGTCGATTGGGATCGTAGTTCCACCCCGTTGGATCGGGACTTGAACCTGCAAAGATTCCTGCCGTCACTCCCTGCGAGAGTCGCCGTCCGAAATACCCACCGTCGATCGTGTCAAGGCTGGTAGCCCAGGGCAGGTAGAGTCGCCCAAATCCGGCGACCCACCTCGAGTTTGGATTGTCGTACGTGAGTCCAATCGTATAGGTTCGATTGATAAGATCCTGAACGGTGTCTCGCCCGGCGTGCGAGCGGTTGTTAATCCGGCCTCGCCAGAAGCCGTTGAGATTCCAGTATGTGCCGTTGATTCGCGAGATGTCGGTGCGGATGATCATCCCGGCGTTCGAACTCACTCCTCCACCCGCGTCGTGGGAGGAAACTCCTGAATAGTCGAAGCCGATTCTTCCGCGAGCGCGGTTGATCTCAGGCAACGGCGGTCGTGGGATCACGACTCGAGCTTCATCGTCGAGCGTATCGCCCTCGCTGAAAGCGATCACCACGGGATATTTTCGCGTCGCGCTCAGCGAGCGCTGCGCGATAAGCGTTTGCGTATCCTCGGAGGAAAGATAGGCCCAATCGCCGACTTGTACCGGTCTCGTCAGATCGTGAACTTCGCCCACAGCCGACGACAGTGCCACCGAGGCCACTTCCAGCTTTGCAACCGGCTGCGCCTCCGGGCCGCTCTTGGCGGTTACTTTCTCGGAGGGATCGATCGCCTTAACTTCGAGCTTCATTCCCTCGGCCAGCCCCTCGTTACGGCCCCCTTCCAGGTAAGCAACTCCCTCCGCCACATATTTCACACGGAAAGCAACATGGACATCCGCGTTTGCTTGGGGAGCCGTCGTATCCGGATCCGTTCCCGGTTCGTCGACAGCTTGGACTTCCTGGTATGGGGTCGCCAACTCCGTTCCTTGCGGCAAAGGTTGCAAGACCGTTGACGGGCTGGTAGGGGCTACACTCGACTGAGTCGGTGAGCCAACTGAAGCAGGTTTTCTGAACTCCGCAGCAGACGGACTCGCCGCCTGAGCTATCGAACTAACCGGCGCAGATGCTGCCGCTGGTGGCGTGGCGTCGGTGTTTTGTGTTCCGTCGGCCGTTTGTTGTGCGCTCGTGTCCGATTTGCGACGGATGCGAGACATCAATGGAGCGGATGCGGCAGCTACGGCGCCTTGTCTCTTGTTTCTCTCACCTGCGACCTGCCCGGGCAGAAGTGTCAAAACAATTTTGTTGGCGTCTGTTGTAACGACGTAAGGTCGGGCGCCGCTCAATTCCACGACCAGGTGGGTATTCGGCACATTATGGCTTTTGCTGACCGATGCACGAACCTTCTTCACTCCGTAGCGGCCGACTTCCAACCCTTTCCAACCTCCAGGAAGAACGCCATGCAATACAAGTGAGATGCGGTCGGGGTTGGTAAGGACTGTGACCTCAGGACCAGGAGTCGGAGAGGAGACGGTAACCTCGACACTCGTCTTGCCCTGATCGTCGAACACAGCGACTTTCGAAATTTTCGCGGAATCAGCTGCCGGCTGCGCGCACGCTCCCGACGTCAATGCCAGCACTATTCCAAGATGTTGATAGAACTTCACGCCTACTCCATCCCTGAAAGATAAAAGACCACTTGAAGAAGTCTTCCGCTTACCCGCCTCCACCGTTGCGATGGCACTGGTAGCAGTTCACGCTGTTGTACACATAGCCGCTGACATTGCGATGATTGCCGTCAGTGTTCGACTTGGTGTGGCAATTCGTGCACTGGAAAATGCTGTAGTTCGATGAGTTCGTGTGGCATGTCGCGCACACACCATTTGCATTGCCGTGATTCGTCGGGAACCATGTGTGATTAAAGGTTGCGCCTAGCCAACTGGTGGTTGTGTGACAAGTGGCGCAAGTGGTCGGAAACCCAGCCGACACGTGATTGGGACTGTTTGTTGCCTGATAGTCAGCTTTGTGACAGCTGAAACAGTCAGTGGGGACTGTCGTGTAGTTGTTGTTCACGTGGCAGCTCGCGCAGGCCACCGATGTGTGTGCGCCAGTTAATGGGAAGCCTGTGTTGTTGTGATTGAAACTCGCAGGACTCCACGCCGCCGTGCTGTGGCAGACTTCGCATTGTTGCGGGAAACCCGAAGTGACATGGTTCGGGTTGTTCGTAGCCTTGAAATCATTGAGGTGGCAGCCAACGCAAGCCGTATTAGTAAGGTTGTAGTTCCCGTTCGTATGGCATTGGCTGCACTGTAGTGCGGAATGAGCGCCCGTCAGTGGCCATCCAGTCGTGGCGTGGTTGAAAGAAGTTGCGTTCCAGTTCGAAGTACTGTGGCAGACCTCGCACTGCTGCGGAAACCCGGCTGTAGTGTGATTCGGATTGTTTGTACCTTGAAAATCCTTCAAATGGCAACTGACACACGTGGTGACAGTCAGGTTGTAGTTTCCGTTGGCATGGCATTGCGCGCATTGCACGCTGACATGCGCTCCCGTCAGGGGGAATCCGGTCTTCGAGTGATCGAACTTGGCAGGCTGCCATGCTGACGTGCTATGGCACACCTCGCACTGCTGCGGCAACCCGGCAGTAGTGTGGTTCGGATTGGTCGTTCCCTGGAAGTCTTTCAGGTGACAGGAAACGCAGGCAGCCGTGGTCAAGTTGTAATTTCCGTTGGTGTGGCACTGCGCGCATTGCACTTGCGCGTGCGCGCCAGTCAGCGGGAATGCCGTCTTGGAATGATCGAAAGAAGCTGGCTGCCACGCAGAAGTCGTATGGCAGATTTCGCATTGCTGCGGCATGCCCGCTGCGATGTGATTCGGATTCGTAGTTCCCTGGAAGTCCTTGATGTGACAGGAGACGCAGGCGGTCGTCGTCAGGTTGTAATTCCCGTTGGTATGGCATTGGTCGCACTGAAGCTTCGCGTGTCCACCGGTAAGCGGAAAGCCAACCGAATCGTGATTGAAACTCGCCGGTTGCCACGCTGCAGTCGAGTGGCAATTCTGGCAAGTCTGGGGTAGGGCGAGCGCAACGTGGTTTGGGTTATTCGCTTTTTGAAAATCTGGCAGGTGGCAGCCCACGCATGTAGCGGGCGTCCCCGTGTATTTTCCTCCCACATGGCATGCCGCACAGTCGAGCGTCGAGTGCATTCCGGTGAGCGCAAAGCCGGTAAATTTCAGGTGGTCGAATTTTGCGCTCTGCCAGTTGTTTATCGTATGACATTGCTCGCACTGCGTTGAAAAGCCCGCAGTAACGTGGTTGGGGGAGGTAGCTTGCTGGAAGGTTCGCTGGTGGCAGGAGTAACACTGAATCGAGAGACCCTGAAACTGTCCGACCGCCCCGCTCTTGTGACAATCCGCGCAGTCCAGACCAGCGTGCCCGCCTACCAGGGGAAAGCGGTTATCGTGTTCCTTTACCCGCTGGGTAATGATGTTCCAGCCCTTCACTGTATGACACTGTTCACAATTGGCACCCATCTGGCGGCGGTGAATGTCGGCATGACAGTCCGCACAGTTCGTTCCAGTGTTGGAGAATACTGGCTTGGCATGGCACTGGGTACAGGAAACACCTTGGTGCAAGCCGCGTAGCGGATACCGCGTCGTGTTGTGATCGAATTCTGGAACGGCCCGGATGGGCTTCCATCCGACCGAAGTATGGCAGTTTTGGCAGGGAATGGTCAGGTTGCCATGGGGACTTCTGGAAACTGAGCCACCTGACTGGCTATTCGCACGAGGAACAGATGCACTCGCGAGCAGCCATAGGCAAGCCGCCAGAAGCCAAACTGTCGCGTGTGAAACCTTGGGGGCCAAGTTCCCTGCGCACCTCGTCTCAACCAGAGAAGCACTTGGAATACCAAGCGCAAAGCCCGTTTCATCATTAGTTTATATGGGGAAATAGCGCTGCAAGTTCGCTTGCGATGCCACGGGTGTGTCGCTCTGACCCAAATCGGGCGAGCAAGAGCCACAGTGCTGAAAAAGACCACCGTAGCGGAAGAGAATTAGCTCGTCAGGACTTCATCTGCAAAGCGCTACCCAGACGCACGGTTCTACTCCTCGTGATCGTGATCATGTTCCGGAGTATTCGGATTTTGAGGGGTGGTGTGCGTGCCCTGCCGTTCTGAGTCCCGTTCCTCTCCACCGTGGCCTCCGGGAGGCCCCGCCGGATTCCATCGATTTTCATTCTCCCGATTCTCCATGCCGCGCGGAGGCTCAGGATCATGATTGTGCTCAACCCCTGTTGAGAATCCAGGCCGCACCATCACTGGCGCCCCGTGAAAGAATCCGCTGACCTCGACCAGCCCTTCGTAGACATCGACATGCGTGCGCTCCTTCTTGTCGACGTCAACCGCGAAGCGCGTCCCCCTGACAGTAATTACGGCTGTGGGTGTGCCCATGCGGAATGATGGTGCATTCCCTAACCGCTTTTGAACCTTAGCGTTGATCTTCCCCATAAGCAATTCGAACCAATACCCCTTTCCCTGGTTCGGAGCCTTCAGAACGATGTGGCTGTTTGACTTCACCAATACCTGTGAGCCATCTTCCAGATCTAGCAGAACGCTTCCCTTGGCAGTATCGATTTTGCTCTCTGCGGCAAGCACTGTTCCCCGCTGGGCCGCGACTGCCTCACCTTGGGGGGAGTGAACTTCCACCTCACCCTTCAAATCTGAAACCGTTGCTGATCCTGTTGGCAGCGCTGTCGGCTGGGGGATTTGGCCGTTCGCGCCGGCGAGCGCGAGGGCCAACAACCAGCCTGCGCATAAATGCCGTGTCGCGCTCATTGAGTCTCCTTGACCACCATTGCCGGCTCCATCCTGGCTGGCAGGCGGATCTCAAAACGTGTGCCCGAGGCCTGGCTTTCGGCTCGCACGGACCCACCGTGTTTTTCTGCGATGCGTTTTACGAAGGCCAATCCCAGGCCCCAGCCGGTCTTGCTCTTCTCAGCGTTGGATGCACGAAAATAGGGATCGAATAGCCGGGAAATTTCGTCCGGATCCACCGGCTTCCCGAGATTATGCACGCTGATGATAGCGTCTTCGTCACTCCGAAAACAACGCACTTGAATATCGGCCCCGGGCTGGCCGTACTTGATGGCATTGCTGACCAGGTTCAAGACGGCACCACTAATCAGAGGGCCGTCGCCAGTTACTATAGCCCCTTGATCGGCTTCCAAAACCAGGCTCATCCCGGCCGCGCTCGCCAGCGGTTGTAAGATGTCAAATACCTGGCGGACGATGTCCGGCAACTCCACGCGCGAGGCAGAAACCGCTTTCGCCCCCGCATCCAGCCGAAGCACGTCCAGATAACTGCTGATAAGGGCTAACAGCCGCTTCGACTCTCGGAAAATCGTCTCCGGGGCGGCGGCACACACGGGAGAATCGGGATAGCTCATCATCAGTTCGGCGAATCCCTGAATCGATGCCAGCGGCGTGCGCAGTTCGTGAGTAATAAAACCTAGAGATTCGGCTCGAGCCCGATCACGCTCGACCCTGGTCCGCAAATTGCTGAGCGTAACGATTGTCCCACCTTTTGGCGAAAGACTGGTCGAGGGCAAAGGCAATACACGGACTGAATAGAGCTCCTTATCGAGCGTTACTTCTTTTTCTTCAGCATCGCCATTGAGCTTGGAGTCCCCGCCCTCGCCGCGTAACCAGCCCGAGCGCGTCTGATCGAGTGTGAAAGATGAATTGGACTGCAACCCGTAAGCCTGGGCGAAAGCGCGGTTCTTCAACAGAAGCTTTCCTTGTTCATCGAAGATCGCTATCAGGTCTTGCGTGGATTCCAGGAGCGCGCTGTGAAGTTCATAGAGCGACCCCAGTTCCGTCTGCAGTTGCTCGAGCAGACTCAGGCGCCATGAGAGGTCTTCCCTTTCACGTGTTCCCGTTTCCTTGCCGCGGACCGCGAGCCACGACTTAAGCCCCAGCAACTGCTGAGTTAAGCTCCGTTCCACTAAAACGAAATCCGCGGTATACACCAGCAGAGGAGCCAGAGTGACCGCAAGCATCATCGGGCCTGCCGGCAGAATGCGCGAAGCCAACACAAAGCTCACGAACCCCACGGCATAAACTGCGGCGGCCATCATGGCGAAGACTCCCATGGCCGCAAATCCTCGCCAGGTTCGGAACAGAGCAACAGCTAAAACGCAGGTCGTCAGCAAGAGCAGCGCATCAGTCCACAGCGGAAATCGATGCAGGGCCCGACCGGACAAGATGCCATCGAGAATCTGCGCATGGACTTCAACACCCGGTGTTGGAAATTCCGGGTGCAGCGGCGTACTTAAGCGATCCCCAATCTCGGTTGTGCCAAACCCGACCAGCACAGGTTTACCCCGCACGACAGCTGGATCCATCCCTTCCAGAACCATTCGAGCCGATATCGTCGCAAAAGCGCCGCGTTGGAACGGAATCGGCACCAGAATACCTTGCGCCGTGATCACAGAGGCGTGAGCCTCATCCTGTAGACCGTAAGAAGCGAGAAAATCGGAAGTCGCCTTGGCATCTACCCGCCGTGCTACTTCCACGGCAAACGCCCATCGCGATCCATCGAGTGTCAGTTCCCGCACGGGATAACGTCGGCATACACTATCGGCGTCGAGAGGCGCCTGCGCATGTCCAACCGCAACGGCTGCCTGGGAAAATTGCGGAAGAGGTTCAATCCACCGTGGCCCGTCAGCAATCTTGTCTACGATGACGGCGTGTGCCGCCTGCAATGCGTCCTGCAAGGCTTTGTCCGCAGCCGGGGACTGGGGCTCGGAGAGCAAGATATCGAGCCCCACCACGCTTGCGCCAGACTGCGCCAGGTTGTTCGTGAGTCTCGCCAGCAGCGTTCGGGACCACGGCCACCGCCCGTAGGCTTGAAGGCTCTCGTCATCAATCGCTATCACTACAACTTTCGGCTGTCCTTGCAGCGTTGGGGCCAGGCGAAAGAACGTATCGGTGATTCGTGCCTCCCCCTCGCGAATGAGAGGAATCATCGAGAGCAGGAATGCTAGAACAAAGAGAAGTGCTGCCAGCCCGCTCAGTTGGGCCCATGCCCGACGACCTGCCCGCTGCGTCTTCATTTATCGCCTGCTGCCTGCAGATCAATCCCCAGGCGCAACGCTTTCCGGTACAGCGTCTTTCTCTCGATTCCCAGACGGCGCGCAGCTTCCGACCGGTTCCCGCCGGTTTGCTTCAATATCTGCAGAATGTGTTGTTTCTCTAGTTCCATCAGGCGATCCGGCGCGGCGGGTACCCCCGCTGCATCCTCTTCACTCTCCGGAATTCGCTGCGTTTCCGCCTCTACGTCTGACAACGTAATCTCGCCCGTAGGCGCGAAGATCGCCAGCCGGTTCACGGTGTTCTCCAATTCGCGAACATTACCCGGCCATCGCATCTGTTCCAACAGCCGCACGGCGGAAGGGTCGATCGTCACGGCGAGGCTGTTCTTCTCGTTGAAGCGTCGCAGAAAGTGCCGCACCAGCAGCGGGATGTCGTCTCTCCTTTCTTCCAGAGAGGGCAAGTCAATCCGCACCACCGCCAGCCTGTAATAAAGATCCTCGCGAAACTGGCTTTGCTTCAGCAGTTGTGCCATATCGCGATTGGAGGCTGCTAGAATCCGAACATCCACAGGTGTGTACTTGTTCGAGCCCACGCGTCGCACCTGCTGTTCCTGAATCACTCGTAGCAGCTTTACTTGAAACGACAATGTGGTTTCGGAGATCTCGTCCAGAAAGAGCGTTCCACCGTCGCTGGCTTCGACTAATCCAAGATGTGCGCTGGCCGCACCCGTAAAGGCACCTCTTTCATGGCCGAACAATTCACTTTCTAGAAGGGTTTCGGTGAAGGAACCGCAGTTCACCGGCGTGAACGGGCGACCTTTTCTTTTGGAGTGTCCGTGGATCGCGCGCGCAACCAGTTCCTTACCCGTTCCGCTGGTACCAGTAATCAGCACGCTGACATTGCTGGCGGCAACGCGCCCGATCGCCTTATAAACCTCAAGCATCTTGGGGCTACGCCCAATAATCGCCGAGTCCTGCGGTTCGTCAACTTCAGGGATTCGCAATTCTTTCTGCTGAGATCGAAATCCGTCTGCGCGTGAAGCGATCGCCCGAATCTGCTCAACGGTGAGCGGTTTGCTCACATAGTCGACCGCACCTTCCGAGAGTGCCCGCGCCGCGGTCTCCACGCTGACATTCGCCGTCATGATGACCGGATAAATGTTTGGCTGCTGAGCCTTTAATCGCTGCAACAGGTCGATACCATTCAGTCTGCCCAGGTACACATCTACCATCACCAGGTCAGCTGGGCCGGTGGCAAGATACTGCTCGCCTTCCTCTGGACGCACAAAGGTGTGACAGATGTGCCCTTCCGCTTCGAACACGGTTCGAAGGAAGGTGCACGTGTTTACCTCGTCGTCAATGACGACCACCCGAAGTGGTTCCATACGCTCGGATACTAGCTTACTTCAACGGCCAGTACGCGATAGAGCAATTTCGGGGCCAAGCGGAGAGAGTGAGGGAATACCCAACTTGCGGCCAGGACGGCCTAGTTGCTCTGGCTTATGCACTTAGGACCCGTTGCACCGATGCCGGCACAACTCGGGGAGGTGAGGGAGACTCGTCCCCAGTAGGCTTTTGTGCTCACAGGATCAATCCTTTTTATCGTTACCGTGACAGCCTTTGCTGACCTTAGTACCCACTGCCCGCCGGCTTTTGTGGTGTCGGCGCTTTTGTCACCGACTTTTTTGCCAAGTCATTCTCTGCACTGCGTCGCCTCGTTTGCAAGGTCCGCAAATAGTGCACCAGGTCCCATGCATCATTGGGCTGAATTACATCGGCAAACGAAGGCATGGGCGTCCCGTCCACACCGGTCATGAAGATCCGGTAGAGATCCTGATTCGTCGTGCCGCACTTGAAGCGGGAGTCGTTGCCCGAGTCGGCAAAGTTATACGGTCGAATCGGCTGATCCTTGCTATCGGTCAGGGTCGGAGCGGAGGGACCGTCCCCGCGTCCTTGCTGCCCGTGGCATTTCCAGCATTCCATCTTCTGGAAAAGTTCCCCTCCGTGTGCAATGCTCTGCTCGCTGATAGCTGGTTCGGTGGGTACCTTGATCGGCTCGCCTGCTTTCTCGCTTTGCCACCGCGGCGAGAATGTCTTGATGTAGGCAACCAGGTCGATTCGGTTCTGAGCAGGAAGCGCGTCCCAATGCGGCATGTTGGAATTGGTAAAGCCGCGCGAGATGGAGTTGTAGAGATCTTCGTCAGTCGGCAGGGTGCCGGTCGGCGTGGAACGGCACTTAAATGTTGCGCCAACAAAGTCTCTGGGCTTTGGATCAATCCATGGTGCATTGTCGCCGTTGCCGTCGCCCTGTGGTCCGTGGCAACCTACGCAGTACCGACGGTACAGTTTCTTGCCATTCGCCGCGTGGCCCGTCAGGTCCCCGACATGAGCCTCCTGCGCCATGGAAGGTATTGCAACCGCCAGAGCCAGAACGATGCTGCCTAGATACCGCTTCGAGACCATGCTCATAGAAGTTTCACCGTTTCAGGATCGAATCCGTGGACTTGGACCCAGGTACTCGGACTTAAACTGCGCACACGCTCAGTAATCGAAATCAAAACCAAGCATCAAGCTGCGATTGATAAGGTCGGTACCGGAAGGAGCCAGATTTCCCATCTTCGATTGCGAGTATTCGTTATGCATCGCGAGCCCGGCGCGGCTCAACATGATGGGATACCAGCGGTATCCGATCGTGAAGGAGTCGACGTTTCCGAGACTCGGCGTTGCCGCCAGATCAGGATTCGCCTGCCGCGACATGCGCACCGTTTCGTATCTTCCCGTCAAGATGAACTGCGGATTCACCGTGTAGTGTGCCTCGACAAAACCGCCATTCCAAGTAGGTCCGACGGCACCTGGCGGTAACCCATTGGGATCATTGACCGCAATTCCGTTTCCAAGATAGACGTTATCCTGGCCATGCATGTAGAAGGTTTCGACGTCGAGATCCTTGAAGAACCACCAGCCAAACGCCCCGACGCGGGAAAAACTGCGATTACCTTTCGCCTGCACAGGTGTGCCATCGCTCGTCAAATAGTAAGTCGGATTCTGTCCTATATATGCGTAAGCGCCGATGCGCTGCACTCCAAGGCCTTTGACCGCGAATCCTTGGTTAACGTTGATAGGCAACATCGTACGTTCGGGCCGTGTTGGGGCTGGGTTCTCCTGCAACGGTCGTCGTTAGGCCGGGATTTCCATCTACGCTGCTTAACAGCGCAATGGAATATCGGGTATAGCTGTTCTGGTTGTGGCCAGCGAGTTCGATACCCAGTCTGATTGTCGCCAATGCCGCCGAATCCATTGCCGTCCCCCTGCGGCAGGAAGTGGTAGTTGAACCATCTCCGCCCACGCCGGACAAGGTCAGAAAGCGCTTCTCGGAAAGCATGTTGTCCAGTTCAAATTTACCGATCTTCACGTTCAGCCAGGGGAGTGCAGCAGGTTGTCAAACCGCACCCAAGCTGATTCGAAATGGAACCCGTCGCCTTCTTCCATCGATGGCAAGACCTGGAATGAAATGTTTTTGGACAAAGTTCCCGCAGTCCAGATGTCGAGACCAGACAAGTCAAAACCATGAGTCGTCACGCTCTGCTCAGTACCTGTCTGATCGATTAGCACCTTGTTCGTGTTTTCCAAGTGACATTGCGGAGTAATCCGGAAGGTAATCGGGAAATAGCCATTGTTCTGATAGATCGGAGAGTCTTTGTCATTCCCGAGCTGATAGCCGTTGTCTTTGAACTGAATTCCAAAATTATTTAGAAGGGGCCATCCGATGTGGCATGCCGAGCACGGCAATCCATACTTTCGAGCAAAAGCCGGGATGGCGTATCCCGGCTGGCTTGTGAGACTGACAAAAGATGCAAGAAACAGGGTGAGTATCAAGAAAGATTTCGAAAACAATCCAATCGTCTTCCGCTGGATCCCGGGACGAAGTCGCATGCAATCCTCCCTGCAATTTTGAAAACACGCACGTTGGTGTACGGCCGCGTCCCTGGAGGAAGCGCCGCCGCAATGTCGTGCCTAGTGAGCTTTGAAAGTGAAATCCAAAGCCTTGGTCTCGCCCGCAACGACCGTGATCTTTTGCGTCATGGTCCCTAGCTTCTCGTGCCACGCTTCGATGGTGTACTCTCCTGGTGGCAGATTCGGCAGTTGGAAGCTTCCATCTTTGCCTGTGACCGCGAAAAATGGATGCTTGAAAACGGCAACATAGCTCTTCATCCACGGATGCACGTTGCACTTTACTGGGATGGCGATCTCTTCGCGCGGGAAGCTTTCCTCCATCGTCATGCCGGCCGGTTCCGCTTTGTTCCATTCGCGATTGTTTGCGGGCAGCGGGTGGATATTGTGCGTCGTGTTGTCGCTGTTTACCATTTTCAACTTCTGGTTCGCGCGCAGGGCAACGACGTGCGGGCGCATATTCACAACCCTTCTGCTCAAATGTGACCGCCTCCGCGGGCACATCAAATCTCCGTCCGGCCAGCCCATCAGAGATAAACACAATAACGTTGCCCAGGCTATTGTCATTCCCGGTAACAAAATCCTGGCTCATCGCTGGACCCGAGTGAAGCTTTGCACAGCTAGGGTCCGCGTTCATGCTTAGCTTTGCGGCTTGCGGAACCTGGCCCGTAAACTTCACTTTACCTACAACCGATGCACCTGACCCGGAAGGCGCAGGATTCGCGGCACCCGCCGCACCACTGGCGGCTAGAAGACTTGTGCTGCCTGCCAGCAAAACCGACAGGCCCGTGATCATTTGAAACTTACGTTGCATCTTCATATGAAAACACTCCTCCACCGGCATGGACCTCTTTAGATCCGCGCCCCGTAATTGAAGCAGCCATGACGGCTGCGATTAAGAGAACTCTGGGACGGCCTTCTGGCCGCTGCTAGTTCTGGCTGATCGTCTTAAGCTCTGCGCTTTCCTGCGGCACGTAATAGCCTTCTTGGTAGCCGTTGGAATACGCATCGCGATAACCTGCGCCGCTCTCCGGACGCAGGTAATTTTCTGTCTTGCCTAACTGAAATGGCTGCGCATGCCCGGCGATGACGAGCTCCATCGGACACGCCGTCGCGATAACCCGCGACTTCAGCGGCTGAAGCTTCTGTCTTTCCCGATTTCGCTTCCGTAAGAGCCTTGTAGCCCTCTTCGTAACCGAGAATGAACGACGCGCGGTCCTGGTCCGTGCTCCAGCGTCCGCTGGAAACATGCGCCTTTCGCCCGCGATCGACGTCGATCTTCGCCTGGTATGCGCCGTCCCGAAATGCAGCGTCCGCTTGTTTGACGATTAAGCGCGCCACGCATCCCATGACTGGCTACCACCACCAGCCCCAACCCCACGCACAGCACCACGGTCACTACCAACGCTGATTGCTTCTTCATTTACGGTCTCCTCTTTCGCAAGCACTCTTCCAATAGAGTTCGCTCACGAGGGAACACTCGGCCTTTGAACTCCCTGCATAAGGACCCTCGAGCAAAGGCAGTCACAGTGACCGGAAACGAAGCACGTACCGCTTTACGGCACACACCTCACCTCGATCGCCTGCAGCAATCTTTGTTCGTCACCCACTTCAGGGGGACAGCCCGGAGGAACCGATTTCGCGTACGAGATCAGCCGCCTGGCGATTCAGCGAGCGTTGTTTTTCCCGGAGCAGTAGCGGCTTACGCGATCGAGCGCATCCGCCGAACCTATCAGGAGCACTTTTCCAGGGGCCTGGGTTTTATTGTGCTGCTTACGGAACTGGGGGTTTCCGCTTTAGGGTCTTTCTACTCAGGGTCTTTTCAAGAACTACCGTCTTCGTTGGTCGGGGGACATCCTTGACGCTGTTAACATAGCGCAGATTCTTCGGATACGAGCCATCAAAACGGAGGATGTTCTGTAAAACTTCACTTTACAATTCCGCCCGGCTTGCGTTGATGATCTTCCCTCCCCCTTGGCACGAAACCCGCTTCTGGAGCGTTGTTTCGGGCTGTTCGGTCGTTCATCATAGTCAAAACATTACTCCCGACGAATCGGTTTGTTGTCACACATCCGTCATTTCTTTGTAACTCAACGTATGAAGATTCTTTTCAAACTGGATCACTTTGAGTTTGTCTGCTCCAGATTGTGAATACTTTTGCGATTTGGGAGGCAAACCATTTCATCCCCTTCGAACTACTCTTGAGCCGTGGAAATTGTGGCCATGGGGATCACGCAGAATGTGATCTTCGACACATCTGTGTACTTTCTTTCGTCACAAGTCAGCTAGAAGGGACTTAATTTCCCAAGAGCGGCGATAGGACCAAGCACCTTCCTCTTAGGATTTTTGATGCTTCCATCTTTCACAGCAACCATCATCATGCCAAGGCTCAGCCGCGAGCATTACGCTTGGTGATTCGTTACGAAGTCGGTGCATCACCTGCATCCACATGTTTTTTATGCCTACAAGATTGTGGTAGACCAGGGCTAATGCAACTTAGCGATCGCCTGATATTGCACGCGCTGGGCGTCGATTGGGCGCCCGGAGTGCCGTCCACAGCGAGTCGCGTACCTGCCTAAAGTACGGAAGGGATTGGCGCTCGCGCCCGACGCTGTAAAAGTTTCGTCTCTTTGCAACAGTCGCGGCGGTCTTTGAATCATAAGTACATGTTGCATCTGTGCGGCCCTTGCTTCATGCTGTCAGGTGAGCCTGAAGGCCAAACACTTTTTGCGGACGGTTCCCCCTCGTGACCGCGCTAACCTTGAAATCCCGGCACCTTGTTTCTTTTCTGATTACTTTCGTATTGGGCGTTCTTTCATTCTCCGGGGTGGCAATCGCGGCAACGAGCTTGGAACCTGCAAGTCTGGAAGCCGGCTATCGTCAGATGTACAACTTGGATTTCGACGCGGCTCATCAGACCTTTACTGCGTGGGAGCATGCCCATCCGGAAGACCCGCTTGGTCCAGTCTCGAATGCAGCTGCTTATTTGTTTGCGGAATTTGACCGCATGCACATTCTTGAGTCGGAACTTTTTATCGACAACGCGAGATTCGAGCACAGAAAGTCATTCGCGCCCGACGTAAAAGTCCGAAATGCCTTCGAAAATGAGCTTCAGCGTGGCGAGCAAGCTGCGAATCGCGCGCTCGAGCGTTCACCAGGCGATCACTCGGCAATCTTTGCGAAGGTGATGGTGGGTGGTCTGCGTGGCGACTACTTGGCACTCGTGGAAAAGCGGAATCTCGCTGCCCTCACCACTATCAAGAATTCCCGGGCGCTCGCCGAGAAACTGCTATCGCAAGATCCTTCGTATTACGACGCCTATCTCGCGATTGGCGTTGAGAATTACCTGCTCAGCGTCAATTCGGCTCCGGTTCGCTGGATTCTCCGCCTGACCGGGGCGCGCACAGATAAAGAAGAAGGTTTGGCGAAGTTGCGTTTGACGGCACAGCGCGGTCGCTATCTGGCTCCCTACGCCCGCTTGCTGTTGGCGGTAGCGGCGCTGCGGGACCACGACCGCGGCCAAGCCCGATCCTTACTTAGTGGACTGGCCGATGAATTTCCCCGCAATCCTTTGTATCGCCGCGAGTTGGCACGTATTGATCAGTAAACTTCCCAGGGTTGACCGAAACACCTATCACCCCACCGCGCTCCACTCCATCCCCTCAGTAAGTCGATCATGATGCAAGCATCCAAGATCAAAGAGCAGATCAGAATCCTTCGCCCCCGCCGTCAGTCGCACCCAACCGTAGTGCCCGCATCGAACGATTTGGATCTGATGGGCGCACAGACGGCCCGCATAGCTTGCTGTGATCCGAGCCATTTCCGCCGCGCCTGACGTTTGGTTGAAAACCTGCACCCCTGGTGCCGTCCAGGACGATTTCCTATCGATCCAACCATCCATCGCATGATCGCTGACCAGGCAAGGCACAACGTGGCAGCGAAGCAGCTGTTCGATCGCCAGGAGTGCGCCGTGGTCAATGCCCTCGCACAACGCCATATAAAGAAGACGCGTCGATCGAATGAAGCGTACCGGCATCATGCGGAGAGACTGCAACAACCTCCAGGGAATCATTTCCATGCAATGAAAGTCTGGCGGCGTTTGCAGGGCCAAAACGGGGCACGACCACTGCAAGCTGAGCGCGGTCAAAACTTGGCGTTCCGTCGCAAAGTTGAGCCTCTGTGCCCAAGACCCGATTTTTCCATGACCAGCCTGCCGTTGAGCCGCCAAAACTGCCTGCAATTGTTCTTCGCTTAAAAAACCACGGGCCAGCATCAGGAGCCCAAGGGGCACACGGTGGCCCGCGAACGGCTCCTTCGGAATACTCATGTGCTCAAAGGTGGCACGCACCTCCGCCTCGACGCATCGTGCCGAGCACAACCATCTGCCGTCCATCTGGATCATCGGAGTTCGGCGCCAGATGAACGAGCGCGGCACGCAGTCGGCTCGAGCGCAGCGGGGTGGAAAAATTCTGCGTCCGACAGTGCCCGTCCAATTCCGCGACCACTCCCCCAGCCCCCGACCTGCTTCAGTTTCCTGCACTCGACAAAACCTCAGCAATTCTCAATCCGTAGTTGCCGTCCACAACGACCACCTCGCCGCGCGCGATCAACTTCCCGTCCAACAGCAGATCGACCGGCTCCTGCACCTCTTGATCCAGTTCCACGACGCTGCCGGCGCACAAATCGAGAATGTCTTTCAGCAGCATGCGCCGTCCGCCAAACCGCACCTTCACCACCAGTTCGACATCCATTAACATGCCCATCTTGCTGGTGGCCAATTCTGCCGGGGATGGTGTCGGAGCAACCGGCATGGTCTTTATTGCCTGAAGGCTAAGGACACGCTTGCCGTCCATCCGAACCTCTACAACAATCGAATTCGCATCGCCGGTCTCGATCAGTAACCAGAAAGTTGCGGCCGGGTTGTCGAGAGGGGAGTCAGCAAAATCGACTTGGAGCTGTTCGTCGGGTCGGCTCTGCCGGTATGCCGGAAGGGCAGAAGCGGCCCGGCGCATCCAGTCGAGCAAGGCCGCCTTGGTGTCCCCGCTAAGTTCTTCGACAGCCTCTGCCTTCTCGCTCACCGCGGGTTGCGCAAGTCGGCGAGCCCCTGCCCGATCCATCCGAAAGGCCACCACCCCCGACGATTCTTCAGAAGAGGTGGCCGCCATCCAGATATCGCCCTCCGCTACCGCCGGTGCATGGGAAGGTGCTTGCGCGGACACCTCGCAAGTGACTGCAGAAATCGATTGCCGTGCTGCGGCCATGCTCTTGGCCCATGCACGGGCATAGCTTTCCAGTTCCGGCGCCAAAGCGGGAGTTGCAGCCGCGCTCATTACGCCTCCTTCCCGGCGATTCGTGTTTTTGGATAAGTGCCGATCAACCGCGCCACGCGCTTTCGCTCATGGCGCATGACCGCCGCCTGAAACATGGGTTGTTCGCCCACCAGAAGGGTGGCGGGAGAATTTACCGCGTGCCGAAGCACCAACAAGGTCCGAGGTTTGATGTTCACCAATTCCTCCGCCGGTATCCGGATTCCAAGCACATCCAACTCGATCGGGAAGGGACAATGCAGGATGCGCGCCTTGACCTGCTCTTTTGATTCGGCCGGTCCTTGAGGTTTGCGATACGCCCAGTCCGCCGACATTTTTCGCAGAAGCGCGGTCGACACCGTAGCGGGGACAGCAATCTGCAGAGTCCCGCGAGTTTCCAGCATGTTGATGCTGAAGCTCAAGGCCAAGGTCTTGTCGTCGGGAGGCATCAGGCGCAACGCGTTGGCGGGTTGCTGGCGGCGGTCGAAGTGAAACTCAAGCCCCAGGGCTTGCCAGGCTACACCCATCTCGCGGCAGAAAATCTGGACAACACTTTCCAGAATCTGCTCCTCGATTTCGGTAACCTCGCGTGGCTCCAGAGTGCCTTTGCCTTCGCCTCCCAAAAGCAGGTCAATCAACGGAAACGCGATTGACAAATCCAGTTGCAGGAGCGCCGTTACATCCATCGGCACCAGCTTGCAGGAGCACATGTAAGTCACTTCTGGAAGACGCCGCAGATAGTCTCGATAGGTAAGATGCTCGGCGGATACCAATGCCGCCTCAAACACCACCCGCAAGTAAGCTACGTATACGTCCACGAGATTGGTCGCGCTGTCGAAGGAAAGATCCCACACGTGTTCGATGATCATGGCGCGCGTCACGCGCCGGCCCGCATTTCGCATCAGATACTCCAAAAGCGCAAATTCCTTGGAAGTAAGTTCGATCATTCGAGTGCCACGCGTCACGCGCCGTTCGATGCGGTCCAATTTCAAGTCCTCGACTCTTAGCACCGACTCGGAGGGCAACCGGCTTCTTCGCAGAAGAGCCCGAATCCGCGCCGATAGCTCGGAGAACGAAAATGGCTTAATGACATAGTCGTCGGCTCCCGCGTCTAGGCAAAGCACCCGGTCGTCAACGCGCCCGCGAGCCGTCAGCACCAGAATCGGAAGATTGGGCTTTTCAGCGCGTACCCGCCGCAGAATGCTGACCCCATCCAGCCGTGGAAGATTTAGATCGAGGACTACCAGGTCGTAGTCGAGTTCCGTCGCCAGGGCCCGGGCTTGCTCGCCATCGTTGGACACATCTACCGCGTAATGCTCCGCCTCTAGTCCCTTGCGGACAAACCCGGCTAGTGCCGTATCATCTTCCGCGATCAGAATGCGCATGTTGCCGGCGCCCTTCGGGATAACGCCGCAATCCTCGCCAAGTTTAAAAAATCAAGCCACTTTCCGGCTGTGACCACTACCCAAAGGTGTTGTGACCAATGACCACACCTCGGCCTCCTCCGAACCCCGAAGATCATTCACCTTCGGACTGCCTGCATAGATAATCAAGAAGACCAAGTCGTAGGGGTGAGGATTTCCTGCCGTGACTTTTCGCCGTGATGGCCTGCTCAAGTCCCTGGTGATGCCCGGAGGCCTTCTCCTGGGGATGGCGGCAGGGCTCATTCAGAGCGGCCTGCTGCACGGTTCGGCGGCTGCGGTCGACTTCTGCTACTACAGTGCCTTCGCCGTCGGCCTTCTGTTGGCTTGGAGGTTTCACTCCAGTCGTATTGTTTCTGCACTGGTCCTCCTTTTTCTCGGGCAACGGGCAATCGAATTCTTCGCTCAGGGACGCGTTCCCCTGGCTGGCTCCGGACTCACGGCTTTAGAAGCCGTTTCGTTTCTGGTGCCGCTAAACTTCGCGCTTTTGGGGGTCGCCCGTGAACGGGGCATCACTATTTCTGTGGCCGTACCTCGTTTGGCACTCCTTTTTATACAGTCCGTTTTCGTATCCATAATCTGTCGCCCCGCCCCAACGAATGGTTCCCACTTGTTTCACGGGGCGATCTTCGGTCGAAGTTGGTCGGCATGGACACCAATCCCGCAAATCTCCTTATTAGTATTTTCAGTCGTTCTGGTGTTTCTGGTAACGCGTGCAATCTCGCGTCCCAAGCCTGTCGAAAGCGGATTCGCCTGGGCCCTGCTCGCTCTCTTCCTTGCCTTCAATAACGGAGCGATCGGACTCATGGCGAGAGCTTATGTGGCGTCTGCCGCCATTATCCTCGTAGTTTCCATTGTGGAGACTTCTTATGCAATGGCATACCACGACGAGCTCACCGGTCTGCCGTCGCGCCGCGCTTTCAATGATGCGACCTTGCGATTGGAGGCTCCGTACACCGTAGCTGCGGTTGACATCGATCATTTCAAGAGCGTCAATGACACCTATGGCCACGATACCGGGGACGAAGTGTTATGCATGGTCGCAGCGAATCTGGCTCGCGTTACGGGCGGCGGCCGAGCGTTTCGCGTTGGCGGAGAGGAATTCACCATCCTCTTCCCTGACAACCACGCCCAGGAAGTACTGGACCATCTTGAGAATCTGCGCAACGCGATTGAAGAAAATCCATTTCGCCTGCGCACGAAGGCCGATCGACGATCGGCACCCCGCGGTGCGGATCGTCGCACGTCTGCGGCCCGCAAGAAGACAGCACGCCGGAAGAAGAAGGCCGCGCTTTCCAGGGGGAACCTGCAGGTCACAGTCAGTATCGGAGTCGCGGAGCCCTCGGACACGCAGACTCAAATAACACACGTGCTCAATTTAGCCGACCAGGCTCTTTACGCAGCCAAACGGGGCGGACGAAATCGGGTCGAGATTGCGTCGGCGCACCAAATCCATCCCCCAAAAAGACTGCCCAGAACATCGCTTAAGCGCGACCCTTAAAATCTCGAAACTGAGACCGTGCTTTCCACAAACCGACTTCTGATTTCCAATCCGGAAAGTGTTAAAGCATCGGGCCAAGTTTGACGACGATTACATCGGACACGTCGAATAGGGACGAACCGATGCTCAACCATTACCCATGCGTTAGTGTTAAACTTTTTTCATTGTGCCGAAATTCGTAATTGAACGCGAGGTTCCTGGTGCCGGGACGTTGTCAGAGACGCAGATTCGAGAGTTGGCCGTGCGTTCCTTGCAGACGTTGAAGGAAATGGGACCGCAGATTCAGTGGCTTCACAGCTACGTCACCGAAGATAAGGTCTACTGCGTTTACCTCGCTCCCGACGAGGACACCATTCGGGAGCACGCCCGCAGGGTTGGGATTCCCGCTGACCGTGTCTCCGCAGTCCGCCGTCTCATTGATCCTGCCGAGGTCCAATAGCAGGCTCCTCCAGCGAGTATCGGATGGATTCCTCCAAATTCATGGCAGAACCTGCTGCCCATGCCCTCTTACCCTCCGCTTCACTGAGTGACTTCCATGCAGGCAGCAGGGTCCGATCGAGTTTCTGTTGTTCGGCTTGAGGAAGTGGAGTGCTGATCAGTTGGCGTGAATGGGCTGCGGCGGCAGCCAACGTCAGTGCACGCACTGCGTCTCCCCGAGCAAGCGCCAGGCAAGCGGATCCCTCCAATGCCCGCGCTATGCCGCGCTGGTGTCCCACACTCGCAAAGATTTCCAGGGCTTCGCGATAAGCCGCGCCCGCAGCCAGATTCTCGCCCTGCTCACAATCGATGTATCCGAGATCCGTGAGCGACCTGCCGGTGCCCCACGGGTCTCCAACTTTTCGAAAAACGGCCAGTGCCCCTTCATACAGTGCTCGCGCCTCCGCAAGATGACCCTGTTCCCGCTCGATATCGCCCTGCTGATTAATCGACCAGGCGGCCCCATTGCGATCACCAAGTTCCTCGAAAATTTCCGTTGCTTCCCGGAGGGCCCATCGTGCTCGCGGATAGTCGCCACGCACCTTCACCACATTCGCGAGGTTGTGAAGACAACGCGCGATTGCCAACCGATCCGGCAGCAAACGCCAGCAGGCGAGGCTGCGCTCAAAATTGCTCTGCGCCGAAGCATAGTCACCGCGATCTCGCGCCGAAACCGCCAGCGCATTCAACGACGCGGCGATGCCTGACTCATCGCCCAAGTCTTCATAAAGACAAAGGCTTCGCTGCAGATAACGTTCCGCGGCTGGATAGTCTCCCTGCGCCGTTGCCAAGGCGCCGATAAAGAGCGCAACTCTGGCGCTCTCTTTTGGCCTTTCCGATCCTGCCAGGCGGAGAATCGCCTCCAGCCTTGCCCGACCTTCGCTCAGATGCTCGCGCATATCCCAGAACCGAAACAGAGCTACACAGAGGCGCAAACCCCATTCCACATCCTCAGTCTGAAACAGCCAGTCGAGAGCGAAACGGAGGTTATTGATTTCCGCATCACATTGCGTCAACCAGCGACTTCGCTCTGCGGGGCTTAGTTCTGGATTTCCTTCTTCCGCCAGCACTACGCAGTACGCCGCATGCGCGCGATGCGCAGCAGCTTGCTCGCCACTCTCCGTAAGCCGTTCGAAGGCATACTCGCGAATGGTCTCAAGCATCGCGAAACGAGGCTCCGCCTCGGTTCGGTCGACACGCTGCACCAGATTCTGACCCACTAGGGATGAAAGGCCTTCAAACAGATCGATACCGAGATCGCGAGTTGTGTTGCAGACCGCTTCTGCAGCTTCCAGCGTGCATCCGCCGGCGAACACGGAAAGCCGGCGAAACAATTTTCGCTCGACCTCATTCAGGAGGTCATGACTCCACTCAATCGTGTTGCGCAGGGTATGATGCCGCTCGGGCAAGTCGAGGGCACCACCGGTCAACAATTGCAATCGGCTTTGCAGCCGGTCCAGAATGGCACTGGGAGCAAGCACTTTCGTTCGCGCAGCTGCCAGTTCAATTGCCAATGGCAGTCCATCCAGGCGTGAACAGATCTCATGGACCGTCTGTTGGTTCTCCGACGAAATCGTAAAATCAGGCCATACCGCTGCCGCGCGCTGCACAAACAACTCGATGGCCGCATTCTCTGCGAGTGGCTTCACGGGAAATTCCTGCTCTCCGTAAATCCGCAAGCATGACCGGCTGGTGACCAGAATCTTGAGTGAGGGACATGCGTCCAAGGTTTCAGCCAGCACGGTCGCCGCCGGCAGCACCTGCTCGAAGTTATCCATCAGAAGAAGAAAGGACCCCGAGTTTCGCAGTTGATCGCCGATGAGTTGGGGGATGCTGTGGTTGGCGACTTGCTGGATTTCGAGCGCGTCGGCAAGAGCAGTCGCCACCAGGTCCGGGTGCGAGATCGAGGCCAGACCCACAAATTGAGCGCCCGCCGTGAAGGTATCTGCGATTGCGGCAGCTACAGCCAGCGCCAACCGCGTTTTTCCCGCACCGCCCGCGCCGGTCAAAGTCAACAGCCGAACATCCCTTCGAAGCAGCAACTCGACAATCTCCGCGACTTGTTGCTCCCGTCCGATAAGCGAAGTGCGCGGTACCGGCAGGCCGTGTCGTTTCCTGACAATCCTCGACGACGACACCTTCCCGACGTCCGGCAAGTTAAACGGGACCGTCGCAGAAATATTTTCCGGCTTCGCCGAAGCCTGGGTTACCTCGGCTGTGAACAAATATCCGCGGCGCGGGACAGTCTTCAGCAACTGCTGGCTGCGATCATCAAGCGCGCGACGCAACTCCAGGGTGCATTGCACCACCGAGTCGTCGGTAACAAAAGCGTCCGGCCAGATTGCCTGGATCAATTCCTGTTTGCCAATCAGTCGTCCCGGGTGTTCCACCAGGTATTTGAGGGTTTCGTACACCTTGGGACGAAGCTTGATCTCCTCCCCGGCTTTGAGGACACATCCCCTGGAAACATCGAGCGTGAACTCGCCGAATTGGTAGTTCTGGGGATGCATCTCCACAGGTTCTCCATTGTCGCAAAAACCAAGGCAGCCTTTGCGTCACGATTTTGGCTTTTCTTTGGCGTTGTTTCGTTACTTACCCCGCTGCTGCTTGTAAGTTTGCACCCACTGGGGAGAGGCTCACTGCCGTGTCGCGCGCTCCAAAATGGCCACGATGGGCCTGCAGAGCGGATTCTAGCAAAACGGTGGCTCCGCAAAACTGCTGGGCCCAAAGCAGTTGCAGACGAGAGCGTTCGACCCGCAAAAGGAGATAAGTCCAATGAGTACAATGCAAATTCCCACCACAACTCTGAAAAACAAACTGCTCTCGTTGCCGTTCCGACGCTCCATCGTGGCTCTGGTTCTCATGAGCTTTGGGTCCGGTGTCGCTCTCGCGCAAGCAGGGCACTCGCACCTACAGACGCCAGAACAGAAGAAGAGGGCCGGGGCTCTGATCAAAACCGTCCGTGAAGCGACCGAACGCTTCAAGGATGTAGAGGAGGCGAAACGTGAGCACTACGCCCTGATATTCGGTTGCGTGCAAGGAGACGACGTGGGAGCAATGGGCCTCCACTTTTTGAATGGGGACCTGCTGGATGAAGTAAACAAAACCGGCGTCTTTGATGCTACGCGTCCTCAGATTGTGCTCTACGAACCGAACTCAGACGGTAGCCTGCGACTGACCGGCGCTGACTTTTTGGTCTTCGCCGACGCTTGGAATGCTATCCATCCCCATGATCCACCGCAACTCATGGGACAGCTTTTCCATTTCTTCGACACTCCCAATCGCTTCGGACTTCAGGCGTTCTACACACTGCATGTTTGGGCGTGGAAGGACAACCCAGACGGCGCCTTTGTGAACTGGCATCCCGACGTGTCGTGTCAGGCGTTCGCGGGCCAGAACAATTGAGACGAAGCGGAGCATTGTAGTCTTCCGTTTTAAATGATGGGCCGGATCAGCCCCGCGATCGCCAGCGAACGGGCACTAACTTCAGAAAAGGAGACACAAACAGTGAGCGCATCGCACGTTCCTATCATCGATACCGACAAACTGAACGCTTTCATTGGGCAATTCGTAACCGATCTCGGGGCTGCAGTCCATACCGGCATGGTCGTGATTGGCGAGAAATTGGGACTGTACAAGGCCCTTGCCTCTGGCGCGATGAGTTCCGCAGAACTCGCCGCCAGAACGCAGACCGACGAACGCTATCTCCGGGAGTGGCTGGCTTCGCAGGCGGCCGGGGGATACATCACCTACGACAAGAGCGCAAATAAATTCAGCCTGAGTGAAGAGCAAGCTTTCACGCTGGCATTTGAAGACAGCCCGGCCTATCTGCCAGGAGCATTCGAACTGGCACTGGGCTCGCTGGCGGCTGTCCCGCAAATCGCAGAGGCCTTCCGATCCGGCGCCGGTATGGGATGGCACGAGCATGTTGACGGCGTCTTTCACGGGTGCGAGAAATTCTTTCGTCCGGGCTATGCGGCGAACCTGGTGAACTCGTGGATTCCTTCGTTGCAGGACGTCAAAGCAAAACTGGAAGCGGGAGCACGCGTGGCCGATGTCGGATGCGGGAAGGGCGCTTCCACCTTATTAATGGCCAAGGCATTCCCGAAATCCCGATTCTTCGGCTTCGATTACCATGCAAAATCTATCGAAGGTGCCCGCGAGGCGGCCCAACGCGAAGGCGTTTCCGACCGGGTCACCTTCGAAGTTGCGAAAGCAAAAGAATTTCCCGGACGGGACTACGACTTCGTCGCGGTCTTCGACTGCCTCCATGATATGGGAGACCCTATCGGTGCGGCGGCCCATGTCCGGCAGTCCCTGGCTAAGGATGGCACTTGGATGATCGTTGAGCCCTTCGCCAACGATCATTTGCAGGACAACCTGAACCCAGTTGGCCGCGTCTACTACTCTTTCTCGACGCTGCTGTGTACTCCGTGCTCGCGATCCCAGGAAGTGGGACTCTGCCTGGGGGCACAGGCGGGTGAGACGCGAATTCGGGATGTTGTGACTTCAGCCGGGTTCAACCGCTTCCGGCGGGCGACCGAAACACCATTCAACATCGTCTACGAAGCACGGCCGTAGTCAGTACAATCCGTACAGCGTGGGGGCCCTCGACCAAGAAAGGTCTAGGATTGGTGAGGTTTGCCGTGTCTGAAGAGCTTGCCGACTGGTGTCACAAGCTTCGTTAGCCACTGCCCGGGCGTGGGTGCCCGCGCTACATCGGACGCGGCGACCCGTGTTCGTTAGGTCGAGACCTTAAGGTCCAGCAAGCGTGGCCGTTCTCGGACGATAGTCACGCCGTCAAGCTGACATGACCACATTCCGTTCTTTTTGGCCGCGATGTCTGAGGATGATCGAGCAGATATACGGGTGCAATTAGCCGCGAAACGGAAAAGGAAGATCGTGGATGTAGAATGTCCGAAAACTTACCGAAGCAGGAAAAGCATATGATCCCAGCTACCAATGCACTCGATTCCAAAGAGCACGCAAGCGCGGACCGCGTCGCGCCTATCGGAAAAAACGGGAATTCCTTTTCGCCGGTGAAGACCGTGCTTACCGACGCAATGCTCGCGGATTTTGCTTTACGTGCTGCTTCTTATGACCAGGACAACAGCTTTTTTCGCGAGGATTTCGAAGAGCTTCGGGCAGCGGGTTATCTTCTTCTGCCCGTACCTTCGGAGTTTGGAGGGCATGGACTGGCCCTCGCCGAGGTGTGCAGAGAGCAACGCCGGTTAGCATACTATGCGCCAGCAACTGCTCTTGCAGTAAACATGCATCTTTATTGGCTAGGTGTTGCAGCCGACCTTTGGCGGCGGGGCGATTCCTCGCTGGAATGGATCTTGCGCGAGGCGGCTGCCGGTGAAATCTTCGCAGCCGGACACGCGGAGAGTGGCAACGACGTGCCGGTTCTTATCTCGACCACCAAGGCGGAACGTGTCGACGGGGGCTACCGGTTCACAGGACACAAGCACTTCGGCAGCCTGACTCCGGTCTGGACCCGGTTGGGCGTGCATGGGATGGACCTAAGCGATCCCGGCCAACCAAAAATCGTTCACGCATTCCTGCCACGCGATACACCGGGGTACACAATCAAGAAGACTTGGGACGTATTGGGCATGCGAGCAACTAGTAGCGACGATACGGTGCTGGAGAATGCGTTCGTCCCCGACCGTTACATTGCGCGCGTCGTCCCCGCCGGCGCCGCCGGAATGGATTCTTTCGTACTCGCGGTCTTTGCCTGGGCTCTGATGGGCTTCGGGAACATTTACTACGGACTAGCCAGGCGCGCGTTGGACCAATGCATCGCCGTTGTGAAAAGCAAAGGTTCACTGGCGCTCTCCCGCTCGATGGCTCATCACCCCGAGGCCCAGCACAGCATTGCGGAAATGGTCCTCGAACTTGAGTCGATTGGACCTCATCTGGAAACGATCGCGCAGGACTGGTCAAATGGCGTCGATCACGGCGCCGAGTGGCCCAGCAAAATCTTCGCGGCCAAATACCATGCGGTTGAGGGCTCTTGGCGCGTTGTCGACGTTGGATTAGATGTGATTGGAGGCTTCGGGATTTTCCGATCTTCCGGCTACGAGCGATTAGTCCGCGATGCGCGTCTCGGCCGAATCCACCCGGCTAATTCCTTCCTCACGCATGAAGTGGTAGCGAAAACTGCACTGGGGATCAGCCTGGACGAACAACCGCGCTGGGGCTAAGTGAACTGCGTTTAACGCAATACGCCTGGGTGTATTTCTGCTTGGCGAGCCTCTGCGCAATTTGGAGCCTGTCCGTAGCGCCGACCAGAGCAGGCCCGTTCACGGTGCATCCGTACCGGGAAATGGCTTTCGACTGCCCGTGTCAGCTCCGGAGACCAGTCTCTTTAATTAAGGCTCTACTGTCCGGCAGATTGGCAAGCTGCTTTCGGTACAGGCGCCTGGTTGACCAGCAACCAGTACAGTCCCGCCGTCTTCACGGTCGCTCGGAACTGTTCAAAATCCACAGGCTTCTGGATGTAGCTATTCGCTCCCAGCCCGTAACCGTTCACCAGATCGCGTTCCTCCTTGGATGACGTAAGGATCACAACCGGGATGGTGTTGGTTCGGGGATCGGCTTTTAGACGTCTCAAGACTTCCATGCCATCGACCTTGGGCACCTTCAAATCCAGAAGCACCAATCTTGGAGGTCGTTCAAAGGAGCGGTCGGCGTGGGCTCCGCTGCAGAAGATAAAGTCGAGAGCCTCCTCTCCGTCGCGAGCGACATGGATGTGGTTCGCAAGGTTCTCTTTACGAAGAGCATGGAGGGTTAGCTCCACGTCGTCCTGATTGTCTTCCACCAGCAAGATTTCGATTTGTCGGTCGGTCATGCCTGGTCTCCTAGGTGTACGGCTGCGCTCTGGAATTCGATTCTTTCGTCGTTTCCAAGCGTGAAATAAAACGTCGCTCCCTTATCCAGTTCCCCCATAGCCCAAATTCGTCCGCCGTGTTTCTGGATAATTCGCTGCACGGTCGCCAGTCCCACTCCCGTGCCTTCGAAGTCTTCTGGTCGGTGCAGGCGTTGAAAAACACCAAATAATTTGTCCGCGTATTTCATGCTGAACCCCACCCCGTTGTCGCGGACATAGATCACCGTCCTGCCGTCCTGCTCTTCCTGACCAACCTCGATGACGGCCTGCGCACGCGGCCGTGTGAATTTGACCGCATTCGAAAGCAGGTTCTGGAAAACCTGTTTCATGAGTCCGGGATCACACTCCACATATGGCAGACTGGAAATTCTCCATTCGACCTGGCGGCCTGCAAGGTCTGGTTTCAGACCACTGATCACCTCGTCCACTACCGACTGCAACCCGGCAACCTGCACACTGAGTTCGCGGCGGCCGACGCGGGCCAGGTTCAGAAGGTCATCCACCAGCATGCCCATGCGACGCGTGCCCTCTTCGATCCTTTGCAAATGATGCCGCGCATCCGGCGGAAGACCCGCCCCAAACTCCTCAGTCAGAATTTTGGAAAAGCCGCTGATGTGGCGCAGAGGCGCGCGCAGATCATGTGACACCGAATAGGTGAAGGCCTCCAGTTCCTTTATGGAGTCGGCCAGCTCGCTATTGACATGGCGAAGCTCTTCCAGCGATCGCGCCAGCTTGACCGTGCTGTGCCCGGTTTGCGAGAGCACCTCGGCGAGCTTGGCGAGAAAAGCCATGCACTCATTGACAAATTGTCGCGTCACCCGAGGCGTCTTCTGCAACGCGCCAAGGTATTCGTTCTCATCAAAGCCGTATTTCCTGGCCTGGTGCCGGAATCCCTCCTCGTCGAAAGGCTCATCCGCAAAAAGGAATTGCCCCGTGAACAGATTTCCAAGATGCTTGCCGCCCACCATGATCGGGGTAGAGACATCCCAAAGGTTGTTTTTGCACTTGTAGACTTTAAATTCGCCAGGTGCGACCCCGGCCGACAGGTAAATATCGCTTTCCCGGCAATTGCGGCAGGTCTCCGGATGTTGGCGGTGAAACTTTGTGCAGACCTCGCGCAGACCAACTGCAATTATGAAATTGCCTTGCAGATCAATCAAGGCTGTGGGGATGTGGGTTACTGCGCAGAAGCCCTCGACCAGCAATTTCACGGCCGGAATATCAAGGAGGTCGGCCAATTCCAGTTGCCCAAGATCTCCTTGGGGTGAAAGGATGCTCTCCAGTTTTCTGCGCACCCGCTTTTCGCTCTCGGCCAACTGCGCGGTGCGCTGTTCGACGCGCCCTTCCAATTCGCGGTTGAGCTGGCGCACTTGCTCTTCCGCCCTTTTCATGTCATCGATGTCGGTGCATGTGCCAAACCATTTCACGACCGTTCCATTCGCATCGCGCAGGGGCGAGCCTCGCATGAGAAACCAGCGATAACTTCCGTCGGCCGCCCGCAAACGACTTTCCACACGATAGATCTCGCCGGTCGCGACCGAGTGGTTCCAGGCGTCCCATGCCGCCTGTTTGTCCTGGGGGTGGAATGGAATGCCCCAGCCTATTCCGCGACTCTGTTCCGACGTCAGCCCGGTATATTCCGTCCACCTTTGATTGAAGTAGATGTTTAGCCCATCAGACGTGCACATCCAAACCAGCTGCGGGACGAAGTCTGCCAGCGTGACAAACGCGATTTCACTCTCGTGCAGGGCCTCTTGTGCTCGCTTCCGTTCAGTGTGTGCGCGGAGCGTGCTGATCGCGTACGTCATGTTGTTGGCGAGCTCTTCCAGAAGGCGCTGGACGTCACTGTCAAACCAGCCGGCTTCGGCGGCGTAAGTCGTCAGGGCACCGATGACCTCCGTCCCGGTCTTCAGTGGCACGGCTATGGAGGAGCGATAGCCTTTGCGCAGCGCATCTTCGCGCCACGGTTCCAACCGGAGATCGTGGGCAAAGTCTTGGGCAACGGTGGTCTTGCCCGTGCGAATGCAAATACCGGTTGGGCCTCGCCCGCGTTCCACATCCGCCCACGTGATGTTGGCAGCGGTCAGGTATCCTTCTTCGGGGCCGGCAGCTGCCATGGGCCGCACGGTCTTGTTCTCGTCCGCTTCCGCGTACCCGACCCACGCCATCCGGCAGCCGGCCACTTTCACCACCACCTCGCATACCTTCTGCAGCATGGCCGATTCTTCGGTGGCGCGCATCAGCGCATCCGTGCACTCACTTAGCGCCCTTAGCGTATGATTCATGCGCTGCATCTTCTTTTCGGCGCGCTTGCGTTCACTGACGTCGCGGGCCACAGTCGATGTGCCCACGACGGTTCCGGCCTCATCTCTTACCGGACTGATCGAGAGATCAGACATGAAGTCTCTCCCCACCTTTTCGCATGCGCAGGGTTTCGTGATGGCGCACCTGCTCGCCGCGCGCCACTTTTTGCATCACCATTCTGAATTCGTCCAACCCCTCGGGCGGAATCGCGACGGCCATGGAATTTCCGACCATTTCCGCGGCCGTGTACCCGTAGATGGCTTCAGCCCCGGCATTCCAACTGGTCACGGTGCCGTCCAGGGTCTCGCCGAAGATGGCGTCGTTTGAGCAGTTGACAATGGAAACCAGCCGACGCGCGGACTCTTCCGCTCCTCTACGATCCGCATCTGTGCGGTCGATGACAAAGCCAGTCCAGGTAATGATGCCGGCCAACAGGGTCGAGGCACTCACGATCATGATCGCGAGCCCAACCCAATCGGAAAGGAATCCGGCCGCTTCGCCTTTCGCGCGGAGCCAACCGATCAAGACGGGTATGATGATCGAGGCAGGCAGCAAGCGCCTGCTTAACGTTCCTCCCATGGTCGAACTCACCAGAAGTCTCCCCAAACCCCACTCGGTGCGGGCGCACACCAGTGCAAATGACAAGGCAAACAACAGCAGTGCAGTGGGTAGAGCGATGTAGGTGTGCGCTGTGTTGAAGTTCAACAAGAACTCCAAAATTCCAAAAGCGCATACGACGGCCACCAAAACCGTCAGCAGTTGAGCCAACCGACGCACATGCGGTGTCTTGGAATCCAGCAGGAACAAGACCGGCCCGAGCAGAAGAAAGCCCACCGCCGTAATGGGAGACATCAAGCCGGGACGAACACTGCCCAGCGCCTCCTCGGCCCCTTCGCGAAACAGCAGTTGGTCGATGCCCGCGTCCCATCCGAAGCAGAATTCCAGAAACGAAAGCAATCCCACGAAACAGACGACCAGGGCCAACGTCTTAGAGGTCCATTTGCCACCAGTCGTCCGCTTTTGACTTTCGGCGCGCACCAGCCAGAATGCGATTCCGATCAGGACAAAACACAGTGCGGTATTGGGCTTGACTGCTACCTGGCCCAAGAAGGCGGTCTTGACCGCTTGAAGGTGAAACATCCACCCGCTGAACACGAACAGACCGAATGCCACCGAGAGGACACTGATGCAGGGGGCAAAAAACCTCAGGTATCGCGCAACTCGCAGATCGCCGTTACTCGACATACTCTTAGCCATTCAAAGTCAGTATGGAAGGAATCAGGGAGGCGCCATTGTGACGAGTGGCACACGAATGGGCGGGATCGTCCCAAAGCGGAACAGGAAGGCAGTTTAGGGCCTCAACTCCGTGCCGGGCGTAGATTCCGGCGGAGCCTTCAATGGCGTGATTGTTGCATTGCTTGTTGGCGAGCGCAAACATTGGTGATCCGCCCGCGCTCTTCCGCCGTTAATCCTAAAAACTCGAATCCGGAGCGTACCTGTGAACTATGACGGACGATCGCAACTGCGTTCAGGGCTTGTTCTGGCAACTGCAGGTCCAGTTCCACAGTTTCTCCCAGGCGCAGATCGCCCTGTACCAGGGCGCCCAATCCTCCTTCACTGATATCCAGCGTCACGCCGCGCGAGGTCTGAACTCCCCCCGCTATCAGGTGGCGAAGTTTAATAGGGATGCTGAACAGTGCTCGCGGATACCTTCGCACGGGTTCGCTCGCATACGACGACGCTGCCCGCGCAGTGTGGACCGACATTGCATTCCTCCTGGGGCCGAACCCGAACTTGCGACTCGATCCAAGCCATGGCAACCAGCCTGAGCGAAGCGGCAGGCCAGGCTCCCCCATTAGCCTGCCGCTCCGCCTTTTCAGCGGCCCGATACACATCAGCCGCTATCAACTCCACCTCCTGCTCGTAATTGGCGTCAGGACGGCAGACCACCACCCACGGCGGCGTTCGCCAGGGCGGCATGGATCACGTCCAAAAGCTGCGTGTTGTCGGCAGGCTTCTGGAAGAAAGCACACGCACCGGATTGCAGGGCACGCTGTTCGTTGCCTTGCGGATCGCGGGCGGTCAGCACGATCACCGGAATACGGGAAAGCTTGTCGTCGTCCTGCAACCGCGCCAGCACGACAAAACCATTGCCCGCCGGCAAGCCCAAATCAAGAATGATGAGGTTGGGATGTTCCTTGTACGCCAACGCGATGGCTGAGTATCCATCCACCGCATGTACGGTGTCGTAATGGTTGGCCCGCAATCGCACTTTCATCGCCTGGCATAGATCGGGATCATCATCCACGATGAGAATTTTCGGCATATCCATTGCTGCTCCTTTTTCCGTCTACTTCTGGTTTTTGGCTGTTGTTTTCAACGGCTCCTTAGCGTTTATGACACTCCATCCCCGCTCGCACGGGCGCGCGCCATGGCTATCACACGAGCGGCCACCTCCTGCACTTGCTGCTCCAACGATTCACCCGCGGCAGGATCGGGCAGAGGAATCGCGCAGGCCGAGACTTGCAACTCCGCGCCGGTCTGCAACTCCGCGACCTTGCCCATCTGTTCCCGAATGCGAGCCATCATGATCTCGGAACGCGGCAGATCGGTGGACGCAACTACGTAGAATGTTTGTTCCAAGCCGCTGGCCGCCATGGGCGGCAGAACCAGATCCTTGTCGAGGTACACGCAGCGCTCGAGCAACGCCAGGCTGCGGCTGCAAAGATCTTTCCAATGGCCACGAGGCGCCCGGGCGCGCGGCCGCAACTCGACCTTGACCAGAACCAGGTCGGTGCGGAGCCGCTGTCCGAGTGTGATGACCGGGTGCAACAGTTTCGGCAGCGAATAGAGAGGCAAAGTGAAGGTGAAGTTGCTGCCACGGCCCGGATCGCTGGTAACCCAAATGCGTCCGCCGTGCAGCCCTACCAGTTCCTTGGCAATATAGAGCCCCAGGCCCAGGCCTTTACGCTGGTTGTCGACCGCATTGGGATCCTGATACAGGCGCTCAAAAATCAGGTTCCTGGCTTCGGGGGTAATGCCACACCCGGTGTCGGTCACAGAGACGTAAACATATTCCGGATCGGTCTCGACCAGACACGCCTGCACGGTTATCGCTCCGCCTGCGGGCGTGAACTTGATGGCGTTATCCATCAGATTGATCAGCACTTGCAGAATTCGCTCCGGATCGCCGTGGATAAAAGGGATGCGCACGTCGATGCCAATCTCGAGCCCCACCTGCTTCTCGCGGGCCGTGTTCTCCAGCATCTTCGCAGCCGAGCGGGTCAACTCGTCGAGCGACACACAGCGCGGTTCGAGGCGTATCTTGCCGGACTCGGCCCGGGTGGCTTCCACCAGATCGCGCACCATCCTGCCCAGCTGGTTCACGCTTTTCAAAACCGTTCCCAGATGCCCGCGTTGCTCGGCGCTCATCTCCCCCGCCAGCCCGTCGAGCAGAATGCTCACGTATTGGTGGATGCAGGTCAGGGGCGTGCGCAGTTCGTGCGACACGTGGGACAGGAATTGGTTCTTGAATTCCAGTTGCTGCTTTCGGCTCATCTCCAGGGAATGCAGAAGAGCTTGGCGTTCGACCGCGTAGCGCATAGCGCGGTCCAGCGCCCCGCTGGTGATGCTGCCCTTGACCAAATAATCCTGGACACCCTGGTGAAGAGCTTTGATGGCCAACCCTTCATCATCTTGTCCGGAAAGAATCACCACCGGGATGTCGGGCGATTTCTCCAGCACCCTGCGAAAGGTTTCCGCGCCCTGGCTGTCAGGCAGGTTCAAGTCCAGCAGCACCACCGATGGTGCCTCCTTCGTCATGGCCGCCAGTCCGTCTGCCAGCCGCTCAACGCAGCTCACTTCCACCGGATGCTTGCCTTCCACCAGACGCAAACGGACCAGGTCCGCATCCCCCGGGTTGTCTTCGATCAGGAGCACATGGGTTGCTGGATCCTTCATCGTCTCTCCTTTTGCGGCAAAGTTGCGAAGCCCAGCCAGAAATCGGCCATGCACTGTACGATGGCCGTGAAGTCTGCCAGATTGCCCGGCTTCCTGAGATAGCAATTCGCTCCCAACTCGTAGCTGCGGCCGACATCACAGGCCGCCTCGGAAGTGGTGAAGACGACCACCGGAATCCTGGCCAGTTTGGGATCCGACTTAATGTCGGTCAGCACTTGACGTCCATCCCGGCGCGGCAGGTTCAGGTCCAGTACTACCAGGTCGGGCATTGGAGCGTCGGCATGTTCCCGCTCGCGGCGTAAAAAGTAAATCGCCTGCTCGCCGTCGCTCACGCAGTTCATATGAGAATCCGGTCTCCTCTTGCTCAGCACTTCGCTCGTAAGATCGATATCGGCAGGATTGTCGTCCACCAATAGCACCTCCGGCGCCGTTCTCGTCGCGTTGCGCGTATTACCTCCCGGGCCCTGCGATGGGAATTGTGAATCGGAAGGTTGAGCCTCGCCCCCGCCCGGACTCAACCCACATCTGTCCACCTTGGCGTTCGATGATTTTCTTGCAGATCGATAACCCGATGCCGCTTCCGGGATATTCGGCGCGCGTATGCAGACGCTTGAAGATAACGAAGATAATCTCGCTATGCTCGGGGTCGATACCGATGCCGTTGTCCGACACCGAGAATACCCAGGCCTTGGCCTCCAGGTGCGCACTGACCCGAATCGCGGGTGGGTCTGAACCGCGGAACTTGATCGCGTTGCCGAGCAGGTTCTGAAATACCTGCAGCAACTGCGGGCCGTCCGCCAGGATGACCGGCAAGCGCTCACAAAGAATCTGTGCGCCGCTTTCGCTGATGGCGGCCTGCAGATTCTGCAAGGCCGTGGCCACCACTGTATTGCAGTCGGTGCTCTGCAGATCCGGATCAAGCCGGCCCACCCGCGAGAAGGCCAACAGATCCTGGACCAGCGCCTGCATGCGCAAAGCCCCGTCGACCGCATAGTTGATGTACTTGTCTGCATTGGCGTCGAGTTGGCCGCGATAACGCTCGGCCAGCAGTTGCGTGTAGGTGGCCACCATGCGCAACGGTTCTTGCAGGTCGTGCGAGGCCACGTAAGCAAATTGCTCCAGATCCTGATTGGAGCGGGCCAGTTCCTGCTGAGCTCGTTTGTGTTCTTCCCGCAGACGTTTCTCGTTCAGGGCCCGGCGCACTGCTTCGGGCAACCGGGGCAGATCGTCCTTCAGCACATAATCTGCGGCGCCTCCCTTGATGCACTCCACCGCGGTAAGCTCGCCCAGCGAACCCGAGACCACGATGACGGGAATATCGAGTCCCTCCCGCCGCAACACTTCTACCGATTCCATTCCATTCCAGTTGGGCAGCTTGTAGTCGGCGAGAATTACGTCATAGGAATTGCTGCGCACCCGGACCGTGAATTCAGCCTCGGTCTGGGCAACCTCTGCGCTTACCTCAAAGTTCCGCTGTTGAAGTGCGCGCACCGCCAGTTCAACATCCGCGGGCTCGTCCTCGACGAATAACAGGCGCAGGCGCCCGCTGCTTCGGGCGGGCATTGGCGGCTTGGATTGTGCAGTATCTGTTGCGAACTCCCCTGCAACCCCCTCTGTTACCGAAGCCTGCACTGGAGGTAATGGTTGCAGAGAATGGCATTCGGCCTGAGGCTCACATGCATTCGGGGATGTCGATAGGCCCGCCATAAGGACTTGGAACCACCTGTTGGGCTGCGACAGCGCCTGTTCGACGCAAGAGTGATGCCCGCGGCATAAACAAGGCGTCTACATTGGCTATCGACGGGACCGAGTGGGACCTTGAGAGAAAAAAGGGGTAGCCGGAGCGCCCACATAGCACTATCGTCGTTGTCCATTCGGCACGATTGGCCGGTTGGTCATGTCCTTCAGGAACGGCGCGCGAACTTCTCGCAAAGAACGGATCCGGCGGCTCAGCAAAATTAAATGCGGCTCCGATATCCGGACGATGATGAGCGTTCGGGTAGACAGAGTCAGGCAACCGAAAACAAACTAGCAACCAAACCCTTTTGGCGACGGCTGAATCAAAAGCTCTACTGCAATGGGCGCCAGTCTCGCAAACGCCGGGCACTCCCAATCTATTGCCATTCCTACTCGATCCAAAATCGCACACTGCAGGCGCAAGTTTCTACGGTTTTTCCCTGATGGGTTTCGCGACGAGACCTACTTGGACTGGGAACGCGGTTACAAGTTGCGCGCACATCAAGAATGGCAATCGGTACTGAGTCGTACGGCATATCGGTCAAAACTGTCCCAAGGGAAGTTTCTGGAGATTGGGGCAGAGGCCGTCAAAATTGAGTCGCGCACTAATCTTCTCTTTTCGTTCGAAAAGATGGCCATTCGGGACGCCTTAAAGTCCGAACGCGGGGCGCGTGGTTTCGCAGAGGGTTTGTATGCACTTCTTTACGGCCCTGGAAGGCTCCCGACTAAATTCACTCGCTGGTGCGAAGTGGTGGCAGCACTTCCCCGCAAACAGAGCCGGGTGCTTACTTGGCCACTGGCTACCGTATTCGGATTCATTGCTCAGCCTGAAACTCATATCTTCCTGAAACCCACGGTTACCCGCTTGGCCACGAGGGAATACGGCTTCGACTTTCACTACCGTTCCGGACCGTCGTGGGAAACCTATTCCAGTTTTCTCGAGTTTGCCCACGAAATCGCAAAGGATCTCCGTGACCTTCGCCCTCGGGATTTGATCGATATTCAGTCGTTTATTTGGGTGCTTGGATCAGATGAGTATGCGGAGTAAGCTCGTCTTGATGGCAGGTCTTGATGGCAAGGCTTGTTCGCTCGGCCTGCGAGTCTTTTCCTGATTCGTCCCAAGTTGGGCCGGTAGAGAAGTCTTATCGACGTCGAGGCTATTCTTCATCATTAAGTGCACGCCGGTGCTCGCCATCGGTTAGGGCAGTGACACACTCAGGGCATAAACAATCTGAAATCGTGGACCTGGAGATCACCATCACGGAACAGTCGTTCGTGATTGACCCCACGGACTCGCATGAGAGCGAATTGCGTCCCTTTAATGGTCAGAAGTTATAGCCGACAATCGCGCGCAGCTTCGGTGCGGGACCTGAGTACAAGCTGGTCTTCAATTCAAAGAAGGTCCCTTTGCGGGATTGGACTCCTGCCAGGACGTTCAGCCCCGTCTCGTAATCGAAGTTGCTGAAACTGATATCACGTCCTTCACCAAGACCCTGGTGAATGAAAATCATGGCCGGTCCACCACCTACATAGGGTGTCCAATTGCCGCTCCGACGCGCTGCGGAGAATCGGTATATCGCCTCGAAGTTCAAGGCAATAAGATCTGTCACTTCTCCAAAGGCAAATTCGGCGTTTGGCCGGAACAATACCCGGGGATGAAAAATCGGGCCGATCTGGGATTGCACCCCAAAGGTAAAGAGTTCGGGGTCAAAGGCCGCGCCCGCACGCACGCCTAAGCGCCAGCGACGGCTCTCGCGTTTGATGTCGCTCTCGATATCGCGTACCTTCTCCGGTACGGGAGCCGCCTGAGCACCCTTGTCCGCGGAGGCGCCAGAAGACGCCGACACCACGGTTACGCTACTGGCGACTCGAGTCCCGTTTTCATCGCCAGGCCCGGCGGTCACACGAACACGGGCGCCTGGTACAAGCGTCCCGGACCGTACGGTGCCGCGGTCGTACGTAAATAGCTCGTGTTGGCTGTCGTCGGTACGTACGACCAAAGTATTGCGAGTCGTCGAGACGACTGTGCCCTCTACGGTGTCGTTATTGGCAGGCTGATTGGCAGCCTGACTGGCAGGCTGGGAAGAAGTACTCTCCTGGCATCGAGCTGGAATTGCAAAGACGGTTGAGACCAACAGGACACAGCAGGCAAATGTTAGCGCGGGCATCGTTTTCCTCGTGGAAGAACGATAGTGGATGCAGCGCGCGTGAGTCGATACGGTGCGTACTCGATTTAGGTATCACTGCCCACGGATCGCGGGCTTGTTTAGCCCGTAGTTCGCGTTACAGTGCCCGGAGCTGTTTCATCGACAGTGTATTCGTAGGGACGGAAATGACCCTTCGCGTCTACTCGCGTTAATGTAGCCCTCCCCTCCTTAGCTCGACTTGAGAGACCGGCACTATAGGGATTCATTGCCGTGGCCGGTGGGGCTCCAGCATCCACATTAGGCTAAATATCCTGAGCTCGCCGCACAAATTGCACACCTACCGGGTGTATGAACTCGCAGTTAGCTGGTGCTCTATGCCTTCCTTCTGGCCTTCGACGTGCTCAATGCATAGTTGAGGAGAGTGATGTATGGTGGCGTCCCTTGCGATGCGAAGAATGGCAGTGGGAGCATTCACGGTGCTCTCCTACATGGCATTAGCTCAGGAAAACTCCCGTACAGGAACAATCTCCCTCAACGTGATTGTTGACGCGGTGCAAAAGGCGCAAGCCACCGTCCCTCGGCAAGTTTCCTATCAGATAGTGCGCGAATACCGGCTATCCGGGTCAAAGGATTCTCGGGCCGATTCGGAGGTCGTTGCGGAGGTGGATTTCAGACCACCTGCGAGCAAGAATTACAGGATTCAGCACTCGTCGGGCGGCAATCGCGGACTACAAGTTGTAAAGCGGGTGCTCGAGAAAGAGATAGCGTCCAGTAGCAATTCATCCAAGACCGCTTTGTCGCGAGACAACTACGATTTTAGCTATGTCGGTAAAGCAACTCTGGATGGCAAGCTGTGCTACCTGTTGGGACTGCGGCCCAAGCGAAAAGAGGCCGAGCTGATTTCAGGGCAGGTGTGGGTAGACGAGCATTCGTTCGCCGTGCGCCAAATGGAGGGAGAACTTGCAAAAACTCCTTCGTGGTGGCTACGGAAAGTCAGCGTAAAACTCACATTCGCGGATGTCGAGGGAACCTGGTTGCAGACCGGCATGCAAGCAACGGCGGACGTGCGCATAGTGGGCCCTCACACATTGACGTCCCGCATTCTCGACTACCGCACCACGAACGAAGTTGCTTCGGTTGGAACAGGCATTCGGGCAGTTCGCAAGCCTTAAAGCCGGAATATTCCCCCCAAAACCCGGCCGGCAGCCTCCAACCCTTTCTAGCTGAAAGCCCCACTAATTCCATGCCCCCTGGACGCCTCAGGTCTCACGCCAGGGACCCCACCAAATTGTCAATGAGTAAAAAAGCGATTAGGTTAACTGGCGGTATCGGTGGCGCAGCAAGTGCCAACTCCAAAACTGATGGGGCGGCTTTCATGAAGCCGCCCCTAACAGACTTTAGAACCAAAGACTAAGCTGCTCTCTCAGTGAAGTCCGATCGTGCATCTGAGCCATGCTGCTTAACCATTTTGTTGTAAACACCCATGATCAGCAACGGAGCGGGCCATTGTCCTACGAATAACGCCCAGTCGTCCTTGCCTGAGAACTTCAGGATTGCCGATGCCGCCATGCAACCCAGAGCTGCCGCCAGATAGCCGCTGCTTGGAATCTGAGAAGTTTGTGCTTCGATTGCTCCCGTAACCTGGTCCTCTGTTGCCAGACCCTTTTCGACATGCATTTCCATATATCAACTCTCTTCACCTTGGATTTCCGTCTATCCGGAACCATTAGTCTGACGTTTCAGGTGAAGCACCGCCATTAGGGCCAGCCGTATTTTATGAACAATCGAACTGTAGTTTTATGCTGGATAGCCGCCTGGTCCGCCACCTTGAACTGAAAAGGTCCACGGCCCTCGTTGCCGTTATGTCTAGGCTAGGTTCGAAGGGGCACGGACGCCGGTTTAACGGACAGACAAGTTGTGTCGAACCCACCAGATTGACCGCGGCTAAACGTCGCTTACACGGGCAGGAGAATGCTTTTTTTCCGTTATTCAGCCTGTGAGATCGCATCTCATTGGCGCACCCTCGAAAGGTATGGCACATCACGTCACGATGAGAACAAAGTGTAAAGATCTTCAATTATGGGGAGGAGTCGAGTGCACCATCAACCGTGTTGGCGATGAGTACATCGAACAACTCAGGCGCACCGGACACACTTCCAGGATCTCGGATTTTCAACGCTTCGCCGGGCTGGGGATCCAGGCACTGAGGCAACCTATCCTTTGGGAATGCCAGCCATCGCATGGCTCCGAGTCGGAGAAATGGAGATGGGCAGAAGCCTGTCTTCGAGAACTCGCGAAACTGCGCATTCGTCCGATTATTGGCTTGGTGCATCACGGCAGCGGTCCGCGGCATACCAGTTTGCTGGATGAGAACTTCGCGCCCGAACTCGCCAGGTATGCGGAGGAGGTCGCGAGCCGCTTCCCGGAGGTCGAAGACTACACTCCGATCAACGAACCTTTGACCACGGCTCGATTTACGGCCCTGTATGGGCATTGGTATCCGCATCTTCGAGATGAGCAGTCATTTGCACGGGCGTTTCTGAATCAATGCCGGGCTGTCGTTCTTTCGATGGAGGCTATTCGCCGTGTTCGGCCCTCGGCGCGCTTGATCCAGACCGAGGATCTGGGGAAAACGTATAGCACTCCGGCTCTCTCCTACCAGGCTGACTTTGAAAATGAGCGTCGTTGGTGTACCTACGATCTTCTTTGCGGGAACGTCAATCGGGATCATCGGATGTGGCACCACTTTCGTTGGGCCGGAATAAACGAAAGTGATCTCCAGTGGTTTCTGGATCATCCCTGTCCTCCGGACGTAATTGGGATTAACCACTATCTCAGCGGAGAACGCTATCTCGACGAGCACCTGGAGCGGTATCCCGTTGACAGTCACGGCGGGAACGAAAGACATGCCTACGCCGACGTGCTCGCCGCGCGCGTATTGCGCGACGGACCCGCTGGGCCGGGTGCGTTGTTGATGGAAGCATGGGAGCGCTATCACCTGCCTATTGCTGTTACTGAATGCCACAACGGGTGCACGCGGGAGGAGCAGTTGCGCTGGTTTCTTGAGGTTTGGCGCGCCGCGCAGGAGGCTCGAGAACAGAAGGCTGATGTGGTTGCCGTTACCGCATGGTCGCTGCTCGGAGCTTTCGATTGGGATCAACTCCTGACCCGCAACAATCAGGTCTACGAGCAGGGTGTGTATGACATTCGCTCATCTCCGCCCCGACCGACCGCGCTTGCCGGGCTTGTCACGGAGATCTCCACCGGAAGTGCACCCGGGCATCCTTTATTAAAAGTTCCCGGCTGGTGGCACAGGCCACAGCGATTCGTTTACGGAATTTCTGTGCAGGAGAATGGAGAAGCGCGAACCGAGGAGATGCAGTCGATTAACCGGAGTTTTTCTCCAGTTAAGCCCATTCTTATTACAGGAGGAAACGGCACCCTGGGGCGCGCCTTTGCCCGCATGTGTGAATTGCGCGGAATTCCATATCGCGCCCTGCCCCGCCACGAGCTTGACATCACAGATTTTGTAGCCTTACGTCGCGCCTTGTTCGAGTTGCAGCCATGGGCGGTCATTAATGCCGCCGGCTACGTGCGTGTCGACGATGCAGAGCGGGAACCTCGCCGGTGCTTTCGAGAAAACACCTTGGCGGCTCACGTGCTGGCTATCGAATGCAGCCAGCGCAACCTGCCGCTTCTTACCTTTTCTTCTGACCTGGTGTTCGCCGGCAACCAGAACCGACCATATACTGAAAGCGATGCTGTTTTGCCTGTAAACGTTTATGGGGCAAGTAAGGCCGAGGCAGAAAGACTTATCGCACAAGCCATGCCTTCGGCTCTGGTCATACGCGCCGCTGCATTCTTTGGACCTTGGGATCAGAGCAATTTTGTTTTCTCCGCATTGCGGAATCTGGCGGCGGAACAACACTTCAAAGCCGCTGCCGATGTCATTGTTTCGCCCACTTATGTGCCGGATCTGGTCAATACCTGCCTCGATCTTTTGATCGATGGCGAGCATGGAATCTGGCATCTCGCGAACGTAGGCCAAATCTCATGGGCGGAACTGGCTGAAACAGCGGCTTCTTTGGCGAAGATCTCGACCCGCACTCTCCGTGCCTCTACCTATAGAACAATGAATTTTCGGGCAGAGCGGCCGTTATTCAGCGCGCTTACAAGCGAACGAGCGATTCTGCTGCCAACCTTTGAAGATGCACTGCTTCGGTTTTTGCGAGACTGCCAAGTCGACTGGAAGTCCTTCGAGTTGTCACCGGGGAATCTGGTGGCATGAGATGTCAGGCAGCTTCAGCGTCTTCAGGGCCGGTACTGCTGCGGGGTTCACTCAATGCTGAGTTCAATGTTTCCTGAGGAGCTGCCATTTGAAAGGACACGCTCTTCTTAGGCCGATACGAAACCTTTTCTACTTTCAGTTTATTAAAAAGAGTGAGCGCCTGCGCCGTAACCTGGTCCATGTTGTAGTACTTGTACGTTGCAAGCCGGCCCACAAAGTGTACTTCCGGGGTCTGTTCCGCCAGAGCTTTGTATTTCTTGTAGAGCAGGTCGTTCTCGGGCCGCGGGACCGGGTAGTAAGGGTCGCCTTCTGCCTGCGGATACTCATAGACAATGCTGCTTTTAGAGTGCTCCTGGCCGGTCAAGTACTTGAATTCCGTAATCCTGGTGTAAAGATGCTCGTTGGGATAATTCACCACGGCTTCTGGCTGAAAAACCGCTCGGTTCACAGTTTCATGTTTGAAATGAAGGGAGCGGTAAGGAAGCTTTCCGTAGCGGAACTCGAAGAATTCATCGATCGGTCCCGTATAAACCAGGTTGCGATGGGGGATTTCATGTTGTATCTCGCGATAATCGGCATTTAACAGAACCTTGATCCTGGGATTGTCAAGCATCTTCTCGAACATTCGCGTATAGCCATGCAATGGCATCGCCTGATACGTATCCGTGAAGTATCGGTTGTCGCGATTCGTTCGAACTGGCACGCGCGCAGTCACGGCAGCATCAAGTTCTGAGGGATCCATGTCCCACTGCTTGCGCGTGTAATTGCGGAAAAACTTCTCGTAGAGCTGCCTTCCAATCTTGCTGACCACCACGTCTTCTGACGTCTTCAGCTGCACCTTCTTCTCGGCGAGCGATTCCAGGAACTTTTCCGCTTCGAATGAATTCATCTGGAGCCCGTAGAGCCGGTTCAAGGTGTCCAGGTTGATAGGCATTGGCAGAAGCTGGCCATCCACACTCGCCAGCACGTGATGTTCATACTGCCGCCACTCTGTGAACTGCGAGAGATATTCGAACACTTCGCGCGAGTTGGTATGAAAGATGTGCGGGCCATAACGATGAACCAGGATCCCGTGCTCGTTGTAGTGATCGAATGCATTCCCACCGATATGCGACCGGCGGTCAATCAGCATGACAGATTTTCCGGAGATGTTCGCCAGACGCTCGGCGATCACACTGCCTGCGAAACCGGCTCCCACGATCAGGTAGTCGAACACTCAGTCTCTCCATTCAGCGTTAGCGCATCGGTGAAGCGCTGACTTTTAGAAGCCCCGTAAACCTTCTGTGAGAGCAGATGCAGCATCTGCTTCCACGTTGTATCCCAGGACATGTTGCTCAAATAACGATCTACGCGAGCCAGACGTTCCGCACAGTTACGGGAGCTCAGGGCATTTTCCATCTCATGAACGAATTCTTCTGGTGTTCTCCCGATGTGCACAAGGCCGTTCACTCCATAGGGTTCGACAACGTCAGCAATGGGAGTGGAGACTGCAGGCAGCCCGGCAGCGAGATACTCCGGTGTTTTCGTGGGGCTGATGAAGCGCGTCGATTCGTTCATAGCAAACGGCAGTAAACCTGCATCCCAGCCTGCGAAATAAGACGGCAGGGAGCGATAATCCTTCTGGCCAAGGTAGTGTATATTCGGTCTTCTCGGCAGATCAGACTCCGGGATCTTGACGACTGGGCCCACCAATATGAACTGCCAAGCCGGGCGCGCCTCCGCAACGGCTGCGAGCAACCCCAGGTCCATGCGTTCGTCGATAACGCCGGCATATCCCAGCCGCGGATGCGGGATGTGCTCCTGGTCCTTCACTTCCGAGGAGATTGTGCGGGCAGTGGCGAAGAAATCCCGCTCGATGCTGCTTGGAAAACAATGAACGAAAGGATGCTGGCGACGCTTACTCTCGTATAGGCTTTTACCACCGGTGAATACCAGGTCGGCGCAAGCAAACAATTTACTTTCCGCCGTCCGTAAGCCTTCAGGAGCGCCCCGAAAAGCGGACAGTTCGTCCATGCAGTCATAGATAATCGCCCTGGCCGGAATGTCACGGCTGAACTGCAGCGCCAGCGGAGTGTAGTACCAGAGAACCGAATTCTCAATCCGGTGTTGCGAAAACAACTCTTCCAGCAGGTAACGTTGCACGTTGTTGACTTCACGCGGCGTCAGACCTGAAGGAATGTGCGGCACCACTACGTTCAAGCTGCGATTGATCGTTCGAAGTTCCAGAAATGCATCCGGCGCGCCGAAAACGGGCTCTTCCCAGTAAAAGACGCGGGACGTTCCCGAGCATCTCGTCATCAGGTGTTGTGGCCGCTGAAAGACGAAATTCCAACGCAAATGGGAGAAAACCATGAAGTCCATAGCACTAAGATGCTGCTGCGAAGTGAAGCGTTCGGCAATAATCATGTAGCGCGCGCGTTACAATCGGTTTGATCTTTGTATAAAGCGGCTGCAAGCCGGACGCGTTCTGGCAGCCGGTTGTGTTTCACCTGTTTTAGAATAGCGACTACTCTTTTCTCAGGATGTGTTGCCAACCTTGTCTCTCCCGCTACAGTCTTCCGACAGCGTACAACGAGTTGAGCTCGAGGACGGTTGGGAACTGCTTGTAGATCCCTCGGGTCATATGCTGTATGACGAGGCCAGCCACACGGCGGGCTGGCGCAGCGCACGGGTCGGGCTTTCCTGGAACGTTCAGTTCGACGACCTGCGCGACTACATGGGTGCGGCATGGTACCGTGTCCGCTTTGTATTGCCAGAATTCCAGGACACCAGGCATGTTCTGCTCAAGTTCGGGGCGGTCGACTATTTCTGCGATGTCTTCGTCAATGGGCTGTCGCTGGGAAGCCATGAGGGCGGCTATACGCCCTTTAGTTTCGAGGTGACCAGCGCAGTAAGACGGGGAACGAATGAAGTGATGATTCGCGTGGTAGATCCACCGATGAACGAAGCCGAGAATCGAGCTTTGTTTCCGGAAATGATGTACAACGAAATTCCTCATGGCAAGCAAAACTGGTACGTGCAAAACTCCGGGATCTGGCAGGGTGTCCGTCTTGAGTTTTGCCCTAGCATCTACATTGAGCGTCTCAATATCACTCCCGAGGTGTCCGGATTATTTGAAATTGCGGCACGCGTGGCAGGGGTTGGGTTGACGGCCGAGGGGGGTGCCCTGGCACGGACTGTGGAACTACGGGTGCGGATCTTCGAAAGGAGCGGCCGTTGCGTATTCGAAGAAGCAGTGCCGCTCGACCCTTCTTCCCAAGTTATCAAGCTGAAAAATTCAATCCGCAATCCGCATCGGTGGTCCCCTGAGAGCCCTGAACTCTACGTTCTGATCGCGGAATTGAAAGGCGGGGTGCGCTACAGCCGGAGAACCCGTTTCGGATTCCGCTCTTTTGAGGCGCATGAAGGACGTTTCTACTTCAACGGCGAACCATTTCTCATGCGGGGGGCCCTCGATCAGGATTTCTATCCGGAGACGATTCATACGCCCACGTCCACGGAGTTCGTACGTGACATGATGCTGAAGGCGAAATCCCTCGGTCTTAATGTTTTGCGCTGCCACCTCAAAGTCGCGCATCCCGTCTACCTCGATGTCGCCGATGAGGTCGGAATGCTCATCTGGACCGAGTTGCCATCTTGGAGCGATTCCTGGTTCCCGTCGGATCACTTCTCGACGATGGCGGCTGTCCGTGCCGAAAAAATGTTCTGGGAAATTCTCATTCGGGACTGGAATCATCCGTGCATTGTGCTACAGACCATAATGAATGAATCGTGGGGGATTAATCTAAAAGATGCTTCCCAACGTGACTGGTTGCACGCCACATTCGACCGGATTAAGGGTTTGCTTACGCCGCTGGGGCGGCTCGTCATTGACAACAGCCCGTGCGAGGGGAATTTCCACGTAAAGACTGATGTTGAAGACTTCCACCAGTATTACTCAATGCCGGACCATGTCGCCCAATGGGACAAGTGGCTGGCCGAACTAGCCTCGCGGCCTGCCTGGACGTTTACTCCCTACGGGGATGCTGTGCGCACCGGAAAGGAGCCGCTGCTTGTTTCTGAGTTTGGCAATTGGGGTCTGCCGAAATTGCCGGATCAGTTGCCATGGTGGTTCGACATCTCGTTCGGAGAGCGGGGAGTCACGAAACCTGCCGGCGTGCTGGCTCGCTTCCACGACTACGGTTTCGACAAGATTTTTTCGAGCTTCAATGATCTCGCCGAAGAGACGCAGCGCCATCAATTTATCTCCCTGAAACACGAAATCGAAAGTATCCGATCTCATGAATCTCTGCAGGGATACGTAATAACCGGCATCACCGATGTTCATTGGGAAGTGAACGGCCTGCTGGACATGTGGCGGAATAAAAAGGTATATGTCGACGACTTAAGTGCAATCCAGCGCCCTGACCTGATTGCCTGCGACCTCACAGGCTCAGCCTTTTATGCGGAACAAACAATAGAAGTCCAGACTCTTATTTCGCACTTCAGCCACGCCGAGCTCGGAGGCGCCACTGTTCGATGGAGTACCAGCTGGGCGGATTCGGGCCAATTCCTCATCTCACAAGAGGTGCCGAGCGGCAGCGTCAGAAAGTTAACACCCATTCGCACTTCGACCCCGTCAGCAGACCGGGCCAGCGCGGAACACCTGGAGCTCGAGCTTCGAGACCGAAATGGCAAACGGCTAGCCGAGAACCGCTACACGATTCCAGTTTTACCGCGCAGCCACGCACAGTCCGGAATCAACGTTTCACTCTCGGACGAACTTGCTCCGGCTCTATCCTCTGCCTTGGTTCAGGCTGGTTTCGAATTGGACTCCGATTCTGCGCGCGACCGAATAATGATCGTTGAGCGCTACGATGCCAGAGTCGAATCGCACTTGTACAACGGGGGCCGTGCATTAGTGATCGCGGCGTCAGAAAAAGCGCTGCCCGAAGCCTGGCCCGTAAAAGCAGTATTGCGGTCAGGAACGGAACTAGATGGCCGCTGGTTTTCCAATTTTAATTGGATCCGTCATAACCGCGAACCATTCTCGCGTCTCGCATTCACACCTATTCTGGGCTTTGAAGCAGCCCGAATTTCTCCCGCGTACATCCTTCAGGGCTTCTCTCCGGACCAATTCGAAGACGTCATCTCCGGGATCACTTACGGCTGGCTTAACAACAACTCTGCGTTGGCGGCACAGATGCAGGTACACAGCGGAAAACTTCTCGTGACGACTTTTCGCTTCGAGCACTACGGATCTGATCCGTACGCAACCGAGTTGCTGAATGCGTTGATTTCTTACCTCTCTGGCGCAGCCGTTCAACCCAAAACTCGGATGCCCGCAGTTTTTCGTCAAAATGTGGAGGAGTCGGCTCGAACTGGGCTTTGACAACGGGAAGCGCCGCCTACTGTTTCAGCATCACACGTCTACGACTAATACTTAACTAGATAACGGTAGCGCCTTTAGTCCCATTTATTTGGCAAGGTTCTTTGTGCCACTGTTCCCTTTTTATTGCTACGGATCCCCGCTCCTCGTCCGGTGCTTGAACTTTCGCGGAGAGCGTACGAAAAGCCTTCAACGCGTCCTCACTAGCCCGCTCGTCAGACACGGTTTGAGAACGCAGCGCTAAGCGGCTTTGCGGCGGGACGCAGACGGCATACCTTTCTCCCAATCCGTCGAAGCAATTACCGCCAATTCGTTAACAGCTTGCCCGTAGAAAAATGCGGATTCCGGTTCGTCCGCGAAACCGTACAGGACAGGTGCAAGAGCGGCTTTCGTCGCCTGAACTGCATCCAGCGTGCCATGCAGCTTGAAGTTGATTGGCTTCTTTCCGTTCCCTTCGTAGTCTGTCAGCAACGACACTCCAGCAACCATGCCGGCATTTACAAAGGCGGCCGTGGCCGGGCGCTTCTTGCCACGTACGGCGAACCATACACCCAACGCAGCAAAATAACCTGTGACTGCAACGTCAAGCCAGGCATGAACTCTCGGAGAAATGAGTTTGGGCACTTTCTGGAATGTGTCTGGGATGGTCGCTTCGTCAATTCGCTGAACTTGCGTTCGTACCTGGCTGCTGACCTCCCGAAGCCCGGACTTGATTGTCTTGCCCAATTCACGAGCAGCAGGAATACCATTCTTTAGGGCTGCGCCAACTGCTCGTTCGGTCGCACGTTCGATTCTTTGTCCCAGTGCTTGTTCTTGTGATGACATGTCTCTTCTCTCCACTTCAGCAGCTTCAGCTTCCTTGTTGTTCCACCTGCAGGTTGTTGGTGACTGAAAATACGTTGGCCACGCCCTTCGCCTGCATTTCCGCAACTTGCTTGTCCATCTGCCGGGCCACAACACCCTCGAGGGTTACATGTCCCTGATCGACAATAATGTGAATCGGGGGCACGGCCCGAAGGCTGTACGGGCTCAACACGCTGTTCCCGTAAATGGCTCGATAGGTAGCAGCGCGGATTTGATCATCCATCGGCGAGGCCGGCAGCACTTTTATCCGGTTATCAACGTGTTCCACTCCCTCGATGCGTTTGACCACGTTTTCTGCATCCGACTTAAGGGTTGGACGCGCTACTTGCCCCAGTAAAGTAACGGTGCCGTCTGGCGAGACCCGATAGGCCAGGTTGTCAAAAACTCCATAGTAGGGCAATAACACCAACTCGTGGTGAACTTCCCTCATTATTCTGTCCACACCGGTTTGGCTCGCTGTCTGCGTTTGTTGGGATGCCGGTGCCGCATCCTGTGCGGCAGGAGTTTGCCAAAACATCATTGCCAAAAGCATGGCTGAAAACACCACATTCATAACCCCTCTCCTCCTAAACTCGATTGTCTCCAGTAGAGGGTATGCATTTACGAGGCTCAATCCGTATTAGGCGGTACATATCAAGCGACGTTGCTTGAGGTCCCTGCGAAGGACCATCGTGTGAAGTCGCTGTGTTCGCCAACTAACACAATCGAAGTGCCTACATGGTTTCGCACGTAGCCTGAAGGCTTCTATCTATAGACGCCCCAAAGATCGATTGCCAGTATTGTCCAAGGAGAAATTTCTATGCGAAAACTACTCGGCGCACTTTCAGTTCTATTGCTTGCATCCTGCTTGAGTTTTAGTCAGTCCGATGACCCGTCCTCCACGACTACTTCCAGTCCGGGCCAGGGACAAACAACTCATCGACCTGGAGATGTGGCACCGCGCGATGGGGACAATAATTGGGGCTGGATTGGAATCCTGGGACTGGCTGGATTGGCTGGTTTGATGGGACGGCGCGATCGCGCAGCCAACAATCGCGAATACGATCGCGAACGACGCCCGGATGACATCCGAAGAGCAGCCTGATTGCTTTGCTGACTCTGCTAGGGAGTCCGCAGCTAGCTCTGCAAACGGCATGTCGGCGCGAGCGTAAAACTCGTCGACTGCAATGGCAAGCTAACTTCGGACGCTTCACCCCTTATTGTCCGTCGTGCCGTACCGGCCTCCTACACGTTAAATGGTATGGCCCGGTGAGCAGCTACCGCTTAATTTGGCTGGATGAAAGTGGCATACAAAGCAAGACAAACCTCCCCTCTTCGTCGGATGGTTCCTTCCAGCTATTCGACGGGTCTGCCAGACTCAGGAATTTGCGACAAGTGCGGCAAGTTTTTCCAGCTTGACAAGGGACAAGCAGAGACCGTCACCCAAGCCTTTCATCGGTTTCTGAACGATTTTACTAACCACACCTGCCTCACACGAACGACGCGCCAAGAAAACTCTGTATAACGACAACATTCATCCAGAGCGCCCGTTAGCGTCGCTCTAATGAGACGTTTCGTTGCAACGCCAAACCGTTCAAGGAGCATACATATCCCGATTGTGGATCGAGCGTGCCTGTCTGGACCGCGCACCATGAGCTGCTCGGTGTTCTTAAGAGGGTTGGCGTCTCACGATTGATACTGGTCTTTTTTATTTTCCAGCGATGCCGAAATCCTCGATGTGGCTCAGCATTTCGGCGGGATCGGCATAGACTCGAAACGCTCCCGCTTCTTCTAATTCCGATTTGCTGTAACCGCCTCCGAGAATACCGACGGACAAGGCCCGCCTCCGGCCGGCGGCAAGCATGTCCCAGACGCTGTCGCCCACGACGACACAATCTTCGATCGCTCGTCCAAGGCGATCGGCGGCTAGGACGAATACGTCGGGCGCTGGCTTCGTATCTTCTACGTCGTCACCTGTGACCACGATAGCGGCAGATGGCAACTTCGATTTTCGTAGTAGCCTCACAGTTTGCGTACGGCCGCCCGTTGTGGCGATGGCCCAGTCAATCCTGCGACGTGTCAGAAAGGCAAGCAGGTCTACACTCCCAGGAAGGGGGCGGACTCGCGGGGTCAAGAGCTTGAAGCGTGTGTCGTGTTTCTTCTCAAGCACGGCTATTTTTACTTTCGAATGGCGTGAATGATCCTCGCGAGTGACCTGGTTTACCAGGGAGGCCCCTCCCATGCCGATTCGTCGATGAAGTTTCCACTTGGAAACGGGCATGCGCGCGCTCTCGAGAGCGGCGAACCATGCCAAGACATGTTCGTAGACGGTGTCGAGAAGCGTACCGTCAAGGTCGAAAAGGAAGGCAGGCTCTGTAGAGTGTGACCCCGTCATAATGTCATTCCGTAGTCATTTCCAAGACACGTCGCGCTTGTAGAAGTCACGCATCCATGGTGATGGCTTTCATCTGAACAAGCCAATGCCTCAGCGGATGAATCAATATGCTACGGCGGAAGCGGCTCCCCTCTTCCGATAACAACGACAGCTGAAACAGAGAATCTGCAGGGAATGGATGCGGAGCTGGCCCTTCCACTCGTCGTTCCACCCAGCCATCCGCTGTTGCATATTCAATAGAGGGCAATGCTATGCAGCCTTCATTTTTTGTTGAATTTGAAGCTTCTTCAGTTCAAAAGCTGCCGTCTTCTTGTCTTCGTTTTCGATCACCCAGTTCACTTCCCCGCCCATCAAGATCGCAAAGCCAGTCATGTAAAGCCAGAGCATTAAAATAATGACTGCCCCGAGCGAGCCGTAAGTCGCACTGTAGCTGTTAAAAAAGTGCAGATACACCCGGAAACCAAGCGACGTGATCAGCCACAGCGCAACCCCAGCCACTGCTCCTGGTGTCACCCAATACCATTTCCGTTGGTCAAGATTGGGAGCGTAGTAGTACACCACCGAAAATGAGAGAAACATCGCCGCGAACGAAACTGGCCATTGCAGTACCTTCCAGGCGATTCCAAATGCATGGCCCAGCCCGACTAGTGTGCTAATCGTCTGACCGATCTTGCCTCCGTAAAGAACGAGAACCAATGCAAGGATGATGAGCCCGGCCAAAGTGACTGTTAACCCAATGATGGCCAGCTTCTGTTTCCACCACGGCCGAGTCTCTATAACGTCATAAATTTTGTTGAGAGAAACCACTACGGCGCCCATACCGCCGGAAGCAGCCCATAGCGCACCTAAAATTCCAGCCGCCAGCTTGATTCCGCTGCTGCTCTTAAATGTTTGATGGATTACACTCTGAACCAACGACGAGGCTGATCCGGGGGCCATTCGACTCAAGCCGGAAACGATACTTTCACGCAGTTGAGATCCCGGCCCAGCGAAAACACCAACCAGCGACACAAGAAAAAGGAACATGGGAAATAGCGCGAGAAGAAAGTAGTAGGACAATGAAGCGGAGCGGGTAGAGAGTTCGTCCGTGTCCATTTTCTTGATGGCGAGTTTCGTTAGCATTAGCGGTGTGAGGCCGCCAAATTTCCACAGTGAGGGCATACGGTTCAAGCCGCCTTGGTGCGTCTTGCCCCTTTTTCTGCGCGCATTGGCCTTTCGGGAAAGCGGGTTAACTTGGAGGCTGCGGTGATGAAGGCGCCCTGCGCCAGAAAGACTTTCCTTTCAGAATCATCCTTAAACGCTAGGAATTCGGGCATTGTCGCCGTCATGGCCGCCAGTCCCAAGTCAATTTCGCCGTGCGTTCGGAAACTGATGACTTTCCTCAGCCCCCCTGGATAATCAGTCATCATACTGACGGCGAGCTCTGCACCTGCACAAATCAAGGCAGCCAGCGCCGCGCGCTTGCTGCGGGGCCAAAAGTAACCAGCGCTCAGGAGAAATGAACCGATTGTGACGTAATCAACTACTGCATGGGCCTTCGGCGAAATAATCCTGGGAATCGGTTTTGCGATTACCTTCGTGAGGCTGTTAATGATAGGCATCGGTTTATCTCCAGACCTGCAGTCAACTGAATTGCGACCGAGCTTAACGGTCAGTGAACATTCCGGCTAGCCCGTATCCCGACAAAAAACCTACGAGTGACACAACAACCGAAGCGCCGATTAAATGTTCTCGGACGTTTCTTGACAGCTGCATTTTCGCTCGCGCCGCCGTGATCTTCGTTTTCAGCTCGTTCGCAGTCTTATGGAGGCGATTGCGTTGTTCGAGCGCGCGAAGTTCTAAGTTTTCAACCGACGTTGCATTCATATTTGACTTTTCGCCTCCGCTTGTAACCAGAGCTTGTCGCCCTTGAGCAGTTCTAAAGTTCTCTTTGGCAGAAGGCCTTTCAACTGGAACTCCCGCTTCGCGAGGTATGCTGCTATTCCTCCCAGAAGGCCCCAAAGAACTGCGATCGCGGCAAAAGCGAAGCACCATCGATAGGGATTGTCTCTGAAGAGTGCTGAAACTAAGGCGACCAAGGCCATGGTGAAAAGCAGGTATGCCGTCCCCAGCAACAAAGCGCCAACCCCGGCCAGCGGAGCCGCGATTTTCAAGGCTGTAAACTTCTCTTGGACCTCAGCCTTGAGCATCCGACTTCGAGTCTGCACAAATTCCTTAAGTTCTTCCTTCATCTCCGCGATGATCGCGGCCAGGCTGCGACCATTGTTAGGGTTGCTATCCATGACGACTGGACCTCCATACTCGTGTGACGATTCCCAGCGCCAGCGCCGTACAAGCGACCACCGCCACCAGGCGGAGCGGCTGATCCTCTTTAATACGTTGGGCGCGACCCTGCAGGCGCCCGGTTAGTTTTCCCACTGAGGAGGAAAGGTTACGGCAGGCGTCATCCCCCCGCTCCCAAGCCTGGCGGAAGAGCGAACCGACCGACTGTGTTGTAGACCACAAAAGCTCAGTTGCTTTCCCGTCGGCCAAACCATCCTGTCTCACCAATGTGGGCCCATACACGCGGTCGCGGTCAGAATCTGCAACGGGTGGATCCTTGGTTCTCAAAGAGCCAGCCGCGCCTGGTATGTCAGGCTCCTCGGGTCTGTAAACTTTTCTAGCGATCTCCGCCATCGTCCCTCCTCAATAGGCTCCGTTCCCACGGGCTCCGTTCGCGCTGCCTCGAACCCTTCGCCGTCGCCGGAAATTGCTCGAGATTCGGACCTGCGACTATTTGTCGAAATGCTTGCGAACCGCGTCGGCAGAATTTCCCACGCTCTGCACGGCTTTTTTCAGTTCTTCCTTGCTTACGCCAAGTCTCTTCGACCAATCGCGCAATTCGTATTCTTCGTGCACGTTGATTTTGCTCCGATCTTGTTTTCCGGCCTTGCTCTTGTCATCTGGCATCCGGTTACCCTCGGTTTGTAGTTCCGTTCGATGATTTCATCCGCCAACTCAACCTTATTGAAAAGGCTTCTTGCCCCGCTCTCCAGTGCAGCCGCCGCCACCGGCGAACCAGCAACTGTGTCAACTGATCAATGGCAATCCTTCTGCTGAAACATTGTTTGCGCCTCCTTCGCTCGGCGGTATTCGGTTGTGGCTGTACGGCGCTTAAGGGGAAGCTGTATTGGGTACCCTTCCATTAAAGAAAGCGTCCCTCAAGGTCAAAGAATTTGGAGTCGCGACAATCAGATGTGGTCAACGGCGGGGAAGAGCGGCATCCTGGGGGCCCCTCTCAGTGCAGCTTTCTGGACTTTGGCAAGTGACACTGCATCAATAGGGTAGGGGGCAAGCAACGTGCCCAACAAGCTGAAGCAGCGAGGTAGTGGCAAGCTGCTGGCGAATCGGGCTCGACGTGGCCTAAAGTGTATTTACGATGCGTGCCTTGATCGCCTCAAACTCCGCGTCCGAAATCAACCCTTTGTCGAGCATAGCCTTGGCTTTCTCCAGGCGTGTCACGGTATCCTCCGCGCCCCCGGTCGCGGACGATAGGCCCGCGCCAGCACTGGAGGTACCTAACTGAATTCCTCCCGATCTCGCACGCATTTCTTCTAGTTCGCGCACGCGCCGCTTCTCCCGCCAGGCTTGATCCTGTGCTTGGCACACACGGTAGACCTCCTCCGCCTGGTCTTTTCGGAGCCCTGGAAAAGTCCGGATGTCCTCCTTGCCTGCCATTGCGAGATCAGGGCCGCTGAAAAAAGAGACTGTGAGACTAGCCCCAAAGACCCCAACCGCGATCCGGGCTTCCTTCAGATCCTGCCAACGCACACTCCTTGGCTGAAAACCGCCAAAGAGACCCCGATGCATGTCGATCAACCTCCCGGTGGTGGCCGCGACGAGTGCCCTTCGATGGGGCAATGCCAAGAATCGTTTCTGTACTGCCCAAGCCTCCATGGTTTCCCCTGGGACGAGGAGCGATGCTATCTGTTCGAGCGCCCGTAAGAGGCGCGGTTCGCCTTGGACTTCTTTTATGCGCTCTGCAGGTAGGCTCACGCTTTCCCCTTTCCAAAGACAACGCTTCGACACTTGCTGCTGAGGAGACGCAGACGGCATGTTACCCGAAAAGCGATCCCATTGCAGCGGGGGTTCGACGGGATCGGAGTGGTTGTTTCCGCTAGTCCCCCAACCTTCGTGGCGCACCGGCAACCGATTCAATTGTTCCCGGCAGTCGCGCAATTGCGGCGCTCACCCGGTCCATCAACGTTAGGAAGCGCTCCGGTAGATCCGGATGTGCCATCTCGTGATCAACGATATATTCAGGCACTCGGGCGGTCTTCTTGGCGAGGTAGGTTTTAAAGCGAATATTGCGTTTTGCTAAATTGGCTGTTAGCACAATTCCTTCCAGCGCTCTTCGTCCTCCATTGCTGCAGGAAGGAACTAACAAGTGTGGGGGAAGCCCCCAAAGTTACCCTGCAACCTAGAAGGTGACTTTGAAGAAAGCTTGTCCGCGCCTGGGCGTGTTGCCCTGGCACACCGCGCCGGGCGAGACGATTCCGAAAGTGAGCTTCGTATTGTTGGGATCGAGTCCAGCCACGTCATAGGGACTGTTGTCCATGTGATCACCGCCGCAGACTCTCATGCGGTTGAGAACATTGTCGAACTCCACCCTTAACTCGGCCCGAACTCTCTCGCCCAGAAAGAAGCGTTTGCTAAGGCCCAGCGTTTCGTTGCTGTCAAATGGATTACGCAAGCCGGAATAGAATGGAACGGCATTGCCTATTCTCCACGCACCCGGAAACTGAAACTTCTTTATGTTGAATACGGGTAGACCCTTGTAGTAATTGTCCCAATTTACGTTGAAAGGGCCAGGCATGATATTGGCGCGGTTAGTGATGGTGAAGGTCGGACGGGTTCCATTTAAGGTGATCGGTACCGGCGTCCCACTCATGTATTGGAAGTGTCCCGAGAAAGCCCATCCAGCCAGCAGGTTCTTCATGAAGGCTCCGCCATGGTTCAGGATCTTTGTTCCCGGGCCAATGGGGAGTTCATAAACCTGGCTGATGCTCAGCACGTGCGTGCGGTCGTCTCGGGCAACGGACCACTCGCGCTCGGGATTGAATTGATTCAGACCCCGAACGTTCGAGCTCGATACGGCGCTATCGGTATTCGAGAAGGACTTTGACAGAGTGTAAGCCACTAGTAGGGTTAGGCCGCTCCCCGTGCGCTTTTGAAAGCTGACTTGGAGCGCGTCGTACTTGTCCGCGCCGGTCGTATCGAATGGGTTCTTGACGTCGCGGAATTGCGGGTACGGCGTTAATGTCCGGATCAGAGGCCTGTCCCCCCAGTCATTCAGGTAGTTGTTGTACGGGGTATAGAGTCCCTCGAACTGTCCGAAACCCAGATCCTTTAGAACGGCCTGTCCGGTGTCGCTCATCCAACTTGCCGCCAACACGCAGTCCTTTTCCTGGAATAGTCCGTCCGGGCACAGAGCCGGAATTTTGGGGTCCAGTTCACTCCGTCTGATCAAGGCAGCCGGCAAGTGCAGATCATGAGTGTGCACATAAGCCACAGACGTGAACATCTTCCATGGCAATTCACGCTGCACTCCAACGCTGAACAACTCGGTGTAGCCCTGCTCGATGTGCCTGTGAATCTCACTGGGATTAAGGACAAATAGGTAGTCAGGCGAGGGTCTGGAAGGGACGGGCAGGGGGTTGGTGTCCCACTGGCCAAGTAGAGGAATTTGTGAATCACTCTCTAGAGTGAAATCGCCATTCAAATTGTTCCCAAAATTTACAGCAACCTGATTGGTCCCATACTCGAATGCACCCGTATTCAGGAAGGTGAAAGACATTCCTGCTTGCACGACAGTTTTGTTGTTCAACTGATATGCGAATCCCAGACGAGGGCTGAAGTGCCGCCACTGCATATCGGGGTGGTTCCATCCCGCACAGTCTCTACAATCCTTCCCCAGAATTGACATCGCCCCGAGACGCGGCTGGCCGGTGGCCGGATTAATTGCGTGAAGATTTGGCTTCGTAGCATCGAAGAAAACCAGCTGATTGGCGCTGTTGTCGTTGGAGAACGGAAATGCCAGGTCCCATCGAAGCCCTAGGTTCAAGGTAAAGCGCGGAGTGATTTTTATGTTGTCCTGAAAATATGGGGCGATATAGAAATTGCGCAACCTCGTCATCGGTGTATTCGAACGCGCGGCGCTGTCGACGTTGCCCAGCAGGAAACTGGCGAACCCGTTGCCAGTGGTGAAGCCTCCGGGATCAGTCACTGGGTCAGCGGTCGTTCGGGCGTCGAAGAAGAGATTGCCGGCACATCGTTGACACTCCTGGTCGTCCTGGAAAGTGCGGCGAATCTCCATTCCAAAGTTGAGGGTGTGACGGCCACGCGCGTAAAGCCAGTTGTTGGCAATTCCCAGTCCGTGTTTGCGATTGATGGCGTACAGCCATCCGAACGTGCCCCAGTTCACAGGTAGCCAAGGACCTCCGACAAAGTTGATTCCAGGGAGAAACCCTTCCCCGCCGGGAGAGGGCTCGACGCCGGCAAAACTTCCGATGGGCTTCTGCTGATGGTAGTTGAAGATCTCAGTGATCCAACTGACGCCGCCGGACAGCATCAGGCGAGGTGTAATTGCATGAGAGTAAGTCACGAGCAACCCACTGCCAAACCAATGGTTGGTGGTTGTGTTGTTCAGCGGATTGTCGACAAAACCTCCCGCTATTTGTTCCTCGTTGCGCCAGTACGCTCCGTGAATGGCCTGCCTTGTGTTGATATTGTGGTCGAGGGTGAAGCCCCAAACCGTATGCGCCAGAAGTGGGATAAACCCCGGCTGAAAGTTATTGATTTCACCGGAAGACGTAGGCTTGGGAATGAATCCCAGCAACGATCTCGAAACCGCGCTGAAGCAATTCCTCGGGATGACATTGCCCGGGAACTGCTCGCCGGGCGCTGCACCAGGTTCGCATCCGGCAGGCATGAGCGACGGGTCACCCTCCCATGCAATGGGCACAAAAATTTTAATCGGGTTGGTCTCACCCGGAACGACCAACCCGCTGAAGTCGCCATTCGCGATGGCTTCAGTTGGAACCGTCACCGCCGGTTGGGCCGAGGTCTGACGAAACCTTTCGATGCTCGCGAACCAGAATGTCTTGTCGTGCCCACTGTGCAGTCTGGGAATGCGCAGCGGGCCTCCCACGGTGAAGCCCCAATCGACTTCATGATCCGTATTCGGCTGGCCGATTATTCCCCGATCGTTTGGGTTTACACCGTTGACGGCGCCCGGAGCGTCGAAGAAGGCATCGCGATAAACCGCAAAAGTATTTCCGTGAATCTTACTGGTGCCGGACTGAAACTGATACTGGGCTACGCCTTGCCCAAGGCCATACTGCGCGGAGAAGGCGCTTTGCAGAACGGTGAACTCCTTGACCATATCGAATGGAGGATTGATGAAGTACTGGCGGCCCTGAAATTCCGCGAAGGCGATGGGCACGCCGTTAAAGACCACTTCATTCTGAAAATCCACTCCGCCGTTAATGCGTCCGTCAGTGGAGACTCCCGGCGTTAATCCGCCGCTGATGCCCCCGACAGACGATACTCCTCGCGCCGATGCACCATCTATCATGGTGACAGTCGTTACGCCCGGCGCCGAACACAACAAGAACTGTGTATCTATTTGTCGGACTGTTCCTTCCACCAGCTGTGGCAATTCTTCGAGAAGCTTGTGTTGGATTGTAGTGCCCAGCGACGCCTGTTCGGTTTCGAGAGAAATCTCCGGGGCGTTCACTTCTACGGTTTCGCGGGCGTTGCCCACGGTCATCACGATGTTCGTGGTCGAGTTCGTCGCCGCCCGCACGAATACGTTCTTCTGGACCGAGGACTTGAATCCCTGCTTCTCCACCGTAACCGTATAAGCGCCTGGATTCAGGTCAGTGAGGTGATAACTTCCAACCGAACCAGTCGCAGTGTTCCGGCGAACGCCAGTATCTGTGTTGGCAATTGTGATTTCAGCGTTGGGAATCGGCAACCCGGCCTGATCGGTCACCGTGCCTTGAATTCCACTGATTGTCTGCGCGTGCAAAGCTGGAATGGAAGAGACCAGCAGAATGAAGGTCCAGAAACCGGAGGCCAGCCACGGCAAGGCGGAACGTACGCACTTTATTCTCAGGACAAACACGCACGAGTGCGCCTGTGCGAACGGGCCGGGACGGCGCATACCGCAACCTCCGCCTTATAGCTTGTCCTTCGTGCCCCGCCGAGGAGGGAGACCTAGGGATACCGGCGAGGTCGAGAAGCGAGTCGAGAGGGACTGGGACGCGACTCCCACCAATCGCGCGGTCCTTACTATAGAACGGATGCGCCAATCTGTGAGACAAATTCTGGCTAACTTCCACGATGCGGAAAACCGCTATCGAGGGGGATTCCCATACCTTCGAGCATCCTTTGAAAGCGTGGGTCGGACTGTAACGGGTCAAATTCCTCGCGGATCGGGAGCCAAAGACTCACATCCTGGCCCCGCCTCTGGTACGACGCCTCCAGCGCTTGGAGGGCTTCCTCCCGCATCCCCAAGTGCATGTAACAGGTAGCAGCGTGGACGCCGGTGCGTTCGTTGAGCGGGATGTTGTTTAACATCTGCCGCCAGTAGCCGCGTTCTCCCCCAGAGGCGAGCGCGGCGCGGAGGCCCGGGATCTGGGGGTTGCCGGGGTCAGCCGTCTCCAGGGCCTTCTGATACTCACCTTTCTGCTCCAGGCTTACGTACAGGCGCCAATGAGCAGGTCCGAACGTGGGATCGGCTTCGCGGGCGGCACGGATGACACCAAGGGCCTCATCATACTTTCGAGCGCAGAAATAGACGTGCCAGGCAAAGGCATTGGTCTCAACCGAGATAGGGTCCAGACGCCTTGCCAATTCAATCTGCTGGATACCTTCGTCGAACTTCCTACGGTGCGCCAGAACAACGCCGAACAGCGCGTGGGCTCTTGCGTAACTAGGGCGGGCGGCGATGGCTTGGCGGAAGTATTTCTCCGATTCGGTTGGGTTCCAGTCGGCACCAGAAACTACGCCGAGCACCATTAGCGCCTGCGCCTGCGATTCGTCGATTGCCAGCGCTTTGTTGGCGGCGTCCCTGGCTAGCGGAAAGGCTTTGCGATCGCCAAACACAGCCATCGTGTGGAGCGCGTCCGCCAGGCCGGCCCAGGCCTCGGCGCTATCCGGATCCACTTGGGTGGCCTGGCTGAAAAGATCTCTTGCCTCAACCGCATGCTGATTGGTCAATGCGTAGGACCCTCTGAAATAAAGGTCTGCGACCTCCGGCTTCATGGGGTGCGGACGGGAAAGCTGGTCACGCTCTTTCGGGGTAACGACGGCCGAGATGCTCTGCGCAATCTCCCGGGCTAACTCTCCTTGCGCGGTGAGGATATTGCTCGCTTGGATTTCGTAGGTGTGTGCCCATAAATGACGATCAGAAGCAGCATCGATGAGCTGAACCGTCAGGCGGACCCGGTCGCCGGCTTTCACAACCGAACCCTCCACCAGGCTCTCGACACCCAGGCAACGCGCCATCTGGGAAGCAGGCTTTTGGGTACCAGAGCAAGCAGTGGACGATGTATGTGAACTCACCCGGAGCGAATTGATCTGGGCGAGGTTCGTCGTGAGTTCGTCTGTCACCCCGTATGCCAGAAATTGCTCGCTTGGGTCGGTCGAAAGACTTGCCAGCGGGAGCACGGCGATCGATCTGATGGGATGTGGGTGGAGCAAATACCACGCAACCAGTGCAGAAACAACGAGAACGACGCACGCACCAATCCAGACGATCCTCCGCGAGAATGGACTTCGATGGCCCTCCTCCTTCTTATTAGATGTTGGCCCTAATGGAACCGGAGACGCTACATCCTGAGGGGGCTCGGCAACGGGAGTGACCGGCGCGATGAAGCGATACCCTCGGCGGGGCAACGTTTCGACAAAACGAGGCTCCGTGGCGGAATCCTCGAGAACCTCGCGAATCTTGTTGACTGCAGTCCCTAGACTGCGATCGAAGTCGACAAATGTGTCTGTAGACCAGAGTTTCTGACAAATCTCTTCCCGCGTAACCAGTTCGCCCGGACGCTCCAGGAGCATAACCAGCAACTGGAACGGCTGCGCCTGTAGGCGGAGTCTTACCCCATCTTTTCGCAACTCGCCAGAATGCAAATCGGCTTCGAAAGTCCCAAATGCTAGCCGACGCGATGTGGAAACCGGGCTCTGCACAGGCTCACCGCCATCCGCGAGATTATCAGGGAGTACGAAGCGGATCAAAAGATATCTCTCGGCAAGTGAACGTAACTCCTCTCTTTTGAGCCGGCTGGTCCTGTTAATGAAGAGTTAAAGAAGAATTGAACAGCGCGCCATTGCCTCTCCAGCCGGCTCGGAGGAATGTGTCCCGGCAGCGGCAACGCTTCTCCAACATCCGGAGAGAAGACTCCAAGACATGCGACTTCAGGAGGATGCAATGAAAACGACATTGAAGAAAGTGACAGCTGCTCTGGGCGTGGTGCTGGTCGGTACGATTCTCACCGTAACCGCAAAGGCCGAATGCGGAAGTCTGCAACTGCCGAAAGGTGGCACCGCCATTCAACCGCAGTCCTGGCAAGGAGCGGACCATGTCGGGCCCGCCTCGCTGCTGCTGGCTTCCGATCACGAATCAGACGAGCCCATCGTGGGGTTCTGGAAGGTAACGGCTGTCGCCAAGGGCAACCTCGACATACCGGATGGCGTGGTGATAGACAATGCCTTCACCCAGTTTCACAGCGACGGCACGGAAATCACAAATTCCTCACGTCCTCCCGTCACCAGCAGCTTTTGCCTGGGAGTCTGGAAGAAGGTGGGGCCCTCGCACTACAAGCTTAATCACTTCGCAATCAGCTGGGATCAGAACAGCAATCCTGTCGGCCCCGCTCATCTCCGCGAGGATATCGTCGTGAGTCCCGACGGGAAGACCTTCACCGCGACATTTTCCGTCGATCAGTTTGACCAATCGGGAAACGTACTGGCTCACGTCACCGGACAAGCCCACGGAAGGCGTATCACCGTGAACACTCCGGCGAGCGAGGTGATGTAGCGAGCGGCACGAATGTCGGTGGCGATTCGCGGGCGCTGGGGACCTGTCAATAGGAGATGAGAGGTGAGATCAATGAACTGTCTACCCAAATTCACCGCGGGAAAGAATCATCAGAAGTTCAAGACAATAAGTTCCAACATATGCCACGGCGCCCTGCTACTTACAGCGTTTGCGGCAGCACTGGTATCAGCCGGCTGTGGATCGACATCTACGCCGGTGACCAAGCAGCCCCCGCCTCCGCCACCTACGCCCACGAGAGTAGTGGTCTCGCCCGCAACGGCAACCTTACACCGCGGTGACACACTGGCGTTCACCGCGACGGTCTCCGGGCAGACCGACCAGACCGTAACGTGGAGCGTGGCAGGTCTCGGAGGCATCGACAGTGCAGGGTTATATACCGCCCCATCCAGCGTCGATGGAGCTTCTGTGGTTGTGACCGCCACCAGTACAGTCAAGCCCACCGCAAACGGAACAGCAACCGTCACACTGCCGACGGTGCCGTTCTCTATCACTCCCGCCGCCATTGCTGTTGCTCCGAGTGCAACTCATACCTTCAGTGCAACCATAACCGGGCTGAGCAGTAACCAGGTGAACTGGGCGGTTCAGGGCACCGGCGGAGGAACCATCAGCAATGCCGGCCTGTATACCGCGCCGACCGTTATTGGGACAGTTCATCTGATCGCGACGTCTAAGGCCAATCCAAACTACACTGCCGGAGCCGTAGTGGTCGTAACGAACAATCCCCACTCCTTCTTGCCTACGGGCGACCTGCAGCATGCCCGGGAATTTCACACGGCAACTCTCCTGGCAAACGGGAAAGTATTGGTGGCTGGCAGTGGCAATCAGGACGGGTACTGTCTGAACGGAATCTCTTCCGCAGAACTCTATGACCCGGTTGCAGACTCATTTGCTCCTACTGGTGTGATGACAATTGGGCGCTACGCACAAACTGCCACGCTTCTACCGAATGGAAAGGTGCTAATGACCGGTGGTTTCTCTTCCGAGTCCGACTGCCCTGGAGCGGGAATTACACCGGCCTTGACCACGGCGGAACTCTACGACCCCTTCAATGGATCATTTGTGGCGACTGGCAGTATGGCAGAGGACCGCGGAGGTCACACTGCGACTCTTCTGACGAATGGAAAAGTACTTATCGCGGGTGGAGGGAAAGTCGGTGGAGACCAACCTCCATTTTTTGGAGATAGCTTAGTCGGAGCCGAAGTCTACGATCCCGCAACTGGTGCATTCACTTCGACAGGGAACATGGGTACCGGCCGAGCGGGACAGACTGCGACACTTCTAGGTGATGGCAAGGTCCTGATTACGGGAGGATGGACAGGGTCGCAACCCACCGCAACAGCGGAACTCTACGACCCAGGGACCGGAACATTCAGCCTGACAGCAAGCATGACGTCGGCGCGTGCCGGGCACACAGCTACTGCACTTCAAGACGGAAGGGTGCTCATTACCGGAGGCTTCACCACCTATCACGCTGGCCCCGACCAACTTGGGACTGACACTGCCGAAATCTACAACCCAGCTACTGGTCTGTTCCAAGTCACGGGATCGATGGCCGTGGCGCGTTGGCTGCATACCGCAACGTTGCTACCAAACGGCACGGTACTTGTGGTCGGGGACAGTCTAGTGTCCGAGCTCTATGATCCCGTCGCAAAATCATTCTCTCCCTCTGCATCCATCGAAACAAACCGGTCGGGTCATTCTGAAACCCTCCTACAGAACGGGAACGTACTTGTGATTGGGGGATTCGGATCGTCTGGATCGCTTGGATTCTGGTTTCCGTTTGCCACCGCGGAGTTTTATCAATGAGTGGAATTGGTTCGGTCTCAACCGTGCCACTAAATCGAATAGGAGTTCCGCAGGGAGGACCACCGCAACAAAGTTATTCGCGCCAGGTGAACAACGCCTGCAAGCGACGGATTGTACGTGCACAGGAAGCTACATCAAGTAACGACTCCAGCAGGCTGGAAAAGAGGAGAACACCCATGAGGCAAAAAGCACGACTTCTTGCGTTGATTCTACTGGCGGCCATTGGCGTGGCAGGTCAGTACGCCCTGGCCGCGAACCTAACCGTAAATTGCGACAGGAGAGAAACGATTCACAAGGCTTTGAGGCTTCTGGCGAGGAGCAATCCGCAAGGGCCGAATACGATAACGGTTGTAGGCAACTGTAGAGACAACATAGCGGTTCGAAGCATGGATCGACTATCACTGATTACCAAAAATGGAGCCTCGATCACGGATCGTTCCAACGGAACCTTACCGGTGGTAGATATTGAAGACTCACACAGCGTGACCATGCGGGGATTCACTATCAACGGCGGGGCCGGGGGAGTTCAATGCGGTATCGCAAGTGTCTGCTTCCTTACCGGCAACACGATTCAGGATGCTGTAGGGGTGGGTGTAGCGGTAGGTGGTGGGTCTCATGCTTTTCTTGAAAGCAATGTGATACAGAACAACGGGGTCAGCGGTTCAGTCGTGAGCGATTTCTCGCAAATGTTCAGCAGCAATGATGTTTTCCAAGGGAATCCGGAGGAAGGAGTCGACCTACGCTCGGCCTACTTGTCAGCTTCCAATTCCAGCTTTCTCAATAACGCGATTGGCGTTCGGGCGGGCGCGAGCACTGTGCAACTCAGCGGCGGTTCGATCACTGGCAGTGGCGCAGATGGCATGATACTTCGCGGCAATAGCACAGCAGTTTTTTTTGGCCCCGCAATCAGCGGCAACGGTGGGAACGGAGTCCACCTGGAAGATGGCTCTTTCGCGGGTTTCGTCTCGGCTAACATAACGGGCAACTTGAGTGGTACGGACGTTGATTGCGCTCCGCAATTTCCGATCACTCGTTTTGTCGAAAGGACAGGTGGTATTACAAATTGCGTCGAGTCGGCTACTCCTGTCCAGTGAGAAACATGCACTGAAGTTTGCAGAAGAGCCAATGGGCCGCCCGTTCTGTGGCGGCCCCATTTTGCTGGCGCCTCCCCCAACACTGCACTTTTTTGGCCTACGCAAGAACGGGTAGTTTCATCGAGTATTCCTTAGGTAGAACATTTGACAAAAGCTAAGGGCCAGCAGTAATACTCCCGTGGAGACAAATATCCGGTGCCGGTCTTGTCGGTCTACCGGCGGCCACGAGTTCCTCTGATCAAACCATCGTCGTCCGCTGTCCCTGGGAAATCAATCGTGCCGTTGTTTGTTTTGATTTCAAAGTTCACGCCGCACCTCTCCGGTCGGACTTGCGATCTGTACGCTGCCGGATTCGGCGCGCAACCAGTCGGGTCAGTCACGTACTTGGTTCGGGTAGTCCTCGAGCGTTCCAGACTACGGCGCTGCGTCAGTTTCTAAGCTGCCGTCGGAATATTTACGCATTTCACAGTTACTTTATTGCCGAAAGGGGTAACTCTTGGGAGTGTGGGGAACCGGCCTCTTCTCAGACGACGTGGCGTGCGACATACGTGATCACTATCGTCAGTTGCTGGAAGATGGTGCCGAGGATGGCATCGCGACGCGACTGACTCTCGAAAAGTTCGAGCCGTATTTGGCGGAGTCCGATAGCATCGCGCTCATCGCTTTCACTGTGACGCAGTCGAAGCTTGGTCGACTGGATCCTCACGTTCGTGATCGCGCGCTCGCCATCATCGACGCCGGCGCGGACTTGGCGGTGTGGGAACGAGAGAATCCGAAACTGCTGCCGAAGCGACGTGCGGTGTTCGAGAAAGCTCGCGCGCAGCTGACCGGTCCGCAGCCGCCCCGGAGACGCCTGCGTCCGCCGAAGCGAAAGCTCTCCGGCCTCGGCGCTGGAGATGTTCTCGCCCTCGCACTTCCAGGGCGAGTGGCGCTGTTGCGCGTGGTGCGTGTGCACCTGCATCGCCTCGGCGAGACGCCTGTTCTCGAGGAACTGGACTTCGATGGCCGCGATGTGCCCACGCGCGATGTGCTCGAGTGCCTCGGCCCCCGGGTAAAGGATCCGATCACCTTCAAGCACCCCTTGTCATCCGATACGCGACTCACCGCATTCGTCAACCAGCGTATCGACTGGCAGCATGCTGGTTTCCAGAAGGTACAGACGATTGGTGGTCGCCCCGGCGACGAGCAGGCGGCGCTGCCAAGCACCGGCATCTCGTGGGCCGAACTCGCCGAACGCTACCGTCGTCGAGCGGCGCAGTAAGCCAGCAATTGCCGAACAGATTCCTCGAGGCGTTTATCTTGTTCGCCAGTCATGCCTTGCCCCACAGGAAACCTCCGTCAGAAGTTGTTCGATGGTTCGAAACGCCTTGGGATTTTTCGCGAGAAAGTTTTGTTCGCGTTGGCTAGGTTCTCGAAGGCATGTTGTCCCCTTACGTCTCCGTTGTGGAAGATAAGATTCCATCGCCAGGAGCTTTCTTGAAAGTGTCGTGCCCGTTGCTTTGACTTTTTTGATTTTCCCCATCTGGTGGCGAACCCTGCTCCCCGAAGGTCTCGATTGTCAGTGGTGCGGATCCGGCGGGACAGCCTTTGCCGGCCAATCGGTCCGGAATTAATGCAGTCGTGCCGTCAAGGCATACAGCAAGAGGGCATGGAGCGGGCCATCCGCATTCGGGATGGCTGCGCCGCTCAGGGCACCACGGCGACCTACCGTGAATTTGACTGACGGCACGTAAACAAGAGACGTGCAACATGCCCGAGAGGAGCGTGCCGGTTGAACTGAACTCACTTGACACCGGTTAGGTTCCCTCGCTATAAGCACTGACGGCACGTCCATCGCCCATCCTCCTCGGTTCATGGACTTATTTGAGAGTTCAAATGCGCCGCTGGTTTTCACGCCGAGAGTTCTTGATCGCCGCGGGCACGGCGGGAGCAGCCTCCCTAACCCAAAAGGCCCTTGCGAAACCTCATGCCGGCGTAATTCTCCCCCGCATTTTGTCAGAGACCTCAGACAAGATGGCACACCGCATTGTGGATATGCATGTTCACTTTGACGAAAAGAATCCTAATTTCGTTGCCGATCTTGTGAAGGTGTCCGAGCGGCTGAATATGACGGCCTGCGTGCTCACTCCATATCCCAGTCGCAAGCTGATCGCCGAAGCGGCAAAACAGTATCCGGCGCGAATAGTCCCGTTCGGCTTTGTCGATCTGGACGCGCCCGATGTCGTGCAACAGGTGGAGGAACTCCACACTCTCAACTACCGCGGCCTGGGCGAGCTCGAGTTCGTGAAAAAACCTTATACCGACCCTTCCTACATGCCAGTTTACGAACTAGCGAATCGGTATGGCTGGATCGTTTTGTTCCACACAGGGATCGTTTTGCGGAAGAAGTTCGATGAACCGGAGGACGTAGCATCTCACCGCATGCGGGCTTTCTACCTTGAGGAGATTGCGCGGCGCTTCCCCAAAATCACGGTGGTCGGGGCCCACTGCGGTAATCCAGAATATCAGTGGGCGGCCGAGGTCGCACGCTGGAACCCTAACGTGTTCTTCGACCTCAGTGGCTCAACCCTTACAAAGATGCATGCTCGCCTGAGCGAATTTCGCAACATCTTTTGGTGGTCCAGCACCGAGGAAGGCACAAAGTCGCCAGAAAACGACCCAAGCGCGTTCGTAAAGTTGGTGTTCGGGTCAGACACCAGCCTCGACGGAATCGAAGGGGTACTAGCTCAGTATCGAGCACTGTTCGAGGCCTGTGACGTTCCCACGCGCACCCAGAGCCTCATTTTGGGTGGGACGCTTGCAAAGATCTTGGCCTTACCCGACTGATTCTGCTGGTCCGGTCTTCTCGCAAGTTCGGTCCCAGGTCGAGTTGCAACCCTTCTCGTAAAGTTCAAGGCATTTTGGTGTAGAACTGATAACCATCTGACCAATCGCATCGGCAGGAGGCCACCACCTTGGCAACGCATAAAGAAACGCAAGAAATCTCGCGACGCAGTTTTCTCAAGCGCACCGCCATCGGCGGCGCGGGACTCGTAGTTGCGGCCGACGTTATAGATCCAGATCTCTTCGCAGCTGAAAAACCGAAACGTGCGAACTCAACGATGATTGATGTCCCATTTGATGCGAGGGAGCGCGTGCGGCTGGGAATCATCGGCGTGGGAGGCCGCGGTACCAGCTTGCTGAAGGATTTGCTCGCAGTCGAAAGTGTGGAGGTCAAGGCGATCTGCGATCTGGTGCCGGAGAAAGTGGTGCACGCGCAGAAGGCCGTCACCAGCGCCGGTCAACCGGAACCAGCAGGGTTCAGCAAGGGAGAGTGGGATTTCAAGAATCTTACCCAGCTCGACCTCGACATTGTTTACATTGCTACTCCCTGGAACTGGCACGTTCCGATGGCCCTCAGCGCGATGACAAATGGAAAACACGCCGCCGTCGAAGTGCCGGCCTGTACGACTTTGCAGGAGTGCTGGGACCTTGTCGACACTTCCGAAGCGACTCGCAAGCATTGCGTCATTCTGGAAAACTGCTGCTATGGGTCTAACGAGATGATGGTCTTGGGCATGGTGCGTGATGGTTTATTCGGGGACATCATGCATGGAGAGGCGGCCTATCTCCATGACCTGCGCGGCATATTGACATCGAGCGAAGGAGAAGGACTGTGGCGCCGCTTTCCGCACATGAAGCGCAATGGCAATCTGTATCCGACGCACGGATTGGGTCCAGTGGCTCACTACATGGACATCCATCGGGGCGACCGGTTCGACTACATGGTTTCGGTGAGTTCGGCGGAGGCCTCACTGAGCGCGTATGTAAAAGCGAACTTCCCTGATGGGGACCCGAAGCGGGCGGAAAAGTACATCTGCGGCGACATGAACACCAGTATCATAAAAACCCAAAAGGGCCGCACCATTCTTCTGCAGCATGACATAGTCAACCCTCGGCCTTACAGCCGACTTAACTCGATCTCCGGTACAAAGGGTGCTTTCGCCGATTACCCGCCGCGTATCTTCGTCGACGGCCCAAAGCAGGAGGATTGGCAGAGCATCGACGCCTTTCGCGAAAAGTATGAGCACCCGCTCTGGAAGACAACTGGAGAAATGGCCCGGAAAACGGGTGGCCACGGCGGAATGGACTACGTCATGAATTATCGCCTTATGGACTGCCTGAAAAAGGGTCTCGTGCCCGATATCAATGTCTACGATGCTGCCGCATGGAGTGCGCCTACTCCGTTGAGTGAGGCCTCTGTGGCACAGAATGGGGCTCCTCAGAAATTCGCCGACTTCACGCGTGGCAAGTGGAGCAACTCGAATTCCTCGAGCTTTGCCACTCAGACTTAAATGTGCCTCTGCGTCATCATCAGTTGGTCATAGGAGCCTTTGATGACCGAAAGCCTGCAGGTTGCGAATCCCGTTGCAGAGGCATCTGGAGCAGAGCCGGAACGCAAATCTGAAGGCCCCACTCGGCTAGTCTCGTTGGATGCCTTCCGCGGAATGGTCATGGTCCTGATGCTCGCAGAAGTCATGCGTCTGCCTGAGGTGGCGCAAGCTTTTCCACACAGCATGGTCTGGCGCGTGATCGCATTCAACACTCAGCACGTGGAATGGCAAGGTTGTTCACTGCATGACCTCATCCAGCCTGCCTTTTCGTTTTTGGTCGGCGTGGCGCTTCCGTTTTCTGTTGCGAGCCGGAAAATGAAGGGCCAAACCTTCGGACCCATGCTCGGGCATGCGGTCCGACGCGCGCTAATCCTGATTTTTCTGGGAATTTTTCTTCGGTCACTGCGGTCGTCTCAAACCTACTTCACATTTGAGGACACACTGACGCAGATCGGATTGGGTTACGTGTTCCTGTTTCTGCTGGCTTTCACGCGTCCGCGAACCCAGATGTTGGCGCTGGTGCTGATCTTGATCTGCTTCTGGGCGGCCTTTGCCCTGTATCCAGCGCCTGGCCCACAGTTTGACTACGCCAGGGTCGGCGTTCCGCCAAATTGGTCTCACAATTACAGCGGATTCCTCTCTCACTGGAACAAGAATTCCAATCTTGCATGGGCGTTTGATGTTTGGTTCCTGAATCTCTTTCCGCGAGCGCAGCCCTTTGTTTTCAATGAGGGGGGCTGGTCCACCCTGAGTTTTATTCCGACACTCGCGACCATGATTCTCGGTCTCCTGACCGGAGAGTGGCTCAAGCGCAACAAGTCGAAGCCCGAGAAATTGCGTGGGCTTGTAATCGCGGGAACGAGCTTGCTTTTGCTCGGGCTGGCGTGTCAATGGGCTGGCATTTGCCCGATCGTCAAGAGGGTCTGGACATCGTCGTACACGCTCTATAGTGGTGGTTGGGTAATCTTGATCCTGGCCGCTTTTTACGCGCTGATCGAATGGAAAGGATGGCGGCGATGGGCGTTCCCTCTGGTGGTAGTGGGAATGAACTCGATTGCCGCTTATGTGATGAGTTGGACCATGTCGATCTTCTTCCGGAATGCCGTAGATCGCCACCTTGGAAGGGTGGTAGCGGCCATGGCAGGATCGACGATTCAGCCTGTGCTTCATGGTTTCGCAGTGATGCTGATTTTTTGGTTCATCCTCCTGTGGATGTACCGCCGGAAGATTTTTCTTAGGATCTGACGCAGCGGCCCACTCCTCGTGAAGAAAAATCTCTTTGAGGCCTACGAGTGTTCAGAGCGGCCCATGCCGATCGGTCCTAGCTTGCTGGATGTGCTCCGAACTGGAAGGAGCAACGGAGTTCGCCACGCCGGCAGCGACTGAGACATTTGTTTTCAGTAGGCAATGGCGGAGAGAGTGGGATTCGAACCCACGTTACCCTTTCGAGTAAACACGCTTTCCAAGCGTGCGCCTTCAGCCACTCGGCCATCTCTCCGGCTAGGTTGCTGCGATGGGAAGCCAGGACGCCAACAGGAACCGGATCGTCGACAACACCGGTTATCAGCGATCTTCCTTCGATTCTATGGCCCACAGGACAGAAACCGCAACCTGCTACAGGACACCTTAAACCTGCTTGAACGGCACATGCGGGCACTGCCGGGGAAAAACGCCCTTGCTGCCTGGAATTAAAACAGGAGTGGATCTATCTCAGAATTTTCGAATGGCATTCAGGCAAGTCCGATCGACAAGATCAGAGGTTAAGGACTAGGACGTTTTACCGTTGGATGCCGAGGCAGCTGCCGCTTGCGTTGCCGTTGAAGCGGGTTCATTTGCGTGACCGTTCGTGGCATCCCCTGCGGCCTTCTTCTCACTTTCGACCACGCGATGATTCAGGCAGTAGAGCGCCAGTTCAAGGCGATCCGCGACGCCCAGCTTGTCGTAGACCTTACGCAGGTAATTCTTCACGACCTGCTCAGTGGTGCCGACCCGCAAAGCGATTTCTTTGTTCTTCATCCCCTGCGTGACGCAGGACACAATCAAGGATTCCTTTGGAGTCAATTGCACCTTCGGACGGCTGCCCGTGGGGCGGGTGGTCTGGCTGCGATAGGCGCTCAGCACCCAATTCACGCCCTGCCGGTCGAGCCATGGTTCGCCCTGCGCTACTTTCCGCAGGCACTCCACCAGAGTTTCGGGTTCGACCTCGCGCGAAACAATTCCATGCGCTCCACGGCGAAACAGTTCGAGCGTCAATTCTTCGTTCGGTTCGTGGGTCACCACCACCATCTTCATCTGCGGACATTGCCGCAAAAGGTCGGCCACCGTTTCCAAAGGATTGGGCGTCAGAGCCGCTTCCAGGATCAGAATGTCAGCCGAGAATTTCTTGGCGGCCGCCAGCGTCTGGGCTAGAGTTTCGGACTGGCCAACCACGCGAATGTCATCTTCGAGCGCAAAAATCTTGCGCAGACCGGCGCGGAAGATGGCTTGTGTATCGGCCAAAATAACGCGAATAAACTGGCCGTTACCGTCCCCTTCGTGCGGCTGCTCCAGGTTGTCTGCCAGGCTGACCGGAATGCTTGCCATCGGTTCCCTTACAGCGCCCTACCTGCGCTCAAATCGGTACTCGTCGATGACCACCCCGACTCCGCGGCGGCCACCGTCTTCGAAACTACGTACGACTCGTCCTCTGCAATCGACTCGAACGTCTTCCATGGCGCCGACCACATCGGCGGGCAAGGAAATCGTGAAGTCCACCGGCGAGCCTACCGGCATGTCCGCATCCACTTCGAACAGCACCCCGTTGGCCGAGATATTTTGCGTTTCCGCCGGACGCACACCTGCATCCGACTTCACCGCGATCGGCAACTTTACCGGGAAACGCGCCGCACTCTGCACGTCGTTGTAGGGTTTGCGACCCGTGTTGTTCGCACTCTTCCCGTCTTTGCTGGCTTCAGATGACACGGTGCTCGCAGCCTCTTTCGGGTCGTCGGGCCTCGTTGCGCCCAAGCGACCAGAGATGGACATTTCGAAGGCAGCTTACACCCCGGAATCTAGTGTTGAAAGTTACCGAAGTCATGGAACTTCCTGTGCGTAAGCCATTGCTCGGCAAGGAATTATGGGCATTTTTGCGGAACCGGGGAGTCTACAGAGGCATTACGTGGACCCAAGCCTCGGGAACACTTGGGTTTTCTAGAACTTCGTTACTTCCGTGAAATTGAACTCTTTTACCTTCATTGGCGGCGCCACCATATCGAAGGACTCCTCGCCACTCGCGCGTACTGGCGTTCCCATGGCTTCGACATTCGAAAGCATATGTAGAAGGCTCTCGTTGAAGCGGAAGTTCCGCACGCCGCCTTGCACTTTTCCGTTTTCGATTAAGAAGGTTCCGTCACGCGTCATGCCCGTCAGGATTTTCTCGTAAGGATCAACCTCGCGGATGTACCAGAGCCGTGTCACCAGCACTCCGCGTTCGGTGGAGGCAATCATCTGATCGACCGTCTGCGGGTTGGGAGAATTTGCGAATACGATGTTGCCGGGCATCTCGCCCATTTCGTTCGGCAACAGGAAGCCATGGCCCGTGGGCGCAATCGCTCCCACTTGCGACGCGTATTCCGACTTCTTCATCTTCTCGGCAGTGCCGCGCGCATAAACGACCCCCTTCACGACTCCCTTCTCCACCACTGGCACTCGCTGACGTCGCATCCCTTCGCCATCGAATGGAGCACCCGACTGCAAAGGGTGACAGGCGTCATCCCAGATGTTTATGTTTTCGCCAAAGAGTTGCGTGCCGACGCGTTGGTTGAGAAATGACCTTTGATCGAGAATCGCCTGCCCGCTGAAGTCCCAGAACATGAAGCCGACAATATCAAGCACGGCTGCAGGCTCAAGTATGACGGTGTACTTCCCCGCCGGCACCTCTCTTGGCGCTGCCGAAGTAGTCGCCTTTCGCGCCGCGGTTTCCGCCAGTGCCAGCGCGTCGAGGTCGCGCACGTTCGGCGAATTCGCTTTCTGCCAGCCCGACGAATCTCCGGCTAGCATGGTGATGGAGACCTCGGCGGAAGTCTGCGTGTGCCAATCGCTCAAGCCGCGGGAGTTGAAGATACCTTCCACCGATTGCGAACTCGAGTAAATGCCCGCGGTGCTGAGGTGATGACGATTTGCGATGGCCACGATCTGGCCGACCACCGACGCTCGCCGCTCCGGAGTGATGGCTGCCGTCTCGGCGAACTGTCGCGAAGGCATGGCCGCTCTCGGGGAGTTGACCGCGTCTCGTTCCTCGGGCGTCGGCATAGGAAGCAGATCGGGATCCGGATGCTGGACTCTGGCAAGGCTCTCCGATGCCTCCACAACCCGCTTCAGGCTGTTCTCATCGAGTTTGTTGGTGGAAGCGCGAGCCGTTCGCCCGCCAAAGGAGGTGCGCACCGACACTCCGTAGTTCTCGTCGGCCACATTCTGATGGATGACGTTGTTGGCAAAGCGAGTGAGCGCGGAATGTCCTCCGTAGAAATAGGCCTCGACCTCGTCGGCAGTCGAATGCTTCCTGATCCGGTTGAAAATGTCGGCGGCTTGTTCTCTGCTTAGCATCGGGCGCTTGACTTTCGTCTCTCTGCCTGGCTTTGGGTCAATCAGCTACCCTGATACGCTGAACCAACCTTTATCTTGCGAAACCGTGCGGGCGACGCCCCGTGGCCGGTGCCCATCACCTGCTGCGGCTGCCCCTTGCCGCAATTCGGCGTCCCCCACAGCGTCCACTCGTCGCGCGAACAGATGGCGTCCATGGAATTCCAGAACTCGGTCGTGATGCCGGAGTACGACGGATTCTTCAGCATGCGCCCGCGCTTGCCCTTCTTGATTTCCCAGCCGATCTCGCAGCCGAATTGAAAGTTGTAGCGCTTATCATCGATCGACCACGACTTGTTGGTCTCCATGTAGATGCCGTCATCGGTGTCGGCAATCAATTGATCGAGCATTAGCGGGATCTCTCCGGGAAGGATGCTGATGTTCGTCATGCGGATCATGGGCAGCCGATTCCAGCTTTCGGCCCGCAGCGTTCCCCCAGAACGTTGAGCTCCGATCGTATGCGCGGTCTCGCGAGAACTGAGGTAACCGGTAAACAATCCGTTGGTGATGATCGGGGTACACTGCGCGGGGACGCCCTCGTCGTCGAAGGCGAATGTTCCAAGTCCCGGTCCGTGCTCCTGCCGAGCGTCCGCGACTACATTCACAAGATCGCTACCGTACCGCAATTTGCCTAGCTTATCGAGCGTGAGAAATGAAGTACCGGCAAAATTCGCTTCCATCCCTAGCACGCGGTCCAACTCGATCGGATGACCCACAGATTCGTGGATTTGGAGACCTAATTGTGAACTGTCGAGAATGATGGTGAACGTACCCTCCGGACATTTATCGGCTTTGTGCAAAGCGACCGCTTCTTCGGCCACGCGGCGCGCGTTTTCGACCAGTTTTATTTCGTCGATCAGTTCATAACCCTTGTTCTGCCACTGCCCGCCAAAGGAATTCGGATACGACCGCTTCATGATGTCGGTGCCGGCGAATGCGTACGCCGCGTACCCGGCGCCGGTCGTGTACTTCGTCTGATGAATATTGGCGCCTTCGGAGGAGGCAAACCAGGATTCTTCCCGCCGGAAATTCATGCTGGTTTCCGCCAGCGTCACGCCGTTCACAGCACGCAGTTCCGCGTCAATCTTCAGCAGCAAGTCAAGATTGTGTTCCACCGAGGTTGTAAACGGATCGATCTGGAAGGGAGAGGTCCAATCGGCGATTGCTGGCTTTTCCGGAGCGAGCCGGACATTCTCATGTCTGACCCGGGCCGACGCCTTGGCAATGGCAACGGCTCGCGCAGCGGTCTCTTCGACCGCTGGCCGGCTCAGTTCTTTCGTGGCGGCAAATCCCCATGCTCCATCAACGATTGCGCGGATGCCGATCCCTTGCGATTCCGCGTCGGAAGCGTGGCCCACTTTTCCGTTCTTGGTAGCCAGCGAGCGGCTGCGTTCGTCCACGATGCGCGCGTCGGCATAGGAAGCGCCGCGTTGCGCGGCAAGATCGAGGGCCCAGTCGGCAATATGCTTCATGATCGGAGTCTAGAATCTACCACGGCGATCGCGAGGGGAAATATCGGTGGAGAATTGGGACGGAACTCAATGCTTCGCGAATGCGATCACTTCTTCACCTGGAATACCAGGAAATAGTCCATATCGTCTTTTACGAAATCATAGGTACCTATAAGCTCATACCCGGCCTCGGCGGCCTCCTCAATTACAACCTTGCGCTGCACTCCGTGGTTCTCGCCGTTTCCATTGCGGTCGATGATTCCAATCTTCGCGCCCGGACGCAGCGCGCCCTTCAAGTTTTTCAGCAGCGTTAAAGGCTTTGCGACCTCATGATAGGTCTTAAGGAGTAGCACTGCATCAACCTGCCCAGCGGGCAGTTCGGCATCATCTTCGCGACCCCGGATCGTGGTGATGTTGTGTAAGTCTTCCTTCTGAACGCGATTCTGGATATAACGGATTGCCTCGGGATTAATGTCGACTGCGAAGACTTTTCCGCTCTCGCCCACCCTTCGAGAAGCCCGCACTGTAAACCAACCCGAACCCGCTCCAACATCAGCCACATTTTTGCCCGGGACGATCGCCAGGATGTCCATTACGCGATCAATCTGGAGCCGCTCCGCGCGCCCGGGAGACTCGAAAATCGACAGATTTCCGGTGTACGGTGTGCTTGTTTTGCGTGTATCGGCAGCTTGCGATTGCCAAGGAGATGCGAGCAGCGAATTTGCCGCCGCTAGAAATACGGATAATCCCAGGAAAAGCCCGCGAAGCCGAGTCATGTCCCACCCCATTTCTCTTAGGATAGACTCGGTCCCGCGAACTTGGTTAGTCTGCGGTAGCGCAGTCCGCGTTCCTTCAAAATCTCTCGTTGGGGTCCGGGCCCTATCTCACCCTGCCCTGTGACCCTCGGCACTGCTTCCCCGCCCGTCCCCAATTCCAATAGAGGGTTACTCGTTCCAAGGCGTGATCTTCGTCCCAAGGAGACCTCCACATGAGCACCGTCGTTCTCGACAAAAAGGCTGACCTGGCCGGCCCAGGCATCGGCGACTATAAGGAACTAGAGAAGATTCTTCCGCACGACTATCACTCCCTGCTGACCCCGCGCGAAACGCAGCAGGCCATCTTCCACATTAAGCGCTACATCGAAGACAATCTCTGCAAGGAACTGAACCTGATGATGGTCGAGGTCCCGCTCATCGTCGACGTGGAGAGCGGCGTCAACGACATGCTCGACCGCGACGGATCGCGTACCCCGATCCAGTTCCACATCTCGAACGACCGCAACCAGCATCCGCTCGACGCCCAGGTGGTCCAGGCCGCGACCAAGTGGAAACGGGTCGCACTGAAGCAGTTCGACTGCAAACTCGGCGAAGGCATCTGCACCGACATGCGCGCGGTGCGCAAAGACTACTTCCTCGATCATGACCACAGCGCCTACGTCGATCAATGGGACTGGGAACGCACCATTACTGCCGAACTACGCAATCTTGATTTCCTGAAAGCCGTAGTCGGAAAGATCTGGAAAGTGATCGTGGGGGCCGAGGAGTTCGCTCTCGAGATGTTCCCGAAGTTGCGGGATCCGCGGTACCCCAGCCTGCCCAAGGAACTCGTGTTCCTGCATGCAGAGGAAATTCTGGATCTCTACCCCGATCTGCCGCGCAAGCAGCGCGAGACCGCGATCCTGCAGAAATATCCCGCGGTCTTCATTATCGGCATCGGCTGGCCTTTGAAAGACGGCTATCCGCACGAGATGCGCGCCGCCGATTACGACGACTGGGTGACCGACACCAGCAAGGAAACCGGCAAGCAGACGCACGGCCTCAATGGCGACATACTGGTGTGGAACCCAGTCACCAAGCGCCGCCACGAACTGAGTTCCATGGGCATCCGCGTGACCAAAGACACGCTGAAACAACAGCTCGGGTTCAGCAAGCAGACCGATTTCCTGCGTCTTCCCTACCACCGCGCGATTCTTGAAGACCGCATCCCGTTGTCGATCGGAGGCGGCATCGGCCAGTCGCGAACGCTCATGCTCCTGCTCCGCAAGGCTCATTTGGGCGAAGTCAGCGTGACCGTGTGGCCCAAGATTCTCAAGGAGATTTGCGCGAAGAAGCGGATCTTCGTCCTCGACTAGACACGGCCACACGCAAAAGAGGCGGCTTCGGCCGCCTCTTTTGTTTTGTTTATCGCAAGTTCACACCGTCAATCGCCAGGTTGTTCGCTCTTTGCCTCGTCTTTTTTCCGACGGAACTCCAGACCGAAAGACGGCTGATCGCGCGTCCCCGTCACCTTGATGGGCAGCACAGTGACCCCGTTCTTTCGGAAGAATGGGTCGAACGGCTTCAGCAAAAACGATTTCACCCCTGTCATGGTCTGCGACAGCTTTGCCGCCAGCTGCAACGTCCCATGAAAATCCAGGGTCTCGTCGCGCAACCCGTAGACTCCGGCCAGCTTCACTTTCGCGCCGGTGACTCCAAAAGTGAGATTGCGAAACTTGAGGCGGGCATCCTCGAGAAGAAAGCTTCCCTTCAGTTCTGACACGGCGCTACCGGCGTCGTCGTCTCCCGGCTTGCCTTGGCCGCGGCGGCTGAGGCCCTCGATCTTTTCGCGGACTTCCGCGCTCGCGAACTGAGCGCCACCAATTCCAAACTGACCATCCAGGCGCAGCTTGTCCACAATCTCATCCTTGCCGGGCGGAAGATCGAATCTCGTCGAGAGCCGCACCGATCCGGTCATCATCGCCCCTTTCGACTTCACTGCGAGACGCATCAAATCTTCCAGCCGGGCGTGGTCGGTCGTAACGTCCAGAACAATCTCGCGACCTTTCCCCGCATGCGCCTTGACCACGCCACCGTTGCAAATGAGTGTGGTATTAAGAAAATGCGCGATCACGGGATGCAGCAAGGTATCGCCATTGGTGCCGTCGACGGTGGCTTCGAAGTTGGTTTTCAGCATCATGGGGCGTCCGGCAATCGACAGCATGAAATCGGGAGTGGTGGTCTCGCCCTTGACATCAATCTTCTCCAGAACGCCGCCGAAATTACCCTCCGACGACAGTATTCCTGAAATTCCGCGGAACACTCCCAGGTCGGCGTCCTTGAACGTATAGTTCGCAGCCAGAGGCGTCTGCCCTGGATCCTGGGCCTGCCAGGGGCCGAAATTTCCTGCTGTCCTGATTTCTCCTGGCGGTACGGCGTTGGTGAGACTGGCCTCGAAAGGTGCGGAATGGCCCAGCCCGACCGAATGCATCACCAGACGGTGAATCATAAACTGGTGGATTGATTTGTTGGGATCCCCAGGAATCAGATCGAGTTCACTGTCACTCGAAATCAAATCATCCACGATGACCGGAATATCGCGATGCTTCTTTCTTGGTTCTTGATACTGATCGCGCTTCTCTTTCGGCGGGATGTGAATGGTCAGGCCCTTCAATTCCACGCGGCGGATATGCCAGGGCTTGTCGATCAGCGCCAGCCATCCCATATGGCCGGAGAATTCTGCAATCTCAAGCAGCGGGGGCACATCCGTGCGTCCATGATGGCGCACAAGGAGACGCTTTCCCGAGACGTTGATACCATGCCACACCGAGACGTCCAGTTCCCCAATTTCGGCCTCGCTATCAAAGCGGCTGCGTAACATGTCGAGCGCGCGATTGCGCACGATCGGCGTGAGGTGTGACCCCAGGAAATAGACGCCGATACCCAGTACCACGACCGCGAGAGCCGCGATGCCCAGCACCCATCGCCAAACCGGACTGCCTTTCAGCCCTGTCATCGATGCCGTCTCCCACGAAAATTTTCGGTGCGATGCGTCGAAGACACACTCACTCCCTGCCTCGACAAAACTCAGATGCACTGCGCGGAGGGAACGGCCAAGAATTTGTACTGTTTTATGGGGTGCCTGGTGGGATTCGAACCCACGTCATCCGGAGCCACAGTCCGGCGTTCCACCGCTGAACTACAGGCACCACACGGAGGGATACCGCAGTCCTCGATTATAGCAACTGGCTGCGAGACCTGTCAGAAGCAATCGCATGCGGCGATCAGCGCACGGGCAGCGAATACCACAGAAGCAGCATCGCGAAGCCGATGCCTGCGAAGGCAATTCGCATCGACCGATCCATGCGCCGATTGTTTCCACGCCATGGAATTTCTTTCAGGACGAGAGATAAGACGATCCAGCAGAGTGCGGCAATGAGCACAATTGGCTCTTTGATCTTCACGGAGGTTTTTTAGAGCGACGGTAGCTATCGTACGCTAGACGCGGCCCACACCCATGTACCGGAATCCCATGGCGCGCAGCCGGGCGGAATCGAGCAGATTCTTCGTGTCCACGATGATCGGCTGTTTCAGCAGGTGCTTGATTTTCGAGAAGTCAAGCGTGCGGAACTCCGGCCATCCGGTGCCGACGACTAAAGCGTCGACCCCCTCCGCCACCGCATACGCGGTCTCGCAGTAGCGAACCGTTCCATTCAACTGCATCTTGGCTTCCGCCAGTGCCTCCGGATCGTAGGCCCGCACTTTCGCTCCGTGGGAGAGCAGCGTCTGGGCAAGACGAATCGAAGACGAGCCCGCCACTGAATTTGTGTTGGGCTTGAAGGCGAGTCCCAGAATGCCAACTTCTTTATTCTGGACCGAATTCATCATCCCGGAAATCTTTGCCACCAGCCGCTCGGCGAGCGCGGTGTTCACATCCCTCGCGGCAGTCAGAATTTTTAGCTCGACGCCCTTCTCTTTCGCCAGCGCAGCCAAAGAATCCATGTCCGACTCTGCGAAACTGCCCCCCATCCCGGCTCCGGGCTGCAGGCAGCGCGGAGCAATCTTCTTGTCGAGCCCCAGTGCCAGGGACAAGCTGACCGCGTCCGCATTCACGTGTTCGCAGAGCGTCGACAGTTCGTTGATAAAGGAAATCTTGGTGGCGACAAACGCGGTGGCCGCCTCGCGCACCAACTCGGCGGTTTCATGATTGGTCACCACCACCGGAACTCCCCGCATGACCAGCGGATGGAAAATCTGTTTCACAGTGGCCACCGCCTCGGCTGACGTGGTCCCCAGGATAATCCGGTCCGGCCAATTGAAATCTTCCACCGCGCATCCGTCGGTGAAAAACATTGGCTGCGAGACGATGGTCCCCTTCAACTTTGCCGCCTTCAGGGCTTTTTCGAGCTTGCCGGCAGTCCCCACTGCAACCGGAGTGACCAGGGCAAAGGTGATGGCATGGTTCGAATGCCGCGCGATCCGCAGCACCAGTTCTTCCAGATTGTCGGCGGTATCCTCCGCCAGAAATATCACGTGCGCTCTTTTCGAGAAGGCCTCAACATCGGTTGAGTAGGAGAGCCGCCCGCAGCGCACATTGCGCTTCACGATTTCTTTGAGATTTTTTTCGAAGAAGCAGATATTGCCCTGGGCCATCTCCACCATGCGCGTGCTGTCGGTATCACAGCAACTCACCGGGGTGCCGAAATCAGCCAGGCACGCCGATATCACGGTCCCCAGATAGCCCGATCCATAAACCCCGACAACCATGCGAAACGTCTCCCGAGTGGAGGGGCAGCTCTAGTCGCCTGGGGAGAGGCGTATGCGCGAGCACACCATGCCTCGATGCCCTTATGTAACGCTGGTTACCCGGCCGGGGCAATGCACGTTGGGACAAGGTCCCGTCTTGACCCGGACATGTCCTTCCGGCAATGAAAACCGGTTTCCCTTTGGAATGTTCTTAAGATTGGCTTTAGCCCGAATGCCGGCCCCCTAGGCTTTTGGGGGCAGCACCTCTGGTGCGATGGGGCTGACGCTTCGTACCTACTTCTTTCGCGCCGCCATCCTCCTGCCTAGCGTCATGGTGCCGAGGTCGACCCAGCGATTGGTCTCGTTCTCACGTACGAACGAAACTTCCTCGAGCGCGATGTGGCGGCTGCCTTTGTAGGCGGCCCAGCGTCGCCGGGCGATTTCGAAAGCCTTCCAGGCCTGCTCCTCGGTCCCCATCTTCGCGATCGTTAAATGCGGGATGTACGGAAGTTCTTCGGTGCAGCAAACCCCCTCGCGATTAAGAAGGTCATGTGCCTCCTGCATGCGGACCGCGGCGTGAGCCACCCTGATGAACACGGTAGGGGTCACCGGGATGAAGGTCTCCACTTCGCCCAGAGCCACCTCGAAAGGCTCCAGGTTCCGGCAGGTTTCTTCCAGCGCTTGGATCGCGGTGCTCTCGCTGCCTTTGAGAAGTCGCGGCGGCAGCAGGGTCAGATGGGCCGCCATGTGAGGAAGTTCCGGATGCAGTTCCCGGCGCAACCGCTCCACGAACTCCCCAATTGGATTCCTTACGTAGGCCACCAGCGCGTAGCGCGAACCAGACATGATCGGAAAAGAATTATATCGCGCCAGCAGACCCGGCCATCGGCCCAAAGGACGTGGTCGGCTATAATCGCAGCAGGCCTTCTCGCATACCGTCGGGGCGTAGCGCAGCCTGGTAGCGCACCTGCCTTGGGCGCAGGGGGTCGTAGGTTCAAATCCTATCGCCCCGACCAATTCAAATCGTCCCCCGTTTTCAGGACTTTGTCCCAGTACCCCTACGATACTTTTAAACCACACGAAGAGTGCGACTAGCCAGAGGAATTGACACGCCCTAAAACAGACGCCTCGTTGGCGCCGTGAGAACAATGACACAACAACCTAGGGCTTGGACTCTTGCAGCAAAACGACGTCGGAGTCAGTGTGGCCGCGGACGATGCCGAGACGCTTGCCATCCGGGGACCAGTGGAACTGCAGGATGCGCTCGGAATTGAAGTGGGTGACCTGATGTCCGGGACTTCCATCGATGGGTTGGATCCAGACGTTATCGACGCCATTCTCGAAGACCGGATAGGCGACGAACTTTCCATCGGCAGTGAACTGCACGCCTTTCGAAATTCGTGGGTTGGCGTCGAACATTCGAGGTGAGGTCAGGGTCGCCACGTCCAGCAGGGCAATTTTGTCGCGGCTGGTCGGGCCGATTACATTTTGCAGTCCGACCACGTACGCGAGGGTCTTTCCATCGGGTGATATTCCGATGCCCCTGCCTGCCAGAAATGCATTCTTCACACCGCTGCCGAGGATTGGTTCTGGTTTACCCGAACCGTCCAAGGGGACACGCCCAAGCTCTTTAACTCCCGGCCAGTAGTAAACCCAGTTTTGATTGGCCGAGCACACCGGGAACGTATCAAATCTCTGGTCTGCCAGCTTTTTCGGGTTGGAGCCGTCGGCATTGATGCGCCAGATACCGACCGAGTTGCTGTTGTCATGAAACGCCCAGGGAAAAACAATGTAGCCGCCACAGGGAGACAGGCTGAGAATGGCGGCTGACGGGTCGCTGACCAGTTGGGTGGGATTTTGCCCGTTTGCATCAGTATGCGTGAGTTGAGTGAGGTCGGATACGAGCAGGCCACCATCGGCGCTCCAATTGAAGAATTGGATGTGATCCCCGCCAGCCGCGTACGGACGTAGGTCGGCAGACGAACTCCCATCGCCGGGTAAAACGTAAAAATTGCTGGCGACTTTCTGTTGGACCGTCGCCAATGTCTTGCCGTCCGCAGAAAGACTCAGAGTGGCATAACTATTGGTGTCCCGGGAAATCGGGCGCAACTGTCCATCATCCAGCGCGACGTAGCCAATCTGGCGGCGGTTGAAGTTGGGACCCTTTTGTTGATAGATCACAATGAGGCCATCCCCGGCTGATGACCATGTCATCTCCCCGATGACCTTGTCGGCAAACGCAAGGGTCTGAACCTTTCCCGTGTTCACATCGAGAAGATTGATGCCTCCGAGCGCGTTACCCGGCTGGGCCTCGGGGTAGGCGATTTGCTTGCCGTCAGGAGACCAAGTCACAAAGCGGGCAAGAAGGCTCATCGACTCAACGTGCAGAACCCTCTCATCGCTGCCGTCAAGATTTGCATGGAGCACGCGGTACTTACCCGTCTCCGGATTGTTGGCACGAATGAAGGCCATCCGCTTGCCATCGGGAGAAAAGGCGAATCCGCTGTCGACGTCCTGGACGACCGCCTTGGGTGTGCCGCCCAATACTGGGGCGCGATAAACGCTGAAATCGCTGGCGATGGCGTTTTCAGCCTTGCGAAAGAAGATGTAATTTCCGTCAGGAGAAAAGGCAACGTTGGCAATGGCGGCCGAAGGCGGCACCACTTGCGTGTCGCTTCCGGTAGCCACGTTGCGCAGCCACAGGCTGTTCAGTCCTTTGTCGTCCATCACCGTCAGCACGTATCTTCCATCGGGAGATATCGCAGTAACGATTGCCCGGCTGGAATTGGTGACCTGAGTGATCGCGAAATTCTGGAATGGGGTTGGGCTTGCCCGATGAAGCAGGAAGTAGAAACCCACGACAACCGCTGCCATGATGATGACCGCAGCTGCAACGACGGGCCCTAGCCACCACGGGCGCCGCTGTTTCGCCGCGACGGGCACGCTTCCGCTGGTGGAAGCCGGTTGGACCGCGGGTTGCGACGCGGAGCTTTCCTGGGCGCTGGCGGCAGAGATATGGCGGCTCGAATCGGAATCGCGCTTGAGGCGTTGCAGTTCTGCCCGCACGTCAGACGCATGCTGGTAGCGCAGATCGCGATCCTTCTCCAGAGCCCGATTGATAATGCGTTCCAGTTCAGCGGGCACATCGGGATTGAGGCGCACGGGCGGAATGGGAGTGCGGTTCAGCACGGCCTCGAAAATCATCCCCGATGTATCTCCACGAAACGGCAAGGCTCCGGTTGCCATTTCGTACAACAAAACTCCGAAGGAGAAAAGGTCAGTGCGGGCGTCCAGGTCTTTGCCCCGCACCTGTTCCGGCGACATGTAGGCGACCGTGCCTAGCGCGGTTCCCGGGCTGGTGAGATGCGGCGCATCGAGTGTGCCCGTCTGCGTGTAGGTCGCAACAATCTCACTCGGGGAATTTGTTCCGGCCGTCACCTTGGCCAAACCGAAATCGAGAATCTTGGCATGCCCACGCTTGGTGACGAAAATGTTAGCGGGCTTGATGTCGCGATGAACAATACCTTCGCTGTGGGCGGCGTCCAGCGCGTCGGCAATCTCGATCGCCAAACCGAGTAGAACGTCGGTCTCGAGGGGCTTGCTGGCGATCCGATGTTTGAGCGTCAAACCATCCAGAAACTCCATCACGATGAAAGGCTTGCCATCCTGCTGGCCGATTTCGTAGATGGTGCAGATATTGGGATGGTTGAGAGCTGAGGCGGCCTGGGCTTCGCGCTGGAAGCGAGCCAATGCCTGGGAGTCTTCGGCCACGTTGTCGGGCAGAAACTTCAGGGCGACGAAGCGGCGCAGAGTTATATCCTCGGCCTTGTAGACAACGCCCATCCCACCGCCGCCGACCTTCTCCATAATGCGGTAGTGCGAGATGGTTTGGCCGATCATTCGGTAGATGCCCGGCTTTCGGGACGCCTCATCTTAAAGACGCGTCATTTGCCAGTCAATGAATGACGGGGACGGGCTGAAAAAAATCGAACCGGAACAAGCGCTTCGCTCCCGGATTGTCATTTCAACCGAGACCGCAGGCGGAGCAGAGTTGGCGTTCGGCTCGGGGTTACGCGTGACAACATGGGCCATTCGACGGTTATGTGACACACCGTTTACAACCGGACGTAGTGGGAAGAAAAGCGTGGAAGCTGTGAGTTTCGCTGCAAAAAAATAAGGGCGACCTTTGCGGTCGCCCGAGCCTTGCCCGCTTCTGAGTTTCTTAGTACCGCAGCAGAAGTCCGGTGGAGATGCGCATGTTGTTGTTGTCGCTAGCTCCATTGGAATGCAAGCCGAGCCAGTCGAACTGGATCGCGCGTAGCCCAAGGTGACGGCTCGCTTTTACGTCCAGTCCGCCGCCGAACATCATCGCGAATCCGCTGTCCGATCCAGACAATCCGCTTACGGCCGCTGAATCGTGGAAGCCGCCCGCCAGGAAGTGCGCGAACGGAGTGAAGGTCTCGTTGTGACGGTAAGAGACCACCGGCCCGAAAGTGTAGGTGTAGTTACGGAAGCTCACACCATTCTGGGTCTTGTATGCTCCGCTGAAGTCTGCGGCGATACCGAACCAATTGTTCAGGTTTCCCGTGACAGCTGTGTTCCAGCCATTGGCGTTCAAGCCGCCGTCGAATCGGGTGTATTGATAGCCCCCGAAAATTTCGGCCTTCGGCGTAGTTCCATTCTCTTGAGCGAATGCCGCCACGCAAAATAGGCCGAACAACAGGGCGAAGCCCGTAAATTTACGCATTACTTGTGGTCCTCCCAACTGAATTTGCACTTATTACCTGGCTTCGACCGCAAGCGACCCAAAGTGACCAGGCAAACTGAGGCAACAGCCGGTGTGCTGAAGCCTTCGTGCTGGGTATTAGTGAAATTCAGTACGGAAGGTCGGGCAAGTAACCCAAGACCGCAGGCATTCGGCCTTTGGTAACAAGTGGGGAAGTGCCTGCAAGATTAGGCAGTTGCGACTCATGCGAAGGACCGCGGTGAAGGACCGGGCCGTTGCTCGGCCCGTCGCCCGGCTGGTGCCGTCGAAGGATCGGTCGGTCGGCCCAGGTGAGTTTGGCTTTCACTTCCTGGAATTCGCTGGTATCGATAACGTAGTCATCTCGCCCCGGAAGGAGGTTGGCAATGGCGTCTTGCACTTTCTCGATGCGTTCCTCGGTGGGCGGGTAATTCGATAACGCACGCGCGAACTGGTTGTGCAGCGGCACTTTGGTTGATATCGGCAATGCTTTGGCGATCCGGGCTTTCATCTGCGTTTCTTTGCTGTGCAATTTTTCCAAAGCATCGACAAATGCCTGGGGATCGTAACCCGCCGCGTATTGATATTCGATTCCCAGCAAATCGGCTTCGATCTCGGAGTCGCGGCTGAATTTCTTTAAGGTGAGCGGGCCGATCTGCCTGGTTCCGATAGCGGCCGGGCCGCTCAGGTACGCGAGCGGAATGGTAAGCATGCTCCAGCCATACCGGCGGGTCTCAAAGCGAGTTGCGTGGCGGGCAGCAATGTGCGCGATCTCGTGGGCCATCAGGCCAGCCAGTTCCGCTTCACTATCCACCGCCAGGATCAGGCCCTTGTCAACATAAAGGAATCCGCCCGGCAAGGCGAAGACCCTGGTTTCTGGAGAATCGATCACTCGGATCGTGAAGGGCACGTCCGCGTCGGAATTGCGCGCGATTTTCTGGCCAAGCTGTCGCACATAAGCATTGATCTCCGGGTCGGCGACGAATTTTGCGCCCCGGTCGATCGTCGCCGCCATCGACTCGCCCATGGCGCGTTCTTTCTGCAGCGAGTAGAGATTGATCCCGTGGCCGACACTTCGCTGGCCAATACGGTTCACGTCGTACTTGTCGGATTTCCCCATCTTCACAGCAACGCGAGCAGCGTTGTCGGCCGTGGTGGATGCGGAAATGGAGGCTGCGTCCGCAGGGCTGGACGTTCGAGGCTCTTTCGCATCCGACGCCCGAACGTGCTGTACGCACAGCAGGAGGCATCCGGTGCAGATCACAAGGGCTGTGCAATGGCGAACGAGTGAGGAAGCTTTGACCCCACAGCCGGCTGTGAAAGTCTTTTCACTTCTTGGTGAAGTTCTTTGCTTGGGCGTTTGCCGGGTTTGACCGGACACAACGGGGTTTAGAACACCTTGGGAAGCGACTCCGGCTTCAGCCTCTTGGAAAGGCAGGAAATCGACGCGCCAAAACGCCACTGGTTCACCCCAACGCCAGGCCCCATCCACGCAGGAGATCCTTCGCGTTGCACATACGGTGATGTGATGAGCACGGAGGAGTCCAAAGCTTGGCGCGGGCCATGCTACGCGCGTCAAAGGCCGGAAGCAAGGCTCAAAGACGAAAAAACCGCGGTGGCTTATGCGGTCGTTATAGAATTCGCGGATCAGATTTCGGAGTCCATATGTGCTGTCTCCGCGTTTGGGTGATCGCCTCTCTGCTAGCCACAGTGTTGCCCCCCCTGAATGCCCAATCCTCCACACAGAAGCAGCCGCCCAAAGACTATACTTTCGCGGTTGCGACCGAGCACGTCTGGACTGATACAGGCCTGGATCTTGAGTCGGGCGATCGCGTTCACGTTTACGGAAAAGTGGTCGCTTGCGAAGGCCAGACACCGAGCGAAAAAGCCCACCTGCCGCTTCCTTCCGCTCCGGCGGGATCTCTTCTACTCAAACTTCACGGAGAGTCGAACCCGATTCTCGCATCCCCCGATGCCGATCTGCCGATCATTGAAAAAGGGCGCCTTTACCTCGGAATCAATGGATGGCATTGTCACGGGACGATTTCGACGAAAGTGCACGTCGAATGGCATCAATCCAGAACCCCCGCGAAATAAGAACCTGTTCGAACTCCAGGAAAAAAGGGCTGGCGCGGGCCAGCCCTTCGATCCGCTTTGGGACTAGCGTCCGCCGAACGTGTAGCCAATCGAGGCGCCGTAACGCACGATGTGGGACGAAGTGTATTCGGCATTGTTGTGCACAAGGTAGAAGTGCACTTCCGGACGCACAAACATTCCGCCGCGGGCATACAACTTCAGTCCTCCACCAAACTGCCCCATGAAGTGCGTGCTGGTTTGGTAGTTCGTACAACTGAAGTTCCCGCAAATGGTGAACGGCGTATAAAAGCGCGTGCTCTCAGCCCCGATGCCGGCGGATAACTCACCCTGAACTTTCGGCCCAAGCTTTGGCAAATAGAAAGCGTCAATGTCCCAAAAGATAGGGCGGTAGGGTTGCGAAAAATCGTAGTTGGCCTGTCCGCCTCGCCACGTTATCTCTCCGCCCACCGCCAGATTCTTGTGGATAGCCACATCTCCGCTGAACGAAGGGTACAGACCTCCGGTCAGTGATACGGGCGGAAACTGTAGTTGGGCCTGAGAGCTCGAGACCGGCGCGGAATGAATTGTGCTGAAACCAATTGCGAAATCAGCCTGCTGTCCATAGGCAGCGGCCCCTGAAACGACCAGCAGTCCTGCCATCAAGAAAAGTTTTGTCTTCAAGTGTGTTCTCTCCGGAGCGCAAATATGAAACGCTTGCAACCGCTAAGAAACGTCGGACTTCCACTGCGCCCCGAAGCTTTGAACCCGACAGTTTTCTGTTTCTCTCGATCGTCTTACCTTTAGAGATGCGCTTCCCCTAAGTCACGTTGCTTGTGCATCTTCGACGATGTCAGGCGCGGGCGACCATTCATCGACGAATGCTGCGCACTGGATGTGGAGATGCCCCCCCGGTGCGAGCGGATGTATCGGTTGTTGAAGCTGCCAGTTCGAGTTCTCACTCCCAGGGCGCAGATGCGGGTACAAGGGATAACCTTAGTCACACCCTCCCTGCACTATTTTTGTTGCACTTTCATATTCTTGAAATATTTTCCAGATATGCTTTCTATAGGAAACTAGGCCATGAGTTCGCCTCGCATCGCCAAATCACTGCCTTTGCAGGTTGCCGCAATTTGCTACCGGCGACGCGGGACTACTGTCGAATTCCTGCTGGTCAACACGAATGGGGGAAACAAGTGGACGTTTCCCAAAGGGTGTACCGATACGCGCTTGTCGCACAGCCAGGCTGCGGCTCGCGAGGCGCTGGAAGAAGCCGGCGCGTTGGGCGTGATCGAGCCGCGGCACTTCCATCTTTATCTGCATTCTAAAGGAGTTTTCTGGCAGCCTTCCGGGGTGCAGGAATTCGTGGTCAAAGCTTTCCTCATGGAAGTGACCAGCACCCGGCGACCCGGCGAAACGATGCGCAATCCCACATGGTTTCCGGCGGCCGATGCGCGCGAGATGCTGGCCATGGGTCGCGAAATGAAATACGTCGCCGAGCTGCAAACCGTCATTGACCGCGCTCTGGAGCGCATCCAACCCGCGATATTTGAGGCTTCGTCACGCACTGAGCTTCGCGGCGGCCGTCCCGCCGTGCGTTACTGACAGCATCTTCCGTGTTTTTCGCAACTTCCACGCGGTTTCCTGCCGTGACTCCAGTAACTATGTCCGCTGACGCTTTTGTTGAAACAATAGAAGCGGGGCCAAGGCTCGCCTTGGCTGCGGAGAATCAAAATGTCCAAAACTGCGCTCGTGCTTTCCTGGTTGCTTGCTGGATTTTTATCGAACGCGTCGGGGCAAACGGCTGCGGCGGCATCTGCGACTGCCAGTCCGGCACCTTTGAACGTCGTGTTGCAGGATGGAACCGCAGTTAAGTTACGCTTGAGCGCGACCGCCGCAGGAAGTAGCGTCAGGGTCGGGGAAACGCTGGCACTGGAAGTCGCCGAAGACGTACGCGTGGGCGATGCGGTCGTGATCGCAAAAGGCAGCTTAGGCAGCGCCTCGGTCACGAACCTGCGTTCGGGTGGAAACGTCAAGGGGGGCTGGATCGATATCGACCTCGACTCCATCACTCTCTCCGACGGAGAGCGAGTTCCGATTCGCTCCTCGAAGCAGCAGCCCCTACGTAACGATCAATCGAACATCGTGTCCAGCCAGGCGCGGGATGCCAGCATTTCGCAAGGCGCGGACCTTACGGTTTTCGTGAACGGCACTCAACAGCTCGATATGACGCGCTTACGCGCGGCGAGTGGTCCGGCCACGACCATGAAGCTCACATCGACTCCACCGAATGCAGAGGTATCTCTCGATGGGCGCTTGGCGGGAAGCACTCCTTCCACCCTTCGCGTTACCAGCGGCGACCATGTCCTGGTAGTCCGCATGGCGGGATTCCAGCCCTGGCAGAAGAAGATTCATGTCGACGCGGAACCAGTCGTAGTGGACGTCGCGCTGTCCAAGCAGGACGGTTCGGAGCCGGCACCGACCAGCAAACCGGCCGAGGCTTCTCTCGGCGACCTGGCGCGTGCGGCGCGTTCACGAAAGCCCCAGTCTTCCCCCGCAACCACTGTCCTGGAGCAGGATGGCGCCAGCGTGGCAAACCAGACAGGACAGCGGGATCCGATGCAGGCACAATCGCCCAAGCAGTAACTGATCGCAAATCGCGGGCCGATGCGACTCCTTAAGCCATCAGCGTTCTGACGCGATCGCGAAGGCGCACGGCTTCCCTGATGGCTTTGTGATCCAGCGGCGCTCGATCGTTGGCCACTCGTCCCTTCTGAGCCCCTTCTGCAATCGGGCTTTCCCGTGAGACGATAAAGTTGTCGTCATGATTCAACTCTCAGGAGCCGGAAAACGCTTTGGCCACAAGCTGCTGTTTGAGAAAGCAGACTGGCTGATTACGCCGCAGGACCGCATCGGGCTCGTCGGTGCCAACGGAACCGGCAAGTCGACGCTGATGAAGATCCTCGCGGGCTCGGAGACGCTCGATTACGGTTCCATCACCATCGCCAAGGGAATTTCTGCCGGATATCTTCCGCAGGATGGGCTGACGCTTAGCGGGCAAACCGTCTTTGCGGAGTGCATGGCGGTCTTCGACGAACTGCGCGACATGGAACGCGAGATGGAGCACTTGACTCGGCGCATGTCGGAACTGTCGCACGAATCGCCCGAGTATACCCAGGTCGCGGAGCGCTACCATCGCATCGAGCACGAATTCCAGACACGCGATGGCTACGCCATTGAGGCCAAGGTCGGCACAGTCCTGAGCGGTCTCGGCTTCCGCAAGGAGGACTGGACCAGGCTGACCGATGAGTTTTCCGGCGGCTGGCAGATGCGGATCGCGCTCGCCAAGCTGCTGCTTCAAAAGCCCAATTTGTTGCTGCTCGACGAACCGACCAACCATCTCGATCTCGAAGCGCGCAACTGGCTGGAAGAGTATCTGAACGAATATCCGTACGCCTTCCTGCTGATCTCGCACGACCGGTATTTTCTCGACGTCACCGTGAAGAAGACAGTTGAGATCTGGAACAAGCAGATCTTTTTCTACACCGGCAACTACGACAAGTATCTGTCTGAGAAGACGCAGCGACGAGAGCAACTGGAAGCGGCCTACCGCAACCAGCGTGAGCGCATTGAGCAACTTGAAGTCTTCATTAACCGCTTCCGCTACCAGGCTACCAAGGCAAAGCAGGTGCAGAGCCGCATCAAAGAACTGGAAAAGATGGAGCGGATCGAGATTCCCCCGGAGGAAAAGACGATCCACTTCTCGTTCCCGCAGCCGAAGCCAAGTGGACGAATCGTGGCAGAGTTCAAAGATGTAGCCAAGAGTTACGGTTCGAAGGAAGTTTTCCGCGACGTGAATTTCATGATTGAACGCGGTGATCGCATCGCGCTGGTGGGCGTGAATGGCGCGGGCAAATCAACGTTGATCAAGTTGCTCGCTGGCACGGAACCGCTAAGCACCGGTGAGTACAACGCCGGACACAATGTCGAGGCCGACTACTTTGCGCAGGACCAGTACAAAGAACTCGATCAGGACGCGCGTATTCTCGACGACATCACTGAGCTTTCCCCGCGCTCGACGCAAACCGAACTGCGTAGCCTGCTGGGTTGCTTCCTGTTTCAGGCCGACGACGTCTTCAAGCGCATCGGCGTGCTCTCGGGCGGCGAGCGGGGACGCTATGCCCTGTTGCGGCTGCTCCTTCATCCCGCAAATTTCCTGCTGCTGGATGAACCGACCAACCACCTCGACATGCGCGCCAAAGATATTCTGCTCGAAGCGCTCGCTGCCTATACCGGGACGGTAGTACTGGTTTCGCACGATCGGTATTTCATCGACAAGCTGGCTACGCGCATCTTCGAAATCGGCGAAGGCCGTGTTGAAGTTTATCCCGGAAACTACGAAGACTACCGCTGGCGCAAAGAAGGCCGGGTTGCGGCCGTGCCGACACTCGACGATGTTCCCATGCGCGGCCCAGCGAGGACCGGATCACGGGCAGACTCGAATCACCCCGCTGTCAGTTCTCCCGAGAATGGTCATTCGTCAGCCGATAGCGCGGAGCCAGATACCTCTAGGGGTAAGCGACTGAATCCCATCAAGCGTAAGCAGATGGAAGATCGTATTCACGAGATGGAAGAAGACATCGCGCGCGTGGAGGCGGCCATTGCCCACTGCGAGAGCGCGTTGCTCACATTCGTGAGCGCGGATGAATCGCAACGGCAGTCGCAGGAACTGGAAGCGCGTCGCAGCGAACTCAGGTCTCTCATGGCGGAATGGGAAGAATTGTCGCAGACGTTGCAGGCTGCAACTTAAGAAGGAACGCCCCCGACGCGACTTCTGAACTGCGCCCTCTAGAGACCGGATCGTGGGTCTTAACCCAGAGCAGGAAAACAGAGCGACCACCTCACCCTAAGTCGGGAGGATGAAGTTCTCGTCGTGATTCTCTTATAGCTAAGTTGTTGAATCTTCGTTGGCGCGGGAAACGACATCCAAAACTACCCTGCGAACGGCTCATAGAATGCCCGTTACGGGCGTTGCGGAGCCCCAGGATCGCATTCTGAGGCCTGGGTGGCACCCAAGGTCACCCTGCGCCCTAAAGAGGCCCCCAAGGGCATGCAAGGCCACCATGTTATCTATTAGTTAACATGAGGTCGCCACCCTTGGCGCCCAAGCGCATCGGCGGGCAGGCTCGAAACATGAGGCCATCAGATCAAAAACCAGTTCCCTTTCGAGTGCGCAGGATCGCAAAGAACTGGCGACCATTTTTCGGCATGCAAACCAGCTGATGGGAGATTCCTGGCAAGGGGGAGACAAAACCACTCGCCCATGCCTAAGATGAAGGACGTTGCGTCCTTCCAGAAGAACCTGCTCGCGGCCAAAGTCGATGACAAGACAACTCCTCTCTCTTCCACTTCAGACCTCAGGCAGGTTTATGAACCCGATTCCCTCATTCTTGTTGCTGGTTCGTCTTTGTATCGCAGCCGTTATTGCTTCGGTTCTCCCCGCCAGGGCCGCCGATCATCCCTACCAATATTTCCGCGCGGGCAATCCCAACGATGTCCGCACAAAGACGCAGGCTGGCTTTGCGTTGATGGGCGGGGGAGACGATTTGGATGAGGCTTTCAAGTGGATGTGCGAGCGAGCGGGCGGGGGCGACTTCGTCGTGCTGCGGGCTTCTGGCGACGAGGACTACAACCCGTACATTCAAGGACTCTGCAAACTGAATTCGGTGGCTACTCTGATCCTGAAGAGCCGCGCGGCGGCGAAGGATCCCTTTGTGGCGGATGCGATCCGGCATGCCGAGGCTGTTTTCATTGCCGGAGGGGATCAGGCGCATTACATCAACTGGTGGATGGATACGCCCGTACAGCAGGCACTCAATGAAGCCATCCAGCGCGGCGTGCCGATTGGCGGCACCAGTGCGGGGTTAGCCGTGCAGGGAGAATTTGTCTACTCGGCGCAGGGCGACTCGCCGGACGACAAGGATCTGAATTCCCCGCAGACTTTGGCCAATCCTTACCATCCGCGGGTAACGATGGTGCATGCGTTTCTCAAAAATCCACTGTTGAAAAACGTGATCACCGACACGCACTTCGCGGCACGCGATCGTATGGGACGCAGCCTGGTTTTCATGGCGAGAATTCTTCAGGATCGCAAGGCTCGGGAGATCCGCGATATTGCCGTCGACGAGCGGACTGCGGTGCTGCTCGATCCGGATGGGCAGGCCGTGGTCGTGGGCGCCGGGCATGCTTACTTCATGGAATCAACCCAGGCGCCCGAGGTTTGCAGGGCCGCAACGCCTCTTACTTTTCGCGGGGTCGCGGTGCGGAGTCTGGCGGCCGGGCAGCGCTTGAATGTTGCCCGCTGGGAGAGTAACGAGGGAATTTCTTACACTCTGTCAGTCGAAGGTGGAGTGGTCAAGTCCTCCTTGCCAGGTGGGTCAACTTACACGAAGGCTACTGATTAAGGCGTTCGGTCTGACATCACTCACCAGCGTTTCGATTCAGAACCTCAACAGATACGACACTTTCACGAACAACTGGCGTCCGTCGTTGAGGTAGCGATTCGAGCGGAGTAATTCCGTGTAGTCGTTGGGATTGGATGTCAGCGGGCGGTAGATGTTGGCTAGATCGGTGTTGTAGCCAACATAAATCGCCGTGCCGGGATGAACCATGTACGTGAACAGCACGTCGGCGTTGAAGCTTTTGGTGTTCGGCAGGGACGTGAAGGCAGAGTTGGCGATATTGCCGTTGTACTCCCCGATCAGGCGCAGGGAAAATGCGCGGGTGAACTGGTAATTCCATTTGGAGCGGGCAATGTAGTTGTTGATGAAGTTCAGATTCTTGTGCACGTCGCGCAGGGAGTAATAGAAGAACGTGTTCTCAACCGTCAGGCCTTTATTGGGACGGAAGATGGCCGAGACCTGCGCGAAGCGCGACTTGCCCGGACCCGGAGGAAGGGCGGTGATCGGACAATCGCCCAGCGTCGAACCGCACTGCACGGGATCGTAATTGGTATCACGCCCAATGTTCGCCTCCACGTTCAGGGTCATCCAGTTGAAATACTGGCTGTTGAAGAAGAAACCGACCTGGTCGTGCGGGATGTCAATGTTGTTGCTCAGCTGGGAGTAGTCCGCGGGCCGCAGGCGCTCGCGGCCGTAGTTCGCATAAACTCCAGTGTTGTTGCGGTTGCTGAAGAACCACTTGTAATTGGCGTTGGTGAAGTACTCGATGCGCAGGCCGTTGTGGTCCCAAATATTGCGGGTATAGATTGTCGGCCCATGCCACAACAGGTGTTTGCCTTCGACGTAGAAGCGGCGCTGTGCAAAATTGCTGAACCAGCGGATGTCAGGTCGCTGGAAGAATCCGGTCCTTGTCTGAAAATTCGGAGCGTTGTCCTTATACATCGAGTTAATTTCAAGCTTGCGGCTACTGCGCTCGAGGTAGAGAAAGTATCCGGCGCCCGAAGCGGAGGTGCCGTCGTTGAAGCGCGTCTGGCTGCCGACTGCCTGGGCATCGAGCTGCCAGTTCTTATTGAACCTGAAATGCGCGTCGATGCCGCCGACGCGATTCGTACGTGTGGTGCACGGATCGGTGGTGCACGTTGTGTTAGCCACCGTGTCGAGTTCGCGATCCGTATAGATCAGTCCGATGTTGCTGCCGTTCTTGCCGATCTCACGGCTGACGCGCACGATGCCAAAATACGCCTGCCGCCCCCACAAAGGATCGTTGGGAGCGACGCTCTCGCCAGGCGATTGATCATCGGCAAATAAAGTACCGATGGACCAAGGGCCTCTCTTCCCGGTGAGGCGGATGCCGTAAAGCGGATCGGCAATGCGGCGTGTGAAGACCAGGTCGATCGGAGTTGCGAAGTAGCCGGAGTTTTCCTGAAAGAACGGACGCTTCTCCGGAAATAAAACCTCGAATCTCTGGTTGACGGTGATCTGGGGCTCGTCGGATTCGACCTGGCCGAAGTCGGGGTTGATGGTGGCATCGAGGACAAAGCTGTCCTTGATGACGGCCTTGGCATCGAGCCCGGCTTTCGCATCGAAGCTCTTCGCTTCGAAGGTGGGATTCACGGGATCGCGCTGGTCCACGCTGCGGTAGGAGCGGGCGGAGACGTACGGGATCAGCTGGAAATTTCGTCCGGGCGAGATGTTCTTCAAGCCGGAGAGAGAGCCCTCCTGCGAAAGTAAGCCCTGCACGTTCATCGAGTAGTGCGGGAAAAAGGAGTGCTCGCTGTTGTTGTGGGGGATATCGCGTTCGAGCAGGACGCCCCAATCCTGCACCTCATTGGTTGACTTGAAGCGCAGTGACTTGAAGGGGACCGAGATCAATCCGATCCAGCCTTTTTTCGAAACACGCGTCTCGCTTTTCCAGATCGTGTCCCAGGAGAGGTCAATGTCCTGCTGGCCTTCAAAAAACGTCCCCTCCTGCTGCACGCCGGAGGGATTAATAAAGAAGAAGACGCAATGGCGGCGGTCATGAAAGGTATCGAGAAAAATTCCGACCTGGTCCTCTTCATTGATCTGCTCGCGGCGGACCATGTGATTGCGGATGTGGCCGGGGTTGCTGTCGAACGCGAGAAAAACGACATACAGATTCTTGTCGGTGTAACCCAGGTACGCCTCCGTCTTCTGCGAGACGGGCTGGCCATCGATGGGGTCGTGCTGCCAGAATTGGTCGACTTTGAGCATCGATCCGGCGATCGCCGGCGATAGCTGCATGTCAGCGAAGTCTTCAAGCTTGGGGTCCCGCATCAGATGCGGGATTTGCAGCGTTGTCAGACTGCCGAGCGCATCCCTGGTGAGCGCAGAACCGCGCTGCGCATAAAGGCGCGGGGATACGATTGTGACAATGATCAGCAACGCGAGCTGAAAACGCATTTTCCAGAGGAAGGACACAGGGGATTTAGGGGCCGGTGGAGAAGAACCCTAGCAACCCGCCGACGGTCTTTAGACGTATGGAATTTGGAAGGGTTACCGGAGGGTTGAACCGCAACGATCGCGATATCAACGCAAAAGAAACAGATTGCTGATGAAATTCTGGCTTGGCGTCTTCGCCGCCTCTGTTTGCGAACTTTGGTGTGAAGAGCTTCACTCGTAGCGCAGGCATACGATGGGATCCAAGTTAGCAGCCAGGTTCGCCGGGTAGTAGCCGAAAAACAGCCCCACGCTCACGGAAATCGTGAAGCCGATTGTCACCCACAAAAACGAAAGGCTTGCAGGAATCGAAGGTACGAAGGTTCTCACAAGCGTGGAAACGGTTGCACCGATCAGAATACCGATTGTTCCGCCGACCAAGGTGAGGGCGACCGCCTCCAGCAGGAACTGCAGCCGGATATCAGCGCGGCGGGCCCCAATGGCCTTGCGGATCCCGATCTCATGCGTGCGCTCAGTTACAGAAATCAGCATGATATTCATGACGCCGATGCCACCCACCACCAGGCCAATGGAACTGATCACGCCCGTCAGAATCACCAGGGCTCCAGTCAATTGATTCCATAAATTGCTTAAGAAATCCGGCGAGCTCACCTCGAAGTCATTTTCTTTATTGACCGGTACGTGCCGGAGGCGACGCATGGCCTGAATTACTTCGTCTTGCGCAGTCTCGAGGCTGACGTTTTCCGGCACGGTGAAGGCCATGATCAATTCCTTGGCCTCGGGGTAACTCTTCTTAAAGGTGCTCAAGGGAATGACCGCAAACGCGTCGACGCCCGGACCGATGAACAAGCCAGGATCATGCTCAAAAACGCCGATTACTTCGAACAACTGGCCGTTGAGGCGGACGGTTTTGCCGACGGCGTCCTCGTACGGGAAGAGCGACTCGCAGACGGCCGCCCCCAGCACGACTACCGGGCGAGCGTGCTCCTGATCGAAGGCGCTGATGAATCGCCCCCGTTGTACCGAAAACAGGGGAATCGCCTCCGTGTATTGCGGCTCGGTGCCACGCACGATCACTTTCTCTACGCTGCGTCCGCCGTAGGTGATCTGGTTGGAGTCTCCGAAGAAAAATCCACGCGTGCCGAAGGTGGTGATGATCTGCACATGGGGCGCGGCCTCGCGGATGAAGCTCGCGTAGTCGTATTCGAAATATTTTCGGGTGCGAATGCTTTCCGGCCAGCGCGAGGGATCCGATCCGGGAGGAAACCGTGAAACGAAGTAGGTTCGCGAGCCCAGAGATTCCACTTTGTCTTGCACGAATTTGTTCAGGCCCTGAATGATCGCGGCCATCGAAATGACCGAGGAAACGCCGATGATGATCCCCAGCACGGTCAGTGCGGAACGTACCTTTGCCGAGCGCAGGGTCGCCAAAGCCGCAAGGAAATTCTCGCGTGCTTGCGAGGTCGTCATCATGGCCATCAGTCAGACCTCAGCGCGACGATTGGATCAAGATTGGCCGCACGCAGTGCTGGATAAATTCCAAAAAACAAACCGACCCCTGAACTCAACACGATACCCAGAATAGCCACGCTGGTTTGCACAGACGCCGGAAAAGGAGAGTAGGTTCGCAAAGCAAGCGCGACCAGAAAACCCAGCGCAATGCCGATCGCACCTCCGGCAATGCATTGGATAACGCTTTCCGCAATGAACTGGCGCATGATGTCGACTTTGGTGGCGCCCACAGCCCGCCGGACACCGATTTCGCGCTTGCGGGCAGTCACGCCCATCAGCATGACATTCATAATCACAATGCCGCCAATCACCACCGAGATCGCGCTCACCATGATAAAGACCGCAAAAAAAGCCGAACTGATGCTGCGCCACAAGGCCATGTAGCTTTCCTTGGTGCCGATAAAAAAGTCATTCTCCATGCCAGCTGTCAGATGCCGCCGCGCACGCACAATCAGGGTCGCCTGATCCTGCGCCTCCTGGAATGCATCCCCCCTTGTTTTGACGTTGATCGTCAGACTTTCATGAGCGCCGCGCATACGCAGGAAGACGGAGAGAGGTATGGTGACGAAGTTATCCTGGTCCTGGCCAAGCACGCTGCCCACCCGGTCCATCACCCCGATCACGGTGAATTCCTCATTGTCGAGGCGAAGTATTTTTCCGATGGGATCTACGCCCATAAATAGTTGCTGGACCAGCGTGTCGCCAATCAGGCAGACGTTGGCGCGATGCTCCGCTTCGGAGGGAGTGAAGTACCGGCCGCGATCAACGGCTCTCGTATCAATATCGGCCATGGACGGCGTGTGGCCAGCGAGGCTGACGTCGGTCACCTCCTTATTGCCGTAGCGAGCGCGCACGGTGGCACCCGCAGTTGCGCCGATCTCCTCGCAACTGGTACACCCGGCTTCGACCGCCTGCATATCGTCGAGTTCAATCTTGCGGTACTTCAGGGCCTTGATCACGATGTTGAAATCGGTGACGGCAAAGGGGGTGCGTGCGATTTGAAAAACGTTTGTGCCCAGATTCGCGATTTTCTGCTCCACATAGACGTTCGCCCCCTGCACGATCGTCATCACCGTGATAAGAGTCGCCACTCCCATGGTTAGGCCCAGCATGGTGAGGGAGGCGCGCAACTTGTGCGCGCGCAGGGCGCTTAAACATTCCGCCAGATTGTCGCGAATGGCGAACATGGATGTTTTCCGATCAATATCGTAGCAGCGAAGGCGTCTGCCGCAGGGTGCTTGGGATTGCGCGTGCCGGTCCGCGCCAAACTATTTGTCGGCAGAGACCTTCTCTAGTAGTTGATCCTCTGCTCGGCGTGGCGGCTGAGATACCAGCAAGTCTGGTACCCCATGTGGGGAAATAAGGCATGCACACATGTCTGAGTCATGGGTTGCTCGAAGGCGAACTCGGTTTTCCCGTTCTTTTCAGGAACCGCATCGTATCGTTGGACGACTACCGAGCCGACAGGATCGTGGCGAAAGTGCAAAACAAGGCTGTCTCCCAAATAAATGGACACAGTGGCGACCGTCAGGCCGATCAAGATGCTCAGCTTCGTCATGAAATTGATCAGGACGATGATTTCCAAAAGGCGGGGAGGAAGTCAACTGGCCTTCCTGCAATCAGCAAGAATGAGTTAGGAGCGAGGGGGAGATTGGGTGGCAAACCGGCGAAACGACTAAATCAAATATGGCCTCTCGCCTTCGTGCCAAGAGCAGAGGACCAGTCAACTATCGATAGACCGGGTTGGTACCGGCACATGCTAGTTCTGTTTCTTCTCGCTAAGGCGCTGGGCTTCCAGTCGTGCAATGGCTGAGTGCAGCCAGACCTTCAAGGCCTCTTCCAGTTCAGGCTGGTGAGAATGGCGCTCCATGCTGTCAACCGTCTCCCCCAGGTTGTTCAACGGGATAAAGTGGCATGGAATTGCTTCTTCGCGCGCCTCCGGAGGGACGAAGTCAGTGAGCAAACATTCGCTGCAGGCATGGGGACGGGAAGGATCATTGAAGTTAAGGCAGCTGGGAGAGTCCTGAAATGCCGAGGTCGGTTTCCATGGAGTGCGCACACTGCGGCCATAACCGCCTTGCTCCAGAAAACTGAGCTCAAATCTCAATACCTCGAGTATGTCGCGCTTGTCATCCGACATAACGACCTCCCCGGGCAGCAGGTCCCAATGGGAAATTCCTCGCCCGTGCGTACATTCTCTTGAGGGCTGTAACGTCGCGCGGTGACGGCGGTCACAATAGCTAGTGAGGTCTATCACCAACTGCGTTGGGCGCGCGGAGCAGGTCACAACCCGGGGGGTGACTTTTGCCTGCCGACCAGAGGGAGTTCAACCTTCGGATTCCAAAGGCATAAGCTGCGGCCGCACTGTGGGTCTTCACAGCAAAAGCACATTCCCGGCCATGTTACTAAACTCAACTAAGTGTCGTGACAGGAAGAGCCTTCACTTAGGAAGTACGGGCCGCGAACCGCCATCCGGCCGGCGGTTCTTGTTGACAGAGCGCGGGGGGAATTGTATTGTGCGCCCAATAGGTGTGCTCGATAGCAAGGTATGGCTGGGCCTCTTCGTCATCCCGCACCGGTTGTAACCCACCCACACCCCCGCTTAAGGCCGAATTAGAACCGCGGAAAGGAGTTCCGCCATGGCCCTTCGTCGCCTGAATCTGGCCTCTTTCCTGTCAACCGCTCTCGCCATACTAATGTGCCTGTGCCGTCCAGCGCAGGCTGGAATCGCATTTCAGCCGGTTTCGCCGGATGAACTCAAGATGACCTCAGAGCCCAAGGCTCCCGGCGCACCCGCCATTATTTTGTTTCGGCAGGTTGACCGGGACGATTCCTGAAGGTCGATCATGACGCGGGGGCGTTGCACTGGACTCGAACCCTGAATGTCGACCTGGTTTTGGTCGAGACCAAATACTACCCAGCGCTCCGCAATTTTTTTCAAGTCGTGAGGACAGGTGATGAGTCACAAATTGTCTTGCAGCCCGCAACCGCAGCAAACTAGGCGTTTCGCTGGTGTGCTTCTTCTGATGCTGGCGACAATGATACTGGCGTGTGCGCGCCACGCGGCTGCCGGGGATGCGCCCGGGTGGATGCACGCCCTCGTGAATGTCCCCTTGCCGGCGCACGATGATAAGACGGATGCCGTCCTGCTTTATTCCGAAACTTCCGTCAGCGTGCAATCGGCCGACAAGATCAAGAGGACCGTTCGTGAGGCTTACAAAATCCTGCGGCCGGGCGGGCGTCAGTACGGGACTGTGCTCGTGTACCTGAATTCGCACCGGCGAATCACCGGTCTCCGTGGTTGGAGCATTCCAGCACAGGGAAAAGATTACGAGGTGAAAGATAAAGAGGCCCTGGAAATTTCGCTGCCCAAGATTGAAGGCAGCGAATTGATCTCTGATGTGAAGGATAAGGTCCTTCGCATCCCGGCCGCGGATCCAGGCAACATCGTCGGCTATGAGTATGAGACGGAAGAGCAACCGATGGTTCTTCAGGACTTCTGGGATTTTCAGGAACAAGTGCCCGTGCGCGAGAGCCGCTACTCGCTGCAGTTGCCCGCGGGCTGGGAGTACAAGGCCACCTGGCTGAACTATCCGGAAGTCCAGCCGAGACAGCCGGGCAATCCGAGTTCTTGGGCAATTACTGACGTAAAAAGTATCCGCAAAGAGGAGGACATGCCGCCGCTGTCGGGAGTCATGGGACAGATGATTGTCAGCTTTTTCCCCCCAGGTGGCTCGTCGGCGAATGGATTCGGCAACTGGCAGCAGATGGGGAACTGGTACCGCACTCTGATCAGTGGCCGGACAGACCCCTCGCCAGAAATGAAGCAGAAGGTCATCGCACTGACGTCGTCGAGCAAAACGCTGCTGGACAAGATGCGTGCGCTGGCGCAGTTTGTTCAGCACGACATTCGTTATGTGGCGATTGAGATTGGCATAGGCGGGTGGCAGCCGCACACTGCCCCGGACATTTACTCGCACCGGTACGGCGACTGCAAAGACAAGGCGACGCTCATGGGATCCATGCTGCACGAGATTGGCGTCGACTCGTATTACGTGCTGATCAATACGGAACGGGGGGCCATCACCCCCGAGGTTCCGGCCCACGCCCGATTTAATCACGCGATTATTGCCATCAAGTTGCCCGAGGGTCTGAATGATTCTTCTCTCACCGCAACCGTGGATGACCCCAAGTTGGGCAAGATTCTCTTTTTCGATCCGACCAGCGATCTGACCCCGCTTGGCAGGATCTCGGGCTATCTGCAGGCCAACTACGGACTCATGGTCACCCCCGACGGCGGGCAACTGGTCGAACTACCGAAATTACCGTCGAGCACAAATGGAATTAGACGGACGGCCAAGCTCAACCTCGACGCCAACGGCAAGTTGACGGGACGTGTGTCGGAAACTCGAGTGGGCGACCGGGCCTCCTACGAGCGCCACACGATGCGAACGGTGACAAATGCGAATGAGCGGATTAAGCCAATCGAAACTCTGCTCGCCGGCTCCCTATCGACCTTCGTCATCATAAAAGCTGATGCCCTGAACATTGAGCATACCGATTTGCCTTTCGGATTCGAGTACAGCTTTGAGTCCGAAAACTATGCCAAGAACGCCGGAAACCTGTTGTTGGTGCGCCCACGGGTATTTGGCAGCAAGTCGAGCGCGCTGCTGGAGACCAAAGAGGCTCGCCAGTTCCCGATCGAGTTTGAAGGTCCGATTCGAGATACGGATGAGTTCGAAATTGCTCTGCCGCCGGGCTACGTCGTGGATGATGTGCCGCCTCCGGTCGACGCTGACTTTGGCTTTGCCAGTTACCACTCGAAGACGGAGACTGCCGGGGGTGTCCTCAGCTATAAGCGAAGCTTCGAGATTAAGGACCTGACGGTGCCGGTGAACAAAGCGGCGGACTTGAAGAAGTTCTATCGCATCATTGCCAGCGACGAGCGGAATACTGCGGTGTTAAAACCGGCTGGAAAATAGTGGATCGGTATGCGGGAGAGTTGCCGATCGAAGGACTAACTGGGTTCAACGGGAAACGCTTTGAAAGTAACTTCGCGCGATCGGGATGAAGTTTTCTGATTGGCGTCCGTCACTCGCTCCGTCAGAGTGCCCTTCAACTGGTAGTAGGCTTCGTCGCCCGGCTTCTTGCCCTCGCCGCGGCTGATCGTTCCTTTGAACTCGTAAGCCAACCCGTGGACTATTTCGGTAGTGAATGTGAGGGCGTCGCCTTCCAGCTTGCCGGTCTTGAAAAACTGGTCCAGAAACGCGCCTTTGTCGCTGTCGAGATCGCCGAATCTGGATACGAAGCCGGTCACGCGCCCACCATCTTCGACCGTGACCTGCACGAACTCTCCGTCTTTCAGGAAGCTGTACATGCCCGAATACTCGGCACCTGGCCGAGTTGGCGCATTCGAGTCGTCTCTCTTTTCCTGAGCGGCCGAGCCCAACCCACCAACCAACAAAGACAAAACCAGAAACAGCTGTGTGCCCATAGGAGCAGCCTCTTCTCGGGTAATCGTACTATAGAGTTACGAGACTTCTGGAGTGCAATCGGGAGTACATTCGGCTCCAACCCGCTCTGGTGGTTCGCTATAATCAAGCCACTGCGGTTCCTCTTCTGGCGTATTTCATGAATTCTTTCTTAGGCCTGGAAAACATCCCCGAAACCGCGGAACTGCGATCCAGACCGGACGTGCATTCCACGCCCCGGCTTTTGCTGGACCTCGAGCCCTGGGGGCGGACCTTCTGGCGAAACTTAGGGGATATGTTCCTCCGGCGCAAACAGCCGGCCATTTATATCACTTCGCCTCCAGCAGCTTTTTGGCATGACGTGTTTGTTCCGCAGCGGATGCCTTGGGGAGCTTTTGTTGAATCGATCCTTTATCACCTGATCGTGGTGGCCGTGGCGTTAGGAATATCCTCCCTGCTTCCGCCCGAGCGCCACGTCGTGCAAGTCCGCCGCTTCGATCCGCGCGACGCCATTTACTACTCGCCCTCGGAATTCTTGCCGCCGATTGATACTGGCAGTTCCCAGCATGCGCAACCCATCCAGGGCGATCCGGAGTTCGCGCGACAAAGTATTCTGTCGGTGCCGCCGGAATCGGATAATCGCCACCAGACGATCGTCACCCCTCCCGATATCAGGATCAATCACGATATCGAAACACCAAATATTGTTGCGTGGGGCGATCACAGTGTTCCCGTCCCGGGTGCTGCGCTCGAGCGAAAGACTCCGAGTGTGCCCGTGCTGCCCAATCAGATCGTTGCGCCCGTACCGGCGGTTGATCAGCGCTTGACAAGAAGTTTGGCGTCGCTCGAACAGCGGATTGTCGCCCCCCCGCCCGAAGTTCAGAATGGCGCTCGCGCGGTGGCAGCGCTTTCGATCGACGTTGTAGCCCCGTCCCCTGACGCGAATGTGGCCGGCCAGCGTCGTGCCTTTCGCGGCCCGGAAGCGGCAGTGGTGGAGCCTCCGCCAGCTACTGACGCCGCCTCCGTCCGGAAACCGGGCGACCTGAATATTGGCAGATCGGAAGTCATCGCACCTGCGCCCCGGTTGCCACTTGCGTCGCAGCGGGCATTGTCGGAACTTGGCACCGAGGGCCGGGCAGTCGTGCCGCCGCCGCCTTCGATGGAAGGCAGCGCCGGGGGCAAAGCAACACCTGCGGCTCGTTCCGCGCGCGTTGAAGGTATGGCTGGAGGATCAGATGGGCAGGTGATCCCTCCGCCGCCGTCAGTACCCGGCCCGCGCTCCGCGGACGCTGGCGGGCGCATCATTGCGCTTGGCATTCATCCGTCGGTCGCACCTCCGCCCGAACCGCCACAGGGCAATCGCCGCGGGACATTCGCCGCTTCGCCTCAAGGAAAAGCTGGCGCGCCCGGCACCCCTGATCTCCGTGCCGACAGTTCGAGCACCGACGGGTTCAAAGCTGGCAAGAATGGAGCGTCGAGCGGCCCGGGATCAGGCGGGTCGGCTGCGGGAGCGCCTCCCGGCCTTCACGTCGGGCCAGGCTCAACGAGCGCGACGGCCGCGACCGCCGGAGGGGATCCGGCGGGGAATGGGCAATCGGCAAAGGGCGAAACTCCTGGGCACGCCGAAATTGCAGAAGCCGACCTGCCACACACGCGCACTTCTTCCACGCCTCATGCGAAGGCGGACCTGGTCGAAAATCCAACCCCGCTCGAGCGGCAGATTTTCCGCGATCGTCGTCTGTATTCGATGACCATGAACATGCCCAACCTCAACTCCGCGGGAGGTAGCTGGGTCATGCGATTTGCAGAACTCGGCGAGGCCCGCGAAAAAGGCGAGTTAATCGCCCCGATCGCGGAACACAAGGTAGACCCTGCTTATCCGCTGCAACTCATGCGCGAAAACGTGTCGGGGACTGTTACCCTGCGCGCAATTATTCGCGCGGATGGTTCGGTGAGCGACATCCGTGTGGTCAATGGCGCCGACTCCCGGCTCGACCACTACGCCAGTGAGGCTTTGGCAAAATGGCATTTCCTGCCGGCCATGAAGAATGACTCCAACGTGGATGTCGAGGCAATCGTGATGATCCCCTTCAAGCCGATACTGAAAAGATCGCAATTCTGATGAATGCCGGCAAAATGCGATGCACTAGTCCGTGCCTGCATTTTCAGCGCCAGCCTTGTCGTACAGGGAACGCACAATGATGGGCGTATTCAGATGCTTGCTTTCGAGGGTGATGGTGTCCGCCAATTGCTTGCCATCGCCCGTGATTTCGTAGGCGTGAGAAATCTTCTCTCCATCAGGACCCTTCTCTTCGGTGACTAATGTTCCGTGATCCCAGTGTGCTTTAACTTGAGTTTGCGTGGCGTCTTTCTTCGCTTTCTCGATCTTTCGGCCGTCGGTGAAGAGGGAACGTTCCCGGCTATCCGCGTCGGTCACATCGATCTGCGGGCCCTTCTGCACGATCTTGAGCTGGTCCGATGCTTGCACGAGATCACGTAGCCGGGATCGTTGCTCCTCGGAACCAGCTCCCGAACCGCGTTGGCCTGCGGGCCCACCTCGGGGCCGGCCCATACCGCCAATGCCCCCGATTCCCGGAATTCCAATGCCGACGCCACTGCCACCCATGCCACCGTGCCCGCCCATCGGGCCATTCTGATCGCGATCCTGCATTGCCGAGCGCAGCTTTTCGCGTGGATCGTCGCTCTCGTCACGATTAATTTTCCAGGTTCCGCTTAGGACAGCATCTCCAACGGCAAGAGTTTTCGGGGGCTCTGCTGACTGCTTCGCGGCGTAGGCCGCGGCCACCACGAGAACCAGTCCGACCGCGATCGCTAACTTCACGCCGAACGTCGAAACGAAGGTCTGTTTTCTATTCACAAACATCAGGAACTCCGCGGGAAAAGTAGTAATCTGCGGCTTAACGGGCACACTCTGGCGCCCATCACGACTCGGACGAAGCTTTGAAGCGCTGCTATAGTGAAGATGGGCCAAAACGGAGACGGGATGTCTGGCGTCAGCAGAAGTTTTAAAGAAGTGTGGCCCGAACTACTGGCCGGTGCGGAACTGAGGATTGATCAACAGCCGATTGGGCGCCTTCTTTGTGTCCTTCTGAGCCTGGAAGACCAGGTCGAGGCCTTCTTCGGCGGCCGCCGGCGCTTGCGCCAGCAGCTCGGCGAGTGAGCGAAACGCGCGGCTGACTTCCTGCGAATCGTGGGTTGCGGCGATGGGCGTGCCCTTGTCGATTGCAGGCGCGATCAACTGATAATTATTCGGAATCTTCCAGAGAATCTTCACGTTCGTGGCGCGCTCAACATCTTCCTCGCTGAAACCCGGAATTTTCTTGTAGCGGTTCATCACCAGGCGCAGATGCTTGCGGCCGTTGCCTTCCTCGAGGAATGAGCGGATGCGGCTCGCGCTCCAGAGCGACACTACATCGGTCTGCGCCACCATGAGCACAACGTTCGAAAGATCGGAAAGCAGGCGGGTGGTCTGGTCCATACGGCCGGAGCAATCCACCACCACGTAGCGGTAGTGGCTCACCAGAAGGTCGAACAGGCGAGCCAGTTCCGCGGCCGCCGGGGCGGTCGTATAGGGCTGCTGCGGACCGGCCAGCAGGTGGAGGCCGTCTTTGGTGGAAGTCATCAGGCCCTCAAGCAATGAAGCGTCCATGCGGTGCAGATTTTGCAGCGCGTCCATTACACTGAAGGTCGGGCGGGCATTGAGATGCAATGCGGCATGACCAATCGGCGAGAAGTCCACCAGGATTGTCTGCCCGTGCTGTTGCAAGGCCACCGCTGTGTTGACGGCTAGGGTTGTGGCGCCACTGCCACCCTTGGCATTGATCACCGTAAAAACGCGTGCTTTCCCAGTGCTGCGGCTCTTGCTGCGAGCCGCCGAGAAGCGGCTGAAAGCTTCGAGCAAGCCTTCGGTTCCTGTATTCCGGTCAATAAATTCACCGGCGCCCGCGCGCATCGATCCGACGATCGCCATTGGATTGCGCATGTCGCCGATCGCAAAGATGGCAATGTCGCTGGTGGTGGCTCGAATGAGTTCGATAGTGCGGATGGCGCGCTGGGGATCTTCGGAGTTCACATCGACCAGCACGACTTCGGCGCGCTGAGCCTGCATCTGCCGCACCACCGGGTCGGTAGCGCTCAGAGGAAATCCGACATTGCTGAAAACGACGCGGGCAATGTGCGTGCTCTCCAGGCGGTTCTGGAGAATTGCCGACTGCTCCCGGTCCTCGCTCAAGAGGGCGACTGCGATGCCATGCATGGCTTGGTTCTCGCTAAAATCCTTCTGCGTTTGCATGGTATTGGGGGACCAACCTCCGAGCCAAGTGACTTTTGTAACCGCTGAGACACACTTCAAGCCAATTTTACGCGACTACGTTTGCTGGGCGAAGAAGATAGGCAATAGCGGCGGGGATACTCCACATCAAAGTTTCCCAACAGCGGAATATTCTATGCGAAATGCGGGCAGATGAAAAGATCCGAAAGGGCTGAATTCGGCATCCCGCGCGGGAATCAGAGTTTTTTGGAGAAGAGGCAGGCCCAACTGATCCGCCCACGGGCCTAAGATGCCCGTCTTACCTCGGAAGGAGCCTTAACGGGCTGCTCGTCGGGGTGCGGATGCAGGGATGAAATGCGGTTAAACGCATCCGAGGTGGTATCCCCTTCGGGTGTGGCGAGGTAGTCATATTCGGTGAAGTGTACGGCGACGCCCAGCTGGGTGCCCACCGAGGGCTGCACCACCCGCAACACCGTTCCCTGGCAGCGGACACGCATGTTCTCACCCAGCGTAATCTCCGACGGCATCACCAGCGTAATTTCCACCGCCTCGCCCTGGGCCAGGGGGAAGTCGGTGAAAAAAAAGGCTCCACGGGCGCTGAGATCCTGCGTAAAGCCGCTCGATTCATGTTGTGAGCCAGGCAGCTTGATCGAAACCGGCACCTGCAGATCGAATCGCTGCCCACAGCGGCGCTCAAGACAGTCTGGGGTCGTCATGGCTTCCTCTGGGCGTGGAAAATGAGCCTGGCCGGAACTTCCAACACCGAATATGAACTTTACCCCAGGTTGGAAGAAGTTGAAAGGCACCTTTTCACAATGGCGAAGTCTCTTTACCAAGAACTGTGGATAAAGGGGCGCGAAAGGGGAAAGTCCTCACCATACTGAGAAGTCGCCTCCCCTAACTGACGACCGGGTCAGAAGCTCCTTTTAAATCAACGCGTCCACAGATGTTGACGGTGCTTAAAAACACTACCCGACGTGATGCAAGTCACATCCCTTTGAAGCTAGCCGCCGAACAATGAATTAAGTCCGTGTCCGGGATGGCATGGTAGGGCCCCCGTCCACGCGCTATGCACCCCTCGCGCAGGTCTACGGAGGTCAAAGATGGCAGTGACCAAACAGCAGGCGTTGGACTTTCACTTCGGGGAGCGTCCCGGAAAAATCGAAGTCACGCCGAGCAAACCCTGTCGCACACAACGCGACCTGAGCCTCGCCTACACGCCCGGTGTTGCTATCCCCTGCCTAGAGATCGAGAAGAATCCGCAAGACGCCTTTAAATACACGGCGCGCGGGAATCTGGTGGCGGTCGTGAGCAACGGCACAGCCGTGCTTGGACTGGGCGATATTGGCGCCTTGGCGGGCAAGCCCGTGATGGAAGGCAAAGGGGTGCTGTTCAAACGCTTCGCGGACGTGGACGTGTTCGATCTCGAGGTCAACAGCCATGATCCGGAAGACGTGATCAAGTTGTGCCAACTGCTGGAGCCGACATTCGGGGGCATCAACCTCGAGGACATCAAGGCGCCAGAGTGCTTTTACATTGAAGAACGTCTCAAAAAAACCATGAAGATTCCGGTCTTCCACGACGACCAGCATGGAACGGCAATCATTTCAGGCGCGGCACTACTGAACGCGCTGGAAGTAGTCGGCAAGGCTGTCGACCAAGTCAAAGTCGTGTTCAATGGCGCGGGCGCATCAGGAATTGCATGCGCCGAACACTACGTGCGGCTAGGCGTGAAGCGGGAGAACATCACGCTCTGCGATACCAAGGGAGTTGTGTACAAAGGCCGCACCGCGGGCATGAATCCCTACAAAGAGCGTTTTGCCAAAGAAACCAGCCTGCGCACGCTCAGCGACGCGATGCAGGGTGCGGACGTATTTGTGGGTTGCTCGGTAAAGGGCGCGATGAACGCGGAAATGGTACGCACCATGGCGGCGCGGCCGATCGTTTTTGCGATGGCGAATCCCGATCCGGAGATAACCTACGAAGAAGCCAAAGCCAGCCGGGACGATGTGATTGTTGCGACCGGACGCTCCGATTATCCCAACCAGGTTAACAATGTTTTAGGGTTCCCCTTCATTTTCCGGGGGGCGCTGGATGTTCGCGCAACCGCCATCAACGAAGAAATGAAGCTGGCGGCCACCAAAGCGTTGGCGGCTCTGGCGAAAGAAGATGTGCCGGATTCGGTTTGTCGCGCCTACGGGGTGGAGCGTCTGAAGTTTGGTCCCGAATACCTGATTCCTAAACCCTTCGACCCGCGCGTGTTGTTGTGGGAAGCGGTGGCAGTGGCGAAGGCAGCCATGGAAACCGGAGTTGCGCAACTGCCGGTCGACCTCGATGTGTATCGTGAACAACTGGAACGGCGCCTCGGAAAAGCGCATGAAGTGGCACGCATGATGGTGCACAAGGCCAAAGCGCAGCCCAAGACGGTGGTGTTTCCGGAAGGAGACAACGAGAAAATTCTGCGCGCTTGCCATTGCCTGATCGAAGAAAACATTGCAGTGCCGGTCCTGCTCGGCAACCCTTCGGCCATCCGCAAGAACGCCCTGGAACTCGGATTGGACCTGCGAAGCGTTCGCATCGTTGATCCCGCGGATTCGCCCTTGCGCGAGCGCTACATCCAAGAACTTTTCCGGCTGCGGCAGCGGCGAGGCATGACCCTTACCGAGGCTCGCCAGCAAATTGGAAACCGCAACATCTTCGGTTCGATGATGCTGCATATGGGCGATTCCGATGCGCTGGTCTCGGGTGTCACGCAACACTTCCCTGACACCATCCGGCCTGCCTTGCAGATCGTTCGGGTGCGCGAAGGATTGCACAAGGTCTCGGGCTGCTACGCGATGATCACTCGCAAAGGGGATATTTATTTCCTGGGGGACACGAGCGTGAACATCGAGCCCACGGCCGAAGACCTGGTGGAGATTGCGCTGTGCACCGCGCAAACTGCGCGCCGGTTCGACGTCGAGCCCCGAGTTGCGCTGCTGTCATTCTCCAGCTTCGGCAGCGCACAGCATCCGCAGTGCGAGAAAGTACGACGAGCCGTCCAGTTGTTACATCTTGCCGACCCGACCCTTACGGTCGAAGGCGAATTGATGGCGGACGACGCGGTTTCGACCGAACTGGAGCTGCAATATCCCTTCAGCCAGTTGAAGGGCGGGGCAAACGTGCTGATCTTCCCGGATCTCAATTCAGCCAATATCGCGTACAAGCTGCTTTCGAAAATCGGGGGCGGAGAGATTTTAGGTCCGATCCTGATGGGGATGAGCAAACCGGTTCACTTGTTGGCACGTGGCGCTGAGGTCGAGGAGATCGTCAATGTGACTGCGATTGCGGTCGTTGATGCGCAGGAGAACTCCAGCGCGGCAGCGCTGAATGTAGAACCGGAAATGGCGGCAGTTCGTTAAGCAAGAAGTGTCTTCCAGGTTTTCGGCGCAAGAAGCTTCGGCAGCAAGGGTTGGTATAGGATCGCGAGACATCTTCCGCGACCGCCGAGGCCAAGAAATCGGCCCCGTAGTCCGCGTGCAGACCGGCGGTCCACCCGCCTCTCTAGTTCTTCTTCGGAGGCGGTTGCGGATTGCCGGCTTTTGGTGTGGCGAAGGGTTGCGGAATTGCCGATCCGCCGTGCGGATTTGCGCCCTGCGTCATGGGAATTCCGCTGTGTGGGTCGGCACCGGTCGGAGTCAGCCCCATCGTTCCCGGAATGAAGCAGGTGAGGCGGCCGCTGGGCGCGATTCGCAACGGAGCCGGGCAAGGTCCGCTTTCCAACTTCGCTCCTGTGCCCGCTCCCTGCAGCTGCAACGCAAACAATTTTCCGTCGGAACTTCCTGCTACGCCGGTCGTCATGCCCGGCATGTCGTAAGCGACGTAGAAAGGCTGCTTGCGGTCGGCGGCCTTGTTCGCGCAGTCGCTCGCGGTTTTGAACTGATCGTTCGGCGCCTTGACGTCGAGACGGCCGCAATCGGTCGCACTCGATCCCGCGAGTTGCTTCAACTTCTGCTGCACCGCATCGTCGGGGCGGGACGGAGCCGCCGCTGTCGTAGAAGATTTGTTGCAGCCGATCAGGCACGCGGCTGCTGCCAGCCCAAGCACAATTGCTTTTCTCATGGTCCTACATTGTAGAACAGTCACCCTCTCGAGGTCGGCTATAGTGGTACCAGTGAGTTGTCTGCGGCATCCAATACAATCGTGTCTGAGCCTGTAACCACCCATCCGGAGAGCAGCAGCCAACCCGAGTCCCCGACACCGGGGCCGAAGGAATCCCGTTGGTCCATGGGAATGCGGGCGCTCCGGCACCGCAACTTCCAACTGTTTTTTTCCGGCCAACTGATCTCGCTTGTCGGCACCTGGATGCAGACCGTCGCGCAATCCTGGCTCGTATACGAGAAGACCGGGTCGTCTTTCCAGCTGGGAGCGGTCGGGTTCGCCAGCCAGATTCCCGTTTTCCTGATGGCGCCCATCGGCGGCATGGTGGCCGACCGCCTGAACCGCCATCGCATCGTGATCGCTACGCAAATCGCCTCGATGATTCTGGCACTCATCCTGGCCGCGCTGACACTCACACACACCGTCGAGGTTTGGCACATTTTTGTTCTCGCCGCGCTCCTGGGCGTGGTGAACGCTTTCGACATCCCTGGCCGGCAATCGTTCCTGGTGGACATGGTGGGGCGCGACGATCTTATGAATGCGATCGCGCTCAACTCCTCAATGTTCAACGGCGCCCGCGTCATTGGCCCGGCGATCGCGGGACTTCTGCTTATTAAAATTGGCGAAGGCGGATGCTTCCTGGCCAACGGCATCAGCTATATCGCGGTCCTCATCGGCTTGCTGATGATGCGTGTCGACAACCCTCCGCGGTCAAAGTCAGAGTCTCCGCTCGCCGACATCATCGAGGGTTTCCGCTGGGTCAGCCACACCGGACCGATTCGCGCACTCCTTCTCTTGCTGGGCCTGGTGAGCCTGGTTGGCATGCCCTATACCGTGCTGATGCCCATATTCGCCGATCACGTCTTGCACTCGGGCGCAAAGGGACTGGGCATCCTGATGGGATTTACGGGAATTGGCGCACTGCTGGGAGCGTTGACGCTGGCCGTGCGCAGCGGCGTGAGGGGACTTGGCCGCCTGATCTCAATCTGTTGCGCCGGCTTTGGCGTCAGCCTGATCGCGTTTTCGTTTTCGAAGTTGTTCTGGCTGTCCGCTTCCCTGCTCATTCCGGTGGGATTTTTCATCATGCTGCAGATGGCCTGCTCCAACACGCTGATTCAAGCCATGGTCCCGGATGCGCTGCGAGGCCGAGTCATGGCCCTCTATTCCATGATGTTCATGGGCATGGCGCCCTTCGGTGCCCTACTGGGCGGCGCGGTTGCGGACCGGATGGGTGCTCCGATCGCAGTCGCAGTTGGAGGGGTAGCCAGCATTGTGGGATCTGTCTGGTTCGGCAAGAAGCTTCCAGTCTTCCGCGGAGAGGCCCGCCAACTGCTCATCGCGCAGGCCATGGCTGGAGGAGAGCCCGCGGAAGAGATGACCGTGCGGGTCGTGCAGTGATGAAGTGTTAGTGCAGTCTTGCCAAATCCCTAGAGGCGCTACCTGGAATCAATCTTCCACGTGGCTCACGTGCTCCAGTTCCTGCGAGGAATGACTTTCCGTCAGCGATTGCACGCCGTAGTCGTAGCCCTTTTCAAATGCTTTCAGATTGAGATCGCGGAAGTTCGGTGGCACCGAGTCAGCAACTGCCTTCCGCACCGCGTCAGCGCCCAGCAACTTTGTGACTGCCGTAAAGAACCCCACCATCACCGAATTCAGCACCATGCGCTTGCCGAGTTCTTCAGCGAGACGGGTAGCCGGACAGCTGTAGACCTTGGTCTGTCGCGGTAGATCTGTAACCCGCACCAGGTCCTGCTCGACAATCAATGTTCCGCCCTCCTTGAGTTCTGGCACAAAGCGCGAATAAGCTTCCTGCGACATCACCACCATGATGTCCGGTTGCGTCACGTACGGGTAAAGAATCGGATCGCCGGAGATCAGAAGCTGCGCGCTGCAGGCGCCGCCACGCGCTTCCGGCCCGAAGTTCTGCGTCATGGTCGCAAATGCGCCTTCGTATATGGACGCCGCCTTGCCCAACACGATGGCCGAGAGGATCACTCCCTGGCCTCCAAATCCCGCAATCCGAAGTTCGGTTAGCTGCAGCTGCATAAATTCTCCGAAGGCGCCACGTAACGTTCTCCCAGCGATTCCACCATCTGTGCGCGCAACAGGCTCTGGTAGTCGGGGCGATCGCGATCCACAAACTTTCCCACGATGATCTCTCCAGTCATGGTGAGGCCGACTTCGCTGGTGGGCGCTCCGTGCTTCACCTTGCTTTGCTCTTTGTAATACTTCATGGTGTCGAGGCCATCGCCAAGATGATTGCGGCGCTGGTAGAGCGTTGGGCACGGGCTGATGACTTCGATGAAGCTAAAGCCCTTCTTCTGAAACGCCTCGCTGATGGAGCGGGCGAGTTGTTTGACGTGGTACGTGGTCCAGCGGGCGACGTACACGGCACCCGCGGCTTCGACCAGATGCGGCAGATTAAATGCCGGCTCGAATGCTCCGTAGGGTGAGGTCGACGTGATCGCATGACCCGGTGTTGTCGGAGCCGTCTGGCCTCCCGTCATCGCGTAAATCAGGTTGTTTACGCAGATGACCTTCAGATCCATATTCCGCCGGGCCGCGTGGATAAGATGGTTCCCGCCGATGGCCGATAGATCGCCATCCCCCGAATAGACGACCACGTTCAATTTCGGATTGGCCAGCTTGAGTCCGGTGGCAAAAGGAATCGCGCGCCCGTGCGTGGTATGAAAGGAATCCAGCTTCACGTAACCGGCGACCCGGCCCGTACACCCGATTCCAGACACCAGCGCCAGCGACTGCAGATCAATCTTCGATTCAATCAATGCCCGGGCAAAGCAGTTCACGGTTGTCCCAATCCCGCATCCCGGGCACCAGATATGCGGCATGCGGTCCGTGCGAAGGAAAGGTTCGACCGGATTCATCGTTTCGGAAGTGCTCATCGGGCAGCCTCCAGGATGGCTCGCAGAATGTCGTCGGGACGGTGCACGCTGCCGCCTGCATGGGCCACCGGAATCGTCTTCGCTTTCCCAGCGGCGGCGCGTTCCACTTCCCGCACCATCTGCCCCAGATTCAATTCGGGGACTACGAATGCTTTCGTCACTGCCGCAAGCTCCCGGATCCGTTTCTCCGGGAAGGGCCAGCACGTGATCAGTCGAAGCTTGCCCACGCGGAGCCCGCGCTCCCGCGCCATCTCAATGGCACGCTGCGCCACTCGCGACGTGATCCCATAAGATACGACCACCACGTCCGCACCCTCGGTTCCCTCTTCTTCCAGCAAAGCGATCCGATCCGCCGCATCTAGAATCTTGCTCTGCAGGCGACGCACCAGTTTGTCCTGCGTCTGCGGCGTCATGTTGGGATAGCCGTGCTCGTCGTGTGTCAGGCCAGTTACGTGGAACCGATAGCCTTCCCCGGCATGCGCCATCTCCGGAATGCCATCTCCATTCGTGGCATAAGGGAGGTATTCCTCCACTGATTTGCGGGTATGTCGTCGCGGCACAACCTCGATCTGGTCGGCGGAAGGGATCACGACCTTTTCCGTCATATGGCCGACGACCTCATCCATCATCAGCATGACTGGAACGCGAAATTGCTCGGAAAAATTAAACGCCTTGATAGTCAGATCGAAGCACTCCTGCGGCGAGTTCGGGCAGAGCGCAATGATCTCGTAGTCGCCATGGGAGCCCCAGCGCGCCTGCATCATGTCGGCCTGCGCGGGGAGCGTAGGCAATCCCGTCGATGGGCCGCCCCGCTGCACATCCACAAAAACACAGGGCGTCTCGGTCATGGCGGCATACCCGATGTGCTCCATCATCAGCGAGAAGCCCGGACCAGAAGTGACGGTGAAAGCCTTGGCCCCGCCCCACACTGCTCCTTGCAGCGTTATCGACGCCGCCAGTTCATCTTCCATCTGAATGAAGCTTCCCCCCACGACTGGAACGCGGGCCGCAAAGCGCTCCACAACTTCGGTCGACGGTGTGATCGGGTACCCGGCCGCGAAGCGCGCCCCCGCAGCCAGGGCTCCCTCACAGCAGGCATGATCGCCATCGATGAAATGCGTGCCCGTCAGTACCCCTTTCGGATCAGCTTGCATGGTTCGCCTCACCTTGCTCCGCTTTTTTCTCCGGCTTGGGCGGCTGAGGAACTCTTTGCCCGTAGATGGCGAAGTCCGGACAGTACATCCCGCACAGGTCGCAGCCACTGCACTTCTCCGGCGCCACCACGTGCGGCGGATGGTAGCCCTTGGAGTTAAAGGCAGAAGAAAGCGCCAGCACCTTGGTCGGACAGAATTCAACGCAGAATCCGCAGGCCTTACAGCGCTCAACTACGATAGAAACGCGACCTTTTGCCACGGGTTCCCCCATGAAGAAGTGAAGAAGACTCCCCCATCACTATGAAATTATGGCGTGGAGATGTTGCAGGCGAGTGTGACGCACATCACCGCTGCACGTGACGTTAAGCAGGTAGCAAGAACGCCGCAAAAGAAAGGGCGACCCCAAAAACAGCCATGGGATCGCCCAGCGCACAAATACAGGTCAGAAGGTCAAAGTTGCTTTGACCTGAATCAATCGCAGAGAGGCATCCCCACCCAGGAAGAAACCCAGGATCGAGGTCGGCGAGCTCACCGTCGTATTGATCAAGCCGAACTGCGGGTTGGCGATATCGCCCACCGGCTGATAGCAGTTCGAGTTGAGTTCTGTGAAATCAGCAACTGCATGCTCGCGACCTGCATCTAAGTTCCACTGTGTCCACAGGCGACCAGGAAAATTGCGCTCTTGCCTTTGGCATGCGGCGCGAAGAAATTCACGACGTCATCGTCGTAAAACGTAAGTCCGGTGGCGCCCAGTTTTTGCGCGTAGGCGGCGAGGTACAGCTTCCCGCCGAGAATTCCCGCCTCGAGCTGGGTCGCGCGGTAACCGCGATTTCCGAAAGCGGCAACAATCTTCGCCAGATCGGCAAGAAAGAAAAAATCGACGCTCGCATCCGCGGGAAGTTCCTGCTCCAAACCTAAATATCCGGCGCGTTCGCGGAAATCGCCTTCCTTGAGAAGTTGCAATTGTTTTTTTTCGCGCCGAAAAAAATACGCTCCGGGCGCCAGGCCTTCCACGCTGTGCACGATGAGGTACACCTCATTTAAAAGCTTGCCGTAGGTTTTCAGAAAATCTGCGGGAACCCCGCGGGTTGCGTAGTCGAGCATTGTGCTCAGTTGGGCAAACGAAATCGGTTCCCGTGCAAACCTGCGCGTTGAACCTCTACGCTGGATCACCTGCTCAACAGTATCCGCCGGCAGAGCATTCTTGGTCAGCGGTTTTAGATCGACAAGCTTCCCCCGCGTCTCGGCCGCAATGATCGTCGGAGATTGTTCGCGCCACGCACGAATCTCTTTGTCTTCGGTGAGGCTGGAGGCTTCGTGCATCTGCCGCATTGCCGGATACTCCTGTTCTTCCTTTGAATACGCGACAACCGGCAGATGAAGAAGTGCCATTTGGCCGGCTGGCGGTGGCTGGGCTTTTATGTGGCCAACAGCAACCAACGAGAAGGCAGCTTCCTTTTGAATATCCACGTCAATCAATGCATTGACGCGCCCGTCAACGAAGCCCATCACAACCTTGGCAGGAAGCCCGAGAGCCGTGCTCATCGCGAGCACATTTGCCAACACCGTGCCATTGTCCCAGCCAAAGTGACGGTAGGTTCGTGAACGATACTTCCACGCATTACGCCAGTACGTGCCGGTACAAATCAATATCAATGGGGCGTGCGCGACAGCCTTGTCTCCACCAGTGGCCTCGACTAACTCCTTGCGATAGTCCCCCGCACGCAGTTGCCGGATCCCGAACTCCGCCGCCCCGAAGTGATAAACACCCGCCGGCAAGCCGGGAAGATCCTGGCAGGCGAAGTACAACTCGATTTCGTAGAGCGCGCCCGTGCACGCGGCCGCCCGAAAGAAAGTCTCTCCCCCTGGAAACTTTTTGCTCCGCGTCACTCCTGCAGAAAAAAATAGAAGTTGGGCGACATCCTCGAAACTGGGAATCTTCTTGCCCTTGGTGGTGATGCCGGGACTCGCGATCGCAGAAAGTGCGGCCACTCCCGTCTGCCGAAAGTCTTTTGGAAGACGCGTTACTTCCAGCGTCGGATAAATCTTGAACAGCAGTGGCTTATTGTCCCAATCAAGAAAATGGGGATGCGCGCGAAGGCTTAGGTAAGAATGCTTGGTGCCGTTGTGATATTTCCAGGTCGAGTCCAGGTCGTGATTCGGCATCAGGGCAACAATTGTATTCGCTCGGGAATTACAAGATGTTAGTTTCGGATTCTTTATTCCATGAATCCATTCGCATCGCGAAGATATTTTCTTCGCCTCCTTTGCGATCCTTAGCAACCTTTGCGGTTAAAGCCCCCTCGCTTTGTCCTCAGAATCACATTGAATTCGGAAGAAGTCTTTCACCGCTAAGAACGCAGAGGAAAATTGGCGTGAGCCAACTTCACTGCAGTCCCTTCCTCTGCAAAAACTCTTTCACCACTTCTTTGATATCCCGATGTTTTCCATCGATCTCGTAATTCATCTGCTGCATGTCCTGATCTGAGATCTTGCCAGCCAGTTCATCGAGCGCGCGGCCAACTTCGGGATGATGGGCAACGGTTTCCCGCCGCATGACGGCCACCGCCTCGTAAGGGGGAAAATAGTGGCGATCATCCTGCAGCACGAAAAGATCAAGCGCGGGAATAAGCCCATCCGTGGTGTTTCCCGCAATCAGATCAAGCTGCTTTTCTTTGAGCGCCCGCGTGAGCAGCCCAAGATCCATGATGCGGGGCGCCTCCGCAAAGCGCAGGCCGTACGTCGCCGCGAGCCCCTTGTATCCATCCGGACGCTCCATGAACTCATACCCAAAGCCGGGCCGCCACTGCGGCGCATAGGCGGCCGCCTGCGAAATGGACTGCAGCTTCAGCCGCCGAGCATCCTCGCCCCGAATCACAATGGCAAACGTATCGTCGAACCCGAGAGGCGGTCCGAGCCTCAGATCAAACTGCCGAGCATATTCCGATTGCACCCGATCGTAGACAGCCTGGCGCGAACCCTGCGGCGTCTCCTTCAGCACCGCGGCCAGTGCGGTACCCGTGTACTCCGGATAGATGTCGATCCGCCCCGCCAGAATCGCTTGCTGACAAATGAAAGTGCCCGCCAGATAAAAGCGCCGCTCGATGTGCAGGTTGGTCTTCGCTTCCAGCCGCTGCGCAAAAAGTTCGCCTAATACTGCCTGCTCCGAGAAATTTTTCGAACCAATGACGATCCGGCTCTCCCGCGGCGGGCCGCACGCCGTGAGCAGTAAAGCCGCTAGCACAATTGGGAGGGTCTTGCGCCACATAAATGTCGCGTCGCACTGCGCAGTTATGAAAATTTCTAGATAGGACTTAATCGCCGTTCGAGCAACCCTAAAGAAACGTCGGCCAGCAATGCCAACAGGGCCGCCGGAATCGCTCCTGCAAGAATGAGTTGATTGTTGACCATGGCGAGCCCGCGAAAAATATATTCGCCAAGTCCCCCTGCCCCAATCGCTGCTGCAATCGTCGCCAGACCGACCGAGATAACTGTCGCCACCCGCACGCCCGCAATGATGACGCCCAGAGCCAACGGCAGCTCGACGCGCCACAGCAATTGTCGATCTGTCATCCCCATCCCACGCCCCGCCTCCACGACTGCGGGGTCCACGCCTTTGATACCCGCGTACGTGTTGCGGATCAGGGGCAGAAGCGCATACAGGGTCAGCGCCAAAATCGCCAGGCGTTCGGACCGCGCTCCTATCCACGGCACCGGCAAAAGGAATCCAAAAAGCGCGAGACTCGGAATAGTCTGAATGACATTGGCACTCCCGAGAACCGGCTTGTTCCAACTGGGACGGCGCGAAATCAGAATGCCCAGCGGAATGCCGATCAGCACCGCCAGAATCGTGGACGCGAGCACCATCCACAGATGCTCGAGCGTCAACTCCAATACTTCAGTGTGATTTTGTGCAATGAACTGGAAGACGTTCATGCCGACTCTCGTTTCTCCGCTGGCGGACAAGCGCCGAAAGCATCCATATATTTCTGAATCAGCGGATCAGTAGACCGGGTAAATTCATCAGTAGGCAGCGCGGCCACCAGCTTGCCGCCTTCCATTAGCGCAATCCGAGTACCCAACAGTAACGCCTCGCGCAAATCATGTGTAACAAACACCACCGTCTTTCGCAGGCGCTGTTGCAGAGCCAGGAATTCGCGCTGCAATTCCGCACGCGTAATCGCATCAAGCGCCCCGAACGGCTCGTCCATAAGAAGGATCGGCGGGTCTGCCGCAAGACCACGGGCCACTCCCACACGCTGCCGCTGTCCGCCTGAAAGCTCTTTCGGATAGCGGGACCCCAGCGCCGGATCCAGACCGACCAGTTGCAGAAGTTCCGTAACGCGCTTTTTGATGCGATCAGCCGGCCAGTTTTCAATCTCCGGCACCAAGCCGACGTTCCGCTCCACCGTGAAATGAGGAAACAGCCCGGACTCCTGGATGACGTACCCAATCCCGCGCCGCAGGCGGATCCGGTCCCACTCCCGCGTTGAACGACCTTCGACCAACACATCCCCCGCAGTTGGCGAAACCAGATCGTTGATCAGTTTGAGTGTGGTTGTCTTCCCTGAACCGCTGCGCCCGAGCAGAACCAGAGTCTCTCCCCGCAGAACCCTCAGGTTCAATCCCGCAATCAGCGCCTGGCCGCCGGGAAACCGGAAAGCCACGTTTTGCATTTCGATAACGGCACCGTTCTGTGAATCAGTGCTCATAGGTGAGCTTGCTTCCTGGTAAGACCCCGCCATCGTCAAAAAGCTGAATCTCTGTGATGTTGCGGAAAGGCGGAAGTCTGCTTAAATTCTCGGCGCCTTTTTGGTCCAGCTTGTGTCATCCATTGGCGCGGTATGCCGCAGAAGGCAGACCCGTGATTCGAATACCGCCGTGCCCCTTGTGGCGGATGTTGAGTCCAATCAGCAGCGCGGTGATTTGCTCCACGATGCGTGCGTTCTCGAGTTTTCCGCCATCGAGCGCGCGTACTCCGGGAATCTTTGCGGCCAGCTCGCAAACCGTCTGTGTGGCAACCGGGTCATCACTGCAAACCATGACGTCACATTCAACCGGACCGTCGCCGTTCATCACGTCCGCAGAGCAATTCTGAAACGCAGCGACCACCGTTACGCCTTTGGGAACAAGTTCGGCAGCCTGCTGAGCAGCCGATCCCTGCCATACTCCCAGAGTTCGGCTGGCGCGCCCCCCGATCCCACTAGCCAGCGGCACCGTCGCATCCATCAGAATGCTTCCCGGCCTGAACGCAGGTTTAAGTTCTTTCAGCAGCGCGGCCTGACCTTCAAATGGCACGGTCAGCGCGAGCAGGTCGGAGGCCGCGCATGCGGCAGCATTCGTCTCGCCGGTCACTTGTGCCTGATCACCCGCTTTTTGCTTAATTTGTAGAGCCGCATCGCGTGCCCGCTCAGCGCTTCGCGATCCGATAATGATGGACTCCCCAGCTCTCGCCCAGCGTAGCGCCAGGCCCGTCCCAGCGGGACCGGTGCCACCGAGTATCGCAATCGTCCGGCTCAAGCAAACTCCGGAATCATGGCTTGTTCGCTCGTGAGATTTTCCAGCGGTGCCTTGATGTGGAGTCGGGTGTAAGTCGTGTTCCGCTCTGCAGGGATACGGCCCGCTTCGAGAATCAGTGACTGGAATTGCTCCGGACTGGTGTACTGTCCGGCCGTCGCTCCCGCCTCGCGCGAAATGTTTTCCTCCATCAGAGTTCCGCCATAGTCGTTGGCTCCCGCGTGCAGGCAGAGTTGCGACAGCTGGCGGTTCAGTTTCACCCACGACACTTGAATGTTGTTGATGAATCCCGCCAGAACGATGCGGGCCAGCGCATGAATCTTGAGATGCTCGGCGAGAGTTGGCCCGGATCGCGCCAGGCCCTGCTGAAATAACAGCGTGTTCTGATGTACGAATCCCAACGGAACAAATTCCGTAAAGCCGCCGTCCTCCTGCTGCATCTCGCGCAGCATCAACAACTGGTTCACCCAGTGTTCTGTTGTCTCAACGTGTCCGTACATCAGGGTCGAAGTTGACGGTATGCCGAGTTGATGAGCGGTTGTGATCACTTCCCGCCACTGGCTGGTCGACAGCTTATTGCGCGACAGGATATTTCGAACTTGGTCGTCGAGAATTTCCGCGGCCGTGCCGGGCAACGTGTCCAGCCCGTTGTCGCGCAGCATAAGTAAATAGTCGCGCAGAGTCATGCCGGTCAGTTCCACCCCATAGACGATCTCCATGGGCGAAAACGCGTGGCAGTGCATGCGGGGAACGGCATTCTTCACGGCCCGGAGAATATCCCGATAATAAAAAGGAGGAAGATCGTGGGGAAGTCCGCCCTGAATGCAAACCTCCGTGGCGCCTAGCGCCCATGCCTCAACCGCCTTTTCGGCCACCTGCTGCGGGCTCAAGAAATAGGTGTCATGTTCGCGCGGCCCGCGGCTGAACGCACAGAATTTACAACCGACGAAACAGATGTTTGTGAAATTGATGTTGCGATTGACGACGTAAGTCACCAGATTCCCGGAAAGCTCCGCGCGCAACTGATCCGCCGCCAGCAGCAATCCGAGCAGATCGTCGCCCTCGCAATCGGCCAGCGCCAGCATCTGCCCGCGCGACAGCGCACTCCCATCCTGCCCGGTCAGCGCAAGTTCAAGACACTCCCGTATCCCGGGTGAAAGTCGCGTTTCGATGTCCGTCCATTCGAGAGTCGGAAAGCTTTCCAGGTCCCTCAACGCCAGTGCTCGCGCCACAACACCCTCCTAGCGAAACAAATCCAGTTTCGCGGGACGAAGAAGAGAACGGGAACTCCCACGTCCGGATTGGTACGGGAATCCACGAATAATAACAAACGGAGTGCGGGATAGCTTGCTCGACAGCAGTCCCGCGGCGCAAGCCAATTGGTCGGCAACCGCATCCAGCGTCACACGCAGAGAATAGCCATGCGGATCTCGCCGCCCCCGGTAATCGTGGATTGCCTCCATGCCCGCCACTCCAATCGCCGCTTCCGTCACACCCTCCCGCCACGCCCGCCCGAAGCTATCGCTAATGATCACCGGGATCGATAGCCCAGTCAGCTTGCGAAGCTCGCGGTGCAACTTCCTTGCAGAACGGTCCGGATCCTCCGGCAGTAACAGAGCGTGTTTCCCGCCATCGACATTGGAAACATCGATCCCGCTGTTCGCGCAGATGAACCCATGCCGGGTTTCAGTAATGAGCACGCCGTTCTTTCGCCGGATCACGCTCTTGCTTTCCCGCAGCGCAAGCTCAATCACCCGAGCATCGACCTTGTAGCGCTTGCCCCATGTGCGCGACGCAGCCGACGGCTTCACAGCGTCCAACCTCACCAAACGCCCTTCAGCCTTGGAGACAACCTTGTGCTTCACGACAAGGATGTCTCCCTTCGCTAGTAAGATGCGTTTCCCGCGAACAGTGTCGAAGAGTATCTGGGCGAGTGAATCTCCGGGTAAGATTTCAGCAGAAAGCGGAACCGGAAGTATCCGGATTTCCTGCATGCAGGCTTACTCGTTCACGGCAACAGGATATTCGCGGAGATCCCAGCTGCGCGCCAGCCGTTGCGCGTGCGTGTCACCGGGGAGATTGATCAGCTTCTGAAGATCCGCCGGGTCGTCCACATCCACCGCAATACCGGGGAGGGGAAGAACCACGCAAGGTTTTCCCGTTGCCCGGGCCGCCGCCAGGTGCGGTTTGAAACTGTCATTTCCGAAACGCAAGGGAAACAGAGCCGCAGGCCGCCGCAGCACGGCATTCGTGCCTCGACCGTCTCCGGCCGGCACCAGCACAGTCCCTGATTCGGGTGCTGCGTCGTAAATTGCCTGCAGTTCCCAAGCTTGCACGAGTGGGATGTCCCCGGGGATGACCAGCGTATCGAGTTCACGCGCTTCACATACCCGGGTAGCGATTTCAATGGCATCGCTCTCACCGCTGTTGCGATGGTCGGCGATTACTTCGAATCCATACTTGCAGGCCAGCGACAAGGCAAAGGAATCACAGCTCACAATCGCGACCTCGGGAGGTCTGTCCCACGAAGCCAATGCCGCAGTCACGTCCTGCAGCATGGCCCGCGCAAGTTCGGTCCGCTCTGCCTGGGAGAGCACGGAGGCCAGCCGTTGCTTCGCTTCTTTCAGGTTCTTGACCGGGATGAGGATCATGAGTGATCAGGCCCCACGGCCGCCGCGCTCTGTCCGCGCACTGCGGATAGCACTGCACTAGCCAGATCGGCCTTGTCTTCTGATGTACGCATGATGGTCTTGGTTACATGAACATGCAGCCCGGACTTCGAGAGTTCGTCAACTGCTTCGGCATCGCGGACATCCACCACCAGCATATCCAGGAAATCGTGATAGGCCTGCGCCACGCCGCCAACCGAGACCGGCAGCCCTTGCGAAGCCATCAAAATGCCCGCCGGACCCGCGACTGCTTCCCCGGCCACGATGGGGCTCACCGCCGCAATTCGCGCCTTGCTTCTGTGCAAAGCTTCTCGCACTCCGGGCACCGCGAGAATCGGACCGATGCTGGTCACCGGGTTGCTCGGGGCCACTAACACCACGTCCGCGTTCATGATCGCCTCGAGCACTCCGGGAGCCGGTTCCGCATCCGCCGCACCGGCAAAGCGAATGGATTCTACCGGGTCCTGGTACCAACGCTGTACGAAATATTCTTCGAAACTCAACTCCCCCAGCGGAGTGCCGACCCGCGTTTCCACGCGCGAGTTGCTCATGGGCAGGATGTGCGCTTTCACCCCGAGTTTGTCCGAAATCTCCCCGGTCACCTCCGAGAGGGTCTTTCCTTCCGCCAGCAACTTTGAGCGCAGGATGTGTACGGCAAGATCGCGATCCCCCGCATGAAACCAGATGGGTTGCCCGAGTTGCCCCATGTGCTGCAGGCAGAAGAACGTATCCCCTTTTACCCCCCAGCCGCGCTCGCGACTCAGCAGTCCGGACAGTACGTAGGTGATCGAATCGATGTCGGGAGAAACGTACAGACCCCACCACAACAAGTCATCGCCCGTATTGACGATGAGCGTGAGCTCCTCAGGGGGCACTACTCGGCTCAAACCGTCGACAAATTTTGCCCCGCCCGTTCCCCCCGTCAGGACGGTGATCACGCGGCCCTCCGGCAATAGCCGCGCGTATCCGCGGCGGCGCGCACGCGATCGGCTACCAGTCCGGGACGGGCTGCAACCATTGGCAAGAATTCCGGATAAACCGGCAGACGCTGTTCAAGAGTGAAACCCCTGATCTCGGTCCGAAGGCGGAGTTGTTCCAGGTGCGGCCAGGGCTTTTCCGGATTGATGAAGTCGGGCGTCAGTGGCGAAACGCCTCCCCAATCGTTGATGCCGGCTTCCAGCAAATCATCATAGTAGGGAGCCGACAGGTTGGGAGGTGCCTGAATGTTTACCTCCGGCATCAGCAGGCGCGCCACCGCCACCGTGCGCAACATATCGCCGAGTGCAGGCTCCAGACAATCCTGCATCGGAATTCCAGGTTTGGCGCGGAAATTCTGCACGATGACTTCCTGAATGTGTCCGTAACGTTCGTGCATCTGGCGAATGGCAAGGAGAGTATCGACGCGATCCTCAATGCTTTCGCCGATTCCGATCAAAAGACCGGTGGTGAAGGGCACGCGCTGTTTGCCCGCGTCTTCGATCACGCGCAAGCGCTTGGCAGGAAGCTTGTCGGGCGCGTTGTCGTGAGCCAGGCCGCGCCCGAGCAGGTCCGCGTTCGTAGTCTCCAGCATCAGACCCATGCTCGGGGAAACCGCCGCAAGTCGGGCAATCCATTCCGCACTCATCAATCCCGGATTCGGATGCGGCAGGAGTGACGTTTCCCGGAGCACCAGTTCGCACATCGCCTCGAGATAGTGCAGGGTCGAACGGTAGCCAAGATGGCGCAGCGTTTCGCGCATCTCCGGGAACAACAACTCGGGCTTGTCCCCCAGGCTGAACAACGCTTCCGTACAGCCGAGCTCTTCGCCACCGCGCACAACTTCCAGGATCTCGTCCGGTGTCATGGTGTGCGCCCCGGGATCGCCGGGATCCTTCCGGAATACGCAATACCCGCAGTAGTCGCGGCATAGGTTTGTCAGAGGCAAAAACACCTTGCGCGAATAGGTGATAACTCCCGGCTTGAATTGCTCCTTGGCGCTCCGGGCCGCGGCAAGAAGCTGCGGAAGGAATTCATCACTGCACTGAATCAATTCGAGGGCGGTTTCGCGCGACAGAGGCTTTCCAGATCGCACGCTGGCAAGCGACTCGGCCAGAGCGCCTGACTGCGGATTATTTTCGGTGGTGGGGCTCAAAGCTGCGTCAATTTCCCGAGTGGCGGTTGACTCACCCTGAATATGCCCGGGTAGCAGGCATGATACATGAAAGCCGCCTGGCAGAGTTCGTAAGCGGACGATGCCCGCGCGGTCAGGAGACTGCATCTGTCCAGCGGCCGGAACGACCGGCGTGCAGAGCGGCCGAAGGTTGAGACTGCTTCGTCGTGTTAACTTATCGGTCAGCCGGAGGCAGAATACGACGCTATGGGTGTGAGCCAGGCCGACTTCCGCAAGGCCCTGGGATGCTTTGCGACCGGCATCACCGTAATTACGCTCGATTCCGACAACCAGGTGCACGGCATGACGGCGAACGCGTTCGCCTCTGTGTCGCTTGACCCGATGCTGGTGCTGGTGTGCGTCGATCAGCGCGCTCGCACCCATGCACATTTGCACGCCAAGAAGCGCTTCGGGGTGAACATACTGTCTGAGAATCAGCGTGCCATTTCGGAGTATTATGCGCGCCCGGCACGAACCCACGATCGTGCTGCCCAGGAAGCAGGCGCGGGCTTTGAGCGCACGCAACACGGCACGCCCGTTCTGCATGGCGCGCTGGCATATCTGGAATGCCGCCTGCACACGGCGCAGGACGCCGGTGATCACACCATCTTCATCGCTGAGGTCGAGGAGGTCGTCGTTCGCGATGGAAAGCCTCTGCTCTTCTTTGGCAGCCAGTACCGCAAAATTGGCGAGGGCGTGTAGGCGCAACATCCAGCCCGCGCATCCATTCTTCGCTATCTTCGAGTTTAAAATTATCGCTTCCCGAATCATCGTCGTCGAAGTCATCCCGCATGCCCCGCGCTCGCTTTTTCTGCGAGCAGTTCCGGTTCCCGCACCAGTGCGGAAACTCCGACGTATCGTCCACCTACCCGCGCCCACCGTGCTATGCGCTTCCGAACATCCACATGCAGAAAATTCCCGTCGTACACGCCGATGCCTCCGCCTGCAAACTGCGGTACCTTCAGCGCGAGTTCGTACATTCTTTGCAACGACAGCCCCGGCACGCTGACATCCGCAGCCAGCCCTGCCAGATGCTCGCTGTGCGGCACCCCGCCGACCTGCTGATTGTGTCGAGGGCATCTATAACCCGCATGCACGATTATGGGCGCCCCTGCGAGCGATCGCAGGGCTTCCAGCCCATCCAGCAATTTGGAATCGATCTGCACACGTCCACAGCAGCGACAACTCAATTCTTTCCGTGAAAAATGTTTGCTTAATTTCCCCATCACCCTAATCACCCCTATCTCTACAAGTAAATGCAATGTGATACAATATTAGCCTATAGAGAATACACTAAAAAGGTCAGCGGTCACCGCCGCGGGTGATACGAATCACAAGCTTTGTACAAGCCTTTGGTGCTGTGACTTTCCGGTTGCTGGCGCATCCAATGAAGAGTATTTATTCGGACTATAGAAAGGCTTTTATGGCAGATAAAGTTTCAGATTCGACCTCGAAGATCACCAAGACCGAGTCCGAATGGCGCGCGCAACTCTCTCCCGAGCAGTATCACGTCACCCGCGAAGCGGGTACGGAGCGCGCTTTCACCGGCGAATACTGGAAGACGAAGGAACCGGGCACTTACACCTGCGTGGGATGCGGCGCTCCGCTGTTCACCTCGGAGACCAAGTTCGACTCAGGCACGGGGTGGCCGAGTTTCTACGCCCCGATCGATCGGGCGAACGTTGAAGAGCACGTCGACAATGCCCACGGGATGACCCGGGTCGAGGCCCGCTGCGCGCATTGCGGTGCGCACCTGGGTCACGTTTTCGAGGATGGCCCGGCGCCGACTGGGTTGCGCTATTGCATGAACTCGGCGTCTCTCGACCTGAAGACGGAAAATTCGGGGAAGAAATAGCCGATTTCTCCGCGCTGGCCAAGTAGGACAAAAACAAAAGGGCACGAGGTTCTCGTGCCCTTTCTTTCGTGGCGCCAAATTGTTCTTGCGAACTAAGCTCCAGCCGATGCGGCCATGGATTTGGCAGCTTCGTTGTTCGAGGGCTTGGACTGCTGCTGTGACTTGTTTTTCTGCTCGGAAGCGGCCTGCACCTGCACGCTGCCTTTCAGGATGGCGCCATCTTCCACGCTGATGCGCTGCACTACCACATCGCCGGTCACCGAGCCTTCGCTGCGGATGTCCAGCCGGTCGCTGCAGATGATGTTGCCGTGCACCTTGCCCATGATCACGACTTCCCGGGCATTCACATCGGCGGTCACGACGCCATTGCGGCCCACCGTGACGCGGTTTTCGGGTATGTTGACGGTTCCTTCAATGCGTCCGTCGACGAACAACGACTCGGATCCGCTGATGTCGCCCTTGATAACCAGGGAGCGGCCGATCGTGGCCTGTTCCATGGGGGCGCTTGATGTCTTCACCGGTGTGTAGGTATTCGGATTCGACGCCGAGGGCGCCGCATTCTTGTTGTCTGGTGGCTGCAGCATGGATGAGACCTTCCTTGATTTTCGCCCGCGCTCCCCGTCGGAGGTCCGTGATAGCGGTGGGTCTTTGGCTCTTTCGCCATGCTGAATATCGCACGTCAATAGTCAATCGAGCAGGTTACGGAAGCACCTGTACACCTGCGGAATACCCGTATTTTCGGGGAATTTGACCGAAATTACAGGTTTTCTCCCGGCTCTTTCCGGCTCCTGCGCATAGCCCATCAGTGCCATTCCACTGGAGGGGGCGAAATCGTAGAGTGGTTCTCGAGCAGCACTTGGGGGAGGGCTGTTTAACTGGCGTCCCGTGACTCGAATGAGTCAGGGGCGCTTTGTTTTTCCGGAATATTCCTGAGTTCCGACTTCCCTCTCTCTTCTCTCCCAGATCGACGGTCTCTCGTACCCGTCTTCGCATTGCCACCTTCGCTGCTTTCCCGGCCTTGGTTCCGACGATCTCAGAGCAGCACAAATACCTTTCCTGCATTATCATTCGATCGGCTCGCAGAACGCCTGCGGCCAACTTTTTTCAGGAGGCGTAACGTGACTCTCTCCCGTATCTCACTCGCTCTTTTCCTGCTTGTCTTGACTGTAATCAGCACGGTAGGACGCGTCGCCGCGCAAGATCGCTATGACCCTTACGACCAGAACGGGCGCGACCGTGACGACCGATCCCGGCACGATGACCGTGACGACCAATATCGCCGCGGCGGTGCCTGCTTCTTCAAAGAGATCGACTTTGGTGGGGAGAAGTTCTGTGTCCGCCCGGGTGAACGTGTGGCCATGGTCCCTCCCGGTTTCAACGACCGCATCTCGTCGGTACGGATCTTCGGCCGCACCGAGGTGACGGTTTATCAGGGGCGCGACTTCCAGGAACCGAGCCTTCGCCTGCGCGAGGACGTTGCCAACCTGCAGAAGTACCAGATCCAGCCCGGTCACAGCTGGAACGACCGCGTCTCCTCGATCGAAGTTGTTTCCATGCGGTACCAGGGGGACTGGGATCGCGACGGCGCGTGCTTTTTCAAGGAAGAGAACTTCCGTGGTGAGAAATTCTGCGTGGAAAAAGGCGATCGCATCGATCAGGTTCCCCCAGGGTTCAGCGATAGGATTTCATCCGTTCGCCTATACGGGCGCGCCACCGCCACCGTCTTTCAGGATGCTGGCTTCCGTGGTCCGAGACTTGAAATCCGCAATGACGTGGAGAATCTGCAGAGCTTCCAGGTCAGCCCGGGACATAGTTGGAACGATCGCATTTCTTCCATCCGGGTCTACTGACACAGGGCGCTCGCTCGAGCTCGGACTGGGCACACAAGGGCGAAGGGCAGAATCAGCAGCAGAGATATCGCGGCCGTCCTTGTGATCTCACCGGCCGGGGCCGGTACCGTCTATTTTCTGATTGGCCGGAACCAGCCTTTGCTGCATGATCGGCACGACCAGCAAACTTGGAGGATACCCCTTGGGGAAGTTCGCCGCGCAACTGCTTTTGTGCGCATGCACCGTGTTGTCGGCCGTCGCTCAAAATAGCCAGACGATTGATCGCCTGTCGGTCACATCCCTGGCAGTTGCTGTTTTTCACGGCGACGCTTCTATCGGCAGGGCAACGGGTTTCGTTCTCAAGAAAGATGAAAACTACTACCTGGTTACCAACCGGCACGTGGTTCTGACCTGTGCGGAAGATAGCAGTCCGGACGACGTCGGCGGTTGGATCTGTGCCGATAAGCTAAAAATCCTCCATAACACGGCCGGCCATCTGGGGGACTGGTTCTGGGTTGAAGAGAGCCTTTACGACGAGAACAAGCACCATCGCTGGCTCGAGCATCCGACCCTGGGCGCTGCCGCCGACTTGGTCGCGCTTCCACTGAAAAATATTAGTGGCGTGCAGTTTTACCCGCTGGATTTGTCGCTCAGGAATACCGATGTTGAACTCGCCCCGGGCGATCCGGTCAACGTTGTCGGTTTCCCGTTCGGTGAAACCCAGGGAGGCGGCCTGCCCATCTGGAAATCGGGCACGATCGCCAGCGATCTCGACATTAATTATGGCGGCAAGGCCAAGTTCCTGGTCGACGCAACTGCGCGCTCAGGGATGTCAGGCTCGCCCGTCTACGCGCGGCGATTCGGCAGTTATCAGAGCAAGTCCGGCACCTCCCACACCGGCAACGCAACCAAATTCCTGGGCGTCTATTCGGAAGAAAATCAGGCACTGGAACTGGGCGCCGTCTGGAAAGCAGAAGCGGTGGCTGCGCTCTACGAGTCGCTCCCCTGACTTCCCTTGTGTCCCGAATGGACTAACCGGGGAGCGCACCGGGTGCCACCAAACCTTTACCAGAAATTGACACGAACCTGACATTCGCATCGTCGCCAAGTCCTACCCTCCGGATTAGTAAGGCAAACTTCGTTCCGGAGGTTATGTATGAAGACGATTTGCCTCTTCCTCCTCATTTTGTTCGCGGTCGGCTGCGGCTACAGTTCCAAGGGAAACGGGACGGTGGCGGCGGGCGCTCCGTCCATCAGTTCGCTCGCTCCCAATAGCACCGCTGTCGGAGGAACCGCGTTCACCCTCACCGTGAACGGCTCGGGTTTCACAAGCGGCGCCGTTGTTTATTGGAGCGGGACCACGCGCACAACCACGTTCGTGTCCTCCTCAAAGGTCACGGCCGCCATCACAGCAGCCGACATTGCCATGGCACAAACAGTGCCTGTCTATGTAAAGAACCCCGGCGGCACGGGGATTTACATGAATCAAGGCGGACAGACTTCGGCAAGTATGAGTTTCACCATCACGCCCTAAGGCGCGAGTGAGACGTCATTTCTGTAACGCCGCCGTCCTTAGTAGAGCGCTGAGCTTTTGGATGTCTTCCGCGCTGGCGTCACCGAAGAGAACGTAGCGCAAGCCTGCCTGCGTCCAGTCCTCGACATTAAAGGTCTGCCTGCGCTCAACTTTGGAATCGTCGCGGAAAATTGCATCGCCACTCCCAGCCGGCAAAATGAACACTGAAATTTCATGTTTGCGGATCTGGTAGATGAGATGCGCGCCCGACTGTTGGCCGACATAGGTGACCCGGCCTCCGATCAGGGTGAAATTCGTGTTCTGTAATTCAGGCAAGTTGAAACTGAAGGGAATCTTTCCCTGGAACCAGGGCTTCACCGTGTGCCGGTCGGTGGAGATGACGTCGACCGGATTGACGCTGCCCAGGGTAGCCACGTGCAAGTCTGCGAGTTCGGTATAGAAATGCTGCCGCCGAAGGCTTTCTCTTCCCGCATACGTGGTCACGGCTCCCGCAAAAAGCGCTAGAGCCAACGCTGCAGTCGCCAGCTTCCAGCCAAAATTCCAGTTCCAGCGGCGTTGGGGCGCGACCGCTTTTTGCAGCTTGGCGCGGAACTCGGCGCTGGGCGCAAAGCGCTTCCCGGCCATCTTGACTGCCCGCTTGAATTGCACGCGTGCGAGGACATCGGCGGTGCAGGCTTGGCAGGCGCGCAGGTGCGCGTCGAGCGACCGCATGGCCTCCGCCGAAAGCTCCCCATCGAGATAGCTATCGAGTTGGGCTTGCCACTGATCGCAGGCCATGCGTCAACCTTTCTGCACTCTCTGCAACTTCTCGCGCACCAGCCCACGCAACGCGGCACGCGCCCGCGATAAACGCGACATCACGGTTCCAGCCGGAATCCCCAGCGTGTCGGCGATTTCCTGATAAGACATCTCCTCGACTTCGCAGAGGAGCAGCACCTCGCGGAAATGCAGGGGAAGTTCGTCGAGCGAAGTTTGCAGAAGCTCGTGATTCGAGCGCTCGAGAAAGATCGCTTCCGGGGTCTGCGTGTCAGCAGCCACGATGACCGGACCTTCCTCATCGGTTTCCAGCGGAACGGTCATGGTGGCGCTCAGTCCCGTGCGCGATGTCAGGAACGTATTGCGCAGGATACGGTACATCCAGGCGCGAAAATTCGTTCCCTGCTGGTACGACGAAAATCCGCGCAGCGCCTTGGCATAGGTTTCCTGCACCAGGTCTTCGGCCTCTTCGCGATTCTGCGACAGCCAATGGGCGAAGTTGTAGAGCTGCTCAAAAAGCGGCATGGCCAGCTCTTCAAACGTCGCGGGCTGCGGGGGTGGCGCCACGCACAATAGAGTAAACTGCCCGACCCGCAAATTATTCCCATCCCACGAAAGTATTTTTTCGACAGTTTTTCGGTTTTCCACGGAATACGTTCCGCCTTGCTCAGTTATTCCCGGTGAGCATCAGCAAAACAGGAGCGAGCCATGAAAAAAGCGGTGAACCGCAGATCGTTCATGAAAATTGCGGGCAGTTCTTTAGGCATCGGCGTCCTTTACACGGCGTTACCCATGCCGGTTGCGGGCGAGGCGGGCGAGATGATGCGCTGGCTTGGCAAACAGAATGGCGAGGCGGTGACGCCGTTTTCGTTTGTGCAGTTGAGCGATGCGCATGTCGGCTTCAATGGCCCTCCCGATCCGCTGGGGACCAAGGCATTTGAACGCGCCGTGGAAATGATCAATGCCTTGCCCAAGGCGCCTGACCTGGTTTTATTCACGGGCGACCTGACGCACGACACAGAAGAGAAGGATGTGCACGCGCAGCGCATGAAGCAGTTTCAGGAAATCAGCGCGCGCATGAAGGTCGGCAAGGTGATGTACGTCCCCGGCGAACACGACGCCGGGCTGGATGGCGGGCAGCTATACCGCGAGTTCTTCAAGGAAACCTATTACTCATTCGACCATCGCGGCGTGCATTTTGTCGCGCTTGACAATGTCTCGCGAGCGAAACCCGAAGTCGGCCCCGAGCAGCTGGCGTGGCTCAAGAAAGATCTGGCCCGCTTTCCGAAGACGGCGCCCATCGTGGTGTTCACGCATCGTCCGTTGTTCGACCTCAAGCCGGAGTGGGAGTGGTTCACCAGCGACGGAGACGACGTGATGAACGTGCTCGCGCCCTACGAGAACGTCACCGTGCTCTACGGGCACATCCACCGCGATCACGAGCACGAAGAAGGGCACGCCCATCACTACGCGGCGCGCTCACTGATCTTTGCGTTTCCTGATCCCGACAAGGTCGCGGACAAAAAGCCGAACCCGTTCGACAAGGCGAATCCATTCAAGAATCTTGGGATTCGCGTGGTCAACGAGTCGGCCACGCACGCCTTGTCCGTACAGGACGTGGAACTCACGTTACGCGAATACATGGGCGTTAACGGAGTGCAACAAATTCTTCGGGAACCGGGGTTGTAGCACACAGCCCGGGAGCCTGATTTGCACTTGAAGAACAACCTGGCGAGAAGCTGGGCATTTAAGAAGGAGAAAGGATTGGGGATGAAGACGTACGAATGGAGCAAGTGGGCAGTGAGCGCAGGACTGGCGGTTGCACTGGTCGGGGGAGTGACCATGACGCGTCGGGCGTATGCGGCCGAGCCGCGCGTTGTGGAAATCACAGCGAAACGGTTCGGATTTGTGCCGGAACAGATCACGCTGAAAAAGGGCGAGCCTGTCACCCTGCGTTTGCATAGCGAAGACGTGACCCACGGGTTCTTCATGCGCAAGCTGAAAATCGACGCTGAAGTGGAGGCGGGAAAAACGACAGACGTCACCATCACGCCAGAAGTAGCCGGATCGTACACGACCATCTGCGATCATTTTTGCGGAGCCAACCATGGCAACATGAAAATGACGATCGTGGTGGAGTGATGAATTCCGCTGCACGAAGGAGTTGGGCCGGCAGCCTCGTGATCGCTTTCGCGGGACTGCTCGCGGGCTGCCAGGTCCATCAACCGGGACGCGTGGAAACCGCGTTCGCCCAGGAATTCAAGCGCACGGTGAGCGTGGGGGGTAAGAAGGACGTGAACCCATGGCCTGCGACGGCGGAGAACATAAAGGCGGGGCAGCGAAATTTTTCGCAATACTGCGTGGTCTGTCACGGACTCGATGGACAGAACACCGGGGTGCCATTCGCGGATCGGATGTCGCCCCCGGTGCCTCCTTTGATCTCTCCGTCGGTACAGCAGTACACCGACGGGCAATTGAAATGGGTGATCGACAACGGCATTTTCCCGTCCGGCATGCCCGCGTCGAAAGGCATTCTGAACGACGACGAGATATGGCAGATCGTTGACTACATTCGCCATCTGCCTCCGAAAGGCAGTCTGGGCGAACCGGGCGTCTACAACGGCAAATAGGAAGGCTGATCCCTTTCTGCAACCCTTTCGACGGTAAAATCGCCCGTCCGCTGCCCAGCTTGTAGGAAAATTAGAGCTATGCGCCTTTACCGGCTCGTGCCTCTTTTGCTGTCCTCGATAGCGTTGGCGCAATCCTTCACGATCCAAAACAGCAACAGCACCGAAAACCTGCGCGGCCTGAGCGCGGTTTCGTCGTTAGTAATCTGGGCGAGCGGCGCGCACGGTACCTACCTGCGGACAGTGGATGGAGGAGCTACATGGACAGCGGCGCAGGTACCCGGCGCTGAAACGCTCGACTTCCGTGATCTGGAAGCCTTCAGCGCGGATGAAGCTTACTTGCTGGCGGCCGGGCCGGGCGATCAATCGCGCATTTACAAGACGGCCGATGCGGGGAAGACCTGGACCTTGCAATTCACGAACGGCGATCCAAAGGGTTTTTACGATTGCATGTCGTTTTGGGATCGCACTCACGGCATTGCGCTCGGTGATCCGATTGAGGGCGCTTTTGAGCTCATTGGCACAGACGACGGCGTGCACTGGGGTCCGCTGGCCGGTGCGGTTAGTCCGCGCTCATTGGCGCAAGAGGGCGCATTCGCCGCCAGCGGGACTTGCATCACGACGCAAGGGGACCAGGTCTGGTTTGTCACCGGAGGCAGCGCGGCGCGCGTCTTTCGTTCCATGAATCGTGGGAACACGTGGTCGGCGGCCGATCTTCCGTTGGTGAAAGACAACGCGTCATCCGGCGCGTTTTCTGTGGCGCTGGATGGGCAGGGCCGCGCCCTGATCGGCGGCGGCGATTACCAGCACCCTGAGCGAAATCCGAATCTTGCGTACAGCGAGGACCGCGGCATCACTTGGCAGGTTCTGCCCTTTCGCAAGCAATCGTATTTCTCCGCAGTGGCCATTGACCCCGCCAATCGACAGCATCTGCTCGCCGTAGGCAGCGCGCACGCCGCATACACCGACAATCTCCAGAGCGGAATCTGGAAAGGTTATTGGGATTTGAATCTCAATGCGGCCAGGTTTGTGGGCCCCGGCGAGGCGATCGCGGTGGGGCCGCAGGGAAAGATCGTGCACTTCACGTTGCCGTAAGAATTCGGGTGAGCAGTGGGGTTAGGGGCGGCCTGCGGCGCTGGCTTTCTCTCTGTCCAGAGCCGTGTAGATGGCCGGATCCGTGCAAACTTCGTAATAGGACTTCTCCGTCCATTTCTGCAGGGTGAAGTTCCGGGGATCGATCTGGGCCACGCGGCTCTCGCGCAGTACGATCTTGCGGAAAATGTCGTTATCGACGCTCACCAGGGCGCAGTAAAGATGATATCGCTCGCTACCCCAGAGTTCCGGCAATTTCAGGTCGGCGGGTTCCAGCGAGATCTCTGAACGCAGTTTTTCGAAAGCAGAGGGACTGAGCCGAATTCCGCCCAGGTTGAAGGCCATGACGAAATCTTCGGCCGCCTCGCCCGCATCCGCGTCGCTCACGGTCTGAAAGGCATACACGTGGAAGGGGCTGCCCAGCGGTTCCATCGCCTTGCGGGCGCGCTTGTTGCAGGAGGACAGCCGGTCGCTCTCGTTCAGGGCTTCGGAGATCATGATGCGCTTTTCGCCGTCCATCAAGTAGAGCGGAGATGCCTCCTGGTAGCAGATTCCAACACCCAGTTCCAGCGGAGGCAGCCCGCTCTTCGTTACCAGTTCGTTGTAGCCGCGAACGATTTCCACGATCTCGCGGGCCAGCACGCAAGCTCGGCTCACCGCCAAGCCCGCCTCGCCTTCTTTTTCATGAAGCGCGAGAATGACCGCATCGCCTTCGATAAAGACCTTGCTCGCTCCGTACTTCGGCAGCAGCTTGTTGACGGGATCGTAAAAGTTCAGGCTGAAATAGGAAGCCGGGTTCAATCCCGAGTCCATCAGAGATCGGGTCAGCCGCGAAGAATCGCGAATGTCGGCCTTGATGATGACGTGGCCGAGAGTCCGTTCCTCAGCGGGTTTCTGCTCAGCGGTTAAGAGGAATTCGTACAGGGTGCCGTTCACGGCGGACAGTTCGCGCAGCTTGGCGTTGCCAATGAGATTGATGCTGTCGAGCGCGGAGTTGAGAGCCTCGAGCCGCCGCATGTCGCGGTGGTAACGAAGAAAATCGCGGAGGAAACGTCCGGCAACTTTGGCGCGATCGGCGCCCCGACAACTTGCAACCCGGCCCACCGCCCCGTAGAGATTGTTGGCGGAGAGCTTTCCGCCTTCCTCGATCAACCGCTCCACCCGGGCGCATTCCGTGCGGTCCACCAGCGCATTCTTCAACTGCTGCGGGTTGATGCGGGATGCGTACTCCGACAGCAATGGAACAACCTCGTAGGAGGCGATCACATACTCCATCACCGATTGATCTTCGAGGTAGCGGACCCAGGCGGAGAGGCGCGCTTTCTGGGAGCGGCCTTCGGAAGTCGATTCATTGGGCGTGCCGCCGCCGACAAGCGCGTGCGCATTCTCGGGGGCATTCAGCCAGGGGTCGAGTTCCGCATCCTCGTCCGGCACATCGATCTCCAGAGAGCGGAGAAACTCGCAAGTAATTTCCCGCATTCGGATAAAGCGGTCGGGATCACGGTCCCAATTGCCGAGCATCACGTATTGCTCGGCGCACAGGTAGTCATCACGCCCGTCTTCGGAGAGAACCAGGCGGTTGATGAGCAACTTGTGACCCTCGCTGTCGTTTTCCCCAAAACGCGAGCGGCGCATACGGGCGAGGGTCTCTTTTTCGATATCGCGCAACAGCAGAAACAGGTCCTGCCCGGTTTTGCGCTGGATGATTTTCTTGCGCACTTGGAACGACGCGACGCGTTCCCGGTACTCGAGTGCCTTGAGCTGGCGTACGCCTTCATAGCTCTTCAGCATCATGCGGCAGCGTTCGAGCACCTGCGCAAATTGGGAATTAAGCTCCAGGCGCAGAAACTTGATGACGGCGAGACGGGCCAGCAGGTCGATGGCAACTTTGTTTTCGGCTTTCGCGCGATTCAGCGCTCCGACGTGCAACTCGGTGAGCAGAGCCTTGAAGTCCGATGGCTCGCTTTTCTGACCAGGCTTTAAAACGTTGGTCAGCTTGTTCAGGAACGGTGTTCTGGGGGTCGACGTCGTAGCCTCGGCGGCCAGCAGGCCCTCTACATCGCCGTGCCGGGCGATCAGGCGCGCTACGTGAGCGCGCGCGGTTTCCGTGAATTTGGGGCTGAGATGAACGTCGTGGCGAAGATTATCGACCCCAACCTGCAGGCCCTCGAGCGAAAGCGAGGGCGCGTAGCTGGTCAGCACCGGCGGAATCAGTTCATCGGAGGAGCCGCCGAGTTTGAAAATCGGGATGCGGGGCATGAAATTCTTCGAGTTACTTGGCCGCCTGTTGTTGCTGGTCGGCCAACTCGACCCGGAATTGCGGCACGACCAATGCCTGCTCCACGGTCGGCTCATTCATTCCAGCCAGCCGCGCCGCCAGGATTTTGGCGTCCTCCTGCGCACCAGCCTGCCGGTAAGCCTTCCACAGCATCACGAGGGTTTCGGGGTTCTCGGTGTCTTCCTGAAGATGCGGAATCGCCTGCGCGTATTTGCCCTGCTCGAGCAGCACGGCCCCAGCCGCGGAGTGGTAAGCGAGTTGAATCACCTGGCTGCGACTCTGGCTGGCCATGCTTTCCAGCTGCGTGACGGCCTTGGCGGCCGCCTCCGGTGCCTTGTTCTGTGCGGACCGCCGGGCAACTACCGCGAGTACCAGGGCGCGTTCCTCTTCGCGGTCACTTTTCGACATAGGATGGCCTTCGTCGAGTGCGTGCTCCGCCGCTTTGAGGTGATGGGTGGCGTCCTTATAGTCGGGCGCGCTCATGGCCATGATGCGGTTGGCTTCGGCTTCAATCTTGGCGAGGCCGACCGAGTGCGCGTGCCGGGCAACCTCGTGCAGAGACTTGTCGACCTGCTTGTGATTGCCTTCACGAATCCAGGTCAGCGCCGCCTGGAGTTCGTACTCCACCCGATCGCTCTCGCTGGTCACGAACATCAGGGCCTTGGCATATTCCTCGCGGGCTTCTTCTTCACGTCCCATGACCGCGTAAGTATCCGCCACGCCGAATTCGGAGCCGAAAGTCGGATCGACCCGAATCGCCATGCGGTATTTATCGAGCGCCGCGTCGTATTGACCAGCGGCCCGCAGAATCTCGCCATAGGAGTCGTACGGGTTGGGCTGATCGGGCTGCAGTTGTACGTAGCGCTCCATCAGAGCCGACGCCTTCTCGAAATTCCCGCTGAAGGCATAAGCGTAGGCCAGCTCGTTGATGGCTGCCGGGTAATCCGGGAACAGCGCCACGGCATGCTGGAGCACGAAGATGCCCTGGGCATAACGGCGCTGGTGCACAAGCCACCGGCCCGCTAGAAAAGCGGTGCGATGGTCCTTGGGATACATCGCCAGCAGATCGTTCATGGCGGCGATTGCCGGAACGTAGTTGTTTTGTTGAACGCCAGCCAGCCAGCGAATTAGCAAGCGCTCGCCGGGCGACACTTGCGAAACCAATTGCTCGGCGCGGGCGCGGGCAGCCACCTGCTCATCGGGATCGTGCGTAAGATGCGAAATCAGGATATGGGCCTGCGCGAAGTTCGGGTCGCGTTTGATCGAAGCACGAAGATCGTTGAGCGCATCGGCACGCCGCAAGGCCTCCAGATCCACCATCGCGCGCTCAAATTCCTTGCGTGAAGCAGGCGAAGTGGTGGTGACGGGCAGGGTGACACCGGTCGCAGTCAGCTTCGTGCGATGCGGGTTGGCATCGCTGGCGAACGCCGCAGCGCAGAACACGAGCAAGCAGGCAGTCCAGCGCAAGGTACCACCTCGGAAATGCTTGATTTCAGGAACTATAAAGACGAGCGTAGCACGCAGGGCAGGAGGGGAAAACGTTACGCAAGTTACTGTCCAAACGCTTGATTGTGCAGCGAAAACCGTGGTCTGCGCCTTTGTGAAAGCAAACCTTTGTGCTTGGTTAGTGGATCCGGAGCAAGATAAAGAACCGGCAGCCCAGACTCCCGCTGTCGGTTCCAGTTTGACCGCGAGCGCTTTGAGCTATTCGGCGTTCTTCAACCTTGGAGCTTCGAACTCATCTCCTTTTTCCCAACCGATCAGTTGCGGCAGCGAGGCCGCCTGCCAGCCCAGCATGAAGCCGAACCGCGCCATCGCGGCGTCCCCAGTAAAGTCCATGTTGGGATGATACTCATCGCTCGGTTGGTGATAGTGCTTTTGGTTGTATTCCTCGTCCTGTTTAAGACCCCAGGCCTCGTCGTGACCCTTGTACTTAATGCCCTCGTTGACCGAGAAGGCAGGAACGCCCACGCGGGCCAGGCTGAAGTGGTCGGAGCGGTAGAAGTGCCCGGCCTCGGGGTGCGCATCGGGGCGAATCACAACCCGGAAATCCTTGGCGGTGGCCTCAACCGTTTTGTAGAAGGTCGTGCGCTCTGCGCCGGAAACCTCGACTTCCTCGGGAGCGCCGAGCGGCGGCAAGTCGTCGAAGTTCAGGTCAAGCGAAATCTTGCTGGCCGGAATCGGTGGATGCTTGCCGAGATGCTCCGAACCCAGCAGACCCTGCTCTTCGGCGGTGACCGAAGCGAAAATAATCGAACGGCGCGGCAGTTCTCTCGACTGGCTGAAGGAACGGGCCAGTTCGAGCAGTACTCCGCATCCGGTGGCGTTGTCGTTCGCGCCGTTGTAAATGTTGTCGCCGGGCATATCCGGACGGATGCCGAGATGGTCGTAATGTGCAGTGTAAAGAACCGCCTCGCTCTTCAATTTGGAGTCCCCGCCCGGCAGCAATGCGATCACGTTGTTGGATTCAAAGGGACGGATCTTGCTGACAATGTGGGCCTGCAGCTTGGCGGACAAGGGTACGGGCTTGAAATCGCGTGACTGCGCCTCAGTCATCATCTTGCCCAGGTTGAGGCCGGAAGATTTGGCGAGTTTTTCGGCAACTTCCAGCTGAATCCAGGCCGCGGCCTTCAGTTTGGGAGTCCCGTCAAGTTTCAAGTAGGACTTCTCGCCGGAATTGGAATTCCGCACGACATCCCACGGGTAGCTCGCCATGTCTGCCTGGTGAATTAGAAGGACCGCGACCGCGCCGCGCCGCGCGGCTTCCTCATACTTGTAGGTCCAGCGGCCGTAATAGGTGAGCGCCTTGCCTTTGAAAAACTTCACGTCGTCGGAGGGCGGCTCGTTAACCAGCATGAGCAGAACTTTGCCCTTCACGTCAGCGTCTTTGTAGTCATCCCAGCTGTACTCAGGAGCATGAATGCCGTATCCGACGTACATGATCGGCGCTTCGATATCCGACTGAGGCTGCTGGGTCTGATCGTAAGCGACGTAGTCGTCCAGCACTTTGAGGCTCATTGCAGAACCATTGGAGGGAACCAGCGAGAAGGTTGTTTCCGGCATGGGCGTAATGCCCACCATGGGGACTTTCTGCATGTAGGTACCGTTGTCACCCGCGGGCTTCAAACCATAGACCGCGAACTGGGTTGCGATGTACTCGGCGGCAATGTCGCCTCCCCGTTGTCCGGTGCCTCGCCCCTCGAGAAGGTCATGCGACAGGAAGCGCACGTGGGCGCGAATCCGCTCAGGATTAATCGTCTCCATCGCCGCAAAAGCCGCAGAGGACGGGCGAGGCGCGACCAAGGGGGTATGAACGGGCCTGGTGGAATTCTGTGCTGCGGCGAGGATGGCCAGGCTGAAAAAAGACAGAAGGACGGTCTTGCGCATAGTTCGGTCAAACTCCTGGATGCTTGACTTAAAGATGTTCGGAATTGTCCATTGTACGGGAAGGATTTCTTGTCCCGCGAACCGCGGGATCAGTTTTTGGAGCTTCAACCACCGCGGTAGTCGCGCACATCTTCTCCCGCACGAAAGACGTACACCGGCGCGATCGCCCCCGCTTCGGCCATGCGCCGGTTGATATTCTCAAAATCCGGCTTCGCCCAACCGACGCTGCTGACTGCGATTTCACCGTCGCTTTCGATCCAGAAAACGGTCGGGACATTGGTCAAACCGTAAGCATTCGAAACCGGATACGTAATCGTATCGTCGAGCAGCAAAGGGATGGTGATGCCAAACTCTTTCGCAAAAGCTTTCGTGTCTTCCGGGTTGTTCTGGGAAACGCCTGCCACCGTAAGGTTGCGCCCCTTGTATGCCTGGAACAGGCGCTCGTAGAAAGGCAAAGCGTATTGGCAGGTCGGACAGGAAACTTTAAAGAAAAGAAGCATCACCGGTCCACGCGCGAGCGCGTCCTGAAGCGAAAAAGATTGGCCGTCGAGAGTCTTCAGCTGAAAGTCGGGCGCGGCGCGGCCGACGCTGAGAGCAGGCATTTTTCTAAGCCTCCGGAACCCTGGAACTTGTCACTCATTCTAGATGAGCGAAAGGGGGCTTCGGATGTTAGGAAAGGAACGGGACCGTTACGAGAGGACGGTGTCCCTCAAGCAATTCATCCAAAAGCCGATAAGGAAGACGTGGCGAGTTCACCCGGTCTCCAACCCGCAGCCAGTACGTCCAAACAGGTTTTCCGGTTTGTAGCACGACAACCGATTCTGAACCGCGAACAGCAGGTGTATGGTTACGAGCTGCTTTTTCGGGATGGCATCGAAAACTTTTTCCGGGCCGGCGATGCCGAAGCGGCAGCGCGCAGCACGCTCGACAGTTCCCTGCTGATGGGTTTTGACGTGCTTTGCGACGGGCAAAAAGCGTTTATCAATTGCACCCGGGAATTGCTCCTCAAGGAAGGGATCACCCTGCTGCCGCATGAGCACACGGTAGTCGAGATTCTCGAAAGCGTGGAACCGGACGACCTGGTATTGGCGGCCTGCGAACGGCTGCGGGCTGCCGGCTATGCGATCGCCCTCGACGACTATGTGGCTAATGATCCGCGCGCCTCGCTGACGCCGACTGCGGACTTTATCAAGGTCGATTTTGAGCGGACCACTCCCGTCGAGCGGGCGGAACTGGTCAAGCGCCTGGGCAATCAAAGATGCCACATGCTGGCAGAAAAGGTGGAAACGCGAGAGCAATTCGAGACCGCGCTGAAAGCAGGGTTTACCTACTTTCAAGGATATTTTTTCCGGCGGCCGGAAGTGATGAGGACCGGGGAGATTCCCGCAAATCAGGTGAACTACCTGCGCATGCTCAAGGCCGTTTCGCAAGAAGAGGTCGACATCCGGGAACTGGAAGCGCTCATCAAGAGCGAAGCGTCGGTGCTGTACCGCCTGCTGCGCTACCTGAACTCACCCATGTTCGGAATGAGAAATGAAATTCACTCGATCCGGCACGCGCTGGCGATTCTGGGGGAGCGGGAGATACGGCGCTGGATCCGGCTGGTGACGCTGGTTTCCGCGGGCCAACTCAAAACCTCGGACCTGGTCTTGTCGGCGCTGGTGCGCGCTCGTTTCTGCGAACTGCTTGCCCGGAAAATCCCGCGTACCCAATCCGACCTGTTCCTGGTGGGCATGCTGTCCATGATGGATGCAATTCTGGACATCCCCATGGCCGAAGTGCTCGAAAAGATTGCCATCGACCAGGACACCAAGAGCGTGTTGTCGGGCAATGGTGGGCGCCTGCAGCCCGTGTACGAGCTGATGCTGGCGCAGGAGGCAGGAAACTGGGCAAAAGCAGAAGCCTCGGCCGCGACCTTGCGTGTCAGCGAAAGCGAAGTGGGCGAACTGTGGTGGCAATCGATGCAGTGGGGACGCCAGGTCAGCGCGGAGAAATAAGCCGGCTCAAGGGTCTTCTGGATGCGTGTCGATAATGCTACCTAGCTGCTCGCACGCGAAGGTGCCGCGGCAGTGCCAACACCTCTGTGCAAAACCATCGCCACTTTGGACTTGCACGGAAGCTGCGGCGCAGCGTAGCATTATGGAGTTCCCAGCGGCCGAGCTTCCCGCGCTGGCCCTCCGCGCCCCTTAGCTCCAGGCGCTTAAGCGGAAAAGATCAAGATTGTTTTCCAGTCGCACCGGGGTTCTAGCGCATCGTAAGTAAAGCGCATAAGTGGGGTTGTACTCCGAAGGCGAAGCAGGGCGGACGAGAAACGACATCCTCTCATTAGACGTTGGGACACTTTAAGAGAAAACCTATGAATGCAGGACCTGGAATTCCCTCCGGCGGTGCAGGAGGGAGAGGCAGACGGCGGCGCGGACGACGTCCACCCAATCATCGGGGTGGTGGTCAGAAACGCGACCGTCAGAACACGGGCGGCGGGATTTACAGCGCGCCTATGGATCACAGCTATCGCGCGGTGATTAACAATAACAATGGGCACGGTGCCAAACCCAGCCGAGGCACGCGACCGGGCTTTGCGCCGGCCTATCAACCGGCCGACCCCGAGCCGCTGCCCATCCGCGAGGACGCGAATTCGCGCATCTTTGCCTTCGTCGACGACCTGTTCTTCCTGGCGAAAATTCAGGAGACTGCGCGCAAGATGAATGTGAAGGTCGAATTCGTGAAGACCGACAAAGACCTGCTCGAACGCATGAAGCAGAACGGCGAAGAGAAGCCGTCGCTCATCATCTTCGATCTCAATAACGTCAACGCCAAGCCCCTCACGCTCATCCCCAAACTCAAGAGCAAGCTGAAGAAGGACACCTCGATCATCGGCTTTCTGTCGCACGTGCAGGGTGACCTGAAGCAGAAGGCGCACGAGGTAGGATGCGACATGGTTTTGCCGCGCTCTGCGTTCTCGCAGAACCTTCCCCAGCTGTTGCGGCGTCACGGAGCGGCTGAGGAAGAGGCCGGCGTCCAGTAGCAGGCGGTTGCTCTCGCAGAATTTTCTACCGAGGATCTTTGTCGCCAGGCTATCCCGGCGGCCACTTCATGTCACGCCCGCCGATCAGGTGGACGTGAATATGAAATACCGACTGGCCTGACTTGGGGCCGACGTTCAGCACCGTGCGGTATCCATCTTCAATCTCCCGTTGGCGGCCGATTTCCGCTGCTGCCAGGTGCAAACGGCCAATCAATTCGGCATCTTCCGCCTCAGCTTCTTTCAACCCGCGCACATGTTTCTTCGGAATGATCAGCACGTGCGTGGGAGCCTGCGGGTTGATGTCTTCAAAGGCGAGCGTGTGCTCGTCTTCGTAGACCCGCTTGGCGGGAATCTCGCCCGTGATTACTTTGCAGAACAGGCAGTCGGTCATAGGAAATTCCGCTTGCTAGGTGCTGGCCGCTGCCGGCTCAGCACACCGATTTAGTCCAACCTTACAACGTAGACGGAGCCCTGCCGGATTTCGGTTTCATGCGCAAGCGCCTCAGCTCGTTGGCGGTCATCTCCCAAAACGCGCACGCGCACCCACCAATCGCCCACTGGGCTTAGAAATTTGTCGACCTTGGCGGACTGGTAACGGCGGGCCAGATGCGCCACCAGGTCGGACGCTTCCTTCTGCTTCCCAAACGATCCAATCTGCACGGCCCATCGGCCTCCGGTCGCGATCAAGGCTGGGGTTTGCAGGACTTCCAGTTTCACACGGGCTACGCCCGGCTGCCAGATATCGATCTGCTTGGCAGCCGCATAAGAAACGTCGATGATGCGTCCATCGACGAAGGGACCCCGGTCGGTAATCTTCAATAACGCAGAATTGCCCGTCTTGACGTTGGTGACGCGCACAATCGATCCCAGGGGTAGCGTACGGTGAGCAGCCGTCATGGCATGCATGTTGTAGAGCTCACCATTCGAACTACGCCGGTTATGATACGGAGCGCCATACCAGCTGGCGAGACCTGTCTCCGTAAGAAGCGGCACAGTGTTAGCCGGAACCGACAGGGTTGCATCCTCGGGCTCGTTTTTCGCAGGTGGAAGCTTTTTCGATTCCGCGGATTTCTCTGGAACTTTCGCGACCGGCGGCCGCTGCACCTCGATTGTGGGAGGAACAGGAACGTCGACGCGGGCCTGCTTGTGGTGACCACAACCGGCTAGCAGCCCGACAAGCACCAGCGTGAACAATACGTATGCCAGGCGAAGCATGGTCATGGCTTCTTGGCCGGGTCCTGATTTTTACTTTCGTCCATGAAGTCGGCAAGTTGGCGCAGCCGTTCCGCCGCGACCCGCAAGGCTTTCGAGGACTGCTCGCGGACGGCCGGAACGACCTCGCTATTCAGGTAGTCGATCAGATCGGCACTTTCCTTTTCCAGGCGCTCCGCGGCATCGGCGACCTTCTTGCTGACTCGCGCGCCCGTCTCCTCCATCTTGCGGTTGAAATCATTCATGACAGCCCTCGCCCGAGCCCGGCCTCAATCGGAGGCAGGCACTCACTTTGTCCATTATTCCGTTGCGCCCACCAAGGGTCAACAGGCAGGCACCTCAAGAGCCACGGCAGCAGGCCACCCGCATTGCGAGCCGTGACCAGATTCAACTCACCAGATAGGCTTTCTTTGCGATCTGTGCGGCATTTCTCCGCGTTCTCTGCGGTTTAAGATTTTCGGTTTTGGCAGAGTCAGCAACAATCCTGAAACGCAGAGGCCGCAGAGAACTTCCACGGAGTGCGCTGAGGAAGACCGCCAGCAATTCACTGCTTCTCTTGGTTTAAAATTCCCGTCATGCGGTCCCTGACGATCTCTCTGTGCCTGGCAGCTCTGATCACGTTTTCAGGCTGCACGTTTTACGCAGACCATCCGGTGAAAGCCTTCAGCCAGGCAACCGGCGGAGAAGGGTTTGAACGCGCGCTTTGGAAAGAAATCCAGGTGCAGGATTGGAAGGACGTGAATGCACATTTCGCGTCGAATTTCGTTTACATCACTCCCGCTGGACGGTGGGAGCGCAGCGCAGCGCTCGAGCAGATCCAGAAGCTTCGCGTTCAGGACTACGCGATTTCCGACCTTTCCACTGAAATGAATCGCGACACCTTCGTGGTGACCTACACCATCGCTCTGCATGGTACTGGGCAATCCGGAACGTTGCCCAGTGCACCAGAACGGCGCATGACGGTCTGGCAACAACAGAAGAGCGGCTGGATGGCGATTGCGCATTCCGTGATCGGTCCGGCGCAACCGTAAAGAGTCCGGGATATCCCCTCGATGACACGCCAGCATGGCGACACGAAGAACGGCGACCAGACCCTCCGCGCGGCCCGCACGATGCAACCGGCGTTCGCAAGACAACTGCTTGCCTGGTACGACGCACACGCGCGCGATCTGCCATGGCGCAAGAATCGCGATCCCTATCGAATATGGCTTTCGGAAATCATGCTGCAGCAGACGCGCGTGGCGGCCGTGCTCGAGCATTACGGGATTTTTCTCGCGCGATTTCCGACGGTGCAGAAACTGGCGGCAGCACGCGAGGCGAGCGTTCTGGCGGCATGGAGCGGCCTTGGCTATTACCGTCGAGCCCGCATGCTGCACGCCGCGTCGAAGGTGGTGGTGAAGGAGCACGGCGGCCAGTTTCCAAATAACAGCGTGGCCTTGCGGAAATTACCGGGCATCGGGCGATACACAGCCGCAGCCATCGCCAGCATTGCGCACGACGAGCCGACGGCGGTGGTCGACGGAAACGTGGAACGAGTCCTGATGCGGTTGTTGGGAAAAGAGTTAAGTGCGGAATCAACCTGGCAGGCCGCAGAGAAACTGCTGGACCGAACGCGCCCCGGCGACTTCAACCAAGCCATGATGGAGCTGGGCGCCACGGTCTGCCTGCCGCGCGAACCCAAGTGTTTGATGTGCCCGATATCTGAGTTTTGTGCGACGCGCGGCGACTTACCTCGAGCCAAGTCGCCCGCCCGGCAGAAGAAGCTCGAAATTCATTTCGGCCTGGCGCGCAGGGATGGACAAGTTTTCCTGACTCAAAGAAAGCGCGATCAATCGCTCATGCCGGGAATGTGGGAATTGCCCAGGTTCGCCGGACATCACACTGCAGTTCCGTTGTTTGCGCTGCGCCATTGCATCACGGTCACCGACTACGCAGTCCGCGTGATGGAGTTGCTATCTCCGGACGAGCAAGAAGGCAGGTGGATTGCGGCATCGCGATTGCCTTCCCTGCCCCTTACGGGACTCGCGCGAAAAATTCTGCGGCGGGTTGAGATGCTGTGAACAAACCGGCTGCTGCGTTCGGAAAAGTACATACGCCAATCACGCCGTCGCCTTGCATCTGTTTCCTGATCGCTGCTTCTCTCTTGTCTGCTTTTTTACAAACCGCTGGCGCACAAGGGAAGGGTCCAGCGGCGCCGCAGGCTTATCTCGGATTTGATCGCAACGATTATCCCGGTGACGAAAATCTCGCGGCGCTGCGGCGAACCTTTTCCTTCGCCGGATATTGGCTGAACATTCCTCCGCGGGCGGCGGGTAACTCGTGGGTGGGCAAGCGAAAGACGATCAAAGCCGCCGGATTCGGTTTTTTGGTTTTGTTCAACGGAAGGCTCGATGCGGAGTTGAAGAAGGTCGATGCGGCCGCGCTCGGGCGATCGGACGCGGAAGCTGCCCTCGCAGCCGCTCGCCGCGAAGGCTTTCCGAAGGGAACCGTGATTTTTCTCGACCAGGAAGAAGGCGGCCGTATGTTGCCCGAGCAGAAGGCCTACATTTATGCCTGGGTCGATAAGGTAAACGCGGGAGGATTCCGCGCGGGAATTTACTGTTCGGGTATCGCGGCGCCAGAAGGTCGAGCCTCTGTGATCGCGGCAGAGGATATCCGTCAGAACGCGGGCGCTAGGAAAATCGTTTACTGGGTCGCAAACGACGCGTGCCCACCGTCCCCGGGATGCACATTTCCGCGACGCGCTCCTCGTCCGGAGGCCAGCGACATTGCGTTTGCGGATGTCTGGCAGTACGCACAAGCGCCGAGGCGAAAAGACTTCGCGGGAAAGTGCTCCGGCTACGCCGCTGACGGCGAGTGTTATGCGCCGGGACTGGCGGAGACACGAGTACATGTCGATGTGAACGCCGCCAATTCGAAGGACCCTTCCGGCGGAAGGTAGTCGGTGCGCAAGCACATGTACGCAGGAACAACGGAGTTCTTCCAATTACTTCCTCCGCCAGCGCACGCCCTCTTTCGTATTTTCAATCAGGATGCCGGCCGCGATCAGTTCAGCACGGATCGCGTCGGACGATTTGAAATTTCGTGCCTTGCGCGCCGCCTCCATCTCAGCGATTTTCCCCTCGATGTCAGCGTCCGAAAGCTGACCGGAACCGGACAACGCGAGGGCCTCGGCCGTGATGTCTTTTTGGCGGCCTTCGGCCTTGGCCCATTCGACGATTGCCTTTACTTTGGGCGCATCGTCGTCGGCCAGCACCGCGAAAATTCCGTCAAACTTGTCGATCGCTCCGAGCAACGGTGCCACATCGTCCTTGCGCATTTCGCCGGCATCGATGGCCGCATTGGCGGCGCGGACCATCTCGAAAATCGCTGCCTGCGCTTGCGCCGTGTTCAAGTCGTCGTCGAGCGCGGCCCGAATTCGCTGGACGGTTTCGGCGGCCAGCCTGCTCATGGCCGCGTTGGTGCCATCCGGGAATGCCGAAGACGTCAAGCGCAGGCGAAAGTTCCGCAAGCGATCGACCGAAGTCGCCGCTTGCCGTAGCCCGTCCCAAGTGAAGTTCAGCTGGTTGCGATACGGCACCGAAGTCAGCAGGTACCGGATCGACGACGGCTTGTATCCCTTGAGCACCAGATCGCGCGGGGTGAAAAAGTTGCCGAGGCTCTTCGACATCTTCTCGCCTTCGACCAGCAGGAAGCGCGCATGAAACCAGAAATTCGCAAACGTCTTGCCAGTCAGCGACTCGGACTGCGCGATCTCGTTTTCGTGATGCGGGAAAATTAAGTCCTCGCCGCCGGCGTGCAGATCGAAAGTCTCTCCCAGTTCCTCCATGGACATCACGGAGCACTCAATGTGCCAGCCCGGACGGCCGCGGCCGATGGATGTCTCCCAGAAAGCCTCGCCCGGCTTCGGCGCCTTCCACAGCGCGAAGTCGCGCGCGTTGTCTTTCTCGTACTCGTCGACGTCGACGCGGGCGCCGTCTTCCATGCCGGCAAAATCTTTTTTGGAGAGCTTGCCATAGGCGGGAAATTTCGCGATCCGGAAATAGTACGAACCGTCCTCGGTGCGGTAGGCCAAGCCCTTTTGCTCGAGCTTCGCGATGAACTCCGCCATGGCCGGAATGTGTTCGGTGGCCCGCACCAGAGTGGGCTGCTGGATGTTCAGCATGGCCGCATCTTCGAGAAACGCCTTCTCATACTTGGCGGTGTACTGCTTCACATCGACACCATCACGCGCCGAGTTGCGGATAATCTTGTCGTCCACGTCGGTGATGTTCATGGCGTAGCGCAGCTTGTAGCCACTTTGCTTCAGGAAGCGCTGCAGGAGATCGACGGCGACGAATGTCCGGAAGTTGCCGATGTGGCCGTAGTCGTAGACGGTGGGCCCGCAGGCATACATGCGAACTTCGTTGTCATGGATCGGGCGAAACTCCTCCACCCGGGCGGACATGGTGTTAAAAAGGCGCAGGGCCATAAATAGAAGAGCGCAAAGATGAACCGATTATTCTAGGGGCATCGGAGAAAGAGGGTCAATGACGCGCGCGGGCATCACGCAGTCGGGGGGGAATGCTACACCCCCTTGGCGCGGATGATTTGGGGGGATTAAATTTGTGCCTGCAAGCCTGGTGTCGCAACCTCCACCTGCGCAGTTTTGCGCCCGAGCCGTCTTCTGGTAGCTTTGGAGCCGCACTCGAGCACCTCCAAGGAGATTGCCGCGTTGAACCATCGCAAAGCCGCTTTTGCAGTTCTTGTCCCCATCGTCTTAAGCTTCGCCGCATTTGCCCAGATCGATGACGCCACCAAGCAACTTTCCCACGACATCCTGAAAGAGCTGATCGAGATCAATACCACCGATTCGGTGGGCAGCGTCACGGCCGCCGCCGAGGCCATGGCCAAGCGGTTGCGTGATGCCGGCTTCCCCGAGAGCGACGTGCAGGTGCTCGGACCCAACGACCGCAAGAAGAACATGGTGGCGCGGTTGCGCGGCACGGGCAAGCACAAGTCGGTGCTGCTGATCGGGCACCTCGACGTGGTCGAGGCCCGGCGCGAAGACTGGACGACCGATCCCTTCAAATTCGTCGAGCAGGAAGGCTTCTACTACGGGCGCGGTACGCAGGACATGAAGGGCGGCGACGCCATTATGGTGACCACGCTCATCCGCATGAAGAAGGAAGGGTACAAGCCGGACCGCGACATTATTCTTGCGCTCACGGCCGACGAGGAGGGCGGCAAATCGAATGGAGTGGACTGGTTGCTGAAGAATCATCGCGATCTGATCGATGCCGAGTTCGTGCTCAATCACGACGGAGGCGGGATCACCAGCGAAAACGGCAAGCCGGTCATGATGGACGTGGACGCGACTGAAAAACTTTATGCCGACTACCAACTGATGGTGACCAATCCCGGCGGCCACAGTTCCCTGCCGGTGCCCGACAATGCGATCTACCATCTCGCAAACGGGCTGGTACGGCTCGAACACTACGAGTTCCCGATCGATCTGAACAGCGTCACGCGCGCGTATTACGAGCGTATGGCGAAAGTGGAAAAGGGCCAGCGCGCCGAGGACATGAAAGCAATTTTGAAGACTCCTCCAGATCAGGCAGCGATCGACCGGCTATCGAAGGACGCGATCGATCACTCGAAAATGCGAACGACTTGCGTGGCGACGCGGCTGGAAGCCGGGCACGCCAACAATGCATTGCCCCAGATGGCGAAGGCCAACGTGAACTGCCGCATCGCGCCGGGACATTCGTCTGAAGATATTCGCCTGAAGCTGGTGGAGATTTTTGCTGATCCCAAGATTTCGGTGATGTACGTCGGAGCCATCGGCGGGGTGACAGAACACGGCTTGTCGACGCAGTCCTATGCTCCCCCTCCGCTGCGCCCGGATGTTTTCCAGCCGCTCGAGAAAGTGGTCGGTGAGATGTGGCCCGGGCTGCCGGTAATTCCGACCATGTCCACCGGCGCGTCGGATGGCGTGTACACGAATGCCGCTGGGCTCCCCACCTACTCGGTCAGCGGGCTGGCCATCGATCGCAACGACCAGCGCGCGCACGGGAAAGATGAGAGGATCGGCGTCGAGTCGTTCTACAAGGGCGTGGATTTTTATTATCGGTATTTGAAGGCGGTGGCACAGCAGTAGCTGAGAGTCCGCCGACAGTCAGGAGGACCACGATGACGGTTTCGGTCTTCATTGGTACCAGCGTCGACGGATTCATCGCGCGCCCGAACGGTAAGCTGGACTTTCTTCCTCCGGAGGGCGGTGAGCCTCACGGCTACAACGAGTTCATCGCGGGGATCGATGCGCTCGTGATCGGGCGTAAAACCTTCGAGACAGTGCTGGCGTTCCCGAGCTGGCCGTATGGTAAGAAGCGCGTCGTGGTTCTGAGTTCTCGTCCGCTCGACTTCTCTGCTGTAAAGGGAGCTGTTGTCGAGCAGATGGCAGGCGCTCCCGCGAAGGTCGTTGCGAAACTCGCTGCGACTGGCGCGCATCACCTCTACATTGATGGAGGAATCACGATCCAAGGGTTCCTCCGCGCCGGGCTCATCCAGCGTCTAATCATTACCCGCGTGCCAGTTCTCATTGGGGAAGGGATAGCCTTGTTCAGCAATCTTCCGCACGACATTCAACTGCGCCACGTGAACACACAGCACTACAAGAGCGGGTTAGTGAAGAGTGAGTATCAGGTGCTGGGCTAGGGATTTTCTAGGACGACACTCGACCGAGTTCGCGGGCGAGGGCGCCCGCGCTACACTTACGGCTTGACATTCGCCTTTTATTCGCTCAGAATCCGCCTATGGCCATCACGCGGCGGCAACGAGAACTGTATGACTTCATCTCCAGGTTCGTTTCAGAGAACGGGTACTCGCCATCTTTCGAGGAAATTGCGGAAGGGTTGAGCCTGAATTCGCTCGCCACAGTCCACAAGCACGTCTCCAACCTCGAGAAAAAAGGACTGCTCACCCGCGACTACAACCGCAGCCGATCAATCGACCTGGTCGCGCCCAAGGGCAAGCTCAAGCAATCGATGGCAGTCAATACCGGCTTGGTACTGCCGATTATCGGACGGATCGCCGCCGGCCTGCCGATAGAGTCGGTGCAACAGAACGATGGCAACACGATTTCCCTTGCCGACTTCGTTCGCTCCAAGGAAGTATTTGTGCTCGAAGTGCGCGGCGAGTCCATGCAGGACGAACACATCATGGACGGCGACTACGTCCTGGTCGAGAAAACGAAGGTGGGACGTAACGGCGACCTCGTGGTGGCGCTGGTGAACGGTGATGAAACCACGCTGAAACGCTTCTACAAAGAGGGCGACCATGTCCGCCTGCAACCCTCGAATGCCACCATGCAGCCCATCATTGTTCCCGCCGCAGCGGTCGAGTTGCAGGGCAAAGTGATCGGAGTGTTGCGGAAATATTGACTAGGTCCTTCCCCGCTCCGCCCTGCGTTTCTCCTTGCGGTGATGGTCAGAATTCGTGGTACAGCCTTCCTAAAACTCACCTACAAGAACCCGGACGCCCGCTACCTGAGGGCTGAGCCCGTTTGCACCTTCTGTCGCTGTAAAGCATCTAACCTCAGTGATAGAATTTCGTGACCACCGTAAGTGGTTAGCACTCATACCGGTGCCGCGGCCGGCTGTTGGAAACACCGGGGCCGGAGCGAGGTATCTGGAGGAAACATGGCAAACGACTCAATCGTCGAGGTGACCGACGCGAACTTCGACGCGGATGTATTGAAGTCCGACAAGCCCGTCCTGATCGATTTTTGGGCGACCTGGTGCGGCCCGTGCCGCGCGATTGCCCCGATCGTCGACGAGCTGGCGACCGAGTACCAGGGCAAAGTGAAGGTTGGCAAGATGGACGTCGACCGGAACTCCGCCACCCCGATGCGCTACGGCGTGCGCGGGATCCCTACCCTGCTTGTATTCAAAGACGGCCAGGTGATGGAGCAGATTGTTGGCTACGTACCCAAGGAACAGATTCAGAAGGCGCTCGATAAGCACGTTGGGTAGGTTCGGATTTCGTTTCTGATTGAGGCGCCCGGCTGAAGAGTCGGGCGTTTTGTTTTGGCTATTCGCCAGCACGTGGCGACGTTCAGAGAAATTAAAAGCGCCCTGAACTATGTTCGGGGCGCCTCGGCAGCCCTCCCCCAGAACTGCCAAACCACGTGCGGATCATAAGGCTCCTCCTATCGACCGTAAATGTCACGTTGGTAATAAGCGGCTCTGATGCGTAATCAACTTGAGTCTCACTTAGGTAACACCAGCGCGCACAGCACCTGTGCTTCGCGAAGCAGGCAAACCTTCTGATGACAAATAAGAAAGATCAAGGAGCAAGGCCAGCGCGCTGCGTTGGTTACTGCGCCGCGTTTGGAAAAATCGGTAGCAATCGTTCATAAGAATTTACAAGTGGAGAGGCGCTGAAAGACTGCCGCCACACGTCAAAAAGTTCGCACGATCGCGATCCACAAACTCAAGTGCGATCCGGATCCACCGCCTGGTCAAAATAAATCCACAGCACGCGCGAAAAATACGTGATAGCCGGAGCCAGAGGCAGAAAAAGCACGACCGCCCAGATGACGTCGTCCGTAATCCACCATCTCGTTATGAGCCAGAACACGGTCGCCAGCACAGTGATGATCACCAGGGCAAGGCCGTAGCTGATGTACATGGCGCCGAGGAAGTATCCGGCTTCCCGTTCGAAGCGAAGCTGGCAGGCCGGACAGCGCTCATTCATTTTTGGAAAACCCAGAAAGGCAGAGCCTCGGTAAATCTTTCCTGACCGACAGCGTGGACAGCGCTGATGAAGGATGTCTGCCAGCAAAGACTTGCCTTCGCCCATGGCCAGCATTTTAGGCGCAAACACCGGGGAGGAAACGTGTGGAGTCCGAGCCTGCCATCCTTTAACATCCCCCGCCTGATTTGACATCCACGCGCGCGTCATGGAACATGACCGTTCTCCCAAGACTACCTTTGAGGCCCACGATGCGATCGCGAATCACCTTGCTCCTTACCTGCTGTTTGGCAGTATCGGCACTCGCGCAAAACCTACGGGTCAAAGCCCCGCAGTTGTTGCCCTGGTCGCAGCAGCTTGCCGTGCGCGAGCAGTGGCTTGCGAAGCGCCACGAGATGATTCTGCCCTTGATGCGCGCCCACCAGATCGACATGTGGATTGTGGTAAACGAGGAGTTCCACGACGATCCGCTGACCCAGTACATTGCTCCGCCCAGGCCCTACGCAGGTGGGCGCGACTACTTTGTCTTCATCGACACGGGCGAAAAGGGTCTTCGCAAGATTGCCATCACCGGTTTTGCCGAGGAGAATCTCAAGCATTTCTTCGAATCGCCGGACGAACCCCGCCCCGCCGAAAAGGTCCTTCCCGAACTCTACGAGCAGTACAAGCCGAAGAAGATTGCGCTCAGTTACGGGGGCCGGCGCGGTGTGCAGCGCAGCCTCACCTACGACACCTATAACCTGATCGCCGAGAAAATGGGCGCGGATGCGGTCCAGCATTTTGTTCCCGCCGCCGACCTGATCGAAGACTATCTGGACACGCGCATCCCCGAGGAATTCGCCACCTACCAGGCGATGGTCCAGCTCACAGACACGATGACTCGCCGTGCGCTCTCGAGCGAAGTCATCCATCCCGGAAAGACCACCGTAGGCGACGTGCGCCGCTGGCTCTATGACCAGCTCTGGGAAAATCGGGTCGGCACCTGGTTTCAACCCGACTTGCGCGTCCAGCGTAAGAGCAAGAAGAACGACACTTCGCGCGGATTTCTAGCGGTCGCTCCCGAAGAAACCATCATCGAGCGCGGCGACGTGGTCCACCTGGATTTCGGCATCACCTACATGGGACTGAACACGGACTGGCAGAAGATGGCTTATGTGCTTCTGCCCGGAGAGAAGGACGCGCCCGCCGGACTCAAGAACGCCATGAAGAACACCAACGCCCTGCAGGATGCATTGACACAGCGCGCGGCACGCCCGGGCCGCCCGGCCGCCGACGTCTACAACCAGGCCATGGACGAAATGAAACAGAAAGGGATCGAAGCGCAGATCTATAGCCACCCCATCGGCAACCAGGGGCACGGGCTCGGTCCCAGCATCGATTTCCGCTCCGCGCAGCGCGCGGACATCGGCACCACTGCCGCCAAGCCTCTGCGAAAGGGCGCGTATCTTTCCGTGGAGTTGAATACTCAGACCCCCGTTCCCGAGTGGGGCGATCAGAAGGTTTACATCATGATGGAAGACGACGCCTACCTGACCGACGAGGGTTACAAGTTCTTTATCCCGCGGCAGGAGGCTTTTTACTTGGTGAAGTAGCGGGTGCGTGATTTTTGGGTAAGTTGGCGGCGGGCGGCGCACCGATACGTGTCCCTTATTCGCCGGGTCACAGCTTGCGGGCTCACGCCCGCTGCAGGTAGGTGCCGCCCCTCCGGGGCTCACCCTCGTTTCTACGCTTCCCCAGGGCTTACGCCCTGGGCTAATTCATGTCGCCGCTCCGCGGCTGTGGGTTTGCGATTCTTCGGGCTTTCCCGACTTGCGTTGGACCATCGAAACTGAGTTGCTTACCTGCGTCCCGAAAGCACGGATTCGCATTCGATAGGCGCCTGCGCCGCGTTCGGTAGGCCTTCGCCGCATTCGATAGACGCCTTCGCCGCATTCGAGAGGCCCTTCGCCGCGTTCGGAGAGGCGCCTGCGCTGCGTTCGGTAGGCCTTCGCCGCATTTGATAGGCGCTTTCGCCGCGTTCGAAGAGGCGCCTTCGCCGCGTTCGGAGAGGCGCCTTCGCCGCGTCCGACGGGGCCTCGCTTCGCTCACGACGACAAAATGAGGCAGCGCCAAGCTTGGAGTGTATTTCTTTTTGCTTGTGTGCTTACTGCTTGCGCCACGATTGGCCAGCGTCTTCGGTCGTCCAGGCTTGGCCGTCAGCGGTGGTGATTTTGCCGTGCAGGATGTCGGTGAACTCGATTGCCGAGATATCTGCCGTCAGGTTCACGCCCGCGAATGATGGTTTTACCTGCTCCCAGGAGAAACCGGAATCGCGCGAGTGATAGAGCAGTCCCGCGGCGCCTCCCACCCAGATGTCGGGACCGTTCGCTGAGAGAGCCCGAAAGCTTGCCTTGTCGGCGACCTTGACGGGTTGCCAGCTTTGTCCCGCATCGATGGAATGCTGCAACTGGCCGTCGGAAGAGATCGTCCAGCGGCTGACCAGGGAGCGGCGGAGTTTGGAGCGGTCCATTTTCTGTGCCACGGTTTCTTCTGCGCGTTCAGAGTTGCTGGAATTCCGGGCAGCTCCTCCTGATTCGGCGGCCGCCATTGTCCCCATGGCGCCAATTGCAGGCTTGGCTTTTCCTACGGCCTCGCGTTTGTCGGGCGACAATTCGTGATCAAGCACCGGGGAGGCAGACGATGCGGGTCCCGGGGCAGACGCAGCCGCTTGCACTTCCACCGTCTCGGTCGCTTTGTCCAATATCGCCAAATCCTTGTCCGCTCTCGATTCCAGCGTGGGTCTTTTTGTTTCAGCGACCGCCGGGATTGTTCCAGAAATCACAGGCGGCGTAGAAGTTGTGTTCAAAGCTTGCACGCCGTGGGATTTGATCGAAGCTGCGACACCGTGGTCGGCGGAACTCGCCATTTGTCCAGCGCTGGCCTGTTTCTTGTAACCGCCTAAAACGGCCGTTTCTTGCGCGGGAGATGGTGTGGCTGGAACACGCTTTGGAGATACGGCAGCCTTGAGAGCCCGGTCCTCGAGCCGCGCGGCGTCCTTTTCGTTGTCCGTGGGCGTGGCGGCCGGCGCTTGCAGGTTCAAAGTCGGGGAGGCCTTGCCTGTCCGATCGACTCGTTCGTATGCGAGTTGCTCGCCGGACTGCTTTTCCTGATCGACTGCGACGCTCGCCGTCTTTGGCGCCATTGCCTCGCGCTTCAACAGTACGGCCGATCCGACAATCACCACGCAGGCGGCCGCTGCTCCCCAACGCAGAACTCTCCATTGAAACCATGGAGCCGGGCGGGCGGTGTCTAAAAGATCAGCAGCTTTGACAGGAGGCACCGCCAGCGCGAGTACCTCACGACAATCCGCGCACCGCGACACGTGCAACAAGACATGCGAGCGCTCCTGCTCCGGCAGCGCTTGCTCGGCAAACGCGGTCAGCAAGTCAGCGTCGGGGTGATCCCCGCCCGCCCCTGCTTTCAGCCGTTCGCGCACGATATTGGGAAGCTGTTCCATGTTCTCCGAATGACGATTCGTCTTGACCAACCCTCTCTACCAAAATTCTGCCACTTCCTTAAGCCCTAGCCACTTCCGTCTCCGGCCGGGGCCCCTACGTTCTTCTTATGGAACGTCTCACCGGGCGAATCTTGCGCCAGGCGATCTCGTAGATTCAACGTGAGATCCCGGACATCGACCTCCATTGCCTCCTCCGCCTGGCGCCGGCTCATGCCCCGTCGTCCCAACCCGGCCAAAATCTGCTTTCGAAGGGATTTCGCCAATTTGTCAAGTTTTCGGCTAATGGTCGACTCGTGCACCGACAACATGCGCGCGATCTCCGCCAGGGTACGGCCGTCCAGGAAGTAAGCCGCCAGCATGAATCGTTCTTCGGGCAGAAGCGCGGCTAGCGCCTCATCCGTTGCCGATTCAAGCCGGGAATCAATTGCCGAAGGCGGCGCCGTCGCGGGCGCGGCGAACTGCACGCCTTCTTCGGTTTCTTCGTCGAGGCTCACCATGCGCTTCTGCCGGCGATAGCGGTTCACATGCTCCTGCGCCATCACCGTGCGCAGCCAGCCTTCAATTGATCCGCGGCCGGTATAGGACGAAAGTTTGGAAACGCGCACGCCGTCCCGCGTAATCGTGCCGTACAGGTCCGCATACAACGAGTCCGAAAGTTCGCGGCCGGCGGACTCTTCGCGCGTGATCTGCAGCCCGATCTCGTACAGCTTTTCGCGATAGCGCGTCATGAAGACTTCCCATGCGCGATCGTTGCCGCCGGCACACGCGCGCGCCAGCGTCAGTTCTTCGATTTTCAACGAGACGCAGAATTCGCGGAGCTGCGGCACCGGTGCACCACCCTGATATTTCTGCGCGACTTCGGTCAGGATCACGGTTAGATCTCCCGGGCCAATGCCGAACTCCGCACCTTTGCTTTTCGCGTATAGCTCCGCTGCCAGGGCCTGCATTTCCGCGGCGAGTGCGGCAACGGGTTGAGTGGCACGATCCATCGGTTCGCCGTCACTGGCGATGCTACTCATTTTTTTCTACGCAAGGAAGAACGAATTTCCCGTTCCCTCAGCAACCAGGGAAGCACGGGCGCCCGAAACAATAGGATGCGCTCAACAGTCCCGGTGTCGCTTCGCTCGGGGAGGATGCCATGAAGATCACGGCGTTGGTGGGTATGGTGGCTTTGGCCATTGCGGTGACTGTGGCCATGGGTGGGCGACGGCAGGCTTTTGCAGGGGAGCCTTCCGTCGCCGACTACAAAGTGCTGGCTCCAATTCGACACGGCAACCTGACGGTGTTCCCGGTCGTCGCCCCCGCGTCGCACGATACCGGCGGATTCCTCACTCTCGACGAAGGCTTGAAGTCCGGCGAGGTCGAAGTAACGGAATCAGGCAGCGTGCATGGAATGATCCGGCGTCCTCCGCACGGGAGCCGTGGAACGTTGCGGCCCGAATACCAGGTACAGGAGGGCGCGCAGGTCAACAAACTCGTCCTCGTGAATAATGCAAAACGACCCCTGCTGTTGCTGGCCGGAGAAATTGTGACCGGAGGCAAGCAGGATCGCGTCATCGCGAAAGATCGCATTGTGCCCGCGGAAAGCGATCCCATCGATCTGGATGTGTTCTGCGTGGAACCCGGCCGCTGGGTGGGTACGTCCGGAAAATTCGCGCTGGGGACCGTCAGCCCAGTCATGGCCGCGCCCTCAGTTCGCGGCAAAGCGATGGGCGATAAAAATCAGCAGGCAGTCTGGGACCAGGTAGCCAAATCGCGGGCGCAGATGTCTGAAGCGATGGAGGTCGAGGCGCCGCGCGCCAGTCGCGAGTTGTCAGAGACGACTTCGTACGCCAAAGTCATGCAGAACGGAGACGTCCAGCGAAAAGTCGATTCCGTCGCCGCTTCGGTCGAGAAAGAATATGCCAGCACGATTCAGCAACTGCGGGATCGCAACGCGGTGGGCGTGGTGGTCGCGGTGAACGGTGAACTCGTGTGGGCAGATATTTTTGCGAGCACGAACCTGCTCGAGAAATACTGGCCCAAGCTGGTGCGCTCCTATGCCACTGAAGCGGTTGTCACTCGCGCCAAGGGAGCACGGGTGAGCGAGCCAGCCGCACAGGAATTTTTGGCAAACTTGCACGGCCGCCACGAGACCGTGGACAGCGAACCCGGTCTCTATCGCCATACCGAGGTCAGCGGTGACGGCTTCAAAGCATTTGAACTTACTTCGCTGTTGCCCAAGACGGGATACGCACTGCATGTTGCGAAGATGGCAGAGTGAGCCGCACCCGGTGTTGATATTCGTGGGTCCGGCCGCATCCACGGGCTAACACGAATGCGGCCCGCAAAATCAAACCGCCAGCGACTCCTGGGAAATCTCTCTCAGGCCTCCGCGTTCCAGGATTCTCAGGGCAATAATCCAACAACGCAGAGGTGGCCGAGTCTGAGCATCCGTTGAATGTACCAAGTGCCTTTATTCTGTTGACGTTGAGGCCGTAATAAAAAGTCGCCGGGGTTTTGCGGTACCGCATCCTACTGGCTGCTCATCCCGGCATGAGAGCCACGCTAACCCAACTCGCCAGCAAGATGAGGACAGCGCGACCATTGCGAGCCGCGCTGCTGTTGTTTCTGTTTCTGTCGGCGACCCATTTCTGTCCTGCTTACTCGGTTCTCACGCACGAAGAAATCGTCGACCTCCTCTGGAAGGATCAGATCCAACCGCTTCTGAAAAAGCGCTTCCCCGAAGCTACCGAGGAAGATTTGCGGAAGGCGCATGCCTATGCCTATGGCGGATCGCTGGTTCAGGACATGGGCTACTATCCGTTCGGCAACAAGTATTTCAGCGACCTGGTGCACTACGTGCGTAGTGGAGACTTCGTCGTAATCATGATTCAGGAGTCCTCTGACCTCAACGAATACGCTTTTGCCCTGGGCGCACTCTCCCACTACTCGGCGGACAACAGCGGGCATCCGGTTATCAATCGCGTCGTGACCATGGAATTCCCCAAGTTGGCGAAGAAGTACGGGGAACGAGCCACCTATGCCGACAATCCCAAGGCACACATCCGGACTGAATTCGGATTCGACATGGTGCAGGTCGCAAAGAACCGCTATACCTCGGATACTTACCACGATTTCATCGGCTTCGAAGTCTCGAAGGATTTGCTGAACCGCACGTTTTATCGCACCTACGGGCTGCAGTTAGAAAACGTGTTCGGCAGCACCGATCTCGCTATCGGCACGTTCCGCCGATCGATCAGCATCGTGATTCCCGAGATGACCAGGGTTGCGCTCCTGGCACGCAAGCAGTCCATCGTCAAAGACACGCCGAATTTCGACAAGAAGAAGTTCCTCTATTACCTTTCGCGGAAGCAGTACGAAAAAGAGTGGGGCAAGGGATATCGCAAACCGGGAGTGGGTACGCGCATCCTGGCGTTCTTCCTCCGCATCGTTCCCAAGGTTGGGCCTTTCAGCGCACTAAGTTTTAAAATTCCCACCCAAAAGACCGAGGACATGTATATCAAGAGCGTGAATACCACGGTGGAGGACTACGACAAACGGCTGCACGATACTCGCGTGCAAGATCTAAAGTTGGCCAACAAAGATTGCGACACCGGCCTCGCCACCAAGGCCGGAGAATATTCGCTCACTGATAAAGCCTACGAACGCTTGTTGAACCAGTTGGCTGACAAAAACTTTGAACATTTGACACCCCAACTGCAGGAAAACATCCTGGAGTTTTACGCCAACCTGAATGCGCCGATCTACACCAAGCGCAACAAGAAGGCGTGGACGACCACCCTCTCTAACATCGAAAAACTCCGCTCCGCGTCACCCACCGGGAACTCCTCTCCCAGCATCAGCGAGATCGGCCAGTAAGCGCGCGGCCCCGCATCATCTATCGTCAGTTCCTGCCTCAGGTACGGCTGAGGCCTCCGTTTTTCCCACGACAGAATGTCCTTCAGTAATGAACTAATGACTAGTTCGCAAATGGGACAGAGGGCTCGGGGTTTGCCGTATCGTTCAATCTATGACATCTTTTTGGAACGATTCCGCGTCTGTAAGGGGAGTAACCTCGACAAGGGAATTTCCTATGACCACCATCAGCGACAAGCATTACCGGGCGCGCATCACCAAGCGCGTCGATCTGGCCCCCGAGCTTTGGATGATCCGCATCGATCCGGGAGCAGACTTCAAGTTCACCCCCGGGCAATACGCCACCTTGGGAATCGAGGGCGAGGAGAAACGTTCGGAGCGGCCGTATTCGATCGCGTCGTCTCCGTACGAAAACGAAATCGAGTTCTTTTTCGAACTGGTGCCGCACGGCGAGCTCACTCCGCAGATTCACGCGCTCCAGACCGGCGACGAATTGCTCATGCGCAAAGCCTCCAAGGGACGCTTTGTGCTCGATACGGCCAGCGGCCGCAAGAATCATTTGCTGGTCTGTACGGTGACCGGAGTTGCGCCTTACGTCAGCTTCGTGCGCACCTTGTATCGAGACTGGAAGGAAGGCAAGTTCCAGGGCGAACACAAGCTGTTTCTGCTCAATGGTGCGAGCCGTTCCTGGGAACTCGGTTACGTTGAGGAACTGCAGAAGTATGCCGAGGAGGTACCCTGGCTGCAGTATGTGCCCACCGTCAGCCGTCCCTGGGACGATCCCAACTGGAAAGGCGAGATCGGGCGCGTCGATGAACTGATTCGCAAGTACGCCGATCAGTGGGGAGTGACCGGGGAAAACGGCGTCGGCTACCTGTGCGGCCACCCCGAGATGATCGAGCACGGAAAAGGCATCCTGAAGCGCATAGGCTTCTCCAAGGAATTCCTGCGTGAGGAGATTTATTGGGTCCCGTCCAAAGAGATGGTGGCGCGGGCCTAGCATTTCTTGCTTCGAACAGAAATGTGCGGCGCCTGTGGACCCGAGGGAACTTTGTGGGTGAAAAATCTTAAACCGCAGAGGACGCAGAGGAATGCCGCAGAGGCCGCAGAGAAGGTCCGCATAAGTTGGTTTCGTGACAATCGAGGCTCAGGCGTCCACTCTCTGCGTTCTCTGCGTGGGTTCTCTGGGTCCTCTGCGCCGGTTCTCTGCTTCTGCCTTGGTTCTCTGCTTCTGCCTCGGTTCTCTGCGTTTTGCCTCGGTTCTCTGCGTCCTCTGCGCGCGTTCTCTGCGTTTTAAGATTTTGCCTTGAGGTCGCGATACCGTCGACGTAGATCTGCTCTACCTCAGACCACCAGCCCGCGCTCGATCGCAAATACGCAAAAAACGCCCGCAGACATCCCACCATTTGCGCCTGAGTCCGAGGAAGTCACTCGCTAGGATGTTTCAGCAGGCGCAAAGAAGACCAGCACCTCCAGTTCCTCGCTGATATCGAAGAACCGGTGCTCGACTTTTCCCGCCACGAAGATCACACTGCCCGCTTTGACAACCTGCTCTTCCTCTCCCACGCGCATGCGGGCGCGTCCGCGAACCACGTAATAGACTTCGTCTTCCCGGTGCGGCTTTTGCGGATCAGTCCCTCCCGCGGGCAGAACGTAAACTCCAACGCTCAACAGCGGGACGCGGATGAATTCTTTATAAAGTTTGCCGGCCTGGGCACGCTCGGCCGAAACGGTGGGGAGATCGTAGAAGTTTGGCGGCGTCATGCTTTCCTGTCAGGAATTCTGCTGCCACCTGAATTTACAAAAATGCTCCCGCAAACAGCAACTCTGTGTATTGCGGGATCAGATCCTGCGCCTGCAGGCGGCCTTCGGGCTTATACCACTGGTAGATCCAGTTGATCATCCCGAGCAGCGCCAGGGCGGCGGCCCGCGGCGAAACGGTCGCCTTCGACCCTTTCTGCCGCTGCACATCCGCGATCACACCTTCTACGAAGTGGATGTAATCCTTCTTGCGCAGATTGATCTGCTTGCGCAGCGACGGCGGGAGGGGATGATTTTCGTGCAACATGACCGTAACTTCGCGGTCGCGCACGCTCAACACCACTTCTATGTGCAGGCGAATCAGCATGCGCAGACGCTCTTCGGGACTCTGCACGCCACGCACCGCCTTGACCACCCGCTCCTCGGTGATGTCGAGCGCGTGGTTCATGATGTGAAACAGCATCTCATCCTTGCTCTGGAAGTGGTGGTACAGGCCACCCTTGCTGAGCTTAAGCGCCGCAGCCACGTCGTTCATGGAAGTCGCGTCATAGCCGCGCTGCTGAAAAAGTCGGGCAGCGGTCCGGAGAATGTCCTGGCGGGAGTCGAGAGTAGCTTCGCGAGTCACGGCGACATGGTAACAAATTTGGGCTCTAGGCTCTGGGCTCTAGGCTCTGAGCTTTAGCAAAAAAATTCGGTTCCAGGTACTGGAGCCGGCCGGGAGGGTTCTTGGCAATGGAGGTGTTGCGCCAGTCTGGCTGCATCACAGACATGTTTTCTGCTCAATGGTATTGTTCCTGCGGCCTGTGTCCGTGAGCGGAGGCTTGTCTATGCTGGAAAGATGGGAGCGCGTCTACCGCGTATTTTTCTTCAGTCTCCTAGTAGTGGTTGCTGGGCTGGTGCTCTGGAAAATGGTACCGGAACTGTGGGAGTTGCTAGTAAACGGAGGTTGGAGGCCGCGAGTATCACTCGCTTTTCTCATGATCTATTACGTCACACTGCGTTTGTTCGCAAGAACAGCTCGATTCCACGTTCTCGAGAAGTGTTGGCACACGAAGAGCCTACTGCATGTAATTTGCTTTAACCTGCTTTTTCTCGTATTTCCGCTGGCAATTGCTCTATACGTAGCACCACTGCGCAACCCAGCTCTGCTGCTACTGTCCATTGGGTCGACATCGGTTTTGGCTGCTGTAGTTGAATGGAGGACACGCCCCACCAGTTCTTAATACTGAGGATCGCCAGTGACGGAATCAAGCGTTCTGCGAATAAGCACCTCGTAGCCTCGCAGCATGAGTTCAACTTCCCGCCCCTCAATCTCCTTCTAGAGCCCTAAAGCCCAGAGACTAGGCCCAAGCCTTGACACACCCAAATCTTCCCGGGTACCATAAGCCTTTACCGACCGACCGGTCGGTTTTCGGTCTTACGCTTCGCCCTTCTGTTACCCTGACCGGATATTCCAAGGGCTGCCGTGTCTCCCCTTGTCACTAAATGAGGAGTTTCCCGTGGCTACAGTTTTTTACGAAAAAGATGCAAACCCGAATGCACTGAAAGGCAAGACCATCGCGATCCTGGGATATGGCAGCCAGGGCCACGCCCAGGCCCAAAACCTCCGCGACAGCGGATACAAAGTGATCGTGGCCTCGACCCCAACCGGCCCTCCGCTCAGCAAGCCAAAGCCGACGGCATGGTCGTGGTCGCGCCCGATGAGGCCGCCAAGCGCGCCGACTGGATCCAGATCCTCACGCCCGACGAGACCCAGGGCGAACTCTACGAGTCGCAGATCAAGCCGTACCTCCATCCCGGCAAAGTGCTGGGCGTCTCGCACGGCTTCAGCATTCACTTCAAGACCATCCAGCCGCCTAACGACGTCGACGTCGTCATGATCGCGCCCAAGAGCCCGGGCCATCTGGTCCGTCGCATTTATACCGAGGGCCGCGGAGTTCCGTCGCTGCTCGCCATCCATCAGGATGCCACGCGGCCGCGCCCACGAAAACGCATTGTGCTACGCGTACGGCATCGGCTCAACCCGTGCCGGCGTTCTGCAGACCACCTTCAAAGAAGAAACGGAGAGCGACCTGTTCGGCGAGCAGGCAGTCCTGTGCGGCGGCCTCACGTCACTGATCAAGAAAGGCTTCGAGACGCTGGTTGAAGCCGGCTACCAGCCCGAAGTCGCCTACTTCGAGTGCCTGCACGAAATGAAGTTGATCGTCGACCTGATCTACGAAGGCGGCCTGGCGCGCATGCGCTACTCGATCTCGAACACCGCCGAGTATGGCGACCTCACCCGCGGCAACATGGTGGTCGGCGACGAGACCCGCACCAAGATGAAAGAAATCCTGGCACGCATTCAGGACGGAACCTTCGCCCGCGAGTGGATCGAAGAAAACAAAGCCGGCGGCAAAAAATTCGCCGCCCTGCGCGACGCCGAGAAGAAGCACCCCATCGAGGAAGTCGGCGCCAAGCTGCGCGGCATGATGTCGTGGCTGCACAAGGACGCGAAGAAAGCTAAGCCCGCACAAGAGCCCGAGCCGAAGGTCGTGAACGCGTAAAGGATTTCAGATTTTCGATTTCAGATTGCAGATTGGAAATCAAGTGAACTTCGTGGGATGTTCATTCTGAAATCTTAAATCTGCAATCTGAAATCGGCTTTGGATTTCACGTTCGCTACAAGAGCAAGGCTCCTCAGTGCGCATCCTGATCGCCGCCAGCCACCGCGGCATCGATATGCCCAGCGTGCAAGACGATCGCCAGTAACGAACAGCGGCTCAGAATAGCCTTAACTTGCGGCCCTCGATCATGAGCACCGTGTCACACCAAGCGAGTAGCAAGAATGACACCGCCCAGCCGAGTGTCCCCGCTACCAGGTTGAAATCTTGATACAAGCGGAGCGTTTTGAAGGACCCCAAGAGTACACCGGCTCCGATTGGAAGCACCCAGAGGCTTAGAAAGAAGGCACCCACCAACATGAGCCGGAAGCCCGAGCGATGAAAATGAGGTTGCGCGATCGCTCCGAAGATCAGGATGCTCGGAACAATCGGGAAAAGCAAGGAGACACTCACGCACCAGTAATCGCTGCGACACACCCTGTTAAGATCGCGAGCCAGCGGGTTCTTGCAGTGACCGGCCGACACTTCGGGTACTCTCGTGCATACCAATACCATATAGAACCTATGATAGAAAGTGACCCTAACTGTGGTAACCATGCGATAGCGCTCACTGATCCACCGGGGTGATCGCTGAACATCGCGGTCAAAACCACGAGAGCCCGGATTTCTCCTTTCAAGCTCCCTTGTCGTAATCTTCTACCCCTATGGATCTCAAGCATCGCAGCCGCGGTATCACCGACGGGCGCGACCGCGCTCCGGCGCGCGCCATGTTCAAGGCGATCGGCTTCTCCGACGACGATCTCCGCAAGCCTCTCATCGGCGTCGCCAACACCTGGATCGAAACCATGCCCTGCAACTTCCACCTGCGCCGCCTCTCGGCCAAGGTGAAGGAAGGCATTCGCGCCGCGGGCGGCACGCCCATGGAGTTCAATACCATCGCCATCAGCGACGGCGAAACCATGGGCACCGAAGGCATGAAGGCCTCGCTGGTCAGCCGCGAAGTCATTGCCGATTCGATCGAACTGGTCTGCCGCGGCCAACTCTTCGACGCCGTCGTCTGCGTCGTAGGCTGCGACAAGACCATCCCTGCGGCCGCCATGGCGCTGGCCCGCATGAATCTCCCCGGCCTCGTGCTCTACGGCGGCACGATCGCGCCCGGCGTGTATCGCGGCAAAGACGTCACCATTCAGGATGTGTTCGAAGCGGTCGGCGCAAACGCTGCCGGCAAGATGACCGACGCCGAGTTGCTCGAACTCGAAAATGTCGCGTGCCCGGGCGCAGGCGCGTGCGGCGGACAATACACGGCCAACACGATGTCGACGGTGATGGAGTTGATCGGCCTCTCGCCCATGGGATTCAACGGAGTTCCCGCCATGGACGCCCGCAAAGATGAAGTCGCGTTTAAATGCGGCGAGGTTGTTATTAATCTGCTGCAGAAAGGCATCACGCCGAAAGACATCCTGACGCGGCGCAGCTTTCGAGAATGCGATCGCCGGCGTCGCCTGCACCGGAGGATCGACCAACGCCGTCCTGCACCTGCTGGCGATCGCGCGCGAAATGGGCGTGCCGCTTGCCATCGACGACTTCCAGAAAGTCAGCGAGCGCACGCCGCTGCTAGCGAATCTGAAGCCTGCAGGCAAATATGTCGCCGCCGACGTCGACAAAGCCGGAGGCATCCCCGTCATCGCCAAGCGCCTGCTCGATGGAAAATTAGCGCAGGGATCGGCGATGACCGTGACCGGAAGAACTTTCGCCGAGGAGGCCAGCGAGGCGAAAGAAACTCCCGGCCAGCCCGTCATCGCGCCGCTCGATCAGCCGCTGAAGAAAACCGGAGGCCTCGTCATCCTGCACGGCAACATCGCGCCGGAAGGCTGCGTGGTGAAGATCAGCGGCCACGAGCGCCTGACCCACCGGGGCCCGGCGCGCATCTTCGAGTCCGAGGAAGCCGCCATGACCGCCGTCACCAGCAAGCAGATTAAAGCGGGAGATGTTGTCGTCATCCGCAACGAAGGACCGAAAGGCGGTCCGGGAATGCGCGAAATGCTGGGCGTCACGGCGGCAATAGTGGGCGAGGGATTGGGCGACTCAGTCGCGCTGCTCACCGACGGCCGCTTCTCCGGCGCCACCCGCGGCCTCATGATCGGCCACGTCTCGCCGGAAGCCGCGTTGGGAGGCCCAATCGCCGCCCTTCACGAAGGCGACACCATCCACATCGACATCAACCAGCGCAAATTAGAAATTGAGATCAACGACGCGACCCTGAAGCATCGCATGGCAGAATGGAAAGCGCCTAAGCCGAAGTATCCGGCGGGCGTGTTCGCCAAGTACGCGGCACTGGTGCATTCGGCGTCCGAAGGCGCGATCACCAAACCGCGCTGACTCATTCGTGAAAGGACAATGGAGGGACGGCCGCCTCGGCCGTCCAGCGACCGCCCAGCAGCTCTCTCTGCATTGTCATCCTGAGCGAAGTGAGGCGGCAGCCGAACGCAGTCGAAGGACCCCGCGTCCGCTGGCGGCGCTACCAGCTCAAAAGGATTTCTAAGCCGGCTGCCCGCGCCCTACCCCTTGTTTTTCACCAGCTCCACATCGATCTGAATCTTCACGTTGTCGCTGACCACTGCTTCTCCTGATTTTAAGCTATGACTCCACACCACGCCGAAGTCCTTCCGGTTGATCGTGGTCGATGCCGAAAATCCTCGCCTCTGATTGCCAGAGTTGTCGGTCAGCGCCGCAGTCGGCGAGTCCAGATCGAGCGTGATCTCGCGCGTCGTGCCATGCATGGTCAGATCCCCGACCATCTGTAACTTCCCGCCATTGTCCACAATCCGCTTCGATTTGAACTCCATCGTCGGGTACTTCTCCGCATCGAAGAAATTCGCGCTTCGGAGATCCTTGTCACGATCCGGAACCCGGGTGTCTACCGAGTTCACATCGATCACGGCGTTCACCTGCGACTGCGTGATGTCCTTCTCGTTCAAAATGGCGGTACCCGACACCACTGTGAAATTTCCACTCACGTTCGAGATGCCCATGTGGCGCACGGTGAACTGAGCGGTCGAGTGCTTGGAATCGATGATCCAATTGGAGGTTTGTGCCCAAGCCAGGCCGGCCAATGACACCAGGACTGCGAGAACTACAGGACGAAGAATTTTCATTTCTGCCTTTCAGATGATTTGTTCATTCAGCCCGGCAATCCAATAAAGTCAGGGTTGAAACAGTCCAAGCGTGCGTATTTTGATGAAAATCAAGGGCCTTCGGATGCCACGCAATAGCCCCGGGCCCGCGTCCCGGACAGCCGCCGAGTAACTGGTCGATGGACTCTTTATCCGGTATCATAAAGGCATCCGCTGTCATCCAATGATTCTGGGCCTGAATTAAATTTCGACTAAGTTGTTCATTTAAAGAGGGGAAAGCGCGCACATGGGTGTACCAGTTTCACAAATGTGGACGGTGGCCAGCTACGTCATCGGCCAGAAACTGCGCGGTCGGAAGCAATTCCCCGTTGTCCTGATGCTGGAACCCCTGTTCCGCTGCAATCTGGCCTGCGCCGGCTGCGGCAAGATTCAATACCCGGCCCACATCCTGAAGACGGACCTGACACCGGAGCAATGTTTCAAGGCCGCCGATGAGTGCGGCGCCCCACTGGTCAGCATCCCGGGCGGCGAGCCGCTCATGCATCCCGAGATCGGGGAGATTGTCGCCGGCCTGGTCGCGCGGAAAAAGTACGTTTATCTGTGCACCAACGGCCTGCTGTTGAAAGAGAAGATCGACCAGTTCAAGCCCAGCAAGTATTTCTCCTTCGTCGTTCACATGGACGGCCAGCGCGAGCATCACGACTTCGCCGTCTGCCGTGAAGGCACCTACGATAAGGCGGTAGAGGGCATTCAGGAAGCTCTCAAGCGGGGCTTTCGCCTCACGACGAACACGACCCTGTTCGACGGCACCGACGCCAAAAGCGTGCGTGCCTTCTTCGACGAGATGATGGACCTCGGGGTCGAGGGCATGATGCTCTCGCCGGGCTACACCTACGATAAGGCGCCCGATCAGGATCATTTCCTCAGCAAGAAGAAAACGCGCCGCCTGTTCCGCCAAATTCTGAGCAACCGCCGGAAGAAGTGGCGCTTCAACATGAGCCCGCTGTTTCTCGAGTACCTGATGGGCCGCCGCGAGTACAGCTGCACGCCTTGGGGAATGCCCACCTACAGCATTTTCGGCTGGCAGAAGCCTTGTTACCTGATGGCCGACGGCTACGCTGACACATTCGAAGAATTGCTGCGCGACACCAGCTGGGAACAGTACGGCACCGAAAGCGGCAATCCGAAGTGTGCGAATTGCATGGTGCACAGCGGCTACGAAGCCAGCGCCGTGAACGACACCTTCGGATCGTTAAGCGGCTTCGCGGCCACCGTCCGCGCCACATTATTTGATCGCTACAACGATCCCGATGTCGACGACGACACGCCCATGACCCCGCGCCACAGCACCGGGCCTCTGGTACAGATCGGCGCCGCACCCGACGCGTAATGGCTTTCAGAAGCTCGCGAACTTGCGTGTCAGGTCCGCGCGTAAAGAAGCTTTTCAGTTCGCGAAACTACAATAACGCCCGACGCGTAATGCGCGCGGTGCCACGCCGGCGGGCAAGTGGAAGTCCGACGCGAGGCGTTCCAGAAATTCGCGAAACTTGCAGGTTACTCCTGACGCCTAAAAAAGCGTTTCAGAACTTTGCGAAAAAAGCGTCTCAGAACTTGCGAAAAAAGCGTTTCAGAACTTCGCGAAACTTGCATCTCACCGGAATCTAGCCCGCCAAGCGGGCGAAATTCATTAGCCCAGCCCGTAAGGGCTGGGGAATCGAAGGCCATTGAGCGAGTCCCGGAGGGGCGACCGCCCGCACCCGTAGCCCCGATATCAAGCCACGCCCATGTCAGACGCAACCCAAAAATCCGCACCCCAAGAGCTCGATAACGCGCCCGGCACCCGACACGAGAACCTGGAGGGCTGGATCCCCTCGCTCGCCAGCGAGCAGGAAACCCGCGAAGCCCTGGAAAAAGCCTTTGACTATCGCGGAGACCTCACCCTCACGCTGAAGAACGGCGAAAAGATCGAGGGTTACATCTTCGACCGCAAAAACGACGGCGCCACCCTCGCCGAATGCAACCTTCGCCTCATTCCCAAGGGCCGCGCGGAAAAAATCCGCGTCCCCTACAGCGACATCGCTGCCCTGGCCTTCACCGGCAAAGACACTGCCGCCGGAAAAAGCTTCGAAGCCTGGGTGAAGAAATACCGCGAGAAGAAGGCGGCCGGGGAAACCAATATTGGCATCGACCCCGAGTCGCTCGACGAATAACCTTCCGACTTCAGAGAGCGCCCCGCTGCGCTCCCGAGCGGGCGTTCGGGTAGGAGATCCCAGTTGGATGCGCCCAACTCCACTGAACCGTGGAATCATCCACCAGTGAGAGCTACAATCGAGCGCTCAGGCCAGCCGGCAAATCTTTTGGGCCTTTAGGCAGCGGACGATGCAACTCCACAGGTAAATCGCTCAGGCGGTCCAAGCGGTGAACCGTCCCGCCCGGGCCGGTGACCCTCACATCGTAGACAGCTGGAACAGCCACCGCACTTCCCTTGGACGTTCCAACCGAGATGAGAACCGTGGCAGCCCGCCCATCCTTGAGGGCGATGCCAGCCTCGACGCACATGGAGTCACGCCCATAATCCCCCCTGGTATCCCGGTTTTTTTCTCCGCACTCCTTCACCTCCCATTTGATGGGAGCGCCCCCGCCTTCATAGTTCAGAAAAAACTCCAACGTAACCTTTGGCATGGTGCGATCTAATGAAGAAATCAGCAGCGTCTTCACGCGCGCAATCGCATCTATTTCCTTCTCATCAGACGGGCCGAGCGCCCACACGCAGAAGACGAGCAGCGGGAATGAGAGGCTGAGCATCGTTTGCCGCATAGCTCTATTAGACGCCATTCCAAATAGCATGGTGGAGCTTTACTCTCACGCACAATGTTCATTGTCTATACTACGGAACTTCGTGCCCAGGAAGTCATGGGCTGAGGCCCTAATGAATTTGCAGGTAGGGTTTACTCCGCGCCCTCGTCTTCCTCCTCAGCGTCGTTCACCACGTCTACCGCATGCCCCCGCACCGAAAACGTCAGCTTTTGGTTCTCTTCGGGCTCAAACGTCACACGCGTCGGCAGTTTCTGCCAGGCTGGAGCCGGGCACTCCGAGTCCGGCAGGTCATCGCCCGCAGCGTCGCCCAGCGGCTTCTTCAGGATGGGTTTTCTGCGGCCCAACTGCGCTACCATTGCGAATAGTTTCTTGCCGTCATCCGAGACGCCGCAATAGGCGATGTAATCGCGGTACCAGCTGGGCGTCGAATAAAACGGATCGAACTCCGGGAAGGTAATCTGTGTCACTCGCCCGGTCACCCGATCCACCAGAAGCCACCCTCCGCGCTCCCACGTCCACTTTACGGTCCCAGCAGGTTCGCTCGGCAACGTGTCGTTCAGCCGGAACATGCGACGGACTGCGAACAGCCGGTCCGTCACATCGTGCGTGACGCCGGTCGTGTACTCCTTGAGCCGGCTATCCACGTAAAGTGCGCGAATCCTCACATCGACGGCCTTGGCCTGCGGCCCGGCATACCACCTGGCAGCCGTCCACTTACCGAACGAAATTACGTGCGGCTTCGGCACGCCAAACGCGCTTCTGCCCAACACCAAAATCCCAACGATTAGCAGCGTATGAAATGTTCTGCGCATAAAGTCAGATAAGCATGCACTTCCCCATGAAACAAGGTTAGTTGGCACAGGGATTCACCCATCATTCCCATCGGGGGAATCTCGCGAAGGACCGCGGAAACGATTTTGTCAATGTAAAGCGTGGCTTGCGCGCAGCAAACTTCGCTACAATGATCATGGCCTCCGGCGGGGAGCCAGTTGGCCGCTCTCATTTGAAACTTATTGAAGCGGATCGGACTCTATTAAGTCATGGGTGAGCTCTTGATCCACCGACGCGTTCCGCGGGTCCTGGTGGTGGACGACAACCCGGACATGGCCGAGCTCATGCGAGAGCTGCTCGCCAGCCGTGGCTACGACGTAGTCACCGTGCCCGATGCCGACGAAGCCGAGGTGGAAGTCCACCGCCACCTGCCCGACCTGATTCTTTCCGACGTTGTGATGCCCGGCCGCTCGGGCTACGAACTCTGTCACCAGCTCAAGGGCAACCCCGACACCCGGCTGATCCCCTTCCTGCTCATCACAGGGCTGAGCGATCGCGAAGACAAGGTCAAAGGCATCGAGGCGGGGGCGGACGATTTTCTCAACAAGCCGATCTTCCCCGCAGAACTTTTCGCCCGCGTAAAGTCGCTGCTGAAGCTGAAGGAATTCACTGACGAGCTCGAAACTGCCGAGTCAGTTCTGTGCACGCTGGGCCGTAGCGTCGAAGCGCGCGACCCTTACACCGAAGGCCATTGCGAGCGCCTTTCCCGGCGCGCGGTCGCCCTGGGACGCCATCTCGGACTCGACGAAGAATCTCTCATCGCGCTTCGCCGCGGCGGCTACCTGCACGACCTCGGCAAGATCGCCGTGCCCGATGAGATCCTGAAAAAAGGCTCGAACCTCACGCCCGATGAGTGGAAGGTCATGAAGCAGCACCCTCTGACCGGCGAGAACATCTGCAAGCCCCTGAAGTCTCTTCGGCTCGTGCTGCCCATCATCCGCTTTCATCACGAACACTCCGACGGCTCCGGCTATCCCGATGGCCTGACCAGGCAGGAAATTCCGCTGCTCCCTCGCGTCCTGCAAGTGGTCGACGTGTACGATGCGCTTCGCACTGCGCGCCCTTACAAAATGGCGCAAAGTCACGAGCAGGCCGAGCACACCATGCGCGTCGAGGCACAGTCGGGACTCTGGGATGAAGACCTGGTATTACAGTTTTTCGCGATGCTCGAACGCCGCCAGGTCGCTTGAATCCCCAGGCTCAGTGCTACTCTTAACATCGCACCGAAGCGGCCCGGCCCTTTTGATTCGGGATGAGGCCGGCCCGGTTGAGGCATCCTGGTTTTCGCCAACGACCAATAGCCAACGATCAACAACCAGTTCATGCCCCCCACCTACAGCATCGTCATTCCCGCCTACAACGAAAGCGCGCGGATTCGCGCAAGCCTCGACCGCGTCCTCGCTTACATCCGCGACCGCCAATGGGATGCCGAAATCCTGGTCGTCAATGACGGCTCCCGTGACGATACCGCCCAGATCGTCGAGAACTACGCCGCCCAGCATCCCACCCTGCGCCTGCTTCAGAATCCCGGCAACTGCGGCAAAGGCTACAGTGTCCGCAATGGGATGCTCCATGCCTCAGGCAAGATCCTGCTCTTCACCGATGCCGACCTCTCCGCGCCCATCGAGGAGGCGGTCAAACTTTTTGCCGCCCTTCAAGCCGGAGCTGACATCGCCATTGGCTCGCGCTGGCTGCGTGCCGAACTCCAGACCCAGCGCCAGTCGCTGCATCGGCAGCTCTTCGGGCGTATTTTCAATCTGGCCCTGCGCGTCGTTCTCGGCCTTCCCTACCTCGATACCCAATGCGGATTCAAGGCCTTCACAGGGCGCGCCGCCCAAGCTATTTTTCCCCATCAACACATCGAGCGGTGGGGATTCGATCCCGAGATCCTTTTTCTGGCCCGCAAGTTCGGGATGAAAGTGGAGGAGGTTCCGGTCGAGTGGGGGCACAGCGAGGGAACCCGGATTAACCCGCTGCGCGACGGACTCCGTATGTTTATCGAGATGCTAAAGGTTAGGTGGTATTCCCTGACTGGTGAGTACAACCAATCGCGGGCGCCTCTATGACGCCGCTTTGAGCAGCCGATGCCTCGGGTGCATCGTCACACCCACGCCTTTGCAATGAATTAAGGTCATCGAGGCGGCGCAGTTCTCGCACAGCCAGTAAAACTGCACTGCAACAGAATGTTTGCGGACGGTAGGATCAAAGCCCAACGTCAGGTCAGCATTGTCATCCGCATCGCGCTCGAAGCGGAAGAGCTTCCCCTGGTGCATGTATAAGAAACGCTCTGCACAAGCAGGATTCGCGCACTTCGAAACCATCGCAGCCTCCTGGCAGTTGGATCGGAGAGAGTGTACTTTTAGTCTACACCTCGCGGCTTGTGCAAAATATCCAGAAGTTCGTCTCTTCGTATCATGCGCACAACAGAAAAACACGACGCCGCCGATCTTGGTTTTCCCAGCCGGAGTGACTTGTCCCTGCAAAGATTTTCCGTGGGTGATTCGACAAGCCATGACTTGCGATTCGCTCCTGTTGTCCAAGAGATTGCAGAGCCTAAGCTAACTTCTCCCTTACGCCGCCCGATCTGGACTCGCTGAGCTCCTGCGCCGCCTCCGCCACCTTCCGCCCCATCTCCGAGGTACTCAACGCGGGTTGCGCGCCCCGCGCCAGATCCCGCGTGCGATGCCCCGCTTCGAGCACAGCCTCCACGGCCGACTCCACACACGTTGCCTCGCGCTCCAGATGGAAGGAATGGCGCAGCAGCATCGCCACCGACAGAATTGCTCCCAGCGGATTGGCGATGCCCTGCCCGGCAATATCAGGCGCTGAACCGTGCACCGGCTCATACAGACCTACCGGACCGCCCACACTCGCCGAAGGCAGCATTCCCAACCCGCCCACCAGGCCCCCGGCCTGATCCGAAAGAATGTCGCCAAACATGTTCTCGGTGAGCAACACATCAAACTCCGTAGGCCGCAGTACTAGCAGCATCGCCGCCGAATCCACGTACTGATGTGCCAGCTTCACGTCGGGATACTCGGTCGCCACCCGCGTCACCACATCCCGCCACAGCCGGGAACACTCGAGCACATTCGCCTTATCCACCGAAAGCACTTTGCGCTTGCGTTTGCGCGCCAGCTCAAACCCCACCCGCGCAATGCGTTCGATCTCCTGCTCGCCGTATCGCATGGTGTTGACCGCCAATCGCGAGCCGGGCTCGCCCTCGATCGAACGCGGCTGTCCGAAGTAAGCCCCACCCAGCAGTTCCCGAACAATCATGACGTCGGTACCCCGCACCACCTCGGGTCGCAATGGTGAATTGTCGAGCAAGGCGGAAAAGCATTTCGCCGGACGCAGGTTCGCAAACGCGCCCAGTTCCTTGCGCAGGCGAAGCAGTCCTGCTTCCGGCCGCAGATGCCCCGGATTTTTGTCGTAAATGGGAGACCCAACCGCCCCCAGCAGCACCGCGCCTGAACTCAGGCAAGCTTCCAGCGTGTCCGCAGGCAATGGATCATTGCTCGCCGCCAGCCCGGCCCCGCCAATGTTCTTACGAGTGAGCTTCAGCTCGTGCCCGAAACTATCCGCCACAGTCTGCAATACGCGAACAGCTTCCCCGGTAACCTCCGGCCCAATCCCGTCGCCCGCCACGATGGTCAGATTTAAAAGCAATAGCCCCTCCCCTAACCCCAAACCTCTATAGGCTGGACTCACGCTAGAGTCCCCGCATTCTACATAAATCCCATTTTGAAAACTTGTGATCCTGACCAATAAAAAAGGCCCGGCTTGCGCCGGGCCGCCGCGAATTACTGCCGACTTACACACCCCATAAGTAATCTTCCTGGTCCCCGTGGTGCTCGTGCAACGAGTGCAGATTCATCTCCAGCGGATGCCGTTCCACATGAAACGACTGGCCGGCTACCGCCGCAATGACTGCCGCCGGCGCCGCCTCGACGTGCGCCGGCGGCATACGCTTCGCCACCGGACGCGCTTCGCGAATCAGTTGCAGCAGATGGTGATCCTCCACGTGCTTGATCTGGTCGGCAAGTACTACAAACCTCCGGTAAACCTCGTCCAGTTCGCGCCGCTCGAAGTGATACCCCAGCTGCTCGCAGCGCAGGCTTAATGCATGCCGTCCGGAATGCTTGCCCAGCACAAGCCGCGAATCGGGCACGCCTACCGAACCGGGCGTCATAATTTCGTAAGTCAGCGGATTCTTCAGCATGCCATCCTGGTGAATGCCGGCTTCGTGAGCGAACGCGTTGCGCCCGATAATGGCCTTGTTCGGCTGCACCGGAACACTCGTGATCTCACTCAGCAACTGGCTCGCGGGAAATAACTGCTCGCTGGCCACCGCCACGTCATAGGCGTAGCGGTCCGGACGCACCCGCGTCGCCATCACGATTTCCTCGAGCGACGCGTTCCCCGCGCGTTCGCCAATTCCGTTGATCGTGCACTCCACCTGGCGCGCGCCCGCACCCAGGGCCGCCAGCGTGTTCGCCACCGCCAGACCGAGGTCGTTGTGGCAATGCACCGAGATCGTTACATCCTCGATTCCCCGTACCCGCTCGCGCAGCATCTGGATGATTTCGGCAAATTCAGCCGGCATCGTGTAACCCACGGTGTCGGGAATATTGACGGTGGTCGCACCCGCATCGATGACCGCCTGCACGACTTGGCACAGGAAGTCGCGGTCGGTGCGCGTCGCATCCTCCGGAGAAAATTCCACGTCCTGGCAAAACGACTTGGCCAGCCTTACACTCTCGCGGGCCTGCTCCAGGCACTGCTCGCGCGAAATGCGCAGCTTGTATTTCAAATGAATGTCGGAGGTGGCTAGGAATACATGGATTCGCGGGCGCGCCGCACCCTTCAACGCCTGCCAGGCGCGCTCAATGTCGGGAGTGCAAGCCCGGGCTAATCCCGCAATGATGGGACGCCGTACGGCCGCGGCAATCGCCTGCACCGCTTCGAAGTCGCCGTCAGAAGCGATCGGGAATCCGGCTTCGATCACGTCCACCCCCAGCCGGTCAAGCTGGTGCGCCATGCGCAACTTCTCGGCGACGTTCATGCTGCAACCCGGCGATTGCTCGCCGTCTCGCAAAGTCGTGTCAAACACCGTAATCCGTACTCGATCCATAACCCTTGTCCTCCCTGAGGCTGCGGTTATGGTAGGTGGACAGCAGTCTAAAGCAAAGCTTATAATCTTTCAATTAGTATAAGCATCGCTGCAAACGATAAGCTGCCCTGATGGCGATGCAACTTTTGCTTAAGTGGCCAAGACTGCACCGAGGAGAAATACCGAATGCGTCCTAACCGCCGGGAAACAAAAGGCGGGGTTTGCGATCGCTTGCGAAATTCCAGCCGGCAAAGCGGAATTTCGGGTGCTTCAGAACAGCCGGCGAAGCGGGCGACATTCATTAGCCCAGCGCGTAAGCGCTGGGTAAAGCCAAGAAACGCGGTGAAGCCCCGAAGGGGCGAAAGCGACTCCACCCGATTAAGACCTGAAAACAAGGAGCATCGGAGATCGGACTGACACCGAGGCCGCGAAGACCAGGCGCCGCAGGCGCGTAACAGGAAAGCTCAGCACGGAAGTGCTGGGAAATCGCATTTTAAGAATGTCCAAACCAGTCCCGGAGGGACGGCCGAGAAACAAACATGGAACTTTCCCAACTCGAAGTCTTCCTCACCGTGGCTCGCGAAGGCCGCTTTTCGCGCGCCGCCGAAAAGCTTTTCCGCACGCAATCGGCGGTCAGTCAAACCATCCGCAAGCTCGAAGACGAACTCGGCGAACCCCTCTTCGACCGCTCCTCCCGAGAAGGCGTCCTCACCGACGCTGGCCATACCTTGAAGGAATACGCCGAAAAGCTCCTGAACCTCCGCAACGACGCCCATGAAGCCCTCGTCGAACTGCGCGAAATCCAAAAAGGCAAACTTGCCATCGCGGCCAATGAATTCACTGCCCTTTACCTGCTACCGGTGCTCGCGGAGTTTCGTCGCCTCCATCCCATGATCAAGATCACGGTGCAGCGCGCATTAGGCAGCCACATTCCCGACGACCTGCTGCGCCACAACGTCGAAATGGGCGTCCTCACCTATGACCCGCAAGACCCGCGCCTGCGCTCCATCATCGTTTACCTCGATGAATTGACCTTCGTGGTTCCCCCCACGCACCCGCTCGCCTCCGAAAAGCAGATCAGCATCCGTCAACTCGGCGCCGAAGTCTTCGTCGCGCACATCGTCTCCTCACCCTACCGCGAAAAAGTGATCGAAGCCTTCCGCCGCCACAAAACGCCCCTTCACATGGACGTCGAACTCCCCACCCTGCAAGCCATCACACGCTTTGTCGCGATGGGCAACGGAGTCGCGCTCGTCCCCGAGATCAGCGTGCAAAGCGAACTGGCCCGCGGCGAACTGGTCCGGGTGCCCGTGCGCGAACTCCGCTTTCATCGCAAACTGCGCCTGGTTTACCGCAAGGAAGCTACGTTGTCACACGCCGGCCGCGCGTTCCTGCAGGTCGCCGAATCCATCGCCACCGAACGCCAGGGCCAGTACCGCTTCCTGCGGGACCACTAGCATGTTGAAGCCCGCCGATGGCCCTATCTCTCGGCGTGGAGCGAACTGCAAAGATCAAAAAAATCTCCTCCCGAACAGCAAAGTTCGGAAGGAGATCTTCTGTATGAAAAGCCTGTATGAAAAGTCGACTTAACTTGCGCGCGGCATCGGTTTATCTGTCTTGGAGAAGTCGGCGCTCGCCTCACCGGTCGAGGAGACGTCTTCTGCGCCGCTGCGCTCGAGAATCTCTTTCGCCTTCTTCGTCCAGTCGGAATTGTCGGAGTGGACAGAAAGAAGGATGCCACCTTCTTTTACTCTGCCCTCAAAGCGTTTCGCTTCGTATTCCGGAATTCCCATTCCCACCAGTGCGCCTGTCAAACCGCCTACCGTGCCTCCGACGCCCGCGCCCGCAAGTGCCGCCATGATCGGCCCAGCTGCGATGAACGGTCCGAGACCCGGAATAGCCAGCGCTCCGATACCTGCCAGCCATCCTAGCGTGCCGCCTAGCAGTGCTCCGGTACCTGCCCCCGTGGTTGCGCCCTCGGGTGCCTTGGTGTTCTTCTCATGCGCGAAGTCTTTTGTGCCCACGTTTTCCGGGAAAAGAACGGAGATGTCCGTGTTACGAAAACCTGCCGCTTTCAGTGCATCCACTGCACTTTCAACGCCTGCGCGATTGCGATAGAGGCCAAATACTGCGGTATTTTTTCCAGCCATTTTAATTCTCCTTATTTAGTTCGAATTTCGTTCAGCGTTATTGGTTCGACGATTTGACTTCGATCTGATTGGTGACTTTGTCCTGGCCCGCGACTTCCGCCGCCTTCGTTTCCACAGCCTTCTTCTCTTCCTCTGAACGCACTGGTCCCTTTAGGGTAACTGTGCCGTTCTCAGTCACAATTTTGACGTTGTGAGCGTAAGTGGAAAGAGACTTGTCGCTTTCGATGGCTTTGCGGATCTGTTGCGTGATGTCGCGATCCGAACGATTTTCTTTCTGTTGGTCCGCTGTCGTTTGATTCGGATTCCGATCCCGCTCATTGACTTTCGTGTTGTCGGGCTGCGGCGAAGCGGTATTCTGACAGACGCCGAGAACCGAACCGCAAAGCGTAAGTGCGAGGCTTATAAACAGAGTACGAGCGAATTGCATTTTGATGTCTCCTCGAGATTTCTAGGTAATGGCCCGCTATTGAGGTACAAGTACGCAGGAACGAACTGCGGGATTGGCCTGCTATTACTTTGATAACAGCTGGCGGGCAGCCACCCCATACTGCAACTGACCCTATTCCATTCATTTTGGACCTGAGGCGATGTGGAAGTGTCGTTCTGACTACTAACGCGGTGCCGGCGACTGAGGGTTGTTCTGTATTCCCTTCGTGACCCGAAGCCTTTAACGTGATCCAGACGTCAAGTTCTGCGATGACTCGTAACACCTTCCCAACCACCCAGCCTGATCCGATGTTGCAGCACGAAATCCGTCTGCGCGCCTACGACCTCTATGAACGACGCGGAGCCATTGGCGAACATGCGCTGGACGACTGGCTCCGGGCTGAGGCGGAAGTTTTGCGGGAGAAGTGTGCTATGAACTTCTCCAGAACCATTGAACCTATCCGCACGCATGGAGACAGGAATGTGGAAGAAAGAAAATGAAGCGGGCACACAGCGATTGCCCGCGAGCATGACGAGTTACACCGAGGCAGTCGACGAGTTTTCCAGACATGCTACAGAATTCCTGGCGTACATGCCCCTGCTCACCAAGGCTCGCGACGCCTATCAGCGGGCCATGGCTGTGAGTGCAGAAGTGCGGAGCATGTTAGATACCGGCGACGGAACTCTACGCACTCTCATGGCGCAATTGGAAGATGCGGTGTCCTTTCATTTGGGGAAGACTGCGACAGGCAAAAAGACTCCTGAAAGCGTTAAGGTCGACCCTGCATTGGCAACCAGTCAGGAAGACGACTCGACTTGGGCTCTTCCAAAATGATTTCTGCAGAGTCGTTTTGGTGACCCGCACAGTGGCAACCATTCGGGCCGACTTCGCCTGAAAGAAAATAACCCGCCACTTTCGTGGCGGGCCAGCCCACCCGTAGCTCCCCACAGTTACGGGAGACCGAAACCTAAATCGTCCATCCTCTCCCCGAATCCAGGGCGGCTGCCAGGTTCGGGTACACCTCAAACACGTACGACAGGTTCGTCAATTCCAGCAATTCAGACACCGCGCGGTTCGCGCCCACCACCTTCACGGTTTTGCCTTGTTCTTCGGCCGAAACATGCGCCACCAACAACTCCCCCAGGCCGGCGCTGTCCATGCTGTGCACGCCTCCGAGATCGAGAATGACTTCCCGGCTCTCCTGCAAGGCCAGGCCCACGGCTCGCGAAACCGCGACCGCTTCTTCGCGGTACACCATTCGTCCCCGGCAGTGAACGACCATCACCTCCCCCGCTAGTCGGCTTTCCGTTACCAGTTCCAAGATGCTCTCCTTATTCCTGCGCGCGAGGGAAGTACATTGACGCGCATCGATATTTAGTTGAATATTTAGACATTACCGGTTCCAAGTTGTGCAGTTGTCGCAGGCGTGTAAAAATCTCATAAAGAACTTGTCTTCATGTTTCCAGCCGCCGGGCAAAGTTTCGGATAGCGTTAGCATCCAAATTCTTTCCAGCGCACAGGCGTACTTGATCGCAGGACGCCAAGGAGGATTTTCTTCGTGCTGAAACGCGCACTCGTCGTCGCGGTGGTTCTGATTGGCAGCGGCCTGGCCGCGGCGCAGAACCCGCGCTTCACCATCTTCGCGGGCTACTCCTACGGCAACACCAACTATGCGCCCGGCAAGCGCTCCCACCTGCACGGCTGGGAAGTTTCGATCGAAGGTATCCGCCTGAGGCCCTGGCTGACCGTGGTCGCTGACGGCAGCGCCAATTACGGTTGGAACCAGTTCCCTATCTCCTGCGTGACGGTCCCGGTGTGTACGCCGGCGATTCCCGATTCGCGCGCCAAAGAGTACACACTCCTGGGCGGCCCCCAGATCTCCACCTTCCGCGGAAACTTCCGTCCCTTCGTCCACGTGCTGGGCGGCGCGACGCGCGTCACGGTCAGCACCCCGGGCTTCTTTGACCGCAGCACCAACTGGACGCTCGCCGGCGGCGGCGGCGTGGACTACAAATGGCGCGGTCCATTCGCATTCCGCGTACAAGCCGACTACCTGCGCACCAACCTCTTCGGCCTGACCCAAAACATGATTCGCGCCTCAACAGGACTTGTGCTGCGCTTCTGAAATAGGACGCGGCCCTGAGTCGGAGTGTCCACACTCCACACATTGTCATCCTGAGCGCAGCGAAGGACCTGCCGTATCTCTGCTCGCCCCTACAAAGCTCTCCATGAAGTTCTGTCATCTCGAAGTGAGGCGCCAGCCGAACGCAGTCGAGAGACCTTGGGTTTCCCGCGCCGCCGCCGCGCTCAACGGAACGTGACGTCGCCGGCCGGGAGCCAACATCTGTGACCTGCTACTTCGCCTCCACCCAATACTTATGGTCGCGCATAAAAAACTTTTCATTCCAGAAATTGAAAGCAGTACGCAGGAACAAGCGCGCCACTTGAAAGTGGCCCATGCGCTGGAAGCGCCGGTTGGTCGTATACACCCCGCCGCGCACGATGCCGAATCGGCTGCGTGCAACGCGCTGGCTCAGCAGATAGTCTTCGCCGAACGTGGCTCGTTCGTTGAAGCCGCCGAGTTCATTGAACTTCGTGCGGTCGAACAACATGAACATGCCGGTGGCGAATGGCTTGTGCAACCGCGACAGATATTGAAAACAATTGTTGCCCGCGTACATCGCCTTGTCGAACCAGCTTCCCTCGCGGCACACGATGTTGGTGGTGACGCAGTGCAATTGCTTCTGCTGCGCAAGTTCGACAGCGCGCCGAACCACGGAAGGGTGCCGCATCTCAATGTCGGCATCGAGGAACAGGACGTAAGTCGAGCGGGCCAGGGCGGCGCCGCGGTTGCGTCCCACGGCCGGCATGCCGCCAGCGATTACACTCAGGTTAAGCCGGTCGCGGAAGCCGAGAACAATGTCGGGCGTCCCGTCGGTGGAGTTCGCGTCAGCCACCAACACGTTCGTACTCGACATCTTCGAGTAGTCCTGCGTCGCCAGCGAATGCAGCAAATTCGGAATCAGCTTCGCTTCGTTCTTCGCCGGAATCACGATCGTCAGCTCGCTCGTGGTAGTCATGGATGCGAACCCCCTCGTCTCCAATGGTGATATAGGTCAGCCGCTCATCAATCCAGCCGCCCGCGTTGTAATAGTCCACTCCATCCTGCTGCACGTGCATGGCATTGTGCGTGTGCCCGCAGAAGATGCGGCCGGCAGCGCGCTCCCGCGCGTGCGCGAGGGCGCCCCGCGCTACGTTCGCCGACATGCGCAGCCAGCGCGTGTTCAGCCGGTCAATCAGTCGCGCGATGGGATTGCCTTTCAAGTCGAGCTTCTGCAGTTGCAGGTAGAGACGCGTACCCAGGTTGCTGAGAGGGATACTGCTCACCGCGAAGCCGTTGAACTGGTGACCGTGAATCGCAAGGTGGGTCAGGCCCGCATAGTTCCACTTGTATTCCTGAAACACGCGCACACCGACCAGGTGTGACATGACATTAGTAAGTCCGAGATCGTGATTGCCCTCGACCCATACGACTTCAATGTTGCGCTTGGGATTTGATAGCTTTCGAATGGCCCCGAGAAATTTCCAATGCTCTTTCTTGAGCCGCCCGAAGTTCAGGTCGGCAAAGATGTCGCCCAGAAGAATGAGCCGTCGAAAAGAATTTTCCTGAAGCATGCGCGTGGCCGCGCGCGCGCGGCTTACCTCCGCGCCCAGGTGCACGTCGGAGAGGATCAGCGTGTCGTACACGACCGCGCTCATACTTTTCTTATAGCGAGCGGATGTTACAGGGTGATGAAACCTGCCCTAAAAATAGGGCAGCCGTAATCGCAGGGTAACGCGCGCGCGTGCGATTTTCATACTGGCGTAATGTTCCACGTGGAACACTTTCGCTTTTATGGAATCTCGTAATTATCTATAAGCTAATCTATCGTGCCAACGCGTTGGCGGGAAGAGGTTTAGCCCGGCGCGAAAAATGCACGATCGCCGGACAAGTCACAACCTTTCGCCTACTTCGCTAAAGGTGACAGCTTTCGGAAGGTACGAGTTAGCGTGTCTGGTGAAACGTGGTTGAACAGAACACCTTTATGGTCTAAGCTGCGGCGGCTAAGTACTCGCTGGGAGTAAGTTGGCCTTGATGCGCCGTTGTCGGCAGTTGTTCCGCTATCTCATCACTTCTCTCTCAGAGCGGAGCGCGGGTATTGAGCAGCGTCAGGCGCGCTGGCATTTTGGTTCATCGCTTCGCGTTTTATCACTTCTCGTTTCATCTTTGCTACTGGTGGGATGGTTCCTTGCGGGAAGTGCCGTCGGACAGGCTGCTTCCGGAGCCTCGCAGAAGACCACGGTCCGTGGGACCGTAGTGAACAGCGTTACGCGGGAACCAGTTGCACGCGCACTAGTGTACTCTCCGGACAATCGTTTCGCGACGCTGACCGACGAGCAAGGACGCTTTGAGTTTGCGATACCGCAAGAGCCCGCGATATCGCCGCACGAGCCGGACGGCACTTCTGCAGCGGAGATGGAGAGCTACCATGGACCGCTTCGCTCGTTCACGAACTCTCCCACAATCCTCATGGCGCGCAAACCGGGATTTCTAGAGCGGGAGCATCATCCGCAGACCTGGCAGCCCTCTCCTGTGGTCCCGGGCAGGGACGTTATGATCGCGCTCGTGCCGGAGGCCCGGATCCTGGGCAGAGTGGTTTTGCCGAGTTCCAATGCTTCCGACCGGATCACGGTGCATCTTTACCGTCGCCAAATCCTCGAAGGACGCGGACATTGGACGCTGGCTGGCTCAATCGAGGCTCGATTGAGCGGGGAGTTTCGATTCTCAGACCTCGAGGCGGGCACCTACAAGTTGCTTACTGGCGAATTAATGGACCGCGATCCGCTGATGTTCGATCCTCGCGGGCCGATGTACGGATATCCGCCCTCTTACTTCTCGAATGCCACGGACTTTCAAACTGCCGGCGTGATCCAATTGACTGCCGGAGCGACTTTCCAAGCTGACCTTGCGCCGGTCAGGCAAGCTTACTATCCGATTAAAATACCGGTGACGAACGGCCCGATCGACAATCAGATCGAAATCAGGGTTTCCGTGCACGGGCGTAAAGGGCCGGGATTTACGCTGGGGTACAACCCCCGGGAGCAGAGAATCGAGGGCGGGCTGCCGAACGGAACCTACGTTGTCGAAGCAACGGACTATGGAGGGCTCGGCCTAAGCGGATCAGCTAGTCTCGTGGTGAAGGACGCGGCTGCCGAAACTGCTCCGATGACTTTGATGCCGAACAGTTCGGTTCACATTAAAGCCAAGCTAGAGTTCAAATCGTCCCCGGAAATTGAAGCTTCCAATGAAGACCCTATTGAGAATATCTGGCAGGAAAACCAGGTGCGAGGTGAGAACTTCACGGTTAGCCTCCAACCAGTGGATGAGTTCACGGCTTCGGAAATGTTTGGAAGAGCGCGATCTGTGACACAGCAACCCGACTCGGTGGTTTTTGGAGGTGTTGGCCCGGGCCGTTACTGGGTTCGAGTCGATCCGAGACGCGGGTTTGCCGCGTCGGTGACATCGGGAGAGATTGACCTGCTGCGCCACCCGCTAACTATCGGACACGGGGAGCATATCGGCGTGGATGCAACCATACGGGACGACGGGGCAGAGGTTTTCGGCGGTGTTGAGGGCTTGGGTGAGCCGGCTGATGCGCTTGGAAACGCAGAGGGCGGAGTGGGAGTGCATTGGGCGAAAGCAGCCGCCTATGTTTACTGTCTCCCGCTGCCCGACAGCACGGGACAATTCCGGCACGGAACGGTGGGGCGGGATGGAAAGTTTGATCTGCGGCAAGTCCCTCCAGGATCTTATCGAGTGCTAGCGTTCGATCGTCCGCAAAGGGAACTGGAGTACTCCAGCGGCGAAGCAATGCGCGCCTACGACGGTAGGGGGCAGGTCGTGCGGTTAGGCGTCAGCCAGGAAGTACAGATCACGCTGCAGTTGATCTCGGCAAGCGAGTGATCATGTCCGTATTCCAATCGAAGCTGAAAACTGCTGTAACAGTACTGGTGGCGCTGGCCTTTTCTGGCGATGCGGCCGCACAAATCACTGTTGGGGATGCAGCCACTGCACAGTTCCGGATTGCCGGAACGGTGGTCGCCAAGCCGGGGGGAAACGCGTTGCCGCGCGCGCGAGTCATTCTCCGAAATACCAAGGATCCCAAGGATGTGCAGTCGCAGCTGACCGGAGACGATGGCCGGTTTGATTTTTGGGTGCCGGCGGGCAAGTACTCGCTGCACGGAGCGAAACGCGGATTCGTCAGCTCCGACTACAACCAGCATGAGCAATATTCAAGCGCGATCGTAACTGGCGCCGGCGTTGACACGGAAAACCTGCGGCTGCAACTGTTGCCATGGGTGGCGTTGAGCGGAAAGGTTCTGGACGAATCCGGGGACCCGGTGCGGCGTGCTGACGTGAGTTTATGGCGCGAGGATCACGCTACGGGCGTGAGCCGGATCGCGCAATACCAGCGGGATACTACAGACGATCAGGGCGCCTACGAATTTACGCCGCTGGATGCCGGCACCTACTTTCTTTCCGTGACCGCGACCCCGTGGTATGCCGTGCATCCTACGACATCGGCGCCTGAGGGCGTCTCCGTCGCGCCCGTCGCGGTGGACCGCGGGCTCGATGTAGTCTACCCAACCACGTTTTATGCGGGGGCGACCGATTCGGATGATGCGACTCCGATTCTTCTGCGGGGCGGTGATCGTCTGGAAATTGAGATCAGACTCACGCCGGTGCCATCCCTGCACGTAATTTTCCGCGAGCAGCCGGATGCCGGCAACGAATACCCGTATCCCCTCCTGCAGAAACGAGTATTCGACCAATTAGATACGTCACGGGGAGGGGAAGAAGGTGTCCGGCCTGTCTCGGCCGGCGTATTCGAAATCGCTACAGCGCCCGGTAAGTACGCCGTCCGCCTGTCCAGCCCCGGGCAGACCAGTCGCATCAGCGAAGTCAACATCTCCCAGGACGGGCAGGAGGTGGACGCGTCGAGCGGCGAGGCACTTAGCAACATCGTTGGGACGGTGCACATTCTTGGGGAAGAAGCTATTCGTAAAGAGCTTTTCCTGGTACTGCGCGAGAAACAGCACGTCGTGGCCTACGGGCGCGTTAGCAGCGCGGGCCAAGTGGAGTTCAAGAACGTGGCAGCGGGCAACTATGAAGTGCTGGCGGGGTCGCAAAACGTCTCGTATGCGGTGGTCAAAGTTGCGACAGACGGACAAGTGGGCTCCGGCCACACGCTGAAGGTAGCGCCCGGGGCTTCGCTGGCGGTGACACTGACGCTGGCCAGCGGGAGCGGGCGGGTGGAGGGATTCGCGAAGCTGGGCGGAAAAGGAGTTGCCGGTGCGATGGTGGTGCTGATCCCCAAGCACCCGGAAGCGAACCTGGAATTGTTTCGCCGGGATCAGAGCGATCTGGACGGCAGTTTCGTGCTGCAGGGGGTGATTCCGGGGACATATACCGTGATTGCGATCGCCGATGGGTGGGATTTGGATTGGTCGCGGGCTGGCGTGCTTGCGAAGTATGCCGGGAGGGGGCAGACGGTTGTGGTGCCCGGATCGGGTAGTCATGCTGTGCAGTTGCCCGATGCTGTCGAGGTGCAGGGGAAATGATTGTCGGAGGATTAGGAACGGTTCATCTAGCTGGTCCCGTGGAAGTCCAGCAAAAATAGGTCTTGGGAGGTCGACCGGCCACTCCTTCTTACTGCAGGTGTGGGGCGTTCAGCAGCCAATCGGTCGGATTGGAATACCAGTAAGGCGATGCGGGGATGTTTGATTTCGCAAGTTTCGGCTCTATGGCCGGGACCAGGGCGATGCTTCGAATGTTGACGGGCATACGGCCCGATAGAGGAATTTCTCCGAACAGAGCGCGGGCGGCGCTGACTTCCGACACCGTGGCATTGGAGAAAGTGCAAATGTAGTCCTGAATCGTGGGGAAATTCACCGTGAGATAGGGATTCCCCATGGCCAGAACGGCGGTCTTGTGTTGGGCACGCGCCAGGATCGCGCTCAGCAAGCGGGCTGTCGAGTCGGGCAGAGATGCTGAATTCTTCTGGCCGCGGGCTACGGTCATGGTTCTTACGGCCGAGGGCACCACGTAGACGGCAACCACCACGGCCCGGGCTTGGTCGACCTTGCTCAGCACCAGGTCGGAGCGGACAGCCGCCACTCGCGGATCCACATAGATCACTTCGGCGTCGGAGGCGCGCGCGCGCACCTCGCGTTCGAGCACACGGCCGTCCTCCGCATCCACGTGATCGCAAAGAATCACCAACAACGCGGTGGGAGCAGGCTTGACACGCTGATAGAGGAAGATTGTGTTCAGGTCGGCGCGCTTCAGGCTGAGGGGCAGGACATGGCCACTGTTGCGCACGAGCGTGATGGAGGCGTCGGAGATGCGCTGGCCTTCCGCAATGTTTTCCGGATTGCCCACCAGGGTGTGGATTGCGCCCACGTCTACGAGGCGATCTTTCTCAAGGTGGAGCGAACTCTTGGCGCGGAGGATTTTGAGGACGGAAGCGTCGAGCCGGTCCCGCGAAATCTCACCGCTGCGCACCGCTTCGAGCATGGCGCGGTAGCTCGAGTCGAGATCGCCTGGCATGGTCAGGACGTCGTTGCCCGCCTTGAAGGCATCCACGGCTGCGCGCCCAGGGTTCAGCGCGTAGCGACGGCTCAGGCCCGCCATATCAAGGGCATCGGTGACCACCAGTCCTTTGAAGCCCAGGTCATTCTTAAGAAGGTCGGTGATGATGTGGTGCGAGGTCGTCGCTACGTTTCCCGGATCGGGATCAAGGGCCGGGACCCGCACGTGCGCGGTCATGACCGCGTCGACGCCCGCGGCGATGGCCTTGCGGAAGGGCGGCAGGTCGATCGCAGTGACACGGTCAAGACTCTCGTCCACAGTGGGAACGGCGATATGCGAATCAACGGCGGTGTTCCCATGCCCGGGAAAGTGCTTGGCCGTCGTCAGCATGCCGGTGGCGCGGGCACCCCGGATGTAGGCGGCAACCAGGTCCCCGACCTGGATCGGGTTCTCACCAAAGGCACGAGTACCAATGATGGGGTTCGCGGGATTCGAATTGACGTCGGCGACCGGGAACAGGTTCCAGTGCACACCGAGAGCTCGGCTTTCCTGTGCCGTGATCCGGCCGAATTCCTCCGCATAAGCAAGGTTGCCGGTGGCGCCGAAAGCCATGGCATGCGGAAAGACTGTGGTTCCGAATAGCCGGGCGGGTAAGACGCCGCGCTCAAAGTCTCCAGCCACGAGCAGCGGAAGTTTTGATTCGCTTTGCAGCTGATTAAGAAGAGTGACGGTCTGGGAGCGGTCGTTACCGTTCAGAAAGCGTCCGGCGGCCGGTACCGACATCGCCAGCGAACCCAGATGGTATTTGCGGATGCTCTCGCGCAGGCGCAGATATTCGGGACTTTCAGTTCCCAGGAACTCGACCCGCATGCGGATCATGAAGAGCTGTCCAACCTTTTCTTCCAGGGAAAGAGTGTTCAAGGTGCGCTGCGCCCAGTTGTCCGTGACGGTTGGGTCGGGAAGCGGAGCGGGCGCGTGGTGTTTGTCGCGCGTGAGAGCAGCGGTGCCCAGCAGGGTGAAGAACACGATCAGGGGGAGGAAGTTGCGGGGCATCGGGAAAGAGCATACTGCGGAAACAAATGGACATCATCCACAGAGTTAGTCACAGCATGCTGTCGAAAGGTCATGTACCACGGGACAGAGAGCCCGGAGCCAGCGGGACAGCGCTGGCGATGGGTTGTCTTCGCTGGTACCGAGGTTGACTGGCCGGTTGGCCAAGGGTTGTGTCGGAGGGAGGTAGTTTCGTTTTTCAACACCGCCAGAGAGGCGCGATGGCTAACTGGAGGGTCTTTGGGGACGGCCGCGCGGTCGCCAAGAAGAATTACTCGCGGCGAACAGCAGACCTCAGGCGCTAAAGCGCATCATCCTTCGGCGCAATTGGCACGAGTAAACTCGTGCCCTTCCCTTTGCGGCAACGAGTGAACCCGTAACCTTCCCTTGCTGAACCCTAACCTGCCCTTTGCGGAGTCTTTGACGGCTAGTGGGTCGGCGGGACGTATTCTTTGGGGGCGACGGCGCCGTCGCCGAAGAAGAATTGTTCCATGTGGCGGACGATGACTTCCTGGTCTTCCCGGCGGGCAGGATTCAGGCGATATTCGTTGAGGACCATCTTGCAGAATTCGGTCCACTGGCCCCAGGCTTCCCGGGAGACGTTGTCATAGATCTTCTGGCCGAGTTCGGTGTCGAAGGGCGGTTCGTCGAGGCCGGGCAACTGCTTTTTCAGCTTTACGCAAAAAACTTCGTGCGCCATGAAGGGTCCTTGGTAAGCGTTGAATAGAAAATTATCTCACAATGGGGAGTTAAGCTTGGGTCTGACCGGATCCGACCCTTAGAAGCTCCTGGATCCTTCGTCAAAGCGGTATCTCTGCAGTAATTACGAATCCGGCCGATGGCGGAGAGAATCTCATCTGCAGCATGAACGCTGAACTGGTCAAAGAACTTCGGAACATCCCGTACCTTTCCGACTTGTCGGATGACAAGTTGGGATGGTTGGCTGACCATGCCGACGTGGCCACGGCGGAACCGGGCGAGATCGTGATTCGCGAGGGCGAGCCCGCCGAGTGGATGGTGATCTACCTCGAAGGCGAAACCGATGGGCGGAAGGAGAGCGCCGGCCCCGACGCTCCCGTCTATACGGCCCGAGCCGGAATGATCACGGGCATGCTGCCGTTCTCGCGGATGACGCATTACACGATCACGTCCCGGGCCGTCAGCTATCTGCGGGTGGCGCGCATTCCGAAGGATCTGTTCCCGGAAATGCTGCAGCAGATTCCGGAACTTGGGCCGCGGCTGGTGGGCATCTTGTCGGACCGCGTCCGCGAGGTAACCAAACTGGACCAGCAGCGCGAGAAGCTGGCCTCTTTAGGCAAGCTGTCGGCGGGACTGGCGCATGAATTGAACAATCCAGCGGCGGCGGCGGCGCGCGCGGCGAACTTGCTGCGAACGATTTTCGACAAGCGCGAGCAGGCCAGCTTTGAGATTGACCAGGAAAATCTTCCACCGGAAGCCCGGGCTACGCTGCGTATGATCGAGGCGAAGGCGCGCGAACTGCAGGCCAATACGGCGCCGCAGAATGCGCTGGAGCTTAGCGATAAGCAGTCGGAATTGCAGAGTTGGCTTGAGGAACATGGGGTGGACGACGGCTGGGAGGTGGCCCCAGTGCTGGCCGAGTCGGGCGTGCAGGTGGAACATCTGGAGCGCCTGGCACAGAAATTTTCTCCGGCAGTCATGAAGCCGGCGATCCGGCGTTTCGGCGCCACGCTGGAGATCTCGCGCCTGCTGACCGACATCGAGCACAGTTCGTGCCGGATTTCAGAACTGGTGAAGGCGATCAAGGAATACTCCTTCATGGACGAGGCGCCGCGTCAGGAAGTGGATGTCGCCAAGGGCATCGAGAGCACGTTGATCATGCTCAATCACAAGCTCAAGCACGGAATTACGGTGACGCGCAATTTCGATCCCAACTTGCCCCGCATTTTTTCCTATGGCAGCGAGTTGAACCAGGTCTGGACGAACATGATCGACAATGCCGCCGACGCCATGCAGGGCAAAGGCGAACTGCGCATTCGCACCATGCGCGAAGGCGAAGACGTGCTGGTCGAGTTCGTGGACAATGGGCCGGGCGTCCCCGCAGAAATCCAGACCAAGATTTTCGATCCCTTCTTCACCACCAAGCCGATGGGAGAAGGCACAGGACTAGGCCTCGACACGGTGTACCGGATCGTGCGCAAGCATCACGGAAATGTCAGCCTGGTCTCGCGGCCCGGGTATACGTGCTTTCGGGTGCGGCTGCCGATTCACAACCCGAGAGTTTGAAAGCTCGACTCCGACGCTACGACTTCTTCCTCCGCCCACCGTGATTCTGTTGATCTTACGTCCCGACACCTGACTTCCTATGAAAACGTAACCAGTGGGCGGCGATGGCCCTTACGCCGACACGCCGTCGATTTTCCTGGTAACAATGCGGGACCAACAACCTTGGTAACCTGTCGCGCCGACCGCCTTGCGAAGGAAAATGCTCCTCATCGAAATGCCGCACGGCCCACTCGTCTGAGGAATTGAAATATGTTTGGCATCTCGCCGACTTTGATGATCGCGCTGGGGGTATTGACGGTGGCAGCGCTGTTGCTCATGACGCCTCTAGGCAAGCGTAAACGGAAGCGGCCGGAGAAATGGGAAAAGGCGGAAATCATGCGGCAGTTGCTGGCGCTCTCTGAGCAGGATCAAGGACTGAAGGGACGGGCGCCGTCGGTGCGATTGCGCGCTCCGGCTCCCAAAACTGCAGGCCGGCCGGGCGCCGCCCACATGAAGGCCAGCAGCAAAACCACTTTGCCCAGCCGCTCCAAGGCCAGATAGATTCCAGCGACAGCAAACCAGGCGAGATCGGTGGTGGGCCCGCAGGGATTCGAACCCCGGACCAAGGGATTATGAGTCCCCTGCTCTAACCGCTGAGCTACGGGCCCGCCTGCGCTGAATGTAGCACAAGCGCCTTCGGGGAAAGGCTCTCCATCTCCGACGCGGGCAGCATTTCGATAGTCCCACGCACTCTCCCAAACATCATCTTTTCAATGAGTTAGTCCTCAGGCAACTCGAATGCGTCTTTAAGCAACTAAATTGTTAGTTGACGTAATTTGGTTCGTCGCGTCAAAATCAGCGGAAGCGCGAGGGGGCTTGCGGAGACCCGGGCAGCATTTTCAGATTCACTTTTGGAGGACGTTTTGGCCCGTACGCAATCGGCGACTTTGACTGAGGCGGAACTGCGGATCATGCAGGTGCTTTGGGACAAAGGTCCGGCCACCGTTCAGCAAGTGTTGGAAGCCCTCCCCCTGGAGAAGCCACTGGCTTACAACTCGGTGTTGACCATCATTCGCATCCTGGAGAAGAAGGGCTGTGTGCGGCACGTGAAAGACGGGCGCGCGCATATCTATCGGGCCATCCTGAAGCAGGACGAAGCGAAGCGCACCGAGATTCAGCACTTGCTGAACCGGTTTTTTCAGAACTCACGCGAGTTGCTGGTGTTGAACATTCTGGAAGAGCAAGGCATTGACGCAGAGGAACTGATCCGGCTTCGGCAGATACTGGACCAGAATCGCTAACCAACGATGAACGCCTTGAACCTGCATTTCGTCGCGCAGATGTCGATCGAGAGGCTGCTGAACGGGCTCGCGCAAGGAACGGCGATTGCGCTGTTCGCCTGGCTCATGTTGCGATTGATAGGACGCGCGGAATTCCGGGACGCGGTTTGCGGTGTGGTTCAGCGCGCTGCTGGCGATCGCGCTGGCGCCGTTTGTCGAATTGCCCGAGGCTGCGAGGGCGATGACCCATCCCGCAAGCGCGGCCTTCACGATGCCGCAGGCATGGTCCTCCTATTTATTCGTCGTCTGGGCGGTAATCGCCGCGGTGGGCGTGGCCCGGGTGGTTGTGGGATTGAGGCATCTAAGCGCGATTCGCAAGAACTGCAAGGCAGTGAATGTCGCCGATTTGGATCCAGCGATCGGGCAGACACTGGCCGAGTTCGGTTCTGGGCGTTCGGTCGAACTTTGCGTGTCTGAGGAGTTGAATGTTCCCACGGCCGTGGGATTCTTCAGGCCGGTGGTGGTGATTCCGCGATGGGCGCTCGAGGAACTTTCCTCCGCGGAGTTGAATACGGTGGTCCTGCATGAACTGGCGCATTTGCGCCGTTGGGATGACTGGACCAATCTCGCGCAGAAGTTTTTGCGGGCTTTGTTCTTCTTCCATCCGGCGGTGTGGTTTGTGGAGAGCCGACTGTCGCTCGAACGGGAGATGGCTTGCGACGACCTGGTGCTGGCGCAGACCGCAAACCCGCGCGCGTACGCGGAGTGCCTGGTATCGCTGGCCGAGAAGAACTTTTTGCAGCGCGGAGTCGCGCTGGCACAGGCTGCTGTCGGGCGGATGCGGCAGACGTCGCTGCGCGTACTTCAGATTCTGGACTCCCGCCGTTCCAAGGCGGTGGGCGTATGGAAGCCTGCGCCCTGGGTAGTGGCAGGCTTCTCGGTTGCGTGCCTGGTCGGCGCCGAACATGCGCCCCGGTTGATCGCGTTCAGCGACCCCTCACCCTCTGGAGTGGATTCGAGCATTTCTGCCGGGTTTTCCACGGAAGCGCGTGGGTATACGCCGCAGGTTGTGCCGGTTTCTTACAGGGCGCGAGACCATCGCTTAAGTGAGGCGAGTCGGAAAACTTCCCGAAAACGGGCCGCACATCCGAAAGCAAGGAACGTTCTCAAGGCTGCCGGGCCGACCGTTTATCAGGCGGCGATCCCGGATGCATCCGTCGCGCGAACATTTTCGGCCACGAATCGCACGGGTCCTGCACAGTTTGAACGCAACCAGGGTGCGAGCGTGATACCTGCGAACGCGAGCCAGTCCGCCGAAATCGCAGTCCTGCAGCAGACGGTGTTTGTCGTAGTGCAGAACGATCCGTGGGGCAGCAGTTCTCCCGTGCTCTGGCGGGTCAGCGTGTGGAAGTTCACGATGGTGCCGCACACGGCGCCGCGAGTTATTTCCGAGAGTTCTTCCAAGTCCATTTAAGAGGCATTGGCGAACGATGGGACATTTTTTTACGCTTTAGCAACTAAGCAATTAGTTGAAACTCGGGAAGTATTCAGGAAAGGAAACAACAATGCTTAACTGGAAACAAATTGGCCGGTTGGCGATTGCGCCCGTACTTACGTTAGGTATGGCGGCGTCGCTGACCGCGTATCACACAGCGAAACCGGTGGTCGCGAAAGCGGCAGTAGCTGCTCCGAGCACTGCCCCACTCGATGACGACAGCGTCAGTGCGTTGCTGGCAATGGATAAAGCCATGGAGACGCTGGCGGCCCGCGTCACACCTGCCATCGTCAACGTAGCCGTAACCTCCAAACCAAAGGCAGACGACGAGGCGCAAGCCGAGATCCCCGACGAGATGCGCCGGTTCTTTGGCCCCGGCTTCAACTTCCGCCAGCAGCAACAACCCCAGATCGAGCACGGCATCGGCAGCGGCGTCATCATCTCGCCGGACGGGTACATCGTTACCAACAACCACGTGGTGGATGGGGCGGTGGATCTGCGGGTGACGATGAGCGATCGCCGGGTACTGCCCGCGAAATTGATCGGCACCGATCCGCTGACGGATCTGGCAGTGATCAAGATCGAAGGCAAGGACTTCCCCAACGCTCCCTGGGGCGATGCGACCAAGCTGCATCCGGGACAGACCGTGCTGGCCTTCGGCAATCCGTTTGGATTCCGCTTCACGGTGACCCGCGGAATCGTCAGCGCGCTGAACCGCGCCAACCCGTCTCCCAATGATGCACGCAAGCCGGGACAGTTCATCCAGACCGATGCGGCGATCAACCCGGGCAACTCGGGTGGGCCGCTGGTGGATGCGCGCGGCGAAGTGGTGGGGATCAACACGTTCCTGATTTCGAGTTCGGGGCAGTTCTCGGGGATGGGATTTGCAATTCCGTCGCAGATCGTGCGGCCGACGGTCGAAGCCCTCATTCGTGACGGCAAGGTCAGCCATGGATTCATGGGCCTCGGCATCACCGACGTCACCCCGGAAAATGCGAAATTCTTCGACTCGAAGGACAATCGCGGCGCGATCGTGACCCAGGTGGAGCCGAACTCGCCGGCGGCGAAAGCTGGGTTGAAGGTGGGAGACCTGATCACGTCGCTCGAGGGACGCGAGATCAGCGACGCCAGCCAGTTGCAGGTGACAGTAGGACAGACTCGGCCCGGCACGACCATCAAGCTACAAGTGATGCGCGATGGCAAGGGCATGGACGTTCCGGTCACGCTCGAGAAAATGGGCGCGCGCGACAAGGGCGAAGACGAGTCTGCCAGCTCTGAAACCGGGAAACCACGCTGGGGCCTGGGCCTCGCTGAAATCACTCCGGACGTGCGCCAGCAATTGCGCGGCAGCAGCGACCTGAAGGGAGCCGTCGTCGAGCGCGTGCTGCCCGGCAGTCCTGCCGACAATGCCGGCCTGCGTCCAGGAGACGTGATTTTGAGCGTCAACCGCCACGAAGTGCAGTCCGTGGCCGACGTTCAGAAGAACCTGGGAAGTGTTCCAAAGGGACAGGACGCGCTCTTGCTCGTCTGGTCGAACGGCGGAAATACGTTCCGGGTGTTGCATTCGTCGGAAGGTGCGTAAGACGTCGTATCTCGGGTGACTTTTCGATGAAGTGGTGAAGGAGGGCACGCTCAAGGGAAGGGGCGTGCCCTCTGTCTATTTTCGGGATAGACGACCAAGTCCAGTTTGCATAGCGAGATTCGCGCTATAAACTTCGCAGAGGGATCAGCGTACCTTGCGGGGAGAGAATCAGCACGCGAAGATTTCCGATGGCAATTCTTGCGACAGCGGCAGTCAGTCCATGGGACAGATCGGAACCACCACGGTTTCCCCGAGCCCGCATCAAAGACGAAATAAGTGAACGTTCCGTCTGTCCCCAGGTTGGTCCCGATGGATCCAGCCAGTAGATGTACCTCTCGATGGCGGTCAGGACATCATCGCTCAACTCCTCGCCCTGTGAAACGCATTCCTGACGCATTGCGTCGGCATAATAGAAGCGCGACAGAACCGTGTAGACCTGATCCGGGCAGGTCATCTACTACGGCCAAGTATGAAAGTTGGTTTACCAGAGCAGCGTATTGTCGTCTGGACTGATTTCCGGCGTAAAAAATGCCCTGATAGACTTGGTCGCCCTTAATGCTTGCGAGACGGAGTTGCGAATATGCAGGACGCTCACGAGATCATCAAATGCTTATCGCTTGGCGACGCCGAGATCGAGTATTGCGAGCATGGGCAGGGTGAGCCACTACTGCTGGTACACGCCGGGGTTTTTGCGGACTGGTTTGTGCCCATGGCTGCAAGCCAGACGCTGAACGACTTTCGGGTCAGCTTCTACAAATGGCTGGTACCGACAAATCAAAGCTTTTAGTTGCCCAGGTTTGGCTGGCAGATATGAATGATTTTGACCTTCACAATACAGTTTGGAACGAGTGGGTCGATCGGGAAAATCCTCCTGTGCGTGCTTGTGTTGGTGCGCCTCTGTGGCACGCAGGTGTTCGTGTCGAGATCATGGTGACGGCCGCGAAATAAGCTGTGCGGTTTTCCCGTGTGGATCGGGTGTAGACAGTTGTCGCTACATCGCGATAGGCGGGTGGCCCAGGTCTGCTTTCAATTCGGGGTGCCCCATGTCTCGTGCCTTTCGAGACATGGGGATTTTCTGTCGACATCTCATCCGGCCCCTTTTACTTGAGCCCCACTGATTGAACTTTGCCGCAGTGTCCGAAGCTGTCTCCAGAGTACATCAAGACTCTGCCCAACTCCGGGGAGAAGCCCCACGTCTCGAAAAACGCGAGACATGAGGCACCCCTCCGTCTCAAGAATCACACCTTCCCTATACTCGGAATCTTATGCTGCGCAGATTTGGGCCACCCGCCTGGGTTGAAAGTCGGAGACCTGATCACTCCCGTTCTCCTGCCTGCAGGACATGACTGTCTTTGGAACTTCTTTGAAGATTTCCTAGAAATTTCTTAACCACGCTTCCGAGGGGCGCCGCCTAACTTGCACTTGGCCCGGCGGTCGGGCCGCGATTCGGCAGGATTTTAGTGGAAGCATTCTGGTCTCACAAGAGTCGGAACTGCATTGCCGACCAAGAGTCTTTCAGCGCGGAGCAGAAAAGTCGGGATCAAATTACTCATTGTTAACACCTCGGTGACACAGGACTTTGCCGTGGACATTGAAAATTGTCCTGCGGAGAACTGGAGCCGGAAATTTGCAGGTGTCAACTCGGTGAGAACCAACTGAGGATGTCGAACACTAGATCAACGCGCTATTCATCGTTGTCCCTGAAAGACGTGGTCTGCCTGTGCGCGGGACCTTGTGACCAGGACGCGTGGGAGGAATTCGTTGCGCGAGTGGGCAAGCCGCTCAGCCACGTCATTCGCCGCACGGCTTCGGTGTGGGGGACTGCCTCCCCATTCCTGATAGAGGACCTCGTCCAGGTGACGTACCTCAAGTTGTGGGAAGGAGGGCGAAACCTTCTGCGGGAATTCGCACTCGAGCGACCGGAAGCAATCCTCGGTTACCTGAAGAAGACCGCCGTCAATGCTACGCACGACCATTTCAAGCATGGGCACAGCCAGTCCTCGGGCGGGAACGCACCTCATGTTTCTACCTTCGACGTCGAACCCGAGGCTGCACAGGACGCTCAGGGAAGCCAGGAAAAAATCGCTTTTGAAATCTTTCTAAGTGAGATCGATCAGCATTTGAGGAATTGCTTGACGGGACCAGATCAGGAACGCGATCGCATGATTTTCTGGCTCTACTTCCGGCAAGGGATGAGCACGAAAGAAATCGCTTCTTTACCAGCTATTGGACTAAGCACCAAGGGCGTGGGCAGCGTCATCGAACGGCTTAAACATTCCATTCGAGACCAAATGCTGGACGCTGGGTCGGATCGCGCACTCGCCCAGGGAGAGAGCGAAAAAGCAAATACCGTCCAGAACTCGTATTAGTTAGCAGGAGAGTGTCGGATTTTGGGCCGCCCATTCGGTAAACATATTGATAACCAGGAGCTTAACGCTCTGGTGCCCTCGCGTTCCGAGGCTGGACGCGAAAGCCTGGGCCTCTCTGCGGACGTGGTCCGGGAAGCGCAGCTGCACGTTCGCTCTTGTCTGGATTGCGGCAAGAAAGTCTGGAAATACTGGCTGCTGGTCAATCGCCTTTCGATTGTCACGTCCGAACTAGCGCCTGCCGGACGAGACTGTCCAAGCGATGACGACGTGAACTGGTTTGAACTGGCCGCGGGACTTTGGCCCGAGCTGAAGGCTGCGCAGCTAATCCAGCACGCTGCGCTGTGTGACCACTGCGGTCCCTTGCTGCGCGCGGCCACGCGCATGGAGCACTACCCGACTCCCGCGGAACAAAGAATGGTGGCGGGATTGACGGTCAGGCAGCACAACGAGGCGCCAGCGCCACCTTCCCGGCGTCTGCCGATCTGGCTCTCGACCAAGTGGTTCGCCGCAGCCATGGCGCTCATTCTTTTGGCAGGGGTGTGGGCTGCGAGGCCGTCGGTATCGTCGCGGCCACTAACCGGAAATCAAATTGCAGAATTCGCGGTCGCCACGCACCGGCAGCATGTTCAAGGAATTCTTCCACTCGATATGCGCACAGACTCGCAGTGGGCTTTGAACGAGTGGTTCAAAACGAAATTGCCGTTTGCGCTGTCGTTGCCGGCATCGGCTCCAGCTCCCAGCGAGCAAAGGCCGTACAGCCTGGAAGGTGCGCGACTGGTTTCGGTTGGCGGCAAGACGGGCGCCTTTGTCGCATATCGCATTTCAGGCGCGCAGACGCACTTGGCCTCCGCGAGCCTGACAGTTACCCCGGATTCAGTGGCCATCGCGAGCGGAGGAATCGAGGCCAGTTTCGCGAAGGTTAGCTTTCACTACTCGAGAGTGGGTGGCTTCAAGGTCGTCACGTGGTCGACGCACGGTTTGACTTACAGCCTGGTGTCTCAAGAAGACGACACCACCCAGCGCTCCTGCATGGTTTGTCACTCGGCGATGGGAGACCGCGACTTGAGTCATACGTCGACACCGCTGCGGATACGGCGGGATTCTACTGAGCCAGTCTGGCAATAGATAGTCCTATGTCAAAACCATTTCTGAATGCAGTGCAAATCGTGAACGCCGGCTCGAGCGAGAACGAAACCGGCGAGCCTGCACTGGCCGTGCCTCTCCGCTATGGCCTGCCATGCACCAATTGCAGACTGTACTACTCGGCGCATCTCCCGGCCTGTCCTATTTGCGGTTGCGGCGAGCGTGTTTCGGCTGCGGCGTGATGCAGCGCGGTGGAGTGCAGGCCTCGTCAACCTTCCACAAAAAGCAAATTGCTGATGGATATCGTCCTAACCAATGAGGCCACTGATACACGGCAAGCAACAGACGCTAACGGCCAGTCACGAAGTTGGGGTGATGCATTACGTGTGGAAGCGGTGACAGCTTCAGGCTTGCGTGTATGAGGGCCTCCGCTCGCGACAAAACACGAGCACTGGAGAAAAGATCAATGAGCTACGGTTTCAATCAACAATTCAAGAACATTGCGCAAGTGCGGAATCTGTTCGCGGCCGCCCTTGTGCTCGCATGTGCAATTGGCACAGTCATCCCGGCGGCGGCTCAAGTCACGCCTCCACAGACTCCTGACACCATTGCGGTACCGGTAGGGAACGCTGCCTTTTTGGTCGGCCACGCTTTCGGTAGCCAGGGCTACACGTGCTTGCCCACGGCTACAGGTGGCACTGCATGGAGCCCCACCGCCCGCCCTGAAGCCACCCTGTTTTCGGATGTGTTCGGACAGCAGTTTCAGATCATCACGCACTTCCAGAGCATCAACGAAAAACCTAAGCCGGACGTCATTGTGCCGCTCAGCGGGAACGCGACTTGGCAGAGTTCGTTCGATAGCAGCCGGGTGTGGGCGGTAAAGGTGAAGGGGATCGACCCCGACCCCTCGATCGACAGCTGCAAGAACAGCGGCTCGATTCAATGCCTCTTGCTGCAGTCCGTCGGAAACAAGAAGGGACCCACGGGTGGGAACCTCCTGGCCAACACCACATTCATCCAGCGTCTCAATACCGCGGGAGGCGCTGTTCCGACAACCGCCTGCACAGCGGGTCAGACACAACTGGTGCCGTACAGCGCTGACTATTTCTTCTTCCACGCCGTGAAGGAGTAGATAGCAAGATCCTTAACCGAGGAGTACATGCAGGATCCTTAACCGAGGAGACGCACAGTGCACGCGTGGTCACACCGAAAGTTGGTGTGCCTCGCGTGCACACCGTTGTTTGAAGCCAGGAGAAGTTAGAGCCGAACCGACAGGAGGTATTCCGGCAATGCGAATCGTGTTTTGTTCAGTCGTGGCTGCGCTGCTCGCTGTCCCGTTTGCACCATACAAGGCGTTGGCACAGGAGTCGAGCGCGTGCCTCTATAACGATGAGCATTTTCATATTCAGGACTTCAAGGCGGACGGTCCCAGGCTGGCGGATGTCACGAAGATGATGGACGGTCATGTGTGCCGCAGCGTGCTGATGGGCCTTCCCGCCACCGTGGGCCACGATCCTCTCATCGACCGCGACTTTGCTCCCGCGTACTACACGCAAACCGATGGGCAGGTCATCTACTACAACGCGATTCAGGACGTGCTGGTGGCGCACAAGTTTCTCGCCTTGCCGGAACAGGATCGTGCGCGAGTCGATCCGTTGATGAGCGCTTTCAATTTGAAAGACGCACGCGCTGGAGAGTACATCAAGAAGATGGTGCGCATGTATCCGGGAGTGTGGAGCGGGTTCGGCGAGATCATCTTCAAGAAGCAGGAAGTCTCGGAGAAGATCGCAGGCGGCCCGCCAAGTTTGTATAGTCCGTCGCTTGACGCGATCTTCGACGTGATCGGGGAAATGGGGGCGGTGGCCGTCGTGCATTGCGATCACGACACCCCGTACAACCTGGCGCTACAGAGCGACTCCGCGGCCAACGCGATGATCTTCCACGGCAAAAAGCCGACGCCGCAATACCTGGAGCCGTTCAAGGCGTTTCTGAAGAAGCATCCCAACGTGTCGATGGTGTGGGCTCACTTCATGGGCAACGGACGCGGCGTGTTGCCATATCCGGACCACTGGAAAAGTCTCGACACCATACTGGCGGACCCGGACTTCAGGCATGTTTCGATCGACATATCCTGGGGACCGGTGATTGCACCCTACTTCCTCGATACTCCCGAGCATTTAAAAATGACGGCCGACCTGGTGCGGAAGTATCCCGACCGGTTTTTGTATGGCAGCGATCAGGGCGCGACCAGTGATTGGGAAAACGTGCAGAAGAGCTACGCGGTCTGGGCTCCGCTCTGGAAAGAACTCGGCCCTCAATTGACGCAACAGGTCGCGAAAGATAACTACACTCGGCTCTTCGACCAGTCGCGCAAAAATATGAGGGCTTGGGAGCAGGCGCATCAGGAAAAGATCGAGTAGGGACCGCGCTCGGCTGGCGCTAACTTCGCTCAGGATAAAGTGCGTGCGGCAACGATTGGCGGAGAATCGTTGCTGGTATATCATGCCCGGCTGTCGTGGGACCTGCGGATCTGGCATCGGAGTGGCTCCGGCTCTCGGCGCACTATCGCCGCATGAGTGATGACGAACTGTTACAACTGGCTCGCGATCTTTCTGCATTGACCCAATCCGCCCAGCAGACTCTTGCTGCCGAGTTGTCCGCACGGGGACTGAAGCCGCCGTCCCCTGAAATTCAAGACGCACCGCCTGCGCCGGAACCGGACCCCGATTCTCCTTACGCTGAGGATCGCGAGCTGGTTGAGATTTGCATGGTGTGGAGTTTGTCGGACGCTCTGCAACTGCAGTGGCTACTCGATCGCGCGGGGATCCCTTTTTACATGGGGCCCAAGAAGGCCACCGGCGTTGATGCCACTTCGAATTTTGGTGAAGGCGTCAGCGTGCAGGTTATGCGCGTCGGCGTACCTTGGGCGCGGCAGGCCATACAAGACTATGCGCCTGCGAACGAGCCTCCACCCGAGAAAGAAGAAGAAGGGCAGGGGATTCCCTTCGCTTGCCCGAAATGTCGTTCTGAGGAGGTCATCTTCGAGCAATTGATGGGTGAGTCTCCTGACACCGACGAGAATTCAAAGTCGAAATTCTCATGGACCTGCGATTCGTGCGGCTTGCAGTGGGACGATGAGGGTGTGGTCAGAGAGAAGTAGATGGCGTGGTGCTCGAGGCCTATCAAAGCCGTTGAGGAAAGCGAACAACAGAGATGTACCCACGTAGTGACGAAGCGTTGGTAAGGAGTGACCTGCCCGCGAGGCCGTCTACGGCAGACTTGGTTCGTCCGCCGGAGCATTGGGGGTGATCTTCAGCAACGAATTCAGGTCTTCTTCGAGACTGGCACGCGTTTCGTCATCAAGCTCTTTAAAGCGAAAAGGCTGCAGGCAGCCCTTTGTGGCCCACATCGGAAAAAGCATCTCGGCGTGACTGCGCACTGTGGTGGCGCCGACGTGGAACAGCACCTCGACCACGATACCCTCGTCGAGCGGCTTTTCCAGTTGAAGGAGGCCGCCGTTGGAGGACAATTGGTTCAGCCGGGTGCGGATCTGGCGGCGGTTCTGCAACTGCAACAAGGCAAGAACCGAGCCGCCCAGTTTCACGCGCGGTCCGCGCTTGTCACGCTGCATTTGTGGCGCCTGGGACATCCATATCTACTATCGCACCGCGCGCACCGCCATGAGGAGATTACGAAAGCAGCACTCCCAAACGACTACGCCGCATCAATAAGCCTGCTGCAAACCCTTGAGATCGAGCTTGTTCATTTGGAGGGCCGGTGTCGCGTTCTTTCCCTTGGCAGGGACTTGCAGCAGTTCTCTCAGTTGTGATGTCGATGGCAGCGAAGATTTTTATTGGCGCCGGAGTGGCCGATTCCGACGCCGTCTTTGATGCCGACACCGAAGTATGGAACGAACTCAGGTACAATGGGCGCGTTAAAAAGCACGCAATTCCCCAGTATTGAAACGTAAAAGTACTTTGCAGGAGATGCCTTGCGCCTAACTTCGAGTTCCCTCTCCCCGTTCCCATCACTCGGTCCCGCGATACTCCGGCTACAGCTGACGACCATGCGATACGTTATCTTCCTGGGCTTGGCCCTGCCGATGGCCGTCCCCTGTGCGCAGGGGCAGACCATTCGCGTCGACATCACGCCTGATCATGTGGCCAACAAGTTTATTCCCAACCAGGCGCTGGGCGCGGGAATTGACCGCATGTCGGCCGCTGCCATCGAAAAGCTGTTCACGCCGGCCGCCCTCGACCGCGTGCTGAGCGCGGGCTGGCAACCCGTCACCTACCGGCAGAACACAGAACTACACATCGAAGCATGGCATTGGAATCCAAAGGGAACGTGGAGCGATCCGGCCGGCAAGGGATATTTCACGGGCAGCGAGACGCCGACCGAACTGATCCGCAATTCGTACGGCTACCCGCTGCCACATCGCGGTGCCACCCGCAACGACGGAACCGACGCCACTGGATACGGACGCATCACCGATGGCGACGAAAATACCTATTGGAAAAGCAATCCGTATCTCAGCAAGACGTTTACGGGAGAGGATGACTCTGTGCATCCGCAGTGGATCGTTATCGACCTCGCGAATCCGCTGGCCATCAATGCGATCCGGATTGCATGGGCCGATCCCTACGCCAAGCGCTATCGCGTGCAGTACTGGACCGGAGAGCAGCCCATTGTTCACCCCGACAAGGGTACGTGGATCACCTTTACGGGGGGGGCCATCGACAACGGACAGGGCGGCACAGTGACTCTTTCTCTCGCGTCCGTTCCGATGCCTGTACGCTACCTGCGCATCTGGATGACGGAATCCTCAAACACCTGCGATACGCACGGTTCGGCCGACAAACGTAACTGCGTCGGATATGCGATTCGCGAGCTGTACCTCGGCACAGTTGGCGCGGGCGGGGAATTCCACGATTCTGTTCTGCATACGCCCGATCAGGGCCAGACAACCACCTGGTGCTCGTCGGTAGACCCGTGGCATGAGCCAGCGAACTTCGACGCCCACCTTGGGGACCAGGTGGGACTCGATTTGTTCTACACCAGTGGTGCGACGCGCGGCCTGCCCGCGATGATCCCGATCGCCATGGTGTTCAATATCCCGGAAGACGCGGCGGCCCAGATCGCCTATCTCGAGAAGAGAAAATATCCCATTTCTTACGTCGAGATGGGCGAAGAACCCGACGGCCAGTTCATGTTGCCCGAGGATTACGCAGCGCTCTATGTGCAATTTGCCGATGCGCTGCACAAGGTTGATCCCGCGCTGAAATTGGGCGGCCCGGTTTTTACCGGCCAGAACGAAGACATCCTCGTGTGGTCGGATGCACAAGGCCGGGTGTCATGGACGCGGCGGTTCGTCGACTACCTGCGGGATCATGGTCACCTCAAGGACCTGGCTTTCTTTTCGTTCGAACACTACCCCTATATCCCCTGCACGGTGACCTGGAACAGCTTGTATGACGAACCGCGTCTGGTAAGCCATATCGTGGACGTATGGCACAACGACGGCGTGCCCGCCGACGTTCCGCTGTTCATAACCGAGTCGAACATCTCGTGGCAAACCGACGTATCCTTCGTCGACATCTTCGGAGCTCTGTGGCTGGGCGACTACGTGGGCGCGTTTCTGACAGCGGGTGGAGATGCTATCTACTACTTCCACTACCTGCCAATGGGCGTGCACAACGGCTGCAACAATTCCATGGGCACGTTCGGGATGTTCACGACCAGCGAGAAGGACTACCAGATCGAGCAACCGACTTCGCAGTACTTCGCGAGCCAGCTGATCAACCTGGAATGGGTGCAGCCGGGTAGCGGAGAGCATCGTCTATTCCGAGCCACCGGTGACCTGGAAGACCCGGCCGGCCACTCGCTGGTGACTGCCTACGCGGCTCTGCGTCCGGACGGACAGTATTCTCTGCTGGTGATGAATCGTGACCAGTGGAACGCCCACAAGGTACGCATTGTTTTCCACGATGACCAAGCCCATGTAGACCGCTCGTTCGCGGGGGCGGTAACAACGGTGACTTTCGGCAAAGCCCAATACCAGTGGCGTCCGGATGCCAAGGGTGCCCACCCCGATCCCGATGGGCCTGCCGTGAAGGGCTCAATCGAGGCGAATCGGGATACGAGTTTTGATCTTCCAGCTGCCTCGATGTCGGTCTTTCGGGGCAATTTGATCAAAGCCAGCAAGTAGCAGTCCGCGCGACGGCGGGCTGACGCATTTTGGCGTATCTCGCCTTGCCCACTATTTAACCACCAGCTGCCGACCTTCCGGCAGGAGTCTGGTCTGAAACGAGGCTGCTGAGGGCTATCCTCCATGCCTGCTTTCGACAGGAGCACGCCAGTGCAAAACCCGGTTACGAAAGTTTTCTACTATTCCCGCAATTGATTGGATTTGCACAGGTTAGCTGCTAATTCTAGAGCGAGCGTCAGTGTCTCTCCCGGCCCCGGAGAGACGGGAGCGGGAGTCTGTCGAAGCCAAGGATGGCGAGCAAAGCACAATCATGGAATTCCATGTCTCTGGGCGCCCGCCTGTATGTGGGGGCGATCGTGGCCCTGGGCACGGCGGTTTTGGCCGTCGGAGCCATGCATCCGAGCAGTCACCAGCCCATGAAGTTCCTTTGCTACCTGCTGGTGGCGGTACTGGCGTCGCGGCTGAAGGTCAATCTGCCGGGAATTACCGGCACGATGTCAGTCAATTTCCTGTTCATCCTGCTCGGCATTCTGGAATTAAGTTTTGCGGAAACTCTCGCGTTGGGCTGCGCTGCCATCCTCACGCAATGCTTCTACCGCGACCGTCCCAACACAGTGCAAGTGGTCTTCAACACCTGCGCGACTGCTTTCGCGATTGCTCTGGCTTATTTCGTGTATCACGTGCCGGTGTTCAAGGGGCAGAACAATCCTGCGGTGCTGCTGGTGGCGACGGCGGCCATGTATTTCGCCGCGAACACGCTTCCGGTAGCGACCATCATCTCGCTCACCGAGCATAAATCGCTGCGCCGCATCTGGGCGGACTGCTATTTCTGGTCGTTCCCCTACTACCTGGTGGGCGCCGGCGTGGCCGGGCTGGTGAGCTGGCTGAACCGCATTGTCGAGTGGCAGACGTCGCTATTGATTCTGCCCGCGGTGTACCTGATTTACCGCTCGTACCGCCTGTACCTCGCCAAGCTGGAAGATGAGAAAGGCCATGTCGAAGAGATGGCCAACCTCCACATGCGAACAATCGAGGCGCTGGCGTTGGCTATCGAAGCCAAGGATCACACCACGCACGATCACCTGCAGCGCGTGCGCGTGTATGCCATCGAGGTCGCGAAAGATCTGCGTGTCAGTCCTGAGGAGATGGAAGCCTTGCAGGCGGCAGCCTTGTTGCACGATATCGGCAAACTGGCAGTGCCGGAACACATCATTTCGAAGCCCGGCCGTCTGACCCCTGAAGAATTCGAAAAGATGAAAATCCACCCGGTAGTGGGAGCGGAAATTCTGGAGCGCGTGCGCTTCCCGTACCCGGTCGTACCCATCGTTCGGGCGCACCATGAAAAGTACGACGGATCCGGGTATCCCTATGGACTTAAAGGCGACGAGATCCCGATTGGTGCACGAATTCTGAGTGCGGTGGATTTTCTGGATGCGCTGGCTTCCGACCGTCAGTACCGGCGGGCGATGAAACTCGAGGAAGTGATGGATCGGCTCAAGAGCGAATCTGGCCGATCGTTCGACCCACGCGTGGTTGACGTTTTGCGTCGACGCTATCGTGACCTGGAGAAATTGGTAACCGAGCGGTCCGAAACGGTGAAATGGTCGAAGCTCTCGACCGATATGATCGTGGAGCGCGGCGTTGCTCCAGCGGCCGGATTCGTGGAGACAGGCGGCAAAAAGAGCCAGGAAACGACCTTCCTTGCGTCCATCGCAGCCGCTCGCCAAGAGGCGCAGACTCTGTTCGAACTCAGCCAGGACCTGGGCGCTTCGCTCAGCCTCGACGAAACCCTTTCCGTGTTCTCAGTGAAGCTGCGGCGATTGGTTCCTTACGACTCGATCGCCATTTATGTGCGCCACGAGGACGTGCTGTATCCGCAACATGTCAGCGGCGATAACTTCCGCCTGTTTGAGTCGCTGCGAATTCCGCTGGGGCAGGGTTTGTCAGGCTGGGTGGCACAGAACCGGAAGCCGATCATCAACGGCAATCCGTCGGTGGAACCGGGCTACCTGAACGATCCTACGAAATTCAGCACGCTGCGCTCGGCATTGGCATTACCGCTGGAAGGGCTGAGCGGCGTGGTGGGCGTACTTGCGCTGTACCAGTCGCAAGCGGATGCGTTCACCTCCGACCACCTGCGTATTTTGCTGGCGGTTACGTCGAAGATGGCGCTGGCCATCGAGAACGCCTTGAAGTACCAGCAGGCGGAAAACTCGGCGACCACTGACTTCCTTACCGATCTACCCAACGCGCGTTCGCTGTTTCTTGAACTGGACCGTGAACTGGCGCGCTGCAAGCGCAAGGAGACATCCCTCACGGTCATGGTCTGCGACATGGATGGGTTCAAGCAGATCAACGACCGCTTCGGTCATCTCGAGGGCAACCGCGTGCTGCGGATGTTCGCGCAGGCGTTGAAACAGTCCTGCCGCGAGTACGATTATGTGGCCCGTATGGGCGGCGACGAATTCGTGGTGATTGCTCCGGATCTGGCGGCCGACTCGGCGGTTAAAAAGGCCGACCAGTTGCGCGATCTGGCACGGCAGGTGGGACAGGAAATTTGCCAGGAAGACATCCTGTCGCTCAGTGTGGGCCGCTCCATGTATCCGGAGGACGGACTGGACGCTGAAGAATTACTCGCGGAAGCCGACCGGCGCATGTATCTCGAGAAGCAGCAACAGCCGAGCCGCAAGAACCGCCGCCTGTATCCACGCTTGAAGGGCCGGATCACGATCGAATACCGGCCGGAGGGCAGCGACATTCCCGTGCTGGGCAATCTCACCAACATCAGCCTGGGCGGATGTTACGTGGAAACCAGCGTCATCATGGCGCCCGACAGCCGGTTGCTTCTGAATTTTGCAATTGATGACGGCCCGTTGCAGGCCGAAGGCAGCGTAGTGCGTTCTGATCCGGGCGTGGGCCTGGCCATTAAGTTCAAGGAAGGCAATCGCGAAAACCGCGCTCACCTCCAGAAAATTTTGGATTATGTCGAGCGCAAAACCCGAGCCTACGATTCGGAGTATTTGGCGAGACTGGGACGGAAGTAGGAAGGCAATTTTAGATTACAGATTGCAGATCTCAGATTTCAGATTTTAAATTTACATTGCAGACTGCTGCCTTCGTCACAGTCCCCGAGGCTGCAGGTTTTCTATGGTAAATCTTAAATCTACAATCTGAAATCTTTCCTAGCTCTGAGGTTGGGAGTTTTCAATCTGAAATCTGCAATCTCAAATCTTTCTTAGCGTCTGCCCGGGTGGGCCTCGCCTTTTTCGGAGAACAACGAATAAGGCCAGCTCTTTTTCTTGACGGGATCCTCTGCCGGAGCGGCGGGAATCGGAACTGCTGCCTCTTCACCCTCCCAGTCGGCGGGTGTCTTGTGAATGCCCCATACATTTCCAGGGGTCTCGAGTGCGAGACCAATCAGGAATGCTTTTCCGCCGGTACCCAGCGGGAGACAGTTGGCCACACGGGCATTCACCTGCGCGCCCCCGGGCAGGCCATCCAGAAGCACGCGTGTGCCAGGATCAAGCGCCCGCGAAATCTTGATGCCACAGCCTTGTGGGTTGACCACCAGGGTATGCGTCTGTTCGGCGTACACCTCAGCGGGAGAGAGAGTCGCGAGGCGCACCGGGATCTCGACCCGCAATCGCGTCATGCGTCGAGGAGCGCCGGGTTGTTGGACGTTCGTCATCGGTCAAAAGATGCGGAACTCTGCCTTTACCAATTCAGTGTGCCAAATTCAGGAGGGCTTGCGGGCAGCAATCGAGAAGGAGGAGGTCACTAAAGTAACCATGGCCTAATACCCAGATGGGGGACCCTTACGTCGACATCGGCAAAATCTGGATGAGAGGGCCTGCTGATGCCATGCTGGCCTTGCGCAGCATGTTGGCCGAGGGGATGCCGGTGCGATGGAAGGATTTCTCGCAATCGACGGTCGAGGGACCGCGCATGCTTCCCTCCATGTAAGCGAGGCCCGGACAACGCGAACAGGAAGCCGCGTGCGAACAGGTCGAGCACACCGGCAGATCTTTCACCTTGATAGAGCGGACTTCCTGCATCTGCGGGGAGTGATACCAGATGTCGGCGAATTTCTGCTTGCGAACGTTGCCCGTGGGCAAGGGAAACTGCACGCAGGGAAAAACATCTCCATAGGGCGAGATGTAGCAGGCCGTGTGCCCGGCGCTGCAGGAATAACCCTCCATCGCGTCTTCATCCACGGGGTCGGGAAGCTTGCAGTATTCATCCACGTCACCGACCAGTTCCGGGTCAGCGAATAGTTCATCCAGATTGCCATCGTCTACGCGCAGATGCAGGTTCGAAGTGTCTCCGTCCATCATCGGGGTTACAGTGGGATCGAGAGTGTAAGCGATGCCAAGGCGCTTGGCGAGCGCGTGCGTTCCTTTTTCATCGGCTCGGTTCACGGTCATCATCACATTGGAGAGCGTGACCTTGAGACCCTGCGATTTCAGGAAACGGATCGACTCGACGGTTCGTTTCAGCGACCCGGGCAATTTCGTAATTGCGTCATGAACTTCGGGCCGGTACGAATAGACGCTTAACTGCATCTGTTCCACGCCCAGTTCCCGCAAACGCCTCGCTTCGGCTTCATGAATCATGACGCCGTTGGTCTTCACTTTTACGTTGAACTGAAGCTTGCGCGCGTGCTCCACCAGTTCAAGAAAATCGCGGCGCATGAAAACTTCACCGCCGCTGAATACCAGAAAAAAAACGCCTGCTTCCGCCAACTGATCCAGCACATCTTTGATCTCGGCGGTCGTCATCTCGCCGTGATCGTCATGGTCGAGGTAGCAATGGACGCAGCGCTCGTTGCAGCGATAGGTGACGTCGATGTGCACGGTGAGCGGGACGCCCAGCGCCATCGCTCTCTCGTTCATTTCCGTCAGCAAGCTCATCGCGCCTCCGCCGTTCCCGGCTTCTGATCCTGAATGGGACGATCCGAAACCAGCAAGATGCCATGCTGCGACAACTGGCTCACAAACTCTTCGGCATCTCGGCGGGCGACCTCGGGTTCGATCTCGAATTGGTCACACACGCGCCGCTCCACAATTTGCGAAAGAGGAGTCTGCCCGTCGGCCGCCTGCCAGATCACGGTGGCGACTTCATTCAAGGTGAAGAAGGTGGAGTCGAGCGCGGACATGATCATCATCTCGCCGCCGAGAATCCGGGCGGCGATGGCCGTGCTGCGCGCTATGTAGGTCTCAGCCATTACGCAAATGCTACTGGATTAAGTCCCATACCCGTCCGTCGGGATAGAACGTCAGGCGAAAAGCGGGCACTTGCTCCAGAAATTGGCTTGCTGAACGGAATACCATCTTAACCAACTCCGGATCATCTGCGAAAAATAAGATGTTGCGCAATAGCTTTCGAAGGGCCTCCGAGGTTTCCATCGCCTGAATCGAGTTTTCCGGGCCCTTTGCCAGGAAATAAAGGCGCTCGATGGGAGCCGCGGCATTTTCCCCGGGTCGCGCCAGTTCTCCTGCGAAAGGAGTGCCGCAGGCGCGGTATCCGGAGTCGTCCCGCCGAATGTAGGAAATCTCGTCGGTCAGCAGAATCGCGTCTGTGGGCGCGAGCCTGGAGATGGTCGTCTTTCCCGCCCCCGAGACTCCGGAGAACAGAAACGCGCGTCCATTGCGGATCGCGCTGGCCCCGTGAAGAAGAAAGCCGCCCGCTGGCGCCTGAAGAATCGTGTGCACCACCCGCAAGGCGGTATCAATCGCATACGGAGTGGCCGTCTGCAGTATATGGCCGTGGCCCGATCGCGGATCCCATTCCACTCGAAAGTCCCCACGCTCCAACCGCCAAAGACCATTCTCAGTCCAAACTCGCAATTCCCCGTCCGATAAGGACGCTTCCGCGTCTACCAAGTCGACTTCGAAGGTAATGGCCGGTTCCACCCTATCCCTGACAAAACCGGAATAGCGTTGCTGCACGATGTGCCAGAAGCGTTCATCCTGACTGCGCAACAAGATGGGCGTTTGGCCAATCTCGACGGCCAATTCCTGGATTGAGGTCAATTGCGCAGTCATGTTTGATGTCCACATCAACGTCGGAAGTACAACACCTGGCGTCTTATTTCGGCGACGCTTCCCCGTGCACGTATCCCGGCTGAGCGAGGTTGGTCCGCGATGTACGTTCGTGCCAGCGCAGCGCCAGACTTCGCAGTTTGCCGGAATACGCCATCATCAATCCGGCCATTCGACGCGAACGCGTGCAAGGCGCCACCACCACGGGTGGGCGGGTCCCGCGCTCAACACTAACAATTTTTCCCAGCAATTCATCCGCTGTGACCGGTTCATCCGCGTGCGGCATGGAGTCCCCACGAGTCACGAGCAGGCTGCCAGAACCACTCCGCACATGGCGCAAGTTTCGGTGAATGAAGAACCGCCCCTGGCGAGCGAATAGCACCACATCGCCGGCCTGAATCTCAGCCAGCGGTTCCAGTTTGACCGTCAGGATGTCACCCGGGAACAGCGTCGGCAACATGCTGTGACCAAATGCCGTGAGGCGCAGAACTCCCGTGCTCCGTAGAACCTCGACCGCAAGATTGTGCTTGGACTGTTCCCGGGCTGGATCCAGCTCAGACATGGCCTCGCAGACTACGAACTCCTTCGCCGGGTGCCTCGGCAGGTCTGCATGGTGGGAAAAATCTTGCCGCACGCGAGCGCCATCGTCTCGAATACTTTCTCCAGCCGGAATTCAGGCTTTCGATAAGGCTTTTTGTCTGGGTGCTGGCTATCGAGAGCGTTCTTCTCTTCGTCAGCGGTAGGACGGTTCTTAGGAATCATAGGAGCTCTACGGGTCTTCCTTCTCTCCCGCCGGGGCCTTGAGCGAGAAGTCGGTGCCGGAAGTGTACAACAGACTCCCGAACATTTGCTAACCGTTCTCCAGTGCATCAATTACGGGGCATTCGCTGGTTGAAAATCTCAAACGGATCAATAAAAAGAAAGCGTGCCATCGATCCTCGCGCGTCGCAACGTCCAGGAAAAGAACAGCAGGCTGGCGGGCAACAGGACGATGGCAAACGCCGTGAGAATCAGCAACTCGTGCGACACCGCGCGAAAGGATGCGCCTTCCAGCAATGCCAGGCGCATGCCTTCGAGCGAGTGCGTAATCGGAATCAACTGCGCGAGATCCCGCAACCCTTTCGGCAACGTCTGCACCGGGAACATGCTTCCTGTGAGAAACCAGACTGAGCCCAGCGCCCATACTACGGCTGAACCTTTCTGAATGGCCAGTTGCAGGGAGGCCGCGAGAAGTCCGATGGAAATGGCGACGATGACAGAAAGCAAAAAAACCGGAACGGATGCGGCAAGGTTGAAATGGAGCGGCGCCCCAAACAATAATCCCGCGGCCAGATAAAACAGCAATGCGACCGTGTTCGCCGCAAAGGCCGACATGGCGCTCAGAAACACCAGCACGGAGGGCGACGTGGGAGTTGTCATCAATACTTCCAGCGTGCCAGTCTGTTGGGCTTCCTGGACAGTCTGCAGGAATGAGTGAACGCCCATCAGAAGAAATGTAAAGAAGCCGGTGCCGACCAGCAGAAACGAAAAGTATTCCAGCCCTTCGGGACGGAAGGCCGGGCCGACCGCGCGCGAGAGGTAGTAGAAGGCGGCCAGTTCGGTGACGGCTCCGGCAGCGCTCAACAAGAAACCAGTGCGATAGCGCACTGCGGTGAGCAGGTCGCGGCGAACAATCACCACAGTCTTATCGAGCACCGACGGCAGGTTCATCGCAAACCCCGCGAAACTACCGGTTCGACCTCTTCCAGTTCGCCCGTGGTCTGGAAGTAGAACGAGCGCAGTTCGTCGACGCGCATGGTCGCCGACAGCTTGCGCTCCGCGGCCACCATTCCGCGAAACAAGATAGCCACGTGGTTGCCGACGGCGACCGCCTCATTGAAGTTGTGAGTTGTGAGAATCACAGTGGCATTTTGCGCAGGCAATTCGCGCACCAGATTCCAGAATTGTGCGGCCGATCCGGGATCGAGACTTCGCGTGGGCTCATCCAGCAGAACAACGGCGGGCCGCTTCATCAAGGCGCGCGCAATGCCCAGCCGCTGGTACATGCCGCTCGAAAATTTCATGACCAGCGTATCGGCGGCATCGTGCAAGCCGGTACGGGTAAGCAGTTCGTCGACTCGCTCGGCGCGCGTTCGTCGCGGAATGTCATCGAGTGTCGCAAAGAAGTCAAGATTCTCACGGGCGGACAATCGCGGAAAAAATGACCGCTCGGTGGCGACAGCAAATCCCACGCGTTCACGAACCGCTCGCGCGTCAGTGCGCGTGTCGAACCGATGGACTTGCACGCGGCCTTCATCGGGCAACAGCATGGTCGAGATCAGCTTGAGAGTGGTGGTCTTTCCGCTGCCGTTAGGCCCCAGCAGAACCAGCACGTTGCCCGATGGAGCTTCCAGGGAAATGCGATCGAGCGCGCGAGTCTCACCGGCCCGCTCCCGCCCAAGCCAGTTGAACAGCGCCGGGCGATGGCGAAACACCTTGCTCACGGATTCGAGTAAGACGGCAGGCATGTGGGCGTGCGACCCGGAAACGTAACAGCGGGAGTCTCTGTATTATAGTGTGCGCGCGGCGGAGCCCGCGTCATCCGCGCTCCAACGCCCCGGCCGGCATGCCTTCCCTCGCCTCGTCACCGCCCGATTCAGACCAGAAGAGAAGCGCTGCGGATTCCTCATTTCGCGCGGAGTTTGCGTTGTTGCTGGCCTGCTGTGCGATTGGCGATCACGCAGCCTCGGATGCGGATCGGCAAACGCTGATCGAGCGTGGCATCGACTGGCCGCGGCTGATTCAACTCGCAGACCACCATGGCGTCACTCCGTTGGTCTATCAGGCACTGCGCGGCACGGAATCCGTGCCTCCCTCGACGTTGGAGACACTCGGCAACTCACTATCAACACAATGCGCGGAAGAACCTGCAGTTCACGGCCGAACTGTTTCGCGTGCTCGACTGCCTTGATTCGCACTCAATCTCAGCGATCCCGCTGAAAGGGCCAGTGCTCGCCGAGACCGTGTACGGCGACCTAGCCTTGCGCGACTTCTCCGATCTCGATGTGCTGGTTCGACGGGAGCATGTGCTCAAGGCGAAGACTGCGCTCGGAACGCTCGGGTACGCAGTGAACACTCAATTCTCAGAAGCGGAAGAACGCGCTTATCTCGCGGCCGGATACGAATACACTTTCGATGGACCGGCCGGGCGCAACCTGCTCGAAATTCAATGGGATATTCTCCCCAGGTTTTATGCCGTGAATTTTGACTGCAATGAATTCTTCCGGCGAACCCGAACCGTTCCAGTTTTCGGCCGCGCGGTACGCACCTTGTCTCCAGAAGATCTTCTTCTGACGCTCTGCGTGCACGCAGGAAAGCATGCATGGGTCAGACTCTATTGGCTGCGCGATATTGCGGGCGCTGTGCAATCACAAACGATTGATTGGACCGGGGTGGAGCGGAAAGCCAGGAAGTTAGGCGTCACACGCATGGTCGGCGTCAGCCTGCGGCTGGCGCATCGCCTGCTACAGGCGAACGTACCGGACTTGGTGCGGAATCTCTGGAATGCGGATCCGGAAATTGAGCGGCTATCGGAAGAAGTCCTGGGCGGCTTGCCAAGGGCGGAGGCATTCAATCCTGAGTCCCTGCAATATTTTCGATTGATGATGCGCGTGCGAGAGCGCGCAAGTGACCAGGTGCGATTCCTGTTGCGGCTGGTCTTTACTCCGGGCGCCGGAGAGTGGGCAATCGTTCGACTGCCCGCACCTTTATTCCCGCTTTATGGAGTGATCCGAATGTTTCGCCTGTGTGCAAGGATGCTGCGCTCGCAGGCCGGTTGAGTAGAAATCGCGTCGTCTTGGGCGGACAACTAAAAAAGATCTCCGAAGCTTCCCTTTTAGGTGTGAATTTAGTTCAGTGGGGCGGCGGAAGTCGTTGCCCGCCGACCGTGGATGTCAGAACCACTCCTTCGTCTTTCGCGACGCATGCGGCATCGTTGCATTCTTGCGGGCCCGCTCCAGCCCGGCGCGCAGGGCCCGGCGGACGATGCGGGAATACCCCTCAGCCTCCATCGAGTTCATGACAGTAGCGGCAATCCCCCCGGGCGTGGCAGCCTCGTGCAATAGCGCATCGAGTGAGTCTTGGCCGTCGCGCCAAGCAATGATTGCGTCCCCAAGTGCGTGAGCAGCGGCAGTGAAGGCCGTTTTCTGGTCGAGCCCCAGCGAGCACGCAGACTGCGCCAGGGATGCCAGTGCGTGGTAGCCGTGGCTGGCGGAATAAGTCACGGTGAAAAGGTCGAATTGGGTTTCGGGAATCTCGAGCACTGCACCCACTTTCGCGAAGAACTGTCGCACCATCCGACGATCCGCCTGGGGGAAACCGCGCGGGAACGTCAACGCGGTGAGGCCGCGCCCGGTCCGCGCCACAGGGCTGGGCATGGCCCGGGCCCAGTGGACCGGCGGCCCCAACATCTTCCTTAAGTTGGAAAGCGGAATCCCCGCGGCCAGGCTGCAAGCAACGAGCCTGTGCGTGCTCCGAGATGCGCGCGCAGGACTCAGTGCGCTTTGCCGAACGCTCTCCAGGAGTGCGGCAACATGGCTCGGCCGGACCGCCACAATCAGCAGCCGGGCCTGCGCAACGGCCGTCAACAGATCCGGCTCGACCCTCACTCCAAACTGCTTCTTCAACGCACGCAGTTTTCCTGGATTGCGATCGTGTACGACTATGGGTGCTTTATATCTGCAAAGGCGAAGACCGGCGAGCAGCGCCGCCGTGATCCGCCCACCGCCAAGGAAGACGGTGGCCTTCACCCGAGCTCCGCGCAAGCCTGGTCGGCCGCGGCGATCAGCGCTGCAACGTCTTTTTCCGTGTGGGCGGTCGAGATGATCCAGTGCAGACCGTTGGACGGCGTCATGTAAATGCCGCGGTCCAGTAGATGGTGAACGAAGCGGGAATATTTTTTGGTGTCCACATACCGGCAATAGTCGCGGTAGTCGTGGATGGCGTCGCGCTCAGTGAAGTAGATCTGGAACATGGGCCCGAAGCCTTGCACAACGGCTTTGACTTTGTGGCGGCCAAATACCTCGCGAAAGCCAGCGATGGCGGCATCACCGATCGCGAAGAGCTTGCGGTGCGCACCTTCTTCACTCAGCAGATCAAGGTTGGCGGCGATCACATTCATGGTCAGGCGATGTCCGTTAAACGTTCCGTAGTGCAATACCATGTGCTCCGACCAGCGCATGCGATCAAGGATGGCACGCGGGCCGGCCACGGCGCCGATCGGGAAGCCCGCGCCGAGTGCCTTGCCGAACGTCGAAAGATCCGGCTTCAGGTCATAGAACTGCTGGCATCCGCCGGGCGCATATCGAAACCCGGTAACCACTTCGTCGAGGATGAACAACGCGCCGTAGCGATGTGCGAGATCGCAGACGTGCTGCAGGTAGCCATCGCGGGGCAGGATGCAGCCCATGTTCGCCATGATGGGCTCGGTGATGATGGCGGCGAGTTCCTGGCCGTGCGTTTGCAGAATTGCCTCAAGCTTCGGCACGTCATTCCAGGCGGCGACGATTACGTCATCGAAGACCGACGCAGGAATGCCTTCCGAGTCTGGAATCTTCGTAGGATTTTCCGGCGGGCCGAGTTGCTCGAGAGGATGGCTGTGCCCATTGAGGCAGTAAGGGTCGTACCAGCCGTGATAGTGGCCCTCGAATTTGAGGAACTTGGTACGGCCAGTGTGCGCACGGGCGAGGCGCAGGGCAAGCATCGTTGCTTCGCTGCCGGTGTTGGCAAAGCGCACGGCCTCGGCAGAAGGAACCATCCGGCGGAAGCGCTCGGCGGCTTCGATTTCGGCAGGTGTTGCGGCGGCGAAGTGCGAGCCTTCGGCGATGGTTTGCGACACTACCTCGACGATCTTCGGATGCGCGTGGCCTTGAATGAGCGCGCCGAATGACATCATGAAGTCGATGTATTCGTTGCCGTCGACGTCCCAGACGTGGGAGCCGCGGCCGCGCTCCAGAAATATGGGCCCGGGCGAGTAGACGGCGGAGCCGCGTGAGGGGGAGTTCACCCCTTCGACCAGGGACTGCTGGGCGCGGGCGAAGTATTCACGAGAGCGCGAGCGAAGTTTTGTGTCGGAATTCAAAATAGAACTGGATGCTCAATTTCAGATTGCTGATTTTAGATTTTAGATTGCAAATCCCGGATTACCGCGGCGGACTGCATATTCTGAAGTCGAAATCTCGGAATCGCAACCTTGCCCGACACCAGTTCGCAATCTGAAATCTTCAATCTAAAATCTGCAATCCCGAAGGCTCAATCCGCCGTCCCCCCGCCATCCACCACCAGCGCCGCGCCCGTCATGAATGACGAATCCTCCGTAGCCAGGAAAAGCACCGCCTTTGCGATCTCCTCCGCAGTCCCCACCCGCCCGAGCGGCCGGTTAGCGCAGCCTGCGATGTAGTCCTCCCACTTCTGACCGCGCATTTTCGCGTCTTGGGGCAGCATGGGCGTCTCCACATCCCCTGGGCAGATGCAGTTGACCCGGATGCCCTGCCGGCCGTGGTCGATGGCCATGGCCTTGGTCATCAGCACCACGCCGCCCTTCGACGCGCAGTACGCCACCGCCTTGTCGCCGCCCACGATGCCCCAGCCGGAGCTGTTGTTGATGATCACGCCGCGGCCTTGCGCGATCATGCCGGGCAAAGCGGCCTTCGACATCAGGAATGTGCCCTTCAGGTTGATGTCGATCTGCTCGTCCCACTCTTCTTCAGAACACTCAAGCGTGTCGTGCGGGTAGAAGATGCCGGCATTGTTGAACAGGATGTCGAGACGTCCGAAGGAACTTAGCGTCTCACGCACGGCCCGGTCGCATTCGGCGGCTTTGCGGACGTCGGTGCGAACGAAGACTGCCTTGCCGCCTGTTTCCAGAATGGCGGCCGTGACCGCGTGTCCGCGTTTCTCGTTGCGCCCAGTAATGACAACCGGCGCGTCTTCGCGGGCAAAAAGAAGGGCGGTCGCCTCCCCGATGCCTGAGGTTCCTCCGGTAATCAGTGCGACTTGGCCGGCCAGGCGCATACAAGATCGAAACAAAAGATGCGATGACGATGCCGCCAAGCGGCATCACTAAAGTTCAAAGGATCGCAATCCGGCAACGAAGCCTTCGATTCCCTTGGGCTGCCATTTGCGGACGCGTGGAATCATAAGCTTGGCGCGTAAATCCTGCAAAGAATCTCGCAACGGGAAATTTCCCAACCCAATTCACAGCTCAAGTGCTTCTCGGTGAAAGCCGAAGTAGGAAGGTGGAGTGCATGCATGATTGAAAGGCGCAAGGAACCGAGGACTCGACTGTCTCTGCCTGTGACCGTATCGGGCAGAGATACGGACGGCGAACGCTTCACGACTCATGTAAAAGCAACCAGCCTGAGTCGGAGCGGCGCTTTGCTGCGCGGAATCGTAGCCGAGTTGCGCTGCGGGGATCTTCTGACGGTGGAATATGACGGCCACAAGGCGGACTTCCAAATCGTATGGGTCCTTAACCTTGGAGATCGCCGATCGGCAAAGGTAGCGGTCCACAAACCCAGCCATATGCCCTGCCCGTGGGAGAGTGCGCTTCCTGCAGCGCCGGCGATGGCAACCAGCGATGTACGGTGATCGACAAACCGAGATCTTATGACCATTGAAACCGCAAAGCGTACTCGCCGCTGGCCACGCTATCGGCTGGACGTTCCCCTTCGCGTGATCGTCCATGGCCCCGGTAAAACCAGCGTGATCGTCGGGCGAGGAAACGAATTGAATGAAGGCGGCATGGCGCTGACCGCAGGTGTTGAATTGAAACTAGGCGATCAAACCGAGATCGAGTTCACTCCCCCCTATACGGGATCGCCCATTCGTATCCGCGGCGTTGTTCGGAACCGTAAGGGGTATCGCTACGGAATGGAGTTTGTTGCGGAGAGTGACCACGAGCAGGAACAGGTTTTGCGCTGGCGGACGATGCTGGGCGTGCTCAGCACCAGCTAAGCTCCACCATATCGATTACTTTCCTCCGTTCGACGCTCACTACCGGGCAGACGAGGGCGTCTGCGGCTATGCAACTCACCTTTTTGTCATCCCGAGCGGAGTGAGGCGCCATCCGAACGCGCTCGGGCGACCTTGCGTTTGGCGTCAGGCAACCAGATCAGGGATTGGCGCAGCTGAAATCAGCCCCGGACTCTTCATCGGCTCGCCAGGCCTCCCGCCGTTTCGCCCCCGTCGCAGGTGTATACGTGGCCGGTGATGTAAGCCGCGTCTTCGGAGGCGAGGTAGGCGAATAGGGCGGCGATCTCTTCGGGCTTGGCGTGCCGGCGCAGGGGGACTTTCCGGTTTACCTCTTCGAGCATTTCATCGGTATACTCCGCCCGCTGCATGGGCGTAAGCACGTAGCCGGGAGCGACGGCGCAGACGCGGATCTTCGGGGCGAGTTCCAGGGCCATGGTTTTCGTGAGCTCGATCACGCCCGCTTTGGTCGCGTTGTAGTCGGCGTAAAAGGGCTGCCCCACGAAGCCATTAGTCGAAGCGGTCTGCAGGATCACGCCACTGCCCGTCTCCCACATGTGGCGTGCGGCGGTCTGCGCAACATAGAAAACGCCCGTCAGGTTCACCGCGAGGATCTTGTCCCATTCAGCAGGGGTGATATCGAGGAATTTGTGGCGGATCGAAATTCCCGCATTGTTGATGAGGACATCCACGGCTCCCATCAATTGGACGGCCTGGGCGAAGGCGGTCTGAACTTGCGCGAGGATCGAAACGTCGGCGACCACGATTCCCGCTAATTTAGGAAGCTGACGCTGAATTTCGACGCAACCCTTTTCGTCGCGGTCGAGCACGACGACTTGCGACCCTTCTTCGAGAAAGCGGGCAGCGGTGGCGGCGCCAATCCCGCTCGCGCCTCCGGTGATCAAGACTCGTTTGTTCTGCAGACCGCGCATGTGACCTCCGGGAACAGTGAGGATACAGGGGGCCACGGCTTAAAGAAAAGCTTCCGCGCAAATTAAGACCTTTTACCGCAAAGCTCGCCAAGGCCAGCCGCAAAGTGCGCTAAGAAAGGCTGAGGGTTACTTGCAAAGTCAGCGCGTTCCTCTTCGCGAGCATTGCGTCTTACTTTGCGGACTTTGCGGCGGAAGCTTTCGCATGTAGGCTGATTTGTCTTGTGCAAGGAGCTACTTCGATCGAGCTATGAATGCAAAGGAATCCAACGCCATCATCATTACCGGAGCCAGTCGCGGAATTGGAGCTGCCACAGCGCAACTGGCGGCGGCCCAGGGCTTCTCGGCAGCGGTGAACTACAAGTCTGGACGTTCCGAAGCTTTGGAAGTAGTACGCAGCATCCGGGAGCGAGGCGGAAAAGCAGTTGCGATCCAGGCAGACGTCGCGAAGGAGCAAGACATCCTGCGTCTGTTTGCCGAGGCCGAGCGCGAACTCGGCGCCATACGCGGCCTGGTCAACAACGCAGCAGTCACCGGAGGCTTTGCGCGCGTGGAAGCCGTTTCCTCCCAAGCGCTGGAGCACCTCTTCGCAGTCAATGTGACCGGCGCGATTTTGTGCGCACGGGAGGCAGTGAAACGTATGTCCACGCGCCACGGCGGACAAGGCGGGGCAATCGTCAACATTTCCTCGCTGGCCGCACGAACAGGTTCTCCGGGAGAGTGGGTTCACTACGCCGCAAGTAAAGGGGCGATCGATACTTTCACGCTGGGGCTGGCGCGTGAAGTTGCGAACGAGGGGATTCGGGTGAACGCGGTCGCCCCCGGGCTAGTGGAGACAGGGATTCATGCTGCCAACGGGGAGCCCGGCAGGCTGGAGAGACTGAAGTCGACAATTCCGATGGGACGCCCCGGAAGACCCGAGGAAGTCGCAGAGGCCGTGGTGTGGCTGCTGTCGCCGGCAACTTCGTATGTGACGGGGTCAATCCTGGAAGTGGGGGGAGGAAGATGAACTCACTAGAGTAATTGCGAATTGAGTAATTGAATATTGAAAGGCACACCCAACGTCGGTCGAGGTCGCCTTCAAATTTCCCAATTACCCAATTTCCCAATTCCTCAATGCTTAGAATCCCGGCTTGCCGCTGAACAGCATCACCAGCTCAATTACCAGAATGATCACCACCATCAATTCCAGCACGAACGCCCGGCTTTGGTTGAACTCGTCCACCATGAAGTGATAGAGCTCCTCGGCGGTTTTGAGTTTTTGCTGGACCAGGTCTTTGTAGTCGGGCACGCCGATCTTCGAAGCCGCCAGCTTGTAGAGGCGAGCGGAGAACATGTCGCTCAAGAACTTGATGGCATTGTCGGCGTGCTCGGTCAGTTCGCCCACGTCGAGCAGGACCGTATGCAACTTGGTGGCGGCGCGCGCCGTACGCCAGCGCGACCACAGGCTGTTGCCTCCGGTCTCCAGGAAATCGTAAACGCCCTCCAACTCCCGGGTCAGAAGTTCGTCGTAGTGGCGGAATTCAAGCAGCTGGGAGTTGGCGTACTCGAGCAATTGAATCGCTGTCTCCGCGCCCGAGGCTGAATCGTACAGAAACGCCGCATTCCAGCCGATTACGGTCAGATCGTTTGGGTAATAAGAGATCCGTCCTTGCAGAATTTCCTGGCGCTCGCCATCGGAAAGCGGCAAGGTCTCGCCGCGCACAATCTGGGCGATCTGATCCCCGTGCGATTTCAAGATCTCGTTGGCGGAGGGCTTTCCCACCTTGTCGCGCACGTGGAAGATGAAATAATCCTCGTGCAGCCAGTTTTCGTACGGCTTGATCAGCGCGGGCCGGGCACGCTCCAACCGCTTTTTAACGATCCGGGAAGCCAGGGCCGCGAAATCGGTGTCCCACACCCAGCGTCCAGACAGGCGGATCAAATCCTCCCACTCTCCGGCGAAGGGTAGCTCGAAAACCACGCTTAATACGCCGTAGTCGTAATACTTGATCTGGCCATCCAGACGCTCGCCTGTATCGAGCACCAAAGCTTCAACTGGCTCAACCACCGGAGGCCGCTGGTACTGCACATAGCCAGGTGCGGGGTGCTTGAAGCTGGCCCCGGCAGTACGGGCGCTGAAAATCTTGCGCAGCTCATCGAGGCGGATTTCCTCCGCCACATCGAACTGGATCAAAACGAGAATCGATCCCTGGAGTGAGGCGTCCGCCTTTTTTACAGGGACGGCCTCAAGCTCTACGGAGTCTCCAGGAACTCCTTCGACGATGGTTTCGCGTTCCATGATGTTCACTCAGTTCCCCGAGGTAAGGGACGGGGAGCAAGACCAGGGCGCCGTTGACGGTTGGCGGTCCCCGAGGGTGGCACTAATATTGTCCCAGAAAGTCAGGAGGCTGGCGAGAGGCTCGAATACACTTAAGGTTATAGTCCGTAAGCCGCCTACAATCAATGCTTTCGGAACAACTGCCAGAGAGCGGCGCCGGCTCCAGCCACCCCTACTAAAGCCAGGCTGGTGCGCTTCATGGACCGCTGAATTTCCGCTTCCCGGCCGCGTACCAGGTGCCGTTCCGGGTAGGAACCCTCCACTCCCTTAGGTCCCGTGTGTAGAGCCATCTGCAGGATCTCGGCCAGGTGCAGGGCTTGGCGATCGGTTCCCTGGGCAATCTGCTCACGGCAGCTGAAGCCGTTGGCGATCACCAGCCAGTCCGGCGGAGCCTTTCGGACGGCGGGCAGCAGTTCCAATTCTCCGATGGTCATGGAGATGCCGTATTTGTCGTGTTGAAAACCAAACGACCCTGCCATCCCGCAGCACCCGGGGGCGGGGGTATGGCAGTCTAATCCCATCCGGCTGAGAACCGCCTGCTCAGCATTCATCTTTAAGACGGATTTGTGATGGCAGTGGCCGTGAACGATCGCCTTCCGCTCCAAACGGGGTAGAGGGATCAGGTTCTTGTAGTTCTCCAGGAATTCACTGAGCAGGAAGGTCTGGCGCGAAAGCCTTTGTGCGCGCTCGTCCCGCGGAAACAGATTGCAGAGTTCATCGCGGAACACGGTCACGCAGCTTGGCTCCAGGCCCACGATCGGCACGCCCGCTTCGATTTCCGAGGCAAGCGCGTCCAGGATCTGGAGTAGCAGATCTTCGGCGCGCTCGAGCATTCCGAAATCGTAAAGCGGACGACCGCAGCAGAGAGTTCCCTGCGGCAGTTCCACGCGGAAGCCGGCGTTTTCGAGGACGTCGACCGCGGCCCTGGCCGTGTTGGGCAAGAAGTAGTTATTGAACGTATCGGGCCAGAGAATCACGATCGGGCCGTCGGGATGCAGCGGCCGGTGTCGCCGAAACCAGCTCTTGAACGTCTGCGGCGCGAAGGCTGGGATGTTTCTTTGCCGGGGAATTCCGGTGAGAGCCTTCGCGATGTCGCGCAGGAAGGGCAGCTGGGTGGTGATATTTACCAGGCCGGGGGTGTTCGACGCCAACCTCGCCCAAAAATCAATGTTCCCAAACGCGTAATGGCTGAGCGGCCGGAGCCTTCCTTCATGGTAATGCGCGAGAAACTCGGCTTTGTAGGTGGCCAGGTCGACCGAAACTGGGCATTCGGTCTTGCAGCCTTTGCAGGAAAGGCATAGGTCCAAGGAATTCTCAACCTCGCGGCTCCGCCACCCGTCCTGAATGACCTCTCCCTTGGCCATCTCCCACAACAGATGGGCCCGTCCGCGGGTGGAATGTTCCTCTTCGCGCGTCGCCCGAAAGCTTGGGCACATCAGTCCGCCTTCCTGCTGCCGGCACTTTCCCACTCCTACGCATCGCAAAGTGGCGTGCGCCAGGCTGCCATGGTCATCAGGAAATCTGAAGTGCGTGGGCGGCCGCCACGGATGGTAGCCGGGCCCGAGCCGGAGGTTTTCGTCCATGCGGTAAGGCTCGACGACTTTCCCGGGATTCATCTTCCAGTCCGGATCCCACGCCGCCTTGAACTCGTTGAAAGCCTGAATGAGTTCAGGGCCGAACATCTTGGGCAAAAGCTCGGCGCGGGCCTGGCCGTCGCCGTGCTCACCCGAGAGCGATCCGCCATAGCTCACAACCAAATCCGCCGCCGCGTTCATGAATTGCCGGAAGCGGGCAATTCCCGCTTCGCTTTCATAGTCGAAATTCAGGCGCGTATGCACGCAGGCGTGGCCGAAGTGCCCGTACAGCGTCCCGTGATAGCCGAACTCGCTCATCAGCCGCTTGAGATCGCGCAGATAATTGCCCAGCTTGTCGGGAGCGACAGCGGAGTCTTCCCAACCCTCCCAGCTCAGCGGCTCACCCGGAACGTGCGAAATGACTCCCAGGCTCGACTCGCGGACGATCCAGACGTGACGCGCTTCGGCGTCCGTGCACAAGCGCATGTTGGGCGGCGTGGCAGAACGGCTGAGCGATTCCATCATCGCGCGGGCCTGCGCCTGGGCGTCGGCTTGCGTTTGGGCTCCGAATTCGGCCAGCAGCCAGCCTCCGCCCGCAGGCAGGAGCGCGAGCCCTTCCGCGTTGATTCCGCGCCGTCGGGTGTATTCAGCCAGCAAATCGTCCATGCCTTCCAGGCCGATCGGCTTGTGCGCCATGACGTCAGGAACGTGATCGGCTGCCTGAAAGATGTCGGGATAAGCAACGACGACAAGGACGCGCTCGGGCGGACTTTCCACCAACCGGCAGGTGGCCTCCAGCACCGTGACGCACGTGCCTTCCGACCCGACCAGCGCCCGGGCCACGTGAATGCCGTTTTCCGGCAGAAGGTAATTCAGGTTGTAGCCGGAGACCCTCCGGGGAATGTTCGGATAACGACTACGAATGAGTTCGGCGTAGGTGTCGGCGATTGCCTTCAACTTCGCGTAAATTTCGCCCCGGCGGCCGCCGGCTTGAATGATCTGCTCAAGTTCCTCCGGCGTGGTCGCTCCGACGCTCATGCGAACGCCGTCATAGGTAACGACATCGAGGGCTTCGATGTTGTCATCGGTCTTGCCGGCCATCACCGAGTGCACGCCGCAGGAATTGTTGCCGATCATTCCGCCCAGGGTGCAGCGGTTGTGGGTGGCAGGATCGGGCCCAAATGTCAGGTGGTGCTTCTCGGCTGCGTTGCGAAGATGGTCGAGAACAACTCCAGGCTGCACGCGCGCGATCTTGCGGGCGGCATCGATCTCGAGGATCCCTGCCATGTACTTGCTGAAATCCATCACGACGGCCGTGTTGCAGCATTGGCCCGCCAGCGACGTGCCTCCCCCGCGCGAAAGAATAGGAGCACCGTGCTCGCGGCAGGTCGCTATCGTGCCAATGACGTCCTCAGAATTACGCGGGATGACGACGCCGATAGGAACCTGACGGTAGCTGGAGCCGTCGGTCGCATACAGAGCCCGGGTGCCCTTATCGAAACGAACCTCGCCGGCAATCCGAGCGCGAAGATCAGACGCCAGCGCATCCGCATCAACACGAGCCTCCCGCGAGTCCCGGGCTCGTTGAGCGAATGCATCGGCGCGCCCGGCGGAGAGAATAGGCAGTGGATCGGGGAGAGGCATTTGGATTCAGTGAAGCTCCATGTTCGAGGAAAATTCCGCGCGTGGCAAGGATATTGCCGGAATTTGAATCAATCTTAAAGCTTGGCCGACCGGTCACTCCCATTTGGCAATTGGGCTATAATCTCGGACGCTTAATGAAGCAGGCTCTGGTTCGCCGCAAACGAACAGGAGCGTGCTCAGCTACCCCACCTCACAGAGAAAATTAAAACTCAACCTGCGGAAGGCAAATATATGTTTATTGCGCCGAAGAGTGGGCCTCTTCTTCTCGCTCTCTCCATTGTCCTGTCAGGAATCACGGCATTTCACGAGACCTCCGGCGCGGCAGGGCAGTCTTCGTCTCCCGCGGCCCAGGCAGTTCCCACTCAACAAGCGCAGACACTCGAGCAACAGGGTGTTCATAACGCCGAGTTTGCCGAGGTTCCAGAGGAACCGGCCGAAGACGAACTAGCGCCCGCCGCAGTGGAGATCGACGTCTCCAAGGAATCACAGCTTCTGCAGGTTCTCTATAAAGCTACCCGCGAGACCAAGGAAAAGGAAATCCTGTCGCGCCTGAGCGAAGCGAAAGCTCTCATCCAATCCGGAGCAGATTTGAAGGAGACCGACCCGCAAGGCCGCACCGCATTGCACTGGGCGGTATTTGGCTCCAGCTACAGCACAAAGCCTGCGGTCACTGTAGCGTACGAGGAACTCGCCGACGCGATGATCCAACGCGGCATCGACGTCAATCACGAAGATATCTATCAGGATACAGCGCTCGATTACCTGCTCTACTCACCATCCTTTGAGCTTCAGACCCTGCTGATGGAGAGCGGAGCGACCAGTGGATTTCTGGTGGCCACCTTCCGTTTCTTTGACCAGATGGAAATGCAGTCTCCTGCCTCCAACGTACCCAAAGCTGCGAACTTGTCACGCCGGGCTGACCTTTCCCCAGGGGCTACCTTGAGCGTGCGCCTCAGCACGCCCGTGTACAGCGATCGTTCGCGGACCGGCGACCCCATTGAAGGCGTCGTTACCTATCCGCTTTGCAGGGATGGCGAAAAGATTTCCTGCAACGATGGCGAACTGGTGGTGCCGCCCGGCACTAGAGTGAATGGCACCGTCCTGTTCGCTACCAAGGCACCGGACAAGTATTCGCGGCCCCGCCTGGTGCTGGATTTCTCCAACATCGTGCACAAGGACGGGACGCTCTCGCCGCTCTATGCGCGAGTGCTTGAGGTCGACAACGCCCGCGAAACCGTGCGGAACAATGAAATCCTTGGCATCATCCAGCCGCATGCTTCAAAGAAGGCCTCGTTAATCTTCGCAGGGTTGAGCGCCGCCAATCCGTTCGCGGGATATGCCATCAAAGGTGTGTCGACCGTCTACGGCCTCTCGCTTCGCCGCGAGATACTTTTCCCCGCCAGCACGGACCTGCAAATTCAGATCGTGCGGCCCTCCATGCTTAAGCAAAAGGAAGCCTGGCCCGGCTGGCCAATGCTCCAGGTCGATCCGGATCTGCAGCAGATTGTTCAGGGCGCACCGTTACGTACCTCGGCGACAAACAAGGTTCCCTCGGACCTGACCAACCTGATTTTTCTGGGCAGCAAACAGCGCATCACTTCTTCGTTCACGGAATCTCACTGGCTGGAAGCGGATGACCTGGGCGTGAAAGCGGCTTTGAAAGTGGCGCAGGCCACGATGCGGAACACGGGCTACACATCAGCCCCGGTCTCGACCTTGCTCCTGAACGGACAGCCGCCCGACCTTGTCTTTCAAAAGTCGCTGAACACGTTTGCGAAGAGGCACCACATCCGCATCTGGAAGCTGAAGAATACTTATAAAGGCCAGGATGTGTGGATCGGCGCTGCCACTCACGACATTGCCACCGAGAACAGCCGGGGCTATACCAAGTGGACGCACCGCATCGATCCCCACGTGGACCGCGAGCGCGATTGGATCCAGTCTGACCTGCTGTTTTCCGGGATGGCGGTGGCTTATGCCGACTTCGATCGGCCGCAGGCCCCAAAAAAGGCCGCCAACGCGACCGGAGACGACATTGTCAGCGACGGAAAGATTACAGTGGTCGACCTAGGGACCTCAAAGGATCCAAATCAGAAGGGACCGGTCCTGGCTCCGCGTTCCACCGGGAAGGTGGAGATGCCTCAGCCTCAAGTCCAGAGTCGGGTTCCGTAGTCAGCCATCGTCAAGGCCAGCAGGATCAGGAAGAAAAAGAATCCCGTAACGATCACCAGCTTGGTCAGCTTCTCGTGCGCGTACTTTACGTGCATGAAGAACAACACCACCAGAACAGCCTTGGTGCTGGCAATCGCCAGCGCCACGATGGGATTAAACAGACCGAGGTCAACCGTTGCCGCAAAGACAGTCAGGACCGTGAAAAACATCAAGGCGAGCCAGATGCCGACATACAGTTTGACGGAAGAAATGTGCTCAGACATTGCGCCTCACGGATGACGGTCGATCAGGTACAGCAAGGGAAATAGATAAATCCATACGATATCGACAAAGTGCCAGTACAGCCCTGCGTTTTCAAGTGGGGTGTAGTAGCCCGGATGGTAGACACCCTTGTGGGCTTTGTACGTCAAGAAAACAAACAGCCCAACACCGATGATCATGTGCAAGGCGTGCATGCCCGTCATCGCGAAATAGAGCGAAAAATAAATCTGCGCGTGCTGCTGGTTGACGGGAATATCGGGGTGCCGCGGCACATGGCCTTCCAGGTGAAAGGCGGCCTCGCCGGGGATGTGGTGTTCGTCAAACTTATCTTTATATTCTTTGGCCTTGATACCAAGAAAAGCCAGGCCAAGGATCAGGGTAAGCAGCAAGTAGACGACGACGGCTTTCTGCTTGCCCACCTGCGCGCAACGGACTGCCATGGCGACCGTCAAGCTGGAACCAATGAGCACGATCGTATTCACGGTGCCCAGCGTGAGGTTAAGACTTGAACTGCCCGCCGCAAAATCTCCGAAGTACCAGAAGCGGTACACCAGGTAGGCGCAGAACATCCCCCCGAAAAACATGATTTCGGTGATCAGGAAGATCCACATGCCGAGACTGGCGGCATTCTTCTGCTGTTCCTCGGTTGCAAAGTGATGCAGGAGGGCAGGGTTCTGGTGGGCTTCTCCCTCAACCGCGGCCGGCGGGCTAGTGTGCAACGGGGACCTCCTCCCTGCGCTGGTCGAGTTCGTCGTAGTTGTACGCTTCCCAGGTTACGACCGGCTGCTCTTCAAAGTTGAACGTGGTGGGCGGAGACGGAATCATCCACTCCAATCCAGCGGCATTCCATGGATTGTCGGGCGCGGGCTTGCCATAGCGCATCGACCACAGGAAATAGACCATGGGCAGCAAATAGCCGACGGCAAGAATCGTGGCGCCTGCAGTTGAGAGCACGTTCAGGATCTGGAACTCCGGCGAATGGGAGTAATCCCAGTACCGGCGCGGCATCCCCATGTACCCGAGAATAAATTGCGGGAAGAATGTCAGGTTGAACCCGACAAAGACCAGTAACGCTGCCAGCCTCCCCCAACCTTCGGGATACATGCGTCCGGAAATCTTCGGCCACCAGAAATGCATCCCGCCCAGATAAGCCATAACCATGCCACCCACCATGATGTAGTGGAAGTGCGCGACGACGAAATACGTGTCGGTAACGTGCACATCAATGCCGAGGCAAGCCAGAAACAGCCCCGTCAATCCTCCCATCGTGAACAGCCCGATGAAGCCAAAGGCGTAAAGCATCGGAGTCTGGTAGGTAATGGACCCCTTGTACATGGTGGAGGTCCAGTTGAAGACCTTGATGGCGGAGGGAACTGCGACGAAGTAGCTCAAGAACGAAAAGATCAGTGCGGCGTACAGGGAAATACCTGCCACAAACATGTGGTGCGCCCAAACCAGAAATCCCACCACGGCAATGCCGAGCAAGGCGAGCGCCATCGCCTTGTAGCCAAACACGCGCTTGCGCGAGAAGCAGCACACAATCTCGCTGATGATTCCCATGCCCGGCAAAATCATGATGTAAACCGCGGGATGCGAATAGAACCAGAACAGGTGTTGGAACAAAAGCGGGTCGCCGCCCAGGGCAGGATTGAAAATGCCCAGGTGGAACACACGCTCCAGCGCTACCAGCACGATGGCAATCGCAACCACGGGCGTTCCCAGCACCTGGATGATGCTGGTTGCATAGTGCGCCCACACGAACAACGGCAGCCGATTCCAGGTCATGCCTGGCGCACGCATCCGGTGAGTCGTGACGATGAAATTCAGGCCGGTAAGAATCGAAGAGAAGCCGGATACAAATACCGCCAGCGCCGCGGTTACGACGTTCGTCTTCAGAAACTCAGTGCTGAGCGGCGTGTAGAACGTCCAGCCCGTATCCACTCCTCCATTCAGAATGGTGTAAACCATCAAGACGCCGCCAATGATGTACAGGTACCAGCTCAGCAGGTTGATGCGCGGGAAAGCCAGGTCCTTGGCGCCGATCATGATGGGGATCAGAAAATTGCCGAGCACGGCCGGCACGGCGGGAATCAGGAAAAAGAAAACCATTACCTGGCCATGCATCGTGAACAGCTTGTTATAGCTATCGGCCTGCACCAGGTCGCCTGCCGGAGTCAGCAATTCCAGCCGGATCAACAATGCGAAGAAGCCGCCGACAAAAAAGAAAAACGTGATCCCCATGAGGTACAGCAAGGCGATACGCTTGTGGTCGACCGTCAAGAGCCACGACTTGATGCCGTACTCCCGGTTCAAGTAAGTTTCGCGCTCGGCGGATTCCAATACTGCAGTTGCCATGCTCGTCACCTGAAATTCTTACGGTTGCGTGGTCGCGGTAGCCATGTTGCGTCCGGCCGCCGGATTCGCCGGCTGCCCCAGCGATTTCACATAAGCCACCAGCGCATTCAGTTGCTCGTCGCTGATCTGTCCCTGGAACGTCGGCATGATCGGCTTGAATCCATTCACGATCTTCGCGGTCGGTTGCAGAATCGATTCACGCAGATAATTTTCGTCTGCACCCACGGTGCGGCCGTCTTCCAGAAGAACCGGCTTGCCGAACAAGCCGACCAGGTTGGGGCCGCGCCCCTGGGTATCGCTGCGGTGGCAGGTCACGCAACCCAGTTCCGAAAACAGTTTCTCGCCCGTGACCGCCAGTGGTTGGCTGCCTCCGCCGCCCATCCACGCCTCGTAGTCCTTGGGCTCCATCACCACCACCGAACCGATCATCCCGGAATGCATGGTCCCGCAGTACTCCGCGCAAAAAAGGTGATAGGTACCGGGCTTGGTGGGATGAAACCACGCCACCGTATACCGGCCGGGAAGCACATCCTGCTTGATGCGGAACGCGGGCACGTAAAAGCTGTGAATCACGTCCTGGGACGTCATGATCATCTTGACGTCGCGTCCAACCGGCACGTGCAGTTCGTTGATCTCGCGCTGCCCCTCCATGTGCTCAAACTTCCACATCCACTGCTTGGCGACGGTGTAAACCTCGGCGGAGTTCTGGGGCGGCCTGCGTTCATTGAAGTACAGCTTAGCGCCCCAGACGAAAAACACCATGAATACGCAGAACGGAATCACCGACCAGGTAATTTCGAGCGCATGCGAGCCGTCGATCTGCTCAGCACGCTCGCCGGGACGCTTCCGGTAGCGGACGGCGAAAAAGACGACCATGGTAAAGATCAACACGGTCATCATCGCCGAAACGACCAGCAGGAAAATGTAGAGCGCGTCGACGTTGTTCGCCATGGTCGAGGCGCGTGCCGGCCAAAGTGGCATGTTCTCAAACATAGTTAATCAGCCCGTCCCGCTCCCGGATTGCCGTGTGCCGGACCACGGCGAATCATTACGAAAACCAGGGTTCCCAGACACAACATCGTCGCAACGCCGGCCAGGCGCAGCACGCGCAGAATGGTAGCGCTGTACTTTCCCGCCTCCGGATCGTAGTGATAGCAATAGAGCAGCAACTGGTCGACCAGGTTGCCGATCTTGCCCTGCCCCGCCTGCACCAGGCCGAGCCGCAGATCTTTCGGCGGATATTCCACGCCGTAGTAGTACTGCGCGATCTTGCCTTCGGGCGTCAGCACCATGATCGCGGTCGCGTGAGCGAATTGCTTGGTCTTCTGGTCATACTGGTACTGGAACCCGGCCGCCTTGGTCAGCGCGTCGATGGAGTCCTGCTTCCCTACCAGAAAATGCCAACCCCGCTCAGCACCCTCGCGTTTGTAGCGCTTAAGAAACTCGGCCTTCTTTTTTGCCGCCATCTCGGGTGTTTCGCTTGGATCGAAACTCACGGTGATGACGTCGAATTCGTTGCCGACATCGAACTTCATCATGCGGAGCGAATGTTCCAAGCCGCTGAGCACTTCCCCACAGAGCATCGGGCAGCTGTAGTAGACCAGGTTCAGAATCAGCGGCTTCTTGCCGAAGTAGTCGCTAAGCCTCGCCGGACGGCCCAGGTCATCGGTGAAGGACAAGTCAGCCGGGATTTGCTGGTTGAGGTTCTGCTGAATACCGACGTTCTTTAATCCTGGCGGACGAACGTTCGCCGGCGGCGACATGATGCCGCTTGTCATGCCCTGTCCGAAAGCGGACGCTGCCAAAAGCAGCGTCGCGGCCATGATTCGAATTGTGAAGATATTGCTCACTGCCAACCTTTCGTTTCCAATTCCTGCTGGGACTTCCGTTTGCGTTACGCAGCGCTGACGCGCCCGATTCTTACAGCCTTTTTATTATTTGTTGGCGGGAGCGGGCGCCTTCGCCATCTTGCCTCCCTTTCCCTTGTCAACACTGTTCGCGCCAGCGGCTTGGCTTTCGGGCAACACCGGCAGTCCGCGTTGCGCCACCAGATCCATGGCGCGATCGATCGGGATGCGGACGACGCCGTTGTTCTGATCGACCCAGTCGTAGCTTTCCAGGACCTCGTTCTGCTTCTTCAACTCCTCGGTATATTGCGTCTGCTCGCTGTATTCGAGCACTGGCTTTGGGAATGTGTTCTGCACCTGGCCCTGGATCTGCGGATACGTCATCGTCTGCGGATCAATGCCGGTCGTCGCCGCCATTGGATTCGCCGGCGGCTGGTGCGTGCGATCGTAGTTGTCGAGATAGCGATACATTCCGGACAGGATGAAATAGATGACCACGCCGAGTACTACCACTCCACCCATGAAGTAAAAGACGCCTTGCGGGCTGAGGTCTTCCTGCTCAAAGCCCGTATCCGGGTTATGCCCGCCGATCTTCTCTTCACTCATGCTCGGGCTCCAACACTTGTTTCGCATACACATCGTAAGCGGGCAGAAGCGGCTTTGAACTCAGGTTGTGGCAGAAGTAAGCGAGCCACAAACCGCCCATGCCGAAGGGAATAAGAAGGTCCGCCCAGGACACGTGGAACGTGGTCGAGAAATTCGGTTCGACTAGCCAGAACAAATCCACGTAGCGCACGATGATCAGCCATACCGCCAGCCAGACCAGCTTCGTGATGTCGCGCTTCAATTGCCTCGACAGCAGCAGGGCGAACGGCACGAAAAACTGGAAGATCACGAGGAAAAGTCCAACGTATCCCCAGCCGCCGTTTAGTCGCCGGATGTACCAGGTGATCTCTTCCGGAAGGTTACCGGCCCAGATGATTAGCCACTGCGAAAACGAGAAGTAGGCCCAGATCATCACGAACGTCAGCATGAACTTGCCGTGATCGTGAACGAAGTCAGGCCGCAGCAGCAGTGACATTGGCTTGTACTTGAAGAGAATCCGCTCGATGACCACCGCGAAGCACAACGCCGAGATCAATTCCCCCGCCACAAACAGCAATCCGTAGATCGTCGAAATCCACGTAGGATCCATCGACATCACCCAGTCGATAGCGGCAAAAGAGATGGTGAAGGCATACAAGATGATGCCTGGCCCGCTGATGACCTTGAAGCGCAAGCTGTTATCGCGCACGGGCGGAGAGTCCTGTTCCTTCGACCAGCGGGTCAACAGGTATGACAGCAGTGCCCAGATCGCGAAGTAAATGATCGCCCGAATGATGAACCCGTGCACATTCAGGTAACCGCTCGTCACGAATTTGTTCTTCGCCAGATGCTCGCGGATGGTCGGGTTCGCGATCGACTCGAGCGGCATCGCCCACGGATAGAGCTTCGGGACGCCGAGGAACGCAATAGGAAGGAAGAAAACAAACATCAACGGCACGGTCCGCATCGCTGCGCCCAGGATGCGGCGAATCACCATGCCCCACCCACCACCGGTCAGATGGCGAACCATCAGGATCACCATGGAACCCAGGCAGATGCCCAGCCAGTCCATGAACGAAACCAGGTAGCCGCGGAAAAAGACCTGTGGACTCGCGAAGCCCAGCCCGATCGCGATCACCGAACATATCGCGCCAATGACGAGCGACCGCCGGCCGATCTGCTTGATGATCGGAGGCGCCGAGAGGTCCAGGTTGGTCATGTGCGTGGTGCTCATTTGGACTCCTCGCGGGCGGGCTCCGCGGGCTGGACGCGCGGCAAGGTCGCTCCCGTGCCCGGATCCAGCAACGCGGGAGCCGGCGACGGAACCGGGTGACCGGCGGCATCGGCCTGCGTTGCATGCTGGCTCAACTGAAGCGCACGAATGTAGGCCACAATCCGCCATCGATCGTCCGGCGGAATCTGCGACGAGTAGTCGGGCATGATTCCGAAACCTTCGGTGATCACGCCGTAGATGTAGCCCACCGGCGCCTTCTCCAGCCGGTCGATATGAAACGAGGGCGGCTTGCGAGCAAATCCACGCGACGGAACATAGCCATTGCCATCTCCCAGCCGGGAGTGGCACGGCGCACAGTAGATGTTGAAGCGAACTTGGCCGCGCGCCAGATCGTCGCGCGTCACCGCAAAGGGCATGTAATCGCCAGGATTGTTCCCCAGCTTGCCCGTATAGAAATACTTATCCGCGTGCAACTCTCCGCGGGCCACGGTCCCTTCCACGGTCGGACGCGCAGAACGGTGGTCCGCGAAGAAATCACTTTTCGACAGCGGATTCTCCCGGGGCTGCACGTGCATATCGATACGGCAACCGGCCAGCAGCATGACGAGTGCGAAGGGAGCAATCTTCTGAAGGCGCCTCATCAACTCGGCACCTCCGAGATCGAGCGCGGTACCAGGCTTTCCAGAAACTGTTTCGTTCCCGAGGGAGTGTATTTGGGATCGGTCGAAAACACGATCAGGAAGAAACGGTCCTTGGTGGCCATGGCGAAGCGCGGGACGTTGAACACCGGGTGATATGGCATCGGCAGTCCGTTCAATGCCAGCATGCCGAGCACGGCGAAAATTCCGCCGAACAGAATGGTCATCTCAAAAGTTACAACGATGAATGCAGGCCAGGAATGATAGGGCTTCCCGCCAATGATCACCGGGTAGCTGTCCACGTTCATCCAGTACTGCATGAAGTATGCGCCCACGCCTCCGAGCAAGCCGCCAATCAGAGTGACCAGCGGCACGCGATTCTTGTGGAACCCAATCGCCTCGGCGAGTTCCTCGATCGGGAAGGGGCTGTAGGCGTCGATCTTGCGGTAGCCGGCTTCATGCGTCTTGCGAGCAGCTGCCACCAGGTCGCTCGCCGAATCAAATTCGGCCAGCATGCCATAGATGCGGGTGGTTTTCATTCGGGCTTCACCTCCGCCTCCGGCAGCAAGGTGCGCATCTCAAAGATGGAGATCATGGGCAGGATGCGCACAAACAGGAACATGGCAGTCAGGAACATGCCGATGGTTCCGATGAAGGTCATCCAGTCCCAGCGGGTCGGGTAGTACATGCCCCAGGATGAGGTCAGGAAGTCACGGTGCAAGCTCATCACGACGATGACGAAGCGCTCCAGCCACATTCCCACCAGGATGACCAGCGAGATGAAGAACAACCCGACCGGGCTCGTCCGCAGCTTCCGAATCCAGAGCACCTGGGGAATAAAGATGTTGCAGAGCAACAGTGACCAGTACAGCAACGCGTACGGCCCGTGTAGCCGGTTCCACATCAGGAAGCTGTCATTGCGATTGCCGCTGTACCACCCCATGAAGGCTTCGATCCCGTATCCATAGGCGACGATCCAGCCGGTCGCAAGCATGACCTTGGCGGAGTTCTGCAAGTGGCGATCGGTGATGAAGTCTTCCAGGCCATAAATCTTCCGAATCGGGATCGCCAGCATGAGGACCATGGCGAAGCCCGAATATATGGCGCCCGCGACGAAGTACGGCGGGAAGATGGTCGTATGCCAGCCGGGTATGATGCCGATCGCGAAGTCGAAGCTGACTACGGTATGAACCGAAAGCACCAGCGGTGTCGCCAAGCCGGCCAGCAAAAGATACATCGTCTCGTAGCGATGCCAGTGCCGCGCGGAACCTCGCCACCCCATGGCCAACATGCCGTAGATCATCTGGGCCCAGCGATTCTCGGCGCGGTCGCGCAGCGTAGCCAAATCAGGGATCAACCCCACGAACCAGAAAAGCAGAGAAATCGTGAAGTAGGTTGAGACCGCAAACACGTCCCAGACCAGCGGGCTCCGGAACTGGGGCCAGTACTGCATCGTGTTTGGATACGGCACCAGCCAATAGGCCAGCCACGGGCGCCCGGTATGGACCAATGGGAAAATTCCCGCAGCGGCTACCGCAAACAGTGTCATAGCTTCCGCAAAGCGGTTGATCGAGTTCCGCCACGACTGGCGCAGCAACAACAGAATGGCGGAGATCAGCGTGCCCGCATGGCCGATGCCAATCCACCACACGAAATTAACGATGGCAAAGCCCCAACCGACCGGGATGTTGATGCCCCAGATGCCAACGCCTTTCGCAAACAGGTAGCCCAGGGCGAACAGCAGCATCATGGTGATCATGAACCCGATCCCGAAGCCGATGAACCATCCTGTCGACGTCGGCCGGTTCAGCACGATTGAGCTGATCTTGTCGGTCACCGTACCGAACGTGTACCCGGGCTCGATCACCGGGGCCTTTCGGTTCGCGACTGTGACGTCGTCCATGCGCTCAGCCATGGCTTAACTGCGCTCCAGTTCGGGGTTAGGGTTGCGAACTTCAGCCAGGTAGGTGGTCCGAGGTCGAGTATTAAGATCCCCCAACAGCGCGTAATTGCGATCCTGCCCCTTCAGTTTCGCAACCTGGCTGTTGGGATCGTTGATGTTTCCAAAGATGATCGCGCCCGCCGGACACGACTGCTGACATGCGGTTTGCAGCGAGCCATCGTCCTTGATGCTCTGATCGGCCCGTTCGCTGTCAATGCGGTGCTCGGCGATGCGCTGGACGCAATACGTGCACTTTTCCATGACGCCGCGGCTCCGAACCGTGACATCAGGATTGCGCATCATCTTGTACTGCTGGGTCTCCCAGTCCTGGAACAGCAGGAAGTTAAAGCGACGCACCTTGTACGGGCAGTTGTCAGAGCAATAGCGCGTCCCCACGCACCGGTTGTAGACCATGTCGTTCAAGCCTTCGGTGCTGTGCACCGTCGCGCCCACCGGACAGACCACTTCGCAGGGAGCGTTCTCGCAGTGCATGCAGGGCACAGGCTGAAAAAAGGCCTTGGGATGATCGCGATCGCCCTGGTAGTAAGCATCGACGCGCAGCCAGTGCATGTGGCGACCGCGAACCACTTGTTCCTTGCCAACCACTGCGATATTGTTCTCCGCCTGGCAGGCAACGATGCAGTTATTGCAGCCCACGCACGAATTCAAGTCGATCGCCATGCCCCAGGCATATTGCTGCTTGGAGTAGTCGATATTGGGGTAGAGGGTCAGCTCGCGTGGAACCTGATCTTCCTGCGCGAACCTGCGTTCTTTCTGATATTCCTCCAGCGTGGTTTCGCGAACCAGAGGACGGCGCTCCCCGTCAGGCGTGTCCATGGTCTGGTAGCCCTGGGTGGAGGCAAGCTTGTAAGTAGTCCCAGACTTTGTCAGCTTGCCGCCCGTAGCAAACCAGGGCGCGGCAGTGGTGCGCAAGGGGTAGGCGTCAAAACCGGCGCCCGTGCCGGCGCGTCCTGCGCGGGTGCGCCCATAGCCCAGATAGACCGTCACAGAATTGTCCGGATGTCCTGCCTGAACCCAGACTGGCCCTGAAATCTTGCGCCCGTTCAGCTCCAGCGTGACCATGTCTTCGGTCTTCAAGCCCTCGCGCTCCGCCATCTTCGGGCCAACCAGAACCGCGTTGTCCCAAGTCAGTTTGCTCATGGGCTTGGGCAGTTCCTGCAGCCAGCCGTTGTTGGCGAACCGGCCGTCATAGACGGAGGGATCGCGGCGGAAGTTGATTTCGACGGAGTTCGGATCGGCAGCGGCGCCCTGGAGAGAGGGAGCCTCTTTCGCGGACACAGCTTTCGGTGCGTAGGCCGTGCCTTCTACCCAACCATCGTGCAGCGACTTGCGCCAGAAATCTTCGAAGTCCGCGCCCGCATGTTGTTTCTGCCAGTAGGCGCGCACCAGATCGTACCCCGTGGCATCAGAAACTCCCGCCAAGGCGGACACCAGCTCGTGAGCGCTCTTCCCCGCGTACAGCGGCGCAATCAGCGGCTGCACAATGCTCACGGTTCCGTCATACGCCCGCGCATCGCTCCACGATTCGAGCGAGTGCGTCTCGTTCACGTGCCATTGGCAATACTCGGAGGTCTCGTTCTGGTAAAGGCCGTGATGAATGCGCAGCGAGATATTCGAACTCTTCAGCGCGTCGGCGAAGCCAAGGTCGGCGGGCGCATCGTAGATCGGATTGCCGCCCATGATGACCAGCAGATCGACCTTACCCGCGCGCATGTCTGCGATGAGATCGCGAAGCGATTCGGTCTGATTGACCGGGTTCGCATCCACCGGATCGGTGTAGAACACTGTCTTGCCGACATTGTCCAGTTCGGCATTCAAGGCGTGCGCTAGCGCGTGAACGACCGGGGGCTGGTGTTCCCCCGGAACGATAAGGCTCGATCCTTTGTGACTTGCTAAATCGGGTCCAATCGTCTTGAACAAATTTCTCGCGAATTTCTCGATCTCGTTCGCCCTTACCGGCAGCCGATGATCCGCCTTCGCCCCGGTCGATGTCGGCGTGCTCTCGATCGCATAGAACCGGCTCATGTTCTTATCAGGATTACGCCGGCTCACAAAATCACGGATGTAGCGCGTGTTTCCCGGATATCCCGCATATAGGAAATCCGCATCCAGCGAAACGATGACATCCGCCTTCGTGAAGTCGTACCGCGTCTCGACCGGCTGCCCGAACGCGAGTTTCGCGCCTTCCAGCACGTTGTCCCGATTCACCGGCTCATACACGTGCCACTTGGCCTGCGGATAAATCTTCAGGAATGCCCGTAATTGATCGGCCAGCGTCGGCGAGGAAATCGTCTGCGTCAGGATCCGGATGCCGGCGCCGCCGAGGCCCTTCTGCACCGCCAGCGGCCCCTTGGTCTCGCGCACAAACGCTGACCAGGAATTGACTTCTCCCAGGCGCGTAATGGTCTGCGAGCGGTCGGGGTCATACATGCCCAGCAGCGCAGCCTGGGTAAAAACATCAGTGCCGCCCAGGCTCGCCGGATGCTTGTCGTTACCTTCAATCTTCGTTGGCCGCCCCAGGTGGCTCTCGACCACCACCGGGTTGGCGTACCCGCTTAAAGTCACCGCCGTCGCGTAAAACCGAGCCCGCCCCGGAATGACGTCTTCGGGCTGCCTGACATAGGGAACGATCGGCTCGAGCGGCAACTTGGTGCACCCGGTCATCCCGGCCATGGCCAGCGAGGCGCCCATCAACTGCAAGAATCCGCGCCGTGACACCGACTCCACCCACTCCGACGCGCCCTTCGGAAATTCCCGGTGCAGCATCTCCTGAAACTCCGGAGTGCCCGCCAGTTCCTCGAGGCTGCGCCAGTATTCTGGTCCGGTGGTCTGCCGGATCTGCGATTCGACTGCGGCCCGATCCAGTTTCTTGCTCGGGCAAACATCCGGTCCTGAGCTTGCCGAGGGGACCTGCCCTGATCCAGCCGAACGCTCTTCGCGCCTGGTTTTGTTCTGTAAGTCTTCCATCTTGATTTCCGGCGGTCTCAAGCCGCCCGCAAACTCCCTATCGCTATCGATGACACGTGTTGCAGTTGGTGATTTCCCTGGCGGTGCGCAGCTTGTATTTCCCGACCAACGCATTGCCCAGCGCTTCCTGATCCGTAAAGCTCCGACCGTCGAACTCCACCGGCCGCGCCGAGGAGGGCTCCTGGTAGCGCATGTTGAACACCTGATCGCGCGGGCGCAGATACTTCTGCGGCTCGCGGTGGCATCCCAGGCACCATTCCATCTGCAGCGACGCGTACTGGTACATCAGCGGCATCTGGTCAACCGGTCCATGACAGGTGTTGCAGCCGACGCCCTTGTTGATGTGAATGCTGTGATTGAAATACACGAAGTCGGGCAGCTGGTTCACGCGCGTCCACTGCAGCGACTCGCCGCTGCGATAGCTGGCCCGCACCGGCTCCAGCATCCGCGCGTTGGTCCAGATCTGCGAATGGCAATTCATGCAGGTCTTGGTGGGCGGAATGCCGGCAAACCCTGAGACTTCCACCGACGTATGACAGTAACGACAGTCAATCCCCAACCCGGTCACGTGATGCTGATGGCTGAAGGGCACCGGCTGAGGCTTCACTACGCCCGCATACGTGATGTACGGGGAACGCTGGATCTGCATCAGCGCCCAGCCGATTCCAGCAATGATGAACACGGCGCCGTAAATCGACGCCCGCGACATTGTGTTCGTGCTGCGATGAAAAATCTGCATCGAAAGATTTAGTCCAGCGGAACACGTGGCGGATTACTCGCCAAGCCGCTGGCGTCAAGCCTACGTGGTACAGATTGATGTGATGGCGCTCACGGAAACTGGTGATTATAGCAGTTGAGTCGGATTTGTATTCCGACGGAAGCCGTCTATGCGAAAAAATTTTGGAGACTCGATTGCCAGGCAAAAAACACGTTTCGTTTTTCAACGGCAACGAGAAACGGAGATCGCGCTTCCGCTTCGTCCCTATCGCAGATTCATTACCATGAGTTTGGGTTCGGTCATTTCTTCGATCGCATAGCGCAACCCTTCGCGGCCGATTCCGGAATCCTTAATACCACCATAGGGCATGTGATCGATGCGGAACGTCGGCACATCGCCCGCCAGCAGCCCGCCAACTTCCAGTTCTTCAAATGCCTGGAACATAAGCTTGGCATCCCGGGTGAAGATGCCGGCCTGCAGTCCGTAAGCGGAACTGTTGATGTGCCGCACCGCCTCATCGAATTCAACGTAAGGTTCCACTGTCACTACGGGAGCAAAAATCTCCTGGCAATTGACCTTCATGTCCGAACGGGTCCCGGTCAGTACGGTCGGTTCAAGCAACGACCCTTTGCGGTTGCCTCCACAAAGCACGCGGGCGCCGCCCCGTACCGCTTCCTGAATCCATTCGGTCGCCCGGATCGCATCGCTTTCGCGAATCAGCGGCCCCACGTCGGTGGAGTCCTCCAAGGGATCGCCGATGCGAAGCGTCTTCACGCCCGCCAGAAACAAATCAACGAATTTGCCATACACCGATTGCTGTACCAGCACCCGCTGGACTGAAATGCACGTCTGACCCGCATATCCAAAGGCGCCCGCCACGCAGCGTTCCGCGGCATAGTCAATATCCGCGTCGTTATGGATGATGACGCCGGCGTTGCCTCCCAGTTCGAGAATTACCTTCTTCTTGCCGCAATTCTTCTTGATTTGCCAACCCACGGCCGCGCTGCCCGTAAAGCTGATCATCTTGATGCGCTCGTCAGTCACCAGCAAGCCGGCATCTTCGTTCGAGAGCGGCAGCACGTTGAGTGCGCCATCCGGCCAGCCCGCCTGCTGCACGACTTCCGCCATCAGCAACGACGAAAGCGGTGTTTGCGGCGCCGGCTTCAGCACCATCGGGCATCCCGCCGCGATGGCAGGCGCGACTTTGTGCGCCACCAGATTCAGCGGGAAGTTAAACGGAGTGATGCCTGCGATCGGCCCGAGCGGGAACCGCTTCACGATGCCCCAGCGCCCGGCCGTGTATTCCTGCCAGTCCAGGGGAAGATATTCACCGTAAATACGGGTGCTCTCTTCCGCGGCCACGGTAAACGTGAAAACAGCGCGCTCGACTTCGGTGCGCGCTGCCTTGATCGGCTTCCCCGCCTCCTGGCAAAGGATGCGCGAGAACTCTTCCTTTCGTTTACTGATGCCTTCGGCCACCCTTCGCAGAACACGCTGGCGTTCGAAAGCCGGGAGACGGCGGGTAGTCCCAAATGCTTTCACGGCCGCGGCGATGGCGGCTTCCGCGTGTGCCCGCCTGCCCTGGAATACCCGGCCCACGACCACGCCGTCGTAGGGAGATTTCACCTCGACGATGTCGCCGTCTTCGATCCACTTGCCATCGACCAGGAATCCGTGGGTGGCAATATCCGCGAGGGTCATCTGTGCCATGAAACGATTATGGACCTCCACCCCGGGGGAGCTGCGATTTTCGATTATAGGCTCACGTCCGCACTCTTGGCTCGCACTTCCGCGATAAAATTCCGACCGATGCCAGAGTCGCAGACCGAAACGATAGTTGGGCTCGCCGAAGCGCTGAGCGTGCGCAAGATTTCGCCGGTCGAACTCACGCGCGCATGCCTGAAGAAAATCGAAGACCTGAATCCGGTGTTGAACGCCTTTATCACCGTGACCGCCGATCAGGCGCTGGCCCAGGCGCGCGCGGCGGAAGAAGAAATCCTGCGCGGAGACTGGCGCGGGCCGCTGCACGGAATTCCGATTGGGCTTAAGGACTTAATTGACACGGCCGGAACTCTGACCACCGCTGCCAGCCGCCTCTACGAAACGCGCATCCCGACCGCGAGTGCGGAGGTGGTCCGCAAAGTGGAGCGCGCGGGCGCCGTCGTTCTCGGAAAACAGAACCTGCACGAGTTCGCCTACGGTGGCAGCTCGATGATCAGTGCCTTCGGCGAAGTGCATAACCCGTGGAATCCGGACTACATCGCCGGAGGATCTTCCGGCGGTTCGGCGGCGGCAGTCTGCGCAGGCCTCGGGTATGGCGCCATCGGTACCGATACCGCAGGCTCAATTCGCGAACCGGCAGCTCTATGCGGAGTGGTGGGGTTGAAGCCGACTTATGGGCGCGTGAGTGCTCGAGGCGTGATTCCGCTGTCAGAATCACTGGACCACGTCGGGCCGATCGCGATCAACGTGGCAGACACAGTGGTGATGTTGCGTGCTATTTCCGATGGAGATGGCCTGCCTCCCAGCGACTTTTTCGCAGCGTGGTCGCGATCGAGCCGCCGTTTCCGAGTCGGAGTTCCCCGTTCCTTCTTCTATGAAGAACTCCACCCGGAAGTCGCCCATGCGATCGAGAAATCATTGGCAGCAGTTGCAGCATTCGGCGCCGAAGTCCGTGAAATATCGCTCACTCCCGAAAACGACCGAACCGTGCAGGCCGCCGAGTCGTACGCGTTTCACGCGGAAACGGTCGCGAGAACTCCTGAACTCTATCAACCGGAAACCCTGCGTCGGATTCGGACGGGAGAGAAGATTTCGAAGGAAGATTACGCGCGCAAGCTCGCTGAACTTGAACAAGAGCGGCAGAAGGTTCACAGCATTTTCGAGGCTGTCGATGTGATCGTCACACCCACCACCCCGATTCCCGCTCCGGAAATTGCGGAACTTAAGGAAAATCCCGACCTGCTGCGCCCGCGCGAACTGATGCTGTTGAGAAATACCCGCCCCTTCAACGTTTGGGGAGTGCCCACGATTTCCGTGCCCTGCGGTCTGACCAGCAACGGCCTTCCGATCGGACTGCAAATCGCCGGGCCACCGGGACGCGAGGACATGCTCCTGCGGTTCGCGTACGCCTGCGAGAGCGTATTCGGATGGACAGAAATGAAACGGGCGACCCCAGCCTCGACTGCCGAACGCTCTAAGTTCCCCCGTCGGACTTAGTTCACCGTGCGCACATCGTCCGGCAGCATCAGCACAAAGGTACAGCCGTCCTGCGCGCACGATAGCGTTCCCCGCCGGAGGATTTTTGCGGGCGTATCGTCGGGAAAATTGATCGTGTACTTCAGATGCTGCAGCGCGCCTTCCAAGGTCCGCAGCTTCTCCTCGCCGCTGACGAACTTCACTTTATCAACCGTCGCTCCATTGTTGTTCGTGCCCAGCAGCACCCAGAACTCGGCATTGCCCGCGGACGGCGGCTTGTCATTCAGCTTGGTCGTGCGCATCTGCTGCAATTCGTCGTGATACTTACGCACCATCGGATCGACCTTGTCCTCTCCGCCTAGCAGGCCGCCCAACCGGCCGCGAGTCTCGGGCACCGGGCGCAGCCCACTCAGAGCCATGGCGTACGTCCGGATCGCCTTCTCCTTGTCGCCGCGCTTCTCGTAGATCTGTCCCAGGTGATCGCCCACCTCCCCGTGATGGCCGAGGCTCCAGGCCGCGGAAACATATTTCTCAGCCTTATCGAGATTGCCTTCTGCGTAATACACCCAGCCGAGCGTGTCCCAGTAAGCAATAAGCGATGGCACCAGCGCAAGATCCCGCTGGTTCAGTTGATCGAGCGAAAGGTTGCGCAAGCCTGCCGCTGTCGAAGCCACGGCCGATTCGGCGTACTGCTGCGCTTTATCGAGATGCGTGTTCTTCAACGACAACTGGTAAGCGATGTTGTTCCACACCAGCGGCGACGCCGAAATATCGACCGCATGATCAAACGCCGCCAGTGCTTTGTCATCCTGGCCCAGGTTTAAGTAGGCATCGCCCAGGCTGACCTGCAGGCCGGCGTCATCCGGCGTGAGCGAGGCTGCTTTCTCCAGTTCCGGCGCGGCCAGATCATACTTGTGCCACTCGGCATACATGGCGCCCAGGTTGGCGTGAGCGAACTTGTCGAGAGGATTGTTCTCCAGCTGCTTGTGGAACGCGCCGGCTGCATCGTCGTACTTCCGATCCTGCCAGTAGGCCCGCCCCAGATTGTTGTAGGCAAATTCGTCGTAGGGATTAATTTCGAGCGCCTTCTGAAACGAAGCCACCGCATCCGAACTTTGCCGGATCGAGAGATAGCAAAGCCCAAGGTTGTTCCACGCGTACTTGTTCTTGGGCTCAACCTCGACGGCGCGCTTCAACAGCTGAATCGCCATCGTGAAATTTCCGTTTTGCATGGCCGTGCGCGCACTCTCGTTCAGGTCGTCGGCCTTCATATCCGTCGGCAGCGTCGCCGAGCCGGCTACGCTGTTTTCGACAGCCAGATGTTGCCCGAGATCCGACAGCACGGCGCGCCGGAACGAGAGATAGTCTCCCGCACGGGTAGCGGGCAATTCACGTTCCCGCATGATCATCGTGCGCTCGGCCGTAAACACTGGACCATCGAGCTTGTAGCTGGCCGCGTACTGCCCGTAGTCCCGCTTCATGGAAAATGGCAGCGGTGCGTGCGCCGTGTACTTAACCGGAAGCGTCAGCTTTATGCGATAGGTGAATTCTCCCGGGGGTCCAAACTTGATCGGATCCGAGTCAGCCGCCGTATCGTCCTCATCCGCATCGGCCAGGCTGAATTGCGACAACGGCAGATCGATATCTGATTTCTTCTTCGACCAATCCAGAAAATTCGCCTTCGAGATCTCATACGAGAACTGGAAAGGTTCCCGCGTCGCCGCCGGATCGCCCACCTTCAAATTCGTAATGTCGCCGTCCAGTCCGCCCATCGCATTGATGTTTTCGACCAGGTGCTCCCACTGCGCACTGGGCACCCGGCGGAAGATGATTCGCATCAGAAGCTCGGTATCGCCGCGAACCACGTAGCTGACCTTCGCGTTCAGCTTGCCGAGTTCGCTGATCGTGCCCTCGATGGTCTGCACCTGCGTGTTCGCCATGGGCGTATCGGCGGGCGTCTCCTCGAGGTGCGCGGGGCCCGTTACTGGAATGACCAGCCCCTGCTTCTTGCGAATGTTGAACGACAGCAGACGGAAGGGCGCGACCTCGGTGGTCGTATCCATCCAGACTTCTTCCTTGCCCATTGGCAGTAGGGTGATGACGTGATCGAACTGCGAGGGTGACGGAACATTGGGATCGAGCTTGCGGCTGGAGTTAATCAGCACCGACGAGGCGTGCATGCCCTCGGCTTCGAGCAGCGACGAGAGCAGTGTGTGCTTGTCCTTGCAGTCGCCATACTGGTTGTGCAGCACATCGGCCGCGGCATGGGGCTGATAGCGACCCAACCCGAGGGACAGGCTCACATACCGAAAATTCTTGGCGACGTAATCGTACAGCGCTTCAACCTTCTCGAGATCCGTGCTCGCGCCCTTGGTGAGTTCCTCGGCCTTGGCGCGAATGTCCGCCGTGGGCTGGCGGCGGTCATGATCAAGCCCGGCGTACCAGCGTCCCACTTCTTCCCAGCTCTTAAAAGTTGTGAGCTGAATGGCGGGCATTTCGTCTTCGGCTTTCTTCTTCTTCTTTTTCTTCTTGTCCTTGTCTTTATTTTTATCGTCGTCTTCCCGCTCCAGGTGCGAACTCGACCAGTGGTACACACGCCGGCCGTTCTCTTCGGTGATCTTCTGATTGAAATTGCCTTTCACAAAGAGATTGATTTCCCGGTCCTTGGGAATGTTGACTTCGAGTTGCTCATCCAGCGTGATGTTGTTCTTGTCGAAGTCGTACTCGGTCCAAAACTGGTTAGGAGCCAGCGGCGTGTGGATCACCGTAGCCACGTCATATTCCAGCACTTCGCCGGGCCGCAGCCCTGGCACGGTAATGTGCTTCTGCCGGTAGTCGGTGTAGACGGGCGCCTCGCGCGCCACCGGCGCGCTCAAATCCTGCACCGCATCGGCGGGCGCCGTAACCACGGTGCCGTCTTTCTTCAGTACACGGACGTAGGGAATCTCCACGCGCTCATTCGCAGAGCTGTATCCGATGACCACCTGCCCCCACTGCTCGACGCCGGCTTCGCTTTGCACGCGCACCCGCGCGATGGTTTCCTTTCGCCCCGTGCCGTCGCTTTCAAACCGGTAAAGCGTGCGGACCTGCTCAATGACGAAACCTTCCTGGGAATAGTCCTTCCTATCCTTGCTCTGATCTTTACTCTGATCTGATGTTTTAGCGCCTTTGTCATCACCTGCTGGCTTGGGAGCCTTGGCTTCCGAAGGCGTCTGCGCAGCAGACGAGCCCGGGATCTTAACGTCCGGTTGCTGGGCGGACAGGCTGTAAGAGAGGCTGGAAAGAAGGAGGACAAGAACTGCTGAACGGCGCATAGATTAGGTCCTTGGGCGTTTGTACCGTATGCGGGAGAAGGGCGCAAGAGGGAGCGGTGCGAAGCCAATGTACCTATGGTAACTCAGAAAAGAAGGGTCGCCCAGCATGTGACGGAGGTCCGAAACGCCTGCGCGAAAATGCCCTCTCGACCTGAATTGGACGAGAGGGCATCGGCTTTGCGCTTATCGTTTTTTCGAGTCGGACTATTGCTTGTCGTACACGGCGGTGTAGTCGACTTTCTTTCCCGCAGGATCGGTTGCCTTAATAGTCACAGTGCGGGTTTTGCCGTCAGCTGACACCACGATCTTGCCATGGGCCGTTACTTTACCGTCTTTCTTGTTGGTCAGCTCCAGCGTGTGGTCATTAATCTTCTTGTAAGAGCGCATATCACCTGACGGATCACCAACCAACGCGTAGTCCTTGCCATCGAACTTTCCCGTCCACTCGTTATGCGAAGGCTTCCCTTCCGCATCCGTGCCATCTACCGTGACTTTAATGCTGTCGCCGGCAGCTTCGTAGACAACCGTGTTGTTCTTAGGTGCGGTGGCTGGAATTTTCGACTTGCTCTCGTTAAGTTTCCAGGTACCCATGTTCGCATCGCTGGCAAAAGCCACTGCCGCACAACATAGAGCCACAATCAAAACAATCGTTTTCGTCTTCATGTGTCTCTCCTCATGAATGCTTTTGTTGGATTTCAAACGGCGGTCATTCTATGCCCGGGGCAACTCTTGTCAAGTCGCATTTTTACGCGATCCCGCAACTCACTCAGTACTCACGGCAAGCGCACTTCAACAGGGCTGCAAAAATTCAAGTCCTGGAGCAAAGCCCATCGAGTCTTTGCCTCATTACCGACGTAACTGCTGGCTGCCGCTTTCGCCCGCACCGCCCCACCTACCCGCTTAGAATCAGCATACTGCGCCTCCAAACAACATTCGTCTCCAATTCGGGTTAGTACTCACAAGAGAGATCTCCCGCTATAGGTAGATATTTTGAGCCCAACTCCCTTTGCATCCGCCTGGCCGCGAGAAAGTTGTCGTAAAGAAGCCAGGGACGAATGGGCAGGAGGAAACATCATGCGCTCTGTACGATTTGTTCGATATTTTTGGCTCGCTCTGTTGCTTCTCATCGTTCCCGCTTCCTCGTTCGCGGGAGTATTCGTCTCGGTGACCATCGCACCTCCCGTGCTGCCCGTCTACACGCAGCCTCCTTGCCCGGGCGACGGCTACATCTGGACGCCCGGCTACTGGGCCTATGGAGGGGAAGGTTATTACTGGGTCCCTGGAACCTGGGTTACTCCTCCCACGGTTGGTGTTCTCTGGACGCCGGGATATTGGGGCTGGGGTGACGGAGTGTACGTGTGGCATGCCGGGTATTGGGGACCGCACATCGGTTTCTATGGCGGCGTGAATTACGGCTTCGGATACTTCGGTAACGGCTACGAAGGCGGCTACTGGAGAGATCGCCACTTCTACTACAACCGCAGCGTGAACAATGTGCACATCACCAACGTTCACATTTACAACAAGACCGTGATCAACAACGTTACCGTGAACCGGGTGAGCTACAACGGCGGCCGCGGCGGAATCAACGCACGCGCCTCCCGGGAACAGGAAATGGTAGAGCGCGAGCATCATTTCGAAATGACCAACCGGCAGCGTGATCACGAGCATGGAGCCGGCAATAACCGCGCATTCCTCGCTTCTGAGAATCACGGCCGCCCTTCGGTTGCGGCTACGGCGCGTCCGGGAGAATTTCACGGACCGCACGTCATGCCAGCGCGTGCGAAGGGAGATCCCTTCGAACGTCCGGCGGCTCGCCCCATCGCGCGTCCGGAAAACTCCGGGCGGCATGACGATCGCCCAATGGCCCGTCCGGATATGCACGGGAATCGCGGGCCGGCGCCTGACAACAACTCGCGACGCGAGGCATCACCACGCCCAGGGAATAATCGTCCTGACAATCCTGGACCGCGCGGCAACGCCGGACCTCACGGCAATGCTAGCCAGCATGGCAACGGTGGCCAGCATGGCAATGAGGCGCCCCGCGGAAGTGACAGACCTCATGGCAATGATGGACAGCAACGCCGCACGGCAACGCCGGACAGCATGGCAGCGCCGGGCCGCACGACAGAGGTCATGACCAGCGCCGCTAATCTACCTGGAAAAATTCACGAGCAATAAAAAAGCGGGCCGGCGATGAGCTGGCCCGCTGCATCTTTAAATGGCTCCGTTTCTCACTACACGATGTCGAACTGGAAGAGCTGTACCCGAAACGGCGTCCCGCATATCTGAGGAACGGAACCATGGCTCCCGACCCGCCCCCAGGCAGATGGGGTGCAGGCATGGCGGGAAGTAACTTCAAATTTCTGTGGTTTACACATCCAACTCCGCTCTCACTGTCCCGTCTTCGAGGTCCGCCTCCATCCGGAACCCCAGTTTCTGGCAGATCGTGCGCATCTCGCGGTTTTCCGCCAGAATCGTGGACACGACGCGCTTCAACTTTTCGTCGCGCGCGACCGCGATCAGACGCCGGTAAAGTTCCGTCCCCAAGCCTTGTCCCTGATATCGGTCGTCAACCAGAACCGCCAGTTCCGCTTCGCCACCGCCTCCGCGCAGCTTGCTCAGGCGCCCAATCGCGATGATCTCGGCAGGCCCGGCATCTGTTCTGTGTTCTGCGACCAGCACGATTTCCCGGTCGTAGTCGATAAAGCATATCCGCGTTAGCCGCTCGTGCGCAGTTCGCTGGCTCAGCTTCAACGGTTGAAAATAGCGCAGGTAGACCGTGCGCTCCGAGAGCACCTGGTGCAGGCGAATCAGCAGCGGTTCATCTTCGGGCCGGATCGGCCGGATCGTTACCGCGGCTCCGCTCTTGATATTCCAGGACTGCACATACTTGACCGGGTATGGACGGATCGCAGGGCGCGGCAGTTTCTCATCGCCAACTTCCGAGCCGTGCAGAACAACCCGAGCATCCAGGGCAATCAGGCGCTCGGGAGACGCGAGCACCGGGTTGATGTCTATTTCGCGAATGCGCGGCTGCTCAACGACCAAGTGGCTGAAGCGCACCAGAAATTCTTCGAGCGCGGCCAGATCGACCGGTTTGCGTCCGCGCACACCTTCCAGCGCTGAGAACACGCGGGTCTGCTCCATCATGCGGCGCGCCAGTGTGGTATTCAGCGGCGGCAGCGCGAGCGAGCGATCTTTGAACACTTCCACCAGTTGCCCGCCCGTGCCGAACAACAACACCGGCCCAAACTGCGGATCGAGGCTGCTGCCCACAATCAGCTCGTAACCCTCAAGCTTCGTCATCGGCTGCACCGTCACTCCGAGGAAGCGCCCGTCACCAGCCTTCTCCCACACCGCCGATTGAATTGCTTGATACGCGCCGCGCACCGCCGCTTCGTCGCGCAAGTTCAGCTGCACTCCACCGACATCGGTCTTGTGCGTGATGGTTTCGGACAGCAACTTCAACACCACCGGGTAGCCGATCCCTCCCGCCTGCTCGACGGCTTCATCCACACTGTTGGCAACTTCAGTCTGAACCGTCGGCAGCCCGTATGCCGCCAGCAACTGCTTTGATTCGATTTCCGTCAGTAAGGTGCGCCCGGCCCGCCGCGCATTTTCGATGATCTGCAGCGCGCGCACGCGGTCGGGGCCTTCATCGGCTTCTTCCCGCAACACAGGCGTCTCGTACAAACCGCGCAGCGCATAGCTGTAGCGCCACATGTAGCAGAACACGCGCGCCGCGGTATCGGGAAACTGGAAGGTCGGTATTCCCGCTTGGTTCAGGATGTCTGTCCCGGCGGCAATCGCGGAGCCGCCCATCCAGCTCGCCAGCACCGGTTTCCCAGTGGAATGCGCGTAGGGCTTCAAATGCTCGGCGGTAGCGCTGGGCTCGGCCATGCCCTGCGGACAGGTAATCGCGAGCAGGCCGTCGATGTTGGGATCCCGCGCGGCAATATCGATCACCTTGGCATAGCGATCGGGCAGCGCATCGCCCAGCACATCAATCGGATTATTGTGGCTCCAGTGCGGTGGGAGCAGTTGATTCAGCGCCTCCATCGATTCGGCCGAGAGCTGCGCCAGTTGCCCACCGTTCGAAAGCAATCCGTCGGCCGCCAGCACACCCGGCCCACCCGCATTGGTCACGATCGCGAGCCGAGGCCCCTTCGGCCGAGGCTGCTTGGCCAGCACTTCCGCCATGTAAAAAAGGTCGGCAATGGTCTGCACCCGCAGCACACCGCAGCGCCGAAACGCCGCATCCAGCACTTCGTCGCTGCCGGTAAGAGATCCCGTATGCGATGCGGCGGCCTGCGCAGCCGCTTCCGTGCGTCCTGCCTTGATCACGATGATCGGTTTGTTCAGCGAGACTTCCCGTGCGGACGACAGGAACGACCGCGCATCCCCCACCGACTCCATGTACATGATGATGCTCTGCGTGCGCGGATCATTTCCCAGGTAGTCGATCAGGTCACCCCAACCGACATCGAGCATCGATCCCACCGACACAAACGAACTGAACCCCACCATCTCCTTCTGCGCCCAGTCAAGGATCGCCGTGCACAACGCGCCGCTCTGGCTGATGAATCCCACATTCCCGGGCCGCGCAATGTTTGAAGCGAACGTGGCGTTCAGCCCGCTGATCGGATTCATCACGCCCAGGCAGTTCGGGCCAATTAATCGCAGCCCGGTTCCTTGAATGCGCTCCAGAATCTGACGTTCGAGTTCCTTGCCCTTTTCGCCATGCTCCTTGAAGCCGGCGGAGATGACAATTGCGCCGCGCACGCCAGCCTGCACGCAGTCGCCGATGATCGCGGGCACGGTCGCCGCGGGCGTGATCACGACCGCCAGATCTACGGTCTCGGGCAAATCCGCAACGCTCTTGTATGCCTTGATGCCGAGCACGCTGCTCCGCTTGTCGCTGATGGGATACACCGTTCCACCGAACGGGTTGCTGACCAGGCTCCATAACACCGCGCGGCCCACGCTCCCCGCTCGATCCGAAGCGCCAATCACCGCAACGCTGCGCGGCGCAAAGATCGCATCCAGCGGATGCGGCTCGGATCGCAACACGTCATGCGCGCGATCCTGCGCAGGCTCGACCTTGGCCGTCTTGCTGGCCTTGCCAGGCTTTCCGGACGTCTTCAGCGGACTCATCACTGGGAAGTGTACCGCTTGCCTCCACTTACGTCTGTGATTCAGAAACATCCTTACCGCAGTAACAAGTGACTCAACAAAACACCGCGGAACCGGAAGTCCATTTTCCACTTGCTTCTGTTAGCGGCTCGGCTAGAATTCCCCGGCCCCCGGCATGCAACTCAAATTTACCGATCCTCGTAGGAGTGTGTGTGTCCGGTGGCTACAACCTGAACTAAGTTCGACAAGGAGAATTAAGGAATGAAGAAGCTGCTCACGCTGCTGTTCGCGGTTGCCGTTGCCCTCTCTCTGACCACTTCCACCTTCGCGCAGGATACGGCCAAGAAGGACGACACCAAGAAGGAAGAGAAGAAGGAAAAGAAGGCCAAGAAAGAGAAGAAGGAAAAGAAGGACGACAAGATGAAAGATGACAAGATGAAGGACGACAATATGAAGGACGACAAGAAATAGCTTGCGCCCCGCATCTTCACCGCGCCCCGGCCGCATTAGCCGGGGCTCTGTTTTTGCGGAAAAGCGGCTCTCCCATCCTCATAAACCGCAAGCTTTTGCCGCTGCCCGGTTGGATTCCCTACAAAAATTTGACAATCGCCGGAAGCGGAACCGTAGTAAACTCCTGCCTAATATCAACCTGCCAAATCGCAGGTGTGGGGTAAAAGCGATCGCGGTTCAATGTCTTGAGCGCGACGTCTCAGTAAGGAGGGTGCATGGATTCACGGGCCCCTGAAAGTATGTCTTCCGCCGTCTCACCATCCACGAGCGCCAAGTGTCACGCCCATGAAGGACGCAACTTCTGGGTCCTGACTGCTTATGGAATCTCGGGACTGGCATTGTTCGGCGTACTCGCCTATTACTTCAGCGACTTCGTCTCTCACTAGATCTCATCCGCATCGCGGCTGTGGACAATGTGCGCGCGATGGCAGGTGGTCGTGTCTCTCGAGACTTGCACACATCTAAATTCCACACTCTGGCGTGCTACAATGACCCGCGTTTTATCTTATGCTTCCGTGTTGTAGTCTGATCGGCGGCTTCCCGCACTCTTGCTTACAACGGACAGATTTGCTTGGCCCAGGAACCCACGAAGACCGCCAGTGTCACCTACGCCGATGCGGGCGTAAACATCGATCGCGCCAACCGCACCAAGCAGCGCATCAAGTATCTCGCCCATAAAACCTTCACCAAGGGTGTGTTGAGCGAGATTGGCGGATTCGGCGGCCTGTTCTCCATCGCCAAGACCTATCTTGACCCCGTGCTGGTCTCAAGCGTCGACGGCGTAGGAACCAAGCTTAAAGTCGCTTTCGAGATGAACGTTCACCACACCGTGGGTGCGGATCTGGTGAGCCATTGTGTGAACGACATCATAGTGCAGGGCGCCGCCCCGCTGTTCTTCATGGACTATCTGGCCACCGGCACGCTCGAGCCGGCCGTCGCCGAAAAAGTGGTGGAGGGCATCGCCGAAGCTTGCAAGCACAATGGCTGCGCGCTCATTGGAGGGGAAACCGCCGAAATGCCCGGCTTCTACCCCAACGGCGAGTACGATCTCGCGGGCTTCATCCTCGGTGTGGTGGAAAAAGAAAAGATCATCACCGGTAAAACCGTCGAAGTAGGTGACATCGTGCTCGGCCTCGCTTCCAATGGCCTGCACACCAACGGTTATTCGCTGGCCCGCAAGCTGCTGTTCGAAGTCGCAAAGTATTCGCCGGAAACCTACGTCAACGAGATCAAGAACAAAGTCGGCAACGAGCTGATGCGCTCCCATAAGAGCTACTGGCCGGCCCTGAAAAAAATGATCGATGCTGACGTCATCTCCGCCATGGCGCACATCACGGGCGGCGGCATCACCGAAAATCTCCCGCGCGTGCTGCCGCGCGGCATGTCAGCGGTCATCGAACTGGGCAGCTGGCCCGCCTTGCCGATCTTCGAACATCTGCAAGTGCTGGGCAACGTCCCCCAGGACGAAATGCTGCGCACCTTCAACATGGGTTTAGGCATGCTGCTGGTAGTCAATCCAAAGAAATTCAAAAAAGCCCAAACCCTGCTGGAGCGCGCCGGCGAAAAGTACTTCAACGTGGGCCGCATCGTAAAAGGCGAACGCAAGGTGATGTACTCGTAGAGAAGCCGCGCTGCTCCGAATCTCAATTCCGACGGACGACTTGAATCACCCGACTCTCCCCCAATCTGTCATTCTCAACGACGTCGAAGAACCCCGCGTTCCCTCTTCAGTGCTCCACAACCGTTGCCGCTCCCCGCACGGCCGAGCCTGACAATTCATAACCCGCATTTAGTGTCTCCGTGCCTCCGTGGTAGATTTTCCACGGCTGGTGAATAATCAAAGTATGGCCACGCCGCCCCAGGTCCCATGCACAATCTAGGCATCCTTCTCTCCGGCCGAGGCTCGAACTTCGAGGCCATCGCCAACAATGTCGCCGCGGGCAAAATTCCCAACGCGGGTATCGGGGTAGTGATCTCCAACAAGCCCGACGCCGGCGGACTCGAAATCGCCAAACGTTTAGGACTGCCCGCACTAGCGATCCCCTCAAAAAGCGTTCCCCGAGAGGAATACGACAAAAGAGTTGTGGCCGCCCTGCGCGAGCACAAAGTGGACCTGGTCTGCCTCGCCGGATACATGCGCCTGCTCTCCCCGTGGTTCGTTCAGCAATTCCCCAGACGCATCCTCAACATCCACCCTTCCCTGCTTCCCGCTTTCCCCGGCCTCGAAGCCCAGGAACAAGCCTTCGCCTACGGCGTAAAGGTCTCAGGCTGCACGGCGCATTTCGTCGACGAAGAACTTGACCACGGCGCGATCATCGTGCAAAAAACCGTTCCCGTCTACGACTCCGACGACGAACACACCTTAGCCGCACGCATCCTGGAGCAGGAACACATCGCCTACTCGGAGGCCATCCGCATCGTGCTGGAAGGAAAGTACGAAATTGTGGGCAGGCGGCTTGTGAGAACCGTCACACCCAGGGAGCTCGCGGAGTCGTAGACGGCGGCAGTATTGGAGGATGGCGGAAAGGCCTCGGCCCCCACTACTTTGTCATCCCGAGCGAAGTCGAGGGACCTTGCGTTTGATACCACTCGACGGCGAGGCCCTTCCAGCCGGGATTGAATCTGGCAATCAACCAAAGCTTTTTCTCGCGGCGCCAGTTCTTCAGCTTTTTCTCGCGATCGATCGCGTTGCGCACGTCGTCGAAGCTTTCCCAGTACACCAGGCGAACCGCGTTGTAATCGTCGGTGAAGCCTTCGAACATGTGGTTCTTATGTTGCCAGACGCGCTTGTGAAGATTGTTTGTCATCCCGATGTAGAGAGCCCTGCGGGATGCGCTCTGCATGATGTAGACGTAATAGTGACGCTCTCGATACACGTGCTCACCTCCAGAAAACACAAGGTCCCTCGACTACGCATTTCGCTCGGGATGACAAGGCTTTCGGAGATTTATAGAGAGTGGATAGCGAAGACACGGTGACGATCGTCACAGGTTTGTGGCAACCAATGGCGTGTAGCTCTGCTTGACATCCAAGGGTTCAACCCCTGCAAAATTCCCCTAAGCTCTGTCATCCCGACCGGAGTGAGGCGTAGCCGAACGGAGTGGAGGGACCTTGCGTTTGCGGAGGGCGAAACTGGCCGCTGGCAAAAGATCTACTTCAAATGCACCGCGCCTTCGGCCCTCTTCAGCGCTGCGGGCTTGCTTGCTCTGGCTTTCGGTGCTGCGTACTTCGGCATGATCTGGTGGCATTCCGGGTCGCAATAAGGGCGTCCAACGGCGCTTTCCGGTTCTGGCATGGGTGAAGCTACGGCGAAGTCGCGATCGGCTTCGAGTTGCGCGTCTACTTGGGCGAGCAACTTCTCGTGCTCGGCTCGGGTCAGCCACTTCTTGATATTCACTAGATAGTTCTCAAACCGCGCAATCGGGTCTCGCTTCCTCCAGTATTCGAAGAGCGGCTTGGGAACATACTCCGCGGCGTCATGAATGGCGTGGCCTTTCATGCGCATCATTTTGGCTTCGATCAGGGTGGGGCCTTCGCCTCTCCGCGCGCGCTCGCAAGCTTCGTGGGCTGCGTCGTAGACCTGGCACGGGTCGGTGCCGTCAACGATCACACCGGGAATTCCATAAGCAATCGCGCGCTCGGCGAGGTCTTTGACGCGGAACTGCATGTCAGCGGGAGTTGAGTATCCCCACAGATTGTTCTCGACGAACAGCACCAGCCCGAGATCCTGCACAGCGGCGAAGTTCAGGCCTTCGTAGGTGACGCCGGTGGACTGGCCGCCATCGCCGATGTAGGTCATCACGGCGATGTTCTTCCCTTGCAAGCGCGCCCCCAGCGCGATTCCTGCGAGCACCGGGATCAGGTCCCCGAGGGTTGAGATCGGGGCAACCACGTTTCGACTCTCGATGTCCCCGAAATGTGACGACGCGTCGCGGCCTTGGGTAGGCGAGCCCGCCTTCGCCATGTACTGCATCATGATGTCGCGCGGAGAAAATCCGCGCACCAGCAGCGATCCCTGGTTGCGGATCATCGGGCCTAGCCATTCGTCTGGCTTCAGCGCGTACGCCGATGCACAGGAGCATGCTTCCTGCCCGAACCCGAAGTACACGCCACCCACAACCTTGCCTTGCTTGTAAAGATTTTCCAGGGCCGTTTCCATCTTGCGATTGAGCAGCATCCAGCGATAGATCTCGACCGCCTGCTGCCTGGTGAGATATTTCGAATCGCGGATCGGCGGGACGGGAGCGTTCAGTGTTCCAGAGACTTCGTAACGCACCGCGTCGCCGTCCCGCACCTGCGTGAGTGCAAAGCGCGGTTTCTCGAGGCGGTAGTCCACTATCGTGTAGGTTCGCTGGGACGAGTCCGGCGCCTTTGCAGGGAGGACAGGGCGCTTGTGGTTCAATGGGGAGCGCGATGCTTTGGACTTCGTCTTCTTAGCCATAACCGTCGGATGGGTGACCGCGAAAATGCTAAACCGTTTGCCTGCCTTTGACCAAGCCGTCACGCCCAGTGAATGTCATCTTCTTTATGCAACTTGCGAAGTTCTTCCGGGGGCCGCGCGGGAAGGTCAGCGGGTTGGGCGAGCAACGCGTCCAGTGTCTGCAGCCACAATACCTGGCTGCCAAAGACGCTTCCAAAGTTGCGGGCGACGGAATGCGCGACGTCCTGGAATGCGACTTCCTGTCCCAGCTCGTTCTGCATCGAGGTCACCGCCCTGTCGGTGATTCCACACGGAACGATCAGGTCGAAGAAGCTGAGATCCGTGTTTACATTGAGAGCGAAACCGTGCGAGGTCACGCCGCGAGAGATGTGAACGCCAATCGCAGCGATCTTGGCTTGCTCCTTAATACTGGGATCATTCTCCCCTTCCCTGCGGGCGGACACGCTCGTCGCCCCACCGTCAACCTCTGTATCGGATAAAGTCCATGCTCCCGTTAGCCCCTTGACGCGTTCCGCGGGAATTCTGAAATCGGCGCACGTGCGAATCAAAACCTCTTCCAGGCGCCGCACGTATTCGATGGCACCCAGCGTCTTGCGGTGTGCACTGTGCGCGGGAAACCCGCGCAGATCGAAGATCGGATAGCCCACCAGCTGGCCCGGTCCGTGAAACGTAACATCGCCGCCCCGATCGCAGTCGAAAAGTTCTACGCCGCGCTGGAAGAGCGCGGCGTCGCTTGCGACCACGTTCGCCCGCTTTGCGTTGCGCCCGAGCGTGATGACCGGGCTGTGCTCGAGCAGCAACAGCACGTCGCTGATGCGTCCTTCTTTGCGTAGATCGACCAACTTCTGCTGGAGTCCGAGACCGGTAGCGTAGTCGATGGTGCCGAGTTGGAGAACCGCGATCATTTGTAATTTTGTTCCGGGTAATTTGGTTCAAACTCGTGGCTCTCAGCAACCACAAATTGCAGATTTCTCAATTGTAGCAATTGCATTCAAGGCGGATGATGATAGGCGTCATCGCCTTTCCTGTGCCTTCCTCTGTGACTCTGTGCCTCTGTTGGTGAGAACGGTTTTTGCGGAACGCAGCGATTGACTGCGGGTCGGCGCTCGTTCTGCGGCGTCTGAAATCAACAATACCGACGGTGCCCTAGGTTCGCGGCCGCTCTTTGGCCGCTAACCTGGGCCAGACAGACGCCCAAACAATAGAGCCCTATCCCAACAACCGGGCCGCGTCCTTCGCGAAGTAGGTCAGAATAATGCTCGCGCCCGCACGGCGTATCGAAACCAGCGACTCCATCATGACGCGCTCGCGATCAATCCAATTGTTGCGCGCGGCGGCTTCGATCATCGCGTATTCGCCCGACACCTGGTAGGCGGCCAAGGGCACATCGAATCGTTCGCGGGCGGCTGCGATCACGTCGAGGTAAGGCATGGCGGGCTTCACCATGATCATGTCGGCGCCTTCTTCGAGGTCCAGTTCAATCTCGCGCATCGCCTCGCGAATGTTGGCGCCATCCATCTGGTAGGAGCGGCGATCGCCGAATGCCGGTGCAGAATCAGCCGCCTCGCGGAAAGGCCCGTAAAATCCCGACGCAAATTTCGCCGCATAAGAAAGGATGGGCGTATTGCTAAGACCTGCCTGATCCAGACCCTTGCGAATGGCCCCCACGCGACCGTCCATCATGTCGGAAGGTGCAATGATGTCAATGCCGGCCTGCGCCAGCGAAACCGAGGTCCGCGCCAGCAGTTCCAGGGTCGCGTCGTTCACGATCTCATACTCGGTGGTGGCCGCCGGAGGTGCAGCCACGGCCGCACCCAGCGACTGTGGAGCTGCCTTCACGATTCCGCAATGTCCGTGTGACATGTACTCGCACAGGCAGACGTCGCCAATCAAGATCGCATCCGGAACTTCGCTTTTGATGGCGCGCGCTGCCTGTTGCACGATGCCGTCGTTGGCCCACGCGCCGGTGGCGACCTCGTCTTTCTTCTCCGGCAAGCCAAACAGGATCACCGACAAAACGCCCAGCGAGCGGGCTTCCCGCACTTCTTTCACGGCCTCGTCGACCGAGAGATTGAAGACTCCGGGCATGGAACGGACTTCCTTGCGAACGCCGGTTCCAGGGCAGACGAACAATGGGTAGACGAAATTTTCAGGACTGAGGCGCGTCTCACGAACCATGGACCGCAGCGGTTCGTTCTTGCGGAGGCGGCGGAGACGCGTCACGGGAAACGCCATGCCTCGATTTTAGCAAAGCGCAGGGCCCAGCCATCCCGCAAAATCGACGACCGGGGCGTATCCGGATGGTCACCTGACCGTGTAACTCCGGTCACCGACTCTGAGGTCATCGATTCCGCTAGATTTGCTTTAAGCCGAGGAACTTAGGGGCGTGGAAACGCCGCTGCCGCATGGTCGGCAATGCAGAAAAGGCACTTCCGTAACGCAGGTGTCCTCCTCTGTAATCTATAGAAGAAGTACGCGAAACCAATACACTAGTGGGACGCATGTCCTCTGCGCAAAAAGCCGGATTCGCGGGCGTTGCCGCCCTCATGCTGGCCGTGGCCGCCACCGAGTGGTTCATGCCGCATGGCTTCGCCCTCACCGTTTTTGGGGACGTGATGGTCATGCTCATGCTGATGGCAGCCTCCGCAGCGTTCTGCTGGAATGCCATCACCCAACCGCGGGCGCGAGTCTTCTGGATGCTGTTCGCCCTGGGCTGCATTCTCTGGACGATCAACAGCGCCATCTGGGCTTATTACGAAATCATTCTGCGGAGAGATTTGCCCGAACCGTGTATCGGCGATGTGATCCTTTTTGTGCACATCATCACATTCATTACGGCAGTGGCGCTGCTTCCGCATCGTCCGCGCAGCGACCGCAAGACTGTTTTCGATGTGATCAACTTCCTCGCGGTGCTGGTGTGGTGGATCTTCCTGTATGCGTTCATCGTCTTTCCCGACCAGTACGTGAACCTCAATGTTCCGGTCTACAGCCGCAACTACGACCTGCTGTACCTGCTCGAGAACCTGGTTCTGGTCTTCATATTGGGAATGGTGGCAGCTTCCACCCAGGGCGCGTGGCGCAAGCTCTACTGGAACCTGTTCGTGGGGGCCGCGCTGTACACGCTCGGATCCGAAACCATCAATGCTTCCATCGCCCGCGGCCAGTACTATAGCGGCGGCCTTTATGACCTGCTGCTCCTGATTTCCATCGGCTGGTTGATCTGGACAGCCATCTCAGCCCGGCACGCGGATCTCGCAGTGCAACCCGATACAAAACCGGCAGGCAATTGGACAAATGTCGCGCCGCGTCTTGCCATGATCGCCATTCTGTCGTTGCCATTGCTGGGGCTCTGGGCATTGTGGGCGAAGGACGCGCCGCCGGACCTCCGCAACTTTCGGCTGCTGGCAACCATGGCAGCCACCACCGTGCTTGGAGGGTTTGTCTTTCTGAAGCAAATTCTTCTGGATCGCCAACTGATCCGTTTGCTCGATGAATCGCGCCAGAGTTACGAGAACCTGCAGCGCCTGCAGAGTCATCTGGTGCAGAAAGAAAAATTGGCATCTCTCGGCCAGCTGGTCGCGGGAGCCGCGCACGAAATCAATAATCCTCTGGCCGCCATCCTGGGATACTCCGAACTGCTGGCATCGCAATCGACCCTCAAGGGCGAGCAGGCCTCCATGGCCCACAAAATAGGGCAACAGGCGCGGCGCACGCGCGACCTGGTGGCCGACTTGCTAAGCTTCTCGCAGCAGAATCCATCGGAGAAGATCCTCATCGACGTGGGCGGGCTGGTGCAGCGCGCCCTGCAGATGAACGATGTGCAGATTCGCGGCAAGAATATTCGTGTCGATTCCATCCTCGAGCCGAGCCTGCCGCGCGTTTGGGGTAACAGCAACCAGCTGCTGCAGACATTTCTTCACCTGACTGAAAATGCAATCGATGCGTTGAACGACGTGGGTGGCGGTGCGCTGCTGGTGACTGCCCGTCATATCGGCCCGGAGATCGTCGTCGAATTTTCCGATTCCGGCCCGGGCATGGCCGATGCCGACCGTGTGTTCGATCCTTTCTATACCACCAAGCCCGTCGGAAAGGGCACCGGCCTGGGATTGAGCGCCTCGTATGGAGTTATGCAGGACCACAACGGCCACATCAGTTGCCGCAATAAACCCGGCGGCGGTGCTCTCTTCACGTTGCGCTTCCCAGTTGCGGCCCAGGCTGCTGCCGCGGTTGAAGCCGGTGGTTGATTCTCTCTCGCTCTAAAATTGGTCATCTTGTGAGAAGCGAAAGCCTGTCCCGAGCTGTGGGGAGGGACTTCGGCCGTTCCGCCCGCTCATTCCGCTTCCTGTAACATAATTCGGTTGCTCTCATGTCCCTGGCCCATACCAGCGCGCGCGTGCTCGAGTTTGAATCACTCCGCGATCTGCTGCGCGGATACGTGTCGTCACCGCTGGGCGGAGAGCGCATTGCACGGCTGGCGCCCTCCCAAGATCGCTCCTGGATAGAACAGCAGCAGCAACTGACCAGCGAAATCCGTGAATTCCGCCGCGTGGGTGGGCGCTTCGAATTTTCCGGCTTGCTCGACATTACCGAGTCGCTCGATAAGGCCCGCATTGCCGGAGCCGCGCTCGAGACTACCGAGATTCGCGACCTCATTCTGGTCGTGGACCGCGCTTCCGAGTGGCGCGAGATCGTGCTGAGTCCGCCGGCTGCCATGAAAGAGTGGACAGCCGTCCCGCACATCTCTGCCGGCATCGCCGACTTCAACGAATTTCTGCGGGCGTTCCGCAACAAGATCCAGCCCGATGGGACACTGGAAGACCGCGCCTCGCCCGAGCTCGCTCGCATCCGCCGCGAGATCGACAAGCAGAAACGAACCATCCAGGATTCCTTGCGTGGCTATCTCCGCCGCCTGGCCGAAGGCGGCACCCTGCAGGACGAACTCGTCACCATTCGCGGCGAGCGCTTCGTCATCCCCGTGAAGATCGAGCAGAAACGTAGAGTTCCCGGCGTTGTGCATGGTTCCAGTTCCAGCGGACAAACGGTATTTGTCGAGCCCATCGAAACCATTGAGCAGAACAATGACCTGGTCCGGTTGCTGGATGAAGAGCAAGCGGAAATTCATCGCATCCTGCTTGAGATGACGCGCCGCATCGGGGAGAGCGCGGAAGCGATTCGCAGTGCGTTGCAGGCTCTGGCTGAACTGGAACTGCAATTCGCAAAAGCCCGCTTCGCCGAAGACTACTTCTGCGTACCGGTGACTTTGACTGGCCCTGCACCAGTCGCGGCAGAGCCCGAGCAAGAGACGCGTGGGGAGCAGCACGAACCACGTGAAGAGCAGCAAGAACCACGTGGGGAGCAGCAAGAACCACGAGGGGAGCAGCAAGAAGCACGAGGGAAGCAGCAAGAACCACGTGGGGACGGACGCCCTCGTCCGTCCGGGTCGGGCGAAGCCCGACTCCTCCCCGCGCTGATCCTGCACAACGCCCGCCACCCAATTCTGGAACGCAATCTGAAATTAAAAGGCGTACAAGTCGTTCCCATCTCGATTGAACTGGAAGGCGCCCGCCGCCAACTCGTCATCACCGGCCCCAACACCGGTGGAAAAACCGTCACGCTAAAAACCGTCGGCCTGCTCGCGCTGATGGCACAATCGGGCGTCCCTGTTCCCGCGGACCGAGCCGAGTTCCCCATCTTCGATGCCGTGCTTGCCGACATCGGCGACTATCAATCCATCGAGCAGAACCTCTCCACGTTCTCCGCGCACGTCACGAATATCGATTTCATCTCGCGTACCGCCACTCCGCAGTCGCTCGTCCTGCTTGACGAACTCGGTTCCGCTACCGATCCCGAGGAGGGTGCCGCACTCGCCGTTGCCATCGCCGACCATTTCCGCCGCATCGGTTCGATCACGATTATCTCGACCCATCACACCTCGCTCAAGGTGTACGGCGTGAACACGCCCGGCGTGGTGAACGCAGCCGTCGGTTTCGATGAGGCTACTCTGCAGCCCACCTACGAACTGCGGATCGGAGTGCCGGGCGCGTCGGCGGGCATCAACATCGCCCAACGCCTTGGACTGAATCCGGAAATCATCGAGTCCGCCCGCAGCCGCATCGGGACGCAGACGCAGGACATTGCCAGGTTCCTTGATCGCTTGCACGCCGAACTGCGTGAGGCCGAAGCCGAGCGGGTCCGCCTGCGCGCTCGCCAACAGGATCTGGAAAAGGAAAAGGCAAGCCTCGCCGCCGAAGGAAAAAAGGAGCAACAGCTTAAGATCCGCGAGATGGAGAAGAAACTGGATGCCTTGTTCAAGGATTTCGAGTATCACGCCCGCGAGACCGTCAATGCCATCCAGGACCGCGCTGCCGCACAGAAGTTATCCAAAGACGCCGATCGCCGCATTGCCAAGCTGCGCCGCGAATTTCGCGAGCAATTCGATTCCGCCGTCGTCGCCCATGCAACCGGCGCCGATCAAGGGGATCCGCATGCGCAGCCGGCTCTCGTCAAGCACGTCTCGCAAGGCGATACAGTGAAGTTGAAGTCAGTCGGACGCGCCGGTACCGTGACCCGCCGCATCGACGAGCATCATTTTGAAGTGGAAATCGGTGCCATGAAGATGAAGATCGCGCGCGATGACATCGCCGAGGTGATCGCCCGCGCCGCGGACTCGCCGGTCGCGGCCGCACGCGCCCGTGGGATCTCCGTTTCGCTCGGCAACACCGAGGCGAATGTTCCGACTGAAATCAACGTGATCGGCCGCACTGTCGATGAAGCCACTACGGAGGTTGAGAGATTCGTCGACCGCGCCTTCCTCGCCGGCCTCTCGCGCATTCGCGTGGTGCATGGCAGCGGGATGGGCATCCTGCGCAAGGCGCTTCGCCAGTTCCTGCAGAAACACCCGCACGTCGCGTCCGTTACCGAACCTCCGCAAAACGAAGGCGGAGGCGGCGCCACAGTCGTGGAACTGCGCGTGTGAACGGGTCAATCAGCGACTGTGCCGCTTCCACCAACTGCCTTCGTTGAGGCTGGCCGACAACGGACCTTTCCGGTCGACATCGATCTCAGTAGCCGCTTCGCCCGGGCGCGCTTCGTGTTCCTCAGCAGGCCGCATCGGGGATTCGAGTTCTTCGGTCCGCTGATTCAGCACGGACATCCTTTCGGCGCTACGCTCATCAATTGCCGGGGTTCGATCGATCGAAGCTTTCTCGTCCATGAGCGGGATCACGACTCGTAGCGCTTCGATCTCGTGACGCAACCGGGCGCACTCTGTTTCCTTATGCTTCAACACATCGTGGATGTTTTTCACAGTCTTCTCCACTTGCTTGGTTAACATAGCGTACGTCGTACCCCTGGATTGTATTGCAACAATGAGCCTACCGCGCCGGCCCCGCCAGGCGGAATACAGCAACCGCCCTAGAACGCTCCAAGTCTCTACGCATGGGCCGAATAGGAGGGAGACAATTAAGAATAGTTAGGGCAGGAATACCTGACGCCTGCGGCATGGAAGCTGAAAGGAAAAACCTGCGTGCAACATTGAACCCAGAAAAGGGCTCGCCTCGAGCGCGAGCCCCATCGTTCGTCGGATTGGTATTTACGAGCCGAACTGCAACAAACGCCAAAGCAGCCGCCGGCGAAGTTACGCGCGCAGCTTCCGGCGTGCCAAGCCCGCCATGCCGAACAATCCCGTGGCCAGCAGGCTCAGCGTTCCCGGCTCAGGCACTGCCGAGCAGGGCGTGTAGCCGATGAACTCTTGCGGTCCGTATCCCGGCCGCGCGCCGATCGCGGTGTAAACCTTCAAGCCTTTGAACGCGCTGTTCGGGGCGCTCGAGGCCAGGCCGAGGTACTGGGCCATGATCGCCTGCACAGCGGCCTCGCTGCTGCCGTTGTTTTGTCCGCTGAACAGTTCCCATACTGCGGAGTTTCCGAGCGCTGCATTGATGGTTCCGTTGAACACGCCCAGGAAGATCAGTCCGGCAGCCTTGTAGTCGAGTATTGCCTGGCCGCTGGTCCCGAACATGCCGCCTTGCAGAAGGCTGTGCGCGTTCGCGCTCCAGCTCTCGCCAAACGTGATGTGGTTGTTGAAGGCGTCGCACATCATAGGCGTCAGCGTGCTGCTGCCGTTGATTGAGAAATTGTAGGGATAGGCGTAATACCCGGTGGGCGCGACATTGCCTGGGCCTACGTTTACAAATCTCAGAGAGACAGTATTAGCGAATGCCTGTCCGGCCAGCAGGCATACTGCAAATAGAAATAGTGCAAACTTCCGAGTGGCGCTCATCAATCCTCCGTACTGCGCTGAAGCGGCGATACTGCTTAGCCACACAGTACGTGCATGACGATGGCGCCACAATTGCCCGTCCGTTACACCCGAGAATGCCTGAAGTAACCAGTGCAAGTGGTGACTAACGTGTAGGTGCGAACCTCGGATTGGCGTGCGCATTCAGGGGCGCGCCGCCCTGATAACAATCCCGAGTCGGATCCGCCCAGGATATCGATGAGGGTGCCCCGTCCAAGCTTTGCTTGGGCGGAGATTCCGAGCTACCCGCGCAGAATCTTTCGCGCCAACGCACGCGCGATGGTGGCAGGATGGGTAGCTAGAATTGCGATTTGTCCGAGCACGCTTCGCGGTTCGTGAAAGACGCCCAGTTGCCTCAGAACCGTGCCTCGGTCGTAGTAGATCTTTTCCCCGGCCAGACGATCCTGGGCGTCGAACGTGTACACGCCGCAGAGGGGAAACTCCACGCGGCGTCCGGTGGCGGGAAGTCCGCGCCATCCGCCGAGATGCGTGCCGCGAATCATGACTTCCACCACGATCGCCTGGTCACTGACATGCTGGCGCTGCACCGCGATTTCCAGATCCGGCAGCGCGCTCATCAGTTGCGTGTAGAAGTCGCGTACCCCGTCGTGGCCTTCGTAGTGCTCGGACCAGGGCTCGTCGTCGTAGCGCGCCACATCGCCGAAGGTCGCGAGCACGCCTTCGAGGTCATGCGAATTTTCCAGACCAATATGCCGTTCGACCAGCGCGATGCGGGCCGCCAGCCGGTCTTTCAAGATGGGTGCGCTTGCCATATGTGGCCTTCACTGTCTTGGCCGAAGACGGTTTCGAATATTAGCATCGCCAGGCTCCGGTTGTGGAGAAGAAGGGACGAAGGCGGGTGGGTTGTGCCGGATAATCGTAAAGGACCCGAAGCAGTCGACTATCTACCAAAGCCCCGGTAAGTCGCCAGGAAATTTCCGTCGAAGCAACGGTGGACTTTCTCCTCTCAGCATAACCGTAATTATCCGGATGCATGGAACGCCGGATCCGTACCATTCCTCGTCTTCTGGCAGGTAAAATCTCTTCCAGAGGGTCGGAGAGCGGAATGCAGGAAATGATTGCGGCTCGCGTGGTAGAAGGTTCAGCCTATGAGGATCTGGTGAGTGGAGGCTTTGCGCCGGGGTACACGTTCCGGTGCCACGCCTGCGAGGTGTCCTATCGGCTGTATTCGCGGGCGTTCGGCGGCGCACCCTCCGTGACGCAGCAGGCGGCGCACCTCCCTGCGTTCGAAACCTGCGTGGAAGATTCTCACCCGGCCCATCCGGACCGGATCTGGGTGAAACGGCTCTAGTCGTGTCTGTCCGACTCTGAAAAAATTCCAAGCTGGATGGGCCGTGGTTCCCACTGTGCGGACTGATGCCGCAAAGATGGGGCACCTGGCTTTTTTCGTCGAAGCGACTCAAAGCTGATGTGTTTGTCGATCAGCCGCAGCAGATGGTTATCGGGAACCTGATCTTCCAGACGGAAGTAGTAAAACAACGCCTCCGAGCGATCGTGTTGCCCCATCATGATCAGCAGGCCTCCCAAGATTGAGATCCAGCGCCGCATGCGCACTTCTAACATGCTTTCGCTAAATCTCACGTGCCATTCTCAGTGACTTTTTCAACACCCACAGGCGATTAAACTCATCAACCTGTAACACCGCTTGTGGTGGCACCGTGGGGTGTTTCAAGGTGTAAACTTCGCAGGGCTAACAGCATGTCGACCTTTCTCAAAATCGGGTGGTGGGTGGCCTTCATTTCGGCCATTGTGGTATGGCTGTTCATGGCTGAACACATGGGGTCTTGGCAGATGGCGATAGGGATCGCAGTGATAAGTGGCGCCTTCGTGCTGCTAGAAAGAACGATCAAGCACCGCAACACTCGGTGAATGTTCCCTCCCCTCAACCACCACGACGAAATGGTTGACTGGTGAAATCAAGGCGATTACACCAAAATCCCCTAAGGGGTCGGTCGGCGGAGGGTTGTTGGTGCGATTTAGCGGCAACAGTGAGAATGAGCCGGGTGCCCCAGGTTCGCGTCCGTTCTTTGGGACGCTAACCTGGGCTCAGGGTGTCGTCACTGAGATCTCCCGGTGAACCACACTCCACTTGTTTTCCTATCCCCTCCACCTATATCCCTGCTTATCCACAGCTTTTCCGAAACTCCCGCACCACCATCTGGCCATTTCCCTTCTTCTGCGTCGTGCTCCAAAATAGAATCTTCATCCCGACATCCCATGCCCGCTTCCGACTTCAAAGACGCGCTTAAGCAGCAGGCCGACATCGTTCGCGTGGTGGGCGACTACGTCAAGCTCAAGAAGGCGGGCGCTCAAAATTATTCGGGGCTCTGTCCGTTTCACAACGAGAAGACGCCCTCGTTTTCCGTGCATGCCACCCGGCAATTCTTTCATTGCTTCGGATGCGGTGTCTCAGGGGACGTGTTCTCGTTCGTCCAGAAGGTCGAGAACATTACGTTTCCGGAATCGGTGCGGCTGATTGCGCAGAAGCTGGGCGTGGCCATGCCGAAGGTCGAGTTCTCAAGCCCGCAGGAGGCGCGCGAGGCCCGGCTGCGCATGGCGCTGCTCGATGTCCACGAACGGGCATGCGCATTTTTTCAGGATTATTGGAAGCGTCCAGAGGGGGCCGGCGCGCGGGCATACCTCGCGGGACGCGGGCTGGATGAGGACACGGTGGCGCGCTTCCGCATCGGATACGCCCCCGACTCCGGCTTTCTCCTCCGTGACGCGCTGCGGCGGGAGTTTGATGAAGAGGTGCTGCGCGAGAGCGGGTTGTTTTCGTGGAAAGAGGAGGGTGGTCGTCAGTCGTCCGTCGCCGGTCGTCAGCAAGAGCAAAAGCAGGACAAACAGGGTGGGGGCATGGACGCCGGAGGCGATGGGACCGAGCTAAGAGCTAAGAGCCAAGAGCCAAAAGCTGGCAGCACGCTCGCAACTCGTAGCTCGCAGCTCGAAGCCCCCAAGCTCTCCGCCTTCTACTCCAAATTCCGCAACCGCATCATGTTCCCCATCGCCAATGACTCCGGGCGTATCATCGCCTTCACCGGGCGCACGCTTTCTACCGACGAGAAGGCTGGGCCGAAGTATCTCAATTCGCCCGAGACCGCCATCTACTCGAAATCGCGTGTGCTGTTCAATCTGGACCATGCCAGGGAGGCCATCCGCAAGCTGGACTACGCCATCCTGGTCGAGGGCCAGATGGACTGCATTTCCGTGTTTGCCGCGGGATTTCAGAACGTGATTGCCAGTTCGGGGACCGCGTTCACCGAACTGCAGGCGAAGTTGCTGGCGCGATTCAGCAAGAACGTGGTTGTGAATTTCGATCCCGATACGGCGGGCGCGCGCGCCACCGATCGCACCCTGGGACTGCTTGTGGAAGAGGAGTTTCAGGTCAAGGTGCTGCGGCTGGAGCATGGATTCGATCCTGACCTCTTTATTCGCCGGCAGGGCAAGGACGCCTATGCCGAGGCATTGCGCCACTCGCAGCGCTACTTTGACTATCTGATCGAGCGGGCCCGCACCCAGTTCCCAGTGCGCACGCCCGAAGGCAAAGTGAAGGCGATCAATCATCTGCTCCCGCATATTCAGCGGGTGCCCAGCCGCATCGTGCGCGACGAACTGGCGCATGAGATCGCGCAGAAGCTGGGGATTGATTCCGCCGTGCTCCGGCAGGAATTGAAGCATGTGGCGGCCAGCCGATCAGCCGCTTCGGTGAAGGCGCCAGTCGAGGCGCAGATTACGGATGCGGAGCGGATTCTGATTCGCGCCTTGGCGTCGGCGCACGAGATGCAGGCGGGGCAGGAACGTCTATCGGCGCGCGATGGAGCCGAGGAGGAATTCGATCCGGCGCGGCAAGCGCGCTTCGCGATCGAGAGCGAGCGGCTGCAAGAAGGGCTGGCCACCGAGTCGCTGGTCGATACCCTGCTCGGCGGCGCGCTCGAAGTCAGCGACCTGATGGACTTGCCGTTTTCCGAAGCCGACCGCAGGCGGCTGGCAAGCATCCTGTTAAAAGAGGATGAAGAACTCACGGCCGAGCGCTTGGAGGGAGCGGTGCGCGCGTTGCGGCGCATTCATCTGCGGCGTCGTTTAGACGACGTTCAGCGCCAACTGGAGTCTGCCGGGCGAAAAGATCCGGTTGAGATGCAGGCGCTTTTGCAGGAAAAAGTCCGGCTCAAACACGCCCTGCGCGACCCTGGCCTGGCCGACGAACAATCCCCCAGCCATCGGCGGCCTGCCTGAAAATTCCGTCTTCCGGGAATTTTGCGCCAAACCGGATAGCGTCGGGGAGCGTCTTACTGCAGTCGCGCCCCGTTGCTGGCAGAAAGGAATCGGGCAAGCCCTTGAGAAAGCCGCACAAAATGGACCAGACGCAGGGGTTTACGCATCTAAATATGAGGCGGCTTGCAAATTTGCGCAGGGAAAGCGAACCGGGTTCTACCCAGACTGCCGGATGGGCAGGGATGTCGCTTGTCTGCTATAATCTGAAAGTTTGTGCCCCCGGCACTCCCACGTTCCCACCACTAGAAGAAAGCAGTACGCGCCTCTAGCGGCGCTCTGAGGAAAATCTTTCTTGGCTCTCGACGATAAATACGAGGATATTAAGAAGCTGATCGATACAGGCAAAGAAAAGGGATACCTGACCTACGATCAAGTCAATGACCTGATCCCGCACGATGTGCACAGCCCCGAAGACCTGGACGATCTGCTGACCACTATCGGCACGCAAGGTATCGATGTGCTGGAAGGCCCGAAAATGCCTTCCTCCGCACTCGATAAAAAATTCGAAGAAGCAGAAGAAGGCGCCGAGGACGTCGAACTCGACCTCTCCCCGGGCGCACTGGAAAAAACCAACGATCCCGTCCGCATGTATCTCCGCGAGATGGGGACTGTGCCCTTGCTTACGCGCGAGGGCGAAGTGGAGATTGCGAAGCGCATTGAGCGCGGGCAACTGCGGGTGCTCAAGGCACTTTCGCGCTCGCCGATCGTGATTCACGAACTGCTTGCCATGGGCGACGACCTGAAGAAGGGCGTGCGCTCGATTAAAGAAGTGGTCACGTTCGATGAAGAAGAAATCACCGACGACATTCTGCAGAACCGGCTGAAGGAATTTACGGGCAAGATCGATGAGCTTGCCAAACATTACAAGAAGGCCGGGCAGTTGCAGGAGAAGTTCGCGGCGGTTTCGCAGAAGAAGCGTCCCAAGGATCATCGCAAATACCGGATGGCTCTGGGGCGGGGCATCGTCCGCGTATCGCTCGCGGTGCGCAATCTCGGCTTCACCAATAATGAGCGCAAGCGGCTGATCGAACGGGTCAACAAGACCGTCGACGGCATGCGCTCGCTCGACCGCCAGGCCCAGAACCTGGAACGCAAAGCCGACGCCACCCGCAGCGAAGACCAGAAGAAAGAATACCGCCGGCAGGCTCGCTCCATCCGCGCCGAGATGGAGAAGCTCGAGCAGGAAGCGGGCGTGTTGTTCCTGGAGCTCAAGCGCACCCAGCGCGAAATCATCCAGGGCGACATGGACGCCGAGCACGCCAAGCGGGAGCTCATCGAAGCCAACCTGCGACTGGTGGTCTCGATCGCCAAGAAGTACACCAACCGCGGACTGCAGTTCCTCGACCTGATTCAGGAAGGCAACATCGGCCTGATGAAAGCCGTGGACAAGTTCGAGTACCGCCGTGGCTACAAGTTCTCGACGTATGCCACGTGGTGGATCCGGCAGGCGATTACGCGAGCGATTGCTGACCAGGCGCGTACGATTCGTATCCCAGTGCACATGATCGAAACGATCAACAAGCTGATCCGCACGTCGCGACAGCTGGTGCAGGAACTGGGGCGCGAACCGACGTCGGAAGAAATCGCCAAGCGCATGGACATCCCGGTGGCCAAGGTCCGGAAGGTCCTGAAGATCGCGCAGGAACCGATCTCCCTCGAAACGCCGATTGGCGAAGAGGAAGATTCGCACCTGGGCGATTTCATCGAGGACCGCGGGGTCGTCTCGCCGGCTGAGGCGGTGATCAACGTCAACCTGAAAGACCAGACTTCGCAGGTGTTGCGCACGCTGACACCGCGCGAGGAGAAGGTCATCAAGATGCGTTTTGGCCTCGAGGACGGAAGCGAGCACACGCTCGAAGAAGTCGGCCAGTCGTTCGCAGTAACTCGCGAACGTATCCGGCAGATCGAGGCAAAGGCGCTGCGGAAGTTGCGGCATCCGTCGCGGTCGAGAAAGCTTCGTGCTTTCATGGACGGCGTAAGAGACTAGCTGTCAGCTCTCAGATTTCAGCTGTCAGGAAAGCAAAAGCCCCGCTCGGGAGAGCGGGGCTTTTTTGTCCTCAGCCGAGAATCCAACTCGTTTGACTTGATCCAGGGAACAACCGGTCCGACTTCTGTGAGTTCTTGAGCTTTTCGAATCCCAACAGGGGCAGGTCTGTGGAATTACATTTGCGTACAGATCGCGCAAACATGGGGCACGCGCGCCTGCACAGGGTCGAGATGGTTTGAGGGGACAAACCCGGGGACAGAAATCTTGTCTGAAATTCATTGCTTTTTCTGCATCGTACACAGGCAACCGTCCGGTCGATGCACGGGACGTCGCGTATTATCTCGGGGATTCGGATTCGGTGAACTGCGCTTCATTTCGAGTAACCGGGTGGTACCGCGGGCAAAACCGCTACGGCTTTTCGGTCGAGGAAAAAATCCATTGGCGCGAGACTTGAGGAGATTGCCAGGTTGCGTGGTGGTTTTAGTTCTAGGGCTAACGCTGTGTACATCCAATGCAGGCGCGTACTCGGTCCTTACGCATGAAGAACTGATTGACCTGGCCTGGAACGACACGATCCGGCCCTTGCTGCTGGCGCGATTTCCGGGGGCGACCGAAGAGCAACTTCGCGTGGCGCATGCTTACGCGTATGGGGGCTGCACGATCCAGGACATGGGGTATTACCCATTCGGCAAGAAATTCTTCAGCGACCTTACGCACTATGTGCGCTCGGGCGACTTTGTGGCCTGGTTGTTTCGGAATGCGCAGACGATGGATGAGTATGCATTTGCGATTGGAGCCTTGTCGCACTACCTGGGAGATTCAATCGGGCATTCGGAGGCAATCAATCCGGCCACCTCGCTGGCATTTCCCAAGTTGCACCGGAAGTATGGGCCGATTGTCACGTACGACCAGAGCCCGCATGGTCACATTCGAACAGAATTCGCGTTTGACGTGAACGAACTCAGGAATGCGGATTTTGCGCCGCCGTCGTATCTGAAATTTATCGGTTTGCGGGTGCCGCGGAAGTTTCTGGCCCAGGCTTTCATGAACACCTACGGATTTAACATCCACGAGGTGCTGGGGCGGGCGCGTCCGGCACTGCGGAGCTATCGGACGGCGGTGCGCAGCTTTATTCCTTCGTTTGCCGAGGCGGAGGTGGTGTTACATGGAAATGATTTCCCTGCTCCTGCAGATGACGGGGTATATCAGAAATTTATTGATCAGGTTGCGCGCGCGAATTTCGAGCGGAAATGGAATCACAAAAATCCGGGGCCGGGATTCAAGGCGCATCTTTTGGCAGTCGTGGTTTTTCTTGTACCGAAGATTGGGGCGGCCTCGGACCTGGCGATTGCGATTCCGACTCAGCAGACGCAGGGTTGGTACCTGCAAAGCGTCAACCATACGGTGGACGAGTTTCGGAGACTGCTGCGGCGGCTGGGGACGGATCCGATTCTGGGGCTCAGCAATATTGACCTTGATACTGGAGACCGGGTGAAGCTGCGGGATTATCCGCGGGCCGACCAGGCTTATGCGCGGCTGCTGGAACGGCTCACTTCAAAACCTGGGGAACCTATTCCTGTCGACCTTCAACAGCACATTCTTGGTTACTACGCGAAGTTATCTCCCACGGTTAAGTCGGAGAAGAAACTGCGGCCGCTTTTACTAGTGTTGCGGGGGATGAAGACAGTGGATGGGTTAGGGCCAGAGCAAACGGAGATACCTGAGGAAGAGACGCCTTCAGCAGAGCCTTGAAGTGGTGGGGTCCTACGTTTTCGAAAAGCGCGAAACGTTGGGGCACCCAGCTTGGGAACAGCTTTTCACCGCAGAGATCGCGGAGAACTTCCGCGGAGGACGCCGAGCAAGTGGGCACCCACATCCGACTTGAACCGAGTAGGGCCGTGCTAAGGGGCGTTGAGTTTGCGCAGAATTTCTGCGGCGTTTCGGTTTTTTGGGTTGAGGTCGAGGGATTTCTGGTAGTTGGCGATGGCTTGGGGCTTGTTGCCGGCGTCCATGTAGGCTTCGCCCAGGCTGTCGTAAACATTGCTGGAGCGCGGATAGGCTTCGCTGTTGAGTTGGAAGACCTGGATGGCCTCTTTCCACTGCTTCGCCTGGATGAGTTGGTAGCCTAAGGCGTTGAGTTCGCTTTCGTCGAAATTGTAGGTGGCGGGCTGGGTGGCCTTGAATTCGTGATACTTCCGCGTGGCCTCGTCGATGCCACTCGATGCGATCGTTGCCGAGAGAGTTTCGGCGATGGATTTGCGTGCATCGTAGGCGCGCCTGATGGTGGGCGCCCAGACCGCCATGGTGACAGCGAAGATTCCGGCGGCCAGTCCCAGGGCAAGGACGGAGAGGCCGGTGGCCATTGCGAACCGACTGGGTGCGCCGCCGCGGTCTTGCGTTCGGAAATAGATTTCAAGTACGGCCAGGGGCACGAGGTATTGGGCGTAAGTGATGAACGTCAGGAACGGACCCGTGAACGTCGACGGATCGAAACCGAAGGGGCCGTGGTTGACGAGAAGCGAGAGAAAGATGCCGGCGCGAATGAATAAGGATGCGCTCACCACTAGGTAGAGGCGAAGGGCCCAGCGGCGATGGGTTTTAAAATCCCGGGCGAGCGCGTAGCGCAAGGCCATCACTGCGCAGAACATGATGAGGACAGCCATCAGGCTGGCCCCGATGTGCTGGGCGAGGTCGCCTACACTGCCACGAATCCACATCATGTAAAGGCCGGCGAGGCTGATGGTGAATGCCGTTACGACGTAAAGGCGGCCGTTCCAGCGATGAAGAGCGGGGGCCCGGTCGCGGATCTGCGGGATCAGCTGAAACAATCCGGCGAGGATGATCGTGACGGCAGAGATGAGATGGATGGCAATGGCGAGATTGCCCATGGTATCGCCGGGGGTGATCCCATGCGTGATGGATTTGCGCCAGGCAACCCAATTTCCGCGCAGGGCCGTCAGGCCGTAGAAGGAAGCTACCTCAAACGCGAAAACTAGTTGACCGATGACGGTCACGGCGAACCAGAAGCGGACAGCGGCTTTCAGGGTGCGGTCAGCTACGGAACTCAGGTCGAGTTGTTCGGTCAGAACGGCTGTGCTCATAAAGACTCCATCGATCATTCGGCAAAATAAAGGGCGCGGGTACTTTGAGTGCTGTCATCCGTGAATGTCTAAATCGGGCCTTGATAGCGGCGCAGCCGGATGGTTGCGAGCAGCAATAGCGCGGCCAGCAGCAAGCCGATCCACAAACCTGGCGCGCTCAGGAACGCTGCCGGATCGGCTGACATGAAGTGATGCATTGACATGCGTGTGGGTCCGGCCAGCTCAAAAGACTCGGGCCCAGCCAGGCGGTAGCCCAGCCAGTGGACGAAGTGCGCGGTGTTGAACGCAATCTTTTCGAGGACGCCGATTGCTACCAGGGGCAAAGTGGCCCACAGGAAAGCCGCGCGCCGGGCCCAGGCGGAGACCAGCAAAAGCCAGGCGTAGATCGGGGCGTGCCACAGCACGTGCACGGTCACAAGGTGGTAGATCATCCCCAGCGACGTCTGGAGAAACGACGTCCATTGGTGGGCGGCGCTCAGTCCGCTGCCGAGCAGGAATAATGTGCTCAACAAGGTCATGATCAGTTGCGTGACGAAGATGGTGGCGATGGTGATCAGCGGCAGAACGACGAGGGGAATGCTCGCCTTGGAGAGCACGGTCGTCAGGTCGGAGACAGGCAGCGATTTCCAGAAAAGGATGCTGCGATCGCGACGTTCGCCGTGGAGGGCGTCGAGCGAATAGAAGATGCCGACGACGAAGGCGACGGCCATGATCAGGCCCGCCGCAAAGCCGGTGCGCTCGGACATAACGGCAGCTTTTCGGGCTGGGTCGACCGTTGCCATGGCCCGGCCAATGGTGGCGATCACGAAACCGAAGATCACTACGGCTCCCACGGCGAGCGGTGCGATATAGACGGAGCGGTTTTCCCAGAGTTCGCGGCGGATCGACCAGTACATGGGACGAGTCGCCGAGGTGATCAGGGGAGCGATCCGCGGGGAGTCGAAGGGAGATTCGTTTATGGCATTGGACGGTGTATTCATTGAGTAAATCCTTGGGTTGCGGCGGGCTGATTGCCTACCACCGCTACGAATAAGTCGGCGATGCTTGGGGTGCGCGCGTCGCCCAGCGCGGCTAGCTGGGCACGATCGACGCGGTCAAACAGCAGGATGCTGCGTCCGAGCCCCTGCCGCTCGTGAATGGGCTTGAGGGCACGGGCGGCGGCCAACTGTTCGGGACGCACCATCACTTCGGCGTAGCGTGACTCTACGTCCTCCATGCTGCAGCTGAGAACAATCCGGCCGCGGTCGATGAACATGACGTCGGTGAGGACGTCCTGAATTTCTTCGACCTGGTGCGTGGTCACGATGATGGTGCGAGTGCGATCGAAGTAGTCGTTGAGCAGTGAGTGGTAGAACTGCTTGCGAAACAGGATGTCGAGGCCGAGGGTGGGCTCGTCGAGAACCAGTAATCGGGCGTCAATGGCCATGATCAGGGCGAGGTGAAGTTGGGCGACCATGCCCTTGGAAAGTTCCCGGACCTTATTGTTGTGGCGGATGGTGGTGCGGGCGAGGAAGCGCTCAGCCTTGGCGCGATCGAAGTGCGGATGCACTCCGGCGACATAGTCGAGCGCTTGCGAAACCCGTATCCAGCGCGGGAGCACGGCGACATCGGCGATAAAGGAGACGTCGCGCATGAGCTGATCGCGTTCGGTCCAGGGATTTCGGCCCAGCACTCGGAGGTCTCCCTGGTAAGGGGTGAGGCCCAGGATGGCGTTGAGAGCGGTGGTCTTGCCGGCGCCGTTGGGACCGATAAGACCGAGAATGCGGCCCTCTTCGACGCGCAGATCGATGCCGTCGAGGGCGAGCGTAGTACCGTAAGCCTTGCGGAGGCCGCGTGCTTCGATGCAGGCCATAGGTTCAGGATTTCTCCTCTGTGGTGTTGGTCGATGGTCGAGTTGGGACGGCGCTGAGCAGTTCGTCGGGCGTCAGTCCGAGCCGCTGAATGGTTGCGTGAATGCGCGGCCATTGTTCGGTGAGGAACTTCTGGCGCTCGCCCTTCAGCAGGACATCACGGGCACCTGTTTTGACGAACATGCCCAGGCCCCGCCTCTTCTCGACCAGTTCCTGGTCGACTAGTTCCTGGTAGCTCTTCAGAACGGTGAGCGGATTGACGCGGAATTCGGCGGCCACGTTGCGCACAGAGGGCAGCGGATCGCCGTGCTTGAGTACGCCGTCGAGAATCATATCGACGACGCGATCGCGAAGCTGGCGGTAAATCGGCTGACTGTCGTTCCACTCACGGTCCATCAGGTTTTCCCAGGTATTCCCTAGCTAGAGGCGCCAATGGGCGGCCAGTTGGCAGCCCGGAGGCACTCTTCTATTTCTTGGACTGCGGCGTGAATCCCGGCTCGCTCGTAGGCGGAACGATGTTCTTGATCCGCAGGTAAGTAACGAGGTTGCCGTAGTGTTCAATCGTATGCACGTTATTGACAGTGAGCACCCCAAGTTTCGGTGTGTCGCCTCCGAAGAGCGTCACCATCTGAGTCGCGGACGCGTCGGTCATGCCGTCGTACGACTTGTCGCAATAGGCGAAGGCGTCTTTGAGGGCGGCGATTAAGTCGGCCTTCGAAGTCTTGGTCTGCTCGATTTTCGGAGCAGGATTCTTCTCGCCCAAGGCGATGGAACAAAAGGTGTACTGTGCATCGGCCACGTGTCCGATGATCTGACCGAAATTTCGGACCGCATCGGTAGGTTTGAAGGTGTAGTTCTCCTCCGGCATTTTTTCAGCGGAGCGGAGCAGAATATTCTTCACCCCGCCGTAGACGCCCTTATTGAACGCGCTCAGGGGATTCTGGGTCGTCGGGGTATCCGATGCAAAAGCCGTGCCCGCGATCACGGCTGACAAAGCAAGAATTGCGATGCGTGGTTTCATGTTGATTCTCCTTTATTACTTTGTCCGCTGCAGCTCGAAGTGCGCGTGGACGGGCTTGTCGGCTTCCATGAAGGTCCAATCTTCGGTGTGATGGTCGGCGTCGGCCAGGGTGAAAGTCGCGTGGTGCATGTGACCGTACTGCGTGCTGCCGGCAACGTCGAGAAATTCGAAGTCAACGCTCTTGCCGTCGGGAGCCAGCTTGCCGGTCATGCGAGGGCGATTGCCTGCGTCACAGTAATGGGTGAGCATCAGGCGGTCTCCGTCGAGATACAGCATGGTGATCGGATCGTCGGGCCGACCCGCTCCCGTCATCTCGTGCATGAGCGCGTTTCCCATGGACGTAACCCGCAAGGAAATGTGCATGACCTTGCCTTCCATCTCGGGATGCGGAGGAACGGTGGTCGCGCGGCCTTCCCATGAGCCTGCTAGGGTTTTTAACTTGGTGAAAGTCTGCTGGGCGTCGGACTGGGCGAGAACTGCGGTCGAGAGCAGAACTAGCGGCAGCAGGAAACGGAGGGTTTTCATTTGAGGGTCTCCTAAAGATTTGTCGGCGCCGCTTGATGCTGGCTGGCAATCAACGATGCCTTCTAGTGTTGTAGTTAACTATAACACTGTGAAATAAGCAAGCTCTTTTTTGAAAATTAATGTAAGCTTACTAAAATCAGTGAGTTAACTCGGAACCGAAGCCGTCGCCCGTGTGATGGCAATGCCTTTGGGGGGTCATTTAGGCGATTGTGGCGGCGCGCTTTGCTTTGACTGCGCTCAAGGGTAAGAAACGTTACGGCAGAGTCAGGATCTGTTGGCCCTCGTGGAGTTTGATTTCATGGTTCTTCCATAGCAGGCGGCCCGACATTCCGGGGGGGAGTGTTACTTGAGCGCCCACACCGTTTTGCCGGGCTTGGTATTTCACAGCTACCACACCGGGCGGTGTCGGTAGGGAAGCCTCGACTTCTTTGAGCGCGCCGAGGTGCGGTTCGATCACCACGGTTTTGAAGCCGGGAGTTTCTGGACGAATGCCGGTGACGATGGTCAGGAAATCGAAATTAGGGTGAGAACTCCAGGCGTGCGAATCGGATCGCGTGGGCTCGGGGGACTCGGCCCAGGTGGTTAAACCCATGGACAGCATTTCGCGCCAGGGGCCGAGCAGCTTCAGGTAGTCGTCGCCCATGCCGGCGTGTTCCAAAGCGCGCGCGAGGTAGAAGCGGAAGTAATACGTGGCGGCGGTCATGGGCGGAAGTTTGGCGGTCACATGAAATGAGGAATCGCTGGTAGAGAGAATTTTGAGCAGCGCCTCTTTTTGTTTTTCTTTTGGAATGACGTCGAGCCGGATCGCGAGAATGTTTGCGTGCTGGCTGTAGTGGCGATGGGAGGGGTCGTCCGCAATGAGGCCGTACTCTTCACTCCCGCAGAGCGACTGAACCGCGCTCGCAGCCTGCGCGGCGGTATCAAGGTAGGTCTTTGCAAGCTGCGGGTCGCCCAGCGCGGTTTCGACGGTCGCCGCATTTCGAAGAGCCTCGACGTATTGCAGCGTAATAATGGAGGAGCCGCCATCGTTGTTCTGCGGAGGCATGCCGAATTCGAAGTCCTTGCCCCAATCGACGAAGGGCCACCACGGAAGCTTGCCAAGCAGGCCATCGGGCCGCTGGCGTTCCCGATACCAGGCGAGAACAGCTCGTGTGCCGGCGAGTTGGGCACGAGTGAAGTCGCGGTCTCCGCGGTAGAGCCAGAAGTCGTAGACCATATCGACCCAGAGGAGCGAGAAGGTCGGAATCATCTGCACGAGAGAAGAAGGATAGCGGCTCTGCGTCAGGCCATCGGGAATGCGTGAATCGTTGAAAGCCTGAATCGCCTGACGCGCGAGGCGGTCATCACCGGCAACGGTGTAGGAGATCAGCGCCTGGAGGCGGGTGTCGCCGATGTACTGCAGGCGTTCCCAGTAGGGCGTGTCCATGTAGGTGTCATGGGCATCCAGCCGCGCGGTTCGCCAGCCCGTCTCCCAGATGGAACGAAGAGAGTTATCGTCCGAAGTGAACGAAGCCTTTTCCACGAATGGATAAGCGGTGAACCACGTTTTGAAGCTTGCGATGTGGACGGGTTGGTCGGCGGCCTGGATGTCCAGCTGCAGGTATCGCCAGGTTCGCCAGCTGAAGGGCATGAATTCGTGGGGGTCGGCGCCGCAAGGGGCGAACTCATCGACGACTCCCTCGATGTGTTTGCCGGCGATTTCGTTGCGATTGCCTTTTTGGCCGGCGCTGTCGAATAAAGCCTCCGCGTAAGTCAGCCGGATAAGAGATCCCTGGCCGCTCGCGGTAAGTGCGGGATATCCCGTGGTTAGTTTCGAGTTGTCGATCAGGATGGTGGCTTTGGTGTGCGCCGGAACCGTGAATCCTTGATCAGGGAAGTTCGCAGGTGGATCGATACCTTCTGCCCGCACGATTCTTCCGGCAGGAACGAGCTGCATCTCCATGGGCGGAAGAGAGTCGGCGACGAGTTGCCAATTATTGGGCGGATCGGTTTCTCCTCTTAGCGAACCGCGGCCGAGTGTAACGGCGTTGCCCCACGAACGCTGGGAATTGCTGTCCCATGCCCAATCGAAGGTGGTGCCCTCGAGATGCAGGCCAGGGTCGGCCGCGAAATAGCCATGCACTTGCACTGGCAATGCGCGCACACCTTTTTCTTCTTCGACTTCCCAGGTTTCATCCGTGTTGGCGATTTGCCCGGCGGCTCCGTGGCCGTGGAGCAAAAAACCGGCGCGATCGCTCATCTGGGCGATTGGTGTACGTGTACCCAGGTGCCACACGGTCGCGGCAAAAACATTGGTGCCTTTGTGAAGAAACGGTCCGAGATCGTAGGTCTGGTAGCGCCAGTGCGCGAGGTCGCCGCGGCTGGGACCGATACCCACGCGTTGCCCATTGACGTGGAAGAGGAACTGGTTGTCGGCGGTTACGTCGACGTAGAAATGTTGAGGAGCATCGGGGAGTTGGATGGCTTTTCGGAAGTGGAGGACGGTGGCGTCTTTTTGCGGCGAGTTGGGAGCGGTGATCCATTGTGCGGTCCAGAGAGCGGGCTTTTGGGCAGAGGCAAGCGAGACGATGGCAATGACGAAAAGAGCCGAGAGTTTGCTGGGCACGCGGGAAATCGTACATCTGACAGAGAGGGGGCGGGAAGAGGATTTCGCTGCGTGGCCTGGCTTAGAATTCCCAGATGCCCACGCAACGAGATCAGCCTGTTAAAGAACGGCGTCACTTAAATGATTTGAAGGGGCTGCCGCGGTCGGCGGCGCTATCGCAGTTGCGACAAGCAGCGGAGGCTGCGGCTCCGCCGAACTATCCGCCGGAATCCTTGTTTGATCCAAGGGCGCTGTTGAATTGGGTGCGGACGTACCTGGCATACGTGTTTCACCGAAAGCATTATTTTCCCGCGTATACGGCTTCCCCCTGTGGCGCGGTTTATGCCCTGCTGGGAGAGCATGCTGGCGGCGAGGTGCGGGTCAGCATGGCGGGGGACTGGGGAACCGGAACCAACGAGGCGCAGTGTGTTGCGCGGCAGATGATGCGCTTTCAGCCGCACTTTACGATTCATCTGGGCGACGTGTACTACGTGGGGGATGCCCCGTCGGTGAATGAGAATTGCCTCGGGATCAAGAATTCCAATAACAACTACGATCCGGTGACGTGGCCGGTTGGATCCGCAGGCAGCTTCGCGCTGAATGGCAATCACGAGATGTACGCCAACGGCGGTGGTTACTTTGATGTGTTTCTGCCGAGGCTGGGTTTGCGTGCGCCGGGCGGCATGACAGGCCAGCAGACCAGCTTCTTTTGTTTGCAAAACGAGTATTGGAGGATGATCGCGATCGACACGGGGTACAACTCGATTGGCGTTCCGATCTTGTCGGGGATTCCGTGGATCAATCGCATTCCCGGAATTGGTGGGGACTGTGAGTTGCCACCCGAATTATTGGAGTGGCTGAAACAGGTGGTGAAGGCGGAAGAGGATCAGCGCGGGTTGATTCTGTTATCGCATCATCAGAATTATTCGGGCTTTCAGGATCAGTACACGAAGCCCGCACAGCAATTGTGGGATGCGGGTATACGGCGGAACGTGCTGTGGTTCTGGGGGCATGAGCATCGGCTGGCGGGGTACGACCTGAATGGGACAGGCGACTTGAAAAGCTATGGGCGCTGCGTGGGGCATGGAGGGATGCCGGTGGATCGGGGAGGCCCGGATCGCGAGCCTCGGCCCCGTTTTTATGATGACCGCCTGGGATCGCATGGATACGGCGTGAATGGTAATGTGAATCTTACGTTCGCCGGGCCTCGGGTGACGGCTTTGTATGTGGACTTGGAGGGACAGGAATTGTTGGAGGAGTCGTGGGTAGCGAAGGAGGGGCAGATGGTGCTGGATTCTCAGCGGCAGATTATTGCGGATCGAGACTTTCATGGGCCGAGGCTGACTTAGACCAAGCACGTGCCGCCGTGGCAAGCGGGATGCAAAGCTTTTAACCGCAAAGGACGCTGAGAAAGACCTGGTTATACTGCGCCGGTTTTTCAAAGTGCCGGACAGGGTTGAAAGGCAGTCCAATCGATTCCTTTCTGGAATTCTTCGTTCGGCGGGAAAGTTGATTTGAAGGTGAAGGCGAACTCGGTGGGGCCATTCTCCTCGAGGTGGGCGATGCGTTTTTTGGCTTCGTCGATGCTGGGACGATGGCCTTGCGGGACCCACCAGAGTGCCGTGTAGGTGCCGGCGAATTTGTCGAACCAGTCGTGGCGTTGGCGGAGGAGTTCGGCGTGCATCGTGTGGTAGACGTAGTGCTGCAAAGTTTCGATATTTTCCCAGACCGACATGTTGAGCAGAATGCGATCGTCGTGGCCGTAGGGGCGGAAGTAGGTGGCGTTGCCTTCGCCGGTCTGCAGGCGCCAGACGAAGCCCGGGCTTCGGTCGGCGAGGGCGTTCAGTTCGTCGAGGCGATTCATGAAGCCGGCCATCGAGGAATGGTCGAGCGGGGCTTTGATGCGGCCGATGTTGACTTGGGCTAGCTCGTATTTGTTCATGGAAGGTCTCGTGTTTGCGGGCTTGTGGGCTTACGCCCACTCCGCCGGAGTGCCGCCCCTCCGGGGCTCGCTTGATTTGCTGGTTCTACCCAGCGCTTACGCGCTGGGCTATTCTATGCCGCCGCTTCGCGGCTCGGGTATTTGGTGATTTGTGGAGCTGCAAAGTGGAAATGGTTGAAACGACATCCAGAATCTGAAAGATGGAGATACGTTGACACTTTCCTGATGAGCCGTAGCGAAAGAGACCCGCGTCTCGAATGAGAAAAGCTCACATCTCGCAGAGGTTGAGATGTGGGCCTGGGTTGCCGGATTCGGACAACAGTTTCCGAAACTTGCCTTAAACAGCCTATTAGAAGCGGATCTTCAAAATTGTGCCGTTTACTCCGACCAGCCAGCCGGCCCGAGGGCTGGCGAAGGCGACCGCCCAGAAGCCGGTGACGCCGTTGAGCGCGTACCAGGTTTTGCCCTCGTTGGGTGTCCAGGCGGCGCCTCCCGTGTTGGCGGTGACCACGACTGCGCGGTCGTCGTCGTCGTCGTGACGCGAGTGGCGTCCCCCGTCGACGTAGGCCAGCCCGAAAATTGCTCCGGTGACAGGCGCTGGATTGGTAAGCGTCCAGGTGCGGCCACCATCACGAGAGGTTGCCGTGCCGGCGTTGTTGGGATCGGCGGGATCGAGATCGCCTCCGCCGACGATGCCGTGATAGGCATCGCGGAAGGCGACGGAGAAGGCGCCGGCGCTGGGGTTGCTGACGAGCGGCGTGTCATAGGCGTTCCAGGTGTTGCCGCCATCGGTGGTCGCGAGGATTCTTGCTGCAGTGGAGCCACCGGTGGCGATCCAGGCATTGCGCCGGCCTTCGGTCGCTACGCAGGTACCGCTGGATGCGAATGAGGATTCACCCGGAAGAGCCGGCGGCATGTTGGCGCTGATGCTTTCCCATGTGCGTCCATTGCGGGTGCGGATGTCAGGGAAGACGCCGTTGACCGAGTCGCTGTGCGAAATACCACGGCGTGGCGTCCAAAACGCAAAGCAATCGTAGAAGCCTCCTGCAAGTTGATTCTGGAATTGCATGGTCCAGGTGGCCCCGCCGTCCGTGGTTTTATAGATGCGGAAGTCGGTGGGATTGTCGCCGATGGATTGCACGTAGGCGACGCGATCGCTGACACCTTCGACGTCGCGGAGCTGCAGGGCTTCGGCGCCAGGGACTACGCCCGACCGCCAGGTACGGCCGCCGTTGGTGGTGACGACGAAAGTGCCGCCGCGTCCGGAGGCCCATACGACTCGTTCGTTCACGGGACTGACTGCGATGAGGCCTTGCGTCGTGTTGCTGTTCTGCGGGGTGAGTTTGGGCTGACGAACGCGGTCCTCTGCAAAAGTCAGGGTGGCGAACAGAGCGATCAGCAGAACGGCTGGCGCGCGTTTCAACATGGGGGCATCTCCGGGAGAATTTTCTTTGGCGGAGTATAGGCCGTGGGCAGAGGAGTGTCAAACGAGTGATGGGCGGAATCGGGCGCTGGACGGCGCTTTCGGGAGGGCCAGTTCGGATTACATCCGTACGAATCGCCGGTGAACGCAAGGTCCCTCGACTCCGTTCGGCTGCGCCTCACTTCGCTCGGGATGACAAAGTTGAGGATGACGGAGTTGAGGACGACCTAATTGAGGACGGAGTTGAGGATGACGGAGTTGAGGATAACGGAGTTGAGACGGCCGCTCGACTACTGGCGACTGGTCCTATCTATCAGCAGGGTGGTTGCGAAATCATCGGGAGAGGGGCAAGCTGGTGTGGTGCCGGAATTGCCTGATATCGCGGCTTATTTGAGCGCGCTCGAGTCCCGCGTGCTGGGGCGGACACTTGAGCACGTTCGCATTGCCAGTCCGTTTCTGCTGCGGTCGGCGCAGCCTCCGGTGGCCAGCCTCGAGGGGCGCGCGGTGCGCGAGCTGAGACGGATCGGCAAGCGGATTGCGTTCGGCGTTGAGGGCGACTTATGGCTGGTGTTGCATCTGATGATTGCAGGGCGGCTGCACTGGCGTCCGATCGGTGCGAAGCTTGATGGGCGGCGGAACCTGGCGGCGCTGGATTTTATGAATGGATCGTTGGTGCTCACCGAGGCGGGGACGAAGCATCGCGCGTCGCTGTATGTCGTGCGTGGCGACGAGGGGCTGCGCTCGATGGATCCGGGCGGAATTGATGTGCTCGCGAGTGATCTGGATGCGTTTCGGACGGCGCTCACGGCGGAGAACCGCACGCTGAAGCGGGCGCTTACCGATCCGCGGCTGCTGAGCGGGATTGGGAATTCGTATTCAGACGAAATCCTTCATGCGGCGCAACTATCGCCGATCACGCTAACGCATAAGCTGAAGGCGGAGGAGTGGGAGCGCCTTTATCACGCGACCCAGCACACGCTGCAGTTCTGGGTGAACCGGCTGCGGGAAGAAGCGAAGGCGGGCTTTCCGGAGAAGGTGACGGCGTTTCGTAAAGGGATGGCGGTGCATGGCCGGTATGGCGAGCCTTGTCCGCGGTGCGGAGAGAAGATTCTGCGGATCCGGTATGCGGATAACGAGACAAACTACTGTGCTCGGTGCCAGACGGGCGGAAAGGTACTTGCGGATCGAAGTCTGTCGCGGCTCTTGGGGTCAGACTGGCCGCGGACTATGGATGAACTGGAGGCGCTGAAGCGGAAGTGAGTGCTATTGCGAGTCGCAAATGACGAGTCGCTAGAAAATGGCTCGGCTGCTTCATGACGGGAAAACAAATACATAGGTCCTTCGCTTCGCTCAGGATGACACCCAACAAAACAGCATCCCAGAAAACACCATCCCAGAAACAACATTCCACAAAACAACGTGGATGACATGCTGTAATCCTAATGAGATCCACCAAGCACCACGGGTTTTTCACTTCACTTGTTTGGCGGCTTGTTCGACCCGGCTTAGCATGGCGTCCAGTGTCTTGCGATCGAACAGTCTTCCGTTGGCGATGACGGCGATGATTTTTCTGGTGTTGTGAATGTCGTCGAGCGGGTTAGCCGCGAGAAGTACGACGTCTGCGGCTTTGCCTGGCGCGATGGTTCCGAAGTCATTTTCTTGATTTAGGAACTTCGCGGGGTTGCTGGTGGCGGTTTGCAGGGATTCCATCGGGGAGAATCCCGCCTCGACGAAATTGGCGAGTTCGTCGTGCAGGCTGAAGCCGGGCATTACGTAGATGCCAGGGGCTGCGTCGGTACCGGCAAGGAAAGACACTCCAGCGCGACGCATGACGCCGACCATCTGCAGGTTGCGCTTGAAATACTCCTGGCGCAGGGAAAGCGGATCGCGCTTGAGATCGGGCATCATCTCGTCGTTGAAACGACGCCAGGTCACATCGCGCCAGGGAGCGGGGACGTACTTGTCGAGCGGCTGATGCTTCCAGTCGAGCTGATCCAGGAAAGTCCCGCCACGCTGCCAGGCGAGGGTGGGACACTGCCAGACCTGGTGCTGCGCGAGCGAGTGGATGATCGCATCGCAGCGGGACTGGTCAGTGGTGCTGAGCAGCAACTTCAGATTCCCTTCGCCCCTTATGAACTTATCTTCCTCCGTGGAGCAGCCTTCGAAGATTCCCATCAGGTGCTCAATGCTTTTCTGGCCGGCGACGATGGTTTCCGCGATGCGGACCTTGTCGGGGACATGGCCGACGATCGGGAGATTCTGCTTGTGTGCTTCAGCCGCGGCGGCGAGGTAGGCGTCATGCGAAATCACGGATTGGACTTTGATGAAGTCGGCGCCTTGCTTCTTGAGAGAGTCCACGGCGGCAACGGCAGTTTCGGGCGTGGTGATGGGAACCGAACTTGGAAATCGGAGCTTCCCGTTGGGAAGATAACCGTCAAGCATGGGGCCGGAAACAATCATGCGCGGCCCGGGGATTTCTCCGGCGGCAATCTGTTTGCGCCATTCGAAGAGAACTGGAAGATCACCACCCATGTCGCGAACGCCGGTGACTCCGTTAGCGATGAAGAGCGGCAGGATGACTTCCCTGCCGCCGGGGAACCAGTCGCCGAAGGCGGAGTGGACGTGCATATCCCAGAGGCCGGGGATGAGGTACTGGCCGTGGGCGTCGATGACGCGCGCATCCTTAGGAGGTTGCAAGCCATCGCTCGCGGCCACCGCGGTGATCCTGGTTCCCGTAATCAATACGGAGCGGTTTGCGAGAACTTCCGCTGATCCGGGATTGATGACGGTGACGTGTGTGATGAGGATGGACTGGGAGCAAGCGGGTGGCGCATTGAAAAATGCCAGCAATAAGACAACGAAAGAGATTGTTACGTGCGAGAGCAAGCGCATAGCGGGAGAGGGTACTACGAAAAGGCGGCGTTCGGCAGCGCGCGAGGGCGCTATCGCCATGTCCCGGCAGCGGTGATGCGAGTCACTGCAAAATTTCGGCTTTGGCGTTAACAGATGAGGTATCAGGAGTTTCCCCCATGACAACGACTCAGGACGTTCAGGATTTTCTAGGCCTTCATCGCATCGCGATGGTGGGCGTGTCGCGCGATCCGAAAGATTTCAGCCGCCAACTGTTTCGCGAGATGTGCGATCGTGGGTATGACATGGTGCCGGTGAACCGTGTCGCCACCGGGATCGACGGCCGCGAATGCTTTCAGTGCCTGCAGGCAATCCGGCCAGCAGTAGAGGGCGTGCTGGTGATGACACCCGCTCACGAGACGATTCGCGTTGTAAGGGATTGTGCGGAGACGGGAATTAATAAAGTGTGGATCTATCGGGCGGGCGGGACCGGCGCGGTGAGTGACGAGGCGGTTGCGTTCTGCAAGCAGAATGGTATGCAGGTGGTGGAAGGGCACTGTCCGTTCATGTTTTTCCCGCGCACGGGATTCGTGCATCGGGCGCATGGATTTCTTCTCAAGGTTATGCATCGGTATCCTGCAGCGGCGTGAAGGTAATGGAATTTGTTTCTCAGGATCATTCCATCAGATTCCTGCGTTAACGACGCGAAAAGCCGGCGGGCGAGGGCGCCCGCCGCTACACTGGCAAGGTCCATTACAGGGACGGTCCTCATTTTCCACGAGCTTCCACAAGGAATCGACGGCATCCACAGTTTCTGCACAAAGGCGCTCGGGTTTTTGCTTGATGCGAAAGCGTGGCTAGCGCAGAGTGACTGACATCGAGCGAGATGTTCTGTTTGCCCTGCCAAAGCATTGCGGCAGAGCCGGCGGTGCCCAGCGATTCTCGAGGGTGAATGGCTGGGAGGGTTCCTCCAAGAGCGTGCTTCGGCACGCGCCTGGTTGCCCGGGCGTTGCGGCCTCCTCACAGAGTCCTCCATACACGGCAGGACTGGCCGTCGGCCACCGTAGTGTTGCAGATCGACTTGCAAACTTTGTTTGCAGGTGGCGATTTGCCGAGTGCATCGTAGCAGGCGCTTTTCGGAGCGCATGCGAGATGAACTCCCCATGCCTGGTGCGTGGACAAGGGTCACAGAACAGAGCGCCAAACCAATGCGGTCCAGGTGGCTGGCCTGGACCGCATTTGTATTGGCCGATAGCGAATGGCTGATGGCTGATAGCCCCGGAAGCTTTTGGTTCGTGCGGCTGGCTGCGCGCAATTGTTGTTCGCCATTTGTTCGCCTATAATATTTCCAGTGAAGGCCTCTGCAAGTGGGCGGCCAGAAAAAATGAGCCGTTGCTTGGTTTTCCACGCGAACACTTTTCGTCCACAACGTGCGTCGCGGGTATATTGCAGATCGCTTCCAACAAAAACTGATGGGACCAGGTAGGGCTCCAGAATTGGCGACCACGGATTACAACCTCAGCATGCTTCCCGCGAATGTGGAAGCCGAGCGCTCCATTCTGGGGGCGATTCTTCTCGACAATTTCGCATACAACCAGGCGGCCGAGCATCTGCGGGCTGAAGATTTCTCGCTCGATTCGAACCGGCGCATCTACTCGCGCATGATCGATCTGGCCGAATCGTCGCGGCCGATCGACATCGTCACGCTGGTGGAGGAGCTTTCCCGGAATAAAGAATTGCAGGCCATCGGCGACATGGCCTACGTCTCGTCGCTACTGGATGGGGTGCCCGACCGTCCCAGTATTGAGCACTACGTCAAGATTGTGCGGGACAAGGCGATGATGCGGGCCTTGATCCACACCGCCAATGCGGCGATCGCGCGCGCGGCTGAACAGTCCGAACCGGCGGAGGACGTTCTCAACGATGTGGAGGCGGCAATTTTCGGGCTCTCCGAAAAGCGCATTGGACGTGGCTTTCTGGGCGTGCAGGAAATCGTCAAGGATTCCTTTGGTTCGGTCGACGCACTTCTGCAGCGCGGACAACGCATCACGGGATTGGCCACGCACTACAACGATCTCGACGAGATGACCAGCGGCCTGCAGAAATCGGACCTGGTGATTCTTGCCGCGCGACCGTCGATGGGCAAAACCGCCTTTGCGATGAACATCGCCGAGAATGCGGCGATCGAGGAAGGGAAAGTGGTTGGTATCTTCTCGCTCGAAATGTCGCGGGAAGCGTTGCTGCTTCGTCTCTTGTGTTCGCGGGCGCGCGTGGATGCTCACAAGATGCGCACGGGCTCGCTGTGGCGCGATGATATGCAAAAAGTAGTGCGTGCCATGGAGGAGCTCGCGAGCTCTCGCATCTTCATCGATGACACGCCGGGCGTTTCCCTAAGCGAGATGCGTGCAAAGGCGCGGCGTCTGCAACAGTCGTGCGGCTCGCTTGACCTGATCGTCGTCGATTATCTACAACTGATGTCGGGCGGCGGCAAGCGCTATGAGAATCGCACGCAGGAAGTGTCGGCGATTTCGCGTGGATTGAAAGCGCTGGCGAAAGAACTTCATGTCCCCGTGATGGCACTCTCGCAATTAAGCCGCGCTCCCGAAAGCCGGGGCGGCGATCACCGCCCGCAGCTCGCCGACCTGCGCGAATCGGGATCGATCGAGCAGGATGCGGACCTCGTGATGTTTATTTTCCGCGAAGAGGTCTACAAGCAGGACGACCCTGATCTGCAGGGCCGCGCCGAAATCATCATTGCCAAGCAACGCAACGGCCCGATCGGGCGAGTGAACCTGGCCTTTCTCAAGCAATCCACCCGCTTTGAAACGCTGGCTGAAGGTGGTATCGCGGCGGAGGAATAGTGGAAGGCAAAAGCTATCCCGCGGTCAACCCAACGCTCCATTTCCACACCGACACCCTGTGGAAAAGCTTGTGGAACCCCTCTACGCGGTTTCCTGTAGCCCCAGAAAGCGACCGCGTGGTCGGCCCATTTGCATCCTCGGAGCGCGGGTAATTATTTGATTTTAAGCCGCTTACTACCGATGGCGCGATGGCGTACAAACATTCCAGGCGAACCAGAAATCTAAAGCAACCCTTGAGATTTGCACATCTAGAGGTAATCACCGCTTCGATCTTTGTACTTGCCAAAGACAATCTGGAATCGTTTTGGCGGGTCAGGCTCCTGCAAAAACGCGTTTAAAAAGGGGCAAAATTCCGGGCTTTAGGAGCTGCTTTCGCCCACTTTCAGAACCGCAAGGAAGGCTTCTTGCGGGATGTCGACGCGGCCAATGCGCTTCATGCGGCGCTTGCCCTCTTTCTGTTTCTCGAGCAGCTTGCGTTTGCGCGTGATGTCGCCACCGTAGCACTTGGCCAGGACGTTTTTGCGGATGGCGGCGACGGTTTCGCGGGCAATGATTTTTGCGCCGACGGCAGCCTGGATGGGTACCTCAAACATCTGGCGCGGGATCAGTTCGCGCATCTTGGAGACCAAGGCACGGCCGCGTTCGTAGGCAAAGTCGCGGTGAATGATCAGCGAGAGCGCGTCGACTGGTTCGCCCGCCACCAGAATGTCGAGCTTGACCATGGGCGACTCCCAGCTGCCGGCCAGATGGTAGTCGAGAGACGCGTAGCCGCGGGAAACGGATTTCAGGCGATCGTAGAAGTCGAGAACGATTTCGTTCAGCGGGAGTTCGTATTGCAGCATGACGCGCGATCCGCTGACGTACTCGAAGCTTTTCTGCTTGCCGCGCTTTTCCTCCACCAGTTTTAGAATTCCGCCGACATATTCCTCGTTCGTGAGAATCACGGCAAGGATGACAGGTTCCTCGACTTTGGCGATCTCGCTCTGATCGGGCCAGCGGGAAGGATTGTCGACTTCGATGAGCTTCCCGTCGGTCAGCGTGATCTTGTAGCGCACGCCCGGGGCGGTCGTGATGAGGTCGAGATTGTACTCGCGCTCGAGGCGTTCCTGGATGATCTCCATGTGGAGCAGGCCGAGGAAGCCGCAGCGAAAGCCGAAGCCGAGCGCGACTGAGCTTTCGGGCTCGAAGAAAAAAGAGGAGTCGTTGAGGCGCAGTTTCTCGAGAGCTTCGCGAAGCTGCGTGTGCTCGTGGGCGTCGACGGTGTAGAGACCGGCGAAGACCATGGGCTTGATTTCTTCGAAGCCGGGCAGGGGTTCGATGGCGGGACGTTCGTCGTCGGTGATGGTGTCGCCAATCTTCGTGTCGGTAACGTTCTTGCTGTTGGCGATGACGAAGCCCACTTCACCGGCAACGAGTTCCTCGACCTCGACGGGCTTGGGTGTGAGTACACCCAGGGTTTCTACCTGCAGCACGCGTCCGTTCCACCACAGACGAATCTTCTGCTCTTTCTTCAGGGTGCCTTCAAACACGCGGGTCAGGACCACGACACCGCGGTAGGGATCGAACCAGGAATCAAAAATCAGGGCTTGCAGATGGTGAGTCGGCGAACCCTTTGGAGGCGGCACGCGCTTCACGATGGCTTCGAGAACATCGGGTACGCCCTGACCGGTTTTCGCGCTGATGAGGCAGGCGTCTGAGGCATCGAGGCCAACCGCGCCCTCGATCATTTCCTTGGCGCGCTCGACGTCCGCGCTGGGTAAGTCGATTTTGTTGATGACAGGAATGATTTCGAGGCCGTGGTTAATGGCGAGGTACGCGTTCGCGAGGGTCTGCGCCTCGACTCCCTGGGAGGCGTCGACGACCAGGAGCGCGCCTTCGCAGGAGGCGAGCGAGCGCGAAACCTCGTAGGAAAAATCCACGTGGCCCGGTGTGTCGATGAGGTTGAGTTGATAGATCTGCCCGTCTTGTGCGGGGTACATCATGCGGACGGCATGGGCCTTGATGGTAATGCCGCGTTCGCGCTCGAGGTCCATGGAATCAAGGACTTGCTCCTGCATCTCGCGCATTGCCAGGGAGCCGGTCAGTTCCAGCAGGCGATCGGCCAGCGTCGATTTTCCGTGGTCGATGTGCGCGATGATCGCGAAGTTGCGGATGTGAGCGGCGTCCATTTTATCGGGTCAATCTTTGATTCTAACAGGGGGATTGAGGGGGCGAGTTGAGGCAGCGGTTTGGTCTAGCGCGACTAAAGTTTGAGCGCACAGCCGCCGATGGCTATGGCACGTGCTGAAAATTGCTCATGCATTCGTCTGGTATTGGAGATTACGTCTCAATAAAACTGTGACCGTCGATGCGAGAAAGTCTCTTCCATGAGGCCTGAAGTGGGGAAATCTCCGGAGCGCGGCTTGCCGACTGCCACCCGGTTGTGGGGCTTCCTGTTCCCACAACACACGGGAAAGTCTGCGAGCAACGATCCGGTCCGCTGCGAGGTGCCTGCCTTGCGGGCCGCGGAGATTGCGGCGGTGTATTACGATCAGCGCCGGGCGGGCGATTTTTATGAATTCGTGCGGGTCGGACGGTCGCGCCTGCTGTTTGCTCTTCTCGACATGGCGGGACGACGAGCTGACACGCGCGACATTTTGCGTGCGGCGCAGAAAACATTCCGTGAAATCGCAGCCCAGCGTTTTAGACCCGAGGATTTCAACGAGACCACCGCCATGATGGATCTTTGCCATGCGCTGAATCGCACCATCTTGCAGGTAGGGATTCGCGCCTGTCCCGGCTTTCTGGGCTGCTACAACGAGGATCTGGGGACGATCTGTTATGCCAACGCGGGTCATCCGCCAGCGCTGGTGCACGACAAGAGCGGAATCACGCGGCTGGAGGCGACCGGCTTGCCCTTCGGTTTGTTCTCGCACGTTCCGCAGGGTGCTTCGACCTGCGCGCTGCTGCCGAGCGCGGCGCTGCTGGTCGTCTCGCGTGGGATCGTCGAGGCCGAGTGTGCGGGGACCGAATTCGGTTTGGAGGGAACAGTTCGTAGTATCCAGGGCACCAGCGGCATTGGTGCGCATGAACTGTGCACCCGCGTTCTTCAGGCAGCGGAGGAGTTCACGGGCGGACCCTTGACCCATAACGATGTCACCGCACTTGCGCTGGTGCGGGCGGCAAGCTTGGACTAACTCCTGTCATTGACTCAGGTAGAAACTGGAGACCCGGGTCCATGATCAGCCATTTTCTTGACAGAACCCCTTGCGACCAGTAGGATCTATCTCCAAGTTGGCCCGTTCGCGGGCTGACCTTGAATTTCATGCAGAGTGGCTGAGGGACGAGCCCTGTGACGCCACGGCAACCGGGTCGCGATCATCTATCGTGACTGCTTGGTGCCAACTCTCTCCCGGAGACGGGGAAACATGAGATTCGGGCACGCGGCTTTCTATCCGCTTTCCCGTAACCTCTTTTCCTTTCCGGAGAAGAGGTCTTCGTGTTTAGGAGACTTTTTCTCCAGGGACGCTCGTCCACAGCTACTCGCGAGAAGGCGAGTAGCAAGATGGCTCACTACGAATTGCGATGTCGCGAGTGCGGCAAGAGCTGGGGCAATCAGCCCCGGTCGATTTGCGACGACTGTTTTTCTCCCCTGGAAGTCAGCTACGACTACGATGCGGTGCGCGCGGAATTTACGCGCGAGAAGATCGCCCAACGCCCTCCCAACATGTGGCGCTACTCGGAGCTACTTCCCCTCCCCCAGGATTTTCATGCCAGCCTGCCCGTTGGCTTTACACCGTTGTTGAACGCGCCAAACCTTGCGAAAGAAATTGGAGCACGCAAGCTCTGCATCAAGAACGATGCTGTCTGCCTGCCTACGCTGAGCTTCAAAGATCGCGTGGTGGCGGTGGCGTTGTCGCAGGCACGCGCGTTTGGGTTCGACACGGTGTCGTGCTCGTCGACCGGCAACCTTGCCAACTCCGTGGCGGCGCAGGCCGCACGCAACGGACTCAAGGCGTGGATCTTCATTCCTGCCGACCTTGAGCCGGCGAAGATTCTTGGCACGCAGGTGTACGGCGCGAAAGTCGTGCGCATCGCTGGAAGCTACGACCAGGTGAACCGCTTGTGTTCGCAGATCGCCGACGAGCATCGCTGGGGATTTGTGAATGTGAACCTGCGACCCTATTACGCCGAAGGATCGAAGACGGTCGGGTTCGAGATCGCTGAACAACTGGGGTGGCGGCTCCCGGATAACGTCGTCGTGCCTATGGCGGGCGGATCGCTCATCACGAAAATCAAGAAGGCTTTCGATGAACTGATCACGCTGGGCCTGGTTGAGGCCAAGCCGGTGAAGTTCTTCGGTGCCCAGGCGACCGGATGCTCGCCAATCTCCACCGCCGTGAAGGCGGGGCGCCCGGAGATCGAGCCGCAGAAGCCTGCGACCATCGCGCGGTCGCTCGCCATCGGAAATCCGGCCGACGGGCATTACGCGATCAAGGCCATCACGAAGAGCGGCGGTTGGTCGGAAGACGTTTCTGATGCCGAGCTCGTTGAGTCGATTCAGCTTCTCGCGGAGACGGAAGGCGTTTTCACCGAGACGGCGGGCGGGGTGACGGTGGGTTGCGCGCGCAAGCTCTATCGCGACGGCCGCATCTCTCCCGACGAAACGACTGTTCTCTGCATCACGGGCAACGGATTGAAAACCACAGATGCGCTGGCGGGTAAGTACGAAGGGGAAGCGGCGATTGCGCCTAAGCTGGCGGAGTTCGAACGCTATCTCGAGAACTCGCTCGATGTTCCGGAAACGGTGGAGGCCTGAGATGTCAATTACGGTGCAGATTCCGACCGCGTTGCGGCGGCTCACAGAGGGCGTTGGCAAAGTAGATTGCGCGGCGGCAAACCTGGGCGAGCTGTTTACCGTGCTCGATCAGAAATTTCCGCAACTGAAGCCGCACTTGCGGGACGAAGCCGGCGAGCTTCGGCGGTTTCTCAACGTGTACGTGAATGAAGAAGACATCCGCTTTCTCGGCGGCCCGACGTATACCTTCCAGGATGGGGATGAGATTCTGCTGGTGCCGTCGATTGCGGGGGGCGCAGCATAAATGTGACCTCTGCTGCGAGATTCGATTAGTGAAAAAGGGGAGCGTGCAATCGCCGTTCCCCTTTTTCTTTAAGAGATTATTTCTCAAGTGGTTAACCCGTTCCCGGGGCTTGCGAGTTGGCGATTTTTTTGTTTATAATCTAACTAACTGGTTAATTAATTGATATCGCATCTATGTCCAGCCAGCCAGCACGCGCGCGTCTAGGATCCCGTGGGAAGCCGGAGGAAAGCCGGGAGGCCATCCTGCAGGCGGCCATCCGCGAGTTTGCCCGGGAGGGTGTGGCCGGAGCGCGCACCGACGCGATTGCCAAGGCGGCCAAGGTTAACAAGGCGCTCCTCTATTACTACTTTCGCGACAAGGGTGCTCTTTACGCGGCGGCGCTCGAACAGGTCTTTCGCGAGCGCGACGCGGTTCTGATGCCGATTCTGAAGGAGAGCAGTCCGCCTGCTGAAAAACTGTTGCGGTACGTGGGCGCGTTTTTTGATTTTCTGGCGAGCCATCCGCAGCACCGCGAGATGGTGCAGCGCGAGATGTTCATGATGCCACGACACCCCCAAGCACTGCGCATCGTGAAGTCGTCGATGAAGCCCCTGCTGGACGAGTTACTGAAATTGTTGCGAGACGGAATCGCCGCGGGCGTGTTCCGTCCGGTGGACCCGATGCAGTTCATCCCGTCGATGGCGGCGGTGGTGGTGCATTACTTCGGCAGCGCGCCGTTCATGAAACTGTTGATGCAGCAGGACCCGCTGAGTCCGGAGCGGATTGCCGCGCGGCGTGCTGCCGTGCTTGATTTTATTTCCGCAGCTCTCTTCCAACCGACGGCCCTGCCGGTCGAAGGAGAATCCAAGTGAATCCTCGCAACAAGTTTTTCATTCTTCTAGGAATCATCTTTGTGATCGCGCTGGGCTACTACTTCTTTTCTACGCCCAGCAATAAGGATCTTGTGCTCATTGGCACGGTGGATTCGAACCAGGTCATCGTGAGTCCACAGACGCAGGGGCGGCTGCAGAAGTTGCTGGTCGATGAAGGCACGCAGGTGAAGGCGGGGCAGTTGATCGCGGTGATTGATCCGGCGGAACTGCAGGCGCAGGCAGCGGCGGCCTCGGCCACAATCTCAAGTTTGCGGTCGAAGGTTTCGGGGATGCGTTACACGGAGGAGTCCACCAAAGGATCTACGACCAGCGATGTAAGTAACATGCAAGCGAGGCTGCGCTCAATGACTTCGCAGCTGGCGCAAGCGCAGGCCGCGCTCGAACGGACACAAAGCGATAGCCGGCGCATGATCGAACTTGCGAAGCAGGGAGTCGCGTCGGACCAGGAGCGCGTGCAGGCCGAAACCAACCTGGCGGCGTCGAAGGCGAATGTGCAATCGTTGAAAGATCAAGTGACGGCGGCGGAGGCCGATTTGAATTCGGCAATTGCCCGTACGCATCAAGCGAATGCTGCCAGCAGCACGGTGGCATCGACGCAGGCAGACTTGAAGAATGCCGAGGAACAGAAGCGGCAGGCGGAAGTCCGGCTGGGCTACACGAATATCTATGCTCCGGTTACGGGGACCGTGTCGGTGCGCGCGGCACGCGAAGGGGAAGTGCTGAACGTCGGCCAGCCCATCGTGACGATTGTGGACCTGGGTGATACCTGGGTTCGGGCGGCGATTCCGGAAACGCAGGCGGATCACATCGGGCTGGGAGATACGCTGAAGGTGAGACTGCCGGGCGGGACTGAGACCTCCGGCAAAGTCTTTTACAAGTCAGCCGAAGCGGACTTTGCTACGCAGCGCGATGTGAACCGGCGCAAGCGCGACATCAAAACGATTGTGCTCAAGGTGCGGCTCGAAAATCCTAAGGGCGCTTACGTTCCGGGTATGACCGCGGAAGTGCTGGTTTCTCCCGTCCAGTTGAAGGCTACGCAGAAGCAGGATGCGTCCGCGGAGCAGCGGCCATGACCGGGCCGAACGGGAACGAAGTCGTCAGCGGGCACGGATGCGAAGGTCCGGAAAAAAGCGGCGGTAATGCCATCGATGTCGAGCACATCGTGAAGAAGTATGGCGACTTTGTCGCCGTCGATGACGTCACTTTTCACGTTGCCGACGAAGAAATCTTCGGACTGCTGGGGCCGAACGGGGCCGGGAAGTCGACGCTCATCCGGATGATGACAACGCTGCTGCCGATCACTGCGGGGCGGGCGGTGGTTGCGGGGCATGATGTGGCGAAGGATGCGGATGGGGCGCGGCGCTGCATTGGCGTGATTCCGCAGGCGCTGACCAGCGATCTGGACCTGACCGTGGAAGAGAACATGAATATCTACGCGAAGCTCTATGACGTTCCAGCGAAACGGCGAAAAGAGGCGGTCGACGAATTGCTGGAACTGGTGGATCTGACAAAGTGGCGTGGCGCTCAGACCAAGACGCTTTCGGGCGGCATGCGGCGCCGGTTGGAGATCGCGCGCGGGTTGGTGCATAGTCCGCGGATTTTCTTTTTGGATGAGCCGACCACGGGGCTGGATCCGGTATCGCGGGTGGCGGTTTGGGAGATGCTGACCAACATCAAGAAGAACCGGCAACTTACGATTCTGATCACGACCCACTACATGGACGAAGCCGACCGGCTGTGTGACCGGATCGCGATCGTCGATCATGGCAAGCTGGTTGCGCTCGACTCTCCGGCGGCCCTGAAGGCCAGTGTGCCGGGATCGAACGTGATCGAAGTGCAGTTCGATCATCCTCCCGCCGACATGGAAGAACGCCTGCATAAGCTGCCCGATGTGACTTCGGTGCAGCATGAAGGCGCGGGCATGTACCGCGTACTGACCGGCAACGGGTCGGGCACCACGACGGCGCTAGTCGAGATGGCAGTGCACGCAGGCATTCCCGTGAAATCGTTAACGGTCCAGAGCACAACGCTGGACGACGTTTTTGTGCACTACACCGGTCGCCAGCTGCGCGACGAGTTGGTCAAGGCTTACGGATTCACGATGCCACAGGCCCCGGGGTTACGACCATGAACCGCATGATGGCGATTGTCGAGCGTGAGATGCGCAAGTTTTTCCGGTCGCCGACGCTGATGCTGGCGTCGATGATCTTCCCATTGGTGCAGTTGATCGTGCTGGGCAACGCGTTTGGCGGAAAGATCAAAGACGCGCGCCTGGGCGTAGTGGACCAGGACGGCGGCACGCAGGCATTGAAGATCCGGCAGGCGTTCGATTCGGTGCGCGCCAACATGCGGACGTTTATCCCCGTGTACTACGACAACGAGAAGACCGCACGCGAAGACGTGCGCAATGGAAAAATCCAGGGCGCGGTCATTATCCCGCCGCAGTACTCGCGGCGCGTGTACGAGCAGGACCGCCCGCAGATCGCGCTGGTGGTCGACAACAGCGACAACTTCATGAGCTCGACGCTCGAGCAGGAACTGGCCGACATTACCCATGCGCTGAACCAGCCGGCTATCGAGCCGCGGTTATTGCAGCAGACGGTGCTGCAGATTGTGGAGCTGTATCCCTATATCGAGTACATGAAGTACCTGCTGCCCGGGTCGATCACGCTGGCGATGTTCGTGTCGGTGATGATTGGCGGCGGCATGTTGTACATCGACGACAAGGCGCGTGGCATCCATGAGGGATATCTCGTAACGCCCATCACGAAGGCCGAGATGGTGTTCGGGCTGAACCTGGCGGGAGCAATTAAGGCGGTGCTGACTGGCGTAGTGATCACGGTGATCGGGGCCCTGCTGGCGGGTGTGAGCACGATCTTCGATCCGGCAACGGCGCTGGGACTGCTGCTGATGATCGTGCTTACCTCGATCGCTTTCAACACCATGATGTTCCTGCTCATGGTGCGGGTGGACGATCCCCTGGTGCCGCGTGCCATTTTTGGAATCCTCAACACGCTGCTGTTTTTCCCGAGCGGATCGATTTATCCGGTACAGGCATTCCCTGCCTGGCTGCGTGCCATAGCGAAGGTGGATCCGTTCACGTACGCGGTTGCGGGATTCAAGGCTCTGTTGCTGAAGGAATCAGGCTTCATTGCGATCGTCCCCGACATGGTGTACCTGGCCATTTTCGGGACCGTGGCTCTGGCGCTCGCGACACCACTGTTCAAGCGGACGCTATAGACCGCTATTACGCGATCGTGACTGCGACGGCTAACACTCACATCTGCTAACACCGCGCAGGGAGAAGCCGTCCATCACGCGACCGCAATTTCTCTAGCGTTACCTTTCCAGTCTTCCTGCGTCTAAGCAGCCGTCCTCTCTCAGCGGAATCGTCGAACGCACGTCACCCTGACAGAAAAGATTGCATTTGGCCACTGGAGGAAAGCGGTGAATCGACATCTCGCTCTGGTCGTTCTGACTCTTCTTTGCGCCGTAGTCGCCCACGCACAAGCCGGACAACCGCTTACTGTGCCTCCCGATTCTCCCCGGTGGGAACTCGACGGAAATGCCAAGCTTGCCGAGTATCAGGGCCGCAAGTGTCTCCTCATCGATGGGGGCGCCGCCGTCCTCAAGGATTTCGAGATGCGTGATGGCGTGATCGACGTCGATGTTGCAACTCCGGCGGTTCGCGGCTTTTTCGGCTTCGACATTCGTATTCCCGCCGATGGTTCCAACTACGAAGAAATCTATCTTCGCCAGCACAAGTCCGGCCAGCCGGATGCCATGCAGTACACGCCGGTACTTAAAACCGGACGCAACTGGCAACTCTTCAACGGTCCGGGATTCACCGGCGCGGTCGACATTCCGAAAGCCGAATGGTTCCATCTCCGACTCGAAGTGACGGGCGCACAGGCGAAACTCTACGTCAAGGATATGGAGAAGCCTGCTCTGGCAATGGACGATCTGAAGAGCGGCGTGCAGAAGGGACAAGTCGCCTTGTACACGCTCACGGGTGAGACCTGCTTTACGAATTTCTCCGTCAGGAGCACGCCCGACGCGCCCTGGGAACGCCACCTTGCTCCCATGCCTCCCAACACGATCACAAAATGGAGCATCTCACCCTCTTACGACGGTCACGCCCGCAATCTTGAAGCTCCGCTCAGTTCGTCGGAGAGCAATTCCATTCAATGGCAAAACGTGGAAGCTGAGCCGCCGGGCTTTGTCGTGTTGTATCGCTACCGGGACGCGCCGCACCCGCGGGTTACGTTTCAGGGGGATTTTTCCAAGCGCCTGGAGCCGCAACCGGGGATGAAACTGCTGTATGCGCGCACCACCATCGACTCGGACCGCGACCAGGTGAAAAGGCTCTCTATTGGTTACAGCGATGATGTCAGCGTATTCCTGAACGGAAAGATTCTGTACCGCGGCCGCAGCGCGCAGGGCTTCCGCGACCCGGGCTTTCTCGGCATCATCAATCCGGAAAATGATGCGGTGTACCTTTCGCTGAAGAAGGGGAGCAACGAACTGCTATTGGCCGTCAGTGAATTGGGCGGGGGATGGGGATTTGTGTGCCGTCTGGAAGACGTCCCGCGGCAGTAGCTTGTGTCGGATGCCCTACCCTTCGGGCGAGCGTCCCAGGGCCAGGTGTGCCCTTTTCACTCGGATCTTCAAACACCGCTCTTGACGCGGGGTTCGAGCGCCGTTAACTTAGTCAAAAGCACCCTACCATGCAGTCAATACAGCGGTTTTCACGACATCGGGCCCTATTCTGCGTGCGTGTCTCGCGAGTGGTTTTGATCGGATTTATTCCGCTCGTCAGTTTTGCGCAAGTTCAACCATTACCCGACCAACAAGTTCCAGTTCAGACGGAGCAGCAGTCTTCGTCGAAACCTGCGCCGGAGCTTCCCTCCGCGCCCGACCCGCAGCCCTCGGCATCCTCGGGGCAATGTGCGCTATGGGCGCCCACTCACTGCTTCGTTGGAATGGCGCGGGACCAGAAGGCAATGTTTACGAGCCCCCTGCGTCTCCATAAAAAAGACCTGGTGTGGATCACGCCGGCGGCAGCCGCAACCGTTGCGTCGCTGGCCCTCGATCACAGCGCTGTGAACAATGTCAGCACCGATCCTGCGCGAGTATCCGATTTCCGCAGAGCATCGAATCTGACCGGAATCTACATTCCGGTTGCCTTCGCTGGGTCAGCTTTGGTGGGCGGCGCAATTCGACACGATGAGCACTTACGCGAAACGGGGGCTCTGGCCATGACGGCCATGGCCGACACGCAGTTGTTGACCGCGTTCTTAAAGTACGCGAGCGCCCGCTCCCGACCGCAAACGAATGGAGTCGACGCCGGCGAGTTCTGGCCCGGCGGTTCTCACTTCTCGTCGGATTCATTTCCCTCCGGACATACGGCGAATGCATTCGCTGCGGCCCACGTGATTGCCAAGGAATATCCGAACTGGAAGGTCAAGCTGGCCGTCTACGGTTTGGCGGCGGCCACGGGATTCGAACGTGTACAAGGACGGGAGCACTTCCCGACCGACGTGCTGGTAGGTGGCGCCGTCGGCTACCTGATCGGCGGCTACGTCTTCGACCATCATTCGACTCGATCGAAGACTCATGTCGCTTTCGCACCGATGGTCGGGCGGGGAGGCGCGGGCGTTTCCGTGCGGATCACTCCGGGTCAAAATTAACTAAGTCCGAATGCAGACTGGTTTGGTGCGGAGGGTGCGCCGCCGTTCAAGGATGCAGTGCTGCTGATGTTGGGAGTTGACGCCGGAAAGCGCCAACTCCCTCAGGACCCCGGTACCCACTACCTTCCCTCATTCTGCTTACTCACGTTTCCAGAAGCTTATTCGTCGCCGCCTGAGCCGAGCCTCTGCAGGGGGCCTTTGTCGTCCGGGAAGTTTTCCGTGCTCAAGACGAGAATGCCGGCCACCCCATCGCCGTCAAACCTGGTGGTGATTGCCGGGCAACCGGCATTGGCGGCATCCTGCGGATCGGCGAACCACATGGCGACGTGGCTCATCGGCACGGCGACGTCGGAGAGGATGAACGTTTCGGGACTGAAGATTCCGGAAAAGTCGCCGACACCGTTTCCTTTCTTGTCGGTTGAGATTTCGCCCTGATACCAGCTTAAGCCGAACGGCCGGGTCGAATGCTGCGTAATGAAGAGCGTGAAATCATTGTTTGGGGTAAGGCCGGAAACTTCCACGTGCATGTTTTGAACGGCGCCCAGGTCGCTGATGGTGACCCGGCCGCGCGCCCTGTTAGAAAGACAGGTAGCGCCTGCCGCGCGCACCATGCTGAAGGTTGTGTTATCGCCAGGCGCCGCGACCGCGTTCGGAACCATCGCGCCCAAGCCCGCCGCAGCGGTCATCGCTACTACAAGTAAAGTGTTCTTCATTGCTTCCTCCTGTTGTGTGTTGGTTGATTTGTAATTCAGGTCCCGACTCGTCGTGAATGGACGGATCTCGCCTTGCGCGCCGTAGCCGGCACTCCTGGACTCGTCTCGTTGACGGGACTTTCTACTGCATGAATTACGATGGGGAAGTAACAGACGACACAATACTGAGGGCGCAGGAGGGGCATGTCACAAGGTCGTCACATGCTTGCACTTTTTCGTGCTCGCCCAAAGCAAAATGGCGACGCTTCTCGTGAGCGGCAAGGTGTGTGCGAGTTCACGTCATAGCGCCGCTTAAGATTCGTCCCTTCCATGCGATCACGCAGCATGGCTCCGCGCGGGGCTGAAACTTGCCAGTCCATTTAGCGGGAACTTTTGGAGGTCTAGCGGTTTCCGATATGCTAGAGGCCTATGACGCTGATGGACGCGAGGGAGTTCGACGAGGCAGGAGCACGCCGGAAGAAAGTTCGGATCGTGGTCATCGTCGTGACGCTGCTGGTGCTGGGATTTCTGGCCTACCAGTTTCGTTTCTGGCCGGAGGAGCGTTTAGTCAACAAGTTTTTTACTGCACTGCAACGCCAGGAGTACGAAACGGCTTATGGGCTGTACATGGCAGATGCGGCGTGGAGGCAGCATCCCCAGCAGTACCCGCTCTATCCCTACAACGAGTTCTACCGCGATTGGGGGCCGGGGGGTGAGTGGGGGCTGGTGAAGAAGTACAAGATCTATGCGACCGGCGAATGCCCGAAAGGCGGAAGCGGAGTGATCGTGGAAGTAGTGGTGAATGATCGCGCAGAGCACGAGCAGATTTACGTGCAGAAGAAGGAGAAGACGTTCAGCCCGTCGCCGTGCAGTTGATAGGGTAACGGCTTATAGCAGAGCCCTCGGGGTGCGTGGAGTGATTGATTGAAATCGTGTCGTTGCTCCAACTGAGCGAGTGCCTAAGAGTCCATCGAGGCAGCGCGGCGAGGCTGACGTAAATACGCCGACACTTCCTTCTCATCCCGGGTAACAAGCAAACCGGAAGCGAACGTCCGTTTCCGAGTAGCCGACTACCCAGCCAACCGGATTGCGAAGTCGCAGTCCTGCAATTTTTCAGTAGACGTCGAGGTCCCGCGCAACGACCACCTCACCGCTGTACCCGGAGAGCACCTCTTTCAAGAGCTCTTCGGGCGATGACGCCTGGGGACGCAGCCCTGGCCGCAGAACAATCGAAGCATGGTAGATGATCAGTAAGCCCGGCTTGGCCTTACTCGCGAGTTCGGCGAGTTGGGTTGTGTTGGTGTGATACTTCGCCGAATAGGGCTGGAAGTCCGGGCGCTTCGCAAGGAATTCCAGCGTGGTCGCCTCGTGAATAAGAACGTCACAACCGTGACATGCATCGATGGTGGACTGGGAATAGGTCGTGTCGCCCGATATGACTATGCTGCGGTCGGCGGTATCGAATCGATAACCGTAGGTTTCGGGGAAAGCGTGTTTTGTCGGAAAGGCGGTCACAGTGACATTCGCGTCTTTGTAAACCACGCCCGGGCTAATCTCATGGACATTCACTTTGTACGTATCGCGGTAATTGGACGGTTGCCATGTCTCCGTCGAGACTCGTTCCTCGATGTCAGCTTGCCACGCTGCCAGGACGTGATCAGTCATCGCCTTGATCCCTTTCGGTCCATAGACCTCAAGGGGTACCTTTCGACCCATCACCCACGGCGTAAAAATGAGATCGGGATAGCCGACGGTATGATCCGAGTGCAGGTGCGTAGCGAATGCTACGGTCAAGTTCGTGGGTTCCAGCGCCGTTATTCCCTTATCGAACATTGCTGCCTTGGCCCGCCGCACGACGCCCGCACCAAAGTCCACCAGGTAGGCCCGGCCGTTGACGACAATCGCTGTAGCTGGGCCCGACCTGTCAGGATCCGGAAAGGGGTTCCCGGTCCCAAGTAGGACAACTTGTGTCTTGCTCGGCCGACGTGGGGATGCCTGCTGCTGAGCGGTCAGGGATGCAGTGAGGATTGCAGAACAAACGATGGCCGTTCCAAACAATCTACTTAGAACTACGGTATTCCGATCGCGCATGAATGCCCTCACTCGCTCTCCCCTTTTTCGCTCTGAGAGTCGCAACTAAATCATCTGGGAAGACGTGTGATTCTACACTGGCAGAATTAGGCTTTTGAAAGATTCGCTCCCCATGGGAAAGCTTGTCGCCTGAGAGTTCACTGAGGCAACAGCTGCTGGACGGATAACGCCAAACAGGAAGGAAATGCCAACCAAACCTAGCCGGTGCTTTACCTTCAAAGCCCCGTACCAACAATTGAAGATCGGGACAGCGTAGCGAGCTCCGCACGTCCCTGAACGTTGGAATGCTTCAGGCTTTGGATTGCGACAGCTGCTCCAGCGTCTTTTGCAGCGACGCCTCGTCTCCCACGTTCGAGCAACTCTTCGATCGGTCAATCTGGCGCATCAGGCCACAGAGCACTTTGCCGGGGCCGACTTCTATGAAGCGCTCGACTCCCTGTGCAATTAGCAGGTGGATGGACTGCTCCCATCTCACCGAGCCAGTCACCTGGCGAACGAGCGCGTCCCGGCCAGCGGCTGCGTCTTTAACCAAAACAGCATCGACGTTGCATGCCACCGGGGTCGCCGGATTCTGGAATGACAACGTGGCCAGGTCCGCAGCTAGCCGGTCTTGCGCTGGTTTCATCAGGGAGCAATGGAAAGGTGCGCTGACGGGAAGCATCACGGCTCGCTTGGCGCCACGCTCGCTGGCCAATTTGGCAGCACGTTCGACGGCGGCGGTGTTGCCGGAGATGACGATCTGCTCGGCGGAATTGATGTTGGCCGGGTCGCAAACCTGGCCTTGCGCCGCGTCGGCGCACACTGCATTTACTTTGTCCAGTTCCATGCCGAGGATGGCGGCCATCGCGCCCACTCCCACGGGCACCGCTTCCTGCATATATTTGCCGCGCTTGCGGACCGTGCGAACGGCGTCGGCGAAGCTGAGGGTTCGGGCCGCGACGTGGGCGGAGTATTCACCAAGACTATGCCCTGCGACGAACGAGGCATTCACGCCCTTGTCGTTCAGCACCCGCCAGGCGGCAACGGACATGGTGAGGATCGCGGGCTGCGTGATCTCGGTGAGGCGCAGTTGGTCTTCCGGGCCTTCGAAGCAGAGCTGCGAGAGTTTGTAGCCAAGAACTTCATCGGCTTCGTCGAAGGTCTGGTGGGCGACAGCATAGTTGTCGGCAAGTTCTTTGCCCATGCCAACAGCTTGCGAGCCTTGGCCGGGGAACAACAATGCGATTGCAGTCATGATCTGGTGAGACTACCTGAGAATCAAGTTTAGGGTTTGGATGAAGTTACATGCACAAGTCTGAACGCTGCGAGCTTCGAGCCACGAGCTTCGAGCAATCTTTTTTCGTCGTGCTCGATCGCAGCTCAAAGCTCCTAGCTCGCAGTTTGAGGCTCAATCAGCTGCCTGCCAAGGTCGCTGACCGCAAGGCGGCGATGCCTTTTTCGATCTCATCATTCACGCGGCTCTCGGCGAATTCGGAAGCCACCCGGATCGCGTTCTTGATGGCGTTGGCGTTCGAGGAACCGTGCGTGATGATGCAGACACCCTTCAGTCCGAGCAGCGGCGCGCCACCATATTCGGTATGGTCGAGCCGTTTTTTGAAATCTCCAAACGCGCTGCGCGAGAGAAGGTATCCGACTTGCCGGGTCACGGTGGCTTGCAGCGCTTCTTTCAGTGCTGCGCGCACCAGGTTGACCACGCCTTCGGAAATCTTCAGCGCCACGTTGCCTACGAAGCCATCGGCGACAATCACGTCGACGTTGCCGTTATAGAGATCGCGTCCTTCGACATTTCCTACGAAGTTGATGGGAAGCTGTTTGACTAACTGAAAGGCTTCGCGCGTCAGCAGGTTGCCCTTGGTTTCTTCCTCACCAATCGACAGCAATCCGACCTTGGGACGCTTTGTACCGAAGATGGATCGAAAATAGATTTCGCCCATTAACGCAAACTGTTCGAGATTGTGCGCGTCGCAGTCGACGTTCGCGCCGACGTCGAGCAGCATGGCGCCGGTTCGAATGGCGGTCGGGAAAACCGCAGCCAGGGCAGGACGGTCGACTCCGGGCAAGGCGCCCAGAATCATCTTGGCGGCGGCCATTGCCGCGCCGGTATTTCCAGCGGTCACAAAGCCGGCCGCTTTGCCTTCGCGCACCAGGCGGATGCCTACATGCATGGAAGATTGCTTCTTGGCGCGGACCGCTTGCGCGGCCTTGTCCTCCATGGTGATGACTTCATCGGCATGGACGATGTCAATGGGAAGCTGCGAGATCCAGCGGTGGCGATCCAGTTCCGGCCGGATCCGGCTTTCCTGTCCGACCAGCAGCACGTGCGCGCCGAGTTGACGGGCGGCTTGTATCGCCCCCTCAACCTCAGGCCGAGGGGAGCGATCGGAGCCCATGGCATCCAGAGCAATGACGCTTGGCATGGAGTGGCTTGTAAAGCGTTAGCTGGCTTCTTCGACTTCCACTACCTCGCGTCCTTTGTAGTAGCCGCACTTGGCGCAGGCGCGATGGGGCATTTTTTTCTCGTGGCAGTTTGGACACTCCGAGAGCGAGTGCTTCGACAAAGCGTCGTGAGCGCGACGGGTAGAAGTGCGTTTCTGTGAGTGTCTCCGTTTTGGATTCGGCATGAAATTCCTCGCTGAAGCCGGGCCACGTCGGGCCACAGCAAAATGTTTATATCGTGAATCTGCTTGACCGCGTCTTTACTTTCGCGATGCTTGCCGGCAATTCATTGCTCGAGTTTCTCGCGCAGTTCCTTGAGCGGCGACCACCGCGGATCGCCCATCTGCGGAGCGCACGAGCAAGGCTCGGTGTTCCGGTTCTTGCCGCAAACCGGACACAAGCCTTTGCAGTCCTCCCGGCACGTCACCTTCAGGGGAACGGCCAACAACACTTGCTCCCGGAGAGCATCCTCCAGAAGCAGGCCTTTGCCCTGGTAATAACCAATTTCGGCCTCGGCGGCGGTCACCGAAAGCTCTTCGTTGCCTGCGTCCGTCCCCAGGGGACGATACAGGAGATCAAAACCCCGCGCGACCTTCTCGGTCACCGGATCGAGGCAGCGTGCGCAAGGCAATTCCAGGGTGGTCGCCAGATCGCCCTGTACTCTGATGTCCTTGATTACGTTGCGCTTGCCCTGATGCTCCTCAACCAGTTGGGCACGCCCGCTGGTTTTGAGCACCGTTGTTTGACGCACATCGGCTCCCAGATCGATGGCGTCCGGAGGGAACTCCTCTAGAAAATCAACGGGATGGAGTTCTAGCTCGGCAATTTCAATCATCATCGGGAACCTCCGCGCCCACCTTTTGATACCGCGAAGGCCCGCGGAACACGCCCAGAGGCGTAAGTTCTCCAGGGAGCAATACTTAAGAATAACGGCGGTGGGAGGGGGTGTCAAGAAACGGGGTTTGGCGGAGCGGTTCCGAAGTCTGGCGATTTCTACCCGGATGTGTCAGGATCACGATATGCCAAAAGATCGCAAGCTGACGTATTCGGACCGCCAGGCGCAAGCCGCGCGCGACAAGCAAGCTGCCCAAAAAGAAAACCGTCCCGAAGAGCACAACCCCGCCCGCTGACGATTCGCCAAACGGCCGACCTGTTCCTGTCACACATGTGTCCTGCGCAATTTAACCGTAAAACTGTCCCCTTCATATCGTCTAGGGATATGCTAGACTTATACTATGGCTACACTATACGTGGAAAATGTCCCGGACGAGCTCTACGACGCGTTGAAAAGGCGTGCCCGGGAAAATCGGAAATCGATAGCAGCGGAAGTCTTGGTCTTGCTCGAGGAGAACGTCCCGACCGAGATGGAACTCAAGCGCCGGAAGAAGCTTTTCGAAGAGCTTAAGAAGCTGCGAGGGTCGGCGTCCCCGGCGGGTTCTTTTGCCAGCAGCGAAGAGATGGTGCGCCAGGATCGAGAGCGGTGAAAACTCTGGTGCTGGACGCCAGCGTGGCAGCGAAATGGTTCTTGCCAGCCGCGGGCGAGCCACTGACATCAGAAGCCCAGGATCTGCTGGCGCGCTTCACTCGCGGGCGGATTCGTTTTCTTGTGCCCGACCTGTTTTGGCCGGAGTTGGGGAGCGTGTTGTGGAAGGCTGCGGCGTATGGGCGGATCACGAAGCCACACGCAGAGAAGTCGATTGCACTGGCCCGGCAGTTGGGGCTGCTGATCCTGCCGGGAGTCGATCTCATCGAGCGGGCTTTGTCGCTGGCCCTGGACTCAGGCCGCTCGGTTTACGACAGCATGTACATCGCGGCAGCCATGGAGAAAAGCGTTGACCTCGTCACGGCCGATGAAAAACTCGTGAATGCGACGGGTTCCCGTTTCCCAGTGCGTTGGCTGGGAGCGTTGGGAGGAGTTTTCTAGCTTCGGTCCGGCGCCTCAGCTCAGAATCGGCAGTGCCCGAATCCGTTTCTTGGTCGCCGCATAGATCGCGTTGCAGATGGCCGGAGCGAGTGGGGGAATCGGCGGCTCGCCCGCACCTGTGGGTGCCTCCGAGCTCTCAACAGAGTAAGCCTCCACCGCGGGAATCTCGCTCATGCGCAGGGGGGCATAGTCGTCAAAGTTTCCCTGCACCACGCGGCCTTTTTCGATCGTGATCTTGGCGCGCAAGGCGTTTGCCAGCCCGTAGATCACGCCACCATGAATCTGCTGTTCAAGGATGTTTGGATTGATGACCTGTCCGCAATCCATGGCGCCGACTACCCGGTGGATGCGAGGCTGATCGCCTTCCATGGAAAGCTCGACGACTTGCGCCATGTACGTGCTGAAGGAGCCGAAGCAGGCGATGCCGCGATAGTGCGTGGCGGGCAGAGGCTTGCCCCATCCGGCCTTGTCGGCGGCCAGTTGCAGGACTCCGCGCATGCGCGCCGTGCGCCATGTGGCGTCGAAATACTTGATGTCCTCATCCTTCTCCAGCAGGTGAAGACGGTAGGCAAGAGGGTCCTTCCCGGCGGCCGTGGCTAATTCGTCGATGAAGCACTCGCTGGCAAAGCCCACCTGCAGTGCGTACACCGAGCGCATCCATCCCAAGGGCACGGGAGTTTGTGCGTCAATGTATTCGACCAGTGCGTTGGGGAAGGAATAGACGAGTGAGGCTTCGTCTTTGAGATCGGGATCGACGCCGCCATCGCCCGGAGAACCCTTTTGGGCGCTGATGGAAGGCGAGACGAACTGGTGATGGAAACTGACCGGCCATCCCTGCCCATCGAGTACCGCACTCAGTTTGTGATAACTGGCCGGGCGATAGACGGAATTGCGCATATCATCTTCCCGGCTCCAGATCACCTTGACCGGACCGTTGATGGCCTTTGAAACCTGGGCGGCCTCGACTGCGTAATCGTGCTCGAGGCGGCGTCCGAAACCTCCGCCCATCAGCAGCACGTTGACTTTCACGTTGTCGGAGTCGAGTCCCAGCGCCGCGGCGGCCGAATCGCGCACGTCCTGCGGCACCTGCGTAGGCGACCATATTTCGCACTTCGATCCTTGAAAGTGCGCGGTGGAGTTGCCGGGTTCCATGGGAGCGTGCGCCATGAAAGGTAACTCGTAGGAAGCTTCCATGCGGCGTCCGGAAGCCTTCGTGACGTCTCCGGTCGAGTAAAGCGTCGCGCCTTTCTTGCTGATGCTTTCCCGCAGCGACTGCAGGATGGCGGCTGTGTTCAGGTCTTTGTTCGGACCCTCGTCCCAGTTCACCTGGAGAGCCCGCCGTCCTTCCATCGCGCCCCACACGCTATCGGCGACGATGGCGATCGATGAATCGGTAATCTTCCCGACGTAGCTGACGCCGGAAACTTTCTTCGCCTCCTTATCGTCGAAGGTGGCGACCTTGCCGCCGAACACGGGGCACCGGGCAAGGACGGCATACTTCATGTCGGGCACGCGGAAGTCGATGCCGTATTCAGCGGAGCCATTGACCTTGGCCGGAGTATCCAGTCGCGGGATCGGCTTGCCGACGAACTTATAGTCCTTCGCTTGTTTCAGGGTGACATCGGTTGGCACGGGAAGGGCGGAGGCTTTCGTCGCAAGCTCTCCGTAGGTCGCCCGACGATTGGATGCCGCGTGCACGATTGTGCCGTTTTCCGCCTTGCACGATGCCCGGGCCACGCCGAAGTGGAGCGCTCCGGCGGAGATCAGCATTTCGCGGGCGACAGCCCCGGCTTTGCGCATCGGGTCCCAGGTGGTGCGTACGCTCGCGCTGCCGCCGGTCGTTTGATCGCCGAACAGCGTGCTGGCGCCGGCTTGCTCGATCTGAATCTGTTTCCAATCGGCTTCGAGTTCCTCCGCCAGGATCATGGGCAGTGACGTGCGCACTCCCTGTCCCATCTCGGAGCGCGCCACGACGATAGTGACTTTATTGTCGGGAGTGATTCTCAGGTAAGCGTTCGGCGAGAACGCGTCGCTCGATTTGCCGAGGGATCCATGCGGAAGGTAAAAGCCGATTACGAGGCCTGCGCCTGCGGCTGTGCCCACCGCAATGAAATCACGCCGGGAAAGTGGGCTCATCGCGCACCTCCGCCGTTGGCGACGCGTTGAATGGCGCGGCGGATTCGTTCATAAGTTCCGCAGCGGCAGATGTTCGCCGACATGAATGAAGTAATCTCCTCATCGGTGGGATGCGCGGTCTTTGCGAGCAGCGCGGCGGCGGCCATGATCTGTCCGGTTTGGCAGTAGCCGCACTGCGGAACCTCTTCGGCGATCCACGCGGCCTGCAAGGGGTGCTGTCCGTTGGCGGTCAGACCCTCAATGGTGGTTACGTTCTTACCCGACACCTGGGACACGGGCGTGGAACAGGAACGGGTGGCCGCGCCCTCTACGTGTACTGTGCAAGCGCCGCAGAGTCCCGCACCACAGCCAAATTTTGTGCCGGTGAGCTGGAGAGTATCGCGCAGAACCCAGAGCAGAGGAGTGTCCTGGGCGACGTTGACCTTGCGCTCGCTCCCGTTAACCCGAAGAGTGATCTCTGCCATGGAGGCCTCAGTTGTGGTGTGCGAAGCCCATCATGGTAGCGGAAACCTCGGGAAAGGGAAATGTTTTGCGATATCGGCGGGCAGCCGGCTCGCTGGCAGACGGATCAGTGCCAAGATCCTGCACTTGATTCTTGAGGGACCGCCCTGGGTGTGTTCGAACTGCATGCTTCCCGAAAAATATTGTCCGCAAAATTGAGAAGGTGCACGGACCTTTGTCGCATGTAGAGGGTATGAGGAGTTAGTCCAACCGGCGCGTCGACCGGGTCTGGTTCGGGAAATCCATCTTTCGCGCTTCGCGGGCGTGCGCTTCAGTCAACACTTTGAGGAGAAATCTTTATGAAACCCAGAATTCTGGCGCTGAGCGTAGGTTTGCTCGGCCTGGCTGCCGTGGCGGTGCGCCTGGACGCGAATTTCTCACGCAATCAGGGTCCGACCGTTCAAGTTTCCGTACAAGCCATCGACACATCGGGAGGAACGCTGCACTATCGTTGGAAGTCCACTGACGGAAACCTGGTCACCGCGGATTCGCCGACGGTGAACTGGACGCTTCCGGCGGGTCCCGGACTGCATTTCGCTTACGTACTGGTGTCCAACGGGCTGGGCGGATACACGGAAAAGCGAATTGCCGTGAACACCGACAGCATCGGCACCCGGTTATCAAGCGACACACATTCCCTGCCCTACATCGCGCCACCGGCTCCTGCCCCGCAGGGTGACACGTATCGCTCGTCGGTGGACTGGGGATACGCCAATGGTCATGACCTACACCTGCCGGACGTTTCCGTCTATGTGCAGGACAGCGCCACTGGTACCACTTACCCGCCGAGCGGTCCGGTGACGACTGATCTTCGCGGCGACTACGTGATTCCCAACCTGCCGCCTGCGGCAAATTACGTGACCTATTGCACGGTACCGGGCACGCCCGGCCCGCAAGAATGCGATCCGGGTTTCTTCTTTGGCGGATTCTCCATGCCCAACGTCGCGACCACGGATTACCTCAGCGCCTTTCCAGGGCTGGACGTTTCCACCACATCCACCATTGGTGGGAACTTCACGCTGCAGGACGGCAATCCGTGCGGCACGCTGAACGAATTTTTCGGCGTTCACGCAACGGGCACTGCCCGGCTGCTTGATGCCGCCGGAAATCAGCTCGGCACACCCGGACGAATGAATGAGCTTGGGGATTTCGCCGTGCAGTATCCCATCACCGCTACGCCCGTGAACGCCTCGTTCGAGTGCGAAGGGGCACCGGCCTTCACAACGCCAATCACTCAAGATGCGCTCTTGAACCTGGATATGGGAACGATTGCGCTTCCGGGAGTAAGCGCTCCTGAAGTGCAATCGATGACGGCTACCCTGAACGGGACCACGATCGCTTCGGCGAACTTCCAGGCAGCACCTCCAGCTCTACCGTCCGACATCGTGTCCCGACCGGACGCTTTTCTGGCAGAGAAGGGTCTGGACTCGCGTATGGGAGCCTGCCAGTATTACAAGGCGATTGGCGCGGTGCACGATTGCGATGCCTCGGGCAACCTGATCGCCCCCATCACGTTCACCGATTGGAAGCGCACTGTCAAAATTGAGGGCTTCGCCAAGGGAGCGTTCACCTTCCGGGCCGCCTACATCAATAAGGTGGACCTGAACCTGGCGCGTGTTCACGAGTCGATCACATACGGCCCCAATCAGACGGCGGCCGTCGTCTGCAACCACCTTGGGCCGCCGGACTTTTTCGATCCGCCACAAGCGGAAGTTGACACCGCCGTCGACAATGCGATCCGCAACAAGAATCTCGTGGCTTGCGTGGCGATGGACTACATGGTCAGCAATGGCGTCAACAACAACCAGCCGTTTGTCCGGTTTCTGATCTTCGGGCCCAGCGGTCAGCTGCTGCCTTCCATCAATCTCGACGGACGGCGCGAGAAGTTCGTGCCTGGAACCTGCATCGTCTGCCATGGCGGCGATCACTATGCCGGCAAGTTCCCCGAAGATGGATCGGGGGCGGCGAACGTCGGCGGACACTTCCTTCCCTATGACACCGGCAACTTCGAGTTCTCCAGCAAGCTCGGGCTGCGGGGAACCGACCAGGAGCTCGCCATCTATTTCCTGAACCAGAACCTTCTGAATGCGGGGCCGACGCCGGCGGAACGGTCGTTGATCGCCGGTTGGTACGCCAATCAACCCACGTTCAGAAAGGTGTTGAACAAGAGTTACATTGATCCCAGCTGGCCGGGGCCCGGAACGGCCGCATACACCTACTATCAGGATGTGTACGCCCGCAGTTGCCGCACTTGCCACGTGGCCCTGGTGGAGGGTTACAACTTCGACCATTACCAGAACATCGCGCCGGGGAACAGCTTCTATCGGGCAGACCGGCCCGAAGTGGACGTCACCATCGCAACCTGCGGCGGAGATACACAAATCTTCCGCGATCATTCGATGGCGAATTCCCTGGTTACCTTCAACCGCTTCTGGCTCTCGGCCGACCCTTTGGCGAACACCAGTGGCGTGCCCAATCAACCCGATGCTACGAATGCGTTTTTCACCACCCCCGACTTCGATAACCCGTGCGTCCTGGGAAAGACGCCTTAAAGAGCGCAACGGAACTACGTGCATTGCGTAAGTGAAAGGGATGCCGGACTCATTTGTCCGGCTTCCCTTTTCTATTTCATGCAATGCTAGCCGCGAGGCTCGTTGAGGCTTGGTCTCGTCTTGGTCGTTTTTCGATTCGCTGCACTGCTACACTGCTGCCTATGATTGCCGGGTCTGCCTCCCCAGAAGGCACAGCGCGCTATCGGGAACGCTTTCCGCAACTGGCCGAGGCGGACTTTTTTCGCCATCCCGAAAATGTGCCATCCGCCCACAAGCTGTGGCTGTCTTCGATCGGTCTCGGCACCTACCTGGGCGAGCCCGTCGACGAAGCCGACGCGGCTTACATTGAGGCGATTTCCCTTGCCGTGCGTTCCGGCATTAATGTGCTGGACTCCGCGATCAACTACCGCCACCAGCGATCAGAGCGAAATATTGCCGCCGCCCTGGCCGCGCTGGTAGGTAGCGGAGAGATTTTGCGGGACGAGGTTTTCGTCTCCACCAAGGCGGGCTACCTGTCTTTCGACGGCAATCTCCCAACCGATCCCCGCGGCTACTTTGTGCGGGAATATATCGAAAGCGGAATCGTCGATCCCAAAGAAGTAGTGGGTGGTATGCATTGCATGGCGCCCGATTACCTGCGCGATCAGATCGACCGCTCGCGCAAGAACCTTGGGCTCGAGACTATCGACCTGTTTTACCTGCACAATCCGGAAACGCAGCTTTCAGAAGTTTCTGCCGAGGTCTTCCGCGAGCGCCTGAAAAAGGCTTTCGCTTTTCTGGAAGCGTCTGTGAAGGCCGGAAAGCTGTATTTTTACGGGCTCGCCACCTGGAACGCTTTTCGCGTGGCCGGTGGGGCGCGGGACTACATCAGCTTAGCTGCCTGCGCGGAAATTGCGCGCGAGGTTGGAGGTCCTGCACATCGCTTCCGCTTCGTCCAGCTGCCCTTCAATCTCGCGATGCCCGAGGCCTATGTGCTGGCGAATCAGATAGCCGATAAAAAGAATGTGTCTTTGCTTTCGGCGGCGGCCCATTTGGGAATTGCGGTGATGGGCAGCGCCACACTTTATCAGGGCAGGTTAACGCAGGGCTTGCCCACTTTCGTGAGACAAACGCTGGGCATGAAAGATGACAGTGAGAACGCGCTTCAGTTTGCCCGTTCCGCTCCCGGTCTCACCACGTCGCTGGTTGGGATGGGGCACATCGAACACGTGACCGCGAATCTCCGCCCCGCGCTGCTTCCTCCGACCAAGCTGGAAGACTGGCAGAGATTGTTTACGAAGCGGGAGGGGTAACTGTCGCAATCGTGAGTACGAGTCCGGCTAACAAAATGACGAAAAATCCGACTGGTCTACAGGACGGCGGCCGAAGGTAAACGCGAGGTCAGGGAACTATTCTTACTTCAGGGTCTGCATCTTGGCTTGCGCCATCGACCCTGCTTCAGTCTTGGGATTTTCCTTCACGATCTGCTCGTAGACGCGCTTGGCCTCCAGGGGCTGCTGCAACGATTCATACAATGCCGCAAGCTGCATCTGGGCCATCACTTTGCTGACCGTGGTGGTGGGCTTGTCGACTAATTCCTTGTAGACGTCGGCTGCCTCTTTCGCCCGATTGGTGTTTCCGTAAAAAGCGGCGAGGGCCATCTTGGCGAGCCCGGCGAGGTCGCTGTTGCGAGTGGAGGCGACTTCCTTCAATTCACGCTCGGCCGTGGCCTTGTCTCCCAATTCCACAGAGGTCGTTCCCAGCAGGTAGCGCGCGATGTCCGCCGTGTGGGTGTGAGGATACTTGTCGATCACGGCCTGCAACTGTTTCTTCGCGGCACCGGCGCGATCCTGGGAAGACACGTACGATGGGGCGTTCGGCGTCTCTGGAGCTCCCGCCGGACGCACCGGGGTTTGCAGCGTGCGCACGGCCTGGGTCAGTTCGAAGTTCGCCTTGTCGTCCTGCTGGCCGAGGTAGTACCACCCTCCTACGACGGCTGCGATCACGATCGCGGCAATGGCGACTCCGGCGATCAGTTTTACCTTGTGCTCGGCAGTCCAGTGCGCCGTAGCTTCGGCGGCCCCGATCGTTGCCTGCGTGAATCGGTCAGTTTTCAGTTGATGGCGAGTCTGTGCGCGCACGTACTCCTCTTTGCATTTCTAGAATCAATGTTTAGGGCTGACGATTCTTCAGTTTATAGGGGAAACACCGCAGCGTCAAAGGTTTGCACATACGCCGCGCCCCAGAGAGACAGGTTCAAATACGAAGCCGCCAGCGTTTTGGCCGGCGGCTTTGTTCCCTGCTAGCTGTGGCTTCAGACATTCTTACCCGAGGCTTCTTCCAGAAGTCCCTGCTCCATCTTCTCCTGGCATTCTATGCAATAGCGAGTCCACGGCACTGCCTCCAGCCGCTTGGCATTGATCTCCTTGCCGCAATGGATGCATTCGCCAAAGGTGCCTTCGCGGATCCGCAACAATGCGTTCTCAACCATCTGCAGGAGTTGGCGCTCGTTGTTGCTCTGGTGGAAGAGAAATTCCTTGTTGTAGGAATTCGCAGCCTTATCGGCAATGTCCTGCGTAGTGTCTTCGTCCGCCGAGCGCCCATCCTGTTCCGTGCGCGACACGGTATGGCGCAGTTCCTGCTGGCGCGTCTCCAACCGTTTCTTGAAAGCTTCCAGTTTCTTTTTGTCCATGGTCGTCACTCTACCGCCCTCAGTCGTAGGCCCCAGACCGGCAATGGGTCTGAGGCCAAACGAAAATGATATGCGCCCAAATTCACGCGCGTCAACAGGGGTAGTCTGTAGCGCCTTGCACGATGGTCTGTAGTTGGGTTGATTCAGACTAAGGAGTGCGGTCGAGACACAAAATGTTCAGCGCGGCAGCGGCTTGTCCGTGCAGGTCAGCGCATAGCCCATCACCGCCATGGCCGCGGCATTTTCCCGCAAGGCGCGCGGCTCGACCTTGTCAAGCGTGTCGGCCGCAGAGTGATGGTAATTGAAGTACGTGCGGCCATCCTGCATGATTCCCAGGGTGGGAACACCGGCCTGAGCCATCGCCGAAATATCAGATCCTGGACTGAATGGAACGGTCTTGATCATGTTCGCGCCGATGCTTTGCAGTACTTCCAGCACTGGGAGCAGAAACTCTACGGCCTGCTCGCTCACTTTCACGTTGAAACCGAGCGGATGCGCGGCGCCCAGATCGCTTTCGATGGCCGCAATGTGATTCGCAAACTCCGCTCCGTGCGCGCTTGTGTATGCTGCTCGCCCACGCCCACCGCTCTCTTCGTCCACCCAGGCGATCACACGCAGTGTGCGTTTGGGACGATAATGCCGTTCGACTACCAGCTGCGCGGTCTCCATCGCGACCGCAACGCCAGCCGCATCATCAATCGCCCCCGTCCCCAGGTCCCACGAATCCAGATGACCGGAGACAACCACCACCTGTTCGGGATGCTCACTTCCACGCAGATCCGCCACCACGTTGTAGCCCGTCGTATCGGGAAGCAGCTGGGAAGCCAGCGTGAGATGCATGCGGACTTGGCCCTGCGCGGCCAGGTCAGCAATCAGGGTGGCGTCCTCGGCGGCCACGGCTCCGGCCGGAATTCCGGCGGGCACGCTGAATCCGGTATGAGCAAGCCGGTATTCCGCGCCCCCTACCGAACGAATCAGGGAAGCAACTGCTCCCAGTTCCGCCGCGGCCTTCGCTCCTGAGGTTCGGTAGATCACCGCCTCCCCGTACGCATCGAGGGCGAGTCCGGCATCAGCTTTGCGCGTGTCGAAAGGATAGTTGAACAGGACGATCTTGCCGGCAACTTTATTGCGGCCCAGCACCGCCAGTTCATTGAAATTCCGCACGACCACGACCTCTGCGGTTAACCCATCCGCGGGAGTGGAGGTGCTTCCACCCAGTGACGTCACCACAATGTGCTGGATGGTGCCGGGCACCTGGCTGGTGTATTCGACGAGCTCCGCCGTTTCAGCGCCCCGAACCCAGTGCGGCACTTTGACCTCTTCGAGCCGCACTTCGAGTCCGAGCTTCCGCATCTCGTCGGCGACGTATTTGGCGGCGGTCACCGACTGCGGCGAACCACTTGGACGCGGCCCGATATTTTCTGTGAGGTGCGCGACCTGCTTGTAGACATAGTCATCCTCGAGAGCGGCATCTCGTAAGGCGACCAATTGCTCTTTCAGTTCCTGAGGTAGCGCTGGTTCAGCTTCGTGTGCGGTAGCGGATTCGTGCCGGTGTCCCCGATTATCCTGCGCGACGGAGTACAGTGCCAGGAGAATGACGAACACGAAACATTTTGAATGCTTGCTTTGAAAGAACCGCCCCCTTACCCGCAAAAAGATCACGCGACCTTCAACCTCAAAGAGGATTTTGTTAACCACATCCGGGGGCAGAGCTTTCCGCCCACACCGCCGGCGTCCTTTCCCGGCACCTGGTGACGCTAATTTCGACCGACGGCCTGCAGATGAGGATAGGCCGGCGCATCCACTGGCACGTCGTCTACCTCGTCCGCCAGCAGGGGAAGGATCAAGCGAAGAGCTGCGATTTCATGGCGGACCCGGGTGATCTCAACTTCCTTTTCGCGGAGAACCTCATTAACGTCCCGCATATCCCCTCCCAAGTTCCTTGGATGGCAAGGAAGCATACAAGAAGCCTGCGCTGGCGGTGCGTCAAAAGCGCAAAAAAACGGCCCCATCACTGGGGCCGCTAGTCAAAGAGGCAGAAAGGCGGGAAGTCAGGGAAGACTTTGCAAGGTGTCGCTCTGACAAGCAGAGCGGCTATTCGGAAGTTGTCGAGAACTTTGAGTGGTGGTGAAGGACATTGCTGTGTGCGGCCTCTTTTGTTGTTCAGAAATTAAGCACTTGCCGCACCAAAAGAAGTTGTCACACGCCCCTGTGACGGCTATCACTGTAACCCTTTGCGCGTAAGGGAGTTAAAACCTTGCCGAGTACGGCGCCAAATCCTTGTCTACAAGAATTCCCGTCCTCGCGAGGTGCAGAATGCTGCACATTCGTTGCAGGACACTGCTTCCCTTCTTCCCAAAAAGGAAAAGCCCCCACCGAGTGTGGCAGGGGCTCTGATTCCAGCGGCCCGCTAGGGCAATGACTTAACTATTGCCTGCCACCGTACGCAACTTGCCGGGCAGGAAGTGATAGGGGGGCCAAGGTCCGCTGATCACCAGTTCGCAGTTCTTCAGCTGCTTGGCAGCCATGTTGTAGCGATTCTGGTATTTCTCCACAGACTTGGAGTCGATCAGATGGGCGATGTCGATCAGCATGCCGTCGGATGCGACTTTCTTGCAGCTCACTTCTTCTTCCAGAGGATTGAAGAGCTTGTGAACCTGGACCGAAAGGGCGCGCGCTTTGGTCTGGCGTTCGCGTTCTTTTGACGCCTTCTCCCGCAGCTTGGCGAGATACTCACGTCCCACGGTGTCGGGCAGCTCGACGTTCATCATGGCCTCGCGCAGAGATCCATCACGAATCACGAGTTTGAGCCGCATCTCGGACTTGCCGCGCAGCTTCTCGACGCTCACACCGAAAGTCCGGCGGTTGGAGCGGACGGCCTGCCGCAGGGCATCGTCGGTGTCAAATATCGTCCCGAAACGGAACGGCAACACGGTGCCAGCACGGAAGCACACGCTGACCACTCGGGCATGCTCCAGAACGGTTTTCTCGTCTACTGGGTGGGCAGCGCGATCATATTCGCTGACGACCACAGCGAATTCTCCGCTGGGGTAGCTCAGGACTGGGGCGCTATTTACGCCCTGGATGCCTTCCAAAAGGAAGGGACGCCGGGCACGGGTACCATTGGGGAGTGCCTGATGTTCAGTCAGGCAGTAAGCGTACCACGCCATATTGATCTCTCCGAATCTGGGCAGAGACGGTCAGCCGCCTCTTGTATATTCGCGAAAGTGAATCCGACTCTGAATCTGGAAGAATGGGCAGTACTTACGACGAGAACGGACGCGAATCAGGTTCAACTGCGTCCATCTGCATATTACTTCCGTCACCTGCCAAATTGCAACAACTTCGTGGCATTGATTCGTTTCAATAATTCACTGGTATGCCCTGACTGGGGGTCAGATGGGGTGAAATCTGATCTCAGTTTCCTTCGAATCGGGACTGTGCGCAGCTTCTAGAATGGGATGGCAACGGGGCCGCTGCCTACGCCTAACTACTTCTTCACTGCGGCCTTGGCGGCTCTCTCCTGCAAGGCGATCGTCACCACGCGCAGCATGTCGTCCCAGGGTGCAGGTTTCCCGGTCCAGATTTCAAATTGGCGCGCCGCCTGATGCACAAACATTTCGATGCCCGGAATGATTTGTGCGCCCCGGTCTTTGGCCGCCTTCAGAAAGCGCGTCTCCGCGGGGTCGTACACCATGTCGAAAACATATTTTGCGTTGATCTCGTTCTCGCTCAAAGGCGTTTCACGCGTGTTGGACATTCCGACTGGCGTCGCGTTTACGATCACGTCGAAAGTAAGCTTCTTCAGGTCAGGCCGCTTCACGGTTCGAGCCTTGGCCTGTCGCGCCAACTTCTGCGCGGGAGCCACGCTACGGTTCAGGATGAACACCTCGCTGCCGCGCTCTTTCAGTCCGAAGACAGCTGCTCGCGCGGCGCCGCCGGCTCCCAGAACCAGCACTCGCGCACCCTCCAAAGCCAGTCGTTGCTCCAAGGGACGCACCACCCCGGCGGTATCAGTGTTGAAACCGTAGAGCTTGCCGTCCTGCGCGCGCACCACCGTGTTGCAAGCGCCGATCTTTGTTGTGTGCGTGTCGGTGTTGTCGAGGTGCTGGAGGATCGCTTCCTTGTACGGCATGGTGATGCTGAGGCCGTGAATTGGAATCTCGCGTACACAGGCCAGTAGATCTTTCAGCGTTTTGGCGTGCAGGGCGAGGTAGACGGCATTCACATTCTCGCGGCGCAACGCGGTATTCATGATGATCGGCGACAAGGAGTGCGACACCGGGTCGCCGGCAACTCCGTAGACGCGGGTCGCGACGTCTACCTGTTCGATCCGGTACACACTGCGCAGGTCCTGCGCTGTGACCTGGCCCGGCGCGGTGCGCTCGTCCGGACTGACGGCCGCAAACGTAAATGCGCTGCCCGCCCGCACGCCCAGCACGCGGCTGATGATTCCCTGTTCGCCCATGCAGAGGGCAACCAGCGAGTGACGGTCGCCGTGTTTCTCCAGGAACTTCATCATCGCCACGCTGTCATAGAGGGTGGTAGCGGTGGAGACAATCTTGTAAAAATCCGCCGGGTAATGCTCCATCTTGGCCAGCGTTTCTTCCAGCTTTTTCGTGGCGTGAAAGTCGTGGAAGGACAAGACGACGGCGGCCCGGGCGCGCAGCTTTTGCAACTGCTCCGGTTTCATCTTGGCCGCCGTCTGCAGTTCAACGTCGACCAGTTGACATCCAGCCGCTGAGGCTTTGGCCAGCATGTCCACCTGCGCCGCCACAGTCCCCTTGAACTTGCCCCCGCTTGACGTCCGCCGGCAGGTGGCAATCACCACCGCGTGGGGGTACATCTCGAAAAATTCACGTATCTTCGGCAGCGCCAGCCCAGGCTTGGGAAGGTAATCCAACCTGAACTCAAGAAAGGGGTTATCCCGAACCAGGCTCTCGGCCTTGTCGATCAGATCCGCAGGGTCTTTGCCGGTTACTGCAACGCACACCCGGGGCATCCGGAGGGGAAGCAGACGCGGCACGTAGTGGGAGGGGGCTGAACTCATGGCGCGAGCGAGTCGGGCGCGATATTACAGGGGCGTAATTCCAGATGCAACAACGGATTAACTTTGGTTAGGCCGAACTTTCGGCGAAAAGTGGCTAACACCCTCGTAACCTTGACCCACCCCCACCCCCTTGTTACCTTCCGGCTGAGCCCCTGTGTGTGCGGCGGTTACGGGGAAAGACCACCGATGTTGAGGTGGCCTCGGAGGTAAGATGAAGAAAACAGGATTTTTACTGCTATTGCTGGCGATCGCGGCGAATGCGCAGGACGCGAGCAATACTGCGGCTGACGCCAATGCGCCGCAAGGCACTGCGCCCACGTCGGTGAGCTTCCCCGTGGAACGCGTTCAGACCCCGACCTACGCCGACATGTATTGCGCCGGGTTCATCAGCAAATCCTTGCTGCCCAACGCGAACTACGTGGCGGGCGGCCTGCAGACTCCGAACACGACCAAGTTCGTGACGGGGGATACCGTCTACCTGGCCGGCACCGGTTACACGACGGGCGGGCAGTATTCCATTCTCCGTGAGCTCAAAGACCAGAACCGCTACGAAGTCTTCCCCGGACAGGGCAAGATGCTGGCGGCGACCGGGCAGCCTTACGGGGAGATCGGCCGGGTCCGGATCGTGGATATGCGCAGCAAGATGGCCATTGGCCAGATCGAGTACAGCTGTGACCCGGTCAATCCCGGCGACATCGCCGTGCCGTTCGCCGAGAAGCCGTCGGTTTCGTTCCACCCCCCGGCTCGCTTTGACCGCTTCATTCCGAAGACCGGCAAGACCAGCGGCCGAATCGTGCTCGCGAAGGATTTCGACTCCACGCTTGGCACGGGCATGAAAGTCTATTTGAACCTCGGCACGAATCAGGGGCTTAAAGTGGGCGACTACTTGCGCGCCGTTCGATCCTACACATCGGACCTGGCGGACCCGGTTGACTCTCTCTCATTCGCGGCGTCGACTGCGGAAGACACTCAGAAACGGCCCCCATCAATCGAAGGCAATTGGATGACTAAGACCAAGGGGCCGAACATTCGCGTGGGTGAGTTGCCGCGCCGGGCAGTTGGTGAAATCGTGATCATCGGCGCTACTCCGACCACGGCCACCGGCATGATCGTGTTCTCTCTCGAAGACGTCCACGTCGGCGATGCGGTAGAACTGGACGACCAGCAATAACCTCGTAAATCAGTAAGAAGTCCCGACCGGGGAGGCCAAAGCCTCTCCGGTTTCGTTTTGCGGAGTTCGAAATGACCGGGAAGAATCTACGCGAGGGTCGCCCGAGCAAGGTTCCATCTTCGGCGACTTGTTACTAGCAACATCCGAGCGGAGCCGACAGCAAAGGCTAACGGAAGAATACGACGTGGTAGTCGCCAGGGATTTGCGACGCCAGCACGAGGACAACGACAGTGAGAATTCCCAACTCCATCTTCATCTCCCTTCCCAGGACTTCAGCACCATAGCGCGAAACTGTACTGCGCCCAATATTACTTTCGTGGCACTCCGGCGAGCACGACCAGTCCATTAAGATGCAAGTTTGGGGAAATGCGCGAAGAGAAAATCGCTGCAGCGCTCTGGCTTCCCTGCCAATCCAAATGCAGAACAGCTACCAAGGCTTTGCTATTCGCCGCCGCCCGGATCCCCAAAGACCTCGGCCGTGAAACTCTCCAGGAGTGCTCCGGCCTTGCATGCGTCCGGGAGCAGTCCAGCTTTGCGGCAAGTCTGCTCGAGGAAAGTAACGCGATCCCATCCGTGCTCCACGGGCACCTGCGGCAGCAGCAGGCCGCGCCGACCGCCCATCGAAACCACCAGCCCGTGCTTGCCAATCTCCACTTCCTCAGGTTGGATCGGCCGGAGCGGAGACAGAACGCTGAGTGAAACGCTAAGATCCTGAACCTCGTCGGCGGTGACGGGCACGAAACGTGTGTCCTGGAAGGCGGCGGCCTGCGCCGTTTCAATGACGGCCTGGCAGAGCGGCGAAACAGGCCGGACATAGCCTACGCACCCTCGTAACTTTCCGTAGCGGTAGATCGTGGTGAAGACTCCGCGCGGTTCTTCCAGGTGGGAACTTGTCGCCGGGACGGGCGGTTTGCGGCCCAATACCAGGGACTCAATGGCATCATGGGCCAGGCGCAGGAGAAGTTGGCGCTCTTGTGCAGAATATTCTGGTACCTCGTCGACGCCAGATTGAGGGTTCGACTGTCCGGGGGTCGAATTATGAGGTAGGGACGGCATTTCGCTTCCGGCGACTCAGAACGAACGCGCGCCGCCGGCTCTGAATCACCTGCCGGTCGATCTTTGACCAGAAGGCAACGAAATAATCTACGGCTGAGATCAGTGACAGGCACACCATGAACCATATTGCCGACCATGCGATCCAATGCACCGGAAAGAAATAGCCGTTGAACAGCGGCCATTCTTTCCAGCGATGATCCAGAATCACCGCGACCACCGAGACGATCTGCACGACCATCTTGAACTTGCCGAGTTCGCTTGCCTCGATGGTGAAACCTTCACTGGCCGCGATGCCGCGCAGGCCGCTCACCAGGAATTCGCGTCCGATCACGATCACGGCCACCCATGCCGGAACCAGGCTGGGATTGAATTGCACCAGCGTGATGTAGGCCGATGCGATCAGCATCTTGTCGGCCAGCGGGTCCAGCAGAATGCCCATGGTCGTAATCTGGCCGCGCCGCCGCGCGAGATAGCCGTCAATTCCGTCGGTGATTGACGCGGCTATGAACAGCGCCGATGCGAGCAACTCCTTTTCGCCGTGCGCGCCGCTCAAGCGTCCCGTCGAAAGAACCCAAATGAGCAGGGGGATACTTAGAATACGAACAAACGTGATGGAGTTCGGCAGATTCACGGGGACAAGAGCGCCGTCGGCGGCCGGTCGAATTACCAGATTAATTTGATTATCCTCCACGCTGTGCGGGGAAAGCAATGAAACAGAACTAAGGATTAACTTCGTTGTGGCAAGAGAAAAGGCGGACCCGGTCGGGCCCGCCTCGAAGGCGCAGTGTAAGGGGCTTAGGCGGCGTTTCCGGGTTTGAGGCAGTTCAGGATGCTCATGCCGGTTTCCAGCAGGCTGGAATGCTGCGGCACCTGGCCGTTCGGAGTCAGTTTGTCAACGAGCGTCGGAAGCAGTTGGGAAAGGGCATTGCTGGCGATATCGGGAGAAATACCCGCTTTCGCAGCCAATTCCCTCACTTGATCGCTACCTAACACATGCTGAATCTGGTCCGCCGAGATGGGCAGATTCTGGCCGGTTCCCACCCAGGACGACACCAGGCCCCCCAGTCCCTTATCGTGGAACGACTGCAGCATCCCCGACAGGCCTCCCGGAGTGTTATTGATCATGTGCAGCAGTCCGGTCGCGAGCGGATTCGAGCAATCGCCCAGCATGCTGTTGGCAGCTTTACTTCCCAGATCGTCGATGAGACTCATGTGACCTCCTCCAATATTTGCGGAAGCGGAAGCGCAATCCGAACCCGCCTATTGTTGTTTGGCGATGACCATGCTCTTGATCTTGTTATAGGTCGCCTGGGGAAGAACCTTCTTCCGGACCAAGTCGGTCTTGGCCTTGTATGGACGACCGTCGATGATCTTCTGCGAATACTTCTCGCCGATTCCCGGCAGGGCATCCAGTTGTTCCTTGGTGGCCGAGTTTAAGTCGACCAGGTCGGCAGCGGGCGCGCTGGCCGCCGGGGCGGCCTTCTTCGACGAAGCCTGTGGGGCCGGCGAAGCCAGGCCCACGCTTGCGATCAGCAGAATTACAAATAGTCCAACCAGAACACGTGCGATCAGATTGCGTTTCATTCGTTCTCCTTAATCCTTCTTGGATTCTTTGTATCCGGCCGCTTGGGCTTCGGATTCAGTCATGAACTTGCCGTTCTTGGTCTTGCCATAAAACTGGCCGCTCTTGTGGTAGATGCCGCTATCCAGATTGACCCAGACCTTGCCGCTCGACTTGGCGGAAGCGATTGCCGGATCGGACGCGGCTCCAGTGGGCGCGGGTCTGTCGGCAGATCGTTTCGCGGGCTCGGGCGCGCTTGCCGGTGGAGCACTGGCCGCCGGGCTGGCTGGCATCGAGGATCTGCTGGAAGCGGGAGTCGCAGGAGCAGCAGCGGGTGCGGGCGCAGTGGCGCTCGTGTCTTCCGCTGATTTCTTTCTGCGGCTCTTCTTCGGGGTGGCGGCGTCGGTGCTGGCAGCGGCTGTCTGATCTGGGGTGGCAGTGTCAGCCGACTTCTTCTTCCGGCTCTTCTTCGGCGTTGCGGTGTCGCTGCTGGCGGCGGCTGTCTGGTCTCCAGCCGCAGCAGTGTCAGCCGACTTCTTCTTGCGGCTCTTCTTCGGCGTCGCGGTATCGGTGCTGGCAGCGGCTGTCTGGTCTCCAGCCGCGGCGGCATCTGCTGATTTCTTCTTGCGGCTCTTCTTTGTCGTGGTTCCTGACTCGGTGCCCGCGCTGGCTGATTGATCGCCAGCGGCTGCGGTGTCTGCGCTCTTCTTCTTCCGGCTCTTTTTCGTGCCCGTGTCGCTGGACGCAGCGGAGGTATCTGTCGCGGCGCCCTCAGCGGAGGCTTTCTTCTTGGACTTCGACTTCTTGCTGCTCGTGCTGGAAGCCGCGCTATCGTCAGTGACGGCAGCGTCCTTCTTTGCCTTCCTGGATTTCTTCTTGGTGGTGGTGTCGGTGCTCTGGTCGCTGGAATTCGCTTGTGGTCTGGCCAGTGCGGGGACAGACAATGCCAGCAACAGGCACAGGAATGCACTCCATGTCGCGAGCTTTATGGGGAGTCTGCTCATCTGGGTCCTCATTTATGAGGGGCGTCGAACGGCCCCAAGGTTATGGAACCGCGAAGCATGTGGTTCGCCGGCTTCGCGCTGGGATGGGATGCGGAAGCGGGTGGCTTAACCTCGACACTGTCGCGGGCAGCAATCATGCCAGTCCGGGCCCTCAAGGTCAACACTGGGCACAAAAAACAAACCCCCGCTCGGATAGCGGGGGCCTATGAGCAAACCATTTTCCTATGCATAAATTCCGCGCTGCTTGATGGTGTAGGCCACTCGATCAATCGCCAGCATATAGGCCGCAATGCGGTTGTGAACGTGATGGGTCTCCGCGTAGTGCACCACATCGTCAAACGCGGATACCATGATGCCCTCAAGCTGCTCATTTACCAGCGCTTCTTTCCAGAAGTAGCCCTGGCGGTCCTGCACCCACTCAAAGTAGGAAGTGGTTACGCCACCCGCGTTCGCCAGGATGTCGGGAATCACGAAGACGCCTTTGTCAGCCAGCACCTCATCGGCAGCGGCGGTGGTCGGTCCGTTCGCGCCCTCGGCCAGAATCTTGCACTTCACCCGATCCACGTTCCGGCTGGTGATCTGGTTTTCGGTGGCTGCCGGAATCAGGATTTCGCAATCCTGGGTCAGCAATTCCGCTGGGATCGTCTTTTCGGCGCCGGAAAAGCCCTGAATCGCTCCGTTCTTCTGCCGGTATTCCCAGAGCGCCTCTACATCGATGCCGTTCTGGTTGTAAAGTCCCCCGCCCACTTCATCAATGCCGATGATCCTGTATCCGGCGGTCGCCATCAAGCGCGCCGCGTTCGAACCGACATTGCCGAATCCCTGCACGATTACCCGCGAGCTCTCGCGGCTCAATCCGAGTTTCTTAATTGCCTGATCGCACACGATGAGAACGCCGCGCCCCGTGGCTTCACGGCGCCCACGGGATCCGCCAATATTGATCGGCTTGCCAGTAACCACGGCCGTCACCGTCTGCCGCATGTGCATGGAGTAGGTGTCCATCATCCACGCCATGATCTGTTCATTTGTGTTGACGTCAGGGGCAGGCACGTCTTTTTCGGGCCCGATGAAGTCGACCAGTTCGGCCGTGTAGCGCCGGGTCATGCGTTCAAGTTCACCCATCGACATGCGGTGCGGATCGCAAATCACCCCACCCTTGGCGCCGCCGAACGGGATATTGACGACCGCGCACTTCCAGGTCATCCAGCTGGCCAATGCTCTTACTTCGTCGAGCGTGACGTCAGGCGCGTAGCGGATTCCGCCCTTGGCCGGGCCGCGCGCAATGGAATGCTGTACGCGAAAGCCCGTGTAAACTTCCAGGTGCCCGTTATCCAACTGCACCGGGATGTGCAGGATGATTTCGCGCGTGGGATAGCGCAATACTTTCCACAATCCTTCATCGAGGTTGAGCTTATGGGCGGCCAGATCGAATCGGGCCGCCTGCGATTCCCAAGGATTTGTTTCCTGCTCCATCGCCACGCTTTTCATTCGAATCTCCAGAAATGATTGCTGTTATATAGATGCCATTTTTCGCTTGCGCGCACAAATCGAGCAGTATATGGCGCAGGGAGCACCGTGGCAAGCGAGATGGTTAACGGAAAAGTAATCACCGGGAGGGCTCAGATTCAGCGCTGAATCTTGATCTCCATGCCTTCGGCGGCCGCCCGTACCCGGGGATAGTGATTGCGCGCTTCCGCGACCACCTTGTCGATCAATTCGTCATCATGATCGGGATCGTGATGAAACAGCACCAGTTCCTTGGCGCCGCTTTGCATCACGATGTTGACAGCTTCGCGCCAGTGACTGTGTCCCCAGCCGCGCCGTCGGGCAGTGTATTCCTCAGGTAGATATTGCGAGTCGTAAATGAGGACATCGGCGCCTTCGGCAAGCTTGCGAACGTTCTTGTCGAACGTCTCGTCACCTGGCTCATTGTCGGTTGCGTAGACCAGGATGCCCTCCTTGGTTTCCAGCCGGAACCCCATGCAGCCCTGCGGATGATTCAGCCAGAGCGCCCGCACGGTAGCAGTGTCGACCTGCGTCTGTCCTTCTTCTATGTCATAGAAATCGCGCTTGGCCTTCATCTCGCTGGTATTCACTGGAAAGTATGGCGAGGCCATCTGCTCTTCCATGACACGTTCCAGGGTGCGCGTGCGCCGCGAGGAGTGAAATGCGAACTGGTTGCTGGGATTCTCGTAAAGCGGGCGGAAGAACGGAATGCCCTGGATATGGTCCCAGTGAAAATGCGATACGAAGATGTGAGCCCGGATCGGCTGGCCGTGGGCTTCGCTCTCGAGTTGCTGGCCGAGCGTGCGGAAGCCGGTGCCGCAGTCAAAGATGTAGCGGCTATCCCCGTGGCGGACCTCAACGCACGAGGTGTTGCCACCGTAGCGCAAGTTCCCGGCTTGGGGCGTGGGCGTCGAGCCGCGCACTCCCCAGAACTTGACCCGCATACTCCCCCGTTCTGTGGACTTTAGGCTGAATCCTAATCTTCCGACGCGCGTAGTCTGGCGTCAATTGTTTCGCTGGTTCCGAAGGTAACGGAGGTGTGGTGTGGGAAGGTGAGTCCGACCCGAGTTTGGGGCGCCGGACGGTGATTTGTCACCTGGGGCGTAGAGCGCGGTTCGAGATGGGATGGTAGAGCTACTACGGACCGCTCAGTGCCTTGTCAGCCTCAGCCGCTCGAAGCGGGCGCGATTCCGGATCCTTTAACAGCGGCCACCCTTTGCGGAGCACGTAGTCAAGCCATGCTCCAGCGACCTGCGAGGTGATCACCGCGGCTACTACAAGAGTGGTGTAGAACGCGGCGCTGATGATGCCGGCATCGAATGCCACACTAGCCAGCACAATTCCTGGGCCACCGCGGGCGTTGGTGGTGAAAGCCAGATTGATCAGGTCCAGTCCGCGGAATCCGGCCAGGCGGCCGGCAAGGGAAACGGAAAGTATCTTCACAACACAGCTGCCGGCCAGGAACGCGGCCAGCATCGACCAGGACAGGCCCTTCAGCAAATCCAGCTTTAATCCGACCATCGCGAAATACACAGGGATAAAGAATCCAAATGAAACTTTCCCGATGGCGTCCAGCGCTTCGGCGAAGAGTCTCCGCTTTTTGTGAATGACTGCGAATCCCGCGAGGAAAGCTGCAAATACCAGGCTCACATCGAGGGCTCCTGCCAACACGCAGTAAGCAAGCAAGACGGCGAGCGCATAGGCAACCGGCGTCTGCCGTGCAAACACATTCATCTTCGCTTTGTTGATTCGCTTCACTGCTCGCGGCAGCAAGGTAAGACCAATTGCGAAGAAGGCGAGAGTCGCCGCCAGGTGATAGGCCATGTGCCGGGGATTGAGCGCAGCCTTGCCAGCCAAGGCCGTAGCCACCGCGAGGGCGGCCCACAGGACGATGTCTTCGAGGACCGCCACGCCAAGCACGATTCGGGCAAAGCGCGTGTCCATGATCCGCAGGTCGGCAAAAATTTTCGAGATTACCGGGACTGAGGTGACGGCTACGGCAATCGCGAGAACGATGATCAGGGAAAGCGTCGTCCCGTTCGGCCCAGCCAGGGCAGGTCGCGCGAGCCACGGTCCCGCCGCAAGTCCCACCAGAAAGGGCATCCCCGTTCCGACAACCGCGATCCAACTTACCTCGCGACGCTCTTCCCGCGTGAACAAATCGCGGATCTCTGCGCCCGACAGAAACATCAGGAGAAGCAGACCGAGCCAGTACACGAACGCTAGTACCGTCTCGTGCCGGCTGGTGAGATCCATGAAGGTGACGGACCCGAACCTGATCTTTCCTAATAGTGCGGGGCCCAGGACGACTCCGGCCAATATCTCTCCAACTACCTTGGGCTGCCGCAGGCGGGTAAAGAGGTACCCGAGCAACTGGGCAAAGCCGACAAGCAGCAAGAGAACCAGCAGGATTGAGGTCAGGTCCGAGTTCGACATTAGGCTAAGCGGCTGCCCCGCGGCCTTTCAGATGCAAACCAGCAGGCCCAGCGAGGGAAAAGATGCCAACTCTACTACAAGCGTCTGGCGGAAAGTCCTAGCCGCGGAGCGGTTGCCTGGCCGAAAATGCATACCAGGATGAATGCTGCTCTCGCGCCTGACTTTTACTACCTGGCCTGCAAGTTCGCCGCCGTGCTTGGCATCGGCCTGCTTATCGGTGCGGAACGCGAACGCAGAAAAGGCGAAGGCCCGTCGCGCTCCCCCGCAGGCATCCGAACGTTCATGATTGCTTCCCTGGCGGGCGGAGTGAGTTGGGCGGTGGGGGGCATGCCACTGCTGGCGGTTACGTTCCTCGGAGTAGCTGGCTTGTGCGCAGTCGGATATATGCGGGCCGGAGAGCAGGATCCTGGCCTGACGACCGAAACCGCTCTCTTGCTAACCGTGCTGCTCGGCGGCTTTGCGCTGAAGGATCCGATGATGGCTTCAGCTCTTGCCGTGACCGTGGCCATTGCCTTGATGGCCCGAGCCCGGCTGCACCATTTCATTCGTGATGTGTTAAGCGAGGAGGAACTCACTGACGCTCTGATCTTCGCCGCGGCCGCCCTGGTCGTGCTTCCCCTGGTACCCGATCGCTACCTGGGTCCGTTTAACGCCATCAATCCGCGGACGATCTGGAAGATCGTGATTCTGATCATGTCGATCAGCGCCGGCGGCCACATCGCTGTCCGATGGCTCGGGCCTCGATTCGGCCTCCCCCTGGCAGGGCTGGCTTCCGGCTTCGTCTCGAGCATCGCGACGATTGCGTCCATGGGAGCCTTGGTGCGGAAGGATCCACAGATTTCAAGACCGGCAGTCGCGGCAGCTGTGCTCTCCACGGTCGCTACCGTGACTCAGCTTGGGGTGGTGCTGGCCGCGACCAGTTGGCGCGTATTCTCCGTTTTGAAGGTACCCCTCCTTGCAGCCGGATTTGCCGCGATTATCTATGGAGCATTGCTTACGTTCAGGAACATCCGCCAGGGGACTCCCGATTCGTTGCAAATGGGAAGAGTTTTCAGCCTGAAGACAACGTTCATTTTTGCGGCCACGATCGCATTGGTGCAGCTGGTATCCGCCGCACTCGACTTCAGGTTTGGCAAATCAGGGGTGATGGCGGCGGCTGCGGTCGCAGGTTTTGCCGATACGCACTCTCCTGCGGTAGCCGTCGCCTCTTTGGCTGCCTCGGGAAAGCTGGTTGCAGACGACAGCGTGCTGCCCATCCTTGCGGGATTGACCACCAACACCGTCACCAAGATGCTGGTTGCCGTCAGCAGCGGCGGCAGACGCTTTGCCTGGCAGATCATACCGGGATTGATTTTTGTGATCCTGGCAGCGTGGCTCGGGGCAATCTCAGGCCTTCTTCATTCGTAAGGTGCTGGGAGGTCATTGGGTTGTTGAGTGCTTCCACGGTTTGCAAGCTTCTGTCACCAAATTGTTACTGCCCCACAGCGCGTGGTTTTCCGCCTCATCCCCTATAATTCCAATACTCTCCGGAAAGCCAAAATGCTCCCCCTTCGGCGCCGGAAGACCATCATGCTGCAGCCTGACTTTAAGGAGTTCTCGCGCCTGGCGCGGGAGTCGACCCTGGTGCCGGTCGTCAAGACCGTAACCGCCGACCTGCTCACGCCGGTGTCCGCCTTTCTGGCGGTGGCGGCGAAGGAGCCCTATTCCTTTCTGCTCGAGTCGGTCGAGCGCGGCGAACAGATCGGCCGCTACACGTTCGTGGGAGCCCGGCCGTACATGCGCCTGTGGTCGCAGGGTGACGAGATCCACATCGAGCGCGGCAAGATTCGCCAGCGCCGCACCGGCGATGTCTTTGCCACTGTCAAGGAGTTGTTGCGTTCGCATCGGCCCGCGCATCTCGCCGGATTGCCGCCATTCACTTCAGGAGCGGTTGGTTATTTTGCGTATGACGTCGTACGCCGCCTGGAATCGATCGGGGAGCACGCCAAAGCAGATGTGCCGGTTCCCGATTGCGTGCTGATGTTCTTCGACCGCCTGCTCGTGTTCGATCACCTGCGGCACCAGATCCACATTGTCGCCGCGGCCGACGTCACATCAGAGACTCCGAAGCGCGCCTACGATCGCGCCCTGAAAGACATCGCGGCCATCGAGAAGCGTCTGGCCGCCGGATTGCGCCCCGGGACCTGGCAGAAATCGAAGAAGAAAAGCGGCCCGCTCAAGGTGCATGCGGGAACCAGTCCCAAAGATCACATGCGCAGGGTCGAGCGCGCCAAGGAGTACATCGCCGCCGGGGATATCTTCCAAGTCGTGCTTTCGCGGCGGCTCGACTTTCAGCCCGACGTCGCCCCCTTCGATCTCTATCGCGCCCTGCGCACCGTGAACCCCTCGCCGTACCTCTACTTTCTTCGCATGGGCGACATGCACGTGCTTGGGTCCTCGCCCGAAATGCTGGTGAGGGTGACCGATCGCAAGCTGGAGTACCGTCCCATCGCCGGCACGCATCGGCGCGGCAAGGATGAAGCCGAGGATCGCGCCCTCGAACAGAAGATGCTGGCCGACGAGAAGGAACGCGCCGAACACGTCATGCTGGTCGACCTGGGACGTAACGACCTCGGCCGCGTCAGCGAGTATGGGTCCGTCAAGGTGAAGGACCTGATGTATGTGGAGCGCTACTCGCACGTCATGCATTTGGTGTCTGCTTTAGAGGGAAAGTTGCGCCCCGAACTCGATGCCATCGACGCCTTCGCGGCCTGCTTTCCCGCCGGCACGCTGAGCGGCGCGCCCAAGGTGCGCGCCATGCAGATCATCGAAGAACTGGAACCCACTCGCAGAGGCGTCTACGGCGGCGCCGTCTTTTACGCCGACTTCGCCGGCAATGTGGACTCCTGCATCGCCATCCGTACCATGTTCATGAAGGGCAAGCGCGCATACCTGCAGGTGGGAGGCGGGATCGTCGCGGATTCTGATCCAGAAAAAGAATTTCAGGAAACAGTGAACAAAGCGCAGGCGGTTTTGCGTGCGGTGGAAATTGCGAGGCAGGGAATGTAGCGGAGCGCGCTGCCGGTATTGTGTTCGTCGCGCCCATTACCTTCGTAAGATGCTTTTGACGATCGGCTTCATTTTTAATAGGAAAGGCGTAGAGAACGTGCAGCTGGGAATAATGAAGAACGTAGACGTCTTTTTGATCGCGAATTTTTCTCTGATATTCGGAATGGCGGGTCTGTTCTGGCCCGAGAAATTCCGGCCGCTCTTCGACATCCTGATGTTTCCCTGGCCTGCCAGCTACCGCATGGTGCGCGTGAACAGCATCGCCGCGATCATTCTGTCGTTGCTGCTAGCTGCTCGCCTGCTCTTGTACTAGCCGAACCCCGGCCTTATTTGGCATCCTTAGGCGCGCTTCTTCGCGACTCTGCGGTTACCGCGCCGGATGCATTCTTCCCGGCCGCAAGGCTCACCCAGACCGCCACTCCATAAAGAACCAAAATCTCGAGTCCTCTGAACTCTCCGTGCAGCCCGTGGATGACAATGGCCAGTGCAAAGATCACTAGCAGCGCTATCCCCCCGATCGCCGTGGTTGCTGAAACGAGGAAGAGCAAGGCCGCAATGATCTCGCTTCCTGACAGGATCAGTCGCACGGTGGCGAGCACTCCCGCGTGGCCCGCGCCGTGCATCGCGTGCGCCCGGTAAAACGTCCGCGCGGACTCGAGCAACACGACGAGACCCACCGTCCAATGCAGACACTGGATCGCGAACTTCGGGCCCAACCAGGTCATCTGGCTTTCCGCCGCTTCGTGCCGGTCAGGGATGAGCCAGCCTCCTTCAATCGATGGCTAGCGCTGGCATCCAGATCGAGCCCGTAAAACTTCTTCAGATCCCGGATGCGCCGCAACGACTCCTCACTGAACGGGGTCTTGCCGTCGAAGGCATGCAGCACAATGCCCTCCAGCAAGTCTCCCAGGGTGAGGTCGTGATATTCGGCGAAAGCCTTGAGCACTTTCAAAAGGCGCTTCTCCATGCGCACGCCCGTCTGTACGCGTTGTATTGTCAGCCGTTCCGGTGTGTGTACCATGGTACCAACGTACCAAGATAACCATAATTCGGCCAAGCTCTTTCTTCGCCCCTTCGAGACGAACGGAATGAGGGCCGTTCATTTTTGGGAAATGGCTTAAATTGAAAAGCGTTACACCGCACTGGACGCAGAGGGGACACGAGAACTTAAGAATTCTCCCCTGGTCTCTGTGACCAGGGCGATGAGGGATTCTGATTAAAGTGCCAGGAAATTTTCGATCAGCTTCTTCCCCTGGTCGGTCAGCACGCTCTCGGGGTGAAACTGCACGCCTTCCAAGGGAAATTTCCGGTGCCGCAGGCCCATGATGACGCGCGTCCCGTCGTTCTCGACGGTATGGGCGCTCACTTCCAGCTCCGGGGGCAAGCTGTTTTCGGAAACGATCAGCGAATGGTAGCGGGTGGCGGTCAGGGGCGATGAGATTCCCTGGAAGACTGTCTTGCCGTCATGCTCGATCCGGCTGGTCTTGCCGTGCATCAACTGCCTGGCCCGCACCACTTTGCCGCCAAATGCCTCGCCCAGCGCCTGGTGCCCCAGGCAAACGCCCAGCACCGGAACCTTGCCGGCAAACCGCCGGATCAACTCCACACTGATGCCCGCGTCAGAAGGCGTGCAGGGCCCGGGCGAGATCAGGATGCGCTCCGGACCGAGGGCCTCGACATCCTCGACGGTGCACTGGTCATTGCGCCGGACCTCGACCGTCGCCCCAAGTTCCCCCAGGTACTGCACCAGGTTGTAGGTGAACGAGTCGTAATTGTCGAGAACGAAGACCATGAACCCCGCCTCAACCAGTCTAGCCTGAATCAGGCATTCCATGGGAAGGCCCGCCCAACGCGGAATTTGCCCTTCCCCCCCCGCCTCCCACCCTCGAAGTCCTGATTTCAGAAGGGTTTATTCCCGAAAGGTGCCGGTCCTATCCCCTATTAGTGGGCTTGACAGTAAACAGTGTCCAAGCCATGCTAACTCAGCTTTTTCGGAGGCAATTCATGGCTGAGGCCCAGCAGGAGAAGCGGGCAACCCGGCGATTCGCATTGCGGTTGCCGGTAGCTGTGACCTACGCCGACAATGGAACCCAGGAGCGGTCCGCCCAGACGCGTGACGTAAGCGCGCGCGGAATCTCGTTTTATGTAGATTCGCCCATCGCTACCGGGTCTCCGATTGAGTTCACCTTAACTCTCCCGGCCGAGATTACCCTCACCGAGAGCATTCGGGTTCGATGCAAGGGCACGGTGGTGCGCCTCGACGATGAAGCGCAAAACGGAAAAATGGCCGTCGCCGCCGTGATCGATGAATACGAGTTCCTGTCCGAGGTATAATCTGCGGAAGCCGATTCCCCCCGAGCTTTCTCGATTTTGAACGGACAATAATTTTGAACGGACAATAAATTGTGCGGCCCAGCATGGTGGCTGGGCGGGGTGAATTCTTGCCGCAATCTGCTATCAACCGGATGTTGTCGCTGTCCCTCAGCGCGTGTGCATTGCTGAGCGGTGGCGCGTACGCTCAAAATTCTGACAGCCAGACTGCTGCACCGTCGCAATCGCGCTCTGCCGTCATCCGCCAGATGATTCAGGCGGAAGCGGCACGGAGAAATGCCGGCCGCCAAGGCGCCGCCGTTCCGCCCGGCACGCCGGATCCAACTCAGCCTGCGCCAGTCCAGCCGGCACCACCGGTGCCAGTGCAAACCGCTCCCGCGTCGGCCGTCCCGGCGCAAACGTCGCCCGCCTCAGCGACTCCAGTACCAACCCCTGCCGTCCCCAGCCAAGTGCCCTCCGCCGCTCCAACCGCGCCGGCTAATTCGAATGCAACGAATGGGCAGCCGGCAGCGTCCGTCAAAAGCGTGAAGATCGGCCGCGACAAGACGGGAAGCGTGATTGAGATTGTGAACAGCCGGGCCATTGCTCCGGCATTGCAGACTTTGTCGCATCCGCCGCGACTCGTCATCGACCTACCGAATGCCAACGTCACGGCGAAAGACAGGTTTATCGTCGGCAAAGGAGACCAATTCACCGAAGTCCATGTCGATCAGTACCAGGTGTCGCCTCCGGTCACGCGCGTGACGGTTGACCTGGTCGAGGCGAAGACCTACACGTGGGATGCGGCCGGCAACCGGCTGACGATCCGTCTGAAGCCTGCCGAGGATCCCGCCGCTGCCAAGACCGCGCCGCCTCCGGCTCAACCGGCAACCATCCCGACTTTCTCGGCGGCGTCGAAGCCCGCAGTTGTTCCAGTGTCTTCGACCAATGCCGGATCTGCCGTCATCGTGGGCAGCCGCATCGGTTCCGGATCATCCGTTACCGCCAGCACCGAAACTGCTGTGCTGCACATTGCGCGCGGAGGTGAACTGCATGTCTGCCCGAACAGCACCGTATCGGTGACCGCCTCCAAAAATGGCCAGGAATTGATGTTCGGCATGAGCACCGGCACACTCGAAACTCACTATCACCTTGCAAGTGGATCCGACGCCGTACTGACTCCCGACTTCCGCATGCTGCTTGCCGGGCCCGGCGATTTCGACTACGCCATCAGCTCCAACTCGCATGGCGACACCTGCGTCCGCGCGCTGCTCGGCAACACCGCCTCGCTGCTGGTTTCTGAATTGATGGGGGACCGCACCTACCAGGTGAAGCCTACCGAGCAGGTGGTGTTCCAGCAGGGAAGGATCGACCGGATCAGCAATGACCTGCCGTTTGACTGCGGCTGCGCTGCGCCTCCGCCGCCGGTGATGCGCGCCTCGGTACCCGAGCCCACGCAGGTTGCGGAAGCGAAGTTGCCGCCTAACCTGCAGATGCCGTCGTCCAGTTCCGGCACCATACCCCGAGCGGTCATTGATCCTATGTTGCCGCCGCTGCCCGCCGCTTCCCGGCCCGCCGTCGCGGGCCCCCCGGGTTCGCCGACGCAGCGCGCTTCCGCGGCGCCGGAAAGTGCGCCGCCGGCGCCGTATAAGAAACAAGATCTCCACGTGCAGATCGAAGCGCCTCTGGTCTTCCGAGGTTCGGATCGGGCACGCACGACGCAGACGGCAACCAACATGCCGCCCAAGGCGCCAGCTCAACCCAGCCCGCCACCTCCGGCGCCTGCACCGACTCCTCAAGCGAAGCCGGCTGCGAAGGCACCGAAAGCTGAGACCGAACATCGGGGATTTTTTGGCCGGGTGAAGGGCGTGTTCTCAGCGATCTTCCACTAAATAGAATTCACAAAAAAGGCGGCCTCGTCGGGCCGCCGCCGTGTCTCACTAAGAAGGTCATTGCAAGTGATTTTCTCGGCGAACTCTGCGGGCTTCCTCTGCGGACTCTGCGATTAAAAGCTTTTCCAGATTGGCAACAGAATCTTGAACCGCAGAGAACGCGGAGAAAATCCGCAGAGGACGCAGACAAACTCGATTCCGCTTAAGATCCCTAATCCCGCTTGATTGCCTTCGCGATAGGCGCCGCCTTCTCACGCGCCACATCCCGCAACTCCTCCGCCCAGTCTGCGCTGCGGTCGACAACGTCATTAACCCGGTCCATCGCCTCTTCCGACCAATCCTGCAAGGTGTCGCGAGCGTCGTCATACTTGCGACGCAGGTCCTTGCGCATCTGCTTGCCCGTTTTCGGGGCGAGCACTAAGGCAATCAGCGCGCCGGCTCCCACGCCAATCATCAAAAACGTAATCGCAGTGCCGACAGTGCTCTTATTCGAGCTTTCGTAACTTCCACTCCGCATAAAGGCTATCTCCTAACATGGAATCATGAATGTTCAGCTTCTACTTTATTGTATTCCCTGGGCCGAGCGCTCTAAGGTGGATCCCTCATTCGCGTTGCAGTCCGTTTGGACGTAGCGCCATCTCCGTGTAAACTAAGGCGTTTGGTCCCCGTGCCCGGCGAGCAAGTGGCTTGTCCCCGATTCGCCGGTCCTGAACGATCGCAATTTTTCGAGGAGACTTTCAGCCGCATGTCGATTCCTGCCACCCAACTTCGCCCCGGCATGATCATCAAGCACAACAATGATTTGCATTCGGTGTTCAGCGTCGAGCACCGAACCCCGGGCAACCTGCGCGCCTTCATCCAGGCCAAGCTGCGCAACCTGCGGACCGGCGCCATGTTCGAGCACCGCTTCCGCTCGCCTGACCCCATCGAGAAGATCACCGTCGACGAAGTGAACATGGAGTTTCTCTACAACGACGGCGACGACTACTACTTCATGAACACGGAGAACTACGAGCAGACCCACCTGACGCGTGACACGCTCGGCGATGCGGTCGAGTATCTGACATCAAATCTCCAGATCAAGGTGGAGTTCTTCGACGGCAAGGCGGTGGGAATTGAACTGCCGCAAACTGTGATCCTGACCGTGGTCGAAACCGAGCCAGGGTTGAAGAGCGCCACTGCCTCCAGTGTGACCAAGCCGGCCAAAACCGATACGGGGCTGATCGTGCAGGTCCCGCCGTTCATCAATGAAGGTGAGAAAATTAAGGTGGACACGGCCGAGGGCATGTATTTGTCGAGGGCGTAGAGCTACGAGCTTCGAGTCGCGAGTTCCGAGCAACCAGTCGTCGCGGCAACCCCAGGTTGAATCGGATTCCAAGCCAAGGATTTTGGGGTAACCCTGTTGTGCGCTCGAAGCTCAGAGCTCGTAGCCCGCAGCTTTTTCCTCATGACTTCGCATCGAGATGAGACCACTCAAGCCCGCCGCTTCCTAGTGCGCGGACGCGTGCAAGGCGTCGGCTTCCGATGGTTCGTGGAGCGGCAAGCCCACTCGCTCGGGATTTCCGGGTGGGTGCGCAACAATGCCGATGGAGCCGTGGAAGTGTTGGCGCAGGGCACGCGGGAGCAGATCAACAATCTGCTCGCCCAATTGCGCCAGGGACCGCGGGCAGCGCGTGTCGATGCGGTCGATGAATCCGAAGTCCCGCTGTCGCAAGGTCTCAAAACTTTTCGCATTGAAGGAGCCTGGTAAATGTCAAAGTCGGGCCTGAATTCCGACCAACTGAAAAATCTGATTCGCGAAGTGCCCGATTTCCCGAAGAAGGGAATTCTGTTCTACGACATCACCACTCTTCTGAAAGACAAGGCCGGATACGCCACCCTGATCGACGTCCTTGCTGAGCGCTACATCGGCAAAGGGGTCGATCTGATCCTCGGCATGGAAGCGCGCGGCTTTATCTTTGGCCCTGCGTTGGCGTACCGCCTGAGCGCGGGATTCGTTCCGGTCCGCAAGCCGGGCAAGCTTCCCGCCCCCACCGAGCGCGTGGAGTATGACCTCGAATACGGCAGCAATATTCTTGAAGTCCACAAAGACGCGATCGAGAAAGGCCAGCGTGTCCTTATCGTCGACGACCTGCTCGCTACCGGCGGCACCGCCGAAGCTACTGCCAAGCTAGCCAGCCAGCTCGGCGCCCAGATCGCAGGCCTGGCCTTCGTCGTGGAACTCGACTTCCTCAAGGGTCGGGACAAGCTCAAGCCCTACGACGTGTACTCCGTGCTGCACTACGACAAGTAGCCAAGTTCAATCCGGCGCGCCTGGTTTTCTCTGCGTTCTCGGCGGGTCTTCTCAGCGCCCTCTGCGGTTAAAAGCTTTTGCAGTCAGCCAGTGCGCCGCTCTGCATCCGCTCGAAGACGGGCTTCCGGAACCGGCCCTTCAAAGGATGATTCGACCGGGAAGCCTACCTTCTGGTTTCGCCTGTGGTAAGCCGTTCCCCCCGGCTTTTCTAAATTTACTGGACGAAAAACGGCCCGTTCTGCTATTTTTGGCTCGCGTTTGAGCAGAATCGGTTGTGAGCAGTTCCAGCTTTACCAGCTTGTACCTGCCCTGCAGTACCCTCCGACTCGCATTCAGCGTAAAAATTCACCGAAAGGTATTTGCCTAACGAGATATGGAACAAGGAACAGTGAAGTGGTTTAACGATGCCAAGGGTTACGGATTCATCAGCCGCCAGAGTGGCGAGGATGTCTTCGTGCACTTCTCCGCGATTCAAGCCAACGGCTTCCGCAGCTTGCAGGAAGGGCAGAGCGTGGAGTTTCAGGTGACGAAAGGCCCTAAGGGCCTGCAGGCCGAGAACGTCCGGCCTCTGTAAGAGTCGAGTCTGGGTGGTTAAAAAGGCTCCGGCACGCCGGAGCCTTTCTTTTGTCGAGTGCTTCTGAACCGTGCTTGCCTTTTTTTGCGCGCACTAGCTCATCAGCGTGAAATAGGTGCCGACCGCGGCGCCGTAAAGCCCGAAGCTCACGAGCATCAACGCCATCATGCCGAGAATCCCGTTCCAGTTCAGATCTTCCTGTTCTGTCCGTGATTCTTCTCTCACAGAACCTCCTTCGCTCTTCTGGGAGCGATCTTGCAAATTAAGAGCGAAGCGGCACGCGCGGCCAGACGGTGCATTGCCGAGATACATTGCATACCCTCTGCCATCTTGTCCGGGCCTGCACAAATGAGTGGTTCGGTGGCTTGCCCTACTGTAGGTTGGCCCACACTATCCGTTCCGGTGCTGCAGCTGTTCTGCCGATACGCGAAGATGCGAGCCATGCATCGGCAGAGGTCTCAAGTGTCGCGCTTGCAATGTACGAGTGAGATGTACTTGTGGGCGTCTTAAGTACAGCGAAAAGTGAGGTTACAACTCAGTAACGAGTAGTTTTGCGCCCATGGGCAGGTAACTTTTTCTCCGAAACCAATCCTCCATCGCGACCCGCAGTTCGTCGATGGGAACCTTGGCGCCGATTTCAATGAGTCCGTCCGCGGCGGGCAGCGTGTCGTCGAATACGCTGGCATTGGTGAAGTTGCGCATGCTGAAGCTGTCCATCCACTTCATGGGACAGGGAAGCCGCGATCCGTTTTCTTCGTAATCCACCCGAATCTTGCGCGCGAACATACTTCAAGATTTAAACATAAGCCGCACCTCAATCCGCGATCTTGGCGATTGATCCGCTCCCGCACCCAATCCTACCCTGCGTATTTATGGGGAAAGTAACGCGGGCGCTCCGTGTCAGGCTATTTTCATTTCGTCGGCCGGGTCGTGCCCCAGAAGTGCCTTCGTGTGCGCCATCAACTGGCTCAACCAGTCGGAATCTGACTTCCAAATCACTGCACGGCAACCCGCAGATCGAGCCTCTTTCTCAACTATCGCTCCAGCGTGACTCGTGAACATCAACAAGGGAACCTGCGGCATGAGCGCCTTCAATGCCCGTGCTGCCTCCAGTCCATTCATCACGGGCATGGATAGATCGAGAATGATCAGGCTGGGTTTCAGGGTTCGCGCCGTTTCGACGCCGTCAGCACCATTTGTAGCATCGTAGATTTCGAAATCCTCGGCTTCGAAGCAGGCACGTACCATGCGCCGGATCACGGCGTGATCGTCAACGACAAGTACAGTAGCTGCCACTTAAATAGGCTCCGAACTCGTAGTCTCTTCCTTTCAGGATGCTTGCAAAATCGAGCGAAGCCTGTAGAAAAAGTGAACGATGTCACGATTCCCCTCGCAATCAGGGCAGATAAACGGGCAGGGCTGCCAGTTAACGCGGTGCGTGTCGTGTACCCAACGGTGGTGGCTTTAAAAATGTATCGGTGGCGCAATCGACGAAGAGGAAAGCTCGTTGTGTGATGCAACGATGGATTTTCGCAGCACACTAGTGTGATGGATGGTTTGCGGACTCAGTTCCCTGTCTAACTCCGCTCGTTCAAAAGCAAAAGCCCGGCAATTGTTAAGCTTTTGTATCCCAGGGATGCGAGCTTTTTTATTTCGCGGCGTCCAGCCTCCGCGCCAGATTTGTCACTTCCTCTTTCAATCCCTGCGGCAAATGCTCGCCAAATTGCGCGAAATGTTTTTCGATGAGCGGTACTTCGGCGCGCCAGCCTTCCACATCCACGCTCAGCAACTTCGTCAGATTTGCCGCCGGCATCTCCAGCCCGGCCGTATCCAGATCCGCTGCTTCCGGCAATCTCCCCAGCGGCGTATCTTTGGCATGCACTTTGTTATCGCAGCGCTCGAAAATCCACTTGAGCACGCGGCTGTTCTCGCCGTATCCCGGCCACAGGAACTTTCCGTTTTCGTCGGTGCGAAACCAGTTCACGTAAAAAATCTTGGGCAGCTTCTCCTCGCTCGATCGCTTCCCGATCTCCAGCCAATGCGCGAAGTAGTCGCCCATGTTATATCCGCAGAACGGCAGCATCGCCATCGGGTCTCTTCGCAACTGGCCTAACTTGCCGCCGGAAGCCGCCGTGGTCTCACTGCTGGCGGTCGCACCCAGAAACGTTCCATGCTGCCAGTCGAAGGCCTGGGTGACCAGGGGCACGATCCCTGCCCGGCGTCCGCCGAAAAGAATCGCGTCGATGGGCACGCCCTTCGGATCTTCCCACTCCGGCGCAATGCAGGGACACTGCGCTGCCGGCGTCGTGAACCGCGAATTCGGATGCGCGGCCTTTCGCGCGGAAGCCGGTGTCCACGGCCGCCGCAACCAGTCGACCAGCTCAGCCGGCTTGGGATCGCTCATCCCCTCCCACCAGATGTCGCCCTCACGCGTGATCGCGCAATTGGTGAAGATGGAATTCTTCATTGCGGTCAGCATCGCGTTGCGATTCGACTTCCGGTTTGTGCCCGGCGCTACGCCGAAAAATCCATACTCCGGATTGATTGCGTACAGCCGCCCATCCGCGCCGAACTTCATCCAAGCAATGTCGTCGCCGATCGTCTCCACCTTCCAGCCCGGAATCGTCGGGATCAGCATCGCCAGGTTCGTTTTCCCGCACGCTGAAGGAAACGCACCGGTGATGTACTTCACCTGGCCGGACGGGTTCGTCATCTTGAGGATGAGCATGTGCTCCGCCATCCAGCCTTCGTCGCGTGCCTGAATCGAGGCGATGCGCAGGGCGTGGCACTTTTTTCCCAGAAGCGCGTTGCCGCCGTAGCCCGAGCCATAGGACCAGATCTCGCGCGTTTCCGGAAAATGACAGATGTATTTGTGTTCCGCATTGCACGGCCAGGCTGAATCCGGATCATTCTGCCCGAGCGGCGCGCCCAGCGAATGCAGGCCGCGCACGAATTCGCCGTCTTCTCCGAGCACGTCCAGCACGCGCGTCCCCACCCGCGCCATGATGTTCATGCTGGCTACGACGTAAGGCGAATCGGTAATCTCTACCCCAATCTTCGCGATCGGCGACCCGATCGGCCCCATGCTGTAGGGAACCACGTACATGATCCGTCCCGCCATCGAACCGGCAAACAGGCCGCGCAGTTTCTGCTGCATCTTCGCGGGATCTTCCCAGTTGTTGGTGGGGCCCGCGTCATCTTTCGTCCGTGCACAGATGAACGTGCGGTCTTCCACGCGGGCAACGTCCGCCGGATTCGAACGCACTAACACGCTGTTGGGACGTTTCTGCTCGTCGAGCCGGATTGCCGTTCCCGACAGCACCATCAACTGCAGCATGGACCGGTATTCTTCCTGCGATCCGTCGCACCAGTGCACGCGCTCGGGCTTGCACATTTGCGCCGTCTCTTCGACCCACCGCACCAATTGCTTGTGCTTGTTTTCGCTGCGGGATGTTTCCACATCAACAGTAAGACTGGACATAAGAGCGTCTCCGCAAAATGGACGGGCCTTCGAACGCGCCGCGCTGGCAGCGGAATAAACGACAAGCGGCGTGAAACGCCTGGCAGGCTTATGAGTTGACTAGTGCCAGGTGAATGCTTAATTCCGCAAACTTGTTATTTTCCCTCATTGAGTGGAGGGAGTCCAAGTCAAAATGCCCGCGATGGCCTGGCGTGCTCACTGAATGCTGTTCCAATATCGGAAGCAATTCAACGAAGGAACATGACAACTCATTACGACGCACTCACTTCGCCATCACTTCCGGACGGTCGGTTTCTTGCGCGGTTGGGAGTTAACGAGTAGGGATTGGGGCTGCTTCCACCCGCGCGACTACGGCGTCGAGATGACGCAGAGTCTCATCGACCGTCAGCGAGTACATCGCGCGGCCGACACCTTCTCCGGATTCGAGCGCGGTCTTCAGGTAGTGTCCCGCAATCTCAATGGCGAGCGGGTCGGTGATCCACTGGCCGGTGCGGTTCTTGTATTCCACCCATGCCGGGTGCGGCAATGCCACCCACACAGCTCGCCCGTCGACCAGGAACTTGATGTCGATGGCATCCGCGTGCCGCGTAGCAATAGCGACGATAAGCTTCTGGTAAATGCAATGCACTTTCTTCTTAGTCCAACGGTCGGTCGCTTCAAAATTGCTGTACATAGTCATTCAAACTATAGCGGACGACATCAAGCCCTGCAAATCTCGCGCGAGCCACGAACGCCGGGGCTCCATGATATCTCCACCGCAAATTGTGTAGTCTTTCCCGGCGACCGCAGCCGTAGCTCTCTGCCACCGCAGTTCTCTGCCACCGAAGCCGTAGCTCTCTCTGCCACCGTAGTTCTCTGCCACCCGTAGTTCTCTGCCACCTCTGCAGCAGTTCTCAGCGCCCTCTGCAGCAGTTCTCAGCGCCCTCTGCGTTTTAAGATTTTCCATCCATCGAGGTGCTCAGCTAGCAAGCCCGACTTTTGTAGCACCATGCTTGACCCGGAGCCTCCAGGCTGATATCAACATTCGTTTCCCAGGAGGCCTCATTGTCCGCGCCCAAATCACTTGGTTACGGTATTCTCTCGGCTCTGCTCCTCGCGCTTCCTTCTTTTGTAGGCGCACAATCCTCCGGGCTTCGTTTTGAGATCTCATTCCCGAAGGCCGCCAGCTCCGCCCCGCTCGATGGCCACGTCTTCCTGCTCATCTCAACCAACGACCGCGAAGAGCCTCGTTTTCAGATCGCCGAAGACTTTGCCGACTCGCAACAAGCGTTCGGCCTCGACGTGGACGCGCTCGCGCCCGACATGCCCGCCACGGTCGACGCCAAGACCTTCGGCTATCCCACGCGTAGCCTCGCCAACCTGCCGCCCGGCGACTACTACGTGCAGGCCCTCATCAACGTCTACGAGACGTTCCGACTCTCCAGCGGCCAAACGGTGAAGCTGCCGCCCGAAAAGGGCGAAGGGTCGCATTGGCAGACCAAGCCCGGCAATCTCTACAGCAAGCCGCTGAAGATGCATCTCGACCCAAAATCTGGCCAGGTCATTCGCATTTCACTCGCCGAGAAAATTCCGCCCATCGAGCAACAACTCGCCCAAGTGGACAGTGTGCTCGACTGGGGCCGCGGTCTCGGCCAGCCCGTTTCCGAAAACAAGTGGGTGAAGCGCATTCACTTTCAGAGCGATGTGCTCACGAAATTCTGGGGACGCCCGACATATCTGGGCGCGATCGTTCTGCTGCCCGATGGCTACGACGAGCATCCTGACGCGCATTACCCGCTGATCGTCGAGCAGGATCACTTTCATCGCGATTTATTTTTGCCCAACTCGTTTCGCACCGAGCCGCCGCCACCCGGACTGAAGGGCGCCGCGCTTGAAAACGCGCGCTACGGTTACAAGTTCTTTCAGGACTGGACTTCCGGCCGACTGCCGCGCGTGATCATGCTTACCATCCAGCATCCCACGCCTTACTTCGACGATTCCTACGCCGTGAACTCCGAGAGCCAGGGTCCGTACGGCGACGCGATCAACAAGGAACTGATTCCGTACATCGAGAAGCAATTCCGCGCCATCGGCCAGGGCTGGGCGCGCACTGTCTATGGCGGATCAACCGGCGGATGGGAAGCGCTGGCGTCGCAGGTGTTCTATCCCGACAACTACAACGGCGCGTGGGTGTCATGTCCCGACGTGGTCGACTTCCGCGCTTATGTGACCACGAACATTTATGAAGACAAGAACGCATACTTTGTCGAAGGCCACTTCGGCCGCGTGCCGCGGCCTGAGAAACGCCAGGCCGACGGCCTGGTGCTCGCCACCATGGAGCAGGCCAATCACTACGAACTGGTGATGGGCACGCACGGACGTTCGGGCGAGCAATTCGACATCTGGCAGGCAACGTTCAGCCCGATCGGCGCCGACGGCTATCCCAAGCCGATCTTCAACAAGCTCACCGGCGAGATCGATCCCGAGGTCGCCAAATACTGGAAAGAACATTACGATCTGAGCGCCATCATGCAGCGCGATTGGAAAACCCTCGGCCCCAAGCTTGCCGGCAAGCTGCACTTTTTCGTGGGCGAGTCCGACACCTGGTATCTCGACCGCGCCGTCCACCTGCTGCACGATTTCCTGGAATCGACGACCGACCCCTACTATCACGGCACGTTCGATTTCGGAGTGCGCCAGCCGCACTGCTATTCCGGTGGCGGCGATTCGTCGGGCCCCGCCGGCTCCACAATCCCGCAGCGCTTTCTTCCGGAAATGGTCGAGCACATGGAAAAGACGGCCCCCAAAGGCGCGGATGTGACGACCTGGAAGTACTGAGCCGTTCTCTGAAACGACTGATTTTCGGGAAGGTCACGCCTTGAATAGGGTGCGGAAAAAGTCTGAAAAGGCGCGGTTTCAGCCGCGCTGATCTTCAAAATCTACCTCGCGGCATCGTTCGTTACGGGAATGTTCGGCAGCTGGCAAACTGTGAAGGAACGGCTCGGCCGCATCCGTACCTCGCGCGTCAGAAGTATTCGACCTGTTGCAAGCCGCAATGATCCGCCCTTTTGACTGTTTTTTGGGTCCTGCACGGTAGCAAGTTCGTGTTTTGTTCGCCGTGGTCAAAAGTGATCAGTCTTCGGTCTTGGGAAATGGCAACCTCTGAACCACAGTCTGTGCTTCCTGCCAGCAAATGTAGTGCGGAGGTATCCCAATGAGCACACTTGCAACGTGGCAAGAAAAATATAAGGCTGCTGCGCTTGAAACCGATTGGACAAAGATTCAGTCACGAATTCAGGCAGCGGAATCCACAATACAGGAAAGACAGCGCGTCCTATCCAAAGACCACGGAGGCACGCCTGAGGAGCAACACGTCATCGCCGAAGCCCTCAAGGGGCTGAATTGTATACGCAAAGAGGTAACTCAATGGCGCGTCCGGCAACTGGCCTAAAGTGGCTTATTGTTTTCACGACGACCAGCATCAAGATGCGCGTAGGAAATCTGCCTGATCTCCAACCATCGCTTTCGCATGGGCAAGCAATCGCCTCATTGCACCGGAGTCGGCCTTGTAAACCAAAGCAGAGATTCCCGCGCAGCGAGCCTCTTTCTCCACCATCCCGCCGTGATTCGTAAACATTAATAACGGGATATGAGGCATTAGCGCTTTCAACCTACGGGCCGCTTCCAGTCCATTCATAACCGGCATGGTCAGATCAAGAATGATGAGGCTTGGTTTTACCTGTTGCGCTTTTTCGACACCTTCTGCGCCATTGGCCGCGTCGAACACTTTCCAGCCTTCGGCTTCGAAAACTGCGCGAATCATGCGCCGGATGACCGCGTGATCGTCAACGATCATCACAACGTCGCTCACTTGTGGGGCTCCCGTTGCTAAAGATTATTCCTTTCTTGCAGCCGCGACATAGGGTCTGCACTGTAGTGCGTGGTGATTGTTAATCACATTCACAAGACCAGGGGTGTGACCATGCCACGGAGGCTGTCGAAACCAGGCGTTGCCACTAGTTGATAATTTTCCGGTCAGCGCGTGACGAGTGCCCGGATGTGAGCATTGTGGATCAGACAGGCCAGATCCCGGTTGGTAGCATCAAGTTCTAGGGACCGTCGCATACCGACGAAACTAGGAACCCGGAGCAAAGGCTATGACCTACGTGATGACTAAACCCTGCCCAGTCTGCAAAAAGCAATTGACCAAGCAAACCCCTACCGACACGGTGCCGTGCTCCTGCGGTAACCACGTTTGGCAGGGATAGCCTACTCGTTGGGACCGGATAGCTGATGTAACCAGGCGTTGCCATAAGCATTCGCCGACATCTCCGGCTTAAAGCCTCCGCGATCTCCCAGAACTCCGCATGGATGGGTCTTTCGCGAATTCCCCCGCTCGCAGGAACTCGCATGCTTCCTTGTTCCAGGGATCTTTCCGCTAATATGAATCTGTGCCGACCCGGGTTCGCTTAAATCCTGAAATCCAGATCCTCGAAACCGAGCGCCTCGAAAGAATTGCTTGGCTGATTCACGGATTCTCGACTCGCATGGGCGGATACTCACGCGCCTACGGCGGCCACGCCCTGAACCTTGGCTTCACGAAAACGGATTCAAAGGCTGCGGTCGAGCGCAACCGCGCGGCGTTTCTGGCAAGCCTCGGCGCCAATGGCCGCCGCTCGTGGACGCTTGTGACCATGCGGCAGATTCACTCCGATGTGATTCACGCCATTTCGAAGCCGCCTGACGAGCCGACGGTAGGCGATGGCATGATCACGAACGTTCCGGGATTGATTCTGGCCGTGCAGACCGCGGATTGTCTACCGGTCGTCCTGGTCGATCCGAAGAACCGCGCAGTCGGAGTTTTTCACGCGGGCTGGCGCGGCACAGTCAAGCGCATCGTTGAAAAAGGGGTGGGTGCGATGCGGTTGCATTTCCGCAGCCGCCCGGGCGATCTGGAAGCCGCCATCGGTCCGGGCGTGCGCAGTTGCTGTTACACCGTGGGTGAGGAAGTTCGCGACAAATTTCATTCCCAGTTCGGCTATGCGAACAAGTTGTTTCACGAGATCAAGGAATCCGACCCGGTGCGCGAGAAGTACCCCATGCTTTTTCTGACGGCACGCGCGCCCGGGCACAGCACGCTCCCGGTGAACATCTTTCTCGACCTGGCGGAAGCGAATCGCAAGCAATTGCTCGACGCTGGGGTCTCCGCCAAACGGATACAGACCGTCCAACTATGCACCGCCTGCAACACAGGCGTGCTTTTCTCCCACCGCGCCGAAAAGGGCATTACCGGCCGGATGATGGGAGTGGCCGGAATCCGCCCCCAAATCGAACGATGACCGGTAAACTGCTTCGTCTGACCTCGCAATCTCGCGAACGGGAGCAACCGCGTTGAAACCTATTTGGATCGTCCTGCAGTTGTTCATCGCGCTTTCCGTTGGAACGCATTCCTTTGCGCAGACTGCGAAGGCCGATGCTCTGTTCAGCGCGATCCAGCCCGACACGCCCGGAGCCGCCGTGCTCGTGCTCAAAGATGGCCACGCTGTTTACCAACGCGGTTTCGGGGTAACCAACCTCGGTACGCACCACAAGATCGACGAGCACACCAACTTCCGGCTCGCCTCGCTCACCAAGCAGTTCACCGCGATGGCCATCATGCTGCTGGTGCACGACGGCAAACTGCGCTATGACCAGACCTTGACCGAAATCTTTCCGAAATTTCCCGCCTACGGAAAAAACATCACGCTGCGCGAGATCCTGAACCACACCTCCGGCCTGCTCGACTACGAAGACCTGATGGCACAGCAGGACGGCAACCCGCCCGAGGACAGCGCAAGTGTTGCGCGGGCGCCCTCGCCCGCGTCTCCCCCTGACGATCAGATACCCCAGATTCACGATGCCGGCGTGCTCGCGTTGATGGAGAAGGCCAGCACCACCAAGTTTCCGCCGGGCTCGAAGTGGGAGTACAGCAACTCCGGATACTGTGTTCTGGCCATGGTCATCGAGAAAGTGTCGGGCAAGGGCTTCGCGGAGTTTCTGCACGAGCGCATTTTCGTCCCGCTGAAGATGACGCACACTCTCGCCTACGAGAAGGGAAAGAGCCAGGTGACGAACCGCGCCTATGGCCACTCGGCGGAAGGCAATGCTTTCCGCGAAACCGATCAGAGTTCGACCTCGGCCACCTTGGGGGATGGCGGGGTCTACACATCGCTAACCGATCTGGCGCGCTGGGACGATGCCCTCGAGCATCACACGCTCCTCGGCGCAGCGGGAATGCAGCCTGCGCTAACGCCGGTGCACCCGACCGCCGCGCCCGCGGAAGAGAACGGCCATCCTGTCAGCTACGGCTTCGGATGGTTTCTCGATCCCTACCATGGTCACGAGCGCATGTGGCATTACGGAGAAACCGTCGGTTTCCGCACCTCGATCCAGCGCTTTCCGAAAGATCACCTGACGGTGATCGTGCTATGCAACCGCGCTGACTTGAGCGCCATTGATCTGGCGCTGAAGACGGCAGAGTTATATTTGAAGTGAAGGAAGGCTCCTGGCTTCTAGCTACTAGCTACTAGCTTTTAGCTCTCAGTTTCGAAAATCCCACGTCGACCATCTGCCGGGGTGCCCCATCCTGGCGCGCCCTTTGCGCCAGGGTGGATTCCACTGCGTCATCTCTGTTAGGGTTTTTCTGACAGGTTGAGATGTCCTTTCCAGGAAAACGCGCCCCCCGGTAAAAAGCCCAATCATCGCAATCTGCCTATCACTATGAGCTAAGTTATTGAAAATTGGTCAAGGCGTATCGGAAGCCGGAAAAGCACGGGTCACCATCTCCCAGAATGCCCTGTATTTGCGTTGGCGAGCCCTGTAAGCGCCTTTTGAGGGCGGGATGGTCCTCAGGGTCATCCGGAGCTCAAACGACGCGTCCTGGGGCTCGGCACGCGAAATATTATCATTAAGTTAATACGACCGGGGAGGTCGCACTTGACGCATGGACCTCTCAAACCTGGAAGTCTCTGACAACCGACGACCGAGGGCAGCTTCTGAAAGCCGACGACCGATGACCAACGACCAACGACTGGTCTAAAACTGCAGCCCTTGTGCCCGCGCCAGAAACCGAAGCAGCGGCGCCAATTTCTTCGCGGCGGCGGTTGCGTCGCGCAGGAAGCCGGGCCCGCACACCTGCTGCTGAGAAAATTCCACACTGGCTACGAAATCGACCCACTTGAGGTCTTCGATCATCGGATGAGTTTCCGGATAGCCGCGCGGCGCGCGCGTGAGCCGGCTTCCCTCCAGTGTGAGCGTGCGCTTCGCCTTCTTCCACTCTTCCGGCTGCCACGCGATCGCGTCGCGAATCTTGGCGAGCGAGCGGCGGTCCGGCTGCCACGTGCCTCCATACAGAAAACTTCCTTCTGCCTCCAGATGGAGGTAGTAGCCGACGGCGCGCACTTCATCGGTGCGGCTGGCATGCGGAAAGGTCATGCCTAACCAGGTCTTATAAGGACGCTTGTCGGGCGAGAAGCGGACGTCACGATAGATACGCTGCAGCGATCCATGATGGGGTTTCGAGTCGACCACGAGCCAAGGGCTGATTTCTTTCAGGCGGAATCCGAAATCGACCACGAAGCGCAAGCCGGGTTGGCGCGCAACTTCTTCATAGCGCTCGCGATTCTTCAGAAACCACGGCCGCCCGTTATTGCGCTTGATCTGCTTCAGGAATGAAAAGAGTTCTGGAGTGAAATAGGCCTTGCCCATGAATCCCCACGATAGAGGTCTGCGAGAAAAGAAAAGGGCGCGCCGGAGCGCGCCACGAAACTGGGCCGCCAGTCCTTGCTAGGCGCTAGCGGGTGGTGCGGGAGGGGCCGCGGCGGCTGCCGGGGCGCCATCTCCGTGATTCACCAGGTCCTTCAACTCCTTGCTGGGCTTGAAGAAAGGAATCTTTTTCGCGGGAACTTCCACGCGGTCACCGGTTTTGGGATTGCGTCCGACGCGCGGCTTGCGTTGCCGGGTGCGAAAGCTGCCGAAGCCGCGGATCTCGATCTTGTCGCCCACGCGCAGCGAGCGCACGATGCTGTCAAAGATCGTCTCTACAATCACTTCGCTGTCTTTCCGCGTAAGCTCCGCCAGACGCGAAACCTCATCAATCAGATCCGCTTTTGTCATACGCCTCTAGGCTCCGTGATGAATTTTGACGTGACGCCGCCCGGCCATGCGGCCTGGCCCTCTGCCGGGGCCTTCATAACTCTCTCAAATTTCAGGTACTTCGTGCAAGTCGCGGATCAGGGTCGGAAAAGCGGGCTCTGGGCGTTAGGCCCTGGGCTCTAGGCTTTGGCAAATAACACGGCAAGGCTTTGGGCTTTGGGGGTTTGGTTTGGTCAAAAACATAACCGCGGATTCTCTTCTTGCCTTCTACGACTCCCTTAGGTTTTGCCAGAGCCTGAAGCCTAAAGCCCAGAGCCTGCTCTTCTATTTCCACATGTAATAAAAGCCAACATGCTGATCCATAAGCTTTTCGCGGCTCGGCAGGAACTCCGAAAGATCCCCAAACAGGAGGTCGCTGAGTGTTTTCCGGTCCTTTTCCGGATGGATCAGGACCGGCTCTCCCTTGATTCCGACGGACTTGGCGGTATCGTCGACGGCGGACTGAAAATCGGCGAGCTGATCGACCAGTTTCATCGGGAGCGCCTGCTGGCCAGTCCAGACTTTTCCGTTGGCAATCGACTTCACATCTTCGAACTTCATCTTGCGCCCATCCGCCACTGCCTGGATGAACTGCCCGTGCATGTTGTCGATCATGCCCTGCAGATATTCGCGCTCGGCGGGCGTCATGTCGCGGACGGGCGAGCCGGTGTCCTTGAATTCGCCGGCCTTCATCGTGATGTCCTTGAGCTTGGCCCATTGCAGAAGCTCCGCATAGTTCACCCATTGCGCGATCACGCCGATGGAGCCGACGATGCTGCCATTGTCGGCATAAATCTTGTTGGTCGCCGACGACACGTAGTACGCGCCGCTGGCGCCCACCGTTTCAATGGAGGCGACGATGTGTTTCTTTTTCTCGTCGCGAATGCGCTTCACCTCGCGGTAAATTTCTTCCGAAGCCGCCACGCCGCCGCCGGGCGAATTCACGTGCAGGATGATGGCCTTGATGGAATCGTCGTCGGCAAATTTTTTGAGTTGCTGCACCACTGGGTTGGGCGAGAGAATCACGCCCTCGAGATCGACTACCGCGATCTTGTCGCCGAAGCCAAGGGAGGCGTCCTTGCCGGCATGCAAGGTCACGTAGACCAGGGCAAAGACCGCCAGCACAAACAGGAAAAAGGCTCCGCCACCGATGACGATCCAGAGAAATGTCCGCGAACGCTTTTCTTCAGTCATAAATTTCTAAACACACAGATTTCTTTGGCCGCCAATTTTCCAGATACGGCTGGGGTAGTTTAGCACTCCGGGTGCGCCTGCACGTTGCTCCGCGCTCATGCATAATGCGGTTATGCGTCATGCCATTCTGGGTGCGGGTGGAGTGGGCGGGGTGCTGGGCGCTTGCCTGGCACATGTTGGGGAGAACGTCATCATGGTCGTACGCGCGTCTGCGCTTGAACAATTTCCGGCAGAGCTGTGCCTGGAAAGCCCGCTGCTGGGAAGTTTCACAGCGCCCGTGGATAAGGCCGCCCAGGTTCCCCGGGCCGATGTTCTCTGGATCGCCGTCAAAGCCACGCAACTGGAAGACGCGCTGCGATCCGTGCCGGACTCGATGGCACCGAAAATTGTTGTGCCGTTGCTGAACGGGATCGACCACGTGGCCCGGCTGCGCGAGATTTTCGCGCACGAGCGCGTGGTGGCGGGAACCATCGCGGGTGAAATGGAGCGAGTCGCACCCGGACGCTACCTGCATCCGTCCCCATTTCTAATGCTCAACGTGGCCGGCAGCGGCCGTGCGATTCTAGGCGCCACGTTCGAGAAACTGCTGGCCCTGAAATTCTCTGGCCGGTTCGTCGACGACGAAAAGACTCTGCTATGGAACAAGCTGGCCTTTCTGGGCCCGTTTGCCCTGGCCACGTCGGCCTTCAGAGTCCCGATCGGCGGAGTGCTCGCGAACGACGAGTGGCACAGAGAACTCGAGGACTGCGTGCGCGAATTCTGTTCAGTAGCCGTGGCCGAGGGAGCGGACGTCCACGTCGACAAAGTATGGGCAGCGTTTTTCAATGTGCCTAAGGATATGAAGAGTTCCATGCAGAAAGATGTCGAACGTGGCAACCCGCCGGAGGTCGAGGCAATCGGGGGACCGGTCGTGCGCGGTGGCGAGAGGCATGGTATTCCGACCCCGGTCACAGGGAGTCTGATTGCTGCAATCGAGGGAGATGGTCAACGAATCGAGAGGTAGGACGGGGCCTTCCCCTATCGAGGTTTAGCTGGTTTCGCCAATTGGGCGGGTGGCGCTTCATTGATTTTTCGTAAACAGGGGGGTACCAGCAAGCAATCCTCCGTCTTGCAAACACTCGGGACGATTGCCATGATGAAGGGCATGCAAACGGTCTTCGAGGCAGCGGGTGGCATGGAGGGCCTGCGGCGTCTGGCCGCCGCCTGGCATCGCCGGGTGATGGCCGACGATGTGGTCGCCCATGCATTCAGCCACGGCTTTCACCCCCAGCATGTCGAGCGACTCGCGGCTTACTGGGCCGAGGCACTGGGCGGCCCCAGCGCGTATTCCGGCTCCTATGGGGACGAGACTTTCGTCGTCAAGATGCACAGCGGCAACGGAGAGCACGACGAGATGGATCGCCGCGCGATTGCCTGCTTTGACCAGGCTCTTGCCGATGAAGGATTCGCCGACGGTTCGCTGCGTCAAGTGCTGCACGACTACTTTGCTTGGGCGACCACGACCACGATGTCCCGGTACCACCGCTCCGCCGATGATGTGCCGAACGGCCTCAGCATCCCACGCTGGTCGTGGAACGGTCTCCAGTCGTAAGACTCCACAGTTCCCACAGCACTCCGGTATCGGCCCAACTTCGATCTGTTCGGCTTGACTTGTGCCTGCACGGTGGCTTCATGCTCCCCGCTTCGCGCTTTTCGCAGGAGACCGTCCGAGCATGTTCGACGGGTGGGATGTCTACTGGCTATCGGCGACCCCGTGGCAGCGCAGGCCATCTGCCCGCCGTTTTTTCCTGGCGAGAGCAGCGATGCCCGTCAGTCCCATCCCGATTAACCCCAAAGTGGCAGGCTCAGGAACCATCACCGGTGGGGGGCCTTGTACGAAGTCGCTTGCGTAATAGAATCCATTCGAAAACTGAAACCCAATCCATCCGCTGCCGCCCCCACTGAGGTCGATTCGTTGTTCGGTGTCGAAGTTGAATCCGCTGGCAGTGAAGCCGATAACGACGGGAACGATGAAGTCTTTGCCATTGGTGGGCAGGGTAAAACTTGTCATAAAGATGGTGGCGGAATCGAAGAAGAATTCGAGCGGGTTGCCATCAATCCACAGCGTGGTGCTGTACAGGAAAAGGCCACCCTCACCGCCTACCCTTGCTCCTGCCGAGTAGCCATCCCCCGAGAAGAAGGAGGGATCGGTCCCCCCGAACAGGAGCAACGGATGGCCATTCCTTTGCGAAACGTAGGCGAAATTGTCGCCAGCACCGCTATTCGGAAAAAGAGTAATGCCGTCTGCCAACGCGGGAATGGATAGGAGGGAAACGAAGAGGAGGGAGAAACAGAGGAAACGTCCCATAAAACACCGCCGTGAGGACGCCGATATTACACCCGTCCATCGAAATTTCCTATGTCAAATTTGTTGATTTGCCTGAATTCAGGCGCGGACCAGTTGCCGACGTTCCGCTTTGGGAAGCCCTGGCGCACAGAGCGCCAGGATGGGGCCGATGACAACCGACACCCATTCGCCGTGAGAATATCCAAATGTTACTGGTGCGCAATGTCGACGCCCTCTAAAAGGTCCGAAGCGATTGCGCGCACCGCATCCAAATATTTGAAATCAGAAGAGTCTCATCAGGATCTGGTAAAAAATGTTGCGCATTGCATTTGTAGAGTGGCCCGAATCACTGCTGACAGGGGAGTCCCAGTGGGGCGATGTAAGAGACTCAGTCGTCGCCGCGCGTCCCGACATCCTGGTCACGAATGAGCTGCCGTTCGGCCCTTGGATCGCCGAGGGCGCTGCCTTCTCACAGGACGAGGCGCAGAGCAGCATCCGCGCGCATGAGAAGGGGCTAGAAGGACTGATCGAGCTTAATCTTCCAGCCATCATCTCGTCGCGGCCTGTGTGGAACGGAAATCGGCTGGCGAATGAGGCATTCGTGCTTGAGAGCGGAGTCTCCCGCCCGCTGCACCGAAAGCAATATTTTCCCAACGAGCCGGGATGGTTTGAAAGCGAATGGTACTGCGGAGATACTTCAGGTTTCGACGTCGCGGAAGTGCTGGGAATAAAAGTCGGCGTGCTTTTGTGCACGGAAGCCATGTTCAACGAGCGCGCACGGGCTTGCGGCAGGCAAGGAGCTTCGCTTCTGGTCATACCCCGCGCGTCTGGGGCTGACATCGATTCCTGGAAAATCGCGGGCGCGATGGCATCGCTGGTTTCAGGCGCTTACGTAGTCAGTTCGAACCGGGTCGGCCGATCCAGGGGCGGTACGCTTTTTGGTGGAGGCGGCTTCGCCTATGCGCCGCATGCGCGCCTGCTGGCGGTAACAGCGTCCGCCAATCCTGTGCAGACTTTGGAACTCGACCCAGCCATGCCCAGGTTCGCTCAGCAGGAATACCCGTGCTATGTGCCCGAGCTTGAATGAGAGGGGCTAGTCTGGACTGGTGCTCACTTCCGCGGAAGGAGCGCTTCCTTCACCAGGACCACAACCGCTGTCAATACAATTACCCACAACGCTGCCAGGATCGCCATTTCGGGCGGACAATACCACAGACTTTGAAAGCCCGACGTAAACATATTGCAAGCGAAAGTGTTTACACATGCCGCATTGATCTCCTGCAGCCAAATGATTCATCGGAATTCTGATTGTGGGCGAGAAAATCGAGCAACCCGCCTGAGAACTTACGATCGCCCGCTAGGCAATAGCTGAGAGAGCATAAGAAGCTCACGGCTAATCACGGAATGATTACCCGCAGGGCTTTCGGCGCGACACTAATTTCAACGGGTGTGCGGCCAACGTGTTCTCCGTCGGCGTAGACATCGAGGGAGCGATCGGTTTCCACCTGAATGCGGGCAGCGGGGAAATAGTTGACTTCGCGGATGCCGAGATGGCGACCGAAATAGACCGAAGGGAAGACGGTGAGCAGTTTGAGTTTCGAGATGTCGCGGATCACGCACACGTCGAGCTGGCCGTCGTCCAGTTGAGCGCGGGGCGCGACCCGCATGCCGCCTCCGTAGAAGGGCGTGTTGGCAAAGACAGCGGCGACGACAGGCTGGGTGCTGCGCGACCAAAATTCCTGAGGTTCGCCTTGTTGAATGCTGAGCTTCAGGTCGAATGCCCGGAAGCTTAAGAGCGCGGGAGGCAGGCTGAGCGCGTAGCCGCCATGCGCGCGCATCCAGCGGGGGAGTGCGTTGGCGCGGCGCGCGATTTCGCCGTCGAGGCCTACCCCGGCCGCGCAGGAGAAGTAGGTTGGTTTCTGGCCGGAGCTTGCCCGGTGGAGTGAGGGGTGTACTGGGCCGTCTGGTCTCGAGGCTCCTGATGGTTCCACGGGTGTGATCAAGCCTAAGTCCACCTCGCGCACATTTCGCTGGTTGAGCACGAACTTGCGCCACGCCGCGAGGGAATCTGTTCCGCGCAGGAGTCCGAGAGCACGGGCAAAGTCGTTCCCGCTGCCAACCGGCACAACCAACACGGGGCGACCCAGTTTCACCAAGGCGCCGAGGTGGCGGTGCACGGTGCCGTCGCCTCCGAACACGAGAATGGCATCTAGACTCTCGGATCCGGAGGGGAGGCCCATCATCCATTGGGTGCGCCAGTCCTGCTGAAAGGGCTTCAGGCGGCGCGTCGAGGTTCCCAGTCCGAGGATGGCGGCAGCGCGCATTTTCGGGCAGAGCGTAACAGAAATTTGCCACAGAGGCACACCGGAAGCTTTACCCTCTGAAGGATTTGCAGGTCGGGTGCGGGCCGCAGACCGTGCATCAGGACAGAGCGCTGACGGCTGATAGCTGATGGCTGACAGCTGATCGTTATAATCGAACGGCATGTCCAACTTCGCCCCCGTCGACGAACAAATTGCGTACATCAAGAAGGGCTCAGCGGAAATCATCCGCGAGTCTGATTTGCGCGCCAAGCTGGAAAAGTCCCGTGCCACCGGCAAACCGTTGCGCGTAAAACTCGGCATGGACCCGACGGCTCCTGACCTGCACCTCGGCCATACTGTCGTTTTGCGCAAACTGAAACACTTTCAGGATCTCGGGCACACCGTTATTTTCCTGATCGGCGATTTCACGGGAATGATTGGCGATCCCACGGGCAGGTCCGCGACGCGGCCGCCGCTGACCCGCGAGCAGATCGACCAAAACGCCGAGACCTACAAGGCACAGGTCTTCAAGATTCTCGATCCGCTGAAGACGGTGGTGGACTTTAACAGCCGCTGGTTCTCGGAGTTCAGCGCGGAGGATTTCATTCGGCTGACCGCCAAGTACACTGTCTCGCAGATGCTGGAGCGCGAGGACTTCCACAAGCGCTTCCTGGAAGAAAAGCCGATTGCCATGCATGAACTGATTTATCCGCTGGCGCAAGGCTATGACTCGGTGGCGCTGGAGGCAGACGTCGAACTGGGCGGCACGGATCAGAAATTTAACTTGCTGGTCGGGCGCGAGCTGCAGCGCGCGTATGGGCAGGAGTCGCAGATCGTGCTGACCACGCCGATTCTGGAGGGGCTCGACGGCGTGAACAAGATGTCGAAGTCGCTGGGGAACGCGATCGGCATCCACGAGCCTCCGCTTGAAATGTACGGGAAAATCATGTCGGTATCGGACGAGATGATGTGGCGGTACTACGAGCTGTTGACCGACGTTTCCTCGGTCGACATTGCCAAGATGAAGCAGGACGCGGCGTCAGGCGCGGCGCATCCGATGGAGCTGAAGAAGAATCTGGCTCGGATCATCGTGGCGGATTTTCATTCGGCGGAGGCGGGTGTTAAGGCGGGCGGGGACTGGGCGAAGCAGTTTCAAAAGGACGAGGTGCCGGAGAACATCGAAGAAGTAGCCATTTCTCTGACCGAAGTCGGTGGCATGGTTCAAAGTTCGGTCGATCCAGTGGTGGAGGGCATGGGATATCCCATCAGAGTGGACAAACTCGTTGCCAGACTAGAGTTGACGGCATCCACAAGTGAGGCGGCGCGGAAGATAAAAGAGAAAGCGGTTTACATCGATGGCGAACTTGTTACGGCCCACCTTATTCATAGGGGCCCGCTCGTAGGACCATACTGCGAGGTCTTCGTTGTCAGAGTTGGACGAAAAACAAAAAGGGGAATCGTCCGCATGAATTCTTAGGTCTGAACGAATAGCCCATCCTTAAGACCAATTTGTAGGTGTAGCCCGAAGAGATCGCAGATTTTAGATTTCAGATTTTGTAGAGTGTTTGGCGGTGCGGAGTGAGGTCTCGAAGATTAGTAGTTCATTCGCCTCAGCTCTGAGCATCCCGATCTTGTCCGGCGATGTGAGCCCTGCCTCCACAAAAAGCTCGATTCAGGATAGCGATTCGTCAGCCTCCTCTATGACGACCCCGCCATTGAAACGAAATCCGGTGTCGACCGTACACGGCAAACAGCGCGATAATTTCATTTGTCGCGAGAAGAAGCTTTGTTTGATTGCCAGGTCAATCCCGGCTGAAAGACCTCGCCGCCGAACGGTATGAAACGCAAGGTCCCTCGACTTCGCTCGGCATGACAAAGTAAGGATATTCAGCCCTGTGTGATGTCCCTGACTGGTCGGTCTTTCCCACTGGAAAAACGCAAGGTCCCTCGGCTTCGCTCGGGATGACAAAGTAGAAGAGGTCGGATAATCTCGAAGCCGCAGGTATTATTCGCAAACCACCAGCCGGTCATGCCCACCCTTACCTATCTCGAAGCCATCCGCCAGGGCATCTGGGAAGAAATGGAGCGCGATCCCGCGGTCTTCTGCATCGGCGAAGACATCGGCATTTACGGGGGCGCGTTCAAAGTCACGGACGGCTTCATCGACCGCTTTGGCCCGGAGCGCGTGATTGACACGCCCATCGCGGAATCAGCCATCGTGGGAGCAGCCTTCGGCGCTGCGCTCACCGGCATGCGGCCAGTTGCCGAATTTCAGTTCATGGATTTCATTGGCTGCGCGTTTAACCAGATCACCAACATGGTCGCCAAGGCCCACTACCGATGGGGTGCGCCGGCGCCCCTGGTCATCCGCGGTCCAAGCGGCGGCAACGTGCACGGCGGACCATTCCATTCGCAGAATCCGGAAATGTATTTCGTGCACACGCCTGGGCTGAAGGTGGTCTGCCCGGCTACGGCCTACGATGCCAAGGGCCTGATCAAGGCTTCTATTCGCGATAACAACCCCGTCATCTTCTTCGAGCACAAGTATCTCTACCGCCGTATTAAAGAAGACATCCCGGACGAGGACTACGTTGTGCCGCTGGGCAAGGCCCGCCTCGCGCGGGAAGGTCGCGACCTTAGCATCATTACTTATGCCGCCATGGTGCACGTCGCGCTCGAGGCCGCCGAACTCCTCAGCAAGGAAGGAATCGAACTTGAAGTCCTGGATCTACGCACGCTCGCCACTCGATCGCGACGCCATCGCCGAAGCCGTGCGCCGCACCAACAAGGTCATGATCGTGCACGAAGATGTGCGCACCGGCGGGATTGCCGGAGAAATCGCCGCCATTATCAATGAAGAAGCGTTCGACCATCTCGACGGCCCTATTGTTCGCCTCACCGCGCTCGACACCCCGGTGCCCTTCTCGCCACCGCAGGAGGAATATTTTCTGCCCCAAGTCAGGGACGTGATCCGCGAAGCCCGCAAACTCCTCGCCTACTGACGGCGCGGAGTGCCCCTCACGCATCAACAATTCTGGATTCCCGAATCCATTATTCATGGCAAAAGGCGGGGCCGTCCCTGGAATGGAGGACCAACGCCCGAACGCCCGGTGCACACCGGCCGTCTCCCCCTATAAACTACTTTCGCCTGATCGGACTTTGAAGGGGCCCTTGCTCTTCGGAATGCTCCGGCCACGGACTGACAAGAATGAACCGCGAGGTGTTTGATGGCTTGCAACCCCGAGGTGCTGAAGCACGTTCCCCTGTTCGCCCTGCTCGACGACGATGAGACCGAGGTCCTGGCCAGCCAGGTGGAACTCAAAAACTTTCGCCCCGCGCCAGCGCATCTACAAAATGGGCGACCCGGGCGGCCAAGCCTACGTGATGGTTTCCGGGACGGTTCGGGTCACCACCGTCGACCAGGATCATCAGGAGGTCGTCGTCGACGAGCCGCAGCACGGCGAGTTCTTTGGCTTTGCCTCCATGCTGGAACAGACGCCGCACCAGACGACCGCCATCGCGCTCGAAGAAACCGTTTGCCTCGAAGTCGACCGCAACGATATCTCGGTCCTGCTGCAACGGAAGCCGCTGGCGGGCATGGACATGCTGACCGTCCTCGGCCGCCAGTTCCACGCATCGCAGCAACTCGTCCGCGTTCGCGCCATGCGCAATCCCAACGACGTAATCGATGCGAAGCCACCTTCGGCGAACGAATCGCCGACACGGTCGCCGGGTTCGGCGGCTCCTGGACCTTCATCATCATCTTCTGCGTCGTCCTCTGGTCATCTACAGCATGGTCAACATGACTCTCGGCAGCCGCGCCTGGGATCCTTATCCTTTTATTCTGCTGAACCTCTTCCTGTCGATGCTGGCCGCCCTTCAGGCGCCCGTCATCATGATGAGCCAGAACCGGCAAGACACCAAAGACCGGCTGCGCGGCGAACTCGACTACGAAGTCAACCGCCGCGCCGAAGCCGAAATTCAAGGCCTCGCCGGAAAGCTCAACCACATTGGCGAAAAGGTAGCTGACATCGAAGACATGCTCCGCTCCCGCACCGCCTGATCAACAACGGCTGGCAGGGTGCACCCGCCGATCAATAAAAAACCCAGCACCATCGGTGCTGGGCAAGCGCAAAACCTTAAAGATGCCCGCAACAGGCATCCTAATCTCTTACTTGGTATCCGCCTTGGCATTCGCCTTGGCTTCCGCGGAATACTTCTTCACGGTTGAAAGGAAAGTATCCGAACCTGCGGGCGCGGGCACGCCACCCGTCAGAATCTGCTCGAACGATGCCTTCTCGCCATACAAAACCCGCGTTTCATCATTATCCTGGCTGATAGCCGCGCCATTCAGAGCCACTCCCGCAAACACCCCGCGAGCGCGCGAGTAGGAGAGCACTTCGGCCCTCATCTTCCAATCCGTATCGCCCTCGGCATGCCGTCCCACCGGTCCGGCCGCAACCGAAGCATCCGCTCCCAGCTTGAACTTGCTGTTGAGCAGACTTCGCATTCCCTTTTCGTTCATGATCAGCATGACGACGTCGACTGCTTCTCCGCCAATCTGGAACCCTACGCTTCCACCCGCGAGTTTGAAGGGCGCCGGCGCGCTCCAGCCTGTCCCTGTAAGACAGGTCGCGACGCCTTTTCCATAACTGGCGCCCACGACAAAGCCGCCCTTCAGCATGGACGGCACCACCGCCACACACTTCGCCGATTCCATGATCTCCTGCGGTATGCCTTTGTCCGGCGTGCCCATGATCTCGTTCAGCACGGTAGCCGCGGAATCCATGCGGCGCACCTCATCCGACACATCTTTTTTGTCGTCGGCGAGCGCCATCGGCGCCAGCCAGGCGATCGCCATCATGGCAATCAGCAATGAACTGAAAATTCTTTTCATCAGGGTTACCCTCCCACTGCTTAGCAGCCGTGTGCGACCGCGCACCGCCTCGTCTCGGAGGCGGTGCAGGGAAGCTTGCAACACGGATCAGGCGACGGGGCTGCGTCCCTGGATCACGCGGATCAGGATGACGATAATCGCCAGGATCAACAGTAGGTGGATGAATCCACCCAGCGTGTAAGAACTCACCATACCAAGAGCCCACAACACAAGCAGAATTACCGCGATGGTCCAAAGCATTGTGAAACTCGCTTTCTCAGCCGCTTGCTGACGGCCGAAGTAGATTTAAGGAAAGTCCAAAACTTCTGCGTCGAGCAAGAAGTGTAGGGCGCGAACCCTCAGGTCAGAATCCAGTAAACACCCGAGGCGGGCCTCCCAATTCTCCTGATTCTGCGCTCCTATTGCACGGAGTATTCGTACTGCATCGCACTCGGGTTGGGCCGGATTCCCAGAGGACGGCGCAGGAATCGGCGCAACCGCACACGCGCCTGGTGGAGTTGCGACTTGGAATTCCCGATGGAGCAGCCGAGTTCGCGTGCGATCTCGCTATGCGCCTTCCCTTCCACGTCGTGCAGCAGGAAAATCGTCCGGTAGCCGGGCGGCAGCTTGCGCAACGCACGGTGAATCGCAATCCGGTCGATCGCGCCGGTTAAGTGCAGATCGTCCACCGGACACGCGTTCAGAATTGCGCTTTCATTCGCGTCCGGTTGCGTACCGCCGGTGTCAAGCGAGATGGGCTTGCCGTGACTGGTGCGCAGCCGCATCAGCACTACGTTCACCGTCAGACGATAGAGCCAGGTGGAGAGTGCGGAGTCTCCACGAAAGCTCGGAAGTTTTTGGAAGCACTGCAAGAAGGCTTCCTGGGCGCAGTCCTCAGCCTCTGCTCGCTCGCGAGTGATTCGCAGACAGATCGCATACACCCGTCGCTTGTGGGTTTCATAGAGTTGGGCGAACGCTTCCTTGTCGCCCAGTTGTGCCTGACGCACCAACTGCATTTCTGAGAGCGTTTCTACTCGCAGCTTCATTGTCATGCTGCAAATAAAAACATTTTGTATTCGATGCGGGCATCGGGTGCTAGCTGTAGAGTCGGGACCTCGAATACGTAAAAATGCGCAGGCGCACACTCGAGAATTCGGTATTCCCTTCGCTGTGGCAGACGCAACTTGTGCGATTACCCGTGTTTGCGCGCTTCGCATCCACAGAATGGACGCTGGATGTACGCTTACCGTTTTTCGATGACAAACGTGCGCTCACGGGGACACCGGGCTTGCTCGCCTTTACTTTCGCTTTGCAATGATTTCGGAGAAACATCGTGCGCCATCGTACACAAGCGGTGGCCGATTCACGGCAAAAATTACATCCGATTCCAGCTCCGCGGAAATCCATTAAGTCCTACAAATCAGCCGCTTACGCGTTTGGCAGGCGCAATGCAAAGCTTCAGCGGCAGACAAGTGGCTTGTAAACATTTGCAATGCACAGTTGATGAAGCTTGAAAACCGCGTCATTATCATCGACGCAGCCGTGCGGACAGGAATTCAATTTCCTCCCCGATTCTCGCCGAACCCAGGTTTCTTCGTGCAGTGAATCGATCGCTAACATCGTTTTCTGAGCGGTAGAATTCGTTACGCAGGAAGTGGTAGTTATCTCGGCCCCGACGAGCGTTCTTTTTTCAAAGCGACGAGTTTCTTGGGGGAACGTTTTCGAATGCAATCTCAGATTTCAATTTTTTAAACCCACTGGCCAACGCAATTCTGCATCTATTCGGTGCGAAGTAATGCGCCACTCCACCGCTCGGAGGTAAATTATGAGTGCATTTCGAATCTTGATTGCAGATGACCACGAGATCGTTCGCCGCGGTATTCGCGCTCTGATCGAAAATCATCCCGGCTGGGAAGTCTGCGCGGAAGCTTCCGACGGACGAGAAGCGGTGGAGAAGGTGCGCGAGCTGCGCCCCGATCTGGCCCTAGTTGACGTGAGCATGCCCAATCTCAATGGCCTCGACGCCGCGCGCCAGATTGTCGAAATCGCTCCCCAGACCCGCGTCCTGATTCTCACCATGCACGAATCAGAGCAGATCGTTCGGGAAGTGTTGGAGGTCGGGGCTCGCGGATTTCTGCTGAAGACCGATGCGGCGCGGGATCTGGTGTCCGCTATCCAGGCGCTGCAACGCAGAACGACATTCTTCACCTCGAGCGTCGCTGAGATGGTGCTCAACGGCTTCCTCGATGGGCGGGGCGATACCCGCAAAATCTCCAAGGAGCGGCTGACCCCGCGCGAACGCGAAGTGGTGCAGTTGCTTGCCGAAGGCAAAAGCAGCAAAGAGGTCGCAGTGGTGTTGAATCTCAGCGTAAAGACCGCCGAGACCCATCGTACCAACGTGATGCGCAAACTTGACCTCCATTCGGTGGCCGACCTGGTACGTTACGCGGTTCGCAATAAGCTTGTTCAGGTCGCTTAGCCCATTCTCTCCTTTAACTTAGCTCCTTCCTCAAACTACGTAGCCTTCCGGTCGACGCTACGGCGTTGACCGGATAGGTTTCTTCTTGGCACACCCTTACCGTTTTGGTAGCGGTTTTGACCAGGAACTGGAACCGTGGTGTTTGTGCCGTCGGAGGCGGCTAGTGCACCCCGATCTTACAAAGTGAGTCCGGTTAAGTCCTGGGGGAGGCAGCTACGAGTACACCAGGCAGAGTTCTAGTGATCAGCACCGGCGAAAACCGGGACGTGGTGACGTCCGCGATGAGCCATTGGTCGATCGAGACTGTGCCCTGCAATGGGGTACGAGAAGCTCGCACTTTGTTGCCCACAACGCGACCGTCACTCATTTTCTGCGAGGAAGATCTCCCGGATGGGACCTATCGCGAATTATTGCAGGACATCAGCAAGGCAGCGCGCACCCGCGTGGTGGTGATTTCTGCTGATGCCGAGCTCGACACCCATTACAACGAAGCTCTCGCATTGGGAGCATTTGACATGATCGCCAGTCCTTGCCGGCGCAGCGATGTGCAGTGGATCGCTATCCGCGCCATGCAAGATGAACTGCGACGTTCGGGTGGACGGAGGCGGGGCAAGCTGGGTCCCGAAAGCCTTAACACGGCTTCGGCGACGCCGGCTGAAGAAGGCACGCTTCCCAATGGACACTGAAATCGCCGGGGCGAGCCGACAGACGCAACACGGTCGCGTGGTCAACGCCCTATGACCGCGCCTACGCTGTCATGAACCTGGAAAATCATTTTCGACAGCCGTCAGTAACATCGAATTGCACATTCCAGCGAACCACAATCTTCGCAATATTTCTGGCATTTTGCCTGGCGGTGGCTTCGGCAGCCGCCCAGTCCTCTTCCGGCGTGTCTGACCAGCCTGACGCAAAGCCAGCCAACGGCTCCGCGGCGAAGGCTTCCAGGAACAATCCTGAGCTTCGTCCCTGGGATATTTTGTCCGCCGGAGCCGGCAATAAAAATCCAATGCGACGCGCCGAGGCGATTGCCGCCTTGGGCACTGCGGGGACACAGACCCGGGTCGTCCGCCTGGTCGAGCACGCGCTCAACGATAGCGATCCCTCCATCCGCGAACTGGCCGCCAGAACGCTGGGCGAGATGCGCGCGCGCTCGTCGATCCCCAAATTAACGAAGGCACTTCACGATGACTCGGCGGAAGTGAGCTTCGCTGCCGCCAAATCGCTTTGGGCAATGGGCAATCATGCCGGGCGCGAGGTCTTTTTGGAAATCCTGGCCGGAGAAAAAACCTCTTCCGGCGGCCTGATCAAAAATGAATTGCAGGCTACCAAGAAAAAGTTTCAGGATCCCAAAGGACTAGCCATCATGGGCGCCAAAGAAGCGGCTACTTCCTTATTCGGTCCGGCGGCCTGGGGAATTAAAGTCATGGAAGAGATCACGCAGGATCGCTCAGCTTCGGCTCGCGCCATGTCTGCTATCCTTCTCGGCCCCGACGCCACGCTGGACTCGTTGCGGCAATTACAGGACGCTCTCGACGACAAAAACTGGATCGTGCGCGCGGCCGCGGCACAGGCTCTCGGAGTCAGCCGGCACCGCGAGCAGATTCCCATTCTGCAACCTCTGCTGCAGGACGACAAACCCGCAGTTCGCTGCATGGCCGCAGCCGCTATCGTCCGTTTGTCCGGTGGAGCAGCAGCAGTCCCCGCGGCCTCAGCGACCGCCGCAACGGCGGAAGCTCGTCCTGCGCTCGACCCCTCTGCCCAAAAAACTTTTAAATAGGAATCTGGATAAGGAGACTTAATGAAACATCAGCGCTTGCTCACTGTCGTCGCGATTCTATCGGTAGCCTCTTGCTCCCTTCTTGCACAACAAAACCCGCCCTCAAATCGGTCTACGGAGCGCATCACACGGGAAGTGCGCCACGAACTGCTTATGCTCCCCTACCTCGGCGTCTTCGACAACATCGCCTACAAGGTGGATGGCAGCACGGTGACCCTGATCGGACAAGTCACTCGCCCCACCCTCAAAAGCGATTCCGAAAACGTCGTCAAGAAAATCGAAGGCGTGGAGAAGGTCGACAACCAGATTGAAGTCCTTCCCCCTTCGCCCATGGACGACCAGATCCGGCGCCGCCTCTACCGCGCCATCTACGGCTTTCCCAGCTTGCAGAAGTATGCATTGGGAGTGCAGCAGCCCATCCGCATCATCGTGAAGGGCGGCAACGTGGCTCTCGAAGGAATCGTCGACAACGAAGCTGACAAGAATACTGCCGGCATCCGCGCCAAGTCGGTTTCCGGCGTCTTCGGAGTCACCAACAATCTGCAGGTCGTGAAATCCTAGTGCTCGCCGGCTTTGTTCGGCTCGCCGGTTTTCGGAGCCTCCGAACCTATCGGGGGCTCTGACTTTTTTTCTCCTGCCTCTTCCCCGCTTGCCTGGCCCGCGTCCTTACCCTTGGGCAGGTACTGCACGATCAGGGAAATCCTTCGATTCGACGGATCCTCCGGCGCTTCGCGCTTGCGCAATTGCTGGTCCGCGTAGCCGCGAATCTCGATGACCTGGTCCAGGTTGACGCCATTTTCCTGCATCAGCCTGCGCGCCGCGTTGGCCCGATCCGCAGACAGTTCCCAATTCCCGTAGTTGCCCGCTTTGGCGAACGGCTTCGCGTCCGTGTGTCCTTCGATTGAAATCTTATTGGGCAGTTTCCCCAACTCATGCGCCAGCGCCACCAGAAATTCCCGCCCGCCCGAGGTGGGAACCGGATTCCCGCTCTCAAAGAACGTTCCCGACTCCGCCTCCATTAACTCGATGCGCAGTCCTTCCGCCGTCACCGTCATCTCGATGTGGTCTTTTAATTTTTCGAAATCCGCGATCTGCCGTACCGACTTCTGCAATTCCTCTTTCAGTTTCGGCATGTCGTCGCGGCTAAGCGCGAAGGCCTGCCCCGACCCCTGCATGTCCGAACCAACGTTCTTCGATGTACCTGTCGGATCCTTGAAGTACCCGCCCACCGCTTCCCGCACCTGCTTGCTGCTGTTGAGCAGCCACAGCACGATGAACAGCGCCATCATGGCGGTCACGAAATCCGCATACGCCACTTTCCATGCGCCGCCATGATGGCCGCCATGTCCGCCCTTTTTTTTGATAATGATGATCGGTTTCGCGTCGCCCATATCGAGGCCTCAGGCCGAGGCCGCCGCTGCCGCTGCTGGCGGTTCGCTTCCCCCACCCCCGCGGAACACTTTCTCCGCCTCCTGGAATGACGGCCGCACATGCCCGGGCACCGCACGCCGCCCGATCTCCACCGCCATAATCGGAGATGTCCCCTTCAGAAAGGCCAGCATGACAACGCGCAACACATGATAGAAAGCATGTTCCTCGTCCGCCGCCTTCGCCATGCTCGACGCCAGCGGCCCCACCAGCCCGTAACAGAGAAGGATGCCCAGAAAAGTTCCCACCAGCGCCGCTGCCACCTTGTGTCCAATCTCCTCCGGCGGACCGCCCAGCGCCCCCATCGTGATCACCACTCCCAGCACCGCGGCCACGATTCCCAACCCGGGCAGCGAATCCGCCATCGTGCTCAACGCCGCAATCGGCACCGTCGCCCCCTGATGATGGATATCCATATCCACTTCCATCATCTGGTCAACGTCAAACGGATCGATGCCGCCAGTGACTGCCATGCGCATCGTGTCGCACACGAAATCACGCACGTGATGATCCTTCAAAAAGAATGGGTTCTTGGAGAAGATCGGGCTCTTGTCCGGCTCCTCCACATCGCTTTCCAGGGCGATCAAACCTTCCCGCCTCGCCTTGTTGAACAGGTCATACATCGTTTTCAGCGCTTCCAGATACCGTTGCCGGGTAAATTTCGCTCCACCAAACGCTCCTACAATTCCGCCCGCAATCTTTTTCAGGACATGCAGCGGATTCGCCACCAGCACCGTCCCGACTGCCGCGCCGCCGATGATCAGCAGCTCCGCCGGCTGCATCAGCACCTTCAGGTTCCCATGCTCCATCAGGTAGCCGCCTACCACCGCTCCGAACACCACGAGGATTCCGATGATCACAAACATAGCGGCTACGCTCCCATCCCGTTTCCGTCGGCCAGGCTCAATTCCAGATCTTCCGCCGCGTTCAGACGTTTCTCCACCGTCTCCACCGAGTCAGCGGTCTCAACCACCACCGCGCTGGCCGATACCTTCACCGACAACAAATCCCCCCACCAGGAGATCGCCACCCGGCCCGCCGCTCGCTTCATCCTCGCCCCCACCCGTTCCAGCGGCGCCAGTCCGCATCCTGGTAGCACCGCCAGAAAACTTCCCGCATCCCATCTCCCCAGAAAATCCGAGCGCCGCATCATGTCCTTGAGCGTGCGCGCCACCTCGTGCAGAATCGCGCTGCCCGCATCTTTCCCATGCCCCCGCTGAAATTCCTCCAGCGTGTCCAGCCGGATCAGGATCAGTCCGCACGGGGTCCGCTGTTTCGCCGACAACTCGATCTGTCCGCGCAGAAAGACTTCGGTCGCCGCCCGGCTCGCCAGCCCAGTCTCAATATCCAGATCCTCGGGACGCGGCTTCGACTTTTCTTCCTCGCTCAACCCAGCCGCCTGCACCCGCTCGCAGAACACCTTCACGGCGCCCACGATGACGCCCTCGCGATTCTTCACCGCCATCGTCCACAGCCGCACCCACACCACGTGTCCCGCGCGATGCCTGAAATAGGTCACCACTTCCCGCCGCGCGTGTTCTCCCAAGCCGCTCTCCAGCGGACACTGGTGCGCGCACAAGGCCGGGTTGTGCTCAATCTCCTCCACCACCAGGTTGCTGCCGCAGGGCCTGCCCAACATCTCCTGGCTCAAAAAGCCGGTGACCTTCTCCGCCCCGTAGTTCCAGTACACGATTCGCTGATGGACATCGACGACGTAAACTCCGGTCTCGATCCGGTCAACCACCGCCCGGAAAACCTCCGGCCCGGGAAATTCCGACATGGCACACTCCACCCATTTCATCGGCACCTTTCCCAACTCCTTCAATTTCCGCCAGGCGTCCGGCCGCTACAAACCTTTACAAATCTTCCCTATGGCCGAGCCGGCGGCGCGTGTTCTACTTGTTAGCGGGACGCTGCCCGTAAGTCTTGCGACCTCTGAGCTTTAGCGGTTTCTGAGGAAAAATGCGAGAATAGAGTCAACTGGGTTTCCGCACGTCGCCCGGGGTCGGTCGCGCGCAACCCTGATCCCCCGCTTCGTGTCTAAAGGCTGAACGCTCCAACGATGTCGATTACGCCCACAACTCCGCGGGATGCCAGCCCGCCTCCCGCGCCGGAGACGCCCGGCCTTTACGATGCGCGCCATTGGGAAACCGCCTACCGTCACTTCGACGAAGACGCCGTCCCCGCTCTTCTTCTTCACCTGCAGGACGACCTGACGCGTTCGCGCCGTCGCGAAGCCGCGTGGCTCTCGGTCATCGTTCACCTGCTGGTCATCATCCTGTTCGTCAACCAGCCGCGGCTGGAAGGTTTCTACCGCCGGGTGTTTCTGCACCAGCAGCCATTCACGCGGGTGTCGATGCAGGATTTACTGAAGCAGCGTGATCTCAGCTATCTCGAGTTGCCGCCCGACCTTCAGAAAATCACCAAGCGGCCCAACACGAACGTGATTTCCGACAAAGATCGCGTCGCCACCACGCGCACGCCGCAACCCGATCCTAAGGAACTGAAGAAGATCATCGCCTCCGCGCATCCCGGACGTCCGGGACCGGCCGGCCCGCAAGGCCCGTCGCCGCAACAGAGTCCTTCGATCACGCAGGCACCCGCTCCCGCGATCCAGGCGCAACAGCAAGGAACTCCCGCTCCTCCACAGCCGTCGCCTTCGAACCAGATTGCCCAGCTACAGACGCCGCAGATCGAGAAGCCTCCGGTGAAGTTTGGTGGCTCGATGTCGGCGGGCTCGGCGATTGAGCAAGCTGCACGCGCCGCCGCCCAGAACCGCGGAGGAGGCTACGGCGGACAAGGCGGAGATCTAGGTTTGTCGCAAGGAAAAGCGGGCGGCATCATGGGCCCGATGGAGATTCTCACCGACACCATGGGTGTCGACTTCGGCCCCTACCTGAATCGTGTGCTGCACGATGTTCGCGAAAGTTGGTATCAACTCATACCTGAGTCAGCCAGCTTTAAGAAGGGCTGGGTCACCATCGACTTCTATATCCTCAAGGATGGGTCGGTACAGGGCTTAAAAATCGTCGAACCATCAGGCGATGTCACGCTCGACCGTCCCGCCTACGGCAGCATCAAGGGCTCCGACCCATTCCAGCCGCTGCCCAGAGAATTCCCCGGCCCCTACCTCGGACTCCGCTTCCGCTTCTTCTACAACCTCAACCCCGACGGCAGCGAAATTAAGTAAGAGCCGTCCGTGAGCGCATAGGTTGACGTTCTCAGGTTCTCATCCTCTTCGAAGTCACCTTGAGGTTCAGATCGTCATCCTCTTTGTACTGTCGCCTTGCGTTTCGGAGTCAGCCTGAGCATAGTGAGGCGCCAGCCGAACCCAGCGAAGGACCTATGCACTCTGCTGGCGCATCAAAATATTCAGCTTCCCCAACTCGCAGTTCTCAGCTCAAACCTCAAGACTTCCCCAACCGGATCGACCCATCCCCGGTATGAATGCTCAAAAGCCCGCCTCCGCCATTGAGCTTCCCGTGAAGATTGTTCGAATCATATTTGCCCTCGACCGAGATTGGTACATCAAGGGAGATGTGGCCGTCGCCGGTGCGCAATGCCAGGTCCGCGGCAAGGTTGGCCGGAACCATCATGGAGACGCCGCCGTCTCCGGTCGACACGTTCCAGCCTTGGCCGATCGACGAGCCGGAGAGAGCTTCGGCTTCAATGCGGCCGTCACTGGTGCTGATGTCGAGACTATCGAAACGCCCGCGCACCCGCACGTGCCCGTCCCCCGAATGAGCCCGCAACGTGCCGTCCACGCCTTCTACTTCCAGCTGCCCATCTCCACTTTCCAGATCCATCTGTCCCTTCAGATCACGCACCCGGATCTCGCCGTCTCCGGTATGCAGTCTCACCTTGCCCTGGCGCGGCATGTGAATCTCGATGACGGTACGCCGCTCGCCCATGCTCATAATGTGCACGCCGTGCGGAAAGCGCACCTCGATTTCCACGGAATCTCCGGTCTGATGATCGATGACCTCAATCCCACCCTGCCCGAACCCCCACTTGGTCGACGTAATGTGCGCGTCGATCTTGTTTTCAGCCCAGGTGTCGACATGAATCTGCGCATCGGAAGTTTCTATCCGCAACTCAGCCTGCCCGCTGACGGGGAACGATTTGTTCCACTCCTCTCCCCAAGCCGCCGCCGACAGTAACAACAATGCCGTGATCATCCAACCAAATCGCCGCATAAGAACGCTCCTGAATTTCTGCCCGTGACGTACACGAGCTCGTCAAACCGCGGTGCCCCATCCTGGCGCGCCTTTGCGCCCCAGCCCCCTGAGCACAGTCGAAGGAATTGGGATCCCACTATTGCATAAAGCGCGATTTCGACGTGCGCGACCGATGGTGCGAGTCGGAACGCCGCACACCTATCCGACGCCTCACACGCAGATACGCAAACGCACTAGGCGGAGTTCCCACTTTTCCGGTCCAACGGCGCAACACTCTGGGGAAAACCTCCGGAAAACCTATTGCTTCTAAAGGGCCCGGCTTTAGCCAGGCAAAGTCGCTGAATTACCCCCCACGGCAGTTCATCGACCTGCGGGCGCCCGGTATCAGCCCGGAAGTCGGAGCGCCTGCGTATTGATCTGCGCGCTGCCCGTCCGATACCCGGCCGCACCTTCGCGTCGGGCCGACCTACTATCGGCATGGTTGGTGCAACGGGGGATTTTTCGTCAACTACAGACTCAGGGTGCGCCTTTAGCGCTACAAAGAAAAAGGCCGACCTCGCGGCCAGCCTTTAAGTTGTAGCTGTCGTTGCTATTCGCCCTTTACCAGCGAGCAGTGGGTCGAAGCCGTTTTCCATGTGCCGGAATCATTGACCCAGGTGTCGCTGCAGATAACGGTTCGCGCCCGGTGCTTGCCCTGGAGTTCGGCCTCGTAGGTGAACGTGTAATGCGACACGGCGGCGTTCGGGCCGAAGGTCGCCACCTTCACGTCGCTGATGTTGCCGCTCTTCCACTTGTTTGTCTTGCCCTGCAGATCCTTGATGAAGGCCTCTTTGGTTTCCCAATCTCCCCAGCTGTTTCCCGCGACGAATCCGTCGGCCAGATGCTGCTGAGCCCAGGAAGCGTCGTTTTTCATCTGCGCATCCCTGGACTCCTGCTGCAGTTGCTTGATCTGGTCGGCGACGTCGCCGCCAGCCTGAGCGTCAAGGTTGATGCAGAGAGCCAAAAAGCAGAGCAGACTGATGGCAATAACGATTCTTGTTGTCATGTGTTATGTCCTCCGTATAGCGGCCACGATTGTACATCCAGGAAGCTGCTGCCCAGGGATTGTCGGTCACGCAGCCACAATCAACCGGCGGGTGGCCCAGGTTCGCGCCCCGGTTTTGGCGGGTGGCCCAGGTTCGCGCCCCGCTTTTGGGCGCTAACCTGGGAACTCCCAGCGGCGTCTTCTGGCAAAAGCGCTACTACGACCGCAACATCCGCGACGAGCGCGAGTTCGTGGAGAAGCTGCGCTACATCCATCGCAATCCGGTGAATGCAGAATTATGCGAGCATCCCGAAGGCTGGCGGTGGAGAGCTTTCGTCACTATGCGCTGCGAGAAAAAGGAGTCGTGGAAATCGAGTCCGAGTGGACGGCTCGGGATCGGGATAACCAAGCGACAGGCAGCGCGGAAAGGACATTCTTGATACCAGAGCCTGCCCTGAGCGAAGCCGGAGGGTTAGCGCCCAAAATCGGGGTGCAAACCTGGGCCACCCGCCAAACTCCACCTCCTGCCGAGCACCCATTCGATTGGGCCGCATCACCGTGGTTTTCGTCTCGTCCGCGTCCTTGCCGGTCTTCTTCGTTTCCTCACTTTCACGCTGGACGAGTTGAAGATTGCCATTCACATCGGGACTAGAAGTGGCGCGCACTACCTTCGAGTCTTCGCCCGGGAGACCCTGACTTTCCTCTTCCGTCACCTGAACTAGCGTTCTCACCCCATTGGCCCAGCCGAATGTGCGTGTGACGGTTCGCACCGTGGCAGCATTTACTTGCACTGACTCCTTTTCGATATCCTGGAAAGGTTCGAAGTGTCCACCCAACCCACGGCGCTGGACCGATTGCTTGTCTACGGTGCGATTGCCGCTCTGGCTGTGGCTTTCCGTGGTACGGGTGGGGTTTACCCTGTCGCTCTGCGACTCGGTTGTTGCCGTCTAGGATTTGTTCCCGTCCGCTGTCTGAGAATCGGAGGTTTGCGCCCAGAGCGCGAGACCGACGCAAAAACATGCGGCGATTGCGAGCCGCAGCATTTCGCTTAAGCGCGATCCGTCAGATGCTGACAAGTGAATCCTCTCCGTAGAGTCTACCCCTTTCCTCATCGATTGTTGATGTAATCAGATGGATAAGAAGGCCGGTCGCCGGGAGCGGGATCGAGTGTAAAAGGGATTTTTCGCCAACCAGCAGACCTAAATTTGGGCAGCGAGTACGATCATGTAATTGAGCAAGAGTGAAGGATCGGATCTCATCATTGTGGGGTTTTTGATAAGGTTTGTACGCCATGTTGACGGGCCTGAAACGTACTCTGCGCAAGCGCGGCCTCGTTGGAACTGTGCGTGCCGTTGGTTTTGCTGGGCGATGTGTACTTGCCTTGCGCGGCAAGAGTGGCCTGGAAATCGGTGGCCCGAGCAACTTCTTTCGTAACGTCGTTCCAGTTTACCGCGTAGTCAGGTCGCTGGATAACTGCGTCTTTTCCAGCGAAACCATCTGGGAAGGCGCACGCAGCGATGGTGAGCGGTTTGAGTTCTTGCCCCGCGGGCGGAAGCCTGGACGCAACCGCATTGTGGATGGCGCTGACCTTGCCGGAATCAGAGACTCAGAGTACGAGTTCGTTCTCTCCTCTCACTCCTTAGAGCACATCGCCAACCCAATCAAGGCTTTGATCAACTGGCGAAGGGTAGCGCCCGGCTATCTCGTTCTGATTGTGCCGCACTATCGCGACACCTTCGATCATCGGCGTCTAGTCACTACCCTTCACCACATGATTGCCGATTTCGAGAGCAATGTAGGTGAAGACGACCTTACCCATCTTCAGGAAGTGTTGGAACTGAGCGACTTATCACGCCTCGAACTCCCTGAAGGGATGACGCTGGAGCGCGCCAAAGAATTAGCCGATCCTCGCGACAATGCGCGGAATCGCTGCATGCACCATCACGTCTTTGATGTGGAGAACACGTGCCAATTGCTGAATTACTGTGGCTACCGCACCCTGGCCCATCAAATCGCTGCGTCCAGCATCTTCATATTAGCGAAAGCTTGAGTTTCGTTGGCTGCCACTCAGACGGTACGAGTCTAGGGCGGATTTCGCGATCAGGCGATCATACTTATTGACCCAGGCAGGGGTTCAAGAGAGGGACGCCTCGGATCAGACACCACGCCCGCCAATGATGCATCTTACCCGGTCGGGCGAAGAATGCCTGCTCGATATGCGCCTGCGGCCTCCTGCAGATGCACGTTCGGAACTAACGACCACTGCCAGCCCTTGCTGGCTCCGGATAAGCCAACCGCACCAGGCTCCGCTCCGAGAACGGCAGATAGAGCAGTCCCGCCGTTGCCGCAAAAGCCGCCCCGAACCCAATCTTCTCCGCCAACAAGAACGGAGCCACCGCCCACAGTTCATCCAGAACCAGAATCGCCGGGAATAACCGCTGAAACTTCTCTCCCAGCCGCGCGTGATCAAAGCCTGCCGCCGATATCAGATAACACCGCAACGGAATCGCTGCCCCCGCGCTCACCAGCACTGCAACTAAAATTACCAACGCTGCCCATCCCGGCAGAAACCCCTCCGTTATCCGCTGCACTCCCTGCCAGCGGAACAATGCGGCAATATAAAAACTCAAATACATGACCTGGATCAAAATAAACAATCCGCGCGTCAAGCCTCGGCGAGGAACCGGCACTTCAAGCTCCGGATGCAAACGATCCGCGCCGGTTTCTTCTGCAGGCTTATGGCTCGCCGGCTCGGCATTCCCGGCAGCCGCCGGCGACTCGCTCACACCATTCTGCTGTACCGGCGCGATGAACCGGTACCCGCGCCGGGCCACCGTCTGCACAAATCGCGGATTCGCCGCCGCATCGCCCAGCGCCTCCCGCAGTTTGTTCACTGCCGTGTTCAGTCCATGATCGAAATCGACAAACGTATCTCCCGGCCACAACTGGCTGCGCATTTCCTCGCGTGTCACCATCTCGCCTGGGCGTTCGAGCAGCATTGCAAGAACGCGAAAGGGCTGTTCCTGCAGCCGGATGCGCGTGCCGTCCTTGCGCAATTCTCCCGAGACAAGATCCACTTCAAACAACCCGAACCGTGCGCTCTTCGTCAACCTCTCTGCAGCCATATCCGTCCAACGACGCGGTAGTTTATCACCGCACACCCGCGCGACTCGGTGGGTTCGTCGGGGCTTCGACCAGCCACATCGACCAACACTCGCACTACGGGAATAAGCCACATGCTCTCGCGAGTCTTTGCCATATCGAGAACTCGGAGCAAAGAAACCGATATCAACAGACCGGGCTGTTTCCTGCCGATCCCTCGGCCACAGTGGTGGGACTCACAGTGACGTGTGACAACTCATCAGCGGAAAAACGAGCTAACAGCTGCTTCGTCAGAGGCTTACTGGATTTTTAATGTTTTTCTTTAAGCTATAGTATATTCCGCGGAATTCACATAATGTTCCACGTGGAACATTACTGCGATTACCGGCAGGCATTGGCTTGGTAAATTCTTTCATACCGATGCGACTCATCCGGCGCTACAATGTGCTCCATAGACACTCCCCCTATGGATAAGACTGCACACAGCCGGAACCGGCATCACGTGTACGCGCTCGAGACCACTGGACTGCTCATCGTTGCGGGGACGCTGTTGGCTATCACGCTGGTCCGCTACTGGTACGCAATCCATTGGAGCCTTCGCTGAAGGTTGCGGGCCCGTTACTGGTCGCCATCCTAGGTCCCACCGCCAGCGGCAAGACCGCTCTGTCTCTCGCGCTTGCCCGCACATTGCAAGGTGAAATCGTTAACTGCGACTCGATCGCGATGTACCGCGAGTTCGAGATCGGCACCGCCAAGCCCACGGCGGCAGAGCGCGCGAGCGCGCCCCATCACCTGTTCGACATCGTCGAACCCACCGGCTACATCACGGCGGGGGAGTACGCGCGCCAGGCCCGCGAGGTTTTGGAAGGCATCAAAGCGCGCGGCCGCGTGCCTATCGTGGTCGGGGGCACGGGCCTCTACCTGCGCGCGCTGCTCGAAGGATTGTTCCCGGGCCCGCAGCGCTCGGAAGAATTGCGGGAGCGTCTGCGTGAGCGCGCCTCGGGAAAAGGGCCGGCATATCTTCACAAGATTCTACGGCGGCTCGATCGGGCTGCGGCCACGGCGATTCATCCCAACGACTCGCCGAAGCTGATTCGCGCGATTGAAGTTTGCCTTGGCTCGCGCCGGCAGATGAGCGAGATGTGGAGCGAAGGGCGCGATGCGTTGCAGGGATTTCGCATTCGGAAGGTCGGCTTGCTTCCGGAGCGTGAGGTGTTGTACGCGCGCATTAATGAGCGGGCGCAGAAAATGTTTGAGGCGGGGCTGGTGGAAGAGACCGAGCGCCTGCTCGCAAAGTATGGAGAGGCGGCGCGGCCTTTGGGAGCGTTGGGATACAAGCAGGCCGTGCAATTGTTGCGCGGGGAGTTGAGTCGCGAAGGGGCGATCGTGGCGGCGCAGCAGGCGCATCGCAATTATGCCAAGCGGCAAATGACGTGGTTCAGGCGTGAGAGTGGGGTCGAATGGATTGCGGGGTTTGGGGATGACCCCGACGATCAGAACTTAGCGGTTGCGGTGGTTCGGAAGTGATGGTTTCGCGCATCGGACTTGCGGGCTGGCGCCCGCTGCGTCGTCTGCCGCCCCTACGGGGCTCGGGTTTGTTTTCGAGCTTACCCAGCACTTACGTGCTGGGCTAGTATCTGCCGCCGCTTCGTGGCTCTTGTGTGACGTTCGCTGCGTTGGTGCTGTCATGTGGCGGTATTGTGGTGAGTCGATGCGTCGTCCCGGAATGAATCGAAGACCGCCGTCGGTTGTGGGATCCCACGTTTGCGCATGGAGAGCGCAAACATGGGGCACCGGCAAGCATGGGGCACCCAGGATTCGTGGTGGTGCTAAGCCCCGTCAAATGTGACCTGTCAGATGTGACCTGTCAGATGTGGCTGTCGCCTGAGACCTAGGACCTGCTTTCTGCTATTGTCTGCCTATGCGTTTCCTGACTGCGTCGCTGCTCGTTCTTCTTCTCATGACTGATTCGTTTGCAAAGGATAAATTCCAGAAGCCTGGGCCGATTCATCTTGATCACGGCGGGGAGAAGTGGGCGGAAAAGACGCTTCGCAAGCTCTCTACGGAGGAAAAAGTCGGGCAGCTGTTCATGGTGTGGGCGCGGGCGCAATTCCTGAACAACGACAGCGAGACGTTCGCGCAGTTGCGCGACACCATGAACAAGTATCACGTGGGTGGATTTACCATGACCGTCCCGGTCGACGGTCCATTCCTGATCAAGAGCGAACCTTACGAAGCCGCGATGCTGCTGAACCATCTGCAGGAAGAATCCAAGCTACCGCTGCTGTTGGCCGCCGACTTCGAACGGGGGCTGAGCATGCGGCTGAACGGGCCTACGATTTTTCCGCACGCCATGGCGTTCGGCGCGGCGGGCAAGCTGGAGAACGCGGAGAGTTTCGGACGTATTACCGCGCAGGAAGCGCGCGCGATCGGGATCCACTGGAATTTTTTTCCGGTGGCGGACGTGAATTCGAATCCGGTCAACCCGGTCATCAACACGCGCTCGTTCGGAGAAGACCCGCAGCAGGTGGGACAGTTGGTCGCGGCCTACATTAAAGGCGCGCATGAGGGCGGGATGTTGGCGACCGCGAAACATTTTCCCGGGCACGGAGACACGGCGTCGGATTCACACCTCGGGGTGGCGAGCGTGAACGGCGACCGCACCCATCTCAACACGATTGAGTTGCCGCCCTTCCAGAAAGCCATCGACTCGGGAGTGGATGCGATCATGGTCGCGCACGTGACAGTGCCGGCGCTGGAGCCGGATCCGAACCGGGTAGCGACGACCTCGACCCTTGTGGTGACCGACCTGCTCAAGAATCAAATGAAGTTCAACGGCATCGTGACCACCGATGCGCTTGACATGGCGGGCCTGACGCGGCTCTATGCCCAGGATGTGGGCCGTGCCGCGGTGGAAGCGTTCAAGGCGGGCAACGACATGCTGCTGATCCCTGCCGACCTCGAGGCTTCCTACCGGGCGATGCTGAAGGCAGTGGCGAGCGGAGAGATCCCCCAAGCGCGGCTGGATGCATCGGTCCTCAAGCTGCTCAAGGCGAAAGCCTCGCTCGGACTAAACAAGGCGAAGCTGGTGGATGTGGCGAACGTGGGCAAAGAAGTGGGCAAGCCGCAGAATATGTTGATCGGGCAGCAGGTGGCGGATGAAGCGGTGACGCTGGTCCGCGAAAACGGCAAGGTCCTGCCCTTGAGGGCGGTGGGAACCACGCCGGGCGGGCTTCCGTATATGACCTCAGTGGAGACACATAACCGTCTGGTTGTGATTGTCTTCTCGGAAGACGTGCGGATGAGCGCGGGCCGGGTGTTTGACGGGCAGGTGCGCAATCGTGTGCCGGACGCGAACGTGATTTATGTCGATCCGCGGATTGCTGAAGGGATGACACAGGAGATTCTGAAAGCTGCGGACGAGGCGCAGACGGTGGTGGCGGCAGTGTACGCGACCCCGACGCCGGGGAGCCGGAAGAATTCGGTCGCGGTGGCGGATGCCACGGGCACGCTGCTGAACCGGGTGCTGGAGCATGCTGCTGGCAAGACGGTGGTGTTCGCGATGGGGAATCCCTATGTAGTGGCGGATTTCCCAAAGATCGATAACTATCTATGCACGTTTTCCAATGAAACCGTGTCAGAGAACAGCGCGGTGAAGGCGCTGTTCGGGGAGATCCCGGTGCACGGGCATCTCCCGGTCAGTATTCCGAACGTGGCGCAGCGGGGCGCCGGCATCGAACGCCAGGCACGACTGGCGCAAGGAGATTCTCAGCATGAACACAAAATGGCAAGCCAGTAGGATTCTGGTTGCGGCAGTATTTGCCGCGGGGTTGGTGATCGCGCTGACCGGGTGCAGGATTCACGTCGACAAGTCGGAAGACGGAAAGGAAAAGAAAGTCGATATCCAGACGCCCCTGGGCGGGATTCACGTGAATAAGGACGTGAACGTGCGTGATACGGGCCTGCCGGTTTATCCGGGAGCGCACGAGAAGAAGAAAGATTCCGACGATCATGGTGGGCAGGCGAACGTAAATATCTCGTCGGGATTTTTTGGGCTGAAGGTGGTGGTGGCCGAGTTTGTGAGCGACGATCCTCCGGAGAAAGTGACTGCCTACTACCGGGATCAGCTGAAAAAGTACGGAGGCATCCTGGAGTGCCACACCAAGAAACGGAACAAGGACAGCCCGGACATTGAGGTAAATCCTCATTCAGACAAGAAAGACAATAAGCTCACGTGCGATCACGACAACGGGCCGACGGTCGAATTGAAAGTTGGGACGTCGGACAATCAGCACATCGTGTCGGTGTCGCCGCAGGACGGCGGCAAGGGATCGGATTTCGCGCTGGTGTTTGTACAGACGCGTGGGGAGAGCAAGGATTCGATTTAGGTGCTGCGATCTGCAGCCAACTTCTTTCCAACACTGGACAAGGCCGGCGGCTGAAGCCGACTTTAGACTAGCTTTTTGGCGCGCCTGAAGCCGTGCCCTTCCCGAAAATTCCACTGACTGGGGAGTTGCCGGCACCGGGCTGCGAGCTGGGGAAAGCTGGTCCTTCGCTTCGCTCAGGATGACAAGCCATGGGCGTGAATGGATTCATGCGGCGCGCTCCGGTTGGTTGCTGAATTAGCGGGGCTACGTTACCTTGAAATTTGATAGGCCATTCCTGTTGCAAGCGTGGGGCGTGTTAGCCGGTGGAGCATTCCTGTCACAAGTGTGGGGCGAAGGCGGAGGACGGAGTTCCCTTCTGCAAGCATTGCGGGGCGCCGCAGATTCGTGTGGCGGTGGAGGTCGAAGAGGAATCGCCGGCTATTAGCGCGGGCACCGCAGACTCGTCTGAGTCTTCAACGTCTCCATCACAGGCAAGCTCTCTTTCTGTATCCGAGCCCGCACCTATGCCGGGCGCTCCAACAACAGGGACTCCTCCGCTCTTGCCGGACGGTTCGAGACTGCTGCGGCCGTATCCTGCGCGGAGTGAAGTGCAGTGGTCAAAGGCGTTGCCGGGAGCGGCGCTGGCGGGAGTGTTCTCTCTACTGGCATTGGTGATTCCATACGCGATTTTTGGACCCGCCTTCATGATGGGGGGAGTGCTGGCGGTGTTGCTGTACCGGCGGAACCTGGGCGGGGCCGTGCCCGCGCCGGGAGCGGGGGCGAAGATCGGAGCGGCGAGCGGCGGGTTCGGATTTTTGTTCTCGGCGGTGATGGCAATCGCGACGTTGGTGTACCGACCTGCTGAAGTGCGGCAAGGGATGCTGGACAACCTGTCGCAGATGGTGGGCCGAGGCTACGATCCGCAGAAGGTCGCGCAGGTGCAAGACCTCATCAAGACGCCGGACGGGCTGGCGTTTTTTGTTGGCTTCGGGTTGGTGGTGATGGTGGTGGTGATGGTGGCCGGGTCGAGTATTGGCGGAGCGCTGTATGCGGCGTGGGCGCGGAGACGGCCGTCGCGGTAGCGGATTCTTATGGTGCACAAGGAACGGGCGGAGGTAGGGCTGTGCGCGGATTGCCGGCATGCGCGGCGGGTTGAGTCGGATCGCGGGTCGGTGTTTTGGAGGTGTGAGTTGTCGGTGAGCGATTTGAGTTTTCCGAAGTATCCGCGGTTGCCGGTTCGCGAGTGCCGGGGATATGCGGCGGAAGTAGGGAACGTTGATGAGCGGGTTTGGGAAGCGGAGTGAGGGGATTCGTGCAGCGGTGCGTGCTAATTCATGCTCGGTTTCGGCTCGCGGGCTTACGCCCGTTTCGCTAGAAATGTCGCCCCTACGGGGCTGGCTGGCCGTGGGACTTTCACCCAGCGCTTACGCGCTGGGCTAATGACTGACGCCGCTCCGCGGCTTGCTCCTCTGCGCTATCTTTCTCGGCCACTATTTTTTCGGGCTGCTTTTCTCGGGGCTACTTTCTCGGCGCTACTTTCTCCGGGCTACTTCTCGGACTACTTTTTCAGGCTACTTTTTCGGGCTACTTTCCGAGCTACTTTCCGCTACTTTCGGGGCTACTTTCGCAGGCTACTTTCGGCGCTACTTTTCTCGGGCTGCTTTCTCGGGGTACTTTTCTCGGCACGACGGTTCTTGTCGCTGATGCCGCTCTATAAAGCAACCCTATCCGTGCTACGTGGAAGATAAAAGCGCATCGTGCCACCGTGCTGTCGAGGAGACGACACAATTATTCTGGTCATGGCTTTATGCTTCGCGGTGAGCGCTACGCACAGCTTGCCGCACTTCCGGGCGCTCTGGCGTGTTTGGTGGGTTAAGGGCGGCGATGCTTGCCGGGTGGCGTTGGGGACTTGTATGATGCTGCGTTCATCCTTCCCGAGATCACGCGCATGACGAGCCAGCATGGGGCTGGGGCAGAAGGCTGAGCGGAATTCGGGATGCCCAGGGCCAGATGGCTCCGCCTCCCAGGCTATCGATGAATAAGGTCGCACGCGGTTCCCTGCTCGGCATCGAGCGTCTGGATGCCGGGGAAATCCTGAAGATCCTGCAACTGGCGCGGCGCATGAATCCGCAGAAGCCGCGGGCCCTGCTGCGCGGCAAGCGGGTGGTGCTGCTGTTTTATGAACCTTCCACGCGGACGCGATCGTCTTTCGAGATTGCCGCCAAGTCGATGGGCGCGATGACCACGCTGGTGCAATCAAGCGGGTCGAGCATCGAAAAGGGCGAATCGCTGCTGGATACCGGGTACACCCTGCGGGCGGTGGGCGCGGACGTGATCGTGATCCGGCACCCGCTGGCCGGGGCGCCGCAACTGATGGCGGAGCACCTGGATATTCCCGTGGTGAACGCGGGCGATGGGATGCACGAGCATCCTTCGCAGGCGCTGCTGGACGCTTACACGATCCTGAAACACAAGAAGACGCTGAAGGGTTTGAAGGTCGCGATTGTGGGCGACATTTTTCATAGCCGGGTGGCGCGCTCGGCCTGCCATTTGCTTACGAAGGTTGGATCGAAAGTGACGCTGTGCGGGCCGCCGGAGCTGGTTCCGGAGGTGGCGGCCACTTTGGCGCCAGGCGTGAGTATTACGCGCCATCTGGAAGAGGCTTTGCGGGGGGCGGATGTGATCACGCTGCTGCGCGTGCAGAAAGAGCGGCTGGCGGGATTGAAGCTGCGGCTGGATGACTACATTGCCCGGTATCAGATGACCATGCAGCGGCTGAAGCTGGCGCATCGGGACGCGATCGTGATGCATCCGGGGCCGATTATTCGCGGGTTGGAGTTGAGCGGAGAGGTGGCGGATTGTCCGCAGTCGGTGATAGTGGAAGAAGTACGGAACGGAGTGCCCACGCGGATGGCGATTCTGGCGCGAGCGGCGGGAAGAGTTCGCTAGATTGTGCAGAGGAGTTCGTCCGTGTAATCACACTCGGCACGAGCAGGCTTAGGGGAGTGCAGAGGTCCTTCGCTTCGCTCAGGATGACAATGACTTTTGGGGATCGGAAGACTCTTGGGGATCGGAAGTCTTTCGGGGATGGAAGTCTTTCGGGATGAGAAGAGCCGGCGACTGACGACTGTCGACTAGCGACTGGATTTCATGGCACACGATCGACACAAACCGGGGTCCCTGCTGATCAAGGGCGGACGGCTGATTGATCCTGCGAACCGGATTGATGCGCCGATGGACCTCCTGCTGCGCGATGGGCAGGTGGTGGAGGTAGCGGCTCCCAACAAGGTTCGCGGCAGCGCCGAGGAGAAGATCGATGCCCGCGGGCTGGTGGTGGCGCCGGGATTTATCGACCTACATGTCCATTTAAGGGAGCCGGGACAAAGTTACAAGGAGACGATCGCGTCGGGCACGGCGGCGGCGGCGGTGGGAGGATTCACGTCGGTATGCTGCATGCCCAACACCTCGCCGGTGCTCGATTCGCAGGAGTGGGTGAACTGGATACGGCAGCCGGAGCGCGGGGCGGTGGTGAATGTTTTCCCGGTAGCGGCCGCGACACACGCCAGCAAAGGCGCGGTGCTCACGGACTTTCGCGGGTTGCAGCGGGCCGGGGCGGTGGCCGTAACCGACGACGGCCGTCCGATCCTGGATAACGACGTGATGCGCGAATGCCTGCGGTTGAGCGGAGAGTTAAGCATCGCGGTGGTGCAGCATGCGGAGGATACGCGGCTCACGGAAAATTGTCCGATGAACGAAGGTCCAACTTCGTTCCGGCTGGGCTTGCGCGGTTGGAAAGCGTCGGCGGAAGCAAACATTGTGGATCGCGATGTCCAGTTGGCACAGCAGACTCCGAATGCGCGATTGCACGTGGCGCATCTTTCGGCGGCGGAATCGCTGAAGGCGGTGCGGCGCGGCAAGCGCGGGCGGGCGCGGGTGACCTGCGAGGTCACGCCTCATCACTTTACGTTAACCGACGAGGCGGTCGGCGGGTACGACACAAATTGCAAGATGAATCCGCCGTTGCGCTCGGCAGCGGATATCGAGTCCATCATTGTCGCCCTGGGCGATGGGACGGTGGATGCCATTGCAACCGATCATGCGCCGCATGCGAGCCACGAAAAGCAGGTTGAGTTCGAGCGGGCGGCGTTTGGGATCACGGGACTGGAGACCGCGCTGGCGTTGGCGATTACGAAGCTGCACCAGGAACACAGAATTCCGCTGGCGCGAATTGTGGAATTGTTTACGAGCGGTCCGGCGCGGGTTTTCGAGTTGCGTGGACGCGGGTCACTGGGGCGCGGGAGCTATGCGGATGTGACGATTTTTGATCCGAAGAAGCGGTGGACGTTTGAGGTGTCAAAGTCGCGGTCGTTGGCGAGGAATTCTCCGTTTGATGGGTGGACGTTGACGGGGAAAGTTGTAGCGACGATTGTGGGTGGACGAATCGTGCATCGCGATTAGTTTCGAGTTTCCAAGTTCCAGGGATTCAACGGTTCAACTGCCTTCGGTTCGCCCGTTGAATCCATCGGTCTGAGGTATCGCGGCGGAACGCGAGGTCCCTCGGCGGCGGTCGGCTTCGCCTCACTTGCTCGGGATGACAAGGCTTGAAGGACGCCATTTGTTAGCTGCCCGCCGGCGAGAACGGCTCTCCTCCATCCGCCTCTCCCTCCATCGTTTCCTAGGAACCTGCCGTAACGGACTCCGAGTTGAGGTCAAGGATTCCGAGCGAGTTCAACGTTTCTTCCACTGCTGCCGTGCCCGTCCGCACGCAATCCGGCACACCGATGCCGCTGTAGCCGTTGCCTGCTAGCGTCAATCTCGGCAATTTGTTTCGCAGGGTTTCAATTCGTTTTAGCCGTTCGAGGTGGCCGACGCCGTATTGCGCCATGGCGCCCTTCCATTTAAAGACTCGAGTGAAGAGCGGCTCGGCTTGGAGGCCGATGATCTGCTGAAGTTCTTCGCGGACGATGGTGAGGATCTGGTCGTCGGAGAGGGTGAGCATCTGTTCGCCGCGGGCGCCACCGAGGAAGCAGCGGAGGATGGCGCGGTCGTCGGGGGCGCGGTGCGGAAATTTGTTGTGGACGAAGGTGGCGGCCAGCATGCGCCTGCCTTCGCTCCGCGGCACCAGGAATCCGAAACCGGGTGGCAGCGCGTCGCGCACCTGCTTGCCGTATCCGAGTGCCACGGTGACGGACGAGCTGTACTGAATCGCGCCGAGCTCGGCGGCGAGGTCTCGGCCGCATTGCTGGAAAAGTGCAGCAGCTGCTTGTGTAGGGAGCGCGAGGATAACGGCGTCGAACTGATCGGACTGCAACCCAGCAGAGACGACCCAGCCTCCGGCCTCGGGGGCGATCGCCTGAACGGGCGTGCCGGTTTTGAGCGATCCGGCGTCGAGCGCGGCGACTACCCCATCGACCATCTGCTGCATGCCTTCTTTGAGCGAGGTGAAGAGCGGCTTGGGCTGAGTTTTCGGAGCGCGGGCCATGGCTGCGCGCGCGGCAAGCATGGCGCGTCCCAGGCTGCCATGCTTGGCTTCCATTTCGGCGAAGCGCGGGAGCACGGCGCGCACGCTGAGTTGCGAAGCTTCTCCGCCGTACACACCGGAAAGCAGCGGGTCGGCGAGGCGGTCAACCATCTCGGGGCCGTAGTGGCGCTCGACGAAGGCGGCGACGGTTTCGTCTTCCGTCGCTTTGCGCGGCGGATGAAACCACTCGCGGGCCATGCGCAGCTTGGTGGCCGGCGAGAACAGCGGCGACATCACGGTCGGCGCGAGCTTGGTTGGGACCATGAACATCAGGCCATCGGGCATCTCGATCAGCTTGCCGTGGACGAGGATGTAAGTTTTGCGGTCGGCGTCGTTGGAACCGATGAGCTGATCGCCCAGGCCGAGCTTGTTGCAGAGATCGATGGCCCAGGGCTTTTCGGTGAGGAACGAGTCGGGGCCGGCTTCGAGGATGCAGCCGTCGACCTTGTCGGTGACGAGCACGCCGCCCAAGCGCGGGCTGGCTTCGTAGAGAACGTACTCGACCTCGAGGCCGGCACGGCGCTTTTCTTCGAGCGCGTACGCGGCCGAGAGGCCGGAGATACCGCCGCCGAGAATGGCTACGCGTTTCATGGACGGGCTGCTGGCTTCTGGCTGCTAGCTAACTGGCTAGCGGCTTCGAGCCTCGAGCTTCGAGCAAGAACTCTCGCTTAAGTTACTCTCTAAAAATCTTAAACGCAGAGTTCGCAGAGAACATCCGCAGAGGGCGCAGAGGAAAACTCGATCACGGCGCCCGACACCTTTATGACTTTTGCAGGCGGCTGTTCACGATTTCTGCAAGGGCCGCTATCAGCTTTGGGGATTCGTTCAGCGAGTCGGCGCGCCACAGGCGCAGGTCGTGCTTCTTCGCGAATTCCTGAAAGCCGATATCAATATCGTAAAGCACTTCGACGTGATCGCATAGGAAGCCGATGGGCTGCACGAAGACTCCGCTGTGACCCTGGGTCTTGAGCTCGAGAATTGTTTCCTCGACGGTCGGCCCCAGCCATGTTCCACCGGACATGCCCTGGCTCTGAAACGCGAACTTCCATTCCTCCTTTTCGAGGCCCGCTTCACGGGCTACAAGTTCGGCGGTTTCGCGGGCTTGCGCCTCGTAGGGATCACCCTCGGCAATGGTGCGTTCGGGAACGCTGTGGGCGGTGAAGATGATGGGGAGTTTCGCACCCGCCTCGACCGACGCGGCAGTGCGTCCGGCTTGCAGCTTTTCAACGAAAGCTTCGATGAGGAGGGGATGGTCGTGCCAGGCTTCTACGAAATCGAGCGCGAATGGCGGACCTTGGGGTCCATCAACCGCCTTTCGATAGAGGCCTACGCTGGTGCGGGAGTTTTGTGGCGCAAGACAGATGGCGATGACGCGGGTCACTCCGTTGGCGGCGATCTTTTTGACTACCTCGGGGATGAACGGCTTCCAGTTCCGCATGCCGACGTAGACCGGGAGATTCAGTTCGAGAGCGAGGAGTTCTCCCTGGCGGGCGGTGATCTCGTTCATCGGGGAGTGCCCGATGAGCGAGTAGCGGTGCTGGACTTCTTCGATGACTGTTTGGGAAACGGGCCGTCCGCCGGTCACGTGGCGCATAAATTCCGGGATGTCGGCAACGGAGTCGGCAGTGCCGTGCGCCAGCAGCAGGACGGCGGTTTGAGGGGCAGTCATCGGTTCACTTCATCAAAGTCAAAAGCGTTCACCACAGAAGGAGCCCAGAGGAATCAAACCTCTGTGGGACCCTGTGTCCTCTGTGGTTAATGGTTCCCTGAGTGCTCCTGCACGAATTTGCAGAGGCGTTTCACGTTTTCGACCGGGGTTTCGGGCAGGATGCCGTGCCCCAGGTTGAAGATGTGGCCGGGGCGGCCTGCGGCGCGGCGCAGGATGTCTTCGGCGCGGGGCTGGATTTCTTTCCAGTCGGCAAATAGGACCACAGGGTCCAGATTGCCCTGCACCGCGCCCTGGTTTTTCATTAACGCCCAGCCTTCGTCGAGCGGAATTCGCCAGTCGAGTCCGACGACCTCTGCGCCGGTTTCTTTCATGGACGGAAGGAGCGTCGTGCTGTCGGTGCCGAAGTAGATGATGGGCACGCCGGTCTTCTGCAGACGCTTCACGAGGTCGGTGACGTGCGCGAGGACGTAACGGCGATAGTCTTCGACGCTCAGGCAACCGACCCAGCTATCGAAGATCTGGATGGTGTCAGCCCCAGCGCGTACTTGCTCCGCGGCATACTCGCTGGTGACGGCCACCAGCTTGAGCATCAACTCATCCCAGGCTGCCGGGGACGAGTACATCATCTTTTTGGTGTGGACATAGTTGCGCGAGCCGCTACCTTCGATCATGTAGCTGGCCAGGGTGAAGGGCGCGCCGCAGAAACCGATCATGGGCAGGGTGTCGCCGAAATGCTTGCAGACGACGCGAATGGCTTCGGCGACGTAGCCAAGGTCGGCCGCACGATCGGTGCGCAGGCGGGTGATGTCTTTATGTTCGCGGATGGGCTTTTCGATGACGGGGCCTTCGCCAGCTTCGAAGCGGAAGGGGAGGCCCATGACCTCGAGGGGGAGGAGCAGGTCAGCGAAGATGATGGCGGCGTCAACACCGATCGCTTCGGCGGCCGTGATGGTCACCTCGGCGGCGAGTTCGGGCTTCTTGCAGATCTCGATGAGGGAATGTTGTTTGCGGACGGCGCGGTACTCAGCCATGTAGCGGCCAGCCTGACGCATGAACCAGACAGGCGTGCGGTCAACGGGCTGCGCCTTGCAAGCTTTAATGAAGCGGGAGTTCGGGGCAGACATGAATGTGTAAATGTAACATTTTTGAAGTGAAACCCTTTACCACAGAGGACACGGAGGAGCACGGAGGAAAAGCAGGGACAATTCCTCAGTGTTCTCGGTGTTTTCTGTGGTTCAAGATTCTGCTCAGGAGCGGGTCAGTTTTTCAAGGTTGATGCGGCTGCCGTGTTGGTGAATGTCGGCGACGATCTGGAGAGCCAGGGCCAGGGCCCGGCGGCCGTCTTCGAGGGAGACCACCGGAGACGTACGGCTGCGGACCGCGTTCAGGAATGCGCGGAGTTCGGCGCTCAGGGGCTCTTCGGCGGTGACGAGCGGTTTGATCATGCCGATCTGCGGATTGACGGAGGGCGTGGCCTCGGCTGAATCAGCGCCCACGGTGAATGCGATCACGTCCTGACGGCCGTAGTCGATCGAGATGTACTGGCGGGGTTGGAAGAAGCGCAGTTTGCGGATGCGTTCGGTCGAGACGCGGCTCGCGGTAAAGTTCGCAACACAGCCGGTGGCGAACTCGAGACGCACGTTCGCGATGTCGGTTTTGCCGGAAAGTATGGGCAGGCCCACCGCGCGAACTTCTTTCACTGGCGATTTTACGAACGAGAGCACGATATCGAGATCGTGGATCATGAGATCCAGAACCACGTCGACATCGAGCGAACGGGGCGTGAAGACGCTGAGACGGTGCACCTCGAAAAACATCGGCTGGGTAATCAATGGGACGGTGGCTCGGACCGCAGGGTTGAAACGTTCGAGGTGGCCGACTTGGGCTACGCGCTTATGTTCGGCGGCCAGCGTGATGAGTTCGTCGGCTTCGGCGAGCGTGCTGGTAAGGGGCTTTTCGATGAGGACATCGACACCGGCTTGCATCAGCATGCGCGCGGCATTGAGGTGGTCGACGGTGGGAACGGTGACGGAGGCGGCCTGGACCTCGCTGTGAGTGGTGAGCAGCTGATCCAGCGATCCGAAGGAGCGGCAATTGAATTCATGAGCAACGGCATCGGCGCGCGCTACGTCGCGATCGACCACTCCCAGCAGGCGGAGGGGCTCTCCCTGCTGTTCGAGTTGTTTGTAGACGCGCGCGTGGTTACGGCCAAATGCGCCGACTCCTACCACGACGACGTTCACGATACTAGCTGGATCCAGGCGGGTTCTCGGGCAGCCGGTTGCCGCCGCACTGGATTGTACCCACGAACCGCGCAGGCGCGAACTGGGATTTGCCGCCGTGCCTTAGTTACAAACGGGTCTTCTTGAGGATGGCGATCTGGCCAGCATGATAAAGCTCGTGCTGCGCTACGCCTTGCAACATAAACCCGACGTCGTAGGGCTTGCCGGGAACGCGCTCGCGCAGGCGGCTGTCGGAGAGCCCGGCGACTGTTTTCAACAGATCCCGGTGGGTCTTCTTGGTGCGCGCGAGCGTCTCTTTCCACGCTGCTGAACTCTTGTCGGTCACAGGCGGGAAATTTTCGGCGTCGCTGAGTTGTAGAGCCTTGCCGAACTTGCCGAGCACGATGCGCCGATTCACGGCATCATCCCAGGCGGCGATGTGGAGCACGAGTTCCCAGACGCTGTGCGTGTCGGGGAACGGGTGGGCAGCCGCGGTGGCGGCATCGACATCCGCGAGGAGTTGCAGCAGGGCAGGACCGTGCCACGCATTGCCCTCAAATGCGTTGCGCAGTTGCTCGACGAGGAGTGCGGCTTGGTTGCTCGTTTTAGTCGACAACAATCGTGATTTGGCTTTGGTTGGCGGCATCTCGGACTCCATCCCCGTCAAGAAGCAGGCATTTCCCCGCGTCGAGCGCCAGGCAGGTGGCGCCCGCGGCGCGCATGACATCGATAGTTTTGATGCCGATGACCGGCACATCGAAGCGCATATCTTGCTCGGGCTTGGCGATCTTCACAACCGTAAGAGCACGGCTGAGAGTGGAGGCATCGCCTTCGAGGGAACGCATGATCTGGCCGGCACGTTCGATGGTGGCGTCGGTGCCTTCCATGGCCTCGACGGCCACGCCGGCGGCCTCGGCGATGACGACGGTCTGGCCGATATCGTACTGGGCGAGAAGGCGCGCGAGGGCACGGCCGTATTGGATGTTCTTTCTTTCTTCTTCGGTGGGAGCGCGTGCCGTCAGGACGCCGGGCTTCGCCAACAGCGGTTCGAGAAATGAAGTCGAATTCTCGAGAATGATGCCTTCGTCTCCAAGAACCTTGGCGACCGCCCCGAGTAGGGCGTCGGTATTGCGGGTCGTTAAAGAAAGCAGGAGCTTGGCGAGACGCCAGTCGGGCTTGATGCTGGAGAAAATCTGCTTGTGCTTGACTTGTCCCGCCATGATGGCGCGGTGGACGCCTTCACGCTGGAAGGTCTCAATGAGCCGGGAGAGCTCGCCGAGGGAGAGCCAGTGAACGGATGTGGCGCCGCTTTTTTCGATTTCCGGAAAGGTCTCCTCCTTGATGGCTGCTATCACGACGTCGAAACCCTGGGCGCGAGCGGCGTCAACGATCAGGAAGGGAAACTTGCCGTTGCCGGCAATGAGGCCGAATTTTTCTTTGGGGGGCACGGTGCGGGGAAAAGTCTAGCATCTGGAAGCTGTCAGCTCTCGGTTCCAGGCTCTGCCGGCTCTAGGCTCTCGGTTATTTGATCACTCCTCGCTCTGATTCTTCGATGAAGCGGATTAGCGTCTCGACATCTTCTCCCAGGTCGCCTTCTGACTTTAGCTTCGCGAGGGCCTGGGTGGTGTTGAGTTTGGAGGCTAGCAGGACTTTGTAGGCGTGGTGAATTTTGCGGACGCGGTCTTTGTTGAAGCCGCGACGCTCCAGACCGACGGAGTTCATGCCGTAGGCGTGGGTTCCGCGCTCGGCGGAGGTTTTGGAGAAGGGCAAGACATCCTGCGTGATGGTCGTACCCCCGCCGATGAAGGCGTGGGTGCCAATGCGCACGAAATGGTGCACGGGGCAAAGGGCGCCTACCTGGGCCCAGTCTTCGACGATCACGTGGCCGCCAAGCGTCGCGGCGTTGGCCAAAAGCACGTGGTCGCCGATGCGGCAGTCGTGGGCGATGTGGGTGTAGGCCATGACCAGCACGTGGCTGCCGACCTTGGTCAAGCCTCCGCCTTTGATAGTTCCGCGGTTGATGGTGACGAACTCGCGGATTTGATTGTGGTCGCCGATTTCGAGGCGGGTGGGTTCGCCGCCATAGCTCAGATCCTGGGGAGCGAGGCCTATGGAGGAGAACGGGAAGAAGCGGTTGTCGGTGCCGATTTTTGTGGGGCCTTCGATGACTACGTGGGAGATGAGCGTGCAGTTTTCTCCGAGTTCGACGTGGGGACCGATCGTGCAGTACGGGCCTATTTTGCAGGTGCTGTGAAGTTTCGCGGCGGGGTCGACGATGGCGGTGGGGTGGATGGTCATTCAGAAGGATGCTTCCGTTGAGAGTGTCTTAAAGACACGCTTTATGGGCACGGCCGAACAGGCTGCGGGAAAAACCCGTCACACGCAATCAAGAGCGAACCTCAGCGGCTGAAGCCGTATTGATTCCTGGTCGCTTTCGGCGCGGCTAAAGCCGCGCCCTTTCAAAGCTCCAGACCTCGCACAGCTTCAGGCGTCGCACAGCTTCAGGAGTCGCACAGCTTCAGGGCTCGCACAGCTCCAGACCTCGCACAGCTTCAGGTCTCGCACGATCGTTGATCGTCGGAAGCTGCCCTTGCCGTCAGGCTCCTGGTTCCACCGTCGATTCGCTCGCGCCTCTTTGCGCGAGGGTTCTGCCTACCAGTTGACAGGTGACTGTGGCTTCGGCGACGCGCTTGTCTCCGACGAAGGCTTTGCCTTCCATGCGGACGGCGTTCATGCGCCAGGACTTCACTTCTACTTCGAGACGGACCTGATCTCCGGGAACTACCGGGCGGCGGAAACGCGCGCGCTCGATGCCGGTAAACAACATGAGTTTCTGACTGCGATCCTCGACCTCGGTCAACAGCAGGGCGCCTCCCGCCTGGGCAATGGCCTCGACGATGAGTACGCCGGGCATAATCGGGAGATCGGGGAAGTGTCCCTGAAAGAAAGGCTCATTGATAGTCACGTTCTTGATTGCGACAATTCGCTCGCGTGGAGTCAGGTCGATGACCCGGTCGATGAGCAGAAACGGGTAGCGATGGGGCAGAATCTTCTGGATGTCGTTGATATCCAAAGTAGTTACCGCCGCCTTGGGATTCTCGGTTTCAGGGTGAGTGGTGTCTGTCATGCGCTGGATTCTTACGGCCCGGAGATTATACTGTACCGCGCCCCAAGGGCCGACGAGCCAGATGCCTGTGACTCCGCCGCCTGGGATTACCAATTAGACCAGATGACAAAACACGCCGCTCACACTTCCTCCAAATCTTCTCCCAAGATCGCGCAAACACGGCTTCGATATTTTGAGGAGCGGCGCGATCACATGGTCGATACCATCCGCCGACTGGTGGAGATCGAATCGCCGAGTGACAACAAACAGGCGGTCGACCGGTGCAGCGCGTTTGCCGCGGAGGAGTTCGCGGCGCTGGGCGGGCGCGCGCAATTCCATCGCGTAGCCGACTTCGGCAATCACCTGCAGGTGGACTTCGCTGGCGAGACGCAACAGAAGCCTGTGTTGCTTCTGGGGCACTACGACACTGTCTATCCGCTGGGGACGCTGACCACGATGCCGTGCCGGCTGGGCAATGGGCGGCTTTGGGGGCCGGGTGTGCTCGATATGAAGTCGGGCATCGCGCTGATGCTGTATGCGATCCAGGGACTGCAGGCCTGGCACGGGCAGCTTCCGCGGCCGGTGACGGTGCTGCTGGTGTCCGATGAAGAGATTGGCAGCGACTCGTCCCGGGCGATCACGGAGGGACTTGCGAAACAGTCGTCGGCGGTACTGGTCGTCGAACCCTCTTATGGACCAAAGGGGGCCGTGAAAACGGCGCGCAAAGGTGTTGGGGAATATTCCTTGAAGGTCTCGGGTGTGGCGTCGCACGCGGGGCTGGACTTCGAGAAAGGGCAGAGCGCAATTCTCGAACTGGCGCGGCAGATTCTCACGATCACCAAGATGGTGAATCTGAAACGCGGGCTGACCGTGAATGTGGGAGTGGTTGGGGGCGGGACCCGCACGAACGTAGTGGCGTCGGAGGCTACGGCGGGAATCGACGTGCGCGTGACTCGGATGACGGATGCCGAGGTCATTGATAAGAAACTGCGGTCGCTTCGCCCGGTGAACCGGAAATGCAAATTAGAAGTCACCGGCGGAGTAAACCGTCCACCGATGGAACGGACGCCGGGTGTGGCCATGCTCTACAACAGGGCGGTGGTGATTGCCCGGGAGCTGGGCTGGAAACTGAGCGAGGCGGCGGTGGGTGGGGGGTCGGACGGCAACTTTACGGCGGGACTGGGAATTCCCACGCTTGATGGGCTAGGCGGGGTGGGCGATGGAGCCCATGCAGTGCACGAATCAATTACGGTTGGTGAGCTGCCGCGACGGGCGGCGCTGCTGGCGGGGTTGATTGAGAGCGTGTAGGGGGAGACTGGTCGTTGGCCGTCGGTCGTTGGTCGTCGGTCGTTGGTCATTGGTCGCTGGTCGTGGAGACGTGTTGACGTCCTGTTTTTCCAAGACACGAAGCCGTCATCGGGTGGGCTTGCGCCTTGACTTCCCGATAACTGAGTTTTTGTGGACAAGCAAGCATGCACGAGCAACGACTGTTCTTTTGACTCTCCGCAATAACAAGCCTAGACTCTGGAGCATAGGGATGGGCGCCACCCTAGTGCGGCGCGGGTATCCCATGGGAGGCAGTGCATGCCTGGAAAATTGGGTTTGCCAGAGATTCTGTTGATACTGGCGGTAGCTCTTTTGATTTTTGGTCCCAGCAAGCTGGCGGATCTGGGCAAGGGGCTGGGCGAGGGCATCAAGAATTTCAAGTCGGCGGTGAAGGACGGCGAGCGGGATTCCGAGAAGAAGTCCTGAGTGCAGGGCGCGCGTCGCTCGGCCACCTGATCTTTTCCGCTCGTTTCAATGCTGCTGTACTGCTAGATTCCGCCCGCTTCTTTCAGCATGCGATAGACCAACGCGACGGGCAACCCCACCACATTTGAATAATCGCCATCGATGCGAGGGATCCAGCGCGAGGCCATGCCTTGAATCGCGTAGGCGCCGGCCTTGTCCATGGGCTCGCCGGACGCGACGTAGGCGCGAATCTCGTCGTCGCTCATGGGATTCATCGTAACCAGAGTCGTCTCCGAGCGTGTATCGCCGAGGGCGGAATCGTTCTTCGCTCCGGTGGGCGCATTGGATTTGGGACCCATGACGCAGACCGCGGTGATGACTTCGTGATTGCGGCCGGAAAGCAGGCGGAGCATGCGCTCGGCATCGGCCGGGTTGCGCGGCTTGCCGAGAATTTCCTTGTCGACGACGACCACCGTGTCGGCACCGAGCACGAAGTCGGTGGGACGCTGCTTGAAAATCGCCCAGGCCTTCTCGCGGGCTAACCGTTCTGCGAAAACTTTGGCCGCCTCGCCATCGAGCGGGACTTCCGGGATGTTGGTCGGCTGAACGGTCACGGCGATGCCCGCGGCACGCAGCAATTCCTGCCGGCGGGGCGAGGCGGAAGCCAGAATCAGACCCATGGCGAGGATTCTAAAGGAAAGCCTCAACAATTTCGCAGCGGATGAGTGAGGGCGACGCTGCGCGCAAGGGTGGAAGTATGGAAGCGGCTTGCGCAAAGAATGTCAGCCGGATGGGCGCTTGCGATCCGGGGTGAGCGGCACATGCCTACCGGCTGTACTGATTCTTCTTCTTATCCTGGTGGCGCTCCATTCCCAGCTGAATCAAGCGGTCGATCAGTTCGGGGTAGCGAAGTCCGCTCGCTCCCCACAGTTTTGGGTACATGCTGATGGCTGTAAAGCCCGGCATGGTGTTGATCTCGTTGACGAAGAGCTTGCGGGTTTTCGGGTCCATCAGGAAGTCGACGCGCGCGAGGCCGGAGCAATCGACGGCCTGGAAGGATCGGATAGCGAGCTCCTGGATTTTCTTCATTTCCACCTTGGTGAGTTTCGCCGGAATGATCAGCTCGGAACCTTCATCGAGATACTTGGCGGAATAGTCGTAGAAGTCTTTCACGGGCACGATCTCGCCGGCGATTGAGGCTTCCGGCTTATCGTTGCCGAGGACCGAGCATTCGATTTCGCGAGCCTTGAGTTTGGCGCCGCCTACGCCTTGTTCGATGACGATCTTGCGATCGAACTTGGCTGCTTCGTAGATCGCGGGGCCGAGTTCCTTTTTAGTGCGCGCTTTCGAGATGCCGACGGAGGATCCCAAGTTCGCCGGCTTGACGAAGACCGGGTATTTGAGCGAGTGATCAACGATCTTTTCTGTTTTCCTGGGGTCCGCATCCCAGTCGCTGCGCAGGACCGTGACGTGCTTGACGATGGGAAGGCCGGCGGAGCGGAACAGCGCCTTCATGATGTCTTTGTCCATGCCGGCGGCGGAACCGAGCACGCCTGCGCCCACGTAGGGGATGTCGGCGAGCTCGAGCAGGCCCTGGATGGTGCCGTCTTCGCCAAACGTGCCGTGCAGAACGGGAAAGATGACGTCGACGTTGATGGCGCGATCGGAGGCGCGGCGCAGATTGGCGTCGGTCTGAAATGGCGCCAGGGAGGAGCGGTGCACGGGCTCGGGCGGAACGACCACGGATTCGCCGCTGGCAAGGACGGCAGCGCCCGGGGTCGCTTCCGGATCGCCGGCACGCAGATGCTTGGAGTCGTCGACCGGCTTGCCCTGGAGCAGGGCTTCGGCGGCACCGGCGGTGAGCCAGCGGCCTTCTTTGTTGATTCCGATGGGAACGACGTCGTATTTGCTTTTGTCGATGGCGTTGACCACGGACGCGGCCGAAAGCAGGGAGACTTCGTGCTCTCCGCTGCGGCCTCCGAAAAGAACTCCCACACGCAGTTTCGTCATTACATTTCAGTGTGGACGGTAGAGGCATTCGGCGTCAATCATGCCGATGGTTCCTTGTACTTGTAGAATGAAAATTCCTATGGACGGGATCAAGCTGGTGATTTTCGACATTGCCGGCACGATTGTGGAGGATCGCGGGGAAGTGCTGAGTGCCTTTTCGACGGCACTCGGGAAGCATGGCATCGCCCACACCTCTGCCGAGTTGAAAGAGTGGAAGGGAGCCTCGAAGCAGGAAGTGATCCGGCACTTCGTGCGGCGGCAGGTAGGGGCGGAAGCGAGTGAGAGTGCGGTCACGGCGGTGTATGGGGAGTTTCGCGGAGAGCTCGAGCATCACTATCGAGACAATGGCGTTCCAGCGATTCCGGGCGCGGCGGAGACTTTTGCACGGCTGGAAGAACACGACATTCTGCTAGCGACGACTTCCGGGTTCTATCGCGAGATATCGGAGCTGATTCTGGAGTTGGCAGGGTGGGGCGACATCTTTTCGGCGCGAATTTCGAGCAGCGATGTACCAATGGGTCGGCCCGCACCTTACATGATTTTTCGGGCGATGGAAGCTGCGCGAGTTACGAACGTTAGCGAGGTCGTTAATGTCGGGGACACGCCGCTCGACCTGCAGGCCGGAACCAATGCCGGAGTCGGCGACGTAATTGGGGTGCTCACCGGACTGCACAGCAAAGAACGTTTGCAGCGCGAACCTCACACCGCACTACTTCCCAGCGTGGCGGAGTTGCCCGCATGGATCGAGGAGCGACATTCCAGGCAAGCCGGCGTTTAAAGTGAAAATTCCGCGGGTTAGGAGAAGCGCTCCGCGCGAACCGGAGCGAATCAATCCTGCTCCTGCTTCTTGCGCGTCATAACGATCTCATGCTGGGCCTTGCACTCGGACTCTGGATTGTAGACAGCCATGCCCGTGAGGTCGCCCTTGGAGGCGCGAAACGCCAGCGGAGGCTGGTGCACGCGCGCCGGCAATCCGGTGAATCTCACTTTGCCGTCATCGTTGGTATAGGCTTCGAGATCGAGCTGGCGGATGCCCGCAAAACCGTAAGTGATATGTACCTTCACGTCGGCAACTGTTGCCGGTTTGTCGTTCGCAGTGACAGTGAGATCGAGCGAGCAGGGCCCGGCACCGCCATCGATCACCGGAACGGCTTGCGGGGACTGGGAATTCGGAGAGGTTTTTTCTTTCTGCCCGGCTTGTGCGGCGAGCGAGGCGGTGATGCCGATCACCATCACGACGTGAAAAAGGGAACGCGTCTTGTTCATATTTGCAATTCCGGTCTGGCGCGGTTAAGTCCGATCATCGCGGACGCTAAAGAATTTTCTTGCCAAAGGCCGACAAGGCTAGCTCGACTGCCAGGTCGGCGGTCTGGTTGTGCTCGTCGATGACGGGATTTACCTCCACAATTTCCATACTCAACATGCGGCCGTGGTCGGAGATGATTTCCATGGCGAGGTGCGCTTCGCGATAGGTCGCGCCGCCCCACACTGGCGTTCCCACGCCGGGGGCGTCTTCGGGGTCGATCCAGTCCATGTCGAGGGAGACGTGATAGCCGGCGGTGCCGCGTCCGGCCATGCGCAGGGCTTCTTCCATGACGGAACGCATGCCGCGCTCGTCGATGTCGCGCATGGTGAAGACTTCAACTCCAGCGCGGCGGATGTTTTCTTTCTCGTGAGCATCGACGTCGCGTATGCCGACCAGCACGCAATTTTCGGAATGTATCTTGGGGGAGAAGTTGAAGATGTTGCCGAGTTCGTTGGGACCGAGACCCATGATGGCGGCCAGGGGCATGCCGTGCACGTTGCCGCTGGGGGAAGTTTCAGGGGTGTTCATGTCGCTGTGCGCATCGATCCAGATCAACCCGATTTTCTGGTTCTGCTTGCGATAGAACTCGGCGACGCCGGCTACCGTTCCGGCTGCGACGGAGTGGTCGCCGCCCAAAACCAGCGGAACCTTGCCGGCTTCCAGAGTCTTCATCACCAGTTCGGCGCTCTTGGTGCAGGTGGCGGTGATCTCTTTCAGATATTTCGCGTGGGCGGCGCCTTCCTTCTTTTGTTCAGGGATGGCGACGGCAACGTTGCCCCCGTCTTCGACGTTGTGGCCCACGGCTTCGAGGCGAGCTTCCAGGCCGGCGACGCGAACGGCCGAGGGCCCCATATCGACGCCGCGGCGCGACTGGCCGAGGTCGAGGGGGACGCCGATGACGCGGATTTGTTTTGGAGTGACGCTGGTGAAAGAGGTGTTGGGTGTTGGGGTCATGAGAGAGTTTCGAGTTTCGTGTTCGAGTTTTGAGTTTCGAAGTCAGAAGCCTCTAACCGCAAAGATCGCTAAGCAAGAGTGCAAAGGTCGCGAAGTACACCCGCGGTTTCTTACGGGTAAAGGCGGTGCAGCGTTCTGGGAAACGGGATCGTTTCGCGGACGTGTTCCAGGCCGCAGATCCAGGCTACCGCTCGTTCAATGCCCATCCCGAAACCGCCGTGGGGTACGCCGCCGAATTTCCGTAAGTCCAGATACCACTTGAAAGCTTCTTCAGGCAAGCCGTGTTCCTGAATACGCTTCAGCAGCAATTCGTACGAGTCCATGCGCTGCGAGCCTCCGATGATTTCGCCGTAGCCTTCCGGGGCCAGCACGTCAACACACAGTGCGAGATCGGAGCGCTGCGGATCGGGCTCCATGTAGAAGGCCTTCACCTTGGCGGGATAACGGTGAATCATGAGCGGGCGTTCAAATTGCGAGGACAAGTAGGTTTCATCGGGCGAGCCGAGGTCTCCGCCCCATTCGAACTTGTTTTCGAGCGCGCCTTTCGCGAAGCCTTCCTGCAAGCGCCCAACGGCTTCGTCGTAGGTGATGCGGGGGAACGGAGTATCGATTTTTTCGAGCTTGGCGAGGTCGCGGCCGATGGTCTGCAGGTCGACGCGCCGCTTTTCGAGGCAGCGTTTCACGAGAAACGTGATCAGTCCCTCGGCGAGCTCCATGATGTCGTCGAGCTGGGCGTAGGCGACTTCAGGCTCGACCATCCAGAACTCGGTGAGGTGCCGGCGGGTCTTGGATTTTTCGGCGCGAAAAGTGGGGCCGAAGGAATAGACCTTGCCGAGCGCCATGGCCGTGGCTTCGATATAGAGCTGGCCGGACTGCGTGAGGTAGGCTTGTTCTTCGAAGTAGTCGACCGGAAACAGCGTGCTAGTGCCTTCGCAGGCGGCGGGTGTAAGGATCGGCGAGTCGGTCAGGGTGAAGCCGCGGTCGTCGAAGAAATCGCGGGCAGCTTTCACGATTTCGGCGCGTACGCGCAGGATGGCCGCCTGGCGTGGGGAACGGATCCATAGATGGCGATGCTCCATCAGGAAATCAACGCCGTGTTCCTTGGGCGTGATTGGGTAGGGGTCGGATTCTGAAACTTTCTGCAGGACTTGCACGCTCGAAACGTCAAGCTCGAAGCCGCCCGGCGCGCGCTTGTCGGAGCGGACTTTGCCTTCGACGATCACGCTCGATTCCTGGGTGAGTCCCTTGAGCGCATCGAAGGTTTCGGGCGACACTGCGTTCTTGGGCACGACACCCTGAATCTGGCCGCTCCCGTCGCGGAAGATCGGGAACAGGAGCTTGCCGCTCTCGCGCAGGTTATAGAGCCATCCGCGAATGGTAACGGACTGGCCTTCGTGCTTGCCAACCTCGGAGATCGTCGTTACAGGAGAGGCTAGGGTTTCAGGCATAAATAGATTGAGTAATTGGGAAATTTAGTAATTGGGAAATTTGAAATGATTTTGTAATTTTGTAAATTGGTAATTTTGTAAATTGAAAACTATCGCCACTGCACTGGCGACGTCAACGTAACGATTTTAAATTACCTGATTTAACAAATTTCCCAATTCCTCAATTCTTTTCAAGCTTATCGAATATCGGTTGCATCTTCTCGATCGGGTTCACTTTTTCGTCGTGCTCGATTTCGAGCAGGAGGGGAGGGGTTTGCGGAGCCGCGCGCAATAGTTCCATCGCTTCTTTCCAATTGATGGAACCGGCACCGGGCCACAGGTGCGAATCCTTGTCCTTTGCATTGTCATGCACATGGGTGGAGCACACATGGGGCTTCACGATTTCGAAAGCCTCGGCGACACTGGACATCATGTGCGCGTGTCCGAAGTCGAAGCAGATGCCGACGTCGTCAAAGTGTGCGGCGTGGATGAACTCTACCAGCTTGTCAGGAGCGGACAGTTCGTTCGGAATATTCTCAAGCAAGATGCGCACGCCCAGCGGCTTGGCGAAGGCCCGCAGGTGCTCGACGGACGTCATGGCGGCTTCGAGCCTGCGCTCGTCAAACGATTCGTTGGGCGTGCCCAGGTGCTGGATCAGAAACCGGAACGGAATCTGCTCCGCGATTTCGAGGGCGCGTTTAATCTCGTCCATGGCCTCGATCCGGCCGGCGCGATCGGTGGAAGCGACGTTCACGGGAGGAGCGCCAGCGCGGCCGAATTCGTAGTCCCCGTAGAGCGGAGAATGCACGGAGTTCAACGGGATGCCGGTGGAGCGGAACCAGTCGGCGATTTCGCGGACGTGCTGCTTGCGGTTGGCGTAGTCGATGTGCTGGCGGGCGGCAAAAATTTCAATGGCCTGGGCTCCGCCGCGAACCAGGCCATCGAGCAGGCCAGGGTGCAGGCGCTCTTTCACGTAAAGGTAGGTGGAAACGGCTTTCTGCATTCAAGTCTCTCTGGTTAGTCGCTCGGGCACCGCGGCGGCTAAAGCCGCATCATTTATCGGGCCCTTTATGGCTCGGCTGAAGCCGAGCCCTTTCAAAACAAATTCAGATGAAAAAAATCCTATTGCTTTGCCGTTATGGCTCCGCTGAAACCGTGCCCTTTCAACAAATTCGAATCAAAACAAATTCAAAAACCTACTGCTTTGCCGTTGTTGCGGCCGTCGCTGGCGCCTAAGCGCTGGTTTGTTTTGGGGTCGATCTCGATGCACTCGGCATCGGCCCAGAAATGTTCCACACGATTTTTGTGCCCCTTGGTCTGGAGCAAGCGCACGGTGTCTGGAGAGATTCTATCCTCAAGACGAAGTTCGTCAGGCAACCACTGGTGATGGAACCGTGGTGCGTTCACGGCTTCCTGAATGTCGAGGCCGAAATCGACCACGCCCATCAGAATGTTGGCTACGGTGGTAATGATGGTGGGGCCGCCTTCCGCGCCCAGCACCAGGAAAAGCTTGCCGTCTTTCAAAACGATGGTTGGGGTCATGGCCGAGAGGGGACGCTTGCCGGGGCCGATCGCGTTCGCGGGGCCCTGGATCAGGCCATAAACGTTAGGCACCCCCTCCTTGGACGTGAAATCGTCCATTTCATCGTTGAGCAGGAAGCCCAAGCCTTCCGCCGTCACGTGCGAGCCGAAGGAATCGTTCAACGTGGTGGTGACAGCCACAGCGTCGCCGGCAGGGTCGACCACAGAGTAGTGAGTCGTGTTGCCGGGCTCGCGTCGGGCGGCTGGGGTAAGGGGGTGCGCTGCGGCGTAGGTTTCGAGTTCATTGAAAACTGTTGGCCGGCGCACATCTTTGCTTGGGGTGGCGTGCGCAGGGTCGATCGATTCGCGCCATCCGGCGGCGTAGCGCTTGTCAATGAGCTGCGCGACCGGAATTTTGGCGAAGTCGGGATCCCCGAGAAATTCGGCGCGGTCGAAGAACACACGGCGAAATGCTTCTGTCGCCAGATGGATCGCCTGGGCCGACCGGTTGCCGAACTTGGCAAGGTCATAGCCTTCCAGAATGTTCAGGATTTCGAGGAGGGCGATGCCGCCAGAAGAGGGAGGAGGGGCGCTGATGATGTCGTAATTGCGGTAGGCGCCGCGAATCGGCTTGCGTTCCTTGACTTCGTATCTGGCCAGATCGTCAGCGGTAATGAGGCCGCCGCCTTTTTGGATGGTTGCGGACAACTCGCGGGCGAGCGCTCCGTGATAGAAGTCGTCGGGATCCTTGGCGATTCTGTCGAGCGTGCGGGCCAGATCTGGCTGGCGGAAGATCTCACCGGGTTGGAAGAGGTTGCCATCGCGCTGGAAGATTCGCTTGGATTCCGGGAAGCGAGCGAGTTCGGGGTCGCGAAGGTCTTCTGCGTCTTCCCAGGTAAGCGCGTAGCCTTCACGGGCAAGCTTGATGGCGGGAGCCATGACCTGCGTGAGGGGGAGCTTGCCGTAGGCCTTCTGCGCGTAGGTCAGGCCAGCAACGGAGCCGGGGACGCCGATGGCTTTGTATCCAAGCAGGCTGGCGTTTTCAATGATGTTGCCCTGGGCGTCCTGGTACATCGTCGGGGTAGCGGCGGCCGGAGCCTTTTCGCGGTAGTCGAGGAAATGCACCGAGCCGTCGGCCGTGCGAATCAGCATGAATCCGCCTCCGCCCAGATTGCCGGCCGGAGGAAATACGACGGAGAGGGCGAAGCCGGTAGCGACCGCAGCGTCGACTGCGTTGCCGCCCGCTTTCATCATGTCGACTCCGGCCTGCGAGGCTAATTCGTGAGCGCTCACCACCAGCGCATGCTGGGCGTGAAAGGGGCGAAGCGGAGCGGCCAGGGCGGCTGCCGCGAGGCAGAAGATCAGCGGCGAAATCAATAACTTGCGATGGGACCCCATGAATTTGAAGCCGTGGACACACGCGACTCGCCAAGGCTGGCCTGAAGCTTTGAGGCTAGCCCAGTGCGCGACAGACAGTCAAATCCAGAGGTCACGCGGCAACTTCCGATGAATCGAAAGAACATGAGGGCGTACCAGTTGGCGGCGAAGGCGCAGCGAGCGCCGAGACAGGATAGAAGACGGCCATCACGCGCAGGCCCAGTCCGCCGGGCGGAGCCCCTACCACGGTGCTCTTACCAACGTAGCGTTCAACGCCACGCACTTTCTCCTGCGAGCGGCGCTCCGATGCGAGCGCTTGGATTGCGATAAATGTGTTCGGCCAGGACCAAAGCTCCTAACGCTCCAGCCCGGTTGCCGAGTTCGGGAGGGACAACATAAGTGTCGATCCCGTCAAGCAGTGGGGACGCATTGATGTAGCCGTTCAGCAAGCCGAGAAGTTCGTGCCGCACCATGGGGAACAAGTGAGGCTGCTGCATCACGCCGCCGCCGAGAATCATGCGCTCTGGAGACAGGGTGCAGACCCAGGTGGCGAGTCCCAGCGCAAGATAGCGGGCCTCGAGGGCCCAACCAGGATGGTCAGCGGGCAGTTGCGCCGCCAGCATCCCCCAGCGTGCCTGCATAGCGGGTCCGGAGGCCAAGCCTTCGAGGCAATCTCCGTGGAAAGGGCAACCGCCGGGATAGGGGTCAGCCTGCAGGTCATGCGGAATGCGGATGTGACCCATCTCGGGGTGCAGGAGACCGTGAATGACTTCTCCATTAACCATCGCGCCGCCGCCAATACCGGTGCCGACCGTCAGGTAAAGGATGTCAGGAATGCCGCGCCCTGCACCCCAGCGGGCTTCACCGGCCGCCGCGGCGTTGACGTCGGTGTCGAAGCCAACCGGTATGTCGAGCGCGCGTTGCACAGTTCCGGCTAGATCGAAGTTCTGCCATTCCTTTTTGGGCGTGGAAGTGATGTAGCCGAAGGTGGGAGATTCGGGGTGGAGATCGATCGGGCCGAAAGCGCCGATGCCCACGGCGCTGAGATTGCGACTCTTCTGCGCGCGGAAGAATTCGATGACCTGCCCCAAGGTTGCGTCGGGAGTAGTGGTTGGGATGGTGGTTAGCCGCAGATCGTCGGGACCGGTGCCGACGCCGCAAACGAACTTGGTGCCTCCAGCTTCGATGCAACCGAAAAGGCTCAAAGCAATCCTCGCGAGCGGAAAGTCTTGCACAATGGGGCGAGTTCTGGGAAGCGATTCTTGCCGGGGCGTTAAGTTCCTACCGGAGCTTGCGTTTTAAGGAAGATCTCTTCTTCGAGGTTTTGGCGGATCTTCTCTTTTTCTTTGTTGGCGGGTGGGCCGTGGATTTCAGACGTTTCGGGGCTTTCGCGGCGGCCAACGCGTATGACTGCTGGATGAGGTCTTCGAGTTCGGCGTCGGAGACGGCGTCCAGGCGGTCGAGCATGACCCATTTGTAGCGACCAACATAGGGAGCGGGACGGATGTCTTCGCGTTCGATCAGTTCGGAAAAGACATCAGGAGCACACTTGAAACAAAGCCGCGGATTGTCAAGGCCGAGCATGGCGAAAATCTTTCCGCCAATTTTGAAACAGAGGTTATCGCTCCACTGAAGTTTCTCGGTGGCTCTCGGGAAGTTCAGGCAGTAGGCGCGGATGGCGTCGATGTTCATGGGGTTTAGTCACTAGTCGCCAGCCTCTAGTCGCTCGCGGAACTGGTTTGCAAACTGACGGCCTCTTTTACCACAAAAGATAGTAAGAACAAGCTGTGGGCGTTTCGAGCTATCGAGTCTCGAGCGAACCGATTGCTCCAAGCTCGTGGCTCGAAGCTGATCCTCCTCGGCCACAAATCACGCGGCCACTCTACGACCGATCCCAGCGCTTGATTACAGTGGCTTTGCTGTAGGCGATCTGGAATCCGAGGCGAATGCAATTGCGCTCGGAGACGGTTGCTCCGCGTGTGACCACCACAGCCAGTTCGCAATCGGCATGGGCGGCGGCTTTCATGCGCGTACCAAGCAACGCCGTCTGGATGCCGCGACCGCGGAAATTCGGGAGTGTGCCGGCTCCGAATAAAGCAAACACGCGGTGCTCCGGAATAATACGCCCGGCTGCGCCAGCGATGGGCACGCCGTCCACCGTGGCCAGGAAGGTGAGCGCTTCCGGGAAATGAAACAAAGGCGCGAGCATATCGGCGAACCCCTCGGGAGGCTTTTCCTTGTCGAAGAAACTGCGGGTGAGTATGTCAGAAAAAACGTCAGCCTCGCGGGAACTGCCGCAACGAATTGTGACACCGGATGGGACATCGACGGACAGATGCGGATCGAGAGCTGCAAACAAGACATTGTTAAGCTCGGCGATAGCGTATCCGCGGGCGTTGACCAACTCCATGACGCTGGGATCGGTGAGCGGGCAGAGATCAAGCTGGGCGGGAGCGTGGTGGGAGCGGTAAAAAGCTTCCAGCCGGTCGAGATCGGCAGCGGTGACGGGGCCGTCGAATCCCAGGCCGGCTGCGTGACCAATGGGCGAATTCAGGCCGGCGAACATCATGTGGCCCCCACAGATGGGCGCGAAGTCAGCACCGATTTCGGGGTGAAGCTTTTGCAGCATGCGGGCGCAATCGACTTGCGGGATTTCTTCCGCCGATTCGAGGCGGCGGGCGAATGCTTTGTCGACAAATTGCATTGGGATCCTCTCCTAAGTTTTCGTTTCCTGTCTTTTGGGTATCGGCAGGGAGTGTAGTGCTCCCTCGCTTTCGCGGGCGGGGGCGCCCGCGCTACACACGAGAGGCCGAATTAGCGGACGGCGGTCATAGGCGAGGACGATAGCTTACCACGGGGATTGGAATTGACCTCGAAGCATAGGTTACCTAGGGAGGTTGAATGGCCTAAACGGCTATTGCCGAGTTCAGGCGAAAAGCTTTTATACGCAGAGAACTGCCGCAGAGAGCGCAGAGAACTGACGCGGAGGGTGCAGCGAAAAGCTTTTAACCGCGAAGGTCGCGAAGAAATCCGCTAAGGACGCTAAGGGCTTGGTTGATTGGCGTGGCAGGAGGTCGCGGGTGCGGATTTTCGGGCTTACGACCATTTTCCTTTGACGGCTGCGACAGCCAATTGTATCGGCCCTGATGCCGTTAAGCGGTGTTGCGTCGTTTCGGGCTTTTAGCTTCTAGACCTGCTCGCGGGCCTCGCCTAGCGTCACGTTCACGTCCATCTTTTGTTTGCCGCGATAGATCGTGACTTTCACGGCGTCGCCGGCGCGGTGAGCGTTCATGACTTGGGCCAAATCTTGCTGGTCCTGGACGTTTTCGCCGTCAATGGCAACGATGAGGTCTCCGCCGAGCATGATTGGGATGTTCCCCAGATAGGCGCGTTCACTGCCGCCACGGAGACCGGCGCGCTCCGCGGCGCCGCCGGCCTGGACTTTGACGATGAGCAAGCCGAAATCGACCGGCAGCCCGACTTGCTCGGCTAGTTCGGGACCGATCGGAATGGTTGACACGCCCAGGGCGGGACGGCGGACGCGGCCCAGGGTGAGAAGGTCATTGAGGACGGCTTTCGCGGTGTTGATCGGGATCGCGAAGCCGATCCCCGCGTTCTGGCCGACATTCGACAAAATCATGGTATTGATGCCGATGACTTCGCCGTGGCCATTCATGAGTGGCCCGCCAGAGTTTCCAGGATTGATGGCGGCATCGGTCTGGATGGCTTCGTCGATGGTGGCGCCGTTCGGCTCTTTCACGGGACGGATGGAACTGACGATGCCGCGGGTCATGGTGCCCGCGAGGCCGAAGGGATTGCCGATGGCGTAGACCTTCTGGCCCACCTGCAGATTGCGGGAATCACCCAGGACGGCAGGTGTGAGGTTGGGCGCGTCGATCTTGATTACGGCGAGATCATGAGGCGGGTCAGTGCCAATAACCGTCGCGCGGAACTTCTTGCGATTGTGCATGGTCACTTCGACCTGGCGGGCGTCAGCGATGACGTGGTAGTTGGTGAGGATGTCGCCCTCTTTATTGATCACGAAGCCGGAGCCCTGCCCTTCCTGGGGCACGAGTCCGTAGAAGAAGTCGAAAGTGACAGCCTTCGAAGTAATGTTGACGACGGACGGGATGTTCTTGCGGTAGACGAGGATGTTGTTCTGTTCTTCGGAATCGAGTGGTTCGACGCCGGCCGCTTCGGTGATTTCGACTTTATTGGGACGGCTGATCAGGTTGGTCAGGCGGAGCGGCGACGACCTCCAGGTCGTAAAGTAGAAAAACGCTCCCGCCAGCAAAATTGCCAGTACCACGGGCCGCAATAGCTTCATAGATGTGTCACCAGCATGTAGACCGGATGTTTGTGATTGTTCACTCTGATTCTAACCAAAATACGCCTTCTCCACTCTGACTTGGTGTAACCCGGCAACGTGGAGATGCGGTTGCCTTAAGTGATACGGGGATGAAGCCGGCTTGGTTCTCGGCACAGGGGTGCTGGCCGGAGTCAGCCTCAGCGGCTTTGTGTCAGCATTGGTAGCGAGGCAGCGAATCGTGTTTCTGTTGATTGCAATGAACAGGTTGGAGGCTAAGATCGAAGTAAAGGGGGCAATGCGTGTAAACCGCGATTTTTCAACAAATATCCGCAGACGGCACGCAAATGGTGCGGGATGCATCAGGATTGGGTTTATCGTGAACATGCTATGAATGAACTTCGAAAACAATTGCACCAACTTGTCGACCGGTTGCCAGACCGAACCTTGGAGCATGCCAAAACTGCGCTAATCTACTGCGGCAATCAAGAAAAGCACCACATGACCATAGAGAATGCGAAGCGGCGGGCCAAGGAAAACTCGGAGCGGAGCCTGCGAGCATACGCAGAAAGAACCGGACGCAGTTTCATTTCCGGTATAGGCAGTGGCGGGGGGGGAACTTTTGCCGACGGCAATCACCACAGCTCGATGACCGCTTTTGAGGACGGAAAAGACGCCACTTACCATCTGTACGTGTATCGTGGGACCGTGTTCGAGATCATCGAAACGATTGAGGCTTCCGAAGACGGTCGCCGACTTATTCGAACTGAACGAATTAAAGGAGTCGATGGGAATGAGCACGTTCTGACGGCGGAGTTGCCTGTATCGCCGGCTATCGAAACCCCACCTAACCCCTAGCGCTGTCGTCAGTCTTTAATTAGGATTACAGTCCATTTGGAATGGTTGATGTAATCAGGAAATGGAATGGAGAAGTGTTTTCGCTTGACATCCTCTTTGCCCACCTTCAAGCCGGGCCGCTCTCTCATAATGCATTGACCCCTTGGAAATTCCCCGGAAATCTCGGCTACCCGCGTGGGCCGCATTCTCGTGCGTTGGGTGGCCCCCCTGCCGGAGTGCCGCCCTAGACGGCGCTACCTTTTGGCGGCGCTATTGGATTTTCTGTTCTGCTTCTTGCTTCAAGGTTGCATAAAGCTCTCGGACCTGCGCTTCGGTGTTATCGAGCGAGCCTGAGTTGTCGATCACGAAGTCTGCTTCCTTCACTTTGACAGAGTCCGGCAGTTGCGCGGCCATGCGGCGTTGCACTTCGCGGCGAGCGGTTTCAACATCAATTTTTAGTCGTTGGGCAAAGCGCTGGACCCGCTGTTCTTCGGAGCAGGTCACGACGATCAGGCGGTCAAGGCGCTCGGCTGCGCCCGCTTCGAGGATCAGGGCGGCCTCGACTACGGCGATGATGTGCGGATCGCGCCGGCCTTCGGCTTCCATCCATTCGTTCTCGCGGCGAATGACGGCCGGGTGAACGATCTGGTTCAGCTCAGCGACCCGGGTTGCGCCGGTTTTGTCAGGATTGAAGGCTGCCTCAGCGAGTTTCGGGCGATTAATAGTTCCATCGGGATTCAGTATGGCTTGGCCAAAATGGCGGACGACTTCGTTGTAGACGGGTTGGCCGGGTTGCATGAGCTGGTGGGCGACGTGGTCGGCCTGGATGAGGTGCGCGCCCAAATGAACGAGCATTTCGCCGACCACCGATTTGCCGCTGGCGATTCCGCCGGTTAGGCCGACTCTTAGCAGTGGAGCCTCGCTGGGACAGACGAAGAAAATCCTTCACCACAGAGCCACAGAGACACAGAGGAAGGCTGGGGGGAAATGCTTTCGTGATTGAGGCTCGTGAAGCTCATGGCAGCGAAAATTGCCCTAGGATACTTTGTTCGTTTTTCTCCGTGTCTCTGTGACTCTGTGGTGAAAAAGCTCTATCCGATCGCCACCGCGGCCGCGCGCCGCAGCTTTGCCGCCCGCACCGTGTTCGCCATCAGCATCGCGATCGTGAGAGGTCCAACGCCACCCGGGACCGGCGTAATCGCTCCCGCAATGTCGGCAACCTCGGGGTGTACGTCGCCTACCAGAGTCGATCCATTTTTTGCGAAGGCTGCCTCGCGCTTCTGGTTGCCTTTGAAATAACGCTCAAACTCGACGCGATCCGTGATCTTGTTCATGCCGACATCGATGACGGTGGCGCCCGGTCGTACGAAATCGCGGGTAATCATTCCGGCGCGGCCAATGGCAGCCACCAGGATGTCGGCACGACGGCAGACGGCGGGCAAGTCGGGCGTCTTCGAATGGCAGACCGTCACCGTAGCGTTCGCGTTGAGGAGCAGCATAGCCATGGGCTTCCCAACGATGTCGCTGCGCCCGACGACCACGGCTTCTTTTCCGGAAACCTCAATGCGAGATCGGCGAAGCATCTCCATGACTCCGCCCGGGGTACAGGGCACAAGCCCGGCGCGCTGCGTGGAGAGAAAGCCGACGTTCATGGGGTGAAAGCCGTCGACGTCTTTGGCCGGGTCGACTGCCAGAAGGACTTTCTTGGCCTCAACCTGCGGGGGAAGAGGTAGCTGGACCAGGATGCCGTCGATTTCGTCGCGGCGGTTCAGGTCTTCGACCAATGCCAGAAGTTCGTCGGTGGTCACGGTGTCGGGCGGGGTGTGCTTCTCGCTGTAGAGGCCGACTTCCTCGGAGCTCTTAACCTTGCCGCGAACATAAATCTCGGAGGCGGGGTTGTGGCCAACCAGAACGACGGCCAGGCCCGGACGCATGCCAGCTTCAGCCAGCGCTCTTGCCTCGACGGCGACTTCTGCTCGTATTTCACTTGCGATTTTGGTGCCGTCGAGAATGCTGGCCGCCATAGTTCTCCTCAGCTTCGCTCCAATTCTAAACCGTCTGAAATCTTTCACCACAGAGACACAGAGGCACAGCGAAAAACCGACGAAAGGTCGGTTAGCGGTATTTCCGACTGTCGAGATCCTTGGGCGATGGTTGTTATGTCTTTCCTCCCTCTGTGTCTCTGGGACTCTGTGGTGGAAAGGGTTCCAACCGTCGTACAATCTCCCGGTCATGATTGCCCAAGACTTACTCGACCTTCTGGTGTGTCCGGCTTGCAAGAAACCACTCGAGCTTAAGTCCGCGCCCGAGGCCCTGAAATGCACGGCGTGCCAGCGCGTATATCCGGTGCGGGACGGCCTGCCGGTATTGCTCATCGACGAAGCCACTCTCGACCCTTCCTGACTCCTCCGGGATTTGCCGCAAATTGAATGGGAATCGCCCCTTTCCGTCCCTAAACGACACCTTGTGTCACTCCCCGGTCAGTACATTTCGTACCTCGCAGGTGAGTACTGACGTAAGGGTTGCCCGCAACTCTTGATTTTAATTGGGGTTAAAGAAACCAAGAGGCTTCCTCGTACGTATATGGATTTAGAGGCTAGTTGCGGCATGGAAATTGCATGCAACATTTCCAGTAGCCGCTGAGTCTAATGTGTACAAGGCAGTCGTAAGAAAGGTCGGAGGTGAGGACGGCCATGAAAGAAAGATTCACAAACACGGAGCTGGCGTCGCTCAGAAGCGATCTCCTGCAGGGTGGGATGATCGATTCGCGGGAGGCGGCCGAGCTATTGCAGGTGTTCCTGATGGGCCGCGGCTACGGAGTGTCTCCGCAGGCGGCTCTGGATGCAGCCGGTCGGGTGGAGATGGCCGGATGCTCGTTGCCGGTACTGCAGTTGGAGTTGGAGAATCTGGCACTGGTCATGTAGTTCAGCCTTGGAAAGTGGTGACTTTCCAAGCCGGCCCAAGTAAGCGGTGACAATTTCAGAAGTTTTAAAGATCTGACCCTGATCTCGGGAAACCGAGAGTTGTGATCAGAATCCGAAAGCCGGGTCAACCAGCCCGGCTTTTGCTTTTTAGCTGCGAGCTCCGTGGCTCGAAGCTCGTGGCTCGAAGAGCCGTGGCTCGAAGCTCGCAGCCTGCTCTACTCGTATCGCAAACTCTCCACCGGATCGAGTTGCGCTGCCCGAGTTGCCGGCAAAGTGCCGAAAATAATGCCAACCAGTGAGGAGACCACGATGGCGATGATGGCGGAGAGGCCGGAGATGGGGATTCGATAAGCGGTAAGGAAGCGGACTGAGAACGGGATCGCCAACCCGATCACGATCCCGGCCACACCGCCGATCAGGGAAATAAGCATTGCTTCGGCCAGGAATTGGAAGCGTATTTCGCGGTTGGTGGCGCCGATGGCTTTGCGGATGCCGATCTCGCGAATTCGGGAGCTCACGGTAGCGAGCATGATGTTCATAATGCCGATGCCGCTGACCAGGAGCGTCACGGCCGCGATCAGGAGCAGGCCGAAGGTGAGGGCGTTCGCAATTTTGTCCCATACGGCTAGCAACTGGGTGAGGTTGCTGACGGTGTAGACGGATTCAGGGCGGTGACGCGATCGAATTACGCGCTGAATTTGAGTCGTGGCAGGGATCACATCGTCGGGACTGGCAACCGTGAAGAAGATCTGTTTTACGGCCGCGGTTTCGGTGAAATAACGGCTGACCGTGGAGGGGATCACCATGCTGTAGTCCTGCACTTCAGACTGGCCGAAGGTGTCCACGCCCTCCTTGAAAGCGCCGATGACCGTAAAGGGAAGTCCATTCAGCTTAATGATCTGGCCGACGGCGGCATCGACTGAGCCGTACAATTCTTCCGCCATCTTCTGAGTGAGGACGCCAACTTTGTTGCGGGACTGGGCATCGCCCGCGTCGAAGAAGCGGCCGGAGAGCACGACCAGATTGCGGACGCGCTGGTACTCGGGCGCAGCGCCCATCACAGTGATGTCTTTTTCTTTGCCGGAACCCGCCGCAATGCGCTCGCTCAGGACCACCAGCGGCGAGGCGTAGGTCACGCTGGGAACCTGTTCCTGGATGGCGCGCATATCGTCGACCGTCAGGGGATCGGCCGCGCTGGCGGTGATGCGCTGCGCCCCCCCGGAATACTCTACGTAAATCATGTTGGCGCCGATGGACTGGATGAGACGCTGGACGTACTGTTTGCCCGTCATGCCGATGGTGACGACCATGATGAGCGAGGCGGTACCGATTACCATCCCCAGCGCGGTCAGGGCGAAGCGGACCTTGTTGCTAGTGAACGTCTCGTAAGCAAAGGTCAGAACCTCGTTCAGCCGTATCGTGCTGCGGCGCAACGGTGGCCCGATCTGGCTGCGAAAGGGCTGGCGCGTGGGTGGACGGCACTGGGTAGTCGAGGTTTCGGTGGTTGGGGTGGTAGCCATTCCCTAGGATTAGATGCTACTCCTCGGAGCAGTGGCAGACTAGCATGCCGAGCTGCATAGGTCCTTCGCTACGCTCAGGATGACAATCTCGCTCAGGATGACAATCTCAGACAAGTTACGGCATACGACAGACGAATAGCTCGTCATTCTCGTATGGGCAGTCCATTCCGCGGCGGGCTGGACGTTCGATGAGGATCCAGTTGATTCCGAAGCGAGCTTTCAGGCGCTCTAAGTCTGCAGGCGTGAAGTGCTCCCAGCCTCCCTGAGCTTCAACTTCTTCGAGCCAGCGGGTGGACAGGTGCGGGACCTGGGTAGCGACGGCGGAGTCCTTGGCGAGATCGGCGAGCACGCTACGTTCGGCCAGGGCGCGGAAGCTGTGATAGTCGTTGCCTGGACGGCGCATGTAATCCGGTCCGGCGGCGAAATACGCATCGGGCGGTGTGTTTTGGCGGATCCATGCGAAAGCTTGCAACCACGGATTCGTAACGGTTGATCCAGGCCACTCGAGATGAGCTGAGGCCGGGTACGTCTCGCGCTGCGCCAAATACATTCCGCATGCCAGCGGAATGAAGACCACAGCCCAACGGGCCCAACGGGTTCGGAGGAATTTCCGGCCTAGCAATCCTCCGCCGAGAATCATCATGATCAGGAAAAGCAGGTGAAGGTAGCGCATGGGCTGCAGCGGACGCATGCGCTCGAGCTTTTCTGGCCACATCAGCAAGATCGCTACGATCACCTGAAAAGCGCCGAAGAGTGCCAGACGAGTTGAAACGTAGACCAATGTCGACGCGTGGTCGCGTTGGCCGATCCTGCGAAACCACCACAGAATCGCTAAGGGCGCAATGACGCCGAGCCAGTCATACCATTCCCATCGTCCCAGGAAGTAATAGTCGCGGGTGTTCGCCGCGATGCGCCAGGCGGAGGACGTTGGTTCGAAGATCCATCCGAGTGGCGCGAGCGCGAAGATGAGCAGTTTAGGTTCGGCAAGCTTTGGTGCGGTCAAAGGCTCTCGCCATACAAGAAAAACACAGTATGAGATGCCGAAGGTCGCCATGATGGGGTGAAATAAGGCGGCGAGTATAAGTAGCGCGATCGATTGTGCGAACTTGCGATCAAGCGTGGCGACGATGGCGGCCAGTATGGCGGCGGTGGCCAGAGCACGCGGATGCAGGTTCTGGTCCACGATGTAAAGCGCGCTCCCGGCAACGGGCAAAGTCAGCAAAACCGCGACCAACGCGGTTGAAGCCCAGTGAGCATAGGCTTCGGGAAAGCTGCGTCGACTGAGCCGCCAGGCTCCCAACAGCACCAGATAGATCGCGAGATAGTGCCAGGCGAGAATCACCCAGCCGAGCGGCAGGCGCGTCAGTCGAACCGAAGCAGCAACGACTTTGTCGAAGATTGTCGCCTGCAGCTGGACCGCGAAGAAGTCGGAATCGTGCGGATACAAGGCGGGGTTCAGGTCATGCTTGATGGCGGAAAGATATACGCCATCATCTTCGGCTCCGGGATGGTATCCGGCAACGAGCAGGCCGAAAGCGGCGAGAACCGCCAGAATCAGGGCGTTCCTGAGTATGGGATAGTTTTTCAAGCGCTGAGATCTTAAAATCGAGTCCGATGCCGCTGCATGCCGTAAAGCTTACGGCAGAAGAGATCCAATCTCCTGCTGACAACAAGGATGCCCCTGTTTCGGTAACGCCGAAGCCGGTGACGAAGCTTGCCCTGGTGGTACCCACGCTACGCGAGGCGGACAACATTCGCGCGGTGCTGGACCGCATCCGCCGGAGTCTCGATCCTCTGGGATTCGCTTACGAAATTCTAGTGGTGGATGACGATAGCGGCGACGGAATCGACTCGATCGTACAGGAAATCTCCCAGGAAGATCCGCGTGTGCGGCTGCTGGTGCGAAAGGGCGAACGCGGCCTGGGTGGCGCCGTGCTCTATGGATGGAAGCACACCGACGCCGAAGTTCTGGGGGTGATCGATGCCGACCTGCAACATCCACCCGAATTGCTGCCGCGACTGTGGGAAGCGATGGATGGCGGGCGAGACGTCGTGCTTGCGAGTCGCTACGCTCCGCAAGGTGGTCTGGATAACTGGCACCCCGCTCGGCATCTGCTTTCGAAGATGGCGATCTGGCTGACTTATCCCATACAGAAGCGGAACATTCAAGTAAAGGACCCGATGGCTGGATTCTTCATGGTTCGCCGGTCGTGCTTGAAAGACATCGAACTGCACAATCGGGGATTCAAGATCCTGCTGGAAATCCTGGTGCGCGGCAACGTGCGTTCGGTGAGCGAGATTCCCTTCACCTTCGGACCGCGGCGGGCGGGGACCAGCAAGGCCAACATCCGGGTTGGGCTCGATTATTTCGGCTTGCTGTTCCGGCTCTGGAAGAGCCATTGATTCTCTCCTCTCATGTTTCGCACCCGCTTTAAGAAAGAAATTGTCTGCGAGTTTCTGCCACCGGCTCGCGCCGGGAAGAAACAGAGGGTCATCGTGTTATGCGACGGCATGCCGTCGATCCCACGCAAGCAAGGGCTGGCAAGTTTTCTCGCGGCGAAGGGGTATTGGGTTTTCTATCCGCGATACCGGGGCGCATGGGAAAGCGATGGAGAATTCCTGAAGACGTCACCGCATCTCGACATTCTCGATGTGATCGGCGAACTGCGACAGGATGTGCGGGAAGTCACCTTCGGAAAGAAGTTCCGGGTGAAGGCGGACGAGATATTCGTGATTGGCGGGAGTTTCGGAGGCGCGGCGGCGGTGCTGGTTTCGCTGGATTCGCGCGTGAAGAAGGTAATTGCCAACTGTCCGGTGGTGGATTGGAGGATTCTGGTTGCTTCGGAGAAGGCGGAGACTTCCAATCCGAGCTATGCGGCTTACATTCGCCAAGCTTTTGGACAGGCCTACCGGCTAAGGGATCGCAATTGGAAAAAACTGCACAATGGGATTTTTTACAACCCCGCGCACCATATTGACGAGATTACCCCTTCAAAAGTGATGATGTTTCACGCGCAGGACGATCCTTACGTGCCCTACCGGTCGGTAAAAAGCTTTGCGGATCAGACCGGGATCAGACTCAACTTATTCCGGCGCGGCGGACATATTTCTACGGACGAGACGGTTCGGAAATATTGGCCGCGGATTCGGAAGTTTTTCGCCGAACGTGCGTAATCGACGGCATCGCTTTTACGTGGGTCTGATATGAGCGGCCGAATTTTTGAGCGAGCTTCATGCACGTTATCACTGTCAAAACATTTTCCCGAACGGGCGACGTGCTTTTGGATAACACGATGTTCTTCGATGAGCTGGAGCCTCATTCGCTGAGGATGACGAGAATAGGTTGTACGGGGCCTACTCCGATGGCTTGCTGGTGACGCCGCGCACATAGTAGCTTTCCAGCTTGCGCCCCTTCTCGCTGAAAATCCGGAAGTGACCAAGTCCCCATTTTTGCAGGGCAAACTGCAACGTTGTCGCCAGCACGCCCAGGCCGTAAGTGACGCTTCGGCGGAAATTGATCGACGATGCTTCTTCAAAATACTTCGTCGGGCAGGAGACTTCACCAATTCGGAAGCCAAAGTGGACACACTGGGCGAGCATCTGGTTATCGAATACAAAATCGTCGGAGTTCTCGATAAGTGGCAGTTCCATCAGAACCTGGCGGCTGAAACACCGGTAGCCGGTGTGATACTCCGAGAGCTTCACACCCAGGAAAAGATTCTCAAACGCAGTCAGCAAACGATTAAACACGTACTTGTAAAGGGGCATGCCACCCCCGAGTGCGGAACCGCCGATGATGCGCGACCCGAGAACGACATCGTAGACGCCATAGGCCACCATGCTGGCCACCGCGGTCACAAGCAGCGGAGTGTACTGGTAGTCAGGGTGAAGCATGATGACAACATCAGCCCCGGCGCCCAGCGCCTCGCGATAGCAAGTTTGCTGATTGCGGCCGTAGCCATAATTCCGATCGTGCACAAAAACCGGAAGTCCAAGCTGGTGGGCGAGCTCGACCGTGCCGTCTGTGGAGTGGTCGTCGACCAGGATCGTGGTATCGACCACGTCAGGAATTTCCTGGACGGTCGCGAGCAAGGTCTTCTCCGCGTTGTACGCCGGGAGCACGATCGCGATGCGCTTGCCGTTGATCATGGAAAGGGAACGAAGTTCATCATACCTTGGGGCGTAGGAGCCGCAAAGTGGAGGTTGCTCCGCGTGGGGCGTCGTACAATCGCCATTCGCACCGACACGTTATGGGAAATTTGGGTAAAGCGCCGGCGATCGGTGAAATCGAAGAGCCCCCAGCAGGACGATTCTGGCTCACGCCGACTGCAGTTGCCCATGCGACTTTCGTTCCGACTGGGATTGTCACCGTCCTGCTAGGGCCCGCTCTACCTTGGCTTTCGGTGCGCTGGTCACTGAGCGATGCGGAGGCAGGTGTCTTTTTTACCGCGCAGTTTCTGGCTTCCATTCTGGGGGTTGCCATGTCCGGCGTGCTGGTGTCACGGTTGGGATACCGATTTGCCATGCTGCTGGGGTTGGTCTTCATGGCGGCTGGAGTCGGGACCTTGCCGATCGGCTCGCGCGTGCTGGGGATGGCTGCCGTCGCCTGCTACGGGATCGGACTTGGCCTCGCGATTCCTACCTGCAATCTGCTGGTGGCGGAAGTGAATCCATCTAAGCGCGCGGCCGCGCTCTCACTGCTGAATTTATCGTGGAGCGTGGGAGCGGTGGCGTGCCCCTTCCTGCTAGCGCCTTTTCAGCGCGCAGGGCGGATACCGATGTTCTTCTACTCGCTGGCTGCGTTTGTTCTGTTGGTGGCGCTGTCGCTGGCCTGGGTGGCGTTGCCACGATCCAGCCCCTCCGAGAATTCCTCCGAAAGATCGGCGCAACCGCTGGTGCGTTTGTTTTTAACTCCGTCCGCGATTGTGCTCGGAGTTCTGTTTTTCGTTTACGTGGGGACCGAAAATGCTATCGGCGGGTGGCTGGCCTCGTATGCGAAAAGGCTGGTGGATCACGGGGGCACGATCTGGGTGACGACTCCCTCGTTCTTTTACGGTGGTTTGCTGGCAGGCCGGGCGCTGGCACCATTGTTCCTGAAACGCGTTTCGGAAATCCGACTCGTCCGGTTGAGCGTGACAATAGCAGTCGTCGGCCTGACGATTTTGCTGGCTTCGCGATCGATGATTCTGGTGTTCGTGAGCGCATCGGTAATCGGGCTCGGATTGGCGACGATTTATCCGATCACCATTTCCCTGCTCTCGAATTCGTTCGGCGTCGCAGCCAAACGCATCGGGAGCGTGATGTTCATGCTGGCAAGTTTTGGCGCCGCCTGCATGCCCTGGCTGGTCGGGGTTACGTCGACAAAGATGTCGAGCTTGAAGTACGGACTGGCCATCCCCCTTGCCGGTTGCCTCCTGATGCTGGGTCTCTATCTGCGAGACTGGCAGAAAGCAGCAACTGTCTAGGGATTTTGTGTTGAACGCGATTGCACGGTCCAGATTTTCGTAAATTGGTACAATGTTGATTGGTAAAACCAGCGAGCGATGATCGCTGGAATTTCTGAAGCTCACTCCCGACATGCCAGTGCAGCGAACACTATTTGAGAAAGTCTGGGATGCCCACGCGGTGACCGAACCGACCGGTCGGTCGCCAATCATCTACATTGACCTTCACCTTGTTCACGAAGTCACTTCTCCTCAAGCATTTGAGGGGTTGCGGGCTGCGGGTCGAAAAGTACGTCAGCCCCAGCGGACGGTAGCCACGGTAGACCACAATGTTCCCACGGAACCGCGCGGAACACCGATCACCGACCCGATCGCAGCGCGGCAAATCGAAGCTCTGCAGGAAAACTGCAAGGAGTTCGGCGTACGGTTGTTCGACATAGATTCGCCCGAACAAGGGATCGTGCACGTGATTGGTCCGGAACTCGGATTCACGCAACCAGGGATGACGATTGTTTGCGGAGACAGCCATACCAGCACGCATGGGGCATTCGGGTCGCTCGCGTTTGGGATTGGCACATCGGAAGTCGAACACGTGCTCGCAACGCAGTGCCTGCCACAGCGCAAACCAAAGACGATGAAGATTGAGGTGAGCGGACGACTTCCAGGTGGGGTCACGGCAAAGGACCTGGCGCTCGGCGTGATTGGGAGTATAGGGACAGACGGTGCCGCGGGATACGTCATCGAGTATGCGGGCGAGGTTGTGCGCGGGCTCAGCATGGAAGGCCGCATGACGTTATGCAACATGAGCATTGAGGCGGGAGCGCGAGCCGCGATGGTGGCGCCGGATGAAACGACCTTTGCGTACGTCAAGGGAAGACGCTTCGCGCCCCAAGGCGACGCCTGGGATAAGGCCCTCGCACACTGGCGAACGTTGGCTTCCGATCCCGGAGCGCGGTTCGACAAAGTTCTCGAAGTGGATGCGGCGACGCTTGCACCTTTTGTGACATGGGGAACGAACCCGGGGATGGTTGTGCAGGTCACCGGCCGCGTACCGGAATTGGACGGCGGCAGCGATGCCGACCGGCGTGCGACCGAGCAGGCGCTCCAGTACATGGGACTGCAACCCGGCACTCCCATAGAGGGGATTTCCGTCGATCGAGTGTTCATCGGCTCGTGCACCAACTCGCGGATCGAAGACCTGCGAGCGGCAGCGCGAGTGGCCAAGGGTTATCGAGTGAATCCGAAAGTTCGCGCCATGGTGGTGCCGGGATCGCAGGCCGTGAAGCAGGCGGCGGAGAAAGAAGGACTGCAGCGCATTTTCCAGGAAGCCGGATTCGAGTGGCGCGAGTCGGGATGCTCGATGTGCCTGGGCATGAATCCTGACATTCTGCAGCCGGGTGAGCGCTGCGCCTCAACCAGCAACCGGAATTTCGAAGGACGGCAAGGTCGCGGCGGGCGTACGCACCTGGTGAGCCCGATGATGGCGGCCGCGGCGGCAATTGCGGGGCACTTCACGGATATTCGGAACTGGAAGTTTCAGTAGCGCCGATCAGGACAAGAGTCTATGAATCCATTTCGTGTACATAGAGGGCCGGGTCGCGCCTCTCGATCGGGTGAACGTCGATACCGACCAGATCATCCCCAAGCAGTTTTTGAAGCGCATCGAGCGCACGGGCTTTGGGGAGTTTCTCTTTTACGACTGGAGAAAGTCTGCAACGAGTGGAGAGCCTTTTGTTCTCGATGATCCGCGTTACAGGCAAGCCAGCATTCTGCTGGTCGGCAAGAATTTCGGCTGCGGGTCTTCGCGCGAACATGCGGTCTGGGCGCTTGCCGATTTCGGTTTCCGGGTGGTCATTGGCACCTCGTTCGCTGACATCTTCGCGAACAACAGCACAAAAAACGGATTCCTGAACGTGATCCTTCGCGAGGACGAAGTTGCCGAATTGCTGAAGCGCGCCCAGAAACAGAAGGACTACCACCTGACGGTAGATCTGGAGCAGCGAAAGGTGTACGACGAGCAGGGCTTCTCAGCCGATTTCCAGGTCGATGACTTCGTGCGCCATTGCCTGCTCGAGGGCCTCGACGATATTGGGCTCACGCTGCAGCACGAGGCGGAGATTGCCTCTTACGAAGCGCGCCATCCGGCGCCTTGGAGCGAGATGTAGCGGAAGCGCCGTTTTTTTGAACCAGTCGATCGCCTTCATACCCGAAAATTTGTAGCTACTCGGTAGATGTCGGCGGCAACGCCTTCCACGCTGCGTTCCACTCGGCACGCCGTCCATAGAAATAAGCCGCCACGTAGAAGTCGAAGGCTGCGCAAAAGGCTCCGTAAGCAAGCGGGATTGCCGTCAATTGCCCCGGATCGAAGGCGGACAAAGCTCCGTGCGCCTGCAGTTCGTGCAGCAGGTCCCACGACCCGTGGAGAGCATATCCGACGATCAGGGCGAACGGCACGCGCACTCCAACCAAAGCGATCGCGACAAAAGCTAGCACCACGGCCCCTTCCACCCGCCATGCCGTCGCCGCTTCGAAGTAAGCCGCGAAAGCCATGTAGAAGACGGCGATCATGATAAGGAACATTGCGTAGAAGATCTGCTCTACCTTGGGCTTGAACATTTTCCGGAAGATAGTAGTCGTGCCTGTTGCCGCCATGATCCCGATCACGATGTAGAGGACAATGATTACAACAAACCCAAGGACGCGATATCCTTCGCTCATCGGTCTGCCTCCCTTCCTTAGTGGCTTGTCTGTTTCCGGCTTTAGCGTCGAGGAGCGGCCCCGTTAATGCCCGCCGAATCTTTTTCGCGCTTAGCACAGTGAGCGTAATCGGGATGCTTGGATAACGCACAGCACCTCGCCGAGACGCCGCATTGATGCACCAGTCGAGTACAGCGAACGCAATCAGCGGTTCGATGTTGGCCAGCCGCCCCATCACTCATTGACTTGGCCGACCACGCGGATGTTCGACAGTGAATCAACCTGCCTTCACTGTTCCATCAATTCCGCCATCTCGAGCAATTTCGTCACGGTATTCCAGTTCCTGGCTGTTCCGGCTTTCTTCAGTGTTCGATCCAGAACAGCCCCTAACTTTGAGCGGCCCATCCCATCCGGAAAATAGATATAGAGTTCGCGGCGGCCAAGCTTGATCTCTTCCACCTCGGCCTTGATCTGAAGAATCTGATCGCATGTGTCTTTGGCAAGGTCGCAGGCGAGGAAGGTTACGTTGAGTTTGCCGGGTTCGAGGCCTTTGCGCTTCCGGAAGGGACTCTGTGCGATGAGATCTCTAAACTCCGCGGGCGAACGTAGAATGACGCCAGCACGGAAACCGAATTTGCGCTCGATTGCGTCTTCCATGCGCTGGGCGAGCCGATCCGTGTCCTTCTCGTCTGTGCGAAAGACGACGTTGCCGCTCTGCACATACGTCTGCGCATCGCGCAGCTTCAAGGAGTGGCAAAGGGCGCGCAGATCTTCCATTTTGACTTTGTGATGGCCGGCGAGGTTTATCCCCCGCAGCAACGCAATCATGACCGGCATAGAACCCAGCATTTTACCGCTTGGACCGCATTGCCTCCAGATCAACTCCTTCGTTGAACCTTCTCCCCGAGTTGCGGCGCAAGAAAATCGGGTGCGTACGTAACGCACCCGATTAGAGACTCAACTTCTCAGCCGCTAGCGATTATTTTTACGATCCGATTTCTCTTCGTGCTTAGAAGAAGGCTGCGCCTTGTTCTCGTGCCGCGGGCTTTCGCGCGGAGCCTGTACTACGGTGTGAGCGTGTGACGCGGCCTGAGGCGCCGCCGGCTCGCTTCTGGGCATCGACACGGCTTGGGGCGCGCGCGGAGCGCTTGGTGCTACCGTTTCCACACTCCGGCGCACCACTCCCGTGGATGCGCCCGGACGCGCCGGGACAGGCTCAACCGATCGGGGAGCATCCGCACTCGGCCTTGAAGTTGGCATCGGCCGCGTGACTGGACGGACCACGTCTGTGTTCTGACCCTGCGCTGCCGGGGATGTCGGCACCTCGGGCTGCGAGGGGCGAGGGACGATTCGGCCGGGTGACGGCGGCTGGACGGGCTGGGTTGTGGTCATCACTGGTCTCGGGCTTTCGCCGTCAGTCACGCCGGGAGACTTCTGCGGCCTTCCGGGACGAGGCACCGGTCTCGGCTGAATGCCGCTGGGACTGGTCGCCATCGGAGATTCGGGTCGGAGAGGCTGAACCGGCTGAGTAGCCGGCTGGGCCGTCGTCGTCGTGCCAGTGTCGTTAGCCTCTCTGGGGTACCTCTGCGGCCCCCCGGGACGCGGCACCGGTCTTGGCTGAATGCCACTGGGACTGGTCGCCATCGGGGATCCAGGTCGCACGGGCTGCATCGGCTGAGTTGCCGGCTGAACCGTCGACGTCGCAGGTTTCGTGCCAGCGTCATTGGCTTCGCCGGGGAATTTCTGCGGCCCACCAGGACGCGGCACCGCTCTTGGCTGAGTGCCGCTGGGACTGGTCGCCATCGGAGATCCAGGTCTCACAGGTTGCATCGGTTGTGTGGGCGCCTGCGCCGCCGGGGCAGCCGGCCGCGCCATATTGGAGCGCAGTTGGGATTCGGTCTGAGCATCAAGCGGGCGTCCTGGGGTCTTGGCCAACGCTCCTTCTCGAACTTCAAACGGCACCGGGCGAGCCGGAGGCGCCACGCGCGAGACCACCGGACGCGCAGCCATCAAGCGACTCGGCGGAACAGCCGTCGGAGCTCCCGCCCTCGTTCCCAGCACGCTCGTTCTGGCCGGAGCCACTGCCGCCGTATTTACGACAGCAGCCGTCTTCAGTTCGCTTGCGTTGACCGCGACCGCAGTTCTGGCCACGGGCTCGGAATTCGTCATTGCCCTGGTCGGGACAGCGGTGACCGCGCCCGTCACGTTTTGGTTGACGTAGCGAATGTTGCGAACGTTGTTATTCACGACTGTTGTGTTATTCGTGACGTAATAGTTGTTCGTCACGTTGGTGATGTTGGTGATGTGCGTGTTGGTGACGTTCACTTGCTGGAAGTAGTTTCGGCTCGCGTGGTAGGAAGGGACATACGGTTCACCCCATCCCAACGGGAACCATCCGACGCCGCCACCGCCACCGAAAGACAAGCTGACTCCGAAGTGCGGGCCGCCGACCCACGCCACCAGCGCCGGAGCGTATACCGGGCGGGCAACGACAACCGGCCCAGGAGCCCATGCCCAATATCCCCCGAGGTGAACCCAGCGCCCATAGTGACAGGGAGCGAATCCCCAGGGGGCTTCGTCTACCCACGTCCAGCCCCACGGCTCAACCCATACCCAATGCCCGTAGTGATAAGGGGCCCATCCGGGAGCCACGGCCGGAACCCAAACGGGGCCGTAGTTTCGTTCCACTCGCCACGTTCCGTATTCGTCGAGCTCATCGGCGCCCACTACATCGGCGGAGACATATTGATACGACTTGGCATGATCCCCGCGGTCGTCGCGGACGCGGCACCAGTCGTCGAACCCGTCGAGGTCGGGCGCACTGGCCGTTTGATGCTCGAGCGAAGTCCCTCCCGAAAAGGTGGCCTGATGGCCGGAACGCAGTTTCACGCCAGGGCCTTGGCCATTGGCTTCGCCTTCCCCTTTCCAGACCGTGACGGAAGTAGTGTCAGCATTGGGATCGACGTCAAAGCGATAGTCGCCAGCTTTGAGAATCGTGAAGGCCTGGTTGGGGGTATCGATTTCGTAAGTCTCGCCTCCGAACAGATGGCGGATGTGCAGATTGAGCGTGCCCTGGTCGAGTTCGACCTGCACGATATCGTCGTTGACGTTCGTAAATGTAAGACTGGTCTCGGCGTTCATGCGGAGGGCGGCACTTCCGAGGTGCAACTCGGCACGCGCTTCTTTGTCGGTCCACACGCGGTCGGAAGTGGTAAGGGGACGGTTGACTACTGCGGCGACCCAATCGTTAACCCCTCCCGGCTGAAGCGACACGGCTCCCGAGATGTACTTGATGCGAACGGCGCGTCCCGGAGGATCAGCATCTGCCACGGCGGAAAGCGCCGCAGAAGAAACGAACAGCGCCAAAACCACAGGCATCAAAAATCGTCGGAGAATGGTCATAATCGGCCCTCCTGTAGAGGCTTGGGCGACGAACCCTCTCCAGAAAAGGCAGGTCCGGCACGCCCCAAGTGCTCACTGCTACAAACCCGATGCGCAACCCACAGTTGTGTGGGCAGCGCTCAGTATGAAAGAGGCGGTAATGGTTGGATAGTGACCGTGGTAACGTGCGAAATCCGCTGCATTTCTTAGCCTTGGCGCCCGAAACGTTGCGATAGAATCTGGCACGTCTATGCCGAACCTGATCGAATGGGCGATCCCGGGCTTCGTTGTGTTGAGGGTTGTCGAGGCCATAGCACCAGGTCCTGGCGCTTTTTCCACTCGCGCCCGATAACCCTCGTTTTTCCATAAACTCGAAGTTTTCTCTTGACAGGCCGGCGCTTCTCCGCTGACCTTATATTCGCCGATTAAATCGATTCAATAGACTAGATTGAAGCGGGTGATGTACGTCGGCAAAGACACGCCACTTACTTTGAGAAAAACCAACAAACAACCCGGGCTCGCCGCTTCCGGCGTGGCGGTTGACATGGGTGCGAGCTACCTTCGCTTCGTCCTGGCCACTGCCGACGGTGAGATCCGGAACGAGGCTCGTGAAAAGGTGAAGGCTGAAGCCGGCCCCGCGGGCGTGATCGCGCAAATACGGAATGGCATCGAGGGGATATTAGAAAATTCGACCGACCCGGACGGACTTAAGGGAATCGCCATTGGCGTGCCGGGTGGCGTGGATCCGCAGACCGGCAAGGTCATTGACGCAAACAATGTTCCGGGTTGGCGCGAAGTCGACATGGGTCGCGAACTGGAAGAAGTGTTTGGAACGCCGGTGTTTCTGGACAACGATGCCAACATGGCTGCAATCGGCGAGCGCTGGCGGGGAGTTGCGCAGGGAATCGATAATTTTGTGTTCATCGCGCTAGGAACCGGCATTGGATCGGGTGTCTTTGTAGACGGCAGGATTTGCAGAGGGCGGGGAGGCTTTGCGGGTGAATTATTCCGCATGAACCTGGACTGGACGCGCTGGAACGAGGATTTCCCGGACACCGGCTACCTGGAAGCACAGGTATCGGGCGTGGCACTGGCGAGTGAGGGACGAAAGATCCTCACGGGCGGAAATGGATCCCCTGCTTCGACGTTGAGCGAGAGTCGTGACGCGCGCTACGTTTTTGATGCGCTTCGACAGGGCAACGCACAGGCTCTGGCGCTAGTGGAGCAGAGCTTTACCATCCTGGGTGTCGCGGTGGCGAACATGGTTAGCATATTGGATCCAGAACTGATTGTCTTCAACGGCGGGATCGTAGCAGGTGCGCCTGAGTTTTTGCTGGAAACAGTGGAGCGCGTTGTCCGGAGAATTCACCCCAAGCCACCCGCAATTCGGCTGAGCACGCTCGGGGACAAGGCGCAGATTTGGGGCGCGCTACGCACCCTCCTGTACCCCATTGAACAGAGCGCGATTCGCGCCTGCGGTGTCGAACAAGAATAGCCAAAACGAAAGCGAGGAACGTGGAGTTCCCCGCTTTTGATTTTTCGTTTCGCCAGTCGGACCGGTGTCCGGCTGGAAGTTCCCACCGCACCTTGTTAGCTGACGGCTAGTTTTCGCCGTACCAATCCCGCAAGGCTAACCAGACCCGTCCCGAACAGGGTCAGTGTTCCGGGTTCCGGCACGGCCGACGGCGCCGCCGAGAGGCAGGTCTTTCCGTGCACCTCATCGAAGGAGAGGTGACCGTCTTCCCTCTCGAGCTCGAAGAATTGCGTTGTGATGCCGTTCAGGTTCAGGCCATCCACGGTCGCTGAGAAAGTTCCGACTAGCTTGAACATGTCGTCGGAGATCTTCGTCCACGTTCCGGCGAAATTGTTCGAGAACAGAATCGTGCCGACGCTGTTGATGTCGATACCGAACGTGCCGCCATTGAAGGAGCCTCCGCCCAGCAGGCTGCCGGTGAAATTACCGGTATCGAAAGCGATGCTCCCGATATGGCCGGATAATATAACGCTGCCATCCAACGAAACCTTGGTGAGGCAGGAAACGATATTGATTCCGCTATTGCTTCCGCCTCCCGAGACTAGGCCTTTGTTGGTGAAATGGAGCGAGTCGGCGAAGGCCGGCGTCACGCACAGCGCTAGAAATATTCCCCAAACTGCCAAACGCAACTTCATTGAGGTCTCCTGAAAGCTTCGGGCTCGGCGATGGCGCAACGGCCGCTTTCTTACCCGTTAATGATCGGTTGGCCGACGAAGTCGGAGGGGAGTAAACCGTCGCACCTACAAAAGCAGGTGTTGTTCCAAGCGATTGAAAACGCATCGTGCTGACCGCGAATGCTTTAGTGGAGCATCTGTTATGGCACTTAGGTAACAGTTACTGAAAAAGTTTGCGACAGTTGGGGAAGAGATGCTAATGGACTTCCGTATCCATTTTTGCCGGGAGGACGTACCAAGACAAGCGGGCAACGATCATGCCGGAACTTACACACTTGTAAACAAGATTCGGACAAATGAAAGAGATGCGCCCTGCGGCAGCGACCGGAGTTGTTCGTTCCATCAGCGATGTAGCAGCCATTGTGGAGACCTGGCGATTACTTGCTCGCCGGCCTCCGCGCATAAGCCTAGAATGTTTTCGTTTGAGAAAGCAGTGGAAAGTAATTTCACCAGGAGTGACTTGGCAAGTTAATACATCCTTCTATCTTGCTTTAGACAGATCTCGTGGTTAAGACTCGCACACGGCTGCGCGGTAGGCCGTTAATCTACTATCAACCCTTCAGCTTTAAAGGTCCCGATCTCTACAGTCACGCGATCACCGCGTTTTACCGGTCTTCCCTTGTTGGAGAAAGCCATCCAGTAGGATTTGCCGGCCTCGGGAGTACTGCTTTGCCGTAGCTGTCCAACCTTCTCGAGCGAAGGGACAACCAACTGGACCCCAGCCTGCGGATCGATCAGGACGGGCTGATTCTTTTTATCGTTGAGGATTTTCGCCTTATCGGCGTCGAGCACCCGATAGCTGAATCGAATGACCTCGCCCGACTCGGTCCACTTTACCGCGAGCGAGTCTACCCCCCATATCAGACTGTAATATTCGAGGGCGCGCTTTGGGACACGGCTTGGACGATAAGGAGAGTGCGTAGCGCCAGCGGAAGTTTGGGGCACAGGAGCCGGAGGCTGACTGCCAGCGGCCGGCTGAGTCTGCGCAAGGACGACGGGGCTGGCCGCGAGTAAGCAAAGCAGAACCAATCGCTGAGTAGAGCTAATGGGCTTGTGCAACATTTTGTAAATTATCGCATTCAATGCACGGCGTCCCATATGACCCATTAGTGCCATTTCGGTTAATCGTGGTCCTGGCTGGTGTCCTACTTGTCGCCCTTAAGAGAAGCGGTACAAGCTTCCATCAATTCGTCTTTAGGCATCTGATTGAGTTGCTCGCTCATATCTTTGTAAGCAGCCTTGTATTCGTCGGAGTTGCGCGCTGCTTCAACTTCTTCGCTGGTCGCATCTTTTACCAATTCCTTCTTCTTGGCAGCGTACTTTTCCGCCGAACCTGGGTCAACCTGCCCGCAGCGATCAAGGGTGCTTTCCACTCGACCGAAGATATCATTAGAAAATGGCATCTTGGCGAAGGCGAACTGGCAAAGCACGAGGGCCAGGGCAAGACCAAAAAGGCGTTGGATTTTCATGATTGCTGTCCTTTCCTGCTTCTATCAGCTCCAGACCTGGCGACGCAAGTCCGATCTAAAAAACACTGCCCGCGAGTAACCCCCGCAGGCAGATCATGTCTTTTGCAATTCCGAGAACATGCTTTGCAAACAGATTGATTCGGGTCCTGATCATCGCTGGTGTCTGCCTGGTTGAGCGAGACACCAGCGAAGGATCGAGAAGTTAGAATCGGAATCCATTCAGCGCGACCGAGACTGTTGCCGGCTCGGTGTCGCTGATGTTGAGGGTTCCGGTTCCCGCCGTAAACGGGGTGGGCGACTGGAAACGGATACGGAAGGAGCAGGCCTGACCAGGGTTGAGACTTGGGTGTGTCAGGCAGTTGGTCCCGGTGGCGGGCGCCGCCAACTGGAAGGTGACTCCATTGGTGACACCGGCAACCGCAGCGCTGATCGCCCCGGTTGAACCGGTTCCTGCCGCGTTGCTGACCGTTACAGTCTGGAAGGGACTGAATCCGCCTCCGACCGTAAAGAAGGTGTTCAGCGTGGTTGGCGAAACGGCGAGCCGCGAGCCGGTGCCGGACAGAGCCACAACGTGGTCTGTGCCATAGTCGGCGCTGCCGTCATTACTGGCATTCACCGTGAGCGTTCCATTGGATGAAGTGACCGTTGTCGGGTGGAAGTTCACGTAGATGCGGCAGCTGGAACCTGCCGTGAGCGCAAACGTCCCCGAGGTTGGGCAGTTCTGAGATAAGCCGAACCCTGTGGCACGCGCGAACGGAGCTGTGACCGCGATGCCGGTCACATTCAAGGTCGCGGAGCCCGAGCTCGTCAAAGTCACGAACTGGTTCGAGCTGGTGCGGTTAATGGTCACCGTTCCGAAGGCCAGCGACGAAGGATCCAGATCGAGATCCGCCGCAGCTGCCTTCACAAATTCGACGGCACCGATATCCGGCTCGTTGCCCTGCGGACGCGCATTTCCGAAGTAGTCCGTGGGGGGCGCATAGGTTGAATCGGCGGTATCGATGGCCGGCGAACCTGTCGCCAGTGCGTAGTTGCCGAGTATGGACCCTGAGACGGGGTGTGTTAGCGCCAGCGGGCCCCACCGCAGGTTGATCCAGTTGTTGCCTTCGTCCACGGTCGCTGACGGAGTCAGGCTGAACACTGGATTAGGCAACGCGTTGGTTTCGTTGGTGCCCGGATTTACCGTGTAGCCCATGCTACCGAGTTCCGGCGGCACACGCGAGCCGTTGCAGTACTGGGTGACCACGCTCGGGCTAGACCCGATGTTGTTGGCTCCCGGGTAGTCCGCCGCCGCATCGGTCAGCACCGAGTTTGTCGGAGAGAGCAATCCGCCGCTGTGATTGCCCGGTCCGCTGTCGCCACGAACGCCGATGTCCCAGTAGCTCGCAGCCGGGCAGTCACCGGTCGTCGCCTGGCTCGGAGCTGCCGTCGTTGTGAACGAGTTATACAGCGTGACTATTTTCTGCTGGGTCTGGTTTTGTGAACCGAAGCCGCCGACACCGATGAAGAACGAGCGGTTCTGCCAGATCACGTTATTCGCCAAGAGCGGGACCGAGTAATGGGTGCAAGATCCAGCGCTTCCGTGCCCCGTCGGACAGCTGAATCCCGTGGGCAAGTTGGCCTGCAGAACCGGGCTGTCAGTGATGCTCACCAGACCGGCAACCTGCGGGCAGGATTGTGAACCGTTGTTCACAGTGCAGTTGGTTCCCGGTGTGCTGGCCAACGGTGCGAACAGCGAAGTGAAGAGCACTCCAGAGGAGGCAGTGGAATCGTTGGAGACGATCGTGTTGTTGATGATGTTCACCGCCAAGGCATCCTGCAGCGATACGCCACCACCATCCCAACCGGCAACGTTGTTGGCGATGATGTTGTTGGTAACTTTGACCGTGTTCAGGTGACAAGTGCTATTGGTCAGACTTGCGTTGCACTGGCTCCCGTTCGGGAAGTTGATTGCATCGGTGCCATTGATGTGCTGCAACCGCAGGCCACCGCCGCTGCCGCTGTCGGCAGCGTTGCCCATGATCAGGTTGGCATTGACCACGAGGCCTGGACCGGTTCCGTCGCTGGGCGAAATCGTACCCGGCGGAGATACGCAATCCTGGTCGTTGGTGGAGCAGGGAGGATCCACATCAGGGGCTCCCATGATCAGCAGGCCGCCGCCGTTGGTGGTGATGGTCGGGTTGGTGCTCTGGTTGAACAGAATGGCGTTGTGCTCGATGTCGCCATTCTTGGTGAACCCGAGGTGAACGACGCCGCCGCCGTCACCCGTGCTCATATTGCCGCACACCCAGTTGTTGTTGAACTTGTAGTAGTCAGAGCCGCTGCACAGGGTAACGCCTCCGGCTCCAGCTGGTGTGGACGAGAACAACTCGTCTCCCAGAGAGGAATTCTGGACGACGGAGTTGTTGTGAACATTGACGTTCATGTCGAAGCAGAACGGCAGGCTCACGTTCGCAGTATTGTTGCTCTCGCACGAGCCTGGATTCGTGGTGGGAGCGACGCCCGCCAGGTAAACGTCCGGATGTTCACCCTGGCCGACCGTGATGCCGCCCGACAAAGTGCCCTGATTGTTGGATACCCGGTTATTGGCGATTTGGATGTTATGACCCCAGCCGTGCACCATGATGCCGCCGCCGCCCTGAGAGCTGTTGGTAACGCTCAGGCCGTCAATGCTCGACGGATTGCACCAGAAGTTGCTCGGGAACGGGTTAGTCGAGTCCCTACGACTCCTAGTGCAGTTGTTGGCCGTCAATAGTGTGGTTGCTGCCGGGAAGGCGGCTGGCTCTGTGCCGTCGTTCCAGGGATACGCGCCGTGGAAGTCCACGCCCTTTGCCAGCACCGTGATGCCTGCGCCTTCGAACGCGCCCAGCAAGGTGGGCTCAATCAACTGCTCCGCCAGGTTGCCGTTCAGCGTGGCATCCCAGCCCACGGTAGCTTCCAGGGGCAGGCGATCCACGGCGAAGTTCATGTCGGAGGAACAATTTACCGAGTTGGACTGATCGAACGGGTTGGTGGGACTGATCGGAATTCCGTTCAGGGCCAAGCCGAACAAACAAACCACCTTCTGGCGCCACGCATCCATTTTCGCCGTGCCGGCGGGATGCGCATTAGCATCGATGACGCTGGAGACAGCGCCAACACCTTGCAGTCGAACCGGCTTCCACATGATGACCAGTTCGTGGTGGGCCGCCGAGTTGTTGGAGTAGGTGGTGATTTTGGTTTGCGGATCCGTGGTAGCCACGTCTTTCGCGCAAGGCGCTGCCGGGCAGGTCGGGTCCACGATGAGGAGGTCGCCTGGTTTGGCGGCGTCGATCGCATCCTGAATGGAAGCGGTCGCAGCAATGTGGGTAGGCGCTTTGCCACCGATCGTAACGGTCACAGTGTCGACCGACGATTTGCCGTTGGCGGCCGTGATGACCAGTTGACCGCATGAGGCGTTCGAACCACCGTACTGCGTCTGCTGGCGCACAGCGCAGGCCGGCACTCCGGATGGAACGGTACCGGTGATCGTGGTATCGGACCAGTTCACTCCGGTCAGCGGATGCTTGATACCGTCGGATCCAACCAAGACCACACTCGGACATGGCGATCCGGTCGTAGATAGACATCCCGCAGGCGTCGTTCCGAAGCCATAGTCGCGGATGACCTTCTGCTGATTGAAGGGCACCATCTGGGTGCCCGGACCCGAGTATCCATAGCTATCCACAGACACTTTGCCCAGTGAGGTGATCGTGAGCGTCTTACCAGCGGCGCTTACGTAAGGTCCAACTCCGTCGCCATCCACTTCTCGGATCGCCGGTGTGCCAGCCGGGTAGTTGCAATCAGGATGGTTGTAACCTTCGGAGAAGGCGGACGTAGGAACGACCGGCGTGTCGAAGTATCCGGTCTGGCCCGGCATGAACGGCAGCTCATAGCAGAACTGGCTGTAGGCAGGCTGGAACAGTGGATCGGGGGTCGATCCCGAGCCCGCATCGTTCATACACGTAACCATCATGGTCGGGCCATAGCCGGTCGGGTTGGGCGGGTTGACTTCCCAGGTCGAGTAGTTCAGGCCCGTGTACTCGCCGAACTCGTCTGAGTACGTGCGCGAGATTTCGTTTCCGCTCCAGTCCTTAAGGGACACAGGCAGATAGGCCGGGGCGAATTTCTCGCCGAACTGCGGCGAGAACGGGTCGAATTCCGCGGTGAAGTCATCGGTGATGATGCCCGTGTAGTGGGCCGCGATATGCGTCGGAGTGAAGACGTAGAACTTGACGAGCGCGGAGGTCTGATCCGTCAGGTCAACTTCCTTACGGTCGCACAAGTTGCGGCTCGCTCCGGCGAACGGCGCAATCTCGGCCGATCCCGGGAACAGACTGATGAAGTCGGGTACGATGCGCGCTTCACCAACGCACGGCCAGAACGACTCGACACTACCCGTGTCCCCCTCATGACGGGGAACCACACCCAGATCGGTAGTCGGATTCTGAGGATTGGTTGCGTTATAGGCGGCAATCTCTGCCTGGTCCGGCATGATGAAGATATCGCCCAGGCCTGCGAACTGCGACACGGCTGGCGCGATGTAGTTGTCGCCGATCAGAATGTTCTTGTCTTCTTCCTTGACCAGCTCGTAGCCGGGTGGAACCACAACTTCGACCACGTACTTGCCAGCGGGCAGCATGGGGGTACCGGCGCGATACGGATCAGTGGTGTCGGGGTTGGGAATGCAGCCCCAAGGCTCAGAGGCGGTAGACATGTGGCAGTTCGTCACGGACGGTTTCCCGGTCGCGGGGTCGAAGAACTTCACACTGGGGAAGCTGTACATGCCGTCGTAGGGAGCCGGTTGCAGCTGGTTCCAGTTGTGCATGCCGTCATAGCACTTGAACTGGGAGCTGTTCGGCAACGATGATACGGGCGATCCGCCGGCGTGCCGCGAGTTGTACAAATCCAGATAGGTCGGCTGGTTCTGCAAACCGTAAAAGAAGACATCGGTGTTGGACTGGCCCGGGCAATTCATGTTGGGGATCGCATTTCCCGAAGCATCTTTCAGGATGTTGCCGGCTGCGTCGGTACGGAAGCCCTGTGCCCAATCATCGAAACTGCTGGTCTGCGTGGTATCGACCAGGGTCCGGGTTTGCGTGACCCCGTCGGCAGCAATGTCTTCCTTGTAGAGGTTTACCGTGACGTGCGGAACCAGCGGTTCCCAGCTCAATTGCAGGAGCAGCTGGGGATCGTCAAACGGGCGCGTCGAGGCATATACGACGTGACCATGAATGCCGCCGGTCTCGCCCACCGCGTATGGCTTCTTACCGAATTCGAGGAAGCTGTTCTGACCCGCGAAGCCCTGCCAGCCGTAAGAACCAAACCAGAGGGGCGGGTCAATACGGCCGCTGGAATGATTGGTGGTTGAACTGGGAACAGGGCCACCCGCGATGGAAAAGCCGTTGCAGTCTGCGTTGGTGCAATAGACCGCGCCAGGTACGGACAAGTTAGCCGGTAGCGGATTCGCCTCGTACGTGTTGGCGAAGTGCGCAGCGATTTGTGAGCTTCCGCACAGTGCGGGCGCCACACAAGTAGTGTCGGTGGGGCCACCCGCGTCATAGACCACGTGCACGCCGGTGGTCTTGTAACGGGTGGTATCGGTTTCAATGGTGTACCAGTTGAACAGCGGGAAGATTTCGTTGAAGCCGGCGGCGCCGCTCAAGTCGGTGTTGTTAAAGTTCGAGAAGCTACCGTCGCGGAAGCGGATGTTGGTCGCGACCAGCGCCAGACCCGGCTCGGTCGGATTGCCGTCGCTACCCACGTTCGAAACGCCGTCTCCGTTGCTGTCGATGAAGGTACGAGTGTAGATGTTGGCTTGCCACTGGTGCGTGGCAATCTCACCCAGGTTAACGACGGTGGCGTTGGCCGCCAATCCCACAGGAGTCGAGATGCCGTCGACGATCTGGTCGTTCCACTGGTCGAACAGGGTCAACTTCCAGTTTCCAGCTGGAATCTGCCTGAAATCGAAATTCCCATTGTTGTCGCACTTAACAAAGGCGAAGTCTTCGCCGTCGGGATCTCCCAAGCTGGCGTAGCACTGGGTGAAGGAGAAGCTATCGCGCGAGCCGCTGCCATAGAGCCGCTCATCTGGCGGACGGCTCATCCGCGCAGTTGTGACACTTCCCTTGACCTCTTTGTTGCAGGGGTTGGTTCTGGTGCAAAGGCTGTTCTTCCGGCTATTGATGATGGTCGGGTTCGCGAAGCCGATGGTTACGTGGTATCCAGCCGGGCCAAACTCCTGGAAGTAGGCCGGCTCGCCGATACGCATGAACGAATCGTGTGCTTTCTGGCCGTCCAGCGTGTTGGTCTGCAGCCATTCTTCGCCACGTGCAATGCGATCAGCGCCCGGCGTGGCGACCACACCATATCGGCCCTGATAGAGGTTGTTGACGATCGCCTGGCCAGCCATCGGGGACAGGGTAACGCCGTCCGATTCAAACTTCGGACAGGTCACGATCATGCCCACGACGCCCTTCTGGCATCCTTTCAACGAGGGGTCCGCACTGCACTGATCCGGTGTCGCAGCGAACGTTCCCGGCTTCTGCGTAGCATTCGCCGTGTCCTGCTTCGAGATCGGGCATGCATCCATGCCGGTAACCGGGTCGATGGTGCCCGCGAGACTGTTGGTCAACGGCATGTTGAACATGTCGTAGGTTGGCTGTCCGGTCGCGTCGCCGGTACCGCCGGCATCGTCGAACAGGGTGATCTCGAAGCCTCCCAGTCCGGGCTCGTTGGGCGACAACACGTCAACGCCGCCTCCGGCATCGTGTTCGCCGTTGAGCGGATTGTCGTCTTCAAACACAAACACGGTCAGCTTTGCAGGTGGGTAGGGGCTGGGCTGCGTATACACCGTGACGGGCGCAATTGCCGCAGTGCACGTGGTAGCCGGTGCCAAGGGTTGGCAGGCAGCGGCAATTTGAGCGCCACCCATGCCATGGCCGCAGCTTCCAGCGGCTACACCGGCAGCAGAGCAGTCCGGGGCACCAGCGTATCCGTTGATAAACGGCTCGGCCGCGTCACCCGGCAATACGGAGATGTAATAGCGCTTGCTTGGATCCAAGTGAACCTGGCTCGGGTCTACGGCTGTAAACCCGTTTCCGGTGGTATCGGGCCGGCAAAAGCCATTGCCCTGGTCGCAGACCACCTTCGAGCCCTGCTGAGTTTGTCCGCCTTCGCAAGATACCGGCCCCGTGCAACCGGTTGCCACGAGCGGCATCCAGCTGGTGTGAAAGTTCGTGCCGAAGACGGCGGGAGCTCCCTGAGATGTCGCCGTTGGACAGCCCGACGGCAGAGGATTGGTCGTACACTTGGGGTCCACGTAGAAGGTGCGGTCTTCCTCGATCACCCAGCGGTAGTCGGTGATCTGGGTCGTTTTATCCGCTCCGTCCACAACTTTAACGGTCGGGCCGTTCCCAGCCTGGAAGGTTACCGTGGCCGTTGCAGACCCGGTTTTATTCAGGGAGTTCTTCGCAGTGAAAGTGAAACTATAATCACCCGCACCGGTAGCGCTTGCACTAAAGCCCCCGTTGGCGTCTGCCACAACCGTCAATCCCGAACTAACGTTGGTAATCGACGCAATGTCCACGGTGAGCGGCATATTCGCCGTGTCCGTGCAATTCGCCAGGACGCCCGGAGTTCGAATGGACAGGTATTTGGAGGTGTTAGCCGTAAAGCTGGAAGGAGCGCAGGTGATGGTGCTGCTGCTCGCGATGCTCGACGCGCCGAGGGTCGCCGTAGCTGTAATGCCGGACGAGCAAATCGATCCCGTCACGGTTCCGTTCGCGCAATAGGTAAAGGAGTCTGGTGCGCCGGTTGCGCCCGTGTAGGTGAACGTGCCGTTTCCATTGAGGGCCACAGAACCGTGGGCCGCTTGCGCGAGAAGCGTTACGCCATAAACATTGATGTCGTTGGCGATCACGCCCTTGCCGGGATCTGAAATTGTAAGAGTCTGACCCGCCACCACGGCGTTGTAGGTGTCTGCGTTCGCGACCGCAGCGGTAAAGGAGGGAGACGGCGGAAGTCCCGCGCCGTTGGCGCCGATGTAGGCCAGCATGCCGGCATCGCGCGCGATCGCATTGCCGGAGAGACTTAACTCGCGATCGTAGATGGGGAGGGCAGTCCCACCGGCAGCGGGCACGTTGATCTTTACATCGTAGGTCTTGCCGGCCGCCATGAAGACTTCACTTTGTACGCGAGTGGCGCCGGGAAGCGGGTTGCCGTCTTCGGCAATCAGCCCAAACCCAGCAGCGCCCGCTCCGAATTGTGCGCCGACGATGGAAGGAACGTGCATACGCAGGCCTGCGTTCACCATGCGCACCAGGATGGACTGCGTCCCGGCCGTCAGGCCACTCGCCGGAAAGGTTGGGAACACCGATTTCGTGGCATTGCTCTTGTCAAACGCGACGCCGTTGATCAGGAAGTAGGTTGGCGTGTAGTTCACGGCGGGCGGATAGCAGGCGCCCACCTGGACAGTGCCAACGAAACACTTGTGGATGTTGTCGGTGGCCGTGGTGTTAACCGGGATCGTCGCTTCTTCGTGGAAATCCGGCGTGTTAACCGCCGCATTCACGGCGTTGTTCTGAACCGGATCGATTTCGCTAAAGAGCACCGGAACATCTGCGTCGTAGCCCACTCCGGGATAGGCGGTTCCGGGAGTGTTGGAAGCACCGGCAACCGCCGGAGTTGTCACGACGACGATTCCGTACAGACCCATCGGTCCCTGAATGGACGGATGCGTTCCAGATTCGAGCAAGTACGTGCCCGCGCGAGGCTGCGCCCAATTAAGGGTCGCGAATTTGGTGTCGCCAACCTCAGTCGAAAAAGACTGCACGCGCGCACCCTGCACCGGCGGTTTGCCGGGATCAGCGCTGCCGACGATGGGCCACGTCACAGTCGTCTGGGCGTTGCTGTGGTCGGGCGAAGCACTAGTGGTCCGCTCCTTGGGGTCTCCGAGTCCACCCCCGAGCTGACCAACAATTACGAGCGAGGTCGGAATGCCGTGCCCGAGATTATTGGTGAGCTGGATTTTAAGATCCTGCCCGCTGGGTACCGTAATCACCACTGGGGCCCAACCGGTCGAAGGATTCAGATAGCTGCAAGCCTGCGTTCCACCGGTGCCCGCAGTGCCCGTGACAGTGCAGGCGGTGTAGCCCCACATGGGCACCAGCGAGCCGTCCGGGAGAGTCACTGAGGTCGGGGCCGCGGTCAGATTGACAGTCTGCTGGGCGAAGGAGACGCTGACTCCGAGGAGGAGAACGGATATTGCCAGGATCGCTGTCTTCAAGGTTTTGAAATAGTGGGATCGCATTTTTGCTCTTCTCCTCAGTTAGTTCTGCTCGTCGATGGGAAATTCCCGGGAGTCCACCAGCAGCATCATCATCATGCCGCCCGGGAAGATGTTGTTGGTTGTGATCTCGCGCTCGTTGTGCGAGTGCCACATGTACGCGAAAGCGGCCTCGGACGAAGGCGGGTTCGCGATGGTGCCTGAGGGAGGAGTTGTGCCCGTGTTACCGCAATTCGAATTCGTCGTATCCCCACCGGGTAAGAAGGGGGTTGTGGGCGTGCATCCGGTCGCGCGTGCGGTTGCGTCGGGGCCGAGGTAGGGGCTGCCACCATACCAGGCGCCGTTGGTCAGGATGGTTGCGTCCGGAAGTGTGACCGGACCGCCCGATGCCGCATCTCCGAAGGGAGCGACCTGCAAGGGTTTGTTGTGATCCTGACACCATTCGTAGTAGTTGATAGCCTGCACGGTGGTGGCGACAGGCGTGCCTGAAAAAGTAGTATCGGACGCCGCGAATCCAGTGTTGTAGCCGTTGGCATCCGCGGTGCAAGTCAGCTTGGCGTTCGGGTCGCTGGATTGGGGGCGATGAGCATAGGCATCCCAGTTCAAGCCTCGGCCAGTCCAATAGAAGATTCCGTCCATCGCCAAGCCCGGTGTCGTGGTGGTGGTGAACATTGCCGGCCCCGCCAGCGCCTTGCCGTCCGGGGTAAGAATGAGGTTTCCATCCCGCGCCAGAATGCGGACGTGATTGGCATGCTCGTGGAACGGATGCTGCCAGCGTCCCTGACCGATGATGCGCAGCAACAACTGTTCCCCCGGATGAACGTGCGGGTTGCCGTTGTAGGGCTGGTGTGGATACTGCGGTGTGTAGTTCGGGTCCATGTCGTCCGGCATGGAACGCCCGTTGATCATGAAGTACGCCGGGTGATAAGGCTCGGTCAGAACCTCAAGGGAGCAGCCCTTGGTCGCAGGTCCTGCTGTACAAGACGCCTTTCGGGCCGCGTCGTGAACCTGGGCATCCGCCTGGGTATGAATCCGGGGATCGATCTCGGAGAACTGGAACATGTATTCGCGGTCATAGCAGGTACTGGCATTGTCATACGCAGCGGCCGCCAGACGGAAATCTGTTTCGCCCCAGTGGCTTTCCGCAGTCAGATTCGTGGCGTGAAGACCGCTCGTGCAAGCCGCGGGAACCGCCGTGGGTACCACGATGATGGCGCCGTAAAGTCCCATTTCCACCTGCAGGTCGCCCTGCGTGCCGCTGTAGTAGGCGCGCGTGCCGGGGGTGGTGGCTGTGAAGGTGTAGGTCACGGTTCCTGCCGGAGCCGCTTCGCACGTAAGCAGTCCTTGCTGACCGGCAGGGCAGGTTGAGGTCAGCGTGAAACCCGGAAACAGGATCGACGTATTGCCCGCCGACGCCGGAAGATTGTTGGTCAACGTGACGCTGACCGAATCACCCTCGTTAACGATGAGCGTCGGCCCGGGGATCTGCATGCTCGGGCAAGTCGCATTGGCCATCGCTTGCGGAAGGAAACCGCTGGGAGCGCTGCTACAGCCATAGCCCCAGGAATAGATCATGGCGCCGTCGGGTTGGCTGATGTAGGCCTCCTGCGCAGTCAGGTTGAAGGTTGGGCCCTTGATTCCGGGAGCCGCCGCGAAGGCTGAGGCCGTGAGCATCAGCGCCACCGCCACCATCGCCGCCAGAAGTCTTGTCTGCAAGATCGTGTTTTTCATGTTCGTCGCCCTCATGGCTGCGCTCCTAATTGATCCGAACTTCGGTCATCAGTCCGCCGAAGTTCTCCGCGTCGTTGGAGAGGTGGTCAAGGTTGGGGGTGTAGAGGTAAAAAACACTGCCCGCCGGGTACTTGTTGGTATCAGTGGCATCCAGAATCACGTCGAGTGATTCGCCACCCGCCAGCGTGATCGAGTTGGTGTTGTAGTAGAGATTGTTGCCCTCCTGATCGCGCAGCAGCTTGGCATTGATACCGATCACTTGCATCGGAATGCCCAGTGAAGCCAGGGTCTGATACTCAGTCACGTCGAGGTCAGAAATCCGCAGCAGCGCTTTCTTGCCCACCGGGATGTTGATGATGGAGGGCAGCGGCTGTGAGTAGTGGAAACTGCCGTCGGTGGTAATGGTCTCCATCGGTCCAGCCATAACTGTGTCGGGATAGCTGCGGCCGTTCAGCAGGAAGTACTTGTCCTTCATGTCCGCAAAGCCTTCCGGGTTGAAGGTCATGCCGACAAAGTGGAAGTTGGGGTCGAAGCCATGGATCTGCAGCGGGTACTCGACATCGTAGTGAGTCGAGCCGTCACCGTCGTTGTAGGCATATTTCCCAGTCGCCGCGCGCGTTGCAGAGTTCGCACTTGGCACGGGATTGGTGCAGAGAATGTCCGCGGAATTGCAAGCTGTGCGCGGATCGGCCTGTTGTTGCACGAGCGCTGCACGGAGGTTGTTTCCGACCGGTACGCGATTCTGCCGGGGCCGCACATAAATCTGTCCCACCATGCCCATCTGCAAGTGCTCCGGCGGCGTGATGTGGCAGTGCCAGAAGTAGGTGCCAGCATCGGGAGCCAGGTAGTAATAGGTGAAACTGCCGCCGATGTTGATAGCGACCGATGCATCCGGTACGCCGTCATAGAAGGCGGAAGCGTTCGGATATCCGTGAAAGTGCACGGTGTGCTGCTCGAACAAGTCGGGCCGCATAATCATGCCCACGTTGGTCAGGGTGAGGAAGTATTCGTCGTCCTCGTCCAGAGACATCAGGGGTGCTGGGATATTGCCGTTCATCACACCGACGTCCAGGATCTGGCGGGGATCGACGTGACCGTCGAGGGGAGGAATCACCAGCGAAGCGCCCAGCCCAGTCGTCAGCCCGGAAGTTCCAGGGAGATATGTGAATCGAGTAGCGTTGATGACGCTCGCCACCGTGAAATTGCCGTTGTAACCGGCCGGCGTCGCCCCTGAAATGATGAACGAATCTCCTACCTTCAGGTTGTGAGCACCCAACGTTCGCACAGTGGCGACACTGCCCGCCTCAGTGAGCTGGAAGATTCCGAGAGTCCGGTTGAAATCCAGATCACCGACGAGGCCGATCGCACCGTTGTAGGAAAATGCGCCGGGATTGACATCGTTGGTGGTTGCCGGGTCGCCAGGCTGCAGGGTTGGGCCCGTATATACCTGGTTGAACTCGTTCGGAAAATCAGTGCCACCTCCAGCATCGCCGCTGGCAATCTTTGCCAGCCCGGACAGCGGGCCAAAGGAGAACATGTAGGTCTGCGTTCCGTCGCCCATGGTCGCGAAACCGTCGCCACCGGAAATCTGCTGGCACTTGATGGCGCCGTTCACTCTCGACGTCGGCCGCTGAAATGTGGTGTTGCTCGGGGCCGTGAAGACAGTAGCTCCGGTGTAGGCCGGCTCTGAATTGTTGTTGGCCGCAGTGGGGTGGGTGACCGTGGTCGTCGGGCACTGCACCCGGAACGACTGTGCGCTGGCGGCGACTGTCGCAAAACAAACAAGAAGTATGGGCAACCAAACCTGGAGTTGCTTTCTCATGACCTTGCGGCCTCCTTCTGGACCTGCCGGCGCTGACGGCGCCGATGTTGCGATGGGAGAGGGCTGAGGCGAAGGAGTTGGCAGCTTGCTGCCCGCGAGTTGCTGACGTCCAGAAACACGAATTCCGCCGCGTGTCGTTGCGCATCCGATGGTGCGCATTGCGCGGGCGAAGAAATCCTGTCCGTCAGGCAAACTGGCGCAGTTCAATGCCAAAGGGAATCCTCCACAGAACCCCACATCAAAATGTGGAAAAGTACTTCATGCACGAGACGAGGGAGTGAAACCGCCCGCGCTTGCCATCCATTTTTTGGGGGAGAAGCTATTCGCCAGGAGGGAGTCTGACGGCGTAAGAACTGGCCGAAGATTAGGCGACTCCTAAGGCCCTGTCTACGTCCACATGGATGATACGAACCCAAAATTCGAGCAAGTCGGGCCGGATTCGTCCGCGGAAGCAGATTCTTACCTTGTGTCAGGCCAGAAAACGCCGCTAGGAATGGGAGGGGTTACCTAAGGCGAGGGCCGAGACCGATGCTCTTGAGCAACAGAGAAACCAACTCGCCTTGGCGGCGAACACCGGTCTTTGCAAAAATGTTTCGGAGATGCATACGCGCCGTGGTGCGGCGGATCCCCATTGCTTCACAGCAGTCTTCCAAGGCCAATCCTTCCATGAGGTGAATCGCGAGTCGTGCCTCGGTGGAGGTGAATCTGTAAAGTTGTCGCAGCTCTGCTTCAGTCGTCTCGATCGGTAGCGCGGAATCAAGAATCATGATCAGAACCGCCGCCTCATTCGCGACGGCCGTATCACTCTGGGTCTTCACGGCGCGCACAAAAATCGTCAGAGGTCTTTTGCCTTCGGCGCGCTGAACCGCGAACGCGCTGTCGCAACCGCCGCGTGCGTGTCCCCGCGATTCCGCCACCTTCTTAATCAAGGCCTTCAAAGGTTCCGTTTCTTCGTGGATAGCCGAGACAATTCCACCGGAGTCCAACTCCAGGCCATCGTGCGCCCGCAGGATCTGGTCAGCGGTTTGATTCGCGACCAGCAATTCCGCCGACGCGCTGCAGACTATCAGTCCGATATTAAGAAGGTCGAGGGCTTCGAGTCCGGCAGATAACAGATCGCGAACTGTGCTGGGTCCCTCCAAGGAAGGCAAAGCGAGAGCCTGGGCAGCACGAAGTTCCTCGGGAGAGGGGCCGCCCTGGGAGGCTGGATTGTCCCCTGCGGAAACAGCCCGCTTGGACGGGCGCGATTTTGGAGTAGCGTCGACCGCCAAACTTGACCTCAGCAGATCTGGAACAGGCAATCGAGGGGAGGAGACAGCTGCCTACGCCGATGTCGGGTAAAGCTGTCGAGGAGCATAGCATGTCCAAATCTGAGGTGGAACAGTACCAATTGCTCACCACCCATACGGCCGATACAGATTTGGTTCCGCGATCACTATCGATTAAGCAGCACGGTATAGCCATGCAGGAAGGTCTGACTGGTTCGTTTCGAGAAGGTTCTTCGCTTCTAGATGCTTTGACTTGTTAGGGTTAGAGGCCTAACATTGCGGTCCTGCCCGCGGTGGCAGCATGCTCGGCAAAACCATCTCCCACTATCGAATTGAAGATCGCCTGGGTGGCGGTGGGATGGGTGTCGTATATCGCGCCCGCGATCTGCGGCTGGGCAGAAATGTTGCCATCAAGTTTCTTCCCACCGACCTGGTCCGTGACCAGCAGGCTCTTGAACGATTTCAGCGTGAAGCGCGCGCCGCGTCGGCGCTGAATCATCCCAATATATGCACCATCCACGAGGTCGATGAGACCGAGGGCCATCCTTTTATCGTGATGGAGTACCTCGAAGGGCACACGCTGAAGCACCTCATCACGGGAAAGCCGCTCAATAGTGCCCAGATCCTCGATCTTGCGATCCAGATCGCCGACGCTCTTGACGCGGCCCATGAGTCTGGAATCATTCACCGCGACTTGAAGCCGGCAAATATCTTCGTGACCCGGCGAGAACAAGCCAAGGTCCTCGATTTCGGATTAGCGAAATTGATTTCAAGTGTTCCGCCAGTAACGAGCGCGGATACCGCGGCGGGTTTGCCCACCCTGGCAGACAGTGATGACCTCACCAGTAAAGGCGTGGCTCTGGGAACGGTGGCATACATGTCGCCAGAGCAGGCGCGCGGAGAAGAGCTGGATCAGCGCAGCGATCTCTTTTCCCTGGGGGCCGTGCTTTATGAGATGGCGACAGGGCGGCTGGCTTTCGTAGGTGGAACTCATGCGGTTGTCTTTGAAGCGATCCTGAACCGAACCCCGGTACCCGTGTTACAGGTCAATCCGACTTTACCGCCGGACTTGGGCTGGATCACATCGAAACTGCTCGAGAAGGACCGGAAGCTTCGCTATCAGGGCGCGGCCGAACTCCGAACCGACCTGAAGCGCCTCAAACGTGATACGGAATCTTCCGGCGTCCCAACTGTGCCACCCGCCCCGGTGCGGAAGCGCTGGTGGTCAAAGAAAATCGCAATTCCGGCGATCGCGTGCGTGGTGCTGCTCGCCGCCGCTCTGGCCGGACGCAGCCTATGGAGAATTTTCTTCAGCGGAAACGGATCCGACCGGATTCATTCCATCGCCGTCTTACCGTTCGTGAACGTAGGAGCCAACCAGAACGTCGAATATCTGGCCGACGGAATTACCGAGGGAATCATCAGCAATCTTTCGCGTGTGGCGAACTTGCGCGTGATGGCTCGCAGCACCGTGTTCAGTTACAAGGGACACGAGGTCAGCGCACAAAAAGTCGGCCAGGATTTGAAGGTGGATGCCGTTCTGCTGGGCAGGATCACGCAGACTGGAGACACCCTGAACATTCAGACGGACCTGGTCAGCGCAACCGACGGCGCTGAATTGTGGGGTGAGCAATACAGCAGGAAAGTGTCTGACCTCGCAACTGTACAAGGCGACATTGCCAAAGAAATTTACGCCAGCCTGCAACCGAAAATTGTCGGCAAGGAAGCGACCCAGATTGCCAAGCGTGACACGGAAAACTCCGAAGCGTATCAACTTTATTTGCAAGGCCTCTTCTATTGGAACAAGTGGACGGAAGACGGATTTCAGAAAGCAATCGACTACTTCCGCAAAGCAGTGGACAAGGATCCGCACTACGCCCGGGCGTATGCCGGGCTGGCCAATGCCTACAACTTCATGGGCGACTCCGGATACATGGCCCCTCTGCAGGTCTGGCAAAACGCCAAATCAGCGGCCATGCAGAGCACAAAGATTGACGACGCGCTGCCCGAGGCGCACATTTCCCTGGCCCTGGTGCGAGAGGACTACGACTGGGATTGGGCGGGAGCCGAGGACGAGTTCCGGCGCGCTATCCAGCTGAACCCGAACTTCGCGGCGGCTCATCACTGGTATGGAGATTTTCTTATCCGGCTGGGTCGTTTCGACGAAGCGGCCATTGAACTGAAGAAGGCGCAGGACCTGGATCCGCTTTCGCTTCTGATCAATAACAGCGTGGGCCGTCAGCTGTATTTTTCGCGGCAATATGATCGCGCGCTGAAACAGTTCCGTAAGACTCTGGACATGGATCCCAATTTCGTTCCGGCACAGCATGCCATCGAACTTGCCTACGGGCAGGCCGGCATGTTTCGGGAAGCAGTTGCGGAGCGGCAGAAAGTGCTGACCCTCTCGGGCAATCCCGATCTGGCCGCGGCGATCGGTGAGGAATTCAGCAAGTCAGGCTATCCCGGAGTTCTGCGAAGTTGGCTGGACGGATTGAATGAGGTCTCGAAGCGCGGGTACGTTTCTTCCTATGTGATGGCCCAGATCTATGCTCGCCTGGGAGACAAATCGGAGTCGATGGCCAGGCTGGAGCGCGCTTACGTCGATCGCGACAGCAACCTTACTTACCTGAAAGTGGATCCGGTTTTTGATGACGTCCGCTCTAACCCTCGATACCAGGCATTGCTCGAAAAGCTGGGGATTCCGCGGTAAGGTGTCGAGAAAGTCAGCGCAAGGGATATCCTGCATCTCCCGGCAGAAGCCCATCCACGCGAACGACTTTCGTGCCCGGCTTCACGTCCCGGGAATCAATAAACGCAATCGCTCCGGGAATGGCCGTGACGAGTTCATTGGCCATGTCGTTCGAGTAGACGACCTTGGGAGCCGAAGCCGACTCCGCGCGAAAGATTTTGGCAATCCAATATTGCTTGAAGCGCGATTCTGACATCTGGTAGATCGTTTTCAACACCACATCCCGCTCGCGCGCGACGGGCGCACGCATGAGCAAAACGACGGGAATGTTTGCCGTCCAGTACTGGCGGTCTCCGAGAAATATTTTGCGGACTTCGGCAAGACTGAGATTGTTGACTGGGGTGTCGGGGTTCACGACGACGGCGACATCCACGTCACCCTTCTGGCCCAGCAGAAGCTGCGGCTCGATAGAACATAGCGAGACCGACAGCAGGATTGCGCACGCGATTTTGGATTGGATCGCCATGGTGCGCCTCAGAAGGTAAAAGCAGTCTGGAAAAAAGCCCCGTTGACTCGAGGCTCGTTCACACCATGCCGGGTGCTGCGGTACTCAGCCTTGAAGGCGGCGTAGTTGGTGATATCGAATCTCACGCCGGCAGTGGAACCGACCAGATCCACCACCCCGGAGGTTCCGCTGAAGTCCCACACCGGTTCGACATTCGGCCTATGAATATACTCGAAGCGATAATACGGCTTCCATTTGTTCTCCTGCCACGGCAGCCGATAGGCGAATTGCACATAAAACGCCTGGCTGTTGTAGTTGCGCTGCGTCAGCACATCGTGATGAGAGACATTGAAAAATTCCGACAGGAATTCCGGATGCTCCTTGGTCCACACCGCATGAGCTGATTCGATCCACTCATCAAAATTCGCACCCGGCGCGGGCGTCAGTTTGTCGCGATAGACCGAAGCTCCCACTTGCAGGCCGTAGAGTGCGGACGGACGCGCATCCAAACCGGCAATCCAGGCGCGGTTATCGTTGATGTCCCCGCTGTCGCCGGCCTTGCTTAGAATCGACGATCGGCCATTTCCTATTCCTGCGCTGTAGCCCAGGCCGAGACCTCCGGAAGGAATTTTCCCTTCTGCCAACACGCCCAGGAAGTGTACGGGTACGAATTGGCCGCCAAACTTCACCATCTCCGGACGGCTGATGGTAGTTTGCAGCCAGGCGCCATGATGGAACGCGGCATTCCAGTATCCAAGCGGAGTGTGGTACTTGCCGAAAGACATTTTGAAGGAATCGTTATAGTCGTAGCGAATGATGCTGCGCTCCACGCTCACGTCGTATGTGGACGGGGTGGCGGTAAAGCTGACTTCTCCGAAGTAGCTGACCTTCTGGGATAGCGGAGAGGCCATGTGAAGCACGAACTGGCCCAGATCGAAACCGCTCGTGCTTCCCTTCTGGTCGGTAGCGGCGAAGTCCACGTCGCCAAAGCCACGAATTTGCAGGGACGGATAATGCATGGACTCCTCGCGCACCGTGGCATGCTCGTCCATGTGACCTGGCATGGACGGCTTCGTTTGCTGAGCCGGGGCCGGGGCCGTAAGGTTCGCGGGAGTGTTGGCGGCGACCATCTCTGGGTGGCCGGTCCCGACGAGCGCCGCTTCCAGTTTGCGCTGGCGATCTTCCAACTCCAGAATGCGTTTTTCCATTTGCTGGAGGCGGTCGAGCAACGCTTGATTGGAAATGTCGGGCGCCGGTGTGGCGGATTGCGCAAACAGCGCGCACCCGGACGACAGCAATACAACAATGGCGACCATTCGCGAAAGCATATTGGCCACCTCACTTTCAGAAACTGGACTTTGATTGCTTACAGAGGAGGGCCCGAAAAATAGCCGCTAGTGTATTCCTACCTTGGAATTTGTAAAGTGCGTCGGACTCGAAGCAGTGCCCTTGTGGTGCGAGATGTTGAACGGGCAGCTTTGTTATGATCCAGAAGTCTTATGCATTTTGAAGAAGAGGATATCCCACTCATTTCCGGGACAGGGGAGGCTTTCATGGATGTGCCAGGCACGCCGGCGGCGGGATCTCGCCGCGACGAAGACATCGCGCTCGACCTCATGAAATTCATTGCGATGACGACGGGTTACGGAAAGACCAGTTCCAGCACAGGTGGCGTGGGGTTTGAAAAGATCAGCGGAGGCGCTTCCAAGCCGGAGGAATACGCTGCGCACTTGCTGGATCTCTACGGTAAGTGCCTGTCCCGGGTGACCAAGAAGTAGGAGTTTTCCGGTCGCGTTTCCCCCCGATGCCGCCCCCCTCGGCGCGTTGCGAATTCTCTCGGCGCCGCTCATTCCGAGAAACGGATCGGGGTTGCCCTTATTTCGCTTTCATCATTTCACCTCTTGCACTTGGAAGTCGTGTCTGCCACAATTCGCCGCACAAACGATCAACTGTTTTCCAGCCGGCGATAAGCTCACCTAGCTGCGGAGAGGACATCGATGACAACGACTGTTCCGAATACGGTGGCATTGGTAAAACAGGGTTCGAAATGGGGACTCATTTGGGGCGTGCTCCTGGTCGTTCTGGGCATGCTGGCGATCGCGGAGCCCTTCCTGGCGGCTATCGCCTTGGCGACGTTCATTGCGTGGCTGCTCATCTTCGTCGGCATCGTGCACATGGCCGTCGCGTTTCACGCGCATTCAGGAACCAGCATGGGGTGGAAGTTCCTGGTCGGGCTGGCCTACATCTTTATCGGCGGGTACTTGCTTTTCCGCCCGGTGGTTGGCGTGGCCACGCTCACCTTGATGCTCGCGTTTTTATTTCTAGTTGAGGGTGTGCTCGACTTCATGCTGTGGTGGAAGTCACGTTCCGCGCGGGGAGCCATCTGGATTCTGGTGGATTCAGTGGTGACACTGGTGTTGGGCGGCATGATCTACGTCCACTGGCCCTCGAGTTCTGAATGGGCTGTAGGAACGCTAGTGGGAATCAGCATGATCATGAGCGGGATTACGCGCCTGATGCTGTCAGCGGCGGTGCGGCGGATCGCCACGCAGATGGCGTAACCCATCCAAGCAGGGCTCGGGTCCTGGGAATTTCCATGAAAAAGCCGCGGTAGCAACCGCGGCTTTCGAATGCATCGCAGCGAGACTGCGAAAATTAACCGTTAGCGGCGCTTTTTCTTCTTGGCGCTCTTTTTTTTGGCTGCTTTTGGGGCGGGCTTCCTCTTCGCTGATTTCTTGGCAGCCTTCTTTTTAGCAGGCTTCTTCCTGGGTGCTTTTTTGGCCGGTTTCTTTTTGGCTGATTTCTTCTTGGCCGCCTTCTTCTTGGCTGGGGGTTTCCGGGGGCCACCGCCGCCCGCGGGTTTGGGAGGAACAGGAATGACCTCTTCCACTTCCACAACCGCCTCGCCCATTACGGGCATGCCGGCTTCTTCTTCCTCTTCCTCTTCTTCTTCCTCCAGGATCTCTTCCGGAGATTCGCCGTAGGCGCCGGTGTCTCCGTACTCATCCATTTCGTCATCGAGTCCGTAGAGGGTTTCGTCGTAAAAGCTCATTGCTCCTCCTGATCTTGCGGAACGGTTTAGCACGGCACGCCGCCGAATCCGGCACCGCGCACATAAAAATTAGAAGACAACTGGAAAACTGCTTCGCGGCTGAACGGGGCGCGATTATAGCAGAGAAAATACGGTTGAGCGCTAGGACTTAGATCATAGTTGTGTGTGTTTTCGTGACAATGACAACGCGCCTCGGCCAGGAACTCCACCGACGCTTAAGGGTGAATTACCAGCACCATGCCGGGCCGCAGAATCGCAATGTTGCGGTTGTCGCGCTTTAAGGCATCGACCGTGGTTTTGTAGGTAGAAGCAATCGAATAAAGAGTTTCGCCCTGTTTCACCTTGTGACGCACGACCGCGTCGCCAGGGCGCCCTGCGGGCGTAACTCCTTTTTTATGCTTTGATTTAGAGGCGCTTGCAACAACCTCGCTTTGTCCGGCTCCGGGACTGACCGGCAGGTGCACGTATACGACGCTACGCCCTCGAAGGCTGTCGCCCTTGAGGTGGTTCCAGCGGCGCACCATGGCTGGAGGCACGCCGAAGTTGTCGGCCACCGAATTCACTGTATCTCCCTTGCGGAGGCGATAGCGGGTGGCGTGGCGCGCATAGGTTGCTTCTTCCGTGATCGCGCGCTTGCCGGGAGCGATGGGAATCGTCAGCTTGCTCTCGGGGGTGAGGCTGGCGCCCTCTTCAAGATTGTTCGCCTCGGCAATTGCTTTCGGAGTGCTCCGATAGGTGCGGGCGATGGAGGCCAGGGTGTCCCCAGGTTGAACCTTGTGATAACGCCACCAGACGCGCATGTCGGTCGGTATGGCGGCGATAGCGGCCTGAAATTTGTCCTTCGTCCCCAGGGGCAGATGAAGCCCGAATTCGTGATCTTTGGGCGTCGTCATGCGCAGCAGGCTGGGATTCAAGTCCTGCAGTTCCGTGGCAGTGGCATCGACGCATTCGGCGACCAGGCGGAGATCAACCGGGTAGTCGATCTTTACAACATCCGACGCGAAGGGCTGCGCTTTCTCAAGGTGATCCAGACCGTACTGGCTGGGATTCTTGGCCATAATCGTCACGGCCACGATGATCGGAACGTAATTGCGGGTCTCCTTGGGAAGGACGTTGCGGCGGTAGAGTTCCCAGAAGTCGGCGTAGCCCGTTCTCTTGACTGCACTCTGCACCGTGCCGGGTCCGGAGTTGTAGGCAGCCATCGCCAGATACCAGTCGCCGAACTGCTGGTAGAGATCTTTCAGATGGCGTGCTGCTGCGCGCGTAGCCTTTTCGGGATCCTGGCGATCGTCAACCCACCAGTCGCGTTGCAGGCCGTAGCCCCGGGCACGGCTCGCCATGAATTGCCAGATACCGCGGGCACCCACGCGGGATAGCGCCAAGGGATGGAAGCCCGATTCCGCCTGCGCCAGATAAATCAGATCCTGCGGGACACCTTCCTGCTTAAGGACCCGGCGGATCATGTCTTCGTAGCGGCCCGAGCGCACCAGCGCATTCTCGAGCGTTCCCCGACCTCGGCCGGAGAAGTACGTGATGTATCCGGCGACCTGGTCGGTCATCATCAGCGGCAGATCCGAGCGAGTGGACTTGATTTCGGCTTCGGCCTTGGCCTTCACGTTGGCGTCGACCGGGACCGCTGCCTCATTCGCCTCATCAATAGGCGCGGGCTCAGATTTCTGTTCGGTAAAGCCGTCTCCCTGCTGGAGCGCCTGCATGTCGAAGCTGTTAATGCCTTCCACAATGCGGTCGAATTCATTCTCCAGGCGAGGATCAGAATTGATTTCAAGATTGCTGCCGAGCAGCAAATCGAACGCGTGGTCAAAGTTCTGCCGAGCCGCCTCCAGATGTCCCGCCTTGTAGTTCTCCTGGCCCGCTGCATACTCTTTCTCGACCACTGCGATGAGATCCGCTGCGGGGTCCGGCGACGGTCCAGTCCCTGCTTGAGACGAAGGCTGAGGGACCTGCTTCGAAGGGGAACTCTGATTCTCCACGGACGGCGCCGGTTGAGCGCTCGCCATCGCGGGAGGTGCTGACTGTTTGGGCGAGAGTACCGGCGCAGGCCGATGGGAGCACGCACAACTGAAAAGTACGGCCGCTAAGGGCGCAATCGCGACATAGAGCTTTTGGAATCTCATATTTCTCTATGAGTTACGCCCGGTCGGCCTCCCGGAGATTGGATGCAGACAACCTGCGAAATGGTAACCTTGGATCTTTTGCAGGGTCAATTCACAAAAGACCAATGCTGTCATTACTTTCGGCACGATACCCGCGGTAGCATTTCGAGCCAGATCCCGCGATCTGAAGGGAGTCCTCAGACTGCGGACTTCACTATCGCGGCAGAACTTCTTTAAGCGCGCCTTCGATGCGGTCCAGTTCCTCACGAATCACGCGAATCGACTGCTGGTTGCGAGATGTTTGGGGATGGGGAGAGATAGCCTCGAGCGCCGCGCGGATCTGGTGGTTGCGATCCCAGATCAGGTGAAGCTTGGCGATGGTCCGCTGGCGATGCTGATACATATTGCGCACAAAAGATGCGGCGAGCCACGCGAAGACGAACCCGAAAAAGGCTTCGATCGGAAGCCGGTCGGTAGCGCCGTCGTAGTCGGAAAAAAGCAGCCGGTAGACGGCTTCGCCCATTCCGAGCGAGGCGAATACAACCGCGACGCCCACAAAGAAAACGGGCATCATTTCGAAGGTCTGACCGACGGAAGGAAGGTTTTTGAGCCGCGTCCGCACTAACTCTAAGGCCATGCAACACCCATGTGTTCGTATTTCGCGCGCGGCGGCGCCGCAGCGTCGCCGACATGGTAACCCAGCCGCGCTCATGGCGAAAGCCCTGTCGCGCCGGAAATCGCGCTGGTGTAGTCTCGTGAGCTGGGCGTCGTCCTTCCCCGCCTACCAGCAATGGGGTAGCCACGACTGAGAACATGGTGAACTTACTAACGATCATTGGCGTGGGATTTGTTCTCGGCATCCGGCACGCGACCGATCCGGATCATGTCATTGCTGTGACCACGATCGTGAGCCGGCAACAGAGTATTCGGCACGCTGGCCTGATTGGAATTTTGTGGGGACTGGGCCACACCATCACGATCGTACTGGTAGGCACGGGGATTATCGTGTTCAACCTCGCGATTCCTCCCCGCGTCGGCCTGGCAATGGAACTGGCCGTCGGGCTGATGCTTATCCTGTTGGGCGTCTTGAACTTGACCGGCATCACCCGCTGGATCACCGAGCGCTTCACCCCTGGGCACAGCGCCGGTGTCGTGCATTCTCATATCCATCGCCACGGAGGCGAGTCGCACCTGCATACCCACGCGCATGATCCCGATGCGCACCTCGGTCTGGAGGAGAAGCCGCAAGGCCCAGCGCAACAACTTCTGCAGCGTGTGGGCTTATACCAAGTGCTGCGACCGCTGGCGGTGGGAATTGTGCACGGGCTCGCCGGATCGGCCGCCGTCGCGCTACTGGTCCTGACCACCATTCACGATCCGCGCTGGGCGATTGCCTACTTGCTCGTGTTTGGGCTGGGCACGATCGCGGGCATGATGGCGATCACGATGTTGATGGGAGTACCCTTCGCTTACACCGGTCTGCGGTTCGAACGCTTTAATCGAGGCTTGAGTGTGGCCTCGGGGTTGATCAGTGTCGCTTTCGGCCTCTTTATCACCTTCCAGATCGGCTTCGTCGACGGGCTGTTCACCACACATCCAACCTGGACCCCGCATTGAGGTCTGCCTAGTCGCCCAGACGTGCACGGGAGTGGGATGGAGTTTGCCCCGTTCGCAAGGTAGGATGTGGAACAACCCGCGCGAACCTGGAACCAGTATTTTTATAAAGGAGCATTCCATGCGACATTGGCAATCTTCCGTATTCGTCATCGCGGTAATGGGAAGTTGTATGTTCGTCCAGGCTCAAGGTCCGGGCGTGGCTCCTCCACCGCCGCCAGGCGCGCCCCAACGTCGAACCATGGAGGGGCTCACCGAACTGCGCACGCTGACCCAGCAGCTCAACCTCACGCCCGATCAGCGCGAAAAACTTCGTCCCATCGTCACCGACGAGGGCGAGCAGATGCACAGGGTGCGAATCAATGAACAAATGACTCCCGATCAAAAACAGGCCAAGGTTCTCGAGATTCGCCAAGCGTTTAACCCGAAGATTGCGGCGGAACTCACGCCCGAGCAGCAGGAAAAATGGAAGAAGCTCGAGGCGAATTTGGAAGGCAAGCCACCGGTGGGAGCCAAAGATCCAGCAACGCCTGCCGCGCCGCAAAAATAACCTCCGACTGGAAAGTTCCTCACTGCTTGTGAGGCAAGAACTTCAGATCACTTGCTCGCGAGCACTCGTGCGCGACGCCACGTTATGATAAAGACAGGAATTTCCCATGAAAGCGATTCAGGTAAAACACACAGGCGGTCCAGAGGTTCTGGGAATGGCGGAGCTTCCTATTCCGGAGGCGAAGGGCGACGAGGCAATCGTTAAGATCGTGGCGGCGGGAGTGAACTTCATCGACGTTTATTACCGCGAAGGCCGTTACAAAGCAGTGCTTCCATTCGTTCCCGGACAGGAAGGGGCGGGAGAAGTTGTGGCCGTGGGCCCTGACGTCAAGCAATTGAAAGTGGGAGATCGGGTCGCCTACACGATGGCGATGGGCAGCTACGCCGAGTATGCCGCGATTCCTGCGGACCGCCTGGTAAAGATTCCCGAAGGCGTGAGTTATCAGCAGGCGGCCGCCGCGATGTTGCAGGGCATGACGGCGCACTACCTTTCCCATGACACCTATCCGCTGAAGAGCGGCGAGACCGCTCTCGTGCACGCCGCCGCCGGAGGTGTGGGATTAATTCTCGTGCAAATGGCACGCAATATTGGCGCCCGGGTGATCGGGACTGTCTCCACCGAAGAAAAGGCAAGGCTGGCGCGGGATGCGGGCGCTCATGAAGTCATCCTTTATACGCAAGTCGATTTCGAATCGGAGACACGGCGGCTTACCGACGGTCACGGGGTCGATGTTGTGTACGACTCGGTGGGTAAGACTACGTTCGAAAAGGGACTCAACGTCCTGCGGCCCCGTGGTTACATGGTGCTGTTCGGAGGTTCGAGCGGAGCCGTGCCGCCATTCGATCTGATTCAGCTTTCGCAAAAAGGATCGCTCTTCGTAACCCGGCCGACGCTGGCTCACTATATTGCGACCAGGGAAGATTTGGAGCGCAGATCTCGAGATGTGTTTGGCTGGATCGCCGCGGGCAAGCTCAAGCTGCGCATCGAGCATACCTATCCCCTGAAAGATGCGGCACAAGCACATCGGGACCTGGAGGGGCGCAAGACGACCGGCAAGTTGCTGCTTCTGAATTAAATTCCTGGGCGGGAGTTCGTGTGAATCGATTCGCAGAACGCGGGCTTGTGATTACAACGCTTCTGCTCGCTCTATCGACCTTTTCGGCTGCCCAGCAGCCAACCATCCGCCTGCATTTCGATGCCGAGAAGACCACCGCGGCAATCACTCTCAGTGCAACCCTTCATACGGTTCACGGGAAATTCCTGCTTCATCACGGAGAAATCACTTTCGACCCGGACAGCGGAAAAATCTCCGGTGAGATTGTCTTCAACACCTCTAGCGGCAAGACCGGGAACGAAGGTCGCGATCACAAGATGCACAAGGATGTGCTCGAGAGCGCCAGGTTCCCGACGATCACGTTCCGTCCCGACCGCGTGGAAGGGAAGGTTGCGGAAGGCGGTGCGTCGAGCGCACAAGTGCATGGCATCTTCAATCTTCATGGCTCCGATCACGAGCTGACGATTCCAGTTGAAGTGAAACTGGAGCGCGACCACTGGGCGGCCTCTGCGCACTTCACGGTACCCTACGAAAAATGGAGACTGAAAAATCCCAGTACGGTGTTTTTGCACGTTGCCGACTCGGTGGAAGTCGAATTTCACGGAGAAGGCGAAATCGCCGGCAACCAGCAGTGAGCTAAAACTGGTTCTCTACGCAAATTCTCCGCCGCACCATTGGATCACGATGCGAGCGAGCACTTTCGTGGCCGCGATCACTTCTTCCAGGTCGACATGCTCGTTCACGGTGTGAGCGTCGAAGATGCTGCCGGGCCCATAGAGAACTGCGGGGATGTTGCCGTGGTTTGTGAACAGCCGGAGATCTGATCCGTAGGTGACTCCCTGCACCACAGGTGCTTTCGCGAAAGTTTGTTCGTGACCCTCGGCAATCGCCCGAACAATGGGGGAATCCTGCGGCGTCTGGCCGGACTCAAACTGGCCTTCAAACCATTCGAGCAATGGCGGGTGCTCCGCCAACCACGAATCCTGCTGGGCCGCGTTGGCCAGGGCTGCGGCCAGCGCGTGTCGAGCCGCGTCGGTGGACTCGCCGGGCAACACGCCGAACCGGCCTTCGACGACCAGTTCGTCGGGCACGGTGGAGGGCCACTCTCCTGAACGCAGGGTGCCGAAATTTACGGGCGCAATGTTGTTCGGATCTTCGTAAAGCGGATTCTTGTACTCGACGTGGCGGCGGCGCTCCAACTTCTGCACGGCCTCGAGCAACAGGTAGAATTTTTCGATGGCGCTCACTCCATACGACTTCATGCAGGCATGGATAGCCCGTCCCGCAACCTTCATGCGAAATGTGAGCGCTCCCGATTGCACCGGGCAGACACGGAGGCGGGTGGGTTCCGTAATGATGGCCGCATCGGCCTTGAATCCCTTGACGATGGTCGTAAGGGTACCAACGCCGCCGCTCTCTTCGCCGATCACGCTCTCGACCAGCACATCGCCAGCCGGACGAAAGCCCATCGACTGCAGGGTTTGGATCGCAAAAATATTCGCGGTCACTCCCGCCTTCATGTCGCAGGAACCGCGGCCGTAGAGTTGGCCGTCGCGAATGGCTCCGCTCCATGGCGACTCCGACCACAGACTCTCACTGCCGGTAGGAACAACATCGATGTGGCCATTCAAAATAAGGGAGCGTGCACCGCTGCGGTCTTGCGCTTGTCCATGCCATCGGCCGATGACGTTCAATCGATCACGAAATGGGACGCCATCATCGCAGAAAGCCGGATGGTTCTGAAGATCCTGAAGTTCGGAAGACACGACATCGACGCTGAGACCAAGCAGGCGCAGCTTGTCGGCGACCAGATGTTGCGCTTTCTGCTCCTGTCCCGGAAGGCTCGGGCTCTGCACCAGGTTCTGCAGGAAAGCGATCAGCTCATCGCGCAAAGCCTCGACAGCGGCGGCAATCCTGGGAACAAGGTTGTCCATCGGGAAATCGTGAAGTTCTTCTTGCACGAAAAGTCAACGTGCCTAATCCGCACCGCAACCGGTGGCTACGGCCTCTTTCTCGAGTACGCACTCGCGTAAACGGGTACGGGAACCGCGGCACCGCAACGCTCGTCGGGAATCGGCGCTTCTGCAACCGTGTGCAGGGGAATCAGTCCTGCCCATGTGGGAAAACCATAGTCTTCTTCGTCGTCGATTGGCGGCCCTTGCCGAACCTTGGCCGAGAATTCAGCAATCGGTAACCGCAATACAAATGTGGCTTTGAGCTCGCGTTCGTTTGGCTGCCGAGATTCGGCCCAGCGGCCCGGCAAAATATGTTCCGACAAGCGACGCAGCGCCTCAAGCTTCTCGGCGGGGTCATCGACCAACGTCGCAGTACCCAGAACGACGACCGAACGGTAGTTCATCGAGTGATTGAAGATTGACCGCGCCAGCACTAACCCGTCGAGCAAGGTGACGGTCACGCAGATGGGGATGCCTTTGTCAAGATTGCGCAGCATGCGACTGGCGGCTGAGCCGTGAATGTACAGATGGTCGCCAGCGCGGCCGTAGGACGTCGGAATCACAAAGGGTTGCCCATCGACGATAAAACCAACATGGCAGATGAATCCTTCGTCGAGAATCCGGTACACCGCTTCCCGATCATAAACACCGCGATCCGGCTCTCGGACCACACGCGTGCGTGGCGTGGAAACTGGGGCTTGAGACATTAAGACGGAACTCCGGGCAAGCGCCAAGGATGGGATGACTGAAAAGTGTACCACCAGAAATCCCGAGGTCGCCTCCTCACCCCAGCCACTCAGGATTCCGCACCGTACCATCGAAATCATGCGACGTCTTGTAGCGCTCGAACTCTCCCTTGCCCGCGGCCGGAGCAGTCTTCGCCAGCAGCGAGGAAACTTCCACGGAACTCATCGGCTTAAAACTGACGGCGGCATCGATTGCCTGCTGCAGAATCTTCATCGAATCGCAGCCCGTGATGACGACACTGGTGGGCAGGTTCATGGCGTAGTGCAGGCATTCCACGGGCGTGGCCGTCTTGCTATTCAAAATCAACTTATCACCCATGGGCTTCATGCCCAGCACGCCGATCTGATGTTTCACAAGAACAGGAAGCACCTTTCTCTCGAAGCTTTCGAAATGCGCGTCCATCACGTTCAGCGGCATTTGCACGGCGTCAAAGGTGAACCCGTGGGCAAAGGCCGTCTCGAGCATCTTGAGATGGATATCGGGACTCTTGTGTCCGGTGAATCCGATAAAGCGCACTTTGCCCTGCTTGCGCGCTTCAAGCACGGCTTCCATGCCGCCGCCTTCGGCGAAGATGCGGGCGGGATCAGTGTCACGAATGACCTCGTGGAACTGCAACAGGTCGATGTGGTCCGTCTGCAGTCGGCGCAATGACTCCTCGAGTTGCTCGGTGGCGGCCTTTTTCGTGCGGCCGTCGATCTTGGTCATCAGAAATGCTTTCTGACGATACCCATCGCGCAAAGCCTTGCCCATGCGCACTTCGCTCTGGCCGTCGTTGTAGTCCCAGCAGTTGTCGAGGAAGTTGATGCCGCGGTCCAACGCGGAGCGAATGATGCCGATGCTCTCCTGCTCATCTTTCTGCATGCCGAGGTGATATCCGCCCAGCCCCACCATGGATACTTTCTTGCCGGAGCGGCCAAGAGTGCGAATGGGCACCGATGAGTTCTCAGCAAAAGAACGATTCTGGGATAGCGAGGCGACAAGCGCGGAAACTCCGGCAGTCTGCAGAAAACCACGGCGGTCCATAGCGCACTCCTACGCGTCAATTGCGGAATCGAATCCGAATGGTCGCAGTTTAACGCCCACCATCGCCTCAGTTCGTACGGTAAGCACGGTATATCTTGAAAAACCTCAGGGCCCGGTTCTCCAAAACGGAGCCGGACCCTGCGGAAGAACTCATTCGAATGTGTCTTACCAGTTGATTTTCATTGCGAACTGGAACTGCCGCGGATCGTAGGCCGAGGTCGGCGTTCCGGCGTTGCTGAACAGTGGACTGACGGCGGCAACGTTGTAACGGTTCACGATGTTAAACATGTCGGCGATCAGGTCCATGTTGATCCGCTCGCCGAAGTGAATGCGCTTAGACACGCGCAGGTCGTTGAAGACCGTCCAGGGAGTCACGCCGGTATTGCGGCCGAGGTTGCCATCCAGTTGCAGTAGGGTTGGAAAAGTCTGCGTTGCAACAAAACCGTTGATGCATGGCTCCTGGAAAACGCCGGTCGGAGAAAACTCGGAAGCAACGGGTGCGCCACAGGCCGGGTCGACAAAAGTGTTGGGCCTGCCGGTCAAGGAGGACAACTGGAAGTTGTTGCCGTTGCCCGTGACGATATTGAACGGCCGTCCCGAAGCAACTTCGACCAGAGGCGCGAAGGTCCAATCGCTGAGGAATTTGCTTCCGAACCCATCCCCGCCGACCCGTCCGGTTTGATACACCCCGCTGAACACAAATCGATGCCGCTGATCGAACAACGACGTCGACCGGTCGTAGCCGGGGTAATAGCTGTCTTGCGGCGTCAGCGTGGATTGCAGATCGGTAGAATCATCGATAGCGTGCGAGAAGGTATACGACCCGAGAAACTCGTAGTGATGACCGAAACGCTTGCGAAGATTCGCGGTGAAGCCGTGATACACCGAACTGCCGTTGGAGAAGTTTGCGTCCATGTCGCCGAAGGGCACGCAACCGGTGAAATCTACGCCCGTCGGTCCGGGCGCCGGATTACAGGCGGCGTTGAAGCCCGGCAATGACGCCGCCAGGGCGGCGGCTTGCATCACACAGCCTCCATCGCCCTGCAAGTAGTGCCCAAGCGCCACCGAGGGATTCAGTCCACCCGGCCGGAAGAAGTTCATCACAGCTGCGTCAACATAGGTCGCTCCGCAACCCGAGACGGTGAAAGGGCTGGCAAAGGCACCCCCAGTCTCGGTGTTTGCCGCGATGAAATTCGCAGTGAGCAGGTCGCCGCGAATGGTATTCGCATTGATCGGCCGATTCAGATGATGACCGCCGTTAAAGTTGTAGGCCAGGCTGAGCGCGAAGCCCCCTCCAAGATCTCGTTCCACGGTGAGGTTCGCCTGATGGGAGTAGGCGTAGACAAAGTTCTTACCTTGCGGGTAGCCGAAGGGCTGGAAACCCAAAGGCAGGAATGTCGAGGCTCCCGGGTTCGCGAGGTTCAAGTTTAAGTAGTTCTGGCTGAGGAATGTGGACTGGGGAAAGTTGAGCGCCTGAAATCGCTGCTCATTCGGCAAGTAGCCTAGATTGGCGTTGGCGAGCGGGAAGGGCGAGGCCGTGCAGTTTGCGGAATTGAGAGTACCCTGAAAAATCGGAATCGCGTTTAGATTGGCCGGCTGCCCGGGCCCATCACACAAGCCGGTTCCGCCGAAAGCAAGCTGGCCGCTCGAAGAACCGTCAGACGCGTCTCCCAGGAAGTAAAGACCGAGCAGCGGGTGATCGTAAAACATGCCGTACGAAGCGCGGATGACGGTCTTACCATCGCCCTTCGGGTCGAACGCCAAGCCCACGCGCGGCTGGAAATTGTTCTTGTCGGTTTGAATGCCCTTCTGCAGGCCCAACAGATTGTAGGCGGGCGATGCCAGGCCTAGCGGTGGCTTGAACTTCGGCGGGATTTCCAGGTCGTAGCGTAAGCCGAAATTCAGCGTCAGGTTCGGGCGGACACGAAATGAATCCTGCCAAAACAAGCCCAACGGCTTGTTGGAAAATGAATCGTGTGGGCTGCCCAGCCCCTGCACATAGCTGCCAGGCAGCCCTGCACCGTAGGACTGTACGGGGGAAAGATCCGGGAACTTGATTGTTTTTTGGCCGGTTGGATCCGTGGGATCGGGCAGGTCGGTGAAGCCCAAGCTGCTGGCTGCAAAGGTCCCGAAATCGTAGACGCCACCGTAGTTCACTGTGAAGGTGGCATCGATCGGCAGGTAGTTGAAGTCGAAGCCAAATTTTGTATCGTGCCGGCCGACGGCCCACGAAAAATTGTCAGTCAACTGGTAGCGCTGCTCGGTTCTCTGAATGTAGGAATACGGCTCGCGTCCGAAATACGCGATGCCTGTGATATTGATCGCAGGATCAGATCCGGCGGGGATTTTGGTGTTGTAGAAGTACGAGAGCCCACGCCGCGCGTACTGGAAGCGGAACTCGTTCACCTTGTTGTTGCCGATGGTCCACGTGTGCTGCACTGTACCGGCGGCATCGCGATAGGTTTGCTCGGAAGTCCGAGAGTATGCGTTCTGCCCGAAGGGTTGGACCTGTCCATTGACCTCGATGCCGGTGACTGTGCTGGGGCTGACATTGGCCCGCAGCATGAGGCGATGGTTGTTGTTCAATTTGTGATCCAGCCGAAGTGAGTAGAGGCTTGTGCCTTCGAACACGGGGAAATTCCCGACTTGAGAGGCAAGCGTCCGATACGAGGACGGCGTGGCGACGCACGGTCCGGGCGGCGCACAACTGGTCGGGAAACCGGCCCAACTGGAGAGTCCTCCCAGAGTGATGGCTTGCACCAGTTGCGTGGGCCATTGCCCTTCGATGGCCTGACCGGAAGACGCGCCCGCCAGGGTCACATACTTGAGAACGCCATTGAGTACGAGGGGACTTGCCTGTTCGAGTGCGATCACTCTGGGATCGGTAAGGAATGCGATCTGACCCGCCGACAAATTCAGCGGGCCGAAAGGCAGGCCAATCTGCGTGGTGTCGAAGTTGACGAGATCAAAGTTGTTTTGCCCAATGCTGGAGAACCCGGTTTCATGCCGCCGGGTAATTTCATACGAGAAGTAGTAATAGGTCTTGTCTTTCTTGATTGGCCCCCCGAAGGCGGCACCCGCCTGCACGCGCGTGTATGCCGGATTCTTCTCCGTGCTGAACGGGTTCACGGCCTGGAAATTCCGGTTGCGCAGATACCCGAATACGTCGCCGTGGAAGTCGTTCGACCCCGAGCGGGTAATGATGTTGACCACCCCTCCAGACGCTCGTCCGTACTCCGCCGCGTAGCCGTTAGTGATGATCTGAAATTCCTGCACCGCCTCCTGCGACACTGTGGAGCGCACACCGTTGATCGAATTGTCGGTGGCATCTGCTCCGTCGACATTGACCAGGTTGGAGCGTGCACGCTGCCCGCTGAAATTCAACCCCGACGTCGGGGCTGCGCCCGTGTTCGGCGCATTGTCACGCACCACCTGCGAATCGGTCTGCGCGAAGTTGATGTAGTTGCGTCCGTTGATCGGGAGATTGTCGATGCGCCGCTGATCGATCGTGTTGGTGGTTGAACTACGCGAGGTTTCCACCAGTTCCGCTTCCGAACTTACGTTGACTACCGTTTCGACGCCGCTCACGCTCAGGGCGATGGGCAGATCCTTCAACTGGCCAACAGTGACGGATTGATCTTTTGCTTCTGCCTTGGCGAAGCCGGGCGCCTCGACCGTTACCGTGTACACGCCAGGAGGCAATGAGACCAGCCGGTATTCGCCGTCGGTATTAAGGGTAGTCGAGCGGACGAAAGCCTTGTTCTGCTCCGCAGCGGTGACTGTCGCGTTGGTGACCACGCCGCCTTTCTGATCTTTCACAGTGACGTGCAGGTCGCCCGACGCGGAGCCTTGGCCAAAACAAAGGCCGGTCCATACAAAAGCGAGCAGCAGGGCAACTACGATCTTCGACGTGAATTTCATAGGGGTCTCCCAAAAGAACCGCGGCACGTACAACCGGCGGGTAACGCAACTGACTTCGTTGAAGGGGCGGCAGAGGCGCACAGTGAGGAACGCTGAGGTCCCGGTGGTTTTTACCTCAGGAGATCACGGGAAAGCAAGATAAATTGGTGAGGCGAATAGGGTTAGTTAGCTTTCCCAGTTAAGTTTACAACGCAAAAGCATTTATCTCTGGATGCCTGAGTCTTGTCGTTGCTTGGTCTGGTAAGCCCACGCCATACGGGGCGTGTTGTGTGAAATTCCGAACCGTCCACGAGCGTCCAACAGAATGATCCCGCCGTGCCCGTTGACCCGAGACTTGAGGTAGTTGATGGCCTCTTGCGATGCCCATTCCGGTGCGTTGCCAGCGAGCACGCGATCGGTGGACCACTTGGCCAGAACTAGTTTCATGATGGGTTCGCCCCAACCGGTCAACGAAGCCGCGGCACTTTCATTGTCGGCGTAACAGCCGCAACCGATAAGCGACGAATCTCCCAGGCGGCCGGGAGCCTTGTTAAGTGTTCCTCCGGTTGAGGTTCCTGCCGCGATATTTCCTTCTGCGTCCAGCGCCACAGCGCCGACAGTGTCGTGCGAGATCGCGGGCGCAAATAAGTCGGGCGCCTGCTCGGCGGCATGAGCCTGATAGGTGCGCAGACGTTCGACTTCGCGCGGTATCACCAGTTCGTCATTGTCACAGAGCGCGAGGCCATGCTCGGATGCGAATCGTTCAGCGCCCTCGCCTACGAAGTACACATGGGGACTCTCGCTAAGAATTTTGCGAGCAGCACGGATCGGGTTGCGAATGCGCTCCACCCCGCCAACCCCTCCGCCCCGCAAGGTCGATCCCTCCATGAGGAAAGCATCGAGTTGCACCTTCCCGTCACGATTGAGAAAGCTGCCGCGGCCTGCATCAAAAATCTCGTCGTCTTCGAGCGCTACGACGGCTTCCTCCACGGCGTCGAGTGCGCACCCGCCCTTGGCCAGCACTTGCCAGCCCGCGGCGACAGCATTGCGCACGCCGTTAAGGTGGGCATCCACCATGTCATCGGGAATCGCCCAGGCACCACCGTGAACTACCAGAACCGGATCAGTCGGCAAACAGACCTCGTCCAAAAATGACGGGATAGTCTAGCACTGAGATTAGTTGTGAGAACGCCGTGAAGGCCACGCATTCATAGCTACACGGGCCACCGAGAAATCACAGATTTCCCCAATTACTCAACTTCCCAATTCCTCAATCGCTACTGCCGGATCCCGCAGCGGCCTTTTCCTCCACAGGATTCCCCTCGTAATCCCGAACCTGCACTTCGCCGATCGAGAGCTTCTTCAGTTGATCTTCAATCTTGTTGCGATCTCCCGCCCCGATCACCACCGCGTTCTCCGGGTGGATATATTTCTGTGCCATGCGCTGCACTTCTTCCGAAGTCACGGCCGTGATCCTGTCCGGCAGGTGCCTGTAATAGTCAAGCGGGAAATCGTAAACAAACAGATCGCCAACCGTGTTGGCAGTCTGCTCGCCTGACTCAAAACGCCCGGCCAGCGACTGCGAAAATGCTCCCTTCGCAAGCCTCAGTTCCTCGTCGGTGGGCGCGCTGCTGCGTACCCGCTCCATTTCCTTAAGGATTTCCTGCACCGCAGGCCCGGTAGCGTCAGAACGTATCCCGCCACCCGCCCCAAAAGCTCCCGCAGCCCGCTTGTAACTGAAGAATGAAAAGCTGCCGTAAGTGTAGCCGTGATCTTCCCGCAGGTTCACGTTGATGCGGCTGGAGTACAGTCCGCCCAAAATGTTGTTCATGACTTCGAGGGGAACGTAGTCTTCGGTGGTGCGCGGAACTCCGGGCGTCCCGACCAGAACGAAGGTCTGGGCTGCGCCAGGCTTGTCCACGATATACACGCCGCGCGAAACTTTATTGTCGACTGCCGGGGGCTGGTACCTGCCCGCGGATCCTGTCCATTTGCCGAAATATTTTTCGGCCAATGCGCGAGCCTCGGCAGCCGTGAGATCCCCACTCAAAACAAGCGCCGAATTTCCCGGCTGGTAGCCCTGCTTCCACATCTGTACCAGATCGTCCCGGGTTGCCGCCTTGGTGGCGGCAATCGTGCCCTCTTCGCGATATCCGTAAGGATGGCCCGGGCCATAGATCATTCTGCGGAAGACCCCGAACGCCAAATCCTGGGGATCGTCCTGAACCTGGAGGATATCGGTCTCGCGCTGCTTGCGGATGCGCTCGATTTCGGCGGGAGCGAACTTCGGATGAAGAGTGACGTCGGAGAGCAGATCGAACGCCGCCTCGACGTTCGGCTTCAATGTGCGAATGTCCACAATCGAATCATCGCCGGCGGTCAGCGTCCGCAGCGCGGCGCCGATCTGCGCAGCATCGTCAGCGATTTGTGACGAGGTGCGCCGCTCGGTGCCTTCCGGGAGCATTCCCGAGGTGAAGGAAGCGAGTCCAGGCTTGTTGACCGGGTTCGCGTCACTGCCGTTCAGCACAAGCAGGTGCGCTACTACCAGTGGGAGGTGGTGCTGCTCGGTTAGAAGAACGGTTAGGCCATTGCCCAGCTTGAAACTCTGCGCGACCGGCAGACTTAACTTCCCGAGCATTTGCGGGGACGGAACCTTGGACCGCCAAGGTTCGTCCGGCATGGTGCCGGCGACTGCTTCGTTCTTGGGCTTTGGCTCGTCGTTTGATCGCGGCGGATCATCCACGACTCGCTCACCCGGCAATCCGTACACCACGGCACGCGCCGAAGTCTTCAGCTTTTCCGCGGCGATACGCTTTATGTCCGCAACGGTGGCCCGGTTGTAGCGCTCCAGATCCTTCGGCAGATATCCGGGATCGTGCAGAAACTGATTGTATTGATTCAGACGGTCGGCCAGTCCTCCAAAACCGCCCAACCGCTCGAGACCGCTGATGATGCTAGTTTCGATCAGGTTGCGGGCGCGGTCCAGTTCAGCCTGGGTCGGGCCCTCGGTCCGCAGCTTGTCCAGTTCGACGTCGATCGCTTTCTCCAGATCCTCCGGTTTCACACCGGGTTTCGCCGTCACTTGCAGTTCCAGCACCGATCCCAACAGCAAACTCTGGTTCTGCACCGAGACGTCCTGCGCGATCTGCTTCTCGTAGACCAGCGATTTATAGAGACGGCTTGCTTTCCCGACACCGAGAATTTGCGTGAGCAGGTCGCTCTCCGCGTCACCCGGCTGGAAGATCGAGGGCATGATCCAGCCCATGTAAATGCGTGGCAACTCGACCTGGTCGGTGACTTTCGAACGCTTCTCGGAAGTGATCTGCGGCGGTACGGCAGTAATCTTGGGCACCGGCGGGCCGGACGGGATCGTGCCAAAGTACTTTTCCACCCAGGCCTTGGCCTGAGCGGGATCAATGTCGCCAACGATGGTCAGGCTGGCGTTGTTGGGAGTGTAGTACTGCCGGAAGAATTCCCGCACATCATCCAGCCGTGCGGCTTCAATGTCCCGGTGCGAGCCGATCACCTCGGCGTAGTAAGGGTGGTTCTTGGGAAAAAGCTGGTGATAGAGCTCTTCGTCGACCACGCCATAGGGCGTGTTTTCGGTGGATTGCCGGCGCTCGTTGCGCACGACATCGCGCTGGTTGGCCAGCCGCTCCTGGTCGATCTTGCCGAGCAAGTAACCCATGCGGTCGCTCTCCAGCCAGAGCGCCAGTTCAAGCTGGTTGGAGGGAAGCGTCTCAAAGTAGTTGGTGCGGTCGAAGTCGGTCGTTCCATTGATGTCGCTCGCGCCTGCCGCCTCCAGCAGCCGGTCATGCTCCTTCGACGCCACGTGTTGCGAACCCTCAAACATCATGTGTTCGAACAAGTGCGCGAAGCCCGTTCGCCCGGCCCGCTCGTTGGCCGGACCAACGTGGTACCAGAGGTCTACTGCAACCAGAGGCAGCCGGTGGTCTTCCGAAAGAATGACCTCCAGACCGTTCTTGAGCGTGTATTTCTGGTATTTGATCTGAGGTGCAGCTACCGACGCCGGCTTCGACGCTGCAGCCAAATTGCCGGAAAACAGGAATGCGACGACAAGCAACAACATCCATGAGGATGGAGCTGAATACTTCTTCATTGGAGCTTCTCCACGGAACTGAATGCGAGATTAGACTGGGACGCAGGTCCAAGGAAAGCGACGACAGCGGGTTTCAGGCGGCCGACCGCCCCGCCTGCACTGGGCCAGAGCCCGCTCTTTCGGTTTTCTGCCAGGTATAGAAAATGCGGTGAGCGACCGTGATGGTGGAGAGTACGGCAATCACCCACAGTACCGGCGCCATCCGATTGAAAACCGCTCCGATGATCAGGAGCACGAGCCGCTCCGGCCGCTCCATGAAGCCAACCTTACAGGTATCGATCAGGGACTCGGCGCGGGCGCGCGTATAGCTGACCATCACCGAACTGATCATCGCCAGCGCCGCCAGCACCACGTAGAAAAATCTGCCGCCTCGCGAGTAATACACCAGCAAACCGAAGAACAAAGCGGCATCGCTGTAGCGGTCCACGACCGAGTCAAAGAACGCTCCAAAGCGCGTGACCTGATTGCTGGCGCGAGCGACCCGGCCGTCCACCAGGTCAAAGAAACCTGCCCCGAAGATCACCAGTCCCGCATAGAAGAACATGCGGGCCTGATTGTCGGCGTTCGCGTAACCGAACAGAAAAGCTGCAACCGTATCGATCACCAATCCAAGAAACGTCAGGAAGTTCGGGCTGATGCGCGCCAGGGCCATGCGGTTGACGATCGTCCGCAGGAGTTTGCCGCACGCGTTGCCGAAAGCGCTGGTCCAGGTCATTCGGCTTGGGCCTCATCAAATACGGTAGTGAGCGCCAGAATCTCCATCTCTCGCTTGCCGTTCGGGGTCACAACTGTGGCGGAGTCACCAACCTTCTTATTTAGCAGCGCGCGTCCGATCGGGGAAGTGGTCGAGATCTTGCCTGTAGCCACGTCGGTCTCTTCGCTGGTAACTAGCTTGTACTCGATTTCTTCTTCCTTGGAGCTATCGTAGACCTTTACCGTCGAACCGAGTCCGACCTTGTCCTTAGGAATATTGTTCATGTTGATCAGGGACAGGTCGGCGAGACGGCGGCCCAACTGGCGGAGGCGCGCCTTCACGAACTCCTGGCGCTGCTTGGCCATGTGATACTCGGCATTCTCACTCAAGTCGCCGAGCGCCACCGCTTTCTTCAACTCTCTGGGAAGCTCAAAGCTGAGTTCGTGTTCGAGGATCGCAATCTCTTCCTGGAGCTTTTTCTTAAGTTGCTCAGTCATACTTTGGGGGATTATAAACCGCTGCGGTGGCTGCTGGCTTCTGGCTACTGGCTTCTAGCGAACAAAGCCCGGGGTGCCGGAATGGCTCCGGCCAAAAGCGTCAATTCAAGGCAGCCGCGCCTCTCGGGCCACTATCCGGCCCCAGTTTCTTCCTTCCACTGCCCGGAAGACCAAAGACACCAGGGGTCTTACCCGAAAACCCGCGCCAAAATTGCCTTTCGCGCGGGTTTAGAGTAGACTAAAACCATTAGTGGTTCCTTCATAAGGCTTTCCGGCGCTCATAAGGTGTTCCTCAATGATTGGTAGCGACGGGTTCCACATCGGCGACAAAGTTGTATACCCTAACCACGGCGTAGGCATTATCGAACAGATCAGCAGCCGGACCATTGGCGCCTCTGTCGAGAAGTTCTACCTCCTCAAGATCAAAGCCAACAGCCTCAAGGTCATGGTGCCGTTCCACAATGTGAACAGCGTCGGCTTGCGCCGGGTCGTTCGCAACGGGGAAATCCAGAAAATCCTTGATTATCTTACAGATGGCGAGTGCCTGAGCAACGCCGACTGGAAGTACCGTTTCAAGGAGAACTCCGAGCGCATGCGCACGGGCTCGCTCCTGGAAGTTGCTTCGGTGCTAAAGAGCCTGCTCATGCTCAACCAGTCGAAACCGCTGTCGTTCCGGGAAAAGAAGATGCTGGAGCGGGCGCGCTACTTGCTGGTCAGCGAGCTTGCCATGGCGAAAAACTGCGAAGAGCAGCAGATCGAGGAGCTCCTCACCAAGGCCCTTTCCGTAAAGCACAAGCTAAGATTCCCGGAAGCCTCGGAATTTGAAGCATAGCTGATGGTCGTTGGCTGATGGCCACCCCTTGGCTGGGTCCAGAAGCTTCGTCACGCTACCTTGCTGTTTTCTTCTGACTTTCTCCGTTTATCGGCTTTTCCTTCACGACGTTCAGTAGGGCATTTAGCGTTTTAGCCAACTGTTCGGTTTGGATGGCGAGCGACTGCACTTTTTCGGACGTCAGGTACCCGAGCTTTCCGGCGATGAATAGCTGGGTTTCGACTTCGAGCAGGGACCCTCGGGCATGGCGAAGGAAAAGCGCGAATTCCCGATCCGTGAATCTTCCTTTACCCTCCGCGATATTGCTCGGCACCGAGACCGCGGCGCGCCGCAACTGATTGGTCAAACCGTACAGTTCTGTTTTCGGAAAGTCTTGAGTCGCACGATAAACCTCGACAACGAGATCCACCCCCAGTTTCCAAGCCCTCAACTCTGTGTAAGAACCCGCCATTCGAGTGTTACCTCCTCCTTCTGAGGTAACACCATGCCGGCGAATAGATGTGTGATGACTGACAACCTAACATGTGACGAGAGCCCCAGCAGGCGATCGACCATCGGGCTTCAGCCACAAGCTCTTCAGCCACCAGCCAACGACCACCAGCCATCAGCTATTCTCCCAGCCACGTTCCCCACGGTTTCAGCGAGTCCACGTGATCAAAGATGATCTTGGCAGCGGCTGTGATCGGGATCGCCAGGACCAATCCCACTCCTCCCCAAAGCCAGCCCCAGAACAGCAGCGCCATGGTCACCGCCAAGGGGTTCAGCTGCATTCGGTTGCCGAGGAATTTCGGATAAAGAACGTTCAGGGCAAAGAAGTGCAGCGCGACCACGGCGAGCGACAGGGCAATTAGGTCTTCCGACTGAAACTGGCCGAGGCCCACCATCAAAGGCGGAGCCAAAGCAAGCACCAAACCCAGGTAAGGCACCAAACTGAGAAATCCGCTGATCGCCCCAACCACCAGGAAAAATGGCAGGTGGAGCGAACCAAATACCACGATGCTCACCGCTGCCATGAACAAGCCAATCAGTAAATTGCCCACCATAAAGCTGCGGATCATTCGCGAGATGAGGCCCAGCGTGACATAGGCGGTGTGGCGGTGCTCCATGCGGAACAGCATCACCGTGGCGGAGCGCGCATGCTGCTGCCAGCTCAACATGAAGTACACCAGGAACGGGATGAACGTCAGGGCAAACAATCCTTGTGAAACTGATCCGAAACCACGTGTCACCAGGTCGGTAATCGAGTTGCTGGGCTGTATTCTTACGATGTTTTTGTCTTCGGTGCCGGGACGCAGGGGATTCAACGATTCGGCACGCTCTCGGAACGCCATGACCGTGGTCCGGATGCGATCTGAATATTTCGGCAGGACTTGCACGAAGGTGGCCGCCTGGTTATAGGAAACGTAGGTAATTCCGTATACGAGCAGAAGAAGGGTCAAAACAGCGATCAGGGACGACAAGCCGCGCGGCAGCCGCCGACGGCTCAAGAAATCCACAATGGGAGCCAGAATAAAAGCGAGCAGCGTCGACGCCAGGATGACTACCAGCACCAACTCAGCCACGTAGCACAGCGTCAGAACTACTCCAATGGCGATGATAGTTTGCGGCCAGTCACGCTTTACAACGCGGGCTGTTACAGGCGCAACTTCCAACTCTTCTGGCATGGCACGGCTATCGTAGACGAATCCTCCAAATCCGGCGCAACTTATAATCACAGCCATGGGCAAATCCCTTGTTGACGGGACGGGCACTCCGGTTCGCCGAGTACTCGGGCTGGATGTCGGTTCGAAACGAATAGGAGTTGCCGTTTCTGATCCTCTGGGCATCACCGCGCAAGGCCTCGAAACCGTACAGCGGCAGAACAAGCGCCTCGACTTCGAGAAGCTCGGGAAACTGGTGCGCGATTATTCGATATCCGAGATTGTCGTGGGATTTCCGCTGCGGATGAGTGGCGTCGAAGGGATCCAAGCCGAGAAGATGCAACGTTTCGCCGAGGAATTGCGAGAGCGGCTACAGGTTTCTGTTCATTTGTGGGACGAGCGCCTCACGTCAGCGGAAGCCAACCGTTTGCTCCGCGAAACCGAGATGTCCATTCAGCGACGCGGCCAGGTCGTGGATCAGATGGCGGCGGTACTCATTCTGCAATCCTGGATGGAGCACCGAGCCCAGGCCGCCGCCCGCGCGCGCGCATTCGACCCGAATGGTTGACCGCTCCGAGCCACCGCTGCTTACCAGGGTTCACCCACCATCGGGTGTCCAGAAAGGGGCAATGTTCATCTAAACTACTGGGAACTTGCGCAAACTTCTGACACTTCTGCTGCTCGCCGCGCTGGCGTTCGGCGCATGGCTCGGGTGGGGACTGCTCTTGTCCGCGACACCCAGCGGGCAGAAATTTGTCATGCTGCGCAGCGGGTACACCACTCGCAAGATTGCTTCCGAGCTAAAGACAGCGGGAGTCATTCGAAGCGAGAAAGCCTTTCTGCTTTGGCACTACTTCCATCACAGAACTTCCCTGAAAGCGGGCGAATACCTATTCGAAAAACCAGCGACCCTGGTCGAGGTTCACTACCGCCTGGTGCGCGGCGATATCTATACGCACACGGTTGTAATCCCCGAGGGCTACACCATGTTCGACATCGCTGCGACCATCGAGGAAGCGGGGCTTGGATCGAGGGATGATTTCCTTAAAGTGGCGCGCAGCGAAACTGACTTGATCCATGACCTGGCGCCCGAAGCCACCACGCTGGAGGGTTATCTCTTCCCCGACACCTACGAACTGACGCGAACACAATCGATGCATGACATCGCCACCGTGATGGTTCATCATTTCCGGCAGATCGCAGGCAGTCTCGGACTGGCTACCGACGTACATCGCACTGTGACCATGGCTTCAATTGTCGAAAAGGAAACGGCGGCGCCGGAGGAACGGCCGCTGGTGGCGAGCGTATATTACAACCGCTTGAGCAAGCGTATGGCGCTCGACGCGGATCCCAGCGTGATCTATGCGCAACTGCTTATGAATACCTACCAGGGCGCTCTCCATCACGATGACCTGCAAACCCGGTCCCCGTACAATACCTACCGGTATCCAGGTCTGCCCCCTGGCCCGATCGCGAATCCGGGACGCGGCTCGCTGGAGGCGGCAATGCATCCGGCAGTCAGTGATTACCTGTATTTCGTGAGCAACGGCAACGGCCATCACCGCTTCGCCCGAAGCCTCGAAGAACACAATCGCAACGTGATAGCGTTCCGGCACGCCCTGCAACATCGCCCGTAAAACTCCCTTTTATAGTTCGTGTCGCACCTTCTGACTCCCATACTTGGCGCTCCGGAGGCGTTGCCATAAATTCATGCAACTCTGCCGCGTTATACTCAATCTGATTCGACCATGATCCTTCGCCGTCAAATTTGGGCGGTTTTTTTGTTCCTCGCCGTGATGCCCCTGACCGGGTGCCTGTTCCGCTCCCGCAAAGTGGTGCGGCAGTTGAGCGGCGCGCCACTCAAGTCTGCTACCCAGCAGGAACTATTGGATGCCGTCAACAATCAGGCAGCCAGGATCCAGACCATGCAAGCCACGGTCGACATTGATACGTCGGTGGGCGGAGCGAACCGTGGCAAGGTCACCGACTACAAAGAGATTCGCGGATACGTGCTGGCGCGCAAGCCTTCCATGCTGCGCATGATTGGATTGCTTCCCATCGTCCGCAACCGGGCGTTCGACATGGTCAGCGACGGGAAGGAATTCAAGCTCTGGATTCCTCCAAAGAACAGGTTTGTCGTAGGCCGCAATGACGTGCAGACCCCCAATCCCAAGCAAGCATTCGAGAACGTGCGTCCCCAGAACATTTACGAAGCTCTGCTGATCCGCGCCATCGATCCCGAGCAGGAAATCGCGGTGCTGGAAAACGGGACCGAGAGAGTACTGGACGCCAAGCGTCACCCATACGATCAACCTGACTATGAAATCGTGGTCGTCCGCAAAGGTAAGGCGGGCTGGTATCTGTCGCGCAAGATTGTTTTCAGCCGCAGTGACCTTCAACCTCATCGACAACTCATATACGACGAGGGTGGAGTGCTGGTCACCGACGTCCGGTATGGCGACTACAACGAGTACGATGGCGTACTTTTCCCCAAGCAGATCGAGATTGAGCGCCCGCAAGAGGAGTACGACATTACCCTGAATATGCTCAAGGTCGAGTTGAACAAGCCCTTGACCGACGAACAGTTCGCGTTGCAGCAACCTCCAGGCGCGGAGGTAGTGAAGCTTGGCCAATCCTCTGGATCGGCGACCAATCAATCCCGCAATTCCGGCGGTGGAGACCCCAAGTAGGGATGTCTGGCCTCTGCACTCGGGCCGCTGAACACTTTGCTAAACTGGCCTTGATCCTGAATCTGTCGAAAATCAACGACCGGCAACCTGTGACCCTCCCATGATGAACAAGATGATTGTCGGCAACCTCGCTCACCGCCCGGTGCGGTCATTGATCAGCATCGTGGCCGTGGCTCTGGAAGTGACCCTGATCTTGTTGATCGTAGGCCTCTGCCTGGGGATGATCAACGATTCCAAGGGCCGGCAGGCGGGAATCGGCGCCGACGTCCTGGTCATGCCTCCGGGTTCGTCGTACATCGTGGGACTCACCGGCGCTCCCATGCCGATCAGAATCGGCGACGTGCTGGCAAAATTGCCGCACGTGGTAGCAGTCGCTCCCGTCATCACTCAAGTTTCCACCAATGGCACTCTCGAAGTCATCGCCGGCATCGACCTGAAAAGCTACGAAGCGCTCGCTCCATTTCGCTTTCTTGAAGGCGGACCGTTCCGGGGACCCGATGACGTCATCATTGACGACGTGCTCGCCAAGGCAAAACACATCCGCATCGGCGACAAGATGGAGATTCTGAACCATGACTTTCAGGTCGCTGGGATCGTCGCGGCCGGCAAGGGCGCGCGAAAGTTCCTGGAGATCGGCGTTTTGCAGGATCTGAACGGATCCAAAGATAAGGCCTCGGTCTTCTATTTGAAGCTCGATGATCCCGCCAACGCCGACACGGTGGTCAGCGAGATCAAGCAGGTTCCCGGCATGGAGCGTTACGTCGCCTACTCGATGAACTACTACCTGTCGATGCTCAGTCCTAATAACTACCCCGGGCTGGGAACTTTCCTGAATGTGGTCATCTTGATTTCCGTGACCATCGGTTTCATCGTGATTTTCCAGGCTATGTACACCGCTGTGATGGAGCGGACACGAGAGATCGGTATCCTGAAGTCCATCGGGGCCTCGAAGCTTTACATCGTGAACGTAATCCTCCGCGAAACTCTTATGCTGGCGATTGGGGGGATTGTGTTGGGAATCCTGATCAGCCTCGCTGCCCGCAGCGCAATCGCCCATAAAGTTCCTACCTTGCGGGTCATCGTAACGGGCGGCTGGATCCTTAAAACGACTGTGATTGCCATCGTCGGGGCGGTACTGGGCGCGCTGTACCCCGCATACAGGGCGGCTCAGAAGGACCCTATCGAAGCTCTTGCCTACGAATGACCGCCACTTCCTTACCTCTGGTCCCACCCGCAATGGCTGTAAGTCCGGCAACTCGTTGACAACACTTCGGAATCTAGGCTATCTTTGAAGCTTCGGAAGTCCTGTGGCTGCCCGCCTGATACCTCTGCGCGTTCAGCGCCTGGTGGCACTCAGCGGTCTTCATAGCTGTTTTAATTTCTGGGAGAGTTCAGATGTCAACCTATTTCCCCAAAGAGGGGGAAATTGCGCGCAAGTGGTACGTCGTGGACGCAGCGGACAAGACCCTGGGCCGGCTGGCCTCGCAGATCGCCCGCATCCTGATGGGCAAAGAAAGCCCCAAGTACACGACATTCCTGGACACTGGCGATCACGTGATCGTGATCAACGCGGAAAAGATCCGCGTCACCGGCATGAAGTCGGAACAAAAGGCGTATCACCGTTACACGGGTTACCCAGGCGGCCTGCGGACAGAAGAATTCCGCAAGCGCTTTGACCGCAAGCCCGAGTTGATCATCGAGGACGCCGTGTCGCGCATGCTCCCCAAGACGAAATTGGGCAAGCAGATGTTCAGCAAGTTGAAAGTGTATCGCGGTGACAAGCATCCGCATGAAGCGCAGAAACCGGAAGCGCGGGTGCTGGCGTAGGAAAGCTTCGAGCTGCGAGCTCTGAGCTTCAGGCAAGACGAAATCTCAAGATTCTTTGAAAGGTTGAGTAGCGAAAGGCTGGAGTTGCGCTTCCCTTTGGAAGCTCGTAGCTCTCGGCTCGTAGCTCCAAGCTCGAATGGCTGATTTGGTTCAATATTACGGAACAGGCCGCCGCAAGACTTCGGTGGCACGCGTTTATCTTCGTCCGGGCAGCGGCGACTATAAAGTCAACGGCCGCGCCTTTAACGACTATTTCGTGACTGAAGCGCAGCGTTCCAGCGCGCGTCAGCCCCTACTATCGACCGACACGGCAACCAGTTTCAATGTCGTCGCCAATGTGTCGGGCGGCGGCGTCAATGGGCAAGCCGATGCCATGAAGCTGGGCATCGCACGCGCGCTCATGCAGTTCAACGCTGAACTGCGCAAGAAGCTGAAGGCCGAAGGAATGGTCACGCGCGATTCGCGCGGCAAGGAACGCAAAAAGTACGGGCAGAAGGGCGCCCGCAAGCGCTTCCAGTTCTCGAAGCGCTAAAGCGCTTCAGCTATTGGCCGGTGGTCGATGGCTAATGGCAAACAAGTTTGGCTGACAGCTATCGACTACCGGCTATCAGCTGAAATAGGTGTTCAATTCTTCCCGTGCCTGCGTGCGCGGGGACGGGAATGGCAATCCGGAAAAGCAGTTGCCGGTAGCCAGTCGTCAGTAGCTTTGGCTGACGACTGACGACTGACGACTGACTCACACGGATGCAGACTAATGAGGAGGTTGTTTGGCTAACATCACCATGAAGGAGTTGCTCGAAGCGGGTGTTCACTTCGGGCATCAGACCAAGCGCTGGAATCCCAAGATGAAGGAATTCATCTTCGGAGAGCGCAATGGGATTTACATCATCGACCTGCAGAAGACGCTGAAGATGTTCAAAGAAGCGTCGAAATTCGTGCAGGACCTGGCCGCCGATGGCAGCATCGTGCTCTTTGTGGGCACCAAGCGCCAGGCCCAGGACGCGATCGCCGAAGAGGCGAGACGCGCCGGAATGTTCTATGTGAACCAGCGTTGGCTGGGCGGACTGCTGACCAACTGGGTCACGGTCCAGAAATCGGTGAAGCGACTCAAGGAACTCGACGAGATGGCCACCGATGGCCGATACGAGCTGCTCCCGAAAAAAGAAGTCATCAAGCTCGAACGCGAGCGCAAGCACTTGCAGGCCAACCTGGCCGGCATCAAGAACATGTCGCGCCTGCCCGATGCGATCTTCGTGATCGACTCCAACAAGGAGCAGATCGCGGTTCGGGAAGCGCGCAAACTCGGTATCCCGGTGGTCGCAGTGGTCGACACCAATTGCGACCCGAGCGAAGTCGATTACGTGATCCCGGGCAACGATGATGCGTTGCGCGCGATCCGGCTGTTTGCCTCGAAGATTTCCGATTCGATTTCGGAAGGCTCGCAGATGGCGACCGACAAGCAGACGGCGGAATTAGCTGCCGCTGCCGCGTATGGCGCCTCCGGGTCCGAACACGCGCCCGCCGGCGAAGAAGCTGCAGGCGAAGCCGGGAGCGAGGACATCAGCATGGAAGACGTGCTGGGTGGCGGGACCAAGAAGGCGCCGGCCACCGCACAGGACGCCGCCGACGAGGTACCGCAGGTCGAAAGCCAGACGTTATAAACGGAACTGGTTAATAGATTTCGGACCCGCGCGCGTTGAGACGCCGCGGGTCGATTTTTGTCAGCACAATTTCACCGATGTCTGTGAATCGCGGGGTATCGCATCCGGGCTTCGGGATCGGGCATCCAAGAAGGGACAATCTTAAGGAAATGGGCACAACCACAGTGAATATCTCTGCAGCGCAGGTAAAAGAACTCCGCGACAAGACGGGCGCGCCGATGATGGATTGCAAGAAAGCCCTGGCCGAGGCCAAGGGCGACTCGGAGCAGGCCATCATCATTCTGCGCAAGCGCGGTACGGCCGTGGCAGAACGCAAGGCGGGCCGCGTGACCAGCGAAGGCTCGGTGGCAAGCTACATCCACGCCGGCGGCAAGATCGGCGTGCTGGTGGAAGTAAACTGCGAGAGCGATTTCGTCGCCCGCACCGACGATTTCAAGGAACTGGTGCACGATATCGCAATGCACATCGCGGCCAGCGATCCGAAGTTCGTCCGCAAGGAGGATGTCACTCCCGAGGCCTACGCTCGCGAGAAGGATATTTTTCTCGCCCAGGCCGTGGCTAGCGGAAAGCCGCAGCACATCGCCGAGAAGATGGTGACCGGCAAGATGGAAAAGTTCTATGAGGAAGTCTGCCTGCTCGAGCAGCCTTTCATCAAGGACCAGACCATCAGCGTGGGCCAGCTGGTTGCGTCGAAGGTCGGCAAGCTGGGCGAGAACATCGCCGTGCGCCGCTTCGCGCGCTTCAAGGTGGGCGAGGCCGGCATGACGGTGGCCTTCAGCACCCAAAAGCCGGACGAGGGCGGTGAAGCGGCTGCCCCGGTCGCGAAGTAAGCTTCCAATTTTAAGACCAAGGTTTCGGATGCCTTTGCCGCCGAAACCTTGGTACAGTTTCATAGCGCTCCAAATCCTGAGCACGACGGTATCCCCCTTTCATGTCGAATACTGTCTTCAAGCGAATCCTTCTCAAGTTGTCAGGTGAGGCCTTGGCCGCCGGTCAAGGTTTCGGCGTGGACACGGCTCGCGTCCACGAAATCGCCGCTGAACTCGCCGACGTGCGCGCCCTGGATATCCAGATTGCCATCGTCGTGGGCGGCGGAAATTTCTTTCGCGGCGTCGCCGAGCAGGCCAAAGAGATGGACCGGGTCTCCGCCGATCACATGGGCATGCTGGCCACGGTAATCAACGCGCTCGCCCTGCAGGACGCGCTCGAAAAGCAAGGCGTCCACACCCGGGTGCAATCGGCGATTGAGATGAATCAGGTCGCGGAACCGTTCATCCGGCGCCGCGCCATCCGGCATCTGGAAAAAGAACGAGTGGTCATCTTCGCCGGGGGGACGGGCAACCCCTACTTTTCAACCGACACAGCTGCCTCCCTGCGCGCCATGGAAATTAAGGCCGACGCCATCCTGAAGGCTACCAAGGTCGACGGTATTTACGATGCCGACCCGATGCTGGTGAAGGACGCCAAAAAATTTACCCAGATCACCTACATGGAAGTATTGCGTCAGGGATTGAAAGTGATGGATTCAACCGCAATCTCCCTGTGCAAGGACAATAACCTTCCCATCATCGTGTTCAACCTGAACCAGCGGGGGAACATCCAGAAAGTTGTAACGGGCGAAAAGATCGGGTCGCTGGTGAGCGCGTAAGTAGGCTGATGGCTGGTGGCTTATGGCTGATGGTCGTTAGCGGGTGGCTGCCCGCCAGTTTGCTAAGAAATTTCTGTTTGGAGCGGGTTCTTGCCGGCTCTCCGCTGAGTTCGAAAGGGTTCGCCACGAGCCACCGGCCATAAGCTATCAGCGGGTTTATAATTCTCCGTTTTGATCCTGTGTGCTAATTGGAGCTGACAAATGGCTCAGGCAACGATGGCGGCGGTCCCCGGACTGAAAGAAACCTACGTCCAGCTTAAAACCCGCATGGAGAAGGCTGTCGAAGATTTCCGCAAGGAAATGGCGGCCACCCGGACCGGACGCGCCTCCGTTCACATGCTGGACAGCGTGTCGGTCGACTATTACGGCTCGCAAATGCCGTTGAACCAGATCGCCACGGTGCATGCTCCCGAACCGCAGATGATCACTGTGCAGCCGTTTGACCCGTCGTCGCTGGGCGGAATCGAGAAGGCAATCCGCACCGCCGACCTCGGCCTCAATCCGATGAACGACGGCAAACTCATTCGCGTGCCCGTGCCCCCGCTCACCGAGGAACGCCGCCGCGACATGGTCAAGCATCTTCACAAGGTACTCGAGGAGCATCGCACCGCCGTGCGCAACATCCGCCGCGATGGAAACGACGCCATCAAAAAGGCCATGAAGGACAAGAAGATTACCGAGGATGAAGAAAAACGCGCCCTCGACGAGATCCAGAAGCTCACCGACGACGAGATCAAGAAAATGGAAGACATGAGCAAGGGGAAAGAGAAGGAAGTGATGGAGATCAAGTAGGCGCGTCGTCCCTCTGTAGTCGCCAGCCGCCCAGCCGCAAGCCGCTCTCCTTCGCGGCCTTTCGTTAGAGCTTTCAAGCACCCGAAACGCCTGCCCCGAGTTTCGCGAAGAAAGCCAGAAACGTTTCCCGGCCGCGAAGGCCGTGGCACGACGTTCGCAATGAGTTTCAAATTTCCCAATTCCTCAATTTCTCAATTACCCACGACTATTGACATCTGCTCTATATTTCTGTACATTCTGTTTGTACAGAAATAACCGCATGGCCACGCTGACCGACATCCAACGGCAATACATCCTGCACTGGGGCGAGATGGGCACGCGCTGGGGCATCAACCGCACGGTGGCCCAGATCCACGCGCTCCTGTTTCTTTCCCCCAAGCCCATGCCGGCCGACGAAATTGCCGAGACCTTGAACGTCGCCCGCTCCAACGTCAGCACTTCGATCCGCGAACTGGTGGGCTGGGGTATCGTCCGGCCTGTTCACGTGCTGGGCGAGCGGCGCGAGCACTATGAGTCCATGAAAGATGTCTGGGAAATGTTTCGCCTGATCGTGGAACAGCGCAAGCGGCGCGAGGTCGATCCGACTCTGCAATTGCTGCGACAATGCCTTACCGACCTCAATTCGGGCAACGGCGGAGACGCTTATACGCGCGAGCGTCTGCAGAGCATGACGGAGTTCTTCGAAGCCGCGAATTCCGCATATGGCGAGATGAGCCAGGTTTCGTTGCCGGTCCTGCGCCGCGTGATCGGAATGCGCGGAAAAATTCGGCGGCTTCTTGGCGGGCATAAGAAATGAATTTTTTTGTCCGCACATTTCTGGTTATACAGAAATATCTGACAGTAACAGAATTTGGAAGGCGTCTATGAGTCCCTCTCTGGTGTTCATTTCCGGCGTGAGCCTTACGTTTCTGGCGTCGTTTGCCGTGGTTCGCTACTGGAGCGGGCCTCTGCCCCCGCAGTTGCAGGAACTCTGCGGCAGCGCCGAACGCGCTGAATTCTGGACGGTGTTTTCGAATGTAGCGGTCGTCCTTACGCCGGCCATCTTCGCCATGTCGAATTTGCCCGCTTCGTCCTCCGACACTGCACCTTTGCTGGCCCTGACCAGCCAGCTGAAGTGGGGGCTCATTGGGCTAGTCGAAACGGTCCTGATGCTGGGCTGGATTCTAAGCCGCTTCATTCCCAGAACGCCCCCGCGGGCACCCGATGCCTCAGGCCAGCGCGCCGGCGGTGCCATATGACCGCAGAGACTGCAATCCCCCTGGTCTGGATCGCCGGCGCGATTCATGCAGGAATCGTCCTGGCCAATGCCGCGTTGCCGGGCCGCCTGCGCGTACGCGCGAACCTCGCGAATCTACCCGTTTTTCTGAAACAGATCTTTTACGTGCACTGGATTTATATCGTGCTCGTGGTCGGGTTTTTCAGCGTACTCTGCTTCGCGTTCGCGCGCGATCTCGCAGGCGCCAGCCCTCTGGGGCGTTTTTTGAGCGCGTTCATTTGCGGGTTCTGGCTGCTGCGTATCTTTCTGCAGTGTCTCTACTACGACGGCGAACTTCGCCGCGCGCACCGCGTGCTCGACTCGCTGTACGTTGTGTCTCTCATTACTCTCACAGGAATCTTCGGATTCCTTTCCATTCATCCCATGATGTGAGGGGGTTATTGTGTCCAGCCGAGTGTTTCTGCACAGCCCCGGAAAAGAGCGATGGAATGCTGTCGTCTGCCTGTGTGGCGCCTCAGGCTGGGCCGCCTTGGCAATGCTGGCCGGCCTGCGCCGCGCCCCCTTCGGCATCATCGAATTGCTGTTTCTGTTTGCCCCGCTAGTAATCGTACCCCTGGGGTTTGAATTGACGCGCCGGCTAACGGGCGTTGGTTCCAGCCGTATCGCTGGGCTCACTCCTGTTCTTCAGATCCTGGCGATCATCGCCGTGAGCATCGCCTTCTGGCTGCCACCGGGCCGCACCGCGGTGCCTTGAGCGGGGCGTGGTTGCTCCTGTGTGTGTTTCTGGCCGCCGACAGATTCATGCAATCGCGGAAGGAGGCACGAACCAGTCTTTCTCTGATTCTCAACCTTGCATACATCGACCTCATACTCGGAGCAGCTTGGCTGGTAACCTCACGGGCCGGCTTTCACCCGATGGGATTTCAGGAACCCATCGTTCTCCTCACCGCGGTCCATTTTCACTACAGTGGCTTTGCCACCGCCCTGATTGCTGCTGCGACGCTGCGTGAGCTCCGCCGAAGAAATCTCGCCATGCCGGGCATTCACGTATTGATCTGGCTGGTTGTTCTTCTTCCATTCTTACTGGCGGCTGGATTTGTCTTCTCGCCCCTCCTTCGTTTTGTGGCGGCCATTGCGTTGGCAACCTGCGTCACCGCGCTGGCAAAGATCCTGTTGTGGTTCGCCGGCGAATTCCATAGCGGACCCGCACGCGTTTATCTAAGAGCAGCGTGTTGCGCGGCCCTGGCGGCATTCTCCCTGGCAGGAATTTATGCGGCCAGCGAATTCTTCCACAAAGATTGGATGACGGTCCCGGGCATGGCCAATTCGCACGGCGTGCTCAACGGGTTGGGATTCGTATTGTTCGCGTTGCTGGCCTGGATCATGGAACTCCAGGAAAAAGAGGCGCGGGATGCACGTGAATCGGATCCCGTCAAAACGATCCGCAGCACGCGCTCGAATGTGGCCTTCGCCCGCGACTTATTTCGTTCTCACAATCCTGAATTCGTCGCCCGTGACTTGTACGACTGACCGTTTCCAACCTGAGCAACGCAATAGACTTGAGGCTTGATGCACATGCCTGACAACGGGGTCCGCAATCCCCTCGTATAATGACTGCGCCATGAAGAAGGTAGTGCATGCCGCATGCCCGCACGACTGCCCCGACGCTTGCGGGGTCCTGATCACGGTCGAGGACGGACGGGCCACAAGGATTCAGGGAGATCCCAGCCATCCCGTGACGCGCGGATTCTTGTGCGCCAAGGTCTCGAAATATCTGGATCGTGTGTATTCCCCCGGGCGCGTTCTCCATCCCATGCGGCGTGTCGTTCCCAAGGGTGAAGGCCACAAAGACGCCAGCGACTTCCAGCGGATTACCTGGGACGAGGCCCTGTCCGAGATCGCAACCCGGTTCAAGACCGTCGCGGCCGAATTCGGCGCAGAGGCGATTCTTCCCTATTCCTACGGCGGCACGCTGGCAACGCTCAGCGGTTCTTCCATGGACCGCCGCTTCTTCCACCGATTGGGAGCTTCGCAGCTTGAGCGCACCATCTGCTCGACGGCGGGCGAAGCCGGGCTCAAGTCCGTGACCGGAGTGAAGCTGGGTACCGAGCCGGAACAATTTCGCCACTCGCGCTACATCATCGCCTGGGGCGCCAATATTCACGGAAATAACGTGCACTTGTGGCCGTTCATCGAGGAAGCGCGACGCGCGGGCGCAAAATTAGTAGTGATTGACCCCTACAAGACTCGAACAGCAAAATGCGCCGACTGGTATCTGCCCATCAATCCCGGCACCGACGCGGCTCTTGCCCTGGGCATGATGCATGTAATCATCGGCGAAGGCTTGCATGATGCAGACTACGTTTCGAAGCACACGATCGGGTTTGAGCAGCTGCGAGAAAAGGTAAAGAGCTACCCGGCGGAAAGAGTGGCAAAGTGGACTGGCATTTCCGAGAGTGACATTCGAAAGCTGGCCCGGGAATATGCGACGCAACGGCCGGGGGTGATTCGGGTCAACTACGGCGTCCAGCGCTCTGAAGGCGGCGGCATGGCGATGCGCACCATCACGATGTTGCCGTGCATCACCGGCTCGTGGAAGGAAGTTGGCGGCGGCCTGCAGCTCTCCCTCAGTGGGGCGTGGGGTCTGCAGCGCGCCACCCTGGATCGCCCTGATCTCATGCAAAACGCTTTAGGGCGTCCAGCGCGCGTCGTCAACATGGTGGAACTCGGGAAGGCTTTGAATTCGCTGGTGGATCCGCCCGTGAAAGCCCTGCTTGTCTACAACTCCAATCCTGCGGCCGTGTGTCCCGATCACAACGAAGTCATCCGCGGCTTGCGCCGGCCCGACCTGTTCACCGTTGTGCACGAGCAGTTTTTCACCGACACCGCCGACTATGCCGACATCGTGCTGCCGGCAACCACCTTCTTCGAGCAAAAGGATCTCCAGACCGCTTACGGCCACTACTACCTGCAGATGTCGGACCAGGCAATTGATCCGCTGGGAGAGTGCCGCTCCAATGTGGAAATGTTTCGAGGGCTGGCCCAGGCCATGGGCTTCGAGGATCCCTGCTTTGGCGATTCCGTGAATGCGATGATTGACCAGGCCCTCGACTCGCCGAATCCCTGGCTGAAGGAAATTGATCGCGAGCGGCTGGGGCGCGAGGGGCATGTGCGCCTGAAATTTGCCGACGGCTCCGATTCCAAAGACGCTGCCTTCCTTCCCTTCGCACAAGGTGGCTTTCAGACGCCGAGCGGCAAAGCGGAGCTCTATAACGCAGCTCTCGCCGCGCAGGGCCTCGATCCAGTTGCGGAGTTCATTCCTCCGGAAGAATCTCGACACAGCCAGGCCGCACAGCTCGTTCCCGCTCGAACTTCTCGCCCGCAAAGCCGACAATTTCCTGAACTCGACTTTCTCTAACCTTCCGTCGGTGCAGGTGATGGAGGAACCCGGACTTCTTGAAATCCACCCAAACGATGCCACCAGTCGCGGCATCCGGGATGGCGACTCGGTCCGTGTCTTCAATTTGCGGGGCGAACAACTGTTGCGTGCCCGGGTGAATGGCGCGGTTCAGCCCGGAGTGGTGGCTGCGACGCTGAATTGGGCGAAGCTGACTCCCGGGGGGAGTAATATTAACGTCCTCACTTCAGAAAAACTTACCGACATGGGCAACTCCGCCACGTTTTATTCCGTCTTGGTTGAAGTGGAGTTGGCAAAGCCAGCCCAGACGTCAAACTTAAGCTAACTGAAGACATAGCACCCAAACTCTAGGGCGTGGACCTTGGACGCTGTACCCACGTCTACCGTATAATTGCCGTTTTCCTAACTCCCAGAGGCCGAGGTAGTAGCGATTCTCTTTCGCTTTCATCCGGATATCCCTGTGCCACGGCCGAGCGCCCATCGTCGCTCCGCTCTTTCGACATCTCCATCCCACTCATTCCCGTGGAGTTGGAGATCGAAAGCCGCGCCCGTGCGCCGCTCCCTCACCGGATTCCTTTTGGCGGTGATCGTTCTTCTTTGTCCGCGCGGGTGGGCTCAACAAGACCTGGTCACCGAAATCGTGATTCATGGCAACCGCCGCATTCCGGCCGATACCGTGAAGGCCCGGATCTTTACTCATCCCGGGGACGTCTACGACGCCGCCGGACTTGAGCGCGATTTCAACTCTCTGTGGAATACCGGGTACTTTGAGGACATCCGCTTCGAACGGGAACAGACGCCCAAGGGCTGGCGCATTCACGTTTATGTGAAAGAGAAACCAACCATCCGTGAGATCACCTACACCGGACTGAGTTCGGTCTCCACCAGCGACGTCCTCGACCGCTTCAAGGAGCGCAAGGTGGGTCTCTCGGTTGAAAGCCAGTACGATCCCACCCGCATCAAGAAAGCTGAAGTTGCCATCAAGGAATTGCTGGCAGAACATGGCCGGCAATTTGCGACCATTCGGTCCGAGATACGGCCCATTCCTCCCGCCGCGGTGGGAATCACCTTCGTCGTCAAGGAAGGACCGAAAGTAAAAGTCGGGCGCATCCGGTTCACAGGCAACCGGAACATCAACAGCCGCACGCTTCGCGCTGCCATGAAGAATCTAAAGCCCATCGGCGTGCCGCACTCCATCTTCCTCGAAAACATTTTCGCGAAGACCTACGACGCCACCAAGCTCGAAGAGGATACCGAGCGGGTCCGCAACGAGTATCAAAACCGCGGCTTCTTTAAGGTCTTGGTCCAGGATCCCAAGACCGAGATCCACGACACCGGCCATCAGGGTTTCCATGTTCCGCTGGTGCAGAAGGGTCCCGGAAAAGCAGTCGACATCACAATGCCGATCGAGGAAGGCGATCGCTATAAGCTCGCCAGCATCACGTTTAAGAACAACAAAGCAATCACCAATACAAAGGCCTTGCGCGGCCTGTTCCCAATCAAGGACGGAGACATCTTCAGCCGCGAAAAGGTCGGCAAGGGCCTGGAAAACCTGCGCAAGGCTTACGGCGAGTTTGGTTACATCAACTTCACGTCGGTTCCCGATACCAAGTTTGATGACGAAAAGAAGCTGATCTTTCTTGAGATCGACGTCGACGAAGGCAAGCAGTTTTACGTGCGCCGCATCGAGTTCCAGGGCAACACGACTACGCGCGACAAAGTGATCCGGCGCGAAATCGCTCTCGAAGAAGGCCAGGTCTACAACTCGCGGCTCTGGGAATTCAGCCTCTTACGACTGAACCAGCTCGGCTACTTCGAACAGCTAAAGCCGGACGACCCAAACACGACCGATAAGAAGCTTGACGAGAAAGACGGCACGGTGGATCTCGCCCTCAAGGTCAAGGAAAAAGGTAAAAACAGCATCGGCTTGAACGGTGGAGTCAGCGGTCTGGAAGGCGCGTTCGTCGGCCTCAGCTACACCACCAACAACTTCCTGGGATTGGGCGAGACCTTGCAGGTTCAGGCCAGCATCGGCAACCTGATGCGCAGCGTGCTGTTCGGCTTCACCGAGCCTTATCTGTGGGATCGTCCGCTGCAGGCAGGGTTCACCGTTTACACCACCCGCACCAGCTACAACCAGGCGCGGCAGTACGCGATTCTCAGCGGACAGCAATTGAATCTGCCTTCTTACTACCTGCAGAATCTGCAAAACTATACGCAGTCGAGCACTGGCTTTACCGCCTCCTTGAGCTATCCGCTGCACCGTTCGTTGAAGCGCGTGGGCATGACGTACTCTTTCGACAACTCTTCATTGATTGCGCTGAGCGACGCGTCCAAGGCGCTGTTCACAAATCTCGCGTTCCGGGGCATTACGGGACCGAATGCGCTCAGCGGCATTATCACCAGCAAGATCTTGCCGAGTTTCTCGATTAACACGCTCGACGCGTCTTACCAGCCGCATAGCGGCAAGCAACTGTTCATTGGCGGCGAACTCGCCGGACTGGGCGGCACCGTGAAGTCAATTCGTCCCATTGTTCAATACAAGCAGTTTTTCCCCGTGCAGAAGCGCCGCAACGCCATCGGCATCAACTTCCAAGGTTCGTTCCTCACTGGCTACGGCGGCCTGGTCGCGCCGCCGTTCCAGCGTTTTTACATGGGCGGAGAGAACGACCTGCGCGGATTCGACATCCGCTCCGTGTCGCCCATCGCCTTCCTGCCGAACAAGGCAGTGGTGAACCTCACCAACCCCGATGGATCGGCGGTGTTGAAGGATCCATCGAACCCGCGACTGGGCTTTTACCAGATTCCCATTCCCGTGCAGACCATCGTTCAGCCCGGTGGCGATCTGAACGTTTTTGGCAACGTCGAATATCGCATCTCCATCGTCGGACCGGTGACGCTCGCGCCCTTCATGGACATGGGCATCGACCCGATCGTGCGGCAGAAGGAGCTGCGCATCAACCCCGGGCAATTGGGCGACATCAACAACACTCCGTTTGGCTGCCCGGCCCTCGATATTGCCTTGAATTGCATTGGCGGAGAGAAGCTCTCATTCTCCCAGTTCTTGAAGCCGGTGGCCGGAACCAACTGGACTCCGCGCATGTCGACCGGTCTCGAACTCCAGGTGATGTTGCCGGTCATCAATGCCCCGTTCCGAATCTACTGGGCCTACAATCCTCTGAGGTTGGATTCGACGGCAACTGCGCCTACGGCCATCACGCGCAGCATGTTCCCCGGTGCAACTGCCCCCTTCCTGTACAAGGCCGCCGGCGATTACACTTACATTCAGGCTGTTAATACCTATGGCTCGACTTTCACGCTGCGCGAGCCGCGCAAGACTTTCCGTTTCACCGTGGCCACGACTTTCTGATCGAGCGCGAGCGAGTGCACCTACGGGCTCGATCGTTTGACCGTAAGTGCTATAATGAAACGACTTCTGCCCTGACAATGATTGTGGATCGGGGTATGCTGCCACGCATATCAGGTTCGGCGTGAGGAGCTCAAAAGGCTCGCCTGTCCCGGTCGCGAGGATATCCGCTTCAAGACCCGGTCAACCTAGTGGCACGGCCCAGCGTTAGTCTGGGAAGAACGATGTAAGCCAAATTTCCTGGAACAATTTCCAAGGAGTCCAAGCGATCCAATGAAAAGCAAGTTCCCGCGCATTCTTCTGGCCACGGCGTTCGTAATTTCTGTAGGGGCTTTGGCCCAAACCGGCAGCGCCGCTGCTGCTCCCGCTGCCGCCAAACCTGCCACTCCCGCTGCCGCAGCGCCTGCGGTGACCGGTCCGGGCACCAAGATCGGCACCATTAGCATGGAGCAGGCGATCTTTGCCACCAACGAAGGTCGCCGGGATTTCGAGGCGCTCAGCAAAAAACTCGAGCCCAAGCAAAACGAACTGAAGGGTTCGAACGACGAAATCGAGAGCCTGAAGAAACAGCTCAACACCCAGGGCGACAAGCTGAACGATGATGCGCGGGCCGGCCTGGTGAAGCAGATCGAGACCAAGCAGAAGTCGCTTGACCGGCAGTTGCAGGACGCCCGTGAGGACGCCCAGAATCAGCAGAACGAGATCGCCCAGCGCATCCTTCAAAAGCTTGGGCCGGTGCTCATCAAGTACGCGACTGACAATGGATTCGGCATGATCGTCGACACCTCGCAACCCTGGCCGCAGAGCCCGGTGGTGTGGTGGGGCGAGTCGGTCGACGTCACCAAGCCGGTGGTCGATGTGTACAACGCACAATCCGGTGTCGCGCCTCCGCCCCCCTCTGCCAAGCCCGCAGTTCCCGCAGCCAAGCCGGCAACCGGCGCGAAGCCAACGCCGCCGCCCGTAAAGCAGCCCGAGCCGCCCAAATAAAATTCGTTCGCGACACCTTAGGTGCCGCGAAAGTTCCCAAAGGCCGCGCGAACCGCGGCCTTTTATTTTTTGCGATATCGCTGTCACCCGCGGAAGACGCGGTGTCCTTACAGCTAGCAACCGCTGCTGTGGAGGGACACGATGTTTGCTGACAGCCTGCTCGAATCGAATCTCGATCGCACAAACCGCGGATGGACCACGCTGGCGTCCTTTGCCATGCAGACCCTGGGCATGGCGATCCTGTTGATGCTCCCCTTGCTCTACACCGAAGGCCTGCCCAAGTTGCACTTAGTCTCGGTGAGCACCCCGATCGGGCCACCGCGTGGCGAACCGCCCGCAACGCAGCAGCATGCCGCCGTTCGACAACGGCAAAGCAATCTGTTTCACGAAATTGTCGTTTCGCCATCATCGATTCCAATCGGCGTGAAGCCGATCATCGAAGACTCGTTTCCTCAAGTGGAGGCTTGCAACGTTTGCGTGCCCGGCGGCATAGGCACCGCGAATGGCGCGAATTCCGTCCTGGATTCCGTTGGCGTGGCGCCCGCTGATCGTTCCACCACCACCGCCTCCCACGGCTCATCCGCCGCGCATCTCCCACATGATGGAGGGCAACCTCATCTACAAAGTGCAGCCGGTGTATCCGCCCTTGGCACGCGCGGCACGAATTCAAGGAGCGGTTGTGATTCGGGCGGTGATCAGCCGCAATGGGACCATTGAAAATCTGCAGACCCTCAGTGGCCACCCCATGCTGGTAGGGGCGGCGCTCGACGCTGTGCGCCAATGGCGCTACCGTCCCTACATCCTGAACGGAGATCCGGTCGAAGTCGAAACTCAAGTCACCGTGAATTTTTCACTTTCCGGGGGTTAGGCCCGAGGAAGTCGCAGGGTGCGGGGCCGGTGGGTCACGGATGGGGGGTTTCGGGGTCCGCCTTGGGCAATCGTCCCGAGCACGTTAACTAAAAGATAACTTAAGCGCCAGGATGACTTATAGGCTCGCCCGGCACGCCCCTCCGACCCGAACCATGACCCGGAACCCGATCGTCGCCCTACGGCCTCCTAATCGCCATTAAAAGGCCTTCTATGCGATCTCGTCGGGGTAAATATCAGCAACTTAGCACCGTCTACGAAGATTCAACGACTTAGCTCTTAGTGAATCAAGTTGAGACTTCCTAACACCGGGGGACGACAGCCATCTGCCTCGCGCGAGTTTCGTGGCTGAAGTATCAGGACTGCCTGTTCGGTTGTTCGTGCGGGGGAATCGACCGACGGTAACGTTCGTCGGCGAATGGGCTGCCGATATAATCGCGAGACCGTGAGTTTCGCAACGCTGGATGTAGCTCCCCGCCAATCGGCCCGGCCCACCTGGGCGGAAATTTCCCTCAGCGCACTGCGCAACAACTTTCGCGCCGTGCAAGCGTACGTGGGTCCAAGTATCGAAGTGTGCGCGGTAATCAAGGCGGACGCCTATGGTCACGGCGCCACTCCGTGCGCGTTTGCGCTGGAAGCGGCGGGCGCAAGGTGGTTCGGCGTCACCACCACCGATGAAGGCATGCCGCTGCGCTCCGCCGGAGTGCGCGGGCGAATTCTCCTGATGACCGGCTTCTGGCGCGGCGAGGAAGAAGAAGTGGTCCGGCAGAATCTGACAGCGACGGTTTGGGAACCGTGGCATCTGGAGTTGCTCGACCAGGCGGCGCGAAAGCAGGAGGCGGGCCAGCAGCCAGTTCACCTGAAGATCGATACCGGCATGGGACGGCTGGGAGTGAGTCTCGATCAGGTCGCCGCCATGTGCCGCGAGATTCGCAGGTATCCGAACATCACGCTGGAGGGTGTGTCCACGCACTTCGCATCTTCCGAGGTCCTGGACGCCCCGGCGAACGAGAGGCAGATTGCAGCCTTCGAAAAGGCGGCGCGCACGTTGCAGGAGGAAGGCTTGCGTCCGGCGCTGCTTCACATGGACAACACCGCCGGAATGCTGTCTCGGCCGGAAACCTGGCGGAACATGGTGCGCCCCGGAATCGCGCTGTACGGATATGCGCTGAAACAGAGTCGCGGGGGCTTCCCGGTGGTAAATGGTCGGGCGCCCGCGCTGGAGCCCGCGCTTTCCTGGCGGACGCGCATCATCTCGATTCGCGAGTTCGACGCAGGCCAGTCGCTCGGCTACAACGGCACGTACACCACAACCGGCCCGTCACGCATCGCGGTTCTGCCGGTCGGCTACGCGGACGGCTACCGGCGCAGCCTCTCAAATCAAGGGCGCGTCATCATTCGCGACCGCTACGCGCCCATCGTCGGTAATATCTCGATGGACTTGACGCTAGTCGATGTCACCGGGATTGCGGGCGTCGAGGAGGGGGATGACGTCGTGCTCCTTGGCAGCAGTTCCTCATGTCGAGTGGATGCCGCCGAGGTCGCCAGCCTGTGTGGAACCGTGCCCTACGAAATCTTGTGCGGCATCTCCAAGCGCGTGCCACGCGTGCACCTGCCATAGTCGCCACTGAATGCGGCATTTTCGCCGCTCAATGTCGGCCCGCTGTGTTGCGGGGTTCGCACTGCTATAGTGGATTTTGATGCGCACCCGTTACGCCAAGTGGATGTACGACTGGGAAGACCGGCTCACCTCGGTGGACAACAACCGGGTGGTCCGTCCTCTCGATTGGGGAGTCGAATGGGCTCACACCTGGCCCTGCCGCAATGGAATTCCACCCGGACAGATGCCTTCCGATCCGGAAAAATTCTTTGCCGACTACAATCAACGGATCGTTGCCAATAGCGACGAATTTTATTCTTATCGCGTCCCCACCGATTTTCGCCTGGAACGTCGCGAGGTCCAGGTCTTCAGCACCCGCGAGGTTCCCGACCCGCGACTGGAAGAAAAAGTCCGCGGAAGCGAAGCGAGTTTCCTTCGTTTCACCTCTCCTGTGCCGACGCCTTATCCGGAAAACAACGTGGTGAACGCACGCTGGTTCCCGAGCCGCGGCCGCCGCGCCGTCGTGCTGCTGCCGCACTGGAATGCGGACGCCATTTCCTACACCGGCCTCTGCAAGGTTTTAAATATGCTCGGAGTCTCGGTTCTGCGCCTCAGCATGCCTTACCACGACATTCGCATGCCCGCCGAGATCGGCCGCGCCGACTATGCCGTCTCGGCGAACATCGGGCGTACGCTGGACGCGGTCCGCCAGGGTGTCATCGATATTCGCTGCTGCCTCGATTGGCTGGAGCAGCAAGGCTACAGCCAGCTGGGGCTAATCGGCACCAGCCTGGGCTCGTGTTATGCGTTCATTGCTAGCGCGCACGATGCCCGTGTTCGTGCCGCCGCTTTCAATCATGCTTCGACGTACTTCGCCGATGTCCTGTGGCACGGGCAAACGACCCGCCACATCCGGCAGGGCATCGAAGCCACCATCGATCTGGATCGCCTGCGCAAACTCTTTCTCGCGGCCAGCCCGATGGTTTATTTCGACAAGTTCGCCCGCCACCGCAAGAGATCGCTGGTGGTTTACGCCAACTACGATTTGACATTTCTCCCAGAGTTTTCCCGCGAAGTCGTCGACCAATTCGCCGCCCATCACCTCGACCATAAGGTCGTCGTGCTTCCCTGCGGGCACTACACCACCGGCGAAACTCCCTACAAATACATGGATGGCTGGCACCTGGCATCATTTTTCCGAACCGCCTTTGAAGCGTAGAATTGCTGGTTCAGGCTTCAGCAGCAGATGAAAGCAGTCGTGGCTTCACTGCGCCGCAGGTGCGTGAAGCCTCGATTCGTAACCCGCTTTGCTGCAGTTCCTCACGACCGGAGACGCTAAGAGATGAGCAACCACTCAATGTACCGCCCGCTATTTGAAGCCGACCCGCAGATTGCCGCCGCCATCGACAACGAGACTCGCCGCCAGCACGAGGGCCTGGAACTGATCGCGTCAGAGAATTTCGTGAGCGAAGCCGTTCTCGAAGCCGCCGGTTCGGTCTTCACCAACAAGTATGCGGAAGGCTATCCCGGGAAGCGGTATTACGGTGGATGCGAGTTCACCGACGTGGTGGAGGAACTGGCGCGCACGCGGGCGAAGCAGCTCTTCAACGCGGAATTCGTGAATGTACAGCCGCACGCCGGATCGCAGGCCAACATGGCCGCCTATGCCGCGGTTCTGCAGCCGGGAGACACCATCCTCGGACTCAATCTGGCGCACGGCGGACATCTCACGCACGGCCATCATCTGAACTTCTCCGGCAAGACCTACAAGATTGTTCCTTACGGCGTCACGAAAGAGACGGAAACGATCGACTACGACGAACTCGAGCGCCTTGCCGAAAAGGAACGCCCCAAGATGATTATCGGCGGGGGCAGCGCCTACCCGCGCATCATCGACTTCGCCCGCATGCGCCAGATCGCCGATAAGGTCGGGGCCCTTTACCTGGTCGACATGGCGCATTTTGCCGGACTGGTCGCAGGCGGAGCGCATCCGTCGCCTGTTCCCCACGCTCACATCGTCACCTCCACCACGCACAAGACGCTGCGGGGCCCACGGTCCGGCATGATTCTGGCGAAAGCCGATTTGGGTCCGGCCATCGACAAGACCGTTTTCCCCGGAATGCAGGGCGGCCCGCTCGTACACATCATGGCGGCCAAGGCGGTCTGCTTCCTTGAGGCAATGCAGCCGGAGTTCAAGGTATACGCGCGCCAGGTCGTATCCAATGCCAAGGTCTTGGCTGACACACTCGCCGCCGAAGGCTATCGCATCATTTCAGGTGGCACCGACACCCATGTGATGCTGGTCGACGTATTCGCAAAAGGCATGCTCGGAAGCGAAGCGGAGAAAGCTTTGGGAGAAGCCGGCATCACCGTGAACAAGAACGCGATTCCCTTCGACACGAACCCGCCCATGAAGCCAAGCGGAATCCGTATCGGCAGTCCAGCCCTCACCACCCGAGGAATGAAAGAAGCGGAAATGCGGCAGGTCGGGCACTGGATCGCTCAAGCCCTGCAGCATCGCTCCGAAGCGGAGACGCTGGGCAAAATCCGCCGTCAGGTTCTTGAACTGGCTGAGAATTTTCCGCTGTATGCCGACCGGCGGGCAAAGGCCCAGGCCGAGGCACGCGCCTAATCCTACAGGCTCCGCCTGCGAGGCTATCGGGCGAAATCCTTGCGGTACTTTGCGTAAGCTGTGGTTAAATCGTGCCGTGAAGGTCGCCCTCGATATCCGCCGAATGACCGAGTTTGGCATCGGCACTTACACACGGAATGTTGTGCGGGCCCTGGGCCGGCTGGATCGCCGTAGCAAATACTTTCTCATCGGGTCGCCCGAAAAAGTTAAGGAGATCGGCTCTCTCCCTCCGAACTTTCACACCGTTCCCCTGCTCGAACCGGACACAACTGCCAAAGGATATTTTGAATTCCGCACCATACTAAAGCGGCTGAATGTCGATCTGGTGCACATTCCCCACCTGTTCTGGCTGCCAAGGTCTTTGGCTTGCCCCTATGTCATGACGGTGCACGATGTGCTCGAGCATATGGCCCGCTCCAAGGGCCATTCGGGAATGCGGCGCTCGCTGCACTATCAACTCACCCGGCGCGTTCTGCGGGGAGCCTCTCGGATTTTCGCGGTGTCCCAATTCACCAAAAACGAAGTTGAGAAATTGTTTGCAATTCCGGCAAACAAGATCAACGTGGTTTACAACGCCATTGACGAGCGATTTCTGCACGGACACGCGAGCGACGCCGACCGCCAGTTAATCGCCGAGCGCTACCTGGTCACCTACCCTTTCCTGCTGTATGCGGGGCGCATCAGCCCTCATAAGAACCTGGTGCGTATCATCGAAGCTTTCTCAGCCTTGCGAGGAGAACTGGAAAAGGAAGGACGCTTTCCGGATTTGAAGCTGATTATTATCGGAGACGACCTTTCCAGTCATCCCGATCTGCGGCGCACCGTAATTCGCAGCGGGGTGCATAACGATGTGCGCTTCTTCGGCTTCGTTCCCATCGATATCCTGCGGATCTTCTACGATCTCGCGGTCGCCTTCATTTTCCCGTCGCTCTATGAAGGCTTCGGCCTGCCGCCGCTCGAGGCCATGGCGCAAGGCACCCCGGTTGTCACCTCGAACATGACGTCGCTTCCTGAGGTGGTCGGGAACGCCGCTGTGATGGTGAACCCCGAGAACGTTTTTGAAATTATGCGCGCCACCCACCGCGTGCTGGTCGACCAAGCCTTGCGGGAAAAGTTGAAGCTGCGAGGATACGAACGCGCAAAGCACTTTTCCTGGGATCAATCCGCACGGCAGATACTCACAATTTACAAAGAAGTGGCCGGCATGCAGGGGGACGATGACATTCCTACAAACGACCAGCCGGAGATGCAACGCATACGCGCCTGATCAAGGGGCGCTGGCTGAGATCTTCTGGATGTTCGCTTCGGCCTGAGAAAGGCGGCGCGCGACGGCAGTGGGCGGAACGCAATCGAACGCATCGGGACTTATGCGACCGACCTCCGGCACACGCTGCCACATTTGCGCGCTCTGCTTGTACCAGGTCGCGGATTGTTGCCAGTGCTGGAGGCGAACGTCGGGCATCCGTCTTTGATCGGAAGCCCGGTTTGCTTCCACGTCGCCGAGTCCGGTGTAGGCATCGGCGAGAGTGTAGACGGCTTGCATGTTGGGATGACTTGTTTTTGCGGTTTCATTCACCAGGCTTACGGCCTTCTTGAAACTGGCTTCGGCAGCCTCCAGATTTCGCAGCCCCAACTGAGCCCGTCCGGCGCTGTTATGCGTCGCACCCAGACGCTGTCCGGCTCCGCCGTTTTTTGCGTTCGCCGACGCCACCCCCGACAAGACAGCGATCGAGGTCTCGTAATATTTCAACGCGTGCTGGAAGTTTCCCTTCCTGCTGGCAATGTCGCCCGCCGTGGTGTTGAGGTCCGCTTTCATAGCTTGCACTTCGGTGTCGCTTGGACTCTGCGCGACCAGCTTTGGCATCAGCGCAAAGGCTTTCTCCATATGGATGGAGGCGTCACGGTCACGCCCGGTTCGAGACTCTAGATCAGCGACAAGTTTGTAATCTTCGATTCTTGTGACGCCCGACTGCGCATCCCGCGGATCAGACGTGGCAAGCTCCGTCGAGAGTTCCAATGCTGCGTGGGCTGCGGCCAGGGCGGCAGGGATGTCTCCCTTCACTAACTGAACCAGCGTGATGCGCTCATACAGGAGACCCAACAGGTATTTGCCGCGAGGACCCTTGTTCGAGTGATAGGCGACTTCCTGGAACAGGGGCTGTGCGCGCAAGTAGTTCTGTAGCGCTTCGCTCGCATGGCCTGCCTGCAATAACTGATCGCCCATGGTGCTGATGGCAATGGCAAGGTTGCCCTTGCCCCTGGGACTTCCATTTTCGAGATTGGCGAATCGTTCGGCGGCCTCGAGTTGCTTGTGCCGGTACACCAACGCGCCCTCGTTGTCACCCATGTTCGACAGGCTGACATCGCCTCCGAGAATATTCGCCACCGACTGATAGTCACCCAGGAGCTCGTACACAACTTCGGGATCGTTGGGATGAGCGGCATCGATCGGCTCCATCAGTTTGACTGCAGCCTGGCTGCTCTCGAGCGCGGCAGACACTTCTCCTTGGACGAGCTGGGTTTGCGAGACAAGGCGGTATAGCTCAGCAAGAGCGAGCGCGCCATTCACGTCCTGACCGCTTTGCGACCACAGGCTCTTCCGGATCGCCAGCGCTTTTTGGTAGCTCTTTAGCGCGTTGCTCGTGTCTCCGAGATTCGCGAAAAATTCATTTCCCTGTACGTCCCCGATTCGCTTGTATGCCGCGGCGAGTTCCAGTCTCAATGATGCATCGCCTTGGGATTCCTGTTCCAGGCCGTCCAGGTAGTGAAGCCCCTTGTCGACAATGAGTTTCCGCGCCGCGGTCGCTCCCTGCAGATTCTGAATTGAATCGTGGACGTCGAAGATCAGCGAATTCGCCAGCGCACGAACATCCTGAAATCTTCGCTCCGCCTTCATTCGCTGCACGCGCGCGATGTGAGCCTCCCACACGATCCCGACCATCAGGGCGACCAGGATAGCGGCCACTCCCGCCGCAACCAATACACCCCTTCTGTGGCGCACGACGAATTTTGAGGCTCGATAACGAAATGTATCGGCGCGCGCGCGAACCGGAAGGCTTCCCAGATGGCGGCGTATGTCCTCAGCAAAATGTTCCGCGGAAGCATAGCGCCGTTGCGGTTCCTTCCGCAGCGCCATCAGAACAATGTTGTCGAGGTCTCCACGGAGACGTTTGCTGAGTTTGTCGGATGAATCTTCGTTGCTTGCCGCAAAAGTCCTGCCGTCCGGCTCGCTTCCCGGCGTCGCGGGGTTTTGCCAACGGGCTGCGGTACTTGGCCTGGGCGGTTCCGTGTCACGGGTAGCCTGCAAAATTTCATCCGGCGACTGGTTCTGGCTGCGGAAAGGATGTTGTCCGGTTAGCAGGCGGAACAAAACCACGCCCAGCGAATAGACATCGCTCGATGTCGTCACGACTTCCCCGCGAACTTGTTCCGGACTCGCATATTCCGGCGTGAGCATCCGCATCATGTTCAGAGTCGGCTCAGCCGGACCCGCTCCCGGATCGAGAATCTTGGCAATCCCAAAATCCAGCAACTTGGGCGTCGCGTCGGCTGTCACAAAAATGTTGCCGGGTTTCAGGTCCCGATGAATCACCAGGTGCTGGTGTGCATATTGCACGCCATCGCACACGCGCAAGAATAGCCGGAGCCGGTCGGCGATCGACAGCTTGCGGGAATTGCAATACAGGTCGATTGGTTCACCCTCCACCAACTCCATCACCAGATAGGGGAGTCCAGTGTCGGTCGTCCCCCCGTCCAGCAGGCGGGCGATGTGCGGGTGATCGAGATTGGCGAGGATTTGTCTTTCAGCTCGGAACTGCGCCAGAGCGAAGGCAGTGCCGAGGCCCTGGCGAACGACTTTGATTGCGACTTGCTTTTCATACTGCTCATCGGCGCGGACGCCGCGATACACCGACCCCATCCCGCCCTCGCCGATCAAATCGACGATTTCATAAGCTCCGATTCGCCGCCCCACCCAGGAGTCCGACAAGGCGGACTCAAACACGGCGCTGGTCCATAGCGGTGTTTCCAGAAACCCTTCCGCGTGTGCTTCCTCATTCATCAACAGGGATTCGACTTCAAGGCGGAGTGGTTCGTCGCCGTCGCATGCCCGGCTTAGGAAAGCTGCTCTGTGCGGCGGGGAAATTTCGAGCACTTGCTGCAATACGCCCTTCACTTGCTGCCAGCGCTCGGGAGTCATAGCCCGACTCATCGGTCGTTCACCTCATAAACTCAAGATTGAGAAGCACGCGCGGTTGCGGAAAACCTGAATCTCGGCGTCACAGGCCTACGCGAGTACAGCCCTCACATGACTGCTGTCGAGAAAAGGGGCAATCAGCCGGTCCAGCGTTCACTTCCACTTTGCCTGTGATCCGACCAAAGCAGCTTCCGGCGAGGACCTGCATTCTCGTCCCATATTCTCTTGTCAGTTCTTGGCTGTAAGCGTCCCGACCGAGCAGCGTGCGCTTCTGGACGCGTAGGTGAGGGCGTTCGCATTTGATCCGGTGACAACGCGTCCGGCCACATCGATCGCTCCGGAACCTACGAGCGTTCCATTTGGCAGCAAGCTGAGCGTAAATGGCGCTGCCGAATGCTGGATCCTGATCGCGATTTGACCATTGGCATGCTGCACGACATAAGGCTCGGCAACGTGGGCCTCTCCACATTCCACCGTTGCAGAATCTTCGCGGAACTCGATGCGAAGGCCGGTCTGGCCGGCATACATTCCTGCCAATCGAAGGCCCGGAGGCACATCCGCCTTCTTCTTGACGGACGGATCCACGATTTGCGTCAACGCTTCGCCGATACTTCCCGAATTGCTGTTGCCCTGCATAATGCCGGCCGTGCACCGCTCGGTTTTGGGAGCCATGGGCGCCGGCTGATAGTGAGCAACCGGTGCTGGTTCGTACGTGGTGGTGGAGACTTGCTCCGTAACCGAATACTCCATCCCATTTTGATGTACCGCGTCAGTGCCAGCGTAGTTCTGGGCCTCGGCGGCGTCGATCTGGCGCTCCCGAGTCGCAGTATGGGTCTGCTCCTGATATCCAGGGTTGGTGGTTCCTGCTGAAACCCCGCCATGGCCAATCGGCACCAGTCCGTTTACCACCACGTCGGACGGTCCCGCCAAAGTGTTATCGGTCCTGAACGCTAACAGAATGGGCTTCGGCGAAATCGGTATCTGGATGGATATCTGATTTGCTGTTCTTTCGACGCTGTAGGTGTACGGCGCCGAATTGAGTGAGCCACAATTAACGATGGCCTTGTCCTGGCTGAAGGCGATGCGAAGCTTGTTTCCTGATGAGGATGAGTAGGCGCCGGTCAGGCGAAGTCCTTGAGCCGGCTTTTCTCCGGTAATATTGGAGACAATATCTCCGCCCGCCAGATCCTTGAGTCCAACCTTCATGCCTTCGCCCAGGCACTCCAGTTCGCTGCGTCCCGATTCCACGCAGCGACGCATGGCGAGCCTGCCGGGATCATTCTTCATCCCTTGCTGGACTTCCGGAACGCCTGCCTGGGGATTTGCACTCACCCCTTGTGCAGCGACGCGCTTCTGTTCAGCCCGCAGTGCCGCGTAGCGAGAGTTATCTTTCCCGACGATTTGGGCAAATTGCGCCTGCAAGCCCTGTGAGAAGAATTGCCAGATGTCAATGCCTTTGTAGCCAAATTTCGGATCCCACCGGCTGAAGTGGTAAGTCAGGTCCTCGCTGGGCTTGTTGTTTGGGAATGCCTTGTCTGCCTCCTGGCCGACCTTGTATTGAGCGACTTGGTATTCGCCCATTATCTTCTGCTCATCGGGCAGCATCCCGGTGCGAGCGAATTCGCGGTTCCCTGACAAAGTCTTAATGACCTCCGTCAATTCGTAAAATGCCCAGAACTGGTGAACCGCAGTTTCCCGTGCATCGCTGGTCTTCATCGCCGCCAGGACTCGATCGACGGAAGGCATTTCGCCGAGATAGGGAGGATTGAATATCGTGCCGTTAGCCGACGGTCGGGTCGCCGTTTGCGATGAGGGACTGGCTCCCTGCGTCGTGCAGATCAATCCAAGTGCGGCCGCCTGTGCCTTGGGCATGGATATCTCGTCACCCAGTGGCCCATTCGGCACGCCTTTCACGAGGGAACAGACTTCAGTTCCGCCTCTCACCTCGCAGTGCTTCACCACCACAATCGCGTTGTCGGGGCAATGGTAGGGCACGTTCAACTGGAGAGGTGGCGGCTGTTGCGCAGCGGCCGCAGTGGCAATCGCGCCGACAGCAATCAGAAAAGCTACTCTCCTGCTGCCTGCGCAGTGCGAAGTAGACTTCCAAAACAACATCGGGCACACTCCCGCATTGAACACTGGTCGATTGCAGTGCACCTACTTCTTCTTGGTCAATCGTGTTAGAAACCCGCCCGGCGGGCCGTTGAGGGCTCCATCGTCATCGACGGTGAAAGCTGTTTTGTCTCCCTCACACGTCAAGGTAATGGTCTTGCCGCTTTCGGCATAGCTGCAAGTGTTGGTGACTGGCCCGGTTGAAACATACGCCTTGCCGCCGGACTTGAACTCGATCTTTACCACGCCACCATTGTCTTCATATGTATTTCCTTGCACCTTGCCGCCACAGCCAATCGCAGCGGCCAGCGTCCCGAGCATTGCAATCGCAAGTGCCCTCGATAGAGGGGATTTCTTTTTCATGAGTTCCTCATTTTTTCTGACACAGGTTGCCTGCACTCTTGAATTCTGCCGCGGTCGTTTCTTTCGCTCGCTTGCGGCGACAGCGTTGCCGCCGCCCTGCGTCGTCGCTACGCGGGTTTCTGGCGACAGCTGGTTGGATCCGGTGAAAAGCCTGGCCCATCGCCAAGCACGTGGGGGAATTGTCGCGAAGTTTATACCTTTTTGGTCTCCGGCACACCTACGTTCTTGCGGCGCACCCGGCAAACAATCGGCATCCGCCTCGCGGAGTGCTCACACCGGCGTAAACGGCATTCCCAGGATTTGTGGTGGTTGAGAAGAAAAGTTTGTGGCAGCCGGACCTGTAAGCCGAATTCTGTCCGCCTTGCGGCGGGACGGTCATTCCTCTGGGCCGCGCATCACTGCGCGGCTCTAGCGACCTACCCGGAGGTTTGACGCACCGAGCCGGCACGTGCCCGGCCGAAGCCGGGCTTCCTCCCTATTTGGTCTTGCTCCGTGTGGGGTTTGCCCTGCCCGCTGCATTACTGCAACGGCGGTGCGCTCTTACCGCACCTTTTCACCCTTACCTCGTCGTCGCTCTGGGCCTGCGCTACGGCCAAATGCGAACGCACCCTCAACCAACAAGGACGCGGACCCACAGCGACGACGAGGCGGTATATTTTCTGTGGCACTTTCCGTCGACCGGGCTTGAACCCGGCCTCCCGGACGTTATCCGGCACACTGCCCTGCGGAGTTCGGACTTTCCTCCCTCCTTGCGGAGAGCGACCGTCCGGTCCGGCTGCCAACCCTTCCATTATATGCGATGGTTCCCTCACGATACTGCCGTCATCGAGACTAGTATCCTGCTTGCGGAAGCCGCGTGACCCCCACGTTAGCCACACTCGCACAGTTCGTAACCGCTGCAGTCGCTCTCGCCGGCATCGGATACTACCTCGCGTGTCTGTGGAGCGCGCGAGCGTTTCTTCAGTCCATTTCAAAGAACGTGCATACTCCCGGGCATCGGCCTCCGGTTTCCATCCTGAAGCCGCTCAAAGGCGAAGATCCCGAGATCTACGAGAGCTTTCGCAGTCATTGCCTGCAGGATTATCCGGAGTACGAACTGATTTTTGGAGTGAGCGATCCCGCGGATCCCGCGCTGCATGCCGTGGAGCGGCTGCGCCAGGAATTCCCCCATCGTGCCATCCAATTGGTCGTATGCCCGCAGCAACTGGGCGCAAACACCAAGGTCAGCAACCTCGCGCAAATGCTGAAGGCCGCCCGGTATGACTGCCTGGTCGTGAGCGACAGTGACATCCGAGTCGCACCCGATTACCTGCAACGAATCACCGCGCCTCTCGCGAAGGAGGAGGTCGGAGTGGTCACCTGCCTGTATCGCGGTGTCGCGGGCAAGACTTTGGGTTCGAAGCTCGAATCTCTCGGCATCAGCACGGACTTTATGGCCGGCGTCCTGGTCGCGCGTCGCCTGGAAGGCGGCGTGCGTTTCGCGCTGGGATCCACCATGGCCTTTCGCCGCAGCGATCTCGCAGCCATCGGAGGATTCGAATCTTTCGTCGACTATCTCGCCGACGATTATGAACTCGGCAAACGAATCGTAGCCCTCGGGCGGGAAGTCGTCATCTCTGAAGAGATCGTCGACACCTTCCTGCCGGCCTACACTCTGCCAGAATTCGCTGAGCACCAACTGCGCTGGGCGCGAGGCGTACGCGATGCCCGCCCTGGCGGCTACATCGGGTTGCTCTTCACTTTCGCATGGCAATGGGCGCTGCTCGCAGTTTTGGCGTCCCATGGCACTCCTCTGGCCTGGAGCCTGCTCTTTGCCGCTCTGGTCTTGCGATTTGTGGTTGCGTGGACGGTCGGATGGCAGGTTGTCCGAGACCGCCAGGTGCGTCGCTTTCTTTTTCTGGTTCCTGTTCGCGACACTGTGGCCGTGGCGATCTGGATCGCCAGTTTTGCGAGCAACACGGTCACCTGGCGCGGGGACCGATTTCGCTTGAAGAACGGTAAACTGACGCGCATCCCTGCGGCGTAGCAAGTCGAGAGTGCAACGATGATCAGAGTGCGAGTTCAGCAAGTCACGACGGATTCTCCGTGCGACGCTGTTCCGCCGCGATTCTTCCGCCCTTGCCGAATGCGTAAGTCTCCCCTCGCCAATAAAAGCGGCGACTGGTGTAACTCCCGACCCATACAAAAAATCCCGCCAGATCCCGCAAGGGATACAGCCAGCAGAGCGAGGCCGAGCGCGGATCGCCCGTAATTCCCCGCCCAACGGCCACGGACTGAATTATCCGATTCACAACAGCCCATCCCAGAAAAGCCAGACCGATCCCCCAATGCCCCAACCCAGCGGAAGCCGCAAATCCGAGCAATCCGAACGGCATAGAGAATGTCAGGCCAGTCCCCAGGTGCCCAGCCGGTCGCGAATAGCGCGTGCTCTTCATCCAGCGAAGCTGATCGCCCAGGGTGCGAATCGCCGAACGTGTGGTCAGCACATTCCTCACAATGTGATGCGAAAGGACGACCATGAAACCTTTCGCCCAGATTCGATTCCCCAACTCGAAGTCGTCGGAATAGTAATCGGCGGTTGAAGCAATTCCGCCGATTGCGTCGATCGCGTCTCGTCTGGCCGTCATTGCCGGGCCGAGCGCAAACCGCATCCCCTCCAACATGTCGGCCACCATAACGCCCGACGACATCTCCACCGACAACCCCAAGGCCTCCAGCGTCGACCAGAAATCGGTCGCCGGAATGCCGCGATACATGCAAGTCACCAATCCCACCTTCGGGTCGAGCAGCGGCGGAATTGTATTGCGCAAGAAGTCTTTACCAACCCGCACATCGCTGTCGCTGATCACGAAGTACGACCGGTCCGTCGCCGCAATCATCTTCTGCAAAGAGAAGACCTTGGCGTTCGGCCAAGTCGGCGGCCCCGACAACACAACCCGGCTTTTCACATTCGGATACCGGGCCCGCACCCGCTCGGCAACCTCCAAGGCAGGATTCAGGCTGTCGCGTGCTCCAAAAATGATTTCATAATCGGGATAGTCTTGTTCGAAAAAGCTGGCCAGGTTTTCTTCGAGTTCGTCCTCCATCCCGTGAATGGGCTTGAGAATCGTAACGGGCGGAAGCGAACTGAACGGCGTCGCCAAAGCTTCGGCCCGACCCCTGGCAGCAAGCTTGCGATAGCGCAGTGCCGCGACCAACGTCAAGATCAGAAAGATCGTGGAGCTGATCGTGCCTACGATCGCCACCACAGCCGCAAGCTTCAGTGCGATTTCCACCGTCGGTCCGATCACCATCGCCAGGTTCATGGGGAGAAAGAAAGCTAGAGAGTAGCAAGAAGCAGAAGAATTTTCAGATCAAGGGTGCCGGTTGGTGAAAATTGATTTCCCGCCATTGCGAGCCAGCAGAAACGAAGTCAGGCCTTGCAACTCTTTCGGATCCTCCTGGTCGGTCCACACAAAAACGCGCTGCGGCCCATTCCACAGAGCAACAAAAGACTCCGGCGTCTCGAACACGTGCGGCGCGTCCGGGAACTTCGAGCCATACCAGAGGTTACCGCCAGGCTCGTGCAGAACGCGAAGCGGGTGTCCGGTGTAAAAGTTCAAAGTCGACGCTTGGTGATATTGACCATCCACCACAATCACGTCACCCGGTCGATAGTTCTGCCGTATCGCCACCGCCAGCTTATACGAGGACAGGATCGGCGAGAACGTGCTAAAGGAAGAATGCACGCAGGCAAACAGTCCCACCATCATGATGGCTAGCGCCATATTCCCTTGCACCGGCCGCCCACGCCGCCGCAAGATCCAATTCAGCCCCGTACCTAGTAAGAACGCGAGCGAGGCACCCAACAGCGGTCCGCGAAACGCACCCAACGCTCGGGGTGTCAGGTCAAGCACATGCCCGAGCGACAGATCGTAGTCCTGCGGATTTTTCTTCAACTGCTCCGCCAGGTCGGCTCCCGGGGAGGGCAAGTGCGATATCGAAAGCAAGTACATGCCTGCCACAAATGCAATTAATCCAAAAACGAACAAAACCGTGGACGGCATCCTCCCTGCGCGACGAATCTCATCTGTTTCCTGAGATTTAGTCTCGCGCGCGAGCCACCCTCCCACCAGCAACGCCATCCCAGGCAACGCAGGAATCGTGTAGTACTCCTGGCGAGTTGAGAAGCTGAAGAATCCGACAATCACCAGCTGCCCAAAGAAAGAACAGCAAGTTGGCGCTTTGTGCCCGGCTTAGATCGCCACGCAGTTTCTGCAGCCGGAGCGGCACATCGCGCAGCGCCTGGGGCAGAAACGTCGCCCAGGGCAGCAACCAAGCCAGCAGCAATCCCCAGAAGATGAACAGGGGAACCGTGTCATACCCCGCCGGCACGCGCTTATTCAGGAAGCGCATCAGGTGCTCGTTGACAAAGTAAAACCAAAGGAAACCGCGCACCGTTCCCTGAGTTGGATTTCGCAAAGCCGCAAGAATGTGCCACGGAGCCGCCACCGCCAGAAACAGGATCGTGCTGGAAACTATCCGAAGCTTGAGCAAGTGGCGAAGATTGCCAGTCAGGATCAAATACAACCCGATCGCCCCGAGCGGGAAGACCAGCCCGATCAGTCCCTTGGTCAGGACATTCAGCGCGCACACCACCGCAAAGCCCCAGCAGGTCTTCTGTGACGGAACTTCTTCCTCCAGCGATCGCAGAAAGAAGTAGTACCCGATGGTCAGCCACAGGCCGACCAACACATCGGGAATAAGAAACCGCGTAAAAATGTATGGCCCGATCGACGTCGCCAGCACAATGCCGGCGTACAGCCCACCCAACTCGCCGTATGCATAACGACCCAGCTTGTAGGTTGTTAGCAAGAGTGCGAGGACGCCCAGCATCAACGGCAGGCGCGTACTCCAGTCACTGATACCGAACATCGTGTAGCTGGTCGCCAGGGACCAGTACATCAAGGGAGCCTTCTCGAGATAGCGGACGCCGTTGGTGTACATCGTCACCCAGTCATGGCGAACCAGCATCTCGCGGGCGGCTTCCGCGTGAATGGTGTCGACGTCGTCAAGGAGGGCGGGCGTGAACATGCCGGCGAAGTAAATCATCCCCCACAGAAGGCAGAGGATCAGATAAGAGCGGGAACTGGAAAGTGGAAAAGGAAGGGCTTCCGCGGGATGGGTGCCTTGACCGGGTTTCGGGTCGCGCGAGGCTACCGACAGGCTCATGCAAGGTTCCGCAGAAGGCCCGATTATACGGGGCGCGGAAACACGCATCAACCCGAACGGAATTTAGTGCCCGGCGCCGGCCGCCACTGCCTTGGCCGCGTCGAGAATCTCCCGGACTTTCGCAGTCAGGGATTTCAGCGCAAAGGGCTTCTGCAGAAAATTGGTGTGCAGGTCGACGATCTTATGCCGCAACACCACTTGCTCAGAGTAGCCGGACACGAACAATACTTTCATTTCCGTATACTTTTCTGCCAGCAGTTCAGCGAGTTGCCCGCCGCTCATCCCCGGCATCACGACGTCGGTGACCATCAAATGAATGGGGCCTTGGTGCTTGTGGGCCACGTCGATCGCTTGCAGACCGTTCTGCGCCTCAATCACCGTGTACCCGCACTGCTTTAGGAATTCGACCGTCGGGTGCCGGACCGCGTTCTCGTCTTCCACCACAAGCACGGTCTCTGACCCGCGCAATTTGGCCGGATCGACGGAATTGTCAAGTTCAAACGGTTTGCGCACCTTCGCTTCGACTCGGGGAAAATAAATCTTAAAGGTCGTACCCATCCCCGGTTCACTGTAAACCCAGATAAATCCGCCGCTCTGCTTCACGATCCCGTACACCGTCGCCAGCCCCAACCCCGTCCCCTTGCCACTCTCCTTGGTGGTGTAGAACGGTTCGAAAATATGCGGGAGATGCAGAGGATCGATTCCATCTCCGCTGTCCTCAACCTCCAGCAACACGTACCGTCCCGCCGGAACCACCGGATGAGTCTGGACATAGCTACTATCGAGGTCCACGTTGCGCGTGGTCATCGTAAGCTTGCCGCCTTGCGGCATCGCGTCCCGCGCATTTGCAGCCAGGTTCATAATGACCTGTTCGATTTGGACAGGATCCAGTTTCACCCGCCCCAGTTCCGCCTGGGGAGAAATCACCAGTTGCACATCCTCGCCAATCAAGCGGGGCAGCATTCGCGAGATGTCGCGCATGACTCCATTGAGGTCGAGCACCTGCAGGGTTTGCATCTGCTTTCGCCCGAAGGCCAGGAGTTGGCGGGTCAAATCCGCCGCCCGTCGAGATGCGCTCAGCACTTCCTGCACATTGCGATGCAGCCGGTGTTCCGGACCAATGGAATCCTGCATCAGTTCCACGTAGCTGCTGATCACCATTAATAGATTGTTGAAGTCGTGGGCCACGCCCCCGGCAAGTTGTCCGATCGCATCCATTTTCTGCGCTTGAAATAGCGCCGACTCCAGCCGCCGGCGCTCGCTGATGTCTCGATCGTTGGAAATAAAGTGCGCGATCTGCCCATCGGCATTGCGCACGGGCGTTATGGTCTTCTCTACAATGAATGACTCCCCGTTCTTCTTCCGGTTCACCAAAACGCCTCGGTAAATCTCGCCCGCGCGAATCGTGCGCCAAAGGTCGCGGTACAGCTCCGCGCTCTGTTCCCCGGATTTCAGCATGCGCGGAGTCTGTCCAACCGCTTCTATCCGCGAATAACCGGTCAGCTTCTCGAAAGCCGGATTCACATATTGAATTGAACCCGTGCTGTCGGTGATGACGACCAGGTCCGCCGCTTGCTCGATCGCCCGATAAAGCGTTCGCAACCTCTCTTCCGCGTCCCGTCCATGCTGCTGCGCGCTGGCAAACAGGGCGGCACTTCGCATGCTACGGCTTACCGAGTCGTCGCTAGATCCGACGCCACCTGGCCTTCCTTCTTCTTTCGAAATCGTTACCGGGGTGATCGGCTCCACTGAGTTTTCTGGAAGAAACAGCAGCGGCGTCTTATGGCTGCGCCTGCTCAGCTCCTCGAGCACCCGTTGTTCTGGCGCGCCGAAAGCATCACGCGCAATCAACACAAGATCGTACGACTGCTGATCGATCTTGTGCAGCAGATCCTGATAACTGGTTGCCTCCTCGATCTGCGGCGCGACCTCGTCGCCCCATCCCACCAGGAAATTGCGCACCAGGGCATGGTCGTAGTCGCTCGGGGCGAGCGCCAGGTAACGAATGGACTTGGGTCTTTGTGGTCCCGACTCTACCGTCGTGATCATAGGCAACTCCGGCTAAGTCATACATCGGAACGAGACGAGGCTTACTCTGCCGATGCACCGGCAGGAATGGAAATAACTTTGGTAATTTTCCCAGAGCGGAAATAGTGCCAGCGCGGTAGGCGCGGAGCAGGGGACCGCTTCGCTGCAGGCACTCTACCTGGAAAACAGCCACCGGCCTCTGCAGCCTGACACTACGGAGCCGTGAAATACCCGGCCCTCGATCGCACACGTGCCCGGCCACCTGCAGAGGGAATCACGTGCACGCGCCGAAAAGTCCCTACGCCCGGCTGCTCCGACGCCCGGTAGTACAGCAGATACGAAGTCCGCAGCTCCCCATCGATCTCCGACAGGGCACCCTCGAGCTGAGCCTGATCTTTTACGATGAAATCCCGCCCGCCCGTCGTCTCTGCCAGATGGTGCAGTACGGCATCACCAATCGTCTTCTTCTTCGGATTGTGCGACGTGATCGTGTAAATCGCGACTCCGGCGCGCTCCGCCCGGGCGATCGCGTCCCCCAATCCGTGCAGGCTTAAATCGTCCTCGCCATCGGAAAACAAAATCAAAGCCGATCGGTGGGGCTGGCCATCGGCCGCAAATACCGCTCGCCCGCAGGCCTGGTAGATCGTGTCATAGAGTGCCGTCAATCCGCCGCTGCCGGGATCGGCGAGCACCGCTTCGAGATCTGACGGATGCGCCACCCGACGCTCCAACTCGATGGAACTATTGAACGTCATGACGAGTAACTCGTCGTCCGGTCTCATCACTTCGCGCATGGACCGGTTAAGGGCCGCACGTACGGTTGTCCAGGATCGTCGTGTTGAGTCACTCAGGTCGATGACGATCGCCACCCGCAACCCAAGATCAGCCCCCGTACGCAGTTCAAAGCGCGGAATCGGCTGCCCATCCTCCAACACGGTGATGTCGGCGGGCGAAAGAGTTGTGAACGGACGATCATTCTGATCGGTCGCCACCACCGTCAGCTGAACTTCGCTGACGCGCTTCTGAATCACGGTGCCGGGCTCTGCACACCACCCAGTCAACGAAAATAAGGGAAGCAACAGGAAAGCAGCGATGTTGTGTCGCACACCTGGGCTATCGGCACGGAGAGCTTCCCCCTTTCGTGCGTTGCCAAACCGAGGTAATTCCACCCCACCCTCGCCCCACCTCTTGCCTGCCCACGCCGGTGGCTTAATGGAGCGCCAAATGCCCCGCAGCCTGTGGAGAAACCCGCGATCCCGTCCGCAAATCTCGCGGCACCGCCCACGACACCATTGTAAGTAACTGAAAATACACCCCATCCCACACCCCATCGCGGACCATTTTGGCAACGCGCATGCCTTACAACCTTGGTAAGCACAGGTTGCAGTCTGGAGTCATACGCGCATGCCCCAAGATCCAGCGGCTCTGCCGATTCACGATGAGTTCTGGCGCACCAAGGTTGTGTATGGGATGGCGACGGTTTGCCTGCTGCTCGGACTTGCCATTGGCTATCTGCTGCGAGGATCGGAGTCGCCCGCCGGAAAAGTCAGTTCCCCGACTCAACCCAACTCAGCGGACGTATCTGCCCAGGGCTCGCAGATCCCCAGCCTTGAACAGATGAAGGCCATGGCCGACCGGAAAGCTGAGCCGTTGTTGAAAAAATTGAAGAGCGATCCCAAGAATAAAGACCTTCTGATCGAGATCGCCTCCTTTTACAAATCAGCCCACCAGTTCAAAGATGCCGCGGCGTATCTGGATCGTGCTTTGCAGGTCGATCCGCAAAACATCGCCATTCGCACGGAGATGGCTTCCTGCCTGTATTTCGATGGAAACGTCGACGGCGCGCTGTCGGCCCTGCAGGAGTCGCTTCGTCAGAACCCCAAAGACGCCAACGCTCTTTTCAACCTGGGCCTGATTCGCTGGAAAGGAAAGGACGACCCAACCGGAGCCGTGGCCGCCTGGAAAGAATTGCTCAAGACCAACCCGAACCTGGAGAAGAAGCCGATCGTCGAAAGCATGATTGCCGAGGCTCAAGGCAAGTCGCACTGACGATCGCGGGGCCAGCAGAAATTATGAGGAGTTACAAGAAAATGTCGAACGTCAAGCAAACTTCCAACGAGTGGACCAGTTTCCAAGCCTATGCGCTGTCTGTTCTATGCCTCGTGATCGGCCTCGCCGGTGGATGGTTCATTCGCGGATCGCAATCCTCCCCACGTCCGGGCGAAGCGGTCTCAGCGGCTTCTTCGCAAGAAACTGGCGCCCCGGGACAGCCGACTCCCGAACAAATCCGGCACATGGCGGACAAGCAAGCCTCGCCGCTGCTCAACGCATTGCAACAAGATCCAGCCAATCCCGAGCTGTTGACCAAAATTGGCAACGTTTACTACGACGCGCAGCAATACCCCGTCGCCATCGACTACTACCAGCGCGCCCTTAAAGTCCAGCCTGCCGACGCCTCCGTCCGCACCGACATGGCCACTGCCTACTGGTATACGGGCAGCGCCGACACGGCAATTACGGAATTCAATCGCGCCCTGGCCGATGAGCCGAACAAGGCCAACGCCCTGTTCAATCTGGGGGTCGTGCAGTGGCAGGGGAAAATGGATATCAAGGGTGCCTTGACAACCTGGCAACGGCTGCTCGACACCAATCCGAACTACGAAGGCAAATCTAAAGTTGTCGAGCTGATGGCGCAGGTGAGAAAACACTCCAGCATCAAGCCCGGCGCGCAGGCAAAGGAATTGGCGAACTGAATTTTATTTCTTCGGAAAGTTCGGGTCGTTCTTGATCTCGCGAATCTGCTGGATGTGACGCTCGGCGTGCGTGGAGATCTCCAGCATCCACTGCCAGCAATCGATCACCTCCCGGTCTCCGTAGCTGTGAGCCCGCATATCGTCGTTGGTGGTCTTGAGGTAATCGATCATGGTGGCGCGCAGCGCCTGAAACTTCCCAAGTGCCTCGCCCATGTCCTTATAGGTATCGACTTTTTCGTGCCCGCCGCCGGTCTTAGTATGCACCACACGATCGATGCCGTACCACAGGATGTCGGCGTCGGTGGCTGTCGACTTCTTATCCTTCATATCCGGCGCGGCCTTGAGGGCTTTCTGGATGTCGCGCCAATAGTCCGGTTCGGCCACGGCCAGATGGGAAATGACTTCGCGGATGCTCCAGCGATCCGGCGAGGCCTTGTATTCCAGTTGCGCCGGCGATAAGCCCCGCACCTGCTCGGCCACCATTTGGGTGGTCATTTCGAAGTGCACCAGGAGGTGTTCGCGGTCGTCATTGCTCATGGGCGCGGCGAACAGAGGCGCAGACAATAGACAAACAGTCAGTATGAAAGTCGCCCAATGGCGGGGCAGATAGTTTCGGTAAGTATTCATAGTGAGGTGGTAGCAGGGCAACCTTCAAAACAATCACTTGGACGACCAGACAAGTAAAACGTCATCACACCCTCTGGGAGAAGAGCACAAGGACTGAAAGACTGGACGTATCGGGACATTTCTCTGCGGGATCAGGCTGTCAGAAAAAGTGCCATCCCGCCTGCCCTGCATTTTCAGAATTTCTACCCGAATTTCCCCGCCGGACGACAGTTTATTGCGAAATCGGCGGGTTCTTGCGCTGGTCGGTGACCTTATAACCGGACGGGATTTGAAAAAGGTTCGGGTCGGGGTCGCCTGCCGTCAGATCTGTGATTGTGAAAGTCTGTCTGCCGAAAAATGGACTGCTACGCATGGAGAGCAGATTGAGGCCGAATTGTTGGGAATGCCAGTACTCCGTCACGCTGGTGAGAGGCTGATCGTTGCCCAACACACCGGTGTTCGTGATGGTTGTTTCGCGGACGCCGACCGTGTCGAAGCCGAGGATGCTCCTGGTACCTAAATCTTCCCAGCTTTGACTTCCTTTTTCATTTTGCACGGTGCGCGACTTCAGCGGGGGCGAGACAGCCGCGGAGAGATCGTCCGCAGGATCGTATACCAACAGATCGCAAGTATGTTTTTGTGGGCTGCAGTTGTAAAGGGTATGTTGCTTGGCGTCGGCGATCTGAATCCAGTTCATGGACGATTTGATTCCCGATCCCTTCGGCACCAGAACCCAACGCTCTTCGTAGATGCGGCCTTGACCGTCCCGGCCGATGTGGCGCTCGTTCACGAACGTCATGCTGGCGCCGTCGGCGGAGTACTTGACTGACTCGGTGGCGAGGGTGGCGAAGAAAGGCGCGTTGGAGATAGGAGGAATAACGATGCTTTCTAGCACCTCGCGGTTTCCCCCATCCCGAGCGGGTTGCGGATGGCCAGGTCTCGGTCGTACGTCGGTGCGTTGAGGCTCGGGCGGCATCGGTTCTCGCGTCTGTGCCGTGCATAGAAAACTGCTGAATCCGAGAATCCCCGCGAATAGTGTCCGCATAAAAGGAGGTCCTTCACGGCTGCGGAGATGCTATGCCGATGGGGAAGGGCGGTCAATCACATCCGTACGAGCCGCCCTCCAACTCGCCCCCACATTTTCGTTTACAATCCTGCCGCAGTTTCATGGAGGAACGTGCACTATGAAGTTTGGGGGGCTCGCCGCCGTCGTACTCTCAGCCTTGTTCTCGCTGCTGTTGGGCTCCTCATCACCGGAGGACCGCACCCTGACGGATCCCAAGTCGGTCAGTTCCGAATCCAATCCAACTGCGCATCCCGTTCCCATCGACGACCTCTACTACACGCGCTCTGCCAGCGGGGCAGCCTGGTCCCCGGACGGAAGAGAAGTTGTGTTGACCACCGATCTATCGGGAAGGCAGAACCTGTGGAAGGTGAGTTCCTCTGGCGCTTGGCCCTTGCAATTGGCGCAATCGGATAATCGTCAATATGGCGCCACCTGGTCCCCGGATGGCAAGTGGATCGTGTATCAGCAGGACAACGGCGGCAACGAACTCTGGGACTTATTCGCCGTCCCCAGCGAAGGTGGCGAGGCCGCGAACCTGACAAACACTCCGGAGATTCGGGAACAAGGCGCTCTCTGGTCCTATGACGGCAAGACTGTCGCATTCGGATACAAGCCCAAGGATTCCCCGGCTTACGACATCGCGCTGCTGGATTGGCAGACCCGGAAAGTTCACAAGCTTACCAATGAAGAGACCAAAAACCATGCGTGGGGAGCTGTGGCCTGGACCGCGGATGGTAAGACAATATTCGCTAATCGCAGCGAGATCAGCGGCGAGAGTGAGTCCGACATTTATGCCATCGACGTGGCCAGCGGGAAGGCTGACAACCTCACTGCCCACCAGGGCAAAATCCTGTTTGCTGCCACTTCTGTTTCGCCCGACGGAAGGACTGTGCTGATTACCTCAAATCAGAAGAATGGCGCGAATAACGTCGCGCTGCTCGACAGGGCAACCAGAAAAGTGACTTGGGTGACGGACACAAAATGGGATGCGGGCTCTGGCAGTTTTTCTCCCGACGGCAAAACTTTCACCTATCTCATCAACGAAGATGGGCGCTCGGACATGTATCTGACCGACACTACAACCATGCGAGCCGACAAGATCGATTTTCCGGCTGGGTTAAATTACTTCAGCGGCAACCCAACGCCGTTTTCGAACGACGGCAAGCGTTTGCTCGTCAGTCACGAGAGTTCCACGCGTCCCGGCGACATCTGGGTATACGACTTGACTGCGCACAGTCCAAGGCAGCTTACATACTCTGCGGTTGCCAGCCTGGAAGCGATCCCCATGCCGGGCTCACAGATCGTGCACTACAAGACCTTCGACGGAAAGACCATCAGTGCACTTCTCTGGATGCCTTTCAACCTCAAACGGGACCGCACGAATCCAGCGATCGTCCTTCCTCACGGCGGGCCGACAGGACAAATGGTGGACTACTGGAATCCTGAAGTGGCTGCGCTGGTTTCCCGCGGCTACATCTGTATCGCTCCCAACGTGCGTGGCTCAACCGGATATGGGATCGAATTTCAGAAGGCCAATTATCAGGATCTGGGCGGCGGCGATTTGCAGGATGAGGTTTATGCGACCAAATTTCTCGTATCAACGGGGTATGTCGATCCGAAAAAGATCGGCATCACCGGTGGCTCGTATGGGGGATTCATGACACTCATGGCGGTGGGGAAGACCGCCGATGTCTGGGCCGCCGGCGTGGAAGAATACGGCATCATCAACTGGTTCACGATGCTGCAACACGAAGACGCACTCTTGCAAGAATATGAGAAGAGCCTGCTGGGCGACCCGCAAAAAGACCGGAAGATCTACGAAGCTGACTCACCCATCACTTACATCCACGCAGTGAAGGCGCCTCTGCTGGTCCTGCAGGGAGAAAACGATCCGCGCGTTCCCAAGGAGGAAGCGCAGCAGGTCGTCGACTTACTCAAGAAAGACGACAAAACCGTGGACGTGCACTACTATTCGAACGAAGGCCACGGATTCGAGAAGCGCGAGAACCGCATTGATGCCGTCCGCCGGATGGTGGCATGGTTTGACAAGTATTTGAGGGGAATAGAGAAGGATTTCGAAACCCACTAGCTAGCGGAATCAGCGATAGCGCTCAAGTCGTTCCTGCTCTAGCGGGCATCACTTCTTCTGTCATCACGAAACGATACGCCTCAAGTAGGGACAGAGACCGATGGGTGACTGAAATGGGAGCTTCCACCAACAACCCACCTGGCCTGGGCATTCAGCCCGCGCTACTAGTTCCTCACTAGCTCGGCGGTTTCGACTGCAACCACTCTCCGGAGCTTCCACAACACCCACGCGGTCGCGCCGAGCGACGCAGTCCATACCGCGAACGCGAATCGCACAACCCACGCCGGCGCCTCTCCGACTCTCCGCAGCACAAACGGCAGCAAATTCCATGTTGTGATGTGAACGTAGTCCCACGGATCGGTCAGCATGTCATCGTTGGTCAGTCCCCACGCCTCCCTTTTGCCAAGCGCGAAGGCCACAATATTCTTGAAGCGCAGCCACACCACGAAGGTCGGGTGTCCCAGGGTCGTCATCTGATAAAGCTCCAGCGAGAGCCAGAACATGACTGACGCAATCTGTACAGCGAGCGCGCACCCGACCACAACCAATCCCAAGCGCCACACGACTCCGCTGAGTTCCCGCCGGTAGCGCATCAGCAACGGCACAGAAACGAAGGCCACCAATTGCGCCGCGCTCGAAACATAGCGATCGCCCCACGCCGAATCGCCGCTCCAAACCGTGTAGCGCGCATAGAAGCAGATGTAGATGAAAAGGAGCAACCCTCCGCTGATGAGATAGGCCTTGATCGCGGCACTGAATTTGTTCCAGCTGACGATCACCAACACCAAAGTTAGAATCAAAAGCGGATCAAACAGGAAGATTGACTTCTCGGACGCAAACAATGCCCCGAAAAAGCCCACGTGAAACGGAGTTTCAAATGGATAATTCGGGGGCAGCGATGGATTCAGCTGGCGCGCCTGTTGCGCAACCACCGACACATAAGTGTCGAAGAACGATCCGAACCGGTAATACTGATACGCCCGGTCGATCAGCACGAAGACTGCATAGATCGGGAAAGCAGTCGCGGCATATTCGCGAAAGCGCTTCCATCGGTCAGCGAGCGGCTTCCCTTCCATCCACACTGCGAGCGCGAGGAAGACCGCGCCCATCACCAGGTCCATGCCGGTCGTCAGGCGCGTCAGCAGATTGAGCCCGAACGCCGCCGATCCGATCGCCAATGCCCGGCCACTTCCCGTGAGCAGCCACTCATACTGGAACGCAAATCCCGCCAAGGTTAGCAGCAGGATGTAATTGTTCTCCATCATGTTCTGCGTGTAATGGAGGTGCGTAGTGCACAGCAGCAGCGCCAGCACGCCCGCAACTGCCTGCGCCGGAGTGAACTTCAGCAGCGCCAGCAAACGAAAGCACACCAGCGCGGTCAGAACATTGACCAGGATGTTCGTCGAGTACGCAACAATCATGTTGCGCACGCTGGGATCGTTTCCGTTGTACTGGTGAAAGGCCGGCAGCTCCTCGATGTACGTGCCCACAATATCGGCGGGCAGCATCAGCAGCGACTGTCCCATCCCATACCACGCGTAGATTCGCCCATCGCGCCCGCGAAGCCCGAAGTCTGGATAATCCCCCGGCAGGACCGGGGGCGCCGCAGTCCAGAAGGAGTGGGTTGTCTGCAGCCGGCGTGCGGTGTCCACCGAATCGAGATCGCCCGATTGCACCACGAATGCAATCAGCCCGGCCACCACACACAACAAGAAGAGTGGATCTCGTGTGCGCAAAATTGCCTGCATGGCTGTTGCATACTACCCGACCAGGAGGCCTGCCTCAAATGTGAAGCACAGTTTGTGAACCGGGCAGGAGATTTTAATTGTGAGTGTGTCCGTGACAGGTCAGCGTGCAACTTCCCGTCGCGTGATTGTAGGAGATCGGAGATGCTCCGCTGGGCGCCACGACATTGGCGTCGAAGTTGACCATGCGCTCGCCGGAGATTCCGCCGCGGGCACCCATCACACCGTGCGCCGAGTGGCACACTGAGCACGACGCACCAATATCGCCGACATGCTTGCTGTGCAGTATGAAGCTGACCGACGACATCACGATCGACAGATCGTGGCACTTCGCGCACAACCCGTATGGCCCATTCACACTCAGGTCAGGGTTCGGATACGTATTCAACAGATCGGTTCCCGGAGTCGTCGCCGAAGAAATTTCATAACGCCGCTCCAGAATATGGTTGAACTTCGAACCGTGCGGCCCGTTCGGCCCGGTCCCGCCAAATTCGCGATTGTCGTCGCTGTTATGGCAGTCACTGCAGAAAATCCGCACGCCCATCGCTCTGGCAGCTGTCACGCCGTCAAGGCTGACCATGTTCGGCAGCAAACTCGGCTGCGGATACGGACTGGAGCGATCGCGCATCACCGGATGGGTAGAGCCCGCAGTCAACGCAAAGTCCGGCAGAATATTCAGCGGATCCGCGGCCGCCACCGTCCGCCGTGGCAGCGGCCCGTAGTCGATTGCGGTTGTGCCCTTGCCCGTGCTTGTTCCATGGCAGCGCAGGCAGATCTCGTACTGGTTGATCGCCGGGCGGATCGGCGTCGTCCCATCCACGGCACTCACGCCATCAACATCGATCTGCGAATTGCGGATTGCCGGCGGCGATCCGAAAGCAACCGTGGGCTGCGCTCCGTGGCTGTTGTGGCAGTCCGCACAGGTCGTGTGGCGATTCTGGTTCAGCACGGCCGCTTCGGTCGCCATATGAAGGTTGCTAACATTCGCGTACGGATGCCCCTTCTTCGGCGCGTCGTATTCCCCAAATACGTTCAAAATCGGCTGCAACATCGCATTGCTTCCGTTGTGACAGGTCACGCAACTCTGGCTGGTGCTGTCGACATTGGGCACCGCGGGATTCGGATTGTGCAGCAACCCGGCCGCTCCGCCTGCATTGTGCATCGAGTGACACGACTGGCAACCGAACTCGGCCACCGACGAGTACCCACCCAGTCCGGAGATCGGATTCACCAGCGCGGGCGAGGTCGCATGCACGCTCGTGGTCCAGCGCGCCAGCGGATTATTCAAGGAATTCACGGTGCGCGGTATTGCTGTATGACAGGAGAGGCACAAGGCGCTGTGGGCGCCATCACGCACCAGGAAGTTCGCCGACTTCTTGTCGATCGACTGGTTGTGCGGATTGTGGCAGCTGCTGCACTCGATGTTGCCATTGATCAGCTTCACCGACTGCGTTTGGTCGGCGGTGGTGCCGGTCACCACCAGTCCTTCCACCAGGCTGGCCGCGTCTTTCAAGGGAAGCTTCAGGCTGAAGGGGTGCGACGAATCCAGCCGCTGCATCAAGCCGGCCGACATCGGCTGCGACATCGTGATCGCACCATAGGCAATCATCTGCCCGGGCGCGACCGTGCCATCGTGGCAGCTCAAGCACAGCGTGCTGCGGTCATCGATGGTGGGCTGCATCTCGATGTTTTGCGCGGTGTCGCTGGTATAGAGCTGCGTGTAGTTCTGGGTCGAAAGAGTCTGATTCCACAGGGCCTTGGTTCCACCGGAGTGCGGCGCATGGCAGTACAGGCAGGCCGCCGACATCGCCCCTCTCACCGGAGAAGCTGCCGTCGAAAGATCATGCACTCCCAGCACATCGCCGGTCTGCGCAAACGCGTGGCAGGCGAACCAGAATACCCACGCGATAAGGGCTTTCTTCACGGCCTAGCTCCTTCCACTCTCGCTCGCAGCCCGTGATACTGAAATACCTGAACCCGCCGGTTGTAGGAATCCACGACATAGACCGCGTCGTTACTGTCGATGAACAGTCCTGCCGGAAGCTGGAAATCTCCCAGCCGCGTCCCGCGCTGGCCAAACGTATAGAGCAGTTGCCCTTCGCGGTCGAAGACCTGCACCGTGCCCCAAAGCCCCTCAACCAGGTAAATATGGTCCTCGGAGTCAATCGCGATTCCCTTGGGCCGGTACACCTGCCCCATGGAGTCGCCCACCCGCCCAATCTTCCCCACTAGCTTGTCCTGCGCATCGAAGATCTGTACGCGAAAGTTCATCGCGTCCACCACTGCCAATAGGCCATTCCTCAGGCGCAGCTCGGTCGGGAAATTGAACTCGCCGTCCCCGCTCCCATGCTTGCCGATCGTGCGCACTACCTGCCCCTTGTTATCGAGGACGAACACGCGGTCTCGCAGTGTGTCGGTGACATAGATATGTTGGGTCGCATCGTCGATCGCAATCCCGGTCGGCCGCTTGAAATATCCTTCCCCGCCCTTCAGGCTTCCCAGCGCGCCCTGATATTTGCCGTTTGCGTCGTACACGAAAATCTTCCCGCTGCGCGAGTCCGTGATGTAGATATTGTCCTTCGCATCCACGGCCACGCACTGCGGTTCGAACATGTTGTCTTTCGATTTGTCCTGCCGGTCCAGGAATTTGTACTTGTGTTGCGCGGCGTCGAAGATGTGTACACCGTGCAGGCCGGGATCGGTTACGATCACGCGCCCGTGCGAATCGACGGCCACGCTGTAAGGCCGCACCATCTCTTTGTAGTCGGGTTCGCCGGCAATCCCGTTGAGCAGCTTACTCCACACGTTCTGTTTGCCGCGCGTATCGCGCTCGGAGCTGAAGGCGCGTTCGAAGGTGAGCTTGCGTCCTCCCTCGAGCATAAGATCCGGGGGGGTTGCTTGGGAAGAAACTTTGTGGCGCTTGGTGGCGGTCCATGCTGGTGCCATCAATAGCAAGATCAGACAGCCGACCCGTCCACAAGTTTTCAATGCCCCGACCCCAGCGTGATTCAAAATACGTCGAACCATCTCGATACACTAAAGAAATACGTGTTCACGGTTGCCGGCGGAGCTGCCGCCCCGCTGATGCTCTGATATGCCCGCGAATAGCCCGCCCGTAACACAAGTTTCCTCAGATTGTAGTCCAGCCGGGTGTAATACCGGTCCGCTTCGTTGAACGATTGCAGCGAAGTTGACAGCATGTCGCTATGGGCCCGTGTGAAGTTAAAGGTAACGCTCATCCTCCGCAGAGGAGAAGCCCCCGCCCCTACGCTGTAAGCATTGCCGTTAAAAAGGATCAGGTTTTCCGCAATATTGCCTGGCAATGGCGTCGGATTCACAAAACCTGCCGGCGTCAACAGCGTCCGGCCGTTCGACTTGGTGTAGTTCCCCGTGAACGTGTAGCGGCGCCAGCCGAAGGTGCTGGAGTACATGTTTGAGAGGCTGTTCGATCCCTTGTCCTGCAGTATGCCACTGCGGGTTCCGCGATATGTAACACCCCAGTAGGAATAGTCGCTGGTCTTGCGGCGAAGATATCCGCCGTAGCTGACGGCGTTCGTGGTATAGATCGCGACCAGCGTCTGTACGTTCTGCGCATACGAGAAGTCCGCCGACGTCTCCCAGCGCCCGAACCGCTTTTGCAAGCCCACGTTTCCGGTGAACGACAAGCCGCTGTTGCCGGTCTCCTGCGCGTTGTCGACCATTCCAAACGAAAAGTACAGCACGCCGAAGAGCGGCTTGGAGTAGTTGTAAGAAATCGTCCCGCCATATTGCGTCAGGCCGTGAGTCTGCCCGCCAAAATACTGAGACTGATGAGTGATTCGACCATGCAGCATGAAGCCCTTGCCGAGCGCGTAGTTCGCGTAGGCGCTCGTTCCAAACGAGTGCGACTTTCCTCCACCCAGCAGAATGATGGGTTCGGTTCCTCCGCCACCGTTGATGAGTCTCTGCTGCAGGGCGCCCGCCAGATTGTCCGTGTAACGAATGTCGCCAGTAAGGTTCAGCTTGTTGGTCGGACTGATCGTTGCCGTCGCGTTCGTGGTGCTCGTGTGGCCGCTGTTAGTGCCCGAGTCTCCTTCATTCGAGTATCCAGTGCGGCTCCATGAAGTGGTGACGTATCCCGACATCGGGAGCGAGTGCGACACCATCACACCGTAGTTATTGGACGACGAACTGGAGAGCGAGTTCGGATTGCCGAGAAATGCGGGCGTATCGAGATCCAGCGATTGGCGATTGAAATACCCCTGAATTTCGTAGCTGTGAAAATTGTAATTCGAGTTCAAATTGAAGAGTCGGGTCTTGGAATGAATATCGCCTTCAGCTCCCAGCACCGACAAGTCGTCGCTGCTATTCGAGAAACTCGCCGTGACGCTGGGCAGATTGGGCAGAAACTCGCTCCAGCCTACCGAAAATGTCTCCCCAGATCCGCGAGTCGTCAGCCCGACCGTGCCCGGGATACCAAACTCGCCCGTGTTGTTGAAATTCCTACCGTAACCCACGAAGCCTGGAAAGTGGCTGCCACTGAAAAGATTCGCGCTGGCGTTAACCCCGGAATCGTTGAAAATTGAAAGCGACGATGTATTGTTCTGATTCCGGTTGTAATAGGGCTGTACCGTAAAATTGAGGAATTTCGGATCGTAATAGGAGCCCGTCACCAGCGCTCGTCCCAGCATGTTCAAGTTGTGGCCGGACGCTCCTGGGTCAGAAAAATTTCCCCCGTAGCCAAAGCCGACGGTTCCATTCACATTCATCTTGAGGTTGTCGCCGATTTGCAGTTGCGCGGCGCTCGGGGGAACCCACATCGCGAGCGCCACCAGGATCCAGACGGCCTTCCGGATTTCGCTCTTGGCTTTCATATGCCCGCCTACAGCATCTCGATCTTGGCGTCCTGGCGCAGCTTCTTGCCCAGGTTTGCGCGCAGTTTCTCGACTCGTTCCTTCTGCGTGTCGGATTGCAGTTGGCTCTTCACTTCCGCAAACGGAATCTTTCCGGCCGGCGTGTGTTCGACCAGGCGGATCACCGTGTAGGCTGTTCCCAGCTGGATCAGGTCGCTGACGTCTCCGGGCTTCATGGCCAGCGCCGCTTTCACAATCTCCGGCGGAAGCTGATCGCGCCCCACTGGTTTGTGGTCGCCCATGTTCACGCGGTAGTCGTCGTCGGAAATCTTTTCGGCCAATAACCCGAAATCTTGATAGCCCTTCGTTTTCTTTGCCTGCTGGAATGCTTCTTCAGCGCGACGCCGTCCTTCCTTGGCGATGTCCGCTCCGCCATTGGCGGGCGGCAACACCGAGATCGTCTGGATGTGAAACTCTTCCGTGCGCGCAAATTTCTTCGGATTCCGATCGTAGATACTTCTCGCCTCGGTCAGGCTCACTTTGGCCCTGTTGAAGACTTCGGCATTCAGGAACGCCTCGATAAGGAGCGAGCGGCGGATCTTTTCGCGCAGCAACTGCCGTGAACCTTTCAGTTCTTCCTTCAGGAATCCCTGGAATACCTCGGTACTGGGAAACTGCTTGCGGAACTCGCGCTCCTCGCGGGTCAGCCGTTCGGCCGGAATGGTCATGTTCCGGCGCTTGGCTTCCTGGTACGCAAGTTCTTCGAAGATGATCATGTCGAGCGCGCCCTTGCGGATCTGCGGCTCGAGTTTCTCCGGGAATCCGTTGTGTTGCTTCGCGTACGGGAAAATCGCGAACATCTCGCGCACCAGGTCCCGATCGCTCAGCACAACCCCATTCACTCGCGCCACGGTCTTGCCGCTCACCTGCGGAGTCATCATTCGCGCCGGAGGCAACGCGCCTTCCGTCGACGGAGCGTGGGAAGCCACCTGGGCGGTCGCCGTTACCACCAGCAGCGCCAGGATCCCGAGAGTGAGTTGTAGTTTCATTGCCATCCTCTCCACTTGGTAAAGCAGGGGAGGAAATGTCCTCCCCCTTTTTATGCAACTACCACTTGGTTGTAATGCCCATGATTCCGCTGCCTTCGTTCGCCCCGCCCGCGCCGGTAAAATGGCACTGACGGCAGAACTGCGTGGCAGAAGAAGCCTGGTTGGCGGCCGGGGTGGCGCCCGGGTTGTACGGCGCCCACACGAAGAAGTACGTCGGGTAGGTTCCGGACGCGGCCTTGGTGTAGGTCAGCGAACCCGTGCTGGGCTGGCTAACGCTGAACGTGTACATGCTGTGTGGTGTGTGGCAGGTCGTGCAAACCACATAAGCATTCGCGGGGTTGTTATCGGGTAGAACCAATGGGTTCGTGCGTGTATAGGTCACGTTGAATGTGCCGTAATGATCGCGGAACGCCGCATACTGCGTGTTCGCTTCATTCGGCAGAATGCAAGGCACCGCGGCCGTGCCGCAGGTCGACATGATGACCTTGGCAGGAGCCGTAGCCGAAGCCGTCGTCAAGCCCAGTGCGCCGAGCGTAGCCAACGGACCAATTGGGTGGTCGTTCGTGTAGTTGCCATCGGCAGTGCCGTCCGAACCGAGCAGGGTCGGAATCGGGTTCGGTCCGTAGCCAACCGGCAACAGGCCCATGTTCTTCTCCCACGACTGGTTCGTCATCATGGCGCCCTTCGCGATCTGCCCGTCATGGCAGCTCAGGCACATCATGACGCCCGTTACCACTTGCTCTTTGCCAACTTCGGTCATGGTTGCCGGCAGCGTGATCGGGAATCCCCCTTCAGCGCCGAAGGCGAGGGTCTTGGTATAAAGCGGTGTCAGATCCTGACCCCAGAGGGCAAGGTTGCCCGTGTTGGGATCATTGTTGGCAGCGGCACCGGTCGCGGCGTTTCCGCCGTTCCCGCGCGCGCCGCTGTGCGGAGCATGGCAGCCGACGCAACCGCGTCCGCCGTTCTGGTGGGCGCCGAGTTTGTCGACGCCCGTGATGCCGGTTGCGCCGGTCACGTATGTTTGCGCCATTGCCAGGCTGGCGAAAACCGCGATGCACAGCACGAGCATGAGTAGTTTCTTCACTGTGTTATTCCTCCTGATGAATGACTGCGTTGTTTCTCGGGCCTCATCTTCCTAGTCCCGTTCGGCCGGAAACTTCCCGGCCAAACCTGTTTATGGCCTCTGCTTCGAGGCCTTCGCGGCGATCTCCTCTTCGGAATTCACCGCTGCTGACTTCAGCGAACTTGTTTTTGCGGGCTTGGCGTCCCCGGCGTTTTTCTGCTCTTTTTCCTGGCGCTGCCCTTTCTCAGCGAGCGCTTCCGCATCCGTCACGTAGCGGAACATCTGCACCCGGCCCGCAAACTGTTCCGACGTGAACACGCGGTTGTTTTTGTCGATCGCGATACCGGCCAGCGCGTTGAATTGCCCCGGATACGCGCCGTGGCCACCCATCCAGATCAACAACTGGCCTTCGGGCGAAAACACCTGCACCCGGTCCTGCATGCCGTCCGCTACCCAGACGTGCCCGTCGCCGTCGATTGCGATTCCCTTCGGGCGCGCAAAGTATCCCGGGCCATCGCCCGCCTTGCCCCATGTCCGGATGAACTTGCCGTCCGGATCGAAAATCTCGACGCGGTTGTTCCAGGTGTCGGTGACATACACCAGGCCTTCTTGGTCGACGGCTACATTCGTCGGCTTCGAGAAATCTCCAGGCGTAGTCAGGGTGTGCGCTTTCCCACCGGTTCCGAGCTTGCGGAGCAGCTTGTGCGGCGGATCGGCGTCATAGACCAGCACCTGGTCCAGGTCCGGATCGGCCACATACAGGAAACGATTTTCGTTGTCGACAGCCAGCCCCGCCGGACTCGCCAACCCTTCGCTGATGCTGCCTTCGGCCTTGTGCGTCGGATCGAACACCATCACGCGCCGCATCTCGCTGTCAGAGACGAACAGCCGGTCGCTGTCATCGATCGCCAACCCGGTGATCAACCCGAAGCGCGCTTCCACGCCGTTCTTGATCAGCTGCAGCTCTTTCGTTTCAGTATCGAAAATGAAAATGGCGTGAACTTTGCTGTCGGCGACATAGAGGCGGTTCTTCGAATCCACCGCCATCCCGTACGGCGTTACCAGCTGCCAGAGCCGCTTCTCGGTCGTGACCTGCTCACCGACCGCCACGCCCGCCAGCCGGTCCATCCACTTCGCCTTCTTGGTATCGGGCCCCTCGGGCGGTTTCTGCGCGCAGAAGTAGTTCATGTAGCGAATGCGCGCGATCGCCGGCGGATTCGGCCACACAATCTTCGACAGGTCGAGGATGTCCATCAGGTTCGGCTTCGGCTTGTCGGCTTCCTTCTTCTTTTTCTTGTCGCAGAACGCCGAGCCGGTCAGAGCCAGCACGCTGAGCGCGATCGCGAGCGCTGCCGCTCCCGCTTTTCTCTGCATCGAATTCGTGTCCAAGCTCAACATCGCCATCCCCTTGTTACTTGTTGAACGTCTTGTGGCATCCGTCGCAGAACGCCGTGTTGTTGGCCTGGTCTTTGACCAGCAGACCCGGTTGCGCCGAAGCGTGCGGCTGGTGACAGGTCAGGCAGTTGATTGCCACGCGCACCTTGCTGTTGTCCGTCGGGTCCATCTGGTCGACCACCGGGTGGTGCGTCGTCGGGTGCCCGCGTCCATACTTCAAAGGCAACACTGCTGCTTTCGTCATGTAGTTTTCCGGCAGTCTTACTTTGTCGCCGAAGATCGTGATCAAATGCTCGGCTTCCAGCTTCTTCGGGCTGCGCTCCGGCCCATGGCACTCGAGGCAGAGGGCATTGGCGCTCTTCACTCGCAGCAGGTGCTCGTTGTCGCCGCCGTGCGGTTCGTGGCAGATCGCGCAGCTTTGCTCAAACGCCGGCTGGTGCAGGTTCTTCTTTTTGTGCTGCTCGGCCTGGTCGGCGTGGCAAGTCAGGCATGCGTTCACCGGATCCGGCTTGATGAATCCCGGAGTCTTGCCGGCGTGAGGATCATGGCAGTCCGTGCATTCGCCGGCCGCACCCGGATGCTGCACCTTCGCATCAGAGATCTGCTTCACCTTGTCTGCGTGGCAGGTGATGCACAGATCTTTCGCGCTTGCCGCCGCCAGCACAACCTTGCCGTCCTTCGCCGGCTTGTGGCAGCTCTCGCACATCTTGTTTTCAAACGGATTGTGCGTGAACGCCTGCAGCAGCTTGGGCGATTTCGACTGGTGCGGATCATGGCACTGGATGCAGTTCGCTCCTGCAAACGGCTGACCCTGATGCGCCTTCTGCAGGTTCGCATCTTTCGGATCGTGGCAGTCGATGCACAGCGCCGGAGTCGACTTGGTCAGGTGAAAATCAAATTCTTCTTTACCACGCTCGCCTGTCTTGTGCGTCACGTGGCAGGTCTCGCAGCCCATGTCGAGGGCCGCGTGCCGGCTGCCCTTCTCGGGCGTGTTCAAACCAGTGTTGTGGCAGCTCAAGCACAGGTTTTCTTTCTCGCCGCCCGCGCTCGCCTTGAGTAACTGATTTTTGTTGTCGCTGGCATGGGGGTCGTGGCACTTCACGCAGTCGCGAACCGCCGGGCCGTGCACTACACCCTTTATGTCCGTCGCGTTCTTGTCCGCGTGGCATGTCATGCACAGGGCATAAGTGGTGGTCGCGAGCAACTTCACTCGGGTCACGTCTTTGCTCACCCGCACTTCGTGACAGCTCATGCAGCCAGTCTGAATCGCCGAGTGGACTGCTTTCCCCTTAGCCTTGTCTTCATGACACTCGAGGCATTTCTTGGTGTCGGTGTTTTTCTCGAGGGGAACCGGGTGAGTAGCCGCGAAGAGGGGAGCGGCGGTGATGAATACGGTTACAGCGAACATCAACACCGCAAAGTGGGCGACCCTTGCCTGTGCTGCCATCGAAGTCCGAGTTCGTCTTCCGAACGACACCGTGCGTAACCCTCTGCCTAATGCTTTTGCACGACCCTCGCCTTTGCCGACCAGGTTGAGTAATTTTCCCTGGCACCTGCTAAGTAGCTGTATTCGCAACAGTTCTTGTTTGTGTACGGCATGGCACCAAGAAACCTTGGTTGCTGGGCGGCTAAGCCAATGGGCCTTCTCCCCCAGCCTCCTTGGTGAAATGCCCCAGGTCACGGTTGATAAAAAACACCACAAATTCTGGGAAGGTACCGAGTTAATGCCGGGGGAAAGCATGGGGTCCGTGTTGAAACATTCAACACGACGCCATTCCAGCCAGTAAGGACAGACAGCACACGCCCCTGTGACCCAGAACACACAGCCACGTATTGCGCCAAAACACGGAAGTGCCCTTCGTTCTGAGGGATTTGGCCCACGGTGGCCGGCAAGGCTCTCCTGCCGCAAAGTCCTAACTTGTTGATTCATAGGAAATTAAACGGGACCGCCGGTATGGCGGGTCACTTGCAATTTTGTTCGCTGGAGAAGGGGACCCGTCATGGCTGTCGAACCAACTCGTTGGACCCGAAAAATCTGGCAGACGCTCAGTGCCATCAAGACCGGGGTCGTTCTGCTGATCACCGTAGTCGTGATGTCCGCCGCCGGAACGATCGTTCTGCAACGGCCCGTCACTGAAGTCGACGAGATGCAGCGCGCTTACTCGCCGCAGGTGTTGCGATTCCTCGACGCCATCGGACTCACTGACGTCTTCCATGCCTGGTGGTTCGTCACCCTGATGCTGCTGGTGAGCGTCAGCATCGTCGCTGCCTCCATCGAACGCTTCCCGAATGCCTGGCGATATTTCTCGCGCCCCTACAAATATCCCGACAGGAATTTCCGGCGCGCGCTGGCCACGCAGAAACAAATTCTGATCCCGGACGAAGAAACTGGCCTGGTCGCTGCCGAACGAGCCTTGCACCAGGCAGGGTTCAAGGCTGAGCGGGTCGTGCAGAGTGATCACTTCGCCCTATTCGCCGAGCGCAATCGCTTTTCAGAGATGGCGGTGTATGTCGTACATGCGAGCCTGCTGCTGATCTTTTTAGGCGGCATCGTAGATGCGCTCTGGGGATGGCGCGGCTTCGTGAGCCTGACCAAGGGAGAGCAGGCCAGCATCGTCGCCCTCCGCGATGGCTCAAAAAAATTCCTGCCCTTCGCGGTGCGCTGCGACGGCGCCGGCCAGGAAAACTACGCGGATGGCTCTCCGAAGAAATGGTGGTCGCAGTTGGCGGTCGTCGAGAACGGAAAGGAGCTGCAGGCCAAGCAAATCGTCGTCAACGATCCGCTGGTCTATCACGGTATTCGCTTTTATCAATCCAGTTACGGGCCCAACGGCAAGATCGACAAGCTGGTGATTTCGGCCAAAACCGTCCGCGGCTTCGGCGAAAAGAAGGAACTGGCCCTGGGCGTCGGCGAAAGCGCAGCGCTTGACGGGGACACCACGGTGCAACTCGCCGAGTTTTTCCCCAACTTTGTAGTCGAAGATGGTCACGTTTACAACCGTACCGCCTCGATCGAGAATCCAGCCGCACACTTCATCGTTACTTCAAAGAGCACAGCCAAGAACGTCAACTTCTGGTTGCCCCCGCTCGAAGGCTTTGCCGAGAACGCTCAGTCCCCATACGTTCTCGAAGCGCTTGACCTGAAGCCGGGCTACTTCACGGGCCTGGAAGTCTCGCACGAACCCGGCCAATGGGCGGTTTGGACGGGGGTCGTGCTGATGGGCATCGGCCTGACGATGGTCTTCTACGTGGCGCATACCCGCCTGTGGGCAGTACCCGTTCGGGAACCGGACGGCAAACTCACGCTCTGGATCGGTGGCACCGCCAACCGCAACCGCGAAACCCTTGAGGAGCGTTTTGCCGAGTTGGCCAAAAACATCGAGGCCGAACTGAAATCGCTGAAGGAAACGCCGGCGTCGGCTGAAGTTGTTTCCATCGCTTAAAGACATCTGTAACGGAGGGGAATTCATGGCTCGCGCACGCGTAGAACAACAGCAACCCGCCACCACCGGCACCACCATGATCGTGATGGTCGGGTTGGGCGTCGCCTTCCTGCTGTTCATGGCATTTCTGAATGTAGTGAAGAGCGGCAACCTGCTCAGCGAATCAAACCTGCTCTATGCCGCGTTGATCTTTTACGCGGGCGCCGGCGCCCTTTACCTTGGCTTCGGCGTCACCGGCACGGATTCTTATGTGCGCTTTGCTTCGCTCGCGACCTGGGTCGGACTCGCGGCCAATACAGGAGCGGTCGCCCATCGCTGGTACGAAGCCGGGCATCCGCCCTTCGCCAGCATCTATGAAATGCTGCTCAGTTTTGTCTGGACGCTTGCCGTCCTCACGCTCATTGCCGAAAAGAAATTCGGCGTCAAGGTGATCGGCACGGTCACGATGCCGGTCGCGATCGTGGGCGTGGTCCTGATGCAATTGCTGCGCACCGAAGTTCATCCGCTGGTTCCTGCGCTGCAGTCCACTTGGCTGCACGTGCACGTCACGTTGGCGATGCTCGCCTACGCCGCGTGCGCGCTGAGTTTCGCCCTTGCGTTGATGTTCCTCATCCAGGACAAGGTAAGCAATGAAACGTTCCTGGCCGCCACCAGCCTGTTTGGTATCGGAGTATATGCCGGAATTCTGACCCGCTTCGAAAACTGGGGCGGTCTCAGCGTGATTGCCTGGAACGCGCAGGAAAAGTCGGAAGTGTTCTTGCAGCGAGGCGTGCGCCTGTTCGTGGTGATTCCCGACCTCGGCTGGCTGATGCTATTGGTCCTGCTGGTCGTCGCCGCGCCCTTTGTCCTTTATCTCGCCGGCACGTTGAAGAAGAACGGGACGCTCTTCACGCTGGCAAACCGAGCGGTCTTCATCAGCATCCTTCTGCAGGTTGTCGCACTGCTGGTATTTCTGTTGCGTGCCCGCAGCGGTCAATATCCCTCGCTCGATGCGGAGGGACTCTTCGCCACCAGCCTGGCGGCGAGTCCCTTCATTCTTTCCGGCCTGGTGGGCGGAATTTTCAGTTCGCTGCTTTACCTTCTGCTCCTTTGGCGGCGCACCGATCTGGAACGCCTGCTGCCCTCGGCCGAAGCGCTCGACCGCATTACTTACAAAACGATCTGTATTGCCTTTCCACTGCTCACCCTGATGATTGCAGCCGGCGCATACTGGGCCAATCGCACCTGGGGTTCCTACTGGAGCTGGGATCCGAAGGAAACCTGGGCCGCGATCACCTGGCTGGTGTACGCCGGTTACCTTCATATGCGCATCACGCGCGGGTGGCGGGGCCGGCGTGCCGCTTACTTTGCCATCCTGGGATTTGCGGTCGTGATGTTTACATTCTTCGGAGTGACTTACCTGCTCCCTGGACTACACGCGTATGCGTGATGATTCGGTCAGCGCGGAGCACACGGCAGAGCGAACCCTAATGCAATCGCCAATAACTTTCCAGCCCGAGGAGTCAAGCCTGTCAGGCGTGCGCGTGAACTGGCAGGTCAAGACTGTGCTGCCGGTGGCATTTGTGCTGTTGAATGGACTCCTGCTCTTCCTGATGGCGACCGTGTCGCTGCGAAATCCCGAGCGTCATCAAGTCTTGATCGTAGCCGGAACCGGCGCGGTGGCTATCTGCGCCGTGGTGATGATCGCGCTGGCCTACTTCATCCAGCGGCCGATGGTGGAGTTACAGGAAAAGATCGGACGGGTGGGCGAAGGCGACCTCGACGTCTCGGTCAAATTTGCAAAGCGCAATGACGAAATCGGCGACTTGGGCCGGAACTTCAACCGTATGGTCGAGCAACTCAGAGAAAGCCGCGACGAAATCGACCGCCTGCACCGCACGCAGATGTCGCGCGCCGAACACCTGGCCACCCTCGGCGAACTGGCTACCGGACTGGCGCACGAGATTCGCAACCCGCTGGCGGGGATAGCTGGCGTGATCGAGATTGTTGGCCGCGACCTTCCCACCACCAGCCCGGCGCGCGCGGTCGTCAAAGACATTCGCCAGGAGGTTGCGCAGATCAATCGCATTCTGACCGACCTGCTGCAAGCCGCGCGCCCTCACCCGCCCGAAATTCGCGCCAGCGACTTGAATACCACGGTGGAACATGCCGTGATGCTGGCCCGGCAGCAAGTGCTCTCCAGGCCCATCAAGATCGAACTGGCCAAGGATCCGACGCTGCCCAACGTGGAACACGACAGTGATCAGGTTCATCAGGTGCTCTTGAACCTGCTGCTGAATTCGGTGCAGGCAATCGAGACCGAGGGCACGGTCCGAGTCGTTATCGGGGCGAAAAAAGACATGGCCTTGATCTCGGTGACCGACAGCGGGCGCGGCATCGGCCCTGAACACCTTCCTTTCATCTTCCGGCCGTTCTATACCACCAAGGGCAACGGCACCGGGCTCGGCCTGTCGCTGGCACGCCGCATCGTCGAAGATCATCGCGGGCTCATCGATGTACAGAGTGAAGTCGGCAAAGGCACGGAATTCCTGGTCGCACTGCCTATCCACCACTCGCCGGTGCGTGAAGAGACTCCCAAAGAAGCCGCCTCCTAAGTATCCGAACACCGGTTTGCGCAATAAGCGCGGCAGCACAATAGCCGTGCGGACGTTTGTACGTTAGCGAACAATAAAAAGCCCATTTCCGGGCAGGCATCGGTTCCTCTTTTATCGATACTACTGCTAGTTCTCGCCCTGTTAAGTCCCAACACAAGCGTGAATAAAGGCGCCACGATGGAAAGCAATCAGGATCGGTGGAAACAGTTGGCGGCGCTTGTCGCAAGGGAGCAAGATCCGAAAAAGCTCCTCAGCCTGGTCCAGGAGTTAAACACCGCCTTGGACGAAGAGCGCCCGCTCACGAGCCCTGCCGCGGAAGAAATTCGCCGGAACGCGTCAGAGCCAAAGGCTAAAGACCTACGTCGCCTCGCGTACCACCGCCCGCGCTGACGTCCTGGTCCGAAAAGCCGATCGTCCCATTTGTGTGTAGTGATTGAGAGACACGGTGCGCAGCCTTGGCCTGCAAGGCGCACCCTTAGTCTTCTAAGAATGGCGAGAAGTTATTTCGTTTCTGTTTCCCAATCCCGGAGCTGTTTCTGCACGATGCCATAGCAGTCACACGCCGCTTCTTCGAGTTTTCTCCGGTCCTTAATGGTGACTTTGCCGCGCGTGTAGGAAATGAGTCCAGCCTTTTGCAATATTCCTGCCGCCACGGTTACGCTCGACCGGCGCGTCCCCAGCATCTGCGACAAGAACTCCTGGGTTAGCGGAAGTTGGTCTGAGCCAATGCGGTCCTGGGTCATCAGGATCCATCTGGCCAGCCGTTCTTCTACGTCGTGCAGCCGGTTGCAGGCTGCAATTTGCGTGGTTTGCATGCCGAGTTGTTGGCTGAAACGGTGCAACTTCTCCTGCAGCACAGGGCAGGCTCGGAGCAGTTCTTTAAGCGTCCCTGCATCGCATCGGTAGGCGCTACCGTCCCCCTGTGTGACAACCCGGGTGGGGCTAGTGCGATATCCCACGAGCAACGGCAGTCCCACAAAGCCTTCCGTTCCGATCAGACCAACTTCTATGGTTTTTCCATCCCGCTGAACCACAATCACCGACATCACTCCGGCGTTCACGAAGTAACCGGACTTAATGATTTCCCCGGCCTCATGAATAACTTGATGAAGCTTGAGTCGCACCAGTTCGAGTTTTGGGAAGACTTGATCGCGTTCTGTGGAAGGAAGAGAGTGGAGGATACTACTGCTGATAAGGTTTCCATCCGTATCGGTGGGAGGCTTTGCCCGGAGTGGTCGGAGGCTTTGCCCGGAGAATGCGCGAGATTTCGTTGCCATAACGGCTCCTTGCGATCAGCGTAAAGCTGTCTGATTTTGCAAGGGACCGGCGCCCAGCGCAGCGGAAGGATGCTAGAAGAGACAATTCAAGCTTACTCTCTTCTGTGCGATTTTGACCGAATTATGTATCTCATTGGCATACTTATAGTTGTACGATTTTGCCTGTGTTTTGTGCGATATCGTACAGTGTTCAGCGTATTGACTGTGCTCGCGGAAGGAATAGGGTGAGCCTAGCCTTTACTAGTCGCCGTCGTACCTGCCCACTGGGCGCGCCAGCAACCGCCGAGGCTTTCGATGCGTCGGATTTGGAGTTGTCATGGCGTGCACTCGCCTTTTCGTTGCTTCTGTTAACTACAAAATGATCACTTCGCCGGTTCATGGTCAAGGGAAAGGGTCTTGTCCCCCGTTTGCGCCCAGCCGCAGTTTGAAAAGGAGGGTGCCTTGACCAGCATCAGAATCTTGGTGGTTGACGATCACGAATTGGTAAGGCGTCACATCTGCACGGTTCTCAACACCGCGCGCGATCTGAATGTCGTGGGGCACGCGGCCGACGGCCATGAAGCCATTAGAAAAGCGGAAGAGAACCAGCCGGATGTAGTGTTGCTCGACCTGAATTTGCCCGGACTCAATGGATTGCAGGCCGCTCCGCTGATCAAGAAGGTTGCACCCAATACCGAAATTCTGGTCGTGACCAGTCACCACAGCATGTTCTTCGTGCGAGCGGCGTTCAAAGCCGGCGCTCGAGGCTTCTTGAGCAAAGAGGGAATCTATCCGGAACTGGTCAGCGCCGTAAGACAGGTACACGCAAAACAGACATTTGTCGGCAAGAATTCGAAGGTTGGAGCCGCTGAACTGATCGTCGAAAAATCTGCAGGCTAAGCGCTTGCAGGCTGAATGTTCCCGGCCACTCAGCCCGCCTGACACAGTTTCGAGACGGGATGACTCATGCGCTCGCTACCTCCCCTCATTAGCGTGGCCATGGCCGTCCCATCTCGAAGCTGTCAGTTGCTACTCAATATCCGCAAAAAGTCGATCCACGTCTGATGCAGGTCCACGGGCGCTAAACTCCAACTGCGAGCGGGAATCATCAGCACCGACCCCAAGTCGGCGCCAGCTGCAGAAGCCATCTAAAGTGAGGTTTTTCCTGGTTTCTCGTACAATCACGCCGGAAGTTTGAAGGAACCAGTCGTAGTAAGCTAATAGTCAATGCCCTCCGAGAAGATCCTCATTGTCGATGACGAGCGCCTGGTGCGCTGGTCGCTCCGCCAGAAGTGCGAGGAATGGGGATACCACGTCAGCGAGGCGGAGGCGGGCGAGCCCGGGCTGAAAATGGCCCAGCATGAGTCTCCCGACCTGGTGCTGCTCGACGTTCGTATGCCCGATATAAGCGGTCTCGAAGTCCTCGATCAACTCAAGAAGAATGGCGACGCCCGCGCGGTCATCATGATCACCGCCGATCCGCAACTGGACGACGTGAAGGCCGCGCTTAAGCTGGGCGCCTACGATTTTGTGGGCAAACCACTGGACTTCGAGGAACTGCACGTCACCATCAAGAATGCGCTGGAAACCACGCGGCTGCGCACCGAGGTGCAATCACTGCGCGGCGAAGTTCATCGCCGTACCGGGTACCACAACGTGGTGGGCATTTCGGGCAAGATGACCGAGTTGATGAACTTCGTCCGCAAAGTCGCCGCCAGCGAGGCGACCACCATCCTGATTCAGGGAGAAAGCGGAACCGGCAAAGACCTGATCGCCAAGGCGATCCACTACGAGAGCACGCGCGCCGAAAAAGCTTTCGTCGCTATCAACTGCTCGGCCATCCCGGAAACGCTCATGGAGGCCGAACTCTTCGGCCACGAAAAGGGCGCGTTCACCGACGCCAAGCAGATGAAGAAGGGCCTGTTCGAGATGGCCGACGGCGGCACGCTCTTCCTCGACGAAATCGGCGAACTCTCCCCCCTGCTCCAGGCCAAGCTGCTGCGCGTTCTGGAAGACCAGCTCATCCGGCGCGTCGGGGGCGTGCGCGATATGCAGGTCGACGTGCGCGTGATCGCGGCGTCCAATCGCGATCTTGAAAAAGCAGTGCGCGACAACCAGTTCCGCCAGGATCTTTACTACCGCCTCGCCATTATCGCTATCTTCATTCCGCCCCTGCGCGATCGCAAGGAAGACATCCTTCCGCTGGTGGATTCCTTTATTGACCGCTACAACGTTCGATTCCGCAAATCGGTTCGCGGGATCACCGACGAAACTCGCAAGCTACTCCTGTCGCATACCTGGCCCGGCAACGTGCGCGAGCTCAAAAACACCATCGAGCGCGCGATGATTCTAGAGGAGGGCCAGTTTCTGCGGCCGTTGTACTTGCCTTTCTCAGTGGCCGAAACGGGCGGGCGTACTTTCTTCGAGCGGACTGCGGCTCCTGAAAACGGGCAAGCTCTGGCGAACGGCCGCGTGCTTCCGCGCTTGTATATTCCGGAAGGCGGCACATCGCTCGAAGAAGTTGAGCGCGCGATGGTGGAACTCGCCATGCGTCAGGCAAATAGCAACCAGACCCAGGCCGCCAAGCTGCTCGACATCAGCCGCGACGCCCTGCGCTATAAGCTGAAGAAATTCGGCTTGATCCACGGAGAGGACGAAGAGAGTGGTTCGTCGACCGCGTCCGGCTAGTCCAGCGGAGGAATTGGACCGGTTCACCGCGTAGCCGCTGTCCTCGATTCACCGAACCGTTGCGTAGCGTAGCCGATGATTGTCCCCACGATGCCCCCGGGCAGCATGATTTCGAAATAGTAGTGGTCGGGGCCCGGTTGGGTGACCGCAACTCCATAGGCCAGCAGCAGACCCACGGCCAGTCCAAAGATGATTCCCAGGGCCAGGGAGTGGACCTTGCGCGCAAAATAACCGATGAGGACTCCAGCAATCAGTCCTTTGACGGTCGAGCCAAGGACGATGCCCACCAACTGAGCACGCGCCGCGGGCGTGAACCACGCGGTAAGCCCGTCGAATATTCCCAGGATTCCTCCGAGCGCTAATCCGAGTAATGGCTTGTTCATGAGTTTTCTCCCGCGGGTCTACGGCCCGCTCATACTTCTATTCCGCCTGCTCCGGAAACCCTTTAACGCGGCCGAAAAAATATCAGCAGGGCCCGCGCGGCCATGTAAGCGAGCAACAGCAAAATCCACGTGCGGTTCCGAATGGCCCAACGCCAAGCCTTCGTCAGAGGTCCTTCGGGATAGGCACTGACGGGCAAGCTATCGAGAAAGTGCGCTACATCCGCCGCCAGGTCGGAAACGGACGCGTAGCGCTCGTCACGATCGTCTGCGGTTGCCATCCGGCAGATGGCCGCGAGCGCGCGTGGCGCCGGTTGCGGGTTCGCACCCTGCAAAAGAAATTCCAGGATCGCGCCCAGGGAATAAACGTCGGCCCGCTGGTCGATCGAAGCCTCGCCCCTTCTCTGCTCCGGGGCCATGTATCCGGGCGTGCCCAGAATGCTTCCGTGCGCCGTCTGCCCGTTCGCTGGAGAAGCCGGAATCGAGGTTTGCCGCTCCGAGCCTGTGGCAGAGCCTTCGGCCGTCGCCAGCAGCTTGGACAGGCCCCAATCCATCACCAGCACCTCCCCGAAAGGGCCGACCATCACGTTGGCGGGTTTCAGGTCGCGATGCAACACACCATGCGCATGCGCAAACGCCACAGGATCGCAGATTCGCAGAAAGATTCGAAGCCTGTCCGAGATGCCGGCGTTTGCGACGTGTTCATCCAACCTCCTTCCGTGGACAAACTTCATCGTGTAATAAGGACGGCCGTCGGTCAGGGTGCCCGCGTCATGCACAGGAACGATCCCCGGATGCTCCAGCCGCGCGATCACTCGCGCCTCCTGCAGTAAGCGAGCCGATAAGGCGCCCCCGCCATCGTCAAAATGGAGCACCTTGAGTGCAATCTCGCGCTCCAGCGTGACATCCTCCACCCGAAAAACGCCGCCCATGCCACCCTGTCCCAGTCTTCCCAGCAGACGGTAGCGCGTACCCTCAAGCTCCGGGGCATCGGCCGCTTCACGCAGGCGCTCGAGCGCGGAGTCGTTCAGGAACGTCATGCGAGGCTGACTCCCAGCAGCGTGCGCGCTTCCCGGCGAAACTCCTCCTCGCTCGAAGTCATGGCGCGCAGTTCTTCGAGTACGATGCGCCGGAACTGTTTCCGCGCGAATGACAGGTAGTTGGTCACGTCGGTGGCTTTAATCCCAAAACGCCGCGCGACTTCGTCGTAAGTCAGTTGCTTGCCGCCTTCCTCGATGTCGTAAAGTTCGAGCAATTGGAAGTGGAGAGCCTTTCCCTTTTCCTCGCATTCGCTGCGGAGGCGGTCGACCGCCAGTCCGAACAGGCTGCGCGCGAATTCCTGCGCAAAGAATTCTTCGGGACCGCCGGGGGCTGGGATCGGCAACTGCCGCAGCTCGCCTTCCGCCGATTCGAAATCCAGGGGAAGAATCGCGATATCTCCGCCGCGCTTCTGACGCTGCGCCGCTTTATCCGTGTTCATCACCAGGCCGTCCACGCAAACGCGCAAGTAAGTGCGCAGTCGCGCTTTGGCAGGATCGAAGCGATCGAGCAGATTCTTTTCGATGAGCCGCGCGAAGAAATCCTGCGTGAGATCTTTGGCCTCTTCGTTCTGCTTGTTCCAATGCAGCCGGATGTACTTGTACACCGGTTTCCAGTAGGCGGAAACCAGCACATCGAGCGCGCGTTGCCGCTCGCCTGCGTGCTCACTGCGCGTACCTTCGATCACCGACCAGCGGGTCTGGGGAAACCGCTGGCGCATTCCACCGATGCTGGTGTCATCGGCCATGATGGGCATTCTCTTTGGACGCAGCGGAGTGTACGTGGAGAGCCGGGTTCCCGACAAGACCGCAAACGCGAAGGAAGATTCTCTCGAATCTCCCTCGCTGATTGCGCCTGCGTTTATAAGTGGATGAGGAGCAGACGCGTTCGTGCAAACTTCAGTGACTGGTGCCGGCAAGCGCCTTTTCGGGCGTTTCCAGATGGAACAGGCGCTGCACCGCGACCGTCATTTGCTCCTGTTCCATCTTTTCCGGAAGTTCCTTGAGTTCGCGGGCCAGCGAACCAGCAATTCTGCGTGTAATGCGACTGGCAACATCTCCTAATAAAGCAGATTCGTCTTTAGAAAACGGCCCGCACTCTTCCCTGAAGGACTCCAGTTCTTGCCGGCAAATTTCATCCAGACGCGTGCGCAGGGCAACGATGGTCGGGACTACCCGCTCTGCGAGCAGTTTGCGGCGGAAGCCGCAGGCCTCCTGCTCCACGATCTTCTGCGCGTCCAGGGCGGCGGCTTCGCGCTCGCCCGAATTGTGCTGAACGACTTTTTCCAGGTCGTCCAGGTCATATAAGAAGATTCCCGGGACCTCGCGCACCGCTCCATCGATGTCCCGCGGCATTGCGATATCGACGACGACCAGCGGACGCGACCCGCGATTGTGCACTACAAGTTCGGCTTCGTCGCGGCTCAGAATCGTGTGCGGACAGGAAGTCGAGCTAATAACAATGTCCGCGTCCGCCATGCGTTGCCAGCGCTCTTCGAATGCGGCTGCGCTCCCGCCCAGGAGGGTGGCCAAGTCGAGCGCGTGTTCATAGGTCCGATTGATGACGCAAACCGACTTCGCTCCCTGGTTCATCAGGTAACGCGCCGATAGCTCGCTCATTTTTCCTGCGCCCAGCACCAGCACTTGCTTGTCTTTGAGCGTGCCTAATGCTTGCCGTGCCAGTTCCACCGCCGCCGTTGGGACCGACACTGCGGAATTCCCGATAGCTGTCTCGTTCCGCACGCGCTTCGAAACGGTCAACGCTTTTTGCAGAACCGCATCCAGAAACCGTCCCGTGCTGCTGGCTTTCTGCGCCTGCGCCCACGCGGCCTTCACTTGCGCGATAATTTGCGGCTCACCCAGCACCAGCGAATCCAAACTCGACGCTACCCGAAAAATGTGGAGGAGGGCTGCTTCATCAAGGAGCCGGTAGAAATGCTTCCATTCGCAGAGCTTCAGACTGTACTCAGCGGAGAGGAATCGCAAAACGGAGTTCGCTGCCATGCTGGCATCGCTTGCCCAAAGAAGAAACTCGGTGCGATTGCACGTGCCCAGTACCACCACTTCTTCCACGCCCTCAGCCTTGGCCAGTTGCAGCAGCGCTTCGATCCGCCGGCTTTCGCTGATCCAGAAACGTTCGCGCACAGCTACGGGAGCCGTCCGGTGGTTCAGGCCGATGACCATCAATGTGGGTTCCAAGTGCGCACTCCCAAAGGCAAAGTCACCTGAATAAAGGCACCCTGCCTGCCAAACGACCTCAAGTTCAACGCCTTGCTTAGCGTCCTTTTTTCAATGAGTTACCTGGACTTTCCCGGTTCAGTTCCCATTTGGGAAACTGTGCGATGCGGCTTCTCACCCTTGGTTCGTGTTTTTTAACCCTTTCGAATTCCCGTTGTCCTTGCGAATGGAAGCGCCACTGCTTACACTGCATCGGCATAGCATCCTCGCCAAAGTGGCACTCAGCGTGCCATCTAACAATCGAGGGACGAATTGCGTCCTCTTCAACCGATCAGGAGAAGAAAGAATGAGAATGATGTTCCGGGCTTCACTGGTTGTTCTGGCAATCACATTCGCAATGTCGGTCTCGGCCTTTGCAGCCGATGCCACCGCCGATGTGTACAAGTCCAAGTGCGCCTCCTGCCACGGGGCGGATGGCAAGGGCGATACCCCCGCTGGCAAAAACATGAAGGTCAAAGACCTGGCTTCTGACGATGTGCAGAAACAGTCCGACGCAGATCTGGCCGGTGTTATCGAGAAGGGCAAGAAACCCATGCCCGGCTACGAAGGCAAGTTGACCAAGGACCAGATTGACGGTCTGGTGAAATGGGTTCGCACATTAAAGAAATAGACCGACAAATCAGTGAGCATTGCCTTACGATTTGAATGCCCGGCGCTGGCCAGACCCAGCGCCGGTTTTTATTCCGCGAATTCACTACCCTGCCCACAGATCTCTTTTCAAGTTGTATACTTTCACTCCTAGATTCTCCCGTTGAACCCTGTGTTTGCTGCGTAGCCTCATTCCCCAGCCTCCCATTCAATGATGGGCAGGCATAACCCGGCAATGGCGGCCGGAACCTTCCCGCCACGTGGAGGACAGGGATGTTTGACGACGAAACGGTTCTGAAGGAACCGAAAGGCTCCAACGAAGAAGCTTCCGGCGTTTCCCGCCGCGATTTCCTCAAAATTTCGACCATCGCGGCCGCCGTTCCGGTCGTCGCCAAACCGAATCTGGTGATGGCGGCGGGCGCGGAAGTCCCGGTGCATGGCCCCGGAAAAGTTCCGATGCAGTTCAACGTGAATGGCAAGACGATGAAGGCTTCGCTCGAACCGCGCGTCACGCTGCTTGACGCCCTGCGCGACACCATGGACATCACCGGTGCGAAACGCGTCTGCGACAAGGCCGAGTGCGGCGCCTGCACCGTCATGCTCGACGACAAGGCCGTCTACGCCTGCTCCGTGCTGGCCATCGAGGCGCAAGGAAAGAAGATCACGACCGTCGAAGCGCTGATGGAAGGCGGCAAGCTGCATCCGATCCAGCAAGCCTTCGTCGATAACGACGCCTCGCAGTGCGGCTTCTGCACTCCCGGATTCGTGGTTGCCTGCAAGGCCATGCTCGATAAGCATCCCAATCCCAGCCCCGACGATATTCTTCACGAACTGAGCGGCAACATTTGCCGCTGCGGAACTTATGCCGGCATTCGCGGCGCGGTCGCGCAAAGCGCGCGGAAGGGAGCCTAGTCCATGCCTGACTATCAATGGCCTGATCCGGAGCATCGCACCTTAATCGGCCAGCGTGTTTCGCGCGTGGACTCGCCTGACAAAGTCTCGGGCCAGGCGCGCTACACCTATGACGTAAAGCGTCCCGGCCTGCTCTTCGGAAAGATGCTGCGCGCGCCCTATGCGCATTGCAAAGTGGTCAGCATCGACATCACCGCTGCGGAGAAGATGCCGGGCGTGAAAGCCATCGAGATTGTGCAGAAGGCCGGTTCCACGATTCACTGGGCTGGTGACGAAGTTGTTGGGGTTGCGGCCGTCGATGAAGGAACTGCCGAGGACGCCATCCGCGCGATCCAGGTGAAATATCAGAAGCTTTCGCACCTGGTCACCGACGGCGAGCCGCCCGAGGGCGCCGGCGAGACGCAAGGGCCCGTCAGTATGGACGACTTGGGCGACATGATCGACAACCAGGTTCCCGACAACCAGATTGTCTCGCAGCTGCAACAGTACGGCATCAGCTTCAAGCCCAGCGAAGAGGACTTGAAAGAAGCCAAGGACGACGGCGTGTCCGATCAGGTAATCGACGCGATACGTAAATCCCAGGTGCATTTAGAAGCCGCGGGCGGCCAGCCCACGTCAAACTATCAGAAGGCCGCCTCGCAAACGCTGGGGGATGTGGAGAAAGCCTTTTCCGAGGCCGAAGCCGTATCCGAGGGTCTCTACGGCGCTCCCGTCATCACGCACTGTTGCATGGAAGCGCATGGTTCGACTTCTGAATGGACCGACGCCGATCACTTGTTCGTGCACATGTCCACGCAGAACGTTTCGGGCATCGCTGGGCAGATGGCTGAGCCCTTGAAACTTCCGGCTTCGAACATCCGCGTACACCAGGACCACATAGGCGGCGGATTTGGCAGCAAGTTCGGGCCAGACCGCTGGGGCATCGTGACCGCCAAGCTCTCCAAGAAAGCCGGAGGCAAGCCGGTGCGCATGATGCTTGAACGCGATTCCGAATTGAAAGTCGCGGGTGCGCGTCCCTCGGCTTACGCCCGCGTGAAAGTCGGCGCGAAAAAAGATGGAACGCTGCTCGCATGGGAATCCCGCTCCTGGGGGACGGGTGGCCCGGGAGGCGGAGGCATGCCGCCCATCCCATACTGTTTCGCGGCTCCCAACCAACGCAAAGAGCACACAGCGATTCGCAACAACATTGGCCCCGCTCGAGCGTGGCGCGCGCCTAACCATCCGCAGGCGGCCGTGCTCACCATGTGCGCGCTGGACGATCTAGCCGCCAAGCTCAACATGGATCCGTACGAGTTCTTCCTCAAGAACATTGAACTGACCAAGCTTCCCCAGGTGTATCGCGAGGAATTTCCCATTGCGGCGGAACTGATCGGCTGGAAAGAGAAGTGGCACCCGCGCGGGCAGAACATGTCGGGCGGAATCGCGCGCGGCGTCGGCCTCTCGCTCCACACCTGGGGCGGACGCGGCCATGCGAGCGATTGCGATCTCAGCATCCATCCCGACGGTTCGGTCGACATCAAGATGGGCACGCAGGATATCGGTACCGGGACGCGCACCTGCATCGCCGTCGTCGCCGCCGATGCTCTGGGACTGAAAGTTGGCGACATCAAACTGTATATCGGAGACACGCTTTACCCACCCTCGGGCGGATCAGGCGGATCGACTACGCCGGGCGGCGTCAGTTCATCCACCCGCCGCGCGGTGGTCGATGCTCGCGATGCGTTGTTTGCGAAAGTTGCGCCGGCGCTCAACGCCCAGCCCAACGACCTGGTTGCGAAGGACGGCAAGATCAGCGTCCAGTCCGATCCAGGCAAGTCGCTGAGCTGGAAAGAAGCCTGCTCCAAGATCGGCGCAACCCCCATCACCACTCACGGCCACAACGACCAGGCTGCCGCCAAGAACAAGCCTGACCTCACCAACAGCGGAGTGGGCGGCGTACAGATGGCGGAAGTCGAAGTTGACACCGAAACCGGCATCGTCAAAGTCACCAAGATGGCGGCCGTCCAGGATTGTGGCCTCATCATCGACGTGAAAATGGCAGAGAGCAGCGTACTCGGTGCGCTGATTATGGGCATCAGCTACTCCCTGTACGAAGAGAAAGTCATGGACCCGGTCACGGGACGCATGTTGAATGCAGATATGCAGTTCTACCGCCTGGCGGGACTCAACGACATTCCCGAACTGAAAGTCCACATGATGACCGGCAAAGGTTACGACGAGCGCGGGGTGATCGGCCTCGGCGAGCCTCCGGCAGTTTCACCGGGCGCCGCTATTTCAAACGCCGTGGCGAACGCACTCGGTGTCCGCGTTGGCATCCTTCCCATCACTCCCGCGCGAGTACTGGCCGCGATGAATCCGTCGCAGAAAGCAGGTGCATAATGCGAGCCTTTGATTATGTAAGCCCGGGCAGCACGAAACAAGCCGCCAGCCTGCTCAACGCGACGTGGGGCCAGACGGAAATCATCGCGGGCGGCACCGACCTGCTCGCCCTGATGAAGGAAGATGTGGTCACGCCCAAGCGACTGGTCAACATCAAGGAGATCAAGGAACTCGCAGGCGTGAACGCGGGAGCCAACGGCCTGCGGATCGGCGCGCTGACCTCGCTCGTCGAAGTCGCCGAGAACGCCGGCGTCAAGGAGAAGTATCCCGCTCTTTCCGAAGCTGTGCACGAAGCCGCCAGCCCGCAGATCCGCAACATGGCCACGCTCGGCGGCAATCTCTGCCAGCGCCCGCGCTGCTGGTATTTTCGCAACGGCCTCGGACTGCTTCCCAAGGACGAAGCGGGAAAGGACCTGGTCGATGCCGGCGACAACCGTTATCACGCAATCCTCGGCAACGACGGTCCCGCCAAGTTCGTCAGCCCCTCGACCATCGTTCCTGTCCTGATCGCCTACAACGCGAAGGTTCGCCTGGAGGGTCCCAAGGGAAAGCGCGAACTTCCGCTCGAGAAGTTTTACGTGGTGCCAAAGACAGAAAAAGACCGTGAGCACGATCTGCAGCCGAACGAAATCGTGACTGAGGTCGTCCTTCCTCCGGCCGAAGGTTGGAAGGTGGCGCACTACGAGATTCGCCAGAAGGCCGCATTCGATTGGCCGCTCGCGCTTGCGGCGGTGGCGCTTAAAATCGACGGCTCCAATGTGGGCGCTGCTCGTGTCGTCCTTGGGTATGTTGCGCCCACGCCCTGGCTTTCTCCGGAAGCGGAAGCCGCCCTGAAAGGTCAGCCCGCGAACAACGAGACTGCGCAAAAGGCTGCTGAAGCTGCGCTGCGCAATGCCAAGCCGCTCAGCCACAATGAATACAAAGTGAGACTGGCTCAGGTGGCGGTCAAGCGAGCCATCTTGAAGGCCGCAGGAGGTGCCGCATGAGTTGCAACCCTGAGCGTTTCGACATAAGCCATCCGAATCTGTGTTCGGCGCTGCGCTGGAAAGGCCAGTTCATCCTTGCCGAGTCAGACCCCAACGTGCAGACCTCCAACGATGGCCTGTTCTGGTGCATGCACACCCAGACCTGCATCGGCCCCGACGGCAAAGTGGCCGAACCGGGCAACTGCGCCGCTAAAAACCGCGCCTGTCACGGCTCGGGCAAGTGCGAGTAAAATATTGATTGGGCGCGCGAGCCCCGCGCGCCCATTACGTACCGCTTGATGACAACTTAACTTCTACGCAGAGCCCCGTATTCAAGGCGCGTCAGATTAGGGCGCATCATGGCAAGCCATGCCTGTACCAGGGTGCTTCCTGGCAGGGCGTCGTACTAGGCCGCGGCGTAGGTGCTCGTATCAGGGCGCGCCTTTAGACGCGCCGCTAGGATCTATGGAAAGAGCGCCTTCAGCCGCCGTCCAGTCACGGAAGCACGCCTGCGAAGGTGCTCCAGAGCCAGAGGTTTTGATCATGAAGTCCTCCCGTTCCGTCCTCGTTTTCTGTTGCGCCGCGCTAGTTTTGGTCAGCCTGCCGCTGCTCGCGCAAGATTACAAATTCACCATCTCCACCGCGCAGACCTGGACCGACACCGGCGTCGACCTGCACAACGGAGACACCCTCGCGATCACAGCATCGGCGGGAGCGAACGGCTGCGATCCTGCCGGCGTCGCAGGAACCGGGGCCGCGTCGAATCTTCCCGTTCCCCATGGGACCCCCGGCGCGCTGATTGCGCGGACCCAGGAAACTGGCGCGCCGACGCTTGTCGGCCCCAGCCAGAGCTTGCGAGTTCCCGGCGACGGTCATCTCTATCTCGGTGTGAACTCCGCAGGCCCCGCTCCCTGCCAGGGCACCTTCGTCGCGAAAGTGCACGTTACGCCTCAGGGCGGAGTTGAGCTTCAGTCGGAAGCCGCAACTCCTGCCGCCAGCGAGGCTCTCGCTGAGAAATCCTCGCAGGCCGCCGCTGCAACGAAACCCGCGACCGGAGCTCAACCCGCCAATCCAGCCACTACGGCTACCGCCGCGAATAAGAACGAGGTATCGGACATCAAGGGTGCCCTTAACACGGCAGCACAGACCTGGCTCTCGGGCCAGTTTGGCATGAAACCTACGACCGGGACCCAGCCGGCAAGCTCATCCTCTGCAACGGAAGCCAGTTCTACAACACCGACACCCGCGACTCCCGCTCTCCCGGCGCTGAAGCTCTCCAACTCCCCGCTCGACTCGCAGCTTCGAGAGCACATCAACAGCCTGCCGCGCCGGGTGAACGACCAGTTCCAGAATCAGGGCGACATGGTGAACTTCGTCATGCTCGGCAGCCAGCAGAAAGTGCAGGAGGCGTTGACCTCGGCCGACTGGCACGTGGCCGATCGCGACATGAAAGAATCTGTCTTGAAGGCTGCCTTGGAGACGTATCAGAAGAAGGCCTATCTCGCGATGCCGATGAGCGAACTGTACTTGTTCGGGCGCGTGCAGGATTTCGGCTATGAACAGGCCGAACCCTACGCAGTCGTCGCCAGCCGTCATCACTTCCGCATTTGGAAAGCGCCCTTCCAGTGGAATGGGCAGGACGTGTGGGTGGGTGCCGGCACGCACGACATCGGCTTCGAAAAAGATCAGCGTAACGGAAAAGTCACGCACAAGATCGACCCGGCCGTGGACGGCGAGCGCGACAATATCGGCGCGACCCTGCAAAAGACTGACAAAGTAAAGACGCTCACGTACTACCTGCCGCCCAACCCCATACAAGACGCCAGAAACGCCACCGGCGGCGGCTACCACTCCGACGGAAGAATTTTGGTCGTACAGCTGCAATAGATGGCTATGCCTCTTGATTGCAGGCGGGGCGCCCTCGCCCGTCAACGTTGACGACCCACCGCTAATCCTACGCTCCGGGAAATTCTCTCTACAGGGAACCCAGTATCTCCGTTCTCGATTTACCTCGTAGCTGACCTTTCCGGCTCATTCCGCAACCAACCTCCACGACCGCGCTCTCATCGAACCCCCGCCATCCAGATTTACGTCGTATCAAGGAGGAGTTATGAAATCAAGAGTAAGCGCGTTGTTGTGCGGACTGCTTGTGATGTTCGGCTTGAGCGCGGCCTTCGCTCAGGACTCGGGCAGCGATTCGAAATCGAAATCGGACACCCGCAGCATGACCGGTTGCCTCTCCAAGGGCGAAGAGTCCAATTCCAAAGAGTTCCTGCTTACGGCCAGTGACGGCAGCACCTGGGAAGTTCGCAGTGACGGAGTCTCCCTGGCCGATCACGTCGGCCAGACGGTCTCTGTAACCGGCGCCGTGAAAAATTCCACCGCCCACAATCTGAAAGAAGACGCGAAGGATGTTGCCCAGGATGCTCACGTGAAGAAGAGCAACACTGAGCATGGGCACATGACAGTTACCGACGTGCAGAAGGTTAGCGACACCTGCCAGAGGTAGCAGTCGACCAAATCGGCAAGGCTCACACGAAGGCTTCGGATCAACCAGTCCGGGGCCTTTGTCTTAGATAAGCGTTTAACGAAAACCTGCGTCGAACGCGGTGTCTACTTCACCGCCGCGTACTCGGCCTTCGCCTGCTTCAGCAGCGGAATATCCGGATTGGCGTCTTTCCACAGCGCCAGGAAATCCTGGTAGGCCATCCGGCTGTTCGCCTTGTCACCCTTCAGGGCATACCCGCGCGCTATTCCCAGCTTGGCGAGCGACGCGAGCGGATCGACCGTCACGCTGCGGCTGTCGATGACGCGCTGGAACTCCTGTACTGCTTGCTGCCCCTGCTTGGCCTGGAGATAGGCCATGCCTCTCCCATACAAAAGTCCGCAGTTGGAGCGGCCATAGACCATCGCCCCGTCGAGCAGGTCGATGGCTTTCGCGGGCTGCCCCTGGTTCATCAGGACTACCGCTCTCACGATCGGAATCGTGACGAACTGCACAACCGTATCAAACGGACGCTCCAGCGCATTGTCTTCCGCAATCTTCAATGCGCGGTCGTTTTCCCGAACCAGCGCAAGCGAGATAGCTGCGTTCAACGCCGTCCGCGCCGGAGGAGAGCCTATCAAAGCAGCATTAGCCGCCTGGTGCGCCAGCGGACCGAAGCCCGCCAGCGCTTCCCATGCCGCGCGCTGCGCATCCGCATTCGCGATCGCTTCGGGCAGATTGTTCTTCGCGGCCACGTCTTGCATTTTCTGCATGAAGGCCCGCATTTGCTTGTACTGCCCGCGCCCGGCGGCCAGGGCCGCGCGCATTTCAAGGGCGATGACTTGTCCGTCGGCAGCGCCGGCTTCCGCTGCGCTGAGCTCTTCCTCCAATTTTGTGGAATCGTTCTGATTCCACGCGATTCCAGCCAGGAAGGAATGCACTCCGCTGTTGCTTGGAGCACGCTGCAAGGCGCTGAGCAAGGTGGCCTTGGCTTCCTCCATGCGATTCAGTCCGGCATAGGCCAGGGCCAGGTTCTCATACCCGCTGATCGAATCCGGCTCAAGTTCCACAGCTTTGCGGGCCTTGAGAAGCGCGTTTTCATATTGCCCCAGCATGTTGTAAATGTTCGACAGATTGTTGGCCGGGGTCGAATCGCGCGGATAAGTCTGCTCGTAGAGCTCGAGCGCGGTGATGCCTTTGTCGTACTGCCCGCTGTCGGCGTAGTAGTGCGACATGATGTACAGCTTCTCGCGCTCGCTGGTGCGGTCGCGCAGTTCGAACGCCTTCTTGCGATTCTCCTCGGACAATGCCGACTGCCCGAGGTTGTTGTAGACCGTGCCCAGCCGCGCGTAGGCGGTCGCAAAGTTCGGATCCAGCTGAATGGCTCGTTGATAATCTGGGAGCGCGCCCATCTCGTCGCCACCTGCGTGTTTCCAGTCGCCCATCGTGAAAGCTTGCAGCGCTTCCAGCGAAGGAGTGGTCGCCTCCGACAGCATCTTGTCGTATTTCTGCACCGAGGCCAGCGATTCGCCCAGCTTGCTGCGCAACTGCGAGTCGGCTCGGTGCAGCGCATTCAGAACGTCGTGCTTGTCGGCCGCCTCCGCATCGGCGCGAGCCAGGATGTCTCCGGTGGCTGCATTCAGCGCCTGTAGCGTCACAATATACTGAGCGCCATGGTTTGCAATCGCGCCGGTCAGCATGGCTTTGACCCCGACGCGCTGACAGATCTCGCGCCCCGTTTCCAGGTTGATGCGGTCATCCGGCGGGCGTCCCATGAAGCGCAGCGTCTGGCGCGCCTTTCCTTCCGGGAACACATTGAGATAGGGAGACTGCTCGAGATCGACGGCAACGGCTTTCTTCAGCGTCACATCCCAGACTGGGTCGGCGGTGGTGTTGACGAAGTCCGTCAGCAGAATGGCGTCCTTCTCGGTAAGCGTCCGCTGCCGCTTTGAATAAAGGAAGGAGCCGCCCGCGACCACAGCCGCCAGCAGCGCCAGCGCGGAAAGATATTTCCCCATTTGCCCCGTTCGGGCAGGGCGCAGCGGAGGATGAATGGGCGCGGCCGTGGCGCTCGCGGCGATACCATCCAACTGCAACTCTCTCTGCACACGCTTCAGATCCGCACAGACTTCGCTCGCCGATTGATAGCGCACGTCGCGACTCTTCTCGAGCAGCTTAAGGATGATGCCCTGCAGTTTGACCGGCAGCAGCGGATTCAGCCGAGTCGGCGTAACGGGAGCACGGTTGAGCAGCGCATCAAATACCAGGGCCGGCGTGTCACCGCGGAATGGCAAGGTGCCCGTTGCCATCTCGTACATCACCGCGCCGAGAGAGAAAAGGTCGGAGCGGGCATCGAGTTGCTTGCCGCGCGCCTGCTCCGGACAAGTGTAAGCCACTTTAGCAACCACCGAACTCTTGCTCATCCCGTGGCTCGCCGTAGCCGCTGTGCCGCGAGTCGTTTCTTCCAGTGAAGACTTGCTCTCACACTGCTGTGACAAACCGAGGTAAAGCACTTTCGCTTGATTCTGATCAGTCACAAAGATGGACGCCGGTCGAATATTGCGATGCAGAATCCCAAGTCCATGCGCCGCGTCTAGCGCATTCGCAACCTGAATGCCGATCGCCAGCAATACATCGGTGTCGAGAGGCTGCCCGGCGAGTTTCCGCTTGAGTGTTTCGCCCTTGAGCAATTCCATCACCACGAAAGTCTGCCCATCGGATTGACCGGCTTCGTAGATGGCGCAAATGTTCGGGTGATGCAGTGCCGCAACGGAGCGAATATCGCGTTCCAGGATGGCGGAATCGATCTTTGGCTCCGGCGTGAGAAACTTCAACGCGACCTGTCGGCTGGAATCAAGATCCTCCGCCGCATACACCGTCCCTGCACCACTTCCTCCGAGCTGCGACAGGACGCGGTAATGGGAGATCGTCTCGGTGATCATGAATCCTGATTTTCCTACGGGTAAGAACCGATGGTAGGCTGCGCTGCCATCCAAGTCAACGCAGCCGGCCGCTCACCCAAACGCAGGCATTAGGGACAGAAGTCCTCGTCGGTCTCGCCGCCGCGAATGCTGCCACGGCTCGTTTTATATTCCGCCTTTTCCAGCTTTCCTTTCCCCTGAATCCAGTTCGAGAATAGAATCATCGAAGTACACAGGGTGAGGTGTTTTATGCGTTTCCGCCTTCCAGTCTTTGCTGCTCTTGCCGTCACAATCCTGTCCATCGGTCTCTACGCCCAGCAGATTCATGGCGACTACATTGAAACCCGTAGTGCCGACGTTTATACCGGTCAATGCTTCGCCAATGGCGAGGTCAACCTGGTCGGTAAGGAAGCCATCGTCGCCTGGCACGTGCAAAACGGCAGCTGGGATGGTGTCAAGCTTGACGGGTTAACCATCGCGGCCGCAGTGCGCGCCCAGGCCACCCTCGGCGATCCTTACGCGAATCCTTATCCAGCCCAGTCGGTGTTATTGGTAGACGACCAGGCCACCCCGCAGCAGAGTGCGGCCTTGGTGAGCTTCGCCAAGCAGATGGGGGGAGAACTCCTTCAGAATGTGGACCAGACGCTGGCTGCTCCCATGGAGATGATCGTCAACCACGAACGTCACGGCGTGGCCCTGCTGCGCGCAGGACAATTCGCCACCGTGCAAACGCGTTCCCTTGGCGATAAGGATCATGTGTGCGGGAACGAAGTTACCTTCTACCCGCCGCTGACCCCGGTCGCGCACTCCATGCCGGCCGTGGCCGTGACCGACGCCTACCGTGGTCCTGGACTCGGCGAGTCCTGGGATAATCACGGACGCCGCAGCGCGTTCGTTGGCACATTCGCGCGGTAGAATCTCTTCGTGAAAACAACGAGCTCGTCCACGTGTGTCCGCACACGTGTCTCTACACTTGCGATTTCGCTCTTCTGGCTTGTGTCCTTGGTTCCCTGCTGGGCGCAGGCGGGGAGAGTCGAACTAATTGGACCTCTCACCGACTCGGTTGTGCCGGAGGCCGTTCGCCAACAACTCGCTCCGAAGGGCTACCGCATTGCGCTCGACGAGCCCGCTCCCTCTGTCGAGATCTGGTATCGCAAAGAAGCGCCGGCACTGCCGAAGAGCGCCTCCGCCAACGCTGTTTACGACCGGCTTGCAGCTTCTGCTTTGGTCGGAGTGCTGCATTTTATCCGGCCGTCGACCGACTATCGCGGCCAGTCCATTCCCGCCGGCTTTTACACCCTGCGACCCGAGCTGATGCCCGATGACGGCAATCACCTCGGGGTCGCTCCCAGCCGCGATTTCCTGCTGCTGGTTCCTCCCACTGCCGATCCCGGGCCTGACACGACTCCGAATTTTCTCGACGTGGTCGCTCTCAGCCGGAAGGCTTCCGGCACGAAGCACCCCGCGCCGCTGAGTTTGGTTCCCGCAGAAACTGGCGGGACGCCTGCTGTGACCAAAGATGACGAGGGCCACTTTATCTTCTCGACCACGATACATCTCAGTTCCGGAGAAGATCTTCCGATAGCCCTGGTTGTAAAGGGCACGGCGCCGCAATAACCTCTTTCGAAGATTGCTGGCAATGCGGAAGCCGCTCGGAAAAAGATGGAATGTCAGCGAGATGCTTTTGCGTGGTGTCGTCTGTGGGAAGCCACCGGAAGCTGACGACCGAAGACCGAAGACGGATCGTCTACTGCAGCTGCAGCGTCTCGTCGATGCCGAGCGTGCCATTCTGCTCGACCGTGATCACTTTCTGCACGGGCTTGTAGCCGGTCAGCGTGATGTCGACGATGTAGTTTCCCGGGCTCAGCAGGAAATCCACGGGCGATGGCTTATCGAGCATTCGGCGGTTGACAGCAATCTGCGCGCCCTTGGGAGAAGTCTTGATGCTGATTTTCCCCATGCCGGCTTGCGCGCCGCTGCCGCCGAACAGCTTCTTGAACTTGCCGACCGTCTTGATGTCGTCGACATTGCCCAGGGGCCGCAGCGTCGCCGAGAAGTGCAGGGTCTGGCCGGGCTGGCCCGAAGCTGAATTGGTTTCATCCAGGTAGCCGGGCTTGCGCACCAGGATCGTGTGTGTGCCCTTTTCCAGAGAGATGTTCGACGGCGTCACGCGCAAAGTGTCCTTGCCATCGAGAAAAATCGCCGCGCCTGCGGGATCGGTGGCCACGTTGACGGTCGCACTCAAAGAGGTGAGATGCAGAGCTAAAGCCGTCTTGCTCGCCGAAACCACATCGACCGTGCGCGAGTCGGGACTGTAGCCCGCCTTGCTTGCGACTATGGTGTGCTGGCCCGGGTTCAATCCCGCCAGCGTGTAGGGCGTCACCCAATTTGGATCGGTGCGGCCGTCAATTTCCAGTTGCGCTCCCTGTGGCGTGGAGTCAATGACAAGCTGTCCGGGGACGGCGGCGACCGGAGCGGGTGCAGCTTTCTTTTTAGCATTGCGTCCGCGAGCGGCGGCCGCACTCCTCGCGGGAGCAGGCTCTTCCGCGGCAACAGGCGCAGGGACCACTGCTTCGGGAGCCGCTTGTGCGGGCTCGACTGCTGCTGGCGCGGGAGCGGCTTGCTGCGCTTGCGCCTTCGCCGGAGCAGCTGCAGCAGGCACGCGGCCTTCTTCGTCGGTACTTTGCGACATGGAGCGCCAGAACACCAGGATGCCGACAAAAAGAATCAGTGCTACCGCCCCAATCAGCGAATACAGCATGAGCTGCGGGGGCACGCTCTTGATTTCCTTGAGCGCCTTCTGGGCAACTTCCCGGGGCTGGATCTTGGGTTTCTCAGGCTCGCTCCGGCGCAGGATGATCGACGGCAAAAGGTCTTCAACTTCTGGAGTTTCCGCTGGCTTCGGCGGAGGAGGCGCGACGTAAACTTCCTTGAGCGGCGGCAACTCGCTCATCTCGGAAAAGCTGACGCCCTTGCTTCCGGCTCCGGCGTTTTCCGCCATCATGGGATCTACGGCGATCCTGGGCTTTTCCGTCGCGGGCTCGTCGAGCACCGCGCGGTTGTTGACGATTGCATCGACCGATGCCTTCATCACCGAAGTGACAAACTGCGAACTTGGATCGAGTGAAGGTTTGGCCGCGGAAGGTGCTGCCGAACTCCAGCCGGCAGCCGCTGCGGCCGCTTTTTTGGGCTCGGGCGGTGTCGCCGGTGTCCAGGAAGTTTCAAGCTCGCTCGCAAGCGAAGGTGCCGCCTCACTGAAAGGTCTTTCGGGCGCCTTAGGCTCAACTCGCTGAGTGAGCGTGGAAGGTGCTTTGGGGCCAGTTGCAAATTTCGCGGATGCGGCCGCCTTCACCGCGTCGGGGACGACGGCGGCTTTGGGCGCTTCGGTCTTCTTTGCCGTCTTGCCAGTGGCTTCGCGACACTTTTCCATATCAGCCGCCAGTTCGCGGCCACTTTGGTAGCGCTCCGCCGGGTCTTTTGCCAGCGCCTTCATGATGACGTCGCTCGCAACCGGATTGATTTTGGGATTCAGGATCGCGGGCGAGACCGGCATCTCGCTGGTGATCTTTGCCCGAACCTCGTCGGCATCCGCCCCATCGAATGCTTTCTGGTCCGTGACCATCTCATAGAGAATCGCGCCCCAGCTGAACAAGTTCGAGCGCGCATCCAATCCTTCGCCTTGGACCTGCTCCGGCGACATGTAATGAAGAACCTGCTGCGGAACGCCTGTGGCCGTGGCAGCCACCCAACCCGTGCTCGAGATTCCAAAACTCAGAACTTTTACGGTCCCGTCCCAGGTGACCATGACTTTGGAAGGTTCCAGACTGCAATGGAAAACGTTCTGACTGTGCGAGTAGTCGAGTCCCTGGCAAACCTGCCGGCTGATATCGAGCAGATCCCAGATCGAAAATCCTTCTTTGCGGGCCAGCATGGTGGCGACGCTGTTGCCCTGGATGTATTCCATTGCGGCGCAGAACAGGCCATCGATTTCTCCCGCGCCATAGACCAGCGTGACGTTTGGGCTGCTGAGATCCTTGGTGGTCTCGGCTTCCTCGAGCACGCGTTGCATGATGCTCTCCGCATGTTCGCCGAAAGCCTCCAGCTTGTAGGTCTTCAGTGCCAGCGTCTGACCGGACTCTGGGTCGCTAGCCTTGTAGACACAACTGGAATCGGATTTCGCAAGCTCCCCGAGAATTTCGAAGCGGCCTATTTTCGTCGACATTTCCCTAGCCTCATCCGGGCAAAGCCCTGGGATCCGCCTCGCCCACTGGGCGCAACTCAGTCTGGGAGCGGATAAGATCAAGGATAGCTTTTGCTTACGGTGACTTCGAGTTACGAAAGTACTCGGAAAGCGCGACTGGAGCGGCTTCGGAACTACGAGCAGCGGCTGTCATCTTTACTATTGTTTCGAAGTCAGCCATTGCTCGACCAGGCGGCGAACCTTTGCGCCTTCGAACTTCCGGCGGACGGCGTCGATCACAGCCACGCGCGCCTTTCCCTCGGAGCCGCGAAAGCCCAGCCAGTAGGGAATGAAGAGTTCTTCGTCGAGAGGAGTCGCGGTAATGGCGAGGTTGCTTACCCGGAAGAATCCCCGGCTGTATAGAACTCGGCGTAGCCGGGCGGTCACAAGTTCGGCCGCGCGGCCGTTTTCGAGTTCCGCCTGGGCACAGTTCCTGGTTTCGAGATAGGTGGTTTCCGAATTCCCGGGAAGGCGATCAAACTTGAACAGGTCGAGTGTGCCGGTTACTACATCCAAGGCGACCAGGTTTTCGTTCATCGCGCCGCGGTTCTCGATGCGGGTTCGAAAAATCCGGAATGGAACGTAGAACTCGGCGACACTCCGCAATCTTCCGAAGGCTTGATTGCGAAAAATCCGGAAAAGTCCGCGAGAGGAAAATTGCTCAACCGCCTGCTCGCGCGTGACATTCGCCTTTAAGGCTCGAATGCGGTTCATGAATTCCTGGGGATGCCTTTCCTTGCCTAAGAAGGTGGATTCGAGCCGGTAACTTCGATCCAGGCCTATGCATTCTCATACAATTCGGTGCAAGAGCGCAAAAATTACCCCTCACAAAACAACGTAGTATTGTCTTGAATGACATTTGTCCTGCGGGCGCGGGGACAGAGTTCACTGGCCGGTCGCGGAGCCAAGGTTGATGATGGAATCGCTCGGACACACAGCCAAAAGTTTTCTGCAGTATCGTTTTTCTTCCGGGTGCGCGGGTTGTCGGCGGTCGCACGATGGTCTATGCTAGTCCGACAGCTACCTCGATGAAATAGCGGCGCCTCAATAGGCGCATTCCCAGGGTTTGGGTGCATCACACAGGTCTCCTGGAGTTTTTCATGACCCTAAGCACTTTTGTCGCTAAAAGCGCATTCCGCAACAAGCGCCGCACAGCCTTGACCATGGTGAGCATTGCGCTGTCGCTCGCGCTGCTCACGTTCATGATGACGATCTGGCGCGCCTTCTACATCGATAGTGGCAGCGAGCAGTCGACTCAGCGCTTGATCACCCGCCACCGCGTTTCGCTCACCTTCTCTCTGCCCATTTACTACGCGCAGAAGATCAAGACCGTGCCCGGCGTGAAGGAAGTCGTGCCCACGCAATGGTTTGGCGGCAAGTATATTGACGACAAGCCGGAGCATTTCTTCGCGCAGTTCGCAACTGATCCGCAGGAACTCTTCAAGGTCTACACCGATTTCAAGATTCCGCAGGACCAACTGGAAGCGTGGCAGCACGACCGCGCGGGCGTAGTGGTTGACAACGGGCTTGCGAAGAAGTTTGGGTGGAAGATCGGAGACCGTATCGTGCTGATGGGCACGATCTGGGATGCGAACCTCGAACTCACGATCCGAGGCATCTTCAACCCGCCGCAGCCGTCGCAGTCAGTCTATTTTGACCGCAAGTATCTCGAAGAGGCTGTGCCGGTCATGAAGGATCAGAGCGGAACCTTCGGCATCCTGGCAGACTCGCCCGCCAACGTGCCCAAAGTGGCCGCGGCCGTCGACGATATGTTCCACAACTCGCCGCAGCAGACCAAGACCGAGAGCGAGAAAGCCTTCGGCCTCGATTTCGTCGCCATGCTGGGCAATGTGAAAGCCTTTATCCTCAGCATCTGCGGGGCGGTGGTGTTCGCGACCCTGCTGGTCGCGGCGAACACGATGGCAATGTCAATCCGCGAACGCACCCGCGAAGTGGCAGTGCTGAAGACGCTGGGATTTACGCGCAAAACAGTGCTGGCTCTGTTTGTGGGCGAGGCGGTGATCGTTGCAATGCTGGGCGGCGCCATTGGCATTCTGCTGGGCAGTGGACTGATGTACATGGTTGGGCACAACCCCCAGGCCGGCTTTTTCCAGGGAATCGGCGTGAACTGGGCGACCATGATCCTGGCCCTGCTGCTTGCCGGTCTGGTTGGTTTCGTGGCGGCCATGCTGCCGTCCTACAACGCATCGCGCGTCGATATCGTGGAGGGTTTGCGCTACATCGGGTAGCGAACGTCGAACATGGCCATCCCCATCAGCTACAACATCCGAAACCTCAAGCTTCGTAAAGGGCTGACTATCATGACGGCGCTGGGCATCGCGCTGACAGTGACGACCGTTGTGTTCCTGATGGCGCTGCTGGCCGGATTGAAGCAGGCCTTCGTCACCAGCGGCGACCCGTTGAACGTGTTGGTTCTGCGCAAGGGCTCGACCGCGGAACTCTCGGGCGGCTTTGACGCGAGCTTATTCCCCACGCTGAAGAATTTGCCCGGCATCGCGAAAGATAAGAAAGGCGAGCCGCTGGCTTCCGCCGAGTGGGTGGTGGTCATCGTGCTGCCGCGCAAGGATGGAACGGGAGAAGTGAACGTTACCGTCCGCGGCATGATGGAAGACGGCCTGGAAATGCGCCAGTTGCCGGCCGACAAGCCGAAGGTGAAGCTGGTCGACGGTCGCTGGTTTTCTCCCGGACAGCGCGAAGTGGTGGTTAGTTCGTCCATTCACCGGCGGTTCGCCAACACCAACGTCGGCGATACGATCCAGTTCGGCAAAGGGCCGTGGCAGGTGGTCGGAATCTTCGATGCGGGCGGGAGTGCTTACGAGTCGGAAGTCTGGGGAGACGTAAACCAGATGGCGTCGGATTTTGATCGCCAAGGTGCGTTCGCCTCCGCCTACCTGCGTGCGACCGATCCTGCAGGCGCCATCACCTTGAAGGACGCGGTCAGTAATGATCAGCGCCTGAAACTCGACGGTATGCTCGAGACCGATTACTACGCGAAGCAGACCAGTTCCGGCGGCCCCATCAAAATTGTGGGCTACGTAGTGGGCTTCATCATGGGGATTGGTTCGATCTTTGCGGCGATGAATACGATGTATGCGGCCGTGGCCTACCGCAGCCGGGAGATTGCGACGTTGCGCGTGATCGGGTTCAGCAGGCCAAGCATCCTTACGTCGTTCGTATTCGAATCGCTCGTTCTGTCGCTCTTGGGTGCCGTTCTGGGGATTGTGCTGATGCTGCCCTTCAACGGGATGACGACGGGCACCTCGAATGCGGTCACCTTCAGCGAGATCGTGTTTGCTTTGCGCATGACGCCAACGGTGATCCTGTACGCATTCATCTTTGCGTTGGTGATGGGTTTCTTCGGCGGACTGGCCCCGGCCTGGCATGCGGCGCGGCAGAACATCCTGACCGCACTTCGGGGATAGTGAAACCCTCACCCAAGCGGAGCTTGGATGGGCCACCGCAGGCGTTGACTTTGCCAACGACCAACGACTAACGACTACGAAACGACCAACGACTGAACTTACGGACACTGAATGTCGCTCGACACCAAACACGAAGACCTGCAGAGCCTGCGCATCGACCGCTCGCACCGCAATGACTCCGACAGCGAGCCGCCGAAGTGGTCAAAGCGCTACATTCTCGGCGGCATCGCCGTGGTCGTGCTGCTGGGCTTGATTGCGCTGGCCTACCGCATTTTTTCTCCCGCGGCCCCGGAGCTTGAAGTCGTGCGCGCGGTGACCGAGGGGGGCGCGGACGTGGGCGGCGTGGTGCTTTCCGCGAGCGGTTACATTGTGGCTCATCACAAGATCAACGTGAACTCAAAAGTGACGGGCCGCGTGAAATGGATCGGCGTCGAGAAAGGCGACAAGGTGAAGGAAGGCCAGGTGCTCGTGCGTCTGGAAGACGACGAGTTCCGCGCGCAATACCTGCAGGCATCGGGCGCGGTTGAAAACGCCAAGGCCTATCTCGCTGAATTGCAGAACGGCTCGCGTCCTGAGGAGGTGCAGCAGGCGCAGCACAATCTGGACGAAGCACGCGCGACCGCAGCCAACGATAAGATCACGCTCGACCGCACCAGGGAGCTGTTCGGGCAGGGGGTCGTGTCGAAACAGGCGCTCGACGACGCAACCGCGAAATACGAAGCCGACCAGCAACGCGCCAATTCGCTGCAGCAAAGCTTCCGCTCTCTCGAAGCTGGGTCCCGCGCGCCGAGGAAATCGCGCGCGCCAAAGGCGCACTGATGCAGGCGGAGGGAACGGCTGCCTACGCCAAGTCGCAATTGGATGCCACTACGATCCACGCCCCGGTGAGCGGAACCATCCTTGAGCGCAAGGTGGAGAAGGGCGAGTTGCTCACCGCCCAATTTGCGAGTACCGCCGAGGGTGGTCCCCAAGGTTCGGTCGTTGCGCTGGCCGATCTGTCGGACTTGCAGGCGGAACTCGACATCGCACAGGGGGACTTCGCCCGCCTGAAGCCGAAACAGCGAGGCATTGTCACCGTCGATGCATTCCCCGACCGCAAATGGAACGGCGTGATCGCCGAAATGTCGCCCGAGGCCAATCGCCAGAAGGCGACCGTGCAGGTGAAGGTGCAGATCGAGAATCCCGACGAACATCTGCGGCCTGACATGAACGCCACCGTGAAGTTCCTCGCCGACAACGATAAGGGCGGCAACCAGCAGCCTGCGGGCGCAGTCATTCCTTCCACCGCGATTCGCGATCGCGACGGCAAGAAAGTTGTCTTCCTCGTGGTCAATGGCAAGGCCGTGATGAAGACCGTGCGCATTCTCGAGCAGCGCAACAACGGCTTCCTGGTCGACGGCCCGATCAATGGCGAGAACGTAATCAGCAGTCCGCCGGACAATTTGAAAGACGGCCAATCTATCCGAATCAAAGGACAGTCCTCATGAGCACGATGACCACCCCCAAAATCGAAACCGGCACCCGGGTCGTACAGGCCCGCAACGTCAGCAAGATTTTCAAGCGCGACGCCTTTGAGGTCACCGCGCTCGATAACGTTTCGATCGATATCGCGCAGGGCGAGTTCCTGGCGCTGATGGGGCCCTCCGGCTCCGGCAAGACGACGCTGCTCAACATGATTGCCGCGATCGACCGGCCGACCTCCGGCGAACTGCTGGTAATGGGCGAGAATGTCTTCCGGTTCAATGACAGCCAGTCGGCGCGCTGGCGGAACGAACACGTGGGCTATGTGTTTCAGACCTTCAACCTCATCCCGGTGCTGACCGCATTCGAGAATGTCGAATTGCCGCTGCTGTTGACCAAGCTGAATGCCGCGCAGCGCCGCGATCACGTGATGACTGCGTTAAAGCTGGTTGGCCTGGGAGAGCGCGTGGATCACCTGCCCAAGCAACTGTCCGGCGGGCAGGAGCAGCGTGTGGCCATCGCACGCGCCATCGTCAGCGACCCGACCCTGCTGCTGGCCGATGAGCCTACCGGAGATCTGGACAGCCATTCCGCGACGGAGATTCTTGAGATCCTGAAGCGCCTGAACGAAGACTTCAAGAAGACGATCGTGATGGTGACGCACGATCCGCACGCGGCGTCCTACGCACACGTGTCGCGGCATCTGGAAAAAGGCATGCTGCTGCCCCCGGCGTAAAGGGTGGTCGCGATTCCGCACCGACGGTGCCCTACGTTCGCACGTTCTTTGCGCTAACGTGGGTTTTTGGTTTCCAGTTAGGCCGCAAAGTTCGTGGTGAGCCCAGGTGAGTGCCAAAAAAGCCGGCGCGAATCCGTGGCGCCGTGCTAAGGGCGGTCGCTAAATTGCCCTAACGCCTGTTAAAAAAGTCTCGCAAGATTCAAGCAGCGGGTTGCTTCATGTCCTCGGAGTGTTTCAGTGCGACATGTGCGCGAAACACTTTGTAGAGCATTTCAGTGGTTTCCGCTTGCGTACTCTCCGAATCTGTCACAACCTTTTCAACACACATAATCTCTTGGCATTCAGAGCACTTGCCAAAGCGATGACTAGCGCTATCCATCTCTATCCGTGGTCCTAGCCATCCCACATCCGTCAATTCTGGCATTTTCATGTCCCTAGTTTCCCACAGGCGGGGCCGGAGTTGAATACGGGTAAATGGGCATTTCTACCCGCCCACCTCCTACCATCGCCGGGATTGTCATGGTTTTGAGCAATCTTCAACTGGCGCGTGTCTGGGATGTACCCCCAAGTAAGCGGCACCATAAGACAGGCAAATCACTCCGATAGTCGTTGAAACCAGGCGTAGCACAAGCTTGGCGTCGTGTCGCCAAATCCGGGGAAATGAGTGAATGGAGATGCTGAATGGCGCCGCTGACGGTTTGCGGTTACTCGACGGGTTAGTTGTCCTTCGCCCTTCTTCCTTCTAATCGCAATGCCAACACCCTCACTGCCCCCATCCAGATCAACGCGGTGGCATAGCCGGCGAGCACATCGCTCGGCCAATGGACACCCAGGTACACACGCGACAATCCGATCAGCGTGATGAGCAATACGGCTGTACTCCATGCGAGAACCCGTTGCCACTTCGAACTCATGTCGTGCGTCAGCGTTCCCGCCAGCAATGCATAGAAGCAAAGGGAGATCAATGCATGGCCGCTCGGAAACGAGTACGTGCTGGGCTTGGAGATAAAGAACGGATCCGGGCGCGCGCGATGAAACGCGAGTTTCAGGGACGCATCCAGAATGCCGGCGCCCATCATGGCAACCAGTGCGATCAGGATGTGCGTATAGTCGCGCCGGTACCATAGATAAGCCAGCAGGCAAAGAGTTGCGGTCATGACGACCTGCCAGTCGCCGAGATTGGTCACGAAGCGCATCACGTCAGTTAACAAGGGCGAGGCGAAATCGTGGATGACGTTGCGAACTGCGACATCGAAGCGGTCGGTATGCTTGCGCAGAACTTCGTTGGCAAGCCACGAGAACAGAACCAGGGACGATATCGACAGGCCAAGGCTGACCGGAATGATCGCCGGCCAGCGTTTATTAATAAGTTGCCGCTCTGGCCTCGTAAAACGCGACATGCGCCCCAGACTACCAAAACTGGGAGCGCATGCCGGTCTTCCATCCAGGATTCGGTAGGCGGTTACGCGCGCGGCAGCCCTTGCCGCATATGCGCGGGACTATCGGGATCGGCGATCCACTGCCAGGCACGGCGGCCGTTCTCGCGCACCAGCGTGCGGGCTTCCCCGTATTCCACCAGGCGGTTCAGCACCGTAGTCACCGAAGCGAGTGGGTCCTTGTGGCGCGCAAGGATGGGCGGGACTTTCTGTTGGATCAGTTCACACACCTCGCGCGCACCCAGCGGGCGCTCCGCTTCCATCAGCACCATGCGACAGGCTTTAGTGAAACCGGGCTGGCGCCCGTTGGACCTTCGGTCCACAAGTTCCAGCAATTCCTCGCTGAGTACTTCATCTCCGAAGAGATTGGCGAGACCGACGATGGTCTGCTTCACTGTGCCAATGCGCTTCATCACATCGGCTCGCTGGCGCATGAGCTGCCGTAATTCTTCGTGGGCCTGGCGAACCACTTCGACCACATGCGGATCGTTGTTGCCTGGCATGCCTTTGCTTCCGTTGTTGAACTCCACGCGACCGATTTCCATGACTCATCCTCCGGTGCACCGGCATCCCGACATCGGAGGGCCCCGAGGCGGAAGCGCGCACCACCCCCAATTGTTCAGTACGTCGGAACGTGCAAGTCGGTTCCGCGTACTTATGACAGAGTCACCGCTATGGAGCCTTGCACCTGCACTTCATGGTCCGTTTTCCCCACTGCGGATCCACTTGCGTCAATGTGAAGAGTTAGACGACAGCCTTAACGAAGGGTGAGCACACTAGAGTGTTTATTTCTGGGGACTTAGCAGACACTCACACACGGAGGGGCCTCTGTGTTATGTGCAAGATTGGTGGGATGCACCGGGTGACTGGTCGGGATGTCCGGCCCGCGGAAATCCACGTGACCAGTGACGCGGACCGTTGCGGAATGTTTCAATACGCAAATCCGTCGGGCTGGCTGACGGCGCCGACGCGCACTTGGCTGTCGACGAAGTTGCGGCCGGCGGCCAGGGCCAGGCGATTGACCTCGATCAGTTCGACTTTCTTGATCTTGGTCTCGATTACGCCCATCGCAGTGTCAGGTAGCAGGCACTCGGTTTCTTCGAGCAGCGCGCCCATGAGCACGATGTTGGTGACTTTGGTCGAGCCGAGTTTGTCGGCCATCTCAGACGCGGGAATGCAGATCACCCGGGCCTGCGGCAACGGGAAGTCCGCAGGCAGGCGGTCGCGGTTATAAATGATGAGGCCGCCGGCACTGACCTGGTTCGCGAACTTACGCAGGGAAATCTCGTTCATCGCGATCAGTACATCGGGATGCGAGATAAGCGGCGAGCCGATCCGCTCCTTCGACAAGCACACATGGCAGTGCGCGCTGCCGGAACGCATCTCTGGTCCATAGGACGGCAGCCAGCTGACGTCCAGTCCTTCGCGCATGCCCATTTCGGTGAGCAACTGGCCCAGCAGGAGCACGCCCTGTCCGCCGAAGCCGGCGACTTTGATTGTGTAGTCGCGGAAGTGATGGGGATGCTCGGCAACCTTGCGGAACGCGGCCTCGTCTTTCGCGCTGATTTCAAGCACGTCTGAGACAGTTCGCTGTGGCGGCGTAATGCCGGTCGGCGCTTCGAGTTTGCGATCGCGGAACACATTTAGCGGGAATGTAGGGACAAGTTTCTCCATGACCCAGCGGCGGGCTTCCACCGGATCCTTCCCCCAGATCGTCGGACAGGGGGAAAGAATCTCGACGAAGGAGAAGCCGGCACCGTCGCGCTGGTTCTCAAGCGCTTTGCGCACGGCGCGGCGCGCCTTCATGATGTTCTTGTTGTCGCACAGCGCAACACGCTCCACGTACACGGGCGCTTCCAGCGTCGAGAGCAATTCCGACATGTGCAGCGGGTAGCCTTCGTTCACCGGGCGGCGTCCCCACGGCGATGTGGTGCTCTTCTGCCCGACCAGCGTGGTGGGAGCCATCTGTCCGCCCGTCATGCCGTAGATCGCATTGTTCACAAAAAAGACGGTGATGTGCTCCCCGCGGTTCGCGGCGTGCACGATCTCGGCGGTGCCGATGGCGGCAAGGTCGCCGTCACCCTGATACGAGATGACGATCTTGTCGGGGCAAGTGCGCTTGACGGCGGTGGCACACGCCGGGGCGCGCCCGTGCGCGGCCTGCACGTTGCCCACGTCGAAGTAGTAGTACGCAAACACTGAGCAACCGACCGGGCTCACGAAGATGGTGCGATCCTGCAGGCCCAGTTCTTCAATAGCTTCCGCGATCAGCTTGTGCGCAACGCCATGGCCGCAACCCGGGCAATAGTGCGTCTGCTGTTTGAGTTCCCCTTTGCGCTCGAAGGTGTCGTAAAACACGGGCGATTTGGAGTGCGTCACTTCATATTCGCCGGCCGGAGCCGGTGCTTCGACCAGGGATGTCTTCGCATTGTCTGCCATGTTCGCCTCTCGTTACCGCGACGTGTGCGCCAAAGTCTCTTTTTCCACTGACGTGCTGAGGCGGCGTAGGATGTCGGCCTGAACCTCTTCCACCGACGGAACGTTTCCGCCGGTGCGGCCGTAAAAATCAACCGGCACTCGCCCATTGATCGCCAGGCGCACATCCTCCACCATCTGCCCATTGCTCAATTCGACCGCGACCACCTCGCGTACGCGGGCGGTTGCTTTGCGGAGCGCTTCCGACGGGAACGGCCACAGCGTGATCGGACGGAACAGGCCAACCCGCTGTCCTTCCGCGCGTGCCGCTTGTACCGCCGAGCGCAGGATGCGGGAAGTGATGCCGTAACCCACCAGCAGAATGTCGGCGTCGTCAGCTTCATACAGTTCCCAGCGCGGCTCGTTCTTCCGTGCGAGCTCGTACTTCTCTTCCAGGTGGCGCTGGTGGCCTTCCAGATCATCCGGCTCGAGGAAGATTGAGCTGACCAGATTCTTGCGAGTCTCGGGAGTACCTTTCACCGCCCACGGTTTGCGAGGCTCGGCGACTTCGCGATACTCGAGTTCGAGCGGTTCCATCATTTGGCCGACGAATCCATCAGCCAGAATGACGGCCGGATTGCGATATTTGTCGGCCAGTTCGAACGCTAGCACTGTGAGGTCGGCCATCTCCTGCACGGAAGCGGGCGCGAGCACGAGGTTGTGGTAGTTGCCGTGGCCGCCCCCTTTCACCATGGCGAAATAGTCGCTTTGCTCGGGAGCGATGTTGCCGAGGCCCGGACCGCCACGCACAACGTCGACGATCACGCAGGGCAGTTCGGCGCCCGCGATGTAGGACATGCCTTCCTGCATCAAGCTGACTCCGGGGCCGGAGGATGCGGTCATGACGCGGGCCCCGGAGGCAGCTGCGCCGTACACCATATTGATGGCCGCGACTTCACTTTCCGCCTGCAGGAACGTGCCGCCCACCTGCGGAATGTACAGGGCGGCTGCTTCGGCGATCTCACTGGCGGGCGTGATGGGATACCCGTAGAAGGAGCGGCATCCAGCCAGGATCGCACCCTTCACGATGGCGACGTTGCCCTTACAGAGTTGCCGCATGGCCGTCTCCTTGCTGCGGATCTACCAGCTTGAGGCGCGCCGCCAGGCGGTACACCGTGATGGCTCCGGGCTCCGGACAGCAGTAGAAGCAGATCCCGCACCCGGTGCAGCCTGCGCCGCTGTAATGCGCCGGATGCACTCCGTATGCGCTCAGCTCCGGCGTAAGAGAAAGACACTTGGGCGGGCACGATTCCACGCACAGCCCGCACCCCTTGCATTCGTCAACGTTGATCGCAATGTTGCCCCGTGCCTGCGCTGCCATAATCACCTCGTAGCGACTGGTTCTTTCACCGGACGCTGCAACCATTTGGTGCGTTCGCAATAGTCGTATAGCTCTTCCCGGAATTTGGGATGAGCGATCTCAATCAGGGATTGGGCCCGCTCGCGGATCGATTTGCCGTGGAGGTAGGCGACGCCGTACTCTGTGACCACGTAGCGGATCAGGCCGCGCGAAGTAACCACGCCCGCGCCCGGCGCCAGCATCGGCGTGATGCGCGAGATGGTTCCGTTTTTCGCTGTCGATGAGAGCGCGATGATCGGCTTGCCGCCCTTGGACCGCGACGCTCCGCGCAGGAAGTCCACCTGGCCGCCAATGCCGCTATAGAAATACGTCCCGATCGAATCGGAGCAGACTTGCCCGGTGATATCCACTTGCAGGGCGGAGTTGATCGCCACCATTTTGTCGTTGCGCGCGATCAGCGCCGGGTCGTTGGTGTACGCAGTGGGATGGAATTCGAAGATGGGATTGTTGTCTACATAGTCGAACAGGTTCTTGGTGCCCAAAGCAAAGCCCAGAATGATTTTCCTCGGCTTGAAATTCTTTCTGGCCCCGGTTACGACGCCCGCGTCAATCAGTGGAATCACGCCATCGGAGACTAACTCGCTGTGCACGCCCAGATCCTTGCGGTCCATCAACAGGGGAAGCACGGCATCCGGGATGCCGCCGATGCCGGTCTGCAGGACGGACCCGTCTTCGATCAGGCCGGCCACGTTGCGCGCAATGGCCGCCTGCATTTCAGTAATCTCCGGGCGCTTCAATGCGCACAGCGGACGCGAAGATTCCACGATCGCGTCGATTCTATTGACATGGATGAAGCTGTCGCCGTAAGTGCGCGGCATCTGGTCGTTCACTTGCGCGACCACGTAGCGCGCCAGGCGCGCCGCAGTGAGAGTGGTGTCGACGCCTACCCCAAAACTGCAGAAGCCATGCGAGTCGGGCGGAGAGACTTCGATCAGCGCAACATCCAGCGGCATCGCTCCGCTCTCGAAAAGATCTTCTATTTCGCTGAGATACACCGGCGTGTAGTCGGCGCGCCCTTCATTCACAGCATCGCGCACGTTGCCGCCGATGAACACCGCATTGTGGCGGAAGTGACCGGCCATTTCCGGCGCCACGTAGGGCGCCTTGCCCATGGTCATCATGTGCACGATTTCAACGTCCTGCACGTGGGGCGCGCGCTGGATCAGAGCATCGACCAGCGTCTCCGGTTCCGCGCAGCCCGGCTGGATATATACCCGCATGCCGGACTGCACGCAACGCATCGCTTCGTTGGCGGTTCGCAGCTTCTTTTTGTATTCCGTCTCCCAGGACATCGCTTGCTGTCTCCTCAAAAATTGTTCTGATGAATCGCGGTCGATTCTTTCATCCGAGCCTGCTCATAACCCATGGACGCGTAGAAAATAGCGCGATCGAAGAACTGGTCGAGCAACTGCAGCATTTCAAGCTCGCCAAAGATTTCGGTCGGACGCTCCATCCCCGCCTCCTGCTTCAGGTAGTCCCATAAATTTTCCTTGGTCAGCACGATCACCCACACCACCTGGCTGAGAGGCACATGCTGCTCGGCGCGGCGCTCGCCGATTTCCAGGTAGCGCTCCTTGATGTCGAATTCGCTCTTGCCCAGCAGCCAGTCCCCCAGATGGCGGTAGATCTCGAACACCCGGGCCTGCAGATCTTCCGGCGGGACGTTGCGATAGTCGCGGGTAAACTCGGACTTCTCCACTTTCTCAAGCAAGCTGGAAGCGAGTCCGGTGGAATGAGTTTCGATCAGGCGCACGAGTCGGTAGGCCAGCATCATGACCGAATCCTCCCTTCCCTCCGATTCTCAGTTTGGCCCCCGGAGGCGATTGTAGCCGTGACTCTTCGCACTTGGACTTGTGATCTGGATCACACGGTGATGGTTGAAAAGAAAGGACTTACCGACCGGACGGTTGGGATTTCGTAAAGCATCGCCCCAGGAAGCTTGAAAAAGTTTGTGACCAATTCTCTCCCGACCAAGCGCCCCGATGCATTCAAACTGATTGTGTTCTCTCAGACGAGCGGGCCCCGCCGTTGTTATTCCCCGATAAACTTTCCGGGATAGCGAGGAAGCAACAGATTCATGGCAGCCGCTACCGCCAGCATCGCTGCAAGGACTCCCAGCAAAGAAGCATAGGATCCTGTCACGTCGAATGTCTTCCCCAGAATTACCGGACCGATTGCTCCCGCGGCAGCATAGAACGTCCAAGTCAGACCATAGAGAGTCGAGAAGGCGCGCAAGCCAAAATAGCGGGTCAGGAGATACGGTGTCGTGGCCGCTTCGCCACCCGCGCCAATGCCAATCAACGCGGCCGCGAAGCAGCCCGCTGGAAAGCTGCCGGCACGCGCCAGCAGAAACACGCCCAGGGCCGTAAGCAGATTAATTCCAAGCGCCACGCGTGGCCCAAAGAAGCGATCCAGCAGCCAACCCACCACGACTCTGCCAAGCAGACTGGATCCACCGAGCACGGATGCGCACAAGGCAGCTTCCCCAGACGTGATTCCACGATCCGTGAGCAACGCGGAGAGATGCGTGATCGCGCCGTTCATGCTGATGGAGCTGACGAACAGAATCGCCGTGACGATCCAGAAGGCATAGGAGGACAGTCCCTCTTGCCAGGTCAGTCCGAAATGAGCCGACGGAGCCGCTTTGTGATCGGTCGCGCCGCGCTCCCGGATGTAGCGCCAACTCAAAGGCAAACCCAGCAGCAGGGCAAGAACTCCCAGGCATGCATAGGCTGACCGCCAGCCGGAATGGCTGATGACGAATTGCGCGATCACGGGCAGGACCATGGCGCCCAGACCCGCCCCGACCATGACGAATGCGAGAGCAGTTCCCAGACGCTGATGGAACCAGGTGGAGATGGATCGCGAGTACGCCAGATGAGCCGCGCCATTCCCGACCAGACCAAGCACGAAGCAGGTCGCATAAAACTGCCCGACACCGAAATGCAATAAAGCCAGCGAGAGGATGCCGCATGCGTAGATCGTCATGCAAAGCAGGATGATGCGCCGCGGTCCAAGGCGATCGATCAAGCGACCCAGCACCGGCGACGCGATACCCAGCGTGACCGCAGCAATGGCAAAACCACCCGAGATGGCTTCGCGACTCCAGCCAAACTGGCTGGCAAGGGGCTTCACAAACACGGAGAAGGTGTAAACGAAAAGCGAACCGAACCCAGCCATGACTCCGAAACAAGCGGCCAGCACCACCCGCCATCCGTAGTAATGGAAATCAGACTCTGGCAAGGACGCACCCTCTACCGATGGCGCAGTCGTCGCCAGACCAGCAACCGGAGTTGGTTGCGAAACCCCGCTCATTTGTTGAGTGCCCCAAGTCGCCTTGGTCCGTGCGGCACGCAAGGGCGACAACCCCAGGTTGAAAGCAGTGACTTATGGTCCGACCGATTTCGCGGGTGCTGCGTTGCGAAGCTCAGCGGCACCCGGCAAGTCTCTTCCGACCCCCAGCGCATCCGCTACCCGGTTGATGTAGTTGAACCAGGAAGCAATCAAGGTGATCTGAAGAATTCCGCGGTCATCAAACCCCACCGCGCGAAGAGCATCATGGTCCGCACGCGAGCACTGAGTCGCATCCCTGGTAAGTTTCACGACGTAGTCCAGCATCACCCGCTCCTGATTGGAGACGGGAGCTTGCGTGTAATCGCGCTGCAAGGCCTCCACCATTTCCCCGTCCAACGTCACTCGACGCAGAAACTCTGCGTGGGATTCGATTCAATAGAAGCAGCGGTTGGTCACCGACACCATGGTCGCAATCATTTCGTGCTGTCTCCGGCTGAGCGGCAGGTCCGGGGACAGGAGGACGCCAAACGTCGAGAACGCATGCAGCAGCGCGCCCGGAATCAGGCTGTGAGACGCAACGATGCCCGCCATCTCGTTGTCCATGGGCATGACGGGCGCTTCATATTCTTTCGGGTAAAGGGGGCGCTGAGATTCCAGCGAGTGCATGAGTTCCGCACTCGCCTCCGAGAGCGGAACGGTCTTGATCCAAGTCATGGGTGCGAAGCATAGCGGAAGGCCGGAGGGACGGGCACTAATTGAAAAGTACTAAAAAGGTTGGGAGTGACTTTGCCTAAGCTCCGCAAATATTCCACGGGGAACACAGCGTCATGACGATATGAGATGTACGATAACGTCATGACAGCCAAGAACAAGAAAGCAAGGCGGAAAAAGACACGGACGCGGCCGGGGCGAGTTGGCGGCCTGCACGCCTCGGTGGAAGATGATCTGTTATCTCTGGCGGATCAGGACAAGGGCGCGGAGGCGCGCTGGAACCGGCCGCGCAAGCGGAGAATCTCGTTGCGCGTGGATGTGGAAGTGGTGGACTGGTTCAAGTCCAAAGGCCCGGGCTACCAGACGCGAATGAACCGGATATTGAGAAAAGTCATGATGGAAGGAAAGAAGCGGATGGGGGAGAAGTAGAGGTCAGAAATCCCACATTGCCGGCCGTGTGGCGGGCTGGCCCACCTTTCCCGGAACCCCAACTGAAATGGCTGCCCCACCCTTCGCGGTTTTCGAAGGGTGGGAGGCAAGGACCTCAACCACTCCCCGTCGCGAGGACTTTCAGTTCGGCTTTCTTCTGCTCGTTGACCAACACCGGGCCAGCCTCGCCGTAAGCATAATGACGATAGCTGCTCCAACGCCACTGCTCCGGTTCGAGGACCAACCCGCGTTTCACCGGATTCCGGTGCATGTAGCGCAACTTCTCGACTCGCTTGTACTCGCTCCACACCACAAAATCGTAAAAGCGCCGTTGCCGCATATGCCCCTCGCTGAGGGCAGCGCCCCAAAGCGAAGCTTGACCACCGCGTTGACCCTTGCGCATTCGCCGTAAAAGACGCCGGGCGAAGCCTTGTTTGAGAGCTTGCATAATCACGGATGGGTTGCCACGCTCCGGTTCGCTGAGCAGCAAGTGGATATGCTCGGGCATGACAACATAACCGACGCGACGCCGGACATCTTCCAGGACGTGCAGAAACAGATTCCGATTTCGCGCACTGCCCAGCAGCGGCTGACGCTGGTAGCAACTGCTGGTGATGAAGTGCAGATATCCAGCTCCGTAATAGCGCCGCAGACGGGGTGGCATGAATTATCGTGGAACGAAACCTATCGGAAAAACTGTGACCGGTGAACGCAGCGCGTTGGTTAAAAGAAAAAGTCATCGAGTTGAGCAGATGCGGAGGTTCGTGCCTCCCACCCTTCGAAAAGCACGAAGGGTGGGGCAGCCACTTTTGTGGTATTGTCTGCGGCATTCGAAAGGTTGGGCCAGCCCCCCGGACTTGTTCCAGGACGCGCAGGAACAGATTTCGATTGCGAGCGCTACCTAGCAGCGGGTGACGTCGGTAGCAACTGCTGGTGACAAAGTGCAGATACCCAGCCCCGTAGTAGCGTCGCAGACGCGGTGGCATAAAGCATCATGGAACGTAGCCTACGGGCAAAACTGTGGCCAGTGAACGCAGCGCAAGGTTGAAAGAACAAGTCGTCGAGTTGAGCAGATGCGGAGGTTCGTGCCTCCCACCCTTCGAAAAGCACGAAGGGTGGGGCAGCCACTTTTGTGGTATTGTCTGCGGCATTCGAAAGGTTGGGCCAGCCCCCAGCCACTTTTGTGGTATTGTCTGCGGCATTCAAAAGGTTGGGCCAGCCCCCAAAGATTTTGGCCCCCTCGCGCGTGTAAGTTTCTCATTTCACAAGACCGGGGGAGGGGGGTACCTCGCCCCAGCCAGAATTCTCCTCGCGCTCATCTCTTGATTTGTTTTCCGGTGCGCCCAGGATTTTCTCGTACAAAGAGTTTCGGCCGCCCGTTGTGCGAGCGGCCGATTCTTTTATCAGGAGGTGTATTACGGGGCCCATTACGACAGGAAGAACTCTTTCGTGATGGCGGCCCAGTCCTTGTCGGGGATCTGGTCGGCGAGGTTGTCGACGGCGACGCCGCCATCCTGCGCGAGTGCTCCGGCCGGCATCGGAATCAGGCGCTGCAGGCGGCTGGCTGACTCTTCTGTCCACCAGCGGGCCAGCGCGCCGCCCAGCAGGTTGCGGAAGTTGGTCTTGGCGTCGGGCGACTGCACGGTCACGAGCCAGCCTTCGCCGTAGGGATCGGTGCGGGCCAGTTCGGGATTCTGCACGACCGCTTCGTTGATGTCGGCCACGCTGCCTTCGATGGGCGAAACCATGTCGACCGAAGCGCCGTCGCGGTGCAGCGTCCACACTTTTTGTCCCTGGCGGATCCACTGGCCGCGTTGCGGCAGCGCGATCTTCTCGACCTTGCCGCTCAGCTTGGAGGCGAATTCATCCATGCCGATGCGTACCAGGCTGGGACTCTCGCTCAGTGCCCAGGTGTGGCCGGGATGGAAGCGCAGCTTTTCGGGAACCTGGAATCCGCCAACCAGGCTGGGCGCGAGCCGTGCCGGCGCTTCGCGCTTTGCGGCTTGCAGCGCAGGCTGCAGGACAACCTGTTTGCGGCTGTGGAAGTGGTCGATCAGCAAGAACGTTACGAAGGTCAAGAGAACCAGTAGGACTGTCATACATCACCTCTCTGGGGGGCCGTCGTTTCTTGCCGCTTTCTGTTTCCGGGCCACTCGCCGTCTCTGTTAAAGGCAATCGCGAGACCAAACACGACACCGATGAAGCGAATTGCCTCGGCAGGAATTTGCCGGAATGGATTCAGAGATTTAGGGGAATGCCGAGGCGAAATAAATCACGGTCTCCGATGCGAGTTTAATCAGGTCCGCGATGAGAATCGCAACGCATCAAACGCTGATTTCGCGAGCATTTGTCTCCCATGTAGGCGCAAGCCTTGAGGATTCATGTTGTTAAGCAGGACCTGGGCGCCTGTTGCGAATCACCATGGCAAAAGATGCAAGATGCAACGCGAATCGGTCAAAAATCACCGAAAAAACTGGTGGTCTGATGGCTCGGCAACGAAGCAGTCGAGTGCAACCAACATTTCACTGATTCACGAGCTGCATCATGTGTTCCGGATAGCGCTCGCCCGCGGCGGCGCCGGAGGGAAAGGCCTCTTCGATTCGCTTGAGGTCTTCGACATTCAACCGCACCTTCACGGCACCCACATTGTCTTCCAGATACTTACGCTTCTTGGTGCCCGGGATGGGCACGATGTCGTCGCCCTGCGCCAGCACCCAGGCAAGCGCAAGTTGCGAAGACGTGCAGCCTTTTTCGGTTGCGATCAGCTGTACGTGCTGCACTAAGTCAAGATTCTTCTGAAAATTTTCTCCCTGAAAGCGGGGCGACTGACGGCGGTAATCGTCGGCAGGCAAATCGTCGAAGCGCTTGAACTGCCCGGTGAGAAAGCCGCGGCCGAGCGGACTGTAGGCCACAAAGCCGATGCCAAGTTCGCGGCAGGTGGGCAGAACTTCCCGCTCCGGATCGCGCGTCCACAGCGAATACTCGCTCTGCAGCGCGCTGATCTTGTGCACCCTGGCGGCGCGGCGCAACGTCTGCGGGCTGGCTTCCGACAAGCCGATGTGGCGAATCTTGCCTTCCTCCAGCAGCTGCGCCATGGTGCCCACCGTTTCTTCGATGGGCGTGTTTGGATCCACGCGATGCTGGTAGTAGAGGTCGATGTAATCCACGCCCAGCCGCCGCAGGCTGGCTTCGCACGAGGAGCGCACGTACTCCGGCCGGCCGTTCACGCCCCGCAGGTTTGGGTTGGCGGGATCGCGCAGGATGCCGAACTTGGTGGCCAGCACGACTTTGTCCCGCTTGCCCTTGATGGCCTTGCCGACCAGTTCTTCGTTCGTGTGCGGGCCGTAGACATCGGCGGTGTCGAGAAAATCGATGCCCAGCTCGAGCGCGCGGTGGATGGTGGCGATCGATTCGTTATCGTCGCGTCCGCCGTAGAACTCCGACATACCCATGCAGCCCAGGCCGAGGGCAGAAACTTTCAAGCCGCTGCGGCCGAGTTCACGTGTTTGCATAAAACCTCCATATAGAAATAACCCGAGAATCAGGAGACGACCCTGTACAAGGACCGAGGAAGATTGCTGGAGCGGACTGCTTCTTAAGATGCTATCGCAGTTGACGAGGGCTCTGAAATTCGGAGCGCAGAGAACGCCGGGATCGCTCGCGATGACAAGGGGACAGGGATCGACCGCTGGAGAGTCTTCACCGTGGAAGCGGCGATGCGCGCGAAATTGCTTAGCGCGGCTCGATGGGAGCGTTTTCGCCCAGCGTGCGTTGGCGGAGTTCTTCGAGTACCGGAACGCCCTTCATGCCGTTATAAATGCGGAATAGGGCATAGGCGTGGAACGCAACTCCCAGAAAGTCTTTGAAGGGAACCAGAATCAGTCCGTCGACCGCGTACAAACCCATGCCAACCAGGAAGGCCCACCGCTCGCCGCGGCGCGCGAAGTTCCAGAACAGCAGGAACACGCCGGCGATGAAGAGATTCACGACCAGGCTGAGCGCCGAACCGGTGGTTCCCGCCTGTCGGCCGATGGCGTCGACAATTTCCGTAATACCGAGGCCGAAAATGAAATGGACATTTGCTCCGCTCATGGTGAGCACGGAGTTGATGATCGAAAGCCCCGCGATCGCGAGAAACCAGCCGGCCCCGTTCTTGACTACCTGTTCCGCCCGCAGTTTTTGCTCCACGGTGGCAGCTGTGGGAGCCATCGTCGGCGCTGATCCAAATTCACCAGTTGCCATGCGCTTTACTCCGATTGCGTGTATTGAACGGGACGAGAATCGCCCTTTCGCGCGTGACAGTATCACAGGGGAGGGTTGTGCCAAAGGGGATCGTGAAAACCAAAATAACTGGCAGGGCGCGGGCACGACAGGATGCGACCGAAGTCAGCCTGTCACAGTAATCTGCGATTTGGCGCCGGCCAGTACTTCGCCGATCTCCGCCGCTGGAATGCCGGCCTCATTCATCATGGCCACCCAGGGATTTCCGTGAGTTGTGACCGACATCAGCAGTCCACCCGCTGTTTGCGGATCAAACAAAAGAGACTTGATGTCGTCGGGAACGCCCTCGTCGTATTGCACCATGCATTCGGCGAAATCTCGATTGTTTTTCAGTCCCCCGGGAATGTAACCGGAGCGCACGCACTCAAGGGCACCAGGAAGTGTGCGAATTCGATCCACGGAAATGCCGAAAGATACACCCGAGGCGAGAGCCATTTCCCGCGCGTGTCCGATCAGGCCAAAGCCAGTAACGTCGGTCATCGCATTCACCTGAACTTCATGTTCGCGGATAAAATCGGCGGCTTTGCGGTTCAGGGTGGTCATGGAATCGACGGCAGCATCGATCCACTCTTGTCTGGCCACGCCTTTCTTGATGGCAGTCGAAATAACGCCTGTGCCCAGAGCCTTGGTCAGGATGAGAACGTCCCCGGGCTTCGCTCCACCGTTGGCCAAGATGTGTTTCGGATTGATCAGGCCGGTAACGGAGTAGCCGAATTTGGTTTCTTCGTCGCGAATGCTGTGGCCGCCGACCACGGTGCATCCGGCTTCGATCATCTTGGAAAGGCCGCCGGCCAGGATGCGCTCCAGGATTTCAAGATCCGCTTTCTCGGGGAAGCAAACCAGCGCCAGTGCCGTCAGGGGACGCCCACCCATGGCATACACGTCGCTCAAGGAGTTGGTGGCGGCGATCTGGCCGAAGGTGTAGGGGTCGTCGACGATGGGGGTGAAGAAGTCGACGGTCTGCACCAGCGCGGTGTCGGGCGCAATTTGATACACGCCGGCGTCGTCGGCATGATCGAAGCCGACCAGAACATTCGGGTCGTGTTGCCGGGCTAATTTCCCAAGCACCGAGTCCAGCGCCGCCGGACTAAGCTTGGACGCTCAACCCGCCGCTTTCACCGACTCGGTCAACCGGAATGGCTTGGTTTCGGACACGTGGTCATTGTATGCGAGCGGCGAGTGCGAGCTAAAACCGTTCACCGCAAAGGGCACGAGGATAGTGAGGAAGATATCGCGATGTTACTTGGATTTCAGCCAACAAGATGCGCAGGGTTAAGAGCTCATCGAGCCGGCTGGTCAAGTCTTATCAATGGGCTTGCTCCGTAGCAGATCTACAGTCTCAGGCTGAGCGGGTTTGCATAAGATTGGAGGCAGGCCACGAGCGATCAACTCCGCGTCAGCAACCACCAGTTTGCCGATCTGCTGGATCGCGGCTTTCAGTGCTCCCGCTTGATGCGCGCAGAGAGTCAAATTGGGAGTCCGACGGGCCCGATGCGAGGCAGGCAACGGCTCTTGTGGAAAGACGTCGGTGGCGAAGCGAATATGGCCCCTTTCCGCAAAGTCGAGCATCGCATCGAAATCCACCACAGCCGCACGGCTCACCAGAACCAGGCCTGACCCTTTCTGCATCGCGGAAAACTCTTTCTCCCCCAGGAAGCCCTGATTCTGCGACGTGACTCCAGCCACGACGATCACCAGGCGCGAGCGCCCCAAGACCTCATCTAAGGAAGCCGGCTCGCAACCCAGGGCTTGAATATATTCGGCGGACAACCACGGATCGTAGGCGCGAATACGACCACCGAACGGGCGAAGTAATGGCAAGATCGCCCTGCCAAGATCACCCAGCCCGATCAGACCGATGTCTTGCCGGAAGAGGGTGAAAGCCTCGCGGTTGGCAGCCAGGCCGTAGTCCTCGGTTCCTTCCCGGAATTGGCGATCCGACCTGCTGATGCCGCGGGCGAGATCGATCGCCATGCCAAGCGCGGCCTCTGCCACGGGCTCGGCGAACACCGGACTTGTGCTGAGAACGCGTATGCCGCTGCGAAAACAGTAGGCGTAGTCGATGTTGGGAAGGAAGTTGCCTTCCACGTTGAACACCGCCTTAAGGGACCGAGCCCGCTTTAAGCGTGATTCGGGAAGATCGAACTGGCCGATGATGATTTCTGCGGGCGCGACTTTTTCGTCAAACAACGCGTCCGTGACAGGGCCAGATTCGTGCACCCATAGCTCCCCCAGAGCCCGCAGTCGGGCCAAATCTTTTTCATCAAAGATGTCAGACATCGCGCGCGGCTCTGGGGCCAGGAAAATACGTTTCGACATACTGTTGCTCGGCATGGAAGGCTCCTTGGAATTGTGCATCAACGCAGTCTTTCAGGTCTAGGAGCCAGAACGCACCGATCGACTTGTGCCGATCGATGCTTTATCGACATGAACGCAATTGGACTGCCGGATGATTATTCGACTCTACGGGCAAATCGTGGGTGTTTGGCCTTCACCCGCGCCTGGAATGCTTCCCGAGTCTTTCGCCATTCTGCGTCTTCCGCTGAGTAGGCAGGTGCTGAAGCGGCTTCGCGCTTCATAAACGTGACGACAGCGGGGTCGCCAGGCTCCAAAGGTTGGAGCCAGGCAACAAGGCGATCGAGTGTCCAATTCCTCGCTTCCATGACGTGGTCATCGAAGAGGTGGGCAATGATGTCCTTTATGCGCATCTCAAGGGGCAGAGCGGCGGAGCGCGGATGGCGCAGGTACGCGGTTATTTCTTTGAAGCGCAGACGACTCAAGGTGAGGGGCGCGCGGCAATCGCAGGGGCGCGCAACGACTCGCAGAAGCCACGCTCCCCACAGGTCTTCGACATTCAACGTGCGACGCTCGCTTGCGGGGATATCGCACTTTTGGCGGCGAAATGTGCCTCCGCTGGCGATCACTGCCATCCCAAGGGCGCATCCGGCGTTTTCGCCGGAGAATCGAAGGGCGCCGGCCTTAGGCGTAACAATCGTGCTTCCTAGGAGAATGGCTTCGCTAAGTCTCATGCGTTTCGCCGTCCTTGTGCGGTTCGACCAGATTGCAATGTTAGCTCGATGAGAGCGCGAGCGGGGATAACATGCCCGCACCCTTAACGGCGCAGGAGTGAACCTAAACGCGGGTGGTGACATGAGCTGCAGCCCGAGCAACTTCTGGTGTGAGTCATTCACCCCACTCTTACCCGCGGCTCTTCGCTAAAACCGGACTGCTTGCGGGACAGATTCTCTTTGTGACTCTGCATCTCTGTGGTGGATTGGTTCTGCAATGTCGGCCGCGCTATTTCGCGGTTACGTCGACGACTTTCAACTCAGGGTATTCGTGGTTCCACTGGGCCGAGATGCCTTCGAAGGTGAGGCGGAAGGGCTTGGCTTGGCCGGGGGGGAGCGGGGATACGCCAAGGTCCACAGCATCGGGATAAGGTCCCTTGATCTGCAAGACGCGCACGGGAACGGATTCGCGCTGCGCGAGCTGGCCCATGGAATCTTTGAACGTGACCTCGGCGAGCACGTGGGTGACGGTCTGGGTTCCAGTGTTGGTCACGGTGCCATCGATGTAGGAGACGGTCGCGCCTACAAAATTCTCGGCCGCGCTCATCTTGAGATCGGAAAATTTGATGTTGGCGGCGTAGGCTGGAGGCCCGGAGGGGGCTTTTTGCTCGGATCGAGATATCAGGAACAGCACGGCCACGATGACCACTACCATTCCGATCGCGATCCCGATGGCCCGCCAGTTGGTTTCGCGCTCGTCAGCGCCGAGCGTCGGCTGGATGAGTCCGCCCATGGGGGGATTTTACTCCTGTATCGACAAGTGCGAATTCACCACAGAGGCACAGAGCCACCGAGATTCCAAGCGCTGGGGTTGCAATCGCCGGGCACGCGGGGTCCTTCGACTACGTTCGGCTTTCGCCTCACTCCGCTCAGGATGACAAATTTTGTTAGGTTCTTTGAGTTTTCTTCGTCTTTGATAACTTTTGGTTTCTCTGCGCCTCTCTCGTGGTGAAAGGAATCTTCTACTCACCACCCACGGTAAGCCCATCGATGCGCAAAGTGGGCGATGCCACCGACCCACGAAATTCCAGGTCGTTCGCGATGTCCGAGATGTGGAAGAACATGTCTTTCAGGTTGCCGGCGACGGTGATCTCTTCCACGGGATACGTGAGTTCTCCGCCGGAGATCCAGAGACCGGAGGCGCCGCGCGAGTAGTCGCCCGTCACGAGGTTCGCGCCGTGGCCGAGGAACTCGGTGACGTACAGGCCCTCTTTCACCTCGGCGATCAATTCTTTCGGAGTTTTCGTTCCCGGGCTGCAGAAAGTAATTGCCGGGACCGATCCCGGGTGTTCCGGCGAGGCCGCGGGAGGCGTTGGCGGTGGTCGCGAGCCCGAGCTTTTTGGCGGTGTAGGTATTGAGCAGGTATGACTTCAGCACGCCATTTTCAATTACCAGCTTGCGGCGCGTGGGGATGCCCTCGCCGTCGAATGGGCTGGTGCCGAAACCGCCGGGAATGGTTCCATCGTCGATGACGGTGACGTTATCGCCTGCGATCTTCTGGCCAAGCTTGCCAGCCAGAAAAGAAGCGCCGCGATAGACCGAATCGCCGTTCACGCCTTCGAAGATGTGCTCCAGGATGGATGTGGCCACCATCGGATCGAAAATGATCGGGACCTCGGCAGTTTTCGCCTTGCGCGCCCCTAAGCGGCGGATCGTCCGTTCGGCGGCGATGCGGCCCACTTGCTCGGCGGGTTCGAGACGGCCCAGGTTGCGGGCGACGGAAAACCAGTAATCGCGCTGCATCGCGCCCTTGTCGTCCTGGGCGATAGGGATCGCGGCGACCGAGCAATACGAGCGGCGATATTCGCCAACGAAGCCGTGCGAGTTGGCGAGGATTTTGCGTCCGGTAGCGGCGTCGAAGGAGCCGCCTTCAGAATTTTTGATGCGCGGATCGAAATCGAGCGCGGCCTTTTCGGCGCGGCGTGCGTAGTCGATGCGCTCGGTTCCGGGCAGCGAGTAGACGTCCTCGTGGTAGAGGTCGAGATCGCCGGTCAGCGAACCAAGTTGGCTGGCGTCGGGAATTCCGCCGAACGGATCTTCCGACGTGATCTTCGACAACTCCAGCGCCGACTTCAGCATGCGGTCGAGACCTTCGCGGGTGAAGTCGCTCGAATACGTACTGGCGGCGCGTTTGCCGTTGAACACGCGTACGCCCACGGCGCGCGAGCCGGATTCTTTCAAGGTTTCTACCTGGCCGAGACGGACGGTAGTGGAGAACTCGTCGCCTTCGCGGATCACGGCTTCGGCCGCGGTGGCTCCGCCGGCCATGGCGCGACGGACGAGGTCTTGCGCGAGTTCTTTCAGGTCCGTTTCGAGTTTCGGGTTTCGTGTTTCGAGTTCAGTAGGAGACATAGAGAATCTTCACCACAGAGTACAGAGAGGCAGTGCATGGATTTTTCGCTTCGCTCAGGATGACACTGTCGATCGGTAAATCGCTCACGGATTTCGCCTGCCAGCAGCCGGCGGCCAGCAGCGGTTCCTACTGCATGAACCCGCCGGTATCTTTTTTCGCGGTGCCACCTACCGTCAGGCGATCGACCTTGATCGTCGGAATGCCGACGCCGACAGGCACGGCCTGGCCGTCTTTGCCGCACGTGCCTACGCCTTCGTCGAGTTGGAGATCGTGGCCAACCATCGACACGCGGGTGAGCACGTCCGGACCGTTGCCGATCAGTGTGGCGCCCCGGATGGGAGCGGTGACCTTGCCATCTTCGATCATGTAGGCTTCAGACGCGCCGAACACGAACTTTCCATTGGTGATGTCGACCTGCCCACCGCCGAAATTCACCGCGTACACGCCATGCTTCACCGAACGAATAATGTCTTCGGGGTTGTCCTGGCCGGCGAGCATGTAAGTGTTGGTCATGCGCGGCATGGGAATGTGTTCGTAGCTTTCACGCCGGCCATTACCGGTGTCGGCAATGCCCATCAGCTTTGAGGAAAGCTTGTCGCTGAGATAGCCCTTCAGGATTCCGTTCTCGATCAGCACGGTTTCCTGGGTAGGCTGCCCTTCGTCGTCGACGTTAAGCGATCCGCGACGCCAGGGCATGGTGCCGTTGTCGACGATCGTGCACTTGTCACTCGCGACCCTCTGCCCGAGCAAACCGGCAAAAGCGGAAGTTTTCTTGCGGTTGAAGTCTGCTTCCAGTCCGTGACCGACAGCTTCGTGCAGGAGAACGCCGGGCCAACCGGGACCGAGGACGACTTCCATTTCGCCGGCGGGCGCCTCGCGCGCGTCGAGTTGCAGAATTGCCTGGCGAGCGGCTTCCTTCGCAAAATGCTCAGGAGTTTTTTCGCCGAAGAAGAAGTCGAGGGCAACGCGCCCGCCGCCGCCCGAACTGCCGCGGCCAGACAGCGGCTCGCTCTTTGCGATGCAGGAAGCATTCAGGCGTGCCAGAGGCTGGGAATCTTCCGCCATCGTGCCGTCGGAGGTCACGATGAGAATGTTGCGGAGCTCGTCGGCGTAGCTGGCGCGAACTTCCTTGATGCGCGGATCGTAGGCGCGGGCGGCAGCATCGATGCGCATGACCAGTTCGACTTTCGCGGTGATTTCCGCGTCCACCGAAGGCAGCGTGACCGGATACAGGCTGCGGGCCTGCTTCTGCTGGAAGCCGACCACCGGCGTTTTCGCCGGGCCGGAAGCGATCAGAGCAGCGGTGCGCGCCGCATGCAAGATGCGCTCGGGTGACAGGTCATCGGTGTAGGCGTACCCGGTGCGTTCGCCAGACACGACGCGAACGCCGCAGCCCGCCGAAATCCCCTGCGAAGCCGACTTCACCATGGACTCGTCCACCATCAGCGAGGTGGAAGAAAGATATTCAAAATAAAGGTCCGCGTAGTCACCGCCGGCAGAGAGCGCTGCTGCCAGGTAACGAGGTAAGTCCTGCTGGGTCAGGCCGTAATGCTTAAAAAAAAAGTTTTCCTGATTCACGATGATTAGATGCCTCAGACCCGGACAGAGACTCCGGAGGGGTTTCAGTTGGTTTTCTTCATTATCCCATACCGGCCAGGCATTTCCGGCCACGTTCACAGGTCACAGACGCGTACGGGGGAAACCGGGAAAATAGGCGTATGACTGCAGAATCGCTCAGCCGCGCGATGGAAGAGTTCCTCGGCGGGTCGCGGCACGCTGTGGTGCTGGAAGATGGCGCCCGCATCTTCGACCTGGCCGACTCGAGGTATTCCGTATCCGGGGATTACAACAAGTGCCTGCTGCACCTATGGTCCGCGGAGCGGAACGTAGTACGGCGTATTCTGGACAGCGAAGTCCGTAATGGCAGTCTTCGACTGGTAGTGCAAAGGCTTGGCCAGTCGCGGCCTTCGAAGCTTGAGATCTGCAAGGGGCACGATCATCGCACGCCGACGGCTCGAAAGGCGGCACGTTCGATGTACCAGCAGCATCTCAGGCGAGCGCTGGAAAGAAACTTCCCCGACTTCAGCTTGACAAGGCTGAGCAACGCGATGGACCTGGAACGTTCCTTCGGCCCGATCTATGCGCGCGGCATATTGCGGAAGGGGCGTACGGCATTCGCAGTCCTCGGGGTTAACCAGGAAGAAACGCAGAGCTCCATCGATGCCGCACTGACATTCGCCATCCTGTGGCTGGACGCATGCCGCAATTCGGAAGACCATGGCGTGCTGGTCGAAGGCATAAAGCTTTTTTTGCCGCCAGGGACATCGGCGCTGACCTGCGAGCGCATGGCGCATCTGAATGCCGAGGCGGCCAAGTGGCAGCTGTACGAGTTCGACGAGCGCCAGGCCGAGTTGACCGCTGTCGACATTGGCGATCGGGGAAACATCGCGACGCGGCTGGTTCACTGTCCGGACGAGGCCGCGGTGCTGGAACGCTTTGCCGAATCGATTCACCGCGTACTCAGCATGCTTCCGGAGAGTGAAGTTGCTGCGCTGTCGACGGCGGAGGTAGCTTTTCGCTGGCGAGGCCTGGAGTTTGCCCGAGCGCGAGTTGCGCACGAGCCTGGATCCTTCCGTGCTGCGCAGGAGATTGTTTTCGGAATCGGCGCGGAAGAACGCGCGCTTGACGACCAATCCAGCGCCGCCTTCGCAGAACTGGTGCGCCGCATGCGCGTCACGCGCGGGCCGCACGGCGAGCGTCATCAGCTGTTGTGGCGACTGCACCCGGAACGCTGGCTCGAATCGCTGGTCCTGCACGATGTCAGGGCCCTCGACGAGAGGCTCGATGGTAGTTGCCTCTATTCCCAGGTGCCGGCATTTTCGGCATCCGATCGCGCCATGCTCGACGTGTTGACCAGCACGCACGACCGGCGGCTGGCGGTGGTCGAGTTAAAAGCGGACGAGGATATCCATTTGCCGCTACAGGGATTGGATTACTGGTCGCGGGTGCAGTGGCATCATGGGCGCGGCGAGTTTCAGAAGTTCGGATATTTCCCCGGCCACGAGCTGTCGGAGGAAGACCCGTTGCTTCTGCTGGTTGCTCCTGCGCTGCACGTCCATCCCGCAACCGACACCGTACTGCGCTACGTGGCGGACATCGACTGGACCCTGGTGGGGATCGATGAGCGGTGGCGAGACCAGGTGCGCGTCATCTTCCGCAAGCGGCCAACACACAGCACGCGACCGGTGCGGTTGCGAAAGGTCGAAGTGGCATAAAAGCCGGCTGGCGGGTGCGACCCCAACATCCCCTTACACCCACGCACCTAGCAGGCGTCGCAACGCCACCAACTGCCCCAGGTGATAGGCATTGTGGTCGGCAACCAGCAACGCTTCGCGTAGCACGGTCTGGCCGTCACCCCAGGACAACGGCGCGTACAGATCGGTCCTGGGATTTGAGACTAAGCCCTCCATTGCTTTCAGATCCTTCCGGAAACCGGCAATGCTCTTCGTCCACGCCGCCGCACTTGGAGGCGTTTCGGTCTTGGGCCAGTAACCCCCGGGCCATTTGGGCGAAGCGTGCTTGGCGTTGCGGCTGAATTCCAGGATGTCCCATTGCGCGATGCGCATGTGCTCGAGCAGCATCCATGCGGTATGCGGAAAGTTGGCCGGCTTCTTGCCGCGAAGTTCCGCTGGAAAGTCGCCGAGGACGTCGTCGAACTTGGCGTGGGCGCCGCCATCCTTCAAGAGGTAGAGAAGATGCTGGCGGATTGCTTTATCAGGATTGGTCTTCATGGGGTCCACGTCTCACTGCAAATCGCTTTTTTCAGGAATGGCGCCGCCTCCGGGCAGAATCTCCGGGCCCTCTCCACGATAGACGCGCGCGATGCCTCGAACGATCCGGCGCATCGGCAGCGTGTTCTTGTCGTCCGCGAGGAAAATTTCTCCGGCCCGGGCTCCTCGATAGAACCAGCGACGAAGAATGGCAAGGTGCTCCATGGTTTGCAAGGCGCCGGCCGATGGCGGAGTTGTAATCGCGTCCAAAGCGAGTTGGACGCGTGATTCCATGGATTGCGACTTCGTGTGCTCAGGCGACTGGATGGCAAACGCCGCCGGTCCGGCGATGCAGCCGCCATCGATGCGGAACAGGGCCACGCAGTTCTCCGCCCATGAGCGCTGCACCATCACTCCGGCCAGGCGATCGATGCGCCGGACGAGCTCAGGCAATTGCGCGAGAAGCGGTTGCAGCTTTTCGACGCGCGCGTGCAAGGCGGCCGCGTTCTCAAAGTCAAGGTTATGGGAGGCATCGTCGCGCTGGTGCGAAAGTTCGCGCTCGAGCGACACCCCGCCGCTGTCGAGATAAGCCTGCACGCGCTTCACTTCCTCGCGATAATCGTCGTCGCTGCAGCCCTTGAAGCAAGGCGCCAGGCACATCTTCATTTCGGAATAAATGCAGCCCGGGAAGGCCGGGTCGGGATGCAGGTCGTCGACGCAGCGGCGCATCTTGAAGAAGTCGAGTGAGTCGTTCGCGAATTTCTCGGCGCTGGTGCGCGAGGGGAAGGGGCCGTAATAGAGCGACTTCCCGTTAAGACGCCCGAGGCGGGTGGTGATCGAGGCGCGTGGGTATTCGTTTTCGAGGTGCAGCTTCACCATCGGCGCGAAGCGCAGGCGCAGGCGTGTCGCATAGGTTTTCGGGAATGTTGTCCGCAGCAACTGGTAAAGAAGAAATCCGGATTCGAAGTCAGAGCCTGTCGGCGTGTATTCGATGGTGCGAACGCGGTCGCGCAGGTTCAGGCGCTTGGTGCGCTCTTCCGGGACCGACAGCAGGCGCTGCAGGCGGCGTCGCAGGTTCGCCGTCTTGGTGACGTACGGTTCCGAGCCCTCGTCGCCACGCAGGAGAAAGACCGCAGGTTGCGCGGGGAAGGAGGAGAAGATCTCCTGGTCGCGGCCTGCATCGAAGTCAAGCCGGTGGAGAAGCACAGAAAGATTCTAGTCGGATGACTGGCGCGCGAACAGGGGGCGTCGCACGGGAGTTAACTCCTCGCTCCGAGTTTTCCGAGTACTCCCTGCAGCAGGCGCGAAAAGAATTCCACGGCTTCGGGGTCGCGGTGCAGCGGGCCCACCACGTACTTGCCGATCGCCGCTCCTCCGGTCGCGTAGTAGCCAATGGCGAGTCCCCCGGCGGCGGCGTATCCGATGGCGGCACCGCCCGCGGCGAAATATCCGACGGCCAGTCCTCCGAAAGCTAGCAGGCCGAGTCCCAGGCCGCCGAGCGCGATGCCTCCAATGGCCACGCCGCCGAGCGCGACGACGCCGCGGGCGACACCACCCATGGCGAATACTCCCGTGGCGATGTCGCCCAGAGCGATGACTCCGCGGGCGTGACCTCGCGACTCCTGATTTGCGGCGTCGGGGCCGACGGCGATCGACACGAGCGGCATTTCGAGGAAAGTGGCAGCGGATTTGTATCGGATCGGCATGGGGCGTCCTTGAGAAGGAAGTGCAGACCAGTTCCTTCACCTCGGAGGACACAAAGCGGCGCAGGAACCGCGCGATTCCCCTGTACCTCCAGGAAGGTCATCTTAGTCCCTGCAAAACATCCGGACACTAATCATCTGCGCGACGATCGACGCTACAATGTCCCCAGCATGATCGCTCACCTGCGTGGCAAGCTGCTGGTCAAACACCCAAACCAGGCCATCGTCGATACCGCCGGCGTGGGCTATGACGTCACCATCAGCGTGCCGACGTTTTCCGAATTGCCGGCTCTGGGCTCGGAGATCAGCCTGCACATTCACACGCACGTTCGCGAAGACCAGATAGCGCTTTACGGCTTTTTACGTCTGGCGGACAAGCATCTTTTCGAGAAGCTCCTCACGGTCAGCGGCATCGGGCCGAAGCTGGCCATCACGATCCTGAGCGGCATGCCTGCGGAGGAAATGGTCGGATCAATTCGGGGGAACGATATCGTGCGCCTGACGCGCATTCCCGGCATCGGGCGCAAGACTGCCGAGCGCATGGTGCTGGAGCTGCGCGACAAGTTGCCGCCTGCTTCTTCGGGACAGGAAATTGCAGTTCCTTCGATGAGTCCGATGGAAGAGGACGTCCTATCGGCCTTGCTAAACCTTGGGTATCAACGCGCGGCGGCGGAAAAGACTCTGGCCACAGCCTTGAAGAACGGGAAGGCCACTTCTTTCGATCTGTTGTTTCGCGAAGCGCTGGGCAGCTTATCGAAATAGGCAGGCAGCTTCAGTGCCCGACGAATCGGAGGTAGAGGTCCCGATCGCCCTTGCAGGTTTCCGCCATCTCTTTCACTTTTTGCCAGGCCTCGCGCTGCGACTCGTCCTTGGCGCGATCCTTCACCCGCTCCCATTCGGACAGGAAAGTCTCCGCCTGCAAGTGATTAAAAACTGTCTTGCCGAAGGGATCGATGCAATTGAGGAACGGGAAATCCATTTGACCATAGTCGGGGATCACTCCGTGGAGGATGACCCACTCGCTGCGCTCCCCGAGATCGTCTTCCAGCTTCACGACCAATGACATAGCGAGCAACCCCGCCCCATGAAAAAGAGTGCAGTGAATGTACCAAGCGACCAACGATTTTGCCAAGGCACGAACGAGCCATATCGACGCTTCTTCAGGCTCTTGCCGGAGACCGGACTGTGAGTTTAGCAACACCCCGGGCCGGATGCCACGCGGCGCGGAGGTGACAGGATCTGCGTTACGGTTCGGGATGAGGTGTCGAAGCCTTATCTGGTGGAGTGGAAACGTCGTCAGAGCCCGGTGATCAGCAAGAGTGTCCATTCGCCCGATATCGTGATCGGAGTTCGCCCGGAAACCCTCGCCACTGGCTCTGCTAACTGAAGCTGGAGAACAAAGCCCGCCGATCGGCCAAGCGCCATTTCCGGCCACACAATTTCGTTGACCCTGTAGCCTCTTCGAAGTACTTTCCAATTTCAGCGTAGATTTCGAGGGAGCGTGCCGCCTTGCCTAAATCAGCGGTGGACGTGATCAGCGCGGCATTTGCGCATACCGCCGATCAACTGGCAGAGCCTTTTCGCTTTGGCCAATGGGCCCGGCTGGCTGTGCTCGCGCTGGCCACCGGAGAGTTGAGTTCCGGCAGCGGATGCGGCAACGTATTCCGCGGCTTACCTACCCAGTTTTCAAAGCCTTCCCAGAACTTCGTGGATCCAAAAGACGTGCTGCACGGAATCGACCCGGCACTGATCGCCACATTGCTTCTGATCGTGATTGGCGGCGGACTGATCCTGATGCTGGTCTGGATCTACGTTGCCAGCGTGAGCCGGTTCATGCTGTTCGAGGCGGTGTTGCGGAAGAATTGCGATTCGCTGAGCGCCGGCTGGCAACGCTGGCAAGGTACGGGGGTGCGCTATTTCGTGTGGCAACTGGTCATTTCGGCTATCTCCCTTATCGTGGCGGCGGTCATGTTCATCCCCCTGCTGGTGCCGCTGCTGGCCACGCTGAAAAACCATCAAAAGCCGGGTCCGGAAATCCTGCTCGCTTTTCTTCCGATGATTTTCGTGTTCGGGATTTTCAGCCTGGTCGTCGTGCTGGTGAATGTCTTGTCGAAAGACTTCGTCGTTCCGCTCATGGCAATCGATGGAGTGAGTTTTATCGGAGGCTGGCGGCGGCTGCTGGCCATGATCCGGGACGAGACGCTTAGTTTTGCCGGCTATATTGGGATGAAGATTGTGCTGGCGATCGGGGCGTCGGTAGTTTTTGGGATTCTGTCAGCGATTGCCGCGGTGTTCCTGATTCTGCCTGTGGGGTTGGTGGCGGCGGTGGTCGTGATTATGGTGAAGGGAGGTGCGCTCAGTTGGAATGCGGTTACAGTGACGGCAGGCATTGTGGCCCTGGTGGCCGTGTTTGCCGTATTGATGTACGTAGTCGCATTGATTTGCGTGCCAGTCGCGGTATTTTTTCCGACCTACGCGATGTATTTCTTTGCGGAACGATTCCCCGCGCTGCACGCGCGCTTGTATCCTGCGGCTCTTCCACCGCCTGAAACTCCGCCTTGGGCTCCGGTGCCTGCGGTTTAGCGCCTTCGGGCTCCCGCCTCGATCTGGCGTGCCGCCTCTGCGGGGCTCTTGTTTCTGTCGCAGCCTACCCCGGGCTTACGCCCGGGGCTATATTCTGGCGCCGCTTCGCGGCTCTGAGGCCTGACGCGCGTTGCGCGTTTGTCCCCGGCGCGTTGTCCCCCTTTAATTCTCACGCGCAAAAGCCGAGGCGAGGTTAGGTTTCTCCTGCCGGATGGGCTTCGCTGTGCCCTTTTGTTTCTGTGTCGGGGGATCCCTCAGGATTCGGTACTACTCTCCCGTACGCGTCGATTGCGGGAGCTTCAGCTTGGCGCTCTTCCCGTGAGTCCACGAGAAACGTCGGCCCACGATGCATTTCACGATCAAGTGGTCCGTGGCCGGGGTCAGTCCCCAGCCTACCCCGAAATTAAATTCCCACTTGGGGGAAACGTTGAGGTCGATGGTCGGAAAAATCTGATGCTCCTGCTGGCTGATGGGATCGAACTCGGTCGCCGGTCCCGTATTTCCGTAGTACTCAATGCCGCCCGCAATCTTGCTGGTGAGGTCATAGCTGATTTTTACGTTGGGATTGAATTCCCAACCACGCGTAACGCCTGGGCCGTGCCAGGCTCGCGCGAAGACCGGATTAAATGCGAAGTACCAGGGACCGTAAGTCCTGTCGATGATGGGGCGCAGTTCGTAACTCCATGTGTCAGCCGTGAACCGGCGCTGCGTGTAGCCGAACTCCTGCGAGACGCTGAGACCGACCGGCCAGTGCCACTTCACGGGAATCGAGAACCGCGGACGGATGTGATCTCCCACCCATTGCCAGCCGCCGTCGGGTTGAATGCTGCTAAACACATAGAAGCCGGTTTCGAACCAGTCGGTGAAGCCTTGCGTGATTTCGAGCGTCTCGTGCATGGAGTGGTGGGTGGGCTGGACACCATCCGCCGCCTGTTTGTTCCCATTCACGGTGAAGTTGGAGTGAATTTCGACCATGGTGGTGCGTGGCAGCACGAGCTCCGAGGGATACACCTGAATTTCGTAGTTGTCCTGTGCGCGCAAAGAGGCCGCGGCCCAGCCAACCAAAAGAAGCAAAGTGAGAATTCGTCCCATGTATCCCTGGTGCCGCGTGCCGGAGCGTCCAATCGCGTCCGACAATATGCGGCTGTCCGGATTCTAAAGAATTCTCCCCATCATGAATAGAACCGCTGTTGCCGGATGCAGAACCCCATGAATCAGGGGAACCTCAGCATGGCCTCAGGTATCGAATCCCTTTTTCATCGACGCAGCACGGGACGCGGGGCGTGGAGCGAGTGGGGTTGCCCAAGGAGATGGCAGCGGCACATGGAGAAGTGTTTCGTGAGAGCGTTGCTTTCCCACATCCCGGCACGGTAAAAGTACGAGACTGTGACGAATCGGACTGGGGGCTGCCTCTTGGAAGAATTCGCGAAGCGGGTGCATGAGAGTTTCCGGCGACAGGCATTCATGAAAACGCTGGGTGCTGAAATCACGACCGGAAAGCGGGGTGAAGTGGAGATCCGTTTCCCCTTTCATCGGTCGCTCACGCAGCAAAATGATTTCGTGCATGCAGGAGCGATCACCAGCATCCTCGACTCCGCGTGCGGCTACGCGGCCTTGAGCGTCGCTCCTGAACAGCACGATGTTTTGAGCGTCGAGTTCAAGGTGAACCTGCTGGCTCCGGCCGTGGGTGAGGATTTCTTCGCGCGCGCCCATGTAAAGCGCGCCGGCAAAACCCTGATCGTGTGCGCGGCCGACGCGTTTGCGAGGACAAATGGCTCGGAGAAATTGGTGGCCACCATGCTGGCTACGATTATGGCGATTAAGCGAATCCCTGATCCAGTGCGGTCCTGAAGGGTGTCAATCCCTCGCCCGGGTCTTGATCCAGATGGGCGTGCCCACGAATCCAAAGGCATGGCGAATCTGGTTTTCCAGGAAACGCTGGTAGGAAAAGTGCAATTTCACGGCGCGGTCGGTGAACAGAATGAAGGTGGGAGGCGCCACGTTGGCCTGCGTCAGGTAGAGAATCTTCACGCGCTGGCTCATGGGGACCGAGGCCCGTTCGAAGTCCACATGCTTGAGGAAGCGATTCATCTCGCCGGTACCGATGCGCTTGCGACGCTCACGCGCCACCTCTTCGAGTAACGGGAAAATCCTGTCGACATTCTTGCCCGTGCTCGCCGAGATGAATAGCACCGGGGCATAGTTGAGGAACTTCAGCGAGTTGCGCAGGCGTTCGATGTATAGCTTCTGATCCTGCGGGCGCTTCGTGTCCTGGATGCGCGCGGCCCGCGCCTGACTGATGGCTCGCTTCTGGCCGGTGGTCACCAGATCCCACTTGTTGACGAGAATAATCATCGAGCGCCCACTCTCATGCGCGTAGCCGGCAATGGTGGCGTCGAGCGCGCTGACGCCTTCGGTCGCGTCGATCACGAGCAGCGCGATGTCGGCGTCTTCCAGATGTTTGCGGGACATGACAACGGAAAGCTTCTCGGCCATAAGGTGCGTCTTGCCCTTGCGGCGAATGCCGGCCGTGTCGATAAAACGAAAACACTGCCCGTCGCGCTCGACGATCTCGTCGATTGCATCCCGAGTGGTGCCGGGGATCGGGGAGACGATGGCTCGCAAGGTTCCCGTGAGTTGGTTCAGCAGCGTCGACTTGCCCACGTTGGGATGGCCGATGATGGCGACCTTGACTTCGTCCGGCTCGCGGTCGACTGCCAGTTCCTCAGTCGTTGGTCCTTGGTCGTCGGCCGTTGGGGGCGTCGTTCGCTGGCCGTCGGTCGTCGGCAAGCCAGCGCCACCCTGCCCGTCTTCATCCTCCACCAGGCGCCGTTTCTTCGATCGTTTCGAGCCCTCTCGGTCCGTCGCGACCTGGCGCTCTTCGCCCTGCGGCGGAAGGATGGCGAGGAAAGCATCCAGCAAATCGTCGATGCCGTGCCCGTGCTCGGCCGAGAGCGGAAAGATCTCTCTTACGCCCAGGCGATGGAAATCGCCCGTCAAGGACTCCTGCTTGTCGCTGTCGATTTTGTTGACCGCCAGGAAGAGCGGCTTGCCGGTCTTGATCAACAGGCGCACGAGTTCGAGATCAGGCGCCGCAAGTTCCGTGCGTCCGTCGACTACCATTACGATAGCGGCCGCTTCCTCGAGCGCGACCCGCGCCTGGCGGAAGATTTCTGAAGGTATGAAGTCCTTGTCCTCAGGGATGATGCCGCCGGTGTCGACCACGCGGAAAGAGCGCCCGCGCCACTCGGTGTTCCCGTAAAGCCGGTCACGAGTGATGCCGGGCTCGTCGCCAACAATGGCGCGGCGCGAGCCTACCAGACGGTTGAACAGCGTGGACTTGCCGACGTTGGGGCGACCGACAATAGCGAGCAATGGATCCTGAATTGGAGGAGCAGTGGCCAGGCCCAGACTGGATGAAGCGCCCACTGCTTCGCGATTCGAGTTGTATTTGATTCTCTTCAAAGTAAGGGTGGGCCCGGTGATCGCGTAGGGGCAGACGCCCTCGTCTGCCCAGCCGAGCACTAGCTACGGCTCATTCGCCACTCCAAAAATTGCCGCGGCCAACACCGCCGCGGCCGCACAGGCGAGGGCGCCTGTGCCTACGTGGACTGTGCCTGTGGCTCGTGCTCTATTCTCGTGCTCTATTATAGAGACTTCGTGCCTCCCACCTCCCAGCCCGGGCCCCGCAGCAGCTCCGGCGCTCGCGCGCACGAGGTTTCCCTGCACAATTTCTTCGGCCCGGGCGGAGTGCTTTCGCAGAGCTCATCCCGCTTATGAATTCCGCCGTGGGCAGCTGCAAATGGCGCAAGCAGTCGAGGAAGCGCTGGCCCAAAAGCGCCACCTGATCGTCGAAGCCGGCACCGGAACCGGCAAGACCCTGGCTTACCTGCTACCCGTCATTCGTTCGGGCAAGCGCGTCATCATTTCTACCGGAACCAAGAATCTGCAGGAACAGCTTTTCTACAAAGACATTCCGTTTCTGGAGCAGGCGCTCTACCCCAACGGTGAAGGCAAGCTGAAGGTCTGCTACATGAAGGGGCGCAACAACTACCTTTGCAAGAAAAAGCTGTACGACCTCACGGACCAGCCGGTGCTCTCAGGCCTGGAAGAGATCGAGCATTACCGCGCGATAGCGGCCTGGGAAAGATCCACGCAAACTGGCGACCGCGCAGAGTTAGCCTCGCTGCCCGAAGCCAGCGCTCTGTGGCACAAGCTGGACGCTCGTTCCGACACCTGTCACGGCCAGAAGTGCAGCGCATTTGAAACCTGCTTCATCACCGAGATGCATCGGCGGGCGATGGAGAGTGACGTCATCATCGTCAACCATCATTTGTTCTTTGCCGATCTCTCCATCAAACAGGCATCTGAGTACGCGCCCGACGCCGGCATTCTTCCCGAGGCGGGGGCCGTAATCTTTGACGAAGCACACGAACTCGAAGACGTCGCCGGCAGCTACTTCGGAGTGGCGGTCAGCAATCTTCGGGTCGAGGACCTGGTGCGCGACGTCGAGATCTCGCTCACGCGCAACAAGCTGCTCTCAAGTTCGCTCACGGGGGCCTTAAAGAGCCTGCGCGACCGGTCGCAGCTGTTCTTCTCGGTGTTGCCGGCAGGGGATGGCCGGTTTTCGTTCGATAACCGGCGCGAGTTTCTCGAGGAGAACGGGGACGAATTTCTTGCTCTCCAGCAATCGCTCGAGCGGCTGGGCGCGGAGCTGCAAAATCTTCCCAGCAAGGCGGAAGAGATCTTCACGTTTTCGCGACGGGCTCGGGAACTACAAGTGCAGCTGGGATTTTTGATGGAGTCGGAAGATATCAATACCGTCTTCTGGATTGAGCGGCGAGGAAGAGGCTTTTCCCCACAGAGGCACAGAGACACAGAGACATCAAAGGAAGTGTCGGAAGCATCTCGGGTAGCGCCCGCGGCCAGGCGGCAGAATGTTTACCTGCAGGCTACCCCAATCGATGTCGCGCCCATTCTGAAAAGTGTGCTGTTCGAGCAATTGGAGACGGCGGTGCTCACGTCCGCGACGCTGGCCGTGAGCGGCGGGTTCGAATACATGAAGCGGCGGCTCGGGCTCGAGCACGTGCGCGAGGTCGTGCTTCCTTCGCACTATGACTATGCGCGGCAGGCGCTTTTTTATGTTCCGCCCGATTTGCCGGACGCGCGCATGCCCCAGTTTGCTGCGAAGGCCGCGGATCGCATTCGCCGCCTGCTGGAGATCACGCGCGGCCGCGCCTTCGTGCTTTTCACCAGCTACGCGCAGATGAACGAGGTTTATCAACGCCTGCTGGGCGAACTGGAATTCCCCATGCTGCTGCAGGGCGATGCGCCCAAGAGCGCGTTGCTCGAGGAGTTCCGTCTAACCCCGCATGCGGTGCTGTTTGGGACATCCTCGTTCTGGCAAGGAGTCGACGTGCAGGGCGAACAGCTGAGCTGCGTGATCATCGATCGGCTGCCGTTCGCGGTGCCGAGCGATCCCGTGGTTGCCGCGCGCGTGAAATCAATCGACGCCAGCGGCGGGAACGCGTTCTTCGACTACCAGGTTCCTGCTGCGGTGATCACGCTGAAGCAGGGATTCGGACGGCTCATCCGCTCGCTGCACGACCGCGGCCTGCTGACATTGCTCGATAACCGAATCCTGAAGAAGGCCTATGGGCGGATGTTTGTGGAGAGCCTGCCCAACTACCGGCGAACGACCGATATGCGCGAGGTCGAGGAATTCTTCGGGGCGTCCGCGTGACTGGCTTTCCGATTCATACAGGCCTGAAAACAGCGGAAAAACGCCTGCTCGCGTAAAATAAAGAATTAGCTTGCGGCGTGCGGATGCACTGGTATGTCTGGGCTCCGCCGGGGGATTCATGTACGAAGTCACGGTCGAAGATACGTTCGCGGCAGGCCACTACCTGCGCAACTACAAGGGCAAGTGCGAGAATCCACACGGGCACAACTATAAAGTGCGCGTCACACTGGCCGGGAAGGAACTCGACAAGGCCGGCCTGCTGCTCGATTTCAAAGATCTGCGCGAAGTGATGAAGCACGTTATCGACCGCCTGGATCACCAGATGATCAACGACGTGGCGCCGTTCACCGAACTGAATCCGTCGGCAGAAAACCTGGCCAAGTACTTTTACGATGAGACGAACGGAAGACTGAAGAGTTCAACAAATGGCCGGGTTTACGTGCGCGACGTGACGATTTTCGAGACAGATACGACGACGGCAAAATATTGCGAGTAGCAGAGTGCTGGGTGATCGCACAGCTCGTCAGGCGAGGTTAACTGTCGCTCCATCGCCAGCGACCAACAGCCAATGACCAACGACCGGTTCTATGCAGATCACCGAAATCTACAAATCGCTGCAAGGTGAGTCGACCCACGCGGGGCTGCCGTGCGTGTTTGTCCGGCTGACGGGGTGTAACCTGAGGTGCTCATGGTGTGACAGCGAGTACACCTTCACGGGCGGGGTGCGCATGACCGCCGAAGATGTGCTTGGTGAGGTAGCGCGATTGAGCCCAAACGGTGGGCTGGTCGAGATCACCGGTGGAGAACCTATGCTGCAGGAGCGCGAACTGGTGCCCTTGATGCAGCATCTCCTGGACGCAGGCTACAAGGTCCTGCTGGAAACCAGCGGCGAGCGTTCCCTGGCCGCGGTGCCTGAAAATGTGATCAAGATCGTGGACGTGAAGTGTCCCGGCTCCGGGGAACCTGATACCTTTCGTGCTGACAATCTCGGCGTACTGGACCTTCATGACGAAGTGAAGTTCGTCATCCGCGACCGGATCGACTACGAGTTCGCGCGGAATTTCGTGGCGCAGCATGGGTTGGCTGGGCGAGTCAACGCGGTCCTGTTTTCGCCGGCTTTCCGCAAAGACGCGACTGGCGCCCGCGACTCGTCGCATTGCCTGCTCGATCCCCAGCAACTGGCGGAGTGGATGCTCGCCGATAATGTACCGGCACGGCTGGGGTTGCAGATTCACAAATTCATTTGGGATCCTGCCGTTAAGGGCGTCTAAAGGGCATCGGGAATTAGGTAATTTCGTAATCGGGTAATTTGGCAAACTCACATCTCAGGCAGAAAGCATCTAACTGTGCGGAATTGATGACAGGCAGGCCACAACGCGCAATTGTGCTGCTGAGCGGGGGGATGGATTCGTGCGTGTGCGCGGCGCTGGCGGCGCGCGATTTCAACGCAGCGGCGGTGCATGTCAGCTACGGCCAGCGCACCGAGGAGCGCGAGCGGCAGGCCTTCCTCGGTATCTGCGACCGGCTCGGTATTCGCGACCGGCTCGTGGTCCGCAATGAGGCGTTGCGGGCCATAGGAGGTTCGGCGCTCACTGACCCAAGCATTGCTGTTCCCGAGGCACACAAGATGGGCCGCGACATCCCGGTCACCTACGTACCCTTTCGCAATGCGCATTTTCTGTCGGTAGCGGTGAGTTGGGCGGAGGTTTTGGGAGCTGAAAAGATCTATATCGGGGCGGTCGAGCAGGATAGTTCGGGCTATCCCGATTGTCGTCCGGCCTACTATCGAGCTTTCAACGAGGTGATTCGCCAGGGCACGAAAGAAGGCCACATCGAAGTCGTGACGCCTCTCATCACCCTGCGAAAACATGAGATTGTGAGGCTCGGCCTTGAACTGGGCGCGCCCCTGGATTTAACGTGGTCCTGCTATAGCCGGGAAGATCGGGCCTGCGGGGTATGCGATAGTTGCGTGCTACGCTTGCGCGCGTTCCAGGAGGCTGGAGCAACTGACCCGATTTCTTATGAGCAGGGCTCCCCGGTCGCGGTTTCATCGCCGCGTTGAGGGCACGTAGAGAATTTCAGATTTGAGATTGCAGATTTGAACTGCGTGGTCGGCGCGCATGCGCAACCGCAGAAAATCTGCAATCTGAAATCTGCAATCGTAAATAGGTTCTTGGAGGCTCCGATGAAACAACGTTTTGCGTGGACACTGCTGGTTGCCCTGGTCGTGGGCCTGTGCGCGCCCGCGATATTTGCTCAGAGCACGGGTTCGGTGAAGGGCGCAGTTCGGGATTCGGAAGGCAAACCCATCCCTGCGGGCACGGTCGAGTGGCAAAGCATGGAGACTGGTCGGAAGTACAGTCTGAAACTCAACAAGAAGGGCGAATACTTCTCACTGGGAATTAGTCCCGGCAAGTACAAAGTCACGCTCTTTGATCCCGAGGGAAAACAACTCTTCTACATGACCGGTATCACTGTCAGCCTGGACGAGTTGGTCCAGGACATTGACCTTAAGAAGGAAGCGGCGGCGCAGGCGGCGGGCCAGGGGCTGACTCCCGAGCAAGTGAAGGCGCAGCAGGAAGCGCAGGCCAAGGCGCAAAAAGAGAACACCACCGTCAAGACGCTGAACGAGAAACTTCTGGCGGCGAAGACGGCCACCGACGCGGGAGACTTTGATTCCGCGATCGCCACTCTCACCGAGGCGACCCAGGTGGATGCCAACCGCGACCTGCTCTGGTTCAAGCTGGGGGACGCGTATCGTATGTCAGCGCCCAAGCAGACTGATCCCGCGGAAAAGCAGAAGCGGTTCGGCGAGGCCGCCGATGCTTACAAGAAGGCCATCGATCTGAAAACCGCGAATCCCGATCCGAAGGATGCCGAAGCGAATCAGAAGCTGGCGGCCTACTACAACAACTTGGCCGAGGCCGACGCCAAGTCGAATAAAGTTGACGATGCTGTGGCGAGTTACAACAAGGCTGCACAGCTCGATCCGACCCGCGCTGGACAGTACAACTTCAATGTTGGCGCAGTCTTGACCAATGCAGGCAAAGTGGACGACGCGATCGTGGCCTTCGACAAGGTAATCGCAGTCGATCCCACCAAGGCCGACGCCTATTACTGGAAGGGCGTCAATATGATCGGCAAAGCGACGTTGAAAGGCGACAAAATGGTCGCGCCCGAAGGCACCGCCGAGGCGTTCAACAAATATCTGGAGCTGGCGCCCACGGGCAACTATGCCCAACCGGCAAAGGACATGCTGGCGAGCATCGGCGCAGCGGTCGAAACCGGCTTTAACAAGAAAAAGGCGGCAGCCTCCAAGAAGTAAGCTCTTACTGGATTGCTGACGAAGGCGGCTCTGCGGAGCCGCCTTTTTGTTCTGGCGCAGGGGTTTGGCCAGGTAACCGGCTCGCATGTTACTAAGGGGCACCTACCTTCCGTCCTTCGCGGAACCGGCCTGAAGCGCTACAGTAAACACAGCGTTTCCCCCCGGAGTTCAGTGGTTCTCCCCACTGTGGCAAGGAATCCCTGTACGTGAGAGGCATGCAATGGCTGCAACGGGCGTAGCCCCGATTTCGGTTGCCCTGGAGGGAGTCCACGAACCCGGCAAGGTGCCGACGACGGCGCTGCTGGCAGCAATGCTACGCGCCTCGGAGAAGGTCAGCGACTTGATCTTTTCTCCTGGACGACCGCCGCAGGTGGAAGTTTACGGGCAGCTCGTGCCGGTACAGATGGATGGCCTTTCCGCGCTCTCGGCCGACGACACGCGCCGCATTGCCGCCGATCTGATCGGCAACAACAAGCAAGCCATCAACACGCTGCGCGAGCAGGGATCCTGCGATATTTCTTACGGGCTTCCGGGCCTGGCACGCTTTCGAGTGAATGCCTTCATCCAGCGGGGAAGCTGCGCGGTCGTCATGCGGGTGATTCCAACCGCGATACCGGAATTTGATTCCCTGCACTTGCCCGGACACCTGGGTGATGTCGCGAACCTGCGCAACGGGATTGTGTTGGTGACGGGCCCGACGTCTTCGGGGAAAAGCTCCACCGTGGCGGCGCTGCTTGATCGCATCAACCGCGAGCGTGACTACCACATCATCACGATCGAAGATCCGATCGAATTCCTGCACAACCACAAGCGCTCCACCATGCACCAGCGGGAGCTTCACAGTGACACGCCCAACTTCGCGCTGGCCTTGCGCGCCGCCCTGCGGCAAGCGCCCAAAGTGATTTTCGTCGGCGAAATGCGCGACCGCGAGACCATCGAGATGGTGCTCGAAGCGGCCGACATGGGGCTGATCGTGTTTTCGACTCTGAACACTATCGATGGCTCCAAAACGGTAGAACGTATAGCCGCCGCTTTCACACCCGAAGAACAGAAATCCGTACGCGAGCGGATGGCCAAGTCGTTCCGGTTTATCGTGTCACAGCGGCTCATCCCACGCGCGGATGGCGCCGGCCGGCTTCCTGTATTTGAAATCATTAAATCGAACAGCCGTACCCGCGAATGCGTCGAAAAAGGCGAGCACGAGGGTAAGACCCTGCTCGATGCGATCAAGAGCGGCGAGGCCGACGGCATGCAGTATTTCGACAGCGAGATCGCGAAGCTGGTACGCAATGGACTGGTCGATCTGGAGACGGGCGCGTCCTTCGCCAGCAACGCGGCCGTGCTGGGGCAGGAACTGGCGAAGTAGGACTCTAGTCTCCCGCCGCTAGTCATCAGTCGTCAGCAAAGCACGTGCTGGAGAATGACCACTAGCGCCTAGCGACTGCAGTATCATCAGCGGCATGGCTGGCGCTCCACAACCACCCACAATTCTGAGTTTTGAAGATGCACGCCATCTAGTCGAGCGGCAAGCGGCGGGGATGCATCCGAAAGCCACGGAGACGGTTGATCTGCTGGCAAGTTTGGGGAGAGTACTGGCGCGGGAGGTTGTCGCCGACCGCGACTTCCCGCCTTTCCGCCGCGCGATGCGCGATGGCTTCGCGGTTCGGGCGCAGGATTTGGCGCGTTTGCCGGCCACGTTGAAGGTCATGGGGGAAATCAAGGCAGGCACGGCTCCCGAAGATCTACTCCGCGAAGTTGGGATGGGACAAGCTGCGGCCATCATGACGGGCGCTCCTGCCCCGAATGGCGCTGATGCGGTTGTGATGGTTGAGTACACATCTTCAAGTGCTGATCAGGTAACAATCACGCGAGGCGCCGCGAGCGGCGACAACATCGTTCCATCGGGCTCGGAAGCAGGGAAAGGGCAAGTCCTGTTGCAGCCTGGAACACGGGTGGACTATGCGGTTATCGGCCTGGCAGCCTCAGTGGGGCTTGAGTCCTTGACGGTGTACCGTCGGCCGGAAGCGGCGATTCTCTCGACTGGCGATGAAATCGTCGCTGTTGGCGCGGCCCCTGGTCCCTATCAGATCCGCAACTCCAACAGCTATTCGCTGGCTGCCCAAGTTCAAGCCGCGGGCGGCGTGCCCAAGATTCTGGATATCGCGCGCGACGAACGGGACCATCTGCGCGCGCTGATCGAGCTAGGACTGCAATCGGACCTGCTGCTGCTTTCTGGCGGCGTCTCGATGGGCAAGTACGACCTGGTAGAACAGGTCCTGGCAGAATTCGGCGCGCAGTTCTTTTTTACGGGAGCACAAATCCAGCCGGGCCGTCCTGTCGTTTTTGGCCAGGCCAAGGGCCGCTATTTTTTCGGCCTGCCCGGAAATCCGATTTCAACGATGGTAACCTTTGAGTTGTTTGCCTGCCCCATACTGGAAGCGTTGGCCGGGATGAAGCCGCAAGCCCTGCGCTTCCTGCACGTCCGCCTGACAACGGAAATCAAAACCAAGCCAGGCCTGAAACGGTTTCTCCCCGGATTTCTGTCCGGAGAATTCGAACGAGCAGAAGTGCAGTTGGCCGGCTGGCACGGATCCGGTGACGTCGCTGCCATGGGGCGGTCGAATTGTTACGTGGTGATTCCACCCAATCGAGAGAAGATCAGCGCCGGCGAGTGGGTGGCAGTCATGATGAGATGAGTTTCAAGTTCCAAGTTCCAAGTTCCAAATTTCAAGTTTCAAGTTCTCGAAAAAGCCAAAGTTGCGCGAACTCGAAACCCGAAACTCTGTAAGATATTTCTTCCATGCCCCGCAAGCTTTCCCACTACGACCGCTCCGGCAAGGCGCGCATGGTCGACGTCAGCGGCAAGTCGATCACGCGGCGGGAGGCCGAGGCCAGCGCGTTTGTCGTGCTGAAGCCCAAGGTATTGAAGGCGCTACCTAAAAACCCCAAGGGCGATCCGCTGGAAGTGGCGCGACTGGCGGGCATCATGGCGGCCAAGCAGACTTCGAACCTGATCCCGATGTGCCATGCGCTCCCCCTCGCCCACGTTGAAGTGGATATGCGGCTGTGCGAGAATGGCGTCGCTGTTACCTCAAAAGTTATCACCACGGCCTCGACGGGCGTGGAGATGGAGGCGCTGGTGGCGGCCAGCGTCGCTGCCCTGACCGTGTACGACATGTGCAAGGCGCTCGACAAGGGCATCGAGATCCGCGAAATTGTGCTGGAACGCAAGTCCGGCGGCAAGAGTGGGGATTATTCCCGCGCGCGCAGGAAGTCTTAGGCAGGCATGTCGACAAACGTCAAGGTGCTGCTGGTCGACGACAACCCCATGGTGCTGGGGATGCTGAAGCAGTCACTCTCCACCCTGGGACAGGTGGCGACCGCCGGCGATGCAGCCGATGCGCTGCTCAAGGCCGTCGACGATCCGCCAGACCTGCTGGTCACCGACTACCGCATGCCTGGCATGGACGGGCGCCAGTTGATTGAAAAGTTGCGCAGCCGTCCGGCGACCGCGAACTTCTCCGCCATCATTTTGGCGACCAAGACCGACATCAACGAACGGCTCTCCCAGCAGGACCCGGTGGATGACTTCGTCGAGAAGCCTTTCTTTCTGAAGGAAGCCACCCGGCGTATCAAGCGCGTAATCGATAAGATTGCGCTCGAAAAAATGACCAAGGCCACGCCCTCCGATGGCGTGCTGCGCGGCAGCCTGGCGCAGATGAATGTCATCGACCTGATGCAGTCCCTCGAAATGGGCCGCAAAAGCTGCCAGCTCACGCTCACCAAAGACGACCAGAAATGTGATGTCTACTTCAACGAAGGCCAGGTCGTGCACGCGGTATACGGTACCCTGAGGGGCGACCCGGCGGTGTTCAAGGTACTGACCTGGACGGGCGGCAACTTCCAGCTCAACTTCGAAGGCAAGACCACCGAAACCAGCACGCAACTGAACACACAAGGCCTGCTGATGGAGGGCCTGCGCCTGCTCGACGAATCCAATCGCGACGGCGGGGAAGACAAGGCCGAGGAAGAAGATGTCCTCCTCGACACCTGAGCTCGGAGCGGCGGTGTTGACGGTCAGCGATTCTTCTTCCCGCGGGGAACGCGAAGACCTGGGCGGGCCCGCCGTGGCTGCCTCTCTCGAAAAACATAACTTTCAGGTGGTCGCGCGGGAGATCGTGCCCGATGACCAGTCCGCGATACGAGGTGCGTTGGTCCGGCTATCCGCAAAGGCGGGCTTCGTGGTTACAACCGGTGGAACCGGCATCGCCCCGCGAGATGTCACGCCGGAAGCCACACGCGAAGTATGCGACCGCCTGATCGAGGGCATCGCCGAACGCATGCGCTTTGAAGGATCGAAGGCGACGAAGTTTGCGGCGCTAAGCCGTGCCGTGTGCGGGGTGCGCGGAAAGTCGGTGATTCTCAATCTTCCCGGCAAGCCCGCAGCAGCAATTGAGTCGCTTGAGGCGGTGGTCGATCTGATCCCGCACGTTCTGAGCCTGTTGCGCGGAGATACCCGGCACGAGTAGCGCGTTTCCTCAAGGATCGGAACCATTCGTGTACGATTGTCCGCATCTTTGCCAGGCCTATGAACATCCATCTTTAAACAAAGTTCTAAAACCGTGGAATAGAACCGCGCAGACTTAAAATCCCTCAAATCAGGAGAAAGCTGGAATGCGAAACATCGTGAAGCAAGGTCTTGTCGTCGTTGCCCTGGCATGTATGGCAGTCGCCTCGCAGGCTCAGTCTTTGACGCCGGCGGACCTCGACAAGGCCACGAAGTATCTGGAGTCGACCAGGCAGGGTGTAGCGGACGCTACGAAGGGATTGTCAGCGGCACAGTGGAACTTCAAGCCGGCGCCCGACAAGTGGTCGGTGGCAGAAGTCACCGAACACATCGCCGCGGCCGAGGACTATATTCGCGGGATGGTGGTGGAAAAAGTCATGGTTGGCCCGGCGCGCCCTGCAGGCGAGGACGTCACCGCGATTGACGAGATGGTGTTGAAGATGATTCCCGACCGCTCCCATCCCGCGCAAGCACCCGACCCGCTGAAGCCAACCAATCGCTTCGGCTCGCCTGAGGCGTCCCTTAAGCATTTTATCGAGGCACGCGCCACCACGGAGGAGTTTCTAACCAAAACTCCCGGTCTGCGCGAACACGCGGTCGACAGCCCTATGGGGAAAAAGCTCGACGGCTATGAGTGGGTGCTGTTCATCGCCGCCCACAGCGAACGCCATACCAAACAGATTCTCGAAGTGAAGTCGAACCCCAACTTCCCGAAACAGTAAAATCAGGTCGAGCATAACGAGCTTCGAGTGCGCCCGCGACGAAGGGTTGCTCGAAGCTCGCGGCTCGTAGCTCGCATCTCTAACCTCGCGTACACTCGTTGTTTCCTTTGAACACGGTCACGCACATCCTTAAGCGGTACACCGCCTGGATATGGAAGGTCCTGGCGCCCCTGGGCCCGTGGGGAGTATTCGCGATTGCCGCGGTGGACGGGTCGTTGCTGGGCATGCCGGTGGATGCTGTGGTTGCCGGCTACGTCTATAACGACCGCCCGCATTTTCTCTTTTACGTGGTGATGGCCTCCGCTGGATCAGCGCTGGGCAGCCTGGTCATCTATGCGATCGGCTACTTCGGTGGCGAGACGGTTCTGCGCAAGCGAATTTCGGAGGAGCGCTTCAGTAAAATTCACGCGTCGTTTGAGCGCCATGAGTTTTGGGCCGTCATGTTTCCCGCGATGCTTCCCCCGCCTACGCCCTTCAAGCTGTTCGTGCTCGCCGCCTCGGCCTTCGAAATGCGCTTCACGCACTTCCTGGCCGCGGTATTCGCTGGCCGCTTTGTGCGCTTCTTCGTACTCGCAATCCTGACCATCGAGCTCGGTCCGCAAGTTGTCCATCTAGTTGGGTCGATGGTAAAGCAGCATCTCGGCTGGGTGCTGGCCGCGGCCGGGCTGGCCCTTGTAGTCGGGCTATGGGCTTGGAGAAGTCGGAGACGCAGGGCCGCGGTATCGGAGCCCTCGGACAACAAAAACGGGCCCGCCGATCACTCGACTGGCCCGCAAATTTGATCTGAACCAAGCCCTATGCGGCTGCTGTGTGGTCTCCGGACTTATCCGTAGCGCCCGTGATCGCATGGAGGACGACGGGCACCGCGAACATCGCGCATGTGAAGAGCAGGTCCCCTTCAATCGCACGGCGGAAGAATGGAAGGCCGGCAGCGTAGCAAGTCATCAACCCGGCCAAGGTTCGCGGATACATGTCAGTCCAAGTCGCCCACGACCCAAAGTTGCTGAACAGGAAGAACGAAACCGATCCGGCCAGAGCCGAACCGATTACGGTGAGCGGATTCACACGGTCGCGCATACGCATGCCGACCCACAGGATCGCTCCGTACCAAATCCAACTTGCCAATTGGTCCCAGGTGAACGGATAGGCATACACGAATTTGTTGAGAAGCAGGTCAGAGGACATCAACAGCACCACAGGCACCCACGCCTGACGACGCGGCCCGCGCGCTCCGAAATAAAGCAACGCACCCGTCACCGGCGTAAATGCCAAGGGGTGGGGCATTAATCGAACAGCTACGGCAAGAGCAACGAATAAGTACGCCAGCATGAACACCTCGTGAACTGTGGACTACGATTGTGGCGCGCCCGGGTTGCGGCGTCAAGTTCGAAGCAACCGACAGACTTGCACATTTCCCATTGCGGCAAGCCGCTGCGCAGGCTTAGATCCATGCGAGCCGATGAAAAGCTAATCCGGCGCGGGTTGCGGCGTTCCCATGAATTCCCTCACCACTCTCAACTGACGATCCAGAAGCACTCCTGCGCTCAGCGGCCGGCGCGCACCCGGCTCCGACGGACCAAAGCGCAGATCGTAGAAGCGCACCAGGTATCCCCCATCCTCGGTTTGCGACGTCTCGGTGATCGGGAACTTCGCCCAATCCAAGTACACGCCACCCAGGTACGACTGCTTGGCAGCCAATGTGACCGGCGTTTCCTCCGGCTTCGACAGAATTTCCATGTGTCCTCCGGGATCCACTTCCGGAGTTGCGGAATCCACGTTGGCCAGCGCAAAGAAATTCCTGGTTTCGACCACACCGCGCCATAGAAACGGGTTGGCATAAGTCGGGAAGGCTCCGGCTCGAATAAGGTCCGCCCCCTCGTAAGTGCGCGCCTCGAGTGCGTTCATGGCCCGCCGGTGCTCAAAATCGCGTACCGCCCACCAGGCAACCACCACGGCCAGTGCGCAAATCGCTGCCGCCCGACCTTTGAAGCGTCGAGGCCGCACTCCAATTTCCTGATTGATGAGAGCGAAGAATGCGGGCACCACCAGTCCCAAAATCAGCGCGACCAATAGGATCGGATCAATGATGAACACGATGTCCCACTCATACCACCTTTCGGAGAACGGCCAGAACGGACGCACGCCATAGTTGTTCGTGAAATCGAGCAGGATATGGCTCAGCCCGGCCAGGTACGCCAGCGCAAACAGCACTCCCCATCGTGGCGGAAGGTCCGGGTCCTTGGTCTTGCGCCCGCGGGCCCTCCAGATCAGGTACATAAAACCGACGACGACGGCCGAAACCAGAACCAGCCCAAGAAACGAGTGCGTGAAGCCGCGATGATGCGCGAATCCAAACACCGGCCCCTTGAATCTACCGAATACATCGAGATCCGGCGCTTCGGCGGCCAGCGTCATGGTGGCGGTCGCCAGGGCAGTTCTTCGGTTGAACCCGGCGCGCCCAAGGCATGCGCCGGTGAGAAAGTGCGTGACGGGTTCCAAGGTCTTTCTGGACTCTCCTAAGTAGCGAAGCAGTGAGAATACAATGTCGGGCAATTTGTCGGCCCAGTGCCGGCAGATGAAACCAGCAATCGGAAATCATGGCAAAACGAACTCTCTCAAGTCCGGCGGATAAACAACAGATTGCCCAGCGCGTTCTCACGATTCAACCTTCCAGCCCGCGGTTGTGGGGCCGAATGACAGCTCCGCAGATGATCTGCCATCTGGCCGACTCTTTTCGGGTCACGATGGGGCTCAAGCCGTGGGCGACCGAGCGTATCTCGGCGACTCCGATTCCCCTGCCTGACTTTTTTGTGAAATGGGTGGCTTTTGAGGTCCCGTTGAAATGGCCGAAGGGAACGCCGACTCGTCCCGAAGTCGATCCTCAAAGAAACGGCACGCAGCCCGCCGAGTTCGCCTCGGACCGGCAGGAACTGCTGCAATTGCTCGAACGTTTCACGCGACAACCTCGCGACTTTCAATGGCAGGCACACCCCTTCTTTGGCCCCCTCACCGACGCCGAGTGGATGCGATGGGGCTACCTCCACATGGATCACCACCTGCGCCAGTTCGGCGCTTGAGTTTCGCAGGCGGAGACTATCGCTTAGGGGCCAGCAGCGTAAGAAAATCCGGCACAACGGTGATTTGTGCCGGTAGAGTGCCGATCAGTTCGCCATCAGCTTCTACATACACTCTCCGGATTTCGCCGTACGCGGCCGCAGTGCGGGAGTACTCACAGCGTACGGTCTTTCCGTCAGCGAGATCCACGCCCGGAACCCTCCATCTCCCGCGCAATAAACCGCGGATAACGTAGAGCAGGTAGAAGGCGCGGTTCGAGGTACGGCAAATGACCAGGCGCATGTCATCTCGATCCAGAGACGCTCCGGGCGCGAGTTCCTGAAGCACTCCACCAAAGTTGCGGATGCGGACTGCCAGCAATTCCGTGATTCCGCCGTGTGATCCCGTGGCAGCGCCCTCCCATTCCACCCGGAATCGCTCCATGCGGTGCGTACACCACAGGTGCCACGCCTTGGCATAGTAGGCCCTCATGCCAAGGCGCTGCTTCATACCCGAGTGCAGTTTGTAGAAAAGATGCGCGTCCACGCCGATGCCCACGGCCACCGTGAAGTGTCGCTTGACCTGCTTGCCATCAAGCCCGCAAGCCGTGACCTGGCCAACCGCAACACGGCGTGTTTCTCCGTCGAGCACAGCTCGAGCCGCCCGATGCGGTTCCATCGGAATCCCCAGGTCGTGAGCCAGGGCGTTAGCGGTACCCATCGGAATCACGCCCAACGCCACGCGGCTTCCCGCGACGCCCTGCAGGACGTCGTGGACGGTGCCATCGCCTCCGCATGCGAAGACCGTGTCGCAGCCTTCGAGAATTGCCTTGCGCGCCTGTTCCGCCGCATCCGCACTCGACTGCGTGCGCGTGAGACTGACGTGCACTCCCGCTTCGCCCAGAATTCCCTGGACCTCCCGCAGATCGTTTTCGCGCTGCTTGCGGCGGCCGCCCGAGCGCGCGTTGTACAGGAGGGTCGCTTTGCGCATGCAGGTGAAGAGTGCCCCTTAGCTTAGCAGGAGTCTCCCTTCCTATTGCCTTCCGCGACCAGTTTCCACTAAGCTGGGCCATCTTGAGGGTGTGTCCATAGGAGAGCGCTCCGGCGTATCATTCGCCGTGAAGCCCGGTCCGTCAAACTAAAATTTTATTGGAGGTTCTCGCCAATGAGGAAGATCGGCTCGGTCCTGCTCGTAATTTTCTGTTCCGCCCTGCTGATCGCGCAGGAACATGCGGCACACGCTACGCCAGCCAAGCCCGCGGCGTTAATGGCCGGCATCGGCAACCTGCATCACCCGGTCTCGACCAAAAATGTGCAAGCCCAGCAATTCTTCGACCAGGGCCTGCGCCTGATCTTCGCCTTCAATCACGACGAAGCAGCCCGTTCCTTCCAGCGCGCCAGCGAACTTGACCCTAACCTCGCAATCGCGTGGTGGGGAATTGCCGAAGCGGTGGGGCCGAATTACAACGATCCGGCCAGCGATGAGCGCTTTCAACATGCGCATGAAGCAATCCAGAAGGCCTCGGACCTTTCAGAAAGCGCGTCGCCCAGCGAAAAGGCCTATATCCAGGCGATGGCAAAGCGTTTCCCTGCGGACCCTAAGACCGATCGCCACCAAGCCGCCCAGGAATACCGCGACGCCATGCGCGAGGTGGTCAAGAACTTCCCTGACGACCTGGATGCAGCCACCCTGTTCGCTGAATCCGGCATGAACCTGCATCCCTGGGGCCTGTGGCACGTTGACGGCACGCCGGAAGAAGGCACCGAAGAAGTCGTCGCCACGCTGGAGTCGGTATTGAAGCGCGATCCCGACCACATGGGCGCCGTGCACTATTACATCCACGCAGTGGAAGCGTCCCGCAGTCCACAACGCGCGCTGGCCGCCGCTAACAAACTAGCCGCGATGGCTCCGTCCGCCGGACATCTGGTGCACATGCCTGCGCACGTCTACATTCGCACCGGCGATTACGAGGCCGCGGTCAAGACCAATCAACAGGCAGCGGCGGTTGACCGCGCCTACATCAAGGCGAGCGGCGTGCAGGGCATCTACCCGATGATGTACTACAGCCACAACCTGCACTTCATTGCCATGTGCGCAGCCATGAACGGCAATTACCCGGAGGCAAAAAAGAACGCCGACATGCTCGCTACTCACGTCGCGCCGGGCGTGAAAATGATGCCTCCGCTCGAAGGCTTCATGACTATCCCGATCGCGGTCGATGTTCGCTTTCACAAGTGGGACTCGATCATGGCGATGAAACAGCCTGATTCCGCGATGCAGATCACGACTGTCTTCTGGCATTTCGCCCGCGGGATGGCGCAGGCCGGCAAAGGCAAGGTGAGTGAAGCGGAAGCTGAATACAAAATCGTCTCCGAAGCCGAGAAAGCCACGCCCGAGGATTTACCGTTCGCCATGCCGGTAAACAACAAGGCGAAAGACGTCCTGAGGATCGCGGAAAACGTGTTGGCCGCCAAGATCGCGATGGCGAACAAGGATACCGATGGCGCCCTCTCTCACCTGCAGGAAGCCGTGTCGATCCAGGACACGCTCAAGTATGACGAGCCGCAGGATTGGTTTTTCCCGGTGCGCGAGTCGTTGGGCGCTGCGCTGATGATGAAGGGCGACAGTGCAGGCGCGGAAAAAGTCTTCCGCGAGGACCTCGACCGCAACCCGCGCAATCCTCGCTCGCTATTCGGTCTGCGGGAAGCCCTCAAAAAGCAGGGCCGCGACTATGATGCCGGGTTTGTGGAAAAGCAATTCAAGACGTCATGGAAGGGCGGGGCCACGCCGCTCAAGCTCGACGATCTAGTCTAGTTGGATGGGCGTCCGACCCCGTAGGCCCAGCCGTTCTCGGCTGGGCGGTCGAGCGATAGCCCCGGGAGGACTTTGGCGAAGACGCGAGACTGCCCGAGCGTAGCAGACGCTCCGCCGGACAGCCGAGGGCGGCTGTCCCTACGTGGTTCGTGGCGACGAGGAATGACAAATCATTTGGGGCGGGAAAGAGCGTCCCACTCCTCCATGTGAATCCGATAAACCAGGTGCAGCAGGCCGCTGCGCGTCGTTTCTTTCCAGACCTTCATCCCATTTTTCTCCGCTACGCGCCGCGAAGGTATATTCTCCGGTCGAATCAGAGAAATCAGCGGCTCCACCTTAAGTTGCCGAAAGCCGTAGTCGCGACAGGCCTGCGCCGCCTCGATTGCCAGCCCTTGCCCCCACATGTCGCGGCGCAGATGGTAGCCGATCTCCGGCAATGATTGCCCGTCGACCTCCTGCAGCGTGATTCCACAGTCGCCTATCATCTCTTTCGAAGACTTCAAATCCATTGCCCACAGGCCGTGACCATCAATCGCATAGCGGCGCTGGTTGCGGGCAATCCATTCTTCGACGGCCTTCCTGTCAAAAGACATCGGATAATAACGCATGGCCTCGGGATCCGAAAGAACGCGAGCCAGCGCATCTGCATCCTCTGCCACAAACTCCCGAAGAATGAGCCGTTCGGTTTCGAGAATAGCCTTCCCCGGCATGTCCCATCTCCAAACAAACGGGAGAGCATACCATCCTTCCCGCCGACTATAATTTTCTTCGTCATGCCCGTCGCAAGTAAAGAAATCGAGAAGCAGATCGAATCGCTGCGCGACCGGATTCGCCACCACGAATACCGCTATTTCGTGCTCGACGACCCGGAGATCAGCGACTTCGATTTCGACAAACTGGTCGAGCAACTCAAGAAGTTCGAGGCGGAGCGTCCCGACCTGGTCACGCCCGACTCCCCCACTCAGCGCGTGGGTGGCAAGCCGCGCGAGGGGGTGATCAAGGTGGCGCACTCCTCGCCCATGCTCTCGCTGGATAACACCTACAACGAAGAGGAACTGCGCAACTGGGAACGGCGTGTACACGAACTGAGTGGCCGTAAGGAAGTCGACTATGTCTGCGAGTTAAAGCTCGACGGCATGTCGCTGGCGCTGGTCTACGAAGCTGGCAGGCTTGCACGCGGAGTCACTCGGGGAGACGGTTCGGTGGGCGAAGACGTCACACTCAACATTCGCACCGTGCGTTCGATCCCGCTTACGATTCCGAAGGAGAAACTGAAGAAGGCCGGCGTTCCCGTGGACTTCGAGATTCGCGGCGAACTCCTTATGCCGGCTGCATCTTTCAAAAAGATGAACGACGAACGCGAAGCCAAGGGCCTGGCCTTGTTCGCAAATCCCCGCAACGCCACCGCCGGCACAGTCCGCCAGCTCGATGCCAGCATCACGGCCAATCGCCGCCTCGATTTCTTCCCTTACATTTTCTTGCACAACGGCCGCACCTACTTCGACCGCCACTCCGAAACTCTGCAGGCGCTCGAAACCGCGGGGTTCAAGGTCAACCAGCACCGGGCCATGGCGAAAAATATTGAGCAGGTCTGGAAATTCATCCAGGGCTGGGAAGAAAAGCGTGAGACGTTGCCCTACGAAATTGATGGCGTGGTCATCAAGGTCGATCGCACTGCCTTCCAGACCGAATTGGGTTTTACCGGCAAGGCCCCGCGCTGGGCGATTGCCTACAAGTACGCCGCGCGCGCGGGCGTCACGAAAATTGAAGGCATCCGCGTACAAGTGGGGCGTACCGGCAAGCTCACGCCGGTCGCCGAACTGGCGCCGGTTGCGATCGGCGGCACCACCGTCCGCAACGCGACCCTTCACAACATGGATGAGATCGAGCGCCTGGGCGTGAAAATCGGCGACTGGGTGCAGGTGGAGCGCGGTGGCGACGTCATTCCCAAGGTCGTCAAGGTCATCGATGACAAGGACCACCCGCGCGGACACGAAACCTTCCACATGCCCGAGAATTGCCCGGTCTGTGGGACGAAGGTCGTAAAGACCGAAGGGGAAGTCGATTATCGCTGCGTCAACGCCAACTGCCCGGCCAAGTTGCGGGAGACGATCCTGCACTTTGCCTCGCGCGGCGTGATGAACATCGATGGCATGGGCGACGCGCTCGTAACCCAACTTACCGACCGCCGCCTGATCAAAAACGTGGCGGATCTTTATTCGCTGAGCAAAAACGATCTGCTGAGCCTGGAGCGCATGGGCGAGAAGTCCGCGCAAAACGTGCTTGACGAAATTGAGAAGTCAAAGAAACTTCCTTTGGAGCGATTGATTCTCGGTCTTGGCATCCGCTTCGTGGGCGAGCGCACCGCCCAGTTTCTCGCCGAACACTTCGGCTCCGTGGACGACCTGATGAAGGCGGGCCAGGAAGAACTGGAAGAAGTGAACGAGGTCGGCCCCCGGATCGCAGAGAGCATCCGCGAATTCTTCGAGCAGCCGCCAAACCGCGATCTGGTAGACCGCCTGCGCAAGGCCGGTCTCACGTTCAGCGGCAAGAAGCGCGAACGCGGCACCAAGCTCGTCGGCAAGACCTTCGTTCTAACCGGCACGCTGGCGAAGTACTCCCGCGACGAAGCCAGGAAGCTCATCGAAGACGCCGGCGGAAGGGTGTCAGGCTCGGTCAGCAAGAAGACCGATTACGTGGTTGCCGGCAGTGACGCAGGATCGAAGCTGGACAAAGCCAAGGACTTGGGCGTCCCCGTCATTGAAGAAGGGGAAATGGAGAAGTTGCTTGGATAACACGGGTCACTTCCCGCCCAGCGCCTCTTTCAGCCTCGTCCAAGTGACATCCAGCGTCTCCGGGAGCATCCGAGTCTCCCCAATTACACTGACAAAGTTCGCATCCGCCACCCAGCGCGGCAGGGCATGCATGTGGATGTGCCCTGCGACCCCCGCACCCGCCGCTTTCCCGATGTTCATCCCGATGTTCACCCCGTCAGGTTTGTAAAGATCCCGTAAAACGCCCTCCATTCTCTGAGAAAGAGCCATCATTTCCTGTGCTGCGTCGCCCGGAACCTTACGCAGTTCGTCCAGATGCGCATATGGAACGATCATGACGTGCCCGGGAGTGTACGGAAAAGAATTGAGGATGATGTAGCAATGCTGGCCGCGCTGGACAATGCGGACTTTTTCATCATCTCCGGCCTTGGGCAGGTCGCAAAAGATGCAGCCCGTCGCTTTTTCGGCGTTTGTGACGTAGGCGTAGCGCCACGGAGTCCAGAGGTAATCCATGCGACGGCAGGGTAGCAGATGAATATGAGTTTTCGGAACCCGGATGAGGGTGTTTTGGTCGCTTTTTTATGCTGCTTTTTGTCACTTTGAAGAAAGTTGTATCCGATTTCCGCGCCCATCGATCTAACTGCGGCAGAGCCAGGATTGGATGCGAGAAAGACCTACGTTCTCGTTTGACACTGTTCGGAAGCGGTTGCTACACTCGAAGAGTTCCCTTTGGACGCGGGGTTGCTTAGTCGTCCGAACGCTGGGATTGTTCAAGTTCAACCGCCAGGTTGAACCCACCACAACCTTAGACCCGTTCCGGCAGTCCGTGAAACACCCGCATCCTCCCCGCACCCTGAGCAGTGCGAGGTATCGAAGAGGATATGACCTTGTACGACGACAGCACCGCCCGTGATCTGGATTCCGCCAATTCAGTCTCCGCTATAAGCGAACCGAGAGCGGCTTCCAACGAAGGTCAGGAGCACGAAGAATCTGAAAAGCCGGAAACGGCGCCAGCTCAAACTCACGCAACCCCGGATCAAAAACCAGCCATGTCCACGACCGCTACTGAAGAGAATCCCATCGTTCCCACAACCGCAGCCGAAGAGAAACCGGCCGCCTCTGCCGGCGCTGATGATTTTGCATCGGCGCTTGAAACCTTCACGACCGAAGCCGAAGAAGCCGTCAGCGAAGACCGTGTCATCAAGGGCACGGTGCTGAAGCTTACCGACAAGCATGTAGTTGTCGACATCGGCGCCAAGTCGGAGGGCATGTTGCCTCTGTCCGAAGTCCTCGATCACGAGGGCAAGGCTCGCTTCAAGCCAGGTGACGAAATCGACGTCATGCGCGATAAGGGCGAGGCCGAAGAGGGCTACATTAACCTCTCGCATCAGAAGGCGCAGCGGCTCCGTGCATGGGACGACATCGAAGCGGCTTACAACGAGAAGAAGCCGATCAAGGCCCTGGTGATCGACCGCATTAAGGGCGGCCTGACCGTCGACATCTCTGGCGCCCGCGCGTTTCTGCCCGGCTCTCAAGTTGACCTGCGCCCGGTGCGCAATCTCGACGGCATGAAGGGCACGACCATCGACGTTGCCGTGATCAAGCTGAACAAGAAGCGCGGCAACATCGTGGTTTCGCGCAAGCAACTGCTCGAAGAAGAGCAGAACGATAAGAAATCAAAGACGCTCGAGCATTTGGAAGAAGGCTCGATTTTGACCGGCGTGGTCAAGAACCTGACCGAGTACGGCGCGTTCGTCGACATGGGCGGGATCGACGGCCTGCTGCACATCACCGACATGTCCTGGGGACGGCTTACGCACCCCCGCGACCTGGTGAACGTCGGCGACCAAATTCAGGTCAAGATTCTCAAGTTTGATAAAGATAAGCAGCGGGTCTCGCTGGGATTCAAGCAATTGACGCCCGACCCGTGGCTCGACGCCGAACACCGTTACCCGGTGAGTGCGCACGTCTCCGGTCGCGTCATCAGCGTGACCGACTACGGCGCCTTCGTCGAACTCGAGCAGGGCATCGAGGGCCTCGTTCACGTCAGCGAGATGACCTGGTCGAAGCGGATGAAGCACCCGTCGAAGCTGGTCAATGTGGGCGACCAGGTGGAGTGCGTGGTGTTGAATGTCAATCCCACCGAGCGCCGTATTTCGCTGGGTATGCGCCAGCTGGCGTCCAATCCCTGGGACAGCTTGCACGACAAATTTCCGGTTGGCACCGAGGTGGAGGGGCGCGTTCGCAACCTTACCGACTTCGGAGCCTTCATCGAGATCGAAGACGGCATCGACGGCCTGGTACACGTCAGCAATCTGAGCTGGACCAAGCGCGTGAAACACCCTTCAGAAGTACTGAAGAAGGGGGATCGCGTGAAGGCTGTGGTTTTGGCGATCGAACCCGACAAGCGGCGCTTGTCGCTGGGCGTGAAGCAACTGCAGCCCGATGTCTGGGAGACGTTCTTCCAGCAACATCACATAGGCGACGTGGTGCACGGCAAAGTACTGCGGGTAGCAACGTTCGGCGCGTTCGTTGAAATCGCCGAGGGCGTCGAAGGCCTCTGCCACAATTCAGAGGCAATCGATGGGAACGGCCAACAGGTTCACCTGGAACCCGGTGTTGAGCACGACTTCAAAATCATTAAGATGAATCCGGAAGAAAAGAAAGTGGGCCTAAGCATCCGCGCCGTGGGCGAAGAAGCCTCCCGCTCGGAAGTGGAAGCCTACAAGCATCCGGTTTCAAGCTCGAGCACCAGTTCCACCATCGGCGAGCTGATTTCCTGGAAACGCGCCGGCGGCGACAACAGCTAGAGGTCTTCGTAAGACTTGTCATTCCGAACGCAGTGAGGGATCTGCATCAGCGCACAGGTTCGTCGCCGCTGCGCTCCCCCGAATGACAATTCTTTTGGCGCCGGGTGCAGGCTATGCGGTGGATCCTTTAGGGCTCCGCCTTACGCCAGGTTCGCAGGTTGACGGCGCAAAGCACCAGGCAGAACAGGTTGGCCGGCACGAAGCCGAATTGCGCGGTCTTCACGCCGATGACGCAGATCACGATGCTGTTCACTCCGGCCAGCATCCAGCCCTCCCAGCAGCGCTTTCCCACCAGGATCGTTGAAAGAATAGTCAATACGCACGACAGATAATCAAGCCGCACCACCTGGATCCACCTCCGACCCTCCCAATTTGTAGCATTGGGCGCGCTGCAGTCAGTGATATCGGACGGTCGTGTCCGTAACGACGGTAACGTTTCCGCGTGATACATGGACATCCCGGAGCTCCGGAGCCAAAAATTGTCGTTCTCGCGTATTTCCCCGCAACCGAACCGTCTTCAGAAGACTCAAACGATGGTGAGGTATCCCTTAATGGCGAGAGATAAGGCAACAAACGCGAAGAAAGTAATCAACGAGGAGTACGTCGAAGATCCGGTCAGCACCCCTCGCGGCTTGGGCCCGGAGTCGGCAGGCCAATCTGGCGATCTCCAGGGTCTATCTGAAATCCCTGGCGCGGATTCCGAAAGTGTCGAAGAGCTGGTGGAAGCAGGGCAGGCTCTGGAAGCCGACGCGATTTCTGGCGTGGAAGACGCACCCGAGGCCCGGGAGGTCCACGTCCACGAGCGCCTCGAAGACGATGTGCCCGAGGAGTATCGCAATCAGGACTAGGCGCGATGCCAGCCGAATCCGGCCTCCGAGGAGATCTTGTGTCTCGGTGGCCTCTGTGGCTTAGATCGAAGTTTAAGGAAGCCACTACAGCATCGTGAGCACAACCCGGAACCGAGCCTTACCGCTCAACATGCGGTCGTAAGCCTCGGGCGCCTTCTCGAGTGGGTACTTCTCAATCATCGGACGCACGCCGGTCAGCACGCTGAACTTCAGGGTATCCTCCCAATCGATGGCGCTGCCGGAAGGCCAGCCCTGGATCCTCTGTTTCGCCAGGATGAGTTGTATGGCGCTGATGCTCAGGGGTTCGCTGGGTACTCCGACGATCAGAAGTTCACCCTTGGGTCCCAAGCCGCCTACCAAGGCGGACATAGCTTTCGCATCGGGAGCCGTTGCGAGAATCAGGCGTGCGCCTCCCAGCTTCTTCAATTCCTCAGCGGGATCGGCAGCCGCGGAATCCACGTAGATATGCGCCCCTAGCTTGCGCGCCAGATGATCCTTATCCGAGCCTCGGCCGATCGCTACCGTACGAAAGCCCATTTGCCGCGCAAATTGCACGCCCAAATGTCCAAGGCCACCCAAGCCTTGCACCGCCACAAGTTCTCCGGGGCCCGCGCCCGCGTTCCGCATGGCATTGAAGACCGTGATGCCTGCACATAGCAGGGGCGCGGCTTCCTCATCGCTAATGCCTTGCGGCATAGCAGCTACAGCCTCGGCGGGCACAACGACGTATTCGGCGTATCCGCCGTCATAGCTCAGGCCAGTGACCTTTTCGTTGACGCAAAGTACAAAGTCTCCACGTCGGCATGGCTCACAGATAAAACAATGCCCTCCATGCCAGCCCACTCCCACCATTTGACCCGTCTTCCACTGCACCACGCCCGCGCCGACGGCGTCAATGTGACCGCAGATCTCGTGCCCAGGGACACGTGGATACTGCAACCAAGGCATCAGGCCCTCTTTCACCAGGACGTCGCTATGACACACGCCGCACGCGTGCACCTTTACGCGGACCTGCATCGGACCGGGCTGAGGGATATCTCTTTCAACGATTTCAAACGGGGCTCCGGCTTTGGGAACCTGTGCAACTTTCATACGGGCCATGAAAAATCCTCCGCGGCGATGTCTGGATGGTTGGGGTGGAAGCAACGCCGGAAGCCCCGGCACGTAGCGAGGAAGTCAGAAAATCAGGGTTCTAGATGATCCCGTGCAAGTGGCGGATTCGGAATTGTGGTTAAAAATTTACGTACGAATGGAGCCGTTCCCGGAAATCACTTAGTGTCGACTTTCAGGTTGATATTCAGTTGCTGCCGGTTGTCGAACTGGCTCACCGTCTTGGTGTCGCTCTTATGTCCGTTGAACTGCGCATACACCTCGTAGTCGATATTGGGCGCGAGGGACGGGAAGCGGTATACGCCATCCTGGCCGACGATGTAGGTCTTCACGGCGCGGGTACGCGTGTTGGTGAGGTAGACCACGGCGTTAGGGATTGGATTGTCCTGACGATCAGCCACTCGACCGCTCAGCACGCGGCTGTTGTCAGTCTTCTTCTCGAACGGCTCACCGAAGGCTGTGAGCGACACGACCAACAACGTCAGAGCAATGATTAAGGCTTTCTTCATCGGGTGCCCCTTTTGGCCTCGCTCTACCTCTACTCTCTTTCACTTACTTTAGATGCAAACCGATGTCGGCGCGTTCTTCCGATTCAATATGGACAGTTACTTCAGGCCCAGGACTTAACTTCTTCCCCGTCAATGATTTGAACCCCTTTAGGTCGGCCCAGACGATGTAGGTCGCCTTGCCCGCCGGCAGCCGCTGGGCGAATTCCCCGGTGTGATTGGAGTTGAGCTCCCACTTCGCCTTCTTCTGGTCGGCGCGCCGGATCTTCACTGTGACTCCGTAAACGGGACGATCATCGGGACCCCAAACCGTTCCCACAATCAACGCATACGATTTGCGCGGATCCTTTGGCTCATTTTGTTGAAAGGCCTGGCAAGGGAGGGGGGCGAGGCAGGTCAATCCCAGAAGCACAACGGTCCACGTTGTTCGCAAGCCCCTGGGCGAAACTAACGCGCGCTGATTACGCGTCACCGTCTTCGGTTTCCTCCTCTTCCTCTTCTTCGTCTTCGAGTTCCTCGACCGGCTTCAGTTCGAGGGGATTTACCGTCACAATTTCGAAGTCCGTTCCGCACTCCGGGCAGGACACGACTTCGCCCTCATCGACTTCATCCTCTTCAATGTCCAGGTCGCTTTCACATTCCGGACAATAAACCATGAATGCCTCCGTGCCAGGGGCCTACCCTGATAATATTTAATTCTCCCGGGCCAACGGTCAAGTCTTCCCGGTTTCCGGCCCTGGACCGCGCTGCGGGTATACGCCGCGCACCTTACTCGCGGCCGAATTTCCTTGGATGACGATGCCAAGTAAGAAAACCGTGGCGAACTTTTCTATCACACCTCTGATGCTCGCGTTGGGTCTGGGGATTACAACTTTTCACGCTTGGGCTCAGGACGCGCCCAGCTCGGCTGCTGATCCGAAAATTGCCAGCGCCTTGAAGGATATCTCTGCCGAGCACGTGCAGGCGAGCATCGAAAAGCTGGTCAGCTTCGGAACGCGCCTGACCCTCTCACCGCAAGATCCGGCATCAATCTCCGCCGGCCGCGGCATCGGCGCCGCCCGCGAATGGATCCGTTCCGAGTTCGAGCGCTATTCGAAAGATTGCGGCGGCTGCCTGGAAGTAAAAACGGATTCATTCACCGAGGCTCCGGCTGACCGTATTCCCCAGCCTACGCAGATCACCAATGTTTATGCGGTGTTGAAGGGGTCCGATCCCGAAGGCTCGAAGCGGATTGTGTTGGTCACGGGCCACTACGATTCCCGCAACAGCGACACCTTTGATGCCAAGGGCGATGCGCCCGGGGCCAACGACGACGCCAGCGGCACGGCGGTGAGTCTGGAGTGTGCGCGCGTTCTCAGCAAGCTGAAGTTCCCCGCTACCATCATCTTCCTGACCGTGGCCGGTGAAGAACAGGGCCTGAACGGCAGCACGCACTTCGCGAAGATGGCCAAGGAGCAGGGCTGGAAACTGGAAGCTGCTCTGAACAACGACATCGTGGGCGGAAACAAAGACCCCGAACAAGACCCCGGCGTTGTGCGCGTGTTCTCGGAAGGGGTTCCGGCTGCCGCTGATGAGAAGCAGTTGCGTTTGATCCGCAACCTGGGCGGCGAGAGCGATTCGCCCTCACGCGAAGTTGCGCGCTACATCGCCGAAGTGGGCCGCACCTACGACGCAGGAGTGAAGCCGCTGCTGGTCTTCCGGCTTGACCGCTACCTTCGCGGTGGCGATCACTATTCCTTCAACCAGCAAGGCTTCGCCGCCGTTCGCTTCACCGAGTACCGCGAAAACTACAACCGCCAGCATCAGAACGTGCGCACGGAAAACGGCACCGAATACGGAGACCTGCCGAAATTCGTAGACTTCGACTACGTCGCCCGGGTGGCAAAGCTAAACGCAGCCACACTGGCAGCGCTCGCTGCTGCTCCGCCGCTGCCTAGCAACGTAAAAATCGTCACAAAAGATCTGGAAAATAATTCCACGCTAAAGTGGGACGCAAGCCACGGCGCCAGCGGATACGAGATCTTATGGCGCGCCACCAGCGCTCCGGAATGGGAACACGCGCAGCCGGTCGGGAATGTCACGCAGGCCACCCTGAAGCTCTCGAAAGATAATGTAATTTTCGCCGTCCGGGCGGTTGATAATGAAGGACACCGGAGTTTGCCGGCGGTGCCGGTACCGGAACGATAAGTTGCTTACCACTGGCTGCAGGTTAGGCGCGAGGAGAGATCATTGATTCGCAGCACGGGCAGAGAAATGACGCTGAGCTTCCCCCCGTTCACCAAGGCAATCATCTGGCTGCTCGGGATCAATACCGCGATTTTTCTGTGCCTCAGTCTCTTTGCTTCCAGCGCCACGATGAATTGGGTCGACTTGAATATCGGTCTGGTACCAACCAGCCTGATTACCCCTCCTTTCAAGATTTGGCAGGTCGTCACTTACAGCTTTATTCACGAAGGCCTTGGCCATTGGTTCTGGAACATGCTTGCGCTCTGGATGTTCGGCTCGACGTTCGAGACTTCCTGGGGCCCGCGGCGCTTTCTGGAACTATTCTTTACCGGGGTGGTGGGAGCCGCGATCACGACGGTTGTTTTGTCGTTCGCCCACGTGCTCGGAAATCCCAATAGCGCGACGGTTGGCGCATCTGGTGGTCTCTACGCAGTGCTGATGGCCTACGGAATGGTTTTCGGAGAGAACGAGATTTTTCTTTTTCCGTTTCCAGCCCTCATTAAAGCCAAGTACTTCGTGATGATCCTGATACTGCTGACCGTATATTTTGCGGTCAAGGGCGGCGGGCATACGGCCTACCTCGCGCACCTGGGCGGCCTCTTCTTTGGCTATCTGTATGTGAAATTCGGCGCCTCCCGCCCCAGAACGAAGCAATCTTCTCCCTCTGAGTGGTACTACGGAATGAAAAATTCGTACTATCGGTGGAAGCGCCGCCGGGCCGCGCGCAAGTTCGAGGTCTACATGCGGGCGCACGACCGTGACGTAAAGTTCGACGAGCGTGGCAACTACATCCCGCCCGAAGACGACGACAAGAAAAACGGCGGGTCAAAATCCGGCTGGGTAAATTAGAAAAATTAATAAAGGGAGCAAGCGCGCCTTCCTGCCAGCCAGTGAAAACGCCCAATCTGGGTGGCCAAGGAAGTCCCGTACCTCACCGATCGGACAAGGAGAAGAACCTCAGAAAAGCCGTCCGCACGACCTGCGCCAGCTCCTCCCCGCCCATCTTCCCCTTGAATCCCAAATCGTGACCAGCCCCTTCGATCGTTAGGAGTTCCGTCTTCGCCGGAATTAACTGCAGAGCTGCTTCGATCTCTTGGATCGATCCAAAGGGATCCCGCGTGCCTTCAACGAAAAGGCAAGGAGTCCGGAGATCGGGCAAATGCTGGGTCCGCAGCTGCTCAGGCTTGCGCGGCGGGTGCAGAGGATAAGACATCAGGAGAAGCCCATCCACGAACCCCGGTTGCTCCGCGCACAGCATGCTCGACTGGCGCCCGCCGTAGGAGTGTCCCCCGAGAAACATGCGGCCCGGCGCCATTTTTCGCAGCGTGCTAACAGCATTCTGCAGCCCCATGCGATCGCGAACCGCATCGCCCGGCCCGGGCGGCCCATAGGGACGCGCCTGGCGATAAGGCAGATCACAGCGCAAGACGACGTATCCCGCGGACGAGAATTCTTCAGCGAGCGCCATTAGCAGAGGTGCCCGCGCATTCGATCCAGCGCCGTGGGAGAGCACCAGGCCATCTCCATTCGGATTTTCAGGGCGATGCAGGTGACCGGATACGGAGGGAGTTACGGTTGTATCGGAAAAAGGGTCAGCCTGCGGCATGGTTGCTGTCGCCCGCTGAAGCGGGCTCGGGTCTTTTTCGTATGCTTTCCCAGCGCTTACGCGCTGGGCTAATGAATGCCGCGCCTGCGGCGCTCTTTCCAGTCACGATCCGAGTGGCCGAGAGCCTATCGGCTAAGAGCTACCGGCCAAAAGCTAACAGCCAGACGCTAGCGGCCTGGGCTCAAAGCTCGCTTCACCCCAGTTCCACTTCCTCCAGACTCTCATACACTTTCAGAATCCGGATCTCATGCGCCAGCTTGGCCCAGCAGCGCTGCGCGTTTGCGTCTTCCATTGCGGCGCGCCGGGCATCATCGGACTTCCAATGCCGCACCAGCACGTATTCTCCTTCGTGCCCGCGATAAAGGACATCCCGGCTGTGACCGCTGGCAGCCAGTACGCCCGACAGTTCCCGCACCGTTGCGAGAGCCTGCTGTTCGTGACCGGCCAGTAACTCAAATACCGCGACCGATAGAATTTCGCTCGACACGATCCGTCGAATCTCCTGATTCTGCACTGCCCGGCCGTTCTACCTGGTCTCTCGCCTACTTCTGCTTGCCCCGCTTCTTGATGGTTCTCTTCGGACTGTTACTCCTGCTCTGCCAGCTCACGCGTCCCGTCTCAGGCTCCGGCACGGTATGCAGGCGCATAAAATTCGTCGATCCGGAAGCCATCTGCGTCCCCGCCACCACGCCCAGCACATCGCCGGGCTTGAGTTGCCCGCGATGCAGCAGTTCCCGCTCCGCGGTATTCACCATGTCTTCCGCCGTGCGCGACAGTTCACGGCGCTGCACGGGGTGCACGCCCCAAAACAAATTCAGCCGGTTGCACACCGGGCCGGTATGGCTGAAAGCGTAAATGCTCACGCGCGGCCGGAACTTCGAAATCATGCGGGCGGTGTTTCCACTCTCCGTGAAAATCGCGATCGCGCCCATGGGCAGATCTTCCGCCGCATGCGCGATCGATTCGCAGATCGCTTCGGCCACGGAAAGCTGGTGACGGGTCCGCCGGCGGCGAGGCTCGCTGAACGCCGCCATGTTGTGCTCGGCCTCGATGACAATCCGGCTCATCATCGCAACCGCTTCGCGCGGATATCTCCCGCTCGCAGTCTCCCCGGAAAGCATGACGGCATCGGTGCCGTCAAAAACGGCGTTCGCCACGTCGCTGGCTTCGGCCCGCGTCGGGCGTGGGTTCTCGATCATGGACTCAAGCATCTGCGTAGCAATGATCACCGGCTTCCGCCACTCCGCAGCCCGCCGGATCACGTGTTTTTGGATGACGGGTACCTGCTCGGGCAGCATCTCAACTCCCAGATCCCCGCGAGCCACCATGACGCCGTCGGCCGCTTCGAAGATTTCTTCCAACTGCTCCAGCGCCTGCGGCTTTTCGAGTTTCGCAATCACGGGCACATTGCCGCCATGATCCAGAATCAACTGCTTAACTTCGCGCACATCCGATGCCGAGCGTACGAACGAAATGGCGACCAGGTCGACAGCGTGCTTCAGCCCAAACTCCAGATCCTTCCGATCTTTGTCAGTCAGGGCCGGAATTGTCAGCGCGGCCCCGGGCAGATTGATCCCCTGATGCTCGGCCAGCAATCCGCCATTCACAACGTCACATTCCAGGTCCTGCCCGCGCCTGCCCCTCACCCGCAGTTCGATCAGTCCGTCTGACAAAAGAACCCGCGCGCCCGGTCCTACTTCGCGCGCCAGTCCGGCGAATGTGGTAGCGATCACACGGGGCGTGCCAAGGACGTCCCTGGGGGTGATCGTCACGCGCGAGCCGCTTTCCAGCAGCACCGGATCGTGCCCCTTCAGGCGTCCCGTCCGGATCTTCGGACCCTGCAGATCCTGCAGGATGCAGACGGTCCTTCCTTCCCGGCGGGCCGCGCGCCGAATGCGTTCGATATTACGCGCGTGTTCTTCGTGAGAGCCGTGCGAAAAATTCAGGCGTGCCACATCCATGCCGAGCCGCAGCAGATCGCGCAGCGCGGCCTCGGTATTCGAGGATGGACCAATCGTGGCGATGATTTTCGCGCGCCGGGGATTAGCGTGGCCGCCTTCCACCCGCAAGTCAAGCGCTCGATCCGCTTCGCGCTGCAGGCTGGATATCTCGCCGGCGACTAAATCGAACTTTCCCTGTCTCAAATCTCCTGCTCCCTAAGAATTGACGGAGGCCCAGGTGAGAAGCCGCGTGGCTCAGTGCGTGGGGATTCTGAGCGCGGCGTTCGGTTCCAGCAATTCTTTTCCCAGGAACGCGCGCGGAAATAACATGGCATTGAATTCGGCGCCGATCAGGACGATCAGCGAAATCATGTACATCCACACCAGCAGCGCGATGCCAACGCCCAGCGACCCGTAAATGATGCTGTAATCCGCATACCGGTGCAAGTACATGCTGAAAAGCGTGGTCGTCAAAAACCAGAGCGCAGTAGCCAGCGTCGCACCCGGCAGCACACTGTGCCAGGGCTGGGTCCGCGGAACAGCGTTGTGATAGATCAGTGCGATCACGGCAATGCTGGTCAGGGTGGCAATAATCCAGCGCGTCACGGTCCACAGCAGGCTGATGTACAAGCTGAACTCGTGCCCGCTATGGAAGAGGATGCGCGTCTCGATGTTCGACCCGAAGGCCACCATCACGGTGGCGAAGGTCAACGGAATGCCAGCCATGATCACCAGCGAAAACGCAATCAGCCGCTCTTTCACCAATCCCCACACCTTGGGCAACTGGTAAGCGTTGCGGAAGCCTTCCATCCAGGAAATCATGGTTCCGGATGCGGTCCACAACGTCAGCAGTGAAGTGCTGATCAGCAATCCGACCGGCCGCTGGTTGGTTCCGCGGAGATACGCGATGGCTGTGGCTGCGCCCGTGGGAAGTATTCGCCCCAGTGCATAGGAAACTTCGCGCAGGTAGGCATCCCCGCGGCTCAGGGTCGCCAGCACGGAGCCGACGACGAGCAGCGCAGGAAAGAACGTCAGGATCGACGAATACGCTGACGCCTTGGCTACTGCAAACTGGTCGTGCTCAAAAGCGCGCCAGGTGGCCAGGCGCAGCAGGCGAAAAAAACGCAGCATTTCTTGCCCTAGAGTAGGGTGCGGACCCTCTCGGCGCAACTCCGAAATGCGGCGGCGTACCTCTTGTGGTCCAAATTGTTGGGGATTGGCACTCATGGGAAAAGAGGAAGAGGAGGGGCGGGCGATCCCGCCCCTTCTCAGTTCCCTTTATTATTCGGCGGCCAACTCTTCGGTCTCGCCTTCGTGCCTCATCATTTCAAGCGCACGCTCCGCCTCCTCGTAGGCTGCGGAAACCTCCTCTTGTACCTTCGCAGCGGCCTCTTCCATCTCGGGCGAGAGCCGTACGTTGCGGTAGTACTCCATGCCGGTACCGGCAGGGATGAGGCGGCCGACGATGACGTTCTCCTTGAGGCCGCGCAGGTGATCGACCGCTCCCTGGATGGAAGCTTCCGTGAGCACCCTCGTGGTCTCCTGGAACGACGCCGCGGAGATGAACGAGTCGGTCGAGAGCGAAGCCTTCGTGATGCCGAGCAGCAGCGGCCGGCCAGTTGCCGGACGTCCGCCGTCCTTGATCACGCGCTCGTTCTCTTCGGCGAAGCGGAACTTGTCGACTTGCTGTTCGAGCAGGAACGACGTGTCTCCAACGTCTTCCACCTTGCGCCAACGCATCATCTGGCGAACGATCACCTCGATGTGCTTGTCGCTGATGTTGACGCCCTGGAGCCGGTAGACTTCCTGGATTTCGTTCACCAGGTAAGACTGCAGTTCCTTTTCGCCGAGCACCGCCAGGATGTCGTGCGGGTTGAGCGGCCCGTCCATGAGCGGTTCGCCCGCCTTGACGCGCTCGCCTTCCTGCACGTTGATGTGAACGCCGCGCGGAACCGAGTATTCCTTCTCGGTGCCGTTGTCAGCGACCACGTAGATTTTGCGCTGGCCCTTCGAGACCTCGCCGAACTTGACCGTGCCATCGATTTCGCTGATGACCGCGGTTTCGTGCGGCTTGCGGGCTTCGAACAGTTCGACCACGCGCGGCAGACCACCGGTGATGTCTTTCGTCTTGGTGGTTTCGCGCGGGATCTTCGCAAGCACATCGCCCGGCGATACCGTGTCGCCATCGGCCACCATCAGGTGAGCGCGTGACGGCATCAGGTAGCGCTTGCTGGCCTTGCCCTTGATCACGATCGCGGGCTGCCGCTTCTCGTCTGGCGAATCGGCCACCACGTGACGCGACAGGCCGGTGACTTCGTCCACTTCTTCATGCAGGGTGATGCCTTCCTGCAAGTCCTTGAACTGGACCGTGCCGCCGATTTCGGTCAGGATCGCGAAGGTGTACGGATCCCACTCGACCAGGATGTGGCCGAGCTGAACCGGATCGCCTTCGTTGACCTTCACCTTAGCGCCGTACACCACCGAGTACCGCTCACGCTCGCGGCCCTTTTCGTCGACCACCGCGATAAAGCCTTGGCGGTTCATGACCACCAGGTCGCCGGATTTTGCCTTGACGGTCTGGAGGTTGATGAAGCGTACCGCACCCATGTTCTTGGCTTCGAGGCGCGACTGCTCAGACACTCGCGATGCCGTACCGCCGATGTGGAAGGTACGCATCGTGAGCTGCGTGCCAGGCTCGCCGATGGACTGCGCCGCGATGACGCCCGTCGCCTCGCCCAGCTCGACCAGGCGGCCCGAGGCCAGGTTGCGGCCGTAGCACATCACGCAGACGCCGCGTTTCGATTCGCAGGTCAGCACGGAACGGATCTTCACCCGCTCGATGCCGGCAGCTTGAATCGATCCCGCCAGCTCTTCTGTGATTTCCTGGTTGATGTCGACGATCACGTTGCCGTCGTAGTCCTTGATCTTCTCGAGTGAGACGCGGCCGACGATGCGGTCGCGCAGCGGCTCGATGATCTCGCCGGCTTCCACGATACCGGAGACGTAGATGCCGTCCACGGTGCCGCAGTCGTATTCGCTGATGATGACGTCCTGGGCCACGTCGACCAGGCGGCGCGTCAGGTAGCCCGAGTCCGCCGTCTTCAGAGCGGTATCGGCCAGAGCCTTTGCGGGCGCCGTGAGTCGAGATGAAGTATTCCAGCACGGTCAGCCCTTCACGGAAGTTCGCCGTGATAGGCGTCTCGATGATTTCGCCCGACGGTTTCGCCATCAGCCCGCGCATTCCGGAGAGCTGGCGAATCTGCTGTTTCGATCCGCGGGCGCCGGAGTCGGCCATGACGTAAATCGGGTTAATCAACCCTTCCTTGTCGCGCTGCTGCATCTGTCCGAACATCTCGTCCGCGACTTTTTCGGTAATCGCCGACCAGATTTCAATGACCTTGTTGTAGCGCTCGCCGTTGGTGATGGCGCCGTCCAGATATTGCTGCTGGACACTGACGCCCTGCTTTTCGGCGTCTTTTACCAGCGTCTTCTTGTTGTCGGGCACGACCATGTCGTCGATGCCGATCGAGAGGCCCGCTTTGGTCGCGAAGTTGAAACCGAGCGACTTGATCTCGTCCAGCATCTTGACCGTGACTTCCAACCCAAAGCGCAGGTACGTGTAGTTGACCAGTTGTCCAATCCCCTTTTTCTTGAGCAATCCGTTGATGTACGGCATGCTCTCAGGCAGGTGATCGTTCAGGATGGCGCGGCCCACGGTTGTGTTCAGGAAGCTCCGCTCGTAGTGGACCTCATCGGTGTGGGTGATGTCCTGATCGTCGTACGCGGTGGTCAGGTCGATCACTTCCCCAGTGAAGCGCAGGCGGATCGGAGACAGGGTCTCCACTTCGCCGGCTTCCAGCGCAAGCAGCACTTCATCGATATTCGCGAACGAGCGCCCTTCCCCCTTCGCGCCCGGCTTGCCTTTGGTCAGGTAATACAGACCGAGAACCATGTCCTGAGTTGGGACGGTAATCGGCTGTCCTGACGCGGGCGACAGGATGTTGTGCGACGCCAGCATTAGAACGCTCGCTTCAACCTGCGCTTCCGGAGACAGCGGAATGTGCACTGCCATCTGGTCGCCGTCGAAGTCGGCATTGAACGCCGTGCACACCAGGGGGTGAATCTTGATGGCCTTGCCTTCCACCAGCACCGGCTCAAAAGCCTGAATGCCCAGACGGTGAAGGGTTGGGGCGCGGTTCAAGAGCACCGGGTGATCCTTAATGACCTCTTCCAGGATGTCCCAAACAATCGGTTCCTGCTGCTCCACCATTTCCTTGGCTTGCTTGATGGTGGTGCAGTGCCCCGTCTGCTCGAGGCGGTGATAAATGAACGGCTTGAACAGCTCCAGCGCCATCTTCTTAGGAAGACCGCACTGGTGCAGCTTCAGTTCGGGACCCACCACGATCACCGAACGTCCGGAGTAGTCCACGCGCTTGCCGAGCAGGTTCTGACGGAAGCGGCCCTGCTTGCCCTTGAGCGTATCCGACAGCGACTTCAGCGGCCGGTTGTTGGCTCCACGCAGCACGCGTCCACGGCGTCCGTTGTCGAACAGCGCGTCCACCGCTTCCTGCAGCATGCGCTTTTCGTTGCGCACGATGACTTCGGGGGCGTGCAGGTCCATCAGTTTCTTCAACCGGTTGTTGCGGTTGATCACGCGGCGATACAGGTCGTTCAAGTCCGATGTCGCGAAACGGCCGCCGTCCAGTGGAACCAGAGGACGCAACTCCGGCGGAATGACCGGGATCACATCCAGAATCATCCAGTTCGGTTTGTTGCCGCTGCGACGGAAGGCCTCGACCACTTTCAGGCGCTTGGCGTACTTGAGGCGCTTTTGCAGTGACGCCTCGTTCTTCATCTTCTCGCGCAGTTCGGTCGAAAGGCCTTCGATATCGACGCGTTTCAGCAACTCTTTAATCGCTTCCGCGCCCATCATGGCCTTGAAGCCGGCCGCGCGATACTGCTGGTCCAGTTCGCGGTACTTGGCTTCGTCCTTGATGATCTCGCGCTCTTTTACCGGAGCGTCGCCCGGCTCGACGACCACGTAGGCCTCGAAGTACAGGACCGACTCCAGATCGCGCAGCGAGATGTCGAGCAGGTGTCCGATGCGGCTGGGCAGGCCCTTGAAGAACCACACGTGCGAACAGGGCGACGCCAGTTCGATATGGCCCAGGCGCTCGCGGCGAACTTTCGACAGCGTAACTTCCACGCCGCACTTGTCGCAGATCACGCCCCGGTGCTTCATGCGCTTGTACTTGCCGCACAAGCATTCCCAGTCGGTTACCGGTCCAAAAATACGCGCGCAAAACAGGCCGTCGCGCTCGGGCTTGAAGGTGCGGTAGTTGATGGTTTCGGGCTTAGTGACTTCACCATGCGACCAACTCCGGATTTTTTCCGGAGATGCCAGGCTGATGCGGATAGCATCAAAATCGGCAATCGGGTTCGCCATGTCAAAGGGGCTCGAACGATACAAGGTGGTCCTCCGCTTCCTGCGGGATCTCACGCGCCCGCTCACGGCCCTTGAAAATCAGTCGCTAGTCGCCAGTCCTCAGTCGCTAGCGAAACTCTTCTGGACTTGGCGGCTCAAGAGCAAAACCGCCAATCCTCATTATTCCCACCGAAATTTCCTTCCAGTCGCCCGTCAGACGCTGAAGACTAGCGACCGACGGCTGGCAACTGTTTTTTAGTCCGCTGCTACCGGCGCCACGGGCTTCTTCTCGCCCAATGCCGCCTTGATCAGTTCCACATCCAGGCAGAGCGACTGCAACTCGCGAATCAGCACGTTGAAGGATTCGGGGACGCCGGGTTCCATGGCGGCCTCGCCCTTCACGATGGCCTCGTAAATCTTGGTGCGGCCATACACGTCGTCCGACTTCGCGGTGAGCAGTTCCTGCAGGATGAACGCCGCGCCGTACGCCTCCAGCGCCCAGACTTCCATTTCTCCGAAGCGCTGGCCGCCGAACTGCGCCTTGCCACCCAGCGGTTGCTGTGTGATTAGCGAGTACGGTCCGATGGAGCGAGCGTGAATCTTGTCGTCCACCAGGTGCGACAGCTTCAACATGTAGATATAGCCGACCGTTACGGGCTGTTCGAACTTGTCGCCCGTCATGCCGTCGTGCAGGGTGGTCTTGCCGGAGGTCGGCAGGCCCGCCCGCTCGAGCAGGGTCTTGATCTCGTGCTCGCGCGCGCCATCAAACACCGGCGATCCCGAGAAGACGCCATGCACGAGGGTGGGCGCCACCAGCTCAACTTCCTCGTCGCTGAACGCCGCCACCGTGTCGGCCAGCGCGGTGTCCTTGAACAAGGTCTTCAGTTCGCGCCGAATCGCATCCGCGCGGGTGTTCTCCGCGAGAATCCGGCTGACCTTCTTGCCCAGCTCAAAGCCCGCCCAGCCCAGGTGCGTCTCCAGAATCTGGCCGACGTTCATACGGCTTGGCACGCCCAGGGGATTCAGAACGATCTCCACCGGCGTCCCGTCGTCGAGGTACGGCATATCCTCTTCCGGCAGGATGCGGGCGATCACGCCCTTGTTTCCGTGACGGCCGGCCATCTTGTCGCCGACACTGAGCTTGCGCTTCATGGCGACGTAGACTTTGACCAGCTTGATCACTCCCGGCGGCAGTTCGTCGCCCTTGGTGAGCTTGTCTTTCCGCTCGTTGACGATCTTTTTGAGCACATCGATCTGGCGCGAGGTCATTTCTTCGATCTCGTCGATCTGCTCGTTCACGCGCGGATCTTTGTCGTTGTACTTGATGCGCTTCAGGTTGCGGGTCGAGATGCGCTCTATCGTGTCGCGGTCGAGAATCCCGCCCTTGGTCAGAAGCCGCTTGTTGGTGCGCTCGTCGTGCAGGTCGGCCTGCACTTCCTTGCCGCCCAGCAAGCCTTCCAGGCGCTTCAGGCGCTCGTCGGTCAGAATTCGGATTTCATCGGAAAGGTTCTTCTCGAGCTTCGCGATCTGTTGTTCCTCGATCGCTTTCGCTCGCTCGTCTTTTTCTTGACCCTTGCGCGAGAAGATCTTCACGTCGACCACTACGCCCTCGATTCCGGGCGGGCAGTAGAGCGAAGCGTCGCGCACGTCGCCGGCCTTTTCGCCGAAGATCGCGCGCAGCAGTTTCTCTTCTGGCGTGAGTTGGGTCTCGCCCTTGGGCGTTACTTTCCCCACCAGGATGTCGCCCTGCTTGATGCCGGCGCCGATACGGATCACGCCTGCTTCATCCAGGTTGCGCAGCATGGTTTCGCTGACGTTCGGGATGTCGCGCGTGACTTCTTCCGGTCCCAGCTTCGTGTCGCGCGCCTCGATCTCGAATTCCTCGATGTGGACGGAGGTGTAGTAGTCCTCTTTCACCATCTTTTCCGAGACCAGAATCGCGTCTTCGAAGTTGTAGCCGCGCCACGGCATGAAAGCGACCAGGACGTTGCGTCCCAGGGCCAACTCGCCGAACTCGGTGCAGGGACCGTCGCCGATTACCTGGCCCTTCACGACGCGCTGCCCCTTTTCCACGATCGGCTTCTGGTTGATGCAGGTGTTCTGGTTCGAGCGCTTGAACTTGGTGAGCTGGTAAATGTCGCTGCCCACCTCGCGCGAAAGCTGCCCAGGGTGATGCTCGCCCTCGACCCGCACGATGATGCGCTCCGAGTCAACCGAATCAACGATTCCGTTGCGGCGAGCCAGAATGACCGCGCCCGAATCCCGCGCCGTCACGCCCTCCATGCCCGTGCCTACCACCGGAGCCTGTGCGCGAAGCAAAGGCACCGATTGGCGTTGCATGTTGGCGCCCATCAAAGCTCGGTTCGCGTCGTCGTGCTCGAGGAACGGAACCAGCGAAGCGGCCACCGATACCAGCTGTTTCGGACTGACGTCGACATAATCGACGTCGTCGCGATTCACCAGCACAAAGTTGCCGGCCTTGCGCGCATTCACCAGCTCGGCAACGATGCGTCCCTTGTCGTCGAGTTCGATATTGGCCTGCGCAATGACGTGCCGGTCCTCTTCCCACGCCGAAAGATAGAACGAGAAGGGCTCGATTTCCATCGCCCGCTTCTTGCGGTCGCGGAGCTCGCTGTTGACCTTTTCGGCCTCGCTCTTCTCGATGTGATCGCCCACTTTGTGATCGCTGTCGCCCGCGTTCACCACGGTTACGTAGTCGATGACGCGCGAGCTCTTCACCTTGCGGTAGGGCGACTCGATGAAGCCGTAGTCATTGATCCGCGCATAGCAGCTCAACGACGAGATCAGTCCGATGTTCGGACCTTCCGGCGTTTCAATCGGGCAGATACGTCCGTAGTGCGTCGGGTGCACGTCGCGCACTTCGAATCCGGCGCGTTCACGCGACAAGCCGCCCGGCCCAAGGGCCGAGAGCCTCCTCTTGTGCGTGATCTCCGACAGCGGGTTGGTCTGATCCATGAACTGCGACAGCTGCGAGGATCCGAAGAACTCGCGAATCGCCGCCATCACCGGCTTGGCATTCACCAGGTCGTGCGGCATGGCCGTCGACATTTCCTGGTACACGCTCATCTTTTCCTTGATGGCGCGTTCCATGCGGACCAGGCCGATGCGGAACTGGTTCTCCATCAACTCGCCCACCGCGCGCACGCGCCGGTTGCCGAGGTGATCGATGTCATCCACCGTGCCGATGTTCTTGCGCAGCTTCAGCAGGTACCGGATGGTTGCGTAGAAGTCGTCCGGATCCAGCGTGCGCTGCTCCAGGCTGGTCGCATCCTGGTTCTCAAACAGCTTGATGTTGAACTTCAACCGGCCCACGCGCGAAAAGTCGTACTTGCGCGGGTCGAAGAACATGCCCTGGAACAAAGCCGTCGCCGTGTCCAGCGTTGGCGGATCGCCCGGGCGCAGCTTACGGTAGATCTCGATCAACGCTTCTTGCGGCGTCTTCACCGAATCGCGCTTGAGGGTCTGGCAGATCACCGTTCCTACGTCATCGCGCTCGGGGAAGAACACGTTCAGTTCCACCACGCCGGAGTCGAGAATCTTCGACAGCTTGTCGGCCGTCAGTTCTGAGTTGGCTTCGAGCAGCACTTCGCCCGTAGTCGTGTCCACAACGTCGCCCGCTACCCACGCGCCTTCGAGGTCCGTGATATCAACTTCAATCTCGCTGATCTTCGCCTTCTGAATTTCCTTCAGAACCTGTGCGTTGATCTTGCGGCCAGAGTGCGCAATCTCGTCGCCCGACTTGTTCTTGATGCTGTGCGCCAGCTTCATGCCCAGCAGGTTCGTGGGCTTCTCGCTGGCCGGATCGAGCGTCCAGAAAAGCTTCTTGTCCTTAATCGACAGCCGGTCCACGGTGTAGAACGTCTTCAGGATGTCGTCGCCGCCGCGCAGGCCGAGGGCGCGCAGGAAAATCGTTCCCAGGAATTTGCGCTTGCGGTCGATGCGCACATACAGCACGTTCTTCTGGTCGTACTCAAACTCGACCCACGATCCGCGATAAGGAATGATTTTGCCCAGGAAGTAGGTGCGGTTGTTCGCCGTCTCGAAGAACACCCCCGGCGAACGGTGCAACTGGCTGACGATCACGCGCTCGGTTCCGTTGATGATGAACGTTCCGTTCTGCGTCATCAGCGGCACATCGCCGAAGAAAACTTCCTGCTCCTTGATGTCGCGAATCGAGCGGTTGCCGGTCTCGGCATCCTTCTCGTAAATCGTCAGCCGCATCGTGACCTTGAGCGGGGCGGAGTATGTCATGCCGCGCTCTTCGCACTCGTTCACGTCGTACTTGAGTTGCAGGCCGACCGGGTCGCCACACTTGTTGCAGAAGTCGGGAGTGTTCGCGTTATACGTGCCGCACTTCTGGCAAAGCACGTCGCCGGGATGAAACGGATCGGTAATAACGGTGGACCCGCAATTCTTACAGGTGGTGCGCAGGTGATGCAGTCCCTTGAGGTGACCACATTTGCACTCCCAGTTGCCAATTGCGTAATCCACAAACTCAAGTTGTGATACGTTGCGAAAATCGGTGATCGGAAACACCGACTGGAACACGGCTTGAAGTCCCGCGTCATCGCGCTCGCTGGGCAACCGGTCCATTTGCAGAAAGCGCTCGTAGGAACGCTTCTGCACCTCGATCAGGTTCGGGATCTGGATGGTGGCTGGAATTTTGGAAAAATCAAAACGTTTACGGAAGGCATTCTTCTTCATTCAAGAAACTCCCAAAGTCAGCGCAGCCGCCGGCTGCGCCACAGAAACCGCGGAATGTTGGGGCGCATTGCGGCGCCGCGAAATTACTAATCGATGAACCTAGAAAGACAATAGGGCACCCGCAGGGACAGGATTCCCCGTGGGCGCCATGGGCTGCGCGTTGCCATTCTGATTTGTATCTTTCCGCGCCAGTTCTAAAGGCCTGTTTCCGTCCCGCCTGCGTGCGGAACAGCCTGCTAACTCTGCCAACGGTGTGCGCTCCCTCCTGGGTTGCCGGAGCACATGCCGTAATCACCTTGCGTGAAGCAGGGGTAGCGATGTTGTTTAGATGATAACATCACTCCCCGCGATTCAGCTAGTAGATCGTTCGCTGGCCCAAAACTTGCAGGAGGCCTGCAAGTCATTGAGCCGATTGATGATCGAAATAGCCGGCGCATACAACCACCCGCCGGACGGGACCTGCCAACAAAGGACCGTTCCGGACGTAACTGAAAAAGCTGCAACAGTGCGAGGCTTGGCTCGTCGCTCGCCCCGAGAACTGGAGCGGCAAATTGCCAAACCTCGCGAGTGCCGCTACTTCACTTCGACAGTCGCACCGGCCTCGGTGAACTTCTTCTTGATGGTCTCCGCTTCTTCCTTCGAGACGCCTTCCTTCACGCTCTTAGGCGCGCCATCGACCAGATCCTTGGCTTCTTTCAGGCCCAGGCTGGTGACTTCACGAACCGCCTTGATGACGTTGATCTTGTTCGCGCCTACGTCTTTGAGAACCACGGTAAATTCCGTCTTCTCTTCCGCAGGTGCTGCAGCAGCGGCTCCGCCGCCACCGGCCACCATCACCGGTGCCGCGGCCGCAGCTGAAACTCCGAGCCGCTCTTCAAGCTTCTTCACCAACGCCGCCGCGTCGAGCAGCGACAAGCCTACGATTGATTCTTCGAGTTGTTGCAGGTCCGCCATGTTGTTCTCCAATTCTTGATGTATCGGTCGTTCGATTTCGCCACCGCCCGCCAGGTTTCCAGTGCGACCAGGCCCCAATCTGCGCGCCAGACAACGCTCAGACTCGAACCGCGCAACCCCCGCGAGCAATAACGCAATCCCTTCATTTGGTGATTGGGAAATTGAGTAATTAAGTAATTTCTCTCCACCCTCGACCGCCAGTGGATTTTCAATTACCAAATTACAAAATTACCCAATGACTCAATTCTTTCAGGCTTCCTTAAACTTGTTTTCCTTCACGCCCTGATCAATCACCACCGCCAGGTTCCGGCCCACTGCATTCATGACCGTCACCAGGCGCTGCGCCGGAGCGTTCAACAAGTACAGAAGCTTCGAATAAAGCTCTTCCTTCGATGGCATGGTGGCCAGCGCTTCGATCTCCTTGATCGAGACCACGCGCCCTTCGACCACGCCTGCCTTGAAGCTGAATTCCGGATTGTCCTTGGCGTACTTCGCCAGCGCCTTGGCCAGCGCCACCGGGTCGCCCTCGGTGTAGGCAATCGAGGTCACGCCGCTCAGATTCTGCAGCGCTTCTTCAACCTTGGTGCCCTTCGACGCCCGCTCGGCCAGCGTGTTCTTCACCACCCGATACTTCGCGCCGGTCGTGCGTAAAGTTTTGCGCAGTTCGTAATCCTTTTCGACGGTGAGCTTGCTGTACGTGGCGACGATGACGCTGGAAACATTTTTCAGCTCGCCACTCAGCTCTTCGACCTGCTCCATCTTCTTAGCTTTGCTGACTGCCATGTTCGTATCCCTTCAGAAATCTTGATGTGTAGCGCGGGCGCCCTCGCCCGCGAACGCTCGCCGACTAAGCCTTCGCCGCCGCTTCCACTGCGCTGGTATCGATCGAAATCCCCGGCCCCATCGTCGAGCTCAGCGTGCAGCCCTTAATGTACTTGCCCTTGGCCACCGACGGCTTCGCCTTGATCACGCTCGAGATCACGACCGTCGCATTTTCAACCAGCTTGTCGGGCGAAAACGAAATCTTGCCCACGGGCACGTGAACCAGAGCAGTCTTATCCGTGCGGAACTCGACTTTGCCGGCTTTCACTTCCTGCACGGCCTTGCCCACGTCGAACGTGACAGTGCCGGTCTTCGGATTAGGCATCAGGCCCTTGGGCCCAAGCACCTTACCCAGGCGGCCCACCGATTTCATCACGTCGGGCGTCGCGATCAGCGCGTCGAAGTCGGTCCAGTTTTCTTTCTGGATCTTTTCGACCATTTCTTCGCCGCCCACGAAATCCGCGCCCGCTGCTTCGGCTTCCTTCACCTTGTCGCCGGTGGCAATGACGAGAACCTTCTTCGATTTCCCCAGCCCGTGCGGCAGAACCACGGTTCCGCGCACCATCTGGTCGGCATGTTTGGGATCGACGCCGAGACGCATGGTGACTTCCACGGTCTCGTCGAACTTGGCGTATTTCACTTTCTGCAGAAGAGGAACCGCATCCTGCAGCGGGTACGATTTTTCTCCAACCGCAGCCCGAGCCTTACTGATGTTCTTCCCTGACTTCTTCATCTGTTTTCTCCGTCTCCCACCGCTCCACGCTGTTCTGAAGAGCCGTGGTGTTTTCGACTACTAGCCGCGACCCACGAGCTTTTGAGCTGCAAGCCTCAAGCTACAAGCTTTTGAGCTACAAGCTTTTGAGCTACAAGCCTTTGAGCTAAGAGCCTTGAGCTTCGAGCAAGCGCCAGTTTCGTACCAAAACTTGTCATCCTGAGCGAAGCGAAGGACCTGCTTTTTCTTCGCTGCGCCCCGCACCGAATCGCTACCAGCTATCAGCCACTGGCCATCAGCTAAACAACATCAATTCCCATCGACCGCGCCGTGCCCTTCACGCTGTTCACGGCCGCTTCGAGCGACGCCGCATTCAGATCCGGCATCTTCTGCTTCGCGATGTCTTCCACCTGCTTCAGCGTCACCTTGCCGACTTTATCTTTGTTCGGCGCGCCCGACCCCTTCGCGATGCCAGCCGCCCGCTTCAGCAGAATCGACGCCGGCGGCGTCTTGGTAATAAAGGTGAACGAGCGATCATTGTAGACGCTGATCACCACCGGAATAATGAGGCCTTCCAGTTCTTTCGCGCCCGTGCGCGCATTGAACTGCTTGCAGAACTCCATGATGTTGATCTGCGCCTGGCCAAGCGCCGGCCCGACCGGAGGAGCCGGGGTCGCCTTGCCAGCGGCGATCTGCAGCTTTACTGAACCTGTAACTTTTTTCGCCATACTCTCTTTTCCGTTCCACCCGGGGGTCTAGGATTTTCGGCCCGCCGACCTGGGACTCGCCTTTCAAAAATTCTTTGTCATCCTGAGCGAAGCGAAGGACCTCTGCATTTCTTGCTCGGCTCCGTTCACTTGACGGGCCAGACACCCGTCGCTCCACTATCAAAGCTACGTAACGACTTTCTCCACCTGCCCAAACTCCAACTCAACAGGAGTCGATCGTCCAAAAATCGTGACCATTACTTTCAAGGTCTCGCGGTCTTCGTTGACTTCATCGACTATGCCCGTGAAGCTCGCGAACGGCCCTTCCGTGATGCGCACCGTCTCATTCTTCTCGAACTTGACCTTGAGCTTCGGCTTGTCCTTCGACTCGCCGACGCGATACACAATGTTCTGCACTTCTTCTTCCGACAGCGGCGTCGGCTGCTGCCCCGTGCCCACGAACCCGGTCACGCGAGGCGTCGACTTCACCACGTGCCATACGTGGTCATCCATGTCCATTTCGACCAGCACGTAGCCGGGATAGAACATTCGCTCGCTGGTGTACTTCTTCCCCCCGCGAACCTCTGTGACCGATTCAGTCGGAATCAGCACCCGCCCGATCTTTTCTTGCAAACCGAAAGCCTGGACTCGCGACTCCAGCGATTCCCGCACCTTCCGCTCAAAACCGGAGTAGGAGTGGATGATGTACCACTTCATGTTTGGATTGCGCGGCGCTTCGGTGGAGACTGCCTCACCGCCTGTTCCGCCCGCCGTTTCCGCCGGAGGAGTTGCGCCTGCGTTCTTTTCGTCTTCCTGCATAAGTTGCTTCATTCCCAGGCTTTCTGTTCCGATTCGATCAGCTGTGGGCTAAGGATCGGAACACGAAGTCGATGCCGCGCCCGATCACGAAATCTACTAGCCAGAAGTACAATCCAAAGATGAAGACCGTGATGACCACCACCACCGTGGTCGCCTGTACTTCTTTAAACGACGGCGTGGTGACCTTCTTCATCTCCATGCGCACGTCGCTGTAGAAGGTCTTTATCTTGTCCGGCCACGAGGCCACTCGCGCCCCGAAACTATCATCGGGGCTGGCTGCTGCAATCGACTTTGTCATCTTCTTTGTCTCGATTCCCATGCACCACACCAAGCTTCCTGTCGTTCACTCCAAAAACTGGCAGGGGCGGAGGGATTCGAACCCCCAAGTCCGGTTTTGGAGACCGGCAGTTTAACCGTTGAGCTTACGCCCCTAGAACCATTCGGTAACTTTGTAAATGTGTAATTTGGTAATTTGAAACCCTAGCCGGTTGAGGCATTGGTTTTTCAATTACCAAATTTCCCAATTACAAAATTTACTTCACTTCCTTATGCGGCGTGTGCTTCCGGCAACGCTTGCAAAACTTCTTCATCTCAATCCGATCCGGAGTCGTCTTCCGGTTCTTGGTGGTCGAGTAGTTGCGCTCTTTGCAATCACCGCACTGCATCGTAATAATTTCTCGCGGCATTGAAATACAGCTCCTGGCTTCTGGCTGCTAGCCACTAGCAACCTTATAAATCTGTGTAGCGCGGGCGCCCTCGCCCGCGGTTTTGGTTGCCAGCTGGCAACTGCCGGCAACTCTAGTTCCCCTCGATGGAGAGGCGGGCGCCACGCCCGTCACCCATCGAATCTCTATTGCCCAGTCGTTGTCCAGCCGCTTAGTTCGTTCGCTTTTGCTAGCGACTGGCGACTGAAGACTGAAGACTGCTACTTCACAATTTCCGCAATCGTGCCTGCGCCCACCGTGTGGCCGCCTTCACGAATCGCAAACCGCAAGCCCTTCTCCATCGCCACCGGCGTGATCAGCTCAATCACCAGGCTCACGTTGTCTCCCGGCATCACCATCTCAGTGCCCGCCGGCAACTCCGCCACACCCGTCACGTCGGTCGTGCGCAGATAGAACTGCGGACGGTACCCCTTGAAGAACGGCGTATGCCGCCCGCCCTCTTCCTTCGTCAGGATGTAGACCTCGGCCTTGAACTTGGTGTGCGGCGTGATCGATCCCGGCTTCGCCAGCACCATGCCGCGCTCCACGTCGTCCTTGCCAATACCTCTCAACAGCAACCCGGCATTGTCGCCCGCCATGCCTTCGTCCAGCTGCTTCTTGAACATTTCCACGCCCGTCACTACCGTCTTGCGCGTGTCGCGGAAGCCCACGATTTCCACTTCCTCGCCTACCTTCACCTTGCCACGCTCAATTCGGCCCGTCACCACCGTGCCGCGGCCCGAGATCGAGAAGATATCTTCGATCGGCATCAGGAAGGGCTTGTCCAGCTCGCGCGCCGGCTGCGGCACGCTCTTGTCGACCGCCTCCATCAACGCGTCAATCTGCTTTTCCCACTTCTCTTCGCCGTTCAGCGCGCCCAGAGCCGACAACCGGATCACCGGCACGTCATCGCCCGGGAACTGGTATGACTTCAGCAACTCGCGCACTTCCAGCTCAACCAGGTCGAGCAGCTCGGGATCATCCACCGCATCGCACTTGTTCAGCGCCACCACGATGTACGGCACACCGACCTGGCGAGCCAACAGCACGTGCTCGCGGGTCTGCGGCATCGGACCGTCGGTCGCCGCGACCACCAGAATCGCGCCATCCATCTGGGCCGCGCCCGTGATCATGTTCTTGATGTAGTCGGCGTGACCGGGGCAGTCCACGTGCGCATAGTGCCGGTTCGCGGTCTCATACTCCACGTGCGCGGTGGCAATCGTGATCCCGCGCGCCTTCTCTTCCGGCGCGTTGTCAATCGAATCGAACGAGCGAAACACGATCTTCGGGTTGTGCTTCTGCAACACCTTCGTGATGGCCGCCGTCAACGTCGTCTTCCCGTGGTCAATATGACCAATCGTCCCTACGTTGCAGTGCGGCTTATTACGCTCAAATTTCTCTTTCGCCATATCTCAGCTCTTAGCTCCTAGCTTGTAGCTTCTAGCTCAAACCCTCTGCGAGTGCCCCATCCCTCCCGCGCTTTTTGCAGGAGGGTGGGGACTTCCCAGCTCTCAGTAATACTGAAAAATCTTACGGAACTTGTGCCGCAACGGCTCTTCCACCTGCTCGAGTTTCGACAGGTAGAACTCGCGCATCTGGCCCTGGTCTGTCACCGTCAGTTCCTGGTACAGCCCCCTCGCGGTCTTGCGAGCCTCGCGGAGAGTCGCATCCACATGCTCAATGACCTGCTTGTCGAGCACGCTGTCGAAATCGCGGATGCGCGTGTTCTTGCTATCGAGCCGCTTCAGCATCTTTTCGACCGCACCCGCTGAAAATGCGCGCTCAATGGAAGCCTTCAACTCCGCGAACTGCGCTTCCTTCTCGACCTTGATTGTTGCCTGTTCGTAACTCAAATCGCTTACACCTTCACTAAGGTCTGGAGCGGGAGACGGGAATCGAACCCGCGACCAACAGCTTGGAAGGCTGTGACTCTACCACTGAGTTACTCCCGCAAAACCCAGCTGTCAGCTATTAGCCGTCAGCTCTCAGCTCAACTCGACGTCGGTATCCAGCTTACTCAATTCCATCACCAGACCAGGAATCGCGATTGCCGCTGCAATTCCAGGTAATACGCGAACCAGGTGATAGTTCCAACCACTTAGTGGCATGAGCCGAGCAAAAACTCGAATCAGCGCCAGGGCTACGACCACCCAAAACATGACATCGGTGCGGCTATCGCCCTTGCGATCCCGTAAGCGCCTTTGCCTGACGATGTACAACACAAAGTAGAAAACTACTATCGTCAGCAGCGCGAACCGAAGCGCGAGCCAGAAAAGCGAGCCGCCGTTCATCTGAGCCACTCACTCAAACTCTGGAGCCGATGACCAGGATTGAACTGGTGACCTCTCCCTTACCAAGGGAGTGCTCTACCAACTGAGCTACATCGGCTCAAACCCAGCTGTCAGCTATCTGTCGTCAGCTTTCAGCAACCGACTTCATCGCCTTCAGCTACTTCGCACCCGAGCCGTCTTCGTTGTTGTCGCGGTGCAACAACTCCCCACGACGCAGCCACGTTCTCACGGCAAACAGGCCCAGGATCGCAATCGTCATCATGCGAATTCGCGGGTCCGGCAACGTTACGTACGCCAGGACTCCCAGAACTGCAAACGCCGCGAATGCCAGAAACAATCGATTCATCAATCCCTCGCAACTTCGCCAGGGCGAAGCGCCGAAGGGGCTCAACTCTGGTGCACAGGGAAGGATTCGAACCTTCGTACCTCGCTAGGAGGGACAGATTTACAGTCTGTTGGCTTTAACCACTCACCCACCTGTGCAGAACTGCCAAGCTTTCGCTTCCAACGGAAGCATCTGTTTCCGACAGCCGGGAACCACACATGCGGAGTAAATCTGCAGGCTTCGCAACTACACAGAAAAACAGGAATCGCGCGAACACACTCGCGCACGAAAACCACTACACGTCGGAAAAATTCCTAAATGGAGTGCGTTTGATAAACCTGTTGCGCCGCTAAACTTCTTCCGCCCGCCCTGCCGGAAATTCGTTCTTGGAGCTGGCGAAGGGATTTGAACCCCTGACCCTCTGATTACAAATCAGATGCTCTACCGACTGAGCTACGCCAGCAAGCTGAGGAACTGCGCCCTCAGGCGCAAATCTCCTACGGATCCCTTTCAGATGACCGGGACAATTTTAAAAGGTACCATAAAGGGCAAATCGCGTGCAAACAATCCGTTAGCTGGGTCAGCTGGCCTCGATCTTGGGACTTTCCCCCCATGGGAAGAGCCCTTTAAGCGAGGACGCCGTGTCAGTGGAGCGGCGGGCAGCCTGCTCTATAGTTATCGAACGGGCCGAGCCCGCCCTCTGTCGCTGCTTCGCGGATAAACGGCGTTTCGTCCCAGTGCTATCATAATCGCTTCCTGTGCGCCTGAAACGCAGACTTCCCGTTTTGATGGCCGCTCTGCTCGTCGCCGCCGCGCTGGTGGCGGTGGTCCAGCTCCGGCGGCGTGCACCTCCTGAAGCCGCACGTCTTCTTCCCGGAGCGGATGGATTTTTTTACGTCAATCTCAAGTGGCTGCGCACGCTAAAGGCGATCGGCCCATTGCCACCCGTTGCCCACGACGCCGACTACGAGGTCTTCCTGCACGAAACCGACTTCCAGTTCGAGCGTGACCTGGACGAGGCTGCCTTCGCGATTCACTATCCAGCCAAGTGGGGCCGCGGCGGCACCGGAGGGTCGGCTCCCGAGCCCCGCTTCTCGGAGGTGCTGGTCGGCAAGGTGCAAGGGGAACGCGTCAGAGCCTACCTCCACAAGGTGGCCGCGAACGTCGAGAACTATCACTCCACCGACATCTACAGCATCCCGCTCGAGGGACGCACGCTGCGCGTGGCGATCCTGAGCGTGGACACTGTCGCCGCCTCAAACCACGAAGATCCTGTCGTGATCCGCGGCATGGTTGACCGTTCGCGCAAGCTCGCCTCCCCGTTTGGAGGACCGGCACTTCTTCGACAGCACTACAAGTCGCTGCCGGTGGTCAGCAAAACTCTTCCGGTCCTCAAGCTCGCCTGGTTCATCGGCCGCATCGACCCAGCAGCAGCCGCCAGCCTGGGCACCTGGTCCATGCTGTTCCCCAAGCCCGCGTCCCTGGTAGTCTCCGCCTACTACGCGGTGTACTCGCCCACCCTACATCTGCGAGTGGAAGCCATTTCGGGCACGGAAGACGACGCGCAAAATCTCAGCGAGAAAGTTTCTACCTTTGTGAACCTGTTCCACGCCGCCGAAAACTCGGTTGCCACTGGAGGAAGCGATCCTGACGTGAAGGCTTTCTTTGACAGCCTCCAGGTCGAACAACATGGCGAGCGCGCGATTCTCACGGCGGCGATTCCTCCAGGATTTCTGCGCAAGGTTGTCGGAGCCACTCAGTCGGAAGGGGCGGCAACCGAGGGCGGAGACGCTCCATCCAGAACCGAGCCGCCCACGCGCACCGGCCAACCACCGGCGGGTCACAAAGCGCCCAAGTAGACTCCCGCCGCCCCATGCATAAAATGGCAGCGCTCCGGTTTCCGAAGACGGCCTGGTACGTCTAACCGTCGGCGATCTCGGGGCTAGTGCAAAAATGGGGCGTCAGGAATACGCCTCTTGGCACTCGCCGCAATTCCTTATGCTGCCTGGGGACCTGTTCAAGACGAAGCTACGCACGAATTCGCTGCCGGCCTTCGCGCTGGCTCTATTTCTTGCGCCGCACCTTTTCGCGGCGGGACCTTCCATTCAGATTCCCCGCATTGACCGGCCACCGAGCCTCTCCGACTTCGGCGACATGGAGCCCACTGCCGGAATTGCAGGCCGCATGCTGAAGGTGACCGGCTTCATCGTGCGCGAGCCCGCCGACGGCACCCAGCCCTCGCAAAACACCGACGTCTATCTCGCCTACGACGAACACAACATGTATGCGGTGTTCGTTTGTTGGGATACGGAACCCGACCAGATTCGCGCCCGCATGACTCGCCGCGAGGACATCTTCTCGGACGATTCGGTCGAAATCATGATCGATACCTTTCACGACGCGCGCCGCGCCTACGCGTTCGCGGTGAACCCTTACGGCATTCAATGGGACGCGCTTTGGACAGAGGGCTCGATCGGCACCGGTGCAGCCGGCGACTTTAGCGGATTCGATTCGTCCTTCGATACGCTATGGCGTTCCGAGGGACGCCTTACCGGGCGCGGATACCTTGCTCTCATTGCAATCCCATTCAAGAGCTTGCGTTTCCCAGAGGCGGACCGGCAGGATTGGGGCATTATTCTGAATCGCAGCATTCCACGCACCAACGAAAATATTTTCTGGCCAAGAATTTCCAACCGCATTCAGGGACGATTCAACCAGGCCGCCAGTGCCAGTGGGATGGAACACGTCTCTCCTGGAAGAAACATTCAGCTGATTCCGTACGGACTGTTTCGAAGCTTTCGCGACATCGACCAGCGGGATCCCAACCATCCTGTTTTCGAAAGCCGCACTTTGAAGCCCGATATTGGGCTCGATGGCAAATTCATCTTGCATGGGCGTTTTGTGCTCGATGCAACCGTCAATCCCGACTTCAGCCAGATCGAATCGGACCAGCCACAGATCACCGTCAACCAACGCTTCGAAGTTTTCTTTCCCGAGAAGCGTCCCTTCTTCCTGGAGAACAGCAACTTCTTCACGACGCCGATCAATCTGGTTTTCACCCGGCGCATCGCTCATCCCGAATACGGGCTGCGGCTGACTGGGAAGTCGGGCCCCTGGGCGGTGGGTGTGCTGGCCAGCGACGATCGAGCCCCCGGCGAGATATTGCCCCTCTCCGATCCGCACAGCGGTGACCGCGCCACCTTCGCAATCGCGCGGGTCAGCCGCGACATCCTCGACCAGTCGACCATCGGAGCGATCTTCACCGACCGCGAATTTGGCGGGGGCTATAACCGCGTTGGCGGCGTGGACGCCAACATCAAGATCGGCCAGAACTGGCGCATTCAGGGCGCGGCTGTGACGAGCTCCACTTTGAACGTGGACGGCTCGCATTCTGCCGGACCAGGCTACAAGGTCGATCTGGAACGCGCCGGACGAAAACTGAACCTGCAAGGCCTATATGTCGATTACAGTCCGGGATTCGTAACCGAGACCGGCTTCGTGAATCGCGTCGACATCCGTCAACAGAATTTCAACGGGGGTTACACCTGGCGACCGGAAGGCAAATACCTGATCTCTTTTGGGCCCACTATCAGGCAATTCAGCATCTGGGATCATCGCGGCACAGCGCTCGACTACTTCGTCATGCCGGGCTTTCGCATCGACCTGACACGCGGTACCTGGGTCAATTTCCACCCCTTCGCGTATGACGACGTCTACCTTCGCCCCCGAGATTACAGCGGCCTGACCAAGGTGACCGACTACCCGCAGCCCTTCTGGGGAATTGAGGGCGCCACCACCTGGATCAAGCAAATCGAATTCACCTGGTTTTTCGTTTCCGGTGCGGGAGTGAACTTCAACCCCTCCGCAGGACGCATTCCCCTCATCGGACACGAGGACCAGGGGAACGCGACTCTCACCCTGCATCCGTCCGGCCGGCTGCGCATCGACAACACCTATCTTCTTGAGCATATTCGCGAGCGCGACGCTCACCTCACGGCGGTAACGAACCACATCATCCGCAGCAAATGGAATTGGCAGTTCACCCGCGAACTTTCCGCGCGGGTCATCTTCCAATACACAGGCGTACTCTCCAATCCGCTGGTCAGTTCACTCTCCCCGACCAAGAACTTCAACGCTGACTTCCTGATCACGTACCTGGTGCATCCGGGCACGGCCATCTATGTGGGATACAACAGCAACTTGCAGAACCTCGACCGGCGGCTGATGCCAACGCCAAATGGCTTGCTCACGACCCCGGAGGGTTACATCAACGACGGCCGCCAATTCTTCGTGAAGGCGTCGTATTTGTTCCGGTTCTGAAAACGGGGACGCTCGACGGCAAGGGGGAAAGGACGCAATCAGATCGCCGGAGGGTGCGTTTCCGGGATTTGTAAAAGAATTGCGAGATGCACTTTTGTTTGTAACATCCGCCGGGTATGGCGCATCCGCTCGGTATGGGCAGAGGTCTTGCCCGTCTTGAGGCCGACGGTCGGCTATAGCGGGCTCAGCGTATTTTGACTACAGGACAGGTAAAATAACTTTAATGTCGACACTCCCGCTACCGATCGCAGCCTTTGTGGCCGGATTAATTTCCTTCCTGTCGCCCTGCGTACTGCCGCTGGTGCCCGGCTACGTATCGCTGATCTCCGGAGCCGGCGTGGAGGAGCTCAAGTCCAGCGATGGCCAGCTCCTGCGCAAAGTGATGCTGAACTCCGCCGCCTTCATCATCGGCTTCAGCATCGTCTTCATTACGCTGGGAGCGCTGTCCACCCAAGTGGGGCGCATGCTGGCCCGCTACAAGTCAGTGCTGGCGCAAGTCGCGGGGGTGGTCATCATCCTTTTCGGATTGCACCTGACAGGCATCTTCAAGATTAAAGCGCTTTACACCGACGCGCGCCTGCACAGCGTGAAAGGCGGCAGCACGGCGTGGGGATCGTTCGTGATCGGCTTCGCATTCGCGTTCGGCTGGACGCCCTGCGTCGGCCCGATTCTCGCCGTCATCCTCGGCCTGGCAGCGACGCAGAATTCCGTCTCCAAGGGCATCTTCCTGTTGGCCATCTATTCGCTGGGACTCGCCGTGCCATTCCTGCTGACGTCGCTCGGCATCGGACGTTTTCTCAAGTTCTACAGCCGTTTCCGCTCGCACATGCACGCGCTCGAAGTCGCCAGCGGCGCGCTGCTGATCGTGCTCGGAGGCCTGCTGGTGCTGGGCCGCTTTACCGTTATCGCGCGCTACTTTTCGTTCTTGAATCGCTTCGCGCTTTAGTGAGGTTGCAACTGTGAAACGAAATTTCGCTGCACTTTTCTTCGTAGCTGTCCTGGTGGCGGCAATGTTGTATGTGGCCTCCCACGGCATTAAGGGAGCCAACAGCAACAATGAGAGCCTCGACGTCGCCGGCAAACCCGCGCCCGACTTCACGCTCGAGTCGCTCGAGGGCAAGAACATCCAGCTCAGCGGCTACAAGGGACAAGCGGTCCTTCTGAACTTCTGGGCGACCTGGTGCGGTCCCTGCAAGATCGAGATGCCATGGTTTGTCGAACTGCAGAAGGAATATGGCCCGCAAGGCCTGCAAATCGTCGGCGTAGCCATGGACGACGCCAGCAAGGAAGACATCACGAAATTCGTGAAAGAGATGGGCGTTAACTACCCGATCCTGATCGGCAAAGAAGCGGTCGGCAACGACTACGGCGGGGTCAACGTGCTGCCCACGACTTACTTCATCGACCGGGATGGAAAGATCGTGGCCCGCGAATTCGGCTTACAAAGCCGTAGTCTGTTCGTCGATAACATCAAGAAATCGCTGTCCCAGGGGACCCCGGTACAGGCGCAAAAGTAACGTAGGCGCGGGCTGGCATTCGGTCTAACATCTTCGCGTCCTGTTAGCGAACGTGTGATCGATGGCTGCTTGAGAGGCCGGCTTCGTAGCGGCCTCTGTGATCTGACAACATGAGAATCCTTAAAACACTGGTCGTCTTGGTACCGTTGTTCACATCGCTGGTTTACGCGCAGGGCACCGGCAAGAAAGTACCTGCGGTAGCGGTTGCTCCCGTCGATACGGTCTCCGTCACTCGTGGACAAGGCAGGCCGGTGACTATCCACTTCCGCGTGCCGCCCGGCTATCACATCAACTCAAACACGCCGAAGTCCGAGTTCCTGATTCCCACGGCATTGAAGCTTGACGCGCCTACCGACATCGCGATTACGAAGATGACGTACCCCCCGGGCAAGGAAATGACGTTCCCGTTCTCGCCCGACGAACCCCTGAACGTCTACACGGGAGACTTCGCCGTCTCGATGACGATCCGCCCGCTGCACACCGTGCAGCCCGGCAAGTACGCCATCCACGGCGACCTGAAATACCAGGCCTGCGACAACGCCGCCTGCTATCCGCCCAAACATCTGCCGGTGGATTTCGAAGTGAAGGTCTTGAAGAACGCGGTTGCGGGCGGAAAGAACCCAGCCCAAAGCCCGCACGCCCATCGCTAGAAGAAAGTGATGCCAGCCGCGGATGCAGACGCGTATAGAGTGCGGCTTGGACACAAGGTCCTTCGACTTCGTTCGGCTTGCGGCTCACTTCGCTCAGGATGACAGAGGTGTAATTCGATTAAGGCTGGGGCGTCTTCTTTACCAGCACCCGTACACGATCGGGATGTATTCTCACTTGCTTTTAGTCAGTCTCGTCTCCACGCTGTAGTCCAGCGGCACTTGAGACGGGCGCTCGCCTCGCCCTTCTGCGCGGTCGCAGATACTGCGATCAACAGCAGCGCTCATCATCAACCACGCCCCAGCATGGGCTCTCGCCGCATGCCCGTTCTCACTTTCCGCCCTGCTTCTTCTCCACCTTGGCCCACGCGTCTTTCAGAGCAACCGTGCGGTTAAACACCGGATGGCCGGCTGCCGAGTCCAGGTCAACACAGAAATATCCCAGCCGCTCGAACTGCAAGCGCATTCCCGCCTCAACCTTCGCCAGCGACGGCTCAACCTTGGCCGTGCTCACCACCTCCAGCGAATTCGGATTCAGATTCGAGATGAAATCGTTTCCCTCTTCCGCCCGGTCCGGATCCTCCTTGGTGAACAGGCTTTCGTAGAGCCGCACTTCGGCGTCGACGGCTTGCGTGGCCGATACCCAGTGAATCGTCGACTTCACCTTCCGCCCATCCGGAGTATTCCCTCCGCGTGTCGCCGGATCGTACGTGCAATGCACCTCGACCACCTCGCCCTGCTCGTTTTGCAAAACGCTGGTGCAGGTCACGAGATAGGCATAGCGCAAGCGCACTTCTTTCCCCGGCGAAAGTCGGTAGTAGCCCTTTGGCGGATTTTCGCGGAAGTCATCCTGCTCGATGTACAGCACTTTTGAAAACGGAACCATCCTAGATCCCGCGCTCGCGTCTTCCGGATTGTTGACCGCGTCCATTTCCTCGACCTGGTTCTCCGGATAGTTGTCGATGACCACTTTCAGCGGCCGCAGCACGGCCATTACTCGGGGCACGCGCTTGTTCAGGTCCTCGCGCACAAAGTGCTCCAGCATCGCCAGCTCGACCACGCCGTTGGTGCGCGACACTCCCGCCGCCGTCACGAAGTTCCGGATCGCTTCCGGCGTATACCCGCGCCGTCGCAGCCCGCCGAGCGTGGGCATGCGCGGATCGTCCCAGCCCTTCACGTGCCCTTCCTCCACCAGTCGGCGCAGCTTGCGCTTGCTCATGATGGTGTAGGTCAGGCTCAGCCGATCAAATTCAATCTGCTGCGACGGAAAAATTCCCAACTCCTGAATGAACCAGTTGTAAAGCGGCTGGTGATCGGCAAACTCGAGCGAGCACATCGAGTGGGTAATTTTCTCGATCGAGTCCGATTGCCCGTGCGCGAAGTCGTACATCGGATAAATGCACCACTTGTTGCCCGTGCGGTGATGCTCGGCGTGCAGGATGCGGTACATCACCGGATCGCGCATGTTGAAGTTGGGCGACGCCATGTCGATCTTGGCGCGCAACACGCGCGAGCCGTCAGGAAATTCACCCGCCTTCATCCGCTCGAACAGTTGCAGGTTCTCGTCCACGCTGCGGTCGCGATACGGACTGTTCTTCCCGGGCTCGGTGAGGGTGCCGCGGTTTTTCCGGATCTCATCGGCAGTTTGATCGTCGACGTACGCCTTCCCGTCCTTAATCAGCTGCACAGCCCACGCATAAATCTGGTCGAAGTAGTCCGACGCGTAGTAAAGCCCGTCCCAGTGATAGCCCAGCCAGCGCACGTCCTCCATGATCGAGTCGACGTACTCGGTATCTTCTTTCTCCGGATTGGTATCGTCGAAGCGAAGATTGGTATGCCCGTGGAATTCGTCAGCTAATCCGAAATCGAGGCAGATGGCCTTGGCATGTCCAATATGCAGGTAGCCGTTGGGTTCGGGAGGAAAGCGCGTCTGTACACGGCCCGCGTATTTATTCGTTTTCAGGTCGTCAAGAATCCGGTCGCGGATAAAGTTCGATGGGCGCGGCACAACCGGCGTGTCGGCGGCTGGACCCGGGACAGAGTCTGTTGGAGTCATGAGACTTGCTATTTTATCGCCTGCACCGGGAAATAGCGGGTCTGCTTCCGCGAAAATGATCTGGCAGATGCGCACGCACAGTACATGCGCCGATAACTTCTTAGGACTTTTAAGTCCTACCGGATCCAGGCTCGATTTCATCTCGAACGCCCCGAGTTGCCCTCTTCGCTTCCTGCGAGGTATCGGGATCCTCAGCGCCCTCCCGGGCCATACTCCGCGTCCTCTGCGTTTTAAGATTTTCTTGCGGGGAATTCCGCCGTTCCGAAGCCGGTTCCCGTGCAGCCCTCAGTCGTCCCCGATGTCGACTCAAGAGTCAAACCCCAGCCGAAATGACCTGCCCCGGACTCACGACGGGCGCAGTACTCTCCGCCAGACGTTTGCGGTAGCGAACGTGACGCAGGCGTGTTGCCTCCACCAGAGGGCTCCATGCCGCGTGCACCAGTTTGTGTTTGATCAGCATGTGCCAGAACCGGTTCGAGCGCTTGTAGAGATACGACATCGCGAGATAAAGCGGAACCGCCTGCCAGTCCTCCGGCCGCCGCCGCCAGATCGAGGCGTGCGAGAACAGTCGCTGGTAGATCCACCCGTAGCCGTACTCGAGTTCCTCGGGCGTCATGTGTTTCGGGCGGAACACGGCGTGGCTGGTGTCATACAGCGACCAGTCGCGGTGCAGGATGCGCCCTTCCGCTTCCATCTGCCGGAACAATGGAGTCGCCGGATACGGCGTAAGAATGTGAAACGTGGAGCATTCGAGCCGGTTCTCTTCCACCCATTGCGCCGTTCTCTCGAAAACATCTTTGCGATCATGATCGAATCCGAGAACGAACGATCCATTCACCTGGATCCCGACGTCATGCAGCATCCGCACACGGCGCGCATAGTCGGCCGTCTTGGGCGTCTTCTTGTGCGCATCCAAAAGGTTGTCATCGGAAAGCGACTCGAAGCCGATGAAGACTCCCGTGCAACCGGCCAGCGCCATGTTGCGAATCAAGGAAGGATCATCGGTGACGTCGATGGTGACGGCCGCGCTCCAAATTTTGTTGAGAGGCCGCAGCGCTGTGCAGAGCGAGTGCAGGTAGTCAGGCCGCGAACCCAGGTTGTTGTCGATGAACACGGCGTATGGTTGCCTATCTGCGGCAAACTCATCCGCCACCTGCTGGGGCCGGCGCATGCGGTACGGCATACGCAGTCCATCGGTCGCGAGATAGCAGAAGCCGCACCGGTTGTGGCATCCGCGCGTCGCGATCAGGCTGGTGGTCGTCAGGAAACTGCGGCGCGGCAGAATTGCCCGGCGCGGCGGGGGATCGTCGCGGTAGTCGTTTTCGTACGTGGAAACGTAACGCGATTGCAATGTGCCAGCCTCGACGTCACGCAAAATGAGCGGCCAGAGTTGGACCCCATCACCCAGCGCCAGAGCATCGGCATGCGGCGCGCACTCGTCCGGACAAGACAAAACGTGCAATCCGCCGAAGATCACCTTGCTGCCGCGCTTGCGATACCACTCGGCCAGTTCAAATGCGCGCTTTGCAAACGTGAGGTGCACCGTGATCGCCACGAGCTCGGGCATAGGCCGGCACGGTGGAGCACCCGCCAGCAGATTCTCATCCCAATATTTCAGCCGCCAATGCTCCGGAGTGGTCGCGGCGAGGCTTGTCAGCGCGAGTGATGGGGTGAGCACATGCTTGCCAAAGCTGGCATTGGCATCCTTCGCGTAGAACGGATTGATCATCAGACAATAGCGCGGCTCAATCGCGGCTGCGGGAGTCTCGTGACTCAGTTCGGAAGCATGCAGCATTTCGTCGGGGATCCAGCGCCCCCGCAGAGGGCGTGAGAAAGGTGGGAACGAATGGTGGCTCATGGGCATACTTTGTATCATAAAGTACTCTATACTGTATAGTGCCAAAGCCAGGCCGGGGATTGGGCCGACTTTTGCCGACGCGCCAGCCCGGGGCCTGGCGGGCTCTCGCCCGCTCCGGCCCGTGTCGCCCCTACGGGGCTGCTTCGATGCGTCCCGAACCCAGGGCTTACGCCCTGGGCTAATCTATGTCACCGCTACGCGGCTCGGCTTGATGCCTTTTTGGATATTTACCTCAACTCTTGGGCAAGAGGAGCCGCCCAGAGGTGAGTGAGATTGAGAAGAGCAGGGGGGAAGAGTTGAGAGGGGGAAGAGTTGAGAGGGGGAGAAGGGGAAGACTGAGAAGAGAAGAAAACTAGAAGGGAGGAAATAAAAAGAATTAAGAAGGAAGAGTTGAGAAGGGGAAGAGGTGAAAGAGAAGAATTCAGAGAATAAAGATTGCCGGGGTTGGAAGATCTGGAAACACCAGCGAAGAAAACCTTCGAAACGAGCCGACACTGCAAGCCGCGGAGCGGCGACATATATTAGCCCAGCGCGTAAGCGCTGGGTACCGTCGCCGGAGAAAAGCGAGCCCCGTAGGGGCGAAACTCCGGCGATGCGGGCAAAGCCCGCGGGGCGCGACAGTCCCGGGACCCAAGATCGCCCGCGAAAATGATCGGGCCTCGTTCCCACAGGACGGAGCTCATCCTAACTTCTGAATCCCCTGCTCAATGCGCGCCAAGGTTTTCCCGCGCCCTAACACTTCCAACGTCCCGAATAACGGCGGCGCATTCTTGCGCCCGCATACGGCGACGCGAATCGGCTGAAACATCTGTCCTGCCTTGACCCCGAGTTCCTGGGCGGCCGCCCGTAGCGCCTGATCCAACGGGTCATGTTTGAACTCGACTCCACCCAAAACGACCTGTGCCTTTTCCAACACTTTCTTAGCCATCGTCGCGTCGCCCTTTTGCGGAATCAATTCCGCCGCATCATAGGGTGCCAATTGATTTACAAAGAAAAAATCCGCCGCCGTCAAAACATCCTGCAGCAAGTTAATGCGCTCGCGAATCAGCGGCGTGATCCGCAACATCTGGTCCGCCTCCACAGCAAAGCCGGCCTCGCGCACCACGGGCAACAAGCGTGCACTTAACTGCTCTACCGGCAGAGCCCGAATGTGCTCCGCATTCAGCCACACCGCTTTGGGATCGAAGGTCTCCTCCGAGGTCGTAGCCTGCTCTTTGAAATTGACGACCGCATTCGCGCGATTGATGCCTTCAAGCGAAAACAGCTCCTGCAACTCTGCCAGCGAAAGCTGCTCCCGATCGTTCTTTGGCGACCATCCCAACAGGCAGAGAAAATTGATGAAGGCTTCCGGCAAAAAGCCCGCGTCCCGATACGTGGTCACGCTGACCACCGGTCCGTGGCGGCGCTTCGAAAGCTTCGTGCCGTCAGGCGCAACCAGCAGGGGCAAATGCGCGAACTGGGGTGCCATAGCTCGAGCGGCTTCGAAAATGAGTACGTGCTTGAACGTGTTGGTCAGGTGATCCTGTCCCCGAATGATGTGCGTGATCCGCAGATCGGCATCATCAGCACAAGACGCGAGGTGGTAGGTGGGCATGCCGTCGGAACGCAGCAAGGCGAAATCTTCGATGTCAGCGGCCGCCTTGCGCTGCTCGCCATATACCGCGTCGGTGAAGCGCACTTCTTCGCCCGTCTCCCGCGGAACGCGAAAGCGCAAGGCAAACGGCTCCCCCGCGGCCGCCCGCCGGTCGCTCTCCTCGCGCGAAAGCTCGCGCATGCCAGCATTGAACAGCCAGGTTCCCTGCGCTCCCGACTTTTCCCCATCCCCGCTGTGGACAGGTGTGAAGTCTCTGTAGGCCGAGCCACGTTCGAAAATTCCCCAAGCCGTTTTCTGATGAAGGGCCAGCCTCTCGGATTGCTTGTACTCTTCGTCCCAAGCGAGCCCCAACCACTTGAGCCCCTCGAAAATCGAATCCACGGACGCTTGGGTGTTGCGTTCAACGTCGGTGTCGTCGAGCCGAAGGACCGTGGTTCCCCCATTACGACGCGCGTAGAGCCAGTTGAAGATGAATGTCCGCGCGCTGCCTACGTGGAGAAAACCGGTGGGCGAGGGAGCAAAGCGGACGCGCGGGCTCTGGACGGATAAGTCGCTTTTTTTGAGGGAGGTAGAGGGATCCGACATGGAGACCTCATGTTACGGGCTAGTGAAAAGCAGCGTCAAGCGAACCGCAGACCATTCGGCCGGGGCGACTCAGCTTTCCACACCCCATGTACTGAAATCGTATTGAGTTTTTTGACCCGGCTGTGAAACGATGCAACTATCGAAGTTCTTCACGGTCCTTGTGGTTAACCAGCCGCCGGAGCGGCTTTGCGCGCCATGAACAGCCTCGCCACCAATATGGTGATCCTCCCGGGGATCGTTGCCCTGCTGCTGTTCCTCGTCTTCACTTATCTTTACGAGCAAAGCCGGCAGCCGTATTTTCGCGCGTGGCAATTGGGTTGGGGAGCGTACTCGCTGCACTTCGGGCTGGACGCCTTGAATGCTCGCCAACCGTCAGCCTGGATCTATCTCGCCAGTTCCCTTTTGATCGTCGTCATGGCGCTTTGCCTTTTTGTGTCCACGCGCCTGATGCGCGAACGCTTCCGGCTGCGCTGGTATGACGCCGCGCTTGCCGTGGCGGGTGTGGGTCTGACGCTGTGGAGTTTGCGCACCCACATGGTGAACGGCGTCTTCAAGAACGATCTCGAGTCGATTTCGCACCTTCGCCTGGAGATTGGCATCGCTGGGCTGCTGCTCTATTGCTCGATGCGCTTTTATCTTTTCGCGCACCGGCGAAATTCTCTCGCCTTCCGCATGTTGGCCTTAGCGCTTGCTTTGTGGGGCGGCCTGATGGCCGTGGGACAGCTGGTCAGCCCGTACTCGGAAGTTCTGGGAAACGCCGGACACATGCTGGGCCCTCTGCCGCAGATGCTGCTCGGCATCGCCATGGTGATGGTGCTGTTCGAGAACGAGCGCAACGCGGTACAAGAAAACGCGCTCGCCTTCTCCACCCTGGGCGTGGATCCGCGGCGGCTGCTGGCTGCGCAAGATCTTGTGCCCAGCATGACGGCCGTGCTGGACCGCCTGATCAATCCTCTGCCCACCCGTCGCGCCCTGATTTGCATTGCGGAGCAATGGCGAGGCGTCCTGCCATCAGTGCAGCGCGGCTTCTCGCCTGAGCTGCTCCACAAACTCGAAAAGACCGGGGCGGGTGAGTACGTGTGCGAGCTCGCTTATCGCCGCGGAGGCTTTTTCACCTTCCGCAACATGCCGGAAATGACCGAGCCGCTGCCCGCACTGCCGGGCGGCCGTTTCGAAGACTTCAAGCGTGTTCTGGCAGAAGAAAACATCCGCCACCTCACCGCCGTCAGCCTGCAGACCCGCGAACATAATTTCGGCGTGATTCTTTTCCCGCACGCTGAATTGCGGGTGTTTGGCTCCTCGAACTTGCGGCTGCTGATCGGTCTGGCGTTGCAGATCGGATTGACCATCGAAAACTACGTGGTCATGCACGACGCGCAGCGCCGTACCAAAGAATACGAACTGCTCACCCAGATCGGCCAAGCCATCAGTTCGCGGCTTGATCAGGATGAGATCCTCCGAACCATTCAGAAAGAGCTCGGACAGATTTTCGATACCAGCGAGTTCTATATCGCCTTCCAGGAGGCCGAGCAGATTTGTTTTGAGCTGGAAACGGAGAACAACCGAATCTTACCCAAACGCTGCCGCCGGCTGAGCAATGGATTGACGGAGCTCATCATCCGCACCGGGCAGGCACTTCTGATCCGCTCCGATCTTGAGAAAACCCGCGAGCGGTTGGGCGCAGTTCAGGTCAGTGGCCGCCCGGCCAAGTGTTTCTGTGGCGCCCCCATCATGCTGGGCGGCAGGCCTGCCGGGGCCATGGTTGCCATGAGCACGGAACGCGAATACGTTTTCCAGCAGCGCGACCTGGAAGTCATGCAGACTGCCGCCGGCCAACTTTCGGTTGCGGTTGAGAACGCGCGTCTGTTCGCCGAGGAATTGCGCCGCTCCAAGCAGTTGAACTTCCTCAATAACATTTCCAAGATGGCCATTTCGAGCGAGGACGCCGAGCAGATGCTGGCCGACATCGTGGCCGAAATCCAGAAGACCTTTCAGTTTGATCACATCGGCATCGGAATTCTTGACTACGTCACCAAGGAAATTGAAATCAAAGCGGAAGCGGGCGCGACCGCACAGGCCCGGGGCAAGCGCATTCCGCTGGGCACGGGCATCGTGGGACGGGTGGCACGCACCAACGAGCGTTTGCTGGTGCAGAACGCAGGCGACGGCCACCTGGTAGGGGTGCTGCCGGACTCGCGCTCTGTGCTGTGCATCCCGATCACGTATGGCGAATCCCTGCTCGGCGTGCTGAATGTCGAGAGCCGCGAAGAGAACGCGTTCTCTACGCAAGATGTGCTCATCATGAGCACGCTGGCCGACTTGCTGGCGACGGCACTGCACAACACCTTCGTGTTCCAGAAACTGCAGCAGCAGTCCATCACCGATGGCCTCACTGGCATCAAGACTCGGCGCTTTTTCTGGGAGGCTTTGACTTCGGAATGGAAGCGCGCCTCGCGATCGGGCCGACCGTTTTCGGTCGTGCTCATCGACCTCGACAAGTTCAAGGAGGTCAACGACTCGTTCGGGCACCTGGAAGGCGACCTGGTACTGGCGCGCGTTGGCAGGTTGCTCGAGCAACGCTGCCGGCAATCCAACGTAGTCGCGCGTTATGGCGGTGACGAGTTCGTAATCCTTATGCCCGAAACCAGCGTCGATCAGGCGCACTCGCTGGCCGAACGCCTGCGACTGTGGCTGGCGCAAGACGCGATGCTGGCCGAGCATCACATTTCGGGCAGCTTTGGCGTTGCGAGCTTCCCGGCCCACGGCTTCTCCGCCGAAGACATCATTCGCGTCGCCGATGCCGGAATGTACGCCGCCAAGCACAATGGCGGCGATCGCGTGTCCATGGTCGCCGAGTTCGGAGATACGGAAAACATTGCGGCGCAGCGCCAGCAGTTGTCGACCTATATCGAAGGCTTCCTGCAGCAGGACCGCTCGCTCCTGGCCGATCTGGAAGATCTGGTTTCGACCCTCCATCGATTGTGCGGGGAAGACTGCAACGTGCAGGTTCTGAAGGAATCCATCGAAGCCCTGGCCCGCGCCGGGGAGTCGCGCGAATTTCACGCCGCCGGCCACGGAGACATGGTGGCCCGCTACACGGAACTCATCGGCCGCGCCCTGGCTCTTCCGCCCGACGAGTTGGTTGAACTGGTCTATGCCGCTCGCGTGCACGATGTCGGAAAGATTTTCGTGCCGGAGCGCGTGGTCACCAAGCCGGGTCCGCTGAACGAAGAAGAGTTTGCGCACATCAGAAAGCACCCGCGGACGGGAGCCGAAATCGTCGCAACTGTTCCGGGCAGCATCCTGCTGCAAAAAGCCATCGAGCACCATCACGAAGCTTTCGACGGAAGCGGCTATCCCCACGGCCTTCGCGGAGAAGAAATTCCACTCTGGGGACGCATCCTCGCGCTGGCAGACGCTTTCGTGAACATGACCAGCGAACGCGCCTTCGCGGCCGCAAAGACCACTGACCAGGCACTCGCGGAAATCGAAAAACTGAGCGGGACTCGCTACGACGGAATGTTGGTGCGGGTGCTCATGCGACAACTCAAGACCGGCAAAGCGCCTAGCCTGGGGGACTAGTTCCAGGTCTCAGCTGTCAGGTCTGACAGCCAATCCGCCCCTGACTTGCTAATTTTCGCTTCCTGCCTTGAAACTAGAGATATGCCGGTTTCTCTTTCTCTGGAAGGAAAGGTTGCGCTTATCACGGGCGGTTCGCGCGGGATTGGAGCGGCAGCCGTACGGATGTTTGCGGCTGCGGGCGCCAAGGTGTTGTTCAACTACCAGAGCGCCAAGGCGCAAGCGGACCTGCTGGTGCAGGATTGCGGCGAGGCCCGCTGCGCGGCCGTAGCATGCAATCTCAGCGGACTCGACTCGGCCAAGGATCTGGTCGGGGAAACGGTCCAGCGCTTTGGGCGACTCGACATCCTGGTGGCCAATCATGGGATCTGGCCTCCGCAGGATGCGCCCGTCGACCAGATGAGCGACGCGCAGTGGCGTGGGACGGTAGCCGTCAATCTCGACAGCGTGTTCTCCCTGATTCGCCACTCGGTCGCGCAGATGAAGAAGCAAGTAAAACTGAGTACCGGCGACGGAGGACACATCGTGCTGGTCAGTTCCACGGCGGCGCAGCGCGGCGAAGCTTTTCACGTGGACTATGCCGCCACCAAGGGCGCGCTCATCAGCATGGTCAAAGGGCTTTCGACCGAACTTGCGAGCGACGGGATTCACGTGAATTGCGTGGCACCCGGATGGGTTGGCACGGAGATGTCGGAACCGGCGCTGAATGATCCGAGGACGCGCGACAAGATCTTCGCGACCATTCCGCTTGGCCGCGTCGGAACGCCCGAGCAGGTCGCGGCCCCCATTTTATTTCTGTGCACGGAGCACGCAGGGTTCATCACCGGAGAAGTTTTCAACGTAAACGGGGGCGCGGTGCTCGCAGGTTGAATGCGGTACCTGGGACTGCGCGCGAATGGGAGGCATACAGCCCCCGTCCTGATTTCAGCGTCTAATTATGAAAAGCATGCGTTTCTCTCTTGCTGTACTCGTCCTTAGCCTGTGTGCCGTCACGGGCGCCGCTGCTCAGAACAGCGCAGCCAAGCCTCAGGGCGACCCGGTCGCTCAGGACAATGCGGTGAAGGCGAAGACCTTGGTGAACCAGGCGATCCAGGCGCTTGGCGGACAGGCCTACCTCGATGTCAAAGACATGAGCCAGCAGGGCCGAACCTACAGTTTCCATCGCGGCGAGGCCACCAACGCGGGAGTGCTCTTCTGGCGATTCGCGAAGTTCCCCGACCGTGAGCGCATTGAACTGACCAAGCAGCGCGATATCTCGTACATCTACAACGGGGACAAGGGTTACGAAGTCACCTTCAAGGGCACCGCCATGCTCGACCAGAAAACGCTGGATGAATTCCTGCGGCGGCGCGAGCACTCCATGGAATGGGTTCTGCGGCGCTGGATCAACGAACCCGGGGTTGCCTTGTTCTATGAAGGCCCGGCAGTTGCGGCTAACAAGCCCGCCGACCAGGTCAGCATCATGAACACCAAGAATGACAGCGTGACGCTCTACCTCGACAGCACCACGCACTTGCCGCTGAAAAAGACTTTCACATGGCGCGATCCCACCGACAACCTGCGTAACACCGAAGAAGAACTCTACGACGCCTACCGCACCACGCAGGGCATCATGACCCCTTATAGCGTCACTCGCTTTTACAATGGGGAGATGTCGAACCAGCGTTTTTTGAACACGGTCACTTACAACGACACGCTGAACGACTCCATGTTCGACGCCAAGACTACCTACGATCCGAATACTCTGCCGCCGCGAAAAAAGTGATCCGTTTGCATTCTTAGAGACAGGACGACTTCGCGAAAATCTCAAAACGCAGAGCGCGCGGAGACCGAACTGGAAGGTCGCGGAGATACCTACGTCGAAAGCGGTTATGCCCTGGCACTCTTTCCGGTTGAGTAGGAGAGCTTTTACGCCGCATCTCTATCCCTATCCGTCTCGTATTGAACAACATAGCCGAGGTTTGCCATTAAAGGGTCCTGAATGCCACGGAGTGTGGCTAATTTGCCACATTGGATTATCGGCTGCGGACTGTAAGCTGAACTGGATCAAAGACATTCAGCCCTCCCTTTGAGACAGGAACAGACAATCCGCACGGCGGTCGAGTGCAAAGGGATTGGTCTTCACAGTGGGGCTCCTGTTCATCTCAGAATCCTTCCCGCCGCATCCGGAGCCGGGATTATCTTCCGGCGAACCGATCTGGATGACTTCGAGGTCGAGGCGACGGGCCGCAACCTGGCCCGCGTCAGCTACGCCACCAGTCTGATGAAGAAAGGCGTGCTGATCTCCACTACTGAGCACCTCCTATCAGCCTTCATCGGGACCGGGATCGACAACGCCATCGTGGAGTTGGATAACCTGGAACTGCCGATTCTGGATGGCAGCGCCCGGCCGTTCGTCGACATGATCCAACGAGCCGGGATCCGCAAGCAGCGGCGGGTGCGGTCGTATATGCGCATCCGGCGGGAACTGGAGCTGCGCGAGGGGAACAAGTTCATCGCGATCTATCCCGCGAATAGCTATTCGGTTTCTTACACCATCGATTTCCCGCACGCCTTGATCGGACGTGAGACATTCCGCGTGGATCTTTCCGACGGCAACTTCCTGCGCGAGATTGCACCGGCGCGGACTTTCGGATTTCTGCACGAGGCCGATGCCATGCGGCAGCAGGGACTGATCCGGGGAGCGTCGACCGAGAATGCCATCGTGCTTACTCCCGAAGGGTTGATGAACCCGCCACTGCGCTATCCCGACGAATTCGTCCGGCACAAGGTATTGGACCTGATCGGTGACTTGGCGCTGGTTGGGAAACAGATTCTGGGCAGTATTGTTGCCGACCGCGCTGGTCATGCCATGCACACCGCGCTGGTGTCGCGGCTGCTACGCGACAAAACTCTGTGGGAGGAAACTTCCGTGGAGGAACCGGCGGAAGGCGCGAGTCGGGTGGCAGGTGGTCTGGTGGAACACTCCCTGTAATTTGATCTGAAAGTGTTCCGGCAAACCTACTATCGGCCTCGTTGCCGCAAAGGGGATTTCTTCACAAGCAATTCGTCCCCCAGAGCCTGCTGAGTGCATTGGAATCCCGAGCCAAATGCCGACACGTCACACAGTGAAGCCCGCCTCTCTGGCGATCGGCTGACACAGTATCGCCCGGCCCCAATGCCCTAACTGCACCTGGCTTTCCCGACCGAGTCGTGGTCCAATTTCAAATATCGGGAGGCTGCGCATTCCGACGCCACCCGTTGTCCCCACCGTCCGAGCCAGCCGCATTGCGGAGGTTCCGGGTGTAAAACGCGATCCCGGGTCCCGTCCACCCGCGCCCGCCTCGTTCTGAATCGAAGGAGATTTTGTCTCATGAAGTTTGCGACCCTTCTGCTCCGCATTAGCACGCTTGTTCTCGTGATTACGCTGTGTCTCCAGCGTCCTTCGCTTTCCGTCAAAGCGGCCACGGATGTCCAGGTGAAACACGTTTACCTGATCGTGCTGGAGAACCACTCCTACTCGAGCATCATCGGGAACAAGAACATGCCCTGGCTGAACGCCCTGGCGAAGAAATATGCGTACGCCAGCGCGTACTATGCCAACACTCACCCCTCGATTGGAAATTACTTTGAGCTGACTGCAGGCAAGATCATCACCAACAACGACGCCTATAAGACGACGGTAACGGCTGACAACATCGTGCGCCACCTGTTAACGGCAGGCAAAACCTGGAAGGAATACACCGAAGGGCTGCCCAGTGTCGGTTATACCGGCGGAGACACTGGCAAGTACACCCAGCATCACAATCCTCTTTCTTACTTTTCTGACGTGCGCAACAGCTCCAACGAGAAAATCAACCTCGTTCCTTTCACGCAATTCCCGAAAGACCTTCGGAATGGAAGTCTGCCAAGCTACTCATTCATCGTTCCCGACAACGACAACAATGGCCACGACTGTCCAGCCACCATTCCCAACTGCACCGACAGTCAGCGCCTCGCCCACGTCGACGCCTGGCTGAAAACCAATCTCGGCCCGTTGGTGGGAAGTTCGGGGTTCAACGCCACCCACGGCGGACTGCTCGTGATCGTCTTTGATGAGTCCGCAGGCGACAATACGCATGGCGGCGGCCGTGTGGCATGGTTGGCCGCCGGCCCCGACGTGAAAAGAGCCTACGTCTCCACCACGTTGTACCAGCACCAGAGCACCCTACGCTTCCTCTCAGAGACCCTGGGACTCACCACTTTCCCTGGTGCCGCCGCCACAGCCCCCGACATGAAGGAATTCATCATTGGCAACTGAGGGGTTCTCCCCCGTCGACAATCAAAATCCGCGATCTATGACACTGACGGTTGTATCTGTTGAAGTGAGCTTCGTGCTGAGCTGTAAGACTGGGAGCTTGTCCGTCTGCAACAGGATTCGCCTCCGATCGCTTGTCGGGCGCCTTCCAAAATCAACCGCGAGCCTCGCAATGTTTTTACTTTCGACCAGCACTCTTTGATGGTTCGCGTGACGTTCGTAACCTTGAAGAGTTATGTTTCGTCTTTGACTGTCGCTGTTCTTGATACGATCGGCTGCATGTGCCGAAATTTCGTCCGTGGGCTGGCTTACGTCTTATCTTCATTTCTGGCGGTCGTGCCAGGCAGCGCAGCGTGCGCGGAACACCCAAGCGAAACGACCGTCGCCACTGCGCGAGTGATTTCGATCACTCAGCTCACGCATGATGGAGTCAGCAAGACCAATCTGTTATCGGACGATTCCAATCTCTACGTGACCGAGTGGCCTTCCTCCGGTCGCGTGCTGGCGAAGTACTCTCTCCCCGCTGCCAGCCGCTCCTTGATTCCCAGCGCATTTGCCAATGTGCAGGCACTTGACATCTCGCCCGATCACTCTGCACTCCTGGTTGCCCCAATTCGAGGGGGAGCCAGCAACAATGAATTCTGGACACTTCCGGTACATTCCGGGACGCCACATAAGCTGGGTGAACTGGAGGGCCGGGATGCGAGTTGGTCGGCGGACGGCCAGCAATTGGTATTTGCGAAGGGTTCGGCACTCTACCTCGCAAGTACCAGCGGCGGCGCGGAGCGTGAAATCTTTAAAGGCGAAGGCGCGGTTTTCGCTCCTCGAATTTCTGCCGATGGCAAGCGCATCCGCTTCACCATTGGCAATACTGCGCAGAACACCACCGCGATTTGGGAGGTTGGCAGCGATGGCTCCCAGCCCCATCCCGTGCTGGAGGGCTGGCAACATGCTTCCAGCGCTTGCTGTGGCCACTGGACCGCTGATGGGCGCTACTACATATTTCAGGTCACTGAGAACGGTCCAATGACCGTGACCACGCTTTGGGCGTTATCGGATAGCTCAGTCGCGAATGGAACTGGGCCTGTCGAACTGACTCGTGGTCCCATGTCGTTCGGCAGCGCCGCGCCCGCGCCGGATAACAAGCGGATCTGGGCCATTGGGGTTCAGCCCGCAGGTCAAGCCGTCAAGTACAACACCGTGAGCAAGGAATTTGTGTCATTGCTTTCCGGAGTCTCTGCCACCGACATCGATTTTTCTTCCGACGGCAAATGGGTTACGTATGTTTCGGTTCCGGAAGGCGCGCTGTGGAGGTGCCGCTCGGATGGAAGCGATCGCCTGCAACTCACCACCGCCTCGGAACGAACCGCGTTGCCCCACTGGTCGCCTGATGGCCAACAGATCGCTTACGTAAGCATGCAGCCGGGGAAGCCCTGGAAGATCGCCGTTGTCTCTGCCAAAGGCGGAAAGCCGGAAAACGTTTTGGAGGAGAACCGCAGCCAGATCGACGCGAATTGGTCCGCTGACGGAACTCGCATCATGTTCGGGTACCTGCATCAGGAAACCGGGATCAACATACGCATCGTGAACCTCAAGACTCACGATGTCTCCGATGTTCCTGGATCGAACGGGCTGTTCAGCCCGCGCTGGTCGCCCAATGGCCGATACATCGCCGCACTCTCTCCCGACTTCACCAGGGTCATGCTCCTCGACGACAAGACGAAGAAATGGTCGATCTGGCTGACCGAACCAGCTGGGGCCGTCAGTTATCCCGCCTGGTCCGCTGATAGCCAGTACCTCTACTTCGACGACCTTGTCACTGACGAGGAGTCGATCCGCAGGGTGAAAGTGGGCGAGAGCCGCACGGAAAGGGTCTTTAAGCTGGAAGGAATCGAACGTTATCCTGGCCCATTTGGTCTCTGGAGCGGACGCACGGCCGATGGTTCCTGGATGTTTGTTCGAGACCGAAGCACGCAAGAGATATATGAGTTGAGTGTCGTATTGCCGTGAGACTAACCGCGAGGTTCTCTCTGCTTATGCCGAACCGTCGGAATACGAGGACTTGGTCGCTGAAAACAGTTGCATGGTTCTTTTTCGCCGGACTGTTCGTCATCACAATGTCCGGCAGCGTCCAAGCCCAACAGGCAAGACAGGTCGATACCCCGGAAAGACGGATTGTCAATCGAGTCGAACCGGAATATCCCGAAACTTTGAAGCGTCTCTTCATCGGGGGAATTGTGCGGATTCAGGTAATGGTCAATCCCAACGGAAGAGTGGAGAGCACCGAGTTGCTGGGTGGCAGTCCAATCCTGGGACAGTCGGCCATGAAGGCCGTGAAGCAGTGGAAATACGCACCATCCGCAGGCACCGAGAAACTGGTCGTCCAACTCGAGTTCGATCCGCACCGCTAAGATCAGGCCAGTGCAGCCGCCACAGCTCCCGCATTCAGCGAACCGGCGAATGCGCGAACGAAGCCTGGGCCGCCATGCACCACACCGTTTTGACTAGAGCGTGTCCGCTTGGCTATGGTCGGCACGGCTGAAGTTGTGCCCTTCCCTTTCAGAATTGAGGCGACCCTTTCAGGATTGATTAGACCCTTTTGAGAGAGTCCGGGGTGATGCGCCGAGCGTGTGTTGGCAGGCTAGTCGGCGGGCTCGCAGGGTGCGGATTCCTCTTCCTTTTCCTGGGTGCGCTCCTGCATAAGGCGATCGAGTTCGGCGCGGGTCTGATCGATCATGCTGGCGGCAAAGCTTTTGGCGACCCGCTGTCGCTCCGGCGACAAGTCCCGGACTCGCATGGAAAGCAGCGAAGCGTCTTCCTCCAGCCAGCGCAAAGTGCGCTGCACGCGGGCAATCCTCACATCATAGGCGAACGTAGCCAAGGCAAGGCTCCTGGGTGAACTCCTCCAAGGTTGACAGGGTACGAAAGTCCGGGGCAAGTCCTCAGCTTGGTGCCGGGGATTCGAACCAAGGCATTTATCACCAAGGACACTGATGGGCACAGGGGAAAACCCCCATTCTTTTCTGTTCTCAGTGCTCTCGGGTGAAGATCGAAACAGATTTAAAGAGAAGGATTGGTGACCGATTCGAGGCGTTTCATGATCCATTTTTCTAGCTGCTCGCGGGAGACTTCCGGCAGGTCATGGAAGCGGATGCCGGCGCGGCCCAGGCCATCGGCCCAGGCGACTTCACATTTGGGCTCCATGGAGACTTTCGTGCCGGGCAAAGTGAATTGAACAGTTCCCGCCGCACTTTTGGCCAGTGTTCCGTCCAAATGAATGGCCATTCCGCCCTCGCTGAGGTTGGTGGCGGTGGCTTTAAGTTCTTCGCCCTGCTTGAAAAGGAGCTTCACGGCCATCTCGAGGGGGCAACGGAAGTAGCGGCGCTTCTCGCGCACCATGAAACTCATGGCGGTATTGAAGCAGCGAAGGGTTCCGGCGGTGGTGATGGGCTTCTGTAAAACAAAGTTTGCGCCCATCTCGAACGCCTGCTGGGTGGTGGTTTTTCCGTTGAGGATGGCAAAAGAGACCGAAGTCTTGTTGCTGGAGTTCTGGCGCAGGCTACGCAGCACATCGACGCCACCCTGCAGATCGTCGCAGTCAACAATCACCGCATCGAATTTGGAGGACGTAAGGATCTCAGCCCCGGAACGAGCCGCCGCGGAGACTTCCACTTCAATCGACAGTTTTTCCAGTGTCGGCCGAAGCACGCGTACAACCTCAGCGTCGCGACAGACTAAAAGAGACTCCAGGTTCATGAAATCTACTCTAGTCTCCGTGGGCTGGTCGTAAAAGGCACGAAGGTAATTGCACGGACATGGCCGTAGTTTCGTGCAGATATGACCTTTCGGGCTCGCTCCTCACTGACAAAATCAACAGCATCACCACACAGGACCCGAAGGAACACTGAGGAAATCATTGTCCCTCAATGCTGTTCCGCGTCCTCTTTGGTGAGACACCGTGCGCGGATTTTAGTGGCCACTCGGCCCTGAAAAGCTTGAAACTGGTGCCTCATGCGCAATCGGGTTTACTTATCGCTCGGGTCCAATACCGGCGATCGCGCGGGAAACCTGCACGCGGCGATCGAGCGGCTTTCCCAAATCGGGGAGGTGGCGGCCATTTCATCTTTTTACGAAACCGAGCCATTGGAATTTACAGCTCAACCCTGGTTCCTGAACTGCGTCGTATCGCTGGAGACGGCAAAGACTCCGGCGCAAGTCTTACAGGATGCTTTGGCGATTGAACAACAAATGGGTCGGAGGCGCACACAGCCCAAAGGTCCCCGCAACATCGACATCGACGTTCTTCTGTATGGCGACCAAATCGTGGACGAGAAGGGCTTGCACATTCCGCACCCTGCGCTGGCCGGGCGGAGATTTGTACTGGAGCCGCTGGTGGAGATCGCCCCGGACGCGCGGCACCCGGTACTGAAAAAGACTTCGTGGGAATTGCTGAACGCGCTGCCGCCCGGGCAGCTCGTCCGCAGACTTCCGCGGGATCCGAAAAATTTAGGGAGTGATGATGCGGCCGGCGGATTGGCCGGGCACCGCGAGCGCTGAGTCTCTTTCGGGGAACTGTACTTTCAGAAAATCCAGGAAGGCCCTGGATTTCGGGCGGCCGCTGGTGCGAGTGTGAGCCATACGCACCAAAAACACCAGCGCCTTAAGCACTTCGGAATCGCGCAGCCGGGAATAGCCGGTATGTTTCTGCTCGGCTTCGCGGTACTCCTTGACCATGTTCTGCAGCTCGGCGCTGACCGCCTGTTGCGGGAGACTCTGGGCGGGCTCGTCATAGTGCAGGCCGGAATTGACCATCCGTTCATAGTTGCGGGCCAGCGTGCTGAGGCCGGCAATCAGGTCGCGATCCTGGATGGCCCGGTCGGAGGCAGCGCTTTTTGCCAGAGCGTAGCTCAGTCCCATGATCAGGTGTTCGTGTTCGTAGAGGAACTGGTCGCCGAGTTCAACTTGCAGAAAGATGGCGGCGGGGTCGAGATTTTCTGCGTGGTTTCCCTTTTCGTGCTCGCGCGCTTGCTGCAGGTAAGGGCAGTCGCTGGGACAGTCGAGGGTCACCTCGCGCTGCTCGCCGCAACACTGCGGGCAGATGCGGCCGTGGACCGCGGGGCAGAAGCGCTTTTCTTTGCGGGTTTCGCAGATGGCGCAGGTCAAGGAGAACTCCCGCCACCATTATTGCATTGCGCAAGTGCGGCGAGCGGGCTCCGAGGACGCTATCCGGGGTTGTGCCGAACCTGCTTGGCTGGGGCTTTTGCGAGCGGCAAGATCGTCAAACGGGCGATTTTTGTGCCCTTTTGGACACCTCTAGCGCGAAAAACCGCATAAAACGTGGGGAAAACGCTATTTTTCCACAGGACGAGTGGTATAAGATGGCGCACATCGCAACAAAACAAGTAGTCCACTGAGGAGGATTCATGGCTTCTGGTATGACCAAGACACAACTGGTGCGGCATCTCGCCGAGAAACTCGAAACGCCCAACAAGACCGCCGCGGCGTTTTTGGAGCATCTCGCCGACACTGCGGTAAAAGAGACGAAGAAGAATGGGATTTTCGTAGTGCCCGGACTGGGCCGCCTGAAGAAAGTGCACCGCAAAGCGCGCGTGGGACGGAATCCGCAGACTGGCGAACCGATCCAGATCAAGGCCAAGACCACTGCAAAGTTTTATCTGGCCAAGGCCGCCAAGGACGCGATCGCTCCGAAGAAGTAGTCCTTTTCTTACACAAGATTGGAAGAAGAGGCCGGCTGCGTAGCCGGCCTTTTCATTTTGGCCGTGCGCAGCACCGAGTTCGCCCGTCCTCATTTTGCGTATTGATTCTTTATAACTTCGCCGCCTTTCATTACGAACTTCACTTGTTCGAGCGTGGTCACATCTTTCAACGGGTCGCCATCGACGGCGATGATGTCGGCCCACTTGTGGGGCTCGATCGTTCCCACCTTGGCAGACCAACCCAGCAGGTCTGACGCATTGATGGTGGCTGTCTGAATCGCCTGCAGCGGCGTCATGCCCAGGCGAACGTAGACAGCGAACTCGTGGGCGTTGAGGCCGTGGGGATAGACGGCAGCGTCGGTGCCAAACGCAACTTTTACTCCGGCGGCGAACGCCTTCCTCGCGTTGGCCTGCCCGACAGCCGAAACTGTCTGCATTTTTTTCACGACGTAGTCGGGCGCGTTGCGCTTGCTGAGGTTCTCGCGGTTCCAATCCATCAGGTACAGCGTTGGTACCAGGTAAGTGCCGTTCTTCTTCAGCGTGGCAATGGAGTTGTCGTCCATCAGGTGGCCGTGCTCGATCGAGTCAACGCCGGCGTCGGAAGCCCAGCTGACGCCTTCGGCCCCGTGCGCGTGCGCGGCAACCTTGCGCCCTAAACGGTGCGCTTCCTCGACGATGGCCTTCATCTCTTCGCGTGTGTACTGCGAGGCGTTCGGGTCGTCGCCCTTCGACATGACGCCGCCGGTAGCGCAGATCTTGATCACGTCGGCGCCGTACTTGATGTTCTCGCGCACTTTGTGGCGCACGGCGTCCACCCCGTCGGCGACACCGCGTTCGACGTCGTGGTACTGCGGGGCAAGCCGGTTGTCGTCGCAGTGCCCGCCCGTGATCCCCAGAGGCGGTCCGCTCGCCACAATACGCGGGCCCCGGACGTCGCCATCGTTGATGGCGTCGCGCAGGGCGATGTCGCTGTAGCCTCCGGCACCTACGTTGCGCACCGTCGTGAAGCCGGCTTCCAGCGTGACGCGCGCGTTCTTGGCTCCTGTAAGCGCTTCGCGTGGGAACGAAATGCCGAGGCTTTCGTATCCCAAATTCTTAGGATCGCCCGTCAGATGAGTATGCGAGTCGATCAAGCCGGGAAGTACCGTCGCGTTGGGAAGGTCGATGACCTGCGTGCTCGCGTCCGATTTGGCGTCTGAGCTGGCGCCGATGCTCACAATCTTGTCGCCTTCAATAACGATAGTCTGGTTCGTCAATGTGTTTCCCGATTTCACGTCGAGCACGCGGCCAGCGCGGATGACCACTCGATGCGGCGGAGCAGCCGGACTTGCTTGTGCAGCGCTCAACGCGGGTAGCAAAGCCGTGATCAGCAGGAGGGAAGCGAACTTCCACGAGAGAACGGGCTTGGGCGTAAGCAGCATGTTTTATTGTCCTGAAAAAGCGCGGGCGCAAGAATAACGGAAATGGCAGATCAATGCGAGTTTCCGAGCCGCTTGCGCAACGCGCCGTCGATTCCCCAGGCTTGGCCCGCTTGGGTGGCGAAGAAGATGAGGAACAGCAGGATGAGCGGGATGGTATCGAGTTCGGCGCCGAAGTAGCGCCACAACGCAACTCCGTGGCCAGCCGCCCACCAGGAGGAGAGCGCCAGGTTCACCATGAACAGCGCGCCCAGGATTGAACTCAAGCGCACGAACAGTCCAGTGATCAAGGAGACGGCGATCCACAATTCAAAGATTCCAACCATGTATCCGAAGAAGACGGCGTGCGGGAACACCACATGGGCGAGAAACGGGCGATAGAAGGAAACCGCCTCCGTCTGGATGTATCCCTGAAGATATCGCGGGAAGTCGGCGTGGGCGAAGGCGGGGCTTGCCACTTTGTACTCGCCGAACAATAGGAAAAGAATGCCCGTCGCGATGCGGGTGAGAGCGATGGTTTTCTGGGCCAGAGATTGTTCAGGCATGCATGAGTCAGGTACCAGACCAAAGAAACGACGGGCGAGAGCGCCCGTCGCTACATCGACAAAAATCTTGTTGACGATTCAAAGAGACTCTCGTCGGCTGCTCAAGGCAGCTTTCCAAATTAGCCGCCGGGGCCGTCGTTACTGACGTACTGCTCGAGCGAGTCCAGTTCCTGGGTAAGGCCGTCGATCCGCCATTCCAGCAGATTCCGGATGGAAAGAATGCCGAGCAGTTTGCCATCGTTGTTGACCACGGGAAGATGGCGGAAGTGACGCTCGACCATGGTGGCCATGGCCTCGCCGGGACCGGTCTCTTCCGTCGCCATCTCGACCGGAGTGGTCATCAATTCACGGACAGGGGTGGACTGCGGGTCGCGACCCGCCAAGGAGAATTTTCGAAGAACATCTCGCTCGGTAAAAATCCCGGCCACGCGGCCTTCCTGGTCGACGACTCCGACCGCGCCCACGTGGTAGTCGAGCATTTTGTGGATGGCGTCCGCCACCGTCGCTTCGACAGAAACGGCGGCGGCTTCCGGATCGCACAGCTGCAACACATTCATAAAGACCTCCGGACCGAGCGTGGCGTTGAAGATTGTGGAATTATGAACCTCGAATGGCTGATGTCAAGAGAATCTGTCATAGAGCTTCCCAGCCCGGTCCAATCGAGAGCGGCGCGTAAGCCGCACCACCGGCCCTTTCCGAAACATCTTCTGCTCGACTCCTCATAGAAGTCATGCGCTCCTCCGGCAGTAACTCGACGTTTCAACGGATGACCAGTCCTGTCGGGACGGCCTCGCCACCCTCAGTACTCTCCGTAACGTCCCTTCACGGAGTCCAACAACTTCTGGGAATCGTATCCGACGCCGTCCTTGAACACGATTTCTACATTCTCGACATCCGCGATTCGCGCTGCTGGATTTCCCTTAATCACCACCAGATCCGCATTCTTCCCCACGGCTATGCTGCCGATGCGATCCTGTTTCCCCATATAAACGGCGCCGTTCCAAGTGGCCACTTTAATCGCCTCGACTGGCGTGAATCCCGCCTCCACCAGCAACTCGATCTCCCGCTGGTCTCCCAGTCCCGCCGCGACCCCTCCATCGCCTGTCGGATCCGGCCCGGCCAGCAACAAACCGCCGGCCTTCGCGAACGCAAGCTCGAGCTGCATGTCGCGCTCGATCAACTTCGGCCAATCCTCTCCCGGCGAGTCCACAGCAGATCCCGGAGCATCTTCCTTCGCCGGTTTCTGCCGTCGATATAGATACGCTTCCCGCGCCTGAGGAGTCAGAACATCCAGAAAAGCCTGCCGCAGCGGAGGACGCCCCGGCATTCCCCCGCTCTCAAACACCGGCAGCGTCGAAGTCACCGCCACATGATGCTTCACCAGCGTATCGATCAGATCCTTTGCCTCCGCGCTGTCAGGAGCCATCGCTTTCAGCGTCGGGACGCCCTCGCCTTCGCTGCACACATCCGGCTTCTTCCCGGGATCGAGCTGCGTGTTTACAAAAAATCCATGCTCCAGATCATCGATTCCCAGTTCCGCCGCCTCCTTAAAGGTTACCGAGCACAGATGGCCCGTCACTTTTATGTTGCGCTTGTGCGCCTCGTCAACCGCCGCCTTCAACTCCGCGCGCGTGATGTTCATGTAAGCCTTAAACGACGTCACGCCCCGATCCGCCCAGTAGTCCACAAACTGCCGCGCCTCGTCCGCGCTGCCCAGTTGGTGCATCTGGATGAAGTAGCTGTCCTTGCCCTCCAGATACGGACCGGTTACGTCGATATGCGGTCCCGGTAAGACGCCCGCATCGATGCGGTCGCGCAAGTTCAGATCGGAGTACGTCTCAACGCTTCCGGTCGTGCGCATCGTCGTCACCCCCGCCGCCAGATACAAACGAGGCGCCGAAAAGGTCATCTGCGGCACCAGCAGAGGCTCGTTTCCATGCCACTGGCTATCCAGATTCGGTCGAGCCACGTAGAAGAGGTGATCGTGCATCCCCACAATCCCCGGCATCACGCTGTAGCCGCGCAGGTCGATAGCCTCGACGTCCTTGGAGGATGCGACATCGGCACCCGGCAGGATCGCGCCGATCTTGCCGCCTTCGATCAAAATGTTCTGATCGTCGACTGGCGCCCGTCCCGTACCATCAATCACCCGCACATGGGTCAATATCACTTTTGGCGTGTGTACTCGGACATATTTCAGAACTTCTTTGGAAAGTTGCACAGGCGGCTGAGCCGGCTGCTGCGCATGAAGCGGAATGGCAAAAACAATGAGCGTGAGCAACCACGGACTATGGCGCATGCGGTCTCTCTCCCAGGAAAGCCGCTCATTGTAACCGAATGTTGCGTGAGGGAACCCAAAGCGCCGGCCTGGGACCTGTGAATCTCGTAGACGCGCGGCGCCCTCGGCATGCGCGCCGGCACAACATCAGTTTGTGACCGTGTAGCGCGGGCGCCCTCGCCCGCGGCCTTTGACTTTCAAGGCCTCCCAAGCCCCACCCATTGCCGCCAGCCACACCTTTTCCTGTATCTTATTCACTCCCGGGAGTCCACCATGAACCTGACGCGAAGAAACGCCTGCCTGCTTCTGCCGATGCTAGGAACCCTCAAAGCCTGGAGCTCATCAGAAAAATCCCTGCCCACCGTCGTCCGCACATTCGAAGAACTCCGCCCCGAAAAAGAAGGCCAAGCTACCTTCCGGGCCATCCTCGAGGGCCGCACCCACACGGGTGACTACCTCGAAGTCCACGAAACTGTGCTCGAGCCCAACGCCGCGCCCCACCCACCCCATCACCATGTGGGCGAAGAAATGTTCCTGATCATCGGCGGCACGGTCGAGATCACGATCTCCGGCAAAGCAACGCGTCTCGGACCCGGTTCGTCCGCCTTCGTCGCCGCCAACGAAGAGCACGGCCTGCGCAACGCCGGATCCGGCCCAGCGCAATACTTCGTAGTTACACTCGGGTCGAAAGCAGAGTAGCGAGAAGACATCGCCCCTTAAGAGAAGATCAGCGTCCACCACCCCTCTTCGGTCCACCACTGTCTTTCTCTGCGTCCTCCACGGCCCTTCTCTGCGCCCTCTGCGTTTTAAGACTTCAAAACTTTTATCGGTGCCCAGGTTCGCCTCTCACCGTCCAGTCCGGAAGACCCGATAACTATGCGGGGCCAAGGTCATCGCAAAAGCAGTGGTTGCCGGTTCCGCCGGATGCCGCGGCTTGTGCGGTGTCCCCGTCACCGTCTCTCCGCTCACCATGTCCTTTAAGGACTTCGCCTCCGTCGACAATACCGTCACCTCTGCCGGCTCATCGCGAAACGACTCCACGATGAAGGTCCCATTGTCGTATGCAAACAGGCTCACCTTCGCCGGCGCTTCCACGCGCACTGGGAAATTCCCCAGCACGTAACTGCGGATCGCATTCAGCGTCGCCGCCGGTAACAAATACAATTCCGTGAAATTGTCTGGGATGGTCAGCACGAACAGCCGTCCCTTCCCGTACTCATTCATCAGCAAAATCGGAAACCCATTGTCGTTCGCAATGCCGCGCACCACCGGCCAAGCATCATTGGTCAAAAAGCGCAGGTGCGGAATCACAATCCGCGAAGTGCTAGTCCCGATATCAACACCCGCGCCCGCTCCGAACCCGCCGATGAAACTCTTCACGGCAACTCTTTCATCGGTATAACGAATCTCGTCGAGATCCTCCACGCCTTTACCCTGAAGCACGCGCCATAACCCCGAGGTCATCACCACCGTCGAACCGGCCTGGAGGCGCTGCTTCACTTCGCCCAACAGATTTGGATCAAACGCAGCGCCCTCCGTCAAAAGGATCACGTCCGCTTTGTCCGGAAACGCCGGATACATCTCGATCGGAATCCCAATCAACCCCAAAAAGTTATGCAAGAAGTCTTCCCCGATCGCGTGCACCGGGCGATAACTCGCAATCCCGATCGGCGTTCCCAGTTGGCCTGCAAACGGCTTCACCTGATCGAGCGCATCTCCGGCGACGCTCGCATAAATCGGCTTGCCCTTCGCGCGCTCCACCATCTTGTCCCAGTTCACACTCGACGCAGCGCCCTTCCACGGCCGATCCCCGGGCGGAGCCGCCTCCAGCAGCGCGCCATAATTGAACAATGTCATCTCGCGCGCTTTACCAAATACCGTGAGCCAAAGCTGCTCCGAATACCGGTCCACATACCGGATGTCGAATGTATCCACCCACCCTCCGCCGTTGCGTCCGGGCGCCACCTGGTCGAAGTACCGCATGATCTCGTAACTCTCATACTGCTGCAGGTTCTGATCGGTCTGCACTGGATCCCGCGTCTCCGTGCCGGCGTAAATTCCGTCAAAAATCTTCGGCTGCTCCGCCAGATCGTAGCCGTTCCCCTGAAAGTGCTCGTACCAGTTCGGAAACTTGATGATGATCTTCAGCTTGGGATTCACTGCCTTCGCCGGCCCAACCACCAGGTCGCGCGAAACCTCGTCCATCGTCTTCAGGCGAAAATCTGTCCAGCTTTGCTTGCCTTTGGCCGCGATGTCCGATGGCTTCTTGGTATTCGCAAAAAAGAAATCGTCGAGGATGATTTCGTCAAAGAGCTTAGCCGTCATTTCCGCTACGTGCTGGACATACTGACGGTCCTCCGGCTTGGTATACGTGAACGACGCAAACTGGCCGTTGTCCTCGTCGGAGTAGCAAATCGCCCCCGCCACTTCAACTCCCTGCATGGCAAAGAACTTCTTCACCTCGGCGACCAGTGCGGCGTCCGCCAGCTTCCGGCTCCGATACGTCTCCAGATACACCTTGTCGACCTGCAGCTGGCTGCGAATTGTCTTCCAGGTCGACTCGAGCCATTGCGGATCTTTCATCTTCAAGGTGATTTCCACCGGAATGTAGACCACGGTCTTGAACGGGCCCGCGCTCCCCATTCCCTGTGGATCGGCGGCACGCAGCGCCGAAGGAAATTCCAGCAGGGAAATCGCAAATAGTGCGATTCCCAGACCAAACCGCCGTATTGGATTCACTTTCAAGAGAAGCCCTCCGTTCCCGGTTTTGCATTATAGGAGCCAGTGGGTCTTCTTGGTGCAACAATTATCGATTTTGTAGAGGGTTATTGCGCCTGAGGAGATCCGCCTCCGAGTAGGCTGGGGTAACACAACTCAGGCAAAGCAGGGTTTCGTACCGAAGAAAACAGCACTGTTCTGCAGTTTTCCCCTGATTTCGGCCGGGGCTTCCTTCTGTCAAACTCCCTAAGCACTTGAGTTCAGTAACTGCAATTCTAAAAGGTGGCTCTATTGACTTCGGCCCGCTTCTCTACCCCATTGTGCGCGCTTTTCATCGCGGTAGTCGCGATCGCAGCCGCGCCGACCTCTGCGCGTGCCAATGATTTCGCAACGCCCTTCGGTGGCAAAGCCACCTCGCCGTCGCCGGCTACCGGGCTCGCCGCGAACACGGATGAATCCGGCTCGGCCCATGTAGGTGCAATCAGCTTAGCGTCGTCGTTCGCGCACCACGAAGGCCACTCCGGTCTGGGCGGTACCGTGGCTCGGCCGGTCCCAGGCGCCGTAGGCATGCGTGAACATGAAGACGAAGGCGTCTGGCGCCACCATGAGGACGACGGCAATGACGATGGCCACAAAGATACCGTACCTGAACCCTCCAGCGCGCTTTTGGTCTTCTCCGGAATCGTGGCTTTAGCGGGGTGGACCGTCCGCCGCCGCAAACAGGCAATCATTCCAACAAATCTGGCCTGAACCAACCAAGTACCTGCCTTCCCCCGGCCCCAATCTCGCCCGTTGTCTGTCGAGATTGGGGTCTTTCTTTTCGGCAGAACTAAGATCGGCTCGCCGCCTCACAGCAAGAATGAAGCGGTAGCCCAATTTAGTTGTCAGACCAGCAAGAGATTCCACTCACTTCAACCGTGCGCTGCGAGTGCACTAATATCGCCCTTCCCGAAGCCACAGCCGGATCTGCTCCTCAACCGAGAATGCCTTCTCCGGATCAACCGCGAACTTCGACTCCATTGCAAACGCATGTGTTTCCAGCGGAACGGTGAAATGCGCATTCGTCCGCAGAAAAGCACGCACAAACAAATCGGTATATCGCTCGAGGCCCAGCACCTGGAACTGTGTCGCATGCACGAGACCGTGGAACAGTGTGCGCTCGATGATCAGGTCATTGAAGACAATAACGTCCACAAAGGTGAGCGACGCCATATGGGTCAACTCGGGCAGGTTGTCGATCCCGAGCGCGCGGGCCTCCAGGTAAAACGGGGGAGGGGGAAGGCGCCGCCCGTGCAACTCAACCGTCCGCACCCGGTCGAGAAGTGTGGAGGCGAAAAATGGCCGCAGGCTTTCTTTCTGACGGGTTGTCAGAGGAGTGCCGCTGCCATAATAGATTTCGCGCTGGCTCCAAAGATAGCCAGCGACCCGCTTGACCGCATGAAGCACCTCCGAGGCAGTCAAACTCGTCGAGTCCGCCGGCATTTCGTTCTGAATCGACAGGTAATATTCGCTCAACGCGACTGCCGTGCCGATGGTCTTGCGAAGAACATCTTTCTCGCCAAAGCGCGCTAAATCTTCCACTGAAAAGCGCAGCCGAAGACGGTCGGTGGCACACTGGGCACTGAGCAGATCGAGCTGCGCGTGGCGCAGGTCCGCATTCATCTGGACGATCGCAACCCGATCGTCCGGGTCATTCCACGAATACATCTTTCACTCCTTTTAGTCGGGGCAATGCGGGTCTATACGGGAATCCGGGACGGGGCCTATAATTCTTGCTATTATGTATACACCGTTAAGTGTACACTGTCAACGATATTAAATCGCTGTAATAAGGCTTTTACAACGCTTCCAAGGAGAGAGCTGGATGCCCAGGCAGGCGGACCCGGAGCTGGAAAAGCGCGTTCTCGATGCCGCCCAGAAGCTGTGGCGGGGTGGCGGCGACAAAACTCTGAGCATGCGCGCCCTGGCCAAAGCGGCACGCACCAACACGCCGGCCATTTATCGGCGCTTCAAGGATCGCAAAGACATCCTGCAAGCGCTGTTGCTGCGTGTGCGCACCAAGCAGGTGGAGGCGGTCCAGTCGGCGCGTTCGCTCGAAGAGGCCATCGATCTGTTTATCGACTTCGCCCTGCGCAACCCGTGGGAATACGAGCTCTATTACCTGCAGGAACACGAGCAGCTTCGCCCGGCCGTGTCACGATCTCGGGAAATCGGGCCCGGATTCATCTGGCTGCAGCAGCAACTTGCGGCCCGGCTGGGCGGATCACCCGACGAGCACGCGTCGTTGGGCCTGGCGTTGTGGGGCTTGGCGCACGGAACCGTGATGCTGCTGATTTCGAAAGTGGTTCCCCCAACCCGCGCGCCCGAATTGCGGGCCGGATGCCGGGAAGCAATCAAGGTGTTGCTGAGAGGGGCAGAGAAAACTTTGCGTTAGGCGGCGCCCCACTTGCAATCGCGCTTCGTAGGATCTCGCCACGCGGGCCTGCCATTATTTTTTCCGAATCACAACGTGTGTAGCATTTTCCCCAGCCACGCTCCGCTCGACCGCCATGCCCAGCGCGCGCAGATTGATCCCAGAAAAAAGATGTTCCCCTTCGCCCAGCAGCACCGGCGACAGGGCCAGGTGCATTTCATCGATGTGACCGCCCATCAGGTACTGGCGAATCACGGACACGCCGCCCCCGATGCGAACATCTTTCCCGCGCGCCGCATCCTTCGCCTGCCGCAGGGCTGATTCCAGCCCGTCGGTAACAAAGTGAAACGTGGTGCCCCCGTTCATGACCAGGGGAGGGCGCGCGTGATGCGTGAGCACGAACACCGGCGTGTGGTAGGGCGGAGTATCTCCCCACCAGCCCTTCCATGATTCATCGGGCCACGGCCCGCGCACCGGACCGAACATGTTGCGCCCCAAAATGTTCGCACCCACATTCTCAAAGGAGCGCAGCGCGAAATCATTGTCGACGCCCAGGGATCCCGCGACTCCCGTGCCCTCGCCATGCATCTTTTTGAAGACGTCGGTCGGAAAGAACCACGCAAAAATCTCAGGCCCGCGCACGCCGAGGGGGTTTTGCAGATCCTGGCGGGGGCCCGCGCTGAAGCCATCAAGGGAGACGGAGAAGGCAGCGACTCTGACTTTGCTCATCCCAAAAGTGTAGCGCGGCGCCACGCCCGCAGCCTTGCGGCAAGACTGCTCCCCGCTGTGAGGGGGTACCCCCCTCCCCCCTGGTCCTGTGGAATCATGCGGTTACGCGCGCGAGAAGGCCAAAATCTTTGATGTCAAAGAACTTACAAGCAAAATATTCCAGACAAAGCACTTAGCTCGCGTGGGCCTCGTCTTCGAGGGACACGCCCGGCGAGTTAGGTTCAATCAGTGGGCAGGGAAGCCGCAAGGGCATTGGTCACAGATATGTGTGATGAGAGGGAGGGCGGCGATCCAGACGCCATCTTGACCCGCACCATTCGCGACTTTTGGCCCACCTGGCCCATTCGCCCTCGCCCGCTTAAACATCAGTGGCCAAAGGGGAAGTTGCCCCATCGAACACACAAACTTCGGTCATTTGACCGTCCAGGCAAATGCAGGGAAACTCGGCTGCGGGGGAGGACTTTCATGAAAAAGCTCGGGTTGGCAGTCATCGTATGTCTGGTTGTGTCTGCAGGAGCGCAGGAGAAGCCGCGCGTGTTTATCCAAGGCAAGGGTTCGCAGGACGTGACCAGCACGGGCAGCGGAGGCGGCGGCAGGCATTGGGGAGCGTGGGGATCGAGTTCGACGATCGATTCGCACGACGAGAGCATGGAGGTCACCAAGGACCTGCAGAAGAATTGCGCCGTGACCGTGACGCTGAACCAGACGAATGCCGATTACACGATCATGCTGAATCGTGAGTCGAAGAAGAATCGCGGCCTGTTGCGCAGCAACAGCCAGGTGCAGGTAGCAAACAAGGCGGGCGACGTCCTGGGCACGAGCGCCACGCACACCGTGGGCAATGCAGCCAAGGACGCGTGCCAACTGATCCTGGCCGACTGGCAGGAGCATGGCCGGATGAACGCGCAGGAATCGCCCGCCCCGCAAGCGACCGCTCCGGCAGCGGCACCCACGGTGGTACCGGCGGTGGCGACGCAAGGACAACCTTCCGGCGCCCGCCTGCAGAACGCGGCGGCAACCACGGGAACGGCCGCAGGTCAGCCTGCGACGGATCCAGTCGTCACCAGCGTGACGGTTTCGACTGCACCCACCGTGGCCGATGCGGCGAAGAAACAGAAACAGCACCAGGCATGCCTGGATCTGGCGAAAGACAATCCGAGCATCGTGTGTAAGTAAGTTGTTATGTCTCGGGGTAAAACGCAGGGCCGATCCAAACGGATCGGCCCTGTCTCATTTTGGAGAGTGCGCTTTGCCAACGGTACTAACTGAGTCGATGAACACCCCCGCCCAAGCGGAGCTTGGACGGGGCACCCTTCAGAGTGTGAACGATGCTTAGGCCGGGCCACCCGCCAGCTTAGTAATAAGTCAGCGTCCGCCGCGTGACACGAGGTGGCTGGTCCTTAACATCCGCAACTCGTTCGGTCCAGTTTCCATATTGATCGTATTGATAGGAGTACTGCAGGACGTTGTCCGGGGGCACTATCCGGCCTTCGGGTTTCTCCCTCGTCGGAACCGGTTCCCCTTGGTCGTCAAAGGAAATCGGCACGCCAACCCCAAACCTGGAGTTGTCGCTATACTTCTGGCGCTCTTCGATTCTGTCACCATGCTCGTTGTAGCGAATCGTGGTAAGCACCTCGAGCCCGATGCTGCGCTGAAACATTCGGGTCACTCGGCCTTCGTCGTCGTAGGCATACGTAGTCTTGGGCGGCTGCTTAGAAAGGGCTGCGAGGCTCCTGTTCATCATCAGGACGTTTTCCGGTGTCATGAGTTCGCGCTGCTCGGCTGGCATGCGTTCGAGCATCAGCAGGCCAAAATTCTGCTCGACGACCGCTTCTTCCAGCAGTTGCTCATCGGCGTCGTACTTGCGAATCAAGTGACTGACTAGCTGACCGTCAGCCGCAAGAACGCGCTGGTCGACTCCGTTTTTGTTCTGATCGTAGGTGGTCACGACGCGCCCACCCGCGGGCACGCCAAAGCCGGAAAAAGCGGCCATCCAGGTAGAGCCGCCGAACGCGGCATTGCGGGTTCGTTCAATCGTCTGCGGATCGAATGTTTGTACCGACGTCATGGTGCCATCGGGCGCATAGCTGTAGTCCGTCCGATCGGCACTGTCGTTATGGGTTTCGGTCAGCATGCGCCCGGCCGCATCATAAGTGTAGTAGGTTTCCTTGATGTCCTGGCCGGGATAAACAAAGACGTGCTTAACGAGCCGGCCCTGCTCATCGCGAACTTCCTGGCTTTGATTGTCAGAGGTGGAGTGCTCAACCTTCCCGTCTCGTTCCCAACGTGACGAGATCATTTTCCCGTCTGGAGCGTACTCGCTGATCTGGGCCTGGAGGGCTCCGTCGTACAACGTGCTCTCCTCGATGCAGGTCTTGATCGGCCCACGCGGCCGGTTGAGATCGATATCGGGAGGATACATCCTGAGCCTCTTCTTCGAGACCTCAGCCGGACCGTTCTGCCCGGCGGAGTTGGTGAGATCGAACTGTCCAGCAAGGCCAGCAGCGGCCATTCCGAGCAGGAGCTGACGGCGATCCATAGGGCGCTCCTTTAGATTGAGTAAGTCTCCCTCTGGAGTCACATCATGTCAATTGAGAGGGTGAAAGGAAGGCCGGGAAGTAAAGATCGTTCTCCTGGGTCATTGAGATATCGGCAGCATCGCTACAGCACTCATTCGCACAAAACGCGATTGAATTGGGCACCCTCAAGTTGTGTGGGCCACCCGCCTCCTGGAACTCTGTGTGGTCTGTGACCGATGAACACCCCCGCCCAAGCGGAGCTTGGACGGGGCACCCTCAGGGTTTGTGGGCGATGCGTAGGCCGGGCCGCCCGCCCATTCGCGGGCGAGGGCGCCCGCGCTACATGACCCACGAACCGTCCTTAAGGGTCCTTGCGATATACCCCGCCTCGATGGAGACCACCGGCGCAGGTAATTTGCGAGGGTTCCCCGTTCAATTGCGCTCCGTGCGATTGAGTGGAGGAATCACCGACTCTGCAACCTTGGGCCTTTGCCAACGGCTGGACGTCCTGCGACGCACCCCGCCTTGCGCCTTGAGGCCTTGGGGACAAGAATCCGTGTTGATCGCTAAGATATGTTCCGCGGTTCATCACGATCGCCCTACAACTTGTTGACAATCATGTGACATCGCGCGCGAATCGTCTCCTCGTTCGCGGATGTCTAAGCCACATACGCGCTGAAAGACACTTCAGAACCATCGCTGAGTCGTCCGCGATGAGGACTCACAGTGCTTGAGCGAAGAGGAGAAACTATGAGAAAGCAGTTTTTGTCCGGTGTGCTTACGCTAACTTGCCTTCTTGGTCTGGGCCTCGGTGCCCAGGCTGAAGGCGACAACAAAGTTGTCACCAACGTTCCATTCGAGTTTGTTGCCGCGGGCGCTACCTTGCCGGCCGGCATCTACACCGTGGAACGCGTATCTTCTCCCTCAGATTCCCATTTAATCATTCGCAGCCGCGAACACGGAGTGTTCCTCCCGGCCAGTTTCAGTGGAACTTCGGTTGAGGGCGAGCTCTTGAGTTTCGAACATGTCGGAAATAAGTACTTCCTCAGCAAGGTGAAGACACCCGCAGGCGTCTATACCATTGAGACGCCGCGAGCACGGACCACGGCGGCGCAGAAGAAAGCAATGGATCGCGAGTCATCGTCCGGCACGAACTAAATACGAGCGAGGGGATCCTTTCAATCGCGTTCTGTGCGATTGAGTGGGGGAACCATCTCGACTCTCAAGGGTGCCCCGTCCAAGCTCCGCTTGGGCGGGGATTTTCTTTGCGGCCTCTCCGATTGCGAGAAATTCAAAATATTTCCACGGCCGGTCGCGGGCAAGGGCGCCCGCGCTACACAGTCAATTTCTATGCCGCGCCCTTCTCTGCCTTCGCCCGCAACGTCCGAAACGTTATCGAATACCGCATCTCGTCGACCGGCGGAATGCTGTGCTGCCACTGGGATCGCGCTGCGTCTCGCATGACATAAATCGAGCGCGGCTCCAGGTGTACGGAAAGAATCCTGCCCTTTCCCTGATAGGCCTTGAGGCGCAGGCGGCTGGCGCTGCCCAGCGAGATTCCGAGGATGATCCCAAATTGCGGGGCGTCGCGATGCCATCCGATCGGCGTCCCCACCGAGTATTCCGAAACCATGGCGTGCACAAGTGCGTCCGCCGCAACTCCCGCGAATTCGGCGGCACGTTCGCGCACGTTCAGCAAGAAGTCGGGGATCGGCTGGGCCGTCGCGTTCGGCTCACGGGTGTTGATGTCGTAGTTCACGCCGTAGCGCACGATGCGCCGCTTCGCGAGATATCCGTGATAGTCATAGGCCGCGAAATCCAGCCCGCGGAAAATGCGCAGTAAGTCCGACTCCTCCGCCACGCTTAAGAATTCGTCACGATACAGGAAGCCTTCGGGCAATTCCTCAGGACGGGCAAACTTGACGGCAGTCATTGTCTACTGGACCCCACTGATTGGATGTGATTCATAAAAAAAAGACGCCGGGTGCTCACCCGTGCGTCGCAAACAACTACTTCCCAATAGGAAAAGGCCGTCGAGATTCGCTCAACGGCCTTTATTTAATGCCCGGCAACTACCTACTCTCCCACACTTTCCTGTGCAGTCACTCGGCCTGGCGGGGCTTAACTTCCGTATTCGGGGTGGGAACCGGTGGCGCCCCTTGGGTACCGCAATCTATTCCGGGGACCTGATGATTGCACTTCCTGCCCGCTGGCGAAACTCACTGACACGCTCGTTATGTTCGTTCGTCACCGACAGCAAAATGGCAGTACGGCGATGCTCGTGGCAGCAGGCTTTCGCATGCCCATGAACTCTGCCGTGCTCGTCGAGTATCCCTTACCGTCTCCGTCAGCTCGGAACGGTATCCGAGAGCGCGCTTTGGCGCTGCTGAGAACAGCAGTCGGATCTGCAACCGCGAACTTCCGCCCGGATCAGTGGGAAGCGGTGGATCGCATCCTGAAGCGGGAGCGCCTGCTTGTAGTCGAACGCACAGGATGGGGCAAGAGCAGCGTTTATTTTCTGGCGACTCGGCTGCTACGAGACAAGGGGATGGGGTGCACGTTGCTGGTTTCTCCTCTGCTCTCGCTCATGCGGAATCAGCTTGAAAGTGCCCGTCGCCTCGGCTTGCGGGCTGAAACCATCAATTCTGCCAATGTTTATGAGTGGGGCCGTGTTCAGGACGAGCTTCGCCGGGATCGGGTGGACATACTGCTGATTTCTCCCGAGAGACTGGCCGACGAAGATTTTTTGATCAAAGATTTTTTGCCCCTTGCAGCCCGAGTCGGCCTACTCGTGGTAGATGAAGCTCACTGCATTTCTGACTGGGGCCATGATTTCCGGCCTGATTATCGAAGAATCATTCGCGTTTTGCGAGTACTTCCTCCCAATGTTCCGGTGCTCGCCACCACTGCCACTGCAAATGACCGAGTAGTGAGTGATCTCCAGGAACAATTCGGGCCTCACTTAACAACCATAAGGGGCCCGCTCGTGCGTGAAAGCCTCAATCTGGGAAATATCGTTCTTCCGGAGAAGGCGTCTCGAATGGCGTGGCTCGGGCACCATGTGCCGCGAATGCGGGGAAGTGGCATTATCTATACCCTCACGAAAAAGGATGCAGAGGACCTAGCCGGCTGGCTGCAGTTTTGCGGAATCAACGTGATGCCCTATCACGCGAATTCAGAAAACCGTGAAGGACTGGAAGAATTACTGCTTCGCAACGAAGTGAAAGCTCTGGTGGCGACGGTTGCGCTCGGAATGGGTTTCGATAAACCCGATGTTGGGTTTGTCATCCACTTTCAACGGCCGCCTTCCGTGATTCACTACTACCAACAGGTTGGCCGGGCGGGCAGGGCGTTGGACGAGGCGCATGGAATTCTTTTTAGTGGCGCCGAGGACGACGAGATCGTCGAATACTTTATCGAGACAGCTTTTCCCGATGAATCTGATATCGACCTGGTCCTTGACGCCCTGTGCAGCACCTACTCTGGTTTGAAACTGTCCGATCTCCAGCGGCGAGTGATACCTCTCCACCAAAAAGCTGGAAAAAACCGTGACGTTCTTGCTGCTGGAATCGCCGTCTCCAATTCAGAAGATTGACGGTCGTTTTTTCCTGAACCCCGTGGATTGGGAGATGCCCCGGGAACGAGTGGCAAGGATTGTAAATCTGCGCCGCAACGAACAACAGCGCATGAGCGAATACGTAGAAACCCGGGAATGCCTGATGCAGTTTTTGTCTAAGGAACTGAATGATCCTGCAGCTCGCCCGTGCGGTAAGTGCACAAATTGCAGGCATGCCCCTCTGCCCACCGAGGTGCCAGCAGAGTTAGTCCGCGAAGCTACGGCCTTTCTGGAGGATTTGAGTTTCTTGATTCAACCTAGGAAGGAATGGCCGGGGAGGGTGGTGTTTGAAGGACAGCGAGGACGAATTGATCTGAATCTGCAAATACAGCCCGGGCGCATTCTTTGCCGGTGGGGAGATGCTGGTTGGGGAGACATGGTGAGACGAGACAAAAAGCTCACGGGCAAGTTTGCGGACGAACTCGTCACGGCATCGCACAAATTAATCCGGGAACGATGGAACCCACGACCTGCACCGACATGGATTACGTGTGTTCCGTCTCGCCGGCATCAAACCCTTGTTTCAGATTTTGCGCAGCGTTTGGCCCGCCGACTTGATATCCCGTTCGTGGAGTGCATCCGTAAGATCCAGGAAACTGCGCCCCAGAAAACGCGCCAGACTAGTGTTAAGCAGGTGAAAAACCTTGAAGGAGCTTTCGAAGTGAACCGCGGCCTTGTTCAGCAAGGTTCGGTTTTGTTGGTCGACGATATGGTGGATTCCCGATGGACACTCACCATCCTCGGGTTTAAGTTACGCAAAGCCGGCAGCGGGCTTGTGTTTCCGTTTGCGCTTGCGGACTCGTCGTCGCAGAGTGGAGACTAGAGGCGCGATGAACCCGGCCCCAACTCCGGATACGCAGGCCGCCCTCCTGCTATGCGCCAAGCTCGGCCAAGGCGATGATTCCCTTCCAGTCTTGACTGCGAAGCAATATTCCATTCTTGCGAAGTGGCTGCACGAACGTTCGCTGCGGCCTGCAAGCCTTTTGCACCATGATGGCCGGACGCAATTAGCCGATCTCCAGATGAAGGGCGTCGATCGGGAACGGGTTGAGCGCCTACTTGATCGCGGCGGGATGTTAGGGCTCATGATGGAACGCTGGATGCGCAGTGGAATCTGGATTTTCAGCCGCGAGGACCAGCATTATCCGCCGCGTTACGACGATTGTCTTCAGCAGGCTGCGCCTCCGATTCTCTATGGAGTAGGTGAGCCCGCTTTGCTGCAAAAGGGTGGCTTGGCGATTGTGGGATCGAGGCACGCTTCGGAAGAAGACATGGCATTCGCCCAGCGGTTGGGAACAGCGTGTGCGAAACAAAATGTGCCGGCAATTTCTGGCGCCGCAAAGGGAATCGACGCCGAATCCATGATGGCAGCGATCAACCAGGGAGGCGCCGCGATTGGCGTTCTCGCCGAGGGACTCGGCCGGGGCGCGGTTGCGGCTCCATATCACGATGCGATTCTGGAAGGACGACTCACCCTGATCTCTCCTTACGAGCCGGAATCACGGTGGTTTCCATACACCGCGATGGAGAGAAATAAACTCATTTACGCTTTGGCTGACGCGGCAGTTGTAGTCTCCTCGTCCGATGAGCAAGGGGGTACGTGGACGGGGGCAGTAGAAGCTTTGAAACTGGACCAGATTCCTGTGTATGTGAAAGCACCTGGAAGAATCTCTCCTGGCAACCGGAAGTTGATCGAGGCTGGGAGCTACGAGTTTCCCTTAGAGGCTTTTGGCGATCTGAGGCGACTATTCAATAATTCAACTCGCAGCTTGCACCTTTTCGATAAGAAAGATCCGGGCACAGATAGTCAAAGTGCGGAAACCGCCGTGGAGGCGGATTTAAATAGGGCTATTGGCGTTCAGCGTGATCTAACTCCTGTGAAATCACAATCGCCGGCTGTAGATTGCGACATGTACAGTCACTTTCTCGAAGTTATTGCGGGCGTGCTCGCAGAGCCGTTGGACACAAAATCAATTGCTGAAAGATTGAACGTGTTGCCGTCACAAGCGACAACCTGGCTAAAGCAGGCGATTGAAGAAGGCAAAATCCAAAAGGTCAAAAAAAGACCTGTGCGCTACGTGCGATCAGTCAGCGAGCCTTCGTTATTCACTGAGTTGCGGGACTGACGGCGGACCGAGGTTATAAAGGAAAAGGCCACATTCGTTAGAATGTGGCCTTTATTTAATGCCGGCAACGACCTACTCTCCCACACACTTTCGCGTGCAGTACAATCGGCCCTGCGGGGCTTAACTTCCGTGTTCGGGATGGGAACGGGTGGATCCCCCGCGGTAAGATCACCGACAACTTGATCGCAGCTTCGGCTGCGAGCTTTCGAGCTGTCGAGCCTGACTCCGGCGGTTCGCTTGAATCAGCACGTGCGAATCTGAAGCTAAGTGCCAAAAGCTAAGAGCTGAACTTTCAAAGAGCGTGAGGTCAATGCCTCACAACTGAATAGATTGGGTTGAAACAATCGACAAGACCCATGAAATCGTCGGCGCCCAGTTATCAGTCTTGCTTCTCAGTCATCCAGGTTCGAACGACGTCAAACAAATTGCTAATTCCAGTTCAGGTTCTAACTGAGAACCGGCAACTGAGAACTGACAGCTGGTTTTACTGCACCGAGTAAATTTTATGGTCAAGCCGAACGGGCGATTAGTACGGGTAAGCTTCACGCATTACTGCGCTTTCACTTCCCGCCTATCAACCAGGTAGTCTTCCTGGGCCCTTCTTATCCCTTACGGGTTGGGAGATCTCATCTTGAGGAGTGCTTCCCGCTTATATGCATTCAGCGGTTATCACAACCGAACTTCGCTACCCAGCTATGCCGTTGGCACGACAGCTGGAACACAAGAGGTTCGTCCATCCCGGTCCTCTCGTACTAAGGACAGGTCCTCTCAAATCTCCTGCGCCCACAACAGATAGGGACCGAACTGTCTCGCGACGTTCTGAACCCAGCTCACGTACCGCTTTAATAGGCGAACAGCCTAACCCTTGGAACCTTCTACAGCTCCAGGATGCGATGAGCCGACATCGAGGTGCCAAACCGGAGCGTCGATATGAACTCTTGGCTCCGATCAGCCTGTTATCCCCGGCGTACCTTTTATCCGTTGAGCGATGGCCCTTCCATGCAGAACCACCGGATCACTAAAGCCTACTTTCGTACCTGCTCGTCTTGTAGGTCTCGCAGTCAACCACGCTTATGCTTTTGCACTCGTCGGCTGATTTCCAAACAGCCTGAGCGTAGCTTCGCGCGCCTCCGTTACCGTTTAGGAGGCGACCGCCCCAGTCAAACTACCCGCCTTACTATGTCCCTCTCCCGGTTTACGGGAGTAGGTTAGAACCACAGAACTCGCAGGGTGGTATCTCACCGGTGGCTCCTCCAAGCCCGAGAGCCTGGAATCAAAGCCTCCCACCTATCCTGCGCAGCAAGTGCCATAGTTCATAGTAAAGGTATAGTAAAGGTGCACGGGGTCTTTCCGTCTAGTTGCGGGCAACCGGCATCTTCACCGGCACTACAAGTTCGCCGTGTCAGTCGGCAAGACAGTCGCACTTTCGTTACGCCATTCGTGCAGGTCGGAACTTACCCGACAAGGAATTTCGCTCATTGTCTCACTCTGTTTCCAGAGAAGCTGGACTTTATCTTTCACATCCTGTGTTCATGGTCGCTGCGATGGCTCGAATTTTCTCGATACCCGCGATCGCTAAATGTTCTCCTGTTACTCATCAGTTGCAGGATCTTTCTGAACTTCGCGAAATCAACTCTCTTCTTTGATTTCAGCGGATGCTCTTCAAAGAAGGGAATGATCTGTTCGTTCAAGTGATCCAGACTTCGTACTCGATATGCCATTCGCTCCGCGTGATTCGTTCGAACCACGCCGCACCCAAAGAATTGTCTTGAGTGCATGAAGTAACTGGATGTCTCGTTGGTGTTGTACAACTGTGAATTCAGGAAGCACCTGAAATCCAGAAGTCATCTCCGGATGCGGATTGATGCCGACGAAGAAACAACCTTCGCCGTCAACAAATCCGACCACCCATTGCGCTTCCAAATTTCCAGGATGTGGCTGAACGTAAAGTCTCTGAGGGTTCTCCATGGTTGGAGCCTTCCCTGCGGATTGTCCCCTTGTCCGTCGGATTTTGACTGCTGTCATTTAGGACAGCGAGTACCGAGCAGCTGTGTGAGGAGTTTCCCGCATATAGTTCAGTTTTACTAAGGCTAGCGAATCGTTAACCTTAGGACCGTTATAGTTACGGCCGCCGTTCACTGGGGCTTCAGTTCGAAGCTTCACCTTGCGGTTGACCTCTCCCTTTAACCTTCCAGCACCGGGCAGGCGTCAGCCCCTATACGTCGTTTTCGACTTTGCAGAGACCTGTGTTTTTGTTAAACAGTCGCAGTGCGCATTTCTCTGCGGCCTCTTCGGGCTTTAACACCCTAGTGAGGCACCCCTTCTCCCGAAGTTACGGGGTTAATTTGCCGAGTTCCTTACCAACTGTTCTCACGAGCGCCTTTGGATATTCTCCTCGTCTACCTGTGTCGGTTTGAGGTACGGTTCCCTTACGTTCTCCTTAGAGGTTTTTCTTGGCAGTGTGGAATCGGCAGCTTTCCTCCATACGGAGTACTGCTTTGCGTCTCAGTGATAACTTCCTCGCGGATTTTCCTACGAAGACACCTTACACGCATCGACCGTCATAGCCATAGGACGGCCTGCTTATCCTACTGCGTCACCCCATCGTGATAACGAACACAAGGGAGTTCCGGAATATTAACCGGATGTCCATCGGTTACGCCTTTCGGCCTCACCTTAGGGACCGACTGACCCTGAGCGGATTAACCTTTCTCAGGAAACCTTAGACTTTCGGCGCGGAGGGTTCCCACCTCCGTTATCGCTACTTATGCCGGCAGGGTCTCTTCTCAACCGTCCACCAGTCTTTTCAGTCTAGCTTCAAACTGTTGAGAATGCTCTCCTACCACGCACCGCCGTTAGGATGATGCATTCGCTGCTTCGGTACCAAGCTTGAGCCCCGTTATATTGTCGGCACCGGACCGCTTGACCAGTGAGCTATTACGCTTTCTTTAAAGGATGGCTGCTTCTAAGCCAACCTCCTGGCTGTCTGGGCGTTCCGACTTCCTTTCCCACTTAGCTTGAATTTGGGGACCTTAGCAGGCGATCTGGACTGTTTTCCTCTCGACGACGAAGCTTAGCCCCCGCCGTCTGACTCCCGTGCTTGGTTGTTCTATGGCATTCGAAGTTTGATTGGATTCTGTAAGCTGGAAAGCCCCATAGTCCATTCAGTTCTCTACCACCACGACAAATCACACGAGGCTAGCCCTAAAGCTATTTCGGAGAGAACGAGCTATCACGGAATTTGATTAGCCTTTCACCCCTACCCTCAGCTCATCGGAGCTTTTTTCAACAAACACCCGTTCGGCCCTCCAGTAGGTTTTACCCTACCTTCAGCCTGGCCAAGGGTAGATCATCCCGCTTCGCGTCTATTCCTGCCAACTGATTCGCCCTATTAGGACTCGCTTTCGCTACGGCTCGCTTTCGCTTAACCTTGCTGACAAGAATAACTAGCCGGCTCATTATGCAATAGGCACGCGGTCAGACTTTCGGCTTGCGCCGCATAGTCCTCCCACCGTTTGTAGGCACACGGTTTCAGGTACTATTTCACTCCCCTCGCAGGGGTTCTTTTCGCCTTTCCCTCACGGTACTGGTTCACTATCGGTCAGAAGCTAGTATTTAGCCTTACGGGATGGTCCCCGTAGCTTCCCGCAAAGTTTCTCGTGCTCCGCGGTACTCAGGTATCGACTTCGAGTCCAGTTCGTTTTCGCCTACGTGGCTATCACACTCTATGGCCCCGCTTTCCAGAGGGATTTGGCTAACGACTGGATTGGTAACTCTACTGTTGTCGACCCTACAACCCCGGCCACACCCGAAGGTATGACTGGTTTAGGCTAATTCCGATTTCGCTCGCCACTACTTTCGCAATCGAGGTTTCTTTATTTTCCTCCAGGT
>CAWKLF010000001.1:0-1170000 GCA_963850425.1 uncultured Acidobacteriota bacterium | reverse complement strand
AGCATTCGAGTAAGCGGGCCGGTTAGCCGCCGCGCGTCTTTTTGATCAAGTCCTCCATCTGGGAAATATATTTTTCGAGAGCACGACGGCCGGAGGCGGTGAGGCGGTATTCAGTGCGCGGGATGCGGGCTTCGAAGAATTTGCTGCAGGTGATGTAGCGGGCCTCTTCGAGCTTGCGGGCATGCACGCTGAGATTGCCGTCAGTGGTTTTCAGCAGGCGGCGCAGGTCGTTGAAGCTGAGCGAGTCGTTGATGGCAAGGGCGCTCACGATGCCGAGACGTAGACGCTCGTGAATCGTGCGATCAAGTTCGGGGAGATCCTCGACGGCACGGAGACGCGCCGGTGTGGGCGGCTTCGGCGACGGATGCGCGCGCTTCGTCTTAACCGCCATGGTACCTCGCGATCCAGGCACCGAAGATAACGTGCAGGCCGCCAAAGCCAACGGCCATCAGGAGGTTGCTCCACATGGGAAAGAACAGGGCAATGGCTCCGAGCAGCAGGAAACCCGAGCCCATGGCGGGGAGGAGCGGGATCGAGAATGCTCCGCCGGTGATCACCCCAGCGCCGTAGAGCAAGAGCCAGACACCGGCCAGGAGGTTCGTGAGGCCAAGGCGGGCAAGGGCGATTGTCAGCAGAATGGCGACCACGACGCATGGAAGAAATCCCAGGGCGAACTTGCGTCCGGGTCCGCTGGTGAGTGGCAGGCCGGCGCGGCGGGCCTTGCGGTACATGGCGACCAGGGCGATGGTGACGGCGAGCGCGGCTTCGGCGATCCAGACAGCCAACCACGCGGCCGGGCTTGGTTCGCGGGCGGCAAGGATGGCCGCCGCGATCGCGGTGCAGCCCATGAAGACTTGTCCCCAGCCTGAAGTGGCGGTGAAGGTGGAGGAGCGCTCCATGGTTTCCCGGATATAACGCAAGTCGTCGAGAGCGCGTTGGGGCAGCGGCCGGGCAAGGGTGCGCGGACGAAGTCGGCGGTGAGGCTGGCGGTCGAGCATCGGGCTGCAGGGTAGAAGAGGGCACGTTCATTGGTCAAGTACTTTGTACTGCAAAGAGAGATACCGAGATCCGGGCGTCAGGATCGAGGCGCGTGCGCTAGACTGTTTTCATGAGCGACGTGGGCAAATTGATGGTCATTGCCGGGGGCGTTTTGGTGGCGGTGGGGCTGGCCATCATGTTGCTGGGGAAGACGGGTCTGCCCTTGGGACGATTGCCCGGGGACATTGTGTACAAGGGCAAGAACACGGTTTTTTATTTCCCTCTGGCGACGTCGATTGTCTTGAGTGTATTGCTGTCGATTGTTTTGTACGTGGTGTCGCGATGGCGGCGGTAGATTTCTCTGCTTTGATCTCCATGAAATTTAGTTGCTGCACCAGGCGGCGCGCGCTCCCCGACGCGCGCGTCGTGCCTGCGTGGTTCCTCTTTCTTCCGAATGGCTGGGGTACACTGCGATCGATGGGCGCTATTGACCAACTTGGGTTCAGTTTCCGGCCACCGGAGCGGCGTGTGTGGACGGTCCGCGAGCTGGTGGCCTCGGTGCGGACGCACATCGAGCGGGAGTATGGCGACGCATGGGTGGAGGGGGAGATCTCCAATGTGCGGGCGCAGAATTCAGGACATATTTATTTCACGTTGAAAGATGAGAATTCGCAGATCAGCGTCGTGATGTTCCGTTCCTCGGCGCGGTTGCTGCGGTTTCGCCCGGCAGACGGGATGCAGGTGGTGGTGCGCGGGCGGGTCACCATCTATGAAGACCGCGGGCAATTGCAGATTATCGCGGAACATGTCGAGCCTAAAGGCGCCGGGGCGCTGCAGATTGCGTTCGAGCAACTGAAGGCGAAGCTGGGGGCCGAGGGGCTGTTTGAGGCGGGGAGGAAGAAGGCGATTCCGGCTCTGCCGCGCGCGATCGGGATTGTGACCTCGCCGCAGGGAGCTGCCCTGCGCGACATTCTGAACATTTTGCAACGGCGCCATGATACGGCGAGCGTGCTGATCTATCCCGCACAGGTGCAGGGGGAGGCGGCGGCTGGAGAAGTGGCGGCGGGCATTCGGTATTTCAACCGGGCACGATCGGTGGACGTCATCGTGGTGGCGCGCGGAGGAGGTTCGGCGGAGGATCTGGCCGCATTCAATGAGGAAGGATTAGCCCGGGTGATTGCGGGGTCGGAGTTGCCGGTGATCTCGGCGATCGGGCATGAAACCGACTTCACGATTGCCGACTTTGTGGCGGACTTGCGGGCTCCGACGCCGTCCGCAGCAGCTGAGTTGGTGATCCGGTCGCGGGTCGAGGTGGAGGAACAGATCGCAGGGTTGGAGCGCGAGCTTGCGCGCGGCATGCGCTATCGGCTGATCATGGGACGCCAGCGCCTGACAGAGCTGGCGCAACACGGAGCCTTCGGGCGCATGATGGATTTGATTCGCAGAAGGCAGCAGAAAGTCGATGATCTGACCAACCGGCTGACCCATGCGCAACGCCATCAGTTAGAAACTCAGCGGCGGCGGTTCGAGAATCTGGCAGCGGCCGTGCGGCACTACGATCTGAGGTTGGTGCTGGGCGGCGTACGAAAGGAACTGAATGCGCAGGTGGCGGCGATGGCCGCGGCGGCGCGGGATTTGTTGTTGCGGCGGCGATCGCGGCTGGAGCGGCTGACCAGCCAGATGGAGGCTCTCTCACCAGTCGCGATTCTGGACAGAGGATACGCGCTGGTGTTTGACGCGTCGGGCAAACTGGTGAAAGACGCAGCGAGCGTGAATGTGGGCGATGAAATCACGGCGCGGGTGGCTCGCGGGGAGATTGCGGCTACGGTAAAGAGGAAGAGCCCGCGGGAGTAGGAGATCCCATGCGAGAGTCCAAAGCGATGAAACAGAGGCCACCAGAGGTCGAGGGGTGGTTGCGCGTGCAGGTGGAAGATATCTACCGGCAAACCTCAGCGGCTGAAGCCGATTCATTTATTCGCTTTACGGCTCGGCTAAAGCCGAGCTCTTTCAAAGCAGCAGATTTCTAGTTTCCGCAGGCTGTAAAACCGGACCCTTCCCAACTAGTCATCTCGAAGTACGCGATGTGCCTTACAGACTAGAACTCATATGTGTTTTACAATCCTGCCGTGTTTTCGCATCCCTGGAAATCTTGCCGACATTTGATGCTCGTCGGGTTGATGAGCGCTTTGGCGGGGGCGCAGACTTCCCCGACTCCTGCGCCGCAAAATACTCCGAAGGCGACCAATCCTGAACTTGTTACTTGCGGGGAGAAACCACCGCTTGCGTCGCGCACCGTGCGGGGCAACACACTCGTGGCTCCGGATCAAAAACATCGTGCTTACGCTGAAGTCGAGGCCACAGCCCTTTATCCGCAGAGGCCTTCCGGATACGCAGGGCCTCTTTGCGTAAACAACTCGCGACTGTTTGTGGCTTCCGAGACCGGTGAGTTCAAGCTGAAATTCCTGCAGGAACCCGCCGATGTCGAGAACGGAAATTTCCTGCGCCTGATCGACTGGTCCCCGGATAGCCGCCGTCTTTTGGCGGAAGTGACCGAATGGCAATACGAGCAGCCGGGATCCAACAACGGTGTGTTGCTCTATGACAGCCGAATCGGGTCATTTCAGCAGCCGGATCTGCAGCGTTCCTTTGCCAAGACCTATGGCCACGACTGCACGATGAACGTGCGCGTGCTGGGATTCGGCGGGCAGGGAGCGATTGTCCTGGAGGGACAGCCGCTGTCGCCCGAAGAAGAGGAGGTTTCCGGCACATCGAGCTGCGCGAAGAAGAGAACGTTCTTCGAACTGGATCGCACGACGGAAAGTCTGGTGTCCGTGCCGGAGATGCCGAAGGTCCAGCACAATGCCAAGATGGAGGGTGTAAGGCAGTAGTAATGTTCAGCGGCGTGCTGATAGAGACTGACGCCTTCTCCGCGCAAAATCTTAAACCGCAAAGTTTGCAGAGAACTTCCGCCGAGGGCGCAGAGGGGCGGCTGCTATGACCTTAGGATGTGAATTGGAAAGAAGGGAAATCTTAAACCGCGGAGTTTGCAGAGAACTTCCGCCGAGGGCGCAGAGGTGTGGGCGGTCTAATTCCCGTTTGTCATCTTGTTATTCTTTTATTCTTCCTCTTCCTTCACGACTCCGCGCTCGGACTTGGCCTTGTCGATAATTTTTTCCTGCAGTTGGCCGGGCACCACGTCGTAGTGATTCATTTCCATGTTGAAGCTGCCGCGCCCCTGCGTCATCGCCGTGAGATCGACTCCATAGGTGAGCATCTCCGACATGGGGACTACGGCTTTCACAACCGTGTTACCGCCCTTGTTATCCATGCCCTGGATGCGGCCTCGGCGGCTGTTGAGGTCGCCCATGATGGATCCGGCAAACTCGTCGGGAACGGTGATCTCCGCCGACATGATTGGCTCGAGCAAGGTTGGCTTTGCGATTTCCATGGCTTTTTTGAATGCGATGCGTCCCGCCATTTGGAATGACAAGTCGTTTGAATCAACGTCGTGGTAAGAACCGTCATAGAGGATGACTCGGAAATCCACCACCGGAAAGCCGGCCAGGTATCCGCGCCCGGCGGCGTCGCGAATACCCTTCTCGACCGCCGGAATAAAGTTCTTCGGAATCGAGCCGCCGAAGATGTCGTTGACGAACTCGAACTCCCCGCCGCGCGGCAAAGGCTCCATCTTGATCTTGCAGTCTCCGTATTGGCCGTGGCCGCCGGTCTGTTTTTTGTGGCGACCCTGAACGTCCGCCTTGCCGCGGATGGTCTCGCGGTACGGGACCTTGGGCGCCTTTAGATTGACCTCTGTGTGATAGCGCTTCTTTAGCTTGGAGACAACGACCTCAATGTGCTGCTGGCCGGTGCCGGCGATCAAAAATTCCTTTGTCTGGGCATCGCGGAAGAAGCGCAGCATGGCATCTTCTTCCATGAGCTTGTGGATTCCGGGACCGAGCTTGTCTTCGTCGGCCCGGCTCTTGGGTTCGATCGCGAAGGTGATCGCGGGCTCAGGCAAGACGATCCTGGGATATTGAATGGGGGCATTCTTGTCGCCCAGCGTGTCTCCGGTCAGGGTGTCGCGGAGTTTGGCAACGGAGCCGATGTCCCCGGCATGAAGTTCGTTGACGGGAGTAGTGGCTTTGCCTTGCATCACCCAGATGTGCGCCAGCTTTTCCTGCGCGTTGCGCGTGAAGTTCTGCACGCTGGCGTCGTTCTTGAGAACACCGCTGTAGACCTTGAAATACGAGATGCGGCCGGCGAAGGGATCGGACACGGTTTTGAAGACAAACAATGAAAGCGCGTCGGAATCGGCGACGTGGCGCTCGGGCGACTGGCCGTTGCTGCCGGCGACTCCGTGCAGGGCCGTATGCTCGGTGCCTGCGGGAGTGTAGTCAACCAGAAAGTCCAGCAACTTGTCGACACCCACGTTCCCCAGTCCTGACGTGAACAGCACAGGAAAGATTTTGTCTTCGCGGATCGCGTCATGCAGCGCGGGGATCAGGTGTTCTTCGGGGATGGTGCCCTTCTCGAAAAACTCTTCCATCAGCTTGTCGTCGCCTTCGGCGACCAGTTCGACCAACTTTTCGTGCGCTTCCTGCGCGGCCGCGGCCAGGTCGGCGGGGATCTCGGCTTCTTTGCCCTTGCCATTGCCGCCCAGTTCGTAGGTGTAGGCCTTCATCTTCACCAGGTCGACGACGCCGCTGAAATTTTTCTCTTTGCCGATGGGGAATTGCAGGGGAACGACCGCGCGCCCGAAAACGCTGTTCAGGGATTCGAGAACTCTTTCCGCGTCGGCGCGATCGCGATCCATCCGGCTGACTACGATGACGCGCGGCAAGTTGATTTCTTCTGCGTATCCCCAGACGCGCTGGGTGACGACCTCGACGCCGGCGACTCCGTCAACCACTACCAAGGCGGCTTCGACCACGGGCAGCACGGTCTTGGCTTCGTGGACAAACATGCTGAAGCCGGGCGTATCCAGGAGATTGATCTTGGTCTTGCCCCACTCCGCGAAGGCGATGCCGGTGCCGACCGACATCTTGCGAGCGATTTCTTCCTCGTCGTGATCGGTGGTGGCGCTGCCATCGTCGACGCGGCCCATGCGTTGGGTTGCGCCCGCCGTGAAGAGTGCAGCGGAGACAAGCGAGGTTTTTCCAGCGTGCCCGTGACCGACCAGGGCCACGTTGCGGATATTTGCGCCTTCGTAAACTTTCACGGGTTCACTCCGAAGTCAGTCGTCAATCTTCGGTCGTCGGTCGCCAGCTCGCAAGTCGCTTGGGAAGCCCGGCGATCGCAGGACCAGGACTGGTACGGCCGGGCAGACATCGCCCGCCAAAACTATGGATGCTACCACGCCTGAAGTTGCCGTCTCAAGCCGAAGAGACCTGAGTTGAAAGTGAAAGTCTGGGGTGAGTTGGAAAAAGAAATCCGATTCCGACTCTGCCGCGTATGTACAGCCGAGGGGCGATTCGCCCTGAACGATCAGGCGAAAACCCGGGTTCGCGAGCGTGTGATCGACTTCCTGTGCGCGGCTATGGGCGGGCCCTGCAAATACAACGGTCGCGACATGAAGACCTCTCATGCCGGGCTGAACATCACCGCAGAGGACTGGAAAACCAATGTGAAGTACCTGGTTGCCACCCTAGACAAGTTCAAGGTGCGGGAGAAGGAGAAGCGAGGTTTTAAACGCGGTGGCAGTCTGAAGGATGACATCGTAGGGCGGTAGGCCCGTGGGTGCGGATTTCGGGGCAAAATGCCCCTAATGACCTAAGTCACCGGGGGTTGTGCTTAGGTGAAAACTGACCTATCCTTAACTCTGCTGCTGCTTCGTCTGGATCGCAAGGCGGTGATGGATGTGGGGATCGACGGACAGCGGCTTGGGCTCCCCTCTTTCGTTTCCTGAACATATGAACCGCTGGACCGCCAAATTTTTGTTGTTGGTCTTGCTTGCGGGAATGTGCGCCCCGCTCGCGGCAGCGGCGTCGATGCCCGCCGCTCACTGCGTTCGCAGACCGGTTGCAGCCGCGATGCCGAGCATGCCGGGCTGTCATCATCATGAGCAGGCGACCTCGGCTCAGCCTTCGAAGACCAGCCTCACGGTAGGGTCCAGACAATGCTGTGAAGGGCACGAGTGCTGCCGATCGTTAGTGCGGTCTCATTCGGCGCAGGTCGGGTCGCGGGCGATTTTCCAGCAAGTCGATCGCACCAAAGATTACGTTTCGCTACAACATGCCTCGCTGATCAATTTAGAGCTTCCCTCCTACCAGTTGGTGCGTGGTCCTCCCGCGCTGTAACAAACCTGTCTCCTCGCGAGTTTCCCCAAATTTCTGGTTTAGCGGTTTGACGCGCTTTGGCGCGTAGCCAGAACTCACAAACTCGCCCCCTGGGTTGTTGTTACAGCTTAATGAGGGCATATGAGAAATCTGTTTCAGGTTGCGTTGAGCTTCGCCGTGCTGCTTTTTTCTGCCACGGCTGGAGCCACCATTTTCGGGTCCGTGCATGGACTGATTCACGATCCTCAGCATCGTCCGGTGGAAGATGCAAAGGTCACCCTGAGGGCGGCGAATTCGGACTGGTCGCACAGCGCCGCCAGCAACCATGCCGGGGAGTTTCTGTTTGAGAACGTCCCGCTGGGTGAATATCGCGTCATGGTCGAAGTCCCGGGCTTTGCAACTGAAGAGCAGACGGTCGTCCTGACCGCGGGACGCGACGCCAAGCCACATTTCTCGCTAACAGTGGCACGCGCGGCGGAGACGGTTGAAGTGCAAGATGTGGCGCCCGCGGTGAATCCGGAGTCATCGACCAGCACCAACATCGTGAGCCGGGATTCGATCAGCAAGACGCCGGGCGGGGACGCGGCCAACAGCCTTGCCATGATCACCGACTACACGCCGGGCGCGTACATGGTGCATGACCAATTGCACATTCGCGGCGGACACCAGGTGTCGTGGCTGCTGGACGGCGTGCCGGTGCCGAATACCAACATAGCCTCGAACGTGGGCCCGCAGTTTGATCCCAAGGACGTCGATTACATCGAAGTGCAGCGCGGCGGGTACAACGCCGAATATGGGGATCGTACCTACGGAGTCTTCAACGTGGTAACCCGCTCGGGCTTCGAGCGCGACCGCCAGGGCGAACTGGTGCTGGGCTACGGCAGCTACAACAACACCGACAATCAGGTCAGCTTTGGCGATCACACCGATCGTTTTGCGTGGCTGGGAAGCTTGTCGGGCTATCGCACCGATCTGGGGATTGAGACGCCGACGGTGGACGTGCGGCACGATCTGGCCGCAGGACTCGGCGGATACGGTTCTTTGATCTTCAACAAGTCTCCTAATGACCAGTTGCGGCTCGTGACTTCGGTTCGCGGCGATCACTACCAGGTGCCGAATAGTGCGGAACAGCAAGCGGCCGGATTTCACGATGTCGAGAACGAGCGCGATGCCTTCGTAAATTTTTCCTGGCTGCACTCGATCAATCCCAGCACCGTGCTCACAATTTCTCCCTTCTACCACTTGAACCGGGCGCACTACGTCGGCGGGTACAGCGGCGTGCCGGATCCGGGAGTGGTGGTGCCGGAGGATGATCGCGGATCGAACTATGTGGGAGGAGTAGTTTCGCTTGCCTACCGGCATGGTCGGCATAGTTTTAGCGGGGGCGTGCAGGTTTTCGGGCAGCGGGACAACCAGTTTTTTGGCGTCGTCACCAGTGACGGCAGCCATGCAGCCATCGCGGAACGGGAGACGATGTGGGGTAGCACAACGGCTCTGTTTCTGCAGGATCAATTCAAGGTCACGCATTGGCTGACTTTGAATGGCGGCGTGCGACTGACGCATTTTGGGGGCGGATCGCCCTCCGGATCGAACCTGCCGCGCATCGTCGACAATGCGGCGGACCCGCGAATTGGCGCGGCTTTGCAGATTCCAAAGCTGCACTGGGTGGCGCGCGCTTTCTGGGGACGGTATTACCAGGCTCCGCCTTTGCTGACCGTTTCGGGACCACTGATTGAGGAGTGTTCGGCGTTCGATTGCCAGTTTGCGGCTTTGCATGGGGAACGCGACGAGCAGCGGGAATTTGGACTGACCATTCCGATTCGCGGCTGGACCTTCGACCTCAGCAGCTTCCGCACTGGAGTAAAGAACTTTTTTGATCACGATGTGCTCGGGAACTCCAATATCTTTTTCCCGCTCACGCTGGAGCGGGCGCGCATTCGCGGATGGGAGATGACGGGCGAATCCCCGCGCATTGGTGGAGTTGCTTCGTGGCACTTGGCGTACTCGCATCAGTACGCGCAATGGAATGGAGGCATCACCGGGGGACTGGTGAGCGATGAATCCTGCGAAGCCCCGATCTGCTCACTCGACCACGACCAGCGCGACACGTTGAGCACCGGGCTCAACCTCACCTTCCCGAAGCGTCTCTGGACAGCCATGAATCTCACCTACGGCTCCGGATTCCTCGACGGCGAGGGACCCGGGCATCTGCCGCCTCATACGACGGTCGATCTGTCCGTAGGCAAGTCGTTCGGGGAGAAGTGGAGCCTGCGTTTCAGCGCTCTGAATATTGGCAATAATCACTACATGCTCGACAACAGCAATACGTTTGGCGGGACTCATTTTGCGAATCCGCGGGAGCTTGCGGTGCAGTTGAAGTATCGATTCCGGTTTTGAGCGGGAAAATCTTAAACCGCAGAGTGCGCAGAGAACGGACGCAGAGGACGCAGAGAAAACCTTGAATCTCATAAAGACGCTCAGAAAAGACGCTCAGAAAAGACGCTCAGGGTTTACTCTGCGAACTCTCCGATTTTCTCAGCGGCCTCTGCGTTTTAAGATTTTCGCTGGCTGCGCGTTTAGCTGGCAATGAACTGGCTCTAGCCATTGTCCGCAGCTTAGCCGTTGACCACTTTCTCAATGGCCGCCCGCAGTTCGTCATACATCACCGCACCGGGGTGGTAGTAGGCAATCTTGCCGGTGCGATCGATCAGCACCAGAGTCGGTGTCGTACTGGCGCCGTAGACATTGAAGTTCTCTTTGCTCACCGGAACCGGAGCCGACTGTAATCCTGAGTAATACTGATCCCAAACTTTCTTGATATAGGCGAGTTCGGCTTGCGGGGTGGCCTCCTCGCCGGCGGCGGCATATCCATAGCGTTGGGTGGGCGCAATGATGGTGAGATCTTTGAATTCTGAATGAAGGCGCGCCAGGATGGGCGATTCGCCTTTACAGTCCATGCACCAATGAGCCCAGAAAAATAGCAAGACGGGAGAGCCTTTGAGTTCAGCAAGCGATGAAGATCGCATGCCAAGAAATTCCCCGCCTCTCAGCGCGGGAGCGGGCTGTCCGACGAAGGTGAGGAGGTTGATGTTCTTGTGAAGACGGGCCGCGATCGAGGTGTTTCCGTAGGTCTGTAAAGCGCGGCGCAGAACGGCGATGCCTTGCGCCTTCTGTCCGCGGCGAGCCAATGATTGGCCTTGCACCTCGAACGCGGCGCCGACTGCGGTCGCCATGTGCTCATCGGAGTTTACGGGATGGCTTTTCAGCGCGGGCGTCGCCAGGGTCAGAGTTTGCCTGGCGTAGCCTTCGGCCTGCGCGTATTGCTGCATGCTGAGGGCGGCGCGGGCCATCCAGGACAAGGCTTCCAGATATTCGGGATTGGTGCCGTGTTGGGCCTTGTAGGCATTCAGTTGGGATTCGGCGCCCGTGAAGTTGCTTTGCGCAAGTTGCAGACGGACGTCGTCGACGATGCCCGCGAAGGCAACCGAAGTCAAAATCAGGATGACGGCTAGCTGGCGACGCATTCCCCCATGATGTATGGGAACGCGAGAAGTGGCAAGTCACGCGATTATTTACGGAGGGAGCGACAACGAGTGGATGTTTTGTGTGGAGAATTATCGGGCTCGCGGGCTTACGCCCGCGTCGCTTGGGTGCCGCCCCTCCGGGGCTCGGACTATTTGTGCCACGTACCCAGGGCTTACGCCCTGGGCTAATGAATGCCGCCGCTACGCGGCTTCGCCATGAGAGTGCTGGAAATTAGCTCTGTCTTGACTATGACCTGTTTGAGTTGGGGACGGTTTTGGAACGATAGGGAATTATCTTGCTTTGCTTAGCGCGAGTTGGGGACGGTTTTTGGAACGATAGGGAATTATCTTGCTTTGCCTAGCGCGAGTTGGGGACGGTTTTTGGAACGATAGGGAATTATCTTGCTTTGCCTAGCGCGAGTTGGGAACGGTTCTTTGCCTCGAGCGAGTTGAAAACGGCTTAAGAGTTTGTAAGCCAAGCCAATTTGGCTTGCAAAACTTTGGCGTGCAATACAAAGGGCGGCCTCTCGGCCGCCCAATGATTCGATTTTCAAAAACTGTGAAAGTGGTTAGATCGCCTTCACGTTCTCGGCCTGCCAGCCCTTGGGGCCTTTGACCACATCAAACTGAACTTGCTGACCTTCCTGGAGGCTGCGGAACCCACCGGCCTGGATGGCGGAGAAGTGCACAAATACGTCTTCACCGTTCTGGCGGCTGATGAATCCATAACCCTTGGCGTCGTTAAACCACTTTACTGTTCCTGTTTCCATGGTGTTGCTTTGTTTCCTTTTTCTCAGATGTTGCGCTGAAAATTTCGCAGGACTGTTGCAGGCAGGCAGGTCACGCCGGTAAGCGGAGAAACTGCAGAGTGCATAGAACCGCAAAAATCAAACGCACCTACATCTTACGTGACTTACCTCAGAAATACCTAAGGTTTTTCACTGGGCCTTATTAAGTGGTTTGTTTTTAATGTGATGGCGGCGACCTGCCAGAGATGCAAAGATCGACCGGCATCCTGAAGACCTTCTCCCACGCTTAAACAGCTATTCCTTCTTCATGGTATCGATCAGCTGAAATAGCTGAGTGCGATCGACAACCTCCACAAAAGGAGTTCCCGTGTGCTTGTTGCTGACGACGTAAAGCGTCGGTGTGTGCTGCAGATTCAGTTGATTGCCGGCGGCCCGGTCCGCTTCTATCAACTTGGCGAGCTTACCGTCAGGATCGACTACAAATGGGAGGTCGATCTTGTGCGCGGCGGCATACTTTTCTGCAAATGGGCGCAACGTATCTTTCGTGATTTCAAGTTGATGCTTGAAAACGGTGTCTCGGAAATCATTCCCCAAGACTTTGGAATGGGTGTCGAAATAGCGGGCGAGAATCGCGGCGTCATACGCCCAGGGATGCATGGGCAAAGGGAAATCGTGGCGAACGACCGGGATCTTGTAGGTGCGGGACGCTTCTTCGAGCAGGGGCGCCGCTCGGGCGCAATCGGGACACTCCAAGTCCTCGAAAACAACTAGGGCCACGGTCGCTCCCTTGGGCGGGCGGAGAGCCGGGTGCACAGGCTGAGCCTGGGCCAGCGCTTGCGCGGCGAGCGAAAAAACGGTAATAGCGGCGAGAATCAGCTTGTTCTTCATAAAGTTGTTTTGATGCAACAGATCGGGGATGCTGCTGCTTGGGCTGAGTTCTATGGTACTCGAAGCAGGTTCCCAACGTAAGGTGCGGATTCAAACCAGAAATACAACAGGGCGACCGCAGCCGCCCTTAAGTACAAGTATCGGCGAGGATCAACGAGCCGCGACCGCTGATTGTTGCGCCATCATCGAAGCAATGGTTTCAAGGATGGACTCAATGCTCCGGCCGGTATCCGTTGCTGCATCCACGTAGGGATGACGGCCGCCGTCGGCATGAAGCACCAGTACGCGCGTTCCCTCGTGAGACTTCTTCACCATGTAGGGCAGATGGTGACGGTCATTGCGGGTTAGGGTAGGGCCCAGAATCACCAGGTCGAATGCGCCTTTTTTAAGGGCAGCCTCGAGTTCCTTGCGGCCGACCGCGGTGGTGACATGGTGCCCAGCCTTTTCCATGGAGACCCGCCTGGGCGGTTACTACTTCGATATCACCTTCCCCGTAAAGGATGTTGAGCTTGAATGAAGATTTCGCCATGAGATGAGCCAAGTTCTTCCTTTCCCCTGACCTTCACGGTAGCAACGGGGAGCGGGGGGGAGTAGGTCACCGAAGACTTAGAACACCGGAGCCTAAACGGAAGTCACAGCCATCCGGCATCCTGGGCGAAAGCCTTCGAGATGGTTTGACCGGGCTCCGAGCGTCCGATAAACTCAAGAGTTTCAGCATAGTACGAGCACCCACCATGGCGGATAGCATTCATATCAAGCTTCCTGACGGGAGCACCAAAGAAGTCCCGAAGGGGACGACTGCCCTCGACGTAGCCAAGTCCATTAGCCCGCGTCTGGCCGATGCGGCGCTGGTCGCCAAGACCAACGGCGACCTGATCGACCTGACCAAGCCGATTGAAAAGGACACGGAGCTGCGCATCCTTACCGAGAAGGATCCCGAAAGTCTGCAGGTCTACCGGCACTCGTCCGCGCATCTGCTGGCGGCGGCAGTTCTGGAATTGTTTCCGGAGACCAAGCTGGGGCATGGTCCGGCGACTGAGAATGGTTTTTTTTACGACTTTTACCGCCCCACGCCCTTCACGCCCGACGATCTCCAGAAGATCGAGAAAAAAATGCAGGAACTGGCGCAGCAGAACATACCCTACGCGCGCGAATTTCTGCCTCGCCAGGAAGGGTTGGAGAAGTTCAAGGGCGAGGGCGATTTCATGAAGTGCCATTTCATCGAGCAGTTCACCCAGCCCGATGAAAAGATCTCGATTTACAAGACGGGTAAGTTTCTGGATTTTTGCCGCGGCCCGCATATTCCGTCGACCGGCAAAATCAAAGCATTCAAGCTGCTGAATATTGCCGGGGCGTACTGGCTGGGAGACGAGAAAAATCCGCAACTGCAGCGCATCTACGGGACCTCGTTTTTCTCGAAGAAAGATCTGGATGCACATCTAAACAGCATCGAGGAAGCGAAGAAGCGCGATCATCGCGTGCTCGGGCAGCAGCTTGATCTGTTCTCGATCCAGGAACTCGCCGGACCCGGTCTGATCTTCTGGCACCCGAAAGGCGGGATCATCCGCAAAGAGATGGAAGACTGGATGCGCAACGAATACATCAAGCGCGGTTACTCGCTGGTGTACACGCCGCACGTGGCGCGCCGGCAGCTGTGGCAGACCTCGGGACACGAAGGCTATTACGCGCAAAACATGTTCGACACCATGGAGCTCGACGATGCGGAATACCGCATGAAGCCCATGAACTGCCCGTTCCACATTTTGATTTATCGCGACTCCCTGAAATCGTACCGCGATTTGCCGGTGCGGCTGGGCGAGTTGGGGACGGTGTACCGCTACGAGCGTTCGGGCGTGATGCACGGCTTGCTGCGCGTGCGCGGCTTCACGCAGGATGACGCGCATATCTTCTGCACGCTCGATCAGATTGAAAGCGAGATCGAGGGGTGCGTCGAGTTTGCGAAAGATGTGTTGAAGGATTTCGGCTTCGACAAGTTCCAGACCGAGCTTTCGACCTGGAATCCGGATGACCGCAAGAGTTTTGTCGGCAGCGAAGAACAATGGACTATGGCGACGAACTCCCTGGAAAAAGTCCTCAAGAAACTGAATATCGAATACAAGACGATTCCTGGGGAAGCGGCATTCTACGGACCGAAGATTGATATCAAGTTGGTGGACGCGATCGGCCGGCTGTGGCAGCTCTCGACTGTCCAGTTCGATTTCAATCTTCCCCAGCGCTTTGGATTGGAGTACGTGGCAGAGGATGGGTCACGCAAGCAGCCGCTGATGGTGCATCGCGCGTTGTACGGGTCGGTGGAACGATTCTTCGGGGTTCTGATCGAGCACTACGCAGGCGCGTTTCCGGTGTGGCTGTCGCCGGTACAGGCCGTGATGATTCCGATTTCCGAGCGGCATGCCGAATACGCGAACAAAGTCGCGGCGCAATTGAAGGCGGTGGGTGTCCGGGTCGACGTGGATGCGCGCAACGAGAAGATGAATGCCAAGATCCGCGAGCACGCCATGCAGAAAGTGCCGTTCCTGCTGGTGGTCGGAGACAAAGAGGCTGAGGCAGGCAAGGTGAACGTGCGCACGCGCGGTAAAGAGAAGACGGAAGACATGGCGGCGACGGAGTTCGTGGAGAAGATTCGGAAGCTGATCGCGGAGAAGAGCGCGGGGTTGTAGGTAGGGCACGATCCACGTAGGGACAGCCGCCTCGGCTGTCCCGCTTTTTGGCGCCCATTCTGGCACGTAGGCCAAAGTTAAAACTCTAGCACTGCAATCCCATTGCTGCCAGTTGTTGATAATGAAGGGAGCGGAGCTTTGCTCCGCGGACAGCCGAGGGCGGCTGTCCCTACGTGAGAATTTATTATGCCGACGGCCTTTTACCGGCGCAGACTCCCGCATCTGCAACGCGATTACAAGGCTCACTTCGTTACGTTCTGCACCTATCGGCGGTGGATTCTTCCGGAGGAGGCACGCAGCATCGCACTACGATGCTGTGTGCATGATCACGGATTGAAAGCGGATATTCGTGCGGCGGTGGTCATGCCCGATCATGTTCATTTGATCTTCACTCCGTTGATCAACGAAACGGTACGAGAAGTTTTTTCGCTCGGCGAAATCATGGACGCAATTAAAGGGGCTTCTGCCCATCTGATCAATCGTTTGCTCGCCCGTCATGGCAGAGTATGGCAGGAAGAATCGTTCGATCGAGTGCTGCGGTGCTCGGAGAAGCTGGATGAGAAGTGTCCAATACATCTTGGACAATCCCGTGCGTAGAGGCCTGGTGGAGAAGCGCGAGGATTATCCCTGGACGTGGGTGGCGCCAGTGATGACGGCATCGGTCGGGTAGCGGAGCTTCGCTCCGCGGACAGCCGAGGGCGGCTGCCCCTACGCGAGCGGGGACGGGGTTGTAACATGTTCGCGTGCATCCGCTGGCGCTGAAGACGCTTGATCACATCCGACGGCTTGAGCTGTTGAAGGCGGGCGACCGGGTGGGAGTCGCCGTTTCCGGTGGCGCGGATTCGGTGGGGCTGCTGTGGATTTTGTTTGAGCTGCGAGATGAAATTGGGCTGGTCCTGTCAGTTGTACATTTCAATCACAAACTTAGGGGTGCGGAGTCCGACGAGGATGAGCGGTTCGTGTCGGATCTCGCCCGGAAACTCGGGTTGGAATATTTCGCTGGGAATGGTGATGCTTCGGCTGAGGCGGCGGCTTCCGGGATGAGTGTGGAGGCAGCGGCCCGCGAGTTGCGTTACGACTTCTTCGGCCAATTGCAAGGCTCGGCGGCGGACGGCGTGCCGCGGCTCGACAAAATTGCCACCGGGCACACGCTCGACGACCAGGCAGAGACGGTGCTGATGCGGGTGGTTCGCGGCACGGGAATGCGTGGGCTGGCGGGGATCTACCCGGTTTTTGAGATTGAAAAAGATGACGAATCGATCGGAGAGGTCATTCGACCGATGCTTACGGTTCGGCACTCCGAACTCAGGGAGTATCTGACGGAGGTCGGCCAGAGCTGGCGCGAGGATTCCAGCAATCTGGATGCGAAGTTCACCCGGAATCGAATGCGCCACACGATCTTGCCCCTGCTCGAAAGCCAGTTCAATCCCGCGGTCCAGCAGACATTGAGCGAACTCGCAGACATTGCGCGGGGGGAGGAGGATTACTGGCAGAACGAAATTGCCGGGTGGATGGGGACCGCGATTCATTGGGCTGAGCCGGAGTGGGCGAATCCGGCCCAGCAAGGGTTGGTGCAACTGCAGCCCTTTAACCCGGAGCTGCGCGAGCGGTTGCAGGAGCCTGGGCCGCTGGTGATGAATGCCACCGTCGATCGGATGTGGTTGTTGTCTGAACCGCTGGCGGTGCAGAGACGCGCAATCAAAGCGGTTGGGGAACTGGCGGGGTTTCCGCTCGAATTCAAGCACGTCGAGGAGATCCTGCGCTTTGCTTCCGACGAAGACGGCGGGGGGAAGGAGCTGTCTCTGCCCCTGGGCTGGAGCGTGACTCGCGAGCCCACGGCGTTGACATTTCTGACTCCGGATTTGCGCAGCCGGGAGCAAGTCCCAGTCGACTATGAATACGTGCTGCAGGTACCGGGCCGGGCCCTGGTACCGGAAGCGGGCAGTGTGGTCGAAGCGGTGCGAGTCAATCTGGCGGAGGAAGGGGCGCGCTATAATCGCGATCATCTTCTGAATTCGGCGCTGCTGTCGAAAGAATTGCGCGTGAGAAACTGGCGACCCGGGGATCGGTTCTGGCCGGCGCATACCAAGTCCGCGAAAAAGATTAAGGAATTGCTGCAGGAACACCACGTCACAGGAGCCTCGCGCAAAACCTGGCCGGTCGTAGTCTGCGGGGACCAAATCGTGTGGGTGCGGGGATTCGTGGTGCCCGCTTCGCACGAAGTGAAAGATCGAGGCCAAGGGATTCTGATTCGCGAAACACCCTTGGAGGACTGATTGGGTTTCGGTTCCGTTCAGAGGCAACAGGAGCTCGCCACTACATGAACACCACTTCAAGAATTGAATCGTTGCGTTCCGTCATCTCGGCGGAACAAATTCAAAAGCGAGTTCGGGAGATGGGGCGGCAGATTTCGGATGACTACCAGGGCAAGACCGTCCACGTGCTGGTGATTCTCGAAAACAGTTTTATGTTCATGGCGGACCTGGTGCGAGCCATGGACGTTCCCCTGACGTGCACATTCGTGAAACCGCGGTATCGGACGCAGGGTTCCAGCGGGCAAGCGGAGATGCTGGAGATCCTGTTCAGTCACGATCTGGACATCAAGGGGAAAGATGTTCTGCTGGTGGAAGGTCTGGTGCATTCGGGCGTGACAACCGAGTTTCTAATGAGCGACTTGCGGGCGAGGGGAGCGGCTTCGGTGAAGCTGGCGACCTTGCTCGACCGGCAGGCCGCCCGGCGGGTTCAGCTGCAGCCGGACTATTTCGGGTTTCTGGTGGATGAAGCGTTCCTGGTCGGGTACGGCTTGGGAGGCCCGGAACAGACCAATCGGAACCTGCCATACCTGGCAGCTGCAAGCTAAACTGCCCTTATGACTTAAGTCACCCAAACAAGCACAGCCGTTTTGCGCCGGAAACGAGTAAAATGGCAGCCTCGGGTTTTTGTCCAATCAAAAGTTTGGCATCTGGCATCTAAAGTACTTAGAGCAGCCATGGGCCGGACTGGTATGCATTGTTTTCGGTAGTGGCTGTTAATCGAGGAGTCCTGAGTGAATTCGACGGTAAAGACGGTTATCTTCTGGTTGGTCATCGTGGTATCGGCCATTCTCCTGTGGCAGGTGGTGAGGTCCGGCAGCACGGCCCAGAAGGATAAACCCATTAATTTTTCGGAGTTCCTGACCAGCGTTGATCAGGGCAACGTCAGCGAAGTGACCATCAACGCGCAGGAATTGCGCGGGAAGATGAAAGACGGAAGCGGATTCAGCACCACGGCTCCAGTGAATTATCCCGACATGATCAAGGCGCTGCGGGATAAGGGCGTGAACATCAATATCCGCGATGTGACCAACGGCAGCTGGCCGTTGCAGTTGCTCGGGACATGGGCGCCGCTTATTTTGCTGGCAGCCTTATGGTTTTTCATGATTCGCCAGATGCAGACGGGCGGCAACAAAGCTTTGTCGTTCGGCAAGAGCCGGGCGCGACTGCTCTCCATGCAACAGAAGAAGGTCACGTTCAAAGACGTGGCGGGCGTGGATGAGGCGAAGGAAGAGCTGCGGGAAATTATCGAGTTCTTGCGCGAGGCGCAGAAGTTTCAAAAGCTGGGCGGACGCATCCCTAAGGGCGTCTTGCTTGTTGGCCCTCCGGGAACGGGTAAAACGCTGTTGGCCCGAGCAGTTGCGGGCGAAGCAAATGTACCCTTCTTCTCGATTTCCGGGTCAGACTTTGTGGAGATGTTCGTCGGCGTGGGCGCCAGCCGTGTTCGCGACTTGTTCGAGCAGGGCAAGAAGAACGCGCCCTGCATCATCTTTATCGACGAAATTGATGCGGTTGGGCGTCACCGAGGCGCGGGTCTCGGCGGTGGTCACGATGAGCGCGAACAGACACTGAACCAGTTGCTGGTCGAGATGGACGGCTTTGAGTCGAACGAAGGCGTCATTCTGATGGCGGCCACCAACCGCCCCGACGTGCTCGACCCGGCGCTGCTGCGGCCAGGCCGATTCGATCGCCGGGTAGTGGTGAGCCGTCCGGATGTGCGCGGGCGCGAAGAGATTCTGCGCGTCCACACCCGCAAAATTCCTCTTGCGGAAGATGTGGACCTGACCGTACTGGCGCGCGGTACTCCGGGATTCTCCGGAGCCGACCTGGCCAACATGGTGAATGAAGCCGCGCTGAGCGCAGCGCGCCAGAACCGCAAGGCCGTGCTGCACTACGACTTTGAAGTTGCTAAAGACAAAGTGCTGATGGGCGTGGAGCGCAAATCCATGATCCTCTCCGACGAGGAGAAGAAAGTGACTGCCTTCCACGAAGCCGGGCACGCTTTGCTGGCGGTGAAGTTGCCGCACGCGGATCCGGTGCACAAGGTAACGATCATCCCGCGCGGAATGGCGCTGGGCGTGACCATGCAGTTGCCCATCGACGACAAGCACAACTACACCAAGGAATATCTGGAAACCGAGATTGCAATCCTGATGGGCGGTCGCCTGGCCGAGGAACTGTTCCTCGATCAGATGAGCACCGGGGCAGGCAACGATATCGAGCGTGCCACCGAACTTGCCCGCAAGATGGTTTGCGAGTGGGGCATGAGCACGCTGGGACCGCTGACCTTCGGCAAGAAGGAAGAGCAGATATTCCTGGGCCGCGAAATCGCGCAGCACCGCGACTATAGTGAAGACACCGCCATCAAAATTGACATGGAAGTTCGGCGTCTGGTGGATGAGGGCTATCAAAAGGCCAAGGCGCTGCTATCCGACAGCCGCGACGTCTTAACCAGGATCGCAGCGGCACTGCTGGAGCGCGAGGTGCTGGATGCGAACGAAATCAAGCTGATCGTCGAAGGGAAAGAACTGCCGCCGGTAAAGCTGCCGTCGAAAGATGACGGTGTGCAGCAGGTGCTAAAGCCGGAGCCAGGGCGTCCAGGCCTGGCAAAAGGCGGGGAAAGCCCGGCACGCGCTTAGCTCTTCGGAGAGACTAGAAATGATACGGGCGGCCTTCGGGCCGCCCTTTTCTTTTTCCCAAAATCTACGCCGCTTTTTTGTTGCGGACTTCCGTCAGCAATTCCGCGAAGGCGCGGTTGAACGCGGGAATATCCGACGGCTGCCGGCTGCTGATCCAGTTCTGATCGCGAATCACTTCTTCGTCATACCAATCTGCCCCCGCGTTGCGCAGATCGTCCTGGATGGTTCGAAAGCTGGTCAGGGTGCGGCCTTTCAGGAGGCCGGCCGATGCCAGGAGCCAAGCTGCGTGGCAGATTATGGCCATAGGCTTTCCGGCGCGATCGGCTTCGCGCACGAAGCGTCGGGCTTCTTCGCTCATGCGCAGAGAGTCGGCATTCAGCGCGCCGCCGGGAAGAAGCACCGCATCGTATTCCCGCGATTCCGCGCCGTTCAAGGGACGATCTACCTCGATCATTTCTCCCTTCTCGTGGTGTTGCATGGCCTGAATTTTCCCGTTCTTGGGCGAAAGCACGTCCGTTTCCGCTCCCAGTTGCTGCAGAAACTTGCGTGGTTCAATGAGTTCGTCCTGCTCGACGCCATCGGTCGCAAGGATGGCAACGCGAATTCCTTTAAGGTCGGATGACATAGTAAGGCTCCTTGAAGATTGGTTCCTCTTGAGTTTCAGGGAATTCATCCTGGTTGGGAATCGGGTCGACGGTTCAGGTAGGTGCAGGATTGTTACTAGAGGATTTGCCCCAGGGACGGGAACGGCAGCCCTAGGCAGAGAGTCCCCGTCGGTCCAGAGCGGACGCCAGCCACGCACGACTTGTTTCTTCAGAAATTCGATGGGATTTCAGGGTCGACAAAACCGCGGAACCTTCCCGTTTCGAGGCGGCAGTCTGGCATGTAACCAAAAACGAAACTGCGCGAGCAACATCGCCTCGCGCAGTTCTTGCCAGAGCTTTGGATGCGGGTTTAGTTGGGCAACCTGAAGTTCACCAGGATCTGAGTCTCGATCTGCACGGGATCGCCGTTCAGATAATAGGGTTTGTACTTCCACTGGCGGACAGCTTCGACCGCCGAGCGTCCGAGAACCGCGTCGCCGCTGACCACTTTAACGTTCTCGATGTCTCCGGTTTTGCTGATGGTGGCCTGCAATTGCACCGGACCTTGAATGCGCATCTGAAGGGCTTGCGAAGGATAGCGTGGCGTCACCCGCTTTAATACCAGGCCTTCCATCACGCCCTGAGAAACTCGCAGCAACTGTGGTGTCGCCCTGGTTGCGGTTGCTCCCGAAGTGCTGAGGCTGGCCAAAGATTTCGTGTCCACACTGGTCGCCAAACCAATGGCGCTGGGAGCTTGCACCTGTTCCGAATCCTGAGGGGCCGGTTGCGCAAGGTGACGCGCGTCGTTCTTCACAATGAGACGCTGTGTGACTTCGGGCTCGGCGGGAGTCTCGGTTACAGCCGCGGACGGCTTCGCACTCGGTTTCGAGGAAGGAGTAGTGGACGGCGCGGATGCATGCGTGTTTGCCGATGCCGACCCCATACTGCTGTTTTCCGCGGCCGGTTGTTCTGAAAGGCTAGCCGCGCGCGATGCGGTGCTTTCCGACGCAGGCGTGTTGGCAGCGGATGCAGACGTGCTCGCAGGGGCCGCTGCTGACGCTGACGATTTGGGTCCGCCCCCATTCTTCCAGCTGAGATACCCAGCGGAACAAGCCAGCAGCACGACGGCCGCCACAATGACGAGGGCTTTTGTCTTGCCTCCGCCTTCGCTCTCGTCGGAATCATAGGCTCCCGGAAAGAAGGTCGGCGGTGGGACGTCATCGCGAGTCGAGTCGATCGCCGCGAACTTTTCGGACGCTGGTACAGAGATTTCATGGATAGCAGATTTGGGTGCGACCGGTTCTTCGACGAGAGGCGCAGAAGGCGCGATCGTCGGTTTCTCAGGCGCTCGAGCCGGCGCCGCTGCGTGACCTTGTGCCTGGAACATCGCGCCTGACATAGGCCGCTTCTCGGGTGCAGGGGAGGCCACAACCGGCGGCATGACCGGTCCCTCGTCGACCGGTTCAACTTGACCAGCCGCCTCGGCGGCGCGTCGTAATGCGGAAGCCATGGGCTCCGCCATTTTCGGGCTGGGTTGCCATGGAAACTTGCTGGTGCCGGTCGCGGATGGAGGCGGTGGCGCGGTGGCCGGCTTCGCTTCGAAGGCAGGCGGAGCGGCGATCGGCTCCTCGTTATCCGGATCGAGAATCGTGTCGGAATCCTGATCGTCCAAATCCAAAACTGACGCCGACGCCGCGATCGAAGGAACCGTGGGCGCTGGCACAGGCTTGCTGATCGGAACAACCGGAGGCGCCGTCTTTCGCGCGGCCGTGGCGGGAGTGGCGGAAGGTGCGTTTGGCGTCACCGGTCTCGCGGGAGCAGTTGCAGGTTTTGCCGCCGGAGTTGCGGGCGTAGCGGACACCCCTGGCCCTGCTTTCGGAGGCTCAGCCCCTTTGCGCAGCAGACCACGCGCAACCCGCAAGGTGCCCTTCGCCTGCTCCACATTGATAGGCTTGGTGAGCACCAGGTTGGCGCCAATGCGAAATGCCTTCGCGACTCCGACTTGTCCTTCTACCACTGCGACGGCAAGCGACGACTGGTTCGAACTGGAATTGCGCGCGCTCTTGAACAACAGCGTCGCGTTCTGTTCGTTGTCGCAATCCACGACCACCGCATCGAAATGTTGCGCCATCAATTTCTTGACGGCGGCGAATGGCTCGTTGCAAGGCTCAATCGTAAAGTCGAGATCGCTCAGTACTTGCGTGACCGTGCGCGCGGTTTTTTCGTCGGGACAGAACAGTAGTGCCTGGTAACCCATAAAGTTATGTTAGGTACACCTGTGAGGTGCGGCAAGTTACGGCAGTAATGGGACTTGCGCGGCTTGGGCGGGAGAGTTCCCGGGCCGGGGGGATGCAAGCGGATGTGCCCTGTTTAGGGCAGTTTAAAGTCGATCGTGATACGCGTCTGGAACTCAGTCGGCTCGCCGTTATGGAAATACGGTTTGTACTTCCATTGCTTCACAGCATCCGCCGCAGCCTGCGCCAGCAAAGAGTCCCCGGAAACCAGTTGCAGAGAGTCCACTGTTCCCTTTTTGTTCACGATGGCTTCAAGCACGACCGTACCCTGCACCTTGCGAGCACGCGCTTGTTTTGGATAGGTCGGATGCACGCGCCGCACGATCTGGTCGTCGGCAAAATCTTCCGGCACTTCCAACAACTCATTGCTGGGCGCTTTGGCCACTGGCGTTGCAGGCAAACTGGTCGGCACGAGCGTCGGATTCGCCGTTGCATGATTGCCAGTTGTTTCCTGCCTGGCAGGTTGCACTGATGCTTGTTTCGGCGCGGTAATCTCAGGGGCCGGTGAATTCGTGTTCTGCGCGCCGGCTGTTTGCGTCGGCTCTGAAGTGCCGCCGGGTGCGTTGCCTGTTGGATCGGGCGTTGCTGTGGCCGTCATGGCGGAATCCGGCGCCGGCGCCGGTGTGATGGGTGCGGGAGCCACAGACGCGGGAGCCGGGGTTACTGGCTTCTGGGCAACGGTCTGCGGTTGGCCGCGAAGCTCCGCAATTTTGCTCATCGTTCTGAGGTATTCCCAGGCAACAAATTTCTGCACTTCAGGTTGCGTCGACCAGGCTCCGTATCCGCCCGCGCCGACCAGTACAAGCACGATCGCGGCAATCAACCAACCTTTGCCGGCGCTGGAGCTGGTTTCGTTCAAGCCGGCGAAAGAGTCTTTTCCCATCGCCCCAAACGAAGGCACACCGTGATCTCGAACTGGATCGAGAGCGTCTTCCTCCGCCAGCGGATCGACGATGCTTAAAGTCGGACTGCCCTTGTCTTCTGTTTCCTTCGCATCAGTCTTGGGCGCGCTGGTCTTGGATTTTGGGTCTTCCATCAAAGCCGGCGTTTTGAAAACCGAATCGAAATCCTTCGGAGCAGGCGCCGGGCTAATCGCAGCCGCACTCTTGGCCAGGGCTGGTGTGATCGCGGGCGATTCTTTGGTCTCGGTAAAGTTCGTAAGCGCCGGCTTATGCTCCTGTGGCGACAGCGGCACCATCGCCGGACGGGTCGCAACAGGCGCCTTCTCAACAGGAGGCGCAGGCGCAGCCGCAGGCTTCGGCGTTTCCGCAATCGGCTTGGGGGCCGCCGGAATGGGAGGCGCTACCGGAGTTAACACTGCGGGCGTTGCAGGCGGACGCGGGGCCTGCACGGTCGCGACGGGAGTGATTGTGGGAACCGGTGTGGGCGGCGCAGAAGGATTGGGCGCAGCTACTGCAGGCGCCGCTACTGTAGGCGCCGCAGCCGCCATGGCCGGAGGCCCGGGAAGGGTGATTGCCGGAGCGGGAGGTTTCACCTCTTGCGTATCCTTGCGGGTCATCCCAATTCCGGTGCGCAGCGTGTTGCGGGCCTGATCGAGCGATACGGGCTTGGTCAGGACCAGGCTTGCTCCTAAACGAAAAGCATTCGGCACCCCGGCCTTTCCTTCTACGATCGCGATGGCAATGGAAGTCTTATTGAAATTTGAAGCGCGCGCGCTATTGAACACCTGGGTGGCATTCTGGGCATTGTCACAGTCCACGATGAGCAAGTCGAAGCGCTGTGTTGCCAAGCGCTTAAGCGAAAATGCAGGCTCGCTGGAGTGCTCAAAACTGACTTCTAATTCGTCAAGGATCTGGGTGACGGCCTGAACCGCCTTCTCATCTCCGCATAAAAGGAACGCACGCGTAGGCATAGTAAGTTGATGCTACGAAGCAGGTTGCACTCCGGCAAGTTACGAGAGTAAGGGGAAAGAGCCGCGAGCTATGAGCTGCGAGCTTCGAGCCGAACCGATTCAACCCGACGCCAAGGCGTTCACGGCAGCGAACAGAGTTCCAAGCGGCATTCAGAACGAGGGAGAATCTGGGTTTTCCGGCCTCCGCGAATCATGCAGATGACTCCTCCTCCTCGGCGCTCGGCGTCGAAATGACAAGCTCATGGAGTGCGGATCATGACTCGAAGCTTGTGGCTGGTAGCTTGTGGCTTGTAGGTTGTGGCTGGTGGCTCGTAGCTCGCAGCTCGTAGCTCAATGCTTTATCGGGTCTCGACGTACAACGTAATCGTCGAGGCTACTTGCCCTGCGGCAGAGTGGCATCCAGTGTCAGTTCAGACCCCGCCGTAACAGTGATGTCCTTGGTCCAAGGCTTGTAACCCGACTTCTCACATCGAAAGGAATGTTTCCCAGGCGCCAGCTTCAACTTGGCGGGCGTGTATCCCATACTCTCGCCGTCGACGAAAATTTCGGCCAGGTAGGGAACTGAGCTGATGCTGACCAATCCCGTGGGGGCCTCGGGCTGGGGAGGCGGCGCAGGCGCTTCCACCGCAGGCGCTGGCGGGTCGGGCTTCGCAGGTTCGGAGGGACGGTCGTCGAACCCGATCATGGAGTGCTGGGATTCTTGCGTCATGGCCGCGGCCTTTTCTGCCGTCACTTCCTGGGTTGTCCAGGGGTCCAGCATGGGCGCACTTTTCGCCGAGACCACGCGCAACTTGTATTCCTGACCGTCGAGCCCCTTCAAAAACATCCGGTCGCCGACCACCTGCGCTCGCACCGGAGCATGTTTAACCCACTCCGCTGGCGGCGCGGGCTGCGCCTTGTCCAGCGTGTAAACCCCTTGCAGCACTTTGTCCTTCAAATGAATGCGGATCACGCAGACGGTGTCTTCGTTTTGGATCGGCGTGTTGACTATCCAGGTCGAGGTCCGCGTATCGACGGTTTTCTTCACCTCCATGATACGGGCCTGCTGCCACGGGGAGTCCGCAGCCACGACGAAGGCCGACAGAAAGAAGACAGCGATTAAGAGCGAGAGGCGTTTCCAGAGCAGGGTCGGCTGACGAAAGAACATAAATAGGATGATGAGCGCTACTCTTAGTCTAGAGAGCCAGGGAGGCGGGGTCAATTCAGCGAGATGCGGCCTGAGTCAGAGGGAGGCTTTCACGCCCGGCTTTGCGCCCAGCAGTTCCCGCATGCGCCGCGAAAGATTCACGGCCAGCGAACGATAAAAGCGGGACCCCAGATGAGGATATAACTCAAACAAATCCGATAGTGCGGACCACTCAATCGCGCAAACCTCGAGCGCTTCCGCGGCCATGACGCTGGCGCTGGCTACGCCGTTCTCGAGGAAGGCCATTTCGCCGCATACTTCGCCAGGTTGCAGTTGCGCGATGAAAGCCTTGGTAGAAGCCTCCACGCGCGCATTCCCCTTCACCAGAAGATAGACCGTCTTGTTCTGCTTGCCGGCCTGAATCAGCACGTCGCCCTTGTTAAAAGAGGTCCGCTTGGCCCGGTCGACGATCAGCTGCCAGTCGTTGGGCGTGAGATATTCCAGCCGGTTTTTTCCGGTGCGCAATACAGACAGTAATTCCTCGTGCGCGGCATCTTTTTTTTGAACGCTCATAGTCACTGTTCGACCCCAAGCACATCGAACAGCGGGTCGGTTTACGGGAGAATACCAGAAACCCTGCGGTGCTACAGGTAACCAAAGGTTGACCGGGGCAAGCCCAAAATGGTCGCGCTTGCCCGCTGAGCCCAGGTTCTGAGAAGGTAGTGGGAGCCAAATCGCTGACCTGCGGAGAACGCTCGCTCGCCATGTCGACCCTGAACGAATTCAAATGCGAAATCTGCGGAATCATGACGCCCACTCCGATCCACTGGTTCGTAATCGAGTGCGGGGACTTGAAGTTGTCGGTCCACAAGTGGGAAGTGGAGATTGCCAGCGCTCCCACGGCGCGTCATTTTTGCGGCGAACGCCATGCCCAGGTATTCATCAGCCGCTGGTTCGACTCAGTATGCGTGCCTCGCAGGCGATGATCGCCCGCCCCGCCCATTTAGTTCCAAGGCTTCGTGAGCATACAGGATGGGATCATGCAGGACTCGTGACCATGCCGGAAAGGACACCGCGGCCCGCCGGCCCATCGAACCTTCGGCGAGCGCCAGCACCGGCCTTCGGCACAAGCCCAGCACCGACTTTCGGCACAAGCCCAGCACCGACTTTCGGCACAAGCCCCGCACCGGCCTTCGGCACAAGCCCAGCACCGACTTTCAGCCCAAGCGCCAGCACGGACCTTCAGCCCAAGCGCCAGCACGGACCTTCCGCCCAAGCCACGCTTCGATCCCGGCAAACGCGAAGCCGCGTAGCGGCGGCATTCATTAGCCCAGCGCGTAAGCGCTGGGTAACAGAACCGGATGAACGCGAGCCCGTAGGGGCGACACGCGTGCGTGGCGGGCGTAAGCCCGCAAGCCGGCCAATGGCAAAAAAGCAATTTGTTCCGCGAAGGCTTCTCGGCGGGCCTCACGCTCTTCGACGAACTCGTCCGCCGCCATGTAAAATTGAGGAGACCATGGCGGGCGCTTCCCAACTCATTCAGATCGACCTGGCTCCGCCCCTCCGCCAGCCTAAGCCGGAATGGTTGCGCGCCAAAGCTCCGGTCGGCGACAACTTCCACAACTTGAAGAAGTTAGCCCGCGGCCTGGGCCTGCACACGGTTTGCGAATCCGCCCAGTGTCCCAACATTGGCGAGTGCTGGAACCATAAGACCGCCACCTTCATGCTGCTGGGGGACATCTGTACCCGGCGCTGTGGTTTTTGCGCCGTACCCAAAGGCAAGCCCGAGGCCATTGACTGGGACGAACCTCAGCGGGTTGCCGAAGCGGTCGCCACTCTCGGCTTGAAACACGCGGTGGTCACCAGCGTGAATCGCGATGACGACAACGTCGGCGGCGCCAAGATCTTCGCCGAAACAATTCGCCAGATTCGAGCGGTCGCTCCCGGTTGCCGCATCGAGGTATTGATTCCCGACTTTCAGGGCCTGGAAGAACCACTGCGCATCGTGCTCGAGGCCCGCCCGGACGTCCTGAACCACAACACCGAAAGCGTTCCCCGACTCTATCGCGCGGTCCGTTCCGGCGCGCGTTACGAGCGCACGCTAGACCTGTTGGAAAAAGCAAAGAAACTCTCTCCGGGCATGGTGACTAAAAGCGGGGTCATGGTGGGATTAGGCGAGTCGATGGAGGAGTTGATCGAAGTTTTCCGCGATCTCGGTTGGCGCAAGGTCGACATCCTCACAGTGGGACAATACTTGCGTCCTTCGAAAGACCATCTGCCGATCGCTCGTTTTTACACGCCCGCAGAATTCCAGTACATGAAAGACGAGGCCCTTCGCTTCGGATTTCAGCACGTGGAGTCAGGGCCAATGGTGCGATCGAGCTATCACGCCCACGAGCAAGCCGCAGCGACATCACCTTCCTATTAAGTAATTCGATCTGGCAAGCTTTTTTCATACAGCAGACAGGTACCCGAAGGCACCCACGAAAGTTCTCGCAGCCTTCTAAACAGCACACAACCCAAACACGCCGCTTGCGACTGTTCCACAACACCCAGCGGCTGTTAGCGACCTCGCGGGAAGGAGACCATCTCATACAGTGTTCGCAAGCGAACATTCACAGGTGCGTCACCGCCTCGACCGTTCGCCCAACTGGGCATAGCATTTTTTCATGGCCCATACGGAACATCCCTTCAGCGGACCGGTGCAAAAGGTTCTGGACGCCCTTTCGCAAAATCCCGAGCAGACCTCCTGCCCCCATTGCGGAGGGGAGTTACGATATTTCAAGTCAAGATTCTGGATAGAGGGCACAGACAAAGCCTGGAATATCCGCGTTCCTGTCTGCCTTGATTGTGAAACGTAGTTTCTTCCGCCGCCCGACCTGACGGGGTTCTCCGCCAAGACACTTATCGCGGAGAGGATTCGTTCCTAAAATCGCTCTCGAGGTACCTGTCGATGACGATTTTCAACGATCCCCGGGGCAAAGTAATCGATGTGGGCGGCAATCCTCTTCTCAAATTAATTGGCCTTGGCATAGTCGGGCTGATTGGCGTCATCCTGCTGTCCAGTTGCATCACGCGGGTGCCCACCGGTCACGTCGGTGTCCTTACGCTGTTCGGAAGAGTCACGGGCGAAGTGCTGCCGGAGGGCATGCACCTCATCAACCCGCTGAAGACCAGCAACGAGATGTCAATCCAGACTCAGACCATCAAGGAATCGGCTAGCGTGCCTTCGAGCGAAGGCCTTGTAATGAACCTCGACACATCTCTGATCTATCACCTGAATCCAGAAAAGGCCTCCGAAGTTTTCCAGAAAATCGGCGCGAACTACGAGACCGTAGTCATTGAGCCGACCTTGCGCGCGGCCATCCGCGAGGCCACGGCATCACACAGCGCGAATGCCCTGTACACCGGTGAACGCGAGATGGTGGCGAAACAGATCAGCGATCAACTAGCCACTGCACTGAACCCGCGCGGACTGCTGGTCGAGAACGTTCTGCTGCGCGATATCCAGTTGCCACAGACTTTGAAGACTTCCATCGAAGCCAAACAGCAGGCCGAGCAGGAAGCGTTGGCCATGAACTTCCGCCTGCAGAAAGAAAAACAGGAGGCCGAGCGCAAGCGCATCGAAGCCGCCGGTATCCGTGACTTCCAGCAGATTGTTGCCCAAGGCATCAGCCCGCAGCTGCTTGAGTGGAAAGGGATCGAGGCTACGGAGCTGCTGTCGAAAAGCCCGAACACCAAGGTGGTCGTCATCGGGAATCCGAAGAATGGCCTGCCCCTGATCCTCGGGCAGTGAGAATGTGTTTCTACCACAGAGTCACCCAGCCACACAGACACCTGATTTCGGTTTCGTTGGTGAAGTGCTTTCCGTGACGCGCCTCCCGCGCTAAGGTCGATCCCGGTCCGCCACGAAATCTCTTTCGACTGCTAACATAGGCCTCGTGTCGGCGTTGCTCGAAGTCCGAAACCTGAGCGTAGCCTTCCCAGCGGCTCGCGGAGATTCGGCCCATGGCGCATCCTCGGAAGCGGCATCTTTCGCAGTCCGCGACCTCTCTTTTACGATCGCTCCCGGTGAGGTGCTGGGCCTGGTGGGCGAGTCGGGCTCTGGGAAGTCGGTGACTTCGCTGGCGCTGATGCGGCTGCTGCCTCCCCAGGCGCGGCTGACGGGCGAGATGCTCTTCACGAATGGGGACGGAGCCTCACACCGTCTGCTCGATCTCCCCGATGATGCTGTGCGCAACCTGCGCGGTTCCAGCCTTGCGATGATTTTCCAGGAGCCCATGACCGCGCTCAATCCGGTGATGCGGGTGGGCGACCAGATCGCAGAGGCGGTGCAGGCGCACGCGCGGGTTTCGAAGTCAGAAGCGTGGCAGCGCGCGGTGGAAGGAATGAAGGATGTCGCGATTCCCGACCCGGAGCGCCGCGCGCGCGATTACCCGCACCAGCTTTCGGGAGGCATGCGCCAGCGGGTGATGATCGCAATGGCCATCGTCAACCGGCCGCAGTTGCTGATTGCCGACGAACCGACAACCGCGCTCGATGTCACCATTCAGGCGCAGATTCTGGAACTGCTGGCCGGACTGCAGTCTCGTTTCAAACTTGCCATGCTCTTTATCTCGCACGATCTCGCGGTCGTCTCCCAGGTAGCGGACCGGGTGGCGGTGATGTATTCGGGAAGCCTGGTGGAGTTGGGCGCGAAGCTCGACATCTTTGAAGCGCCGGCTCATCCTTACACGCGCGGCCTGTTGCGGGCGGTCCCTACGCTCGATACCGACCGTTCGCAGCCGCTGCGAACCATCGAGGGGTCGGTGCCGCCGGCGCATGCGGTGCCGCCGGGCTGCCCGTTCGAACCGCGCTGCGCAGACCGTATTCCGGAATGCGCCCTTTCCTTACCTCCGCTGGTTGAAGTATCGTCGGGACACTGGGCGCGGTGCCCGGTCATCAACCCGTCTCCCCAATTGCAGCACGGCGTATAATCCCGGCTTTGTCGGTGCCTATTGCGCATTCTTGTTCTGAGTGACATTCACGGGAATCTGGACGCGCTGGAGGCTTGCCTGGCCGCCGCGGGCGACTACGATGCCGTCGTCAACCTCGGCGACATTGTGGGCTATGGCGCCAGTCCCAACGAAGTCATCGAGCGCTCGCGCGAAGTGGGCAAGTACTTTGTACGCGGCAACCATGACAAGGCTTCCAGCGGCTTGATGGACTTAAAGGACTTCAACCCGATCGCGGGGCTGGCTGCTTTATGGACCCGCGATCAGCTCACACCGGAAAATCTTGCGTGGCTGCGAAGCCTGCCACAAGGCCCCGTGCAGATTCCGGGACTGGCCGAAGTCCAGTTCGTTCACGGCTCGCCCATCGACGAAGATGAATACCTGGTCACTCTGCACGACGCGCTCGCGCCGCTGTCTGCTTTGCCCTTCGCAGTGACCTTCTTTGGGCACACTCATTTGCAGGGCGCGTTTTCGTTCAAGCTGGCGGCGGGAGATGCTTATCGGCCCGCCTATAAGACGATTGGCCAGAGTGAGAGCGTCCCACTCGCCATGAAACGCGATTTCCGTTACCTGATCAATCCAGGATCAGTGGGACAACCGCGGGATGGCGACTGGCGCGCGGCCTTCGCGCTGTTCGACAGCGATACCTGGACGGTAGCCTTCCATCGTGTTCCCTACAATCTGAAGAGCGCGCAGGACCGGATCTTTGCGGCCAACCTGCCGCAGCGACTGGCAACGCGGCTGGCCGCGGGACGTTAGTCGAAACTCTCGCCACAGGTTCGCGCGGTGTGCCCGACCCTGCGAAAGGCGCCGATGAAGGTCCGCCTTTGTCCGGCTGTGATCGACACTCCCCTTAAGAAGCCTTCGGCCTTGTATTCATTCCGAAATCGCGCTCCAGGCTGCGATTCCAGGTTTCGTCATCGCTGGCACTCAGATCGACCCACTGCTCATCCGTCATCCCACTGCGCCATTGCAGAAAGGGCAAGGCATCGGGCCCGACCGGGTAGCGGAGTTTCCACGAATCACTCTGGGCGACTTCCAGTATCTTGTCGGCGACGAGCGAAGGAGGCACGGGATTCTTAAGCGACTCAGAGAAAAGAGATGAAAAACGCGCGCGCTGCCGGTAGGGAGAATCCGTCGCCGGGTCACCGATGCGGCGCGCCATGGCAGTGTCGATGATACCGGGCTCGACGATGGCTACCCGGACATTGAACGTCTTCATCTCGCCGGCCAGGGCTTCGCTCAAGGCTTCCAGCGCCCACTTCGAGGACGTGTAGGGCGCCATCGGAGCACTGGAGATGCGGCCCGCAACCGATGTCACATTGATAATGCACCCGCTGCGCCGTTGCCGCATGGAGGGCAGCAGGGCCTGAATGCAGCGGATCGCTCCGAAGTAGTTGGTTTCCATGACTGCCCTGAAATCCGACAGCGGCAGTTCTTCCACCGAACCCACCTTCTCCACGCCGGCGTTGTTGACCAGCACGTCGACCGGGCCGTGGTCTTTATTTATGCGGGCGATGCCGTCGGTCACGGATTGGTCGGAGTCGACGTCCATGGCCGACACGTGGATGGGCAATTTTTCCCGCGCGGCTGTTTCCGCCAGTTGTGGTGCCTGCGCTGGATTGCGCATCGTCGCATGAACTTTGTAGCCCGCACGGCCAAACGACAGCGCTGCTTCCAAGCCGATTCCTTTGCTGGTGCCTGTGATCAGTACCGATGCCATCGTCTCCTCCGTTGGAAGTGCCCCACGGATTGTACTCTTCGCGCATTCGAGGCTCGTTGGCACCGACGGAATCCGACGAAACCGTACGACTGACCAGGAAAGGAGTGGATCCACCTAGCCTGCCGTGCCCTCATTGCGTTGTAAACTTCTTCGATGTCCTATTCGTTTCGCGGTAAGAGTTCTTCTCAGTCTGGGTCTCGGGATCTGTTCGCGTCGCAGCCGCAGCCCGATTCTTTTCTGATTGCACATATCGATGGCGGGGCGCGGGGGAATCCGGGGCCGGCGGGATATGGCGTCGTGATCACCGACCATGCGGGGCACAAGGTCGCGGGGCTGAGCGAGTACCTTGGGCACCAGACCAACAACTATGCGGAGTACAACGGACTGCTGGCGGCCCTCGATTACGCGCTCGAACATGGGCACAAGGCGCTCAAGGTAGTCGCCGATTCCGAATTGCTGGTGAAGCAGATTCGCGGTGAGTACAAGGTGAAGAGTCCCACGCTGCTGGAGCTTTACCAGCGGGCCAAGAAGATGATCGCGCAGCTGGAGTGGTTTTCGATCCAGCATGTTCTGCGCGGGAGCAATCAGGAAGCGGATCGGCTCGCAAATCTGGCGATGGATAAAGGAATGGGACGCAGTTCCGCCGCGCCGCCGCAGGTACCGGCGTTGTCACGCAATCAGGAGTTCACGGGCGTCGTGCGTGATGGAGTAATTGTTGTGGATGGGGAAAGGCTGCCGGAAGGCACGCGCGTGCAGATTCGGATCCGCAACTAAAGATGAGACCAACAGATGGGCACCTCAATCCGCCGCGGCCGTGTGGTCGTGAATGATTTTCCAGCCATCGGGAAACTTCCGGAATACGAGCGTGAACAGGCCGTGCGGGTTTTTGCCGTCACTGGTCGTGAGATGCCACGCTCCGCGTACGAAGGCGGCGTCTGCGGCCAGCGGTTCGATCTGCAGGCCGGAGAATTCGAGCTTGCCCATTTCCTTGCCTTCGCTCTGGTACACCCGGTGGTAACGGTCGAGCGCCGCCTGCCATCCCGAGGTGCGTTGCGCCCCGGAAAAAAAGGTGAGCTCCGGAGACTTCCAGTATCCGGACATGAAGGCTTCGAGGTCGCGGCGGTTCCAGGCCTCTTGCTGCGCGCGGAGGACCTGCTCGACCGAAGTCTTCACGTCGGGGGTGTCGCTGGCGAAGGCGATGCACGGCATCAGGAGCGCGGCAGCTAGCAGTGAGGTCAGAGCGGAAACGGTCATCCGTGGTCCTCCTTGAGGACGCTCCAGTCTCGCACAGGCAGTAAAACCTTTGCGCCCAAAAGGATTCTCATCGCAACAAACCCTTTTAACCGCCAAGGTCGCCAACGTCTCGCAAAGATCGCTGAGTCCAGCGAATCCCAAAACAAAAACAGCGGCCGAAGCCACTGTTTCGTTTCACTCGCAACTCGCTAGTCGAGACTCTTACGCGGGGCTTTTCTTCGCGGCCAACGCCTTCGCGCCACCAGCTTGCCATGGTCTTTTCTTGCGCTCCGCTTCCGGCTTATCGCGGTCGACGATCCGGTCGTACTGGTAGGACTCGCTCACCGTTCCAAGGGATTCGTTGTATAGGCTGGGCAAGCCTAGCGCTTCTTTCAGTTCCTCGGAGAACGAGTGTAGCGCTTTCAGATGGTCGGCGGTGGCGGGCACTTCGGTTTTCGAGGTCTTCAGGAACTGCTGGTATCCCTTGTTGACGAGTTTAGAGATCTCGCTGCCTACCAGATACCCGGGGTACGCAAAAATCTTGATCCCGGTGTCGCCGTCTTTCTGGATCGCGGCCGACACGTTGTACTTCTTCAGGAAGACGCGGCCGGCGGTTCCGGGAGCTTCGAGCACGTCGAAGCTGTGTTCGCGGAAATATCCCAGCGCGTCGTCGTACGTCTTTTGTTCAACCTTGTTTGCCATCTCTAAGGGTGATCCCTTCTCTTCACGTATTCGTTAGATGCAGGTCCGGTGAGTACCGATTAGCCGGAAAACTTCCTTGGAACCCTATTACCTCTTCTATAATCCAATAAACGTAGTAGATACGCCTTTTTGCCGCATCCGGCACATTACGATAGTCACTACATTCAACAACATGGCGCAGGTCTCAACTCAATCAGCAGGTGACGCGGCATCCGGTGAAAACTCTCCGGCGCCTTCCCGGCTGGGCCTGAACGCGCTCGACCGCATCGGAAACACTCCACTGCTTCGGCTCGAGCGAATTGCCGGCGACCTGGCCGGGGTCGAAATTCTAGGCAAAGCCGAGTGGTACAACCCGGGCGGATCGGTGAAAGATCGCGCCGCCTCGCGCATCGTTCTGGAAGCGCAACGGAGCGGGAAATTGCCGCCGGGAAAAATTCTGCTCGATTCGACCAGCGGCAACACCGGCATCGCTTACGCGATGATCGGCGCCGCCCAGCGCATTCCCATCACGCTGTGCATGCCGGAAAACGTTTCGCCGGAACGCAAGCGCATTTTGCACGCTTACGGCGCGAATATTCTCTACACCGATCCCAGCGAAGGCTCCGACGGAGCCATCCGCCTGGCGCGCGAACTTCATGCCAAGCATCCCGATCTTTATTACTACGCAGACCAGTATTCCAACGATGCCAACTGGCAAGCTCACTACCATGGCACGGCCAACGAAATTTGGCAACAAACCGAGGGACGTATCACGCACTTCGTTTCCATGCTGGGCACCAGCGGAACATTCATGGGAACCACGCGCCGGCTGAAAGAGCTGAACCCGAATGTGCGCTGCATCTCACTGCAACCGGACTCGCCCTTTCACGGAATCGAAGGCGCGAAGCATATGGCGACAGCGATCGTGCCCAAGATTTACGACGCGACGCTGGCGGACGAAGACATCGGCATCAGCACAGAAGACTCGTACAAGATGGCGATTCGCCTGGCACGCGAAGAAGGGTTGCTGGTGGGGATTTCGGCCGCGGCCGCGGTTGTGGGCTGCCTGAAAGTCGCGAACGAGCGCAAGAAGGGGCAGCCGGCTGTGATCGTGACCATCCTGTGCGACTCGGGCGACAAGTATTTAAGCGAGCGCTTCTGGACTGAAGCGCAGTGAAAACATTAACCACAGAGGGCACAGAGGTGCACAGAGGAAGGCTAGGTTCCTGTGTGATCCTCCGTGTTCTCTGTGGTTAAAGGGGTCGCAGTGCTGAAATTAAGTAAGAAAGACTACGACGAGATTCGCCGGCACGGGGAAGAGACCTATCCGCACGAGTGCTGCGGGGTTCTGCTCGGGCAGATGGAAGGAGACGTCCACACTGTGACTTCGACGGCGCGCTGCGGCAACACACGCACCGACTCGCCGCAGAATCGCTATCACATCGACGACAGGGACATGATACGAATTATGAAATGGTCTCGAGAACATGGCGTGGACATCATCGGCTTCTACCATTCGCACCCGGACCATCCGGCGCAGTGGTCGAAGACCGATCTGGAGGAAGCGCACTGGATCAGTTGCTCATACGTCATCACGAGCGTGGCCAAGGGGCAGGCGGAAACGACGAACTCCTTCGAACTCACTGGCTCAGATGAGTCGGACAAGACCTTCATCGACGAGAAGATTGAAGTTCGAGACTGAAACAAGCCTGGGAAAGCTGGGCGCGTGAACGAAATCGGAGGCTGCCCTGAATCTTAAGGGAGGACTATGGCATCATTGATGCATGGCTAAAATCCACATTCCAACTCCTTTACGGCAATATGCCGGGAAGCAGGCCGATATCGAGGTGAAGGCCGGCAGCATCGCCGACGCGCTTTCGGGCCTGGTCGCCCAGCACCCGGACCTGCGCCGTCATCTTTATACCGACGACGGCAAGCTGCGCGCTTTCGTCAACGTCTACTTAAACGACGAGGACGTGCGTTACCTGCAGAAAGAAGCCACCGCAGTGAAAGACGGTGATACCATTTCGATAGTGCCTTCGATCGCCGGGGGCTGGGTGGGATTGAAAATTTCGTGATTTCCAGTTGCAGAATGAAAAGCGTACCCGCCATATCGCGCCGCTGTTGTCGTCGCCTCTGCTGCTGTTGTCGCTGCTGCCGCTAAGTCTTCAATCTGAATTCCAAAATCTGAAATCTCATCGAGGTCCTGATGACCACCACATTGGAAGTTAAACCCCAAGCCGCTACGTTGAACAACGATGAAATCCTGCGCTACTCGCGCCACCTGATCATGCCCGAGGTCGGCATGGAGGGGCAGCAGAAGCTGAAAGCGGCGCGCGTGCTCTGTATCGGGGCGGGAGGGCTGGGGTCTCCGCTGGCGCTTTATCTGGCGGCGGCCGGCGTGGGCACCATGGGCATCGTGGACTTTGACGTCGTCGACTTCACCAACCTGCAGCGGCAGATTATTCACTCGACCGCCGATGTAGGGCGCAAGAAGCTGGACTCGGCGGAAGAGAAGCTGAAGGCAATCAATCCCTTTGTGGACGTGAAGAAGATCGAGACGCGGCTTTCGAGCGAGAATGCGCTGGAACTGTTCCGCGAGTTCGACATCATCGCCGACGGCACCGACAACTTTCCGACGCGCTACCTGGTGAACGATGCCTGCGTGCTGACGGGCAAGCCGAACGTCTATGGATCGATCTTCCGTTTCGAAGGCCAGGCCAGCGTTTTTGCTACCAAGGAAGGACCGTGCTACCGCTGCCTGTATCCCGAGCCGCCACCGCCGGGACTGGTTCCGTCTTGCGCCGAGGGTGGCGTGCTTGGAATTCTCCCCGGGCTGGTGGGCGTGATGCAAGCCACCGAAGTCATCAAGCTGATCCTGGGGGTGGGCGAGCCGCTGATCGGGCGACTGCTGCTGGTTGACGCGCTCGCGATGAAGTTCCGCGAGCTCAAGCTGCGCAAGAATCCTGATTGCCCGGCCTGCGGAACGCATCCCACGATCACCAAGCTGATCGACTACAATGAATTCTGCGGAATCCGCGGAGAGGAAAAGCCAGTGGAGACGGGAATTCCCGAGATGCAAGTCGAAGAACTGAAGCGCCGCCTGGATGCGGGCGATAACCTGTTTGTGCTCGACGTGCGCGAGCCGCACGAATACCAGATCTGCAACATCGGCGGGCACCTGATCCCGCTGGGCGACCTGCCCAAGCGAGTGAATGAGCTCGACTCCAGCCGCGAGATCGTGGCACATTGCCGGTCGGGCGTACGAAGCGCGAAGGCAGTAGGCTTTCTGCAGCAGGCCGGGTTCAAGAAAGTGCATAACCTGGCGGGAGGCATTCTGGCCTGGGCGGACCGGGTGGATCCGAAGATGCCGAAGTACTAAGTCACACTTTCAGGCCGATACTTAGGGAAGCGCATGGGCGCTTCCCTTTTTGTTGCCCTGGTTGTGGGGAGCTGGCACACCTTTCGCAATCGCTTCCCGGGACAATCGAACAAAGTTGGGCTGTCCCACCTTTCGTGATTTTCGAAAGGTGGGGAGAACAGGCGCCGCGATCTGTCGCATTGAGTTCCTTTTGCGTTGGACTTGAAGGGCTGCTTATCGAAGTAAGGTTACGGTCGGTGCCTCCCACCCATCGAAAACCGCGATGGGTGGGGCAGCCACAGTTGTGATAGTTTTTCGAGAACACCGGGAAGGTGGGCCAGCCCGCCTGGTCCCCCGACGGGAGTTCCTTAAATGCACTTAAGAACGTTAATGCTTGCGTGGTTCTGACTCCTCTTTTCGGAAATGCACAAGTTGATCCGAACAACAAGGTCAGCACTACAGAGTCGATATCCGCGGATTTGGCAGATGTGTTAGCTCAAGTGGCTTGGCTCTCAAAGTCGCCAATGCTCGCTGAAATAGCGCAGCCACTCCCTAAGGTCGAAATCGCCCGTGGCACTTACGTGATCAAAGACCTGCTCCAGGAGCTTGTTCGCCAGGCTCCCGTATCATGGGATGTCGAAGGGAGAGTCATCTACTTCTACAACCAAAAATTGAGAGAATCGAAGAACAACTTTCTGAATTTGAAGTTTCCGCAGTTTGCGATGCCTGACAACGTCTCGGAGCTTAAATTGACCTTTCCTCAGCGTGAACACGGGTTACTACAAGGTTCTTCTAATACTGGGATATTGATCACCGGGTTTGGGGATCCGGCACTAGCGAAGGATCTCCTTGACCCGGCCACTCTTGAAATTTAATGGCCGCGAGATTCTTCTTAAGGCGGCAAACGAACGTCCCACGTTTTTTACGATAATCGTGTTTCCCAACTCGAACCCGACCAAAGCAGAAATGGAGAAAGACATAAACCGAAACTGGTTTTGGCAAGCGCTTTCAGGCAGCCAAAAACCCGCGAACGAAGGGCTTTACCATGTACGTAGCACGTGACCTCACAGGACGTTCCTACCATGAGACTTTATGCTGTCGATCTGCTGGATATCGGGACTGAGTATGCTCAAGACCGTTCTCAACATTCTACAATCGAACGAGTGCTCGCCGGTGGCGTCGCTCACTTTATCCGGCTTCCCCGTTGACGAGATGTCGGATTTCTAGCAAGCAGCGGGGGCGGGGCCACAGCTTGGTAAAGCGGTCTGGCATGGAAAGCGGTAGATCAGGCGGGTCGTGCACCTCGTGATGGTCGAAGGATTGAATGCGAGCACAGCCCACTGGTTTACGAGTCTACGCTTAAGCGGTTTCGTGGGCTACGACGCAACAATCCCAGCGCGTCCTGCATACTTCTGCATTAACTGGCCAACAGTATGCCGCCAATACCTGCTACAGTCTGCAATGTGATTCCCAGCGATGTAGGCCATCGAGACGCACTGGAGAGTCGGAGCTGCGATTTGCATGCGCGGACATCAATGCGCGCGATGCAGACGTATTCGCGTTGGACAGCCGAACCGTGGTCAACACGATTGTTTACAATGGAGAAGTATCCAAGTCGAAGGAAATGAGGCACTCTACGAGTTACGATACTACTGATTCAGATTGATCTGCAACGATTGAAGGAGATGCAACAAAAGAAACCGCCCTCAGATTGACTCGGACCGGGTGGCCCAAACAAACTCAGAACCCAGCGGGCTGGCGCCGCCAAGGCACATGGGAGCACAAGGTTTCTTTTGGGACTCTGACTCTGAGCGCTACGCATTTGTCGATGACTACGACGGTCAATTGCATCTAATCGTCGGCACAACTAATGGCGCATCGCGAACTCCCCACGGTGTGACAATTGCCAAGCGTGAAATCTGTTCCGATGTAAAAACACAGTCCTGTGAAGTGACCCTAGTCGGTGCGGAGTTTACAGCGGACGGTGTCGTTGCAAGGTTTCATGGTGTAGGGTCATATTCTTCACTTCGACAATTGATAAGGTATAGCAATCGGCAGCTTGTGCCCCTTCCTTAGACGACTGAGTCCGGACGGGACATGTCATTTTGGGGGCAAACCCGGGACAGGGGGAAACCGTGCGACAGACGGGAAACCCTGCGACAGATTCCCCATTTCCTGAGCAGGAATGCCCTCCGAAATTGGCTGCTTATGCGAGATCACACGTATCTGTGATCAGCGTCCTTGCAGCTTCCCTTCTTAGTAAGTAAGCATAACTCGCCGGGTGTGTCCCTCGAAGATGAGGACAACGTGAGCTAAGTGCTTTGTCCGGAATATTTTGCATGTAAGTTCTTTGACATCAAAGATTTTGGTCTGGTCCCGCGCGCAAACTCTTGATTCCTCAAGACCCGGGGGGAGGGGGGATACCCCTAAGAGTGATCGCGACGTCAACCCGACGCTGCTCCGCACGAGCGCATGCAGACAAAGAAATGGGGAGCCCTCGGCTCCCCTCACTGTCAATAGTCACCGCAACCACTACCGTGTTGCGTCCGCCTTCGCTGCTTCCTCTCCCACGGCAATCGCGAATTTCTTTCCGCTCAGGCGGACTTCGCTCAGCGATTTTGAACCGTCTCCGTTATTTTTTACGACGGCCGCGTCATTGGACGAAGGCTCCTCGAGTTTCACGAGCTGGGCCGGAACTTTCGCGATGACTTTCTTGCCCTGCGTGATGCTCAGTTCGACGCTGGGACCCGTGCCTTCCCACTGCACTTTGTAGTCACCTGCCGCCAGTTTCGTGCCGGCAACCATTACAGGTTCCTGCACCGAGAGAGATCCCTTGTTCGCTGCGAATGCGCTGGTGGCCAGCAGCAGGGCCAGCCCCAGAAATAAACTCTTCGACGTCTTCATACTGAATTCCCCTTCTCTCTCCCGAAGGTTTCCTCGGGAATCGGTTCTGGGCGGCCCTGATTGGATTCCAGGCGCGGGGAAGGCTCTTGCGTTTTCCCATCGCTGGCATACAATGCTGCGGTCGGGGTTCGACACAAAAGGCCGCAGTCGCAAGACCGCGTGCTTTTGCTGCGGGGATTGTTCTCATCTGGCCGCCAAACCTTGTTGAGACAGTCCCCTGAACCCCGTAGATGTTTCTTACCTGGAGAACGCGACTGGTTTCCTCACCCGCTCCCAGGCACCCACTTCAGATACGCTCGACCCCAATCAAAAGTTCCTTCTTCGGATCAATCAGGATCACAGCGTTGGACGACCCTCGGCGCACGTGGTTAGCAACTTCATCGCGCGCACAGGACATGGATGTTTATGTCTAGAAGTTTGGTGACAAAGACAGTCACCGTTAGGAATAAGTGCGGTGAACGTGCGCGTTATGGTTTTGTTGCCTACGATGCGCAAGGGGAGCCGATGAAATCTCGGCGGGGGAACCTCAGCTGCTAAAGCCGCGTTGATTTCGTTAGCTTATAGCTCGGCTAAAGCCGAGCCCTTTCGAAGCAACAGACGTTTCGGAAATTTTCCGCAGATGGTGAACTACGTTGGCTTCGAAGCTCTCCCGCACGGCTGAGGCCGGGCCCTTCTAAATGGAATCTATGTCGTGAGGGTTGCGGCATGCCCGTCTGCGTGATGATGGCACAATGTGTCGGATTCTTCACGCGATCTTCAGCACGACCTTGCCGTAATTCTTTCGGGCCCGCAGCAGCTCGTAACCTTGTGCGGCCTCCGCGGCGGCCAGCACGCGTCCTACGACTGGATGCAGTTTGTCTTCGGCGATCCACTGCGAGAGTTGCTTCCACGCCTGGTTCATCAGGTCGCGTTTGCTCGAGAGATATGTCAGCCACAAGCCTTGCACGCTGGCGGCCTTGGCATAGAGGGCGCGGAGGTCGAGTTGCGGCTGCTTGCCGGTGGCGGTGCCGTACTGGATGACTTTGCCGAAGTCGCGCAGGCATCGGATGCTCTTGGCGGTGTGCTCGCCACCCAGCATTTCAAGTACGGCGTCGACGCCTTCGCCTCCGGTCATCTCCTTGATGGCTTCTTCGTAGTCGCGCTCTTTATAGTTGATTGCGTTTTGCAGGCCGCGGTCTTTGACGCGCGCGAGCTTGTCGTCGGAGGATGAGGTTCCGTACATCTCGAGGCCCAGCAGATTTCCGATCTCGACGGCAGCCGTGCCGACGCCGCCCGCCACGGCGTGAATCAGCACACGCTTGCCGCGACCGGCTTCATTCAGGAAACCTGCTTCCCAGTAGGCGAAGTAGGCGGTGAAGTAGTTGACGGGAAATGCCGCGGCTTGTTCGGGGGTCCACCCATCCGGGACCGGCCAGAGCAGTTCGGGACGCGCGCTGGTTTTTTCGGCGAAGGCGGCCCACTGGGTGTATCCCATCACGCGGCGCCCGGTCGATTCATCGATCCCGGTAAACTCGCGACCCGCGATCAGCGGGGGCTTGGGGGTTCCGGGATAGCCGCCGTGGACGGTCATCAGGTCGGCGAAATTCAGCCCTCCCGCCTGGACGCGAACCAGCGCCTGCCCGGGACTTGCGACCGGCTCGGGAACCTCGCGCAACTCCAGCACTTCGGGACCGCCTAAACGCGTGATGACAATGGCCTTCATAGATAAAAGTGTAACAGGGCGGGGATCATCCGCGGCCGCTCCCGCGAATTCTGAAACCCGCGCAGCAGAAAAATCTTAAAACGCAGAGGGCGGGGAGAAAGGCCGCTGAGGACGCAGAGCAACTCTCTTAAGAGCTTCGTGGAATCCGAAAACCGCTGACTCTTAGCGGCGCGAAGGTAAGGTTGCCAAGTATGCCAAAAGAACGCCTATTCATGGGCTTTAGGCACTGTCTCGGGTTATCGGAAAGGTATATACTGCCTTCGGTTATGGCTGTTGGCCCGGTCGTTTTTCAGACGGCGGGTCCGCGGAGCGCCGATTCATCCCTCATTCATTGCTCCGCTTTAAAGATCGTTGGCCCCGGGTGCATAGGGGCTGACGCGGGACGTGGGTTGCGGCACTTTGGCAGCGCGCTATCCCGGGGAGGTCCTTACTCGTGGACTTGGTACTGGTACGGGTTTTATTTGTTCTTATAGTTGCAGTTGCCTGTTATTTCATTCAGCCCTTCGGTCGCAGCGCCAGCTTTGATGCAGGAATAGGCGCGATCATCGGACTTGCCGTGATCGGGTTCGAGTGGCGGCTGCGGCTGGTGAGCCTGAAGCGGCTGATCGGCGCTGCCATCGGCAGCATCCTCGGCATCATCGGCGCCTACCTGTTCGCGCTGGTCATCCGCACCAGCATCCCTGAGGGGCACACCCAAAGCTTCCTGCAGATCATGGTCATGCTTCTGATGGCCTACGTGGGATTGATCGTCGGGGCCAACAAGGGCGACCTGTTGAACCTGGCAGCGCTGGGCGGAATCTTTGGCGGCGAGAAGCAGTCGAAGAAGAGCTACAAGATTCTGGATACCAGCGTCATCATCGACGGCCGCATTGCCGACATTGCGGAGACTGGCTTCCTCGACGGTGTCATCGTGATCCCGCAGTTTGTGTTGCGGGAGTTGCAACTGGTGGCCGACTCGGCCGACTCCCTCAAGCGGAACCGCGGGCGGCGGGGCCTCGACATCCTGGCTCGGCTCCAGAAAGTGGCATCGCTGAACATCCAGATTGTGGAAGACGATTTTCCCAGCGTGCGCGAGGTCGATCTGAAGCTGATCGAGCTGGCGAAGCTTTATGAAGGCAAGATCATCACCAACGACTTTAATCTGAATAAAGTGGCGCAGTTGCAGGGCGTGGCGGTGCTCAACATCAATGAACTGGCCAATTCCCTGAAGCCGATCGTGCTGCCGGGCGAGACCATGCGCGTCTTCATCCTGAAAGAGGGGAAGGAATACAACCAGGGCGTGGCTTATCTTGACGACGGGACGATGGTGGTGGTCGACAATGCGCGCAAGATGATCGGCAAGACTATTGATATTTCTGTAACGTCGGTGCTGCAGACGACGGCCGGGAAGATGATCTTCGGCAAGTGGGATGAGCGCGCAGCCGCCGCTCGCCAGGAGCCGGCGCGCCCGATCAACCTTGGATCGTCGCCCGCCAATGCGGTGCCGAACGGGGTGGAAGTGAAAAAACCGCAGACGATGATGGTCGATCGGCCGGTCGAGTAACTGCTTTCGCCCTGGGTCAAAACATTAACCACAGAGGACACGGAGGGTCACAGGGGATATCTGAGTTCCCCTGTGTTCTCTGTGCCGTCGGTGGCAAAAAATCTCGAGGAACTCATGCTGAATGTGAAGGTTCTCCTGATCGCGCTGGTCATTAGCGCGACATCTCTCTCTGTTGCCCAAACAAGCACGTCGAATTCCAAATCGAACGTGCGTTTCAGTCCTGACATGCTCGACAAGAACATCGATCCCTGTACCGACTTCTACGCTTACGCGTGCAGTAAGTGGCAAGCGCAGAATCCGATTCCAAGCGACCGGCCGGCGTGGGGGCGATTTAACGAACTGCAGGACCGTGGCGAAATCCTGGTGCGCGGCATTCTGGAGAAATACTCCACTGACGACTCGAAGCGCAGCGCGATCGAGCAGAAGATTGGGGACTACTACTTCTCCTGCATGGACGATGGCGCGATCGAGAAGGCCGGGACCAAGCCTTTGCAGCCCACGCTCGACACGGTGGCTGCCCTGAAGTCGAAGGATGAATTCGCGAAGGAAACCATCGCGCTGCATCGGGACGGTATCACAGCGTTTTTCGAATTCGGATCGCAGCCGGATTTCAAGAACGCGCAACAGGTGATTTCGGCCGCAGAGCAGGGTGGCCTGGGACTGCCCGACCGCGACTACTACCTGAAAGACGATGAGAAGTCGGTGGAGATCCGCCAGCAGTACCTGGCGCACGTGCAGAAGATGTTTGAGTTGCTGGGCGATCCCGCGGAAAAAGCTGCGAGCCAAGCCAAGGTCGTGATGGACATCGAGACCTCGCTTGCCAAAGGATCGCTTGACCGGACCAGCCAGCGTGAGCCCGAAAAGATTTATCACAAGATGTCGACCAAGGAACTGGCGGAACTGAATCCCTCGTTCGGATGGCCGCAGTATCTGGAAGGGATTGGATCCACCAAGGTGGACTCGCTCAACGTTGCGGAACCGGACTTCTTCAAACAGTTTGATTCGACTTTGAAGTCGACCTCGCTGGATGACTGGAAGACTTACTTGCGCTGGCACGTGGTGCACAGCAATGCGCAGATTTTGCCCGCGGCGTTCGTGAACGAGAACTTCGCATTCTACGGAAAAACGCTGCAGGGGACGAAGGAGCTGGCTCCGCGTTGGAAGCGGTGCGTGCGCGCGGCCACCAGCGACCTGGGGGAAGCGATTGGCCAGAAATATGTCGACGAGACCTTTGGGCCGGAAGGAAAAGCAAGAACCCTGAAGATGGTGAACGCGCTCGAAAACGCGCTGGGCCGCGACATTCAGACCCTCTCGTGGATGGGTGACGATACCAAAAAGCAAGCGCTCGTGAAGCTGAAAGCCATCACGAACCGCATCGGTTATCCGGACAAGTGGCGCGACTACTCGACGTTGAAAATCGTGCGAGGCGATGCGCTCGGCAATTCGCAGCGATCCAACACATTCGCATTTCAACGTGACCTGAACAAGGTCAACAAGCCGGTGGATAAGGGCGACTGGCCGTATCCTCCGATGACGGTCAACGCCAGCTACAACCCGCTGCTCAACAACATCACGTTCCCCGCCGGAATTCTTCAGCCGCCGTTCTTCGACAACCAGGCGGATGACGCGTTGAACTACGGTGCGATTGGCGCGGCGATCGGGCACGAACTCACGCACGGATTCGACGATGAAGGCGCGAAGTTCGATCCCGTGGGCAACCTGCAAGACTGGTGGACCAGTAAGGATAAAGAAGAGTTTGAGAAGCGGACCAGCTGCGTCAAGGATCAGTATGCCGACTACAACGCGCTGCCCGATGTGAAGCTCAACGGCAAGCTTACCCTGGGCGAGAACACGGCCGACAATGGCGGCCTGCGCATCGCGTACATGGCGCTGATGGATTCGCTGGCGGGAAAAGAACCCGCTCCGATCGACGGCTTGAGCGCGCAGCAGCGGCTATTCCTGGGATTTGCCAACGTCTGGTGCCAGAACCGCACCGACCAGATTTCACGCTATCTGGCTAATATCGATCCCCATTCGCCGGGCAAGTGGCGGGTGAATGGGACGGTGTCGAATATGCCGGAGTTCCGGGAAGCTTATCACTGTAAGGCGGGCGCGGCGATGGTGCGGGAGAATGCCTGCAGAGTGTGGTGAGACGCCAGCGAGGACGAAGTCAAAAGTCAGTCCTCGCCAGAACCAGGCCCCGTCTCTGGACGCTTCTCCGGCCTTGCGCGTATTTCCCCCTGGCCACGGTAAAGCCGCGGCCAGAAATTCTTCTTTGGTGTTGAGAGCGCGGGGTCCTTCGACTCTGCACATGACGGCGAAGAGTCTCCGACAGTAAAGGGGGACGCGTGCGCGGTCATCGCCGCTACTCGCCCAGTCCACACTTGCTTAGTGCACGGCACTCTCCTCGGAGGTGCTGGCCTTCTCCGCGATGACCACATAGACTCCCAGGATCTGAGCGGTCTCCACGGGAACGAAACCTTCGGTCTGGGCCTCGGTGAGATTCTTTTCGGCGTTTGATTCCCGCAGGCTTTTCAGAAAGCGGTACTCGTATCGCGTGTCAGCCGGCGTGGGAGGCTTTTCCATGATCAGGGCAAATCCGCTCAGTGCAGCCAGTGTGTGCGGGCTGAGGCGATAGCCATCCGCCGCACCCTTGTTCATGTTTTTCTGCACATTGCCCGAGGAAATCGCGTGCACCAGCAGGTAGTGGTACGTCTGCGGAGGAACGACAGACTTTTCCATGGTTACGTCGGCGCCACGGCTGCCTGTGATTCTGAAGTCAGTGAGGCGGTAGCCAGCGGCCGCGAGTTCGTTCAATTTCTGTTGTGCACCGGTGAGGTCGCTCGCCTTGATAGCCAGGACCTGTCGATCCGTTGCCGCTTCATTCGCGCTTGAAGGAGATGTAGTCACGATATTGTTGAGGTCAGAGGGGTTCCTCAGCAGCACTAACTTGGTGGTCACGGCCACGGACCTGGCAAGTTCCCGGACCACGCCCTTGGAGTCGCCGCCAAACACACCACCTGACAATGTGCCGATCACCTTGTCCTCAAAGACTAGCTGGCCGGTGGTGCGGTCGAGGTAATGGAGGGTAACGAAAATACGCGCGGCCCCGATCCCGACTCCGAGGTAGCGCTTGCCTCGACTGCCCTGGTCGAAACCGTCGATGGTGCCGGTAAGGCGGAGCACAGGAGTTTTTTCGCCGGTGGGATTTTCGCCGGAGGCCAACACCTCGCTGAATTTCTTGGACTCCTTTAGTTCGCGGACCAGCTCCTGGGGCAAGCTCGCGAGGTAGTCGGGAGGCAACTCCACGCCGGGTTGAATGTCGAAGTTCTCGACCTGGATGACGTGGTATTTGTCCTTCAAACTGCCTTCGCTGGTATTGGCTGCCTGACCCACGGTGAAGGTGCTGAACCAAGCGAGGTAAAAGAGCGGAACTACAAGAATGCCTTTGCGCATCGCACGACCTCTGGCTGGCGTCGCTTTCTCTGACTGCTAAAGCAAATCACAGGTCGGTCACGAATGCAGTGAGGTGCGAGACAGCAGGATGTGACGTATTCAGGCTCGTTTGGGATAGGGGTTCCAAGTACCCGTGGGCTGTGCGTCGACCTGGCGGGAGACTATATTGCGCCTTCCCGGCTGCGGTGAACGATTCTCACGCCTGCATGAATGTTGAATGCTGACAACATTTCCACACTCAGTTTTTTGCACTCGAGCCGCCGGCAGCAATCAAGCAATAAGTGCGGACACGCGTCAATGCGCGGGCTGGCGCCGTGCTTGCGAGAAATAGAACCGGCAATTGCACCAAAAAATGTCACTGCCCTGTGTGCGAGCTGCACTCGATTGATTCTGCGGGACATAAAATCGCAAGGTTTCGATTGACTCTAAAAATAGAAGGAGTAAAACAAACTCGTTCTTTGACACGTTCTGAGTTTTTCCGATTGGTGCGGCGTCCGGGGCTCAAGCAAAGTCACCTTCCAGCGAAAGCGGGAAGGAAGGCGAGCAAGGGTCTATAGCCAAGTGCTGGTCGAGGAGAACAGGAGCACACGTCAAAGGCAAGATAGAGTCCCGAGGCGTTGAACTGATTTGCCCGGTTGGCGGTAAGCCCGGAGCCCAAGTCTAGATCGCGCGTTGCAACCCGCAAGGAAGCGACGAAGGCAGGTCGGCAAGGGTCTAACGCGAGCTACTGGCCGAGATGAATGAGATCAACATCCCCTCGGGACTCTTATTTTTTTCCTTCCGCACTGACCGCCCCTAACTTGGTTGCCGGTCGTCGGAGAGTGGGTTGGTTTCGTAAACAGGGCGCGGCTTCAGCCGCGCCCATCGCACAGCCCCTTGATGTCCTTTAGGGGATGCTCTCCGAGCATGAAATTCATTTCGCGCTCCCTGGCCCACCCACTGCATGCAGAACCGGAATGCGTTCTTGCAGCGCCGGCAATTTCGGAAACTGCGCGTGCGGCTCCGCCTGATACCAATACGCGACCGAGAAGAAATCGTCCGCCCGGTGATTCGCATGGCCGTGTTCGATGGTCGCGCGCAGTGACTTCGTGAACGGAATGGGCGAATCCAAATGAAAGCGATAGACGGAAGAACGGCTGCCGGCCTGCTCCTCTCCTTTGACCGGAGCACCATACAGCCCGTATGCAAACGAGCCCCCTGCAAACCCCCACGCCCCGAGGAAGTAATCTTCTGAGCCGGTGCCGTTGATGGAGGGCCGCGACTCACCGTCGATGAAGAACATGTCGTCGCCTTCGCCCCACCACTGATCCTGGTTCTGCAGCACCGACATCGTGACGCCGACGAAATGCCCGCGGCCCGCGGCTTCCATCCAAGTGTAATTGCCCTCGCCATTGAGATTCTTGCGATCGTTCATGTCACCGTTGGATTTCCAATCCGCGGTTGTGCCCACGTTCGGATTCGCCTGCCGGTACTGCGCGTGGAAGTAGAGTTGCTCCGGCGGCAGTGGTTTTGAGTAAGCGCGATAGTCGATGTTGAAGTAGAACGCGTCGACCTTGACCGCTCCATCATTGGTCACGGTGATGCGCGCGTGCCTCTGAAAAGGCATCGGGAAGTAGGAATTCAGCGCCTTGTCAGACCCTACGCTGAGCGGGATCGACTGGTAGCGGAAATATTCGCCCAGCCCAAGCCCGAAGAAATCCCCGATCGGAGTTTCAACGCTGGGCGTGGACTCACCATCCCAGTAAGCGCGCAGCACGAGCGCTTTCAAATGCTGGGGATCGCCACTCGCAATCGTGACCCAGATGTGAGTGATGACGCCGGCCCCATCGACGTCGAGCAGCGTGGCGGTCTCGCCTCCCACGAGCTGGCGATAGTCGGCATTGGCACCCGTGGTGTCGTAGCTGGAAACGCGCTTCTGCACGTAGTCCTTGGCTTGGGGAAGATTGGCGAGCCAGGATTGCGGATCCTGGGCGAGGGCGGGAAGGGCGACTGCAAGCAACAATAATAGGGGCTTCATGAGGGCCTCCGAGGAAGAGGCATTTTACTCCGGCGCGTATGCCCGCAGCATCGACTCGTGATTGCGGTCACAGACTCGTACTAGCGTAGATCTTAGGCTCGAGCACAGTGCTCAGACGAATAGGGCTCGTCCGGTTGCAGCCACGAACTTGACATAGGTACCATATATGTTACCATCGCGAAAGATCGAGATTCTCGAATATCTCGATCGCAGCGGGCACAGCCCTTACGCCCGATGGTTCGATAGTTTGGCGGCCGAGGCCGCCGCGCAGGTGGCGGTGGCGCTGACGAGGTTGGAGCAGGGGAATGTGTCCGGAATAAAAGGCTTGGGCCGGGGACTTTACGAGTATCGAATCCATTTTGGTCCTGGCCTTCGAATCTATCTGGGCAAAGATGGGGAGCGACTGGTGATTCTACTGGGCGGCGGAACGAAGACGAGACAGCACCAGGATATTCGAAACGCGCTTGAAAAGTGGCAAGACTACAAAACGCGGAAACCGAAGAAGTGAACCAACATGCCCCTAACGCGTGACTTCAAACAAACCGTGCAAATGCGCGTTCGCCGGGACGCGGCGTTCCGGAAGGAGCTTTTGCGCGCCAGCGTCGAGAGTTTCGTTCGCGGAGACGTCGAAACTGGAAAGGCCGTTTTGCGGGATTACATCAATGCCACCATTGGCTTTGCCGAGCTCGCTCAAGCAACTCAACATTCCCCCAAGAGTCTGATGCGGATGCTGGGCCCCTCCGGCAATCCTCAGGCTCGCAATCTTTTCGAGATTGTGGACTACCTTCAGCGTAAGGAGAAGGTTCGATTCAAAGTCGCCGCTGCCCGATAGTTAGCAATGAACAATCACAGCGGTATGTTCCCATGCTTCTTCGGCGGGTTCTTGTCCCGCTTGGTCTGCAGCATCTCCAGCGCCTGAATTAACTTCTTGCGCGTCTCTCGGGGTTGGATGACCGCGTCGACGAAGCCGCGATCGGCGGCGACGTAGGGGTTGGCAAAGCGGTCGCGGAACTCTTCTATTTTCGACTGGCGCACTTCGTCGCGATTGGCGGCCTGCTCCAGTTCGCGCTTGTACACGATGTCGACCGCGCCTTCCGGTCCCATTACGGCGATCTCCGCTGTCGGCCACGCGTAGTTCACATCCGTTCGAATGTGTTTCGACGCCATGACGCAATAGGCGCCGCCGTAGGCTTTGCGTGTGATCACCGTAAGCTTGGGCACCGTGGCCTCGGCGAAAGCGAACAGCAGCTTCGCGCCGTGCTTGATGATCCCGCCGTATTCCTGCTGGGTGCCGGGAAGAAATCCGGGCACATCTTCAAACGTCACCAGCGGAATGTTGAAGCAGTCGCAGAAGCGCACGAAGCGCGCGCCTTTGATCGATGCGTTGATATCCAGCGTACCGGCAAGCATGGCGGGCTGGTTGGCGACGATGCCCACCGATCGGCCGTTCAGGCGGGCGAATCCCACCACGATGTTCTTGGCGTAATGCTCTTGCACTTCGAAGAAATAGCCGTCATCGACGACCGCGTGGATCACATCTTTGATGTCATACGGGCGACTGGATTCGGCAGGCACCATCTTGTCGAGCGCAGGTTCAGCGCGGTCGATCGGATCGGTGCAGGGCCGGCGCGGCGGGTCTTCCAGGTTGTTGGACGGAACGAAACTCAGCAGCTCGCGCACCATCGAGAGGCACTCCGCATCGTCGTGCGACAGAAAATGCGCGACCCCCGAAGTTTCATTGTGCGTGGTCGCTCCGCCCAGCTGATCCTTGGTGACTTCTTCGTGCGTGACCGTCTTGATGACATCGGGGCCGGTGATGAACATGTATGAGGTCTTGTCGACCATCAGGATGAAGTCCGTGATGGCGGGTGAGTAGACGGCGCCCCCGGCGCATGGCCCCATGATGGCGGAGATCTGCGGAATCACGCCGCTGTACAGCGTGTTGCGCAGGAAAATATCAGCGTATCCGGCGAGCGACATGACGCCTTCCTGAATGCGCGCGCCGCCCGAGTCGTTCAGTCCGATCAGTGGCGCGCCCATCTTGGCGGCGAGGTCCATGATCTTGACGATTTTTCCGGCATTGGCTTCGGAGAGTGAGCCGCCGAAGACGGTGAAGTCCTGCGCGAAAAGAAACACCAGGCGGCCTTCGATGCGGCCATAGCCCGTGATGAAGCCGTCGCCGTAAAACTTCTGCTCGGCCATGCCGAAGTCGCTGCAGCGGTGCGTGACCAGCTTGTCGGTCTCCTCGAAGGTGCCCTCGTCGAGCAGGAACTCAATACGCTCACGCGCCGACATCTTGCCTTCCTTGTGTTGCTTCTCGCGGCGTTGTTCCCCGCCGCCTTCTTCGGCCAGGTGATCGCGCTTCTTGAGTTCCTCGAGTTTCTGTTCCAGGTTCATAGGCCACAAATTATAGGCGAGTTGGCCTTCGGTAACCCGTGATGTACCTGCGAGTGACATTTGACGCACCACGCGTGGACTAGAATTCCCGCATGTCCTGGGGGCAGCGCAGTCTTAGGGTCGGAACGCTCGGACTTGCTTGCCTCTTGCAGGCGTGCAGCAGCAAGTCCACAATGCCGCCTGCTGGTGGCGGAGGGCCGCCTCCCGCGCTGGCTCTCACGCCGGTGGTGAGCGGCTTGAGCAGCCCGGTCGATCTGCAATTCCCCAACGACGGTACGGGAAGGATGTTCGTGGTGCAGCAACCAGGATCGATCCGGATTGTTGCCAACGGGTCGCTGGTGAGCACGCCCTTTCTCGACATCACCGCCAAGGTCAGCTCGGGCGGCGAGATGGGGTTACTCGGGCTTGCCTTCCATCCTCAATTCACGCAGAACCATCTTTTCTACGTGCATTACGATCGAACGATCGGCGCGCAAATTCAGAGTGTGATCGCGGAATACCAAGTGTCGGCCGGTGATGCGAACGTAGCAAATCCCGCGAGCGAGCGAATTCTGCTGACGGTTGATCAGCCCTTCTCGAATCACAAGGGCGGGCAGATAGTGTTTGGGCCCGACGGATTCCTGTATATCGGCTTCGGAGATGGCGGCAGCGGCGGAGATCCGATGGGCAACGGGCAGAACCTGCAAACGCTGCTCGGCAAAATGCTGCGCATCGACGTGAACAGTCAAAGCGGCGGGAAGCAGTACGCCATTCCGCCTGGCAATCCGTTCGCCGGCGGCGGAGGCTTGCCGGAGATCTTTGCATACGGGCTACGCAATCCGTGGCGCTTCTCGTTCGAGCGAGGCGGAAGCACGGTTCTTCGTGGGCGACGTCGGGCAGGATCAGTATGAAGAGATTGACATCGTCGAGAGCGGAAAGAATTATGGCTGGAACGTGATGGAAGGCATGCACTGCTTCAATCCGGCAAGCGGATGCAATATGAGCGGGCTCACCATGCCGATCGCGGAGTATTCGCACAGCGAAGGCGAGGCGGTGATGGGCGGCTACGTCTACAGGGGCACGGCCATCCCAAGTCTGACCGGGGCATACGTGTTCGGGGACTACATCAGCGGGACGATGTGGCAACTGGTGGAGGCGCCGCTCGGAACATGGACGCGCACCCAGTTACTCTCGACAGGACTTAACATGAGTTCGTTCGGGCAAGACGCGGCGGGAGAGCTTTACGTGGTCGACTACGGCGGGAACGTGCTGAAGCTGACGGCTCAGTGAACGAGTTAGCCTTGGGTCGCGTGAGAGTATCTAGCTCAGAATTTGTTATTGATCGAGTTAGTTGTCCTCCATTCTTGTTTCACGTATGTCTCGGTTCATTCGTTCCATTTAGCCATCACTTCGTAAGTGATGAGGAGTGATCACTCCCACTGCGGGTACGCCTTTCGGCGAAGCCTACGCCGCTCAGATGTCCGGCATGGTCTCCCGCAGGTCCGGTTGGCCGGTAAGCGTCCGCCTGGTTCTGCCTAGGACGGGCGGATCGGTTCCATCTCTGGCTCCTAATTTTAGAATAGCAATTTGAATGGGGTGATTGTGACACGGTTTCGAGAATTATATTTTATTCGGATTGAGGAGGATGCGGGGAATCGGGCCGTTTTAGGGGCTTGACAAGAAAAAGCTCTAACCACAGAGGGCACGGAGGATCACAGGGTAAAGCTCCAGATCCGGAGGCAATTTCTCTTTGCGATCTTGGCGGAATTCCTGGCGTTCATTGCGGTTAAGGGCTTTTCCGAGGTCGGGGAAAGCTTTTAACCGCAAAGTTCGCTAAGGTTGCGCGAAGAGCGCTGAGTGGGACCGTTGAGTGATCGCGAACGCCCTTTGCGGAGCGGGGCGCCGGCGAGGGCTACGATCGGGAACAGGCAAGTACTGGCTTGATATCGATCACGGGGGTGCCGTCGATGGCCTCGATCGGGCCGATGCGCAGGCGGGTGCCCACAATCTCTCGGATGGTCACGGGATGGAGGCCGATGGGGTTGGGGCGGTCGGGAGAGCGCGTGGCAAAGACTCCAGTGAGCGCACGATTCGGATCCGAGCGAGGATGAACTTTCAGTACGTCGCGTCGGGATTGATGGAACCAGGTCATCACGATGATTTCGTCGCCGGGCTGGAGCCCCTGAATGGCTGGAGCCGCAAATGCTTTGATCTCAAGCCATGCGTCGGGCGCGCCTTCGGAGCCTTGTTTCGGAGCCTTGCCGCGGTTTGTGAGAGTCGATCGAATCTCGCCAATGGGGCGAAGCTGCGGACGCATCCCTCGCTTCGTGGTTCCATGATTCCGCGTCACCTGCTTGGTTTTCGTCACAAACGGACCCTCATTTCGTTGGTGGAGGTGAAGCCCATGGATTCGTAAAGCTTGCGACCGTCAGGGCTGGCATGCAGGATGACGGTATCGACGCGATTCTCACGGCACCAGTGGATCGCCACCTCCATCAGTTGACGCGCTAATCCGCGGCGGCGGAATTCCTGGGCCGTATAAACGTTCAGAATATTTCCCCGGCGCACGCCCGTGCCAATCATGTGGGGAGGCCAGTCCATCAGCCACAATCCAGTTCCGGCCGCGATGGAACCGTCAGGCGCAACCGCCAGCCAGGCCAGGTATTCGCCGGCATCCATCTGTTGGAGAAGCCATGGTTCGGAACTTAAGCGCCATTGTGTCCATGGCGGCATGGTCACGATAGCCCATGTCGTAAAACATTCCGCAACGATGCTCCACCAACGTGGTCAGGTCGTCGGTCGAGGCACGGCGTATGGTGAACCCTTCCGGCAGGGACATGGGATTTTTATTTTAATTCAGCGCTCGAGCGGGGATTCCTTTGTTGTGGTTCAAAGCGCAGGCGACTGAAGTGACCAAAGGCTACCGACGTCAATCAGGAAAGTCCTGTATTGACCCCACCTCTTGCGGGAAACATAATGCGCGCCGTTTGTTGTTGTTCAGGCTCGTCCTCCCGCGAAACCTACTCTCGAAAGGAGCCCGTTACCGTGAAAATCAAGTGGTTGATGTTGTCTCTGCTGTTTTTGTTTGGAATCCCCTCCTTCGGCCAGTCTGAGAATGCACCTGGAATTGACCGGCAGGATCTGTCCACGATGAACGGGCAGCGCGAAGCTCCCATGCTTGGAATCCACTGGGCGCGAGGTTTCAATCCGGCGTCACGCGCAGCGAAAGGAAATAATGCCAACATGACTTACCACGGCGGTCCGATTATGCCCTACACCGTGAGCGAGTCCATCTTCTGGGGGCCTAAGTGGGGAAACTCCTCCTTCGTTGGAGACAAGATCAGCGGGCTTGATACCTGGTACGCGGGCTTCAGCAACTCGAACTATGCAAAGACGTCGGACGAATATACCGGGACGAATGGTCAGGTCGGTCCATCTGTGACACACAATGGCCATGTGATCGATACGTCAACGGCCGCGAATGGCAATTCCACGTCTGCGATTGTGGCCGAAGTGTGCAGAAAGATCAGCAATCCCGTGGAGAATGGCTACTATCCCGTTTACGTGGATGTGGCGCGCGGGCACGCGGGATACTGCGCATATCACACTTACGGTTCCTGCGGCGGGGTAACCGTGCAGGTTGCGTTCTTCTTCAATCTGGACGGCGATGCGGGCTGCGATCCGGCGGATGCTTCCGGCCTGCACTCGCAAGGATTAGCGGCATTGTCGAATGTCAGCGGCCACGAACTCTCCGAGGCTCGCACCGATCCTGCCGCTCCGGGCGCGTGGTATGACCGGCGCGGAGAAGAGAATGGAGACAAGTGCGCCTGGACCTTCAATGTTCCGCTGGTGACATTCAGCAACGGTAGTCGCTGGAAGATTCAGGGCGAGTGGTCGAACAACGCCTACAACGCGGGCACCGGCTACCCCAATAGCTCGGGCCAGCGGGGATGCCTCGACGGTCATTGAGCTTTGCGTTTGCACGGGAATCGCCGAATCACGTCGCCCGGATAAAAAATATTGGCGCGGGTGATTCGGCGTTTCCTTGTATTGAGTGACTCGACGCTCGTCTTCTGGTTAGAAAGACATCCTTGCGCTTACCTGGAGTTCCCGGCCGGGTGTCATTGCCATGGTGATCGTTCCGAATTGTGGAGTGTTGACGAAACGGTTTGGGGTGCCCAGGTTTGCGTGATTCAGGGCGTTGAAGGCCTCTCCTCGCAATTGGAAGCCAATTCGTTCGCTCACGCGAAAACTGCGTGCCAGCGCGAGATCGAGCGACTGCATCCGCGGTCCATAGACCGAGTTGCGGCCCACATCGCCGAACGTAAAGGCGGGAGGGGTGGCGAATGCGGCCGGGTTGAACCACTTGTCGGCGGTGTGCGTGCCCGGACCGAAAATTGGTTGGCCGGTATAGTTGGCGCGGATGGGATTCTCGCCCAGAACCGTGCCGGAGTTGGCCGTGTCGCCGAACACGGAGATCGTGAAAGGCATCCCCGACTGGACCTGGTAGATGGTCGTGAAGTGCCAGTTCTGGGTTAACATGCGCAACCATTCCGTGCGCTGGTAAGCGGGAATGTCCAGAACGCTGCTCAGCGCGAAACGGTGGCGGACGTCGCAGCCCGGCCCTTTTTCGGCTCGCAGGTTGCTGTTGTTCTGCGGGATGGCGGATTCGTCCATGGCGGAGCGGAAGTCCGGAGCATCCGACAGATTTTTGGAATACGTATAGTTCGCCAGCAGGCTCAGGCCGCGCGAATATCTGCGCCGAAGGTTGACGTAGCCCGCGTCGTACCAGCTTCGCGCCGTGTTCTCCAGCAGGTTGATGGTGCTGACCGGGAAGGTCTGGCTCTGCACGATCGCGTCGGTGCTGCTGGGCGTGAGCTTGGTCCCGGGAACGAACGTGAGCGTCTTGAACGGCCGGCGCGGGCCGAGCGGGCCGGGTCCCGGAGGAGCATTGTTGATCAAGTGCGAGCGCTGCAGGTGAAAGCCGCGTGCGCCGAGGTAGCCGACTTCCAGGGTAGTGTTCGGGCCGAAGCTTTTCTCCACCTGTGCGTTCCATTGCTGGATGTATTCAGCGCGCGCGTGCGGGTCGAAGGCCGTAAAGCTCACCGTGGTGGCGGGCAAGGTGCCTGTTCCCAGCACGGGGGTTCCAAAGTTCAAGTGATTGGCAAAGAGCGCTGCGGGCGGAGTGAAATTGTCGGCCTGCTGTGTTTCCGGAAACACGTAGGGAACATTGTGCCGCTGGTTGCACCACGTGTTCTGGTCGACCGGAGTGAAGAAAACTCCGTAGGCGCCGTGGAGCGCAACGCCCACGCGAGGAAGATTCTTGGCGATTCCAATCCTGGGAGCAAAGTTGTGCTTGTTGGAATACATCAGGCCCCGGGGATAACCCTGCTGGCCGCCGATGAATACCGAGGGAACGCCCCCATTGAAAATCAGATTTGTGTTCGTGTTGTCTAGATCGTAGAGCGGACTGGTGTATTCGTAGCGCAGGCCAAGATTCAGCGTGGTGGTCGCGGTCACCTGCCAGGTGTCTTGGGCAAAGGCGTCCCAACCCCAGTTACGAAGATTCATCTGCGGGATGCCGGCCTGGCGCTGCTTCACCGACGGCAGACTCAGCAGAAGACTGGCGAATCCTGAACCGCTGCCATCGTTGAATCCGGACTGCGTGGTGTAGCCGCTGGTGTACTGATAGAAGCCGCGATTCTGGAAGAATCCCCACATGGGCCAGATGTAGCGGCGGGCGTCGCCGCCAAAGCGAAAACCATGGTGTCCGCGCTGCCAGGCGTACATGTCGCGCAGTTCGATGGTCGTGTCCCAGGCGTGCATGGGAGTGGCGGCGAAGCTGTCGCCGATTCCGGTGTAACCTTGCGCGGCGAACCAGGGCGCGCCCCACGCTCCCGGACCACCAAATCCAATACCCTGGATCCCGAGCTGGCCCACAATGTCGTTGACGTTGTCATTCTGCGAAGTGCGATCCATCGACAAGCGGGAAAATGCGATGGACGCCGTGTTCAGCCTGGTGCTGGAGAAAACATGGTTCCAGGAAATCACCGCCTGCTGCGAGAGATTGTCGAAGTTCGCGCCGAATCCGGGCAGGTTCTCGGTGGTCGCGGTCACGCCGCTGCTGGGCGAAAAGCCATGCTGCGTGCCGAGCGAGTAGCGCGCCATGAGCGTGTCGTTATTCGAGAAGATGTGGTCCACGCGGGCGGTGCCCTGATCCTCGAAATGGGTTTCGTTGCGAACGTCCAGGTAGTTGTTCGAGTCCACGCCGGCAGTCATCATCATCATGTTCGGCATGGGCAGATATTTAAGAAGGAACGCCTCCAGTTGCGGGTCGATCCGGTCGGTGGGGATCTGGTTGTTCGGAAATTGGGAGCGCGTGTAGGGAAAATTTGCAGGGCCGACCGGCTTGGTTGGATCGTAGCCCGGGTTCGCGATCGCGGTCGTGGGATCGTAGATCTTGAATTTGCTCATGCTGAAGTCGCCGGCGATTTCCTCCGGCGTCGGAACGGTGAGAATCTGCGCATCCGCCTGGACGAGGCGAAGGCCTTCGTAGTTGAGGAAGAAGAAAGTTTTGCGCCTCTTGCCTAAGAGAGGGCCGCCGAAAGAAGCGCCGAAATTATTCTGCACGAGGTGATTGTTGCCCATGGAGGCAAAGGGGCTGGCGTCCATGGCGCCGTTGCGCAGGAACTCGTAGGCAGTGCCGTGAAATTGATTCGTGCCAGAGCGGGTCACGATGTTGATCTGACCGCCTCCGGCGCCCCCCATGTCAGCCGTGTAGCTGCTCGTGACTACCTGGAACTCCATGACCGCGTCGGGCGATGGGCTCAGATTCTGCGTATTGAAGGTAGGATCGGTGTTGGTCGCGCCGTCGAGCAGGAAGAAGTTGGCATTCGGCCGGCTGCCACCAATCACGATGGCTGAGCGCTGGCCGGGCCGCCAGTAGAGTGGGTTGGTTTCCCCCGTTTGCGCGCCGAAGCCGACGTGAGTTCCGGGCACGGTGAGCACCAGGTCAATCAGCATGCGCCCGTTCAGCGGCAACTCCTGGATGGACTTGGGTTCGACTACTTCGCCGACGCTGGCATCCGTGGTACGGAGCACTTCCGCAATGGCATTCACGCGGACACCTTCCTTGACCGGACCGATCTTGAGGCTGACCTCAAGAGCCATCTTCTGCCCCACCTCAAGATGCAAGGCCTGGGTTACGGCAGCAAAGCCGGGTGCTTCCGTGGTGAGTTCGTAGTCATCCGGCCCGAGCGCCGGAGCGTAGAAGAAGCCCTTCTCGTTGCTGCTGACCACGCGAACGGCACCGGTGCTGAGCGCCTTGAAATGCACCGTAGCTTTGGCGATCGGCAGAGACTGGGCATCGGTGACGGTGCCCGAGACCACGGCCTTGTCACTTTGGGCAAACGAAGTAGCTACGAGTCCTAGCGCCAGCAGAAGAATCGAAAACGCGCGCATGCAGGTATCCCTTTGAAGAACCGGTTTCCCGGCAGAGTGATGAAGGTTGAACAGCAAAGGATCGCGACCCCGAGTGTCGGCCACTGTAACGAGGGAGGAAAATGGCATCAATAACTGGAAAGTATTAGGGGAAATTCGGAGCGAGGATTGTGGCATCCGCGAGGTGGATCGGTACCCCACGCCCGGCGAAAAAGGGGGCCGAGAGATGCCGGCTCAATGTTGTGACCCGGCAGGTGGCGGGCGAATGGGTCAAGTCCCAGGAACGGTGCGCGCCGGTGGAACGGGAGGCGGTTGCCCGCTAATGCGAAATGCGCGGGCGCCCCCGCCCGCGAAAACCGACTGCTTGCCGAAACTAGTTGGCGCTGTTGGTGCCGATGGGCTGGTACTTGTACTGCTTGCCGTCCCAGAAGACTACCGAATCGCCAGCGCTGGCGTCGGCTTCGACGGCGAAGATCGCGTTCACCTGCTTCTTACGCAGTTGGAGGCGCCGCACCGCGATTCGCTTCAACGGCACGTTGATAATGACAAACTTGGCCTTGGGTGTTTCCGAACGCCATGCCTCCGGGCCGGCGCCGTGAACGATGAGGACCACCAGATTCTTGTCCACTAGATCTTCCGATCCGAACGTGGAGGTCAGCTTGGGGTCTCCGTAGCCGTAGAAGCTGTAATAAGGATCGACGACTCGGTAGCTGTGCTCGGCGGCATCGAGCAGAGTCTTCTTGCTATGCGCCACGATCACCAGATCGTCCACGCCATCGCCATCAATGTCGCGGACGTAGGGTGTGGAGATGTCTACCAGCGTGAATTCTTCGCCGAACTGTTTCTGGATGAAGGCCTGATCCACGGATACGGGCGCAGTTGCGACTGCCGGCTGGGACAAGGTCGCGGGAGTTTGGGCGTGCAGCGAGAGCAGCGCGAACCCGAGGCTCACGACTGAGAGGCAAGCGAGCTTGTGAAAGTACGGCATCCCTTTACTCTAGTCCCCGGTTGGAGCCCGAACTAGAGCATGGGAAGGTACGTCGGGACGTGTCCTGTCGCGCGAGACTAATCGCTGAGCTAGCCGTTCACAGCCAATCGCCACGACTTCGTTCCGGCCGCCCAGACGAAAGCGTCTGCCTACGTGATTCGGCTCGCACGCCGCTGCTTGAAATGTTCCCAGCCTTCGGGCTTTAATTTTGTGAGGGCACCGTCTTCGCCCTTTAAGCGAATATTCCCCCCTCGTGTGATATGTCCTACCAGCGTCACCGGAACGTGCGCGATGCGGGTTGGAACCGGCGTAGTTGGACGCGCGGTGAAAAGCAACTCGTAGTCCTCGCCGCCGTGGAGCGCGAGTTTCAAGTTGACAGGCTTGCGCCTACGGCCAACCCGAGCCCGCGGAATGTCGGCGGCGAGGATTACGGCCCCCACGTGCGACTCTTCGCAAATGTGTGTGAGGTCGGTGGAAAGCCCGTCGCTGAGATCGATCATGGCCGTAGCCAGCCCGCTCCTCCGCAAGAAATCCCCAACTACGATCCGAGGCACGGGGTGGAAATGGCGCGGGAAATCCTTCGGCTTCGCCTTTTTCCCGGCGAGGAATTCCTTGAGGGCCGCGGAACCGCCGCCCAATTCCCCCGTCACATAGATTCGGTCCCCGGGCTTCGCGCCCGACCGCAGAAGGGCCGTCCCCTTCGGAACCGATCCCAGCACTACGATGTCGGCCAAAATGTCGCGGGGGGATTGGGCCGTATCTCCACCGGCTAGCGGAACTTTGAATTCTCGGGCCAGCCCAAGCAGGCCCTTCGTGAAACGGTCAACCCATTTTTGCGGAAGCGTGCCGGGCAAGGCGAGAGAAAGAAAAACTGCGAGGGGTTGACCTCCCATGGCGGCGATGTCGCTCAGGCCGCGGGTGAGACAGCGACGGCCTACGACTTCCGGAGGATGCCACTCCCGGCGGAAGTGAACGCCTTCCAAAGTAAAGTCGGTTGTCACCAGGATTTCGTGCCCGGACGGCGGCTTCAGAACCGCACAGTCATCGCCAATCCCGGTTACCACAGCACCCTTCCCCGCTCTTGCGGCCCTGCGAAGGGCGGCGATCAGCGCTTTTTCCGGGAGAGGCATGGCAATCACTCTATATCGGTTTTTGGACTGATCTATCTGCTTTGTAAGCGTGCGCAGTCGGCACTGGCCTTGGGAAGTGGGGCCAAGTCAGCCAGCGTAAGCGGCTTTTTATCAATGCGCGCGGCCATGCGGACCAGCCGGCCCGTCCTGAGGGCCAATTTGGTCTACCCGGCCAAAGTAACTGAAATCGGGTAGTTTACGCGTTGACAGGGAGGAACCCAGTTTGTTACCGTTTGGAAGCTGTTTCCAACACCTTTGGCCAGCTTAAGTGCTGTATCCCGTTCGGATTGCAGACATTGAAAGCTTAAGGCCTTACCCGGTTCCGGTAGGTAGTGAGCACGAATCAGCGACCCCGCTTTGGGGCCGAAGCTCGGGAATCGGGATGCTGCGCGGACTCCTGTAACCGCAGGCCGTCCGAGCATGGTTCTTAAGATTTTCTAAAGACCGGAAAGGAATTTCTTGCGCAAACGCTTCTATATTCTGTTCGTGGCGCGTGACGACGACGGCCAGCTGCGCAAGATCCCTATTCCTGTCCATTATCTTTACATTTTCGTAGTGGGCGCTGCGATTGGATTCCTGAGCCTGACCGGGATCGCCAGCTCCTATGCGCGGATGCTGCTGAAAGTTTCCAGCTACAACCAGCTGCGCACCGAAAAAGACGATTTAAAGAGCCGCTACTCGAGTTTGGAGCAGGTCGCCAAGGAGCGCGACGTCCAGGTGGCGTCGTTGGGATCGCTGGCAAGTGAGGTTTCCTCGCTTTACGGGTTGAAGTCGGACCCGAGGCTGGTGACGGGCGCGGATGAGCAAGTGCGCACCGCTGAGGTGAATTCGTCCCTCGACCAGCTGTATGCGCTGAAGAATTCCGCACTGACTGGGGCCACCACGACCGGGTTGTCGCTGGGCCTCACTCGCAACGCCACGACTGCGGATTGGCTGCGCGCGAACCAGGCGCCCAATCTGTGGCCGGTGGAAGGTCCGGTAACTGGATCGTTTGGCGAACGCATTGATCCGTTCAACGGCGAAGGCGCCTTCCATACCGGCGTTGACATTGCCGCGATCGTTGGACAGCCCGTGATTGCTCCGGCTGACGGGCTTGTCGACTTTGCCGACTATATGGGCGGCTACGGTCGTGCGGTGATTCTCGATCACGGCCACGGAATCATTACCCGCTTCGGACACCTGTCCGGGTTTGCCGTAAGCTCCGGCCAGCATGTGCGGCGGGGCGACATCCTCGGCTACGTTGGCCTGAGCGGACGCAGCACCGGTCCCCACCTCCACTACGAAGTGCGTATCAACGATACTCCTGTGAATCCTTACAAGTACCTCCGCATTACCGTGGCCCACACGGGGGGATTCGCGGCGGGAAGCTAGGAGCAGGTCTCAGGTCTCAGGAAAACTGACGATTTCGCCGCTTCTGGGTTGCTTACTCCGCCCAAATCCGCACGTCTCCCGAAACACAAACCGATCTGATTCTGCGAGCGCATCGCTAGCTCCGGGTGATCGACGCAGTGAGAATGGCAACCGAAGACCTGACACCTGATACCTACTGTCTCAACCCCATCCAGCGCTCGGAAACAACCAGAGAATTGCCGGGATTTTGCGGATCGTATTTCACCGACGTGGGCAGCCCTAAACGGCAGGAGTGCAAGTTGACCCACTGACGCAGATACGTGATGTCCTGCGAAGCTTCGTAGGACACACCTGCCACGTCGTATTGAAAGATCAGCATGGTCGAGATGTGCTGGCCATCGAAGGGGAGTTCCTGCACGTCGATCACGGTGCCGTCGGTAATGCGGCCGACCGTGTCCAGGAATTCACGGCGCTTGCGCTCGAGTTCCTGCGGGCTTTTGGGTTTGCGGCGCAGCAGGAAATACATACTGAAGGCGATGGCGCCGCTACCCAGAAGCAGACTGTAAATACGAAATGGATTCATGACGAAACGGAAGGGACCAGCGTCAAACTTCCCGATACACCAGCATAAGCCCGAAAACTGAATCGCGGAAGGGGCGCGCAGGTTACGAACGGGCAAGCCCCGAGAAATCAAGCCGTCAGTCGCTAGTCACCAGTCTTCAGCAAAGCGAACTTCTTCACCACAGAGGACCGCAAGTTGCACAGGCGAAGAATCCCTGTGCATTTCTGTGTCGTCTGTCGTTAAACGTTTTGGTTGCGTGCAGAGTCCTATTCATCGGCAATTGGATTTTGCAACGTGCCGATCCCGTCCACAGTAACGGCGACCACGTCGCCGGCGACTACCGGGCCAACCCCCTTCGGCGTGCCGGTCGCTATGAGATCTCCGGGGAGCAGCGTCATCACCTGGGAGATGTAGCGGATGACAACATCGAGCGGGAAAATGAAATCGCGGGTGTTGCCATCCTGCCGGACTTCCCCGCCGACCGTGGTTTTTACTCCGACGCCCGCCCACGGGTCCACTTCATCGGTAACGACTGGGCCTACCGGACAGAACGTGTCGAAGCCTTTGGCGCGCGTCCACTGGCCGTCTTTGTTCTGCAGGTCGCGCGCCGTGAAGTCATTCACGCAGGTATAGCCCAGGATGTACGGGCGCACGTCGTCGCTCTCGGCCAGCTTGTAGCACGGTTTGCTGATGACTACGCCCAGTTCGCCTTCGTAGTCGGTGCGCTCGGAAATGCGGGGCCTGCGGATAGTGCCGCCGGGGGCGTTGAGCGCGGTCGTTGGTTTGAAAAAAAGCAGCGGCTCGGTGGGAATGTCGTGGCCTAGCTCGGTGGCATGTTCACGATAGTTGCGGCCAACGCATACGATCTTGGAAGGGCGGACCGGGATGGTTAGGTCCGCATCCGCTAGAGATATGTGGTCCATCCGCTTGGTACGCAGGTCGTCCATATCGCCGCCAACTTCCTCGGGAGGAGTGACCAGCAGTCGTGTGATTTCATCGCGCCCGGCGACGGATTCGACCAGGCCGTAGTGCGTTTCTCCATTCCAGTGGAAACGGCAATATTTCATAGAGCGTTCATCTAAACATAGATTTGGAGGAAGTCCCGGTGAAAAGTGAGCCGTGGCAATAATCGCCGCAACCCGCAGCCGGAGGTTCTACGGCTACGTGGTTCGAGATGGCGCTGCGCCCCGGGTCGATGGAAGGCAGGTAATAAACGATCGAATGACTATGATGCACTACTGCGGTACGGTCTCGCTGGCTTCTTCTGAGGGCGGGCTTTCGTTTCCGCGCTCATCAACGGCGGATACGGAATACGAGTAGGTCTTTTCTGGCGTGACTGCCGTATCGCGGAAGGCGGGAGTCTTCACCAGATCGCCGTTGATTTTCGCGGGCCGGCCTCCGCTTTCACGGCGGTAGACGTTGTATCCGGCAAGGTCGGCATCAGTGACGGGAGCCCAGAGCAGATCAATGAACGAGGCCTGGCCCGGGCCCGAGTACACGGCCTGGAGGCCGGTGGGGACGGCCGGGGGATAAATGTCCTTGGTGAAGATCCTTTGCGGAGGGGAGTCGTCTCCTTCGGCGGAGGCCACATCCAGGCATTCGATTGGTGTCGAATTCTGCGCATCTTTCTTCTGCGGCACGGGACAAGGGTGGCCCTTCGGCTCCAGCTCAATTACGGTCGCGACCGTCATACGGTATTCGTAAGCCTTCTGCCACTCGATGGTCTGATCTTCGAAACGATGATCGGGGCAGGCAAGTTCAGCAACCTTCACCTCGGCGTGGGTGTCTGCGGACTTCCGGTAGATGCGATAGACGTAGCGTGCGCCGCGCGGTTCGGAGGGCTCTGGTACGCAGTCCCAGGTGAGGACCACACCTTTCACCGTGACCTCCGCCCGAAAGTTTGGCGGAGGCGGCAGGGTGGGTGCGAGGGATACCTGAACCTGGTTTGACAGTCCGGCGCTGCGCGCGTGCAGGTTGAGTGCTTCGACGGCGTACGTTGCGAGTCGCATCGGATTCTGTTGCTGGAGATCGCGCGGAAGCGTGTCGAGGAAACTCGTCTCTCCTTTGACAGCGGCGGCGCCGGACGTCTTCGGGGGCGGGGCCACGTCGCCCACGGGCGTGCCGCACTCCTTCATGGGAGACTCCAGGCTTCGGCAAACGCGCGTGGGGCCCGCTCCACGGATGCGCTGACGGTCCATGGTCTGGCTGGGCACGGACCAGTAGAGATAGACGCGGTTGCCCTTGCGAACGGCTCGCAGGTCCGGGACAGGCTTGGGCAGTTCGAGCGAAGGGGGCAAAGGGGCCTGGATAGAGGCGCATCCCGTGAGCAGACAGATGAAACTTAAAGTAACGGCAGCGGGAAAGTTGTGACGCGGCCTCATGCGAGAGCTATCAGCGTAACACGCGGCTGGTGCGGCAGATTCGCCAAGCGAATACGCCGATGCATCTTTTACGACGAACAATTTCTCGTACGTGTTACTTTCGTCACGTAGCGGTGCGACGCTTGGTGTTCTAGTGTGATGGGCCGTCATGACGAAGTATTGCGCACAGCTTAAGATCAGTGGACATCACTACGAATGGTGCGGTCATTACCACAAAAGCGTGAATGCCGCGGTTGATTGCATCTTCGACCGTGGCAGCGAATGCGGCTCGTACGTTATCTCCTCCGAACCTTGTGCGCCAAGTCGCGAACTAAGCACCGATGAGGAGATTCTCTATGACCTCGCCCTTCAGAAAAGGATCTCACCTCGCATTGACGAGGCTCTCCGGAGGTTAGAAAAACTCGTGGCCTAGTTGCAGATTCCTTTAGTTACGCAGTACCCTTTTCTGCCAAGTCGTTTTCAGCAACACTGAAGAAGCAAAGGAGCGTGACATGTCGAAGAACCATTACGTGACCAAGGCGAAGCGCCGCAATCGCTCGGGAAAACGCAAGGACACCCGGCGCATCGCGGCAAATATGGAAAAAATCAGGGAACTCGAAAAACGTTCGGGTCGAAAAGAATAAAGCACTCCTCCCCTGTATCGGTCCTCGCAAACCATTTGAGTCGGTGGGGCGCAGCGCGGCTGAAACGTGCTTCGAAAGCCTTCTTCCATCGAATTCTCTCGCTGTTAATTCGGCCAGCGGGAAGCCGCTTTTCGCGATCTCTATCCCACCAATTCCTTCGCCGCTTCACGAAATACTTTCGTGTGCTGGTCGACATCTTCTTTGGCGGTCATGGGCGACATGAGCGCCATGTTGTGGAACGGGGTGAGCAGAATCCCGCGGTTCATGGCGTAGAGGTGCATGAAGCGCTCTAGTTCGAAATCCATGGCGTCGTGCGCCTGCGTGCCATTGCCTGGGGTCTGCGAGGCAAACAAGTACTCGGCGCGGCAACCGAGGCGGGTGACGTTCCAGGGCAACTCGAGTTCCGTAATCGTCTTCGCTACGCCATCGGTCCAGCGCTCAGCCATCGGAATCATGCGGTCGAAGGCTTCCTTGGTCAGAACTTTCTGTAGTGTGGCCTTCATGGCGGCAAGGGAGAGCGCGTTTCCCGCCAGCGTACCGCCGATGCCGCCCGTATCGCAGTCTTCGAGGTTCTGGCGATCGAGGATGCACTGCGCCACCTCGGCCGTAAACCCGTAGGCCGCGCCCGGGACGCCGCCTGCGATCGGCTTTCCGAAGACCAGGAAATCCGGCTCCAGATTTTCCGCACGCGTGTAGCCGCCGGGGCCTGCGCAAATGGTGTGAGTCTCGTCGATGATGAGCAGAGTGCCGTGCTTGCGCGTAATTTCACGAAGCGCCGTGTGAAAGCCCGGATCGGGCAGGACGATGCCGACATTCGTCAGGGCAGGCTCGGCCAGCACGCAGGCGATGTCTTCCTTCTTCAGCGCGGATTCCAGAGCTTCGAGATCGTTGAACTCGACCACGCTCGTCGTTACTGCTGGATCGACGGGCGGGCCAACATTTCCGCGGCGCGGCTTGGCCGCTCCATCCTGCAGAGTGATAAAGCTCTCGTCGACTGTTCCGTGGTAGCACCAGTTGAAGACGAGAATTCTCGGCCGTTGCGTGATGTGGCGGGCGAGGCGGATGGAAAACCGGTTTGCATCAGTCGCAGTCAAAGCGAATTGCCAGAAGGGCAGGCCGAAACGCTGCTGCAATTCCTCGCCAACCAGAATGGCGTCTTCGCTGGGCAGCATCAGCGTGATGCCGCGCCGTGCCTGTTGTTCGACTGCGCTCACGGTGGCCGAGGGCGAGTGTCCAGTCATCGCGCCTGTGTCACCCAGGCAGAAGTCTATGTAGCGATGTCCATCGACGTCGAAGAACTCAGCGCCGCGCGCTTCACGCACGAATGGGGGGAATGCGCCCGCCCACTTCGCCATCCAGTTCATGGGCACGCCGCCCAGCAGCGATTTGCGGGCGCGTTCGAATAGCGCGGCCGATTTCGGACGATCAGCGACAAACTTTTTCTGTTCGCGGTTCATCAGGGATTGCAGGCGGGTGCGGTCAACGGTTCGCATGGGGGCTCGGGGTGTGGGAGAGCAGTGTAGAGACAGCCGCCCCCGGCTGTCTACCCCTTGTGGACGGCCGAGGCGGCCGTAGCTCCGCGGCTACAAGATGTACCGTGAGAGATCCTGATCCTTCACTATGTCAGACAGCATCTTGCCGACATAGTCGGCGTCGATCGTGATTTGCTGGCCTTTTTTCTCGGGGGCCTCGAAGCTGATTTCGTCCAGCACCCGCTCCATGATGGTGTGCAAGCGGCGAGCGCCAATGTTTTCGGTGCCTTCGTTCACGCGAAAGGCGAAGCGGGCCACTTCTTCGAGCGACTCGGGCGTGAACTCGAGCTTCACGCCTTCGGTTTCGAGCAACGCCGTGTACTGTTTCACCAGCGACGACTTGGGCTCGGTGAGAATCCGGATAAAGTCGTCCATGGTCAGCGATTGCAGTTCGACTCGGATCGGAAAGCGGCCTTGCAGTTCCGGGATCAGATCGCTGGGCTTGGAGACGTGGAACGCGCCCGCGGCCACGAACAGGATGTGGTCGGTGCGGACCATGCCGTAACGCGTGTTGACCGTGGTGCCTTCGACGATGGGCAGAATGTCGCGCTGGACACCTTCGCGCGAAACGTCGGGACCGTGGCCGCTCTCACGGCCGGCGATCTTGTCGATCTCATCCAGGAAGACGATGCCGGAATTTTCGACGCGGTCGATGGCCGTGCGCGTGACCTGGTCCATGTCGATCAGGCGATGCTCTTCTTCCTGGATCAGGTACTCGAAGGCCTCGTTGACCTTCATTTTCCGCTTCTTGCTACGCTGCCCAAAGATGTTCGGCAACATGTCCTTGATGTTGACGTCCATCTCCTCGACGCCCTGGTTCGAGATGATTTCGAATGACGGGAAATTGCGTTCCCGGACATCGAGCTCCACGATGCGTTCGTCGAGCTTACCTTCGCGCAGCTGCTGGCGCAGCTTCTCCCGCGTGCGGGATTGCGAGTCTGCGGGTTCCCCGGTTGTGCCCTCAAGAACGACGCCTCCGCCGGTCGTGTCGGGCGGACGCGGTGTGGGCGGCGGCAGGAGCAGGTCCAGCAACCTCTCTTCGGCGTTTAATTCCGCCTTGTCGGCAACGTCTTCGAGCTTTTCTTCGCGGATCATGTCGATGGCGATTTCAACCAGGTCGCGGATCATCGACTCCACATCGCGGCCCACGTAGCCGACCTCGGTGAACTTCGAGGCTTCGACTTTGAGAAAGGGCGAGTTGGTGAGCTTGGCCAGGCGGCGGGCGATCTCGGTTTTGCCGACGCCGGTGGGGCCGATCATAATGATGTTTTTCGGAATGATTTCTTCGGCCAGCTCGGGCGTCAGCTTCTGGCGGCGCATGCGGTTCCGCAGGGCGATGGCCACGGCGCGCTTCGCGTCTTTCTGGCCGACCACATACTTGTCAAGTTCGGCCACGATTTCGCGCGGCGTCAGGTCGTCGAGCGCCAGCTGTTCTTCTTCGGCGGTCGGAGGAAAATAGATAGCCATAATTCGTTAGCTGGTGGCTGGTAACTGATAGTCAGTGGCAAAACGTTGTGCCACCGGCCAATGACTATCAGCCATCAGCTACAACTCCTCAATCGTAAAAATGTCGTTCGTATAAATACACATTCTGCCGGCGATTTTCATGGCCTGCTCGGCAATTTCGCGGGCGGATAGCTTGGTGTGTGTGGCCAGCGCGTCCGCGGCGGCTTGCGCAAAAGGTCCACCCGAACCAATGGCCGCGATGCCCCCGTCGGGCTCGATCACGTCGCCCTGTCCGCTCAGCAGGAAAGTTTGATCCTTGTCGCAGACCAGCAGCAGGGCTTCAAGATGACGGAGAAACTTGTCGGTGCGCCAATCCTTGGCGAGTTCAACCGCCGAGCGCCCCAAGTTTCCATGATACTGCTCCAGCTTCGATTCAAAGCGGCTGAATAGCGAGAATGCATCGGCCGTCGACCCGGCAAAACCGGCCAGAATCTTGTCCTGATAGAGCCTGCGAATCTTCTTGGCGGTGTGCTTAATCACAGACTCGCCAAGGGTAACCTGGCCGTCTCCGGCCAAAACTACCTTTCCATCCCGTCGTACCGACAAGACCGTGGTCGAGCGTATCAGTCTCTTTTTTGTCATGAGCGCAATTCTTGATTATAACAGCGCTAGAGAAGGGGCACTCGCAGCAGGCGCATGAGGTCGATATACGATTTCAGTCGGTCTCTGGCAGAATCTCGATGGCACTCACCGTCGCGTAACTGCGGGTTGGAACAAATTCCAACAGCAGCTTTCCTTGGGCATTCGGTTCAAGGCCGGCAACCCTGCGAACCACTGGATGGTTTTCACCGGCGAGCTTGATGAGATCCAGATCGCGCAGGATGACTTTTCCATTGCAGAAAACGCTGAAAAGGCGGCCCCCCTGGCGGGTTGCCTCGGAGTCGCCGTAGCGGTCACGGTTGGCGGCATCGAAGCGGCGCTCGACGAAGTAGACGGTGGCGGTGTAGCGTCCGGGTGCAACTGGAATCGCATAGGAAAAGTGGCCCCAGCGTTCCGTCTCAAAGAGCTCGGGGTCGTCCTCGTCGGCGGCTGGCTGGTCACTGGCGGTAATCTGGCCGCCTTTGAAGTAGTTGTCCGGCCCCCACCAGCGGCTGTCGTCGGAGTAGTAGGGAACGTCGCGGGTGACGATGCGCACCGGTCTTTGGCGCTCGGGCAAGCCAGGCAGAATCTCGATGGCCGAGAGCATGGCGCTGCCGCCGCGCGCCGAGGAAAAATTAAGGTGTAGCTGGCCGTCCCCGGCGGGTGAGATTCCCGTGAAGACCTTGATGTCTGCCGTCCGGCTCCCTCCCGCGTCCAATGCAACATCGAATTCGTTCAGCAGCGGCTTGCCATTGGCATTGACCGTCATGATTCGGCTGCCTTCACCTCCCCCGCCGATTTCCTCAGGACCGTAGAAGGTTTCCGCAAAATGCAGGCGCAACTCGTATATTCCATTTTTCAGGGGAATGTCGTAATGGAAGTCGCCCTGCCGGCTGCTGCGATAAATGCTGGAATCCAGGGTACGCCAGATGTGCTGTACCGGGCTTCGCACCGGCTTGCCGCCGGAGAAATAGATGTCCGGGTTCCACGACTTTCCTGCGCGGTCCACATAAGTACGGGTGGCGCCTGCGACGATTCGTAGCTCATCACCAACCGGCAGACCGGCGGGCAATTCTGGAACAAAGTGCGTCAATGGTGGCGATGAGACCAGGACGCGGTGTGTCTGGAGGCGTCGCCGAACTGCCAGCCCGGTAATCGCCAAAATTGCCAGGATGAGCGCGGCCGCCAGCAGAAGTGCATTTTTTTTGTTCCCCAAGGAAGGCAGGCGTGGCGGAATGCTGTCTGCAGACGCTGTACCTTCTGTGAGCACCGAGGCGCGCTGTGGTTCTATTGGCGTCTCTACCCTTTCGAACGAAGGCACATACTGTCCGATGGGAATTGCGATTCGCAATGCATGAGTAGCGCCCTCACCGTGGTAGTACTCGGCCAATCGCTTGCGCAAGCGGTTCGCCTGCACCCGCACGATGGAATCGGTGTCCTGATCAAAGGAATCCTGCCGACCGAACACGTCGAGGGCAATCGAGTATTCCTTGACCTGGTCGGTTTGGCCGGCCAACTTCTTCTCGCACAGATAGGAAAGGAGATGAGCAAGGGTGGGCGAGCGAACGAAGAGCTGTGATGCCAACACTGCTTGCAGTTCGGCGCGTTCCAGCCCTGCATGGACGGGTTCCGCGGCTGTCGAAGGCATCCCGGCCTCCTGGTTGCCCCCAGTTTCGCTTATACACCGCCCGCCTCGCGCTGTGCAGTGACATCCACCAATTTAACGGTCTACACGCGAGCTTGCCCATTCGTGTAACGGTCCTGTAACCCCCGTCAGCGACAAAAGGCAACAGCCACGGTTAACGACTTCCCCATCCGTCAAGCGATTGAAGCTATTCCACATAGCACGTCTGATCGCTATTAACCGCTCGCTGTAGCCACTTGGTAGCAGGGTTAGCGTTGTGCCCCCGGCAAATCTGCGTCATAACGGGCGCAGATGCGGAGAGCAGATCGGCGGGCAGATTCCAGGCAAGGCCCGAACGGATGCGATTCCGGGAACGGAGGTAGTTAGATGAGAATCCTGACTTCGACCATCATGCTCGCGGCGCTGGTGGCGGGACTGTCGGTCCCGAGTGTGGGCCAGGCTGCGTCACAACCAGTTCCGGTGAAGCCGGGTGCCATGAGCCTCGCAGAACTGGAAAAGGCGGGCGATCTGGCCCGCGCACAGAAGGACTACGAGCACGCCATCACCTATTTCGAAGAGGCTCTGCGGAAGGATAAGAAGAACGCCGTGCTTTACAACAAGCTCGGCTTGTCGTATCTCAAGCAGGGCAACCTGCCCGAAGCACGCAGCCATTTTGAGAAGGCAGCCAAGCGCAACAGCAAGTACGCCGATGCTTACAACAACGTAGGCGCGGTCTACTACGTGCAGAAGAATTTCGGCCACGCCGCCCGTTACTTCAAGAAAGCGCTGGCGCTGGATGAAACCCGCCCAGCCTTTCACGTCAATCTGGGAGCGGCATGGTTCAGCCAGAACAAGGTGGAGCGGGCAATCGCCGAATACAGTCGCGCCCTGCAATTAGATCCCGATGCCTTGAACCAGAATAGCCGGGCAGGAGTCACTGCCCAGATCAGCAGTCCGGAGGAACGTGCGCGCTACGACTACATGCTAGCCAAGCTTTATGCCCGGATGGGAGACACCGAGCAATGCCTGCGTTGCCTGAAGAAAGCGAAGGAAGGCGGATACAAAAATATTGCGAATGTTTACAAGGATGAGGAATTTTCCCGCTTGTGGCAGGATTCGCGATTGTCTGAAATCGCTCCTCAGCCTGCCGCCAAATAGTCTGTCGGAGCTTATCCTGGCCGTGTTTGTGTCCGACTCCCATGAGCCGGGACAAACACGGCCATGAGCGCCTTAGGCATGCACTGCTTCGGGCTTGGTGGCCAGCAACTGCCGAAGCACGTACTGCAGGATGCCCCCGTTTGCGTAGTACAGCGCTTCCTGAGGAGTGTCGATGCGAACCAGAGCCTGGAATTCTGTGGCTTTGCCGTCTTTGGACGCTTTGACCTTGATCTGCCGGCCGGCGCTGAAATGCTCGACCAGGTCGCGGATGCCGGCAATCTCAAACACTTCCTCTCCAGCCAGCTTCAGCGTTTCGGCGGTCTGGCCGGACAAGAACTGCAAGGGCAGAACTCCCATGCCAACCAGGTTCGAGCGGTGAATACGCTCGTAGCTTTCCGCGATGACGGCTTGCACGCCCAGCAGGCGTGGGCCTTTGGCGGCCCAGTCACGCGATGATCCCGATCCGTATTCCTTCCCGGCGAGAATCACCAGCGGCACGTTTTCAGCGATGTACTTCGCTGACGCGTCGTAGATCGACATCTCGGCGCCGTCGGGCAAGTGGCGTGTGAAGCCGCCCTCGGTGCTCACCATCGTGTTCCGCAGGCGGACGTTGGCGAACGTGCCGCGCACCATCACTTCATGGTTGCCGCGCCGCGAGCCGTAGGAGTTAAAGTCGGCTGGCTTGACTCCGTGCTCGATCAGATACCTTCCGGCCGGGCTGTCTTTTTTGATCGAGCCCGCGGGAGAAATGTGGTCGGTCGTGACACTGTCGCCGAGCACCGCGAGCACACGCGCGTTCTTGATGTCTGCTACGGCACCGGGCTTCAACTGCATGCCGTCGAAATACGGTGCCTGGCGAATGTAGGTTGAGTCGTTCTCCCACCCGTAGGTCTGGCCTAGCGGCACCGGCAGGGATCGCCAGTGGGAGTCTCCGTCGTAGACCTCGCCATAGCTCTTGCGGAACATGTCGGAGGAAATCTGCTCGACCGCCTCGTCGACTTCTTTTTGCGTGGGCCAGATGTCGGCCAGATAAACGGGCTTGCCGTCTTTGCCGCGGCCGACGGGATCCTTCTTGAGGTCGACATCGATGCGGCCCGCCAGCGCGAAGGCCACTACCAAAGGCGGCGACATTAGATAGTTGGCCCGCACTTCGGAATTGATGCGACCTTCGAAGTTGCGATTGCCCGACAGTACCGAGGCTACGACGAGATCCTTTTCGTCGATGGCCTGGGAAACTTCCGCCGGCAGCGGTCCGGAGTTTCCAATGCAGGTCGTGCAACCGTAGCCCACCAGATTGAACTTCAGCTTCTCCAAATAAGTGAGCAGACCGGCTTTGGCCAGATAGTCGGTGACCACTTTCGACCCGGGAGCTAGCGACGTCTTTACCCACGCCGGAGTCTGCAAGCCGCGCTCGACTGCTTTTTTGGCGAGCAGACCGGCGGCCATCAGCACCGAGGGATTGGACGTGTTCGTGCAACTTGTGATGGCGGCGATGACCACGCTGCCGTGATTCAGCGCGCTTTTGACATTGGCGGGAACGTGTTCTTCCACGCGAGGGTCCTCAACTCCGACCGCAGTCGGGTTGCCGCCCTCACCTTCCCAGCGAGTTTCCTGCTTGGCCGCGCTGTCGGTGGAGCCCGTTACCGCTGCCGCTTTGGGCTTTGGCTTCATCAGCGAAGGCAAGGCCTGCCTGAATGATTCACCGGCATTCGAGAGTACGACGCGATCCTGCGGGCGCTTCGGACCAGCAAGGCTAGGTTCCACCGCAGCCAGGTCGAGCGAGAGCAACTCGGAATATTGCGCCTCGGGCGTCTGCGCGTCGTGGAACATGCCTTGCTCCTTGGCGTAGGCTTCGACCAGCGCGATCTGATCCTCGGAGCGGCCCGTAAGACGCAGGTAGCGCAAGCTCTCCTTGTCGATAGGGAAAATGCCGCAGGTCGCGCCGTACTCGGGCGCCATGTTGGCAATGGTTGCGCGGTCGGCCAGCGGCAGATCTTGCAATCCGGGGCCGAAATACTCGACGAATTTTCCGACCACGCCATGCTTACGCAGCATTTCGGTGATGGTGAGCACGAGATCCGTCGCGGTCGCGCCTTCACGTAAACGGCCGGTAAGTCTCACGCCTACGACCAGCGGTATCAGCATGGAGACGGGCTGCCCTAACATGGCGGCCTCGGCTTCGATTCCGCCGACGCCCCATCCCAGCACGCCCAGGCCGTTGATCATGGTCGTGTGCGAGTCGGTGCCGACCAACGTGTCGGGATAGGCGATTCGCCGTCCATCGGATTCATGCACGAAAACCACGCGGGCAAGATATTCCAGATTCACCTGGTGAACGATGCCGGTGTCAGGCGGGACGATGGCAAGATTGTGGAAAGCTTTCTGTCCCCAACGGAGAAACGCATAACGTTCTTTATTGCGGAGGAACTCCAGTTCGGCGTTCAGTCCGAATGCCTGCGCGGAACCGTATTCGTCGACCTGCACGGAGTGATCAATTACCAACTCGGCCGGCTGCAGAGGATTGATCAGCTTGGGATCACCGCCCAGGCGCTTCATGGCGTCACGCATGGCGGCCAGATCAACCACCGCGGGGACGCCGGTGAAATCCTGCAGCAGCACGCGGCTGGGTGTGAAAGCGATTTCCTTGTCGGGCTTCGACTTGCTGTTCCATGCGGCCAGCGCGCGCACTTCTCCCTCGGTGACGTTGCGGCCGTCTTCGGTGCGGAGCAGGTTCTCGAGCAAGATGCGCAGCGAGTAGGGTAGATGACTGGTGGAGATGCCCTGCTTATCGAGCGCGTCAAGCCGGTAGATCGCGTATTCCTTGCCTCGGACGGACAGGCTGGAGCGGCTATTGAAGCTGTTCATATCTCTATAGTTTAGTCGTTCTGCAGGGGATTGCGTAGGGGTGGGGGAGCCTCGCGAAAAGTCTATTGCGCAGAAGGCGCTGGAAAGGCGGCTGAGCTCGGAGGGTCATACTGCGGGCCGAGCGTTTTAGCGAGCCCGCAGTAGCAGCACGGGGATCGAGATGCGGTGCTGGACGCGGCTGGCAGTCGTACCCAGAAAAAGATCGGCGAGAAAACGGTGGCCGTGGGTGCTCATCGCGACCAGGTCACATCCCTGGCGCTCGATCCACTTGACGATTTCATTGGCAGGATCACCGTAAGCCAGCTCAGCTTGCGCGGGAATACCGGCGGATGCGAATTCCTCTCGCACCTGTTTCAGATAGGCGGTGTCGGTCGTGATCTCCGGGCTTACGGCTTCCGGACCATAAGTTCTGGCGGCCCAGCCATCGGCCACGTGCAGTAGTACCAGGCGGCTGTGCGCGAGCTTGGCAAGTTGCTTGATGTGCTCAATGATCGCCCGGTCGCTGGGTGTGCCATCCAGGGTGACCAGAATTGTTTCGTACATGGTCATCGTCTCCGGGTTCGCATCATCTGCCACCGACCACTTGCCATGCAATCTTCAATGAGTCCCGCAGGCCGTATACGTCCATGCAGGTAATCAGAATAGCGCTGGCCCAGCCGGCCAGCAGCAGAAACCACCCGTTCTTCCATACACCCATGCGCTTGCCCGAACTGGTGAAATGCAGAAGGGGAAACATGGCGAAAGGAAGCTGCAGCGCCAGCACCACCTGACTCAACGTCAGCAGGTCGGTGACGCTGCCTTCTCCGCGGATTCCGATGATGAAAACCGCCGGCAATATCGCCAGCGTGCGCGTGATCAGCCGCCGCACCCAGGGCCGAATGCGCCAGTGCATGAAGCCTTCCATGACGACTTGGCCGGCCAGCGTGCCGGTGATCGTGCTGCTCTGCCCGGCAGCCAATAGGGCGACAGCGAACAACGTACTGGCGGCCGCGGTGCCGAGCAAGGGGGCCAGTGTCAGAAATGCCACACGAATCCAATCGCTCTCGGGAGAAAACTGGATCAGGTGACCGCCGGGAACTGTAACGCTTTGCTTGCCGTAGAAGACCGATGCGGCCAGCACGAGAATGGCGGCGTTCACGCAGAAGGCGACCGACAGTGCGACTACCGAATCAATGGTGTTGAAGCGGATCGCGCTCCGGATCGACGGAACGTCTTTCTGAAACCTGCGGCTTTGCACCAGGGCTGAGTGCAGGTAGAGATTGTGCGGCATCACCGTCGCGCCGATGATTCCGATCGCCACGTACAGCATGCCCGCCTGCCGCAAGTGCGGCGTCACCAGCGCGTGCGCCATTTCCAGGAAAGCAGGCTTGGTTTCCGGAAGAACGAAGATCTCGATGAAATAACAGATTGCGATGGTCGCTACCAGCACCACCACGACGGCTTCGATGGTGCGCATCCCAAAGCGCTGCAAGGCGAGGAGCAGCAGAACATCGAGTCCGGTGATGATGACGGCCCAGAACAGCGGGATGTGAAACAGGAGATTGAGAGCGACGGCGCTGCCTAAAACTTCCGCCAGGTCGCAGGCCCCGATCGCGACTTCACTCATCAGCCAATTTGGCCAACGGGTCCAGCCCGGATACCAGTCCCGGCAACATTGCGCAAGGTCCTTGCCGGTAACTACCCCTAGTCGGGCGGAGATGACTTGCATGAAGACAGCCATCAGGCTCGACAGCGCGACCACCCACAGCAAGCCATACTTGTATTGGGCGCCGCCCTGGAGATCTGTGCCCCAATTTCCCGGATCCATGTAGCCGACGCTGATCAGAATTGCCGGCCCAACGAAAGCGCGCCACTGTTGCCAGAATCCTGCCTCGGGGTGCGGAACCGCGACGCTGCCGTGAACGCCCTCAAGCGACGGCGTGCTGCCGCGACCAGCCTCGAATTTCCGCTGTTCCACGCTATCCATCCAACGCGTCCCACCCGCGCATCCGGAAACACCAGCTGCCGGAGGAGAAACCAGTGTACACCATTGAATGTTAGCTATAGTTAATTACGGTAGCTGAGGGGCGGTTCACCGGGCAGGCAAGAGCCAGATCTTTTCCGCGGACAGGCCCCCCAGAATCGCCGGTCCGGACGGGGTGCGGACCGAGAGCGTCTGGTCATAGTTACGCTCGACCACATCGAGTTTGACGCCCGGGCGGATCCCGCGTGTTTCCAGAAACTCCAGCAGCCGGCGGTCCCGCTCGTAGATTCCGCTGACCAGGTAATGCTTGCCAGTCTGCGCTTCGGACATCAGCAAAAGACCGCGGCGGCGGCGGCTGGCCGGGCTCTCCAGTTCGCTCAGATTTCCGTGCGGGCAGGCCCCGCCGCGGCCCAGTTGGGCCAGCAATTTGGCCTCAAAATCGGGCGAGACCGCGTGCTCCAGCCGTTCCGCCTCATCGTGCACCTTGTACCACTCCATGCCGAAGATTTCGGAAAGCATGCGCTCAATCAGGTGGTGCCGCAGGGTGAGGCGGCGCGCGATCTTCCGCCCGGTGGCGCTCAGGCGTACCTGTCCGTCGGGCTGAACCCGCACGAAGCCATCTTTCTTCAACCGCCGCAGGGCCATGGTGACGGCGGGAGGAGAAACCTTCAGCCAGTGCGCCAAGGTTGCTGAGATGACGGTCTCGCCTTCACTCTCGGCTTCGAGGATGGCTTTCAGGTAGTCCTCTTTGGAGACGGTGATCATCGAGGAGATTATACGAGGAAGTTAAACGGGGTTAACTCGAAAGGAAATGTTGATCAGGGAGCCGCTACCGTTTCTCCGGGAAAGCACGTAAGTGAAAGAATGCCTTCCCCGTGGATTTTCACGGCCGAAATCGACGTCGCAGCGTTTGACATCGCACTTCGCTGCCCCTACCCTTGTGTGTTCTCGAAGCTATGAAAATTCTCGTCATCGGTGGCGGAGGCCGCGAGCATGCGCTGGTGTGGAAACTGGCGCAGTCTCCGCGCGTGACCAAGCTTTACTGCGCGCCGGGGAACGGAGGCATCGCGCAGGAAGCGGAATGCCTGCCGCTCGACACGCGCAGTCTCGACGCGATGGTCGAGCTTGCCAGTAAAATTCAGCCCGATCTGACCGTCGTTGGCCCGGAACTTCCGCTCACTCTGGGCGTGGTGGACGAATTCCAGCGCCGCGGCTGGCCGACCTTTGGTCCTACCCAGGCGGCCGCCAAGCTCGAGTCAAGCAAGAGCTTCGCGAAGGAATTCATGCAGCGCCACCATATCCCAACCGCCCACTACGCCATCTGCCAGTCCGTGGACCAGGTGCGGGCGGCCCTGACTCACTTCCATCCGCCGATTGTGGTGAAAGCTGACGGCCTGGCTGCCGGCAAGGGCGTGGTTATCGCCAAGAGTCGTGAGGAAGCGGCATCGACGGCTTCCGACATGCTGAGCGGGAAGATGCTGGGTGCGGCTGGTTCGCTCGTCGTGCTTGAGGAGTGCCTGAAGGGCGACGAATTATCCTTCCTCGTTTTCAGCGACGGCGAGCGCGTGGTTCCGCTGGTGGGCGCGCAGGATCACAAACGCGCGGGCGATGGCGATACTGGCCCGAATACCGGCGGCATGGGCGCTTATTCGACCAAGACCATCGTCGACGACAAGATGCGCGATTGGCTGGTTCATCACATTGCGCAGCCGGTGGTGGCCGGGATGAAGGCCGAAGGGGCGGAGTATCGCGGCGTGCTTTATTGCGGCTTGATGATGACGGCACGCGGTCCGATGGTGCTGGAGTTCAACTGCCGCTTCGGCGATCCGGAAGCGCAACCGATCCTCATGCGGCTGGAAAGCGATCTGGTGGAGGCTTTGGAAGCGTCCGTGCAGGGGCGGGTGAGCGACGGAGATTTTCGCTGGTCACCGGAGGCCTCGGCCTGCGTGGTCATCGCATCGGGCGGATATCCGGGAACGTTTGAGGCGGGGAAGAAGATCGCAGGCCTGGAGCAGGCGGGGGGCGTGCCGGGCGTGAAGGTATTTCATGCCGCCACCAGCGTGCGCGACGACCTGTACTTCACGGCGGGAGGGCGCGTTCTGGGCGTAACGGCGCGCGCTGCCGATCTCGCCGGCGCGGTGCAGAATGCCTACGCCGCGGTCTCGAACATTGGTTTTGAAGGCATGTACTATCGCAAGGACATTGCAGCGCGCGCGTTGCGCAAGTAACCGCATCAATTTCCGGTTCACCAAAATCATTCAAGGATGACTGAGAAAATGGGCAAGCCACTGGTTTCGATTGTGATGGGCAGCGACTCCGACCTCGAGATCATGCGCGAGGCGGGCAAAGCGCTGGAGGAGTTCGGCATCGAGTACGAGATCGACGTGACCTCCGCGCACCGATCTCCGGACCGGACGGCTGATTTCGCGCGTAAAGCGGCGAGTCAGGGCATTCGCGTCATCATCGCGGGCGCGGGCGGCGCGGCGCATCTGGCGGGCGTGATCGCTGCGCACACGACCTTACCGGTGATCGGCGTTCCTATCCCCTCTACCTCGCTTCAGGGAATGGACTCGCTGCTTGCCACCGTGCAGATGCCGGCCGGAATTCCGGTGGCTACGGTCGCCATCGGCAAACCGGGTGCGACCAATGCCGGCATTCTGGCCGCGCAGATGATCGGACTATCCGACAGCGCAATCGCCAAGAAACTCGAGGCCCACAAGACCAAGCTGGCGCGCGGGGTGGAGGAGAAGTCAAAGAAGCTGAAGAGTTCGCAAGGGGCGTGAAGCCCGCCTTCAATCACCTCGAATGAGCGCCAAGTGACAATCGGAATACGTACGCAGGAAGAGTCCAATGGATCCCGGCATATCTTTCTCCGATCTTCTTTCCTACAACGCGGACGAGACCGAGCACTGGAAGCGCTTCTTCGCCGAACACCCGGCAGCGCTGGACCTCGCTTGCGACGTTGCCGGTGCGGGCTCGGTGCGGAAGCTGCTGCACCACATCTTTGCGACCGAACTGTTTTTCGCCGATCGAGTGCTCGAGCAAGCGAAGGTCGATTACGACAAGCTGCCGCAGGAAGGTCTCGACGAGCTTTTTGGAATCCATGCGGAGGCTCACCGCAAGTTTCAGGACTTTCTCGCGAAGGCAACGGTTGAGGATTGGTCGATCCCGGTGTCGTTAGGCTTCCGCGATTTCAAGGCGAGCAAGCGCAAGATGGTGGCGCAAGCGGTGCTCCACAGCGTGCATCACCGTGCGCAACTCGCGACCTTCCTGCGTCAGCAGGGATTCAAGCAAAACTGGACGCATGACTTGATCGCCAGCAAAGTCATGGTCTGATGCGCTGTACTAGAGTTGAAGACCTTTGAGATACTCGCGGAACTGCTCCCCGAGTTCCGGGCGCTTCAGAGCCAGTTCCACTGTGGCTTTCAGGAAGCCGAGTTTATCTCCGGCGTCGTAGCGGCGGCCTTCATAAACGTAGGCGTAGATGCGCTGTTCTTTCAGTAAAGCTTTGAGGGCGTCGGTAAGCTGCATTTCGCCGTTCACTCCCTGGGGCATCTCGGCCAGAATCTCAAAGATTCGAGGGGTCAAAATATAGCGGCCGATAATCGCAAGCTTCGAAGGCGCGTCTTCCAGCTTGGGTTTCTCGACCATGTTGTTCACTTCAAATAGCCGGCCACCGAATCGCCCGTCCGCAGGTTTCACATCCAGCACGCCATAAGCTGAAATGCCGGGGCCTTCCACGATCTGGGTAGCCACTACCGTGCACTGCGTCTCCTCAAAAACCTGCATCATCTGCTTGAGGCAGGAGACCTCGGCATCGATCACGTCGTCGGCCAGCAGCACCGCGAATGCTTCGTCTCCCACCAGTTCGCGTGCCATCAATACCGCGTGCCCAAGTCCGAGTGCTTCCTTCTGTCGCACGTAAGCAATATGAATCATGTCGGAGATCGAGCGGACAATCTGAAGCAGATCGGTTTTGTGGCGTTCCTCGAGCATCTTCTCGAGTTCGTAACTCACGTCGAAGTGATCTTCGATCGATTGCTTGCCGCGACCGGTCACGATAATGATCTGGTCACAGCCGGCCGCCAGTGCCTCTTCCACGCCATACTGGATGATGGGCTTGTCGACAATTGGAAGCATTTCTTTCGGCTGGGCCTTCGTGGCGGGCAGGAAGCGCGTGCCCAGTCCAGCGGCCGGGAAGACCGCTTTGCGAACTCTCATCGGCATGATTGGCTCTTCAGAAAAGTAATATCAACCAGGGATCAACCGTGCGCAGCACACATCACAATAGCAGGAGAAGCTACGGGAGCGAAGGGCTAATGTACCGGATCGGGGCGAGGATTTTCCTGTAATGGGCCCTCCCCTCGATATCACGATGAAGACTACTTTGCCAAGCTTCACAGATACGGGTAAGGGTAAACACATGATAAAAGTCTTGACTAAACATTAACCTTCGACTCAGCCCCGGTGATAGCGGGGCTGCGATGGGAGGGTTGAGCAATGGCAGAAGATGAGCATTACGCCAATGATTACCAACTAGATTGTGGGCGGTGGGTGACAGTAAAAGAGTGCTGTATCAGCATGTCCACGGCGGGAATCCTGTGTTGTAGCGAAGAGCGTATACGCCGCCATGTCATCGAAAACCTCCCAGAGAGGATTCACCACCAATTTGGCTTCCCAGAAAGATGCAGTGGAGGCACGATGGACGAAGCAACAAGAACAATATGGGTAACTTCGTCTCCTGATGCGGAGTATTTTTACATTAAACCTCTGCCTGAAGGGGAACCTTTGCCTACCTTCGTGTTCATGGTGTTGTTGATCTCGGAACCCGTTTCAGGCCTTCGCCATTCAAAGTTCACAGACCTTCCCCATTACGATGGCTCAAAACTCATTGCCTGTTGGCTGTCTAACGACATAACGACGAGCTTGCCTGAACTCATAAAGCGGGAAACCCGCGCTATTGAATGGAACAAGTACGCGGTAGATTTCAAATACTAGCGAGAGGTTGAAAGGATCACCATGCTTGACCTCGCAACGCTAAGCCAAGACGAGCGCCGTTTCGTGGCCGACATCATCAACCGACTGGACAGCGGAGACGCCAAGGGGGTTGGAGCTGAATTGCTGGCGGATTTCAGGAAAGGGCTGACGCCAGAGGTAATGCAATACGGCTACCGCCTGGGAGACGTTCTGTGCCAAGCGGATCTATCCCGAGCTTTCAACGAAGTGCTAAGGCAAGAGAATCGATCACCCTTACATCTAATCTGCGTGGGATTTGCTTTAGCGTTGAGAGGAAAAATAGAACGCCATGCCGCGAGCCAACTGCCAGAGAAAAAGTAAAACCAAGTGTGTTGTCTGTGCCTGGGCGAGAGCCTAGTGAACTCTCGCCCGATTTTTACCACGGGAATCTGCGATGTCCAAGCCTTTGTTGCGCCCCAAGATGCCCGAGTTGGATAGCCTGAGGGGAATCGCTTGTCTGGCGGTTCTGTTCTACCACGGGATCTCGGGATACATTTCCCCATCGGCGACCGGCATCAAGCACTGGCTCTACGTTTCAACGCATGGCGGCTTTCGCGGCGTTTATCTATTCTTTGTGCTCAGCGGACTTCTGATTACAATAATCCTGCTCGACTCGCGGGAACGGCCTGATTACTTCTCGCGCTTCTACAAGCGACGCGTGTTGCAAATCCTGCCGCCCTATTAAATGATCTCTTTCAGCGAGGCCATATCGATCACAAACCGATAGCGCACGTCGCTCTTTAACACCCGTTCGTAGGCTTCGTTCACTTGCTGGATCGAAATCATCTCGATGTCGCTGACAATTTTGTGCTTTCCGCAGAAATCGAGCATCTCCTGGGTCTCCCGGATGCCCCCAATCGCGGAACCTGCCAGGCTGCGCCGGCCCATCACGATGGAACCGGCTTTGACGGAGTTATCCTTTTCCGGAATTCCGACCACGACCATGGAGCCATCGACCTTCAAGAGTTTCAAGTAGTCGTTCCAGTTAATGTCGGCAGAGACGGTGTTGACGATGAGATCGAAATGGCGCTCGAGTTTGGTGAAGGTCTCCGGGTCGGAAGTGGCGTAGTAGTGGTCCGCGCCCAGGCGTTTGCCATCTTCCTTCTTGCGCAAGGACTGGCTTAGCACGGTAACTTCGGCGCCCAGTGCGTGGGCGAGTTTTACCCCCATGTGCCCCAGGCCGCCCATGCCAACTATGGCCACCTTCTTTCCAGGGCCGGCTTGCCAGTGCTTCAGCGGCGAGTACAAGGTGATGCCGGCGCAAAGTAGAGGTGCGGCCGCATCCAAGGGAAGACTGTCGGGGATGCGCAATACGTAATTCTCATCGACCACGATTTTTTCGGAGTAGCCGCCGTAAGTGGGGGTCTCATCTTTTTCGCGGCCGTTGTACGTCCATGAGGTGCGCACGGCACAGTATTGCTCCAGGCCCCGACGACATTCCGGACAGGTTCGGCAGGAATCGACGAAACATCCGACTCCGACCCGATCGCCGACCTTGAACTTGCTGACCTTGCTGCCCACAGCCTTCACAACGCCCGTAATCTCGTGCCCGGGGACCATGGGGAAGATGGCGTCTCCCCACTCGTCACGCGCCTGGTGAATATCGGAATGGCAGACGCCGCAAAACTGGATATCGATCAGAACGTCGTGTTCGCGCGGTTCGCGCCTTTCAAAAGAAAACGGCGCCAGCCTCGCCTTCGCTGTTGCTGCGGCGTAGCTGCGAATGGTTCCACCGGCTTTAGGGGAACGCGTAGTTTCTTCACCAGCCACAGCCTGATTCACATTCACGAGCACCTCCGAAAAAGCGATTATGCGAGCTTAGATGTCCATGCAAAGCATGAGGGTTCAGGCCGCCGCGCTGGGCGTGCCTGCCAGTTCTTCTAAAAGAATTTTAAGATTGCCGAGTACTTCCGCAGGCAGCGTAGCCTTTTGCAGAAATTTCAACGTTCCATCGGGCGTGAATTGCGTTCCACGCTGGGATGCGACGAAGCGCGCCAGGCGTTCCGGGTCGACCGCAGCCGTCTGCCGAAACTTGATGCTGACCTGGTCGCGCTTGCGTTCGATAGCGTTGACACCCACGCGCACGGCCACCAACTTCAGGTCGGCATAGTCCAGCAGATTGCGTACGGCCAGCGGCGGTTCCCCATAGCGATCGATCAGTTCGGCGCGAACGTCGTGCAGTTGCGCCTCGCGTTCCACTCCCGCCACCCGTTTGTACATCCGCAGGCGCTGGTTTTCCTCGGGAATGTACTCGGCAGGAATGCGGATGTTGAGGCCCAGGTTGAGCTGGGTCGCAATCTCTTCTTCCGGCATCTCGCCCTTGAGTTCGCGCACGGCGCGATCCAGCATCTGGGTGTAGAGCTCGAATCCGATGGCTTCGATGTGCCCGCTTTGTTCGCCGCCCAGCATATTGCCGGCGCCGCGCAGTTCCAGGTCGAGGGCCGCGATCTTGAAACCGGCGCCCAGGTCGGAGAATTCTTTTAGCGCCGCCAGCCGCCGACGCGCAATGGGCGTCAACTCAATTTCGGAAGGCAGCAGAAGGTAAGCGTACGCCCGGCGATCGGACCGCCCGACGCGGCCGCGCAGCTGGTAAAGCTCCGAAAGACCCAGCCGTTCGGCGCGATTGATGAAAATTGTGTTGCACAGCGGGATATCGAGCCCGTTTTCAATGATTGTGGTCGCCACCAGGATGTCGGCTTCGTGATGCATAAATTTCAGCATCACTTTCTCCAGTTCGCCTTCCGACATTTGCCCGTGTCCTACCAGAATGCGCGCCTTGGGCACCAGCGTTTGGAGCTTGGCGGCGATTTCCCAGATGCTCTCCACGCGGTTGTGAACGAAATACGCCTGGCCACCGCGCTCGAGTTCCTGCTCGAGGGCCGACTGCATCAGCTTATCGTCCCAGCTCGCAACCACCGTCTGAATCGCCATGCGATCCTTGGGTGGCGTTTCGATGACGCTCATGTCGCGCAAGCCGACCAGCGACATGTGCAGCGTGCGCGGGATGGGCGTGGCGGACATCGTCAGCACGTCCACTTGCTTGCGCATTTGCTTGAGGCGTTCTTTGTGCCGGACGCCGAAGCGCTGCTCTTCGTCCACGATCAACAATCCTAGATCGGAAAACTTCAAATCTTTCGACAGAATGCGGTGCGTGCCAATCAGGATGTCAATCTTGCCGGCTTCTGCTTTTTGCAGGATTTCTTTCTGCTGCTTCGGCGAGCGGAAGCGGCTGATCATTTCGACCGTCACGGGGAAGGCGGCGAAGCGTTGCTTGAACGTCTCGTAGTGCTGGAAGGCCAGGACCGTCGTAGGCGCGAGCACCGCGACCTGCTTGTTGTCGCTGATGGCTTTGAAAGCGGCGCGCATGGCCACTTCGGTCTTGCCGTAGCCGACGTCGCCGCAGAGCAGGCGATCCATGGGGCGGCCGGATTCCATGTCGCTTTTCACGTCGCTGATGGCCTGCGCCTGGTCTTCCGTTTCGGTGAACTCGAAGGCGCCTTCAAATTCCTTCATCCATTCCGTGTCAGCGGGGAAGGCATGACCCTGCGTCATCTCGCGCTGCGCATAAAGTTTGAGCAGTTCATCGGCCATGTCTTTCATGGCCTTACGCACACGTGCCTTGGTCTTGGCCCAGGTCTGCGTTCCCAAGTGACTGAGCACCGGCTTGGCGCCTTCCGACGAACGATATTTCTGGATCAGGTCGAGCCTAGTGAGCGGCACATAGAGGCGTGACGCTTCAGCGAACTCAAGCAGCATGAATTCCGCCGGGCCGTCGCCCTGGTTGAGCTCTTTTAACCCGTGGTACTGCGCGATGCCATGCTCCACGTGCACGACGTAGTCGCCGACTTGCAGGTCGCGGAAATCCGAGAGGAACGCCGAGACCTTGGATTTCTGCCGCTGCGGCCGTGACGCCACCAGTTCCGACTCGTCGAACAGGTCGCGGGCGCCGAAGATCGCGAGGTTGGCTTCTGGAAAAATTACGCCGTCTGGGACATATGCTTTCACCAGCGTGGTTGTGAGCACGTCCCCCGAAAAGTAGGCGGTTTCGTCGGCATAGCTTTCGCCGCCACGCGTTCGGCTGCCCAGGCGGAACGAAACGTTGTATTCAGTAAAGATGTCGGCCAGGCGCTCGACCTCGCCGGTATTAGGCGCGGCGAAGACTACGTTCTTCCCCTCTGTGATGAGGTTCTGAACTTGCTCGAGCATCGTGGGAACAGAGCCGTGGAAGCGTGGGGCGGGCTGTGACTGGAATTGCAAAGCCTCGGCCTGATCGGGGCGTGTGATGCCGAGATGTTCAAGGTCAGCGCCCGGTTGCGCCACCAGCATCCGCCACCACTCATCAGGTGGAAAATAAAGATCGGTGGGGCGGACCAGGTTTCCAATCAGGCTGCGCTCGTGAGCTTCCTCAATCCGTGTCCAGGTGCGGTCGAGCTCTTGCTTCAGGTTCTCAGGCTCGTCTGCAAGTATGGCCGCGTTCGGCAAGAGCTCAAACAGGCTGCGGCTTTCGCGCGCGACCGGCGCATAGAACTCCCAGCCGGGAAACACCGTGACGCCCCCCGAGCGCACCGCCTGCTCAATGACTTCTTCGTTGCCGGTAATGCGCTTGCCGGAGAGGCGCACGTGAATCGCTCCCAGCAGATCCTCGCGCACCGGCGTTTCGGTCAGCGGCAGCAGCAAGGCCTCGTCTAGGGGACTCGACGAGCGTTGGGTGGCGGGATCGAACTTGCGGATCGACTCGACTTCATCTCCAAAAAACTCAATGCGAACTGGCCGGTCTGCCTCGGGCGAATATACATCCAGAATGCCGCCGCGCAAGGCATACTGCCCGGGCATTTCGACCACGTCGGTGGCGGCGTATCCCACGGTGTTCAAGTGCTCGAGCAGCGGTTCCGTGTCGAAAGTCTCTCCTCGTCGGACGGTGCGGGCGAGATCGGTGTAGTACTCGGTCGAAGCCAGGCGTATGGTCGTGGCGGCAATGGGAGCAATCACGATCGATACCGCGCCGGTCGCGATCTTCCACAGGGCAGCTGCCCGTTCCTCCTGGATGTCGGGATGCGGAGAGAGATTCTGGAAGGGAAGGACATCCCGGGTAGGAAGAATGACGATCGAGTCCGGCTCGGCTGATCCGGTGAGCTCGGCAAAGCCCTGCAAAACCGGCAACAAGTCTTCGGCGCCCCGGTTGTCACTGACGACGAAGATCAGCGGACGCTCGCAGGCCTTTTGGAGAAGTACCAACAGGAGAGCCTTCGCGGTCGGGGTCAATCCAGAAACACTGATCCTCCCCATGCCCTCCTTGAGACGGGAGGCAACACGCGCAAAAGCGGGCAGTTTTTCCACGTCCGCGAAGAGTTCGCGAACGAACGGTAGGGCCATTGCCCTCTTATTTTAACAGTTAAACTCGCGAGGTATCCGGAGCGCGGGATTAACTTCCACCCACTTTTGTTGCGAAGCGGAGTGTCGTGGCAACCACACCTGTTTAGTGCAAAGGCCGCCAAGAACATCCGCGAAGGACGCTAAGAAGAACACCGGAGCACCAGACAAACAATCGACCGGAGGGGGGATTACTTGCGGTTTTCTTCGCGAACTTTGCACTTAAAGGTTTGCGGTCGAGCTTACGGGTCAGACCTCAACAGCGGACGCGTCAGGCAGGTGGGCCCTCCCGCTCCGTTGACGCAGATTTCTGACGCCGGGAAGGTGTGCACCTCGAAACCGGCATCCCGCAGACGCTGGTTGGTCTTGCGGTTTTCTTCAATCGCCACCAGGCGCCGGTTCCCCATCGACATCACGTTGCACGCCAGCGTCTCTCGTTCGGAAGCGTCAATCTCGATAAATGTGTAGCCGCGAGACTTCAGCAGTTCCACGGTTTCGACCGCGAGCCATGGCAAATCCACCAGTGCAGTCTTCTCATCGAGCAAGCTGATCAGCGACATCAGGTGCAGGCAAGCGGACGGTCCCGGGCCGTAAGGCAAGGGCGCCGTCAGCACTTCAACACCCTGGGGCTTCAGCAGGCCTCGCATTTGAGCGATTCCCGCGGGATTGGTGCGATAGCCGTGGCCAATCAGCAAGGTATGAGAGTCGATCCACACCATATCGCCCGCCTCGGTGGTGCCGGGCGGCCGAATCTCACCCAATATAGCAATGCCAAGGCTCTCGCAGAATTCACGTTGACGCGCGACTTCGGGCACGCGATTCGGTTTGCCGGGATTCATCAGGATCAATCCGTAGTCGGTGGGCAGCGTGGCGTCGTGCGCGTAAGCTGCGTCCAGGCTCAGATCGGGAGATGCCGGCAGGTCGAAGACCTCCACCCCCGCGTCCTGCAAAATCTTGAGCAGCTTGCCGTGTTGTGCCATCGCCAATCCAAAGTCCGGCGGATGCGGAAATCCCAGCTTGGCTGATTGCGCTAGACGTTCCGCAACATCCCATCCGGCAGCTTTCGGGGAGCAGACCATCACCTTGCGCAGCACGCCCACCATCGAGTGGCCGTTGCATTTCTCCGATTTAAAAGTCATGGTCATCTCTGAAACCGTTCCCCGGCCTTAGGAATCTAATTGGCTGTTATGGCAAAAGCAATCTGGGAAAACACAGTGCTAGCGGAAAGCGATCGCACCGTCGAGGTAGAGGGAAACCAGTACTTCCCGCCGGACGCGATCAAGACGGAATACTTCCGGTCCAGCGACCAGCACACCACTTGTCCGTGGAAGGGCCTGGCCAGCTACTACAGCCTGGACGTGAACGGCAAAAACAATCCGAACGCCGCCTGGTATTATCCGGAACCGAAGCCGGCGGCCAAACAAATTAAAGGCTATGTTGCGTTCTGGAAGGGTGTGAAAGTCGAGAAGTAAGCGAGCTTCGGGCTGCGCGATTTGAGCCTTCCCTGGAGGCCGATTCTGCTCTTGTAGCCGCTCACCCTGCTGGCCCGCGCAATTCAGAATTCCATGTGCACTCTTAGCGACGGCACCAGCACCGGGCCGCGATCGCGGTTGTATCCTGGATTGTTGATGTGCTGGAGATCGAACGCGCCAAACAGTCCGCGCCACACATGCGCGTTGTAATACGCTTCGACGATGTTTTCGCGGCCGTAGGTCAGTGCGCCATCCCCTAATAGAAAGCCTCTTCCACCCAGTGCCAGGTAGCGCTGATGGTCGGCCTTGATCGCGTTCGACACAACAACCCCACCGATCTTGTCCAGTTTCCTTTTCCACGGCTCTCCCGTGCGATCCGCGCCGATCTGAATCGTCTGATCGACCTCGGTGTAGGCGTAAGACTCGTGCTGTCCTTCATTCCAGCCGAAGCGGCTGAACAGGCGAAGCGAATGCCCGATCTCCTGCTGTACGTTCACCTCGAAGCCATACTTCACGGTCGTTTGCGGGGAATGGTTGGTGATCTCGGGCCTCAACGTCTTGCCTGCCAGGTAGTTATTGATCGCGTCCCGATACACGCCCATGTTCGCGTGATTCACAAACGATAGCAGCCGAATCGCTGTGCCGCGCGAGCCGGAGAGTCTCGGATGCAATTCAAGCTCGTAATTCTCCGCACGAGCCCGACGCAGGTTCCACTCGAGATCGATGCCATTCGCTACCTTCGGCATCAGGGCCTCTTCAAAACGAAACGTCCAGCTGCGATCGTGGAACTCGGCCAGCAATCCGACGGTATAACCGCGCGTGTCGGCCGCATAGTCGAACGCCCCGTTATTGTCGACCGTCCAGTTCATGAACTGGGAGTGGCTGTCGGTGCCGACGTCGTTGATATCGAAGAAATCATTGACGCCCATTTTGCCGAAACGCAACTCGATGCGGCGTACTGGCACTTCCGTCGCCAGGTACCACGGCGTACGTTCAGACTCCACCATTTCGTCGCTCAGCGGAATGATCTGGCGAATCATGCCGCGAGCAATGTAAGGAGTCGTCCCCAGGGTCGGATTGCGGACGACATCGAGATCAGTGAACCCGGCAAGCCCCAGCGCGTCGCTCAACCCGCCGCCGGCTGCAGCTTCGAAGTGCATAAAAATTTCGGTGGTGTGAGTCAACTGCAGCCCGGTGAACAAGGTGGCCACGCTCGAAACCGCGTGCTCGGCTTCCGAGCGAAAGCTGTCGGGGGCGCTATATTTAGAGCGAAACGAAGGATGCCACTGCGAAATGATGTTGTCTTGCCCGGAAATCCACCACCGCGCCGTCTTCGAGTGCGGGAACATGGTGACGGCTGGATCAGCGGTAGCAGGATCGGCCGTAGAAGGCGCTTCGGAGGCTTGCGCGGCGGCGTAGGTGATCGTAAACAAGATCGACAGCAACATCCGGAGGAGGCCCTGACGAACTCCCGTACATGGCTTGGCGGTGTAGGTCACGGAAAAGCTCGTTTTAGGGATCGTCCGGCTCGTGCAATTCCAAATCCCGAACTGCGGTTAACCGCAATCTTACCGGAAACCAAACGTACGCAACATGGACGTGCGGACCGACTCGCTTCCGCGGACTCGCTGTCTTTCTGCGGCAAAGAAATGAGGACAGCCCGGAGCCCCCGAGGCTGTCCCTGCAAACCCTCCCGGTTAGAAGGGCAACGTATGGGCTGAGCCTATGCCGGGCGTGTTGCGGGAGTGTTTACAGTTCGTGAAAATCTCGTGAAAATCACATCGCCTGCGTTGTTATGCGAGGTCACATCTACCGGTGACCGGCTCCGCTGCGTCGTCAGGGGCCACTGCTATAGTTATCATTTCTAGACGTTGCCGCGGAGGTGTGTCCGATGGCCCGAAAGCTTGATCAATCACGGAAGCTGCAGAAACGCGCAGAGATGCTTATCCCGGGCGGCGTGAACTCGCCTGTACGCGCTTTTCGCGCGGTCGGCGGCGATCCGCCGTTCGTCACGCGCGGGCAAGGCTCGCATATCTGGGACGCAGACGGCAACGAATACATCGACTACATCGGGTCCTGGGGCCCCCTCATCCTCGGCCACGCCGCGCCGGTGGTTCTTGAGGCGCTCGCCGCCGCCATGAAAAATGGCACGAGCTTTGGAGCCTCCACCCCGGCGGAAGCCGATCTGGCCGAGTTGGTGATTTCCGCTTTTCCTCACATGCAGAAAGTGCGTTTCGTGAGTTCGGGCACGGAAGCGACTATGTCGGCGATCCGGCTGGCCCGCGCCTGCACGAAACGGAAATTTATCGTGAAATTTGAAGGCTGTTATCACGGGCACGCTGATGCCCTGCTGGTGAAGGCCGGTTCCGGAGTGGCCACTCTGGGTATTCCGGGCTCGGCGGGAGTTCCCGAAGAATTCACTCAATTCACTCTGGCTCTGCCCTACAACGACACCGACGCGCTCGAAGAGGCGTTTAAGAAATTCAAAGGCCAGATTGCGTGCGTGATTGTCGAGCCGGTGGTAGGCAACATGGGGTGCGTTCCGCCTGCGCGCGGTTATCTGGAGGCGGTACGCGCGGTCACTTCCAACGACGGCGCTCTGCTGATATTCGACGAAGTGATGACCGGCTTCCGCCTGGCTTTCGGCGGTGCCCAGGAGTTGTATACCATCCAGCCCGACCTGACCACGATGGGTAAGATTATTGGCGGCGGATTGCCGGTGGGCGCCTACGGCGGCCCTTCGGAAATTATGGATATGGTCGCGCCGCTCGGTCCCATGTATCAGGCGGGAACGCTTTCCGGCAATCCGCTGGCGATGGCAGCAGGCTATGCGCAGTTGCGCTACCTGAAAGACCACCGGGACCTTTACGCGAAGCTTGACCACCTCAGCGGGGAGCTGGTGTCCGGAGTCGCTGCAGCTGCAAAAGCCGCCGGCGTGCGCATGACATACAACCGGGTCGGCTCAATGTTTACCTGGTTCTTCACGCCCGGGCCGGTGACTGACTGGGATTCCGCGTCCAAGTCCGACACGGAAGCCTTCGGGCGTTTCTTCCGTAACATGCTGGATGCAGGAATCTACTTGCCGCCGTCGCAGTACGAAGCCGCATTCCTGGGCGCCGCCCACTCCGAAGAGGATGTGAAGCAGACGATCGCGGCGGCGAAGCATGCATTTGCCATGGTAGCGGCGTAGCAAATTTCGCCCTGGTCCGACAAATCTAGGGCTTGAGGACCGCGGCGGGGTCGGAAACCACATCCAGTGTGCTTTCCTTGCTCAAGTGAGCATCCACTCTCACGGCATCCGGCGGCCCGTTGTGGGCGAAGGTGGCCGATCTCACCGAGTCGACGGGCATTGCGATATCTTTGCCGGGGCCGACCAGTTTAACAATCTTGCCTCGGGCGGGAATCGTAAATGAGACCGATACCGGCTTGAGCGTCGCTCCTTGAATGGGGGTGACCGTCAGCACGCCTGCTATATCCCGGTCGGATTCATTGGTGAATCCGTACGACTCTTTGGCCAATTGAATATTCTCCGTTGTATCCACGGTGAACAGTTGGAAGTCGGTAAGAGTGTGGCGGCGATAGTAGCGGCGTCCCTGGCGCTCGACATGGAGTTCGATGATATGAGGTAGCCACAGCTGCTTTTCCTGCGTGCGGAACCGAACGGGCCGGTAGGTGATGACAATGTGCTCCTCCGTGAGCGCCATCTCCTTGAGCGGCTGTACCAGTTCGGTTTCAAGCCGCCGCACTTGAGAGGATACGGGATCGATCCAGGCTCGGCCCTTAAGCGCCAGGGAACTGTATCTTCCGCCAGCGGCGTAGGAAAGCAATCTCCCCGGCCGGTCGGGGCGTTGTACAAAGTGCACCTGCCAGGCATTCCGTTTTTCCCACTGGCCTAAACCCTCGCACTTGAATTCGAAGTCGCCCGCCAGTAGGGGATGAAAGAGCAATGCAATCGCCGGCATCCCCTGAGTTGCGATGCGTGCCGGGAATTGTTCAGGGTCGACGCTTCCGTTTCGATATTCGTCCAGAAGAAACACGTCGCTGGAATTTCTGGATACCATGACCACATAGTTGAAGTCGCGAACCGCCGGGGAGTGCCGAACACCTGCCGCGTCAATCACCGAGTGCTCCACCCGTTCCCTGGCAGTGAATTTCTCCAGATCGCTGACGAACTCCTTCATGCGCTGGCCGGTTTCGCTAAGTATTTGTGGAAGCGGGCATTCCACATTCGGCTCTACATAGGGCACAGCCTCGTCGACATCCGGCGGTTTCCATGAATTTGTTTCTGCAGACTCCTGCGAAGAGCGACCCGCAGTCAGAGTTTTAGGCTCAGGCAACGGTTGCGGCCTCATGATCACAAATCGTGTTTGCAGCCGATGGTCAGATTCGATCTCGATATTCTCCTGTGAGGTCACGAATCCTGGTGCGCTCGTCTCGATCGCGTACGTTCCCGCAGGCACCTCTGAAAAGACCATCTCTCCATCCGATTCCCTTTTTCCACTGACCTCACGACCTTCGCGCCCCCTGACCCGCACCGTCGCTTGGCCGATGAACGGAGATTCATCCTGGAGTCTGAGGCAGATCCGCAGTGAACTGTTCGGGCTCCCAACAGGCATCTGGGCAGACAAATTCTGTGCAGAACTTTGCCCCACAGCGGACTGATCGACGAGGAGCAGCGCTGTCAATACGATAATTAAATGCCGGAAGAGCCGCGCCCCACGCATAACGCTCCCCGAACTACGCACTCAACTTTGCAATTTTACTCCGGATTCAGCACGTCGCCGACGCGATGCCGAGCCCCGGAGAACATGGAAAATCGGGTTCTTTGGAGAACTCTCGGCAAAACTTAGACGGTAATTCGTTGTGTATGTTAGCTGGCGCCAGCTGATAGACGGCGAGTGAGGTGTCTCTTCCTGTCGGGGCGAGTGCGTTCCCGCCTGACGATCGGCTCGGATTCGGCGGGAGCCGACACTCGCTGATCGTCGACCATGGCCGCCACCCCGATGCGCACCGGTTTCTCCACTTCATCAATCACTTACGGGGGGGGAAATGTTGATGATTGATGCGTCTTTTCTTGGCGCTCGCCCGTATGTATCCGTAGCATGAACGCGACTGCCTGCTATTTCGTGGGTGCGATGGCCGATCAAAACACCGAGATCGCTCGTGGACTTCGACGTCGTGATCCCGACCTTCTCGACCAGCTGATCGAGAAGTATCAACATCGTCTTCTGCGTTATCTGGTCCACCTGACCGGTCGCCGCGATCTGGCTGAGGATTTCTTTCAGGAGACCTGGGTTCGAGTACTGGAACGCGGCCGCCAATACGACGGCCGTCATGAGTTCAGCACGTGGCTGTTCAGCATCGCGCGCAATCTGGCGATCGACCACCAACGCCGCAGAAGTCCCGTGAGTTTCGACAGTCTGTCGGATCGCGACGATCCGATCCCGTTCGATATTCCAGCGACCGGTCAGCCTTCAGCGTTTGATGCAACGGTGCAACGCGAGCAGAACGATCAGATTTCTGCTGGCATGCTGCAGATCGCAGCCGAGTACCGCGAGACCCTGGTGCTTCGTTTCCAGGAAGGGATGTCGCTCGAAGAAATTGCCCAGGTGACCGGCGCGCCTTTGGGCACGGTGAAGTCCCGCCTCTATCGCGGCTTGAGCGCGCTCGAACCACTGGTAAAAGGAGCCCGGTTGTGAATGGTGATTTCATGAATTCCGACCCGCATGAACGCGCTCGCAGGATGATCGCACTATCCGGTCCACAGGTCTATTCCAACGCTGGTCTGTCCCGCACCGAGCAATCGTGGCTGACGGCGCATCTGGAGTCGTGCGCACGCTGCCGCGAGTTTGCGGAAAACTCCCGCCATGCCATTGCCTCGTTGCGCGGAATACCCATCAGCGCGGGGACTCGTCTCGTGTCCTCGACCCAAATGCGCGTGCGCCAGCGCGCCCGGGAGTTGCAGCGCGAACAGGAACGATTCTGGGTGATCTTTATTTGCTGCGCCGCAGTGACGCTCTCGGCTGCGCTCACAACAGCCGCGTTATGGCGTGGGTTTGCATGGATGGGAGAGCAGGCCCGCCTGTCAGCGCCGGAGTGGCAGGGCAGTTTTGTCGTTTTCTATCTGATGCCGGCGGTGCTGGCGGGAATTCTTCTGCTAGCGCGCGGCACTTTCCTGGCGGATCACAACGCGCCCTATCGGGATTGACCCGTGGTGCCGTCCAGGAAGCGCAGTCGATTAGCGGTTAAACGGAGTCTGGAGGTTTGTGATGCCAGTCAGAAATGAAAGTTCAACCCGCTTCAGAGATGAGGTCCGAATCATCCCGACATGGGCCTACTTTGTCGCCCTTCTGGGCTATGTAGCAGTCGGGGCGGCGGTGGTGTTCTCGGTTCATTCGAACAAAACTCCAGATCCGTTTTTCAGGCCACCGGTGGTCGTGCCGCTCGGACTCGCCGTGGGAACTGTGATGGCCTGCTACATCTTGCTCATCATCTATATCAATCGAGACGCTGGGCGCCGTGGCATGAACCGTCTGGGCTGGACGCTACTCGCCATCTTCATCCCTAACGGGCTCGGCATTGTGCTCTATTTCGTGTTGCGCAAGGCGTTGGCTCCGAATTGTCCGCAATGCCATGCGATTGTCGAATCTGGATTCGGGTTCTGCCCATGTTGCTGCTTCCGGCTAACTCCGATGTGCGCGCACTGCCAGCACACTGTGCACTTCAACGATAAGTTTTGCCCTTATTGCGGCTGTGAACTTGCGACTGGCCAGCCGGTATCTGCGCCCGTATCAGAGCAAAGCTGAGGAGGCAGATCACTTTTCGAGCTTGTTTTGATCGCCAGCCAGCGATCAGGCGGCCGAAGACCAATGACCATTCTTCACTCGACAAATTCCGATGCTATTCCGCCCGGTCCCATCATCTCGGGAACCGTTACAAAGTCGTAGCCCCTCTCCCGCCAGGTCTCGATCAGCAAATGAGTTGCGACCACCGTCTGCCAACGATCGGCGCCCGGCGCGACGTGGCTGCCGTCATGTAGAAGGAGGATGTCCCCTCCCCGCACGCGCCGGCTACAGGTTTCGGCAATCTTTGCGGCGGGCGGAATTTTCCAGTCCCAGCTCGTGACATTCCACATGACTGGTTCCAGTCCCAGCGAGCGCGCAATGCGGAACGTGTGTGGACGTCGTCCACCGAACGGCGGACGGAACAAGCGCGGAACCTCGCCAGTCGCGTCCTGCACAGCGCGCTGGCATTCTTCCAATTGGATACGGGTCTGCACGGCTCCAGAAAGCGCCAGATGGGGATGGGTGTAGGTGTGATTCCCAACGACGTGCCCGGCTTGCAGAAGGTCCCGTACTATGTCGGGCCGGCGATCCACATAACGCCCAATGAGAAAAAAAGTGGCGCGCACGCCATCCTTCTCCAGCACGTCCATCAATTGCAGCGTGTGTGGATCGTTAGGACCGTCGTCATAGGTCAGTGCAATTTGTTTTAGCGCAGGATTTCCACCGACAAATGAGGCGCCAAACCCCTGCGCCCACGGCGCCATCGAGTGATAGGCAGCTGCGCCCGCGGCAACCATTGCCCCGGCGCCGATAAGAGGTCCGAGCATCGAGGCATTGTAAATCCAGTCGTCAGTCGCTAGTCGCCAGTCATCAGCGAAGCAAATAGTGCCGATCATGGAGTACCAGCACCCGCCCCACAAGCATATTAATCCGAGTGGCATTGTGCTTTTGCCCACGACCAACGCCTACCGACCACCGACTGGCTTGAGCTTGCGACTTGCGGCTGACGACCAGCGGCTGCCGTGTTAACTCTTCCCGCAATTGTCAGCGCGGCGCACTCGGGATATTCTGCAGTGCGACGAATTTCAAGCGAGCCCATGGCGAATCTTTTCGAGAGTCCCCGGTACATTGCAGTGGAAGGTCCGATCCGAGTCGGCAAGAGCACCTTGGCCCGCATCCTGGGTGAGCGCTTGAACGCGCAGCGCGTGATCGAACCGGAAGATAATCCTTTTCTCAAATCTTTCTACGAAGGCGAATCCGGGGCGGCTTTTCAGGCGCAGTTTGCCTTCCTCGTGCGCCGCTTCGAACAGTTGCGGTCCCTCGATATGGCCGCGCGTTCGCAACGTACCGTGGTCGCGGATTTTATTTTCGAGAAGGACAAGCTTTTCGCGTGCCTGAATCTGAGTGACCAGGAACTTGAAACCTACAACCGTTACTACAACTTTTTCCGCGAGCAGTTGCCCACTCCAGATCTCGTGATCTATTTGCAGGCCACGCCGGAGGTTTTGAAGAAGCGGCTCAAGAAAAAGAACGCCGCCGGAGAAAAAGCCATCAATGAGGATTACCTCGAAGAGGTGATCAAAGCCTACGAGCACTTCTTTTTTCATTACACATCTTCCGACCTCCTGATCGTCAATACTTCAGAAATCGACTTCGTCGATCACAACCAGGACCTGAAAGAACTCCTGCGCAAAGTCACCGAACCCATTAAGGGGACGCAGTATTTCCTGCCCCTGGGCAGCCAGGAAGCGGCAAGCGCGTAAAACCGTCATCGGCCCCTGCTTTCCATCTCGACGGCTCGGCAAGATGCTGAAAACACAGGCCTTTGCCGACGACCGACGACTGACGACCCACGGCTGCCCTTCCCCTATCCACTGTTTCGGTCTAAACTATCCCTGTTCGAATCCAGATGTGTACAGGCTCTATCCGGCAAGGCTGGAGGGGCACTGGAGGACATCGTGAGTCTCACCCCGATCGGCGAACCTCGCCAGAAGATCACTGTATCCACTCTTCGCGAAAAGAAACATCAGCACCAACTCATTACCTGCCTGACCGCATACGACTACGCCAGCGCTCGCCTGGTCGACGAGGCGGGCATCGACATCGTGCTGGTGGGCGACTCGCTCGCCATGACGATGCTGGGCTACGAGAACACGCTCTCGATCACCATCGACGAGATGCTGCACCACGCCAAGGCGGTGCGTCGCGGAGTGAAGCATGCGCTGCTGGTTGCGGATATGCCTTATGGTTCCTACCACGTCAGTCCTGACGAAGCCGTGCGCAATGCCGCACGCTACGTAAAAGAAGCGGGCGCTGAGGCCGTGAAGGTTGAAGGCGGAGAAAAACGCGCCGACCTGATTCGCCGCATCATCGATGCCGAGATCCCTGTGGCCGGCCACATCGGCCTGACTCCCCAATCAGTAAACATGATGGGCGGCTACAAAGTGCAAGGCAAGGACTTGACGGCAATCGAGCACCTGATGCGAGACGCGGTTGCTCTCGACCGCGCCGGTGTCGCCTGCATTTATTTGGAAGGCATTCCGCGCGAAGTCGCGGCCATGATCACCGATGAAGTTGAAACCCCTACCATCGGCATCGGCGCGGGCCCGGATTGCGACGGGCAAGTGCTGGTCTTCCACGACATTCTGAACCTGACGTTCCAGCAGCCGGCAAAATTCGTGCGTCGCTACGGAGACGCGGCCGCCGAAATCACGCACGCGGTACAGGCATTTCGCGCCGATGTGTTGTCGCGCCAGTACCCATCGGATGCCGAGTCGTACCATCTGCCGAAAGAAACCAAGGCAGCGCTGGAGACGGTCCTCGAGCGCAAGCGGGCGATGCGACGGTAACGGGCGATGCCGCGAAGCGGGTGACTTCCGCCGCCGAGGGTAACGGGCGGCAGGCCGGACGACCGCGTTTCTCAGTCACTGAAATTCCCAACTGACCTTCCATGATGGACATAGTTACGACGATTGCAGATGCCCGCGCCAACCGCCGTGCCGCGCGCGGTGCCGGGAAACAAATTGCCCTGGTCCCCACCATGGGAGCGCTGCACGAAGGCCACCTCTCCCTGGTGCGCATTGCCAAAACGCACAGCGCCTTCGTCATCGTTTCCATCTTTATCAATCCACTGCAATTCGGTCCGACGGAAGACCTCGCCAGATACCCGCGCTCGTTTGAACGCGATAAGGAAATGCTCGTGAAAGAAGGGGTCGATCTCATCTTTGCGCCCACCGCCAACGAGATGTATCCCAAGGCAGCGGTGACATACGTGAATGTGGAAGGCCTCAGCGATCGTCTCGATGGCGCGTCGCGACCCGGACATTTTCGCGGTGTCACCACCGTAGTCTCGAAGCTCTTTCATATCCTTGAGCCCGATGTCGCTGTGTTCGGGCAGAAAGATGCCGCACAGCTTGCCATCATCCGCCGCATGGTGCGCGATCTGAATTTTCCCGTGGAGCTCTTGTCCGGACCGATTGTGCGCGAGGCGGACGGATTGGCGATGAGTTCGCGCAATGCGTATCTCGACCCGCAGCAACGCAAGCAAGCGCTCGTGCTGTCGCGATCTCTGGCGCGGGTGCAGGAGCTCTTCAATCGCGGGGAAAGATCAACCGCAAAACTGGTTGCTAGCGGGAAAGGCGTAATTGCCGAAGAACCCGCCGCCCAAATCGATTATTTTTCGATCGTCAATCCCGAGTCGCTCGAATCTGTAGATGAAATCGATAGCGAGATTCTGGTTGCGGTTGCGGCATATGTGGGCACGACACGGCTTATCGACAACCTGTTGTTAAACAGTTAGGAGAATGATCCTTGGTGCGACCAAAGCTCTGAACCTCAACAGCGGCAACGAGCTTTTAAGGGGGCAAAAAAAAGAACTCGAACAATTCGTACAGGTTCGTTTCCCCGGATTTTCTTTGCGATCTTCGCGGGGTCTTCTTAGCGCGCTTTGTGGTTAAGAGCTTTCTCCGCGAGCGGCACTCTGAACTCGCTTCTCCCCGACACAAACCGGTTACCCGGAATAATGTAGCGGAGCGGTCTCTCAGCCGCCTTAGTAATGCCGATGCGGGGCGTGATCTTCACGCGAGGCCGAGACACACCGTCATCAGCGATCCACAAGTCGGACTTTGCTGAAGTCAGATTCTTTTCGTTGTCGCGCAGCCGCGTGATGCCGAAAGCTTGGGCCAAACGTCCCGGGCCGGTGGTTAGTTTCCGCAGATCCACCGTATTTTGGTCTTCGCATCCGCGGGCCCGAGCCATCTCCTCCATCCCTGCCAGCGGTTCGAGCGCGCGAAACAGCACGCCCCCGGCAACCCCATCCTCGAGACAGGAAACGTTCAAGCAGTAGTGGTTCCCGTAAATAAAGTAAACGTATGCGATTCCGGGCGGTCCCCAGAGCACAGCATTGCGCGCCGTTCGTCCCGCGAAGGAATGGGCTGCCGGATCATTGTGACCCAAATAGGCCTCCACCTCGACGATCCGTCCAAGCAGCAACTTCCTGCCCTGCTTGCGCACCAGCACCTTCCCCAACAAGTCGCGCGAAACCCGTCGCGGATCACGATCGTAAAAGGCCACCGGAAGTGGGGGCAGGTCGCGCACCTGTGGTACCACTTCTTTCGTAAGTGCCTTAAAAACCATCGTCGCCAGTAGAATAATTGCAACTCGACCCTCGCGCCGCTTTCCTATAAAAATTCATCTTTTTGAAGGAGAAACCATGCTCGGGACATCCCTGAAAGCAACCTCGGTAGTAGCGCTGCTTACTCTGTTAGCGGCAGCCCAGACCATTCCAGCCGGCACTCATCTCACCATTCGTACAGGACAGGAACTGTCATCAGGCACCGCCAAGGTAGGTGACCGCTTTGACGCCACGCTCACCCGCGCCCTAATGGTTGGCGGCAAGACAATCGCCAAGGCGGGCGTTCCCGTCCGCGGTAAAGTGACCGCCGCAAAGTCCAGCGGTCGCTTGCATGCTCCCGGACAGCTCTCCGTCCGGCTCACCTCCGTGCAGGTCGCGGGAAAGATGGTGCCAATCTCGACCGGCAGCTATCACATTGAAGGCAAAAGCCACACCAAGAGCAACGTTACCAAGATCGGCGGAGGCGCAGCACTCGGTGCATTGATTGGCGGACTCGCGGGCGGTGGAAAAGGAGCCGCCATCGGTGCAGGTGCCGGCGGGGCGGCCGGTACAGGAGTTGCCGCGGCCACCGGCAAAGCAGAAGCCATGATCCCGGCGGAGAAAACGCTAAGCTTCACGACGACTGCCCCAGCCACCGTAAAGTAAACCCTTCCCGCCACTGTCATTCGGGGCCCGGCCTCGCCTGGGCCCTACATCCACAGAATGGGAGACGGCTGCAAATTCACAGCACCGACACTCTTTTACACGTTTTTTTTAAGCGATGCCCAAATAGAGGCGTAAAATCAGCCGCATCATCCGGCCGCTGCACGGTCTCATTTTCCAAGGTTCAGTCCGAAAGCCAATTTGCGAAGCCGCTCTTCGCGGAAGATGCGCCGGTTGGCGAACTTTGGAGAGGGGGTCCAGGTTGTCAACGCCCACCTTCCGTCTCGCTGCTTTCGCGAAGTCGCAACCAACCAGCCGCCAGTTCTATGCGATCGTAATGTTGTCTGCTCTGGCCGTAGTCCCATTCCTGGTCTGGCCCCAACTCAGAGGGCGCTTGCTGACGACCAATTTCCTTCCCCATCTTTACTGCTACATGCGAAATCCGGCGCTCATATGGACCCATGTGGTCGCCGACACCCTGATTGGAATTGCTTATCTCGCCATCTCAGTGACACTGGGATACCTGGTTCACAAAGCGCGCCGCGACATCCCATTCCCCTGGATGCTTTTAGCCTTTGGACTCTTTATTGTTGCCTGCGGCGGTACGCACTTCATGGAAGTGGTCACGATTTGGATTCCGGTCTACGTCCTCTCGGCGACGCTGAAGATTTTTACCGTCGCCGCATCTCTCACCACCGCAGTTGTGCTTCCCTTCATGGTGCCTCGGGTTCTGACGCTTATCCAGCAGGAGAAGATCTCGGAACAGGTGACCGCGGAGTTGCGTTCCAGCGAGGAACGCAAGGAAGCTCTTCTGCGTGAAGTCCATCATCGCGTCAAAAACAACCTTGCGGTGATCTGCAGCCTCTTCTACCTCCAGTCCACCCATACCAAGGATGAGAAAACCGTGCAGATTTTTCAGGACATGGAAAATCGTGTGCATTCGATGGCCCTGGTACATGAAAGCTTGTATCGTTCCGAGAACCTTGCGCGTATAAACTTCGCCGAGTATGCGTTCGGGCTAGCGACCGACATCCTCTCTTCGCACGGCAGTCCGAACGCTTCCGTAAGTTTGAGGAGTGAGCTTGAGCCCGTAATCATGGACGCTGACTTGGCTATCCCGTGTGGCCTCATTCTCAACGAATTGATTTCGAATGCTTTCAAGCACGGCTTTCCCAACGACGCGACCGGCGAGATTAAGGTGACGCTGCGGAACGGGACCGGGGGCATCTGCAGCCTTTGTGTTCAGGACACCGGAGTCGGGATCCCTGCTGATCTGGACGTCAACACGAATAAATCGCTGGGCTTGAGGCTGGTGCGATCTCTGACCCGGCAAATTCAGGGCTCGTTCGAAGTTGTCCGGAATGAAGCCGGGACCTCAGCCCATTTAAAATTCACGGTGGATCGTCATGCATGCTGATTCTGTCCCCCCTGCGTTCCGTGCCCTGATCGTCGAAGACGAGGCCCTCATTGTTGAAGAACTTATAGAGCGCTTGCCCTACATTGGCTTCTCTGTGATCGGTGCCGTCGACAATGCTGATGAGGGCATTGCCATCGCCACTCGAGAACGACCGGACTTGGTTTTGATGGATATACGATTAAAGGGAGAGAAAGATGGTATTCGCGCCGCGGAGGAAATTCTTCAGCAGGTGGATGCATCCATCGTCTATCTGACTGCTCACTCGGATCGCTTGACGGTGGACCGGGCCAGTCGAACCGACCACGACGGGTTCATTCTGAAGCCGTTTCATCGCCGGGAATTGCAGTCCACCCTGGCGGTGGCCATGCTGCGACGCGCCATCAAAGCCAGGGACAAAGAGCGGTAGATCATCGGCCACGTGGACCCTAAGCCGCCTGTTTCAAATACGCCAGCACCTCTTCCGAATGCCCCTCTGGCTTCACTTTTTGGAACACGTGCTCGATCTTCCCATCCGGCCCGATGATGAAGGTCGTTCGCGCCACGCCCATCACCTTCTTGCCGTACATGTTCTTCTCCTGGATCACGCCGAAAGCGTTGCAAAGTTTCTTGTCGGCGTCGGCCAGCAGGCTGAAGGGAAGGTGGAATTTCTCCTGAAATTTCTTTTGCGCCTTAGGGGTATCGGGCGAGGCTCCCAGCAGCACGGCGCCGGTTTTCTGCATCTTTTTATAGGTGTCGCGGAATTCGCAGGCTTCCTTGGTGCATCCGGGAGTGTCGGCGCGCGGGTAAAAATACAGCACCACCGTCTTACCCTTAAAATCCTTCAAGGAAACCTCTTTGCCGTTCTCATCCTCTAATTTGATGTCCGGGGCTTTATCATTAACCTCAAGCATGGCTGTATCTCCAATCCGCAGATCGTTATACCGTAGCGCTGGCCGCGCCGTCATCTGCGCGCTGCTCGCTTGCGGGATCGCGCAAACCACCTCGGCACAAGTCGCGAAGAAGACCAAGGAAACCAAGGGCCCTCGCGCCCTGGGCCTGCTCGAGCTCTCTTCCGACGGCAACGCGCGCCTGGTCCCGATTTCCATTATGGTTGATGGCAAGTTCTACGACGCCGGGGCCTACAAAGCCTCGCCCGTCCCGTTCGCGCTGTGGGGCCAGACTGTCTATGAGGCCGAAAAGACAGGCATCCCGCAAGGGTTGTTTACGGTCGGCGAGGCCATGCGCACCGGCCCCAGCGTTTGGTTTGGACAAGGGAAATGGACTCCGGCAGGCTCCGAGCCCAAGAAGCATCGCACCCCCAGCAAGCCGAAGACGGACGAGGATGAAGGTCCGCCCAAATTGCGTCGAGCGGATTCCGACAAACCTGATTCGACCGCAAAGTCTGCGCCACCCGCCCCCACGCCCCCCGCGGACGAAAAGAAAAATCCGCCAGGCGCTGGAACACCTGCAGGTTCGGCGCCTGCTCCTTCCAGCACGTCGCCGTCTGCGAAAACTCCGCCAGCCGATGACTCGTCCAAAGACTCTTCCGCAGATCAAAAACTGGAAGATGCCGCCCCGCCCAGCGACGCCAATGACGACGATCCAAATCGTCCCATTCTCAAACGCGGGAAGTCCGAGAAAGAAAGCGCAGCGCATCCGCAGGTAGGTGCATCCACCGGCGTCGTGCGGCGTCCTGTGGGGGACGCGGCCAAGGCCGACCCGAAGCAGGCGACCACGCAGGCGATCCCCGCGATTTCCGATGCCGGCGGCCCCGATCCTCGTCCCTACTCCTACGACATCAAGCCGGACGAGGAGCAGAAGTATCGCAAGGGAATGCTGGCTCTCGCTTCCGACGCGCTGCTGGCCCGGATCAAAGACACGACGCCATCGGTCCCAGGAACAAAGCCAACAGCACGTATCCCTGCAGGTCGCAAGCCCGCTCGGGGACCGCAGCCTGAGTTTGACGATGTCCAGTTCCGAGCCTTCGATTTGTGGAACACCAATGAACCGGTGTTTATTTTGACCGCGACCGCTCACATGCCCGACTCCACTTCCAGTTCCCCGGATCCAGCCCAGCAGTACTACATCACCCTGGTGGCTAAGAAAAATATTTACGACGAACTGCGAAAACTATATGCGGGAGTGACGGATGCGCACCATCTCGACCAGACTCCGCGTATGGAATTAATCGACGCGGTCGATGCCGACGGCGACGGACGCGGCGAACTGCTCTTTCGCCGTATTTCCGATATCGGCAGCGCATGGGGCGTCTACCGCGCAGGCGCGGATCAGTTGTTTCCGCTGTTTGAAGGCACGCCGCCCGGGCAGTAGTCGCGTCTCTACTCAAGACCGCCGCAAACCATTTACAATCCCGTGCGAGTTCCCAGAGCACCGGAGAGTGCATTCATGCCCCAGTCTGTCATCGCGGGTTTCGTGCTGGTCCTCGCTGCAGCCTTGTCGGCCGCGCAAGATCAAGACTTCAGCAAAGTTGAGATCAAAGTCACCAAAGTTTCGGGCACTGTCTACATGCTGGAAGGCGCTGGCGGCAACATCGGCGCCTCGGTCGGCGAGGACGGCATCGTCGTGGTCGACGACCAGTACGCTCCTCTGGCCGAGAAAATTCAGGCCGCGCTCAAGGGCGTCACCGACAAGCCCGTGCGCTTCATCATCAATACCCATTACCACGGCGATCACACAGGGGGAAACGCGTTCTTCCAGAAGCAGGCGCCCGTCATTGCGCATGACAACGTCCGCAAGCGCCTTGAAACGGGCGGCGCGGCCGGCAATCTCGGTTCCGTCTCCATGGAGCGCAAGGCTGCTCCCAAAGAAGCGCTCCCCATCCTGACATTCGATCACGACGTCACTGTCCACCTGAATGGCGAGGACATCCGCGCGCTGCATTTTCCAAGTGGACATACCGACGGCGACAGCATCATCTTCTTCCCCACGTCGAATGTCGTGCACATGGGAGACGATTTCGTGCGCTACGGTTTTCCCTTCATTGACCTGGCTTCCGGCGGCAGCGTGGAAGGCATGATTGCCGCGCTGGAAGCAGTCGTCCCCAAATTGCCAGCCGACGTAAAGGTCATTCCCGGGCATGGCAACGTGTCGAATCTCGATGATGTGCGCGAATACGTGAAGATGCTGGTCGAGACCCGCGCGGTCGTGGAGAAGGGCGTCAAGCAGGGCAAGACGCTCGATCAGTTAAAGCAGGAAAAGGTTCTGGAGCCGTGGAAGAAGTGGAACGGCGACTTCATTACCACCGATGCCTTCCTCGAAACGCTGTACAACGACCTGACCGGCAAGAAAGACGCAAAGTTCATCAAGCATAATTGAGCAACGCGTCGTGCCCGCACGCCCCATGAAAATCGGCCTAAGGAACGGACTGAAATTGACCCATGCCCATTAACCTCCAGTCCCTGACACGCCGCAACTTCCTCTCCTCGACCCTGGGATTCGCCGCTGCCAGCGCGCTCGGCCGCGCACTTCCTTTTCCTCTGTCAGCCGCGCCGGCTTCTTCTGCAATCACTTTCCCAAAGAATTTCTGGTGGGGAACGGCAACCGCTTCTTATCAGGTGGAGGGCGCGTGGAACGAGGACGGCAAGGGCGAATCGATCTGGGACCGCTTCTCGCATACGCCCGGGAAGATCAAGCACAACGATAACGGCGATGTCGCCTGCGATCACTACCACCGCTACGCCGAAGACGTTCGCATCATGCAGGCGCTGCAGATGAACAGCTACCGCTTCTCGATCGCGTGGCCGCGTATTCAGGCAAACGGCTCAGGCAAACCAAACGCAAAGGGCCTCGACTTCTATAGCCGGCTGGTGGATTCCCTGCTGCGCGCCAAGATTCGCCCCTTCGCGACGCTCTACCATTGGGACCTGCCGCAGGCGCTCGAGGACGCGGGCGGCTGGCCCAATCGCGATACCGCGCAGCGCTTTTCCGACTACGCCGACCTCATGATGACGGCACTCGGAGACCGCGTGCAGTCCTGGATGATTTTTAACGAGCCCTGGGTCTTCACCACGCTCGGCTACCTGCTCGGCAATCACGCGCCCGGCCGCACCGATCTCGACGCCTACCTGCGTTCGACCCACGTGGTGAACCTGGCCCAGGGTATGGCCTATCGCGTGATGAAGGGTGTGCGCCCGAAGGCGATCGTGGGCACCGCTTACAGTATGACGCCCATGCAGCCCGCCTCGCCTTCCCGCGCCGACCGCGAAGCCGCCGAGCGCGCTCACCTCTGGCAGAATGTCTGGTTTCTGGAGCCGGCCCTCATCGGCAAGTATCCCGACGCATTCGTTGGCGTGACGCCCGAAATGCTCGGTGTTCAGGCGGGAGACATGGAGAAGGTCCGCGCCCCGCTCGATTTCATCGGCATCAACAATTATTTCCGCCAGATCGTGACTGCGACGCGCAAGGGAGCGATCAACCTGAATCCTATCTCGAAGATTTTTCCAGCCGACGTCAAGCTGGGCGGCGATACTGGGCCTAAAACCGACATGGGCTGGGAAGTTTATCCGCACGGGCTGTACGAGATCGTCATGCGCATCACCAAAGACTACAAGCAGCGCCCCATCGAGATCACCGAAAACGGCTGCGCCTACGGAGACGCTCCGGGTAAAAACGGCGTCGACAGCGACACCCGCCGCATCGCCTACTACCGCGGCTACTTGCGTGAGCTCGCGCAAGCCATCAAGGAAGGCGCCGATGTTCGTGGATATCACGCCTGGAGCCTGCTCGATAACTTCGAATGGGCCGAGGGCTACACAAAACGCTTCGGCATGGTCTACGTCGACTTCAAAACTCAGAAGCGAACCGTCAAGGAATCAGGAAAGTGGTACGCGAAGGTCGCGTCCAGCAACGCACTACCCGCGGCGGAAAGGAAAGCGGCAGCGGGCACATAGAAGGATCATTAATTAACGCAAGTGGCCGACAAACGTTTTCGCTACGCCAAGGCCCACAATTCTTGTCATTCTGAACGAAGTGAAGAACCTGCAATTGGCTCGAAGCTGCGCGAACGTCTTCCCCACCAGATCGCTCGAAGCTCGCAGCTCCAAGCTCATTTATTCGACACCACTACTTCCCCGTTCTCCACTCGAATCCCGCCCACGTTCTCAGGCAACTTCAACCGGTCGCGCTGCTCGGCCAAACGTTTCTGCAATTGATCATTCACCAGTGACACCGGCACCTCGAGATCGCCAATCTTGATCTTCGTGGGATCGAAGGTCGCGTATCCATCCTTCGATCCAAGCTTTCCTTCCAGCGTGACCCAAACATCCTTACCCGCGATATGTGTCAGGAATTGACCCTTGGCGATATCGCCCTCGAAGTTCACTTGATAATCCTTCACGGAAGGCTCGCCCGTCCCGAGGTCGTCCGGGAGCGAATCGCTGGCACTTCCGCCGCCAGCCGCGGCGCCCGCATTCGATCCGCCCGGCGATGACAAACTCCCCGTCGCCTGCGCGATCGCCGCCGCGACTTCTTGCGCATTCAGCCGGACTTCGGCGCCTGACTGTCCCTGTGCCCGCGCCTGCTCCAGTTGTTCGATCTTGTTCTGAAATGATTCTGCGCTGGCGGCCACCGCGGGAGCGGGTAAGGCCGGGGCCACGGGCTGTGGCCGCTTCAACACAAGCACGAGCGCGGCCACCGAAGCCGTCAACGTCGCAATGCTGATGATCCGATCAATCTTGATTTTCATAAGCGCCCCACCAGCCGTATAGCGCTGTCATCCCGAGCCAAGTCGAGGGACCTTGTGATTCTTTCGAGAGCTTCCGAACTGAGGCCGTCCAGCCGACAAGCGACGACCCCGGACCTACATCATCCTATGCGCGCCTTCCAGTCCCTGCGAGATCACCAAAGCCCCTGCCCGCGAGGCTAATCCCGCACGCTCCGCTCGCGCACCTGCTCCGAAGTCAGCCCAAACAGCGGAGGCGTCGCCACCCCAAGCATGCTGAGATACAGATAAATCTGGCCCCGATGATGGACCTCGTGCTCCACCATAGCCCGCAGCCACTTCCAGGTCGGGATGGGGGAGCCATCGGGCGTCATGCACTTGCCATTGAGTTGCTCAGGAGTGAGCCGGGAGAAGATTTCCGCCGACTCGCGATGCATCCGCTCGGCAAACGCCAGCACCTGCTCGTACCCATCGGCCAGTTCTCGACCGCAACCGGCATATCGGCTCGGCCGTCCGCTCACCGTCTCCGCATACATGTAGCGATTGATGGTCGCGATATGCCGCACCAGGTCCCCAAGCGTGAAGTGCCCATCACGATACGTCCATTCCATCTTGTCTCGCGGAATACAGCGTGCGACCCGCATGGAGCGCTGGTGGATTTTATCGAAGTAGCCAAGGAAGGTGTTGAGATCCTGAATCTGCATACATTCCCTTTAGCGATGCCGATCACGATGGTGTTCGGCGCCAACAGATGCCTTATCAGGCTGAAGGCGGTATATCTTTGATGAGCAGCATCAAATGCAGGTCGTCCACATTGCATTCTTCAAATCCGAAGTGTTGGTAGAAAACTTTGGCCTCGTTGTCGATGGCGTGGACAAGCACCGCTCGCGCACCGATCGATTCAGATGCTTGCAAACATCGCTGCAACGCGTTCTTCAGCAAGGCTGCACCTAGTCCTTGACCCTGTTCGGTCTTATCTACAGCTAAACGTGCCAAAAGAATAACCGCGATGGGATAACCGGGCTGCCTTTTTGCGGCGCGCGGAGACGCCTCCTCTTTCCGAATGCTGGATGCCGCTAAGGAAAAGTAACCGACGACTCGATTGGCTCTGTGAACTACAAACGTCCGAGCAGATCTCGATCTCTCACTTGCCAGCGCGTACTTTTTGAGCCAATTGCTTAACGACGAGTGTTTGCCGCAGTCGAACGCTTCCAGGATGTGATTTTCGTTTAGGGGTTCGACCGCGGATAGTGCAAGTCTATCGTTCAAGAACAGAAACTTCCGACATCAAGCGGCTTAAACGTTCGTTACGACGAACCGGCCGATCCAGAGCCTCAACGAAAGCCTTCCAACGCTCGGCAGACAGCACAAACTCCTTCTGCTCCGCTAAAACCATCTCCGCCTTTTCTTGCGCGCTGGCCAGCACAAAGTCCGAAAGCTTCTGGCCCTGCACGCTGGCGCCGCGCTTGATCAGGGCTTTCTGCTCTTTCGTGATGCGTATACCGATGCGCGCCTGTTTTGTAGTTGCTGTTGCCATAGCGACTGCTATCCTTTATGTATGTACAATGTACTAACAATCATAGTCACTTTCAAGCATCGGATTGATTAGGATGTAAGTACCTCATTATGAATTACTTACGGTCGTCGTAAAACGGCGCTTCCCGAATAGTAGCTCATCACTGCCACCCGGTGGCATGGGTCATAAAGACCGTTGTGGATTTTCTTCGGCACAGCCTTCGCAGATAGAAGACCGAGTCTTTGCAGAAAAGCTAACTCTGTCGGCCCTCTTGACGGCCGCATGAAAAAACTCGAGCACTCGAGCACAATCAAGGACTGCTAGTGGCGTTCCCGGCCCAGTTTCATTTCGTTCAACTGCGAACAGCCTACCCTTCAAGTTTCCTCACCAGCACCTCATTCACCACCTGCGGATTCGCCTGCCCCTTCGAAGCCTTCATCACCTGTCCCACAAAAAATCCAATCATCGTCTTCTTCCCCGCACGGTATTGCTCCACCTGCTTCGGATTCGCGGCAATCAGTTCGTCGATGATCTTCTCCAGCGCCGACGTGTCCGACGACTGCACCGGTCGTCCTTCTTCCTCGTACACGTCGCCAAAATCCTTCCCGCGCTCAAAGCTCAGGTCGTAGAGGTCCTTGAGCATCTTGCCCGAGATCGCTCCCGATTCCACCAGGTCAGCCGACATGGCCACGCCGTGCATCGTGATCGGCGACGCGCCAATCTCCAGGCCCTTCGCTTTCAGGCGCCCCATCAGTTCGCCTTGTACCAGGTTCGCGACCCGCTTCGGATTCTTCGCCGCCTTCGCCGCCGACTCGAACTGATCGGCAAATTCCTTGGACGACGTCAGAACTCCCGCATCGTATTCGGTGATCCCGTAATCTTTCACAAAGCGCGCGCGCCGTGCTTCGGGCAACTCGGGAAGCTGCTTTGCAATCTCCGCCTTCCACTTCTCATCCACCACCAGCGGCAGCAAGTCAGGCTCGGGAAAATAGCGGTAGTCGTGCGCCTGCTCCTTGGAACGCATGCTGTAGGTCTTGCCTTCGTTCGAGTTGTAAAGACGTGTTTCCTGCTGGATCTTGCCGCCCGACTCGATCTCCTCGATCTGGCGCCCAATCTCATACTCCAGCGCTTCGCGCACGAAACGGAACGAATTCACATTCTTGATCTCGGTCTTGGTACCAAATTCCTTCTGCCCGCGCGGACGCACGCTGATATTGGCATCGCAGCGCAAGGAGCCTTCCTCCATGTTGCAGTCGCTTACACCTGTGTACAGGATGATTTCCTTGAGCAGCGTCAGGTACTCGTAGGCTTCCTCGGGCGACGACATGTCGGGCTCGCTGACAATTTCGATCAGCGGCACCCCTGTGCGGTTCAAATCGATGCCCGTCTTCTCACCCGCGTCCGCAAAGCCCTCGTGCAGGCTCTTGCCCGCATCTTCTTCCAGATGAATGCGGGTAATACCGATTTTCTTGCTGCCATTCTGCTTCAGGTCGATCGAGCCAAACTCGGCCAGCGGCTTGTCGTACTGGGAAATCTGGTAGCCCTTGGGAAGGTCGGGATAAAAATAGTTCTTGCGGGCAAAAATCGAAGTCTCGTTGATGCGGCAATTCAATGCCATCGCCGCCAGCACAGCGAACTCCACCGCCTTCCGGTTCATCACCGGCAAGACGCCGGGCATCCCCAGGCACACGGGACAAACATTACAATTGGGCGGAGCTCCAAATTTCGTCGAGCACGAGCAAAATATTTTCGTCGTCGTCAGGAGCTGGACGTGAACTTCCAGCCCAATCACCGCCTCGTACTTGGCATGGGCGGCAACGGACGTGTCCGGCGTGGTCGCCATAGGTAGGAATTATATCTGTGGACTCGCGATGTAGGGCGGCCCCCGCCCCGTCCGGAAGCGAAGAATCTTTTGTTGTCTGCCAAGCCTGAATCGCAACTACTTCTGGAAGGGAATCTCGAAATAAAGCAACTCGCTGCCCTTGCCATCCCTCAGCCCAGTCAGATAGAACCGCGCCCCTTCCAATGGGGAAGATATCCCCGACACATCGAAGAACACGAACCCCGCTTGCGTCGAATGTGGCTCCACGGCTTTGGCCGAGAATTGCGCGGCATCCATCTCGTCGAGCGCCTTCTTCCCGACCGCGCCTTTCACGGTTGTGCGTGGAAATGGCAGCGGATACTTGGGCCTGCTCGCGTTGGGGTGCGCCAGCCGGCGATACAGTTCATCAGTACCGGCGGCGGGAATCTTCTCACGGCGAGAGGTGATGAGCTGCGCCTGCATATTCGACAGCGAAACCGGCTGGTCGCTGTCGTTGGTCACTACTAAAAAGATCGGCAGAAATCCTTGCTCTGCCCACTTCACATTGAAGATTTGCGCCTTTTCCGGCTCGTCGTAAGGATCGACACCCGCCGCCACTTTTTCATCGGAATGCTGGTCATGGAGGGGATAAGTCGCGGCTGGCTTGGCAGAAGGCTTAACGAAATCCTTCGCAACCAGGAAACCAACCGTCGCGAGAAATAACACTCCCGCGAGCACGACCCCTGAACGCAGCCTGCGCGTCAGATCACCACAATACTGCTGCATGTCGTGATTATAACTGTGCGGGCAAGATCCGGATGCCACTTACGAGGTCGGCCCGGAAGTCGTCTGCGACGAGGAGTGATGGCCAGTGGCAAATCCAACGAGCGTCCCGCCAATCAGCCCAGCCAGCACTGACAACAGGATGAGCTTCAACATCTGACTACGTAGTTGACGCTTGCGGCGAATTGCAATAGGCATAACCTGCCCTCCCGAGGACATCCAGGACGTGGGCGCTTTCTAATATTTTAGAGGAACACGCCGTGCTGGAGTCAAATCGTCCTAAAGTACAGTGCCCGTTTAGAATGGCGTTTCCATGTACTTCGTCTACAGCGCGCTTCTGGCGGTAGTCCTGGTGTGCGGACTGCCCTATTGGCTTTACCAGATGTGGCGCCATGGGAAATACCGGGCCGGCTTTCTTGAGCGATTCGGTATCCTGCCGGAGCATCTGACCACCCCGCCGTCTCAGCCTACCCTGTGGGTGCATGCCGTTTCCGTAGGTGAGGTCCTGGCGGTGAGCAAACTGATTCAGCAGATGCAGGCGCGCTGGCCGGCCTACCGCATCGTGATCTCGACCACCACCGATACCGGGCAGAAGCTGGCCCGCTCGCGCTTTGGCGGCGAGAATGTCTTCTATTTTCCGGTGGACCTGGGCTTTGCGATTCGTCCCTACCTGCGCGCGCTCCGGCCTCGCCTGGTGGTTATCGCCGAGACCGAATTTTGGCCGAACTTTCTGCGCCTATCGAAGCGTAGCGGCGCCTCGGTCGTCGTGGTCAATGCCCGCATTTCCGATCGTTCCATCCGGGGTTATCTGCGGATCCGCTGGTGGCTTCGCAAGGTCATCGGCAACTTGGATCTGTTTCTCGCGCAAACTTATCAGGACCGCGCGCGTCTCATCGAGCTGGGAACGCCGGAAGCACGCGTGCAAGTCACCGGCAACCTGAAATTCGAATTGGAGCCGGACCTGCCTCCTGCCCTGGTTGCTCATCTTCGCGAAAGCTTTGAGGCCACCAACGCGGGGCCGGTCCTGGTTTGCGGGAGCACGGTCGACGATGAAGAAGAACGCATGCTTTTGCAGGCCTTCCAAAGCATTCTGGCCAGCCATCCCCGGGCGGTGATGATCCTCGCGCCTCGTCACCCTGAGCGCTTTGCCCCGGTAGCGGCGCTTTTGGAAAGCTTCGGCATCAAGTTTTCACGGCGCTCGCTGTGGAGTGGGGAGCCTCTGACCGGCGGCGTGCTGCTGCTCGACACGATTGGCGAGCTTTCGGCCGTATATGGCCTGGCCGATGTGGCTTTCGTCGGGGGAAGCCTGGTTCCGAAGGGTGGACATAACATCATTGAACCCGCGCGGCACGGTGTTGCCATTGTGGTGGGCAACCACACCGATAATTTTCGCGACATCATCTGGCTCTTCCAGACGCATGACGCCGTAAGAATCGTGGGTCCGGCTGAATTGCCGCTGGTGCTGATGGAATTGATTTCCAACGATGCCGAGCGCAAGGCTCTCGGACGCCGCGCCGCTGAAACCCTGCGCTCGCAGGCCGGGGCGACTGAGAAGACGCTCGCCGCACTCGAAAGCTTGCTCTTTTCGGCTGAGGCTGCCGCGTCCGCCGGAAAATCGTGAACCTGCTCTCCACTACTTACGGATCGGTGGTTCGCGCGCGCAACGCGCTCTACGACCGTGGGATTTTTCGGGCCCGGCGCCTGCAGGGTCCGGTCATCAGCGTCGGCAATCTTTCCGTTGGTGGATCGGGCAAGACTCCTTTCGTCATTCTGCTCGGGGAACTACTCAAAGCGCGTGGCGTCAAGTTCGACGTCTTGTCGCGGGGATACGGCCGCACTTCCCGCGGGGTACTCCTGGTGAACCCCGGGGGGACGTCCAGCCAATTCGGCGACGAGCCTCTTCTGATCGCTCGTCGTCTGGAAGTCCCCGTGGTTATTGGGGAAGATCGTTACCAGGCCGGAGTGTTTGCAGAAGGCAAATTCGGCCCATGTCTCCACTTGTTGGACGATGGCTTCCAGCATCGCGCCCTTGCTCGAGATTTCGATATCGTTCTCGTGAGTGCCGACGACGCCCGCGACCGCCTTTTGCCCGCGGGCCGCTTGCGAGAGTCCCGCCAATCATTGCGCCGGGCCGATGCCGTCGTACTCACGGCGGGCGCGGCGGCTGCGGACTTCCCGCTTGACGGAAAGCTGGCATGGCGGGTGCGCCGCGGCATCGCTCCGACAAAAGTTCCAGCCCGTCCGGTGGCCTTCTGCGGCATCGCCCGTCCGCAGAGCTTTATGTTGCAACTGCGCAAGGCGGGAATCGAGCCGGCTGCCGAGGCTGTCTATCGCGATCATCATGCTTATACCGAAAAAGATATTCGCGAGCTGATTGCACTTAAGGCACGGAGCGAGGCCGATGGCTTCGTTACGACCGAGAAGGACGCCATTAACCTTGGCGGATTTTTCTCCGCGCTTGAACCAATCGCCGTCGTTCCTGTAACCATGGATCTGGTGGATGCGGCTAACGCCGTCGATACCATGCTGCGGATCGCTGGCGAACGAAAGAAGCGGGCATGAGAGAATCTGTAGCCGGATGACCAAGCATCCCAAAGAAGCTGATCGCCTCAAGAAAATTCTCGACGAGTTTCCGAAGACCACGGTCACGGCCCTGGCCGACCTGGTCGCGGACGAATTCGTGTACGGAGAAATCTCGCGCGTCTCGCGCGAGGCGCCCGTCCTCATCCTCAAGCATCGCGAACGAACGATCGTCCCCGGTGGCGGCGCCAATGCCGTCAACAACCTTGCCGACCTCGACGTCAACGTTCTACCCGTCGGCATTGTTGGGGACGACGAGGCGGGCCGCCTGCTTATAAAAGCATTTCGCCAGAAGCGCATTCCGGTGAGCGGTATTTTGAAAGACAAAAGCCACATCACCGTAACGAAGACGCGGATTCTGGCGGGTATGACGCACTCCGCGCGCCAGCAGGTTGTGCGCGTGGATCGCGAGCCGGAGTCTGAACCCAATGCGCACTTCGTCAGGGAGTTGGTTCTCTCGACGCGCGAATATGTTCGCGCCTCGGACGCGCTGCTGGTCTCCGATTACGGCTACGGATCCGCGACCCCGTCCATCCTGAATGCGATCCGTTCCAAGGGCAGACTACATGGGGTGCCTGTTACTCTGGACTCGCGCTTTCGGATGCTGGAATTTTCCGGCGTGACGGCTGCCACTCCGAACGAGCCCGAAGTCGAAGCCAGCCTTGGCATCCGGATCGGGCAGGACTGGTCCCGGCTGGTCTCTGCCGGCCAGCAATTGATGACGCGCATGAAGCTGCAGTCGCTGGTGATCACCCGCGGCCGCGACGGCATGGCCGCCTTTAACGATCGGCGCAAGCCCGTTGACATCCCGATTTTCGGTTCCGACGAAGTTGCCGACGTTACGGGTGCGGGCGACACGGTCATAGCAACCTTCACGGCAGCGCTCGCCGCCGGCGCCAGCAGCGAGGAAGCGGCCCAACTAGCAAATTATGCCGGTGGAATTGTAGTCATGAAGCGCGGTACGGCCACGGTTACGCGGCAGGAATTAGTGCACGCGATCGAGCAAGCGCCGCCCGCTACCAGGTCTCATTGAGCGAAAAGAACTCCAAGGTCCTCAATCGCGCCGAATTGCGCAAGCAGGTCGAAGCCTGGCGCGCTGGGGGAGACCGCGTCACGCTGACCAACGGCTGTTTCGAGCTGTTGCACGTGGGACACATCCGTTATCTTCGTGCCGCCAAGAAACTCGGTGGACGGCTCGTCGTTGCCATCAATTCCGACGATTCGGTGCGCGCGCTGAAAGGCGAAGACCGTCCCCTGATGCCTGCCGGGGAACGCGCAGAAATCCTATCCGCGCTCGCCGACGTCGATGCCGTCGTCGTCTTCCCTGAGCGCGACGTTCGCGCCATCATCCGCGAAATTCATCCCGACGTGCATGCGAAAGGCACCGACTATACCGAAGCCAGCGTCCCGGAAGGCGATGCAGTTCGCGAATACGGGGGCCGCGTGGCCATCGTCGGCGATCCCAAGAACCACTCCGCCAGCGAAATCATCCGCAGCCGGCTCACGCCGAAGAAATCCTGACCCGCGCTATGGCCGCCACTGACTCAATGCAGTCGACCAGCCCTCAACGGATTCTCATCGTGCGGCTCAGTTCCATGGGCGACGTGATTCATGGGCTTCCGGCCGCCGTGATGTTGCGGCAGGCATTTCCGGACGCCACCATCGGATGGCTGATCGAAGAACGCTGGGCGGAGTTGTTGTGTGCCATTTCCAACCCTCGCTCGGGCAAGCGATCTCCCGCGCGACCCCTGGTGGATGCGATTCATCCCGTGAAGCTGAAGCAGTGGCGATCTTCCCTGTTGTCAACTCAGACGTGGGAGAGGATCGCGGCAAGTTTGAGCGATCTGCGCTGCCGGCAATACCAGATTGTCATCGATCTGCAGGGGGCTGCGCGGTCGGCGATTCTGGCGCGCTGGTCGGGCGCAGCCTCGATTTACGGTGCAATCCAGCCGCGTGAGAGTTTGGCCAGCTTGTGGTACACGCGCAAAAGCATCACGCACCGTTCCCACGTGGTCGAGCAATACGCAGAGATCGCGCAATCGGTGATCGGCGAAGCTCGTCCCATCCCGGATGCGATCTTTCCCTGTGACCCGGTTGCCGAGCAATTCGTCGAGAAGCGCCTGCGCGAGCTTGATCTGCACGACTTCGTTATCCTCAATCCGGGCGCCGGATGGGGCGCGAAACAATGGCCTGCGGAACGCTATGGCGCGGTCGCGCAGGCGCTGGCGCGCAAGGGAATTCCATCATTCATTAATTTTGGACCGGGCGAAGAACGGCTGGCCAGAATTGCGGAGGCGGCCAGTGGCGGAACTGCGCGAGCTTTGTCGTTCTCGATCGGCGAGTTGGTCGCGCTTACCCGACGCGCACGGCTCTTCATCGGCGGCGACACCGGTCCCATGCACATGGCGGCCGCGCTGCAGGTTCCAGTCGTGGCGCTTTTCGGCCCTACCGATCCCGCACGCAACGGCCCCTTCCGAACCAGAAGCATTGTGCTGCGTCACCCCGGCAGTCCGACCACGCTATCGCACCGGACCGAACCAGACCCAGGTTTGACGGCCATCACCGCCGACGAAGTCATCGACGCTGCCCAGAAGCTGCTGGCAGGTGCCCATGGCTGAGTGGTCCCGCGTCGCTCGCCGCATCCGTGTACCTCTTGGATTCGCCTTCGCTGCGTTTTACTTGTGGATCGCGAGACCCAGTTGGACGTCTCTCGGAATCGGCGCCCTCGTAACGCTTCCCGGAATTCTTTTGCGCGCGCTCGCTTCCGGCCACGTGAAAAAGAACGAGGAACTTACAACTTCCGGCCCCTACGCTTACACCCGCAATCCGCTGTATCTGGGGTCGCTGATCATGGCAGTGGGTTTCGCGATCGCGGCGCGGAGCGTTTGGGTTCTTGCCGTGATGGTCATCATGTTCGTTGCGATTTACCTTCCGGTGATTCGCGGCGAAGAATCGTACCTGCGTTCGGCGTTTCCAAATTTTGACGAGTATGCGCGCAATGTCCCGCGTCTCCTGCCCCGCCTCACCGCTTTTGGCAACGGCGGAGGGACCTTTTCGCATCCTCTGTACTGGCAGCATCGCGAGTACAATGCCGTATTGGGCACGACGGCTTTGCTGGCTGCCCTGGTGGTTAAATTATATTGGGCTTCACGATAGCCGCCTGCATCGAACCTGCAGCGACTCCGCAGGGTGCGCAGCACGCCTTTGATTCGACGACTTTCCCAACCCGCCCGCGCACTTTCACCCGTATATCGATGGACCGGCCTCTGCTGCTGGTTCCTTGCGTTGATATCTTCGGCTTCCACGGTTCATCAGGGTTCCATTGTGACGATCGGACCTTCGGCTCAAATTCTGTCGCCTCCGCCCACCTACCACTTTCCCGACGGACAAGCCTATGTCTACACCGCAGAATGGCATCTGTTCACCGCGGGCACGTCAACGGTGAAGATCGAACCCGCGGGCAACGAACGCAGAGTCACGGCTATCGCAGATTCCGCCGGCATGGCCAACGTGCTTTATGGCGTGCATGATCGCTTCGAAGCGCTTTTTGATTCTAAGACGTTTTGCTCAAATAGCGTCTTCAAGCACATCGAAGAAGGATCGCGCAAACGCGAGACCAAGGTCACTTATGACTATCCCAACCGCAAAAGCGTCCTCCACGAGACGAATCTGAAGACCAGCGAAACAAAATATGCCGAGAACGACATCCCACCCTGCGTGACCGACGTCGTCACCGGCTTCTATTACCTGTCGTCCCTGCCACTGCAGCCCGGCACCTCCTACACGTTCCCGGTGAATGACGGCGGCAAGACGGCCGAAGTTACCGCGCGCGTAGAGGGCAAAGACAAAATCAAAGTCCCCGCCGGCAACTACCAGACAATTCGAGTTTCAGCCGAAGCAACGTCGGGCACGCTGAAGGGAAGAGGCAGGATCTGGACCTGGTTCACCGACGATGCGACCCACATGCCAGTACAGATGCGTGCCAAATTAACCTGGGGGACGTTGCTGTTTCGCTTGCAGCGGGTGGAGCGCAATTAGGGCTGCCCTTTGACTGGCCTCTGACTGAATCGGCCTGCCTTTTAGGCAACCCCGACTCTGCAATTCAAGGGGTCCCCGCCCTGCCTCCAACGAACGAAGAGACGAGGACGGGGCATCCCGCTAGCCTATTACGCTGCTTTCGCCAATTGCGCGCGCATCTGTTTCATGAACTCGCGCATGGCCGCGATGTGACCTGGCGAGCGGCCTTCGACCCACTTCTCATAACGTAGCGCAGCTTTTTCCAGGTGGACGCAGAACGTCTTGGACACGAAACGCTCTCGGAATGCAGGGACCACCGGTTTAACCATCTCCCAGACTCCGAAGAACTCCCCGCTGGTCTCGAAGAACAACTCCTCATGGAGCAGGTCATAGTTGAGCAGAGCACAGGCTTGTTCCCAATAACTGATGACCATACTGGCGAACGCACCTGTTTCCGAGCCCATGGGAGCAACCCGCATGGCATCGTCAAGGCTTGTCACATGATAGTTTTTAAAAAACCAGTCACGTGCCTGGCGAAGCTTGGCCTCACGGCGCTGTTCGTAAACCTGAAGATGTAATTGCGCTTGTTCGAACGTCGGCTTTGTACTCATGCTTGCGTATCTCCTTTTGAGTTGGTGTTTCCGACTATGAATTAGACCGAGAGTTGGGTCGCCCCTCAGACTGGTTGGTAGAGGACAGGTGCTCCTTATGTAGACGACGCGGAGCGGCCGGAAAGTGTCCTTCTGATCAGAAAAAACTGTGGAAAATTCGGGAGTTTCTCTACTACGGGGTGTCGTAGTCGACGGACGCCCCGGCTATCTCGGCCAGGAATTCAGGCTCTTTCGGCGAAATTAACGCTCTACGGTAGCAGGTTGCCGAGCGCCCCTATTGAACGTCGATACGTCAGTCAGTGACATTCCTTCTTACTTTTACTTCGCGGCCACCAACCCCTTCGCCCGACTCAACTCCGGACGCTCCGAATTCCCGCCCGCGCACACCTTCACCAATTCGCCGTAGTACTGCGAGGCCTTCTCCTGCTTGCCCGCCGCTTCTGCCGCCTGCGCGGCTCCGTAGAGCCCGTTGAACCGGTTGGGATTGAATTTCAAATCTGTCTCGTACTCAGCCAGCGCCTGCTCGGGGCGCTTGGCCATCATCAGGACTTCGGCAACCATCTCTCGTGTGGGAATTCCCTGCGGCTCGTCGCCGAGGGAATCTTCCTTGTCGGCCAGGGGTTTTAAGATCGCCAGCGCCTCATCGTGCTTGCCTCCCGCGACCAACGCCCACGCGAGCACCTGCTGGTGAGCCTTGTCGACCGATTCAGCAAACTCCTTCCTCTTCGCCGTCAAAAGTTTGGTGTGAATCGCGTCGATCTGTTCAGCATCCTTGCGTGCCTGGTCGGCATTTCCGAGATGCGCTGCACCCATCGCATGCGCCCAGTACGTAATGTAGTCATCCTCTGGACGCGCCACTCCCGTCGCTGTCAATGCAGCCGCGTCCTGCCAGTGACGCATCTCGACCGGATACAGCGCCGTGAAATACACCAGGGTGGCAGAGCGCGGGTTATAGTCGGTCCCATACATATTGTGGACGGTGTCAGGCATGGCTTTCACTTCGTCAATCAGCGCCTTGGCTTCCGCGTCATGCCCGCTCTGCAGGTAGGCGTAGAACAAAAAGTCCATGGCGTGAAACTGATGTCCCTCGCCACCCATGTGCATGGCTGCGGTCTTGCGCGTGGCCGCCACCGAAGCCAGGTTCGAAGTGATGTCGTCCTGCCACAGGCCGACACGCGCAAAGATGTGCGACGGCATGTGCAGCGCGTGCGGCGCCGCGGGCGCAACTTGCGCATAGCGTCGCGCAGCCGGCAGTCCCAGTTCGGCAAGCTGTGGCCGGTCATACGCATGGATCAGATAGTGCGCAACGCCCGGATGATCGGGTTCGGCGGCAAACAGTTTCTCGAGAATCGCCGCCGCTTTCTTTTCATTCGCAAAGGTCGGATCGTTTCCCTGATCCGCCGCCAGGATCGACAATGCATAGAACACGGCTGCTTCGTGGTCGTCCGGATTCTTCTGATGAACCTTCTCCATGGCCTTCGAGTAAGCATTGGCGCGCGTGTAGAAGTCGCCTTTGCTTCCGTAGAATGCTTTCATGGCGGCGATGTAGTCCCGCTCGCGCTCCGTCGCAGGCTTCAGCGATCGCGCCTTTTTGATCTCCTCGCGTGCTTTCTTCGTGGTTGCAGCATCTGGATGGTTCCAGAGTTGGTGCCACTGGCTCATCGCCAGGCCCCACTGCGCCATGGCGCACTTGGGATCATCCTTGGCGATGTCCGTAAACTCAGTCTCCGCTTCCTCGTACCAGAAGGAATGCAACAGCGCGATGCCGCGCTCGAACGGCTTCTGCACTGCCGCAGCGCAGGAAACCGGAAAGTGCACGGTTCCCAGTTGCGTCTCGGTCAACTCCTCGTGGTGGTGGCCCTCATCCGCGAACACAGGACAGGCGCAGAACAGGGAAACGACCACTGTGAAAGCAAAGATTTTCATGGATTCCTCGTATGGAGGGAGTCTAGATCGGCAAAAGCGGGCAGGTCAATTTCCTTATTCCGAAAACCCGGGCGTCATATCCTTCGAACAGAAGCAGAGTTTGGTATGAACCGGGATCGCCTGCTCAAGGCTTCGCAAGTCGACGCGCACCGCAGTCCGCCGATATACGCACCTTCAACCCGGCAAGCTAAGAAGGGCGTTCACTGAATCCGGAACCGCTCCGTCATCAACCGTTGCAGTCGGGGTTTATAGAGGATATCGAAAGCCAGCTCCTTGCCTGGAAACATGGCGAGGGCGGCGCGGCGCGCGTTGGCGGAAAGTTCGGAAGCTTCTTCGATGGTGAGATTCGGATCCTGGCTGATCACCGACATGACCATGCTGATCATGACTTGCAGCCGCCTGATTTTTTTGGCTTCGTCCTGAGTTTCCTGAAGATTGTTCTGCTGCCCGCCCGGGTTCGCATCTTCCATACGGCCCTCGACAGGGAGCCCGCTGAAATTCCCTAGCCCAGCACCGTGCCTTAGGTAGCAACAAGCGCCGGCGGCCTCACCCCTGTTGTGCCCATTTTCGGGGCATTCGGACTCGAAAGCAACTCCCCCAAGGTGGGGGCTGCGCCCGATTTTCGCTGTAGGCATGCAACTTATTGTTTCTTATGCCCTCGGCGTACAACCTCTGCGGGTAGGTTTACAATCCTTACTTGTCGGTAACGCCCGGATGGACCGCTGTTGATCACGAAAATTTGCCGTGGAGGGCATATGCCGGAAAGCTCCAATCCCCCAGCCGCTCGAGTTCCTGATCCCAACGAGAAACTTGTCAAGGTATTCGACAGCGAGCAGGAATCCGAAGCGATGGTTGTGAAGGGACTTCTCGACTCCGCCGGCATCGACTCCGACCTGACTTCCGTAGACGCCGTTCAGGATATGTTTCCCGGAGTTGGCGGCATGGTCATCCTGGTTCGCGAGGAAGACGCCGATCGCGCCCGCGCCATGATCGAGGACTACCGGCGGTCTCCCGACTCGGATGAAACTTCCGAGATCGATCTCAACGAAGACACGCCAACTGTGGGGTGACCGACTGTCCGTCCAGGTAAAAAGTCACCGCACCCTGGCGGTCCGTCCGGTACGTTCGTACCCCTTCTTTCTGCAGATGTTCTAGCGTCTCTTGCCGCGGGTGTCCGAAAGAATTTCCCGCGCCCACCGAGATGACCGCCCAGCGCGGCCCAACTGCACGCACGAATTCCGGCGTCGAGCTCGTGGCGCTGCCGTGGTGTGCCACTTTCAGCAGATCTGCTTTGAGATCGTGAAGTGCGGCCATGCGTTGCTCCATGCCTCCCTCAGCGTCCCCCTCCAACAAAATGCTCGATTGGCGATAATGTAGCTGCAGCACGAGGGAATCATTGTTGCGCGGCCGTGTGGAAGCTTGCCAACCCTCTGCAGGTGAAAGCACGCTTACTTGCATCCCGCCGAATTCAAAGGATTCTTTGTCGTTGTGCCGAACCACGCGAATCCCCAAACTCGCGGCATAGTTCAGAAGAGCGCGGATGGTCGGAGTATCGGGAACGGCGCCGATCCATAGCTCGCGCGGCCGGAAATTGTTCAGCACAGCGTGCATACCGCCAATGTGGTCCGAGTGGCCGTGGGTGAGCGCAACCGCATCGAGATGCGATATTCGTCGTTCCCATAAATAGGGCGAAACAACGTTCTCGCCATAGTCGAACTCGGACTGCAATCCTCCCACCGAACCGCCCGCGTCCACCAGCAAAGTTCTTCCCTCCGGCGTGACCACGAGCAGAGAATCTCCCTGGCCGACGTCGATGGCAGTCAGTTCCATGATTCCACGGCCAATGTGGGGTGCAGGAGAGGCCGCACTCACCCACAGGCCAGCCACAGCCAGGACTGCCAGACCGACCAGAACCAGCGCACGGCGCTTCCACGCCAACACCATGGCCAACGCCAATGCACACACCGCAATCATGATCGTCAGTGGCTCCGGCATCGCGACTCGGTGGTCCGCAATACGCATTCCGCCCAGACTACCGACCGTGCTGGTGATTCCATGAAGAGCCCACGAGGCAGCCGCTGCCGGCAATTTTGCGAGGGGCAGCCACATGTAACTGAGCGCGACCGCTAGCACAGCCGCCGGCATCAAAATGCCCGTCAGCGGCACCGCCAGTGAGTTCGCGGCCATGCCCAGTACGGTCGCCCGGTGAAAGTAATAGACCATCGGCAGGGCCAGGCCCAATTGCATCAGTACCGAGACGCAAAGCACTTCGTACGCCTCCAGCGCACAACGGGCCGTTAACCTCGCCCCGAGCTGCGCCGCACGCGAACCTGAAATCGCAGCCAGCCGCCCCGCGATCAGCCGCAAATCGAGCCGCATCTGCGCCACCCGTGGGGGCAGCGTGCGGTCGAAATCGGTCGAATCCAGATGTCGCAGTCCTTGCAGGTAGGGTTGCGAAGTTCGCTCCAGAACGGGCACAGCGATCGCGGCCACGATGAACACCGCCAGGAACGTGAGCTGAAAGCTTGGTCCGAGGAGCGCCTTGGGGTCCACCACCATCACCACCAAAGCTGCCACGCCCAGGGCATTCAGCATCGATCGTTCGCGATAAAGCAATCGCACACCCAGGTACACCGTAAGCATCAACACCGCCCGCCACACCGGTGGCCCCACATCGGTCACCCACGCATAGGCCATGCACAAAACTACGGTCAACCCGCTGGCCACAAAGTCGCTGCACCGCAATCGCCGCATCGTCCAGAAAACCACAAACGCCAGGATGCTGACGTTCATCCCGGAAACCACTAGGATGTGATAAGTGCCCGACCGCTGAAAATCAGCTTTCGTGGTCGGTGTAAGGAACGCGCTTTCCCCCACCACTGCCGCGTCCATCAACGCCGAGTCTTCTGCGGACCACAGCCCATGAATCTTATTGACGATGCTGCGATGCACTCGCTCGCGCCAGCACTGCAACCGGGTTCCCACAAAGCCGGGCACAATTTCCACTTTGGAGTTCTTGGTCGACGCCAACATGACAATCCCGTGGTCGGCAAGATAATCGCGATAGTCAAACGCGCCCGGATTACGGAAATTGCGCGGCGTCCGCAACTTCGCCGCGAAGCGCAAACGGTCGCCGTAATGAAACACGCGCATCGCAACCTGAGCCCCTTCGTCATTGGCCGGCTCCTTCACGTAGATTCCGAGCCTCAGCCCGCCGTGAACCGCCTCCCACTGATCGTTCTTAGCCACCTGTTCGATTTCGACATCAATCGACTGATGCAACTCACCCGACGGCGCCTGCCGGATCTCTCCGCCCCGCACGACGTGCGCGGTAACGAGTACCTCCTCCCCGCCCGCAAAAGCCGACAGCCGGTCATCTGTCACGACCGGTGGGCGCACCTGAATCGTCAGCGCCCCCACGGCAAACAGTGCAAATAATGCGAGAGGAAATGCTAGCCACCAGCGCCGGCGCGCGAAATAGAGTCCGGCTAAGAGAAAGGACACCGTCGCCACCACCCACCACAAAGGTGGGCGCCAGGCATACACGCCGCACACAATTCCGGCGCCATAGGCGAGGGCCGCCCACAGCATCGGCTGGCGCGGCGGTTTGCGAAGCGGTGCGAAAAACGAGATTGCCTTCGCGGGTGACACTTCTTCCCAACCGGGAACGGAAGGCTATCGGACTAGCTCAACCACACTCTCGATGTGATAGGTCTGCGGAAACAGGTCCACCAGATGCACCTGCTCAACTCGATAACCCGCGCCCGTCAATGCAACCAGGTCGCGGGCCAGCGTTGCCGGGTCGCAGGACACATAAGTCAGCCGAGGTGCGCCCATCTGAGCGACTCTGCTGGCAACACGCTCTCCCAGCCCAGCCCGTGGCGGATCCACGACAATCAGATCAGGGCGCAGCTTGGCGTCGCGATCGGCCAGATAGGCGTCAACCGTAGACCGCACCGCCTTCACGTTCCGGGGAGAATTGTATTTGAGATCTGCCGCCGAACCTTGTGACGACTCAACCGCCTTGATGTGACCATACGACGACGCCAGCGCCATGCTGAACAGGCCCACCCCCGCATAGAGGTCGAGTGCGACCTCGCCGGAGCACCCTCCCGCGACGATCCCGACCAACTCATCGATGAGAAAGCGGTTTACTTGGAAAAATGACCCTCCGCTCACGCGCAGCGACCCCGCCTTCGTGCGATAGCGGAATTCACCCGGTCGCAAGCTCCAGTCGGCCTGCTCGGTAACGTGCCACTGTTCCCCGCGCGCCACTCCAGTGGTCTGTGCAAACGCATAAATGCTGACCACCTCGGGCATCTCACCGCTCAACCGCTCCGCAAAATCCTGCGCCGCCTGGGCCCGTCGTGCCTTGTCAGAGTGCGGATTGGCGTACAACTCAACCTGCAGCTGGGTATCGTCCTCATTCGCAAACAGCTCGATCTCGCGCAACTCAGCCGGAACCTTGCCATCGCGGCCCACTCTCCACAACACCTCAATCGCCCGATTCAACAACGGCGAACTGATCGGGCAGATCTCCACGGCCATCAGCACATGCGACGAGCCCTTGAAATACCCCAGCGTGAACCCTGAATCCATGCGCACTTGCAAGCGCGTGCGGTTGCGATAGTTCCAGGGCGGCGAAGCGTGCACCTTCAGCCCGGCCGGCAATTCCATCTTGGCCAGCCGCCGCAAATTCTCCTTCAGAATGTCTTCCTTGATTTTCAGCTGTTCCTGATAGTCCGCGTGCTGGTAATGACATCCGCCGCAATGCTGGAAGTAGGGGCACTGCGCCTCAATCCTCAGCGGGGAGGGCTCGACGATCCGGGTGGCGGCAGCGCGTACGAATCCCGGCTTCTCCTCCCGCACGGCGATGTCCACCTTTTCCCCCGGCAGCGTGAACGGCACGAACGCGGCTTTCCCGCGGCCTTTTTCGTCGGCAGGCAGGCGGCCCAGTCCATCGCCGCCGTAAATGAGTTTTTCGATGGTGAGATCCAAGGCTTGATTCTATGCTAGAGAGAGGAAGGGCATATCCGTTATAAAGGACTCAGCGGCCACTCCTCCCATCCATGAAATTGTCGGTTATCATGCCGATCTACAACGAGCGCGCTACCCTGCGGCGCGCGGTCGAGGGTGTGCTCTCGGCAAATCCTGGTATTGCGATCGAACTGCTATGCGTCGATGACGGCTCGACCGATACATCGCGCGAAATCCTCGAAGACCTGCAGCGGGAATATTCGCCCGCCCTTCGGGCGCTCTGGCAAACCCGCAACATGGGCAAAGGAGCCGCCTTGCGTCGCGGCATTCAGGAGGCGACCGGGGACTTCCTCATCATCCAGGATGCCGACCTCGAATATGACCCGGCCGAATATCCCCTGCTGCTGGCGCCACTCATGCAGGACAAGGCCGACGTGGTCTACGGCTCGCGTTTCATGGGAGGCCGCCCGCATCGCGTCTTGTATTTCTGGCATTCGGTCGGAAATCGCCTTCTCACTCTGCTTTCCAACGCCCTCACCGACCTCAACCTCACCGACATGGAGACCTGCTACAAAGCCTTTCGCCGCGAAGTCATCCAATCCATGAACTTAGGTGAAAGCCGCTTCGGCTTCGAGCCGGAGGTGACTGTCAAAATCGCCAAACGCCGCCTGCGAGTCTATGAAGTCGGGATCAGCTACTCCGGCCGCACCTACGAGGAAGGCAAGAAAATCGGATGGAAGGACGGCGTGCGAGCCGTCTGGTGCCTGCTGAAATACTCGATCCTCGAACCAAGAACCAGCGTCGCCCCTGCCGCGGATCGCGCTTTGCCAGAAGCCGACGGCCCGGAACACAGGCCGTCCACATCAGACTCGCAGTATTCTCTATCCAACCGCTCCGGTTCCGAATCGCGGTAGCGCGCTAAAGTCTCGGATCCACCGGCTCATCATGTTGCTGTTGTCCGGTGAGAGCGGGCTCCGCCGTTTCAGCCTTCGCAACACGCTTCGCGGGTTCGTAGTAAGTCCGCAGCGCCGGAACTGAAACCAGTTCTCTCTCCGGATAGCGCAGCGCCGTCAGCTTTCCTCCATACACGCAACCGGTATCAATGTTGATGGTGCGATTCAGCCACTCGGGTTCCGTGATCGGCGTGTGGCCATACACCACCATCGCCTTGCCGCGATACTCGGCCGCCCAGTTGTAACGGACGGGAAGCCCGCGCTCATCGATCTCTCCCGTCGTCTCGCCAAAGAGCGCGAAGTCCCGCACTTTCCCGGACCCACGACCCTGCATCTCCTCTTTCATGCCCGCGTGCGCGACCACCAGCTTGCCGTCGTCGAGCACGTAATGGCTGATCAGCTTGTGAATGAATTCTGCCGCGATCCGCGACAGGCCGCGCCAGTGTTTGTCGGCCTCCTCGAACTGCTTTAACGAGTCGCCCAGCCCATGCGTGATCTGAACGTCCTTTCCCCACACCGCGCGCATGAACTTGACGTCGTGATTTCCCGGCACGCACAAAGCGTCGCCCGCATCCACCATTCCCTTTACCAGGATGACGGTCTGCGGAATCTTCGGCCCACGATCCACCAGATCCCCGACGAACACCGCCTTACGGCCCTGCGGATGCTTGTATGCGCCCGCCGCCGCGGGCTTGTATCCCAGATCCATCAGCAATGCAACCAGTTCGTCATGACACCCGTGTACGTCGCCGATGATGTCGAACGGGCCGTGTTCATCTTTGCGATTGCTCCAAAGCGGGTGTCGCGTAATCGCGGTGCTCGCGACCTCCTCCGGAGACGAAATCACGAACACATGCCGGAACCCTTCCCTTTCTAAGCCGCGAATCGAACGCCGCAGTTGCTGCGCCTGATTGCGTACCACATGCGGGCCAAATTGCCGGTCGGGCCGCGACTGGTTGCGCTCCTGGCACAGCTTCTCTGGCATGTTCAGCACGATCGCGACCGGCAGCACGTGATATTCACGAGCCAGCGCCACCAGCGCCTTGCGCGCTTCCATCTGGACGTTAGTTGCGTCCACCACGGTCAGCCGGCCCGCCGCCAGGCGCTTGCGTGCGATGAAATGTAATACCTCGAATGCGTCGCCAGTCGCCGCCTGGTCATTTTGGTTATCCGCCACCAAGCCCCGGCAGAAGTCCGACGAGAGGATTTCCGTTGGCTTGAAATGCTGGCGTGCAAACGTCGACTTCCCGCATCCCGAGGCGCCCACCATCGCCACCAGAGACAATTCCGGAATAGTGATCTTCACCGGGAGAAGACTCCCATCTGCGTCGGGCCGCCCACCTGCGAATCTTCCTTTCCGACCGGAAGAAATGTGACGGAGTATTATACGAGGAGCTCTTCAGCGGTCGTCACTCACCCAAGGCGGCAATGCAGTTCGCAGCCAGCGTCAAAATGTGGCAATGCACTTCGCGGCTAGCGTCAACTGTGCAGAATAAAGCAAACTCACCTATGTGGATTGCAGCGATGGGATGATCCAGGCGGAAGCCCGCGTCAACGAGCACTCTGAACCACCGACAGGAGCCGCGTAGCGGCGGCATAGATTAGCCCAGCGCGTAAGCGCTGGGTGCAGGGCCACAACGAGCGCAAGTCCCGTAGGGACGACATTCAGCGAGGCGGGCTTGAGCCCGCGAGCTCGTCGGCGAATCAGAAGACGCTCGGCCCCGTCACTTCCCCACGTAACTAACCCGCCAAATCGAATTCGACCCATCATCGCTCACTAGCAACGACCCGTCGGGAGCGACCGCAACTCCCACTGGACGTCCCCAAACGTTTCCGTCCGGGAGAACAAATCCCGTCAGAAAATCTTCATAATCTCCGCTCGCCTTCCCGCTCTGATGCAAAGGCACGCGAATGACCTCATACCCGGTACGGGCCGACTTATTCCACGATCCGTGTTGTCCTGAAAAAATATCGCCCTGGTACTCCGCTGGAAACTGCTTGCCCTCATAAAAAGTGATGCCGAGCGAGGCATTATGCGCCTGCAACAGCACATCCGGAACAATTGCCTTATTCTTCAACTCCGGATGCTTCCCTTTATGACGTGGATCCTGGTGCGTCCCCAGGTACCACCACGGCCATCCATAAAATCCGCCCTCCTGCACGTGAGTGATGTAATCAGGAACCAAATTGTCGCCCAGCGCGTCCCGTTCATTCACCGAACACCACAGCTCGCCCGTCTTCGGACTTACCGCCAGCCCGCCACCCGCATTCCGGATTCCGTACGCATACACGCGTTGATTTCTCCCATCAGGATTGAACGCCAGAATAGCCGCCCGATTCCTTTCCTCAGGAGTTTCATCCGGGTCGTCCACATTCGACCGCGAGCCGACCGCTACGAACATCGTCTTGCCGTCAGGTGAAAATTCTATCGACCGCGTCCAGTGTCCATCGGTTGGCAAATCAACCAGATGCTGTGGCTTTCCGGTAGCCGCCATGTCTCCGCTCTTATACGGGAACCGCACCACCTCGTTTTCACACCCGATATAAATCCACTGCGGCTCCGGCCCCGGGGGATAGAACGCGATGCCGTAAGGGCGCCTCATTCCGGTTGCGAAAACCTGCATCTGCTGCGGCTTGCCATCACCATCCATCCCGCGAAATACCCGGACGCGCCCTGCATCACTTTCGGCGAGGAAGATATCCCCGTTCGGCGCCGTCCGCAGCAGGCGAGGATTCTCCAGTCCCGCCGCATACAAATCCACCTTGAATCCGGCTGGCGCCTTGGGCCATGCGTCCCTTGGCCGCGCCACCAGATCCGGGCCGTTGTCGCTCGATTTCGTACTGTAGGGTTGAGGAAGGTCTGAAATCGAAATCCTGCGTAGCCGCCCAGGCGACTGGTAACGAAAGTCCGTAAAGGGAGGCGGGGGCGCCGGAAGCTTCAATGTGGATGCCATCGGGGGAGCGGAAGCCGGCAACTTCGCTCCCTTCTGCAGATAGTCGCTCTTCACATAATTGACGATCTTCCACCGCTGATCAGCTGGCAGCTTCGCCCACGACGGCATCTCCCGCTTCGGGTCACCCTTGGTAATAAACCAGAACACCTCTCCGGGCGTCACCTTGCGGATGACGTCCGCCCGCAACGCCGGAATATTTCCCGACCCCTGCCCGGTTTCCCCATGGCAGCGCGCGCATCGTAAGTGATACAGAGGCTTGCCCGCCTCCGCTCCCGCCGCCGTTCCCTCGTACGGATTCTTCAGTTCCTTCGCGGACTCAGGCGCGTTGTGAAAGTTCTGCGCGCCACTGCTGCCAACTGAAAACAGCACCGTCATGATTGCGACCGTAAGCACAAGGGGCCTCTGCATCTGTCTCCTCACATGAGTAATTGGTTTGAAGAATGGCAGCGCTGCTTCCGAAACCGCACTTCAGCCCACTGACTTCTTGCTTTGCTTGGCGAACGCGATCCCGCGCTTCAACTCCGAGGCCAGATCGGTCTCGCTCGTAACAATGTGTACCGGCTTATCCGACACGCGCCCCAGCCATGCATTCAGCTGCTCGGGAGTGCTCGTGACCGACCGTCCAACCCGCGATACCGGCATCCCCTCCGACCCCCAGCGTTGCGCCACCGACACCGGTTCCCCCAAAAATTCCGCAATCGCTTTCCAGCCTTTCAGAATTTCAGGCTGACCTTCGTCTCGCGTTTTTTTGACCGCTTTCTTCGCCATGATCGATTGAAACGCCAGTTTCCCGGACCGTTAGCTCCAGAAAGTCCGAAACATTGAGAACCACCAGCATAAGCCGAACCATCTCGGGCACCGCACGTCGCTTCTCGTCACGATAAAGATAGGGTGCAGTAAGTTGCAGCGTGTGTCCCCGGGTCTCAAGTTCGCATTCGCCCCGCGCCACTACATTGCGAACCCATTCTGACTCGCGCCCGTACGTAAGCGCGATCACGAACCGGTTGCCTCGCTGGAACACGATCACCGGCGTTCGGTACACTCGCTGCGTCTTCCGCCCAACGTGCACAACGACTCCCATCCCTGGCATTTGCACCGCCAGTGGACCAAGAATCCGATTTGTTACGTGCAAGTTGAATCGCGCCAGCCAGCGCGGGGCCGGCATATGAGCATCCTCTGCTCATCGGATGCAATTTCCCCCCACACCGGACCATGGGATTTTTCGATTGTCATTCCGAGGAGCGTGAGCGGCCAGGGAACTGCTGTTTGGTGGCCTCAGCCCTCTGCCCTTCCTTTTTATCGATGAGCCGAAGTGAGGCGCCCGGGGTGGCGTAATCACCTATGCACAATGGCATATCTGCCATCTTGTTCCACGCCCCTTCAGGTTCTAGTCTCTCGATGAAGCGCAATCGATCAAACGAACGACGAATCTCACCGGCGCTAGTCGCCAAAGCGCCGAACTTTGAAGGAGGAACTATGTCACTGACGCAAGCGAACATTACGGATCAGGCTTTCCCCCGCGACCAGTCCGAACCTGCCGGTCTAAAAGGAAAAACTATTGCAGAACCGCATCTCAAATATTTGCGCGTTGCTCTCAGGCTGGTAGGTGTGACGTTTATCTTCGGAATTTACGCGCTCACGCAGGTTTGGCCCTCGGGCTGGTCGTGGCACATGGGCGCCCACACTCCGCATTACCTGCAGATGATTCTGGGTATTTATGCGACCTTGGGGATTTTTCTGCTGATCGCCAGCCGCAACCCGCTCGCCAATTTGAGCCTCATCTGGTTCACGGTGTGGTCGAGCGTGGTGCACGCAGCGATCATGGGAGCCCAGTCCCTGGCCAACCCTGAGCACATCGGCCATCTCTGGGGCGACGTTCTCGCCCTGTTTCTCGTAGCCGCTGTCCTTGCGTTTCTGACGCCACGAAGCGCTGCGAAGGCACACTAGTTTGCGGGCATGGCCCAATCGCAGGTGCTTTTCTGCAGGCGAATAACTCCACAGTGCAGGGGTGGTGTGGGAGAGTTCTAGTCAAAGTACATCACGCGCTCATGTGATCGAAGTCCTATCCCACTCCATTCCCTTCAGCTATAAGCCACACTGCGGACCTATCGCCCGCAGGGCAACGTTTTCCGGCCTAAGTCCTTTGTCCGGAATATTTTGCCTTTAAGTTCTTTGAAATGTTAGATTTTGGCCTGGTCTCACGCGTAAGCCGATGATTCCAAAAGATAAGGGGGGAGGGGGTATACCCCCCAAGCTCACATATTCCTCTGGAACCGTCACATGTAGAACAGGCTGAGCCGCGGCAGGCTGTATTTCTCGAGCAGCCGTTTGTGGATGTATTGCCTCAGCAGTTGCTCGATCTGCGCTCCCGGCATTTTGCTGCGGTAGGGGGCTAGCTCCCGGTCGGCCTGGGCTCGAATGTTGACCAGGTCCTCATCCGGAATGGCTGCCATCAAAGCCGCCAGAAGTTTTTCTTCCAGCACCGTGAGTCTGCGCTCCACATCTTCAAGGCGCAGAGACTTGCTCGCGCTAAGTTCGTCAGCGAGCCTGCGCAGGGTTGCCGATGACTCGCGCGCCAGAGCGTCTGGAGAGACTCCGCTTCCGGCTGGCAACTTCGCCTGCTCCAGCCGCTCGGCGTTTTTGCGGAGAAAGCTTGCGATCTCTTCCGGATCAAATCCGCGAACTGGGCCTCCCGGCTCGGCTGCGCCAGTTTGATACGCAGCCGCGCCCACGGCCGCTTCTTTCATGTCTTCGGCGGCCGTCAGCACTTCCTGCGCGCAATAGGCGAGGCTGTTCACCTTGCGCGATTTCGAGGGACGTTCGTCGTAGCGGTCGAAGGCCGCATCGATGCCGCGCAACGCCGCTTCCAGCGGAATGCCCGCGTCTTTCCAGGTCTCGATCAGGGCCCAATCAAGCGTCGACAGAAGCAGAATCCCGCCACGCCGCCGCTGAAAATGCTCTTCGATCTCCGTAAAGTAGTTGAAATAATTATCCACGAGCGCTAGTGAGAGGACGTCCGAGACTTCGCGCTGGCGGAAGCCTTACTCGAGTCGTTTGGCTTGGCAGGCTTCGTTTTGGACTCGGCTTTGCCGCCCGAGTTGCGCTCCCAGATGATGCGCAAGCCTTCGAGCGTCAAATGGTCGTCGATGGTCTTGATGTACTTCGACGCCGTGCCGATCATCGACCCCAAGCCGCCGGTCGCGATCACTTTCGCATCCTTGCCCAACTCGCGCAGAAGTTCCTCGAGGATCCCGTCGACCAGTCCGAGGTAGCCGTAGTACAGCCCCGACTGCAGGCTCCCGACGGTGGTGCTGCCGATGACGCGCGCCGGCTTGCGAATGTCGACGCGCGGCAGGCGGGCGGTGCGCTGAAAAAGCGCGTCCGCCGAAATCCCGATGCCGGGACAGATCACGCCACCCATGTACTCGCCCTTCGCCGAGATGCAATCGAAAGTGGTTGCGGTTCCGAAGTCGACCACCACGCAGGGGCCGCCATATTTTTCAAAAGCCGCAACCCCGTTCACGATGCGATCGGCGCCCACCTCGGAAGGATTTTCGTAGTGCACCGGCATGCCGGTCTTGACGCCCGGCTCCACAAACAGCGGCTTCAACTTGAAATAGTGCTCGCAAACCTGGCGCAACGTGGAGTCCAGCGGAGGCACGACCGACGAGATGATGATGCCGTGTATTCCGGATGCGTCCAGGTCATCCATGGCGAACAGGCTGCGGAACAGAACGCCGTATTCGTCGACCGTGTGGTTCCAGATGGTCGATACGCGCCACTGTGCTACCAGCCGCTCGTAACGCACAGGCGTGGTTATGTCCTCGCCGGCGTGCACTTTCGTGGCGGGGGCGAATACGCCCAGCACGGTGTTCGTGTTGCCGACGTCGATGACCAGCAGCATAGATGTTAGAGCGCCCGCACGGTTCCGCTTAAAACTGTGCGCAACCCCTTCGCGGTGCGGATTTGCAGGAAGCCGCGCGCGTCGAGCCCGTCGGTGACGCCTTCGAAGCCGCCGTTCTCCTCGATGCGGACCTTGCGCCCGCGAACGTACGTGGACGCATCGCTGAAGCGCCGCAGAATCCTATCGTGTCCGTCAGACTTTTCCAGCAGGTCGCGATACTCGCGGTCGAGCGATTTTAGCAAAGCTGCCGTAAGTTCCACGCGCGACCACTCCGAGCCCGAAGCCAGCAAAAGAGACGTCGCCGTTTCGCGGACATCTTCCGGAAATTTCTGCTGGTTCACGTTGATGCCGATCCCGATCACGACGTGCCGCACGCGGGTTGCTTCCGCATTCATTTCGGTGAGAATGCCACAGAACTTCTTGCCGTCGAGCAGCACATCATTCGGCCACTTGAGGTCTGGGGCCATTCGCGAGTCGATTGCCCGGATCGCCGAATGCACGGCCAATCCCGTCGCAAGCGAAAGCACCAGAGCCTCGGACGGCGGCAAGTTCGGGCGCAGCACAACCGAACAGTAAATCCCCGACGATCGCGCCGAGTGCCACTGATTCCCGCCGCGTCCCTTGCCCGCAGTCTGCTCCTCAGCCAGGAAAACGCATCCCTCCGGAGCGCCGGCCGCGGCCGCTTCCATCGCGGCCTCATTCGTCGACCCGATCTTGTAGTAGTGCTGGATCTGGGAGAACAGGGTTCCCTTCACGAGCGGCGCCACCACATCGGCGAGCAGCAAGTCGGGAACCGAGCGAAGCCGGTAACCGGTCGCCGGATGACCTTCGACTTCGACTCCCAGCGACCGCAACTGCTGAATCAGGCGCCAGACTTCGGATCGCCCAGTGCCGATCTCTTCCCCGATCTTGGTGCCGCTCACCATGACCATCGCATGATCCATGAGCAAGCGCACGATACGTCCCAGGCGCACATCGGTCTTCAGCGCTGGAGAAACCGCGCGCTTCGCCGCGCGTTTGCGGATTGGAGCGACTTTGGCGATGAGGGGATTATAACGATTGCGGGGAAAGGAAGTTGGGAAGCACCAACTCGATAATGAAGCGGCACCTGAAAGGAAGCGCTGCGCCGGCTGGCTGCAAGCCTAGCTTGGCGACGGCCGGCGAAGCCCTTGTTACGCCTGCGCGATGCGCAGGTTCATGTCGACGGCGGTGGCAAAGTGCGTGAGCGCGCCGACGGAGATGAAGTCAACGCCCGTCTCGGCATATGCGCGGACATTCTCCAGCTTGATACCTCCAGCGCACTCCACCGGGATGCGCTTCTCGCGGTGCGAGCAATACTCCACCGCTTTGCGGACATCTTCGACGGACATGCCGTCAAGCAGCAGAGCTTCCGCGCCGTGAGCCAGAGCCTGCTCCATTTCCGCCAGAGTGCGCACTTCGATTTCGATCGGCTGGGATCCGCGGCGGTTGTGGTGGGCGCGCTCGAGTGCCGGCACGATCCCGCCCGCCAGCGCGATATGGTTGTTCTTGATGAGCACGCCATCGGACAAATCGAGCCGATGGTTCTGACCGCCGCCGCAGCGGACACCGTACTTGTCCATGAGCCGCAAGCCGGGCACGGTTTTGCGGGTATCGAGAATACGGGCCTTGGTCCCGCTGACAGCTTCAACAAACTTGCGCGTGAGGGTGGCGACGCCGCTCATGCGCTGCACGAAGTTCAAAATCACGCGCTCACAGGAAAGAAGGACGCGCGCATTGTGCCGGATGACGGCGATAGACTGGTCCTTGTGCAGGCGCACGCCATCGAAAATTTCCGGATGGCTGGTCACCTCATAGTGCGAGATGACGGCGCCGTCGAGCGCGGCGAACACGTCGAGGATGGCTGGGATCACGCCCACGCCGGCGAGCACGCAATCCTGCTTGGCGAACACGATGCCGGTGGCTCTCTGATTGGGCTCGACGCAGGCATAGCTGGTCGCATCGCGCGTGGCCCGGTCTTCGAGCAACGCGTTCTCGATAATGGCTGTGATACGGCGGCTGTTCCAATCCAAGGTTCAGGTCTCAGGTGATGGGGTTCAGGTCACGGAAGTAAATCTTGGCTATTGGCTCTGGTTCTATCCTAAACCTTAATGTCTGTAAGCAACATTTGCCACGCTCCAGCGCCTGCCACTCAGACGCCTACTTACAGCCGAGTTCCTTTCGTTTGCTCTGCGTCTTTCCTCGGAGAACTTCTTTCTCCTGCATCTGCTTGCGCAGCCCATCGACCACGGTGGCAGGGGCCTTCGAAAGAAAACCTTCGTTCCCTAGCTGGCGTTGAGCTCCGGCGATTTCTTTTTCCAGTTTCTCGAGTTCTTTGTTCAGGCGCTCGCATTCCGCGGCGACATCGATCTTTTGTTCGTATACCAAGTGGACATCAAAACGAGCGGTGTGACGCGCTCCAGGAAGCTTGCCAAGTGACGATTCGACGAACGTGATGGACTCGACATTTGCCTGCCGGTCGTTTTCGATGGCGCCACGGTTCTGTTCGATCAGAGTGCGCATTTCCGGCTCGTGCGCGTACACCTGAATGGGCGTCTTCACCTTGGGCTCGACCTTCAACTCGGCCCGCAGGTTGCGCACGCTCACGATCAGGTCCTGAAGCACTGCCATATGCGTTTCGGATTTCAGGTCGATCTGCTGGTTGTTGGCCTGAGGAAATGCGGCGAGGGCGATCGACTTCATCGGTGGCTTGTTGTCGTAGATCGCGTGCCAGATTTCTTCCGTGATGAAGGGCATGACGGGATGCAGCAGGCGGAGAGAGGCGTCGAAAAGGCTCACCAGATTGTTGCATGCGGTCTGAGCCGCATTCTTGTCGGCACGGTCTTCGACCATCAGCCGCGGTTTGATCAACTCGATATACCAGTCGCAGAACTCGCCCCAGAAGAAGTCGTAGATGCGGTTGGCGGCTTCGTGGAAGCGGTAGTTCTCGAGCGCGTCATTCACGTACGCGGCGACGCCGTTGAAGCGGGAAAGGATCCAGCGGTCTTCGAGAGTCTCCGCTTTGAAACCCAGCACTCCTGTTTCTCCGGCCGTCGCGGGCGAAGGCGCCCGCGCTACACCTAGGCGGTCCAGGTTCATGAACATAAAGCGGGCGGCATTCCAGATCTTATTGGCGAAGTTGCGATAGCCTTCGGTGCGGCTTGGATTGAACGCGATATCGGTTCCGGGCGCGGCCATGGCAGCCAAAGTGAAGCGCGTGGCATCGGTGCCGTACCGTTCGATGACCTCGATCGGGTCGAGCACATTGCCTTTGGTCTTTGACATCTTCTGTTTGTCAGCGTCGCGGACCAGGGCATGAATATGAACCTCGCGGAAGGGAACGCTGTTGCGCAGAGCTTCTTCATGGCTCTCGGGTTTCTCGCCGGGGCGCATGGGCTTCTCGGGCGGCATCATGAACCAGCAGCCCAGCATGATCATGCGGGCGACCCAGAAAAAGAGGATGTCGAATCCGGTGATCAACAGCGAGGTCGGGTAGAAGCCATCGAGGTCGCGCGTCGCTTCCGGCCAGCCCAGCGTCGTGAAGGGAAGCAGTCCGGATGAAAACCACGTGTCGAGAACGTCGGTGTCCTGCTCGAGCTTCGCGCCGCCACACTTCGTGCACTGGGTGGGCGTTTCGCGCGCCACGATCATCTCGCCGCAGTCGCCGCAGCGCCATGCCGGAATACGGTGGCCCCACCACAATTGGCGCGAGATGCACCAGTCGTGGATGTTGTACATCCAGTTCAGATAGATCGTCTTGTAGTTTTCGGGAGTGAAGCGGATGTAACCCTTCTCCACCACCTCGATCGCGCGCTTCGCCAGCGGTTCGATTTTCACGAACCACTGCTCTGACAGGCGTGGCTCGACCACCGTACCCGAGCGATCGCATTTGCCGAGCGCAATCGTGTAGTCCTTGATGGCGACCAGGAAGCCTTGCGCTTCCAGATCGGCGACCACGCGCTTGCGCGCCTCGAACCGGTCCAGGCCCGAGTACGCGCCGGCGTTCTGGTTCATGTGGGCGCGCTCGTCCATCACGTCGATCTGCGGCAGATTGTGGCGCAGACCGGCCTGGAAGTCGTTAGGATCGTGCGCCGGCGTCACTTTCACCGCGCCTGTGCCGAACTCGGGATTGGCGAGTTCGTCGAGGATGATTGGAATCTCGCGATTCATCAGCGGCAGAACGACCTTCCCGCCGTGCAGATGGGTGTAGCGCTCGTCCCTGGCATTCACTGCGATGGCAGTGTCGCCGAGCATGGTCTCCGGGCGGGTGGTGGCAACGGTGATGAACTCCTTCGAGCCCACCACCGGGTAGCGAATCTCATAGAGCTTGCCGGGCACATCCTCATGCTTGACCTCGAGGTCCGAGATCGCCGTGCCGCAGTCGGCACACCAGTTCACGATGTACTTGCCGCGATAGATCAGTCCCTGCTCATAGAGGCGCACGAAAACCTCGCGCACCGCGCGCGAGAGGTTCTCGTCCATGGTGAAGTATTCGCGTTCCCAATCGACGGAGGCGCCGAGGCGCTTCATCTGCTCTAAAATTGCCCCGCCATACTCCTTGCGCCACGCCCACACGCGCTCAACGAACGCCTCTCGCCCCAGCTCAAGCCGTGATTTGCCCTCGGTGCGGAGTTGTCGGTCCACCAACATTTGTGTGGCAATGCCGGCGTGGTCAGTGCCCGGAAGCCAAAGCGTGAGATCCCCGCGCATGCGATGCCACCGGATGATGATGTCCATCTCGGTCTGCTCAAACATGTGACCCATGTGCAGGCGCCCGGTCACATTGGGAGGAGGCAGGAGCAGATCAAACTTGCTGGGCACGCGCCCTTCGGGAGGAGTTGGCGCATGGAAGAGTTTTTCCTTGGTCCAGTACTCGGCCCAGCGCGACTCAATCGCGCCCGGCTCGTACGCTTTGGGCAGTTCGTGAGGCATGTTTTCCGTATGTCAAAGGCTCCAACGTCGTTACGACGACTGAGCCTCTGGGTTGAAAGGTAATCTTTGATAGTACAAGGCGGCTGAAAATGGGGTCAAACGGAGAAGATGACGGGAGGGAGAGGCACCTCTGGCATGAGGTGCGATAAACCGACCAGGTATGCATCCCCCAATAAGCTGTGATCGCCGAACAGCTGGCGATCGCACAGTCCCCGCAGATCGAGAGTCATCGATGAATGCGCACTTTTCGAGATAGCAGTCCCTTATGGCCAGACAATGAACACGGTATAAGTTGGGTTTGACCTCAGCCCGGCCTTAACCTAAATTTTTCTATGAACGCTTTTTCGACGACAACTTAGCCTGGAACTGCCCGTTAATCCCGAGGCGGATCCGGAAGTTGTTTGACAAGCCCGCGGCTGCTCCGGCGCAGAGAGGTCGGGCTCTGGCCTCTCGCTCTAAGTCTCTACGGCCGCTCCGGCCGGCTCTCGCTCAGACTGTTGGCAGAATCTGCCCAATCGCAGAGTGCATCGACGTCGGCGGGCGAAAGCCGCGAAGCCGGATGCATCAGCCGATACGAGTGAGGCGGCATGTTGTTGTCGGACACCGCGTCGCAAACTTCCTGCAACTGATTCCTGGTGGGCTTGTGCACCGGGTTCCCCGCCCACGTCGAAAAGTTCAGATGCTCGCGACCCTTCTTCACGTCGCGCTCGATGAATAGAGAAAGCAGCGGCAAGCGGCTGTACCACGGCCATTTCGTCTGGTTGGTGTGACAGTCGAGGCAGGCCCGGCTGATAATCGGCCGGACATGGTCGGGAACCATGAGTTCACTGCTGGAACTCTGGACGGGCGCATTGCGCAGTGAGATCGCCGAGCCGATTCCGACCGCCAAGACAAGGAAGGCGGCAACCTTGGTTTTTCCGTTCACGATTCCCTCTAATTGGCGACGATCAGCTTCATCCGCATGTCGTCGTGGCCGCGGCCGCACTTTACCGTGCATTCGACGAGGTATTCTGCGGGTGTGTCGGGAGCCTTCAGGTCGTAGTCCTTGGTACCGTTGTAGAGACGCAAGTCCCATCCCCGGTCGCGCAGCGCACGAATGACCAGGCTGTGGGTAGCGCCGTCCCGGGCCTGCTCCGATCCGCGCTCCGAGGTGATGCGCAAGCGCAGCACCTCGCCCGGTTTAGCGCGAATCACCGGCGACTTCTCGTGCAGAACCCGAAAGGTGTTATCGCTGGCCGCGATCACCTCGATGACGCGCGGATCGGTTGCATGCGCGACCCTGGTCAGTCCCATGGCCAAGGTCAACAGCAGTACGTACCAGACGTGTTTCATCTACTTGCTCCGCGCGTTTTCAGCCAGGTACTGCAAGACGGCCTTTGCATCGATCTCGGTCAGGTTGGCACGCACACGCATGTGAGAAACCACGACGCGTGTTTGCCGTTCATTCATCGACGGAGGCGTGTTGTGGCACCGGGTGCAGTTCGTCTTGTAAACCGCTTCTCCATCCGGTGCGGTCTGAGGCTGCGGCTTTGCGGCGAGGTTCGCCACCCACAGCACCGTGAACACAAAAGCGAAAGCGAAAGACTTTTTCATGTTGTTACCTCACGAATCGGTACGAGATACCGAGAGTGCAGATGTTGTGGTCATCGCTGGACCCGAACTGCCGACCAAAGGCCACGCCCGCGCGCACCGAATCGGTAATCCAATAGTTCCATCCGGCGAAGATTCGGCCGGCATCGGATTCCGGCATTTCGAGACCGGTGTCAATGGGCGTGCGCGGCATGAAATATTGTTCGCCACGCAGGACGGCCTGCGAACGGCGAAGCCACTTCGAGAATCTGGGGCTGGAGAGTCGGTACGCGGCCTCCACCCAGTAGCCGTCGCCCGCGGCCGCGGAGACGAGAGCTTCCGATCGGATGTCGAGCGGAATGCGGCGCGCGTTCCAGGTGAAGTCGCCGCCGAAAGTGTCGTACGGCACGGGCGCCAACCGGCGATTGAACGAGAAGGCGGCTTCGAATCGCGGCTTCGGAAAGAAAAGACCGGTGCGTACACCTGTCTGGCGCTCAGACCCTGCGTACAGATTATTCGTCAGCGCGGAAAAGAATGCTGAATAAGTCCACTGCGCCGAGGAACCGAGCGGGACCGCGCCACGCAGCATGCCGCCGTTGCTGGAATTGTCTCCCGCGCCGAAAATGAGGGGAGCCTCCGGTAGATTGCGGATCCAGCGTGCGTCGAGTCTCTCTTTGTAGAAATTGAATGGTGTAGCGTAGCGTCCGGCGACGAGCGTCATGTACTTGTTCAGGAACAAGTCGAGTTGCGCGTATTCGACACCCTTTTCCAGGGTGACGGGCTGCCAACTTCCCTCGGTGTGAACGACTTCAGACTCTGCTTCGAACTCGGTCTCGATCAGGGCATGTTTGCCGAGCGGCACCAGGATGATGGGCGCGACGACGGGCAGCAGCGCAGCTTCGTTGCTGGTGAAGCTGGAATTCAACGCAATTCCGCCAGTGAGGACCGGGAAGGGAGCAATCCCTTTTTCCTCGCCCTGCACATTGGGCGTGCCGGTTGGACTGGGATTCTGCGCACACGTGGAGATCGCCACGAGAAGAATCAGTAGCAAATGTAATTGGTTCCGGAGATTCATAGCTGATTTACAGTTCCTTCTGTCGCCCTCGGTCCGGTTGACTCGCGGAGGAGACGGGTCCTTTACGGCTCGGCGCGACGCAATTCGGTTGCAGATCCGATTGACCACCTTCTGAGTCCTGAACCTTGCTTCGGCGCGAGCAAAGCCGAACTTACTTGTCATCCTTCGACACTTCGACATACGACGTCCTTAAACGGAGAACGCCTGACGCTTGTCGGCTGACCAGCGCCGCTCTTAAGCGCATGTCTCGGCACACAACGGGGCCGCACTGTTTTGCCGACTATCTGAAGAATGTCAAACCTAGTTCCTGCAGGTAACGACGGCTTCTCCGCCGGGGGGGCGACTATCGGGGGGATATGCTTTGGGGGGAAAGCGTGATCAGCGGGAGACTGATCCCTACAGAACCGACTTCAACTTAGCACGAAATCTGGAGCTGTCTACTACGGAAAGTAGGGCGGGTTGTAAATTTATCGTAAGCGCATATGTTCGTTGCTCCATCGCTCTCGCGAACTTACTTCGCTCGTTAATTGAGTACCGACGAGCGCTTGGAAAAACTACTGTCGAGAGAGTACTCCCACACCAGGAGTCGATCAGAGATTGGGAGAGAGCATCTTGAGCTTGTAGCGAATCGGTGTACAGCTCTCGGCATCACACTCGGGTGGCGGCAGAGGAGAAGATCGACTTCATCTCAGACCAATAAGGTATGCCGCGCCCTCGGCCCTACACTCCAAACTGTCTCCGATACTCGCTCGGGGCTACGCCTGTGTGTCGCTCGAACAGTTCCCGGAAAAAGGCGACATCCTGATAGCCCACCGCGTCGCTGATCTCCTGGACCGTGCGATGATCGCTCTCCAGCAGGCGCTTGGCGGCGGATATGCGCAGTTTTTGCAGATACGTCAGAGGGCTGTCGCCGGTGGCTTGCTTGAAGCGGCGCATGAAATTTCGCGGGCTCATGGCTACGTGCTGGGCGGGGGCCTCAAGCGGGAACGTGCGGTGGAAATTTTCGTGCAGCCACTGCTGGGCGCTCGAAATTGCGTCGTCGGAATGTTCGGTCTTCATGGGGACGATGGCGAAACCGGACTGCCAGGCACGCGGGGTTTCGATCAGGAGAGCTTTCGAAGTTTGCACGGCGATGTCGTGGCCGCAGAATTTCTCCACCAGGTACAGGCTGAGATCGAGTGCGGCGTGAACACCACCGCCACAGTAGAAGCCGCGGTCTTCGGTAACCATCAACTCCGGCATCCACTTCACCTTTGGATATTTCTCACGAAACTGCCCGGCCAGTCCCCAATGCGTGGTGGCGCGCTTGCCATCGAGCATGCCGGTGGCCGCGATGAGGCCGACGCCCGAACAAACGCTGGCGATGGCGGCGCCACGCTTCCTCCAGCGTCGTAGCCAGGGGACCACCGCTGCATTGCGCTCGAGGACTCCCTCGATTCTTGGGCCGGTCGTTGGAACGAAGATGATGTCAGTTTTTCGGATAGCGTTGATGGCGACATCCGGCTGGATATAGATGGGTCCATCACAACGGACAGCACGGCCATCGGCCGAGGCTGTCGTAACGCGGAAACGCGGCTCGGGCTGCTCTCCAGTCAGAGAGTTCCACAAGGAGCCGGCGTGGCGAAAAACTTCCATCGGGCCCACGGCCGTGGAGGAAAAAGTCTCTTCCAGAAAAAGAACGGTCACGTTGATCATCGACACACTCCCTCGATGGCTGAAATGCCTATCTATAATGGCAAATCTGCCATCTTGTCGCAAGTCATTCGACCAGCTATTTTCAAGACATCTACTAGATGTCCTGACAGAGGACTGGAGGAAGTCATGAAGAAATACCTGATTGAACGCGAGATCCCGAAGGTGGGAGACCTGCAAGGAGAACCGTTGCGGCAGGCGGCGGCGACCTCGAACAAGGCGCTGGCGGAAATCGGCTCCGACCAAATTCAGTGGGTCGAGTCCTACGTTGCCGATAACAAGACGTTTTGCATCTATATGGCGAACGATGAGTCGGCAATCCAGAAGCACGCGAAACTAAGCGGGTTTCCAGCCAACAAGATCACGGAAATCGGGAAGGTGATCAGTCCAAAGACGGCCGACGAACTCTCATAACCGCGCGCGCCTTGTGCGAGCGAGAAAGACCGCGGATCTCCTCCGGCAGCGATCAATATGGCTGGGCTGATTCGAGCCGGGCAAACCGGACGCGGTGATCATCGTGTTTCCAGCGCAAAAGGGGAACGCCACTCACTGAGTGGCGTTCGTGGAAACCTCTATTTGGTCTGCCGAATCTCACGCCTGCTAAGGCGGAGCTAACCCTTATTGGAATCGGCGAGCTTCCGGGCAATCTCCTCCACGATTTTCGGGCGGAGTTCTGCGAGCACGCTATCGACAATATTGGCAATCGCCGTGGGGTCAGTGGCTCGGAGCGGACGGGGAGCCTCTTCAGCAGGCGATGCGGGAGAAACGTGTTGATCACCTGTCACCGGTTCAGGCTCGCGGAATTCTTCCTTTGAGAGGGCCTGTTTCGGCGCAGCTGCCGCAATCGAATCGCGGATGTTCTTCCAACTGGCGGCCATAACATCTCCTTCCATCATTTCGTTTGCTACGTGCGCAACGTCCGCCAGTGTGGGCATGGCGGATACAGTGGCGGGGGGCTCGGGAATGGGTGCCGCAATCACTTCGTGGGACAGTTCAATCGTAGAGTTCTCGGCGGGTGTTTGTGCGGATACGGCTGCGACAACCGGCATCCCTTCTCCGGCGGCCGCGGCCGAAGCCATTGCGTGAACTACCGCCTGTTCGTTCTCAGCCGGCGCGACCATGTGAGCTTCTCCATTGGTCGGCGCTAAGGATGCTTCGGGAGAAACCGCAACGGAGTGGGCACCCTGGCCGGAAAATGCGGCGTAGGCGGCTGCCATCTCATTTTCCAGCGAGAGAGCGAGCTCGTCCCCGGCCAAGTTCACTTCTTCCGCGATCCATCGTGGACTCGCCGCGTGCAAGGGGGCTGCCGGAACGTCGTTCGAAGACAAATTTATTGAGGCGGCCGGGCTGCTGATCGATTCGCTGGGGATGAGCGTTTGCAGCGCGGCCATCACTTCGTCATCGGACGTGGAGGCGGGCGGTTGCACAACATCCATTTCCTGACTGGTTTCCGCGAGTGCAGCTGCAGTCGGCTGCTCCTCAGACTGAGGAGGAGGCTCCGTCACATTCGTGACAGGAGCGGATTCGGAGTATTCGGGGATGGAAGTCGTCGAGGGCTCGACTACCGCAGTGACGCTGCTTTCCTCGACGTTGGTCGCGGCTGGTTGCTCTGACTCTTCCGGCGCATCCTCCACGAGTGCAGACGCATGAGTGGTGGCTTCGACCGCCGGGATCTCAGGTTGCGTCGCAAAGGGTTCAGCGAGTGCCGGCTCTGTAAGGGCCTCAGAAGGGAGCGCATCAATGGAAATTGGAGCCTCTGGAGGAGCCGGGCTCGACGTGGCTTCAGACCCTTCAGCAACCGCCGGTGAACTGGCGAACGTTACAGGAGTATTTTCCTGGGCATCGGCTTCAGAAGCAAAACTCTCTGCATCTACGGTTGTGACCTGGCTGACTGGCTCCGGCAAGGGAGGCGGCGCTGGAACTCCATTTAACTGAGCCGCCGCCGCGGTGAAGGCAGCGATCTCTTCCGGCGTAATGTCTCGTGGCAGGCCGGCAGGCATGGGCCTTTCCGGCGTGCTCGCCGTCTTTTTCGAAGACGGCTCGGCGTAATCGCGGAATCCTTTGCCTTGCGTGGCGGCGTAGTCAGGAGCTGGTTCGGTTTCCTTCGGCTTTCCGGTTGGTATCCGCAGACGCGCTTTCCAGCCTGCGTCCTTGTCACCGAATTTCTCCCCGTCTGGCTCAGCATCAACGGAAGCCATCGCCCTCGCGAACCGACCTTGTTTGTACGGTTCGGCCTGGGGAATGACCTTATCTTCCAGCTTCGTCAGGGCGGAAAGCAGTTCGCTGGCCTCGAAGGGCTTCACGACAAATGCGTCGGCGCGGGCGCGACGAGCTTCTTCGGGTTTGAATGGCTCCAGTTTGCCGACGGTCAACAACACCGGGATGCGCGCGGTCTCGCGGTTCTCCTTAATACGCTGGCAAACCTCAAGCCCGCTGTAGCCGGGCATGTAGACGTCGAGAACGATCAGGTCGGGCTTGGATTCTGCGATCTTCTTGAGAGCTGCCGACCCATTGTTGACAGTAATTACTTCGTAACCAGCGTCGGTAAGGATCTTCCGGCCCATGTTTTGGGCGGTCACGCTGTCGTCGGCGAGCAGAATCTTGCGAGCCAAGGGGTGTCCTTTGGTGAAGGGGGAGATACCGCGAAGTTAACCTGTGCTTGTATTGAAGTCAATTGCGGATGGCGGTTACGAGAGGTTACTAGCGGTCATGGCTGGTTGAGGTTGAGAAGCTATCTCATTGAAGGCGTGGAACACTCGCGTTTTCGAGGAGATGGGCGGGGGCGAGTTCCGCCCCGCCTTTGCACGGATCTCCCGTTCTAGAACGGGTTGAGCTTGCCCAAGCCTTTTTTCTTCTTTTTCTTGCTGGTCGACGCCTTGCCGGTGGATGCTTCGGACGAACTGGAACTGCTGGAAGCGGCCGCAGAAGTATCCGTGCCTGGCTGAATCTCGTTCACCTGCGTTGGAGGCGGTAAATTCTGTGTGCCTGCTTCCGCGGGATCGACCTTGAGTTCGTTGGGATCGGGCGCTGTGTTCGGCTTCAATTCGTTGGGATCGGGCGCCGCGGCAGGTGAGGCGCCGTCGGTGGAGGCGGGGGCGATCGAGTCAGACCGAGGCGCGGGCTGGTTCGGTGGCGGTGCTGCGGATCCGTCCTTGGGGACCTCCACAGTTATTCCGGTGCTGCCTCCCGGAGCCGGGGGCATCAGGGCCTGCGTCACTTCTTTGCTGAAGTCGGTGGCACTCATCCCCTTAGGATCAACCAAGGGCGGCTCGCCCACTTTTGTCGCGCGTGCGACGTCGGGATGCTTCTTGAAGCCGGCCATCACGTGACTGACCATGCCAGTCGTACGGCGGCTTTCTTCTTCGGCTTTGTTCTGGGCGATGGCGGCCTGCGTGGGTTTAGGGACAGGACGATGAAGAGCCTCGAGCCTCCTGGTGGCGTCCTCGGTACGATCCGTCAGGGGGTAGCGGGTGAGGATTTTGTCGTAAGCGGCGGCTGCTTTGTTGGTGAATTCCTCGATCACTCGTGCCTTCAGGGTTTCATTCAGAGGTTTGGACCGCACAACTGTGACTTCACCTTCATAGCATTGGGCAAGAAGGTAGAGAGTCTCGGCAGCGCCGCTATAAAGCGGGTAGCGTTCTACCAGGGAACTCAAGCGCGCGATTGCCGCCGGATAGGACTGGCGCAGATAGTAGAAGCGTCCAATCTCATATTCCCGCTCCCCCAGCACTTCCTGCACTTCCAGTAGTCGTTGCTTGGCTTCAGGCAGGAGCTTGGAATCGGGATACTGCAGGATCAGGTTTCGGTATTCATCTTCCGCGCGCTTTGCGTGGGTGTAGTCTCGATCGGGTTTCTCCATCTGCTGGTAGTGGATGTTCGCGATCTTCAACTGCGCCTCGGCGGCTTCGGGCATGTTAGGGAAGAAGGTTTCGAAATCCTTGTATTCAATTTCAGCCTGTGACAAGGCGGCCGTGCCGCCTTCGGCGTACCAGGAATCGCCCACGGCCAGCTTGGCGCGGGCAATGAACTCCGAGTCGGGATAGGTATTGATCAGAGTCTGCAGGGTCATGCGGGCCACGTCGAAGCGGTTGTGCTTCATCGCGTCCATGGCGCGGTCAAACAGGACCTTATCCGGCTGCTTGGAACCTACGTTGGCCAGGGGATTGTTGACCTTCTTATTCGTGCAGCTGATGCTGAACGCGAGCGCGCCTAGCAAAACGAAGACCGGAATACGACGTGACATAAGAACCTCGGAGATCAATATCGCACGGGCTTACGTCCCGTGTTGCTGGATGCAATCCAGCTCGACAGACGAGGGCGCCTGTCGCCAGGTGAACTATCAAACTTTCTGCAGCGTGGCCTCGGTGGCAGCCTTCAAGATTTTCTCGGCGTTAGTCTTTGGATCACCTTTGCCGAATACCGCGTTGCCTGCCACCAGAATTTCTGCACCCGCGCGGACCACCTCGGCCACGGTGTCGAGCGCGACGCCGCCATCGACTTCAATCCGGAAATTGAGGCCGCGCCGCGAGCGAATCTCGGCCAGTTGCCGCATTTTGTGCAGGGAATTCGGCAAGAATTTCTGGGCGCCGAAGCCCGGATTCACCGACATCACCAGCACATAGTCCACGATATCAAGCACTTCCGAGAGCGTTTCAACCGGCGTGGCCGGATTGATCACGACGCCGGCAAGCGCCCCATGGTCTCTAATGTGATGCAGCGTCCGATCCAGGTGAACACAGGCTTCCTGATGTACCGAGATCCAGTTTGCCCCTGCGTCCGCAAATGCCGGAATGAATTCGTCTGCATTCTCGATCATCAGGTGGCAGTCGAGCGGGAGGTCGGTCGCTTTGCGGAGCGACTTGACGACGGGCGGCCCGATGGTAAGGTTGGGCACGAAATGCCCGTCCATGATGTCGACATGGACCACGGTCGCACCGCCCTCGGTGGCGCGCTGCACCTGCTCGCCGAGGTGGGCGAAATCCGCCGACAGTATGGAGGGCGCTAGTTCGATCAAACCTGGGTCTCGCAAAGAAACTTCCTTCCGAAATTCTAACACGTGGTTTTGCGGTCAGAACCCCAAATGCGCCAGCAGGTTAGCCGTCGTGGGACGTGTCGGCGGCGCCTTTTGCGGCGGCCTCGAGAAGGCGCGCTACGGCCTCAGGACGCAGAACGAAATTCTGTGGGACGGCCCCTCCCGCTGCCACGTCAGCGCATTTCTGATCGGGTAAGCGAGGCAGCAAGCTGGTATGGACTTCGCGCACGCCAGTGGAGTCGAGGATTCTGTGAATATTCTCTTCGCGGATCCGGCCGCAAGCCAGGATCTTGATTTGTCCAGCCGCGGACTTCACGAGCCGGGCCAGCATTGCGACTCCCTGGTTCGCGGTGCGCGCCCCACCCGAAGTTAACACACGGTCCGCTCCCGTCCTCACCACATCATTGAGTGCTGCCGGCAAATCAGGGCAAGCGTCGAACGCCCGATGAAAGGTGACGCTGAGCGGGCGCGCCAGTTTGACGAGTTCGCAGGTTCTTGCCACGTCGACGCGCGAACTTGAGTCGAGAACTCCGAAAACAAGTCCGTTGGCTCCCAGCTTTTTAGCTTGGTGGATCTCACTCTTGATCGCTTCGAATTCAGTTGCCGTGTAGTGAAAATCTCCTGCGCGGGGACGAATGAGGACGTGAAGCGGAATTGCGACTTGCCGTCGAACTTGTTCGATAAGCGTAGGGTTGGGGGTAACGCCCTCCACCGCAAGATTGCTGCAAAGTTCGATCCGGCGCGCACCTCCACGCTGGGCAGCAATTGCCGAGGCAACCGTCTCCACGCACACTTCGAGTAAAACCGGTGAAGGCATAGGGGGCACATGGGCCCGCTGGAGCAGAGAGTCTACAACACGAGCTTGAGCGTCATGGTGTGTTGCGAGCAAACTGCGATGCTTCCAATTCGTGAGTTTGCTGTTGAAGCTCGTGGCTCGAAACTCTGGCGTGCTAATCTCGTTCGATTCGACTAGCCTCCTTGTTTATCCCTTACCAACTCGTTCCCGCCAGTTCCGCGCTTGCCGCAACATTTGCATGGGGCATGAGCGATTTTATCGGTGGGTACGCTTCGCGGAAAGCCAACGCCTTTCTGTTGACCACCGTCACCCACTTCAGCGGGACGACGGTGATGATCATTCTTGCGTTCGTTTTTCACTCGACATTTCCAGCGAAACAAAATCTGCAGTGGGCGGTAGCCGCGGGTCTGTTTGGTGGATTCGCGCTGGCAGTCTTTTATCGGGCGCTGTCGACGGGAAACATGGGGCTAACGGCACCTGTATCGGCAGTTCTGGGAGCCGGCATCCCGACCATATTCGGATTCTTCACGCAAGGATTTCCGGGACTACATCAGATCGCCGGGTTCGTCCTTGCGGGCGTTGGCATCTGGCTCATCTCGCGGTCAGAGGGACGGAGCGGCCATCCCAAGGGGATCGGCACAGCCATGGTCGCAGGGATCGGCTTCGCGGGATACTTTCTTTGCATTCATCAGGCCGGCGAGGCCTCGGTGTTCTGGTTGGCGGGCATGTCCCGATTTGTCTCGCTGCTCACGACCGGTGCAATTGTGGTTCTCACCCGACAATTCGGTCCGATTGACCGGACGGGCGTGGCGTGGGGACTGGGAGCGGGCGTCCTCGACATCTCCGGCAGCGCGTTGTTTATCGTGGCCAGCCAGCGCGGAAGACTGGACTCGGCGGTCGTGATCAGCTCACTCTATCCGGCTGTCACGGTGCTGCTGGCCCGCTTTTTTCTTCAAGAACACTTTTCGCGTTGGCGGGTTGTGGGGATGATGGCCGCGCTGGCGGCGGTGCCGATGATTGCCGGCTGAAGCGAGTGGGAAATGAGGACTCTGGTAATTGGGAATTTGTAAATTTGACAGAATGTAGACAATCCCCTCGCTTTCAAATTGCAAATTACCCCATGCCAAATTACAAATTACTCAATTACTAAATTTCCCAATTACTCAATCTTCCCATGTCTCTCGTTGAGGTCCGCAATCTCACAAAGATCTATCCGCTGGGCGAGTCCGTCTTCGGAGGCGGAAGCCACGGCGAGGTGCGCGCGGTGGACGATGTTTCGCTCACTGTCGAAGCGGGCGAGACCCTGGGGCTGGTAGGGGAGTCGGGCTCCGGGAAGAGCACGCTCGGGCGGCTCATCCTGCGACTCGTGGAACCAACATCGGGCAACATTCGTTTTGACGGACATGATCTGCTGGCCGCCGGAGGGGGCGAGATGCGCCGGATGCGGCGCGATATGCAGATCATTTTTCAGGACCCATTCGGTTCGCTCGACCCCCGATTTCGTGTCCATGATGTCATCGCTGAGCCTCTCATCATCCATGAATCGCTTAGTACCGACGCCCGGCGTTCCCGGGTCGCCGAACTTCTGCGGGCGGTGGGCATGGACGATTCAGCCGGACGCCGCTTTCCGCACGAGTTTAGTGGCGGCCAGCGCCAGCGGATCGGCATCGCTCGCGCGTTGGCACTTCGTCCCAGGTTCATTGTGGCCGACGAGCCTGTCTCGGCTCTGGACGTCAGCGTGGGCGCGCAGATTGTGAACTTACTGGCTCAACTGCAGCGGGAGTTCGGCCTCACGTATTTGTTTATTTCTCACTCCATGCCGGTAGTCCGCTATCTTGCCACCCGCATCGCCGTGATGTATCGCGGGCGGATCGTGGAAACAGGACCGACCGCGCAGATGACCGAGCAACCGCAACATCCTTACACCAAGAGCTTGCTCGAGGCGACGCCCGAAATCACGGTCTAGCGTCCGCATCTCCCGATCCACTTGACGGCATGGGTGGCTTGGCGAAGTTCGTTCCTCCCGGTTATTCTCTTTGCATTCCATTGGAGGCGCTTTTATGAAACGATCCTCGGCGTTTGTGCTGATTTTCTACGCTCTCGGCTGGACGGCATTCGCGCAGAAGAAGAATCCGGTCACTACAGTGATCAAGGAAATTATGCCGCGGCAGGCCAAAAACCTGCAGGGCGCCGTTGAGACCATGCCGGCTGACAAGTTTTCGTTCAAGCCGACTCCGCCGCAAATGACGTTCGGCCACCTGGTCGCTCACATGATTGATTCGAACTATTACCTGTGCGCCAAAGCCAGCGACACCGCGCAACCCAAGCTCGATATGCCTAAGGAGACCGACAAGGAGGGCTTGGTCGCTGCGCTCAAGGCGTCGTTCGACTTCTGCACAACGAGTATTGCGAAAGTGGATGACAGCAAATTGGGCGACACCATTCAGGCTTATGGCGGGCGCGAGGTTCCACGGGCCTGGTCGTTGATCGCGCTCACGAATGACTGGGCGGATCACTATTCTGCGGCGGCCACTTATTTACGCTTGAATGGATTGCTGCCCCCGACGGCCCAGCCCAAGAAATGAACATCGACAGAAGGGCTTATTCGATCTGCACGAGGCCGCCAGCACCTGGGAGAAGCGGCGCCGGCTGTTGCGGTGCCCGCCACGAATCGAATATGGAAACCTGATGCACGCACGAGACTGTGCAGTGCGGGGCGCAGCCTTTTTCCGTCAGATACTCCCGGCGAATATCGTCCACTGTGTACTTTTCCAGCGGAACTCCTGGGTAGCCACGCTGTTGGGAACAGTAGTGCACCAGCCCATCCTCGCAGATGTACAGGTAGCGCGCGCCCGCGCGGCAGCGCCACTGGTTGGGCCGGCCTTGGGCGATATTGTCCTGAAAGGAATTGATGCGGGTGAAGCTGCGCTTTTCCATCGACTTCATCTCATGATAGACAGCGCGTTCTTCGGCGTTTAATGGCTGGACCTGGCCGCCGCCGTCGTGAATGATTCCGACGGTTGAGCTGAAGCCGAGTTCCATCGCGCGTTTTCCGATCGTAAGCGCATCTTGCGGGTTCTTGACTCCGCCACCTACCACCGAATTGATGTTCACGTGGAAATCCGCATGCTCCGCAAGAAGCTGTAGCTTTTTATCGAGAACCTTCAGGCTCTTCTTGGAGACGTCGTCGGGCGTGACGTTGTCGATGGAAATCTGCAGCCACTCGAGACCGGCGTCGTTGAGACGTTGAATGCGCTCTGCGACCAGCAGGTAGCCATTCGTGATCAACCCGGCGACGATGCCGTTCTTGCGAATGCGGCGGATGATTTCATCGAGTTCAGGATGCAGCAGAGGTTCGCCTCCGCTGATGGTGATTACTGAGGTGCCCAGCGCTCCCAGCTTGTCAACGCGCTGGTGCATGGTCTCGGTCGGCACCGGCTTCGAGACATCGTCGAACTCGTTGCAGTATTCGCAGGCCAGGTTGCAACGCCGGATCGGAATGATGTGCGCCAGTAACGGGTGATCGGTCGAGTGCAGGCCCTTGGCAACCATCTGGGCGCCTCGAATGTTCCGCTGGATCGCCTTCAGGCGACGTTTCCACGATCTATTACCGGATGGCATGAATTCACTCATTTTATTAGATCAGTCGCCTGAGCCGCGTGCGGAAGCAGTATTTGGATGAAATTGGCTCTTGAACGGCGGCATGGAAAGGTTCGGCACGGCTTCGGTCGGCCTGCATTTTCCCAATCGAAGGCTTTGTTCAAAAGCGTTCACAGTTCATGGTGTCCGGCGTCGCGCAGTGCCGCTACCGCTTGATCGACCCAACCCTGCTTCACCAGCACATAGTCGGTATCGAACGTGGATATCGCGAACACTGGAATTGCGCGCTCGGAAAGAGGCTGGACAAATGAGGAGAGGATGCCGGTCTCAGAGAAAGGGAACGGCCCTTGCAACTTCAGGCAAGCCCAATCGCCCTCATGCGCAATTCCGGGCGGGACCTGGGCTTGCAGGCAAACCACGGAAAGTTCCTCAGCAGTCGAGGTGATAGAAAAGAACGCGCCTCGCAGCGCCCAGTCTGGTACCGCATGACCGGGGCTGAGGCGGCTGATCGCAAATGATCCGGCGAGTCGGGCGAATCTCAACGTGTGGGGCATGCGAGCGAACTCACCATGTTTGGAAATAGAACCGGCATTGTAGCAACCACGGCTTCAGGGGAGATGATTGTTCAGTGCGTTGCAGGCTGCCGTAGCTAATCATCGACTGCCTTGCGAAGTGCGGCCCGCGCCAGCAACCGGGTCGAATCAAGCACAGGCAAGGGCGAGGATTCCGGAGTTACGATCAGCGGAATCTCGGTGCAGCCCAGCACCACTGCATCGCAACCCTCTTCCTGCAAGCTGCGGATTGCCTCGGTGAAGTAAGCCTGCGAGTGCGGGAGAAACTGCCCATTGACGAGCTCGTCGAAGATGATGTGGTCGATTTTCTCGCGTTGCGGCGGCGTGGGAATACGGTAGTCAAGTCCGGCAGCTTTCAGCGTACTGGGGTACACGCGCGATTCCATCAGCGAGCGCGTGCCCAGCACACCAATCTTTTTGTGATGACGTCGCGTTGCTTCACACGCCACTTCGCGCGCAATGTGCAGCCACGGGCGCGGCGAGCGATGCTCAATCAGGTCGAATGCCTGATGGATGGTGTTGTCTGGACAAATCAGAAAATCGGCTCCGGCACGGGCCAGTTTTTCGGCCGAAGAAATCATCAGCTCGGCAACCCCCGCCCAGTCGTTCGCGTAAACGAATTTCATGTACCCCGCCAGAGGATGGGTGTGCATGGACACTTCTGGATGGTTATGAGTTCCCAGGAGCCCTGCGCCTTCCAGGCAGATGGTGCGGTAGCACAAGGCTGCGCCCTCGGCGCTGCAGGCAACGATTCCGATGTGCTGTGGCATAGGGATTGGATTGCAGATCTCTGATTTCAGATTGCAGATTTTTTAGGCCACGGGAGCCCTGCATTGGGGCAGAATCCGTACTCATCCATCTGAAATTTCAAGTCTGCCTACGTCGAGGCGACGGCAGCATCGAACATGTTCAGAAACTCGAGCTTCTTCTCCGCCGGCAAAAAAGATGCTTCGAAGGAATTGCGGGCGAGTTCCCGTAAATGCTCGTCGCTGAAGCCGAAGTTTTCCTGCACCAGCTGATATTCGCGGGAAAGCGAGGTTTCGAACATCGCCGGATCGTCGGTGTTGATTGTAACCATCAACCCTTCGTCGAAATATCTCCGGACCGGGTGTTCCGCCAGATTCGGGCACACGCCCGTCTTTAGGTTGCTGGTGACGCAGATTTCGACTGGGACCTGACGCTGGGCGAGTTCCTGGATCAAATCGGCATCCTGCTGCGCAGTCAGCCCGTGCCCGATGCGCTCTGCTCGCAGGTTGAGAGCTCCCCAAATCGACTCCGGTCCGGCAGTTTCGCCGGCATGCGCAGTAAGTCGCAAGCCGTGATCGGCGCAAAAAGAGTACACCTCGCGAAACAACTCTGGTCCGGCGCGATTCTCATCACCGCCGATCCCGAAGCCCACGACATTGCGATCCCGATAGCGCACCGCCAGCTCCGCCACTTTTTGGGCCTCAGGAGATCCAAAATGGCGGACCGCGTCGAAGATCCAAAGCAGCGATGTGCCGAAGCTGCGCTCTCCGCGGATGCGCCCCCGTTCCAATCCTTCAAAGATCGCCGGGAAATCCTGCTTGCGATACAGGCAAACGCCGACTGAGACGTAAACCTCGGCGTGGAGCACATTCTCGGCCTTCAACCGTTCCATAAGCCGGTACGTAATCAGTTCGTAATCGGCTGGCGACCTCAGGTGCTCGGTGATATCGCGAAAAGCGATCAGGAAACCGGGGAAGTCGGTGTAGCGGTAGAGCTTTTGAACGTCGGCCAGGGTGTTTTTCGTGAGACCGTGGCTGCGCTGAATGTCGAGCAACGTGGGAGGGTCGATTGCGCCTTCCAGGTGCAGGTGCAGTTCGGCCTTGGGCAGCGAACGAACGAAAGCGCTCGGATTGGGGTTGGCAAACAAACCCATGGCTTGCCATTGTAGTGCGATCTCCGATTTCGCGAAATGAAGGTCCAAGTTCGGCTCATTTGCGCTTCGCCGGCGCTGAAGGCGAATCCGGCAAAACCCGCGCCGGACGGGGTAATCAGACCAGCCACTGACCTTGCGCAAGTTCGCTATGCACTGCGGTGCGTAACAGGAATGCAAGGGTGTGCTAAGTTGAAATCAATCCCCGGGTAGGAAGCCGAGATGCAGATTTTGGCTCAGATTTCTGCGTGGCACGCAGTTTCGGACAGTGAAGGAGAGAAGCCAGGCATGCCAGCCCGATTGTTCAACCGGATCATCGAAAAGCTTTGTCCTCACCGCTTCTCATGGCCGCACAGCGGCGCTAACGGCCAGGACTATCAGGTGTGTTTGATTTGTGGATCAGCTTATGAATATGACCTGATCGAGATGCGCCGGACTGGACGCATGGTGGACCCTGCGGAAATGCAAGTCAACGGCGTGTCCCACAAGCCCACGAGCTTCTAATCTGAAGTGAGTTAGAAGGCACGCCGCGGTGCGTGGGAGTAATTTCCCATCCCTGAAAATCTATTGTGTAATCAGTCGGCGGCCGGCCAACGCCGCTCGGTCGTTACCCGCTCGCCGCGGAAGTGCTCGCCCAGCGTCTTGACCACCGAATTCAAGCCGCCCGCCAGCGTATTCTGCAAGCGCGCGACAGATTCCTGCTCCAACTCTTCCATGGACTGCGCGAACACGCGAAGCGTCTCGTTAACATGCTTGTTTAGAGACGCCAGCGCCGACGATTGAACTTCTGACTGGATGGCCTTCAATTGCGCACTGGCTGCTTCCACCTGCGCGCCAAGTTCGCGCGCACTGCGGGTCTCAAGTTCGATCAGGATCTCGTCGGTGGCACTCTCTAACTGCTTGCGGACATCGCCCAGGGTGTTGCTTGCCATCTGTCCCAGACGCTTGTCCAGGCCAGCCTCAAGCGAGTGAGCCGACTCGTCAAGTTTCGCGATCCGGCTGTCGAGTTGAGTAACTTCGACTTCCAGTCGCTCGCGTTCGGTTGCCATCGCGCCTTGCACCCGCTCAAACTCCTGCCGGCGCCCTTCGTGCTCCTCGCCCAGATCGTGCTGCATCACGCGGAACAGATCTTCGCTCAACTTCTTGAGACGATTCCCGCCGTCCACGACGTGCTGGTGAAATTCGCCCATGCCGCGATTGAGATGCTCGCGCTGGTTCTCCGCAATGTCGGCGGACAGGGCCCGGGCGCGTTCCTCAACCATTTGCAGTTCGCGCGCCACGCGCTTGAGAAAATCGTCGTGCGTTTCGGCAGTCTTCTGCGCGATCGCCGCCTTGGCGGCCTCCAGCACCTGCATCGCCTGGGCGCCAGTCTGCTCGAGCACTCGCGGGCCAAGGTTTTTCTGCAGGCGTTCTTCCATCTGATCCTGCAGTTCGGGAGGAATTTGGGTCAACGAAACTTCGAACTTGCTCCGCCCGCGAGTCGTCTTCTCCCGCAGATCCGCCAGTTCGGCGTGCAGCGGCTGAACCAGTTCCATGATCATGGCCCGCAAATGATCGTCGGAAACCTGCTTCTGAATACTGTCGAACATCATCTTTAGCGACGGAGAGAGCGGCGTTCCCTGATCGATAATCTGAACGTTCTTGGCGGCAAGTTGCTGCGGCAGCTTTGACCTCGTAGGAGCGGCCGGTGCGGGCAACTGCGCCCAATCCGCCGGGCAGGTCGTGAGCCCCCAAAAGTTCTCTGGCCGGTCGAGCCGTGCCGCCAAACGCCAGCTTGTGCGGTCCGCTTCGAGCGGCTGGCAGGCAATCACCTTCGCGGTGGTCTCCCGTCCTTCCTTGCTATGAAAATGCAGCAGGACCCCTGCGTCCAGCTTTACGGGGGAGCGCATTGCGCAACCGTGCGCGTTGACGACCAGGGTTTCGCAAACTTCGGAAAAACGTGTGCCCGGTTCCAGGCTGGTAACGAGAACGGGAACATTGACGGGGACTCGGGAACTGCGTCGAAGTACGGCGGGGGAATTCGCATTCTGCATAGTCACTGCCTTCGTGCGAGGGTAAGCGACGATTCCGCTCTGCGCGGCGTGGCGTCCGCTGTAAGCATTAACTTAACCCCAAGTGCGATTCCTGCATCTGTCTCGGGAGTGCTGTGCCCGGCCGCCGAAAGGCCCATGCGGTCAAGGTCTTTGGTAACAGGGTAACTTCGCCCGAATTCGCGGCGTTGGTGGACGCTATAATTCTCACCGGATGAAAGCCTTCCTACGGCTCGCTTTAATTGCGCTTGTCTTGCTGTTCGTGGCAATGGCGTCCGCGCTGTTAGCCATGCGCTTCGCCATTCACGGCGGCGAAGTGGCGGTTCCGAAGGTCACAGGGGTGGCGCCCGCAGAGGCGGAGCGCGCGGTCGCGGGACTCGGCTTAACTCTTCAGGTAGAACGGCAGTATTACAGCGTCGACATTCCGGAAGGCAAAATCATTTCGCAGATTCCGTCAGCCGGCATGAAAGTGCGGCGGGGCTGGCAGGTACGAGTAGCGCAGAGTCTGGGGCCGCAACGGGTTGCGATTCCCGACGTGCTCGGCGAGAGCGGCCGGGCGGCCGATTTAAACATCCGGCGCCGAGGGCTCGAGATTGGCTCTATCGCGTATTTGCAAATGCCGGGAGTGCCGGCGGATCAGGTGCTCGGCCAAAGTCCGCCTCCAAATGCGAGCGGAGTTTCTGTTCCGAAGCTCAGCCTGCTGGTAACGACCGGAACGCAAACCAGCGCCTTTGTAATGCCGAGCTTCGTCGGGCAGCCGCTGGGGACGGTTAATCTGGCTGTGTTGGATGCCGGGTTCCACGTTGGCAACGTGACGGTTGCGGCGAGTCCGCCCGACAATTCCTCCATTGTTCCGATTGTGCCGCCTCCGCAGCCTTCGCCTGCCAGCATCATCGTGTCGCAGACTCCGGCGGCTGGGATGCGAGTGAACGCCGGCGCTACGGTGAGTTTCGAGGTGCGGTAGCCTGCAAGGCTGTGGAGCTCCAGACACTCGCACAAGCCTCACGTCTCTCTTTTCAGCATAGCCACAAAAAAGCCATCACTGGGCTGGACGCCTGGAATGGTTCGCAGGTAAGACCCTCTGACCAGCGTTTCAGGAGAGGGCATGGAAGCAAGTTCTCCGGCCGCGCGCAATCGCTCCAACTCTGATTGGATGTCGAGGAGGCGGAGCGGTGCGTTTTCCCGCAAGAAGTCTTCAATTACGCTTTCGTCTTCTTCCTGCTCGAGCGAGCAGGTTGAATAGACCAGCTTCCCTCCGGGAGCCAGGTGCCTTGCCGCTGCCTGAAGAATGGCAAACTGGCGCGACCGCAGATCGGCCAAGTCTTCAAGACGAAGACGCCACTTGATCTCGGGGTTGCGCGCAATCGTTCCTGTACCGGAGCAGGGTACATCTACCAGCACGCGGTCGAATACATCGCCCACTGGGATCTGTCGAATATCCGCGGTGATCACCTCAACATTGTTCGCTCGCACCCGTTTGCGCAGAACTTGTGCGCGCCGTGGATGCAGTTCAACCGCGATGATTGCGGCCTCGGGGTTGCGGTCCGCGATTGCCCAGGTCTTCCCTCCCGGCGCAGCACAGCAATCGAGGATGCGCGACCCTGTACCGACCAGCGCTGCGACCAGTTGCGACGCCTCGTCTTGAATTGCAATTTGCCCGTCCGCATACTGCTTCGACTTTGTGATATCCCCGTGGATGACGCGCCGTGCATTAGCCAGAAGGCTGCCGGGCGCGATCTCAATCCCTTCGTGGCGAAGTTCTTCATCGGCCTTCGGGTCACGCAGCCGGATGGCAGTCACCGGATGCGCCTGGTTGAAGGCGCATATCCGTGCAGTGATTTCGACCCCAAATTGATCGATCCAACGCTCGACCAGCCAGAGTGGGTGGGCGGAAGTCTTGGCGATTGCCTCCGGATCGGCTGCCGCCAGCAGTGGTTGAAAATCAGCATGGATGCGGGGATTTTCGGCGAGCTTGCGCAGGATCGCGTTTGCGAAAGGCGCCGCCGAGCGCTTGCGTGCGCGCTTCACCAGTTCTACGCTTTCGTGAATCGCGGCCCGTGCGGGCACGCGATCAAGCCACCCCAACTGGTAGGCACCGAGGCGCAGCGAAGTAAGAACCTCACGATCGAGCCGAGCGAGGTTCTGAGACGAGACACTCCCGATTGCATCGTCCAGAGCAGAACGCCAGCGCAGCACTCCCATTACGAGCTCAGTCGTCAATGCCTGGTCAAGGGCCGTCAAGTTGGCGCAGCGCTCGGAGTGCAGCAACTCGGAAGCGTAGGCGTCCTCCTGCTCAACGCGAAGCAGGATGTGGAACGCCGCGGCTCGGGCTGGAGAGACGGACATACGACTGGTGAAAGTATCAGGTTTCCTGGTTGGCTTGACCGAGCGGCTCACCATCGTAAGGGCGATATCCGTTCACGAAATCTTGCGCCGACATTCGCTTCTTGCCCTCCAGCTGTACCTCAGTGAGCTCAAGCGCAGTGCCGCGCGAGCAACCAACCATTGGCAGATGGCCCGTCATGTGAATCGCACCTGTCGGCACATCAACCTCGACCGGCCGCGCGGCCCATAGGTGGAGATTTTTTCCGCGGAAGCGCGTGAAGGCTCCCGGCCACGGCTGGAAGCCGCGCATCCGGTTCCAGATTTCCGTCGCGGTTCGATGAAAATTAATCTCTCCATCGTGCTTGGTGAGGATCGGGGCCAGGGTGGCTTGTTCGTGATTCTGCCGGCGCGCGACCACCGACCCTTCGCGAAGGCCGCGCAGAGTCTCAACCATAAGTTCGGCGCCGAGGCCGGCGAGCTTGGGTGCGACGGTCTCCGCTGTATCCCGGTCCGTAATAGGAAGCTCGCCCTGCAGCAAAATGTCCCCGGTGTCGAGCCCGGCGTCGATTCGCATGGTGGTCACACCGGTAACCGATTCTCCCCGAGCAATCGCCCACTGAACCGGCGCAGCGCCGCGATATTTAGGCAATAACGACGCGTGGACGTTGAGATTGCCGAGCACCGGCAGATCAATCATCCATTGCGGGATGATGCGGCCGTAGCCAACAACGATCACCGCATCCGGGCGGATCTCAGTGAGCGCTCCGCGGAACTCCGGGTTCTCCTTGATCTTTGCTGGCTGCAGAACAGGGAGGCCCAGTCGAGTCGCGGCCTGTTTCACCGGAGAGGAGGTCAGTTCCATGCCGCGTCCGCTTTGCCGGTCGGGCTGGGTGATTACCAGGCGTACGTGGAATCCAGCGTCGACCAGCCTCTCAAGCGTCGGGACGGCGAATCGCGGAGTTCCTGCAAAAACGAGATTCATTCAGATGGGCAGTCGCCGAAGGGTAGCTGGGTGAGTGGACCGCAATGTGTTGGTCTGGCCACGAAACTACTCACCACTCGCCGGCCTTCATCAGCTTGCGAATTTTGCGTTTCATCAAGTCGCGTTTCAAGGCGCTCAAGTGACTCATGTACAGCTTGCCGTTGAGGTGATCGGTTTCGTGCAGAAAGGCGCGAGCCAGCAACTCCTCTCCGGTTTTTTCGTAGAATTTGCCGGTCACGTCCTGGGCGCGAATCGTTACCATGCGTGGACGGGTTACACTTTCGCGGAAGTCGGGAATGCTCAAGCAGCCTTCGTTCTGCGAGTGGCGACCTTCGCTGTGAATGATTTCCGGGTTCGCCAACACCAGCCTGGCGTCCGGATCTTCCTTGAACGTAACATCGATCACAGCCAAGCGCTTCGAGATGCCGATTTGCGGAGCGGCTAATCCTACACCGTGTGCCGCGTACATCGACTCGAACATGTCGTCGACTAGTTTTTTCAATTCATCATTGAAAACGGTCACCGGCTCAGCTTTCTTCTCGAGTACCGGATCGCCGAATTTTACGATGGGATAGATCATTCAGGGTTCAGGTTTCAGAAGTTCTTCAGCTGTTCCAGATAGCCTGCAAAGTTGCGCTTGGTCTCAACCATGGAGTCGCCGCCAAACTTTTCCAGCGCCGCCCGCGCCAGGGTGAGCGCGACCATGGATTCTGCCGCCACTCCGGCGGCCGGAACGACGCACACGTCGGAGCGCTCATAGGCGGCTTTCACCGGTTCGCGCGTGGAGAAGTCTACGGATGCAAGTGGTCGGCGCAAAGTTGAAATGGGTTTGAGATATCCGCGGACACGAATCTCTTCTCCGTTGGATACTCCGCCTTCAATTCCGCCTGCATTGTTGTGGGCGCGGCTGAATTTCGTGTAGCGATCGTCTGCCCGGTAGCCGATTTCGTCGTGGACCTGCGATCCCGGCGCTGAAGCGGCGCTAATGCCCGACCCGATCTCGACTGCTTTCACGGCCTGCAACGACATGACCGCGGCCGCGAGCAGCGCGTCCAGTCGTTCGTCCCACTGCGCATAGGTTCCCAGGCCGGGCGGAACGTTGTGGGCCACGACTTCAAAGACGCCACCGACGGAGTCGCCAGTTTTCAGTACCTTGTCGACCTCTTCCTTCATGTGCTGCTCGGCCGTTCCGTTTGCGCAACTCAATAGAATTTCGACCTTCTCGCTGACCATCTTGATCGCATCCCACGGCACTTCCTCCGCCAGCGAAACGGATCCCACGGAGATGACGTGGCTAAGAACCTCGATATTCAGTTCCCGAAGAAACAGCTTTGCCAGGGCACCGACTGCCACACGAGCGGCCGATTCACGGGCAGAGGCTCGCTCCAGTACATAGCGAGCCTCAGAAAAGTTGTATTTCAGCGCGCCCGCCAGGTCGGCGTGGCCCGGCCGAGGCGATTTCACCGCCTTGTGCTTGGCGGGGTCGCCCTCGGCAACCGGCAATGATTCCTGCCAGTTCTTCCAGTCTTTGTTCTCCAGCAGGATCGCGATGGGGGAGCCGATGGTCATTCCGTGGTGGACGCCCGACAAAATGTGCGCCTTGTCGGTTTCGATTTTCATACGGCCGCCGCGTCCGTAGCCTTGTTGCCGTCGCCAGAGATCCCGGTTAACAAATTCCAGGTCGACGCGCAGGCCCGCCGGCAGACCCGAGAGAAATGCAACCAAGGCTTCGCCGTGAGATTCTCCGGAGGTGAAGTAGCGCAACATAAGCAGTTGATTCTAACTGATGAAGGGTCGAGACAAGGGGCAGGCAACTGGGGAAGCAATGGCTTTCTGCCGTGACATCCCCCCTTTGAATCGGTAGAATCGCTTCACGCCACCCTGATATTGCGATCCTGCTGTTTCGCACACTCGTCTCGCTTCCAATTTCTCTGGCCTGGAGGAATGGTGTATCTCGACGAAACGACCACGACAGAATTGAAAAGCAAAATTCGATGTGTCATCGCGGATGATCATGTCTTGGTGCGCCAAGGAATTCGTCGACTACTGCAAGATGAGAGCGACGTAGAAATTGTTGGAGAAGCGGGCGACGCCGCGGAAGCCTTGAAATGCGTCATCGAGGTTCGCCCGGACATTGTGCTGATGGACATCGGCATGCCCGGCTTCTCTTCGTTCGATGCGACTCGAGTCATCCAAACGGATTACCCGGAAACACGCGTCATTTTCCTGACCATGCACGAGAGCCAGGATTACGTCATGCAGGGATTGCAGGCAGGGGCGGCCGGCTACCTTCTGAAGGACACGCCCGCTGATAAACTCGCAAGCGTTCTGCGCGACGTGCACCAAGGCGGGAAATTCGTAAGTCCCGAAGTCCTGGGCGGCCTGCTGGACAATGGCAGGTTTGGACGGGATCGTGCGCGACCTTCACGGACCTCTTTGACACCTCGCGAAACCGAGATCATGAAATTGCTGGCCGAGGGAAACACGGTTCGCAAAATCGCCGGCATGTTGGGACTCAGTTTGAAGACGGTGGAAGCGCACAAATTCAATCTCATGCGCAAGCTCGATATTCATAACAAAGCCGAACTCGTACACTGCGCTATTCGGAAGAAGATCGTAAAGATGCCGGCGGGATTTTAGGCGGCCGAGAATCAGAGGAGTTTAGCAACCTGCCCGTGTCGCGAGGGTTGCGAGATCGGGAACTTCCAGGTCCGGCGTCCCGGCCGCTTGTATGACCGCCCCAATTCCGGCGCGAGGCGAGGGGCGATTTACCCAAACGGTCGCCAGTTTAAGAGATTGCGCGGGCAGCACATCGTGATAAACGCTCTGCCCCACGTGCAATATTCGGCTGTGCGGCACCGCGGTTTTTGTGAGAGCCAGCCGAAAAATCTCCAGGCCCGGCTTGTAACAGCGCGCTTGCTGCGCCGTGGTGACGTCCACGAACTTTACCGGCAGGAACTCGCGCGTGCGGGCAAACAATTCGTCGTCGATGTTTGAAATGATGGCCAGTCGGTAGCGACCGGAGAGTCGCTTGAGCGCATCCACGGTGTCGGGCCAAGGCTGCCATCGCGAGACTGAGTCTGGCAGCGACTGGAGCTCGGCCTGGGTAGGATCGAATCCGAGACGCTGGCCGAAGGAACGGACGACCGACTGCAGGACTTCCCGATACGGCCGATATTCTCCCGCCTCGGCGCTCGCTTCAAATTCTCCATAGAGCGCAAGTAAATCCGCATCGGCGATTGACTTTCCATGCGCAGCCAGCACAGGACCGAGGGCAGAGAAAATTCCGCTCTCCCAGTCAATCAGAGTTCCGTAGCAGTCGAAGGTGAGGAGTTCCGTATCCGAAAAATTGATCATCGCTAATTATCGTAGAGGAGTGTGAGGCGCAAAAAATCCCGGAGACCGCAGCCTCCGGGATCTTCATTTCAGAGGAACGACGGCGAACTAACGTTCTAGATGCAAGGGCGCTTCGAGCTTAAAGCTGACAGCGGACTCCGCGGGCAGGGTTACGTCGCGGTTGCCGGTATAGGCTGACCCAGCCGTGCCTGCACCGCCTCCGACCAGCGCACCGATGGCCGCGCCTTTGCCGCCACCAGCCAAGGCTCCGATGAGGGCGCCCGCCCCGGCACCGCCGCCAATCATTGCAGCAGAGCGCTTCCCTTTTCCCTTTTCCGAGCGCGCGACCGAGGAGGTCTCGATCGACCGCTGTCTGCCACCCACGGTAATAGAATTCAGCTTGATCTGCAGCAGCGAAGCCCCCTTGAACTTGCCCGCCGATTGCGCCGCCACTACCGTTCCACTGGCCGTCGCCCCGCTGGGAATTAGCGTTTGTCCGTCAACTTGAACCGGTTCCGCAAGGGTCGCAGAAAAACTCTGCCCCGCCTGGCTCTGCTTCGAACTTAAGGTTTCTCCGAGGCGAACGGTCAGGACAGTGCCGCTGGGGACCACAATCGATTGCGGAGCGGCTGCCTCTCGATTCGCAGCCATGTTACCTCCGCGGGAATCACCTCGACTTGCAGGCGATGAGTTGCTGGGCGATGGGCTCGAGCCATCATTGCTTGCTGGAGAGCCGTTCGAATCGGTGGTGGTTGTCGAGGTTGCCGCATCATTTGCGGGCGGCTTGGAAGTGCAGGCCAGCACTGTGAAAGTCAGATAACCAGCGAGGGTGAGTAGTCCAAGGCGTGATCGCATGTAAATCTCCAGTCGGGAAAAATGTACTGAAACGGTAGTCGTACTTTTCAAGCACTCGCGGACGCGAGACTACGTCTTCACCGGCTCCTGACCGGCCGCCGGGGCAGGATCGCATTCCTCGAGGTCGTCCAATTGCAGAGGCAGTGTCTCGCCTTCAGACGAAGCAGCGGATACTGGCGGCGCAGATTTTGGCGCAAGAAATTTCGTAGTATTCAAGACTGGCCGGCCCAGCGAGGCATTGTAGCTGGTCCAGGGATTCTCCTGTTCGATTTCCCGGTCGAACAAGGCTCGCATGCTCTCCATTTTCGAATCGAGATCGTCCATGTAATGCAGTAAAAGTGCTTCGGGGAACATGGGAAGCTTGGGCGATCCGAACTCGTACTCGCCGTGATGGCTGATGATGAGGTGCTCGAGCAGCGTCTTCAGTTCGGGAGGAAAATCCGGCACCAGCGAGAGCTTGGCCTGCAACATCTCCAGTTCAATGATCATGTGACCAAGCAACTGTCCGCGCGTTGTGTACGAGAAGGACCGGTTGTAGGTGAGTTCGTGAATCTTGCCGATGTCGTGAAGAAACGCCCCCGTCAGGACCAGATCGCGATTTACTTGCGGGTAATTCCGGCAAATCAGGTCACAGGAACGAAACAAGGACACGACATGATCGAGCAGGCCGCCAATGTAGGCGTGATGCAATGTCTTGGCGGCCGGGGCATTGCGGTAGGCTGCTGCGATTTCAGGGTCCGCCATGAAGCCTTGAATCAGGTTTTTCAAGTGCAGGTTTTGCATGCTCGCCACAAAATCCGTTAGAGCCTGCCACAGCTCATCAATGTTTTTCGTGGTTTTGGGCAGGTAGTCGGAAAAGTCGATTTCCGATTCTCCCAACCTGCGCAATTTGTGAATGGTCAGCTGAAAGCGGTTTTTGTATTTGTTAATCAGGCCTTTGATTTTCAGGTAATCGTCCTGCTCGAAGGCGTCCAGTGCATCCTCGACGTTGTCCCACATCTTCGCTTCAATCTGCCCGGTTCGATCGCCCAGGGTGAGCGCAAGATAAGGGTCCCCGGTCTTTTTAGGCTTAACCTGCTTCGACACCACCACAAAGGTTGAGGTGATGATCTTGTTTTCCTGCACGGTGCAGTCGCAGATGAAGAACTGTTTCATGAAATAGGTTGCTACGCCCCCTGCGCCCTGAAGTCTCTTAGCGGTCGTCTGAGTCTATTTGAAAATTCCCAGTTTTTTCTTCTTTTTGAGATTCTTGGCGCCTGCTTCTTTTCCCGGAGTTTCGACGGGCTTGGTCTGATTCGGGCTGGCCCCAGTGTCCACGTAGCCCGAGTGGACGTCGATGAACGCTTCCTCGCGCAATTTCTTCAAATAGGTGCGCAGCGCTGGTTGCAGCTTCTGATAGTACAAGGCGTCCTGGATGCGCGGCTCCATTTGCTTCAGGGTCGGGATCCCGGCCTGCTGGTGCTCGGTGACCTTAAGAATCACGAAGCCCTGCTTCGTGCGAATCACGTCGGTGACGTCGCCGGCCTTCATGGCGAACGTGCGATCTTCCAGGTCCTTCGACAGGGTTCCCCGCTTGAAGTAGCCCAGGTCACCGCCCTGGGCAGCACTCGGCCCATCGGAACTCTTCTTGGCAACGTCGTCGAAGGGGGCGCCCTTCTGGATCTGCTCGTGCAGGCTGTTGGCTTTGGCTTCGGCGGCCGCTAGTTCATCGGCCGCCGGAGGAGCCACTGGGGCGGGCGTCTCGGCAGGTTTGGCCCCGTCCGCCGCAGGTGGCGCAGCCGGATCAGGTTTTGCAATCGGCGTGATCGAGGAAGGCTTGGAGGTGGAAACCAGGATTTCACTCAGCCGAATCTGTTCCGGCTGCTCCATTTCACTCTTATGCTCCTCGTAAAACTTTTGTTCTTCTTCCTTAGTGATGTTCAGATGTCCGCCCACCTCGCGCCCAATGACCTGCTGGGTAATGATCTGGTTGCGCATATTCTGCTTGAAATCCTCGTAGGAGATGCCCTGTGCTTGCGCCGCTTTTTCCAGATCGTCGAGCGACTCCAGGTTCATCTGCTTGCGCATCTCGTCGAGTTTCTTGATCAGTTCCGTGTCGGCGGTGAGTCCCAGATCCTTACCTTTGTCAATGAGGAGCTGCTGGTCGATCAGATCACGGAGGACATCGCGCTCCTTCCCGGCAATATCTTTTTCGGGGTTGTTCGGGTCTTGCTGTTTGGCCTCGTCTTTAAGCTGCAGTTTGCTGCGCTCGAAATCGGAACGGGTAATGATGGAGTTATTGACGCGCGCGATAATTTCCTCGACTACGGTGTCCGCCTCGAGGACCTCAGGCAGGATCACCAGGCAAAGGCACAGACATAGCAACTGTTTCTTATTCATTGAAAAGAATCACCAAGGAGTCTCTGGCCGCAGCCGGACTCGGGCTGAACTTTGAGCTTTACGAGATTGTAACCCCGCGTAGCGGGCCTGATCCAGCCGTTTGGACACGTGCAGCTAGCCCCTTTTACCCGCTAGGATGCGGAACTCCGGACCAGGGCCAAGGCCGTGATGTCATCCTTGATGGGCTCGGAAGAAGCGAAACGCTGGACATCGTCCAGGATCGAGTGGCAAACCGCATGCGCGCCGGCCAAGTTGGCATTCTTCAAGGCTGATTCAACTCTGCCCAATCCGAATTCCTGCCTTTTGTATTCGGTTTCGACCACGCCGCGGGAAACAAGCGCCAGGGCCGAACCGGGCTCCATCGCTATCAGTCGCGCCTCAGTAGGAGCCATCGAGAACAAGCCCAGGGGCAGACCGGTGGCCCCTAGTTCCGAAACGTCGCTTGCATGGCGAACCAAGGCGGGAGTATGTCCGCAGTTGAAGTAGCAGAGAATGCCCAAGTCTTCGTTGTAGCAACCTGCGAAGGCTGGGCTGGAGTGCACACCCCCGGCCGCATTCATGATGGCCCGATTCAGCGCGAGACAAAGTTCCGTCATCGCATCGGCCTCGTTGGCTTCCGGCGGAGAGAGCAACTTCGTCCCCGTGTCGCGGAAAACTGTCTGCGCTGCAGAGAGGATTTCCTGATTCTGCTCGCGCCGGCCGGCGACGTCGAGCAGGCCGAAAAGGACGCGCGATGGACTCACCCGGATTGAATCGTAGAAATCGCCCGCACTTCGTTGTCCGGCGAATGCCGCAGCGATCTCGGCATTCTTTAAGCAGGGAAAGGCGGAGGCAACCGGCTCGATCGCGACCGGGATCTTCTTATTACGCCGAATGAGCAGACCCTTCATAAGCGGACCCGAGAGGGCTGAAGGTAGCACACAGGGCGAGAGTTGGCTAGCGGAAGGACGTGCTATACAGAAGCGTTCTACTCACCGTACTTTGAGCCCAGAAAGTGTCCGACTTCAGTTTCGAGCTGGCCATAGTCGGAGTGGATGGTGGCGCGCAGAGCCGCCTCGGCCGAACTGCCTTGGCCGATTCGCTCAAGAATACGTTCCACATCGCCGATCCCGTAGGTTTCGTTGATGTACTCCACGGCCGCAAGTGACTCATCGTAGGCCACCACCGCTTCCACATTAGAGAAGCGCATGAAGCTGCCTTCAAGGACGTTATAGGGGATGGCGTGCTGAGCCCGGAACAATTGCCCGATGCGGCGGCCATCCGATGCCAGGGACTTCCCCTCCACCGATTGCGCCACGCCCTCGTTGAGCCAAGTCGGACAACGCCCTGCCGAAGCCTGGTTCACGAAGGAATGGGCGAGTTCGTGCTTCAGGACGCGAGCCAGGTCCGAAGTCATCGAGGAAATTCCGCTGATCGGAATCCGAAGCTTGCCATCGTTCACGGCGCCTGACCACGACGGAGCCTGCGTTACATCGAAAAATGCTTTCTCCGTGTACAGAATGACGGGAATGCTGGCGCGGGGTGCGACCCCAAGCTGCCGGACCAGATCATCGTATTCTGATTCGAGCGTTGCCATTAGTTCGCGGCGAAGCTGTTCGGAGGATTGCTTGCCCTCGTAGCGCAAGGTGAAGTGGCTGCTCTCTTTCTGAGAGAAGTCCGCTTCGGTCGTGACTTCGCGTTGGGCTTTCGCCAGATATTGTTCGACCACTGGATCGGGGCGCAACTCGAGCGAATGCTTCCAGGTGCGGGCGGCATCTTTCGTGCGGTCGGCGGAGAATTGAACGTATCCGAGCACGGTATAGGCGTCCGCCGAATTGGGATTGGCGCGCGTCGAGCGCTCGGCGTAGGGCAAGGCAGCCGCGGCATTGCCGGACCGCACCAAAGCCATCGCGTAATAGCTCAGGATTGTGGAATTTTCGGGTTGGAATCGGAGGGCAGCCTCGAACTGCCGGCGTGCCTGCGGAAGATTGCCATGTTCAAATTCGTGTTTGGCCGCGAGGAAATAGGCAGTGGCGGAAAGTTCCGGCTTACCCTCCTTCTCGATGGCCGTCAGAGCATCGAGGTCCACCTTGCCGTCATGAACGATTTTGGTCGCAAGATCCTGGTGGCCGGCGAGGCCATCCTCTGGAACGAACGTGGGCAGATCCTTCGCAGATCCCTGGCCGCTGGCCGACGATGCGAATGCGGGAGCGACTCCGCCTTCTTCAATGCTCTGCACCGAGGCTTTCAAAATCTTGTAGGAGTCTTCGCCGACCTCGTACTCGACGTGTGTGCCGTTTTCGCGAACGTGGTCGGCCCAAATCTTGCGGCCGTTCTTGAGGTGGATGACGTCGGCATATGCGCGAATATCCGCCACCGCCGTGAGCAGGAAGAGAAGCGGTAATGAGAAAATGAGACGCGTGCGCACTTATGCGCATTTTAGCAATGGCCAGGGAGCCTCAGTAGGTGACCCAAGTAACCGGGAAAGCTCGCGTCGTGTGGATCATCGCATTGGTTTGCTTGATCGCCACGGTCTCTTTCGGGAGCACTCAATCTCCTGTCCCTGCTCCAGTTTCGGCACAATCTACAGCTGTCGCAAAGCCTGCCGAAGAGCTTTACCTGCAACTGCGGAGCGTGGGTCTTGATGCCACACGGACTTTTCATATTCGCGGTGTTTCCATTGACCGTCCTTCTCTTCATCTTCTTCTTGATGACGGCGAAATCGTTTTCACTTCGGACGTAGCCGGACGCATTACGGGCGCGGTTTTCGAAGGGGACGCTGAACTTCTGTTAACGCCTCCCAATCAGGGAGAGCGCGCCTCCATGATGCTCTTTACAGGGATGGCAATTCTTGAAGAGCGGATCTCGTCAGCGTATTTGCGCTTTAATGACGACACGTTTTCCGAGTTGAAGCCCTATTTGCGCCCCTCCACGGCGGGCCCGGATTTTGCCCTGCATTTGAGCAATAGCGCCCGCAATCTGGCGGACCTGGATGCACTGCGTCTGCTCGGAACATTCAGCCGGGTTTTGCCGGTTGCAGGGGAAGCGGGGTCTGCGATGCCCTGGATCTCAGACCCATCCGACCGCATGCTGCATGTTCGCGCGCAAGGCATCAAACTGGGCACCTTTGACGCGTACTTCGACACCAAAGGCATAGAACAAGTTTGGGCGGGCCAGACGAGATACGTCGATGGCTTGGCCTTTTACGATGTGTGGACTTCCTTCACTCCACAAGCGTCTGGCAACGCCAGCCACATCGAGGAACCCTTAACGCGCGAAGAAGAAGTCACAGTCTCCGGATACAAGATCCGCGCGCAAGTCACCCCGCCCACCACTCTGAGTGCGGAGGCGTCCTTGCTAATGGAAGTTCACCGCGGCGGAGAGCGCACCGTCTACTTTGAGCTTTCCCGTTTTCTCCAAGTCAAAGAAGTGGACGTCGATGGGCACGCGGTCGAGTTTATTAACAATCCTGCGATTGAGGGGAGCCAACTTTCCAGGAGAGGGAATGACCTGGTCGCGGTGGTCTTTCCCCAGCCACTACGGGACAGGGAGATCTTGAACCTGAAATTTGTGTACAGCGGCGAGGTTCTGTCAGAGGCGGGCGGTGGGCTGCTCTATGTAGGTGCTCGCGGAACCTGGTATCCCAATCGCGGATTAGCCATGGCCGATTTTGATTTGGAGTTCCGATATCCCCGTGGTTGGACGCTGGTCGCAACCGGGAAGAGCGCCCCTTCAAACGAGAGGCTCGCGGCGCCGGATGCTTCCGAAGGCCAGGTCGCACGCTGGGTAACCGAGCGGCCCATCACTTTGGCGGGTTTCAACCTCGGGAAGTACGAAGTGGCTACTGCTACAGCGGGCGAGGTCACGGTAAAAGCTTATGCGGCACGAGCCATGGAAAAGGCTTTCCCTCGGCCCTCCACCACGGTGGTAACTCCGCCAAGTTTGCACGATCCTCGTATGAACATCGATCCGATTGTGCGTCAACCGAGCATCCCGTCCCCAGCACGCAATGCGCAATCGGTCGCGGACAACGGGGCGCGGGCAGTCGAGTTCTATTCCAGTCGCTTTGGTCCGTATCCTTATGGATCGCTCGAACTGACCCAGATGCCGGGCCGAATGAGCCAGGGCTGGCCGGGACTTGTTTTTCTGTCGAGTTTTGCATTCCTTACCCATGAGCAAGCGGAAGATTTGAGCGGCAGCTCTTTGGAAAGCGCGTTGACGAGCCTGACGCTTCCCCACGAGACCGCCCATCAATGGTGGGGTGACTTGGTAGGCTGGCGCAGTTACCGCGACCAGTGGATTGTGGAAGCCCTCGCCAACTATTGCGCCCTGATGACGCTGGAAAAAGACAGGCCGGGAGAGGTACGCAATATTCTTGAGCTGTACCGGCAAGAGTTGGACGAAACCAACAAGGATGGCGAGGCTCTCCGGGATGCCGGGCCTGTAACTCTTGGCCTGCGCCTGAACTCTTCTCATTTTCCGAAGGGTTATGAAGCCATCAGCTACGGACGCGGCACCTGGTTGTTCCATATGCTTCGCAACATGTTGCTCGAAGCTGAACCCAAACGACGAGGGACGGCACAGCGCGTTCCCTTCGATCCGGACGAACCCTTTATCCGTGCCCTCCGAAAAGTTCGCGAGCGCTATGCGGGGCAGTCGATCAGCACCAGCGAGCTGTTCGCGGTTTTCGAGGAGGATCTGCCCAAACCCTTATGGTACGAGGGGCACAAATCGCTGGAGTGGTTTGTCCGTAGCTGGGTCGAAGGTACGTCCCTGCCCCGCTACAGTGTTCATAATGTCAAGTACCAATCGAAAGAGAATCGCATCGAAGTGGTCGGGACTTTACAGCAAAAGGAAACGCCTCAGGACTACGTATCGGCCGTGCCGATGTATGCGGTTTCGGACGACCGGAAGGTTTACTTAGGTACGGTGTTGGCGGACGGCCCCGAAACCCCTTTTCGGTTCATTTCACCGGTTGGCACACGAAAGGTCGTAATTGATCCGTACCAAACGGTGCTCAGCGCGCCCAAGTAGCGCCCTTAGCTGCTGAGCGCAGATCTAGCGCGGAGGAACTGCGGAAGAAGCGGGGACCGCCGGGGACGGTTTCGGAATCAATGCAGGAGCATCGGGAATGGCTGGAGTCGCCGGGCCCGCGTTACTCGGTGCAGGCATCGCCACCTTGGTCGCAGGCACCTTGCCGACAATCACGAGGTCAACCCGGCGGTTTTGGGCGCGCGAGTCCGGCGTGTCATTGCCGCTGACCGGATGATATTCCGCGTAGCCGGCAGCCGAAAGGCGTTCCGGTGCAAAGCCGTATTTCAACATCAGGAGCCGCACCAGCTCGGTCGCCCGCGCGGTCGAGAGATCCCAATTGTCGCTGAACTCCGCATTGTGAATGGGCCGGTTATCCGTGTGGCCCTCGATGCGCACCCGGTACGGCCGCTCGGCCAGGAGCCATGCGATTCGACCGAAAGCGGAGAGCGACGTATCCCGGAGTGTAGCGGAGCCGCTATCAAAAAATCCGATTTCGCGGAGGCTGACAATCAACCCGTCGGGACCCACGGTCACGGCGACTTCCCGTCGCTGAATTTCTGGAGCGAGCGCATCTTCCAGTTCCTGCCGAAGGCTGGATAAATCTCCGTTCTCGGAAGCTCCCAGGAGTCCCTTTGGGGAAGGCGCAATCCGGCCGAGAGCGGCCGTACGTTCTGCGTTCTCGATTGCCTGCACAGTATTAAACGGGATCGGCTCGGACGAGTCGGGCGCAACGATTTTGCTCGACGCAGGAAAGACCCCCAACTCCTGAAACGCCACCTGAATCGCAGTCGCCAGCCTCCCGACCTTCCGCTTGTCAACTTGCGAGGAGGAATACAAAACCACAAAGAACGCAAATAGTAGCGTAATGAAGTCGGCATACGACACCAGCCAGCGTTCATGATTGGCATGCGTAGCGCGTCGGCGGCGCCGGCTCATGAAACGACCTCTTCAACCTGAGACGACATCGCAGTTTTTTGGGCGTCCGCCAGAAATCCGAGCAGCTTGGTTTCCAGCATGCGCGGGTTCATGCCTTCCAGAATGGAAACCACACCCTCCAGGGTCATTTCCCGAATGAGTTGTTCCTCGCGAACGCGCAGCTTCATCTTCCCGGCAGCCGGCAGCAGGAAAAGATTAGCGGCGCCCACGCCATAGATCGTAGCTACAAATGCCACCGCAATTCCCCGCCCAACCTCATCAATCTTGTCGAGATGCTGCATGGTTTGGATCAATCCCAGGACCGCGCCGATGATGCCGATGGTCGGCGAGAATCCCCCCGCCGATTCAAACACGTGCGCGTAGGTCTCCTGCTGCTCGGCCTGGTTGTCCAACTCAAGTTCCATCATGCTGCGCAGCTCCTGTGGCTCCGTGCCGTCAATGGCCAGCATGAGCGACCGGCGCAGGAAGGGTTCGTCGATCTTCTCGAGAAGCTGGTCCAGGGATACGATTCCTTCCCGACGCGCCTGGTTCGCGTAGCCCACCAGCTCTTTGACTGTGGCCATCGGGTCGGCCCGGGGCGCCACGAAAATATGGGTTAACCGGCGAAAAGCTCCGAGCACAATTGGCATGGGAAATTGAATCAGCACCGCCCCCAGCGTCCCGCCAAAAACAATCATGGCGGCGGTGGGCTGCAGGATCTGCTGCAGGTTCCCGCCTTCGAGCAACAACCCGGCGAGAATTCCGGCTACAGCAATCACAACACCGCTGACGGTGGCCTTATCCACGGCGCCTACCTCGGTCCTTCATTCCCGCCTTTGCCCGGTTCGGCGGAAGGTGGACCGAAGGCAACCCGGTTATCCCAGCCGGGGAAGATCTCGCTCAACACCGATCGGCGGAAATGGACGACGCGTTCGAGAATCTGCGAGGCACTTTCCCGTACCACCAGTTTTTCTCCCGTCACCAGGGTGATCACCGTGTCGGGAGCCTGTTCGACGAACTTGATGAGGTCGGAATTGACCGCGAAAGGCTGGTTGTTAAGGCGTGTCAACTGAATCATCGAGAACTTCCTCTCCCCGTCTCGGGGCATCCTGCGGCAACGTCTTGCTCTACCTATCGGCACGGAGAGACACGCGTGTACAGCGCGGAAGCGGTGAACCATTACCGAAGTACCGGCTACTGACAGCTCGTGAGTAAAGCTGTGTCCCGATGTGCCGATGTTCCGGGAGAACGCAATTGGGTTCCGTGATGCAGCAAGCGGACAGACCTTCGCAAACACTATCGGGAGGCGGTTCCAGGAAGACGGGCCCAGTCAAAGGAGAGATTCAAAATGGCGTTAAGCATTCTGAATAATATTCCGTCCCTGGCCGCCCAAAACCAGCTGGCGATCACGGGAGGGGAATTGCAGAGAACCCTGTTCCGGCTGTCATCCGGGTCCCGCATCAACAGCGGGTCCGATGACGCGGCCGGTCTGGCCATTGCCGATGGGTTGCACGCCAACATCACCGCCCTGACGCAATCGGCCCGCAACGCAAACGACGGCGTGGGCAACTTGCAGGTGGCCGACGGCTCGCTCGCCCAGGTCACCACCCTGCTGAATCGCGCGGTTACGCTGGCCACCGAATCCGCCACCGGCACCGTGTCCAACGCGCAGCGTACGGCGCTGGATTCCGAGTTCTCCGCGATCAAGGCAGAAATTGATCGTATCGGCACCAACACCACCTTCAACGGTACGGCGGTGTTCACGGCCACGCCGACCAACATCTACCTCAGCGATTCCACCAGCGGCGGTGCCAGCAACATCGGCGTCACCACCGGCGTGCTGTCTTCCTCCGGTATTGGCTTGACGGCAAACGCAGCCGGCACGCTGACCTCGACCGGCAACGCCGGCGCAACCAAGACGATCACCGTCGGAGCTACGACCTACACCTACGTGGCTGCGTTGACCGGGGCTGCCAATGAGGTATTGATCGGAGCGAATGCGGCCGCCACGTTGGCCAACCTCACTGCTGCAGTCAATGGCAGCGGGGGCGCGGGCACAACCTACGGGACGGGCACTGTCGCCAATGCCTCTGCCATGGCAGTCGCGACTGCTACGACCGTTTCTTTTGTGGCGAAGGCTCCGGGTACCGCAGGCAACACGGTTTCCACCACCACCACGGATACGGCGAACACCTTCGGCGGAGCCACCCTGATCGGCGGCGGCACCGGTGTGGCAACTCTCACCAGCGCTGTGTTGGCCCAGGCGGCTTTGACCAATATCAACGCGGCGATCTCGTCGGTAGCAGCCACTCGAGGCCAGATCGGCGCGGCCATCAACCGACTGCAGAGCGCCGTCAACGTCATGCAGAACCAGACCCAGAACCTGTCGGCTGCCGAAGATGGTATTCGCGCCGCCGACATCGCCCAGGAAGTGGCCAACATGACCAAGTACTCAATCCTTAACCAGACGGGCATCTCCTCGCTGGCTCAGGCCAACCAGATGCAGCAGAGCGTACTGAAACTGTTGCAATAACCGCGCGCTCGGATACTTGGGAACGGATAACGGGTTCCCAAGGCCGATGACTGAAGTGAATCCGGGCTCCGCACTGTAGCTGAGCCAAAAAGGGAGAGTTATCATGGCACTTAGCATTCTGAATAACATACCGTCCCTCGCCGCCCAAAACCAGCTGGCGATTACGGGAGCGGGACTGCAGAAAACCCTGTTCCGGCTGTCATCCGGGTCCCGGATCAACAGCGGCTCCGATGACGCGGCCGGTCTGGCCATTGCCGATGGGTTGCACGCCAACATCACCGCCCTGACGCAATCGGCCCGCAACGCAAACGACGGCGTGGGCAACTTGCAAGTGGCCGACGGCTCGCTCGCCCAGGTCACCACCCTGCTGAATCGCGCGGTTACGCTGGCCACCGAATCCGCCACCGGCACCGTGTCCAACGCGCAGCGTACGGCGCTGGATTCCGAGTTCTCCGCGATCAAGGCGGAAATTGATCGTATCGGCACCAACACCACCTTCAACGGTACGGCGGTGTTCACGGCCACGCCGACCAACATCTACCTCAGCGATTCCACCAGCGGCGGTGCCAGCAACATCGGCGTCACCACCGGCGTGCTGTCTTCGCTGGGCATCGGGTTGCTCGCCAATGCCAGCGGGACGCTGACCGCCGCGGCCAATGCGACGGCCACCAAGACGGTGACGGTCGGAGCGACCACCTACACCTTCGTGACCGCGTTGACGGCGACTCCAACCGCCAATGAAGTCCTGATTGGCGCCAATACGGCAGCCAGCCTATCGAACCTGGTTGCGGCCATCAACGGCGGGGCCGGTTCGGGAACCGTGTATGGCTCGCCGACCGTCGCAAATGCTTCAGCCACGGCGGTCGCCGGCGCGAGCTCAATTGCCATCCTGGCAAAGACCTCCGGAACCGCAGGCAGCAGCGTCGCTACCACCAGCACGGATGCGAACCTGACCTTCGGTGGAGCTACTCTGGCCGGCGGCAGCGGCACCGCCAGCCTCACCACGGCAGCCACCGCCCAGGCGGCTTTGACCAACATCAACGCGGCGATCTCGTCGGTAGCAGCCACTCGAGGCCAGATCGGCGCGGCCATCAACCGACTGCAGAGCGCCGTCAACGTCATGCAGAACCAGACCCAGAACCTGTCGGCTGCCGAAGATGGTATTCGCGCCGCCGACATCGCTCAGGAAGTGGCGAATATGACCAAGTACTCCATTCTCAACCAAACCGGCATCTCGTCGTTGGCACAGGCCAACCAGATGCAGCAAAGCGTCTTGAAGCTGCTCCAGTAGAACGACGAATGTGGGGAGGCGGGAAACCGCTCGCCTCCCTGCAATCTCTTCAAGGGGATGCCTTATGAGCATCGATCCGGTCCAGGCAGTGGTGGTTCTCGGACCCAGATCCGGCGCACGCGAGGTGGCACCCGCGCGCTCCGCTTCCACCGTTTCTCCGCCGGTCAGGGAGACCCGCGTTGCCACGGCTCCCCAGAGTGTGCTGGAACCGCGGCAGGTCCAGGTGAACGCGTCATTCGGCCCAGCCAACCTCATCATCTATCGCATTCTCGACAAGGACACGGGAGATTTGATCCAGCAAATTCCTCCCCAACAGTTGCTTGAGATCGCGCGCAGCGTCCGTGAATTGGAGCAGGCGAACCCGACGCAGCCGAGCCTCGATGTCAGATCCTAAGCCAAGCACGAAAGAAGGAGATACATGTCCAGCAGCGGTGTGAACCTCACCAGCATGGGCCTGAACTCGAGTACCGTAAGTTCCGGCTCAGGCCTTGATGTCACAGCAGTCGTGGATCAGATTATCGAGACGGCGCGCGGGCCGGAACGATTGTGGCAGCAGCAGCAAAGCAAGTTCAGCGCCCAGCGTAGCGATCTCAACAGCATGAATGCCAGCCTGAACGCCTTGAAGACCGCCATGAACGCACTCAGCGATGCCAGCGGAGCTCTCTCGGCGAATCTTGCCACCTCGTCCCAGCCGAGCATTCTGACTGCTACCGCCAAGCCCGGTGCGGCTACCGGCAATCACTTGATTGCGGTCAATAGTCTGGCTACGACCGCTTCCTCCTATACAGACGCATTAACGGACGAGAACACTACCTTTGCCACCGGAGTGATCACTCTCAAGGTCGGGACGACTAGCACCGATATCACGGTCGATGCAACGAACAACACGCTTCGCGGAATAGCCAATGCCATCAACGACCAGAATTTGGGCGTGACCGCCAGCATCATCAACGACGCCAGCGGCGCTCGCCTGGCCCTGGTCAGCAAGACCACCGGCGAGGCTGGAGACTTGACCGTTACGGGAAATACCTCTGGCATAAATTTCCACAAGTCGGTGGCAGGGCAAAACGCGTCCCTTACGATTGATGGTGTGCCAATCAGCAGCACAACCAACACAGTGACGGGAGCCATCAGCGGTGTGACCTTAAACTTGGCCGGCAGTGCGCCGAACACGGCCGTCCAACTTTCAGTCGGACCGGATACGACTGGCGCCACCCAGGCGGTTAACAATTTTGTTTCGGCCTACAACACAGTGATGCGGGCCATTACCGCGCAGTTCACCGTCAACTCCTCCACCGGGGCGGCGGGCAGTTTGGGTTCGAATAGTTCTTTGCGGGCCTTGCAAGCCAACCTGTTATCCGATGTCACCTATGCTATGACGGGCAATAACGGCTATGCGAGCCTGGCTTCACTTGGCATCAACATGGCCAACGACGGCACCCTGAGCGTGGACCAGACGACCTTCAGCGGCGTCCTGAGCAGTCACTACTCCGATTTCCAGAGCTTTTTCCAGTCGTTGTCTGACGGTTTTGGCTCTCATTTCAGTGCCGACCTTACGGCTCTGACCAGCCCAACCCAGGGCCTCCTGAATACTGAGATCACACAAATCAAAGATCAGCAGGAAATGCTAAGTGACACGATCACCGATTTTGAAGATCGCCTGGCTGCTCGAAGAGAGTTCCTGATCAAGCAGTACAGCACTATCGACGCCATGCTGCGTCAGTACCCGGTGACGCTGCAGGCCATCACAGCGCAGCTGGAAGCTCTGCAGACCAACCAGAAATGAGCACCGACCCCAGGTTCGCGTACCGTGAAACCGCCGCTCGCGCCGCGAGTCCTCTGGGAAGAGTCGTACTGCTTTACGAACAGGCCATCCACGATTTGGCAGGAGCTCTGTCCGCCCTGAACCATGGGGATATCGAACTCAGGACGCAGAAGACCAGTCACGCCCTGCTGGTCATCGGACAATTGCAAGCCTGTTTGGACCTGGACCGTGGCGGCGAGGTCGCGCGCAACCTGGATCGCTTCTACGATCTGGTGCGCAAGCGTGTTCTGGAAGCGCAGGTTAACGGCAGCGCGGTCATCTTCAAAGAGCAGATTGATCTGTTGCTTTCGGTACGGTCCGCGTGGATCGAACTGGAACAGCAAGATGCGCGAGTTGCACCCGAAACGCCTAAACAGCCGGCTACCGCGGCTGGCGAAACCCCGACTACGCCTAAGCCGCCCTCGCGCTGGAGGGCCTGAATGTCTGACCTTCTGCAAAAACTGAATCGGGCCAACCGCACTATCGGGAAGATTCTAAGTTTGTTGAGCGCAGGCGAGCAATTAGCCATTACGCCGGACCATCTGGCCGCCATTCTCACCGAACTGCTGCAAGTGGGAGAGTATCTGCAGGATCGCGGCGTTGTCGGCACTCATCCGGAAGTCGACGCCGCCGTTCGCCAGTATCGCGGCCAGCTTGAAGAACTGCGGGCGCTGATGCCCTCGCTACACGCGCGATTGCTGACTGAACGCGTCCGGCTGGAGGCCGAACGCTCGCATCTGGAAAACGCCAACTCCTGGGTAGAACTCTCTCACACCACCCGATAAAACCTATTTCAGGTAGTCAAACAGGCTCATCTGCGAGATCCGCCCGGCAGCGGACAGGGCTGCGGAACGGGCGTTCTGCGCGCTTAGCAGGTTGGTTGTGGCCGCCGCCAGATCGGTCCCTCCCACCGTGTTCTCCTGCTGGCTCAGCTGAAGCTTGGCGGTATTCAGATAACCCTGCTGCGACTCCAGCTGGTTCAAGGCATTGCCGTAAAAGACGCGCTGCGCCGTGACATGGTCAAAAGCGTTGCGCACTCCACTTACGGCGGCATCCGCGCCCGTGTTGGTTTGTAACGCTACGACTAGATCCTGCACCGCCTGAAACATATCGCTGCCCGGCTCCGCGAAGATCTGCGAGCCCGGAACGTTCACCTGCACTGCAAACCCGTCGCCGACCGCCACGCTGTTGGTTCCCGCATTTCCGTCGTAGCGCACTCCGGAAGGCTGAGTTGCGTCCGCCACGAAGGGCGGGGCCTGGGTGGCAGTTCCGGCAAAGACGTACTGCCCCTGGAAGGTAAGATTTGCGAGCGAGAGCAGTTGCTGCTGGATGCCGGTCAGCTCCCCGACCACAGAGGCGCGGTTGGAGTCCGACAGCGTGCCGTTGGCGCCCTGCACCCCGAGTGTGATGGCCCGCTGCAACGCCAGGACTACGGAGTTTAGTGTCGAATCGGTGGTCTGCAGTTGCGTCTGGATGGAACTTACGCTGCGCAGATATTGATCGGCCTGACTGCTCTGAGCCTCATTTTGAACCAGGATGGCAGCCGCCGTGGGATCGTCCGACGGCTTATTCACGCGGCGCCCCGAAGCCATTTGCACCATGGCAGTGTCCTGCTGCTGTTGCGCATTGGCGATGGCGGCCAATAAGTCGGCGGTGATGTTCGGATTAATGCGCATAAGCGATCAGTACCTCCCCAGCTGAATGACGGTCTGCGTGATCTCGTCGATCGTCGTGATGACGCGGGCGGCGGCCTGGTAGGCGCGCTCGTACCGGATCAGGTTGGCGGCTTCCTCGTCCATCGAAACGCCCGAAATGGAAGAGCGCTGATCCTCCAGCTGCCGCAAAATCAAGTCGGAAGCGTCCCGTTCCGCTGAGCCGTTGGCCACGTCGCTGCCCACACGGAACACCAGGTCAGAATAAAAGTTCGTGGGCGACTGGCCCCCGGCGACTGGCTGGGTCTGCACCGCCAGCATCTTCGCCAGGTTCCCATTGCTGCCCGCACTGCCATCGGAACTGGCCGCGATCTTGGCCGGGTCGGTGATCAGGAGCGAGAAATTTGCAGCAGCTCCGGCTCCGCCCGCGGGAGGTGGCATGAAGAAATCTAAACCGGCGTTTCCTGCGAGATCAGTGCCGTTGCGGTGGGCGGTGTTGAGGGCGGTGGCTAGCCCGCTCGCCAGCGTGTCCAGATCAGCCAGCAGCGCGGGAATTTTCTGGTCGCGCACCGTCAGAACCCCGGCCAGGCTGCCGCCCGTCAGCTGCGAGGTAATGTCGGTATCGTGGCTGAAGATGTGCTGTACTCCGGAAAAATCTCGCTGGCTAGTCAGCGCGAAACTTCTTTCGCCCGCCACCAGCGCATAACCGCTCGAGGTCGTCACCGTCAGGCTGTTGTCGCTCTTAACGATCGACACGTCGGTCAACTCGGATAGTTGCCGGATCAGATTGGTGCGCTGATCAATGAAGGTGCCGGCATCCTGATGCAGATTCTCCATTCCACTGATTTCGCGATTGAGGGTGGCAATCTGGGCGGTGAGCAGATTGACCTGATCCACCATCTGCCCCACGCTCAAATCCAGATTGCTGCGCTGTGCCTGCAACTGGTTGACAGTGGTTCGAAAACTGGTTGCCAGGTTGCCGCCGGCGGTCACAACCCCCTGGCGCGCCGGCGCGCTGGCCGCATTGGTGGAAAGCTGTTCCAAGCTGCTGAAAAACTTCGTAATCTGCGTTCCGAGATCTCCGCCGCTACCGTTGAACATCACTTCAATCTGCTGCAGTGCGGTCACCATGGTGTCCAGCCGGCTGTGCTGCTGGGTTTCCTCGTGCAGGCGAAGTTCGAGAATGGGGTCGCGCAGACTCTGTACGCTGTCCAGCACCACGCCGCTGCCAAAGGTAAGGGAATTCTCGGGTACTGCGTCGCCTTCGAGGAACACCGGGCGTTGGCGGGAGAAGCCCGGCGTGTTGGCATTGGCGACGTTGTTGGCCGTGATGTCGAGCGCTCCCTGCTCCGCCAGCAGGCCGCTTATGGCAATTGACATCGTGCCGAATAAACTGGACATCGCTCAATCCCTTTCCACCGAGGGCGGCGGTTGACGAAGGGACGCGGGCGGCGCGTACGGCGCTTCGGATCCCGATAGTAGATGGTGCAAAATGCGCAGCGACCGGCTGGCCCGTCGCAAAAGAGCGGCATGCACGCGGTTCAGATGGCGAACCCGGTTTCGCGCCTGCTCAATTTCAGCCACAAGCCCGCAGCTGTCGCTCGCCGAAGTTGCGAGGGTCGCGAGGGTGCTTGCTGCGCAACCCAACTTTCGATAGTCACGGCAACAGTCAGCCTGCAGTTCCGTCGATCGCTCAAATTCTGCCGCATCGCCAGATAACAACGCGCGCTGCGCGCTTTCAATCGCAGCCGCCAGACGTGACCATACCTCCAATTGCTGCTTGAGTGTTTCGAGCTGGAAAATTGTCGGCTCCATCCATCATGCCAGTTGATCGAGGCGGTGCGAAGCATCGTCGCCAGCCTCGGTGGTTTTCGACTCGGGCTCGGACTCGGACTGCTTGCGGCGCTGCGCTTTGGGGCGGGCCGGGCGCTTGCCCGCAATTTCGTGCTGGTTCTGGGGCGACACCGGCGCTCCGCGAGAGGTCGGCTCCAGCCGTTCTGTCGCGAAGTCCGCCATCGCCCTTTACTCACCGCCGCAAAACTGAACGTCCCGACATCTCGGCCACCAAGGACTGCGCAACCTGTTCCGGATCGATCTGATACTGGCCGGTACGAACCGCGCGCGTTAATGCTTCGATCCTGTCTGCCCGCTCATCCGGCAGCTGGCTTATTTGCTTCTCCAATTGATGAAGCCGCGCACCACCCGCCAGGGTGGCTGCGTCCTCCCCAAAAGGCTCCCGGGCCGGCGGGTGCGCCGCCGTCGCTCTCGGGCTGCCCTTGGTTTCCGGGAGATTGGTCGTTTTGGCGTTTAAATCAATCCTCATCTAGTGCCTCCGCCTGGACTTTCTCCCTGCAATTGAACTATCGGCCTTCGTTAAGAAAGCTTTAATGCTTTTCAATTCCACCAGTTCCGCAACCCCGAACGACAGGAATTTTCAATGTTGTCAATCACTTGAAGCGTGGAGCGCTTCTTCCCCCTCCCCCGCCCCCCCACCTTCGTTCCCCAGCCGTCGCACTAAAAGGTCGGCGATTCCGATTCCCCCGGCACTGGATAAGGCCGAAGCCAGCGCCTGCGCGCCCAGGAAGCCATATTGCTCCGACCCGGCCGAAGCTGGTTCGCCGGGGACGTTCGACAGGCTTTGTGTCAGTGGTGCGAGCAACGTAGCCAGCAACTGCGCTTCAAATTCCTGTGCAGCCTTGCGGATCTGGTTGGGCGAGGAAAACGTCCGCTGGTCTCCGTACAAACCAGTGAGCGCGTGCATGCTGCCAATCATCAAATCACCTCCAGATCGGCTTCGAGCGCGCCAGCGGCCTTAACAGCCTGCAGGATGGCAATGACATCGCGTGCCGTGGCGCCAATGGCTTGTAACCCGTTCACCAGTTGCTCGACGCTGGCCCCCTCGCCAAGTTCTACTCGTTTTGCCGCCGTTTCCTCCGCGCGCACTTCCTGCTGCGGTAGGATTGTGGTCTGGCCTTTGGAAAGCGGGGCAGGCTGCGACACCGCGAATTCGGTGGTGATCTGCACCGATAAATTGCCATGCAGGATGGAAACCGCGCCCAGCCGTACTTCCTTCCCCATGACGATCGTTCCAGTTCGCTCGTTTACCACTACCTTAGCGGGACGATGAACTTTCACCTTGAGGTTCTCGATGCGCGCCATCAGTTCGGCGAGATTCGGGGACTGGGCGGCCGCGGTATCGATCTCGACGCGCCGGTTGTCGGCGGCCGAGGCAACCGCGTGCGAAAACTCATGATTGATCGCCGTCGCCATTTCGGTTGCGGTTCCAAAGCCGGGTTCCCGCAGCAATAACGCAAGTTTTGGGAGATTGCGCATCTCGAGCGGCCCGGCTCGTTCGACCAGTCCGCCCCCCGCGATCCGGCCTACAGTCGGGTGATTCACCTGGCGCCCGTTGCCGCCGCCTCCCCCGGCGCTGTATCCGCCAATAGTGAGCGGACCTTGCGCCGCGGCATAAACCTTCCCGTCGGCGGCCGATAGAGCCGTCAATAGCAACATGCCGCCTTCCAGACTCTTGGCATCGCCTGCGGACGAGACCGTAATGTCGAGCGCGGTGCCTGGGCGCGCAAAAGGCGGCAAGGATGCCGTCACAAAAACCGCCGCCACATTGTTCGACCGCGCCGAGCCAGGCGGAATCTGCACGCCCATGCGCTGCAGTGCATTGGCCAGGGTCTGGATCGTGAAAATGGTCTGGCGGCTGTCTCCGGTGCCTTTAAGTCCCACCACGATTCCGTACCCAAGGAGCGGGTTCTCCCGGACGCCTTCGACGGTGGCGATATCGCGGATGGTGCTCTGACGATTCTCCGGCTGAGCCTCTGCACAACCCAACGCGGCGAAGACCGCAAGCAGCACGAGTAATTTCGGTCGAGCGTTCACACTCACCTCTAGAAACCCACCAGGCGCAGCAACCACCGCATCACGATGTTCGGGGGACGGACGCCGTCGGTGACCACACCTTTGCCCTTCACTTCCAGTTCCAGGTTGCCAACCGCGGTCGAGGTGACCGAATTGTCGGGCGCCAGGTCTCCGGTCCGAACCAGACCGCGCAGCACCACCGTCTGGTGCTCGTTGTTCATATAGATGGCCCGCTCAGCTTCCACCACCAGCAGGCCATTCTCCAGCACCACGACCACTCTCCCGGTAAGGCTGGTCCGCAGGCTAGAGTATGAACTCGCCTGGGCTTTGCCCGAAAGACTCTGCGAAGAATTCGCCGAGAAGATGTTCTGCACGCCGCTGGTGCTGATGTGTCCGGCGAGCGCGTCGATGCCTGAACTCGCCTTGAAGTTCCGGTCCGTGGCGACATTGCCGGTGTTCTCCGACTGGAGAGTCTGCACCACGCGGATGGTCACCAGATCGCCCACCCGGCAGGCCTTGTAATCGCTGGCCAGATCCGCCAGCCGCCCCTGATCCATCCACAGGCTGCCTGGACTGGCGGGCGCAGCGGGCTGCGACAATGCCGGCCCCACCCGCCTCAGATAATCAGCGAGAGATTGGTTGTGGTTTGTTTTCGTGCGCGCCGCCGCAGGCGCGATCAGCAGGAACATGCCAGCCGCGAGACAACCTGCGATGAACCACCGCCTTGCCTGTTCCCTATTGCTCATCATTCTGCCTTCACCAGGCCCGTCGCCAGTACACGCCCGCGCACGATGTGGCCGCCCTGCTTGCCGCGCGTGCGCACCCGCTCGCCAGCATCGCCGCGGTCCAGGCACACCATCGTCCGAGTCATCCGAACGCTGCCCTCTTCCCAAAGCAGCGTCACGATTTCTCCCGGGCGCACCAGGCTGTGCACTGGCCGATCGAGCGCCGGGAAACGTTGGCCAGCGGATTTCCATACAGGAAAGGAGTTCCCCGGGTTGTGGATCGTCTCTCCCGACGTGGGTGGCACATGCAATACGAAAGGCAGGCATGCGTTGCGCGTGCACCGCACACGCACTTCAATCGAATGAACCAGGCCATCCCAGCGTACGCTGGCGACTTCCAGCGTTTCCGTGCCGTCCAGCGCCGCCGGACAGGTGATTTCGCTGTTTGCCGGCAATGTTGTGCCTGCATAGCCGGCCTCCCGCAGAGCGGGCTGCACCAGGGAGCGAATCCGCGCGGCGGCCGCGCACTGTGGTGTCGCCGGAACGCTTGCGTGCGTAGGAATCGCCCAGAACACCGCCCAGCCGAAGATGAAGTACGCGCGTAGCATGGCTTACCGTCCGAGGTTGTTGAGTTGCTGAAACATCTGGTCGGCCGCGCTTACGACCCGCGAATTCGCCTCGTAAGACCGCTGCGCCGTGATCATCTGGATGAATTCCTCGACCACGTTTACGTTGGAGCCTTCCAAAAATCCCTGCTGCACTTCTCCCAGTCCTTCGCTGCCACCTGGCGTGCCGACCACCGGATCACCCGAAGCGGTCGTCGCCAAAAACAGATTCTTTCCGACGCTGTTCAGGCCCCCTGGATTCGGGAACAGCGCCAGCTGGATCTGGCCCACCTGCTGGGCTGCGCTTTGTCCGGACTGGGTGATGCTGACCGTGCCATCGGCTCCGATGGTCAGCGAGCTGACTCCGGGCGGGATCGTGATTCCGGGCTGGAGGGGATTCCCGTCCGCGGTGACCACGTTGCCCTGGGCATCGAGATGAAAAGTACCGCTGCGCGTGTACGCCGTTTCCCCGCTCGGCAGGCTCACCTGAAAAAAGCCGGGACCGCTGATGGTCAGATCCAGCGGATTGCCGGTGGAGTTGAAGTCTCCCTGCAACTGAATGACTTCCGACGCCGCGGTGCGGGTGCCGAGCCCGACCTGCAGGCCGGCCGCAACGGTGGTTTGCTGGGTGGCGGCCGCCCCCGGCATCACAAAGTTCTGATAGAGGAGGTCTTGAAACTGCAAGCGACGACGCCGGAAGCCCGCCGTACTGGCATTCGCCAGGTTATTGGCAATGTTGTCCAAGTTCATCTGCTGCGCCGTCATCCCACTGGCTGCCGTGTACATGGACCGGAACATAAGTCTGCCTCCTAGACGCGGGCCAGTTCAGTGGCCGCGATGTGATCGAATTCGCTGTAATAAGTGCCGAGCGCGCGCTGCAGCATTTCGGCCTCGCGCTGCACGGTAATCAGGTTCATTACGGAAGTGACCGGGTTCACATTCGATCCTTCCAGCATTCCCTGCCGCACCGAGGCATCGCTTGTCTTGGCGACAACCGCATTGGCCGGTGCCGCATAATTCGTTGTTCCCACGGCGTGCAAAGCTGTCCCGCTCGCAAACGACGCGATACGCAGCTTGCCTGCGACCGCTCCATCCACAGAAAGCGTTCCATCGATGCCCACCGCCACTTGTCCGCTGGGAAGCGTGATGGGCCCCTGCTCCCCCAGCACCACATCTCCGTCCGCGGTGATCAACTGCCGTGATGGGGACAAACGAAAACTTCCGTTTCGGGTGTACAGAACCTGCCCCTTGGCCTGCACGGTGAAGAACCCGCTTCCTTCCAGCGCCAGATCGAGCGGGTTGCCGGTAGACTGCGCATTCCCAGAACGCAGGTCGACCCGGCTTCCGCCCAGGACGCCAAAGTCATTCACTACGCGGTTGAGCGGGTTGGCGCCCGCGCGGGAAGATCCGGCAAGCAGGGAATGAAAAGTGGCATCCTGTGCGCGGTATCCCACCGTGTTGATGTTGGAAAGATTGTTGGCGACGATTTCCAGCGCTTGGGTGCGCGCTTTGAGACCAGCACAGGCTGCATAGAATCCGCTATCCACGATGGCTGCTCCGCATGCGATCCAAGCACGATCCATTCCAAAGGCGATGCACGCCAGAAATGATGGAAACGTTCAGGTACCCGACTTTGGAAAAGGCAGTAAGGTTAGAGGAAGCTCAGAAAGGAAAAACTTGAGGAAGATTCTGCCGGGTAGTTATGCGCCATCCGGCAAAATCTTCCGGCCTGCAGCAGTGTCAGGCCAACCTCGCTCAAAGGCGGTGCCACCAGAGTTTGTCACCGTCTGCGCTTGCAGTGGATTTATCGGCGTCTGGGCTGTCGGACTTTACCGGAGTTATTCACAGCCTGTTCGATCCAAACTGGCCGCCGGGTTGTTCCTCAGCGCAATCTATGCCGTCTGCAAATCGCTTCAGTGCCAGCAAAAATCCGCAGAATTGAATATCATTGAAGGTTCCGCATTCCGTGTGGGGGAAATCAGACGTGGCGACGATGCAGACCGATGGCTTGGAAGTCCTGGAAACTCGAGAGTGGTTGGACTCTCTCGATTACGTGTTGTCGAAAGGCGGCCCGGACCGGGCAGGCCGCCTGCTTCAGCAGTTGGCTCTGCACGCACGCCGCGCCGCGGGCCTGAATCTCCCCTTCACGGCGACCACTCCGTATCAGAACACGATTCCGTCCAAGACCCAGGCTCCCTTTCCGGGAAGCCAGGAGATGGAACGGCGGATCAAAAGCCTGGTGCGCTGGAACGCGCTCGCGATGGTCATCCGCGCCAACAAGATTCAGGAAGGCATCGGCGGACACATCTCCACCTTCGCGTCCGCCGCCACCTTATACGAGGTTGCCTTCAACCATTTTCTGCACGCCAAGACCGAAGAGGGCGATCGCGACATCGTCTATTTCCAGGGACACGCTGCTCCCGGCATCTACTCGCGTGCATTCCTCGAGGGCCGCATCCCCAAGCAGAAGCTGGAAAATTTTCGCCGCGAGTTGAAGCCGGGCGGGGGGCTCTCTTCTTATCCCCATCCCTGGCTCATGCAGGATTTCTGGGAATTTCCCACCGTCTCGATGGGACTAGGCCCGATCCAGGCGATCTACCACGCGCGTTTCATCAAGTATCTTGAGAACCGCGGACTGAAACAGACGACCGGCGGAAAGGTGTGGGCGTTCCTAGGTGACGGTGAAATGGATGAGCCTGAGTCCCTGGGCTCCATTACGCTGGCCGCGCGCGAACGGCTCGACAACCTGATCTTCGTCGTCAACTGCAACCTGCAGCGTCTCGATGGCCCGGTGCGCGGCAATGGCAAAATCATTCAGGAACTGGAAGCCATTTTCCGAGGCGCCGGATGGAATGTCATTAAAGTCATCTGGGGCAGTGACTGGGACAGCCTCATTCAGAACGATCGCGACGGCCTGCTGGTTCGCAGGATGGGCGAGATCAGCGATGGCCAGTACCAGAAATACTTCGTCGAGAGCGGCGCCTACTTCCGCCAGAATTTCTTTGGAACCGACCCGCGACTGCTGAAGATGGTCGAGCGCCTTTCCGATGAGCAACTGTCGCGGATGCGCCTGGGCGGCCATGATCCCATCAAGGTCCACGCTGCATACAAAGCTGCGGTCGAGCACACGGGGAGTCCGACCATTGTGCTGGCCAAGACCATCAAAGGTTACGGGCTAGGCGAAGCCGGTGAAGGCAAGAACATCACGCACCAGCAGAAGAAGCTGAACGACGACGAACTGAGCATGTTCCGCTCGCGTTTTGGAATCCCGATCCCGGACGATGAACTGCACGGCGCCCCGTTCTATCGTCCCTCCGACGACAGCGCCGAAATCAAGTACATGCAGGAGCGCCGCAAGCAACTGGGCGGCTACATGCCGGAGCGTAAAGTTCGCGCCACGCCTTTAGCGCACGTTCCTGAAACTCACTTCGAAGAATTCTACAAAGGCACGGACGGCCGCGAAGTTTCCACCACCATGGTTTTCGTCCGCCTGCTGGCAAAGCTTCTGCGCGATCCTGAAATTGGCAAGCTCATCGTTCCCATCATTCCCGACGAGGCCCGTACTTTCGGGATGGAAGCGCTCTTCCGGCAGGTTGGTATTTACTCGAGCGTCGGCCAACTCTACGAGCCGGTCGACATGGATACGCTGCTCTACTACAAGGAAGCCAAGGACGGCCAGATTCTCGAAGAAGGCATCACCGAAGCGGGCTCGATGTGTTCGTTCATCGCGGCGGGCACGGCATACTCGAATCACGGGATCAATACGATCCCATTCTTTATCTATTACTCCATGTTCGGATTCCAGCGGATCGGAGACCTGATCTGGGCGGCCGCTGACATGCGCACTCGGGGCTTCCTGGTCGGTGGCACCGCCGGGCGCACCACTCTCGCGGGAGAAGGCTTGCAGCACCAGGACGGCCACTCGCATGTGCTCGCACTTAGCGTGCCTAACTGCCTGGCTTACGATCCCGCGTTCGCCTACGAGATCGCCATTATCATTCAGGATGGCATCAAGCGAATGTATGTAGACGGTGAATCCATCTTCTACTACCTCACCGTTACCAACGAACCGCTTCCCATGCCCGAGATGCCTGCTGGGAAGGAAGTTCGCGACGGCATATTGAAAGGTCTTTACCGCTTCAAGCCGTCAACCGCGAAAGATGTGAAGCTGCGCGCCCAACTTTTCGGCAGCGGCACCATCATGTTCGAAGTCCTGAAGGCGCAACAGATTCTGGCTGAAAAATATGGAGTCGGTGCGGACGTGTGGAGTGTAACCAGTTACAAGGAGCTTTACCGCGAAGCGAACGATTGCGAACGTTGGAACCTGTTGCATCCCGGGCAGCCGCCGCGGATTCCCTTCGTTACTCAAACACTGAAAGATGTTCCGGGCCCGTTTGTCGCAGCCTCTGACTACATGAAAGTTCTACCGGAAAGCATCGCGCGCTGGGTTCCCGGCCGACTAGTCTCGCTTGGTACCGACGGTTTCGGGCGCAGCGAGAATCGAGCCGCTTTGCGTGACTTCTTTGAAGTCGATGCCAAGCACATCGTGCTCGCGGCCCTGAGCGCGCTTGCCCGCGAGAACCAGATCAAGATCGAAACCGTGCAGCAAGCCGTAAAAGATCTCGGCATCAATCCCGAAAAGCCGAACCCGGCCATCAGCTAAGAAAGGTCTAAGGACAGTGACGGAATTCAAACTGCCCGAGCTGGGCGAAAACATTGAGCAGGGCGACCTGGTTCGCCTGATGATCGCGCCCGGCGCCGACGTTAAAGAAGGCCAGCCCGTGATGGAGCTGGAAACGGACAAGGCGGTCATCGAGGTGCCCTCGTCGGTGAGCGGCGTGGTCAGCGAGATCCGCGTCAAAGAAGGCGACAAGCTCAAAGTCGGGCAAGTGATCTTCACGGTCGAAAACGGTGCAGGCGGCGCGAAAACCGTGCCCGCAGAAACCAAAGTCTCCTCCGGCAAAACACCCGCGACTCAAAAAGAATCCGATGGGCGAAGCGCGGACGTCCCCGCTCGCCGGGACGTCGAAGACATTCGATCAACCTCCGCCCCGGCGGCTCAGCCGGTCGAACAAAGAGCTCCCGCAACCCCCAGCGCAACATCGGGAGCCTCCGAATTCACACTTCCCGAACTCGGCGAGAACATCGATCAGGGAGACCTCGTCCGCCTGATGATCACTCCGGGCGCGAACGTCTCCGAGGGCCAGCCGGTGATGGAACTTGAGACCGAAAAGGCGGTCGTCGAAGTGCCTTCGTCAGTGACCGGCGTGGTGAAGGAAATCAAAGTCAAGGAAGGCGACAAGGTTAAAGTAGGCCAGGTCATCTTCACCCTCGAAGGCGGCGCTCAACCCAAACCTGCGAAAGCTTCTTCTGGACCGGTCGAGCATGTTTCTGGACAGCAAGCCGCCCGCCTTGCCTTCCATCTCGCCATGAAGGCCGAGGGCAAGACAGAAGAGCAGGCTCTGCCTCCGGATCGTCCGCAGCCCGTGCCGCCAACCTTCACCATGCCTGTGCAACTTGGCAAAGTAGCGGGCACTGAGCATCGCGATCCCGTTCCGGCAGCCCCGCATGTGCGAAGACTCGCGCGCGAACTCGGGCTCGACATCTATAACGTCACAGGCTCGGGCCCGAGTGGACGCATCAGCGAAGACGACGTGAAGGGTTATGCCAAAGCCACGCTCGCCGCTGCGGTCTCGGCCGCGCAAGCTCCACGAGCTGCGCGTCTCGCCGAGCCCAAGCTTCCCGATTTCACCAAGTGGGGCAAGGTCGAGCGTGTTTCCATGCGCGGTGTTCGCCGAAAGACCGCCGAACATTTGCGCGAAGCATGGGTCACCATCCCGCACGTCACGCAGCATGACCGCGCCGACATCACCGAACTCGAACAACTTCGCGCCAAGTTCGCTCCGCGCGCCGAACAAGCCGGCGGCAAGATGACCGTCACTGCCATCGCGCTGAAGGTGTGCGCCTCGGCGCTTGAAGGTATTTCCGCAGTTCAACGCCTCCATTGACATGGAGAAGGAAGAGATCGTCTACAAGCAATACATCAACATCGGAGTCGCCGCCGACACCGATCGCGGTCTGCTCGTCCCGGTGATTCGCGACGTCGACAAGAAAAATATTGTCGAGCTTGCCGCCGAACTCTCGCAGCTCTCCAAGAAGGCACGCGACAAGAAGCTCACGCCCGACGAGATGGAAGGTGGCACGTTCACGATCACGAACCTCGGCGGCATCGGCGGTACGGCATTCACGCCAATCGTGAATCATCCCGAGGTTGCAATCCTCGGCCTGTCGCGCGGGCGCATGGAGCCGGAGTGGATCAACGGAAAATTTGAGCCGCGTCTGATTCTGCCGCTATCGCTCTCTTACGATCATCGCTTGATTGACGGCGCCGATGCGGCCCGCTTCCTGCGCTGGATCGCGGAGGCTTTCGAACAACCATTCCTGCTGTCGGTTCAGGGCTAATTCTTAAGGACAATCAAATTCATGGCAGATAATTCCAGCTTGCATCTCGCAGTTGTGGGCGGCGGACCGGGTGGTTACGCCGCCGCTTTTCTCGCGGCCGATATCGGCTTGAAGGTTACCCTCATCGATCCGGAAGTGAATCCGGGGGGAGTCTGCCTCTATCGTGGATGCATTCCTTCCAAAGCCCTGCTGCACGTCGCCAAACTGATCGAGGAATCGCATCAGGCGAAAAACTGGGGCATCGAGTTCGCCGATCCCAAGATCGATCTCGCGAAACTTCGCGGGTGGAAAGAAAGCGTCGTGCAACGCCTTACCGGTGGCCTGGGGCAACTCTCGAAGCAGCGCAAAGTGCAGTACGTTCAAGGCCGCGCCGCCTTCGAGAACTCAACTACGCTGCGCGTCACCAAAGCAGACGGCGGCACCCAATCACTCCGCTTTGATCGCATTCTGCTCGCGACCGGTTCCCGTCCCGCCGTCATTCCATCGCTGAAAATCGACAGCCCGCGAATGCTGGACTCGACCGGAGCCCTCGACCTTAAGGACATTCCGAAAACGCTTCTCGTGGTTGGTGGCGGCTACATTGGCCTTGAACTTGGCTCCGTTTACGCTGCGCTCGGAACTCGCGTCACCGTTGTCGAAATGCTATCGGGCCTGTTGCCCGGTGCGGATCGCGACCTCGTGCTTCCCTTATACAAGCGGCTCGAGAAAATGTTCGACGGCATCCTGCTGAACACCACCGTCAAGTCGCTGAAAGAAGAAAGCGGCGGTATCCGCGCCACATTCGACGGTGCTGACGTCAAAGAACGCGAAAAAGTCTTCGACAAGGTTCTGGTATCCGTGGGCCGCAAGCCGAATTCCGAGATCCCGGGTCTCGACAAGACCCAAGTGAAAGTCGGCCCCAAGGGATTTATCCAGGTGAACAACCAGCTGCAAACCGATGATCCCTCCATCTACGCCATCGGTGATGTGGTGGGCGAACCGATGCTGGCCCATAAGGCATCGCACGAAGGGCGAACCGCCGTCGAGGCCATCGCTGGACGCAAAGTCGCCTTCGAGCCGCATGCCATTCCCGCAGTCGTGTTCACCGATCCCGAAATCGCATGGGCCGGGCTGACTGAAACGCAGGCCAAAGAGTCCGGCCGCGAGATCGCCGTCGCGAAGTTTCCCTGGGGTGCATCTGGACGCGCGATCACCCTTGATCGCCCGGAAGGCATGACTAAACTCATTCTCGATCCAAAGACTGAGCGAATCCTGGGCGTCGGTATCGTCGGGGCCGGAGCGGGAGAACTCATCGCAGAAGGCGTGCTGGCCATCGAGATGGCGGCGCTCGCGGGAGATCTGGAACTAACCATCCACCCGCATCCGACACTTTCGGAAACTGTAATGGAAGCCGCCGAAGTTTTTTTCGGCACCAGCACCGATGTGTATCGCCCGAAAAAATCGTAGCCACAGAAAATTGCGGCGGGGATCTTACGCTGCACCCGCGCGAGATGCTGAACATTAGCATGGTATCAGGGCGCCCCTTGTAGGCTGCCGAGTGACGGAGAAACGGCGCCTTCAGGCGCAGCGCGGGACTCAGTAGAGGGAAGTCCAATGAACCGCTGTCTTAAAAAACTTCTGCTCACGATTCTATCTTTGCTTCTCGTTGTTCCTGTCTACGCGCAGGGCCCCATTTCGCAACTCCTTCAACCGGACAAAGAGAAGTCGATTCAGCCGCTCGCTCCCGACCCGCTCGGTCGCGAAAATCCCAACGGCACCCTCTTCGGATTCCTGCAAGCCGTGCAGGCCGAAAACTACACGACCGCAGCGCAGTATCTGCAAATGAGTCCGGCACGTCGCGTTGCCTTGGGCGAGAAGATCGCTACAGAACTGAAGGCCGTCCTCGATACCGCCTTTGTCGGAAGCTTGCGGACCATTAGCACGAATCCCGAGGGAAGCCCTCAACCCGGTCTTCCTCCCGATCATGAGCGCGTCGGCACGCTCTCGGTCGACGACAGCGAAGTCGATGTGATCATGGTTCGCGTCACCGACCCAAGCGCCGGCAAGATCTGGCTTTTTTCCGCTGACACGCTGTCGCGCATCCCCGATCTCTATGAACAGGTCGAAGCCCACCAGGTTGAAACCCACGTCCCGAAAGTGCTGGTTAAATGGCGTTTTCTCGGGATGCCGGTCTGGCTGTGGCTGGCATTACTGGTCGCCATCCCGATCGCTGCCGTGCTGGCGTGGATTCTCATTGAGATTGTTCTCTTCCCGCTGATGTGGTGGCGTGGCGTCCGCAAGCAACCGCAACTGGCCGACTGGCGCAAGGTTTCCGGCCCGGTCTGGCTGGTGCTGGGTGTGATGATCCACCGCATTCTCGTCAGTTTTCTTGGAATGCCATTGCTGCACCGCCATTACTACTTCATCACGGCGCGCGTGGTATTCACCATTGGGCTTGGCTGGCTGACGCTTCGCATGCTCTCGCGCGGCATGGATCGGCTTCGCGAACGCGCCATCGCTCGCGGGAGCACGGGCACTGGTTCGCTCGTTCTGCTCGGACAACGCGTCGCCAAGGCAATCGTCGTCATCGCCGCGGCTCTTGCCGTCATGGGCGTGCTGGGCTTCAACCTGACCACCGCGCTCGCCGGACTCGGTATCGGTGGTCTCGCCATCGGCTTCGGCGCCCAAAAGACAATTGAGAATCTTTTCGGCGGCATCTCTTTGCTGGGCGATGAGGTCATCCGCGTCGGCGACACCTGCAACTTCAACGGACGCATCGGGACGGTCGAAGACATCAGCCTGCGCTCCACCCGCATTCGTACCGTCGAACGCACCGAGCTTTCCATTCCCAACGGCGCCTTGGCTACCATGAATGTTGAAAACCTCTCCCGCCGCGACAAGTTTCTTTTCAACCCAAATCTCGGACTTCGCCCCGAGACGACGGCGGACCAGTTACGCTACGTTCTCAGCGAGGCTCGCCGCCTGCTCTATCAGCATCCCAAAGTCGAAACTGGCAGCGCGCGCATTCGTCTCGCCGGACTCGAACAGGGCTGGCCCGTACTTGAGGTTTTCACTTATCTGCTCACTCGCGACGCCGCCGAGTTCACCGCCCTTCGCGAAGATATCCTGCTGCGCCTCATGAGCATTGTCGACGATGCAGGCACTGGATTTACTTTCCCGTCGCAGAACGTCTACCTCAGTCGCAACACCGGAATCGACCAGCCAAAAGCCGAGCAGGCCGAAGCAAAAGTGCGCGAATGGCGCGATCAAAAGCAATTGCCCTTCCCGGATTTCACCCCGGCGGAGATTTCAGAGATACGGGACTCGCTTCCGTACCCCGCACCCGAATCGGCTGTGCGTCGTGAGATTGGATAAGACATCCATGAAAACTCCTCAAAGCGGCAACCGTTCACGTAGGGGGAGACGCCCTGGTCTGCCCGGCGGGGCGAAGCTGCGCAAGCTCCCGGCTCGCGTCGTACTCTACGCGCTGATGGCCGCATGTGCCATTGCTGAGCCGCCGCACTTCCAGGAGATTCTTATGGCCCAGACGTCCGCGCCTGCCGCACCGCAAAAGCCCGCAGACACGTTGACCTCTGCGCAGCTGAACGACTCGATGCGAAAGCTCGAAACCGAATTGCTCGCGAAATACGGCGAATCCCAAAAAGCCCGCTTGAGCACGGGCCTGCATCAGGTGATCCAGTTCTGGCGTCCCGAAGACGGGGATGCCGGCGTTTTCGAGGCCTTCGTCCGAACCAACTTCGCCGGCGACCAGGATTCTCTCGATACCATGTTCGATCGCTACCAGCGGTTGCTCGAACAACTCGATGGCCACATGCATGAGATCTCCCGCGAATTCGCCACCCAGCAGGACCTCGACCTCGGGCCCATCCGTTCCTACGATGAGATTTTCGGTGGCTACGACCCGTCCGCCCACGTCATCGACGACTTCTTTCAGAACAAACTTGCATTCATCGCGCTTCTGAATTTTCCGCTTACCTCCCTTGAAGAACGCATCAATCTAGGTCCCAAGTGGACCCGTCGCCAGTGGGCCGAGGCTCGGCTCGCAGAGCGCTTTTCGAAAAGAATTCCCGCCAACGTCAACCTCGCGATCGCTCAGGCGGGTAGCGACGCCGCCAACTACATCGCCAGCTACAACATCTGGATGTACCATCTCGTTGACGACAAGGGGCAACGCCTCTTCCCCCCGAAGATGCGCCTGCTCAGCCATTGGAACCTGCGCGACGAGATCAAGTCCGACTACGCCGATCAGCAAAATGGCCTGGCAAAACAGCGGGTCATTCAACACGTGATGGAACGGATCGTCATCCAGTCCATTCCGCAATCTGTCGTCGACAACCCACACGCTGATTGGAATCCCTTCACGAACGAAGTGAAGCCCGCCACCACGCAGGATTCCGACACGCCCGCGAAAAACGTAGGAGTCACGAACACACCCGAACCCGACACGCGCTACGCAACTCTGCTGAAAACGTACCGCGCCTCCCGCATGGCCGATCCCTACTCGCCCACTGCCCCAACGCTCATCGACCGCCGCTTTGACGAAGATCGTGAAATCCCCGAAGAGCGCCTCAAGGCGATGCTCGAGCAGGTGCTCACCTCGCCGCTCGTGCCGCAGGTTGCAAAGCTCATCGAGACCCGGCTCGGCCGTCCGCTGGAACCTTTTGACGTGTGGTACGCGGGCTTCCGTCCGGGCAGCAAGTACAGCGAGGAAGAACTCGACGCCGCTGTCGCGAAGAAATATCCGACCCCCGAGGCTTACCAGAAAGACATTCCCAACCTGCTCGTGAAACTCGGCTTCTCGTCCGAGCGAGCGCGCTATGTCGCTGACCACATCGTCGTCGAGGCAGCCCGCGGCTCAGGCCACGCCATGGGATCGCAGATGCGCTCGGAGAAATCCCATCTCCGCACACGCGTCGAAAAGACGGGCATGAACTACAAGGGCTTCAACATCGCCGTTCACGAAATGGGACACAACGTCGAGCAGACATTCTCGCTCAACCATGTCGACTACACGCTCCTGCAGGGCGTCCCCAACATTGCCTTCACCGAGGCGCTCGCATTCGTGTTTCAGGCGCAGGACTTGAAGCTTCTCGGGCTCTCCTCGCCCGACCCCAAGAGCGACGCGATGAAGACGCTCAACGATTTCTGGGGCACCTACGAAATTGCCGGTGTCGCCCTGGTCGACATGGCAGTGTGGCACTGGATGTACGACCATCCCGATGCCACGCCCGAACAATTGCGCGACGCCACGCTCCAGATCGCAAAGGATACCTGGAATCGCTACTACGCGCCCGTCTTCAACAAAAAGGACGTTGTGCTGCTCGCTATCTACTCCCACATGATCGACTCATTCCTCTACCTTCCCGACTACCCGATCGGGCACCTCATCGCATTCCAGATTGAAGAGCAAATGAAAAAGTCTGGCAGCATTGGACCCGAGTTTGAACGGATGGCAAAGATGGGACGGGTGACGCCCGATCTGTGGATGGAAAACGCTACCGGTAAACCGGTCTCCGCCGACGCATTGCTAGCCGCCGCCGCCGAAGCTTTGAAGCAGGCTCGTCAGTAGACGAGCCTTGGGTTACAAGTCTGATCCGAAATCTAAGGGCGTAGTCGGGCAATTCGCCATCCGGACCATTTTTCCGCCATCCTTATGTACGCGCAGGATCATCCCATGCAATCGATGTTCCCAGAAATCCGCATGGCTGCGTAGGAAGGCTGAATGGCACTCGACTTCGGACAGTCCCCGAAAAAGAAGGTGAAACAGAAAAGCGACGGAGAGGCTGGGGACCCTAGCCCTATCTCGACCCGCACGGAGCAGAAGCAAGTCGAGGAGCGACTGGCTATCGGAGCTCACGTTGTTTACGAGACCATCCGGCGGGAGGGAGAAGAGGAACTGAGCCGTCCCGCGGCGGCGCTGGCATGGTCGGGACTGGCGGCCGGACTATCGATGGGATTTTCCTTTATCGCGGAAACCCTACTGATGGCGCACCTGCCCGACAGTTCATGGCGGCCACTGGTTTCCAGAGCCGGGTACAGTGTCGGATTCCTGATCGTGATTCTGGGACGGCAGCAGCTCTTTACAGAGAACACGCTCACGGTGATACTGCCCTTGCTGGCGCGTAAGGATGCGAGTACATTCCTGCGGGTTCTTCGCTTGTGGGGAATTGTGCTGAGCGCGAACCTGGTGGGAACCTTCCTGTTTGCGCTCTGCGTGGCACGCATGGCCGTGCTCGAGGCGCACGCGCAGCCGTACTTGATGGAAACCGCACAGGCACACATCGGGACAAGTTTCGGGATTGTGCTGCTGCACGCCGTCTTCGCCGGGTGGCTGATCGCGCTGATGGTGTGGCTGCTTCCGGCCGCTGAGTCCGCGAAGGTGAGCATCATTATTCTCATCACCTACCTGGTGGGGATCGGGAGTTTCAGCCACATCATCGCGGGGTCAACGACTACGTTGTTCCTGGTGGTTAAGGGATCCATCTCGTTCTGGGACTTTCTGGCCCGGTTCTTTATCCCTACCCTGATCGGCAACATTATTGGAGGAGTTTCGCTGGTCGCCGCACTGGGGCACGCGCAGGTGGTCGGCGGAAAGAGTTGAAGGCCGGCCTCGCGCTAGCGATGGTTTGGAGTTGGCCCCAGCGGGTTAGCCTGCGGCGCATTCTGCGGTGCGCTGATCTCCGTTCCGGGGACCGGCTCATCCATAGTTTCAAGCGCGTAACGGAATGCTTCCGGGCTTACGTGGACGTCTCCCTGGTAGGGACGATTAATGGAGGCGATCGCGACGAGCATCAGCGAGAGGAGAAAGCTGATCTCGAAGACCTGCACCATGTGCAGCTTGAAATTGTCGACGCCGAACAGGCAGGTCGATCCTACCGTCACGATTCCACCGACCACCAGAACTGCCCACAGAAGGGGTGGAAGTTGTTGCCGGCTTTGCAGCAAGCGGATGCGCCGGTGCTCGGTCATGCTGGTCAGTTCCGATAACGAGTGGTCCATGACGGTCTGTTCGCTGGCATTGTGCGCCTGAACGCTGGTAAGCGAGTGCCAGAGCTGCTGCGTGATCCGGTGGGCGGTCGGGCTCTGGGTCTGGCGGGTCATGGATGGCCATTCCTCGTAGATCATGGCATTGCAATATCCGCGGGCGAGGGCTTGAATCTGGGTTCGCGATTCCGCCGGCAACTGGTACGCGAAACGGAAAATGTTGACCAGGTTGTTGGCTTCCTGTTCGGCATTCAGCCGGGCGTTCTGAAGGTTCGCCCACACGCCTGACAGCATGAAGGCGATCAGCACGGCATAAGTTGTGCCGATGACGCTAACATTGGGACCGACAACGTCGTTGTGCGCGACCCGCGTGCTGGGCGCCCAGTAGTGACGGAGCACGGCGAGCGTGAACAACGCGCCCGCGATGCAAGCGAGGATGATGCCAACACTGCCGATAGCGCTCTGTGCCATAGCGTCACTCTTAGCTCGCGAGCAGGAGCGAGCGCAGGTAAGAGGGCATCATGTTCTTTCATGGGCGCGCGCTCGGGCAAGTAAAAAGTTCGTAAGTAGGGTCAGCCGACTTCAACGAGTCCGAAGCTGGTTTGCCAGCGGGCCCGCATGTGGCGGATGGCGCGGTCAATCTCCTCCTGGGAAATTTCGGGCGCGGGGCCCGCAAGCACGGCGGCCGCCTCGCGCTTGGCTGCTTCAAGGATCTGGCGATCTCGGATCAGGTTGGCGACGTTGAAGCTTGGCATTCCCGCTTGCCGCGTGCCGAAGAATTCCCCGGGACCGCGCAGCTGAAGGTCGAGTTCGGCGATCTGGAAGCCGTCGTTGGTACGCACCATGGCGTCGAGGCGCTGCTCGCCTTCTTCGGAGACCTTGCCGCCCGTCATCAGGATGCAGAACGACTTGCCGGAACCGCGGCCGATCCGGCCACGGAGTTGATGAAGCTGCGAGAGGCCGAAGCGCTCGGCATGTTCGATGACCATCACGGTGGCATTGGGAACGTCCACCCCGACTTCGATCACGGTGGTCGCGACCAGGATGTTGAGTTCGCCCGACTGGAAGCGGCGCATGACCTGCTCTTTCAAATCGTTGTCGAGCCGGCCGTGCAGGAGGCCTACTTTCAGGTCGGCGAAGGTCTGGTTGCTGAGTTCCCTGTACATCTTGAGTGCAGCCTTCAGTTCGCGCTCCTCGTTTTCTTCGATGACGGGGTAGACGACATATGCCTGATGCCCGGCGGCGACCTGCTTGCGCACGAAGTCCCAGACTTCTCCCGAGCGCTCGTCGGAGATGCGGCGCGTGACAATGGGCGTGCGGCCGGGCGGGAGTTCGTCGAGGACACTGAAGTCGAGGTCACCGTAGATGGTCAGCGCCAGGGTTCTGGGGATCGGGGTGGCGGTCATGACGAGAACGTCAGGCTCGGGCGGTTCAGTTAATCCGTTCGGAGGAGCCGGCTTGGCAGCGGCCTTGGAGCGCTTCTCGCCGGGCATGTCTTCGTTGGTTTTGCGCATCAGCTTCAGGCGCTGCATCACGCCAAAGCGATGCTGCTCGTCGACGATGACCAGGCCAAGCTTGGAAAACTCGACGCTTTCTTCCAGCAGGGCATGGGTGCCGATGATCAGGTGGGCGTTGCCCTGGGCGATGTGCCGGCGGATTTCGCGCTTCCGATCCTGTTCGAGCGAGCCAGTGAGTAGGACGATGCGGTATCCGGCGCTTTCCAGGATGCGGCGCGCGGAGAAGTAATGCTGCTGCGCGAGAATTTCGGTGGGCGCCATGAGCGCGACCTGGCATCCGTTTTCAATCGCGATGATTGCGGCTTCGAAGGCGACAATCGTTTTCCCGGAGCCGACATCGCCCTGAAGCAGACGGCGCATGGGATAGGGCTTCACCATGTCGGCGGCGATTTCTTTCAGTACGCGCTTCTGGGCCGCGGTCGGATGAAAGGGCAAAATCTTCTTGATTGCGTCGCGCGACCGCTCATCGAGACGGAAAGCGATGCCGGTCTGCGCTTTCATCTGACGGCGGCGGAATTCGAGGCCCAGTTCAACGAAGAACAGTTCCTCGAAGATCAGGCGGAGATGCGCGGGCGTGCGCGAGGACTGGAGATCGGCGAGGCTCTCTCCGGCCTCAGGCCAATGCACCTGCCACAAGGCTTCGATCGGAGAAATGAGGCTCATGCGCGAACGCACGGCGGCAGGGATTGGGTCGGGTAAAGTCTGCGGGATGCTTTCGAGCGCGTTGCGGATGATGCGGCGAAACCAGCGTGCGGTAAGGCGGCCCTGCCCCGCCGACTCGTAGATGGGAACAATGCGGCCAATCTCAAGCGAGGCGGCCTGCTTCTGGTCGACTGCGTCGCTGGCTCCATCCTCGGAAGCGTCGCCCAGGATTTCAAACTGCGGCTGCATGATCTGCAGTTCGCCGTTTCGATCGGTCTCGACTTTCCCGTAAAGCGCCACCATCTGCCCGGGCTTGAAACGGTCGCGCAGGTAGGTACCGTTAAACCACAAACATTTTAGGCGTGCGCGACCCTGTCCAGCCGTCATCTGAAAGATGGGCATGCGGCGGGTGCGGAACAGTCCTGAGTTGCGGACTTCGGCGATGACGGTCGCCATTTCGCCCGGACGAAGTTCGGCGACGCCGCGGGGATTCAGGCGGTCTTCGTATCGAAATGGAAGATAAAAAAGGAGATCGGCGACGGTCACAATGCTCTTGGCGGCGAGCACGTCCGCCAGCCGGGGTCCTATGCCCTTGATGAACTGAACCGGCGTCGAGAGTTCCAGCATGGGTCGAGTTTCGATCAGAATGGTAACAGGGAGTTCGACAGAACGGCAGGCGCGTGAGAATGTGGGATCAGGGCTCGGTTTAGGTTGCGCGGTGTCTAAACCATCGGTGATCGCGAACTTTCTGCAGTCGCTGTTCGCCGTGCTGCTGGGCAACGCGGCTTACTACCTCATGATGCCGTCGCTCCCTGCGCCTGCCCGGCACCATTTGTTTGCTATCGACTTGGGGCTGCTCGTTGACTTCTGGCTCTGCGTCGTGGCGTTTGGGTTGATTCGTACGGCACAATGGTGGCGGCATCGGCGGCCCTGACACGGTTCTGGCCCGCCAACCTTGCCTTGGGTCAGGCCTCTCTTGGCATCCTCCTCGGCCTTTGTTCGCGGCGTTAGCGGTTCCAGGCTCTTGGGCGGAGGAAAAGCTGGAAGCATAAAGATCGCCAGGATTTCGCAAGGTCGCGAAGGAAAATTGCCTTCCATTACCGCAATTTGGCTTGATTTTCCCAAGGTTACTTTCGGAACCTCGTAACCTTTTTTTAAAAGGCTAGAATTCTTCGAGCGCATGCAAAAGATCGCCATCCTTTACGATGCGAGCCAGGCCGTTCTGTCTACGTTTGACCTCGACGAGGTCCTGAGGCAGATCCTGGCGATCGCACGCGATTATTTTCATCTGCAGAACGTGGCGATCCTATTGTTAGACAAAGAGAAACAGGAACTTTATCCCCGCTGCCAGATTGGTTGGGACCCTGGACACGAGGCGACCCGTTTACCGCTTGGAGAGGGACTAACCGGAACAGCGGCGCTGCAGAAGCGTCCTATTTATTCTCCTGACGTTGCGAAAGAGCCGCACTACATTTCGTCTGCGGGCAGTACGAAGTCCGAGCTGGCCATACCGCTGATGGCACGTGATGAAGTAGTGGGCGTTCTCGACTGTCAGAGCAAGAATCTGGATCACTTCGACAAAGACACAATTGACCTGTTGACGTTATTCTCGACGCAAGCGTCGATGGCATTGCAGAACGCGCAGTTGTATTCGCTGGAGCGGCAACGTGCGCGGCACTTGGAAGTCATCAATGCAATCGCGCGCGAGACCACGGCGGTGCTCGATCAGGAAGAACTGCTAATCAAGGTCTGCGCCGTAATTCAGCAGACGTTCCAGGTGGGACATGTTTCGGTTCTGCTGCGCGACGGCGACGGCTTGCTATTGCGCGCCAGCCAGGGGAAATTCACTGCCAGCGCAGCATCGGGAGGGCGATTGCCGGCGGGTGCGGGGCTTTGGGGGAAAGCGCTCTCGACCGGAAAGACCCTGATCGAAGAGGATGTTCGAGCCTGCCCAGAATACATCGGCTTCTACCAGGAAACGCGCTCACGCATGTGCATTCCGCTGGTTTCCTTTGGACAGACGCTGGGCGTGCTGATGCTCGAGAGCGCGCACCTGGGAACTTTCCACGAAGGCGACGTGGAGTCGCTTGAGGCGGTTGCCGACATCTGCGCAACTGCCATTCAAAACGCGCATTACGTGGAACGCGTCAAGCAGCTTGCTTACCTGGACGGGCTTACCGGCATCTTCAACCGCCGGTACTTTGAGATGAGGGTGGTGGAGGAAATCGACCGCGCGCGGCGCTTTGAGAGTGGGATGGCTGTTTTGATGGTCGATATCGATCAATTCAAGCGCTTGAACGACGAGTTTGGGCACCTGCTGGGCGACGAAGTGCTTCGCCAGGTCTCGTCGATGTTTCATCAGCAATTGCGCAAGATCGATGTCGTTTGCCGTTATGGCGGGGAGGAGTTCGCGATTCTTCTGTCGCAAACTAATCCCCAGCACTCGCTGGGCGTCGCGGAGAAGTTGCGGCGGCTGGTGGAGAACTGGCAGTTTCCGGGCGTCCCGCAGCGCGTGACTATCAGCGCGGGGGTGGCGACTTTTCCGGATCACGGAACTACCCGGGATGAACTGGTGAAGTCGGCCGACGCCGGACTCTATGCGGCGAAGCAGAGCGGGCGGAACCGGGTGTTGCTGGGGCCGACAAGCTTTAAGGCGGCGGGGGCGGCGGGTTGAGAGCGGCTCGCTACGCCATCGCCCTGCTCGCGGCGTTCTTGATTTCGTCTCTTATCGCAGTTTCCGCATCCAAATCGAAGTCGAGCGTGGGCACTAACTTTTCCAACCGGCAATCGACCCTGAAGGCGCAGCCTCGCATCCAGCCGGAGCGGTGATTGTTGGACGTCTCAAAGGCTAGCTAGGGCAGAGAGAGCAACGCAAGGTCCCTCGACTGCGTTCGGCTGGCGCCTCACTTCGCTCGGGATGACAAAGTGGGAAGTTAGATCTGCATCCAGTCTCCGTGCATCTCGTGCCTCAGGCGTTCCATCTGCTTTCGATTTTGACGCAGGATGTCGCGGCGCTGCTTTTGCACTTCTTTCTGCAGCTTCTGGGTTTGCTGGCGGAATTCTCTCTCCGGGCTGCAGAGTTCGCTGCGCATGTACTCCGCGGCGGTTTGGGCGTCCCTGATCGCCTTCTCGATCTTCGGTTTCGCGCGCTCCAACTCTTCTCGGGCTTCGCGTTGGGCCTTCTCGATTTCCGGGCGCACTTCCTCCGCCATACGAATCGATTCCTGCAAGGCAAACTGCATCTGCGGCTTGAGCTGCGCTATCTGGTCGCGCATTTCGGTCAGGTCAATGGGAACTTCGGCGTCAAAATCGGGCGTGTCGAAACTCTCTTCGAGCATGCCTCCTGAGTCCTTGCGTTCTGGAAGGGGCAGCGTGAGCGTCTGCTCGCGCTTATCTCGAATCACGCCCACGGTTACGCTCCCGCTACTGGTGGAACGAATGGCGTGGCTGAAATCGCTAGTGTCATTCACGGTCTGACTGTTGACGCGCACGATTACATCGCCGGCACGGAAGCCTGACTTGTCTGCCCGGCTGCCTTTCTCGACTGAGCGCACCAGGACGCCTTTACCGTTCTTCACGCCGAAGAAGTCGCCGAGTTGCGGGGTGATGTTCTCAACCATCAGGCCGCTGCGTATCGAGGAATGCACCACGACAACCGAGACGGGAACGTCGAAATCCGACATGTTGGGCATGTTCGGCATCTCGAATTTGAAGTCTTTCGGTTTCGGACCCCAGGCGACCGATTTGTGACGATCAGCAAGCTGAACCTTCAGCGTGAGCGGTTGGCCGTCACGGCTGACTCCCAACGTGACGACCCGGCCCGCGGGTGTTTCGCGGATCATGCGCCGCAGCTGTGCGCCACTTTCGACCTCGCTTCCATTCATGCTGAGGATGACGTCGTGTTCTTTCAGCCCCGCCTTGCCCGCCGGAGCATCCTGATCGACCATGGTGACTTCCACACCGCGCTCATCCTTCAGCTTTAGCGCCGAGAGACGATCGGTTGTAACGTCGGCGATATCAACGCCCATGTAGGCACCCGTGTTCTCTTCATCCGAGGGGAACCCGGTGTCGGAGGACACGACGCTGAATGCGTACGTGCCGCCAAGTCGATCCACCGCCGGACATTCGGCAGCCAGGACGGGCCAGCTCAAAGCGGAGACAAGAACGAACGACAGGATGGGCGAGCGCATAGGGGAACCTCCAGCAATTTTGGAGCTAGTTGCTGAGTCGAGCTCGCGGCGCGGACAGCTCCGCGCCGCGGATTCTTTTACCTGCTGGCACGCAAAAACTTAATGTCTCCAGTGGTCGTCCGCACTTTCAGGGTGGGACCGCCTCCGTTCAGCTTGCCTTCCGCCGTGAAGCTCTTGGGGCCGGGCCAGTCGCCGCCTTCGCTGGTCACCCGGATGTCGTTGAAGTCCGACATGATCTTGTGGCCGTTCGCAAGATCGATGCTCGCGCGAATTGTCATGGCCACGTCGGCCGCGATGTAGACCACGATGTCGCCCGCCGAGGTTTCCAGGACCGAGTCTGTGCGATCTCCAGCCGACGAGATGAATTTGGCTAAGATGGCGCCCGCTCCTGTCTCGGCGTGCGCGGAAGAAACGCCGTTGAGTTCGATGCGGCCCGCGCTGGTTTCCGCACGCACCACGCCTTTGGCCCAGCCGAGGCGAATACTGCCACCACCTGTTTCAATTTCCACAGGGCCCGAGATGTCCCCAAGCTCGACGTTGCCGCCGCCGGTGGAGACGCTGAGCTTGCCGCCGCACTTACGCACTTCGATGTTGCCGCCACCCGCTTCGAGCGTGGCGCCGCCTGCCCCGGACACAAGCAGGATGTTGCCGCCGCCGGTGGTGGCGTTTACCTTGCCCTTGGCGTTCGCAATATTGATCCGCCCACCTCCGGTTTCGAGGTGCAAATCGCCATTCACGGTCCCGATTTCAATGCTGTCGCCGCCAGTTTGCGCGGTCACAGGACCGCCAATGTCGTCGAGGCGCAGCTTGCCGCCGCCGCTTTCCGCTTCCACCCGGCCCACGATACCGTTGACGGTCAGGTCGCCGCCGTTGGTCTCAAGTTTTGCCAGTTCGAGATTGCGCGGGACGTTGATGACGAATTCACCGGAACAGAGGTGATGCCGTCCGCCTTGCCAATCCCCCTCAATGAGAGCGGTGGTGCCCTGGGAGTTAGCGGTGATCTTGTACGATTCGAATTCGCGACGGGCTTGCTTCTCATTGGAAGTATAGGAACGAGTGCGGATCACGTAAGAAATGTCCTGCTGAGAACCACCCTGTACACGAACGGAACCGAAATCAACGCGCAAACGAAGAATCTTGCCGGCGGTAAGGGAACCGGTGACTTCCTCGGTCCAGGATTCGCCGTCGCGGAATACCCGCACCTGCTGCGCAGCTGCGCTCGAAACCAGGAATGCCGCCGCGACCAGCACTCCTGCGATTTGTGAAAACTTCTTGAACATGATGTTGTCAGCCGACCCTCAGGATCTAGCAAGTCCCGTGAAGTTGGGGCGTGTTCTCCTTTTTAAGGAGCCGAGGCTCCGAATATTTACTGCAGTTGCGGGATGAAGTCCACAGGCCTTGCGGCCTCGGCCTCAAAACAATCCTTAATCAATCTCTGGCAGCTGCGCCAGAACTGTGCGCGCTTGCGACCGAATGTATTGATTGGGGTCGGTCTGGGCCAGATGCTGCAGGGCTCCACGAACGCTGCTGTCCGCCTTTACCGGGCTCAGCAAGAGAAGCGCCTGGACACGCACGCCCTGGTTCTGGTCAACCATCAGAGCGTTCAGCACCGCGTCCCGGACTCGGGTGTCATCCTTCACATAAGAGCCCAGCCCCTCGATCGCCTTTAGCCGCACCCCGGGATTGGAATCGTTGCGCAACGAGTACATCAGAGCTTCGCGCACACGTGTGTCGTCGGGCTTCTGCGTGAGCAGGTCAACCGAATCCATGCGGACACCGGAACTGTAATTGTTGCGGGCTGCGAACAGGAGGAGTTGCTGGATGCGCTGGTCGTTGAGGTTTCCGGTAGCTTCTTGCGTCTGGACTGTGTCGTACTTGATGTTGACGCGGTCGGAGCCAGGCTCCTGAACCACGGAGCGGATGCCAGTGATGGAAGCTTCGGTAGGAACCGGAGTGAGGTCCTGTACGGGACCTGCCACGGGGCCACCTGGGCCGGCTGGAGTCATTTTGTACATCGCCCCAATTCCGCCACCAAACCCAATCATGAAAATCACCGCTGCTAATGCGGGCGAGAACCGTACCTGGCGTAGCCAGTTGGCGGGATCAAAACTAAGCCGCTGCCAGACTCCGCCTTGCGGCGCTGTTTCGAGGGCTTCCTGCAGGCGCATGCGCGACGCAGCCACCAGGTTGGGAGTCGGTTCCGCCACTGGAAGCTTCGACAAGGTTGCGTGGAATGCGCGGGCTGTTTTGAGCTCCGCTGCGCACTCCGGACATCTGCTCAGGTGCTGCTCAAGTTCATAACGAGCGTCGTCGGCCAGCTCGTTGTAAACGTAGAGCAGAATATTTTCTTGTACCCATTGACACTTCATAAGTGCACCCCTTCGGGGTTTCTCCATATAAATTCTGGCCGCCAGACTTCAACGCAAGTCCGACAGCGCGCCACGCAATTTCTGCGTGGCCCGGAAGAGGGTGTTCTTCGCCGTCTCTTCCGTGGTATGCAGAATTTCGCCCACGGTTCTCAGCTTCAGCCCGTGGTAATGCTTTAACTCAAAAACCATGCGCTCGCGGGGGGTCAGCTTATCGAGCGCGCAATTGATGCGCGAGCCCAGTTGGCGGCGCATGAGGTCGCGTTCGGGATTGGCCCCCGGGCGCGCGTCCGGTACCTGATCGAGCAGGCTGTACTCTTCGCCCGACGCATCGGTTGAGACCGGAGCGTCTTCCTTGCGAACTTGTCTTTTGCGGAGATGATCGAGACAGAGGTTGGTGACGATGCGGTAGATCCAGGTGTAGAAGGAGCACTCGAAGCGGAAGCTGCCCACGTTCTTGTAGGCCTTCAGAAAGGCATCCTGGAAGATGTCCTGCGCGTCGTGTTCCGAGCCGGTCAGGTGGAGCGCGAGGCGCAGCACCGCCTGATCGTAATGGCGAACGAGCTCCTCGAAGGCTGCGCGGTTGCCGCGCTGCGCCTCGCGGATCAACATCGTGTCGTCGATGCGGCTGCCTTGCCCGGCCATGGGGGTCCGTGCGGCGGGGACCTGGGTTCCGCTACCCTTGTTCGACACCCGCGCCCTTTAAACCCGGGTAGGAACGTTCGCCAACCGTAATTGGTACCGCCCACGCATCGGCCGGCATGTCAGTCTGTCTACCTCATGCAAGCCCGCTGGAACCGCGTCCGGCTTGTCATAGTAATGGACGAGACAGCATCCGAACCGTGAGCAGGGGTGGGAGGCTTTGGCAAGGTTCTTGCCTTGCCCAGGGGGATCCCGCCAACTAATTGATTCGACTTCGCTTACCTATGCACCATTTGGGGTGCGAAACACAATCAACAGTCCTGTTAAGTCCGTAGGGCGGCGCGGAATTTATAAAAAATTGATGAATGCCAGGGTCCCCAGGGCTTTCGGGCAGAAAGAAAGCGCCCCCGAGAGCCCAATACGGGATCGGGGGCGGCGAGGTTCCTCGCGGTCTACTCGGCCGCTTCTTTTTCGATGATGACCTTCACGTGCGCGGTGACATCTTTGTGCAGCTTCACCGGCACATCGAATTCGCCGACCGCCTTCAGCGGGTCGTGCAGCTGGATCTTGCGGCGGTCGATATGGAAGCTCTTCTTCTCGAGGGCGTCGGCGATGTCGCTCGAGGTGACCGATCCGAACAGTTGTTCGTTCTCACCGGAGCGGCGCTGGAACGAAACCGAGAGCCCTTCGAACTGCTTGGAGAGCGCTTCAGCTTCGTGCTTCTCCTTGGCAGAGCGTCGGACGGAAGCGGCCTTCATTTGCTCAATGACGGCCTTGTTCGCCGAATTGGCTTCGATGGCGAGCTTGCGGGGCAGCAGAAAGTTGCGGCCATAGCCCTCCGCGACCTTCACCACGTCGCCGCGCGAGCCGAGCTTGGGAACATCTTCTTTCAGGATGACTTCCATGGATGACTCCTAAAATTTGTAATTGTGTAATTTGGCAATTGGAAACCAGGCACTTGCTGGCTAGCGATTCGTAACGAAGCTCGGAGCGCTTAAGCGTTCTGAACTACTCAATGATCAAGTTTCCCAATTACCCAATCCCCTACATGGCTCGCCCGGCGAAGGGCAGCAGCGCGATGTTGCGCGCAATCTTGATCGCGCTCGACAAACGCCGCTGATGCGGAGTGCAAACTCCGGTCAGGCGGCGCGGAACGATCTTCCCACTTTCGGCGACGAATTGCGCGAGCAGGCGAACGTCCTTGTAGTTAATGCTTTCGATTTTCTCGACGCAGAACTTGCAAACCTTCTTGCGGCGAAAATACTTGCGCCCACCTTCGCGGGGGCCGCCCGGACCGCCCCCGGGACGAGGACCCCGGGAGGGCGGACGTTGGCTATGTCCTTCGGATGCTGGCGGCGCCTCGGCCGCGGCGACTGGTGCTTTCGATTCTTCAGGCATGATGCTCCTTCATTCTCTTGTAGCGCGGGCGCCCACGCCCGCGGAATTTGATTCTTAAGCGGTAGCGGGCGTGGGCTCTCCGCCTTCCGGGGCGGCTGCAGCCGCGGGAGCCGCGGTAACCTTCTTGCGCGCGTCACGGATCGCCTTGATCTTGGCCAGCCGCTTCTGCTCTTCGTCAATGCGCACGCTTATGAACTTCAGCACCGGCTCGGTCACGCGCAGCCTGCGCTCGAGTTCGTGAACAAGACCGCCCGAGCCTTCGACCGTAAGCAGAATGTAAACGCCGTCGTGAAACCGGCGAACGGTATAGGCGAGACGACGCTTGCCCATCTTCTCGACGTTCTTCATCGTGCCGCCCGAACTGGAGACTGCGGTCTCCAGGGTCGAGATCAGCTTGTCGAGATCCTCTTCCGGCATGTCAGGGCGAACAATGAACATCAGTTCGTAAGTACGATTCATTCGTTTTCTCTCCAAATCTTTCACGTCGTGTCCGGGTCCGCATCGTCTTCCTTCTTGCGGTTGAAGCGGTTCATGGCCGCTCCCGGACCTTCGGTCAAAATCACGTTCACAGCTTCGGCGGCGGTGTCGAGCACTCCGTCGACCACTTTCAGTTGCCGCTTGCTGAACGGCTTCAGGATCTTCGTCTCGGGCGCGATTCCCAACCGGATCCGCAAAAACTCCTGCGTGCCTAGCGCCCCGATGATCGACTCCATGCCGTTGTGTCCCGCCGAACTGCCCCGCTGCCGGATGCGGATCGTGCCCAGCGGCAGGTCCAGTTCGTCGTAAATCACGATCAGGTCCGATTCCGGGCGAAGCTGGTACTCGTCCAGCAACTCCCGCACCGCAAGACCGCTCAAGTTCATGAACGTTTCCGGCTTGGCCAGCAGCACCGGCTCTTCGCCGATCTGCGTGCGCCCGGTTAACGCCCGGCACTGCCGGTTCCTCACCTCGACATTGCGCTCATTCGCAATGCGATCAATGGCGAGGAAGCCGAGGTTATGCGGCGTGAACTGATATTCGATTCCAGGATTGCCCAGCCCGACGATCAGTTTCACGCCATGTCGCTCTTAGCTCGTAGCTCGCGGCTCGTAGCCTATTTCTTTTCCTTCTTCTCGGCCTTCTCTGCCTTCTCGGGTGCAGCTGCCGCACCTTCTTCCTCGGTCTCCTGCTTGCCCTTCTTGATGACTTCAGGCTCAGCTGGAGCACCAGCTTCGGCGGCGACCGCTTCAGGGGTCGCGACCACTTCTTCCTTCACCACCGTTACGTGCGCAACGGGCTGGTTCTCGTCGGTCAGGAACTTGAGCTTGTCGCTGTGCGGCAAATCAGCGACGCGCAGCACCTTGCCGAAGACCAGTTCGGTAACGTCGACATCGATGTGGCTCGGGATGTCGGCTGGCAAGCACTCTACTTCGACCTCGCGCAGCATCTGTTCGAGGATGCCGCCCTGGGTCTTAACGCCCGCCGGTTCCCCGATCAGTTCAATCGGCACCATGACGGCGAGTTTCTTGTCCATGGCGATGCGCTTCAAGTCGATGTGCAGCAGTTTGCCCTTGATGGGCTCGTACTGCCAGTCGACAATCATGGCCTTGGTCTTGGCGCCGTCGAGGGCGAGATCGAAAATCGTGTTGTGCCCGGTCTCGGAGTTCAGGATGCGGGTGACCTGGCGCGGATCGACCGCGACTGGGAGAGAATCCTGTCCCGCTCCGTAGACGACTGCGGGGATTTTGCCGCCCTGGCGAACGCGGCGGGCGGCATTCTTGTTGCCCGCGGGTCGCGGTTGCGCTTCCAACGTGTTGTTATCTGTAACGGTTGCCATAAGTTGATTTGTCCTAGCTGAATAATTTGCTGACCGAAGTCTCCTCGTGGATTGACTGAATGGCCCGGCCAATCAGCCCCGCGATCGAAAGCTTTTTGATCTTGGGCTCCCGCTCCGCGGCATCGCTCAGGGGAATGGTGTTAGTGACCACCACTTGCGTGATGGCGGATTTCGAAATGTTTTCAATCGCCGGATCGGAGAATACCGGGTGCGAACAGCAGGCGTAGACGGCGGTCGCTCCGTTCTCCATAAGCGCCGAGGCGGTTTTCACCAGTGTGCCGGCGGTATCGATCAAGTCATCGATCACCAGGCAAGTACGGCCATTGACGTCGCCGATGACGTGCATAACCTCGGCGACGTTCATCTCGACGCGGCGCTTATCGACGATGGCCAGCGCTGCGTCCATCTTCTTCGCAAAGAACCGGGCGCGCTCCACGCCGCCGGCGTCGGGAGAAACCACCGTCAGGTTCGGCAAGTTCAGTTCCCGGAAATAGCTGACCAGCACCGGCGAGCCGAACAAGTGGTCGACCGGGATGTTGAAGAAGCCCTGCAATTGCGGCGCGTGCAAGTCGACCACCAGCGCGCGATCGGCCCCGGCGGTGGTCAAAAGGTCGGCCACGAGTTTTGAGGATATAGGAACGCGCGGCTTGTCCTTGCGGTCCTGCCGGGCATAGCCATAGTAGGGAATCACGGCCGTGATCCGCCTCGCCGAAGCCCGCTTGAGCGCGTCAATCATCAAGAGCAATTCCATCAGGTGCTCGTCCACCGGACGGCAGGTCGGCTGCATGACGAAGACGTCGGCGCCGCGCACGTTCTCCTGGATCTGCAAATAACATTCGCCATCCCGGAAGCGCGTGATCGTGGCCTGACCGCGCGTGAGTCCGAGGAAGTGACAGACTTCATCGGCGAGAGCTTCGTTCGCGGTCCCGCTGAAGATCTTGAATTTTTCGTCCACGCGCGGGCGCGCTGGTCGGTTGCGCTCGCTCTTCTCTTCAGGCACCTGCTGGCCTTTTTTTTCCGCCGGCGTCGCTAAAGTTGCCATGTGGGCTCTCTCGTAGACCAAGTAAAGGTTTCCGGTTTCGAGTTAAGCGAGGGCTGCGTTGCTGTCCGCAAGCCTCGCTACCCGCAACGAAGTCTGACCTTGTGCTCGACCGAACAGAACTGGCTGGGCCGCTAGGATTCGAACCTAGACAAAGTGCTCCAAAGGCACTTGACCTACCATTAGTCGACGGCCCAGTAATACCAGTTTCAAGTTTCAGTTCGCGTTGCAAGCGCGACTTTTCGCCCGTCGCACCCGAAACTAGAAGCCGGAAACTCGAAACTTCTTCCAATACTGTGGCCGCGTCAGCGTGACCGTCGCCTGCGCCGGGATGCCTTGCTTGCGCAACCTGGCGGCGGCTTTTTCGGCCTGCGCCTTCGTTCGGAACAGCCCATAGAGCGCCGACCCTGAGCCGGACAGCGACGCATACATCGCGCCAGCACGTTCCAGCGCACACTTCACGTCTCGCAGTGCGGGATATTGAGGAAAGACGACCTTTTCGAAGTCGTTTTCAATCCCGGTACGGACGAGGTCGAGAAGCAGGGTCTCGGCCCGGCCCCTGCCCATTGCAGGGACACCGGAGAAACGTTCTTTTGAGGTCTTCTTCGCAGGAACGCTGCTCAGCCAGGCGGAAATCTCACGGCCGAACGTATTGATTCTATCGGAGGGTGTGAGTTGCGTCAATTTTGATGAATCGATATGCGGTGCGTCTGCGGCATGACTCACGCAGGGGGGGACGCCCTCGTCCGTCCAAGCCGAGCGCAGCTCGGCAGGCTTCCCTGCGTGCGCCATCAGCGAATCCCACTTCGCAAACGCCTTTGGAGTCGATACACCGATTTTTGGTGTAGCAATCACGCACGGGGAGGAGGGCAAATCCGGCAGCGGATAGACCTCCTCGCCTCGGCCCAACCCGAGAATGGTTCCACCAATCAGGAACAGCGGCACGTCGGAGCCAACTTCCGCTGCCACCCGCAACCGTTCCTTGCCCGAAAGCTGCTTGTTCAACGCGATCTCGAGCGCCAACAGCGCCGCAACCGCGTTCCCTGACGCTCCGCCCAAGCCGCCCTGGACTGGCAACCGCTTCTCGATCTCGAGCAGGATGCGGCCCTTGGCTTTGAGGGCGGCCATCGCCCGCTCAAGGATTTTGTAGCAAGTGTTTGTCTGGTCGGTGGGGACGCGCGGGTCGGCGCAGCGGATTTCAATGCCGCAGCCACGCTGAACTTTAAGACGCAGAATGTCGTGCAGCCCTATCGTCTGGTAAACCGTCCACAATTCATGGAAACCGTCCACCCGGCATGCGCCGATGCGCAGGCCGAGATTGATTTTGGCGAAGGAACGGACGGTTACGGGCATGGATCGATGATTGTAGATTGCAGATTGCAGATTTTCGATTGAAGATTTTCGGAGCTTTCGCTAAGAAGTTTCGGCCTGGAAGTCGGGAACGCCCTAAGCAACTTCCGCACGAAAAGCTGGGGGCCTTGTAACTACTTGCGGCGCTTGTGGAAGATGGCGAACTCGAACCCTGGGCTTGGCGGGAACAGTTCCACAACTTTTCTCAAGCGTTCGGCCATCGCGGAGGGTGCCAGCAGCGGGTAATCGCGCTCGCGCAGATCGTAGTAGTCCACATCGAGATACAGCGACAGAAGGTAGATGGAAATCGCATCCGAAAAAGCGGACGCGAAGAATTCGTTTTTCGCTTTCTCGGTATCCGAGCCCGAACCAGTGGCGGCCTTCCGCGCCTCCCATGCGTCCATGGAGGTTTCGCCGCGCACCTCGGCTTCGACTTGCTTCCATGCCAGGTCGGCGAAGGCCTGCGACACGCCGGTTCTTTCTACGATGGCGTGGCCCACATTGATATAAAACTCGAACGCCACCGAGAACTTGTCGTCCATGAGGCGGGTGGAGATGAAAACACACTGCGCATCGCCCAGGTTGAGGTTTCGATGGCAGACCGCATTGTCGCTCAGGACCACGTCGTAGCGGTCGGCGATGACGGTATCGTCGCCCTGGCTGACGGTAAGAGGAACGAAATAGTATGCTTTACGCTCCAAAGCAGCCGCGGCATTGCGAGGCACAGCGGCAATCATGCGCTCGAGGTCGCCTTCGGAAATCATGACCTCGCCTGAGCGCGCATAACAGACGCCGTTCGACGCCTGCGAGACAGGAGTCTGGCGAACGACTTCCGCGGGAGTCCGCGTCAACGCTGGAGCGGCCTGCGACATAGTCAGCATTGTAACGCACCGCACTCAGTGCACCCGCGCTAACAGTCAAAACGATGTAATCTAAGGGGTTATGGGTTCCTCCAATACCGTTCCGAAGCCGCGCTGGTACGCCGTGCCGGCGCGCGCACTCTTCGTTACGCTGCTGCTGACTTTGCTGTCTTTTGCTGTGACGCTGCTGCTGACTATTCTCGCCATGATGGTCGCCGGGGCGATTCACGGGACGAATCCGGACATGCGATTCGCTTACCGGCACGTGGCGCTGCCGGTCGCCGTTGTGGTCGGGGCAATCGTGCTGGTGGCCACCTTCCTGTTCGAAATTCGACACTACCGGCAGGCTCAAGCGCTGGAGGGGATTGCCCGCCTGAGCCGGTGAGATTCGATCGTACTCCAGCCGCGTACTGAACTGGCAGGCGAGACGCGGCGGAATCAAAGCCGATAATCACTCCTGAAGATTTCTTTGCTACATTGCACCTCAGAGCATACGGGCTCCCCAATTGGGTGTTTCCGTGTTGCGCGGGCATTATTGGGCCGGTGGTGTAACCCGGAACACGGCGGGATCCATCCGCAGATGCAGGTTCGAGTCCTCGCCCGGTCCACCAACCTTCGGTTACCTTCGACGTTTTTGCGCCAGACGGACTCCCGATACAATCAAGGGTGATGCGTCCACGTATTGCCATCCCGGTTCCTCACTCGGGCGATCCCGACTATGCCAGCCGCGCTCTGCCGCAATACGTGCGGGCGGTTGATCTGGCCGGAGGCGAAGCGCTGGCGATCCCGCTGGACGTCGCGGGTCCCGAACTGCAGAAGATGATCGACTGCTGTACCGCGGTTCTGCTTCCGGGCAGCCGGGCGGATGTGTTGCCGCAGAAGTATGGTGCGGCACGCGATCCCAAGACGGCCGACGCCGACCTGCCTCGGGATGTGGTCGATATATTGCTGCTCGAGGACGCCTACAAAAACCGCAAGCCGATTCTCGGAATCTGTTACGGGCTGCAGATTCTCAACGTGTACCGCGCGGGATCGCTTCTGCAGCATATTAAGTCGCCCGTGAACCACGAGGCTGGACGGAAGGTGGCGATCGCCCACGATGTCGTCGTCGAGCCAGACTCGCTGCTGGCGCGAATCGTACGCGAAGGAGATGGCGATCCGAAAAGGGTGCCGGTGAATTCGAGCCATCACCAGTCAGCGGAAGCGATTGGCAAGGGGTTGCAGATTTCGGCTCGTTGCCCGGACGACGGAATCATTGAAGCTATCGAAGGAACCGATCCCGGACACTTTGTGCTCGCCGTGCAATGGCATCCGGAGCGTTCGGTGGATGAGGACGCACCGTCGCGCGCAATCTTCAGCGCTTTGGTTGCGGCGGCGCGGGTCGCGCAGGTGACTTCTTCGGGGCGCTAACCGCCTTTTCCAGCAGCACGACCACGTTCGCGATCGCAGCATTGTCGGTGCCAATGCCTTCTGGCGTCTTCGCTTTCAAGCCCACACAATCGATCGGAATTCCCAGCAGCTTGGATACGTGCCCGCGAATATTCGGGGCGTGCTGACCGATTTTCGGGGAGAGCATGATCAGCGAGGAGTCCACGTTGCCGATGCCGTAGCCGGCGGCGCGCACGCGTTTGAGGGCCTCGTTCAGGAACACGGCCGAGTCGGCGCCTTTCCATTGCGGATCGGAGGGCGGGAACAGGGTACCGATATCGGGGGCGCCAATCGCACCCAGCAGTGCGTCGGTAATGGCATGCAACAGGACGTCTCCGTCGGAGTGGCCGCCCAAGCCCCTGCTGTGGGTAATGCCGACACCACCGATCTTGAGGGGAACTCCGGAGACGAATTCGTGAGAGTCCCATCCGAAGCCGATGCGGGTGGCGGGTTTCATGGGGCAGGCACCTCGGGTCTTAGGCTAGTAGTTTCGTTTGCTGTTGCGTTTGATCCAGAGAATTTTTCACGATCTGCTTAGATAGAACTCGGCTAGTTCCATATCGCCGGGGGTGGTGATTTTAATATTCTGCGGGGAGCCCATCACTACGGCCACTTCGTGGCCTGACCGTTCCACCAGAGATGCTTCGTCAGTGCCGGTGAAGCCGTCGGCCATCGCTTCGTCGAAGGCTTTCTTCAGAACCTGATAGCGGAAGCCTTGCGGGGTTTGGGCCATCACCACGTGCTCGCGCGGAATGGTCGCCGTGATGAGGGCGCCGTCGGCGGTACGCTCGACTTTCTTAATGGTATCGACGGCGGGGATGCCGGCGATGGCGGCACCGAATTTTTCCGCACCCTTGATAACCTCATCGATGATTTCCAGCGTGACAAACGGGCGGACCGCGTCGTGCACCAGAACGATGTCGTCCATCCCCGCTGAAACCTGGGCCAATGCGTTTGCGACCGAATGCTGGCGATGTTCTCCACCTTCGACCAGCTTTGTTTTTTTTGCCAGGTCGGCGCTGCTGTCGCGCTGCAGCCTTTGCTGAAATCCCGCAATCTCATCTTTTCTCAAGGCCACCAGGATTTCATTAATCCGCTGGCTGCCTGCGAACTTGCGCAGGGTATGAATGAGAATAGGCGTGCCACCCAACGAGCTGAACTGTTTGGATGGGCCTTTTCCCTTGGCGCTGCCTGCCGGGGCCATGCGCGTGCCGAGCCCGGCAGCCGGAATGATGACCACGACCTTCATGGCGGTCGACAAGTATACGTTTATGCGGGAATTGAGTTCAAATCCCGGCGGACATCGCCAAAGGACTACGGCTCAGAACACCTTCACTTTAAAGGTCAGGTACTTCTTGGGATCCTCGCGGATGGATTTGACGAGCTGGCGAGTCTCGATCAGCATCTGGTCGGCGTTGTTGAAAAGCGACGGATCCTTGAACAGCTTGCCGGCCGTTCCTTCGCCGGCCTCCAGCCGGTCGGTAAGAGCCGAAAGCTTGGTGAGTGTGTTGTCGAGTTTCTGCGCCAGGGCGTCATCCTTGGTCAGCTTGCCGAGTGAGCCTTTGCCCGCATTGATGTCGTCGGTGAGCTTCTTCACGTTGGCAATGGTGTCGTTGGCGTTGTTGTATAAGGACGCGTCTTTCAGGAATTTTCCTGCTGTCCCTTTGCCCTGCTGCAAGTCGTCGACGATGGCGTTTAGCTTATCCACCGCCGCCATGGCTTTGTTGTACGCCTCATCGTTAGACACCAACTTGCCGAGACTGCCCTCCCCGTTGCGGATCTGGTCGACGATTCCCTTGAACTCGTTAACGGTTTGCGCAAACTGGTTATAGAGCTGGGGATCGTAAATCAGCTTGCCGATCGAGCCCTGGCCGCTTTCCACGAAGGCCAGGATGCGGTCGGTACGTTTCAGCAGCGCGTCCAGATTCTGCAAGGTGCCCTGGCTGGAACGCACCACGTCCTGAATGTCGGGCGTCTCGCGGGTGGCCAGCGTATCGCCGTCGTTGACGGGCTGTCCCTTGGCATGGGAGCTGTCGATGTCGATGTAGGTTTCACCCAGCACGCCGGCGGTTGCCAGGGACGTCACCGAATCGGTTCGCATCACCGAGCGGTACTTGGTGGTGACCTTCATTACGATTTCGACGGGTGTCAGCGGCTTGTCGGGGACCACGCGCAGGCCGGTAACGTTTCCCACGTCCACGCCCGCCAGGCGCACGGGAGCACCGACGCGCAGGCCGGCAGCGTTGTCGAAATAGGATTTCAATTTGATCTTGGGAGTGAACAGCCCGGTGGTTCCGCTCATCAGGAAGGTGAGCACGCCCAGCGTGATGCTGGCGAACAGCACGGTCAGACCGACCCGCAGTTGTGACCACTTCAGCTGCTTCTGGCTAGGCACGCGTTCCTCGCCCGGACGGAATCGGCGCCCGGCCCATGCATCCAACCAATACCATCAGCACCTCGTGACGGACGGCGTGGAATTCCGCTGATCATAACAGACCATAACTGCGACTTCACGCCGCGCGCGAACGGGGTGCCAACGCTGGAAACAGCGCCCACGCCAAGCCGTACGCCACCGCTCCGCTGGCCAGCGTGACATTCAAACCGAAGCGGATGGCGATGACCATGGCGAGCACCGAACCCAGCACGCTCGAGGCTGCGTTCATAGCCCACGCCCATTCGACCGCCTGATCTTCGGGGTGGGCAGGCTCGCCGAATTCGGAGGCGGGCAACTCCGCATTGCTGGACTTCGAGATGGCCCGCAAGCCAGTCGGGAACGGCATGCCCATGGCGAGTCCAAGCGGGCCCAGTACGATCGCGCTCACTCCGAGCTTGAGAATGAATGGCAAGCCGATCAAGTAATTCAGCAAGCCGGGAAGGGTCCAGGTATTGAGCAGAATCGCAGCCATCAGGATGGCAAGAGGAATCCACCCGCGCGCCGTGTTCGACAGCCACCGCCGCGACAAAAGACTCCCGGCGCCGCTCGAAAGAAGAAGTAGGAAGATGACGACCGTCAGTGCGTACGTTGGATGTCCCAGGAAAAGCACGAAGCGTTGAATGCAGCTGATCTCGACCAGGATGTAGGCGAGGCCGACCGCCACGAAGTAGAGCAAGGGGAGCGAGCGCTGAACGGGTTGGCCGCGTAGGACCATGGGCAAAATCAGGAATCCCAGCACCGCCACCACCGAGATGACCAGGACCCCTCCCAGAACAACGACGCCCAGGTTCACTTTCCAGTCGATACCGCGCTGCAGGCCGCCATCGTGCAGGATCTGGTCGGTCTTCAGGGTAAAGAAGAAGAAAGGGGCATTGTCGTCGACCGGGGCCACGTTGTAAGGATAGTCACGGGCAAATGCTCTTGGATCGTTACGCGCGATCAGGGCCGAGAATGCATTCTGCTTTGGTACAGAAGGCGTGTAGAGAGCAACGAGATCTTCGTGCTCGTCGAGGTGCGCCAGTACCTGGGCTTCTTCGTCGGCAGTGAAGGGGGATTTTTTCGCGAGCACCACGACCGGAATTCCGTCTTCGTCGAGATCGCCGTCGGATACCACGATGAAGTGTTTCGCCGGATTCTCAATGCCTCTCTGATGGAGGGCCTCGGTCGCGACTGAAACCACACGCAAGGCTTCGCGGGGTTCTTTAAATTCCCAGCGCGTGATGGCGATCATTCCATCCGGCTTGAGATGCTCGAAGTACTCGCTAAACGCGTCGACGGTGTAGAGGCTGTTTTCGCTGAGCGCGAAGGCCCCGGCGGCGGTCGACGCCCAGGTATCGACTAGAGTCATCTGCACTACGTCGAAGTTCTGCTTGGCGTTCCGGACGAATGAACGCCCGTCAGTGACGTGCAGATGGACTTCAGGCCGCTCATACAAGTGGTACGAATAGTCCGCGTAACGGCCCCGCATAATCGAATTCGCGATGATGGGATTGATTTCGATTCCGGTGACGCTGGGGCTGCCGTTGGCGACCGCCCGCAGCACGTCGACGCCGCCACCCGGCCCAATGATCGCGTATTCACCGTGGGGCCGCAGCACGTTCGCCAGCGCAGGTGGCGCTGCCATCAAATTTTTCTGCCACTCCGTGCCCTGCCAGGCATGCGGATCGACATTCATGATGTAGGTCGACGCGTCCGCATCGATCACGATGGCCTTGCCGCTGGTTCCCTGGTTGTCGACTTCGACCCGCGAAATGGCGTTCCAGCGCGCAAATTCTACCCATGACTTGTCTCGCAGCAAGCCCTTCGCGTACACCACGTCGATGACGCGTCCGGAGTAATTCAGGGCGATCGTGAACAGCAAGAGTCCGGCGATGGCTGCTGCAATCCTTCGGGTCGGGGACGAGGCCGCCCAGATCGCTCCCCCAGCCGCCATCATTACACCCGAGAAAAGAATGGTGTTTGGGCCGCCGATTCCATTCAACAACGGCACGACGCTGAGACAGGCAAGCGCACCGCCCAGCAGATCAGCACCATAGAGGCGGGTAATAAGACGCGCTTCGCGCGCAAACACGACCGAGAAAAGCAGCCCCGTGAAGAAGAAGGGAACAGCCGCCGCGAGATAGAGCACCGTAAGCCGAGCCAGATTGCCCCAAGAAACATCCAGCGATACCGGCACGTGCAGGACAATTTCGAGGACGATCGGGATAGCAACCGCGTTGAGGCAGCAAAGCCAGGAAGCCAGGGGGCGGGTCGCGAGCTCGCTGAGACGCTGCTTGCGGAGATAGGCGAAGACGCCTCCGGCGCCCAGACCCAGCAGCGCGATCGAAATCGCCAGAAAAGCAAAATGATAGAAGAGGACAACGGAGAACAGTCGCGTGAGCGCCAGTTCCAGCAACAATGCGGCGAAGCTGCTCAGGCCAATGCCAAGCAGCAACGTGCGAGACGAAGGCGCGAGGGACACGGAGGGCTGGGATGGATACGTCGTGGTTGCCATGATTCAGATTGGAGCGTCAGTCTAGCAGAACGAATCAGCTTTCCAGGATGACCTGCGCCATGGCCTGCTCCGCCGTGTGGGTTAAAGACAGCGCGATGTTGGTGGCTCCCAGCTTGGCGGCAAATTCGGCGGCCTTCCCGTGCAGCACCAGGCTGGGCCGGCCGCCGGGCTTTCGCGCAACTTCGATGTCGCGCCAACGCACGCCGTGGTTCCAGCCGGTGCCGATGGCTTTCATGCCAGCTTCCTTGGCTGCAAAGCGCGCCGCGTAGCGTTCCACGCGATTCGCCTTCGATTCGCAATACTGGATTTCGCCTTCCGTGAAGATGCGATTCAAGAAGCGCTGGCCATGGCGCTCGATCGCCTCGCGAATGCGCGGGACTTCGGCGATGTCGATGCCTGTGCCGACAATCATGCTGAAAACGTTAGCACATGGCTCCCGCGTGGAGAAACGCTGAGACATGTGGACCGTAGTCAGGGCTCGGCAGTTCACCGAAAATCAAGATCGTCTACTACAGAGGACACAGAGGGGCACTGAGGGTGCATGTCATCGCTCAGAGGGGACGACGGATCATTGGAAGAGAATGTCGCCGGCATAGACAACCTGATTGCCAACCAGGTGAGCTTCGGGGGTCAAGCGGTGAGGCTTCACAGGCCCTTCCCCGTCGATATGCAGCACGGTGTGTCCGTGTGCGACAAACCAATCGGAAACCAACATCCGATGACATTGAAACCACATACGCTCCGCACACATGTAAGCTGTGCGGGAGTTTTCGGCCAGACTGAGCAGTTCCGCGATCGTTGCGTCAAAGTCGGATGTGAGCATGTAGTCGGCATAGTTTCGGAAACTCGCGTTGCGCAACCCGGTGTTAGGAGAATCTTCTCGAATCTTTTTTCGATACCCGCCGAGAGCCTTCATCCACAAGTAACGGATACCGGCGTTCTGCAAGGATGCTTCCAGCGTTTCCCGGTTGAAGTGAGGCAGGCGGCGCGACATCGGAAATGCGCGGATGTCGACCAGCGTTCGAATGTCGTGAGCGCGCAACACGCTGATAAGTTCGTCAAGCGTGCGCGTCGAGTGTCCGATGGTGTAGAGGGTCGCCACGTTTCCGAAGACGCTGCTGTTTATGGGATGGTTGCGCAGAGTATAGCGGCTGGATAAATCAGCTCTGTGCGGCCGCACGCAAGGCCGAGATCACGGCCCCGTCCTGCTCCGGAAATACGGTGCGCAGGTCAATCAGGACCCGGCCCTCGTGCGTTCGGGCAATCAGCGGCGGATCTTGCGAGCGCAAGCGTATCAAAAGCGCATCTGCGTTCTCATTTCGTAACGTCATCGCCAGCAAACGAGTGGACAGCGTCGAAGAGGGCGCGGCGCCTCCGCCAATGACGGACTCCCCGTCAATCACCTCGACTTCCAGACCGCGCACGTCACGTAACTGAAGAACTGCCGTTTCTGCCCGCTCGTTGATTTCGTTTTTTGATGCGCGCATCATGCGCAGCGCCGGAATCGAATCGTACTCTTCCTTTACATAAGCCAGCAGGGTCGCTTCCAGGGCGGCGTATGTGAGCTTGTCGACACGCAAGGCGCGGAACAAGGAGTTGGAGCGCATCCGCTTAATGAGATCGGCCCTTCCTGTCAGCATGCCGGCTTGCGGGCCGCCTAGCAGTTTGTCTCCGCTGTAGGTCACCACATCTACTCCCGCGCGCAAACTATCGGAGACCGTTGGCTCCCTGCGGATACCGACGGAAACCAGACTAAAGATCGCGCCGCTGCCTAAATCCTCGACCAGAATCAACTGGCGGGACCGCGCCAAAGCAACCAGTTCCTCGAGCGCAGGCTGCTCGGTAAATCCAGTGATCTGAAAGTTTGAGCGGTGGACCCGCAGCAGGACCCGCGTGTTCTGGTTGATGGCCTGCTCGTAGTCGCCGATGCGCGTGCGGTTGGTGGTACCAACTTCGTGCAGCGTGGCATTGGATTGCGCCATCACATCCGGAATACGGAAGGATCCGCCGATCTCGACCAGTTCGCCGCGGGAGACGATGACTTCAGCCCGGGCGGCCAGAGTGTTCAGGGCCAGCCATACGGCAGCCGCATTGTTGTTGACGACGACGGTGCTGAGTTCGCGGCGCGCCTTGGCGTTTTCGCTGTCGCCGAAGAGCCTGTGGAACAAACGCTCCACGTGGACATCGCGCTTCCCGCGTTCGCCTGACGGAAGATCCAACTCAAGATTGGAATACCCCGCCGCGACCTTTTGAATATTTTCGATCGCGCCCGGAGTGAGAGGGGCGCGTCCTAGGTTGGTGTGCAGGATGACTCCCGTAGCATTGATCACCGGCCGCAGGGAGTACGCCATTCTCCGCTGCAGTTCAAGGCGAACGGAATCAATAACGCCGGAGATAATCGTATCGACCACATGCGGATCCGCATCCAAGCCGCTGATATCGTTTCGCACACGCCCCAGCACTGCGCGTGCTGCGTCCGCCACCGCGACGTGGCCATTGTGGGCTATTGCGTCCGCAAGCTCAGCGTGACGGAGAAGCTCGTCCACGGAAGGCAGCTTGCGATAGAGATCCGACTTGGAGACGGTTTTCACTTGGATACAAACCAAAAGCAGCCCGCTGGAACAACCAGCCGGTTACAGCGTGTGCATGTAGGCCAGCAAATCCTCTACCTGCTGCTGATCGAGCGTCTGGCCGAACCCCGGCATTTTGCTGCGCCCGGCGCGGATGATTTCCCCTACGCGCTCGTCATTGGCGGGCAGACCGCTCTCGGACAGATACTGCTTCTTGAAGACACCTTTCAGGCCCGGCCCCCTCCTCCCGCTGGTCGAATAAGGCTCGTGGCACTGGTCGCAGTGCCGATCGTAAACTCGCCGCCCCGCGCTCTGCTGGGGATTCAACCCCAGTTCCGCATCCGACTTGCGAATCTCGGCATTGCAGCCCTGCAACAGAAGAAGTCCCGCTAAAGCGCTAAGGAAAACTCCCAGCGTCCCGGGGCAATGCCTTTTCTTCAATGTGTCCATCGGTCCTCTCACACAAAGCACATGCTCCATTCTCCTGTGCTATGGACGTACAATAATAGAGCAAAGCCCATGGCAGTCGTCGTCAAGCGCATCTATGAGAAGGCTTCGGCCGCCGACGGTGCCCGTGTCCTGGTGGACCGGCTCTGGCCCCGCGGCATCAGCAGGAAAGTTGCGGCGCTGGATGCCTGGTTGAAAGAGCTCGCCCCCTCCGATCAATTGCGCACCTGGTCGCATGGGCACCGCGAAGCGTGGGGAATGTTCCGCAAGCGCTACCTCAAGGAACTCGGGCGCCCGGAGGCCACCGAGCAGTTGCAGGAACTTTATCGGCTGGCTCGCGGACGCAAGCGGCTTACCTTGCTCTATGCCTTTAAGGACGAAGAGCACAACAATGCGGTAGTCCTCAAAGACCTGCTCGATGGCATGAAGAAACCGCCCACCGGAACAGGGCCTGCGGCGGCGGGCGCAACGCGTCTGCGAAAAGCAGCGCGGCGTCCAGCTTAGCGACCTCCGGGGCTCTTTTTTTGCCTAAATTTCGAAAATGCTATTTGTGGCGGGGATTGTCTTCGACGATGTTCAAGACAATTTCATCGATCGCGTCATTTACCTTTTTCGCCGGAAGATTGAAATTGTTGGTCAGAATCGAAAAAGCAATCGGCTCCCCATGGTCGGTCATTGCATATCCCGACAAAGTCTTGACCCCGCCCAGAGAGCCGGTCTTTCCGTAGACTCGTCCCTGTGCGATGGTGCCTCTCAGGCGGTCTGCCAGGGAACCATCGATTCCGCCTACTGGCAGCGTGTCGCGATAAGCCTTGCCCCATGGCTGTTGCCAGGCATATTCAAGCAACGCGACGACCGCGTGCGGCGTCACCAGGTTCTGGCGCGATAGGCCGGAGCCATCGTAGAAAACGTATTGATCGCCCGGGATTTCCGCCTTGGCCAGAAATCCGCGCACGACCTCGAGTCCGCTGTCGATGGTCGCGGCTGTGCCTTTTTCCCTCCCCAGCAGTCGCAAAATAATTTCCGCGTGCAGGTTCTGGCTGACCTTGTTAATGACGCGAATGTCTTCGATCAACGGCCTTGATTCGAAACTCGCCAGCACCATGCTCTGACTTGCCTGCCCCGGACGCAGGGACTCGCCACCTCCGCCACCGCGCCCCTCTGCGGTGGCTGTGACGCTGAATGTCGACAGCCCGGCCAGTTCGGTATGGTGAGTGCGTTCGTGCCCGTAGACCGTGATGCCTCTTTTTTCCAGCAGGTGCCGGAACAATGCCGAGGCAAAGGCCGCCGGGTCGTCGATGGCCAAAGCTTCATTAGCGCCTTTGTCGTCGATCGGCATCTCGCCCCAAAGGGTCAGCGCTGTCGACCCCGGTTCGCGATTGAAGAAGATGCGGCGGGCTGTGCCGGCCGGCGTGGTCATGATCCGGTTGTCGACGTGATAGTAGTCGGCGAAGGGAACGATGGTGACAAAAGCCCGCTCGCCCGCACGGTCCGCCGGCAGGATGTTGACGAACACCACGTTGTCGTTGATGGTGAGTGCAGACACAGGAGCGCCGTCCCCCCACACCAGGTCGTCCTGGCTCCAACCCTCGCCGTAGCGCTCGAAGGCGAAGTAGGAATCGTCCGCCACCAGGTCCCCATCCACGTACTTCACGCCCTTCTGCACCAGGCTGTCGGCGAGATCCTCAAGTACCTTGATGGGGTGATCGTTGCGCTGGGTACGCAAGTCGTAGGGCAACTCGCGACCCGAAAGATTGGGATCTCCGCGACCTACCAGCAGGAGGTCCCCGTTCAGGCGGCCGTGCGTGTCGAGCAGGCCGTTGGTCTCGACCGAAGTTCTAAATTTGTAGTCGGGTCCGATCAGCGCGAGCGCAGCGGCGGTCGTGAATAGCTTGGTATTGGAAGCAGGGGTGAACAGCTTGGCGGCGTTCTGCTCGTAGAGTACCTCGCCGGTGGTCAGCGAACGGATCTCGATGCCCCAGAAACCGCGCGCCAGTTCAGGTTCAGCCAGAACCGCGGCGATGCGCGCGGGCAGTTTCTTCTTCTTGGCTGCTTGCACTGGAGAAGACAGAGTCAGGCAAGCGACAACCAGCATCACGAGGCAGGAACGCAACTGGCGCATGGGCATTTCTCAAGGCAGATTCTAGCACTGAAAAGAGTGCAGGTCAGTGGCGTGATTCGGCCCGTGATCAGTGGCGTGATTGGCCTGTGCGTGTGTTGGAAAGCCGTGTGTTCTGGTGACGCGGATTACGGTCCTGGCGCGCCAACGCCGCCTTTCGCAGCTCTCCGCGGAACCTCATTTAGAATCGGGACTCATGCGCCCCGTCTTTGACTGGAATATCGGTACGCGCACGCTCCCGGTGGGAAAGCGAACGCTGGTTATGGGCATTTTAAACGTGACCCCTGACTCTTTCTCCGATGGCGGGCAGTTTTTAGACCCCGAGAAGGCGGTTTCGCACGCGCTGCAAATGCTCGACCAGGGCGCCGACATCATCGATATAGGCGGCGAATCAACTCGTCCCGGAGCCATAGTAAGCCCTTCCGCCACGCAAGCAGACACCCAAAGAGTCGTCACCGCGAAAGAAGAACTTGAACGCGTTCTGCCCGTCGTTCAGAAGCTCAAGCGGTCGCGGCCTCATTCCATCGTCTCCATCGACACCTACAAGGCCAATGTTGCGCGCGCAGCCATCGAAGCTGGCGCGGAAATTGTCAACGATGTGAGCGCGTTTCGTTGGGACCCGAAGATGGCAATGACTGTTGCCGAATTGAAGTGCGGGGCCGTGCTCATGCACATGCGCGGCCGACCGGAAGAATGGCGCACGCTCGAACCCGTCGCCGATATTGTGGTCCTGGTGAAGCGGGAACTGCGCGAGTGGTCCGACGCCGCCCTGCTGGCCGGCGTGAAGCGCGAGCGAATGGTTCTTGACCCGGGCTTCGGCTTCGGGAAAAACTTTGAGCAGAATTACCCTCTTCTCCGGCGCTTCGAGGAACTGCACCAGCTGCGCTACCCGCTGCTCGCCGGCGTGTCGCGAAAGTCCTTCGTCGGAAGGATGCTGGCGCGTAACGGGCAAGATGCTGCCGTTCACGATCGGCTGTACGGCACCCTCGCGGGCGAAACCGCGGCGATTCTCAAAGGCGCGCACATCATCCGAACGCACGACGTTCGCGCCTGTGTCGATGCTGCGCGCGTGGCCGATGTCATGGCTTAACCTAAGCGGGAAAAATTTAACGCTGACGACGCATCGTTTCTCCGCCCCGCCGCATCTGTGTCGCAGCAACTCGTCATAGATTTTTACCAGCGCGAAAAATGGACGCACTCCTCGCACTGAAAAACAATTCGCGCGTCACCGTGCGGCGAGATGGGGTTCCCGATCCCGACGGCACCTGCGTGGTTTACTGGATGCAGCGCGCGCAACGGGGAATCGATAATCCCGCGCTCGATACTGCGGTCGAAGCGGCCAATGTATTGGGCAAGCCGGTGGTGGTTTTTTTTGCTCCCCGCCCTTTTCCTCCCGCAAATCTCCGGCACTACGCTTTCCTTGCTCAGGGAATTCCCGACATTGCAGAGGCGCTGGAAAGGCGCAAGATCGGCTTCGTGCTGCGTCGCTTTCCCGACCATAGCCTGTTGAAATTCTGTGAGGAAGTGAGGCCTGCGCTTGTGGTCGGCGACGAGAATCCGATCCGACAGGCCCGCGCCTGGCGCGAGATAGTCGCCCGGAAGCTCAAGCTCCCCTTATGGACCGTCGATGCCGACGTAATCGTGCCATCGAGGCTTCTTGAGAAAGAACAGTACGCCGCCTTCATCGTCCAGCCCCGACTTCAGGCTCACCTCAAGACGTTTCTGGTGGCATCCGGAAATCCCAAGGCTCGAGTCGCATGGAGTAAGCCACGAAACATGAAAGTGTCGACCCCGGATTGCGACTTAACCGAAGGGTGGGATATCGATCGTTCGGTTGAACCGGTTGCACAGTGGAAAGGCGGCTCGTGCGAAGGCCTGCGCCTGCTCAAAGAATTCGTTCAACACAAGCTCCCGAACTACATTCAGGATCGCAATCATCCCGAACGCGACGGCACGAGCCGTCTCTCGCCCTATCTTCACTTTGGACACATCAGCTCGACTACGGTAGCACTCGCTGTCCAGAAGGCCGCTGTCTCGCAGTCGACCAAAGATGCCTTTCTAAAGCAGGTCATCATCTGGCGCGAGCTCTCCGTGAACCTGGTGCACTTCAATCCGAACTACGACAATTTCGAATGCGCCGAGCCGTGGGCTCATCGCACGCTGGCAAAGCACGCTCGCGACGCCCGACCCGTGCTTTATACAGAGGCGCAACTGGAAAATGCCGAGACCTACGATCCCCTGTGGAACGCGGCCCAGATGCAGATGGTTATGACCGGCTGGATGCACAACTACACGCGCATGTACTGGGGAAAGAAAATTCTGGAGTGGACCAAGTCGCCCGCGGTGGCGCATCAAATCGCCGTGCGCCTGAATGACAAGTACGAAATCGACGGCCGCGACCCCAACGGTTATGCCGGGATTGCCTGGTCGATCGTGGGGAAGTTCGATCGGCCCTGGTTCGAGCGGCCTATTTTCGGGCAGATTCGCTATATGTCGGGAGCGAGCACCGGGAAGAAATTTGACAGCAAAAAGTACATTGCGCAGAACACGCAGGCAAAAATGCTCGCGGATCCTTCAAGCTAGAAAGTTTTCTCCGAATCCAGCAAGATCGTCACCGGCCCCGCATTGACCAACTCGACCGCCATCATTTCCTGAAATCGTCCGGTCTCGCAGTGTAGGCCGGCCGCCCGAACTCGCTGCACGAAATACTCATAAAGGTCCCTCGCGCTTTGCGGCGGCGCCGCATCATCAAACGACGGACGCTTTCCCTTGCGGACATCGCCGTAGAGCGTGAACTGCGAGACGACCAGCACCGCTCCGCCGACATCGACCACCGAGCGATTCATCTTGCCGCCGTCATCTTCGAAAATGCGCAGGCCGATGACCTTGTCAGCGAGATAATCAGCGGCGGCTTCGGAATCCTGCTTGCCAACTCCCAGAAGCACGAGCAACCCCAGGGCGATTTCGCCCGTGACCTCGCCGGCAACAGTCACTCCAGCCCGGCTTACTCTTTGAACGACAGCTCGCATATAACAAATTGTCTTGAATTGTTAAGCTGACTCCGTACCGTGTGAACAAACGCTCGTTGCCGCAACCTCTGTTCGTACGTTGACCTCAATGAAACAGCCGCCTACAATCGCACGTCATTCCCGTCGCCCTAAGGAGTTCCCATGGGTCGTAACACGACGAGGTTGGGAAGGCTGCTGTTGCTGGCTTCGGTCAGCACCGGCCAGTTAGTCCTCGCCCAGCAACCCGCCGCACCCGCGCACAACGATGTCGTCATCAGGAACGCGGTCGTGATGACCGTCACGCACGGCAACGTGAAAAACGGCAGCGTCTACATCAAAGACGGCAAGATCGCCGCGGTCGGCGAATCTGTCAACGCACCCGCCTCGGCCACGGTGATCGACGCGGGTGGAAAGTATCTCACGCCCGGGATCATCGATTCCCACTCGCATCTTGCGCTGGACGACGATGTGAACGAGGCAACCAGCCCGGTCACGCCGCAGATGATGATGCAGGACGCCTTCGACTACCAGGACAAGGCCATCTACCGCGCGCTGGCCGGTGGTGTGACGACTTCGCTGCTGCTGCACGGCTCCGCCAACATGATCGGCGGGCAGGCCGTCGTCATCAAGCACAAGTATGGTGCTGGCCGCGACGCCATGCTGTTCCCTGGTGCACCTCGCTCCATCAAGTTCGCCAGCGGCGAAAACCCCAAGCGCGTTTATGGCAGCCGCCACGAACTGCCTTCCACCCGCATGGGCAACTTTGCCGTGCAACGCGACGCTCTTGTGCAGGCGCAGGACTACATTCGCTCCTGGGACGACTACAACGCGAAGGTCAAGCGCGGTGACAAGGACGCCACCGCTCCCAAGCGCGACCTGAAACTCGAAGCCCTCGCCGACGTGCTGCGTGGCAAGTTGATGGTGCAGATCCATTGCTATCGCGCCGACGAGTTCATCACCGAGATGGCGATGGCCAAGGAATTCGGATATCACATTCGCGCCTTCCATCACGCGCTCGAAGCGTACAAGGTGCCCGAAAAACTGGCTGCCGAGAACGTCGGCATTGCCACCTTCGCCGACTGGTGGGGCTACAAGCACGAAGCCTGGGACGCGATCCCGTGGAATGCGGTGATCTCCATGCGGAAAGGTGTCCGGGTAGCGATCAAGAGCGATTCGGACGACTTCGCGCGCCGCCTCAACCAGGAAGCCGCCAAGACCATGCGCTACGGAGGCGCCACCGAAGAAGAAGCTCTGAAGATGATTACGCTGAACGCCGCGTGGATCGTGGGAGTCGACGACAAGGTTGGCTCCATCGACGTCGGCAAAGATGCCGACCTGGTTCTGTGGGACGGCTACCCGCTTTCGAGTTTCGCCGTGCCGAACAAGGTTCTGATTGATGGCGATATGTACTTCGACCGCTCCCTTCCAGGATACGGCATGCCGCACTACAGGGAGGGCCAGTGAGAGAACAGTTTTCAGTTTCCGGTTCTCAGTTCGCAGTGAAGTGTAGCGCGGGCGCCTCCGCCCGCGAAACTCGTCGCAGCGAGCCTGCTGTTTGGATCTTCATCACGCTCTGTGTCTTGCTGCTCTGCAGCGTCTGCGCCTTCTCCCAGCCAACCATCGTGCTCAAGGGCGGCAAACTGCTAACCGTCTCCCACGGCGTGATCGAGAACGGTGTACTCATCATGCAAGGTGGCAAGATCATCGCGCTGGGCGCGGCCTCGTCGGTGAAAGTCCCGAAAGACGCCAAAGTCATAGACGTTACCGGCATGACCGTCTACCCGGGCCTCATCGATTCGGAGACGTCGCTTGGCCTCACCGAGATTTCCGCCGAGGACATGACCAACGATCGCATCGAGATGAGCGACGAAATCATGCCCCACATGCATGTCTACGACGCGTTTCATGCCGAATCGGAACTCATTCCCGTCACGCGCATCAACGGCATCACCAATGCGATCGTCGCGCCCGACAGCGCCGACACGCTACCCGGCCAGGATTCGTTCGTGCAGCTCGCCGGACCCTCGGCGGCCGACATGCTGCTGATCCGCGATATCGCCATGCCCATGAACTTCACGGGCGAGCAGCGTCGCAACGAGTCGTGGGAGAAGCGCAAATTCCCCGAAACTCGCATGGGAATGGCCTCGCAGCTTCGCCAGGCCTTTCTCGACGCACAGGATTATCAGCAGAAGGCCGCCGATTTCGAGAAGAAAAAAGCCGACGCCGAGCGCGACAAGAAGCCGCTACCCACGACACCCAAACGCGACCTGAAACTTGAGGCGCTGCTGCCGTATTTGCAGGGTAAAAAGCCGGTGGTGCTGGCCGCCGAGGGTCCCAGCGATCTGGAGACGGCGGTTCGGCTGGCGCAAGAATTCAATCTGAAGATCGTTCTCAACCACGTCAGCCACACGCGTCCCATGCTTGACTACATCGCAAGCCTCAAAGTGCCGGTGGTTGTTGGACCCATCTACGAAACGCCAAAAGAGTACGAGCGCTACGACGCTGTCTACAGCCTGCCGGCCGAACTTCAGAAACGGGGCGTCAAAATCGCGTTCGCCAGCTTCGACGCGCACAATTCCCGCAATCTTCCTTACCAGGCAGGATTCGCCATTGGCTTCGGCCTCCCGCCGGAGGAAGCGCTCAAAGCCATTACGCTGAACGCCGCAGAGATCTGGGGAGTCGCCGACCAACTGGGGTCGCTCGATCCCGGTAAAACCGCGAACGTAGTCGTTGCCAATGGCGATCCTCTGGACGTGAAAACGGACGTGAAGCACGTCTTCATTGGCGGCCAGGAAATTCCGCTAACCAGCCGCCAGACGCGCTTGCGCGACGAGTACTGGCCGAAGTAACAGACCGTGTGGCGCGGGCGCCGTCGCCCGCGTCCCTCCCCGCGTTGACCCGCTTCCTCTCGAACAATTAGGATGCTGAAGGCTTTCCGGAACAAATTCGCGGCGTATCGCGTTCGAAAAAATCCGCGTTCCCTTTACATAAATTTGTTCGCACCATTAGACTCAAAGTTTCCATCCAACAGAATTTGCGGCGGAGGCATTGTTATGGCAACAGGCGATAAATTGAAAGAAATCACCGAGAAGGTGAAGCAGATCATCTCTGAACAGCTGGGCGTGGAAGAAGGGGAAGTGACTTCCAGCGCGTCCTTTGTCGACGATTTGGGAGCCGATTCGCTCGATACCGTGGAGCTGGTGATGGCGCTCGAGGAGCACTTCGACATCGAAATCCCGGACGATGCCGCCGAGAAGATCCGCACCGTGCAGGACGCCATCGACTACATCGAGAAGCATTCCAAGGTGAGCAAGTAGACAATTTTGAACCGAGCCCCGCCCGGGCGCCGGATAGGAGAAACAATGGCAGCCGTTGACGAAAAGGTAAAGCAAATCATCGTCGAGCAGCTCGGCGTGGACGAAGGCGAAGTCACCACCAACGCCTCTTTTGTGGATGACCTGGGCGCCGACTCGCTCGACACCGTCGAACTGGTCATGGCGTTCGAAGAAGCTTTCGACATTGAGATTCCCGACGAAGACGCGGAGAAGATCCGCACCGTGCAGGATGCCATTGACTACATCGGGAAGCACTCGAAAGGCGGGAAGTAGGTTTGACGAGGCGGGTCGTAGTCACCGGCATCGGCTTGATCTGCGGTGTTGGCAATACCACGGACGAAGTCTGGAAGAATTTGCTCGCGGGCAAGAGTGGCGTCGGGAAAATCACCCAGTTCGACGCCTCCAGCCACGCCTGCCAGATTGCCGCCGAGGTCAAAAACTTTGACCCGCTGAAGTTCGTCGAGAAAAAAGAAGTCAAGAAGATGGGCCGCTTCATCTACTTCGCCCTGGCGGCGGCGGACGAGGCGATGAAGGCCAGCGGCCTGCAAGTCACGCCCGAAATTGCCGAGCGCGTCGGAGTTCATATCGGTTCCGGGATCGGCGGGTTCGACGTTATCGAGCGCGAACATCGTGCCCTGCTCGAAGGCGGACCGCGCAAGATATCTCCCTTCTTCATTCCGGCGGCCATCGTGAATCTGGCTGCCGGGCACGTCTCCATGCGGTTCGGCGCCAAGGGACCGAATGAAGCCACTGCTACAGCCTGCACAACCAGCGCTCATTCTCTGGGCGATTCGTTCCGCATCATTCAGCACGGCGATGCCGACGTCATGATCGCAGGCGGCGCGGAAGCTGCCATTACCCCGATGGGCGTGGGTGGCTTCGCCGCCATGCGTGCGCTCTCCACGCGCAACGACGAACCCGAGAAGGCCAGCCGTCCCTGGGACACTGCGCGCGACGGCTTTGTCATTGGCGAAGGTGCGGGCATTCTGATTCTCGAAGAGCTTGAATTTGCCAAGAGCCGTGGCGCAAACATCCTCGCTGAACTGGTCGGATACGGCATGAGCGGCGACGCCTACCACATCACGCAGCCAGCGCCCGAGCACGAAGGCGGCTTCCGCGTCATGAAGAATGCGCTGAAGGATGCCAAGCTGCAGCCCGCGGATATCGGCTACGTTAACGCGCACGGCACGTCCACGCCAATCGGCGATGTGCTCGAAGCCCACGCGATCAGGAACTTCTTCGGCGATCGCAAGGTTCCTGTGAGCTCGACGAAGTCGATGACCGGGCATCTGCTGGGCGGCGCCGGAGGCTTGGAGGCCGGCGTTTCTGTGCTGGCCCTGCAAAATCAGATCCTGCCGCCCACGGTGAATTTGGAGAACCAGGACCCCGACACCAAGGAAATGGACTTTGTTCCCAATCATGCCCGCAAGGCTAGCCTCGATTACGCGCTATCCAATTCTTTCGGCTTCGGCGGAACCAACGGCGCGCTGGTATTCAAGCGCTGGTTGTAGAACACCGGCGGCTCCAGCACCTACCTCCGCCGACCAACGGCAAACCTGAAGGCGCCCCGTTAAAACACTCGTTTCTTGGTTTCTGGCTCACAGCTCGGAACTTAGAGCTCGCAGGCAACACCCGAAAGTAACGCCTTCGTTCACCGCCTGTAATGACACTTTTGTACCGTGCTATTGGCCGAACGAGCCTTTGCCAAAGCCGCTCTGGCAGGCCAGAATAGGTTTTCACGCGAGATTCGCCCACTCGTTATGGAAAATGCCCTCGGAACTGCTCTGGCCCCGATTCCCCAAGCCAAGAAAGCTGCGGCCCGCGTTGCCCTGGTCGACCTTCAGGACGGCAACCGTGCCATTCTGTCGGAGTGTTTCCGGCAATTTGGCATTGAAGCCGTCATGGTGACGGGCAACGCAGCCGAGCGCCTGCGCAAAGAAAAGTTCGCGGCTTGCGTGATCAAACTCGGCCCCGCCGCGCAAGCCGTCATGGAATCGGTTCGGACATCTCCGTCGAATAGCCGCATGGTCATTTACGGACTCGGCGGTAGCGCCCAGGAAGCCATGCGCTTTTCGAAATACGGAATCAACGCCATGATTCAGGATCCGGTGGAGCGTTCGGCTGCGCTGAAACTCGTGCGCGCCACCAACATGCTCGTGCTCCACGAATTCCGTCGCTACGTGCGCATTCCGGTCATGACCGAAGTGGCCATTCAGGTTTCCGAAGGCAGGAAGTTCACTGCGACCAGTATTGAAGTAAGTTCCGGCGGCATGTCGATTAAAAGCGCCGAGACCGTCGACACCGGCCAGTCCGTCGAAGTCTCATTCGCGCTGCTGACTCTGCCCCGGCTCTGGGTCCGGGCCAGCGTGACCTGGAAAAAGCCCAAACATTCTTTCGGTGTCCGCTTCGACGCCACCGACGAGCGCCGCCGCAAGCTGAAGGAATGGATCGACGCTTACCTTGAGAACTAGCGGCCTCTCCGCTAATCGAGCAGGGTCAACTTGGCTTCGGCGAAAGCCATGCTGCAGCAACCAAACACACCGTAATCAGGGTTAAGAAAAGGATCGGTAAAAGGAAGAAGTATCTCCAGCTCAGAATCGTCACGGCGAAAAAGCAAAGGGCAAACGCCCACCCAGCAAGGCGCATGAGCGCCAGAGTCTCTGCCGGAAGACTAGCAAGCTGCCACGCTAATACCGCCGCGAATAGAACAAACACCGAGACAAAGAATCCGGACCCCTCGAAGAAGTCCCAATAAGTACGGCTAAACCCTTGCACGTCGAAGTGAATGGACCGCATCGAGGCTAGAAGCGCGCCCACTCCCCATTGCGGATCGGACTGGCGAAAACCAAGAGTATGTCCAATGTCAAAAAGCAGCAGGAGAACAGCGGCAACTCGATAAAATGCAGGCGCTTTCATGTCTTGCCTCCCGAGCCGCGCCGGCAGTGTACCACTGAGCGCCCGGAGCATACTTGGCGTGATCGGAGCTTACATGCACAACTCCCGGCGCGCCCGGACTGAATGTAATAACGACTTATGCCCATCGTGTTCGAATACCGCTCACTCGTTGACATTCGGCAATCGGCTGCTATGGTTTGCGCCAAAGGTGAACATATCGCATGTGCAGCACCCCTCCGTCAAAGAGTTATAGGACCGGCGTCGCAAGTGCTGACCCAATCTGAGGCAGGACTGGCGACGCCGTCGTCAGATAAGTCCCTTGCGGATTTTCAGAAGGAAGTCCTCGGCGTCTTCGCGCGCTTTCTCCATGACATTTGGCTGGCCCCCATGTTCCAAAGCGATTTCCTGCAGTACCACTTCGACGGCATCCTTGGGCTTGTATCCTCCCTTGATCAATCTCCGCGCACGGTCCGCAAAGGTGGGGCCACTACTTGGTTTAGGCGCGGCAGGACCAGCTTGCGCTTCGCACGAGTGCTCACGAAACTTTGCCGCCGCCAGGCGGTCGTAAGCGTCTTTCGCGTCTTCACCAAGCAACGTGGGAACCGGGAATCTCCACGGACAACTCGAACAGGCCCACCCCGCGTCGGCATTGCCTTGGACCCAGATCAAGGAGCGTCCCATCTTTCGCCAACCTTTATAAAAGTTGCACTCACGACAGGGTCAGAATTCCGGATTGCTCCCTGATTTCATCGTGAAGCGACCCTTTACGCTACACCTTTCCACCCGGCGACGCTGTGATCACGGGGTGACCGAGGATCACGAATGTAAATCGCGATTTTACGACTCCCTGGAACGGGTTTACCGGTTCGTCCACAGATAGCTCGTCCTCTCAAGCCCGCGGCTAAGGACATTCAGAGCGTAAGGGCACCAGTACTGGGAGCCAACTCAAGCACCCAGCGCCTCCCCAGCACGCTGGTAACCTTGCGCGGATTACGCCAGGTCACCACAATCGAGAAAACACATGCGATTTTCTCTTCCATCGATTGTCGTGGCGGCCTGCCTGGCGTCGGCCAGCCTGGTTGCACAGGATGCTTCCAGCAACGCCGACGAAATTGTCCGCCTGAAGCGCGAGTTGCAGGAGACGCGTTCCGGCCTGGCGGATTCCCGTCGCGAGATTGAGGAGCTTCGCCAGAGCTTTAAAGAGCTGCGCGATCAGGTGCAGGGAAATCGCACTGTCGCAAGCGCCCCTGCCGCCGCGCCCGTACCCACCGCCGAACCGACGGCAGCCTCCGCGGACCAGGATGTTGGCTTCCTCGCCGCGAAAGTGAATGAGTTACACCAGGACAAGGTGGAAAGCGCGAGCAAGTATCCCGTGAAGCTGTCGGGGCTTGTTTTGTTTAATGCCTACCGAAACAGCGGTGCGCTCGACATTCAGGATCTGCCCAGCCTTGCGTTCCCCAGCTTCCCTGGCTTCCCGGATGGCAGCGCGGCCGCGACTTTGCGCCAGACGATGCTCGGCATCAGCGCCACCGGACCGAAAATCTTCGGCGCGCGCACCTCGGCTAACGCCGAAATTGATTTCGCCGGCGGCAGTCCCACGACTTCTTACGGAGTCACCGCGGGCCTGCTTCGCCTGCGCACGGCGAACATCAATCTGGATTGGCGGAACACCAGTCTCCACATCGGACAGGACACACCATTCTTTTCGCCCCTGTCGCCAACGTCTTATGCCACCGTGTGGGAACCGGCGATGGCCTGGTCCGGCAATCTCTGGGTTTGGACTCCGCAGATCTTCGCCGAACGCCGGCTGACCCTGCGGCCTCATTCGTCTCTGGTTCTGCAAGGCGGCCTGCTCGATCCGCTTACAGAACAAACGCCACCCTTTCAAGGCCTCAACCCCACCGCGGGCGAGGTTACCCGGATTCCTGCGTTGGCGGGCCGCATCGCAATCGATCGCTCCTCCGCGGACCGCCTTCCCCTCGTTATAGGATTCGGCGGGTATCGCGCTCGCCAGCGCTACCAGACTTTCAACCAGATCGACAGTTGGACCCTGAACGCCGATCTGAAAATTCCAGTTGGCTCCCATTTCGAACTTTCCGGCGAGTGGTATGACGGGCAAGCCGCAGGTGGATTGGGCGGCGGCATCTGGACGAGCGTGGTGTATCCAGAAGCTTTTCCACCGCAAACAGCGATCCATCCTCTGCGATCAACGGGCGGATGGGTGCAGCTGAAAGTGAAACCGGTCAGGCGCTTTGAGATCAACGGCGCTTTCGGGCAGGACGAGAACTTCGCCAGGGATCTACGATTCTTCGCCACCTCCTTCACGGATTTAGGCTTCCCTGCCCTCAAGAAAAATCGCACCGAATTCGTGAATTTTATCTACGAGCCGAACTCGTTCCTGCTGTTCGCGGTGGAGTATCGCCACTTATTCACCGCGCCACCATCGGGCGATAGTGCTTCCGGAGACCACCTGAATGTCGCCGCCGGGGTGCGCTTTTGAACACCCCGGGCCTGCTCGCGATGTTGATCCTCGCGCTCGGCACACTCTTGGCCGCACAGGACGGGATGGTTCACGGAACAGTGAACGCGGTTCATGCCAATCGCGAGTTCAACAGCGGCGATGTCCTAGTGTCGCTCACGTCGATCGCCGCCAAGGAACCGGTCTCGCCGGGGCCTATGGCGCGGCTGCTGCAGAAGGATAAACGCTTCACGCCCCACGTCGTTGCTGTCACCGTGGGCACGGCTATCGAGTTTCCCAATCGCGACCCATTTTTTCACGACGTGTTTTCGCTCTACCACGGCAAACCCTTCGACTTGGGCCTTTATGAAAGCGGATCGGCTCGCAGCGTTCGTTTCACCAAACCGGGGGTGTCTTATATTTTCTGCAACATTCATCCCGATATGAGCGCCGTGGTCGTTGCCTTGCCGACCCCGTATTTCGCACTCAGCGCGCGCGATGGGAGTTTCCATATCGACCACGTGCCACCGGGCAAGTACAAATTAGAGGTTTGGTATGAACTTGCCTCCCCGGCTGAGTTGGCTTCTCTGACTCGCGAAGTCGAAATCACTTCCGCGGAAGATGTCTTGCCCGCGCTTACATTGCACGCTTCTGACTCTCATTCGGACCATCTGAACAAGTACGGCGAACCCTATCCACTGGACAAGGGCTCGAAGTACTAAAGAGCTTGTCGGTTCGGCGCTCCAGCCTCCAACGATCAGCACTGTTGTAGCAGACACAACTGCGCCGCGAACCTTGCCCGTTACAATACCCGCGTGAGCGTGACTCCCTCTGACATCGGCGTCGGTTCCTCGACCGGCCGCGTACCCTTTACCCGCGGGCAGCGGGTGCTGCTCACGCTGATCTCGTGGGCCACCACCCTCGCGGTCCGCCTTATCGGGCCGACCATGAAATTCGCCGTCTCCTGCGAAGAGAATTCTCCGGTCAGTCTTGAACAGCGACCGTTCGTTTATTCCTTCTGGCACCAGTGCACTTTCGCAGCGACGTACTTGTGGCGCGACCTCGATATTCGCGTCATGAGCAGTACTAGCTTTGACGGTGAATTCACGGCGCGCATGATCCGCCGGTTTGGATTCGTTCCCATCCGGGGGTCGAGCAGCCGGGGCGCGGTGCGTGGGCTGCTGGGCATGCGCAAAGAAATCGAAGCAGGTTACACGGTTGCCTTTACGATTGACGGACCCCGCGGTCCACGTTTCGTGACAAAGCCAGGCCCGGTGCTGCTGGCCCGCTCGTCAAGAGTGCCCATGGCGGTGTTCCACATCGCGATTGACCGCGCCTGGACTCTAAACACTTGGGATCGCCTGCTGGTGCCGAAACCGTTCTCGCGGGCGCTCATGCGCGTGGGCAGCCTGATGCCGGTGCCCGAAGACATGCCTGCGGACCAACTCGGGTATTACAACTCCTTGCTGCAGTCTTCGCTTGACCGCGTGAAGGCGTACGCGGAGGCCAATGTCGACAAGGCGGGGACGGCGGAGTTCCCGTTTTTTAATCGCCACCCCAAGGGCGGGACTTTCTGAGTGCGACGCCACACCAAAGGCGGGACTCGACAGAGTAACCCTCCCGGCCGGGACATTGCCCTTCTTACACCTTGATCGGCAGGCAGGCCAAAGGTAGAGTTCTTCGCCGAGGTTCCCCATGGATTTCAGATTGCGCTTGCTCCTTTGGATTCCGGCTTTCGCCTATGAAGGGTTCTTGCTTTCGGGCGGGAGCAAATCAGCCTCCCTGGGTCAGATGGCGACATTAGGTTTCCTTGGCGCCTCGATGGGGTTCCTTCTCGCTACCATGTTCACCATCCGGCAGAGCCGGCGAGCGAAAGTACGGTTCGGCCGTTGAAGATGGGGTCCGTTTAGCTGACACTTCGACCCGAACCCGCGGGCGAGGGCGCCCGCGCCACCCTACTCGTTTGACTTCCCCACGCCTCCCAATTAAATTTCCTGAACACATTTTTTCCGCTCTTTCAAATTGGTTCGCGCATTTCCGTCCGCTCGGACGGAGATTGGGAAGCGGGTGCAAATCCCGCGCTGCCGCGCAACTGTAAGCGAGGAAATCCGCCGCCGGTCACTTGGAGAAGTCCAGGGAAGGCCGGCCGCAGAAGTTCGAACGCAGCCGCGTTCTTACTCGCAAGCCAGGAGACCGGTGCGAACCGCCACACTAACAATCCCTTTCGCGTGACAAGGAGGATTGCATGCGCGTTGTTCGTACCGTCGTCTTTCTCGTATTTCTCTCTGCAGCATTGTTCGCGTCTGACCTGAAAATCAGAGTCGCCGATTCAAGTTCCACAGCCGTCTCGGGCGCACAGGTGTCCGTGTTTCCTGGGGGGGCCTCTACCCCGGCGGCCGTTCTGGGCACCGCCGGCGAGGGAACCGTCTTATTCCTCGGACTTGCCAGCGGCCCGTATCGCGTGCAGGTGCTGGCGCCGGGATTCGCGCCGCAGACGGCGAACCTGACGGTACCGCAGGACTCCACTTTTCTGGTAAAGCTCGAGGTCGCCACCGCTTCTGAAATTGTAGTGGTAACCGCTACTCGCACTCCGCTCCCCGAGCAGGAATCCGGCGCCAGCGTTTCGACACTGGAAAGCGCCCAGCTCCAGGTCATGCAGCCGGTGGCCGCCGCGGATGCGATTCGCTTTCTGCCGGGAGCGGTCGTCAACACGGTGGGCCAGCGCGGAGGGCAGGCGTCACTTTTCGTGCGCGGCGGCGACTCGCGCTACAACAAGGTCATCATTGACGGCGTTCCTGTCAACGATCCCGGCGGAATTTTTGATTTCGGTACCGTCCCACTCGCCAGCGCCGACCGGCTGGAGTTCCTGCGCGGTGCCCAGAGCACGCTCTATGGGTCTGACGCGATGACCAGCGTCGTGCAAGTCTTCAGTCAGGCAGGGTCGACCGAGAGTCCCGAACTCCGCTTTGGCGCCGATGGCGGCAACTTCTCGACCGCCCACGGCTACCTGTCGTTTGCCGGCGCCCGCGACCGCTTCGACTACCACCTGTTCGGCGACCAGTTCAACACGCAGGGATCAGGCATCAACGACGATTATTCGAACTCATCGCAAGGCGTAAACCTGGGAGCCCGCCTTAGTGATCATGCCACTTTTCGTTTCCGTACTCGCCATGCAAGCAGCCGCAGCGGGGTGCAAGGCGAGTGGAAATTTAAGGGCCAGCCCCTTCTTCCTCCCGACGCCGACGCCCGCGCCCGTCAGAACAACCTGGTGGCCAGCGCCGATCTGGTCTTCGTCGCCTCCGCCCATTGGCAGCATCGTGCAACTGCCTTCGAATACAACCATCGCACCCTAAACGAAGACACTCGGGCCGAGCGCGGCTGCGATGTCACGATTTTCAATTTCACTGACTGCTTTTTCAGCGATAAGGCTCACATCAATCGCACAGGCCTCAACTACCAGGGCGATTACATCCCGCGCGACTGGGCGCAGACGACGATGGGCTACGAGTTCGAGGACGAGAACGGCTTCTTCAACACCGCGTTCACGAACACCGATCCCAACAATCCGACCAATCCGAACGGAACCGTCGCCGCCCAGTTCACGCACGGCCTGCGCATCAACCACGCACTCTTTGCCCAGCAGCGCGTCACTCGCGGACGCTTTTCCGTGATTGGCGGCCTGCGTTACGTGCACAACGAAAGTTTCGGCGACCGCGCCGTTCCGCGCGCTGCCGTGACTTTCCTCGCCCTGCGCGGCGGCAACATCTTGTCCGGAACCCGCCTCCGCTTCGGCTATGCCCAGGGAATCAAGGAGCCGCGCTTCGAAGAATCGTTCGGCATCTCGGGTGTGTTTCCGTCCGATCCCAATCCAAATCTCAAGCCGGAAGAGAATCGCGCCTTCGAAGCCGGCTTCGAGCAGAGTCTCTTGGGGGGAAAGTTTGCCCTGTCGGCGCTTTACTTCAACAACCACTTTCGAAACCAGATCGAGTTCACCACCAACCCACTGGATTTCAACGGCCAGTATGTCAACGTGAACCGCAGCCTGGCGCATGGCGCGGAAGTCCAGTTCCAGGGCCGGGTGAGCCGGCGCATCTCGCTGAACACAGGGTACAACTACACTTCCACCCAGATCCTGGAAGCTCCACTGTGCACTCCGCAGAACTTCTGCGATCCGCTGCTCGCGGCCGGATCTCCGCTGATCCGCCGCCCCCGCCACTCCGGCAGCGTGCTGCTCAACTATCTCGGAACCCGCTGGGGCGCCAATCTCGGAGCAAGTTTCGTCGGCCGCCGGGCCGATTCCGACTTCCTCGGCCTCGGCATCACGCACGCCGCGGGATATGCACGCGTCGATCTCGGCGGATGGTATGCCTTCACACAGCATGTCACCGCATACGCGAACGTTGAGAATGCGCTCGACAAGCACTATGAAGAAGTTGTGGGCTATCCCGCGCTCGGTATCAACTTCCGCGCGGGCCTGCGCTTTCGGTTTGGAGGGAGCTAGAACAATCAGAAAAGCGCGTCGCAACAGGCTGCGAGAAAAACCCACCTCGGCTAACACGAACCTCGGGGCTAAAGCCGTGCCGATTTTCTGTCCTTGTGGCACGACGGAAGTCGTGCCCTTTCAAAACACAACTCCGAATGGGGCTATCTCCGCCCTGGAAAAGGCGCTGAGGAATAAGTAGGAAGGCTTGCTGGTTTACTGCGAAACGCGTCCCGGTGGAATGGCTTCCACCCCGCTGGAATTCGAGTTTCTCTTCCTGCCGTGGCCGTTGCTGGAAGCAGAACCTGCTTGCGCGCCACCCATGTACTTAGCTCGTACCACGACCAATTTTTCCAGCTCCGCAGCACCCAGCGGCTGCTGGTGTCCAAGCTGGTGAGTCACCAAGGCGATGCGCGCGAAGTGCTCGACGGTCTCCATCTTCATGTAAGCCTGGTCGAGATCCGCGCCGTACGCGACTACGCCATGATTCGACATTAGGATCGCGTCGAATCCCGGCACCAGTGGCTCAAGCGCATCGGTCAGTTCGGCCGTTCCCGGCGTTCCGTACTTGGCGAGAGGAATGGACCCCAATCCGATCACCACTTCGCAAACGAGGGGCTGATTCAGGGGCACTCCAGCCGCCGCAAACCCGGTCGCGGTCGTTGGGTGAGCATGCACGATGCCTTTCACGTCGGGACGCAGCCGGTAGATCAGCAAGTGCATCCCAATTTCGCTGGAAACGTTGCGTTTGCCGGAGACAACCCGCCCTTCCATGTCGACAATGACCAGATCCGAGGGACGCATCGCGCCCTTGCTCATGCAGGTGGGCGTCGAGAGAATACGGTTGTCACTGAGTCGAACCGAGAGATTGCCGTCGGTAGCGGCCACGAACCCGCACTCATGCAACATCCGGCCGTAGCGGACAATCTGGTCCCGATATTGGCGCTCTGTGGCCATGGGGATGGACAGGACAGAAGGGGGGCCTGACTCGCTCATGGTATCGCACCTTTTAAGATTCCGACAATCGGATTCGTCGATTTTCTGTCATATTTCGCAGCATTTCGCGCTGTATGGGCCGCGCCACTACTAGCTTCCTCGAAGACGGGCTCGCCTATAATCCATCGCGAGTGCTGGTCTCCGACTTCCACTACGACCTTCCCGAAGAGCAGATCGCGCAGGAACCACTGGCCGACCGGTCTGCTTCGCGGATGCTCCGGCTTGATCGGAACACGGGAGAGCTTCGCGATTCGCATTTTCGCGACTTCCCAAAGCTTCTTCGGCCAGACGATTTGCTCGTGCTCAATAACACCCGGGTCTTCCCAGCACGCCTCTACGGGACCCGCCAGGCAAGCCGGTCACGGCCGCTAAGTCCGCACAATCCGGCCTCCCGTGATTTTTTGAGTGGCCGGGTCGAGGTGCTGCTCACTCGCCAAGTCAGTCAGAATCCCAATGAATGGGAATGCCTGGTTCGTCCGGGACGCAAGATCGGCGTGGGCGAGTCTCTTTATTTCGGCGAAGCAGGGGAGTTGCAGGCGGATGTCATCAGCCGCGGCACCTTCGGCGAGCGGCGCATTCGTTTCGCGCCGGTTGAAAACTTCTTTCAGACGCTGGAGAAACTCGGTCACATCCCTTTGCCGCCTTACATTTCGCGCAACGACCGCTCTGACGACCGTGAGCGCTACCAGACCGTCTATGCCCGCGAGCGCGGTTCCGTGGCCGCCCCCACCGCTGGATTGCATTTCAGCCCCGAAATCTTTGCAAGCTTGCGCGAAAAGGGAATCGAGATAGCCGAACTCACCTTGCACGTCGGCCTTGGAACCTTCCAGCCCATCCGCGTCGAAAGAGTCGAAGATTACCGTCTGCACAAGGAGTCCTATACCATTACCGTTCAGGCTGCCGATGCGATCAATCGAGCTCGCGAGCAGAAGCGCCGCATTGTGGCGGTAGGCACGACCACTGTGCGCACGCTCGAGTACGCCATCGCCCAATCAACCGATAACCAGCTAGCGCCGGGCCGCGGGGAAGCCGACCTCTTCATTTATCCCGGCTACCACTTCCGCGCCGCAGGCGCCGTGCTGACCAACTTTCACCTGCCGAAATCCACCCTGCTGATGCTGGTCTGCGCCTTTGCTGGCCGCGAACCGGTGCTCAACGCCTACCGCCACGCGGTGCGGCAGGGCTACCGCTTTTATTCGTATGGTGACTGCATGTTTCTGGAATAAATCGAGCCTTCGCGTCCAAATTCGGCCGCCTCCGTCGCGCGGCGGGCGAATATACTTCTCCTGGAGTCCACTATGAGTCTGCAAGCCGCTCAGAAATCCGTATCCATTCAGGACTTCGTGGCTGCACTGCGCAACTTCCCGGCAAGCGCCTTTGACCACACTACTGACATTGTCGGGTTTCTTTCGACGACCGCGGTGAACCCGGAAAGCCTGGCCCCTTACCTCAACTGGGACCGTCAGCACTACACGCGCAATCTCATCGACAAGACGCCCCTGTACGAGCTGATTGCCATCTGCTGGGAAGTTGGGCAGGCAAGTTCCGTGCACAATCACCGCGACCAAAATTGCTGGATGGCGGTCCCCATCGGCCGTTTGCTGGTGCAAAACTTCCGAATTATCTTTCAGCAGATTGACGAAGGGCGTTGCGAGCTGGAGACTGCCGATACGGTCGAGATGAATCCCAGCCACCCCTGCGCGGTTGATCCGCTCGAGCCGGTTCATCGCGTCCTTAACCCGCGCGAGTTCAACCAGCGCGCCGTCAGCCTGCACGTATACTCGCGTCCGTTCGATACCTGCGTCGTGTACTCACCCGAGCAGGGAACCTGCGGAGAGATCCAACTGCACTACACCACCGAATTCGGCGAGCCCAAGCAAAAAGGTGAAAGTGGAGATTGAGTCCCTCAGCGTGAGTTCTTTGGAAATCGTGGTTGTGAGGTTGGAATGCCCCGTCGTCTCATGATCTGCACGCTTGCCGGAATGCTGGCAATTGTTCCAGCCTGCAAGCGACAGCAACCTGCCCCCGCGAGAGAATCATCTGACCCGCTCAATCCTGTCGCGACCAATGTCAAGCCGATCAATTTCCTGCACAAGACATTCACCGTAAAGACATCCGCGCATTTCGCAGTGGAGGTTCCGCCGCACACCGCGATTCCGCGTATTCACGGGACGTTTCAATCCTTCGTTCCGCGCCCCGGAGACGATGATCTCAGCGACGACACCACCGACGTCCAATTCCTTCTGATGGACCCCGACCAGTTCTCTGACTACGCCCGCGGACAAGGCGGCGGTACCGCCCTCTACACGGTCGAATCCACGCATGCTCACGAAGTGGAGTATGTCCTGCCGCCAACCAGAGATACTTCCGCAAAATACTACGTGGTCTTTGTCAACGCCCCCGGCGGCGCCCCAATGAAATCCGTAACCGCTGATTTCAGCCTTTCCTTCGGCTATTAAACTTGCCGAGCGAGGTCGGCGAGCCGCGGCCGTCCCAGCCCGAAGCAGAGCCATCTGCGGGCGCTCTACCGATCGTCTCTCAACTGTTAAAATTATCTCTTGCCCCCAAGAAAAACATCATCGCTGAAGCAGTCCGAGGAAGCCGCCCAAAAGCCCGGCCCCGTGCCCGTTGCACCCCCGGGCGTCAAAGACCGCGTCTTCCTTATCGATACCATGTCCTTCATCTTCCGCGCCTATCACGCTATGGCGCGTCAGCGTCCCATGTCGACCAAGACCGGCCTCCCGACGGCTGCCATCTACGTCTTCGTCAACATGCTCCGCAAGCTGCGCGAGGACTTTTCCCCCGAATACCTGGCCGCCGTATTCGATATAGGGGGAAAAACTTTTCGCGACCAGGAAGCCGCGTCCATCACCACGGTCCGTAAGTTTGACCTCAAGACGCAAAGCTTCCAGGAAATTCAGTACCACGGATACAAGGCCAACCGCTCCGAGATGCCCGAGGATCTGGTCCAGCAGGTTCCCTACATCCGCCGTGCGCTTGAGGCCTACCGCATCCCGATCCTTGAGCAGAAGGGATTCGAGGCCGACGATCTGATCGGAACGCTGGCCCGCAAGGCTGCCGCTGAGTCTTATCTTGTCTACGTCGTCTCCAGCGACAAGGACATGCTGCAACTCGTCACCGACAAAGTTCTCGTCCTGAATCCGCCGAAAGACAATCTGATCGCTGATGCCGCCAAGGTGGAAGAGATCCTCGGCGTCCCGCCCCAGCGCGTGGTGGACGTGATGGCGCTGCGCGGCGATTCCATCGACAACATTCCGGGCGCGCCCGGTATCGGCGACAAAGGCTCGGTGGAATTGATCAAGCGCTTCGGCAGTGTCGAGCAGGCCCTCGATCATGCGGCCGAAATCGAGAAGAAAACCTACCGTGAATCCCTGCTGAACAATCGCGAGATCGTGATGTTCAGCAAACGCATGGCTACCATCGACTGCAACGTCCCGGTTGAACTCGATCTCAACGCGATGAGAGCCGGCGAGCCCGAAGTCGCAACCCTGCGCAGTTTGTTTGCGGAACTCGAATTTACATCGCTGCTGAAAGAATTGCTTCCCGTGGTTGAGGTGACCGAGGCTCAATACGGCGAGGCGAAATCGGCCGCCGAGGTGGAAGCTATTTTGAAACGCGTGCCTTCAGGAGGTTCGCTGACCATCGCCATCGAAGCAGCGACCGCCGCCAGCACAGAAGAAAAAGAGAGCGAGGAAAACGAGCCGGAGGAGGGCATGCTGCTCTTTCAGCTTGCTCCTCCGGTGGAATCCTCCCTTCCGGTCACGCGCAACATCGCGATTTCGGCGAATGCCGGATCAGCCTGCACGGTTGCACTTAATTCGGAAGCGGGATCGAAGCTCAAGTCCGCGCTCGCGAACGATCGCGTCCCGAAGTCTGTGCACGACTACAAGGCGGCGCTCCACGCCCTCAACGCAGCGGCCATCGAGCTTTCCGGCGTGCGGCACGACACCCGGTTGTACTCCTACCTGCTCGATCCCACGTATTCTTCGCACGGTCTGCCCGAGGTCGCGCTACGTCGCCTCAATCTCAAGCTGTCGGGAAATCTCGCCGAGGCCGCCGACGTCACCGGCCGCCTCGTCACAACCCTCGCGCAAGAAGTCGAGCAGTACGACCTGAAGAAGACCTACGACGAAATCGACCTTCCGCTCGTGCCCGTCCTCGCACGCATGGAAGAGGCCGGTGTGAAGATCGATACGGAAGCTCTGGCCCGCATGTCTACACGGCTGGAGCGCGAGATCGACGCCAAGGCAAGAGAGATTTACGACTGCTGTGCGCACGAATTCAACATCAACTCGCCACGGCAGCTGGGCGACGTTCTGTTCAACAGGCTGAATCTGCCCAAGCCCGTGAAGTACGGCAAGGGTAAAACCATCTCAACCGCCGTGGACGTGCTGGAGGGCTTGGCCGCCGAACATCAGGCGCCGCGGCTGGTGCTGGAATACCGCCAGCTCTCGAAATTGAAATCGACGTACGTAGACACGCTGCCTGCGCTCCTGAGCCCGTCGACCGGACGCTTGCACACCACCTTCGATCAGACCGGCACCGCGACCGGGCGCCTGTCTTCCGCGAATCCGAACCTGCAAAACATCCCGATCCGCACCGAAGTTGGACGCGAAATCCGCGCCGCCTTCACGGTCGAGCCCGGGCACGTGCTACTTGCCGCGGACTATTCACAGATTGAACTGCGCCTGCTCGCCCACTTCTCAAACGATGCCCTGCTGGTTGAGGCCTTCAACCGTGGCGACGATGTTCATACCCTGACGGCCTCGCAGGTCTTCGGCGTGCCTCCCCTCATGGTCACGCCCGACCACCGCCGCCAGGCCAAAGTCGTGAACTTCGGAATCGTCTACGGCCTGAGCGCTTTCGGACTTTCGCAGAATCTCGGCATCGAGCCCAGCGAAGCCAAACAATTCATCAACGCCTACTTCGAAAAATACAGCGGCGTGCGCGCCTTTATCGACAAGACGCTCGAAGAAGCCCGCCGCGATCAGAACGTTAAAACATTGTTCGGGCGCATCCGTCCCATTCCGGACATTAACGCGAAAAACAGCAACCAACGCGGCTTCGCCGAACGCACCGCCGTCAACACCCCGCTACAAGGCACTGCCGCCGACCTCATCAAGATCGCGATGATCCGCATCGACGAAGCCATCCGCGACCGCAGCCTGAAGTCCCGCATGACCTTGCAGGTTCACGACGAACTGGTCTTCGAAGTCCCCGAGGGCGAACTGGACGTCATGCGCTCGCTGGTCCGCGAGTACATGGAAAAAGTCCACCCGCTCGCCGTCCCGCTGGTCGTTGAGATTGGTGTTGGAAATAACTGGCGCGATCTGGACTAGTCTGCACTGGCAGCATTTGTCTCAGTGACAATTGAGTTCTACACCGAGGAGGAGAGAATGAGCGAACACTACCATGATGTCGGCGATTTACGGTTTCTTAAAGAGATGGGCAAGCTTGCGCCTGCGGAATTCAACGCATGGCTCAACCTGGATAAGATCGTCGGCCGCGAGGACGGAGCGATTCCAAGAAAGTATCGCGAACTCATCGCCCTGGGGGTTGCTTTCACGACTCAATGCCCTTATTGCATCGAGGTGCATGTGAAAGCGGCCAAAGGCGCAGGTGCCTCTCGTGAAGAAATTACCGAGAGCTCCCTGATTGCCGCTGCCTTGCGGGCTGGAGGCGCTGCAACCCACGGCGCTATGGCGCTGAAGTTCTACGATCAAGGCTGACCGAGTTATGAGCCAGAGGCCGCACCAAATAGCACCCTTACCGGGCCCAGCGAGGCGGCCTCGCTCACCTATTTCGCAGGTTTGGACGTCTCTTTCACGTACCCCGCGCTCAACGTCCCCTTCTCCTTCGCCACACTCAACAGCGTTGGATAAAACTGCACAAACGTCGTATCCACCGCCCCGTGCTCGGAGTGGCAGGAATAGCAATCGGCCGTCGTTGGCACCAGCGTTCCGGTCTGCTCGTCGCCGAACGCGAAGAATGCCCACTTGCCCGGGAACTTTGCCTCATCTTTCACGTGCACTTCGCGCGCCATGACCTCGCCCTGATAGTTCCCTTTTTGATTGATCGATCCCTTGCCTTCGGCCATGCGAGCTTCGAGCACCATCACCGTTTTGTCAGGCCACGTCCCTGTCTCCAGAAACTTCTTGTATGCCTCCGGATTCACGAACACATTGTCGAACATGTGGTGATTCATGGACGAGAGCGTCGGGTTATAGCTCATGTCGAACCCGGTGGTCAGGTACACCCACTGGCGATAATTTTCTGGCAGCTTCATCTGGCCCTTGCTGTTGTATTCGGAACTGGTTTTGGGTGCCGAGTAGTCCTGGGCAAAAAGCACGGCGGATACCAGCACGGTGGCAGTGAGCAGGGTGGTTTGGGTGAGTCTTGTCATGCGGCGTAGTATCTCCTTGGAGCGGGTCGACTGCGAGATCATCCCCTGCACGCTCCCGTCGATTCACTGCATTTGCTGGCCGGAATTCCTCGCTCGAGGCGATACTACTCCTATGCAGACCGGGGCTCGGGACCAACGGCGATCCTTGCGTCAGTCTTGGAAGTGGATTGCCGTGCTCTGGACTGGGTTCGCGCTGGCCAACGCGACGCAGATCGTCGCCGGCATGCGCGCCGTCGGGATGCAGCATGCCTGGACGCGATTGTTCCTCACCGTGTTTGCTTCATGGATCGTCTGGGCGCTGGCCACGCCGTTCGTTTTGCTGCTCGGTCGACGCTTCCCTCCCACGCAATGGCGGTCAGCCCGCGTGTGGGCCATTCATTTTGCGGCATGCATCGCGGTCGGGGGGATTTACGGCCTCTGGGCCGCAGCCCTGCAGATGGCTCTGCAGCCATGGCAAGTCATGCAGGTGACCCAGTTCGGCAAGACCGCCTTCTACGTTTTTTATGGAGAGTTTCATCTTTTTCTGATCTTGTACGCCTCGATCCTGGTGGTGGATTACATGCTCGAATCGGCCCAACGGCTGGCACAACGTGAAACCGAGGCGGCGCGCCTTGGCGAGCAGCTTTCCCGCGCGCAACTGGATGCCTTGCGCCGGCAACTCGAACCGCATTTTTTCTTCAACACGCTGAATGCAGTCGCGGGCCTGGTACGCGAGCACCGAAACGACGATGCCGTCAGCATGATTGCCGGGCTCAGCGATCTGCTGCGGCGCGTACTCGACGAGTCGGGCAAGCAGGAAGTTTCCCTGGGCGAAGAGATGGAGTTTTTGGAGACGTATCTGGAAATCCAGAAAACACGGTTCGCCGACCGCCTGCAGGTCAGCCTGGATGTGCCGCAGGAATTTCACAACGCACGTGTCCCCAGCCTGATTCTCCAGCCCATGGTTGAAAACGCCATCGAGCACGGAATCGGCAGTCGCGCCGCCGGGGGCGCAATCCGCATTGGCGCTGTGCGGAATAACGGGTTTCTCACCCTGAGTGTGTACAACGAAGGCCCGCGCATCCCCGAGAATTGGGAAGAACAGCCTACCGGAGTCGGAATCGCGAATGTGCAGGCGCGGCTGCGGAGTCTCTATGGTCCGGAGAGTCATCTCGATATCCGCAACCGCGGTGAGGGCGTCGAAGTGCAATTCTCTGTTCCGTACAAAGCAAAATGAGCGTCGACGCCGTTCCATGCAGAATTCGCGCGCTGGTGGTTGACGATGAGCCGCTGGCGCGTGCGAATGTGCTTCACCTGCTGCGCGCGAATCCAGAAGTCGAAATCCTGGGCGAGTGCGAATCGGCCGCGGCCGCGCTCGAGGCGATTCGGGCGCACAAGCCCGACCTGGTGTTTCTCGACGTACGCATGCCTGAATACGACGGCTTCGACATGCTGGAAATGCTGGGCGCCGAGGCTCCGCCAGCTGTGATTTTTGTCACTGCGTACGATCAGTACGCGCTGAAGGCCTTCGATGCCGGCGCGCTCGACTACCTGCTGAAGCCTTTCAACAACGCGCGGTTTGCGCGGGCTTTTGACCGGGCGCGGGAGCGACTCGCACATCGCCGCGAGGGTCCCGCGAGAATGGAACGCTTCACCATTAAGAATGCCGGACACGTTGTGTTTTTACCCGTGGCCGACGTCGACTGGATCGAAGCCGCCGACTATTACGCTTCCCTGCATGTCGGCTCGAAAACACATTTGCTTCGGCGCAGTATGAGCGATCTCGAATCCGATCTCGATCCTGCGCAGTTCTGCCGTATTCACCGCTCCACCATTGTGAATCTGTCGCGCGTCCGCGAACTCCGCTTTAACAGTGAAGCCGAATACGAAATGGTTCTCGCTGATGGAACGAAACTCCGCCTCAGCCGCCGGTACCGCAAGGACCTGCAGGCCCGGCTGAGTACCGCGGTGGAGATCAAGGTTCCGCTGTAAAGTCCCTCTTGCGCTCAAGGTTAGCGTCCAAAAGAACGAAGGCGACCCTGGGGCAGGGCAGCGCCAATACTTAAGCGGACACTTGACAATCATCGATACTCGCGCTGTAATACTTAAGTCAATGCTAAAGAAATAAAAAGGACACCCTTCATGGCGAAACTGAGCGCATTCAACAACATTTCCCTCGACGGCTATTTCAGCGGCAAGAACGGGGTGTTTGCCTGGGCCAAAAGCCACATGGACCCCGAATTCAACGCGTTCGTCGCGAGCAATTCGCAACTGGGCGGCACGATCGTGCTGGGGCGCATCACCTATGAACTGATGGCCAGCTACTGGCCGGGGCCGCAAGCGATGAAGGCGGACCCGGTGGTGGCCGACGGCATGAATAAGGCGCCCAAGATCGTTTTCTCGCGAACCCTGTCGTCCGCACCCTGGAAGAACACGCGGCTGGTGAAGACCGATCCGGTGGCGGAAATCCGGAGATTGAAGAAAGAATCCTCCAGCGACATGGTCATACTGGGCAGCGGCAGCATCGTGTCTCAGCTGGCGCAGGCCGGGTTGATCGACGAATTTCAGGTAGTGGTGAATCCAGTGGTCCTCGGCGAAGGGCGCACGATGTTCGACGGGCTGAAGAATTCGGTCGGCCTCAAACTCACCAGGAACCGCATTTTCCCGAGCGGCAATGCGTTTCTTTGCTACGAGCCGGCAGCCTAAGGAGGATGGGATGGCCGAACGATCGGTTACGCACAGCACGTTTGTGATTGAGCGCACCTATCCCGCGGCTCCCGAGCGGGTCTACGCCGCTTTTTCCGATCCGGCGAAGAAGCGCAAGTGGTTCGCCGAGGGGGAAGAGTCCGAGATCGAACACTACGCGCTCGATTTTCGCGAGGGCGGTCGCGAGGAAACTCGTTTCAGTGCCAGGAACGGGTGGAAGTTCACGAACCAGACCATCTATCAGGACATTCTGCCCAATCGCCACATTGTGTTCTCCTACACCATGAGCATGGGCGACAAGCGTATCTCGTCGTCGCAGGCGACGGTTGAGTTCCTCTCCAAGGACAAGGGCACGACCCTGGTTTTCACCGAGCAAGCGGCATTCTTTGAGGGCGCCGACGGCCCGAAGATGCGGCAAGACGGATGGAACCAGTTGCTGGAAGCGCTCGGAAAAGAGTTGGCAAGAATGTGAGCGACGTCCGGCTCACGAAAGGCGAATCCGATGCTGAATCAAAGAGCACGAGTCGACCGCGTCTTCCATGCGCTCGGCGATCCGACGCGCCGCGCCATCGTCGAGAAGCTCAGCGCCGGGGCCATCTCCGCCTCAAGCCTCGCCAAGCCGCTCGACATCACACTGGCGGCTGTCGTCCAGCACTTGCAGGTCCTGGAACGGAGCGGCCTGGTGCGCACGACCAAGATCGGTCGCGTCCGCACCTGTCGCATCGAACCGAAGGGCCTCACCATCGCAGAACGCTGGATCGAAGAGCGCCGCTCGCTTTGGGAACGCCGTCTCGATCGCCTGGGAGCAGTTCTCGCCGAGGAGGAAAGCTGACGAACCACAGAGTCACAGAGACACAAAGAAAGCAATTTCAAAGAGAAAAAGAGCCGCCATCCTCTGTGCCCCTCCGTGCCCTCTGTGGTTAAAGGTTTTAGCCCGTGCCACGAGTTGCAAACTGCGCCCATCCCAAATTGAGATCGGGCCCGTTCAAGCTTCACTCACAAAACTGCGCCCATCCCGAACTCAATCAGCCCGTTCAAGCTTCACTTGGGCGGCCTCTACGCGCCCAGTCTTTCGCGGATTGCTCCAGCGATGGCGCACGCAAGGGCATTCACCTTTTGCTCGGACTCGGCTTCGACCATCACGCGCGCCAGCGCCTCGGTTCCCGAATATCGCACCACCACCCGTCCATTTCCATCCAGTTCCCCTTCGGCATCCTGGATGGCGCGCTGCACTTCCGGCACCTGCGCAAACAGGAATCTTTTCGCGCACGCGCACGTTCTGAATGGTTTGAGGATACACCTTCAAATCGACAATCAGTTCCGCCAGGCTCTTCCCGCTGCGCGCCATGATTTCCATCAAACGCAGCGCCGTCATCAGCCCATCTCCGGTGGTCGCGTCGCCATCGCGGAAAAGGATGTGTCCGGACTGCTCTCCGCCCAGGGTTGCGCCCGTCTTCAGCATCTCCTCCAGCACGTACTTGTCCCCGACATTCGCGCGCAGCATCTGGATTCCGGCTCGCTTCAACGCAACCTCAAGACCCATGTTTGACATGGTGGTCGCCACCACGGTGTTCCCCATCAGCGCGCCGCGCGCCTGCATGTCGCGCCCGGCGGTCAGGAGCACCGCATCTCCGTTCACCACGTTGCCCGCGGCGTCGCTGAACAATGCGCGGTCGGCGTCGCCGTCGAACGTGATGCCCAGATCGAATTGTCCCTTGCGCGCGGCAACCAGCCCTGCCACCGTCGCCGGATGCAGCGCGCCGCAGTGTTCGTTGATGTTTTTCCCATCCGGACCGCAGTGCACAAATTCCGCCTTCACCCCGCACGCACGAAACAATGCCGGCGCCTCGGCCGTGGCCGCTCCATTGGCACAGTCGACCAGCACGCGCATGCGGCTCAGATCGGCCGACACACTCCGCACAAGCCAGTGCACGTATGCTTCGCGCAACTCTGCCTCCCCCGGCAGGCTGGGAGACGGCTTGGCTTCCGGCTCGCGAGAGTCAACCGGATTCTGCAGCAGCGCAAAGATCTCCTGCTCAATCGCCAGTTCGCGCGCATCCGGAAGCTTGTAGCCGTCGCGCGAAAATACCTTGATCCCGTTGTCGGTCCACGGATTGTGCGACGCCGAAATCACCACTCCGGCGGCCATGCCGCGGGACCGCGCCAGGTACGCCACTCCGGGCGTCGTGATCACGCCCGCGCTCTCCACTTGAATACCTAGCGATGCCAAGCCCAGCGTGACGCGATCCGCAATCCAAGCGCTCGATTCCCGCGTGTCCTGCCCAATAACGACGCGCGGATTGGAATTCGCGCGCAACAAGTCGTGTCCCAGGGCGCGCCCGATCGCGTACGTGCTCTGGTAGGTAAGAGGAAACTCGCCCGCCACACCGCGAATTCCGTCGGTTCCAAACAACTGCCTGGTCGGTTGGCTCATTCGGTTGGCTTATTTCCCGTGGGCTCGGCGGGACCTTTTTCCATGGTCACCGTAACCCGGATCGGCGACGGGCGCACCACTTGCACGAGGGGGTCAGGCACAAAGGTGTTCGTCACAAAAGTTCCGCGCCCCATGGTGCCGGAAACATCCACCGGATCGGTGGTCGCGGCCTCCACTGCCTGCACCCGCTGCATCGGGCCGCTGATCGATATCGTGGGCGGTTCCGCCTTCACGGTGGCGATCCGGTATCCCGGCGCGAAGGTCCCAATCACGCGCGGCCGCACTTCCACCTCGCGCGTAAGTCCTGCATCAAAACTCAGCCGCACTTGCCCCGGAACCACCTGGGTCACTTCCAGTTGAAACGGCAGGTGTACTTGTTGCGCTGTCAGGTCGAAGGTTCTTTCCCCGGGCTTGACTCCGGCCAGATCGACCTCCACGTGAACTTCCTGGGGCCGCATGTCGTGAATCACCCGCTCTGGTCCGCGCACCCGCACCAGCGCCTCCGGAATATTTACGGAGCTGATTTCGAGATTCTGCGGAATACGGTGAAATTCGATCGGGACGCTGACCTCAACTTCCGCCACCGGATCGTGCGAGACCGCCCACCACAATCCCACAGCCAATGCCAGCGAAACCACTTTGTATCCGAAGTGGGCAAACACGTAACGTTGCAAAAGGTCAATCACGGTTACCGGTCGACCTCCGAAGAATAACTTTGATCAGGGTTGCGCAGGCTGGCCGGACGTTCGCCTTCTTCGATCTCTGCTTCGGTCACAATCGGCGTGGGCAAGGTCGAAGGCGGCACATAGCGGCGCAACAGCGTGCTCAAACGCTCGCGCAATTGCTCTACCGTCAGATCGCGCTCGAAATTCCCGGACACGGCGAGGCTGATCGCTCCCGACTCTTCCGACACGATGACGGCAATCGCGTCCGTCTCTTCGGTAATCCCGATGCCTGCGCGATGCCGTGTGCCCATCTGCGTCGAAAGCACCGGGTTCATCGACAATGGCAGAAAGCAGGCGGCAGCCGCGATCCGGTCTTTCTGCACGATCACCGCTCCATCGTGGAGGGGAGCGCTGGGCCGGAAAATCGTCGCCAACAGATCGTAGGAAATGCGCGCATCCATGGGCACGCCGCTTTCGATATAGGTCCGCAGCCCGATCTCGCGCTCAATGACGATCAGCGCACCGGTCTGATTCTGCGAAAATAAATTTGCAGCCAGCACGATGTCATCGTAGGCATCCGATTCCGAGCTCGGCGCGCGGCTCATCGTCAAGCGGCTGCCCAGATTTGCCAGCGCATGCCGCAATTCCGCCTGGAACACAACGATCAACGCGAAAACCACGTAAGGCAGAAGCGTGCTGACCAGCCAGCTCAGAGTGGTCAGCCGTCCCACCCGGGCAATGTAAAAGCCCAGCGCCACCGCCGCCACGCCCACCAGCATGGGCGCCGCCCGCGTCCCGCGCACCAGCATTAGAAACTGGTAAATGACGAACGCCACCAGCAAAATGTCGATGACGTTGGTCATCGTCAAGTGCGTTAATGATGGCGCGAGCACGTGCATGGATAGGAAGACCTCGTGCCTCCTAAGTTAAAAACTGCTCCCGAATTGTCCATTGTAATGCAGCGTCTGGGATCGAATACGCAGTCTGCACTATGAGTGTAGGCCACGTAGGAGCAGCCGCCTCGGCTGCCCAGCGCCGCCAGTTCCGCACGGGACGGTGTCCTTCTTCCCCCACACTCCGCGTACTCACGCCGCAACCGAGTCGTAGCTCTTCTGTCCCCCCCGCATCGTCAAATCTCAACCGATACCGCGTTCGAAGAGATACCGCCGTCGGCGTCGTCAGCCTCCATCGACCTTGTGCCGTGGCTTTTCCCTGCGCCCTCCACGGCATTTCTCCGCGAACTCTGCGTTTAAAAGCTTTTCATTCCAGGAACTCTCATCCCGCGCAACTCGATGCTCGGTACCCGCAAACTACTCCCCCGCCACCCCCATCACCACGTCATACAAAATCCTGGGCCCACGCCGGACTTCTTCCACGCGAATGCGTTCATCGTTGCCGTGCTCGGTGCTGCCCTCGACGTCGGTTGCGGTATAGGGCGTGAATCCGTAAGCCACGATCCCCAGAGGCCGGTACCGCTGGTTCTCGGTGTACCCGCTGGTCAGGCGAGGCACCACAGGAACTTCCGGAAAGTATTCCAAGGAAGCCTGGCGGATTGCCTGGTAAAGCACTGTATCTGTGGGGGAAGCGTTGGCCGCGCGAAAGCTTCCCGGCAAGGGCTCCACGGTGACATCCGGATCGTTTACTACCTTGCGGATGGTCTCCAGGAATCGCTTGGGATCCTCGCCCGGCAACAATCGCACATCCAGGTTCGCCCAGGCCTCCGATGGAATCACATTTGTCTGCTCAGACCCGCCCATCATCGTAAGCGAAATGGTGTCGCGCACCAGGAAGTTCAGCGACTCGTCATGGTCCACTTGCTCCTCGAAGCGCGGATCCTGAAGAGCCTGCTTCAAATTCCGGAAGCGTTTGGCCCGCTCCGGCGGTTCATAGGGCGCCATTTCCCGCAGAAATTCCTCCACCACCGGCAGCACCTTATACGGCGTGCGATAGGCAAGCACGCGATTCAGTGCCCGTACCAGCCGGTTCGGAGCCGAATCAGTTATCGGACGCGAACCATGGCCTGGCCGCCCGTGCGCCACCATGCGAAGCCAGAACGGGATCTTCTCCCCCACATCGACGCCGATGAAGCGCAAACGCCCGTTCTCCACCAGGTTTTCGCCGCCCTCGTTGATCAGGAACTCAGCGTTTTCGAGCAGATCGCGGTGGTTCGCGATTATCCAATCTGTTCCGCTCCCCTCCGCCTCCTCATCGCTCACTGCAAGGAAAATGATGTCCCGTTCGAGCGCAACCTTCTCGCGCTTGGCCATGATCAAGACCATGAGTTGCGCGATTCCTTCATTCTTCATGTCCTGGGCGCCCCGGCCATAAATAGACCCGTCGAGAATCTGCCCGCTGAAGGGAGGCACTCTCCAGTGACTGGGGTCGCTGGTGACCACATCCATGTGATTGAGCAGGATCAGCGGCCGTTTCGCCTGCGTCGCCGTGTGCGGCAAGCGCGCCCAAAGATTGGCGCGTCCCGGCTGGTATTCGAAAATCTGGTTCTCGATTCCCTCCTCATCGAGAATCTTCTTGAGGAACGTCGCCGCCTTGATTTCGTTTCCCGGAGGATTTGTGGTGTCGATGCGCAAATATTCTTCGAGCCACTCCACCGCCAGGTCGGAATATTGAGAAAGATGTTCGGCAGGAACGCGGCTGGATGCCATCGGCATGGGCAACGTGTCAGGTAGCGTTGCGCACCCGCAAACAGCGGTTCCAACCATCACGTCAACTACAACCGCGATGAAGAAGAGAGCTGCACGATTAGTGCAAGTTTGTTGCACATCGGCTGGACGCATCCTTGGTTTCTCCCTCAATTTCCGCGAGTTACCTGAGGTCGGCCCAAAGTAGTTTTTATAGCAGGTTCTGCCAAAATTACTCTGCCCTTGTGTTTGGCTCACACCGAGGCCGCAAACGGCTGTACAATGTCCTTCTGACTCAGTGATTTAGCGTAGCCATGGGAATACGGGGTTTGGCACGCAACCTGTAATTAGCTAAGGCAAGCGCTGCATATGGCGGCGCGCATCAGCAAGGTTCATGTGCATACGTTGCGTCAGCGTATGCCGGCAAAGCAACATCTTGCTCTTGTTCACCCGTTAGGGGACGCAATCAAAAATCACGCAACACGCTCTCAGGCGTGCTGGAGTGGAGCCCAAACGCTCCCCCAATCGGAGGAAGTTCAAAATGAAAAAAAGCCTCATTGCATTGCTTGTGGCCGGCGCACTAGCGATTCCGGCTTTCGCCCAGCAGACTACGTCCACCACTCCCGCTCAGGGAACGACCCAGGCCGCGCCTGCGCCTACCAAGGCTGACGCTGCCACCGGCAAGGATCCTTTGCAGCCGGATACCCACGAAGGATTCTGGGGCAAGCTGAATCCGTTTGCCCGCAAGAAGTACGTTCAACGCCAGACCTCGCCCATCCGCGATCGCGTGAACGAGCTTGATGAGCTCACCGCCTCGAACGGCAAGATGATCAAAGACGTTGACTCGCGCGCCCAGCAGGGCATCACGCTGGCCTCGAACAAGGCGAACGAAGCCGACCAGCACGCCATCGACGCCGGCAACCGCGCCAATGCCGCCCAGCAGACTGCGACCCAGGCAACCACGCGCCTGACCACGGTGGAGCAGGTGGTTGGCAATATCGATCAGTACACGCCCTCAACGCAGACCGAAATCCGCTTCAAGCCCGGCCAGTCCGTGCTGAGCAAGGCTGCCAAGGACGCGCTCGACGAGATGGCCACCCCGCTGAAGAGCCAGCGCGGCTATATCGTCGAAGTGCAGGGCTTCTCGTCCGGCAAGGGTCAGACCGCGATCTCCAACTCGCAGAAGATGGCCGAGTCGGTCGTCCGTTACCTGGTCCTCAACCATGACATCCCGGTCTACCGCATCTACCTCGTCGGCATGGGCAACGCCCCGACGCAGGCCACCGCGACGACCGACACCAAGACCAAGCGGACCAACGGTGGGCGCGTGGAGATCAGCCTCCTGAAGAACAACCTGGATCAGCTGGCTTCCGGTTCGACCACTGGGGCTCCCGCAGCGCAGGATCAGCAGCAAGCTCCCGCGAAATAACTTAGTACTTTAGGCGGGTCTCCCGCCCTCTCCCCCAAGAGCCCCTCGCGACAGCGAGGGGTTTTTCTTTTTGGCCGATCTGTCCCCTCGTTCGCCATCCACCGGTTGTCATCCTGAGCGAAGCGAAGGAACCTCTGTACTCTTTCGCGTTATGCCATGGCGTTGTCTGAGAACACATGCTCGATCTGTGCTCGTCTCAGCTGAAGCGGAGTACGCAGGTCCCTCTCTGCGTTCGGCGGGCGCCTCACTCCGTCTCAGGATGACAACTCGACGAAAGCATCGGACATTTTCGGACGTCGAGGCGCTAGGGCCTTGCTAACTTCGTCGAGAACATGTCATCTATTCAGGTTGAAAACCCATGGACACTTTCTACTACGCGCAAATCGCTTCCCCGATCGGCCCCTTGAACCTTGCCGCATCTGGAATCGGCCTGGTGGCTCTCGAATTCGACCGCGGGCATTTCCCGCCCTCGCAAGACAAGAGAGTTGTTTGGGAGCATTCGCCTGAGAAGCTCAAACCGTATGCCCGGGAACTGGACGAATACTTCGCCGGCAAGCGCCGCGACTTCTCATTCTCCCTTGACCTTCGCGGCACTCCCTTCCAATTGCAATGCTGGCGCGCCCTGCTCACCATCCCCTACGGCGAGACGCGCACCTACGCCGACATTGCCCGCGCCATCCAAAAGCCACAAGCCTTTCGCGCCGTCGGCATGGCCAACAACCGAAATCCCATCGCTGTCGTTGTTCCTTGTCATCGCGTCATCGCCTCCGACGGCACTCTGTGCGGTTATGGCGGCGGACTCTGCACCAAGCAGCAACTGCTCGAATTGGAAGGTGCGCGGAGCGGCATTTTAGTCCCCTAAGCATTTCATCTTGTAATTCCCGGGAAACCAGCCTAGATTTGCGCCATAGCTTGGGGACGCGAATCCGTTCGGATTCCGCGTGACGTGACGCAACATGGTGCCGCGTGTCGAATACTCCGTGACCGCGAAGGCCTCCCCGCAACAACTTTGGGACGCATTCTGCGACTTGGGCCGCCTGCTCGACCGTGGGATCTACTCCGAAGCTGCCTGGACGCAGGGCGAGCCGTGGCTCAGGGGCAGCCGTTTACGCTACGTAGTTCTGCAACCAGTCGAAGCCACTGTCTCGGCGGTGGTGACCCACATCGAGCCTCCCCTCAAAGTGGGACTGCTGAATCACGCCCTGGGAGTGACAGTTCAGCAAATGGTCATCTTCACGCCCCTCAAAGACTCAACTCGAGTCGACCTGGTCATGGACGCAGTGGGTGAGTCGACCGGCCCAGCATCTTTCGATGTGACCCAAGTTCTTACTTTTTTCGCGAAGGACGCCCTCGATACCATGTTGGCGCGTTGGCGCGAGAAACAGAAAACAGCCTGACCCGGCCGCCCGGAGCGCTGGTTTCATATCCCGACCAGGATGGAGCGGCAGCCAGCTAGCCCTGCGCCTCTCGAAGGATCACTCCTCCGCCCAAGTTTCGAGACTCGTTGGTCCGCCCAGGTATTCCCGCCGCCCCCAGGTTTCGAGCGACTGCGTCAAGCGGCGCGTTCGACCTTCGCATCACCATCCAAAACTCCTCCACGTATAATCGCCCCGCGTATTTTCCAACCACCCACCGTGGCCACCGACCAGCGCGCCAAATCCGTCATCCGCAAAGCCAGCCTTTTTTATTTCGTCTGGGTCATGTTCTCGTATTGCACCGGAGGCCCTTTCGGCCTCGAGGACATGGTCACCACCTCCGGCCCAGGCCTCACGCTGATCTACCTGCTGATCATTCCGTTCTTCTGGTCGATCCCGGTCTCGCTGGTGTCCGCGGAACTGACCACCGCCATGCCGGTCGAAGGCGGCTTCTACCGCTGGGCGCGCGCCGGCTTCGGCGACTTCTGGGGATTTCTAGCCGGCTGGTGGAACTGGTGTGCCTCTTTCCTGCTGGGCGCGGTTTATGCGGTGCAATTTTCCGACTACCTCGGCTTTTACATGCCCTGGCTCACGGGATGGAAACATTACGCCATGTCGCTGCTGGTGGTCGCGCTCATTACCTGGATCAATGTCCGCGGCATTGAAGCCGTGGGAAAGTTCGCTACCGCACTCGAGATTTTTATCCTGATGCCCGTGCTCGTTCTTGTAGTAATGGGCTTAATGAAATGGAAGCACAACCCGTTCGTGCCCGTAGTGCCACCGCATCAGCCTGTGTATAACATGTTCGGAGTCGGCCTGGCGCTGGGACTGTGGTTGTACTCCGGCTACGAGCAATGTTCCACAGTTGCCGAGGAAGTCGAGAACCCGCGCCGCACCTACCCGCTGGCCCTGGCGATCGTCGTACCCCTTTCGATCGCCGTCTATTTCCTGCCCACGTTCGCCTCGCTGGCAGCGCTGGGCAACTGGCAGCAGTGGCACACCCGTTACTTCTCCGACGCAGCCCAACTGATCGGCGGTCCCTGGCTCGGCTCCTGGATGACAATTGCCGCCATGATCACGAATCTTTCTCTTCTCAACGCGACCGTCCTGACCTCCACGCGCATGCCGTTCGCGATGGCGGAAGACGGCTATCTCCCGTCAGTCCTCACTGGCAAGCATCCGCGCTTCGGCACCCCCTGGATTGCCATCATCGTTTCCGGAGTGATTTACGGATCGCTGGCCGTGCACTCGCTCACACAGCTAGTCACGATTTATAACTGGCTTCGCGTCGGTACCACAATCATCACAGTGGCTGCCGCCTGGCAACTTCGAAGAAAGATGCCAGACTTACCCCGTTCCTTCGTCGTTCCCGGAGGATCCCTGGGTTTGATCGCCGCCGTCGTGGCGGTTGTCCTGATGAGCGCACTCGCGTTGCTGGGCAGTGACCGCTACGGGCTGCGCTGGGGACCAGTGGCCTTGGTGGCCGGGCCGGTCATCTATTTGGCACTACGCCGCTTCCGTCCTGCGGGAACCCAAAAGCCAATGTCATCTTGAGCAAAGCGAAGGACCTCTGCACTCTTGTAACCGATACCAGCCGTGGGTGCCTCTTAGCTTGTGCCGTATCGTGACGACTAACTAACCCAATCCAGAAATTTGTAATAAGCCCCCGCAAACGGCAAGAACCATGGCTTCCCGTTGTAGAGCCCGAGGGGCGCCCCGGGAAATGGAATCCCCTCAAACGGATTGTCCGGCGACTCCCCCGCAATCCGTCGAGCCATCAACTGACCCTGATAGGTCGCCATCGCTACTCCATGCCCGGCGTATCCCAGCGCGTAGTACATGCCATCCATCTGCCCGGCGTGCGGCATGATGTCGAAGGCGAAATCCAGCGTCCCACCCCACACAAACTCCACTTTCGTACTGCGCAGTTGCGGATACACCTCGATCATTCCCCGCCGCAGAATCTCCGCACTCTTCCGGATGGTGTCGCCGCTCTCGGGAAAGAACGCCGCTCGCCCGCCGAACAACATGCGGTTATCGGGCGTGAGCCGGTAATAATAGATATAGTTCTTCGAGTCATAAATCATGCGATTGCGTGGGCTCAGTTCGCGCGCCATCGCATCCGGCAGGACTTCGGTCGCAATGATGTACGATCCAATCGGAATAATCTTCTTCTGCAACGCTGGCGTTGTCTCGCTGGTGTATCCGCTGGTCGCCACAAACACATCGCGAGCCCACATCGGTCCCCGCGACGTTTGCAGTCGCCACCCCGGCGTCCCTTGCCGGCTTGCGCGCTGGATTTGTTCGACGCGAGTCTTCTGGTACACGCAGGCCCCTGACCGCAAAGCTGCAGCCCCCAGCCCCGCGACATAACGCGCCGGGTTTAATCCAACGCTGGCCTCATCCACCATGCCGCCGTAATAGATGTCCGATCCGATTTCCTTTCGCAGCTCACTGCGTGGCACGATCTTCAGCTCGTGATGGAACTCGCGCCCGATGACGTCCACCTGGCGAGCGTAATCATCGAAATGCGCCTGCTTGCACGCGACCTCGAGATGTCCGCAGCGCGCAAAGTCGCACGCAATCGACTCCTCGCGCGCAATCCGCTGGACGCAATCGATCGACGCCAGCGATGCCGCATACATTCGCTGCGTCCGCTCCTGCCCATACATCGAGATCAGCTGGTTGACACCCAGCTTCATCCCGGTAAGCACCATGCCACCGTTGCGCGAGCTGGCGCCCCACCCGATGGTTTCGCTCTCGAGCACAACAACTTTTGCGCCCTTCTGAGCCAAGGTGCGCGCCGCCGACAATCCGGTGAACCCGGCACCGATGACGGCGATATCGGCGCTCTCCGGCAACTCGCGCGCCTGGTCTGTGCCGGGCATCTCGACCGTTGTCAACCAGTAGTTCTGTTCCTGGATCATCCCGAAAAACCTGTTCACCACAGAGTCACAGGGACACAGAGCCAATCAGTAAAGAGAGCAGCCCTGCCCGGCGCTCTCTACGGCTCTTTTTGGACCCGACAATTCCACCACCAACCATGACTACATCCACCGTCACATCAATAAAGCCTATTGTGGCTGCAGCACCAGCGGCCGCTCCAGCCTGAAATGCAATATAGTCTCCGCCGGAACCTTCACCTGTTTGCCGCGCGTGAAGAGCTGGCCTATGAATCCGCCACCCGCGCCCGATGCCGCCCCAATCGCCGCTCCCTGGCCGCCGCCGAGAATCGCGCCAAACAGCCCACCCAGCGCCGCTCCTCCGCCCAGAAACTTGGCCGTGCGTTTATTCCTTCCGAATCCCGTGTCGTTCGATTCTTTCAGCTCCGCCGTATACACGCGATGCACGCGCCCGCTGATACTCACCGTATCCAGGTCCAGATAAATGTACGGCGAACCCGCCCCTCCGCCCGATTCCGATACAATCAGCAACTTCGCTTTCGAGTGCGCCGGGACGGCCACGCCGCCTGACAGATCATCGACCGCATCGATCACCTCGGCAGCAAACCGCTGCCCGGGCGATGCATTGTCCGAATCGATCTTCTCGTCGGTACGAATATGAATCTCAGTTCCGGCCGGTATGATCTTGGCTCCCGGTGGCGGCGCCGCAGCGATCCCTGACGTGCTTATCACTAGGGACTCCACATCCTTGCGCGGAAATTCATACAAAATCCCCAAGTTGTCTTTGAACGCCAGCGGGTCGGCGCCCGTAAATTTGCCGGAATACACTTTTCCGTTGCGCAGGGTGACCGTGTCATTCGCAGTCGTAAACACCAGCGACTGCACATCCTTCACCGGGAACGTGTAGCCGATTCCGCTGGTGTCGGTAAAACCGATCGTGCCTTGCTTCGTGCCCAGAAACTGCCCGGAATAGCTCGACCCCTCGCGGGTGATAATCGTGTCGGCCCAACTCGCGCTCGCCAACGCTAAAAACAACGGCAGCATCGCGACGCTCCATGTTTTGACTCTCATGCCTCTTCTCCAACCCGCAGCCCCGCTCGCTGATGTGCGACGTGATTTCTGCCGGGAGGCGACATTCTACTCTTGTCCTTCCCGGTGCAGGCGCAACCGGACACGCCCACCCGTACTCGCCCCCCGCCTTGAAGCCCCCACCTCGCCCCGATAGACTTAAAGAGATGCACATGCACGTGCATTCCGGCGCTGGCGCAGGCACCACCAAGGTGCTGCGGATTTCTCTGTTTGTCACCCTGGCCTACATCGCCCTGCTTCTATTCGCCGGAATCCGCGCCCATTCATTGGCGTTGCTCTCCGAGGCAGGGCACAATCTATCCGACTTTCTCGCGCTCCTGCTCTCGCTGGTCGCTGTCTATCTGCAATCCCGTCCGCCCAGCGCCACCAAGACCTACGGCTACCATCGAGCCGGGGTGCTGGCCGCGCTCATCAACGCGGCCTCGCTGGTGGTGATCTCGTTCTTCATTTTTTACGAAGCGTTCCGCCGTTCGCAGAACCCGCAGCCCGTTCATGCCGGCCTGATGATGTGGGTGGCCGCTGCCGGCGTCCTGATGAACGGCGCGATCGCCCTTCTGCTCTATCGTTCCGGCGGGGACGTCAACATCCGCAGTGCGCTGCTGCACGAGGTCGGTGACACTCTTTCAACCGCCGCCGTCATCGTTGGCGGCTGGGCCATCATGGCCACCCAGCAATACTGGATCGATTCCGCGCTGTCGTTTGGGATTGGTGCCCTGATCTTGTGGTCGTCGGTCGGAATCCTGCGCGAAACCATGAACATCCTGCTGGAGGGCACGCCGCGCGGCATGAAACTCGACAACCTGGAAGCCGCCATCCGCAAAGTCGAAGGCGTCAACGATGTCCACGACCTGCACGTCTGGAGCATCGGCTCGGAGAGCCATGCCCTCTCCTGCCACATTGCCATCGCCGACATTCCGCCTTCCGCCAGCGAACGCATACTGCGCGACGTGAAAGAAGTCCTGCAACACGACTTCCGCGTGGTCCACACCACGATCCAGTTCGAGCACGTCGAATGTGAGGTCGCCCACGGTTGCGTCATCCCAGTGGGCGAAGCCGAGCATCACCACCACTAAATCTGGAATCGGCCCTTCGAAGCCGCTGGAGCGGCGGGCAGCCTCTACTGAGCCTGCCGAAAGATACCAGCGTCGACCAAGTCTGCCCTTACACATCAGCGTGACGCTCGTCACGAACTCGTTGGTCTTCTCCACGTTAACCTTGAACCTGTGGTCCGGGCAGGAGGAACTCTACGACAGAGGATCAAAATTCGTTCGCCGGTGCTCAGATGCCCTCCCCCGCAAAACCCAATCGCGCCGCGTGGCTCGAGGGACCCTCCACTGTGTGTGCACCTCAGCCTGGACTCGCTCATCCCTGGCGCTTGATTCTTCTCGGAGCGCCCGGAGTCGGCAAGGGTACGCAAGCCGATCTGCTAAGTCAGCGTCTGGGGGCTTGCCACCTTTCCACCGGAGACGTTTTCCGCGCCGCCGGTCAATCGGCCTGCGAACCCAGTCCCGCCATGACGGCCGCCCTCGATTGCATGCATCGCGGCGCCCTCGTGCCCGACCATACCGTCTGGGAGATTGTGCGTGAGCGCAGCGATTGCCTGCACTGCCGGGGCGGTTTCATTCTCGACGGCTTCCCCCGCACCCGCCTGCAGGCCGAACTGCTGAATCGGTTGATGGCTGATGAGAAGATTCCGCTGAACGCAGTCGTCAACTACGAAATGCCGATCGCGGAAATCGTGGAACGCCTGAGCGGCCGCCGTACCTGCAAGGCATGCAAGGCGGTGTACCATGTAACCCGCCAGCCCTCGAAGACCGACGGCGTCTGCGACCGCTGCGGCGGAAATCTGTTCCAGCGGGAAGACGATCGCCCTGAGGCAGTAACCACCCGCATGGAAACCTACGAGCGCAGCACCGCGCCCCTGATCGAGTTCTATCGAAATTTCGGCTTGCTCGTACCGGTCGCTGCTACGGGATCCCCCGAGGAAATCTGCGCTCGCACCCTGAACACATTACAAAACCGCAACTCCTGATCCCGTCGTTGTTGCCTACACTCCCTGCGCATGCTCCTGTGACCCATAAATCTCCGCTGCCCGTTCCAGCGTGTCGGCATCCTTCGCCGATTTATCGGGCCGCAAGCGCACGATTCGCGGAAAGCGCAGCGCGTATCCACTCTCATGGCGGTCCGACTTCATCACATTGTTGAAAGCTACCTCCAGCACAATCTGCGGCTCGACCTCCCGCCGAAATCCCTGATCATCGATAGTGTGCTCGAGAAACCACTTTGTCATCTCGGCGATCTCAACATCGGTCAACCCCGAGTAAGCCTTCCCGATATTCACCAGCCGCTCGCCATCGCGTACCGCAAACGTGTAGTCACTGAGCACACCAATGCGCTTGCCGTGTCCATACTCAACAGCGGTCACGACAACATCCAGCGTAGCCAGCTCGCGCTTCATCTTCAGCCACGACTTGCCGCGTCGCCCGGGCGTATAAGGCGATTCAAGATCCTTGATCATCAACCCCTCATTCCCACGAGCCTGCGCCGCCGTGAACAGTTCTTCAAGTTCTTCCGCCTTGGCAGCGCGCGTAAAAGGAGCCCGAATCACGCGCTCGACCACCGGCCCCTCGTCCTCACCAAACACCAAAGCGCCCTGGGCTTTCGGCCTTCTCTGTGCCTCCGTGTCTCTGTGGTGAATCACCTTCTCGGCAGCCAGCAACTGATCGAGAATCTGCATCCGCTCCCGCAACGGCCGTTCCAGCAGCAACTCCTCCCCGGCATAGAGCACGTCGAACGCGAGATACATCACCGGCACCCGCCGCATCAGTTCCGCGCTGACTTTCTTTCGCCCCAGGCGCTGCTGCAGCGCGCTGAAGGGCAGCGCCCGGCCCGGCCCCTCTTCGCTGTAACTCCACGCAAGAATTTCTCCGTCGAGAATCGCATCCTGCGGCAATCCCGCCAAAGCATCCGGCAGTTCGGGAAACGATTCCGTGATCTCGTCGCGTGTCCGCGAGAAGAATCGTACCTCGCCACCAGAAATGTGCGCCTGAGCCCGTACCCCGTCGTACTTGTCCTCAACTGAAGCTTGCTCGAAATAGCTGAGCGCTTCTTCCGCCGACTCAGCCGGACTGGCCAGCATGAATCCCAGCGGATGGAACATCCGCATGTGCGCCTCGGCCAAAGCGCCGCGCGCCGCCAGCCGCAAAGTCTCGCCAATGTCGCCGACCAGCATATTCGCCCTTTGCACTTGGGCAAGCGTTCCACCGTAAGCGCGCGCAACGGCCTCCTCGACCAGACTCTCCTTCAACCCGATCCGCAAATCGCCAGTCATGATCTTGATCAGGTACTTGGCCTCAACCGGAGTAGCCCGCGAAAGCAGTTCGTGCACCAGTACGGTTTTGGCGGACGGGCCGCGTGCGGCAGCAATCTTTCGGAAGAACTCTTCAACCTCAATCACGCTGAGTTCCTCCCGCGAGAAGTCGCCTGGCCCGGTTGCCTTTCCGCCCGAACGATTCGCGAGCGCTTGGCCCGCCACCGCGCCCACGTCGCCCAGCTTTCGATACTCTGCGGTCAACTCCGCGTCGCTCCATCCCGACAACTCCGAAACGGCCTGCCACAACAACCGCCCGCCAACCTGCAGGGTCGTCTCTTCCCAAGCAGGAAATGCCTTGCCCGATAAAAAGATCGCCGAGACAGACGCCTCCTCCACCGTGCGCGACTTCAAATACTCCGCCACAATCCCGACCTTCAAAAGCTTCTTGGTCGTCCCCGCGATCGCCTCGCAGGTCTCTGCCAATTTCCGCATACTTCCCTCAGAACTAACCTCAAATCAGCCGGTAGTGCGGCGGGCGCCCCTCACCGAGCCTCTCGAAGGGCTCCACTCGCCAGACGAGACGATCCAATAACCGGCGCTCTATCAATCACTTAAAACCTCTCCAGCCAGAAATCACGCAATCCTGTGATACCCTTTAATCCTGCTACTTCCGCCCGGGAAGTATCATCTAACGGATATGGATTATCTGCGCAAAATGTGGCGTTTTCTGGTGGCCCTGCAGCTTCTGCCGGCGCTCGAGAGTGGGGAAGAGACGCTGGTCGGCGGCCAGGCAGTGCTGGAAGGCGTCATGATGCGTTCGCCCCACGCCTGGGCGATCGCCGTGCGCAAGCCCTCGGGCGAAGTCGCCACGCACAGCGAACCGCTGGAGCGCCCCTCGGAAAAGCATAAATGGATGGGCTGGCCCGTCATCCGTGGCGTCATGACGCTGGGGTATGCGATGACGCTCGGCTTCCGCGCGCTGCGTTTTTCCGCAGACGTCGCGCTCGAACAGATCGTCCCCGCAGATAAACAGGGCAAGAAGGCCGAAATCAGCGGATGGATGGCCGCCGTCAACATCGCGATCTCGCTCGGCTTCTTCATCTTCATGTACAAGTTCCTGCCCCTGGCAGCAGCCACCGAACTGAAGCGCGTTCACCCAATCTTCGCAAATTCGATCATGTTCAACGTGGTGGACGGCGTCATCCGCATCGCGCTCTTCCTGCTCTTTATCTGGGGCGTGTCGTTGATGAAGGATATCCGCCGCGTTTACGAGTACCACGGCGCCGAGCACAAAACTGTCTTCGCCTTTGAAAACGGCGACCCGCTCCAGACCGGCGCAGTTCAAAAATATTCCACGTATCATCCGCGTTGCGGCACCAGCTTCCTGATGACGGTGATGATCTTCTCGATCGTGGTCTATATCGTCGCCAACGCAATTTTCCCGGTCACGACATTCTGGGCGCGCTTCGCGACGCGTATCGTGCTTGCTGCCGGTGATCGCCGGCCTCTCCTACGAAATCATCCGCTTCGCCGCCAAACACCGCGGCTCGCTCTTCGCCCTGATGACCGCTCCCGGCCTATGGTTGCAGCGCATCACAACCCAGCCTCCCGCCGACGACCAGGTCCAGTGCGCCATCGTCGCCCTCGACCAGGCCATGGAACTCGAAAAGCAGCACGGCGGCGAACTGGTGATCGCTTAGGGGGCCACCCCCGAAAACAGTTCTCAGTTGTCAGTTCTCAGTTGTCAGCCAAAACCCCTACAATTGGAGCCGTGGTGAAACACCGGCTTACATTGTGCTCTAGGAACCGTTGGGAACAACCCTGGGTCACCGGTGTCCACCGAACTGTGAGAACTGAGAACTGAAACTATGTTTGAACGCCTCGACCAACTCGAAGCCCGCTACGAGGAACTGAACCGGGCCCTGTCTTCGCCGGAGATCGTTACCGACTCGGCGAAATACCAGAAGACCGCCAAGGCGCATAGCGAGATTGCGCCCATCGTCGAAAAATACCGCCAGTACAAAGATCTCACCCGCGGCATCGCCGAGAGCAAGGCTGTCATCTCCGAAGAAAAAGATCCCGACATGCGCGCCTACGCGCAGGAAGAACTCACGCAACTGGAAGCCCGCGTCACCCAGGTCGAAGCCGACCTGAAGGTTCTGCTCATCCCCAAAGATCCCAACGACGAGAAAGACATCATCCTCGAAATTCGCGCCGGCACCGGCGGCGACGAAGCCACTCTCTTCGCCGACGAAATGTTCCGCATGTACTCGCGCTACGCCGAAACGCAAGGCTGGAAGGTGGAAGTGCTCTCGACTTCGGAATCCTCGGTGGGCGGACTTAAGGAAGTCATCGCCATCATCGAAGGCAAGCGCGTCTTTTCGCAGCTCAAATACGAAAGCGGCGTCCATCGCGTGCAGCGTGTCCCCGCGACCGAGCAGCAGGGCCGCGTGCATACTTCCGCAGTCACGGTTGCCGTGCTCCCGGAAGCGGAAGACGTTGACGTCAAGATCGAAGCGAAAGACCTGCGCATCGATACGTTCTGCTCATCCGGCCCAGGCGGCCAGTCGGTCAACACCACGTACTCCGCCGTCCGCATCACGCACATTCCGACCAACACGGTGGTCAGCTGCCAGGACGAAAAATCCCAGATCAAGAACCGCGAAAAAGGCATGCGTGTCCTGCGTTCGCGCCTCTACGAACTCGAAATGCAGAAGCAGCAGGAAGCTCTCGCGAAAGAACGCAAAGCCATGGTCGGCTCCGGCGACCGCAGCGAAAAAATCCGCACCTACAACTTCCCGCAAAACCGCGTCACCGACCACCGCATCGGCCTGACCATCCACCAACTCACCGAAGTGATGGACGGCAAGCTGCAGCCCATAGTCGACGCGCTGAGCGCACACTACCAGGCGGAGAAACTGAAGAGCGAAGCCGCGCCCGTGGCGTAGATAAGATCCACGTAGGGACAGGCGCCCTCGCCTGTCCGCCGAGCGAAGCTCGGCACGGTTCTCAACCCCGGCCAGCCCACAAACTTCTTTGTCATCCTGAACGCAGCGAAGGACCTATGCATCCTGCTGTCGCTATCGGAATACATAGGTTCTTCGCTTTGCTCAGAATGACAAGATTTGTGGTGCAATAAGACTGTGCTCCTCCGTGAAGCCCTGCAATCCGCCATCGCCCGGCTCAGCCACGAGCATGTCCCCTCCCCGCGCCTGAATGCAGAGACGCTTCTCATATTCACCCTCAACTGCGACCGCGCCCACCTGTTCGCCCATCCCGAGCGCGAACTCACCGCCGAAGAGCAATCCCGTTACGACGAAGCCCTCACACAACGCGCCAAAGGCGTCCCCGCGCAATACATCACCGGCCACCAGGAATTCTGGGGGCTCGACCTGATCGTGTCGCCCGCGGTACTTATCCCGCGCCCCGAAACCGAGCACCTGATCGAAACCGTTCTCCCGCTCGCCAAGCCAATGAAAGCACCCAAGATCGCCGATGTCGGAACCGGATCCGGAGCGATCGCGCTAGCACTGGCCAAGGAACTCCCCACCGCCGAAATCCACGCCACCGACAACTCTCCCGCCGCGCTCGAAATCGCCGAAGCCAACGCCGCGCGCCTGCAGCTGGAATTTTGCGCCGCCAACCACCATGCGCCCCAACGCCGCATCTACTTTCACGACACCGATCTGCTGGACGGCCTCGATGACGGCGCGTACGATTTCGTCGTCTCCAATCCACCTTACGTCGGCCTCTGCGAGGAAGACGAAGTCCAACTCGAAGTCCGCAAGTTCGAACCGCGCACCGCAGTCTTCGCCGGACCGACCGGCACCGAAGTCATCGAAAAGCTGATTCCCGCCGCCCAGCGCGTTCTCAAACCCGGGGGCCACCTGGTCATGGAAGTCAGCGGCACCATTGCCGAGCAAGTTCGAGCTCTCCTCCGCGACTGGGAAGGCATTACCATCAGCAACGACCTGCAAGGAATCCCGCGCGTGATCACTGCGCGTGCGCGGTCCCATAACCACAGAGGACTAAGTGCAGACGATACTAAGTGACACGGAGACTTTCCTCACTATTCCTCACTCCCTGCCCCAAACATTGTCATCCTGAGCGAAGCGAAGGACCCATGCATTTCTTTAGCCACCAGCAAAACTCGCAGGTTCTTCGCTGTGCTCAGATGACAATCATTCGACCGCCTTATTACCTCCCCTTATTGTGCCCTACGTGGTTCAGGGTTTTCGCGCTCGTGAGAAGTTAAAAGGCCCTTGTGTCGCCAGGAAATGTGCCCGGAATGGCGATTTTCCCTCCGCGTCCTGAACTCACAGAAAAAATCATCCCAACGTATCCTCCCCGAATCCAATCTTGAGAATCTCCTTGCGAGGTGCCCATGCAACTCAAGCCTTTCCTGCTCGACGCGTGGCTCGACCAATACGAACACAGCATCGAATTCGACTTGGCCGCCAGCACCGGCCCCACCTGGACCGTGAACGACATCCTCGACCTCGCCGGCGAAGAGGAGCGCCATAACTTCCTGAATCACAAGCTCGTCTACGGCCACCCCGCGGGCAACGACAGCCTGCGCGAAGCGATTGCCGAAATGCAAGGCGTCAGCATCGACAGCGTGCAGGTGATGACGGGTTCTTCGGAAGCCCTGGTGGCGATGATGTGGTTCGCGACCGAACCGGGCGCCAACGTCATCCTGCCCCTGCCCGGATTCACCACCTTCTCCGCACTCCCTCAATCGCTTGGTCTCGAAACGCGTTTCTACCGCGTGCGCCGCGAGAACAACTTCTGCATCGACATCGACGAAATTAAGCGCCTCGTCGACGCCAACACCAAACTCATCCTCGTCAATTGCCCGCACAACCCGACCGGCGCAACCATCAGCGACGCCGACATGGAAGCTTTGCACGCCTTCACCGCCGAGCGCGGGATTCAGTTGGTGAGCGACGAGGTCTACCACCCTATCTACCATGGAACCAGGACGACCTCGGCCGCGCGCCTGCCGCACGCCACGGTGATTCACGATCTGTCAAAAGCTTTTTCAATTGCCGGCGTGCGCACTGGCTGGATGATCGAGCACGACGCGAAGCGCCGCCAGCAATATTGGACCGCCCGCGCCTACTTCTCCGTCTGCAATAGCACCACCGGTGAGATTCTCGCCGAGATCGCCATCCGCAAGCGCGACGTCATTCTCACTAAGACGCAGGCAGCCTCCACCAGAAACCTACGCCTGCTAAATACGTTCATGGACGAACACCGCGAAGTGCTGGGCTGGATTCCGCCGCGAGGTGGAATGACCGCCTTCCCCTGGCTCCTGAGCGGCGAAGACGCGCGCCCCTTCTGCCAGGCCGCCGCCGATCGTGGCATCCTGCTCGCGCCCGGCGATTGTTTCGACGTGCCGTCGCACTTCCGGCTCGGCTTCGCGGCAGTGAACGAGAATTTTCCCAAGGCGCTCGACCGCTTCGGGGAGTTTGTGAAGAGTTGGTCGTCCAAATTAGTTACGGCGTAACCGTGAGTCGCATCAAGCCTCTCTCCCTCATGGACTACTATCGCTGCTCGTAGGCCCGCATAATCATTGGTCGTTTCGCGGATTCCCGCCATGAATCCCCTTTCGCGAAACGCGGACTGACGGTACACTAAGTCGCTCGGTGGGCTTTTGAGGAGTTGTAACTTGCGACTTATCTCCCTGTTAGTGATCTTGCTCACAGCTTTTCTATCTTCTCTCGGCCAGACGCTGGTCGACGGCACGGTGCACGATGCGGCTGGTATGCCGGTCGCCGGTGCAGCAGTTCACTTGCAACGCGAAAACGCTGGCGAGATGCAATCTTCTGCCAGCGGCGCGGATGGGGCTTTCCATTTCAACGCCGTCGAGGCCGGCCCTTACACGCTGAAGGTTGAAGCTGCCAACTTCTACCCTGCCGAGCATCGTTTCGTGCTGCGTGCGCGCCAGCCGTTGTCTCTGACGATTGATCTCCAGAAAAAGGAGACCGTTCAGCAGCAGGTGGAAGTGCGCTCCACTTATCAGACCATCGATCCTGAGAAGACCGGCAGTTCTTACACCTTCACGCACAGCGATCTGGAAGATCTGCCGGCGCCAATCTCCGACAACACGAATGACCTCGTCAACAACCTGATGCCCGGCGCCAGCGACAGTCACGACAACTTCCTCGCCGTGCGCGGCACTGAGTTCTCGCTGCACGAGTTCATCAATGGCGTGTCGTTTCTGGACAACACCCAGCCGCAGTTTTCGCCCGGCGTCAGCCCGCAGATTTTCGAGACCGTCGACCTCATGACCGGGGGCTTCCCGGCCGAATATGGCAACCGCTTCGGTGGCGTGCTCGACATCACCACCCGCTCGGGCGCGAGCATGGCCGGTCACGGGGACGTGAATTTTCGCGGGGCTACGCTCGACAACTACGATCTCAATGCCGACTACGGCGGACAGACTGGGAACCTGGGCTACTACTTTTTCGTCGACGGATTCACGTCGGGGCGCTATCTCGATCCGCCCGAACCCAAGGAGCTTTACGACTTCGGCAAAGGCTCGCGCGCGACCGCGCAGTTTGACTACCGCGCCGGAACCAGAGACGCGTTCAAACTTCTTCTGATGGGCAGTGGCGCTAATTTTCAGCAGCCCAACATTACGGAAGATCAGGAAGCGGGACGCGATGCTAAGCGCCGTCTTCGCCAGCAGACCGCCATCCTGAGTTGGCATCACACCTTCTCGCCCGAGACCCTGCTTTCGACGTCGCTTTACGAACGAGTTGGATCCGATCGCGTGTTGCCAACGACCGATCCGGACACACCGCTGTCTTCGGCATCCCGCGCGCCGCTCACGCTCGGTATCAAAAGCGATCTTTCGCAGGTGTGGCGCGGTCACGTCATCAGGGCCGGAGTTGACCTGGTTCGCCTGCGGGAACTCGAGAGTTTCTCTTTCGACAGCCGCGGCGATCCGGACGTGTTTCCAAATTTCAGCGGCGGCCTGCATGGCGGCCAGGCCAGCCTCTATCTGCAGGATCACTTCTCGCCCGTGCGCAACCTGTGGATCGATCTCGGCGCCCGCTACGACTACTTCGACCTGGTCACCACCGCGGCCCAGGTGAGCCCGCGGGTCGGGCTCGCTTATCATTTCAATCGCACGAAGTCCGTGCTGCACGCCGCCTACAACCGCTACTTCTCTCCCCCACCCATCGAGTATTCCCTGCTGGCCAGTTTCATCGGGAACAACGCCGCCGATCCCGGCCAGCGTGTCGGCAACGTGCGCGCCTACCGCCAGCACTACTACGAGGTTGGATGGTCGCAGGAATTGCACCCGCGCGTAAGCCTCGAGCTGAACGCCTACTTGCACACCGGGCGTGACTCGTTCGAAAACCACGAAATCTCCATCAGCCGCATCTTCGTACCCATCAACTTCCATGCCGCCCGTTCCAGCGGCGCTGAACTCGTGCTGAACATGAAGCAACTGGAGCGCCTCGGCATCACCGGGCGCTTTCAGTACGCGCTTTCCCGCACATATTTCTACGGACCGATTACGGGAGGCTTCGCCGGCGACGAACCGCTGGTCGCGGGCGAGCGCATCGTTCCCGCGTTTGACCAGACGCACACCGGCACCGCGCAAATCTTCTATCACAACCGCTGGCGCGGCTTCTGGGGAGGAACGGCCCTGCGTTACGGCAGTGGAACCATCGTCGAGAACGGCCCGCGCCTGCCGCAGCACTTCACCTGCGACCTGGCCACCGGTCTAACTGTGTGGAACACCGAGCCGCGCCGGCTCGATTTCGAATTCGACGTCACCAACGTCTCCAACAGCGTTTACCAGATCGCTAAAGAAAGTGAAGAAATTCCCATCCAGTACGCCCCCTCGCGCACGCTGGGTGGAGCGCTGAAGTTCCACTTCTAGAACTCCGCATGGAGCGCCCCGCCCCTGTATCAATACTAAAAAGCTCCCGCCAAGAGCGGGAGCTTTTCGCTACATGCCATCAGCCACTAGCCACTAGCTGAGTGCTACCAGGTAACCGCCTGCGTGTAGATCTGCATACTCGCGCCATCGCGAGTATCGGCCCAGGCGGCGTGCACCACCCCGTCCGGTCCCGCGACAATCTGCGTGTAATCGCCGAAGAATCCGCAGCCCGGGAAGCCTACGCACGGATTGAAGGACTTCGTGCTGACCGCCTGCTGGGTCGGGAAGGTGTTCCCTCCGTCGGTCGACTTGCCGACAAAGTATTCCACCTTGGTCAGCGCCGGATCGTTGCGATCGTCGTACCATCCTACATAGACCGAGCCGTCGCTCTTTCCAGTGGCCCACGGGAAGAAGTGATGGCGGCCATTGCCGAACGGATCGTTGTTGACGCGATGAATGGTCGAGGTTCCGGTCTGCGTGTTTACCACCGCCACGTACACGCTGGGTGTTCCTTCGAGAGGACCGCCCGCAATCTGGCTGGCCGAGAACGCGCAATAGGCCGTGTCGCCCACGATGCCGCATCCCGGCGCAACCGTGCCGAAGTCCCGGAAACCCCAATTCAGGCTGTTCATGCCGTTGTAGAAGAAACTGGCAACCGGGGTGGGAGTCACCTGCCACACGCCGTTCTTCCGGGTCGACATCCGCATCCGCACGACGCCGCTGGCCGCCGTGAAGTCATCGAAAAAAATATGCGGCGTGCCGTGGCTGTCGATGACCATGTCCGAGAACTGGTCCTGCGCAAACGACCCGCTCACTTTCGCGGGCCGAGAGAACGGCAAGTTCGCCCCGGCGGCATGCGATTCCAGAATCGCCGATGAGAACGGTGGAACATGCGCCGTCCCGTCGACGCAAGGTTGATCGTTGCAGAACAGCGTGTAGTACACGTAGATGGTGCCGTTGTTCGGGCTGCCCGGTACTGAGTCCACTGTGATGAGCGGCTTATCGAGTTGCGCCGGGCACACAAAGTTGGTTGCGCCGCTGCACTGCTGGTTGTCGACGATATTCGGCACCAGCGACGCGTAGGCGCCGTTGGCAAAGCCTTGCGCCTCCTCCACCTGCGTATCGAAGTTCGCGTACACCCCATCCACGTTGAAGTCCAGCAGCGTGTTGCCTGAAATCGTCGACAGGTAGCTTTGTCCCTTGTCGTCGAACGCCACTCCCGGGTCGCTCTGGAAGTTGTAGGGAGCCAAGTCGGTGACCGGGTCGACGCCAATCACCATCGAGTCATCGGTCCAGGCCGACCCGCCGTTGGTCGAGACGTGGAAGAACTGATGGTCGTAGTTCTCCCGGAAATCGTTCGACATCACCACGAAATTCTTGCCGTTCACCGGGTCCACGGCCAGCCCAATCTCCGCCTTGGGCCACGGATTCCGGTCGCGATTCACCTTCACGTTGGTGCCCGCAGTCGCAGCAGCGGCAGTCGCCATCGAAGCCAGCTTGGCGGGTCCCAGCTTTTGCATACGTTGCACCAGGAGTTGCCGGCCGGCAGGAGGAATCTCCGCACCCTCGCGGTCAAAGGGCGCTTTGTGATGAGCCTGCATGTAGGTGACAAAATCTTCCAGGTTTTGCGGTTTAGGAACTTGCGCCTGCGCTGTGAGTCCGATGGCGACGACGGTCATGGCTAGTACTAGCGGGCGCGTGTATCGAATCGAGGGAGCGGCCACGGAAGAATCCTCCTTGAGGTTGAGGAACGGTAGGGACGTTGACGGCGCGGCGCCCCCATAGAATGGTCTTCCGGGAGAATGGGCGCTGCTCACCCGGTCAACTTCGGCCTTACGTCGGCCTGAGCAAAAATGCCGCTTCCACGGGATGACTGCCTTTAGGGCGCAATCCATAACGCCCAGCTCGCGGTTGGCTCCCAACCCAGCGTTCCTCGCGGAATTGCGTCAGGGACACAGGTTTTAGTGCAAGGAAAGTTGCGAGTCAAGCTGAAACGGCGGGAAATGTTTTTCTTGCCAATCCTGACCTTCAAGCGAATTCGGGCCGTTGGGCGAACTACAAACTAAAGATGGATTTTATCGCTTGCTGCTGGTGGCGGCCTGAATTTCTTCGACATCGACCCAGTTGGTTGGGTAGACTCCCGTGTAACAGGCCGTGCAGTAATCGGTCTTCTCGCCTTCCCCGCAAGCCGTCTTCAAGCCTTCCAGAGAAAGATAAGCGAGCGAATCAGCCCCGATATATTCGCGAATTTCTTCGATGGACTTATTGGCCGCGATCAGCTGGTTCTTGGAAGGCGTATCCACTCCGTAAAAGCACGGCGAAATGGTCGGCGGACACGATATACGCATGTGCACTTCTTTCGCACCGGCATTGCGCACCATGCGGACAATCTTTTTGCTGGTCGTGCCGCGCACGATCGAGTCGTCGATCAACACCACGCGCTTGCCCTCCAGCAGCGACCGCACCGGGTTCAGTTTCAAGCGCACGCCGAAATCCCGCACCGTCTGCTTGGGCTCAATGAATGTACGCCCAACGTAGTGATTGCGGATGAGTCCGAAGCGGAAGGGAAGCCCGCTTTCCGCCGCGTAGCCCACGGCCGCGGTGACACCCGAATCCGGCACCGGCACAACGACATCCGCCTCGACCGCGGCTTCCCGCGCCAGCTGCCGTCCCAGGTTCTCCCGGCTCTCCTGCACCGACCGCCCAAACACATGGCTGTCGGGACGCGAAAAATACACGTGTTCGAAAATGCAGCTCGATTGCGGCCCGCTCGGCGAGTAGAACCGCGAAGTCACGCCCTCGGGACCCACGATAACCAGTTCGCCGGGCTTCACGTCGCGCTCGTACACCGCGCCGATCAAATCGAAGGCACAGGTCTCGGACGCAAACACAATCGTGTCCTTGCGCACGCCTTCCGCCGCCGGAATGCGGCCCATGGCCAGGGGCCGGAAGCCACGAGGATCGCGCGCCGCAAACACCCTGTCTGCCGAAACCATCACCAGCGAAAACGCGCCTTCTACCCGCCGCAGGGCGTCGGCCATTGCCTCAGGCAGGGTGTGCTCACGTGACATCGCAATCAGATGCACGATCACTTCGGTATCGCTGGTGGTCTGAAAAATCGATCCCTGCGCCTCTAGCCGAGAGCGAATCTCCTGGGCATTGACCAGGTTCCCATTGTGCGCGACCGCCATCGACCCCTTGTTCGACTGCACCAGGATCGGCTGCGCATTGAGCAGCGCCGAATCACCCGCGGTCGAATAGCGCGTATGCCCGATGGCCAACGTTCCCCGCAGCTTCGCCAATACATCTTCGACAAAGATATCCGCCACCAGCCCCATGGCCTTGTGCGCATGCAGAGTCATGCCATCGGAGCTGACGATCCCGGCCGACTCCTGCCCGCGATGCTGCAAAGCGTGCAGCCCAAGATAAGCAAGCTTCTCGGCCTCAGGATGCGCATAGATCGCGACCACCCCGCATTCCTCGCGAAATTTGTCGGAATTCAGCATTTAGCCTTTAGCCCTTAGCGGTTCGCTCCATCTCCCCTGCGTCCTCTAGCGAATTTCTCCGCGCTGCAACTGTTCTGTGCGCGCTCTGCGGCCGTTCTCCGCGACCTCTGCGTTTCAAGCTTTTTCCGATTTCCCTTTGCGAACTTGATGCCAACTTCGCGAACTTCCGGTTAAAAGCTTTTCAATCTGCAATCTCAGATCGAAAATCTGAAATCACACGGCCACCGCCTCCGGTTCCGTTCGCAACGCCTTCTCCAGCGCCGACTCGTAAGCCTCGCTCAAGTCGCCCACCGAAGCCGAAATCATCATCCGCCCATCCAGCCGAATCTCCACCTGCCCGGCAACGGTCTCACCCAGCACATCGACGCTAAGCCCGTGCTTCCCCGCCACTTGTTTGATTCCGGCCAGACGCGCGGGGTCGCAAGCTAGTACGACACGGCTTGCATCCTCGCCAAACAGCGCAAATTCCGCCGGAAGCCGGTTCGAAGCCACATCCACCCGCAACCCGATCCCCTTTGGAAAGGCGCACTCTGCCAAGGTCACCGCCAGGCCGCCCGAAGAACAATCGTGCGCCGACTCCACCAGCCCGGTGTGAATCATCTCGATCAGGCCCTTCTGGAGCATTGCTTCCTTCTCCAAATCCAGATTCGGCGGATATCCCCATACCGCCCCAAGAATCTCTTTCGCGTACTCCGATGACCCAAATTCCGATTCTGCATCGGTGATATCGCCCGGCTCACTCGCGCGCAATAGCACAATCGTGCGCCCTTCCTCGCGAAACTCCATCTTCGCCGCTTTGTGCACGTCTTCGAGAATGCCGACAATGCCCAGCACCGGCGTTGGATAAATGCCTTCGCCCAAAGTCTCGTTGTAGAAGCTGACATTGCCACCGGTAACCGGCACTTCGAGTTCCTCGCAAGCCCTGGTGATCCCATCCACCACTTGCGAGAACTGCCACATAATCTGCGGCTTCTCCGGATTTCCGAAGTTGAGGCAATTCGTCGCACCAATCGGCGTAGCCCCTGCGCAAGCCACATTGCGGCAGGCCTCCGCCACCGCATGCATCGCACCCAGCCTCGGATCGAGATAGCACCAACGCCCATTCCCATCCAAAGCCATCGCCAGCCCGCGCTGCGACCCCTTGATGCGAATCACGCCCGCATCCCCCGCGCCCGGACCCTCCACAGTATTGGTCTGCACCATGTGGTCATATTGCTGCCACACCCACCGCTTCCCGCAAATGTTCGGGCTCGCCAGAAGGCGTTTGAAGTTTGGTGTCAGATCCCTCGACTCGGCGGGGTGCCCTATCCTGACCGCGTCCTTTGCGGTTAGGGTGGGGATGTTCTCCGGCATCTCGCGCTGCACCGGCGGCTCCCACCGCTCCAGCGGCCGCTTATATAAAGGCGCATCATCGGTCAACGCCTCGTTCGGAATCTCCGCCACCAGTTCCCCGTGCTGCCGCACGCGCATCACGTTATCGCGTGTCACATGCCCCACTTCGACCGCATCCAATCCCCACTTCTCGAAAACGCGAAACACTTCCTGCTCGCGCCCCTTTTCGGCCACCAGCAGCATGCGCTCCTGCGATTCCGAAAGCATGATTTCGTACGCCGACATGCCCGTCTCGCGCTGCGGCACACGATCCAGCTCAATCTCGAGCCCAACCTTCCCGCGCGCACCCATTTCGCAAGTCGAACAGGTCAGACCCGCAGCCCCCATGTCCTGAATGCCGACCACCGCGCCCGTCTGCATGGCTTCGAGACATGCCTCGAGCAAAAGCTTCTCAAGAAATGGATCCCCCACCTGCACGTTCGGCCGCTTCGCTTCCGACGCCTCGCTGAATTCTTCCGAAGCCATGGTCGCCCCGTGAATTCCGTCGCGCCCGGTCTTCGCTCCCACATAAATAACCGGATTCCCCTCGCCCGCCGCCTTGGCGTAGAAAATCTGGTCGCGCCGCACCAATCCCAGCGCAAAAGCATTCACCAGGGGATTTCCCGAATAGCAGCTTTCAAACTGCGTCTCCCCGCCCAGGTTCGGCACACCGAAGCAATTTCCGTAAGAAGCAACCCCGCTGACCACGCCCTCCATGATGGAGTGATTCTTATGAATCTCGGCCCGCGTGGGGACAGCCGCCCCCGGCTGCCCGGCCGAGCGAAGCTCGGCTGTTTCAATCGGCCCAAACCGAAGCGAATCCATCACCGCCACCGGCCGCGCCCCCATCGTGAAAATGTCGCGCAGGATCCCGCCCACTCCGGTGGTCGCCCCCTGAAAGGGTTCAATAAACGACGGGTGATTGTGCGACTCGATCTTGAAGGCGCATGCCCACCCGTCGCCGATATCGATGATGCCCGCGTTTTCCCCCGGCCCCTGCACCACCAGCTTGCTGCGCGTGGGCAACCGCTTCAGGTGGACGCGCGACGACTTGTAGGAGCAGTGCTCGCTCCACATCACGCTGAAGATGCCGAGCTCGGTCAGTGTTGGCGCGCGCCCGCCCAGCAACTGCTCGATTTTGGCGTACTCCTCCGGCGTCAAGCCGTGCTCCCGGATAAGCTCCGGAGTGATGGCTGGGTTCTGAGGCTGGGTCATGGGTGGAAGAGATATTGTAGAACAGTCGTCGGTCGTTGGTCCTTAATCGTTGGCGAAACCTTCGACGGAGGTGGGCGCCTTTCGGTCGAGGCCGGGAGATGAGCGGCAGCGGTCGGCAAAACTTCAACGTCGGCCGTCGCCAACCATACTCTTCGCCGGAAATGTACTTAAATCATTGCCACTCATGACAATAGCTAATTGATATTGATGAGAAACGACGCCTTGGGCCGCGCCTCCATCGAAAAAACCCCCGCAGACGATCTCCAGAGTGCCTGCTAATCGCGATTAGACGACTTATAGGCGCATTTCGTACCGGGGGTGATGGTTTCGGTCGGCCGAAGGTGCAATCGTCGATCTGGGGGCTTCTAATCGCCAACTAAAGCTTCAAGAAAACAGAATTCGACTGCAGAACAGCCCAAAATGCACGCCGGTTCGAATCAGACCCTTGAAAGAGAAGAATTCAGCCGAAGACCGAAGACAAAGGAATTTAGCCAACGACCAACGACCAACGACTAGATTTTAAGCCGACGACCGAGGGCCGACGACCGACGACTCTTTCCCTATACTGTCCCTTCATGAAATCTGTCATCGTCGGCACCGCCGGGCACATCGATCACGGCAAGACCGCCCTGGTCAAAGCCCTGACCGGCATTGATGCCGACCGGCTCGAAGAGGAGAAGCGCCGCGGCATCACCATCGACATTGGCTTTGCCCATCTGGAACTTCCCGGACCCAGTGGCGAAACGTTGCGCCTTGGTTTCGTGGACGTCCCCGGGCACGAGCGCTTCGTGCGCAACATGCTGGCCGGTGTGGGGGGCATCGACCTGGTACTGCTGGTGATCGCGGCCGACGAGTCCATCAAGCCGCAAACCCGCGAACACTTCGACATCTGCCGCCTGCTGGCCGTGGGTCGCGGCATCACGGTACTCACCAAATCCGATGCAGTCGACCCTGAGACACTCGATGTCGTCCGCCTCGAAGTGGAGGAATTCCTGCGCGGATCGTTTCTTGATCCAACCCGCTCAACCAGCGGAGACGCAGACCCTTCTAGCACGCGCGCCAGCAGCGGATCGCCGATCGTCGCCGTCAGTTCGCTCACCGGCGCAGGCTTACCCGAACTAAGGGCAGCCTTGGCCAAGGTTGCCGCCGAAGTTCCCGCGAAGGATTCGACCGCCCTGGTGCGTCTGCCCATTGACCGCGTCTTCACCATGAAAGGCTTCGGCACGGTAGTCACGGGCACGCTGGTCGCGGGCACGATCCGCAAAGAAGATGAACTGGAAGTCTTCCCCATTGCCAAGGGCGTTCGTGTTCGCGGCGTGCAGGTTCACGGCGAGTCCGCGGATCGGGCGATGGCCGGGCAGCGCACCGCACTGAACCTCGCCGGGGTAACCGTGGAAGACCTGGCACGCGGCATGATGCTCGCGCCGCCGGCTACGTTTCTATCGACAAAACGGATCGATGTCTCGCTATCTCTGCTGCCCTCCGCAAAGCCTCTGAAGGATCGCGCGCGCGTGCACCTGCACGCGTACACGTCGGAGACAATCGCCGAGGTCGCCCTCTATGAAAGTAAGTCGGTGAAGCCCGGCGCAACTGCGTATGCACAGCTGCGCCTGAGCGAACCCACCCTCCTGCTGCCCGGTGATCGCTTCATCGTGCGGCAGTTTTCTCCTGTCGTGACGATCGGCGGAGGCCTGGTGCTTGACGCTTCGCCAATGCAGCGAATCCGCAAGGACGCCGTACTGCCGTTTCTGAAAGTGCTGGATGGCGGCAACCGGGAAGCTGCGGTTCGTGCACGCATTGCTCGGCGGGGGCATGAAGGTCGATCGATCGCGCAGCTTACCGCCGAAACCGGCTGGGGGCGAACGCCCCTGCTCAATCTGCTGGCAGACCATGTGAGTCGAGGAAGGGTCTTCCATCTCGCCGAGAGGTATGTCCATGGTTCAGCCATCGAAGGGCTGAAACTGTATCTCCTGAGCACGGTTGAGGATTTTCACAAACAGAATCCGCTTGTGCCCGGAATGAGCCGGGAAGAACTCCGTGAGACGGTCCGAGCATCCGCTGATGTATGTGCGGCGGCTGTGGAACTGCTTGTGCGCGAAAAAAAACTCACGCTCTCCGGCGATCTCGTCCACCTGCCGGGCCGCGGGGTCGTCATGAAAGATGAAGAAGCTGAGTCGAAGAAGGTCATCGAACAAGCTTTCTCGTCAGCAGGGTTGAAGGTTCCCGCGCTCAGCGCTGTGCTTGCCGACCTGAAAGTCGACAAGGCCCGTGCCCAGAAGATCGTCACCTTGCTTCTACGCGATAGAGTGCTGATCAAGATTTCCGAGGATCTGGTTTTTCACCAGTCGGCGCTCGCGCATCTGCGCAGCCGGATGGCGGCGTACAAGGCGAGGACTGCGACAGGAGGCGTTGCCAAGATCGATGTGGCCAAGTTCAAGGAGATGACGGGTGTAAGCCGCAAGTATGCGATTCCGTTACTGGAGTATCTCGATCGGGAGCGCGTGACGCGGCGGGTCGGGGACGAACGGGTGATTCTGTAACGTTCCTTGGAGGGCGCCGAAGAGAATACAATTCCTCGACGTTCATTGCCGAGCATGATAAACATCGCATACCCATGCGGCACGATCTGCGCAGGGCTGGGCCTGTTTTCCACGCTGGGATACTACTTGCTCAGGGAACGGGCTCGAAAATACGGGCGCTTTGTAAGTCAACCCGATGGGCTGTACCCGGCCACCGATAGTCGTTACTGGACCAGTCGCCCCGACTTTCTTATCGGCTTATCACTATCGGCTCTCTTCCTCGGCGCGACAGCGGTATCGGACCTTGCCTCCAAAGATCCGTTGGATTGGGGCCTGCACATATTTTTCGTCCTGTTCGGTGCGGCCGCGTTCATGACGCTTCTACTCGGGTGCATCTTCCTGTGGCGCCATTGGACAGAGGCAATCTCCCAACTGCGCGAAAGACCGCCGGATCTGTTCGAGCAGTCCACGCAGATGGCGGATGATGCGAAGCGTTACGCAATGGCGCCGTTGCGTTCACAGTTGCTGCGGCAGAGTTTTCTGGGCATGTGCGCAATCCTGTTTGTGGGATGGATTGCCATGAAATCGGGCATCATGCCGGAGCGGGTGCTCGACAATCCCGTGGTTGGCTTGATCTTTGGTCACGTCGTTTGGATCTTCATTCTAGCCTTCGTGATTGTACTGTGGACGACTCGGGGGCGAGCGGCAGCCTGGATTCGCCTGCTTGTGTTGCTGGGTTTTTCGGCAGTCATCGTTTCTTCGACGATTTTCTTCGTCTATTGGTTGGCCTCAGAGAGTGCGCCGCTGGTCGTGATCCTGTGCGCCGGTATCGTCGCACTGAACATCGTGTTCTTTTTCCGACTCGAACGGGCGCCGCTGTAGCGACGACAGTTTGCCTGGAGTGAACCTATTCGGAACGAACCAGGAGAAACGGCATGACTCGTTGGGAGGTTTTTACGCTGCGACTCTTTCCGTTAGTGCTTAGCGCCCTCTTGCTGGTGCCTGCTATTGCGGCTCAGGGTCCGGCCCAGTCGGGCACCAAACCGCTGCGCGTGGTTATCGCCGGCCTTGTACACGGCCACGCTGCGGGATTTCTTGAGCACTATCAGAAGCGGCCGGATCTGGAGATCGTCGGCATCATCGAACCGAACCGCGAACTGTTTGATCAGTACGCGAAGAGGTTCAACTTGAATAACAAGCTCTATTATTCCGATCTTGGCGAGGCGATTCAGGCAACGCATCCGGATGCGGTACTCGGGTATACCAGCACGTACGACCACCGGCGGCTGGTAGAGATCGCTGCGCGTCACCATGTTGCCGTGATGGTGGAAAAGCCGCTGGCCGTGAGCGTCGAGGACGCGCGCGCCATCCAGGAGGCGGCGCGGTCAGCGAAAATTCCGGTGCTGGTGAATTACGAGACGACTTGGTATCGCAGCAATCATGCCGCGTATGACCTGGTGCACGACGGGTCGCTCGGCCAGGTACGCCGAATCGTGGTTCACGATGGCCATCCGGGACCCCAGGAGATCGGCGTGCCGCCCGAGTTTTTTGTGTGGCTCACCGATCCGAAGCTGGACGGCGCAGGCGCACTGTTTGACTTCGGCTGCTATGGCGCGGATCTCGCGACATGGCTCATGGAGGGTCGCCGGCCCGATAGCGTGACCGCGGTGACGCAGCAGATCAAGCCCGAGATCTATCCGCATGTCGATGACGAAGCCACGGTGGTGCTTACGTATCCCAAGGCGGTGGCGATTATTCAGGCGTCATGGAATTGGCCGTTCGATCGCAAAGATATGGAGGTTTATGGACAACACGGTCAGGTCTTCACAGTAAAGAGAGACGATGTGCGGGTACGCATCACTGGCGACGAGACAATTGTCGCCGGAAAGCCGATCGCCGCACCGTATGACGATTCGATCTCCGAGCTGCGCGCTGTCGTACTCGAGGGCGCAATGCCCGACACGCCGACGTCGCTCGATACCAACGTGATTGTGGTCGAGATCCTGGATGCTGCGCGACGGTCGGCACTGACTGGAAGCACGGTGCGGTTGCAGAAATAATCAATGTTGCTGTACTCCTCCCGCAGCGAGGCAATCGTTTAACCACGGAGTGCAGGGGAGGAATACCCAGGCACTGCCGCGTCATTCCGAACGGCGTCACTCTGTTTCCTCGCGGGCGCCACGAAGGGGGTAGATTCGTTGGGCTCCGCTGCGAGCCTAGTCGGAATGACAAGAGAACTCTTCATTAAGCGCCGTGCTCTTTTGTGACAATGTCTCTGCCTTCCCTGTGTTTAAATTCCCCTTTTATGAGACCGCTAGAACTTTCCGACCAGGAATTCCGCCGGCTGGCCGATGAGGTGGTAGCCCTGTCCGCCGAATATTTCGCAACGCTCGACACGCGCTCGACCTTCCCCGCCACCAGCGGGCAGGAAGCCGAGCGGATGTTCGCCGTCGATCTGCCCGAGCATGGGATGGGAGCGCAGGCCCTTGCCGCGCTGCGCGATGTGATGGACAAGGGGCGCGTGCAAAACGGTCGCTTCTTTGGCTACGTGCAGGGCCCGGGCGAGCCGGTGGCCGCGCTGGGCGATCTGTTCGCCTCCGTCCTCAACCAGAACATGACGGCGTGGCGCTCTTCACCCTCCGGCATCACGATCGAGCGCACGGTCGTGCGCTGGCTGGCCCAAGCGGTCGGCTGCAAGGGCTTCTACGGAACGCTCACCGGCGGCGGATCGCCCGCCAACCTGATGGGCCTCGCCATGGCGCGCGAAGCGAAAACTCCCGGCAACGAGCGCGGCTTGTGGGGCGCGAACGCCGGCGTCATCTACGCGTCCGAGCAGGTTCACATGGCAGTGCCGAAGGCGGTGGCCATGCTGGGTATCGGCCGCGATCACCTGCGCTACATTGCTTGCGACGATGCCTACCGGATGGTTCCGTCGGAGCTGGAGCGCGCGGTCCGCGAAGACAAAGCCCAGGGGAAAACTCCGATTGCAGTTGTGGCGTCGGCGGGCACGGTGAATACCGGCGCCATCGATCCACTGCGCGAAATCGGTGAGATTGCCCGCGCATACGGTCTCTGGCTTCACGTGGACGGCGCTTACGGCGCGCTCGCCGCCATCGCCGCGCCTGAAAAATTTGACGGCCTCGCGCAGGTGGACTCGCTCTCGCTCGATCCGCACAAATGGCTCTATCAGCCGCTCGATTGCGGCTGCCTGCTGTATCGCGACATCGACAACGCGCGCAAGACCTTCATGTACACCGGTTCCTATGCGAAGCAGCTCAGCTCTGATCCAATCGAAGGCTTCGCCTTCTTTGAAGAGTCGATGGAGCTCTCACGGCGTTGCCGCGCATTGAAGCTGTGGCTTTCGTTGCGTTATCACGGCCTGGACAGCTTTCGCGCTGCCATCCAACGCGATCTGGATCACGCGCAGCAACTGGCGCGAGCCATCGACCCTGCACCGCTGCTGGAACGGCTTGCTCCGGTGGAATTGAGCGCGGTCTGCTTCCGGCACCTGGTGCGCGAGGACGCCTCCGACGAAGAACGCAATGCCTTCAACCTGGCGCTGCTGAAGCGGATACTCCGTCGAGGCAGGATTTATATTTCGAATGCGGAATTGAAGAACAAATTCTGCCTGCGCGTTTGCATCGTGAATCATCTGACCAAGGATTCCGACATCGACGCGATCGTGCCCGAGGTGCTGGACGCCGCGCGAGAGCTGCGAGCCTGATTCACGTTCCAGCCGACGCCAAGACTACGACCGGAATGTTGAACAGTGACCCGGCGATCGAACCTACCAGTCTGCTGATCTGTCATCTTGAGCGGAGTGAGGCGCCCGACGAACACAGTCGAAAGTGCGATACCACGGTTTCGCCAGGCTCTTCGTCACTGCCGCGGTCCCGGAAAGCCGGATTCACCACAGAGTCGCAGATACACAGAGAATCCCGAAAGCGAAAGAATCGGGTACGTTTCCCGCCGCTGGCAGGTTTGGGCTCGATGAGTGGGGTGCATGCCATGAAGTTAGTCTGCGTTCGTTCGATATAATAAGCAGACGAGTTCTTTCCGTCCTCGCGACCCGACTGGACTTTCCCACTGACATGCTTCGCATCCGCGCTGCCACCATCGAAGATGTGCCCGCCCTCCGGCGGATGGTCGTGGAGTTCGCCACCTTCGAGCGTCTGCTCCAGTACGTCACGGTCACCGAAGAGTCGCTTCGTCACGACGGCTTTGGCCCCACTCCCCGTTTTCGCACCTTGCTGCCGGAGTGGGACGGCAAACTCGCCGGCTACGTCATCTACTTTCCGTTCTACAGCAGTTTCCAGGGGCCCGGATTATTTCTGGAAGATATCTACGTGCGCGAAGAATTTCGCGGCAAAGGGATCGGCAAGCTTCTGATGGCCGAGGTCGCGGCGATTGCGCTACGGGAGGGCCTCGGTGCGATGCGCTGGGTGGTGCTCGGCTGGAATCAGCCGGCCATCGACTTCTACAAAAAGCTGGGCGCGGAACCTTTTGATGACTGGAAAGAAATGATTCTCGATGGCGAGCCATTGCGCCGGCTGGCGGAAGGTGCAGCACGGTGACGGGGGTACGCATTATCGGCGCAGGACTAGCGGGCTCCGAAGCGGCGTGGCAATGCGCGCGCCGCGGCATCGCGGTCGAGTTGTGCGAGATGCGTCCGGTGCGCTCGACGCCCGCGCATCAAACCGGGGAGTTCGCCGAACTGGTGTGCTCGAACTCGCTGAAGTCCGATAGCGAGAACACCGCTCCCTGGCTGTTGAAAGAAGAGATGCGTCGCGCCGGATCATTGCTCCTCGAAATCGCGCGAGCCTGCGCGGTGCCGGCAGGCCACGCGCTCGCGGTCGATCGCACCGCGTTTTCCGCGAAGGTCACCGAGGCCGTGTCACGCGAACCCCTCATTACTGTTCGGCGCGAGGAAGTTGCGGCCGTCGATGCGAGCCGGATCACTATCATTGCCACCGGCCCTTTGACTTCAGATTGTCTGGCTGCCGAGATTGGGCGGCTCAGCGAGGCTGAAAACGATCCAGACATTTCGCGGACGGCAGCGTCCGCGCCACACAGGCTTTATTTCTACGACTCCATCAGTCCGATCGTGGAGGCCGACTCGATCGACATGTCGAAGGTGTATTTAGCCGCCCGCTACGACAAAGGGACGGCTGACTACATCAACTGTCCAATGTCGAAGGAGGACTACGACCGCTTCTGCGACGCGCTGGTATCGGCCGAGTCCGTGGTAGAGCGCGACTGGGAAAAGCTGAACTACTTCGAGGGCTGTCTCCCCATCGAAGAAATTGTGCGTCGCGGACGCGACACGCTGCGCTTCGGTCCCATGAAGCCGGTGGGTCTGCGCGATCCCCGCACCGGGATGCAGCCGCATGCGGTCGTGCAACTGCGCCAGGAAAATCTGCGCGCGGACTCGTACAACCTGGTCGGCTTCCAGAATCATTTGAAGTATGCCGATCAGGCGCGCGTGCTGCGTTTGATTCCCGGGCTCGAAAACGCCCGCTTCCTGCGCTTCGGCCAGATCCATCGCAACACCTACATCAACGCTCCCACGCTCTTGCTCGAAACCCTGCAGATGAAAGCGCATCCCAAGGTCCTGTTTGCCGGACAGATTTGCGGAGTGGAAGGCTACGTCGAGTCAATCGCAACCGGCCTGATGGCGGGAGTACACGCCGCAGCCCTCGCCGCCGGCGCAGAACCCGTTGCGCCCCCACGCGCTTCCGGCTTTGGCTCTTTGACGAACTACATCACGCATGCCGATCCGCGCAACTTCCAGCCCGCAAATATCACCTTTGATTTGTTGCCGGAGCTGGAAAAGCGGATTCGCGACCGCAAAGAGCGCCACCGACTGCAGTGCGAGGCCGCTTTGCGGAATTTCGACGCCTGGCTGTCGAGAGTCGGCGCGGTCGCTGCTTAGACTGACATCCTGCCCTGATCTCACCACCGAGACACTGCGCCGCAGACCAGGCTTTTTTGCGAACATCGGGCAGGCACCGATCTCTACGACGATAACCCCGCACCCCAACATTCGATGGCCATCCCGCTAAAACCCCGCTGGACTTGGGGATGGCCCCTCTTCCCGCGCCGTGAACAAAGTCCGCGCGCATTCCGTATCTATCAGCAGGGATGCTCTCGGCAGCCATCGCTCCGCTGGCTTTCGGACCCTGGCAGCCGTCAGCCAATCTCCGGCAACTAACTGACGCCGGAGTCTCCCGTCCAACAAAGCAATGGTTCTGCGCGATCTCATCGGCGACGTTTTCCGCACGCTCTGGTCCCACAAGCTGCGTACATTTTTGACCATGTTCGGGATTGCCTGGGGCATCGTGTCGATCGTACTCATGGTGGCTGCGGGCGAGGGATTGCGCGTGGGCCAGGCCAAGGTCGCCCAGACCCTGGGCAAAGACGTGATGATTGTCTTCCACGGCCGCACCAGCCTGCAGGCGGGCGGCCAGCGCGCCGGGCGCCCCGTTCGCTGGAGCGACGACGACTTACCCTATCTTCAGGAGAACGCCACCGAGTGCGAATACATTCTGCCCGAGCTTGAGCAGGACACGGTGCGCACCCATAGCGCGTTCAATAACGCGGCATTTCTGGTCACCGGATCCCTGCCCGCGTTCGGCTGGGTGCGCACGCTCAATCCTGGCGAAGGCCGCTTCTACAACGAGAACGACCAGAAGGAAGCACGCCGCGTCGCCTTCCTCGGCACCGACGCCGCCAGGCAATTGTTCCCCAGCGGCGGAGCAGTCGGCCAGACCATCCATCTCAACGATTTTCCTTACACCGTGATCGGCGTCATGGAAAAGAAGAAGCAAGACTCCAGCTACGACGGCTGGGACGTGAACAAGGTTTTCATCCCGTTTGCCACCATGCAGCGCGACTTTCCGGCGAAGCCGCCCTCCACCGCGCATGAACTCGACCAGTTGCTCGTGACGCCGCGCTCGGTCGATGTACACGACGTATGCAAATATCAGATCCGCCGCGCCCTCGGACATCTCCACAACTTCGACCCCAATGACAAGGAAGCCTGCCCGGTGTGGGACACCGTGCAGGAAGCCAAAGCTTTCGAGACCATGACCAACGGTATGAAATATTTTCTGGGCGCCGTTGGCCTGGTCACGCTGGTGCTCGGCGGGCTGGGCGTGATGAACGTCATGCTGGTCGCGGTGCGCGAGCGAACGCGCGAAATCGGCGTGCGCAAAGCGCTGGGCGCGCGCGGCGACGAAATCCTGCGCCAGTTCTTTTTCGAGGCGTTGTTAATCGCGGGCCTTAGCGGTGCCGTGGGACTAGGCGTCGCATATGGGCTGTGCGCCCTCGTAAACATGTTGCCCATGCCGGAATTCTTTGCAGGCCTGTTGCCCACGTGGGGCACGGGATTGCTGGCGTGCACTCTGCTGGGCATGATCGCGGTGCTCTCGGCGCTCTACCCGGCACGGCGCGCAGCGTCGATCGATCCAATTGAAGCGCTGCGGTATGAAGCGGGGGGGTGAAAAAGAGTCGCTGGTCATTAGTGTCGCTCTTCGGACATTGCGATGTTCGCTAGGAGCTAGTAGCTAGTAGCCAGAAGCCGTTTCTCATGCTTACCGAAATCATCTACGAAGCCTGGATCGCGCTTAAGCGCAACCGAACGCGCAGCGCGCTTACGATGCTGGGCATCATCTGGGGCATCGCGACCGTTACCCTGCTGATTGCCTACGGCAACAGCTTTCGTTCGGTCCTGGTGAATGGGTTCAACGCATTCGGCAAGGGCGCGGTCATCTGCTGGCCGCAGCAGACCAGCGAGCAGCCGGGCGGACAGCGTGCCGGCAAGAAAGTAGTTTTCGAGAAAGAAGATGTCGAACTGATCAAGGAGACGGCTCCGCTCGTCAAACACGTGTGCATGGAAACCGTCCGTCGGCCTGGTATCGCGTACGGCGATCGCATGTCGGGAACCGCGCCCGTGCGTGGCGTGTGCCCGGAATATGGCGAGATGCGCAACGAAGTCGCGGCCGAGGGCCGCTGGCTCAACTCGCTCGACGAATTGGAACGCAGGCGCGTAATTTTTCTCGGCAACCGGTTGCGCGAGCAACTGTTCAGCGGACGCCCCGCGGTCGGCGAAACCGTTCTGGTGGCCGGCGTCCCCTTCCAGGTCGTGGGCGTGATGGCGCGGAAGATCCAGCTCAGCAATTATTTTTCCAGTGATGACCAGTCTTCCTGGATCCCGTATTCGGCCGCGGGCGATCTCTGGAACACGCGTTACGGAGCGGTTCTCGTATTTGAGCCGATCGCTCCGCAGTTTGAGAAACGCGCGGAGGCCCAGGTGCTGGCCGCCGTCGCCTCGCGCCAGCAGTTCTCGCCCACCGACCCCAAGGCCATCCAGATGTTCGGTCGCGAGGAATTTCGTCCCATCATCGACGGCCTGACCATCGGGCTGCAGGTGCTGCTGACCTTCATCGGCACGCTCACGCTCGGTATCGGCGGTGTCGGCGTAATGAACATCATGCTGGTATCGGTCGACGAGCGCATCCGCGAAATCGGCCTGCGCCGCGCGCTGGGCGCCCGCAAGCGTCACATCAAAATGCAATTCCTGGCCGAGACGCTTTTGATCATGCTGCTGGGCGGCGCCGTCGGAATTTTGATTTCGTACCTGATTGCGGCCGCCGTGGGCACGCTCCCCTTGATGGGTGCGCTGTTTGAAGATGACTCCGGCAAGGCTGACATTCATCTCAAGATTTCGCTCATGACGGTGTTGCTTTCGACGGGAGTGTTGCTGCTGGTCGGAGTCGCCAGTGGCATGGTCCCCGCCTTGCGAGCCTCGAAGCTGGACCCGGTAGAAGCGCTGCGCTACGAGTAGCGGCGCCAGAAAGCGAGCCCTTCTAAGCTAAACCGGACACAGCGGCTCTTGGACCATCTGAATTCCCCTGCGTTCGCTGTGGTTAAGTTTTTTGAAGCGAGAATTTATTTACCGATACAAAACCTGCTGAAGATCAAGTTGAGGATGTCGTCGTTGGTAGTGGCGCCGGTGATCTCATCAAGCGGCCGCAGCGCGTTGTAGAGATCCATGAGAAGCATTTCGTGTGGAACTTTGTTCTCCACAGCGCTCCTCGCGTCGGCCAGCGCAGCCAGAGAATCGCGCACCAATCCCTGATGCCGGACGTTGGTAAGAAATCCCGCTTCCCGTGGTCCCGCTGAATCGCCGCCAGAAGCTGCACGCAAAATCTGCCCACGCAATGCATCAATCCCGTCGCCAGTCAGCGCAGACGTCCGGACGAAAGGCAATTGAGAGCTGACAGCTGAAAGCTGGGCGCTGGATTCCGCCCTATCCACCTTGTTCTCCACCACGATCGCCGTCCGCCCTTGCACTTGCGCCAGCAGGCCGCTATCTTCCGCAGCCGCCGGCTGCGAAGCGTCCAGCACAACCAGCACCAGGTCCGCGTCCACCAGGGCCTCCATCGACTTTCGGATTCCGATGCTCTCGGCCTCATCAAGCGCCTTTCTGATGCCCGCGGTATCGACCAGCTTGACCGGAATCCCGCCAATCGCGACCGTCTCGCTCACCAGGTCGCGTGTGGTGCCGGGCGTCGCCGTGACGATAGCGCGCTCGCGCTCTACCAGCCGGTTGAACAGGCTCGACTTCCCGACATTTGGCCGCCCAACGATAGCCAGCGTTAGTCCTTCGTGCACGATCTTTCCGTAGGCAAAACTAGCGGCCAGCGTCTCGAGCGGCGAACGGACCCCCGCCATCCGCTCGAGGATGGTAGCGTCCGGAAGAATCGAAACATCGTCTTCGGCAAAATCGATTCCCGCCTCCAGCTCCGCGATCAGCTGCACAAGGTCTGCTTTGATCGGCTTCAACCGGTGTGAGAGCGCCCCCTCCAGCTGCTGTGCCGCCACCTTCGCCTGAAACAGAGTCTGCGACTCAATCAGATCGCGCACTGCCTCGGCTTGCGTCAGATCAATTCGTCCATTCAGGAACGCGCGCATGGTGAACTCGCCCGGCTCCGCCAGCCGTGCCCCGCGTGCCAGCGCCAGTTCGACAATATGCCGCAACACCACCGGCGACCCATGCGCCGAAATTTCAATGATGTCGTCAGTCGTGTAGGAATGTGGCTTCGCGAAGTAAGTAACGACAACTTCGTCAATCCGCCGGCCATGTAGCGCGGGCGCCCCCGCCCGCGAACTGGCGTTGAGCACAGAATGCTGGGCGCTAGCCTCTCCTTCCGGCTCCATCAATTCCCCAAACACAGCGCGTCCCGGTTCCAACGGATGTCGAAGTCGAAGCATGGGAGCAGCAATCGCGCAGGCGTCCGCTCCGGCCACGCGGACGACGCCAATCCCCCCACGTCCCGCAGGCGTAGCAATGGCGACGATGGTGTCGTCGAGGTTCACGCTGGAGATTGTAGCCAGGAATTTCTTGCGCGGGCGACTACCTTCGCGATGGCCTGGCCGTACTCCGATAATCCTTCGGATACACCACCAGGCACCGCCGCATCCCCTCGCCCTCGCTCTCGGTGCGCAGTTCGCTTTCATCGCGCAAAGCCAGGTGCACAATGCGCCGCTCGCGCGACGACATGGGCGCGAACCGGTAGGGCGAGCCGGTCTTGCGGACTTTCTCGGCCGCCACGTTGGCCGCCATGCGAAGCTCTTCAATCCGCATGGACCGGTGCTTCATGCAGTCGAACGAAATCTTTTCGTGCTCGTTGCCTGGAAGACGCAGCATTTCGATCGCCAGCAACTCAATCGAACGCAGCAATTCCGCCCCGCGCTCCAGCACCAGAGCCGAGTCCGGCCCGGCAAACTCAACCAGGATCTCCGGACGCTCCCAATCCCGTTCCTCGGGCAACGGCGGGTCCACCGTGATGCGGTACTTTAAACGCAGCCCCGCGTTGGCAACCACTCCCCGCAAAAATTCATTGATCTGATTGGCGGCAGCGATCTTGTCAGGAATAGGCATAGGTAGCTTCAGGTTTTGCGCTACAAGCTTCGCACCGCCCAAGCTACGTTCGCTCGTAGCTCGCGGCTCGAAGCACGCAGCTATTTATCTTTCTTCCGCGCGCGCTTTTCCATCATCTCGCGCATTTCGCGGCCCAAGGTTGTGCGGTTCATCACCAGCTGTTGCACGATGCCGATCACGTTGCCCACCGACCAGTACAGGCACAATCCAGCCGCAAGATTCCAACTGATGAAGCCCAGCATCACCGGCATGAACAGGTTCATCATCTTCTGCTGTTGCGGATCCATCCCGGCCTGCGGCGTCATCCGCTGCATGAACAGCATGCTGATGATGACCGCGATCGGCAAAATGTGGCGCGGGTCGGGCGACGACAGATCCGGCACCCATGCCCAGTGCGCCAGCCGCAAATCGAGCGCCACACCCAGCATGCGGTAGTAGGCAAACAGAAAGGGCATCTGGATGACCAGCGGCAGACACCCGCCCGCCGGATTCACGCCTTCGGTCTTGTAGATGGCCGCGATCTCCTCGTTCATCGCCTGCTTGCGGGGATCACGCATCCCGTACTTCTTGTACTTTTCCTGGATTGACTTGATCTGGGGCGCGACCCGCTGCATCTTCAGCATCGACTTCATTTGCGCGATGCGCAGCGGCAGCAGTGCCAGGTTGATGATCAGGGTCTGGATGACAATCGCCCATCCCCAGTTGGGGACCATGTGGTTGTAGGTCCACTTCAGCCACAGGAAGAGCGGCCGCGCAATCAGCCCGAGCCAGCCGAAATCCACCAGCTTGCGCAGGTCCGGATCCGTGCCTGCCGGCAAGCCTGCCACGGGCACGGATTCCAACACATCCAGCGCCTTCGGACCGACATACATCCGTCCCCTGGTCGTTCCGCCGAGCTGTCCGACCCCAGCCCCCAGAACCTCCAGCGGATGCTTGGCATCCTGCGGATTGTCGAGCGCCCCGTGCAGCGTGACCATCGCGGCGCCGGCCGGATCCGCGGGCAAAAACACGGCGGCAAAATACTGATCGCTCACGCCCGCCCATTGAAACGGACCGTGCACCGTGTTACCGCCGATCACCTTCTTTAGCGCCACACGCTCGACATCGCCGCCGTTCTGGTACTCGATGCGTGCCGCCGCATAGGAAGCGGGGTTCGACTCGTCGCCAAACGCCGCCGGCCACATCGGGAACGCGCTGACCGAACTCCCTTTCTGTACGACCGAAGTCTCCATCGTCAGCAAGTAGCTGTGGTCGAAACTGAACTTCTTGCGCACTGCGACGTCGCCGTCGGAGTATTCGAAAGAAATATCCGCCGGCGCGGTGAGGGAATTGCTTCCATCCGCTGTGGAAACGTACAGCACCGAGTTCAGCTTGTTGCGCAGAGTCTCGTCATAGGCCCACAGCGAAAGTGGATATCCGTATTTCGCGGCCGCTGTCGAATTCACCAATTCCAGCGGCTGGCCTTTGTCGTCCTTGAATTTCTTCAGCACCCACGACTTCACCTGGCCGCCGCGATTGGTGAAGCGGATTTTGTACAGATCGTTCTCAACCACCGTCTCCGCTTCTGCGCTGGCCTGCTTTGCTCCCTGAACCGGGACAGGAGGAGTAGTAGTTGCAGATGCAGCGGCCTGGGGCGCCGGATTGACTGGTTGGTCCTGAGATTGACTCTGAGCAGGAGGTTTGGTTTCAGGAGTCTGCGGTCCGTACTTTTTCAGAAGCGGCTGCGAAATAAGAATGATCAGGAATGTGATCGCGAAGACGAGGAGAAGCCGCTTCTCCATTCCTGGTTCTTGCTGAGGGTTTTGGAAGTCTGCCAAAGTCTTACCGTCGAATTCCCTTCAGGCTCGTGTCAGTGCATCGCTTTCGCAAAGCCTTCATCTGCATTTCCCGCACCCGCTAAGGGCTGACGTGCGGAGACTCGTGTCTGCCAGGACACACGTGCATTTCTGATCTCCGCACAACCGGATCGTATCCACCCTTCGCCAGCGGGTGGCACCGTAAAAGTCTTGCCACCGCCATCCAGCTTCCGCGCAGGGCGCCAAAACGTTCCACCGCCTCCATCGCGTATTCGGAGCAGGTTGGCACGTAGCGGCAACTCGGTGGCAACATAGGAGACACGGCCCACTTGTATCCCCGCAACAAAACCAGCACCGCGTTCCTAGCCATTTCCATCACACTCGCCTTTACGCGCTGCGCAATTTCTGCGCAATCACTTCGAAAGCCTTGCCCACCTCGCCGAGCAATACCGAAAACTCCACCGTGCGCACGGACTTTTTCGGATTGATCACCACATCCACCGCCGGACTCGCCGCGGGCCGGCTCAAACGCACCGACTCGCGCAAGCGCCGCTTCATCCGGTTCCGGTCCACCGCGTCGCCTAGCACGCGTCCCACCGTGAAACCCACCCGCATGCCCGCGCCTTCCTCGCGCCGCAGGTAAAACACCGTCATATGAGTGGCAAAATGCCGGCGGCCCTGCTTGTACACCCGCTCGAAGTCGGCATGCCGCAACAATCGCCCGCTGCGCGAATTCTTCTTGCCCGCGCTTCCGTGCGGATTCGAGCCTTCCCGCGCAGCAGTCACAGTCAGAGTTCACTCACGATCCGTTGACGGATTCGTTGCACAGGATGACGACCTTATCGGAGAACTCGTTTAAATCCGGAAGATAGCGGGACGTTACTCGCGGAAGCCGGGCTTCACCGATACCCGCTTGCGACCCTTGGCGCGCCGGCGCGACAACACTGCGGCTCCGCTCTTGGTCTTCATACGCGTACGGAATCCGTGCTTCTTTGAGCGCTTACGCCGGTTTGGTTGGAAAGTGCGCTTGGGCATGAAAAATGGCTGCTCCTGGTTCGATCAATGGCCTAAAGGCAAACAGTGAGTATAAATGACCCGGCCCAAACCCGGCAATTCGGCGAACATGCCATAGCCCCGCCAGGCAAGCACCCGCAACCCGCAAATTCCGCAATCGCCCAAGCCACGGGCCCGGCCCACGGCCGCGATGGAGCGCGCAGCGCCAAGCACGATGGAGCCGCGCAGCGGCCGGGCACGATGGAGCCGCGCAGCGGCCGGGCACGATGGAGCCGCGCAGCGCCAGGCACGATGGAGCCGCGCAGCGCCGGGCACGATGGAGCCGCGCAGCGGCCGGGCACGATGGAGTCGCGCAGCGGCCGGGCACGATGGAGTCGCGCAGCGCCCGGGCACGATGGAGCCGCGCAGCGCCGGGCACGATGGAGCCGCGCAGCGCCGGGCACGATGGAGCCGCGCAGCGCCGGGCACGATGGAGCCGCGCAGCGCCGGGCACGATGGAGCCGCGCGGCGGCAGGCACGATGGAGCCGCGCAGCGGCAGGCACGATGGAGCCGCGCAGCGGCGGCATAGTTTAGCCCAGCGCGTAAGCGCTGGGTTAACATCAGAACGCGAGTGAGCCCCGTAGGGGCGACATCTTGCACCGCAGGCGTGCGCCCGCGAGCTTCCATCATCGGCTCACCTTGTGCTTTGCATCGTCCGCGTTCCCAGATGCGCAAGAAAATATTGGAGGACAAAAATCTCCTCGGCTCGAACTCGAGCAAACAATTCTACCGACGATTGCGTGCGCGACTGCCACTCCCTCGTCACATCAACGAAAAAACTTGCATGCAATTCTGCGTTCTCATCGCACCTTTTCTCATCCTGCAAAAACCGCGCCCAACGCCAGTTCTGCGCAGCTACCGCCGGGGCGTGCATTCCTGCACCACTCGCGTTGCAGTTACACATTCGCCACTTGACAGGAGAAAAAGTTCGCGCTTGAAATCTGGCAGCGGCAAAAATTTCTTCGCGAAGTTTTCCACGCGGCCAAAATATTTTGTGCTAGTATGCCGCCTGTTCTACTTTCAGAAACTTTCTTTAGCACAGGCAATCCGCTCCCGCGATACGGGAGGCGCTCTGCACTAACAACGAGATTCTTCAACCGTAATTATTAACAGTCGGGCCCTCCCAGCCGCCGGCCCCGAGATAAGCTTTTATGTCTGTTCCAAGCACAACCATTGCCCCCAACCCATGGATTCGCATCCTCGACGCGCTCGAGAAGAAAATCAACCGCCATTCCTACGACACCTGGTTAAAACCCACTCGCTATAGTCATGCGACCGGCGGGGTTCTCTTCATACGCGTTCCGACGGTCGAATTCCGCCACGTCGGGGACAAGTACGCGGACCTGATTCAGGAAGCCATCGACAACCTCGGCCTCGAGTACGCCGACGTCAAGTTTGTTACGCCTGACGACGATCCGGCGGCTACGCCGCTTCGCCACGATGGCGGCCTCAGCATGATCACCAGTTCATCCGTCTCCTCCAGCGCCGCGGCGGCCGCCCAGGCCCGCTTCGACTGGGACGGGGCCGCGCAACTCAACGCGCGCTACACTTTCGACGCGTTTGTCATTGGTAGCGGCAACCAGTTCGCCCACGCAGCCTGCCAGGCTGTTGCGGAGCGCCCCTCCAAGGCCTACAACCCGCTCTTTCTGTATGGCGGCGTCGGCATGGGTAAGACCCACCTGATGCAGGCCATCGGCCACGAAGTCAAAAAGCGTATGCCGCAAGCCGCCATCTGCTACGTCTCCAGCGAGAAGTTCACCAACGAGATGATCAACTCGCTGCGTTACGACAAGATGACCAGCTTCCGCGACAAGTTCCGCAATGTCGACGTGCTGCTGGTCGACGACATCCAGTTCCTCGCTCAGAAAGAGCGCACCCAGGAAGAGTTCTTTCACACTTTCAACGCCCTGCACGAATCTATGAAGCAGATCGTCATCGCCAGCGACCGTCCGCCCAAAGAGCTGGCCGAAGTGGAAGACCGCCTGCGTAGTCGGTTCGAATGGGGATTGATTGCTGATATTCAGCCACCCGACCTCGAAACCAAGGTCGCCATTCTTCAGAAAAAGGCGGAGCAGGAAAAAGTGACCCTGCCCACCGATGTCGCCCTCTACGTCGCCTCCAACATCCGTTCCAATGTCCGCGAGCTCGAAGGCGCGCTCATCCGCCTGGTGGCTCACTCTTCTCTCATCGGCGCCGAAATCACTCTCCCCTACGCACAGCAGGTGCTGAAGAATTTTATCGACTCGCAGGCCCGCAAGGTCACCATCGAATCCATCCAGAAAGCGACAGCCGAACAATTTGGCCTGCGCCTGGTGGAGATCAAGGCGAAGAACAACTCGCGCGCGATTGTGTACCCGCGCCAGATCGCGATGTATCTCGCCAAGCACCTTACCGAAGCGTCGTTGCCTGAGATCGGCCGCCAGTTCGGCGGAAAGCACCACACCACCGTGCTCCACTCCGTCGATAAAATCGACGAGGCCCGCAAGAACGATAAGGATTTAAACAGGCTCATCAATAAATTGACCGAGCAATTAGGCGGTTAATTGCGGTCGCTCACAGTTTTCCACGAAATAGCGCGTTCTTCCGAAGCGACCTCTGTGGAGAGCATGTGGAAGCTGTGTAAGAGATAGGCGGTTGCAGCGACTCAGGGAAAACCTTACTGCCGCCTCCGCCACCCGCGGGCCCTATTTTGGACATGAACGGTGGGCGGGTAAACGAATGCAGGGTTGCCGGTTGCGACGGTTTTCCACTTTTCCGGCCTGCCTACTGTTACTACTGGTTTTATAGGTTTTTAATTTGATATAAAAAAGTAATACAAGTAGCGCTGCCTACGGGGAGATTCGGCTATGCCGGTTGAAGAGGCCACCGCGACTGGAACTGGAACGATGGAGATCACGATCAGTAAGTTTGAACTCCTGCGTGAGCTCACGGCAACTCAAGGTGTCGTCGAACGCAAGACCACCATCCCGATCCTCTCCAACTACCTGTTTGAGGCCGGAGGCGACAAGCTTTCCCTCACTGCCACCGATCTTGACCTCAGTCTGCGCACCGCCTGCGCCGCCAAGGTCAAGAAAGAAGGCTCCTGTACTATCCCCGCGCGCAAGCTCTACGACTACGTTAAGCTCCTGCCCGACGCGGAAATCACCATCAAGCTGCTGGAGAACCACTGGGTCAGCATTCGCTGCGGCCGTTCCAACACCAAGATGGTCGGCATGGCGAAATCCAATTTTCCCAGCCTGCCCGTGTTTCCAACCGCCGGCGTGGTGAAGATCACCGCCCAGGTTCTTCGCGCCATGATTGCCAAGACCGGCTTCGCAATTGCCAGCGAAGAATCCCGCTACACGCTGAACGGCGCCCTGATGGTGCTGAAGCCGGAATCGATCACTATGGTCGCCACCGATGGCCATCGCCTGGCCCATATCGAGCGCAGCGGCGAAAAGTTCGAAGGCGTTTCTGGCGAACTGAAGACGCTCATCCCGAAAAAGTGTATGGACGAGCTGAAGTCGCTGGTCGACTCGACCGAAGTAGAAACCATCGATTTCGCCAAAGATGAATCGACCCTGTTCTTCCGCATTGGTCCGCGCCTGCTGACCTCGCGCCAGCTCACCGGCCAGTTTCCCAACTTCGAAGCTGTGCTTCCCAAGGACAACAACAAGCTGGTCAGCCTGAACGGCGACGACTTCAATTCCGCGATCCAGCGCGTGGCCCAGTTCTCCGACGAGCGCTCGCGCGCCGTCCGCCTGCGCCTGGAAAAAGGCGAACTGAAGCTCTCCGCGTCCTCGACAGAAACCGGCGAATCCGAGGACTCGATCGAAACCCCCTACCAGGGCGACGGCCTGACCATCGGCTTCAACGCCACCTACCTGCTCGATTTCCTGAAAGCGGTCGGCTCCGGCGACGTCAGCCTGGAACTAAAAGATCCCCAATCCGCCGGCCAACTACGCCCCTTGGGCAGCGAGGACTACAAGTACCGCTACATCGTCATGCCCATGCGGATTTGAAGCACCTCGACTACCCTCACCCGAAAGGTCACGCGGTCGAACCTTCCTGCTGCTCACAGAGTGCTTGACTTCGTCTACAGTGCAGCCACGCTGTCTTAGTGCAGACACGGGCCAATCCCGCGGGTCAGATTTCAGGAACCCTTCTTCCCGAAGTACAAATGCCTCAGCAGACGCCGCGCCGTGGTCAACCGACCTACACAGGACAGGAACCGTTGCAGCCCTTCGAAGTTGCGATCGCCTTCGATTGCGACCAGTTTGTCCTTCTTTTTCTCGCGCGCCTCGTGCCACCGCTGCGCGATTCGGGCGGCATTCTGAGTCGTGTCGGTTACACGGATCTGTCGAAATCCTGCACGCTCCATCAATCGTTCATTTTCTCCGGGCGGACTGTATACGTAAAACCCGATCGAGCTGCGAGTAGCGATCTCTTCGTGGGTGACCATTCCCCCTACTACCAGAGCATCGCTGAACAGCATGCGTCCCCCGGGCTTCAGCACGCGATAGATTTCGCTCAGCACCTCGGCCCGGCCCGGAAGATGGCACAACACATCATTCGAAAAAGCCGCATCAAAGGTCTCGTTTTCGAAAGGCAGGGTCTTAGAAGCGTCGCACTGCTCAAAACTTGCCCGCGAAACCAGACCTTTTGCCGAGGCAAGTTGGGTCGCATTGCGAATTCCAGGTCCATTAGCGTCCAGCCCTACCAGGCGGCAACCCACTTGTTCCGCAAGATGCAACCCGTACCCGCCAGAACCGCACCCCAGTTCGAGCACGAATGAATCAGGCTTCAATTCGAGCAATCGTGGAATTTCAGTGGACTCTTCGGTGGTCACCCAGCTGGTTTGTCCAAAGTCTTCCCCATACGTCTCGATGCGAACTTCTCGGTAAACTTCTAACCGATAGTTCGCATAGGCACCGTCATAGAGATCCACACTCTCTGACACGCAGCAACTCCCTCCCTCGAGCCTGTCTGGATGTTACGACAGGGTTGACCGCGAGCGCGAACGCCCCTTGCCCAGATCAGCAGTAACAGCCTTCCGAGTGCAAAGAAGTATCGACCAGCGACTAGCAGCCAACGACCTTGAGGAATCCTCGACGAGCATGCACGGGCGAGCAGCCGCCGATTAAAAGGTCGAATCTTCCAATACAAAAGGCCGTCTCGTCGAACGAAACGGCCCGCAGGGTCTGCCTACTCCAAACTCTATCCGCGTTCAAATGCGTGCTTGTTGTCGAGCTCCGCAAGCGCCGCCTGCCTCGCCGACTCAAACTCCTCCGCTCGCGCCATCAACGGCCGCAACGCCGTCGCATACCGCCGCTCCAACTTGATAAATCCCTCGGCCGCCATCCCGTTTGCGATTTCCGCCAGGTGATCCGCAGTGGTCTGCAAATACTCCGCCTCGGTCGCATCTCCCAACCAGACATCGCCGCCGCGCAATTTCGTTTGCCAATAAATTTTTCGTTCCAGAAATTTGCGGATCGTCGCGTCATCCGCCTTGCCGAACGCCCACTGGTTGCGCTTGAAATCGTAATGCCGGCTCGAAAACTGCAAAGGCACCAGCTTCCCTGACTTCACGAACTCCAATTGCCGGCGGTCCACCTCTTTCCGGATCGCGTTGATAATCGGCCCTTCGGTATCCTTCGGCTCAAGCGACGAAAACACTTCGCGCACCGTCGCCGACATGTTCACCGCCACCGGAGCAACTAGTCCGGATCCCTCCAGCCGCACCTGTGCGTGTAGCACCCAGAAATCCGCACCCGACGTCGAACGATGAAACGGCCACTCAAAATGCATGCTCAGCGGCAATCCGGTCAGGCTCGTGTAGATTGTCTGGTCCCTGGTGGGCGCATTCGTACTCATATCTGGTCCTTCCCTGAAAGCCAGATATTCTACGTCGCCGCGTTGTTCAGAGAAAAGCGCACTGTTGCCGGAATGGCCTGCGCCTTCCTGAACCGCGGTGCTTTCCCATTTATCCTTGAGTTTTCCCCAAAGAATGGTCACTCCACCCTCAATCTGGGGATAAAGATCACACTGCAATTCCACCTGTTATCGACTAGGACGCGTATCGAGTATGGTTCCCGTGTAGTCGCAAACCTCAACATTCGCACCATCCTCAATCCCAGTTCGAGTGGCTTTCCAACTCATACAAAATGTCCAGCGTGTAAAAAGGAGTTTACAGTTCTTAACATGAACTTCGCCAATTACGCCGGTTCTCGCGGAGCATTACGGGTGAGCAAGATTTGAAGTTACTTCTACGCGTCTGAAAGATTACCTTTGTGCCTCAATCAAGCGGCATGCACCCGGTATCGACCCGACAACCACAAACTCTCAGCGCCCTCCGCGGTCTTTCTCAGCGACCTCTGCGTTCAAAAGCTTTTTTTCGAGGATCCTCGCGATCGCAGCCGCGGACGTTATCCCCTGGATCTCCGCTCTCACAACCCCAGCTCGCTCAACCCCGGGTGTTCATCCGGACGCCGTCCCAGTGTCCATCGATACTTCCGCTCCGTCTCCACGATTGGAACATCATTGATACTGGCCAGCCGCAGCCGCATCAGCCCATCCTCATCAAATTCCCAGTTCTCGTTGCCGTAAGAGCGAAGCCAGTTTCCGGAATCGTCGTGCCATTCGTATGCAAAGCGCACCGCGATGCGGTTCCCGGTGAACGCCCACAATTCCTTAATCAGCCGGTACTCGAGCTCTCGCGCCCACTTGCGCTTGAGGAAAGCGACAATCTCCTCCCGCCCATGGATGAACTCAGCCCGGTTTCGCCAGCGCGAGTCGACCGTGTACGCCAGCGAAACTTTTTCTGGATCGCGCGAATTCCACGCATCCTCCGCGCGTCGCACTTTTTCAATGGCAGTCTCCTGAGTGAACGGCGGTAGCGGCGGTCGGGTCGACATGGCTCCCTCTCGAATTAATTTTCAGTCTGTTTGATTCGGGAAGAACAGGACTTAGTCGTACCAATTCACCGGCGGGTAGTCCGCGCCTTCCGCCGCAGGGTGAGTTTCACGAAAAACGCTACCCTAGTCAGGCTCCACAGGAGGCAGCGCCCGTCGCTCCCCAACCAGTCCCTCAGGGGGCGCCGGCACTGGCAATCTGATCTCCATCGTCCCGACGTGGCTATTGCTTGCATCTTCCACTCCCAGTCGCATCACAGTCCCGTTGACAGGCACATCGATTTCCTGATGCAGGCGGACGCCTCCTGCCATCAAGTCCTTCATCTGTTCCGGCTTGATGTCCGCCACGGTCTGACTCAGTTGACTCGCCACCTGCTGGCCCTCGCCGTCGAAGGCCGTCACCAGGAAGTTAACCACCCCGTGATACTTGCCCTCGGGCGTCGGATCGAATCGAAGATCCGAAAAGGCGACCGCGTGATCGATTCCATACCGCTGCATCTCGACGGGCCCCTCTTCGTGCTTCCGTTTCTTCGGCGGCTTGGCCGAAGCCGCCTCCTGCACAACCCGCGGTTTGCCCAACGGAACCACGCGCGCGCCAAAAACAATCTGGCGGGATTGTGGCGACCCCAGTTGCATGGCCGCCCGCGCCAGGCTCGAGGCCAGATCCTTTGACGGCTTCAGCGGCGCAAACGGATCGATCGCGTAGTATCCGGACCGGTATGCCAGGTGATACTTCTTTCCGGCGAGCGTCACTTTCAGCTTGCGGTACGTGCCGTTGTAGTTCTTATTCGCCGGCGTGTAGGAAAGGGCGTAGTAGTTCGCGCCCTGCTGGGTCGCCGCTTTAATGGCCCCGCTCAGGTCGTTCGTATTGAAGAACGCCTGGCCGCCGGTTTGTGCGGCCAGCTTGGTCATGGTTGCGTGCTCATCATTCAGGGTGAGGCTGAACTCGTCCATGCGATCCAACATGACGGCGTTGGCCACAGAGCTTCCCGGATTACGTTTTCCGAATCCCGCATTCGGCGGCGGTGTCGTCATCGTGAGGGTCGCCAAATCATTGTTCGAGGCAGCGAACAGCGGATTCGTCTCCAGGCCCTTCACGCTCACCGGATAGACGGCTACGTGCGCATCACCCAGCAGGTTCGCAACTTTCTTGAGATTCTCAGTGTAATAACCGTTCTCGAGAAATGGGTTCGCGCCATTCGATTCCGGGAAAATGCCAAGCAAGAATGAACCTGACAGCCAAACCAGGTTCTTGCGGCCGGGAATGCCGTCCAAATATCTCGCCATCTGGGCAAAAGCATCCACCGTGACGAACATGCGCTTGTCCGCGTCGACCAAGCGCAGCTCGGACTGTTGCCGGGCGACCACCTCGTTCAGAAACTGCAATTGGCCGGCAAACCGTGAGCTCTCGCGGCCGGCTCGCAGTCCTATGTCGAACTGCGCATCCCCAATCTCCAGCGGGCGCAGGCGTTGCGAAGCCTTTTTCCCCTTTGCGGCCGCTATCAGCGCGCCCTCGTCATCCGTGAACCCCTGAATCATCTGCAACTGATTTCCCAGCACGCAAACGGCGACTTTGGTGTTTTTTGGCTTCTTCTTTAGGAACGCCACTAGCTCATCCTGAGCCCGGATCTGATCCGTTATTGGCGTGTTCAGCAGGTCGAGCATCACCACCGTGACGGCCTCGTTTTCCGGCGGCAACGCGTAGTTGGAAAACACATTCGGCGGAAGAGCTTCTCGCGGCGGAAGCTTAGGCTCCCCTTCTGGTCGCTGCGTGTCGGCAAACTCCTTGAAGTAACGAACCTTCTGCGGCTTCCCATCTTCGCTGACGCTGAAATCGCTTGGCTGCAGACCACGCACCTGGTTTCCGTAGGAGTCAGTCACAACCACATCGAGCGCCACGACCTGCGTTCCCGTTCGGATGGTGAGCGTCGGCGTCAGTTCGTCGCTTACGGCGGGCTTCTTGGCAGCTTGTTCGGGGACGCCTGCAGCGGCCTTTGCGGTTTCCGTTGGAGTGTCTGCTGGGGAGGAGTCAAAAGTTGTCGACGATTCAAACACCGGCTCATCCGCTCTCCCCGGCGGTGTCGGTGGCACATTCAACGCCGGGACCTCCGCCTTTGCCGCCATGAAGCGCGCGCGGTCCCCTGTCAGCATTTCCGGGAGCTCGTACACTTCCAACGTGGTGCCTTTCACCACACCCAGCCGCGCGCCTTCAGGGGACATTGAAAAATTCTGCCCATCCGGCACGGCCGGCTCCGCAACCAGCGAAAGCAGAACCTTCCCAGTGGCCGTATCGAACACCTGAACGTGCTGATCCAGTCCTTCTTCCTGCGATTCGCCGGTCGGCGCAATAACCGCCGCTGCCGTTTCAGGACGGATGGTTACTGTTCCCGCCGCAAAGCGGCTCCCATCCTCACTACCGCGAACAACCGGAGAATACCGGCAATCCGCCCAGCGCTGTCGCCATAGAAAAGAACCGGCGGTCGTGAATGCGCTGACGTTATATCCCTCATGCGAAACCGAGCAGCGTCCAACCAACACGGTATTGTTACTGGTATAGAGAAGGTTCGGCACGCGCCGCGCTTTCACGCGCGTGATATTCGTGTTGCCAAACTCCAACAGCCAGCTGCTTCCCGCCTTACGAACATCGGCGAAGCCGGAGCTGGTCGCCTCCAGCTTGGTCATCCCGCGCGCATCCACCGTTCGCTGCACGGTCAAAGTCTTCGCATCGAGAAACGAAATCTTCACGCGTTCCTTGTTCTTGGCATCGTTCTTCGCATCGCCCGCCTTGTTATTGGCCTGGGCGGGCGGAGCCGGCGAACCGGTCTCCACCACGATTTGCTTCCCATCCGGCGTCACTGTCACCCATAGCAATTCCTGTGGAGAGTCGAAGAGCAACTTCTCGTCCAGGTTTGAATCCACTTCGTACAGCTTGTTCAACCGCCGCAGCAAGACTCTGCCGTCGCCCAGACGCCACAGGTAGCGTCGCGAATCGTGCAGGTACCAATCTTTTTCTTTCACCACTTCTCCGCCCGGCACGGCAACGACCACGGCATGCACCAGCCGATCGGCATGGCTGGACGGACATTCCGGCAACCGCTTGAAAAGCTTTTTAGGATTGAATGTAACCAGAACGTGATTCGAGGCGAGAAAGTCGACTGACAGGTTAGCCCCACCCGACTGCCGCGCCCCCGCGGACAGCCCGCCGTATCCGAGTGGCAGCAAGTCAATCTTCGCTGCAGGAGTTGCGGTAGCTTCATTGTCGGCGACCGCGACCGTCGCTGGTCCAACCGGCCAAACACCAGCCGCGATCAGAAAGAGTGCCAGCCCTCGGATCGCCGGCCAGGCCGGGTTCCGCCGCGTCAAAGCCCCGCGCACCTTCCGCCCCAGCAGCACAGTTGCATATCGACTCACGACGTCCTCAAAACCCCGCCCATTCCGAGGCCAAGCGTGTCCGACAGTGTAGCCCAGCTTCCGGGCCAAAGATTGTAAAACGTCCCAAGGTATTGGAGGGCCGATTGATTAGGTGTAGCGCGGGCGCCCTCGCCCGCGACTGCTGGCAACCTGTCTCCGGGTAGCAAGGAATCTGCAGGCTCCAAGCCGCGAAGCGGCGAAATAGTAATAGCCCAGGGCGTCAGCCCTGGGTAAGGGTACCCCGAACGCGAGTCCCGTAGGGGCGACACCTGGCGCAGCGGGCGTAAGCCCGCGAGCCGCATTGCATCCAAACAAAGCCCTACTCTCCCGAGCAGGGCTCCAGTTTCCGAACATCCCGACGGCGCCCACGACCAACGACTGCCCCTACTTCTCAATCGGGAATCTGCAGGGTCCGAGCCGCGAAGTGGCGAAATAGTAATAGCCCAGGGCGTCAGCCCTGGGTAAGGACGCCCCTGACGCGAGTCCCGTAGGGACGGCACGAGACGCAGCGGGCGTAAGCCTCGATCCGCACTGCATCCAAACAAAAGCCCCACTCTCCCGAGCAGGGCTCCAGTTTCCGAACATCCCGACCGCGCCAACGACCAACAACTGCCCCTACTTCTCAATCGGCAGCTGCGCGTTCGCCACTACCTGCCAGTTCCCACCCTGCTTCTGGAAAACGTGCATGCTGCGGTGCGACTCGGTGACTTCTTTGCCATCCTTCGTGCCCTTGGTGGTGCCCCGGTGCGTCATCACCACCACGTCCGGGCTGAGCATTGCGAACTTGTACTCATCGGGCGTGTAAGTGGAATTGGTTACGCCGGCGGCGCCGGACGCGTTGGCGGCTACCAGCTCTTTCTTGTCCTGCGCTTCGCCCTTGGGGCCAATGGCGAGGACGTGGTCGCCAATAATCTTGTCGAGCTTGGCGGTATCGCCGCCCGATTGGCCCCACTCCTTGTCGAGCGCAATCAATGCCTGCTGAACATCGTTGGGGACTTCCTTGGCTTGGCTGCTGATGACCAGCGCCCCAGCCACACACAGCACCGCGATCACGAGAATTCGCTTCATCGGGGATACTCCTTTTAAGTTTTCGTGCATTTGCAGCGGCGAATTATACGCCCTGCTGGTTTAGGAACTGGTCAGAACTGCTCACTCTGCGTCCGAGCCTTGGGCGCCGCCGCTCCGTCAGCATTCAAACTCGGCGCCGGCATCTCGGACCATACGGATGGGAGAGGCGAGGGCGCCACCCTCGAGCAATGAAACTACCTCAAAAATGCCCAAGCCGCAGAGCGGCGAAATAGTAATAGCCCAGGGCGTAAGCCCTGGGTAAGGACACCCCGAACGCGAGTCCCGCAGGGGCGACACCTGGCGCAGCGGGCGTAAGCCCGCGAGCCGCTTAGTTAGGAGCTGGTCAGGAAGCTCACTCTGCGTCTGAACCTTGGCGTGCTTAGTTTTACGGCGCACCGCATCACCAGACGCGACGATGACCGGCCGAGGACGCCACCGCTCCGCCAGCATCTCAAATTCGAACTATTCGTCCCCAAGGTCCAACGCCTAGGGCGCCGCCGCGCCGTCAGCATTCAAACTCGGCGCCGGCATCTCGGACCATACGGATGGGAGAGGCAAGGGCGCCACCCTCGAGCAATGAAACTACCTCAAAAATGCCCAAGCCGCAGAGCGGCGAAATAGTAATAGCCCAGGGCGTAAGCCCTGGGTAAGGACACCCCGAACGCGAGTCCCGCAGGGGCGACACCTGGCGCAGCGGGCGTAAGCCCGCGAGCCGCTTAGTTAGGAGCTGGTCAGGAAGCTCACTCTGCGTCTGAGTGCTTAGTTTTACGGCGCACCGCATCACCAGACGCGACGATGACCGGCCGAGGACGCCGCCGCTCCGTCAGCATTCAAACTCGGCGCCGGCATCTCGGACCATACGGATGGGAGAGGCGAGGGCGCCACCCTCGAGCAATGAAACTACCTCAAAAATGCCCAAGCCGCAGAGCGGCGAAATAGTAATAGCCCAGGGCGTAAGCCCTGGGTAAGGACACCCCGAACGCGAGTCCCGCAGGGGCGACACCTGGCGCAGCGGGCGTAAGCCCGCTAGCCGCACTTCATCCAAACAAAAGCCCCACTCTCCCGAGCAGGGCCTTTCGAACCTCATGCGCCACCCCATCCCGACCACACCACGAAAAGCCGGCGACCAACAACCACCGCCTAATCCTTCCCCTTTAACATCCCAATCACGCGATCGAAATCCTCGAGCGTTGCATACTCCAGCGTGATCTTTCCCTTGCCCTTGCGGTCCCGGATCCGCACCCGCACTCCCAGAATTCTTTCCAGCTCGCGCTGCGCCGCACGCACATTCGGATCCACCCAGCGCGCTCCGCCGCCACCCTTCGACTCCTTCTTCTTTACGCCGGCCATGCTCGGATCGAACAACACGAAGCTCTCCAGCTGATCGACCGACCAGTTGTCCATTACGGCCTTGTGCGCCACCCTCGCCACCACGTCCGGATCCTCCAGATTCAGCAGCACCCGCGCGTGGCTGAACTCAAGTTGCCCATTGTGCAGATAGGTCTGCACCAATTGGGGGAGCCGGGCGAGCCGCATGTAATTCGACACCGATTCGCGCGCAATCCCCACACGCTGCCCGATCTGCTCCTGCGTCAGGCCAAAATCCTGGCTCAGCATGATGTAGGCCCGCGCCAGGTCGATGCAGTTCAGGTCGCGTCGCTGCAGGTTCTCGATGACGGTCATCTCGGCCGCCTGCTGCTCCGAAACGACGCGCACGATCGCCGGGATCGTCGCCTTGCCCGCCATGGTCGACGCGCGCATGCGCCGCTCGCCGGTGATCAGAAAATAGCGTCCGTCTTTTCCCGGACGCACCGTGATCGGTTGCAGCACGCCCTGCACCTTGATCGAATCGCTGAGTTCCCCGAGAGACTCGATTTCCACCTTCGACCAGCTGCGCGTCTGGTGTGGATTGACATCGACCAGCGCAATCGCCAGATCGATCACATCGTGCGAATCACCCTTGCGCCGGGCCGCTTGTGCCTGGATCTCAGCAATCACCCCCGGAACGGGAACACCGTCACCCGCATGAGCAACGCCCGCAGCCGGATGCGCAGCCTGAACCGCCGCACTTCCACCGGGACCGGCAGCCGGACGAGGACCCGGCAACAACGACTCAAGTCCGCGCCCAAGCGCCCGGCGCTTGTCGTGCGCCGGCACCGCCCGCACCCCGCTCGCGCCGTCGGCCCCAGCACCGGCCGTGGAGGAATCGTGTTGTGCCCCACTGGTCTGGGCAGCGCCTTGCTGCACCGCTTGAGAAGCAAAAGCCGCCGCTGTCTTATCGCCTGTCATAGTCATCGCGTCTGCTACTCTCCCCGGAAATCGATCCTCTCACGCGTACATCGCCAAAGCGCACTCAACGGCAAATTACGCCCATCCAAAAATCCAGCTCATCAGTGTCATCCATCCCAGTGCCATCCATCGCAACTTGTCAGCCCGAACGCAAACCTGTCACCCCGAAACAACCTGTCATTCCGAACTAAACCTGCCATTCCGAAACAAACTTGTCATCCCGAACCCAAACTTGTCATTCCGAAATTAATCTGTCATCCCGAACCCAAACTTGTCATTCGGAACAAACCTGTCACCCTAAACAAACCTGTCATTCCGAAATGAATCTGTCATCCCGAGCGGAGTGAGGCGCCAGCCGAACGCAGTCGAGGGACCTTGTGTTTACCGGCGGCAGACCCGAACACGGACATTTCCCCACACCTGCACTTTCGCAAAAATAATCCTCGGCTCATACGTAGAGCATCCAGGTTCCCGCGCCAGCCCCGAAGGGGCGGCATAGATTAGCCCAGGACGTAAGTCCTGGGAACCCTTCAAAAAACAGGCCAGCCCCGGAGGGGCGGCACCGCCCACGCGGAACCAAAACGTTACATCGATGACAATAAATATAGACAACCATCGATCTAAGCTGTCTTCCCCATCTCATCCAGGTCGGGCGAAGCCTCCCCTTCGCCCGCCTCCGAAGACGCAGGCGCCTGCCCCTCGACCGCTGGCGGATCTTCCTGAAGAACTTCCGGTACCGCTCCAGGACGCTCCCCCGAGTTTTGAGACTCATCCATGGCCTGCACCCAGACAGCTTGCCCGTCACCACCTTCTTCCGCCCGCAGTTCTTCGCTGGCGACCGCGGTCGCCTGAGGCGCGTCCCCCGCCCCCTCAGCCTGGGCAAAATAATGAGCGATGATCTCCTTGGCCAGCCGTATGTAACTCTCCGCCCCGCGTGAGCGGACATCGTAAAGCAACGCCGGCTTCCCGTGGCTCGGAGCCTCGGCCAGCCGAATGTTTCGCGGGATCGAAGTCGCGCACAGCTTGTCACCAAAATATTTCCGGAGTTCCGCCATGACCTGCTTGGCGAGGCTGGTGCGATCGTCCAGCATTGTGAGCACGACACCCTCAATCGCCAGCTCCGGATTCAACCCGGCTCGAATTCGCTCGATCGTGTCGAGCAGCTCGCTGATGCCCTCAAGCGCAAAGTACTCCGCCTGCATCGGGATCAAAACCGAGTCAGCCGCAACCAGAGAGTTCAGAGTCAAGAGATCCAGGGCTGGAGGGCAATCGAGCACGATGAACTGAAAGCGCTCGCGCAAAGGCTCGATCGCATCACGCAGTCGATACTCGCGGCGCTCGCCCTCGACCAGTTCCAGATTCGCGCCGATCAGATTCTTGTGTGAAGGAATGATCCAGAGCTGCTCGAGCTCGGTCGGCTGCAGCGCTTCCTCCGCTGAAGCCGCACCCATAAGAAGATGATAGGTGCTGATGCGCTCCGGATCCTTGACCAAGCCGAGACCGCTCGAAGCGTTGGATTGCGGATCGCAATCAATGAGCAGAGTGTTGACCTCGGCCGCGGCGAACGACGAGGCCAGATTGATGGCGGTCGTAGTCTTGCCCACGCCGCCCTTCTGGTTGGCAACCGCGATGACACGTCCCATTAGATTTTTAGGAGAAGCGAGAGCTGCCCGCAGAATATGTCGAATCAATCCGCGATTGCAACGACGGAATTCGGTGCAAGGACGCGATGTGCACTAGTGATTCAATCAAAACCAATTGCCCGAGTTTTCCAACCCAATTTCAACAAGCTCACCTGCGCAGCAACGGAGTGTTCCACGTGGAACACTTGCGTGAAATCGCGAACGCAGTTTGCGACCTGAACCGCAGAAGAGGTTCCACATTAAACAATGCTTGTGGGGCCTGGGAGGACTATCAGAGCACGCGAGTGAGGGCCGCATGCACGAAGCTAAAAGTGTTCCACGTGGAACACTCAGCACGCCTAGCAGGCGGACCTTGAGGGTATGGGGGAGAGAACCGGGCAGGCGCTTGGGGTTATGTTCCAGGTGGAACACTTTGAGGATTTGTAGCCTGCGGATCTGGGCGGATTTACCAATGCTTGCTCAAGTCGAGTTATGTTCCACGTGGAACATTATTCGGCTGATCATCATCTCCGGGCTGTTCTTTACGCGGTACTCCCACTTTAGCCCATGAAACTGGCCGCAATCGCGAGTATATAGCTATGCATAAGCTATAACGCAGGGTCTACCTCCCACTTATTACTAATAGGATGCCTGGCTTGGGTCATCAACCGCGAAAGGAAGGCTCCCCATAATACATTTGCCGTTAAATCGCTTGAAAATTTGCAGTTATCCCACTTTTAGCATTATTTTGCAATAGCGCACCAATAGAATTGAGATTGGATCGCCATCATTTCCCACTTGTCAGATATTTTCTGCCATGAGGCGGGCAATCGCCACCACTTTGCGTTCCGACTGGGGAATCGGGATGGGGGGGAGCCAGTGCAGCCTTGGGGTTACGGCTTGGGCTGGCGGGAGTTGGGGCTTGCTGATAAGGAGGGCCAAGCGGGAGGAGGGAGCCAGGAGGCCGGGAGCCAGGAGGCCGAGGGCTGTGGGGAGGATCTGGTCGAAGCGCTCTACGGCGCGCAGGGTGATGGTTGCGGCTGAGGCTTGGGGGAATTCTTCGGCGCGGCCGGGAAATACATCGATGTCTGTCAATGTAAGGGCGCGGATCACTTCGCGGAGGAACGCCACCTTTTTATGGTTGGACTCGATGAGGGTTACACGGGTTTGCGGGGACCAGAGTTTTATGGGGAGTCCTGGGAAACCGGCTCCGGAGCCGATATCGACAAGCAGGCCGGGGGATGGTAGGGATTCCGCGACGTTGAGCTCTTTTGTTTTCTCAACCGGAATTTGGGCGCACAGCGGGAAGAGATGCCGCGCGGCGAAGAGGGACTCGCCGAAGTGGCGGGTGACGATTTCTTCGGGCGTGCGTATGGCGGTGAGGTTCACACGGGAATTCCAGCGATTTAGTAGATCGATGTACGTCGATATTTGATCGAGTTGGGTTGAGGTTAGGGGTTCCTCAAGGAACGGGACGAGAAGATCGGTGATGCGGGAGGTGTCCATGCAACGGTTGATTGTAGATGGTGGGGCGGTATCTGAATGGGCGCAGTCACGGCCGGAGAGTAAGGGTGTCGCCCCTCGGGGGCTCTATTCGTTTTGACGTATACCCCGGGCTTACGCCCGGGGCTAATGACTTCCGCCGCGGTGCGGCTGTGTTTGGGACGATGCGGGCGGTGGCGTGATGCGGGGGTGGTTGCGCGGCTTTGGATTGGTGTCGCATGACGACAAGGGTGTCGCCCCTCGGCTCTGTCTTCGTTTTGGCGTATTCCCCGGGCTTACGCCCGGGGCTAATGACTTGCGCCGCGGTGCGGCTGGTTTTGAGGCGATGCGGGCGGTGGCGTGATGCGGGGGAGTGTTTGCGCGGCTTTGGATTGGTGTCGCATGACGACAAGGATGTCGCCCCTCCGGGGCTCTGTCTTCGTTTTGGCGTATTCCCCGGGCTTACGCCCGGGGCTAATGACTTGCGCCGCGGTGCGGCTGGTTTTGAGGCGATGCGGGCGGTGGCGTGATGCGGGGGAGTGTTTGCGCGGCTTTGGATTGGTGTCGCATGACGACAAGGATGTCGCCCCTCCGGGGCTCTGTCTTCGTTTTGGCGTATTCCCCGGGCTTACGCCCGGGGCTAATGACTTGCGCCGCGATGCGGCTGGTGTTGGGGCGATGCGGGCGGTGGCGTTGATGCGGGGGAGTGTTTGCGCGGCTTTGGATTGGTGTCGCATGACGACAAGAATGTCGCCCCTCCGGGGCTCTGTCTTCGTTTTGGCGTATACCCCGGGCTTACGCCCGGGGCTAATGACTTCCGCCGCGATGCGGCTGGTTTTCGACTTGTTGGATTGGGTCTCGCTTGCTCAGGGGCGGCTGGCTTTCGACTTGTTCGATTGGGTCTCGCTTGCTCAGGGGCGACCGGGCTACTTGTGCCCCCTTGGATCACGACTGCGCTCTCGCGGCGAGGCGCAATGCAGGCGCACGGCGAGGCGCGATGCAGGCGCGACAGAGCTGGATTGGTGCTGCAGTTGGCGTCACGTGACTGGTTTCAGTCTTCGACGCTTCGTCCGGCGGCTCGGTATAGCATTGGAGACATGAATTTGCCTGTGAACCCGCCCGTGTTGCCAATGCTTTCAAAACGGATTGAGGAATTGCCGGAGGCGGGAACCTGGATTTTTGAGCCGAAGTGGGATGGGTTCCGTGCGCTCATCTTTCGGGATGGGGATGAGATTCTTATTCAGAGCCGGGACGGGAAGTCGCTCAATCGATATTTCCCGGAATTGGTAGAGCCGCTACGGGCGCAGTTGCCGGATCGGTGCGTGCTGGACGGAGAGATTGTGATCGCCAGGGATGGCGGACTGGACTTCGAGTCGTTGCAACTGCGGATTCATCCTGCGGCTTCGCGGGTGAAGCTTTTGTCGCAGCAGATTCCGGCGTCGGTTGTGTTCTTCGATCTGCTTTGTCTGGACGATCGGGATCTGCGCGGTGTTCCGTTTGAGAGCAGGCGGCGGGAATTGGAGTCCGTGCTTACGGCGGCGGCGCCTCCTATTCATCCGACTCCTGCTACGCAGGATTTGAGCGTGGCAGCGGATTGGTTTCGGCGGTTTGAGGGAGCGGGACTTGACGGGGTAATGGCCAAGCCGGTTGCAGGCATCTACGAGCCGGACAAGCGCGTGATGTTGAAGGTCAAGCACGAGCGGGACTGCGATTGCGTGGTCGCCGGATTTCGATGGCATAAGAAAGGTGAAGGGGAAGCAGTCGGGTCGCTGCTGCTGGGGTTATTCGATGATGCGGGTGTGCTGCAGCATGTGGGGGTGTGCGCGAGCTTCACGAACGCGAAGCGGAGGGAGTTGGTCGAGTACCTTGCGCCCTACCGGAAGAAGGCGTTGGAGAACCATCCGTGGAAGAACTGGGCAGAAGCCGGAGCGGGCGATGGCGCGGGGCATCGGATGCCCGGGGGGCAAAGCCGCTGGAGCCAGGGCAAGGATTTGTCATGGGAGCCGTTGCGGCCGGAGTTGGTGGTCGAGGTGGCATATGAGCACATGCAGGGGACACGCTTCCGGCATATGGCGCAGTTCCGGCGCTGGCGCAGCGACAAGAAACCGAGCGACTGTACGTATGCTCAGCTGGAGGTAGTAGCGCCGCAGGAATTGATGGCAATTTTTGCGAGTGGGCGGTGAGACCTTTGAAAGAGTCTTTTCGTTCGTACCGCTGGGACTTCGAGGCGGTCATCGTGTAATGGGATTTGTCGCGGTCGATGGGCTGGCCAGGTCACGGTTATACTCACTGAGCGCTGGAGTAATACAGTCACCAACCTCGATCCGCAATCTTCCAGACAGGCCCGTTCCGGTTTTCAATCTCGACTCACCAGTTCGCACCAAAATTTGTACAGAGTCCCGGGCGAAGTAGTCTGACTCCTGGCGCGCTTCTTCCATGTGGCGCAGATTGGCGCACTCGTCCTGTTCATGGTGGTACGGTAGCGGCTCTTGGCCGATGTTTTGGGACCCTTACAACTAAATGTGGGTCACTCTCGTCTGATACCTGCAAGTGCGCCCGTGTATTTCGAGCCAATCCAATCCGCTGACACCGTTCACACCAACAACCAGACAGGAGCTGGAGTCCAAAGCTCCGTCTGCAACAGCGCCTCTTCATCGTGGGCCCCTGTACTCAGATTGAATTCCCCGAAGGAGCTCTCCCCCAATGAAGAAGTTGATATTCCTAATTCTGGCGATGTCCTTGCCGCTGTGCGCTCAAACAACCTACACAACCACCGCTGACGGTTGCGGAGCCAAAAATCTGGGCTATTGCCGTCTAAGCGTAGACGATCAAAACGGGCAGCCGTTCGATCTCGTTCTCGATACCCGGAACACTGCAAGCGGTCCTATCAACACGGTGGCAGTCAACTATCCGTGGCCGGGGTCTCAAGTGTTCTCGGTTCATGGTGTCTATTCCGGGTTTGTACCCAATCCGAATGGAACGCACACTGCCTACTATGGCTCTGGATCGTTCCTTTCAGATGACAAGACCGCAGGAGGCAACTTTACCTTCTACGCGTATTACGTAGCCAGCTGTTCAGGACGTGGATGCGCGGGTACTGTGGTTGGATGGCACTACAAAGTGCTGACGAGCAGTGTGGTAACAGCAGCGAATTGACGGGAGGAATCCCAGGAGCGGGTTCAATCTGGCCGGATTGGGCCCGCCTCAACTGCAACCTCATTTTTAAACTTGCCCCACCTTAACGTTGCAAAGGCTGGGACGTTTGATTTGGGCACCCGCACTTTCCCCCCTGATCCCTCTACAGCATCACTTGCTCACGATTTCTTTCTTGATGCACGCAGCTCGCGCCATTCGCGCGTGGGGTCGTCGTCGGGGTCGGGAGTTTCCTGCCTGGGCCTGAGGTTCTCGGGGACGTGGCGGAGGTTGACCCGGATACGCGTCCAGGTGGAGGAGCGGCCGCGCATCGAGTCGACCAGGACGTCGTCGACGGCGACAAGCTTTGCGACCTCGGCGTGCTTCGATTTCCATCGCTCCAGGCCTTGCAGGGCTGCCTGTTTATCGGGAGAGTTGGCGACCACGATCAACGGCATCTTCTCACGTGTTTTCTTCGCGGCGGATTTTTTGGGAGTGGACCGGGCGCGCGAAGGGGCAACGCGCGGAGCTTCGCCATCCATCTTGCGGAAGTGCGGAGGCCAGGGGGCGTCGCCCAGTCCGGCGGCTTCGTCCTGGGCGGCTAGTTCCAGCAATTTTTCCAGCGAGCCGGGGTCGGCGTTCATGTCGGCGTGCGGGTCGCCCTGGTCAGCGAAGCGCTTGGGAACGGTGAGCACGGTGAAGTCGGCGGGATCGCAGTCGGGGACTTCGGGCCAGTCGAGCGGGGTGGAGACGCGCGCGTCGGGGAGCGGACGCACGGAATAGGCGGAGCACGTCGTGCGATCTTTTGCGTTCTGGTTGTAGTCGAGGAAGACGCCGTGCCGTTCTTCTTTCCACCATTTCGAACTGGCCAGGTGGGGCACGCGCTTTTCGATCGCACGCGATAGAGTTAGCGCGGCGCGTCGAATTTCGGTGAAGGTCCAGCGCGGTTGAACGCGCACGTTCACGTGCATGCCGCGGGAGCCACTGGTCTTGGGCCATCCGTGTAGGCCCATCTCTTCGAGGAAGGATTTCACTTCGAGGGCGACGGTGCGGACGTCGGACCAAGGGACGCCGGGGCCGGGGTCGAGATCGATGCGCAGCTCGTCGGGGTGATTGAGATCGGCGGAGCGCACGGGGTGCGGGTGGAGTTCGATGCAGCCCAGGTTGACGATCCAGGCGAGGCCGGGCGCGTCGTCGACGACCAGCTCTTCCGCGGTGCGGCCGGAGGGGAATGACAAGGTGATGGTTCGCAGCCACTCAGGATGGTCGGTGGGGGCGCGTTTCTGATAGAAGGCCTCGCCTTCGGCTCCATTGACGAAGCGCTTGAGGACGAGTGGACGATCTCTGATGCCGGCGAGGGCTCCCGGGGCGACGGACAGGTAGTAACGGACGAGGTCGAGTTTGGAGAGCTTGGTCTCGCGCGTGAAATAAGGCTTGTCGGGATTGGTTACGCGGACTTCGCGTCCCTCGATCGAAAGCAGTTCGGCGGGTGGTTCTTTGGCCACAGATAACAGGCTACCTTTGGGGGAAAGGTGGATCAAGGGCGGAGGGCTTGTAGGGAGAAATGTGGAGGGGTGGCGCTTTCAGAGACTGAGAAGCTTACCTCAGCGGCTGAAGCCGTACATTCCTATCTGCTTTTGGCACGACTGAAGTCGTGCCCTTTCCCAAAAATCCTCAGGACTTGAGAGTCGTGGAATTCCAGCCTCGACTACACTCAGAGCAGGGTGTTTCGAAAATCGCGAAACGTGGGGCCCTGGCTTTGAATCGCAGAGGAGCGCGACAGAATTGCGATGTCTGGCCGTTCCCAAGGCCGCCGAACAGCCAAGGACCGTTAAAGCATCGCGCCGGTTTTTACGCCGAGAGTGTTCAGGGCCATCTCCACCTTCAGGATGGCCTCGGCTAATAGAGGATGCTCACCAATTTTGTCCTGGAGAGACTTCAGCAGAGAATGAACACCTGCGAGATGCTCTGCGGTCTGCTCGGGGTTTGGCTCGATTTTGGATTCGCTCTGCGGTTGCATGGTAATCACCTCCGCGCTGGAGACACCTCGATTGTAGTACAGGATCCTGGAGGGCGGTGACTGAGTCGCGGTAGGCGCATTGAAGGCTACGCCTGTTTTCGACTGTAATGCGTTCGTAGACGAAGAAGTGCGGGCTTGACCCAACATCGTCGTAGAATTTAGCGATTCGGAGACGCATGCAACCAACAATTTTCGCCGCATTGTTTGAATTCTCTCGCATCGCATTCTCGATGTCCGCGGCCGGCCTCGTGTTGCTTGTGCTTGGGCTATTGGCCGTAAAAAAGGATATCGCCCAGGCTCGAGGCCTCGACAAGATCGTAGCTCTGACCCGATTGTGCTTCGCCATCCCGTTGGCGGTCTTCGGCGCAGAACATCTTTCCGGCGGAATCCCGATGGACCTGGTGCCGCCGTTCGTGCCGTGGCATTTGTTTTGGGTTTATTTCGTAGGCTTTGCGCTGATCGCCGCATCGTTGAGCATCGCCACCAACATTCAGGTGCGCTGGTCCGGCCTGCTGTTCGGAATCATGATGTTCCTTTTTGTGGCGATGATCCATTTTCCGGGAGCGGTCAGCAGCGGCGCCCGAATCTTATGGACGATTGTGATCCGGGAAATGTCGTTCGGGGGTGGCGGTTGGGTTCTGGCGGGAGTTGCGATGGGCGGATCGCGCCGGCCGGGGAGGAGTCTCATCACCGTGGGTCGCGTGCTGATCGCGATCGCCGCGATCTTTTTCGGCGTTCAGCACTTTCTCCACCCGCTGGTACTGCCCGGAGTTCCACTTATAAAAGAAATGCCCACGTGGATTCCCGCGCGCGCCTTCATCGACTACCTGACGGGCGCATTTCTCATCGTGGGTGGAGTCTGCTTTCTGTTGGCGCGGAAGACGCGGATGGCAGCCACGTATCTCGGCGGCTGGATTCTGCTTTTGGTGGTGGGGATCTACGGACCGGTCCTGATTGGGGCGCTGGCGGATCCGAGTGCCGCGGTGAAAGTCGAGGGGCTCAACTACTTCGCCGATACGCTTCTGTTTGCGGGAGCGATATTGTCGCTGGCCCGCACCACGACTGGGCCCGACTGAGCTGATTCTTTGCGGCACTACTCTACAATGTCGAGATGAAGATCAACCATTTCTGCGAGGTTGGAGATGCTGAGTCCAGAAAAGGGTGGGCGTGAAGCGGAGAGTCGCCTGAGAACAGCGGTGGCGCTCCTGCTCGGCATTGCGCTGGGCGTGCTGGGGCTGATGGTGATTGCGCGGCAGGCGGCGCCGTCGTTCTGGAGCGGGTGGGCAGGGCGGCTGCTAGGCCGCAGCACGCAAATCGATGTGAGCCAGCCGACGGTGGTAAATAAGATCCAGCAACTGCAACGGCTGGAGACTGTCGTGTACACGATGGATAAGGTGGTCAGCGGAGAGAAGGAGAACGTGATCCTGCCGAATTTTCTTGCCGGAGACCGACTGCTGATGGTGGTGCACGGCGAGGTGGTGGCGGGGGTGGACTTCAGCGGGCTGAAGGGCGGCGATGTGGCGGTGGAGGAGAAGAAGGTGGTGTTACGGCTGCCTGCAGCGCGGGTGTTTTCGACGCGCATTGATAATGCGCGAACCAAGGTGTATTCGCGGCAGACGGGTTTGCTGGTCCCGGTGGATCCGAACCTGGAGACGCAAGTGCGCCAGGAGGCAGAGAGCCAGCTTCAGCAGGCGGCGTTGCTGGATGGAATTTTGAAGACAGCGAACACGAATGCGCGGAGCACGTTGACGAGTTTGCTGCAGGGGCTGGGGTTTGAGCGGGTGGAGTTTGAGTGATGGGGTTGAGGATTCGGTCCCGCATAAAAAGGACATCCTGAAATCGTGTCTTGGGGAAGGGCTTTGGCGCTGTCACCCCTACGGGGCTCGCGTAACTCGCTGGGCTTTCCCCGGGCTTGCGCCCGGGGCTAATACCTTTCGCCCTTAACGGGGCTCGAGGCGGAGTTGGGCACCGTTCGCGGCACCTTGGCGGAACGGCCCGTCTGTGAAAATACGGGGACTAATACGGGGGCAGAAAAATACGGGGACAAAATACGGGACGGAAAAATACTTTTACAGACGAGACGTTCACCGGTTTCTGTTTAGCTGACCTTCGCACAAGAAGACGGATGCTTCCCTGCTTTTCTCTTTCTAAACACAAACCAAGGCTTCGAAGTATCAAGAAATTGGGTGTGATATCCTCTGCCCGATTTCAGCCGTCAAAAATGGAGATTTCTTGGCTAAGAAAGGAACAGCCATGAAGTGCAGGAACAAGCTCAGGATTGCGATCGCCACAACCACGCTCGCGGCTCTGGTCGCGACGGCCGTTTACGCGCAGGACAAGTACTCCTTGAAGTCGCCTAGCGGAATCGCGTTTTCCGACTTCAAGGGATACGAGGACTGGGCGGTGGTGTCTTCCGCCCGGACCGACGAAGTGCTCAAGGTCATCGTCGCCAATCCGACCATGATCCAGGCATACAAGGCCGGCATTCCCGGTAACGGCCAGCCTTTTCCAGATGGCTCCAAAATCGTGAAGCTCCAGTGGAAACCAAAGAAGAGCACCGAGGCCCCTTTCGTTGTGGATGTGCCTGACGTTTTTACCCAGGCTTTCGTCATTGAGAAGGACAGCAAGCGATTTCCGAGAAGCGGCGGGTGGGGATACGCGCTGTTCAACTACGAAGCCGCATCCGACAAATTCGCGGCGGATCTTAAAAGCCCCTCAGACTGCGGACACACGTGCCATTCAGCCGTTAAGGCGAAGGACTACATCTTCCACCCGTACCAGAAGCGCTGACCCACAGCCTCAGACAGCAAGAACCCGCGTGGAATCCCACCTTTCAAAAGGCGAAACGTGGGGCACCGGCTTTTCGGTGGCTTCATTGACTTGATGACGGATCACTCTTAGCATTGCGCCCACTAACAGCTTTTGAAAGGGATCATCTGATATGGATCGTCGAAGATTTTTGAGTTCGTCGGCTGCGGTGATTGCGGGGGCGGCGGTGTTGCCGCGCACGGCTTCTTCTTACGAAAACATTGTGGGGGCAAACGATCGCATTTCGCTGGGGCATGTCGGCAACGGGAGCCGCGGCGGGGATCTGGATTTGATTGCTTCCAAGCTCAAGTCCAGCCACAACGTCGAGATGACGGCCGTTTGCGATCTATGGAAGGTGAATCGCGAGAAGGCGGTGGCTACCAACACCGGCTATTACGGGCGGGCTCCGCGGGCGGCGCAACATATCGAAGAGTTACTGGCGATGAAGGACGTGGATGCGGTGTTGATCTCGACGCCGGAGCATTCGCATTCGCCGATTCTGAAGATGACGGCTGAGGCGGGGAAGGATGCTTACGTCGAGAAGCCGATGGGGAATGTGCTGGAGGAAGCTAAGGCCGCGCGCGATGCGGTGCTGAAGGCGAAAACGGTTGTGCAGGTCGGGACGCAGCATCGCAGCGAGCCTTATCCGCTGCTGGCGCGCGAGGTGGTGCAGCGTGGGGAACTGGGGGATATCAGCAAGATCGAGATTGTGTGGAATTATCACGGACCGCGGTGGCGGGGGCGGCCGGAGGTGAAGGAGATTCGCGAGCAGGATACGGATTGGAAGAGCTGGCTGCTCACCAAGCCGGCGCGTCCGTTTGATCCGCAGATGTATTTTGAGTTTCGTTTGTATAAGGAGTTTTCCAGCGGGATTCCGGATCAGTGGATGAGTCACGGGATCGACCTGGTGCACTTCTTCATGGATGAGAGTTTTCCGAAGTCGGTGATGGCGCATGGTGGCGTGTTCGCCTGGCACGACGGGCGCGAGAATGCGGATACGTTCCAGGCGTTGCTCGAGTATCCCGAAGGGATTTCTCGTGAGTTATTCGACCAGCTTTGGAAACGATGCGCCCAGTTTCTCGCGGTACATGGGGAAGAAAGCGACGTTGATGAACATTGGGGGCGAAGGGAGTCCGCGATACCAAGTGGTCGAGGAGAAGGGGAATCACGAGGACAACGCGAACATCGATAAGCAGCGCGCGGCGAAATCGATTCTGCTGCCGGGAGAGAAAGAGCTTCCGCCGATGGGGATTGATGACCTGACGTTGGAGCATATGGGGAACTGGTTTGAGTGCATGCGGTCGCGGAAGGATCCGCATGCGACCGTGCAGAACGGGTTTGCGCATTCGGTGGCCTGCATGATGGCGACTCAGTCTTATTGGAGCGGGAAGAAGATGTATTGGGATGCGGCGGGGGAACGGATTGTGGATCAGATGCCGGCCTAAGGCTCAACCAGAGGGAGCGAATCCTGCGGCATGAGAGTTGGCGGGGCCGCCGGCAAAACGCATAGGTTCTTCGACTGCGTTCGGCTGGCGCCTCACTCCGCTCAGGATGACAAACATTAATTGATGCGGGCTGACCAAGGCGAGAGTCGAGCTCGAGGTCAGGCGGCTTTGGCCATGAAGTCTAACGCTCGGGCTATGTAGGGTTTCAGATCTCGGCGGTGGACTACTGCGTCGAGCATTCCGTGCTCCAGCAGGAACTCGCTACGCTGGAAGCCTTGCGGGAGTTTTTGGCGGATGGTTTGTTCGATGACGCGTGGTCCGGCGAAGCCGATCAGGGCGCCGGGTTCGGCTATGTTCAGGTCGCCCAGCATGGCGAACGAAGCGGTGACGCCGCCGGTCGTCGGATCGGTCAGGACCGAGATGTAGGGGACTTTTAGTTCGTCAAGATGGCCTAACGCGGCGGAAATTTTTGCCAACTGCATCAGGCTGATGACGCCTTCCATCATGCGGGCGCCGCCGGAGGCCGAGATGATGACGAGCGGATGCTTAGTGTCGGCGGATTTTTCGATGGCGCGGGTGATGACTTCGCCGACGACCGCGCCCATGGAGCCTCCGATGAAGGCGTACTCCATGGCGCTCATGACTACCGGGCGTCCGTTGAGTTTGCCTTGCGCGTTGATGACCGCGTCGGTCAGGCCGGTGTCGTTGCGAGCCTGTTTGAGGCGCGACGAGTAGGCCTTCAGGTCGACAAATTTCAGCGGGTCGGTCGAGACCAGGTTGCCGTCGAAGGTTTCGAACTGGTTATCGTCGAACAGCAGGCCGAGGCGGGAACGGGCGTCGATGCGGAAATGCTTGTCGCATTTCGGGCAGACGTTGAGGTTGTCCTCGAGATCCTTCTTCCAAATGATCTGGCGACAGCTGTCACACTTCACCCAGAGGCCTTCGGTGCGCATCTTGCGCTCGCCGGAGGGGTCGAGTTCACCGGATTGGCGTTTGAACCAGGCCATGGGAAGAGCTGCTAGCGATCAAAATCAGCTGGTGGGCGTTCGCCCATTTCGCCAGATGGCGCCCCTTGCGGGGCTCGAGTTCTTTATTTGCCTGACCCAGCGCTTACGCGCTGGGCTAATCTCTGCCGCCGCTGCGCGGCTGGGTCGCTGCTACTAAAAATGCGCTGACGGTCGGTTTTTTCCGGAACCGTTTTTTTCGAGTCCGTTTCTTCTGCCGTGTTCTGTCCCGGGCTATCTATCTTGCAGTTCTCGCCTTCGCTCCGGAATACATGATCCAGTATGTCTAAAACTTTCTTGGCTCCCAAATGCAGACCACGAGCGAATGCAGGCTATTAATACTCGATGCCCTTTTGGGCCAGGACGCCTTGTTCGTAGGCGTGCTTTACCTGGCGCATTTCGGTTACGGTATCGGCTAGCTCGACAATTGTCGGATGAGCGTTCCGGCCCGTCAAGATAACATGAACCATGTCGGGTTTGTGGCGGAGACTTTCGGCGACCTTGGCGGGATCGAGCATGCCGTAGCTGATGGCATAGTTGATCTCGTCGAGGATGACCAAGTCCCACGCGCCGGACTGGATTGCCTTTTCTGCTTCCGACCACGCTTCTTCCACCATGCGGACATCTTCCGGGTCGGGCTTTTCGGCGCCGACCTTAACAAAACCGCGGCCCATCTGCTTCATGACGAACTTGTCGCCGAAGGACTGGACGGCGTCGAGCTCGCCGTAGTGCCAGGATCCTTTTAGAAACTGGAGCATAAGCACCCGCATGCCTTGGCCTACGGCTCTTAGGCCGGTGCCCATGGCGGCGGTGGTCTTGCCCTTGCCTGGGCCAGTATTCACGATGATGAGGCCACGGCGGATCTCCGGCATAGGATTCGAATTCCTTATTGTACCTTGGACGGTCGCCGGTCTTGGTCCCTTCGCTTCGCTCAGGGCAGGCTGAGGACATCGGAAGATTTCCCTGTGGGGATGAAACGCACAAGAGTGGGCCGTTCCGCTGGTAAGTTTGGCTGAGGGAAATGCCGAACTCCTTCGCCTATTGTTTGCACCCAATGGGCGGGTGCCTACATCTTTAAGCTCGTTAACCTCGGAACTGGTACGCTTGCCGGTTCGTATGCATCTTAAGATCGGGTCTTCCACTCGCACTCGGGTTCGGAGGTCTCTCCGCATGAAACACAACAGGGTTGCACTGTTTGTTGCAACGGTGATGTTGTCTTCGGGTTTGCAGGCGAGGATGACGCGGCCGCAAACCAACGCGACGGGTCCGCGCGAGGAAGAGGTGGTGCGCGAGATTGTGGACCTGGAGCGGCAGGCGAAAGAAGCGGCTCTGCATCGGGATGCGGCGTTCTCGGAGCGAACACTGGCGGAGGACTATGTGGCCATCAGCCCGCTGGGACAGGTGATTGGGAAAGCGGAGACCGTGGCGGCGCGCAAGACTGCGCAATTGAGGTATGACTCGATCGAAGTGACCGACATGGTGGTGCGGTTGTATGGGAGCACGGCCGTGGTGACGGCGCGCGCGGATGTGCGCGGGAAAGAGTTAGGCGAGGAGTTCAGCGGGCCTTATCGCTTTACACGCGTTTGGGTGCGGCGGTCGGGGCGGTGGCAGACGGTGAGTTACCAGGCCACGGTGACGCGGTAGTACCTAGAGCGAACCTCAGCCGGTACCGCCGCATTCAATGCGCTTTCTCGGCACGCCTGACGGCGTGTCCTCTCAAAGACACTGCCGTAAACGGAATTTTTTTGAAGCCGCTGAAGTCGCGCCCCCGCTTCCTGCGGCATGTCGGCTTAGAAACCGAGTAAAGGGTAAGAAATGGAACAAGTGGAATTGACCGGAAAGCATGTCCGTCTTGAACCGCTGGAGCATCAGCATGTGGATGGGCTGGTGGCGGCTTCGGCGGGAGATGCGGAACTGTATCGCTGGAGTCCCATTCCGCAAGGGAAGGATGAGGCTGCGAAATATGTAGAGACGGCGCTAGCCTGGAGAGACGAAGGAATTGCTGTGCCCTACGCCACGGTACGCGTTTCAGACGGAGCCGTCCTCGGGTCTACTCGTTTTTTCAACCTTGATCGTTGGGGCTGGCCGGTTGGGCATGCGCTCCATGGGCGAAGCACTCCAGATGGATGCGAAATTGGTTACACGTGGCTGTCACGCTTGGCGATTCGAACTGCGGCGAATACCGAGGCAAAGCTGCTGATGCTGACGCATGCGTTCGAGACATGGAAAGTGTTTCGGGTGTGTTTCCACACGGACGTGCGCAATGAGAGATCTCGCGCGGCAATAGAGCGGATCGGCGGCCAGTTTGAAGGGGTTTTGCGGGCGCATCGCATGGCGGCGGATTTCATTCCGCGGGATTCGGCGCGGTATTCGATCGTGGCGGCCGAGTGGCCCGGGCTGAAAGAGCGCTTGATCCGCAAGAGGGATGGCGGGTAGGCCAGGGATTGGGTTCGGCTCGCGCCTCACGTTTTCTCCCCTGCGACCTGCGCAAGTGATGGTGAAACGCGTTTCGAGGCCTACGGGAAAACACCGATATCCTCGCGATTAATGGCTGAAAAAGGAATCTGGAAAAGGGCTGACCTCTGCGCGTGCGGGTGCATCCAACCGACGTATGGGTGAGACGTCATGGCCATCTTTGATGAAACTTATCGTGTCATCGCGGTGGAGAGTCAGGCATTGACGATCCGGGGGAATGTCAGTGGCGAAGTTTTGACGATCGTGAATCCGGAACCTGAAATTCCGTTTACGCCTGAGGAATATCCAGTAGGACAATTGATTGGGCTGACGGATCCGTCGGAGACGGCGGTTAATTGAAGTGGTGCGAAAGGTAAAATTTCGAACCTTAGTGCGTCGGGCGGCCCAGACTAGGCGTGTCTGAGCCAACGGGGCCGCAGCCCGTTACTATTTTGATTCTGGGCACTCGGTTTCGATAGCGACTCCCTTTTTCTGTTATCGAAACAGATAGCGACTGGCATTGTGCTGTCGTGAGGCGCGTGTTCTGAGAGCGATCTTTCCCACTTTTACTATTATGGTCCCCCTCTTTTAATTGACTTTGCTCCCTGCGGTTTTTCCACTTCGCGGGCGGTTACGGTCCTATCGTCAGCGTCTTCGACCCGAGGAATTGGACTTTGTCCCACAGGTTGACGATGCGAATTCGTAACTCCTGGGATGCGGCGAGTCCTGCGATTTGAAAATCGGACTAAATGGGTGCGAAACTTTCGGTTGATTACTACCGTGACCTTTACGAAAACCCTTGTCGATCTAATGATGGAGATACGGTAGGGGGTCTGAATGCGTCTTCGGACGTGGGTTCTGTTGCTCGCGATTTGTGGCGCGGTCTCGTTGGTTTGCGTTCCGCCGTCCCGGGCACAACAGGATCAATCGGAGAGTCACCGCAAGATAGTGGACCGGGTTGTGCCCGTGTATCCAACTCTGGCGCGGAAGATGAGCATTTCCGGCAGCGTAAAGATTGAGGCGGTAGTCGGGCCCAATGGCACGGTGAAGTCGGCGGGAATTCTGGGTGGGCATCCGGTGCTGGCGCAGGCGGGGGTGGATGCGGTGAAGCGGTGCAAGTGGGAAACGGGTTCGCGCGAGACGCACGAAATCGTGATACTGAATTTCCATCCCGAGTAGCGTTCGATCTTCGGTGATGCTGCTTCCAGATGTTCCTCAGAGTTCCATATCTCTCCTGATTTTCTCGATTCATCTCTCCAACAATGAAAAACCCGGGTCGAAGTGTTTTGAGGTGCTGGCTGCCTCATTGCTCCAATAAACGAAGTTTCCGAACAATCGATCCGTTCAGGGAAGGGCGCGATGGGATTACGATCACTGCGAGAGGAACTGCGGGGGACTAGAGTGCAGGAGGCAGTGGGAGACTGGCCGTTCGGGAGCTAACCCTACAGGGCCGAAATGCAGTTCGGAGGCGCGCCTACTATGCCTGGTCCCCGCTGCTACGAATACATAATCACGTTTTGTACTCACCCACCAAGCAAGAGTTGAGTTTGGCGCACCTTGTCTCGGAACGTTCCCGCCAAGGGATCCCCTGAAATGTCTCTTGGACTTACATTCCCACGGCAGACGCGATGCGCGGCCAAAGCCAAGCGAAGGTGCCGGCGGTCAGGAGCGCATACACCAACCCGTCGATGAGTTCCTTGATCGTCGTGCTGGCGGTTTGGCCTTTCCAGATTCCGCTTGGAAGAACGCCGAGGCCGTACGCGAGAAAGGCGGCTGTGCCGGCGACGCGGAAGACTGCGAGGTAAGAGCTGCCAGGCGCGACAGTGTGCGCGGTGAGGTACGCGACAAAGAAGCCGACCAAGAGCGTGTATGCGAACCAGAGGCCGAGGAACTTGGGCATGGCGGGCGGACCGGGAGGCATGATGTTGAGGAAACCGACGGGGCCCTGTTTGTATTTTTCCTGGATGGCGGGGGACTTCATTTCCTTGTGCGTGCAGTATGGGAAGACGTACAGGCCGCGTTTCAGAGTCGAGCCGCGCAGCGTGGCCATGACTTTATCTTCGTCGGGAAGCTGGCGGTAATCGCTGCGATGGTAGGGCAGCAGCATGTGCATGATGGAACTGGCTATGAAGACGATGACGGCCGAGATCACGATCGGGAGCCAGAGAGCGGAGAGTGGAACCATGAAGCCTCCTTGTTATGCGGGGCCCGATTTTTCCATGGGAGGCTAACGCGGCAGTGGAGTTGCGGTCAAGGGAGTTTTGTGGAGTGTGGCCGTTGAATCGGGGATGGCGGCTGTTTCGATGGTGCCTATAATGTCGGCCATGAAGCAGACGCTTGCGCACGTTGCGATTGTGGTCCGGAACTACGATGAGGCCATTGCGTTTTACACACGAGTCCTGGGGTTTCGTCTGGTCGAGGATACGGACATGGGCGGCGGGAAGCGGTGGGTACTGGTAGCGCCCGCGGGGTCAGAGGGGACCAGCGTACTGCTCGCGCAAGCGGCGAATGCCGAGCAGGGGGCGCGGGTTGGGAACCAGACAGGAGGGCGGGTGTTTTTGTTTCTTCATACCGACGATTTCTGGCGGGACTACAACTCGCTGCGCGCACATGGAGTGGAGTTCGTTCGCGAGCCGAAGGAAGAGCCTTATGGAACGGTGGCGGTCTTTAAGGATTTGTATGGGAATTTGTGGGATTTGATTCAGAGAAGGTAGGGATGGGAAATTCTTCGGTCAAGGACACAGAGACACAGAGAGAATCTAGAGAAACATCTCTTATCTTGGCTTTTCAGCTGCGCATCAGAAATCGAGCTGAGCTTCGCTCAGCCCGGCAGACGAGGGCGTCTGCCCCTACGTGTTTCGGGCTGCGTGTTTCGGGCTGCGTGTTTCCGGCTGCGGTTCCGAATTATTCGTACCTGGATTATTTGCCGGTGTAGAGGTCGGTTACGGCTTGCTGGACTTTTTCGGAGAGGGATTGCATGTCGTGGCCGGTGAGACCGGAGGTGGAGATCGGGGCGCCCACACGCATTTCGAGCGGCTGGCACTTGATGTGGTAAGTGTTCATCGGGAGTAGCTCAAATGTGCCGACCAGGGCAACCGGGACGATATCGACCTGGGCTTTGATTGCCAGGAAGAAGGCGCCGGGAAGGAAAGGCTTGATCTGGCCGTCGGGTGTGCGGCCGCCTTCGGGATAAATCACGAGCGGAGTGCCCGCCTTCAGACTCTTCAGCGCGGAACGGATGCTGCCGATTGAGCCCGCCGGATTTTGCTGGTCAACGCAGATCTGCCCGGAGCGCTTGAGGTGCCAGCCCACGATCGGATACGCGAGCAATTCTTTCTTGAACGCGATGCGGAACTGGAAGGGCAGGTAGACGTAGAGGACCGGGATATCGAGCGCGGACGCATGGTTCACTGCGTACACGTGGGTGCGGGTCGTGTCGATTTTGTCCAGGCCGGTGACCTTGACCGGAGAGAGGATGGTCTTCATGATCATCCAGGACCAGACGCGGGCAAAGTTGTGCAGGATGCGTTCACGATCGCCAAATAGAGATACAGGAATCGAGATGATTCCCAGGATTACGGTGTACGCCCAGATCAGCGGATCGAAGATAAAGTAAGAACGCAGGCTGCTCAGCAGGCCGTGGCGACGCGGACGGCGCGCCACCGGAGCGATCACGCGCTCCACGGGCCTGGGCTCGGGGGCGGCGGGAACCTCTCCGCTTTCGATTTCCGGTGATGGATTCTTGAAGGGCAATTGTCTATTCAATGCGCGCGCCGAGCGCACGCATCGCTTCTCCTACAATGTAAATCGAACCGGTAACTACCACCAACCCTTGTGTGCCGGCGGCGGCTCGGGCCTGGGCGATGGCGGAGGTGAGGTCGCGGGCACCAGCAATCTCGACCGCGACCCGGGCGGCGGCCTCGCGGATCTCCGCGACGGTCGCGGCGCGCGGGTTGTCGACTTGCGTCGCGACGACTAACTCAGCAAGCGGAAACAGAATTTCGGCTATCTCGCCGATCGCCTTGTCGCGCATGGCGCCGAAGACGAATACGAGCGGGCGGTCCTCATAGGCCGCGGAGAGGGTCGACCGCAATGCCCAAGCGCCGGCTGGGTTGTGGGCGGCATCGAAGACGACTTCGGGATGGTCGATGGTCGCGGGCAAAACCTGAAAGCGTCCGGGCCAACGGGTTTCGCGGATCCCGCGCTCGATGGTGGCGGCGGTGATGTTGGTGAATCCCTGGGCGGCAAGTTCTTGCGCGGCGGCAATGGCCAGCGCGATGTTTCGAAGCTGGTGGCGGCCGACGAGCGGGGTTTCGACTACGATTTCTTTTCCCAAAACTTGCAGCGGATAACGGGAAATGTACCTGGGCTTTTCGTGCGTGCTGGGGACGAGATACTGCGCGCTGTTCGGGGTGAGAGGTGGAACGTAGGGGACAGCATTCACGGCCTTCGCGTCGATGGCAAGAATAGCGTTGCCGATGACATCGTTGGCTTCTGGCGTCTGCGGCAGCGTGACCACGGGCGTACGGGCGCGGAGGATGCCGGCCTTTTCGCGCGCGATCTCGGTGAGCGTTTCGCCAAGAAACTTCTGGTGGTCAAGAGAAATGTCGGTGATGACGCTCAGGCGCGGATCCACCACGTTGGTGGCGTCGAGCCGGCCGCCCATGCCGACTTCAAGAACGGCGATGTCCAGGCGCTCGCGGGCAAAATGTTCGAAAGCGATGGCGGTGAGCATCTCGAAAAAGCTTGGGTGCCACGGAAGTTCGCCTTCGGTGACCAGGCGCTCGGCGGTGCGGTCGACAAGATCGTGGATCAGGGCAAAAGTGTCGTCCGGAATTGCGGCGCCATTGATGCGAATGCGCTCGTTGATTTTTACCAGGTGCGGCGAAGTGTAGAGGCCGGTTTTGTATCCGCAGGCTTGGAGAATCGCAGCCAGCGTGGCAGCAGTGGATCCTTTGCCGTTCGTGCCAGCGATAAGGACTGCAGGAAATTTTCGTTCCGGGTGCTCGAGGGCTTCGAGCAGAACACGCATGTGCGCGAGGTCAAACTTATGCGAAGGCATCTGGGCCAGTTCATGGCCGAGGGCGAACATGCGGGCGATGGCGGCTTCGTAGGACAAGATGCGGTTGTTGGTCGTTGCTCCCTGGTCAGTTTCGCGACAATAGAACATTCTTAGGGTATCAAGGATGGATGGTGGTTTCGAGGGTTGGGCAGTGGATGGAGGCGGGGCAGGGTTGAGGGGGCGAAGGCAGGATTGGCATGCTTGAGGAGAGGGTTAGAGTGTACGTTCGGATGGGGGAGTCCAGCGTGCGTGAATCGCGGGTGGCGGGCTTACGCCCGTTTCGCTGGGTGCCCGCGGCTTGGAAAGGAGCAGTTTTCGCCATTTTGCCTTGCGCGAAGTGGGGTGCGCTGCGCGTCGCAATGCCGCTCCCACCGGGGCTCGCGGGTTTCTGTCCTTGAACCCAGCCCTTGCGGGCTGGGCTTATGAATTTTGCCGCCTCGCGGCTCAAAGCTGGTGGAGTTGCTGGAGATGTTCCGGTTGTGGAGGCGTCTTTGCTGCGGAGGCACCCGGGGATGGTGGCTGTCCTTTTAAGGCGGCGGTCATTGTCTGACGGCGCTGGTGCGATCCAACAACACCCTCTACAATCTGCCTGCCCGGCGTGCTTCAAGCCGGCTTACCATCCTCTTCCATGGAGAACATGATGCGACTTGGACCGTTGCGGATGCGCGTGGCAGTTTTGGTGATGATTCTATCGTCGGCCGTGTTGGCGTTGGCGCAGTACACGGATATGGCGGCGGTCAATGAATTGGGAGGGCCGGCGGAGTTTGCCCGGCGGCGGACGGAGCTTGCTAAGTGGCTGAAGAGCGGGCATCTCATTCTGTTCGCGCGCAAGGTTCTGCCGGAGGCGGTGCATTATCGCGAGGACAATGACTTCTTTTACTACACGGGGCTATCGGATCCGGGGGCGGTTCTGGTGATGGATTGCGCCAAGGGCAGCGCGGTGATTTTTGAGCCGCAACAGGCGCCGCGCACCAAGCAGGTGTATGGGGCGAATTTGCTGTCGCTCCCAGAGGAAGAGCGCAAGAAGCTGGGGTTTGAAACGGTGCTGCCGCTCGACGTGCTAGATCGCATGCTGGCTTATGGGTTGATGCGAAATGACTCGTCGGATTTGTGGGTGCGGCTGACGTTTGCGGACAAGGCGGACGGTGCGCGGCCGGAGACGGGCGGCGATTATGCCGAGGAGTACTCGCATCCGTATGGCGACCCGCTGCCGGGAGACAGGGCGGCGATCAAGAAGCTGGCGGAGCGGTATCCGGCTGCGCGTTTGAAGGATGCGACGCCGTTCATTGATGGGATGAGGAATATCAAGACGCCCCAGGAGATTGCCGTGCTTCGGAAGAATGGGGCGCTCAGCGGCGAGGGGATCAAGCAGGGGATCGCGCATGCGAAGGCGGGCATGTACGAGTACCAGATCGAGGCGCAGGCGGATTTTGTGTTTCGGAATGGCGGGGCCTCGGGGTGGGCGTATCCGGCAATCGTCGGAACCGGAGAGAACATCAATACGTGGCACTACTTTAATGACCGGCGACAGATTCAGGCAGGAGATTTGGTAGTGTTTGATTTCGCGGCCGACCTCGATCACATGGCGATGGATATTACGCGGACGTTTAATATCGGCGGGAAATTTACCGAGGAACAGGCGAAGTGGTACGCGGTCGATCTGGAGTGCCAGAAGGCGGTGATCGCGATGCTGAAGCCGGGGAATACTTACGAGCAGGCGTCGGATGCGGGGAAGGCGGTGTTTGCGAAGGCCGGGATCGAGAAGCAGTGGATGGGATTTCCGGGACACTTTGTCGGGCTGGCGACGCATGACGTGCTGATGGCGAGGGGTCCGATCAAAGCGGGGCAAGTGGTGACGGTCGAGCCGATCGTGGAGTTTCCGGAGAAGAAGATGCACTTCCGGGTGGAGGACACCATATTAGTAACTGATGCGGGGCCGGAGAATTTGTCGGCTGGAGTGGTGAAGGAGATGGGGGACGTGGAGAAGTTGGTGGGGAGTGCGAAGTAATGTGCTGCTGGCCCAGGTTTAGCACCATCGAACAGCGCGAACCTGGGCGACCCTTTTCACCACAGAGGACACAGAGGGGCACACCCTTCACCACTCGGGACACAGAGGTACCCAGAGAGAACAGGAAATCTTCAATTCTGGTGGAGTAACTCCGCGGGGCATTGTGCGAATGCGCGCGTGATTGTGCTGATGATCTGAGATCAGCAGTGCGATTGTCGTGCGCGTGACTGTACCAGTGATACTGTCCCACCGGGACCGTACTTTTCAGACCTTTTGCGAAATGGCATCTCCTGATGGAATGCCTGTATACCGATCGCGAAACAAGCAAGCTGACAAGCGAGTGTTCTGAAGCGCTGGTAGAAAGGGGGATTTCTCGAGCGCAGCAGGCGCGGTCTACTCCAAAGCCAGGGATGGAGCGGTGTTGCGACGAATCTTATTCATTACGCAGTTGGTGGTGGTTCTGCATCTGGGAATGTTTGCGCGGGAAGACGATGCGCGTCCCGATGCAACCGGCAAGACTCCCGGTGTAGCCGAGAAGACCCGTAGTCCGCACGGCCCCCTGACCATCCCGTGCGAAAACTGTCACACAGCGCAAGGCTGGAAGCCGATTCGCGCGGTGCCTGAGTTTGAACATCGCAAGACAGGATTTGCGCTGCGCGGGCTGCACTCGAAAGTCGGGTGCGTAGATTGTCACACTGATCTTGTATTCGCGAAAGCAGGCAACCAGTGCCAGGATTGCCACGCGGATATTCATCGCCGCAAAAATACGGCGCAGTGCGATGCATGCCATCGGGATACCGGGTGGCAGGTCTCCATTCACAACATTAATGAGCACCAGGATCGCTTCCCGCTGATTGGGGCGCACGCGATGGTGGATTGCTATTCCTGCCACAAGGTGGGGACGGTGGGCCCGTTCAACCGGCAGGGACTGTCGACCGAATGTAGCAGTTGCCACATGGACGATTTCAAGAGAGCGAAATCCCCCAACCATGTGGCGCAGGGATATTCGAGGCAGTGCCTGGAGTGTCACAGTCTGATGGATAACTGGATGACAACCATTTCGCCGTTGATGGTGAAGAGGAGTAAGAGCGGGAAGAGTTTTTAGCGGTTTGTGAGTGAGGAAAAATCTTAAACCGCAGAGGGCGCAGAGAACGGCCGCGGAGGGCGCAGAGAAAGCGTTCAGCACAGAGGAACAGAGAAAGCTACTGGGATTTTTTGGCTGGCTGCAGGGGCGCTTCATAAACGCCTCGCAGGATGTTGAGACGAAGTTAACGACCCTAGGCGGTCCCAATGCTTTCGCAGATTAGCGCGGGGCGCTTCCCCACCCTTCCGCAAAGAACGCGATGAAATGGGACACCCAACGGGCGTACGAGAGAGACTCATGAACAGATGGAAACAACTCCCCCTGGCAATAGTGTTCGTGTTGCCGTTTCTGGTGATGGTGTTGCCGGGAACGGCGAAGGATTTGGGATCGCACGGATCGGCGGCATCGATCGAACAGGTGCGCGTAATGCCTAGCGGCGACAAGCTAAAGATTGAAGTGCAGCTCACGGGGGTGGTGAATCCGCGAGTGCTGATTGCGAACAACCCGGACCGGCTGGTGCTGGAGCTTCCGAATACGAATGCGAGGGCGCGGCAGCAGCACATCGCGGTGAATCAGCAAGGAGTGAAGGATTTGCGGATCGGGCTGACCAGCGCGGATCCGATGATCACGCGGCTGGTGGTGGATCTGGACTGCGCACATCCGTATGGATTGTCGACGGAGGGGAACACGATTGCGTTGACGGTGCTGCCGCCGGTGCCGGGCGAGGATCCGGCGACCATCCCGGGCATGATCGGAAACGCGATGGCGGGGCTGTCCGTGACCGAGGTGCCTGCGGTCACGAAAGCTGCGACCAAGCATGTGCAGATGGGATTCAAGGTGAAGTATGTGGCGGCAGGGGTCGCGTACCTGACCGGCGGCCGGGCGGCGGGGCTGGAGGAAGGCATGATTCTGATTGTGCCCGAATCGAAGAAGGGCGGGCGCGTCATCAATGCGGGCGACGCGACCGGAGAAGTTGCGGAGTTGCAGGTATTGTCGGTCGCAGAGACTTCGGCGGTGACCGAGGTGCACGACGCGAAACGGAACGTGAAGCCAGGGGACTGGGCCTATCTTTCGGTGTCAGAAACCGTGGCACTACTGGAGCATCGCGCAGCCGGGCGGAAGGGGTCGGTGGTGAGCGACAACTGGATTACGGTGGAGCAAGGACAGGGATTTGTTGCGCGTCCGCCCGAGGTCCAACCGCGCGAGCAGCAACGCATCCGCGGACGGCTTGGGTTGGACTACAGCGGCATCAGCGGAACGACAGGGACGAGTTCACAGGTCGGCATGGTGGCGCGCGCCGACATGACGCACATCGCGGGGACACACTGGAATCTGCAGGGCTACTGGCGAGGGCGCATCACGAAGCAGTCGCGCACCGAAGAGGCGACGCTGCAGAGCGCTCTGAACAAGACCTATACGATGCAGCTGTACTACGACAATCCGGAGTCGAAGTGGGTTGCGGGTTTCGGCAGATTCTGGCTGCCGTGGGCGAACAGCCTGGACGTGATCGACGGCGGATATGTGGGGCGGAAGGTGCACCCGGGAATCATCGTGGGCGCGTTCGCCGGCTCGACGCCCGACCTCGCCTCGTTTCGTTACACCCCAAACCAGCAGATGGCGGGCAGCTTTGTAAATTTCGAAGGAGATGCTGGCCAGTCGATTCATTACACGAGTACAGCGGGCATTGCGCTGAATTCGATCAAGTGGCAGCTAGACCGTCCATTCATCTTTTTCGAGAACGGCGTCTCCTACAAGAATTCGTTCTCGGTGTATCACGATCTGATTGCTGACTCGCCGCAGGGGGTGACGACGAATGGGATCACGCCGGGGGCGGGCATCAGCCGGAGTTACTTGACGGTTCACTACCAGCCCGTGAAGCGCGTTGGGTTCGACTTCTATCACAACTATTTCCGCGATGTGCCGACGGCTTCAACAGCGCTGATTGGCACGGGACTGGTGGACAAGTTGCTGTACCAGGGCATCAGCTTCGGCGTGCGCGTGCAACCGGTGAAGCATATCTGGCTGTACACCACGCTCGGACGCAGTGATAGGACGGGCGACACACGGAAGACGTTGAATCAGATGTATGGAATGACGGTTGAGGAGATCGGGCATACTGGGCTGCGGGCGGACATGCGGTATTCCAAGTTCAACAGTTCGTTCGGGAGCGGCGACTACAAGCTGCTCACGCTGTCTCGGCATTTGGGTGACCGGATGATGTGGGATATGCAGTTTGGCAACCAGACGTTGGTGTCTCCATTCTCGAAGAACCAGATGTCGAATTTTGTCGATTCGTCGTTCGACGTTAACTTGTGGGGGCGTTCGTTTTTGCAAAGCGGTTATACGTTCGTGCATGGGGATCAGTTGAGTTACAGGCAGTGGTACATGAGCCTGGGATGGCGGTTTGATCAGAAGACGGAAGTCAATCGGGAGAGAGAGTAGTCTTTCCGGCTGATGGTGTCGGCCCTATGGGGCTCATCATGTCTATCATCCGTACCCCCGGGCTTGCGCGTCGGGCTTACATTCTGGCAATGCTTTGCGGGCCTCTGCCCGAGCGCGCAGTTCTTTCCTAATGTCTATGTCGAGTTGCCTATGTCTTTAGGTCGGTTCCCTGTGTCGGGCCGGGGCTTTGAACTTTGTTAGTCCTGCAGGCCAAGGAGGACGGAGGACCTAGGGCATTTGAAGGAGCTGGCGGTAGTCAGATTTTTGTTCAGCGTCGGGATCCTGGTCGGTAAGCAGGCCGGCGGCGATGCGCAGGGCTTCTACTTCTTTTCTGACGCGCAGAATTTCCTCTTCTTTGATACGCAGAACTTCTTCGATCGTTTTCATAACAGATCCTTGGGACGGCTGGATTTAGGGCAATTGCACCACCATGGGCATTGAATCTAAACCGAGGATGCCACCAGTGGTACGTCTGAGAAGTACATTGGTTCAGTGGCCAGTGTGGTAGGGGTGGCCTTTGAGGATGGTAAAGGCTCGATAGACCTGCTCGAGCAGCACGACGCGGGCTAGTTCGTGGGCGAAGGTCATTCTGCCGAGCGAGAGCGTAGCGGTGGCGGATTTTCGGGCGGCGTCGGAGAAGCCGTCGGCGGGTCCGATGGCTAGAACAAGCGGCTGGGGGTTGCGGTCCTGGTGGTTCTGAAGGAATTGGGCGAATTCCTCGGATGTGAGTTGGCGGCCACGGGATTCGAGGAGCACGATGGCGTGGGCTGGGCGGGTCGCGGTTTTTTCGCGAAGTTTGAGGAGGGCAGGTTCGTCGGGGAGTTGGAGACCGTCGACGTCGGCGTAGCGCTGGATGCGCTTCAGGTACTCGTTGGTTAGTGACTGGATGGCCAAATTTTTGGTCTTGCCTATCCAGGCTAGTTTCAGTTTCACGATGTGATTTAACCACGGAGTGGGGCAGGGTGCGGCATCTTTGTGTCTTGAGGGCCGCGTGAGAGGGGGCCCGCTCAACATCAAAAGCTTTGAAACGCGGAGGCCGCGGAAAACTGCCGCGGAGCGCGCAGAGAGAAGCCAATTATTTCTTAGCGGAGGCCAGGATTATGGTGGCGCCGAACTCTATGGCGCCATTTTTTTCGTGGCGGCGGATGGCGTTGTGGACTTCGTTGTTGATTTTCGGCCAGGCTTCCGCGGGGACCCGGTTTAGCAGCGGGAGGAATGGGGTAGCGATAGCCCGCTGTTGTTCCCAGGCTTCTTCCACAGGGCCGGGCCAGGTCCAGGGGACAGTGCGGGTTTCTTCATGGGGGCTGGTGAATCCGTTTTTCGTGAGTGCTCCGGAAAGGCTGCCTGGGGTCGAGAAGCGGAAGGGATCGGGGCCTTCTGGAGCGAGCAATGGGTCTCCGACTTCGCGATGGACGATGCCGATTGTGGTCGCGAAGTACGGTTGCTCTTTCGGTCCCCAGGCGGCGAAGCAGGCTCTGGCACCGGGTTTGAGGACGCGGCGAAGTTCGCGGAGCGCACGATCAATGTCTGCGAAGAACATCACGCCGAAGCGCGAGGTGGCTAGATCGAATTGCGCGTCGGCGAATGGGAGGTGCTGCGCGTCGGCTTGCTGAATGCTGATGTTGGTGAGGCCGCGCTTCGATGCGCGTTCTGCGGCGATGGCGAGGAGGTCGGCACTGAGGTCGAGCGCGGTTACGTTTCCGGTGGGCGCGATTCGGGTGGCGATGGTGATGGCGGGTTCACCGGTACCGCTGGCCAGGTCGAGGACGTTCATGCCGGGTTGGGGGTCGGCGTATGCGACCAGGGTTTCGGTTACGTCGCGGCCCATGGCGGCGGATTTTGCTTTCCATTTTTCCGCGGCGGTCAGGCGAAAGGACATGCCCCAGTCAGGCTGAGGGTTGGTAGTCATGGGGGCTTTCAAGATTTTAACCGCAAAGGCCGCGAGGTCCGAGTAGGTTTTGTTCGAGGGCGGTTGAGGGTTGGTTCGCTCCAAGCGGCTGGGGCCCTATTGAGGAACACAAGGTCCCTCGACTGCGCTCGGGATGACAATGAGAAAAAAGGTCCCCGACTGCGCTCAGGATGACAATAGAAAAGGGAGCGGAAACTGCGGTTTTATGCTCTTTTCTTTTTGGCGGGCGCGGGCGAGTCGGTGCGTTTTTTGGTGGCGTGTTTGGGAGCGCTTTTCAGGTCGGCGGGGTCGAGGCGCTTGGCAGATTTCCAGAGACGCTCGAGTTCGTAGTAGCGGCGGGCTTTTTCGGCGAAGACGTGGACCACGAAGTCCACGTAGTCGAGCAGCACCCATTCGGCCTGGCGGTAGCCCTCCGTGTGGGCTGGGTAGAGCCCGGCTCTCTTAAGGCGAAGTTCGACTTCGTCGGCGATGGCCTGGATCTGGCGGGGATTGGTGCCGCTGCAGACGACGAAGTAATCGGTGAAAGCTCCGGAACCTTTTTCGAGTTCCAGGATGGCGATTTCTTCGGCCTTCTTTTCCTGGCAGGCGGCGATGGCTTCGGAGACTTGGCGGCGGGTGTCGTTGGTCTTCATGAATCGGTCGTTGGTGTTGCCTGGATAATTGTAAACGAGGGCGGGGATTTGGGGTTCCACAGGGTTGGATTGGAACTTTCCCGTGTTTCAGCGGGCTTGGGAGATAGCTTTAAGGCGAGAATCTTAAAACGCAGAGTGCGCGGAGAAATGCCGCAGAGGATGCAGAGAAATGCCGCAGAGGACGCAGAGAAATGCCGCAGAGCACGGAGCGGAATGCCGCAGAGGACGCAGAGAATGTTTTTCAGCGCTAAGCGAGCGGTCTTCTAGTTCGGGGCCTTTGCAGGGACGGTTTTGTAGAGTTCGCATTTTTTGATGTAGTCAGCCACGGCTGGGTCTACGAATTTGCTCAAAGACTTGCCGGCGGCGGCGGCTTCGCGGATGGTGGTGGCGGAGATGGGCTGGTGGACGCCGTCGAGTACATGAACGGTTGCGCCGTTCAGGACAAGGTCGCCGCGGGCCGGTTGTTTTTCGAAGGGCTTGGTGATGTGGGCGGCAGGGCGGAGTTTTTCGGGGAGGGAGTTGGCTACGTCGGCAAGCGAGTATCCGGGGCGGGAGGCTACGATGAATTCGACTTCCGAAAAAAGCTGTTCGGCTTCGTGCCACTGGGCGATCTCGCGGAAGGCGTCGATGCCAATCAGAAAAAAGAGTTCGTCGGGTTTTTTGAGGGAGAGCTTGAGGCGGCGGATCGAGTCGATGGTGTAGTTGGCGGCGGGCGGCGGCGATGCGAGCTGCGACGCTGCGGACTTCTTTCTTACTGATGCGCTCTTCGGCAAAGCAATCTTGACTGGAACCATCTGCGCTGGTTCTCCGGATTCTTCGGCGGGGGCTTCCAGCAGGGACGGGATTAGGGATTTGTCGGCTACGGTAGCCAGAGCGACCATCGCGTAGCGGTGCGCAAAAGGAGAGAGCGGCTGTGTCTGTTTGTGCGGCGGGATGTTGGCGGGGACGAAGAGGACGCGGTTGAGCCCGAACTTCTCGCGGGCGGCCTGGGCGAGGGCGATGTGCCCGCGATGAATCGGGTCAAACGTGCCGCCAAAAAGTCCGATCTTCATGCCCTTCCTTCCAAAGCGTGCCCGCTAGTCTCATGATTTCGGGGGACTGTTGCAAGTCTTTGTTCCCCGATTTGCAGAAGGCGTGGGAAGGAGCGTATGCTGTCGCTCTCGCAGGACTTCTCGCCACGTCGTCCCGCTCCTTGACAGCACACGAATTTGGCCGGACGGGCCCCTGTCCGGATGGACACGGGCCGTTCGGGCCCATCTTGTTGGACTGCTGTAACTCGCCGCTTTCTCTTTGCGGCTCTAAGATTTACTTGTATGCGACAGAACCTCCCCCTTCTTCGCAGCAGTGTCGCTCCTGCCTCCCGGGATCCCATCCTGCGGTATGGCGTTGCGGTACTTAGTACTACGCTCGCGCTGATTCCAGCGCTGCTGTTTTCCGATATCTCGGAGAGCCGTCTGGCCGTGTTTGCGGTGGCGGTCATGGTCAGTGCGTGGTATGGCGGATGGAAGCCGGGGTTGGTGGCGACCTCATTTGCGCTGACGGTAAGCGCTTACTATTCCCTCGCGGGGCCGCACACTCCCACTGAGTATCGACAAGCGGTCATTCGTCTGGCGTTGTTTGTCACCATCGCAATTCTGATCTGCTGGTTCAATGGAGCGCTGCGCGCGGCCCAGGAAGGGCTGCGGCGGTCGGAGAGTAATTTCCGTTCGCTGGTAACGAATGCGCCTTACGGAATCTGTCGATGCGATTCGCTGGGACACTTGGTGGATGTGAATCCGGCGCTGGTCACGTCGTTGGGATATTCGTCTGCCCAGGAGCTGGTAGGACGTAATCTGAGCACGCTTTACGCCGACGGGCAGCAGTGGTTTTTGCTCGCCGACTACCTGCGCAATCACACCGAGTTTCAGGGACTGGATTGCGAATGGACGCGGAAGGATGGATCGACGACCGCGGTGCGGTTGTCGGGGCGCGCGATCATCGATGAAAAGAAGAATATCAGCTTCGAGATTTTCACCGAGGACGTGACCGAGCGGCGGGCGCTCGAGCAGCAACTGCGGCAATCGCAGAAGATGGAGGCGATCGGGCGGCTGGCGGGCGGGATTGCGCACGATTTCAACAACCTTTTGATGGTGATTTCGGGATACTCGGAATTTCTGCTGGAGCGGCTAGGGCCGGATCCTTCGCTGCGCGGGCCGGCGAAAGAGATTTCGACCGCTGCCGAGCGCGCGACTTCGTTGACACGCCAACTGCTGGCCTTCAGCCGGAAGCAAATGCTGGCTCCGAAGGTTCTGGACTTGAATGCGGTGGTCACGGAAAACCTGAAGATGCTGACGCGGCTGATCGGCGAGGACATCGACCTGGTAATGATCCCGGGATCGGAGCTGGGTGCGGTGAAGGCGGATCCGGGACAGATCGAGCAGGTCATTCTGAACCTGGCGGTGAACGCGCGTGATGCCATGCCGCAGGGCGGGCGGTTGACGATTGAGACCGCGAACGTGACGTTGGACGAGGCTTACGCGCGAATGCACGCGCCGGTGCAGCCCGGCGACTACACCATGCTGGCCATCACTGATACGGGCGTCGGCATGGATATCGACACGCAGTCGCACATCTTCGAGCCGTTTTTCACGACCAAGGGGACCAAGGGAACAGGGCTAGGGTTGTCGACGGTGTATGGGATTGTGAAGCAGAGCGGCGGCTACATCTGGGTTTATAGCGAGCAGGGCAAAGGAACGTCGTTCAAGATCTACATGCCGCACGTCACGGTGGAGGAAGTGGCGACGGTAGAGCAGCCGGCAGTCGCGGCGGCAGTTGCGCCGACCGAGACGCCGCGAGAAACCATTCTGGTGGTGGAAGACGAGCTGAATCTTCGCCGCCTGACCCATCAGTTCCTGGAGAAACAGGGCTACACCGTGGTGGAAGCCGCCGATGGCGCCGCCGCGGTGCAGATCTGCGTGGCCCACCAGGGAATCATTCACCTGCTGCTGACCGACGTCATCATGCCGGGAATGAACGGACGCGAACTTGCACAACGCGTTTCTGAAATACGGCCGAACATGAAAGTGCTGTACATGTCGGGGTACACGGAAAACGCAATCGGCCACAACGGCACGCTGGATGCGGGCATCACGCTCCTCCAGAAGCCCTTTACCCTGCACGCGCTGAAGGCAAAGGTGCGTGAGGTGCTGGATCAATCCACGCTCCCCCTGGAGGTTGCCATGTCAGCTCGAGCAGTGATCAACACCGAGTCGCGAGTGGCTCGGGACAAGGTTCCACGATTCCGGGCGCAACGGTTCAATTTGCATTTGCCGCTGCGTTACCGGGAAGTCGGGGAACAAGGATGGCGGCAAGGAACGACGTCGAACATCAGTCGGTCCGGACTTCTCTTCAATGCGGAAGAGGTCCTGCAGCCCAACGCACAACTGGAAATCAACCTGGTGTTGCCGGCGGAAATCGCTGGACTGAGCCCTACCGAAGTCGTTTGCCGAGGAGAAGTGGTTCGCTCCGTGGAAAGCGAAGGGGCGACGACCAGTCCGGCACTGGCGGCGAAAATCCTGCAATATCACTTCCAGCACGGCTCCCGCGTGTCGGAAGCGTAGTTGCGCAAGACGGCCGACGCAAGGTCGGCTGGAGCCGGGCGCCAGGCTCGGCTAAATCTCTCAGGTTCTGCGGTTGGATTTTGGATGGGTGGTGGGCCGCCGCGTTCATCCGTTCCCACGGTCTGCACGGGTTCATTCCAAGGACGTTGTCCTAGCTTCCTCTTTTACGGTTCTGCGCGAATCAAGCAGCCTTGAACACAAGGTGCCTCGACTGCGCTCGGGATGACACGGCAGAAAGCGAAGGCCGCGGCAGCTTTAAGGCTGACGCGGCCAATTTCGACCATTAGTCTTGTTCTTTGCGGAACTTCTTTCGGGCACGTTTGCGCGCCAAGGCCTGCTTCACTCGGCGTTTTGCGCCCGGCTTCAGGTAGAAAGAGTGACGCTTGACTTCCTTAATGATGTCCTCGGTCTGCACCTTGCGCTTGAAACGGCGCAGTGCATTCTCGATCGACTCTCCTTCTTGCAGTCGAACTTCTGCCAAACCAATCACCCCCAAACGAGTCCCGGATGAGAGACGCCCTACCAGTATATAACTTCGGGGTGCTGGCGAGTCGAAGGGGGGATGAAAACCTGGCCCTTCGCCTTTATTGGAGGGCGAGTACACCCTGGAACTGCCGCGAAAGGGGTTTTTCCCGCTTGCGCTGAGGGAAGGCTCAGGTGTTGCCTGCCAGCACTAACCGGCACTAAGAGGAGGACTCACTCCGAATAGCCGTCGTCCTGTTCATCGTCATCTTCTTCATTCTCTTCATCGTCTTCGTTGTCGTCTTTCTTGCCGTAATCCTCGTCTTCCTCTTCGTCGTCGACTTCATCTCGGACGATGACCGTCACGGCGCGGAGACCTTTGGGGGAATCTCTTTTGATTTTGCTCATGATCCAATGGTACTCCCCAGTGAATTAGCGATTGGCGGTGTTATTGGCTGAGGGAGGTCTAGAGCGACATACTGGAAAGGTTGTAAATCGTCGCTTACACGAAGTGCCATGAGTTTTCCCTAATGTGAAGTGGGATGAACGGAAACATGGGGAAAACGGGGCAGGCGGCAGATTCCCAATTTCATACTCCGTTGCAAACAGGAAACTTGCTGTCAGGGCTGTTTTGGCAGGAGGACTGCTCATGTTCCTTCATCTAGTTGGCGACGGAGTGTACGTTGAATCTCCTTTCTGCAGCACATCATCTGGCCTGGACACAACATCCGACAATATGGCTGTGTGAATCCTTTGCAATCTTGTGGTTAGTGCTCCGCATGGTTCGATCGACCTGGGCGCGGGTCGGGGTGATGCAAATGCTGTGCGGACTGACGCTGAACGCCCTGGTGACGCAGGCGAATGCCGGAACGATGCCGGTAGTCGGAGTTCCGCCGACCGTTCGTCCGGCGGGGCCCGTCTGGCATTTGGCCACATCCAATACGCGGCTCGCATTTCTGGCAGATCAGGCTTGGCTGGGACTCTTCAGCATTGGCGATCTTGTGCTGCTATCCGGGGGAATTCTGGTGGTCGCGATTTGCGTGCGGCGACTGTTCCGGCTGCGGGGAGGCGTGAACCTCAGGCCGCCGGGGTGGACATCGCGCGATGCAGCCGGGTCGCCCAGCGAAGCTTAGCTGCTGGCGAGAAAGCGGTCGCTACTACATTGTCGATGCGATCACCTCGGTAGATCCGCCTTTGGCATCAGCGGCTTGCGCCTGCCGGCCCTTCGCGCTAGCCTCATCCACGACAAAAATGCCTCGACTGGCGCGTGTTCCCACTGTTGATTTGCTGAAAGGCATGCAGGATAGCTACGCGGTCAACGACCGCATGAACCAACTCCTGCTGGAGCATCTCGATCCTCGTGCGTGGCGAGCTCGGGTTCCTGGCGGCAAAGCGCGCACCATCGCCGCTATCTTTGCTCACATGCACAATATTCGTTGCAAGTGGCTTCGCCTATCGGCTCCGCACCTGAAGCCACCTCCCCGGTTGGATCGCGCGCGTTGCACACAGCAGCAAGTGAAGCAAGCTCTTGCGCAGAGCGCGACGCTCTGCTCGCGGATGCTGGGGGAGGCTCTCTGCGAAGGACGCGTGAAGAAGTTTCATCGAGACGGCTGGGCCCGGCCGTGGACTCCAGGGGCAAGTATGTTTGCCTACATGATCGTGCACGATGCGCATCATCGCGGGCAGGTGTGCATGCTTGCTCATCAGCTGGGCTTCCCGCTGACGGGGAGAGCTGGCTACGGTTTGTGGAGTTGGGAGAAACTCTGGAAGGAGTGCGGATTGGGAGGGTTGCAGTGAGGAATCAGGAGTTGGCGGACGCCCCGTCGGGCCTGGGATACGCTAAGGCCCGCTGACTGTTTCGCAGTGAGTGCGATGGAGACATGGATGCCAACCATCAGTAGGACTCACGACTCGCTTTGCGGCAATAGTTGTGGACCGTGGGTTCGCGCGTGTTCCTCGAGCACATCCAAGAGTTCTTCAAGCAGATCGTCGACGCATTCTGTATCTTTCGATTTCAATATCTCTTCACAGAGTTCGCGCCAATCACGCCGGGTGCTTTGACTCATCGCAACACCTCCGAAGTTCTTTTCAGCGCACCCTTACCTAAAAGCATTCGGCGTGCCATATCACTAAGTGATTGAGGGCTGGGGTGTACGAAAAATGGGAGTGTGTAGGTTGCGCTCGGATACGGAGCACAAATGGGTTGCGTAAGGCTCGGGCTTAGGCGCGAATACAGGGTTCTCCTTATCGTGGCTGAGGGGACGCCCCGATATGCTTTTAGCTTCCAGCAGGGGCGAAGTTTGTGGATTTACCGAGAGCAGAGGACCATATTTACGCGCTTATCGAAAAAGCCATTGACACTTCAGATCCAGACGAACTGGAAGAAGTGATGGCGGAGTTGAGGGTGGCCTTGAAGGAACACATTCAACAGGCGCGCACATCTGCCGCTTCAGCGTGGCCGTCGGTGTCTACCCGCAGAAAAGATTGAGGCGATCATATCCCTCTGCTGTCGGCGGTGATGGTGCCGAACCTTGCCTTGGCCACCGCCTGTCTCTTCCTTTGACGATCGCGGAATCGCAAAAGTAAATCGCTCCCACCCTTCCCAGATAAGACCGCGTCTATACTCATGCAATGCGGATTATTTCTGTGGTGGTGTTGCTGGGGGCATCGTTATTCGGACAGTCGGTCGCGGGATTGAAATGGACCTCGCCAACGGGGTGGAAGACGGAAGGCGAGAGGCCGATGCGTGCTGCGACCTACACGATTTCGCCCGCGGGGGGAGACACGGCAAATGCCGAGTGCGTGGTTTATTTTTTCGGCAATGGACAGGGCGGAAGTGTGGAGGCGAACCTGGATCGCTGGAAGGGGCAGGTACACGATCCGGATGGCAAGCCGGTGGATGCGAAGGTTGCGAAGCGGAGGATTCACGGGCTGGCGGTGACGACCATCGATTCGTCTGGCGACTATGGCGGGATGGGAGGGCCGATGGCGGCGTCAAAAACAGTGCAGAGCAACTATCGGCTGCTGGGGGCGATCGTCGAGGGGCCCAACGGGAATGTATTCATCAAGTTTACGGGGCCGGCGAAGACCATTGCTGCCAACCAGGCCGCGTTCGAGCAGTTGCTGAACTCATTCGATAAAGAGAAATAATACGAAGGTTTCTCGCGGGCATTGTGTAAGGAACTGGCGGCGCGAGTTAGACTAGCGGAAATCAAAAGCCGTTTATTTTGGAGAGCCTGGCATGCAAGTCAGCACGATGTCGGAAGAACAATGCGGAGATCTGTTGCAGCGATCGTTTATCGGCAGGCTGGGATGTTGCAAGGACAATCAGCCTTATGTCGTGCCGGTGGGCTTTGCGTACGAGCCGGGATACGTTTACGTGTTTGCAACGCTCGGCAGGAAAATTGAGTGGATGCGGGAGAATCCGAAGGTTTGCTTGCAGGCTGACGAGATCGAAAGTTCTTCGAAATGGGGCAGTGTCATTGTTACGGGAACCTACCTCGAATTGCGCGAACCGCAATACACGGTTGAGCGGCAACATGCGCGCAAACTGCTTGCCAAGCATATCAACTGGTGGCTTAACGCGGTGACGGAACGGCGCGAAGAGACCGAGGATATGGCAATCAAGAATGTTTTTTTCCGGATTGAGGTTGAGACGATGAGCGGCCTTCGGGCTCAATAGAAAACCAGCGCCCGCGGTCAGATCGGGTTTGAAGAGAGGCGGGCCCCGCAACCAAACGCTGGCCCGCATTTGCCATGGTTGTTTTCGAGATTCTACGAACGTGGGATCCAGCTACTCCAGTTTGAAATCAAGAAGGATGGTCAGCTGGCACGGGACAGGGTGGCCATTCAGTTTCATGGGCTGGTAGTGAAGAATCCGTGCCGTCCGCAGGGCTTCTTCTTCCAGTTCGGGATCGGGAGATTCGAGCACGATTAAATCGCTCACCGCCCCAGCGGTATTGATGGTGGCATGTAAGGCAACCGAGCCCTCCACACCCCGAACAAGCGCACCGGCCGGATATGCTGGTCGAAGCGGCTGCAGCAATTTGGCAGGTTCGACCCTTCCACCCGAACGAGACTCTTTGCTGAGTGGCTTCTCCGGCTTGCGACTCCCGGAAGCAGGACGGCCACTAATCTGCACTACTTCGCTTTCGCGGGCAAGCGGAAGGACAGGGTAGACTCGTTCGGATTCTCTGCGCAAAATCACAGTCTGCTGGAACAAAGAGAATCGCTCTTGTTTCACCTGCAATTGATACATGCCTGGCTGAAGGCCAGTGAAGACGAACTCTCCCGCCTCGCCGCTCCTGCTCTCTTTTTGCTTTACGTAATCCTGCATAAGCATGACCCGGGCATTGGGCACCACCAATCCGTCCGGATCATAGACCACACCGGAAATGTTTTGCCCGATGCAACTTAGCGAAAAGGCCAACACGACGACCGTAGGCCAGGCTAGACCGAAGGGCGACAGCCTTGAAACAGGGCTGAGAATCACTATGATCAATCTATTCATCGTGTTTGTCCTTTGCTGCGGGGTGCCTTGCAGGGTTGCAATCAGAAGCGGCCTCTAGGCGATGCCCTTGGTCTTCTTGTACGAGTCGAACTTGTCGAGGAAGCGGTCGAGGTCTTTTTGCCGCAAATAGTAGGGCGTCGAAAGGCGCAGCTTGTTGGGGTCACCGCCGCGGATTCGGATTTTGTGCGTCTTCCATAGCCACGTTTCGAGATCCATGCGCGGAACCGGCGGGACGTTTACGCTGACGATTGCGCAGCGCAGGGCTGGATCGGGCGAGGTCCAGGATTCGGCGCCACGCTTTTTCATTTGATCCAGGATGTAATCGGCGAGATAGCGGTGGCGGCGCTCGATGCGCTCCATGCCAATGTCGTTGGCCAGTTGAATGGAGGCGCGCAGGCCCCACAACGCGGGCACGTTCGAAGTGCCGATGCGCTGGAAGCGTTCGGCTCGAATCTTGGTGTCGTCCCAACCTTCGGTGGCGATCGTGTTCCAGAGACGATCCATGACTTCGTCGCGCACGTAGAGGAAGCCAGAGCCTTTGGGCGCCTGCAGCCACTTGTGCGGGCTCGCCGAGTACAGGTCGCAGCCCAGTTCGCTGATGTTAAGGCGCATCATGCCGGGGACATGGGCTCCGTCCACTGCAGAGAGAATTCCCTTGGTACGCGCCAGGGCCGCAAGTTCTTTCGCGGGCAGGATCACTCCTGAAAACGTCGTGATGTGGCTGAAGAAGAGGACGCGGGTGCGCGCTGTGATGGCGTCGTTGAAGAGGTTGAGCACCTGTGCCGCATCTTTCACGGGGCGGGGCAGCGTGACTTTTTTGACCACCACGCCGTAGCGCTTGGCCTTGAGATCCCAGGGATGTTCTCCGCCGGGATGCTCCTGGTCGGTCATGAGGACTTCGTCGCCGGGCTTCATGTCGATGCCGTTGGCGATGTAACTGTTGGCTTCGGTGGCATTGCGCAGCAGGGCAATTTCATCGCGCTTGCAGCCGACGAATGCGGCGAGCGGGTCGCGGAACTGGTTCCACGCGGCGTATCCCCAGATGGGATAGTCTTCGGGATCCTGCTCGTCCATCTTCTCGGTCGTGGTGTAGCCGTCGAAGATGGCGCGCAGCACGGGCGCGGGGCTGGAGCCGACCGTACCGTTGTTCAAGTAGACTTCGTCCTCGGGGATGAGGAATTGGCGCCGCATTTCGGCCCAGTACGCGTCTTCATTCTTATCGAGGAGGGAATGGTCGGGCAGTGGCGGAGTCTTTTCGAGTTGCGCAAACAGGTTGCTCCGGAAGGCGAGCGAGGCGGCGACTCCGGTGGCTGCGGTGGAGAGGAAATGACGGCGGTTGAGCATGAAGCCCTCCGGTCTAGCGTGAATGGAAGGCGTATGGTACGACCGCATGCGGCCGGGGGCAAGGGTGGTGTTGAGGCGAGTGCAGTAGCCTCGCTTGTCCTGTTTTATTCGCCGGTCGAATGCTCCGCGAGTTCGCGATAGCGGCGCGGGGTGATACCCAACAGCCGGACAAAGGCGCGCCTCATCAGGTCGACGTTGCCGAATCCAGCGCTCGAGGCTACCTGCTTGAGTCCTCTTTCTGTGCGTTCGAGCTGGCGACGCGCGCCCTCCACGCGCATCTGCAGAACGTATTGCGATGGAGTCGTGCCTACCTCTCGCGTGAATACGCGTTCAAAATTGCGCACACTCATCGACATCCGATGGGCAAGGTCCTCTACTGACAGTTTGGTCTGCAGATGCTCGGCAATCCAGATCTGAAGCTCACGGATCGACATCATCTCCGAAGCCTGTGAGGCCAGTGAGATGCTCACTTGCGGCTGTCCACCCGGGCGCCGCAGAAACAACACAAGCTCGCGCGCGGCTTCATGGGCGAGGCCGGCGCCGCAGTCTTCCTCCACCCATGCAAGCGCGAGATCGATGCCGGCGGAAATGCCGGCGGAGGTGTAGACGTTCCCGTCTTTGACCCAGAGTGGATCGTGCTGCACGCGGACAGCCGGATATCGGGTTGCCATTTCGCGACCGAATCTCCAATGAGTCGTCGCTTTCCGATCATTCAGCAGTCCCGCCTCGGCGAGGAGAAAGGCGCCGACACAGACAGCACCCAACCGGCGAACTTCGGCCGCCATCTTTCTCAGCCAGGCAGAGAACGCCGCGTCGCGTATAGACCGAGAGCCCAGTCCGCAAACCACAAGCACGGAGTCGCAAGCACCCTGGACTTTGTTGAAGTGATGCTTCGCCATGAACGTCAGAACTCCGCCTTCGCCTTCGACCGTCAGCCGGTTGATGTTCGTGACGACCTCAATCGCGTAAATGTTTCTTCCCGCGAGGCGATTCACTGAGTTGAACACCTGCAAAGGTCCAACCAGGTCGAGTTCATCCACTGGCGGCACCACGACGACGATGATCCGGCGGCTCGAAGACTGGCGGTTCACGCCGGACTTGTGGTTTGGGGCAGCCATGCGTTCCTTACTATGCCGCCCAAAGAAGCGTTACGCAAGGCGGGACCACACCGATGGCGGACTTCGATGTATCTGTGTCGCAAATCGCCTGTCGTGCCCGGCTAGGATCGCTCTCTCGCTGCAGTGAACTGAGGAGTAGAGGTCGCGTTCTCAGGGGGAGATTTAGTGAAGCATCGTTGGACAAGGATTCTCGGCGCAGTGGTTCTCGCGGGCACTATATTCCCGTCATTCCTGATCGCGCAAACAGCCCACGCCCCTGAGCCTTTAGGACCGTATGCGCGCATCGCGGTCATGCGCGCGCTGGACGGCCATGCGGTGGACTGGGAGGCTGGGTACATCCGGCACCTCGAGTGGCACCGGCAAGCCAAAGACACATTTGGTTGGTACAGCTATTCGGTCTGGGCATCCGGTGAGCGGCAACGGTGGATTATTTACGCAACCTTCGGACATACGGCCGCCGAACTGAGCAACCCGGTGTCGCCGGCCGAAGACGAGAGAGACAACATGCTCAACGTTTTGCCACACGCCCAATTCCTGGGGAACGGTATCTACGAGTTTCTGCCGGCACTTTCGCGAGGAAACGGTGTGCCGACTCCGACCCCGCGGGCCGAGTACACAACGGTGGAAGTCAACTACGGTGCGGGTAAGGCGTTCGAAGCGGCGCTTGCCGCCGAGCGATCAAAACTGCAGGCAGAGACGCTCTGGTATCGACTGGTCGTCGGCGGAAGTGCTCCGCTGTATATCCGCCTCCGTCCGCGCGCAAGCTTGGCAGACATTCTCGATGAGCGCGCTGATCAGGGGCTTCCTGAGAAAGTGAATTGCTTCATCTCGAAAATAACTGTCGAAACACTCAATCTGCGGCCGAACATGTTGGTGAACGTCACGCCTGAGCCCGCGCGCTAGGCGGCGGTTGGCGATGCTGCTGCAACCCGGTCGTGCCATTCCAAGCCATCAGGCAGATCATCAAGGGCAAACTCCAGATGGACGACGCGGCGCGGCTGTGGCATTGCGCAACTGGACGAAGCATGAACGAGGAGAGGGCGTATGAGAAGTGCGCCGCCTTTGGGGACGATGCAGGTAACGCTGGGACGCTCCTTCCAAGCTTCGATTTCGTCGGCGGTGAGGCACCCTGCATTGTGAGAGCCGGGGATTACGCGAAGAGGCCCGTTACCAGAATGGCTTTCGTCCAGATGTAGGCGAATGGCGAGCATGTTGGCCATCACAGATGCAGGGGGTTGGACATGCGGGACACCGGCTTTGATCGACCATGGGCCGAAATGTCGCGCATCCTTTCTCTCACGAACTGCTATCGTTCGATCCTGGTGCCAGGCAACTTTCCAGTTCGAGTCGGGCGTTTTGTTTAAGAAGAGTCCGCGCACGGCAAAGCAATTTTCGCCGAGAACGGCCGTGACTAGCTGTCTGACTGGTTTTGAAAGCGCCAGATCGCGCACCGCGAAAATTTCCAATAGATTTCTTTGAGCGTGGACGGCATTCCCTAGGCAAGTGCGGAGGCTTTCGACCGTTCCTTCCGCCAGACATTCGGGGATAATGGCGAAGCCTTGGTCGTGGATGCTTTGGACGTGGCTCAGCATTGCTATGAGGCCAACGCGGTGACGCGTAGGATGGAGGCGGGGAGACCTTTTGCGTCGGCGAGGCTACCGCAACCCGGTGTATTCATCTGTCTTCACTCTGATCCGCGACGGGCTGTTGCGCAGCTTCTTCGCGAAGTTCCTGGACTCTTTCCGCCATTGCGTACTTGAGTTTTTCGATTCCTTCTCCGGTGACGGCGGAGATGGGGTAGAGGGGGAGCTTTTTCTTTTTGCAGTACTGCTTGAGCTTGGCGAGCCTCTCTTTGTTGGCGACGTCGATTTTGGAGGCGACCATCAGCATGGGTTTTTCGGCGAGGTGGGCGCCGAAGCTGTCGAGCTCACCGAGGATGACTTCAACGTCCTTGATGACGTCGGGACGGCCGCTCGCGTCGGAGACGTCGACCAGGTGGACAAGCAAGCGCGTGCGCTCGATATGGCGGAGGAACTGCGTGCCGAGGCCGGCGCCTTCGTGGGCGCCTTCGATCAGGCCGGGAATGTCGGCGACGACGAAGCTGACGTCGTTTTTGTCGCCGACCACGACTACGCCCAGGTTGGGTTCGAGAGTGGTGAACGGGTAGTCAGCGATTTTCGGGCGCGCGGCGGAAATCCGTGAGATTAACGTGGATTTGCCGACATTCGGAAATCCCACGAGGCCGACGTCGGCGAGGAGCTTGAGTTCGAGGCGGAAGACGCGCTCTTCGCCGGGGCGTCCTTCTTCGTGTTCACGCGGGGCCTGATGGGTGGAAGTCGCGAAGCGGGCGTTGCCGCGTCCGCCGCGTCCGCCATGCGCGATGACGATGCGCTCGTCGGGGCGGGAGAAGTCCCAGACTTTCTGGCCGGTCTCTTCGTCGTAGACGATCGTGCCTACGGGAACTTTGAGGGTGACGTCGACGCCTTCGCGGCCGGTTTTATTGGAGCCCTCGCCGTGGCGTCCGCGCTGGGCTTTGTATTCGGGATTGAAGCGAAAGTGGACGAGCGTGTTGTGGCGCTCGCTGGATTCCATGATGACGTCGCCACCCTTGCCGCCGTCGCCGCCGGAAGGACCCCCGCGAGGGACGAATTTTTCGCGGCGGAACGCCAGGCAGCCGTTGCCTCCGTCGCCCGCTTTGACTCGGATTGTGGCTTCGTCGATGAACATCGGTGGTTGCTAGTCGTTGGTGGTTGGCGAGAAGTTTGTCGTCGGTCGTCGGCTGTCGGCAAGATCCGACTTCCTCTGGCTCAAAAATTGATAGCTATTGTGCGACTGATAATTCCATGTCGTGCGCAAAAGCAATAGCCCCTCAAGACGCAAGGGGCCACGGTGGCGGCGGGCGAGAGCGTGCCCGGCCGCTAGACTGACTAGTTCTTCAGTTCGATCGGTTCTACCATGACGAACTTGCCCATCTGGCCGCGGTTTTTGAAGACGATGCGGCCCGTGATTTTGGCGAAGAGCGTGTCGTCTTTGCCGCGGCCTACGTTGAGGCCGGGTTTTACGCGGGTGCCGCGCTGGCGCACGATGATGGTGCCGCCGGGGACGACTTGTCCGCCGAATGCTTTGAAGCCGAGGCGCTGCGCGTTGGAGTCGCGGCCGTTTCGGGATGTGCCTTGTCCTTTTTTATGTGCCATAAACCCAGTCCTTAGTCATCGGTCGTTGGTCGTTGGCTAAACTCCAGCTCGCTTCGCTCGCGAACGCGGAATCGCCAGTTACTTCTTCTTTGTTGGCGACTTCTTCGCAGCCGTTTTCTTAGTGGCTTTCTTTTTGGCGGCCTTTGGGGCTGCGGCTTTCGCTTCGCCCGCAGGGGCAGCCTTCTTGGCCTTGGGCTCTTTTTTCGGGAGCTCGGGGGCTTTGAAGGATTGGCCGTTGTAGGCGATCTCGGTGATGCGGACAGCGCTGAAAGCCTGGCGGTGTCCGCGAAGTTTCTTGTATTGCTTTTTGCGCTTGTAGTGGAAGACGAGGATCTTGGCGCCGCGGCCTTCTTCCATCACCTCGCCGACCACGCGAGCTTCGCTGGTGGGCCGGACGATTTCGCCTTCGGCAGCGGAGACGGCGAGCACATCGTTGAACTCGACCTGGCCGTCGGTACCGGTGCCGACCTTTTCGACTCGGATGACATCCCCGGGCGCCACCCGGTACTGCTTACCGCCGGCGCGGATGACCGCGTACATACACTCGCCTCCGAAAAATTCTTGCCCCGGCGCACACGGGCGCAATTGCGGGGACCTGTAATTTCCTTGTGCTTGCTGTGTTTTGCCGCGAGGCGTTTCGTCAGCCACGGCGGGCGGACCCAGAACGGTGCCGCAGGTACAGGCAAACCCCACTATTTTAGCTTGGGGCGTGGAAATCGGTCAAACTGAAAGGCGTTAGCCGGCCCCATCTCTACGGGTACTCGTCAGAATGGTTGCTATCCCGGAGGATACGATCAGCGGAGGATTTCTAGGACGTTGGTTGGTGGTTTGTGCGACAATGCCGCGCTGTTTGGGGAGGAATCTTCATGAAGCAACTGCGGACTCGGATGTTGGTGGTGGTGATGCTGTTGGTGGCGAGCGTTGGGTTCGCTCAAACCAAGAAAGCGGCCAAGCCGGCCGGTGGTGGGCCGGACAAGGCTCATCTGCAGAAGATCTGGGACGCTTGGAGCACGCTGGATCCGGCAAATGCGGCGCAGTTTTATGCGCAAGGGCCGCATGTGTTTTTCGATATTGCTCCACTGAAGTATGCAAGTTGGGATGAGTATCAGAAGGGCGTGGTCGCGGTGCTGGCGGATTTCAAGACGGCGAAGCTGACGGTGAATGACGATGCGGAGATCCACTCGGCGGGGTCGATCGTGTGGGCTACGGCGACTGTGAAAGAAGATGCGACCATGAAGTCCGGAAAACGGGAGATGGGGAATTTCCGGTGGACGGTAGTGTTTGAGAAGGAAGGCGGGAAGTGGCTGATCGTGCACGAGCATATTTCGGTGCCGATGTCGTAGGTGAGCGCGTGAACAGCCGGAATGGTTGGGTTCGGTTGTTTCTGTCCGCTCGTTCGGGCTGGAAAAGGTTCGACTGAGCCCCACGGTTTGCGCCGTGGGTTCTATTCTTGCGCCGCTGTGCAGCCAGCGCGTCTATCCACTGCCCCGAGTACGCCCATCATAGGTTGCCGCCTACGTTCATGTCAGTCCGGCATTCCTTCGTGCGGCGACATCCAGCCGAACCCCAGTGATTGCGGTCAGTTGCAGAACCCTGTGACGGGCATCACAGACCTTCTGTGCCATCCCTGCCAATCTTGCCGGTAGATTTCCCGAGGCATGCAAAGAACAGCGATCGCCGTCTTGCTGATTCTCGCTTTGAGCGGAGCGGGCGCCCTTGCGCGATCGATCGATTCGGCAACCATAAATGCTCGGTCCGCAGGAAAACCGGTGCCGGTGCCGCATGTACATCCGGCAATGAATCACCGGTGTTGCCATCCGGCCGCCAAGCTGCGAATAGAAATCAGCTCGCCTGCAGAACCCTCAGGCATGCCATGCGGTGGCCGGCACTCCTGCTGCTTGCGCCCAGGACCGGCGAATTCCCCGGAGGTCCCAACAACGCTCGGCCAGCAGCGGCCTGGAGTAAATCGCGCTGCGCCGGTGGCGGATGCGAGGAAAGGCGCTAGCTTTCCAGTCCCAACAAAATCGAAGTGCGACGCTGATTTCCAGTCTGACGCAGCGTTCAGCATGATTCTCCGTATCTGATCTCGAGTGAATGGCCGCCTGAGCACTCTTGCGCGGCCCGTACCCTCGGACACCGCGCAACGAATTCCACGAGAAGCATGAGTTCCTCAAGGAGACTCTTCAATGAAACGCAATCTGATCGCAATTCTGCTGGCCCTGACCGTGATGTCCTGGGCGCAGTCCACCACTCCCACCCAAACTCCAGCGCCCGACCAGAAGTCTGCTCCGGCGGATGCGAAACCCGGCTGTCCGTGCTGCGAGAAAATGAGCTCGGCTGATCACAGCAGCATGCACAAGGACATGAAGGCATGCATGCACCATGACGCCAAGGACGGAAAGGAAACGATTTCTTGCTGCGGCGGCAAGGATGCCAAAGATGCCTCATCCTGCTGCGGCAAAGACGCAAAAGCATGCAGCAAAGATGGCAAGACGATGGCTTGCTGCGCCGAAGGCCATGAAATGGCCTGCTGCTCCGCGAAGGAGGGCGATGCGGCTTCTCGCGGCTGCTGTGGCGGCAACTCGTGCGGAAAGCATGACCATCACGAGCACGCGACCCCCGGCAACTAGATCTGAAACGCAAAAGCCCCAGCCGTTTGTGGCTGGGGCCTCTTTTATTTGGGCTTTATAAGCGTCAGTTGTAATCGGTGTTTGAGGGCGGCGAATTATTGTTTTCCGAAGCTCGCATCTCTCGCTCCAGGCGATCGAGCAATTCCCTTCGCGACTCACCCTTGAGTTCCTTCTGCAGTTCCTCGAGCGCCAGCGCCACCACGTGATAATGGTGCGCTCCAGCGAACCTGGGGTCCTTGGTGATGTCGAGCCACACATTGTGCATCAAACCTATGTCCTGCGGACGCATGCGGGGCGTGTGCGGTCCCAGCAGGTACTCATGAAATGATCCGTCGGGTTCGTAAACCATTAAGGTGAGCCGAGGCCGCGGTTCCGGCAGCCGCTCCCAGGCGTCCCCGGTTAGTTTGCCTTGCTCGTCCACACTCAGCTTGTTTGATCGGCCGCAAACGATGCGACCTGACGCCAGCCTTTGCGCCGTCACCATGATGGCTTCAAACACATCTGTTCCGGGCACCACCAGCAAGGACACCGGTTTGCCCTCCTTTTCAGCCACCGCCACGACCGCCGTAAATAATTCCTGTTCGTAGTGATCGAAGATCTGGCTCGCCTCGAATACGGAGCTGCCGCTGAAAGAATGTTCGCGGTGGTAAAGCCGGGCGCTCATGACGACTACATCCTGCTTCGTTGTGTCCGAGCTGCGAAGCACCGCCTGCAGGTAATGCAGATTCCTCGGATCGCGCACCGCCACCAGAATGTTGCCCGGGCGGACGCCCATGGCTCCGCTGCCCAGTTCCTGATTACCGTACACGCGGAATTGCTCCAGCCCTTCCGGCCGTCCTTTCCGCGCCCTGGCAGCGTGGCGCTCGGAGTATGTGAATACAACGAAGAAGACGGCGCTAAAGGTCACGCCCGCGATCGTTGCTTCGTACTTGGTAAAGAAATTCACGATCGCGGTCATGAAGAGCACCGCCGAAATCGCGACCAGCCCCAGCGGAATTTCCGTGCCGAACAATGTCAGGTTGCCGGGCACTTTCCACTGCCGCTGGCCGGGTTCTTTGTAGCGGAGCACCAGCACCGCCAGCGACATCAGCGAAAAGCTCCAGATGACGCCGAACGCATACAAGCCGGCCAGCAAGAATACGTTGCCCCAGGTGGCGACGATGGTGAGCAACTGCATCGCGACAATCAGATTGACGATGCGATAGGTTGTCCCGTAGTGATGGTGCGGTTTTTGCAGTGCGGGAGTCAGCACGCCGTCTTCAGCCAGGCGGTTCAGCACGCCGTTCGCGCCCACAATCGAAGTGTTCTGCGCCCCCGCCAGAATCAACACGCCGACCAACACGACGAAACCGCGGAAAATCAGCTTCGCCCAGGTGGGCCCGACTACGAACATCGCCAACCCGCCGATCAGGTTGCCGTAGTATTCCGACCTCACATGATCCGGGATGATCATCACGGCGAAGAAGGAGACCAGCGAGGTGAAGAGCAGGCTGTAGATGAAGATCACGAGCCCGGTCTTTTCCAGATTCTTCAGCTTGGGGTGTTCGATCTCGCGGTTGACCTGGGCGAGCGTCTCTTCGCCGCTCATGGCCAGTACGGAGTGCCCGAAGCCCACGAAGAAAATGATCAGGCTCAAGTGGCTGAGCCATGTGCCGTTCAGCCAGCCCAGCGATTCGCGGTTCAATGGAACCACGCCGAGGTGCATCGGGTTGGGCGGCCACTGGACGCCGATCTTGAACACCGTGATCGTGCACCAGAGCAACAGAATCACCACCATCACGGTGGTGATGATCATGATCTGAACAGCCTTCTGGCTCGATTCGTGAATTCCCTGGATGTTCTTCCACCAGAAATAGAGGGCAATCACGACGCCGAACATCGCCGCGAAAGTATTCGCGGGAAATGCGGGCAGGGGATGACCAAAGTGCCGGCTGGTCTCGACGATGAAGCCGGCCAGGTATTGACCGGCGGAAACCGCGCTGATGGGCCCGGTAAGGACGTAGTCGAACAGCAGGGCTGAGACCGAGAATTTCGCCAGCGTCCCGCCCATGGCCTCTTTGACCACGCGGTAAACCCCGCCGCGCACGAACATCGCGCTCGACTCGATGTAGAGCGCGCGGACGCAATAGCTGAACAGCATGACCGCGAGAATGAACCACGGCGCGCTTTTGCCGATGACCTTCTCCGCGTCGCCACCGGCGTAATACGCGGACGAGGCAAGATCCGACAAGACGATCGCGGCGGCCCGCCAGAACGAGATAAAGGTCAGCATCACCGTGGTGGCGACGAAGACCTTTACGACTGGACGTTTGGAACTTTCCAGGAAAGTAGACATGAAAAAAGCCGGTCAGCGAAACCTTACGAAGATAGCATAGGGCAGGGCACTCCCACAGTGAGACCGAAGCTGTAGCGTGACCTCGGCCAAAGGCTAACCCATTCTGCTCATTACGGTTTCGGGCGGGCGGCGATGTGCGTCCGGGTGACCCGTTCGTGCCAGCAAAGGCCATCCTCGTCAAGGAAGTGCCAGGCGTAACCCATTCCGAGCGAGATCGACGAAAGCATCGCGCAAAGCACCCGAGCACGGCGCGTTTTTCGATTCACAGCGATTCCGTCGAACCGCTGCAGCTGCAGGTGTAGAACGCGTAAGCCTGGGGTTGACCCCGAATAGACTACGAGCAGGTACTGATACGCTCCCCAACCAAGGACCAGCATACCGGTTCCCCACGTTGCAATTTGTGCAGGCGTCGGCGCCAGGTTTACGACCTTGTAGAAGATTGCTCCGAACACTGCACCGGCCGCGAGTACCAGCGCTCCATCGATTGAACCCGCCAAGAACCTTTGCCCGATAGATGCCGATTGCAGCGGCATGTCGATCCCAGGACGCCGTTCCGGCTCCGGCTTGGCGATTTCCTCGATTGTCATCCCACCCAGCGCGGGTGGCGGGGGAACGATCTCTGGAGCTTCCAGGATTCGGGGTCGATCGAGAATCGTCTCCGCCAGGTCGTCCGCCCTGACCACCGGTGTGTAGATGGTCCGTGGGAACTCGATCAGGTTCCCGGCGCTCTGGTTTCGCGGACGCTCAGGAAGTGGCAGGGCGACCTCAGCCGTCCATGTTGCTGGGGGAGATGCTCTTTCAGGCGTCGGCTCCACATAATTTACGGCCACCGCCTGCCGCATTACGGGAGAGGCTTGGGACGCCTGGACCGACGGGGACTGTGCAACGGGATCGCTTGCGGCCCACCGTGATTCAGGCTGTTCGAATTTCAGTCGCAAGGAAGGATAGCGCGGTGGACGAGGCCGCCTCCGGGCGTGGTAGCGGTTCAGTCTGTCGGACACTTCCTGGCGCCACGACGATCCGTCCTGACCCGGCAGAAGCGATTCCTGGCCCCTTGCTGAACTCGCGTTCACGACTCCAAAGACGCTTTCGGGCACACCCGTTTCCAACCCGCTTTTTTCTGCAGGCTTAGCGCGAGGGACACAACAGCAGACTTCGCCGCAGAGCGAACAACTCATGGATGGTCTTCGGAGAAACGCCAGGGCCAGAGCGAGGCCGTGTTGCGGAACAAACGAACGGAACCTATCTTACTGCAGCGCTTTGCCTCTCGGGCCAGCGCCGTGCTAAGGTCACGAGGTCCCCGAAACTCAACTCAGTGTTGGGGTCTCCGTGCGCTTCCGATGATCTCCCGCACACGATTCCTTATCACGGCGGCCTACCTTTGTCATCTCCTTCTCGCCCCGCTCTTAGTAACCAGCCAGTTGCTTGCTGCCCAAAATCAAACTGAGACTCCTGAAAACCCTCCCATGGCGGCGCGAAGTCCGCTGCCGCGAGAGGAAAATGTCACGATTTCGGCCACGGAGAGCCAGGAAAAGAATGGCCCGGTCTATACCTTGCGAGGGCACGTCGAAATCCACTACGGCACCTACGTCCTGTACGCGGATGAAGTCACTTTCAATTCCGATACCGGCGAAGCGGTTGGCGAAGGCCACATGGTTTTGGATGGCGGTCCGAATGACGAGCACATCGAAGCCAGCCGCGGCACCTACAATGTGAAGACTGAGAGTGGGAAGTTCTACGACGTCGTTGGGACGATCGGCGTTCGCATGAAAGGCAGCGCATCGACTCTAACCTCTGCCAGCCCATTCGCCTTCGCCGGGAAGATCGTCGAAAAGACCGGTCCGGATCACTTCATTGTCAACGACGGCTCGGTGACCACCTGCGAACTGCCTCGTCCCAATTGGACGTTCAATGCCCGGAAGGTCGTGGTCGACGTAGGCGCCAATGCCACGGTATATCGCAGCAGCTTTCGGATTCGCGGTGTGCCCGTCTTCTATTTCCCCTTCGCCGCCTTCCCGGCACATCCTCTGGGAAGGAAATCCGGGTTCCTGATTCCCAGCGTCGGACGTTCCTCTACCAAGGGCACGATCGTCGGCGAATCGGCGTATTGGGCGATCAATCGCAGCATGGATGCCACCGCGGGAGCCGAGTATTACTCGCAGCGCGGCTGGGCACAGCGCGGCCAATTTCGCGCCCGCCCCAGTGACACTTCCTACGTCAACCTGGCGTACTTTGGAGTGCTCGATCGCAAGCACCAGGGCGGGGAAGATGTCACGCTAAGCGGGGAGGGACGCTTCCTGCAGAACTTTCGCGCCGTCGCCAACATCGACTACCTGAGTTCCTTTGTGTTTCGCCTTGCATTCAGCGAGACTTTTACGCAGGCGGTTAACTCGGAAGTCAAGTCCCAAGCCTTCCTCTCCAACACCATACGCGGCTTTTCCTACAACGCGCTGGTGCAGCGCTACCAGGATTTTCAAAGCTCGCAGAATGGAGATGCCATCACGATCCTGCACGCTCCCAGTTTGCAGCTTTCGAGCGTGGATCGACGTCTTCCGCATACGCCCTTTTATTGGTCGCTGGACGCCGCGGCTGAAGGGCTCTCCCGCAGTGAACGGGGATTCCGCACTGCCAACCTGGTGGGCCGCCTCGATCTTTCGCCCGCGATCTCAATGCCGGTCTTGTTTCGGGGATGGTCCCTGCGGCCCGAACTGGCCCTTCGCAATACGATTTACACCCAGCAACTCGAACCGGGCACAAACGTCGGCACCGCGCTGAGCAACACCATCAACCGCAAAGCTCTGGAAGGCAGGGTCGAGTTACGGCCGCCGGCGCTTACACGCCTATTTGATCGCTCGGTTGCTGGACACAAGCTGAAGCATGTCATCGAGCCGTACGCTACCTACCGCTACGTCACCGGCGTGAACAACTTTGACAGTATCCTGCGCTTCGATGCACGCGACATTCTCAGCAACACGAATGAGGTCGAGTACGGCATCATCAATCGCTTGTATTCCAAACGAACTTCCGGGCGGCCCGAAGACTGCACTCCGCAAGATATGTATTCTCTTCGGATCGGCGCTCCCGGGGAGCAAATCCAACCCTGGGAACGCACCTATGTCCCGGAGAACATTCCTTGTTCCGCGGGCCCTCACATTCGCGAAATCGTCACCTGGGAGATCGCCCAAAAATATTTCCTCGATCCCGATTTCGGCGGGGCACTCGTGAACGGCCGGCGCAACGTATTGACCACAACCGCCGATTTTTCTGGCATCGCTTTTCTAACCGAGCCGCAACACTTGTCTCCGCTCATCTCACGTCTGCGGGTGCAGACCAGTTCGCAAGCCGACGCCGAGTGGGATCTCGACTACGATTTCAAAAAGCACCGCATCAACGCCAGCACAGCGCTACTGAACTATCACGTCGGCGCTTTTACCTTCGGCGGGGGTGACGCCTTTGTGCAGTCTCTTCCCGGCCTGACCGGCACCAGTGCCGTCCAGCAGGACTTCAACCAGTTTCGCGTTCTCTTTGGATATGGGCATCCCACCAAGCCCGGCTTCAGCGGCGCCAGCAGCTTGGGCTTTGACGCGAACCTCGGCTTCCTGCAATACGCCACTGCTCAAACAACCTACAACTGGGATTGCTGTGGCGTCACGTTCGAGTACCGCCGCTTCGCCCTTGGCTCGGTCCGCAACGAGAACCAGTTCCGCTTCAGTTTCACCCTGGCCAACATCGGCGCCTTCGGCAATCTGCGCAAGCAGGAACGCCTTTACTGAAATACCAGTGCTTGGCGATTCCCACCGGCGGCCGCATCGAGAATCCGGCTGCGTATACAGCCCTGTCGTATTACCATAGGCCTGTGGCAGTCTCCGCCGAACTCGAGGCTAAGCAAGCCAATTTGCGGCAGCGCCTCCGCTCGCTCGGACGTACGTTGATTGCATACTCCGGGGGAGTTGACTCCGCGTACCTCGCGTGGACGGCATTCCAGACCGTCGGATCCAACATACTGGCCATCATCGCCGATTCCCCGAGTTTGGCCCGCACCCATCTTGCCGACGCCGTCGCCTTTGCCAGAGAGCACGGCATTCCACTCGAAGTCATACCCACGACCGAGATGGAACGCCCCGAATACGCCCGCAACGATGCGTCCCGTTGCTTTCACTGCAAGGACGAGCTTTTTACGGTGATGGAATCCTTCCGCTCAGCCCGCGGATTCGACGCGGTCGCCTACGGCGTGAATGTTGACGACCAGGGAGACTTTCGACCTGGTCAGCAGGCCGCCCGGCAGCATCATGTTTCGGCGCCCCTGCTCGATGCCGGCCTCACAAAAGATGAAATCCGCACTTTGGCCCAGACAGCCGGCCTTCGGGTTTGGGATAAGCCCGCCTCGGCCTGCCTCTCTTCGCGGATCGAGTACGGTCGTCCCGTCACTCGGGAAGCCCTGTCCGCCGTCGAGCAAGGCGAGGAAGCTCTCCGTGCGCTCGGTTTCCGCCAGTTCCGCGTCCGCCACCATGGCGAGATCGTCCGCCTCGAGATCGCTAAAGAGGAGCTTCCCCGCGCCCTTGACCCGGCTTTGGCCGCCGAATTCACCCGCATCTTCAAGGGGCTCGGTTTCAAGTTCGTCACCCTCGATCTGGAAGGCTTCCGTTCCGGCTCGATGAACGCCCTGCTTCCTCCGGAAGACCTGCTGCGGGCAATCTAGTTTCTTCTCGTTATGGCTGCCCCGCCGCCTCGTCCCCCGTCTAACCCCTGTGAGATAATCGACTTTTAGCCCTGATGCTAAGGCGGTTTCTAGTGACGCTGGTCCAACGATCATTTTTTGTCTTACTCCTTATTTGCCTCGGCTGCAGAGCCCAATCGACCTCACCAGACACCGCGAAGGCCATCGAGCGCCAGGTACGCGCCTATTACAAGCTGCCCCCTGACGTGCAAATCACTATCGGTCAGGTTCACCCCAGCGACTTCACGAACTATGACGCCGTGAAACTGACCTTCAGCAAGGGCACTCGAAAGGACGATTACGACTTCCTTCTCGCGAAAGATGGTAAGACGCTCGTCAAACTGACGAAACTGGATCTAACCAAGGATCCAAATGCCGAGCTGATGAAGAAAATAGACGTGTCAGGCCGTCCGACCCGCGGGAGTAAAGCCGCGAAAGTGATCGTCGTCAACTACGACGATTTCCAGTGCCCCTTCTGCTCGCGCATGCACCAGACACTGTTTCCGCAGATTTATAAGGAGTACGGCGACAAGGTGCTGTTCATTTATAAGGATTACCCGTTGGCGGAAATTCATCCTTGGGCGATCCATGCCGCGATAAACGCCAATTGTCTGGCCGCGCAGAACAACGATGCCTATTGGGATTTCGTCGACTACCTGCACGCCAACCAGCAGGCCGTGAGTGGGCAGCAGGGGCATGACGCGCAGAGCGCTTTTCTCGATCGCTCCGCGGTGCTCCAGGGACAGCAGCACGGAGTCGACTCGGTCAAGCTCGCGGCTTGCCTGAAGAGTCAGGACGAGACCGCGATCAAGGCTTCCATCAAAGAGGGGGATACGGTCGGCGTCACTGCAACGCCTACCCTTTTTGTGAACGGCGAAGAGATGGACGGCGCGCTGCCGATCGCCGAAATCCGTGCCATACTCGACCGCGCACTGCTGCAGGCCGGAGTTCAGCCTCCGGCGCATCCTGAAAACGCGCAGGCGACGGGATCGGGCCCGGCCACGAAATGACACCTGTTTTTTCGAACCGCTGATCCGTACCCATGGGGGATCTTCGCTTGAAACTCAATTCGACGCTGCTTCGCTGCGTGCTGACGTTGGGCGCCGCTTGCTCTCTGATCTTTTTCATCGCCTGCCAGTCCAAGCAAGGCGGTGCTGACGTAATGGCTTCGGTGGATGGACGCAAGATCCTGCGCTCTGATGTTGAGAAGTACTACCTGAACCAGACCTCCGCCTCCGATCAGCCGCAGGCTCCCATTGGCGAACAGGCCACCAGCCTGCGCCTCAGCATTCTGCGCGAACTCATCGACGACGAGATCCTGATGCACCGCGCGGAAAAACTGGGCCTGCTGGCGACCGATGAAGAAGTCGACCGTAAGATGAATGAGATCAAATCGCCTTACACGCAGGAACAGTTCGACCAGAAACTCAAAGACAAGAAGATCACACTGGACGACTTCCGTCGCGACCTGCGCCGTTCGCTTACCGTCGAAAAAGTTCTGAACAAGGAAGTCACGTCCAAGATCAACGTTACCGACCAGGACGTGAGCGACTACTACAATGCGCACAAAGGCGAGTTCAACCTGATCGAGGCGCAGTATCATCTGGCGCAGATCTACGTCTCGCCCATGCCCAACCCGCAGGTTCACAATCTAAAGAACGACAAGGCTCAGAACGAAGCCGACGCCCGCAAGAAGATTCAGATGTTGGCCAACCGGCTCGATAGCGGCGAGGACTTTGCAACTCTCGCGATGAACTATTCGGAAGACAGCGAGACCTCCGGCAATGGCGGCGACTTGGGGTTCACTCCCGAATCATCGCTGCAACGCACGGATCCCTCCACCCGCGAAATCGTGTTGAAGTTGAAGGCCGGGCAGTACGGCCCCATCATCACCGTGCAGGATCCGGCAAGCAAACGAATCGTCGGCTTCCGCATTGTGAGACTTCTGGCACGCGAGCCCGCCGGGCAACGCGAACTCGCCGACCCCCGCGTGCAGCAAGCCATCCGTTCGCAGTTACGCGACCGCCGCGAGCAACTCCTGAAAGCCGCCTACTATGAGGTTTTGCGCGATTCGGCCAAGGTTAATAACTATTTCGCGGATGACATCCTGAAAAACACAAGCCCGCCAAAATAGCTGGCCCAGTGCGGTAGCAAGAATGACCAGAAGGTGGGGATGAACCGTTGCGCCGTTCGGTTCTTCAATCTGAATCTAATATCTACAGTCTAAAATTCCGAAATCTGCAACCGCACTGGAGCGATCTCGGATTTTTAGATTTCAGATTGAGATTTCAATGCGAAACACCGATGACGGCTCTGACCCGAGTCCCAAGACCTAACACCTGCTTCTCACTCCACCACCGCCAGCACATCCCCCGCGTTCACATTCGCGCCCTCAGCCGCCAACATCCTCCGCACTACACCCTTCTTCGGCGACTTGATTTCGTTCTGCATCTTCATCGCCTCCACGACCACCACGCCCTGCCCGGCTTCCACTGCTCCTTCTTCCTTGACCAGAACCCGCACGACTTTCCCCGGCATGGGCGCGAGCAGCTTGCGCGGACCTTTCCCGTCGTCCGCGGTCGCGCGACTGCGCAGGGAACGCGGATCGCGCAGTTGGACGGCATAGCGCCGGCTACCCACCCACAGGTGCATGTCGGTCGCCGTGCGCTCTCGCTTGATCTCATACGCTTTGCCGCCAATGATGATCGACAGCACGTCGCGCCGCGTAAGGACTGCGTCGATCTCCACCTCGCGCCCATCCAAACGGCTTTCCCAACGCCCGTCTACCCGATTCAGTTCGAGCCGGTAATTGGTGCCTTCGACATTGATGTCGTAGATCATGCTGGGAGGTGGTTTAGCTGATACCTTCTTGTCTCGCCGTGCGTTTCCAGTTCGAAGTCAACGTGCCGGCCGCTCCGTTCGCGGAAGCCTCGTCGCTCTGCTCAGGCGAGGCCGGGTCGAGCACAGCGAACACTCCGGCGGCAATCGCCGCCACGGCTGCCGCTCTCGCATCGGCAGGCGCGGTTTCATCTGGTTGCGCCAGCAACCGATCCAAATAGCCCGTATTCAGGCGCCCGGCAATGAATTCGGAATCGCTGAGAATGCGCCGGAACAAGGAAATATTCGTCTTGATGCCTCCTACGAAGTATTCGTTCAAAGCGCGCACCAGACGCGCCCTCGCCTGCTCCCGGTCCGTTCCGTATCCGATCAGCTTGGCGAGAAGGGGATCGTAATCGATGGGCACCGTCCACCCCTCATACATTCCGCTGTCCCGGCGGATCCCGGGCCCGGATGGCGCCAGCAGCAAGGTGATTTTCCCGGGGCTGGGGAAGAAGTTGTTGTCGGGATCTTCCGCGTAAATCCTGCACTCGATCGCATGGCCTCGCAAATGCACGTCTTCCTGCTTGAAGGGAAGTCTCTCTCCGGCTGCAATGCGGATTTGCAGGTGCACGAGGTCCAGTCCGGTGGTCAACTCGGTTACCGGATGCTCCACCTGGAGACGAGTATTCATTTCGAGAAAGTAAAAGTTCTTCTGCTCGTCCACCAGGAACTCGATGGTCCCGGCATTGGTGTAGTCCGCCGCCTGTGCAACTCGCACGGCGACTTCTCCCATGCGCTTACGCATGGCGGAATCAACCACAGGTGAAGGCGCCTCTTCGAGAACCTTTTGATGGCGCCGCTGGATGGAGCATTCCCGCTCGCCCAGATATACGATGTTTCCGTGCTCATCGGCGAGCACCTGCATCTCGATGTGCCGCGGATCGAGGATGGCCTTTTCGATATAGACTTCGTTGTCGCCGAAGGCGCGCTGCGCTTCACTTTGAGCGCTTTCCAAAGCCGGCCGCAATTCTCCGGCGCCCTGAACCAGGCGCATGCCCTTCCCGCCTCCGCCCGCGGCAGCTTTCAGCATCACGGGATATCCGATCTTGTCCGCGACTGCCGCTGCTTCATCCGGCGACTCCACACCCCGCGAGGTGCCGGGAACGAACGGGATACCCGCTTTATCCATGTGCTGGCGCGCGCGGGTCTTGGACCCCATCATTTCCATCGCGGCAGCCGTCGGCCCGATGAACTTGATTCCAGCTTTCGCGCAGGCATGGGCAAAGCGCGAATTCTCGGAAAGGAAACCATATCCCGGGTGGATTGCGTCCACTCCACTGCGCTGGGCTGCCGCGAGAATCTTCTCAATGTTGAGATAGGATTCGGCTGCGGCCGCGGGTCCCAAGTGATAAGCCTCGTCGGCCTTGCGCACGTGCAGTGCTGCCCGATCCACATCCGAGTACACCGCCACGGACTGAATACCCATTTCGCGGCACGCGCGAATTACGCGTACCGCTATCTCCCCGCGGTTAGCAACGAGAATCTTTTTAAACATGGAAGGAAAAGCTGCTGCAGCACCATTCTACTGGACGGCCACGAGGCAACCTGTCGGAGGAGCCTCGCGAAGGCTTTACCACAGAGGGGCACAGAGGCGCTGCGATGCTGACGACCAGCGACCAACGACCAACGACCAAAAACAAAACCCCTTCCCAGAGGAAGGGGTGGATCTCGAACGAAAAGGCTCTCTACTTACTCTGATCCATCGTGATGCCGCCCGTACCCGGCTGTTTTTCCGCCTTTGCCTTCTTGACGGCAAGAGTCTTATCGACCCACTCGTCGGCGGTTTTCAGATCAGCTGCTCGCGCGCTTGGATCTTCGCACTGAACATCCGCTCGTTCGCGGTACATCAGGTTCATGTAGGCCATTGCGTCATCGTAATCCGGCCGCAGTTGCAGCGCCTTGTTCAGATTGTCAACGCCTTCCTGAATGTTTGGCATGTTCTTTTGTTTCAAGGCCGCGCAAACTTTTTTGTCCTTCAGCGGCTCTTCCGGCTTCAGCCCTAGCTTCGCCCGCTCTTCCATGCGCGGCTGGTAGGTTTGCGTCCAGTCGATCACGGCCACGGAATAGTACGGTTCGGGATCGTTGGGGTCGAGATCGGTGGCCTTCCGGTAATAATCCTTGGCATCGTTGAACTTCTTCATCTGGAGAAATAAGTACGCGATGCCTTTAACGCTGTTCACGTTCTTCGGATCGCGTTGCAGCACTTCTTTGTACTGGTCGATGGCCTGCTCGGCGAACTTGGTATTGTCGGGAGTATCCACGCCCGGAATGTACTGCTGAGCGAACGCCGTTGCAAGGTAGAGACGCGCGTTCAAAAGGGTTGGATCGAGTTCCACCGCCTGCTGGAAATGGTTGATCGCCTCTTCATACTTGGCATTCTTGTACGCCAGAACGCCCTTATTGAGCTGGTCGCGGGCTCGCAACTTGGTGCAGCCCGTGATGGAGAACAGCATCAGCCCCGCAGCGAGCAGTGCTAATACTCGTACGCTAGTTTTCATTGCGTTAAAAGTCTCCCTTGCCAGGAATCCTGGGACCTTACCACCGCGAATAGGATTGCGCAAATTCTGAACGAACCGATGCCCAGGCGTGACTGCCTGGGCGTCCTTGCATTCGCACTGGGCGCGGAGCGCACGGACGGATTTCTCCGTGCCGTGCAGCAACCGTGCGTGCCTGCTGATTCTACTGCCCGGCTTCGATCTTGGCTGTGATCAAGCCAACTTTATCTACACCCGCGGCATGCGCGATGTCGATCACGTTGGCCACATCGAAGAACGGCACGTTGTCATCGCCCTTTACGAACATGACCTTTTCGGCACGCGTCTTGAAAATGTCGGTCAGACGGTTCTGCAGGTCATCCCAGCTGGCGTCCTCCTGATTGATCTTCAATCCGGGAGTCGAACTGGCGCCACGATCGATCAATTGCACCACGATCGTGCGGTCCGGCGCCGTCGTCTGTTTCTGGTTGGGCGGCGGTGGCTGGGGAACCAGTGCGTCCAGCCCCTTAGGCGTCAAGGGAGTGATCACCATGAAGATGATCAGCAGCACCAGCAATACGTCAATGAGCGGTGTTACGTTGATATTTGCGCTTTGGCCCCCGCTCGTGCCAACTGCCATAGACATAAAATTTCTCCTCTATTGACCACCGGCCGGAGGCGTCTGACCACCGGCTGGAGGTGTCGTTACCGGCGCTGCGGTTCCGCCTTTGTCCTTCCGCTGGTCGGTCAGCAGGCCCAATTGATCTACGCCCGCCGCTCGGATGTTGTCCACGACTTCCACCACCCGTCCGAACTTCGCCCGCGCATCGGCGCGGATATAGACGCGCTTGTCGGACTTGTTGGCGAGCCGGTCTTTCACTTTGCCCGTCAACTGATCCGGAGGAATCTTGTCGTTTCCAAAGAACACATCGCCCGTGCGCATCACCGCCACCACCAACGCGTCTTCTTTGTCGGCGTCCGGCATCTGCTCGGGATTGTTTACTTTCGCCAAGTCCACGCTAACGCCCTTCTGCAACATGGGCGTTACCACCATGAAAATGATCAGCAATACCAGCATCACGTCGACCATAGGGGTCACGTTGATGTCGGAATTGACCTTGGCTCCTTCGTTTCGTTGTGCCAGTGCCATAGGCTCACCTTATCCCTTGCGCTTGCTGCGTGTTCCGCGAATCGGCAGCCTTCCACGGCCGGTTGCCTGAGTGCCCGGTGCGGGAACTCGCGCTCCAGCACCGGACCTTGCAACTCATAACCGCAGCCACAGCCAGATCAAACTAGGAACGGCGCAGGCTCCGCCGCTTCAGGAAGTAATCGACCAGTTCGCTCGACGAGTTGTCCATCTCCACGTCGAACGCTTCTACGCGGCCGGTCAGGTAGTTGAACATCATCACGGCCGGGATCGCGACCAGCAATCCCATCGCGGTGGTGACCAGCGCTTCAGCGATACCGCCGGCGACGGCCGCCAACCCGGTGGCCTTCTCCTGCGAAATGCCTTTAAACGCGTTCAGAATACCGACCACCGTGCCGAACAGTCCCACGAAGGGAGCGGTCGATCCGATTGTCGCGAGCCCGCCGAGTCCGCGCTTCAGTTCCGCGTGAACGATGGCTTCGGTGCGCTCCAGGGCGCGCTTGGAAGCTTCGATGGTTTCGCCAGGGATTTCGCCCGGGCTGTCCTGGTGGGCCTTGAATTCCATCAAGCCAGCCGTGACGACCTTCGCCAGGTGGCTCTTCTTGTTGCGCTCTGCAACCTTGATGGCTTCGTCAATTTTGCCATCGCGCAGTGCGCCGGCTACCGCGGGGGCGAAGGCGCGTGACTGTTTGCGGGCCGCGCTGAACGCCATCCAACGGTCAATCATCACGCCGATCGACCAACCGGACATGATGAACAGAATGATGACCACGATTTTCGCCAAAACGCCCATTGATTTGAGCAGCGAAACCAGGTCCCAACCCACCGCTCCTTCCTGGACCACCCAGGCAGCCAGCGCGGGTACGTGATGCACAGTGCTTGCTAGATTGGCTACGAACATGAGTTGCTTTCCTCCTCAGGAACTCGTCAGAACAGCTTCGTTCGCTACTCTGTGTCTTTACAATCAGCGCTTGCGCGGAAGTGGTGCCGAGAGCCCCTCTTCTCCCGGTTCCGCGTCGTGGTCTGCGGAACGTTTCTGGGTTGCCCGGTACTCTGGCACATGAGACGCGGCCGCGTCCGGCGTTTTCGAGACGCCCTTGCCCGGCCACGGAAAGGTGGGAATCGGGGAGGGCACCGCCTGCAACTACGACCGCTGCAAAAACCGAAACTCCGCCGGAGTTTACCCGCCCGACAGAGTGAAGTTCACCTGAACCTGCGTTTCCACGGCCACCGGCTCGCCATTCAGCATGTAGGGCTTGTAACGCCACTGCTTCACGGCTTCAATCGCGGCTGGCGCCAGCATCGGATGTCCGCTGATCAGACGCAGATTCTCAATCGCCCCATCCTTGCTGATTTCCGCCTGCAACAGCACCGTGCCCTGAATGCGAGCCTGGCGCGCCAGCGGAGGATAGTTGGGCTGCACTTTCTTAATCAGAAGTCCCTGCGATACGCCCAGCGAAACACGTACGCGCTGCGGAGTCGCAACCTTGGGCACTGCAACCGGCGTGGAGCTGATAATTCCGCCGATCACGCCGCCCATCTGTCCACCCGGGACGCCGCCCGGAACGCCGCCCACCACTCCGCCCGTCGCCATTTCCGGCGGAGGCGCTTCCTCTTCCTTAATCATCTGGACTTTCTGGGGAATCTTGGTGGGGGTGCGCAACTGGCCGTTGACCAGATCGCTTTGGATCTGCTTGACCACTTTAACCGGGGCTGCAGCCGGAGGCGGTGGAGGTGGCGGGGGTGGCGGTGGGGCCACCAGGAAAGTCATCAGCTGCTGCTTGGGCAGCGCTTCAGTGAAGATCAGGGGCAGCAGAACCAGGACACCTACCAGCAATGCCTGGAAAACGAACGAGATGGTCGTCGTTGCTCCCCGTTTCGTTTTCAGCCGTCCGCCGGACTCGATAAGGCTATCTTCGAACATAGGTTTCTCCGTACAAACCGACCCTACGTATCCTTAGACACCGCACTATTGCTCTTTGCTCCCGAAACCTCCCCAACCCAGTGCAAAGCGCCTGCCGTAGCCGCCCCGCCAAATAAGACACACCTTGCTATTTTTAAATGAGCTACTTACGAACCTGAAATCCCCGAAAGCCTGTAGCTCAGAACTATTGAAACTGCAATTCTTTTACGACTTCAAACAGATATGTTTCTCCGATTCGACCCGCACCCAGGCGGTTGCACCCTAAACGTTCGCTTTTGCCTTAGCGCGTTTCCCGGGGTCGACCGGCATGGAGACTGGCGTTTTACCCCGTCCCGAGCGCCATTCCTGGTACGCCACCAGGATGGGAGCAGCAATCGCGATCGACGAATACGTGCCAATCAAAATGCCGATGACCAGCGCGAAGGAGAATCCGTGCAGCACTTCACCGCCGAACAAGTACAGCGCCAGCACAGTAAGGAACGTAAGGCCTGCCGTCAAGATCGTTCTGCTTAAGGTCTGGTTAATACTGCGATTGACGATATCCGCCAGCTTTTCCCGGCGCATTAGCTTAATGTTTTCCCGGATGCGGTCGAATACGACGATGGTGTCGTTGTTCGAGTAGCCCACCAGGGTCAGGATCGCGGCCACCACCGTAAGAGAAATCGGCTTGTTGGTCAGCGAGAAGGCGCCCACGGTAATCAAAGTGTCGTGGAAGACAGTCACGACCGCAGCGACGCCATAAATCCATTCAAATCGCACGCCCAGGTAAACCAGCATGCCTGCCAGCGAATAAAGCACCGCCAGCTTGGCCTGTGTCTGCAACTGCTTACCGACCTGTGGGCCCACGATTTCGACGTTACGCACGCCGAAATCCGAGAGATAAAAGCCGTCCTGCAGGGAAGCCACGACCGACGCATCGGAGGCTGCCTTGAGTTCGTCGATCGAATTCAGCACGCCACCCTTGGTCTTATCCCGGTAGTTCACGATGGCCTGCGCGGTCGCGCCATACTTCGCGTCTGCGTCAGTTCCCAGGCGCTGGGGATCTTTCTCCAGCAGGTAATTCTTGATTGTCAAAGAACTGGCGTTGTTCAAATCGACTTTGCCGGCCGGAGCGTTTGTCTCCAGCGCCGCAATGATCTGCGCCTTGCCCTTGTCCAGAGCTGCTTCACTGGTCTCCTGCTCCGCCAGATCGATCAGGACTTCGTTGTACTCCGGCTTGTCATAGCCCTGAATCTTGGCGTTGTGCAGGCCGATTTTATCCAGCGCCGCGCGAATCGCGTCGTTGTTGGGCGGGTGCGAGAACCTGACGTAGACCAGCGTGCCGCCGCGGAAGTCTACGCCCAGCGGAATCCCGTGCCAGAAAAGCATCGAGAGTAGGCCCGCCACGCTGAACACCAGTGAAAAGGCGAGAAAATACCACTTTTTCCCGAGAAAATCTATGTTTGGATTGCGAAAAAATTCCACGTTGCCTCGAAAACCTTTCTGGATGCTTTCAAAGTCTCAATGATCGCGCTAGAGCCCAGAGCCTAAAGCCCAGAGCCGACTCTACCCAATGCTCAATGCTTCCCCGCGCTGCTTGCGGCTCAGGATGTAATCGAAAATCACCCGCGAAACAAACACCGCCGTGAAAAGATTCGCCAGCAGACCGAAAGTCAGCGTGACCGCGAACCCCTTCACCGGGCCGGTTCCGAAGATAAACAGAATGAACGCCGAAACGATGGTGGTCACGTGCGTATCCACGATCGTGATCCAGGCATGCGCAAATCCTTGATCCACAGCCGAAGGCGGGGTCTTCCCATTGCGCAATTCTTCGCGGATACGCTCGAAGATCAGAACGTTTGAATCGACGCCCATACCTACAGTTAGGATGACGCCCGCAATTCCCGGCAACGTTAGCGTGGCACCGCTAAACCCCAGAAAGCCGAGCAGGATGATGAGGTTCAAAATCAGCGCTACGTCAGCGTTCACGCCCGCGCCGTGATAGTACACGAGCATGAAGATCAGCACTGCCAGCATGCCGATGACGGCGGCTCGAATCCCCGAGCGGATGGAATCCGCGCCCAAAGACGGGCCCACCGTCCGCTCCTCGAGATACTTGATGCCCGCCGGAAGGGCGCCAGAATTCAGAATCAGGGCAAGATCTTTGGCCTGCTGATCGGTGAACCGCCCTTCAATCACACCCGAGTCGCCGATTTCGCTCTTGATCACGGCGACTTCCATGACCTTGTTATCGAGCACGACCGCCAGATAATCGCCCACGTGCTGGGAGGTGAAATTCGAGAATCGCCTTCCGCCTTCAGCCGTCAGAAAGAAATTCACTTCCGGCTGCCCGGTCTGGGAGCTCCGGCCTACGCGCGCTTCGCGCAGATCATGACCGGCCACCGCGGAGACGCGCGAAATGACGTACACCGCATCTTCCCCGCTGGCGCCGATATTCTTGCCATGCATCAGGACGCTGTTATCGGGCAGCACGCCATTCACTGCCGCCAGCGCCGCGGTCTCGTCCTTGAAGGTTGCGCCGTTGTTCATGGCCTGCCGGATCTCCAGCATGGCGGTGGACTGCATGATTTCTTTCACGCGTCCGGAATCGTCGATGCCCGGCAGTTGGACAAGAATCTGGTAGTCCCCCAGGCCGTGCTCCTGGATCACGGGCTCGCTCACGCCCAGCTTGTCCACTCGGTTGCGGATGGTCTCGATGGCCTGCGCAACTGCGCGGTTCTTCAAATCGGTCAGCTGCTGCTGCTTCATCTTCAGAACCCAGGAATTTTCCGGTCCTGAAGTGGCATCGTATTCCGGCAGCCGGTCGCTGATCAGATTTCGCAGGTCGGTGGTCGCGTCGGGCGGCACGCCCTTGATGAAGATCTGGTCCGGATTCTTTGTGGGATCCGGTTGGCTTATGTCGGTGTAGTTGATCTTGCGCGTGCGCATTTCGTCCTTCAAACGCTCCATCGCGCGATCAGAATCCGCCTTCACGGCGTCGTTGACCTGCACCTGCAGGATGAGGTGCGTCCCGCCCTTGAGGTCCAAGCCCAGGTGAATGCGGTCCGTCATGGCCGAGAGCAGACCCGAGCCCGACCAGCTCTGCGGAATCCCGAAGATTCCAAACAGAAATACCAGCATCGTTACGACAATGACGATGACCTTCCAGCGCAAGTTCTTATTCATGACTTAAAAATGACTCTCCGACCCTTTCGTCCCCGTTTCCATCAATCTAACAATCCAACGATTCACTCAAAACCCGCGCCCATTGCCGACCTTGCCGCTGCACGCTCAAGCTCGCAGCTCAAAGCTTGACGCTACTTGGTCGCGGTTTCTTCCTGTGTAGTCACCGTGACAATCGATCCGCGGCTGACTTCCAACTTCAAATTATCCGGCGGCACGCGCAAGGTGACGGAGTCGTCCTTCATCGAGAAAATCGTCCCCTTCAACCCCCCGCTGGTGATCACTTTGTCCCCGGTCTTCAGGTCCGACAGCATCTGCTGCCATTTTTTCTGCCGGCGCTGTTGGGGAAGGATCAGGAGGAAGTAGAAAACGCCAAAAATAAGGAGGACAGGGGCCATCATCCCGAGAGCCGCCCCGCCGCCCATCTGTGCCGCCAAGAAGTATAGATTGCTCATGAAGCTTTAAAAAGACGCACCCATCTCAAAATTAACGCCGACGCGGCCAGCGCCTGGTGCCCTCGATTGTCACCGCGGGAGTACTCGTGTGTTCCGGCCGGGTATCCTTGCGCTTGAACCTGGGGATCGGGAACCTACGGCTTCGGTTGAGACGAGACACCAGAATGAAAGCGCGCCCCTTCCCCAAGTCGAATAGAATGCCGCACCCTCCGCATAGTGTCAAGGTAGAAACTAAGGTTGTGGATGGTATTTAAAGACCTGTGCCAGCACTTCGTTAGCCGCATAAAGATGGCGCAAATAAGCCCGGGAATACCGCCCGCAGACCCGGCAGGAACAATCCGGATCGAGCGGTCCGCTATCGGCCGCATAGCGCGCCTGCTTGATCGAAATTTTTCCTTCCGAAGTAAACAGCAAGCCCATGCCGCGCCGCCCGGGTTGGCAGAACGCAATCCATCATGTCGACGCCCATACCGGCATACATGGCGATCTCTTCGGGCGTGCCGACTCCCATCAGATACCGCGGCCGGTCCGCGGGAAGATGTTGGAGGGTGGCTTCGACGACCTCGCGGGTGGTCTCCCGAGGCTCGCCGACGCTGAGCCCGCCGATGGCATAGCCAGGAAAGCCGATCTCAACGGTGCGCTCGGCGGATTCCTTGCGAAGATCGAGTTCCATTCCGCCCTGCACGATGCCGAAAAGCGCCTGAGCTCCACGTAGGGACAGCCGCCCCCGGTTGTTCAAGTGAGCGAAGCTCGCTTCCGCAGTTTCGAGCTTCAAGTCTCAAGTCTTGAGCATCCCCGCCCTGACTCGAAACGGGAGACTTGAAACTCGAAACCAGACCTTGCTCTTCCTGACGACTGACGACGAGCGACTTGCGACTGCCTTGCTGACGACCGACCAACGACGTCGACTGCCCCAAGGCACCTCGTGCTTGTGCGCATCAAAGTATTTCTTCGACCGCTCCGCCCAGCGCAGCGTCATCTCCATCGACGTCCGCGCCCGTTCCCGCTCCGCCGGAAACTCGGTGCATTCATCAAACGCCATGATGATGTCCGCACCCAACCCGATTTCAGCCTCCATCGCGCTCTCAGGACTGAAGAAATGCGACGAGCCATCCAGATGCGACCGGAACGTGACGCCTTCCTCGGTAACCTTGCGCAGTTCGCTCAGGCTGAACACCTGGAATCCGCCGGAGTCTGTCAGGATCGCCCGATGCCATGACATGAACCCATGCAGCCCGCCGAGCCGCCGCACCGTGTCGACCCCAGGCCGCAAATAAAGGTGGTAAGTATTTCCGAGCAGAATCTCGACGCCCAGTTCCTCAAGCAAATCCTGCGGAACGCCCTTGACGGAAGCCAGTGTCCCCACCGGCATGAAGACTGGTGTGTCGATCTGGCCATGTGGCGTGATCAGTTTGCCGACGCGACCAGCACTGCCGGTAGCCTCAATCTGAAATTCGATGGACACTCTGGAATTGTAGATGAACGCGTAGTTACAGGCGCCCTCGCCTGTGCTTGCCGCGGCGAAGTTTGCCGCCGCCGCTGCGATCGGGCCTCGATGAGTGCAACGGGAATTGTTCGCCAACTACTATTCTTCAATGCCCAGTGCCCCAGGTGCTCGCCGGTTCTCTGGGCGCTAACCTGGGTCGACGGATCAGACCTCGGCAACCAGGCTTGCGAACTTGTCCAAATCAATATTCCCGCCCGAAACGATCGCAACAATCTTCCCCGACCCTGCGCGGCCTGATCGCGCGGCAGCGACGGCGCACGCAGCCGCTCCCTCCATGATCACGCGATTCCGTTCCGCGACCACCTTCATCGCCTCGGCCGCCTCTTTCAGCGTCACCACTACCGAACCATCGAGCGATTTACGCGCGTGTTCGAACATATTCGGGAATACGGTTTTGCTGCCGATGCCATCCACGAAAGACGGCTCGTACTCCACCGTGCGCGGCTCGCCGGCGTCGAGGGCGGCAGCCAGCGGGGCAGCCGTTTCGATCTCAGCCGCGTAGATCTTTATCTTGGGAGCGAGGGCGCGCAACACCGCCGCGATGCCACACGACAGGCCCCCGCCGCCCCATGGAATGACCACCGTTTCCACGTCTGGCAGATCCTCCAGAAGTTCGAGCGCGATCGTGCCATTGCCCGCCATGACATGCGGATCATCGAAGGCGTGGATAAAAGTGGCATCGACCCCAGGGTAAGAGCGCGTCTCGAAGGTTCGCCACCATTCGGCGAAGGGAACCTTGATGACCCGCCCACCCATGCGCTCGACCGCGCGAGTCTTGGTTGCGGGAGCCGTGTCAGGAGCGATGATGGTTGCCGGAATGCCCAGACGCCGCGCGCAGAAAGCGACACCCTGAGCCATGTTGCCGGCCGAAGCGGTTAATACCCCGCGCTCAAGTTGCGCGCGCGGGGTCAGTGCCATCACGTTCGCCGCCCCGCGAATCTTGAACGAGCCAATCGGCTGCAGATTCTCAAGCTTCAAGTACAACTCGGGCTCGGCATTGCAACGAACGAGCGGAGTGCGCAACGCAAACCCGGCGATGTTGCGGTGCGCTTCCCGCGCTTTAGAAACTGAAACCGACATCGCCGTATGTTAGACGATTCGCACCGGCGAATCACTGTTCCCCGGGTCCCCCCTGGAGTCACATGGAGCTGTGACGTACATCACGGCGTCCGTGTGAGGCAGCAAGGAAGATTACGGCCACGATAGTAGCTGTTCGCGCTTCTTGCGCGCTTCAGCCCTAGCTGAAATTAGGAGAACCCATGAGAACTTTCAGGCGAGCGGTCGTGCTTCTTGTTTTTGGTGTGTTCTGGATGGCCAACTTTGCCCAAGCTGGAGAAGTGAAGGGAAAGGTTACGGCCACAGGGTTGAAGTCGGCCGGGAACATCGTCGTCTACATCGATGCCATTCCGGGCAAGAAGTTTGATCGCCCAACGCAACATGTATCGATTGACCAGCGGAACATGCTCTTTGTGCCTCGCACTGCGGTCATCCTGCAGGGAACCACCGTCGATTTTTTGAACCATGACAACGTAGCCCATAACGTGTATTGGCCATCGATCAACGGGGACAAGCGGTTTCGGCATAGCATGACCATCGTGTCCCCCAATCAACAAAAGTCGTTCGAATTCGACAACGTCGGAGCGGCCGAACTCCTCTGCAATATCCATCCCGAGATGATCGGCTATGTAGTGGTTGTTCCCACTCCGTATTTCGCATTGACCGGCAACGACGGAACTTTCTCGATCAAGGACGTCCCGCCGGGCACCTACACGCTTAAGTCCTGGGCCGAGGACGGTAAACCCACAACCCAGAAGATCACAACTGGGGATGGCACGACCAACGCCGAGCTAACTGTGACGAAGTAGTTGATCGGCGGTGATCTCCGAAGGGCATAGGTGAAGCCGTGCTAAGGAACCGCACAATTCGGGCAATTCTGGGAATATTTATTGTTGCAGTGTCCGCATCGTTGCTCGCCCAGAGCGACAAGGCTTCCGTAACGGCTGTCTCGGGGGAAAGCTGGATCCGTCACAATCACACGACGTTCAGCGAAACCAGCATGGGCAAGACTTGGGACCTGGGGCCATCAGCGTCTACCTCAGGAAACGAAGCCGACCGTTGGCACTTGGAACTCTTACCTGGGTACGAGACGCAGGTCGTCACACTCCACGGTTCGGACCTGTACCGCTTGAATTGTCAAGCCTGCCACGGAGAGCTTGGCCATGGCGCGCCCCCGGAAATAAACTCGATCACGGGCCCGGTCCAGGCAACTTCCCGCGCGGCCACTCTGCAGCGAATGCGCAAGCTTGGAAGGGAAATGAGCCGGGAAGATGCGGGCACCCTGGCAAAGGACTCCAAGGTTCTGTTGCGGCACCGGCTTCACCTGGGGGGAACACACATGCCACCCCCCACCTTGACTGACGCAGAAATCCGCGCCTTGATCCCCTACCTCGAGCAACTTTCAGAAGTGCCCGGCGGCCAAAACAACCTAGTGGTAAAGGAATCGTCCTACCGCGTCGGTGAGCACGTCGTGAAATCCATCTGCCACATCTGCCACAACGCGACCGGACCAAACCCCGACCCTGGGCAAGTACTGGAGGGTGCGATCCCGCCGCTTTCTACCCTCCCCGCACGCGTAAGCCTCCCCGAATTCGTCCGAAAAGTCACGAGCGGCTCGACCATCGCCCTCGGCACGCCACCAGCGCCTTTCAGAGGCAGGATGCCGGTCTTCCCTTTCTTGAGTCAGGACGAAGCCGCAGCTGCTTACGAGTATCTGATTCTCTATCCCCCAAAGCCATAGATCAACAGAGCCGGTGGGGACTAAGAACAATAGAAGAAAGTCGTGCGTGCGGGAAGTTTGTACCGCCAGGGTGCACTATTCGACCAGATGCTGACGAGTCCTCTCATACCCCCAAAGAGACAATCTCCCCTCGAACCACTCCGCCGTCCAGCGTCAGTCTACCCACCGTCGCCGGCAACTTGAACCGCCGGGGCCCTGCGCTGCCGGGATTGAAATACAGCACACCATTTTTCACCTCCGACGCGGGCTTATGGCTGTGCCCATGCACCACGACTCCCAACCCTGCCGCCTCCGGCTTCAGGTCCAATTCAGAGAGAATGTGCAGCATGTAAATCGACACGCCCTCGATTACGACCACTTCATTGAAAGGAATTCCGCGCGCCCAAGCGGCAGTGTCCACGTTCCCGCGCACCGCCGTCACCGGCGCAAGCTTGCGCAACTCCTCCAACACCTCCGGCCCACCTACGTCGCCCGCATGCAGAATGTGTGCAACTCCTCGCAAGGCTTCGACCGCCTCCGGCCGCAGCAGCCCATGTGTGTCCGAGATCACGCCAACCAAAGCCATCAATCCCTACTCGTGAACCACGCAAGAGTCAAACTGGCAAGCCATGAGGCTTCGTCCTCACCGCAAATATCACAGGAATTTGGCCGAAGACCGACGAATAACGGCTCGCTTCACCCCAGCATCCGGTTCACATCCGCATACGGGATTCCGCCCTCGAGCGATGTATAAGTGCCTGCTGATTGCAACTCTTCCGCGATGCGTTTCACCAGTCTCAACGTCGCACGCATCGCACTAGACCCGATGCTCACCCGCGCCACACCCAGCTTCTCAAGTTCAGGCACTGACGGGGACCCCGGGCCCACCAGAATATTCACCGGACACTGCGTATCCCGCACGATTTTCCCAATCGTCTCCGCGTCCGCGACTCCTGGCAGAAACACGCAATCGGCTCCAGCATCGCGATACGCCACCAGCCTTCGGACGGACTCGTCATAGCGCGTACCAGGCTCTCCAACTTTCTCAAGATACACATCCGTGCGCGCATTCAGCACCAGCAACACCCCCGTCTTGAGCGCGGCCGCCTTCACCGCGCGAATTCTCTCCAACTGCAAAGGCAACTCCACCAGCGGATGCGCACTGTCCCCAGTGGTATCTTCCAGGTTCAGGCCCACGGCTCCGGCGGCGATCACCTCGCTTGCCGTACGCGCGGCATCCTCTGGGCGCAACCCGTATCCCGCCTCCACGTCTGCCGTAACGGGGGCCTTCACTGCTCGTGAGATCCGTCCCACCCGGGCCAGCATCTCCTCGCGTGAAATTTTTTGCCCATCGGGATAGCCCAGCGAGAACGCGACTCCCGCACTCGTGGTGGCAAGCGCGCCAAAGCCGGCCTCCTCAAAAACCCGCGCGCTCGCCACATCCCAGGCATTCGGCAACACCAGGATCTTCCCGCCACGATGCATAGCCCGAAACGCCAGCGCCTTGGACTTCTGCTCTTCAATATTCATTTGCGCCCGATCCTGGTCCAGAAAAGATTTTCTCAGCGCCCTCTGCAGCCCTTGTCTGCGCCCTCTGCGTTTTAAGATGTTGCTCCGAGCACGCCCGATGCAAACAAGCCACTCACTTCGCTGCTATCTTTTATTGACGCGCTGAATGAACTTCGACACGCTCACGAAAGCCCGCCCAACCGTCCCGCGCCCAATCTCCTGAGTTCCGTCGCTCGCGGAAACGCGTACCGTATAGAACCTCCCGTCGAGAGCTTCGACTACGGCCACCGCCTTCACCCGCGTCCCAATTCCGCTTGCCACGCGATGCTCCACATGAATGGAAGTTCCCACCGTGATCTCATCATTTTCAGCATAGGCCTGTAGCGCGTGAAACGCCGCCGTCTCCATCAGGCGAATCATGTCGGGCGTCGAGTACACCGGCGGCAGTGCAGGATGATGCGCCGCCAGCGTGTGATGAAACTCCACTGTTTCTTCGGCCTCTCCGCGCGTTCCCATCGGCACAGCCTTGGCCATGGAGTTTCCCTCGCAATCGTATCGACTCTAATTTACCCAGAAACAAAAGCCACTGACCCGACCGGATCAGTGGCCTCAACCGAATGAAGATTTCGCTTCTATGCCGCCTTCGCCATCCTGCGCGATTCAATTCCGTCGAGCGCGGTCCAGAGAGCCTTGGCCGCAGACTCAGCAGCGTTCAGCGCCTTCTCTGCCACTGCCGGACTGCTCCCCACCTGCTTGGCGAGTTGCTCGCGCCAAACATTCGAATGATACACATCTGCGGTAGCGTGCAGCATGAAGTAGCGCCTAGTCTTTTCACTCGCACCGTATCTCTCCCGCAAGCCGCGCTCCTTCTCGGTCGCTACGCAGGGGACCTGCGACTCGTATGCGTAGAAAGCAGCCAGAGCCTCTTCGGGAGTGCCTTCCTCTGCTACACGCGCGAAGTGCTTCACCAGTCGCTTCACTTCCGGAACTGCGTCATGGCCGAAAGCACTCCGCGCAGCGCCCATGCCTTCCGCGAAGTCCATCCACAGCTCGGCATGCGCTTCCTCGGTCGCGTCCGGACCAGCTCCGGCGCCTTGCTCGTCGCGCATGTTGGCCAGCACCGCCCGGCGCAGTTCGCTATCGTTCAGTCGCAGCGCAAGCGCCGCCAAATAAGAAGGAAACGCGTTCACATGCTGGTAATAATCGAGCGCGTACTCGCGTAGGTCCTCGCGCGTCAGTTCCCCGGCGCTCCAGGCTTTGTAAAATGGGTGGCACAGCAAATCATACTTGGCAACGCGAGCGTCGAGCTGCTGCAGAAATTCCAGCTGGTCCATTGAAGAGTTCTCCTTGACGCTGCCCACTATAAAAGCCCGAGCGGCCTCATGACAAGCCGCGGTCTGTCGAAAAGTCCGCCCTGCTTTTTGTCATCTCCATGATGGGATTGACCTTCTATATCAGGGCGGGTTGCTAGAATAGTGTCAAGACATGTGGGGTGGCGGACGCGCCGGTGGAGCGGCGGGTAGCCTGCCCTCAGCAAGTCGAAGCCCGCGGGATTTGCGAATCGATACGAATTAGACGCGCAACATGCAGTTCACCGAACATTTCGACGTAGTCGTAGTCGGCGCCGGACATGCCGGATGCGAAGCCGCTTTGGCCGCCGCCCGCATGGGGTTGAAGACCGCCCTCTACACGCTCAACGTCGACTTGATTGCCCAGATGTCATGCAATCCAGCGGTGGGCGGAATTGCGAAGGGCCACCTGGTTCGCGAAGTCGACGCCCTCGGCGGAATCATGGGAGAAGTCACCGATGCAGTCGGCATCCAGTTCCGACTTTTGAATACGTCGCGCGGCCCAGCCGTCTGGTCCCCGCGTGCGCAATGCGACAAGCAAGCCTATCGCCTGAAGATGCGCGAGGTCCTCGAGTCTGAGCCAAACCTCAAGATCAAGCAAGCCGAAGTTGCCGATTTAATCTTGGAAGAGTCGCCAGCCGCCAGTCCCCAGTCGCCAGCAAATGCCCTCGGTGATTGTCATCCCGAGCGAAGCCAGGCGCAGCCGAGCGAAGTCGAGGGACCTTGCGTTTCGGCCGACGACCGTTCTCAGCCTGCTCTGAGCGAAGCGAAGGGACCAACGGCCAACGACGATAGCGAGCGCCAGCGAGCTGTCCAAGGCATCCGTCTCCGCGACGGCCGCACCGTCCGAGCCCACGCCGTCATCATCACTACCGGCACCTTCCTCAACGGACTGATCCACTGCGGAGAGCAGCAATATCCTGCCGGCCGTTCCGGCGAGCCCAACGCCGTGCTCCTGGGTGAAGCTCTCAAGAACTTAGGACTGCGCGGCTGCCGCCTGAAGACCGGGACCCCGCCCCGCCTCGATGGCCGCACTATCGACTGGAAGCGCTTCGAGATGCAGCCCGGCGACGCCGATCCCACGCCCTTCAGTTTTCGCACCAAGCGAGTCCCGCATCACGACACGCAGGTCCCTTGCTACATCGCGTTCACGACCGAAGAAACGCACCGCATCATCCGCGAAAACGTGCACCGTTCCCCGATGTACAGCGGCCAGATCCAGTCCATCGGCCCACGCTACTGTCCGTCGATCGAAGACAAAATCGTCAAGTTTCCCGACAAACTCCAGCACCAGCTCTTCCTCGAGCCTGAGGGCCTGAACACGCACGAGATTTACGTTAACGGCATGAGCACGTCGCTGCCGATCGACGTGCAACTGGCAATCTTGAAATCGATCCCGGGCCTCGAGACTGCGGAGATGATGCGTCCCGGCTACGCCATCGAATACGACTCTATTGATCCCACTGAACTGGGGCGGACGCTGGAAACCAAAAAAATTGCCGGCCTGTTTCTGGCGGGACAGATCAACGGCACCAGCGGCTATGAGGAAGCTGCCTGCCAGGGCCTGATGGCCGGCATCAACGCCGCCCTGAAGGTGAAGAAAGAATCCCCGCTGATCCTCGATCGCACCGAGGCCTACACGGCAATTCTGATCGACGACTTGATCTCGAAGGGCACCAATGAACCGTACCGCATGTTCACGTCGCGCGCCGAATTTCGCCTGCAACTCCGCATCGATAACGCCGACCGCCGCCTGACACCCCACGGCCGTAGAGTTGGACTCATCAACGACGAAGCCTGGTCGGATTACAAGTCAAAGCAGGAGCGCCTGGAAGCAATGAAGCAGTTGCTGGAGAGAACCAAACTCACATCGCGGATGCTCAGCAAAATCACTATGCCACGCGAGCAATTCGGCGAGACCGCACACTCACTCAACGACCCTGACCCCGAGCGAAGCAAGACTCCGCTCACCAATTGTCATCCCGAGCGGAGCGAGGCGCAGCCGAGCGCAGTCGAGGGACCTTGCGTTTCCAGCGCAGGCCATAATCTTCCAGATTTCTCTTCGGCCCTGGGCCAGCCAATCGCACAACTGCTGAAGCGCCCCGAAGTAGCCATCGAGCAGCTAGCGCCGATCCTGCGCGAACTGGCCGAAAACTTCTTCGCAGCCGAAGGGGTAGCAGGAGCCGTCGACCGACGACCGAAGACCGACGACAGTCTCTCCTCCCGCCAGCGCAACGAGCTCAAATCCATAGAAACCGAAATCAAGTACGCCGGCTACCTGACCCAGCAACAGCGTTCCATCGACCGCCTGAAAAAAGCCGAGCAGCGCATGATTCCTGAATGGTTCGACTACCGCGCCGTGAGCGGCCTGTCGCGCGAAATGCAGGAGAAGCTTCTCAAGATCCGCCCGCGAACGCTCGGCCACGCCGCACGCATCCCGGGTGTGACCCCCGCGGCCGTGTCACTGGTCAACGTCTACATTGAACTGCAAGCACGACGTCGCGAGCAGGCCGCCGCACTCTAGAAATTTCAGATAAAGCCAAATCACTTTCGCACACTACATCCCGGTTCCCCCACCGCCGGCAAGATCCGCTTCACGAGTTCCTGATTCGAGGCAGGGTCCTTCAAGATCGACCACCCCGTAAACACCGCGATCAGGTCTTTCTCCGGAAGCACCATCAGCCGCTGGCCTCCGAACCCCAGTGCCATCCACACGAATCCGGGACCGTCGGTTCGCGGCAGCAGCCACCACTTGAACCCGTATTTCATTCCTTCTTCAGCGTCGACGAACGGCGTCAGCGACTGCTGTACCCATTCCTTCGAAACGACCTGCTTCCCGTCCCACATCCCATCATGTAAATAGAGGTAGCCGATTTTCGCCAGGTCCGTGGCGCTCAGAAATAAGCCGCCCTCGGTGTCTACCAGGCCCATTGGCGACCGCTTCCAGTAGTGCTTCATTCCGAGCGGCGTGAACAGGTATTTTTCGCCGTACTTCTCGATGTCCTGCCCGGTTTCCTTCTCGAAGATGTAAGCCAGCAATTCCGACGTCCCGCTGCTGTAATTGAAAACCGTTCCCGGCTCGTTCACCATGGGATGATCGATCACATACTGCACCCAGTCTTCGCTCGCTTCCATCAGGTTCGCTTCGTTCCTGGGGTCGTCGTAGGCGACGTTTTCCGTCCACTCCATTCCAGTCGTCATGGTGAGCACGTGGCGCAGCGTGATCCGTTTCTTCCGCTCGTCCACATTCTTCACTCTAGCGACGTCGAAGTAATGCAAGAGCGGAGTATCCAGGTTCGCCTTAAAATCCCCGCGCGTAATCGCCGCGCCCACAATCACCGAACTCACGGTCTTGGTGACCGATTGCATCGTGTGCATATCGGTTCCGTGGTAATACGGATGCCACGCCGGATCGAAATAGTTATACGGCCCGGTAAGGCGGGCGTTCAGCGGCCCTTTAACCTTGGCCTCCTTGCCATAGACTCGCCCGTAGTCGTGCGGATACTTGTTCTCGAACACTAACTTTCCGCAGCGAATCACCGCGAAGCTGTCTACCAGCTCATACTTTCCACTTTTCAGATCAGCGTCGAAAGAGCTCAGAGCCTTCTGGTCCAGCCCGACAGCGGTAGGCTTGTCTTTCTTCCATCCGTGCGTGGGCCACGAAACTGGAGCCGCGGTTTGAAAGGCGTGGGCTTCCGGCAGCAGCGCAGGAAGAAAGGAGGCGAGGGTCAACGCGACGGGCACGATCCGCATCATGATTGTCATCGGGGGCTGTTCTTTGTAAGAGATTGTTATCGAGGCGAGATCGTACGGTGGCGGCGTAAGGCTGTCAAACAGTGGTATGCGACGATCGCGCGCCCGCCAGAAAGATGGCAGCTCTACCCGGCGATCTTCCGCAATTCCTGCAACAAGCCTTCGAGGTCCGGCAACTGGTCGATCGGATAGACCTTCGCAAATCGGATCACGCCGCTCTTATCAACAATGAACGCCGCGCGCTCGCTGATGCCCGGCACGGGGGGCTCTTCGCGCAGGATGCCGAACTTGCGCGTCACTTCTCCATGCGGATAGAAATCCGAGCACAAGGGAAACCGCATCATGCCGATTTCCTTCCGCTGCCAGGCCAGGTGGCTCTCAATGGAATCGACGCTGATGTCGAGCAGTTTCCCGCCCGCCGCCTTGAACTGCGCATGCAGCGAGTCCAGAATCGGCAGCTGCGATTCACACGTCGGCGTCCAGTCCAACGGATGGAAAGTTACCACGACATTTTCTTTTCCCAGGTAATCGCTGAGCCGGAACTCTCCCCGCTGCTCGCCTTCCACGGAAGGCAACTGGAAGTCCGGTGCCCGATCGCCGACTTTTAGAGCCAAACAGCCCCCGTTCCTCGTCTTGATGATTGTACTTTCAACCGATGTGCGCCGCAGCAATGGGGCAAGGACCAAAGTCGCAATGCCGTCGGCGTGCCGCGCCGCTATTGAGATTTAAGGTCCGCCCGCCCCTGCAGAATTAACAAACTTGTAATAATTGTGCGGACGGTCGTAGCGCTAAGATCACCCGATGTCGCTCGCGTCGCAAGAGCCCCTGACAATCGAAGATGTGAGTGGTTCGCGCCCCGGCCAGCGTGTTCTGCGCCTGCAAGGCCCAGTCGTGCTGGGAACCCTCTTTCAATTCCAGTCCACGCTTCGCGCGAAAGAAGCGAAAGCCCTCATTATTGATTTCACGGAGGTTCCCTACGTGGATTCCGCCGGCATCGGCGCCCTGGTGGGTGCCTATGTAACTCACAACAAGGACGGCCGCTCGCTCGCCCTGGTCGGCGTCAACGACCGTGTTCGCAACGCCCTGATCGTGACGCGCGTGGAACCATTCTTTCGATTTTTCCCTACCGTCGCCGACGCCGAAACAGCCTAGAAATCTTTGCGGAACGGGGCGCGGGGACACGGCGGCGCGCAACCTAGCCAACAACGATTACATGTCCTTGACCCGGCCATTGGTCACGCATTAGAGTTTCGGCCACCTAAATTAAGGGAGGCCTGTCATGTTAGATGGCTTCAAGAAATTCATCCTTCGCGGAAACGTCGTCGATTTGGCGGTAGGCGTTGTCATCGGCGCCGCCTTTGGCGGAGTCGTCACCGCCTTTACCAAAGACCTCCTCACGCCGCTTATCGCGGCGATCGCCGGCAAGCCCGATTTTAGCTCGCTCGGTTTCACCATCGGCCAGACCGTGTTTCCGATTGGCGATTTCATCAATGCAGTTGTGTCGTTCCTGTTGGTGGCGGGAGCCGTCTACTTCTTCGTCATTCTCCCGTTGAACGCACTGATGGCCCGCTTGAACCCGCACAAGGAAGAGACCCCAACAACCAAACCGTGCCCCGAGTGCCTCAGCGACATCCCGATCGCCGCCACCCGTTGCGCACATTGCGCCCAGCCGGTTCCGGTAGGCCGAGCTGCCTAGCAAAAAGCATTCAACAATTCAACGCGTTCTAAAAACCTGCTCCATACCGCGTGTAGCAGCGCGCCCTATAGCGGGCTCGACGACGAGCTCGACAACGTGGCCGGAAACGCGCTCGAAAACGTGCCCCGTAACGCCCTAGGCAACCCTCTCGATAACGCCCTCGACAACCGCACTCCATAACGCCCTCCATTCCCGTCAGCCGCGGAGCGGCGAAATTTATTAGCCCAGCCCGGTAAGGGCTGGGATAGCTGTCTCAAAGCAACCAGCCCCGGCAGGGGCGCAAGCAACTCCGCGCGATTCCAAAGGGACATGAGATACCCTGACCCGCCTCCTGTACCATTAGCGAGACAGATGCCCCGCATTCCCCTAATCCTCGCCGTACTCATAGCCTCGACCATGTCCGCCCAAACCTCCTCCTCGTCAAAGCACAAGCCCTCGGCACAACATGCAACCCGCAACCCCACCGCCACCGCCGAAACCCTCTACCGCAACCCCGAATTCACCTTCGCCTACAAAATCCCCTACGCGTGGGTCGACCGCACCAAGGACATGCAGGACGAGTCCGCCGACCCCGCCAAGTCCCGTCTCCTGCTGGCCATCTTCGAGCGCCCGCCGCAGGTCACCGGCGACACGGTGAATTCCGCTGTGGTCATCACGGCCGAAAGCGCCGACTCCTATCCCGGCCTGAAAACCGCCGCGGACTACATGGGCCCGCTCACTGAACTCACCGCCAGCAAAGGCTTCACGGCGGACGGCGGCCCTTACGAATTTCTCGTCGGAACAACCAGCCTGGTGCGCGGCGATTTCACCCGAACGGTAGGCTCTCTAGCCATGCATCAATCGTCACTGGTGATGCTGCGCAAGGGCGACGTCGTTTCTTTCACCTTCATCGCTGGCAGCATCGACGAACTCGACGAACTGATCGAGAAGCTCTCTTTTCCTTTCCCGAAACCCTGATCAACTCTCGCCGCTGCAAGGCGCCTGTTTCCACCCTCCTAACCCCCACCAAAATCATGAGTTACCGACCCGGTTCGGGGCTCGAAAAATGAACCTTTCTATGCTAGAATGACATGAGCTTGGGACGCCCCTAAGTCCAATAAATATCAATAATTTGAGTCGTCCCGGGGCCGCCCGAAAAGTACCACCAGCCAGGGCCAAGGAACCAAGCGATTTCCACGGAGCTGAATGGCCACTAAAGAGACTCTGAACCCCGCTGCGATCGCCGACGCGAAAGCAAAAAATGAAAAGACTCCGGCCGCCAACGGTAACGGAGATTACACCGCCGATTCCATCAAGGTTCTTGGCGGGATGGAGGCCGTTCGCAAACGGCCGGCGATGTACATCGGCTCGACCGGCGAAATGGGATTGCACCATCTGGTCTACGAAGTCGTCGACAACTCGGTCGACGAAGCGCTCGCCGGACACGCTGACAAAATCGAAGTCACCATTCACATCGACAACTCCATCACCGTCGTCGACAACGGCCGCGGCATTCCAGTTGACAACATGGATATCGATGGCGAAAAGGTTCCCGCCGCGCAGGTCGTCATGACCAAGCTTCACGCCGGCGGAAAGTTCGACACCTCGTCCTACAAGGTTTCTGGCGGTTTGCACGGTGTGGGCGTGTCTTGTGTCAACGCGCTGAGCGAAGAACTGGATCTCGAGATCTGGCGTGACGGATTCACCTGGGAGCAGACCTATTCGAAAGGCGAGCCCACCAGCAAGCTGAAGAAGACGGGCGCAGTAAAAGCCAAGACCGGCACGAAGGTCCGCTTCCTGCCCGATAAAAGCATCTTCACCGCCACCGAATACAACTACGACACGCTCGCCCAGCGCCTGCGCGAACTCGCCTTCCTGAACAAAGGCCTGCTCATCACACTTACCGACGAGCGCACCACCGACGCGAAGACGGGCGAGCACAAACACGCCGACTTCAAATACAACGGCGGCATCTCCGAGTTCATCAAGCATCTGAATCGCGGCAAGCAGGTTCTTCACGACAAGCCCATCTACATGGAAGCTGAGAAAGACAGCGTCGTGATGGAAATTGGCCTGCAATATAACGACGCCTACTCTGAGAGCGTCTTCAGCTTCGCGAACAACATCAACACGGTCGATGGCGGCTCTCACCTTTCCGGCTTCCGCACCGCGCTGACGCGCACCATCAACTACGCCGGCCAGCAGATGGGCCTGTTCAAAGACGTGAAAGAAAACCTGACTGGCGATGACGTTCGCGAAGGATTGGTGGCGGTGGTCAGCGTGAAGCTGCCGCAGCCGCAATTCGAAGGGCAAACCAAGGGCAAGCTGAATTCCGACATCGCCGGCATTGTGCAGGCGTTCGTCAACGAAAAGCTGGGCGCGTTCTTCGAACAGAACACCACTGTCGCCCGCAAGATCATCAACAAGGCAATCGATGCGGCCCGCGCGCGCGAAGCCGCCCGCAAAGCCCGCGACCTGACCCGCCGCAAAGGCGCGCTTGATGGCGGAGGCCTGCCCGGCAAACTCGCCGACTGCTCCGAGCGCCAGCCCGAACGCTGTGAGTTGTTTCTGGTCGAGGGCGAGTCCGCCGGTGGTACGGCCAAGCAGGGGCGCGATCGCCGCTTCCAGGCAATCCTGCCTCTCAAGGGAAAAATTCTCAACGTCGAGAAGGCGCGTTACGACAAGATGCTGGCGCACGAAGAAATTCGCGCCATGATCACCGCGCTCGGCACCGGCATCGCCAAGGACGATTTCGATCCGACCAAGGTCCGTTACGGCAAGATCATCCTGATGACCGATGCCGACGTGGACGGCAGCCACATCCGCACCTTATTGCTGACGTTCTTTTTCCGCCACATGCAGGAACTGATCAAGCGCGGTCACATTTTCATCGCGCAGCCGCCCTTGTACGGTTTGAAGAAGGGGCGCAGCCTGCAGTATGTGAAAGACGACGACGCGCTCGACAAGATCCTGCTCAAGCGCGCGGCCGACAGCATCATCATCCGCTACGGCCAGGGCGCCGCCAAGCTCGACGGCGGCAGCCTCTCCCGCTTCATGGCCCAGCTTAAGGAATACCTCGGCTTTTTCGACAAGGTCGACAAGCGGCTGCGCTCCGAACAGGTCACCGAACTCATCCCGAAACTCGATCTCGCCAAGCGCGTCGATTTCGAAGGCGACAAAAATACGCCGTCCAAGAAAGTCGAAAAGCTTGAGAAGGAACTCAAGAAGATTCAGAAAGAGCGCGGCTTCAAGGAAGTGGGCAGCCGCTTCGACGAAGAGCACAATCTCTGGGAAGTATTCTTCGTCAGCAACCAGGGCACCGAGCGAGTGATCAACTGGGAATTGATCTCAACGCCCGAGTACCGCCAGCTGCTCGCAAAATTCAAGCAGATCGAGCCCTATATGGAACCGCCGTTTATGGTGGAATCGATCGCAAAAGAAGCCGCGGCTGCCGACGAAGCCGAGGAGTCCGTGGAAGAGGCGGGCGAAGCTGGCGAAGAGAAAACTGCGAAGACTGAGAAATCGGACAACAGGAAGGCGGCAGCCAAGTCCACTTCGAAGCGCAAAGCCGAGCCCGAGGTCGTCGAGAAGGGAAACCTGCGCGAGCTCTTTAAATACGTGCAGGAAGCCGGCGCCCGCGGGTACGAAAAAACCCGCTACAAAGGTCTGGGCGAAATGACCGCCGAGCAGCTCTGGCAAACCACCATGGACCCGGAGCGCCGCACGCTGTTGTCGGTCAAGCTCGAGGACATCGCCGAAACCGAGACCATTTTCACCACGCTCATGGGGGAAGACGTCGAATCGCGCCGCAGATTCATCGAAGAAAACGCGCTCGACGTAAAGAACCTGGACATCTAGGAACCATGTAGCGCGGGCGCCCTCGCCCGCGTTCCCGAAAGTCAGATTCACGGGCGGCGAAAATGCCGCTCGTTTTTTTATTCGAATCTGCAAGTCCGCCGGTAGAATCCCTAAACTTGGCATGTCGCGCATCGCCCTGGCCACCTCGTCGAAATATTCCAACCTCACCGACGACGATCGCCTCCTGCTAGCCCCGCTGGCTGAGCGGGGCATCGAAGCCGAGCCCGCGGTCTGGAACGACTCAGCGCACAATTGGTCCGCCAACGCCGCCGTCGTAATCCGATCCTGCTGGGACTACCATCTCCACCCCGAAAAATTCCTGCGCTGGATCGCGGACCTAGAAACACAGAACATTCCCATCTTCAATCGCGCCCCACTCATCCTCTGGAACGCGAACAAAAAGTATTTGCGCGAGCTGGAAGCCAAAGGCGTCGCCATCGTCCCAACTTTCTGGGCAGAGGGAAGCGACGCCCTCGTTCTAAAAGACAAGCTCCACGAGTTGGGCTGGGCGAAAGCGGTCGTCAAGCCCCGCATCTCCGCCACTGCCTATCGCACACAACTCGTGACCGCCAACGACGTCGCCACTGCGCAAACTCTGTTCGACCATCTGCGCCGCGGCCCTGGCGTCATGCTCCAGAAATTCATGGATGGCATCGTCAGGGAAGGAGAATGGTCTGTCATCTTCTTCGCCGGCGTCTTCAGCCACGCTGTCCTCAAGAAGCCCAGGCCAGGCGACTTTCGCGTGCAGAATGATTTTGGCGGCACCGCGCAGCTGGGCGATCCTCCAGCGCATGTCCTCTCGGCTGCCACGCGCGCGATCCAGGCAGTCGCGCCAACACTGTACGCGCGGGTCGACGGCGTAGTCGACGAAGGCACATTCCGCCTCATGGAACTGGAACTGATCGAACCCGCTCTGTTCCTTGCGGACCACCCGCAGGCGAGCGATCGTTTGGCAGACGCGATCGCCAAAGCATTGCCTTAGTCGCCTTGGAAGTGCACTCCCATCGCCGCCCTCTGCGGTTTAAGGTTCAGCCCACCGGCATCCCGCCGGTTGACACATCCCAAGCGCTTCCGTCCAACCCCCATGCTCCGCGGCCTGCTCACCATTGCCCTGCTGTTCGCGACTCACGCTCAAATCTCCCTAAACGACCTCCCGCCCGAACTGGCCAAACTGGCCACCGAGATCGAAACCGTCCGCCAGCAGTATCCTGACAACCCCTGCGTGCTCTACCAGGCCGCAGTGATGCTGGCGAAAGCGGGCCGCACGGAGCAGGCGCTTGCCACCCTGCGCGAGATGGCGGACAAGCATGCGGGCGTAGACCCGCGAGTGCGCGACGGTTTCCAGAGCCTAGCCGCCAATCTCGAATTTCTCCGCCTCAAGCGCGAGATTCGTCACGAAAATGCTCCCGTCCTGAACGCAAGACCCGCATTCAGGATTGCAGAAGCCGATCTGCTTGCGGAAGGCATCGCTTGGAGCGAGAAACGGAAGCGTTTCTACCTCGGCAGCGTGAAGCGCAAGATCATCGAAGTCGACGCCTCGGGCCACGCTCGCGATTTCGTGGGGCCTGCTGACAACGGCCTCGGTGCCGTCATTGGTTTACGCGTGGATGACCCTCGCGGCGAGTTGTGGGCCGTTTCTGAACAACTGAGTCCCCATTCCGGCCTGGTGCGCGGAGTTTTTCGTTATCGCCTTTCTGACGGCAAGTTCCTCGCAAAATATCCTGTGCGCGAGAAAGAAGCCGACCTCGTCAATGACCTTGCCGTCGCACCCGACGGCGCGCTGTACGCAACCGCCACCGACAGCGGCTCGCTCCTCCGCATCCTTCCCGGAAACTCGGTTGCGGAAATCTTCCTTCCTCCTCACTCATTGCCAGATCCCAACGGCATCACCGATTACCCCCGATGGTCGCTTCCTGTTCGTCGCCGGCTGGTACGCCATCACGCGCATCGATCTGAAGACGAAGGAGACGCTGCTGCTGAAGAGTTCACCTCAAATCGCAGCCGGATGCTTTGACGGCCTCTACGAATACAGTGGCGATCTGATCGGCATTCAGAACTGCGTACACGACACCGGCCGAATTCTGCGCCTGCACCTGAACACCAGCCGAGACACCATTCTCTCCGTCCAGGTTCTCGAGTCCTATAATCCGCTGTTTGAAGGCATTACCACGGGTGCGATAGCAGGCAACCACTTCTATTTCATGGCGAACACGCAGTTCCACAAGATGGGCCCGGGCGACTCGATTCCGCCTGGCCAAAAGTTCAATCCCATCCGCGTCCTCCGGCTCGATCTCGATCGCCGCTGAAGGCTCACCGAACTCGAATAAATCCTCTGCTAATTCGATCTAGCAGCGATAGGAAGGCCGGTTACTTGTCGCTGGCAGCGCGGTTACTTTCGAGTTACTAACGTGCTGGCCCCACGCAGCCGCCGCCCGCCGCTCGCGCAAGTTTCCTCCGACCCCGCGTTCTCCCACTAGACGCGATGCAATCCGCGTCGCTCTCTGAAACGAGGAAACACAAACGTGAAAACATTTTTGCTCACCCTGGCGTTATGCATCTCAGCAATCGCTCAGGACAAATTACCAGCAACAGATTCTCAGCCCGCCCTCACCATCTACAACCAGAATTTCTTCGTCGCGCGTGAACATCTTCCGCTCGACCTGAAGTCTGGCGCCAACCACATCCAATACTCCGGCATCGCCGCGCACGTGGAACCCGACTCGGTCATCCTGCGCGACCCCGCCGGACGCGCCCTCCAGATCCTCGAGCAGAACTACCGCAACGATCCCGTCTCGCAGGAACTCCTGCTCTCGTTCTATGAAGGCAAGACTATCGAATTTCAGGTTCAGCCCGGCCAGATCATCAAGGGGAAGGTTATTCGCAGCGGCTACATCCCCAGTTACAGCTACGCCAACGGCTACCAGCAGCAACCGGCTTACAGCCAGCCCATCATCGAGGTCGACGGCGTGCTGCGCTTCGGACTTCCCGGCCAGCCCCTGTTCCCCTCGCTAAGCGGCGACTCCATTCTGAAGCCGACGCTCAGCTGGCTGCTCGAAACGGACAAGCCCGGCTCGTTCGACGCCGAACTTTCCTACGTGAGCGGTGGCATGAACTGGCATTCCGACTACAACCTCGTAGTGGCCGACGGACCGAGCCAGACCAACCTCGTCGACCTGGTCGGTTGGATCACCATGCAGAACCAGAGCGGCAAGACTTTCGAGAACGCCCAGATCAAGCTGATGGCGGGGGATGTGAACAAGCTTATAGAAGTGGTTGGGATGGCCAAGGCGGTCCCCGCCACCATGGACATGGCCGAAAGAGCTGCGGCTCCAGTTGTGCAGGAAAAATCGTTCGATGAATTTCACCTGTACACGTTGCAGCGTGCAACAACTCTGCACGATCAGGAAACCAAACAAGTGGAATTCGTGAGCGCAACTGGCATTCATTCGCAACGCCTCTACGTCTACGACGGCGCTCAACTCGCCCAGTACGCTTACTACAATCCTGAACAGATCCGCCAGGATCCTACCTACGGCACGCAGTCGAACCAAAAAGTCTATGTGATGCAGGAATTCAAGAACTCGGAAGCGAACCACCTCGGTATAGCCCTACCCAAGGGCCGCCTGCGCTTCTACCGCCGCGACACCGATGGCCATCTCGAGTTTATCGGCGAGAACTCGATCGATCACACGCCCAAGGACGAAACCCTGCGCCTCTACACCGGCAACGCCTTCGACATCGTTGGCGAGCGCAAGCGCACCAACTACCACGTCGAAACCAGCCAGCGCTGGATGGATGAGTCCTTCGAAATCCACGTCCGCAACCACAAAAAAGAATCCGCCAACATCCGCGTCGTCGAGCATCTCTACCGTTGCAACAACTGGAAGCTGGCCGAGCAGTCGACCGCCTCGCGCAAAACAGATGCTCAAACCATCGAGTTCCCCATCACCGTGAAACCCGATGGCGAGACAGTAGTGACCTACACGGTGCACTACTCTTGGTAGCGCGCAGCGTCATGCCCACTACCGGGGACTTGGGAAATCGGACGAGCTTTGGTTCTAGTTGCTTAAACCCGCTCCTCGAATTCGGGCTCGACCGTCATGGACACTGCGCGCTCGGGATTGAGCTCGCAACCTTATCATCGTTGCTTCCGGCAAGGGACGACCTCGCAAGCAAAACAATTGGGACTGGCTTGCGGCGGAGTGGGCGATTGCTAGCTGGAAGGACCTAACCCAGAACGAGATCCGTGACGCATAAACTTCTCGTCTTGGTACCTGCGAGCAAACACCGCTCCTATACCGGCAATCAACACGAAACATAGCGCGCTAGCCTCTGGCCCCACGCTGCCACCGGTCAGCCAATCCGGGCCCTGAAATGAAGGTCGCATCAAGTGCCCTGGCTCCATTGTTCCGCTATCCGGCACTGAATAGAGAAACGTCTGCCCCCAATCCCAGAAGGCATGAAATCCTACCGCGAACCAGAGACTCCCGGTGCGGTACAACGTCAGGCAGAAAAAAAGCCCGATCGCCACCACGGCTAATAGTCCCAGCCACGTTTCGCCCGGGTTGCGCACGTGAATCGCTCCAAAGAGTACCGAGAGCGCGACAGCCGCCGGCCAGAACCCCCATCCGCGCGACAGGGTGTGCAGCGCATATCCACGCAACAGGAATTCTTCGAAGATCCCAACCAGCACGAAGTACACACCCCAAAAAAAAGCGAATCTGAAAGCACGCACTCCGTGCAACGCCACTGGCCCGAAGTAAAACGCGTGCACTGCGCGCAGCACGAGCAACAGCACTGTAATCGCCGCCAGCCCCCACGCAGCGCCCACCCAGAACAGTTTCCCGAATGCCTGCCGGGGCGGCAGCCCGTAGTCGCCGATGCTGCGGCCCTCGAACTTGCCGAGCACGATCGCGGGCAACATCGCCCCGACGAGCATTGCGAACTCCTGATACATCTCGCGCCACAATACGGCGGGACCTCGAACGGGCTCCGCGAAAAGCGACACGCCCAGCCACATCACCCAATATGTAGTCAGGGCAACCGCAATGAAGTATCCCAGCGCGCGCCACTCCGGGCGCAAATCTTCCCCGGCAAAAAACAACACCTCTCCCGCGAATCGCTTGCGGGGCGCATTCGCCAACATTTCCGCCGAAGGGATCGTCCCCGGTTCTACAAGCGGTTTCTCAGGCGATGCCGGCGTTGGATTTTGGGGCTCACTCATCACGAAGTTCGCGGGATCGGGCCCCGACATGGTAAAACACTCGCTCCTTATTCTGTCGTGCGATTTTTATGCTGGGACCTGTTGGCAAGCCGCAATGGATCGCCGGAACTCTGCTCCTCATTTTTCTCGCGCAGTGCACCTGGCTCATCACCCACAGCTTGCGCACCGGCGACATGGATCTGCGCGAATGGTACCGCCTCGACACCGGCCTGCGCCTTTGGCATCGCTCCCCGCGCATGGCGTCCGCACCTGATCCTCACTCCGCGCTGGGCCCCGGCCCACCGCCGCGCATTCGAGACAATGACGGCATCGACCCCGATCACTCCGCGCTCTGGTATCTCATTTCGTCCGCGCCCCTCCTGGTGTGGCCCGGCCGCTTTCAGTCCGATTCGCTTCTCTATTGGGGATTTCTGGCGCGCCTGCCGCACCTGGCGTTCGGCCTGCTGCTCGGCGCTTCCCTCTGGTACGTGGCCCGACGTCTTTACGGCAACGAAGGCGGATTCATCGCACTCATCCTTTATTGTTTCTCTCCAGGAATGATTCGCGCAGCCTCCGTCTGGTTCGCGGAACCGGAAGCCGGTGCTGCATGGGGAGCATTCGGGACCATCTTTACCGGCATTGCCGTCGCGCACACGCTCTACGCGCCTCGTGAAGTCGTGCTCTGGAACTGGCGCCGTACGTTGCTGCTCGGCGTCTCGATCGTTCTCGCGGTGGGTTCCCAATTTTCTCTCTTCGTGCTCGCGCCCCTTGCCCTGATCTTCATGCTCTATCTCGCGCCGACCCGCCGGGGCGCCGCCGCCACCATCTGGTTCTCGGCGTGCGGAATTGCGCTCCTATTGCTGTTCGCCGCTTATTTCTTCCGGCCCTCCGCTTTCGTGGACGCGCTGCGCCATGCCAGTTGGCTGGGATTTACGCCGCAGGTGTTCTCGATGCCCGCCGCCTATCGTGAATTGTTCGCTGTCCTCGGTCAGAACAGTCCGGCCCTCGTGTTCGCCTTGCCCGTGTCGCTCGCCACGTTCGCACTCTGGCCCAGGGCTCGCTACTTCGGCAACACCGCGCCTCTTCTCGTCGCAGCCTTTTGTCTGCTGCTCGGTTTTGCCACCCCGCACTACCAAGGCTTGGGTTTTCAGCTGATCGCCGTCCCGTTCCTTTTCGTGTTCGTCGCAGGCATCTGTGCCGACCTGCTGGAAACGAAACAGCGCACACTTGTGCTGGCCGGCACCTTCGGCCTGATGCTGGCTTACGCTTCCTGGAGCCTTGTCGAACTGGCCCGGGCGGGCTCACCCTGAGCGTGCTCTTGAAAGCCATGAAACCACGCAAGAGGCGCAGCCGAATCCGTTCTTTCCGAGGAAGGAGCCTCCCTGCGCGGAAGCAGGCCCCATGCTACCCACCGAGAAACCTCACTCGCTCACATACTTAGTCGAGGTAGGTACTTGATCACGTCTCGTTTCAACGCGAAGTTACTTTGATTACCATCCACCTCCGTCCGGGCAGAACGAATTCCGCTCCGCCAACATCTAATAAACGAGGAGAATGCCATGCCGCTTCACCTGGAGTATGATTTCCAAATGCGGTACGGGACGCTGCTTCTCGCGATGTTGCTCGTTGTTTTCTTCTCGCTCTCGGCCGCAGCCCAGGCAAACGGTGTGCCGCCTTCGGTCACCTCTTTTGGTTTCGGCGGACGTTCTGGCTTCAACGGAGTTCCACCCAGCGTGACGTCAGTCGGGCCGCGTGGCCCAGGTGCTCCGCATCCGGTGCATCCACATCCGAATCAACCGCAAGCCAGCGGACAGCCAGGCCACCACCGCACTCACGACGGAAACAACGGCCATCGTCACGACGGAAACAACGGTTCGGTTTACTACGTGCCGTACTACGTCCCGTACTATCCCGAGACGGATTACGACGGCACAGTTGCCGATGAAGCGCCTCCGCAAGATGTGCCTGACTCGTACCAAGGCGGGCCAACAATTTTCGATCGCCGTGGCTCCGGCGAGCGCGCCGCCAATGACTATTTGCCCGACAGGCCAAGAGCGTCAGTTCCCCGTCCGCCGGCCCCGGCCGCAGCTCCTGAAGATGCGCCGCCGTCCACAACTCGCGCCGCCGATCCCCCCGCCGCCGCTTCCGAGAGCGTAACTGCGCTGCAGCCGACGATCCTGATTTTCAAAGATGGCCACAAGCAGCAGATCAGCAACTACGCCATCGTAGGCGCGAATCTTTACGACCTTACCCCTGGCCGTCGTCAGAAGGTTCCAATCGCCGATCTCGATGTCGTGGCCACGCAGAAAGCCAACGACGACGAAGGCAACGACTTCAAACTGCCGCAACTGCCTGGGAACTGATTGGCCATGTTGAAGCGCGCCATTGGCGGCTCGGTCGCGGCACTCGCCCTCGCGGGAACGTTGTTTGCACAGGCCGCGCACGCGCCGATGCGCATTTCGAATCTTCCGGCTCCGGGATCGTTTCCGCGCCATCGAATGCCGCCTGCTTTCTATCCTGGGTTTCCGCTGTGGTCGGATTCGTATTTCCCGCCCAGTGACTCGGCTCCATCCGTGATCGTGGTCCAACCACCCGTCGCACCAGCCGAGCGCGCGACCGCCACTCCTGACGAACCAAAATCAGCCGCACCTTTGCTCATCGAATGGCAAGGCGACCGCTACGTCCGTCGCACATCAGCGAGCGCAACCAGTGCACGCGACTCGCAACCAGACTATGTCGCCGACGCGAAGCCCGCCCTCACAAACGCCAAAACCGCCTGGTCTTCAAAGCTTCCATCCGATGTACATGGAACATCGAAACCATCTGAACTGCCGCCTACAGTTTTCATCTTCCGCGACGGACATCGGGAAGAATCCGACAACTACTCCATCATCTCGGGTGTGATCTACGCGCGCGGCGACTACTGGACCACCGGACAATGGTCGAGGCGAATCAAGCTCAGCCAACTCGACCTCCCCGCCACTATCAAAGCGAACCAGCAACAAGGAATCATGTTCCGCGTCCCCGCGGCTCCCAACGAAGTGATCACGCGCCCGTAGATACCATTCGATTCGAAGAGTCCCTTAACAGCCCGGTAGAGCTGTCGGATCGGCTTGCGTTCCCGCCCGGCCGCAAGGCAAATACGAGTCACCCGGATTGTGGCAGTGACGTGACTCTCAGAAAGCGTGCCTAACAAAGCAACCTCGATGCTCGATGCTCGACGCTTGATCCGACGCTCAATCCTATGGTGATGTTCTGCAGGTCGGGGTATTCACGCCTCACACGTGTGCGGAGGCCTGGTCGGCCACGATGCGTCTAAGCCCGCAAGCCGAAACGTCACGTTGGCCACGATGCGTCTAAGCCCGCAAGCCGAAACGTCAGGGTAGCCACGACGCGTCTAGCCCGCAAGCCGAAACGTTACGGCGGCCACGACGCGTCTAGCCCGCAAGCCGAAACGTTACGGTGGCCACGACGCGTCTAGCCCGCAAGCCGAAACGTCATGGTGGCCACGACGCGTCTAGCCCGCACGGGGAAACGTCACAGTGGCACGACGCGTTTTAAGCCCGCAGGGCGAAATTCATTAGCCCAGCGCGTAAGCGCTGGGAACTATGTAACACCGGAAGAAAGCCCCGAAGGGGCGAAAGCAAATGAGCCAGGTACGCCGCCAACATGTCCATTGCTTGTCAAGCCCGAGAAAAGGGCTCCTATCATCTCGCCGGACGGTCTGGGGCCCACCTCCTCGGTTATCCCGCGCAACATGAACCGTAAGGTTCTTGCCATCGACGGGGCCCGACTATCTTTTATCGCATTGAAGAATCCGGGATCGAATTTGAGGAGAATTCCGTCTTCGGTTAGTGTCGCCCCTCCGGGGCTTTCTTCGGTGGGGCTAGTTCCCAGCGCTTACGCGCTGGGCTAATGAATTCCGTCGCTCCGCGACTACTCGGGACACCTTCAGCGCCTCATCACCGTTCAGGGACTCTCACGCTTCAGAGATCAATCACGTTTGACCGATCAAATCACGATTCTCAGATCAATCACGTTTGACAATCAATCACGACACAGATCAATCACGCTTCAAGATCAATCACATTCACAGATCAATCACGCTTCAGTGACGGATAACGGCTCTTAAGGACGGATAATGGTTTCAAGCACCAATAATGGTTTCAAGCACCAATAATGGTTTTCAATGGCCGATCGCGTTTTGCCGATGGATCGGACTTGGCCCCCTTAGGGTGGGCTAATTCAGTCGCCTATCCGCGCTAAAGCGTGGAAACAGCGGCGCACTCAAATTCCACATTGCCCGAACCCTCCGCCTGCCGCCCGCATCCATACCCTTCATGCGCTCCCCTTGTGACGAAGCCGCGATCAACTCTCCCTTCGCGGACGCTCCCTGCGCTCCCCAATCCGGCCCATGGATCCTCTCCGCTGCCATCCTCGGCAGCAGCATGGCATTCATCGACAGCACGGTCGTCAATGTCGCCCTGCCCGCACTCCAAGCCAGCTTTAAAGCCACCGTCATCGACGTGCAATGGGTCGTTGAGTCCTACGGCCTGTTCCTCGGCGCACTCATCCTCGTCGGAGGCTCCGCCGGAGATCTCTTCGGCCGCCGGCGTATCTTCGTGGCAGGGGTCACCATATTTGCCTTCGCCTCGGCTGCATGCGGACTCGCGCAATCGATCCATCAACTCATCATCGCCCGCGCCATTCAGGGTATGGGAGCCGCGCTGCTGACTCCTGGCAGCCTCGCCCTCATCAGCGCATCCTTCCCCGAAAAAGATCGCGGCCGCGCCATCGGCACCTGGTCCGGCTTTACCGCCATGACTATGGCATTCGGTCCCGTCCTCGGCGGCTGGCTCATCGAGCATGCTTCCTGGCGCTGGATTTTTTTTATCAACCTCCCGCTCGCCGCAGCCGTCATCGTGATTTCGTTGTGGCGTGTGCCGGAAAGTCGCGGCTCTGCGGCGAAGCGACTCGACCTCTTCGGCGCCTCGCTTGTAACCCTGGGCCTCGGTGGCTTGGTCTACGGACTCATCGAATCTCCGCGGCTCGGATGGCACGACTCTAGCGTGTTCATGAGTCTAGCCTTCGCGCTCGTGTGCCTCGCCGCTTTCCCGTTCGTCGAAGCGCGCGCCGCCAACCCGATGGTTCCGCCTGCGCTGTTTCGTTCACGCACGTTCTTCGGCGCCAACTTGCTCACGCTCTTCCTCTACTCCGCACTCGGAATTTTCTTCTTCGTCTTTCCGATGAACCTGATCCAGGTGCATCACTACTCCGCCACCGCGGCCGGCGCCGCCGCCCTGCCACTCATTCTCCTGATGTTTCTTCTCTCCCGCTGGTCCGGAGGCCTCGTCACGCGCTACGGCCCGAAACGTCCTCTGATCATGGGGCCGCTGATCGCAGCTGCCGGCTTTGTCCTGTTCGCCCTACCCTCCACCGGCGGATCGTACTGGACCACATACTTCCCGGCATTCGTCGTCCTGGGATTCGGAATGGCCGTCAGCGTCGCCCCGCTTACCACCACCGTGATGACCGCAGTCGACCGCGAGCGCTCCGGCACCGCCTCCGGCATCAACAATGCCGTTGCCCGCGTAGCCGGACTTTTGGCCATCGCAGTCTTCGGGATCGTGATGGTCAGCGCCTTTGCGACCAGACTCGATCACCGTCTCGCGTTCATCGAAGTCCCGCAAAACATCCGCGATGAAGTGCGATCCGATCGCACGAAGTTGGCCGCGATCACGCTACCAGCGGACCTGGCTCAGCAATTTGAAGAAGAAGCTAAAGCGGACGTCGCCGAAGCCTTCGTCTTCGCCTTCCGCATCATCGCTTTCTGTTGTGCGGCCCTGGCGATCGCCAGCGCTGTCACTGCCGCCGCCTTAATCGATTCGAGACCAATCATCACCGAAAAATAACCGCAAACCTCGCGAAGAAAAGCCGCGAAGGCCGCCAGGGAGAATGGGATTTCGTTTCCCTGATTTCTTTGCGAATTTTGCCGCCGTTCTTTCCGAGCTATGCGGTTAAGAGCTTTCAGTGGAGGGGCGCGTCCGGCCAGCCGTAAGCCGATCAGTTAACCTCGATTCGTCCCCTGCTCGAAGCAAATCTTGTGGTATAATTCTATGTACAAAAAGGCCAATTAACTTCCTGTAAATGCAACACTTTACAAGAAACTCGACACCTTCGAAAACTCCCGAAGGCAAGGCCCCAGTCGCGCGTCCGAATCCCAGAAAGTCCGTAGCTAAAAGCTAGAAGCTGATTCCCTATGGCAGACGATCAAAATCCCGAACTTCCACTAACGCCACCACCCGGCGAAGGTGGTTCCCCCGGCGCCCTGAACATTCAACCCGTCAACATCGAAGACGAGATGCGCCGGTCGTATCTCGATTATTCGATGTCGGTCATTATTGGCCGAGCGCTCCCCGACGTGCGCGACGGATTAAAGCCGGTCCACCGCCGCATTCTCTACACGATGCAGCAGATGGGCCTTGCGCCTAACCGCGCCACCCGCAAGTGCGCCCGCATCGTCGGCGACGTGATGGGCAAATACCACCCGCACGGCAACCTCGCCGTCTACGACGCCCTGGTGCGCCTCGCGCAGACCTGGAGCATGCGCTACCCGCTGGTGTTCGGACAGGGCAACTTCGGCTCCGTCGATGGAGATCCCCCGGCCGCCGACCGTTACACCGAAGCCAAGCTCGCGCAAGTCGCCACCTCCTTGCTTGAAGATCTCGACAAAGAGACCGTCGACTTCCGTCCCAATTACGACGACAGCGAAGTCGAGCCCGAGGTTCTGCCCGCGCGCATTCCGAATCTTCTGGTCAACGGTTCCGACGGCATCGCGGTCGGCATGGCCACCAAGATTCCGCCACACAACCTTACCGAAATCGTCGACGCTACCATCACGCTGGTGAACAACCCGCACGCCACGCTGGCTGAGGTTTTGAAATTCGTGCAAGGCCCCGATTTCCCGACCGCCGGCATCATTCACGGCCGCGCCGGAATCGTCGACGCCTACAAGACGGGCCGCGGTCGCTTCATGATGCGTGCCCGCGCTGCCATCGAGAACCTCACCAAGGACAAACAAGCCATCATCGTCACCGAGATCCCCTTCCAGGTGAACAAGGCCCGCCTGGTCGAGCGCATCGCCGATCTGGTCAACAACAAAGTCATTGACGACATCTCCGACATCCGCGACGAAAGCAGCCGTGAAGGCATGCGCATCATGGTCGAACTCAAGCGCGGGGCCGAACCCCAGATCATCCTGAACCAGCTCTTTAAGCACACTGATATGCAGCAGAGCTTCAGCATGATCCTGCTGGCCATCGCGCACGGCCAGCCCCGTGAGATGGGCCTGATCCAGGCCATCCAGTACTTCATCGATCATCGCGTCGAAGTTGTCCGCCGCCGCACAGCGTATCTATTAGCCAAAGCACAGGATCGCGAGCACATCCTCGAAGGCTACCTGACTGCTCTCGATCACCTTGATAACGTGATCATCATCATTCGCGCCAGCGCCAATCGTGCCGACGCCCGCGAGAACCTTGTCGCTTACTTCGGCGGCAAGAAGATCGACATCAATATCACCGGACGTGCTCCTAAACTCGATCCCGAAAAGCCCTTCACCGCGAAGCAGGCCGACGCCATCCTCGAACTGCAACTGCACCGCCTCACCAAGCTCTCCATCGACGAAATCTCCAAAGAGCTGGCGGAAATGCGCGAGCGCATCACCGAGTATCAATCGATTCTCGGCTCAGAGAAGAAACTGCGCGGCGTGATTATCAAGGAACTGGAAGAGGTCAAGAAACAGTACGGTGACGCCCGCAAGACCATCATTGAAGACGAAGCCGCAGAAATTCTTCTCGAAGACCTCATCGCCGACGAGCAGGTCGCCGTCACGGTCAGCCACTCCGGCTATCTGAAGCGCACTCCGATCTCAACCTACCGCATGCAACGTCGCGGAGGCACGGGACGCACCGGCATGAAGACGCGCGACGAAGATTTCGTCGAACAGCTATTCGTCGCTTCCACCCATGCCTACATCCTGATCTTCACCAGTGCCGGACGCGTCTATTGGCTGAAGGTCTACGAAATTCCCGACGTCGGTCCCGCCGGCAAGGGCAAGCACATGGGCAACCTGATCTCGCTGCAGCCCGGCGAGACGGTGCGCACCATGCTTGCCGTGCGCGATCTTGAAGAGGAAAGCAAGTACGTCTTCTTTGTCACCCGCAACGGCACCGTGAAGAAAACTGAACTCAAAGACTTCTCGCACGTGATGTCGCGCGGAATCATCGCCATCAACATCGAAGAGGGGGACGAACTGGTGGGCGCCACGCTCACCGACGGCCAGCAGATCATCTTCCTCGCCTCGCACGAAGGCCAGGCCATCCGTTTCGAAGAAGACGCGGTCCGCTCCATGGGACGCAACGCGACCGGTGTCCGCGGCATGAACCTCGAAGACAAGGACTACATCGTCGGCATGGCGACAACGCCGAAACCGGGCGCGCCCGGCGGAGGCACAGGACTCTCAGCGGCTCAGACCAAGGCCGCCGCGAAAGCCGCGCCCCCATCCGACGAAGCCGCAGACCTTGTCCCCGAGAAAGGCTCGCTCATTCTCTCCGTAACCGAGAACGGCTACGGCAAGCGCACGCCCGCCGACGAGTATCGCCTGACCAACCGCGGAGGCAAGGGCGTCATCAACGTGAAGACTACGGAACGCAACGGCAAAGTCACCGGCATTGCGCAGGTTTCCGAAGAGTCGCAAGTGATGCTGATCAGCCAGTACGGCAAAATCATCCGCATGGACTCAAAGACCATCCGCGAATCCGGCCGCTCCGCCCAGGGCGTCCGTCTTCTGAACCTGGAACCTGGCGACCGGGTAGCGGCGGCGGTCGTGATCCCTCCAGACGAACCAACCAATGGTGGAAACGGCTCATTGCTCCAATAGACAAGTAATCCCTAAGAGGGTGCCCCGCTCAAGCTTGGCTTGAGCGGGGCTTTTAATTTCGCAGGCGCCAAACGCATGTGATCGACGACCGACGATATTTCAGAGAGAAGCAGCAAAACCAAGAGTCTGTGTGGTGCGCCCGTCCTTCGGCAACAACCTGCTCTTCGCCAGGGATAGGAAGTTGAGGAAGATGTCCGCCCCAGCCCCGAAGGGGCCGACAGTCATTAGCCCCGGGCGTAAGCCCGGGGGAGGCTCACCGCAGGATCAAGCCCCGCAGGGGCGACACCCGGTGCGATGCGGGCCTGAGCCCGAGCCCCGCCTACTCGGTCAACCCTGGATCCCCCGGCATGGGATGGCTCGCTTCATTCGCGTGTGGCACCAGTTGCTTGTACACCGCCTGAGGCACATCCGACTTCCAATAACCGGCCGTCTTCGCAAATCCCACAATCCCGAAAAACATTACTGCCACGCCTGCCGCAAACACCCAAGTTGGCATCTTGCGTGGAGCCGGAATTAATTGCGGCAACGCCATTTGCAACGCGCCTTCCGCCGGACAGACGGCCACGCACTCCAAACACCCCGTGCACTCCGCCGACCTGATCGTCACCAGCTTATCCACCGGCAATGCCGACGGACAAGCCTTCGCGCACTTCGCGCAATCGATGCACGCCGACTCATTCCGCCGGATGCGGAACGGGCTGAATAGCGACGAGATTCCCAACAGCGCCCCATAAGGACACAAATAGCGGCACCAGAAGTTCTGCACGAACAGCGAAGCCACCACCAGCACGCCCACCACAAACAATCCAGTTGAACCAATGAAGCGGAAGAAGTTCAGCATCTTCACATCAGCGACAATGCCATACGGGCTCTGCATGAACGCGGAAATCGCCTTCGCCGACATGCTCGATACGGCCCATACGAAGAATCCGAGCAACACATACTTCAGGCCGCGCAGCGGATAATCCAGCCAGCGAGGCAAATGAAAATTCCGCCCGAAAATTTTCTTCCCCAACTTCCACAAATATTCCGAGAGAGTCCCCACCGGGCAAAGCCAGCTGCAAAAAGCCTTGCGGAACAAGAATGCAATCGCGACGAACGTCACCAGCAGAAACATCGCCGCCGGATGCAGTTCGGGCACGCGTCCCGTCAGCAGGAAGTACTTGAAATTCATCATGCCTGCGATGGGCAGCCAGCCCTCGACCCCCGCGGGCCGCGACACGAAAGCCGACGCCCCGGCCGTCTCATAGTGCCGCACCCACAGGTAGAACTGGCCACCCAGCCAGACATTCATCAGGAAAAATGCAAACTGGTATCCCCGCCGCAATGCCTGCGAGTAATCGCGATCTGTCCGGCGAATCAACTTTTTCTTGGGAACCGCGCCGGCCGCCTTCGTGGATGGAAGATGCTTCTTGAACTCGGCCACCCGCGACACCGGCGGCGGGGCTGCGATTACTTCGTTATGAAGTTGGGTTGCCATGACTTGCCTCACCATGCACAGGCTAAAGGCCTCATCACACGGTGGCTGTGACTTATGTCACACAGGCAAATCGTTGGAGTACGGGGACTTAACTGACTTTGACGTGGAAGCAAATTTCGGCCTTAGTGTGTCTGAAGGCTGGCTTAGGCCCCCTGTCTTACTTCGCCATGCTGAAACTAGTCCACGGATACGCTTTCATATCCCGCTGCAACTCTTTTTGCCAGGCGAACTCGGGATGCGCCTTCACGTGTTCCGCAGCCTTGAAGTCCATGCCACAAGCATGGCCCGCTGCCGCCACAAACGTCATATTAGCGGTTAGAGCCGCATCCGTCGCTTTGTTCTGCACCGCCCCTGCCATCCCATAAGCGGATTGCCAAGGCTGCGATCCTCGGGGTGAGAGATCGATGTGGCCATCAAGGGTACGCTCGTCGGCATCTTCTTTTTTCGTAAACGTGTCGTAGTGATCAGCCAGAAAGTGTTCCGCCGCACTTAGGTCGATCTTGCCCTTGTTCTCAGCCATGAGCTGCTCCCAGCGCACGTGCCGTGCCGTCGCGCTCTGGCTCATGTCCTTCGCATCAAAGTCCGTTTCTTCGCGGATCAGTTTTTCGTTGATCGGAAAATTTGATCCCACAAAGTAGCCGTCGCTCTTTCTTTCCAGCGTAACGTTCTTCAACCCCAGTTCGAGCCGTCCGATTTCATTCTTATGGGTATCGGCCAGCAGCCACGTGTTCGCATAGCCGCCGTTATTTCCTTCTTTCATGATGCGCGTGAAATCGTCGATTGACGATGAGTACTGCGCCGCCTTACGCGCCCGCACAAACTCCGGAATGCCCGCCGTATCAAACCCGAAAAAATGTCCAATCGTAGTTTCGGTGATCACCATGCCTGCCGAGTTCGTAACAAAATCATCGGCGCTGTGAATCACCCCCGGAAGCCCATCCATCAGCATGCGCTTCCCGTTATCCGGCACGATGTCGAAGATGATCGTCCAGCGTTCTCCCTCGAGATAGGTCGACCAGTTATTGTGAGCGATCACGACCTTGCCGTCTTTTGTGTAGCTGCCCGTGGCCACGAACGCGCTGCAATGCTCGGGAACTCCCAGCGAAGCCGTCTTGATCCCATGCGTCCGGTCGTACTCCTTCACGTAGTAGCCCCACTCGGTGCCGGCGTTGATGGCCACCACATCCCACACGTCAAGCTTCACGCCATGAGCATTCGCGCCGTCCGCGATCCCCTGCAATTCTGCGCGATACTCCGCCTCGATGTGCGGCCACATCATGTTCTGCGCGGCATCGCGGAAGAACGCCCAGTCTTTTTTGTTGTCGTGAGTCTGCTCCAGCGTCGTGACTTTCAGATAGTCTTCGATCTCAGGCGCCAGCAAATATCCGTTCTGGTAACCAATCTGGTGGGGCGTGCCCTGGAGATGCACATAAGTCCAGCCATTTTCCGGCGGCCGGCGGAACGATCCCTTCAACTCGCCGTCCTGCACAGTGCTGCGGGAGAACGACAAAGACGACAGCGACACAGCAACCGCCAGCACTGCCACTCCGCCCATACCCGCAAACCATCGCCACATGGCATCGCTCCAGAAAATTCAAATTTTGGAGGATTCTAGCAGAGCGCACTCCGCGGCGCTGCGGTATCGCCAGTGAGATTGGGAGAGCAATTTCCCAGTCGAGATTTGAGGCAGATGGTCTCCTTAGCCTTTCCTCTTGTAGTGAATCGGCCACTGTACCTGCCAAGTCTTTCCGCCATCGCTCGACGACTCCCAGCTCCAATCGAACTCATTCCGGGTAATGTTCTTGAACACCATGCGCTGCACGGCCTTGGTTCCATCGGCCCGCACCGCGTCTCGTGCCAGGATCATCTGCCCGTCTTTGAACTCGCCCACGAAATCCAGATAGCCGCCCTCGTTGTCCACCCAGGTCTGCTTCCACTTGCCCGCGCGAGTATCGAAGATCGACACGCTCATCCCGCGCAGATGCATAGCGCTCTCCCCTGAGAAATTCTCTTCGACCACGCACGTCTCCAGCACCCGCCGAACGCTGTTCGTTCCGTGATCCTTGTCCCCCTGCTTGGTTCCCGGCCAAGTTAGATCCCACTCGCCCACCCAGAATTCCAGTTGCCTCTGTTCCGGCGCCGCGCAAGGATTCGGCGGCGCAGAAGCGGCCGCCGCAGACTGCTGAGCAAACAAAGCCCTGCCGACCAGACATAACAAAATCACCAGAAATGAAAAGCGCATAGGTAAGGCCCTCCCTTCCTAAGACGCTGCAGCACAAAAAACGTTGGCAGGCCGACGAAGTTCGCCTCTAGCTGACATCCACTCCCCGTTTCTGATACACCTTCTCCCTTGTCCCCGCACTCCGCCATCGTCCTCTTTATCGCCGGAGCCCTCGGCGGCGCGCTGAACGCCGTCGCCGGCGGAGGCAGCTTTGTCGCCTTCCCCGCGCTGCTCTTTACTGGTGTCCCACCCATCCCTGCCAACGCCACCAACTGCTTCGCACTTTGGGTCGGCACCACTGCCAGCGGAGGCGCCTACCGGGAACGACTCGACATCAGCCGCCGGGTTCTGGTGCCGCTGGTCTTTATTAGTGTGATTGGCGGAGTCGCCGGCGCAATCCTGCTGCTCAAGACTCCAGCGCACACCTTCATGCGAGTTCTCCCGTGGCTGATGCTCGGCGCCACCTTACTTTTCGCCTTCGGCAAGAAACTCTCCGGTAATCGCCCTTCCAGCCTTGCGCACGACGCCACCACCACCGCCCTGTTCTGGGCTTGTGTTTTCGAATTTCTCGTCGCAATTTACGGAGGCTACTTCGGAGGCGGCGTCGGCATCATCAACCTGGCCATGCTGGCCGCGCTCGGCATGACCGACATCCACGCCATGAACGCTCTGAAAGTCGTGCTAGGCGCAGTCATCAACGGCGTGGCTGTAGTCACGTTCATCGCCGCCCATGCAATTGTCTGGCCGGCCGGCATCGTCATGACAATCGGCGCGATCGTAGGAGGCTATTCCGCCGCACACTTTTCGCAGAAACTTCCCCAATCCTCGATCCGGACCTTTGTCATCCTGGTGGGAGTGGGCATGACGCTCTACTTCTTCTACAAGGCGTACTACTTATGAGAACGGCTGCCGACGAGGAACAAGGGGCGCGCTCTTTACTAGAAGCTGCGGAAAAAATGCGTGCTTGAATTTACTTTTTCAACAACGCCTCCAGCGCCTTTCTGAGATCAGAGCACTGAAAGGGATAACCGCTGGTGACGAGGCGGGCGGGCTCCACGCGTTGGCTTGCGAGCAGAACTTCTTCACCCATTTGCCCGAAGAGCATTTTGATCGCGAAAGCCGGCACGGGAAAAATTGCGGGACGCGATAATACCGACGCAAGCGTTTCCGTGAATTCTGTGTTCTGCACCGGGCGCGGAGCCACCATGTTTACGGCTCCCTGCAGCAAATCATTCTTCAGGATGTGATGGACGCCGCCGGTCCAGTCGTGAATGTGGATCCAGCTCATCCACTGACGGCCCGAGCCCACCTTGCCCCCCACACCCATGCGAAACGGCGGCAGCATTTTCTGCAGCGCTCCGCCTTCGGCGCTCAGCACGATGCCCGTGCGAAGGTGCGCGGTGCGGATGCCGGCATCGACGGCCGGTTGACCTGCCGCCTCCCATTCGCGACAAACGTCCGCCAGGAACCCCGCCCCAGATGCGCTCTTTTCATTCAGCACTTCGTCGGCGCGGTCTCCGTAGTAGCCGATGGCCGAGGCAGCGACAAACACGCGCGGGCGCTTTGGCGCTCTGGCCAGCGCTTGTGCCAGGGTGCGCGTGCCCGTGACGCGACTGTCGCGGATTTTGGTCTTCTTCGCGGCAGTCCAGCGGCCTACTACCGATTCACCCGCCAGGTGAATCACGGCATCGAATCCGGAAACCGTTTCCGGCGCGAGCGACCGCGAGGGATCCCAGTGAATCTGGTCGTCCCCCGTTACCTTTCCCCTCACCAGCCGAACGATTTCGTAGCCCCGAGCTTTCAGGGTAGGCACCAGCGCCCGGCCCAGCAGTCCAGATGCCCCGGTCACCAGCACGCGCGCCGAATCGAGAGCCATGGTCGTCAATGTAGCAGAGCCTGCGGGGGATATTGATTCTTTCTGCGCGTGGCCGGTGCCGCGAAATGAGATCTTTCTTCGCTGGGAAAATCGCAGACGAATCTTTGCCTGGGAATACCGCGGGGGTCCCGCGATCTTTGCCGTTATAATTCAGTTACGGCTGGTGGCCCAGGGATCACGCTTCCGTTACTGGCCTCTCCGAGTTTCCCACGGCTATAATCCTTCATGGCGACGCTGCGCCAACAGATCGCAACCAATGTCCTCTCGGTCACGAAGTTCCGCGACCTGATGAAGAGGATGCAGGCCAACCGGTCGACCGACGATCTGGAAATTGTCAAGAAAGCCTACGACTATTCCCTGCAGGTGCATGCGGGACAGTCCCGCGCGTCGGGTGAGCCTTACCTGGTGCATCCCCTTGAAGTGGCGCTGGTTCTGGCCGAGATGAAGATGGATCCGGTCGCCGTTGCCGCCGGCCTGTTGCACGATTCGGTCGAGGATACCTCGGTCACCATCGTCGATATCCGCAAGGAATTCGGCGAGCAGGTTGCGCACATCGTCGAAGGCGTCACCAAGATCAGCAAGATTGATTTCGCTACCAAGGAAGAGCAGCAGGCCGAAAACCTGCGCAAGATGATGCTCGCCATGGTGGATGACATCCGCGTCGTTCTGATCAAACTAGCCGATCGCCTGCACAACATGCGCACGCTCGAGCATTTGCAGCCGGATCGCCAGCAGAAGATCGCCAAGGAGACGCTCGAGATCTACGGCCCGATCGCGCATCGGCTCGGCATGGGCAAGATTCGCGGCGAGCTCGAGGACCTGGGTTTCAAATACCTCGATCCGATTGCTTACGAGCAGGTGAAGGGAGCCGTCGAATCGCACCGTAAGGTGGGTGAAGCGTTCCTGTCGCGTGTGGAAGGCGTGGTCCGCGACAAGCTGAAAGAAGCGGGGATCACCGCGAAAGTGGAGAGCCGCACCAAGCGCTATTACAGCATCCACAAAAAGCTTATCCGGCAGCGCATCAATGTGGACCAGGTTTACGACTTGTACGCCATGCGCATCGTCACGCGCTCGGTGCAGGACTGCTACGCGGTGCTGGGGATTATTCATAATGTTTGGCGGCCGGTGCCAGGGCGCATCAAGGACTTCATCGCCATGCCCCGCCCGAATTTTTACCAGTCGCTGCACACCTCGGTGATCACCGAAGACGGAACGCCCTTCGAAGTACAGATCCGCACCGAAGAAATGCACAAGATGGCCGAGGAGGGGATCGCAGCGCACTGGAAATACAAAGACGGGGCGGTTTCCGCGCAGGACGAGCAGCGGCTCGCGTGGCTTCGGCAGGTGGTGGAGTGGCAGCGCGACGTCTCTGATCCGAACGAATTTCTTTCCACGCTGAAGATCGACCTCTATCCGGAAGAGGTCTACACTTTCACTCCCAAGGGCAAAGTTGTTGTCCTCCCGCGCGAATCAACACCGATCGACTTCGCGTATTCGGTGCATACCGAAGTCGGCCACGCCTGCGTAGGCGCGAAAGTGAACGGCCGCATGGTTCCGCTGCGGCACAAGTTGCATAGCGGAGACATCGTCGAAATCCTGACCCAGCCCGGTCACAAGCCGAGCCGGGACTGGCTGTCGATCGTGAAGTCCTCGCGCTCGCGCAACAAGATCAAGCATTGGCTGAACATTCACCAGCGCGAGCGGGCGATCGAAATCGGACGGAAACTGATCGAAAAGGAAGCCCGCAAGTACCGTATCCCGCTCAAGGAACTCAAAGACGAAGAGCTGCAAAGGATCGCGTCCGACTACGGACTGGGCCGCCCGGATGACCTGATGGCCGGAATCGGTTACGGAAAATATTCTGCGCGGCAGGTGCTGGCGAAACTGACGCCCGGGGCGGGGCAGTCTCTGGCGGAGACCGAAGATACCAGGGAGACCGAATCCACCGTCACCAGCGTCGTACGCCGCGTGTTTGGCGGCGACAACCACGCCATCACCGTGAAAGGCTCCGGTGACCTGCTGGTCTATCGGGCGCGATGTTGTAATCCGATCCGCGGAGAAGCAATCGTGGGCTACGTAACCCGCGGCAAGGGCGTGGCCGTGCATGCGATCAGCTGTCCGAACGTGGTCAATCTCATGTATGAGCCTGAGCGGCGCATTGACGTCTCCTGGGCAAAAGATGAATCCACACCGAACATCTACCCCGTCAAGCTGACGGTCTTTTGCGATGACCGTTACGGCATGCTGAAGCAGATCACGGGCGTGATCGGCGACGCCAAATCCAACATCCGCAACATCGAGGCCCGCACCGCCAACAGCCAGGCGGTGGTCGAGATCATCCTCGACATCAGTGATCTCAAGCACCTGGAAACTATCATCAATGGGCTGCGCAAGATTCCGGGCGTGCGGGATGTGCAGAGGCTGCAGAAGATCTAGAGGCAATCGTTGGTCGTAGGTCGGCGGTCGTTGGCTCAGTCCCATCCACTGGAATTCGTCTTACCAACGAACGAATTGACTTCCCGGGCACGCATCTGCGTTAATCACGGATCCAGAAGTTTTAGCCAACGACGAAGACGAAGGACTGGTTTCTACAAGGTTCTAGCTGACGACTGACGACGAGTGACTGGAGACTGCCTTCATGCGCGACGTGATAGCTACTAAGGACGGCCCGGCTGCCATTGGGCCTTATTCGCAGGCCATCCGGGCCAACGGATTTGTGTTTGTTTCAGGACAGATTGCCTTGGACCCGGTGACGAATACTCTGGTTACCGGCGACGTGGCTTTCCAGACCGATCGTGTGCTCAAAAATCTGTCCGGAATTTTGCGGGCTGCCGGCACGAGCCTGGAGAAAGTTGTGCGCTCCACCGTGTTTCTGAAGAATATGGGGGACTTCGCGGCCATGAACGAGGTGTATGGGAGCTACTTCACGGTCGCTCCGCCCGCGCGATCGACGGTGGAAGTGGCGCGGCTGCCCAAGGACGTCCTGGTTGAGATCGATGTAATTGCCCTGGCTTAGAAAAATCTGAACTACAGGGACGCAGAGTTGCACGGAGGAAATCTACCTCAGAAATTGTCATCCTGAGCGCAGTGAAGGACCTGCTTTTCGGTGGCGGGAGTTCTGCAGTCAGACTGCAGGTGCTTCGCCTCTTTCAGATGCCTGCGAATTTCGTCTGTGAACCCCTGGGTCCTCTGTGGTTAATGTTTTTACCAAGGAGCGCAAATGATGAAGGCTGGAATTATTGTTTTGGTTGTACTGGCAGCAGTCGCGCTGCTTGCGCAGAGCAAGTCCGCCAAGGCCCCGGCTGCGGGTGGCCCAACTCACGTCACCGGCGAGGGAACCAAGACTGCCGATGGCCTGCAGTATTGGGACATCAAGGCCGGTACGGGGCGCACCGCAGATCGAGGAAACACCGTGCGCGTCCACTACACGGGCTGGCTCACCACTGGAAAGAAATTCGACAGCTCGGTCGGAGGGCAGCCGTTTCAGTTCCGCATCGGCGCGCACCAGGTGATCAAGGGCTGGGAGGAAGGCGTCGCCGGAATGAAAGTCGGCGGCAAGCGCCAGTTGCGAATTCCTCCCGACCTGGCCTACGGGAAAGAAGGCTACCCCGGCGCGATCCCGCCAAACGCAACGCTGATTTTCGACATCGAGCTGCTTCGGGTGGAGTAACCAAGAGCTTTCACCACAGAGGAACACGGAGAATTTGGAGCGAGGCGGTTGTGCCTACCATTTGGGATCGAGTTAGCCCTCTAGCCAAACAGGGCCTTCCCCCGTGCTTCCCTGTGTCCTCTGTGGTTTTCTGCTTTTCTTAGGCTTTAACGACTTTGCCGCTGCGCAGGCAGGAAGTGCAAACGCGCATGCGCTTGGTGGTGGCTCCGACCTTGGCGTGAACAGGGCGCAGGTTGATATTCCAGCGCCGCTTGCTCACGTTGTGGGCGTGGCTGATCGTGTTACCGCTCATCGGCTTCTTGCCGCAAATCTCACAAACTTGTGCCATCGGACTGCTCTCCAGATCTTGTAGAACCTAGCTGTGCAAAACCTAGATTGTACAGGATTTGAGCGGGTTAGGAAAGGGCCCGACTTCAGTCGGGCCGAATGCCGAAAACGAGGATGGCGGCTTCAGCCGCTGATAAGTGTCGCTAAATTACCCTAGCGGCTGTTCATCGCTTGCCAGCCACTAAGATGTCGGAGTGCCGCATTCACAATGATCTGCGCGTTGACGTCCGGGCGATCTACTATCGGAAGCGTTGGTGCAATGGGGATTTTTCAACAATCAACGGCCCTATCGGGGCAGCACTCGGTCCTTGCGCTTACGTTTTTGGCGCTGCTGGAATATCCGGTTGGCTTGCTGCAGCCCTCTTTATCGTCTTGCAATCCAGAAACAGCTCCAAATCAAGAAGCCGCTCCAGCCCATAGCCAGCACGATTCCCCACCACGGAATGCCGTTCGCACCACCCGACAGGAAGTTTAGAGTTCCGAGGACGAGGCCTGCGACGTAAATCCATCCCATGCTTCGAGCGGTGCGGGAAGCCTTGAATTGGTGCCCACGGATTTCCTCGGTCTCTCTTGTAACGGGAGGCAATTTCCTGATAACCACGGACACGCCGACAAGGTAAACAACAAAGACAGCCAGAGGCCAGCGGTAGTGCCCCGTTCTGATGAGCCAGAAATTAATTGCTACACATGCGAAGGCACCGCCAAAAAGGACGATGAGGCGCGAATAGCGTTTCATGGATGAGGTTATCCTGAGGACCAAGCTTAACGCACTCTGAATGTAAACAGGCATTAGCACAAGCTTGCGCCCTTTGTTCGCCCCGCTTCCAGGATTCTATGTATTCTGCGGATGCTTTTGGCTTTCAGAATGGTGGCCATCCCCGGAATGGGCTCGTTTGGTATGCCCGCGCAAGACCACATCCATCGCCGAATCACGTCCGGTCACATAGTCCTCAAAGGTGGGACTGACGGGATAATCGGGAGCCAAAGAGTCGATGCTGAGGTCCTCGAAGTACGGCTTGCGGTCCGGATACTCCTTGCGGGAATAAGAGTGAAAAGCGTCGGCGAAATGGATGGCGAGTCCCGAGTTCGGCAAAATGACGTTGCCGCCCTCGGACCAGAAATCCAGCCTGTCGCCAGCAGGCTCCCCGATGAAAGTTGCCTTGCCCCACTGCTTCCATTGGGCTGCATGGTAGAGGCCCGCCGAGAACGTAGCGCGTCCGATGATGACATACACCGGCCGGTCGCCCGTGGCACGCTGTAGGCGCTCCATCAGATCTTTGGCGAGATCGAGATTTCCACCGGTATTGAATCGCAGGTCCACGACAAATGTCCGGACCTTGGGATCGCGCCACGCCAACTCCAGCCTGCCACCAAAATCATGGACGCTTTCATCCGCGTGATCCGCGCAGCGGTTGAATTGAAAATAGAGCAGCCCTGAGTCCGGCTGAAACTCGAACCAGTAGTTCCGTTCCAGGTGGCGGAGGTAGAGGGGCACGGAGTCGAACTGCAATCCCACCAGGCCCTTTTCCGCCTCGAACGACCGGGGAGCAAGATTCGGCCAGGCCTCCACGGTCCGGTCGCTCTTGTTCAAAGGCAACGGCGCAAGATCGAGAGATCGCGTGCCATTCGGGCAACGGAAAGTCCAGCGGGCGCGAGCCATGTCGGGAATGAGATCCAGTCCATGGAGAATTTCCGGACTCGTTAGCGTGTAGCTGCTCATGTAGTCGGCCCACGTCTTGCTGCCGGAATAGAGCGGGGCCACGCGTTCGCGCGCCTCCGCAGCCGAATGCGTGCTGATTTTCAGCACTTCGCAGCCGAGCAGGTCCGCATGCTCTGACGTCGCGCGGATTACGTGAAGCTTGTTCCGGAACCACCATACCCGAATAGGATATTGCCGTACCGCCGTCCGATTGCGCACGAGATACAGCCGCGTATGGGCGTTATCGGCCAGCGCGACTGCTTTGGCCAGACCGGTCATGAGGTGTTGATCGTCCAGCGCGCGGACGCGGGCTTCCATCCACGCCAATTGCCTGCGAAAGCGTTCGCTGCTCTCGGGAGTAAAGCTGTGATCCAGCTTCGGAAGCTTTCGCGAGGCATAGGCGAGATCTTGTTTCCAAGCCTCTTCGCGGTTGCGAGCGGGCGGCAAAAGCGGCTCGAGGTCCATCTGGAATTGCCCGGCCTCGCTGCCATTGACGACGACTTTCCCAGCGACGTGATTAGCCTGGCGCTCTCCTCGGAAGATCGCCGGCTTGTCCTCTTTCGTGCGGACTTCCATGCGGGCGCCGGCGCGGCTGATGACTTCAAACGGAACCTGCTGCCCGAGAATCTCGAGCGTCCCTGCGTCGGAGGAGACGAAATTCATCCGGAAATAGGTCTGGCGCGCGCCCTCCCGGATATGGCCCTCCCAGTGTTCCGACGGTGTCGCCTGACCGTTGGCGGAGAACGGCATCAACCCAATGCCAATCAAGCCGCAACCGAGCCATCGTAAGAGCATACGGGGTTGGACGCGTGGGATCTCTCTAGGTTAGAGCAACAGCGCGGTTCCAGACACGCCATCCGAAAAAACCAAAGGCCCCGACTCGGTCGGGGCCTGATGCGTCCGGCAGACTACTGAATCAAGGCGCAGGCACGGCGACGCGGTTTCCGGGAACAATCTGCTGTTGGTAGGAGAACACTTCCCGGCTGCGCGGATCGACAGATACCTTCAGCCAATTCACGTCATTGGTTCCATTCTCCTGGTGGTCGCCGAACGTCTCCACGCGCGTGAAGTTTTCCAGACGTTGCCCCAGGGAGTTGAGGAACGGCTTGTCGACGCGGAAGTAGTGGGAATCCCCGTGCACATAAGCGACCGGCTTCCTGAAGAGAATCACTTGATCTCGCAAGGCCACCAGGAACGACTGAAACCCGTCCGCCAGGCCGTCGGTTTCCGCCAGCGTCAGCGGATCGCGCACCGGGCCGCGCGTGGCGTCGGTCGCGTCGAATCCGGGATCGGCTTGGGAGATGAACATGATCGCGGCGGAGTGGCGCTTCGTGGCTTCCGCAAACGTGTCCTGCATCCAGGCGATGTTGGCCGCATTGCGGGCAGCGAATTCGTTCGGATCGGGAGCCGTGTCGCATAGATTGTTGCAGGAACCCTGAATGTTCAGCGTCGCATAGGTAACTCCACCGTAGGTCCACCGGCGGTTCTCGACGCAGGGAACGTTGCCGCTCACGCCCAGGCAAAGCGGGGTCGACTGTACCTGCTGCCGCAGGCGGCGCTGGCCAAGGGTGAAGGGAGTGCTGAAGAAGAGCGCCCGTTCTTTGTCGAGTTGCGCCAATGAAGAATAGCCGGCCGTGCGGTCACAATCAGTCCAATCGTTGTCGCCCGGCGTGAAAGCCGCCGGAGCACGCAAGGAAGCAAAGTAGCCGAGAGCCTGCGTGTAGACCGCATCCGTGCATTCGCTCGATCCGCTTTTCAGATCGCCATCATGCGCCGTAAAAGCGAGATTCTGCGAATTCATATCGGCGATCAGGTTGGGAACGCCGATTGTGGCTTGCGCACTGTTGTATGGCAGGTCGCCCCAGAGCCCAATCGCGTAGGAAGAACGGTCGTCGCCCGCAAAGGCGGCTTTCGGAACAAGGGAGATGGCGAAGATAGCGATGGCGAGAAAGAGCACACTACGACGTGACGAACACTCCTGGGTCATTAGGTTCTCCTTGCGAGGGCTGGTTCGTATGTTGCTTACGAACGACGTGCCAGCCACTGTAGAAGAGCGTTGTTTACAGGAGTGTGAACGGGGCGTGAATTATCGATGACAGTATGAGAGGACGTGTGGAAAATCGGGCCCTCGGGCTAACCTGCCGATATTGCTGATGGTCTTCGTGAAGGGATCGATGAATTATCGGTGGCGACTGAACCCCACGGTTCACGTGTGGCGCCCCACCAGCGTATCAATTTGACAATTCCTTGACCGGAAGTAGCATATGCAGGAATCAACGCTGATCATTCCTTAGCGAACTTGCCATGAGAACCAACTGGTCATTTGATCGACGGGTCCGGAAGGTTATTGGAAATCGCCACTCATGCGCAGCACTTGTCGGCATCTCTTGCGTATATTTGGCGGCCTGCGGCAGTTCCACATCTAGCGGCGCCCCTGCTCCCGCTCAAAATCCGATTCCTGCGATCGTCACACTGTCTCCGAATAACTACAACCAAAACGACACTGCGTTCACCCTCAGTATCGTAGGATCGAACTTCATGTCTGGGTCGGTGATCCAATGGGGAGGAAACGCCCGGCAAACCTCATTCGTCAGCAGCGCTCTCCTCACCACCCAAATCACGTCCTCCGATCTCGCAAGTGCTGGGGCCACATCCGTTACTGTCATGAACCCTTCCCCCGGGGGAGGCGTTTCCAATGCAAAAAGCTTTGCCGTTCCCTGCAACATCCCATCCCCCGCGCCCGCCGCCTCGCAGACCAAGGCTCGATTGGGCGCATTCTACTTCGACGGTTGGACCAGTTCGCTCACCAATTTTCACTACAGCGGCCTTCTCAACGGACAGTATAAGGACCGCGAGCCCCTTTCTGGTTGGCAGGACAGCAATGACTGTGCTGTGGAGAAGCAACTTGCGCTGGCGCACAATTTTGGAATCGATTTCTTCATTTATGACTGGTACTTCAACACCCAGGTGAATGCGAACGGCGAGAACCTGAACTCGGCGCTGCAGATCACCTCCAGGCTCGCCAACCGCCACGGCATGCAGTTTGCAATCATGTATGTCGACGGCGCCCCGTTTGACGTGGACGCCGCCCATTGGAGTTCAGCCGTTGCGGAATGGGTCGGGTATATGACGAATCCGGACTACTTCCTGGTGAACGGCAAACCGCTTTTTATCGTTATGAACGTAGGGGAGACACGCTCGATTTTTGGGGACTCGATTGCCGTGCAGGCTGCGCTCCAGCAGTTGCGCGACGCGGCCGTCGCGCAAGGCTTACCCGGCGTCTACATCGTCGGAGGCTTCGGCGTGCCCGACGGCACTATCGGTCAGAATTCGCTGTCTGACGGATTCGACATCGCCGGCACTGACGGGTTTGATGCCATCGAAATTTTCGGATATCCCTTTGCCCAGCCGCCCATCAACGGAATACTTCCATTTTCGAAGCTCTCGGATGCTGGCCACTGGACATGGGATCAGGCAGTTCTCAACAGCCCTCTGCCTTTCATCCCTGCGGCGATGGATGGTTGGGACCCGCGCCCATGGGATGAGCGCTCCTCCACCGGCGAGTTGATGTGGTACGACCGAAGCCCGCAGGAGGTGGCCGCATTCGTCCGCGACGCGATCGACTGGGCTAACGCCAACCCGCAAAAGCGCGCCGAGGCTCCGCCCGCTCCTCCCATTGTTCTGATCACATCGTGGAATGAGATGGGAGAGGGCAATCACATGCTGCCCACTGTCGGGGATGGCACAAGCTATGGCGACGCCATCGCGTCAATGCTAACTAACCCGTAAAGAATTTTCGACCGGCCTCGTGAGAGCGGGTGTCCGAACCCCCAAGTGTGTCTAACATGGGTAGGTTCAGTGCTGTTGACTATCGACCGCACACCTCACCAGGTTCGTCCGTGGTATCCATCGAATGTGCGCCAACCATGCGATACTGAACTCATGCAGTCCCCGCTGAAAGCTCCCAGTGCCAGCACGGATCCCAAGTCGGTTCGAGTGAATCTAACTACTGGGACGGGAATGGAAATCGACTGGCGCGACGGGCATCATTCGGCCTATTCCTTTCCTTTTCTGCGGGATGCCTGCCCGTGCGCGCTTTGCGAAGACGAGCGTGGCAAGGCCGGACGCGCTCCCGGGGAACCGCCGAAGCCGGCGCCGGGCGCGCTGCCCATGTTCAAGGCCGCCGCCAAGCCACTCTCCGCCGAGGGTGTCGGCAAATACGCCATCAAGTTCAACTGGAACGACAGCCACGATCTTGGAATTTATTCGTGGGCTTTTCTGCGGGGAGTCTGCCCCTGTGAAGAGTGCAAGACGGAAAGGGCTAAAAAATGGATAACCACAGAGGAACACTGAGGATTCAAGAATAAACTCGCGCGATCCTAAGGTCGGGCGTCTCGTTCACCGATCTAAAGAGAATTTCCCACGGCCCTGACGGCCGGTTTTCAAATTACCCGATTTACCAAATTACGAAATTACAATTTCCTTTGTCTTTCCTGGACCAACTCAATCCCCAGCAGCGTGAAGCGGTCGAAACTACCGACGGCCCTGTGCTGATTCTCGCCGGCGCGGGCAGCGGCAAGACGCGCGTTATAACGTATCGCATTGCCCATCTCATCGAGAACATGGGCGTAATGCCGGAGTCGATTCTTGCCGTGACGTTCACCAACAAAGCGGCGGCTGAGATGGTTGAGCGAGTGGAGCGAATCCTGGGCGGGCTGTCGGTGGCGAAGCCCGTCATCTCAACGTTTCACTCGTTCTGCGTGCGAGTGCTCCGGCGCGATATCGAGGCCTTGCGGATTCCGTCGACTGTGCCCGGCCAGCCGCCCATCGGGCACACCAGGAATTTCGTAATCTACGATGAGAGCGACCAGCAAAGCATTGTGAAGTCCATCATGAAGCGGATGGGCATGGACGACAAGGAACTCACGCCGCGCATCGCGCTGGGGCGCATTTCCTGGGCGAAGAATCACATGCTCGATCCGCAGGAAATTTACCTGCAGTCGGCCGATCCCAAGACCGAGAAGATCGCGCACATCTACGAGGAATATCGCAAAGAGCTGCGCAAGGCCAACGCGTTTGATTTTGATGACCTGCTGCTTGAGGCATTGCGTCTGCTGAAGTCGGTGGCGGCGGTGCGCGATTACTACAACCGGAAATTTCAGTACATCCTGGTCGACGAATACCAGGACACGAACCGTCCCCAATATGAACTCATGCGGCTGCTCGCGGGCACGCGCCACAACCTCTGCGCGGTCGGCGATGAGGATCAGTCGATTTACTCGTGGCGCGGAGCCGACATCCGGAACATTCTTGAGTTCGAGAAGGACTTCCCCGAGGCAAAGATAGTCCGTTTGGAGCAGAACTACCGCTCCACGCAGAGCATCCTGGAGGCCGCGTCGGCCGTGGTCGCCAACAACCTCAAGCGCAAGGGCAAGAACCTGTGGACCTCGCGCCAGGGCGGAGCCAAGGTTGGTTATTACGAGGCGCCCGACGGCGAGAATGAAGCGCTGTTCGTCGCTGACCGGATCGCAAAGTATCTGAAAGAAGCGGTAGAGCGTGGTGAAACGCCTCGCGCCGCCGTGCTCTATCGCACCAACTCGCAGTCGCGCCTGTTTGAAGAAGCCATGCGCCGCTACCAGTTGAAATATCACGTGGTCGGCGGCTTCTCGTTCTATGAGCGGGCCGAGATCAAGGACATGATCTCGTATTTGAAGGTCATTCTGAATCCGGATGACTCGGTATCGCTGCTGCGTGTGATCAATACGCCGGTGCGCGGGATCGGCAAGACCACGATCGAGACGCTGGAGAGTCTTGCGCTCGAAACCGGGCTTTCCTTGTGGGGAGCGGTTGGGCAGGCAATTGAGCGTCAACTGCTGCCCGCGCGGGCCTGCCTGGCGCTGAGAAACTTCCGCGATCTGATTGAAGATGCGCGCGCGATGGCCGCGGGAGCATACGTGGAGCGGCTGTCGGCGCAGGTCGCCGAACCAATGGAGCGACGGGCGCCCCCGCCCGTCGAGGCGGACGAACGTCCGCTACTTGCGGAAGACGACTCCACTGCTTTCGATCCACTTGCTTTCGATTTCGGTCCCGACATCGATGAGCCTGCTGAAGGAAAGATCTGCGCGCCGGCGGGCGAAGAAGGCGCAGAAGCTTCAAGCCCGCAAGAAGACTCCAGCGCCTTCCGCGTTCCCGGCGGCTCGGCCAATACGGCGGAAGTCCTGAAATTTCTGATCGACCGCACCGGCTACATCAAGCTCCTTGAAGCCGAGGACACGCCCGAGGCCCTCTCTCGCATCGAGAACTTGCGCGAACTCGTCAACGCCGCGCTTGACTCGAAAGATCGAGGCGAGACGCTGGAAGAGTTCCTCGATCATGCCGCCCTCGTCAGCGATGCGGACGGCTACGACGAGTCGGCGCGCATCACGCTCATGACGCTGCACGCCGCCAAGGGTTTGGAATTTCCGCTGGTGTTCCTGTGCGGGCTTGAAGAAGGACTTTTTCCGCACTCGCGCACGCTGCTTGAGATGGACGACATCGAGGAAGAGCGGCGGCTGTGCTATGTGGGCATGACGCGCGCTATGGATACGCTGGTCCTGAGCCGGGCAGTCTACCGCAGGCGTTACGGGACCGACCTGCCCGAAGCCAGTGTGCCCTCGCGGTTTCTCGAGGAGGTACCCGCAGGTCTGGTCGAAGAATTAGGAGGCTCGCGGCGCCGTCCGTGGATGGGCAGCTACCAACCGGGCGCGAATCGCTCGGGAGCCTACGGTCAGCAGCGTCGCGGCCCCAGCGACGACCACACGTCCTCGCACTACTCCTACGAGGACGAAGACCAGAGCGCTGCCTGGCAGCGCGAGCGTGCGGAACGCGCCAAGCCGACCTACTCTGGCAAGAGCTACAACTCCATCGACAATATCGCCGAGTTCTTCGCCTCGCGCGGCAAGAAATTCAATGTGCCGAAGACAGTCGTCGAGGAACCCAAAGGCAAGAAGGGCTTTCGCCCGGGGCAGAAAGTCCGCCATCCGAAATACGGCGAGGGCACTGTCTACCAGCGAGAAGGAGATGGGGAAGACGCCAAGATTACGGTACAATTCCCGAGGTTCGGGCTGAAGAAGCTGGTGGAGAAGTATGCCCAGCTGGAAAAAGCCTGAGGACATTGAGAAATTGGGGAATTGAGTAATTGGTAAATTTGTAATTTGTAATCGGGTAATTTTGTAATTTGAAAAGCGGCGCGACCCGAGCTCGGTTTTTTTCTAAATTACCAAATTTCCCAATTCCTCAATCGCAGTAGATCATTGGTTTCACATTACGAAATTACAAAATTACCAAATTACAAAATTCAGGACTCTAACTCATCCATGGCTAACACATCGAAACTGAGCAAAGACGACCGCAAGAAAGCCAAACGTGCTTCACGCAAGAAGCGCAAAACCGAGACGCCGCTCAAGCCCCGCGACTACGCTCGCGGGTCGAAGAAGAGCAAAGTGAAGAAGCTGGCGCGCGGTCAATCGAAACGCGGCTAAAAATTAAAGAATAGGGCGGGTCTTGCGATCCGCCCTTGATTTTTGCGGGGCCTGAAAGCAACAAAGCTCCGTCATTTCGACGTCTCAGGTGGAAGCGGCTTTGCCGCCCGCTCGGGAAGAGGTCCCATTGACACAGACATCCACCGAACCCGCCGGATCGTCCGGCGCCACCACGCAGAATCAACTTCTCTGCTGCAAGTCCATTGACAAGCTGATCGCTGACGCCGACGCCCCCGGCCACCGGCTCGAAAAGAAACTTGGCCCGTGGTCGCTGACCGCGCTGGGCATCGGCGCCATCATCGGCTCGGGCATTTTCGTTCTCACGGGCACCGCCGCGGCCGGAGAACATTTCGAGGCGCCGTCTATCCTGCACGCGCAGGTGCTCGACCTGTTCATAAATTTCCTGCGAACGGGAAGCACTGCCGGAGCGCTGATGCATGGCCGCCCGGCGGCCGGGCCGTCGATTGCGATTTCATTTCTTCTGGTGGCGGTGGCCTGCAGCTTCGCCGGACTGTGCTACGCCGAACTGGCTTCCATGATTCCGATTGCCGGCAGCGCGTACACCTACTCGTACGCCACGCTCGGCGAAATCTTTGCCTGGATCATTGGCTGGGATCTGATCCTCGAATATGTTGTCAGCAACGTTGCGGTGGCCGTGGGTTTCAGCGGATATTCCAAAGCACAGTTAGCAGCTTTCGGCCTCAACTTGCCTGAAAAATGGGCTAGCCCGGTGTTTGCGGGAGGCCACTGGACGGGCGCCTACTTCAATCTACCCGGATTTCTGATCGTCTTCATCCTCACGCTACTGCTGGTGCGTGGCGTGCGCGAATCCGCCGAAGCCAACAACGTGATGGTCCTGATCAAACTGGGCGCGATCGTGACTTTCCTGGTCGTAGGCGGGATGCTGGTGAAGCCTGCGAACTGGACGCCCTTTGCGCCTTCCGGATTCGCGGGCATCGTGACGGGCGGCGCCATCGTCTTCTTTACTTACATCGGCTTCGATTCGGTTTCCACGGCGGCCGAGGAATGCCGGACGCCGCAACGCGACTTGCCGTTCGGAATCATCGCCTCGCTGGTCGTATGCACAATACTGTATGTGGGCGTGGCCATCGTTCTGCTGGGCATGCTCAAGTACACGACGTTCGTGTCGGGGCCCGCGGCTGAGGCGCCGGTGGCCTACGCACTCAAGGTACTGGGGGCGCATCCCTTCTACCGGACCGTGATCGTGGTCGGCGCGCTGATGGGAATGATTTCCTCGCTGCTCGTCTTCCAGTACGGGCAGGCACGCATCTGGTACGCGATGTCGCGCGATGGCCTGCTGCCCAAGTTATTTTCAGCAGTGCATCCGAGGTTCAAGACGCCGCACTGGTCTACCTGGATCGCATGCTTCGCCGTAGGAATTCCAGCGGGCATGGTGGACATCGGGGACGCAGCCGATCTCTCCAACATCGGCACCCTTTTCGCCTTCACGCTGGTGTCGCTGGGAGTGATCCTGCTGCGCCGCCGACAGCCCGACCGGCCGCGAGCTTTCCGCGTGCCCTTCGTGCCGTGGTTCCCGCTGATCTCGATCGTGTTGTGCGGCGGCCTGATGACCGGACTTACCGTAATCACTTGGATCCGGTTTGTGGTGTGGCTGGGATTGGGATTGCTGATCTACTTCTTCTATAGCCGCCACCACAGCGAGTTCGCGCGGGGGAAGGCTTAAGCGAACTGGAGGTGCTTTTCGGTTGAGAAAAGAAATTGGAGTCTGGCTCCTGGTAGCTAGTGCGATTCTGTGCTCGGCACAACAAGCCCGAGAAAAACGCGAATCGGCACCCCCTCTGTACAGGTCGTTGCGCTTATCACTGGCGATTCGAGCGGATGGACAGGTCTACAACCTAAACGATGCTGTTCCGCTAGAAGTTCAGCTAACGAACACCGGCTCAGGCACGCTCTACCTTTTTGATGACGTTTGCTGGAACCCGGGCAATTTCCTTACACTTGAAGTCTTCACAGCGTCAGGCAAGGAGGTTTCAGTGCCAATAACCTATCTGCGCGATTGCCTGCCACCGCCGCCTCGTCGAAATGACACATCTCGGTTTTTCCGACTCGAGCCTCAGGCTTTCTACGGGGTAGTAGAGAAGTACGCCGTTCGCGAACTCGTCGCTGAACCGGGCGAGTACGATATTGTCGTGCACTACGAGGCCGCGCTCACAACCGATTGGATCGCAAAATATGGAGGGGCGAAAATCGCTGCCTTGCCGATTTGGACGCGGGAACACCAGCCATTGACGAGTAATCGTTTACGTATCAGCGTGAAGCCTTAGATAACTGGCGAAAAATCCCCGTTTCGCTCATTTTGACCTGATCGGATTGCCAGAGGCGTCGTAGCATTCACCCTCATCCCCCTGAACCAATCCTCGCAGTGCCTCTGCTATCTTGAACATTTTGACAAGAGCTTGGCGTGAAGGGCTTCCGACGGACAATGTTCCATCGATCGCGCGGTGATCGAATAGAGTCCGGTGACCCGTCTGTGGTCGATCCACGCTGTCATTCCCGGCGACATCATACCGCACGGTAACGCCCTTCGATGTCTTGGTGACCGCTTCCCCTAGGTGGTGCATCTCTTGGTCTGATCTGACGTATGCTAGCCATTCTTCGAGCGTGATGCCGTCAGAATGCGGTGCCTCAGGACGTTTGATATGAACACCATATGACATTGCTGCTTATACCCTTTCCTACGAGAAATGGCGGCTGAGAGCCGAGAGTTTACCACTTCCCGGGTTGTCAATTGGCGAAGCATCGCGATTGCACCAAAACCCCGTGCTTCTTCTGAAAGCGACTTTGGCCACTCACGAACTTCCTTCGACTTTCTAAGTCTAGAGCTCTAGGCCAACGCCCGACGACCAACGACCGTCGTTTTCAATGCACCTCATCTTCAGCAGGCGCCGCGTCGGGTGTGTCTACCTTCATCGCTGACGGATTCGGCGGATTCATCGGCGTGGTCTGGAACGTGCCCGGATCTTTTCCGGCCAGCGCGGTTTTCATGAACTCGATCCACATGGGCAAAGCGGCGTGCGCGCCGCTTTCTTTTGCGCCCAGCGTCTTCTTCTCGTCGTAGCCGATCCACACGCCGCAGGTCAGCGTCGGAGAAAATCCCACGAACCAGGCGTCGGTGAAGTCGTTGGTGGTTCCTGTTTTTCCGGCAAGCGGCAGCTTCAACCCTGATGCGGCGACGGCGGTGCCATGCTGGACGACTTCTTGCAGCATCCCTGTCATCACGCGCGCGGTGCGCGAGGAGATCACGTCTTTGGCGTCGGGGAAATTTTCCTCTAGCACCCGGCCTTCGTAGTCGGTGACCTTGGTGATGTAGCGCGGAATCAGCCGCACCCCGTCATTGGGGAATACGCTATAAGCGCTGGTTTGCTCGAGCAGTGTCACCTCCGCCGCTCCCAGCGCCACCGGCAGATACGGCGGCAGGTTTGAAGTGATGCCGAACTTCCGGGCGTACTCGATCACATTCTTGATGCCAAGCCGGTCGGCTAGCCGCAGCGTCGGAATGTTGCGCGATTGCGCCAGCGCGCGCCGCAGCGTGATCGTGCCTTCAAATTTCTCGTCGTAGTTGTGCGGGGTGTAGGTGGAGTTTCCAGTCTCAAATGAAATGGGCGCATCGAGAATCGTGTCGTCGGGGCTGCCGCCCTGGTCAATCGCCGCCGTGTACACATAGGGCTTGAACGACGACCCTACCTGCCGCAGCGCCTGCGTGGCGCGATTGAATTTCGACTCGTTGAAGTCGCGCCCGCCGACCATCGCCTTGATTTCTCCCGTCAGCGTTGTCGATCGCGACCAGCGCTCCTTGCGCGCCTGAGTCCTGCTCGAGCGAGACGTGCGCCACGCCGGTGTCGCCCAGGCTGAGTACCTTTACGTAACACAAATCACCCAGCTTGAAGAGTTCCGGCAGACGTTTCTGCGTCCAGGCCGCGTCCTGCGGCGTGATGGTCGCGTGGTAGCGCCCGAACTTCACCGTCGCCGATGCCGGAGTCACCGCAATCACCAGCGCGTGCAGGTAGCCATTGACCTCAGGTTCGTCATCCCAGTCGGAATGACTGTAATGCTCGAGCGTCATCTCGCCCTGAAGAATGTTCGTCAGGTGATTTTTCCAGCCGTGGCGGCGCTCGTAGGCGGCGACCCCGTTCAGCACGGCCTGGTTTGCGGCCTTCTGCAGGTCCATGCCCAGCGACGTGTAGACGCGCAAGCCTCCTTCATGCACCTGGTCGCTGCCGAACTTGTTTTCCAGGTAGCGACGGATTTCTTCGACAAAATAGGGCGCCAGTGAATTCGGATCGTGTTGCACATCCAGCTGCAGAGGCTTGGCTTTGGCGTCGGTCGCCTGCTGCGCAGTGATCTTGCCATCCTCGAGCAGGGCGTTGATCACGAGATTGCGCCGCTTCAGAGCGCGATCGGGATGCAGAACCGGCGAATAGTATTGCGGCGCCTTGGGCAGCCCGGCAAGCAGAGCGGCTTCATCGAGCGTGAGCTTTTTGGCGGGCTTGCTGAAGTAATACTCCGAGGCCGACTCGAAGCCGTAGGCGCCCTGTCCCAGGAAGATTTGGTTGGCGTACAGCGTGAAGATTTGTTGCTTGGTAAAACGGCGCTCGATCTGGATGGCCAGCAACGTCTCCTGGATCTTGCGATGGAACGAGCGATCGGGCGACAGAAACAGGTTGCGAGCCAGCTGCATGGTCAGTGTGGACGCGCCTTGCACCTTGCCGCCGGACTCGATGTCGCGGTAGGCCGCACCGACAATGCGCCACAAATTGACGCCGGAATGCAGGAAAAACTCCTTGTCTTCCGTGGAGATTAACGCGTCGCGCAAGATCTGCGGGTAGTCCTCGTAGCTGGCCACCACTCGTCGCTGCAGGGCGAATGTCCCAATGATGCGGCCCTGCCCGTCATACAGTTCGGTGATGGAGCCCGGCCGGTAATGTTCCAGTTCATCGACCTGGGGCAGGTCCGTAGAGTAAACAAGGAGCAAGCCTGCTGTCGCACCCGAAAGCGCGGCAGCCAACACCAGCAGACCCAACAATACGCGTCCCACAAGCTTGCGCCCCGCCACCTCGGCGGGAGGAGCGTCCTGCTGGAAAAGCGTGTTCATGGGGATGACATTAGGATATCAGCCAGGAAGTCGCTAGTCGCCATCACGAGGCGCTCAGCCTCAGTCGTTGGTCGTTGGTCGTCGGCGAACAGACGGAGAACCCATTGTCGGACTACCGGCGCTAGCCAAACCACCAACGGGAAGGGCCCGACTTTAGTCGGGCCGAGTAGCCGAGAGTCCTCGCGGCTTCAGCCGCTGAGGTCTGCTGTTTGTAAGGTTCGAAAGCTCACCTCAGCCGCTAAAGTGCAATGGACCGCTGCGCTGTTGGCACGACTGAAGCCGTGCCCTGCCCTGTTGGGCTTTGAGCGTGCTGTTCGAAATGTTACAGTCCCTGGCCCGGTTCTCCCACACTTGGCGCACAGCGGTTGCAGGCAGAGATGCCCGGTGGTCCGGACCGGGAGCGCTACAAGAAACCTTCATCGAGTCACATTTCGCTCCCCAAGAAAAAACTGCGCGCCAAAGGCGCGCAGTTCGATCTTGCTAGCGACTGGAGACTGACGACGAGCCCTATCCCTTCGCTTCCCGCTTCTTCAAAACCTCGATCGCCTTGCGCAGTTGTTCGTCGGTCTGTGGGGCTTTTGCCTTGTTCTCGTCGGCCGGAGCTGCTGAATCTTGCTCCTCGTCCGGAGAGGCCGCATCGTCGTCGGTATCGGCAATCAGCACGTTCGGCGTGATGGCCACGTCCTGAATCGCCTTGCCGCCCGGCGAATAATACTTGGCCACAGAAAGGATCAAGGCCGAACCATCGGGCAAATCGATCAGCTTCTGCACCGAGCCGTCTCCGAAAGTCTTGTCGCCGACCACGTCGCCGCGCGCATTTTCCAGAATCGCGGCCGCAACCACTTCGGCGGCGCCCGCCGTCCCACGATTCACCAGCACGGCCACCGGCAACGAGGTAATGGCCTTTGCCGGGTCGGCCGTGAATGCTTCGCGCGGATACTTCTGTCCTTGCAGGTAAGTGATGGTTCCGTGATTCAGAAAGAGATTGGCGGCGGCAATGCCTTCCGACTCGTCGCCTTCGCCGTTATTGCGCAGATCGAGCACGAATTTCTTCGCGCCCTGCTTCTGCAATGACTTGATGCGGTTCGCGATTTCCTGCGACTTGCCCTTGGTGAAAGTGTCGGCCTTGATGTAGCCCACGCCGTCTTCCATCAGCTTTTCGGTGGCCGTTGGAATGGCCACGACGTCGCGGGTAACAGTGAGCTTCTGCGGCTCGGCGCGGCGCGCGCGAACTACTGAAACCGTCACGTTCGATCCGGGCTGCCCACTGAGCAGTGCGCGAATTCCGGCCAGCGACATTTCCCGCGTGCTGTGGCCGTCGATGGCTTCAAAAATGTCGGAACCTTGAATGCCGGCCTTATCCGCCGGGCCGCCGGGAACCACTGCGACCACGGCTGCGTAGCCGAAACGCTTGGAAATGGCTGCCCCAATATCCGCCTTCGCGTCGCTCTTTTTCGCCTTGTAGTCGTCGTACTCCCGGGGACTGAGATAGCTGGAATTCGAGTCCAGCGCCTCAAGCAGTCCGTGCAGCGCGCCATCGGTCACCTTGGGGATGTTCGGGTCCTCGACGTACTCGCTGTTCACACGCGACAACACTTCGCTGTAAACCTGGAGCTGGCGGTAAGCGCCATCGTTGGAAGAGGCGCGCACGCCACCCAGTCCACCGACAACCATGAACAACAGCACAGCGAACGACGAAACGAGAATTGCAGCTTTAGCCTTCATTGACATCGCGTTGTGATCATCCAGCGCAGGAAGGGGAGTTCACTTCCAGAGGAATACTTGCATTATATCCTTATTGATGTTTGTTCTAGCTCAACGGCTGCTTGAAATGGCACGGTGGTAACTGCCCAAAAAGCTTTTTATTTTGTGAGGGACGGGCCTGCCGAAGCTTCAGCATTGCGCCCATTTCGGGAACTGTGATTGACTCCCCTTAAACCCCCTTGTACTTATCAAGTTAGCTGGAAACGGCGGTGGCCTAGTTGGGATACTTAAAATTCACGGTGAGCATCGTTTGAAAATCGATGGCCTTGCCGTCCTGGGTGTAGGGCTTAAACCGCCATTGCTTCACCGCATCGAAAGCAGCCTTTCCGAGCACGAAATATCCCTTTACGAGTTTGAGGTCGCGGACCGTGCCATCACGCGCAATCCACGCTTGGAGAACGACCGGACCCTCGATGTGCTGTGACAATGCCTGTTGGGGATAGTCGGGCTCCACTTTGTGAACCAGCAAAGCGAGGGTAGTTTCTTCCGGGACGCTCGAAGGCTCCAGCGATCTTGCAGGAGCAACCGGCGGGGAATTTTTCAGGCTGTCGGGAATGATGACGCCGGTTCTGGGCTCATTCGGCGTTGGCTGAGTCTGCAATGCGGGTGCCGGCGGCGGAACAGGAACAGGCTCTGGGGTTGGCGGCGCCACAGACGGCTGAGGTCCGGGTGCGGGCGGCTCGGCCGGCGGTGTTGTGGATGCCGGGACTGCGGGCGTGCCATCGGACGTTGCGGGCTGAAAGGATGTATCAGCATTGCCGGCCGCATCTTTGGGCGGTAGCTGCGCGCCTGCTTTTGGGATCGCCTTGGTCTCGATGATCTGAATCTTGTTGGGATCGATCTCCCCAGTCGGGATCGGTCCAGGATCACTGGCAGCCGTGTCGTCGGGATTCGTGGTGGCTTCGCCCGCGGAGGGCTTTTCCGTTACCGGCGCCTGAGGCAGAGACTCAGCTGGCTTGGCCCGGCTTGCGAGAGACTTCAGGGAAAATGCATGGAATGCCGAACTCACTTTGCCGAGGGAAGAAACCCCGGGAGACCATACGTAGAGCACGGCGGCCACGATCAGGCACGCAACCACCGCGAAAATCAGATAACGCGGGGGCGAAGAACTCTCAGGTTCTGCGGCCGTCTCTTCGGAACCTTCCTCTTGCTCCAGAAGAGAGGAGAACACGCCGGTGGAATCCCGAGGTGCGCGGGGCGCAACGACAGGCTCAGGCTTAGGCTCCTCGGGATTCTCGCGGAACACGGCACGAACATCGTCCCATCTTTTCTTACTGACCGGCTCAGCCGCGGGCGTCTCGGCTTCCTGTTCTTGTTGAAGCGATGCAGGGCCGCGCGCCACTTGAAAGCTGGACGGGGTCGAGTAGTTGGGCTTTACGACTTTCTGCTCCGCTTCAAGAGCGCTCTGCATCATCGTTTGCGCCAGGAACCCGGATTTCTGCGCGGGCTGCTCCGCCACTACCGGCAATTCGGGCATTGCTTCTGACTCGGCGCGAACGGCCGCGTTACGAGCATCCTTGTCGCGCTGTTCAAAGCGGCGGGAAAGAATGAGATCGCGCGCGGTGGAAAGCGTTTCGTGGGCTTGAACTACATCAATCGGCTTCTTGATTACGGAATTCGCGCCCTGTTGCAACGCGCGAGGTACGGAAGAGTCATCAGAAACCAGAACCAGGTTGAGCCCGAGCGCCTTTTTCTCTCTCGCGGTCTTCAGCAGGAGCGCAGCCTCATCCTCATGAGCCCAGTCGACGATGATCGCGTCGTAACGCTCGGTCGAAAGCCGCCCAACGGCGACGAGCATCTCGGGACATATCTCCGCTTCAATGCCTAACTCGGCAAGCAGGCGACAGAGCGTGGCAGTGCTGCCTCCGTCGGATGTGAAAAGAAGTGCGCGGAGATCCATCGCCCTCAGGCTAGTAGGTGGTAATCATTGCAGCAAGTTACGGAGGTGGAGCAGGCCAGCACGGTAGGCCCGGGACCGAGTGAACAAGGACATGTACGACTGGGGGAGGGCGCGGGGAATGGAAACTCTGAGCAACAATCTCCGGGTAATCTCGTTCTCGCAGCCTTGCAACCCCTTTTCCCTGTATCAGCTACAATCGTTGAACCTTCAGTCCCATGCGCAGGCTTTTCTTTCTGGGTTTCCTGACCACCGTGTTGAGCACTGCGCAGCAAGGTCCGCTTCCAGGTGTACATCCCGGAACCGTGAAGACTCCCGTCCTGGGTTCCAGCCTTCCGCGGTTCGAAGATGTCGGCCAGCAGGCCGGCCTGGGCGTCTCCCACATTTCCTCGCCGGATAAGCGCTACATCATTGAGTCAGTCAGCGGCGGGATCGGACTCATCGATTGCGACAATGACGGGAAACTGGACATCGTGGCCGTCAATGGCTCGGATGTGGACCGGTATCGCAGGCAGGGTGGTGATCCGCTGGTGACGCTCTACCACCAGAACGCCAATCTGAAGTTCACCGACATCGCGAGCCAGGCGGGGCTCAATCGAAAAGGCTGGGGAATGGGCGTTGCGGTCGCCGACTATGACAACGACGGCCTCCCCGACCTTTACGTGACCGGATACGGTGGAAACGCGCTGTATCACAACCTGGGCAACTGCAAATTCGAAGACATCACCGACAAGGCCGGGGTTCAGGGCGGCGGTCTCAGCCTGGGGGCGGCCTGGGGAGACTACGATCGCGACGGCAATGTCGACCTTTTCGTTTCCCGGTATGTCCACGTCGACATGAGCAAGTTGCCCGAGTTGGGCAGCAACGAAAAGTTCTGCCAGTTCCGCGGGGTGCTGGTGCAATGCGGTCCTTGGGGGATGCAGGGGGAAGGTGACTTTCTGTTTCATAATCGCGGCGACGGAACCTTTGAGGAGGTGTCGAAGAAGGCCAGAGTGGACGATCCGCATCATTACTACGGCATGGGAGTGGTCTGGGGCGACCTCGACAATGACGGGTGGCCCGATCTGTACGTCGCCAATGACGCTGGGCCCAACTACATGTACCGCAACCGGCATGACGGTACTTTCGAAGAAGTGGGCCTGGTGGCGGGCGCAGATCTCAGCGGCGATGGCCAGGAACTCGGTTCGATGGGCGTCGATTTCGGAGACTACCGGCACGAAGGCCGCCTGAGTGTGTTCGTCACAGAATTTGTGGATCAGTCGGACACGCTTTATCACAATAACGGCAAGGATGGCTTCACGGATGTCAGTTCGAACTCGCAGATCGCGCAGCCCAGCCACGCATACGTGGGATGGGGCACGGGATTTTTCGACATGGACAACGACGGCTGGCTGGATATTTTTGCGGCCAACGGCCACGTATATCCCCAGGTGGACACAATTCCGAATGCAGCGCACTTCAAACAACCTATCCTGCTGTTTCGTAACAAGCGCGACGGGACGTTTGAAGAAGTAGCGTCGCAAGCCGGCTTGGGAGATCTGCCATCGCACTCCAGGCGAGGTGCGGCTTTCGGCGATATCAACAACGATGGGTGCGTCGATATCGTGACCCTGAATGTCGGGGAACCGCCCTCCTTGCTTCTGAACCGCTGCGATAGCGCCAATCATCGGGTGCTCTTCAAACTTCTGGGCACCCGGAGCAATCGGCTGTCGATTGGTGCTCGAGTCAGGATACGGACGGGCAAGGTCATGCAGATCAGCGAAGTCAAGGGCGGCTCCAGTTATATTTCGCAGAATGATTTGCGACAGCATTTCGGGCTGGGCGCACACGAGAAGATGGACGAGGTGGAGGTGCGCTGGCCAAACGGCACGCTGGAAACTCTCCATGACGTTCCAGCAGACTACATTTACACGGTGGTGGAAGGCCAGGGAATCAAGGGTAAGGTGCCGCTGGCAGCGAGTGAAATTGCGGCTCCGAAACGGTAGGTCGCTCGGAAACGAAGATCCGTCGACGGCAATCTGGCATATTAAATCGATTTTGTGAGATAAAATGCATTCGCGGATCACTGGCGCGGGCGCCGGTTCCCAGGTGCAATTTTGCTCCGGCGGCCTTGCCCGCAGTGACAGCTCCCCGAAATCTATGCCCAAAGACAGGAAGCAACGTCCCCAAAAAACCGGAGTGGTCACACTCAAAGCTGTGGCAGACCATTTAGGGCTGACCCCGGGAACCGTCTCCTCAGTTCTCAATGAAGCTCCATCCTCGCGGTCGATTCCTCAGCGCACCAAGAATCGCATCATGGCGGCGGCCCGGGAACTGAATTACAAGCCGAATTTCTTTGCCCAGAGCTTGCGCAGGAAACGCACCTACACCATCGGCGTGATCATGGAGGAAATTGGAGATGTGTACGGCTCCATGGTGATCAGCGGGGTAGAGCAGTATCTGCGCACGAAGAACTTTTTCTTTCTGACGGTCGTTCATCGCCATGATCCCGAACTGCTGGACCGGTACGCGCAGATCCTGCTGGAGCGCGGGGTGGAGGGATTCATCACCATCGATATGCAATTGCGGGAGGCGCCTTCGGTGCCGACGGTTGCCGTGGCCGGCCACAAGCATTTCCCGGGCGTCACCAACATCGTGCTCGATCATCACCACGCCGCTCATGTGGCCCTGCAGCACCTGGTGGATCTGGGGCACAGCCGGATCGCGTTCATGAAGGGCGCGAGTTTCAGTTCCGACTCGGAGGTGCGTTGGGGCGCCATCCACGAGGCGGCGAAGAACCTTAAGGTAGAAATCAGGCCCGAACTGACAGTGCAGCTTGATATTGACGATCCCACCCCGCAACTGGGGTACCCGTTTGCAAAACAGTTGATTGAGCGCCGCGAGGCCTTCACCGCCCTGTTCGCCTACAACGACATTTCGGCGCTGGGCGCGATTCGCGCGTTTCAGGAGACTGGGTTGCGCGTGCCCGACGACATCTCGGTGGTAGGCTTTGACGACATCCAGGGCGCTGCCTATTACACGCCCAGTCTAACCACGGTGCGCCAGCCGCTCACTCGCATGGGTATGATAGCGGCCCAAACGTTGCTTGAGCGCATCGAGGCCGGCCAGGAAGAACCAAAAGAAATTGCGGTCGCGCCGGAGCTGGTGATTCGCGAATCAACCGCGCGCCGGCGAGGGTAACGGAGAGCGAGCGGCTCAAACCTCAAATTGCCTGTGCTCGTAATCTCATCGTGATTCACTTCTAGCTAAGTTGTTGAAAGTTCGTCGGACGCCCGTTCCCAACAGCAAACCACCCACAACCACTGCGTAGAATGCCCCGGCAATGGCCCTTAGAGGCCCGCTGAGCGCTACCTGAGGTCCGGTTGATGCTGCGGGTCATCTCACCCTCCAGCTGTGCGCCTCAGCGCTCCGTATGCGAAAAGTTATCTTTTAGTTAATGCGACCGCATGGGTCGGAGTTTCTGCCCGGGCATCCGCTGGTCATTGGACACTGGAATGCCGGGGTTGATCCCGCGAAGCTTGCAGCGGGGGATGCGTGAGTTATGGGTCACACCCCGCTGTGATACCGGGCACAGCCGAGCGCCCGTCCTCCATCGGAAGATGCAGGGTAACTTCAACGTGGTGAGGTCACCATGAAAACCGTCCTTTTGCTTGGCGCTGCGGGCCGAGACTTCCACAACTTCAACGTCTTCTTCCGCCACAACCTCGACTACCGGGTCGCTGCTTTCACGGCCACGCAGATTCCCGACATTGCGGGCAGGGTTTATCCGCCTTCCCTCTCGGGACGCTTGTATCCCGATGGCATACCGATTTTTGAAGAGAAGGATTTGGAGAAGCTGATTGAGGAGTTCTCGGTCGACATCGCTGTGTTTTCCTACAGCGACATCTCGCACCAGAATCTGATGCATCTGGCTTCGCGCGTGGGAGCGGCGGGCGCCGACTTCTGGCTGCTGGGAGCCGAGCACACGCAAGTTCCTTCCCACCTTCCCGTCATCTCGGTCTGCGCAGTGCGCACCGGGTGCGGCAAGAGTCCGGTGTCGCGCCTGGTTGCCGACCGGCTGCACCAACTGGGACGTAAACCGGTTGCCATCCGCCACCCCATGCCGTACGGGGACCTGGCCGCGCAGGCCGTACAGCGTTTTGCAGTGATGGAAGACCTCGACCGGCACCAGTGCACGATCGAAGAGCGGGAAGAGTACGAGCCGCATATTCGTCAGGGCACGGTGGTCTATGCCGGTGTGGACTACGAAAGAATTCTGCGCGAGGCGGAGAAGGAAGCGGATGTCATCCTGTGGGACGGGGGCAACAACGACACGTCCTTCTACAAATCGGACCTGGAAATCGTAGTGGTCGATCCGCATCGTCCCGGACACGAGTTGTCCTACTACCCCGGCGAAGTGAACCTGCGCCGCGCCGATGTTCTGGTCATCAACAAGGTCGATACCGCGCAGCAGCATGACATCGACACCGTCCGTTACAACATCCGGCTCAGCAATCCGGATGCGGCCGTGTGCGAGACCGCGTGCCGCGTCAGCATCGACGATCCGGAACTGGTGCGCGGAAAGCGCGTTCTGGTGGTGGAAGACGGCCCAACCCTCACGCATGGCGAGATGCCCTATGGCGCGGGAGTGGTGGCTGCGCGCCAGTGTGGCGCAGCCGAGTTGATCGATCCGAGGCCCTACGCCGTGGGTTCAATCCGGACCACCTACGAGAAATACGGCCATCTCACCAGCCTGCTGCCCGCCATGGGTTACAGCGACATGCAGCGGCACGAATTGGAAGAGACGATCCGGCGAGTGCCTTGCGATCTGGTTCTCATCGCGACCCCGATCGATCTGGCACGCGTCATCAAAATCGACCGGCCGAATATGCGGGTGTCGTACCAGGTGGAAGAACGCACGACGCCCGGGTTGTCGGACCTGCTGGCCAAGTTTGTGCACGAGCACGAGCCGGTGGTGGCGGGGAGCGCGCGATGAAGAGCAACGACTTTCTCTCGATCAGGGATTTTTCGCCGCAGGAAATCCTCTACCTGCTGATCCTTGCGCGCCAGATCAAGACCCATCCGACCACCTACAGCGAGGCGCTCAAGCGGGAAACGCTGGCGCTCATCTTCGAAAAGCCGTCGCTTCGTACTCGCGTCACGTTTGATGTCGGCATTCAACAGCTGGGCGGATTCTCCGTCTACCTGTCGCCTGCGGAGATCAATCTGGGCAAGCGCGAATCCATCTATGACGTCGCGAAGAATCTGGAACGCATGGTGCAGGGCATCATGATTCGCACCTTTGCGCATGAAATCGTCGAGCAGTTGGCGGAATACGCGAACATCCCCGTCATCAACGGACTGACCGACTACAGCCATCCCTGCCAGGCGATGGCCGATTACCTGACGATCTGGGAAGCGAAAGGGAACCTGGAAGGGTTGAAGCTGGCGTTCGTCGGGGACGGCAACAACGTGGCGCACTCCCTGATGTTTGCCGGCGCGCAGTTGGGCGTCGACGTGAGCGTGGCCACGCCGCATGGTTACGAGCCCAAAGCCGATGCTGTGAAGTGGGCCCGCCAGCGCGGACGCGAGACGGGGGCAAGCTGCACCATCACCAATGACGCCGAAGAGGCGGTCAGCGGCGCGGACGTGGTCTACACCGATGTCTGGGCGAGCATGGGGCTCGAAGCCGAAGCGGAGAAGCGCAGCAAGCTGTTCCGTCCGTTCCAGGTGAACGGGCACCTTTTCCGGAAGGCGAAAAAGGATGCGATCTTTATGCATTGCCTGCCGGCGCATCGTGGGGACGAAGTAACGAACGAAGTCATCGATTCGCAGCGATCCATTGTCTTTCAGCAGGCCGAAAACCGGCTGCATGCGCAGAAGGCCATCATGCTGGAACTGATGAAGGGCGAGTTCGTGCGGCTGCCGAGCCTGGTGGAGTTGCAGGAAACGCTGCACGTCTAGCGGACACGCTACGACGCAGTTGGTCTATTGCTGGGATGAGGGTGGCGATTCTCCGGCTGCTAGCCGGTCACTATGAAAACGATCCTACTGGCAGTGGGCGGGAACTCGCTGATCCGCGCGGGCGAGAAGGGCACCATCGCGGAGCAGCTGGCGAACGCTCGCCGGACCGCATCACAGATCGTCGCCCTGTGCGCGGCCGGACACCGGGTCGTGCTCACACACGGGAATGGGCCGCAGGTGGGCGCTGCGCTGCTGCGTTCCGAACGCGGCGCGAGCGAGGTTCCCGGCCAGCCCCTCGACGTATGCGATGCCTGCACACAAGGTGAGATTGGCTACCTGCTCGAACAGTCGCTGGAGAGCGAACTGAAGGCCGCCGGGCTGCACTTGCCGGTTGCCGTGTTGCTTACCCAGTGCGTGGTTTCCGCACAAGACCCGGCGATGCAGGCGCCGACTAAGCCGGTCGGGCCATTTTATTCGCAAGCCGAGGCTGAATCGCGGCAGCGGCAATTCGGATGGAAGATCGTGGAAGACGCCTCGCGTGGATATCGCCGCGTGGTGCCCTCGCCAATACCCCTCGAAATTGTCGAATTGGAAGTCATTCGCGACCTGGTCGAGCGCAACGTGCTGGTGATTGCCTGCGGCGGCGGCGGAATTCCCGTGATGTGGAATGACGGCAAGCTGACGGGTGTCGAAGCAGTCATTGACAAGGATCGAGCCTCGGCCCTGCTCGCGTCGCAATTGGGTGTCGACTTGTTCGTCATTTCCACCGATACCGATTTCGTCTACGTCGATTTCAAGAAGCCGTCCCAACGCCCGCTGCGCCAGGTCCGCGCGGACGAATTGCAGCAGTACATGGAAGCCGGACACTTCCCGGCCGGAAACATGGGACCGAAGATCGAGTCGGTGCTGGGTTTCCTGCAAGGCGGCGGGAAGGAAGCCATCATTACATCCTGTGATCACCTGCGGGATGCCGTGAGCGGCTCGGCCGGCACGCACGTTCTGCCCGCCCAGAGCAGCGTGCGGGTAGATATGCGTCTTGGGGCTGAAGTTCCTGTGGGAGGTCGTTGACCATGGCAGAGCCGGTGACCGCGTTGCCCGCATCCCCCGTGATCCCGCGCGGCTCGAAGCTGCAGCATGTGGTTGAGTCGCAGCAGTTTACGGTGCCCTTGCTGATGGAACTGTTCGACCGGGCACGCGGCATGGAGCGCATCGTCGCGCGCGGAGGGTCGCTCGATTATCAGAACCGCATCATGGCGACGCTTTTCTATGCGCCCTCAACCCGCACACGCTTTTCGTTCGAGGCGGCGATGCACCGGCTGGGCGGACGGGTGCTTTCCACCGAACACGCGCGGGTGTTTTCTTCGGAGATGGAAGGAGAGCAGGTCGAGGACTCAATCCGCATTCTGGGCAGCTACTCCGATGTCATCGTGATTCGCCACCACCAGGAAGGCGGGGCCCAGCGCGCCGCCATGGTTTCGCCTGTTCCTGTGATCAACGCGGGGGATGGCGAGGGAGGACAGCATCCCACGCAGGCGTTGCTCGATCTCTACACGATTTATCGTGAGCGCACGCTGAACGGGCTAAGCGTGGCTCTGATCGGCGAACTGGATAAGGGTCGGACCGCCCGGTCGCTGGCCTACCTGCTGGCGAAGTTTGAGCGCGTCAAGATGTACTTCGTCAGCCCGCCGGAAACGCAGATGAAGAGCGACATCCTTGCCTACCTTGACGAGCACGATGTCCAGTACGTGCAGGAAACGGATCTCGATCGCGTGGTGGGAGAGGTCGACGTGGTTTATCAGACGCGCATCCATCCGGAGCGGGTCTGCGACCGGGCGGCGCTGAAACGCTACGCGATTAATTCGTCGGTTCTGCGCCGGATGAAATCGGATGCCCTCATCCTCCACCCGCTGCCGCGAACGGTCGAGCTCGACAAATCCGTCGATGACGATCCGCGGGCCCTTTATTTCCGGCAGGCCCGCAACGGCTTATATGTGCGCATGGCGTTGTTGACCATGCTGCTGGAAAAAGAATAATTCGCATTCCAGGAAAGGATTCCTATGACGGTCGAAGCGATAACGGAACGGGGCACACGCGATTTCGTCGAACTCGAGAACCAGTTCGGCGCCCACAACTACCATCCGCTCGACATCGTGATCGAGCATGCCGAGGGCGTGTGGGTATACGACGTTGAAGGCAAACGCTACCTCGATTGTCTTGCGGCCTATTCAGCGGTCAACCAGGGGCATTGCCATCCGCGCATTCAGAAAACGCTGATCGAGCAGGCCGGCAGGGTGACACTGACTTCGCGCGCGTTTCGGAATGACCAGCTCGGCCCGTTCTACCGCGAACTCCATGAACTTACAGGCTTCGACAAGGCGCTGCCGATGAATTCAGGCGCCGAGGCGGTGGAGACTGCCATCAAGACAGCGCGCAAGTGGGGATATAAGGTGAAGGGCATTCCGGAGAACAAGGCGGAGATCATCGTGTGCGCCAACAACTTTCACGGGCGCACGGTGACGATCGTCAGCTTCTCGACCGACGAGCAATATCGCGACGGCTTCGGGCCGTTTACTCCTGGATTCAAGGTGATTCCGTTTGGGGATATCTCGGCGCTGGAGCAGGCGATCACGCCCAACACCTGCGCGTTTCTGGTGGAGCCGGTGCAGGGCGAGGCCGGGATCGTGCTTCCGCCCAAGGGGTTTCTGAAGCAGGCGGCAGAGATTTGCCGGCAGAATCGCGTGCTGCTGGTCACCGATGAGATTCAGTCGGGGCTGGGGCGCACCGGGAAGCTGTTCGCTTACATGCACGAAGGGATTCGGCCCGACATGGTGATCGTCGGCAAGGCGCTAGCCGGCGGATTTTATCCGGTGTCGGCGGTGCTGTCGTCGAATGAAATTCTTGGGGTACTTCATCCGGGTGACCATGGCAGCACGTTTGGCGGGAATCCGCTGGGATGCGCGGTGGCGCGTAGCGCGTTGCGCGTGCTGGTCGAGGAACACCTGGTGGAGCGGTCGGCGGAGCTGGGCGAGTATTTCCTGAAACTGCTGAAGACCCTGAACAGTCCCAAGGTGAAGGAAGTCCGCGGGATTGGGCTGTGGATCGGAATCGAACTGCATGAAGCGGCGCGCCCGTACTGCGAAGCACTAAAGGAAGAAGGTGTGCTGTGCAAGGAGACGCATGACCGGGTGATCCGCATTGCGCCGCCGTTGACTATCAGCTGCGACGAGATTGACTGGGCGTTTGAGCGGATTCGAAGGGTGATTGAGGGGAAATGAGGGAGGTTGGAGTTTCTAGTTTCAAGTTTCAGGTTTGGAGTTTCATAGTTTCAGAGTTCCACTGTTCCACGCTTTGGGTAGAAGACCTGAGCATGAATGTTCGTGAAGTTCGTATCAGGCGCGCCTTTAGGGGCGCCCTGAGAATTCGTATCACAACGGCGGCTTCAGCCGCTGAGAAGTGTTGAAGCCAATCCGCTGTCCGTTCGTCTGTTTCAATTCGGCCGCCAAAGTCTCGGCACGCCGTTCAGCACTAAGAGATAGGCTCAGCGCTAAGGCCGTTTTCTGCGTCCGCCGCAGGATCACGAGCCGTGGATATTTGATCTACGAGCTTGAAGCATCTGGGTGGCGCTGAGCGAGGAAGAAAGGTACGAGCCCAGCGAATAAGAAATGGATCGAATCAGTGGCACGGTAAACGCGAAAAAGCTGCGAACCTCAGCTGGACCAAAACTGCCCCCAGAGCCAAGTGGAGAGAGTCGGCCCATTACACCGTGCCCCGCTATGGCGATAAATCCTATGGCAAACCATACTGTCGCAGGAATCCACACGTATTTTGCTGCGGAGGTGCGCCAGATTCGCCATACGCCAAATCCCAAACCCGCAGCACAAATCAGACTTAACAGCAATTCTTTCCAGATCACACCTGTAACAGAGTTGGACGGGGGCGGAATCGCTCCCCAGAGCCCGTGATCGAGCATTGCAGTGCCGATGAGGGCAATCACAAGATTAATTACAACAAAGGCAGTGAACTTTAAGGCTCGGAGCATTGCCGGGGATTCTATACTGCCGCGTCATTACCTCTCACTGATTGTCGTTAACGGCGTTTCCACCAAGCCCCCGCCCTCCGGTTCGAGCTGCTTTCCATCAGGCAAATCTCCTACAGCAAAATTTTCAGTCAAGCCGCTTAAGAGACAGCATCTTAACCGTGAGGCTTGGCGAAGGATCCTGCAATGCCCACGACCCTGGAGCGACCGAAAATCGTGCAGCCGCGCTCACCTGAAAGGTCTTGGGCGCGGCGTTGGTGGCTGCTCGCGGCACTTTTGCTGGGCGTCGTTCTCATCGGGGGCGCGGTCTTCTTCAATCGCGACTGGCCGTTCACGCCTGCCAACGTGATTGCGCAACTGGAGCAGGCCACCGACAGCAAGGTGACGTTCGGCGCGTTCCACCGGAATTTCCTTCCTCATCCGGGATGTTATTTGGAATCAGTGACGCTCACCCGCGGTAATAAGCCGGGCGAGCAGGAAGTGATGAAGATCCGGCAACTCACCGTCAAGGGCAAATGGACGGGGCTGATCCAGAAGCATATCGCGCTGATTCGGGCGGACGGCGTCGAGGCCTCGTTCCCTCCCATCGGAACCGGGCCGGGATGGAAGCCGACCGAGAGTGAGGTAGTCGTAGACACGCTGATCGCCAATGGCGCGGAGCTGCGGTTTGTGCGGCACAATTCCAAGGAGCCGCCCATTTTGTTTTCCATCCGGAAATTCACGGGCCACCACCTCGCGTCGCAGGAGCCGATGAAGTTTGAAGTGAACCTGGTGAATCCGCAGCCGCCCGGGGACATTGAAGCGAGTGGGACCTTCGGCCCCTGGAACAAGAAGGTGGTCAGCGAGACTCCCGTGAAAGGGAACTACGCCTTCCGCAATGCCGATCTCGGTTCCTTCGGCGGAATCCGCGGGATTCTGTCGTCCGAGGGCATGTTTCAGGGAACGCTGGAGAGTATCGAGATTAAAGGCAAGACCGCGACACCGGACTTCGGTACCACCGACACTCCACACAAGCTCGACCTCAAGAGCGAGTTTCATGCGCAGGTCGATGCCACCAATGGTGACGTGACGCTGGACCAGGTTCAGGCCGTTTTAGTGAAGACGACAATTTTGTCGCGAGGTAAGGTGGCGTCGCACCGATCCGAGGATGGAAAGTCAGCGGATCTCGAATTCGATGTGCGCCGCGGCCGTATTCAGGATTTGCTGCTAATTTTCGTGTCGGACAAGCAGTCTCCTCTGAATGGGGAGATCAGCCTGCGGGCCCAAACGCATGTGCCTCCGGGCCAGGCTCCGTTCCTGAAAAGAATTCAGCTGAACGGCGACTTCGGAATTGAGTCTGCCAAGTTCACAAAAGCGGCGACGCAAACCAGCGTTGACAAGCTGAGTACCGCGGCGCAAGGCCAAGGCGATCAGACCGACAACCCTGACAGCGTGGTTTCCGATGTAGAGGGCCACGTGATTGTCAAGGATGGAGTCGCCACGTTCACGGGGCTGAGATTCAGAGTGCCGGGCGCGCGTGCCCGCGTCAACGGCACCTTTGACCTGATCACCCAGAAAGTAGACTTGCGCGGAATGTTGTTTATGGATGCGAAGCTTCCCAAGACGACCTCGGGAATCAAGTCATTCCTCCTGAAAGCGATTGACCCTTTCCTCAAAAAGAATCGCCGTGGCGGGGCCGAAATGCCGGTCAGCATCACCGGAACCTACCGGCATCCCTCCTACAAAGCCGACCCCATCTAGATCCGGCCTGGCCGTTCAGAACCGCACAGAGTTTACGATTTGCTTCTGAAGCAGCGACTATAATTCCCGCGCGGCACCTGGTGACCCGCACACTGGTAGGAGGTCGGGATGCAACCACTTCTGGGAAAGTGGAAAGAAGAAGCGTACGTTCTGATGCGCTTCATGATGGGATTCATGCTGTTGTGCCACGGAGTTCAGAAACTTTTCGGACTGCTGGAGGGGGAAGGCCATCCCCAGGGATTGTGGATGCTGGCGGGTTTCATCGAGACGCTGGGCGGCTCCCTGGTGATGGCGGGACTTTTCACTTCGCTCGTGGCCTTCGTGCTCTCGGGAGAGATGGCCTGCGCCTACTTCATGGTGCATGCCCACCTGCGCTTCTGGCCGATCCTGAATGGTGGCGAAATCGTGGTCGCGAATTGCTTCACCTTCCTGTTCATCGCCGCCAAAGGCGGAGGGTTATTAAGCATGGACGGCTGGCTGGAACGTCGCCAGGCGCAGCTTGAAAGCCGGTGAACACCAGTGGGAGGGCGGTTTCACTGGAGGGGCTCCAGCTCTTACTCAATTGTGCGCTGTGCCAACATCAACAGTCGCGAGCTGATTTGAAGGCCCACTCGAGTGGCTGCTCGACGATTCACCTCGAACTTTACGAAGTCCCCCTGCAACACGAAATTGATGGTGCCGCCTTTTTCGAGGAACCCTCGCACTTCTCCCACGGTTAGTATGCTCAGGCCGCTTAAGCGCTCGAGAATACGTTGGGCTTCGCCGTTGTGGGCCGAGTCGATAAACAGTACGTGGCAATCGCGCGCCTGCTCCCCGCTTTGGAGGGCGACGACGGCGACCGGCCGCTCGCCTATGGTCTTTCCCTTGACGATCCGGTTCAATGCCTCGGCGAAGATCATTGCCATGACGGCACACGCTATGAAAGGCGATCGGGAGCGCTGTCTGGAGGCGGGAATGGATGGATACGTCTCAAAACCGATTACTGCATCGGAACTGGAATCGGCAATTGCCAACGTGATGCATTGGCAACTCTAGCGCGGACGGCTGAGTTCGATTCTCGGCATTCGGGCTCCGCGTGCCGGTCGACTGTGATGTGACGACCCCGACGAGTTCGCCTTTGTCACCGAAGATCGGAACGCCGCCATCGTAGAAAAATAGATTTGCTCGGCTGGCACGACGAGGGGCCGCCCTTCAGTTTTCGTTTCGATTCGAACTCATACGTCGACAGGCTGCAGCTGCTCTCGGTGACGGTGACGGGATTTCCACAGACTGCACGCCGGACAAGGCTTCTTTGGTAGGGTCGTCGCGATTTAGGCCGACTCAAACTGTCCAACAGTACAATTACTTTAGTCACGTGTTTTTCCTCAGGCTCTTGGGTAATAATGTGCCCGTCTCCACTCCACTTCAGGAAGGTACACGGAACATGTCAGTTCTCCCCCTACTTGCCAGGCTTTGGTCTGAGGACCAGGGTCAGGACATCGCTGAATACGCTGTGATGCTAGCTGTCATTCTCGTGCTGGTTGTGGGCACGGTTCGGATGATCGGCTCTAACGCCAACGGTGTTTTCTCGCAAGCCGCAAGTTCGATTCAATAGCAAAGCCGTTTCCACTGACTGTGAATGCCGAGCATTGGCACAGAAAGTACAATGCTCGGCACCGTTTTTTTTGCACTCCTTACAAGCGCTTCCTTCCGAAAAGTTCCCGGGAATAAGAACAGTCGGGCCAGCGGACATGAACTCAGCGTTCAAGGAATCCGGAGTTTACTCAGCTGGCTAGCCCGGCGAATTCCCCGTGCTCGTCATTTCGAGATGATGTGGCGACTTTTTTGGAATTTAAGTGCAAATCCCTGCAGACTCCCACCCCTAAGTCATTGCCTTAGAGCTGCATAAGTATTAAATTCACATTCCCGTAACAACTGCGGGGGAGTGGCTTTCGGGCTGCTCTCATTCTTTGGTATGTCTATCAATATCGTCGACTTTGGCAAGCACCGCTCTTTCGTAGGTGCCGGTCCTTCATGTACGAGGCTTCCCGCCAGATTGTTTGGGTGGATGAGATCGTAGGCGCTCCGGCCGTCGGCAGTTAACGACAGACAACGTGAAGTACTTTTCCGATTTAAGGAGTTTTGAAGTATGGGAAAGCTGATTCTGGTGAGACATGGACACACGTCGCTCAACAAGCCGGGCGAAGACGAACGGCTACGCGCGTGGCTCGACGTCCCACTGGACGAGACGGGGATTCGAGAGGCGGTCGAAACGGCCGGCAAACTTGCCGAGTACCCGATCGAATCTATTTACTGCTCCGACCTGAAGCGGGCGCGGCAGACCGCCCAAATTCTGAAGCGAAAGGTAAAAGCGCGGATCACCTCCACAGAGGAGTTGCGTCCCTGGAACCTGGGAGTGTTCGGGGGAGAGAGGATCAAAGACATTCTGCCCTTCCTGAATATGCTGAATGAGCGGACCGACCTGCCGGCGCCCGGCGGCGAATCTTTCGATCAATTTTATTCCCGGTATTCCGCAAGACTTCATGAGCTGCTGAAAATTGCGGACAACGCAACCGGGTACGTGCTGGCTGTCACGCACGTCCGAAATCTGCTGGCTGCCACTGTCATCGTCCAGGGCGGCGATAAGTCAGAAGTGCCGGTGTGCGGGGGACCCAGCACGGGTACCATCACCGTCGTGGAACGCATTGACGGCAATTGGAGGATTCGACGGGATGATGGGCGCGAGGTCGTGCAGACGGTCGAATCGCAGACCGATGCCAAGCTAACGCTAGTGGAGCACCGCTCCGCTATACGAGGGGGAGGCGGCCAGCGCAGACGATCCATTCGCGCAACTGCATGAGTGGGGGCCGCAATAAGGCACCAGTTTTCGTGATTGGGTGCAGTCGATCGGGCACGACGTTGCTTTACCACATGCTGCTTTCCTCCGGGAACTTTGCCGTGTACCGGATGGAATCGCAAGTCTTCAATCTCCTTGAGCCCCGCTTTCGTCCGCTCAGCGTGGCAGCGAATCGTCGAAAAATGTTGGAGGCGTGGTACGACTCCCGGCTCTACACGCGCACAGGCCTGACGCCCGAGGAGGTCGAACCGCGCGTCATGGCGGAATGCCGCAACGGGGGCGACTTCCTCCGGATCGTCATGGAGGAAATGTGCCGCAAGCAGGGTGTGGAACGCTGGGCGGAAACTACTCCCGAACATCTGCTCTATATCAGCTGGATCAAGGAAACGATTCCGGACGCGCTCGTCATCCATGTAATCCGGGATGGGCGCGACGTGGCGCTTTCGTGGGAGAAAAAAGGTCAGATCCGCCGCCTGCCTCTGGACCGCCTGCGGCCCGCCATGGCAGCGGGCATTTACTGGGAGTGGATCGTAGGCAAAGGACAGGAGGCCGGAAAGAAACTGGGCGAAGACTACCTGGAACTCCACTACGAAGACTTAGTCCTGAAGCCCAGAGAGGTCCTCGCTCAGGTGGAGCCCTTCATCGAACACCACCTGGATCACGAGCAAATTACCCGCGTTGCGATCGGCTCAGTAGCGGCTCCCAACACTGCGTTCAAGGGGGAGTCGCGTAGCCCGATTGGCCGCTGGAAGACTGACATGACGGCATCAGAGCTGGAAACGCTCGAAGGCCTGGTTGGCGGGACTCTGGAGCGGTTGGGCTACCCTTTGAGCGCAGCCCCGTCGCAACGTTCCGATGTCGCGCGGCTGAAGTCCATGTATCGTGGCTATTTTGAAACCAAGCTGTGGGTGAAAACAAGAACGCCTGTCGGAAAATGGTTTGTGACCCGGGACCTGTCCTGGGTTTAGTAGATGGTCTGCTGGACGATTATGAGACTGTCAACTGGTGGACTCTCTTACGTTCGTTGCGTCTCTTCGCAAAAGCCTTGAATGCCACAGCAACTACTCAGCGGCGGTTTCAGGATCGGCACCAATTGTGCTTCCAGGACTGGCCGCAAGGTTTCTGCAAAGCTTCTGGTCATGTGGTTACTATCGCGATAAATCACGAGGCCATTCTGGATAGCCGGGCAGACTTTTCCGTCGCAGAACCGGTCGGTCAAGTCAATAAAATGAACATTGGGAAAACCGCGAGCGCCGGCTTTTTCAGCCTCGAATATGGCGGGGTTTAAACCTTCCGATTTACTTATGGCGCACGAGCCGCCGGGATACCAGGAGTGCCGGATGGACCGGGCCAGGCAAGTGGGGATGTCGAAAGGAAAAAAGGGATTGTCGCGCATCGCGACTACTGTAAGTCCCGCCGAAGACAGTGCTTCGAAGGTCCGCCGCGTACCGTTTTGCCATTCATCCAATGGGACGTCGAATCGGCTGGCACGCTTGCCCTTCTGTCCCAGATAAATGCTCGAGTTGCCCAGAATCACCAGTGATGGATGCAGCGCCGCGATCTGCCGAAGAGCGTCCGCGCGCCAGGCGGCACATGATTGCGTGTTCGGTGGCTTCACGATGTCGATGGCCGGGCACGCTGCCTTCAGCATCGTAATCAGCTTCCAGCCGTTGGCGCTCGCAATATCAGTCAAGGGGTTCACCCACTGCATGGCGTGAGAGTCGCCGAAAAGCACGATGTTGGTTTTGGAAGCCGTATCCCCGAAGGCGCACGTTTGGACATTCCTCGACTGCACGGTGGCCATACAGCGTTTTCTCACAGCCTCGGGCAGGGGGTTGTCGTCGAAGGTTGCTTTGATTGCCCTCATGTTCGGCGCATCCGCGAGCCGGAAGGCAAATCTGATGGAAACGACACCGAGAGCTACCGAAAACAGTGTGATCGCAGCCCCCAGATACAGCGAAACCGCCGGCCGTTTCACGAGGTAAGGATGAAAACGAATTGGATTCTCGACGAGATGGTGCGTGATCGCAGCAACGACCAGGGCGGCTACACAAGCCGAGATCTTTCCCGCCAAGGACACAGTGGGAAACAGTGCTGCAGCAAAAACCAGGAACGGCCAATGCCACAAGTACCATGAGTAGGAGAGAGTTCCAAGAAAGAGCAATGGGGCGGAACCAAGCACAATGCCGGAGCTGCGTCGTGACTGTTCTGCCCCCGCCACTAAGGCGGCGGTGGTCCCCAGCACCGGCAGCAGCGCAACCCAGCCGGGAAAGGTGCTCATGCTGGAGATGTAGTGTCCAGACGCCAGAATCATGCCAACGCCGAGCCATCCGAAACCCAGCCACACTCCGGATGGCAGCTTTATGAAGCCCACGGGCAATAAAGCCGCCAACCCACCGATCCCGAATTCCCAGGCTCTGCTCGGCAATTGGTAGAAGGCAAAAGTCTGCGTGCTTGCAGTCGACCACACGCTTACTGCCAATGAAAGCAGCGTCAATAGCGACAGGACGACAAGCAGAGACTTCTTCGATCGCCAGAAGAGCAGACCCAACATGATGAGCATGGGCCAAACGAGGTAAAACTGCTCTTCCACGGCCAACGACCAAGTATGCAGCAGAGGATTTGATTCCACATCGGGGCTGAAGTAGTTGGCCGCATTCTTAGCGAAAAAGATGTTACTCATGTACAGCGCGGTGGCTCGTGCGGCTCGGCCAGCGAAGGCCAATTCCTGGGGAGCCATGATGAGCGCGCCGATGAACAGGGTTACTGCCAGGGTCAATGCGGAAGCTGGTAAAAGACGGCGGACCCGGCGGGCGTAGAAGTTCAACAAGTTGAGCCGCGAAGTTTTCTGAATCTCGGTAACCAGAAGTCCGGTGATCAGGTAGCCAGACAGCACAAAGAAAACATCGACCCCAACAAATCCGCCGGTCACGCCGGGGATGCCGCAATGGAACGCGACCACCAGTAGAACTGCAATTCCGCGTAGCCCTTCGATGTCGGGCCGGTAGGTTGAGGACCGGCTGTTCACTTGGCTGGCGCCTTTCGTGTCAGAGACTGCAGGTTCGATTTTCATCGGCAATGCGCGTAAGAGAATGCGGAATGGGTTCAGGAAGGGATGTGTCAAAATTGAAGAGAGGCTGCGCTTGCCTGAGTGTTTCGTAGCGTCTTCGACCGGTGGCGCCACTGGAGGTGTCGATGCCTCCCTCGCTGTTTCACTGATCTTCCGTGAGCCAGACATGGCAAACCACTTCCCAGGAACCGAAATTGGTGGCGGCGGTTGGACTCGAACCAACGACCTAGGGATTATGAGACCCTCGCTCTAGCCACCTGAGCTACACCGCCATTTCAGGAAACATATCAGGAGAGGTGGACTGGCCGATGCCTGCCGACCATGATGCGGCGGAGTGGCTCATTCCGCTGTGGCCAGCTCATTGATTCTAAAAGGCGAGCTCGCGGAGTGTCAAACTTCGTTCTTTTGATACGTGAACCAACATCAAGTCCTGCCGCCAGTTGCAACTCTCTCAGCTTCCGACGAAACTATTTTCACCTATGAAAGCGATTGCTGTCATTCCCGCCCGTCTTGCCTCCACTCGCCTTAGCCGGAAAGCGCTCCGCGACATTGCCGGATTGCCCATGATCGGTCACGTGTACCGCGGCGTTTGTGCCTCGCCACTGCTGGACGGAGTCATCATCGCGACCGATTCGGAAGAAATTGTCGAGGTTTGCAATAAAAACGGATGGCACGCGCGCATGACTTCATCGCAGCATCGGAGCGGAACGGAGCGTGTGCACGAGGTCTCGAATTTCGCCGCGGCCGAGGTCTATCTCAACGTGCAGGGCGACGAGCCGCTGACTCGTCCGGAACATATTGCTTCCCTGCTCCAAGTGATGGCGGATCCGGCGGTGCAGGTGGGCACGCTGAAAACGCCTTGTGGGGCAGAAGACATTGCCAATCCAAACGCGGTAAAGGTAGTGACCGACGCAAACAGGCGCGCTCTTTATTTCTCGCGGGCCACGATCCCGCATGATCGCGATAAGAGCACGCCAGCCTACTTCAAGCATCTAGGATTTTATGCGTACCGCAAGGCGGCGCTTGATCGCTTTGTCATGCTGCCCGAATCATCGCTGGAAAAAGCGGAACGGCTTGAGCAGTTGAGATTTCTGGAGAATGGCATCCCCATCCATGTGGGAGAAACGCCATTTGACACGGTGGGCATCGACACGGAAGAGGATTTGCGGCGCGTGACAGCCTTGTTGGCAAAGCGTTAATCCTGCATGCTTATTGATTTTTCGGTTGAGAGTCGTTCAGGAGCGTGAGTCGGTGGCGAGACGCAACTTCCACGCTTCGGCGGCGGCCACTCTGCGCGAAATCGCCGGATGCGAGTGGAACAGCCACTCCACCCAGGGCGCCGGAGTGCGCTCCGCCAGGTTCTGCGCCGCGAGCTTGTTCATGGAACTGATGAACGGCTGTACGCTGCGGATGGTCTTGAAGGCGTAGCGGTCGGCCTGGCGTTCGTTGAAGCGGGAGTAAGCATTCATCGCCGGCATCAGGATGACCGACAGCACAATCGAAAGCAGCACGAGCAGCGGGAGGTTTGAGAAATCCGACAGGGTGTCGAACATGGCCCACTGTTCGATTGACAGGTGCAACACGTAGTTGGCGGCCCAGAAGCCGAATAGCGTGATTGCCGCTTGTACGAAGATGCTTTTGAGAATGTGCTTGTGCACGTGGTGTCCGAGTTCGTGCGCCAGGACGGCTTCGATTTCTTCCGGCGAGTAGTGATCGAGCAAGGTGTCGGCGAGAATAATCCGGCGCGTGGCACCCAACCCGGTGAGTGCCGCATTCGCTTTGCGGCTTTTCTCCGAAAGATGCCACTTGTAGATGCCACGCACCTTTGTGCCTGCGCTTTCACTGAGCCGTACGAGCCGCTGCTTCAGATCCTCGTTGTCCAAGGGCTCGAATTTATAGAAGATCGGGAAAAGGATGAGGGGCGCGACCTGCGCCAGGATCACGAACAGTCCCATGAACATGGCCCAGGAAATGATCCACCAGTGCTGGGGAGATTGCCGGATGCTGAAGTAGAGGAGTTCGGCAATGATGACGGCGAAGACCAGGCCGACCAGGAAACCCTTGATCTCGTCCCACAGCCAGGACCGGGTTTTCTGGTTGGAGAGATGAAAATTCCGTTCCAGCCTCAGCCCGTAATAATCCAGCCCGATGGCTAGCAACTTGCCACCCAGCATCAGTATGAAGACATAGAAGAAGACTGCGACGGTGTAGTTCTGGAATGCAGCCCGGTAGGCCCAATCACGCAGAACCGCGTTCCATCCGGAGAGCAGGAGAACCAGCAGGAAACCCAAGCCCAACGCGAAGTCGCTAAATTCCAGCCAGCGATGAATGTGATTGTAGCGGCGTGCCTCGGGCGTGTCGGCGTTTGTGATCGGGCTCTCTTCGGCAAATCTCATGGCGCGGTTCGATAATGATTATCCACTAATAAAGACTGTTCCCGGTATGACTGATCGCGCCCAAGAGTTCAGTGTCGAGTGGGCAATGAGGTAACACGGCCAAAAAATAATCAAGCACTGGCCGAAACGAAGGTCTTGGCGAGATCCAGAACTTCGGTGACCAATTCCGGCGTTGCGGCTTCGGAATAAACCCGCAATAAAGGCTCGGTTCCCGATGCCCGGAGCAGAACCCAGGGAGTGGCGCCATTGCCGTTGGTGGACGCATTCAAAAAAAACTTGACCCCATCCATGTTCTCTTTTTTGACGATCTTGTATTTTCCCAGGTTCGAAGTCGTCTCGGACCGCGCTCTCTGGATTGCGCCCTGCTTGACCGTGTCTGGAATATGCAGGTCGCGCCGCCCGTAGTAGTGCGGCCCGAACTCGCCTTGAAGGTCGGAAACCAGTTCGCCCAGCGGTTTGCCTTCCTCCGCCATAACGTTGGCCAGGAGCAGGGAGTTCAGCAGCCCATCGCGCTCGGGCAGATAACGCGAATAGCCGATGCCCCCCGATTCTTCGCCACCAATCACGATTTCGTGATCCATCATGAGGTCCGCAATGTACTTGAACCCGATGGGGCACTCGTGCAACTTGCGCCCGTACTTGGCGGCGATGCGGTCGACCATGCTCGTGGTATTGAAGGCGCGAACCACGTCGCCTGACCACTTTTTGCGTTCCAGCAGCCAGCGCAGCAGAACCGCGAAGCATTTATGAGAATCGACGAAGCTGCCGTCTTCCGCGACCGCGCCGATCCGATCTGCATCTCCGTCAGTGGCCAGCCCGGCATGGCATCGTTCTTTGGCGACTGTTTGCCGCAACAACTCGATGTGCGGTTCGATGGGTTCGGGATTGATGCCGGGAAACAAGGGGTTCACGTCCTGGCGAATGGCAACGTGATCGATTCCGTGCTGGGAGAATATTTGGGCCATGACCCCACGGCCTGACCCGTACATGGAATCGATCGCGAACTTGAATTTGGCTTTTGCGATCAAATCCAGATCGGCGAACTTGCACATGGCCGCGATGTGAGCCGGCTTGAAATCGACTTCCTCGATGGCGGCGGCTTTGCCCGCAGGTTTTGTTCCGGCGTGCAACTCGTCTTCGATCTTCTTCATGATGGCCGGCGTCGCCGATCCGCCGAACCGGGCTTTGAACTTCACCCCATTCCAGTTCCACGGGTTGTGGCTGGAGGTGACCATCACTCCGCCGGCAGCGCCTTGCTGTTTCACGGCGAGCGAGACGGCCGGGGTTGGCGTGTAGTCATTGGCGAGCTTTACGGGAATGCTCGCTCCGGCAATTACCTCCGCGATGGCGCGCGCAAAGCGCGCCGAACCAAAGCGCGTGTCGTAACCGATCATCACTCCGCGAGAGCCGTCTTCATGCTTGAGCACGTAGGCTGCGATCGCGTTTGCAACCCGGCGGACGTTTTCGAAGGTGTAGTCCTCCGCGATAATTCCGCGCCAACCGTCGGTACCGAATTTGATTTCAGTCATAGGAATCGCTGCGAGCTTCGAGCTCTGAGCTCTGAGCCATCAATCCTGCGGAGATCGCGGTTTTGGCGTCTGAGCTCTAAGGCTCAGAGCCTGTAGCTCAAAGCTCTCACGTTAATTTCGACAGCTTCTTTTCGTCCAGATACTTCACTACTTTGCCCACATCCTGGGCACGGTCGCGGGTGGTGATCAGCAACGCGTCGCCCGTGTCGACGACCACCAGGTCCTTCACTCCGACGGCAGCGACAAATTTCCCAGGCGCGTGCACGTAGTTGCCGGAGGCGTCGAGCGTAAACGAGCCCTCATCGACCAGGACATTGCCGGCCTCCGTCTTTTCTTTCGCAGTGCGATGTTCGTGCAGGGCAGTCCATGAACCGAGATCGTTCCATCCGAATTCCGACGGGATACAGTAGATGTTCGAGGCGTCCTCGCCTTTCGCGGAACGCGGTTCGAGGAGAGCGTAGTCTACGCTGATGTTGTCGCACTTGGCGTAAAGCTTGCGGAAGGTTTCTTCAAACTTGCGGGTGCCGTAGGTCGCTGCAATCTTCTCGAGAATCGCGGCGGTATTGGGCAAGTGCTCGCGAAGGGCGTTGGCGAGAGTCTGGGCGCTCCAAACGAACATGCCGCTGTTCCAGTAATAATTGCCGGCGGCGAGAAACTGGGCAGCTCGAGTGGCATCGGGCTTCTCGGTGAAGCGGCGGACGCGCAGCGCTCCTCCGTTGGCTGGCGCCCCTGCTTCGATGTAACCGTAGCCTGTTTCAGGGCGGGTCGGCTTGATTCCAAGGACGACGATGTTCTCGCCGCCGGCAGCGATCTCGACGGCACGCTCAATATTCTTGCCGTAAGCCTGAGCGTCACCGATGACGTGATCGGACGGGAACAGGCCAATGACGGCTCTGGGATCGCTACGCAACAACAGAAAAGCGGCCAGGCCAACGGCTGGAGCGGTGTTGCGGCCGATCGGCTCAGCGAAGATCTGGCGCTTCTCAAGTTTTGGGAGTTGGCGAATGATGGCCGCGCGCAGGTCGTCGTTGGCGATAACCCAGACGCGCTTGGGCGGCGCCAGCGGGAGCAGGCGCTGGAGCGTCTGCTGGATCATGGTTTGCTTGCCATCGAGGGGAAGTAACTGCTTGGCGCAACGTTTCCGGCTTAGAGGCCAGAAGCGCGTGCCGCGTCCGCCCGCAAGGATCACTGGATAAAAGTTCGATGGTTTCGCCACGCTGTTTGCGCTCGCTGTTGGATCTATAAACGAGTCTCGGGTTCCGGCAAAGTTGCGCCGGGCACGTACGCCTTCAAAAAACTCACTCCCCACTGGGGACGCACTCCGAACGATTCGAGAGACGCGGGAATCACCGCCGCATCACCCTTTGCCAAAGTCGCAGGCTCCATTCCCGGAGCCTCGACCACGCCGCACCCCTCAATCGCAACCAGAATCTGAACCGACTTCTTTCCGGTCTCGTCGGCGGTTCTGAAAGCTTGCGGCTCTTTCAGCTCGTACTGATCCACCACAAAGTACGGCGCGCGGATCATCGCGGCCATTGTATTCTTGGTTTGCCCAATGCGGACCGGCGCGGGCCGGAGCACTTTGCCCGACGCGACTTGTTCTTTCACCGCTGCCAGCCCTTCTTTCAGGTGCAATTCCCGTGGGCGTCCATAGTCGTAGAGCCGGTAGGTGCAGTCGGATTGCTGCTGCGTCTCCACCATGATCGAGCCCGGCCCCAAGGTATGAACTGTTCCACCCGCAACGTAAATCATTTCGCCGGGGTACACGTTGACCCAATTCAGGAGTTCTTCGGCGCGGTTTTGGTCAATCGCTTCCCGCAGCGCGGAACTGCCTACGCCCGGTTTCAATCCCATGGCAACCTGGGCACCGGGCTTGGCCGTCGCTACGTACCAGCACTCGGTCTTTCCCCAGGGCTGACCGGTGCGTTGCGCCTGAGCGTCGTCAGGATGCACCTGCACCGATAGCTTCTCATGCGGGAAAAGAAACTTCAGCAGCAGTGGGAAACGCTGCGGATCCCGGGCGGCTTCGCCCACCAGCGCCCGCCCGCACTCCTCGCTGAGTTCCGAAAGAGTTCGTCCCGCCAAAGGTCCGTTCGCCACTTTGCAATGATCGCCGGTCAGCCACGCCTCGCCGATCTTCTCGTCAAATTTGTGGTCCGGATAAATGGGGGAAAGGTCGGTCGTTCCCCAGGGGCGCGGGTCGAACGCAGGCAGCATTCTCAGTGGGTAGAGGTCAGTCATTCGCCAGAGATTCAGATGCAGCTATTTCTCACGCTGGACATTTCTTTTGTTGAGGCAGAGCGCCCATAACCCCTTGTCAGACGGGGTTTCGCTCGTGAACTTCCTCCCTTTCGCGGGTTCTTGCAGTCGGACGAGGTCGTGGCGCACGAATCCCGAATTTCACCAGTTCGCAATGGACCGGTTCTTCGGAAACCGTTTCTTCAGAGGGACCACTAAAGCGCTGCCAGGAACTTGCGCATGCGTTCCAACCCGCGATCCAGTTCGCCCATCGAAGTCGCGTAGGAAACGCGAATGTGATCGGTGGTGCCGAAGCCTTCGCCCGGAACCGCGGCCACATGTGCTTCGCGCAGCAAGCGTCCCGCCACGTCGGACGCCGACTTCACGCTACCCTTCGCGAAGAACGACGAGATGTTCGGATACGCATAGAAGGCGCCCTCCGGCAAGGTGCACTTCACGCCCGGAATTGCGCGCAGCCCGCTCACGACGTGATCGCGCAGCTTGATGTACTCGCGGCGCATCTCCTCCACGCACTCCTGCGGGCCATTCAAAGCCGCGACCGCAGCCTTCTGCACGATCGACGTCGGGTTCGACGTCGACTGGCTCTGCAGCTTCGCCATCGCGCTAACGACGGGGGCAGGCGCCAGTGCATATCCCAGCCGCCAGCCGGTCATGGCGTAAGTCTTCGAGAGCGAGCCCAGGATCACCAGCCGCTCGCGGTACTCGCGCAACGATCCCGCCGAGAAATTCTTCCCCGTGTAGTTGAGATAGACATAGCACTCATCCGATGCCACCCAGATGCCGCGCTCGTGCGCCATCTGGATGATCTCGGTCATGTGCTCCGGCTTCATCACAGCGCCCGATGGATTCGAGGGTGAATTCAGGATGATCATCTTCGTGCGGTCGGTGACATTCTTCAGCACCATCTCGGCGGTCAACGCGAAGTCGCGCGATTCGTCGGTCTCCACCAGCACCGGCCTCCCGCCGGCATACCGGATGATGTCCTTGAACGAAACCCAATACGGTACGGGAAGGATGACTTCGTCGCCGTGATCAACCAGCACTTGCAGCGCGTTGAAGAGCGCGTGCTTGCCACCCGTGGAGGCGATCACTTCCTCGCGCCGGTAGTCGGAGCCGAAGTCGGCGGCGTGCCGCTGCACGATGGCATCGCGCAGCTCGGCGGTGCCCGCAACCGCTGTGTACTTCGTAAAATTGCCCTGAATCGCCGCGATGGCGGCGTCCTTGATGTGCTGCGGGGTGGCGAAGTGCGGTTCGCCGGCGCCGAAATCCACGACGTCAACCCCCTGGGAGCGCAGCTTGTCGGCTTCGGCGACCACGGCCATGGTGGCGGACGGTTCGATGCGGTTGATGCGTTCGCTTAACTTGATGGCCTGGCTCGTTTCCGTGGTCGTGGGTGTCATGCTTTTTTCCTTGCCCTCAATTTACGACGTTCCGATCTTTCGCCTTGCGGGGTCTGGAACTCTCCTAGTTTGTACGCCGGGTCGAGCTTGCCGCGCAGGTGTTGCTCCACCAGTTCCGGCACAAGTCCTTTAACGGATCCGCCCAGTTGGGCGACTTCGCGTACCAGGCGCGAACTCAAGTAGGAATACTTTTCTGCCGGCATCATGAACACGGTCTCAAGTTCGGGACGCAGTTTGCGGTTCATCAAGGCCATCTGCAATTCGTACTCGTAGTCGCTCAAGGCTCGAATCCCGCGCAACACGGAACTCGCGCCGACCCGGTCCGCGTAATCCACGGTAAGCCCATCAAACGTGTCGACGCGGACATTGCTGTAATGCCCGGTGAGCGCCTCCAGCATCGCCACCCGCTCGCTCACGTTAAACAGCGGGTCCTTGTCCGGATTCCTCAAGATCGCCACAATCAGCTCGTCAAAAATCTTGCTGCCCCGCTCGATCAGGTCGAGATGACCGTTGGTCGGCGGGTCAAACGAGCCGGGATAGATGGCGGTGGTTTTGTGCAATGGCGCCTCTTGGAGACTCGGCAAAAGCGGCGAACAATGATTCTAGTGGGCCGGGAATGGAGAAGGCAAACCTTCTGATTGCATACGCGCGGAGATGTAAACGACTAGTCCATGAATGACGGAGGTGACGAAAGAGAAAAACGCGCAGGGGAAGACGCCCCTTCCACCCGCGGAAAGACGTCTGCAATCTACCGATTACGGACAGACAACGAACTCAACGGGTTTACCTTCTGGCTGCAGGCACCTTCGCATCCGTGCCTGTGGGCATGGTTGCGAGTTTGCCCGTCTGCTGTGTGGCGGCCGATGCGCCATTGATGGGCGCCGCCGCTGGAGCTGCGGTTGCGGGAATCAGCCCTAATGCCTTGCGCACCTCGGTCTCGAGCTTGGCAAGGGTGTCTTTGTTGTCCTTGAGGAACTGGCGTGCGTTTTCACGACCCTGCCCGATGCGCTCGGTCTTGTAGCTGAACCACGAGCCCGACTTCTCGAGAATGTTGTTGTTCACGGCCAGGTCGAGCAGGTCGCCTTCGCGCGAGATACCTTCGCCATAGAGAATGTCAAACTCGGCTTCGCGGAAAGGAGCAGCAACCTTGTTTTTCACGATCTTCACGCGCGTGCGCGAGCCGGTCACCAGGTCGCCTTCCTTGATGGCAGCGATACGGCGGATGTCGATGCGCACGGAAGAATAAAACTTGAGGGCGCGTCCGCCGGTCGTGGTTTCGGGATTGCCGAACATGACGCCAATCTTTTCGCGGATCTGGTTGATGAAGATCAGGCAGGTGCGCGACTTGGAAACGATCCCGGTCAGCTTGCGGAGCGCCTGCGACATCAGCCGGGCCTGCAGTCCCATGTGGCTGTCGCCCATTTCGCCGTCGAGTTCGGCCTTAGGCACCAGCGCTGCCACCGAGTCCACCACCAGTACGTCAATCGCATTTGAGCGCACCAACGCTTCGGCGATCTCCAGCGCCTGTTCTCCGTAGTCGGGCTGCGAGACCAGCAGGTTCTCGACGTCAACCCCTAGCTTTTTTGCATATTGCGGGTCGAGCGCGTGCTCGGCGTCGACAAACGCCGCCATGCCGCCGGTCTTTTGCGCTTCGGCGATGACCTGCAGCGCAATGGTCGTCTTACCGGAAGACTCCGGCCCGAAAATCTCCACCACGCGTCCGCGCGGGAATCCACCCACGCCCAGGGCCGCGTCAAACGAAATCGCGCCGGTGGGGATCACCGAAATAGGAACGATGGCTTCTTTTGAACCCAGCCGCATAATCGAGCCCTTGCCAAACTGCTTTTCAATCTGGGAGAGCGCGAGATCAATTGCTTTGGAACGTTCGTCGGCCATGGTGGCTCCTCGAAAAGTAAACTTTTATGAAGACCCTCGTAGGGTATACCCACGGGCTGGCGGGTCGTAAGTGCTGATCGTCACAACAATGTTGTTCAATCTACCAACGATTTTGGTCAATATACCACGAAGCGAATAAAAAGCGAATCGAATTGCCTTCCGAACCACTTATATTACCTCGACCGCATGGACTGGGCGGGCCCGTGACGGTTCACGCATCCAACGCAGTTACGCGCAACCAACACAGTCACCCCCGACGCATGCAGTCGCACCGAGCGACGGCGTTGGTGTCGCCCCTCCGGGACTCTTTCTTCGGTGGGGAGCCAGTCCCAGCGCTTACGCGCTGGGCTAATGAATCCGCCGCTTGGCGGCTGCTGAATACGCTTAACGGCGTGATTACGTTCGGCGGGATTACGTTCGGCGGGATTGACCCTCCGTCCGCGCTCGCCATCGGAAGATCGAGATCGCTCGAGGCCTCCAGCCCCAGATCGCGCTTCAGCCGGCTCGAGCGACGGTCAGAGCCGCCGTCGCCTCCCTACTTCATCGCACCTACGAGTCACCGCGGGATTGTGACGGCCAAACGTGACTCGCAGGAGGCTTAAGTCCAAAATTCTAACTGTACGCACGATCCTGATGTTCTGCCGACCCATATATTCACGACGCTTACTGAGCGCAGGGCGCAGCAAACGCGCTAAGCCCGCTGGGTGGAATAGGCCGCGGTAGGCACGGCACGCGTAAGCCGCAGGATGAAACAGTTTCACGGTAGGTACGAGGCGTGTTCGCTGGCAGGGTGAAAAGGTTCACGGTAGGTACGACACGTCTACGCCGGCAAGGTGAAATAGGTTCACGGTCGGTACGACGCGTCTACGCCGGCAAGGTGAAATAGGTTCAGGTGGATACGAAGCGTCTAAGCCCTTACGGTGAATAGGTCGTGTAAGCCCGCAGGGCGAAATTCATTAGCCCAGCGCGCAAGCGCTGGGAAAAGGTCGAAGGCATAGGGAAGCCCCGGAGGGGCGACAGCATATGAGCCATACCTATTCCTCAAATATCGTGCATTGCGTCTTCAGCACGAAAGGCCGTGCGTCGTTGATAGCGGACGACCGTCGCGAAGAATTGTGGGCTTACATCCTCGGCATCGCGCGTAATGAAAAGCTCAAGGTTCTGGCGATTGGAGGGGTCGCGGACCATTTGCACATCTTGATCGCTTTGCCCCCAAAGTTAAATTTGTCGAAGGTCATATGCGATTTGAAGGCCAATTCGTCGAGATGGCTGAATGAAAAGGGAATCCGGTTTGCATGGCAAGAGGGATACGGCGCGTTCAGCGTGAGCCCTTCGAGGATTGGCGATGTCCAGCGATACATCCGCAATCAAGCCGAGCATCATAAAAAGAGAAATTTTGAGGAGGAATTCAGGGATTTGTTGAGGAAATCCGGGATTTCGTTCGAGGAAAAATACGTGTTCGGTTGATGCCGCTCCTCCGGAGCTCTGCGTTGGCAGGGCCCTTTTCCCAGCGCTAACGCGCTGGGCTAATGAATTCCGCCGCTTCGCGGCTGGGATGTGTGCGACCCAAGCGGCGTGTGGCCGCAAGCCGTTGCCAGGCAAGCCGTGGCCACAATCCGTTGCCACGCAAGCCGTGTGCAGCGCAAGCCGTTGCCACGCAAGCCGTGGCCGCAAGCCGTGGCCGCAAGCCGTGGCCGCAAGCCGTGGCCGCCCCCAAGCATACGTTTGCAACCCAAGCATACCTATGCAGTCCAAGCATACGTTTGCAACCGAAGCATACCTATGCAACCCAAGCACACCTATGCAAACCAAGCAGGCGTATGCAATCCAAGCAGGCTTATGCAACCCAAGCATGCGTGTGTAACCCAAGCCGTGTGCTGCTGCTACTTGTGCAATCACGCCGTGTGCGACGCGGGAGCGGTTTGTGCAACGCGGGTTTGCGGTGTGTGTGCAACGCGATGCGGTGTGGGCAAGGCAGGGCCTACCGCTTTAACAGATCGATCGGCTCTTTCACGTCGTGCACTCGGAAATACTTGGCCAGCGCGGGGTACTTCCTGGCCACGGTTTCATACATTGCGTACGCGACGCTGCGGTAGGACATGTGGCCGGCGGGGCCGGTACGCAATTCGGAGATGTAAACCACCTCGGCGAAGTCCATCTTGAACAGGGTACGTTTCCGGTAGCCCAGCGGGATCAGGTACTGCGAATTTTCCACCGTCTCGTCGCCCGGACGGCGGGCGATCTGGTCGGCCGCGAGCGCGGCGTTCTTCATGGCGGCGTCGTAACCGCCGCGCGCTCCGGCGGCGTCGATCTCCGGCGGCGTATCGTAGCCGTGCCTTGTCGTGAAGCCCTGACCAATCTGGATGCAGCGCCGATGCCGGTGCATGTCGCGAAATCCACCGATGTCCATCAGGATGTCGAAGCGGAATTGCTGTCCGGCGCTGAAGGGACGGAGCATCTCATCGTGCGATCCGCGTCCACGTAAGCCCAGGTCAATAATTTCGCGCCTTATTTTCTCCCCGGCGGCCTGCACCGCCTGGCGTACCTGCCGATATGGATAGTGGCAATGTTCGTACAACAAGGTGGACGCGAGTTCGACCTCAAGCGGCTCTTCGTCGAGCAGATCCACCAGTTTCGACGGCGCGATCTGGGTTCTGCCAATTAGCTCGACGGCAGCCTGCTGCAGCGCGCGTCTTGTTTCGATCTCATAAGGATTCGGATTGGCATACTTCACCAGGGTCGGGGCCACCCGCACTTCTTTCAGAAGTTGTTCCTCGGCCTTGGCGGCGAGCTCCGGGGAGACTTCTCGAATCTCGTTCACCAATTCCTCGAGTGATTCTCGATTCACGTTGTAGGCGGGCGACAGCGCAGCGCTCTTCAGCAACTCGCCCAATTTCCGAATTTCCGCGTGTGGTTGCGACAACAGGTGTGCCACCTGGGTTTCGAGCGTGCGGGCGTTGACGATTTCTCCCAGCGACGTATTGGTCCCTAGCGGCAGCAGGTAGCGCGAGATGTCGAAGGCCCGCGCGCGCACCGTGCGCTCATAGGACTCCACCTTCATGTCTTCGGGCCGCGGCGTTATGTCGACCAGATATTCGTAAGTGCGTTGCGAGAGCGCCTGGTAGACCTCGAACAACCCGTCCATCGTATTGCGATACAACTTCCGGGCCTGCTCGTCTCCACCGAAGTCGGGGATGTGATAGCCGCTCTTCTTAAAATCCTGGTAGCGCGTCGAGCGCTCCTGCCCATCCCAACGCTGTTCGTCGGCTACGGCGATCGCCGCCAGGATCGAGAGCCTTTCGATGGCGAGTGCGATGTGAGCCAAATCCGCGATGGATCGGTGCCCGTACTGGAAGTAGAAGGTATTCAGGAACTTCTCGGCTTTTTGCGCCGTGATCTCCCTGAGCGACTCCTTCATGGAGAGCGCGGAGCGCGAGTACTTCGCCATGGCGTAAGCCTGAACCTCAGGTTCGACGCCATACACGGCAAATACTTCGACCGCCGGCGAATCCGCCGAGGATGTGCTTTGGTGGGTGGGTTCTGGCTTCGTCATCACTTCAGACATGGGAGTGCTCGAATGGTATCTGGCCGGGTGTCGATGCGCAATGAGACTGCCTGTGGAGATTGTGTCTCTTTGGTCGTCGGAACCGGGGCCGTAGCGGGTATGGTCCGGGGCAACTTTTGCCACTTTTCAGCCGAGAGGCGAATCATATATAACTGGTTAGTCCCTTATAAGATGAAGCGCATTTTTCTCATAGTCCTCCTTAGTGGGCTCTGGGCTCCGGGAGGAGTTTTTGCACAGGGAAAGTTTTCCGCAGGCGAGGCGGCAGTGCTGCCGTTCGCCAAGGGAGTGCTGCCGCCTTTCCCGCTCATCCTGGCCGATTCGCAGCCCGCGCCCAGGTTGGGGCCGACCGCCGAATTGCCACTGATGTCGCCTGAGCTGGCGCTTGGGGCTTACCAGCACCGAGTCGCCCAGCAGGCCAGCTCGTTGGCGTCCTACTCGGCGGTGACGGTCGTCCACGCCGAATTGCCAGATACTTCGCAGCAGGGTGAATTTGAGTTGCAGCGAAAGTTCGAGGCTCCTCGCACTCTGCAATTTACGCCCGTCCATTACACCGGGGACGGATTCGTCAAGAACAACGTCATCACGCGCCTGTTGCAGACCGAAGTGGACCACGTGCAGAAGGACGACCCATCGCTGACGGCTCTCAGCCTTGCGAACTACAAGTTCACCTATCGCGGGTTGAGCCGCGTGAATGAGCGAACCGTGCACGTGTACCAGGTGAAGCCGCACAAGAAGCGTGCCGGACTCTTCAAGGGCCGGGTCTATTTGGACGCGCACAACGGATCGCTGGTGCGGGTGGAAGGCAGCGTCGTGAAGTCGCCATCTTTCTTCGTGAAGCACATCGACTTTTGGCAGGACTACACCGACGTGCAGTCCTTCACCTTGCCGACGCACATCCACTCAGAAGCGAAGGCACGCATCGTGGGGCGGACGATTGTCGATATCGTTCACCGCGACTATCAGGCTGTGCCGGCCATGGCCGCACGCCTGAAGGTATCGCCCCGCCAGAAACTCGAGCCTCATTCTAGAGGTTCGGCATCCGCCCTAAGCCCCCTGTCCGTTCCCTATAATCAGGGCGAAATGCATTCAGCGCTCCAGTCCGTTGCGCACCGACCGTGGCCTGTGCCCTCAGGGCCTTGGCTCATGGCGCAGAGCTGGCACGATCTTCTCTTCGCGCACTGGCCGATTCTGCCGGGGGTGCTGCGTCCCCTCGTCCCAAGCAACTCGAGCTGGATACCTTCGACAAGCAATGCTGGGTGGGTGTTGTTCCCTTCCGGATGAGCGGCGTGCGAGCTCGCGGGCTTCCCGCCATCCCGGGTACGTCATGTTTTCCCGAACTCAACGTGCGAACGTACGTTGCATGTGGCGGCAAGCCTGGAGTCTATTTTTTTAGTTTGGATGCCGCGAACTGGCTCGCCGTGAGAGCCGCGCGGATGGCCTATCGCTTGCCATACTTTTACGCCCAGATGCAGTCCGACGATACCGGCGGCGAGATCCTCTATCGCTCAAAGCGGTGGAAGGGCGAAGCAGAATTTCAGGGCCGATATCGCCCGGTGACTAACGTCAGCCATCGGAATATCAATACGCTCGAACACTGGCTCACCGAACGCTATTGTCTTTATGCCACCGTGAATGACAGGACCTTCCGCGGCGAGATTCATCACCCGCCTTGGCCGCTGCAGGACGCGTCCGCAGAGATCAACCTCAACACAATGGCTCGCGCCGCTGGGATCGCACTTCCCGATACGAAGCCGCTCCTGCATTTTGCCCGGCGTCTCGACGTACTGATCTGGCCTCTGCGGCGTATCCACTAGATCGGTGAAGTTATTGATCATTCACAGTGGAGGAATCGAATGGTTCGAGCTCGGCATTCTTACGATTGAAGCCCCGGCCCGATGAAAATGATGCAGAGCGCGAACAATAAGGCGGAGACTGCAGGATCCTCTGGACCGAACCGACGCCCTTTGGTGTGCGCGGTTATAATTTCCAATCTTAAAACGGCGTGATTAGCAGTCGGGAGCAAACGAAAATGACCCTTTCTGGACGCGTGGCGCTGATCACAGGCGCTTCGCAAGGTATCGGCCATGCCTGCGCGCTGAAGCTTGCGGAAGCCGGCGCTATGGTGGCGGTCGCGGCCCGCAATCAGGCCAAGCTCGATGAACTGGTTGCGCAGATCTCGGCAGCAGGCGGAAAAGCCGCTGCCTTTACTCTCGATGTCGGCGAAGAAGAACAGATCAAATCCACCGTCAGGGCTGCCATCGCGCTGTTCGGCAAGATCGATATCCTGGTCAACAATGCCGGCATCACCCGCGATCAATTGGTCATGCGCATGAAGCGGGCTGACTGGGATGCCGTGCTCAACACGAACCTGACTTCGGCATATTTGTGCATTCAGCAGGTCATTGGCTCGATGCTCAAGCAGCGCTGGGGGCGGATCATCAACGTGAGTAGTGTCTTCGGGCAGACGGGGCAGGCGGGACAAGCCAATTATGCCGCTTCAAAAGCCGGTTTAATCGGACTGACGATGGCGATCGCACGCGAGGTCGGGTCCCGCAACATCACCTGCAACGCGGTCGCGCCTGGATTTATTGCAACCGCCATGACTGACGGGCTGTCCAACGAAATGAGGGAAGCGGGATTGAAGATGGTCCCGCTGGGCAGGATTGGCACGCCGGAAGACGTGGCAGGAGCGGTTCGCTTTCTCGCGTCCGACGACGCCTCCTACATTACCGGACACGTCCTGAACATCAACGGCGGCATGTTGATGGGGTAATCCTGAATGACTTACAGATTCATAAGGCCATGAGTAATTTGGTAGATAAGAACTCCGTAACCTCCTCCGTGCCCTCCGGGGTTCAAGGTCTTGCCTTTTCGCAAGTCGAATCTCCCACCCAGATCGAGCAAGCCCGGGAACTCTTCCTCGAATACGAGAAAGCGCTTGGGATTAGTCTGTGCTTCCAGAACTTCGATCAGGAGCTGGCTGACTTGCCCGGCGACTACGCTCCTCCCTCAGGCCGCCTGCTGCTCGGTCATTTCGAAGGCCAACTCGCAGGATGCGTTGCCTTGCATTTTCTGGAGTCCGGTATTTGCGAGATGAAGCGCTTATACTTGCGCCCGGCGTTTCGCGGGAAGGGCCTGGGCCGCATCCTGGTCGAAGCCATCATCCGCGAGGCGCGGGGTATCGGGTACCAGCGCCTGCGCCTCGATACGATCGAGCCTCTGATGAAAGAGGCGGTGCGAACCTACCGCAAAATCGGTTTCCGCGAAATTGCTCCGTATCGCGCGAATCCCTGCGAGGGAGCGCTTTACATGGAACTCGGTCTTGACTAGCGTAATTCAGCACCCTGGGAAAGTGTTCTGCTTCTTCAGCGAAGGTGGAACTCATGACAAAGCTGGTCACAGCCGTGGCTCTTTCGTTGGCACTGCTGCCGCAAGGTTACTCAACCACGAAACCCGGTGCAACCTCGGCTGCCAGTCCGATCATCGGGACCTGGCGTCTGGTCTCCGCGGGCAATATCAGCAAAGACGGGACGTTTGAACCCTTCGCGGAATATGGGCCGCATCCCATCGGCTACCTGATGTATGACAGCACCGGGCACATGTGCGTCTCCCTGGCCAATCCGAATCATCCGCGTTGGGCGAATCCGGAAAAGCCTACCGACGCCGAGAAACTCGAGTCCTATCGTGTCATGTACGCGTACTGCGGGACGTATGAACTTCAGGAGAAGGAACATCGCATCATTCATCGGCCTGAGATGGCATCCTGGCCTCACTATGTCGGAACCGACCAGATCCGACCGTACCAGGTGGAAGGCAACCGCCTGACTCTTTCCGGGCACGAGACGGCGCCCGATGGAGAACCGAGTGGTTACCGGATTACCTGGGAACGCGTCGAAAAATAGATTTCTAATTTTGATGGGAGGACCAGCATCATGCAAAGCGTCATGAACAAAACACTGCTTCTTTCGACGTGCATCCTTGCCATGGTCGCGGCGTCGTTCGCTGCAAGCGGCAAAGAGGTCTCGTACAAGAGCGGTGACGAAACCGTGAAAGGCATTCTCTACACGCCCGCAGGAAGCGGGCCGTTCCCCGGAGTCGTGGTCATCCACGAATGGTGGGGGCTCAACGACTGGGTCAAAGAACAAGCGTCCAAGCTTGCCGACCAAGGATACGCCGCGCTAGCTGTCGATCTTTATCGGGGCAAAGTCGCCGACAATCCGAATACCGCCCACGAATTGATGCGCGGGGTTCCCGAGGACCGCGCCGCACGCGATCTGCACGCCGCGGTTGAGTTTCTGAAGTCTCAGCCCAATGTTAAGAAGGACCGTATCGGCTCGATTGGCTGGTGCATGGGTGGCGGCTACTCGCTCAACGTTGCGCTTGCGGAGCCGACCCTCACCGCGGCGGTCATCAATTACGGACACCTGGCGACCGATCCAGCGGCCCTTCATAAGATCAATGCGGCGATCCTCGGTAGTTTTGGAGGCCAGGATCAGGGCATCCCGCCCGAAGATGTGAAGAAGTTCGAGGAAACGCTGAAGAAGGACGGCAAGTCGGCGGATATCAAGATCTACCCTAACGCCGGACACGCGTTCGAAAATCCGAACAACAAAGGCGGCTACCGCGCAGATGATGCCGCGGACGCCTGGCAGCGCACCGTAAAATTTCTGAACGAGACTTTGAAAAAGTGAAACGAGAAGACTGAAGCGAGCGGGATCAAGGCCAGCCGCTGCGAAACGGCTGGCCTTTTCACGTGACTCTTACGCAGCTTTGCCGACGGAATGCGGAGGCAATTTCGATGCGAGCACGTCGATTCGCTTGATTTCAGGAGGCTGCGAGAGCAATTCCTGGGCATTCGCCATCAACGCGGACGCTACCGCGCCGGCCAGATGGGCTTGCCGTCCGGCTTCATTCGGGAAAGCGTCGAAGATGCCGAAAGTCGATGGACCCAGCTGAATCCCAAACCAGGCGACCGTGGCCGGTTCCTGCTGCACCAGCGGAAGCCCGCTGCGCAGAAAGTCAGCCACTGCTTTCTCTTTTCCCGGCTTAGCTTCGAGCCGGACCCACAGCGCAACTTGCACGTTGTCAGACATGAAAGTAACTCCTTCTCTAGTGAATAAATGGCGAGCGGTTCGACGAAGCGGCGGCTACTTCCGGAAGCGGAGAAACTACAAATTCGATTGTTACTATCATAATGCACGATAGAAACTGACGCAGTTGACTGAAGAGGGAGAGCGCTTTTTGTTCCGGCTGCGGGTCTCGGTGGAAAATTCTTACGACGCCTCCGCGACCAGCGACAAACTAATCACTCGAAACGGGTTTTGAGCAGAACCAATTTCTACTTGCCAGACCGTACTACTCTGGTTACTATGCAGTCCAACTCCGTCGCTCTTTTTGATGTTGCTCCACCCCTTATGAACATCGGCGAGACCATCCGAAACTACCGACTGCAGAAAGGCATGTCGCAGGGCGATATTGAAAAGCGCACTGGACTGCTGCGCTGTTACTTGTCCCGGGTAGAGAACGGACACACCATCCCCTCGCTTGACACGCTGGCCAAAATTGCCACGGCGATGGAGCTTCCACTTTCGCAGTTCTTCTCCGACTCGGGCCACGCGAATGGCTCAAAGGGCTTGCCCCAGCTTTCCGAAGACGAAGTTCGCTTTCTCAGCCAGATCCGCCGCTACTCGACCAGCCTTAACGACAGCGACCGCAAGCTGGTGTTGGCGATGGTGAAGAAGATGGCCTCGAGCGCGGCAAGATAGCTGCGAGGTACAAGCCACGAGCTGACAGCTACTTCAACGTTGCCCTCTATACCACTTCGAAGAACCTTACAGAGCAGACATGGGAAGCTCGTAGCTCGCGGCCCGTAGCTCAAAGCTCGTAGTTACTTTCGTACCGTCCCTTCCGTGTCCGCAAGGTATCTGCCCCAAACTTCCAAGCCTGCCTAAACTGATTTCTCGGAAGAGGCACGCCCCTTTGACCATTGACGAGGAATTGACGCATCTGGACTCTCTCCTTCGCCGTTTGAAGATTGAGTACGAGGTGTACTTCAACAATCCGACCAAGCGTCCTCCCGCCGATCTGGAATGGAAGACGGTGGCCCTCATCCGCAAGCACTCGGATGGTGGCCGAATGAACTTCACGCAGCGCTTCCGGTACAACGAAATGGCCCAGCGCTATGCGATCTACAGCGACCTGTGGCGCAAGAAAATGCGCATCCGGGAAGAAGGCTACCGGCGACCGCAGGATGCGCTGCTTTCGGTGCAGGGCGTACGCAGTGTGGACGATCCGACGCCAAAAGGGCACACCATGTATGGCATCGCGCCTCGCTCATTCAGCATGGAATGCTCCGCGGCCGCGCCCCAGGAGGACGTGGAACGCCTCTACAACGCCTTGCTCGCCGCCAAGAAAAAGTCCGGCGAGCCCGTCAGCGGCGACCTGAATTCTTTCTCGGCCTTCGTCAAGAAAAAAACCGATCAGATTCGCAAGCAGTACTCGTGCGAAAAAGTCGAATACTCGGTCGAAGTGCATGACGGCCAGGTGAAGCTGAAGGCCAAGGCAAAGACGTAGCGAGGTCTTCAGTCTCCAGTCGTCAGTCTCAGCCACCCCAAGTTCATCTCCATAGTCCTCAGATTTTCGAATTCCTGGTGCGGAGGACTCTGCGAACCTAACCTGATGCCTGACGCCTGATGCCTGCCGACTAGCGCTGGCGACTAGCGACTAGCGACTGTTAGAATTTCACATTCTGCGGCAATCATCTCTTCTCCCAGCGAGGCGGTCCCATGGCGAAGATTCAGCGAGCCATTCTGAGTGTGACTGATAAAACAGGCCTGGTCGATTTTGCGCGCAAACTGGCAGGGATGAGCGTGGAATTGATTTCCACGGGAGGCACCGCGAAACTGCTGCGCGACTCCGGGATTCAAGTCAAAGACATTTCCGACCTCACCGGCTTTCCCGAGATGCTCGACGGACGGGTGAAAACACTGCATCCCAAGGTGCACGGAGGCATTCTGCACAGGCGCGAGAATCCCGCTCACCGTTCTGCTGTAGCGGAACACGGCATTCAACCCATCGATATGGTGGTCGTCAACCTCTACGCCTTCGAGAAAACGGCCGCCAAGCCGGGCGTGCCATTTGAAGAGTTAGTCGAAAACATCGACATTGGGGGCCCTTCCATGATCCGCTCGGCTGCAAAGAATTTTCAGGATGTCGCGGTGGTGACTTCGCCATCCGACTACGACGCACTCGCTCAGGAGATGGCGAATGCAGACGGCGAGCTTTCTTCCGGGACCCGCTGGCGTCTTGCGCAGAAGGCGTTCGCGACGACCGCGGCTTACGATTCCGCCATTGCTTCGACCCTCGAGCGCGTGAATTCAAACGGCCACTTTGAATTGAATGCCGCCGCAGGCTTTCCTGCCACGTTGCGCATGTCATTCCAGAAAGTCATGGACCTGCGCTACGGAGAAAATCCCCATCAGAAAGCAGCGATGTACTCTGACAACTCCGGTTCCGGTGTTGCGAATGGACGGCAATGGCAAGGCAAGGAACTGTCCTACAACAACATCGTCGATCTCCAGGCCGCGTGGGATCTAGCCCAGGAATTTGAAGAACCCGTGGTCGCAATCATCAAGCACACGAATCCCTGCGGCACCGCCACCGGCAAGACTCTGCTCGAGGCGTATAAGAAGGCCCTCGAATGCGACCCGGTATCCGCCTTTGGAGGAGTCATCGGCGTGAATCGCGTGATCGATGGAGCTGCCGCCGAGGAGATGGCCAAGCTCTTTCTTGAAGTAATTGCTGCCCCCGGTTTCGACGAGGACGCCAAATCCAAGTTCGCCTCCAAGAAGAATCTGCGGCTGGTGGAGGTCGTCTTTTCAAATCAGAATTGGACCTTGAAGAACGTATCCGGCGGAATGCTGGTTCAGGACGCCGACATTCGCCCTCTTGCCGACGCCGACCTCAAGGTTGTTACCAAACGTCCGCCTACGCCCGAAGAAAAGCGGGCGTTGCTGTTCGGATGGAAGGTCTGCAAGCACGTGAAATCGAATGCGATCCTTTATGTGCGTGACGGTCAGACAGTGGGAGTGGGTGCCGGCCAGATGAGCCGGGTCGATTCCTGCAAAATTGGCGCCATGAAGGCCCAACTGCCCCTGAAAGGGACTGTAGCCGCTTCGGACGCGTTCTTCCCATTCCCGGACGGGATTGAGGAAATTGCAAAGGCAGGATCGACCGCGATCATTCAGCCCGGTGGGTCCGTCCGCGACCAGGAGGTCATTGAAGCTGCCGACCGGCACGGCATGGCGATGATTTTCACGGGGGTCCGGCACTTCCGGCACTAAGACGCGACAGCCAGGACGAAACCGCTGGAGTATGTTTCGTATCGGGTCAAGTTGTCACACCCCAGGACACTAATCAGGCAGTCCGCCGGGCCGAGCCCTGAAACCGCTGAAAACCATTTTGATGTCCCGCCAGTCCCTGTCCTTTGGTGGCTACTTTGGCCGGAATCGATAAGGCCGTTTCCTTGGGAATAGCCCATTCGCGGAGTACAATTCAGATACACCCACGCACGGCGGTTCAGCATCTAAATCGCTGAGACTTTGGGATCTAAGGTATTTCATGAAGAGATATTTCTTTGCCGTTTTCGTGCTTCTGGTGGCCGCTGCTGCCAGTTTCGCGCAATCCGCCAGCGCCCCAGAGAACACGAAGCAGGCGGATCCGTCGGCCGCGCACAAACCGGACAAGGCTGCCGCCTATTACCACTACGCGCTGGCGCACATGTACGAAGAGCAGGTTGCGGTGTATGGCCGCAGTGATCTGGCCACTAAGGCGATCGAGGAATACCGCGCCGCCATCGAAGCCGATCCCGGTTCCGAATACCTGACCTCAGGCCTGGCTGAGCTCTACGCAAAGACCGGTCGCATTCGCGACGCAGTGCTCGAAGCGCAAGACATTCTGAAGCGCGATCCGAACAATCTCGAAGCGCACAAGTTATTGGGCCGGATTTATCTGCGTTCGTTGGGCGACATGCAGTCTGGCAACAACAGTTCCGGCAGCGTGCTTAAACTCGCCATCGAGCAGTACGAGCAGATCATCAAGATCGAGCCCGACAATGTCGACGACCACCTGCTTCTTGGCCGCCTCTACCGCATGAATAATGACCTGCAGAAGGCGGAGCGCGAGTTCAAACTTGCCGTGAAGTTGCAGCCCGACTCCGAAGAAGCAGTCACGACGCTGGCGTACCTCTACAACGAGGAAGGCGACGCAACTCGCGCGGTCCAGGTGCTCAGTTCTGTTCCTGACGCGGGCCGTTCCGCGAAGATGTATTCGGCTCTGGGATATACCTACGAGCAACAGAAGCAATACAAGCAGTCCATCGACGCGTACCGGCGGGCCATTGAACTCGATCGCGACAATCTCGACGCGATCCGGGGCCTGGCCGAGAACCTGATGAACGATGGACAGCCGGATGCCGCGCTGGAACAGTACAAGATCATCGCGGACGCAAATCCGGAAGATGCGCAGACCTACCTGCACATGGCGGAGATCTACCGCAAGAGCGGCAAGTTCGATCTCGCGCTCGAGAACCTCAAAAAAGCTGAGAGCATGGTGCAGGATTCCATCGAAGTCCCTTACAACATGGCAGCCGTCTATCAGGCGCAGGGACGTTTTGATGAGGCCGCGCAGACGCTGTCCGATCTGCTGAAGAAAACAGAGAAATCCGACAATAGCTACACTCAGGGCGAGCGCAACAATCGCGCCGTGTTCATGGAGCGTCTGGGAACGGTCTACCGCGACCAGGATAAGTACAACGAAGCCATCGAAGCCTTCCGCAAGATGACTACGCTGGGTGATGACAACGCAGTTCGCGGCTACCAGCAGGTTATCGACACTTATCGCGAAGCCAAGCAGTGGCAACAAGCTACCATCGTGGCGAAGGAAGCCACCCAGAAACTGCCCAACGATCGCGGCCTGCAAATGGTGTATGCCGCACAGTTGGCCGACACGGGCGCCCCCGACAAGGCCCTCGCCGAAGTGCAGTCGATGCTTAAGGGCAAAGGCGAGGACCGCGACGTCTACATCACGCTGGCCCAAATGAATACGCGTCTCAAGCGCTGGGACGATGCACAGAAAGCGCTCGACAAAGCCGAACAACTGTCCACCAAGCCCGACGACAAGGAATACGTCTATTTTCTGCGTGGTTCCAGCTTTGAGCGCCAGAAAAAATACGAGCAAGCGGAAGAGATGTTCCGCAAGGTGCTGGCCAGCGATCCGCAGAACGCCATGACCCTCAACTACCTGGGCTACATGTTGGCGGACCGGAACATCAAGCTCGAGGAAGCCCTTGGCTTGGTGAAAAAAGCGGTTGAGCTCGAGCCTTCGAACGGCGCCTACCTGGATTCATTGGGCTGGGTTTATTTCCGAATGGGCAAGTACGACCAGGCTGAACAAGAATTGGTGAGGGCCTCACAGCGGATCGGCACCGATCCCACCGTTCACGATCATCTGGGGGATGTTTATCAGAAAACCGGGCGGTTGAAGCAGGCAGTCGCACACTGGGAGCGCGCGGTAGCGGAATGGAATAAGACTGTCGCCCCCGAAATCGACACCGATAACTTCGCCAGCGTGCAGAAGAAACTGGAATCGGCCAAAGTTCGGCTCGCGAGGGAGCAGTCGGAAAAGCCGTAAAAGCATGTTTCAAAGTTACAAGTTTCTGGTTTCAAGGTTTCGTTAGTTTTATGGTTTCAGAGTGGAAAATCCATTCCTTGAAACTCTGAAACTTTGAAACTATTCTTTTTCCATGCTGGCTGATTACGCGGTGCGCGTAGAGCAATCGCGCGGTCGCCGTCACCCCGAGCTGCAACATCCCTACCGCAACGACTTCCAACGCGACCGTGACCGGGTTATCCACGCGCGTGCTTTCCGCCGCCTCGAGGCCAAGACCCAGGTCTTCACCCGCCGCTACTCCGATCACTTTCGCAACCGGCTGACCCACACGCTTGAGGTCGCGCAGATTGCGCGTACTCTCGGCGCCGCCCTGCACCTGAACGTTGATCTGGTCGAGGCCCTGGCATTGGTCCACGACATTGGGCATCCTCCGTTCGGGCACGCAGGCGAGAAGGCCCTGGACGCGATCATGCGGAAGCAGGGATTTTTCTTCGATCACAATCTCCACGCGCTGCGCATCGTCGAGGACTTCGAGATTCGCTACGCAGCCTTTCGCGGCCTGAACCTGACCTTCGAGGTCCGCGAAGGCATCATCAAACACTCCCACGACTACGATCCGAAAGTGTTTCCGGAACTTGCCGAGTATGCTCTGGACCAGCGCCCTCCGCTGGAGGCCCAACTCATTGACCTCGCCGATGAAATCGCCTACAACACCGCCGACCTGGACGACGGCTTTGAATCGCACCTGCTTTCGCTCGAGCAGATCCGCGGGGGCGTACCCGTCTTTGAACGCTACTTTGCAGAAGTCAAGACCATCTACCCGCAGGCTGCCGACAAACTGAAATTCAATGAGACCATCAAGCGCATGCTCGATCGCATGGTGGGCGACCTCATCCGAAATACCGCCCGTCGGATTCAGGAAAGCCGCATCGCCACGCTGGAAGATGTGAGACGCCATCCCGAGCGCCTCGTCTCCCTGAGCGCCGAAGTTGAGGAGGAGCGGCGCGCCACCAAGAGCTTCCTCTACGACAATCTCTACTTCAGCCCTTCTCTGGCCGACGAGAAAGATGACGCGGAAATGGTGGTCGCCTCCTTGTTTCGCTACTGGATGGGCAGGCCAGCCGACCTCCCTCACCAGTACCAGGAGAAGGCGCAGCAGGAGTCCCTGCCCCGGGTGATCTGTGACTACATCGCCGGGATGACCGACCATTTTATTTACGAGCAGTACAACAAGTTTTTTGCCCGGTGAGACACGACCCACAAGTGCCATTTGCAGCCCGCCAAGTCCGTATTAGCCTGTGAGTTCTGGAACAATCCGCCGAGTGGCCCGACTTCGAGGAGAACACCCCAACATGATTTCTAACGTCCGCAATCATCGCATTCCATTGGTGGCGAGACTGCTGTTGCTCACACTGCTGGTGACCGGCTGTGGCGCGCTTTTTGCCCAAACCCAGCCCAATGATGATGCGGAAACAGCCGCGTTACGCCGTCAGGCTCTGCAACTTTATCGCGAGGGCAAATTCGTCGACGCCATGCCCCTGCTCGAGAAACTGTCGGGCGCTAGTCCGTCGGACTTCGTTGTTAAGGAGCACTGGGCGTATTGCATCCTCGAATATTCAAAGACTCTCAGCAACCTGGAGGAGCGTAAGGCGGCCCGCCGTAAAGCACGCTCTCTCGGGGTTGAAGCCAAGAAACAGGGCGATGAAGGAGAGCTGATACAAGTTCTGCTCTCGATCCCCGAAGATGGATCGGACCTGAAATTCTCCGGGCGCGCCGATGTCGACGAAGCCATGAAGGCCGCAGAAGCCGCGCGCGCGAAGGGAAACCTCGATCAGGCGCGCCAGGGTTATCTTCGAGTGCTAGAGCTTGATCCCAAGAACTACGACGCCACCGTCTACGTCGGCGATGTCTATTTCTCAGAGCGCGCTTACAACAGCGCGGCAGAATGGTTCGCCAAAGCCATCAAGCTGGATCCCGACAAAGAAACGGCATACCGCTACTGGGGCGACGCACTCGGAGAGTCCGGAAAGAACGACCAGGCTCGCGAGAAATACATGAATGCCGTGATTGCAGAACCGTACATTCGTCCACCGTGGACCGCCCTTCGCCGCTGGACAGACCGCGTAAACCAGCCGTTCAACGCCATCATTCTGCAGAACAAGTCCACCGCGAAGAGCCCGCCCGACAAGCCGGTCAAGCTAGACGAACAGCCTCTCAAGGAAGGCAGTCAGGAAGAGGCGGGCTGGAATGCCTACGAAAAGGTTCGTCAGAACTGGAAGGCAGAAAAATTTAAGCAACAATTTCCGAACGAACCCGCCTACCGCCACACTCTGAAGGAGGAAGCCGAGGCTCTGGACGCGATGGTCGCCGTCCTGGCTCCCGACGCAGCATCCCTGAAGAAGGCGGAGAAACTGGACCCCTCCCTGCTCGCGCTGATTCAGATTGACCACGAAGGTCTAGTGGAGCCTTTTGTCCTACTTAACCGCGCCGATCCGGAAATTGCCAAGGACTATCCCGCCTACCGCGCTGCCCACCGCGACAAGCTTTACCAGTACATGGACAAGTACGTTCTTGCGAAACCTAACCCTTAACCGCCAGCGGCCCAGTACTGATTTTGAGAAACAAGTTCGCCCCCGCCGGAACTCAGGCGCATTCTCCCGTTGAACTCCCATTGCGCCGCCGCTGCTTTCGCTTTACCATCGCCTTAGCGTGGCGACCCTGAAAAACACTCCTCACCTGAAAGACCGGCTGGTCTCAGCCGCGCCTGTCGAGGACGATTCTTCGTTTGAACTGAAGCTGCGCCCCCAGAAACTCTCTGAGTTCATTGGGCAGGACAAGGTCAAAGAAAATCTGGCCATCGCCATTGAAGCGGCCCGCTCGCGCGCCGAGGCTATGGACCACGTGTTGCTCTACGGTCCGCCCGGGCTGGGAAAAACCACCTTGGCGAACATCATCGCCAACGAACTGGGCGTCGCGTTCCAGCAGACTTCCGGCCCCACGCTGCAGATCAAGGGCGATCTGACCGCGATCCTGACCAACCTGCAGGCGAAGCAGGTTCTGTTCATCGACGAAGTGCACCGCCTGCAGCCCGCGCTCGAGGAGATCCTCTACTCGGCGCTGGAAGACTACAAACTCGACATCATTATTGGCCAGGGCCCTTCGGCGCGCACCCACACCATGGATGTCCAGCCCTTCACCTTCGTCGGCGCCACCACGCGCGCCGGACTGTTGTCGGCTCCTCTGCGTTCCCGCTTCGGCATCATGTTGCGCCTTGAGTTTTACACACACAAGGATCTGCGCATTATCGTGGAACGGTCGGCGGAAATTCTGGGCGTTGCCGTGGATGACGAAGGGGCCAACGAAATTGCCAGCCGTTCGCGCGGGACCCCGCGCATCGCTAACCGATTGTTGCGCCGGGTTCGCGACTACGCGCAGGTTCGCGGCGGAGGAAAGATCGACAAGCGTACTGCCGAAGCCGCTCTCCAGATGCTGGAAGTCGACCGTCACGGGTTTGACGAAGTCGACCGCAAGCTGCTGCTGACCATCATCGAGAAATATCAAGGCGGGCCGGTCGGGGTAGGCACGCTGGCCGCGGCCTTGGCGGAAGAACCGGACGCCATTGAAGAAATCTACGAGCCGTTTCTGATTCAAATCGGTTTCCTGAACCGGACGCCGCGCGGTCGCGTCGCCACCATGTTGGCCTACGAGCACTTCGGTATCACGCCGACTCGCCGGCAGAGCTCACTCTTTTAGCTCAAACAAGGGTCCCGTTTCGCGCTTGCCTGTGGTGGAAAGCGTGACCACAGCCGACACGGCGGATCACAGAACCAAATCTGAAATCCTCAGTGCTCTTTGCGTCCTCTGTGGAGCAAGTCTTCTTGACCCTTCGAACTCCCACAACGAGAACAGAAAAGCTTTGACGCGAAGGTCGCCACGGTTTCGCAAAGACCGCGAAGAAAAACGAGCAACCTCGGGAGGCCGCTTAGCGTCCTTTCGGACGGTGTTCGCGTCCTTAGCGGTTAAAGGCTTTTGGGGGCGGAAGAGGCATTGCGTGCCGATGACGGAACCGGATCGGGGGCCGATTCAGGTCCTCACTTCGCTGGGGATGACAAGACTAGGGACGTACCCGGGCTTACACTTTCGTTCCACACGAAATCTTGGGAACCGTCTCGCTATGGTGTATCGTGTGTGGTTTCATCCCGTTGGGGGGCGGGATGCATGGCGGACCTATCTTGTCACAGGAACGGTTGCTTCGGGTGCGCGGGCTTTGTTCACGACTTCTAATAACTGCGCTCCTTAGCGTTCTGGCTGTTGTGCCAGGGGCCGCCCGTCGAGCTTCTCCAGAAGAAGCCGCAAGCGCCAGGAGCGCTTCTGACAACAAACTTCACCCGGCCCAGCAAACTCAACCTGCGCACAATTCGCAGGATCCTCAGGTCCAGCAACCCTCCGCGCCAAGCGCCCTTGGGCCGCCGGCCATCTCGATTCCCCGCCTTTCACGCGAGCCCTACCTAAGGGACTTTCTCACCATGAAGGCCGCCGGCGAAGTCGCGTCGCAGATGACGAAAGTCTCCGGCTTCGTTCAGCGCGACCCGCACGATGGAGCTCCTGCATCGCAGCGCACCGACGCCTACCTCGGCTACGACGAGAAGAATCTTTATGTTGTCTTTGTGTGTTTCGATCACCCCGGCCAGGTGCGCGCGCACGAGGCCCGTCGCGAAGACGTAGGCGATGACGACACCGTCGAGGTCATGCTCGATACCTTTCACGATCGTCGCCGGGCCTACGCCTTTCAGATCAATCCGCTCGGCGTGCAGTGGGACGCGATCTGGAGTGAAGTTCCTCACGAAGAGGTCAGCGGCAACTTCGATACGTCCTTTGACACTCTCTGGTATTCCGAGGGGGAGGTCACAGCGCAGGGCTACGTCGCCTGGATGGCGATCCCATTCAAGAGCCTGCGGTTTCCCCCGGTTGCCGAACAATCCTGGGGGATCATCCTGTATCGCGGCATCATTCGTGAGAACGAGAACGCCTTCTGGCCCGAAGTTTCCCAACGCTTCGAAGGCAGGCTGGCGCAAGCCGCCACCCTGACCGGACTCGAGGGCATCTCCCCGGGACGCAACATTCAACTGATTCCCTACGGCCTGCTGAACTCGTTCCGCGACCTCGACAACCGCGATCCCGCCGCTCCCCGCTTTGAAAATCGCGGGGTCGGCGGCACCTTGGGGCTTGATTCCAAGATTGTCCTGAAGGACAGCCTGGTGCTCGACCTGACCGCTAACCCTGATTTCAGCCAGGTGGAGTCCGACGAGCCGCAAGTTACGGTGAACCAGCGCTTCGCCGTCTACTTTCCGGAGAAGCGCCCCTTCTTCATCGAGAACGCGGATTATTTCCGAACGCCGATTGATCTTTTTTTCACTCGCCAGATCGTAAACCCGAGTTACGGCGCAAGGCTTACCGGCAAACTGGGACCGTACTCTCTAGGAGTGCTGACCGCGGACGACCGTGCCCCCGGCCTCACCGTCGCCCCATCCGACCCTCGGGCCGGGTCGCGGCAATATTTCACCATCGCACGGGTGAGCCGCGACATCTTCAAGCAATCCAGCATCGGCGCCATCTATACCGATGAGGAGTACCCGGCGGCCCACGGCTTTAACCGCATTGGCGGACTCGACAGCCGGATCAAACTCTCGCCCAGCTGGACGGCTACTCTGCAATCGGTGGTCAGCTCCACGCAGTTCGCGGGCGACACCTATCGCGCCGGACCTGCGTCCTATGTCGATACCACCTACTCTGGTGTGCATACGACTTACGAAGGCACCTACAAGGATGTGAGCCCGGGATTTCTGAGCTTGCCGGGATTTGTGAACCGGGTAGACATCCGCGACGTGACCAATCAACTCGACTATCGTTTTCGTCCGAAAGACGGCCCGCTTGTTTCCTGGGGACCGTCCATGCACACCGACTGGGTCTGGTCGCACGACGGAACACGCCTCGATCTACTCGCCGATCCCAGCCTGAATTTCCGTTTCAAGGGACAGAGTTTTCTCGCGTGGTATCCATATACCGACCTTCACGAGCGGCTTCGGCCCATCGACTTCGCATCCCTGACCGCGGATCATGACTATCACGAGCACAACAGCTCCGTGATATTCGGCACCAGCTACCTGAAATGGCTTGTGCTGCAGGGATACTACCTGTGGGGAAACGCCATTAATTTCGTTCCGCCCGTGGCGCAGCCACCGCTCGCCTGCCCGGGCGCTGGCGGAATCGCGTTTATCTCCTGTCCGCCATTTTTGGCGCGCTCCGATGACGCCAGCCTGACCTTCTCCGTGCGCCCGATTTCCTCTCTGCGCATCGATAACACGTACCTTTTCTCCCGACTCCGCGACCGCGACACTGCGGCCGCCATCTTCAACAATCACATCATTCGCACGAAGTGGAACTGGCAGTTCAATCGCGAGCTTTCCTTCCGCATGATCCTGCAATACACCGCCACACTCGCGAATTCGGCATTCACGTCGTTACCCACCACCAAGCAACTCAACGCGGATTTCCTGCTGACTTACCTGATCCACCCCGGCACGGCCTTTTATGTTGGTTACAACAGCGACCTGCAGAACATCGACCCTGCGCTGCAATTCGCTCCGAGCGGCGGACTTCTGCGCACTCGCGATCATATGATCAACGATGGCCGACTATTCTTCGTGAAGGTCTCTTACTTGTTTCGTTTCTGAAGAGGGCCGGGCCGAATTCAACGGAAATTTGCGCTGCGGAACTTCTGGCGGAAATCCAGTCCGTCGAGCTTGATGATGCGGCACATTTCGTGCAGGCGGGAACGCATCCGCTCCCCGATTCGGTCGCCCAGCGTTTCCTCCCGCACCGCAGCCCTCGCCGCGGAAAGCGACCCGTTGGCTCCGGCCGCGGGACGGTCATCGAAATTGGTCGTGATAATGGTGGTGCGGTTATTGTTGTAGCGGGTGTTCAGAATGAGGCTCACGGTGTCCCAGACCCATTCGGTCGGCTTGACCGCGCCGAGCTCGTCGAGGAACAGCACTTCGACGTCGAACACGGGACGCAGCACGTCCAGTTCGGTCGCCTGCACAGAAGCGTTGTAGGAATTCTGAATCTGCTTCAGCAGCTCGCGGTAGTCGTAAAAAAGACAGGCCACGCCTCGGCCCTGGATCAGTTCTTTGATAATCCCCACGCCCAAATGAGTCTTGCCGGTCCCAATCGCGCCGATCAGCAGAAGTCCGGTCCCGTCATTCGGGTCGTACTCCAGCGCAAACTTTGAGGCCGAAATGTGCGCCATCGCCAGCGAGGGATGGGCTCCGGGAAAATCGGTTGTAAAGCTTGGCAACTCGCAGTGTTCGTACCGCTTGGGAATGCGGGCCGCTTCCAGCAGAGACTGAGCCCGAGCCTTCAGGCGGCAATCACATCGGGCAACCCGCCGGTCGCCGTTCTGGATGACGCTCTTCCATCCTGTGCCATCGCAGAGCGGGCAAACTTCCACCGAAACCTTCATGGACAAATGCATTTCCTCTCCCCTGACTCTGCACCCCGCGGCCAAGATCGCGCAAGTCCTAATGCGATGTCCGCTGTGTACAACCTGTGAAGCCCTCGGCGCCCCTGTGGACAACGGTGGAAATCCGAAATAAAAACCAACTCATCATGTGAAGCCAGCAGCCACGAGCTACGAGCTTTGAGCCGCGAGCAAAAAGGGCGAGCAAAAAGGGCGAGCAAAAAGGGCGAGCAAAAAGGGCGAGCAAAAAGGGCGAGCAAAAAGGGCGAGCAGCGAGCCTCGAAGTACGAGCAAGGATTCCAGTCCGAGGCTCAGGATTCAAAGCAAGCCCGAGCCGATGTGCAAGCAAACTTGCCCGACCCAATCCGAAAGAGCCGCGAAGCGGCGGCATTCATTAGCCCAGCGCGTAGCGCTGGGTAAAGGTCACACCAACCGCCAGCCCCGTAGGGCGACACTCGGGCGCAGCGGGCGCAAGCACGCCAGCCTCGTGCGAAGCGCAATTATGCACTTCCGAGTATCCGCGGTATCAAAACCATTACCTCCTCACCCTAAACCCGGCGCCGATCAACGTTTTCGCGGTGATCTTCACATCGACCGCAAGAACCATGCGGCCCTGCCGAGTTATTCACAGTTGACATCCCGCAAACTAGGGGCAAAATAGCTGCCATCAGGATTCCGCCTCGGCAAGTGCGCTTCACCTCCCCCGGAATTTGGCTGGGGCAGACTGGAATTCTGCCTAGGAGAGAGAATGAACAAAGCTGATCTCGTGGACCGCATCGCGGGCGCCTGTGAAATGAGCAAGACGCAGGCAACGACAGCGATCGACACCGCCGTGGACAGCATTACCGCTGCCCTCAAAAAGGGAGACCGGGTAGCTTTGATTGGATTTGGCACTTTCTCGGTTTCGCAACGCAAGGCCCGCAATGGACGTAACCCGCAAACCGGTGCCACCATCAAGATTGCTGCTCGCAGAGTCGCGAAGTTCACCCCGGGAGCTGAACTGAAGAAAGCGGTCAACAGGAAGTAACCTAGACAAGCTCGGGTTCGTCAGCGGCAGGAGGTCGGTCCTGCCGTTTTTCTTTTAACGCAACCGCGGCAGCAACGATCCAGTCCGATTGCGATACTCGTCATACTCGCGCCCAAACTGGCTGGTCAGCAGCGCCTCTTCTCTCCGGGCTTTCAGCCAATGGCCCACAATAAAAATCCCGGCACCCAGCAGCGCCCGCCACTCTCCCACGAACAGCGCTGTTCCTATCATCGCCAGCGCAAGTCCGCTATAGATCGGATGGCGCACGCGCGCGTATGGCCCCGACTGAATCAACTGGTGGCCCTCTTTCAGGGTGACCCGCGAACTCCAGAATTGCCCGATGTGACGCCGCGCCCACACGGAAAATCCCAGGCCAGTGATGACCATGATCAGGCCCACAACCCGGCCAGCCTCAGAATCCGGCACAAACCTACGGTCGAGCGCTCCTAGATGAGAAGCCCTTGCAAAGATAAGGAACCCTCCAAACCCAAGCACAAGTGCGGTCAAAAGGCGTTGCGTACCCGATTCGCCGCGCTCATTGCGTCGCACGCGCAAGGCGCTGACGATCCAGTACAGAAGCCAGGCGATCCACAAAGTGGTAACGGTCTGCCAGGATATGAAACTGGGCAATGTTCGCTCCCTTAACCCGAATGGGCGTTGGTTCTGAAAAGCTTACGCTCTCCCGCAAGCTCCGTACAATCAGCGGGTTGCGCCGTTGCTGAATCCCGGCTCATTCCTGTAGAATCAAAAGGTTCGAATCGAGGACTTGATCAATATGAAGGCAGCCATCCATCCCGCATACGAGGAAATCCGCGTCATGTGCGCATGCGGCAACAGCTTTACGACCCGGTCGACTCACAAGGGCGACCTGCACGTGGAAATCTGCTCCGCCTGTCACCCTTTCTTCACCGGCAAGCAGAAACTGCTGGATACCGCAGGCCGCGTGGAGCGTTTTCGCCGCAAGTACGCGAAGAGCGACGCCGCCAAGGCCGAAGCCGCGAAGACCGAAACCGCGAAGAAGTAACTTCGTTCGCAGCGACGATAACCAAAGATTGGAGCCCTCGCCCCGGCGAGGGCTTTCTGTTGCCAGCACAGGCTAGAATATTCAAGTGCGCAAGTACTGGGACAAACCGGCTAGCGATCGACCCAGCCTGGGCTTGGTTCCGGTGCCGGCGAAGCTGCGCCTGGGAACGGTCGAGATCGCACCCGCGACGGTTCTGGCGCCCATGGCGGGCGTCACCGATACAGTCTTCCGCCGGTTCATTCGCAATCTCACCGGCTGCGGCTTGATCATGACCGAGTTCACCTCGGCCGACGGCGTGTTGCGCCACAAAGACAAGAAGGCCAAACGCTACCTGCACTTCTACGAAGACGAGCATCCGATTTCGGCGCAGCTTTTCGGCAGCAATCCCGAAGTGATGGCCGAGGCGGCGCGCATGGTCGAGGGATTGGGTTTCGATCTCGTCGACCTCAACCTCGGTTGTCCTGCGAAAAAAGTCGTGAAGTGCAACGGGGGATCCGGCCTGCTGCGCGACCTGCCGGCGATCGGGAAGATCTTTGAAGCGGTTCGCGCCGCGGTAAAGATCCCATTCACCGTGAAGTTCCGCGCGGGGTGGAACGATCAGGAAATCGTGTGCGTGGAACTGGCGAAGCTCGCCGAAGCCTGCGGCCTGTGCGCAGTGGCACTGCATGCTCGCACACGCGAACAGGGATACAGCGGCAACGCGCGCTGGGAATGGATCGCCGCTGTGAAAGACGCGGTCAAGATTCCGGTGATCGGCAACGGCGACATCCGCACCCCGGAAGATGCGAGCGCCATGATCGCGCAAACCGGCTGCGACGCCGTCATGATCGGCCGGACGGCCGCCTCGAATCCGTGGATCTTCCGCCAGATTGAGCAGTACACCGCCACCGGACGCTACGATCAGCCTGCGGAGTCGGATCGCTATGCCATGATCCGCACGTACTTCAGCATGTTGATCGAAGAGAAGTTCCCGGATGCTCCCGGCAAGATGAAGCAGTTCGCATCCTGGTTCACGCACGGCGTGCCCGGAGGGGCGGGACTCAGGAAAGCAATTTACGAGGCGAAGGAAGATCGTGCGATCCTGAAGCGGGTCGAGGATTTCTTCGAAGCACGACTCGCTGCCGGTGTCGCTGCGTCGAGCGTTCCCGCCCCCGCTGAATCAGCCCCCTTAGAGTGGGCAGCCGAACGTTAGCTTGGGCAGTGTCCTCTCCAACTGATAGAGCGGTGGGCGTCCCTCGCCCGCCAAGAGAGGAGAGTCTCGGCTGGAGCTTACTTTTTCGAAGTATCTACACTTGCTGCAGGTCTGTATCCGGCGCTGGATATCCGAGAATTCGCAGCATCGCGACCACCTGGCCTTTGTGGTGGAATGCGTGGGTTATGACATGTAACAGGATGAAGGCCGGGCTGCGGAGTTCGCCTCCCCAATCCACGGGACGCTTGGCTAGGGTTGTGTTCAGTTCTGCTTCCGTAAGGCTGCTCACGTAGGCTTGTGTCGCCTTTTGTATCCGGTCCTTGGCAGATTGTAACGCGGCCATCGTTGGGCAGTCCTCTTCGTTCCAACCGTCGAAGGGTTCGTTTCTCAAATCGTGAACCCAACCTTCCTCACAGGTCAGAATATGTACAAGTTGCTTCCAGACTGTAGGATGCCCGAATCCTGCAATCGGCTTGCGAGGCAATTCTTCAGGCACGGTTGCGACACAGCGCAATAGCAGGTCGATGCGCTGGTGCATTGCATTATGTAGTTCGATAATTCCTGTCTTGGTGAACATCATTCACCTTTAGCCCAGAGTAGTCGCTCTCAATTTTCCTGCTTCATCCTGCTCCACATAGACCCACGGCACCGCGTCGTCGTGGGTAAACACGGTCAGCCACTTTTCTGCGAGAGCCCGCTGGTAGTACCGCTTTTTGCTCTCGATCGTGTCGATGGGCGACAGGTCGTAGGCCATCACCCACGTCAGGTCGATGTGCGCGCTGGTGGGCATAAGATCGGAGATGTAACAGGCCGTTTTGCCACCGCTGGTCACGACTACCGCTTGCATATTCATCGTGTGGCCGGGAAAGACGCGTACGGAAATTCCCGGCGCGATCTCCTGATCTCCTCGCAGCAGCTCCATCTGGCCTGACTCGATCAGCGGATTGTAGTTATCGCTAATGTAGCTGATGGCATCGCGCATATGCTGTGCCTGCGCGTGCTTCCATTCGCCTTCCTGGGCGTAGTACTTCGCCTTGGGAAAGGCCGCAACCACGCGATCGCCCTTGCGTATCGTGTTCCACCCGCAATGGTCGAAGTGCAGGTGCGTGTTGATAACGATATCGATCTCATCGGGTGCGATCCCGGCAGCTGACAGGTTCTCTAGCAGCTTCGCCGGCTGACCATAGACCTTGACCATCTTCTCCGGAAGTTTGCTTCCGATCCCGGTCTCCACCAGGACAGTTTGCGACCCGGTGCGAATCAGCAGCGAATTCAGCCCAGCGGTGACGAAATTCTTCTCATCGGCCGCCGCTTTTCGCGACCACATGACCTTCGGCACCACGCCGAAGAACGCTCCTCCATCCAGCGGATACGTTCCGTCGGAGACGATGCTCAATTCGAAGTCGCCAAGCGTCATCTTTCGCACGATGGGCCTCTATTTCAGTTCGCGCTCGAAATGTTCTTCGATCAGGTGGAACAGGTGGCTCCGCGCGGCCCTTCCCGCAATGCCGTGAGTCTTGTTGGGATAAACCATCAGGCGGAATGGCTTGTCGGCCTTGATGAGTGCGTCGATCATCTGGATGCTGTTCTGGAAGTGCACATTGTCGTCGCTTGTTCCGTGTACCAGGAACAGAGCCCCATGCAGCTGCCCGGCAACTTTCGGAATGGCTCCCTGCTCATAAGCCTTCGGGCTATCCTTCAGTAAGCCGAGATAGCGCTCGGTGTATATGCTGTCGTAATTGCGTGCATCGGCTACGGGCGCCACCGCGACGCCCGCCTTGAAAGCATCCGAGTGTGTCATGCCGTACAGCGTCATCGTGCCGCCGCCCGACCATCCCCAGAAAGCCAGACGATCTTTGTCGAGTTGCGGATATTGCTCCAGCAACTGCTTGATCGAGTCCAGCTGATCTTTCAGTTCGATCACGCCATATTCGTGATAGATGCTCGCGCTGAAGGCCCGCCCGCGATTCGGCGTGCCGCGATTATCGACCGAGAATACCGCGAAGCCCTTTCGCAGAAGCAGCTCATGAAACAGATACGTCGTGTCTCCCCACTCGTCGAGCACAACCTGGGCGGCGGGTCCGGAATAAACATAGGTAACTACAGGAATCCTCCCGGCTGGCACGCCTTCGGGAAGCAAGAGCTGCCCGTACAAGGTGGTTCCGTCATCCGCCTTGAACTGCAAAAACTTCTGCTGCACGAGGCCAAGATCGCCGACGCTGCGGGATTCCCACACAGTGCTGCACGGGCCATCTCCCGTGCACAGTGACCACTTCGGCGGCGTCGATGCATTCGAATACCGGTCCAGCCAGTGCTTCGCATCGTCCGCAAACGACGGACTGTGCCAGCCTTCCGCCTGCGACATCCGCCGAACCGCTCCCCCGTCGAGCCCCACCGAAAACACGGCCTTCCTTCGCGGATCCCCCTGGTTAGCAGTGAAGTACACAGCATTCTCATCGACGGCCTCGACCGACAGAACTTCGTAGTCTCCCTTTTCAAGTTGCCGCTCCAGCTTGGCATCCGAGCTCAGCGGATTCTGTTTTTCGAAACTGTACAGATACAGGTGGGTATAGCCATCCCGCCAGCTGGACCACAGGAAACGGTCGCCAGACTTCAGAATGCGAAAGACGTCATTGACGTCAACCCAGCTGCCGGGGCTCGATTCGGTCAGCACTTTGCGCGAGTGCCCGGATTTTGCATCGATGAAGTACAGGTCCATCGTGTCCTGCGCACGGTTCAAAACCTGCGCCCAGAGGATTCCCTCGCGCACCCATCCAAAGCGAGGAATATAGATGTCCGTGTCTTTTGTGAGCGAAATCCACTTCGGCTTGCCGCCCTTCGCGGAAACGACTCCCAGCCGAACCTCCGGATTTGGATCGCCCACCTTCGGATATTTTTCCTGCTCGACCTTGGGATGCGTGGGCAGCCAGTCCGTGATCGGGTAGGTGGGTACCTGCTTCTCGTTCATCTGCAGGAACGCGATCTCCTTGCTGTCGGGCGACCAGAAATAATTGCCGCGCACGCCCAGTTCTTCTGCATACACCCAGTCCACCTCGCCGTTCAGGATGTTCTCTTCGGTATCGTCGGTAAGCTGGCGCCCGTTCTGTGCAGCCAGCGGTTGCACGTAGAGATTGTGCTTGCGCAAGTAGGCGACGTGATTGCCATCCGGAGAGAACTTTGGATCCGCGCTCGCCTCCGGCGACGAAGTGAATTGCACCGCAACGCCATTCTCCAGGCTGTACATCCAGAGCTGCCCGCTGGAATCGAACAGCAAAGACTTGGAATCCGGACTCCACACGTAAGCCGCGACGTGATACCGAGTGACCCGCTCTTTCTCGCGCTCGTCCTTGATCTTGGTGGCGTCGGGCGCCAGGCTGGCGAGCTTGGCTTCACTGACCAGGACCTTTTTCTCGCCGGTCGCCGTATCGACGTACCACAACTGGCCGTGCTCGCCCGCATCATCCCGCAGGACGAGGGTCAACTTCTTCCCATCGGGGCTCCACTGGATGGCCTCAGGCGCGCGTCCGGTGATTCCACCCTCCGAAAAAATAGACTCGATGGTTAACGGTTCCTTCGAATCTTTGGGAGCAACATTCTGGGCCACGCCCGCGTATACAAAATTCAAGAGAAAGAGAAAAAGCGCACAAAGCCGTTTCAATGACGTTCTCCGGGAAAGCAAAGTTTCGGTGTCGCCTGGCAGACCGAAAAGTTTACACCGCAGGCGAGATCCCCGTTCTGAGCCGGCCCAAATAGCCGGATGCGCCCAGCCCTTCATATCGCATGCCAGCAGCGGACCGGCCCTTGCATGCGCACGCGGCTTCCCGCAAAATCATCGTTCTTGAACAAGGAGACGTCATGAAAATGGATTGGATGAAGCTGGATTGGCTGGTCAAAACGCTGCTGATCTTCATTGCCGTACTTCTGGGAGTGATTGCTCTTCGCCCCGCAGTCGCCCCAACTGTGGTCCATGCCCAGTCTGGCGAGGGATATCCGTTCTACGTCGAACCCGGCGTTTCAATGCTCCGCGCCCCCGACGGCAGCCGCCAGGTGTACGGCAAGGTGGTTGTCGACCTGCGCAACGGCAAAATTTGGGGGTTTCCCACCCTGACCGCCGACTCCCCGTATCCCGTCGATCAGGTCAATAGCGCGCCGCCGACGTCGCACCCGTTCCTGCTGGGAAAGTACGCGTTCAGCGATACCGACAAATAGACCAACCGACGGCTGATTTGCGCATCACTTTTCGCGCGGAACTCCTGCAATTCCGGCTGTCAGCCTGGAGGAAGGCCAGTCCGTGCGTGCTAAAATGATTCCATTCCATGTTGCAGGACCTTCAAAACCTGATGGAACTCCAGGTTGCTGACAAGGAAATCCTGCGCTTGAAAGAAGAAGTGGCCGCACTTCCCAAGCGCGTGGCCGTCATCGAAACGAAGCTGGCGAACACGAAGGCCAAGCTCGAGAAGGCCAAAACTGCCTCCAAGGCCGACGAGAGCGCGAAGAAGAAGTACGAAACCTCCATCCAGGACCTGCAGGGCAAGATCTCCAAGTACCGCGACCAGTCGTTGGCCGTCAAAACCAACGACCAGTACCGGGCGCTCATGCAGGAAATCCAGTTTGCCGAGCAGGAAATCCGCGCCAATGAAGACAAGATCCTCGACCTGATGGTCAACGCCGAGGCCCGCGAAAAAGACGTAAAGGCGGCCGAGGCCGAGTTGAAGGCGGAAACCGCCGAAATCGAAAAAGAAAAAGAGCAGGCCCGCCAGCGCACTGCCGAAGACGAAAAACTTCTCGCCGAATGGAATGGCAAGCGCGACAAACTGCGGGGCGGCGTGGGCGCTGACCTCCTGCGCCACTATGAGCGCGTGATGAAGTTTCGCGGCTCCGGCATCTCCGAGGTGCGGGATCAGAAATGCATGGCTTGCCAGGTCATGCTCCGTCCGCAGACCTATAACGAGGTTCGCGCCGGACAGAAACTCATCGAGTGCGAGTCCTGCCAGCGCCTGCTGTATTTCAATCCGGAAAATGAAGCCAAGATCGAGCGCACGAATTACACTACCAAGCGCCGCGCGCGTCCCAAGGCAGACTCCCAGCAAGCCTGGTTTTACCATCCTGCCTTCGGAGAGATCGGCGAAGCGTTCCTGGCCTTCGTGAACGCCGCCACCACATCCTCGCGCCGCGTCTATGAACTGCACACCGGCCGCGAAGTCGGCGACATCCTGAACCGCGAAGGCAGCTTCCGCCTCGCGTTCCCTGAGGACCTCAACGGCGTCATTCGCTTGAATGGCCATTGGGACGAAGAAGAAATTGACAGCTGGGGCAGCGAACTTCCTATGGTCGTGCTGGACTCGCTGCTGTCGGATTTGACCGCGGCCCGGGCTGAGGTGCACTCCTCGCACGCCGCTTCGGCTGGGCAAACTTCTTCAGAACATCCCGCCGCCAGTTAATCCTCCGTAAATCAAGGGCGGAGGCTGTCTTGGCTCCGTGCTGCGATTTTCGCGAAACGAAAACATTCAACAACCCACAATTGTGCAGGAGGAATCGACATGGGGCGACTCATAGCTGCCTTGCTGTTGCTGGGAAGCCTGTCCGTAGCGACAGGTTGCGAGAAACGCCACGGAAGTGGTGGAGGGGACGTCCTCGGCTCGAAGGGCGCCGGGGTGTACGCGACCACGGAATGCACACAGGGAAATGCCGATGGCGTGCGCTGTGACAAAAAAACTTGCAAGACCGACGCAAAGTCAGACTGCAATGACTTTGCGTCCAAGTGCATCTACTACGGGCATCAGTACGACGGCACGAGAACGGAAGGCACCTGCACTCGCATCGCGCAGTGAAGCGGTTAAGATGGAGTCATGCCTTCGCTCCATCCGCGTGCGCCCGCGCGATCCGCAACCCGCAACCCCGCCGCAGTTCCTGCTGGTCCTAAAGCGGTGATTTCTGCGCGCGCCGTGAGCCGGCTCAAGGCAGGCCATGTCTGGATCTATCGGTCCGACGTTTTGTCCGAGGCGGGAGCCACTCCGGGCTCGCTGGTCTCCGTTGTGGATCAGGGTGGCCGGTTTTTTGGAACAGCCCTCTACTCCAGCAGTTCGCAGATCGCCCTGCGCATGCTTTCCGAGAGGCCAGCCGCCGACTTGCCCACTCTGCTTCGGGAGCGCGTGCGCAACGCCGTGGCCTATCGCAAGCTGCTGGTGACCGACACCGATGCCCACCGCGTCGTTTTCAGCGAAGCCGACTTCCTGCCCGGACTCATCGTCGACCGCTACAACGATATCCTGTCCTTGCAGGTTCTCACCCAGGCCATGGACCGCGAAGACGTGCGCTCAGCCCTGCTGGCCGAACTCACTGAACAGTTTCAGCCGCATGCTATTGCCGAACGAGTCGATTCGCACATCCGAGAACTGGAACAGTTGCCACCACGAGAGTCTGGACTTCTCGCAGGCGACCAAACCAACACCATTTTCGCCATGAACGGAGTGCGTTTTCACTTCGATATCCGCGAAGGCCAAAAGACCGGAGCCTTCCTGGACCAGCGGGAAAATTACGCTGCCGCTTCCGGCTATGCTCATGGGGATGCGCTTGATGTCTTCTGTTACCACGGCGGGTTCGCCCTGCACCTCGCCAAGTCGTGTAAGTCTGTGACAGCGGTTGACAGCTCCCGCCAGGCTCTTGAAGTCGCCGACAAGAACGCCCTGCTCAACCAGCGCGAAGTCGAGTGGATCGAGGCCAATGCCTTCGACCTCCTCAAAGATTATTCCGCCGCCGGCCGCCAGTACGACACCATCGTCCTCGATCCCCCAGCCTTCGCCAAGAGCCGCAAGAATCTGGAGACTGCGCTGCGTGGCTACAAGGAACTGAACCTGCGTGCCCTGAAGATGCTCCGTCCCGGCGGCATCCTGGTAACTTGCTCCTGTTCTTATCATGTCGGGGAAGCGGAATTCCTGGAAGTCGTGGCCGAGGCTGCCCGTGACGCCCGCAAAACCGCGCGCCTGCTAGAGAAGCGGGGCCAAAGCAAGGACCATCCCGTCCTCCTTTCAGTGCCTGAAACATGCTATTTGAAGTGCCTCATATTGTGCGTAACTAATTGATTTATAATAACATTAAGTGATTGACAATAAGGCACTCAACTTTTATGCTTCTTTTGTGCTAAGTGCTCATCTAAACTGAGTGACTGTGGCACCACTCAATTTCAAGATCAGCCTTTAGGAGGTTTTTGAGTCATGACTGTCATTACCCGTTGGGATCCCTTCCGCGAGTTTTCTACCCTGCAAGATCGCATGAACCGCTTGTTCCGTGAGTCCTACGGACCTGAGGGCCGGGAGGAGTCACTGACCACCACCAGCTTTGCTCCGCCGGTGGACGTCTATGAAGACGAGCACACTGTCAGCCTGAAGATCGAAGTCCCGGGCATCGACGAGAAGGACATCGATGTGCGCATCGAAAACAACGTCCTCACCGTGCACGGTGAGCGCAAGTTCGAAAAGGAAGAAAAAGAAGAGAATTTCCGCCGGGTCGAGCGCCAGTATGGCAGCTTCACCCGCACCTTCACGCTGCCCACCATGGTGGACGCGGAGAAGGTTTCGGCCAACTACGACAAGGGCATTCTGAAGATCACCCTTCCCAAGAAAGCCGAAGCCAAGCCCAAGCAGATCAAGGTAAACGTTCGCGGCGAACAGACGCTGGAAGGAAAAGGCCCAGGCAAAGCCGCCTAAGCCCCCTTTACGGCACGAACACATATTGAACTTCGGAGGGAGGCGGCAGAGGTGACCGCCTCCCTTTGATTTTGTAGTCTGGTAATCGGGTAATTTTTTAATTTGATGTACGGCGGCTGCGTATGCGCGAACATCGAATTCCAGGGCGCTTTCGAATATCACTCAATTACCAAATTACGAAATTACAAAATTTCTTTTCAGGAGTTTCCCATGGCAATCCGCTGGGACAAATTTACAGTAAAGGCGCAGGAAGGGGTCCAGCGCGCGAACGACATCGCGACTGAACACGGCAACCCCGAGTTGCTGCCCGTGCACCTGTTGGCCGCGTTGCTCGAAGACAAGGAGGGCATTGTCCCCCCAGTTCTTGAGAAGCTGGACATCGGACCGCAAGCCGTTCTGAACGAGGCTTATCACGAAATCAGAAATCTGCCGAAGGTTTCGGGCGAGGGCGCAACCCAGGCCACTATGTCGCCCGCGCTTACCCAGCTGATCGACCGTGCTTTCAAGGAAGCCGCCAATTTCAAGGACGACTACGTCTCGACCGAGCACCTGCTACTTGCGGCAACCCAGGCCAAGCGCGACGCGGCCCAGACCATCCTCGCCCACCATGGCGCAACTTACGACGCCATTCTGAAGGCGCTGACCTCCGTCCGTGGCACTCAGAAAGTCACCGACCAGAATCCCGAAGCCAAGTACCAGGCGCTCGAACGCTATGCCCGTGATCTCACTGAGCAGGCTCGTCGCGGCAAGCTCGATCCTGTCATCGGCCGCGACGAGGAAATTCGCCGCGTGGTACAGGTGCTTTCGCGCCGTACAAAAAACAACCCCGTGCTCATCGGCGAGCCCGGGGTCGGCAAGACCGCCATTGTGGAAGGCCTTGCCCAGCGCATCATTTCGGGCGATGTTCCTGAAGCTTTGAAGAACAAGCGGGTAGTCGGTCTCGATCTGGGCGCTATGCTCGCAGGCGCAAAATACCGCGGCGAGTTCGAAGACCGCCTGAAAGCCGTTCTGAAAGAAATTGAAGAATCCGAAGGCCAGATTGTTCTCTTCATCGACGAACTGCATACGCTGGTAGGAGCCGGCGCCGCCGAAGGTGCGATTGACGCCTCGAACATGCTCAAGCCCGCGCTCGCACGAGGCCAGCTGCGTGCTATCGGCGCCACCACGCTGAACGAGTACCGCAAGTACATCGAGAAAGATGCAGCCCTTGAACGCCGTTTCCAGCCCGTTTACGTCGGCGAACCGACGGTGGAAGATACGATCGCGATCCTGCGCGGCTTGAAAGAACGCTACGAAGTGCATCACGGCGTGCGCATCAAGGATTCTGCCATTGTTGCCGCCGCGACCTTATCGCACCGCTACATCACGGATCGCTTCCTGCCCGACAAGGCCATCGATCTGATCGACGAAGCCGCGGCCTCGCTGCGCATCCAGATTGATTCGATGCCCACGGAAATCGATCAGCTCGAGCGCCGCGCCATGCAGCTCGAAATCGAGAAGCAGGCCCTTAAAAAAGAAGATGACTTGAATTCACGCGAGCGTCTGGCCGTCATCGACAAGGAACTCGCGGAGATCCGCGAGAAGTCGAACGCCCTGAAAGCCGCCTGGAAACAGGAGAAAGACCTGATCGCCCGCCAGCGCGGGCTCAAGGAGAAGCTCGAACGGCTGCGCATCGAGGAGCAGGCGGAAGAGCGCAAGGGCAACCTGCAGCGCGTGGCCGAAATCCGCTACAGCCTCATCCGGCAGGTTGAAGAAGAACTGGAACAGCTCACGGCGCAGCTCGAAAAGACCAGCGCCCGCCGCATGTTGAAGGAAGAAGTCGACGAGGAAGACATCGCCCGCATCGTCTCGAAGTGGACCGGCATCCCGGTCTCCAAGATGCTCGAAAGCGAAGTCAAGAAACTGGTCACGATGGAAGACCGGCTGCGCCAGCGCGTCATCGGCCAGGACGAACCACTCCAGCGTGTAGCCAACGCCATTCGCCGTTCCCGCGCCGGCCTCAGTGATCCCCGGCGCCCCATCGGCTCTTTCATTTTCCTTGGTCCCACCGGAGTCGGCAAAACCGAACTCGCCCGTGCACTGGCCGAATTTCTATTCGACGACGAACACGCCATGGTGCGTATCGACATGTCCGAGTACATGGAGAAGCACGCCGTGGCTCGCCTGATTGGCGCGCCTCCCGGATACGTCGGCTACGAAGAAGGCGGCCAACTTACCGAAGCAATCCGCCGCCGCCCGTACGCGGTCGTACTCTTTGACGAAATCGAGAAGGCGCATCCCGACGTCTTCAACATCATGCTGCAGATCATGGACGACGGACGCCTGACCGATGGACAGGGCCGCCAGGTCGATTTCCGAAACACCATCATCATCATGACGTCGAATATCGGCTCGTCGTTCCTGGTGGCGGAAAACATCCGCACCAGTGAAGACTTCGAGAAGGCCGCAAAGGAAGTTACCAATTCACTGGCCGGCTACTTCAAGCCTGAGTTCCTGAATCGGGTGGACGACATCATCGTCTTCCGTCCGCTGGGCAAGGAACAACTGGTCAAAATCGTCGACCTGCGCCTGGAAGACCTGCGCCGTCAGCTGGCCGAGCGCAAGATCTCGCTCGAGTTGACTGACGCCGCGAAAGAATTGGTCCTGAATGAAGGCTACGACCCGAACTACGGAGCACGTCCGTTGAAGCGGGCCATTCAGCGCGCAATTCAAGATCCGCTGGCCCTGAAAATCCTAGACGGCGAAGTTCTGCACGGCGACCACGTCATCGTCGACGCAGACAAGAAGACCGCTAAGCTTAACTTTGAAGTGAGCGAGCGGGTCGCGCACAAAGAACCGGCCAAGGCAAGAAAATAGCCGGGTTCTCCATCCTGGCGCGTCCCTTTGCGCCGGGATGGGACTCAGGGCTCTCTTACCTTTTGGATTTTGGGGAGGCCGACCTGTCCGACGCTTTTTCCGGAAGTTCTCGCCACCGAAATCGCGTCTCACGCCAGATCAAACAGCAGCACTTCGCTATTCTTGTCTGCTGTGATGTTCAAGCGAGGCTCGTCGCTGATGGCCGCTCCGTCACCCTGCTCAAGTTTCTGCCCGTTGACCTCGACGCCGCCCTTGGCGACTTGCAGCCATCCGTGCCGACTCTTTCCGAAGTCGTGCGTGACCTCCTCGCCGGGCTTCAGCAACGTGACATAGAGCCGCGCGTCCTGATTAATCTTCACCGAGCCATCCTTGGCGTCGGGCGAAGCAATCAAGCGCAGCTTGCCCTGCTTCTCTTCGGACGGAAACGACTTCTGTTCGTAACTTGGCTCCAGCGACTTCTTCTCCGGCAGAATCCATATCTGGTACAAGTGCACCCGTTCTTCTTTCGACGGGTTGTACTCGCTGTGTCGTATGCCGCGTCCTGCCGTCATGCGCTGGCCATCTCCGGGCAGAATGACCGAACCCGTGCCCAGGCTGTCCTTGTGCTCGAGTTTACCTTCGAGCACGTAAGTGATGATTTCCATGTCGCTGTGCGGATGAGTCGGGAATCCCGAAGCGGGGGCCACGTAGTCCTCGTTGATGACCCGCAACGATCGGAAGCCCATCCATTTCGGATCCCAGTAGTCGCTGAAGCTGAAAGAGTGCCGCGTATTCAGCCACCCAAAATCCCCGCCGCCACGTTGGTTGGCGCGTCTTAAAGTGATCATGATGCCCTCCCAGAGGTCCATTGTCGCAATGCTTGACTAGTCAATTGATTTAGATGAGAAAGCCGGGAAAAAGATTCGAGTCGCTGGGCAGGCGACTGTTGAGCGCTTTTCAAAACATCTTAAAACGCAGAGGTCGCAGAGCAAGCCGCAGAGAACGCAGAGAAAACCAGGAAGCATATAAGAGCCAAATTAGACTTTGCAGAGGTCTCTATCAGCTCGCTTTGCGGAAGTTCTCTCGTCCTCTGCGTTTTAGGATTTGGACGAGGAGCACCGGAAAGGGCTCCACGCCCTGATGTCACGGTTGCTCGGACCGCGAGAAGCGTGTCCTTAGGATTTTTGTTCGGTTTTCTTGGACGACGAGTCGGGCTTCGTTTCTTTCTTGTCATCCTTCTTGCTGCTCGACTCGCCGTTGGACGAGGACGTCCCCGAGGACGACTTCTTGGCGTAGTCGGTCACATACCATCCCGACCCTTTAAACTGCACGGCGGGCGCCGACACCACCTGCTCGACCGGACCGCCGCAGTCCGGGCACTTCTTCACATGCGGATCAGAAAATTTCTGGATCCGTTCAAATCGATGGTGGCACTTTTTGCACTGATACTCGTAAAGGGGCATGAACCTCCGATGTTCCAAGGTACAACGGCCGCGCGCGGGACCTGCATGGCTGGCCCTATCGACTGGTTAGATTCTAGGGGGATGGCGCGGGTCACGTCAATTTCAGGGCGGATACGCGAGCGGCTGCAAATGTTATTCTTCCCGCCATGCCTCGGGATGCTGAGTCCGCGCCGAGTTCTACAGCGCTCGATCCCAGCCCCACTCTTTACCTGGTCGCCACTCCCATCGGCAACCTCGAGGACATTACGCTGCGCGCTCTGCGCGTGCTCAAGGGCGTCGACCTGATCGCCTGCGAAGATACCCGGCAAACGCAGAAACTGCTCAACCACTACGGCATCACGACCCGCACCATCAGCTACCACGAGCATAACGAGATGACCAAGGCCGCCGAACTCGTCGTCGATCTTGAAGGCGGCGCCAAAATCGCGCTGGTCACCGACGCCGGCATGCCGGGAATTTCCGATCCCGGCTTCCGCCTGATCACGCTGGCCATCCGGCACGGCGTCCCAGTTGTTCCGATCCCGGGTGCATCGGCGTTCCTCGCAGCCCTGGTCGCCAGCGGATTGCCCACCGACTCCTTCCGCTTCAGCGGCTTCCTGCCCGCTAAGCGCGGAGAGCGCCGCACGCTTCTCGAAACCATCCGTACCTCCCCACGCACGCAAATTTTCTACGAAGCTCCGCATCGCGTGGTCGAAACGCTCGAGGATATTGTCGAAGTCCTTGGCCCCGAGCGCCACGTAGTCGTGGCCCGCGAGGTCACCAAGATTCATGAAGAATTTCTCCGCGGCCGGGCAGGCCAGATACTCGAAAAGCTAAAGTCCCGTGGCGACGTGAAAGGCGAAATCACCCTGCTGATCGCGAAAACCGAAGACGCCGCACAAAGTGCGGTGCCATCGCGAGTATCAGTTCGCCAACGCGTAGACCAAATCATGTCCGAGGAAAAAGTAGATGAGAAAGCCGCCCTGAAAAAAGTGGCCAAAGAAATGGGCGTGTCCAAAAGCGAAGCCTACCGGGAACTGCAGAGAAGCAAGTAACCCCACGAACCACGTAGGGACATGCGCCCCCGCCTGTCCGGCCGAGCGAAGCGTGGCTTGCATTTTCTTGAAACCATGTCCGTCGCCACTTCCCAGCGAGGATCAAAATCCGTCGTGCTAGCGACGACTGGACAGCCGAGGGCGCTGTCCCTACGTGGCTTCGCTCTCTACTTCCCCGCCAACTCCTTCTTCACCGCGTCGCTTACCACTTTTCCATCCACCCGCATGCCCGCCGCCGCGAACCGCGCCATCGCGTTCTTCATCACGGTCCCCATATCTTTCATAGTGGGCGAACCCATCTCCGCAATCGTAGCCTTCACGCCCGCAACAATCTCTTCCTCCCCCGCAGCCTTGGGAAGATAACTTTCTATCACTTTAATCTCGGCGTCTTCCTTGTCCGCCATTTCTTGCCGCCCGCCTTTGGTGAACTGCTCGACTGACTCCCGGCGCTGCTTGATGAGCGTAGTCAGTACCTGCTGCGATTCCTTCTCGTCAAGCGGCCCCATTTTTTCGGTCTGCTTTAGCGTGAGAGCAGTCTTTACCATGCGCAGGCAGGAGAGGCGCGCTTCCTCCTTGGCCTTCATGGCGGACACAAGATCTTTTTGGATCTGATCGATCAGGCTCATAGTGCGCAATTATAGTCGTAGCACCGAACCACGTAGGGAAAGGCGCCCTCGCCTGTCCGACCGAGCGAAGCTGGGCTAGCTTTTCTTCACCGCGCGAAGCTCCCGACGTGCGCCACCGCAGCCCATCCGATAAACTATCTACATCCTGTTTTTCGAAGGACTCCTCCCATGCTGCGCAAAAATCGTCTCTTCACTCCCGGCCCGACCCCCCTTCTCCCCGCCGCCCAGTTTGCCGAGGCCGCCTTCACCGCCCACCATCGCACCGCCGACTTCCGCAACCTGTTCACGCGCGTGCTCTCGGACATGAAGGAATTCATCGGCACGCAAAACGATGTCCTGGTGCTCGCCTGCTCTGGTTCCGGCGTGATGGAAGCCAGCGTTTCGAACCTGACCTCTCCCGGCGACAAGATTCTGGTGCTGACCGCCGGAAAGTTCGGCGAGCGCTGGACGGCGCTGGGCAAGGCTTTCGGCTGCACCGTCGACGTCCTCAGCAAGCCTTACGGCCAGACGTTCTCCCTCGAAGAAGTGCGCGCGAAGCTGACTCCTGACGTCCGCGTCGTCTACATGCAGGCCACCGAGACCTCCACTGGCGCGCGCCACGACGTGAAGGGAATCGCCAAACTGGTACGGGCCTTGGGTGATGATGTGCTCCTGGTGGTCGACGCCATCACCGGTCTCGGCACGACCCATCTCGAAGTGGACGCCTGGGGAGTCGATCTCGTTGTCGGGGGATCCCAGAAAGCCCTCATGATTCCGCCCGGCCTCGCCTACTGCGGCGTCAGCGAGCGGGCCTGGCAGCGCATGGAGACAACAAAATCTCCGCGCTATTACTTTGACTTGCGCAAGGAGCGGAAGTCGGCCGCGAAAGGCGAGTCGGCCTATACGCCGGCTACATCGTTGTTCGCGGCGCTGGGAGCCGCGCTCGACTACATCCGCCAGCTCGGGAACGGCGATCTGGCGGCCGGACGCGAAGACCTCGTCAACAATGCCGAACTTGCAGCCGAGATGACGCGCGCTGGAGCCCAGGCACTGGGCCTGAAACTATTCGCGCCAAGTTCCCCGGCGGCAGCCGTCACAGCCATCGAGGCCCCCGCGGGTGTAGACTCCGGCTCGATCGTGAAGGAGTTCCGCGAGTCGTTCAACGCCGTAGTTGCGAACGGCCAGGGCGAGATGAAGGGCAAGCTCTTCCGCATGGCCCACATTGGTTATTACGACTATCTCGATACCATCGGTGCATTAGCTGCGCTCGAACACGTCATCGCGTACGTGACCAGCAAGCCCGTCGAGTTCGGATCGGCGGTGCGCGCTGCGCAGGAGGTGTTTGCCCGGCAAACCGAAGCTGCAGCGGCAACTCGATAGTTGTTGTACGCGGCAAGGCACGGCTGATCTCTTCGCGCCCGGTGAAAGGCGTGATTCCGCAACGAGCACGAAGGCTCGAGATTTTCTTAGCGATCGTTCCGGAATCCTTCGCGCACTTTGCGGTTAGAGGCTTTTTTCGTTTTGGGCAATCCTTTGACGCGAAAACCGCGAACAGAATTGCCTGACAGCTATCATTTCAATTTCCCAGGACCCTGAGAATCACATGAAGATTGTTGTTGCCGAAAAAATCTCAGCCTCTGCCATGGCCCTGCTGCAGGAGCCGCGCTGGACGCTGGTCACTCCCGATCAGATTGAAGGCAAGCTGACGACGCACCTCGAATCCGCCGACGCGCTGATTGTGCGTTCCGCCGTGCAGGTCGACGGCGCTTTGCTGGAGCATGCGCCCAAGCTGCGCGTGATTGGCCGGGCGGGCGTGGGCGTCGATAACGTCGATCTCGAAGCCGCCACCCGCAAGGGCATCGCGGTCATGAACACTCCCGGCGCCAATGCCGTGGCCGTCGCTGAACTCACGCTGGGAATGATGCTGGGCATGGCGCGTTTCATTCCGCGCGCCGATGGCCTGATGCATGCCGGCAAGTGGGAGAAAAAGTCCCTGCAGGGCACCGAACTCCGCGGCAAAACGCTGGGCGTGATCGGCCTCGGCAAGATTGGCATGGAAGTCGCTCGCCGGGCCAAGGCCTTCGGCATGGAAATCGTCGGGCACGATCCATTCGTTTCCGCCAGCGTGGCCAAAGAGCAAGGCATCCGCATGGCCAAGCTCGATGACCTCTATGCCGCAGCCGACTACATCACCCTGCACGTCGGCCTCACCCCGCAGACCACCGGCATGATCAACGCGGACTCGATCAAGACCATGAAAAAAGGCGTGCGCATCGTGAACTGCGCGCGCGGCGAACTGATCAACGAAGCCGCGCTCGCCCATGCGCTCAAACAAGGACAAATCGGCGGCGCCGCGCTCGATGTTTTCCAGGAAGAGCCGCTGAAGAACTCTCCGCTCACTGCCTTGGACAACGTCATCCTCACCCCTCACATTGGCGGTTCCACGCACGAAGCGCAGGAGGCAGTGGGCGTACAAGTCGCGCAGCAGGTCAAGGAATATTTGAAGAGCGGCGTGATCCAGAACGCGGTGAACGTGCCTTCGGTGTCGCACGAAGAGTATGCCGAGATGCAGCCCTACGTCGTGCTTGCTGAGCGCCTGGGGTCGTTCCTTGCCCAGGTCAGCGACGGGATGCTGGAAGAAATCTCGCTCCGCTACAGCGGCCACATCGCGGAATGGAAAACCGAATTGATCCGGAATGCAGCCATCAAGGGCGTCCTGAACCAGATGCTCGACGAAAAGGCGAACCTCGTCAATGCCGCCACCATCGCGGACTCGCGCGGCCTCCGCGTGCACGAGCAGCACAAAGCGAAAAGCTCCACCGGCGGATCGGGCAGCGTGCTCTCAGTTATGCTGAAAACGGCGGGCCAGGAGCATCGCGTGAAAGGCGCCGTCCTGCACGGCCACGCGCCGCGCCTGCTCTCGGTCGACGACATCGACGTGGAAGCTCCGCTCGAACGCAACCTGATCTACCTGCGCAACCGCGACGTTCCCGGCGTGATTGGAAAAGTAGGTACGATTCTGGGCGAGCACAAAATCAACATCGCCGACTTCTCGCTCGGCCGCCAATCCGGTAACGGCGGCACGGAAAAGAAGGCGGCTCGCCAGGCGGTCGCAGTCGTGCACGTGGACGGTCGCGTACCCGACGACGTATTGAAAGCCCTGCGAAAAATCCCGGCCATCGAGCAGGCAAAAGCCATTCGCCTGTTTTAGTTCTGAAGAGCCGCTCTTCGTCAAACAACCAGAAGTTTGGGTGCCGCACGTTTCGCATTTTTCGAGAGGTGGGATGCCACAACTCTCGAGGCGACTACCTTCAACCTGCCGTTAAGTTTGAATTTCCTCTGTTTTCCATGTGGGGAAAGAACTGTCCTTTCACTGAACAGTCGTCAGGAATCAGGAGTTCAGCGCTTCCTTGCGAAGCTTGCGGCTCTCGGCCAGCAGCGACATGGAGTGCATCAGGTTCTGCAGCGTGATAATCCCTACCAGGCGCTGATCTTCTACCACCGGGATAATGCTGAGGTTCTGCGAATTCAGCTTGCGGAAGGCGGACGCCAATGACTCCTGCCGTGTCGACACTTCGAAAATCCGGTTCATCACCGACTGCACGTAGCCGTTGCCTTCCATACGCAGCGCATCCAGGATGTTGGCCTTTGAAATGACCCCGACCATGTCACCGCCGCGGACCACGGGAAAATCATCTTGCAGCGTGTGCACTGCTTTCTCCAGCGCATCTTCCAATGTGTCGGCTGGCGACAACGTGGCAAAGTCGGTGAGCATGACGTCTTCCAGATGCACGGTCTCGAGCACTTTCTGGAAGACCGCCGAGCGTTCTTCCACCTGCGCCCCGATCAGCAGGAAAAATCCCAGGGTCACCACCAGGTAGCTATCTGGATATCCTCCCTGAAACAGCAACAGCATGCCCAGCACGATGACCAGCATGGCCAGCGCGTGCGCGATCGAAACCGCCCGGCGGGTCGCGGACACCCTATCCATCCGTCGCGAGAACAACGCCCGCAGCACGTGGCCGCCATCCATAGGGTACGCAGGCAGCAGGTTGAACAGGCCGAGATAGAGATTAGTCCACACCAAGCTACGCAGCAGATGGTTGGAATGAACGAGCGGCTTTACCCAGAGATGCGCGTCCGGAAATTTGGCGAGCACCACCATGCCCGCGACCAACGCCAGCACAATGTTCACCAGCGGCCCCGCGAGCGCTATCCGGATATCTCTCTTCCATGTGGCTTGACCGGTAGACGCTGTGGAAGGAGAGTCTTCCAAGAGCGTGATCCCGCCAATCGGCAACAGGATAATAGCCTTGGCATGCATTCCTTCGCGCACCGCTACCAGCGCGTGCCCCAGTTCGTGAAGCACCACTGCCCCGAAGATGATGCCGACCAGGCCGACCACGCGCGCGGGCGTGCTGTTGCTCTTCATCGACGATTCCGCCATCCATACGAACCCAAGCAGAAATACGAACGTCAAATGAATGCGAATTTCCACGCCAAACAGCTTGCCGATCGGGATAGACCAATTTCTCAAGGCCATAACTCCATCTGCTCTATTCCATTCTATATAGTTAGATTCGATTCGGCAGGGTTGCGGTGCGTTTTTGCCGTGACCGAAGGACCAGCACTCTGAGAGTTATCGCGGGCCAATACCGCAGCCGTCCCCTCCGGTCGTTGCCTGGCCTCGACATCCGTCCCACTACCGACCGCCTACGCGAAACGCTCTTCAACGTGCTGACCGCCGGCAATCCCACGGCACTCGAAGGCTCAGTATGGGCCGATCTGTTCGCAGGCGCCGGAACCGTCGGCATCGAAGCCCTGAGCCGCGGAGCGGGGAAGGTTTTCTTCGTGGAATCCGCGCGCCCGGCCGCAAAGCTGATCCAAAACAACCTAAACGCCTTGCAAATCAAAGCCGGATTCGAATTAGTTCAAGGCGAAGTGGGGAAGACTCTGCGCCGGTGGCAAGCGCAAGGCATCCTTTTGGATTACGCGTTCTTTGATCCACCGTATCGCCTGGAACACGAGTATGGCGACACGCTGGAATTCATCGGCGGTTCGGCTCTGCTGAAGCCGACAACGATCGTGATCGCTGAGCACACAAAAAAGTTTCAGCCTGTCGAAACCACGGGCGTTTTAAGAAAATATCGGACGCTGGTGCAAGGAGACGCAGCCCTGAGTTTCTACCGCAAGGAATGATAAACAGGAAGTCGAAGAGGCAAACCCTGACCACAACACCTGACATCCAAGATCTAAGTCTTGAGCCCGAATCCTCCTACATCAAAAACTCCTGCGCCCCCCGCATGATCGGGTGCTGCCGTTCCTGCAGCTCATTCTTCACCCGGTTTAATCCGTACACACACTCTTCAAAATTGCGAGCCAGATTCGCGAATAGGGGCGCCACCTTCGCGTACTCGAAGTGCTCGAACTTGGACACGATGTAATAGCTTTCCTTCCCAGCCTTCATCCAGTCCACAAGGCTCTCCAATCGATGACGCCGCAGGCGGTACTTGTTTACGCTTTCCGGAAACATTCCGGCAAAGAACAAGGTGAAGTCGCCGATGTGCTTGCGCACCTGCCGTTCGCGATCAAAGGAAGGTGCAGGACCGTAGACCGGATCGGACTCCAGCAACATTTCGCCCACGTCATTGATCGGGCGATTGCAGGCGTTGCAGATCTTGTAGAGCTGCTCCGTGTTGCAGAACTCCGTGAGCAGATGCGAGACGTAGGCGATCAATTGCGGATCGCGAATTCCGATTTCTTCCGCATAGTGACGTCCCACCAGTTCGGTAAAAAACTCCCGCAACGGGTGCGATTCCGGTATCACATTCATTGGGCCCCCAACTCCGCGCTGTTCGCGGGCTCCTACATTTGACTGACTAATTAACCGACTTCACTTCCGAGCGCAAGTAACTTTTGTAAGCCAGTCAAAAATCTGATTCCTCCTATTTAGAAACCCGCAAGCGAAAGTTGAGTTGTACGGCCTTTCCTTGGCACTCACCTGCCGCGACTGCTAATAGAGTGCGCATCGAATATCAATCGTTCCAGTAAAATCATCGGCAAGGAGGAATTTTCTCTTGCCCAGTGCGCGCAAAAACATTTCCAGCGGTACTCCTTGGGAACCGGTGGTTGGTTACTGTAGGGCAGTTCGGATAGGACCTTACGTGCACGTGGCCGGCACCACCGCGACCGATGCAGAAGGAAAAGTAGTCGGCGCCGGCGACCCCTACGCCCAGACCATGCAAACCCTCAACAATATTCAGAAGGCCCTGAAAGAAGCGGGTGCCAGCATGAAAGATGTCGTGCGCACACGCATGTTCGTCACCAACATCGCTGACTGGGAAAAGATCGGCCGCGCCCACGGAGAATTCTTTCGCGACGTCCGCCCGGCCGCGACCATGGTCCAGGTCACCGCCCTGATCGATCCAAAAATGCTGGTAGAAATCGAAGCCGACGCCTACCTTAACGAGTGAGAGGAAGCGCTGCACTTCGAGCGCGCCTCGCAACTCTGTCATCCCGAGCGCAGTGAAGCGTCAGCCGGACGCAGTCGAGGGACGTTTCCCTCTACTACCTCCGAGAATGTTTCGTGAGCTCCCGCGCCCCGTCGTACAATCCCCTCCCGGGAGATTCCCCACGATGAGAGTGTTCTTCACGATTGCCTGCATCACGATCGCGTCCCTGTTCGTGGCCGCTCAGGAAAACGCCGTAAATACCGTCACGGTCATCCGCGCCGGCACGCTCATTGACGGCAAATCCGACACCCCGCGCCGCAATCAGGTGATCGTCATCCGCGGCAACCGCATCGAGAGTGTCGGTGACGCGGCCACCGCCAAGGTCCCGCAAGACGCCACCGTCGTCGATCTATCCAAAGGCACCGTCCTGCCCGGCCTCATCGATTCCCACACGCACATCTTCCTGCAGGGAGAAGATCCTGCCGAGGGCGGCTACGACGTAAACATCCTTAAATACCCTGCGTCCCTCCGGGCCGCGCGCGCCACCGTCTCCGTACGCCGCGCCCTCGAACAGGGCTTCACCACTCTCCGTGATGTGGAAACCGAAGGCGCGGGCTATGGCGACGTCGGAATCAAACAGGCCATCGAGGCCGGATACATCCCCGGCCCGCGTCTGTTCGTTGCCACGCGGGCGATCTCCACCACGGGAGGCTACAACCTGGAAGGCTACGCGCCGGAACTAACCATGCCGAAAGGCGCGCAGATCATCGACGGCCCGGTGGAGGCGCGCAAGGCCGCGCGCGAGCAACTCGATCACGGTGCCGACTGGATCAAGGTCTACATGACGCACCGTTCCTGGGTAGGCAAGAACGGCGAGCTCGTCTCTCAACCCACGCTCACGCTCGACGAACTCAAGGCCATCGTTGACGAAGCCCACGGCTGGGGAAAGAAAGTCGCGTGCCACGCCTATAGCGGAATCGGATTGCAGCGCGCTCTCGACGGCGGCTGCGACTCCATCGAACATGGACTGCAGATCAGCGACGCGCAGATTGCCCAGATGGTGAAACAAGGCACATGGTATTGCCCCACCATCTCCGTCTACTACACCGACTGGGCGCCCGCCGAAACCGATGCTGGCAAGCGCGACCGTCTCCGCGCCTCCGTTCACGAAGACAGTTTCAAAAAATCCATGAAGGCGGGCGTCAAGATCGTGTTCGGCACCGACATCGGCGGAATCCCATGGACCCAGCCCATCGCCCAGGAATTTCCGCAGATGATAAAACTTGGCATGACTCCGATGGACGCGATCCACAGCGCGACTTCGCGCGCCGCCGAAATGCTCGACATGACCGGCCAGATCGGCGTGCTCGCCCCCGGCGCCTACGCCGACGTGATCGCCATCACAGGCGACCCCCTGCAAAACATCGAAGAACTCGGCCGCGTGCAATTCGTGATGAAAGACGGGAAGCTATTTAAGAACGAGATGCACTAGCAGATCGAGGGGTGGGCTATTGCTCGCGCACCAGTTAACCTGTTTGGCGCGCTGAAGAGGCTATTTCCCGCGCCTCTCAGCCGGGGGTGTCATGCAGGTTCAAGAAGCGTAAATGGCGATATTTCGTTGATCGCCGCTCTGAGGATCCGAATGATCAAGCCTTTGTTCACCGAAGAAACACCCGTCACCGAAGAGGTGCTCAATGTGATCGCCCATCTTCCGACGAAGAGCTTGGCCTCGGTCGCTGCGAAAGGATTTTTCAAGAAGCTGACCGATGCGGATTTTATGCGCCTCGCCGTTCTGCTGGCTCAAAAAGGCTACGAAGAAGGTGGATGCCCGATTGGCGGCGTCGTCATCAGCAACCAGACCCGTCAGATTCTCGGCAAAGGCCACAACACACTCGTGCAGGAAAACCACCCGTACAATCACGGCGAAACTTCCGCCATTCGCGATGCCGGACGCCAGGATTTCAGCCAGACCACGATCTTTACGACCCTGAGTCCCTGTGACGTTTGTGCGACCTTGATCTACATGCGCCAGTTCAATAGGGTTGTGGTCGGCGACGTCACCAATGCCTCGGGCAACGAGCAAATGATCCGAGACAAAGGCGTGCGGGTGGAGATTCTCGAAGATCAGCAGGGCATTGAGCTCTACGCGAAATATCGCCGCGAGAAGCCCGATCAGGATACCGAGGACTGGAAGGGTTTGGCGGAAGTTCAGAAACTCAAGAATTGAGGGGACGCGCGCGAAGGAACCGGTTCCGACCGGCCGATGGTTGCAATCGCTGACAATTCAGTGACTAACTCGAACGCAGGCCTTCCCAAAGCTCTAAAGTACATCGACGACGATAAGCGTAATGTCGTCCTGCTGTTTCACTGCGGCGGAGCGCCATCTCTGGAGTTCGAAGAGCACCTGACGCGAGAGCTCGGCGGCGGGCCGCAATCGATTGTTGCATATGACCTGTTCCAGTTGCCGATCCCCAAACGCCTCCCCCGCAGCGTTCTCTGTTTCAGTCACGCCGTCGGTATAGAGCAGGAAGCGATCGGATGGCTCAAGCGGCACGCGGCACACCGGATACTGGGAGTTAGGTCCGACTCCGAATAACAGCCCGTTGCTTTCGATACGCTGCATTTCGCCCCTGGTATTCCGCCAGCACAACAGCGGCGGATGTCCAGCGGCCGAGTAGAGTGCGTTGCGGTTCTCGGTATCGATCCAAACATAAGCCGCCGACGCAAACTGGCCCTCTGCCTCACTGGTCAGGATGCGATTCAAGCCACCAAGCACTTGCGCTGGATCATCGGCATGGACAGTTACCGACTGCATGGCCACTTTTATCATCGAAGAGATAAGCGCAGCCGGGATGCCATGTCCAGAGACGTCTGCCACCAGGACGCCCAGATGGTTGCTGTCGGCCCGGATGAATTGGTAGAAGTCGCCCGCGACGGCGGCCATGGGGTGGTAAGAAGCAGCGATGCGAAGGTGTTCCAGCTCAGGAGGTCTCGCCGGGAGAATGGATGACTGTATCTGCCGAGCCGTCTCCAGCTCCGTCTCGATGGAAAGCAGGCGGCGCTCGTTCGTAAACAGTATCTCTAGAGCTACATAGCCCAACGAGAACAGGAGGGCTGCAAAGCCCAATGAGGCTACCATTGGCAGGACGCGATAGGGAAATACGCTCGACAAATTGGTATACAGGACCTCTGAAGCAAAAATAAGCGTAGCGACGGTGAAAATTCGGTGATTGGGTATAACCAGGAACTTGGAGAACCGTGGAACTAGAACGACCGTGGCGAGTACGAGCATCGCAAAGATTACGAGCAGGTGGTTGTAGATCATCCATTTGTCATTTGGGCCACCGAGGACGAACGTGCTAATGCCGGCCACAGCAATCGCGAGCCCGGCAAGGATTTCCAGCTCGGTGAGGAGCCTGAGTTTGCCGAGGCACAGCTCTCGCCAGGCGAACAAGCCGGAGACCAGGAGCAGGTACATGACTGCCGTACTCACGTAGGGCGCGAGGATTTGGAGAAGGTGCGGCAGAACCGCCACCATCGCGGGCGTCTGTACCAGCGTTTGCAAACCGTACATCCCGCTTAAAATTCCCCACCATACCAGGATGCGAACGCCCCCGCGCCAACGGATCGCGGCGATCGCACAGGCGGTCGCTCCAATGAACAAGAAAATCGTTCCGAGGACAATATCCATCACCTCGCCGCGGAGCATTTTCAAAGCTGCATCTGCCGCGTTCATGCCATTCATCGCAAGGCTCCGTTTTTTTTTCCGCCCTAGTCTTGTCTGGGATGAAATCGCTATAGCCAGCAGTGCGGGAACGACCCTGTTACGCCGCGACCCGATCTTACTGCTTTGAACCGGCCTTCGGTCAGATTGTAGCTGGAGCAAACAGGTGGCCGCCGCTGTCGGCAATTTTTACCTACAATAGACCGACGCTTTTTCAAAAATGTCTGCCCTCGTGCAGGATGATGAGCATTTCTTTGTGGTACAAGAGCCGCCGCGATGACGCCGGTCTCACGGGTGCGAGTCACTTCGGGCTTGCCACCTTCGTAACCTCCCCTTAATGGCTAGTCAGAACTACTCTCTTGGCCGGGGGTTTTCTACTGGCATGACCAACACAATCGGCAGGATGCTCGCAGTTCTTGCGGTGGGGGGACTGATGTTTGTCGGTTCCGCCGCTGCGCAGTCCGCAACCGGCAACACTTCCGGCGCAGGACCGGGCGTGAAGGATCCCGGCCATCCGCGAGTGAACCAGGTGAACGGGCGCGAAGCCCACCAGCAGAAGCGCATTGGCAATGGCGTAGCCAAGGGGACACTGACTTCGAAGCAGGCCACACATCTTGAGAAGCGCGAGACAGCCGTGCAGAACCGTGAGCGGGCTGATATGGCCAAGCACAACGGACATCTGACCAAGGCCGAGCAGCGCGGCATCAACCGTCAGCAGAACCGGATCAGCCGGAGCATCGCACGCGACAAAGCCATCACGAAGTCGAAGCAGCAGTAGAGTTTGGAATCACCGGGAAAGATCGGCCGCGGGAAACTGCGGCTTATCTTATTTTAGTCGTCGGTCGTTAGTCGTGGGGTTGTTCGCAAATGAATTCGATCCTGACCTCGCAACCAACGCACCCGTTAGGATGGGTACGCGGAACCTTCCCTGCCTTATCGAAAGTGGTTTGCTGCCAACGACCGAGGACTAAGACCAACGACCGGTTTACCGCACCAACTTCGCCAGCGCCGCTCTGTAAATCGTCAGGCTTGAATCCAAACGGGCCAGGCTTGCTTTTGTAGACGACACGATTGTTGGTGTCGATAAGATACAGGCGGTCAGGCCATCCGGTGTAAGCGCGCTCGGTCGAGTTGCCAAACTCGTCGAGCACGGCAGGGAACTTGATGCCGAGCTTGCGCACGCACGAACCCGCAACCTGAGCGCGTTCCTCTTCAGTCTTTGGGCTGGCGAAAATCACTTTGTCTTTGATGTTACTTTGCATCTGCCAGACGTCGCTGGGATGCGCTTCCAGGATGTAGACCACTAGAAAGGCGACTTTGCCGTTGTAGTCGTCGTACAGCTTGTTGAGGGCGGGAACCTCCCGCCGAAAGGGCGGTCAAGTATAGCTGCCGAAGACCAGGACTACCGGGGCGTGCGCGGTGAGCGCGGAGAGTTGCACGCGGTCGGTTTTGTCGAGCTTGAGAAGTGAAAAGTCAGGAGCGGCGTCGCCTGGGCGGAGCTCGCCGGCACGCTCGTGCGTCCAGAGCGTCTCGAACGGCAAGGTGAGGAACACCGCGGGGCCGGGCATGTGCGACATAACCCGCGCGAAAGTTTCCGGAGGCTGCCGCATCGTCCAGACTATAAAGCTGGCGTATGCCGCATAGAAAATCACGAAGACGATGAAGGCGCGGATGGTCCACTTCTTTTGCGAAGCACTGATCCCCATGGGCCGAGCATGGTAGCGCAGTCCCAAGCGAGACGCTCTAGTGGATTCAGGTTAGAAGAACGGTCCTCGGTCGACACTCGTTGGTCCTTGGCTGGCGAAACCCCCGAGACTTGCCGCCGAGCACGCCGAGTTTGCCGAGTTCGCCGAGCCTCGCACTCAGGGCCTGCCCTTCAAGGAGGAGTCGTCGTCAACGACTCTCCGTCGCTATAACGCAGGTCCTTCACCGCATTCGGCTGGCCCCACAGTTTCTCCGGGATGACAAGATGTAAGAGGTTTTCGGCGCGCTCCGCGATTTCCACGGTGAATATAGGTTTTGCCAACGACCAACGACCAACCACCCCCAAAGGCACCCCTTATCGAGGTGCCCTCCATATGAGTTAAGGTTTCTGGCTGATTTTCTACTTTTTGCCTCCTTCCACGATCGGGTGCTGCATTGAGTCTTTCGCGACTTCTGGAGTTGAGGTTGGTTGCCACTTCACGGTGGCGAGCATCTGTTCCATGCGGCCAAAAACCAGGGAATGGTTCACGGGCTTAAGTCCGGCGACGTTGGCGTCGGTGGTGCCGAGGCCCATGCTGAACTCGTAGCAGTTGCCGTTCTCAAAATGGTGGAAGTACTTTAAGTGTGCTTTCTGCTTTTCCGATGCACCCTGATCTTCGACCATCGCGTATTCCTGGCCGGCGATCTTCACGAGCGAAACCTGCGTGGGCTCGTTGCCCGGATGTTCGCTCTTCGGGAAGGCGAATGCTTCGCACTGATCCTTCGACATCGACGAATTCGCATTCAAACCGAAGTATGCGGAGGTGAAGTCGGTGCCGGGATACGAACTGCGGGGAAGTTCGATTGCGGCCACGGTCACGCCGCCGGGCGCGATGTAGTTGGTCTTCACCGAGCCGAGTCCCGCGAGGTCAAGCTGCTGCGGTTCATCGCCGGTCTTCAGGATGTAGTTCTTGGGGTATTGGAACGACACACCGTAGCTGGGCTCGGTGAATGTGTACATGGGGACCTTGCGCTGCACGTGCCTCTTTGCAGGCTTCGATGCGATGGCTTGGGGCTGCACAGCCGCTCCAACCGGCGCTGGCGTTGTGACCGTTGGAATTACAGGTGACGGCGCGCTGATGTTGGATGCGGCCTTCGATCCCTTCGAGCAGCCGTTGGTGATGAGCAGAAAGACGCCCGAAATGGCTGTGACAGCGATCAAGCCGGCGCCGAAGAGTGCTTTTTCTTTCGACAGAGATTTCGTGTTGTTGGTGTTCCTGGATTTTCTTGGATCTTGCGGATTGTTGTTCAAGTGAAGTTCCGTAAAGTTTGCCATATTGGCCTCCCGTTGCTGGTTTCCCAGTCGGCAAGACAAATGGCACGCACGCCGCCAAGTGGCCGTATGTTGATTGCAGAGGAGTTGCCGGCATGGAGAGCTCCTCAGTGCGTGGGAGCCGTTAGACGGTGTGGGTTTGAAAACACGGTCTACGGGAGAATCTTAAAACGTAGAGTGCGCAGAGAAGCTCGTAGAGGACGCAGAGGAAGGTCATTCTTGAACGGGACTCAGAGTCGACCGGTACTCGGATTTGTTCAGCGCTGGTCCCTCGTCTTGAACTTCTCTGCGATCTCCGCGGCCTTTCTCTGCGATCTCCGCGTTTTAAGAATTTTCGAGCTGGGCTAATCTCTTTCGCCGCTTCGCAGTTGTGGCATTGCTGCAGCCTCCGAGGCACTCCCGTTGCCAGGGTATCGAGAACTGATGTGCAGATCCTGGAAAGTCACTGCTGCGTTGGCGTCAAGGATTGAATCGAAGTCGCCGGGTCGGGCACCGCTGACTCGTGCGCGACGATGAGCCATTTTCCGGCGATCTTGCGCAGCACCACCAGATTTACGCCCATGGCTTTCTGCTGGCCATTGGTGGAACGGTAGCGTGTGATTGTGTAGGCGAAATCTCCCGAACAATAAGAATGCAGGACATCGATCGAATCGACGTGGTAGCGCGCGTCCACGCCACGCTGGACGTAGGCCTGGATCTGGTCTCGGGGATGCACGACGCCAGAAACGAAGTGCTGTGTGAGGTAGAACGCGTCCTTGGAGTAGAGGGACGCTACCTGGGCCGCGTCCCCACGGTTGTATCCATCTTTCCAGGTTTCGGAAATCGTTTGGATGGCTTGATCGTCGGTTCGAGAGCCACATTGGTGGATCTCAGGGCTGGGGGTAGTTTTCACCTGGCCGATCGGCAACACCAGGCATGCGCCGACCATGCAGAGTGCGGCAAGAGTCTTCATGGTGATCTCCATCTCGTAGTCTGCCAAAGAAGGTGCTGAGGAGTCTGTGACGGCTGCCGCGAAGATTGCGAGGTCATGGGACGACGGGACTAAGGTATGCGGGCCTATGGAAACTCGGCCTACAATTGTGAAAGTGAATCCCGTTCGACGCGTGAGGTGCGACGCTTCTTCAAGCGCAGCAGTGATCACGCGCCGGGATGAATCCAGCGGATGACCGCAAACACGACGGCGGCTACCAGGGCTGACGCCGGGATGGTTAGAATCCAGGCCCACACGATCCTCCGCGCAATGCCCCAGCGCACCGCCGACAGACGGTTGGTGGCGCCGACTCCGACGATTGCGCCCGTGATGGTGTGCGTCGTGCTCACGGGAATTCCGGCCAATGCAGTTGCGAACAGCGTGATCGCTCCGGCAGTCTCGGCGCAAAAGCCTCCCACGGGTTTCAGCTTGGTGATGCGGGAGCCCATGGTGTGAACGATTCGCCAACCTCCGAAGTAGGTTCCGAGGGCAATCGCGGTGTGGGCGGCGAGGATGATGGGCCAATGAAAGTGGCCCCAGTTGTTCGCCATGTCGTAAGCGCTCATGTACTTCGCGCTGTAGAGAGCTCCAGCCACGATGCCCATGGTTTTCTGTGCGTCATTGCCGCCGTGACCAAGGCTGTATCCGGCGGCCGACAAAAGCTGCAACTTGCGAAACCATTTGTCGATTCGTTGCGGCGGCTTGTGGCGCAACATCCAGAAGATTGCCACCATGAAACTGAAGCCCAGCACCAGGCCCATGATGGGGGCGACGACGATGAAGATCAGCGTCTTGTACCAGCCCGCCACGATGATGACCTGAAAGCCGGAACGCATGATGGCCGCTCCCGCATAGCCCCCGATCAGCGCGTGCGAGGAGGAAGTCGGCAAGGCCCACCACCAGGTCAGCAGATCCCATACGATGGCGCCGAGCAATCCCGCGATGACGACGTATTGGGTGACGGAATCGATCCGGACCATGCCCTTCCCGATGGTTTTGGCCACGGCGGTCCCCAGAAAGAAGGCCGCAACAAAATTGAAGAACGCCGCCCAGACGACCGCCAGCTTGGGAGAGAGGACACGCGTGGAGACGACTGTTGCGATGCTGTTGGCGGCATCGTGAAATCCATTCAGGAAGTCGAAGGCCAGCGCCACCAGGACGGTGATGATGAGGAGCAGGAGGTTCGGTGTCACCCGGTGGGTTCCTGGGTTCGAGGATGCATCGCGTCGAGGGCCGCCATGAGAGTCACAGGCATCGGTTTGCGGTGAGCGCCCGGAGCGTCTGTATCGAAACTAAAGGCAAGTTTGATTTCGATTCCCTTACAGCTCGCGTAAGGCCGAGCCCTTCAAAACCCAAGCGAATCTCGAGTCCCTGTCTCGGGTATGTTGTCATCCCGAACGGAGTGTAGGGACCTTGAATTTGGGTCGAGCAGTGCCGCCAACCTGAAATCGAGCGGAAAGCTCAAGTGTTTTTCAGAACCACGGTTTCGAGTACGTCGGCGACATCCTCGGCTTTGTCAGTTGCGGTTTCGAGAAACTCGAGCAACTCCTTGATTTTGATAAGGGTGATGGGGTCGGTTTCCTGCTCGAAGAGTCGTCCGATCGCCACCCGCGAGACCTGGTCAGCTTCATTTTCCAGGCGATTGATTTCGACGCATCGAGCCAGAACGAGATCGCTTTTCTGCAAGTGGGACAAGGCCTTACCAAGTTCTTCGCTTTGCGCGAGGATAAGGCGGGCCAGGGTTCCGGCCTCCGGAGGAGGATCCGTAATTCGGTACATTACAATGCGGGCGCAGGCGGCGTTGATGAAGTCGAGCACGTCATCCAGCGAAGAGGCCAGTGTGTGAATGTCTTCGCGGTCAAAAGGCGTGATGAAGGTCTGATTGAGTTTGCGCATAATCGAGTGGGTCATTTCGTCGCCCAAATGCTCGATCCGGCGAATTTCATCGATCTTGGTGTTGACGTCGCGATAGTCGGCGAACAGGTCGACGAGAGCTTTGGCGGCGTCGATAAGGTTGTTCGACATGACAGCGAACATGTCGAAAAAACTTGTGTCCCTGGGAATGATTTGGACCATTAGGTTGCAGCAAACTCCACGATGTTGAGTGCAGCCAGCGCAGACTTTTGAAAGCGAGCCAATATCTCACGCGCCCCGAAATCCAGTCAAATCAGGGAACCGCCGCAAAGCGAGGTTCGGGAACCGGGCAGGGATGTGCGGAGATCTCAGGCAAATGGAAGGCGAAATTAGGCTAGTTCTGGCGGGGCGGGCGGGCGTCCACGTTCGCGCGGCGCGGCATGCGGATGCCGAGCAGCACGATCACGGCCAGTACTGCTCCCGTGCCCAAAGCGACCGGCCGGAAGAATTCCATGAAAAGCTCTTGTACGTCCATCATCGCAGTATGATGCTGATTCTGGCCTTCGCGAAAGTTACGATCAGGCTACGTCCGCGGAACAAAGGTGCTGGCGAAACCATCATCCTGATAAATCAGCAACTTGGGGAGAATCGATCGCTAAGGCGATTCTTTAAAAAATTCGGTTCGGCGGTTACCCGCTTCGCACCATGGTCCGTTCTGTCTGACGATAGACAATTCCGCTTGTTACCATTCTGAGGTTCTGCCGTCTACCTGATTTGTGTTATCCCGCCAATGAAGGAGTGCCCGGTGCGCTTTTTTCTCGCTTTTACCGTTCTGCTTTCTACGTTTATGTTCGCGCAGCCCGCCAACCCGGGTTCCGAAGGCGCGATGCCGGAACTGGAGCGCTTCACTCCGGATCAGGTCGATAAGTCACTGGATCCCTGCAGCGATTTTTTCCAGTACGCCTGCAGCAAGTGGTTGAAAGCGAACCCGATTCCGTCGGACCAGGCAGGGTGGGGAACATTCAACAAGCTAGCGATCTGGAATGTGGCAGCAATCCACAACACGCTGGAGCAGGCAGCCTCCCCCGCTTCCAGTCGTAGCGCAGCCGACCAGAAAGCGGGCGACCACTACGCTTCCTGCATGGACGAGGCCGCTGTCAACAAGGCGGGAATTACGCCGCTCAAGCCGGCATTGGACCGGATTGCAGCGCTGAAAGAGAAGTCGCACCTGCCGGAACTCGTGGCGAGCCTGCAAGAGATAGTGCGCCCGGCCAACCTGAATTTTATCGACGCGCAATACCAGGGCATCCTGTTTGGCATTTTCAACGGGCCCGACTTCGACGATGCGCGGGTGAACATCGGCACCCTGGACCAATCGGGCATGAACATGCCGTCGCGTGAGTTTTATTTGAACGACGACGACAAGTCGAAAGAGATTCGCGAGAAATACCGCAAGCACGTCGCGCACATGCTCGAACTCAGTGGCGAGTCGAAAGAGCAGGCGGCGGCTGATGCGGCTTCGGTACTGGCGATGGAAACGGCTTTGGCCAAGGCCGCGATGGATATCGTGGTACGGCGCGATCCGAAGAACATAAATCACAAGATGACGGCCGAGCAGTTGCAGGCGCTAACCCCGGCGTTCAACTGGAACAAGTATTTCGTCGCTTTGAAAGTGCCGATGGCCAAGCAGTACCTGGTGACATCCCCAGACTTCTTCAAGGGGATGGACAAGCTGATTTCGTCGGAATCAGTGGAGCATTGGCGCGGATACCTGCGCTACTCCGTGCTGCATCTGTCGGCATCTTCCCTGTCGCAACCGTTCGTGGAGGAAAACTTTGATTTCTACGGGCGCACACTGTCTGGCACGAAAGAAATTCAGCCGCGCTGGCGGCGCTGCTCGTCGTACGCTGACATCGACCTGGGAGATGCGGTCGGGCAGGCGTACGTGGCGCGCTACTTCCCCCCCGAGAGTAAAGAACGCATGTTGCAGATGGTGAACATGATCAAAAGCGCCTTGGGCGCGGATATCGATGCAGCGGACTGGATGTCGCCAGATACGAAAAAGAGGGCGCACATCAAGTTGGAAGCGCAGGTGGACAAGATTGCATATCCGGATCACTGGCAGGACTACTCGGCAATCGAAATCAAGCGAAACGACTTCCTGGGTAACGTGCAGCGCTCGAGCCGGTTCGAGCTGCAACGTCGGTTAGGCGAGATCGGCAAGCCGGTCGATCGCAAACACTGGGGCATGACGCCGCCCACGGTAAACGCCTACGAGGATGCTCAGACGAATACTATCAATTTTCCCGCCGGCATTCTGCAGCCGCCGTTCTTCGATGCGAAGCTGGAAGACGCGGTCAACTACGGCGCAATCGGAGCCGTAATCGGGCACGAAATCATTCACGGCTACGACGATCAGGGGCGCAAATTCGATGCGTCCGGCAATTTAAAAGATTGGTGGACGCCGAAAGATTCCGCCGCGTACGACGAGCGCGATTCCTGTATTGCGGAAGAGTACACGCAAGAGGTTCCCGAAGCAGGTGTGAAGCAGAACGGGAAGCTTTCGTTGGGCGAAGACACGGCCGACAACGGCGGAGTGCACATCGCGCTCGCTGGGCTGCGGGATGCGTTGAAGGCCCAAGGGAAGGAACTGGACTCACCGGCGGAGGGAGGCATTACTCAACTGCAAACTTTCTTCCTCGCCTATGCGAACGTCTGGTGCGGGGAGAACAGACCGGAAGCGGCTCGCACTGCGGTTCTAACCCAAGGGCACTCGCTCAACCGATACCGCATCAACAATGTGGTGGGAAACCTGTCGGAGTTCTCGCACGCCTTTGGATGCAAAGCCGGGCAGCCGATGGTGCGGGCGAACGCCTGTCGCGTGTGGTGAAGATCTTGATTTTGCAGCATCGAGGCAGGTTTTCCCTGTCTCGCATTTCTGCCACAGCGGGTATTTACTCCTAAGTCACGTAATTGTTTTAGATACTGCCTCAGATCGTCGATCGAGGATTTGTACGAAAAGAACAGAGGTAAGTTATTCTAAATCAATTATTTGCATGCATTTTAGGTTTCTTGCCCCGAGCCCAGTGATAAACCAACATCCGGCCATCCGGCCCTCCCCCAGTCCCCCGTCGCTCGAGTGCGGGGGATTCTTCTCCGTGAAAAACGTGACGTCACTTTACGGCCGGTTTGTCGGCGCCAACCTTCGGAAGATATTCGGGTGGCATTGGATTGTCAGGGCGTTCCTCGTCCCAAATGGCTGACGCAATCCACCAGCGCTTACCGTCGAAGAAAGCTTCAATGCTATTGATCCCTCGGGCGATCACTGGCCCATCCACTTTCACGCGGCTCTCATACGTGCTGAACACGTGGGCAATGTTGCCGAAGCGCTCCGTGGTGCGATGGACTTCCTGCTCGTAGAAGCCGGCCTGCAATCCTTTGTCGGAGGCATCGACAAACTGCTGATGGCTCATGGTGTGAGCGACCGGCTTGCCGTCTTTCCCGATCGACATGGAGACGAAGCGAATGTCGGGAATGTAGAGCGTGCGATCGCGCGACCACTGGCGCGGGCCGGCCGGTCCAGAGATCACGTCATAGTAGGCTGCGATCAAGCCATCGAGGGTGCCGACGTCATCGGGACGCGGAGCGATGGTGGGAACGTCCACATGACCGGCGGGTGCAGGGGTCTGTGCCGTGGCCGTGAGGAGAGGGACAGCAAGCGCGAAAGCAAGCAGCCGGTTGAGCATGGTGTCTCCTGGGTTTGCGGAAGCAATGTAACAAACTTGATGGAGGATGATGAAGTGCTAATCGCCGGTGCCCCACGTTCGCGCGTCTTTTGCGTCAACGTGGACCCTCCGATCTAGCGCTAGATCGCACTCGCCGGCATCGCGACGAGCCCAGGTTAGCGCCCAAAGGACGATCGCGAACCTGGGGCACCAAGTGCTAAAGGTGTTCTTGATTGGGAACCGCACTTTCCCCGCGCACGCATTGCTATCTTCGATTGCCCCTACTGCGGTCATAATAGTTAAATGGCGATTGCTTTCTCACAAGCGCGTTGGCTTCCGAAGTCGGTGCTTTGCCTGCGGGCCTACAACTCCAACAAATTTCTGCACGACTTGATTGCGGGCGTGACCGTCGGACTGGTGGCCTTGCCCTTGGCGATGGCGTTTTCGATTGCCTCGGGACTGTCGCCGCAAGCCGGCATTTACTGCGCGATTGTCACGGGATTCCTTATTTCGCTGCTGGGTGGTTCGAAGACGCAGATCGGCGGTCCAACGGGAGCTTTCGTGGTTGTGGTGGCTGGGATTGTCGCGGCACATGGTGTCGATGGACTGTTCATGTGCACGGTCATGGCGGGTGTGCTGCTGGTGGCGATGGGCCTGACTGGCATGGGGTCGGCGATCAAGTTCATTCCGCGACCGATTGTGGTGGGCTTCACCAACGGCATCGCAGTGTTGATTGCCAGCACGCAGGTGAAAGATTTCTTTGGGCTGCAGATCGACACGGTGCCGGGCGTTTTCTTGCAGCGTCTGGAAGCTTTCGCTACGCATTACAACACCCTGAACTACGATGCGACGCTCCTGGCGGTGGCGACGGTCGTCATTCTTATTGTCTGCCGCAGCGTATCCAACAAAATTCCAGGTCCGATCGTTGTCCTGCTGCTGGCGACAGGGGCTGTGTTCCTGTTCAAACTTCCGGTGGAAACCATCGGCTCGCGATTTGGCGGGATTCCCAGCGGCCTGCCGCATTTGCAGTTTCCCGCGTTTCGAACGGACTTGATTCACAGCCTGCTCGGTCCGGCGGTGACGGTGGCCATGCTGGGGGCGATCGAGTCGCTCATGTCGGCAGTCGTTTCGGACCGGATGAGCAACGATCATCACAATCCGAACGTGGAATTGATGGCGCAGGGCGTAGCCAACATCGCGTCGCCGATGTTCGGCGGGTTGCCGGCTACGGGCGCGATCGCGCGTACCGCAACCAACATCCGGGCGGGGGCTCAGTCGCCGGTCGCAGGCATCATTCATGCGCTGACTTTGCTGTGCGTGCTGTTGTTCGCCTCGAAGTTGGTGGCTTTTGTTCCCATGGCGGTGCTGGCGGGGATCCTGATGATGGTCGCTTACAACATGGGCGAGTGGCGAGAGATTCCGCAGTTGCTCAAGCTGACCAAGACCGACATAAGCGTGTGGCTGGTGACGTTTGCCCTGACCGTGTTCGCCGATCTGACCGTTGCAGTGGAAGCAGGGATGATCCTGGCGGCCTTGTTGTTCATCAGCCGGGTGGCGGCAACGACCACGGTCTCACAAGTGACAGACGATTACATCGAGGACGGGCGGGTTCACATCCTGCAGGACAAAGATATTCCTTACTATGTGTCGATCTTCCGGATTCACGGGCCGTTCCTTTTCGGCGCGACGGAAAAGATTTCCGCGGTCACCGAGAACATGCACACGCTGCCTCCGGTCGTGGTGCTGCGTTTGCGGAACATGACGGCGCTCGACGCGACCGGTCTATTTGCCATCGAAGAAGTTGCTCGGGCCTTGCAGGCGACCGGACGCACGATGATTCTATGCGGCGCCCGGGAGCAGCCGGCTAAGATGCTGCACGAGGCGGAGTTTGAGGAAGTTATCGGGAAGAACAACATCTGCGACAACGTTCAGGAAGCCATGCAGAGGGCGCAGGATGTGTTTGAGAAGATGGAGGCGAAGGCGTCGGTGGGCGCGGGGTAGAGGGAAGAAGACTGGGAGCGAATGGCTGGAGATGAGATTCCGGTGTTTCATCGACCGAATTAAGCGCAAGGATCGTAATGAATGGCGGGTTCGCGGGCGAGGGCGCCCGCGCCACACCTCACCAGATCCTTAGCCTTCGCTCAGGCTGCGGCCGACGTTTTTCAAATTTGCGCTCGGGCGGGGCCGGTTCTATAGTGCTGCGGCAGTCTTTTGAGAGGCCTGTATATGAGGATGCTGCTGCATTGGTTTTTGAGTGCGCTGTCGGTGTGGATCGTGTCGCGGTTGGTGCCTGGGTTTGCGGTCAGCGGGCCCATGGCGGCCCTGATTGCCGCGGTGGTGATCGGGTTTGTGAACGCGACCCTTGGGTTTTTTCTGAAAATTGTTACGTTTCCGTTGACGGTCGTGACGTTGGGATTGTTCTGGCTCATCATTAACGCCGTGGTGATTAAGCTGGCTTCGGCGATTGTGCCCGGGTTTCGCGTGGACACGTTTGCCGCGGCTTTTTGGGGAGCAATTGTTCTTAGCCTCGTAAACATGGCGTTGAAGTGGCTGATCTTGCCGGAGAAGAAGTAACGCTTTTGACAATGGTTTTGCTGCCGCCCCTGCGCGGGGCTGGAGATCGTTTTGGATTCTTTTTCCCAGCGCTTACGCGCTGGGCTAATGACTGTCGCCGCTGCGCGGCTGTGCCGGGATCAGCGCCGCGCGAATTGAAGACCGCAAGGATCGCTGTTGATGCGGATCTGGAATCAGTTTAAGGATTTAGGCTCGGTAATCCGGATAAAATCCATCATGCGGATATTGAATCAGTAATGCTGGATCGGTAATGCTGGATCGGTAATGCTGACCGGGAATCCATTTGATGCGCATTTTCAATTCCGAGATCGCATTGCTGCAGATGCTTTGCCTCTACACAATCCGCGCTTCGGTGTTTCCCGAGGTCACCGCGAAGGGTGAGTCTTCTTTGGCTTCATCATTTCCCATTCCTTTTCCGTCAGCATCCTGCCCAAGGCTGTGAATTCACCGGCGCCCTGGAGCCACTCGCCGCCGTCCATGGTGATGACGTCGCCGTTGATGTAGGTGGAGGCGTCACTGATCAGGAAAGTTGCCAGGTTGGCGAATTCTTCCAAGGTGCCGAAGCGGCCGAGCGGGATGCGCTTTCGGGCGAGTTCTTCGAGTTCGGGACGGGGCAGCAGGCGCGAAAACGCGCCTTCGGTGGGAACCGGGCCGGGAGCGATGGCATTCATGCGGATGCCGCGATTGCCCCATTCGACGGCCAGACTGCGCGTGAGCGCGTGTACGCCGGCTTTTGCGACGGCGGAGGGGACTACATAAGCGGAGCCCGTGGTCGTGTAGGTGGTCGTGATGTTCAGTACGACGGCGCGGTGTGCGGCGGCAAGCCAGCGCTTTCCGCATGCGAGCGTTGTGTGCAGCGTTCCTTGCAGGACGATGCCGATCACCGATTCGAAGGCGCGGAGGGATAGTTCTTCGGTACGGGCCAGGAAGTTTCCGGCGGCGTTGTTCATCAGCACATCCAGCGGGCCGTCACGCCAGATGGTATCGATCATCTCGTCCACTTTGGCGGCGTCGCGCACGTCGCAAGGGCGGTAGTGGATGGTGGCTCCGGTCGCCTTGCGAAGTTCGGCTTCGGTGGCGGCGAGAACCTCGTGGCGGCGTCCACAGATGTAGACGGTGGCGCCCAGTTCGAGGAAGCGCTGGGCGGCGGACTTGCCGAGTCCGGTGCCTCCGCCGGTGATGAGGATGCGTTTGTTTTTAAGGAGATCTTTTTGAAACATGAATCACCTGTTGTTGGACCGATGATTGTAGCGGAGAGATCATCATGGCCGTTCCCATTCGCCAGGTAGGACAAAATCTTAAAACGCAGAGGACGCAGAGAGAACTGCCGCAGAGGACGCAGAGAACCGCCGCAAAGGATGCAGAGGGGTTTATCTTCCGGCCAGATCGCACGCTACGCGAAGTCCGTAATCGGCGTATTGGAGATGGGGAGGAATGCTGGAGCGCGCGGCGCAGCGCGTGACTTTGATGTGGTGTCGCCATGAGCCTCCGCGAGAGGCGCGACGGACGCCGGTTTCGGGGCCGCGCGGATTGCGTTCCGGCGAGGCAGCATAATAGTCAGCCGCGAACCAGTCGCTGCACCATTCGTGAACGTTGGCGCACATATCGAATAAGCCATAGGCGTTGGGAGCAGATAATCCCACGGGCTCAGGGCCGCATTGCCATCGCGCCGCATAGTTCGGCAGGGAATCCGGAGCAGCATCGCCCCATGGAAAGAGCGCATTTTCGACACTGCCGCGGGCGGCGCGTTCCCATTCGGCCTCACTCGGGAGGCGGTAAGGACGGCTTGCCATCTTTGACAGCCAATCGCAGTACTCGGTTGCGTCGTGCCAGGAGACGCCCACCACGGGTTGCTCGGGATGGGAGAATGCCGGGTCCTTCCAGAAGGGTGGCGGCAGTTTACCTCGGTGGCGGAGAAATTCGGCATAAGCGGAATTCGTAACCTGGTGCGCTGCCAGTTGAAAGGCATCGATCCAAACGCGGTGAACGGGACGCTCATTGTCCTGGCCCACTTCCGATCCCATGAGAAACCAGCCTGCGGGGATGGTGACCATGCGTGGATTGAACTCATGGATCGCGGGCTGGGAGAGCGCGGACATTCGCTGACTCGTGAGGCTAGCATAAACTTTTTGGGCGACGTGATTTTGGCGCGAGATCTTAAAACGCAGAGGACGCGGAGGGAAGACGAGGACGCAGAGGGGCTTTCACCGCAAAATGGCGCAAAGAACTCACGTTTAAACGGGCTAGGGAGCGCGGAGTTTGCGGACTATGTCGGCTACATCGTTTTCCTGGAAAAGACGGATCGCGGCGATGCCGGTGGCTCCGGCTTCGAGGCATGCGGCGGCGTTGTTGAGGGTGATGCCGCCAAGAGCGAGAACCGGGATTTTGTTCTGGCAGGCTTGACGAAGGGCTGCCAGACCAGCCAGCTTGGCATTGGGTGCGCCTTTTTTTTCGAAGACAGGAGCGAAGAGGGCCAGGTCGGCTCCGGCTTCTTGTGCCTGGCGCACTTCTTCCGAATTGTGACACGAGACGCTGATCGCGACCCGCGCTGGGGCGCCTGCGCCACATGCAAAGATTCTGCGGACTTCCACAGGGGAGATGTCGCCGGCGGGGAGGTGGACTCCGTCGGCTTTGACAGCCAGGGCTACGTCGGTGCGCGAGTTGATGAGCAGGGCAGTTCTCAGTCCGTGGTCAGTTCCCGGTCGGCGATTTTGCTCGCTCGTTTCGGCTTCCCAGAGCACGAGGAGGGCTTCGCGACTGAGGGTTTCGAGCTCGCGGGCGCTTAAGTCTTTTTCGCGAAGCTGGATGTAATCGATTCCGGCATGGGCGGCTTCGCCGATCTTGGCTAGCAGGCGGGCGCGACGCGCAGCTTCGTCCCCGCAGAATTGAGACCGATCGGTGATGTAGCACAACAGCGGTCGGCGCATAAATCACAACGTCCGGCTTCCGTCCGAACTCGACGCACGAAGGATAGTGGCTCGTCTCTCGACCGCGCGCGGTGCAGGTCGCAACACCGCCGCTCTCGACTGACTAATTCTTCTCGCTCGACGAGTTCAGGGGCGGGTCTTGGCGATGTCGGGTAGGGCTTCGCCTTCTTTCCGGGCAACCCCGCCCAGATGGTGCTCGGTTAACCCGTCACGCAGGTATTCGAATCCCTCCTCGGGGGAGTCCACCATCTTGAACAATTCCAGGTCCTTGGCGGCGATTGTGCCGGCGTCAATCATGGCCTGGAAGTTGATCAATTTGTTCCAGTACTTGCTGCCGTAAATGACTACCAGAATCTTCTTGGCGAGCTTATCGGTCTGCGCGAGCGTGAGAATCTCGAATAACTCGTCGAAGGTGCCGAAGCCGCCGGGAAAGATCACCAGCGCCTTGGCGAGATACGCGAACCAGAACTTGCGCATGAAGAAGTAGTGGAATTCGAAGTTCAGCGAAGGCGTGATATAGGGGTTGGGAAATTGCTCGAAGGGCAGATTAATATTCAGGCCGATGGTTTTGCCGCCTGCTTCCTTCGCGCCCCGGTTCGCTGCTTCCATAATGCCGGGGCCGCCCCCGGTCGTGACCACGAAACGCCGGCGGCGCGCGGGAATCTTCACCGACCACTCGGTGAGCATCGAGGCCAGTGCGCGAGCATCTTCATAGTAGCGCGCCATTTCGACGGCCGCATGCGCCCTCTTCATCTCGGCGTGGAAGTCCGCGCCTTTGCCATCGCTGCGCCGGATGGTCGCAAGGTTGCTTTCCGCATTGTCCATGCTGAGGAAGCGCGCGGAGCCGAAGAAGACCACCGTGTCTTGAATCTGCTCTCGGCGGAAACGGGCGAACGGTTCGCTATATTCGGCGAGCATGCGAAGGATGCGGCCATCGGGACTGTTCAGGAACGGTTCGTTCTGATAGGCGAGCGGGGCGGACTTCAGTCGATCATCACTCATGCGGAAACTTTCCAGTCGCAAATTCGGTTGAGAGCTTCCCGGGATTCAATCAATTCAGGGCGAAACGTGATCTCCAACATTCTGCATCAAGGGAGCCGGTCTTCGTGATAGTGGATCGCCTCTGAGAAACCGATCCAGATATCGAGCAAGCCCAAGCCGCTGCATAGACCTCGAAAGAATCCGTGAGTCACGATGGTCCGCAGATCAGGGTAGCGCAACAGGAGAGTGTTATCGGTCCACTGCGGAGTCCAGGGCAACACGACTAGCAGCACGCCAGCCGCCGCGCACACGAATACAAATAACAGGACCAGCAAACGATGAACCCAGATCTGTGCGCGCGAAGGAGCCTTGGCATTCGAATCATCCCCGGGGGCGGTCTCCTGAGGAAGTGGCTCAGGGACATGCGCCAGGTCCGTATGGGAGACCTCTGGAAGCCTGGTCCCCGGAGGAGTTTGCGAATCAGGCATCAGGCGGAAGCCTGCCCTTCGAGCAATGTTATTTTTCCCGGGAGAGTGGCCCCTTTGGAAATCATCCCAGCATTCTACGACTTCAGGGCCTTGATGCGCTCACCCACATCGCGGTAGTCGATGTTGCTGCCATAGACTTCCATGAAATGATGCAGGGCATGATTCTTGTCCTGCGCCGTTTCGTAGGAGGAGGCGAGCTCGTAGTGCAGAGCGGTGCGGGTCTCCTGATCGAGCGAAGGCAGGGAAAGGGCTTTCTCGTACCAGCGGATCGCAGCTTCCGGAACTCCTTTATCGAGGAAACACTGCGCGAGCCAGGTATAGGCCTGCATAACTTGCGGGAAACTGTTGCCGTGGTCAATCGACTGGCAGACCTTTTGAAGCTCGCCGATCGCCTCGTCTAACAGTCCCATCTCGCGGAAAGCGACGCCCAGGTTGTAGTGCGTCTCGGGGTCCTCTTCAGCGCTGGCGACCTCTTCTTCCAACTCATGGCGAATTTCGCCGAACATGTCGGCCAGGTCGACGCTGGCGGCCAAATCAGGTTTGGAGGCGCCGTTCGCAGGACGGACGGAGGCTCGAAATGTTGAAGGTGTTCCAGATGTTTGCGCTGCAGCAGCGGTTGCTGCTGGCGCTGGGGGTCCGGCGATCGTCGGAACGGGCACCGTTTGCGGTGTTGCACCGGAAGCCGCGCTGGCAGCCATCTGCAATTCGGAATGAGCTGCGGCGGCAGGTGCGGAATCGGCGGGCGGAACCTGGATCGCGGGCGCACTCGGCGACTCCGGAGTCGCGATTGGAGCTTCCTTAAGGAAGCCATCGCCCAAAGAATTCTCGAGATCGGCAACGAACTCGCCCAGAACTCCGGCGTCCTGCGGTTTCTCCCCGGGCTGGGTGGCGGGAGTATGTTTCGGACCCTCCATGAACTCCAGGTGGCTGACCAGGCCGGGATCGGTGGCGGCATGGGCCGTGATTTCCTGTTCCTGCTCGATTTCGTGGGTAACGGTGTGGGGCAGGAAACCATCGCCCAGCGAAGTGTCCAGGTCCGCGACCATCTGCTGCAGTGGCGTCGCCGGCTCGGCTTCGTGTTCGTGCAAGCTCGCGGGTTCTTCGGCTACTGGAGCAGGCTCTTCATGGACTGCAACCGGCTCCGCAATTTCTTCTGTCACCTCTTCGGCGGTCTCGACCTCAGGGGCAGAGGGTGGAGCGGCGGCATCGATTTCCGCCTGAATGGCAGCCAACTGCTCGTAATCGGCGGTCTGGGACTGCAACTTGACGAAGGCGGCACGCGCCTGATCCGCCATGGAGTGTTCCAGATAAAAGCGAATCTCCTCGACGGTCTCGGCAACGGCGTCGCTAGTCTCGACCGAAATTTCTTCAATTGACGGTTCGACGGCTGGCGCCTCGGGCTCCCGATCGGCGGGTGGAGCCTCGACGTTGTCGGATGCAAGCGCACCATCCCACTCGTCGGACAGGTCGATTTCGCTTTCCGTTTGGGCGGCGGTCACGGAAAACTCCGCTGGCTCATGTGCTGCGTGAACCTCAGTGGCATCTTCCGATTCGGTGTGGAATTGGGGTGTTGAGTCGGACGACAGGGGCCAGGGTGCAAGTGGAATCTCGGCCTCGTCTTCGAATGTTGCCGCGGCGCGGCCGGGAGTCGTGGACGCATGCTCCTCGCAGCGTCTAGCTAGATCTTCGTAGCGGGAAGCTTCCTCGGAGAGGCCAGCTTCGCCATAGACCGATGCCAACGTACGGCAGCACGCGGCAGCATCCGCAAAGCGCTCAGATCGGGTGTAGAGAGCGGCAAGTCGCTGGTTCAGGCGAACATCGCTGGGCGCAATGGGCAGCACGGCCATCAAGGGGCCGAGCGCTTTGTCGGGCATGTTGTAGGAGACGAAAAGCTCTGTGTCGGTGATTGCCGCCCGCAGGGCGCTGGCAATTTCCGGAGAATATTGCTGGTCGACCGGAGGCGCGGTCGCTTCCAGTTCTTCGACCAGAACGATTCCCTCTTCCACCGTGAGCATTTTCGAGCTGGGGCTTCCACCCATCATGCCGACTACCTGCTGGTAGTTCTGCATATGCATGGAGTTTTGCGGTTCCTGCTCGGCTAGCTCTTGATAGAGGTCGCGGGCGCGGCCCAGGTCTCCTGACTGCACGCTGGCATGGGCGAGAAGTTCGTGAACTTCAGAATCGTGGGACTGGTCGCCTGCCTTGTGAAACAGTTCGAGAACTTTTTCAAGGGAGGCGGGGTTGGTACCCAGCGGGCCAATCACGGCGCGCAGTGTTTCCAGAACTTTGGCGGAATTGTCTGCCAGCAGCCGATCCGCGTACTCCTCGATGATGAGGACAGCGTCTTCCTGGGAGTTGTTTTGCAGCAAGGCATCGACGTAGGCAAACATCGCTTGCGCATCGTTGTGGGTAGTGAGCAGCTTGCCTGCGAGCGGGCCGGCTTCCCCGACTCGTCCGGTCTGCAGGTACGCCTTCAACAAATCGCGCATCCCGTCCGGATGGCTGTCCAGATCGTGGACCTTCTGAAATAGGGGAATGGCTCCGGCTGCGTCTCCCGACTCAATCGCGATACGCGCCCGCAGCAGGAGGGCGTAGCTGTTGCCAGGATCGAGTGTGAGCATGCGCTGCAGGATCTCTTCGGCGCTGCTGCGGGAACCGCGATTGCGCAGAGTTTCTGCGGCGGCGGAGAAAATCTGCCAGGCGTCATTTTTCTTGCCCAGGCGGATGTAGACCTCGGCCAGACGCACGCGCATTGCGACGTTTTCCGGGTCCATTTCCAGAATCTTCTGGAAGATGCGGACGGATTGTTCCAGTTCCCCGGCGCGCAGGAATTCTTCCGCGACCTGCAGGTACTGGGCGCGCGCATCGTTAAACAGGCCCTGCTGGGTGTAAAGCTCGGCGAGCTTCAAGACACTTTCGAGCGAGGGCTTGAGCTTGCCGATTTTCTTGTACATCGCGATACCTTTGACCGTAAAACCCTGCGCGGCGTAGGCATCGCCCACTTTCTTGAAACAGTCGGTAGCTTTGTCGACGTCCCCATTGCGGGCGAAAAGGTCACCAACGGTGTTGAGCACCGTGAGGTCCTTGGGGTCAGCCTTCAGGATCTTTTCGTACTCGGCAATGGCGTTCTGAAGCTTGCCCTGCTGGACATACTTCTCCGCAGCGCTCAGAACTTTCTGTTTGTTGAAGCCGAAACCAAATGCCATAAGGATGCGGACTCCAGCTTTCCCCGGCGAAGATCAGCTTACGAACCCTGTAAGCCTCGACAGCCGGGTCGGAACACCCCTGCCCTCCACAGGGGGAAGGGGACAACTTCACCAAGCGCAATTGTAAGGCGGGTAACCGAGATTCGTATGGTTACTAAGGGTTACCGAAAGGGAGTGTACGACCGGGTTACGGAAGGAACCTGGGAAGCGGAACCTCTTTGGGAATCGCGGGATGGAGGATCTGCAGGAAACGCTGTTTGTGCCGTTTTTCTTCTCATTCTTTTCAGACAGTGCCAAGAAGACCTGGTTCGAGAAAACCTTACACCGCAGAGGGCGCAGAGAACTGCCGCTGGGGCCGCAGAGCGGAAATCGATTCGATTGAAAAGTGTGATTTCACGCGCGCGCCAGGGCTGTGAGAACGAAAATCAGAATTCCCAGCAGGGCGGGCCTTGGGAGACGGCGAATGACGTGCCAAACCATGATGCTCATCGACTGGATCCTCCGCGCGGGGGAGACCGCGAACGATTCTGCCTAAAGCCTCAGTGAGGCTACCTCGCCAAACATGAACCTGTGGTGGCCGAATTGTAAGCAGAGCGAAAGTAATTTCGCAAGGACTTATTAGTACAGGTTACCGGGGAATCGTCGTTGGTCGTTGGTCGTCGGTCGTTTGCAACGGCCCAAATTTTCCGGGGTTGGGCGCAACGCTCGCTCGGCATCTCGCCAACGGAAACCTCTAACCAGGAGGAAATAAAGGACAGGAAAACAGATTGCTCCGCTGTTCGCCATGCATCGGAATAACAACAGAGTCAGGGGAGAACTCCTCCGCCCCGGCCGATCGAAGGAGAGCGGCGGTTTCCAGGACTTCTTTCAATCGGGCGGCAGGCCTTCGAAGGCTCGGGTGATCTTGTCGAGGTCGTCGAGTTGCAAGCGGCAGGCGCTGCCTAATTTATCGGTGAGAATCTTGTTGATGGCCGAAATCGATCGACCCTTGGTTTGGGCCACGAAGCGATGCCATTCGGTTGACACGGTTTTCCGTTCGGCGGTGTCTGCATCCTCGCAGAACTGGCGCACGGCCTCGTCGAGCGTACCGTATTCGTCAGCCATGTCTTCGTGAAAGTAGCCGCGCAGGAAGCTGCGCAAGGCGGGGAAGGTGGCGGCGGTGATTTCGCTGCTATCTTTGTGAGATGCATTCGAACTCATCAGCGGCACTCCGGATACGAAGTCAAGACATAATAGCCGTTTGGAGGAGTCCAGCGCAGAACGATGGTCGCATGTGCGCAGGGCTCGGATTGATCCGCTTCGCGTCGAAGGGAGCGTCCAACGGGGTGGGAACGGTCGCCGTCGTAATCGATTACGAGGTTGGGATGGCCGCCTTCGCGATCCTGCCAGCGCTCGACCTTCGCTGCGATTCTGTTCGAGGGCGATTCCGACCGCATGTTCCGCGGTGTCCCGATCGGTCCATGTGGAGGCGGCGGAAATGTTCCGTTCGTGCCGAAGGCGTTCGCGTAGTTGATCGTCAGTGCGCCCGACGTGTTTGCGGAGGGTGTGGCCACCAGCTGATTCATCCTGCGACAGATCACGGGCATTGCTGGATCCTCCACCTCCGCCTTGAGCTGGCTGCGGGAAATCGGGTTTCGCAGTTGACGGGCTTGGCTGGGGAGTGTTGCAAGCTAGAGCTGCGAGCAGGATGGTCAGCACCGCTGCGAGTGCGCGTCCTGGGATGGCGGCTCTTCCTGCAGATGTCATGGAATTTGCTGGAGCTTGTGTGCTGCGTCCTGAGGGCCCGGAACGCCAAAGGTGTTCGCCGGGCCTCGCGGGGGATGGGCGCGACCACGACGCTAGCAGCCTACCGCCAGACGCCCCGATCTGGCAAATTGGTCAGGGCTCTCCGATTGCATAGATGGGGGCCGGACACCTGAGAAGCGCCTTGAGGCGAGCAGCAGCTAGAGCCGTTCCTTCGAGTACATTGGTGAACATGCAGCGCGGCTCCGTCAGCGACTGGCTGAGTGACTTTCTCAAGCACGGATCGGAATGCGCCTACGTTCAGGGGCGAGGCTACCGCACCGAGCGCTGGTCGTATCAGATGGTGGCAGAGACGGCATTTCAGTTCGCGCGAGAACTCGCGGCCCGCGAAATCGGAAAAGGCGACCGCGTCCTGATATGGGGAGAGAATTCCGCCGAGTGGGTGGCGGTATTTTTTGGATGTGCTCTGTACGGCGCGATCGCGGTGCCCATGGATGATGCCGCTTCCGTCGACTTTGTGAAACGTGTGAGCGAGGAGGTGGGCGCCCGCTTGAAAGTGACTTCCCGCGCGCATGCCCAGGGCGAAGCCAGCGCGACGGTTCTCATACTGGAAGACCTGCGAACAAGCCTCTCACGCCACTCGACGGTACGTTATGAGCCGGCGGCGGTCGCGGCCGGCGATCCACTCGAAATCATCTTCACCTCGGGAACAACGGCCGAGCCCAAAGGTGTGGTAATCACCCACGGCAACGTGCTGACCAACGTTGCCCCTCTGGAAACGGAGATTCAGAAATATCTGAAGTACGAGCGCTGGTTCCATCCCGTGCGCTTCCTGAATCTGTTGCCCCTCAGTCATGTGTTCGGGCAATTTCTAGGAATGTTTCTTCCGTCCATTATGGCGGGCACCGTCATTTTCCAGGAAAGCCTCAAGCCCTCCGAGGTGATGCAGACGATTCGGCGAGAACGGGTATCAGTCTTGGTGGCGGTGCCGCGCATGCTGCAATCGCTGAAAGACAAACTCGAAAGAGATCTGGAAAGGGCCCGAGGGGTGGAGGCCTTCTGCGCCAGATTCAGGCGTGCGGAAGGCAGGTCCTTTCTGCGACGAGCCTGGATCTCCCGGCGAATGCACCGTCAATTCGGCTGGAAATTCTGGGCATTCATTTCGGGTGGCGCGGCGCTGGATCACGACACGGAAGAATTTTGGAGTCGCTTGGGATTTGCAGTGATTCAGGGATATGGGCTTACCGAGACTACTTCGCTGGTGAGTGTGAATCATCCATTTCGCCTGGGTAAAGGATCCATCGGGAAAATTCTGCCAGGTCGGGAAGTGAAATTGGCGCAGGATGGAGAAATCTTGGTGCGCGGTGGAGGAGTCGCTGCGGGCTACTGGAAAGGAAATCGGTCAGGGCCATCGGATCCGACGATTTCTGTTACCGATGACGAAGGATGGTACCGCACAGGCGATCTGGGTGGTCTGGATGCGGAGGGGAATCTTTATTTCAGAGGGCGCAAGAAGGACGTGCTGGTTACACCGGCAGGGATGAACATCTACCCTGAGGATCTGGAAGCCGCCCTCCGCGCGCAGCCAGAAATTCGCGATTGCGTGGTTGTGGGGGTGGCGCGGGGTGGGAACGAAGAGCCTTGCGCGGTTCTGATCCGGCGGGATGATAAGGACGACGCTAGCGCCGCCGTGCAGCGTGCAAATGAGAGCCTCGCCGAATATCAGCGGATGCGGGAATGGCTTGTGTGGCCCGAAAGGGATTTCCCGCGCACCTCTACGGGCAAGCCGCGCCTGAATGTCATCAGGGAATCGCTGCGAGCGCTGCGGGAGGCACCCACGGTTGCTGCTTCTAGTCCCCTGGCGGATCTGATCGGCAAGATTTCGGGGCGTGGCGTTGCTGTCCTGAAGCAAGAGTCGAACCTTGAGGACGATCTCCACTTGAGTTCCCTGGATCGAGTGGAATTGATGAGCGCGCTCGAGGATCGCTACCAGGTGGACTTAAGCGAGACGAATTTCGGTGCGGCGCGCACGGTAGGCGACCTGCAGCAAATTCTGAATGGGAAGGGCGCGGAACGCCTCGACTACCACTATCCGCATTGGACCTTGAGTTGGCCGGTGCGTTGGGTGCGGGCGTTGGTGTACTACACGCTGATGCGTCCGGCCATCGTGCTGCTGGGCTGGCCGCGGATCGTGGGCCGCGAGAATCTCCAGGATGTATCCGGGCCCGTCCTGGTCGTGTGCAATCACATTGATGATGCGGACGTGGGCTTCGTGCAGATGGCGCTCCCAGCGCGATTACGGCACTGGCTGGCAACGGCTACCGGAGGCGAGGCGCTCGAAGCGCTCAGAACTCCTAAACCTGACCGAGTTTTCTTTGCCCGGTCCTACGACCGGCTGAAGTGGGCGTCGGGAGTTGCCTTGCTGAATCTTTTCCCTCTGCCGCGCGCGACGGCGTTTCTCAAAAGCTTCGCGTATGCCGGAGAGTGTGTCGACCGCGGATACAGCATCCTCGTATTTCCGGAAGGACACCACACCACCGACGGCCAGATGCGACCTTTCCGTGCAGGAATTGGGTTGCTGGCAACGCGCCTCGGTGTGCCAGTTGTTCCTATGCGCATTGACGGACTCTTCGAGGTGAAACGTGCGGGCCGACGAATCGCAGTACCGGGCGAAATTTGTGTGCGAATCGCACAGCCGGTGCGTTATTCGGCGACAGAAGATCCGCAGCACATCGCCGCTGACCTGGAACGAAGAGTGAAGGCGCTGGCTTCCGCCTAAAGTGGCCAGTCGATACGGCGAACAATGTATTTTGGGAAGCACCAGAGCGCTGTCCTGCCGAGCTTTTTCTCAAAGCAGGGGCGCATGAATCGCACCGCGAACTAAACATGCCTCTATAATTTCGGAATGAAAATTAAAACCGTTCTCCCCTTATGCTCGCTGCTACTTGGAGCTTCTTTTCTGCATGCTGCGGACAAGAAGACTGTTGAACTCAAGAACGCCAAAGGCGAAAGCGCAGGCACCGTCACGCTCGAAGAATCCAAGGGCAACGGCGTCACCCTCAACCTTGATCTGAAGAACCTGCCTCCAGGCGATCACGCGATTCACGTACACCAAGCGGCAAAGTGTGATGGTCCAGATTTCAAATCGGCGGGTGGGCACTTCAACCCCGACAACAAGAAACACGGCTTGGAAAATCCCGAAGGACACCACGCCGGAGACATGCCGAATTTCACGGTGGGATCCGACGGTACCGCCAAGACCACGGTGACAGATAAGGACGTCACCATGGGCGACGATAATCATTCGGTTTTTGGTAACGGTGGGACTGCGTTAGTAGTTCACGCGAAGGCTGACGACATGAAGTCCGATCCCGCAGGCAACGCAGGGGACCGGATTGCGTGCGGCACGATCACGAAATAGAAGGAAAAGGTCAAAATATTGAGAAGGGCGTCCCCATCCCCTGGCACGCCCTTCTCGGTGCTGACCGGTCCGATGACGAGCGGAACTCTTCGGCGGACCCGTTCTGCACTTCGTCCACACTGCCGGTAGCGCGATCGACGCAGCTTCCCCGGCTTTGGTGTGATCTTTGGGGCGAAACATCCGCGCCCCGTTTTTCACAAACACGGAGTCTTCACACAAGTTGTTGTGTGCCGATTTTCTTTTTTGGGCTAAACGGGTCGCCGGATTTTCCTGTAGGAAAATATTGCACTACCTTCCACGTGAGGCCGAGGTGTCACGCGGGTCCCGGCGCTTGGTCTTCCGGTTGAGGGGGCGCCGTTTCGATAAAACCTTGTGGCTGACTGCGATACGCTTTGCAAAAGTTACGGTTGACTTGGCAAGATAGCGGAACTATGAAAGGACAACCCGTCAACTAGCGGCGCTCTGCCCGCCGAAACCCCGTCACCGTCTATGAACTGGAGGAATGAGATGACAGCAGCTAAGTCGAAGCCGGTGGTGATGCCCCTGCGCGTTTTTGTCGGACCTGGGACAGAAGCGGAGAAGGCTTTTCATGCGCGCAAGTCGATGCCGCGCCCGGAAGCCATCGCGCCCGGCATCCCCCCAAGTCCCGCCCACGATCTGATCTTCCACGGGGGTCACACCATCGCCGACCTGGTTTTCACGAACTTCTACGTAGGTGGAACCGCGGCGTGGAAGGCGAGCGATATCGAGAATATCGACAAGTACCTGGCGGCGGCGATGTCGGATGTCGAACTCAACAATGTGATGGCGCAGTACTATCCATCGGGCAAAATCACCAGTACATTTCGGCCCTCCCAAACGCTGGCCGGTACGCCACCCAAAGTGTTCTCCCAGGGAGATGTCCAAAACCTAATTCAGCAACTCTTTGCGGCGGGAAGCTTGAATGGCTTCGAAGTCGTGTCGACCGTGTTCAACTTTATGTTGCCCAGCGGAACGATTTTGAATACGGACGAGGCGCCGACGCGAGGCGCGGCCATGACTCAAGCCGAAAAGCCTGCATCCGTGAGAATGCGGGTCCCGGTTGAGGAAGAAGAAGATTCGACGCAGGGTCTCGGTGGTTACCATGGATCGGTGCATGTGGAGAGCGGGCCCACCTCCAGCAGGATCCTGTACTACGCGGTGGGGGTGTACTCCGAGAATCTGGCGGACGGAACGGTGAACGGCATCCCGGTCTTCGATCAATCGTGGAAGAACGTGGTCGCGACCTTTTATCACGAACTGAACGAGGCGCGCACGGATCCGGATGTGGAAGACGCGATTCGCGCGGGGAATGATCCCGCGGCGCTGAACTTTCTGGGGTGGACTTCGAAACAGGGTGAGGAATGTGGTGACTTTCCGGTGTTCGAAGCAAATCCCCTTACGAAAGTGTTTCAGGAAGTAAAACTGACGAACGGGGACGGGACGGTCCCGGTGCAATTGCAGTATTCCAATCACGCGCATGGGCCCGAAGGGCCGCTAAAGACTCCTGCTCCCTTTGCCGGACAGTTACAGGCGAAAGGGGCCGGCCATTCGCCTGGAGATGGCAAGAAGAAGAGGGAATAGTCGAATTCACTGAACAGTATTGCTTGCGTGTCTGGTGAGAGTTTGAGAGCGGACGGGCTGAACCAGGTCGCTTTTCGTGGGAGAGGATTCTGCCGGTGCGAACAGCTTCAATGCACGACGATTCGAAGATTTCGGCTAGCCTTTATAATTCGCGTGACATTCTTCATTCATAGAAAGCGACGAACTCTGCATGGGACATCCTCTTCTCGATCTTAAGAACAAGAACGCCGTAGTTATCGGGGGTACGAGCGGTATCGGGCTGGCACTTGCGAAAGGACTTGCGGAGGCGGGAGCGAATGTTGTTCCCACTGGGCGTCGGGAGGCAGAAACGCGTGCGGCCGCGGCGGCCGTCGAAGGGATGGGAAGAAAGTCGCTGGCCGTGACTTGCGACGTCACCGACAACGCGAGTCTGGAAAGTCTGCTTCGGGACGTGCGCGCGAAGGTGGGAGACGTCCACATTCTGGTGAATTGCGCCGGCCGTACCAAACGTACGCCGACCTTAGATGTGCCGGAACAGGAATGGGCTGCGATCCTTGAGACCAACTTGAATGGAACGATGCGGGCATGCCGTGTGTTCGGGCGGCAGATGGTCGAGCGCGGCTACGGAAGGATTATTAATATCGGATCACTCGCGTCGTTTGTCGGTCTTTATGAGGTGGCAGCGTACTGCGCCAGCAAGGGAGCGGTGGCGGCGCTCACAAAGTCTTTAGCCGTGGAATGGGCGAAGTTTGGAGTCTGCGTGAACGCCATTGCGCCGGGTGTTTTTCGCACGGAGTTGAACTCAGCATTGCTTGACGGGACCGAGCGCGGACGCGAATTTCTGTTGCGCACCCCGATGCGGCGGTTCGGCAAGGTAGAGGAACTCGTCGGAGCTGCGGTGTTTCTGGCGTCGGACGCAGCCAGCTACGTCACGGGGCATCTGCTGGTGGTGGACGGAGGCTTTCTGGCCAGCGGCGTAAACCAATAGCGTCGAAAGTCAGCTGGCGGCGCGAACTTTGGGAGCAGCGGCTCCAGCGCGTGCCTGTTTTACGATGGCGACAAACTTCCGCGCATTCTCGACAATCACGTCGGATTTTCCGGACTTTAGGGCATCAGCCTGCACCAGTTCCCCCCCCACGCCCAGCGCTGCGGCTCCTGCCTCAATAAATTCTGCTGCGGTGTTCAGGTTGACTCCGCCGGTTGGCACCAGGGGAATCTGCGGAAAGGGACCTTTCAAGGACTTGATGTATCTAGCGCCGCCGACTTGCCCACACGGAAACACTTTGACGAAATCCGAACCAGCGTTCCACGCAGTAATGATTTCGGTTGGCGTGAGAGCGCCGGCCAGCATGAGGGTGCCGTTCTGGACTGCGAATTCGACCGTGGGGAGATTTAATCCGGGACTCACCAGAAACTGCGCGCCCGCATCGACGCAACGGCGCGCGGCCTCCGCGTCGAGAACGGTGCCTGCGCCTATCAGTACCGAGGCGGCAGCGCTCTTTCGGAGTTCGCGGATGACTTCAACGGCGCCTGGAACGGTCATCGTGATTTCGACGATAGGAATTCCGCCGTCGCATACGGCCTGCGCCGCCAGTCGCGCCTCGGCCGCCGAGCCGGCCCGTACCACGGGGATGACGCCAACTTCGAGAATTTGATCCCGCACCTGCTGCTTGTTCATCGAACAACTCCTTTCATCGAACCGAGTGCCATGTGCGCTAGCGCGCGATGCGAGCGCCTTTATCTTCCATGACGCGAATGACTTCCTGCAGGGTCGCCATGCTGGTGTCGCCTGGGGTGGTCATGGCGAGTGCGCCGTGGGCCGCGCCGCATTCGACGGCCCACTGCGGGCCCTTGTCGGCGATAAAACCGTAAATCAGGCCGGAGGCGAAAGAGTCTCCGCCGCCGACCCGGTCGTAAATCTCAAGATCCTTGCGTTCCTTGGCTTGATAAAAATTGCCATCGCTGTAGCAGATCGCGCCCCAATCGTTGCGGGTGGCGGTTTTCGCTTTGCGCAGCGTGGTCGCCACAACCTGAAAGGGATAATCCTTTACGACCTTGGCAATCATCTGTTTGAAGCTCTCCACTTCGAAGTTAGATAGATCCGCATCGACGCCGGAAACTTCGTAGCCAAGTGCTGCCGAGAAATCCTCTTCGTTGCCCAGCATGACGTCGACCAGGGGGGCGATGCGACGGTTCACTTCCTGCGCCTTCTGCTTTCCGCCGATCGACTTCCACAACGACGGCCGGTAGTTCAAGTCATAGGAAACGATCGTGCCGAAGCGCCTGGCGACCTGCATGGCTTCGATCGCTACATCGGGAGTGGTGGCGGAGAGTGCGGAGAAGATTCCTCCAGTGTGCAGCCAGCGAGCGCCGAGCTTGCTGAAGATTTCGTTCCAATCGATGTCGCCGGGCTTGAGTTGCGAGACGGCGGTGTGGCCGCGATCATAGGAGCCCACTGCGGCGCGCACTCCAAAGCCGCGGTCGGTGAAATTAAGGCCGTTGCGTGCGGCGCGACCGACTCCATCATGCGACACCCAGCGAATGAGCGACTGGTCGACGCCGCCCTGGTAGACGAAATCCTGCAGCAAACGACCCACGGGATCGTCGGCGAACGCGGTGACCACCGCCGTGTCAAGGCCGAAGCAGCGCTTCAATCCGCGGGCGACGTTGTATTCTCCGCCGCCTTCGCAGACATCGAAGCTCCTGGTGGTCGTGATGCGCCGGTCGCCGGGATCGAGGCGCAGCATGATCTCGCCCAGGCTCACCAGGTCCCACCGGCAGTCTTTTTTCGCTTTGATCTTTAGCGGCATGGAATCTGATCAATCTCGCTTCGCTGGATTCTGTATTGTTATACACAAGTTGGATTGCCGAAGTCTGCATTCTCCGTCACCAACTGAGCGATCTGCCGCAGGATCGGGTATAAAGGCTCTTAAGGACTGACCGATGCCCAAGGCCGCTCTCAAACTGCACCCTGATGACAATGTGCTGATTGCCTTGCGGGACTTGCGCCAGGGAGAGGAGGTCCAGATCGATGGGCATTCTTTTTCTCTGACCTCAGACGTTCCCGCCAAGCACAAATTCGCGGTCGCAGAGATGGCGCCGGGCGATTCCGTGTTCATGTACGGAGTGCTGGTTGGAAAGGCGACCCAATCGATTCCGCAAGGATCGGCCCTGAATGTTCTGAACATTCGCCACGATGCCCAGCCATTTCGAGAGAAGACCGTGGAGTATGGCTGGAATCCTCCGGATATTTCGCGCTGGCGCGAGCGGACATTTCTCGGGTATCGCAGAACGGATGGGCAAGTCGGCACTCGCAACTACTGGCTGGTGGTGCCGCTGGTGTTCTGCGAGAACCGCAACATTGAGACCCTGAAGCAGGCCTTCGAAGAGGAACTCGGATTTGCGCCGCCGAAGGTGTACCGCCGCCAGGTTGCGGAAATGGTCGAGCTCTACCAACAAGGACGACTGGACGAGATTGAGCGAGGGCAAGCGGACGACCACCCGCGTATTCCGGGTAAGCCTGCGATTTTTAAGAATGTCGACGGAATCAAATTTCTGATGCATCAGAGTGGTTGCGGCGGCACGCGCGAGGATTCGCATAACCTATGCGGTTTGATTGCGGGTTATCTGCATCATCCGAACATCGCGGGCGCGACCGTCCTGAGCCTGGGCTGCCAGAACTCGCAGGTGAGCATTCTGCGCGAGCAGGTGGCGGCGCGCGATCCCAAGTTTCAGAAGCCGCTGCTGGTATTCGAACAACAGAAAAGCAACTCTGAATTCTCCATGTTGTCGGAGGCAATCCGGGGGACGTTTCTTGGAGTTGCAGAAGCCGACAAGACTAGCCGGACGGCGGTGCCGTTAAAGCAGCTCTGCGTCGGGTTGAAATGCGGTGGGTCGGATGGGTTTTCAGGAATTTCGGCGAACCCGGCAGTGGGGCATCTTTCAGATTTGATCGCGGCGTTAGGCGGCCGCACCATTCTTTCGGAGTTTCCTGAACTGTGCGGGGTGGAGCAGGCTCTGATTGATCGCAGTGTTGACCGCGCGACGGCAGATCGTTTCATCCAACTGATGCGTGACTATGCCGCGCGAGCGAAGGCAGTGCGCTCGGGATTCGAAATGAATCCTTCGCCCGGCAACATCAAGGATGGTCTGCTGACGGATGCGATGAAGTCGGCAGGCGCAGCCAAAAAGGGCGGCACTTCTCCGGTGACAGCCGTGCTCGACTATCCGGAATATTCCACCCGGCCTGGGCTAAATTTGCAGTGCACGCCGGGCAACGATGTCGAGTGTGTGACGGCGCAGGTCGGCGCGGGGGCGAACGTGGTCGTGTTCACGACGGGCCTCGGCACGCCAACTGGAAATCCTGTCGCTCCGGTGATCAAGATCGCGACCAACTCCGATCTGGCAAGACGGATGCCTGACATCATTGATGTCGACGCAGGGCCGATTGTGGCGGGGGAGAAGAGCATCGAGGAAATGGGAGAGACAATTCTTGAATCGGTAATAAAGGTCGCCAGCGGGGCGTTACGCACCAAGGCCGAAGTTCTGGGGCAGGATGATTTTATCCCCTGGAAGCGCGGCATTTCGCTTTAATCCGAGTCCGAGTGAATACAAAATCCATGAAAAACGCTCTCGTCATTGTTGCCTTGTGTGGTCTGTGCGTCTTGCCCGCGATTGGCGCGGATGGCCCTCCCCCTGAGGCTTTTCGAGTGCTGCCTCCGGTGGCCACCGAGGGGCCGACCATCACTCCTTATTTGAAGTACCAGACCGAAATGGCTTGGCGTCAGGATGACGCGCGCCGCAAGGAGTGGGACCAGATTCGTACCGAAGCCGATCTGATTCGCCTGCAACGCAAAATGGAAGGTAGCCTGCTGGCCATGCTGGGCGGCTTGCCCGCAGAACGAACTCCGCTCCACCCGCGCATCACGGGCAAGATTGCGATGGAAGGCTTCCATATTGAGAAGCTGATTTTTGAAAGCTTGCCTGGCGTCTATGTGACGGCGCTCGTGTATGTGCCGGAGGATGGTAAGACTACACACCCGGGAATGCTTGTTCCGGCTGGGCACTCGACAAACGGAAAAAATCATTACCAGGTCTTGTGTCAGCGCCTGGCACATCACGGATACGTCGTCATTGCATGGGACCCGGTGGGACAGGGCGAGCGCAGTCAGTTCTGGGACGCGAAGAACAACAAAAGCCGCTACAACCTGATCTGCGCCGAGCACGCGGTGATGGGGAACCTCGCGTATCTGGCGGGCACAAATCTGGCACGCTGGGAAATATGGGACGGCATTCGCGCGGTCGATTACCTGCTGACCCGTCCGGACGTTGATCCGCAACGCATCAACATTACCGGCACCAGCGGCGGAGGATTTCAGCTGGCGCACATTGCGGCGCTGGATCGCCGGATCAAAGCGGCGGCGCCTTCGTGCTACATTACCGCGCTCCCGATGCGCGTGTACAACCGCATTTTCCAGGATCCTGACAGCGACCCAGAGCAGGATCTTTACGGGATGATTTCGAATCACATCGATAATCCGGGACTGCTGCTCATGATGTATCCGCGACCTGTATTCGTGGCGGCGGCGGTGCTGGATTTTTTCCCGATTGAGGGCGCACGCAAGTCCGTGCGCGAAGTGACTGAGGTGTACGGCAGGTTCCATCATGGCGACCGCATTGCGATGACTGAGGGCTATCACGCGCACCAGTATTCGCCGGAGAATCAAGAAGCCGCGTTGGCGTTTCTGGATCACTTTAATGGCGTTCAGCCGCCGAAGAAGGCCTTCGCCGCGCAAGAGCTCGACGACAAGACGGTGCAGTGCACGCGTACCGGCCAGGTCATGCTCGACTTCGAAGATGCGCGTTCGATCATGGATCTCATTCGCGAGTACTACAAAGCTCACAAGCAAGAACCGGCCAAGACGATTGAACAGCTTTACCACTCGGATCTTCATCCTCACATCGAGACATGGAAGGTCGCGGAGTTTCACGGCGCGGTTCTGGGCGATGCGGAGATTGCATGGGAAAAAATCTCTGATTCACAGTACCAAGGCGTCACCATCGAAAAGTACCTGCTGCGTCACAGCCGGTATCTGCAGATGCCCCTACTTCGTATCCATAAAACCGGAAAAGATGGCGGTCCTGTGCTGTTGTGGTTGGGTGAGAATGGCAAGGTCATGGCCGCGGACTGGCCGGCAATCGTTAAGTACGTCGAGGACGGGTACAGCGTGCTGTCGTTCGACCCTCGCGGACTTGGGGAGACGCGAATGCCTTACAAGGCAGCGTCGCCGGATGATCCGTCGCTGGCGCAACTCGACCTGGCGCATGCGTACCTGAATCCGCTGTCGGGAGTGCTATCGGATTACGTGTACAACTCGTTGCTGGTAGGGCGGCCCTATCTTTTGCAGACGATTGAAGATACGGAAATCGCAACCCATTTTTTGCGAGCAGTCTCCGGGCCTCGGGTCGAATTGTTTATTGCTGGATCCGACGAGGCGGCGCCCTTGGTCAGTGCAATCACGCAAACACTGCCTGACATCAAGCTGCTCCCCCACGCTAATAGCCAGCCATTCCACTGGTCTGAAGTCGTGGAGCAGAAGACTGAAATTTGGCCGATCCAGTACTTGCTGCCGGGGGGCGCGTACATTCACTAAAGTTGCCGCTCGGAGTTTTCACATCGCTCATTGCCCTGCAACGACTGGCAAGATCAACGCCGACGGATGCTCCGTGTCGTGGTAGATGGTATTGGTCGCGCTGGCGGGCTTCCTCCCCGTCGCGCTGTCTTCTCCAGTGTTGAGGTTCCTATCGAAGCGAGGGAAATTGCTGCTGCTAACCTCAAGGCGCAGGCGGTGGCCTTTCTTGAAGACGTTGCTCGTCGACCACAGGTCGAGGGAGAATCTTGTAGGTCTGTCCCGGGTTCATGAGTTGAGGCTGCTCCCGAGAATCACGATAGCGGCAACGAACGATCCCTTCCGTGAGATTTTGCGCGAAGCCATCGGGCCAGACGTCGACGAGTTTGGCTGTGAAGTCGGTGTCGACCGCGGAAGAGCTGGCAAAGAGCTCGAGCGTGACAGGACCGGTGATTTCGAGATCCTGAGCGAGCGCCGGAGTCGAATAGACCAAGACATCGCTGCGACTCTCGACGACGCGCTGATCCCGCGGGCCCGGTTTCAAGTGATTGGAATCGCAACACAGCGGTCCGCCTACCGTAGGCGCAGGATTTGCAGGATCGTACGCGTAGCGGTCAGCAGTCTCTGGGCGCGGTGCGGTGCTGGAAAGGGTACCGTCCCCACTCAGGGAATTCGCCTTGCCCGCGGAGTGAAGAAAATATCGAGTTTCTTTCGCGCGGGCGAGTGGCCAATCATCCTCCTCCCGCCACTGGTTGACCCCCATCACGAAAATCTGCACGGGCTTTGCCTTGCTGAAATCGTTGCTCGCTCCTTTTAGAAGGCTGTCATACCAGGCCAGGGCGATATCGTCTTCATCGCGCTCGGCTGCGGCACCGAAATCCACGTCCCCGATCTTGCGACCGGAACCGGCATGGCCGCCGATCATCACCACCAATCGCTGACCTTTGCGCGCGGCATCACTCGCGCCGTGTTGCTTGACGCCGATGTAATTGCGCAAGGAGCCTCCCTGGAAAATGTCGTACCAGGCGGCAATCGTCAGCATCGGGACGTTGATGTCGGAAAAATGTTCTTCGATGCTCCAGCGTTTCCAGTAATCGTCGTAGCCCGGGTGGGCGAGCCAGTCGAGGAAATAGGGTGCGAGGGAGCGGGTCAAGGCGGAATCAGGAGAGCCTTGGGGAACGTCGAACAGTGGATACTCGGTGAGAGGGAAGCTTCCAGATTCCATGTTGCGCGTTGGTGTTCTTCTCCACTGAGCGATTGAGTGTGTCCTGCGCCAGGCCGGAGGTCCAGGATTCGTTGAACCATTGTTCGAAAGCGCCACCCTGGTAGGTCCAACCTTCGTGATAATTGCTCGCGGTTACGACGGGACAGATTCCAGCGAGATGTGGGGGATGCGCGATCGCGGTCAGCATTTGAGTTGCGCCTACATAGGAGCCTCCAATCATGCCGACTTTGCCATTTGAATAGGGCAGAGCGGCCGCCCACTCGACGGTGTCGAAGCCATCGTTTGACTCGTTCTTGAAGGGATACCAGTCGCCGTCGGATTTGTAACGGCCGCGGACGTCCTGAATGATCACGACGTAGCCCAACGCTGCGGCGCGCACGGCGAAGCCAGCGGAGTTTCGCTTGTCGTAAGGAGTCCGTTCGAGCAGGACCGGGAATTTCTGTTCCGATTTCGGCCGGTACACATTGGCGCGGAGAATCGTGCCGTCACGCATCTTGGCCTCGACGTCGACCTCAGTGGCGACGGTGTAGGAATCCGCGGCGTAGACCAGGCGCGGGGCGACTGACATCAGGGACGAAATAACCACAAGACACTTCGCGAGAGTGCGCATGCCGAGGCTCCGATAGTTGCGTGTTGATGACGTCACTCGTAAAGATGGACAAGGCTTTTCCGATAAGCCTCGTAGAAGTCTTCCAACTGCCTGGCTGCGCTGGCGCTCCCGACAAATTGATGACTGGGCAGAATGGCGGGAGTGATTCCCCGTTGCAGCAAGCCTTCAGCCGTCGCGCAGCGAATCATATTGATGATCATGGCGCCGGTCACGGTAGAGGCGGGTCCAGTGGGCCAGCTCAGACCGGGCAACTGTAGTACGCAATCTCCCGTGGGACACTGGTTGTCGATCACAATGTCGGCATAATCAATGAGCTTCTTTCCCGAGGAGTGTGCCGCTTTCGCCTGCTCGCAGTGCGCTGTGGAGACGATCGCAATCACCGGCAATCCGCGCTGCTGGGCTCCCATGGCCATTTCGACAACGACGGGACGGATGCCGCTGGTAGAGATCACGATGAAGGCATCGTGCTCGCCGAAATGAAATCCACGCAGGATCTGTTCGGCATAGCCTTCGTAATTTTCGAGATACAACGGCGCGCGCAGGCCGTTGGCGCCGACGATATTGGCATGATTTGAGAGCGCAAGTTCTACCAGCGCGACGAAGCCCGGGAAGCATCCCTGGCGCGGGGTCATCTCCTCGCACAGCATGCGCGAGTGACCGTTGCCGAAAAGAAAAATCAGGCCGCCACGCGCGATGCGCTCGATGCAGAGGTCGGCCGCTTGCTGAATGACTTCTGACTGCGTCTGCTTCAGCTTCTCAAGCAGCGCCAGTGTCTGATCAAAGTATTGCGATGCCGCCCTGGGGGAAGGCGTGCCGGGTGCGGCGCGCTTCTCCATAAAGATCCTCTCCTCGCCGAACGAGAGCATAACCGCAATCTGAAACAGTCCGGCTACGTGTGCCCAGTAGAATTGCACACGGTGCGTATAATGCACAATCACCGTGAATGAAATGAGTTCGCGTAAAGAAGGAATCTTATATGCGTTGGGCGTGGACATCGGGGGCACGGCCATTAAGGCGGCCGTGGTCAGCTCCGCCGGAGATCTGGGCGAGAAGGTTCAAGCGCCTTCGCCTCAGCGCCTCGAAGAACTCCGTGATTTCTTTCGAACTGCGATGCAGAAGGCCACCGTCTCCCTATCAGGCGTGGGAATTGCGTGCAAAGGCATCATCGATGCTGAGTCTTCGCGGATAAACCGGCTGCCGGGTGACTTGCACTTCTTGCAGGGTAGTTTTCTTAAGGACTTTGCCGGCGCTGATGTGCCAGTCCGCGCCGACAACGATGCCCGTGCGGCCCTGGTAGCCGAAGTGTTGTGGGGGTCTGCCCGCGGGCGCCGCAACGTGGTGCTGCTGACTTTGGGGACAGGGGTCGGCGGTGCCGCCATGGTCGACGGAGTGATTCTGCATGGAGCGGCTGGGATCGCCGGTCATTTCGGTCATATGACAGTCGATCCTCACGGGGGCCTGTGCATGTGCGGAAATCATGGTTGTCTTGAAACCCGGTTCTCAGCGAGAGCGATTGAGGCTGACTACTTCGCGCACATGCATCGAGCCGCATCCGCGACATTGCCTGCGGGGCCGGACGGGCATATTCCCGACACGGAGGCAATCTTCCGAGCGGCGGCTCATGGAGATGAGAGCGCCCGATGCGTGCTGGAGCGCGCTCTGGAGTATTTGGGAGCGGCGGTCGTAAGCCTGCTGCACGCGTTCGATCCAGAAGTGCTGATTCTCGGCGGCAGCATCGCACAGGCCGGCGAGCAGGTGCTAGGTCCGATGCGCGCCGCCATCGCCAAGAACAGTTGCGAGATGCTTGGCCGCGAAGTGCCAGTCGTGGTGCAGAGTGCGGTCGGATACGGTGGCGTGCTGGGAGCCGCTGGGCTCATCTTCCTGCAGCAGCGAATTTTGAAAATCTGAACGTCCTGCCGCATTTGACCCTCTGTGATCCTCTGTGTCCTCTGTGGTTAGAGTGTAAAGCTTTAGCCATAGAGGACACTGAGGGCACTGAGGGCATAGGGGACATCGCAAGGGCAGGACGCATGCCTCTTAGTGAACGGTTACGGTAACGGTCGCTGCTGTTCTGCCAAACTGATTGGTGGAGTACAGCGTGTACGTGGTCGTCACGGTTGGTGTGACCACGATGTTGGTTCCCCGCACCGGGCCGGCTTGCGGATCGATGATGTTGTAGGTGCTGTTGCTGGCACTCCAACTCAGAGTTACGGGGGAACCGGCGGTAACCGATGTCGGGTTCGCGGTGAAACTGCTGATGGTTGGCGAAGGACCGGTCGGGACGTTGGCGGGCGTGTAGATGGTGCCCTGTTGTACGACTTCGAAGTTGGAAGCAGTAATATTTTTCAGCAGGTTCAGGTTGGTATTGTTCCAGCGATTGTCGGGCACGCCGCTGATGAAGATGGCGCTGCCATTGTCGGCCAGGATCATGCCGTACTTCTTCAGCGCGGTCAGAATGACCTGATCATCCGCCGGGTAGCTGGAGATGTTGAAGCTTGCCTTAAGCCGGAGTCGGGTACCCATGGGCGGCGCGCTTGTGTTGGTGGTCGTCGAGGCCCAGTGGGTGGCGGGTAGCACGAACGCCTTTTGCGATGTGGGCACTGTAAACCGCAGCGCGTGATTGATCGCGCCGGCCGCCACTTCATCGTAGCGAGCGAGGCCTACGAAGACCGGAAGGCCCGCGGCATCCGCCGACGTCCAGGTGTAGGGCCGTTGTTGGTTGAGGGTCATATCCCAAATGGAAGTGGAGTCAGCACTCCACTTTCCGTTCTTGACGGAAGCGTTGTAGAGCTCGTAGAGCCAGCAGCCGTCTTTCTCAAGCACTAGGACATGGCGGTCGCCGTTGCCTGGCTTGGGATAACCCTCGATCAGGGCATTCGCGGGGATTGGCTCCGGGCCCGGATCGCTCTCGTCGAAGAAAGCGCCCAGCGTGACTGGCACTTTCGCCTGTGTTCCGGCTACGACCTGGTAAGGAATGCCGAGGGTCTGATTGTGGAATGTTCCTGCGCCAAAATCGGGGTGAAGGGTCACGGTTGCCCCGATGAAGGTGATGATGTTGGCTGAGTTGGCGTCAACCTGCGCGGTGGAGATGTCTGTGTTCCACAAACTCGTCGACTGGAATGGGAGGAAGCCATTCAGGCTGGCGCCTTGTCCGAGGCTCATTCCGCTGCAGGTGCCGGATTGCGAAAACGCGATTCCACAGGAGAGGACAACGACGACCAGCGGGAGTATTCCAGAAACTCTTTGTTTTGTTCGCATACACTTTCCTTTCTTGAGCTGCCAGGCAGCAGTTGGGGTTGCGATTGTGCGTTCCCAACACGGGGGCGCGGCTTACGGGCGATGACGAGATGGCGCTCCCTCAAGCTTGCGAACGGATGAGCCGTTCCATTCAACCTGGAATTCTTATTTGCCCTCCTCGACCAGTTTGATCAGGCCAAATTTCTCGGGCACGTGGAATGTTTTGCTCATGGTCGGTTGCCACGCAATGCCATAAGGACGAGTCGGCGGGCCTCCGCTGCGGAACAGGTTGATGCGCAGCGTGTTCCCCGGGGCGGGAGGCCGCGTGTCGATCGCACGAAAGGGGATTCGCATGGCCGCGTACCAGACGTGCTTGTGCGGGTCGATTTTGGCCAGCACTTCGAAACCCGAATTCCACGTCCAGCCATCTTCGTGATGGGGCTTCTTCAGGTCGACATCGAGGTCGACCCATTCGCCCTGGGGAGAGACTTCGAACTCCTTGTAGTGCTTGATGTCGGAAAAATCTGAGCCGATGAAGGCCTCGGCCACCTCCCAGTTCCAAAGTTCGTTCGTTTCTTCGCGCGGGTGTGGGTTGGGCTTGAGGCTCAGTTCCTTGTAAGGACACATGAATAGGAAGTAGAGATTGTCTTTGGTCCAACGGGTGCGGACTTCAGATTTGTATGCATGCACGGCATTGCCGAACCGATCTTTGTCGATGAAGACCGCTCGGGCGTTTTTCCAGAAGCTCGCGGAAGGATCAAGCGTGAGACGAACATCTTCCTTGGCGCGCGTGCTCTCGATGGTGGGGACATCGGCAGCGAGAGTGGGAATGACGCTGAGAAGCACAGCCAATACCGTTCTAGCGAAGCCAATCATCCAGATGCTCCTTTATGAATGAGTCGTCCTGCAGGTGCGGGTAGGCCTTGCAGACACGCTCGATCTCTTCCATTTGGCCGGGCGACAGCTCTTCTTGCGGATTAAGACACCAACGACCTTCGAGCAGCCCCTGACGCCTGAGAATCTCGTGAATGCCTGGGATGCAACCATGAAAATGGTGCGCAGGATCGAAAATGGCGGCATTGGCGTCGGTGACTTGCGAAGCCAGGGACTGCAATTCGGCCGAGACGGCATCGCGCGAAGCTTTGGTTTTAGCCAGGTTCGAGACGGCAATGCGCGTCCAGACCGCCCAATGTCCGAGCAGGCCGCCCGCAAAGCGGATGCGCTGACCGTTGAAATCGAAAACCGCGCACAGATCGTTCAGAATGTTGTCGTCGTTCCCGGTGTAGAGCGCGACCTCTTGAGCGCGGCCGGACTCGGCGAGCGCTCGCACCACGTCGATGGTTTTGTAGCGATTGAAAGGTGCAATCTTGATGGCGACCACGTTCTCGACCTCAAGAAGTTTTCGCCAAAATTCATACGGGAGATAGCGCCCGCCGACCGAGGGTTGCAGGTAGAAGCCCATGACCGGGATGATCGAGGCAATGGCTTTAGCGTGCTCCACGAGTTCTGCAATGGATTCGTCTTTCAGGGCGGCCAGGCTGAGGAGGACGGCGTCGTATCCCAAACGCGCGGCTAGTTGTGCTTCTCCGATCGCCTGCTGGCGCTTCCCGCACACGCCCGCGATCTTGACCGCATCGAGCGCGCGACATTCCTCTTGCGCAAGCTGAAGCACAGGCTCCAGCAACCCGTGTTCTCGAATGGCGAATTGCGTCGTATGCACGGCCACGGCAACCCCTCCTGCTCCCGCCGCGAGGTAGTAGCGGGTGAGGGCACGCTGGCGGCGCTCGTCCAGGCGGCGTTGGCTATTCAAGGCCAGAGGGTGGGCAGGAATCACCAGGCCGGATCGGAGTTTGTCGCGCACTTGCATCAGAATTTCCCGTCCCGCGTCTGGAAGTGAGTGGGCTTGTTCAGCATGGTGCCCCCCTGCAGAATCCAGTCGGCGATCCAGGCGATCATTTCCGACGGGGTCACGCCTGGCGATCCAAACAGCGAGTTCGCTTTGGCGGCATTGTTGAGCAGCGAGGTTGGATCATTCGCTTCGGGCCCGAAGACTGGTTCGACGCCGAAGTGCCTGCCGAATTCAGCCGCCAGTTCGCGCACCGATAGAGTTTCAGGGCCGGTGATGTTCAGGACAAACGGCGGCGACTGGCAGTGTGCGAACGAACGTAGGCACCAGGAATTGGCGTCGCCCTGCCAGATCACATTTACGTTGGGCATGGTGAGCTGCACCGGCCGTCGCTCGAACACGGCGCGGCCGATGTCGACCAGCACTCCATAGCGCAACTCGACCGCATAGTTGAGACGCAGGATGGTGACCGGAGTGCCATAACGCGAGGAGCCATACTCGAACATGCGTTCGCGGCCCAGAGCGGATTGGGCATACTCACCGATGGGGCCGACGGGCATTGCTTCGGTAGCGCCCCCATCTGCCGCGGAACGCAGCGGGTACACGTTACCAGTGGAGAACGCGACGATGCGGGAATAGCGATATCGCTCCGCCACCAGGCCGGGCAGATAGGTATTCATGGCCCAGGTCAGATGCTCGGCGCCCGAGCTTCCAAACTTGCGCGCGGCCATGAAGATGACATTGGGAATGTCGGGGAGGCGGTCGAGAGCGCCCGGCTCAAGCAGGTCGCTGGCGATGGGCTCGATTCCTTGCGCGGAGAGTTCCTTTGGGAGATCGGAGTTGCTGAAGCGCGCTACTGCGAGGATGCGGCGCTTCACGCCCGCTTTGTCGGAAGCGCGGCGCCCTAACGCGGCCAGGCTCGGGCCCATCTTGCCACCCACGCCGAGGATCAGCAGATCACCCTTCAAGTCGGCCATGGCCGCGACGTCGGCCTCGCGCGGTCGCGACAGCAGCTGCTCGAGCTCTGCGACATTCTGAATTTTCATCCCCTTACCCCAGTTCGAATCCTGCCAGCGCGTAGACGGCGGCTTCATTTCCACGTACGTCTTTACCGCGCACCATGCGAAGCAGATGTCGTTTCGGAGCGAAGCCGAACTCTTCGGCCAGGGAGACTGCCGGCTTATTCGCGAGCAGGAGATCCCAGAACCAGCCTCGGGCGCTTGGGTTTTGCAGAGCGTGCTCGATCAATTTCCGGGCGGTTGGCTGACTGCTGCACACGGACGGACCGAGATAGGAAATCTCACGACCTGCGCGAGTGAGCAAGTAGGAATCGTTGATCGAGCGGGGGCGTGGCGCCGGGCCAGCATCGCGAGCAGGGCGGAGCGGTCCACGCCGAAGGCGTTTTGATCGGCGGACTGCCAGTCGTTCGATGACGGTGGGGGAACAGAAGGCGGCATGGCATCTTCGCGTCCCGCACGCCACCAACGCTCTACCGGCTGTTCGGCGCGGAACCCAAGTTTTTCGTAGAGTGGCTGGCCCAGGTTCGTGGCGTCGAGCTTCACGCTCTCAATACCCAGTTCGTCGGCCAGCCCTAGGCATTCCTTCAGCAAGCGCATCGCAAAGCCGCGGCCACGATACTTGATCCGAGTGAGAACCATGCCGATCCACGCGAGCTTCGTACCATAGCAGGTGAGCGTGGCGGTCGACACGACTTCGCCTTCGACCTCGATGGCGATACAGCCTTGCGGGGATAGCTCGATCAGCATGCGCCAATCGTCCGCGGTTTGGTTCCACCCGGCCTCCGTGGACAGCGCCAGCGCGCCCGAGATGTCAGCGGTGGTGAGCTTACGCAGGATCGGGTCGTTGCTCATCGCTCACCGTTCTCCCGCCACCAGCGCGCAAAGTGCGGCAGGGCCGCGGTGGCGTCCGGAATTTCCGGATGCCACTTCTTTTCCCATTCAAACGAGACAAAACCCCGGTAGTCAATCTGCCGCAATGCGGCTTGCACTGTGGGCATCGGGAAGTTGCCTTCGCCGGTTAGAACAGGCGTCCATTTGTCGTGCTCGATGAGCAGATCTTTGAAATGCATATGGCGGATCGAGGCACCGAGACGAGCGGCGCCCGCCTGTGCGGACTCTTTCGATTCGATGAAGCAGTTTGCGGGGTCCCAAAGTACGGCGGTCTTCGGATGGTTTGCCTTGTGAAGGATCGCAGCCGTTTCCGCAGAACCCGCGAAATCGCCGTGTGTTTCCAGCCAGACTTCAACTCCTGTCGAAGCGATGTTCTCAGCCAGCTGGCCTAGCGATTCGGCAATCCATGCCGCGCGTCGAATCTCGATCCGCGCCGGGCTGGATGGTATCGCCGAACACCCGGATGCCCGGTGCCTCGAGGCCGGCTGCCAGATCGGCCATGCGCATCCCTTCGTCAATCCAGTGCTGTCGTTCGCTTTGATCAGGAAAGTGAAATCGGCAACTGGTGTCGACGCAGCTAATCACGAGGCCGCTGTCTTTGAGTTGTCGTTGTGTTTTCGCCAACTCCGGTGCACGAAACACGGGCAGTTTCCACAAGGAATCTTCGTTCTCCACAAAACGCAGTTCGATGCCGTCATAGCCGGATGCGCACGCAATGTCGATTGCTTGCGTGAGCGTCCAGTCCGGGCAGGCGAGTGTGGAGAAAGAAATCCTCACGTTAGGTCATCCGCTCGAGCATGTTGGGAGTGACGGGGTTGCGAACGCCGCGCCCTCGGAAAAAGCTCTCCAGATCGTTCAAGACAACCTCGGCAATGTCGTGCCGCACTTGGCGATTTGCGGCCGCGACGTGCGGAGTGACGATCGCCCCTGCTAAGCGTCGCAGGGGGTGGTGGGTGGGCAACGGTTCAAGAGGGTCGGTCACATCGAGTGCACAGCGCAAACGGTCGCGTTGCACTTCGCGGGTCAGGGCGTCCAGATCGATGAGGCCGCCGCGCGCGATGTTGATGATGGCGGCACCGTCCGGCAAGCGAGCAAGTCGCGAGCGATTGAGGATTCCGCGAGTTTCTTCGGTAAGGGCGGCGGTGAGCACCAACAGCTGGCCTTGTTTCAATAATTCCGGGAGGCCCACCAACTGCACCGGGTATCGGCGGGCGACGGACCTGGAAACATATGGGTCGTACACCAGCCAGCGCAGGTCGAATCCGCGCAGCAGGTCGACCAGCGCCCGACCAATACGCCCGAAGCCAATCATCGCAATCTCGCGCCCGATGATAAATTCACCCGTTCCGTGCAGATGCAAGTCCTGATAAATACGATTCGAGCGGCGGCGCAGTTGCTCTCGATAGAAATCGACATTCCGCGCACAGTAGAGCAATAGGGCCGCCCCCATTTCAGCAGTGGCGCGCGCCATCGGCAGGGGAGCGTTGGTGATCGTGAGAGCTTTGAAGAGTTTGCGTGCGAAACGCCCTTTCACTTCGCCACCGCAATGCGCGATGATCCGCAAATTGGGAGCCAGACCAAGCAAGTCCTCGGAAAAGCCCGGGCTATCCCAAGTGGTGATCAGAGCCTGAACATTGGCGAGTTTGTTGAGTCCAGAAACCGCGGCTGCGCCGTCGCGCCGCCACACGAAATTCCGCGACAGTCGCCGTTTCTGCGCGGTCGTGAAGAAGGATCCGAAGAGGTCGGGTCCGGCACAAACCATCAGTCGGGGGCGGGGCATGCCGGGCCAGTCTAACATCGTTTCTCACCGTTTTCTTTCGTTTGATATCTATTAGCTTCTCTTTTGTCATCCAACACAGTATAAGAAATCCAGCGGACGTGGCATGCAAAGCGTGAATTCCATCGATTACGTGGTGATTGGCCTTTATGCGCTGCTGATGGTGCTGGTCGGTTTCTACGTGATGCGCTTCAACCGCAGCGCCGCGGAATATTTCCGGGGAGGAAGCCGCGTTCCCTGGCTGGTGGCCGGCCTTAGTTGTTTCATGTCAGGGTTCAGCGCGTGGACGTTCACCGGGGCGGCAGGGGTTGCGTACCGTGCGGGTTTCGCCGCCACCGGCCTCTATATCGGCAATGCGCTGAGCTTCCTGCTGGGGTACTTCGTGTTCGCTGCGCGCTGGCGGCGCAGCCGCATCACGACCGTGATGGAGTACCTTTCGGCACGCTTCAACTCCACAACTCATCAGACATTTTCGTGGACTACGATTATTTTCCAGCTGTTCACCAGCGCCAGCACGCTGTACGGGCTGAGCCTGTTCGTTTCGTCGGCCTGTCGCTTCCCGGTGACGTGGACGATCCTGGGTGCCGGAGCCATCATCATTTTCTACTGTGTGCTCGGAGGCCTATGGGCGGTGGTGGTCACAGATTTCCTGCAGGCTTCCATCCTGATGCCGTTCTGTCTGGTGCTGGTGATCACCTCGCTGGCCAGGGTCGGAGGAATCGGCGGGCTGGTGCACGCGCTGCCCCCGGAAATGAAGACCCTGCATGTCTCGGGCGAGTTCGGATGGATCTACTTGGTGTCGTGGACCATCATGGTGTCGTTTGGATACAACACCAGTGCAATGGCGCAGCGGTATTTCAGCGTGGATACGGAGCGCTCAGCAAGAAAAGTCGCGCTGCTGTGTTGCGGATTGTTCTTCGTGGGGGCCTTTCTATGGTTCATTCCACCGATGGCCATGCGTGTTCTCTATCCCGACTTGCACACGGTTTGGCCGGGCCTGGCCAATCCCAGCGAGGGGGCCTATGCCGTGGCCAGCCTGACTTTGCTGCCTCACGGGCTCATCGGTGTCATGCTGGCGGCGATGTTCAGTTCCACCATGGCGAACCTGTCGGCGCAGTTCAATCTGAAGTCGGCGATTCTGACGAAAGATCTTTACCAGTCTTTGTTGCGCCCGAATGCCCGCGATCGTGAATTGCTGGTGGTGGGTTGGATCTCGACGTTCTCCGTGGGAGCGGCGACGACTATCATTGCAGCGGTGATGGCCGCCAGCGGACAGAGCGTTTTCCACGTGATGCTCACGTTCAATACGCTGATCTCGCTGGCCTATGGGCCTCCGGCATTGCTGGGACTGGCCGTGCGCAGGACGCCACCCTGGTCGGGACTGGCATCTTTCACCCTAGGCCTCGTGCTTGGGATTCTGGGTGCATTTGTGTATCACTGGTCATTGATTCAGCAGGTGGTCTATATCATTCCGGCTTCCTTTGGGATCTTTTTCCTGAGCATGCTCTTCGACCGAGGCGATACTCCTGCGCGTGCGCAACTTTTCAAGAACCTGAATACGCCGGTGGATATCGCCCGCGAATTAAAAGACTCGCCGGATTTCACCGCGCCCGTATTCCGCTTCTTGAGCCGGACGATTTCTGCGATCGGGCTGCTGAGTCTTCTGCTGTTGATACCTGCGCCGCCCGATCAACGATTGACCGTCTTATGCTTTGCCGTGCTCACGCTCGCGGTGGGAGGTTCGCTCCATTTGATTCGCGGGCGGCAGTCGTCGCTCGACCAACACGCAGTGTGACTTCGCCGGCGCAGCATGGTTAGAGGGCTTCAAATCTCATGATCCGTCTGGGACTGATCGGTTGCGGGGAACATTCCGAAGGTGGGCATGCGGTGCCCCTGGCCCGTTACAAGGCCGAGCATCCAGGCGAAATTGAATTAGCCGCAGCGTGTGACCCGAGACCGGAGCGGGCGCAGTTCTTTTGTGCGAGTTACGGTTTCCAGAATGCGTATCGCGACATGGACGAGATGTTAGCCCGACATCAACTCGACGCCTGCATCGCGGTGGTGCCGGTCGGGAAGATTTCGCAGGTTGGCATCCAATTGCTGGAAAAACGAATGCCATGCTCGGTCGAGAAGCCCTTGGGCGCCTCACTCCCCGACGTGCAACGTTTGTATGACTCTGCGCGTGCGACCGGAACGCCCAACATGGTTTCGGTGAACCGGCGCTTCATGCCGTTCCTCACTTGCGCATTGGACTGGGTGCGCCAGGCGGGACCGTTGCGATACCTGCGGTGCACATTCACCCGGCATGCACGGAGCGAACCGGAATTCCTGTGGGGGACGGCGGTTCATGCGGTCGATGCTCTCCGTTACATTGCGGGCGAAATTGCGAACGCTAGCATACGAACGTTAAAGCCCGAGGCCGGAGCCGCTGACTGGTATGCCATCGATCTTGATTTTGTGGGCGGTGTGTCTGGTCGTATCGACATCCTTCCGACTTCGGGCCTGCGCGAAGAGACGTACGAATTGATTGGCGAGGGTTTTCGCGCTGTGGTGACTTGTCCGTTTGGTCCCAGGCGCGGCTTTCGGTGTTTCCGGGAGAACCAGGTTGTGCTCGAAGAGTACGAGTCGGAGCAGACCAGCGAAGACGTGGTGAATGGCTTTTATGATGAAGCGGCGGAATTCATCCGGGCGTTGAGTCTGAAACAAAGCTTGCGCCCGTCGATTGAGGACGTCTTCCCGTCCGTACAACTGTGCCTGAACTTGGCGAAAGCCGCGGAGCAGCAGGCAAGCCGATTCACTTCTGCGAGATCCTAACCATGAGGTCATACTGACGTGCAGATCAAGCGTTTCGACGACAAGAAGCAAATGGCGAAAGTCGCCGCTGAAGAAGCGGCATCGATTTTGCGTGAAGCCATTCAGGTAAAAGGGCAGGCGCGGATCATAGCCGCAACCGGCGCCGCCCAGTTCGCGTTTCTGGATGTTCTCACGGGGCTGCCTAATATCGACTGGCCGCGCGTGGAAATGTTTCACCTCGATGAGTACATCGGAATTCCAGAATCGCATCCCGCGAGTTTCTGCCGCTTCCTGAAGGAACGCCTGATTCAGAAGACCGGGATCACTCAGCATCACTTGTTGCATGGCGATCGCGATCCGGCGGCGGTTCTTTGCGAAACGGGCGATGCGCTCGCGGCGGCGCCGATCGACGTAGCTTTTGTCGGCATCGGTGAAAATGGGCACCTGGCATTCAACGACCCTCCCGCCGATTTTCAGACCGAAGAGCCCTACCTGGTGGTCGAACTCGATGAAGCCTGCCGCCGTCAGCAACTGGGCGAGGGATGGTTTGCCACGCTCGAAGATGTCCCCCGGCGCGCCATTTCAATGAGCATCCGCCAGATTCTGAAAGCGAAGAGAATTATTTGCTTCGTGCCTGACGCGCGCAAAGCAAAAGCCATCCACGCATGTTTCGCCGGCGAGATCTCGCCGATGGCGCCTGCCTCGATTTTGCGAACGCACGAGCATACGAACGTTTACCTCGACAAGGATTCGGCGTCCCTGCTGAGCCCTGCAACACTAGCGTCGACTTCGTGAAAAGCGGACTCGACTCGGCCCCATGTTTCTCTGTGACGCTCGGTGTCGTCTGTGGTAAGGAACTACTGCGATCACCACAGAGAGCACCCAGGTCACGGGCAGAAGAGGGCCGAGCGACTATCTCGCATCAGCCGTAAGGGGTTCCTTCAAGATAACTCGCAACCATTGCTTGGCCATCAAGCGATGGTAGGGCTCGGTCATGTGGATGTGATCGAGGCAAGAGAAGCGCCTGCGATCGGGGGAAGCGGCCAGGATGGTACTCACCGTCACGACCTCAATGCCCGCTTGCCGCGCCGCATCCTGTTCCCGCTTTCGTGCCTGCGGATCGCCGGAGTCGGGGTCATGGACGTCGTCAAACATCACGACGCGCGCTCCGGCCGCCTTGAAGCCCTGTCCCATCGTGCGGAGGTCCTCAAGATCCTTGTCGGTGCGGTTGATCAGCACGAGGAGAACTGTGTCCGGCTTCCAGGCAAGCGCATCCTGGTAAAAATTCTTCATGGCCCTCGACGAGGTAAGGCCTCCGCCTTGAAATTGCCGAAACTGGATGGCGGGATTTTCCCGCGCGAACATCGCAGTGACGATGGGCACGAAGGCCGAGGGCGAGGCCCAGTGCAGGTCCATGGTGAAGGAATGTCCGATGATCGCAATACGTTGGGCGGGCAAAGCCTTCATGCGCGGTTCGAGGATCTTGACGTCGGGCTCCGCCAGCAATTCGTCGGCGAGCACATGCGCATCGCGTACGCGCAGATTCTTTTCGCCCCAGTTCCAGATTTTGCGCCCCGCGATCTGCCATTCGGCGGCAGTCAATCCAACGGGGGACGCGCAAGCGTGGCCTTCCAGCACGCGACCCGTCGCAAGGAAATCCTCGTCACTGCCCGGCAATCCGAGTTGCCCGACATAAACCGGCAAGCCGAGCGCGATGTAGAACCCGTAGAGGTCCTGCAAGCGGTCGCCGTCGCGTTCCACCTCGAGTACCGTTTGGTAGAGATTCGCAATGGAACGGATTTCCTCTTTGCGAAACTGCGGGGCTTTTCCATGCAGGTAGGTCGCGAACAGATTGACGGGCAGGTTGGCCGGCATCGCCAACTGCGCGGCAAGCAAAGGTTGAAGGTCTTTCCCGGGGTCAAACGTCGAGGGAGCGCCCAAGGCCCAGGCGTGCGCTGCGGCCGGCGCGGCGAGCAGAGAAGTCTGGTGTGCGACCAGGGCTTCGAGATCCGCGTCCTTGGGATCGCTTGCCGGCCAGCATCTGGGATCCACGTTCGTTTCCTTGCGGGCGAGCAGAATCTGGTACGCATGCACGCCCGCGATATTGGCCTCGACCAGTTGCTCCAGGCGAGCGGGCCCGGGGGCAGCGACCTGAGTCGTTTTCTGCTGACCCGACAGCGGCGCAGCGAACGCAATGGTGACCAGTAAGACGCGAAGGGGTCCGTTCAAGATTCTCCTCAACAGGCTGCAGTGTGTGCCCAGCGAGTCAAACGCCCTTTCGCCAACCCCGGTCGTTCGGGGCTTTCAACTCGACGGTGATCGTTCCGTCGGGATTCAGCGGTTGCTCGCAGGCCCAGGCTACCGGCTTCAGCACTCCGGGCCGCATTTCGATATGAGCCGATAGCAGCACCTTGCCAAGGTAGCCTTGCGGCAGAAGGAATGACGCTTGCCGCAAGCCTCCCGCGACCGGATGCCCTGCATCGAGAGTCCCGCGCAGCTTGAACTTTCCATCAGCACTCTCGACCTGCAGCCAAAGGACTCCTGGAACTCCGGCGACCCCGCGATTTGCAACGCAGACAATCAGCTCCGACGTTCCATACCGTTTGCGCTGCCATACCCATGACGGGCGCAACCGGTAGCCCAGGTTGGTACGCAGGCGCTCGAAGCCTCGCGGATATTTCTCGTTGTAACGCGCAAGATTGTCCGCCTCGGTCCACAGACCCCAGTAGTTGGCACGTACGTCCAACACATGCAGCATGTAATTTTCCAGCTCGTTGATTCCGGCGGCATCCGTTTTGAGTTTCTCTATTTCATAGTGCCGGTTGGAGCCGTCTTCCAGAATGGCGGCGAGCCACTGAGGGCGGTTAGCGAGTTCTTCGATTTGAATTGGCTCTTCGACGATGATGCTGTCCGAGCGCAGCCATGCGCCCGCGCGCACAGCCATGTCAATGACCGTGCGGTTGCCTACGTTGCTAATGTCGGGCTGCGTGTTTACGGCCAGAGGAGTTTTCTTCCAACTGGACAGCTGCCGCTCGGTCATTGCGACGAACGTGCGCTCGGCGGTCAAGTAGTCCGGGAAAGGACTCGGATAGTCGCTGGTGTGACCCTCACCCCAGAACCCGTACTGCATCAGATCCATCCACTCAATCAGCGGATCGCCCTCGAAGCGCGCCGCCAGCAAGTCGTTCAGTTCGGCGAAGGCTTTCTGGAATTCCGGGTGATCGTAGCGCGGTTCGCGGAATTCGCCGGCCGCCCCTTGCGGAATACGGCCGATCTTCACGAGCGGCACCTTGTCCAGTAAAAACTCCGGCAGCGCCACTTTTTCCGGCTGGAACGAATAATTCGAGAGCTGGACACGGAAGGCAACTCGCAGACCCTTGCCCTTGGCGGCGTCCAGAGTCAACTGCCACACCGGATCCAGATCAAGCCGTCCCGGCTTTGACTGCACGTTGCGCCAGTCGCAACGGATGTAGAGGACATCCACGAACGGGAGGCTGGACATCTTCTCGATGTGTTGCTCGAGCGTTTCGCGTCCCGCCCGCGCTGCCAGCGAGGGCCCGCTCTCCTCCCACGCATATCCGACCAGCCCGAGCCCGGGATTCCGCACGGGCCGCTCCGACGCGGTGGTAAACAGGACGGTCTGCCATCCCTGATCCTGGTCGATGTCAAACGGCCCCTGATTCAGTCGTTCGCGGACGGGAGGCGCAGCGCCGAAATCGTGGCCTTGCCATAAATGCGAGGGGACATCGGCGGCCAGGACGGCCGGCAATGCCAAGGCGCCCTTGAGCAGATCACGACGACGCATGGGGGTTTCCTTTAGCGACGACGAGTATAACGAGAAATTCACCATTTGCTTTTATATTTTCTTTTGCTTTTTATATATTTCTGTTATTTTCCTTGTCGGAAAGAAAAGCAGTACGAGCTTATGTCCCCTACGTCTCTCGTCGAGCCGGACTGGCTACGAACCCTCTCCGAGCGCCAACCCATCGCGGCTCAGTTGCTTGCACGCAGCACCGAAGAACAGCGCCGGCTAGGCTACTTCCACACGTTGCGTGAGATCTGCCAGCAGCCAGCCACCTGGCTGCGGACCTGCGCATTAATGCAGAACAAGGCAACAAGCCTGCAGTCCGCTCTTGCAGGCATTGAGTCCCTGATCTTGACCGGGTCTGGCAGTTCCGAGTACGCCGGAGACTGTGTGCGGCTACCGCTTCAGGCTGAATTGGGCGTAGGGACGCAGTCGATCGCAGCGGGCGCCTTGCTGGCTCATGGAAAAAAGGCCCTGCCGCCTCAACGTCCAGGCTTGATGGTGTCGATCGCTCGTTCCGGAGATAGCCCGGAGAGCGCCGGAACACTGGCGCTGATGCTGAAGACTGAGCCTGATATCCGCCACCTCGTTCTAACCTGCAATGAGGCCGGGAACCTCGCCCGCACCTATCGGAACCATCCTCGAGCCGTCGTCATCACGTTGCATGAGGAAACCAACGACGAGGGATTGGTGATGACCAGCAGCTTCACCAACCTGGTCTTGGCGGCTCGCTTCCTGGGATTTACGGCGCAACCGGACGCTTACAGCTCGATCTGCGAGGGGCTGGGCCAAATCGCGGCCAGATTGCTGCAGGAACATCTCGGAACCTTTGCGAGGATCGGCAAGGAGCCGTTCAAGCGGGCGTTGTTCCTGGGCAGCGGATCGCGTCACGCGGCCGCGCGCGAGTCTGCACTCAAGATGCTGGAGATGACCGCCGGCCGGGTGGCGACCATGAGCGAAACCTATCTCGGGGTACGCCACGGGCCGATGAGCTACGTGCACGAAGACACGCTGGTGGTTTGTTTTCTGTCGTCGGACCCCACGCTGCGCTTGTACGAATCCGACCTGCTCCGGGAGTTCGATCAGAAAGAGCTCGGGCTTCTGAAGGTCATCGTGGGAGAGGACGTGTCTTCCGACCTGGTTCGCGAAGGAGATGTTGTCATCGAGTGCAAGGGGTCGAGACAACTAGGCGACGAAAATCTTCCAGTGATTAACGTGATCGTTGGGCAATTGCTGGCCTTTTTTCGGTGCATGGAAGAAGGCTTGCGCCCCGATTCGCCTTCGGAAGACGGCGTAATCAGCCGGGTAGTGCAGACGTTCGCGCTGCATTTGCCCAAAGACTGAAAGGCGCTTTACTTTCCATAAGATGTAAAGAGATTTCGGTACTTCCAAAAATGGGAATACTTGCTTTTTATTTCTCATATATTTTCTTTTGCTATTCTTTCTTTGCTTTTCGAATTTGGGTATGGTAAGAAGTTCAACGTTGGAAACTCAGCGCAACGGGGGCGCGCTTATGAAGTTAAAGAAGTATCTCGCTATTTTCCTGACTCTGCTGGCAGTTCTCATGAGCTCTCAGTTCGTATTGGCGCAAGGAACGGATTTAGGGACGATTACGGGTTCGGTGACCGATAGTAGCGGCGCAGTGGTCCCCAACGCGAAAGTGGTGATTCTGGATCTTGGAACCAAGGCGACGCGAGAATCGAAGACAAATGCTGAAGGGCAATACCGGGTTTTTGGACTAACTTCGGGGACTTACCAAGTGTCCGTTTCGTTGGGGGGGATGAGGACGACCCAAGTCAATGGCATCGTCCTTCACGGCACCGACGTAGTGACAGCAGATGCGCAGCTTAAGGTGGCCTCTGCGAGCGAGACGGTTGATGTGACAGCCGAGGCGCCCCTGGTCAACATGGATAACCAGACCATCAGCGACACGATTACGAATCAGGCGGTCGTTGAGTTGCCTCGAGATAGCCGAGACCCTTACACATTTCTCTACCTGAACCCGAACATCACGCAGGCGGATGCAGATGGGACCTTTAAATTCCTCGGAGCGCAGAGTTACGGGGCGAACTTCTCGCTGGACGGCCAGAAGGCTAATGGCGGCGTTTTCGGTGCGCCTACCGAAAGCAAGCCGTCGCTGGAAGCGGTCGGCGAAATCAACGTTCTTTCGAACGACTTCAGTGCAGAGTATTCAGGCGTCGGGAACGTCCGGGTCACCACCAAACGCGGAGGATCGGGCTACCACGGTTCGGCTTTTTACAATAACAAGAATTCCGCGCTGGCCGCTTGGACCGTTCAGGACATAAACGGCAAAGCGGACTTTTCTCCTTCGCCCGAGCAAGCCAACTATCCCACTCCCTATTTCAACTACAACGACGTCGGAGGCTCGTTCGGTGGACCGATTCCCCACTTGAACAAGACCTGGTTCTTCATGGCCTATGAGAGGAATTGGCAGATCACTCCCCTTGAACTTCGATCCACCAACCTTCCGCATCCATCGATGTGGACGGGCGACTTTTCTGGGGTCAAAGATTCGTCCAAGCCGCTTATACCCCAAGACGTGTTCGACCAAATGACGCCTGATGAGATCGCTAACGATACGGTAGACGGAGCAGGAGAGCGGTTCATCACAATCCCGTCGCGGTTTCTGAATCCGACCGTTCAGAATCTGATTGGGACATACTTTCCGAAAATAGGGCTGGGTGCAGACATCAACAGCACTAGCGGCCGCGTTTCCTATACGACCAACGTGTCGCAGCCTTCTGTTCGTGACACTGGATCTCTCCGCGTGGATCACGACTTCAGCGACCGGGACCACGTATTTGCTGTTTACAACGGATCCGCCCAGACATCTAGCCAGAACTTGGTTCAAAGCCCCTACACTGGCCTTGGGCTGAAGCAAAACTACCGCAGAAACAATACTGTCGCGCTTTCGTACACTCGCGCTTTTACGAACAACATTGTCAATGAGGCAAGAGGCGGGTTTAATCGCGAGCACATTTACAGGCACAGCAACACTACTCTGGATGGTTTCCTTTCGGGGATTGGATTTGACCAGTCTGACATCGACGCCTATGGAGCGGTGGTCGGATCGAATATTTTGGGAACCCTGGGCCACCCGGCGATTAACTTCAGCAATCGTTTCGCAACCTTCAACAACGGCAACCGCGATACGGACCGATTGTTGGACTCCAACCTCGCCACGTTCGGGGACACTCTGAATTGGGTGGTCGGCAAGCACAGCTTGAAGATGGGGGCGGACTTCGTACGCAACTCATTATCCGATGGGTTTTCGAAAAACCGCGGAAATGTCCGAGGCTTGATGACCTATACAGGCTCCACCACCACCCCGTTTGGGAAATTCATTCTGGGTGAACGGCCGGACAGTGTGAGTTACATCAACGTGCAGCGCGGTCCCCTCAAGGCGTACAACTGGGAACAGGGATTTTTCTTCCAGGACGACTGGAAGGTGACCCCGCGCCTGACTGTGAACCTCGGATTGCGCTATGAACTGGTGACACCGTTTGTTGAGGAGAATAACCAACTCGTTAACTTCGACCCGAGTTTTGTGAATCCTGACACCGGAGTCCATGGACGCTTCATTGTTCCCTCCGCCAGTACACTCGCCTTTCTCGACACTCGAATCGTCAACTACGGGGGCGGTGTCGCCACCGCCTCTCAATCGGGACTGGGCATCGGACGCGCACTGATTCGCTCCGACAAGAACAACTTTGCGCCGCGCGTAGGGGTTGCGTTCCGCCTGACCGATAAATCCGTACTCCGGGGCGGTTATGGCTTCTATTACCCCACCTCCGCAGCGCAAGGCATGCGCGACGCGATTGCCACCAATGCATTTAATCAAGGTTTGACGAAGAGAAACACTGATGAAAACGGAAACCTTCTCCCGGTCCCTCAACAACTCAACCCGTGGCCGGGATTTAGCCATGGATTCAGCCCTTTGACCGGAGGTCGCATCGCCTCGGGGTTCGGCGGATTCCCCTCGGTAAATGCCGTCCCAATCGGTTTGCAGCAACCGCGAATTCAGCAGTACAACGTGACCTACGAGAGGGAGATCTTCCGCGATACATCTTTGCGCTTTTCTTACCTGGGCAGCACTTTGAGCGGACTGATCGCGGGCCGCGATTTGAACGAGATCAGGCCTAGCGACACCCCGATTGGCACCACCACTGGCGACCCTCTGCCTGGTGATCCAATCAAGGCCTGTGATCCAGTGGATGCGGGTGACTGCAACTTCTCGACAGCAGACCTCGCGCGCCTGCCATTTCCGAACCTGGGTGATTTCCTGCTCACCTACGGCAACTGGGGGCATGGCCGCTCCAACGCGTTCCAGACCCAACTCGAACATCGCTACTCTCATGGCTTGATGTTGAGCCTGTCGTACACCTATCTGGACCAGAGATCCAGCGGTCTGGACACGGCCAACGCCAGCCTCGGTGGCGTTGCTTACAACCAGTTCGAGCCGAATAACGACTATGGCCAGGAAGCGTTCGTTCCCAAAAACCGCTTCGTGGCTTACGGGATTTACGACCTGCCGGTAGGCCGCGGCAGGCATTTCGGGTCGTCCTGGTCACGCTGGGCGGACGCTATCGTGGGCGGTTGGCAAAGCTCGTTCAACATGTTCGCCAAAACTGGAACCAGCTTTACCCCATTCTGGCTGTGCGACAACTGCACAACCGCTATACCGGGTAATCTGGCTTCGGAGTCTATAGACGCCGTGGGTGATTTCGGTGCGGAGCCCTCATTCCGACCCCTCGTCGTTGGAGATCCCAATCACAAGAATGGCAATCAGATCTGGGACCCGAATGCGTTTGCCCTGATGCCTTTCGGCGCGGATATCTTCGACAATCCCAAGATTGCAAAACGGGGCCTGTTGCGCGGGCCGGGCACGTGGGGGGTCAATCTCGGCATTCACAAGGACTTCCACTTCGGAGAGCGTGTGGTTGCCACATTTGGCGTCGATGTCGACAACCTGTTCAACCATCCATTGTGGTCGCCTGACAACGATAACGGTGGTGGAGGCGGAAGCTTTGCGTTCCTGGGCGACTTCAACGTCGCTGTGGACCCGAACACTTTTCAGCCCGTGCTCAATATGATCGACGATGGCACCGGAACCTTGGTGCCCGACATCACTCCCAACGAGGACTTCGGGAAGAAACTACAAACCTTTTCCCAGGAAGGCGTCGACAGCCGCCGTACCATCCGTCTCCGGCTGAGGATTACGTTCTAGCTCACCCCGTCGAGGAATCCGGCCGCTCTTGTCGTGCAACTGACAGGACGGCCGGGCCAGTTCGACTGAATGAATCTTGACAGGCGACCACTTCTCGCCGTTCTTCACAGCATCAGGCAGAGGCCGATGAAACTCCGATTCCTTCCCGCAATTCTCCTCGCAGTGTGTTTATCGAGTGCCGCCGCCGAACGCCCGGGCGACTTCCGCATCATTGGGCCGGGCGGCGGGGGCGCGATGTTCAATCCCACCATCAGCCCGCTGGATACGAACATTGCACTCATTTCGTGCGACATGACCGGCTCCTACATCACCCACGATGCCGGACAGAACTGGCGGATGTTCAGCCTGCGCGGGGTGGTGGATTTCTTCGTGTTCGACCCCAAGGATCCGAAGACGATGTACGCGCATGCCACCGCTCTTTGGCGCAGCACGGATGCGGGCGAGCATTGGGAACTGGCGTATCCGGCGGCTGATTCGGTGAAGGGCGTGAAGATGGCGTCTGACCACGCGGATGAAATCATCCTCGCCGATCCCGATCCGCTGGGCACCATTTCCGCGATGGCGATCGATCCCGCCGATTCCAAAATTTTCTACGTCACTGCGGGAGAGAAAGATAAAATCGCGCTCTTCGTTTCGCCCGATGCGGGCAAGACCTGGCAGAAGAAAGTCGATCTCCCCGGCCGTCCTCGCCGGATTTGGGTCGATCCCCAGTCTCCCGAATCTTCGCGCACCTTGTACATGGCGAGCGCGCATGATGTTTTCGTCGCCAGCCCGTCGGGTGTAAAAACTCTGCCGCTGCCGGCAACTGCCAACGAAACCTCCCTCGGCTTCGGCTCCGGATCGCAGCCCACCGTCTACACTACGTCCGAAAAAGGCGCCTTCGTCTCCACCGATGGCGGTGCGAACTGGAAGCAGACCACCCTTCCCGGCTCTGGTGCAAAGGTACGCGCGATCGCCACCAGCCTTCATCATCCGGAAGTGGCTTACGTCTCCTACGATCATCTTTCGCTCGACGGCAAGCAGTGGATCGGCGTTGCCAAGAGCACGAATTCCGGCGGCGAGTGGAAACTGGTGTGGAAGGAAGCTGACACCCCGGGAAAGAATATTCACGATGCCTGGATCACTGAGCGCTTCGGGCCGGGATGGGGTGAAAACCCGCTGGCCATGACGGTCGCCGATCAGGATCCGAGCATCGCGTACGGAACCGATCTTGGGCGCGCCATGCGCACCAATGACGGCGGCGCGACCTGGGCGGCACAATACTCCCGCCGAGTGAACGGCCCCGGCTGGACCACCACGGGTCTCGACGTCACCAACAGTTACGGCATCCATTTCGACCCGTTCGACTCCAAGCGCGTATTCATCACCTACACTGATATCGGACTGTTTCGCAGCGACGACGGCGGCGTTTCCTGGACGAGTTCCATCACCGGGGTTCCGCGCGAATGGCGGAACACCACCTACTGGATTGTCTTTGATCCGAAAGTCAAGGGCCGCATGTGGAGCGTGAACAGCTACACGCACGATCTGCCGCGACCGAAAATGTGGCGGCATAACTCCCCGATGAACTTCAAAGGTGGTGCCTGCCGCAGTGACGATGGCGGCAAGACCTGGAAGCAATCGAACAAGGGCATGGATGAAACCGGAGCCACCCACATCCTCCTCGATCCAGACAGCCCCGTCGACAATCGTGTTCTCTACGTTGCAGGATTCGGCCGGGGGGTATACAAGAGCTCCGACGGCGGCCGCACCTGGAACCTGAAGAACCAGGGCATCACGCAGTCACAGCCTTTTGCCTGGAGGCTGGCGAGAAGCTCGGATGGCGTTTTGTACGCCTTGATCGCGCGACGTTCGGAAGATGGCAGCATCGGCAATGCGGGGGACGGCGCCCTGTATCGCTCGACCGATGGAGCCGAACATTGGCAGCCAGTCCAACTTCCTGAGGGCTCGAACGCTCCCAACGGTCTTGCCATTGATCCGCGCTCGCCCAATCGCCTGTACCTTACCGTGTGGGGACGTGCCGCAGGCCAGCACGGCGACGGCGGCGGCATTTTCCTTTCCGAAGATGCGGGAAAGACCTGGAAGCAAGTGCTCGAGAAGGATCGCCACATCTACGACATCACCGTCGACCCTTCCACTCCGGATGTTTTGTACGCGGCCGGATTCGAGTCTTCGGCGTGGCGCTCGGCCGATCGCGGAGTGACCTGGACGCGCATCCCCGGTTTCAACTTCAAGTGGGGCCAGCGCGTGGTTCCCGATCCTCTCGATCACAATAAGATCTACATCACAACGTTCGGCGGCAGCGTCTGGCACGGATCGGTGAACGGCGAAAATCAACCGGTCGACATTGCCACGCCCACCCTGGAACCCGGACAATAGGTGTCTGGATAAAGTTATTGGAGGTCTAAGTTGATCAATCGCCGTCAGTGGCTTTATGGCGTAGGCGTAATGGCTGGCGCTGGAATGCAGGTTGGCGCACTCGCCGAAGAGACTCCCCAGAACAAACCTGCTCCCACCCCGCTTGACCTCTCGCAGTACGAACCCAAGAGCATGCTCCAGGTGCACGAATCGCACGTCGAACGCGCGAAATTCCCGGTCATTGACTTTCACACGCACATTTCAGTCGCGGCCAAATCGGAAAAGGGTGTGGCTCTTTCTCCCGAGCGGGAGTATCTGGGCACGCCACAAGAGTGCCTGGCCGTGATGGATCGAAAGAACATGAAGGTGATGGTCAATCTCACCGGCGGCTACGAGAAAGGACTCGCCGAAGCCGTCGCGAAATACGACCGGGCGTATCCTGGCCGCTTCATCACTTTTACTGAACCATCGTATTCGCACTTCAAGGAAGCGAATTATCCGCGGCTACAGGCGCAGGCAATCGAGCAGGCGCACCGCGATGGTGCACGCGGGTTGAAAATTCTGAAGACGCTTGGGCTCTACCTGCGCGAAAACATCACATCAGGTCCTTTGGTGAAGATCGATGATCCGCGCTTCGATCCCATGTGGGATGCGTGCGGGCAGCTCAACATGCCGGTCGCAATTCACATCTCCGACCCCGTCGCCTTCTTCACTCCCACCGACCGGTTCAATGAACGTTATGAGGAGCTCAACAATCATCCCGACTGGTCTTTTTACGGCGGCGATTTTCCCAGTAACGCCGAGCTGATTGAAGCGCGCAATCGCGTGATAGCACGCCACGCCAAAACGCAGTTCGTCACTCTCCATTTCGGGAACTTTTCGGAGAATCTTCAGAACGTGGCCGAGAACCTTGACCGCTTTCCGAATATGCACGTCGATATGGCCGCGCGCATTGGGGAATTAGGCCGGCAGCCGTTCACCTCGAAAAAATTCTTCGACAAGTATCAGGATCGAATCCTGTTTGCGACCGATGCCACTCCGCATGGCGACGCGTTCCCGCAACAGGTTTTCAACGACAAGCTCTACGAAATTTACTATCGTTTCCTCGAAACCGAGGACGAGTACTTTGACTATGCACCCGCGAAAATTCCGCCCCAAGGCCGCTGGCGAATTTACGGCATCAATCTGCCGGACCCCATTTTGCGCAAGGTCTACAACGAGAATGCTTCAAGACTGCTACGAATCTAGCATGCGGATCGTCGAACGCGTCATTCTAGTGGGATTGTTGTTGTGTACATGCATAGGTCAGGCACAGGTGCGCGTGTGGCAAGGCACGCTTACGTTGCCTACCTACGAGGAGGGCCTGCCCGATCCCAATCCTCCGTTTGACCAGTTCACGACCAATCGCTTCAACTATCCCTACACGTTTCGCAATAATCTCACCAGCACCCGTGTCGACCATGCTTGGCGGGCGATTTACCTCGAGAATGAATATCTGAAGTGCTCTATCCTGCCTGACATCGGCGGGCACCTCTACACCTGTGTCGACAAGATTTCCGGCAAGTCGATGTTTTATGCGAACCCGTCGATCAAGAAGGCAGCAATCGCTTATCGTGGGGCGTGGGCGGCCTTCGGTGTCGAATTCAATTTCCCGGTTTCGCATAACTGGATGACGATGTCTCCAGTCAGCTTCGCTCTTGCGCAGCACCCGGACGGCAGCGCATCTGCCACGGTTGGCAACGTAGATCGTGTGTACGGGATGGAATGGACGGTCGAACTGATCCTGCGTCCCAAATCCACCGTGCTCGAAGAGCGGGTCACGCTGAGCAATCGCAGCGACGTGCGGCATCGATTCTACTGGTGGAATAACGCCGGAGTCGAAGCCTGGGACGATTCCCGCATCGTCTATCCCATGCGGTTCGCGGCCACCCATGGGTTCACCGAGATTCATCCCTGGCCTATCGATCAGGATGGGGTCGACTACAGCCTGCTCAAAAACCACACCAAGGGACCGGTTTCCATGTTCGTTCATGGTAGCCGCGAGAATTTCATGGGCGTGTGGAATCCGCACACCAACACCGGGACCGTACATTTCGCGGAATATGAAGAACTACCGGCAAAGAAAATCTGGTCCTGGGGTGTGGACGCTGATGGGCTCGACTGGCGCAAAGCTCTTTCCGACAACCAGAGCGGATACCTGGAGGTGCAGGCTGGGCTGTTTCGAAACCAGGAAACCTACGCTTTCCTGGAGCCACGCCAAGTTCTCCATTTTTCTGAGTACTGGATGCCGGTACGCGAGATCGGCGGAATCTCGCGGGCAAATCTGGCCGGCATCGCGAGCTTGCTCCGCAAGCAGAACAGCCTGTTCGTAGGATTCAACGCGGACCAGGCGATTGCTCAAGCTTCTATTTCCATCTCTAAAGGGAAAGAGCAGGTTGCTCACGAGAAGGTTGATTTGATGCCGGAGCACGCCTGGACTCACGAGATTCCAAACGCCGACGCGCAATCGAAATACACAATCGAAATCCAGGATGCCAAGGGGACAACGCTGCTGCGCCAGACCGAAGGCGAATACGACTGGATGCCCGCTTCGGAAATTAAGCTCGGCCCGCAGCCTGGCTACCGGATGCCGGATCCTGACAAGCGGAGCTTCGACGACTGGATCCAGTTCGGCAAAGAAGAAGAGCTGAACGGAAGACTGCTCAGCGCGATGGACGTTTACAGGCAGACCTTGGCCAAGTTTCCAGATAGCTTTGTCGCGGGCAAGGCGGCCGGGCGTCTCGCGGCGGGATTGCTTCGCTTCGAAGAGGCCAAGAATCTGCTGGAGCCTTTGCATCTTCGCGATACGACTGATACGGAGATTTCCTACTACCTCGGCATTGCGTATGACGGCCTTGGAGATGTTGTTCACGCGCGCGCGGCATACGAGCAGGCCGAACGGCTGCCATCGTTTCGTCCAGCGGCGGCACTGCGACTCGGCGAGTTGCTGGCGCGAACGGGCGATCTGGGTGGCGCCGAGCGGCACCTCTCAGAGTCGGCCCGGTTGGATCCAAAAGACCTTCGGACATTGGAAGAGCTTGTTGCCGTTAAGAGTGCCATGGGAAGAACCGAAGATGCTCACAACCAGGCGCAAGATGGGATATCGCAATTCCCGCTCAGCTACCTGCTTCGCGATGAACTAGGCACACCCGAACTCGCTCAGCTTGCTAACGATCCAAATCGCATTCTGAACCTTGCTTCTCAGTACATGCGGCTGGGGATGTATCAAAAAGCGGTCGCCGTTCTCAGCCGGGATTATCCCCCGCCGGTTGCTGACCAGAGCGAGCCGGGTTCCCCTTCACCGCAAAAGCATCCCATGATTGTTTACTTTCGAGGCTACTGCCGCGAGAAACTGGGTCAGTCCGCGGAGGCCGACTACAACGCGGCATCCAAGCTTTCAACCGCGTACATTTTCCCCAACACCGCGGAGGAGTTTGCCGTCTTACACTCGGTGCTGAAGGCGCGCCCTCAAGACGCGGCCGCGCACTATTTGCTTGGAACGTTTTATTTTTCGCGAGGCGAGACGGACCCTGCTCTCCACGAGTGGTCAGAAGCGCATAAGTATGGACCCGACCTGCCTGTTCTGAGCGCCAGCACTGGATTGGCTCTACTCCATATTAAGAACGACCCTGAGCAGGCGCTCGTTTCTTTCCGCGACGGAGTGCGAAGTGATCCTTCGAACATTGCGAACTACCTCGGCATCGATCAAGCCTTAAGCCTGCTTAACCGGCCAGCCCGCGAGCGGGTGGAAGCTCTTGAGAAATATCCCCACCTCGATACTGCCCCGCCAACCCTGATATTCGAGTTGATTCTGAATCTGGCGGAGGCTGGGGACTTTGACCATGCGAACGCTCTCTTCCACAATCGGTTCTTTCCCCGTGAAGAAGGCGGGACGAACGTGCGCCAGGTGTGGATCGAGGTGCAATTACAGCATGCACTGGCCGCGAAGGCGGGACACTGCGACCAAGCTTTGACGCTGGCACAGCATCTGGGAACGGAAGTACCTGGGCTCGCCTTCACGCGCGACGGCCTCGAGCCTATCCTGCAATCGGCACGCACCAACTACTTGCTTGGAACCATTTATGCAGCCTGCAGCAAGCCCGATGAGTCCAAGGCAAGGTTTGAGGCTGCTGCCTCAGCCAGCGCCCCCGACCAGATTCGGTGGGCCTGGCTTGCTGCCAAGCAATTACCCGGGCTTGATCAGGCGCAATGGCAAGGTCGCTTGCAGACTTCTTTCGAACAGGCAGCCAGCCGCAGTGGGACCAGTGCATTTCCAAGTTGGTGGATGTACACCGCGGGTTCGCTGGCGCGGGACCTTGGCAACAACGAGGAGGCGAGCACGAGGTTCCGTAATGCGTTGCTGCTGCCTGACCGCATGCTGGCGTATCACCTCACCCGCCTGGCCCAGGCAGAAGCTACGCGGTGATCACTTCGATCTTCGATTTTCGGAGGGCCTCGATAAATTCGGCGGGGGCCCGAGTGTCCGTGATGAGTCGGTGAACGCCGGATAGAGGACCGATGCGCGAGACGCTGCGACGCCCCAGCTTGCTGAAGTCAGCGACCACGTTGATCTCTTTTGAATTGCGCACCATCAGGTTGTTCAACTGGGCCTCAAGCACGTCTGGAGTCGACGGTCCGATCTCGAGATCGAACCCGTCAACGGCGAGAAAAAGGCGGTCCGCGTGAAAGTCCTTGAGCATCGCCTCAGCTTGCGGTCCTACGAACGAGCAAGACACCGGCCGCAGCAGCCCGCCCACCATGATCACCGAGATGTCCGTGGCATCCATCAATTCGTAAGCGACGTTCAAGGCGTGTGTGATGACGGTGACAGACTGCAAACGCCGGACCTTCAGGTGGCGGGCAATCTCGGCTGTGGTCGTGCCGGAATCGAGAATGATGGTTTCGTTGTTCTGGATGAGTTCGGCTGCGGCTCGGCCGATTCGAGTCTTTTCCGCGTGATGAAGCGTTTTCTTCAAGCGCAGGGGATAGTCCTGGCTGGCTTCCACCTGCCGCACCGCCCCGCCATGCGAACGGACCACCATTCCCTGCGACGACAGGCCATCCAGATCGGCACGAGCGGTTACCGCCGAGATCGAAAATCGTTCCACCAGATCACGGACCGTGACCTGGCTTCGTTGTTCAATGAGGTCCAGAATCTTTCTGCGCCGTTGTTCCGACAGCAAACGAGAGTCCTTCGGTCCCCGCATGAATTTGGTCCTCGCATTTCGACGAAGTGTTCCACCTAAAAGACGAACAGACTATTTATACACTTGCGAATGCTCTCCAGAAGAAAGAAAATAGCAGGCAAACGAAAGCCAAAAAGAAAACCGGGAAAGCTCAACAATGCCTAGATTTAGCGGGTCAGCCGGGAGGCTTGAGTAGCATGACAACTGCCAGCCGGGGATTGCGTTTTCCTTCCTTTAATTTCCCTGATCTTGGCCTGTCCTTAACCAATGCCAACACAACCGATTGGCGGATTTTCACAGCTATCCGGCAAGAGTTGTTTGCATGAGACGCAGAGACTTCATCGCGGCGTTGGCAGTTTCTGCCGTGGCGACGGCTTGGCCGGTCACCGCTCAAGCTTCTCTGCGCCGGCCAAGGTTGCTGGTTGGCGAAACGGATCCCTTCACGGGGCTGCCATTATTGAAGGGGCGCTATGCAGCGGGCGGGCGGCCTTCGGAAGACATGGAAGGCTGGGCTTTATCGTGGTGGATGACCGGAAAAGAGGAATTTGCGGAGCGCGCGGTCGCCGAAATGCGTTCCAAGCATCTTGCGTCGGGAGGCAAGCCGTCGCGCTCGTGGGTCGACTACGCACGCTGGTCCCTGGCCTTTGATTGGCTCTATAACTATCGCGGATTCGAAAAGCCTCTAAAAGACCGGGTGGCCGCGGATCTCAGCGCCGGTGTTACGTCCATGCTGGCCACGCCCGACTTCGCCGATCCCGGGCAAATGTCGTATCACAATTACGCGCTGCGTTATCTCGCTTTGGCCGCATTTCCCGCAGCGGCGGTGGAAGGATACCCGTCCTGCGATGAGCGCTGCCGCCAGTGGCGCGACAAAATCTCCGCATGCCTCGCGAACATTCTCGACATCAGCCAGGTTGTCAGTCCCGAAGGCAGCTACCACGAATCAATGGATTACATGCGCATCACCTGGGCTTCATTGGTGATGCTCGCGGAACTGCAGCGCACGACCACCGGCGTCGATCCCGCGCAGCACTTTTCTGTCTTTCGGAATGTGGGCGACACCTACCTTTACAAGTTGCTGCCCGACGGAACGCCCTCTCGGGAAGGGGATAACGAATATCCGGTTCTCGACACGCGCGACACCGCCCTGCTCGGTTACGCGGTGAACAGATTTAAGGATCCTTATTCGGCATGGCTTTTGCGCCAGAGTGGCTTTTTCGGCAAAGAGTGGATACTGCCTGTGCTGCAGTTCTTATGGGACGACCCTGAAGTTTCGCCGAGGAATCCCGCGCTCGCCAGTGAAACGGAATTGCCGCGCCAGAGATTTTTTCCAGGCGTCGGCCATCTCGTCATGCGGGATGGGTGGACTCCCGAATCTACCTGGATTGAGTTCGATTGCGGCCCCTACTTCGCCAAACACCAGCACCTCGATCAGAATCAGTTCACCATCTACCATCGCGGCTACCTGGCGATCGACAGCGGAGCCGATTACACCGACACCGAGAGCCCGCATTACCTGAACTATTACCGGCGCACAGTCGCGCACAACTCTGTGCTGGTCTACGATCCCGCGGAAAAATTCTTCTGGTCCGACAATCTCTGGTCCGCCGCCAACGACGGCGGCCAGCGCATGGATTCCGCTCGCTACTGGAACACCATCCGCAGCCGCGAGGACTGGAATCGCACCCGTGACTTGTGGGATCTGGGATCAATGGAAGTGGTCGACTACGTCCCCGGCCAGTATCACTATGCGCTGGGCGATGCCACCCACGCCTACTCCCCCGGCAAGCTTCGTTCCTTTACGCGGGAGCTGGTTTACATCCCCGGCAAGAATCTTCTTTTCGTCTTCGATCGCGTCGTCAGCACCAATCCTGCATTTCGCAAAGCGTGGCTGCTGCACGGAGTGAATCAGCCGGCCGTTGATCAGGACAAGGGCGGAGCCGCGTCCGGCGCGCAGGAATTTCGGCAGGCCAAAACCTTTCGCTTCGCAGAGGGCTCGGGAGAATTGCTGGTGCACACCTTGCTGCCCAAGGAGCGCGTGATCACGCGGCGTGGAGGTGGCGGGAACGAGTTTTATGCGCCGGGCGACGACCACGGAGGCGCTTGGGGCTCTGGAGAAAACTGGCCGCTTGAACCTCCCGAAGGCGCTCCACTTCCAGAAAATCCAAAACTTCGTCGTATGTGGAAGCTGTTTTGGGGAGACGACTTCAATCGCATCCTTCCCTCCAATCGAAAGAACGTTGTTCCCGGATCGTGGAGAGTGGAAGTATCGCCCGCATCTCCAAGCGAAGCAGACTTGTTTCTGCATGTGTTCGAGATTGGCGATTCGGGAAAGACCGGGAACAATCATGTGGAACTTCTCGATGGTGCAGGGCTGCAGGGCGCTGCGTTCGAGCATGGCCCGTTGGTACTTTTTAGTGCAACCGGCGAGGCTGTCGCCAACGCTGAAGTATCATTGCCCAATCTGACGTGCGAGTCGCTCATTCTCACGGGCCTGGCGCCAGACGCGATCTACGAACTCAATCTTGGCGGCCTGAATGCGACAACGGTGACAACCGCCGTTCTGCCGGGAGTTTCAACCGCCACCGAGAGGTTGCGTGCGAACTCCAAGGGTATTCTGCGGGTTTCGCGGCCCGACTTGAAGAATCTGCGTCTGCGGATCTCCCGCCTATGACGTTCCCGGCAAGCGAACTGCAAAATCCAAACGTCCATTCCTCTCGCCGTCCGGTCTCCAACCTGCGCTGGTGGATCGGCGGAATTCTCTTGGCCTCCACCATCATTAACTACATCGACCGCCAGACACTTTCCCTGCTGGCTCCATTCCTGAAGATCGAGTACCACTGGACCAACACCGACTACGCCAACATCGTGATTGGATTTCGCGTCGCATACTCCCTGGGCCAGACCATCTTCGGCCGTTTCATGGACCGCGTTGGCACGCGTCGGGGGCTGACTCTGACGGTCGTATTTTATTCGATCGTCTCCATGGCTACGTCTCTCGCCCGGGGGTTTTACAGTTTTGCCGCGTTCCGTTTCCTGCTGGGAGCAGGCGAATCCGGCAATTGGCCCGGCGCTACCAAAGCGGTCAGCGAATGGTTCCCAAAGCGCGAGCGGGGACTGGCAACCGCCCTTTTCGACAGCGGCTCGTCAGTAGGCGGAGCCGTCGCGGTCTGGCTGATCTTGTGGATTTATTCCCGATGGGGATGGCGGCCGGCTTTTGCGATTCCCGGCACACTCGGCTTTTTGTGGCTCCTGGTCTGGCGACGCTGGTATCACCCGCCCGAATCGCATCCGCGGATCAGCGACGCGGAACGCCAGATGATTCTTGCTGACAAGCAGGACGGATCTCCCGAGCCTTCCAGCAGGAATCCGTTAGGGTGGCAAACATTATTGACCTTACCGCAGACGTGGGCGGCCATTGTCTCAAAGGCGCTTACTGACCCAGTCTGGTTTTTTGTCACGGACTGGTTCCCCATTTACCTGGTCGCGAAGGGAATCGAATTGCGCACCGGCTTGATCGCGATCTGGATTCCCTTCCTCGCCGCGGATTTCGGGAATTTTTTCGGAGGTTGGATCTCCGGCTACCTCATCAAGCGGGGATGGTCATTAGGAAATGCGCGGAAAGCCGTGATTGTATTCGGGGGGATTGGAGTGCTCATGCTCATACCGGCCGTCTTCACCAACGATGTGTCGGTCATCGCGCTACTCTTTGCGACCGCGACATTTTCCTACGCCGCGTTTTCCACCATGGCCAACGTTCTGCCGTCAGACCTCTTCCATAGCGAGTCGGTCGCTTCCGTCGCCGGAATGAGCGGGACGGCGGCTGGATTGGGCACGATCGTTGCGTTCAAGCTTATCGGATACTTCTCCGATGCGCGCCAGGCTTTGGGGACACACTCCTTCGATCCCATCATCGTGGTCGCCGGACTGGTTCCTTTTGTTGCGATGATCCTCACGCTGTTTCTGATTCGCAATTCGGAAGCTACTGAACGCGGCCTGGTTCGGCCCGTCTGAAGAAGAGAGGTATGCTGGGCATTCGATTCTGGTAACAAACTCGCCGAGCCAAGCCAGACATCAGGAGAAAACGGGAACCAACGTGAGCGATCCGCAGCGAAGTGTAAAAGATCTCGAAAACACCATTGCGCCACCGGTCGTCGACGCAACGGTTCGGCCTGAGGCGCTGAAAGTTGCCGCCACTTCGTTTGTGGTTTTGTTTTCGATTGTCGGCCTCGCGCTCTGGGGATTGCCGTTTTACTACGACTTCATGGTGCAGCAGTTCGGCTGGAGCCGCGGCCGGGTTACCTCCGGCGACGCCTTCACCAAAGTGGTGGTTGCAGTCCTGTTCGGATTTATCGCGGGCTGGATCGTCGACCGCTTCGGCCCTCGCCGCATCATGATGGCGGGCATTCTGATGGCCGGGATCGCCCTCATCGGTCTGGGCAGCATCTCGACCCTCGGGCTCTTTTACTTCTTCTTCCTCTTTAACGCACTAGGTTATGTATGCGGCGGCCCGCTGCCCGTGCAGGTCTTGCTCTCGCGCTGGTTCGACAAGTCGCGTGGCAAGGCGATGGGGTTCGCTTACCTTGGGATTGGTTTCGGAGGAGCGCTGGTACCGCTGATTTCTCACTCGCTGGTCGAGCATTTCGGTTGGCAAGCCGCGCTGCGGATTCTGGGAATTCTCATCATCGTGCTGTCATTTCCGCTTGCCTTCTTCGTGAAGGAATCGCCGGATCCCACTCGGGCACAGGTCCGCATTACTCCACCCGATGCCCGCTGGGCGTTCAAGACGGTCAATTTCTACCTGCTCACGATAGGCAGCATGTGCTCCATTGCCGCGGTCGCGGGCACGCAGAAAAACTTAAAACTATTCCTCAGCCTCGACCGCCATTATCCGCAGTCGTCGGCAGCGGAGATTCTCTCGCTGGTCCTTGCCTTCAGCATCGTCGGGCGGCTGCTGATGGGATGGCTCGCCGACCGTTATCCCAAGCGGAACGTCATGCTGCTGATTTACCTGCTGGTGGCTGTTTCAATTCCGCTCCTGTTCTTTGGGACGACGAAGCTCGCGGTCTACACGTTTGCCGTGGTCTTTGGAATCGGCTTGGGCGGCGATTACATGATCATCCCTCTGATGACTGCCGACATCTTTGGCCTGCAGATTCTCGGTCGGCTCATGGGAGTAATTCTAACCGCGGGCGGGGTCGCCGACGCCGTCTCGCCATGGCTGATCAGCCGTCTCCGCGACGCAACCGGCAGCTACTCGTCCGCCTGCTTCGTTTTGGTGGGCTTCGCGCTGCTGGGTGCGCTGGCCGTGCTTCCCCTGCCGCGGCACCGGAAGGCCGCATGAGTGCTCTTCCGATTCTGCGTCTCGGGAGCGTGAAGACCGTCGCTGGATTCAAAGATCACATGCGCTCACTGAACCTCGCCATCCCCTGCGACGAGGAATTGTCAGCGGGCCCGGATTCGCCATTGCGCAAGCCTCTCACCCGCGGGCAGATTGAAATCCGGAACCGGATCGCCGTGCAGCCCATGGAGGGTTGGGACGGGACGCCCGACGGCAGCCCGACCGAAGCCACGTTCCGCCGTTGGCAGCGCTTCGGTCGCAGCGGCGCGAAACTCATTTGGGGTGGGGAGGCGGTCGCCGTCAATCACGAAGGGCGCGCGAATCCAAACCAGTTGCTGGCCGCTGAACATACAAGCGCGGCTCTGGCCCGCATGCGCACTGTCCTGGTCGCAGAACACCGGAAGGTTACCGGTTCCGATGAAGGTCTGCTCATCGGTTTGCAGCTTACCCATTCCGGCCGCTTCAGCCGTCCGAATGCCCACGACCGCAGCGAGCCACGCATCCTGTATCGCCATCCCCTACTTGATCATCGGATGCATCTTCCGCCCGACTATCCGGTCCTAACAGACGCCGAAATTGGTGCCATCATCGAAGATTTTCATCGTGCGGCTGCACTCGCATGGAAGCTGGGCTTCGACTTCGTCGACATCAAGCATTGTCATGGCTATCTCGGACACGAATTTCTCAGCGCCCACACGCGCGCGGGAAACTACGGTGGAAGCTTTGAGAACCGCACCCGCTTTCTTCGTGAAGTTGTGCAAGGTATCCGCTCGATTGCGCCGGGACTCGGCATTGCGGTTCGCTTATCAGCCGTCGACACCCTTCCTTTCATCCCCGACCCAGGTCGATCGTCAAACGGAAAACTCGGTCCAGGCATTCCCGTTACCGGGGAAGAGCTAATTCCGTATCGCTGGGGTTTCGGCCTGAACCCGCTGGCTCCACAGGAAGAGAACCTGGACGAGCCCATTCAGTTCCTGTCGCTTCTTGAAGAATTGGACATCCGGCTGGTGAACCTGACCGCGGGCAGCCCTTACTACAACCCTCACGTACAGCGTCCTGCGCTCTATCCTCCATCCGACGGCTACCAGCCTCCGGAAGATCCGCTGGCCGGCGTTGCGCGACAAATGGAGATGACGCGGAAACTCAAGCAACACTTTCCGAACTTGATCATCGTCGGCTCGGCCTACAGCTATCTGCAGGATTTTCTTCCGCACGTGGCGCAAGCAGCGATCCGCGAGGGATGGGTTGACATGGTCGGCCTCGGAAGAATGGTGCTGACCTATCCCGAGTTACTCTGGGATGCATCGTCGGGCGCGCCCGTCCAGCACAAGCGAATTTGCCGGACCTTCAGCGACTGCACCACTGCGCCGCGCAACGGATTGCCGTCAGGCTGCTACCCGCTCGATGCCTACTACAAAGACTCCGAAGCCGGCCAGCGCCTTTCGATATTGAAGAAACGCTGATGAAGATTTCCAAGAGTGTGAAGCGAGCGAAAGCGGGAATTGCGGCAGCATGAACACTCAATTCAACATCGCGTCGATGGCGGCGAGGCGCCAGCCTGGCCGCAAGGTGCACGGAATCGCGGCGGCGTTGCTTCCGTTTGAACCTGATGGCCGCGTTGCCGTGGAATCCTTTCAGCAGCATCTCGTCGCCACCCATCGCGCCGGCCTGATGAACGCGGTCAACATGGACACCGGGTACGTGAATTACTTATCCGAGGCCGAGAAGCAGGATGTGCTGCGCTGGACTCGCGAGGCTCTCGGCAAGGATGTTCCGTTTGTCGCCGGAGCTTACATCGAAGGACTGGAGGGCGAGACCGTCACACTCTACCGTCGCCAGATCGATTCCATGGGCAAGTTCGGCGCAACCCCGATTTTGTTTCAAACGGCGCGCTTGAAAGGCAAGCCCGGCGCGGATTTAGCCGCCGCCTACCAGTCCGCCTGTCGGGGTTATAAAGAAGTCATTGCCTTCGAACTGGGCTCCATGTTCGCGTCCAATGGCGAGGTTCTCACAACCGAAACTGTGCGGCGACTGATGGACATTCCCGAGATCGTCGGAATGAAACACTCCTCGCTCGACCGGATAATTGAATTTGAGCGCCTCGCCCTGCGCGACCAGTACCGCCCGGACTTTCGCATCTATACCGGAAACGATCTGGGAATTGACATGATCGAATACGGCTCCGACTACCTGCTCGGGCTGGCGACACTGGCGCCTGAAAAATTCGCCGAGCGTGACCGCTTCTGGGGAAATCAAGATCCTGCTTACTACGCGATCGCGGACGCCTTGCAATACCTGGGAAATGTTGCTTTTCGCGATCCTGTTCCCGCCTACAAACACTCGGCTGCGGTTTTCCTGCTCCTCACGGGTCGAATCCCGAGTGGCCGCACTCATCCTCGAAACCCGCAACGTGCGGCCGGGGAAGCTGAAATGCTGAAGGATTGCGTTCGCCGCTTGCGATAGGAGGCGCTAGCTTGCCGCCCGCAGAGGAAGAGTTGCCTTGCCCGCCTGTACAGGCAGAACAACGAAGATTCGGGTGCCGGATTCATCGGACTCGATACTCATCTCACCGTGGAACTGACGCACGCGCTCGCGCATTCCCTGAATGCCGACCCCCGAGGCGTACGTTTGAATTTCCGCCAGCCGCCCGGGCGGAATTCCATGACCCTGATCCTGTACTTCGAGCGATACGCTGTCTCCTTCCCGGGCTACTTTGATGGTTGCGCTTTTGCTTCCCGAGTGCCGGTGGACATTGGTCAAACATTCTTGCACCAGGCGGAAGAGAATCAACTCCAGTTCTGCGGGAAGGCGTCCCAGATCTTCAGAAATGGTGAGGCGAATATCGATCTGGCTTCGCTCCGTCACGCCCTGAGCATACCAGTTGAGCGCAGCCGAAAGTCCGATCTCGTCAAGTAGAGGAGGATGCAGGAGGTACGACATGGTGCGCAGATCCTTTGTGAGCTCCTGCACCAGTTTTTGAATTTCCTGCGCCGCCGGTCGGAGTTCTGCCCGCACTTGCTGTGCCAGTTGCCCCGCGTTCATTCCCAGTACGGCCAAGACCTGGCCTGCGCTATCGTGCAGCTCGCGCGCGATGTGGCGACGCTCCTCGTCCTGCACGTGCATCATGCGCCGTGAAAGATCGCGCAAGCTCTCCGCGCCACGCAGCACTTGCGCGTTGCGTTCTTCCAGTTCCCGAGTTCTCGCCCGCACTTCCGTTTCAAGTGTCTCTGACAGCTTCCGGAATCTGTCTTCGCTCCGGCGAAGCGCCTCACTGGACTGGTTGCGCGAAATCGCAAATGCAATTTGGCGCGCAATCGTCAAACTCAAATCGATCTCTTCCTCGCTGAAACAATGCGGTTCGTTAAAATACGACATGAACTTGCCAATCAGTTGTCCTGAGGACACCAGTGGAATGAAGGCAAGCGATGCGATACCCTCCCGCTTGATCGCCGCCCGTAGCGTATCCGCCAAGTCAGCTCGGTTGATGTCATTCATGCAAATGACAATGGGATTTCGTTCACCCACCTTCCAGGGCGAATGGCCGCCGGTCGCCTGGCGATATTCTTCCGAAAGGTTCCGCCAGCGTACGAAACGCATTACGCCGCTATCATCGAACAGCAGAATGGAGGCGCGATGGCAATGCAATGCACCGTGAATGGCGTCCAGACCGGCGGCAAAGATGTCCTCTGTGGACTCTGCACGGTGTAGTTGGTCCGCCAACTGAAATAGGGCTCGTTGCTGACGGGCGCGGTCTGCCAGCGCCTTCTCGTTCGCCCTACGCCTGCTGACATCCCGGGCTACCTTCGAGGCGCCCACTACGCGTCCTGAGGCGTCTTTCACCGGAGAGATGGTCACGGAAACATTCAGCAGTGATCCATCCTTTCGGGCGCGAATCGTTTCGAAATGGTCTACTCGCTCGCCTCGCTTTATTTGCCGGATGATATTGGCTTCTTCTTCCAACCGATCACGCGGAATGATGAGAGTGATGGAAGAACCAATGGCCTCCTGTGCCGAATAGCCGAAGATTCTTTCCGCGCTTCTGTTCCAACTGGTGATCACCCCATCCAGATTCTTGCTGACGATTGCGTCGTCGGATGAGTCGACGATGGCGGCCAGCAGGCTCGGGGCCTGCAATTCCAGATATTTGGGATCGGTCGCGATGAAGCGACTGGTTCGACTCTCCGCCAGGGGATTGGAGTCGCGAGCGAGTACTAGGACTTTTGGCGTTCTCTCTTGTGGAGATCTGGTGCTCTTTCGCTTCTGTCCGCGCTTGGGCTTTCCAGAGTCCATTGGGAACCGGCGATGCTGTCATCGATACTACAGCAGTTCTGCTTGCTCCCAAATATCGATATTAGCAGCGATTTTACAGGCATAACTGTATTAACTAGGAAGTTAGCAGACGGGAGTCAGCGGGCGTGGGCGCTACCTCCCCGCACGTCCTTTCGTACCTCTTCCATCAAAGAGCGAGTTTCTTCCTCGAACGCCGTGAGCGCTTCTGCCGCGCGGTCGAGCTTCTTTTCCCGGCCCATTTTTTCAAGTTCCCGGGCAAGATCAGCAGCGGAAGATCCCAGATAGCTCAGTTCTCCCTTCAGGCTATGGGCGGTGGTTTCGAGGGTTTCGGCATCGGCGGTCTCGACCGCTTTCCGAAGGCGGGCAACCAATTTAGGAGTTTCTTCGAGCAGGATATCCGTGACTTCCTGCAGCAGGCTCTCATCGCCGCCAATCTGTTCGAGAAACCTGCGAGCATTCCAACCGGATGCAGTGGGAGGGGGAGCGGCGGTCTCCGGTGGGCCAGCGCTCCGGGGAATTTCGCCAGTGTATTGCCGGATCGCCGACTCCAGTTCGTCGCGCGCAATCGGCTTTGATATGTAGCCATCCATGCCCGCTGCCAGGCAAACTTCCCGATCTCCACGCATCGCGCGCGCCGTCATGGCGATGATGGGCTGATGGCGCCCTGAAAGCCTTTCGCTGGCACGTATGTGCTGGGTCGCGGTCAGCCCGTCCATCTCAGGCATCTGTACATCCATAAACACCAAATCAAATTTTTCCTTCGCGATTCGTTCGAGAGCCTCCTTCCCGTTTGTCGCCAAGGCCGCAACGTGTCCCATCTTCTGGAGCATCCGAACTCCCACGGTCTGGTTCACCGGGTTGTCTTCTACGAGAAGGATGTGGAGTTCATGTCTATCCTCGTTCGCTTCTTCATGTACCGCAGCAGAGGTTGCCGGTGCCGACACTGGCCGTCCGAGCGTGGTCAAAATCGCCGAGAGCAATTCTGACTTCCGGATAGGTTTCACAAGGTAGCTGGCGATGCCGAGTTGGCGGCAGCGCGCCGCATCTCCGCTTTGATCTGTCGATGTCAGCATCATAATGACGGCGTCCGCCAGTTGAGGATCATCCCTGATTCGCTTGGCCAGCTCAAAGCCATCCATGCCAGGCATCCGCCCGTCGATGATCGCCAGGCGAAATCCATTGCCGGCTGCATGCGCCTGGTGCATCAGGGCAAGGGCTGTTTCGCCGTTTTCAGCTGCAACCACTTCCATGCCCCAACTCGTGGCCATCTCGGTAAGGATCGTCCGATTCGTCGAATTGTCATCCACCACAATAGCCGGAACATGCAGGAGTTCAGACTGGATGCACGGCGAAACCTCGGTAGTGCGCCCCGCGGCTACCCCGAATGCGGCTGTGAAGCGGAACGTGCTGCCTTGCCCGACCGTGCTGTTTACCCAGATTCGTCCACCCATCATTCCTACTAGGCGAGCGCATATGGCCAGGCCCAGGCCGCTGCCTCCGTAGTGCCGCGTTGTACTGGAGTCCGCTTGCGCGAAGGCTTCGAAGATCAATGAATGTTTTTCCGGGGCAATCCCGATCCCGCTATCTGCGATGCAGAATTGTAGTTTCACCTCTTGCGCGGATAAAGACGCAACAATCGCGCTCACCAGCACTTCCCCGTGTTCCGTGAACTTAATGGCATTGGCCATCAAGTTGATCAGGGTTTGGCGTAACCGCCCGGGATCTCCAACTACGGTCACGGGCACATCCGGCCCGATAGAGCACGCCAGTTCCAGTCCTTTTTGATGTGCGCGTAGTGCCAGTCCCCGTACCGTCTCCCCCATCAGGTCGTGCAGGTTGAACTCAATTGGATCCATCTGCAACTTTCCCGCCTCGATCTTGGAAAAGTCGAGGATGTCATTAATCACGCCCAGCAGAGAGTCGCCGGACGATTTCAGGATCTGCAGGTCTTCGCGCTGTTCTGCGGTCAAGGAGGTATCGAGCAAGAGGTCGGCCATTCCCAGAATTCCGTTGATGGGGGTGCGAATCTCGTGACTCATGTTGGCCAGGAAATCGCTCTTCGCGCGATTGGCGGCCTCCGCCAGTTCGCGCGCCTTCACTAATTCCTGTTCGGCAAACTTCTGTTCCGTGATATCCCGAAACGCCCAGATCCGGCCGTAATATTTGCCATCCTTGCCCACCACCGGCGAGGAGTAGCGATCCAGTATCCGCCCATCCTTGAGTTGAATTTCGTCGCGACCGGTTTCTTCCCGATGTTCGTAGAGGTAATGCACTCTTGTTAGAAACGTTTTGGGATCTTTCACCAGCGAAACCACATGCGCGAGCATCGAGCCGTCCTCTTCTTCATGCATCAGCTCCGGGGGGATGCGAAGCAGGTCGACTAATCTCTGATTTTGCAGAAGCTTTTGCCCGCGGTCGTTAACCACCAGCAAGCCGTCGATCGTGGAGTTTGCCTGTGCCTCAAGAAAGGCGGCCTTGGATTGCCGTTCTGTCTCCCAATGCTTGCGATCGGTAATGTCCTGAGCGATCCCGCATAGGCCGGTGATGACACCTTTTGAGTCACGTTGTGGTTCACCACGCGCGAGCATCCAACCGTTTCCCCTGCCCGCAATCCTGGTCTCCAGTTCCAGTTCATAGGGCCGTCCAGTTCGCAGTGTGTCAATCACACTGGCGTTGAGTCGCTGCCAACTATCGGCCGTAAAAACATTCTCCAGCCGGGAGTACTCCGGTGGGGGGAGCGACGGGTCCGCCCCTAACATGCGGTAAAGTTCCTCGGTCCACGTGAGTTGTTCGGTCACCGGATCCATCGTCCAGCTGCCGAGACGAGCCACTCTCTGCGCCTCTTGCAGCCCGGCTTCGCTGCGCCGCAGCCCTTCCTCTGCTTTGCGGCGCTCGCTAACCACCGCCCCTAAAAACAGGGATGTCAGTCCAATCGTGAGTGTGGCAAGTTGCAGTCTGGGCAGTGATCCTCGAGGCGCTTGGGTTATCCACGCAGCAAACGTTAATCCAAAAGTCACCGACGGCCCGATTAACGTTGCTCCCGGAATGCCCCGCCGGACCGCTGCCCAAATAACCGGAAGAAACAAGAGATAGAGCGGCTGGTAGGGAATCGCCTCCGCCAGTCCAAAGACGACAGAAATGATCACCAGCACAGACGTGGCTTGCGCGGCCATTTCTGCGAATTCGGACCAGGAGCATTCTCGCCAGACAGGCGGTAGGGGTTCGGACCGAAACCAGCAGCTCAAGCGCGGCCCTCCATACACCAGCAAAAACGGCGTGAAGGTGAGAATCGAGATCATGTCGCTGGTGGCCCAATCGATCGCCGTTTTGGCAATGTCCTGGTGCTGAACCAGCCCGTCTCCATGAAGAGTCAACATTCCAATCGTCGCCCCGAAAATCTCGGCGGTCAGGAACGTCACCACGAATCGTATTACGTCGCGCAGACTGCCCAATTTTGGGTCGATGCGCCAACGGGAGCGCAGAAGAGCGGCTCCCACAATGTACCCGGCGTAAGAAATCGTCGCTCCCGGTATTCCGCACCAGGAGAACAGCGGGCGGTGATAGTTCAACACGGCAGCCGTAACGGAGGACAGAAACAGCAGAGGTACATAGCGCATGCCGCCATACAACAACAGGGCCACTGCCATTCCCACGGGCAGATAGCAAGGAGGAGCGCCTTCCCAAGCCTGGGAAACCTGCGAGGACCCATCCAGCACAAGGAACAACGCCAGGAAAATGGCTGCGAACAGCAACTGCTTGGCGAGCGAGGCTTCGTGCCACCGCCCCGCTTTTCCGGCCAGTTCCCTTGCATCGCGCCTGGCAATCTTGTCGAGGAGCGCTTTCACGGTAATCTGGCAACGCGGCCAGTCTGCAACCCTCAATACAACGGGATAGGCCGCGATCTGCCTAATGCGACCATCGGCAGCCGGGGCATTTGCCTTTATCTTCAGACCCGCGTAACCGGTAGCAAGACCGGCAATTAAGCGATGCGGAGGGCGGGGTGGAGTTTCAACCTCATTTGCCGATAGGAACATGGGACACGACTTCTGGTGTCGCGAGTGTTATCTGACCATGTCTGATGGTGGGCAGAATGCGATGAAAACGGCCGAGCCGCTGGTGAGTCCTGACCCTATCTCGTCTCCCGGCAATGATAACGTCCTGGTCGCCGAAGATGATCCCATGTTCCGCAGGATCCTTAAGAGTTGGCTCGAAACCTGGGGTTACCGCGTCACCCTTGCCGAAGACGGCGAAAAAGCATGGCAGATTCTGCAACAGGAAACGCCCCCTGAACTGCTGATCCTGGACTGGGTAATGCCAGGAGTGGATGGAGCCGAAATTTGTCACAGAATCCGGGCCCGGCAGAAGACCCCGTATCAATACGTTTTGCTGGTCACTGCCAAAGATGACAACGCCGACGTGGTCGCCGGACTGGACGCCGGAGCCGACGATTATTTAAAAAAACCGTTTGATCGCCACGAATTGCGTGCCCGCCTGACCGTGGGCCGTCGCATTCTGGCTCTGCAAGACGGCCTGATCCAGGCGCGCGAAGAGCTGCGTTTTCAGGCGACCCATGATGTCCTGACAGGAATCTGGAACCGGCGGGCCACGCTTGATCTATTGCAGCGCGAGATCGAGCGCGCCAGCCGCTCGCAGGGGACCACCGGCCTGTTGATGCTCGATCTGGATCATTTCAAGCAGGTCAATGACACGTATGGCCATCTTGCTGGGGACGCTGTGCTGCGCGACGTCGCACGCCGCATTATGCAGGTCATCCGCTCCTACGATTTCCTGGGTCGATACGGCGGGGAGGAATTTCTTGTGGTTTTGCCTGGTTGCGACCGCAGTCATGCCCTGCAAAGTGCCGAGCGAATCCGGTCGGCGGTAGCGGGCGCGCCGGTTTTAGCCGACCAGGTGGAAATTCCCGTAACCATCAGCATCGGGGTGACAGCGGTTACCGCCAACGCGAGCGAAAAAGAGGTGCTCGCGGTTGCCGACGAGGCTCTATATCAAGCCAAGAGCTCCGGGCGCAATCGCGCCGCCGTTTTGTAATTTGAGGTTCATCTCCGTTCCAGAAATCCAAAGAGGGTTGACAGCTACCAGACAACGGCTACCAGCGGGACGCCAACCCGCCGGGCAGGTTTTGGCGTGCGACAGCCCGGCGATCTTCGTCTTACCCAAGCATCTGCAGAAAAGAAGGGCGAACGCCAAAAGCTGACCCTTGACGTCCGCCCGAGCAGCGCCCTCCCCCGAGAGCTCTGCCCATCTCATTTTTAGCCCGGTCCCCGGAAAAGAGAAATGGCTCGCGAGTGGGCAGCGAATGGCACGGGAGGGCCAGAAGCGACGCGTAAAAGAAACGATTCCTTCCTCCACTTCACGATTGTCAAGGAGGGTGCCATGGCGAACATCATTGTCGTCGGCGGCAAAGTGGACGACCGCTTTCACGCTGAAATCAACAAATACACCGCGGATGGATATCGGCCGATTTTGATGAACAGTGTCGTTAAGGACGACGCGAAATCGAAGGAGGCGCAGGTTCACGTGACGGTGCTATTGGAAAAGCCGTGAGCTGGAATATGGGCAGATATGCGTGAGCGCGAACCGGTGGTCATCTCGTTAGTCCGATCCAGAACCCTCATTAAGCTCGCGCTCAATGTGTGGCATTTTCCCATTCGGGATGGCACCCTAGCCTCATTCGCCTTTACGCAATAGGTTGCGTCCGTACCGCCACAACTGGGTTTGGTGGTGATATCGCGCCTGATCCTACTGCGCCGGAAGTCCCACAGCCAGGCGAGTGACCTTCAAATCTGGCGGAGGGAGAGGGATTCGAACCCCCGGTACGGTTTCCCGTACAGCGGTTTTCAAGACCGCCTGTTTCAACCACTCACACATCCCTCCGCGACCAACAACGAACGCGGCTCTAACTGCTATTGAAACTACGCACTCCTTGTCCTCGCCTTGCACTGCGTAGTTCTTTCCTTCGCAAAGTTTATCATTCCGAGGTTAGTACTCACCCTTGCTACCTCACCGAGAAGGTGCTTTCTAGCTTCGTGAACGGCTCTTCATCTAACGGTTCATCTGGCGGTTCGTTTCGCCGCCGATAGCGTAGCCTGACCATCCCATGTCACCGCCAAATCGTCGGTGCCAACGTCGCCGACGCCTTGTGTGAAGTTCCCGGATCTATGTCATGGGTGACGGACTATGACTTTCGCCCATTTAGCTGGCAGACTTCGCGCGACATTAATCTCACAGATACCGTGACTTGGTTCACGGCAAAAGTGGCCGCGAGCATCATCAGACTGTAAAATTGGACTTTGCGGTCCACGATGGCGTCATTGAAGCTGCATTCTTTTGCGCTTCATCCAAAACTAGTTCGTTCATTCATCAGACCCCAGTTCTTCTCCGATGCAGGTCCAGGCTTGCGTTTTTTCCTTGTCGATCAACAACATAGACTGACTGTTTTGTTAGGGCGTCGGCGCTGGCATCGGTGTGAAATGTTGTCCTAACACGGCTTCCCAGAAAATTCAGAGTGCGGTTCCGAATCCTTCGATGAGCGTCGGAAATCTAACAGGATTACCGCGGGTTCACCAAAAGTAAGGGGCACCATGGCTAAGAGAATGATTTTGATGCTGGTCGTGACCGTTGTGGTCCTGACGACCTTGGGTTTCGTGAAGTTCAAGCAGGTGCAAACGGCAATCCAGGCCTCTGCTGGATTCCAGCCGCCGCCCGAGGCGGTAACCACGGTGGTTGCCCACCAGGAGCAGTGGCCGTCGACCATGTCGGTGATCGGGAGCATGGAAGCCGTGCATGGCGTAATGGTGAGTGCTGACCTGCCGGGCACGATTGCGCACATCAATTTCCAGTCCGGGCAGCCTGTGCAGGAAGGCGCGGTTTTGGTGGAGCTCGACACCCGCCAGGAGCGCGCTCAGTTGGCTGCTCTCGAGGCCCAGCGCGATCTCGCCAAGGTGAACTTCGCCCGCATGCAGAAACTGGTGGATGAGGGCGTGATCTCCCGCCAGGAGTATGACCAGGCCGCTGCCTCGCAGAAACAAACCGAAGCCAATGTTGGCGAAATTCGCGCCACCATCGAGCGTAAGACGGTTCGTGCGCCGTTCTCGGGAATTCTCGGAATCCGCAAGGTCAACCTCGGGCAGTACCTGGCTGCAGGGAACCCCATCGTCCAGTTGCAGTCGCTGAATCCGATCTACGTTGATTTCGGCGTGCCCCAGCAGGCAGGCACGCAGGTCAGAGCAGGTAGCGAGGTGACGGTCACGGCCCAGGATCTGGCGGGGAAGGAATTCCCCGGCCGTGTGACCGCACTTGACTCAGTCATCGATGAAACCACTCGTAATACTCAAGTGCAGGCGACGCTGGCGAACCCGCAAGGGAAACTCAAGCCAGGTATGTACGTGCAGGTGTTGATGAAATATGGCGTGAACCGAAATGCCATCACCCTGCCCGCGTCCGCCATCAACTACGCGCCCTACGGGAACTCCGTGTACGTCCTTGCTGACCTGAAAGATCCTAAAGGACAGACCTATCGCGGTGTCCGCCAGCAGTTTGTCAAGATCGATGGCTCGCGCGGCGACCAGGTCGCCGTCGTTTCGGGCGTGAAGCCGGGTGATGAAGTGGTCAGTTCCGGCGTGTTCAAGCTCCGCAACGGCGCTGCAGTCACCGTAAACAACAAGGTGCAGCCCGAAAACAGCCCGGCTCCCAAGCCGCAAGACAGCTAATTTCACTCACGGGATGCGAACTGAGGAACGCTAATGAAGTTTACGGATTTATTTGTTAAACGGCCGGTTTTAGCGATTGTCGTCAATCTCGTGATTCTGATCGCGGGCCTGCAGTCGATTCGTTCGCTCAGCGTCCGGCAGTATCCGCGAAGCGACATTGCGGTGGTGCAGGTGACAACGGCCTACGTCGGCGCGAACGCGGACCTGGTGCGCGGTTTCATCACCACCCCGCTGGAGCGCGTCATTGCCAGCGCCGACGGCATTGACTACATGGAGTCGTCGAGCGCGCAGGGCCTCAGCACGATCAGCGTGCACTTGAAGCTCAACTACGACACCAACGCCGCCCTCACGCAGATTCAGGCCAAGGTCGCGCAGGTGCGCAACGACCTTCCGCCCGAAGCGGAAGCACCGATTATTGATCTGCAGACTGCTGACAACCAGTTTGCTGCGATGTACCTGGGCTTTTCTTCGGCCGATCTCGATCAGAATCAGATTACCGATTACCTGACGCGCGTCGTTCAGCCAAAGCTGAGCGCGGTCAGCGGCGTGCAGCGCGCCGACATCCTTGGCGATCGTACTTTCGCGATGCGCATCTGGCTGAAGCCGGACCGTATGGCCTCGTTGGGTATTTCTCCGTCGACGGTGCACGACGCGCTCGCCAAGAACAACTACCTGTCCGCGATCGGCAGCACCAAGGGTTCGATGGTGTCGGTCAACCTTGTTGCCAACACCAACCTGAAGACTCCGGAAGAGTTCAAGCAACTGGTGGTGAAGGAGAACAACGGAGTGGTGGTTCGACTGGGCGAAATCGCCGACGTCGTGCTGGGCGCCCAGAACTACGAACAGGACGTGCGTTTCAACGGTGAGACCGCGACCTTCATGGGCATCTGGGTTCTTCCCACCGCGAACTCGCTGGACGTCATCAAGAAAGTGCGCGCCGAGATTCCCGGCATCCGCGCACAACTCCCAGCGGGCATGAAGGTCGGCATCCCCTACGACTCCACCGCTTACATTCAGGACGCCATCAACGAAGTGCTCAGCACGTTGTCGGAAACCTTGCTGATCGTGGTTATCGTCATCTTCCTGTTCCTGGGATCGTTTCGATCGGTGCTGATTCCGGTAGTGGCCATACCTGTCTCACTGATCGGCGCCGTCTTCCTGATGCTGGCGGCAGGTTTCACCATCAACCTCCTGACCTTGCTCGCGATCGTGTTGTCAGTCGGACTGGTGGTGGACGACGCGATCGTCATGGTCGAGAACGTCGAACGCCATCTGCACATGGGTAAGACGCCGGTGCAGGCGGCGAAAGATGCGGCGCGCGAACTGGTTGGCCCGATCATCGCCATGACCATCACGCTGGCCGCCGTGTACGCCCCCATCGGCATTCAGGGCGGCTTGACCGGCGCGTTGTTCCGCGAATTCGCATTCACCTTGTCGGGCGCGGTCATCGTGTCGGGCATCGTCGCGCTGACGCTTTCGCCCATGATGAGTTCGAAGTTGCTGAAGCCTGGCGCGACGGACCGTGGATTCGCAGGCATCGTCAACCGCCGCTTTGAAAAGGTGCGCCAGCTTTATTCGAAAACTCTCACGGGCACGCTCCGCTATCGCCCCGTCGTCCTGACCTTGTGGGCGATCGTGGCAGCGCTGATGATTCCGTTTTACATGTTCTCGCAGCGCGAACTGGCGCCTGCGGAGGATCAGGGGGTGGTGTTCGGCGTCATTCAGGCCTCGCCCAACTCCACGATCGATCAGACCAACCTCTACACCAACGAGGTATACGACGTTTACAAGGGCTTCCCGGAGAACCAGAGCATCTTCCAGATCACCAGTCCAAACGGTGGTTTCGGTGGGATGGTGACCAAGCCCTGGAGCGAGCGCAAGCGAACCGCCCAGCAACTGCTGGTGGCCTCCACTGGCCCGCTCTCGAAGATTCCGGGCATTCGCGTGATTCCACTGACTCCTCCGGCTTTGCCGGGCGGCGGAAACTTCCCGGTAGACTTCGTGATCGCTTCCCCCGGCGAGCCGCAGCAACTTGTGAACTTCGCGAATCAGCTGGTGCAGAAGGCAATGACCAGCGGCATTTTCATCTACGCTGACTCGGATCTCAAATACGATCAGCCGCAGGCCGAGGTTGTGTTCGACCGAGACAAGGTGCGAGCCCAAGGCGTCGACCTCAGCCAGGCTGGCCAGGATCTCTCGACCCTGTTAGGTGGAAACTACGTCAACCGCTTCAGCATTCAAGGGCGCAGTTACAAAGTCATTCCGCAGGTCAAGCGGGTCGAGCGATTGACGCCGGAGCAGTTGTCGCAGATCTACGTGACAGGAGCGGGCAACAAGATGGTGCCGCTCTCCACCTTTGCCAGCTTGAAAACGACCACCGAGCCGCGTGAGCTGAAAAAGTTCCAGCAACTCAATGCGGTGCGGATTCAGGGCGTGGTGCCGCCCAACGTGCCTCTCGATCGCGCGCTGTCCATGCTCGAAGCCGAAGCCCAGAAGATCCTGCCGCAGGGCTTCACGGTGGACTACGCGGGTGAGTCCCGCCAGCTGCGCGTCGAAGGCAGCAAGTTCCTGGGGACATTCCTGCTGTCGGCGATTCTGATTTATCTGGTACTGGCCGCGCAGTTCGAGAGCTTCCGCGATCCCTTCATCATTCTGGTGGGCTCGGTGCCGCTCGCATTATCAGGCGCGCTGCTGTTTTCGTTCCTCGGCTTGACCACGCTGAACATCTACAGTCAGGTCGGACTGATCACGCTGGTGGGATTGGTGTCGAAGAACGGCATTCTGATTGTGGAGTTCGCGAACCATCTGCAGGAAAGCGGCAAGCAGAAGTTGGACGCGATCATTGAAGCGGCTACCACTCGACTGCGCCCGATTCTCATGACCACGGCCGCGACGGTAATCGGCCACTTCCCGCTGGTGCTCGCCAAGGGGCCCGGAGCCGGAGCCCGGAACAGCATCGGCATCATGCTGGTCAGCGGCATGATCATTGGAACGATCTTCACGCTGTTTGTCGTCCCCTCCATTTACATGCTGGTCGCCAAACGGCATGTGGCCGAAGTCGAAGACGCGGGTGGCGGGCAGGTCGAAGAAGAGCTGGAACCGGTAGATGCGGTAGCGTAAGGCTGCACATCCGGAATTCGTGCTAATCAAAGCGGCGTGGTGGCAAGCAAGCCCTCCACGCCGCAACTTTTTGAACGTAAAACAACTAACGTAGAACAATTCCTGACTCCTCGAGAATCGAATGCGCTCCTTAGCGAGCAAAAGCCTTTCTCTGCGTCCTCCGTGGCAGTTCTCCGCGCTCTCTGCGTTTTAAGATTCCTCCAAAGCCTAAACCGCAAACCACGCAAAATAACCCGCAAAGTCCGCGAAACAGGCAAGTACTCCTTAGCGATCTTCGAGGCCGTACCGATCGAATTCCGCAGTCAAAGTCGGTTGCTCCCAAATTTCCCCACCTTGCTTGAGGTACGGAAATCTATAATCAGGACCCGTGACGACTACCACCATCCCCGAATCCGCCGTCCTGCGCCGCTCCTTCCGCAAATCCTTCCCATCGGCAGTACGCGGGGAAGGCGTCTACATCTTCGACGCCGACGGCAAGCGGTATCTCGACTTCGCCGGATCGGCGGTGGTGAATTTCATCGGACACGGCGTGCATGAGATTTCCGCGGCGATTGCCGAGCAGGCTGCGCAACTCGAATTTGTGCATACCAGCCAGTTCACGACGCCCATAGCCGAAGCTTACGCGGGAGAACTGCTCGATTTCGCGGGTGAACATTTTCGCGGCGGCGCCGTCTACTTCACCAGCGGCGGCTCAGAGTCGATCGAGACCGCCTTGAAACTCGCGCGTCAATATCAGGTCGAGATCGGCCAGCCGAAGCGCTACCAGGTTCTTAGTCGCCAGCAGAGCTATCACGGCTCGACGCTGGGCGCGCTCTCGGTCTCCGGCAACCGCAAGCGCCGCGAGATGTACTTGCCCATGGTGAAGGAATTCGCGCACGTCAGCATGCCGTATTGCTACCGCTGCAAATTCAATTGCACCGACAGCTGCTACAACTGCGGCCAGCAGTATGCCGAGGAACTGGAGCAGGCCATCGTCGCCGTGAACGGCCAGGCTGCCGCTTTTATCTTCGAGCCACTCAGCGGAGCTACCTTGGGAGCAGTCGTCCCGCCCCCCGGATACCTGCAAAAGGTTGCTGCGATCTGCCGCACCCAAGGCGTGCTGCTAATCGCGGACGAGGTCATGACGGGGATGGGCCGCACCGGGCGCAACTTCGCGATCGATCACTGGAATATCTCGCCCGATATCCTGGTCACCGCCAAAGGTCTGTCGAGTGGATACGCTCCACTGGGTGCTGTCATCGCAAGCAAGAAAGTTATCGAGGCCATCGCCGCTGGCTCGGGCGCGTTCCTGCACGGCTTCACCTACAACGCGCATCCCGTATGCGTCGCCGCTGGACGCGCCGTGCTTCAACATCTGAAAAGGCACAACCTCGTGCAGGCTGCTGACTCGCAGAAACCCGGTACACCAGCACACGCGCTTCGCAAGGAACTCGACACGCTGGGTGATCTGCCGCAGGTTGGCGACGTGCGGGGACTTGGTCTGTTGCGCGCGGTGGAATTAGTGGCCGACAAGAAAACCAAGGAGCCTTTCGCGGCAGACATGAATTTTGCCGGGCGTGTCGGCCAGTTGGCGGCGCAACGCGGCGTGCTGGTCTATCCGATGCAGGGAAGCCTCGACGGCATCTCCGGCGATCACGTGCTGGTCGCGCCACCCGCCGTCATCGCCCATGATCAGATTCAGTGGGCCGTCCGCGAACTCCGTGACGCGATTGAAGAAGCCGCAACTCAACTCCGATAAGCGACTTCCTCCAAAACAAAACAGGCATCCTCAAAGAGAATGCCTGCTATAAAGTCGTCCTAAGAACCCAGAGCCTGCTGCCTTAAGCTCTTGCCGCGACTGCCGGTTCCGCCGCTGGTGCCGATGCGCTCTTCGCTTCTTCCTTCTGGCCCGGTTGCGCACCCTTGCGGATGTCGATGCCGCCCTTGAAGAACGCGCCGTCCTCGATCGAGATGCGCGCGGCGACGACGTCGCCAGTCAGCGACCCGTCGCTGCGAATATCGACACGGTCGCTGGCGGTCAGGTTGCCGCGCACCTTGCCCAGAACCACGATCTCGCGGGCATTGATGTTGGCGGCGACTACGCCGTTACGACCTACTGTCACTCGATTGCCGGCCAGATTGATCGAACCCTCGACGCGGCCGTCGATGTAGAGGGATTCCGAACCGGTCACCTCGCCCTTAATAACCAGCGACTTACCGATCGTCGCCTGATCCGCCGTGGTGGTCGTGCTGCTGACCGGACGCGGGGCCGCTGGCTCCGACGACATCGCGGGCGCGGGCGGTGTGGACATCGCTGGACGTTGCTCCGGCTCAGGAGTGCCAGGCCGTCCCGGGGTCGTAGGCTGATTGGTGGGCTTCCACATGATCGAAGAAATCCTTTCCAGTTGTGGGATTAAGGGTCACTGGCCGCATTTCGGTGACCAAATTGCATTCTACTCCCCCAAACCAAGCCCCGGGGTGTGGAAATTCACTTTTTCATTGATGCCAAAAGGGATGCTTCATTCCTTGCCAGTAACGGGCGCGTCCCTGACCGACCGGACAATCTGCCATCCGTTACGCACCCGGTGTAATTTCGCCGCGCCCGAGGCACTTCTTATATTTCCGATGCCGGGCCTATCGTGGGGAAGTGCCAGTTTTGTTAGCTTTCTGCGACCTAACCGGCTGGCAAGCGTCTAAAAACCAGCACAATTCAACCCGCCGTGCCTTCTCCGTGCACGGCATGAGGAGTACAAACACTTGATGCCCACTGAACGTCCAAAGCCCGGAGAGTACAACCCCTACTACGACCGCTACATTTCTCTCATTCCCGGCACCGACATCGTCGGAACCCTGGCCAGCCAGTTCCCGAAAACCGTGGCCCTGCTTTCTGCCCATAGCGAAGCGGACGGCGAACTGCGTTACGCCCCCGGAAAGTGGAGTGTGAAGGAAGCTTTGGGGCACCTGATCGACACCGAGCGCATCATGGCGTATCGCGCTTTACGCATCGCGCGCAACGATAGTACGCCGCTGGCCGGATTCGAGCAGGACGATTACGTACGCGACGGTCCGTATTCCGAACTCCGGCTGGCCGACCTGATCGAGGAATTTAAAGCTGTTCGTGGAGCGACGCTGGCACTGTTTCGCAACCTGCGCGCCGGGGATTGGACACGTCAGGGTGTCGCCAACAAGAACGACATTACCGTGCGCGCCCTCGCGTATATCATTGCCGGGCACGAACTGCATCACCGCAACATCATCGAAGAGCGATACTTTGGAAAGCAGGCGCATGCGGAGATCGCATGAGCAGGTTGCAACGGGTTCGCTACTCCGCCGGCCCCAGCCGCGCCGGCCCGCGAAACGGCAACCCGTGATTCTTCTGTGCCAACTCCACAAAATTGCGCAACTTCTCTTTGTCGGTGTCTGAGATCCGGAGAAACCGGATGCCATTGCCCAGGTGCGCATCGCGCGTCACCACTTCAGCGCGAGCCTGAATTTTTTGATCGTTCAACCACAAAACCACATCTACACAAGTGGGCGGTTCGAGCGTCTGCACCATCTCGATGTAACATCCGCCTTCGCTAAGATTGGTGGTTTGCCCGCGGCGCGGGAAATTCTCCATCACGTGTCGCGCCTCGGCAGGGATCGACACCTTCACGCGCGGATACTTCCGCTCGCGAGCTTTTTTCGCACCGATGCCGGGCCACGAATTCATGTGGTTGATAACCAAATTGTATATCCGGTTAACAACTTTGGAGCCACGCGCGAGCCAAACAGCTTCGGTTTAGCGGTTACGCAAGTAACCCGTCGCCTCCTGTTACGCCACGATCTCAGGAAGCGTCCTGAAAACTGTAGTTTCTGTATTTGTGAGATAGTTTCTGCAAGGCTTCTCTCCCATGCTTTCTGACTCGGCCATTCTGAAAAAGATCGCGCAACAGACCAAACATGCTGCCGGATTCAAGCAACTGGCCCGTGAACTGGGCTTGCGAGGGGAGCAGCGTCGTGAACTCAACGACCGCCTCGACCGGCTCGTCTCCGGAGGCCAGCTCGTGAAGGTCGACTCCGATCGCTACGCCATGCCCTCCAGTTCGGCCGGCAAGAACATGATCGTGGGCCGGCTCAGCATGCATCGTGACGGCTACGGTTTCGTTCTGCCCGATCCGAAATCAGCCGGCGACCGCTTCAAGAGCCTTGCCGGCGACATCTTCATTCCGCCCCCCTTTATCGGGAACGCCATGCATGGCGATCAGGTGCTGGTCGAAGTTGGCACCATCCGTCCCGATGGGCGCGCCGAAGGGCGCATCATTCGTCCCGTGAATCGCGCGCACTCGACCGTGGTGGGCACGTTTCATTACGGCTCGCGCAACAATTACGTGACGCCGATCGACGAAAAAATCCGCCAGGAAATCGTGATCCCGCCGGGCATGGAATATCCCGGCAACTCTCCTGAAAGCTCGGTGCCCCAGGTTCGCGTCCGCCCTTTGGACGCTAACCTGAGTTCGGCGAGGAAATCAAAGAACGTCGACCGGGTGCTCGGCGACGAAGCCGTCCGCCGCACGAATTGGGATGATCTCGACGGAGTCGTAGTCGATGTCGAAATCACCGACTGGCCGTCGCCTACCCAAAATGCGCGCGGTAAGGTCGTAGAGATTCTGGGCTATGAAGACGATTTCGGCGTCGACGTTGAGATCATGATCAGGAAGCATCACCTCCCGCACCACTTTCCTGCGGAGACCATCGAAGAAGCGCAGCGCGTCGAGAATGTGATTCCCGCGCACGAACTCCGCAAGCGCCGCGACTATCGCGAGCTTCCGATCGTGACCATCGACGGCGAGACCGCCCGCGACTTCGACGACGCGGTCACCGTCCGCCAGCTCGACAGCGGCAACTACGAACTTCAGGTCCACATCGCCGATGTTGCGCAATACGTGACCGACGCCCGCGCCATCGACCAGGAAGCGCGCCTGCGCGGGACCAGCGTCTACTTCCCCGATCGCGCCGTGCCCATGTTGCCGCTCGAACTCTCCACCGATATCTGCAGCCTGCGCCCGCATCTCGACCGGCTGGTGCTCTCCTGCGTTATGGAAATCGATCACCAGGGCGAAGTGCTGGGATACGAACTGAGCGAGGGCGTGATCCGCTCCACCGAGCGCATGACCTACACGGCCGTCAACGCCGTGCTCGAAGGCGACCAGGGTTTGCGCAAACGGTACGCGTCGCTGGTCCCGTTGTTTGAGCAAATGCGAGATTTGGCGCTCATCCTGAACCGCAAGCGCGTTCGGCGAGGCTCCATCGACTTCGACCTGCCTGAGCCGGTGATCGAATTTGACGAGAACGGAATGATGAAGTCGATCACGCGCTCGGAACGCAACATCGCCAACCGCTTGATCGAAGAATTCATGCTGGCCGCTAACGAGAGCGTCGCGCAATACCTGGAGAACCGGCGCATCGCGTCGCTCTACCGTATTCACGAAAAGCCCGACGCCAAGCGCGTCTACGATTTCGAAACTATCGCGGCCACTTTCGGCTATTCGCTCGGAGTCGGCGCGCTTCCGATCCAGCGCATGCAGATGAAGACCGACCGCCGAGCCGCCCGCGGGACGGGCCGCAACGTTCGCCAGATCGAAATCCCCAAAGAAGTCCATATCACGCCGCGCATGTACCAGAAACTCACCGAAAAAATTGCGGGAAAACCGGAAGAGCAGATACTCAGCTACCTCATGCTGCGCTCGCTCAAGCAGGCGCGTTATTCGGAAGTGAACGAAGGCCACTTCGCCCTTGCCGCGCCGACCTATACGCATTTCACCTCGCCCATCCGCCGGTATCCCGATTTGATCGTCCACCGCATCCTGAAGGAAGTCCTGCAGTCCTCGCCCGAACGATGGGAGGGAGAAGTACCGGTAGGAGTTTGGGGCTTGGTCGGTGGAGCGGCGGGCCTCCCGCGCGCCGAAGGCTTCCAAGAGGCTTATTCGCACGCCGCCCGGCCATCCCCAAATTCGCCATCGCAGATCGAACGAGAAGGGCATGCACGGGACGGGCACGAGGGGGAAGGGCCCGACTTCAGGCCTGCGGGGAAGCCCGCCAAAAAAAGAGGGGCTTCAGCCCCTGAGGGCGCGCTATCTTCCGCCCGCCACGATTCCGGGTCGTCGCCTTGGTCAAAGCGCCGCGATCACGCCTCCCAACAGAAATCGCTCGAACCCGCCGGCGGCCCGATCCCGCTCGACGAACTCCACGACATCGCTGAAGAATCCAGCCGGTCCGAGCGCCGCGCCGACGACGCCGAGCGCGAACTGATGGAATGGAAAAAGGTCAAGTTCATGCAGGACCGCATCGGCGAAGTCTTCGAAGGCCTCATCATCAGCGTCACCAAGTATGGTTTGTTTGTCGAACTGAATGACCTGTTCGTCGAGGGCCTGATCCCGCTCAACACCCTGGCCGATGACCACTACAGCTACCACGAGTCGACGCGCGAAATCATCGGGCAGCGTTCCCGCAAGACTTACCATCTCGGCCAGCCTGTGGAGGTTTTGGTGGACCGGATTGATCCCGTGGAGAAAAAAATTCAGTTCGCGTTCTATGAAGAAGCGCAGCCTGTAAAAAAGCGGGCAAAACGCCGCTAGCCAAAGGCTGCGGCAATTTCGGCAACCCCAGGGCAAAGTGATAGAATTCTGAAGTCAACCCCATCCGCGGCCGATCGAAGCCGCGGGTTCCTTCCTGTCGGGACGTGGCTCAGCCTGGTAGAGCACTCGCTTGGGGTGCGAGGGGTCGGCAGTTCAAATCTGCCCGTCCCGACCAACTCCAATTGCACCTTGATTTCAGGCGCTTGCGAGAGTACCCATCCCGCAATTTCGTACCAACATACGAGTGAAGGTGTTGAGGCGTCTGATTTCGAGAGTTTACGAATCTCTGCTTGCAGCCGCCTCAACGGGGAGCCCACCCTACTGCAACTTGCGAGCTCCCTTTAGCTTCTTTCAGTGGTGGTGGTGGTCTTCTGCCGGCAGAACAATAACCGTCCCTACCATGTCCAGGTTGTCATGAAGCGCGCAGAAGTAATTGAACGTGCCTGCAGATGTGAAGGTCGTCCGGAATCGCGTCACGCCCGCCGGCGTCTGCACAAGACCGACCCGGTCTTGGCGTGCTGCCCCAAGCAGCCCTGAGTTCACGCTGTCGGTGGGCGAACCTACTACTGCATGCCTGGCACCATCTGAATCCCCGGTTACCCCGACGGAAGGCGGCATGAAGTCCGCAGGTTCGGTCCCGAACGTGACCGTATGATTCGTCACGGGGTCCAAGTTCGTCCACTCAACTGTGTCCCCAACATGCACGACAATCGTTTTCCGCAGGAAGCGCATTACCGACACGGTGTCATGTCCCGCTCCAGTCGCTACTATCTCTCCGATGCCAGCGCTCACTTCGTTCTTCGAAGTGTGCTCCGCCGTGGAGGTCCCCCGGCCTTCTAGGCGAGAGCCGTCCGAAAGCAACTTGGCTTGCTGATTGTTCGCTTGGTCGTCATAGAAGGCTTGGTCATGGGGCAGGGCCTCTGTCAGGTTGAGAACGTGAACCACTGCGGTCATGTTTGCATGGACCAGGCATACCAGCTTGAAGTTGCCAGCAGTTGGAAAATTTACGGTATAGGTCTGGCCGCTCGCAAAAGTGCCCGAATTCACGCACGCAGTGCCAGTGTAGCTGGATCCATCGGGCGTACTCCCTGGGCACCCGGCTTGAAAGGTGGGTCGTATCTGGCCATTACTTAGGAAGCTCACAGTGTGGATCTCAGTTGTGGAAAATGTCCAGGTGATGCTGTCGCCCACGTGAACCCAAAACTCATTCGGCAGAAAGGCCAAACCTTGCCTTCCCATATCTTCACTCTGGGCACCCACATTGCCATGCCATTCTGTGGCCTGAACCGCCGGGGTGACGGCGGCAAACCCTAGCATGGCTACCACGGTCAGCAAAGTTAAGTTCTTCATGATTGATTCTCCTCATCCTCTCCCCATTACGGGTGTGCTGCAAAATGTAAAATCGAATGCCAACTTCACTTGCCGTGCAAGCGTTCATGGCCCCTTAGCAATTCGGAGGAGACTCAGTTTGTTATTGTGCTAGCGGGCGCCGTGCGGGAAGACTGTCCAGCTATGAGTGACAATCAACGAGTCAGCCGCATCACCCTGTGCGTAGATCGTTTGTCTCTTGCTGAAGAACATCAGCTTCCGACCAGAGCCGAAGGTTGTAAGAAAGGTTCTCGGGTTAGAAAAAAACGCGTATTTGCTTGGCCATTGCGCTGGACGACCCCTTACTCAGCCGAGCTGACATTGAAGCAGACGAACCAATGCTGAAGATGTTCTATATTGCTCACAATTCCCTCAATTCGCTTGGAGGTGCGGTTGTTAACGACGGTGACACCCACTGGGAAGCAGGTTCTCTTTAGGCTCGGTCTAATAGCCCTGGCGGCTGAGGGGTACTTGCCGAATGGCCCCCAGTTCGGCAGTCCGTTACCACGATTTCAATAACTTGGGGGTCCAGGGGCTGGTCGCAGAGGACAAGAGTTCGAAAATCGTCTGCTAGGGCCGACCAATCTGTAACTAATTAGTTGCGCGGTTCTCACTCCAGAGGGGAAGTCTAAACGACGATCCGTTCCCAAGACTTCTTTTTCTCATTTCTGGTTGTCCTTCTTCTTATCTTCCGCGCGCGATGCCTGTAGATCAGACATCACCCTAAGCAGCTCGTCAATCAGTTTCAGATGTTTTTGAGGGTCGCTCTCCTGCGCAACTTTCTCGGCGATGAGTTCCCAAGCGTGTTGTAGGTTCTCCGATTCCATTTCGGGCCCCGTCTGCGTACAAGAATCAGATGGGCTAGAGCACAAAGGTGACCGCACGCGCGACTGTATTTGTTAGTGGGGAAGAACCCTAAAGGACTTGCTGGAGAGGAAATCGAGACCCCCTAACGAACTCTACGAGCTACTTCCATCCTATCGCTCAACCGGTCCACTTCGTCTAAGAGACGACGCGCTCTGCCAGCAAAACGCGGCGAGCGTCGGGGTCTTGGTCTGCGCGAACGCCCGAAAGGCTTCGTCAAGCTCTTTTTGCAATCTGGAGAATGCGGACAAACGGTGACGATAGCCGGTAGGTAGCTCTCGTGTAATACGGGTGACCCCGGTAATCTGAGCGGCACATCGTTCGATGCGGGCTACAACCGAGCCACGTCCCGTTTCATCGGAAGCGCGCCGTGATTCTGGAAGCCTTTAAGGCGCGCATCCGACCAAACCGCAACCACCAAGCGGAACAGGATTAACAAGCGCGAGGCCGTTGGTCAGCAGCCCTGTTCCTACATTTTGACTGTTGACTGGTGACTCGCAATGCACTGCCATTTCCCGTTAGGCATCTTCACCCATGTGTCGGTAAAGCGCTCATGTGCATCGAGAGTCTTGCCCTCCGGGTCGGTCCCCTTGGCCTTGAAGTCACCGGTCGCGACGGCCGTGTCCCCAACAACGGTCACCTTCAGGTCATCGTACGCGACGCTGTCATACTTGGTCGCTTTTGCGCTGGCCAGCGATTCAGCCTTCCCCGTAACTTTCCCGTCGCTCCCCGTATTTACGAACTTTTCGGATAGCAGCGGGGCGACCATGTCGGGTTTGTTTGTTTTTTGGGACTCAAGCCATTGTTGTTCCAGCGCTGCGACAGCCGCCTGGGTGCCGCCCGCTTTCTTGTCTTGCGACCATGCGACGCTCCCGAGCAGGAGCATGCCAATCAAACACCACGTCCAAGTTCTGTTCATGGACCTCTCCTTGTTGGTCGAGAATATTGAAAAAAGCTTGGCCTGTATGCGCGCCAAATGTAGGCTCCCGGCCCGCGCTTGTCAAAAGAAGAGGTTAAGGCCAGAGGGGTGCGTCTTGTTACAGGCTCCGCGTTTGAGTTGCGAAGTATCGAGCAATGGTCAGATCGATGAGAGGTGTAGGGTCTTGCCGCCACGCGGACAATTGCAGGGCGTCCGGCTCATTGTTCGGAAAGCTCATTAACGTCCCTAACTGCTGCAATGCCCGAGCGCGCGCTGCGGCCAGATCTCTCCTGGCGCAAGACAAAAGAATGGAACAGTCGTGGTCGGAATATCGTTCGAGGAACGACATGACAAAAACGAAGCGCTGGAGTGGCGCGAGCTCAATAATGGACGAGGCCTCTGCCTGCAAGGCTAAGGGCAGTCTCTCGATAGCGCGAGCAACTGCGGAGCTTTGCACGCCGTTCTTAGAATTCTGTTGCGGCCCAACGATGCGGATTGCGCTCCGAATGATAGAACGTCGAGCCCACGAACGCGCCCACTCCTTGAATACGCGCTTTCCTCCCGTGCATTCTTCGACGCCAGCCGCGAATACTGTCTCTGCCTTCCCCGGGTCCCCCGCTAAGAGAAACGACAGCAGGTACAGACCACTCATGTGGTCGGTGAAGATTCGCTCGAAGTCGGCCGCCGTCGCGTATGCGTCGGCGCTGACCATGCCTTTGCTTTTTGACAACGTCATGCTCACCCCGAGGCCAGGTCGTTCAGCAGGTGGATAGCGCAAGCGGCCGCCCAACCACCCTGCCTCGCCAAAACCTTTCGCCCTTTATGACTTCGATGAAATACATTGGCAATCGACTCAGAATCTCCGCGATGCGCTGTAGGGATAGACACAGCGCGGGCGATCCTGGCAGTCCGATCACAGCGCCGACCGAACCGCCTCCCCGGTAGCGCACTTGGGATCGCGCACATCTTCGCCGAAAGAGATATTCTTCAGCGAATCGACGGCGCTGTCGAGTTCTGCAGGGCTTCCGGCCTCCACCATCTCGCCGATATAGTAATCGCGAAACCGTGTGAAGATCATTGACCGTAACGCCGCGCGCGGCTTGCTCGTTTTGCAGTCGGCGCGGAAGAAATGCTTGCCGGCGTAATCCACCGGGAAAGTATCGCGCACGAGCTCACTGGTTTGGGGACTGCGTGTGACCTGTGTCTGGACAGCGTGAGCCACGAAGTCCTTGGCGGATCCTGTGGCGTCGGTTGCCGGGGCCGCGTACAAGGTGATGGTGTTCCCAAAAGTCCCCTGCCTCGGCTGCTCGATCATCAGCAGGTTCAATCCACCGCCCGGCAGATGAATTGCTTTGCTGGGACCGTTGAACCCCTGCCTCTTCGCCAACCACCCGGACGGTACCGTAAACGAAATCCCCATGCATTCGTTGGTGTACGTGTTGTTCGCGAAGCTGCCGTCCGCATAGGTCGGTGCCGCTGGGGGTTTGCTCCCCGGTTGCTGCCCGAGGACGAAACTTGTGGCGAGAACGAAGGAGCACAGCGAAAACGGCAATCCGAACGTAACACGCATATCTTCGACGGGAATCATACCAAAGGCAGGAACCACATCACTGCGGAATCGTATCGCAGCAGGCGAGCATCAGATCTAGCGTTGCGCTCGCGATTATCCCTATGAACACCAGCATCCTGCAGTCGATCGGGAATACCTCGCTCGTCGAAGTCCGTGGTGTTGTTCCCTCGGGCTGCGGCAAGATCCTGGCCAAACTGGAGTGGCAGAATCCTACCGGAAGCATGAAAGATCGCATGGCCCTCGCGGTAATCAGCCGTGCGGAGGCCGATGGACGGTTGCCTCCGGACGGCACGGTCGTGGAATACACCGGTGGCAGCACCGGAACCTCGCTCGCGCTGGTATGCGCCGCCAAGGGATACAAGATCCATGTCGTCAGTGCGAAGGCATTCAGCCAGGAAAAGCTGGATCACATGGTGGCATACGGGGCGCAGTTAACTCTCGTTCCCTACGATGGCCGTGGCATCACCAAACAACTGTTCCTCGACATGATCGAAGCTGCCAGAAACCTTTGCCGCCAGCCGAATACATATTGGGTCAATCAGCTGAGCAACCCCGACACCATCGCTGGATACGCCTCGTTAGGTGAAGAAATCTGGCGCCAGAGCGAAGGGAAGATTGACGCTTTCGTGCAGTCGGTGGGAACCTCGGCGTCCCTGAATGGTGTCGCTCTCGTTCTGAAGCGTTACAACCCGAAGATCAAAATCGTCGCCGTGGAGCCGGAGGAGTCTTCTGTTTTGCGCGGAATGCCGCCCGGCGCTCACGACATTGAGGGGATCGGGGTCGGCTACACGCCCCCACTCTGGAATCCCGCCTTGGTCGATGAAGTCTTATCCGTGAAAACGGCCGATGCCAAAGACATGGCGCGGCAACTTGCCCGCAAGGACGGCATCTTCGCCGGCACCTCTTCTGGAGGAAATGTTCACGCGGCCATTCGAGTTGCGACAAAACTTGGCCCAGCGTCCCGGGTAGTCACGCTGATGATTGACTCAGGAATGAAGTACGTGAGTACCGACTTGTATCGCAATAAGTAAAAGATGCCCCGCGAGACGGCGCCTCCAGCGAGCATGAACCATAGACGCCAGGAATGCCGAGGAAGCACTTTTCCTCGGTTCCGCTCTGTGTCCTCCGTGGTTAAGATTCAGGGCGGCCTTCTTCTTGCGTTGCGGCCACCCGCGCTTTAACCAGTTTCTTCACCAACGCGGACGGGACGGGCTTATCAAGAGAGAAATGGACGGTGCCTTTGGAGGTAGAGTAGTTCTTCAACTCGTCCTTAAAACCGGCAACCACCGACGCGGTCGGAAACAAGCTGCAGTGGTCTCCAAACGCCGCGAACCACACCAGAATTTTCCCTCGCCGGATTGCGGGAATTCGATAGCTGATGGTCTCGACAGCATCCGCGGGAGCGGCCGCCAAAATCGCCGCGCGTAGCTCGGCAAACGTTTTGCGACTCGACGCAGGAATCCTCCGGACGTATTCCTGCACAGTCGCGGGAGCGATGCTCTTCCTCGAGGATGAACTGCCTGGCAATCTCTTTTTCACGCGCTGACCCTGGCTCGCATATCAAGACTCCCATTCCTACCGCGAAAACACCACACCGTGGGGCAAGCCTGTGCCCTTCCAGCCGTGCGGCCACGCGCGGTCTTCGAAGTTGAAGCCTACCTTTCCGTCGGTGTCGCGGAAGGTCTCATCCATGGTCAGGGTTCCGGTGGTTGTATCGAACTTGAGCAGGTACAGTCGGCCTTTGGTATTCAGGCCGGCCGTGACGACCACGCGCTCTGTCTTCGCATCCCACGCCGTCCAATGCGGGATGTAAGAATCGGTCAGTTTCACGCGCGCCACTTCCACCGGCTTCGCCCCGTTGGTGATATCGAGTACGACAAGCCCGTGCGTGGCGCGCACGCCTTCGATCAGGAAATGCCCGACAACGGTCGGCACGCCGCACCAGTTTCCGGGGAAGGTATACACGAGTTTTGATTTTGGCTCGGGGCTGTCGATGTCGGTGATGCGTTCAATGCCGCAGCTCAGCGTCTGCACGAAGACCGAGCCATCGGGCGCCAGTCGTGGCTCCTGCGGGCCGATCTGTGAATAACGGTTGTCGCCCACGTCGAAGTAGGAAGTCTTCAGCAGCTTGAGATCCGACAGGCGCCAGACCTGGTACGACACCCCGCTGAAAATCGTCTCGAGATGCATGGATGAAGCGGTGGAAACCACACGATCCTGCGCCGGAAGGATCACGAGGCTGTAGGGAGTGAGCAGCGCATCGGGCAGTGCTGGGTCGGCGCTGCTGGCGGAACGAACCGCTTTCCCCTGATCGTCGATCTCGACCAGCCCTCCAGCCGCCCCCGATCCGTTGCCGCTTCCGTGATGCGCATGCTGAAAACTGGCGAGCACATGGCCATTCGGCAGCCGCAGGTAGGAGTGCGGGTGCATGTATCCAGCCATGTCCGTGAACGACGTGGCGACTTTCGGGTGCAGCGGGTCGTTGACATCGAAGATAAACGTTCGGCCCGCTTCGTGGTCGTTGGCGAACAGCATGCCGCTGGCGGGCATGGAGTATTCCGTATGATGGACGCTCATGGTTGTCTGATCGGTCGCCAGCGTCGTGACGAGGCGTCCGTAGGTAGACGAAGCCGGATCGGCGTCGATCACGGCCAGAAAGTCCTTGCCCTTCCCGTCTGCGTCTCCCGTCCAGGCAAAGAGGTAGTGGCCCGGACCGGGTGCCTTTTGGTCAAGAGAAAACAGAGACGCGCTCAGCGCGAATAGGATCAACATCGATATCAAGACCAGACGCCGCATGCGACACTCCACTTCCTTGCTGTTTTGTGATCGGTGAGGACAAAAAGCATAACAGTTTCCAGAGCCGCAATGCTTCTCCGGGTTCGGCACGGGGCGCGGAATGACTGATCCCAATACGGTCAAACCTCGTCGAGCCACTTCCTGAATAGATACCCAATTCCTGTCCGGTTGCGGTAGAGTCAGCAGTACAAGCTTCCATCTGCCGCATCTCCGAGGAGGACCCCGTGACCAACGACCTCTCGCGCAGAAAATTCCTCGAAAAAATTGGACTCGGTGCAGCGACCAGCGCCGGCGCCTTGTTGTTCAAGGATGTCGCGCAAGCCAAGCCTCCGGCTGCGTCCCTACCTTCACGCACTCTCGGACGAACGGGCGCCAAGGTCTCGATTCTGGCGTTCGGGTGCGGCAGCCGCTTCCTGATGTACGAGGACGAAGAGAAAGCCCAGGCCGCGCTCGATCACGCGATTGACCTTGGAATCACTTACCTCGACACCGCCTACGCCTATGGTGATGGCAAGAGCGAGACTCGCGTGGGCAAAGTGATGGCCTCGCGCCGCAAGGATGTATGGCTCGCGACCAAGATTCCCGACCGCACGCGCGACGAATTCATGCGCCGCCTCGAAGCCAGCCTGAAACGACTGCAGACCGATCATGTCGACCTGGTACACATTCACAGCCTTGGCCAGGCCGATGACCTCGCCAAGATCGAAGCCTCCGATGGTTGTCTGAAGGGCCTGCTGGAAGTGCGCGACCAGAAGATGGCGCGCTTCATCGGCATGACCAGCCACACGAATGGCGAAGTCATGGCGCAAGCCATCCAGCGGCATGATCTCGATTGCGTGCAGATGGCGCTCAACGCCTCGCGCAACGGCCGTTTTGAAGAGCTGGCGCTGCCCGCGGCGAACAAGAAGAGTCTCGGTGTCATTGCCATGAAAATTACGGGCCAGGAATTCCTGCTCGGCAAAGGCACCGGCAAGTCCGACATCAATTCCTTACTACGCTACTCGATGAGCCTTCCGGTGACGACCGCCGTGGTCGGCATGCCGCACCTGGAAATGCTCGAGCACAACGTGGAAATCGCGCGGAGCTTTTCGCCTTATTCCGATCAAGACATGGAGCGCCTGCGAAAAGACGTGGCACCCGCACGCGAAGGCCTCGAGCACAACCTCACCGGACATCTGGACGGTCCGACAGCCCAACCGGAGATCTTCTGGGCATAGGGGACGTGGAACTCGCACAACTAGACCAGTCGTACTTACACAACTAGACCAGTCGTACTTACACAACTAAACCAGTTCGTACTTGCACAACTAAACCGCAGCGGACCCAGGGGTGCACGGCCCCTCCCCGATGTCATCCTGAGCGCAGCGAAGGACCTATGCACTTTGCTGTCACGGGCAAAATGGATAGGTTCTTCGCGACGCTCAGAATGACAAGGCTTGAATGCAAGGCTTGAATGACAAGGCCTTGAATGCAAGGCTTGGATGAGAAATGAGAAGTCCGATTCCTCGGAACTGGTTACCAGTAACCACCGCCAGCGGAAACCTTCGTAATCTTGTCGTCCCGGTTCGACCCGCACTACCATCATTTTCTCGAATTGGGCGGTGTGAAAAGATGTCTTCCCCCGTGAACACGCGCCGTTGGTTGCGCCATCCCGTAGAGTTGCCCGTCCTCGTCGTGCCTCGGGGCGGTGATTCCAAGCTTGCCATTCAAGGTCGTGGAATCGAAATCAGCGAAGGGGGCATGACCCTGTACGCGGGACTGCCGCTCAAGCCTGGCGACTACATGGACCTTGAGTTCCAGACGCCCGGCCGCACCCGTGTCTCCGCCATCGTACGTAACCGGACCGGCTACTGCTTCGGTCTCGAATTCCTGACGCCTCTTAGCACCGAGACCCCGAAAGCGTCCGTTCAGGTTCGTCCGCCACAGGCAGCGGAAAATAGCGACCTGCGCACGGTGCTGCGCCGAAAGGAAGTCGAGATGGAGCGCCTTCGCAAGGAGATCTCCACGCTTCGCGCCTACGGCCGATACACCCGCTAGTGCTGCCGCGACATGGCACATCCGGAACCCTCTTAAACATCTCTTTCGGATGATTACCAACGTGGTTTTGCGGTCGTCGCCTTCTCCCCGGTAGTATAGCCAGGCATTCCCCCGCATTTCTGAAGGGTGCAGGAGCCATCCTGTGGCGCCGGAGTACGATCAAGGTCCTATGCCATTTCGCGCCACCAACGTTCTGCTGACCGACAATGAAGCCAGGGTTCTAGGCTGCCTGGTTGAGAAGGAAATCACGACGCCGGATTACTACCCGCTGTCGCTGAATGCGCTGATCAATGCGTGCAACCAGAAGTCGAACCGTGACCCGGTGATGACCCTCAACGAAGACGCGGTCCGCCAGGCCGTGCAGTCCTTGAACGAAAAGGGATTGGCCGGAACGGCCAGCAGCGCCGGAGACAGCCGCGTCCCCAAGTACGAACATCGCATGCAGGAAGCTTTCAATTTCACGCGCCGCGAGACCGCCATCATGTGCGTGCTGATGCTGCGCGGCCCGCAAACTCCGGGGGAACTGCGCGGCCGCTCCGAACGCATGCACCCCTTCGAAGACCTGACCGACGTGCAGTCCACCCTGCAGAAACTCATGACTCGCGAAGAGCCCCTGGTCAAAGTGTTGCCGCGCCAGCCCGGCACGAAAGAAGCGCGCTACGCACACCTGCTGTGCGGCCAGAAAGCCGAATGGGACGCGCCCCCGCCCGTCGAACAGCGCGTAGAAGCCGCCGCGGACAACGAACGGCTGGCGCGGCTGGAAGAGGAAGTTGCTGCCTTGCGGAGAGAGATGTCCGATCTGCGCGAAGAAGTGGCCAGTTTCCGCAAGCAATTCGAGTAAGCCGTCGCGCAGTTCTGAAATCCGGCCGCTCTGTTCCCAGTTCCATTGAACTGTCCTTCTCTGCGGTTGTTCTCTGCGACCTCTGCGGTTTAAGGTTTTCTCATCCAGCAAGACGGTCAAAACGCAGGGAGAGCGCCGAGAATTGGGGCAGGGCGAGGAGCCGAACTGCCTACGAGTCGGCTTTCTTCGACGAGCCGTACCCGCGCATCACCGCAGCGGCTAGAATAGCTAGCGCCAAATATTCGAAATCCTCCCAAGGAGATGCAGATGAAATCAGTCCTGACGTCGATCGTGTGTCTGATCCTGACTTGTGTTGTGTTGCAATGCGGCTTGCCAGTGGCCACCGCCGGCACCGAGACTGCGCTCAAGGCCTCCGACATCACCAGCAAGATTTTCCCTGACCAGGTCTTTTTTCGCGGCCAGGTCGCATCGGTGCAGATGCGCAACACCGGCGGTGTGCGCTTTGCCGACGATATGTACGTCCTCGCGGCCATGATCGACAACTCGGGCTACTCCAGCGACATCCGCCAGAAATACCAGGCCTACTTCATCTCTGAGGTGCCGCTGGCCATCGGCGGCCAGAAGCTCGCGGCGGGCGCCTACGGCGTTGGATTTATACAGGGAAAATTCGTCGTTATGGATCTGGGAGCGCACGACCTTTTTCAGGCCGATGCGGCCCGCGATGCCGAGATCAAGCGTCCCATCCCGCTACAAGTCGTCAACTCCAATGGTAAGTACCGTTTATACGCGGGCCGCGACTACGTCGAATTCACGCGCGCACAATAGACCCGCCAGAAGACTCTTTAACCCATTAGCCATCGAAGAGTGGTCCCCGATCATATTTTTTGTGTTACGGAAAAGCCTGTATTGCGCGTGATCCCGCAGAAAAGTATGGTCTCGGTTGTGGAACTGTCCTCGATTGACGAGCGGGTGAGGCAGCTCTGCGCCAAGGCGGCCTCTGCTCAAGGGGAGGAAGCCGAACAGATTCTGGCTGAATTGCGAGAAGCTCTCCGGGAGCATGCGCGCTTCGTCAGGCTCATGTCAGCGCGAACGCTTACCCGTATGGACGAACGGCGACCTTCTTCGCACGACGAGGGTTGACAGGACACATCTCCGGTCGCGCGTCTGACTGCGATACGCGACGTCGGCATTACTTCTCGAGAAAATCTTTCCTTCGTTTCAAAAGTTTCAGCTACTCGGATTCGAAAAGCAGAAAAGCAGAAAAGCGCAAGAGCGCGCCTGCGCGATGGCGCTGTTCGTCGCTCACTCTACGGGGGTATTACGACGCGGTGTTCGTCGGGAACGTGATTCCCCAGAAATTCGTGACCCTTTCGTCCTGGTCGATAAATTCGATGGCGAAAGTCGGCACTCCCTGCATCGCCGCCAGCTGCGCGACCACACGGGCAGAAACCATTGTGCCCCGCTTGTTCTGCACGATCACGATTGAGCCCACCTGCAAATCGCGGTGCAACTGCACGGCGCCCCCGTGGCGGTTCAGGTTCGTCGCGCGAGCGGTCAAATTAAATGACGCCTTCTGGCGATCCTGTCCGGATAATCCGACAGAAGCGTTAAGTGCCATTCGGCTGCTTCTTCGTTTTCCCAGCTGAGCGCGACTGACGTTGCCGGCGACCAGGAGACTTGTGCGTGGGGACTTCGAGCTTCGTTCGAAGGGTTTGGGGTTCATGCTGCATGAGAACTTAGCCCGAGTATGTGAGCCGTGCAAAGTACTCCAGTCACCACGGGTGATTACTTTGAAAGAGCTCGTGTTTTCAACAAAGATGGGCCTTCAGGTTACTGGGTTACCGCGCTGAATCCGGCATGGCTTGCGCGGTCTGCTCGTCCGGCGGTGAAGTAAAACGCGTTGTTTCCGGTGCGTAAATCCTTTCCGTAAACGAATGTCACTCCAACCCCGAGCACTCGCAGCTTGGCCTGCGCGCCCGTATCCCATTGCCACTTCCGCGAGCCGAGATCCGCTGCCCCACCCGCGATTTTGCCCGTATCGAGGAACGGTCCCAACTTCACAGTGGCCAATCCGTTGCCGTAGATGTTCTTGTCAATCTCGCTGTTGAGGAGGAAATACTTCGTGCCGAGCGGCGCGCTCCCCTTGCGGCCGTCGCGCGTGCCCACGTGCCCGCGCAGCCAGAGATCGTTGTCGCGTTCCATGCCTAATATGTACAGCTCATCGAACGGCGGTTGCCCCGTTGTGCCCCCGCCGCTAATTCGTACCTGGGTGTCATAATCGTCCCCCTGCATCTGCGGCAGCCACCGGATTTCTGCAGATCCTTCCAGCTTGGCAAAGGCCTGTGCGGGTTGCGACCAGATGCGCGCAATCTGGGAAACTGCTTCGGTATTCATCGCGAAGCGATGCTCGGGTAGTGTCCAGATCAGATAGTGAATTCGCGCTAGTTGCTTCAACTGCGAGCCTTCAAGCAGCAGGCCCGCCGGTAGCGTCGAACCTGCAACCACGCTGCGGTAGTCGCGATGCGAAAACTCTGCTCCCGCCGACCAGCCCCAGCGGCCGCTGTTAAACGACTCAATCTCCGCTCCCGCCGACTCTCGCCGCAGATTCATTGAGCCCAGTGAACGAGACGGCCCGGTGAACGATTCGCGAATGTCCCAATTCTCGTTGCGCAGATCGAATCCCAACCGGTAGCGCCAGCGCGGATTCCCATGCAGCGGTGCGGAGAGTGCGGTAGTGAGCCGCCGCTTCTGCGCATCCCAGCGCAGCAGCGAAGTCACGTTCATTGCGGACCCGCCGATGTTGTAGTACTCGGGATAAATCGTCTGGTAGCCGATGCCGCTGAATGTCGAGATCAAGCGCTGCCAGATGCCGTCGCCAAATCCATTGCGCTCTTGCAAATTGAGAATCGCGTCGAACTTGCCTTCCGGACGCGCGATCAATTGAATGCGCGGGGAAGGGAAGACGCCCAATCCGGCAAGTCGCGCGCGCGAAGTTTGGTAGTCCGCGAGATGCAATACGGACGCAGGCGAAAAAGCCAGTGCGCGATCGAGCAGAGCGGGATGCGTTCGCAACGCATGATCGGGCTGCACGGACTCGATAAACGGTTTTCCGGCGCGGTTCCAATACTTCAGCGCGGCGTCGGGATTGCCCGCGATGAAATAAATCGTACCCAGGAAATCGTTGCCGTATGAGTCTGCTGGATCGATACGCAACGCACGCCGCAAGTACCCGGCCGCAATTGCCGGACGCTTCAGCTTGAACTCTACGCCCGCGAGTTCGATGGGAAACCGCTTATCCCGCGGAGCTCGCTTCTGTCCTGCGCGGAATGCCGTGCGGGCATCTTCGAGGCGTCCAACCTGGGCAAGCGCGCTCCCGTACTCAAATTCGAGGTCCACATTCTTATCCGGCACACTCTCCAGTTGGCGAATGATTTCGGTCCAGCGCTGCGCTGCGGCGAGTTGCCGGACGCGATGTGCCAGGAATTCCTGAGACTCGGAAGGGCCACGCGTTTGGGCAAAACAGATGTGAGCGCAGAAGAAGAAAATCGCGAGCGAGACTACGATGCGGAGTTCTAGCGCGCGGAGGATGCGCTTGCGGTTTGAGGCACTGCCAGCAACGTCCAATTGCCTGTGCCTTTCCATTGTTTTTCGAAGGCGCTCAAGTCCTGCTTCAGAAGCTTGCGCTCGGCCGGATCATTGAGCAAGACCAGCTTATGTTCCGAGATCAATGCCGGCCACGACCACGTAGTGTAACGGAGCGCCCGCCGACGGTTTCAGGGCAACGATCAAAGGCCGGCCTTTTGCGAGTTGCTCTTGAATATCTTCCGCGCGCCCTTCCAGCGCGAACGCCCGGTATCCATGCCGCTCGAAATAGCGCTCCAGATCCGACGCGTAGATGCCATGCGCCTTCAGGGAGTACAGCGCCAGTTGTATGTTAGGTGCGTCGGAATCGGCAGAGGGGGTCAGACCCTGCTGGCGCTGCCAGAACTGCATGACCATCGCGATGCTGGCAGCGCCGCAGCCGTTCTTTTCCTGCTTGACGAAAGGAACGTCCAGCCATACCCCGGAAGATTCCGCGGCCCAGACGAGCGCGCATGCGCTCATCACCACCATCAGGATGTTGACAATATTCCGGCGCACAGGCCCTCGCTCAATTCGTCAGCGTACGGCAACAATGATCAGGATCAGCGCCGCAATCGCCACGAGAATAATGATCAGGTCCCGGTCGCTCAACGTTCCCGCCGCGAAATCAGCATTGGCCTTGCTGGCGCGCGACGCTAACTGCGCAAGTTCCTGGTCATTCAACTGCGAAACCGCGTTCTTCACCTGCTGCGCGTCCATGTGCGCCGACTTCAGCGCCTTCTCGGCCGTGGGCGAAGATACGAACTGCTGCAGCGTATCCAAGCTTTGCTGGCGCGCCTGGGAGGACGCTGCCGCTGCGCTCTGCAGTTCGGCAGGGCTGACCACGTGGCTCTGGGCCAGCGCATCTTGCGGAATCATGAACGCCATGGCAAGCATCCCGGCCATGACACCGCGCACAAACTGCTTTAATGATGAAGCCATTTCTGCTCTTCTCCTTGGAAGTGAAGTTGCTGCCAGAGTTTCTTAAAATATACCCGGAGTTAGACCCTTCGGGGCGTGTCAAGGGTTGTACCAGAATTTCCCTCAACAACTCGACGCATTGTGCAAAACGCGCCTACTAACGCCCGAACTTTTGGACTCAAAAAACCGGAAGCGCGGAGTCCAATGAATATGCCTAAGGGATACAGGGAAAATGAGCATTATTACTTGCAATATGCAAGTGATATTGGTAGGCTGCGGTTGTGGCTGGCAAAGCCAAGCCGAAACATCGTTCCGGATGCCCCGTGAATATGTGCCTGGAAGTATTCGGGGATCGCTGGTCGCTGTTGATCGTGCGCGATCTGATGGTGCGCGGCTATCGCACCTTCAAGGAATTCCAGGAATCCGGCGAAGGCATTGCTACCAACATTCTGGCCGATCGCCTGCAGAAGCTCGAAGGCGCTGGAATTCTGATGAGCGAGCCTGAGGCCACCGACGGCCGCAGGATTAATTACCGGTTGACCGAAAAAGGCATCGACCTGGCCCCGATGCTGCTGGACCTGCTGATCTGGGGAGCGCGGCACGAACAGGCCGATGCTTCGTGCTCTCTGATCCTGAAAATGGAAAAAAATCGCGAGGAGATTCTGTCCGAGGTCCGGCGCCGTTGGCGCGAACGGGATTCCACTCCGCTCATCCCGCGATTCAATAGCGGAATTGCGCGCGGCCTGGGAACGAATGCAACGGAAAGAGTAAGGAGACGAAAATGAGTGGTGATGTTCGCCGGGGCGTGTTTGTCTGGGCGGGAATCTATTTTCGCGACCCGCAACTACGGGCGTTGATCCCGCTACGCAAATAAAGCAGCTCTAATTCCGAAACAGCCATCTTCGTCGAGATCAGAAACCTTCCAGGGCCACCGCCCTGAGAAAAAGGAGACTGTTATGGGTAACCCCGTAGTGCATTGGGAATTGATGTCCAAGGACCCGGCCAAAGTCGCTGACTTCTACCAGAAGATTTTCGACTGGAAGATCCAGCACCACCCGGAGTTGAACTACCGCATTGTGGAAACCGGCAGTAAGGACGGCATCAATGGCGGGATCGTGAAGCCGGAACGCCCCGAACCTTGGCCGGGAAACATGACGATGTACATTGCGGTCGACGATCTGGCCGCCTATCGTAAGCGCATTCAAGAAGCTGGCGGAAAAATTCACGTCGAAGAGCAGGAAGTCCCCGGCATGGGGTGGTTCTCCCTGTTCACCGACCCCGAGGGCCGGATGATGGGTTTGTGGAAGAATGCTGCGATGTAGAAATTGGAGCGACGAGTCGTCTCGCGGGAAAATTCATACCAAGGAGTGAAGCATGAGTAAGGTTCGAGTGCTGGTAGGCACAAAGAAAGGCGCATTCATTCTGAGTTCCGATGGGAAGCGCGATAAGTGGGAAGTGAGCGGTCCGCACTTCGCGGGTTGGGAGATTTACCACATGAAGGGATCGCCCGTGGATCCCAATCGCCTTTATGTCTCGCAAACCAGCGGATGGTTCGGGCAGATCATTCAGCGCTCCGATGACGGCGGCAAAACCTGGCATCAGCCGGGAACCCCCAAAGGCGAAGCGCCCGCTCCCGGCGGCATGCCCAAGGGCGACAGCAACAAGTTTGCTTACGACGCAAACGGCGCGCCGCTGACCACGCACCAGTGGTACGACGGAACGCAGCATCCTTGGGAATTCAAGCGCGTCTGGCATCTCGAGCCTTCCCTCACCGACGCCGAGACCGTGTACGCCGGCGTGGAAGACGCCGCCATCTTCCGCACCACCGACGGCGGCGAGAACTGGAAAGAGCTTCCCGGCTTGCGCGGCCATGGCACCGGTCCGCAATGGCAGCCGGGCGCGGGCGGCATGTGCCTCCATACCATCATTCTCGATCCCAAAGATCCCGATCGGATCTACATTGCCATCTCAGCCGCGGGCGCGTTCCGCACCGATGACGGCGGCCAGAGTTGGAAGCCCATCAATCGCGGCCTGCGTTCGCAATACATTCCCGACCCGAACGCCGAGATTGGCCATTGCGTGCACCACATCGCCATGAATCCGAACAGGCCCGGCGTGCTCTTCATGCAAAAGCACTGGGACGTGATGCGCAGCGACGACGCGGGCGACAACTGGCGGGAAATCAGCGGCAACTTGCCCACCGATTTCGGTTTCGTGATCGACGTCCATTCCCACGAACCGGAAACCATCTACGTCGTTCCCATCAAGAGCGACTCCGAACACTTTGTGCACGATGCCAAGCTGCGCGTCTACCGCAGCAAGACCGGCGGCAACGAGTGGGAAGCGCTCACCAAGGGTCTGCCGCAGAGCGATTGCTACGTGAACGTGCTGCGCGATGCCATGGCCGTCGACTCGCTCGACAAATGCGGCGTCTACTTCGGCACCACCGGAGGCCAGGTCTACGCGTCCGCCGATGCGGGCGACAGTTGGAATCCTATCGTGCGTGATTTGCCGGCCGTCTTGTCGGTGGAGGTGCAGACGCTGCCATGATCCGAGTCGTTCTCCCTCCCCACCTGCGCACGCTCGCCCACGTTGAAAGCGAGGCGACGCTCGAGGTCACGGGTCCGGTTACGCTGCGGGCGGTTCTCGACGAACTCGAGAACCGCTACCCCATGCTGCGCGGCACGATCCGCGACCACGGGACCCTGCAGCGCCGCCCGTTCCTGCGCTACTTTGCCTGCGAGCAGGACTTGTCCCACGATCCGCCGGATACGATCCTGCCGGATGCCATTGCGTCAGGCGCCGAGCCTTTGATTGTCCTGGGGGCCATCGCCGGAGGATAGGGTCTTTTCCTTAACGAAAAAAATCAGCCATCTTGTCGATTCCGTTGCGCCTCGTTCGTTGTCACAATAGAAGGCGGATCTGGCGCGAAGATAAAGACGTCGGGATTCCGACTTCATACACAAAATAAAGGAGATATGACGATGCGAGTCATGGTGATCGTAAAAGCGGACAAGAATTCGGAAGCGGGCATCCTGCCCAGCAAAGAGATTTTCGAAAAGATGGGGAAGTACAACGAGGAACTGGTAAAGGCCGGCGTCATGCTGGCGGGGGAGGGGTTGCAATCGAGCGTCAAAGGCAAGCGCATTAAGTTCTCGGGTGAGAAGCGCACCGTGACCGACGGCCCGTTCGCCGAAACAAAAGAACTCATCGCCGGCTTCTGGCTGTGGCAAGTGCGTTCCATGGAAGAGGCGGTGGAGTGGTTGAAGCGCGCGCCCTTCGACGGGGGCACTGAAATCGAGCTGCGCCCGGTATTCGAAGCAGAGGATTTCGGAGAGAACCTGACGCCGGAACTCCGCGAACAGGAGGCCCGACTCCGCCAGCAGACGTCGAAGAAGCAGGCTTCATGACGAGGACAAAGCCAATAGCGACGGGCGGCCGCGTTTTGTTGGACGCGGCGTCCTGTTCTTCCGGGAACTCGGCACCCTCAATGTGTCTTTGTGTCCTGTGCGGGAAATGTTCGTTGGCCACGCAACCCGATCGACCGGTGCGCGTCGGCCCCATAAAAAAAGTTACGACGGCTGTCGAGAACAGGTTGGTTCATTCGTCGTGACAGTAGAAGGGGAAGTGCGAATTGCTTCCGGACCTTCAACGAACCCAATTCGAAAGAGGAGAAATCATGAAATTCCTATCCATTTACAAATCAAGCAAGCCCGAAGGCGTTCCTCCCACCCAGAAAGAAATGGAGGAGATGGGCAAGTACGTGGAGAAAATGCTGAAGTCCGGCGTCGTGCTGGCGACTGAAGGCTGCCTGCCCAGCGCCCTTGGCGCCAAACTGCGGCTCTCCAACGGCAAGTTCACCGTGACGGATGGTCCCTTCACCGAGGCCAAGGAGATTGTCGGCGGTTTCGCCGTGATGCAGGCGAACTCCAAAGCAGAAATGATCGAGCACGTGAAAGACTTTATGAAGCTGGCGGGGGATGGAGAATGCGAAATCCGCCAGGTGTATGACGGTTCGGAGAGCTAAAGTCTCGCGAAACCAGCCGCTTCGTCGAAACAGTTTGGAAAGGAGCCATTTATGCGATTCATGATGCTGATGATCCCCAAAGGCTACGAGCAGGCCAGGCCCGGCACCATGCCCGACGCGAAAGCCGTTGCCGCAATGATGAAGTACAACCAGGAATTGCAGAAGGCGGGTGTGCTGCTCTCGCTCGAAGGCCTGCATCCGCCTTCAGCGGGCGCGCGCGTTTCCTTCGCCGGAGGCAAACCAAAAGTTACCGACGGCCCGTTCGCCGAAGCGAAGGAGGTGGTCGGCGGTTTTTGGATGATCCAGGTGAATTCGAAACAGGAGGCGATCGACTGGGCCACACGCTGTCCAGGGTCCGAGAATGAAGTCATCGAAATCCGCCAGGTCCAGGAAATGGCCGACTTCACCCCCGAGATCCAGGAAGCCGCCGCCGGCTTCTCCGAACTCCAGGCAAACAAGCGCAAGACTGCATGACCCTCCCCAACTGCGGTTTGCGAATTGTTCTCAGAATTTATCGCCAGAAATGTTTTCACCACCGACTACTCGTCAGTAGTCCCCACCGTGCTCCAGGTTCGGTTCCCTGCCCACAACAGCCAATCCCGGACGAAAGACCCGATGTACTTCCTTAATCAACTTTTTGTTGGCGGAAAACTTCTGGAACGGCATCCTATCCGACAATAGGTCAAAGAACCCTCCAGATGAAAGACTTCCTTCAATCCAGACGTGGATTCCTGAAAGGTGCTGCGGTGACGGCGGGGGCGGTGTTGTTCCCACCCGCAGCGTCTCTGGGCCAGTCACCGTCATCGATGCCAACCGCTACGCCGTCCGAGTCGCCTTCCCCGGACTACACGCTGCGCATCAAAGCTTCTCCAGTCGAGGTCGCACCCCACCGGATCATTTCAACAACCACCTACAACGGCCAATTTCCAGGACCGCTGATCCGCCTCAAAGAGGGAAAGCAGGTCACCGTCGACATCTTCAACGACACCGATGTTCCGGAGCAATTGCATTGGCACGGGCAGAAGGTGCCCGTCGACGTCGATGGCGCCTCCGAGGAAGGCACGCCGTTCATCCCCGCTCACGGCAAGCGAAAAATCTCTTTTGTACCGGGTCCGGCGGGCTTTCGCTTCTATCACACCCACAATCGCGCAGGAGCCGATCTCTCCCGTGGACAGTACGGCGGGCAGGCTGGTCCCGTTTACATCGACCCCCAGCACGAACCGGGCAACTACGATCGCGAAGTATTTCTTGTGCTCAAGGAATTTGAACCCGCCTTAAGCCGTGGCGGAGACATGCCGCAGAACTTTCTGCCGCCGGCTACGGTCCCCTTGCTGCACGAGAAGGGCGAAAGGGAAATGAAGGTCTCACTGGCCAAGGGTATGCCGCACGGATACGAAGTCGGTTACGGCTCCTTCACCATCAATGGCCGCATGCTCGGGCATGGTGAACCGATCAGAGCGAAGCAGGGTGAACGAATCTTATTTCACGTGCTGAATGCCAGCGCTACCGAGACTCGCAGTCTGGCTTTGCCTGGCCATTTTTTTCGCGTCATCGCCTTGGATGGAAACCCGGTTCCGAATCCGGCGCGAGTGCCAGTGCTGTGGCTCGGAACCGGCGAACGAGTCTCGGCGATTGTGGAGATGAATCATCCGGGCGTCTGGATAATGGGCGACCTGGCCGATGACGATCGGCAAGCATGGGATGGGCATCGTGGTCGAATATTCCGGGCGCAAGGGCAAAGGCCAATGGATTCCGCCGAGCCCGTATCAGTGGAACTATTTGCGTTTCGCCAAGCCGGCTACGGTTAGCTCCCCGCCAGACGAAACGTTCGAGATGACATTCGCGAAAGATAACGCTGCCGAAGAAGGCTTCAACCGGTGGTCGATCAACGGCAATGCCTATCCCATGACAGGCCAGGTAACTCCCGCCGCGTTCCACCTGAAGCAGGGAAAGCGCTATCGCATTCGCATGCGCAACGCCAGTGACGACATCCACCCTATCCATCTTCACCGTCACAGCTTCGAGCTCACCACCATCGCCGGAAAGCGCACCGCGGGAATTCTGAAAGACGTGCTCATGTTGGGTGGCTATCAGGAAGCGGAACTGGATTTCGTCGCCGACAACCCCGGCCTGTCACTGTTTCATTGCCACCAGCAGCTGCACATGGATTTCGGTTTCATGACGCTCTTCGACTATCTGGAGGGTTAGGGGGCCAGTCTAACTACGGCTCCTATCCTCGAGGGTGCCCCGTCCAAGCTTCGCTTGGGCGGGTGTTTCTTCACGCTCAGCGGATGCCCGCGCCTTGTTCCTTTCGAAAGGTGGCACTTCACAGTCTCCTCCCTCAGGGGCCTTTTAAACACGATGCCCAGATTGAGACCAAAGTCACATCGTGACCTGCTTTTCATGGCGTAAACCACGCTGCTCGCTTGGTACACTGCCGGGTGCGCGCTTCGGAGGCGGTTTGTGTGGGATCAAATCAATTGGCTTTTCCGTCATGAAGTTCTCCCTTTCCCCGACGCTAGCAGTTCGACTCGCCACGGATTGGTCGATCTTCTGCGAGCCGGTGCCAAACGTTTAAGCTTTAGGCATCCGCTCTCGGCCACGCTGGTCATTGCTTTCGTATGCACAGTACAAGCGCAGGATCTGTCTCCGCGTCTTCCCGAGAGTCGTCCCGCAATTCCCCCAATCATTCAGGAACCAAACACCGATACGACCTACAAGGCATTGCGCTCCATCGGCACGGGCGAAGTGCTTACTGTGAAAAATGTCGTTCTGAAGCGCGATGCAGCCACTTTCACCCTCACCGGCACCATAACTTTCCTGGCTCCTGTGCAAGGCAAAGTGACGGGCGCCATATTTTTCGGCCAGGGAACGCTGGAGTTGATCCCGCCCATCGAAGTTGAAAAGAAGAGTCTCGCCGAGCTCACCAAGGAACCTGCCCTGCACGAGGAGTTAGACCAGGCGGTTTTCCGCTTTACCGACGATACCTTCGACGAGCTGAAAAAGCAGTCCTCGCCCGCCGCCTCGTCGGGAGGTGATCCGGTGATCGCCTTGAGCCAGGTACAGAGGTATCTCCGGAAGGAACGCAAATATAATCTCGACGGCCGCATCCTTGAGGATGTTCTCTCGTCCAACCCCGGCGGCCTATTCTGGGCCTTCATTCGCGGACGCCACGTCAGCAGCAAACTTCTTTACTCCGTTGACCCGCACGGTCTCAGTGAGCTGGGTCTGGCGCCCGAGGAAGTCGCCCTATCCACGTACGAGGACAGAAAGTGGGGTACTTGGGCTGCCTTCCATTTCTCCGACGAATACAAGACTCATGAGGCCCGCGGCAGCCAGTACAGCCTGACCATCGATATCGAACATCAGAACCTCGACGCCACTTTCGACAAGAGCGGCAAGCTCGACGGCATCGCGCAAACCACTTTCCTCTCTACCGTTGACGGCCTCCGCGTCGTGCCGTTCCGGCTGTTTCCCACTCTGCGTGTTCGCAACGTCCTTGTTGCCAGCGGCAAACCACTTGATTTCGTTCAGGAATCCAAGGACGAAGATGCGGATTTCTTCGTAATCCTGCCCAAGCCCATGGCCAAAGGCGAGCGTTTGACCCTCACGACCATCTACAGCGGTAAGGATGCGGTCATCAACGCAGGCGGAGGCAACTATTTTCCCGTCGCGCGAGACGATTGGTATCCCAATACCACCTTCGGCGACTATGCCACGTACGACCTTACCTTCCGAGTCCCTAAACAGCTGACCATGGTGGCCACTGGTCTACCAGGCAAGAACTATGTTGAAGGCGATCTGCGCGTGAGCGAATGGAAGGCGGACGTCCCGCAGGCGGTTGCGGGTTTCAACTTCGCAACCTACAAGAAGGAGGAAGCCGCTTCCCTCGAAGATAAGTATGTCATCGAGGGCTACGCCAACACCGAGGGCGGTGCCCGTTCCGACATGCTGCGGCGCGAGGTTGCCGAAGCTCAACTCGCCATTCACCTTTATACCGATTACTTCGGACCAGCGCCCTATCAGCGCTTAGCCCTCACCGAGCAGCCCGCGAACAATTTTGGGCAGTCCTGGCCCGCCCTTATCTATCTACCCGCCATGTCGTTTCAGGCCATCTATGGACGCAGCTACAATGCCATGACCCACGGCTTTACGCGCGGAGTTACCCCCCACGAGATTGCTCATCAGTGGTTCGGCCACGCCCTCGGCATCCCCAGCTATCGCGACAACTGGCTCAGCGAGGGCTTCGCTCATTTTGCATCTTCCCTTTATTTTCAGTCCGTCTATTCGGACCAGCCCGACACCTACCGCGACTTTCTGAAGGACTGGAAAAGCGAACTCCTCGAGAAGAATCGCGAAGGCAAGCGCCCCATCGATGTCGGCTCGGTCACGATGGGGTATCGCTTGGGAAACACCAAGGTTGGCTTCGACGTGAATCGTCTGATTTATGACAAAGGGGGCTACATCCTCCACATGCTCCGCATGATGATGTGGAACCCGCGCGACAAGGACGAGGCTTTCAAAGTCATGATGCGTGACTATGTCCGCAGCTACTACAACCGCATCAGTAGCACCGAAGACTTCAAGGAAGTCGTCGAGCGTCACATGACCCGTGAAATGGACCAGCAGGGTAATGGAAGGATGGACTGGTTCTTTAACCAGTTTGTCTATGGCACCGCGTTGCCCGATTACTCGCTCGAATCGAGCTTCGCCCCCGCTAACAACGGCTTCACCATGACCGCAAAAATCACCCAGTCAAACGTCGACGATGCCTTCATGATGCCCGTTCCCCTCTACCTCGACTTTGGAAATAACAAGATCGTCAGAGTCGGCTCGGTCCGCATGGTTGGCAACACCACCGTCCCCTTGTCTGTCCCACTGACCGGTATCACCGAAGCCCCCAAACGCGCTCTGCTGAACTACAACTTCGACGTCCTAAGCACGAACAACGGCAAGTAGACGAGACGACCGCTCCCACCTTCCAGGGTGCCCCGTCCAAGCTTCGCTGGGGCGGAGGCCTTCTTCACGCTCTACCGGTTGCCCGCTTGGCTGCTTCCCGTTGTTGAACGATCTGGGCAGGGAGGACCCAAGTCGGGAGACGAATGCTCCTCGGGCCATGACCGGTTGAGTTTGCGTTCTGTGGTTCCAGCCTGAACTTCAAGACGTGACTGCGCCATCCATTTGATACGCTGAGACCGCACACTCATGTTCGCCCGCATTCTCCGCGCACTGCGCCCATCGCACCAGCACAGCGCGTTTTCGGCCACGGTGCTCTTGATGAGCACCGTAATGCTGTCGCGCGTGGTGGGATACTTGCGCGAGGCCTACATCGCCTACGCATTTGGGGCGGGCGGTCAGACCGACGCCTACGTCGCGGCCTTCACGCTCCCTGACTGGCTCAACTACATTCTCGCGGGCGGCACGGCGTCGATCACATTTATTTCCATCTACACGCGCTTCCTTGCCGAGAAGCGCGAGGTGGACGCGCAAAAGGCGTTCTCCGTCATCGTGACTGTGATGACAACCGTGTTTCTGGCCGGCATCCTGCTCGCGGAAGTGTTCACTCCTCAATTTGCGGGCTGGATGTTCCACGGGTTTTCTCCTGAGCAGTTGAAGCTGTGCGTGTCGTTGACCCGCATCCTTTTGCCGGCACAGATTTTCTTTTATGTCGGGGGCGTGGTGGGCGCGGTGCTGCTTTCACACCGGATGTTTCTATTCCCAAGCTTTGGACCAATTCTCTACAACGTCTTCATCATTCTGGGCGGGATTGTGGCCGGCAGGCAGTTCGGCATCGCGTCGCTGGCATACGGTGCACTGATAGGAGCGGTGGTCGGCCCTTTCCTGGTGAATGCAATCGGGGCGGCACGGATTGGCACCGGTTACCGGCCTTCCTTCGATTGGAACAACACCGCTTTCCGCGAGTGGGTGCGGTTGTCGATTCCACTAATGCTGGGCGTATCGCTGGTAACGGCCGACGACTGGATTTTGCGTTACTTCGCATCGAGCGGCATCGGCGACATTGCGCGGCTCAATTATGCGAAGCGCCTCTTCGCCGTGCCCATCGCCGTTCTGGGGCAGGCTACCGGACAGGCGTCGCTTCCCTTCTTCGCAAAGCTTTTTGGCGAGAAGCGGATGAAAGAGTTTGGCGAATCGGTGAACGGTTCCGTGTATCGCATCTCGGCGCTGTCGTTCCTGGTAACCGGATTGATGATGGTCGCGGCTCTTCCGCTGATCGACCTGGTTTACCGGCGGGGACGTTTTTCATTCAACGACTCGCAGGAGACGGCGCTTTACTTTTTCTGGTTCTCGTTATCGCTGGCGTTCTGGGCGGCGCAGGGTCTTTACGCGCGCGCCTTTTACGCGGCAGGCGATACCTTGACGCCGATGGTGGCATGCACCCTGGTGACGGTGGCGTCGATCGCAGTGTACCGCGCGTTGTTTCATTCGTTCTCGGTGGTCGGACTGGCGATGGCATCGGATATCGGCATTGTGGCGAATACGGTAGCGGCTGCGTGGTTGCTGCATCGGAGGAACCTGGTCTCGCTGCTGGACTTTCCCTGGGCGGAGTTGGGGAAGTCGGTCGTGGTAGCCGCGGGAGCGGGAGCCGTCGCGTGGCAGGTCGGGAGGCTGATCCCTCTGCGCGGGAGCCGGATGGCGGATCTGGAGTCGCTTGGGTTGAGCACCATCACCTGGGCGGGAGCTGTGGCGGCGGGGCTGTGGATCTTGCGGTCCGATTTGCCGCATACGATGCGTCGCCGGCGAGCTCCTGTGGAAAAACCTGCCGAGCAAGCGGCGGCGATGGAACCGTAAAGAGCCCAGAACAGCGAGCACTCCGCATGACTTTGCAAGACCTCTCTGCGCCCGTTGCGGAATTTCTCTGCGCTCTCTGCGTTGTAAGATTTTAAGGTCCGCAGGGGAGCCACAATCCCAACCTGATTACCAGCACACATATCTCACTGAATCCACACCAAATACAAAATGATCGAGGATTGTTTCCACCTGACCGCCCGTGCATTGCCCCTGGCATCCGATGGGAGGAGATTGGGGACGAACGCAGGGAGGTAGGCGATGGCGAGTCCGATGGTGGATTATTGTGAGCAGGCGAATCCAAGGGTCCTGGAGGATATGCGACGGATGGGCACGGCGGTTGGCAACACGCGACGGATCCAGGCAAGCTTTCTGGCGACGGTCGAGAAGAAGGCGCTCGTCTGGCTGGCGGAGCGCACGCCAACCTGGATCAACTCCGACCATCTGACCGTGCTTGGACTGCTGGGGCAGATCCTGGCCGGAGTCTTTTACGCCCTGTCACGCTGGAACAAGTATTCCCTGTTAGCCGTGATTGCGTGCCTCGCGGTAAACTGGCTGGGCGACAGCCTCGATGGAACTTTGGCACGAGTACGCCAACAACAACGCCCGCGATACGGATTTTATGTCGATCACATGGTCGACAGCTTCGGCGCGGTAGCGATGATGGGCGGACTGGCGCTTTCGGGCTACATGCATCCCTGGATCGCGATCGGGTTGCTGATTGCTTTTCTGGTGCTGTCGATCCAGTCCTATCTCGCAACCTATACGCTGGGAGAATTTCACTTGTCGTTCTGGAATTTTGGCCCGACCGAACTTCGGCTCTTGCTCGCGGTGGGCAACCTGGCATTACTTCGCTGGCCGATCGTGCTGCACGGACATTACCGGCTGTTCGATATCGGCGGCACGATTGGGTTGGCGGGGATGACGTTGATGATCGTGTTCTTTACCGCGAAGAATGGCTACCGGCTGTATCGCGAGGAGCGGATTCAATGAACGCCCGGCGCATGGGAGTTCGCTGGCTCAAATTTAATGCGGTGGGCGCGGGCGGGATTGTCGTGCAACTTGCGATGCTCGCGTTGCTCAAGTCCGCGTTGCATCTGGATTACTTGACCGCCACCGCGCTGGCTGTGGAAGCGGCGGTCACCCACAATTACTTCTGGCATGAACGCTTTACGTGGGGTGATCGCACCAGTGGAAGCTCCTGGGCGCGGTTCGCGAAGTTCAATCTGACCACCGGCTTGTTTTCAATTGCCGGAAATGTGCTGGTGATGAAAGTACTGGTGAGCGGAGCGCGCCTGAACTATTTCGTCGCGAACATTCTGACCATTGCGACGTGCTCAATTGTGAATTTTCTGGTGAGCGACCGTTTTGTGTTCCAGGAATCGTGAGCGAAAGATCAATGCTTGGAAACAATTCGGCGGAAAAATGGTGCCTTGCGGGGCCGTTCTCGGATGAGATCGACGACGAATTTGACGCCGAGCAAGAACGCGCCCGTCAGAACAATTCGAATTACTGTCAGCGAAGTCATTGGGGTTACACCGTAAGTTCTAGGATACACCAGAAACGGACAGTCGTCGGTACGCAACCGCTCAGAGACTGGTCACACCCGCCGCTTTACGCCAGGATTCCCATCTTTTTGCCCACCTTCTTCAGAGCCGCGAGCGCCTGCTCTAACTCTTCCTCCGTGTGCGTGGCCGTCATGATGGTGCGGATGCGCGCTTTGCCTTCCGGCACAGTCGGAAAGGCAATACCCGTGCCAAGCACGCCTTCCTTGAAAAGCTCGCGCGAAAATTCCATGGTACGCGCGCCGTCGCCGATGATGATGGGCGTGATCGGAGTTTCACTGGCGGGCGTCGTTTTACCCCCGATGTCGAAGCCGAGCATGGCAAGCTCTTTTTTCCAGAAGCGCGTGTTCTCCCAGAGATCCTCGATGCGTTCCGGCTCATCTTGAAGAACGTCGAAAGCGGCGATGCAGGTCGCGGCCACCGACGGCGGGTGCGAGGTCGAGAACAGGAATGGGCGGGCGCGGTGGTAGAGGAAGTCGATCAGGTCGCGGGTGCCACACACGTAGCCGCCTAAGCGCGCCAATCGCCTTCGATAACGTTCCTACCTGGATGTCGACGCGTCCATGCACGCTGAAGTGGTCCACGGTGCCGCGTCCGGCGCGGCCAAGGACGCCCGAGGCGTGCGCGTCGTCAACCATCATGATGGCGCCGTATTTTTCGGCAAGATCGCACAAGCCGGGCAGCGGCCCGATGTCCCCATCCATCGAAAAGACGCCGTCGGTGATGAGCAGCTTGCGCCCGGGCTGGTCCTTGATGCTGGCGAGTTGCTGCTCGGCGTGCGCAAGATCTTTATGGTTGAAGACAAGGATTTTGGCCCGGGAGAGACGCGCGCCGTCGATGATGGATGCGTGATTGAGCTGGTCAGAGATGATGAAGTCGTCTTTGCCAAGCACGGCTGAGACCGTTCCCGCATTGGCCGCGAATCCGGACTGGAAGACGACGCAAGCTTCGACGTTTTTGAAGGCCGCGATTTTTTCCTCCAGCTCCATGTGGATTTTCATCGTGCCCGCAATGGTGCGCACTGCGCCTGATCCGACGCCATACTTGCGGGTGGCTTCGAGCGCCGCCTCGCGCAGTTTGGGATGGGTCGTCAAACCGAGGTAGTTGTTGGAGGCAAGGTTGATGACCTTCTTGCCGTCGAAGGTGCAAACCGGAGCCTGCTCGTCATCAAGCACTCGCAGGTTGAAGTGCGTGCCTTTGGCCTTTAGATCGTTGATCTGGTCGGTGAGGTAGGACAGGGGATTGGTGCGCGTAGCGGTTGGCATGACGCAGATAGTTTAATACTGCGGGCGCCATTGTGCCGTCCCTGGCGGGACTCTGGTCCATAGAACTCTGTTTTTCCGGCACTTACGTGCCGGGCTTTCCTGTTTCGTGCCTTCGCCACTGCACAGTTCTGACATCAAACGATTCTGTACCAAACCATTCTGTACCGGAGTGTGCATTCTTGCGCCGATCGGGACCTCATTCAGACTATCGGGCGCGCAAAGACAAGGTGTCTGTGTCGGTCGTCACAAATGTGGAAGTTTGGATGTTGTCGGGCGGCAGAAGAAGTTGGGAACGATTCCTGGCCGTAGACCTTCAGCCTTGTCCGCCATCCTCAGTGGCTAAGCGCGTGGCCTTGATTTCGTGTCGGACAAATCAGCGCTGCCCGTTGGGATACACCAGGATCTTGCTGGCCTCGCCGGTTTTCAGCCGCTCCATCGCCTTCGAAAAATCTTTCATCGCAATGCGGTCGGTGATCACCGGGTGGAGATCAAGCTTGCCGGCCTTGAGCAGCGCGGTCATCTGGTACCAGGTCTGGTACATGCGGCGGCCGTTGATGCCCTGGATCGTGATGCCTTTGAAAATGATGTCTTCAGAGAAATTCAGGGAGACTGGCTTCGATGTGAGACCGAGCAGCGAGATGCGCCCGCCCCGGCGCACGATGTCGAACGCGGTTCGGATCGCGCTGGGGTGCCCGGCCATCTCGAGCACGACGTCGACGCCCGCGCCTGCCGTCTTCTCCATGACAATCGCATTCACATCGTCTTTTGAGGGATCGAGCGTTAAATCCGCCTTCATCTGCCTGGCGATTTTGCGGCGATGTTCGTTAACCTCGATGGCGAACACCTGCGCCGCTCCCACCGCGCGGGCTACGGCAATCGCAAAGAGTCCGATGGGACCGCATCCGGTGATTGCCACGGATCTGCCGGCAATCTCTCCGGCCAGCACGGTGTGCACCGCATTGCCCAGTGGATCGAGGATCGACGCGTACTCCAGCGGGATGCCGGGATCGAGTTTCCAGATATTTGATTCAGGAATGACAACGTATTCTGCGAAAGCGCCGTCGGCATCGACGCCGATAATCTTCACGTTCTGGCAGATGTGCGCTTCGCCAATGCGGCACTGCAGGCACTTCCCGCAGGCCACGTGCATCTCGGCGGAAACGAAGTCGCCTTCCTTGACGCTGGTGACTTCGTCGCCAAAGGCCACGACCTCGCCGCAGAACTCGTGTCCGGGTACCAGTGGCGGATGGATGCGGCCCTGGGCCCAGCGATCCCACTCGTAAATATGAAGGTCGGTGCCGCAGATGGAGGCGACTTTTACTTTCACCAGGACGTCGGTGCGTCCGTACGTGGGAATTTTGACTTGGCGAACATCGGCGCCGGGCGCGGCCTCCGCTTTGACCACGGCCAGCATTGTGTCGGACATGAGAGCTACCTTGGAAAGCCACTTGCCAGTTCTCAGTTCCCCAGAGATCCAAGAACCGAACCGCCAAACTCATTATTTTAGCATCGAGAGTGTGAATACTAAGCTTTGCGAGTCGGCTCCGAGGCCAATGGTTTCCCACTTCGGCGTCGCTCTTCGATGGACATCCGGTTGAATTCCTCCGACTTGCCGCGCGGGACGCTTAGTGTTTGCCATTCGCTGGAACGGAAGTGCTTCGCCAGAAAGACGATCTGGCCGAGGTGCGTCGCATAGTGGGCGAGCGCCCGGTTCAACGCCTGCACGACGGTGTGCGGCTCTTGCCGGATCTGGACGGTGCGCATTACATCCTCCGGCGTGAGCGAGTCGAGCACGCCGAAAACAACCCTCCAGCCCTCCTCCCACCAGTTCATCAAATCCGCACGCGTTGGTCTATCGGAAAGCTCGAACTCCCCGTCGCGATGTCGGTCGGGCTTTTCGCCATCGGTGGTAAGGAAGTCGGTAAAACGGGACCGCATGTTCCCGGAAATGTGTTTGATCAGGATCGCGATGGAATTAGATTCGGGATCGAGCGCGACGAAGAAGTCTTCATCTTTCAATTGAGCAAGGGCGCCTTCTGATAGGCGTTTGTATCCGCGCAGCTGGCGGCGGATTTCGTCGAGGTAATGGGCGGCAATGGAGTCCATGAGGAACATCATAATCGTTGCCTGATGTGTTTTGTTTTATGGTGAGGCGGGTGGAGTTCATCTATCACGCGTGCCTTGTGACCATCAGCACAGACCAGGCTATGCAGAAACATGGCATCATTTCATGGCACTGCATTCAGCCGGACCATCCCGTTGAGGGGCACGACGTCAGTCTGATCATCCTTCGATAGCACGACATTTGTCTGCCCATCCCGTCGATGGCACGACAGCAGTCTGACCATCCCTTCGATGGCATGGCATACCGCCTGACCAGCACAGCAGTGCCGTCAGGCACAAAATAGGAAAGCCCAGCACGGAAGTGCTGGGAACAGGATCATCAATAAGAGTCTCTTGCAGTCCCGTAGGGACGGGCGGTCATGTCTCATTCCTATCCGAATTTGCTGATTCATTGCGTGTGTAGCACGAAGGAGCGACGCAATTCTATCCCCGAAGAATTGCGAGAGAAGCTCTGGAAATATCTGGCTGCGATTGGGGATGGCCACAAGTTACCCGTTCTCGAGGCGGGTGGAACCGCGAATCATGTCCATATGTTGATCGCGTTGCCGGCAGACATGTCTTTGAGCAAAGGCTATTCGTTGATTTGCTTAGTCTTCGCTACGACTCTCCCCATCCACCGCCCCCGGGGCTTTCAATCCGGATTCGCTCGCCCTTGCGCAAGCGGGCATTGAACTTTCCCGGGAGAGTTTGTTTCGAGCCGTCTGCGCGAAGGATTTGCGCTTTGCCGACGGCGCCGCTGGCACCACCTGTCAATCCCCACGGGGGGTACTCGCGGCGATCCGCCAACAACGTCGCTTCAGCGTCGGTCAGGACTTCGATTTCCCGCACCACGCCGTCGCCCCCACGAAACTTGCCGGCTCCCCCGCTTCCGAGACGCAACCCGTACTGACGGACGCGCAGGGGATAGGCGTACTCGAGGGCCTCGGCGGGCGTGTTCAGGGAATTTGTCATGTGCGTGTGTACACCGGAGACGCCATTTTTGTTAGGACGCGCCCCCATGGCTCCAGCAATGGTCTCGTAATAAGCGAAAGGCTCGCCGGTGCGCGGATCGATGCCGCCGATGGTCAGGTTGTTCATGGTGCCCGACGCCGCCGCGGGAATGCGGTCGGGAATCGCGGGAGCCAGGGCGCGCAACAGCACATCCACAATGCGCTGCGAGGTCTCCACGTTGCCGCCAGCAACCGCGGCGGGCGGACGGGCGTTGACCACTGTCCCAGCGGGCGCAATGACTTGAATCGAACGCATCAGGCCGGCGGTCGCGGGAATGTCTTCCTGCACCAGGCAGCGGAAGACGTAGAAACAGGCTGAGTAGGTGATGGCTTCGACCGCGTTGATGCTGCCTTCCACCTGTGGATCGCTGCCAGAAAAATCCACGACGACGGCATGCGAGCCGGCCGTGGATTTGGGTGGCGCGGGGACGGATCGTCGTGCCGCCTTGGCAGCTTCCCGCTGCTTTCGAACGCGGACTTCGGCCGAGATCTTTACAGGCTTGTCGCTCACACCATCATTGTCGAGATAATCCTCCGCCCGGTAAGTGCCAGGGGGAACCTTCGCCAGAAATCCGCGCATGATTTCGTCGGAGTAATCGAGCAGGTCGGCCGCGGCGCGCTGCGCTTTTGCTTTGCCGTACCGCGCACAAATCTCGCTCAGGCGGGCGGCGCCCGTGTGGCAGGCAGCGATCTGCGCTCCGAGATCGCCCTCGCGCTCCCGGGGCGTGCGTACATTGGCCAGCAGCAGATCCCGGACATCGGGGTCCAGTTTCCCGGCGCGCATGATCTTTACGGGAGGAATGCGGAACCCTTCCTGGTAAATCTCGCGGCAGAGGCCCATCGAGCCCGGATAGGTCCCGCCGACGTCGGCATGGTGGGCGCGCGAGGCGACGTAGAAATCGGGAGCGGGGGAAGACCTGCGACGTGCGCGCACCTTTTCTACAAACACCGGAGCCACTAGCGTGATGTCGGGAAGGTGCGTGCCACCAGAGAACGGATCGTTCAACATGACCATGTCGCCGGGCGCGAGCTCGCAGTGCGCGATGGCGGCGCGCACCGACATTGGCATCGATCCCAGATGCACGGGCATGTGATCGCCCATGGCGATGACCTCGCCGCGCGCGTCGAACACCGCGCAGGAATAATCGCGGCGCTCCTTGATGTTGGGAGAGAACGCGGTGCGCCGAAGGGCTGCGCCCATTTCTTCGGCGATCGAGTGGTAAAGATTCTTGAAGATTTCGAGTTCGATGGGATCGCGCTTCATCGGGTTGCGGGCCAGTGTAATTGAAAACTTGCGGCTCGATAACGCGGCGAATGCTGACGAGGTCAACCCTTCGCCACAGAGGACACGAGGGAGCACAGAGGGATATTTAAATTCCTCGGTGTTCTCGGTGCCCTCCGTGGTGCAAGCATTCCACGTCTTCCTCCACAGCAAAGTGCAAAAAATGTGTTGACATGGCTGTAACACTGCCGCAATATCTTGTATTAACAGGTGAGCCCATACCAGAAGTTGGGCTATGTCGGAAAGGGCAGCGCCCGAACCGAAGACACCTTGCAAGGGAAAAAGTTCACGGAGGAAATACTTCATGGCAACCAAGAAAAAGGCTGCGAAGAAGAAAAAGAAACACTAACCGTCCTGCGAGACGAGACTCGCAATGACCCAAGGGATTTTTACAAAAGGCCTCTCCGGAGAAGCACCTCCTGCGAGGCTTTTTGATTTGGGAAAAACCTGTCGTCGGTCGTCGGTCAAAAAAGGCAAAACAGTCAGCTTAGCTGGTGTCAAGGTCGCGGGAGAGCTGAGAAACACGGGGTCCTTCGACTTCATTGGCCTGGCGCCTCATGTCGCTCCGGAAGACAATCTTGTCATGATCTGCTCAACAGACATCATGGATCGAATTGGGCCGACGACCGACGACGAACGACGAGCGACCGCCCTATGGCACGAAATGGGGTTGTTCGCGGGCGCGCATTCTGCTAGAAACGGCTGAGTCAGGAATTCTGGCCTTCCTGCAAACCGCGAGCGCCACGTCTCACAGGCGGCATGAGCCCTAAAAAGAAGAGCAACGGAAAGTCGGGCAAGACGAGCGACATCCTGATTCCCGAAAAGCTGTATTTCCGGATCGGCGAGGTGGCGCGCTTGTGCCGCCTTCCGGCCTACGTCCTGCGTTTCTGGGAAACCGAATTCCCTCAGCTCAAGCCCGTCAAGAGCAGCACCGGGCAGCGCATGTACCGGCGGCGCGATGTGGAGAGCGTGGTCCGCATCAAGCAATTATTGTATGAAGAGGGGTACACCATCGCGGGCGCCCGCCAGCATCTGCGCGATGAAGGCAAGAGTGATCGGAAGCAGGTGGCGCTTCCTTTCATGACCGGATCGCCGGCCAACCTCCGGCAGCTTCGTCAGGGCCTGCAAGAGATTCTGACTATTCTGACGCCGCGCCACTAAAATTCAGCAGATCGGCCGATGCTTTCCCGTTTTGGGACTTCTTTCCCGCATTGTGATGCGCGCGCTTGCGTCCTTCCCCACCTTCCCGCAATGTGGACGCAGGAGTCCACCATGATTCAAGTGCTCGTGCATCATCAAGTCAACGATTACAAGAGCTGGCGCTCGGTTTTCGATGCCGCCCTCGATTTTCGTCATGATGGCGGCGAATGCAGCTGCCGGATTTTCCGCAAGGCAGGAAATCCGAACGACCTCACCCTGTTGTTCGAGTGGGACGACATGGAGCGGGCGCGGAGTTACATGTCGTCGGATGATTTGCGCGACAAGATGCGGCAGGCCGGAGTCATGGGCGTGCCCGACGTGCAGTACCTGGCGGAAATGTATACGGTGCGCCGGAGCGCGGCGGACTAATTCCTAATCCGTGGAAGCGGTCTGCGGCCGGCGCAGCCTGCGAACCGGGCGCGGCGTAACGGGATCAGCGCGCAGATTCGGAGGCGGTTCCGGTGTTGACCGGCTTATCGAGCAGGATGCGGCTGGCGCGCTGGGTTTCCTGAATCAGGTTCCGCTGCTCATCCGTCACTGCTTCGCCCGCACCTGCCATCACCGACCCGGCTGCGAGCGCGAACCGGAGAGCGTCCTTCTGGTCGTCAAAATAGAGGATCACCTGACTGTCCGCCATGCCTAACATCTCCTGAGTCGAAAATCGTGGCGCGGTTGAATCCTTGTTGCCATTCTAGAGGCGTCCTGCCTGCCCGGAAGTGCCGTTCTTGGTACCTCGTCCTCGAAAAAGTGTCCGCACCATCACCACGTTGGATGCTGAAAGAGCGTCAACGCGCTGGCGCTTCCCCGCGGGCGCACGACGCCGCTCGCTCCAGCAGCAACTCCCGCTCGCGAACGTTGCGCGTGAGCGACGCTGCGCGTTCGAACTCCGCACTTGCTTCTTGGAAGCGTCCGAGTTTGCTCAGCAGATCACCGCGCACGCTGGGCAGAAGATGATAGTCCTTGAGCGCCGGTTCCTCCTTCAACTTGTCCACCGCCGCCAGGCCGGCCGCCGGGCCTGACGCCATCGAGAGTGCCACTGCGCGATTCAGTTCCACGACCGGCGACGGGGCGATGCTCGCCAACTCTCCGTAAAGCTGTACGATGCGCGTCCAGTCAGTTTCTTCCGCGGTGTGCGCCCGGGCATGGCAGGCCGCGATGGCTGCCTGTAAAGTGTAGGAGCCACGGGCTCCCAGCAGTTGTTCCGCGCGCTTGAGCGACGCGAGGCCTCGGCCGATCAATAACAGGTTCCAGTGCGCGCGATTCTGATCCATCAGCAGAACCAGTTCTCCGGACGGTCCGACGCGGGCGCGTGCGCGCGAGGCCTGAATTTCCATGAGTGCGACCAGACCGTGCACCTCTGCTTCTTTCGGCATCAACTCAGCCAAAATGCGACCGAGCCGCAACGCGTCGTCGCAAAGCGCGGGACGCATCCAGTCGTCGCCCGCGGTGGCCGAGTAACCTTCGTTGAAGATGAGGTAGAGGACTTCGAGGACGGAAGCGAGCCGGGCGGAAAGTTCCGCCGCCCGCGGAGTTTCGAACGGCACTTTCTTTTCGGCCAGCGTGCGCTTGGCGCGGACAATGCGTTGCGCAATCGTCGGCTCCGATACCAGGAACGCACGCGCGATCTCGTCTGTAGTCAGACCTCCCAGAAGGCGCAGCGTCAGCGCGACGCGGCCTTCGGTGGAGAGCACGGGATGGCAGGTCATGAAAACCAGACGCAGCAAATCGTCATCGGTGTCGGGCTGGGTGGCAATGCGCGTTCCGGCCCCGGCATCCAGAGTCGCATCCAGCGCGGCTTCCAGGTCGGGGACCTCCATCTCGCGCACCGCGACTTCGCGGCCCAGTTCCTCGTGTTTGCGATCGAGCATGGAACGGCGCCGCAGCTGGTCAATGGCTCGGTGCTTGGCGGTCGACATCAGCCAGGCCCCGGGATTTTCGGGAACACCCGACTGCGGCCATTCTTCGAGCGCGACCAGGAGGGCTTCCTGCGCGAGATCTTCAGCCAGGCCGACATCGCGCACGATGCGCGTGAGGCCGGCGATCAGCTTGGCGGATTCAATGCGCCAGACAGCATCGATGGCGCCGTGGGTATCGGTGGCAGACACAGTGGGATGACAACATTTTCGCGGGAAGAGCGCAAGTTGGGGTGTTCGGCGATTTTCTCTTGGCGGTCGTCGGGGGGGACCTTGCGCGCGACTAATTTTTCGGCAGAGGCCGCGGGTTCGCATCGGCATTCACCAGCCCGAGCGCCCACTTGATGCCCTCAATGTACATCTGCTGGATCTTCGGGTCGTCCCAGTTTTCTTTTACGTGCCCGAGGTTTGAGTAGTAGACGCGCCCTTTCCCGTAGGCCCTCACCCAGGTCACGGCAAAATCGCGGTCGGTGCGGTGCACCTTGGGATTCGACAGGTCGAGCTTCGAGGGATCGAGCCGCATCAGCACGCGAACCTTGTCGCGGGAATAGTTGCGCAGCTGGTAGATTTCGTCCCGCAGCACGAATGCGCGCGGCCACTGCTGCATTCCTGGAAAGCCTGGGTCTTCGACGATGAGCGGCGCATCGAACGTTCCCCAGGGATGCTCGTCGAAGTAGCCGCCGATCATCTCGCCGTATTCGGGCCATTCGGTGAAGGTAATGGTCGCGCTGTGTACTCCGATGAAGCCCTTGCCGTCATCGTGGATGAAAAACAGCAGGTCGGCCTTCTGGGACGCGTCCATGGGAAGGTCTCCGCTGGTGTAGAAGAGGACGGCGTCGAAGTCGCTCAAGTTTTTCGCATTGGATTCCAGCTTCTTCTTGGTGAGAACTTCTGTGTCGGTGCGGATAGTGGTATCCCAGAGACCAGTCTTATTGCCGAGGCTCTCGATGACCGCCATGGCGTGGGAAACGGCTTCATGCCGGTAGCCTTTTTCTTCTCCCAGCACGAGCAGTTGCTTCCTCGCGGACTGGGCGGATTGCGCCGCACTGATCGTGCTCAACGCTAGGAGAATAATTGGAATCAACCGTTGCGCGATCTTCATGGGAAAGGCAGATCCTCCTGAATGCCCGCGGCTCCCGTGGTTTTGATACGAAAGACGGGCATTGGGACTTCAGGTTACCGGCGCATCATAGCATTGCCGGAAAATTGCAGAACCCTCCTGAACTGGCAAGCTCTTTACCGCGAAGGCCGCAAAGAGAGTCCGCAAAGGACGCGCAGGAGGGCGGATCGGCAACGGACGTCAGATCCGCGTCAACTTTTCTTACTGGGCTTGGGACGGTTACCATCAATAAGCGAGGATCCATATTGTGTATTCCATGCAAGCCATCGGATATGTGAAAGGTCCATACAAGGACGCGCACGACGTGCCCAGGGGCTTGGGCGCCAAGCACGAGGCCGAGGGCGTGCTCGCGATCCTGCCCGAGTTCGCGGCAGGCCTGGCCGATATTGAAGGCTTTTCTCATCTTTATGTGCTCTGGCTTTTTGATCGCGCACAGGGATTCGAACTGGTTGGCAAACCGCCCACCGACGATCGCGAGCACGGAGTTTTTGCGACGCGCTCCCCGCGGCGTCCAAACCCGATCGGCTTGACGGTCGTCGAACTGCTCCGCCGGGAAGGCGCGCGTCTGCATGTGCGCGGCATCGATATGCTTGACGGCACGCCGGTTCTCGACATCAAGCCATATCTTTCGTCGATCGCGCCCGGAAAGTTGCGGCGCGGCTGGCTGGCCGAGGCGGAGGAGAGAAAGAAGTAGACGCGAGTGTGGTATTGCCAGCTTTATTGCGTTTCCATTGCGACTCTCGCTTTGTTCTCGGCTACCAGGTTCGTCGTTCTGTGCAGCTCTGTGTCTCCGTGGTGGAAGCGCCCTGACCTGCGACACGATCAATGAAGCGACTCATAACTTGACGCGGTAGGAGTGGGAGAGAAAATTAAGGGCAACGGGGGACGACAATGCCCGTGCGGAACACCGTGGGCAATGGGGACTCCACGAATTAGGCTGCGATTCGAACTCCCTCAAGCCGCCCGCAGCCGCTCCGCAATTTCGACATGGCCTTTCTCGTCCGCGATTTCATCGGGCGTCAGTCCATGTTCATCCCGGGCGTTAGGATTCGCTCCATATTTCAGCAGCAACTCGACCATCGCCTGATCGCCATGCTGCGCCGCCGCGTGCAGCGCGGTCCAGCCCTTCTGCTGCCGGGCATTCACCGGCGCGCCGTGTTCGAGCAGCGCGCGAGCGATAGCCAGATTTCTCGCGGCCGCCGCCGAATGCAGCGGCATGACCTGCATCGGATTGTTGGCCACCGAGCCGGCGTCGGCGTGATGTTCCAGCAGCACGCGCGCCACGCTCTCTTCGCCGAAAAATGCCGCGAAGTGCAACGGGGTGAAGCCGTCCCCCGAACGCGCATTCGCAAGGCGCGGATCTTGAGTGACCATCTCCTCGACCAGATCCGGACGCCCCAGGCTGGTCGCTTCAAAGATGTCCAGTTCCGGACGCGCCAGGCGCAGCATCTCGACCATGTCTTTGCGCTGCCGGTACAGCGCCTGCATGAGCGCCGAAACTCCGCCCGCATCGCGCGCCGCGGCCAGGGAGCGATCCGCGGAAAGCAATTCCTTCAACTGATTCGCATTCCCCGACTCGATTGCTGCAATGACGTCTTCGTTCCCCGCCACGCTCTACCTCCAGCCCGCCACGCACTTTGCCGGCGAAGGGACATGATAGCCGCTCCCGGGCCTGCCGATAAGAGCCCATCCGGGGGATAAGCATTTGTTACCTGCGTTACTCTGCGGCGTGATCTCCGTCACACCATGCCGTCCGTGCGCGTTCTAGCCTGAGAGGTACGGCGGTTCCGCGGGCTCGCGTCCGGAACCCTCACCTCCGCAAGAACGCGCCCGCGAAACCGCTCCGGAGCGCGTAGTGGGTAAAGCGATTGGGAATCGGGCTACCTGGCCTCCCACACGGGTTCAACTCCCGACGCTCCGACCAGTTCGGCGGAGAGCGATCCGCGCGTTTAGAGTACACTCGCATCGTCTCCCAGCTCGAATCAAGGAGGCTTTTCCATGTGGAGAACGCCGTTTCTGATTTCCGCTCTGCTGCTCGTCGGATTTGCGGTTTCCGCACAAGATACGAAGACCAACGATAAGCCGGCCGCCGGTGCAGGCATCAGCAGCATCCCGGTCGAAGCTGCACGCCGCGAGAATCCCGTGAAACCGAGCGAGGAATCGCTCGCGCGCGGGAAAAAGCAGTACGGCTACGATTGCGCGATGTGCCACGGCAAGAAGGGTGACGGCAAAGGCGACGTCGCCGCCGACATGAAGCTGAAGATGAACGACGAGACCGATCCCGCCACGCTCAAGGGCCGCACCGACGGCGAGCTGTTCTACATCATCCAGAAGGGCAAAGACCAGATGCCCCCCGAAGGCAGTCGCGTAAAGGACGAAGCCATCTGGGACCTGGTCAATTACGTTCGCTCGCTGGCCAAGAAAGGCGACAAGCCGGCAGCATCAGGCGCCGAGGCGCCCACGCCCGAGAAAGCGCCGAACTAAACGCGAGTCATCCGCCGCCGGTAGAACGTAGTCGTGCGTTCTCGAGTGTTCTGCACACTACTCAATAGCAAGCTGAGATAGTGAAATCGCCACGCCCTACCTGCGTTTGGACCACACGAGTGCAAAGGGTTGTAGGCCTTCTGTGCGAGATCGCAGCCGCGAGTGCGGCATCCTATCCACAGTGCGGATCGCGCTTCAGGTTGCAGCTAACCGGTGAGTGCGCATGTTGATTCCACGCCGGTCAACCAGCCGGCGTGGAATAAAAGGCGCGCGGCTCAGTTATTCCTCGTGAGCGCCGCACGAACAAATCAGAATGGTGCTTCAGGAGGAACTATGAAAAGAGCTTTCGCAATGTGCGTGCTGGTGTCGAGCGCGCTTCTCACTACTGTGCACGCCACAAACAATCTTAACTATCAGAACGCCACCGTGGTCAGCGTGGAAAGCAATCCGCCCGCGCCCGTCGAGGCCGCCACCTCCGATGCTCCCCTGCGCGCGGACCTGTACTCCTACAACATCGGAATCCGTTTGGGGAATGTCGTGTACCAGGGCACCTATAATTCCGGATTCGCAGACGTCTCCCCCGTGTTCGCCACCAACCAGTCGGTTCAGGTCGATCTGCAGCACAACATCATGTATGTCACCCTCCCCGGCAATCGCACCATTCCGATGGCCATCGAAAACCGCTCAGGTGCAGGAACTAACTAGCGGTGTGACGACCGGAAGTTGCTTCATGACGATGGAGCGGCGGGAAGCCTGCGCTGGGCGAAGTGAAGGAGTCCCGCCCGCCGGACGGGCGAGACGCCCGTCTCTCCACCGCCGGGAACGGAACTCTACGATCAAACCCTGCGCTTAGCAGTGTTACTCTCACCGAATGCCCGGAAGTCTGACTCCATTCCTGCTTCTGCTCGTCCCTCTGTGGTTGAAGATCAAGAATCTGAAATCCACAATCCGCAAGCTGTAATCTAAGCATCCCAGTCAAAGAGCAAAGCCCTGAACCGCAAAGGAAGGAAGAACATCCGCCAAGGGCACGACGAAAACCCTAAACCAGAAAGCGAGAACTATGGCGCGAGTTTTCATCACCGGCTCGTCTGACGGCCTGGGCCGCATGGCGGCGCAGCTTCTCATCGAGCAAGGGCACGCGGCGGTTTTGCACGCTCGGAGCCAGCAGCGTGGCACCGAAGCGATGGCCGCCGTTCCCGGGGCGGAAGCTGTGGTGATTGGGGATCTCTCGAGCATCGCGCAGACCCGCAAGGTCGCCGAGCAGGTCAACGCGCTGGGTTCGTTCGACGCGGTCATCCACAATGCTGCCGTCGGATACCAGGAGCGCCAACGTGTCTCCACGGAAGATGGCCTGCCGCATGTTTTCGCCACCAACACGCTGGCGCCCTACATTTTGACGGCGCTCATCCATCGGCCGAAGCGATTGGTTTATCTGAGCTCAGGCCTGCATCAGAATGGCTATGCCAACCTGGACGATCTGCTTTGGGAACGACACCGCTGGCACGGCACGCAGGCGTACTCCGACACCAAGCTGCATGACGTGGTCCTGGCGTTTGCGATCGCGCGCCGCTGGCCCGATGTTTTCTCGAACGCGATGGAACCGGGCTGGGTTGCCACCAAGATGGGAGGTCCGAACGCACCTGACGATCTCGACGCGGCCCATCGCACGCAGGTCTGGCTGGCCACGAGCGATGATCCCGCCGCCAAAGTGACGGGTGAGTATTTCTTCCACATGAAGCTTCGCAAGCCGAATCCCGCCGCACGCGACACGGCACTGCAGGAAAAGCTGTTAGCTGCTTGCAGGGAGTTGTCGGGCGTCGATGTGCCTGCCTGAAATCAGGGAAGCTGGTTTGCGCCGGCTGTCCCACCACAGGCACTCCCGTGTCTTTGTCGGTTAAGCGGTAGTAATCATCCAAGGTGAAGAGACGGCGTTATAATGTGGGCGTTGGAGGTATCCCTATGCGAATTACCGGCCTCCTGATCCTGCTGCTGATTATCCTGATTTTCTTCGCCGCTTCCGCGGCCAGCTACGCACAGAGTTCTTCGCCCAGCGCGGCCAAACCTGAAGCGAATTCTGATAGCTCGATGGCTTTCGATCGGGCATTTCGCGAATTTGCGCGTCGTGACGGCACGCAGATCGAGCGCGATGGCGTGTGCTTCACCATGCGAACCTACGTGATGGCGCGGGAAGAGAAAGACTCCGACGTCACCTACCCGGTACGCGTCACGCGGTGTATGCCAGATTCGAAGGTGGAGTTTAAGTCGGCGGTGGCGCCAGTGCGGAGCGAAGACGATCGCCGCGAGCAACGGTAAGCGTGCGATTGGATTTCAGGTGAAAGATTGATCTCGGTTCGCGCCTGGCCGTATCGAGCCGTGATGCATAGGTCCTTCGCTGCGTTCGGCTGCGCCTCACTCCGCGCAGGAGGACAGAGTAACTACCAAAAAAATCGGCATCGCGAAATCCAATTCGCGATGCCGGTTCGTGTTCTAGCGGCGAAACCGAAGCAGCCGGACCAAGAGCTAACAACCAGCGACCAGCTTAGGTTTCGATTCCTACGTAACACACTCGGCCGATCAGGTAATCGGCGGCGCTCTTGCCGTCTTCCATCGTCATGACTTCAATGGGATAAGCCTGGTTGTGCGGGCGCAGGATGAGGTGATTGCCCGCGACTTCGACGTACTTCACGGTGCAGTCGCCGTCCTTGGCAACCGCGTACATGTTGAATTCGCCCTTCCGATAGGGTTTCAGCGAGTTGTAGTGGCGGTCGATGAGCACGTTCGCACCCGGTAACAGGCGTGGATACATGCTCATACCTTCGCGGCCGTCGGCGCGAATGATCACGAAGCGCTCCCAGCTTTCGCGATCGCCCTCCAGTTCCGGGCGCATCTTGCGCAGAAAACTCTTCTTGAACTTGAGAATCTCGCGCACGTTCATGCTCATGACGAGAGGTTCTTTCGCGGCCACGGCGCCGTCGACCAGCAGGACGTTGTCGAATTCGTCGTCGGTGGGCGGCAGGATGCTGGCGCGCTTGTTGACCTCGGTGGGTTCGATCAGGTCGAGCACGGAAAGGTGCTGCACGTTCAGCACTTTATCCATGCCTTCGATGCTGAGGCCGCGCTTTCGATTGAGGAAGTTGGAGATGTGGGCCTGCTTGAATCCGGTCTGCTGGGCGAGCCGAAGGCCGGTCAGGTCGCCCTCTTCGATCCGGTCCCACAACGTTTTGCGCAGATTGTCTTGCAGAGCCTTGAATTTCATGGTGAAAAGTATATCACCACTTTATAGCGTTCGGATATTGACAATCCAAGTACAACATCTAAAAGGAAATAGAGTTCTTGACTTCCACAGCTCAAGAGCTATAGGCTAAGCAGCATTTATAACTCATATGTGGTATTGCTCGGAGTCATTATGGAATTCGTACTTTCCCTCGATGAAGAGAGGAGCTTCGGGGAGTTTCGCCGCAAGGTGCGCTCGTCGGAGTTGCTGTCGGCATCGATGGAGAAACTTTTATCCGCCATTCATTTTACGGGCCGGGTCAGCGTGGTGGTGCAGAATGGCCGCGTGCTGAAATCCGGTTACGAGGAGGGCTACTTCCGGAATAACGAAAGGCTTTAGGCTCTGGGCTTTAGGCTCTGGGCTTTGGCATCGGGAGATTGCTCGTATTTCATAACTAAATAGCGCAAGCAGGTCATCGTAAGAGAAACGAGCCCTGTGTCCGGGAAACCGGCGCGGGGCTTTTTTATTTCAGTCGTTGTCGTTGGTCGTCGGTCGTTGGTCGTTGGCGAAGCAGGCGGGATCAGATGCGAGCAGCGTTGTTGCTGTCAGGAGTCGCGAAAATGAAGAGCGAGCATGGCGCGGCTTTTGGATCGCGTCCAGGTTCCGTGCAATGGTTTGCCAACGACCAAGGACCAACGGCCAACGACTTCCAAACGACTTTGTTCCCATTCATAACGAACTGCCCTTTAGGAGGCAATCATGGAAAGTCTGGACGATCTGTTAGTTCCGATGGAGTTGAAGTATTGCGAGCGGTGTGGCGGTTTGTGGTTCCGGGAAAAAGCCGGAACTGAAATTTATTGCCCGGGTTGCGTGCCGCTGATGGCGGACATGCCAACGCCGCGGCGCAAGCGGGTGGTTGTGGTGGCCGTGAATTCGGTGGATGAGATCGAAGGGTGCCTGGCCGAATTGACCGCGATCTGCGGGGAAGGCGGCAACGCATGACGGCCGCGATCGGATACCTGGCGGCGTCGATCGATTCTCAGGAGTGGCTGGAGGACGCGTGGGATTCGGGAGCGAACCCGGATCTGTGGCTGTACCGGGCGCGGACGGTGGCCATCCTGCGGAGGTTTTTCCGGATGTCGGTGGAAGTGGGGCGGTTACCGTCAATTCTGGGGAGCGAATTCTTTCGGACGCACGTGACTTCGTACGGGGTGTCGAGTTTCGAAGACGCGGTGATTTTCGTGCATGATGTGGAACGGTGCGTTGCGAAACTAGACCGGCTGTCGCAAACGTTGATCGCGCGGGTGATTCTGCAAGGGTACTCGCACGAGGAGGCGGGGAAAGTGATGGGATGCAGCCGACGAACGTTGGAGCGCAATCTTCCGGAAGCGCTTGACCGGTTGAGCGAGATTTTCCTGGCGGCTGAAATTCTTGAGCCGGTGGAGGGACCGCGCGCGAGTGACGAAGAAGCTTGTCAAGAGGGGGAAGAGGAGGAAAATCTCGCAATCGTTTGATTCGAGGGGAAAAATAAATTTCGAAAACGTGTCACAATTACCCTGGTGAAATTGCTATTCTAGATTTAGAGAGTGCGATTGAGAGATTTGCGGGGGGCGCGCCGGCGGGCGCGCCTTTTGCTTTTGGGCGGGAAAAATCTTAAAACGCAGAGGGCGCGGAGAAAAGCTGCCGAGGACGCAGAGAAAAGCTCCTAACCGCAAAAGGGGCTGAGAGAATTTTGTTGGGGTGGGAAAAATCTTAAAACGCAGAGGGCGCGGAGAAAAGTTGCCGAGGACGCAGAGAAAAGCGCTTAGCTGTTAAAGGTCAGTCAGAGAGACTGGGGTTTTGTTTGCTTAACAAGTTTTGTGAGGATGGAATGGCCGCTAAGAAGAAGTCAGCTAAGGCGAAGAGCAAGAGTCCGAAGAGTACGGCGAAGGGGCCGCTGAATCTGGGGGAAGTGCGCGAGCGGGTGCGGCGGGTCATCGCCGCCCAAGCGGAAAAAATGACGAGCGCGAACATCGAAGAAGCATCCAAGGGAAATTTGTCGCCGCTCAAGTATTTGTTCGAGGTGCTGGGTTTGTATCCGGCGACCGCGGCGGAGGAACCAGAAGCGGCAGAGAGCAACGATTTGGCACGTGTCTTGCTTAAGCGCTTCAATTTTCCGTTTCAGGGGCCGGCGGACGAGGAACCGAGTGAGCCATCGACAGAGGTGGTCGCCGCACCGGTGGGCGACGATTCGGTAAAATGAAAAAATCAGGCGAGAGGCCGAAAGCCTGCTGAGCTGGACGCCGGGTAATTGAATTGGGAGGCGCCGACCTTCGAAGACGCATCTCAGATTCAGATCTTAGATCTTAGATCTCAGATTTCGGATTTCGGATCTGGAGATTTCGGTCTCGGATTCAGATTGTTGATTCAAAAATCAGGATTAGCGGGCGACGGGGTTCGAGGGCAATCGGGAGCGGGAACGCAAGCATGGATATGACATGGGTGACCGGCCGGATCGCGGTCGGGGGCGGGATCTGGAACGAAGAGAACATGGCGGCAGTGGCGCAGGCCGGGATCTCGCACGTGATTGACATGCAGATTGAGTTTGATGACACGCCGCTGGCGGACCCATTCGGAGTGGAAGTCCTGTGGAATCCGATTGACGATGATTTTCTACCCAAGCCTGCCGAGGTGTTTCAGCGGGGCGTGGAGTTTGCGATTGAAGCATTGGACCAGCCGGGAACGAAGTTGTATATCCATTGCGCGGCGGGAGTGCATCGGGCGCCTATGATGACGCTGGCTTTGTTGTGCGCGCTGGGGTGGAAGCTGAATGATGCGATCCGGCTGATTGAGATGCGACGGCCGCAGGCGGATTTCGCGGACGTGTATGTGAGGAGCGTGGAAAAATTCTTGACGGGGTATGCGGCGGCTCGGAAGTGAGTAGGAACTCTAGTCGTGCGTAGTGGACGCCCCACTCTCCCAAAAGGCGTGCGCAGGGTGGGAGCCGGTGGAAGTAGAAGGGCAAGTCTTAAACCGCAGAGATCGCGGAGAACTGCCGCGGAGGACGCGGAGAAAATCTGAAGATCGAGACAGTGGAGGAATTCCGGTGGAGGAATTCCGCCCAACCGAAAAGGCGCGGGAATGGGTGCACCTTCCCTCGTGGAGTTGCAGACGGGACAGAAGTACTTCGGTTCGCTCAGGATGACGATCTAACTTGAATAGCGTGACGACGTGGTTGTGATGGGACGTTGAAGGATCGGTTTTACAGGAGGAAGGCATGTTGGATGCGCGGCGCCGCCCGATGGGGCGGCTTTTTTTTGGTCTGCTTTCGGTGTTGCTGGTTTGGTGGGGAGCGATCGCGATTCCTGCGAATGCGGCCGATGGCGCTCCGGCGACAACGCGGGTGAGCGATACCGTGTACCGCGCGGATGGGACGCCAGCCTCGGGAATGGTTTTGATTTCATGGCCGGCCTTTACCACCTCCGAGGCAAAGCCAGTTGCGGCAGGGACGAAGAGTGTCACGCTCGGAAGCGGAGGCGCGCTGGCGGTTGACCTGGTTCCAAATACGGGGGCGACTCCGACGGGCAGCTATTACCAGGTTGTATTTCAGCTGGACAGCCTGGTGAGGACCGAATATTGGCTGGTGGGATCCGCGTCGCCGACTTCGATCAGCGCGGTGCGGACGATTCCGGGATCGGGCGGGGCGGCTCCGCTGGCGTCCAAGCAGTATGTGGACGAGGCGGTCGCGGTGAACAAAGCTTATGTCGACACGGCTGTCGCCAACGTGGGATCGGGATCGTATGTTTCCAAGAATGGCGACGCAATGACCGGGCCCCTGACTTTGGCAGCCGATCCCTCGGCTCCTGCCCAAGCCAGCACGAAGCGATATGTGGATACAGCGTTACTGGCGAAAGCCAACATCGTGGGCGGGGTGGTGCCTCCGGCACAACTGGGCAGCGGGTCGGCAGATGGGACGGAGTGTCTGAAGGGGAACTCGACGTGGGGAGCATGCGGGACAAGTGCGAATGCGACCGCGCTGCAAGGGATACCGGTGGATACGACTTCGCCGGGCGACGGGCAGGTGGTGACCTACGATGCGTCGGCAGGAAAGTACAAGCCGAAGCCGGGGACCGGCGGAGCAACGCCGGGGATGCTGGCGGTCAAGCATTCGACGGATTTTGCGTGGACACAGTCGCCCTCGACAGATCTGAGCACGGCGGGGGCTAAGACGGTGACGCTGGCATCGTGTCCGGCGGGCGTGGTCGCGTCGGAAACATTCTTCTACGTCTATATTGCGGGAACGGGAACACCCGAGGCGGTGAAGGTGACGGGCGGCACTTGCGCGGGAAATGGAAGCACCGGGACCCTGCAATTCACGACGGCGAACCCGCATGCGGGCGGGTACACGATTTCATCGGCCACGGCGGGCATTCAGGAAGCGTCGATCGCAAGCAAACTGGATATTCTTTCGGGCAACAACTATCACTACTACCGAGATGGATACGTGCGAGTGCCGCCGGGCATCCACCAGCTGTATGCACCGCTGGATATTGTGGGAAATGAGCAGACGATTGATTTTTCAGGCGCGATCGTAAAGTGCAACTTCGATGCGGATTGCATCGTGGTGGGACGATCGGACAATTACGGCGCGACCAGCAACGTCACATTGATCAAGCCACGCGCGATGCCGACCGTCCCACACGGGCAGCACTCGATGATCACGGTCTATGGGCAGAAGACACGAATCTATAACGTGATGGCGGTCATTGGACCGAGGACAAGTCCGCCCGTTCCTGAGAACTATGGAAACTTCGGACATTTTGTGACGGTAGTGGGTGACCAGGCATTCCTGCTGGATGGGCTGGATACGACGGCAGGCGCATCGGTGGAGTGCACATCGACTTTCTGCGGCTCGTACGTGTATGCGCCGGGACCGTTCAGTGGAGTGGGAACCTGGGGCAGTCCGGGAGCGGGGTCCAATGCGGCAGTGGGCTGGTTGAAGCACATGCAACTGGCACCATTTTGTAATGGCAATGGGGTCGACTGGCAGTCTGGGAACACGTTGCACATCGAGGATTCGGTCATTCAGGGCTATTCGCAGTTCGGCATCCGCTGGAGCATGGCAGGGGGCGGATATGGTTCGGCAGTTCTGGACGACGTGTATGAAGAGGGTGGCTGTTCGAACAACCCGCTCGGCAATGTTGGATATGCGGGCGTGATCGTCCAGGGCGGGCGGGTTGCGATTCACGGCGGCGAGATGCCGTATGGCATGTATCCGACGTTTGCGAGCCAGTCGGGGGGAACCACGAACTACTACTACATCGTGGCGACCGATGGCGTGAATGGGCCGTCGAACCTGCTTTACGCCGGCAAGGCAACGCTCAACGGCACAGGCAGTGTGACCATCACGATTCCTGATATTGCAAGCGCTGTGAGTTTTGACGTGTTGAAGACGAGCACGCTCTACCAGGCGCCGTATGGAACGGGGAACTGGGCGGTGGCAACCGGTGTGACGCGGGCTTCGGCATGCAGCGCCGGGGTATGTAATTTCACGGACACGCAGGCGGCACCCACGAGTTACGCCGTGGCGGCGGGCGTACCGAATTACTTTCCAAAGCTTGACTTGTGGCCGGGAGCGATGGTGATCGGCCCGTATGTGGCGGGCAACTCGGCGGCGGCGCAGGGCACGGTGAGCCTGGATTTCAACAACCTGAACTGGACTGCGATCTGGCAGACCAATACCGGCGGATCGTTGCTGGACTCCGTGGATTCGACGCGCTGCATCCTGATGCCGGGTTCTCCGATATGGGAGGCATGCACGGGGCAGGATCAGGATCTGGCATCGACTCTGATGCATAACAAAATCGTGGGCACGAACTTGAAAGGCCGCTTAAACCTGATGACGGGCGGCGGTGGGCCGAGCCACTTCATCACTCTCTACGATTCGAACCTGAGCAAGACGTTGGGATCGGCGAGCAACCGGCCGGCCAATGACGCCAATGACACGTACATCGGGTACGACCAGGGGGCAGGAAGCGCGACCTCGGTGGGATTGTCGCTGGGGGCGCCGGTGGCGATTTCGAATTACATCGGCAACGTCGGTGATGGAACGAGTTGGAAGGAGCGACTGATCTCGAACTTGAAGACCTTTAACGTTCCTGTGGATTTTGAAGGCGGGGTGAAGATTGGCAACAGCTTCGGCACGAACGGGCAATGCTTGAAGTCGACTGGCACGGGCAGCGCGTGGGGATCGTGTGGCACAGGTAGCGGAGTAAGTTCTCCGCTGACGAGCAAGGGGGACTTGTGGGGCTTTGGGGCTGCGGACTCGCGGGTTGCCGTGGGAGCCGACGGGCAATGCCTGGTGGCCGACTCGACGCAGGCGCTCGGTTTGAAGTGGGGATCGTGCGGGAGCGGGACCGTGCAGGACTCAGCGGTGGTGCACAACACGGGAGACGAAACGATTGGCGGGGCCAAGACGTTCACGGGGAATGTGATCGTGCAAGGCGCAATGACCGTGTCGGGTGCGTGGCAGGTGGAAAGCACCGGGCCGGCGACGCCGATGACGGTGGCGGCGGGCGATTCGAAGGTGGGATTTGATTCGGACGGGAAATTGAAAGTGTCCGAGAACGGGGCAGCCGTGACGGAAGTGGCGAAGGTCAGCCAGATTCCCTTGTTGCAGACGAATGGGGTCAGCAATAGCAGCCAGGGAACGTTGAACCTGCTGCCGGGGTCGAACGTGTCCCTGACGGCAGGCGCGAACGGAGCGGTGACGATTGCTTCGAGCGGGTTGGGGCAGGGGCCTTTGTACGAACCGGACGCAAATACGGTGGAACAGCGAAATGGAACCAACGTTCAGGTACGGAACCTCTACGGGTCGTATACCGATGCCAGTAACTGGGAGCGCCTCCGGATGCAGGAGGTCACCGCGGAAGGATATTTCGAAATCCTCTCGGAAAAATCTGGCACAGGCACGCAACGAGGCGTTTGCTTTGGGGGCACCGGGAGCGGATGCAACTGGGCGGTCGATACGCTCGGTACTCTGAAGCCATTCACAGATAACAGCAAGGATTTGGGCGGAGTGACACTGCGGCCGCGGGACGTGTATGTGGGCCGGAACCTGGTGATGTACTCGACGGCGGCGCGGTACAACGGAATCGCGACGGCCGGTGTAGGACTGGAACCGGTGTACGCGACGGCTTCGCTGACCGGGCAGACGGCGGCGATCGGGATGACGAATCTGTGTCCTAGCGCGAGCTGCGGGGCGGGCCAGTTCGTTGTGACGTACTACCTGGATTCGACGGCGACGTGCGCGACCCCAGGGCCGGCCACGGTGAGCTTGAATATTGGGTGGGCGGATGAGGCGGGTGGGAAGGTGTTCGCATCAGTGCCGCTCTCGGGCGGTGGGGTGACGTCGAACTCGATGTCGCTTGGGAATACAACGAGCTTTGCGAGCGGGCAGATCAGTTTGTGGTCGACGGGAGGGAGTTCGATTACATACCAGACTGCTTATACGGGGTGCACGTCGGGGACGGGGAGTTATTCGCTGCGGATGGCGGTTAAGCAGATGCAGTGAGGTGATGCGAGAGAAAGGTTTCTCGCGGCGAAGAATCTAACGGCGAAGGGCGTCGAGAAAATCCTAAGATCGAGGCGGTTTGTAGAATCCTTTCGTTTCGAAAGGCGCGAAACGTGGGGACCCACAGGTGGTGCACCCTCGATTCGTATGACGTCCGGGTTGCATAGGTCCTTCGCTTCGCTCAGGATGACACTTGATTTAAGACATTTTAAGTTGGAGATGGTGGTTCCTTTCCTGCAGTAACAGCCTGACAAAAGAAGAAAAGATGAGACGACTACTGATGGTGGTGGTGTTGTCGGCGTACGCGTGTGCGCTGGGTCCGGTTACTTACTACGTAAGCTCGAGCGCGGGCAACGACGGCAATAGCGGGACTTCGGCGGCGAGCCCATGGAAGACGCTGGGATCGGTCAGCACGAGCGGAACGCATGCATCGCTGATAGTTCCAGGTACGACGGTCTTACTGGCGCGGGGCGATGTATGGCGAGAGGCGCTGATTCCTGCTGGGAGTGGAAGCAGCGGCAGTCCCATTGTGTTTGACGCTTATGGATCGGGTGCGGCGCCGGAGATTACCGGATACCAGGCAGTCTCGGGGTGGGCGCTTGTGTCGGGGAATGTGTGGAGTGCGCCGGTGACAGCCTCGGCGATGAATTTCGTGCTGTTCGGGACGATCTGGGGGACAAAACAGACTAGTCAGGCAGCTCTCCAGCACGATCGCGACTTCTTCCTCAATAACAACATGCTTTATGTGTTCTCGGCGTCGAATCCGTCCACTTACTACGGGACGGTGGCGGCGATGCTGCTTACCAATTCGCCGTTGATTTCGATCAATGGCAAATCGTACTTAACATTTCAGCATATCAAGCTCGACTGGTTCGATCAGTACGGCTTGTATGTGACGGGCGCATCCGATCACCTGGTGTTCGCGAATATGGAGAGCGACGGGATGATTCCGGCCGGGGCGCTGCCACTGGGGTTCTATGTGAACGCGACATCGCCGGGCGACCTGCAGTTCATCAATTCGGAAGCGTCCATGAACTATGACGGCTTTCGATTTGATGGGACGCTGACGGGAGCGAACATCGTCAACGCGAAGGCGTACTTCAACCGGAATTGCGGGATCAGCGATACGACCGGCAAGCACGTGACCTATTCGTACTCGCACTTATACGGAAACGGGATCGCGGTATTGGGATCGACCGATGTGTATCCGGCGGGCTTTCTGGAGCTGGGAGGTGCGGGCAACGGGCACAACATCGCGCCGAACACGGCTCCGGCAGTGAACAGCTTTGCGCGGTATCCGGCGCGGATTACTTACACGCTAGATGATGAAGGAAAGTCGACGGGGGGAGCGGACTACACCGACAGCCTGCTGCCGCAGTTCACCAGCCGGAATCTGAAATTGTCGATTGCAGTGGTGACGGGCGAGCAGTATGCGAATACGGACATCCCGCGGATGCAAGGATGGTTCAACGCGGGCCATGATATCAACTCTCACTCGTGGTCACACAATTACTATGACACCCCGGTGATTAACGTGAAGTACACCGGGACGGGTACGGCGGCCAGCTTGAGCATCGCAGGTAACGTACTCACTACAAGCGTGACTGGAGGACCAGGCGGAGAGAATCTGAGCTTTGATCTGACTAACGCTGCTTATGCGACCTTCGGACAACTTTCGGCGGCTATCAATGGGCGCGCGGGTTACACGGCCTCGATCAACCTATCGGTGGCGGGGACGAGCACGACTCTGGCGAACGTAAATGCGGTGGACATCAAGAGCGCGACTTACGGGTTGATGGTGAACGGGGATGTGTTCGTTCAGGATGAGATGGCGAAGTCGAAGGCGTGGCTGCTTGCGAATGTGAACGGGCTATCGAGTTCGGAAGTGGTGTACGTGTATCCGTCGGGGAAAGAGAACTATCAGACGCAACTGGATGCGGTTGCGGCGGGATACAAGGGCGGGCGGGGAAGTTTGTCGCTGGGAGCTGCGGTGGCGGGGACGTTCACGGCGAACTCCGGGCCGGCCGCGATGGAAACGAATGTGCGGGGCGTGTACGGGTACGGCGTGAATGTGCAGAACATCACCAGCCTGAGCGCATCGGGGTTGGGCGGGCAGACGGCGACGCAGGTCGCGCAGCAAGTGGCATCGCTGGTGAACAAGGCGAAGGCATGGGGCGTGCCGTATGGATTATTTTCGCATCCGCCGGAGACAGGGGCGCCGGAACTGACGTCGACGGAAGTGGGTGCGGTGCTCGACGGGTTGATCGCGGCGGGCGCGACCGTGATGACGAACACGCAGCTGGTGGATTATCTGGCCAGCCAATCACCAGTCGGGGGGACCACATTTTATACAGTGGCCGGCGCGGGCGCGGTCGTGGATCTGCGGGAGACACCACGATCTGCGACGGTCTGGAAGGGATTGAACCAGGGAGCGGCCTATCGGGTAGACATGGCAGGAGCCAACCGGCCATTGACGGGCGCGTGGGATATCGGGGGATATCAAACTCTTTGGAGCAAACACGGAGGCGCGGGCGGCAGCGGATACTTCACGATGGGATTGGCCGGCGGAGTTGCCGGGGAGAACGCATATTGCTCGCCCGGCGAAGTGGCGGGTTTCGGAAGCGCGGACGGACCGGCAACCTTGCCTCAGCAGTGCGTGTATACGGCGCTGGCGGGAACGCCTTCGCCGGGAGCGGTGACCACGGTGGCGGGGGACTGCTCGAACTTGCAATTGTTACTCAATGCAGCAGCGGCTGGGGACACCATTGTGATTCCCGCAGCAGCAACCTGCACGGGCCAGTACACGTTCCCAACAAAGGTAGGCGCGGATCGCAATCACTGGATTACGGTACGCTCCTCGGCGATTGCCGATGCAGACTTTCCGGCGGAAGGGGTGCAGGCGACACCCTGCAACATCAATCTCGCGCACGTTGACGGCTATCCGGACTATCCATGCGCGAATCCCGGAGTGCGGTTTCCCACGCTGACCACCAGCACCAACAACAAAGGTCCCGTTGCCAGTATTGGCAACTTCTATCGCTTCATTGGGCTGAACATTACCAAGAACTCCACCACGCAGATGGTTGGTCAGTTGGTGGACATGAGCGGTTCGGACCATGTGATTCTCGACCGCTGTCTGGTGCATGGCGACAACTGGGACATAAACCCGCCGGATTGGACCACTACCACTAGCGTGGGCATACAGACGAAAGGCACGTATCAGGCAATCATCAATTCCTGGGTGTACGACATTGACCGCAACTCGCCCGACGGCTACGCAATCGGTGGCGGAGTTGGCCCACAAAAGGATGAAGGGCCGATTAAGTTGTACAACAACCTGATTGCCGGCGGTTCGGAATCGTGGATGTTTGGCGGCGGATACTCGGCAGGCATACCGCACGACTATGAGATCCGGCGCAATCTCGCCATGCACCCCTTGAAGTGGATGGTTGCTTTCAAGGCTGCTGGCTCGGCGGTCAACGTCAAGAATATTGGAGAGTTCAAGTTAGGTCGCAGGATTCTCTACGAAGACAACGTGGCGATTAATAACTGGGAAGGGCAAGCAGATCAGTTTGGGTACGCATGGGTCATCCTTCCAAAATCGCAAGGTGCCACAAACACGCTGAAATTCGTGAACACCAACGGGCACGACGTTTACTGCGCGAAGGATGCTCAAGGAACTCTGTGCGATGCAGGAACGGGTGAATGGGGCAATACGCCTACTTACATCACCCGCACAGGGAACATCTATACCGTGGAAGGTCTGACGAACGGCGACTGGCCGAGTTGGATGCCTACACAGCACATCGTGTTTCAAGGCTGGCTTTCACAAGTAGTGAACCTTACAGGCGGCGGGACCATCAACCTGAATACGCTGAATGGGGAGTGGGTTACTGGCTGTCTGAACTCCACGACTTGCACGGATTACGCCACGCCGAACATCCTTTATTTTGATGCGGCAGACAACCCAGGAATGCCCACCGGAAACAATTTCCCCCGGACGGCAATAAATGCCGGAGGGTTGATTCAGGATTACACCGCATCGACCTGCGCTTCCCCGGGCCACTGTCACTTCTCGGCTCCGCGGGTGAACTACTCTTCGACCAGCATCGCGTCGGTGATTAATACCGAACACATCACCACGGTGGAAGATTTTGGAGTGCAGACCGGCGTCGGGCATATGAGTTGCCGGCCTGGACTTGCTCCGGGTGCCCTGGTCGAAGACATGACCATCCGCCACAACTACATCGCGCATAGCGAAAACGTGGGCATGAATATAGAAAGCGTGCTAGGACCTTGCCTGGACGAGACGATGGGCATTTCCAAAATCTCGATTCACGACAACCTGGCCGATGACATCGACACTACCAGCTGGATTACCGATGCAGCTTCCAGCCACGGCGGTACAGGGCCAATCATCGGCAACGCTTTCGATGATCCAACCAAAATGCCGCACGACATCACGATCGCCCATAACACCTGGGCAGGCTTGCGCGGCTTCAAATCTATCTACGCCTCTTCGGGCGGCATGGAGATCACGGATAACAACACCGTGCCGCCGTACAGCTATTACCCCAACGTCACGATTAAGGACAACATCTTTTCCGGCCCGGTGAAGGTAACGAAAAACTTCGGAGCTCTGCTCACCAGCATTTCCACCGGGTTTACTCAATTCCTGTGCCAAGGCGGAACGTCCCCGTGTACGTGGCTCTACAAGAACAACTTGACAGCGCGGGTGCCTAATACCTATCCACAGCCTAGCGGGGCTTATCTGGACAGCTACCCAACCACGAATCCGGACAGCTCCTCAACTTGCACGATTTCCACACCACTGGGCCGGTGCCAGGTAACAGACCTGTCCAGCGTGTTCGCTTCCTGGAATACAGGCTTGGGAAATACCGACGCGAACAACTACAGCGTAGTTGGGGCGTACAAGAATGCTGCTACGGACGGCAAGGACCCGGGCGCGGACATGGCTCGCATCGCAGTCGTAAAAGCTGCGGTGCTGCCACGATTCACCTATCAGGCACTAACCATCTCGACCGAATCACTTACGGCTTGTACCAGCGGGGTGTATTGCGAACAGCAGTTGCTGACTTCCAGCAATGCCGGGAAGTCTGGCGCTTCTCCCGGATGGGTGAAGTGGCATGTGGCGGCAGGCGCGCTTCCTGCGGGAATGTCCCTTTCCACCTTCGATAATTCGAGTTCCGGCGATGCGAAGGTGAATGGAGCGTTCAAGACAGGACCCACAGGATCGGCGGGATGGATTTGGGGCACGCCCACACAAAGCGGCAGTTTCCCGCTAACGTTCCAAGCGGAAGATGCTGCTCACCAGACCAAAAACGTGAACCTGACGCTGGTGGTGAATTAGAAAATGATTATCAAGGACAGTGTGTGAGATTGAACCAGAGTGGGGAAGCAGATGGGACAGTGAAGTGGGAAGACAGGGAAGGGTGACTGGCGATGCGTGATCTTTCCCTGTTGAAGACGTTAGGACGGGATCTGGACTTTCGACCTGCGGGCGCCATTTTGAAGGGTCCATACGAATTTCCCAGCGACCTGGGTCTCGCGCCCCCCCAGATGAGGGATTGCCTGATCGCGGGACTGTTGAAAGTGAGGGCAAAGGGAAGGGGATTGGTACGGCTGGCTCCGAACCGGGCGCAGATGGAGTATGCGAAACGCTGCACCCGTCGCAACATCGTGCTCAAGGCGCGACAGCTGGGCATTACAACTTACATCGCTGCGCGATATTTTCTGCAGACGATCACCCAGCCGGGGACGCTGACAGTGCAGGTCGCGCACAATCAGGAGTCGGCGGAAGAGATCTTCAAAATTGTGCATCGCTTCCTGGAGAACCTGCCGGAAGGGACACAACACGGAGCGCTGGTAACGGCGCATGCAAACGTCCACCAGATTGCATTTCGCAAGCTGGACAGCGAATACCGAGTGGAGACGGCGGACGAAAACGCGGGCCGCGGGCTCACCATCCACAACTTGCATTGTTCGGAGGTGGCCCGCTGGACCCGTGGGGGAGTGGAGGGATTGGCGTCGCTGCGGGCCGCGGTTCCAAATGACGGAAACATCGTTCTGGAATCTACGCCCAACGGAGCGGGCGGGCTGTTCTATGAAGAGTGGCAGCGCGCGGAGGAGACGGGATACACGCGACACTTCTTTCCGTGGTGGTACGCGGATGAGTATTCCGCCGACCCCAGTTGCGTGGCGGCGGTTGGTTTGAGTGTCGAAGAGCGGGACCTGGTGGAGAAGCATGGACTTACGGACGCGCAAATTGCATACCGCCGAGCGAACCGGGCACAGTTGCGCGGGCTGGCGGCACAGGAGTTTGCGGAGGATCCGGTCTCGTGCTTCCGGGCATCGGGAGAGAGCGTGTTCGAGATGGAGGCGATTGAACGTGCGCTGCAGGCGTGCGGGGAGCCGCTGGAAGCGAAAGACAACTGCCGGCTGCAGGTTTGGTTTCCGGCGCAGCCAGCGAAGCGCTACATCGTGGGGGTGGATCCGGCGGGAGGAGGGACCGAAGGCGATTACTCGTGCGCAGAGGTGATCGACCGCCTGACCGGAATGCAGTGTGCGGAACTGTATGGGCACTTTCCTCCGCAGGAATTGGGAAAGAGGATTGTGGAAATTGCGAAGTTATATAACGACGCGCTGGTGGCGGTGGAGCGCAACAATCACGGTCACGCGGTGCTGGCCGTCGTGGAGAACGAAAAGTACTGGAATGTTTATCGGGAAGAGCACGTGGCGGGTTGGCTGACGTCGGCAGTGACGCGGCCAGCGATGATCGAGAACCTGGCTGCGGTGTTGGCTACGGAGCCGAAATTATTTCATAGCGCACTGTTTTTGGGAGAGTGTCGGACGTTTGTGCGGCATGCGGATGGAAGTACGGGAGCGGCTGCCGGTGCGCATGATGATGCAGTGATGGCGATGGCGGTGGCGTTTGCGGTGCGGAGGGCGGGGGCGCATGCGACGCAACCGGTGCGGGAGATGGAGCTGGCGAGCTTGTGATTTGGGTCTCTGTGACGGATGGTGCGGTGGTGTCGTCGGGAGCGCAAGGTCCCTCGACTACGTTCGGCTGGCGCCTCACTGCGCTCGGGATGACAGGCTGGGAAAGGTAGGCTGCAGCTTCATTCAACATTGCGCACCCACGTTAGCGCAGAGAACGCGCGAACGTGGGGCATCGTCGGATTGTCGCTGATAACAGGCGTCGGGTTGTGATCTGGGTGGGGTGAAGATGTTCAGGTTGAACTTTTTTCATGTGCGCAGGTCACTGCTGAGTGAGATGGGGGCGGATGGAATGGAGTTGCTAGTAACGAGTTGCGAGTTGATGTCTCGCGATGCGGTGGGCGGTCACCCCACGGCTCCGCCAGCTTGGATCGAAACGAGTGAAGGCGGAGGAAGATGCGTGGCGACGAACTGAGTGTCAATGCTGTCGTTAGGGAACACAAGGTCCCTCGACTTCGTTCGGCTGCCGCCTCACTCCGCCCGGGATGACAGGTTGAAGAAAGTGCATGGCGATTGAGGCTCTTCAACACGTGAAGAGGATGCGCGGCGGGGCGCAGGGGCATTTGATGCGCTGCAGCGACGGGCACTATTACGTGGTGAAGTTTCGGAATAATCCTCAGCATCTGCGGGTGCTCGCCAATGAATTTCTAGCGACGCGGCTGGCGGAGCGGGCGGGATTGCCGGTGCCTGCGACGGAAGTGGTCGAGGTGACGGATTGGCTGGTGGCGCATTCCGAGGAACTGAACATTCAGTTGGCATGCCAGACGATTCCTTGCCAGGCGGGATTGCAGTTTGGGTCGCGGTATGTAGTGAGTCCACCGTATGAAGGGCAGGTATTCGACTACCTGCCGGCAGAAATGCTGGAGCGGGTTCGGAACGTGGAGACGTTCGCGGGAATCCTGGCGATGGATAAGTGGACCTGCAACGCGAATGGGCGGCAGGCGGCGTTCTGGAGGAAAGGGCGGGAGAAGAAATATACCGCGACCTTCATCGACCAGGGATATTGCTTTAATGCCGGAGAATGGTCGTTTCCGGATTATCCGCTGCGCGGGGTGTATTCGCGGAATGACGTGTATGAAGGCGTGGCGGGGTGGGAGTCGTTCGAGCCATGGCTGTCGCGGATCGAGAACATGCGTGAGGACGTGATCTGGGCAGCGGCGGGGGAGATTCCTCCGGACTGGTATGGCGGGGAGTGGGAGGCGTTGGAATCGCTGGTGAAGAAGTTGATTTTGCGGCGGGCCCTGGTGCGGGAGTTGATTTTGGGATTCCGGATGTCGGCTCGGAGGCCGTTTCCCCGGTGGAAAGAGGATGCTTGATTGGTCGGTTGAAGCTCTTCATGAGAAGGCCGCCATGAGAGCTCGCACACGTTGCGAAGAAAATCTTAAAACGCAGAGGGCGCGGAGAACGGCCGGGGAGGGCGCAGAGGATTTGGGGACGCTGCTAGCGACATCTTTATCAGAATCGAGTGTTTGCCTGCTCGGCGTCGAGCTACGAAGTGCGACTGTGAAGCGAGGACTGGGGGCTGATGGCTGCTTCTGACAGACACGAGCTGGGATTCTTCCTGCTGCGGTATGTGCCGGACGCGGTGAAGGAGGAGTTCGTCAACATCGGGGTGGTGATGGTCGGGGGTGGCACGGATGCCGGATATGCCGATGTGCGGTTCACTCGGGATTGGCGGCGGGTGCTGTGTTTGGATCCGGGGGCGGACCTGGAGTGGTTGCAGGCGCTGGAGCGGGATATTCGGATGCGGTTGATGGATGGGGCGGGACGGGCGGATATTCTTTACCGGCTTCGGGATTTGTGCTCCAGCACGATTCAGCTTTCGGCTTCGCGAGGTTGTGTGTGTCAGGAGCCTGCTTTGGAGTTGGAAGCTTTAGCGAAGACGTATCTGGAGGCCGCGCCATTGCACGCCGGCAAGCGAGTGCCCAGTGCGCGGCGACGGATTGTGGCGCGGATGAAGGATGCGTTTGAGAGCGAGGGCGTGTGGGGGCTGATGCGGAAGGAGATCGCGGCGGAGACGTATACATACAAAGGTGATCCGCTGAAAATTGACTGCGCCTATCGCCCGAATGGCACGATCAAGATGTTTCAGGCGGTGGCGTTGAGCTCGGACGTGGATTCGGCAAAAGTGCTGGCTTTCAGCCATCCGCAGCTAGTGGCAGGGATTGCGCGGGAACTGAAGGCGGAGACGATGCTAACTGCAATCGTTGAGGACGGGCTGGATGAGAAGGACGAGTCGATCATGTTTGCGATGGCGATGATGCAAGGGACCGGGATTGCGGTGAGCGCGGTGGAGGACTTGCCTTCAATTGCGAAGCAGGCACGAATTGAGTTGAGGCTGTAAAAAAGCAGGTCCTTCGCTTCGCTCAGGATGACAAAGATTGATTTTGGCGAGGAAAGTTTAGGAGCGAGATAGCGACAGGTTCGCGGGCGGGGCGCCTGCGCTACACAACGCGGGCGGGGGCGCCCGCGCTACACAACGCGGGCATTCGTGCCCGCGCCACACAAAAGGAAATCATGAACATTCGAGAGAAGGTACGCGGCGCATTGCGCCGGATCGCGGGAGTGTCTTTGGGTGATGCCGTCGCGGCGGAGGCGATGGGATTATCCGCGTTCAACGAGAAGCGGCGGACGGCGGCGGCGCCGTCGATTCTGAGTACGTTCGGGTTTCCACGCTCGGGAACAGCCTGGTCGCAGGGAATTCTGAAGCCGACGCCGGCCAATCTGCGGCGATTTGCGGAGAGTCCGGTGGCGCGGAAGGCGATCAACACAATCAAGGACCGCATTGCGGGCATGAAGTGGCGAGTGCAGGCGCGGCGCGGGCGATCGCTCGAAGAATTGGTGGATGGAGCGGCACGAGTGCGTGTGCTGACCGACAATCTCGAGCAGCCAAATCCGGATGATTCGTTCCGTTCGCTGGCGGAGCAGGTGTTGGAGGACGTGATCGTTGGCGGGTTTGGGGCGATCGAGGTGCAGGCGTCGGGCGATACGGAGAGGCCACTGGTGTTGTGGCCGGTGGACGGCGCGACCATCCGCATGAAGGCGGATTGGAATGGGCGTGCGGATGGCGTGCGCTACGTGCAGGCGGCGCAGCCGTTCGCGGGGGGCGGGCAACTCGAGTTGACGGACGAAGAGCTGATTTACATCCGGCTGAATGCTCGGACGCACACGCCGTTTGGGCTAGGGCGGCTGGAGGTTGCGTTCGAAACCATCAATGCGTTCCTGAGCGCGCACCGGTATGCGTCGCGGCTGGCGTCGAATTCGGTGGTGCAGTATGCGTTGTGGCTGAAAGACCTGAGCCCGGCGCATCACGAGCGGCTGATCCGGTGGTGGCAGGACGAGATCGAGGGGACCGGCAAGGTGCCGATTCTTTCGGTGGAGAACAAGCCGGAAGTGTTGCGCTTTGGCGGCGGCACGGACGCGGATTTACGGCTGGCCTGGCAGGAATTCCTGCTGCGGGTGATTGCCGACGCTTTCGATCTTCCAGCGCAGTTTTTGGGAGTGGAACGGGACGTGAACCGGTCGACTGCAGCGGAGATGAATGATGTTGCGTTTCAACATGCCATCGTTCCGACGGCGCGGTTGTTCGCAGAACACCTCACGCGAGATGCGATTGGGAAGCGGCTGGGATGGAGTGATCTGGAGTTTGTGTTCACGGAACTGGATGCGAAGAACGAGATGGAGCAGGCGCAGATCGAGGAGATCCTGCTGCGTAGTGGGGTGTTGACGGTGAATGAAGTGCGGAGGATGCGGGGGTTGGCGGAATTAGTCGCGAGTTCCGAGTAGCGGGGGGAACACAAGGTCCCTCGACTTCGTTCGGCTACGCCTCACTTCGTTCGGGATGACAGGGTTTTGGGATTCGGCGTGCGTCTTAAGTTCGCTTGGGGTGGTAATTCAAAGAAGTGCATAGGTCCTTCGCTTCGCTCAGGATGACAGGGGATAAAGATGGAGACAGTGGAACTGGAAAGCATGGCGATTGAGATGCCGGAGGTGGAGGGGCATCCGAACCGGGAACCGTTTCGAGGAGTATTGACGCTGATCGATGTTGCTTCGGATCGGGCGCCTTCGGGGGCGAAAGGGCATCGGGTGGTGCTGACACGGGCGGCTGCGGAGGCGGCTCTGCCGTCCTTGCTGGGTATGGCGCTGGATTATGCCCCGGCGCTGGACCGGCACGACGTGCGGCGCAAGGTTGGCGTCATTACACGGGCGGAAATTGTGGGCCGCAACCTGGAGTTGGGTGGCTATCTGTTTGCCAAGGACTTTCCGGAAATCGTAAAGGAACTTGGGCGAGCCGAACGCCGGTATCCGCGGGGAATCGCGGGAACACTCGCTGCTCCGCAGCTGGGGATGTCGTATGAAATCGCTGATGCGCGAGTTGCGGATGTGAAAGCGAAGGTGTGGACGCTGACTCGGGCTACGTTTACCGGGGCTGCGATTTTGCGGCGCGATAAGGCGGCTTACTCGGAGACCTGGATCGAGTTGGGGGAATAGCTTGCGCTGCTGGTTTGCGTGGATATCCCAGATCAACAAGCCCAGACCGGTAAAGACGCAAACGGAGAAGGCGAAGACGCGAAGAAAAAATCTTAAAACGCAGAGGACGCGGAGGGGGAACGCAGAGGACGCAGAGATAGAGCGCCCAGCTCGACGAAGGTTCAACTTGCCAGTTTAGACATGTGAATTCGAGAAAGATGAAGGAGGAGTGAATGAGTGACGAGATGACGCAGCAGATGATGGCGGCGGCGGAGCGGCTGGCGACGGCTGCTGAGTCGCTGGATCGAGTGCTGGAACGGATCGATGCGCAGCAAGAGGCGCTAAACGCGAAAGTGGATCGGATCGTCGCGGCCGTAGAAGACCAGATTTCCGCGGAGGCCGTGGTGGAGGACCAGGACGAGCCCGATCTTCGGGAGCGGGTCACCGAACTGGAGAAGGCGAATACCGATCTGAAGGCGCAAGCGGCGCGGATGGCGCGGAAGACGTTGCCGGCAGCGGTGTCGGCGTTGCTGGGTAAGTTCGAGGGAGAGAGCGGAGAGCGGTTTGATGCGGCGGCGGTGGAGAAAACTCTGCAGCCGTTGAGCGTCGAGCAGCGGATCGCGGTGAAAGCGGAAATGGCGCGGGCAGGGTTCATCGAGTGAGTTCATAGCCGGTGGACGTCCTGATGAGAAGAGGGCATGGCTTCGGCCATGCCCTTTTTGCTGGGGACGCGGCGAACTCGATGTTCCTTGATGAAAACCATTTGCGGGTGGAGCTGCGGCGGGGAACACAAGGTCCCTCGACTGCGTTCGGCTTCGCCTCACTTCGCTCGGGATGACCGGGGTTCTGTGGGGTTGGCTCATTCCGCTTGCCTGGATGGTTGCGGAGAAGGTGCATAGGTCCTTCGCTCGCTCAGGATGACAGAGTTTTTTCTTAGGATGACAGAGTTTTTTCTTGGAGCTGGGATTCGGACGGGAAGCACAAATTCAAATTAGGGAGAGCACATGAAGACACAATTTCTTGATCTGCATGCGGCGGCGGATTTTATGGGGCCGGGCGCGGTGGAGGTCAATCGTTATCAGACAGAAATTACGGATATCGTCCGGCGCCGCGGCGTGTTTGGGCAACGGATCCGGCAAATTCCGGCGACAGGACATCCGTCGCGCTACTTCGAACAGACGGCGATTTCGTCGCCGACGGCGGCAAATGGATTCGTCAATCCACAAAGCATCGTGGCCACGGTTGCAAATCCCACGCGCGTTGAGCGGAGCGTTCCGCTGAAGGCACTGGTGTCGCAGATCAACTACAACCTGTTCGACGTGGAAGTCGGTGCACAGCAGAGCCAGTTTGCATTCCTGCAGGCCAAAGACCTGGCGGATGCGGTGGATGGCCTGATGCGCACCCACGACGTTGCTTTGTGGAACGGCAACGACACTTCGCTGAGCGCACCCACGACCACGCAATACTTCGGCGCCATTGGACAAATCCAGGCGGGCGGCAACAAGGCAACCATCGGCGCGACGGCGAGCATGGTCGACGGGCTGAAGAGCATTGTGGCCCAGATGGTGGCGGGTTCTTCCTATGAAGTGCGGCCGACCGCGATTTACGCCAGCCCGGTCACGCTTGACCTGATTGATCAGGAAATGAAGGCGGCTTACAACGTCGTGCTGTCGACGCAGGAACTGCAAGGCGGCTTCCGTGTGAAGACGTTGTCGACGCAGGCGGGTGATCTGCCGTTGATTCCCGACTGGTCGATTGGATATACGCCGGGGGCTCCGGGCGCAGGCGTGTATCCCTGCTACATCGTTTCCGAAGACCTGGTTGAGTATCACTGGCTGACGGATGCGAATCCTCGCGTGTTCCAGCTGGGGATGACCGGGACGCTGCAGTCGCAGCTGGTGGTGGTGAAGTTCGGCGCGGTGGTGGTGAAGGGCGCGTCGTATGCACACTACGAAGTAAAAGTCAGCCGGTAGGGCAGTCTCGGTTCTCGGTTCTCAGCTGCGAAATGCTCCATGCCTGCGGGATACGGGGGGCACACGTGACGATGAGGATTGAGGGCCGAGACTTTTTCTGAGAGCAACAAGGAAGGAACTGGGGAACGAATCATGAACTATTTGTCACCTGCGGATTACGAGAGCTACGGGTTGGAAGCGACGACGCCAGCGGCTTGGGTAGCGGCGGCGTCGGCGGTGATGGACGCGCATTGCCGGCGGGCGACGCTGGCAGTGGCGCAATACACGGAGCGGCTGCGAATGACAGCGGGACGGAATTGCGTTCGACTGACGTACTTGCCGCTGAGTGCGGTCGCACCCGCCAGCTCGCCGCTGATTTCGGCGCGCGGGCGGTATGCAGTTCCACGGCGCGGGGAATGGCCTTATGAGGAAATGAGTTCGTCGGTGGCATGGGCGTTTGGGCTTCCGGGGCTCTGGAATGATCTGGGCATTGCGGATCTCGAGGTCTGCACGGACACCGGGGAATTGAGTTTGCCGGTGAACGCGCTGGGGCTGGGGTTCAGCGAGATCGAAGTGGTGTACACGGCGGGATTGGCGACGCTGCCGGATCCAGTGAAGGTGGCATGCGCGCAGATCGTGCGCAACGCGCAGTCAACGCCCGCGTTGAACGTTCGCCGAGGAAGACTGGACCAGATGTACCTGGACTATTTTTCAGACAGCTTGCTGGATGAAACGGTCCGGGAGTTGCTTGCGCCGTACGTCGCGCAGAAGGTGGGATGAGATGCAACCAGGCGGAATGCGAGCGGGGATTTGTGGAACAGCCGTGCTGCGGGCGGCGGATGCGATGTTGCGGTCACTGGGCGGGCAAGAAATCAGCCTGTTGTTGCCGCTGAGTGCGATGCCGGGAGACGCAGCCGGACAACTTGGATTGGCGGATCCGGGCGTAGAGGAAGTGAGGGTTTCCCCGGTCATTGCGCGCAAGCTGCCGACGGCGAGCAGCGGGCCTCGGCGGCGCGTGGAATTCCTGATACCAGCTTCCGGGATTGCGACCGCAATGTCGTCACACGATTTTGCGAATGCGGAGCAATTGATGAATGCGACGCTCGGCATCGTCTTTGAAGGTGAGCTGTTTCATATCGAGGGATTCAGCACGGAATGCTTTGGGGCGACGGCGTACTTGTACCGGGTGGTTGGCGTGGAGTAGGACGCAGAACAGTCGTTGGTCGCTAGTCGTCAGCAAGAGCATTGGTCCGGGCGGAGTCGGAAGCAGGACTCCAGCGAGTTAGGGATGAACTTTATGCAATTTACCAAAGATAGTTTTTCGATGGTGCTGCGGGAGAGGTTGGCCGGTCTGAATCCGGCGCGCACAGTCCGCGTGAGTGGTGCGCTGCGGCCGGCGGTGGTCGTAGTTGAAAATGAGATGCCGACCGCTGCGGAGTTGCTGCCCGAGTGTTTTTATCTGGAGTGGGGCGCGCTCAACCTTGGAGATTCCGATGCGGGCGGGACGCCGATGTGCAGCATCGATTGCAGCATACGGTACCGGACACGAGGCATTGTGGAGAGCGGAGTGGATCGGGGACGGTTGCTGGGGGCAATGGATCGGGAATTGTTTTCGATCTGCCAGCCTGCCTGCACCAGGAAGGTGGACTTCAGCCAAGGTCCGAACGTGGATTTGGGGAGCGGGGTGTCATGGACGCTGCCAGTGATCGAGACGGGGAATAGTGGGGCAGGAGATCACGACCCAGGAATGGTTGAGCACAACGCGAGGGTGAGGGTTTTCTTCTTTCCGGAGGTTGGATCCCTATGAATAACGGACCTGTAAGAGCGGCGATGGTTCCGGTATCGCGACGCGTGCGAGCGTATTTCGGGCCATTTGATCACAGCATGAACCAAGCGGCCGTGTTTGATCCGGGGAAGCACGGAGCGTTTTCCCTGGACGCGCCGCCGGCGCCCTGGATCGATTTGGGGGACATCGAAAAGTTCCAGGTTTCCAGCGGAACGGAAATCCAGACGCTGCAGAGCGGGAGTAAGGGAGCGCCGGCGGGACAGTTTCGGCGATGGTTGGATGCGCGCGTTGAATTCGATTTTCGCTGTTGGGGCAAACTGCAGATGGCGTTGGCAGGCGGATCGCAGCACATGAACGTTCTGCAAACCGACGCGGACGCGAGCGCGCGGCCTTCAGGAGGAATTCCGGTTGCAGCCGTCGCTGTGCTGGACGGTTCGAGTGCTGGAGAGATCGTGCTGGGCGCGGGAGCGGTGGATGATTTTGCGATTGGTGACATTCTGGCGGTGGATCTCGATTACGGTCAGCAGACAGGATGGGTAGGGAGTGGGATCGCGGCCGCTTATGTGAAGGATCCCGCCGACGTACAACGGGATCGAGACTACGTTCGTCGCGTGACGTACAACGTGGGCAGGGTGGCGGCGAAGACGGCGACGTCCCTGTTGCTGGCCCAGCCACTGCTGGGCGGAACTCCCGCAAGCGGAGCAAGCGCGCAAAGGTCGCGGCATTCGTGGATCGCGAGGGCGGTTCGTTTTTCCAAGACTGGTCGGCATTGTTTGTGCACGAGGACGAATCGGGGGGAAGGATTTGTTTGTACTACCCGCACCTGAGCCCAACGCGAACGGCTAGCAGCCGGTTCGAGCCGCAGCAACGTGCGGCGATCCAAGAGCCCCTGGCAGCGATCCGGTTGCACGCATGCTTCCTTGCGCTGCCCTATACAGATCAGAACGATAGCGAAATCGCGGTGTGCTATCGCAGCTATTTTCCCGCCGAAATGTCGGCATTGTATTAGTCGCACCGTGGTAACCCGCGGAATGCGCAGCCGGAATCTTGTGAAGGCTGCAATCGGTTCGTGAAAATCAGGAATTCGAGCGAAGCAGTTCACTCACCGGCGGGGTTTTCCCCGAGAACAAACCTATGAAAATTACGATCGACAACCTCGATGAACGAGGTCCGAGGGATTGCACCGCCTACGTGGTGGAGAAGCCACGGGTGGTGCGCCGGCTGAATCAGAAAGCGGAATTGCGCTTCAGCCTGGTGGCTAGTGATCCGGACTTCGTGGTGCCGAAGAACGGTGCGCGGGTGACAGTGGGGCGGATAAACGGCGCGGATGTGTTTACGGGCAGTTTATCCGCGGCTCCGGAATATGAGTATCTAGGATGGAGCCGGCAGGGCCCCGTCTATCGTTACAACCTGATCGCGACAGGGGATGAAGATGCGCTTGACCAGAAGATAGTTCGCCGACGTTTCCCTTTCGTGGCCCGGAGCGCGGGTGACGCGCTCCGGCAGCTAACCGAAGATCTGATGCCCGGGGTTTTCGATACCAGCCAAATTCAAGATGTGGATAGGTTGACTTCGTATGCCAGCGATCCGCAGAAAAGCTGGTCGGAGCAGGCGGCGCAGATTGCGTTGCGAGCGGGCGGCAGCTATCGCGTGCTGAATGGGAAAGTCATCTTCACGCCCCTTGGGCAGAAATCCTACGCACTGAGTGAGTCGGATCAAGATTTCCGGCCAGAAGGGCTGAGCCTGGTGGCTGGAGATGGGCTGATCAATGACGTGACAGTGGTGGGATTGATTGAGCCGCAGGCGCACGTGAAGGATTATTTCGTAGGCGATGGATACACGCTGAAGTTTTATCTCTCGCAAGTGCCATTCATGAGCAGCAATCGCACGCTACTGGATGAAGAGTACGCGTCGCTGGACCCGACGCGCTGGAAGCTGAATGACCCGAGCGGCGTGATTACAGCGAGCAGAGGCAAACTTGTTGTGGTGGGAGGAACGGGGGCAGCGGATGGCACGCAGTTGACGTTTGTGGAGAAGATCGAATTGGGAGGGACGCTGGTCCTGCAACATGGAGACGTGGCATTCGAGGGGGCGTCCAACGGAATTCTTGGGGGACTGTACACGAACGCGATTTCAGCGAGTTCCTGTTTCGCGGGGTTCGATGTTACTCCCGTAGGCGGGCAGTCGCGCATCCAGGCACGGGTGAATGGAAATCTTGTTGGCCCGGCCATCACGACCAGCGCTGCGCATCGTTATGTGCTGACGACCCGGTTGTACAGTTCGGAGGTATACCGGCTACAGCAGCTGTTCCATTCCGCGGCGCACGGAGCGGGCGCAGGGTTGGGCGGAGCGGCAGTGATTGCCGACGTGCGAGTCATCGTGGAGGTGCATGACATCGATCCGGCGAATCCGGCGACGCTGGTGGCAGCCTCGACGGTGTTGTTCGACGACCTCGTGATGAATGCTCCTGGATTTTGCTCGTACGCGCTGGTGAGCGCCCGCGACATGCACTGCAGCGTGGCATTTACGCGGATTTTGCGTGGGGTGAATGCTGAAGTACGCACGGCATTGCCTGGACAGAGCTATCGCACGCAACTGGCGGGATCCCTTTCCGATGGCGCGCGGTGCCGGCTCTCGATGGAACCAGCCGTGCAGTTTTATCCGCAGTCGTTACCGGCTCCGAACGAATTGATCTCGGTGCACTATCGAGGGGCGGGCCGGGCGCTGGCCAGAGTGAGTGATAGCGCGAGCATCGCAGCCCACGCAGGGAATGGGGATGATGGGGTGCGCGCCGTGGTACGGAATGTGAAGGCTCCGTCACCGCGGACGACCGTGGATTGCGAACTGGGGGCGATTGCCATTCTGGACGAAGCGAAGGGCACGGCGTGGAGCGGGGAGTACAAGACGTGGAGCGATTTCCTGCCCGGGGCCGCGGCGGACGTTTTTCCGGGCGATGCGCTCGAACTCGATGCGCCCTCGCGGGCAGCGTCGTTTCAGGCCATTGTTCGCGAAGTGGAAATCCAGTGCGCTGATCTGGCAGACGATCACTGCCTGTATGCAATTCGCTTCGCCGACGATGTGGCCCAGCCGATGACCATCGAGTTCGACGCAGGGCAGATCAGAGATGCGCTGGATCTGACGGCAACCGCGCTCAGCGACGTGGGAATGAATTTCCTGTCTGACCTGATCGGTGCCGAAATTACCCAGACCAGTTCCACCACGGTGACGATCGATGCCGGTATCGATCCAGTTTTGGGCGGGGTGGAGGTGCGCTGGAGTGATTTTGGATGGGGACCGGACAACGACCGTAACCTGGTAGGCAGGTTCACGACGCGCAGTTTTACGGTGCCGCGGCTGGGACGGGTACAGGATTATTTTCTGCGCCAGTACGACAACTCCACGCCTACGAAATACTCCCGCTACTCGACGGCGCTGCACCTGGATTATCCGCTGTCCTGAGAAAAAATTATGAGAATTGAAGAAGAAGTTCTTGACCCGCAGGTCAGGCTGCGGGATTCGTTGCCATTTGTGGTGCGCGTGGTGGACCACGAGTTCCAGCAGCAGGTGCTGGAAAAGCTGGGCAGGCTGGAAGCGAACGTGGAAATGCTGGTCGGCGACGGGCAGCCGGGGCGGATGAAGATTGCCGAGGACAAGATCTTCAGCCTGGAGCGCAGTGAAATCCGGCGAAGTGTTTACGACAAAATTATCAGCGCGGTGATTGCAACGATCGTGAGCGTCCTGATTGCGCTTCATGACCGTTGGGGTGTTCGATAAAAGTCTTTCCTAGGCAGTCAGCGGCCTTAGACATTCATTCCAGACAATTCATAGGAGAAGAAATGAACTTTCTACAAAAGTTGTTGCAGGGGATCGCGTTCGTTCCGACGATCGTCAATTCGATCGAAGGACTGTTCGGCGGTCATACGGGTGAGCAGAAGAAAGAGTCCGCGATCTCGTTCGTCGCGGCCGCGCTTCAGCTTACGGAGTCGGTCGCCAACCGCGAGATTGTTGACGAGCAGAAGTTCAAAGAGGGCTTGAGCAAAATCATCGACGGCACGGTGCAATGTTTGAACGCTTCCAGCTGGTCGAAAGCTGGGATGCGGTCCTGATCTGCCGGGAAGCTCTGTTGGACACCTCAGCGGCTGAAGCCGCTTTCAAGCGATGCAATCTACGGACGGCCTAAAGGCCGTCCCTTTCAAAGCAGGACTTAATCGGTGCATTACCAGGCCGGAGAATGGGGAGAGCGGAGATGTCATTCGGATTCAAGAATATCGGTCATTTCTTTGCGACGGTGGCGGGCGACATTGTGAAGGGAGCGCGGGCGGTTGCCAACGTCATGGTGAAGGTTGGTAAGGCGGAGCCGGAAGTGGAGGCGATCAGCAGCCTGTTTTTTCCCCAGGCGGTGGCGCTGGAACGAGGGGCTTTCGCGCTCCTGGGATTGGCTGCACAGGCTGTGAAAGAAGCCGGCGATGTGGCTGAAGCGAAGGGAGTGAACATCGTGCTGGATCAGCAGCTCATTGCAGATATCAAGGCGCTGATCGAGGCGATCGAGGAGTATGCCAAGACCGCGGGGCTGCAGAAGCCGGTTGCGGCGAAATAGAGTTCCTGCGCGCAGAAGGAGGGCGGTGGAAGTACTAGGGCCCACCGCCCCTTTTTTGAGATGACGATTGACGGCGGATAAGGACGCGATGGATGGGACGTCGTTGGCACCGTAGGGCTAGCCTACGTCTTCGCTCCAGCCTTCCATGGTCTTCTTCACCAGGGCCATGAACTGGTCGGCGACGGCGCCGTCGATGAGGCGGTGGTCGTAGCCGAGTGTGAGGTGCACCACGGAGCGGATGGCGATGGAGTCGTTGCCGTCTTTGTCGGTGACGACCATGGGCTGCTTGGTGATGCCGCCGACGCCCATAATGGCGGAGTTCGGCTGGTTGATGATGGGGAGGCCGAACACGGCACCGAACTGGCCGGGGTTTGTGATGGTGAAGGTCGAGCCTTCCACATCAGCAGGCATAAGCTTTTTGGTGCGAGCGCGTTCGCCGAGATCGGTGATGCCACGCTGCAAGCCGAGGAAGTTCAGTTCGTCGGCATTCTTCAGCACGGGAACAATCAATCCCCAATCGAGCGCAACGGCGATGCCCGCATTCACGTGGCGGTGATAGCGGACGTTGTCGCCGTCGAGCGAGGCGTTCACGATGGGATACTGCTGCAAGGCAATGATGGTGGCGCGCACGAAGAACGGCATGAACGTCAGCCGCGCACCATTGCGCTGCTCGAAGCTGTTCTTGAGCTTGTTGCGCAGATTGACGATGCGGGTGAGGTCGACCTCGAACATGCAGTGCACGTGGGCACTGGTGCGGCGGGACTCGATCATGCGCTGCGCGATGATCTTGCGCATCTGCGTCATGGGAACCACGTCGCCCGGGATCGAGGCCGGTGCCGGGCGAGGCGGAGAGGCCGGCTCGGGGCGAGATGCGGGCTGCGAGGTTCCATCTGCCTGCGGCGCGGGTGCGATCTGCGGCGGGGCGGCGGCAGTTGCCGGGCCTTTCTCGATGAAGGCCATGATGTCTTGCTTGGTGATGCGCCCGCCAAGTCCGGAGCCAGTGACCTGTGCGAGATCGACACTGTTCTCGCGCGCAATCTTGCGCACCAGGGGCGAGGAGCGGACGTCTTCGTCGTGCGACTCGGATGCAGCGGCTGCGGGCGGCGCGGGAGATGCCTGCTTGGGGGGTGCAGCGGACTCTTTCTGCGGGGGCTCGGGAGCGGCCGGGGCTTTGGCAGCGGCTTTCGCGGGCGCAGCGGACTCGCCGTCGGCGGCGATGGTGCCGACGATGGTATTGACCTGTACGGTGTTGCCCTCGGTCACCATGATTTCCTGAAGGACTCCCGAGGCGGGAGCAGGGATTTCGGCGTCGACCTTATCGGTGGAGATTTCGAACAGGGGCTCGTCGCGCTGCACTTTGTCGCCGGGCTTCTTCAGCCACTTGGTGATGGTTCCTTCAAAAATCGATTCGCCCATCTGGGGCATGATGACGTCAGTCGGCATAATTTCCTTCCGCAAGGCCTACGAGGATGAATTTCGAGCCAGGCACAAATCCCTATTATATAAGGAGGCGGGCGTCGCGGGCGGCCTGCAAACGCAGGGCGTGACTTACCCGCCATGCGGCTGCGCAAATCGATCTGTCAAGGGCGAACCTCAGCGGCTAAAGCCGCTTGAATTTGCGCCTTTTCGGCACGACTGAAGTCGTGCCCTTCCAAAATCGGCACGAAATCGGGCGACTGAGTCGCGCCCTTTAAATCGGCACGAAATGGGCGACTGAGTCGTGCCCTTTCAAATCACGATGGCGATTGCAGTTTACTCTCAGGCTGTGAAGGGAAAGGCCTTTCAAAGAGGAGCCGCAGGCCTGAAGGTAAAAGCCTTTCAAAGGAGTGGCCGAAGGCCGTGAAGGTAGAGCCTTCCAAAGGCAGCCGCAGTCTGACTCTTCCAAAGATTGTGGAGGCGTGTCATCCTGAAATTCGACGCCATCAGCTTTTCTGAAGCCTGCTAAAGATCAGTGTGCATCGTGATCCTCGTGACCTCCATGCTGTTCCCCTTCGCCGGTTGGAGGGGCCACGCCGAACGCGTTCTTCCAATAATCCTGGGCAGGGCCTGGCAGCTTTTCGATGTGTGACAGGAAGATCGTCACCTTCCAAATGTCCTGCTCGGAGAGCGCTTTATCCCACGCAGGCATGCCGGTATAGCGGATGCCGTTATGAATGATGTAGTAGTTGAACCATTCGGGATCATCCGGGGGATGCAATATCAGTTGCGGGACGGGTGGATAAAAAGAAGCAGCCAGCGGAGAGGTCTTTTTGTCGAGTGCTCCGTGGCAGAGCGCGCAATTCATGGTGTAAAGCTTCATGCCGTCGATGAGATTTTCGGGGGAGGGTAGCACCGGGCTGCTGATGTGGGGCGCGTGCTTCTCAGTAGACGCATCGACGGCGCTCATCGCAAAGTGCGTTTCCCAACGTGGGGGTTGTTTGTTCGCGGTTGTAGGCACCAGTCCGAGAAAAGCCGCACCCATTCCGCCCAGGATCAGTACGGCCAGAGTGACGATCACACCAAGAATAAAGTTCCGCATCACTGCCTCCAGATTTTGTATGACGGGTGTATCGAACTACGCAGATATTTTTCAGAACGGGGAAAAAGCCCGATGCTGCAACCGGAGAATCTCTATCATAAACGACTCGGGCGGGGCGCACGAGTCGGAACTTAAAGTGAGCGATTCACGGGCCCCGTTCTGTCAGGCATTGCGAGAATCCGAGCTTTCATGCGCGGCTGGGGGCTCGGGACGTTCATTCCTTCCTTCTGCGCGAACACTGGCTTTCCCACCACTCGGATACCGGCTCTCTAACCAACTCATTGCGAGCACGCAGATCGACTCGAACGACCGGTTCTCTTAGGGCTTCTCGCTCCACCACCAGAGAGGCGGGAGCTTTTTTTCTGACGGCCAAATTTCGTTTAGGGTGTCGCCTTCGAAGAGTTCGCCGTTTTTCATCACATAACGGATCGATTCGGTGTTGCGGATGTCGTCCAGCGGACTCTTGTTGAGGACCACCAGGTCGGCCATCTTGCCAGGTTCAAGCGAGCCAAGGTCCTTGTCGAGGCCTAGCGCTTGCGCGCCATGAATGGTGGCGGACTTCAGGACTTCCATGCTGCCCATACCTCCGGCGGCCAGCGACCACATTTCCCAGTGATAGCCGAGGCCCTGGAATTGTCCGTGGCTGCCGATGCAGACTTTGCCGCCGGCTTTCATGATCTTCGCGTCTTGCTTGGCGAGGCGTGGGAAGGCCTGTTCGTCGTCACGCACCCAGATCGGACGGCGGCGGGTGTGGTCGTCGAGCAGGTTGTGAGGCATAAAGTGGCGGATCTTCGGGTTGTCGTGAACTTCGGTGTGTTCGTACCAGTAGTTCTCCGCCCATGGTCCGCCGTAGGCGACGATCAAAGTTGGCGTGTAGAAGATGCCGGACTTGGCAAAAAGCTGGACGACATCGTCGTAGAGCGGCGTGACCGGCATGCTATGTTCGTTTCCGCTGAAGCCGTCGAGCACGTGGCTGAGGTCGAGCTTGGTGTCGAGGCCGCCCTCGGTGGTGGGCATCACGCCTTCGGACTTGCAGGCCATCACCATCCACTCGCGCTGCTTACGATTGCCAACCAGGTAAGACTTCAAGTACGGGGTGCGATAGAAACGCTGGTAGCGGTCGACCACGCCCTTCGCGTCGTCGAGCGATTGGAAGTCGGTGTCGGGGAAAACTCCGGGCCCGGTTGAGTAAGCGCGTGGGCCGATGATCTCGCCGGTGTCGACCATGTCCTGGTAGGCAAACATGTCGTTGGTGGCGGTTTGCGGGTCGCGGCCGGCGGTCACGCCATAGGCCAGGTTGGCGAGGAAACCCCAATTCTGCAGGTCGAGTACGCCGCGGCGGATCTCGCTCCAGTGGGGATGAATGTCGATGAAGCCGGGAACGATGGTGGTGCCGCTCACATCGATCACCTTGGCGTCGGCGGGGACGGAAACTTTTCCCTGTTCGCCGATGGCGGCGATGCGATTGTCTTTCACGACAATGTCGGCGTTGGAGAGGATGTCATCGCCATGCATGGTGATGACCTTTGCGCCGCGCAGGACGGCAGTTCCGGCGGGCTTATGGCGCGGGAATTCCAGCTTGATGGCAATCTCTTCGGGTTTAGGCTGCTTGGGCTTGGCGTCTTTGGAGTCGGAGGAAGCGTCGGAGTCTTTGGAGTCGGCGGACTCGGAGTGGCTCTTCTTGTCTTTGACCGCTTTGGCGCGAGGAGGCTCGGGAGGTTCGGGAGGCTGGGGCTTGGGCGTGGGTTTGGAGTCGGTGTCCTTATCTTTTTCCTTATCTTTATCCTTGCTTTCGTCCGGCTTGGGCTTTTCGAAGACGACCTTATCGATGGGCATACGCAGGAAGGTTGAGCCCACGGCCCATGTGATGGTTTTGCTGTCGGAGGACCAGCCCATGTAGTCGGCCCCGATGTCGGTGATCTTGGCGAGAGGGACCGCGGCTTTGTAGACGTCGACCGTCGGAGGCTCGCCACCCATGTGGGGAACTGCGAGCAGGTAGAGTTGCGTGCTTACCTGGGCGATTGCCCAGTTTCCGTCAGGGCTGAGGCGGACGTCATCGGCGGGATTGCCCTCGCCTTTTTCCGGCGGCTGCGGGAACCACTGCTTGCCAACCACTTTCACGATGGTGCGGCGGTCAGTGCCGTCGTAGCGCATGGAGGTGAGTCCGGCATCGGAGTAGACGTAGAGGCGATCTTTCTCCGGTCCGAAGTGAGGATGCTGGCCGCCGCGGGCTGGGAGAATGAAGTTGGCGTCGCCGCCATCGGCCGGGAGCCAGATGAGGTCCATCGCTCCCTGATGCCCGAACTCGTCGAATTGTTCGACATGGGCGATGCGCGGGGCACGCAGGGCGACGATGCGCTGGCCGTCCGGAGACCAGACCGGATCACGGTAGTACGCGGGCACGCGCGTGAGTTGTTGAGCGGGGCCGGATCCATCCGCACGAATCTTCCAGATTTGGCCGCCCTCCGTGGACCAGGTGACGTAGGCAAGCCACTGGCCGTCGGGCGACCAGGCTGGCTGGAATTCACGATTCTGATCCTTGCTGACGCGCTTGGGAGTTCCCGAAGGAAGATCCATTACATAAAGATCGGCGAGGGCGGAGAAGACCAAGCGCTTGCCGTCGGGCGATTCGCTGGGGGACTGCGCAATACGAAGCTGAACGGGCCCCTCTTCGACACGCAGAGCCAGGTTCAGATCAGGTCCCAGACCGCGCGCGATCTTTGCGGTGAAGGGAATCTCATGCTGCTCGCCGGTGTCGACGTTGACGCGATGGATCTTGCCTCCCCATGTGACCAGGACATCTTTGCTGTCGGGCGTGAAGGTGTAGCTGGGGAGGAAGTCGCGAGTGAACAGCGATTCCTGATCGTCGCGCTGGACCGGGTACTTCAGCCAGTGCTCTTCGGCGGTCTTCAGGTCTCGGATGCGCAGGCCGGTCTCGGTTTCGTAGCGTGTGCCGTAGACGAGCTTGTTGCCGTCGGGAGAAATTACCGGACTGAAGGCGCTGCCGGGCGCGTCGGTGACCACGTCTTCCTCGCCCGTAGTGCGGTCGCGGCGCGCGATCTGCGAGAGCGGGAATGCGACGTTATAGACCTTGTCGAAGAATCCGCCGCGGGTCGTGTAGTAGAGGTAGCGGCCATCGCGGGAAGCGGACGCGCCGATGGAGTGGGTCCAATCACGGGGGTTCGCATCGGGTTTTGGTTTCGACTTTGTGATCTGGACGCCGGCGCCGCCTTTCACGTGATACATCCAAAGCTCGAACGTGTTGATGGGGAACTGGCTTTCGCGGGCAGCGATCACGTACTGGCTGTCGGGTGTCCAGGTGGGGGTGGCGAATTCGACTTGTTCGTCCTGGCTGAGTTGTTTCGGATCGGTGCCGTCGGGCTTGGCGATCCAGACGTTCTCCGCGCCCCCGCGATCGCTGACAAAGGCGATGAACTTGCCGTCCGGGGAGTAGCGCGGCTGATTGCTGAATCCCATGCCGCTGGTGAGTTTCTTCGCCTCTCCGCCGGCGATGGGAATGGTGTAAAGGTCGCCTAGAAGATCGAAGATGATGGTTTGGCCGTCAGGGGAAACGTCGAGCGAGAGCCAGGTGCCTTCGCTAGTGGTGAACTCCACCGTGCGGGTTGGCTGCAGGGGAAGTTCCTTCTTCTTGTCGGCGGATTCGTTTTTTTTGTCGGTCGCTTTGCCGGACTTGTCGGCTTGGGCGAGTAGCGCAAAAACAGCAATCAGAAGCACGAAGAGGGCGCAGGTGCGCTGCGCACGGCCTTGCAGGAACATTGCGAGCGTCTCCATCAGGGTGGCGGTTAGCGCGCGTAATCCTATTGCGTGCGCGCGGTGGAGTCAATTGTTCCGCGCTCCGATGGGGCGTGAATCGGTGCGAGTGCGCCGCTTGCGTCAGGGAACGCAAGGTCTCTCGACTGCATTCGGCTGGCGCCTCACTCCGCTCGAGATGACACTGCTTCGGAGTGCAGAGATCGGAGTGCTGCGATCAGAGTGCAGCGATAACAGTGCAGCTTACTTCTGCTTCGACGCGACGACTGCTACTCCGTACACCGGCAGTGTCAGGGATTGTTTCTCGCCACCCTCCAGGACGTCGGTCATGGTGTGCGGCAAGGTGATGTTTTGAGGCTGCTTCGAGAAGTTGATCAGGATGAAGACGGCGCCTTGCTGCCCGTAGCGCGGAGAGACTTCGACTCCCTCCGGAACGGCGCCCAATGCGGGTTTCACGCCGCTGGTAGAGGTCATCCATTCGGCAGCTTTCTGCATTGTTTTTGGATCGAGCCAGGCGCCGATATAGGTGATGCGGCCGCGCCCTACCTTTCTTGTGATTGCCGCAGGCTGGTCGTCGAGCCACCCATTGCTCTTTCCATAACGTAACAACACCTGGGTGTCAGGATCGCGGGCGCTCAGAAGTTCGGCCCAGAGCTGACTTTCGCCTGTTCCCCAATCGCCTGATACCGGAACCTTATCCGTCAGGGCGTAGTACTGCTCGACGCGGCCTCCCAGGAGCGCGCCGAGAGGGCCGGGTTGACGCTGGGTCTGGAGCGCATTGTCATCATCCTTCATTGCCGAACGCTGGCCGAGGACAAGGTGGCCGCCGTTCTGCACGTAGTCCATGAGATTTTTCGAGGCGGCATCGGAGAGGACATTCAAGCCGGGAGCGACGACAAGTTTGTACTGCGATAGTGGAGCGGTGGGGGGAACAATGTCGATGGACTGCGCAATTGCGCGGATGGGCTCGTAATAGCTGACAATTTCTTCCACGGGATCGTAATTCTTGTTGTGTTTCTGCCATTGAATGGCCCAGCGACTGTCGTAGGTGTGGAGGATCGCGACCTCGGAACGCACCGAGGTTTTGGCCAGCGCAGGGCCAGCCTTTTCGAATTCCTTTCCGATCTGAGCGACCTCGCTGAAGAGAGGAACAGGGTTGCCGTCGGGGCCAACGATTACGCCGTGGTATTGCTCCTGGCCGCTGAGCGCGCTGCGCCACTGCCAGTAGCTGACCGCATCGGCGCCGTGACCGACGTCATGCCAGGCCATGGCGCGGACCTCACCCTTATCGAGAAAGTTGTTGATGTCGGCCCAGTTGACCGAACCGGGCTGCGTCTCGATCACCCAGAAATTCTTTCGCTTGAAACCCCGCGTCAGATCATGGGCGGCGCCATTGCGCCCGGGCTTGAGATGGCCCTGGCCGACATAGTCGTCCCACGCCGCCATATCGAGATCCTCCGCGACGGTGTAGTGATCGAAGCCGTCGAACCAACCCATCATGTTGGTGGTGATGAACTGGCGGGAATCGGAATTGGCGCGGATCACGTCGAGTTGGTTGCGCTGGTAGCTTCTCCATGTATCGCTGACAAAACGCATCCAGCTCAGCAAGAGGCCGGGATTTCCGTAACTGGTCTGGATAGGGATCTGATCCCAGGCGGTGTAGGACTCGCTCCAGTAGGCTGTCGTCCAGCGAGCGTTGAGGTTGTCAAGCGTTCCGTAACGAGCCTTGACCCACTGCTGGAATTGAGCTTTCGTGGCGGGGTCGAAGGAAGCCTCGTTGTACTCGTTATCGATCTGCCATCCGAGCACGTTTGGGTTATGGCCGAATTTCCTGGCGAGTTGTTCGGCAATCTTGCGTGCCAGCTCGCGATATTTGGGATTCGCCCAGTTGAACTGCTGCCGGTTGCCGTGCTGGTCTTTGCGGCCATCCACGAGGGTGCGCAGGGTCTCGGGATATTTCTGCGTGAGCCAGGCGGGCGGGGCCGCGGTGGGCGTGCCGATGACAGTGAGGATGTTGTGCTTCGCGGCTGCGGAGATTGCGTGATCCAGCCAGTCGAGATCGTAGCGGCCTTCTTCCGGCTCCATGCGGCTCCAGGCAAATTCACCCACACGCACCATGTGAACGCCCGCCTGCTGCATGAGCGCAAGATCGGCTTCCCATCTGGCTTCAGGCCACTGCTCGGGATACCAGGCGGTGCCAAGCAAGATGGAAGGAACGGCCGTGGATTGCGCATGGATGAGGGTAGTTGCAAGAAGCAGAAGAAGGAGAGCCAGAAATACACAGGACTTCAGAAGAGTCTTCATGCCGATCTCCCTTTGGACTCGTGAGAATTGTGTGCGGGCTATCATCGAACAGCCTTGCTTATGTGCGATCCCGAAAATGCACTTCAGATAATTGCCGAAGCCGCTCAGCAGCGGCTTCCGGAGTAATGTCGCGCTGGGGAGTGCCAAGCATTTCGTATCCGACCATGAATTTTTGAATGGTAGCCGAACGCAGCAGCGGCGGGTAGAAGTGCGCATGGAAGTGCCATTCCTGGTGCGGTTCGCCGTCGGTGGGGCGTTGATGAAATCCCATCGAGTAGGGGAATGAGATTTCGAAAAGATTGTCGTAGCGGGTGGTGAGCCTTTTCAGGATGTCGCCGAGCAGGTCGCACTCGTTTGGGTTGAAATCCGACATCGATTCCAAATGGCGCTTGCTGATCACAAGCGTTTCGAAAGGCCATACCGCCCAAAAGGGCACGAAGGCGGCGAAGGCGTCATTTTCGCAGATGAAGCGCTGACCGGAATTCTTTTCCAGTTGAAGGTAGTCGCACAGCATGCAGGAGTGATGCGTGGCGGAATACTCGACGAGAGCTGACTGTTCGCGGATAGCCTGATTGGGCAGGTGAGCCGTAGCCCAAATCTGGCAGTGGGGATGCGGATTGCTTGCGCCCATCATGGCCCCGCGATTTTCGAAAATCTGCACGTGGTTGATCCAGGGTCGGCTGCTGAGTTCGTTGAACTGATCGATCCACATATCGACGACCAGGCGCAACTCGGCAGCGCTCATGCGCGCAATCGTCAGGTCATGGCGAGGAGAGAAGCAGCCTACGCGGCACAGGCCCCGCTCGCTGTGGGCGATCAGCAAATCACTTTCCTCGATCGTGACTTCCTGCGGATTTGGCAGCAGGGCCGCGAAATCGTTGTCGAAAACGAAGGTCGTGGAGTAGTTCGGATTTTGTTTCCCGCCTGCACGCGCATTTCCGGGACAGAGATAGCAGGTTGGGTCATAGTGTGGCGAATTTTCGAGAGGAGTTTTCTCTACTTTCCCCTGCCAGGGCCGCTGCGTGCGGTGAGGAGAGACGAGCACCCATTCGCGTGTGAGAGGGTTGAAGCGCCGGTGTGGAGTGTCCCTGAGTTGGTCGAGCTTCATCGGGTGCTCAGCGATTCCATTGCCGATGGTCGGCATAAGTGTAATCGCAATTTCTTCCCAGCGGCGGTGACCTATGCCACTTCGGTGACGCCGCCGGTCGCTTGCAGAACATAGGTCTCGGGGCTGATGCCCGTGCGCGCCTCATACTGCTCCGCTACGGAGTGGCGCACGGATGCTGCGGCTTGGGCATCGACCAGATTCACAGTGCAGCCGCCGAATCCGCCTCCGGTCATGCGCGCGCCAATAACTCCGGGCAAGCCGGAAGCAATTTCGACCATGATGTCCAGTTCCGTGCAACTGACCTGGTAGTCGTCGCGCAGGCTGCGATGGGAATCGGCCATGAGATTTCCGATGGCTGGCAGATCTGCTGTTTCGAGCGCCCTAGCCATTCGTTGCACCCGTTCGTTCTCGGTCACCACGTGACGGCAGCGCCAGTAGATGAGTTCGGGGAGCGCGCCCTTGTTACGTTCGAGCTGGGCTGAGCTGACGTCGCGCAAAGAGTGGATTCCCGGCACCTCTAAGGACAGCAGGCGCACACCCTCCTCGCACTGTTGGCGGCGCGCGTTGTATTCACCGGCCGCATGGGAATGCTTCACGCCGGTATTGCACACGAGCAGTTGCACTTTGGCGGGAAGAGGCAACGCGGTGGCTTCCAGGCTGCGGCAATCCAGCATGAGGGCATGGTGGTCGCGGCCGTGAGCGGAGATAAATTGATCCATGATGCCGCAACGGGCGCCGACGAATTCATTCTCCGCGCGCTGGCAAGCGAGGGCGAGTTGCGTGCGGTCGATGGCGTGGCCGCCGATGCTCAAGAAGGCGAAGCCGCTGGAGACTTCGATCGCTGCTGACGAACTGAGCCCGGATCCCAACGGAACGTCGCCGCCGACGACTAGATTTGCGCCACGGAGTTTGTGGCCGGATTTCTCCAGCGCCAAGGCTGTACCGACAACGTAGTCGCTCCAATCGCCGCGCGGGGTGAGAGAAGGTGAGTCAAGATCAATGACCGCTTTTTGGTCAAACTGCGAGGAGAAGATGTGTAATTCGCGGTCCGCGCGGGCAGCAATTGCCACCGAACAATAAAGCCCGATGGCGGCCGGCATCACGAAGCCAAGGTTGTAGTCGGTGTGCTCACCGATGATGTTGACGCGGCCAGGGGCTCGAAACAGGCGGCACGCGCCACCGAAGGCCTGAGCAAATAAACCTCTTGGGGCAGCAGGCTGCTGGTTGTGAAGGTTTGGTGGACGAGTCATGGGCAAGTTGTTTCGGTCCGCGATTGGGGGATTGTAAATGAGGCGCGGGACCAGGATGAAGGAAACGGTGAAGACGGCAGGGGTTATAAAGGCGAAAAGGGAACGGGGCCGTGGTTGCGGCCCCGTTTCATCGGTGCGCGTTATGAACTTATTTTACGTGAATGGTCTTGCCGTCGGGGTCAAGCGTGCCCTTGATTCGAACCTGTTTGCCTTCGTACTTCTTCAGCTCTTCCTGGCGGTCGACGTCATAGGTCTTGCCGCTGGCATCCTGCAGAACGTACTTGTCGCCAGACTTGGAAACGGTTCCGCTGAAGCTCTGGCCGTCACCGGCAGACTGCGCCTGCGCGTCGGCACCGGGCTGGCCGGATGGCGACTGGCTGGCGCCGGGCTGCTGGCTGGCACCGGGCTGCTGGCTAGGCGAAGTCTGGCTGGGTGAAGTCTGGCTCGGGTCGGTCGCGCCGGGCTGCTGGCTGGGCGAAGTCTGGCTGGGGTCGGTCGCGCCGGGCTGCTGACTGGATGGCGGCGTTCCGGGCTGGTTCTGTCCGGACTGCGATTGGGTCGATGGCGTGCTCGACGACGGCGAATTGGCATCGGGTTGCTGCGCGAATAGCGGGGCGGCGCTCAGCGACAGCGCGAGTGTGCCCAGCATCCAAAAAGATTTCGTTGGCTTATTCATCATATCCTCCGAGGAATTAGGTGCGGCTACGTGGCTTTGTAGCAAGCACGTGGCCAAGAGATCGCGCGGGCTCCCAAGTATTCCGCACATGCCTCGTTCGCAAATTGCGACTGTTTGAACTGAATGTTTTACGCTGGCCAGTGAATTTTGCTCGGGTAGATAGCCGAAAGGTTCTAAGGAAATACGAAGGGGCGAGCTACAGGCATTGCCCTAGGGCGGCAAGCCTATGGTGACCCGCGCAACCGGGAAATATTTGCACGAGGCACGCCAGAAAAGGGCGAGATGCGCTAACTGTAGAAGTCGGCAATGCTCTCCACCACCCACTGCTGCTCTTCCGGCCGCAATTCCGGGAACATGGGAAGCGCGAGAACTTCGCGGGCAGCCCGTTCGGCTTCGGGCAGATCACCTTCGCGGTATCCGAGATAGCTGAATACCGGTTGCAGATGCAGCGGGATGGGATAGTAGATTTCAGTGCCGATTTTTCTTTCTGCAAGAAACTGGCGGAGTTGGTCGCGCCGCTGCGCGCGAATTACATACTGGTGGTAAACGTGACGAGCGTCGGGCAGGGTGACCAGCATTCGCAGGGGGGCATCCGCAGTGGCGGACAACAAGCCTGACTGCGTGAGCAACCGATCGTAGGTGGCGGCGTGCTCGGCACGCTGGCGGTTCCAGGTTTCAATGTGCGGCAACTTCACGCGAAGCACCGCAGCCTGGATTGCATCGAGTCGGCAGTTCCAGCCCATCTCGTCGTGCAAATAGCGGCGCGGGCTTCCGTGATTGCGAAGGCGGCGCATGCGCTCGGCGAGGTCAGGATCGTTGGTGGTCGTCAGGCCAGCATCGCCACAGGCGCTTAGATTCTTGCTGGGATAAAAACTGAAAGCAGCCGCCTTACCCAGCGATCCGGCGCGCGCGTTGCGCCAGCTGGCGCCGATGGCTTGGGCGGCATCTTCAATGATCGCGAGCTGAAATTCGTTAGCGATGCCAGTGAAGGCGTCCATATCGGCACATTGTCCGTAGAGATGCACAGGCAGGATCGCGCGCAGATTCGACGGCTTTCGCTCACGCAAATACGGCTCGACCTTGGCGGGATCAAGATTGAGAGTGTGCGGGTCGATGTCGACGAAGATGGGGCGCGCCCCGGCGCGGACAACAGCGCTGGCGGAGGCGAAAAAGGTGAAGGGCGTCGTGATGACGGCGTCGCCTGGTTTTACGCCGCTGGCAGCCAGCACGAGCCACAGGGCGTCCGTTCCGGACGCGCAGCCGACGGCGTGCAAGGCTCCGACAAAGCCAGCCACTTCGCGCTCGAGGGACTCCACTTCTTCGCCCAGGATGAAATGCTGGGAAGAGCACACGCGCTCTATGGCGGCGAGTATTTCGTCGCGTATCGAGGCGTACTGGCGGCCGAGGTCGAGCATGGGTATGCCTGGGGAGGAGGTCGTCGGCTTTTCCGACATAGTTGGCGATTTCACGGATAAGAGATTTTATCAGGCTGGGTTCATGGGAGTGGGGCTGGATAGACGAGGTTGATCGCTACGTCCAATCGCGATTGTGAAATCGACGGGGAAGGTTGATTGAAGGGGGCGGTGTCGATGCGGCTGCCAGGGGCCCGAACCTTGGCAGTGGATTGCGGACGCTACTCGGGAGGGAGGCGGAAGCTGATAAGAGGAAGCGCGGGTACGAGATAGCCCTGGTCGAGAGCGCTTCGCCAGCCATCGACCTGTTGGCGGAGAGAATCCAGATCAACCCCGCGATGCCCGGCGGGGTAGGGTGCCAGGTTCCGGCGCGCCCGTTCCAGCAGCGATCTGCAGCCGATCTGGTTGCCCGTAGAATAATGATGAAGGGCGACTGCGATCTGGATGAGGCCCTGAAAAAACTTGCGTTCAGGCTCAGGCGCGGCCCGCCAGACATCTTCCAGGACTTCGTGGGCTTCAAAGAAATGGGTGGCATTGAAAAGGGTTAGGCCCTCGAAGAACGGGTCTCGCGGGATGGGCTGGTTGTCCTGCGTGCTTGGCATTTGGACTAGCTTAAACGTCAGACCATGCGTGGCACGGGACTCGGCTGATCGCTGAAAACAACGAAAGGGCAAATGGCCGAGATAGGCGCGTTCACAGCTTTACCGAGCTAGGCGCCGCCTTGACGCCTGTGTTGATTAACAATACGCTAAATAACATACCCTAAAGCCTATGTCTGTATCCGATAGTTCTCCTGCGTCGTCGCGCTGTTGGTTCCTGCGCAAATTCGCTGTCGCTGTGACGATTCTGGCACTGCTTCCGGGCGCTTTCGGAAGCGACTCCACGAAACTCCCGAAGAAATATAGCGAGTGGCTGAAGAAGGACGTGGGGTACATCATCACGAATGAGGAGAAAGCGGCATTCAAAGGGCTCAACACGGATGAGGCCCGGGACAAATTCATAGAGCACTTTTGGGAGATAAGAAATCCGAATCCTGGAGCGCCGACGAATTCCTATCGTGAGGAACACTACGAGCGGCTGCAATATGCCAGCGACCACTTCGGCAAATTCGGCGACGGCTGGAACACGGACATGGGCCGCATCTACATCACGCTGGGTGCTCCGCAGCAGAAGGCGCGATATGTGGCGCAGAGCGGTGTGCGGGGAATGGAGATCTGGTTCTATTCCAGCAACCACCCGGCTTTGCCGCCATTTTTCTACGTTGTGTTCTGGGAGAAAGATTTCGGAGACTTCCGGCTTTATAGCCCCTACATGGACGGCCCGAATAAGCTTGTGACCGGTATACAGGCGGAACAGGGACGAAAACAGTCGTTCCTGCAGATCGACCACATATTGGGTCGCGAAGTCGCCCGCACCACACTTAGTTTGCTGCCGAGCGAACCTGTGGACACCGCGAACGCCGATTCAACTTTGCTTTCCGACCTGATGCTGGGAACGATTCGCGATCTGGCCAATCATCCCTTCACGGTGGAAGCGCTCAAACTGCGACAGGCCTTGAGCGAGGACGTCACGCATCGGGTCATACTTCCCGGGGACTTGCTCAACGTTGTATGCGCGCCCTTACGCGACTCGCACGGAGATATCCGCCTGCACTATGCGATTCGACTGCCGCAGCCCGAAGACTTCGCGGTGGCGCAGGCTGATCAGCGTTTCTATTACTCGCTGGCTACGATGGTTCGCATACTGGGTAGCGATGGGAAAGAGCTTTTTAATCGCGAGCAGAAGCTTTCCAGGTACATGAGCAAGGCGGATCTCGATAGCCTGAAGGGAAAGCCCGTCATGTACGAAGGCTGGGTCCCGCTGGCCCCCGGCAAGTACACCATGAAGTTCCTGTTTACGAACTTGCTGACCAAGACCAGCTTTCCGGCAGAACGGGAGATCACGATTCCGGATGTGAGAAAGCAGGAATTTGTGGTCACGGATCCCTTGGCGTTTTCGCAGGCGGATGCGGTCGACCCTGCGAAAGCCGAGTTTCTTCCATTTACGGGTGGCGGCATTCGCTTTCGTCCTTACGTCGCGAAGGAACTTTCCCTCGTACAGGGACAGGATCTGAAATTTTTCTACCAGATTTGGCGCAGGCAAACCGGTGTAAGCAGCAGTGCTGATTCGAAACTGATGGTCGACTACGCCTACGGCCGGCCCAGCTATTCAGGATCCGCAAAAACACTGCACGAGGAATTGGCCACCAACCAGTTTGACGCGTATGGGTCGATGGTGAACGGCAAGAAGATCGATACGACGGAATTGGGCGCCGGGAACTATCGCTTGACAGTCTCCGTCACCGATCCGGCGACGCAGCAGAAGCTTTTCAGCACAACATCGTTTCTGATCGGTGCGGAATCCTCGCCGTCCGACGTTTGGCAAATCGACGATGAAGGTTTGCAGGAATACGTCACGTCTGGGCAAGCCGACTTTGATCGAGGCGTGGTTTTTCTGGCAAACAAAGATCAGCAGGCAGCACTGGGCGCCTTCCAGCAAGCGTTACGACATGATCCGAATCACGAGCGCGCCCGAGCGCGTTTGGCGGACTACTACTTTCAGCAGAAAGATTTCGCCAAGGTTGTCGAGCTGTTCGCCCAACGGGAAGTGACTGCCAAAACAGAAGATGGGACGATCCTCGCTGTGGCTGACAGCCTGGATCGCACGGGCAGGTCGAGCCAGGCGGCCGAACTCCTGGAAACGGCGCTCAAGGTAAAAACTCCCACCGGTCCCCTGTACCTCGCGCTGGCGACGTACTATCAGCACTCGGGCAAGCCTGACCGAGCCGAGGCCTTCCAAAATAAAGGGCGCGCCCTGCTGAACGAGACGGGCAGCAAAGCTGAGGAGCAGTAAAGCGCGGCCTCATAAATTGCCAGGCACGCGTTAGTAAGCCCCAGTCGGCCCTCGCATCCATATGAAAACTCATATATGTACCTTTCAAAACTTACGGTTATCCGAATAACCTTGTATCGAAAATAGCCCTTTTCGCTGCCTTTGCTTTTCCTAACCACCTCAAAACACAGCACTAGACTGACGCACAAGACTTTGTCGTGTTTTGGTACCGGGTGTGCACTGTGCTGTGAGTCAGTCTGTTCAAAGGGTGTATAGAGCTCAATCCACGCACGCAGCAATTTTGGCCCCAGCAGAGAACCAAGATCAGCACTGAACTTTAAGGAGGAGTTGAAGCTTATGGCGAAAAGGCTTGTAGCTGTTTTTGCCCTCTTCGCATTGACCTTTAGCCTTACGGCGATAGGTTTTGCGCAAGAATCCACAGTGAAGGGCAATTTAGGTGGCACGGTCAGCGACCCAAGCGGCGCCGTAGTTGGCGGCGCGAACGTGACCATAGTGGGTCCCACGGGAGAAAAAACCGCGGTCACAGACTCGGAAGGGCGCTTTCTATTCCAAGTGCTGACTCCCGGCTACTACAGCGTAAAGATCAGCAAAGAAGGATTCAAGACGGCCGAGATCAAGTCAGCCGAAGTCGTTACAGGGCGCACCTCTAGCGTCAGCGCGAAACTGGAACTGGGGACCTCGGCGACGACGATTGAAGTCAGTGCTTCCTCCATCCAGGTGGACACGACCTCGACGGCAGTCGGATCCAATATGACCGACACCTTCTACCAGTCGGTTCCGGTGGCGCGTGGCGTAACCGGCCTCTTCTACGCAGCGCCTGGAGTTACTTCGGGCGGCGGCACGGGCACGGCGAATCCATCCATCGCGGGTGGAACCGGCCTGGAAAATAACTATGTTGCGGACGGCGTGAGCATCACCGACGGCGGCTTCGGCGGCATCGGCGTGTTCTCGCGCGTTTACGGTTCGCTCTCCACCGGCATCAATCTTTCTTTCGTTAAAGAAGTGGACGTTAAGACCGGCGGCTTTGAAGCGCAGTATGGCAAGTCCACCGGCGGCATCGTGCAGATCGTGACCAAAAGTGGTTCCAACCAGTTCCACGGTACCGTAGGCGGTTATTTTGCGCCGCAACAGCTGGAAAAGCAGCGGCTTTTCTCGGACGACTTCGGAACGGGTAGCGCCGCTGAGCGCTTTAACCTGCAAGGAAAGATTCTCCACCAGAGCAACTATGATCTGGATGGCGAAATCGGTGGTCCACTCATCAAGAACCGGATCTTCTTCTTCGGGTCGTTCAACCCGCAGTGGAACACGGATTACAACCAGTTTGCGCAGTACCGCAATCCCTCCGATTTCGGGACAGCGGGAAGCGTACCTAACGGAACGCAGACCGCCCTCGGTAACTATGAGACGCCGGCGCGAGTGTATTCTTACGCGGGCAAGCTCACACTGAAGCTGAGCAATAACCACCAAGTGGAAGGATCAATCTTCGGTGATCCGACCTATAGCGACTTTAGCGCGAATGGCAACCTGGGGCCACAGACGGCTTCCAAGACGACCTACGACAAGTTGCAGTACGGTACGCGGAACGTGGCTGCCCGATACAACGGCACTTTCAGTCCAACCTGGCTGTTAAACGCATCGTTCGCCTGGGGGCACAATAACCTCAACGACACTCCTTTCACTCCGAACACTTACCAGATTGTCGATCGGGTGCAGAGAATTCCTTGTGATCTGCCAGGCTCTCCCAACCCGGACTGCGAGTCGGCTACGAGTCCGCTACGAGGAACGTTTACTCGTCAGGGCTTGGGCTATTACGAAAATACAACGGGCGACAATTACGGGATCAACGTCGATACTTCGAAGACGGGTAACTTCCTCGGCCAGCACAACTTCACCATCGGCTATCGCTATGACCGTTCGCACTACGATGGAACCAAGCTGCGCAGCGGTCCGAACATCGCTATCGACCCCGCGTTGGTGGACGGCTTCTTCGATCCGGCCGATCCCACGCAAGCTCCTCTCAATGCGGCTTTGAATGCGAAATGGCACAAACGCGGCCTTTCAATTCCGTCCGCGTGGTCTGAGTTCTTGCATCGACGAATCCGGGCTCCAGGTTTACCAGGTGCCTTTGCAGCAGAGTTGTATGTTCCCGGGATCGTGCAGCGCCCTTGCTTAACACTGCGGGGGATGCTCAACTCAACGTACCTGCCCCGACGGTGGGGTCGGTGTCAATCTGCGCCAGACCCGTGGGGAGTTCGGACAGTTGGACTTCAAGACGACCTCGAACTTCAATACGGGCTTCGTGCAAGACAACTGGTCGTTGAACAAGTATGTGACCGTAAACGCCGGCCTGCGGTGGGAGCAGCAGCAGGTGAAGGGCGTAAACGCGAAGTATACCTTCAACGACAACTGGTCTCCACGTTTCGGCCTTACCGTCGATCCGTGGGGAAATCGCAAGAGCAAGGCCTTTGTTAATTTTGGGCGGTATACCGAATCCTTGCCTTTGGATATCGCAATCCGCTCGCTCAGCTCAGAGTTCGATTTCGGCGACACGAACTGGGTACCACCTACGGATGGGGCAGGTCACGTACTGGTCCAGCCCGATGGCACGATCGACCTGTCAACTTTGGAAGGTTCACAGAGCCCGGTGAATCCGGCTAATGGGTTCATTCGCAGCTTCAACTCCGGCGCGTCAGCGCAGGCTTCAGTTGCGTTTGCCCCGCGTACCCGAAGCGAGTATCTCGATGAGTTCATCGTCGGATTCGAGCATGAATTCGCCAACTCGGGTGTCGTCTTCAGTACGCGTTATGTGGATCGCCGCATGAAGCGCATCATCGAAGACTTGGCTGCCCTGTCGCCAGAAGCGGCGGAAGCTGGCCTCACTCAAAACTATTTCATCGGTAATCCCAGCAAAACCACGGATTACTTCACCAACCCCGGGCAAGTCCTCTTCACTGCTGGCCCAACCGATTTCGACCCAGATACAGGCGGATACGTTGGACCGGCGGTGGCTGGTTGCGCACCTGATACCTTTTATGTCCAGCCGTTGGACAGCAACAGTAACATCGTGACGCTTCCTAACGGCCATAACGCAATGTGTGTTTCCAATCCGGCCACAGCAGGCTTGCCCATTCCGGATGGAGTCCCTGACGGTTTCGTTAACGTTAGCCGCGTCTACCGAGCCGTTGAGTTCGAAATGAACAAGGCTATGTCGAAGGGCTGGCAAATGCGCGCGAACTATCGAATTGCCAAGTTGATCGGCAATTACGAAGGTTCGTTCCGCAATGACAATGGCCAGACTGATCCGAACATCAGCTCGCTGTTCGACTTCACTCAGGGCGACTTCAACCTTCTGGGTCAGCAGTTCGTCCCCGGCGTGCTGAACACGGACGTTCGCCACTTGGTGAACGGCTTCGTGAGCTACACGTTCAGCGGAAACCACGCCAAGGGCCTGACCATGGGCTCCTCGGTGCACTTCCAGACTGGTATTCCCATCAATAACCTGTACGCACACCCCGTGTATGCCAACGCTGGCGAGATTCCATTCTGCGCAGATAACACCACGAACTGCACTTCGGCTCGTGGTTCTCTGGGGCGGACGAAGGATTTCGGCACGGTCGACTACCATATCGACTATCCCATCCGGATCACGGAAGGGACCAGACTGCGGCTGGCGGCTGATTTCTTCAACATCACCAATAACCGTACCCAGTTGCGCGTGGATCAGCAGCAGCAGCTTACAGTCGGCGTGTTGAACGCAGACTTTGGCAAGCCGACCGGCGTTGGTCCATCAGCCGTGAACGGCAACACCGCACCGGGCTACATGCGTCCGTTCTATGCACGCTTTGGTGTGAAATTCGAATTCTAGACAGACTAGGATTCTTTAACAGGGAGGGCCTCGCGCCCTCCCTAATTTATTTTGTGGCAGGGAATCGTCTCGATTTGCACGAACCGATTGGTGCTTGAGGCACGGGAATCGAAAAATTGGGGATGCGTAGTAAGATTTTCGGCTGACTTAAGCGCCACGAACAGCGGAGGTCTCTATGCTCAGGAGCTTGCGGTATCTGTCGGCCCTTTGCTTGGTTGCTTCAGCCCTTCCATCATGGGCAGGCTTTATCCGCGGCCAGGTACGTTTCGATGATGGCCGGTTTGCGGATCATATCGTGGTCCGGCTGCGCAGTGACAGAATCGATTTCGATTCAGAGATGCAGACCGATATCCAAGGCAAGTTCGATTTTGATGGCGTACCTCTGAACGTCTATCACCTGATCATCGAGGGTCAAGGCTTTCGGAGATTTGAAGAGGTCATCGACATTAGCATGTCGAAAATGGCCTATGAATCGATCACCCTTCACGTCGACAAGGATCACGGTACGCCAGTTCCCCCCGAAGGGCCGGGTGGGTCGATCAGCGCTGACTCAATTCCTGGGGCGGCACGCAAAGAGTACGAAGAGGGGCAGAAGGCAATCAACGAGAAGAAAGACGCTGACGCCGGAGTCAAGCACTACCGCAAGGCGATTCAGATCTATGGTAAGTATTCCGAAGCATATCTGGCATTGGGGCTGCTTTACATGGAGCTCGGAAAATTTGACGATGCCCAATCTGCCTTACAGGCCGCGAACGACATCACGCCCACCGCTCCCGGCGGCTACCTCGCCCTCGGAACCATGTACAACGCGCAGAAGAAGTATGACGACGCGGAAAAGGCCCTTACGCATGGCCTGGAACTGAAGCCGGACGTCCCTGACGGGCAGTATGAGCTGGCCAAGACCTTCTGGGCCACCGGGAAGTGGCAAGACGCTGAACCGCATGCTCAGAAGGCCGTCGCGCTGGCGCCGAATATGGCTCCTCCCCATGTGCTGCTCGGCAACATCGCTCTGCGCAAGCAGGACCCGCTGGGCGCCATAAAAGAGTTCCAGGAGTATCTGCGGCTGGATCCTAAGGGGCCGATGGCGGGCGGGGTGTCGCAGATGATTCAGAAGATTGAGGCGAGTCAGAAGAAATAGCGCTTCGCTGTTCTCATCCGGCGCTCGGTCGGAAGGCCCGCAACGTACGCCAGGCGCGGTGTCTCACGGATTGTTGTTCCTGAGGTCGGCTGTCGGTCCTCGGTCGTCGGTCGTCGTAAACCCGCCAATGAGCTGCAGGCGGCTGAGGATGAGTGGGAAGCGCTCCGCAAGCCCGGATGACGCCGTCACCCATGTCCAAGCCTGCCAGCATCACCTGATCGATCGTTGGCACTGTTCCGCCCGCGTTCTGACGGCCCGGTGCTCTACCATACTTCCTCGATTAGCCAGGGGGTTTCGAAGCAGCCGCTGACGTGGTCGATCTTCTGAAGGACTTCTTCTTTATTCTGGATGCGTTTTTTCCCGTTCCGGATTGTCCAGCGTTCTGCTGCCGGTACCTGGTTACGTCGGTAACCTTCCCTTGTGACCAAATAATGACATATCACTAGTAGGTAGCTGGACAAGCAGGATCTTGCTCTGTCCGGCGCGATCCCAGGGAAATCTTTAGTTTTGGGAAATGGTCGCACCGGGTGTGTGCGATTCATTTGGAGGGGACATGTTGAAGCTTCGATTGTTCGCCGTCTTATTACTGGTCGCGGGATTTGCGGGCGCGGCGTTTGCGCAGACTGGGTCGATCCAGGGAACTGTGGCCGATAATTCCGGAGCCGTGGTGCAGGGCGCCGATGTGATTGTCCGGAACATGGAGACCAATGCGCAGCGCGCGGTCAGCAGCAGCGCAACCGGTGTCTACAGCGTTCCGAACCTGCCGGTCGGGCACTACGAGATCACGGCGAAGAAGGAAAGCTTCAAGGCTTATCACCTGAGCAGCATCGAACTCACGGTGGCGCAGGTATTGGGCGTCGACATTACACTCGAGCCGGGCACGGTGTCCGAAGAGGTGATGGTGCGGGCCAGCGATGTGCCGCCGGTGGATATGGAGACCTCGCAGGTCAGCAACCTCGTGGACGAGCGCACAATGAAAGATCTGCCTCTGCTGACGCGCAACCCCTACGACTTGCTCTTGTTGTCTCCGGGGACGGCCACAACCAACGGCCTCGGCGGCTTCACGGTGAACGGCTCGCGCGATCGCAACAACAATTTTCTGCTCGATGGCGCGGATAACAACGACACGTCGGTTCCGGGTGGACAGGGCAGCGTGGTGCTAAGTTCGAGTCCGGAGTCGGCCCAGGAATTCCGCGTCATCACCGACACTTTCAACGCCGAGTTTGGTCGCAATACGGGTGCGATCGTCGACGTGGTCACCAAGAGCGGCTCCAATAGTCTTCATGGCGATGTGTATGAGTTCGGCCGATGGGACTGGCTGGGTGGCGCACGCGACTGGTTTAACAAGAACACAGACCCGGAAACAGGCAAGCTCGAGAAGCTGAATCCCTACATCCGCAACCAGTTTGGTTATTCAATTGGCGGCCCGATCATCAAGAACAAGACCTTCTTTTTCTTCAACGAAGAATTTAATCGGTTCCGTACCACTCTGACCAACCAGGCAAATGTACCGACCCAGGAATTCAGGACCGGGCAGTTCACCTACCAGGGAGCCGATCTAAACGGAGATCCGACTACGGTTCCAGTGGACCTGTCGCAAATGTCCGCGCAAAACATCTATCAGCTTCCGGCCGACGCGACGGGCGCCGCCGTGATGAACCTGTTGCCACTACCCACGTTGTCGAACGGTGACGGCTACTCCGGATTGATTTTCTTCCCCAGCACCGATGCGCAAGACAGCTATCAGACGGTGTTGAAACTCGACCATCACCTTAATGACAAGCACGTGGTCAGCGTCCGTCTTGGTTACGACCACTATCAGGATCCTAACGCCGGTCATTTCGACATTCTCCCAGGTGGCGTCGGTGGAGATGACGAGAAGGCTATTGCCAAAGGTCTGTCCGCCAGCCTCGTGTCGACCATGAGCGCCACCCTGATCAACAACTTCAATTTCGGCTTTAACCACATCTTTGCCGGCTTTAAGTGCAACGGCCTCAACGTACTCAACAGCGTGAACCCGTTGGATCGGTTCGGGCGCGGGTGGGATTACATTACCGATCCGTTTACCGGCTTCGGCTGTTTGTCACTGGCTTCAGATCTGCAATTCCGCAATACCGGGACCACCAGTTACGCCGACGACCTCACTTGGGTGCGAGGCTCGCATATTTTGAAGTTCGGCGCAGACTTCCGCACCATCGGTGAGAGCGGCCCGAATGCGTTCTATACACGGCGCCAACTCTCGTTCTCTCCCGCGTTGGGGTTTGGAGTGAATCTGCTTGACCTCGGATCCAACGTCGCAGACGACCCGTTTGTGCAGGATGCTGCTTCCCTCTACTACGGCCTGGTCACCGGCGACCTCAATGCGGAATATTTTTCCAAGGGAGGCGGCGAGCGCGTCGCTCTGGATGACCGTCATTTCCGGCAGCATGAGTACAGCTTCTTCGCGCAAGACAGCTGGAAGGTTCGGCGTAACCTCACACTCTCGCTGGGCTTGCGCTATCAGTTCAACGGCGTGCCCTATGAAGAGCAGGCGAATTTCTCTAACCTGCTGACTGATCCTTCGACCTTCCCAGTGGTGTTCTCCACGGTAGGGCCGGGAACCGGAAAAATGATTTACAGCAATGACTATTCCGGGATCGAGCCACGCATCGGCTTCTCCTATGATCCGAGGGGCGACGGAAAAACCGCGATTCGCGGAGCATTTGGGGTGTTCCACGATCGTGTCTTTGGCAACCTGTTCGGCAATGCGCGCGGCAATCCGCCCTTCGAACAGGACTGGTCCAAGACCCCGTTTGACACGCTGTCGAGTTACTACGGGGATTTCCAACTGCCGGCTCCGCTCGACACTACACCATCGCCAACCGTTCCAGACGGAGCTCAGTTAATCACGGGGGTGGTCTTCGACACGCATTTCCGGAACGCCGCCAGCGCAAGCTGGAACTTTGGGGTGCAGCGCGACATCGGATGGAACTCGGTGTTCGACATCGCGTACGTCGGATCGAAAGGCTCGCACATCTATCGCGTGGTCGACGGCAATCCGCCCGACCCAACGTTAGTGTCGCAGTTGTTACAGGCTTGCGATGGAAGCACGCCGTTCATCAACGTTTTCGGAGACCCGACCGTTTGCTATCCGTCGTACGTGTCGAAAGGAACCCTGTTTAATGGCTACGACAACGGTTACCTGCCCTTCAATGCCATTGCGCATAACGCGTTAATCGAGCCGGCTTACAACCGTTCCATCTCCAACTCGACTTATCACTCGCTGCAGGCGAAGATCACTCACCGCTTTTCGCATGGCTTACAGTTCCAGGGGGCCTATACCTGGGCTCACTCGATCGACGATGCTGGTGATCCGCTGGTGCCGGCATCCGGGAACCGCGCTTTCCCGAGGAACAGCCGCGCACTGTACCAGGAGCGCGGAAACTCTGACAACGATATCCGCCACATTGCGGTCGTGAACTACATCTACGAGCTGCCGTTGGGCAAGGGCAGCACCCACATGGCAGGCGGCCTGGCCGGTCGCATCTTTGAAGGATTCCAGTTCGGTGGCATCGTGACCGCGCAGACGGGCCATGCCTTCGATATGTACAGCTTCACCGACAATCAGCATACGGGATTCAGCAACCGGCCTGATCTCCTGGGAGATCCATTCGCTCCGGGAGATAACACCGGACTGACGGGAGTAAAGGTGTTCTTCACGAATCCCGGCGCTTTTTCCCAACCTGCCGATGGAGCGATTCCGAATCTTGGGCGCAACCACTTCCACGGTCCGTCTTACGTCAACTTCGACATGTCGGCTTCGAAGAAGATGAAGTTCGGCGAACGCGTCGGAGCGGAGGTGCGCTTCGAGTGCTTCAACGTCTTCAATCATCCGGCATTCAACGTGCCAGGATCCGACTCGGGTTCGCTGGGTAATTTGACGGACTCTGGGCTGACCGGACTCATCACCTCGACTGTTACGCGCGAAGACGGAACCACGTCCTCGCGCCAGATGCAGCTGGCGTTGAAGCTGACGTTCTAGCTCGCGCAGCAGCCTGAAAAAAGATCCGCCTGCACAATCATGCAGGCGGATTTGTTTTGTGGGCAAAAAGCCCAAAAGCCATTACGAGAATGGATACGGAGGAGCACGGGCCCCACGCTCCTTTGTTTATCTCTGTGCCTCTGCAGTAGAGCTTATTGCGGCTTTATTTCCCGAACATCGGATAGTGACTCGCCGCGCCCATGAAGAACAGCATGGGCAGGCTCAGATAAGCATTCGCGCGGGAAGCGAGAAATCCCATGCGCGCCATGCGCTTGGCTTGCTCGGGAATGGGCGTGCCGTTCTGCGCGTTGTCCCTGGTCCAGGCAATGAGTTTTTTCTGAATGCGCCAGATCACTCCCCAGACGTTCAGCATCATGACCCAGCCGATACCTCCGCCGATCCCGATCGAAAGCAGGCGATTGCTCTGCCACCCCTGGTCATTCATGTCGAGGAACAGCCACGCAGCTGCGATCACCACAATGGCATAGATCACGGCGACTACCAGTCCTTTGTCGAGCGCGCCTTTGCCGGGGATCAGGACGGCGTAGAGAATGCCCCACACCACGGTCCAGATTACGAAGAAGCTCAGCATGACATGACCGGCGGAGCCGCCGCCATTTCTCGCGTCGGTGCCCACAATGTTTCCAAAGTAGGTCAAGCCGGCGAAAACCGTCAGCACGGCCGCCATCCGGAACCACCACAGCGCGCGTGGCATGAGCGCGGGGACGACTTTGCCTTTCGTGGCGGCATCCAGTTCCTTTTGGAAGGGGACATTCACCAAATTAAAAAAGTAGAGGAGGCCAATCCATATAATGCCGGCCAGGAAATGGATCCAGCGGGTGATCATCAGAAAATTGGTATTGAAATCTGATGGGATGTGAATGTTGGGACTGAACCAATATGCTGCGAAAGGAAGCATGAAGTGTCTCCCGAATGGTAGGCGGGATTGTACATTAAGGTGGATGCTGAAGGGCACCGGAGGGTGGCAGAACCCTCGGCCCAGCGCCAGGCTCGATTGAAACTCGAACCGGAAAAAAGCTTTTAACCGCTAAGGTCGCAAAGAAAAGCCGCTAAGTTCGCGAAGAAAATCTCCAGGACGCCTTCCTTGCGTCGCAGACGAGAAATAGCCTCGCACATTCAGGGCAGGGAGAGTGAAGATGCTGCAGCCTGATATCGATAAGTCGGTCGATCACGATCTTGTGTCGCACATATCCGGGTAATCATATTTCGAGGTTACCCATGTCTCCAAAAACAGGGAAAAAATTCTCAGGACTTTTGCAGAACTTTCTCGTCCAACGGGTTGAAAAGTCTGGCCTGACGCCGTATGGTACGGAGTGTTACCCAAGAGGGTTCGGAGCAAGGAAAGGGCCGGACTGTCGCGGGTTGTCCCCCCTGGGCTTTGCAGCCGTACGCGCCACGGGTTGCAAGGAACAGCTGCTGTGCAAGTCCAATTTGCAAGGAGATCGGCAGATGGAGAACAAGCCGGCGCAAAACATCCAGGATTCCTTTCTCAACACGGCCCGCAAGGAAAAACTCAACATCACGATCTACTTGCTGAGTGGGGTCAAGCTGACGGGCCGAATCCGGTCGTTCGATAAATACTCGGTGGTGCTGGAGACCAACAACCAGGAACAGTTGATCTTCAAGCACGCCATCTCCACGGTAGTGATGGGGCGAGTGCCGCACGCACCCTTCGGGGCGCACAGTGAAGGGAAACCGACAGCGGTAACGTCGGTGCCGACACCGGTGCCTCCAACCAGCGCTTCCGGGACTGAAGGCTAAGGCGCACCTCAGTTGCGCTCCGCAGAATCTAAAAAAGTACGCAAGTCCGACGCGGTCCGCCGCGCCGTCGCAGGTGAACGCGCACAGGAACAACCGGATGCGCGCTCCTCTGGCGAGCGGGCCTTTCTGGTTGGGCTGGATGTACGAGTGCGTCCACGCGACGGGGCCAAGCGCTCGCTGACGGCGGGCGCGCAAGCGTCGCGCGACGCGGCCACCAGTGTGTCTGCGGGCGCCAAGGCTCCCAGCATTCCGGAATTCAGCGCGGAGGAATCGCTTGACGAACTGCGCACGCTGGCGACCAGCGCGGGCGCCGTGGTCGTCGGAGCGATGCTGCAGAAACGCGACCGGCCCGATCCGGCGACCCTGATTGGCGCGGGCAAGCTGGACGAGATCGAGGGCGCCGCGGCTTCCGCCGATGCCGACCTTATACTCTTCGATCACGATCTATCCCCCTCGCAGCAGCGCAACATCGAGCGCATCCTGCACAAGCGGGTGATCGACCGCACGCAACTCATCCTCGACATCTTTGCGCGGCACGCGAAGACGCGCGAAGGCCAGCTGCAGGTCGAATTGGCGCAATTGGAGTACATGCTGCCCCGCCTGGCCGGGCGCGGGGTGGAGATGTCGCAGCTGGGCGGCGGCATCGGGACCCGAGGTCCGGGGGAAACCCAACTGGAAACCGACCGCCGGAAAATCTACCGGCGCATTCGGCACGTGAAAGAGCAGATCGAAAACGTGCGGCGCATTCGCGCGCAGCAGCGGCAACGGCGCGAGTCGGCACCGGTAGCGACGGTGGCACTGGTGGGCTATACCAACGCGGGGAAGTCGACGTTATTCAATGCGCTCACCAATGCCAAGGTGCTCGCCTCTTCGCAGATGTTTGCGACCCTGGATCCCACGATTCGCGGGGTGGAGTTGCCATCGCGGCGCAAGGTCTTGCTGTCGGACACAGTGGGATTCATCCGAAACTTGCCACACACGCTGGTGACCGCGTTCCGCGCGACGCTCGAGGAAGTGCAGCGCGCGGCGCTGGTGCTCCATGTCTCCGATGCGGGCAGCCCGCTCACTGCGGAACAGGACGCACAGGTCGAGTTGGTGCTCAAGGAACTGGAAGCCGAGAAGAAGCCGCGTTTGCACGTCATGAACAAGATTGATTTGCTGGAGCCCAAGCAGCGCGAGGCCCTGCGCGACGATGAGCGCACCGTGCATGTTTCCGCAATCCGCGGGATCGGGATAGCGACCGCACTAGAGCGGATCGACCAGTTGCTCGAGGAAGACCCGGTGAGCCGCGTACGCCTGCGCGTCCCGCAGAAAGAGGGAAAACTTTTGGCGATGCTTGCGGCCCATTCGCGGATTTATTCCCGCGAGTACCGCGACGGATTTGTCGAGATGGAAGCTGAGGCTTCTGAGTCGGTGCTGCGGCGCGTAAAAGAATTCTTGATGAAGGGTTAGGCCCTGCTACTGCCGACAGTCGGTGGCTTTTGCGAATCTCCTGGTATGAACCCGGGCGTGACCGCTGGTCGTTTTTCGAGTCAGATAGCCTTCTCAAAATCTAAAACGCAGAGTTCGCAGAGAAAAACCTTGGGTTGGATTTGGCTACAAACCGCCTGCTATCAGCTACTAGCCAAATTAAATGGGCCGAGAGCCAAAAAGCGGTGACTTTTCTTGGCTACCGGCCCATTCGATCCTGAATTGGATCGGAGGTGATGTAGTTATGTTAGCGCCGATTCCGCGGAAGTCAAGAATTGTTTCCTCAAAACGCAAAAGAATAGCCTGTGTGCTGAAAAAAATTCCCACTTGACGCTCATCTGCAATGCTTCTAAGCCTTTGCTGCCGTTGACACAAGCTCCCTAGGATGTTAACTTTAGGGGTTTTGTAGCCCTCTTTTTCCGGATCATTCAGCTAGGCCATGCAAGAGACGCTTCGACAACTAGGCGGATTACTGCTCGGATCCGTTCCGACCGTGATCATGCTGGTTCTGCTCTACGCCATCTATACGTTCCTGGTCCACAAGCCGCTGTCCAAAATTTTGTTGGAACGGCGGGCCAAGACGGAGGGCGCAATCGAAAAGGCGAGTGCGGACGTGGCGGCGGCAGAGGCCAAGACGGCGGAGTACGAGCAGCGTCTGCGCGAAGCTCGGGTGGCAGTGTTCCGGCAGCAGGAAGCTCGCCGGCAAGCCGCCTTGCAGGCCCGTGCCGCGGCCGTCGCGACGGCTAAGGGCCGGGCGCAGGAGCAGGTCAAGCAGGCGCGGGAAGCCATCGAGCAAGGCAAGATTGCGGCCCAGGAAACTCTTCAGGCGGAATCAAGCAGGCTGGCTACCGAAATCATTCGCCGGGTGCTTCGCCCGGTGGCGGCTGGAAGCCCAGGGAGCGGTGCGCGATGAAACAGAGCGACGCTTTCGCGTTGCAAGGGCTCGGTCGGGCCGTGCCCGCCCTATTCGTCCTGGTTATGCTGGTCGCCGGTGTAGCGCTCGCCCAAGAGCCTGGAAACGCTCCCGAGATGGAGTCGCCGAAGGCCTCGGGGCAGCAATCTGCCGAACAGAAGGGAGCGAGCAAGCCGGAGCGCCCTGGCTTTGGCGCCCAACTGGCGAAAGAGACGCGGGAAGCGGCGGGCGAGGACGACGAGACGGCCCAATTCAAGCAATCGGCATCGGTGCGCTGGCTATCGAAATTGACGGGCGGAAATCTGCAGCACGCTTACTGGCTGGCGATGTTGCTGAATTTCGCGGCCGTCGCGTGCTTCCTCTTCTGGGCTGCCCGCAAATATTTACCGGGCGCGTTCCGGGCACGGACTGCGGCGATCCAGAAGGCGATGGAAGACGCGCGCCGAGCTAGCGAGGACGCCAACCGGCGGCTATCGGAAATTGAATCACGGCTGGCGCGGCTCGGCGACGAAGTCTCCGCGCTCAAGGCTACCGGGGACGCTGATCTGGCGGCCGAAGAGGGGCGCATCAAGGCCGCAGCGGAAGAGGATGCTCGCAAAATCGTAGAGTCAGCTGAACAGGAGATCGCAGCGGCCTCCAAGGCGGCCCGGCGCGACCTGACCAGCTACGCGGCCGATCTTGCCATTGCGCTGGCCAAGAAGCAGATTCACGTGGATGCGGGAACCGACTCGTCCCTGGTGCGCAGCTTTGCGGACCGCTTGGGCAGCGCCGACGATGGAGGCAAGAACTGACGCATGGCTTCGGTGACCAGCATCTACGCGCGCGCGTTTGCTGACGTAGTGTTCAAGAGCCGGCTCGACGCCGGGAAGGCTCTGGAACAGCTCCATTGGCTAAGCGGGATGCTACGCGAGAATCCGGATTTGCGCCGCGTATGGGAGAATCCGTCGATCGCCGCGGAACAAAAACGCGCGGTGCTGGACGCGATCGCCAGGCGGGAAAACTTGTTGCGGCAAGTGCGAAATTTTGTGGCCGTGCTGATCGAGCACCGAAGGACGCACTTCTTCGATGCGATCGTCGAGCAACTGGGACGAGAACTGGACGCGCGCATGGGATTTGCGGAAGCGCATATCACGACTGCGCGCGATCTGAGCGAGCCAGAGAAGCGAACGCTCGAAGCGCAGGTCGAGAAGTTGACCGGCAAGAAGGTGCGCGCCCGCTACTCGCGCGATACCGCAATTCTGGGCGGCGCTGTGGTGCGCGTAGGCAGCACGATTTACGACGGCTCGGTGCTCGGACAGTTGGAAAGTATCAGGGAACAGATTGCGGGAACCAGCTTGTAGCCGTTAGCCATAGTTTTAGCGGGTGGCTTGGTAAGCCATAGCTGGTAACAGAATGCTGAAACCTAAATCGCAGAGATGACTGACAAAGCGCTGCTAAGTTTGCAGAGAAATTGGGCGCAGACAATTCGCATAGCAAGAAGCAAGTACTACGGCGAGTAATGAGTCTGGCAGCATTCGAGATTAAGAGATCGAATTTAAGCTAAAGGTTAGCAGCTAAGAGCTGATTTTCTATGGCACAAATCAAGGCAGACGAGATATCGCAACTGATCCGCGAGCAGATCGAGAACTACGAAAGCAAGATCACGGTCGATGAAGTTGGCACGGTGATTTCGCTTGGTGACGGCATTGCCCGCGTGTACGGGCTCGACAAGGTCATGGCCGGGGAACTGCTCGAGTTCCCTCACGGCGTGGCCGGGCTCGCCATGAACCTGGAAGAAGACCAGGTTGGCGTAGTGCTGCTGGGTGAGTACATCGAAATCCGCGAAGGCGACGAGGTCAAGCGGACCGGGCGAATCATGAGCGTGCCCGTGGGGAAGGCCATGATCGGGCGCGTTGTGAATTCGCTCGGACAGCCCATCGACGACAAGGGCCCCATCGCTACCGACAAGTTCATAGCATTGGAACGGATCGCGCCGGGCGTGATTGACCGCCAGCCCGTGCGCGAGCCGATGGCTACCGGGTTGAAAGCGATTGACTCGATGATTCCGATTGGCCGCGGACAGCGCGAGTTGATCATTGGCGATCGCCAAACCGGAAAGACCGCCATCGCGCTCGACACCATCATCAACAACAAGGGCAATGACCTGATCTGTATTTACAACGCGATCGGTCAGAAACGTTCGTCGATTGCGCAGGTGGTAAAGATCCTGGAAGACGCCGGCGCAATGGAGTACACGATCGTGGTGGCAGCTTCGGCATCGGAGCCGGCGCCCATGCAGTACATCGCTCCCTACGCAGCCTGCGCAATGGGAGAGTACTTCCGTGATAACAAGGGACACGCGCTCGTCATCTACGACGATCTCTCGAAACACGCGGCGTCCTATCGCGAGATTTCCCTGTTGTTGCGGCGGCCGCCGGGACGCGAAGCGTATCCGGGAGACGTGTTTTATCTGCACTCGCGTCTGCTCGAGCGTGCCGCGAAATTGAGCGACAAGATGGGCGGTGGATCGCTGACGGCGCTGCCGGTGATCGAAACCCAGGCGGGCGATGTATCGGCCTACATTCCGACCAACGTCATTTCGATTACCGACGGGCAGATCTTCCTGGAAACCGATCTGTTCAACTCAGGCGTGCGGCCGGCGGTGAACGTCGGTATTTCGGTGAGCCGCGTGGGCGGCAGCGCGCAGATCAAGGCCATGCGGCAGGTGGCCGGATCGCTGAAGCTGGAACTGGCGCAGTACCGCGAGCTGGCGGCCTTTGCGCAGTTTGGCAGCGACCTCGACAAGGCGACGCAGAACCAGCTCAACCGCGGACAGCGGTTGGTCGAATTGCTGAAGCAGGGGCAATTCTCGCCGCTGCCGTTCTCCAAGCAGATTCTGATCATCTTCGCCGGCACCAGCGGCGCGATGGACGACATGCCAGTGGACCAGGTGCGTCCCTTCGAAGCGGAACTCTACAAGTACGTAGACACCGCGAATCCCGGCCTCCTGCGGACCATCATGGAGAAGAAGATTCTGGATGATGGCCTGAAGGCTGAAATGACAAAGGTGATCAAGGAGTGCAAGGAACAGTTCGTGGCGGCGAGGAAGCAGTAGAGCTTGTGGCTTCTAGCTGCTGGCTCCTGGCAAGTGGTGTGTCGAGCTGGGTAGCAGAAGCAGGAATTCTAGAAGTTGTTCGGCGTCCTGGCGACTGAAGACTGACGACTTAATAATGCAGAGATCCTTCGCTTTGCTCAGGATGACAAGGTTTGTTGCTAGCAGCTAAGAGCTAGCAGCTAAAAGCTGTTTCTTAATGGCAAACATTCTCGACATTAAACGGCGCATTCGCAGCGTGATCAACACGCGGCAGATTACCAAGGCCATGAAGATGGTTTCGGCGGCGAAGCTGCGGCGGGCGCAAGATCGCGCGTTGGCGGCGCGTCCTTACGCGCAAATGTTGACCAACGTGCTCAAGTCGCTGGTGTCGCGGGCGGAGATTTACGATCCCGAGACCGGGGAGCCGAAGCATCCACTGCTGGCGCAGCGGCCGGAAAACAACATCCTGCTGCTGGTCGTTACCGGGGACAAGGGGCTGGCGGGAGCGTTCAATACCAACATCCTGAAGGCCGCCATGCAGTTCCTCGGGCAGAAGTCGGGCAAGAATATTGAAATCGAAACCATCGGCCGCAAAGGACGCGATTTCCTGCGCCGCCGGTTTTCGATGGCTGAACCCAGAACGCCTGAATCTGCGGAATCGTCCCGCACCACCGTCATTGGAGAGCAGATCGGCGTGCTGAACAAGGTGGATCATGCTCTCGCGACCAAAATCGCGGAGCGCGTCATTGAGCGCTACTCGGACGGTTCGATTGACGCCGTGTATCTGATCTTCAATGAATTCAAGTCGGTGATTCAGCAGCGCCTGGTGGTTGAGCGAGTGCTGCCCATTATCGAAGTAGGCGTCTCCCAGGTACAGGTAGCGCGCGAGTTGACCCAGCAGGAAAAGGAAGAGGCCCAGAAGGCGGCCATTTCGGCGGGCGTGGGCATGCGTTCGAGCGAGCAGAAGGAAATTGACCGCGTGGCTGCCGGATTCGCAAGCGCCCCCGTGGACTACATCTACGAGCAGTCGCCCGCGGAACTGTTCAACGACCTGCTGCCGAAGTATGTGGGCATCCAGATTTTTCATGCGCTGCTAGAGTCCGTCGCGGCGGAGCATGCGGCCCGCATGACGGCGATGGAATCGGCCACCAGCAACGCCACCGACATGATCGATTCGCTGACGCTTGCCATGAACCGCGCGCGCCAGGCGAAGATCACGAAAGAGATTATCGAGATCGTGAGCGGTGCGGCAGCGCAGTAGAACAGCTACTAACAGTTAGCTCAGGGCTTCTAGCTAATCAATAGTTTTAGGATTCGTTTGCCAGAAGCCGAGTACCCAGGAGCCAGAAGCGGAATTTTTATATGTCAGAAAACATTGGACACGTAATCCAGATTGCGGGACCTGCGGTGGACGTACAGTTCAGCCGCGAGGGGCTGCCTCCGATTTATCAAGCTTTGCGCGTAGTCAGCGACGGCTTCAATGTGCCGCAGCCTATCAACGTCATTCTCGAGGTGCAGCAGCATCTCGGCGAGGGTCGGGCGCGCTGCGTTGCCATGGAAGCCACCGACGGGATGGTACGCGGGATGAAAGCCATCGACATGGGGGGGCCAATTTCGGTGCCCGTCGGGCGTGGCACGCTCGGTCGCGTCATGAACGTTATTGGCGAGCCCGTCGACCAGCTCGGGCCCATCGAATACAAGGAGCGCATGCCCATCCACCGGCCCGCGCCCGCATTCGACGAGCAGGCGACCAGTGCTGAGATGTTCGAGACCGGCGTGAAAGTCGTCGACCTGATTCAGCCCTTCTTGAAGGGCGGCAAAATCGGATTGTTCGGCGGCGCCGGTGTCGGCAAGACCGTCTTCATTCAGGAACTCATCAACAATGTTGCCAAGCAACATGGCGGCTTCTCGGTGTTTGCCGGGGTTGGCGAGCGCACGCGCGAAGGCAACGACCTGTGGCTGGAAATGAGCGAGTCGGGCGTGATCAAGCCCGGTGATCCCTCGAAATCGAAGGCCGCGCTGATTTACGGCCAGATGACGGAGCCGCCCGGAGCCCGCTTGCGCGTGGCTTTGACCGGTTTGACCGTAGCCGAATACTTCCGCGACAAGGAAGGCGCGGACACGCTGCTGTTTATCGATAATATTTTCCGGTTCACGCAGGCGGGATCGGAAGTGTCGGCGCTGCTGGGTCGCATGCCGAGCGCCGTCGGGTATCAACCGAACCTGGCAACGGAGATGGGCGAACTGCAGGAGCGCATCACTTCCACCAAGAAAGGGGCTGTCACCTCAGTGCAGGCGATTTACGTGCCCGCCGACGACCTGACAGATCCGGCCCCGGCGACTACTTTTGCGCACCTGGACGCGACCACGGTGCTTTCGCGCGCGTTGACGGAGATCGGGATTTATCCGGCCGTCGATCCGCTGGCTTCGACTTCGCGCATCCTTGATCCGCGCATCGTCGGCCAGGATCACTACGACGTTGCGCAATCGGTGAAAAAGACGCTGCAGACCTACAAGGACCTGCAGGACATCATTGCGATTCTGGGCATCGACGAACTCAGCGAAGACCAGAAGATCACGGTTGCGCGTGCCCGCAAGGTCCAGCGCTTCCTGTCCCAGCCGTTCCATGTGGCCGAGCAGTTTACAGGCTCGCCCGGACGCTACGTAAAGGTCGCGGACACGGTGAAAGGCTTCGGCGACATCGTTTCCGGTAAGTACGACGACATCCCGGAACAAGCCTTCTACATGAAAGGCACGATAGACGAAGTGATTGAAGCTGCCGAGAAAATGAAGGCGGCAGCGTAAAAGCAGTCGTCAGTCTCCAGTCGTCAGTCGCTGGCAAAAGATAGCGATGGGACGAGACTGGCTGACGACTAGCGACTGGCGACGGATGGCTGATACTTTCCAACTCGAGATTGTTACTCCCGAAAAGATGGTCGTGAAGGACCAGGCGGAGGAGATGCAGATTCCCGGAAAAAACGGGTATCTGGGGATTCTGCCGGGACACGCACCCCTGATCTCAGAGCTTTCTGTCGGGCAGATCAGCTATCGCAACGGGAGCGAGACGCATTACCTGTGCGTGGCCTGGGGCTTTGCCGAGGTGCTGCCCGACAAAGTAACAATCCTGGCCGAAACAGCGGAGCGTGGCGAGGACGTGGATTGCGAGCGCGCGCAGAAGGCGAAAGAACGCGCGGAACAAAGGCTTGCCAGCGCCGATCCTGAAGTGGATGTGCCGCGTGCCCAGGATGCGCTGGCGCGTGCCAATTCCCGGCTGGAAGCTGCGACAAAAGAAGGGAAGACCGTCAGCAACAAGTAGGGAAGCTTACCGAGGCCGTGCGACGTCGGCACCGTTCACCCGCACCCCCAACCCTTCTTAAACAAGAAAAACGACGGGCGAGATCGCCCGTCGCCTCCCTGACTAAAAAGCTAGCGACTGCGTTTAGTATCTGCGGTCGAAGGCCGACTGGTATCCGGCGCGGTAGCCATCGCTGTACTGATCCTTATATGCGTTCTTGTCACCGTACTCGCGGTTATAGCCGTTATCCCGTCCGCCGAAACGTGCGCGGGGATTGGGATTGAACGGTTTGTTTTTGTACTGATCTTCGCGAGCCATGCTGACGCCGTCCCGGTAGCCGTTGTCGTATCCGGCGCGGTTGTTGTAGCGATAGTTGCCGCCGGAGTAACCGTTGCCATAGTAGTTCTCGCCACGGTAACGGTCGTCTCGATCGCCACGATATCCTGGACGTTCGTTATTGAAGCCCGAACGGAAACCATCGGCGTAGCCTTGCTGGTAACCGTTCTGGAAGGCGTTCACCGGGCCCATCCAATTCTTGTAGCCACGCGTGGCCTGGCGCCAATCCGGTGTGTGGTAGTCGTAAGGATCGTTTTCCCGGCCTTCGTGGCGGCCGCGCTTTTCACCATCGCGAAAGCCGCTTTCGTAGCCGTATTGCCGTGTCTGGGCAATGTTGCCGCGCCCGTGATTGTAATCGTCCCAATCCTGCGCGAACCCAAATGTTCCCAGCGCCAGTATCACCGAAACTGCCAGCGCTGCCATCCTGATTTGTCGCCGCATAATCACCTCCGTCGCCGGGTGCTGCTATTCCGGCATCTGTTCAAGTGGGATGCGTCAGGATCGGCGCGTGATGCCTCGCGGCTGCTGCCAAAAACATGGTATGCGGATGCTGAGATGCACTCGAGAACCAATGTTTATGCGGGCGCGCAACTTTTCCTGAGGAGGCGGGTTTCATGCGCGGGCGCGCCATTCCGTTCTCCGCCCGCCTCCCATTTCTCATGCAAGTGGTGACTCCAGACAGGTGGGATGGATTACGAACGGCACTCATGGAGAGGGCTCGGGCTCTGCTACACTTTTTTGTTCAGCAGAAATTCAGGGAGCAACTGCTCGATGCAGATCCAGCGAGTAGGTGTAGTGGGCGCGGGCACGATGGGCAACGGTATCGCGCACCTCTTCGCGCGCGCTGGATATGCGCTCACCCTTTGTGACGTGGAACAGCGTTTCCTCGATCGCGCGCTGGACGCGATCTCCAAAAACCTCGCGCGCGAGACAGCGAAAGCGAAAATCACCGCCGAGCAGGAAGCCGCGGCGCGCGCCCGGATCACCCCCGTCCTCGACCGCGGCAAGCTGGCGGATTGTGACTTCATCATCGAGGCGGCTACGGAGAAGTTCGAGACGAAAGCGGAAATATTCCGCGACCTCGACCGGCTGGCTCGTCCCGAGGTTTTGCTCGCTTCTAACACTTCTTCAATTTCGATCACCAGACTCGCGGCTGTCACCAAGCGGCCCGCGCAAGTCATCGGAATGCATTTCTTCAATCCTGTGCCTGTGATGAGACTGGTGGAAGTGATTCGCGGCCTCGCCACGGCGCAAGCTACCTTCGATACTGTTCGCGATCTTGCCCTCGCGCTCGAAAAAACGCCGGTGGAAGTCAACGACGCGCCCGGCTTCGTTTCCAATCGCGTGCTCATGCCTCTGTTGAACGAAGCGATGTATGCCGTCATGGAGGGAGTGGCCACGCCGGAGGCGGTCGATGAGGTTTTCAAGCTGGGCATGGCGCATCCCATGGGGCCGCTGACGCTAGCGGATTTCATCGGCCTCGATGTCTGTCTCGACATCATGCGCGTTTTGCAATCAGGACTGGGCGATCCGAAATACCGGCCGTGCCCGCTGCTGATCAAGATGGTGGATGCGGGATGGCTCGGACGCAAGAGCGGACGCGGATTTTACCAATACTAGCGCGACTCGGGCGCAACCGGAGCCGCATGGCGAGAGAGAGCGGGAAGTAACCAACCGATGACCACGGCGTGGGGACAAGTCTTACCCGAAGAGAACGACACGCGCGGACGGCCTGACACGGGTTTTTACGTGTTCGCTGCCTTTGCGGGCGTGTTCGCGGGATGGATCGACATCAAGGTCGGGGACCTTCTGTTTACGGCCTTGCTGGTCCTGGCGCCGTGCATGATGCTTGGGCTTATGCGTCCCCAGCGCGCCTGGCGATGGGCGGTGGTCGTCGGAATTTGCGTGCCCGTCGTGGAACTGCTCGGATACCTCGCATTGACGCAAAAACCCTACCGCGCGCAAATCTATGAGTCATTTTTGGCCTTTCTGCCCGGGATTGTGGGCTCCTACGGGGGAGCGATGCTGAAACAGGCGGTCGAAAACATCGTGGGCGACAAGTAACGCGGCACGAAAGTCCCGGCTAGCCAAAAAGTTACTCCCAGTTCCACAGGTATCAAGGGTATGCTGCGAGCGTATGTGCGTGTCGGTTTCGGTGCTGGCCAGCGGCAGCCGTGGCAACAGCGCCGTAGTTCAGACTTCGACAACTCGCATCCTGGTCGACGTCGGCCTTTCCTGCCGAGAAACCTGTCGGCGTATGAAAGCGCTGGGGGAAGATCCCCGCTCGCTCTCCGCCATTGTGATCACGCACGAGCATTCCGATCACGTGTATGGGTTGCCGGTTCTTGCCAGGAAGTTGAAGATTCCCGTATTCATGACGGGCGCCACGCACCAGACCTGGGCACGCGCCCAGCGCGACGAAAACGGAGCAGGTCCAACCCTTGACCGGCTGGAGATCTTTGCGGCCGGCAAGAGTTTCCAGGTGGGAGATATTGCCGTCACTCCCTTCACCATTCCGCACGATGCGGCCGATCCCGTGGGCTTCACTTTTCGCGCCGAGGGCGTGAAGGTCGGCATTGCCACCGATCTGGGCTATGTCCCAGCCAGCGTGCGCGACCATTTGCGGCGCTGTGAAGTGCTGGTCATGGAGTCCAATCACGACGTGGAGATGCTGCGGGTCGGTCCGTATCCCTGGTCGGTGAAACAGCGGGTCATGAGCCGGGTCGGGCACCTGTCCAATGACGCACTCGCGCAATTCTTTTCGAGCGACTATGATGGAGAAGCGGCATACGTGGTTTTGGCGCATCTTTCCGAGCACAATAATCATCCGGAAATCGCTCGGAAGGCGGCGGAAAAGGCCTTGGGGCCACGCCGGACGTTGCTTCTCAACCGCGTGATGCTGGCGTCACAAACTGGGCCATTGGAGCCGATCCGCCTTTAGTCATACGAGTATGAGCCAGTGCATCGACCCTCTCGTGGGCAAGATTCTGGCCGGCTGGCGGTACGACATCTCCGGTCTCGCGCCCGAGATGCGCGAAGACTACGAGCATCATCTTTCCGCGTGCGAACATTGCCGTAGCCGCCAGAAAATCCACCGCATCATCGATGTGTCGTTGATCGTGCTGGCCTCGGTCTCGGCTGGCGTTTTCCTGCTGGCGTTTGGAGTCATTCGCCATTTCGGTCCTCGTCACGCGTTGCTGCTGGAGATTGCCGCGTTGGGCGGATTCGCGCTGTCGGCGCTGCTTTGGCTGATTGTTGCAGTGGCGACACCCGCGCCGACCACCATGGTCGATGTTGCACGCATGGGAGCGCGGAGGGTTCACGATCGATTGCCGGCCGAGATTCGCGAACGCTTGCCTGAGGATTTGCGGCTGAAGATTACCGGGTCCTGACTTGGGACTGGTTGGGTCGAAGTTTCCCGTTCACCTCGCCACTTCAGCAACGGGCCGGCATCTGAACATAGAAAATCCAAGTAAAATGGTTCTATCGATAGTGCCGCACCATCGCACGCCCCTTCGCGTCTAAATTCCACTCTAGCTGTCCGTCCACTATGAGCCCATCCCGAATGGGTTCTTGTCGAAACATTCCTTAACTGTTTTTGTAGGGAGACTTTGGTATCTTGCGAGCAACTATTTGGTGTGGAGTTGTCCTCCTCACGGTCCTCGGGGTCTTCAGCGTTTTTGGCTCGGCGCAAAACTCCGACCCGAGCATGCCCAGCCACAGCCATGCTGGACATGACATGCAAACCATGCCGGGCATGCACATGGAGGAAGCTCCCGACTGGCTGCCATCACTACACGCCGGTTCCGGCACGGCATGGGAACCGGCATCGGTGCCCGCTCATCTCTGGATGACCACTGGTGCTGGGTGGGACCTCATGACACACGGTGTGATTTTTCTCACCTACAACCAGCAAGGTGGGCCAAGGGGCGCAGGCAAGGCCGAATCCGTGAACTGGCTGATGGTGATGGAGCAGCACAAACTCGGCAAGGGCACGCTCATGTTCCGGCAGATGTTTTCCGCGGAATCGTTGACCTCGCCGCATCCCGGGTTCCCGGAAATTTTTCAGACGGGCGAAACCTACCATAACGAGCCTCTGGTCGATCACCAGCACCCGCACAACGTCTTCGCTGAGCTGTCGGCCTACTATTCCTTGCCGTTGACTAAGCGCGTGTCGTGGCTCCTATATGGCGGCCCTTCCGCCCAGCCCGCGCTGGGACCGGTTGCCTACATTCATCGCACGTCCGCCGCAGAATTGCCCGCCGCGCCCTTGAGCCATCACCTGCAGGACTCGACCCACACCAGCTTCGGCGTAGTGACGACCGGCGTAGTACTTGATCGCTTGAAGTTGGAAGGCTCGGTCGTTCAACGGGCGGGAGCCCAACGAAGAGCGTTGGAGTATTCAGCTCGCGGCCTTCGATTCGTGGTCCGCGCGCGCCAGTATCGCGGCAACCCGCAACTGGACCGCGCAATACAGCTACGGACGTCTGATTCATCCCGAAGCACTGGAGCCGGGCAACGAGAGGCGCCAGACGGCATCGATCCAATACAACCGGCCGTTTGTTGATGGGAACTGGGCGACGTCGGCTGTGTGGGGCAGGAAACACAAGGACGAGACCGCCACTAACCTGAACAGCTATTTGCTCGAGTCCACCGTGAATTTCAAGAGCCGCAACTATGCGTATACGCGGCTGGAGTTGGTCGACAAGGACGAGCTATTCCCGCAGGCGCCTTTGCATCCAGCGTACCGCATCGGCGCATACACGTTCGGTGGTGTGCGTGATTTGCTGCAGAATCACTCCTGGCAGCTGGGTCTGGGTGGGGATGTAACGTTTTACAGCAAACCGGCGGTCCTGGACTCCGCCTACGGGGTGAACCCGGTTTCGTTTCGCCTGTTCCTGCGGCTGCGGCCAGGTTTGATAGAGCATCACCCCTGAGTGGCTGGCACACAAGTAAAGGTTCGTGCAACTTGTAAAGTGGGTGTAAGACCTGTTGCCAACCGGGGAACCAGCACATAATTCTGGTACGAACCCTCAAACATAGTGCAGAATTAGCGGACAAGTGGAAAATGCGATCAAGATCATTCGCGCCATTCAGATCGCAATGTTGCTGAGCGTCGCGATATTTGTGTTGGCAGGGGAAATGGTTGGCTCGATTCCTCGACTCAGCGATCCCACGCTGTTTTACGCGTTGTCGCTGGCGACCATCACGATTGTGGGCGTTATCCTTGTCGTACGTCGCACGCTGGTTCTGCAGTCGGCGGTAACGCTCGCCGCACGCCCGAATGACGTAGCGACGTTGAATCGATGGCGAGCCGGCTACGTGCTGAGCTACGCCCTGTCCGAAGCCATTGCATTGTTCGGCCTCATCTTGCGGCTCATTGGATTCTCGCTTTCCCAAGTCGCGTCCTTCTACATCGCAGGGTTCATTCTTCTCTTATTCTTTGGCCCTCGTCGGCCCGCAATTGTCGAAGCGTAGCTTCCGCCGCGCATTTCCCTTAAGATTCTAAGCAGGAGACAAACGTGTCGATTACCGAACCGGGAGAATTAGAGGCCCTGCGCGCTGCCGGAGCGATCGTGCGCCTCGTTCTGGAAGCGATGAAAAGCCAGGTGCGTCCGGGCATTACCACCGGTGAACTCGACGCGATTGGTGCCGCAGTCATGCAAGACAATGGAGCGCGCTCGGCGCCCGCAACTGTCTATAACTTTCCCGGGTCCAATTGCATCAGCTTGAATGACGAAGCCGTTCACGGGGTTCCCGGAGCGCGTGCGTTGGAGTGCTGGTGACTTGCTGAAGTTGGACGTCACCATCGAAAAAGACGGCTTTATGGCGGACGCCGCCGAAACCGTAGCGGTGGGCAAGGTCACGCCCGAGGCGGAGCGCTTGATGGCTTGCGCCCGGCGCGCCTTCGAGAAGGCGATGCTGGTAGCGCGCGCGGGTTTTCGCGTTTCCGAAATCGGCCGCGCCGTAGAGCGCGAGGTGCGTCGCGATGGCTTCTCGGTGATTCGGGAACTCGGCGGACACGGCATCGGGCGCACTATCCACGAACAGCCCCGTGTCCCAAATTATCCCGACCCCGAAGCCCACCAGGTTTTGACGGAAGGACTGGTCATCGCGGTCGAACCAATCATCGCCGCCGGATCGGGAAGAGCGATTCTGGCCGAAGACGGCTGGACCATGAAGACGGCAGATCGCCGTCCGGCCGCCCACTACGAGCACACCATCGTGATCACCAAGGGCAAACCGTTGCTGCTGACGGCGTGAAAACACATCCCTTCTTCCCCTGGGCTCAGGAGCCGTCCGTGGCACAAAAGGGCCATCAATCGCCCCTCACTCGTTGACGGTGCCTCGCTTTCCAGATAAAGTCCAATCTTTACGACTCTTTTGCCTCCCCGCGAAAGTGGAGTGTCTGGCTTGTCTCGCTGTCTGAAGGGTTCATCCGTTGTACTGTGCCTGGCCGCGCTCTGTGTGCCCATGTGGGCGGCCGGCTTCTCCCCGCAAAAACGCGTTGGCATGCAAGAAGGCGATCAATGGGAGCCGGCTATCGCGTCTGACGGCTACGGCCACGTCTACATTCTCTATCCGCAGTACATTCGCGTTCCAGGGTGTGCTACCTGTCCCATCCCCAGCATGGTCTTGGTCACGAGCGCCGACAACGGCGTCACCTGGAAATCACAGCGCCGGCTCTCCAACCGGGGAACCGCGCAATTCGATCCGCAGATCGCGGTCGACCCCATAGACCGCCGTACGGTGTATGCCGCGTGGTTGGAGAATGATCGCCGCGACATCATCGTGGCGCGTTCAGTCGACTTCGGCCTGACCTGGACCGACATGATCGCAACGCGCACCGAGACCGAAGCCGACAAGCCCGTCCTCGCCGTGCGCGGCCTCGACATATATGTTGCCTACAACCGCGCTGCCAGAATCTGGATCGCGATTTCACATGATGGCGGCAATTCGTTCTTTCCAACCATGGTGAATACCACTGCGGGGATGGGTTGGGCGCAGGCCGGTGCATCGGTGATCGACCCTGCGGGCAACGTGTTCTTATCGTGGGCCGGATACACTCGGCGCAACAGCGGACAAGGTCCGGTGGACCTCTACGTGAGCCGCTCTCCAGACGGAGGCAAGACCTGGACAACGACGTTGATGGATATTTCCGGCGCGCCGCCCGAGTGCTCAACCGGCGAGTGTGGGTGGGCCTACCTGGGAGCGCAGATCACGGTGACCTCCGACGCCGCCGGAACACTCTATGCGCTGTGGAATGCCGGGCCCATCAATAAGGGAGCGGAGCGCATCTATTTCTCCTCATCGACCACCGCCGGCCTGACCTGGTCCGCGAGGACCAGCGTTTCCAACGCCGCCTACGGAGTGGGCCACGCATTTCCTACGATCGTGGCGGGCACCGCCGGCGATGTGCGCATCGCGTGGATGGATACACGGCGCAGCCCGCTGTGGAATACGTTCTACCGCAGTTCAACCAACGGTGGCGCGACCTGGTCTCCGGAACTGCAGCTCTCTTCTTTCACTCCCGGCTACAACTACATCGAACCTCGCGGATTCAAGTTTCCCTTCGGCGATTACTTCGAGATGGACATCGACAATCAGGGCGACACCCAAGCCGTGTGGGGTGAGGGGTTAACCTACGAGTCACCAGGTAGTATCTGGTATAGCAACGGCCGATAAGGCATTCTTCCTAAGATCCGTCCGCCTGCGACGGACTGAAGGAGGGCGCATGCTGCTCATGTGCGTGAATCTCTGGGCCGTGCTGGGTTCAGCCGTTGCCACCATGGTGATCGGCTTCCTCTGGTATTCGCCAATGCTGTTTGCAAAACCGTGGATGGTGGCGATGGGCTATGACCCTGCGGACAAAGCCATGATTGCCGAGATGCAGAAGACCGCCGCGCCAAAGTATGGCATCTCGTTTCTGGCAAGTATCCTGTCGGCGTTCATCCTGGGCAAGATCATTTATCACCTCACCATTAACACAGCGTTGTACGGGATGAAGGTGGGATTCGCCGTGTGGCTCGCCTTCGTGATGACGGTGCAACTCACCGACAAGCTTTTCACCAACCGTCCAACAAAGCTTCTTCTGATCAACACGGGATACCAGCTGGCATGCTACCTGGTCATGGGGGCGATTCTAGGCAAGTGGGTGGGCTGTTGAGGCTGACCGCCGGCGACGCCTGAGGGCCGTCGAGCGTCAGGGAATTACTCCATGATTAGGCCGCCGGTCAATTCCGAGAGCTCGGCAATTCCGTGCTCGGTGCAATACTCCTGTAATTCGTCCACAATCTTCTCGGTGGCGCACGGGTCCCAGTAACTCGCTGTCCCAATCTGCACGGCGGTGGCGCCCGCGAGCATGAACTCAATGATGTCCGCCGCGGTTGAGATCCCTCCCATCCCAATCACCGGAATCTTTACGGAATTGGCGGCGTCGTAGACCATGCGCACGGCGATCGGCTTGATGGCTGGACCAGACAACCCGGCGGTGAGGTTCGCAATGCGCGGCTTGCGCGTTTCCGGATCGATAGCCATCGCGACGAAAGTGTTCACCAGCGAGACCGCGTCGGCTCCGGCTTCCTGCGCGATGTGCGCCATCTGCGCGATGCTGGTCACATTCGGCGACAGCTTCACGATGAGCGGCCGCACCGCCACCCGCTTCGCCGTGGTGATTAGTTCATCCAGTGAGCGCGGGTCACTGCCGAACTGGATGCCGCCATGCTGCGTGTTCGGGCACGAGACGTTCAATTCGTAGGCGGCGATGCCTTCCCCTTCGTTGAGAATCTGAATCGTCCGCTCGTAGTCTTCGCGCGTGTAGCCAAACACATTTGCAAAGACAACGATGTTCTTAATCTCGCGAAGCTTGGGAAGCTTCTCGTCCACAAACGCGCGCGCGCCAATGTTCTGCAATCCGATGGCGTTAAGCATCCCCGCCGCCGTCTCATAGAGGCGCGGCGGCGGATTGCCCGTCATCGGTTCGCGCGACAGGCCCTTCACCACGAAACCGCCCAGCTTGTCCAGATGCACTACATCTTCAAATTCCAGCCCGTACCCGAACGTGCCACTGGCTCCAATCACCGGATTCTTCAGTTGAATTCCGCAGAAGCGGACGCTCAGATCCGGGGGACTCTTCAGTGCAGTGCTCAACGCTGGCCTCCATCGTCTGTGATGAAGGCGGCGGGCTTTAGATCTTCCGAAGAGCGCGCAGGGCGCGGCGTCTTCTCCGCTGGCGGGCCGGAATTTTCAGCATGATGCGCTGGCACAAGCGCCTCGGAGAGGACTCGTCCAACCGCGTGCGTAGGAGCGTTGATGCCCAACAAAGAAGCCAAGGTCGCGACTAGATCCACGGGCTCCGAATGTGTGCGATAGGTTCCAAGCTGGAAGGGTAAACCATAAAAGGCCAGCGGCACGTGCGTGTCGTAAGCGTAGGGCGTGCCGTGGTCTGTGCCGGACCCCCCGCCGATCATGAAAGGTGCAGGAATACCGAGAACGTACCACCCCCCGTAGGGCGAATAACTGTGCAGATACTTGTGCCCAAGTTCGGTGTCGGGAGCGGCCCCCTGCCCCAGCTGCCAGCGGGTGAAATATCCCCGCAAGCCCGCCTGCTTCATGGCGTCGCCCGCAGCGCGCTCCGCATCCTCCTCTTTGATCTTCAGCGCTGAAAATGCTTCCTCGTTAAGCCACATATCGGGATAGTCGAACGACCTTATGAAATCTGTGCTCTTGCCTGCGGAGAACTTCAAAGCAAGCGCCTTGTTGATCTGCGTCTCCAGTGCTGGAATATCGAGATAGGCGGCGGGCAGGTGCAGCTTGCTGGCTACCGTGGGCACCGGCGCAACTCCGTGATCGGCGGACAAGGCGATCCACACATTCGCGAGCCCCACCTGGTGGCCGAGGAAGTTGAAAAACTCCGCCAGTTCACGGTCGAGCGCCAGCGCCATCGCCGCCATTTCCGGAGAGTCCGGTCCCACCTGGTGGCCGAGGATGTCATTCGCCGACAGGCTAATTGTCAGAAGATCTGTGGTTCCCGAAAGTCCGAGTTGTTCATATAGAACCAGCTCCTTGGCAAATTCCAGTTCGTAATCGTTTGCAAACGGCGTGGAACCCACAACCTCGTAGAAGCTGGCCTCCGAGCCGTCTTTGCTCTTGCGGTGAGCGGTCGAACGCAAGCTGGCGCCGCTGCCGTCGCGCCATTCGCGGTCCCAGTACTTACCTGCGCGATTGCTGGAATTGAAATCCGCAGCCCACTTGGGCAGTTCGTTGCGGTAATAAGTGGAGGTCACCCACGCGCCTGATTTCTGATCGATCCAGTAAGCTGCATCGGCCGCATGTCCGCCCGGCAAGATGGCTGCGCGATCCTTTAGCGCGACGCCAAATACGTGGGACTTGCCTCCCGTGGCCAGTTTCAGTTCGTCTCCCAAAGTGCTGGCCAGCAAATTGTGCGGAGAGGCGCCCTTGATTTCTCCCGGAAGTCCCACCACGTGTGTGCTGTCGTCTTCTACCGAACTGACCATGCGCTTTTTCTGCGTATCCCACCATTCATTGGAGATAATGCCGTGCCCGTTGCTGTAGGCTCCGCTTAGCAGAGTCGCGTGCCCGGGAGCGGTGCGTGTGTTCGCGTAGTCGTAGTTGCAGTCGGTGAAGTAGGCGCCGCGATCCAGAAACAGACGGAAGCCGCCCTCCACAAACTGGTCTCGGTAACGTTCCAGATAATCCCCCCGAAACTGATCAATCACGACGATTACGACCAGCTTGGGGTGGCCGTTGTAGCTGCTCGCACTTGCCTCAGGAGCGCTCGCGCTCAAGACAAAGAGGCTGGCGAGAAGGGCGACCAGCAGGATGCGGAGAGGGCCTTTCATGCGAAGGGTAGTGTACAGCCTGTGTCCAACGGATCGCCCGAAAATAGCTCGCCCCAGCGGAATTCGCTTTCCCCAGGAACCGGATCGAGCGTGCGCCGGAGCCCCCTTTTTCGGTACACTCAAAGATTCCATGCTCGATCTGGCGTTTGTCCGTAACAACCTCGCCCTTGTAGAAGAAAAACTGCGCCTCCGCGGGATGAACCCAGCGGAGGTCTTGGGCGATTTTCGCGTGCTTGATTCCGAAAGGCGCTCCTTCATCACGACGCTCGAGACGGCGCAGAAGCGCCGCAACGAGCTTTCTCCGAAAATCGGCGCGCTGAAGCAGGCGGAAAAGAAGGGAACCCTGACAGCCGACCAGCAGCAAGAACTCGCGGAGCTCTCCGAAGCTGTTTCCCGTGAGAAGGTTGTCATCGAAGACTACGAACAGCGCGTCACCCAGGCGGACGACAAGTTCAAAGCGATCCTGAAGGGCGTCCCGAACCTCCCGCACGATTCGGTCCCGGTCGGCAAGAGCGCCGAGGACAACGTCGAGGCACGGCGCTGGGGCACCGCTCCGAAGTTTGACTTCACGCCCAAACCGCACTGGGAACTGGGCGAGCAACTCGGTGTGCTCGATCTGGAACGCGGTGCCAAGCTGTCCGGCGCGCGATTCGCCGTGTACTGGGACATGGGCGCGAAACTCGAGCGCGCGCTCGCCAACTTCATGCTCGACCTGCACACCCGCGAGCACGGCTACACCGAGGTCCTGCCGCCCTACCTGGTCAATTCCGAATCCATGTACGGCACAGGCCAGCTTCCAAAATTTGCCGGGGATTCATTCCGCGTGCCGCACGGCGAAAAGGATTTGTGGCTGATTCCAACCGCCGAGGTTCCGGTCACGAATTTGTATCGTGACGAGACGATTGAGGGAGCACGCCTGCCCGTTTCACTGACCGCCTACACGGCATGTTTTCGCAGCGAGGCGGGGTCGTATGGGAAAGATGTACGCGGAATCATCCGTCAGCACCAGTTTCAGAAAGTGGAACTGGTGAAGTTCGCCCATCCGGACCATTCCTACGACGAACTGGAGAAGCTGACCCGCCACGCCGAGACCATCCTCCAGAAGCTGAACCTTCACTACCGCGTGGTCACGCTGTGCACTGCCGACATCGGATTTTCCTCCGCCAAGACCTACGACATCGAAGTGTGGCTGCCGAGCCAGGGCCTGTTCCGCGAGATTTCTTCGTGTTCGAATTTCGAGGCCTTCCAGGCGCGGCGGGCGAACATCCGTTTCCGCCCCGAGGGCAAGGGTAAGTCGGAGTATGTCCACACATTGAATGGCAGTGGCCTGGCCGTCGGGCGCACCTGGGTGGCCATCGTCGAAAACTACCAGCAGGCCGACGGCAGCGTGCTCATTCCGGAAGCGCTGCGTTCGTACGTGGGAGCGGATCGCATCACGCCAAAAAAGTTTTAGGAGCGTGCTTTGGCAGGTTGCTGACTGAAGACCAGCGACTGGCGACTGAAGTGTTGCCAATCGCGGGAGCAGTTACTAGACTTGGAGCGCTGCACAAGCGGGTCCGGCGATTGCAGGTACGCCTTCGCGGCCAATGACATCAATCTGGCGGACAATCCGGGGCTACATCCTTTGGTCGTACGAGCGCGGCTCCCTTCACTACGATGTGATGGTCACGCTTATCCTGCTCTTTGTCTTTATTTCCCCCTACTGGATTAACTTCAAGGACAAACCGATTGAGCGCCTTTCGCATCAGACCGGGGTAGTGATCCAACCCGACGGCCGGGGCGGATTCATGTACCAGATTGAGGCCTCGGAGCTGACGGCGAAGAACGATTCCGACCTGCGCGAGCAGATGCTCGGCATCATCGAGCCGATTACGGGAGCGGCCGCCATTCTGAAATACGAGCCGGTGAAGGACGGTTCCGGGCAGGTGCAGAGCTACAGAGTTTGGGTAGAGCGCGAATAGCCTCGCACATTTTGCCAGGTCGACCCCAAGATGAAAACAAATCGTCAGCCAAACCGGTTCGCCGCTGTTCTCTTGGCCAGCTTGCTGTGGGTCGCAGTATCGAATGCCGCGGCGCAAACCGATCCCAATCTTCAAAAAGCACTCACTGCAATGGACAACGCGGCCGCGAACTTTCACAGCGCCCAGGCTGACTTCGTATGGGAACAGTACTTCAAGGTTGTCAATGATCACGATTCGCAGAAGGGCTCGGTCTACTATCGCAAGTCGGGCAAGGATACTCAGATGATGGCCGACATCACCGATCCGTCGCCCAAGAGCGTCCTGTTCAGCGACGGCAAGGTGGAGGTTTACGAGCCTAAACTGAAGCGTGTGACCAGCTACGAAGCCGGCAAGAACCGCGAAGCGGTCGAGAGTTTCCTGGTGCTCGGTTTTGGCGGCAGCGGGCGCGACATGCAGAAGTCTTTCGACGTGAAATATCTCACCACCGAGAAGATGGGCGAGGTCAACGCAATCAAACTCGAACTGGTTCCTAAGTCCGATCGAGTGCGTAACGTGTTCGCCAAGATCTGGCTCTGGATCGACCCGGCGCGCGGCATCTCCGTGCAACAGCAATTCTTCGAGCCTTCCGGCGATTACCGGCTGGCCAAGTACTCCGACCTCAAACTTAACCAGAAAATCGCCGACACCGCCTTCAAACTGAAGACTACCAGCGACACAAAATTTATGTCTGGCCCTAAGGGCTAACTCTCTGAATGTAAACGTCCAAGATTAAGGCTGAAAATTGCGAGTTGGGCAGATATACTGAATTTCAAAGCACTGGGTGAATTTTTTCGATGGCCAAAGTCTTTACGATTCCAGTTGTTCCGAACCTGGGCCGCAGGAAAAGAGAACGCACGTCCGACCCGCGCTACGTAGACGGGCAGCGCACACTGGTCGAGGCCATGAAGTACCTGGCCCAGGCTGACCCCGTCGCCAACCGCTCCGCCATCGAATTGCTCTCCGAACACGTGCGAACCCGGTTTCGCATGAGCGACTCCCCACTGAAGTAATTCCAGCACTTGAGGTTTTTCGCAAGCCGTACAGGCCACTGAAAACCAGGTCCGTCCAAGCATTGCTTATCAAGCTTAGCGGGCTTTCCCTTGCGCCCTAAGCCCTCAAGGGCTTCTCCGCGGTCCCTGGGTTGCCAAACAGTGGATTCCCTATCACCGCGCGGCTTCCCATAACAGGCCGCTCCCCACGCCTCAAAAACCAAGGGCGGACCGAAGTCCGCCCTGAATGGTCGCGCTACTCTCGCTAGAATTCATACCGCAGCGCGAACTGCATGACACGGGGATTGGTCAGCAGGCCAGAATAGTTTCCGAAACCGCCCTGATCGAGTCCGTTCGTAATGGAAGCTACGTCGAAGCGCGTCAGGTTCGGTACGTTGAAGACTTCCCAGCGCAGCCGGATCAGGTGCGAATCGGCGTAGGGCATCTTCCAGCTTTTGCTCAGGCCGAGGTCGAAGGTGGCGAAGCCGTCGCCGCGAATTGGATTACGCGTGCCGCTTTCGCCGGGATAAAGGTGCCGGAAAGGCCCGAGGCCGAGTCCGTTGGAAAGTGGCTGCAGCGGCCCAGGGAAGATCGATACCACTGTTCCGTTAGCCGTTGCAGTCTTGGTTGTTTTGGTGTGGGGCGTGCCGATCAACAAGGCGTTGCCGGGGAGCTGCCAGTTGGTCGGATACGTTCCGCCGTTGCTGATGTTCACCGGGAAGCCGCTGGTCCAGCGCGCGATGCCGGAAAGCTGCCAGCCACCGATGATCGCGTCCACCAGGCCGTTCGCATTACGCGCGAGCGCCTTGCCGCGCCCGAAGGGCAATTCAACGATCCAGTTGGCGTTGAACTGATGCGTGGTGTCGAAGTCGGAGACGCCCCGCAGCTGATTGGGGTTCCAGGTGTTCACCACGCCTCCAATGCCGGATGCCAATCCGCCGTTGGGGGTAACGCGCACGGCGTCGGAGCTCAAGTCAATCGACTTCGACCAGGTGTAGTTCAGATCGAACTGCACGCCATGCGCCATGGAATGGCGCAGAGACGCCTGCAGCGCGTTGTAGTTCGAGTTGCCGATCGAACGCCAGGAGAAAAGCGAGTGGAACTGGCTGTTGAAGAACGCGTTTGGACCGAGCGTCGAGGTGTAGTAGTTGAGCGGGCAGGGCGGGCCATAACTGCAGTCCGCTCCCCCGGTCAGCGTTCCAGCGATTCCGCCGCGTCCAGTACTGTCCGCGTCGAAGTCGGAACCCCAATAATCCAGTTCCGCCAGGGGCGTCGTTTCGTCTCCGAATCCCTGGCCGAAAGGACCGACGTTCGGATCGCCGTAGGGGCCGCCACCGCACGAAAACAGGTCGTACATCGCTTGCACAGGATCTATCGTTCCTCCACCGGTACAAGCCAGCTGATAGGAGTCGCCAGTTTTTAACGGTTGAATCATGTTTTGCCAATATGCGGCAGTGGGACCGACGACGCTCGCATTGATATCGGAAGTTGGTACACCCTGCGCACCGAGTCTTGCCATGCGGTTGGCCGCATCAAGGTAATAGACCCCCGACTTCTTGTCCTTGATGTTCAACGGCATGGCGAGATCTTCCTGCGACAGCAGCTTGTGCGCGAAGTGACCTACGTAGGAAAGTTCCAGAGTTGTGCTGCGATTGAGCTGTTGGCCGACCGAGAAGTTCACGGCGTACGAGTAGGGAGTGCGGATGGTGTCATCCAGGCCCCAGTAGATTGCGAGCCCCGTGCCTCCCGGAGGCATCGTGAACGGGAATCCGCCCGTTGGTTGCGGTGGAAAGATGTTGGTTCCGCCGGGCGTGCAGCAGGGAACTTCGGTAAGGCTGGTGAGCCGGGGCGAGGTGGACGCGGAGGGAATGAACGAATTCGTCAGCTGTGTCGACAACCCGAACGAACCGTACTGATCGAACGTGCTCAGCAGGCCTGCACCGATGCGGTCATAGACCATGCTGGCGCCGGCGCGGACCACCGTATTCGGCCGAGGATTGTAGGCGACCGATATACGCGGCGCGAAGTTGTTGTAATCCCAGCGATAGTAGCCGGGCTTGTTGTTGGCCGCCCCGCCCAAACCGAACGCTATGGTTGGGTCGGCTTCCGAGCCGATGCCATTCCACATGTTGTGCATGCGCTGGTTCAGGAATTTTCCGAGGCTGACCGTCGGCGCGACCTGCGTTCCAGTCGTCTCCCACGGGGGCGAAAATAGTGAGTAGCGTAATCCATACGTAAAGGTGAGATTTTTCTTCGCGTGCCATGCGTCCTGCAAATAGAACTCGAATTCATTGGCCGCGTATTTGCGCTTCAATGGTTGGCCAAGCGGGATGGCTTGTCCCGTCTTGTCGAAGTTATACGTCGCGTTGAGTTCGGTCACCATGCCCATCATGGCGACGAGCGGGTAGTTGTAGTTCAGCGCAAATCCGCCGTCCACTGCAGGGAAGCCATTGTTAGCCGGGTCAAGCGGGCTGCTGGTCCCGGCGATGCCCACCGTATTCAAGCCCTGTGAGTTCGTGACTCCGTTCGGAAACGAACTTGCCAGATTGCTGCGAGGGTTCCGGATGAACCGTAGATTGGTTCCGAACTGAATGGTATGCGTGCCCTTCGTCCACGACATGTCATCGACGAAGTTGTGCACCGGGGTGGTGTATTGCTGGCTGTAAGCGAAAGCCAGGGTAGAGTTGTTGGCCAGGCTGTTGTCGTTCAATCCCCGGAACTCGATGATCGGATTGCTGGTGTTTCCGGGATTGCCGAAACTCTGGCGGGTGTAGCCGTAACGAAAATTGTTCAGCAGATTGGATCGCAGCGTTGCCGTGTAGCCGACTGTGAAGCCGCTGCTGTTGTCGGTAAATTTCTGGAGCGGATCGGTCCCCGGTAGATATGGAACGTCGGAGCGCTTGTCATTGCGCAGCGCGCCGCGCCAGAACAGCGAATGATTGCCGTTGGCGGTCAGCTTGTAGTCCACGCGGCCGATGTACCAGTCTTTGTTTGTCGGCGCCGGGCCGCGGAAGCGGTAGCCCACGAAGTTCACACCGTCGCCCTGCGAGAAATCGTTGGGCAGCGGGAAAGTGCTTTGTAGGTAATTCATCACGACATCGTTCAAGCCGATGTGCAGGGGATCGATCCCCTTGATGTCGCCGGGACCGAGAGCAAAATAGCCGGGCGCGATCTGATGGGTTCCGGTCGAGCCTTGCACCGCGCCGCCAGGACAAGTCGCTGTATCGGGGCTGCCAGTGTCGAGCAGTTGACACTGGTAGGAGATGACGCCGTCGCGCATGGCCGCGCTGGGCACGATGCGCACCACGCTGTTTTCCTCGCGCTGGCGAGCGCCTTCGTAGTTCAGGAAGAAGTAGAGGCGGTTCTTGAGGATTGGGCCGCCGACGGAAGCGCCGAAAACGTTGCGGTTGAGCTTGGGAGGAACGTTCGGCTGCCCGCTGGCAACTTCCGCGGACTTCACGAAGAAGTCGTTCGCGCTGGTGTAGGTGTTGCGCAGGTATTCATAGACAGATCCATGAAAATTGTTCGTGCCGCTTTTGGTGACAAGGGAAACTTCGGCGCCGGACGAGCGGCCTTCCTCTGCCCCGTAGTTGGTGGTCGTGACGCGAAATTCCTGAACCGAGTCGATCGTGACCGGCAGCACGGAAGTGAAAGCGTATCCGTTGATCTGGTCGTTCACGTCGACGCCATCGAGCGTAACGTTGCTCTGGTCACTGCGCGCGCCGTTCACTGCGCCGCTGCGCGTGTCGGAATCCTTGTTGATGTCAGCACGGTTGCCCGTGTAGGCCACTCCATTCTGCAGGCTGAGCAGGTCGGGCACGTTGCGGCCTTCGAGGGGTAGCGCCTTGACTTGCGTCTCGTTGAAGGCATTGCCCAGTGTAGCGTCGGAGGTATTGATGACAGCGGCATCGGCGGTGACCTCGACCACTTCGGTCGCCGTGCCCACTTCCATCTTCACAGTGAGCGTCGCGGGCGTATCGACAAGCAGGGCGATATCTTTCTTCTCCGACCTGCGGAAGCCGGCCATCTCGACCCTCAGCTCATACTTCCCCGGCTGCAGTTGAAGAAATTCATATTGGCCGGAGTCGCCCGAAGTCACGCTGCGCGAGAAACCACGCTCTGGGCTGCTTAGGGTCACGGTCGCGCCGGTCACCGCCGCCGAACTGGGATCGATCACCGTGCCGCGCAATGAAGTCGTTCCCGACTGCGCGGGCAACATGGAGATGGACGCCAACACGAAAAAGATCAGCCGTACGCTGAAACCTGAAAGTAAACGCATTGCTTGCTCCCGCGCCTCTCGTAGAGAGGTCGCTCATGGCATTTGTTTTGTTGACTCAGGAATTTTGGAAGGCGAAAAACCTGCGTCCTTGGCGCGTTATTCTCCCGTGAGACGTTGACGACTTTCAAGAAGTTCGTAACAAATCTGAAATAATTTTTTACGACGGCAGCACATCAACAAAGTGAATTGCATTTGTATTACGCGTCAATGTGCAGTCCAGCGTTGACTATGCGACGCATGCTCAGAGATGGCACTAGACAAAACAGTAAACGACAACGGTAGAGACAATTCGTGAATTGTTGTGAATGTGTCCCGATGCCACAATCAAACCGAGAACATGCCCAGACTCGGAATCGCTCAATATAGTTGGATATCTACCGAGTCTGTACGCAAGGAGGTGCTTGTCCGACGCAAGCGGAAAGCAAAGAAAAAGGGCGGGCCGAAGTCCGCCCCTGAGTTGAAACCTCTACAGCCTTAGAACGAGTAGCGCGCCCCGATTTGCATAATGCGCGGTTGCCCTTGCGTCTGAATGAAATTCGACCACTGGCTCGGCGCACTGAGGTGTCGCAGGGCAGGGTCACGTCCAACACCGTTACCCGTGCGGCTGCCGTAATCGATCGAGCCGAAATGCTGCGTGTTCGTGACGTTGAAGACGTCCCAACGCAGTTGCAGTTGATGGCCTTCATTCCACGGCATCTTCCAGCTCTTTCCTAGTCCCAGATCCAGATCAACGTAGCCGGGCAAGCGCAGATAATTGCGAGGACCAGTTTCGCCGGGATAGGCGTTTCGGAAGTTCTGGTAGATGGCATTGATATCGCAGTTTCCAAACAGCTTTGGATCCCCGTTGATTGTCCTACTTGGGCAGGCGCTAATCGGGTGAATGGGTGTCACATTAGCCTGCACGTTCCAGTTGGTTGCCCAGCGGGCATCGTCGAAGGGCGAGTACGAAGGCAGGCCGGAATTCCAACGGATAGATGCCAGACAGTTGCCAACCGCCGAAAATTGCATCGAGCGCACGCGGAGCGGCATTCATCAGGGCCTTCCCCTTTGCCAACCGGCAATTGCCATATCGCGTTGACATTGATGTTCTGGCGGATGTCAAAACCGGAACTGGCGTAGTTGTCGCCTTGTTTAATCGGGTTCACGATAAAGGGCGCCGTCGAGAAAGCACCTTCGGACTGCAGACCGGAAGAATCATCCAGCGAGTGCGACCAGGTGTAGTTGAAATCCATAGTTAAACTCGACAGGCGAGTTCGGATGGACGCTGCCAAGGCGTTGTAGTTGGAATTGCCGACCGTGGTCCAAGCAGAGAGAGCTCCATATTGGGGCTGCATGAAGCGGGTGGGTGCGCCGATAGAGTCCATGACTTGGTCCATCAGAGCTTGTGTGTCCGTCCAATCATTCCCCGAGAAGAAGAAGCACGGATTTGCTGGTGTACGACTCTGCATCGCATAGAAGACCTGAGTGTTTGACCATGTGGGATCAAATCCAGGTGCATTAGGAGCGGAGTCTGAGCAAATTGGGTCAAGACCGAATGCATCGTTCATTGTCGTTGCCAACCCAGCCGGAAAAAGGTTTTCAAAGAACGGAATCGTCGCGATTTGGCTGGTGTCGATGCCTTGTTGACGTTGCTTCTCGAGCAAAGTGCCGGCTTGGTACCAAGTCATGCCGGATTGAGGATCCCGAACGTTGTTGAAAGCCATCACATCGCGACGAGCCAGCAAGCGCCGGGCAGAACGGCCAATATACGACAAAGTCAGCACCGAGTTTGCTGGCAATTGACGCTCGAAAGTCAGATTCCACACGTATTCTTTGGGCGCACGCAATTTCGAATCAACGGACGACTCAATCCGTTCCCCAAAGTCCGATGGTTGGGACAAGGGGAACACCAGGCTGCCTGGGATTTGGTCGGGTTGCAGCAGCCCACGCACATCCTGGTCAAACGCCGTAAAAGGTGGAGCGAAGCCGTTTGCGGCGTTAGGAAAGGTGTCGTACGTGTTAGCGGGAGTGGTGTAGTTGGACGTAAATCCCAGAGTATTGTTGAGGTCCCAGTCGACTGCGAGAGCTTGACCATAGTAGTCATTGGTCAAAGCAAATCCGCCGCGCAAGACGGACTTCGAGGCAGAGTCGAGGGACCATGCAAAAGCCACGCGCGGTTGGAAATTGTGCTTTTGCCAGTCATACATCGGTTTGCCGTTATTGGCTGGTCCGGAGCGATTGATCACAACTGGGTCGATGAAATTCGTTCCGTTGTTGGCCGCTGCGAGCCGCTCCGCGAAATACGTTCCTAGCGGTACTGTCGGCTGTACCTCGAAGCCCACTGTCTCGTAAACGGGACGTTCCAGACTGTAGCGCAGCCCGAGGGTTAGAGTCAGGTTGTGCCTAGCCTTCCAAGTGTCCTGAACATAGCCGTCGTAGGCCTGGGTTGCGAAATTGCGGGTGGTGGGTGCTCCAGCGGGGAGGAGGTCACCATTCTTGGCAAACGTAAAATCCGCAGTGTACTCCGAAAGCCTACCGATGATTGCGGTGGCGGCGTTCTGAACTTCGGCAGTCGAGTCGAGGCTCTCGCCACCTCTTCCGCCCGGCAGATTGTTGGCAATCAGATAGTTTTGAAATGCATTGGAGACGTGGTCGCCCGCTCCCAGGTAGAACGAGGGATTGGTAGTGGCCACATCATACGCATTGGCGAAACTTATCCGACTGTTATTGATCTTGCGAATATTCACGCCAAACTGGAAATTGTGATTCCCGCGAATGTACGAAAGATCATCGGTAATGTTATGTACCGGGGTAACGCGGCTTACGGGATGCGTTTGGCCATTGGGTGTAAACACGAAGCGAAAGTCGATGTCATTTCCGAAGCTATCTCCTCCGTCAGTGAAAGCCTGGCGCGTATAGCCATAGCGAAAGTTGTTCACCCACCGGCTGCCGATCGTCCATGTATGGCCAGCCGCGAGGCCCCACGGATGGTTCCAAACCAGGGGAGACGGCGTATCGTTGAGCCACTGTCGCAGTTGCTGGTGGTCGTAGATCACATTCAGTCGCGCGAAAGCCGTTTGCTTCGACGTTAGATTGAAATCGAACTTTGCAGAATGTGAATTTAGTCGGGTTGGGGTCGGCGAATTGAACCGGAACCCCCCAACATTTAGACCGTCGGTATTCGAGGGATCGTTGGCTGGATACTTGGCGGCCGCGTCCGCGAGGGCTTGCATCGCGACCGGGTTTAGGCCGGGCCCGCCGTTGGCGGAATAAGCGGCCTGTACCTGGGTACCGTCCAGAGAAGCGTTAGCCGTGGCGCTGCAGTTAACGTCAACACAGTATCTGTAGTTGATCGTTCCTTGTCCTAGGCTCGCTAGTGGAACATAGGTTGAAACGGGCTGACCGGAGGCGTCGTGACGCCCATCATAACTGTAGAAGAAAAACACCCGATTCTTCACGATCGGGCCACCGATTCCGCCTCCAAATGTATTTCTCTGCAGGGGTGTGCGTGCAACGGGAGGAGTTGAATGGTTGTTAAACCAATCATTCGCCGTGAACCCGCGCGACCGGTAAAGCTCGTATCCGGCACCATGGAAGGAATTCGTCCCCGATTTGCTCACCAGATTGACTTGTGAGCCTGAGGATCGCCCTTGGTTAGCGTTCGCCGTCGCGGTCGTTACGCGAAACTCTTCCACGCCTTCTGAGTTCAGACGAAGCACCGGCCCAGTGGTGATATTGCCGCGATCGGTATCGAGTTGGCCGATAACGAGAGCGTTGGTAGTGCGCGGGATCTCGGCATTCCCGGTCTGCGCGTTATTGATGTCGACGCCATCCAACGTAACGTTCGATTGGTCTGCGCGCGCCCCCGTAACGTAGCCTTCGCGGGTGGCACCGGGCTGCAAACTGAGAAGGTCAACAAGGTTGCGGGCTTCCAACGGAAGCTGTGTGATTTGCTGGTTGATGAAGTTGTTGCCCAGGCTGGCGTCTTGGGTATTGACCAGCACCTCTTGCGATGAGGCCGTTACCTCGACCACTTCACCGGTCGTGCCCACTTCCATCTGAATCGGAATATCGGTCGATTTGCCAATGAGAGCGTGAATTCCTGCGGTTGATTGCTTTTTGAATCCCCGTAGCATCTACTTCGACCTTGTAGTCGCCAGGCGCCAAGAGGTCGAACACGTAAACACCCGCGTCCGTTGACTTGGTTGTTCGCGTTGCATTAGTAGCGGTGTTCGTCAACGTGACGTCGGCGTTGGCGACCACCCGTCCCTGCGGATCGGTGATGGTGCCGCGGATGGCGGAAGTGCCGGTCTGACTCCATGTAAAAGACGCAAGTGAGAGTAGCAGTAGCCCCAACAACCCTACCCGGGAGAAGCGCATGAAATCTCCTTTAGATTCACACTGGCAAGTGAATCGCCATGTCAAACCTGTCTGTTGTTCCGCGACTGAGAATGAGATTGAGACCCTCGTCGCTTGATGGGGCGCTATTGTGCAACCAGACAATCACAACTTACAAGTGTTTCTTTGTAATAATTTAGGCGTGCCCGCTGCTCCCCTTCGCAGGATCGGAAGCCGGTGCCACCGCCCATCCGGATCCCACCGTAGCTGCGCCCCCGCTCCGGCACGAATCTTCCAATTTTCATCGGCTTACAGTCCGGAAACTGGTAGGGAGCCGGAGCTTCACCCACCAGTAGTTTTGATCAGTCCGAAGTGCTGGATGACCGCAGGTCACGATTCTCCCCAAAGCAGGGCCGCGCAAAAGCAGGAGCGCGCCGGCAATTCCCGCATCGGCGAATTCGCATCGATCAGCGTGACTGGTGGTCAAGCGACCGAGCACGAGGGGCGGACCACAGCGCAGACGCAAGTAGAATCAGGCAGGGATAGCACTCCAGCGTGTAACGCGCTTCAGGATTGCCCATGGTTCCCAGGAACAACGATCGCAAAACTATATATAAAATCGGTAAACCGACCCAAGCGATGGGGCCGCCTCGGGCCAGACCTGCAATCGCGGCCAGCACGTAAAGCAGATTCACGACTCCCAGCCCAATCGCCAGCACCTGCCACTTCGCATCGTCGTCGAACTCATACCAGCGGCTGTCAGGCGGAAGTAGTTCAGTGCGGGGGCGCAGCCACATATCGGCGATCTTCAGCGCAGGCAAGGTGATGTAATAACGAATCGGGTGGGAACGAATGCGTTCCGCCGCCAGCGCTCCGAAACGAGCATCCAGTTCGGGGCTGATGTTCAAAGCTTCGTTGTACTGGTCGAAAACCGCTGCCGTCTCATCCCGCTGCTGGGGAGTGTCGAAGGCGCGCGAGGGCAGATTGCTGATGTCAACCTTGTCGCCCGGCACATTCCAATAGATCTCTTCGGTCGAGGTATAGTCCGCGATCCATGTATTCACCCACCGATTGAAGCCCAGCGGAACGTACTCATTCAACTCGTTGGCGTAACGAGGAGCAAGGAATTCGGCCCTATGCAGGGTGTGCAGATTGCGCGCACCCCACACCGCAAGCGGCGCGAGTGCGCAGGCCGCGACCGTGAGCCCGGCGCGCACAATCGGTCTTGCCGGTTCGCCCGCGCGGATCGCGCGCACCAAAAGAATTCCCAGATAGGCGCCGATCGCAAGCAACAGCAGGCCGCCATCCGGGCGCAGCAAGATGCACGCCGCCACACTGACTCCGCACCAGGCCCACGGGCGAACGCTCCTAGATCCAAGGCTATGAAGACCGATCACGCCGAAGTCGAGCGCTAGAGCAGTGAAGAAAATCTCCAGCGTCTCGGTTAAGGCCGCGGCGGAGTATTGCGCAAGGAACGGGCAAAGAGCCGTAAGCAGGAAGGCTGCCTTCGCAGCGCGGTCGGAGATGCAGCGTCGCGCCAGGTCGGCCATGACAAAGCAGCTCGCAACATCCACCAGCACCTGAATTGCAAGCGCCGCCTTGAAGCTGTCCAGCCCGAAAATGGCAAACACGAACGCTAGAAACGCGGGATATCCCGGAAGGCGCGCACAGGTGGGATTGATGATGCCTGTATCGTAGGTGCGTGCGTACACCCCGTGAAGAAGCCAGTTCTTGGCGAGGTCGGCGTAGAAGATCGAGTCGGCGGTAACTTTTGGAACGAAAAAGAAGAACAGAAGCCGCACAATCAATGCCGCAGCCGCCGCAAAGCCAAAGAACCGGATGTTTTGGCGCACAAGTTCGCGCACGCTAAGAATATAGCTTGTTTCCCGCAGGCTTTGGGAATTGCTGAATCGCCCACAACAGGGTTTGACCCCTCTGCGCCTGCATCATACGATTGATAGGAAACTCATGGCGAAACCCGTTTTTTACGATCCCGGGCAACTCCGCTGGCGGGTGCTGCGCCGGCTCTTTGACGTTTTGGGTGTGACCATCACGCTGGTGGTCATTTTCTTTATTTATACCGCCATCCGCGACGAGCAACTTCCCGGCCTGTTCCTTCCCAACCAGAAGCGGCCCATCCACGCCCTCAAAGATAAAGACAAAGAGAAAGAAAAGCGCAAGCAACTGGCTCTGCGCCGCCGCAAGACGAAGAAGCCTCCTTCGCAGGTCACGCTCAATGCCGATGAAGGCATCCGTGCGGCATTTTATGTTCAGTGGGACGCCGCCAGTTTTTCATCGTTGCGCGAGTACGCCCGTCAGATCGATTTGCTTTACCCCGAGTGGCTGCACGTGCTGGGGCCAGACGGAACCGTGCAAGGTCTCGATCAGCAGAGCTACAAATATTTTCCCGTCGTGAAGGACGGCAAAGTGAAATCCGTCGACGACGAAGTGATGCCCTTCCTCAAGACGGAAGAAACTGGCATGGAAGTCTTTCCGCTGGTGAATAATTTCGACGAGACGGAGTGGAAGCCGGAGATCGCCGGCTTCCTGATGAATCCCGAGGCACGTGCTTCGTTTCGCAAGCAGATCGACGCATTCCTTGCTTCGGACAAATACCGCGGCTTGATGGTCGACTTCGAAGACTTTGCGAAAAGCGCGCAGCCCGGTTATCTCGCATTGCTGGGGGAACTCTCGACCGACCTGCACGGCAAGGGCATGAAACTCTACGTCAGCGTACCCGCGCGCGACAAGGATTTCGACTACGCCAAAATTGCAGCCCTGACCGACGGCCTGGTCCTGATGAACTACGACGAGCACGAGTCGGAGAACGAAGCCGGCCCGGTTGCGTCCCAGGACTGGTTTACCAAGAACCTGGAGATCGCCAAGCAAAAAGTCCCGCTCGACAAATTGATCTGCGCCATCGGCAATTACGGCTACGACTGGGTGCAGAAGCCGAAGAAAAATCCTCCGCCTGAATTGAAGAACACCAACGTCACGGTGCAGGAAGCCTGGATCGGCGCGCGCGATTCCGACGAAGATATCGACTTCGACTACGACAGCCTGAACCCACACTTCAGCTACATGGACGAAGGCAATCTGCGCCACGACGTGTGGTTTCTCGACGCCGTCACTGCGTTGAACGAAATGCGGTCTGCGCGCACGCTGGGCATCAAGACCTTTGCCCTTTGGCGGCTTGGTTCAGAAGACCGATCGTTGTGGAAGGTCTGGGATTTTCCCAACGACTCGGCCGCACCCGACAAGCTGAAAGACGTTCCTCCCGGTCACGACGTTGACATGGAGGGACAGGGCGAGATTCTGCGCATCGAAGCCCGTCCGGCCGACGGCAAACGCGACATCACCCTCGATTCCTCCACCAACCTGATCACCGATCAGACCTTTCAGGACTTGCCCGAGCCTTATCGGGTAGCGCGCTACGGTGCGACGCCAAAGCAGGTAGCGATCACCTTCGACGACGGCCCTGACCCGGAGTGGACTCCGAAGATTCTTGATGTCCTGAAGCGCGAGCGCGCCCCCGCCACCTTTTTTCTGATCGGCATTCAGGCCGAAAATGCTCCGGGCCTCACGCGGCGAATCGTCGAAGAAGGCCACGAGATTGGCAATCACACCTTCACCCATCCCAATATCAGCGACATCTCCAGAAGCCATATGCGGGTGGAACTGAATCTGACCGAGCGCCTGTTTGCCAGCCGCCTCGGCATTCGCACGATTCTGTTCCGTCCGCCGTACTCCATCGATCAGGAGCCCGATACCGCCGACCAGGTGCGGCCGCTTGAAGTCACCCAGGACATGGGCTACGTCACCATCGGCAACCGCATTGATCCCAACGACTGGCGCGAGAACCCGCATCGCAGCGCCGAGCAGATTACTGCCGCGGTCATGAAAGACCTGCCACCCTGCAACGTGAACGATCAGCTGTGCGGCAACATCATTCTGCTGCACGACGGCGGCGGCGATCGCCGCGAAACCGTCCGCGCTCTTCCCATGATCATCGAAGGCTTACGCGCTCGCGGGTACGAAATCGTTCCCGTTTTCCAGTTGCTCGGCAAAACGAAAGCGGATGTCATGCCGCCTATTCCCAGCAACCAGCGCTGGGCCGCATGGCTGAACTGGATTGGATTCTGGATGTGGGGCGTCGGCATGAAGTCGATCACCTGGGTATTTTTCCTCGGCGATTTGTTGATGACGTCCCGCCTGCTGTTGATTGGCGCGCTGGCTGTTTATGACCGCGTCCGCTCGCCTGCGATTGGAACTCCTGCGCAGATTGCCGCGTTCAAGCCCAAGGTCGCGTTGCTGATTCCTGCCTTCAACGAGGAAAAAGTGATCGAGCGCACCGTGCGCTCGGCGCTGGATTCTGATTATCCCAACCTGCACGTGATCGTCATCGACGATGGCTCCAAGGACCGGACTCTTGAAGTGGCGCGCCGCGCATTTGCCCAGGAAGAAGCCGAAGGCCGGGTGCTCATCCTGACCAAGCCAAATGCCGGTAAGGCCGAGGCGCTTAATTACGGATTGGAGCATCTCACCGACGAAGAGATTTTTGTCGGCATCGACGCCGACACGATCATTGCTGCCGATGCCGTCTCACACCTGGTTCCGCACTTCCTGAATCCCAAAGTCGGCGCCATTGCAGGGAATGCGAAGGTGGGCAATCGCGTCAATCTGTGGACTCGCTGGCAGGCTCTCGAATACATCACCAGCCAGAACTTCGAGCGCCGCGCGCTCGATACCATGGGCGCGGTCAGCGTCGTTCCCGGAGCGATTGGCGCTTGGAGAGTTTCGGCAGTGCGCGAGGCCGGCGGCTTTCACGTCGACACGGTTGCCGAGGATGCCGACCTTACCATGGCGTTGCTGCGCCGCGGCTACCGCGTCGAGTACGAAGATCAGGCGCTCGCCTATACCGAGGCGCCCACCACCGCGAACGGCCTGATGCGCCAGCGCTTTCGCTGGTCCTTCGGCATCCTGCAAGCTATCTATAAGCATCGCGGGGTCTTCGCACGCAAGGGCGTGCTGGGCTGGATTGCGCTGCCCAACATCCTCGTCTTTCAAATTTTGCTTCCCCTGGTGTCGCCGTTTATCGATGTCATGTTCATCGTCGGCGTTACCTGGTATTACACGCAGAAATATTTCCATCCGGAATCCACCGACCCGGCCAGCTTCCAGAAACTGGTGGTGTTCTTTTTGGCCTTCCTGGTCATTGACTTCTTCGCTTCGGCGATCGCGTTTGCCCTTGAGCGGCGCCGGCCTGAGACCAAGGAAGACATTTGGCTGCTCAGCCAGGTCTGGCTCCAGCGCTTTGCCTACCGGCAGTTGTTTTCCATTGTTCTTTTCAAAACATTGAAGCGTGCTGCCGAAGGCCAGAGGTTTGCCTGGGACAAGCTGGAACGGACCGCCGCGGTAAAGGCGCCGGCGGAGCGCAGGGAGTCGGTGAAAGTCCAGTAATTTTTGTTTAGCGCGGGCCCCCCCGCCCCCGAACAGCCCGCAAATTTTGTGTAGCGCGGGCGCCCTCGCCCGCGAATAGCCCGCAAAAGGAAGACGTTCGGCTCTGCCCAATGCCTCCCAGGTAGTGTCCGGTGCCACGAAAAACGCCGTGATCCCCATCACTGACGTCCCGCCGCGATCTGCGGTCTCCTGATAGGCGGGAGACCGCTATGCTCGCCAAGACCATCATCGAGCCGTTTCGGATCAAGAGCGTCGAGCCCATTTCCTGGACTACCCGCGCGCAACGCGAGGAGTTGCTGCGCGCCGCCTACTACAACCTGTTTCTCCTGCCTGCGGACGACGTGCTCATCGACCTGCTCACCGACTCCGGCACGGGCGCCATGTCCACGCGCCAGTGGGCCGGGATCATGGAAGGCGATGAGAGCTATGCGGGCGGACGCAGCTTCGACCACTTCCGCGACTCCATCCAGGATATCTTCGGCTACCGCAACGTCATTCCCACCCATCAGGGCCGCGCCGCCGAGCGCATTCTTTTCACCGTGGCCTGCAAGAAGGGCGATGTTGTCCCGAACAATACGCATTTCGACACGACCCGTGCGAACGTCGAGTTTGTGGGCGCCGATGCGGTCGATCTGGTAATTCCCGAAGGCCGACAACCCAGCCTGAAGCATCCCTTCAAGGGCAACATGGACGTCGAGGAGTTGGACACTTTGATCACCAACGTGGGCCCGGCCCGTGTGCCGCTGGTGATGCTGACCGTGACCAACAATTCCGGCGGCGGCCAGCCGGTCTCGATGGAGAACGTCCGCCAGGTAAGCGCGGTTTGCCGCAAGCACGGGATTCCGCTCTACTTCGACGCCTGTCGCTTTGCCGAGAACGCCTACTTCATCAAGCTGCGCGAAGCGGGCTACGAATCAAAAACTCCCAAGCAGATCGCGCAGGAGATGTTCAGCTACGGCGATGGCTGCACCATGTCGGCGAAAAAAGATGGCATGGCAAATATTGGCGGCTTTCTGTGTACCAACGATGACTCGCTGGCGCAGCGTGAGAAGGACTTGCTCATTCTGACCGAAGGCTATCCAACCTACGGGGGACTCGCGGGACGCGATCTGGAAGCCATTGCGGTTGGCTTGCAGGAAGCGTTGCACGAAGACTATTTGCGTTACCGTATCAGTTCGACCGCCTACCTCGGCAACCACATTGCGGAGCAGGGTGTTCCCATTGTGCAGCCGCCGGGCGGCCACGCCGTCTACCTCGACGCCCGTGCCTTCCTTCCGCACATCCCGCCGGCGCAGTTTCCCGGGGTAGCGCTTGCCGCCGAACTCTACCTCGAGGGTGGAATTCGTTCCGTCGAGATTGGCACCTTAATGTTTGGCCCGGCCGCGAAGATGGACCTGGTGCGCCTGGCGATTCCGCGCCGCGTTTACACGCAGAGCCACATCGACTACGTGGTGGAAGTGATCTTGGAAGTCTGGAAAAATCGCGAGCGCATTCAAGGATTAAGGCTCAGCCACGAGGCTCCCTACCTGCGCCATTTTACGGCTCAGTTGGAGCCGCTGGTGGCCGCGCCCGCCCGCTGAGTTGGCGTTTGCGGTGCTACAATAAAACGTAACTCTTAGGTTCAGTCCTCATTTTCGAAATCCCCTCGAGGTGCATTGATGGCAACCATGGAAGCTCCTCCGCGTCTCCAAGTCCGCCTGCATGAAGGTCCTTTTCGCAACGAACCCTCAGTAGATTTCAGCCGGGAAGAAAACGCCCGCCAGATGCGCGCGGCGATTGAGAAGGTGCGCGCCCAACTGGGCCGCGAGTACGACCTGATCATCGGCGGCAAGCACGTCCAGACCGCGGAAAAGATCAAGTCCCTGAATCCCGCTAAGCCCTCGCAGATCGTGGGCATTCATCAGAAGGCCGGCAAGGAACACGTCGAGCCCGCGATGACGGCCGCTTTGAAGGCATTCGAGTCATGGCGGCAGACGTCTTTCGAAGAGAGGGCCAGCCTGCTGTTCCGCGTCGGCGATCTGCTGCGCGAGCGCAAATTTGAATTCATGGCGTGGCTGGTTTTCGAAGTCAGCAAAAACTGGGCCGAGGCCGATGGCGACATCGCCGAAACAATCGACTTCTGCGAACTCTATGCCCGCGAAGCCTTGCGTCTGGCCAAGGCCGAGCCGGTTGTGCAGCTGCCCGGCGAGCGCGATCACCTGTTCTACATTCCGCTGGGCGTGGGCGCCGTCATTCCACCGTGGAATTTCCCGTGCGCGATCATGGCCGGCATGACGCTGGCTTCCATCGTGTGCGGCAACACCGTCATTCTCAAACCTTCAAGCGACTCGCCCACCATCGCGGCGAAGTTTATTGGATTGCTCGAGGAAGCCGGCATGCCGGAAGGGGTCGTGAATTTCTGTCCGGGTGCGGGCGGAAGCTTTGGTGATGCCATCGTCGCGCATCCCAAAACGCGCTACATCGCATTCACCGGATCTCGCGAAGTTGGGCTGCACATCAACAAGACCGCGGCCACGCAGGCTCCCGGACAGCTATGGATTAAGCGCACCGTGCTCGAAATGGGCGGCAAGGACGCGATTATCGTCGATGCCGACACCAATCTCGATGTGGCCGTCGAGGGCGTCGCGCAGGCCGCCTTCGGCTTCCAGGGACAGAAGTGTTCCGCCTGCTCCCGCGCCATCGTCGACGAGCGGGTCTACGACAAGTTCCTCGACATGCTGAAAGCGCGCGTGGAGAAATTTACCATCGGCGATCCGGCCGAGAACTTCAACATGGGCGCCGTCATCAATGAGGGCTCGATGAAAACGATTCTGGAATACATCGAAGCCGGCAAGCGCGACGGGCGTCTGCTCACCGGCGGCGGCCGCGCCACCAACGCGGGCGAAGGCTACTACCTGCAGCCGACGGTTTTCGCCGACATCCCGCCCAAGTCGAAGCTTGAGCAGGAAGAAATTTTTGGGCCCGTGCTCGTGGTCATCAAGTCGAAGAACTTCGAGCACGCGCTGGAAATCGCCAACGACACCGAATTCGGTTTGACCGGCGCGGTCTACACCAATTCGCGGGACAAGATCGACCGCGCAATGCGCGATTTCCACGTCGGCAACCTCTACATTAACCGTAAGTGCACCGGCGCCATCGCGGGAGCCCATCCCTTCGGAGGCTTCAACATGTCCGGAACCGATTCCAAGTCCGGCGGCCCAGATTATCTGTACCTGTTCTCGCAGGGTAAGTCGGTCGGAGAAAAGGTCTAGCAGAACCCTAAACGCAGAGTGCGCAGAGAACCGCAGCAGAATCCGCAGGGAAAAGGGCCAGTTGTTCTCTGCGTTCTCCGCGGCCTTTCTCTGCGCCCTCTGCGTTTTAAGATTTTAGAGACCCGGCGAATAGCTAAATGCTAATTCAGCGGAAGCATGACTTATAGGCCCTCGACGGGAAGGGGATGACCCAGAACCATGCCCGAGGGGTCGAACGACGCGCTACGGCCCTCTAATCGCCGGCAACAGGCATTCCAGCGCGTGTCGACGGGGTCCTTTTCAGCATCTAATATCGGCCCAGCCAACTTTCAATAACTTAGCTACAAGTGAATCATTTTGAGACGCGGCGCGAGAAGTGGCCGGCAGGACAATGACCTCGCCCGCCGGCCCGCCGGTTACTGTTCCACGACCCCGGTCCGGGAACGCAGCACAAACTCCACGTTCCTTTCGCGATTCAGCCGCAGCGTCTGATAGAGATCGACATTATCGAGCGCGAACGTCTTGTGTTCTCCGCTCTCTGACACGCACTCGAGTTGTCCACCCTGCACCCAATACTCGCGCGAAAGGAATGCCGATCCGCCTTTCAGGATGACCAGCGTCGAGCGTGTGTCTGCCGCAAGCGCGGTGCCAGAAGCTTGCGAAGGCAGCGCTATCTCATCGCGCGAGCGCTCTGCCGGCACCTGTTCCATCTGCTCCACCAGCGCTGGAGGATCGGCAGGCATTACGTCCGCGGAAGAAGACCGTCCCATGCCGGCCGGCGTGCGACTCACCATGGACGCAGGCCGCAACAACCCGTATGGAGAAGGAATGTACTTGGTCGGCTGCGCCCAGGGTGGCGAGGGCACCGCTGCGCGCGCCGGAGCCATGCCCGGCACAACCACGTCTTCCATCAAACGAAGGGTCAGTCGAGACTCACCTTTCAGCGCTGGATACGGGCCGCGTCGCGGCAGGTTCAGGATCTTGATGGGCCACAAGATTGGGATCATCCATTCCACTGTGTCGCGCGTGGGATGCCCTCCGCCGCGAATCTTGCCATCACGATCGGTCTTCAGATGCGGCGCGGCAATGATCTTCGCAGCCAGCGGCAGCACATCGGCTCCCGGCAAGATGATGCGATCGAATTCCAGCTGCAGCCATCCTTTGCCGACGAAGTGTCCGGGATCTTTGTACTCTTGCAGGTGGCCGCTGAGCATGGCGCCCCGCGGAAACAGCGAGTGCCCAAAACTCGAGATCGGTCCCAGGTGGCAGAGAACGGGATCACCCGCCTGCACAGTCTTGGAGGAGAAGTTGGGTTCGTCCATCGTGCAACGGAGCAGCGTTCCGGCGGGCACGATTTCATCTCTCGTGGCCGCGCGCGCCCCGATCACAGAAACAGAAAGTAGCAGGGTCAGAAGCAGAGATTTTCCAGCCATGGGGTAGGTCTCCTTGTAGAACACAATGCCCGTCCGATGGGCACAGAGGAGGTGGTGTGCAGCGGACGGCTGAGACCCCCGGGGATGGTCGGGGATTGGTCGAAGCGTATGCGATTTTTGCGGGGACGTCAACCGGCGAAAACGCGGAATGGCCCAAAAAAGCGGCCGAAGGGAAGTTCAACCAGATGGGCAAGATTACTTGAACCCCAAAATTCTGGAAGAGTTGCATCGCAATTGTTGCCGATCCGTCAACAACCCATCTGGAACGGAATGATTCTTCGGAAAAATTAGAGACTGGAGCGCCCCAGCACAGGACAGGTCCGATCGCCCAACTCGGCGGGTGTCGGGGATGCGATTGTTGGATAGGTGGGATCAATGCTACGCTCTGTTGGAACTCCACCTATGACACGTTTATCGAGGCCTTTTCGCCTTCTGAGCACTCTTTTGCTTCTTGCGGGATGCGTCGCCGCCATCTCGCAAGCGCAACAAAACCCGGCACCTGTAGCGCCTCCACGACCAGTTCCGGCGACGCCGCCTGGCAGCGCTGCGGCCAGCAAAATGGCTCCGACGGGACTGGCGGCCAATGGCGGATCAATCGCTAACGACATCTATAGCAACGCCACCTACGGTTTTACGATGAAATTGCCCCCCGGCTGGGTCGTGGTGCCCTCCAGAAATCCGGTGGCGCCCAGCAAAGACTCCAGGGAAGAAGCCCTCATGCAGGCGGCGCAGACCAACCATGTATTGCTGGTGACCACGGAAAATGCGCCGATGAAGAAGCATACCCAGCGAAAATCGATCCAGATCATCGCCACGCGGCTTTTGCAGAAGCACGGTCAGAATGAAGGACAGGAATACCTTCTGTACTCCAAGCGGACGGCCCTGGAGAAAAAGATGCCCGTCGAATACCTGGGCGATCCTACCGAAGTCACGATTCACGGCAACAAGTTTTGGACGATCGGGCTGAACCAGACCACCGGCCCGGATGTGCAGCACATCAAGCAATATGTGGCCATGCAGGGTTCCATGCTGTTGCAGTTTATGTTTGTGAGTCCGGACGAGAAGGGACTGAAAGACCTGGAGCCATCGATCCGGTCCATCGATCTGAAGCCGGTAGCGAAAAAGCCCGCGCCGGTACAGACGACGAAGAAGAAACCGGCTGCTCTTGCGAAATAAGTGAAGAACGGCGCCGAAGTTCCAAGCCGCGAGGCGTACGGCGCGGGCAAATTCCTACACAACATCTCCGAAGTGTCATCCTGAGCGAAGTGAGGCGACAGCCGAACGCAGTCGAAGGACCCCGCGTTGCTTGGGTTCTTCGGCGGCTCTGAGAAGTATTTCCACCAACGAAGAGCTTTAGGCGGCGGTAGAAAATTCATCCAGGTTCATTCGTTCATTGAGACTTCGCAGCGCCGACGCCGCGGACCTGCTTCTCCGCTCAGGATGACATTCCCGGTGTGGATGCCGGCGATTGTGGACGACGGCGATAAAAAAGGCTGCCTTGATGGCAGCCCTTTTCCATTTCGGTTGCGTGGACTTACGAAGTGACGCCGGCACCCGCCTGCGGTTGATTGGTCGCCGCCGTAGCCGCCGCCGCCTCGTTCAGGATGCGGTGGTGAATGGTGAACAGAGCAAGCTCCAACCGGTCCGACACGCCAATCTTGTCGTACACGTTGCGCAGGTAGTTCTTGATCACCTGCTCGGTGGTGCCAAGTTGCGACGCGATTTCCTTGTTCTTGTAGCCCTGCACGATCAGGGCAACAATGCGCAACTCTTTCGCGGTGAGCCGGTCGCGCACGCGCAGGCCGACCATATCGTTTTCGGTCAACTCGCTCGGGACCGCTACATCCTGCACCCAGTTCTCGCCGCGCGCCACCTTGCGGACGCAGTCAACCAGGGCGGGGCTGGTGACGTTGCGATAGACGACGCCATGAGCGCCGTTCGCCATGTAGCGCTGCGCGCTCTCGCCCGTATCGGCGAGGACCACGATACGCGTTTTATTTTTGGTTGCGCCCTGCACGATGGCGTTGAAGTCGGATTGAAATCCGCCTGCCACGATGAGCACGGCCGCCCGGAACTTATCCAGCGCCATGAACATCTGTTCGGGAGTTTGCGCCTGTGCCACGATGCGCATCTCGTCTTCGACCGCCAGAACCTTGGCGATTCCCGCGCGGAAAATAGCCTGATTATCGGCCAGAATTAACTTGAGCATCTCGACACCGCTCCGAGGTTAAGAGTTGCGTACGAATTCGTACGAGTCGATCACGCAGGCCACCCCACGGGTGCCGTCAGGATCGACGCTGGACTCGTCGGTGCGGACAACCCGTCCGCGACACTGGATGACTACGTTTTCTTTGCCACCGGTCACTTCAGGGGGGAGGGTGATCTCAAATTCTACGGGCGAACCCATTTCCAGCGAAGCGTCGGCGCGAATGTAGACGCCGGCCGCACTCAGGTTCCCGGTCATACCGCTCGCTTCGCCAGCGGTGTTTTCTTTATGAATCTTAATCGGCAATTCTAGCGGAAATCTTTTACCGGTCCGCGCTTCGGACACAATCCCTCCTCCGTTGCGGCCTCGTTTAAGGTCACGGGCGCGCGCTACCACATTTTGCCTGAGGGAGCAGAAACGTCTGCTATGGGGCGGTTATATCACGGATGATACCCCTGATAAAAGCCTGATCACTCGTTAGTTACCGGTAGGAACTAGGTTCCCCCGATACCGCCTGGGATTTTCCCTTCCCCGGAAAGGCGCGTCCAGAGCCGAAATCCTGCTCATGCCACTTTTCTGGCATCCCGGGCCCTGAATCTTGCCTGCGAACCCGAGGCAAAACGCAGGAAACCACCATGCCGCTGCATCTGGCGCAGGCATTCCACATCAGATTTCACGCTTCTTCTTGTGGTTCTGTCAGTTACGCTCACTGCTGCCCAGCAGTCGCCTGGAAACTCCGCAGAGCGGAAGTCCGGAATAAGGCCATGCTAAAAGCCACGGGGACGCCGGACAGGCTCTTCCGGCAGCCTGATGCAGTTGTATACCGCGCTTGAAGTGCTGGCGGGAAATAATCGGAGGGCGTGGTGCACGTCATGGTAACCGGTTACGGTCCCGTGGCAGAGAACAACTCCGTCGGGACGGCCATCGGATCCGGCGCGATCGTCGATGATCGTTCTCGGCCGGGCAATGGAACTGGCTGGGGCCCGATATCGGGCTGACGACCCGAGACGTCATTCACGCCATCAACAACCCGCCCGGTCATACAGTCGAGAGTCTGCGGAGTGGCTTGTCACAACTGAAGTCAGGCAATTCAGTCGCTTTGCAGGCAGAGCGGCAAGGGAAGCTGCAGTTCGTGACGTTTGATCTGGATGGAGTGCGCAAGCCGGCTAGCGATGGATCCGCTCAGATGACATTGTTGCTGGGGAAGGTGTCGGTAAAGCTACTGGCGAGGCGCGTAGTAGCCTTTACGAGCCCGGACCTGGAGGTCTTTTTTCAGCGCGCTGATTTCGATGCTGCGGTAGCGACCATCGGGATCGAAATCTGCGGGGTGATAAGACACAACGTACTGGCTGCGCAACTCGTCTTCAATCGCTGCGAAGGAATTTTTGATGTCCTTCATCTTGAAGGGGAAGAAGGCGCGGCCGCCGGTGGCAGTCGCGAGCTTCTCGAGATTCTTGTCGCCGCGCAAAACCAGGCCGCTATCGTCAGTGGAAATTGCGTAAATAATGACTTCCGCGCGCTGCGCCATTTCGACCGCCTGAGCCAGCGTGTACTCGCTCTGGTTGTCGTCGCCGTCGCTCAGAATGATGATTGCCCGCCGCTGCGGGCGGTCCGACTGCTCTTTCGCAAGTTTGTCGTGGCACGCGTGATAGATCGCGTCGTACAGCGCGGTGCCTCCACTATCATGCAGCGAGTGAACGCCGTGCGACAGCAGTTCCACATTATCAGTGAAATCCTGGCGCAATTCCTGGCTCGCATTGAACCCCATTACAAAAGCCTTGTCGAACCCCGCGCGCAAAGTGTGCTGCATGAAACTGATGGCCGCATCCTGCTCGAAGGCAAAACGCGTGTGCACCGATCCGCTGACATCGATCAGGAGCCCCAGTTTCAAAGGAAGGTCGGTCTCGCGCCGGAAATTTACGATCGACTGCACCGGCTTATGGTCATCGAAAAAATTGAAGTCGCTTTGCGTCAGATTTCGGACAAACTTACCGTGTTTATCCGTGGCAATGAACAACACATTCACTTCATCCACACGCTTGCGGATGGTGAGGACCGAATCTGTCGGATCATCGGCGGCGCTGGATGGAGAAAGAGTGCTCTCCGAGCGGGCGACATAGGCCGACGACGGCACTTGCGCGGGGGCGGGGAGCGCGCCAAGGGCGGTCACTGAAATCAACAGCGCGAAAATGAATTTCGTGTACTTCATGCCCACCATTTCCAAAATTTTCACTCAAAATCACGCTAATAGTGCACCCTAACGATTAGATGCACTTTGCGGGCCGAAAGCCTCTACTGGCGGCCGTTACCGCACCCCAGACTGTAGGAGAGACCTGAGGAACTTCCAAGTTACAAAAGGAGCACTCGATCGGTCATGGCACGGAAGAGCCATCCTGTCCACAATTTGCGCCGCCAATGCAATGTCCCAGGCATGGGTCAAAATGTGACCCAACTGCCGGCGATTTAAGGTCAATTCCGGATGTTTTGATCCAGAATAAGGGGGCGCTTTTGAAGAAAAAAGACACAACCCGCCTAGACCCAAAACTGATTCGCTGCTCGTGGGCCCGGAATGAACTCGCCATTCTCTACCATGACAAGGAGTGGGGAGTGCCCGTTCACGAGGACCGACGGTTGTTTGAGTTCCTCATTCTAGAGGGAGCCCAGGCCGGGTTGAGCTGGGACACCATTCTGCGCAAGCGCGAAAACTACCGGGTCGCTTTTGATGGCTTCGATCCGGAAATTGTGGCGCGCTATGACCAACGAAAAGTGCGAAGCCTGTTGCAGAATGAAGGCATCATTCGCAATCGCCTGAAGATTGCTTCGGCGATCAGCAATGCGCAGGCGATGCTCGCAACTGCCAATGAATTTGGCACTTTTGATCGCTACCTCTGGCAATTTGTCGGCGGAGTCCCTCGCCACAATGCATGGAAAATCCCCGGCCGGGTGCCCGCCCGAACCGAGCAGTCGGATGCCATGAGCAAGGACCTGCGCAAGCGTGGATTCCGCTTTGTCGGGTCGACGATTTGCTATGCATTCATGCAGGCCGTGGGGATGGTCAACGACCACCTGGTGACGTGCTTCCGTTATTCTGCCAAGTCCTGATCAGCCGGCAATCCCGACCGCCCCCATCCGATCCTGTCCAGAGTTCAATCATTTGTACGCTCAGAACTTATGCCCCCCAATGTACGCGCGGTGTTTTGTCGTGGATCCGACGAAGTGGAAGTCGGCATGCGTACAAAAACTATACGGGATAGTTGACGCCCAAGAATCTTCTCTCTTGGGCAAAACACCAGAGGTCCTGTGATTGTTCAATGGGATTTAGTTGCGTGAATGCCTTGCCAATCGCTAAGGCGGACGTTAGTCGAATAAAGGTGGTTGAGGAGTTTGGGGCCAGACTTTTATGGGCAGAGTTCTCATTGTCAGCGATGAACCGCAACGTCCCGCTCTTGCCTCAGCTTTAGAGCATTCCCAGCACGTGGTGATGTACGCTGCGGGAATCGAAGAAGCTGGGCGGACGATCGGCGCCAACCAGTTTGACGCGATTCTTGCGCAGGAAAAATTGCAGGATGGAACCGCCGCCGATGTTCTGGCACTGTCACATGCGACGGATGCATCCGTGGGCGTCATCCTCCTTTCGGCGACCGGAACGTGCGAACGCGCGACCACGAGCCTGCAGCAAGGCTTCTCTGACTTTCTCTCCACTCCGGTTGCACCCGAGGTCTTGCGGACGGTGCTTCAGCGCGCATGCGAGCGGTCCACTCTGCTCAGGGAAAATACCCGTCTGCGAGAGGAACTCGGTAAGCGCGGTGGGCCGGGCGATCCGCTGAGTCTCGGGTGGATCGAAGCCTTGCCGTCCAGCCTCGACATGCGAAGTTTTCTGGCGGCGGTGGAGAAGTCGCTCATCGAAAGAACGCTGCAGGCCACGCGCGGAGCGCAAGCCGAAGCGGCGCGCCGGCTCGGCCTGTCGCGCAGTGACCTGTCCTACAAACTCCTGAAGTACGAATTACGCAAAGAGACCACGGCCTCGTCGCAATAATCGCACCCCTAGTCCTGCGGTACGCCGGTGGTTGGTTGCGCGCGTGATCTTTAGGAATACTGGCGATTTAACTACGCAAATTTTGGCGACTCCGAAATCCAACTTTGGAGTCGCCTCCGGCCCGAATTCCAGCCGCGAGAGTTTAGAGATAAAGGTACTTTTCTAACTGCCTCTGACCCACTTCGGCCCTGTCTACTTCGATTCCTGAATGATCGCGTCTGCAGCATTCCCGGCCACGACCCAGCTTGCCGACCCGGCCACCACGGCTTCATCCTCAAACCACAGGAATCCGAAGTCGTCGATGCACTCCGGAAAATCCGGCCTGATGATGATGTATCCCGGAATCACGGCACCCGGAATGTAAGCGTTGTCGGCGCGATTGTTGCTGTACGTCATCGTCTTCGAGACCGTACCGACTCCAGCTACATAGGAAGTGCTGGATACCGGGTGCGTGCCGAGAATGTAGTTGACGGCGCGAAGTGTGTATTCGGGGCTCACCAGATCCGGAAACGCCTTGTGCAGGAAATACATTCGGATGGCCATGTCCACCACGGCGCCCGATCCTCCCCAGGTGCCGAGACTCGGGGGCACGCCGAACGGGGTAGCGTCCAACTGCTTGTCCAGGCCCGCCATGTATGTCTTCACCGCTTCGCGCATTTGATCTTTCGCGCTCGCGTCCAGATAAGGCAACGCCCGGACTGCTGTCCAACCATGGAGGTCCATCTGCTGCGGGGTGATCATCTGAGGAAACAATTCCTTCAGCCGGGACTTGTATGGCTCGGCACCATTGGTGGCGATGGTCAATTCCAAAACCGCAGCCCAGTCCAGTCCGACGCCAAGTCCGCCACGGTCGAAGCTGGCCGGCGGAGGTGTTGGTGGGCTAGTCGTGCCAGAACTTGTCGGAGAAGAGCCAGACACCGCACCCTGAGACGCAGCCAGCACGCCGCCTCCGGGAGCACCTGCCGGAGATGCTCCCCCTAAGCCGCCGCCCGCCGCATTCTGCGTTGGGTGAGCCTGCTCGTCGTTCCATGCTTTGATCGCGGTCTCGAGGCAGTCTTTCGCGAATGCGTCGTCCCAGCCTTTCAGCGTATCCGCCGCTGCAGCCAGCGCTGCAATCGCATTCCACTGGAAATACGGGTTGTTCGTAGTGAATATCCAACGATCGTCCGGCTTGCCGGAGTAGTCGTCCTTCACTTCGTTCGGGCCGAGCTTCGGGTCGTAGATGCGGCCGTCAGTTTTCGACGCTCCGTCGCCCACCTGTGTGTACTGGCGCAGATCTGGCTCGTGAGTGCCGCGGATGGCGTGGCCAATGTTGTGAAACTGCGCCAGGATGAGTAGGGCGCCGTGCTTGACTTGCTGCACCGTATCCGGCACGCCATCGGGGCGGTGCATCTCAACCTCACGGGCGGTTTCATCCACCGTAAGCTCGTCGTACTTGAGATTGAATTCGCGATACCCCAGAGCGAGGCTCTGAATCACATTCAGCTGCGCAGGCTCCTCGAGATCGAAGTCGCCGGCATCGTACCAGCCGCCCACGTTCATCCCAGGAATGCGATCTCCGCCTTTGTACTTCCCGTCCGTTGCCGTAGCCTGATTCCAGCCGTCAAACTGTTCCCCGACCACCGGCGCCAGGCGGCCATCATCCAGGTGCGAGGCGGCATGCCACACGCGGTAGCCTTCGCGAACGGAAACGTGATCCATCTGCGCCGCAATGTGATGGTCCAGGCTATCCTGCCAGATGTTGGCGTAAGCATCCTTGGAGATGGGGAAGGGCGCCGTACGCTGGTCTCCATACTCGACAACATAGAGGCCGGGGTCCTTCACGGGGGTGAAGTCGAATTTCGAATAGACGTAGCGCAGCCAGGGTGTTGAAGGCGTGATCGGGCCCTCGAACACCTGCTTGTAAGATCCGTCTTCCATCAGGCGCAGCACTTTCGCCGTCTTCGGGCCTTTGTACTTCGGGTCGAGTTCGAGCACGGCCACCTTTGAGAAGCCCGGCGTATAACCGACCTGGCTGTGCGCGATCATAGGCGGCCGCGTCCAGTTCGGAATCATGTTTGGCCTGATGTGCCAGACGATGGCGCCGGTGGTCTTGCCCGAAGGGATCAGCGAACGCAGTACGAACCAGCCGTTCTGCGCGCGATCGCGTCCATCGAACAGCATGAGGTTGGCCGTATCCGAAACTACATTCACCCGTGCCAGCGCGTCGTCGATGCCCAAGGTGATGCTCTTGCCCTCGGCGAACGGCAGCGGCTGAGTGTATCCCTTAGCCTTATCCCAGTCCTCCAGGTAGTACGCCTTTTTCGGTTCGTCAGGCAGAGGCAAAACCTTCGTCATCGGATCGTTAGGCGTACGCGGGAAGATGCCGGTTTTGGTTCCGTCTACCAGGTAAGCCTTGCCCATGTAGATCGAGGGCAGGAACTCCAGGTTAAAGCCCGCCCGCCCCGCCAGTTTCTCCGGTAGCGGCTTGTCGAGATTGATGCTGACCTTCACGCCGCCTGGCTCCGCCGCCACTTCCAGTGTGTAACTGATGTCGAACGTCGGGAAAGCGAGGTCGGCGGTGAGCCGGCTGTTCGCCTTGTCGGCATGGCGACCTTTGAGGGTTGCCACCAGGTCCCACTGCTCCGGCGTTGGCATGAGGCGCACGTCGCCGTTGGTGGCGATGCGCTGGCCGTGGAGAATCATCTCCATGGCCGTGTTCTTTTGGTCCACAAAAACTGGATGGTACGTGCTGTCGTAGAGAAAAACGCTGAAACCTTGAGTATCGAGGTAATTCTTGTCGGTCACCCTCATGGCAAAATCGGCGCCGGACAATCCTGGGGCCCAGATCAGGGCCAAGAGGACACAAACTCTGGTTCGCGTGAACATAGATTGGGATTGATCCCGCTCCTTTACCCAAGATGATATGACATGGGTGCCTTCCTGGTTGATCTTCTCTGCCACGAGGCTTCTAGCTGCGGCGAAGGCTTCGATATCCACACGGCGAGTCGTTCAGCGAAAGCCCTGCAAGGCCTACGAATAGATCCCAGGCGCTTCATGTCCAAGCTTCTGCACGTACTCGACGTAGGACCCAGGATAAACAGTGGGATGGCGGTCCGTGCCGCTCTCTCCGCCCAGTTCCAGCACACGTGACCCGAGACCGCGAAGGAACATGCGGTCATGCGATACGAAGATCATGGTGCCTTCAAAATCCTTCAGGGCGTCCACCAACATCTCCTTGGTCGCAAGATCCAGGTGATTGGTAGGTTCGTCGAGCACCAGGAAGTTCGGAGGGTTGTAGAGCATGCGCGCTATGGCCAGCCGCGATTTTTCTCCGCCGGAGAGTGCGCGGATCTTCTTATCTACATCTTCGCCGGAAAATTGGAATGCTCCCGCCAGATTCCTCAACGACCCAAGACCGTCGTGGGGAAAGTCTTGTTGCAACTGTTCGATGACGGTAAGATCTGGATTGAGAACGTCCAGCGATTGTTGCGCAAAGTAGCCCATATACAGGCTGGCGCCGAGCCGCACGCTTCCGGCATCTGGAGCACTGGCTCCGGCAATCATCTTGAGCAGCGTGGTCTTGCCCGCGCCGTTTCTCCCCATGACGGCCCAGCGTTCTCCGCGGCGGATGGTGAGATTGAATCCTTCGTAAATCACACGTGGGCCGAAACTCTTGTGCAGATTCTCAAGGACCGCCACCTGTTCGCCGGATCGCGGAGGGAGACGAAAGTCAAACTTCACCACCTGGCGTTTCTTCGGCAACTCAATCTTTTCGATCTTATCCAAGGCCTTGATCCGGCTCTGCACCTGGGCCGCTTTGGCCGCATGCGTCCTGAAACGATCGATGAAGCGCTGCTCCTTGGCAAGCATGGACTGCTGCCGGGCAAATGCTGCCTGCTGATTGCTCGCTCGCACCGCCCGCTCGCGCTCGTAGAAGTCGTAGTCACCCGAGTAGGTGATGATTTCGCCGCCATCAATCTCTGCAATCTTTGAGACCAGACGGTTCATGAACTCGCGGTCGTGCGACGTCATCAGCAGCGCACCGGGAAATGACTTGAGGAACTGTTCGAGCCAGATGATGGATTCGATGTCGAGGTGATTCGTGGGTTCGTCCATCAGCAACACATCCGGCATCCCGAGCAGGACCCGTGCCAGCGCAACCCGCATCTTCCATCCGCCCGAGAGAGCGCCCACGTCGCCGTCAATCTGATCGTCTTTGAATCCCAGACCGTGGAGCACTTCACGGGCCTGCGATTCGAGCGCGTAACCGCCTAGATGCTCGTACTCCTCCTGCACGTGCCCGAAGCGCTCAAGAATGCGGTCCATGTCATCCGCCTTGTCGGGGTCGGACATTTCCCGCTGCAAGGCTTCGAGCTCGTGGTGTAGATCGCCGACGCGTCCGCTGCCTGCGATCGCTTCATCCAGAACCGAACGGCCCTGCATTTCCTCGACGTCCTGGCGAAAGTAGCCGATCGTCAACTTCTTGGGGACTGAGACCGCGCCCTCGTCGGGAGTTTCCTCGCCGACCACCATCCGGAAGAGCGTTGTCTTGCCCGCCCCATTGGGACCGACCAGCCCAACTTTTTCGCCAGGGTTCAACTGAAACGAAGCATCCACGAAGAGCAACTGCTTGCCATACTGCTTATTGATGTTTGAGAAAGAGATCATTTGGGAGGAGCAACTCGCGGCACGCTGCCGCTTCCAGTGTAGCCCGGCCAGAAAATTGCCGGCCAACGCCGGCCCATTGGAGATCAGTGAACAGAAATCAGGTATCGCAAAATTCACACTTGACATTGAGCGATAATCCACTACCATACGGTTGTGGATAAACTAGGTACAACGTTTGCGGCTTTGTCTGATCCAACCCGGCGGGCAATGATCGAACGACTCTCCCATGGGCCTGCCTCTGTGCATGGATTGACGGAACCGTTTGCACTTTCGCAGCAGATGATTTCAAAACATATTGCCTACCTGGTGCGGGCGCGGATTGTGATCAAGACGAAGCGTGGACGAGAGAGTGTGTGCACGCTTAGGCCGGAGGCGATAAAGAAGGTCAGCGACTGGGCCGGTTATTATCGCCGGTTCTGGGAAGAGAGTTTCGACAAGCTGGAAGCGGTTGTGAACGAAATGAAAAGAACGGAGGTCAGAGATGACAAAAAGCACGGTGAACGAGACAGAGCGGATGGTCGTAACAAGAATCTTTGATGCCCCACGCGAGTTGGTTTGGAAGGCGTGGACAGACCCGAAGTACGTGATGCAGTGGTGGGGACCGAAGGGCTTTACTGCGCCTGTTTGTCAGATGGACTTTCGCGTTGGAGGAAAATTTCTCTGCTGCATGAAGGCGCCGGATGGGCAGGAGTGCTGGAATGCGGGTGAATACCACGAGATTGTTCTGCACGAGAAGATCGTTTCCTCCATGTACTTTTCGGACTCGAAGGGAAACAAGGTTGAGCCTGCGCAATTAGGAATAGAACATGAGGCCATAGACGGTGCGTACGACGTGACCATCTTCGAGGATCTCGGAAACGGCCAGACGAAACTCACCTTCATTGGAAATGAACCCATGGAGAGCGCGAAAAATAGCGGTCAAATGGAGGGCTGGAACCAGATACTCGATAAAGTTGCTGCAGTTGTTACGAAGCTAGCGCAGGTGAAATAAGAAGTTGGAGTTTTGATGATTGTCATGCGCGAGATCTGAACCTAACGCAACGCCGGTCCGTTCCGGAAACCTAAGGGTGGGCGGGTGGCCCGGCTTTCAGACTGCAGAAGCCACCACAGATGCGGGTGCCTCCTTCGCGTAGGCGAAAAGGGCGGGTACGACGACGGCATACACACGGGCGGTGCAGAAACTACGAGAGTTGCGCGGGCAGCATCCCCGCCCACTCCGCCCGGCCCCGGCCTGTTCGGCGCCCGCGCCAAATAGCCTGCGCCCTGTCCTTGGAGACTTGGATACCTAATACGGGGATGACTGGGCGTTCCCCAGCGTATTTTCTTCGGGTTAGCTGTCATGACGATACCGTCTCCCCTACTCCGTCATGACGTTGTGTTCCTGCAGGAACACTTCGCTGGTTACCCAGAAACGTGAAAAAATCGGTCAGGGCCGGCGTTCACCCGTTCATTGGTGCACCCGCTGGATTCGCCTGGAAGGACGAAAGATTACGAGATGCGAAAAGGGTTTACGAGAAAACCACAAGCGGACGTGCCCGGGACGCCAGTCAAGAACTACATCACGCCGAGTGGCCTCGAGCGCCTCAAAGATGAGCACCGGTTTCTGCTTACTAGGGAGCGCCCGGCTGTGACGGAGGTGGTGGCGTGGGCTGCCGGCAACGGCGATCGCAGCGACAACGCCGACTATCGGTACGGCAAGCGGCGGCTGCGGCAGATCGATGGGCGGATTCGCTTTCTCACGAAGCGAATCGAAGCCGCCGAAGTGGTGGACCCGGAAGCTCCGAGAGCGGGGCAGGCGGCGACCAGGGCATTCTTCGGAGCGACCGTGCGCTATGCCAATGCCGCGGGAGTATCGCGAGTGGTGAGCATTGTGGGCACCGACGAGGTCGATCTCAACCGCAACCACATCAGTTGGGTGTCACCCCTGGGGCGCGCGTTGATGAAGTCGGCAGCGGGTGACAGCGTAGTCGTTCAATTGCCGGGCGGCACAGAAGACCTGACCGTTCTGGAAGTGCGTTACGAGCGCATTTCTGTGGAACCGTTCCGCGAACCACCTGGATCCGAGGCCTCGGCAAAGGGACTCACTCGCCGAGGCTAATCCACCTGACGAAGAAACAGCGAGAAGCAGCAGCGAGGAAAGATCTGCTGACAGATGCACTGCGTAGAATTGCGAATTCACAAGAATGCAATAAGGGGTGGGGAAACGCAGTGCTTGGCGCCGCTCGGCCATAGGCTCTCAGACGCCAAGTCGTCCACTTCGCGGGAAATCGAAGGGTATCAGCTCTTAACAAAATGGTAGAATCTCGAACGGTACTCTCTTAATGACTTGGCAATGGGCTATGAGAATCGGCGGTACAGCGTTTCATGGCCACAGACAAGAAGCCGTGGAAATCGGCGAAAACGGACACGCCTTCTTACCCGGGTTACACATTTATCATTTTGGATAGCAACGAAGTAGAACGCAAAATTAGCTGTTGAACAAGCACTTCCACGAAAAGCCGGGATGGCGGAACTGGCAGACGCAGCGGACTCAAAATCCGCCGACCTTCGGGTCTTGGGGGTTCGACTCCCCCTCCCGGCACCAGAGCAGGTTCCTTCGCCTCACTCAGGATTTCGCCTGCGGGTTTCCGCTGTGCCGTCAGGCTCTCCATTAGAATCTCCATGGTTCCAACCGTATGCATGTCCTCCACGTGGTCGGCGCGAGGCCGAATTTCATGAAGGTTGCGCCAGTGATGCGTGCGCTTGAAGGGCACGGTGCCGCGCAGACCCTGGTGCATACGGGCCAGCACTATGACGCGAACATGTCGGACGTGTTCTTCTCACAGCTGGCGATGCCGGCTCCCGACGTCAACCTGGAAGTCGGGTCGGGCAGCCATGCCGTGCAGACCGCGGAAATCATGAGGCGCTTTGAGTCGGTGCTAGTGGAGCGCAAGCCGGACCTGGTACTGGTTTATGGCGATGTGAATTCCACCTTGGCTGCTGCACTGGTGTGTTCCAAGTTGTGGGTGCGCCTGGGACATGTGGAGGCGGGGTTGCGCTCGTTCGATCGTCGCATGCCCGAAGAGATTAACCGCCTGGTGACCGACCAACTCGCGGATCTTTTGTTTACTCCCTCGGAAGATGGAGATGGCAATCTCCAGCGCGAGGGCATACCGGCGGAGAAGATTCATCGGGTGGGGAACGTGATGATCGATAGCCTGGTGCGGCTGCTTCCGGCGGCCGAACGCTTGAACGGTATGCCGGAGCGGTATGTGCTGGTTACTCTGCATCGGCCTTCGAATGTGGATTCCGGCGACCGGTTGCGGGAAATTGTCCAGACATTGCGCGAAATTCAGAAAGATGTACAAGTTGTGTTCCCAGTGCATCCCAGAACGCGCCAGCGTCTGACCGACCTCGCAGTCGATGTTGGGAAACTGCGCTTGCTGGGGCCGTTGCCATATATTGAATTTCTGGGACTGCAACGGCGCGCCACACTGGTAATTACTGACTCGGGGGGGATCCAGGAAGAAACCACGTTCCTCAAAGTTCCATGCCTCACGTTGCGGACGAGCACCGAACGGCCGGTTACCGTGTCGGTGGGATCGAATGTTCTGGTGGGCGAGGATCTCGACCAGCTCAGGAGCGAGACGGCACGAGTGCTGAATGGGGGCGCGAAACAGGGAGGGATACCCGCTCTTTGGGATGGACATGCAGCGGAGCGGATTGCGGAAATTGTGATGCAGGTGTGACTCGATGAGTCTGACCGCGACCGCTAAGCCCCACTTCCGTTGTCAGCGACTCCATAGGTTCGTCAGAAGCTCATGACTCGAATTCACTGCGGTGCTCTTCTTTTTGACATGGACGGTGTTCTTATCGACTCGACCCCCGCGGTCGGCCGGGTTTGGCGAAAGTGGGCCCTTGAGCGCGACTTCGATCCGGAGGAAGTTGTGGCGCGGGCGCACGGCCGTCCCAGTCTGACGACGGTGCGCGAACTTCTGCCGGATGCGGATCACGACGCGGAAAATAGCATCATTGAGCGCCGTGAAATCGAAGACCTGGAAGGCGTTGTTCCGCTCCCGGGCGCGCTCGAGTTGCTGCGGAAATTGCCTGAGAATCGATGGACCATCGTGACGTCGGCAACGCGCGCGCTGGCCGAGGTACGCCTGCGGGCGGCGGGTCTGCCCATTCCTGAAAAGATGGTGACCTCCAATGACATCAAGAATGGCAAGCCGCATCCGGAGCCCTATCTAAAGGCAGCCACCTTGCTGAGTCATCGCGCCGAGGATTGCGTGGTTGTGGAAGACGTGGGTGCCGGGATTAAAGCCGGGCTGGCCGCGGGGGCAAGGGTGATCGCGCTGCACACCACGTGTAGTGCCCAGGATCTTCGTGATGCCAAGCCAAGCTGGGTGCTGAAGGACTGCAGCGAAATTGAGGTCGCGGGCACGGAGCCTGACTTGACTCTCAACCTAGGCCGTGTTGTTTGAGCGCGCGGCCTACGATCCTGAGTAAAGCAGGAATGGCCCCCAGTAGAACGCCTTGTGGTACTCGCTGTGGAGCAGCGAAAGTTTTGCATTGCGCAAGGCCGCCTCGGGGGGAGCACCCTTGTCGAGTTCGTCATAAAACCTGTCCATGAGCCGGTCGGTCGAAACATCCGTGACCTCCCATAGCGCGCCGACGACGTTGTGAGCTCCGGCCCAAAGGAAAGCCCAGGACAATCCAACGAGCCCTTCACCAGAAAAAGCGCGCTCGCCGGAGCCGTAGCAAGCGGAAATGGTCACCAGCTGAGCGTGCAAGGGATGGGCAAGAATGTCGCGCGCGTAGAGCTTGAAGGAATCATCGGCCGCGCCGCTGCGGGAAAGAATAATTGCTGAGTCGAGCGGGCTTGTTCGGCTGGCGGTGCCATGGGCTACAAAATGGATATACGAGAATTGCTCAGGGGCGCCGTTGAGATACGCGCCGGGGGTAGCCTGCGCGCCGGACAAGGTCTTCCTGTTCTCCGGGAGAAAGTGCTTCTCGATGCTCGCCATCTGGCTGGCGGCTTTGCGGAGTTCGGGATATTTGTCGTTCGGTGCGACGCTATTTCCCATAAGAAGCAAGCGGCGGGTTATGCCTTGTTTCCTTGAAGCAGTGGAAGCGGCGAGCAGCCGGAGGGAACTGGCGTTCACGACCGTGGCGTCCTCAATCCAGTAGTGCGGCTTGGCACCGGGCACCAGCAACGTTTCGAAATTCAGGTTGTTCAAGCTTCCGTCGGGAATGATGAAGGTCGTGGAGCCCCTCAACGAATCCCCGGCGGGCGCGACCAGCGAGGTGTAAAGCCACTGGCCATCGCGATCGCCGGACTCAAGAACGTCCTGCGGACCATTGAGAGCATCGCGGTAACGGCGGGCTGTGGCTTCGATCTCGCCGCGGGGCGGAAGATTGAATAGAGTGACCTTCATGGCCGTGATGACCCAGAGAAACGATTGTTTCTCTCCGAGCCAGTAAAACCAGATGTTTCCTCCGACCCTCCGGGAGATCGCTTTAGGGTCGAGCGCCGGAGGAGGCGCGGTAGCTTGCGGAGACAGCAGTTGCAGTCCTTCAGCCAATGTGCGGGCGCGACTGTACTCGGCCCAGCGCAGGGCCTCGTCTGACTTCTGCTGCGCCATGAGGAAGTGGATATAATCGTCGTAAATTTGCGATCCATTTCCGGAGAACGGCAACTTGGTTTCATTGCGGCGCAAGGAGCCGCGTTCTGTTTCGAAGGTGATGAGAGACGCGCGATAGGACCGGTCGGCATCGGCGTTCCGGCCCTGTTCCTGGTAGAGACGCGCCAGGGCGTGAAGAGCGCGCCACTTCAGCGACAGATTCGCATGGGGATCAGATTCCACTTCGCGGAAGGTTTGCTCCGCAGCCGCGTAGTCTCGTGATTTTGCGGAGAGCGATCCCTTGACCAGCAGCGGGAAGAGTTCGTTGAAGCGATTGTTGTCGGCGCGCGCCAGGGCGATGGCTTGATCAGCATATTTGCGCGCGTCGGCGAGATCGTCCATGGCGACCGATACGAGCGCAAGGGCGCGACACGCGTTGTAAATACCCTCCTGGCTGTTGATTTCCTGCGCGATATTGAGCGCCTGCAGGTAGGTTTGTTTTGCACGCGTGGAGTCCCCGGTCTCCGCGTACACGTATCCGACGTTGGTCAGCCAGTACAGATCAAGGATTTTGGTGTTCGCTTTTCTGGCGCTCTCTTCGGCCTGGAGCGAGAGACGCAGGGAATTCTCCATGTCACCCAGTTTGAAGTAGGCGAAACCGAGATTTCCTTGGGCGGTGCGAGTCGTGTTGCCGAATCCCGAGCGCAGGGCAGCATCGTTGGCCGCCTGGGTCCAGTCAATGGTTTCGTCGTAGTGTTCATCCTGCAAGGCGGTTGCGCCCAGATTCAAAAGAGCAGTCGCTTCCAGAAACTGGTCGTGGTGGGCGCGTCCCGCCTGCAAGGACTGGAGGAAGAATTGTTTCGCGAAAGGGGGGTTCCCTTTCTGGAGATGCAGCACACCTTGGGCGAGCAGAGCATCGCCGCAGGATGGCTCCCATGAGGATTGGCATTGGGGCAGAGCAGGCGCGAGCGCTTTCTCAGCTTCAGGGAACTTGTGCACACGTGCCAGCGCAGCGCCTTGCAGCGCCATCTTCTCGATGTCCTCGTCACGCTTCCTGGAAGCTGGTGCGGGAGAATTGAGCAGAGCGAGCGCTTCGGAAAACATGCCACGCCACAGCAGGGACTTGGCGTGCAGCAGGCGGAATCTCCAGGCCCATTCCGGATCGGAATGCTGGAGGCGCTGAAACTGCCGCTCGGCCAGTTGCTGGCATTGTTCAAAGTTGCCCTGACGGAAAGTCTGGCTGGCCTGGTCGAAAAGAACTTGCGGGCTCGCTTGTTGACGACAGGCGAGCCCGCAGAGAAGCGTTAAAAAGAGAAGACTGAGAACTACGGGTTGGTAGTTCCGTTGGTCTTGGATCGGGCGGCCTTGAGACTGGCGTCTCCGATGCAGCCCAGTTCCATGTTGAGCATGGTGAGTTCGAAGTAGTTGCTCATTTGACGAAGCTCTGCACTCGTGCCACAAGAGTAAGCAACCTCTCTTGGCTCTTCGAGGCCAACTTCGATTTCCCCGAGCGACACTGCGCCAAAATCGGGTATCACGATCACATGCCCCACGGTCTCCACCCTGGGGAGTTGTTTCTTGACTCTGGAGATATCGATGCTTTCGACGAGCGAACATGTGAGTCTGGGTCGGTTATCGTTTGGGTCGAACTGGCGCAGTCTAGAAACCCTGCCATCATTTTTCAAAGACTTGTAATCTTTGTCTTTTACCACCTCGAGAAGTTTCGAAATGGTTGTGCTCCGCTGCTCATACTCTGTTTTAGCATTGCCGAAAAGAATTTTCTTCTCGACAATCGTTTTCGTCCACTTGCTGGCCTCCCCGACGAATTTCTCGTCCGACAGGTAGGAGTCATCATTCTGAGGTGCAGGACACACGCCATAATTGTAGGTGATCTCCACCGGAATGCCACTCACCTGCAGGTTTTCGAATTTACTGCCCAGGAACGTCACTTTCGGAACGTGGCCGCGGATCCTGGCGTGCGACGTGGAGACCTGGGCAATCACGCGATCGACGGAAATGACTTCGAAAACGTTCAGGCCTTCCAGAATGGTGGTGGCGAGGGTGACCCATTTGCCCTTAATCATGCTGCCGGATACGCGTGTTTCCGCCCGCTTGAAGGAGACCAGTCCCTCGATGCTGACATCAGAAACAAAGCGAGTCAGGTGTCCGCCCCGCCGATCGTTGAGTTCAATCGGAGCTTGTGTCTCGATTTTCTGTCTAATGGGAGCTCGCAAATCTCCGCTGAGTGCGCTCCCCTCTGCGTGAAACTGGTGACAGGGATTAGTTGCATCCATGGTAGCCACCTCTTCGTCCATTTCGATTGTCATGGTGTACGCTCCGCTCAGTTGAGGCTAGTTCTGAATTTGCAGATCAAATGAGGTTCGGCCGAGGTCCCTGCTTTCTCCCGCGGCGGTGTTGCCGCGAACTTTCAAGGTATATGTTCCGGCTTGCCGATCTGCCCCCGGAACCTGCATCGGCCACTGATCTTGACCTGCTGTGGCCGGAAATGTGAGTGACCATTCTAGCTTTCCGGATGGGTTATACAAGTCCGCTGTGTAGCGCGCGTAGCCTGCTTCGGGCGGGATCCTGACAAAGAGTAAGAAGCTTTGTTTCGGTGGAATGCTGATAGTCGGGCCGCCTGCTCCCCATGTGCCCACGTTCACCGAGGCCCAGGGCATAACATGGGGATTCTGCAAGGCCCCCTTCATTTTGGGAATAGAGACCAGATTCTGATAACCAATGACAAACGCCAGGGCCGCCATTGCTGCCATGGCGTAGCCTGGGCGCAACCATGCCAGCCAGTGACTGGGTGTGGGTGCGAGTGCCGGTGTGCGAACTGGTATGGGCATCGGAACGGCAGCCTTGGCAAGGATGTTCTTGCTTTGTTCAAGGAACGCTGCGGCGGCGCGGACGTCGAGAGTGCATTCCTGGCAATCGAACATGTGTTCTTCGAACCGGTCGAGTTCCGCCGAGTCCAATTCATTCAGCAAGTACTTTTCAGTCGCATTCATACGCACTGCGTCGGCGTGGTTCATCTCCACTGCCTCCCCCTCTTACAATGGGTAGTGAAACCAGAGGTGAAATCGTTTCACTGGCCCCCCGCAGCCGACAAACCCGGCGGCCGGCGCTCGATGATTCTTAAGTATTCGGACTTAAATGACAGCTTGGCACGGTGCACCAGGACCCGCAGGTAGTCGCGGTCTATGCCAAAATCGCGACACACTTCGTCCTTATCCCGTTCTTCCAGAAAGACTTCCCGAATAATCCGGCGGTCCCGCTCGGACATTTCGTCGAGGATCTCGCGCACCTTTTCTTCCATCTGCCTGGCGGCGACTGTGCCTTCCACGTCCGTGCGCCGATCGGGCAGCTCGTTGGCCGTCTCCTCATCAATCGATGTCACCTTAGCATTCGCGCGATATTGCTCCAGCAAAACGTTGTTGCATATCGAGTTGACGAATGCTCCGAGACGCTCCGGCTGGCGAATTCCGGTGGGGCTGCGGAGGGCCGTCAGGACGCGGGCGAAGGTCTCCTGCTTCACATCTTCGATGGCTTGGATAGTGCGCAGCTTGGCCCGCAATTTGAGCTGAATCAGTTCGCTGAAGTAGGCGACGAAGTGGTCCTGGGTCCGAGGATCTCCACGGCGAAGAAGGTCTACGTAAGGTGCGTCAAAAGGCTGAAATTGCAACGGCTTGCCCCGGCGACAGCAGGAGTGGCGAACATCTTACACCTAAACCGGGGAATCCCCGAGCGGGCGGATGGACAGGGGTTTTTGACGGAAATGGGACACCAGAAAACCGGCCGATCCCTGAATCACGAGCCATGCGTCAAAAATTTGTCGCCGCACGTGAAACGGAATTCCTGCAGGCCGCACGATTCATGCGATGACGATGATTCGAGGTCGGCAGGTGAGGGAGCATGGTTCGATCGGGAATGTTTCCGTCAAACCAGGCGAGAACGCAGATCGATTATTTCAGCTGACCATGCTCCGTGCCTTGTTGCTCCAACCCCGTTGCCGTGATGTCTTCGTGCTGACTGAGTTGCACGGATACACGGTGCCTGAAGTTGCCAGGGTGCTGGGGATCAGCAAGGAAAGTGCAAAGAAACACTTACGGCGGGCGCTGCGCGAAATACAGAACAGCTAGACCACGAGACGCTCGCCGATTTTCCAAGTTTCCCGAAGAGACCCTTGCACTTGGGGGAGGGCTGGGGTTTACGATACGCCGGGGCTGCGATGTGGCCACGGCGCTCTTCGGGAAGATTCTCCTGCAGTGTTTGAGATCCGTTCTGAAGTTCGTCTAGCAGGTGAGCCATCCAGAGGTTGTTGACTCGGATTTCCGCTCCCTGTTCGAGACATTCCTCGAGCAGCACTTCGACTTCACCGCCTACGAAGGTCACGCCCGTTAGATAAGCAGGATTGAGCACGCGTGTGATCCAGGGTTACGGGATATTGACTGGATTCTGGGCGGCGCGAGGGGGCGGCATCTCGTCTGGGAATTCCGCGACACCCTTATCTACCGAATGCGGGGACTGGAATCGAACGGCCGGACGACTTAGCTGGACGGGGTGTCGAGGCGTGTCGAGCCATAGACATGAAAAGCGTGTTCCGGCTCGAGGGGCGGGAAAAGAGTTTGCTTCTTAAGTGGTTCAGCCGTCATCAAATAGCCTATTGCACGTCGCCGGGTGGCACTGGCAACGATGTTGCGATGAGTCGTCTGGGGTAGTGTCGCAATCCGAACATCTTCTCGCGCTGTTTGTGGCGATTGCGCATCGTTCTTCGGGCAGTAATTTGTCCATCCATTAAGAGATTGCTATGTGGATCGTTAAGCTCGCTCTTCGCCGCCCGTACACCTTCACGGTACTGGCTCTGCTGATCTTGATTCTGGGGCCAATCGTAATTCTGCGTACGCCCACCGATGTCTTCCCGGAGATCAACATCCCTGTGGTCAGTATTGTCTGGAATTACGGCGGGCTTTCGTCGGAAGACATGGGAAGCCGGATCACGACGGTTACAGAACGCGCGTTAACGACGTTGGTCGATGATATTGAGCACATCGAATCGCAATCCCTCAACGGCATCGCCGTGGTGAAAGTGTTTTTCCAGCCGCACGCGAACATTGACAAAGCGATCGCGCAGGTCACCGCTATTTCTCAGACGCAATTGCGGCAGTTGCCACCTGGTACGACTCCACCGCTGGTTATCAGTTACAGCGCTTCGACGGTGCCCATCTTGCAGTTGGGACTTTCGGGCCACGAACTCTCAGAGCAGCAGCTTTTCGATTCCGGCGTTAACTTCATCCGCACGCGATTGATCACAGTTCCAGGAGCGGCCATTCCGTATCCGTACGGCGGGAAGCAAAGGCAGGTGCAGGTCGACCTGGATACTCAGGCGCTTCAGGCAAAAGGTCTCTCGCCGCTCGACGTGGTGAATGCCGTGGGGGCGCAGAACCTGATTCTGCCTTCGGGCACGACCAAGATCGGCCCGCTGGAGTACGACGTCGACATGAATGCCAGCCCGAAGACGGTCGCGGAACTGAATGATCTGCCGATCAAAACCGTGGGCAGCAGCACGATCTACATCCGGGACGTCGCTCACGTGCGCGACGGTTTTCCGCCGCAGACGAATATCGCCCACGTCGACGGGCAGCGGGCGGTGCTGCTTACGATCCAGAAAGCGGGCAATGCATCTACGCTCGACATCATCTCGGGGATCAAGAGCATGCTTCCGGACGTGCAGAAGACGCTGCCAGCGGACCTCAACATCCGGTTGCTGGCAGACCAGTCTTTGTTCGTACGCGGATCCATTCAGGGCGTAGTGCGCGAAGCGATCATCGCGGCCTGCCTGACGGGCTTCATGATCCTGGTGTTCCTGGGAAGCTGGCGGAGCACCGTGATCATCGCGGTTTCCATCCCGCTCTCGATCCTTACGTCGATTATCTGCTTGAGCGCCCTGGGCGAAACCATCAACATCATGACGCTCGGCGGATTGGCATTGGCGGTCGGTATCCTGGTGGACGACGCCACGGTGGAAATCGAGAACATCAACCGCAATCTGTCCATGGGCAAGGAAGTGGAACACGCGATTCTCGATGGCGCGCAGCAGATTGCCGTTCCTGCATTTGTTTCGACGCTGTCGATTTGCATTGTGTTTGTTCCGATGTTTTTCCTGACCGGTGTCGCGCGGTATCTGTTCGTGCCGCTGGCTGAGGCGGTTTCATTTGCCATGCTGGCGTCATATTTCTTGTCGCGAACGGTCGTGCCGACCATGGCGAAATACCTGTTGCGCGGCCACGAGGCGGAAGCAGGTCATGCGTCGACCACCAGCAGGAACCCGTTCGTGCGTATGCAGGTTCGCTTTGAGCAGGCTTTCGAGAGTTTTCGTGAACGCTATCACCGGCTGCTGGAAACGTGCCTCGAGCATCGCAAGCTGTTCCTGGTCAGCTTCTTCGCAGTGTGCGTGCTGTCTTTGGTAGTCCTGGTCCCTTGGCTTGGGCAGGATTTTTTCCCGGGAGTGGATAGCGGTCAGTTCAAACTCCACCTTCGGGCCCGGACGGGTACGAGGATCGAAGAAACGGCGCGCCTGTGCGATCTGGTGGAGCAGTCGATTCGTGAGCAAGTACCAACCGAGGAGGTGTCGAGCATCATCGACAACATCGGGTTGCCCTACAGCGGCATTAACCTGTCCTACAGCACATCGGCGCCAGTAGGCCCGGGCGATGCCGACATACTTGTGACTTTGGCAGAGCACCATCATTCCACCGACAAGTATGTTCACGATCTGCGAATTAAACTCGCCAACGAATTTCCGGGAGTAACCTTTGCATTTCTTCCGGCGGACATCGTCAGCCAGATTCTGAATTTCGGACTTCCGGCTCCCATTGACGTGCAGATTGTCGGGAATGACGTGGAAGGGAATCGGAAATTCGCCGACAATTTGCTGCAGAAGGTTCGTTACATTCCAGGCACGGTAGATACGCGTATTCAGCAGGCCTTTGATCAGCCGAAACTGCATATCAATGTAGATCGGACGAAAGCGGGTCAGATTGGATTCACGGAGCGCGATGTTGCGCAGAACCTTCTGATCTCGCTGAGCGGAAGCTTCCAGACCACGCCGACGTTCTGGCTGAATCCGAAAAACGGCGTGAGCTATCCCATCGCGACCCAGACTCCGCAGTACCGGCTTGACTCCCTGCAGGGACTACAGAACATTCCGGTAACTGGCAGCAGTGGAGCGCCACCGCAGATTCTGGGAAGTCTCGCCGCGATTCGCAGAGGTGTTGGTTTGGCAGTTGTCTCGCACTACGACATCGCTCCGGTGATTGATATTTACGGTTCGGTACAAGGCCGAGACCTGGGAGGCGTCGCGCGGGACCTTAACAAGATCGTGGATGAAAGCAAGAAAGACCTTCCGACGGGATCGCGCCTGGTGGTGCGCGGCCAGATTCTGACGATGCGGTCCTCCTATGTAGGTTTGATTGGAGGGCTGGTGTTTTCGATTTTGCTCGTGTACCTGCTCATCGTGGTGAATTTTCAGTCGTGGCTGGATCCGTTCATCATCATATCTGCGCTGCCGGCGGCATTGGCGGGTATTGCCTGGTTTCTTTTCATTACGCACACGACGTTGAGCGTGCCTGCGTTGACTGGGTCCATTATGTGCATGGGAGTTGCAACGGCCAACAGTATTCTCGTGGTCAGTTTCGCAAAAGAGCAGTTGGAAGAGGGAAAAGACGCGATCACGGCGGCGCTCGAGTCTGGCTTCACTCGTTTCAGGCCCGTGTTGATGACGGCGATGGCCATGATGATTGGCATGGTTCCGATGGCGCTTGGAATGGGCGAGGGTGGCGAACAGAATGCGCCGCTGGGACGCGCGGTGATTGGTGGCTTGTTGCTGGCCACTGTCTCGACGCTGTTCTTTGTCCCGGTGTTCTTCAGCTTGCTGCACGGGCGCCGTCAGGAAGCCGAAGCAAACCGCGGGAATTGATAGGTCGTAAGATTTGGAGAAGGTAAGATGCCGGTGGATCAGGAAAACAACGTGGAGACGCGAATCCCGACAGACAACTTGTCCGCACGACACGCAGAGCATCCATCGAACCCGAAAAAGGGTTGGATCATTGCGCTGCTTGCCTTCGTCGTGGTGGCGATCGTTGTGATCTCGGGCATCGTTCCGCGTGTACGCGCGCGTAATGCGCTGCGCAACGAAACCAACCAACTGGCCGTTCCGGCGGTGATTGTCGCGCAGCCCAAGAAGTCCGCGCCAGCCCAGGAGATCATTCTGCCTGCCAACGTGCAGGCGTTTAAGGACGCTCCCATTTATGCCCGAACGAATGGCTACTTGAAGCGCTGGTACGTAGATATCGGTGGACGCGTGAAGGCCGGGCAACTCCTGGCGGAAATCGATACGCCGGAAGTCGATCAGCAATTGCACCAGGCGACGGCGGATCTGGGCACAGCGGAAGCCAATATGCACCTGTCTGAAATTACAGCGACCCGCTATCAAGGGCTCCTGAAGAGCGACTCCGTTTCGCAACAGGAAGCCGATAATGCGGCTGGTGATTTTGCGGCAAAGAAAGCCATCGTGCAGTCGGCCCAAGCGAATCTGCGGCGGCTGCAGGAGCTGCAATCGTTTGAAAAGATCTATGCGCCCTTCGACGGCGTGATTACCGCCCGCAATACCGACATCGGCCAGCTGATTAACTCCGGAAGCAGCACCGGGACCAAGAGTGAGCTGTTTCATATTGCCGCTCCGGGTAAATTGCGCGTGTATGTGAACGTGCCTCAGGTTTACTCCCAGGCTACGAAGCCCGGATTGAAGGCCGATTTGACGTTGGATGAATTTCCGGGGCGCCGTTTCGAAGGCAGGCTGGTGCGAACGGCTGACGCCATAGATTCCGCCAGTCGAACTCTATTGGTGGAGATCGAGGTGAATAATCCAACTGGGGAACTCTTTACCGGTTCGTATGCGGCCGTGCATCTGAAACTTCCGGGTAGCATCTCCACGTACACCATTCCGGTGAACACTCTGCTGTTTCGCTCCGAAGGGCTGCGGGTGGCGGTCGTAAAAGATAGCAAGGCGGAATTGATTCCGGTGACGTTGGGACGCGACTTTGGGAGCGACGTCGAGGTCCTGGTCGGACTGAACGGAGATGAGAATCTCGTGGTGAATCCGCCGGATTCGTTGGTATCGGGCCAGCCGGTGCGATTGGCACAGAACGCTGCTCCGAAGGGAGTGGCACAGTGATGTCTGGTTCAAAACACGGAGTACCGGGATCCGTTTTCACCTGGGCATTCGTGTACATAGGACTCGCTTTTCTTTCAGGCTGCGCGGTTGGGCCACGTTATGCAAAGCCAGCCGCGCCCGCGCCCCCTGCATATAAAGAATTACCGCCCAACTGGAAAACTGCGCAGCCCGCCGACCAGACAGCGAAAGGGAAATGGTGGCAGGTTTTTCATGATGCGCAACTGGACGCGCTTGAAGATCAGGTGAGAGTTTCGAATCAGACGCTAAAAGCTGCAGAGGCGCAGTTCGAACAGGCCCGGGCTTTGGTGCGCATCAATCGGTCTGCACAATACCCGAACGTGACCGCGGGTGTGAATGCGACGCGCAGCCGGCTCTCGAAAAGCCGTCCCAACGGGAGGTTGTCTCCGGCCACTACGTACACAGATTTACAGCTCCCAGTGGACGCTTCGTATGAAGTCGACCTTTGGGGACGAGTGCGGAAGACGGTGGAGGCGGCGCGCGCGAACGCCCAAGCAAGCGCGGCGGATCTGGAGAACGTGAGTTTGAGTTTGCACGCGGAACTGGCCAGCGACTACTTCCAGTTGCGCGCGCTCGATGCCGAGGAACAGCTATTGAATTCGACGGTCGATGCCTACGAAAAGGCTCTCGAACTCGCGCGCAATCGCTACAGCGGGGGAATCGTGTCGCAGGTGGATGTTGCACAGGCTGAGACTCAGCTCGAAACCACGCGCGCGCAGGCCGTGGATCTGGGCGTACAGCGGGCGCAGTTTGAACATGCTATCGCCGTGTTGACCGGTCAGCCGGCCCCGAGCTTTGCATTGCCCGCGGCTCTGCTGGCGAGTACGCCCCCTGTGATTCCGATGGGACTGCCTTCTGATCTGCTGGAACGCCGGCCGGATGTGGCTGCGACTGAACGGCGGGTCGCCGCGGCCAATGCGCAGATTGGGATTGCGCGCGCGGCTTACTTTCCGGCGATCACTCTGAGCGCTGCCGGAGGCTTTGAAGGGACCTCGATTACGAACTGGTTCAATGGCCCCAGCGGTTTCATCACGGCTGGAGCGTCTGCGATTGGAACGTTATTCGATGGAGGACGCCGGCGAGCAGTAACAGATGAAGTGCGCGCTTCGTACGCTCAATCCGTCGCGAATTATCAGCAGACCGTGCTGGAGGCGTTTCAGGAAGTGGAAGACAGTCTGGCTGGGCTGCGATTGCTGGAGGAGGAAGCCAAGACTCAGGACGCAGCCGTTGCGTCAGCCCAGCACTCGTTGCAACTCTCAACCAACCGCTATAAAGGCGGAGTTGCGACTTACCTGGAAGTCATCACCGCACAGAGCATCGCGCTTACCGACCAGCGCCTGGCAGTAGAGATTGCGGGACGGCGCATGACGGCCAGCGTTTCGCTGATCAAGGCTCTGGGCGGAGGATGGAGTGTTGCGAATCTTCCGGTCGCGCAGAAAGACACGCGATTCCCGGCTTCCAACGGGCAGTAGGGAATTCGTCAGGCTCCGGAGAACACCAGGTTCTTCGACTCCGTTTGGTTGGCGCCTCACTCCTCTCAGGAAGACAAGTTGACTAGTAGGTTTCGCGAATGAGACTCGACCCGCGCCACCGCTTCCAAGTAATCTAGCGCCAGATGAAGAGCCGGGCCGATTCGCTGCGCGCGCTGGAATCGAATTCATTTGATGTTTGCGTGATCGGCGGGGGTGCCACCGGGGCGGGGTGCGCGCTTGATTCACAGCTCCGCGGTCTACGCACGGCGTTAGTGGACGCAGGAGACTTCGCTTCCGGCACATCCAGCGCTTCCACAAAGCTGGCGCACGGCGGGATTCGCTATCTCCAGCAAGCCGTCGCCGAAGTCGATGCCGGACAACTCAAGGTGATTCGCGAGGCCCTCACGGAGCGCAGGCGCATGCTCCAGAATGCTCCTCATCTTGCGCATGCATGCCAGTTTTTAGTGCCATGCTTCAGCCGCCTTGAAAGTCTTTACTACCTCGCGGGTCTCAAGCTTTATGACTGGCTGGCGGGATCAGCGCGCCTGGGGAAGAGCTCAAATCTTTCGAGGGTTGAGGCCTTGGCGGCACTGCCGACGCTCACAAGGCAGCGCGTTTCTGGAGCAGTGATCTATGAAGACGGGCAATTCGATGATGCCCGTTTTTGCCTCAGCCTGGTGAAGTCTTTCTCTGACGCTGGCGGGGAAGTTGCGAACTATCTCCGGGTGATTGGCTTCCAGCGTGGAGAGGACGGTCGATTGGCGAGCGCAGTCGTGAAGGATGCGCTCAACGATCGCACGTTCGAGTTGCGCGCCAAAGGCTTCGTGAATGCCACGGGGCCGTTCTCCGACGAACTAAGGTCGCTGAGCAGTCCCGGGGTGTCGGACAGGCTGGTGCTAAGCAAGGGCGTGCACGTTGTTCTGCCTCTGGCCGGCGATATTACGACCGCGCTGCTTATACCGAAGACCGAAGACGGTCGTGTGATCTTTGCAATACCCTGGCTGGGACGGCTGCTAGTCGGTACGACGGATGACGAGGTAAAGCCCGGACAAGATGTTGCTGTGACGCGAGACGAAGTCGAGTATCTGCTGCGCCATTTGAACCGCTATTCCAGTCTGCAATACACGGTCGATGATGTGGTGAGTGCCTTTTCTGGCGTACGGCCGCTGGTACGGGAGGCCCATTCGAGACAAACCAAGAAGCTGATTCGCTCGCATGAAGTTGAGGTGGATCAGAGTTCGGGGCTTATCAGCATTTTGGGTGGTAAGTGGACGACCTACCGCGCGATGGCGGAAGACACGGTCAACGCTGTGCAGGAGCAACGTGGGGGCTCTGTGTCCAGTAGGACGCGCGACTTCCAGTTGGCCGGGGCGAAGGGATACAGCGCGGACCATTGGCGGTTCCTGGCAAGTCTTTATGGGTTGAAGGAAGCGACAGCCAAGCATCTGGCAGAAAAATTCGGCACGGAGGCGGAAGGCGTGCTTTCTGTGGCCAAGGAAGACTCGCGACTGAACTCACCTCTCATACCGGAAGTCCCATCGATTCAGGCCGAGGTGGTTTACGGCGCCCGAACAGAAATGGCTGTCACGATCGAAGACGTGCTGGCCCGGCGCATCGGGTTGCAAACTTTTTGGTTGGCAACTCGCGCTGCAGGCGGCGCCGGTGGTGGGCGAACTTCTCGCCCGTGAACTCGGCTGGACAGAAATGAGAAAAGCCGCGCGGTGGATAACTATGTCAGTAAGATAGACCGGCAGCGTCGCGCGCTGGGCCTGCACTTCGATTCTTAGGACGTAAACGTGGCGAGCTACCTTGGCGCAATCGATCAGGGCACCACCAGCACGCGCTTCATTATCTTCGATCGTGCCGGGCGAATCGTGGCGAGCGAGCAACGCGAACATCAGCAGATTTATCCTAAGCCGGGCTGGGTTGAGCACGACGCGGAGGAGATCTGGCGACGCACGCAGGAAGTCATCGCGGGCGCGCTGCAGCAAAGAGCCCTCCAGCCTTCTGATCTGGCAGCCATCGGAATTACCAACCAAAGGGAAACGACAGTTCTGTGGGAGCGGAAGACCGGCAAGCCCGTGTACAACGCGCTGGTCTGGCAGGACACTCGCGTCGCCGAGGAGGTGGCGGAAATAAGCCGGGCCGGCGGGCAGGATCGTTTTCGCGATTGCACCGGGTTACCGCTCACGACGTACTTCAGCGGATTGAAGATCCGGTGGCTGCTGGAAAACGTTTCTGGCCTGCGCAAGCGAGCCGAGGCGGGCGACGTGCTGTTCGGCAATATCGATACCTTCCTAGTGTGGCATCTGACGGGCGGCGCGGATGGTGGCATTCACGTCACCGACGTGACCAATGCCAGCCGCACGCAGTTGATGAATCTGAAGACGCTCGATTGGGATGCCGGCATGCTTTCAACGTTCGATATCCCGAAAGTGATGCTGCCTGCCATCAAGTCGAGCAGCGAAGTTTACGGTACCGCAACTGAAAGCGTTTTGCAGGGCGTGACCATCGCCGGAATTCTCGGGGATCAGCAAGCCGCATTGGTGGGCCAGACCTGCTTCAAGCCTGGTGAAGCGAAGAATACATACGGAACGGGCTGCTTTCTGCTGATGAACACCGGGGAGAAGGCGGTGCCGTCTAGACATGGGCTGCTGACAACGCTCGGCTACCGCATGGGAACGCACCCTGCTGTGTATGCGCTCGAAGGCAGTATTGCGATTACCGGGGCCCTGGTGCAATGGCTACGCGACAATCTCGGACTTATCGAAAAAAGTTCGGACATCGAGGCGCTGGCCATCTCAGTTACTGACAACGGCGGCATCTATTTTGTGCCGGCGTTCTCAGGGCTCTACGCTCCTTACTGGAAGGATAGTGCTCGCGGTGTGATTGCCGGCCTGACGCGTTATGCGGGCAAGGGACATCTGGCTCGCGCCGTGCTGGAAGCGACTGCATTTCAGACGCGCGAGGTATTGGAAGCTATGGAGCGGGACTCAGGAATCGCGCTCAATTCGCTGCGAGTCGATGGCGGCATGGTGGAAAACAATCTGCTGATGCAGTTCCAGGCTGACATTCTGAATCGTCCGGTCGTGCGGCCCACCATTAAAGAGACAACCGCTCTGGGTGCGGCCTATGCCGCGGGACTAGCCGTGGGCTTTTACAAGAATGTTGACGACTTGCGCGCCAATTGGTCGGTCGATCACACCTGGCATCCTAATCTTGATTCTGACAAGCGCGAAGAGATGTTTCGGCTATGGAAGAAGGCCGTTGCCCGCTCGTTCGACTGGGCTAACTAGCGAAACCCGAATGGAATCTGCGAAGAGTCGGGAGAGGAGATCCTAAAGATGGCGTCACCATTCTTCGGCGAGTTCATGGGTACGGCGGTGCTGATTCTGCTAGGAAACGGCGTGGTGGCGAATGTACTGCTCAAGAAATCGAAAGGCGAGGGCGGAGGATGGATCGTGATTTCCGCCGGCTGGGCGTTCGCAGTCCTGTGCGGCGTGCTGACCGCGATCGCATGCGGAAGTCATGACGCGCATCTGAATCCCGCCGTAACGTTGGCCTTCGCGGTTGTGTCGGGAGATTTCGCAAAGCTTGTACCCTACGTGATCGCACAACTTCTGGGGGCAATGGCCGGAGCGACGCTGGTGTGGCTGCATTACCTGCCCCATTGGGAAGCAACGCCAGATCCGGCCATGAAGTTGGCGTGTTATTCGACCGCGCCGGCGATCCGGAGTTTCACGGCGAATGCCATCAGTGAAATCATCGGCACCTTCATCCTTGTTTTCGTCGTGGGCGCGATTTTCTCGAAAGCAGTCTCCGGCACAGGCTTCCCTCCCGGGTATGGACCATATCTGGTGGCATGCCTGGTTTGGGGAATCGGACTCTCTCTGGGCGGAACGACCGGCTACGCGATCAATCCCGCGCGCGACCTGGGCCCACGGATTGCGCACGCGCTTCTGCCAATTGCGGGCAAAGGCCCGTCGGACTGGGGATATTCGCTTATCCCGGTGATTAGCCCGCTGATCGGCGGAAGTATTGCAGGAGTTGCTATCAGAGCGATTATGTCTTAAGCGCAAAAATCAACCGGGCAAGCGCGGAAGAAATTCCGGCTTTGCCCGGTGGATACGAAAGGATCAGGCTCACCAGCTTCAGTGCGTGAAGGTTACGTTGAGCCCCGTGGTGAACACCACGTCATTCTTCTTTTTTCCGGTAGGCGGATTTGTGACGTAAACATCCCCGAAACTGTTTTGCCATCCAAGCCACTTGCTGATCTTTGTGACCGTGGCGAAATCAAGCGTAGCGCGGTACTCTCCCGAGTTCTGGAAGTCGGGGAAGAAATAGGCCCGCTGTGTGATGACGGTGGACTTCGCGACCTTGTGCATGAATTCGTCCCCGAACTGCCCGGCCACAAAACTGTGGATCAATCTGGGCAGGGGAGCCACCTGCGTGTAGTTTTCACGGGTGTAGGCGACGCCGCCCAGCAGATCGAGAGTGGTGTTGTCATTCTTAATGGCGTGAAAGCCCAACCCACCGCCGTATACCTGGCGAAGATTCAAATCCTGCAGCGCGTCGGTGGCAAAGTCAGCATTGCCAAAGCCAAATAGTCGTGGCGCGATATCGCGATCGTAGCGGATGCCTCCGTGATTGGTGTTGGCCGTAACCTGCGTCGCCGCGGGGGCCTGATCATTCTTGGAGTAGACGGATCCAGCGTAGAGAGTCAGCTTGTCGTGGAGGCCGGTGCGGATACCGTTAAAGGCCAGCGCGAGATTCTTGGTCTCGCTGTTGCCGGCCGTCAATCCGAAGCCGATGTTCAGCCCTCCCTGCCAGCCTTCGAGAAGTCCGGGATGCTGCAGTTTTTCCCACGCCACCTGCTCAGGGTCACTACGCATGACGACGATCGAGTCCTTGGGGACTTCCACATTGCCGGCGGTCTTGGTGGACACTTGAATCTTGCCGTCGGCGGTAGTCACGGGTCCAACGACGCTCTTGCCGTCTTTCAGGCTTACGTGCAACGGTTGATCCGATTTAACGTCCTGAATGGCGGACCAGTCGACGGTCACTTCACCGGCGAACTCGGTCTTGATGACCAGGGATTTGTCGTCGGATTTTCCGATCTTTCCGGTGAGCCGGTCGCCATTCTTCATGACGATCTGATCGGCGAAGAGAAAAGAGCAACACAACGAGAATAAAAGCGAGAACCCGATTTTCGAGATACCCACAGTAGTTTCCTCCACAGAAAAGAGATGGGGCCGTTCTCAAATCAAGCCATACCACTGTTGAATGTTGGACATCAGACGGTAGGGGGCCCGAAGAACTAAAGAGCGTGGGCCATAGGACAATCGCCACGTCAGGTGGCGTGAATGAATTTGGGGAACGAAGCCGACGCGAGACCTGCAAGCTCCGAAACTGGTTACGAGAACAGCATCTAGGCTTTGGTTTCGGTGTCCGAAGGCTTCGCAGCCGAGGTCGGCTGTTCGGTTGGTTGCTCTTTCATGCCTTCCTTTAGAGAACGAATGCCTTCGCCCAGACCCTTGCCGAGTTCGGGCAACTTCTTAGGACCAAAAACCAGGAGAGCTATCGCAAAAATGACCAGCAAATGCATTGGCTGGAAAAGGCCTTCAAACATCACAACCTCCAATGGAACTGATACGGATCCTTAACGTTAACGGAATCAGAGCAATCCCGTCAATCGACGGGTTCTCATTCATATCATTGCTCCGGCGTGTTTTAGAGTACTGACGGCCGGCAGGGGGCGCGGCCAACCGGACACTCTTACGTCCTATTACCTCCGTGACCTACCCGGGATTACTTGCGCAGTCTATGTTTTCTAGGAGTTACCGCAGGACCTCCCCACTGCCCAAGGAGTCGTCGTGAAGTGTTCTCGCCTGGCCTTCATCGTTTGTTTTGTGGCTGTCGTTCTCGGGCGGTCGTTCGGGGAGGCGCCTCATGCTCAGCCGCTCGATCGCACGCAGGTGACTGCGTGGATCGTGGGTGGAGTCTCAAACAGTCGTCTGGCTCGTCTGGCCACCGAACGCGGCCTGAGCTTCGTCATGACGCCTGCGGATGAAAAACAGTTGCGCACAGCGGGAGCGAATCCCGAACTTCTCAAAGCCCTGCGAACGGCCCGTCACGGCAACGGATCAAAAGCTCTCTGCCCGGCGCAATTATTGAAGGCGGCGGGACTTGCGCACGCGAAGAAATATGACGCGGCTGCTGGTCAACTGACGAGCCTTCTTCATTCTGATCCTGACAATGCCAGCCTGCATTTTGCTCTGGGCCAGGTGTTGTTACTGCAGGAACAGTTGGATGCAGCGCTGGATGAATTTACCGAGTCGGCGCAACTGATGCCGGGCTTTCCGGAGACCCACAACCGGATGGCTTATCTCTTCTACCGTTCTGATGACGCGGAGAACGCCATTGCCGAAGCGCGTACGGCGCTGAGCATGGACCCGGGCAATGCGGAAGCGTACCGCTACCTCGGGCTTGGCCTGTTCGGAGCCGGTAAAAGCTATGCGGCTTTGCATGCGTATGAAGAATCGCTGGTGCGCGAACCCGAGAACGCGGATGTCTTCTACGATATCGGCATTGCACGACGTGAGATCGGAGACCTGCGCGGTGCGGTCGTTGCCTATCGACATGCGCTGCGGATCAAGAGCGATTTCTGGGAGGCGCACAGCAACCTGGGCGTAGTCCTGCACGATCTGGGACGGCTCGACGAAGCGGTCGTCGAGTACCGCGAAGCCAAGCGGCTTGCGCCGGACGAGTCTTCGGTTCGCAACAACCTTGGGAATACTTATTGCGATAAGGGTGAGTACGACGCCGCAATCAGTGAGTTCCGCGAGCTCTATCGCATGGACGCGGGCTGGGACGGCGGGCACGCTTGCATGGCTCAGGCTTTCATGGTGAAGAAGGACTACTCTGCCGCCATCGTTGAATTGCGACAAACGGTCTTACAAAACCCGACGGGAGCTTCTGAGCACCGTGTTCTCGGGCAGGCCCTTTTGTTGGCTGACAAGCCGGAAGAGGCGCTTAAGGAACTCCAGGCTGCAGTTTATCTGAGTCCTGATTCAGCAGTCGCACACCACTATCTGGGAACTGCTTTGTTCGAAGTGCAGTCGTTCGATGAAGCCCAAAAAGAATTTCGCGAGGCCGTTCGTCTTGAGCCCAGCGCGCAGAATCACTACTCGCTGGCGGCTTGCCTGATGGCGATAGGCCACAATGATGAAGCTCTAGCGGAACTGGAAAATGCTTCGCGGCTTGATCCCGCACAAAACCTTTACCGAGCTCGCAAGGAAGAACTGCTCAAGGTGATGGCCCAGCCCAGCCGGCCGTAACACCGGCAAAAATCTCAACTCGCGTTCTGCCCCTACTGGGCCTCCCTTGTACTACTGCACGAGAGGGCATTGAACTCTCGTGCGTCGGAATCTGTGGTGATGCCTCCTAGAATGCACTCAGAAGGATTTTGGCCGGGACTGGCCGGCACAGGCTAAGGGGGCATTATGGACTCGATACGTCCCATTCAAACCACCGGATTAGGAACAGCCGTACGCACCGCCCTCACGCCTGGCATGGGGTCGGGTAGACCGGGAACGGTTACGCACACGCAGCGGGGAATCAGCCCCACGCTCAAACCCATCGGCTATGGGCTACCTTGCCTGAAGTGCCGAAAATACTATTCCGCCGCGCTTAGTGAATGTCCGGTATGTAAATCGACCGAGCGCGTTTCGCCCATCGCCACGTTGCCTTGCGCGCCTGTCGAACCGCAGCCCGCAGGTAAAGAACTGGACGACCAGAAGGAACGTTTCCTGCACGAATTTAAGGCCAAGCTCTATGCGGCCCACATGCAGATCGCAGCGACTTCTCACCGTTGCACCTACGCGGGCGAGGACGATGCCGGACATGATTCAGCCACCGTCTGCAAAGTCTGCTACGAACGACTGCAAGACCGGATGGATTTGTTTGAATCTGCCCTGGACATGGATCTGAAAGACGCCGCCCAGATCATTTATGACGCCGTGTGGGCGGATACTTCTGACCCCAACAAAACCTACAGGAATGCCGCCAAGGCCTTACTCGCCAAGCTCCGAAAACGCGCCGGAATGACCTCGGGCTTTGGGCGGATCCAGCCTCTATCACACTGAAGTCCTTCTCCCGGGCGGAGCCTTTATTTCGCGCTGGCAAATCGCATGCGGCCGAATGCTTCTGGCACGTGAAAATTGGGCTGCGGGGTGTGGGTCGGCTGCCACGCGTAGTATTCCCGTGGCTCTTGCTTGCCTTCTATGCGGAAAAAATTGACGCGCCAGACTGCCTTCTGATCAAATTTCGCGGTCAGCGACCGAAGCGGGATCGCTAGTTCTGCGGACCAGGTGTGAGCCTCCTCGTCCAGGAATACAGACCTCATCATTCCGCTATTCAAGTTGGGCTTCACTCCGGGAGCGATGTCCAGGTCAATCCACATTCCATTTGGACTGACCTCGAATTCTTTGTAGGCGTGAGACTGTGCGGGATCCGGTTGCAGAAAAGCCTCCGCAACATCTCGCTCCCACAGTTGGTCCCGCCGGCCGTCCGGATCGGAATCGGGGAAGAGGTTGAGTTCGCGATAGCGGCATTCGAAGCGCAGATAGAGCATTTCGGGCGACCACAGGGCGCGCACTGTCGTTTGGCGAGCTGGGGCGGAATTCTTACCCTGCCAGTCGGAGCAAAAGCTGATCGGCATGGCGGCTTTCCACGCTGACGCGGGATGGGCCGCGTTGAGTACGACATCGCTGGTGACGGCAGCCGCCGCGATTTCAGCTGGCGCCGGATTGCACGTTCCGACATTCGGAGTCTGGCTCATCATGACGTGGCCAAGCAACAACTATAGAGCCCAGAATTGCAGGCTTGGTTTTAACATGGATTGCTGTCCCCGCATCTTGCAGGAAAGTTGGTTTGACCGCAAGCTTTGGATAGCCCTCCAATACGGGCTGCCGTAAGCTTTCCTCACCATGACAACGAATGCGATACTCAACCTGGAGACGGAAATCAATATGGCGCCGAAGTCGCAGGACACGTGGTGGAACGCGGTCGTTGCCCGGGACGCCACGCACGACGGGAAGTTTTACTTTGGCGTTTCGAGTACCGGCGTGTACTGCCGTCCGTCCTGCGCCGCGCGGCGCCCGCGGCGCGAAAACGTAACTTTCTTTCGCCATCCTGAGGAAGCGGAGAGCGCGGGCTATCGCGCCTGCTTGCGCTGCAAGCCCAAAGCGATTGCCGAGAACCCGCAGCTTGCGACCGTGAAGCGGATCTGCCGTTTCATCGAGCAACATCTGGATGAGCCCGTGACGCTGGAGCATTTGGCGGAAGTTTTTGGGCAGAGCCCGTTTCATCTCCAGAGAACATTCAAGAAAGCACTTGGGATCACGCCCAAGGCCTATGGCGACTCTTGCCGCATGGGACTGCTTAAGCAGAACCTGCGGGCCGGACACAGCGTGACACACGCGCTCTATGACGCGGGCTACAGCTCGAGCAGTCGCCTGTACGAGCGGACAGCCTCGCACCTGGGCATGACCCCCGACAAGTATCGCCGGGGCGCTGTGGCCGCCATCATTCGATATACGTGTACGGAATCACCTTTGGGACGCATGCTAGTGGCCGCCACGGAAAAGGGTATCTGCGCGATTCAATTCGGCGATACTGAGGATGAGCTGGCGGAAGGCTTGAAGCGCGAGTTCCCATTTGCCATCCGCAAGCGGGACGACGACTCCATGGGTTCTTGGACCAGTAAGGTCCTCAGCCAGCTCGCGGGACACAAACCGAACCGCTCGTTGCCGCTGGATATCCAGGCGACCGCCTTTCAGCGGCGTGTGTGGACACATCTTCAGTCACTTCCGTTTGGCGCGACACAGTCCTATGCGCAAGTGGCCAAGGCCATCGGGAAGCCGACGGCCGCTCGGGCCGTTGCGCGGGCCTGCGCCTCGAACCGGATCGCGATTGCAATTCCCTGCCATCGGGTTGTGCGCGGCAACGGCCAAATGGGTGGCTACCGGTGGGGGACAAGTCGGAAAAAGGCGCTGCTTGAAATTGAGCAGCAGACGTCACCGAGGCGCACCGCCACCGTGACAGCTCATTAACATCGAGGCTCGCAGCCGGATGCTCTAACGCAGAAGTTTTTCGTAGACTTTGCGAGCCTGAGACAGTTGATCGAGTACGGTAGATTTTTCGGCATCCGAATTCCAATCCGAGTTCGCCCGGGCCGCAGCTGTCAATTGATCAATCCAGGTGATGAAGTACGACGCATCCTCGCGCGCGTTTAATTTCGAGCCGGCCACATCGACGTAAATTGGGCTGGTCGTGGCGTACGGATAGAGGTCAAGGATTGGGTACTTTGCCTGCTCGTTCCAGGCGCGCAGCAGGCACCATCCCGTCGTAGAAATTGGCACAGTGCCTTCGACATCGGCCGTGTTTCGGTTGCTACCCAACTTCAATTCCCGCGCCACAGCTCCATTGCAAATGACCTCGAGGTGATCGATTGGAACGATCGAACGCAGCCACGCTTTGAATTTCACTTCCTGCGTACCGGCGGGGAGCTTCACCTCACTCCCCACCGAGTGATCGCCCAGCGAGAAGCCTAGCAGCGGGCCATTAGTGGCAAACGTTCGACCGCGTTTCAGGTTCGCTAGCCAAGGCTCTATGTCGAGCTTGCCGTCTGGAACTTCGACGTATACGCGATTGAGCCCGACCGGCCCTCTCAACGAAGCGAAGTTGGCCATGGCGTCGGTGCCCGCGGCTGTTGGCAAATGAAATCCGCAGTTCAGCAGGCGGTACCAGACCTTTGCTGTCGACTTGTGATCGCTGAATCCGAGTACTTCGATGTAATCGACTTTGTTCAGTGCGACGTCGGCCGGCAACTCGTCGGTAACCTTCTCTTTCGCTGGATCAGGGTAGGTATCGAAAGGATGCACATAACCCACCACACCTTGTTGATCGTGGGCGAGGTCAGCGATTGCAGCATTTGTTGGATACAGACTGGCGGCTGCCGTGTTCGCGTATGCAGCGTAGTCGGGAATAAGGAAACTGCGGGTCAAATGCAGGAGTCCGAGGTGTCCCCAGTAGCTGGTATGGAACTCCTGGCCGTGCAGTAGCAAATTCCCGGCGGTCGAGGCCGGATCGGCCGTGGTGCGGAAGTAAGAAATATCCGGGATGCGCTGCTCTTTATTGACGACCAGATCCTGCACGATGGGCAAGTTCTCAGCGGCCGCCTGGAAGATAAGGTGGCTGGGAGTGTTGCGGTAAGCACCGCCGTAATTCATATGCACGTGCACATCGCCGCTTACCCAACGCGAGCCGTTCTCTCTGGGGAGGTCCAGCGGCTGCAACTGAATCGTGACCTTGGTCGTCGTGTTTTCCCGGATGGCGATCGTCTGATGGGCCAGCTTGTTCTCAAACCCCTTCATTACATCAATCGACACGGGTCCGGCGGGAACTTCGATTTCATCTTCTGCTGACACATGAAAGTAGTGTGCTTCAAACGGCGCCTCCTGGCGGTCGAAGCTGTCATCCGCATGCATCCAGGCATGGCGCGGCGCGTATGCTCGGCCATTTGCGTCGGTTACAGACACGCGCGCGGCTGTCCCATGGCCCGCTTGGTCGGTCACTGTAATCTTGAATCGACCCATGGGATGCAGGAAATGCCTATCCTTGGGTTCGATCTGGCGTTGCGCTCCGCCCGGCATGTCTTGCAGCCACAAGGAGGTATTTCCGCTGCGATTCGAGATGAAGGCGAGCTTGCTGCCGTCCGGAGACCAGCGAGGGTTGACGTTGTCGAAGTCCCCGTAGGAGAGCGGAAACGGATCGCCGCCTTGGGCCGGCATGACCCACAGCTGATGCCATGCCTGTCCGAGATACGACGCGTAGACGATGCGCTTGCCGTCCGGAGAAAAAGTAGGGCGAGATTTCCACGTGGTCTCCTCGTAGTGAATCTCGCGCGGCTCGGCTCCGGGCTGCGCTTTCATACGCCAGAATCCACCGGTTCCGTATATGTGTCCGCGGTTCGATACGAAGAGAATTTCCGTTCCATCGGGCGACCACGCCGGGCTGATCTCATGGTCGAATGCGCTGTAGTAGTAGCGCGGCAATGGACTGCGGTTCTCGCCCGTCAGGCGCTGCACATCATGTAAGGCGCCGTCGACCAGGTGGCCCATGAAAATGTGAAAGCGCCCGTGAAACGAAGTAGACACAAATGCGATGCTGTGACTATCCGGCGAAAAACGCGGCTCGAGGTTTACCGCGCCCCCATCCGTCAGGGCATGCGCTTGCTTGGTCTGCAGGTCGATTGCCCATAGTTCGACGGCGCTCTTGTCATACTTTGCGTAAACGATCCAACGCCCATCCGGCGACCAGTCTGGCTGATAGTCGTAACCCGGACCGGCGGTCAATTCCTCGGCAGCTGTGGAGTCAATCTTCTGAACCCATAAAGAGCCGGCCATGGAGTAAACGACAGACTTTGAGTCTGGCGCCCAAGCTACGGCACTGGGCCCGGTCGTGAGCTGCGGCAAATACATTTCGCGGAAGTAGTACGGATGCGGCACATGGATCTGTTTCAGTACCGGCTCGCGCTGCGCCAATGCAATCGTCGAAGCGAGACAGCAAATGGCGAACAACCAAGCTTGTTCGCGAATCGACAAGGATCTCCTCCCGCTGATAGATCAGATGGGGAACGGCGCGGATTATACCGGAAGGCAGCCCGCAGACAGGATCAATTGCATGTCCGCAGGTCCCTGCGCTTCGATCGAATTTAAATTCGCGCTCGCAGGCTCTTGCGTATTCAACTCAGAGATGGTAAGTGAGAGGTTCCGCATGGAAAGTTCTTCGTCACACGTGTTCATCACCGGCGGCACGGGGTATATTGGCAGCCGCCTGATTCCTCGCCTGGCGGCGCGGGGGCACAAGGTAAGTGCGCTGGTTCGCCCGGAATCCGCTGGGAAACTGCCTGCAACCTGCGAGGCCGTGACCGGCGATGCCTTGAACGCAGCTTCCTATCGCGACCGGATCCGCCCGGCAACGACGTTTGTGCAACTGGTGGGCGTGTCTCATCCGAGCCCCGCCAAGGCGGTCCAGTTTCGCAGCATCGACCTGGTTGCTGGGCGCGAGGCCGTGGCTGCGGCTGTGTTCTCCGGCATCCAGCACTTCGTATACGTGAGCGTGGCGCAACCCGCGCCGATGATGAAGGCCTATATCGAGGTCCGGGCAAAATGCGAGGCCGCCATCCAGGAGAGCGGCCTCAAGGCCACGATCCTGCGCCCCTGGTACGTCCTGGGCCCCGGCCACCGCTGGCCCTCCGCGCTGGTCCCTGGCTACTGGCTGCTGGAGCGGTTCCCGGCTACCCGCGACGGTGCGCGTCGGCTGGGTCTCGTTACCTTGGAACAGATGCTGCAGACTCTCACCAAAGCTGTTGCCTCGCCTGCACCGAACGTCCGCGTCCTCGGTGTGCCGGAGATCCGCGGGGGTAACACAGTACCCTCGTGATCGCATTTTACCCGCATAAAATGCGGCTAAACCCACTTCGGCACAAAGGTAACTCTAACTCAGCCCATGAATTACCAAAGCTCATGCCCGTGGGACATCTGTTCGCTGCGTGATGAGCGGTGAGATGTTGAGGTGTATTTTGCACGGCCCCGTATGGACAAAAACGAGTATCTCGAGAATGTTCACCTGCGCATCCTGCGCGTCACCGAGGATCTGCGCGCGATTCAGCGCGATTTGAACTGTGCCGCGATGGAGGCGCCGGGGAATCCCGAGCTCCTCGAGGCGCTGAGCACAGGTCCGGAACTGGAGTCGCTCCAGGTGCTGAAATCCGCGCTCGACCAGATGCGACATTTCTTGTGGTTCTACGGACAGGTCATTACGAATGAATCTGAATTCGGCGACCGGCTGCGCGAGACCATCCGTCAGAAGCCATCCAATGACGGGGTGCAGCAGGCGGCCCCCACTCCCCTCAATGACCGCATTCGCGGCGCAGCGGAAGCCCTGATGCTGCAGTATCTCGCCGACGGGAAGACACGCAAACCGAACTAACCGGCGTCGGTTCCCCTTACTCCAGCGTGACAGACTTGACCAGATTGCGCGGGCGATCCACGTCCAGACCTCGCTTCACAGCCATGTAATAAGCGAACAGCTGTAGCGGGATGATCTCCAGGATCGGAGCCAGAAGCTCGGGAGCGCTCGGTATCAGGATGGCGTGATCCGCCAGCTTGCGCACTTCCGTGTCGTCTTCGGAGACCAGCGCAATGACGCGGCTGGACTGCCTCTTGAACCCTGCGATGTTGCCGACCGTCTTGCCATAGCGCAGCATGGAGCCGGTGTCGGCGGGATCGCGGGTTGCGATGATGACCACGGGAAGGGTTTCATCGATCAGCGCGTTGGGGCCATGCTTGGTCTCGCCGGTGGGGTATCCCTCGGCGTGCACATAAGAGACCTCCTTCAACTTAAGTGCGCCGTCCATCGCGATTGGATAGTGGATCGCGCGGCCCATGAACAGGAAGTCGTTCACTTCATGAAACTCCGTGGCAATTTGTTCGCACTGCTCTGCACATTCCAGCGTTCGCTTCACCTTGGCCGGCAGGTCCAGTAATTCGCGGATGTAAAACTCGCGGCGATCCGAGCTCAACGATTCGCGGGCCTGCGCCAGGTGCAAGGCAATCAAAAATAGCGCGGCCATCTGCGCGGTAAATGCCTTGGTGGAGGCAATGCTGATTTCGGGCCCCGCCAGCGTGTAAATGACTCCGTCAGCTTCGCGGGCGATAGTTGTGCCAGCAACGTTTGAAATTGCGATGGTGCGCGAACCTCTGGCTTTGGCCTCGCGCTGGGCAGCCCCCGTGTCGGCCGTTTCGCCGGATTGAGTGATGACGATCGTCAGCTCGCTCTGGCCAATCATCGGATTGCGGTACTCAAACTCGCTGGCATAGTCCACATCGACAGGAATGTTGGCCAGGTTTTCGATCATGTACTGGCCGGCCATGCCGGCATGCCGGCTGGTTCCAGACGCGACAATATTGATGCGGCTGAGCTTCAGAAGCTCTTCGCGCCGGATGGGAACCTCGTTCAACTGCACGATTCCTTCGGGCAGCGAGATGCGAGGCGCAATCGTGTCGTGCAGCGCCTGCGGCTGTTCGAAGATCTCCTTGATCATGTGATGTGGAAATTCGCGCTTGTCAGCCATCCTCGGACTCCTCTTTCTCCTATGCGACGCGTCCGCGCACTATCGTCTTTATAACGTCGCCTGCCGAATTCAAAGCGACGATATCAGCGGGCGCGCCCGCCACCAGCGTTCCCGCATTCCCGGGAAGCCCGGTGGCGCGGGCCGGATTCAGTGTTGCCAGACGCACTGCGTGCTGCAGATCCCAGTTGGCAAACTTGACGACATTCCGCACCGCCCTGTCCATGGTCAGGACGCTTCCCGCAAGCCGCCCGTCCCGCAAACATTTCCCGTCTTTGACGTCGACTTCCAAAGATCCCAGGCGGTAGCGCCCGTTGGGCATGCCGGTGGCGGCGGTGGCATCGGTGACCAGAACGGCCCCGTCTGCGCCTTTGGCACGCAGAAACAACCGCACCATGAGGGGATCCACATGAATGCCGTCGGCGATGATTTCTGCCGTAATGCGCTCGTCCATCAAAGCTTCGCCGATGATTCCCGGATCGCGGTGTTCCAGAGGACGCATCGCATTGAATGTGTGGGTCGCGTGGCGCACGCCCGCATCGACACCGGCTCGCGCCTCGGCCAAGTCGGCATCTGAATGTCCCATGCTCACACAAACTCCGCGGCGGGTCGCTTCGCTGATGACTTCGCGCGCCCCTTCCAGCTCGGGAGCGATCGTCATGACCCTTACTGTTCCGCGGGAAGCTTCCCACAGCTTTTCAAACAATGCCAAGCTGGGTTTTTGCAGATCCGCCGGGGGATGAACGCCAGGCCGCGCATGGCTGATAAAAGGCCCTTCCAGATGAATTCCCACCGGCGTTGCGCGCAGCTCTTTATTTTCACGAGCCCGTTCGATCGCCCCCGCCAGATTGTCGAGTGCGGCCAGCGTCGGGTCGACCGGCGCGGTAATCGTGGTCGGAAAATACGTCGTTACGCCATGGGAATAGAGAAGACGTTCTACGGCGGACAGAGCGTCGGGAGCAGTGTCCATGACATCGCGTCCGGCCCCGCCATGGATGTGCATGTCGATGAAGCCGGGAGCGAGGATCGCTTCCTCAAGATCAAGCACCCGGCGGCTTTTGGGAATATCACGCTCACTCTGTTGATGAATGCTTGCGATCACGCCGTCTTGCACGAGTAGCACCGGACGCTCGATGCGCTCCAGGGGCGTGTACAGCTCTTTGGCTAGGATAGCGAGATCCATTGAATCGTTTTAATACTGCAGTATTGTACAGGAGCGCGCGCCCTTCTCAGAAACTCCGGGAGGCGCTCGCTTTGCGCCGAGCATTCACGCGCGAGTGAATCCAGCGTGCTGCGAATCTTAGCAGCAGCGGCCGATCAAAATCTTGAGAATGTTATACTTTATGGGTCAGTCAACAGCGGCGACCCGTGCCTCGCTCGGTGGAAAGGCGGGCCTCGCCGTTTTCGTCGGGGAGTGGCTCAGCCTGGTAGAGCACCTGGTTCGGGACCAGGGGGTCGGAGGTTCAAATCCTCTCTCCCCGACCAATTTTCCTCAATCCCATCATTGAATTAGCCACCGCTAACCTCCACGATGCAGTGAAATACGGTATTGATTCACGACATCACGGGCCCGAACCTAACAAGCAGACCTGAGTTTGGTACTGAAGGGTCGCTTCGCATCGTCAACTTCGAATTCTCCCCTAACCGCGTTACGCGCGGCAGGCCATCAGAAGGTTTCTCTGCGTTGCCTAAAATATCTTATGCAGTCTCTTGAACGATCTGCTTGGGAATCGCATCTCTAGTACAGCAACATTGCCCGAGAAGGAGTTGATATGACTGCGGCGGATGTGCTCATCGAAACACTAATCGATTGGGGAGTTGAGGTTATTTTTGGGCTTCCGGGTGACGGCATCAACGGTGTGATGGAGTCGCTCCGCACCCACCAGGACAAGATTCGATTCGTGCAGGTGCGCCATGAGGAATCGGCGGCTTTCATGGCCTGCGGATATGCGAAATTCACCGGCCGGCTGGGTGTATGCCTGGCTACCTCAGGTCCCGGTGGCATTCATCTCTTAAACGGACTTTACGATGCCAAGCTCGACAGCCAACCGGTGCTTGCAATTACCGGCCTTCAGTTTCACGACCTCATTGGAACCTACACCCAGCAGGATGTCGCTCTCGACAAGCTGTTCATGGACGTCGCCGTTTTCAATGAACGAATCATGGGACCGACCCATGTAGAAAACATTACTGACTTAGCATGTCGAACCGCGATTGCTTATCGCGGAGTGTCGCACATTACCTTTCCCGTGGATCTCCAGGAAAAGGAGCTGAAGAAGAGCCAACGCTCGAAGCGCAACATCGCTCATCACACGTCGGATGTGTATGCGCGCAGCGCGAGGTTGCCGGACCGGGTGGACCTGGAGAAAGCTGCGGAAATCTTGAACCAGGGCAAGAAAGTCGCAATTCTGGCTGGTCGAGGCGCTTTGGACGCAACCACTGAATTGGAAAAAATCGCGGAGTTGCTGGCAGCGCCCATCGTGAAAGCCCTCCTTGGCAAAGCAGCAGTTCCTGACGACAGCCCCTACACCACAGGCGGCATCGGGCTACTGGGTACGAAGCCTTCTCAGGAAGCGATGGAGGACTGCGACACTTTGCTCATGGTGGGCACCTCTTTTCCCTACATCGAGTTCCTGCCGAAACCGGACCAGGCCCGGGGAGTTCAAATTGAACTCGATCCCAAACGCATTGGCCTGCGATATCCGGTCGAAATTGGTTTGGTCGGCGACAGTCGCAATACTCTACAGGAGCTGATTCCTCTTCTGAAACAAAAGGAGGATCGAAAGTTTCTTCAGGCAGCCCAGGCAGGTATGAAGGACTGGCGGGAGGTCATGGAGAAACGCGCCACGCGTGCTGACAAGCCCATGAAGCCGCAAGTGGTGGCACGGGAACTCGGTAAGCGTCTGCGTGATGACGCGATCGTCAGCTGTGATAGCGGGACCATAGCGACATGGTGGGCGCGACATATTCCGGCTCGTCGGGGCCAGATGCACACCCTGTCCGGCAATCTCGCCAGCATGGCTCCTGGGTTGCCCTATACCATTGCCGCTCAGGTTGCCTTTCCAAATCGCCAGTGCATCGCTTTCGTCGGCGATGGTGGCTTCTCCATGCTCATGGCGGACTTTGTGACGGCAGTGAAATACAAGCTTCCTATTAAAGTCGTGATTATCAAGAACAACACGCTCGGGCAGATCAAGTGGGAACAAATGGTGTTTCTCGGCAATCCCGAATACGGTGTCGACCTGCATCCCATCGACTTTGCCGCATTCGCGCATGCTTGCGGTGGCGTCGGTTTCACGCTGGAGGATCCGGCAGAGTGCGGGCGCGCGCTGGATGAATTCCTGAATGCTCCTGGCCCCGCAGTGTTGCAAGCGGTGGTGGATCCCTTCGAGCCGCCGATGCCCGCCAAGGTGAAGGCGGAACAAGCTTTGCACTTTGCGGAGTCACTGGCTCGCGGCGAGCCAAACCGCAAGAAAATCGCGCTCACCGCCATATCTGATCAGGTACGCGAGCTGATCTAGAGACTGGATCTGTGAGACGAAGTCCGTGCTCGAAAAGGAGATGTGGAGGGTACCTAGCTAAGGATGCCTCTATTCCAGCGCATCTGCGCGGTTTTGTCCTGCGCGTCTGCTGAGGAACTGATCGCAAGCCCACCCTGCGAAGCAGGCGAGAAGGAGGTCGATGCCTACTCTGAAGCGGAGATCCGACCAGTACAACACCGCCATAATCGTTCCGAGATTCAACACGATTAATGACGCCAGAAACATCCGGCCTGGTTCGACGCCAGTCTTGAGGGCCATAATCAGACCCACAGTACCGGCGGGGAACACAAGCAGCCAGTAGAGGAACAGGATCACCCTCTCGTGCGAACGCTGCTGGCCCCGGGGGTCATAGGGCAGCAGTGTGGTCCACAGGCGGCGTAAGGCCAGCTTCGCATATGCCAGCGGATGATCTTTCACGAAATGGAGTGCGACCCGTTTGCAGGCTTGATCGACGCGAACGGCAGGAGGAGTGCGTGGGTCGAAGGAAAGACTAGAAAGCACACTTTGCACTTGCTGGGTAACCTGCTGACATTTGCCTTCTGCCCAGTAGGGAACGAAGATACTCTCGGCCGCTACGCATTCATTATTGCCCTCGGTGAAATCAACACCCATGATGCTAGCAACCGGGACAAACGCACGAAAGCGAACGTAGTTGTGGATTGTCCAAGGGGCGACTACAGCGATTGTCATTGCCGGGATCAAAGCGAACCGCAGCCAAGTACCCAGCTTGGGTGGACTCGCAATCAGCAGAACTCCACCCATCGCGATTAATAAAACCAGCCCACTCTCCCGCGTCAGCATGCACAAACCCACGGAGGCCCCGCACAGTAGGGCCCACCGGACAGCCATCGAGTCCAACCAGACGAGGTAGGCCCATATAGCGACCACAAAGAAAAAAAAGAACACATTCTCGTTGTAAGGTTGAGAAGCGGCATTCACTAGAATCGGGTGGGCTGCCGTCCCAATGCCGGCCAACCAGGCAGTTTTTGAACTTTGGAATACTCGCAGCGTGATTAGACCGACGAAGCCGGCGGTCAAACCTCCGATCAGGGATTGCAGTGGAAAAAACAATTTGAATGAAAATCCTGAGATCGCAAATGCTCCTGCAAGGAAATACTGGTACAAAGGCGCTTTGAAAAGGGCAGGCTGTCCGGGGTAGCGGATCACCCTTGCGCCGGGCTGATCGAAGACCACGTAGCCCTTCCCCAGTAAGATGGCTTTCGCAATCAGGACGTGAAGATAGGCGTCGTGATTCCAAAAATCTACGAAAGCGTCTCCCGAAATATGGGTAAGAGTGCTTTGATATCGAACCACTCCGTATCCGATTCTTAGCCCGAAGCCGAGGAGAACAAGAATCAGGAAAAGGTTCCTTCGGAACAAAGACGGTTTCGAACTCAGGGTCCGTTCTCCCATTGCATCTCCTCGTCGAACTCGGTCAGGGTTTGATGAGCATAGCTGGCCCGTGGTGGGATGCCAAGAGGCAATGGACTGCGTGCGAGTTGGCCAGCAAGATCAAGGTTGCGGGCTTGCCTGACATGGGGAACCTGGACGCAGGCACGGCACCCGTTCAAAAGGCGGGAAACTCGCGCCATGGCACCAGGCTACACAACATCCTAAGGCCGCTTTGAAACTGTGGAGGGTAGAGATTGCTCCAGTCGAACTTCACACCCTTACCAAGGCATCCGTGAAAGTTTGGCGGCGGCGAAGTTGTTACGTTTTTCGTTCCTTCCGCGCATCAATGGATGCCGCAGTCTGCAAATATCAAAACGAGTATTTCAATCCAAATTGAATCTGGCGCATGGGTGTGGCTATCGACGTAATCGTGCCCGCTACGCCGGGTCCGTCATCGATGAAATTGTCCGGCTGGGCGAAGTTCGGATGGTTGAAAGCGTTGAAGAACTCCGTACGGAACTCCAGACGCTGTCTCTCGGTGATGGCGAACTCTTTCCGGAGAGAACCATCAAAGACATTTGAGCCCGGCCCAGTCAAACTGTTTCGCCCTGCATTGCCGAAGAAGTACTGGGTGCCATCGGGAATCGGATATGCATTGATATCGAACCACATGTCTTTGCTGCGGCGGTCGCGCGGAAGATTGCCATTTCTGATTTGATTGGGACGCACCGCGACTTGGGCGCCGGTGTTCGATGGGTCTGTGCCCAACAATGGTGAAAATGGGAAGCCACTCGCCAGAGTGTAGATGCCGCCTACGTGCCATCCACCAAGCAAAGCGTCCACGGCGCGATTGCTGATTTTTGACTTGCTTCCGCCGAATGGAATTTCGTAGTCGAAGCTGAATACCCAGCGAAGACGCTGGTCGAAGTCGGCGGGACCGCGTTCCGCAGGGATATCGTAGCTGTTTTGCGGGAACGGCGCCGCGCAGCATATCTCCGGAAGGTCGTTAATGGCTTTGCTGAAGGTGAAAGCGCTCAGGAAATACAATCCGTGGCTGAGATGTTTTTCGCCTTTGACCTGCAGCGAGTTGTAGTTCGAATTGCCCAAGTTCTGGATGGAGGTGAATCCACCGTAAAGAGAATAGGGACGGCGCGGTTGGATATCGCCCGGACCCGGCACGGTAACCTGGTTCCGGTCGAGGACGGCTTGCAGGTGTGTACCTTTCGATCCGGCGTACGCTACTTCAATGCTGATCGCTCCGGGCAAAGCGTGCTGCACCGCCAGGTTCCAACTTTGATAGTACGGCGTGGGCAAGTCGGGATCCACGCTCGTCACGCCGGGATTCACGGCTTGGTTGGGATCGAGGGATGGGAATCCTTGCGCGACGGTGATCACCGGCGTCACGCCGTCGCTGACGAAGCTAGGCTCGTAGAAGAACGGCAAGTTGTAGGCCAGTTGTAGCGGGGCGGCTGTGCGGATTTCCTGGCCCGCGTAAAAAACTCCATAGGCACCGCGAATGACGGTGTTTGCATTGGAGCCGGGCGTGAAGGCAAATCCGATCCGCGGCGAAAAGTTCGCCTTATTTCCCTTCACCAATGAACGGGAGGCTCCGTTGGTCGCGGCCTGGATTAGAGTCCCCGTCGCGTAGTCGAAATTGCTCTGCCGATTGTTGACCTCGACGATGGGCGAGAAATAGTCGTACCGCAGGCCCAGGTTTAGGGTCAGGTGATGAGTCACTTTCCAATCGTCTTGCGCGAATAAGGCGGGGACGTGCTGGCGGTTGCCCATCGCAATCACGGTCGAGATATTGGCTCGTATGGGCAGACCTAGCAGCATGTCGGCGAGACTGCTCCCGGATCCATCCACACCGGCTTTTTGGGTAAATTCGCCGTCAAAGGTAAACTGACCGCGTGGCGCCGCTTCCTGTGAGATGTTGAACTGACTCCAGCGAATTTCGCCGCCGAGCTTGAATGTATGAGCACCTCGCACGAGCGTGAGCACGTCGTTGATCTGGCGTTCCTGGCTCGCGAGAATTGTCGGAGCGTATCGGGGATCTCCGACTCGCCGATAGCCATTCGTAGGGCTGAACAGCGTCAGCCCGTTAACTCGGGCATCGTCAGGAACTCCGGGAACCTGCAACTCGGGCGGAGGAACCGCGGTTCCGTTCGGAGGCACGCCGCGGCGAATGTGCACGTAGTTGAAACCCACTCGAACTTCATTGATGGTCCGGGGTGTAAATGCTCGCGTGTATCCCAAGGATGCGCCCTTGGTATCTTCGAACCCGTTGCCGGTGAAGGAATCGCCGCCATTTGCCAGTCCGGGAAGCGGTGCGGGACGGACGTCGGTCCTTCCGCTCATTGAGTAGCGCACGAAGAACTGGTCGTTTTGCGACGGGTTGTAGTCGAGGCGCCCGTCCCCCTGGTCGATACGGTCTTGCTCGATGGGAGAGATCACAAAGTTCCGTGTATTACCCGCCGGCTGATTCGGTTCGGGATAGAGGTTCATAAACGCCTGGCTGATGGGATCGATACGGTCAGGTGGAATGATGTTGTTTGTGAAGGGCAGGCCGGTTGTCGGGTCGTAAATAATGGGCTCGCCTACATCGGAGAAATTCCCCGTCCGTTCGTTGAGCGTGGGAACCTTGGATTGGAAGTTCAGCGGGTTACGAATGACCGTCCCCTGGTAGTCGCCGAACCAGAACAACTTGTTTTTGACGATGGGACCACCCAGAGTTCCGCCAAACTGATTCTCCTTGAAGGAAGCCTTCTTCTGAGTGAGATCCTCGAATTGGTCCCGCGCGTCCAGCGCAGAGTTCCGAAAGAATTCGAACACGTTGCCGTGATAGCTATTCGTCCCCGACTTGGTGATCGCGTTGACGACAGCGCCGGCGCTGCGGCCGAACTCGGCCGAGTACGTGTTGGTCTGCAGCTTGAATTCCTGGATTGCGTCAACGTTCGTGCGCAGGACCACGCCCCCATTGTCGTTAGAATTGTTATCGATGCCATCGAGCAGGAAATTGTTCAGCGTGCCGCGGGTTCCATTTGCGACAAAGCTGTTCAGCCCGCCCGTACTGCTCCCGCCGGTATTGCCATTGGTCCCGGAACTGGTGCGCACCACGCCCGTCGTGAGGGTGGCAAGCTGTATATAGTCGCGGCCATTCAGGGGCAACTGCGTCATCTCCTTGGTCGAGACGACTTCTCCCAGGGATGACGTGTCGGTTTGAATCGTTGGTGTATCTGCCGTGACCACGACGTTTTCCGACACCGAGCCGACTGCCATTTCGAAATCGAGGCGCAGCCGGTCCTGCACACGGACGACGAGCGTGCCCCGGGTCTGGGTCTTGAATCCGGGCGCTTCTGCAGTCACCTTGTAACTGCCCGGCCGCAAAGGAGGCGATGCGAAGTCCCCCGAACCATCCGTCCTGGTCTTCATGGTTGCGTTGGTCGACGTCTCCACAAACGTCACTGAGGCGGACGCTACGCCGGCACCCTGGCTGTCACGAACACTTCCGGCGATGGTCCCGGTGTCAACCTGGGCAAATGCTGCTGATAAGACCACCAGGCAAACAAGCAAACACAGCGAAGTCCGTGGCACGCTCATAGTTCCCCCAGCACCCGTAGAATCCGAAAGATTACACCACAAATAGAAAGAAAAAGAAAGCAACGACGCCACTCAAAAGGCGATTAATAAAAAGTAAATTCCATGATAACGAAGCCAACCATCGTTGAAGGAAAGAGCATCGGGCCCGGCTCGTCGTAAGCGGGGTCGGCGGAGGCCGGACAATTTCCGCCGCCAAGGATCGTAAAACCAGAAGGATCACCAAAACCCTCGACGCTTTGAACTGGCAGCCTGCCTGGGCCGCCCGGGTTTGTCTCGACGCGCCAGCAGAGCTTCCCTACGCATCGGTATTCCTTGTGCGTGTGCTACGATATGGCCTTCTTTAGGGAAGCTTTCGCCTATGCCCACCAATCGAGCGCGTCGAATTAGTATTTCCATTCCGACGGATTCGCCTGCCTCGGTTGCCTGGGGAACGATGAGCTGATCGACACGCAATTACTCAAAGTTCTTAACGCCCACCACCAGAGGCCATGGATGGTGGGTTTGCATTTTTGCGGTAAGTTTTCTGACCCGTCGATGTGCGCTGGTCACAATCTCAAATTGAACGGTACAACATGCCCAAACCTGAGGTAAGCCTGAATAGCATCCGCGAAGCTCGCGGTCGGATCGCTGCGGCCATTTATTTCTCACCATGTCCGCTGTCCCCCAGTATTTCGGAAATCAGCGGCCAGCCTGTGTACCTCAAACTTGAAAACCTCCAGCGGACAGGATCGTTCAAGGAACGCGGGGCGCTCAACAAAATTCTGACGCTCAGCGCGCACGACAAAGAACGCGGCGTCATCGCGGCAAGCGCAGGAAATCATGCCCAGGGCGTGGCATTCCACGCGCAAGCCAACCGGATCACCGCGAAGATCGTGATGCCGGTAATGACGCCGCTCGTGAAGGTGAATGCCACGAAGGGTTATGGCGCCCATGTCGTGTTGCATGGAGATGGCTACGATGAAGCCTACGAGCACGCCCGCGGCTTGGCTGAGACCGAGCACCTCACCTTCATTCATCCGTTCGATGATCCCGCGGTGATTTCCGGGCAAGGCACGCTCGGCCTCGAATTGCTGGAACAGGTTCCCGATCTGGAGGCGGTGGTTGTCCCGATCGGCGGCGGCGGGTTGATCAGCGGAATTGCCTGTGCGATCAAGGAATCAAGGCCTGCGGTCCGCATCATCGGTGTCCAGGCCGCGCGGATGCCTTCGATGCTCGAAGCTTTGAAAGCTCACCAACCAACAGTGATCGCATCGAACCCCACCATTGCCGACGGCATCGCCGTTCGCCGTTCCGGCGAGCGCACCTTGCAACTCATCGAGAAGTACGTGGACGATGTGGTGGCGGTTGAGGAAGAAGAAATTGCGAGCGGAATTCTCACTCTCCTGGAACGCGAAAAGATGCTGGCCGAGGGTGCGGGCGCGGCGGCCGTCGCTGCCCTCCTTCATCGCAAGGCAAAGCTCAAGAACAAGAAGACAGTCGCTCTGGTGTGTGGCGGCAACATCGATGTCACGCTGCTGTCACGAATTATCCAGCGTGGCCTAGTGAAAGATGCAAGGCTGGTGCGATTGCAGATTCATTTATCGGATCGTCCCGGCTCGCTGCACCAGCTCACAAAAATCATCGCAGCCCACCATGCCAACATCGTTGAGCTGCAATTTGATCGGGCGTACTACGGCGTCAGCCTGGGCGATACCCTGATTGACGTGACGCTCGAGACCCGAGGCAAGGATCAGATTCAGCGCATCCTCGAGGCGCTGGCAGAGGCGGGCTACAGGCACGAGCGCGTTCTTTAGCAGGGATTCCTGCCGGCAGAACGATGCCGCAACTTCGTTTCGCCGCGATGCGACGGTTGGTTTATCCTTGCCTCCGCCCGGAGGATACCGTGATCATTCTTTCCCGAATTCTGCGGCACTTCTTCGTCTTTGTTGTTTGCTGGTTCAGCCTGCCCGCGGCGTCGGCGCAATCGCTGCCCCCCGAACTCTATCAGGGAATGCGTTGGCGGATGATTGGCCCATTTCGCGGCGGACGAACGATCGCGATCACGGGCATTTCCGGCAAGCCGAATGTCTTCTACATGGCTCCCAACAACGGTGGCGTGTGGAAGACAAACGATTACGGACACACGTGGAGTCCGATTTTTGATGATCAGCCCACGGGTTCTATCGGTACGCTTGCTGTGGCGCCTTCCAACCCCGACATCATTTACGTAGGTAGCGGCGAAGGACTGCGGCGCCCGGATCTCTCGGTTGGCGACGGCATTTATAAATCCAGCGACGGCGGCAAAAGCTGGAAACACCTCGGCCTGCGCGATACCCAACAGATCGCGGCAATCCTGGTGGATCCGAAAGATCCAAACCGGGTTTTTGTCGCGGCAGTTGGCCATCCATATGGGCCGAATGCCGAGCGTGGAATTTTCCGGTCGCTCGATGGTGGGGAGAACTGGGAGAAAGTCTTATCCAAGAATGATGACGTCGGCGGCGCTGACCTCGCATTTGATCCGCGAAACGCACAGACCGTTTATGGCGTGCTATGGGCTTCTCGCCGGCCGCCCTGGACGACCGGGAACTCCTACGGCGCGGCCGGCAGCGGCCTTTATAAGTCGGAAGATGGCGGGAAGACGTGGCGTGAGTTAACCAAGGGTTTGCCTTCGGGCAGCGACCTTGGCCGCATCGGCATTGCCATCGCTCCGAGTGATCCCAAGCGCATGTACGCGATGGTGCAATCACAGAACGCGGGCGGCGTCTATCGGTCGGATGATGCCGGGGAAAGTTGGACGCGCGTCAATTCTGAGGAGCGTGTCTGCGGTCGAGGAGATGACTTCGCCTTCGTTCGCGTCCATCCCGACGAACCGGATACCATCTTCGTTCCCAACACCTCCTTCTATCGCTCGACCGATGGCGGCCGCACCTTCACTGCGATCCGAGGCGCTCCCGGCGGGGATGACTATCACACGGTGTGGATCAATCCCGAGAATCCACAGATTATCGCGCTGGCCAGCGATCAGGGAGTCGTCATCAGCGTGAATGGCGGGGAAACGTGGAGTTCCTGGTACAACCAGCCTACGGCGCAGTTCTACCATGTCATCACCGACAACCAGTTTCCGTATTGGGTTTACGGTGGCCAGCAGGAAAGCGGAAGCGTCGGTATCACGAGTCGCAGCGATTTCGGCCAGATCACGTTTCGCGATTGGTATCCGGTGGGCGTGGAAGAATACGGGTACGTGGCGCCGGACCCACTGGATCCCAACATTATTTATGGCGGCAAGGCAACGAAGTTCAATCGCACCACGGGGCAGACGCAGGATGTCTCTCCGGTGGTGCTGCGCACCGGCAAGTATCGATTCAACCGGACCGCCCCCCTGATATTTTCAGCTGCGGATCCCCATACGCTTTATCTCGGCTCCAATGTTCTCTTCAAAACCACCGACGGCGGGAACAGTTGGCAAACGGTAAGCCCCGATCTGACCCGAGAAGATCCCGGAGTTCCCGCGACCCTCGGGCCCTTTGTCGAAGCCGATCCAGCCAAGGGCAAGCATCGCGGAGTAATCTACTCCATCGCTCCGTCTCCCAAAGACAGGAATCTGATCTGGGCCGGGACCGATGACGGACTCGTCCACATCACGCGCGATGCCGGCAAGTCCTGGCAGAACGTCTCGCCTCCCAACCTCACGCCGTGGAGCAAGATTGCGCAGCTGGATGCATCTCACTTTGACGCGAATACTGTGTATGCTGCCGTGAATCGACTTCGGCTGGACGACTTGCGCCCGTACATTTACCGCACTCGCGACGGAGGCAGGTCCTGGCAACTGATCACAAGTGGAATCGCCGACAATGATCCGGTGAACAGCGTGCGTGAAGATCCCGTCCGCAAGGGCCTGCTGTTCGCGGGGACCGAGCGAACCGTCTACTTCTCGATTGATGATGGAGACCATTGGCAGTCGTTGAAGCTGAATCTTCCTGCAAGCTCGATTCGAGATCTGGTGGTGCATAGCGACGATGTGGTGGTGGGAACTCACGGGCGCTCGTTCTGGATTCTGGATAACATCACGCCATTGCGACAACTCAACCCGCAGATCGCCGATTCCGACACACATCTTTTCGCGCCCCAGCTGACCTACCGGGTACGGCGCAATAACGGAACCGATACGCCACTTCCGCCTGACACCCCGGCAGGTCAAAATCCGCCGGACGGGGCCATGTTGGATTACTGGCTCAAATCGGCGGTCTCGGGCGGTGTCACTTTGGAAATTGTCGACTCGTCCGGCAAACTCGTGCGCCGGTTTTCCAGTTCCGACAAGCCCGACGTGCTGGACGCAAAAGACATCAATGTGCCGACCTACTGGATTCGACCCGAACGCAAACTTACCACGGAACCCGGCATGCATCGCTTTGTTTGGGATCTGCACTATCCGCCGCCGCCGGCACTCGATCGCGACTACCCGATTTCAGCAATTGTTGGCGACACTCCTCTCTATCCGGTGGGCGCTCCGGTGTTGCCGGGGACTTATTTGATCAAGCTCACCGCGGGCGGAAAGACTCTCACCCAACAGCTCACAATCAAGATGGACCCCAGACTCAAGACTTCCGGCGAAAGCTTGAAAGCTCAGTTTGAAATGGAAACGAAAATTGTCGAGGCCATGCAGCGCGATTTCGATGCGTTAACTGAGGTCCAGATGGTTCGGAAAGCCCTGAAGCAGATTTCGTCCGCTGCGAATCTTCAATCGCAGGTTGGCGAACTCGACAAGAAACTCGTCGAGGTGGAGGGATCGGCCGGTGGATACGGCGCTCAATACTTGAGCACGCCGCAGGGTCGAGGACTGGCTCGGCTGAACAGTGCATTGAGCACTCTGCTGACGATCGTGGATTCGGCGGATGCCGCCCCCACTACGCAGGCGGTCGCGACGTTCGCTCAGGTGGAGCGCGCGCTCGATGAGCAACTGGCTCGCTGGGCTGAAATGCGAAACAAAGATCTTCCGGCCTTCAATGAGCAGGTCAAGCGGGCAGGCCTAGGGCCGATCGAAGTACCGGCGAAGAAGAAGTGATTGCAGGCGGGCGCGCTTACTTTCTGACACAGCTGCCAATCGCTGACCGCATAGATACTCTTGCGGAAAGCGAGTCGACCCAGCCAGCTCCTGCTTGCAGCAAGATGAGAGCCTTGTGCATCTAGCCGTTAGGCACTCTTCGTTTCGTGCTCGCGGAGAATCGCATAGGTTGTGTCTTCGATGCGGCTGAAGACAGTTTCGCTGCGAGGTTGGGCGCGGCGCTCGTCTGGATTCTTGATAGGCTCAATCTCGAACGGAAGTCTCAGATTACTTGCGGAGATGTCTGCCATAGGGTCGTCTCACCAAAGACGACATTGTGCAGGCATTCTAACGTCATGGGAATTGCACGGCTTGATTCCCCACCCACCCAGCTGTTCTTAATCAGGAACGCGGCGTTCAGTAAGGTACCGTCCCAAAGCATCCTGCCACGTGGGCATCTGCAATCCGTATCGCTCCAGGCTAGCCAACGACAAGACGGAATACTTGGGTCGCTTTGCAGGCCGCACGAACTTCTCGCTGGTCGTCGGCCTAACCCGGACAGGGAGTTCCGCTCCTTTGGCGGCCGCAGAGGCGAAGTCGTACCAGGTGCACGCCCCGCGGTTGGTCGCGTGCACGATGCCGCTCGCGTTTTTGCGGCATAAGTCTCTGATCGTCCGGGCGAGATCGACCGTGTAAGTTGGACTTCCGCGCTGATCATCGACCACATCCAGTTCCGCGCGTGTTTCTGCCAGTTTCAGAATCGTATCGGGGAAGCACTTGCCGCCCATTCCAAAGACCCACGATGTTCGAAGAATGCACGCTTCAGGATGAAGCTTGCGAATTTCCGTTTCCGCTGCCGCCTTCGTTCTTCCGTAAACGGTCTGCGGCGAGAGTGGTTCATCAGTCTCGTACGGTGTGTTCTTGTTTCCGTCGAACACGTAGTCCGTACTTATAAAGAGCAGACGAGATCCAGTTCGTGCACACTCACTCGCAACATTCACGGCCCCCCGGCAGTTGACGTCGAAGGCAAGGTCGGAGTGAGTCTCGCAGCCGTCGACGTCGGTGTAAGCCGCCGCCAGCACGACGCACTCGGGACGGTGCTCTCGGAGAACTTTGCCAACCTGCTCATCCGACCGGATGTCCGCATCCGCGGAACCCAGACCGACCACCTCGTCTCCCTGCCACTCCCGCACAAGAGCTTTGCCCAGCAGGCCGGTTCCACCAAAGATCGTGACACGCATGAAGGGATTTCCTACTCGAACTTCTCAGCATCACGAAACAAGGTTCCCTGTTGATCCTTGTGAGAAACAATTGGATCGCCTGCCAGTTGCCAGTCAATCTTCAGGTCGGGATCGTTCCAGGCCAAGGTTCGCTCCGCGTCGGGGCAGTAGTAGTCGGTCGCTTTGTACAACACATGTGCGCTTTCTGAAACCACGCGAAATCCGTGAGCCAGTCCCGGAGGAATCCACAGCATGTGTTTGTTCTCGTCGGAAAGGGGGACCGAACTCCATCTTCCAAAGGTTCGCGAGCTCTTGCGCAAATCGACGATCACATCAAGAATCTCACCCACAATGGCGCGCACGAGCTTCCCCTGCGTCTGCCGTGTCTGGTAGTGCAAACCGCGCACCACATTGATTGTTGAATACGATTGGTTGTCTTGTACGAAGTGTTCATGAATCCCGGCTTCCGCCATCGCGCGCTGGTTGTAGCTCTCTAGAAAAAAGCCGCGCGCATCGCCAAATACCGCGGGCTCCAGAACAAAAACCCCCTCAAGTGGCGTGCTGAGCTTTTTCATGCGATGGCTTTCCGAACGCTTAAAACACTTTGTCGCGCAGGAGCAAGAGGAGGTATTCGCCGTATCCGTTCTTCATGGACCGGCCGGCGGCCTCCAGTTGATCCGCCGTGATGTACCCTGAGCGGTACGCGATTTCCTCTGGACAGGCGACCATCAAGCCCTGGCGTTTTTCGATGGCTTGAATATAGAGAGCCGCATCCATTAGAGATTCGTGCGTGCCCGTGTCCAACCAGGCCATGCCTCGCCCCATCACGATCACTTCGAGTTGGCCTCGTTCCAGGTACGTTTTATTGACGTCGGTGATCTCAAGCTCACCGCGCGCCGAAGGCTTCAGAGATTTTGCGACCCGCACTACCGCGTTATCATAGAAATACAGTCCCGTGATCGCGTAGCGCGACTTCGGGTTCTTCGGTTTCTCTTCCACGCTCAGGGCTCGTCCCGTATGATCGAACTCCACCACTCCGTAACGCTCCGGATCAAACACCGGGTAGGCAAACACCCTTGCGCCGTCAGCCTTCTGGGTCGCCGCACGCAGGTCCTTCGCCAGATCATGCCCATAAAAGATGTTGTCGCCAAGCACCAGCGCGCAGGGACTTGACCCAATAAACCGCTCGCCCACCAGAAACGACTGCGCAATGCCTTCTGGCTTCGCCTGTACGGCGTACTCGATGTGAATGCCGTATTGATGTCCATCCCCCAACAGCTGCTCAAACCTGGGAGTATCGTCGGGGGTCGAAATGATGAGGATGTCGCGAATCCCCGCCAGCATCAGCGTGCACAGGGGATAGTAGACCATCGGCTTGTTGTAAATCGGCAACAGGCTCTTGCAGGTTCCCTGAGTGACGGGATACAGCCGGGTGCCGGAGCCGCCGGCCAGAATAATTCCCTTGTATTGTGAACTGCTCTCAGCAGTTGTTGCCATCATGCACGCCGGTTCCTCTTCTCCCTTATGCCCGCGACGAAGTTTCGCCGCGAGTGGAGTACTGTTTCTCCATCCACTGCCGATAAGCGCCGCTAGTCACTTCTTTCGTCCACTGGTCGTTCTCGAGATACCAGAAAATGGTCTTGCGGATTCCACTCTCGAACGTTTCGCGCGGATGCCAGTTCAACTCGTTGGCAATCTTGCGCGCATCAATCGCGTAGCGCCGGTCGTGTCCTGGTCGATCGGTTACAAAGCTGATCAGGCTTTTATGCGGTACCACCGGATCCTTCGGGCAGAATTCGTCGAGCAGCGAACAGATGGTCTCGACGATTTCGATGTTCGCTTTCTCGTTCCATCCGCCAATGTTGTAGGTTGATCCGGCTTGACCCCGGGCTAGAACAGTGCGCAGCGCGTCGCAATGGTCGCCCACGTACAGCCAGTCACGCACATTTTTCCCATCTCCGTAAATGGGCAGAGGTTTCCCCGCTCGAGCGTTCAATATAATGAGCGGAATAAGCTTCTCCGGAAATTGCAATGGCCCGTAATTGTTGGAGCAATTGGTGGTCAGGGTAGGCAAGCGATAGGTGTGGCAGTAAGCGCGCACCAGGTGGTCTGCGGCCGCTTTCGAAGCGGAGTACGGACTGTTCGGAGCGTAGGCCGTGGCCTCGGTGAAAGCCGGATCCTCAGCGGCCAGCGATCCGTACACTTCGTCGGTTGAAACCTGCAGAAATCGAAACGCGCTTTGATCGCTCGCTTGCAGGTTGGACCAGTACCCGCGTGACTCCTCGAGCAAGCTGAACGTGCCGGTAACATTGGTGCGAATGAAGTCATCCGGACCCAGGATCGACCGGTCCACGTGGCTCTCAGCCGCAAAATGTACGATGGCCTTTGGCCTGTGGGAGTGTAGGCATTCCGCGACCAGCTTGCGGTCGCCGATGTCGCCTTGCACAAATGAATAACGTGGATTGGAAAATATTCGCTCGAGATTTCGCGGATTGCCGGCGTAAGTAAGCTTGTCCAGATTTACCACTCGGCTGTTTTCGCGCTCGATCCAGTGCAGGATGAAGTTGGAACCTATAAATCCCGCTCCTCCCGTCACCAGGATTGTGTTTTCCATGATGATGAAGCCAGCCTTTCTGGGCAAGGACTCCAAGGCCCGGGATCGTTCGATCTTCGGGCCGATTTCGTCCACTAACCGTGATTGTAATTGATAACAGCCGCGGGACGTCGCGATTGGAAGCAGCGGCGGTTATGCAGCCGCCTTGCGCACATGTTCTGCCGGCGAGCCCTCGTCCGGATGCATGCCCAGCATCTCATGGTAAGCGTCTTCAATTTCCTTCGTAATGCTGGGCCACAAGTAATGTTCTTCGATGCGTTTTCTCGCGGCGCGCCCGGTGGCCGTGCGCAAAGAAGCTGTGCGCAGCAGAAGTTCGAGCATTCGTTTTAAGTCTGCTACGTCACCGGACCGAAAGGTAAAGCCGGCACCTTCCATCAGTTCGCGATTTTCCGGAATGTCGCTCACCAGGACGCACAGCCCGGCTCCCATCGCCTCCAGAAGGGCCAAAGACAGCCCCTCGAGGTCGGAAGGCAGCACAAATAGCATGGCATTGGTCAGCAGTTCGTCGAAAGCATCGCCAGAAACGTAGTCAAGCATGAGTATGCGATTGCTCGCGTGCTGGCGAAGTTCGCGGGCGTAGGGATCCAGGGTAAGACCTCCGCCCGCAAGCACCAGCTTTACGGTGGTGTCGAGCTGTTCGAAAGCTTCGACCAGCAGATGACAATTCTTTTCCGGGGAGAATCTTCCCAAAAACAAAATATATTTTCCGGACTCAAGTCCATGCTCGCGAATTCCGCCAGTCTGCCTCTTTTCGCGCAAGACCGTACCGTTCGCCACATACCGCGTGTGAGCCGCATATCGCTTGCGGTAATAGGCTCGGAGGGTTCTCGATACGACCATCGTCTGATCGGGAAAACGAATGGCGGCGTAATCTCCAAAGCGTAGTACAGCGGATGCAAAGCGTCCCCACTTCTTGCGCTGCCAATCCAGACCTTGCACCGTGACAGCAGTCTTCTGGCCGGCCAGGTGCGGAATAAACGAAAACAGCGCCGGGCCAAGCGTGTGATAGTGCACGATGTCATACCGCTGCGATAAGGCGTGAATCGAACTCAAAAGTGTGTGGAAGAAAGTCTCGAAGTGTTTGGACCGCGGCGCCGGCAGCCGCACCAATCGCATGCCGTTATGATTCTTCTGGGGAGGAGTAAAGCGGTTGCGGCAATATATGGTGACTTCGTGGCCGGCCGCTGCCAGTCGTTGCCCAACTTCCTCATAGTATCCCTCGATGCCGCTGTATTTCCCGATCACGCCCCGGCCTCCGATAAAGGCAATTCGCAATCGCCCCTTTCCCGAGGGAGCTGACAGCGCTCGCCTACCTCGTATTTCTGATACGGGATGCTGCTTCGAAGCGATCAGCGATTTGTACACTCGGATCATTGCCTGATAATGAACGGCAGGCGAGTGACTGATTCTTACGAATTCCCGGCCGGCTACTCCCATCATCTCGGCCTTTTCTGGATGCGCACACAGAAACCGCAACGCCCCAGCCAGTTGCTCGACGTTTCCCACCGGGTAGAGCAGTCCAGTTTCACCGTGCCTGACGAACTCCCGCCGTGACCCCAAATCAGATGCGACGACCGCTCGTCCCTGCGCATAGGACTCCAGTATCGTTTTGCCGAGCGTCTCGTAAGCATGGGATGGTAAGACGGCGAATCGCGCCTTGCGGATTTGTAGTTCAACGTCCTCGCGTTGCAAGTGACCCACGAATTCCACATTCTTGAGTTTCAGGTCCCGCGCTAGTGTTTCGAGACTCATGCGCTCCGGACCCTCCCCCGCGATTACCAGGCGGACCCCGGGCACCTGGGTCATCGCGTGCAGCAAATCTTCTACGCCCTTCTCGGCGGATAGTCGTCCGAAGTATAGGATTGAGGCGTTTTCGCCGGGCGACGACGGCGCCTCCTCGGGTACTTTTTGGAAGTGCGACAACACCTCGATCCGATCGCCGTTCCAACCATTTTCCATCAGCTTGCTGCGCACAAATTCGCTCGGCGCCAGGAAACGATCAACGCACTCAGGGTAGGTCCCCAGCCAGCGATGCAGGTATGCTTCTGCGGCAAGCACGGCGCTGCTGGCCCGGCCTCCGTGATAGCAGCCCTCTGAAACCATCCTCCAGAACTGGCCATTCCCGCAGCGCTCGCACGCTTTTCCTTTGCTGGTGAGGTTGTAACTCGGGCACAGCAACTTGAAATCGTTCAAATGATAAAGAACGGGCACTCCGCGTCGCTTAAGCTCCCAGAAGATAGAAGGGGAAAGGTGGTGGTAGATGTTGCGTACATGCGCCACATCCGGACGAAATTCGTCAATCAACCCTCTGAGCCGGCGCCGCGCGTCCCGCGAATAGATGGCATGGCCGGCCAGACCGGCACGCCGCAGTAAAGAGTGATTTGCGTCTTTGAAGTCTGTGTGCGGGACGAAGTAATCATCAAACGCAGTTGGCTTGCCCCGCGGGTCACGCATCGAGAACAAGGCCACTTCGTGCCCTTGCTCTTGCATCATGTTCATGAGGTCGAACAGGTAGATCTCAGTACCGCTGAAGGGAAAGTTGTACTTGTTGCAATAGAGAATTTTCATCGACAGGACTCCCCTCGCCGCGTTCAACCTTTTGCAGGAACAAATCCGCGAACTGCGCGAGATTCGCTTGCCTTTCAAAGTGCGAGCGCACGTGTTCTCTCGCCGACCGCCGCACCCAAGTAAGCGCGTTCAATGATTTAAGAATCTGCTCAATGCGCCAGGCGAAGTCCTCGAGCGAACCCGGTTCGTAAAGAAATCCGGTTTTGCCCTCAATCACGAGCTCCGGAATGCCGGTAATGGCGGGCGCAAGCACGATCGTCTCGTGGGCCATGGCTTCCATCAGAACCAAAGGAATGCCCTCGCTTCGACTGGTGAGCACAACTACATCGGCATTTCGGTAATAGTCAGATACCTTGTTGTGCGGAACGTACCCCACTAAGGTGGCGACGTCTTCAATCTTGAGTTCGTGAATGAGAAATTGAAGCTTTGACCGTTCCGGCCCGTCCCCGACAATCAGACATTGAAATCGCAAACCGCATTCCCGTAGCAGGTAACACGCCCGCAGCAGGAACACATGATCCTTCACAGGGTGCAAACGCCCGACTGCAAGCAGAACAGGAATCTTTTCGGAGTTACTGAGACAAGAAATCATCGGCGCAGGAACGTCCACTCCCATCCGTCGCAGCAGGATTTTCCGTGAGTCCACACTCGGGTAGTGCGCGAGAATATGTCGCCGGTTGAATTGCGACACGGTCAGGCAGAAATTGCAGGCAGACAATTTTGTGTCCATGTGCGTGTGATGCACCAGCAGGTCGGATCCGTGCAATGTCATGCTGAACGAGATGTTGAGGAACCGCGCCGCGACCATCGCAATCCACGAAGAGAAATAACCGTGGTGCACGTGAATATGCCGCACGTCGTGATCTCGCAGCAGCAGCGCGTAATACGCCCCCAGCAAGGTATGAGCTAAGACGCCTATGCGCCGTGTCCATGGCTCACTACTTCGGACTACGCCGCGCTCAAGCAGATCGCGGATGACGGCAAATTTCGACGCACACATCCAAAGCGCGAGAAGCAGGACCATCCAGCGGAGCGGCTGCAGAGAGATTGTTTGACCAGCCAGATCCTGAAGCTCCGGGGGAAGACTTTCTGGACTTACCTTGCGGGCACTGCACGAGATGACCTTAACCCCGCGTTTTCGCAGTTCCAGAATCTCATCTACGACGTACCATTCCACCGATGCAGGAAACTGATTCGTGATGTAAGCGACTCTCACCAAGGTGCCTACGTTTCAGTGCCGGTATATTTGGACGAAATCAACGCGACAGCCAAATCGATCGACGGAGAATGCGAATTTCGGAAAGGAACACGGTCGCTCGCTGCGATTTGTCCAGCCTTTCCGACCAGAAGTACAACCAGGGGAATCCATAACGCGAATGCCCAGACTCCGCCGGCGAGCAGCACAAAAGGCGGCAGTAGAAAGACAAAAGCCAGCCATCCCAGGTGCCCGTATGACACCCGCGCAAATTGTCTTCCACCAGCGTGCAGAAGTACGTATCCCCCGCAGGCTGCAATTTCGGCCCATCCATAACCGGCAATTCCGAGCTCGGGCAGCAGAAGAAGCGTTCCCGCTGCCAGTAGCATGACGTGTAACGCATATGCCCGCGTGACCAGCCACTGCCGGCCCGCGACGTAGAGCGCGGATGCCTGCAGGTTGTACAGCGAATTCACCAGCACTCCTGCCGCAATGAAGGGATAAATCCTTAAACTGGGCATCCAGCGCGCACCGAGCATTCGCGGAAGGATCACGGGAGCAATCAATGCGAAAGCCGACAGCATCAGCCCCAGAGACCACACCTGAATCTTCAGTGCGTTCTCCAGTGCCGACTGAAAGCGGTGCCGATCGTGTTGCAGGCGGGATAATGTCGCAATCGCCAGCCGTCCTGCGGCATTGCGCACAAATCCCAGTCCCTCAGCGAAGCGGATTGCCAGTGCCACAAAGGCCACTCCCTCGGCACCTGCGAAGCGGCCCACAATCAATGGATTCACCAGGCTCCGCATCTGCCATATGCGAAGCGACGCGCTGTATCCCAATCCAAATGAAAGCATTCTGCGCGCCTCGGTCGCGTCGAATCGAAAGCGCGGCGTCAGGCGCGCCGCTCGCAGTGCCCCCGCCGCTGCCCACATCTGCCAAGCCAGCAATCCCGCAACGGGGGACCATACTCCACATCCCCACCAGGCCAACCCCACCCCGACGGCTAGTGCGAGAATCTGCCCTCCCAATTCGATACCCGCCACCGCCCGAAAATTAAGATCACGTTCCAGTTTTGCCGTCGCTGGCCCGGCGAGTCCAACGAGTGGCACAGTGAGCAGCGTGACGATGAATGGTGCTACAAATTCAGAGCTCCCGTACCACTTCGTAAGCAGTGGGGCAGCCGCAGCCCCAGCCGCCATGAGTACGATTGAAAATCCCACGACTAGCGTGTTTGCGATGTCGTAGGAATGTGAGTCTGGTGGAGGTTCCGCGCGTACGAGGTAGGTGTCGATTCCCCCCCGCGTGAGCGCCGCTAAGAAAGCAGACAGTCCCAGAGCGGTCACGAAAATTCCGTAAGCATGTGGCCCAATCCACCGGGTCAGGACCAGCATGTTCACGAAGCTTACGACGATGCCAAGCCCATACCGGACGCCCAAATACAGGCCACCTCTGGTCGTAAGTATCGTCAGGTCGGGGTTACTGCCTGGCGATGAGATCTGGTTGACCGCGAAGGCCGTCGCACCGTCTTTAGGTTGCAGAATCGCAGTATGCCGTGTGTGCAAATTCATCGCAGCCTCGAGAGCCGCAGACCTGTTGTTGAGCGATGCACCGCCAGGATGCCCGCACACGTGAACAACAAACCGTTCACAAACTGATAGTTCATCACCACAAAGGTCGCGTTGACGAGATACACCGCCAGCAGCAGCGGCCACACATTGCGAATCGAGGTGACTAAAGCTTCCGAATCCTGTGTCCCATTTCTTCCTAGTCGGAACAACGCCACAACCAACCACAGGTACAGTCCAAGCCCCACGGCGCCCTGCTCGAGAAGCACATCGAGATAGGTGTTGTGTACCGCGAACGCGTCGCCTCGAAACCCGCTGATTCTTCGCGCAAGCTCGATCTGCAGGTCCTGCGTCCCCCATCCGAGTAGCGGTCGCTCCAAAAACATCTCCCAACCCGCGCGATAGGCCGCCGTGCGGAACTCAACAGCGCTATTTTCCTGCAGCCGGTCCAGCAAAGCGCGTCCGCCATCGCCAAATTCGGTGGCTGCCAGAATGGCAAGCGCCCCGACAATCCCTAAGCCCACCGCCGCTCGACGAAGCCTCTTTTCGCCTACCTTCGAGAGCAACCACATTACCGACACCGCGAACGAAAGCCACACTCCGCGCGTTTTCGTACCCACAATAGCCAACGGCAGGGAAGCCAGGAGTACGAACCCGGCAACGCCTCGCAGACTCCTTCTGCGATAGCAATCAATTGCGATCAGCGCGAGCATGTTGATCGTTACCCCGTTGGCAACCGCCTGCAGGAAAGGCCCCCGCGCACGATCCGCGTGGATGCCGATGCTTTCATTAAGGATGAATGGCGGAAACACCAACTCGTATGCACCCACAAGGTGGGCAACCGAGACAAAGCTCAGGTACGCCAACACAAGCAGAAAATATCGCTCCAGCCAACGAAGAGAGCGCGCATCCCGAAACACCAGGCCCGCGATCTGGAACAAAACGAACGGTACAAAGAATTTCGCCGCCAGCACGCTCCAGGTGCTCACCTCTGACGAGTGGTGAACCATTCCGGCGATCGCCAGCACCGCAAGGCAGGCCATCGGCCAGGTCAAACCGCTTCGCGGCAGAGACTGTCGCAAGACCACTGCACGCAGACCCACGACTGAAACGAGGAGACCAAACGCGATCCGGTCGACAAAATGAAATTCGAGAGCGGGGGGGCGAAACAGAAACACTGTCAGCGTTGCGATGTACAGGACAGCAGGAGCGGCCATTGCTGCCTGCAATGGCGCAAAAACAACCGTGACAAACGAACCACCAGCGCGATTCCTTGGTGGAGCACTCCAGGCAGGGTGGTCCGCGTAGCGCGGCCTCCGTGGTCACGCGCCCGTACCCTGAAGAACGACCGCTATGGTGCGTAGCAGAATTTTCAGATCCATCCACAGACTCCAGCGCTCGATGTATTCCAGATCAAGTGCCATGTTGATATGAAAGGACGCGCTGTGCCTCGCTGTCACCTGCCACAGCCCAGTAATTCCTGGCGTTACATCCAGGCGGCGCAAGTGCTCCAGTTCGTAGCGCTCGAAATCGTCGAGCGGGTGCGGGCGCGGCCCCACCAGGCTCATGTCGCCCGTGAGCACGTTCCAGAGTTGTGGGAGTTCATCAAGGCTGTAGCGCCGCAACCACCCGCCCACTCGCGTGATCCGCGGATCACCGACGATCTTGAACGTCGGCCCTTCGCGCCCATTTTGTTTTCGTAAGTTTTCTTTGAAGTCTCCGGCATTCACCACCATCGTCCGAAACTTGTGGCACCGAAATCGTTTTCCTTTCCTGCCCACCCGCAGTGCGCTGTAAAGCGCTGGTCCTGGCGTATCGATCTTCACCAGACAAGCAACCGCCGCCATCAATGGTCCGGTGACAAGCAGGGCACACCCGGACAGCACTACATCCAGAAGTCTTTTCAGAAATAATCCAGCCCTCGGCAATGTTTCCTCATGCAACGTAAGCAGCGGCCCGAATCCCAGGTCTTCGATTCCTGGCTGGCGAACGTCGCATCCGTAAAGGTCCGGCACTGCCTTCACGTCGAGATGATTCCTCCGGGCTTCCCGAATCACGGTCTGTGCAACCTCCCGTCGAAGTGGCGCTGCCAGGATCACTTCATCCACGAATTCTGTACGTGCCATCGTTGCCAGCTTTGTTCCAAGGTAGGGCAGGCCGAGAGTCAGAACGCTGTCCTCGACCAGAGAGCCTCGCACGGCTTTTCGCAACTCAGGATGCTGGCGAATGTGGGTGACTACTTTCCGGGCTGCGGCTGTGGTACCTACCACAAGCACATTTCGTGTCGGCCCCTCTCTTCCGCCGCCCTTGGCGTGCGAGTACCAAACTCTCCAAAAAACCAGTGCACTAAAGCTCAGCAAAGCAGAACCCGTTATCCACCCAATCGGCGGTTCCGAGGCTCCCACCAGTCGCACACAAGCGCCCACCAGAACCGTTGTCCATGCAACGGCCTTGGCCAGGATCACAGTCGAAGTAAGGCTTCCGCGCAGTTGCCGGTAGAGACCCTCCGAATATCCCAGCAGCGTCATAACGAGCGCGAAGAGCATGGCCGTACCCAGCCATCCCGTGTTAGGGACAACCTCATCTGTCGATTGGAATACTGAAACACCCGCGGTCCCAATGCTCCGTAGGAAGGCAAGGCCAAGCCAGCTGGCCAAAACGCACGCGTAGTCTGCGATCAGTGCCGGGCACAGTCGATGACGATCGCTTCCTGAGAAAGGGGTTGGAAGTAAAAATTCTGCGAACGCGCGTACCGGAAATGCCCGGGAATCTTCTTCGGTTGCTGGCCGAGGCTTCCCATCCGCGAGAACCGCTTGCGGACCCTTCCGTAGTCTTGGCTTAGCCACTCTTTGCCCGGGGATCACGCGGGCAACGCAAGCCGGATCAAGCGAGGGCTCGGGTCGAATCGCTGCAACTGCCACTAGACCAACTCCAGTTCATATTCCACGATTCGTTGACAGCGACTCCTGCATAGGCTCAATCGAGTCCCCGGAGGAGGGATTTGCCGCGGGACCTCCTCCGAGGATCGCGTTCTCGTTTCAAGTGCGTACCAACCGAACTCCCCGCCTTCGAACGTGGTGCTGTCGGACTCTGCGATCCAGTTCATTGCGCCGACTCAACCTCCCAGTGGCGTCACGAGCGTTTTTGCAGTCGGAGTTCCCCCCGACTACAAAGAACAGGTTCATTTTTGCGACCGTTGGCGTCGCTCATGACTTTCGAAGCCTAAAGTTTGCGGTACAGCCTCTCCGGAATTGGAAATGTCCGGTCCTGCAACACCACGCCCAAGAACCGCACATTCGCCGACAGCAAGTGTTCGCGGATTCGGAGCGCAGTTCTCCGTCGGGTCCGATGAGCTTCCACCGACAGGAGCAATCCATCCGCTAGACTGCCCAGCAGAGACGCAGCTTCTGATTCCCCCACAGGGGCTGAATGGATCACCGCGTAATCGAACTCCCGTCGCAGTTGCCCTAACCGGCTCCGCAGTACCACGGGATTATGCAAGTTCTCCGGTGTACCCAGAAATACGACTGCCGGCACCAGCCAAACACCTTTCTTAATCTGGCGGGAGGACGTTCGCACCGCCCCGGTTGCCTCAAAGCTGACATTGCCGTCGTTGCTGGTCCTCCCGTATCGCTGCTCCAGTGGTCGACCATACAAATCGGTCTCCACCAGACAAACATTCTGTGCGCCCTCCGCTGCCAATGTTTCCGCGGTTCTGAAACAGAGGTCCGCAATATCCATCCCGCTGTCCGCAGCACTGAACACGACTTGCTTGGCCGGGCGCGGCCATCCCGGCGAGAAAACGCGCTGCACGAGTCCGCGGATTTGTGCTTCGGCAAATCTTTTCGGATCCCACTCCGATCCCCGGAGATCCACCGGTGCTGATCCCACTGCCTCCCGGTCCAGGATGGCCTCCGTAGGCAGAAGCCTCCGCAGCACGCCAATGCCGGCAGTCATGCGGCTTCCCTCGGCAGCGATGCCAGCACCGGTGCCCGCAGGTACGTCGCTATTTCCTCGGGAGTCCGAAACGCCGGATCAACGTAGTCGACCACGAAGGTCATGGCAACGCTGGCGGTGGTCGCCATCGCCACGCCCAATAGCAGCCACACCCACGCCGAGTGCTTGGGAAGAACAGGAGCCACCGGCGGTTCCGCCAGGATCACGTTCACGATGCCACGCTCATCCAGTGCGTCGCTGATCCTCGCCTCCTCACTCTTCTTTGCGTACAACAGGTAGCTTTCCTCCGCTGTTTTCATCCCCCGCAGCAAATCCTGCTGATGAATCGCCGCCTCACCCAGCTGTCGAGCTTGACCGTGTGCGCTCGCCAATTGCGCAGCGATGGCCCGCTCGCGTGCGGACAATGCACCCAACTCAACCTCCGCTTTCCCCAGTTCTGACTTCACCCACTCAAAGTTTGGATCCTTCTCGGTCGTTTCCTCCCGCACTGGTGCCAGTTGCTCCGCGGCGATTGATGCTCTGGCCTGATCGATCTGGGTCTGAACCTGCTCCACGAGCGGGTAAGAGGGCTGGAACTTGGTGAGCAACTCCGTCTTCTTAAGCTCCAGCTCCAGCAGCTTGCCTTTCAAGACCTCAAGCAGCTGCGGATTATCCGAAGTGCGAATGTCTGATGTGCTGCGTTCCGGAAGTGATTTCAGCTTGCCTCGCAGTTCCTGCGCGCGTCGGGAAGTTTCCTGAATGGCGACGAGAACTTGTTGATGGCTACTCTCGATTTCCCCAGCTCGCTGTAGTGCGAGATCTCTTTCCAGAGCTCCTGACACGACACCCCGCTGGTCACTGAAATCCAGCAGCCGCGTTTCCGCTGCGTCCAACTGCGCGCGCGAACGCTTTGTTTGCTGTTCGAAGAAAGGCAACTCCTCCGACGATCGCCGCACTGCTTTGTGTTTTTCGAGATATGCCGAGGCCAGGCTGTTCAAAACGCCTGCTGCGACGGCGGGATCGGAAGCGTCGTAGGTGACCGAGATTAGATTCGTTTTGCGGATTGCCTCAACTTTTAGGTGATTGGCTAGCTGCCGCACTGCCCGGGCCACTCGAACGCCATCTGGCTTCGCGCCAAGCTTCGGTTTGTTCAGCGTATTGGCGAGTCCGTTTTGTTCCACTACTTTTTGTAAAACTTCCTGATCTCGCAAAAGCTCGACCTCGGAGTTCACTTCCTCCTCCCCAAACCCCGTCCGGGCAAATGAAACTGGCGAATTCTGCTCTGGAGTGACGACAGCATCTACCCGGCCCCGCCGTAGCAGGACCTTCATGTGAGCTTGGTAAGCGGGTGTGGTCCACGCGTAAATCCCGGTTAGGACCAGCGCCGCCAGGAACGTACCTGCCGCAACCCGGCGCTGCCGGAATACAACCGCCAGTAGATCACGCAGGGTGGGCGGTGCCGGATCAACAGGTTCGTTGCGGACTGCAGTCATCTCCTCCGTCATAAAAACCGTCGCTTAAGCATCCCGGTGACATCGGCCGGGTCAGAATCTGGCTGAAGTGGAATACATCCCCATGCTCGTGGCGGGCATGAATCGCATGATCTTGGAGATCGTACTGCGTGGAACGAACACGTAGTCTCCTGCTTGCAGCAGGGGATCCTCGTCCAGATTGTGCTGCTTTAGCATCTCCTTCACATTCAAAACGCGCGCTTCTACCACGTTTGCATTCACGTGCCGGAAGAGCACCACCTGCGAATGCTTGGCATGCTCGTTGAACCCGCCGGCGATTGCGAGCGCGGCCGAAATCGAGATCGGGCCGCGCAACTCGTACTTGCCGGGCCGCCCCACCTCGCCCGCGGCAATAAAATAGGGGCGATCAAAATCTTTCAGCCCCACCGTGACGCGAGGATCGTGCAGCAGTTTCCCGTAGGCCGCCGCGATGGCAGCCTCGAGTTCGCTGGCGGTAAGGCCTTCGGCTACCAGGTGGCCCGCATCTTTCAAAGTGATATAACCGTCCGGCTGGACAGCCGCGGTTTGATTAAATTCGGAGGCAAAGGCAAAACTGATTTCAACTACGTCACTCTTGTTAAATCGGTAGAGTGGACGGCGATCCCTTCCGAGCACTGGGTTTCCCGTGCCGTCCGCTCTACCGGGCTGTGAAGTCGCTGCCCCAACACCCTCCGGAACACTCGCAGCCGGAGAGACAGGTTCCCTTTGAACCCCCCGGTCCGGGCCTGTTTCCTGGGCGCCCGCGACTTCGAACACATTCATCAGTAGCACCGTAACGAAAACAGCTAGCAGAACTGGGGAAGAGGGCTTCATTTCTATGCCGCGCAGGTTTCCATTACTGTGCTTCTGCAACCTACGACCGCGTGTCAGTTTCAGCAAGACATAGCCTGTGTTGTCTACATGCGTGGGTATGCTTGTTCCTTTCGCGCACGAGCCACGTTCCCGTGCGCAGGGCACTCCTCCGATTGCATTTAGCGTTCTGGGAAATGCCGCAAGAGGATGACAGAACTCTGGCCGGGTTAACTACTCGGGTATGGGCTACTTTCGAGGACTTGCTAGCCTGCGAAATTCTTCATTCATCACCCTGCATCGGAATTGGCAGGATTGCTAACTTCTCCTCTGTATAGCTGTTGCGAAGCAGGGTCCCGCATCGTCGGTTTCAACTTTCTATTCCAACCTCCAGCTTTTTCACATCGTCAAGCCAGTCCTCGGATGTGGGAACCGTCACAAAAACTGGTGACTACTGAACATGACTTGTTTCGTTACGGTCCCCTACAATCGCGTCATTGTGCAAATCGCAGTCGCCATGCGCCATGAGTGTTAAAGAACCCATCAGCAATCCCATCCGGGTGCTGGTCGCAGACTCCAGCCAAATGCAACTGCAACTTCTGACCCGGGCTCTCCGCCGGCGCCCTGAGCTCAAGGTCGACTCATGCGCCTTGGAGCCGGAAGAGATCCTCAAACTTCTGGCCAATTCCCCTCACGACGTAGTTCTGCTGGCCTCCAATGGCAACGGATCAACCTGGCAGGACATGGCGGCGCTCCGTCGTATCCACATCACATTCCCCAAGGTGGCGAAGATTCTGGTGCTCGAGTCCGTGGACCGGGAACTGGCCGTGAACGCGTTCCGTTCCGGCGCACGGGGCCTTTTCTGCTTTTCGGTATCTCCATTCCGGGCGCTCTGCAAATGCATACAAGTGGTTCATGGCGGCCAGATCTGGGCTACCGCGCAGCAGATCGACTATCTGATCGACCTGGTTTCGCAAGTGCCTTCGTTGCGGGTCGTCAATGCTGACGGGGAAGCGCTCGTCACTCCGCGTGAGGAACAGGTTGTGGCTTTAGTAGCTGAAGGGTTTTCCAATCGAGAAATCGCGCAGGAACTGGCCCTCAGTGAGCATACCGTGAAGAAATACCTGTTTCGGATCTTCGATAAGCTTGGCATCTCCACCCGAGTGGAACTCGTGCTCTACGCTGTCCACCACGGCGATCATCGCGGTGCAGAATGGTTGCCGGGCACAGACTGACGCCACCGGCATCTTCGCACTCGCAACCGGGCGGCACTCTGTCTACAATAGGGTTAGTCTTCCGATAGAACCCACTTGCCTGAAACATCGACGAAAACGTCTCGCCGTTGGACGGTGATCGCTGCCGGCCTGCTGATACTGGCCATAGGTTTGGTCGTGATATACACCCGCGGCGCCGCCTTTCACAGTCCGATCGCAGCGGTGGTGCTGGCTGCCATCGGCCTCGCCGCCGTCCTGTTTCAGCGGCGCCTGCGCCAGGAATCTCCCTCGCAGATACGAGTTCCGCAGTGGCTCAATCTCATCGGCATTGTGTGCGCGTTATGTGCTCTGTTTGCCGACCGGCTACGCCTGGGCTCGGACCTCTACCAGGTAGCAGCGCTCATCGCCGTGGGATGCTTCGGCCTCAGCAGCTTTGTTGTATTGGACGGAATTCGCAAGAGCCGCATCGCACCGAAGTGACGATCGGTCCTTCACAATCGCAGGCAGCTTCTTCCTGGAAAAATCTAGCGGAACTCGATGGCCAGCGAAGTCTCTACTTCCAGGGGAACGCCATTCTGCCTATAAGGCTCAAATTTCCACCATTGCACTGAGTCCATGGCCGCGCGAGTCAATACTTCCGGACCACTGACTGGACGAACGTTGATGACCGATCCATCCCGCCCGATCACTGCTGAGACAACTGCCACTCCGCGAATGCGGCCACCAGCAGGCGCCACTGGATCGACTTTGTGCACCAGCAGACCTTGCATCACCTCGAAGCCAACCGATACTGGAGCTTGCGCCACTTCCGCCGACCGTCCGGGCAAACGCGATTCCAGTTCTTCCCAACCCTGCTGCCACTGCCACCACCCCACGCCTCCGGCCACAATCACCGACGCAGCCAGCAGCATGAAAATCTTGCGCTTCAAATAGGCGGGCGTCTTCTCCGAGCGGGAAGGAGAATCAGCCAGGAACTTTGGCAAGGGCGCTTCTACGCGACGCACAGGCCTGGCGGACACAGTCGTCTTTGGAGCAGCTATGGGTTGCGCAGTGCGCCTTGGAACGTCGAGCGACCACGCTTCCAACATTTCTCTTTGGTCCTGTGGAATCGACAAAAACTGCAGTCCGCAACGAAGCCTTTCCTGGTAACAAACCCTCGCTTTGGCGAGCACCGGGGTAGAATCTGGCAAGCGGAATTCGACGCCAACCAATTCTCCGGGGAACAACTCTGCGGCGAGCACCGCGCCAATTCCGCCCTCGCCAACATCCAGTGAGCGTCCGGGCACAGCATCCGGCACCCCGGATCGCAAAATCGTGACATTCAACGGAACCGCCACCTTGCGGCGCGGCGCAATCCGCCGTGTCAACGGCTGACGCCCAGCGAAACTTTGCGAATCTGTGAAGGCGATTGTGCTCATATCCCGCTCCCTCTGGCGAAGGTCGACACCCCGACCCGGGCATCTCGGCCAGACGCGACGAAAATGGCTCAATTAGAGGGTTGTTGCAGCGGAGTATAGCACTCCTGAGATTGCAGAACCTAGCAGGGAAACACTCTCAGAAGTACCTGCACGTATCGAAAGTAGCAAGACCACCGGTCGCCTTACCGGGAATTCTCGCCTTCTTTGTACATGTACTTGATGGCGGGCTTATAAATCACCAGGTTTGACTGGGACGAGCGGTTCACCTTCAGGCAATGCTTGTCGTACCACTCGATGACCCCATGAATCTCCTCGCCATCACGCAGTACGATCACCATCGGCGTCTTGCCCTGCATCTGCTTCTGGTAGTAGAAGTTTTCGGCGTTTGTGGTCTCGGGAGGCGCGGCTTTTTTGCCGCCGCCGGCGGTGCGTTCACGTCTTTCCATGGGGGCCTGGGTGTGATTGGAATTGTGGTCGTTGCGGTTCAGGGAGGGCCGGATCAATTTCCGGTTCGCAAAACCTTCCTGCTCGAGCGGACGTTCCGTTGGCATGGAATCGATTACATCCTTCATGGCACCACCTGCTTACACGCATCCAGGGCGCCGGCCACCACACTCGTATTGTGTATGTGGAAATAAGGCGTGGATTTTCATTTAACGTAGCACAGGAAGCTAAAACAAGACAATCCTTAAGTGGTGGAGGGGCAAAGACTTCGAGCGGCTGTCGGAATTGCCGCCGCCGATGTGGGGCCGCTCACATTTGAGGGGTACCCGCGAAACTTTGTGCTCGGTAGCACGAAGTCCAGCTATCTTTCGACCGCCGTTGCGAACCCATCCAACGACAACGACCGCAGCAGATTCCGCCTCATGCCGCGCTCCACTTCTGCCAGCCGTTCGGTCGCCAGCACAATCCAGGCAAAATCGGTCGCCCCTGCAAGCTTCTGCAGTTCGCCCTGGATGTCGATGTTGTGCACCAGTTCCGGCGCGCCTGCATTCAGAAACATCAAATCCTGCAGCAGGGAGTAAAGAGTCCGCAAAAGCTGCTCGATTTTCTCGCGGCCATCGGCGCCCGGGCGATACGTTTCGGTGACCTTGAAAAGTTCGCTGTGATCTCCCGTGCGCAAAGCGGTATTGAGCACGGTCAGTGCGTGCGCCCGTGCGCCGCTGTACTTGGCGAGATCGAAGCCACGCGCCCGGCCAACGGCCCCTCCGGAAAGGCGCGCCACCAGGCTGCGTTGTTTCACGCTCCACTCCGGCTGCTGCGTCGCGAGGTCGCGTTCGATCTCCTCCGCGCTGAGCGCGCCCAGCGTAAACGTCATCGCCCGCGAACGGATGGTCGGCAGCAGCTCGCCTACATTGTCAGTCAGCAAGAAGATGGTCGCGAACTCCGGGGGCTCTTCCAGAATCTTGAGCAGAGAGTTCGCCGCCTCTTTCATGAAGGTCGAATCCGTAAAGATGTAGACTCGTTCCTTGGCTTCCGCCGGACGGTAGTAGATCGATTCAATGACCTTTCGCACCTGGTCAACCTTGATCATCATCTGCGGCGGGTCGGGCGGAATCACCAGCACATCCGGATGGGTCTGGACCAGAATGCGGGTTTCCTTCTTGTCCGTGTCGCGCAGATTCTCCCGAGCCTCGACGGCTTCCGCAAAACGAGCATCAAGATCTGCAGCCTGATCAATTCGCCTGCAATTCGCGCACTTCCCGCAGAAGTCCGGAACACCATCGCCGACCTGCGGGTCAAGGCAGTTCATAGCCTTGGCCAGCATGAGCGCCAAAGTATATTTTCCGGAACCGGTCGGCCCCGCCAGGATCATCGCGTGCGGAAAGTGACTGCGCGCCAGCATGTCGCGTAGCCGGTGAACAATCTCGGGATTGCCGTGAAAGTCGGAAAAAGGCATGGGTCACAAGCTTACATGCGAATGTGGCTCGGGCAACTCCTACTGCGCGATCAGTCCCGGGTGAATGCCCTCGCCCAGCACAAACGTCGCGCCTACTGCGCCCACCACCGCGGATTGCCGCGAAAGCCCCAACCGCTGGCGAATCTGGTAAACGCTCTCAATCCCCGTGCAGTGCGCACCCATGAGATAGGACAGCCCGAACCCTTTCAACTTGTCGGCGGTCCAATCAACCTGCTGGTCGGTTGCAGGAAAAAGATGCACTCCTCCCACCACTGCATAAACGTGCGTATCAGGAAATTCCTTCTCGGCGAAGGTCAGAATGTTTATCACTCCCGCATGCCCGCACCCGGTAACCATCACCAGCCCCTTCGGAGTATTGAGGATCAGAGACTGATCCTCCGGGAGCGTGTCCTCGACCAACCCCTCGGGCGTTTTCACTTTCCCCTTAACCGACCAGTTACGCTCTGGGTAGGTGCGCGGCACCGGTCCGGTGAGCCATGCGCCCGGAAAAACTTCCGACCCCTGATCATGCTCAATGAACTTCCCGCCGGTGCTCTCGTATTCCTGGCGCAGGGCAACCATGGGATTGCCCTCCTTTCCATCGCTTTCCGGGCGGCTATAGAAGATGCCCTTGCCGACGTGTGCCACCGAGAGCGCGCTTGGATTTTTCTTCATGTACTCGCGCCGCAACGTCAGCAGCCCGCCCACATGATCGTCGTGATTGTGCGTGAGAATGACTTCTTTCACGTCGCTGAGGTCGACGTTCAGTTCGCGCGCATTCGTGAGCACCGTTTCCGGTCTCGCACCGGTATCGACGAGAATGCGGTGGCCGTCGCTCTCCACCAACGCGGCGAATCCCCATTCCCCGATGCCTCGATCAGCCAGCATCGTCGAGAGGATCGTGACCTTGAGCGTCTTGACCTGCGCGTGCGCGTGTCGATCGGGCACCTGCGCCTTTGCCTGAGGCACGCAGAAGGTGAGCGCAAGAAAGAAGAGCAGTGAAAGACTGAACTTTCGCATAAGTGTCAATTGTATCTTTGGTGAGGCGGTTGTCACGAAGCCTTGGCGGGCAACCGGAGCCGGCGCAGCACCACTTCCAGTATCTTCGCATGTGTCTGCGACGGTGTTCCCCGCGCATCGATCACCGCCACCCGCTCGGCTTCCCGCTTGGCGATGGCCAGGTATCCCTGGCGCACACGCCCGAAGAACGTACGATTCTCCTGCTCGAAGCGATTCTCATCTTTCTGGTTGCGCCCGTTCTTTGAAGATCTCTGGTTACGCCGTCGCGCGCGTTCGACGCTGCGCGCGACATCGGAGTCCATCAGTATCGTCAAATCCGGCTGCAGGTCGTCGCACAGGATGCGATGCAGTTCGAGCACTGCCTTGCTTCCCAGTTTTCGCCCCGCGCCTTGGTAGGCTTCGGTCGAATCCGTGAAACGGTCGCAGAGCACAGTCTTCCCCTCCGCCACCGCCGGCTCGATCACCTCGCGAATATGCTGCGCTCGCGAAGCAAACATCAAAGCCATTTCCGCCATCGGAGAAAGTCCTGTCGTTCCCGAATGCAAAATCACGTCACGAATCTTCTCCCCGGTCTCCGTGCCCCCCGGTTCCCGCGTCACTACCACCGAGACGCCCCGAGCGCGCAAAGCCTTCGCCAGTTTCTCAATCTGCGTGCTTTTGCCCGTTCCGTCCAGCCCTTCAAACGTTATGAACTTCCCGCGATGTGAATTGGACACGGATGGATGATAAAGGACGCGAGGAACACTGTCAGTCCTGCCTCAAAATTGTCTTCTCTAAAGATTGTCATCCCGAGCGTAGGGAGGTAGAAATTGTCATCCCGACCAAAGTGAGGCGCATAGAAATTGTCATCCCGAGCGAAGTGAGGCGACAGCCGAATGTAGTCGAGGGACCCCGCATTCCCGGTCGGCGCCCCGAGCCTACAAGGCATTTGCGCGTCGAGCAGAAGAGACACGCCGTGCTCGCGTCACCTTCCGATTCTACCGACTTTCACCACAACTCCGAAGTTAGGCCCAAACCCGACGGTGCTCATTCGCCTGAGACCTGCCACCTGAGACCTGCCACCTGATATATTCATCGCTTTGCCGGCGATTCCGCCGAGCATCGCTTGGGGTCACAAGGAGCCTTTCTGCATGTCCTCTTTCCGAGGTCGTGTTGTGCCTGCAATCGCCGTTTTGATTCTGTCTGCACTGCGATCCTTCGCCGCCGGTCCAACCGTCTCTATTGCAGTCGATGCCACGGAAGCCCCGCGCAAAATCATCCATGCGAAGTTGCGCATTCCGGCGACCCCGGGCACCCTCACGCTGTATTACCCCAAGTGGATTCCCGGCGAGCACGCCCCGGACGGCCCAGTCATCGATCTCAGCGGACTGGCATTCTCGGCCGGCGGAAAGCCTTTAAAGTGGCGCCGTGACCTTCTCGATGGCTGGACCATCAACGTCGAAGTTCCCGCTGGACAGAACGAGGTGCTCGCTGACCTCGACTACCTCGAACCGGCGAATCTGGTCGGGGGATTTTCTGCCGGCTCCTCGGCTACCGACAAGCTTCTCATCTTAAGCTGGAACCAGGTGCTGCTCTATCCCAAGGGGTGGAAGAGCGACGACATCACCTACTCCGCCAGCCTCCGGATTCCCGAAGGATGGAAGTACGCCACATCTCTTCCCGTCAGCAATGCGAACGGGGGCGACCTTCATTTCAGCCCCGTGTCGCTCACCATGCTGGTCGACTCTCCTGTTCTCACGGGCCAATACCTGAAGGCGGTGCCGCTCACAACCGGACAGCCGTCTGCGGAACTAGACGTCGCCGCCGACAGCGCCGCCGCCCTCGAGCCGCCGCAGGAGGTTTGGGATCACTACAAGAATCTTGTCGCGCAGGCGGGAGCGCTTTTCGGCGCGCAGCATTACCAGCACTACCATTTCCTCTACACGCTCAGCGATCACGTGGCCCACTTCGGACTCGAGCATCACGAATCCGACGATAGCCGTGTTGGCGAACGCGGCTTAGTCGATGAGACGGATCGCAAACTCGACGCGAGCCTGCTTCCTCACGAATACGTGCATAGCTGGAATGGCAAGTATCGCCGCCCCGCGGGCCTGGCCACGCCCGACTACCAGGTCCCCATGCAAGGCGACCTGCTCTGGGTTTACGAAGGCTTAACCGAGTACCTGGGTAGCATTTTGACCGCCCGCAGCGGCCTCTGGACGCCAGATCAGTACCGCGAATACCTCGCCGGCGTGGCTGCCGACCTCGACCATCTTCCCGGCCGCACTTGGCGCAACTTGCAGGACACCGCCGACGCCGCGCCCCAACTCTACTTCACGCCCAAAACCTGGTATTCCTGGCGCCGCTCCACCGACTTTTACGATGAAGACACACTGAACTGGATGTGGGCCGACGCCATCATCCGCCAGCAATCCCAGGGCAAGAAGTCGCTCGACGATTTCTGCAAACTCTTTCACGGCGCTCCCGGCGGCGCTCCCGTAGTGAAGCCATACACCTTTGAAGATGTCGTCAAGACTCTGAACCAGGTGGTCTCCTACGACTGGTCAGGCTTCTGGACCGAGCGCCTGACCAATCACGGCCCGGGCGCGCCTCTTGGCGGAATCGAACAGACAGGGTGGAAGCTTACCTATGATGAAACTCCCACCGACTACTATCGCAGCGATGAACGCGAAGACGCCCAGGTGCGAGAGGTCTACACCGTCGGACTGCGCCTCCGCGAAGACGGCTCCGTCATCGACGCCATCGAAGGCATGATGGCTTCTAAAGCCGGTATAGGGCCCGGCATGAAGATCGTCGCCGTAAACGGCCGGCGCTTCTCAGCCGAGGTCCTGCACGATGCGATCAAAGGTGCCAAAGGCGCCACCGACCCGATCGAGTTGCTGGTCGAGAACACCGACTACTACAAGACTTTCAAGTTGAACTACCACGACGGCGAAAAGTATCCGCGCCTGGTGCGCGACGAAAGCAAGCCAGACCTGATGGCGGACATCCTGAAAGCAAAATAAAGATAGGGCGGCGGGTCGATGAAGTGCGTATGCGGGAGCTGCGCGCTTCCTGCGGCTATTCCTCGACGTTCACTCCGGCAAACAAATCAGTTTCGAGACTGAGCTTGCCGGGTTGCGACATCGCCGCCAGATGAAACACTTCCTGCGGCCCGCGCGACAAAATCGTGTCCCTCACCAGAGGGAATACTGGCGCCTGCGTGGTATGCGCAGCAAAAGCCTCAATCTTCGTCTTCACTAACTCGCCGACCTCAATCACGGTCGTAATTGGTGGAGGCGCGGTTGGCGGCCGGTCCGGCAGCACGAAGTTCGCGGTCGCATGGTAAAGCTTCTGCGCACGATGCGGTTCCACTCCATCAATGAGCTGATCCGCGTAGCGGTTGTTTCGTGCCGCCCACTCGTAGGCCAGCGTCGCGAATACCGACACCATGGTGTGATCGGTATGCCCCGTAACGCCTCCCTCCGGACCAAATGTCAGCACGATATGCGGGCGGAACTCCCGAATATGTCGCACCAGGTCTCCGACGGCCTTCTGCAGATCGACTCGGTGCAGTTGGCCATCCGCGTAATTGAGCACTTCCCAGCGGTCGATCCCCAGGATCTCGCAAGACGCCGCCAGTTCCTTCCTCCGAATGGTGGCCAGCTCTTGATCATTCTTTGCTGTTCCCCGATGAGTGGCGGCCTGACCCGGCGTAAGGCAAATCAGATAAATCTCCGCACCGCGATCATGGTAGAGCCGTAGTGTCCCGCCAAACGCCGCCGCTTCGTCGTCTGGATGTGCAGTGACGCAGAGTATGCGAGGCATGGAGAGATTCTAAGCTACGAGCGGTCAACTGCGATCCACTGCCAACCACGCTCGATTTCACAGCGGCGCGCCAAGGCAACCCCATTCCTCGCAGTGCCGGTAGCTCGAGGCTCGTAGCTAATAGCTCGGGGCTCGCGGGTCTGTTGGAAGCTCTTAGCCCCTAGCTCGAAGCTTCTCGCTGCCTACGCTCCCACTTGCTCAACGATAGCCTCAGCCTCCGCCTCCGCCTCTTCCAGCATGAAGCTCAATACCTCCTGCGGCACGGGAGCGTTCCACACCGGCGCGAATGACTGGCGGTGCAGCGGAGACGGTCCATGTTCGCGCAAAGCTGCCAGGTGATGCGGAGTGCTGTAACCTTTGTTCGAAGCCAGTCCGTACACGGGGAAGACGGGATCCCATGCGCAAATCATCCGGTCCCGCTCTACTTTCGCCAAAATCGATGCCGCCGCGATCGATGCCGAGAGCGCGTCGCCATGAATCAAGGCGCGCTGTTCTTGTTCGCAGTCCAGCTTGAGAGCGTCAATCAGCAGATAATCCGCTACCGGGGTGAGTTGCGACACCGCCATGCGCATCGCCACCCGCGACGCCTGATAGATGTTGATTTGATCGATGCGTGCCGCGTCCACCGCCGCCACCGCCCATGCAATCGCATGCTCGCGGATCCGCTCCGCCAGCACTTCACGCCTTTCGGCAGGCAGAAGCTTCGAGTCGCGCAGCCCGCGAATCCGGTACCCCGGATCAAGAATGACCGCGCCTGCCACCACAGCCCCAAACAGAGACCCGCGCCCGACTTCATCGACGCCGGCCACCAGCCGCGCACCCGATTCCCAAGCTTTCTTCTCGTAACGCAGCGTGCAGCGCAGCCGCTTCAGCAGCCGCAGCTTCGCCGCCGACGCAGAGAGTTTCGCGGACTTGATTTTGATTGTCACAAAGATAGTTAAAGAATGTTCGCCGACACCGCTGTGGAAGTGCAAGCAAAAGCTTAAAAATCTGGGATAGCTGTTTTCAGCAGGGCGATCCTTAAGAATTGTCATCCCGGGCGAAGTGAGGCGAAGCTGAACACAGTCGAAACCCTACCCTGAGCCAAACCGAAGGGGATTCCGCGTTGTGCGGCCGTGCCCGTGCCACATGAGATTCTTCACAACCCCATAGAACGTAACGTCCCGACCCCCGCCTGAAAAAGCGAACTATTTCTCAATAGCACATTAGCACCATCCGCCCTGGCGCAACGGTAATCCGTAGTATGGGTACTGCCGTATGTTGTAGGTGCCCCGACTACTTGCTACTCTCTTCCTCACCCCCCGGAGGGCGCACCTGCCCCTGACACCAACGCACTCGGGATTTAATCAGTGAAGCAATCCAACCTGAAGGAAGCTGTCGATCGAGCCGACAAGCGCATTTCTGTTGCCCTACCGGTTCGAGTTACCTACTACGACTCTGACTCCAAGCCGCGTCTTGAGATGGCATGCACCTACGACATCTCTGCGCACGGAGCCCGCCTGACCGGTCTGCGCTGCGTGAAAGAAGCGGGCGAGATCGTCACCATCGAGCGCGGCCGCAGCAAGGCCTTCTGCCGCGTCGTCTGGATTGGCGAAGCCACCACCCATCTGCAGGGACTAGTCGGAATCCAGTGTGTGGAGGCCGAGAAGACCCTTTGGTCAGCCGAATTGGGCGATATGGAGCAGATTTACGAATCGGTGGTCCGTGACGCTCGACGTCCTTCGTCGAGGTCAGGCGAGGCAGGAAACCGCCGTCGCTTCCAGCGCTTTGGAGCTGGCGGCTCCGTAGAGTTGCTCCACAAAGGTCCCAGTTCCGCGCATCTCGACGGAATGTTGAAAGATGTTTCCGAGGTTGGGTGTCTGGTGACCACCAAAAGCCTGCTGCTGCCGGGAACGGATCTGAAACTCGTCCTGAACGTCGCCAACTACGATCTGGCCTTCAAAGGACAGGTGAGGCATGCCGCGCTCGACGTTGGCCTCGGAATTGAATTCCGCGAGGTGCGCAAGGGCGATCGAGCGATCCTGCAGCACTTGCTGCGGAAACTGGAGACGGGGGAAAAATCAAAAGAAAAGGCCGACAAGCACAAGGCAAGTTCGGCCGGTTCAAACAATTAGCGATTCGAAATCCACGAACACGATCTACTCGAACGAGGCATCATCACTGCACAGAGACCTCTGCGCCCGCATCAATGCAACGCAACTATTTCGTCGCCGCAGGCGTCGCATGCTCACGATCCACGTCCTTCAAGCGAGCTGCCTTGCCCTTCAACGCGCGCAGGTAATAAAGCTTCGCGCGCCGCACCTTCGATGACCGCAGCAACTCCACCCGGTCAATGACCTTGGAATTCACCGGGAAAATGCGCTCCACGCCCTGTCCGAAGCTGATCTTCCTCACGGTGAAGCTGGCCTGCGGCCCTTTGGCCTGCGAAATGACGACGCCTTCAAAGGCTTGCACGCGCTCCTTGTCGCCTTCGCGAATCTTTACGTGCACTCGAATGGTGTCGCCGGGAACAAATTCCGGCAAATCGGTCCGCTTGGTTTTCGCCAGCAGTTTTTCAATGATGAGGTTCGACATGTCGGTTTCCTTAGTGAATATCTCGTCTATTCCTTGCTGAGTATCTGCTATCTCGCAATTTCTCGTACTCTCGATGCCCAAAATAAGCTTGTCATCCTGAGCGAAGCGAAGGACCTGTGCACCTAGCCTGCACCGCCGCTGGCCGAGGGTAGAATTCCACAAAGCCTCAGGACGCTACCCCAGACCCTTCGCCAGCAACTCCCGGTCTTCCTCGCTGAGCACCGATGCATCAATCAAATCCGGCCGGTTCCGCAAGGTTTTCTCCAGCGCCATCTTGTGTCGCCACCGCCGAATCTCGTCATGGTTGCCGTTCATCAGCACTTCCGGCACTGCCATCCCGCGAAACTCGGCAGGCCGCGTGTAATGCGGGTAATCGAGCAACCCCCCGGAAACGCAGGTTGAACTTGGAGCATCGCCTGCCACGACTTCAGACGAAGTTGTAAATGACTCCTGCCGCGTGGAAGCCTCATTACCAACCGCCCCCGGAATCAGCCTGGTGACCACATCCACGATCACCGCCGCACCCAGTTCTCCACCGCTTAGCACGTAGTCGCCAATCGAAATCTCCCGATCCGCCAGATGCTCGCTCACGCGCTCATCCACTCCCTCGTACCGCCCGCAGATCAGCACGATACGCTCCAGCCCGGCTAGTTCCTGAGCCAGCCCCTGATCGAGCCGCCGACCCTGCGCGGAGAGCAAGATCACTGACTGCTTAGCCCTCTTCCCGACGCGTTCGTCGCGCGGCGCTACGTTCAGCTTCTCAATACATTCAAAGATCGGTTCCGGCTTCAGCACCATGCCTTCGCCGCCGCCAAATGGGCGGTCATCCACCGTGCGATGCTTGTCGCGGGTATACTCCCGCAAGTCGTGGACTCTTACTTCAACAAGTCCAGCTTCCCGGGCCCGCCGAAGAATTCCGTAGTCCAGCGGCCCGCGAAAGAAGTCCGGAAAAATCGTTACCAGATCAACCAGCATTGAGTAATTGGGTAATTGTGTAATGGAGAATCAGAACCACCGCCGCGACCGCCGGTTTTCAATTTCCCAATTACTCAATTACCCAATTTCTCAACCCTTACTCTGTTCCCGCTTCTCTTCCTCGCTCAGCGGAGCGTTCACCTCGAGCATCCCCTCCGGCAGCCTCATCCGGACCTGCTTCGTAGCCAGGTCCACGCCCGTCAGGTACGCTTCGGCGAATGGTATCTCGTAGGGCAGTTTCGCCTTGCCGCGCACGATCAGCAGCGGCGCTTCACCCGCGCCGAATTCCACACCTTCCACCGTGCCAATCTCGCGATCGCCATCAAAAACCAAACAACCTGCCAGCTCGCTGATGTAGGTCCAGCCCGGTTCAAGTTTCGCGCGATCGGCCTGCGGCACCTGTAATTCGCATTGCAAAAAGGCTTCCGCGTCCGAGATCGAATCGATCCCTTCGAACTTCAGAACCAGCTGACCCTTGTGCGGCCAGATATCCTCGACCCTCAGCTGTCGTCGCGCGCCATTGGGATCAAGAGCAAAGAGCCGCATGCCTTTCACGAACCGGTCCGGAACGTCGGAGTGCACTTCCACCGCAACTTCGCCCTTCCGCCCCTGCGTTTTCAGGACGCGAGCCAGGCTGATGTACTCGTTGCCCATCTTCGTTTCTGGCAATTTCCCGGGCTTTATTCGAGGATCTCGAGCGCGTAACGCTTGTTCGCCTTAACTCCGGCCGCGCTCAACAGAGTTCGCAGCGCACGGGCCGTGCGCCCCGACTTGCCTATCACCTTACCCAGATCGCTCTCGGCCACGGTCAATTCAAGCACGGTCTCGCCGTCCTGTTCCACCTGGCTCACCGACACCTGGTCGGGAGCATCCACCAGAACCCTGGTTACGTGCTCGAGAAGAACTTTAGCGTCGCCACCTTGCTCGCTCATTCGCGACTCCTGAGTTGTGGAGTGAAATGCGCCCTGGGGCGCACGAAATGCTTAAGCGGCAGGTCCGGCGCTGGCCGGGGCCGGAACGGGCTTTGCGAACAGCTTGCTCACGCGTTCCGACATCTTCGCGCCCTTCGACACCCAATAATCAATGCGATCGCGCTTCAGGTTGATATGGGCGGCCGCGCCCCGGGGATTATAGGTCCCCACCACTTCGACCGAGCGCCCATTGCGCGCCCGCGCCTTCTCGATCACCACCACACGGTACTGCGGTTGTTTGCGCGCACCCGTGCGCGCCAGACGAATCATTAACACGGGACTTGGTTTCCTTTCCTAGTCCTTCCGGGAGGGATAAGACAAACCATTATTATCGCGGAAGTTAGCGGGATTGGCAAGTTGAGGCGCTCGGCGGGCGTGGGCGGAGCGGGAGACCGCTGGCGAAGTCCCGAGCGTGGCGAGGGATCTGCTCCGATGTAACTTTGCGATGTTTCTAGGCGTCGGTAGCATGAAGGCAAAAGAAGCTCAGCCGTGACGAAAACGATCCGATTCCGGCACTCATGGCTCATCAAGGCTTCGGCATAATCGCGGTGTCCTTGTGCCCTTCGGCGCCCTGCTTGCCATAGATTTCGTGAGCCGCACGACCTTGAAGTCGGGCCAACCTTCCTATTGTTCTTGCTTGGATCTGCCTTTGGCTTTCTCTGTGTCGGATTGGGGTTTGTGGGAGTGCTCGTCGGGAGGACAGTGGAGCGTTACAAATAGAAAAACCCGAACCGCGAAGGTTCGGGTCTTGGAAGCTTTCATCAGCCTGTCCCAATTACTCCAAAAATTATGGACCTATGGAGAAGCAACGTCAATGTTACTGAAGGGAGCCTCCTGTCCTAGGCTCCCTTCCATACCGTCCCTACCATTGAACGGGACCGGTATGGACCCGACGGGATTCGAACCCGCACCTTCGAGCGGGACAGGCTGATATGCTCCCATTACACCACGGGCCCACCTGAAGCCTAGGGGTGATGTGCTTCGTACAGCAAGTTCGGATGTCACCTCTAAAAGTGATGGGTCGTCATTCAAGATACACGGTTGAGGGAAGAGAATCGCGATCGCCCTTCTCTGCCTCTGTGCTCCATGGTGTCCTCGTAGTTCGAGTGTAAATTCGCATCTACCTTCACTTCAGCGTCTCCACAATCTCCCCCGGCTCCGCTCGCTGCGTATAGTCCTCGTTCGCGTACGCGGACAGCACAGTCCCATCGCGGTCCACAACGTACGCCGCCGGGATCGGCAACTCCCAACTCTCATCCCCATTCGTGAGAGGCAGATTCACAAACGCTCGCCGGTAGATCGTCTCCTGCTCCTCCGGCACCCGATACACCAAGCCAAACTGCCGCGCCACCCGATTCCCCCCATCACTCAGGAGAGGGAAACGCAGGCGGTGTTGATCCGCCATGAAGAACGACTGCTTCAACGTCTGCGGAGAGATGGCCACAAGCGATGCCCCGGCCTGTTCAATCTCCGGAAGAATCCGGTTCATCGCCTCCATCTGCCCGCAGCAGAAAGGATCCCACCGCCCGCGAAGGAAGCACACGATAAGCCGCCCTCGCCCCAGCAATTCGGCCGACGAAACGACCGTGCCATTGTGATCAGGAAGGGAAAACTCCGGAACACGCGCCCCAACCGCCAGCGATTTCGCAGCCAGCCCCTGTGCCTTCAAAGCCGCAACCGCCCGAGCATGCACCTCGAGCGCCGCCCCCGGCACATACTGCGCAATCCGCTCGCGCCGCTCCGCAAGGATCTCGCGCAACGTGCGAGTCTCGGACCCGACACTTTTCTCTTCGAGGGAACGCCATTTCATAAAAGCAGTCGTCGGTCGTTGGTCCTTGGTCGTTGGCTTGAATCTAGAACGCGGCAGCAGTGAAGTCCCACCTTTGCGGACAGAATGCGCAAGATGGGGCACCCTCGGTCCTGTTAACGCGCAGTGCTTCGCAATAGTAGGTTTGCTAACCACGAACGACCATCGACCAACGACAATTTTCTCGACGACCAACGACGGTTTTCCTTACATCCCCGGCATCTTCATCCCGGCCAGCCGCCGCGCAAAGCTCGGCTTCCCCATCTGCTTGAACATCTTCTTCATCTGCGCGTATTGCCGGAGCAGGTTGTTCACCTCCTGCACGCTGGTTCCCGAGCCGCGCGCGATCCGCTTGCGCCGGCTTCCGTTGATCACATCATGGTGATTCCGCTCATGCACCGTCATCGAGTTGATGATGGCTTCCACCCGGTTGATCTGGTTCTCGTCCACCTTGCCGGCCGCCTTCTGCAGCCCGCTGAACGGACCGATCGACGGTAGCATTCCCATCAAGCTCTGGATCGATCCCATCTTGCGGACCTGCCGCAGTTGATCGCGGAAGTCTTCGAGCGAGAAACCGTCCCCCGCCAGTACGCGGCTGGCCATGTCCTCGGCTTTCTTTTTGTCGATCTGTTGCTCAGCCTTCTCGATGAGCGACATGATGTCGCCCATGCCCAGAATGCGCGACACGATGCGGTCGGGATGAAACGGCTCCAGCGCGTCGTACTTCTCACCCACGCCGATAAACTTGATGGGTTGCCCGGTCACGTGCCGAATCGACAGCGCCGCACCACCACGCGCATCACCATCCATCTTGGTGAGCACCACGCCCGTCAGAGTCAGTTTCTTGTGAAACTCGTCGGCCGAGCGCACCGCGTCCTGCCCGGTCATGGCATCCGCGACGAACAGAATCTCGGACGGATTGAGCAGCTTCTTCAACGACTGCATTTCATCCATCAGCTGATCGTCAATATGAAGGCGGCCGGCCGTATCAACGATGAGCACGTCGCTGCCCGTGTTGATCGCCTCGCGCCGCGCCTCCTTCACCAGACGCTCGACGGTCGCAGTATTCGCCTCCGAAACTTCGCCCTCGTAAATGTTGGCCTTGATCGCATCGGCCACGACCTTCAACTGCTGCCGCGCCGCCGGGCGATAAACGTCCACCGAAACCAGCAACGGCCGGTGCCCGCCCTTCTTCAGCCAGTTGGCCAGCTTGCCCGAGGTAGTTGTTTTGCCGGACCCTTGCAGCCCGGCCATCAGCACGACAGTCGGAGGCTGCGAAGCGAACTTGCAGCTTGGCCGTGTCCTTGCCCAGCACCTCCACCATCTCGTCGCGCACAATCTTGATGACCTGCTCGCCCGGCGAAAGCGCCGTCAACACTTCCTGCCCGACGGCCTTGGCTTGGATCTGATCAATCAGTTGCTTGACGACCTTGAAGTTGACGTCGGCCTCAAGCAGCGCCAGCCGAATCTGCCGCAACGCCTCCTGGATATTCTCCTCGGTAAGCGTGGCTTGCCCGCGCAGAGTCTTGAATGCGCGCTGAAGTTTTTCCTGTAGATTCTCAAACATAAGCGTAGACGCCTATTTTAGCAGCCACCAGGTGGTCGATGGCTGATAGCCGATGGCTGATGGCTGATAGCTTGCAAGAGTCACCCGCCAAACACTTCCTTTGCTGCCACCACGGTATTGCAGTGGATCGTCACCGTATCATCGACCTTCCGGGCATAGCCGCCCGCATACGTCACCATCACCGGGATATCCCTAGCTCGCGCTACGCGGAATACCAGTTCATCTCGCTTCTTCAAGCCTTCAATCGTCAAATTCAGTCCGCCCAATTGATCCTCGCGATAAGGGTCCGCCCCAGCGATGTAGCACAAAAGATCCGGCTCGAACTGCCGCAGTCCCGAACTGAACGCATTGTCGAGCCAGGCCAGGTAATCGGCGTCGCCAATCTCATCCGGCAGGTCCACGTCAATCGATGACGGCGGCTTCCACGCCGGGTAGTTGTGCTCCTGATGCAGCGAGATCGTGAATACGTCCCCAGCATGAGCATTGCGCATTTTCGCCGGACGCGCACTCGAAACGGTCGCCCCTCCCACCGACGGCAGGGAATCGCTCGGCACGCGCACTCCCGCAAAAATCGCCGCCGTCCCATTTCCCTGGTGTACATCGCAATCCACCGTCATCGCAGTGCGGATCTTGTCATCCCGCTGCATCCGCCGGATCGCCACCGCCACGTCGTGAATCATGCAGAAACCTTCCCCGTGATCGGGAAAGGCATGATGGAATCCGCCCCCAATGTTGAACCCCACCCGATCTTTCAACGCATAGTCAGCCGCCAGCATCGATCCCCCCGCCGCCATCCAGAACGCCCGCACCAGCTCCGGCGAGTAGGGAATCTCCATCTCCAGTTCCTCCCGCGCCGAAAGCGTCCCGGTCTTCAGCTTCTGCACATACTGCGGCGTATGCACCAGCAAGATGTCCTGATCCGACGCCGGACGCGGCGCCACGAAGTCCTTCGCCTCCGCCACGCCCGTCTCTATCAGCCGCTTATGGATGCGCTGGTACTTCTCGGCAGGGAAGACGTGCGTGCCGATTGGAAGGTAGTAATCGTCACTGTAGACGAGCTTGAAAGGCAGCATGAAAGGAAACGACCAGCACTCGTGCACCAGCAGCGAGAGGCTGAAAACCCAATATCATACTCTGCCTGCTCCAGCTGTGTGGCCCCGTGAAGCTGCGCGATGCTTTTGTCAGCATGACGTGCCATCACAGTGCGTTGTGAGTGGTGTCCTAGTAACTTGCGGCATAGGCGCTAACATAAGCACCGAGTGTGTCAGGAGGACTGTCTATGCGCTCGCGAGTCGTGCAGGTACTGATAATCAGTATTTGTTTAGTGATGGTGGTTGGCGCTGTGCAAGCTCAAACGGCAAAGGCGCTGGCCGGAGTAAAAACCGTTCAGGTTGATGCTACCGTTATTCCCGACGCGAGTAAGGTCAAGGAAGAACATGCTCCAAACCAGGTTGCCGACAGTTTGAGAAATGCATTGAAGGACGCCAACTTCGAAGTTGGCGAAGCGCCGATTCGCGCCCACATTGTGCTGGATGAGTTCACGTCGGGCAGTACGGCCAAGCGGTTTATGGTCGGCTTTGGAGCCGGACGCAGCACGGTCGATTGCCGACTGGTGATCCATGACGCCGAAGGCAATGAACTAGCGAGCCGAAGAATACGCGTGCGCGGGAACCTGGTATTCAGCCCGTATCAGGGCAATAACACCCAGCGACGGCAAGCGGTATCCAGCTTCGAGCAGCGACTCCTGGAAGAGATCGAAAAACTGAAGTGAGTGCACCGATACCGACGCCTCGTCCGTGGACGGGTCAGTTCAGCGCACGGCAAGAAGAGCAGCATCGAAGCCTGCGCTAAGCACTTGAAGGAAAAAATCGAAAGCAAGAAGTAGCAGGGAACCAACCACTTACTTCTTTCGGGACGCCGCCGCCGGGGGGACCACAACCGGCCTTCTCAACGGCACAATCGCCCCCTTCGACGGATCGGCCGCGGCCGTTGCCCGGTTCATCACCTCTTGCTGCATGAACTTCACGAAATCCTGAATCTGCCTCTGCATCTCCTCCATGCGCTCGCGCATCTGCAGGATGATCGCGATCCCGCTGATGTTCACCGCCAGGTCACGGGCCAGCGTCAAAATGAACTCAAGCCGCTGCAGGTCCTCGTCGGTATAAAGCCGGGTATTGCCCTCGGTGCGCGATGGCTTGAGCAGCCCCTCGCGTTCGTACAGCCGCAACGTCTGCGGATGGATGCCATACATCTCGGCCACCGCCGAGATCATGTAGGCGCCCTTGGATTTGCGTTTCGTCATGAGTGCTGCTACCCCTTAACTCTACAACAAACAAAAAAGGCGGGACAGCCTAAGCCATCCCGCCAACCAAATTAACTGAACTCTACGCCACGACCTGCGGTTTCTCCACCCGAGCCGGCGTCCACCCTCCCGGCCTAAGCAGATGGTTCACCCCATAGGCAACCACGCCCGCCGCGATCAGGATCATCCCGAATGCGAACGAACTCATCCCGAACACCGTCTCATGCTGGCTCCGGAAGATCGAGAAGCCCAGCATCATCATGGGAGCGATCCCAATGGCTACCGCCCCAAACATTCCGCCCGGAACGCGAAACGGCCTCGGCAACTCGGGTTCACGAATGCGCAGCCAAACCAAAGCCGCGAACTCCAACCCCAGGCTCCCGCCGTATAAAAGGATGTCGATCGTCACCAACCGCTCAAATCCCAGCAGCAGGCACGGTGCCCAACAAAATGGCCAGCACAACAATCGCGACCCAGGGCGACCGCGCCCGCGTCGTCCGCTTGCCGAAAATCTTCGGCAGCATTCCGTCCTGCGCCATCGCCAGCGGCAGGCGCGAGTAGCTCATCACCAGCGCGTTGAACATCCCAAACCCGCTGATCATCCCTCCAAGGGCAAGTCCCACGCGCAATACCGGCCCGCCCAACATTCCGGCCGCGTCGGCCCAAAAGCCGGTATCCCACGCACCAGGCGCGAGCCCGGTCATCCACATCGCCACCACCGGCACGATGTAGCTCACGGCCACAATCACCACCGCGGCCAGCATCGCCCGCGGATACGTCCGCTGCGGTTTCTCCACCTCGGCCGCAATGGTCGAAGCGTTGTCCCATCCCATGTAATTCCACATGCAGATGAGTACGCCCGTCAGAATGTCGATCCCGGAATTAGTTGGCTTCGTGACCGCTCCAGCCAGCGCCCCAAACTTGAACGGCGCAATGCACACGATTGCCACGAACGGCGCCGACAAAGCAAAGAACAGCCACAGCGAAGTGGTCGAAACCACCTTGACGCCTGCCACGTTCAGCAGCGCGCAAAGAGCAACGACGGCCAGCCCGACCATGAGTCCGCGATGCCCTTCGGCAAACCACGGAAACAGCCGTTGTAGATAAAGGATGAACAGCGTCGGATAAATCGCCATGTCGAAAACCGACGCAATCAGCGACAGCCATGCCTCCTGGAATCCCCAGAAATTCCCCATCGCGCGACGCACCCAGGCGTAGTAGCCGCCCTCTTCGGGCAGCGCGCTGGAAAGCTCGCCGATCATGAACGCAGTAGGCAGACTCCACAGGATCGGGGTCAGCAGAAGAATCAGGATGGCCCGCCCGTACCCCGCTCCGTGCACGATGTCTTCCGTGCCATACGTGCCGCCCGACACCATAAAGAAGGTGGCGGCGACCAGGGGCCATAAGGTGAGCTTGCCGAATTTCTTATTCCGGGGAAGAACAGAGAGTTGCGGGGATGAAGATCGGGTAGGCGCGCTAGCTGTTGCCAATTTCTATGGCTTCCTCCTCAAGCGACTCACTCTCACCACCGCGTCTCCCTTGAAATTTGATCGCGGCTCCCGGGTTACAGCGATTCCTCGGGCATTTCGGCGAAGTTAGTTCGCAGCACAGAGAATACGGCAATTTAGATGCGACGCAATAGATTTTTCGATAATTTTTTTCGCGAAAGACACAGTACGGGAGTAATGCGAAAGGCCTTCACCACAGAGGACACAGAGAACCACGGAGGAACCCCTGAAGTCCTCCGTGCTCCTCAGTGACGGTGGGGACTTCCTCTGTGCTCCTCTGTGCCCTCTGTGGTTGAGTTTTTGATCTCGCGTCTATCACGCCGAACCCGGTCGACCATCACAAACGGAAAGCAATCCACTTGGTACACCGGGAGCAGGAGTATCCATGTCCAACCTATCCGCGATGCCGCCTCCCCGGATCAACCGAGTCTCCGGCGCGGTCGTTGATGCCGCCATGAAAGTCCACTCAATTCTCGGTCCCGGTCTACTGGAAAGCGCGTACCTGGGCTGTCTAGCTCACGAACTTAGGATACGAAGCCTCCGGGTGGAGACGCAGGTAGCCCTGCCCGTAGTTTATGAAGGCGAAAAGCTGGAACTCGGATATCGAATGGATTTGCTGGTCGAGAACTTAGTGGTGGTCGAGGTCAAGTGCGTGGAAGCCGTTCATCCCGTCCACCAGGCCCAGCTCTTGTCCTACCTCCGTTTGAGCGGGAAGAACGTAGGCCTGCTGATCAACTTCTACGTGACCCATTTGAAAGACGGCATCACTCGCATGGTTGACGGGTATGGCTGGGACCGTTAACTACAGAGGAAATAGAGGCCCACAGAGTAAGCCTTAGCATTCCTCAGTGCCCCTCTGTGCCCTCTGTGGTTAAAGCCTTTGATCTAGACCTTCCCCCAAATCTCCGCCCGAGGATCCTCCGGATTCAACTGCGCCAACTCCCGCAGCAACTCCTTCGTCCGCTCATCCCGAGGCATGGGCACAGTGACTTTGACTTCGACGATCTCATCCCCCCGCGCCCCATCCTTGGTCGCCGAAGGCACGCCCTTCTCCCGCAACCGCAACTTCTGCCCCGACTGCGTCCCCGGCGGAATCTTCAGCAAGGTCTTGCCGTCAATGGTCGGGACCTCAATCTTGGCTCCCAAAGCCGCCTCGGTCGCCGTCACCGGCACGGTCAACCGGATGTCATCGCCGTCCCGGTGAAATACCGGGTGATCCTCGGTCCGAATAATCACGTAGAGATCTCCGGGCGGTCCGCCATGTCCCCCGGCATTCCCCTTGCCGGCGATCCGGATCCGTTGCCCATCCCGCGTCCCCGCCTTGATCCGCACTTCAAGCGGTTCGATCCGCTCGATCGTCCCCTCACCATGGCACGTCGGACAAGTCGAGATGTTCTTCCCCGTCCCATGGCACCGTGGGCACTGCACATTGAACTTCATCCGCCCGCCCGTCTGTTCGATGGTCCCTTTGCCATGGCACTGCGGGCACGTTCCCGGTGCCTCCACAAATCCCGATCCCTGGCACGTGCCGCAGGTCTCGCGCCGCGCGATGTTCAACTTCATCACGCCCCCGCGGATCGCCGTCCAGAACGGAACGTTAACCTGGTACTCCAGGTCCGAACCCGGCTCGGGCGCTTCCTGCGCTGCCGCCCCGCCGCGATCAAACATGCTCGAGAAGATGTCCCGAAACCCGCCGCCACCGCCCGCTGAAGGGGTTTTCTTCCCGCGGCCGCCACCTTCGAACAGGTCAGAAAAATCGAACCCGCCAAAATCAAAATGGACGCCGCCCGCCCCCGCCGAACCCGGGCCCGAAGGCTGCCCTCCGGGATATCCCCCTGGGAAACCTCCCGGCGTTCCACCCTGCCGGGCATAAGCCTCGGCCGTCGCCGGATCGATGTTGTCGGAATAAAAACCGAGCTGGTCGTAAATCTTCCGCTTCTTCGGATCGGACAAGACCTCGTTAGCTTCCGAGAGCGTCTTGAACTTCTCCTCGGCGGACTTGTCCCCAGGATTGACGTCGGGATGATATTTGCGCGCAAGCTTGCGAAACGCCTTCCGGATCTCGTCCGTAGACGCACCCTTCTTCACCCCCAGCGCGCCGTAATAATCTTTTGTTTGCGTGGCCATAAAATTAGCGTCTGGCTAGTGGCTCTGGCCTGTAGCCGTCGGCTTTCACGTTGAGTGCTGAGCCGTGATCCTCCTCGGTGCACAACCATGCGCACAACAACCGGTTGAACTGTCATCCCGAGCGCAGTGAGGCGCCAGCCGAACGAAGTCGAGGGACCTTGTGTTTGCCTACGATGCTTCCCGTCGTAACCTTTTACAACGCAACACCGATGCTTAGTCGCGCAGCGACGACAGAAGCAAGCCCTGCACTTTAAGTGCGGGGTAAACATGTCACAGGAGCGAATTCCCGTTCAGAGGCTCCGGCATGCGACCTCAGTGCACAACCCGCTTCTTTCCCTCTTCCGGCGCAAACGCGAAATGCTCCGAATGCACCGCCTCCATCTCCACAGGAATCCGAATCACACCACTCCCGGTAGGACGGAACACATACCACAGCCCCTCATCCTCAACATAATTCAAAAAATAAGCCTGATCATTTATTTCGAATTGCATCGAATCTCCTAAAAGCAGCGCCCCGCCGGCAGTCGCGGAAGCTTCTCGCCCTCGCAAATACGAACGATCTCACGAATGTCAAAGAAGGGGCGCCATCGGGCGCCCCCACTAAAAGCTGACAGCCGATTGCTGACAGCTTACTTCTTATCTTCAACGTCCACGTACTCCGCATCGATCACGCCTTCATCCTTCTTAGCCTGACCGTTGCCGCCCGCCGAGTCCGACGGTCCCGCCCCCGCGCCCGGGCCTCCGCCCGCCGCGCCTTGCGAACCCGCCGCCTTGTACATCTGCTCGGCCAGCTTGTGCGAAGCCTGGGTCAGCGCTTCGCGCGCCCGATCCATGCCCGCCTTGTCGCCCGACTCCAGCGCCTTCTTTGCGTCGGCGATGGCATTCTCCACCGCCCCGCGATCTTCGCCCGAGATCTTATCCCCCGACTCGCGCAGCATCTTCTCCATCTGGTAGACCATGCTGTCGAGCTGGTTCTTGGCCTCGATCTCCTCGCGCTTGGCCTTGTCCTCGGCCGAGTGGGAGTCGGCTTCCTTGGCCATCCGCTCCACTTCTTCCTTCGACAAGCCGGAAGACGACGTGATCGTGATCTTCTGATCCTTGCCCGTGGCGTTGTCCTTCGCCGTCACATTCAAAATGCCGTTCGCGTCGATGTCGAACGTCACCTCGATCTGCGGCACGCCTCGCGGAGCCGGAGGCAACCCAGTCAAATGGAACTTGCCCAAAGTCCGGTTCTGCGCCGCCATCGGACGCTCGCCCTGCAGCACGTGCACTTCGACCGACGTCTGGTTGTCCGCTGCAGTTGAGAACGTTTCCGTCTTCTTGGTAGGAATCGTCGTGTTCCGCGGAATCATCGGCGTCGCCACGCCGCCCAGCGTTTCAATTGCCAGCGACAGCGGAGTTACGTCCAGCAGGAGCAGGTCTTTCACTTCGCCCTTCAGCACGCCCCCCTGGATCGCCGCACCTACTGCCACGACTTCGTCCGGGTTGACGCCCTTGTGCGGCTCCTTGCCAAACAGTTCCTTCACCAGCGCCTGGATGCGCGGCATGCGCGTCTGGCCGCCGACCAGCACGACTTCGTTGATCTTGCTGGCATCGACGCCCGCGTCCTTCATGCACTGCTTGCACGGACCCACCGACTTCTGGATCAGGTCCTCGACCATAGACTCGAGCTTCGCCCGGGTCAGCTTCTTCACCAGGTGCTTTGGTCCACTGGCATCCGCCGTGATGAAGGGCAGATTGATCTCGGTCTCCATGGTTGTGGAAAGTTCGATCTTCGCCCGCTCGGCGGCGTCCCGCAGACGCTGTAACGCCATCTCGTTGCCCTTGCCGCGCAGGTCGAGTCCTTCATCCTTCTTGAACTCGTCAATCAGCCACTCGACGATGCGCTGGTCGAGGTTGTCGCCGCCGAGGTGCGTGTCGCCATTGGTGGCCTTCACCTCGATCACACCCTCGCCCACTTCGAGAATCGAAATATCGAACGTCCCGCCGCCGAAGTCATACACGGCGATGGTCTCGTCCTTACCCTTATCGAGCCCGTAAGCCAAAGCGGCCGCCGTCGGCTCGTTGATGATGCGCTTCACATCCAGCCCGGCGATCTTGCCGGCGTCTTTGGTCGCCTGCCGCTGCGCATCGTTGAAGTACGCCGGCACCGTGATCACGGCTTCGGTCACTTTCTCGCCCAGATAGTCTTCCGCCGCCTTCTTCAATTTCTGAAGAATCATCGCGGAAACCTCCGGCGGGGTGTACTTCTTCCCCTGCGCGATGACGGCTACATGGTCTCCATCGCGCTCCACCTTGTAGGGCACCATCTTCATTTCTTCGTTGACTTCGTCATACCGGCGTCCCATAAACCGCTTGATCGAGAACACGGTATTCTCAGGATTGGTGATGGCCTGCCGCTTTGCGACCTGCCCAACCAACCGCTCGCCAGTTTTAGTAAAGCCGACTACCGACGGAGTCGTCCGCCCGCCCTCTTCATTCGCAATAACCTTGGGCTCGCCGCCTTCCATCACGGCCACCACCGAATTGGTGGTTCCCAAGTCAATTCCAATAATCTTGCTCATATTCTGAGCCTCCTAATCACTATAAGTGCCTTATAATCAATTCGTTAAACAGTAGCTTCGCAGCAATAATAAGACTTGAGTGTAACACTGTCAAGGTTTAGATGCAGCTTCAGAACGGGCGGATGCAGAGATTGGACGAAAAAAGCCAAGGCTAAACCACTTGGAATGAAGTGCTTACAGCTCGACTCCGGTCATCGCACAAGACGCTAAAGCCGCGAAGCGGCGGCATTCATTAGCCCAGGGCGTAAGCCCTGGGAAGGGGCCCATCGATCGGATAGAGCCCCGTAGGGCGGTGTCACATCGCGATGCGGGCGTAAGCCCGCGAGCCTGTCACCTTTTCCCCGGGTACAACCTCGCAATCGTGTACGTCACGCCGAAAAACAAATGCCGGTGCGGCCCGCCCGACGTTAACCCAGCTTCAAAACCTCCATCAATCACCAGCCGCGGAATCACCGTGTACGTCAGCGCCCACAAGGACGACGCAAATCCGGGCGTCGCCGCATTCAATCGCGTGCTCCCATAAAACTCGCCGGTAAACTGCAGCGGCCCGCGGATCGCATGCGAAAACGCCAGATTGTATTCCTGATTTCTATCGAACCCATTTCCGCGGCCGATCCAAAACTGGCTGGCATTGAAATCAAAATGAATCTTCGCCACATCCTTGCTCGCCAGAAACGTCAACTGATGATCTACCGCCCCGCTCCCCATTCCGGCCTCGGTGCTCGCCGAAGGAATCTTGATCGCATAACCGAACGCCAGGGAAGGCACGCGCTTCGTCTGCTTGTAGACGCGCACCTGCGGCCCCAGCCAGTTATCCCCGAACGTCCGGTGCGTCCCGCTGGGATCCGTTTGCGACAAAAATGTTGTCGTGTTCCACCGAATTTCGAGATCGCAAAGCACGGCAAACTTCAGCAGGCCGTTAGCCGATGTTTGCGTGACTCCATTCACCGGCCACACCCGATCCCATCCATACTCCAGTTCCAGCACCCCATACTGTGTGATGTCGGCAGGATTCGCGACCGTAGGCCGGTTGGGATTCGCCGAAATTGAATCGGCATAGCACCCAGTCTGTTTCCCCATCCACTGCGCGGAGGCAAGGCTCGCCGCCAGGCACAGGGTTGTCGTCATCAGCACGAATCGTGCAGTTCCCGCTTCTCTTGCGCTCTTCAATCGAATCTCACTCCCAACCCCTTGGATGGTACCAACTCTTTAGTTGGGAGAGCTGACGCGCAAAGATGCATGGCAGAACGGCCTGCTCGAACAAAGCGGCTCGATTGAGCAGTCGCCTGGGGGGCGCAGGTTGTTAGCCCGCAACGCGGGCGGAATTCATTAGCCCAGCGCGTAACGCTGGGTGGGCCTAGAAAGCTACCGGACACCCCACGCGCTCCGTCTCCCGCACAACGATTTCGTGAAATTCCCGCAACTGAGTTCCGTCAAGCTCCGGCGCTTCATACTGGCCCACCAACACACCCACCCGCGTCCGCGCCCGTGCGAACGAATCCGTTGCGGCCTCCGAACTCCGTCCACTCCGATCGATCACCGCGGAAGGAATGTGCTGCTCTTTCCGGAACAATGTGCGCGTCTCCTTCAACTTCAGGAACTCTCCCGACAACCCGACCTGCGCAAACATGCCAGTAGCAAGCGAATCGCCGTCGGCTTCAATCCCGCGCACCAACCGTAACGCCGATGCAATCGACTCAGCATCGATCACCAGTTTCTCCGCGCTGTGGCAGTCCAGCGACCCAAGCATCCCCGCTCCCGAGATCATGTTGATGCCCGTCAGCGCGCCCAGCATCGCCGACCGCGCACTTTCCGCGCCGGCCTGCGCGTCCACCAGCTTCGAGTCCGTAGCGACCAGGTACCCGTGAGTCGGCAACCCAAGATGTTTACCCACCTCTGCGCAAGCCATGTTCAGCATGGCTGTCTCGATTGCGCCCATCGGCGCGCCCCCGGTTCTCATGTCGAAGATGGCCGGAGCCCCGCCCCAAACCACCGGCGCTCCCGGACCCGCCAACTGGTGCAGCGTAATCCCCGCCAACTCTTCCGCCGCATGTTGTGTCACCGAACCCGCCAAAGTTACCGGGGCGGTCCCTCCCGCCAGCGGCATGGCCACAATTTCCGCCGGCACTCCGGCGCGCGCCAGGTCCAGGAGGTTACGTGATCCGAATTCCGACCAGTTCAACGGGGGCGAAGGGCATACATCAAAAATTGCGCGCGGTTGTCGCCGCAGTTCCTCTCGCCCGCCGCGATCCGCTGCCAGCAACTCGATCATCCCCGGCAATCCTTCGGCGGAAAACGATCCCGTGACCACTGGCTTGTTGGAATGTCGTAACACGACCCATAGGCGGTAGAGATCGCCAATCTCGCCCGGCGCGTCGCTGCACACCACGGCCGTAGATTGCGCAGCAAACTGCGGCAGCATCTCCGTGACCTGCACGATTTGAATCAAGTCTCGCGTTTCCGACGGCCTTGCCTCCAACGTGTGGCGGTCCAGTACCTGCACGCAGCACGAACCGGGATCAAAATGCACCTCATCGCCGCCGTAGTGAACGGCCTTCTGTCCTTGCCGGTTGTAAAGGAAAAATTCCCGCGGAACCGACGCCACGCATTGACGGATCAGCGCTTCGGGAAGTCGCGCCACCCCATCGCGCACTTCCACTCTCGCCGCCCGCAGCAGTTCCACCGCCGCCGCAGCAACTCGCACTCCCGGATTGCTGAGCAACTGAAACGCTTCCCCGAGAATTCGCTCGATGAGCTCCGCACTGAGCAACTGGATTCGAGGTCTCATGCCGGAACCGCTCCTCGCACCATCAAAGCCTTGGCCAGCTCCAGCGCGTCGCTGGCGTTGCGCGAGTATCCATCGGCGTGGATCTCTTCCGCCCACTTCGCCGTCACGGCCGCCCCGCCAATAATTGCCTTGCATCTCGGACGCAACCCGCCTTCATCGAGAGCTTCGATCACCGCCCTCTGCCCCGCCATAGTCGTCGTCAGCAAAGCGGAGACTCCCACGATATCGGCGTCCACTTCTCGTGCCTTGGCAACGAACTGTTCCGGCGTGACGCTCGTGCCCAGATCGAAGATTTGAAATCCACTGGCTGAAAGAATCGTAGCCACCAAATTCTTTCCAATGTCGTGGATGTCTCCGCGCGCCGTGCCCAGCACGATCTTGCCCAGCACCTCGCGCTGCGAGCCGCGCCGCAGCATCTCCGGCTCCAGAATCTTGATCGCCGCCTTCATCGCTTCGGCACATGCCAGCAGGTCCGGCAAAAACATTTCGCAGCGCGCGAATTGCTCGCCCGCCGACGTGATCCCTACGGTGAATCCCTGGTTCACCGCACTTAGGGGATCGACACCATCCGCCAGCGCCTGCTGCGCCAGTTCCGCCGCCCGCTCCGGAGCACCATCCAGAATGCTTTGGCGCATCGCCTCGAAGAATGAATCCATTCGAATCTCCCTGCCCGATCGGCCCTGCTCAGTCCGATCTTGGCCGGGATTGTACTGTGCACCACAGCCCGGAGATGTGATCCACCGCACACCTCAATCACTCAGCTCGACCATCACTGCACTCCACCATCGATCTTCCACCCGCAGGCCAGTTTCACCCCCTCGGACAGCCTCCGCCTAATGCCGCGATTACAATCGACCCGGGTAGTTAAGAGTGCACAATGAAAACCGCCTACGTTCTAGTCCACGATGGTTACGCCGATTGGGAACCAGCCTCAGCTCTGGCTGAACTTCGGCGCTCATTCGGATTTTCGGTGCAGAGCATTGGGCTCACTTCCCAGGCAGTCATAAGCATGGGCGGTCTCAAAGTTCTGCCAGACCTTCCACTTGCGGACTTCAAGGCCGAATCAGCGGCGATCCTGATTCTTCCCGGCGGTGACTTCTGGACCAGCGGAGAAATTCCCAACATCTCCAAAGCCGCACAAGCCATGTCCGCCCTCGGCCGTCCCGTCGCCGCGATCTGCGGCGCCACCCTCGCGCTCGCCCGCTGCGGCCTGCTCGACGAACATCTCCACACCAGCAACGGCAAGGATTTCATCGGGCAGTACGTCAGCGGCTACCGCGGAGCACAACATTATCGGGCAGCTCCGGCGGTGCGCGATCGATCCATCATTACCGCCAACGGTCTTGCCCCGTTCGCGTTCGCAGCGGAGATCTTCCGCACGATGGCGCCCGAACGAAAAGACGATATCGACAAGTATGAAGGTCTTTATTCCCGAGGACTGCTCGATTGAGGCAAGTCTGACAGGAGTGACGGGGCGGACGGCCACAAAATTAATGAATAATGTGTGCCTGTTTCAATCGCCGGGCAACCCACGTTCCGCTCTTTTCGAACAGCCTGCCCTGAGCGCAGTCAAGCATGGGATTCCACGACGCTCTCGTTCTTAGGATTTCGCTGGGAAGGATCACGCCTGAGGTAAGCTCTCAAAAACTCTTCACCACTGAGGACACAGAGGGTCACGGACAATCTTAGGAACGTCTTTCTGGCCTCGTCCGTGTTCTCTGTGCCTCTGTGGCGATCACCGGGTTCCCCACGCCCAGTCGCTCTACTGCCCTTCGCAGCTCACCTTATTATTCCAGTCCACAAAGGCACCGTTCGGATTATTCCTCCACGCCCACACGTGCAACTCGAAGAACGGCGGTATACCATAGCGGTTCGGACTACCCACAAACTGAAAGGCCTGACCTTCCAGCATGGGTGGCGCGGGGTGAGTGGACAGCCAGGTGGAGGCATCCACGATGTACTCAACTCCTACCAGCCGACGCCGATCTCCTGCCGGTTCATAGATCAGAGCTTCCGGGTGCTCTGCATCGATCTCTCCGTCGAGCAGCGCTCCGTTGATGTAGTGAATACCCATGGCGCCATGATCGGGGCCGCTGACGCAACCAAATGCTGGCCCGTAATCCGGGGCCGCGTTGTTCACGTCGATATACCTCCGCGTAGCATCGCGGACAATCTGTACAAGCTTGGCCGGCGACGCGTGGTCGTGACTCGCCTGCGCGGTCCCAGGTAGAGCTGCGGCGGCTACAAGTGCGCTTAGCAGAGCCAGGCGCGGAACGTTCATGATTAAGGTGCAAATAAAGGTCCTGATTCGTTTTGTCATAACTGTCTCCTTCTGAATTTGGATCGGGCCGCTCCGGCCCACTTCAAGCGCCCTTTTTGAGGCTCCCGAACGGTGCGGATTCCGGAGAAAAGGCGTGGTTATGGCACCGGCGGATCAGTGGTAAAATGACCGCCAATTCCGGGTTCCCCCTTTTCCCTCCCCGCGGGAAGAAAGCTAGCTCGTATGTCGGGCGGATGTCCTAAAACGGGCTCTCAATCTTTCTCAAAGATTCTCAAAGTGGTGCTATGCCCAGCCTGACCAGCAACTTGTATGTGTTCGACGAGTTCCGCGTGGATCCCCAGCAACGCGTCTTGAGGCTGCGGGACGAGCCGATTGCGCTCACTCCAAAAGCTTTCGATGTGCTCCTGTTGCTCATCCAGGCCAATGGACAGGTAGTCAGCAAAAACGAACTGATGCAGGCGGTGTGGCCCGACAGTTTCGTCGAGGAGTCCAACCTTACCCAGACCGTTTTCATGCTGCGCAAGGCGCTGGGCGAAACCGCCAATCAGCGCTACATCCTTACGGTGCAAGGCCGGGGCTACCGTTTTGCGCCGGAAGTGAACACCGTCGCTGGGAATGGGCACCTGAACTCTCATCGGCCCACGAATTCGTGGGAGCACGGCCCTGTCGCGACCGCTCCGCAAGGCGGGCAGACGGGGCCCATGCAGGAGAATGCCTCGACTGACCGGCACCAAAGTCTGCTCGCTTCCAGTGAACCAAACAGATCGCTGGCTCCTCCCAAGCGAAGTCTTGCAAGCACACTCCTGGCATTAGTGGCGCTGCTTCTTGTAGGCATTGGATTGGTTTTTTGGATGGTACCCACTCTTTCCATGCATGCCGGCACATCTCGCCCAATGCGCACCATTGCTGTCCTGCCCCTCGATAACTTCTCCGGGGATTCATCGCAGCAATACTTCGTTGATGGAATGACAGATGAGTTGACCACGGACCTTGCCAAGGTCGGCTCGCTGCATGTGATTTCCAGAACCTCCGCGATGCGTTACAAGGGGACCAAAAAGTCCCTGCCAGAGATCGCGCGGGAATTGAACGTGGACGGCATTGTCGAAGGCTCGGTTACGCGATCGGGGCTGCGAGTGCGCATTACTGCACAATTGATTCACGCACCCACAGATCATCATGTGTGGGCGGAGACGTATGAGCGTGATCTTGGCGATGTCTTGAAGTTACAGAGTGAGGTGGCGGAGGCGATCGCGCAGCAAGTCCAGGCACAGGTCACTCCGCAACAACAGACTCGCTTGCGCTCGGCTCGCACAGTGAATCCGGAGGCTTACGAAGCCTACTTGCGCGGCCGCTATTACTTTGTAAACCAGTTTATGGTGGTGGAATCTCTGAAAAAGGCGAAGGGCTACTTCGAAGAATCCATCCGAAAAGATCCCGGCTTCGCGCTCGCCTATGCAGGACTTGCCGACGCGTATGTTTATTTGGCGCTTTCCCGGGCGTGGCCGCAGGATCGTGCATACGCCTCCGCAAAGGACGCGTTGCGCAAAGCCATGGAACTCGACGACAGCATCGGCCAAATACATGACACCCTCGGCGTTCTGGCCTGGCGCTTTGATTGGGACTGGAGCGCCGCCGAACAAGAATTTAGCCGCGCGATTCAATTAACCCCGAGCTACAGCTGCGGCCAGGAGGATCGAGGCGTTTTCCTCGGATTCCTGGGGCAGCGCGCCGGCGCTCTGGCAGCGGTGGAAACCAGCAACCGGATAGATCCCGGATCCAGCTCAGCCATGTCAGAAGCAGCGACATACTACCAGTTGCGCGACTATCAGGGTCTGGTGAAAGCGGGCCAAAGGGAAGTGCTCGCCAATCCGGATGAATGGAGTGGCCACTTCAACCTTGGCATTGGCTTTGAAGGCGCGGGGAAGCTGGTAGAAGCGATTTCTGAGTATCAGAAGGCGATTGAGATGTCGAATGGCAATGACGATGTCACTGCCTATCTGGCACATGCCTTCGTGAGGATCGGCAAAAGAGCCGAAGCGAAAAAGATACTTTTGGATTTAGAGCGAAAATCCAAGAGCGCGTATGTTTCGCCGTATACGATTGCCACTGTTTACGCGGGACTCGACGATAAAGACAAGTCGTTGCAACTCCTTGAGCAAGCCCTCCAGGAGAGATCCCTGGAAGCTTCGTGGCACATACGGGCTGACTTACGGATAGATAATCTTCGTGCTGACCCTCGCTTTCAGAACCTGCTTCGTCGTGTCCGATTGCCCGGTTAGGTTTCCACACGGGCAGGTCGCCAGCGAGCCTGTGGGAGTCTGCCCCGTCTCTCGTCGCTAAACCGCCCTTGCGTGCCACATTGCTGTGAAGTGGGAACTTCCCTCCAGCCCGGCTCGTATGTTCGTGCATGGCGCATTCCGTCTCACGCCGTCGCTTTGACTTCCGTTTCACTGCGCCATACCATTCTTCCGGGTCGTTTCCCGCATGATTGGCCAGACCATCTCCCACTACCGCATCGTCGACAAACTTGGCGGGGGTGGTATGGGCGTCGTTTACAAAGCGGAAGATATTAAGCTGGGGCGCTTCGTTGCCCTCAAGTTCCTTCCGCCCGAGGTCGCTGCCGATCCGCAATCGCTCGAGCGCTTCCAGCGCGAAGCCCGCGCCGCATCGGCCCTGAACCATCCCAACATCTGCACCATCCACGAAATCAATGAAGACGCCGGGCAGACCTTCATCGTGATGGAGTATCTCGAAGGCGTCACCCTGAAGCACAGCATCGACGGTCGCCCTCTCGAAACCGACGTACTGCTGCAGCTTGCCATCGAAATCGCAGACGCCCTCGATGCTGCCCACGCCCAGGGCATTATTCATCGCGACATTAAGCCCGCCAATGTCTTCGTCACCAAACGCGGCCATGCCAAGGTTCTCGACTTCGGCCTCGCAAAGCTGATGCCCTCTACGCGCGAGGTGGGTCAGACCGTAAACCTCAGTTCACCCACGCTGATGAGCGACGCGTTCCTCACCAGTCCCGGCACCGCCGTCGGCACTGTCGCCTACATGTCTCCGGAGCAGGCCAAAGGCAAGGAGCTCGATCCGCGCACCGATCTGTTCTCCTTCGGCGCTGTGCTGTACGAGATGGCCACCGGCGCCGTGCCCTTCCGCGGCGACACCACCGCCGTCATCTTCGAAGCCATCCTGAACCGCGCTCCCCTTCCCGCCGTGCGACTCAATCCCGACGTTCCCGCCCGGCTCGAGGAGATCATCGGCAAAGCTCTCGAGAAAGATCGCGACATGCGTTACCAGCATGCCTCCGAGATGCGCAGCGACCTGAAGCGCCTGCAGCGCGACAGCGGCTCTGGCCGTGGACCGGCCTCGGCCGCCGGTTCCATCAGCGACAGCCATCCGGTCGCCGCATCCACCGCCAGTTCCGGAAGCGTCCCGGCTCGCATTGTCACTCCGCCCGCCACCGCGCACGGCGGCAGTTCCAGCGTGGGCGCTGTTGCCCGCCAGCATCGTATCGGCACGGCTGTTCTCGCCATCGTCGTTATTGCTTTGCTTGCCGCTGCGACTTTCGGCATTTATGTGTTGGTCACGCGCACAGGCTCGCTGCCATTTGCGAACTACACCATCACGCAGATCACTAACAGTGGCAAAGTCGATCAGGCTGCCATCTCGCCCGACGGGCGTTATCTGCTTCACGTGCAGATCGAAAACGGCCTTCGCAGTCTTTGGCTCCGCAACATCCCGACCGGCAGCGACACCCAAATCATTCCTCCCGCTCCCGGCATGTATCTCTCCCTTGCCTTCTCGCCCGACGGCAACTACGTCTACTACCGCCGGTCCGCAACCGTCCGGGCCAACGAGTTCCACCTCTATCGCGCTCCGGTGCTCGGCGGCGACCCCCGCCAGATCGTCCGCGACATCGACAGCAATCCCGCGTTCTCGCCCGATGGCCAGCGCATGGCTTTCATTCGTGCCAACGATCCTGACCCGGGAAAATACCGCCTGCTGTCTGCCAATCTCGACGGCAGCAACGAAACCGTACTTCGCATCACGCAATCCACGCGCGGTGCCGATCCCCAGCAAATCACCTGGTCACCCAACGGAAAAATCCTCGCTTATTCGTATGCGTCAGCGGGCATGACTTTCGGCTACGTTGATACCTTCGACCTCGGACGCAAGCAGACAGGTACCCTCGCTGCCCTTGCCGAAAATCGCATCTTCGAATTGGAATGGCTCCCGGGCGGACGCGCGCTTCTGGCCTTGTATTCCTCAAAGGGCATCACAAACGATCGGACGCAGATCGGCGTGCTCACCACCGACGGCAAACTGCATCCCGTCACGCGGGACACCAATCGTTACGCTGGGTTGAGTTTGTCGGCCGACGCCCACAGCGTCGCCACCGTTCAGGTCAAAACCACCCGCACTCTTCTGTTGCAGCCCATGTCCGGCAACTCCGCTTCAGGCTCGGCCGCCTCGATTTCAGACATTTCCGACCCCCGGCAGGTCGAGTGGGCGTCCAACAACAAGCTCCTGCTCTCGGAAAGCGACAAGCTGCTACGTACCGACCCCGACGGCCAGAATGCCGTCGCACTCATCAGTGATCCCCAGTCGCCGATATTCGACGCGCGGCCGTGCGGAGAGCGCTACCTCGTATTTGCCTGGGCTTTCCACAACAGCAACTCGATCAACATTTACCGCGCCAACGCCGATGGCACCTCTCCGAAGCAGCTGAGTTCCAAGCTGCTCGAAACAAATCCAGTCTGCTCACCCGATCTGAAGTGGGTGTACTACATCGAGGGACCGGGAGTGCCGCGCCTGATGCGCGTGCCCATCGATGGCGGCACAGCGGAAATGGTTCCGGGCAGCGACATTCCGAACCGCTTCAGCATCGCCAACATCGCTTTCATCACTCCTGACAATAGATCCATCGGTTTCGCGGTCGACATGATCGATCCCAAGACCAACGACGCCATCGCGAAACTCGCCGTCGTGAGTCTCGACAATCCCGCGGCACCCCCAAAAATGTCCGACCTCGATCCGCGCCTCGGTACGTCCAACTTCTCCAACTCCAGCCTCCAGATGGTGCCCAACACGAATGCCATCAGCTACCTGATCAGTGAAAACGGCGGCACCAACGTCTGGCTCCAGCCTCTCGACGGCACTCCCGGCCGCCAGATCACGCACTTCCAGTCCGAACAAATCAGCAACTACGCCTGGTCCCCTGACGGCAAGTCCATAGCCCTGATCCGCCGCCATGACACCGCCGACGTCGTGCTCCTGAAGGAAACAAAAGAATAGAAATGCAGCCAGCAAGAAGGAATCGACTGAAGACCGCAGAGTAGAAGCGGAGCCTAGAGCCTCGAAGCCCTCTCTAGTCATACTTCTCAAACAGAATAGCCTTCCGATCCCATCCCAGCCCCTTCAACAATTCCCGATTCGCGCTGACCATCTTGTCCAGCCCGCAGACGTAGGCATGCATGTCAGTGCGCGCGCCCACGATGCCAGGCACATGCTCCTGCACGTAGCCGCGCAAGCCCTTCCAGTTCGCATCTCCCCGGCTCAGCGTCGGCAGGTAATTGAAATTCCTGTGTTCCGCAGCCAGCCGCAAAAATTCCTCGTGATAGTAAATGTCTTTTTCGGTGCGGCTCCCGAACAGCAACCAGAATTGCTTCTCCTGATGCCGCGCCGGATCGGCCAGCAGCCAATGCAGCATGGAGCGGTACGGAGCGATCCCGGTGCCGGTAGCGATGAAGAGAGTGTCCCGCAAGGGCGGCCGCAAGATGAAATTTCCAAACGGACCCTGCCCCGATATCTCCGCCCCCAAGTGGAGGTCGCAAAGATAGTTCGACATGAACCCATCCTGCACGCGATTCAGGCAGAGCGCGAACCGCTTTCCGTCCGGCGGTGACGCGATGGAATAAGCGCGGGTGATCTCCTCCCCTTCGGGCGTGATCTGCTTGAGCGACACCCACTGTCCGGGCACGAATCCGAAATGCTCCGCGTCGACTTCAAACTCGAGATGCCGGGTGAAGTCCGAAAGGGAAGTGCTTTGCCTCAGACGCGCAGTCAAAGTCTGAAAAGCCATACCAATTGGATGAGCCAGAAGGCGAGGCGGGTGCGGATTACGCCCGCCGGCAATAGGTTTCGTATCAGGGCGCGGCTTTAGCGGCGCAGAAAACAGCCGCTCTCGATAACCTCTTTAGAGGCTGGGCCCCCAGCTTCACCCCCTGGCCGTCCAGCCGCGTGGGTATACTCTGTTTTTCTTTTCATTCGTTGGAGGAGGAGGCCCTGGTTCATGGAATTTCGCAGAAGTTGGAGTTTGCCTGATGGCGAGGAAAGGTGGCCCAGAGTCCGACTCAGCCTGATGACAGCTGTGGTGACCGCCCTCATTGCGTTCGCTTGGCACGTTTCGGTTGCGCAAAAGGCCGAAGCGGCACGCAATCGCAAGCTTAGGCAACAGGACTGGTCCTATTACGGCGGCGCTCCTGAGAACGATCACTACTCAAGCCTGAAACAAATCAATCGCAGCAACGTGAGCCGGCTCGCTGTCGCGTGGAGTTTCGATACCGGCGAAGAAGGCGGACTGCAGACCAGTCCCCTGGAAGTAGGAGGCGTGCTCTACGGAATCACACCGACCCAAAAAGTTTTCGCGCTCGACGCCGCAACCGGGAGACTTCTCTGGAAATTTGATTCGGGCATTCGCGGGACGCAGCCGGACCGCGGGCTGGCCTACTGGACCGACGGTAAGGACAAGCGAATTCTTGTGGGCGTCATGAATTTTGTTTATGCGCTCGACGCGGTGACGGGGCTCCCGGCCACGAGTTTCGGGAAGGGCGGGCGCATTGATTTGCGTGACGACCTGGGACGCGATCCGTCCACGCTTTCGATTTATTTGACCAGCCCTGGAGTGGTCTATAAAGACCTCCTGATCGTCGGCGGGCGCGAGCCAGAGACCCTGCCCGCGCCGCCCGGAGACATCCGCGCCTACGACGTGCGCACCGGCAAACTGCACTGGTCGTTTCACACCATCCCCCACCCGGGAGAGTTCGGCTACGACACGTGGCCGAAAGACGCGTGGAAAATTTCCGGGGCGGCCAACAATTGGACGGGCATGTCACTCGACCCCAAGCGCGGGATCGTATACGTACCCACCGGATCAGCGGCGATGGATTTTTACGGTGCCGATCGCCTGGGCGACAATCTATTCGCCGATTGCGTGCTCGCGCTGAACGCCGAGACGGGCGAGCGGATCTGGCACTTTCAGGAAGTCAGGCACGACATCTGGGATCGCGATCTGCCGGCACCGCCCGTACTGCTCACGGTAAAGCGCGACGGGAAAAAAGTGGATGCGATCGCGCAGACCACCAAGCAGGGATTCGTATACCTGTTTGATCGCGCCAATGGGATGCCCCTGTTTCCGATTGAGTACAAGAAGTTTCCAGCCAGCGACGTGCCGGGCGAGGTTGCGGCTGCGGAACAGCCTCTGCCAGCCAAGCCTGCGCCGTTCGCGCGCCAGGTCATCAACGAAGACACCCTGACGACGCGCACTCCTGAGGCGCACCAGTGGGCGCTGGAGCGCTTCCGCAAATTTCGCAACGAGGGACAATTCGTCCCCTTCAGTGTCGGAAAAGATACGGTGGTATTTCCAGGCTTTGATGGAGGTTCGGAATGGGGCGGGCCGGCCGTCGATCGCGAGACCGGGATCATTTATGTGAATGCCAACGAGGTTGCCTGGACGGGCGCTCTCACCGAGAACTTGGGCGAGGGCAGCGTGCGCTCGATTTACCTGAACCAGTGCGGCGTGTGCCATGGCGACAACATGGAGGGCTCGCCACCGGCGATCCCGTCATTGGCAGCCGCCGTCGACCGCAACACTCCCGCGGAAGTGTCGGCTATCATCAGGAACGGAAAGGGCAGAATGCAAGGGTTTCCGAACCTGTCCGAGGAGCAGGTATTCGCGCTGGTGAACTACATATCGACGGGAGAGAGCAAAGAGCTCGCCAGCAGCGGACCCGCCCCAGTTTCGATGAAATACCGCTTCACCGGTTATCGCAAGTTTCTGGACCCGGAAGGCTATCCTGCGATTGCTCCGCCGTGGGGAACATTGACGGCTATCAATTTAAATTCGGGCGAGCAGGCGTGGAAAATTCCGCTGGGCCAGTATCCGGAACTCGCCGCCCAGGGGATGGACAAGACCGGGACTGAGAATTACGGAGGACCGGTGGTGACCGGGGGTGGGCTGGTTTTCATCGGGGCGACCAGTTTCGACAAAAAATTTCGCGCGTTCGACAAGGCAACCGGGAAATTGTTGTGGGAAACGAAGCTGCCGTTTTCGGGGAATGCGACGCCCATTACTTATGAGGTGGATGGGCGGCAGTTTGTGGTGATTGCGGCCGGTGGAGGAAAAGATCCGAAGTCGGCTTCCGGGGGCATGTATGTGGCGTTTGCTCTTCGGAAGCATTGAAGGTTCGGACTGTAGGTCCTGGGTCGTGGAATCCCTGCTCGCAACCAGCGCACAGGCGAGCCGAACTCCGTTCCTCTAGGTGTAAGGGCCTCACGGGGCGCCTTTCTCTCTATTTTTTGTTCCCGGCCTGACCCGCGCGACGCCCCGCACCCGATCATTTCTCCCCTAGGGAATGGTGGGTATAGACAACCGCGCTTGCCCCCCTGCTAGAATTTTCAGAGGAGCCGTCATGCCACCTTCGACTCAAGGGCGTTCGTGCACAGAGGGTCTACCTGATCGAATTACCAACAGACACCCTGAAAAAGGAAACTTCGGGCTGCGTCAGGGAGATGGAGCTCTGTGAATACAGGCGCGACCACATCTACATCCCTACGCTGAACTCATCGACCGAGACGCCGCCGCGTTTGCTTACCCGGGCCGCCAAGGAGGGAATCAAGAAATGACCACTTTTCTGATCCTCGCGTTGTGTGTTGTGGTGCTGTGGGCGGGCAGCAAAGCCCTGAATCGCCTCCACAAAGTGTGATCGCAGCACGCAGAATCCTGCGCCGGATTTGTGCAGACGTTCGGGATCCCGCGGGAGAGTTTTCCTGCAGTGGAAGCATGTAACAGGCGCTCGCAGGCCCTTATTCGGTGGCCGCTACGGATTACCTCATAGAGAGTTTGCGGAGGGATTGGCTTCGGAGTCAAAAACCTCGCCACAGAAGGGCCAGAGGAAGCCTACCATCGGGGTCCGAAGGGGCGCCGTCGGCGGGATTGAATCACCGGCCGACGAAATGATTTCCGCATCATCGTTACGCGCTTCGTTGCAATTGTGTGCACATATTACGCAATTGAGCGGACCACACACGGATCGACTCGCGAGTTCTGTGGAACCGCCTCTAACTACTACAAGCAAAGCCGTTACATTTACTGTAGTGGCGGGAAGTTGGCCAATCCCGTGCTCCGTTAATGATAAGCGCCGTTTCGCATTTTTCGACTGGGGTTTTCCGATGCGTGCCTATGTAGCGAAGTCCGTTTTGGCAGTTAGCGTCTTTTTCCTGTGTGTATGTTCAGCATGGGCCAACTCAGTAAGCTTTGACCTCACCTCGAATAATCTGGGAATTTCCGGATCTGTTGGCACTGTCGCCATAAGCGACACGGGGGCCAATCAGGTGACAGTAACCATCACAATGAATCCGGGTTTTTCACTCAAGCTTCCGGGTGGGGATGTGGCCTTTAACGGTGTTTCCGGACTGACCGCAGGGAGCGTCAGCGGTATGACCGGCACCGCGGCCATGATTGGATTCACTGGATTGAGTTTCAAACAGTTTTCCGCCGACAAGAACATCAGTCAGTTCGGTACTTTTGCCTTTGATTACGCCAACATAAAAGGCGCTCCGAATGGAGTGGTCAGTGCGGACACGCTGACATTCATCCTCACTGCTCCCGGACTTATGGCTAGCCAGTTCACGGGCGCAGCGGTTCACTTCTGCACTGCTTCGGGAGCCGGTTGCGGCCCGAGCACCGGATTTGCATCAAATGGTCCAGTCACAGCGGTTCCCGAGCCGGGTACCATGTCTCTGTTAGGGACAGGCCTCATCGGCTTGGCTGGTCTGGTTCGCCGCAGCATTCGCAGCTAGATGCCAAGTCGGAAATTTAGGCCCCGGGCGATAATGCTCGGGGCTTTTTTCTTTCTCATTGACACACGTCATATCTGAATCTATGGGAATGCTTGGCCTTCCAAGTCGATGGGCGGACGGGTCTTCACACACTTGAGGTCGCGGTTGGAGGGAGATCCGGTGACGAGGAAAGTTCTTCTCGCAATAGGGTAATCAGCGCGGCGATCACGGAAATGACCACAGGGCCGATAAAAATTCCGATGAATCCAAATACTTGAAGGCCGCCCAACAACGAGAACAACAGCAGAAGGGGATGGAGTTCAACCCGGCTACCTATTACTAGCGGCCGAATGATGTTATCAATCGTGCCCACCACTACCGAACCCCAAATAATCAGGATGATTCCTTTCCACAGATGGCCGGTAGCCATGAGGTAGATGGCGGCGGGCAGCCAAACCAGCATGGTTCCTACGAAAGGAATAAGCGAGCAGACCGCCGTGGCTACCCCCAGCAGCAACGCGGAAGGCACGCGCAGGATCGCCAAGGCGGTCCCGGTCAGCAGGCCTTGAGCGAGCCCGACAGCCAGAATGCCGTACAGGTTGGCGACGACGCTATCGCGGATTCCCCCCAACAAGCGCAATGCCTGCTCGCGGCTCAGGGGCAGGATCGAGATGACGTTATCGATCGCTGCGTTTCCATCGCGGAATAAGAAGAACAAAACCAGGAAGGTCAGGATTGCGTTGCCAGCGAATCCGGCCAGTCCTCCGACGAGCTGAGTCCCGGCGGCCAGCAATACCCTGCTGACCTGACCGGGAAGATTGCCGAGAGTTTCCTCCATGTGCAATTGTTCCAGGTTCACATATTTTCCGAGCCAGCGCAGCGCGATTTGTTGCTTTTCGCCAAGATAAGCGACCGCTCCCCCTTCCTGGGTGCTGCGATCGCCGAAGTAGCGCGCGGCTTTAATCAGCTCCCCGCCGGCGGCCGAGGCAATGAGCACGGCCGGTAACACGAAGACCAGAAGCGCAGTAAAGGTCGCCAGCAGTGCGGCCTTATTCGGGCCTCGCACGATTCGGCTCAGGGCAAGGTAGAGCGGATAGAATCCAATGGCGATGACGGTGGCAGACGCTAAAGGCTGAAGGAAAGGGCGGAAGAGCCAGAAGGCTACTCCGAGGGCTCCGACCAGCAAGATCAGAAGGAACAACACGCTTGCCATCGAGTTCGCTTTTTTCACGAGGAGATCGGAATGTCGATTGGAATTCCCAGCCGACCGACAATGTACCGCTTACGGCCTCCGGCACGCAATGAGGCAGCTTTGCGATCTCACTCACAACGGGATCAATGGGTGATGGTCTGTTCGACTGCTTTGCGCGCCGCCGACTTCCCATGGGAGGTCTTGAACGAACTGCAAAATGCTGCGACCTGGCCATTTCGACAGCGTTCTTATTCTGGCCGTGTGTCCTTTAGCTTCTTCGCCACATCCGCGATCTCTCTGTCCCGGGCGATGTTCACGATGCCTTTGGAATCGTCAGAGAGACTTTGGCGCAAGAGATTCACCAGGCGTGCCTTGAGTCGTGCTCTCTTTACGAGAGATCGTGGAACCAGAAACCTCTCGGCCGGCTGCTGGGGTGGTGAACAGGCTAGAGCGCTCCCGAGGCACGAAGTCGTGAGATCAGCGTGTGAATCTCCCGCTGTCTGTCCCATTCCTTGTACGCTAAGAAAAACAAAAGCAACGGCAATGGCAGCAAGGGTAAGGCAACTTTTTGCCACATCTCTACCTCCCTCACGTCGAAGGGCATTCTCGACGCCCGTCGAATGAACAAATAGGAGATGATGGGGTTTGCGGCAGAGGTTGCTGCTTACAGCGATCCACCTCTCATAGTAGGGACTTCTTAGTAGGTATGAAGCTGTGCTTGCGAGAGTAGCGCGACCTGTTCAAGGCTAGTCCGATTTCAAACTCCAACAGGCTTGGCCGCGTTAATAAGAGGAATTCGGCCCGAAGCACCGATCCGATCACACTACAGTTTCAGCCGTCTCGCGAACGATTTACTCCACTGTTACTGACTTGGCCAAATTTCTCGGCTGGTCTACGTCGCAACCGCGGCGGACTGCTATGTGGTAGGCGAGCAGTTGCAGGGGGACCACCTCGAGGATCGGAGCCAGTTCCTCCGGCGCTGGGGGAATGTAGATGACGTGGTCGGCAGCTTCCTTGATTTCGTCGTCGCCTTCGGTGGCAAGCGCGATGACTTGGCCGGAGCGCGCTTTCACTTCTTTCAGGTTGGACATCGTTTTTTCGTAACGCACCACCGATAGCGGATCGTTCGGGTCGCGGGTCGCGATGATGACCACCGGGAGGTTCTCGTCGATGAGCGCGTTAGGGCCGTGTTTCATTTCGCCGGCGGGGTAGCCTTCGGCGTGGATGTAGGAAACTTCTTTCAGCTTGAGCGCACCTTCGAGCGCGATGGGATAGTGGATGCCGCGCCCGAGGAAGAGAAAGTCCTGGGCCTTCGAGTAGATCTTGGCGAGTTCCTCGCACTGCTCTTCGCGAAGCAGGGCCTGCTCCAACTTGCCGGGCAGGCGGGTCAGCTCGAAGACTTCGGATTTCGATTGCGCCGGAGTGAGAGTGCCGCGCACTTGTCCGAGGTAAAGAGAAAGCAAATAGAGGGCGGTGAGCTGGCCGGTGAACGCCTTGGTGGAGGCGACGCCGATTTCCGGGCCGGCGTGGGTGTAGATGGTGCCTTGGGCTTCGCGCGTGACCATTGATCCGACGACGTTGCAAATCGCCAGCGTCTTGCAGCCTTTGGCTTTCGCCTCGCGCTGGGCGGCGATGGTGTCGGCCGTCTCGCCGGATTGAGTGATCAGGAGAGTGATAGTGTCGGGCGGGATGATGGGATCGCGATAACGCCACTCGCTGGCGTAATCGACCTCGACCGGGATGCGAGCGAGGCTTTCGAGCATGAACTTGCCGGCTTGTCCGGCGTGCCAGCTGGTTCCGCAGGCGGCGATGTTGATTTTTTTTGCCGCGCGCAACTCATCTTCGGTGATTTCCATTTCTTCCAGAAAGATTTGTCCGGTGTCCTGGGAAACGCGGCCGAGGGTCGTGTCGCGCACCGAGCGCGGCTGCTCGTAAATCTCCTTGAGCATGAAATGCTTGTACCCGCCCTTTTCCGCCATGATCGGGTCCCAGGTGACGTGCTGCACCTGGCGGGTGACGGGCTTGCCGTCGAAGTCGGTGAGCTTCACGCCTTCGGGGGTGATGACGGCGAGGTCGCCATCGCCCAGGAAGAACAGATCGCGCGTGTGGTAGAGGATGGCCGGGACGTCGGAGGCAACGAAGTATTCGTCCTTGCCAAGACCGATGACCGCGGGCGGGCCGTTGCGCGCCGAGACAATCTTGTTGGGCTCGTCGACGGCAATCACGCTGAGCGCGAATACGCCGGTCAATTCTTTTACGGCTTTGCGGACGGCTTCTTCCAGCGGGGGCCGATGACCGTTGCCCGTTTTCAGAAAATGCTTCTCGATGAGATGGGCGATGATTTCGGTATCGGTCTCCGTGGTGAACTTGTGGCCTTCCTCGATGAGCTTTTTCTTCAAGGAGAGGTAGTTCTCAACGATGCCGTTGTGCACGACGACGATCTTGCCGGAACAATCGCGGTGCGGGTGAGCATTCTCTTCGCTGGGGCGTCCGTGGGTGGCCCAACGTGTGTGCCCAATGCCGTAGGTGCCGTCGAGCGGCTTCTGGCGGATGACATCTTCGAGGTTTCGGAGTTTACCTTCGGCGCGGCGAATCTGGAGACCTTCTCCGTTTCCGGCGACGGCGATGCCGGCCGAATCGTAGCCGCGGTATTCAAGCTTGCGGAGACCCTCGATGATGACGGGGACGACTTTTTTCTTGCCGACATATCCAACGATGCCGCACATAAAACAGAACTCCTGAGTCTGGTCTCGGCAGTGCAAGTGCCTTCTGCTCGCGCACCGATGGCCGGAACCAACCCTTCCCGGGCGCCTAATCTTCGAGGGAGTAGCGATACTCTTCGATCACCGGATTCGTCAGGACCTCGCGGGCGATGCGTTCCACTTCGGACTGCGCGTCAGCCTTGCTCAGGCCATTTTCCAGCGTCAATTCGAAGTATTTGCCCTGGCGAACGTCCCCTAATCCTTTGTAGCCCATCTTTTTGAGCGCGCCCTGAATGGTCTTGCCCTGCGGGTCGAGAACACTTTTTTTGAGCGAAACGTAAACGTAGGCTTTCATCGGTGCCCTCATTATACGTCAGGCCAATCGGGCAGCCGCTTGATCGGCGGTGGGAGAAAGATTTCCAACAGGAATGTTCACGAGCGCCGCAAACCGTGCCATTTGTTGACATTCGGCACTGCTTCCGCGCCTATGCCTGATCCTAAATTCGGCGCGGTGGTGAAGGCCGGCACTCGTTTAATCGCAGATCCCACCGAAGCATGAATCGTAGGGTAGCAGCGCGATTGATTCAGGTCCGCAAACGTCCAATGTGCACGCATGCATTTCGTTTATGGTCAGGGTTGAGCTGTGGGGTAGCGTTGAGAACTTAAGACGTCAACCGGTACACACCTGAGAGGCAACATGCCGTTGGATAATGACAGGGCGCGGTACGCCGACGCAAAGCGCTCGCTTTCGCGGAGGTCGCCGGGGCGCGGGCCTCTTCTATGTGCTACGGCGCTCGCCGCCACTTTTACGATGGCAGTTCTCCTCGCAGCAACAACGCCCGTTCCTCAACCAGCGAGCCAGGATGACACGGACCGTTCCATCAAGCCGGGAGACGATTTTTACGGGTACGCGAATGGGGGGTGGCTGGGGAGGGTGGCGATACCCGCCCGCCAGCCCAGCTATGACACGCGCGCGATGTTAATGGAGAAAACCGCCCAGCGCGTACGCGATCTGATTCAAGAGGCCGCTGGGCGCCACAACCCCAGGGGCAGCGTGGCGCAGAAAGTCGGCGACTACTTCGCAAGCTTCATGGACGAGAGCGGCATCGAAGCGAAGAAGCTGACGCCGCTGGCTGATGAAATGGCGCGGATTACAGCAATTACTGACAAGTCGTCACTGTCCACTTATCTCGGAACCACTTTGAGCGGCGAGGTCGACGGACTCACCGCGAACGCCGACCACATCTTTGGCTGGTGGATTAACCAGGGGTTTCAGGACGCGGACCATAACGTCGTTCACTTGCTACAGGGCGGGCTGGGAATGCCGGATCGAGACAACTACATCGATCCGTCGCCCAAGATGGCCGAGTTGCGCGCGCAGTACCAGGCACACATTGCGGCGATGCTGAAACTGGCGGGCTTTGCAGAATCGGAGGCAAGGGCCGCGCACATTTTGTCGCTGGAGATCCGAATCGCGCAGGCATTCGCGCCAGACGCCGATGCCGCCGACGTCTTCAAGCAAAACAATCCGTGGAAACGCGCGGACTTCGGCGCCAAAGCGCCGGGGATGGACTGGGGGGCATATTTTCAAGCAGCGGGACTTTCCGGGCAGTCCGATTTCATCGCTTGGCAGCCATCGGCGGTAACTGGTATTTCCGCGCTGGTTGGCAGCGAGAGCAGCGATGTGTGGAAGGACTATCTCAGGTTTCACCTGATCGAGCATTATGCCGACGTACTACCTAAGGCGGTGGCGGCCGAACATTTTGCCTTTTACGGCACCGTGCTTTCGGGTGCGCAGCAGGCGCCGGATCGCGCCAAGTCAGGCATTGCAGCGACCAACGGGGCGCTAGGGCAGGCGGTCGGCCAACTCTACACCCAACAGTACTTTCCCCCTGAGACCAAGGCGAAAGCGAAAGCCATGGCAGGTGATCTGATCACTGCCTATCGGGCACGCATTTCAAATCTGGCATGGATGTCTCCGCAGACCAGGGAAAAAGCGCTAGCCAAACTGGCGGCGTTTGAAATTGGTATCGGGTATCCGGACGTCTGGATTGATTATTCGACGCTTGCTGTCGGGCGGGGCGACGCTTTCGGAAATTGGCGCCGCGCCGAAGCCTTCCTTCGGTTGCGCAACCTGGAGAAGCTAAAACAACCGGTGGATCCGATCGAGTGGCCGATCAATCCACAAATCCCGGGCGCGGTCATCATGTTCAGCCCCAATGCCGAGTTTTTTTCGGCCGGCATTTTGCAGTCGCCCTATTTCGATGGCGCGGGCGACGCCGCCTCCAATTACGGATCTGCGGGAGCGGGCATGGCCCACGAGATCAGCCACAGCTTCGATGAACTCGGCAATATTTACGACGCCAAAGGCCGTCTTGGCGGCTGGTGGACGGCCGAAGACCGCGCCCAATATCGCACCGCTGCAGCCAGGCTGGCGGCGCAATTTGACGCTTACTGTCCATTCACTGATCTTTGCGTCAAGGGCAAGCAAGTGCTCACTGAAAATATTGCCGACCTGGCAGGGTTGGTGATCGCGCATGACGCCTACGTGCTGTCATTGAAAGGGAAGGAAGATGTCAAGCTTGGCGGGCTAAACGGGGAACAGCGCTTTTTCCTGGCATTTGCCCAGAGATGGCGAAAGGCCCAGGGAGAGGCTGCAGTGCGGAAGCAGATCGCGTCCGACAACCATGCGCCCGGGAAATATCGAAGCGACACGGTGCGCAATGTGGATGCCTGGTACAAAGCTTACGACATCGCGCCCAGCGATAAGCTCTACCTGAAGCCCGAGGATCGCATTCGAATCTGGTGACAGAGCCAGTTTGTGCGACGGTGGGGAACGCTCGTAGATCTTTGAGGCAGAGAGAAAGGTTGATGCGGGAGCCGCTGCCTGGTGGTACAGCCAGGCTCTTATCGATTTCATTGCAGTTTAAAACAAGCTCGGATCCAGAGAAGTTACCAAACGAGTACCTTGAGTAAAGTAGAGCCCGTCCATCAGTACCTTAGAATAAGGGAACCCTTTGCACACTTGTACTTCGCATAAGGTAGATCCCAGTCCCCAACTAAGGATATTCTGGGTGAGCTTACTGGACTTTTAAGGCATCAATTTGGCGGTCCAGATCAGCTAAGGCTTCTTCAAGCATTTGACGGAGTCGCTCATCGCGCGCGGTGCCAAGTTGCTGGAGTACGCGCTGCCGGGAAAGCCGGAGCCCCTCTGCTGCCCTCAGGCGGCTAGCTTCCTGCGGAGTTATTTTGGACTTAGGGGGCTGTTTTTGGGCAGTAGCTTCAGCCTGTTGTTCTTCCACCGACTTACTTTCCCAGCCCCGCGCCATTGCTCCATTATACAAGTGGAAATTACCGGGATGAAAACTGTCAGGGAAGATGTTTTGGTCAATGGACATTGAAGTCAGTCTAGTAAAAAGTCTTAGAAAGGGACCGACTTTACCTGGCAGGAAACGGAAGCCGCCTGTTTTCTCTGTGCAAGCAAAGCGAAAAAGGTTATGATTCGGCCAAATTTGGAGGAACGGCTGGCGTTGAGGGGCGCCTGGCCCAGCAGTTCATGCAGCTTCGCGAGCAGAACGATCAAGAACCTCTCGGCGAACTCCATCGCTACGAGGTTCTGCTCGAAATGGCGGACCTCATGGTCCGGCATCACTCCCTACCTGAATTGTTCCATGACATAGCAGCGCGCCTGCGCAAGGTCGCAAATTTCCAGTTTCTGAATTTTTCGCTGCACGACGCGCGAGACAACTCGATGAACCTGAACTGGTGGGAGGGAGAGTTCACGGCAAACCTTCCGGACCGGTTACCCGTGTCAGAATCGCCTGGCGGCTGGGTTCGAGAGCATCAAGAAGAGTTATTGTTTTCCGATTTAGACGTGGAGAGACGCTTTCCGGCGGTTCTAGGTTTTCTGCGAACGAATGGAATCCACACTTACTATGTTGTACCGCTGACGACTGCACAAAGCCGGTGGGGTGCGCTAGGTGTGGCCGCATCGAAACGCGATGCCTATCAGGAAGCAGACAAGAAATTATTGCGGCGGGTGGGAGAACTGGCGGCGTTAGCTGTAGAGAACACGCTGACGCGAGACGCGTTGCAGGGAGAGAAGCGGCGGCTACAGGCGCTGCTGGACGTGAATCGGACGCTCGCTTCAAGCCTGGAGATACAGCGGCTCCTGCCGCTGATTTCGGAATGTGTTACGCGGGTGGTGCCCCACGATTTTGCCGGAGTAACACTATTCGATGGCGACAAGCAGGATATGAGGGCATACGTGCTGCCGCCGACGCCTTCCAGTCCTATGTTCGATGCCGGCCGATCGGTAACGCTGGAGCAAACGCTGTCGGCCAAGGCTTTCCTGGAGCGGGAGTCGCAAACGCTTACCAGCGAGGATCTCGCCAGCCATTCGAGCAGCATCGCAGATCGTGTCTTGAGCGCGGGCATCCGCACTGTGCGATGCATGCCGCTGCTGACCTCCAATGGAACGCTGGGCACTTTGAATGTGGGGAGCAAGAAAGAGCAGGCGTTCTCGGAGCAAGATGAGGACATTCTGAATCAAATTGCGGCGCAGCTAGCGATTGCCTTGGACAATGCGCGTGCTTACCGGGAGATCCAGGTGCTGAAGGAACGCCTGGCGGAAGAAAAATTGTACCTGGAAGACGAAATTCGCACGGAATTGCATTTCGAAGAAATCATCGGGGAGAGCGCCGAGCTGAAGGCGGCATTGTCGCGAGTGCAGACGGTGGCGCCCGGCGGTTCGACGGTCTTAATCCTGGGCGAAACCGGGACCGGAAAAGAACTGGCCGCGCGTGCCATTCACCGCATGAGCCGGCGCAAAGACGCCAGCTTTATCAAGGTGAACTGTGCCGCCATTCCGACCGGGCTGCTGGAGAGCGAACTGTTTGGACACGAGAAGGGAGCCTTTACGGGAGCGGTGGCGAAAAAGGTCGGGCGCATGGAACTGGCGGATAAGGGGACGTTCTTTCTGGACGAAGTTGGCGATATCCCGCTGGAACTGCAGCCGAAACTCTTGCGCGTGTTGCAGGATCAGGAATTCGAAAGGCTGGGATCGAACCGGACAATCCGGGTGGACCTGCGCGTCATTGCCGCGACCAATCGTGATCTTCGCAAGCGGGTCGCGAGCGGGGAGTTTCGGGAGGACCTGTTTTACCGTTTGAACGTGTTTCCGATTGTGATGCCACCCCTGCGTCGACGACCGGGCGACATCCAATTGCTGGTCCGGCATTTTGTGCAGAAGATCTCGAAGCGGCTCGACAAGAAAATCGAAACCATCCCCAGTGGGACGATGGACGCGCTTATGAGGTGGAATTGGCCCGGTAATGTGCGGGAACTGGAGAATTTCATCGAGCGGTCGGTCATCTTATCGAGTGGATCGGTGCTGCGAGCGCCGCTGTCGGAACTGCAATCCGGACTGGAAGAGGCTACACCGACCGATGCCACGCTGCAGAGCGCGGACCGGGACCACATTCTTCGCGTGCTGCGCGAATGCGGGGGATTGATTTCCGGGCCGCGGGGAGCGGCGACAAAGCTGGGATTAAAGCGAACCACCCTGCAATCCAAGATGAGGAAGCTGGGCATCTCGCGGGATAGGTTGGGGACCTAGGCAATCGCCTAAACAAACTTCCATTGAGGGCTTCGATGTGCGATGGGGAGATCCCTCTCACAGCCTATCCGTTCCGTTCACAATCGTTGCCGCGTCCCTTTCAGCGCCGTTCAGGGACCTGCTTGTCGCTTGGTCGACTTGTTAGGACCTTCGAGTTGCCGCAGTGACGAAATGACGTCACCCCCGCCCGTCTTCTGCCATTGGTCCGGCAGCATTCTACTCAGCCAGGTAGGCATTCCACTCTAAGAGTATTGGCATCAACCTCGGAGGCGTGGGTGACTTGTGGAGGAGTAAGTGCCCTACGAAAGTACCGCCAGCTCCCCCCAGGTGCAGCATGCTCAGGATCACCATTGAAGAAAAAGATGACGCCGTCGTGCTTCGCTTAGAGGGCCAGTTAATCGGGCCATGGGTGGAAGACGTGGAGCAGTGCTGGAGAAATGTGTTTGCGAGGCTGGGACAGCGATCGGTGCAAGTGGATTTGAGCGCGGTCAATTTCATGGATTCGGCCGGCGGTGCGCTTTTGAACCGGATGCATGACGCGGGATTTCGATTGGCGGGTGGAGGGGCCGTTATAGGAAGCACGCCTCCGGATGAATCAGATTTCTCCTGGCGCGCTAATTAGAGCGTTTGAGTCGGCCGCTATGTTGCATAAGTCGCGAGTGTGAGCAGTAAGGAGAAAACATGAATACGCCGTATGGGTTGGAAATCGTGGATAACTGCCTGAGCTGCAAGATGAGGAGGGAGGAATGCTTCTGCAATCTTTCGACGCCCGTCCTCAAGGCTTTCAGCGCGATCAGCCACCAGACCACGTTTCCACCTGACGCCACTTTGTTCGTGGAAGGGCAGACGCCGCGCGGTGTTTTTCTGCTGTGCTCGGGCAAGGTGAAGCTCTCCACCAGCTCGCGCGATGGCAAGGTGCTGATTCTGAAAATGGCGGGTCCGGGAGAAATGCTGGGGTTGAGCGCCGTCATTTCGGGCGGAGAGTATGAGCTGACCGCGGAAACGGCCATGCCTTGCCAGGTGAACTACGTGGCGCGGGAACCACTGCTCGACTTGCTGCAACGTTATGGAGAAGCGGGCCTGCGGTCCGCACAAGCGCTCAGCCGCGAGTTTCAGGCCGCGTATCGGGACATCCACGACTTGATCCTGGCGCGATCGTCGGCGGGAAAGCTGGCCAAGCTGCTGCTGTCGTGGACGCCGCCGAACGGCAATGGCAAAGAGGTGCGCGTGAGTTCAGGCCTTACGCATGAAGAGATGGCCCAGATGATCGGAGCGTCGCGAGAAACGGTGACCCGACTGCTCAGCGATCTTAGGAAGAAGCAACTAATCCGGCTAGAAGGTTCGACCCTGGTGATTCGCAACCGCGTGGCCCTGGAGGCGATGGTCTCCTGATCTCGCCGACAGCAGGAGCCGGTGGTTCGCCCCGCCGGCTCCCCTCCTCCCCCAAGGTGGTGAAGCGTTTTTTTCCCCGGGATAGCCTGCGGGCTAGAAGTGAAAGCCGAGCTGTGCTGTCAGGGTTCGGGGAGTGACATAGTGGGTACCACTAAAGGTGGAGAGGAAGTTGTACAGGGCGACGCGATTCGTGACATTGATGGCGGTGAGCTGAAGACTGATTCTGTACTTGTCGCCATGGAACAGGTTGTCTTGTCCTAGCGCGACATCAAACAGATGCCGCGGCGCGATCCGATTGGGATTGCGGTCGGCATTATTGGTACCGGGCTGCATGATGGCAACCAGAGTTGAGCCGTACTGCGATCCGGCGCAAAGGCCGTTGGGACTGATGGGCACTCCCAGCGCATTTGACGGCCCAGGGGCAGCAGCACGAACCGCTCCACAGAAGAGTCCAGCCTGAAACTGCTGATCCGGACTTAACCCGGAGACATCGACAATGGAGTCCGTCCCCCCAGGGCCGTTATTGCAATCGCCTCCAGCGCAGGGGATGGGACCGGCCACGAGGCCGCCGTCGTAACGCCAGTTGAAGCCGAGCCAGGGCCCGCGCTCCCAGGGCTGATATTGCAGGTGGGTGGTCTGGTTGAATTTCTGATCGTGATCGATGCGGAAGACGCCGCCGGCGGCGGAGGGCGTAGCACCGGCCCCGCCGACTTGCGGTTGGAAAAAGCGCGAGGCCACGCCGGAGAAGACCATCAGTGCTGAGAATCCATGAAGATTCGGTACGCTGATGCGTCCGGCATAACCGGGAATCTTCGAGTTGTGCCATTCAATGGGGAAGGTGATCGGTGTCGAGCCGAGGATGCTGAAATCGTAGCCGTTGTGGGTGTACTTCCAGATGTACTCTCCGGAGAAGACAACGTAACGCCCAAACGCCTGCTGGAAGCCGACGTGGAATTCATTGCGCCATCCGGGCAGGAAGGGTGTGACGCCAGCCCCGCTGCAACCGAGTAGCGGATTGAGGACTTCGTTACCGCAGCCCGTGCTTGAAAGCACAAGGTTCTCGTTGAAAGGGGTCTCCAGCGCACGAGCGTAGGATGTGCGCAATATAGTATTTGTGCGCTTGATGTTATAGGCGACGCCGACGCGCGGCTCAACCTCCTTGTCGCTGCTCAGCCCGTTGTAGAAATCGCCACGCAGGCCGAGATTAAGTGACCAGTTTCCCTTCGTGATCGCATCCTGCAAATATAGGCTAAGCAGTTTCACGTCCGTGTGGCCTTTGAATGTGAAGAGGCGCCCGCCACGCGCCAGGTCGTACGGAGCGAGTACGGGATTGAAGTCTGGGCTGGCGGGATCATTGAAAGTCGGGTCGACGATGCCGAGGGTATCGTGTTCGTCGAGCAAGGTCTGCTGGTAAACTGCGCCGCCCTTCACGTTGTGGATGCCTCTAACGTAGGAAAGGGTAGAGCGAAGACCGCCGTTGGTGAGCAGACGGTCTTGGCCGACGCTCTGGGACTGAAGTCCGAATTGCAGGTCGGCGAACGGGTTCCCGCTGGGATAGTAGTCATACTGATCACGCCGCACGAAGCCGCCGACAGTGAGGACCGTGCTGTCGTTGATCAGCCGGATCCAGGAGGGAGCAATGTTGAACGTCTTGATCTGGGCGCGCTGATCAGTAGCACCGACCCGGTTACCGTTGGGATCGAGCCCGCCGTTGTCAACGACGAGGCCTTTCCACGCGGTAGCGTTTTGCTCGTCGAAGGAATTGGGATTCTGAAACCACGAGCGCGTGAAGCCCAGGTTCAAGTGGACCGAATCAGCGGGCGACAACTGGTAGTCGACGCGATCGAAGATGTTCTCCTGGTTGCCCTTGGCGTGCATCACGGTGAACTCGGGCGGATCGAGAAAACGGCCGCTGTTCAGACCGCTGGCCGAAATGAAGTTTCCCCACTTGTCGCCTCCGTAAGCGAAATTGAAGTCGACGGTCGAGGTGCCGAATGATCCGTAGGAGGTTGTGAGGTTGGCGGTGGGCTTCTTTACGCCTTGGCCGGAGCGCGTCGTGAGATTGACGACTACGCTCGTCTTCTCACCGTATTCCGCGGGTGGCGCACCGGAGATGACTTCCAGGGACTGCACGGCGTCGAGCGGGATCTGGTTGGAGAAGGTCTTGCTCTGTTGATCAGTAACGGGCTGACCGTCGACGGAGAAGGAGTTCTCCGCATGGTCTCCCATGCCGTGAAACAGACCGTTGGAGTCCGCCGCAATGCCGGGCGTGACCAGGGTGATGGCAGAACTGAGGGAAGAGGACTGGCTTTCCAATGGGAGGCGGTCGACGATGCTCTTATCCACGTCGGTATGGAAAGTGGGATCGTTCTCGATCAGGTCTCCACCCGCGCTCTCCACGGTTACGACCTCTGACGACCCGGAAACCTGGAGACTGACTTTCAGGTTCAAAGGCACGAGAGAGCGGACGTCGATGTCTTGTGCATAGGCGGCGAAGCCTTCCCCTGAGACCGTCATGTGATAAGGGTTGAATGGAACGTTGGGAATGGTGAAGTTGCCCTTACTATCGGTCACGGCGGATCGGTTGAACTGGCTGACTGGATTGTGCACTTCGACGGTTGCATTGGGGACAACAGCACCGGAAGGATCGACAACCGTTCCCGTGATCGAAGTGGAATTTCCACCAGATTGGGCCAGCACGGAGGTCGAAGTTAGCGCGGCCACTGAGATAGAAAGTAACAAGATTGCAAATGTGCGAATCGAAGGCGTCATGCCTCTCCTCCATCAAGTAAGGATGAAAGTGCTTTAGAAAAACACGTCTGAAGTGAGCGACGGTTCTAAGCTGAAGGCGGAGGACGGATGTAGAGGAAAGATGCAAGAAGCAGGGGCTTGGATGAGGGGCTCTGGAAGCATGCCAGAATCGAGTGGACAAAAACGGGAGCCGGACGATAGTTAGCAGTAAGAATCGCCCCGGTGTGGGCCACCAAGCAGATGGAGCATTCGTGATGAGTGGAACTGGTCTGATTGTTGTGGACGTGGTTGGCTTGGGCAAATCCGGCGAAAGAGATCAAAAGGACGCATAGCAAGGCAGTCGTCGCCCAGCCAGCCCTGATTTGCGTCCTGGATTTGCGATCCAACAAGGGAGCTATCACCCGACGGGAAAGTCTCTTGAGAATAGGCCGAATGGCTGCCTCCACTCCATGACCGGCGAACATGTTCGTATGACCGGCCTACATTGGCTATTTCGACGCTTCGCGGACCGAGATGTTCCCCCGTAACGAGTGAATCTCGAAGGCGGCAGGCGCGGTGGGCACCAGCGAATTGGTCGCACCCAGACCTGCCAGAGCTGGGCCGAGAATCTGGTGATCGACCTTTCCCTTAACCGAGCGAGCTTTGAAGCGCGCCAGTCCAGCGAACGGAAGGGCAACCTCGATGTTGCCGGAGCCGGTGAATAACTTGTAGAAGCCCTGGCCGGGGTTTCCCAGATAGCGAATGCCACCTGTTCCCGAGTGCACTTCGACCATGGGGCCGGAAACATTCTGGAGGCTGACTTCTCCGCTGGCGGTCGTGACATCAACATAGCCGCCTGTAATTTCCCGCAAGGTAATGGGTCCGCTGAGAGTCTTCACGTGGACGTGGGCATTGCGCAGCGCACGTGCATCGACGGATGCGGTGGTGCCCTCGAAGACGAGATCTCCTTCCAGATTTTCCGCGGAAAGCGAGCCCGCAGCGGTGCTCAGGATCACACAGGCATCGGCTGGGACTAGGACCTGGTAGTCGACGTTGTCGGCCTTGGCGCCGGTAGCCACCTGTGAGCCCGTAATTAGCTCGATCCGGTTCTCCTTCTGCTGATGGAGGATTTCGACCGCATCGGAGTGGACGACATTCACGACCACTCGGTCAACCACGGAGGGAGTGACCGTAATACGCCCATATTGATTACGGACTGAAATCACCGGCCTCGGGCCAACTTTGTAAGCGTAGGTATCCCGTTTGACCTGCGCGGGGGCGACCAGGGGCATCGCAAGGGCTAAAAGCAGAAGCGGGGCGAGGCGGGTGGACATTTTCATGAAACGGTCTCCAATCCGCAGGCACCGCGGAACGTGCCAGGAATAGCAGTCAAAGGATACACACGGCTGGTCGGTTAGTCGGATGCGAGGGTGAAATCTCGAGTTGCCGGGCTAGAGACCGAAAAGTTCCCGAAGGCGCTTGGTTTGGGCACGGCTGACGGGGATTTCGGTCTGCTTTTTGTCGTCCATGCGTAACTGATAGGAACTCTTGAACCAGGGAACAACTTCCTTAATCCGATTGATATTGACCAGGTACGAGCGGTGAGCGCGCCAGAACAGCTTGGGATCCAGGCTATCGAGCAGTTCCTCGAGGGTGCGGCAGTTGGATTGGCCCTCCCCCCCGGTAGAACCAGCGGTCACGACGCTGATGACCCCATCTTCGATAGAGGCGTAACAGATGTCGCGCTGATCGACCAGCAGAAGGCGACCCATCGAGCGAATCAAAACCTTGGAGGTGGTCTGCTCTTTCTGGGACTCGAGCATTCGGACCAGAGTCTCGAGTTTATCGTTAGGCGAGGCACCCGATTCCATCTTGGCGCGAACTCTCTGGATCGATTGGGCCACCCGCTTCTTGTCGAAAGGTTTCAGCAGGTAATCAACGGCGTTCACTTCGAAAGCTTTCACGGCGTATTGATCGAAGGCCGTTGCGAATACAATTTTTGGTAGGGCGACTTTCTTGTCCAGCAGCTTCTTGATGACGCCGAAGCCGTCAAGACCGGGCATTTGTACGTCGAGGAAGACCAGATCCGGGTTGTGTTCGCGGATGAGGTGGACGGCTTCGACACCGTTTTTTCCCTGAGCCACAACGTTCACGTCGCCAACGTCCTTCAGGAGGAAAGAGAGCTCGTCACGGGCGAGCTGTTCGTCGTCGACAATGACTGCGGAGAGCGGCATGCTGGTTTCCAGGCGATTCGTTCCAATGGGAAGTATAGTGGGGCGTTTCAGAGGGGGTCAACGCGCGGTTGATCCGGGGGATTAAGCAAAAAGGATGGCCCGCGAATGGGCCATCCTCTTTATGGTTGAACGTGCGGCTAGCTGTGGCACCTGTGCTGCAATCGATAACCGCGGTGCGAGGGGTGAAAACCGACAACCTGCCGGCCGTGTCTATTTAGGCGCCATAGGCTTCGCCGGCATCGGCTTGGCCATTTTCTTGGTGCTCTTGTGCGCGGCGGCTGTATCGAGTTTCTGGTAATCACTCGGGATTTCAAACAACTTCGCGTCCTGCGGGCCTTCCTGAATGTTCTGCAGTTCGGCCGCGCTTTTCTCGCCCTCCCACTTAATCGCGAAGTGCAGCTTGCTGTCGATCCATGCGGTGCCGGTGTCGCCGTTTTCCAGCACCCCGGTGTATTTCACTGCGGCGCGCCCGTTCACAGTATCCTCGCCGACTTTCTTGCATGTCCCCGGATTGTCCATGCTTTTCTCCCAGGACTTGCAGGCGTTTCCCGGATCGTCGATGTGGAACAGAGGAATCGAAGACGCGAGGTGCCCGGCAGGAGAGACAACGTAGGACTTGGTATCGGGCAGAACCATGGTGCTGCTCCGCTGGGCAACATTGATCACGGCGAAACTTGAAGTTTTTTGCCCGGCAACCTCGAAACGAACTTTGTCACCGCTGACGGACATCTTGGTCGTTGGCGCGTTTTGCGGCTTCTGCCGAACGAGATCAGCGCTGAAATCCTGACTCAAAGCGTGCACCGTCAACAACAGAAGCAAACCGGCCAGTCGAAACGTGAGTTTACGAGACACAACACTCTCCTTGAATTGTCGGGGATGGAACGCCGTAAAAATCGGGGGCTGGCAAGGCTCAGGATAACAAATGGTCTGCACCGGGCCAAGTTACTCGACGGACCCGGAACCGGGCTTTGGGAATGCCGGTTCGATCCACTTGGACATCAGATAGTGATCGTGGTCGAGATAGCCGCTCTTGCGATAGACCTCCTTGGCGGCGGCGTTCTGGCGGACAACCTCCAGGTGAATGGAGCGGACACTGAGCCGGCGTGCCTCGGTCTCGATGAACGAGAGGGCGCGGCTCCCCCAACCTCTTCCCCTGTGGCTCTCGCGAAGATAGAACTCGTCGATGAAGGCATCGCGGCCCAGAAATTCGAGGCTATAACCGAGTGTAAGCACGATGTAGCCGACTGGGGTCGAGTCTTCGCAGATCAGCCAGGCCAGGCCGAAAGACGGCTCGCGCAGGAAAGCAAGTAAGGCGATGCGGGCTTTGGGAGCGTCGAAGGCGTGCCCGTCGTAGGCGTAGTACTCACGCATCATCTCAAGCAAGAGGGTGGCGTCGTCTTCGGTGGCCAGGCGAAAGGACGGTTCCATGCTGTCAGCCGAGACTTTCGATCGCCAACGCCATCCCCATGCCGCCGCTGACGCAGAGGGTGGCGACGCCGCGTTTGGCCTTGCGGCGCCGGAGTTCGTGAAGGAGGGTGACGGTGATGCGGCTACCGGTGCAGCCGATGGGATGGCCAAGAGCAATCGCGCCGCCATTCACATTGAGGGTATCGCGATCAAAGTGAAGCTCACGATCGCAGGCCAGTACTTGCGCGGCGAAAGCTTCGTTGAGTTCGACCAGGTCGAAGTCGGCCAGCTTCAGATTGTGCTTCTCCGCCATCTTGCGCAAGGCGGGGACCGGACCGATGCCCATGATGCGCGGGTCGACGCCGGCAGATGTCGCGGCCAGAATGCGGGCCAGCGGCTTAAGGTTGTGTTGCCTCACGAAGGCTGCGCTGGCCAGAACTACGGCCGCTGCTCCGTCGGTGATGCCGGAGGAGTTTCCGGCGGTAATCGTTCCTTCTTTTGAGAATACCGGAGACAGCTTGGCCAGCTTTTCAAGGCTGGCGTCGGCGAAAGGGTGCTCATCGCGAGTGAAGACGGTAGTCCCTTTTCTGCTTTCGAGTGGGACGGGGACTAGCTCTTCCTGAAAGCGGCCAGCGGCGATCGCAGTGGCGGCGCGGGTCTGAGAAGTAAGGGCGAACTCGTCTTGTTCGTCGCGCGTGATCTTGTACTGCTCGGCGAGGACTTCAGCGGTTTCGCCCATGAGCAATTTTGCCATCGGGCAGAAGAAACCGTCGCGATACATACCGTCCACCAGTTCCTGATTGCCGAGACGATAACCCCAACGCGCGCCGTCAAGGTAGTACGGGAGGCGCGACATGGATTCGGTGCCGCCGGCGAGCGCACAGTCGAGATTGCCGGTGGTGATTTCCTGGTAGGCGAGCGCAATGGACTTGAGTCCTGAAGCGCAGGCCTTGTTGACGGTGTAGGCGGGGACTTCCTGCGGGACTCCGCTGCGAATGGAAATCTGGCGCGCCGGGTTGGGACCGCCTCCCGCTTGCCGGGCATTGCCGAAGATCGTTTCCTCGATCCGCGCGGGCTCGATGCCGGCTCGTTCGATGGCTGCTCGCGCGGCCACGACGCCCATGTCGGCGGCGGTCATCGAAGCGAGCGATCCGCCGAACTTGCCGATGGGCGTGCGGACGGCCGAGAGGATGTATACGTCGTTCAAACGGAAGCCTCCAAACTTTTTAGTCTAGCATTGGAAGTGCGGCGAATCGCCTGTGGCTGATAGCTGATAGCCAGACTTGCAACGGAGCGTCGCTGCCGCAAGGGTGAAAATTCTGGCTCTCGGATTCTGACTCTCGAATACTGGACCCAGGCGTCATACCTGGTTCACACCGGTCGCGAAAGCCATTAGCCGTAGGCTGCCTGCCACCGGCTATGAGCCATCAGCTCCTTTTCCAGTACACTGACCATTCCATGAACTACATCTACGGTCTCAATGCGGTGAGCGAGGCGATCAAGGCCCGGGGGCGTGCTTTCCAGTGGGTCGGCTTGGCCAAGGAACGACATGATCTGCGCCTGCAACGCATCATCGAAGAATGCCGCAAGTTGGGCGTGCCGGTGCGATTTCTGCAGCGCACCGAACTCGACCGGTTGGCGGGCAACGCCGCGCATCAGGGAGTGGTGGCTGTCACCACGGCCAAGCAGTACAGCGGGATTGAAGACGTAATCGAGGCCAAGCGCGGCGAATATTCGCTGATCGTGGTGCTCGATGGCGTGGAGGATCCGCACAACCTGGGCGCGATTCTGCGCACGTCAGACGCTGCCGGGGCCGACGGCGTCGTGATTCCCGAGCGGCGCGCGACGGCGGTGACTGGAGTCGTCACCAAGACTTCGGCGGGTGCTAGCGAACATCTGCCCATCGCGAAAGTAACCAACATCGCGCGCACCGTGGAAGAGCTTAAGGAGAAAAATATTTGGGTGGTGGGTCTGGACGAGCGCGGCCAGAAGACGTATGACGAGCTCGACTACAAGATGGATTGCGCCATCGTGCTTGGTTCCGAAGGCAAAGGCGTGCACGACCTGGTGCGCAGGAAATGCGATTTCCTGGTTTCGATCCCGATGCTGGGCAAAGTTTCTTCGCTGAACGTTTCCGTGGCGGCCGGAGTCGTGTTGTACGAAATCGTGCGGCAGAGGCGGAAGCAAGCGGCGCCGGATTCGGAATGAAGCTGCTGGTTGTGTTCTTTGTAGTCTTCGCTTCGTTGGCGTCGTTCTCGCTCGAGCGCGAAGCATTCACGTTTACGCAGTATGGCCTCGATGTCACGATCGAACCGGAGCAGCAGCGCTTGTCAGTGCGTGGTTCTCTTACCTTGCGCAACGATTCCAGGACTCCACAGAAAAATGCCGCACTGCAGATTTCTTCCAGCCTGACCTGGCGTTCCATTCAGGCCGACGGCAAGCCTCTCCAGTTTGTGAGTCAGCCCTATACCTCGGACGTCGACCACACCGGCGAACTGTCAGAAGCGATCGTTACTCTGCCAGCCGAAGTCGGCTCGGGGCGCTCTGTTGACCTCACAGTCGGCTATGAAGGCACCATTACGCTCGACGCGACGCGGCTCACCCGCATCGGCATGGAGAGGGAAAGCGCCATTCACACCGACTGGGACCAGATCAGCCGGCTGTCTTCGGCAGTACGTGGAGCAGGGAACGTTGTCTGGTATCCGGTTGCCATGGAGGCGGCGAACCTGTCTGACGAGGGCAGCTTGTTTGAAATTCTCGGGCGCTGGAAGATGCGCGAGTCGAATGCGGCAATGCACGTCAAACTAGGTTACTCACCTACGAACCAAGCGAAATCATCGACGCTGATTTGTAGTGCGGAGGGCAATCGGATGGTCGAAGCTATGGGAGCCCAGAGAGTGCTCGCGGAATGTGATTTCTCTCCACTCGGCTTCCAAGCGCCCAGTTTCGTGATGGCAAATTATGCGTTTCTCGACGCTCCCCAACTCGAGGTCTTCTACCGCGTGGAGCACAAGGATAGAGCCGCAAAGTTTGCCCAGGCGGCCGCTGCGGTCGTCCCCTATGTGACCGAGTGGGTTGGCGCGGCTCGCCGCAAAGTCCTGGTTGCCGAACTGTTCGATCCCGGCGCGTCCCCGTTTGAAAGCGGTCTGATGCTACTGACGCCACTGGGCGACACCGATCCCAAGCTTCTGCAGATAGCTATGGTCCACGAGCTTACGCACTCGGCTCTTGCGTCCGATCGTCCGTGGATTTCTGAAGGGCTCGCTCACTTTATGCAGGCTGCCTATCGTGAGCAACAGCAGAACCGCGAGGCCGCACTCGATTTTCTAGGCCTGCATCGGGCCGCCGTAATCGACGCTGAAAAAGCCGCGCCTTTGAACCCCAAAAACACCCCGGAAGAGCCGCTTATCTCAACCGCCGTCGACGCTTTCTACCGCAGCAAAGCCGCCTACGTGTGGTGGATGCTGCGCGACATGATCGGCGAGGAGGCACTGAAGAAAGCGCTGGCGAACTACCGAGCCGACCAGGATAAGGATCCGGCTTACCTGCAGCATCTGCTGGAAGCGCAGTCCAAGCGCGACCTGGGATGGTTCTTTGACGACTGGGTCTACCACGACCGCGGGCTGCCCGATTTTCGGGTTGACTCGGCGTTTCCCCGTAAGGCCTCGCAAGACAATTATCTGGTGACTGTCACCGTGGAGAATCTGGGATCGCCGGGCGCGGAAGTGCCGCTCAAGATTCAATTTGACGGCGGGGAAATGACGGAGCGCGTCGAGGTGCGGGGCAAGGGGAAGGCAACGGTGCGCGTGGCAACCCCGAAGGCTCCGAAGCAGATTGTGGTGAACGATGGCAGCGTGCCTGAGAGCGATCTTACGAACAACACCTTCAAAGTGGGCGCCGTTGCGCCGTGATTGTTAGGGGGCACAGAGATCAAGATCACCAGCAAAGCAAGACCCACCGCGGAGGCAAAGAGACACGGAGAAATGAAATTGGGGTCCAGTCCATAGGCGGCTCATCATTTGATTTTCTTCGTGCCTCCGTGCCTCCGTGGTAGGTTTTCTAGCTTCAAAGAAAGTCTGGGAGGAAAGTTTGGCTTACATCCAATTTCTGGGCGCGGCCGGTACGGTGACCGGGTCGAAGCATCTGATCAACACCTCGTTTGACGCCGATGGGAACAAGGGAATCCAAGTTCTTATAGACTGCGGGCTTTTTCAGGGACAGAAGGAATGGCGCGAACGCAACTGGAAAGAGTTGCCCATCCCCGCGCGCGAGATCGATGCCGTCATCTTGACTCATGCGCATCTGGATCATTGCGGATGGATTCCGCGCCTCGTGAAAGAAGGCTTCACCGGGCCGATCTACGCGACTTCGGCCACCATTGATCTGTGCGGGATTATCCTGCCCGATTCCGGCCACCTGCAGGAAGAAGATGCCGCCTATTACAACAAGATCCAGAAGTCGAAACACACGCCGGCCTTGCCGCTCTACACCTTTGACGAAGCCGAAGACTGCCTGAAGTATTTTCAGGTCGCGCATCTGGGAGAGACCAAACAGCTCAGTCCTGAGCTCTGGTTTCGATTCGTTCCCGCCGCTCACATTCTCGGTTCCTGCATGGCTGAGGTGACGCTAACAACGAATGGGCAAACGCGGCAGCTCCTTTTTACGGGCGATATCGGGCGCGTTCGCGACACCCAGATCGCGCCCGGGAAAGTCGTTCACTCGGGCCCGCAGGAAGGCGAAAGCGCCGACGTGGTCGTAATGGAGTCGACCTATGGCAACCGCGTCCATCCGCATACCGACCCCCGTCCTGAACTGGCAGCGGTCATCCGCGAAACCGTGCAGCGCGGCGGGTCAGTGGTGGTTCCTGCTTTCGCAGTCGAGCGCACCCAGAAGTTCGTTTTCATGCTCAAGGAATTGATGGAGGCGGGGCAGATTCCGCGAGTGCCCGTTTTTTGCGACAGCCCCATGGCCATCAAGGCCGTCGAGATCTACCTGAAGCACGAAGATGACTATACGGACGAGGCGCGCTCGCTGATCAAAAAATATGGATCACCGCTGGAGTGGCCGGGTTTCACTTTCGCGTCACAGGTGGACGACTCGAAGAAGATCAATGAAATTCACTTTCCGGTCATCATCATCTCGTCGAGCGGCATGGTGACGGGCGGCCGCATCCTGCATCATCTCGCGCAACGCCTGCCCGATCCAAAGAACACGGTGCTGTTCATCGGCTTCCAGGCCCCAGGCACGCGCGGTGCGACCATCAAGAGCGGCGCCAAGGAAGTGAAGATCTTCGGCGACTTCGTGCAGATTCGCGCCCGTATCGCTACCTTCGAGCAGTTCAGCGACCATGCCGACCCGCCGGAATTGTTAGAGTGGCTGCACACCTTTCAGAAGAAACCGACTGCGACCTATCTCGTTCATGGAGAAGAGGAAGCCGCATCGATGTTGCGGGACGCGATAACGAAAGAATTGGGATGGAACGTGCAGGTCGCCGAGTGGATGCAGAAGGCCGACATCCGGTAGCGGGAGATCCGTCAACCAAGTTCAGGAGGAGAGCGCACATGACGGAAGCCGAGCTGAAAAAGCATTTGGAGGCTGCCGAGAAAAGTCCGAAGGAGATTGCGGCGGCCGTGTCGGGACTGTCGCCGGCCGTTTTGCGTTATCGGTCGAATCCGCAGAAATGGTGCATTCTCGAGATTCTCGCGCACCTGGCGGATATCGAGATCGTGTACGGCTACCGCTTGCGCCAGATGCTCGCGGACGAGAAACCGGTGATCGCGCCGATGGATCAGGATGCATGGGCTAAGAACCTCGGCTATCTGGACGCGTCCTCCCCAGAGTTGGTGGCGTTGTATGGACTGAACCGGCATCACAACTTGAGATTGCTTCGGCGGCTGAAGGCAGAAGACTTGGAGAAGTCGGCGTTCCACCCTGAGTACCAGAAGGATGTGACGGTGGGAAGACTCGTCGAACAGATGGCCGGACACGGAGCGAATCATCTGGCGCAGATTGAGAAGTTGAAGAGCGAAGCGAAGTAATGGTCTGACTACTAAAAGCTCTGTCTCGCGGAACATCCGGAAACCGTTAGATCCACATCACAGCGACTCCGTCCAACCGTCACCATTGTCGATGTCTCTCCTCTGTCATCCTGAGCGTAGGGGAGCGCCGCAGGCGCTGCCCGGAGCGAAGGACCTATGTATTCCGATCGCAAGACCTATTGCGTGTACATCATCACGAACCGTTCGAAGACGCTGTACATTGGAGTAACCAACAATCTAGAACGAAGGATATGGGAGCACAAGCATCACCATGGTTCAGTGTTCGCGAGCCGCTACAAACTCGATCGCCTCGTGTATTGGGAGAGCTTCGACGACGTCCGAACGGCCATCGATCGCGAGAAGCAGATAAAGGGCTGGCTGCGGATCAAGAAGATCGCCTTGATTGTTTCGAGAAATCCAACTTGGAACGACTTAAGTGAAGAGTGGTTTACGCGACATCGTTTTCAGCCGGACGGTAAGAGTGCATAGGTCCTTCGCTTCGCTCAGGATGACAGAAATAGGTTAGATGGGGCGACTGTACTAACCCTGCCTATCCACTTGAGTCACGCGAATTTGTGAACTCCACCAGGGCTCTCAGCTTTGCGGCAGCGGCTCCGGAGTCGATCGACGTTACTGCCAGCGGCATTGCACCGGAGAGGCGGGCGGCGCGGCCTGCCGCCACCAGCGTCGCGGCGGCGTTCAGTAGAACGACGTCGCGGCATGGCGACTTCTTGCCTGACAAGACGTCTTGAATGATGCGGGCGTTCTCGGCTGCGTCGCCACCCGAGATCGCCTCGATCGGGGAACGTTCGATTCCGAATTCCTCGGGCGTCACCTCGTAAGTGTGCACTTGCCCATCTCGAACTTCGGCGATGCGGGTGGGTCCGCTGATCGTGATCTCATCGAGCCCGTCGGAGCCGTGGACCACCATCGCGCGGCGCAGCCCCAGCATGCTTAGCGCTTCGGCCAGTTTCTCCACCAGATCATCGGAGTACACGCCTACCACCTGGGCCGAGGCATGCGCTGGATTGGTGAGCGGCCCGAGGAGGTTGAACACGGTACGCAGTCGCAATTCGCGTCGCGCAGGCTGTACATATTTCATGGCCGAATGCATGGCGGGCGCGAACAAGAAGGCAATACCGACGTTCTTGAGGCATTCAGCCACTTGCGCTGGCGGCAACGAGATGTTGACTCCGAGCGCTTCCATCACGTCGGCCGAACCGCACTTCGACGTGACGCTGCGGTTGCCGTGCTTGGCCACTCGAACGCCGGCGCCGGCGGCCACGAGCGCAGTTGCAGTCGAGATGTTGAAAGTGCCGCTCGCGTCTCCGCCGGTGCCGCAGGTATCGACCAGCGCGTCGCGCTCGGTGCCGCTGACGTCGATGGTTGAGTTCATCGTAATGGGCAGAGGAGCGGCCGCGGCCCGGATTGCTTCGGCGAAGCCCACGATCTCCTCGACCGTCTCGCCTTTCATGTGCAGAGCGACCAGCAGCGCGGCAATCTGAGCGTCGGTACACCTGCCCGAGAGCACCTCAGCCATGACTTCACGAGCCTCGTCGCGGGATAGCGACTGACAGTGGTTGGCGATGCGATGGAGTGCGTCGACAATCATGCCGCAAGGGTAGCATCGTTTGCGCCCTAGGAGAGGGGTCACACAGCCATGTGACCGCTTGCGTTTGCCGTATCCGGTACCCTTCTATAAAATCAAGGGTTTGCTGCCCTCAGTCTTAAGCCGCAAGCGGGACCCTGCCCGGATATACGGAGTGACCTTTTAGGTCGTGAATCATTATGAAAATTCATGAGTATCAGGCGAAAACAATCCTGAAGAAGTTTGGTGTCGCCGTGCCGCGCGGCGAGATGGCTACGACGCGCGAGGAGGCCATCGCGGCCGCGAAGGCGCTATTCGATGCCGGCGCTACCGGCGTCGTGGTGAAAGCGCAGATTCATGCCGGAGGCCGCGGCAAGGGCGGCGGCGTGAAAATCGCCAAGTCGGTGGACGAAGCGGGCCAACTCGCCGAAAAGATGCTCGGCATGACGCTGATCACGCATCAAACCGGACCCGAAGGCCGGGTGGTGCGCCGCCTGCTCATTGAAGAGACTTTGCCCATCGAGAAGGAGCTTTATCTCGGCATCCTGGTGGATCGCGGGGAAGGCAAGCCCGTTTTCATGGCATCGGCCGCGGGTGGAATGGATATCGAGCAGGTAGCCGCGGAAAATCCGCAGGCCATCCTCAAGGAATACATCGATCCGGGCATGGGCCTGGAAGCGTTCCAGGCGCGCAAGATTGCCTTTCAGCTGGGACTGAAGCCGCAGCTCGTGAATCAGGCCGTGCAGTTCCTTACCAACCTGTACAAGGTTTTTCTCGGCACCGACGGGTCAATGGTGGAGATCAATCCTTTCATCACCACGACTGATGGCCGCCTGTTCGCGCTCGATGCCAAGATCAACTTCGACGACAACGCCATGTTCCGGCACGCTGACCTGAAAGAACTGCGCGACACGACCGAGGAAGACCCCCTCGAAGTCGAGGCCTCGAAGTACAACCTGAACTACATCAAGCTCGACGGCAGTGTGGGCTGCATGGTGAACGGCGCCGGGCTCGCGATGGCCACCATGGACATCATTAAGTACGCGGGCGGCATGCCGGCGAACTTCCTTGATGTTGGCGGCGGGGCGAATGCCGAACAGGTCACCCACGCGTTTGAAATCCTGCTGAGCGATAAAAATGTGAAGGCCGTGCTGATCAATATTTTTGGCGGCATTCTGCGCGTGGATACGCTGGCAACCGGCGTGGTCGAGGCTGCCAACAAGACTCATATACAGCTGCCCATTGTGCTGCGGCTGGAAGGTACGAATGTCGAGGCCGGGCGGCAGATTTTAAAGGATTCGGGATTGAACTTCATCGTCGCGGAGACGATGAAGGACGCGGCTGAAAAAGTCGTGGCGGCCGCAAGGGGAGCTTAGTTACTGGAGCAGCGCGCTTACGCCCGGCGGATGGTTGAGTTCGCCCGCTCCACTGTCTCAAGTGAGGATGAACATAAGTTTCATGGAGCGCGCAGGCGACTCCGAAAAGAAGAAGAAGAGAGCAATCATGGCAATTCTGGTAGATAAATCAACGCGACTGATCGTACAGGGCCTCACAGGGCGCGAGGGTACCTTCCACGCGAAAGCCAGCGCCGCTTATGGCACGCAGGTGGTCGGCGGCGTCACACCCGGCAAAGGCGGTACTACGCACGAGGGCTGGCCGATCTTCAACACCGTGCAGGAAGCCGTCGACAAAACCGGAGCTAATGCCACTGTGATCTTCGTGCCGCCGCCGTTCGCGGCCGATGCGATCATGGAAGCGGCCGATGCCGAGGTCGAACTGATCGTCTGCATCACCGAAGGCATCCCAACCCTTGACATGGTGCGCGCCTGGGAGTTCCTGCAGACGCGGCGCTCGCGCCTGATCGGGCCGAACTGTCCCGGCATCATCTCGCCCGGCAAGTGCAAGATCGGCATCATGCCTGCGCACATCCACAAGGAAGGAAACGTTGGCATCGTGTCGCGTTCCGGGACGCTGACCTACGAGGCCGTGTACCAGCTGACCACGCGCGGAATCGGCCAGTCGACCGCCATCGGTATCGGTGGTGATCCGATCATCGGAACGAATTTTACGGATGCGCTTGAGCTGTTCAACAAGGACCCGCAAACCGAAGCTGTGATTATGATCGGCGAGATCGGGGGCAATGCCGAAGAGGTTGCGGCCGATTACGTGAAAAAGCACATGAAGAAGCCGGTGGTCGGCTTCATTGCAGGACAGACCGCGCCTCCGGGACGGCGGATGGGGCATGCGGGCGCGATCATTTCCGGCGGCAAAGGAACGGCTGCGGAGAAGATGAAGGCCATGGAAGCGGCCGGGATTAAAGTCGCGAAATCGCCCGCCACCATCGGCGAGACGCTGATGTCGGTGCTCGGAGTGGGAGCGACGTCATAGTCTCGAGTTGCGAGACCCGAGTGTAGTTGAAGTTTAGCGGTTCCGAGATTTTTGCCGAGACCGACGACCGAAGACCGACGACAAGTTCTTAGCTAACGACAACGACCAAGGACCAACAACCAATCATGAAGACGCTGGAACGCACTTTGACCATCATTAAGCCGGACGCGGTGAAGAAGAATGCCGTCGGCGACATCATTGAGCAGTTCGAGAAAAACGGTTTCCACATCCTGTCGATGAAGATGCTGGAAATTTCCAAGCACCAGGCCGAGCAGTTTTATGCAGTACACGCGCACCGTCCGTTCTACAACTCGCTGACGAACTTCATGTCCAGCGGCCCCATTGTTGTGCTGGCTCTGGAAAAAGAGAACGGCATCGCCGATCTGCGCAAGCTGATGGGAGCGACCAATCCCGCGCAGGCGGAAGAAGGCACCATCCGCAAGAAGTGGGCGACCAATATCGAGTTCAATGCAATTCACGGCTCGGATGCGGACGATACCGCTCGTTACGAGCTGAGCTTCTTCTTCGCGGGTTACGAACTGGCAAAATAATTTCGCAGCTCTCAGCCGTCAGTTACAGCCCTGTGAGGCTTAGCCTTTCCTGAGACCTGAGACCTGAGACCTGAGACCTGAGACCTGACTTCCTATGCCCCTGATTCAAGTCACAATGCTGCAAGGCCGCACGGCCGATCAAAAACGCAAACTTGCCCAGCGCATCACGGACGCGATGGTGGAAGAGGCCGGCGCCCGCCGGGAGGCCATCGTGGTGACGTTCGTGGAAGTGTCGAAGGAAAGCTATGCTTCAGGCGGCGTGCTGATGGCGGACAAGAACAAGTGAGGCGATGTAGCGCGGGCGCCCTCGCCCGCGTCTGCCCATTTCGAAAATGGCTCACTCTCTGCTCGTTTTCATTTCCCGGAGTTCTGTGATGATCCCCTCATCTGCTCTTTTTTATCTTGACTCAACTCAATCCACTCCTCGGGTAATCCGCCCACCTGCAGGGTGCTTCGCCACAATTCTTTCAGCTTGGGATTCTTAGGATTGAGGTGCTTAAGGCATCCACATCATAGTTGCCGAGGTTCCACAAAGCAAAGCTTCGGCGCCATCTGCAACCTCCTGGGGTGTCGGATCTTTGCGAGTCAGGATGGCGAAACCAAGCAGGGCGATCCCGATAAAAACAAACAAAAATAACCAATTGGCTCGCGGATAAAGTTCGAAGGCCAGTATCGGGGCTAAAGGTGAGATCAGACATCCCGCCCTACCACTGACTTGCGACGCTGGTTTCATAACCGCGGTGAAGCCTGATTCAATCGGCAATCGGCTTCGCGGGCGGGGGCGCCCGCGCTACATCGCTATCCCAGCGGTTCGAACAAATTCCCCTCGACCCGGTCCGCAACCTTGGGCAGTTCTTTCCTCGCGAACTGCAGAAAGTGCGGAGCGGCGCGGTGGGCTTCGAGCGCGGCGTCGTCTTGGTATTGCTCGTAGATGAAGAACCGGCGCGGTTCGGTCTTGTGGCGATGCACGACGTACATCGCGCATCCCGGCTCCTGGCGGGATGCTTCAGTCAGTTTGGAGAAGATTCCGGCTACTTCGTTTTCGCGACCAACTTTCGCCATCCACGTCACAGCCAGGACAACCATTGCACGCTCCGGTGGAACAGCTTTCAGCCGTCAGCCCTCAGTTATCAGTGAATTCACTGAACGCTGAGAGTTGATGGCTGAGAGCTGGCAATTTTACGCTTTTGCCTCCGCTTGCCGGGTCGCCGCCTTCATCGCCGCGGCGAACTCGTCTACGAAAACGGTGTGGTCGCGATCCGGGCCGGTGGAGACCATTCCTACTCGGGCTCCGCTTTCTCTTTCCAGGAACGCCAGGTACTCACGGGCTGCCTTGGGCAACTTTTCCATTTGCGTGATGCCTTCGGTCGACGTCTTCCAGCCCGGCTTCTTCTCGTAAATGCATTCGATCTTCTGGTAGCCACTATCCTGCGCGGGGATCTCGTCGGTTTTCTTGCCGTCGATTTTGTAGCCCACGCAAACCGGAATCTCGTCGAACGCGTCCAGCACGTCCAGCTTGGTGACCACCAGCCACGAGATTCCGTTAATCATGCCAGCGTAGCGGAGAAGAGGCAAATCCATCCAGCCGCAGCGGCGTGGCCGGCCGGTGACGGCGCCGTACTCGTTGCCGCGGGAGCGCAGGAGTTCGCCTTTCTCGTCGTGTGCCTCGGTGGGGAAAGGGCCGCCGCCGACACGCGTGCAATAAGCCTTGGTGACGCCGATGACCATATCGATTGCGGTGGGCGCGACGCCTGTGCCGATGACCGCGCCGCCCGAGGTCGCGCTGGACGAGGTGACGAACGGGTAAGTGCCGTGATCGATGTCGAGCATGGTGCCCTGCGCGCCCTCGAATACCACGGACTTGCCTTCCGCCAGCATGCGATTCAAAAAGGCTGCGGTGTCGCGCACAAACGGGGCGACTTTCTCGGCGGCTGCGGCGTACTCCTCATACATCTTGTCGGCATCGAGAGGCTCGGAATTGAACAGGGCGTGCGCGATCATGTTCTTTTCGCGCACCGCGTTCTCGATGTGCGTCTTTAGGAGCTTGAGATCCAGCAGGTCGGCGACGCGAAGCCCGCGACGGCCCATCTTGTCTTCATAAGCCGGGCCGATGCCGCGCGAGGTGGTGCCGATCTTGACCCGGCCGGGAGCGTTCTCTGCCGCAAGTTCAATCATGCGGTGATATGGGAGGATGACCTGGGCGCGATTGCTGACGAACAGCGTGCCATCGACCTGAACGCCCGCGTCGCGCAGGCCCCCGACTTCCTTGAGGAAGGCGATCGGATCCAGCACCACGCCGTTTCCGATCACGCTGTAGCAACCCTTGCGCAGAACCCCGCAGGGAACCAGTTGCAGGACAAACTTTTTGCCGTTGATGATGACCGTGTGTCCGGCATTGTGACCGCCCGCATAGCGCGCGACCACCGGGAAGCCTTCCGACAGCACGTCGACGATCTTGCCCTTGCCTTCATCTCCCCATTGCGCGCCAACGATGACCGCAGCCTTACCCTTGTTCACGACCAGCTCCGTCCTTGCAGAGTATTCGGATCCTGGGTTCGCACACACACGCTTCGCCCGCGGTTCGTCGCCGTCATGAAAATAGCTGGGATTTGAGCGGATCGGAGTGTGTACGAGTAAGAATACACTGGAAAGTAGTCGCCAGTCACTAGTCGACAGTCGCCAGCGAAGGCCGGTCGTTAGTCATTGGTCGTTGGCGAATCGCGCTATCTTTTTGCCGACCTGTGATCCCTTGCCAGTGACCTGTCACTTTACGGCCCTGCTGACGACTAGGGACTGGCGACTGTAGACTGAATTCGTGCCGGAGCTTCCTGAAGTCGAAACCATTGCTCAAGGTCTGCACAAGCGCGTGAGCGGGGATGCGATTGAGTCGGTGTGGCTGGGGTCGAAGCCGCAGACCATGAAATCGCCGCCTGCCGAAATCGCTGCGACCCTGGAGCAGACGCGCATCACGCAAGTGCGCAGGATGGGGAAGCATATCGTGTTTGACCTTGAGCGAAACGGAGCAGTGCGGAAGAGTCGGGCTTCGAAGCAGAAGAAGAGCGCTGCCGTACCCCGGGCCCGGTCGCAATGGATTGTGCATCTAGGAATGACGGGACGTATGGTGGTGTGCGACCCAGACGCTGAACTGGCGAAGCACACGCACGCGGTCGTGAAACTGGAGTCGGGCAGGGAACTACGCTTTGTCGATCCGCGCCGCTTCGGCCGTCTCAGCGTGGCGGTGCAGGCGGATTTCGAGGCGGGCGGCGTCGAGCCCCTGGAGGTGGATCGGGCGAGCTTTGCCGCTTTGTTTGGCGGCCGGAAGACTCCCATCAAAAGTGCGCTGCTCAATCAGAAATTGCTGCGCGGCGTCGGGAACATCTACGCGGATGAATCGCTGTTTCGCGCCGGCCTTCGTCCGCGGCGGCGGGCGTCCACGATCACCCGCGCACAACTGAAGAAACTGCACGCGTCGGTACAGAAGGTTCTCAAGGAAGCGATCAAAGCGGGCGGGTCCTCGATCTCCGATTACGTCGATGCCGACGGAGAGGAGGGTTTCTTCCAGCTCCGGCATCGCGTGTATGGCCGTGAAGGAGAACCTTGCCTGGTCTGCAAGACGCCCATCAAGCGCATCGTCATTGTAGGGCGCAGCAGCCATTACTGCCCGAAGTGCCAGAAGTAGTGTTCGTCAAATCAATTTGTCATCCTGAGCGCAGCGAAGGACCTATGCATTGTTGCCGCGCACGACTTAATGCACAGGTCCTTCACTATGCCGGCGCTTCGATGGCGTTGGCTCCGTTCATGGTGAAAATCTGTGTTGATTCGTCCGTGCCTTGCGGACTCAGTATTAAATTGTTCTACAGGGCGACTTCCTCAATTGTTCCCGTCTTTCGCAAATCGACAATCCATTCTCTGAAGGTGTAGTCTGTTTCCCTTTGTGAGCTTATGTCGAATTTTTCTATTGGTGTAGATCTGGGTGGAACCAACCTTCGCATCGCCGCCGTGGATGAGAAGGGGCAGCTCCTGGAGAAGGTCACGCTCGGCACCAAGACTGTGCTGGGGCGCGATCAAGTCCTGAATGACATGTGCGAGGCGATTCGCAGTGTCTCCGACAAGTTCAAGTCGTCTGGAGAACTGATTGGGGTGGGCATTGGCGTTCCCGGGATCATCGACCTGCAAACGGGCATGGTGCGTGAGTCGCCGAACCTGCCAGGGTGGTCGGACTACCCGGTGCGCGCCGAAATCGAAAAGCGGCTGGGAGCGCCGGTGATTCTCGAAAACGACGCGAACGTCGCCGCGTTCGGGGAGAAGTGGCTGGGGGCGGGGCGTCATGTGGGCGATCTGGCCATGCTCACTCTCGGCACCGGTGTGGGCGGCGGGTTGGTGCTGAATGGAAAGATCTGGCACGGGATGACTGGGATGGCGGGCGAGTTTGGTCATATGACAGTCGACCCCGAGGGCCAGCAATGTGGATGCGGAAATCGCGGCTGCCTCGAGCAGTACGCTTCGGCGACCGCGATTGTGCGCATGGCGCGTGAGGTCATCGCTACCGGCGATGCGGCTGGACTGGCGAAGGCGTCTAGCTCAGATCTGGAATTTAGCGCCAAGGAAATCTACAACCTGTCCATCCAGGGGGACGAGCAGGCGCGACGTATCTTCCGGCGGGTCGGACGCGCACTAGGCATTGCTCTGTCCACCATGGTGAATGGCCTGAATCTTGAGATGTATGTGATTGGCGGCGGAGTGTGCAGTGCCTGGGAAGCCTTTTCACCCGTCATCTTCGAGGAGTTGAGGCAACGTGCGATGGTGTATGCGGCCACGGCTCCGACGGATCCTCTCCATATGCCGTCAGGCGCGTCTGGACAAGTTGAGCCTGGAGCGGGACGCAAGACGATCATCACGCGTGCGCTTCTGGGGAGCGATGCCGGGCTGTTTGGGGCTGCACGGTTGCCCATGACTCGCGAATCGTGACACCTGGCATCCGCCGGTAAGGCGAGGCCCTTTTATTTCATCGACGCAAGGGCACGCACGAACAATTGATTCTGTTCCGGCGTCCCCAGCGTGACCCGGATTGATTTCGGCGCACCCCACACACTCAAGGGCCGAACCAGCACGCCTTTTCCCCGCAATCGGCGCGCAAACTCGCGAGCATCTTCATTTACATCCAGAGCCACGAAATTTGTCCAGGTGGGACTGACCTTGTAGCCGAGCGCAGTGAGTTCCCGCTCCATCCGGGCCGCTTGCTCGTCGTTGCCTCGCAATGCGCGCTGCATGTGCTCGGTATCGTCCATTGCGGCGATGGCTGCCGCCTGCGCGATCGCTGATATGGCGAATACATCCTGCACTTGTGCGAAATACGCGGTCAGTTCGGCCGGGGCGATGGCGTATCCCACGCGAATCGCCGGCCAGTCCGTGAGCTTTTGAGAATGTGCGCAACACGACGACGTTGCGGTTGGCGCGAATGTACTCCAGAGAGCGTGAATACTCGATTCAGCGTTTTGCGGCGAAGTATTCGGCGTAATCGAAGTAGGCTTCGTCGAGTACAACGACCACGTGGGCAGGAATCCGCTTGAGGAATTGATCCATGGCATGGGCGTCCACAACGGTTCCCGTGGGATTGTTCGGATTGGCGATGAACACCACCCGCGTGTTGTCGTCGATCGCCTTGAGAATGGCGCCCAGGTCGAATCCGTTGTGCAGCAGCGGCACCTCGATGAGCCGCGCGCATGTTGCCTGGGTCACCGCGGGATAAGAGATAAACGAGCAGGCGCTGGTGATCGCGTTGCGACCGGCCTGCAGCAGGGTTCGGGCAATCACGCCGAGCAACGCCGTTGTTCCATTGGCGACCAGGATCTGTTCGGGTGACACGGAATGATGCTGTGCCAATTTCTGGCGTAGCGCGAGTGAATCGTTGTCCGGATAGAGATGCGAGTTCGCCAGCGCGGCGCGCATCGCGTCCACTGCTTTTGGCGAAGGTCCGTAGACGCTCTCGTTGGCGTTCAACTTGACCAGCGAAGAGGAAGATTGTTCGGGAGTCGTTTTTGTATTTGGTCCGGCGGCGCGCGCGTTTTCGGTCACGACATCGAAAAACCGGTTCATGCGGCGGGTCAGGAGGCAGCTTCGTGCTTGGTGCGGGCGGCTTGGTTTTGTCCTGCCGCGGTGCGGAGCCGATCGACTTCCTTGGCGGTCAGGACGCGGAATTCTCCAGGCGGCACGTCGAGCGCAAGCGGTCCATACTTCACGCGCTTGATTTTTTCAACGTGGTGGCCAACTTCTTCGAACATGCGGCGAATCTGCCGGTTGCGGCCTTCGATCAGCGTGACTTCGTACCATGGGTTGGGCGCATCTTTGACCAGGCGAATTTTCGCGGGAGATGTACGCACGCGACGGCCTTCGTCAGTCGCAATCGACAGGCCGCCACGCAATTTGTTCAGCGCCTCTTCGGTGGGTCGTTTGCTCACCTTCACGACGTACGTCTTGGCCACATGGGACGCCGCTTTCATCAACTTGTGGGCGAGCGTACCGTCGTTGGTCATCAGGACCAGGCCTTCGCTGGCGTAGTCGAGGCGGCCGACCGGGTAGACGCGGCTTCCTACGCCGCGAATGAGGGTCATCACGGTGGGACGCTTTTCGGGGTCGCTGACTGTGGTCACATATCCGACAGGCTTATTTAGAAGCAGATACACATGCCTTTGGGCACCGTGAAGGAGTTTGCCGTTGACGCGGATGTGGTCTTTGTCAGGATCGGCTTTGGAGCCGAGGGCGGTGACGGGCTGGCCATTCACGAGTACGTGACCGGAAGAGATCAGTTCCTCGGCCTTGCGGCGAGAGGCGATTCCGGCGGCGGCGATAATTTTTTGAAGGCGTTCGGAAGGCATGGCGAGGATCAGTTTCTCATGAATGTTGCGTTCGAAAGTCTGCGTGTCAGTTCAAGCGGGCGGAAAATGTGGTCTGGCTCCCTGGCAGTGCTCTCCTTTCGTGCTTGGTATCTTCCTAACCCGGTGGATCGGGATATCGAGTATTCATTCCTTTTTTTCTTTTCCCATCACTTGTAAGTGATGTGGAGTGATCACTCCCACTGCGGGTACGCCTTTCGGCGGAGCCTACGCCGCGCAGATGTTGGTACGGTTCTCCCCTCGGGTCCGGTGTCCACAATCGTCCGCTCGGTTCTGCCTAGGACGGGCGGATCGTTCCATCTCTGGCTCCTAATTTTAGAATAGCAATTTCACGGGGGTGATTGTGACACGGTCGCGAGAATTATATTTATCGCGAATTGAGGCAGATGCGGGGAATTGATGCGTTTTGGGGGCTTGACAAGACTTTGTGGGAAGATCGGCCGCGCCCCTGAAGAGGCGGCCCAGACTGAGCTCTTACGGGCGCGCCCTGATACAGGCAATCGATCCTAAAGACATGGACGGGACCGAGCTTAACTAGAAAAGCTAACCACAGCCTGTCAGTTCTGCGACGCTCAGGCTGGGTGGAAGAGCACGGGGCAGGGCTTCTAATCTCCTGCTTTGCTGGCTTGGGTCTCAATGGTTTCGTCGACTGGTTCGCTACCGTCATTCCGGGCGCTGTCTTTTTCGGTACGGATTTCGACGGGGCCGACAGTGTTTTCCTCAAGTGCGGATGAGGACCCAGGCGTGGATTCCGTAGTGGAATCGGATCCTGATTCTGCTGCACCCGCGTCATTCACTGGCGGCAATTCATCACTCTGGAACGACTCAGCCACTAACTTCTCGAACTCTTCCATGCTCGGCAGTTCATTGACGTCTTTCAGGCCGAACCGCATCAGGAAGTCTTTGGTCGTCTTGTAGAGGATGGGGCGGCCGATGACGGCCTTGCGCCCGGCCGTCGTAATGAGCTTGCGGTCAAGCAGCGTGGCGATGACGCCGCCTGAGTCGACGCCGCGAATCTCGCTGATCTCGGGGACGGTCACCGGTTGCTTGTAGGCAATGACGGCCAGGGTTTCGAGCGCCGGAAGGGAGAGCCGAATCGGCGGTTTCAGGCTCTTGGCGTAGGCGCGCACGAGGTCGTGCTGGTCGGGCTTGGTCGACATGCGATAGCCGCCTGCGACCTGGCGAATCTCGATGCCATGGTCCGGCGTGCCATAGTCGGTGATCAACTCTTCAAGAACGGACCGCACGCCCGACTTCGCGGCAGCCTCGTCGGAGCCTTCCTGCTCCGCGAGTACCGACTCCTTGACCAGGTCGAAAATCTGCTCTTGCGTGACGGGCGTTTCGGCGGCGTAGATGATTGCTTCGATTCGGGATTTTAGACTCATTTGGAAACAGGTCCTTACCGGCTGCTACTGGCTACTAGCTCCTGGCTTCTGGCAATACGTTTTGGCCTTCAGCCAACGACCAATGACTAACGACCAACGGCCGCTGTTCTACTTCCAATCGTCCCGCACGGCCGCCTGTTCGTTCATAATCGCCTCGAACCCGACGTGTTTGCGGATCAAGACTTCACCGAACAGGTGTTCCTGACGTAATTGCACGGCCTGCAGGCGAACCAATTCAAGCAGAGCGAGGAACATGCACACCAGCGCCTGCCGCGACTCGATGTTGCGAAGCATCTGCTTCAATCGCACCGGCCTGTCTTCAAGCGAAAGCCGTCGGCGCAGGTAGTTGATCATCTGGCCGACCGTGACGGTCTCCTCGTCGACTTGCAGAATCGGACGCGAACGCGCGCGGTCCAGAATCTGCTGAAAAGTTTTCACCAGGTCGATAACGTCAGCGGCCAACTCGGGCTCGGTGCCTTCGGCGTCCTTGAATTCCTTCAATGAAGGATTAGACCAGGTTGCATCCTCTATCTGCTGTTTCTGCAGGAGCATCTGCGCGGCTGCTTTGAACTTCTCGTGCTCGAGCAAGCGGTTGACTAATTCGCTGCGCGGATCGTCCGCGGCATCGGGAGGTGCGAGGGGATCGCGCGGCAGCAGCATCTTTGACTTGATGTGGATCAGCACCGCCGCCATGTAGATAAAGTCGGCGGCTACGTTCACATCCAGTTCGCGCATGCGCTCGACGTAAGTCAGGTACTGCGCGGTAATGCGGGCAATCGGGATGTCGTAGATGTCAATGTCCTGCTTGCGGATGAGGTCGAGGAGCAGGTCGAGCGGGCCCTCGTAGACGCTGCCCACCGCGACCGAGAAAGGGAAGTCGTTCGCATCGCGCCTGCTGCTCTGCTTGTCGGGAGAGGGCGGAGGGGGAACACCTTCCGCAGGGATGAGAACACCCGAGACAGCTTTCACTTGTTCAGTCATCCGGAAACTCGTCCCTCACTACTTTGCGCCGGGCTTGCGCGCATCAAATTCGAGTGACATTCCCATGGCGGCCCGCACTTCCCGCATGGTGGCGTCGGCGACCTTGCCGGCGGCCGCTGATCCCGCCTCCAGAATATCCCAGGCGAGGCGGGGATTGTCCTCGTATTTTTTCCGGCGATCCTGCATGGGCTGTAGCACCTGAACCAGTGCATCGGCGGCCCAACCCTTGCATTCGATGCAGCCGATTCCCGCGGACCGGCAGCCTACGTTGACCTTGGCCATGATTTCTTCGGTGCTGAAAATCTTATGCAAATCGCCGACGGGGCACACGTCGGGATTGCCGGGATCGCTGCGCCGCACGCGGGCCGGGTCGGTCACCATCGTTTTCAGCTTCTGCCGGACAACCGGTTCCGGATCGGTGAGCATGACGGTGTTTCCGTAAGACTTCGACATCTTGCGGCCATCGGTCCCGGGAAGTTTCGCCGCGGGCGTAAGCAGCGGCTGCGGTTCGGGAAAGACGGGCGCAGGCTTTCCGTAAAACTGGTTGAAGCGGCGCGCGATCTCGCGCGTAAGTTCGACGTGCGGAACCTGGTCCTCGCCCACCGGAACAAAATCGCCCTTGTAGATCAGGATGTCAGCCGCCTGCAGCACGGGGTACCCGAGAAAGCCATAGGTACTGAGATCTTTCTCTGCAATGTTCTCCCGCTGCTCCTTATAAGTAGGGACGCGCTCCAGCCAGCCCAGAGGCGTGATCATGGAAAACAGCAGGTGCAGTTCGGCATGCTGGGGCACGTGCGACTGGATGAACATGGTACAGCGGTCGGGATCCAGTCCGGCGGCCAGCCAGTCAAGCAGTACCTCGACGGAATTCTCCTTAACCTTTGACGTGTCGGCGTAGTCGGTAGTGAGGGCATGCCAGTCGGCGATGAAGAAGAAGCACTCGTAGTGGTCCTGCATGCTTACCCAGTTCTGCAGGGCGCCCACGTAGTTGCCAAGGTGCAGTCTTCCGGTGGAGCGCATGCCGCTCAGCACGCGTTTGCGATGTGTAGAAGTAGGCATCAAAATTTGACTAGCACGCGATCAGCGGCGTCAATGAATGGCGAGATCAGCCGCCACAGCAGGTTGCCCCCGAGAAAAACGAGCGCAAAAAGCGCGAATATACCTACGGAGTCGTACGCGCGCCGGATCGGCTCAGTAAGCAAATGACGCAAAACATGACTGCCATCCAGAGGAGGCACCGGAATCAGATTAAATATCGCCAGGATGATATTGATTCTCACCAATTCATAAAAAAACATTGTGATTGGTACCAGGATTGACGAGCTTCCCATCGCGGAAAAGCCCTTCTCGTAGGTAAAGGGCATGAACGTGACCAGGTTCCTTCCTTCAGGTGACACTCTTGCCACCAAAAAGAGCACAACTAGCGCGGCCAACGCGATGATGACATTGCTGACGGGGCCAGCCACGGAGGTTAATACGTCATCCTTTACCTTGTGTCTGAAGTTAGACGGATCAACCGGTGTCGGTTTAGCCCATCCGATTGTGGGAAAGTGCGAGACCATCGCGATGAGAGGCATCAGAATCGTTCCGATCGGATCGATGTGCACAACCGGATTCAGAGAGATTCTGCCCAACATGCGCGCGGTGGGATCGCCACAACGGTTTGCGGTCCAGGCGTGCGCTGATTCGTGGATGCTGATCGCAAATATAAACGCGATCATTTTGAACACGATGCTGACAATATCGATGTGGCTGAAATCCATCGGAATTTGCAATTCTAGCAGACGGTCGGTGGGCACTTGGGCGGGTGCGCGTCGCGGGATGCGTGCAAAAAGGCTACGAGACTACGGCCGCTCCCGTTGTTTGTAAACCGTTCGAAGGCGAAGTAGATAAAGCAGTTAACAAAGGGTGCCGACAGTGCAAACCTTCCCCCGCCTCGCTCGTCTAAGATATTGACTCCGCAAGCTACGTCAACCTCCCAACCGGTTTACCTAGCCAACACTGAGGAACCTATGGCATTACGAATAAGGAGCGAGCAAGCCGGCGATGTGGCCGTGTTGCAGTGCGCCGGAAGGATCGTGCGCGGCGAGCCGATACATTTCTTGAAAGACGCAGTGACCTGCCTGCGCGATCCCCGGCTGGTGGTTCTCGACCTGACGGAAGTAGAAATGCTCGATGGCGGCGGCCTGGGGATGCTGGTGTTCCTGCATCGCTGGACGCGCGACCACGGTATTCAACTGAAGCTGGTGAATCCCTCGCACTTCGTGCGCGAGATGCTCGATCGTACCCACCTGACCTGCGTATTCAACATTTCGTCCATGGAGGACGTTGTCGATATTTTGTGTACATCGGTCAACGTCCCCGTGGATGTAACCCGCGCTGTAGCCTAAGCGTCCGCCCGGGCGCATCCCTGAACACAAAGACAATTTTTCAGAGCTGTAAGCAAGCGTTTTCTGCTACGTCGGCGCATGCTTTATAATTCGCGCCACTCATGAAGCAGCGGGGAAGCCCGGGCAAGCATTCAAAGAAAAATCCGCAGCCGGTTGATGCTCTCGTCTATCCGCGATTTTCCGGCATTGCCACTTTCATGCGTCTTCCGAACGTCACGCGCGCGGAGGAACTGGATGTCGCACTCATCGGGATTCCTTATGACGGCGGGGCCACGTATCGTTCGGGGCCGCGTTTCGGTCCGCGGCACGTTCGCGAACAGTCGGCCATCATCCGGCCGTGGAATCCAGTGCTCAATCTCAATCCGTTTGAGAAAGTGCGGATTGCGGATTTTGGCGATCTCTCGATCAATCCCCTGTCGATTGACGACACGTTTCGCCGCATCACATCGCAACTGGACGAAGTGCTGAAGGCAGGCGCGCGCACGCTTTGCGTGGGCGGGGATCACTCCATTCTGCTGCCCATTCTGCGGTCGATTCACAAGCGTTTCGGGCCGGTGGGGCTGATTCAGTTCGACGCCCACAATGATACCTGGGGCGGATATTTTGGGAGTCCTCACTCGCACGGAACGCCTGTACGGCGTGCGATTGAAGAGGGACTGCTCGTCGGCAAGGATGTTTTGCAGATTGGGCTGCGGGGGCAAGTGTACGCGAAAGAGGATTTCGACTTCGGTCGGAAGCACGGATTCAAGGTCGTGACTTCTGAGGAGTTTCATCGCGGCGGCATGTCGCTGGTGAAGCGACACTTGAAGAAATTAGGACGGCGTCCGGTCTATGTGACGCTCGATATCGACGTGGTGGATCCCGGCCTTCGCGCCGGGTACGGGGACACCGCAGGTAGGCGGGTTTTCGAGCGCGCAGATTTTGGAGTTGGTGCGCAGTTTGCGCGGGCTGAAGATTGTGGGGTGCGACCTGGTAGAAGTGTCTCCGCCTTACGATACCGGGGAGATCACATCGTTGCTGGCCGCGAACCTGTTGTATGAGTTGCTGTGCGTGATGTGAATCGTCCACGTCGTTTTGCTACGAAACACCTGTGCAGCAAGAGGCGCGCCGAGCTGGCGCTCGGCCGGACAGCCGAGGGCGGCTGTCCCTACGTGGTCTTCTTAGACCTGTGACCTGTCACCCGTGACCTAGCCATGACCGAGCTTGCCCGCAAACTGCGCCTCACCGACTACTTCACCCTGGGATGGGGAACGATGGTCGGCGTCGGTTGGCTGGTCGTCATGGACGACTGGCTGCTGCGCGGCGGCCCTCTGGGCGGAATTCTTGGCTTTGCGATCGGCGGGTCGTTGTTGCTGCCCATTGGGTACGTCTACGGCAAGCTGGTTTCCGCCATGCCCGATGCAGCGGGCGAAGTGGCTTATACCGCCCGCGTCTTTCCCCGATCCATCAGCTTCGCCACCGGGTGGATGATGATGCTGGCCTATTTCATCGTCTGCCCGTGGGAAGCGGTTGCCGTGGGACGCATCGCGGCATATATCTTCCCCGCACTTAGTTCGGTCGAACTCTACCGCGTGGCGGGACAACCGGTCTTTCTGCCGCGTTTATTGATCGGCCTGGGACTGACGGGGCTGCTTACGATAATGAACTATCGCGGCATCCGGCTCAGCGCGACCTTTCAGAACTGGACTTCCTTTGGAACACTCGGGCTGTTTGTGGTTTTCGTGGGAGTCGGCGTCAGCAAGGGCTCTCCGACGAATTTCCATCCGCTGTTTTCGCATACGCCATTTCTCTCGATCCTGCTCGTGATGCAGATCGTTCCTTACTTTATGACGGGATTCGAATCGGTGACGAAAGCTGCCGAGGAAGCGAATCCGGAGTTCCGTTCGAGGAGTTTTCTCGTTGCCATCTGGATGGCGATCGGCGTGGGCATTCTTTTCTACACGATTGTGATTGCCGCAGTCGGTTACGTGGCGCCCTGGCGCGAACTGACCGGCGAGAGGTTCATGACGGCGGTAGCCTTCGAGCGCGCGGTAGGTTCGCGGTGGATTGTGAGCAGCATCCTGGCGGCTGCTTTGCTGTCGCTCTTCAAGTGCTTCAACGGAAATTTTGTGGCCGCCTCGCGGCTCCTGTTTGCCATGGGACGGCGTGGACTGATTGATGCGCGGGTTGCCGTCGTGCACCCGGCGAATCGGACGCCATCGACGGCTGTGCTCGCGGTCGGGCTGACGACAGCGGTATGCATGTTTCTGGGAGACGCCATTCTGGTGCCGATCAGCGAGGTGGGCTCGGTGGCTTCGGCAAGCGGATGGCTTGCGGCATGTGCGGCGTACTATGCGATGGGTCCGGCTTTCCGCGAACGAGTTGTTGCGGCAGTCGGCGTACTGGTGGGGTTGCTTATGGTTGGGATGAAAGTGGTGCCGCTCATCCCGGGACATTTCAGTTTGTCGGAGTGGATCGCGCTGGCCGGCTGGTGTGTATTGGGCCTTATTCTCTCGGGTGGCGGGCGTCGACAGGGAGCCGCAGTTTGAAGTTCCAACGAATGGCTCGTGGGCTGACGCCCACATCGCCGGGTGCCGCCCCGCCGGGGCTTGCTCGTTTCCTGCGGCTACCCAGTGCTGACGCACTGGGCTAATGTATGCCGCCGCTACGCGGCTTGATCTCTGCGGTTCGCGGACACTTCCTCAAACACCGACGTTTCTTCAAACATGAACGTTTTTTCGAACACGAACTCTTCTTCAAACACCGACGTTTCTTCTAACATGAACTTTCTTCAAACACCGACGTTTCTTCGAACACGAACGTTTCTTCAAACACGGACTTTCTTCGAACATGAACGTTTCTTAAACACCGACGTTTCTTCAAACACGGACGCATCTCGAACACGAACGTTTCTTCAAATACGGACGCATCTTCAAGCACGGACATTTCTTCAACCAGGGGCGGCTTCCTCGAACATAAACGGTTCTTCAAACATGAACGTTTTTTCAAATATGAACGTTTTTTCGACCATGAATTTTCTTCGAACATGAACGTTTCTTCAAACACAGAAGCTTCTACGAACAAAAGAGCGGTCCCTATGGGGCAGGGCAGCGCCCGTTCACTGCATTTCGCGAGTACACTGCTGAGTTCTTCTTTTTCTCTCCAGGAGAAATCCATGCGAATCGTAGTTCGAGGTCTGCTCGGCTGGGTGATTTTGCTCTCTGGTGTTATCGGCAGCGCGCAGCAACCACCGTCGTTCGATGTCGTCATCAGCAACGGGCACGTTATCGACGGGACCGGGTCGCCCTGGTACTCGGGAGACATTGGCATTCGGGACGGCAAGATCGCGGCAATTGGAAATCTCACCGGTGCGTCTGGGAAACGAACCATTGATGCGCATGGAGACGTGGTCGCGCCCGGCTTCATCGACATGCTGGGCCAGTCCGAGAGAACCATCCTGGTTGACCCGCGGCTGCCTTCAAAGATTTACCAGGGCATCACGACTGAAATTACCGGCGAAGGAGGTTCGATTGCGCCTCTGAATGACACGATCGTTGAGGCGGATAAAACCAGCTTCGCGCACTTGAAGATCACGCCCGACTGGCGCAGCTTCCGGCAATACTTCGCGAGGCTCGAAAAACAAGGCATAGGCATCAACCTGGCGAGTTATGTGGGAGCTACGCAAGTTCGACGCGTGGTGTTGGGCGATGCTGACGTTCAGCCTACATCCGCTCAACTCGAACAGATGAAGTCTCTGGTTCGGGATGCTATGCACGATGGCGCGATCGGCGTCTCGACTTCGCTCGAATATGCGCCGGCTCCCTATGCGAAGACGGAAGAAATCATCGCGCTGGCTTCCGAGGCCTCCAAGTTGGGCGGAATCTATGCCACACATATGCGCAGCGAAGGCGATGCGATTGATGCGTCCATCGATGAGACTTTGCGCATTGGGAAAGAAGCGCACATTCCGGTTGAGATCTGGCACCTCAAGGTTGCGGGCAAGTCGAATTGGCACAAGATGCCTGAAGTGGTCGCCCGGATCAATGCCGCGCGCGCGCAGGGCATCGATGTCGCGGCGGACACTTACGCCTACCCGGCTTGGTTCAACGATTTTTCCGCGTTTATCCCGCCGTGGGCGCACGATGGCGGCGATGCCAAGCTCATCGAACGCCTGAAGGATCCGGCGACCCGCGGGCGCATTCGCAAGGACATGCTGACCGCTTCGACCGCATGGGATAACGAGTGGCAGGAAATTCCGGGGCCGGAGGCGGTCATCATCGGCGTCGTGCAGAATCCGAAGCTGCTGCCGATTCAGGGCAAGACGTTGGCCGATGTAGCCAAGCTCTGGAACAAGGACCCGATGGACGCGCTATTCGATTTGCTGATTGAAGATCAGGCCTACACCGGAGTGGCGGTGTTCGGAATGTCGGAAGACGATGTGGCTCTCGCGCTGCGGCAGCCGTGGACTTCGGTTTGCAACGACTCCTCCGGTGCGTCTACGGAAGGACTGCTCGGACAGGAGCACCCGCACCCCCGCGCCTATGGCACGTTTCCCCGGATTCTGCGGAAATATGTTCGTGAGGAGAAAAAACTCACTCTGGAAGATGCCGTCCGTAAATTTTCGGCGCTGCCGGCGCAGCGCGTTCGCTTGACGGATCGGGGCGTGCTGAAAGAAGGCATGTGGGCCGACATCGTGGTGTTCGATCCGGCGACCATCAAGGACATGGCCACTTTCGCAGAGCCCAACCAGTTGTCGCAGGGCATGGAGTACGTTTTGGTGAACGGCGCGCCGGTGATTGATCAGTGGAAAATGACCGGAGCGATGCCGGGCAAGGTACTGCGCGGGCCAGGATACACGCCCTAGTTGGCCGTGTTGGTCGCGAAATCATTCGGCAAATGCTTCTTTCTTGTCGTCCTGAGCGAAGCACAGAACCGATGCAACCTTGACGATCGAGGAGGCACTAAATCTCCGGATAGAAATCGAAGAACGCTTCCAGGCTTGTCTTCAGCTGCTTCTCGATGTCATCCTTGCTGCCTTCGAGGACGTGCATGGTGACATGCGCTTCGCGGCCGTTCTTCAATTTCAGGGTGGCATCGCCCACTTCGACCACCTCGTCGGATGGCAACAATCGCATTCCGTAGACCAGTGTTAAGTTCGCCATCAGGAGATTCTATTGAAAGAGGCCGCTTCGTTCCACGGCAGGTATGGCAAGAGCAGGCTCATCATTTAGAATGCCTCCGTGTTCCTCGAAACAAGGTGCTGGATTCTAGCTCTCTGTCTTGCCTGGGCGGGCGCGCTTGCCGCGCAACAGCCTCCCGTGAAGGTAAACGTCTTGAACGTCTGCTCACCTTCCGAAGAAGAGCAAAAAGAAATTTCTTCGGCGCTGTCGCGTGTGCCGAAGCAGGCTGCTTTCAGCCAGGACTTCGAGGTAGCGCGTGGGCGATCCAGCCTTTCCGCGGGCCCCGGACTTTTGCAAGCCGGACAGAGCGCGCAGATCTCCGACGAGCCTTCCATCGCCCGGTGGGTTCGTCTGCGCCGGGAGTTCTCAGCGCAGGCGATGTTCTCGACCGTGCAGTACTCCTTCAGCGACGATGGGAAGAACATGGTCGAAACCCTGGTGCTGCACGTCCGCGATCCCAAGGATCTGGTGCAACTTTCGATTGAAGACAGCGCTTCGTCGGTTACCAGCGCGGCTTCGATGCTGGGGACTTCGAGTGCGGCCAGCCGCATCAAACTTGAACGCTTCGGGAAGTCTTCGGTTGTGCTGGCTCGTTGCGCGGGCACGGAAGGCGAGTGCGGCTACCGACCAGGGCGCTTATGAACCGCTTTTCGCCAGCGCCTCTTCGATCATGACGAATTATCGCGCCTTACTGAATGCCCGCCAAACCGTGCCAGCCGAACTCACGAGGGTTGCGGGCGAAGCATTGCGCAGCGGCAAAAATGCGGGTAGTAAACCGCCCGCGGCTGCTCGAAAAACAGTCAGTCACCCATCGGACAAGAAATGAAGGCTCGGGTTGATCTTCGCGTTTGTTGCGGCTATTCTTTGCGGTCTTTTGCGGTGAAAGTATAGTTTGCGCTGGAGACGGCCGGAAATGCGCGAAATCCCTCGCTTGAACCTTATTGATGGTTTTGCAATCTAACAGACAGCCACTATGGATACCCGAAACGTCGTAATCATCGGTTCCGGATGCTCCGGACACACTGCGGCTCTTTACACCGCGCGCGCCAACCTCAAGCCGCTTGTGATTGAAGGCCACGAACCGGGCGGCCAGCTGTCAATCACTACCCTGGTCGAAAATTTTCCAGGCTTCCCCGAAGGTATACAAGGGCCGGAACTCATAGAGAACATGCGCAAGCAGGCGCAGCGCTTTGGCGCCGAGTACACGCTGGGGCACATCACCAGCGCTGATCTGAGCCAGCGGCCATTCCAGTTGCACGTGGGCAAGCACCAGATTCACACGCGGACTCTGATTATTGCGAGCGGTGCTTCGGCGCGCTGGCTTGGCTTGCCCCACGAGCAGCAGCTCATTGGGCATGGAGTGAGCTCGTGCGCTACCTGCGACGGATTTTTCTTTTCGGGGAAGGGAGTCGTTGTAATTGGCGGCGGGGATACTGCGATGGAAGAAGCGAGCTTCTTGACGCGCTTCGCAAGCAAGGTCACCATTATTCACCGGCGCGATACTTTTCGTGCGTCGAAGATCATGCTGGAGCGGGCGCGCAAGAACCCGAAAATCGCTTTTATTACGGACACGGTGGTTGAGGACGTGCACGACATCCACAAGAAGGAAGTGACTGCGCTCCGATTGCGGAACGTGAAAACCAATCTCACCTACGATTTTCCGACGAGCGCCCTATTTCTCGGAATCGGCCACGAACCCAACGCGAAGATGTTCGAAGGCCAGTTGGATATGGACAAGGACGGATACCTCAAGACGCTCGACTACGTGTTCACGCGCGTGCCCGGAGTATTTGCATCCGGAGACGTTGCCGACCGGCGCTACCGGCAGGCCATCACCGCCGCGGGGACTGGTTGCATGGCAGCGATCGAGTCGGAGCGCTTCCTGGAAGAGCATCCCGAGTGAGGGTTGCGGTTTGGCTGATCCATCCGCCTGCCCAACGTGCTTTAGAAATCCTGAGGTGATTAATGGCTAAGACTTGTACGCATCAGAAGGAAATCAAGAAAGTCACCCCCAGCGGCAAAGGATGCAAGGAGTGCCTCGAGATGCATGACACTTGGGTCCACCTTCGACTGTGTCTCGAATGCGGTCACGTCGGCTGCTGTGACTCGTCCAAAAATAAACATGCCACCAAGCACTTTCATGCAACCAAGCATCCGGTGATTCAGTCTTTTGAGCCCGGCGAAGACTGGCGCTGGTGCTACGTGGATGAAGTGTCTCTCTAGTTCGCCGGTCATCCGTCGCTAGTCGCTGGCAAACCTGGCGCAGAGGTCCTTTGCTTCGGCAGCCCCTTACTGCGCTCAGGATGACAAGCGGTTTTGATGCTCCGGTCTTGATTTGGTGCGGTTTCGCCGTGCTGGCGACTAGCGACCGGCGGCTAGCGACCTGCGTGATCGGCATCACATCTCCCCGCCCCAGGGTTTGTGATACAACTTCCTGTGAGCCGCATGCACGTCTCAGGCGATATTCAACCTACAGGTCTATGTTCGGACGGTCTCCCGTGCTGAGATCCCTGTTTATTTCCCTGTCTGAGAGCCGTTCCCTCCGATCCATGGCCGAACGATCCGCGATCGGCCAACGTGTGTCCCGCCGCTTTGTCGCCGGAAACCGGGTGGAAGATGCGATTCGCGTGGCCGGAGAATTGAACCGCAAGGGGATCACGGTCAGCGTCGACAATCTTGGCGAAAACGTCACCAACGTCGAGGAAGCCCGCGCCAGCGCGCAACTCTATCACCAGTTGCTGGATCAGATGGCGGCGAACAAGCTCAATGCGAATGTCAGCCTGAAACTGACGCACATGGGTCTGGATGTGGATGAGCAGCTCGCGCGTGATCTGGTGACTGGGCTGGTGCAGAAAGCCGCCAGCATGAGTCCTCCGAACTTTGTGCGCGTCGACATGGAGGGCTCGCCTTACACGCAGCGCACGCTCGATTTTGTGCACGCCCTTCATCGCATGCCCGGCCATGGAAATAACGTCGGGACCGTGATCCAGTCTTACATGCTGCGCGCGGAAGCTGATGTTGAGAAACTGCTCGTCGATCGCATCCGGATTCGCCTGTGCAAGGGCGCATATAAAGAGCCGCCGGAAATCGCCTTCCAGAGGAAATCCGAGGTGGATGACAACTACATCAAACTGATGAAGATGTTATTGAAGAGCGGCGTCTACCATGGACTGGCAACGCACGACGAAAACATCATTAAGGAGGCGAAGGCGTTCGCAAACCGTGAAAAAATTCCGCGCGACTCCTTCGAATTCCAGATGCTGCATGGCATCCGCCGGGACTTGCAGCAAGCCCTGGTCCGCGATGGCTGGGGCATGCGAGTGTACGTACCGTTCGGCACGGAGTGGTATCCCTACTTCATGCGCCGCTTGGCGGAACGGCCAGCGAACGTATTCTTCATCGCCAGGAATATGCTGCGGCGTTAGATCGTGCCGCCCTCACGCTTGATCCCGACATGATTTCCAGCGCAATTCAATTGCGAAAGAGATAGGACGGCTGAAGTCTTTGCTGAGACCTGAGACCTGAGACCTGAGACCTGAGACCTGAGACCTGAGAGACCTGCCCTATTGCGGCGGCCGCGGGACATTCGCCTGCGGTGGTCGTGGAACATCCGTCTGCGCCGGAGCCAACGGCAGCTTCGTGGTCTCGCGCAACATGTTGCGTTCCTGATCCGAGAACGTCCCTTTAAACCGATCCGACTCAAGGACGCGTTCGCGCTGATCGGGAGGCATCGCGCGCAAATCACCGATGGCTGTTTTCATCACCTGCTTACGCTGTTGAGGAAGCTGTTGCCACTGGGATGCGAGTTGTCGTGCCTGCGACTTTTGCTGGGGCGTCAGGTGCTCCCAGGTTTCGATCCGGTTGAGACGGCGTTGCTGTTCTTGGGGAGGCAGGTTGTTGAAATTGTTCAGGCGGTTCACGAGCCGCTGTTGCTGTTGAGGCGGCAGCTTGCGAAATTGCGGATCGCTTTGCAGAGCCTTCTGCTGGTCTGAAGGAGAGAGATCGCGATTTCTTCGGAGCCAGTCTCCGCCATGGCGCTGCGCCGCGCTGGGCGGGCGAGGCACTTCGCGACCCTGCGAACCGAAGGTCTGAGGCGGACGCGCGACTTCCTGCGAACGCGCCGGATTGTTGGTCATGGTTTCGGAACGAGGTTGCGGCGGTCGCGCTACCTCACGCTGCTGTTCGCCTCGTTGAGCGTTCCGTTCTTCACCACGTACCGGCGGACGTGGAACTTCCCGGCGCGGTTGCGAGCCTTGTTCGGAGTAGGCCGGCGCGCGGTTGCCCGGCCTGGGCGTTTCTGGTGGGCGTGCGACCTGTCGTGTAGGTTGCTGCGGATAAGGACGCGGCCGTTCTTGAACTCGAGGTTGCGAGTAAGCAGGTGCTGCCTGAGGTCGAGATCGGAATTGACCCGTTGGTCCGACAGGGCGATTCACGGTCCGCCCCTGCCGAGGAGGGCGCGGACTTTCCCGCCGAGGTGCGGATTGGCGCTGTTCGCGGGGGCGATCCTGGTCTCGATGTTGTCCGACAGCAGGCAAAGACAGCACGGCCGCCAGCAGTAAGCCGGCCACCGCGGCAATCCCGTTGTTTAGCCTGCTAGGCATAACTTTTGTGTGCGTCGTTCACCGTTCCGGTGTCGCAACCGCCCGACTATCAAACTACGGAGTTTCCTGATCGGCATCGACATCAGGTTGCACCTGCAGATCGTCGAGCAGATCGAAATTCGCATACAGATCCTCGTTCTTGTCGAGTGTCTGGAGGTCGCCGACTGCCGTGCCGACCGCCGGCTGAACCGGCCCAGCAGGAGCATTCTTAATCGCCTCCATGGACGAACTCCCCCTATGCATGAACCAGGTCACTCCACCGCTCATCATCAACACCAAAGCCAATGCACCTGCGAGCACCGGCATGCGAAACCACGAAAACCAGGGCGACCGCTGTGGTTTGGCTCGCTCCTCGCGCACCCGCGCCATCAACCTGGTATCGAAATATAAAGAAGGCTCAGGCGCCTGCCACTCGTCGAGCAACGCCATCGTCTTCCGCATGTCGGCCAGCCGGTCGGTGCAAGCCTGGCACCCATGCAGATGGGAATTCAACTCCGGCGAGGCCTCCCCGGCGCCCGCCGCTACATCCAGCATCAGATCCTTGATTTCTTCGCACTTCATGATTCCACTTCCTCTACACAAATTCTTTCAGTTGTTCCCGCAGCGTTTCGTACGCCCGGAACAATAAGGACTTCGTTGCCGATTCGCTCAGTTTCAAGACTTCGGCGATCTGTTTGTAATCCATCTGCTGATACTTGTGCATCAACACTGCCATCCTCTGCCGTTCCGGCAGGGCGTGTACCTTGCCGCGGATCGCCGCCATGCGTTCCCGCCGCAGAATCGTTTGCTCGATGGTCAGGGAACCGTCAGCCACATCCATCGTGGTCCCGGTTTCCTCATCCGGCTCGTCGAGACTGGCCAGCTTGTCAGGCCGCTCATTGCGAGTGTCGCGCGCGTAGTTTACCGCGAGGTTGGTCGCAATCCGGTACAACCAGGTCGTAAACTTCGCGCTCGCTTCGTAGCTCGTCCGCGACCGGTATACCCGCAGGAACACTTCCTGCGCCAGGTCTTCTGCCGCCGCCGCGTTGTGCGACATCCGATACATAAAGCCCACCATCGGCCGGCGATACTTGTGGACGAGATACTCGAAGGCGGACTCATCGCCCGTCTTCACTCGCAGCATGACTTCGGCATCGGTGAGCCCAGCGGCTGATCCAGGCAGGGGGGTGGTGGCGTCGGCCGCGTGCTGGGCTCCGATGGAACCCATCGCGAGGAGTTCCCGGTCCATGACTACGCTGCTCACATCTGTATCAACCCCGTTCGGATCAGAAAGTTGCACATCCTGTTCATCGGAAGGGTCGGCAGAAGTCCCTTTGCGAGAAGCACTTGCGGGTGGTCGCGGGGGATCTGGAGCGGGAGACATGAGGTTTGAGGCCTGCTATCAACAGTCTACGGACCCATTTGAGCCGGGCGGGCCCTTCAAAACTTGCTTTGCCAAGGCTACCACGGCTGCCGCGCCGCCGAGAACTGCTTCCTTTGCTACAATATGCAACCGCACGCAGTGGGCGCCGAACTCAACAGCAGAGTGCAATCTTCATTCTTCTTCTCTATTCAATACGTTCAACGACTTAACAGGCTACCCGGGACTGCCAAGCACTTCGAAGCTGTAGCGGATCTTCATTCGATACGGATCGGTTTTATCGTGCCGCTGGTTTGTTTTGTTTTTGTTGCCCTGGACGGGTTGATGTGGTCCAGACTTTTTCGTCTCGACCCATAATTTGAGTGCGGAATACACATCTCTCAGCATTGCCACTCAATTTCGCTCTTGCGTGGAGATGAATCGCCCGATTGAAGAAAGGGGATTATGTTCTTGCATCGCAGCCTCTTGGCCATGGGGAAACTCGGTGCCATCCTGGCGACGCTTTATGCAGCCTCGAACCTCTATGCGCAGAGTCCAACGGCTCCAACCGTGGCGACCGACCCCGCGACCATAGATGCTATTTGGCAAAAGGCCAGCAGCAAATATGACAACCAACGTGCCGCTCTGCTGAAAGAGGTCGACGCCGGCGACAGTGGAGGGCCGTTCCGCGCAGACTGGGAATCGCTTCGGAGCTATGAGGTTCCCGAGTGGTACAAAGACGCGAAGTTCGGGATTTTTATTCATTGGGGCGCCTATTCTGTCCCGGCTTACGGTAACGAGTGGTACCCCCGAAACATGTATTCGAGCGGATCCGATGAATACAAGCACCATACCGCGACCTACGGCACACAGGACAAGTTCGGCTATAAAGACTTCCTTCCAATGTTCAAAGCTGAACATTTCGATCCATCAGCTTGGGCTGAGCTGTTCAAGAAGGCGGGCGCAAAGTACGTCATCCCTGTGGCAGAGCATCACGACGGCTTTGCCATGTACGACAGCGCGCTCAGCGACTGGACGGCGGTGAAAATGGGTCCACATCGCGACACCACAGGAGAGTTGGCCAAAGCGGTAAGGGCTGCTGGTCTGCATTTCGGACTGTCGTCCCACCGGGTGGAACACAATTTTTTCCTGGGCGTCGGCCGAAGTATTCCGTCTGATGTGAACGACCCCCAGTACGCGACTTTCTACGGCCCGGCGCACACGTGGCTCAACAATAAATGGGGAACTCCGCTCGACGGCGATTTCACGTACGCTTCGCCGGCATGGGCCGACGATTGGTTGGCACGTGGCGCGGAACTGGTGCAGAAATACCATCCCGACATAATCTATTTCGACTGGTGGATAGGGCAGGCGTCGATTCGGCAGAACCTCACGCGATTTGCAGCGTTTTATTACAACAGTTCTCTGAAATATGGGGATCACGTGGGAGTCATCAACTACAAAGATTATGCGATGCAGGAGCATTCTGGCGTGCTCGACGTCGAACGCGGCCAGCTGGGCGATACCCGCCCACTTTACTGGCAGACCGACACCTCTGTGGGCAACAAATCGTGGGGATACATCAGGGATGACACATTTAAATCGCCTGAATTCGTCGTTCACCAACTGATCGACATCGTCAGCAAGAACGGCAACCTGCTTCTCAATATCGGCCCTCGCTCTGACGGCACCATACCGGATGAGGTTCAGCGCGTACTGCTCGGCGTAGGCGCCTGGCTGAGTGTCAATGGGGAAGCGATTTACGGCACTCGCCCCTGGAGGGTTTACGGTGAGGGGCCCACGAAGGTTACGGCCGGATCGTTTCATGACACCGACCCGACGACCTACACGCCCGAAGATTTTCGCTTCACGATGAAAGGCGACGCGCTGTACGTGATCGGACTTGCCTGGCCGACCAGCGGCGAGGCCGTGATTCACTCGCTTACCCAGACGACTGGTAGCGAACGCATACAGTCTGTCGCTTTGCTAGGCAGCGATGCAAAAGTGCAGTTCACCCAGCGTGCGGACGGGCTGCATGTGCAGGTGCCCGCTCAATCCACGGGTAAGTATGCCTATGTGATTCGGGTGACCTTCGAACATTCGACACACTGAACTCCCATCCCCGGTTCAGTGGGTTTTCAGAGAATCAGAAACCTATTAGCTACATTGGAGCGACATCGGTAACTCTAGACGAACTGCTAGTCACAATGGCTCATCCGTAAAATACCAAGGCTGGCGAACGTTTCAATCGCAACCGTTCAGCCAAGAAAAAAATGATCAACAAAGGCTTCGTATTTCTCCTGTTCCTTATCGCTGCGTTAACCTGTGCCGCGAGTAAGTCCTCCTTTTCCGTAAAGCAACTTCAGAGGGACTCAAATGGGGTCACGTTTCAGACCGAGGCCGGAACTGTACGGGTTGAGATCTGCGGAGACCGTGTCGTACACGTCGTGGCCAGCCGAACATCGGAGCTTCTGAGGCCCAAGGTCCCGGTCGTGACAAGTCCCTGCAAGGCTGACAGACTTCAGATCATGTCGGGAAAAAACAATATCAAGCTCCAGACCGACGCCATCAGCGTGGATGTAGATACTGGAAGCGGAGCAGTCACTTTCCGTTCCAAAGATGGAGCGACAGTTCTGGCCGAACCGAAAGAGGGCGGAAAAGCATTCAACGTGGCCTCAGTGTTCGAAACGGAAACGTGGGATGTTCAACAAACTTTCGTTTCGCCTTCCGATGAAGCGCTGTATGGCCTCGGGCAGCATCAAGAAGGCATTTTTGACATCCGCGGAGTTCCCATCCGGCTGCACCAGGCGAACACTAACATTTCAATTCCCTTTCTGCTTTCCAGCAAGGGATACGGCATTCTGTGGAACAATGCCTCGCTTACCGATTTCAATCCTGCCGATCGATCGATCCCCATCGATTCAAACACTGGGAACGGACAGTTCAACACCACCGCCAAAGGAAAGTATGGTTTTGTGCTGACCAGCGGTAACAGAAATCAACTTACACTTAAGTTCGGCGCTGAACCGGTGATCGATATAGAGAACACGTGGACTCCAACCACCGCCAGCGGTGTTATCAGTCTGGAGGCGAATAAGTCGTATGAAGTGTCGGCGAGGGGCGGAACTGGAGGAGTTCAGTTGGCGATGCGGCCTCCTCAGGACACGACAACGTTCCGCTCCGAAGTGGCGCCCGCGATCGATTACTACTTCTTGTATGGACCTGAGTTGAACCGTGTTGTTTCCGAATACCGTCACCTGACGGGTGAAGCGCCGCTGTTTCCCAAATGGGCATACGGGTATTGGCAATGCCGGGAGCGGTATCACAGTGAGCAGGAGATCCTTGATACGGCGGCTGAATTTCGAAAACGAAAGATTCCGGTCGATGCTCTGGTGCAGGACTGGCAGTACTGGGGCAAGTACGGCTGGAATGCCATGAAGTTCGATGAAGATCATTATCCGCACCCCAAACAGATGTTGGATAAGTTGCATGCCGACGACCTGCACCTAATGATTTCCGTCTGGTCAAAATTTGGGGAAGATACAGACGTGTACAAGAGGATGGCGGCTCATTCCTTTCTGGTTCCGGGGACGCCCTGGACGGACTTCTTCAACCCGGCGGCTCAAGCTGCCTTCTGGTCGGAGTTGAAGGCAGGGCTGTTCCAGGACGGGATAGATGCGTGGTGGATGGATGCTTCTGAGCCGGAGTTTGACATTCTCAAAGACAAGCAAACGTTTCTCGGTAGCGGAAACTCCGTACGCAATGCCTATCCGCTGTATGTGACCAAAGCGATCTACGAGGGCCAACGTGCAACGACAGATCGGAAACGAGTTGTGATTCTGACGCGCTCTGCGTTTGCCGGGCAACAAAGAAACGCTGCCGCTTCGTGGTCCGGTGACGTCAGCGCAAACTGGATTACTTTCCGGCGGCAGATTTCCGCAGGCCTGAGCTTCAGCATGTCGGGGTTGCCTTATTGGACGACCGATGTGGGCGGCTTCTTTCGGCCGGATGATCAGTACACCTCAAACGCGTACCGCGAGTTGCTGACCCGGTGGTTTGAGTACGGTACGTTCTCTCCCCTCTTTCGGGTTCACGGTTACAAATCGAATGCAGAACTTTGGAACTACGGTCCAGCAGTAGAAAAGATTCTTACTCAATACGATGAATTGCGCTATCGCTTGCTCCCGTATATTTATTCCGCGGCGTGGGGTGTCACGAATCGCGGCGAAACGCTCATGCGGGCGCTCCCTCTGGAGTTCTCGTCCGATTCGCGAGCGCGTGCCATCTCGGACCAGTTCCTGTTTGGTCCTGCGTTGTTGATCAATCCTGTGATTGCCGAGGGGGCAAAAGAGCGAGCGTTATATTTGCCCGCGGAAACTGAATGGGTGGACTTCTGGACAGGCAAACGAATGAGCGGTGGGCAAACGATCACTGCGGATGCTCCCCTCGACATGATTCCGATCTATTCCAGGGCGGGGTCTATTGTGCCCTTCGGTCCACACGCGGAGTCAGCCGCGGCCAAAGCAGATCCGGTTGAACTGCGGGTCTATCCCGGAGCATCCGGGGACTTCAATTTCTACGAAGACGAAGGCGATAATTACGACTATGAGCGCGGAGCCTATTCCGTAATCCCGCTCCATTGGGACGACCGAGCCGCGACACTCACTATCGGAGATCGACGCGGCAGTTTCCCTGGGGCGCTGGAGCATAGGACCTTCCGCATTGTGCTCGTTCGAGAAGGCCATGGAACAGGAATCGCACCGAGTTCGGACCCGGACGCCACCATCGACTATCGGGGTAAAAAAACATCCGTGAAGGTGCGGCCGCCGCAATAAAGGAATAGCAAAACGGGCATTTTGGGGAACAGTGAACGGGAATCGAGTAGACATGAAGAGGCTTTCCAGAAATCCCGAGTATCGAAATCCGTTTTACTTCCAAGTGATGGCAGTGCCAGTTAACGACAACCTGCCTGAAAGCAAAGATTCTGGCTGAAGAACGTCAGAACATGATTCTGGAAACGGTCCGCAACTTTACTTGTGTGCGTGCCTGGATACACCTCGAACCGGTTCGCGATGCCGTACTTGTCGAGGGCAGCATGAAGCTTGCCGGCATCAATTTGTAAACTGTCTTGATCGCCGACATCGATTGCGATAGCGCGATACTGGCGCAGGCTCCCGACGTATTGATCCATGAAGGCAAGAGGCGCGTTCGCAGTCCACTTCGCGAGAACATCCGGTTGAGCGATGCCATCCTTGGTGGGCAGGTCAAGGTAAAGGGGCGGATTGTTCGGGTCGGGCGACCATGCCGCCGCCGAAGCCATCTGGGCGCGCGCAAAGAATGGCAGTTTCGCGGACTCTTCCGGCGTCGTTAGCGACTCAAGGGCCCTCGCGATTTCCGGCTTTGGAGGTTCCGTCCGGGGCGACAAGCAACACGGGCTCATCACGTACAGGACGCCGAAGCGGTCGGAATGTTTCATGCCGATCCGAATCGCACCATAGCCTCCCATCGAATGACCCACCAGGCCTCGGCTCAGGCGCTCTGGAATCGTGCGGTAGTGAGCGTCAATGTATTCGACCAGATCGCGCGCCACAAACTGCTCGAAGTCTCCAGTGGTCACCGAACTCGAGTACATCGATCCGTTATGCAGGGTTTTTGAGTCGGGCAACACGACGATCATCTCTTTGTTGCCTTGCGCGAATGCGCCTTCAATGGTCTGCGGTACATGGATCTCGTGGCTCCATTGCTCAGCGCCGATGGAGTAACCGTGCAAAGCGTATATGACGGGGAAGCGACGGGACTTCTCCTTCTTATAAGCGGGTGGGAGGAACACGAACACATCACGGTCGACCGCATCCTTTTCCAGGTTGCCCTCCAAGGATGTCCCGTGGACCTTGATGTGTTCCACCGCCAGCGGCTTTGCGCCAGGAACTACTGCAGGCACTTCAGTCTGTACTTGGCCCGCGAGAACGGGAGCAGTCGCGACCGCCGCGATCGCAACGATAAGAATTTGTGCTGCATTTTTCATGGACAGTCCTACTTCCCGAGGAAGGTTAAACTTTCGCGATCATTGACCAGTTGCTGTTCTAGTTTGGCAATGTGTTGGCCGGTTTTTGACTTCCACCGTCTTTGGGTCATTACTCAACGGAGACAACCGTGACGGACTTGGGTTCGAGCTTCAGCGTCAGTTTCCCGCCCTGAGCCTTAACCGAAATGGGCTTTGGCACGACCGACTGCGGAGCTTCGAAGGTGTTGACGCTGTCAACCTTGGGACCGGTTAGCGTCTGCCCCGTGGCAGATTTGGCTGCCATGCCTGGCATGTTCGCTTCGATCTCGACCGCCTCATTAGGGTCAAGATTGGTGATCGCTAACCACAACTTGCCTGCCGTGTCTTTAGCGGCAATCGCATCCACACGGGGCAAGCTGATGTCGCCATGCGTGTAAGTGCCGGCATCGAATGTGACCGGTACGGAGCTCGAGTCCTGGAAGGGCACATACAACTTAAAGACGTAGTAAGTTGGTGTCAGGACCATCTTTTCCTTGTCGGTCAGGATCATGGCCTGCAGCACGTTGACCATCTGGGCGATGTTCGCCATGCGCACGCGGGAGGCATGACGGGCAAAGATGTTCAGGTTGAGCGAAGCAAGCACGGCGTCACGCACGCTGTTCTGCTGAACAAGGAAGCCGGGATTGCTCCCGGGCAACGGCGCGTACCATCCGCCCCATTCGTCCACGACCAAGCCGACCTTCTTGTCGGGATCGTACTTGTCCATGATGGCTGCGTGCTTACGAATGAGACTGTCCATCTCCAGAGTGGACTTGAGGATCTGAGCGTACTGATCTTCTCCAAAACCCACAGACTTATACGAGGGCGGCCACTTAACCACCGTATAGTTGTGCATGGAAAGGCCATCGATGTTCCAGCTCCATGTGTGTTGCTGGTATGCCTTCATGATGGCTTCAGTCCACTCGGTCCAGCGAGGTCCATCCCCGCCCGGGCCAACCGCGATCTTCAGCATCTGGCCCCGATCCTGCTGCACTGGATTGAAGTTGCGGACGAAGCGGCTGTAGATCTTAAGTTGGCTTAGATAGTAATCCGGTGTCATGTTGCCACCGCAGTCCCAGCTTTCGTTCCCGATGCCAAGATAGGCGACCCTGTAGGGAGCGGGATGACCATTGGTAGCGCGCTCCTTCGCAAGTGTGGAAGGCTGAGCAGAGGTCATATATTCCAGCCATTCTGCCGCTTCCCGGGGAGTGCCACTGCCGACATTGACGGAGAGGTACGCTTCGGCGCCAATCTGATCGAGAAAGTCCATGAATTCGTGAGTTCCGAAAGCGTTGGATTCGGTCACTCCGCCCCAATTGGGATTAAGCGTAACGACTCGCTTTTCGGACGGTCCGATCCCCGTGCGCCAGTGATATTCGTCGGCGAAGCAGCCGCCTGGCCAACGAACGTTTGGGACTTTGATCTGCTTGAGGGCGGCAACCACGTCGTTTCGAATTCCCCGCGTGTTAGGGATTTTGGAATCCGGACCGACCCATATGCCTTCATAAACGCCGTGTCCGAGATGCTCGGCAAACTGGCCAAAGATGTTGCGATCGATCTTGTCGCCGACGGTAGAGACGTTAATCGTCAGGGCAACTTTGTCTGCCGACATAGCCGGGACAGCCGATCCCAGGGCGCATAGAGCCAGACTGACGACAACCGGGCGAATGCCCTGCGCCGCATGCTGGATGAAAGATGCGAACCACCGGGCAAAGCAACGCTGGAAGGATGGTGACATTAACAGTGCTCCTGGACACATGGTAGGGACCCGTTTTGCCTGCGGTGGACTATTCGTTTCCGATCGTAAGAGTGCGTAGAGGGTATTTTTCCCCTGGCAGTTGGCATGTCGGATCTCTCGTCGAAAGCGAGTGCTGCGCGGCCAGACTATTCGGGCAGCGCTTTCCTCCCTTCTACTCGAAGCGTCTTCATCACCGATGGTGCGTCGGCGCTTGGCTGTCCGCCGCCAATCCAAACTGAATAGTTGCCTTCGGCGACAATGCATTCGCCTGCTTCCGTGACCATGCTCAGGTCGCGCGCGTTAAGCTCGAAGTGCAATTTTTCCGACTGGCCTGCCTTGAGGTGCACACGCTTAAACCCGCGCAGAGCCCTTAAGGGCGCCCCCGGAACATTGGGAAACGTCAGGTAAAGCTGTGCGACTTCGTCGCCATCCAGCTTTCCGGTGTTGGTGACAATCACGTCTGCAACGAGCGGATCACCCGCTTTGATCATGCTATTCGTGAGCGTGAGCTGGCCATAGGAGAAGGTCGTGTAGCTCAGGCCGTAACCAAACGGATAGAGCGGCTTACCTTCGAAATACCGGTAAGTGCGACCCTTCATCGCATAATCTTCAAACGGCGGCAACTGTTCGATTCCGGTGTAAAAAGTGACCGGAAGCCGCCCCGCAGGATTGTTCTTGCCGGAGAGAGTTTCTGCGATAGCCGCACCACCTTCCTCCCCGGGGTACCACGATTCGAGAATGGCGTTGGCATGATCCTTGGCCCAGTTCACGGCGAGCGCGCTGCCGTTGGCGAGCACCAGGACCACGGGCTTCCCAGCGGCAACTACCGCTTCGAGCAGTGCCTCCTCCGGCTTTGGTAGATCAAGGCTGGTCCGATCGCCGCCCTTGAATCCTTCCTCGTTGACCGGCATCTCTTCGCCTTCAAGTTCGCTGGTGATCCCCAGGACGGCAATCACGACGTCGGCGTTCTTCGCCCCGTTGATCGCCTCGGGATCCAGCTTGGGGTCGTACTTGGACCAGATCAGTTCAGCTCGTGTCGGACCGGCATGCGATTGTCTGTATTCAACTTTAAGAGCAACTCGCTTACCCTGCTCGAGATGAAGATGTCCCAGCTTCGTCTGCGCTCCTCCAGCGCCATTTGCGTATTCCTGCGCGACAGCTTTGTCGTCAACGGAGACCTTCGCGAAACCATCTTCAATCCGCACTCCAATGTTGTAATCGGAAGTCTCCGTCGCGGTGAGGAAACCGTTCCACTGAACCAAGAACGGGTATTTTCCGGATGCTTCTTCGGGGATGTCGCCCGCTTTTAGATTGACTCCGCTCACTTGACGCTTGACGAGCACGGCATTGGTTCCGTGGCTGGTGTCTCCGGCGGAGAACTCAACGCTGAGCCCGGGTGCGTCGTCTGGGGTGGTTAAGAAAGATGTCGGCACGATATCCCCACCCTTTCTCAAGAACTGAGTTCCCGGAAGAAAAGTGATCTGTGCCGCGGGGAACTCTGTCTTGAGTCCTTCCAGGACGGAGACTATATGGGTTGGCGTGCCCGTGTAGTTGCCGAGCAGATATTTCGTCTGGTCTGCCAGCGGACCGATGACGGCAATCTTGAGGTCCTTCTTCTTAAGGGGAAGCGTGCCATCGTTCTTGAGCAGGACCATGGATTCATTTGCTATCGCCCGCGCCATGGCACGATGTTCGGGGCTATCCAGTAGTCTTTCGTCGATTTTCGAATACGGGTCCGTCCCGGGCGGATCAAACATGCCCAACTTCATTCGCGCCGTGAACAGGCGTATCAAAGCGGTATCAATGTCGCTGTCCTTCAGAATGCCCTGTTGGTAAGCGTCATAGTACGGCTTATAGTCGTGATCGTCCCTCACTTTTGCGAAGTCCACGCATTCATTATCCATGCCGCGTTGCACAGCCAGCGCCGAAGCCTCGGCCTGTGTCCTGGTGAAGTGATGATCTCGGAAAATATTGATGATGGCTTCGCAGTCCGAAACCACATACCCCTGAAATTTCCACTTGCCTCGCAGCTGGTCTTGAAGGAGAAACTCGTTTACGCACGCAGGCTGACCGTTGATGCTGTTGTAGGCGCACATCACGGAAGCGGCTTTTGCCTCGGTTACGGTTGCGCGAAAGGCCGGCAGATAAGTATCCAGCTCGTCGTGCTTGCTGACTCTTACGTCATCCGTGTGCCGCGTCGGTTCGGGCCCGCTGTGCACGGCGAAATGTTTTGGCGTCGAAATAACGCGGTAGTATTTTGGATGGTCGCCCTGCATGCCGGTAACAAACGCAACCCCCAAGCGTGCTGTCAGGAAGGGGTCCTCGCCATAAGTTTCCTGCCCGCGTCCCCAACGGGGATCGCGAAAGATGTTGATATTGGGAGCCCAGAAATCCAGGCCTTCGAAAATGTCGCTGTGCCCCGCACGCACGGCTTGGGCATGCTTGATCCGTCCTTCCGTTCCAATGACCACGGCCATGCGGTGGATTGCATCGCTATCAAAAGTTGCGGCCAGACCGATGGGTTCAGGGAATTCGGTCGTGCCGTTCGTAGTCACGCCGTGCAAAGCCTCGCTCCACCAGTCATAGGCGGGAACATTCAAGCGCGGGATCGCGCGGGCCTGGTTCACCAGTTGCGTGACCTTTTCCTCTATGGTCATACGATGAACTAAATCGGCCGCTCTCCGTTCGGCCGATAGTCCGGGGTCCAGATATGGGAGCTGTTCAGAGTTCTGAGACCATAAGCAATGCGCGCTCAGAAGGGCAAGCAGAACAAACACAATGCGACATCCGGATTTCAACATTTCACCTTCCGTTCGAATTCTCCACACCACAAAGTCTTTTCCCGAAGCACCATCCACACGTCGGGTTCTTTATAGGAAAAGAATCTACAGTGTTAATCCTTTTCTACGGATCGCGATTCTGGTAGCTATAACATACAGATTCCATGGCAAACAGGTTGCGATCGGTTCATCGCCTCCGTGTACCAGGGGAATCGTCTTTCTATCAGCTCGACCGATCAGAAGAAGATCTTCGCGCCGAGCTGAAAGGTACGTGATCAGCAACGGCGTGATTTTCCCGAAGCGCCCGCCGTGATTCGCGTGTCAACCCCAGCAGACTGCGCCGTGGTGCGTCATCCAGAATGGATATGACCCTGTATTACGCGCATAGCCACCCGAGGCGAAACGCGCAACCCAAGACAAAATCCTCCAGCACCCGGTGCCCGCTCTGGCTCGCGTGCCGGTCCCACTGCCAGTGCCGCTGAAATCCAATGGGAAGACCGTGGACAGGGAACTTATGTATAATGACGAACTTACCGCATCCAGTGGGCGCTTAACTCAGCGGTAGAGTGCCATCTTCACACGGTGGAAGTCATAGGTTCGAATCCTATAGCGCCCACCATCTTTGCCGCACGGATGCGAGCCAGAACGGACCTCTCCGTTGCACTGTATGGACACTGCCGGGAGCGGCGAGTACGATTGGGGCAGTCGCAGTTCACAATCTCTCTGCCGCGCTCCTAAAGCGACGGGCATCTTGTGAATCAGTTTCTCACAGGAGGCCTTGAATGGCAGGCGATCCCAAACGCGCAAAGCTAATCTCTGAAATCATCGAATTGAACAGGCTCCAGATGGAATCCAACCGAGAGGCCACCTTCGGTGGTTGGACCCGAGACACACAGGATGACCACGATAGACGCTCCGACCATATCGGACGCTTAGTTAAGGAAATGGAAGGCCTGAACATCAAATAGCATTCAGGCGCTTTTCGAAGTCCTCTAGCCAGACCATTTCTCTAGCCATCAGGGACTACCTATTCTTGGCTGATGCGCAGAATTGCTCAGCTTCCGTGTGGATCCAGCAGAGTCTGAGCGCTGTACTGAGAGGGCCCCATGACCGCATATTCTGAAAAAGACACCCAGTGGCAGGCCATTGCAGAGCAGGCCAGCAAAGAACAGGATTCCGACAGGCTCATGGTTTTGGTCGCGCAGCTCTGTAGCGCGTTGGAGAGTAAGAGTAATAGAAAGTTAGTCGCACGAGAGGTTGGCCCGGGCGCTCCAATCGCCTAAATGGTTCCCGTGCTGTTTCCGTGCCGTTCGCACTATTTTGCATCTAAAACTTAGGGTATTACGTGCCGTCTGCTGCGTTATTGTTGTTGAAACTACCTGGTCGCACGGATTCGAATCCTATAGCGCCCACCATCTTCGATTCCTTTCGGGGTGCGTCCGTTTGTGCGTTGCAAATCTTGACAGTTGAGGCCGATCCGCGCTCTATTTCTGGGCATTGAGTTCCGGGCAAAACGGGATCAAAATACCAGCACACTGGATCAGCGACACTCCGTCCTTCTGAAAGCAACCAGTTTTCCGGCACAGGGTGGAACGGACAGCCATGGGTATGGGGTTGTCGCTTTTCCATGATTGGAGGCGGCCATGGGAGCTTCTTTTTGGGGGCGATGCACGCAGGTTCTAGCCGTAGCAGCACTAGCAGTTGCCGTAATACCTGCCGCCCCGGGTCAAAGTGAAAGCGGGGTCGATGCCGGCACAAACTTTACGGGCGACGTGCGATACGAAAACAACGCTCCCGCGCAGTTCGTGCAGGTGGAGCTATGGACAGACGGGGAAGCCAGTTGGCGCACGATTACGACGACGGACCGGATGGGAAAATTTCACGCAGGCGCCCCGTGCATGGTCATTCAGTACAGGATCAATGCGCCCAACTACCGGCCCGTGTATGGACGAGTAGACATGAGCGTGAAACCCTGTCGCGCGCTCGAGTGGGTCACCCTGCGATCGGACAAGAATAATCCTGCTCCAGCCGTTGGAATCGTAGATGGGCGGATTGCCGCAATTCCGCCCGAGGCGAAGACCGAATTCGAAGCGGGCCAATTCAATGTAAACAGCAACCACTACTCCGACGCAATTCCGCATCTGCAAAAAGCCATCGATCTGTATCCCAAGTATGCGGAGGCCTACCAACTGCTGGGTGTAGCTCACCTCCAGTTGAATCACGGTCCTGAAGCGGAATCATCCTTGCTGAAGGCGGTTGAGATCGAGGACCGACTGCCAAGAGCCCAATATCTTTTGGGCGTGCTGTATGCAAGGACGAGCCGGGCGAATCTTGCCGAAAAGCCGTTTACCCGCTTCGCGGAGCTCGAGCCGCAAAATCCCGAGGCTCAGTTCGAACTTGCCAAAGTGTATTTCGCTCTCAGCAAGTTTCCGGAAGCAGAATTACATGCCCGAATGGCCATTAAGCTGAAGGAATCCCAACCCGGCATATACATTGTGTTGGGCTACTCATTGCTGCGGCAAAAGAAGCCCGAGGAAGCCCGACGTGCGTTTCAGCAATTCCTGAAGATTGATCCCAACGGCCCGATGGCCGCGGACACGAAGAACGTAATTGCGCAGATCGACCAGCGAACGGGCAAGTAGGCTAATACTGTTGGACACTTGTTCCCGGGCTGACTTTGAAATGCGAGGCGGCGCGTCGAATTTCGACGCAGCTGCCTCAAACAGCGGACATCTCATAGGCGTGCGCCAGGCGCAGAATCGTGGCTTCGTCGAAATGCCTCCCGAGAATTTGCAATCCGATGGGTAGCTTGTCCTTTGTTTCCCCGCAGGGAACTGAAATCCCCGGAATCCCAGCCAGGTCCGCCGTGACCGTGTAGATGTCCGCCAGGTACATCGCCAGTGGATCGTTTGCCTTCTCGCCGAGTTTGAAGGCGGCCGTGGGACTGGTAGGCGTCACGATCGCGTCGACCTTCTTGAAGGCTTCGTCAAAGTCGCGGGTGAGCAAGCTCCGCACCTTTTGCGCTTTCAGATAATAGGCATCGTAGTAGCCCGCGCTGAGCGCGTAGGTCCCCAGCATGATGCGGCGTTTGACTTCGGCCCCGAAGCCTTCGTCGCGGCTGCGTCGATACATCTCTGAAAGCGTGCGCGCATTCTTGGCGCGATAGCCGTACCGCACGCCGTCGAAGCGCGCCAGGTTGGAAGAGGCTTCCGCGGTTGCTACGATGTAGTAAGTGGGGATCGCGTACTCGGTATGCGGCAGCGAGACGGGAACTACTTCGCAGCCCAGTTTCGCGAGCGACTGTATCGCATCTTCGACTGCCTTCTTGACCTCCAGGTCGAGCCCTTCGCCAAAGTATTCCTTCGCAACCCCAATCTTCAAGCCATGTACCGGCTTATCGAGTTCCGCTGGGTAATCTGGAACTGGAACGTCGGCGGAAGTTGTGTCCATCGGATCGCGTCCGGCAATGGTCCGCAGCACCGTGGCCGCATCTTTTACTGTCTTGGCGAGCGGCCCGATGTGATCGAGCGACGAGGCAAAAGCAATGAGTCCATAGCGCGAGACACGTCCGTAGGTCGGCATAAGTCCGACCACGCCGCAGAATGAAGCTGGTTGCCTGATTGAGCCGCCGGTGTCGGAGCCCAGCGTAACGACCGCCATGCTCGCCGCGACGGCCGCGGCCGATCCGCCCGAAGAGCCTCCGGGAACGCGGCTGGTATCGCGCGGGTTACGCACCGGATGGAACGCCGAATTTTCGTTCGATGAACCCATGGCAAATTCATCGCAATTCAGCTTGCCGAGAATCACTGCCCCGGCGGCTTCCAGGCGAGCTACCGCCGTGCAGTCGTAGGGGGGGATAAAGGTTTCGAGAATCTTCGAGCCCGCCGTCGTGCGAATGCCGCGTGTACACATCACATCTTTAATTGCGACCGGCACGCCTCCCAAGGGCGGCAATGGCGTTCCTTCGTCCGCCAGACGGTCCATGCGATCCGCTTGCTCGAGCGCACGCTCCTTTGTGAGCGTGAGGTACGCGCCAATCGCAGAATCTTCTTTCTGAATGCGCTCATAGTGTGCCTCTGCCAGCGCCATCGACGTAGTTTTACGCTCCTGAATCGCCGTGCGCGCGCCATCGATCGTAAGGTTGGTCAAGTCCATATCTAAACGAATCCGCCTTTGGTCTCAGCCGTCGGCCGATCAAGTTCGGCATCGAAAACGCTGCGCATACGGGCGAGCACGGCAGATTTCTCAAGGCCGTAAGACTGTTGAAGCGCCTCCGCGAATTCTCCAGCCAATGAGCGCTTGGTCTTCCGGCCAAGCGGTGGGATTCAGGCTACAAACCAAAGCGCCGCCTGAGGCCCACGCACGAATCAGTTCGGCCGCGTCCGAGTCGGCGGCGACATTAGGCAAAACCTGCAATTCTTGCGGCATGGATACTCCACAGCTCCAACCGGGCTTGGTGCAGCTACCGCTCGATCACCTTCGGCACCTTGAAGAAATTTTCGTCAGCGTCAGGCGCATTCGCGAGGGCTTCTTCATGCGGCAGGGAGGGACGAAGGCCGAACAGCACATCCTCGCGGCTGGCATAGGCGAAGCGATCGCTTCCCGTCTTCAAGGTGTCGACGCCATGGCGGTCGGAAACCTGCGCCATCGGCTCGACCTTGTCGGTGTTCAGCCGGTTCAGCATGTCGATGTAGCCTAAAATCGAATTCAGATCGCGCACCATGTGCTCGCGTTCTTCCTCGGCAAGCTCGAGGTTGGCGAGGCCGGCGACATAGGTGACATCCTGGTCGGTAATTTTCATGGGCTACGCGCGCTTGCTTCGAGATTGTTTGCTCGGAACGACGCTGTTTGCCTGTTTGCGCCCTGCGACCACGAACTCAACACGCGTTACGCTTTCTGTGCCGTAGCGGTTGAGAGTAGCTACATAACGCGCTGCGAGCGCCTGAAGTTCTTTGCGCCACCCCGCGTCTGGGACCTCTACTCGTAGAACGCCGTCGTCAAAATCGAGAGCGTGGGTACGCGCGGCCACGGCACTCCCGCATGCCAGCGGCCACGCAAGCAGCGCAACCTGGTCGGCAGGCGCTTTGCGCAAAGACCGCTCGATTACTTTTTCGAGTCCGTCGCCAGCCGGTCGCATGGGAGATTTTCGGGGCGCCATGATGGAAATCGCGAGTGCGAGGAAAAGATTTTAGCATTGAGCAGCGGACGCGTTTTCCACCGCGTCGCGCACGTGCGTTCATTTACGGTTGGGTTAGCGGAAAATCGCGGGCGACAAACTCCAGCGCCTCTTGTTTCGACCGCAAGCGCCCTTCCAGTTGGCCATCTTCCACTGCCGAAAGAATTTCCTTGAAGCGCGGGCCCGGGACATAGCCCGTCGCAATTAAATCATTACCAGTTACCAGCGGCGCCGGGCGCATCTTCTCCGGAGGAATGGACGCCAGGTTTTCCTTCGCAAACTCATACGCGGTCAAAATTCCATGGCTTGCCTGGCAGTCTACGCGGTGCAACTCGAGATGCTCGTCGAATTTCGGCATGCGCAAAAATCTTTTGAGGGTGGATTCTTTCATCTGCATCACCTGACCGAAGCGCATGTGGTTCTCAATCAGCGCAAGAACCTGCTCGGTGTCATCATTGGAGAAGCGCAACCGGCGGCAGATTGCTTCGCCCATCTTCACGCCTACCTCGACGTGCCCATCGAAGCGAATCCGGTCCGGCGCCACGCGAAATGTCGGAGGCTTCCCGACATCGTGCAGCAGCGCTCCCCACGCCAGCGTCGCAGGGCAAGGGTGCGGCAGTTTGTCCAGCAGCAACAAGGTATGAACGAATACATCGCCTTCGGGATGATATTGGGGCGGTTGTTCCACGCCCTTCATGTCGGAGATTTCCGGGAGCACTTCGGGCAGCAGCCCTGATTCATCCAAGAGGAGAAATGCCGCGCGCGCGTGGCCCTCGGTGAGCATCTTGGTCAGTTCGTCGCGAACGCGTTCACGGCTGACTTGGTCGATGCCAGAAGCCATTTCCTGAATCGCTGTCAATGTCGGCGGATCAATCCGATAGCCAAAGCGTGCCGCGAAGCGGATCGCCCGAAGCATCCGTAATTTGTCTTCCGTGAAGCGGTGTCGTGGTTCGCCAATCGTCCGGATGACTTGGGTCTCCAGATCCTTGCGTCCGCCCACGAAATCAAGGATCTCGCCTGATATCGGATCCATCAGCAAGCCGTTGATCGTGAAATCGCGACGTTGCACATCCTCCCGGGGGTCTTTGCTGAACCGTACGGCATTGGGGTGGCGACCATCGCTATAGCTGACGTCCGAACGGAACGTGGCGACTTCGACCACGCCCGATTTTCCGGCGCTGAAACCAGGGATCGATTCGATTTTCCCGCCGGCGGGCAAACTGTCCTCGTTCTCGCGTGGGCTCTGGGGAATGGGAACCAGCACAACGCCGAACTGCGCGCCGACGGCATACGTCTGCGGAAAAATCTGCATGACCTGCTCTGGAGTAGCGTCGGTGGTGACGTCGTAATCGGCGGGCTCGCGGCCCAGGAGCAAGTCACGAACACATCCGCCGCACAGATAAGCTTCGTGGCCGCGCTCGCGGAGGGTGCGGACGATGGCGATGGCGAATTGTTTGGCGGTAAACATCAACTATGGTCTTCCAATAATATAGAAGCATGCCAGACGCCTTTATCCTCGGGATCGAAAGCTCGTGTGACGAGACGGGCGCTGCGGTCGTGCGCTCAGGTGAGCAGATTCTTTCCAATGTGGTGTTCTCGCAGATTGCAACCCACTTGCCTTATGGCGGCGTTGTGCCGGAACTCGCTTCGCGCGAGCACCTGCGGGCTATTGTTCCGGTGGTTCGCAAAGCACTCGCCGACGCCGGACGAACCTATGCGTCAGTCGATGCGATTGCGGTGACGCAAGGGCCTGGGCTGGCGGGAGCGCTGCTGGTTGGCCTCAGTTACGCGAAGGCTTTGGCATTCTCGCTGGAGAAGCCGCTGATCGCAGTGAATCATCTGGAGGGCCACATCCACGCTGTTTTGCTGGAGGAACGTCAGAAAGGGAATCAGCACGTGGACTTTCCAGTGCTGGCCCTGGTTGTTTCTGGCGGCCACACGCACCTTTATCTCGCCGGGCAAAATGGTGACAGCTGGTCCTACGATAACGTGGGCCACACCCGGGATGACGCCGCCGGCGAGGCCTTCGACAAAGTCGCCAAATTGCTGGCCTTGGGATATCCGGGTGGCCCCATCATCGATCGCCTCTCGACGCACGGAAACCCAACCTTCATCAAGTTTGCCAGTCCACAGATCAAGCATCCCGACCGCAAGGGGCGCCTTTCCCCGACAAACACCCGTCCTGGATTTGATTTCTCTTACAGCGGCATCAAGACGGCCGTGCTTCGCTATATCGAAGCCCATAACCTTGCGCCGGCGATTGAAAAGCGAAGAGCGTCACTGGCCGGCATGGCAAAGCCGAGGTTCGACGACTACCTGGCCGCCTGTGAGCCGGAAACATTAAATCTGGTGGCGTCATTCCAGCGCTCGATGGTGGATGATCTGGTCGCCAAGACGCTGGAGGCGGCTCAGGCCTACGACGTTGCCACTTTGTTTGTAACGGGAGGCGTTGCAGCCAACAACGAGTTACGGCAGCGTTTCGAAACCGAATCCGCACAGCTGGGATTGCCCGTCTTCTTCCCGTCGCGGCCGCTGTCGACCGACAATGCTGCCATGATTGCAGCAGCGGCCTATCCCAAATGGCTTGCGAAGGATTTTGCCGCAATGGATTCTTCGGCGGAAGCAAGTTTGCCATTGCGGCACGCTTAGCCAACGCGCCAGCTTACCAAAAAGTCTATTTACCTGAAGCTCGCGCTTTGGCTGCCTTGAATGTGACGGCGGTAAGAGCCTTCTCGAGCTGTACCTGCACGTCGATATCCTTGAAGATGGTGAACTCGGCGCGATTCTCGCTGCCGTTCAAACCGCTCGACCGCCCGGTGAGAATCAGGATAGGAATGGCCGCAGTTTCGGGCTTACTCTTGAGGACGCTGATCAGTTCGCTGCCGCTCATGCCGGGCATCTGCATATCGGTGATCAGTAGAGCCGGTTGCACGCGCTTGAGAATTTCGAGCGCCTCCAGGCCGTTGGAAGCCGACTCCACGGCAAATCCCCGCTCTTCCAAAAAGCGGGAGACCGTGTGCCGGATCACCATGGAATCGTCGACCACCAGCGCTACATCGGGCATTCAATTCCCCAAGCGAACTAAAAAACTCCGTCCAGCGATTAGATCAAACCGGCTTGGAACACAACAAACACAAACAGTGCATGACGATTACCTCCGTCATGCCGATCGGCAGGCATATCCGCTGGTTGCGTCATCAGGCTTGAAGGGACGTGCGGGCGATTCAGACTTCGTCGGGCGACGTGCTTTCTTCAATTGCCATGTCTTTGAATTCACTGGATTCAAAGACATCGCCGCATTCCAGACACTCCACGTACTCGGTGTCCTCTTCGCGGCTGACAATCTGCACGCGCGGGTGCTTACACTGATTCATGTTCCTTCTCTACTGGGGGGATTGCGACGGCGGTTGGCGTCATGACTCGGGATGGCGATCGCTGGAGTGGAACAGGTACTTGAACCCGTACCGCAGGAAATTTCGGGTATTTTAGCCCCGTCCTGAAGGAAGTCAAGCCCCTTCGGTAACCCGAAACCCAGCGCGATCAATACAACATCGTGAATATCCGACCGTAATTACCGCCTTGGGGTAAACCTTTGAGATTGCTGAAGTTGCCGTTCAGATGACGTTTCTTGCAGTTCGCTGTGGCGAGTTGCGCGAAAACTCTGCAGGGTCTAGAATTAAAGGCGACCTAAACAGTCGGATTTATGTCCGATTAAATTGGTCGGATAACAAATTTGCAATGCTGAAACTGTCTAAAAAGGCGGACTACGGGCTAATGGCAATGCGGCATCTGGCCGAACATGCCGAGCGCGGAGCATGTAGTGCGAAAGACGTGGCGCAAGCCTATGGAATACCACCGGAGGTGCTCGCCAAGATTCTTCAGCGTTTGGCGAAAGCCGGCCTGCTGCATTCCGTGCATGGCATCAACGGCGGGTACACCTTGGAACGGTCCGCAGCCGAGATATCCGCGTATGAAGTCATCCGCGCGATCGAGGGACCGCTGTTTATCACGTCTTGTATTACGGTGCGAGGAGAGTGTGATCAGACAGAGCGATGCACGATTCGCGAACCGCTGCGCAAGGTGAATCAGAGCCTCGAGGACGTTTTAAAGAAGATCAAGATCTCGGAGATGATTGAGGCCGCGGAGGGTATGGGCGGCGAGCCGAAGAAGAGTATGGCTGAATTAATCACCTTGAGCTGATCGAGCGTTTAGCGCTTATTTTGTTTCACTGGCTTTTGTTTCGTCGACGACCCGGGATTTGAGCAACGGTAGGAGAAAGTCACCATGAGTATCGATTTGAAGACCGCGACCCAGGAGCAGCGTACGCCTGCTCCCGACGGCGTGAAGCTGCCCATCTACATGGACAACCATGCCACCACCCCCATGGATCCGCGCGTGCTCGAGGCTATGCTGCCCTACTTCATGGAAAAGTTCGGCAACGCCGCCAGCCGGAACCATCCATTTGGATGGACAGCTGAGGAAGCCGTTGAGAATGCGCGCGAGCAGGTTGCCAAACTGATTGGCGCGACTGCCAAGGAAATCATTTTCACCTCGGGCGCCACCGAGAGCGACAACCTCGCCATCAAAGGTGTCGCCGAGATGTATCGAGAGAAGGGCAATCACATCATCACGGCCGTAACCGAACATAAAGCCGTGCTCGATACCTGCAAACGTCTTGAGAAATATGGCTATCGCGTCACTTACCTGCCCGTGCAGAAAGATGGCCTGGTCGATCTCGAAGAGTTGAAACGCGCCATTGATGACAAGACGATCCTGGTGACCATCATGGCGGCGAACAACGAAATCGGCGTACTGCAGCCCTGGCGCGAAATCGGCAAGATCTGTCGAGAGCACGGTGTGCTGTTCCACACCGATGGTGTACAGGCTGTCGGAAAGGTTCCCATCGACGTGAGCAAGGACAACATCGATCTCATGTCGATCACCGCCCACAAGATTTATGGTCCCAAGGGTGTAGGCGCCCTTTACGTGCGCCGCAAGAATCCGCGCGTGCAGATTTCCGCCATCATCGACGGAGGCGGACACGAGCGCGGCATGCGTTCGGGAACTTTGAACGTCCCCGGCATCGTGGGACTGGGCAAGGCATGTGAGATTGCGCGTGAGGAGATGGCAAAAGAGGGCACTCATCTCGCTACGCTGCGCGATCGCCTCAAGGACCGTATCATGGGCCGGCTGGATGAGACTTACATTAACGGCTCGATGGAGCACCGTCTGCCCGGCAATCTGAACATCAGCTTCGCCTATGTGGAAGGCGAGTCTCTGCTGATGGGAATCAACGACGTGGCAGTTTCGAGCGGTTCGGCCTGCACCTCCGCGACCCTGGAGCCATCTTATGTATTGAAGGCTCTTGGAACCGGCGATGATCTGGCGCATAGTTCGATCCGCTTCGGCATCGGCCGCTTCAACAATGAAGCCGAAGTCGATTACGTAGCCGACCGCGTTTGCGAGACCGTCGAGCGCCTGCGCGAACTTTCTCCGCTCTACGAAATGGCGAAGGAAGGCATCAATCTGAAGGACGTGAAGTGGGCGGGAGAGTAGGAAGAGCAAGTTTCAAAGTTTCAGGGTTTCAAAGTTTCAAGGAGACCCTGGGCGCGAACGGCGTTTTGAGAAAACGCGGCTTTGAAACGGGCAGAGATGTTTTAGAGATGGGTTTTTACTTTGAAACCCGAAACCTTGAAACTGTGAAACCTGTGTTAGGAGTTCTAAATGGCATATAGCGATAAGGTTCTCGATCATTATTCCAACCCGCGCAACGTCGGGTCGATGGACAAGAATAGCCAGGAAGTCGGCACCGGCCTGGTGGGCGCGCCGGAGTGCGGCGACGTCATGAAGCTGCAGATCAAGGTGAACCCGGAGACGCAGGTCATCGAAGACGCGAAGTTCAAGACCTTCGGCTGCGGTTCGGCGATTGCCTCGTCCTCGCTCGCCACCGAGTGGGTGAAGGGCAAGACCGTCGACGAAGCCCTGCAAATCAAGAACACCGAGATCGTGAAGGAGCTGGCGCTTCCGCCTGTGAAGATTCACTGCTCGGTGCTGGCGGAAGATGCTATCCGCGCCGCGATTCACGACTGGAAGAAGAAGAACGGCGCGGCCGACGAAAAGGCGCCGGTGCCAGCCAGCCAGGCGGCTCACTAACCGGGTTGCGCGCCGGGTTTCACATGTTGTGGATCACTGACGCGCCTCCCACGTGCGGCTAGATTTATGAGCACTATGGCAGATGAAACGCTGAAGACGATCGCACCTCCCGCGCCTGCCGCCCCGGTAAAGGGCATTCAGGTGACGGAGAAGGCAATCGCCAAAATCCGCAGCGCGATGGCGAAGGAAGGCATATCGCCGACGGAAGGTGGCTTGCGCCTGGGAGTGCAGGGAGGTGGCTGCTCGGGCTTGAGCTACAACATCCGCTTCGACACGCAGCCCCGCGAGCGCGACCGCATCTTTCAATTCGACGACGTGCGCGTGTTTGTCGACCCGAAGTCGTTCATCTACCTGCACGGCATGATCCTGGACTACCAGGAGACCCTGATGCAGCAGGGCTTCGTGTTCGTCAACCCGAATTCCACGAAGTCTTGCGGTTGCGGAAGTTCTTTTACGGCTTGAGTGTGGCGCGGACACTCTTGTCCGCCAGACCCAGGAGGCGAATCCCAGGATCCTGCACCACGGCGCTCTGCCTCGCACCGTGCAGACTTTCGGTGCAGGACGAGCGTTCGTGGTGAGTTTTTTTGCGGCGAATTCAGGGCCGTCGGTTCGAAATGCTTGTAGCCGGCGGGACCGGGAAGGTCCCGACTTCAGTCGGGCCGAAAAGCCGCCAAGAAGCGTGCGGCTTGCCGCTGAGGTGAGTTTTAACTACTTGGAACCCATGACGAATCCAGAGACCAAATCGTCACTGATCATGCCGGGCGACGCAACGTCTTCCTGCTGGTCCTGCGGAACCATGCGCGCCGAACATTTCTGCAGCGCTTGCGGGAAAGTCCAGCCTCCCGTGCCGGTCGACTACTTCACGTTCTTCGCACTGCCGCGTAAGTTGAACGTCGATATCGCGCTGCTGGAACGCGAGTTTTATCAACTCAGCCGCAAGCTGCATCCGGACCTCTACTCCGCCGCCGAAACTCGCGAGCAGGAATGGAGCCTCGAGCAGAGCTCGCAGCTCAACGATGCGTACCGCACGCTCAAAGATCCAATCAAGCGCACCGAATACCTCCTGCGCCTCGAAGGCGTGGAGCTCGAAGAGCAATCGAAGAGTGCCACCGAAGCGGCGCGTGCCAGCGGCCAGGTTAAAAAGCAGGTTGTTCCGCCCGATCTGCTGGAAGAAGTTTTCGACCTCAACATGCAGCTCGAAGAACTGAAAATGCAAAAGAAGATGGGCGAAGACAATCCCTCTCTCATTGAGGAAGTCGGCCGCCAGAAACTGGAACTCGAAGAAAAGCACGAGGCCCTGCTGGATGAACTGAGAAAAGAATGGGCCTCCTGGGATCAGGCCGTGGACGCGGGCACGGAAGCCGACCGCGTGAAAATCCGCGGCCGAATGCTCGATCTCCTGAATCGCCGAAACTATTTGCGCAATCTGGTGCGCGACGTCAACGAAGTTCTGGAAAGTTAGGTGCTATGCGTTTGAACGAATACGTCACGCTGGGCCGTTCCGGATTGCGGATCAGCCCGCTTTGCCTTGGAACCATGACCTTCGGTACCGAATGGGGTTGGGGCTCGGAAGAAAATGTTTCCCGCTCGGTCTTTGACGGCTACATCGACGCCGGCGGAAACTTCGTCGATACCGCCGATGCTTACACCGGGGGGCACAGCGAAGAATTGGTTGGAAAGTTCATTGCCGACCGCAAGCTGCGTGATCGGATTGTGCTGGCCACGAAGTTCACCTTCAACACCGAACCCGGCAATCCGAACGCGGGCGGCAACGGCCGCAAGAACGTCTATCGCGCGCTCGAAGGCTCGCTCCGCAGGCTGAAAACGGACTACATCGATCTGTACTGGCTGCATGCGTGGGACAGGGTGACCCCGGTCGAAGAGGTGGTTGCGACCCTGAACGATTTGGTGCGCGCAGGTAAGATCCGTCACTATGGGTTCTCCGACACGCCAGCCTGGTACGTTGCTCGTGCTTACACGCTGGCCGAGAAGGATGGCAAGGAACGTCCTATCGCCCTGCAACTCGAACACTCGCTGGTGGAGCGCAACATCGAGCGCGAGCACGTCCCGGTTGCCCAGGAACTGGGCCTTGGCATCTGCCCCTGGAGCCCGCTCGCCAGCGGATTTCTTACCGGCAAGTACAAGCGCCAGGGTGAGGAAGGCAGCGGTGATGGCCGCCTCGAAAAAACAAAAGACTCGGGTAATCCAACGCTGATGCGATTCAACACTCAGAACTGGAAAGTCCTCGACGTCCTTCTCGAAGTCGCCAAGGAAATGGGCCGCCCGCCCGCACTGGTCGCCCTCAACTGGGTTGCCACTCAGCCGGGCGTGACTTCGACCATCATCGGCGCCAGCAAGCTGGCCCAGCTCAACGACAATCTGAGCGCGATCGAATTCACCATTCCCGCCGAACTTCGCCGGCGTCTCGACGAGGCCAGCGCGCTGCCCTCGATCCACCCTTACATGTTCTTCGAGCCCTTTATCCAGGGCATGATCAGCGGAGGAACGGCGATCGACGCGTGGAAACCGGTGCGCCTCTATCGCGCGACGCAAGCTGCAGAGCCGCAACCTGCAACACCGGAAGAACGGAAGGCCAGTTAGTTCGAATGCCAAACGAGCGCATCGTCGGGATCGACCTCGGCACCACGAACTCCCTGGTGGCCTTCATGCAGGGGGATACCCCTGTCGTGATTCCGGGCGAAGACGGCCTGAACCTTGTGCCGTCGGTGGTCGCCTTGGGCGAGAAGGATCAAATCATTGTTGGCAGCGCGGCCCGGAAATATCTCATCGAAACACCCGAGCGTGCGGTCTACTCGATCAAGCGCCTGATGGGCCGCGGCGTCGAGGATGTGCAGGCAGAGTTGAAGCTCTTTCCGTTCCAGTTGGCCCAGGATCTCCAGCCCGGCGAAGTCCTGCGCATCAAGCTAGACGCCCAGACCTACACGCCCCCCGAGATTTCCGCATTCGTCCTCCGCCAGCTCAAACGCAATGCGGAGAGGTTTTTCGGCGGGCCGGTTACAAAAGCGGTCATCACCGTCCCGGCGTATTTCAACGACGCGCAGCGCCAGGCCACCAAAGACGCAGGTCGCATCGCGGGACTGGAAGTTCTTCGCCTGGTCAACGAACCGACGGCCGCGTCGCTCGCCTATGGTCTCGACCAAAGGAAGAATGGCGTGGTCGCAGTCTACGACCTGGGCGGCGGCACCTTTGATATCTCGATCCTCAAGCTGCACGACGGCATCTTCGAAGTCATCTCAACCAATGGCGACACGCATCTGGGCGGCGACGATATTGACAATTTGCTTATCACCATTGCGCTCGATGACATTCGAGGCGACATGGGATTGGACCTGCGCCGTAGTGGTGAAGCCGTGCAGACCATCCGGAAGGCAGTGATCGAAGCAAAGATCGCGCTGTCGTCGAACGAGTCCACCCTGCTCGACATTGAGCTTCCCGAAGGAAAGCGCTACCAGCGCGAAATTACGCGTGCGCAGTTCGAAGGACTCATTCAGCCGATCCTCGACCGCACCATAGCGCCCTGCAAGCAGGCTCTGAAAGATGCCAAGCTCAAGCCGGAGCAAATCGAAGAAGTTGTGCTGGTGGGCGGGTCGACGCGCATTCCGAAAGTGCACTCTCTGGTGCAAGACCTGTTCCAGCGCGCTCCGCATACCGACTTGAACCCTGACGAAGTGGTCGCGCTCGGCGCAGCCGTCCAGGCCAACATCCTTGGCGGTGGTTCCGAAGCCACGAAAGAAATGCTGTTGCTCGACGTCACTCCGCTGTCGCTTGGCATCGAAGTCGCGGGCGGAGTCACGGACAAGATCATTCTCCGCAACTCGACCATTCCCGCATCGGCGACCCAGTTCTACACCACCCAGGTCGATGGGCAGGCCAACGTCGCTATCCACGTTTTACAGGGTGAACGCGAGTTAGCGAGGGATTGCCGCTCGCTCGCGCGGTTCGATCTGAAGGGCGTCCCTCCGATGACGGCGGGCATGCCGCGCATCGAGGTCAAGTTTCTGATCGATGCCAACGGCATCCTGCACGTTTCCGCCCGCGAGCAACGCAGCGGCAAGGAAGCCGAGATCGAAGTGCAGCCCAGCTACGGCCTCACCGACGATCAGGTCGAGAGCATGCTGCTTGAGTCGTTCGACTACGCCGAAGAAGATTTCCGCCAGCGCCAGGTGATCGAAGCGCGCAATGAGGCGGAAACCATTCTCACCGCTCTGGGTAAAGGCCGTCAGAGTCCAGCCTGGAGACAACTGACCGCCGACGAGCAGCGCCGCACCGCGAAGTTGGAGAAAGCTCTGAACGAAGTGAAGAAGGGCGACGATTACCAGGCGATCCGCAAATCGATCGACGAACTCAACCAGGGCACCATGCGCCTGGCCGAGTTGATGATGGACAGCGCGGTTTCCACCGCCCTGAAAGGCAAGAGAATGGATGAGGCCGATTTTGGCGAAGGACCAGACGCGCCCCATCCCGTAGGTAAACCAGAATTTGAGTAGAAATGTTTCATGTTCCATAAATTCAACGTTTCAACAACCGAGCCGCGAGCCTTATTGCCGGCGGTGAAACCTTGAAACTCTGAAACTGTGAAACTTGGAGTTCCCATGTCTGACGACAAAACGAAAAACAGCGGCACCGCCGCCACCCTCGACGAGCCCGGCGAAAACACTGTGCAGGTGACTTTCCTCCCCGAAGGCAAGACCGTGCAGTTCGAACACGGCAAGCTGCCCTACAAGGACCATGGCAAAGAACAATCTTTGCTCGACGTGGCGCTGAACAATGGAGTCAAGCTCGACCACGCCTGCGGCGGCAATTGCGCCTGCACCACCTGCCACATCTGGGTGAAGGAAGGCGCGGAAAACTTGTCGGATATGGACGACGATGAAGCCGACCGCCTCGACATGGCTGCCGATCTCCAGCTAAACTCTCGCCTCGGTTGCCAGGCCGTTATCAACAAGCCAGGCAAAGTGGTCGTCGAGATTCCAGCCTGGAATCGCAATTATGTTTCCGAAGAACACTAGACCAGCTTTTAGCTGTTGGCCTTTAGCTGTTAGCGCTTCGCTGCAACCTTCAGGCGATTTTTGAAAAGGGCGTGGCTGCCCGAAAAGCAGCAACTTGGTAGGGTTGGTAAAAGCATGAGTCTAGTCCAACCCTTGGCCAGCTTAGAATTTGCAGCGTTTTAACGCAGGATCTGAACGTTGTCGAACGGCGCTGCGATGTTCCGCACATTCTTGCTAAGAGCTGATGGCTAATGGCGAACGGCCAACCGCCAACGACTAACAGCTACCAGCTAGGAACTGAACCAAGGAGCCTTTATGCCGAAAGAGCTGACCTGGACTGACGCCGAGGATATAGGCATCCTTCTGTCCGAAAAACACCCGCAACTCGATCCGCTCGCGGTACGTTTCACCGACCTCCACCGATACGTCACCGAGCTTCCCGACTTCAAGGACGATCCCGAGAAATCCAACGAAGCGAAGTTAGAAGCCATTCAAATGGCTTGGCACGAGGAATTTCTGGATCGCACCCAGGGCTGATTGGTAGGAATTTCTGGACTGCACCCGAGGCCGATCCGTAGGAGTTTCCGGATCGCACCGATGGCTGAATTCATTCGGAATTTCTAAACTGCAACCCAAAGCCGATCCCTAGGAATTTCTGGATCACACCCCGGGGCTGATTCGTTAAGGATGTCTGGACCGCACCCAAGGCCGATCCGTAGGAATTTCTGGATCGCACCCCGGGGCTGATTCGTTAAGGATTTCTGATCTGCACCCAAGGCCGATCCGTACCAGTTTCTGCGCCCCGGCCAAAGCTGATTGGCAGCGTCGCTACGCTCGGCGGCTGCGCTACCCGCTCGTGCGCCCTCGGCGCTACGCTGCTCGGCGTCGTCGCTACCCTCGACGGCTGCGCCACCCTCAACCAGCCGCGAAGCGGCGACAGACGATAGCCCAGGGCGTAAGCCCTGGGTAGACGTCAGAATGAACGCAAGTCCCGTAGGGACGACACAAAGCGAGCGGGCAGAAAGCCCGCGAGCCTTGGCTGAGCGAAGCCCCAGCTCTATCCCCACGATTTTTCAAGCTTGTGACAAAGCCTTTACATCTCTATGACAACTAGCTGGCTAACTCTGCCCTAAACTCCACTTGAACTTGAACGGAAGTATGTGCGGGTGGCCCTCCGGGAGACAGGGGCCTGTTTACTGGAAGAGCGCCGCCCGCGCCTACCACCCAACATTTCGGGTTCTCTCTCGCAAAGCTAAAAGGGCACGATCTTCGGGGAAGCGTGCCCTCTTTTTTTTGCCTTCAGCTTTCAGCTTTCAGCTTTCAGCCTTCAGCGTACAGTTTTTAGCTTTGCACGAGGGCGGCCAGCACTCTTTTCTCCTCGCAGTGCCATTCGCGGGCGCGGAATGCCGGGCGAAGCGGAATACAGGGTGAAGCGGAATGCCAGGTGAAGACCCAAAGTGCCACGGGCAGATGCGCAGTGCCAGGTGTAGACGCGGAGTGTGAGGCGCAGACGCAGTGCCAAGTGTAGATACGGAGTGCTGGCGCAGTGCCAGGTGTAGGCGCGGAGTGCTGGCGCAGTGCCAGGTGTAGGCGCGGAATGTGAGGCGCAGGCGCAGTGCCAGGCGTAGGCGCGGAGTGCGAGCGCAAGCAAACTGCCACGCTATACGGCCCAGCTGGAGCCGCGGAGCGGCGGCATAATTTAGCCCAGGGCGTAAGCCCTGGGTACGTTCGGGTAAGAAGGCCGAGCCCCGTTAGGGGCGGCACCTTGGCGATGCGGGCGTCAGCCCGCGAGCAATCCGCACTACCCCACCGTCGCCGTCGTGGGCTCTTCCACTCCCGCCTCTCGCAAGAACCGCGCAGCCTCCTCGGGCGGCGTTGGATTGATGTAAAACCCGGTACCCCATTCAAATCCCGCCGTCTTGGTCAGCTTCGGCATGAATTCAATGTGCCAGTGATAGTGGTCGTTGGTCGAATCCTGCACCGGGGAGCTGTGAATGACCAGGTTATAGGGCGGATTGTCGAGCACCCGGTCGGCCTTGGTCAGCAGGGTCTTGAGCGCTTTGGCAAGGTTTTGGAACATATGCGACGACGAATTCTCGAACGCCGATTCGTGTTCCTTGGGCAGAATCCAGGTCTCGAACGGAAAACGCGGAGCATAGGGCGCCAGCGTAATGAAGTCGTCATTCTCGGCTACCACGCGGGCTCCCGTTTCCGCTTCCTGGCGGATCAGGTCGCAAAAGACGCAACGCTCTTTGTAGATGTAGTACTGCTTCGCGCCCTCGATTTCTTCCAGCACATAAATCGGCAAGATGGGCAGCGCGATCAACTGGCAGTGTCCATGCTCGAGCGATGCGCCCGCCGGCTCGCCGTGATTCTTGAACAGCAGGATGTATTTGAACCGGCGATCCTTCTTCAGGTCGAGAATACGATCGCGGAAGGTCCATAAAACATCTTCAATCCGTTTGGCCGACATGTTGGCCAAGGTTGCGGAATGATCGGGCGTCTCGATGATGACCTCGTGCGCGCCAATGCCGTTCATCCTGTCGAACATGCCTTCGGCCTGGCGATTCAGATTGCCTTCGATACCCAACGCCGGAAACTTGTTAGGAACGACCCGAACCGTCCACCCGGGAGTGTCGCGCAGTGGCGCCGGGCCGCCGTTGGGATTGGGACGGTATGCCTGGATTTCAGGGGGTGTCTTGCTCTCATTGCCCGGGCAGAAGGGGCAGAACCCGCCTCGGATTCTCACGCCTTCGCGCACAAAATCTGTGGGACGCTTGGCGCGGTCGGTCGAAATAATCACCCAGCGCCCCACGATTGGATCTTTTCTGAGTTCTGGCACCTACTAAATCCTTTCAGTATGCAAATGAATCTCGTATTTTACGATACGGCGAAGGCATTTTTAAACAATTCAATGTGCGCCGGCATCCCTGCGCTTTCGTAGTAAATGCTGATTACATCGAAACGCCACTGAACTTCCTCGTGCAATCGGCGCAGATAGTCGCGCGCCATGCCGGCCAACTCGCGGCGCTTTTCGCGGTCCACCGCGGCTTCCGCTGGTTTTACGTCGTGGGAGGTGCGCGTCTTCACCTCAATGAAGCAGAGCACGCCCTCATTCCAGCCGATCAGGTCAATCTCTCCCCGGCGGCGCGAACAGCGATAATTACGAGCCACCATTACGTAGCCATGCTTCCTCAGGTAGAAGTAGGCCTCCTCTTCGCCCCGGCGGCCGGTGCGATGGTGCCGGGGGGAACCTTGATCACGGCGATTGGAGACCACCCGGTCCAGAAGGCGAATTGCAGCGTGAGTGAGGTGAGCAAGCATACCCATGCTCGGGACTCCTCCTCAGCGTAGCTGCACGCTGCCAGACACCCAAGTGACCGCCGGCACAGGGATAGGTTCAGTTGATTACATCCGCAAGCAAGGAATGGGAACATTCCCACACAAGGCGTAAGTTACTGATACTTCGTCGGTTTGCGCACGAATCCTAAATACCTGATGCCTAAAGGTCGAGTCCCAAATGCGACCCTTGTCATCTTGTCCCAACCCGGGACAAAGCCTCAAACTCAAACAAATGACGGGGGTTGCCGACCGAGGTCACAGCGTTTCACTTTTCGGTAGGCGAAACTTTCGGGATCAGGACGAGTTTTAATTCTTATGGGCTGTCGTCGCCACATTGCGGTGCTTTGCCTGCTGTTCGCGATGAGCAGCCTACGCGCCCACGCGGGTGCGACTCTTCTTCTCGAGGAACCATACAGCCATGACGGAACGTTTGCGGGAACCGGGCACGTCGCGGTTTATCTGGATCGGGTGTGCGCCGACTCCCCGTTTCTTTTGCGTCGTTGCACTCTGGGGGAGCAGGGCGTCGTCCTGAGCCGTTATCACGGCATCGCCGGCCACGACTGGTACGCGATTCCGTTGATGCCATACCTATACGCAGTGGACTCGCCGGAGCAGGTGCCGCTGTTTGCGGATTCGAAACTGGTGGCATTCCTGCGGGACCAGTACCGTCGAAAACACCTCGCGGAGATTATTCCGAACGCTGCCGAGGGAGAGACGCCGGAGGGACCTTGGGTCCAGCTGGTGGGATCGTCTTACGACCGCACCAGTTATGCGTTCCAGATCGAGACCAGTCCGGAGAAAGACGACGAACTGATCCGGCGTTTCAACGCGGGACCAAACCAGGGGATCTACAAGCTGCTCTCGCAAAACTGCGCGGACTTCGTGAAGGGAATTATTAACTTCTATTATCCAAGGGCGTTACATCGCAGCGTCATTGGAGATCTGGGCGTGACTACTCCCAAGCAGCTCGCCAACTGCCTGGCGCGGTACAGCAAACGCCATCCCCAGTTGGAGTCGAAGAGCTATGTGATTCCGCAGGTGCCGGGGATGATCAAGCGCAGCAAGCCCGTAAAGGGTGTCGTTGAATCGGCCTTCAAGGCCAAGAAGTACATGGGTCCTCTTCTCTTCTGGCATCCGGCGATTGTGGGATGCTTCGCGGCGGCTTACTTCACAGGGTCGACTGGCTTCGATCCAGCGCGTCATGCGTTGGTGTTCGATCCGCGGCGCGATCTTGAAGCGCCCATGACTGCACAGCAACGGCGCGAGTATCTCAATCGCGTCGAACTGATGGCGCACAGCATCTCCGAATCGTCCATTCAGGAAGCGCGTTGGCCCCGGCTTGAGGCTGGCTCGAAACCCGAGCTCGACGAATCCGGTCAACCCGTATTAAACGTCAAGTTAGGCGAGGGCACGGTGAAGGTGGGATTGACCCACGAAAATATTCTGAGCGCGTCCGAATCAACGGAGATTGCGCAGCAGATTCTGCTGGTGCGCTTGCGGGAAGAACTGCGGCGTAGCGCTCCGAAGGCGGCGCAAAGCGACGTGCATCGGGATTTAACTTTGCTGGAGGAGTTGCAGCGCAGCCGGGCCGAGCTAGAGTTGCCTTTGGCGGGAACGTTCTAGGTCCGCGATTCACCTTTTCCCGCGGGCTTCAGACCCGAATTACTACAGCACCAGACAAACGCCCCGGCTCAACGCCGGGGCGAGGTATTTGCGCGATCTTTCTAGAACAAATTCCAGAGGAACTGGTTGTAGACCTCGTGGTGGTATTGGACCTCGGGCGCTTTTACGAATGTACCGAGAGCGCGCGGGCAGCGATCGGCAGCCGCTTGCTTGAGATCGGCGTAACGGCTCTTTACATCTTCTCCCAGAAGCTGAGAAGTCCATTTCGCCTTGCGGAAATTCTCCATTGCGTCATAAATGTTGTCGGGCAGGTAGCGCTCGGCCTGGCGAAGATTCTTGATCTTCGAGGTCTCGCCTTCGATGCCCGTCCTGAAGACGGCATACATCACCATATAAGGGCTGGCGTCAGGGCTAACCGAACGCACTTCCACGCGCATGCTCTTGTCGTTGCCGATGGGGATGCGAACCATGGAGCCGCGATCGGTGGGCGAAGCCTTGATCTGATTGGGCGCTTCGAAGTGCGGATCCAGGCGGCGATATGCATTCACGCTGGCATTCAAGAGCAGGCAGATGTCGTTGCCGTGAGTCAGGATGCGATCGGTAAACGCCCAGCCGAGCTTGCTGAGCTTCTCTTCGCCCTTGGCATCCCAGAAAAGATTCTTGCCATTTTTGCTGATGGAGACGTTGGTATGCATGCCGCTGCCATTGACGCCGACCACGGGCTTAGGCAAAAACGAAGCAGTCAGGCCCATGCGGGTGGCGATTTCGCGGCACACGAGTTTATAGAGTTGGATCTGGTCGGCAGCGGCCACAACCTCGCCATACCCGTAGTTGATTTCGAACTGGGAAGGCGCGACTTCGGGATGGTCCTTCTCGTTCTGGAAGCCCATGGCACGCTGCACTTCGGCAGTGGTGTCGATAAAAGTGCGCAGAAGATCGCCGGGCAGCGAATGGTAGTAGCCGCCGGTGTTGACATACTCGAACTTGCCGGTCTCGTGGTAGTGGCGCTCGGCATCGGCCCCCTTGAACAGGAAGCCTTCAATCTCATTGGCGGCGTTCAGCGTATAGCCTTCTTTGTCGTGAAGTTTGGTCGCGAAACTCTTCAGCATGCCCCGGATGTCGCCCGTGTAAGGGGTGCCGTTCTTGTCGATGACTTCCCCGAAAACCAGGACCTTGCCGCCGCCGAAGAAGTCGGCGGGCGCCCAGTAGAAAGCAGACCAGTCGATTTCGAGGCGAAGATCGCTTTCGCGCTGGGCAGTAAAGCCCCGGATGGAAGACCCGTCGAAGGTGAGATTGTCGAAGCTCTTGATCAGGAACTTCTTGTCATAGTCGAGCATGTGCAACCGGCCTTCGAGATCGCTGAAGAGCACGGTCACGGCCTTGATGCGCTTCTCGTCGGTCAAGTATTTCAGGCGGTCTTCCTGGACTTTGTGGGCCGCAATCCGATTCTTGCGTTGTTCCTTAGCCTTCAGATTGAGCTCCTCCAGTTGGTCATACGAAAGAGCCAAAAAATTACGAAGTTCAGTCGACATGCGTCTCCTTGAAATGGCGGTAGTCAGTAGAAACCAGGAACTTTCCGGGACCAGGTGCTGACCAGTCAGGGTACCGTGAGGAATCGCAACGCGGCCAATAAAAAGAGGTTATCGGGGAGATCAAACAGATTTATTGAACAGAAATTCGTGCAATTTCAAAGCGGCTCGTTTTGTATGCTCCCAGCGACCAGGGTTGACGGCGGGGACGGGCGCTCCCGCCCCCGGCGTCTTCTTAACGGAACTTCCAGCCCGACGTCGTCGTATCTCCATGCAGAGCGGCCCCGGAAGATGGCCGCCGCCGGAATCGAAGGAGCCTTTTATGGGAGACATTACTGGACTGGCTGCGGTGGTCATGTTGTTTTCGATCCCGATCGTGGGTATCGCCGTTTACGGTTATTATCGCGTTTCAAAACTGCGTACTGAAGAGCGCCTGGCGGCGCTGGCTCGCGGCGTCAACGTCCCGATGGAGCCGGAACTGTCGCAGGTGGCCCGTTCGCGTCGAGCGGGTATCCTGCTTGTATCCGCGGCGATCGGATACGTCATCACCTTCACCCTGATCGCGCGCGTCGAGCCCAATGCCTGGGTCGCTGCGTCATTAGGCGCCATTCCCTTTACGGTAGGGCTGGGGTTCTTCCTCGATTCCACCCTGGTGCGGCGGGATCTGCGCACATCTGCATAGATATGGAAGACCCACCCAAGCAGAGCTTGGTTGGGGCACCCACAGCGTGATTTGCAGCATCGTAAACTGCCTGGTTGCGCGGCGGCAGGAAACCTTCTGATGAGGCAGCCTTTTTGGCGGCAGGAGGTGGAGACTTCTTGCCGTTGCCTTGAGAAACCTGGCGACCCCGGAGGGAGTCGAACCCCCAACCCTCAGATCCGAAGTCTGATGCTCTATCCAGTTGAGCTACGGGGCCGCAATAAAACTCTATCACTTTTGAGACTCTGCGGAATTCGGGATGCACACCAATCGCTGTGCCAAACATCGCCACGGCTGCTCAGGCGGGGCGCCTGTGCTACCCGGTTCGTGCGGGACGCCGCCGGTGCTTGTTGGACACTGGCTAGTTTCTGACTAAACGTGATGGGACCCGCGGATTTCTGTTGGGGCGCTTAGGTCCATAAAACGATCGTCTCGTGCTTCGTCGCGAACTGAGCTCAGCGCGACGTTGACTTCGCTGAGGTAGTAGCAAGTAGAAGCAAACAAGCAGATCATCGCGACCACAAATACGACCACCGACATCACCGCTGCTTGCGGCCAGTAGAGTCCGAAACCCAAAAGCAGGCAAGACGCGATCGTCCCGGCCAGCGAAACTAACGCCAGCAGAAAGCAGCGGCGGATGAGTTCGGCGCGTCGCTCGATCGACTGAATCTGTGCGGTGTAGGCGTCGGCTTCGGAGAGGCGGCCGCTCTTGGCGGCGTCGTGCTTGGCGTGCACGTACTGGCGCAGACGACTGACGATGCCCATCAGGCGCACGTTGATTGACAGGATGAGCAACGCGGTCGCGGACACGAAGAGGGCGGGCGCAAGAAATGCCTGAAACAGTCGACTGATGTCGGTCACGGCTTAGGCCATCCTGTGATGATTCCCGGAGCGATTGTGCAATGGGATCCGTGCTTTCTGGGAATGTAACACCTTACCCGCCCAATCCTGGGTGAGGATAACGATGAGCTTGTGGTGCAGGCCTTTGTAGGCTGTTTTGCTGGTGGTGGAATATGCGCGAAACCCGCATAAACATTGAGAGAAAAACATGGTAGGCCCGAATGGACTCGAACCATCGACCTCTTCCGTGTCAAGGAAGCGCTCTAACCAGACTGAGCTACGGGCCTACATTTTTTCCAGGCAGTGGCAGCAATCGACGTTGCCGGCGTGGCTGGCTTTTCGAGCCAGCCAGGATTTTATCACGCTGACTCGCCTGTGCCGAAAGGCTCCCTTGCTTGTTCCCCACGCAGATTACGGGTTCGGATCGTCCGACTGCGGGGCGGAGCGCAGCTGTTCACGATACTTTTCGACCACCCATCCGCTTTGGTGTTTCACGAATACCCCGAAGCCAACCAGCAACAGAGCCACTGCGGTGAAGATGAGACGTTCATGGGCGCGGCGTGGTTCGGGGGGTTGCGTCAGTTGCGGTGCCAGCAGCGCCCCGATGGCCAGCCCGGTGATCAAACCTCCGATGTGCGCGGAGTTGTCAATGCCGGGCACCACCGCTCCGAAGAAAAGGTTGTATCCCGCGAACGAAAGCAGGCTCTTCATCAGGCCGCGCAACATCTGTCCGGGATACGGCAATTTCCCAAGGTAGAGCGCGGTGATCAGCGCGCCCGCCAGCCCGAAGATCGCTCCCGAAGCGCCGGCGCCGATTGCAGCGGGATGGATCCACAGACTCACCAGGCTGCCCGCGATGCCGCAGGCCGTATAGGTCAATAAATACGTCCACGCGCCGAGTATCCGTTCCGCCAACCGCCCGAGATTCCACAAACACCACATGTTGAGGACGATGTGAAATAACCCGATGTGGACATAATTTGAAGTGAACACGCGCCAAAGTTGTCCGCCCAAGGACAGAGGGCCGAAGTCTGCGCCCCACCGCAGCAACTGAGCTTGACTCGGTCCCATGGGCGAGACGCCGCCCAGCACCATGGCCGCAAATACAAGAACGTTGATCCCGACGATGGCTACAGTCACCGGCGGCCGGAAGGTTTTTGATTGAGGTGGCGCGGCAAGCGGCGGGTGAACCGGGATGGGCTGCGGCTGGCTCTTGCCCGCAAACGCAGCACGGCATTCCGGGCACAGGTTAACGGCCCCGTAAATTGTGTCGGCAATCGGACGTCCGCAGCGCACGCAGTTGGTCATCGAGACTCCAAAGTGGCGAGGCTAGTGTACGAAATCAGAGATGCGGGTGACGAACGATGAACGCCCGGGTGCCGTGACATCCGGTGTGAGGCTGGCACTCAGATTGGATCAGTCACCGGCAGCTTCGATCGCGGGCAACTCCTCAGCAGCCGCCCCCTTCGGGACTTTGGCGCTGGTCACCATGATGACCGAGGCAATGACGATTGCGCTGCCCATCAGGATGTAGCGATCGATGGCCTCGTGCAACACCAGCCAACCCAGAAACACCGCCACCACGGGATTGACGTAGGCGTAAGTGGAAACCTTCGAACTGGGAGCGTGCCGCAGCAGCCAGATGTAGGACGTGTAGCCGATCCAGGATCCGCCGACTACCAGGTAGAGCATGGCGCCCACGCCGCGCGGAGTCCAGACGACACGAGAGAAATCATGGTTCCCGATGGCAAAAAGCAGGTTTGCGAGCCCGGCGAAAATGACCTGCCATGCGGTCGAACTGAGCGGATCGAGATCGGCGGAATGCCACAGCTTGGAAAGCACCGACCCGAGCGCCCAGCTGAAAGATCCTGCCAGCAGGCTCAAGGAGAACCACAACTCCCGCCGGCCTAGCGAACCGCTCGACGTCAGCTTTGGCCAGAGCAATATCACCATGCCGAGGATCCCGAGCGCCAGCCCGCCCATTCCGCGCCGGGAGATGTGATGGTCGCCCAGCAGCCATGAGTCCAGCACCAGGAACCACAGCGGTGTGACTGCGATCAGCAAGGCGGAGAGTCCTGAGGGGACAACCTGCTCCGCATACGAAAGAGTAAGGTTGCCGCCCATCAGCAGGAGCGTGCCCACCACGGCCATGTGCCAGAGTTGATGGGGCGAGTACGAAACCCGGCGCCCGCGCACAGCGCAATACGCCAGCATCAGAATGCCCGCGATCAGGAAGCGCGTGGCACACATCAAAGCCGGAGGAATGTGCTCGACCGCAATGGCGATGCCAAGGTAGGTCGATCCCCAGAAGACGTAGACCAGCCCGAAGGCAAGGATCACCATCCAGCGGGTTGAGCTTGTCTGGGTCACAGGGAGCGAGAAGGCTAAACATACCAGATGCTCGAGAAGGGTCCGAGGACGCGGATCCTTGCCGCGAAAGCATTGAACGGCGGGTTCGCTAGGGGACGCACGGTGTGCGGAAAACCGACTGACTGCTGCCGGGCTGGCCGCAGTTCTTTGCGTCCCTTGCAGTTACGATAACTTTCGGCCTGAGGCGCGACCGGTCACGATGTTTTTGAAAATGAATTTCGTTTTCTTAAAGCTTATTTTCGCGCCAGGAAGCTCCAGGATCGACGATCGTCCCTTCGGACGACCCGAACCACCACCCAGCCCCTGGAATGCGCCCATAAGCCTCGCAAACGCTCGGAATGGGCATTCTGCGAATCGCCGCTGGGTGTTTTTGAACCGGCGAACCCGCCAAGCCGACCGATTTTTACAATATCAATAAGCTAACGTATTGAAAACCTTCGCCGAAAGCCATGGCTGGAACTAACTGGCCGCACGCGACCCTGGCGGGGCCCTCCTTCCGCGAAACATCGCTTCCCCATCCTCCTAATTCACGCTATAATCAACGCGAAAGTGTTGTGATTCCATGAACCTGCAGAATCCTAATTCGCACCTGCCCGCGTGCTGGTTGCAGCAGCTGTGCTGCCCGCGCCGCCATCTGGCAGTGCTGCCCTCGCAGGTCCGCCCGAACCTTTTCGGAAGCGACTAGTTCCAATCCTCCCTGTGCAATTTCTTTTCGGGACGTAGTCCGCGCTGGTGTGACCAGCGGGCATCCCGAAGGAAGTGGCGGAAGGCGACCAGCCTCGCCAGCGATTCATAGACAACGACCAACGACTGCTTCAGGAGGATTCCGATGACGACCAAGACACTGACCGCCGGTCCCAAAATCAAGACCGCCCTGCCCGGCCCCAATGCCAAGCGCGTGCTGGCGGGCGATGACAAGTACATTTCGCCGTCCTATACGCGTTCCTATCCCCTGGTGGCAAAAAGCGGCCGCGGCATCGTGGTAACCGACGTGGACGGCAACGAGTTTTTCGACTTCTCGGCGGGCATCGCAGTAACTTCGACCGGGCATTGCCATCCCGAAGTTGTCGCCGCCATTCAGAAACAGGCGGGCGAACTGATTCACATGTCCGGCACCGACTTTTATTACGAGAACATGGTGACGCTGGCGGAGCGGCTGTCAAAGATCGCCCCCATGCCAGGACCACACAAGATTTACTACGGCAACTCGGGCGCCGAGGCGGTCGAGGCTGCGCTCAAGCTGGCGCGCTACCACACCAAGCGGCAGAACGTAATTGCATTCTTTGGCGCGTTCCACGGGCGCACCATGGGCGCGCTTTCGCTGACCGCCTCCAAGCCGCAACAGAAGCGCCGTTTCGCACCCCTGGTTCCAGGCGTTACGCACGTTCGTTATCCCGATGTCTACCGTGGATGCACGGGGGGCGTGCAGGATGCGGAAGCGTTTGCGATCGGCTGTGCGCGTTTCATCGAAGACAAGCTGTTCAAGACCACGCTGCCTCCTGAGGAAGTCGCGGCTATCTTTGTCGAGCCGGTGCAGGGAGAAGGCGGCTACGTGGTTGCGCCCACGCCCTTCATGCAGGAACTGCGGCGCATCTGCGACAAGCATGGAATCCTGCTGGTGGTCGATGAAGTGCAGAGCGGGATCGGGCGCACCGGCAAGTGGTTCGCGGTCGAGCACACAGGCGTGCAGCCTGACATCGTTTGCATGGCGAAGGGTATCGCGTCGGGCATGCCGCTCGGCGTCACCATGTCGCGTGCCGACATCATGGACTGGGTTCCCGGCTCGCATGCTTCGACCTTCGGAGGCAATCCAGTGTGCATCGCGGCGGCTCTGGCGACTCTCGACGTCATCGAGAACGAGAAATTGCTGGCAAACTCCGCCGAAGTCGGCAGCCACATGCTGAAGCGAATGGCGGACTGGCCCGCGAAGTATCGCGTGGTTGGCGACGTGCGCGGCCGTGGTCTGATGATCGGCGTGGACATCGTCAAGGATCAGAAGACGAAGGAATACTCACCAGAAGGGCGCGACCGCATCGTGGAGTTGGCCTTCGAGCGCGGCATCCTGTTCCTGGGTTGTGGTCCGAGCACGGTGCGCATCGCTCCTGCGCTTATCGTGACCAGAGATGAAGCCGACGCCGCCATCGATGCTCTCGAGGAGTCGGTCGCCATTGTCAGCAAGGGCGCCTAAGCCCTCCAATTTGAGATGGGCGATCCGTCGCACAACTGCTGTCAGGATCGCCCTTCTTTCCTTGAGCCGAACAAACAGGAGATCTCTATGTGGACTGGCACAGTTGACTCGATCCACATCGCGCCGGCAGCGAAAGCGGCAACCCAAACGGTAGACGCGGTAGAAGCCGTGCCTGGCGCCGGTTTGAAGGGCGATCGCTACTTCCTGAAGCAGGGCACTTTCTCCAAGCCTGAGCCGGACTTCGAATTGACGCTCATTGAGGCCGAAGCCATCGAAGCGGCCGCGCGCGAATACGAGGTCCTCTTAGCGCCCAGCGAGGCGCGGCGCAATGTGGTGACGCGCGGTGTCCCTTTGAACCATCTGGTGGGCCGCGATTTCGCAATTGGCGAGGTCAGGGTTCGCGGAATTCGCCTCTGCGAACCGTGTGGCCACCTTCAGGCGCTCACTGGACTCCCGGTCATCAAAGCGCTGCGTCACCGTGGCGGGTTGCGGGCGCAAATCCTGACTCCGGGCGTGATCCGGCTGGGCGATGCGGTGCGCGAATAAACATGATGGACCCAACACCCCGATCGCGTGGCTCGGGCTGTGGCAAGGTTTTGCGTGTAGTGAGCCTGGTGGGCGGGACCGGCGCGATCGCCAGGTGATTGTAAGCAAACTTCTGGGGGAAGGAATTCGGGCAGAATACCCAGAATCACCGTGGAGATTGGGTGCTGGATAACCCGTTAACGCACCAGCCATTCGGTCACTTGGTGCATATCGCTTAGAACGACGCCATAAGTGGCCATCACGCACAGAGTGCCGCCCAGGAAAACAGGGACCGCAAAGGTAAGGAACGAGCGTCTCGGCTCCGAAAGGCGTGTTTCATTCCACGCCATCAGGCGCGCGATTCTTGCGTTTAAAACAGAGCCCGCCGACTGCGCAAGACCAGTGGCGAGAACAGCATCCGGGATCGTCGGCGCAAAGCGTGACAGCTTGATGAGCGCGGATGCCAGGTCGAGCGCCTCGCGCGAATTGCAGACCGCGGCATCGTCGGCGCTCATTTCCGCCGCCTCCGACCATGCAGTTTCCAGCCCGGACATTCCCGGCAATGCAAAGATACGGAAGAAAAGCTTTTTCAGATTGTCGCGGCGGCGAACGTGCGCGATCTCGTGCTTCAGCGCAGTCTCAAGTTCTGGCTGGTCCAAGAGACCGACCGCTGCGTCAGAGATGAACACTCGCGGCGACAAGCCACCCGCCACAGCCAATGCAGGCGCCGGGGGACGAATACGGAACAAGGGAACCGGATAACAATGTGGCTCGGTGGTCGCGTTCTGCAACCAACCGCTTACCGCGCGCGAAGTCTTTCGTTGCGCAACCAGCGCGTTCAGTGCGCCCGCTACCAGCAGCAATAGACACGCCACGCCAAGCGTCAGTGGAACTTCTCCGACAGGTTCAGCCACCACCCGCGGCTCGAGCAGCAAAAATGAGGGTATGACGAAGATCAGTGTGACCAGCAGCGCGCCTGCGAAAGGAAGTGTTCTCAGCGCAAATAGCAGGTTCGAAAGCGCTTGCGCCGACACTTCTCTGCTGGCGCGTTTCACAATACGCCAACCGCGCATTACGGACACCGAGAGAGCGACATATAAAAGAAGAAAGGATGACAGCGACACGCCCAGACAGCGCAGCACAAACATCAATCTTTCTCCTGATCGCGCAACTCCCGGCGCTTGTTTTCGACCAGTTGTTGGAGTTCATCCAATAATTGCTTGTCGTGGTCGGTGACGGCTTCGACCAGGTAAGACAAGGGTAACGATGCGGGGCCAGAGGCAAGCAGTTGCTGGATCACCTGTCCGGCCGCCTGTCTCTGCAACTCCTCCTTGGTGACCAGAGGAAAGTAGCGGAATGCACGATTTTCCTCGATGCGACTCAGGAGGCCTTTCTTGTGTAGGCGATCCATCGTAGTCATGACCGTCGTATAAGCAATTTCCAGCTGGCCATGATCGATCAGCTCGCGCACCGTGGCGGTTTTGCGCGCCCAAACTTCTTCCAGCAAACGCTGCTCCAGCGGCCCTAGTTTTATAAGCGATGGTTGATTCGAACGAAAAAAACGGTTCACTGATTCCCCCAAATGAGTCCCGTGGATTTTACGCCAGGCCCGGCATGAATGGAATGGCCGATTCATGCAAAAGCGCCGCCCAGCACAGCTTTCAGCGATAAAAAAGGCCTCCCGGGACCCAGTCCGGCAGGCCTGCAAGACACTTGTGGAACGCCCGAAAAATAGCAAAACGATTGCCCTACTACCACGACCGTAATGGCCCGCCACCTCGAAGTCTGCACCGCGGATTTGCGGAGCAAGCGGACGCTGGCGACAAGTGCCTGACGGCTTGGGTTGCATTCCACCTCAACCACGGCGACAATCGCTTCATGGAGAACACTCGGCCCTCCAACCCGTTCCAGCCCGGGACGATGGTGGTGACCACCCTGGCCAATCCCAGGGAGAAGTTCTGGGGGGCGATCCTTTCTCTCAGCTCGGAGGGCCTGAGCCTGCGCGGCATCGAACTGCCGTCGTTCGAGGACCTGGTCGCGCTCGTCAAAGATGGCGAACCGTTTACCCTCGGCGTGGTTTTCTTCCCCATGCACCGGGTCGAACGCATGGAACTTGATCTGCCCGACGGCAATATCCCGTCGCTCTCGCAGCGCTTCACGGCGAAAACCGGCCTGGATCCTGTTACGCTTCTACGCTCTGAGTCCGAGCCAGTGTCTGCGAAGGAGCGCGGATGAAACTATCGCAGCTCTTCACTGCTCCCAACCAGCTCACGCTGTTGCGTATGCTGTTCTTGCCGTTCATCGTCATCAACCTGGTAGACGAACATTACACTACCGCCCTGATCCTGTTCGTGCTGGCCGGCATTAGCGATGGGCTTGATGGCCTGCTTGCTCGCCGGCTTCAGCAGCAGACTCTGCTCGGCCAATATCTGGATCCCATCGCCGACAAGCTTCTGCTCAGCACCTTGTTCCTGGTCCTCTCCATCCTGCATAAAATTCCATGGAAGTACACGGTACTGGTGTTTGGCCGGGATATCGCCATACTGGTGACCAGCGCGGTGCTTTACACGATCGCCGGTTTGCGCAATTTCAGCCCGAGCATTTTCGGCAAGGCCAACACCTGCGCCCAGATTGCCGCAGTCTTCTTTGTCATGTTGTTCGAGATCTACCACGCTCCCGCAGTTTGGGTTTCGCGCACGATTCTTCTGTGGGCAACGTTTATCTTCACCGCCATCTCCTGGGTGCACTATGCGTTCCTCGTGCAGACCCGCCTGAAATCCCCGCACGCCACTGAGCCGCGAACTGCTGCCAGCAAGCAGGTTGCGTGATCACATCGATGGACCCGCTCTTCCTATCCTATCTCTAAGCCCAACGCACGCAAGGCCGACGGTCGTCAGCGCGAGTGTTCTGCCGAGCGGCGGTGCTCCATAACAAAACAGTCCCCATCAGACCAGGAAGCAGCGGCCAAAACAACCTGAGCAGGTCATGACCCAGGTGGTGTGTGTTTAGCGAAGACGCCAGCATGATCCACGACACAAAGTCTCCTGTAGCAGAGGCGGTGTGATCCAACACCCGGCTCACTCGATCTGCTGCGCTCAGCACCCGCCCCGTCAGCAAGAAGGCTCCCATACCGGCCAGCGCCAGTCCGGCTAGTGATCGAAGGGTTTCGCAGGGTAGATGTCGCGTTTTCATTGCCGCCTCCCAGGCCGTTTCCCCCGGCTCTACTGATACATCGAATGGAGGCATTAAAAATCGACAGGTATCCTCGAACAATTTTTCAGCCGCGGTCGCGATGACTGTGGCATCTAAAAACAGGAATTCTCATCGCGGCACCGTTAGGCGAAGTCGCACGCACAAGGTGCTAAACATTTCTCGGTTTCTTCCGCGAAGTAATCGAAATTCTTTACAACAATTCCTATCTTTCCCCTTGCGAAGATTTCAAAGTCATGGCATCTTGAATTTATCTTTACGAAAGGATGCCCATTGCTGCGAATTAAAACACATCTCGCATTTAAGCAATGCCGGCCGCTAGACGGCTTGGGTTGCATATGGGCGTCGTTTTGTAACGTAAGTCACTAACTTCTCTCACAAGCAATCCAAGTAACACAAAACACGCTGGGTAGCATAGGCTGCGGTTCCTTCGACTGGAACTGGACAATACCGCTGCCGCATATTGCCCCCCAGCCCTAACTTCACAGGGCCAGTGGTGATTGGCCACGGAAACTTCTCGCAAGCGGGTATGAGGTTCAAAGCCTCGGAGAGCAAGCCTTCCGTGACCTCCTGTTCCCTGGCCAGAAATTGAGATGTGTGGCGCGGGCCCCCGCCGGCAAGACGAAACGCGGCGACGACGCAAAAGCCGAGTCGCCGCATTCCTCCGAGCGTGCCTGATTGCGTTTTCGTATCAGGTGCACGCCCTCAGGCACGTCGAAAGGCGTGTGCGGCGAAGCGCCTTCGCCGCCGTGGCAAGAAGCTAGCAGCAAGGAGCCAATCATGGCACGACTGAACATTGTCACTCTTGATCGCGGAGCGCGCACGCATGAGAGCGGGCCGCCACGCAACAATTCCGACGAACTGCAACTGCGCCGCTCGGTGCTGGAGTGCTTTCTTTGGGAGAGCTCGTTCTACGAGGGTGGCGTCGAGATTGCCGCACGCATCGCGGAACTGGTCCCGAAGGTCGAGGCGGAGCTCGTGGCCGCCCTGGCGGTCCAAGCTCGTGAGCAGATGAAGCTTCGTCATGCTCCGTTGCTCCTGGTGCGCGAGATGGCTCGTCATAAGACCCATCGAGGTCTGGTGGCCGAGACCCTTGAGCGCGTCATCCAGCGTCCGGATGAACTGTGCGAGTTCGTCGCCGTTTACTGGAAGGACGGGCGCGTGCCGCTGTCGGGCCAGGTGAAGAAGGGCCTGGCGGCTGCGTTCCCGAAGTTCGACGAGCATCAGCTTGCGAAGTGCGATCGCGGCGGACCGATCAATCTGCGTGATGTACTGTTTCTCTGCCACGCAAAGCCGCTGGACGATGCACAGGCCGGTGTGTGGAGGAAGCTGATCTGGGGGCGGCTGCCGGGTCCGGCAACGGCCCCTCGAAGTCAAGGAATTGAAATATGAAATGGAACGAATCGATTCCTCTTTATCGCGATGGACGGCACTATGACGCGCTCAACAGCTTTCTGGTCGCTGATATTCCTTTTTATGAAGAGGAGGCGCGGAAGGCAGGTGGCCTCGTGCTCGAGCTCGCGTGCGGGACTGGGCGGTTGACAATTCCCATCGCGCGGAGCGGCGTGGAGATCGTTGGGCTGGATCTTTCCGCCTCAATGCTCGCCCATGCACGCACCAAGGCGAAGGCGTTGGGCGTGGACATCGAGTTCGTCGAAGGCGACTGCCGGTCGTTCGACCTGGGACGGAAGTTTGCGCTCATCTTTATGGCATTCAACTCGATGCAGCATCTGCACGACTATTCGTCGCTGGCGGCGCTGTTCGCGAACGTTCGCAAGCATCTGGCGGATGGGGGACGGTTTGTGTTCGACGTGTTCAATCCGAAAATCGAGATTCTGGCCCGGTCTCCCGAGGACCGGCGGCTGGAACGCGAGTATCAGGATCCGGATGGCGGGGGCACGATGGCGTTCGAGCACAGCGGCACTTACGATGACGCATCGCAGGTGAGCCGCATCCGGTGCTACCTCGTGAGGCGCAGCGCCGAGGGAGACGAGGCCGAGGTGCGCGAGGAAGACTTGTACCTGCGCAGCTTCTTCCCGCAGGAGTTGAATTTGCTCGTGCGTTCCCAGGGCTTTGAGATGGTGGAGAAGTTCGGGAATTTCGAGCGGAAGGCGTTTGGCAGCGGGGATCCGAAGCAGGTGGTGGTCTGCACAAGCAAGTAGCACAGCGTAAGTTTGGGTATGGGAGCGAAGCGGTCAAAGTATGTGCGGAACGGGGCTCTCCCCGAGTTCGTGATGCCGCAAGCGAGTACAGAGGTTCTTCGCTTCGCTCAGAATGACAATGGGAGGAAGGTTTTAACGGCGTGCAGACAGTCCGAATGGAAAGTTGAGGTGCGCCTGGCGGCGCACCTCCCGCAACCAACTCTCTACTTCTTCTCGGTCTCCTTCAGAGCCGCGGGTTCGATCGTGGCCTTTCTGGATTTCGTTTTGCTTGCGACGCTGGCCTCTACGCGGAGTGTTTGCCGCGTCTGGCGAGATCCTCGACCGGTGGAAATGACCGCACATCGGTGAAGGTACGCTCCGGCGGCATGATTCCATTCTGTAAGGCGCTGGCGAGCATTTCTAAAGCGAGTCCCGCATTGGCAGGCACGATAACAGTCGCGGCCAGAGCTCCGCTACGCACCCAGGCTTGCCCGGTTTTTGGCATTCCATCGCAACCGGTAAATGGCAGCGCGAGCCAGCGGTCGCGTTGCTCCAAATCAGTGATTTCCTGGAACGCCTTTCTCGCGCCCATTGCCATGGAATCGTCTTGTGCAATGATGGCGTCCATGGTCAGGGTCCGCGAAGTCGATAAGCGAAGCCACGCGCTGACTGCCTGGTAAGCACTAAGTTCAGTCCAGTGCGCCCGAACCATGCGTACCTGCACATTCTCCGGTTTCCTTTGCTGCATTCCATCCGTGCGCTGCTGCGCAGCATCACTGCCAGAAGGCCCCTGGATGTACAAGACCGATCCGCCGCGTGGCACCAGGGCTGCTATCTGGCTGCCCTGCACGCGTCCGATTTCTTTGTGATCGGAGGTGATGCAGAACACGGGCACTTTGTGAGCCGAACGCACTTGGCTAAGATAGTCAACTTCCCGGTTCAAGATGACCCAGCCGATCCCGGCACTCGCCGCTGCTTTCGCCACTTGCGGCAGGCCGGTAGATCCAGCCGGCTCAAAAGCGATCGCATCCGGCTTTCCCGCTAACGCGGATTGAATAACCTTGAGCAGTTGCTGGCTTTGATTGATCGCGTCATTGTCCGCATACACGATCTGAAGCTCGGCCCCGAGTTTACGAGCCGCCTCCTCGGCTGTGGCCGCCTGCTCGATCTGGTAATCATTGTCGTTCGTGGTCAGAGACAGCAGGAATTTAAGCTTCTTCATAGTGATCTTGTGCCCAGCTTCTGCAGCGGACGATCGTAGCCGACAAACATTGAGCCGGTGGGGATGACTTTATATTCTCGATGGTTCCAAGAATAGCCCGTCGCAAGCGACTCTTACATTAGAAAAACGCGACTCCGTCTTATCTACCTCTCAGCAGCAAGCGACGTTCATCCGCTATGCACGCGAATTGACTCGACCCATTTAAGAAAGCGTACAGGATCTCTGAACTTGGTTTACCTTGCCTGCCCGATTCTTCTGGCTGTAGTCACTCTTAATCTTAAAACATCGAGCTGTGCGTCCGGTGCAAACGGCCGGGAACAGTGAAAGCGGGGCTTACCTTTGAGGATTCTAGTGACCGCGGGACTGCTGGCAGTGTCACTGGTTTCGGCCGGTACGCATGCGTGGGGTCAGAGAGACGGAAAAGTCCGAGGGAGTAGTGACGAAACGCTGGTGGCCCGCGGCAAGTATATCGTCGAGGGTGTCGCGGCTTGCGGACAGTGTCACACCCCGCGAAACAGCCAAGGCGGGCTAGACCGCGAACGGCCGCTCCAAGGCGCGCCTTTGTGGCTACAACCTTCCCGCCCGAATGGGGACTGGCCGCTCGAGGCGCCCCGGCTAGCGGGCATCCCGCCGGGCAGCGACGAGCAGATTGTGAAATTGTTGACTACTGGAATCTGGCGCGACGGCAAGCCGTTACGTCCACCCATGCCGCAGTTCCGAATGAGCCCGCAGGACGCGCAGGCAGTGGCCGCTTACCTCCGCTCCCTTAATCCATCACGGTGAGCACCGACAGAACGCGCACTTCCCCCCAGGACCACCCGACAACCACGAAAACCGCTCGCCAGCTAGATTCTTTAACGCTGTAGCGTCTGGCACACCCGTTCCCCGAGTGGGTGTTTCCTCCGCCTCTAAGCGAGTTATGGAGTGAACCACGCTGTCAAGTTCGGTCGAGAAAAGTAACCGCCGCAAATTCTCGTCTGTGGCCCTGCACCTCTGGAGGTCGGTGAACTGAGTTTGCGGTCCTGCCCTAGAATAGGGTCTCGTAAACGAATCCTCCGCCAATCGAGTGTGCTGAAAATGTTCCTCCTCGCAGGGAGTCTCGTTGAAGAGTGGTTCAACCGGAAAGTTTTTTCAACCCTTCGAGGTCATGCAATCGGGGAGCTTGACCTGCTCGGCATGTGCCGCGAATTAGGCGGCCCGATAACGGGGCTGCATGTCATGAAACTCTGGATCTCAGTTCTCGTTCTCGCAAATTCCGTAGTCATGCTCGGTCAGATCCCCGGGCAAAGTGGAGTCCAGTTTATTCAGGACCGGAACGTGCCCGTACCGATGCGTGATGGCGTAGTTCTGCGCGCGGATGTGCTGCGCCCGGCAGAAGGCGCCAAATTTCCCGTGCTGGTATACCGGACGCCCTACGGCAAGGACTCAGCTCAGGAGGAATACACAACTTTCAAGCATGCCGTAGAACGGGGCTATGCGGTCGTAATTCAGGATGTTCGCGGCCGTTTCCATTCGGAGGGAGAGTTCCGCCCCTACGAAAACGAGGGACGAGATGGCTTCGACACCATCGAATGGTCTGCCAGCCAGAGCTGGTCCAATGGCGCGGTAGGCACCTTCGGTCTTTCCTATCCTGGTGCAGTGCAATGGCTCGCTGCGGTGCAGAGTCCTCCGCATCTGAAGGCAATGGTCCCGGCGATGACCTTCTCCACCCCGCAAAACTTTTTCTACGCGGGGGGAACGTGGGACATGTCCTGGATCGAATGGATCTGGGACAACATAGCCTGGGATACGCGAGCGAAGCAAAACCTGCCGGGCCCGCGCAGTTACAAAGAGGCTCTTGCTGCCTGGGACCTGGAAGGGGCCACGATGATGAATACTCTTCCCCTGGTTGCAGTCAAGCCTCTGCAGCAGGTCGCGCCCTACTACTTTGACTGGCTGCGACATCCGCCCGACGATGCGTGGTGGAACTGGAGCGAACTGCGAGACAAGTATTCTCGCACCAACGCCGCAGTCCTGAACCTTTCCGCGTGGTACGACGACAACTATGGACCGGAGGGCGCAACTACAAACTATGCAGGTCTAGTGAAGGCACGTGCGCGAGAGAAGGACGCCCGTACTCACCTTCTGCTTGGGCCCTGGGTTCATGGCGTGGACAACACCGAGAAAACCCGGTCCGGAGACCGTGACTTCGGCCCAACCGCGGCAATCGATTACGACGAGGTCGTTCTACGGTGGATGGATCATTACTTGAAAGGCGCAGAAAACGGCGTGGATCGCGAAAAGCGGGTGCGTTACTTTGTGATGGGACGCAATCAATGGCGGGAATCGGATCAGTGGCCGCCCGCGGCCACGGAGACACCCATGTTTTTAGCCTCGCCAGCTGGCGGTGCACGCTCGGGGCAACTCCAAGCCACGCCGCCCGAAGGCAAAGAAAGCTTCAGTCAATTCGTATCCGATCCTGGCGATCCCGTGAGCAACCCGTACGATTCCTCCGGAGCCCACGATTATGCAAAGCTCTCGGAACGACCCGATGTCCTGACCTTTGATTCCGCGGCGCTGCAGCAAGACACCGAGGTGACTGGTCCGATCCGCGTGCGCATGTGGGTGTCCTGCGATTGCCGCGACTTCGATCTGTGGGTGCGGTTGCTGGATGTCGCACCGAATGGAGCGGCCATGAACCTGATGAGTCCGGGGCTCGATGTGCAGCGCGTGAGCTATCGCAACTTGAGCCGCGGCCGGGAGTTGTTATCGCCCGGAAAACTTTATGAACTGAAGTTAGAAAGACTGATCACCAGCAACGTGTTTCTGCAGGGACATCGGATCCGCCTGCAGATTTCGGCAACCTTTGCGCCGAACTTTTCACGCAACCTCCAGAGCGGGGAATCGGAAGTGAACAGCAGGGAGATGAAAAAGGCCAAGATCCGTGTGTTTCACGACGCTTCTCATCCTTCGAAGATATTGCTCCCGATTTTGCCAACCACCAAATAGATCGCCCGTTTAAAAAAGCCCGAAAAGCATGGGCAGAACTGCGGAATGCGCGCGGGTCTCCCCCCCAACACCGGGCGCTTGCTCGTGGTCTGTGTCGGCACCATGGCGAGTGGCGCACATGTCGCAGACTCATCGTCGAAAAGGCGGCTGCGAGAATCGTTCACATTGCATTGCGTTTCGGTCCACGCTAACATGCCGCCGTGTTGACATATCTGCTCGCGCTCGTCTCGTGCCCCAGGATGTCTGGATTTTCTCTGATTGCGCGTTTGACGGTCGGTTGCCTTCTCGTTGGTTCCGTTCCTGCCGCGGCCCAATGGAAAGATCTCGACCCGGTCACCAATGTGCAACGTGAGCCCGACGGGGTCCGCTTTGTAGTTAAGTCGGGAGTGATGAAGTTGCAGGTCTGTTCGGATTCGATCATCCGGGTTCTGTACACAGCCAGCCAGTCGTTTCCGGACGCGCCAGACTATGTAGTAATCAAGAAGAACTGGCCCGCCACCCAGTGGTCCATGCAATCCGGGGAAGAGTCAGTTGTGGTTTCCACCAACCGCGTGCAAGTGACAGTTACCCGTAAAGACGGGAACATTCGTTTCAACGACGCCCAGGGAAAAAAGCTCTTCGAGGATTATGGCCGTAGCCTCGCGCCGGTCATCGTGAACGGAGAACACACTCACCATGCAGAAATGTTCTCCAATCTCTGGGGATCATACGAGGCGTTCTACGGTCTCGGCCAGCACCAGGGCGGGGTGTGGAACTACAGGGGCGAGGCAGTCGACATCTCCCAGGACAATACAAACATCGGCATCCCTTTTTTATTGTCGAGCAACGGGTATGGCATCTTCTGGAACAATACCTCTCGCAGCCGCTTCAACAATCGATTCCTGAGCGCGCTGTACGTCAGTTCTGAAGTTGCGGACGTCATCGACTACTACTTCATTTATGGACCAGAGTTCGACCAGCTGGTTGGCGGGTACCGGCAACTCACCGGTGCTCCTCCTCTCTTCGGCAAGTGGGCCTATGGGTTCTGGCAATGCAAGAACCGTTACAAAAGCCAGGATGAGTTACTTGCGGTAGCCCACAAATATCGCGATCTACATATCCCTGTCGACAACATCGTGCAGGACTGGTTCTGGTGGTACACGATGGGAGAACCCATTTTTGACAAAGAGCGCTATCCCGACCCCAAGGGCATGGTGGATGACCTGCACGCGAACAACTTCCACTTGATGATTTCATTCTGGCCCTATTTTCGTCCCGGCACCAAAACCTACGACGACATGGAGAAGCAGGGATACTTCATTGCGAAAACGAAGGTGGGCGGTTTCCATCCGGCGGGCCAGGCGCTTTACGACGCGTTTAATCCGGCAGCGCGAAAGTATTACTGGAACCTGATGGACAAGGCTCTCTTCAAGATCGGAGTTGATGCCTGGTGGCTTGACACAACGGAACCGGAAACTGAAGGACAAGAGAGCACGATTCTCGCGAGCAACAAAACAGCGCTTGGCAATGGCGCCAGGTTCGCAACCATGTTTCCGCTCATGACCACTACAGCCGTGTACCAGGGTCAACGAGAAGCCAGCCACGACAAGCGCGTTTTCATTCTCAGTCGCTCGGCATTTGCTGGCGCGCAACGAAATGCGGCGGCGGTGTGGTCGGGCGACGTGAACTCCGACTGGGTATTCCTGAAAAAGCAGATTCCAGCCGGGCTCAACTACTCGCTCTCAGGCTTGCCGTACTGGACAACGGACATCGGGGGATTCGTCTCCGGCAACCCAGACGATCCAGCCTATCGCGAACTGTTTATTCGTTGGTTTCAGTTCGGTACCTTCAATCCAATCCTCCGAGTTCACGGGACGCGCAGCACCGATCAGAACGAACTCTGGTCCTATGGTCCGGATGCTCAAAAGATTCTGGTTACCTTTGATCGGCTGCGCTATCGCCTGCTGCCCTACATTTATTCTCTCGCGTGGAAGACCAGCAGCGAGGGCTACACACCCATGCGGGCGCTGGTTATGGATTTTCGCACCGATGTGCGAGCAGCGAACATTGGCGATCAGTTCATGTTCGGGCCTGCCATCCTGGTAAACCCCGTAACCGATCCCGCGACCCAATCTCGGCGGCTTTATCTTCCGCAGGCCAAGTGGTTCGATTTCTGGATGGGCACTGCCACCGAGGGAGCGCGTAGCGTCGATGCACCGGCGCCATTGGACCGTATTCCTCTATTCATTCGAGCGGGATCGATCCTTCCGATGGGACCCGAGGAAGAGTGGAGCACCCAAAAAACTCCAGATCCAATTGAAGTGCGCATTTATCGAGGCGCGGACGGCGATTTCATGCTCTATGAAGACGAAAACGACAACTACAACTATGAAAAGGGAGCCTACGCGACGATCCCATTTCATTGGAACGAGGCCGCGCAGACCTTGACGATTGGCGAGCGTAAAGGCCAGTTTCCGGGAATGCTCGAGGATCGAAGTTTTCGCCTCGTGTTTGTCCGCGAGAACCACGGGGTTGGCGTGGACGCAACCGACGAACCCGACAAAGTCGTGCGGTATTCGGGAAAAGAGATCACGGTCAAGCCGTGAGACACGGCTTATCGCGAACGTTGATCTGGGAAGCCCCAATTCAGAGCTTCACCGTTGTGCCCGTGCTTGCCGCCTGGTAGATCGCTTTCATGATCGTCAGGTCCCGCAGACCCTCTTCGCCGGGCGTGAGCGGTTCCTTGTTGTCCATCACGCAACTGGACATGTGCTCCATTTCTGCCGCAAAGTGATCGACCACGGGGAGATCTTTTTCTTCGGTCGTGTTTCCGTGGTGCACGCGCATTCGCAAACCGCTGTAGGCAGTTGCCGGATCCATCTCAAGCCAGCCTTCTGATTTGACCACTCGATAGTGCGACTGCCATGCGTATCCGTAACTTGACGTGCACTGGGCGAGGATTCCGCTGGGGAAGCGCAGTTGAAAGTTAATCGCCTCTTCTACTTCCTTGAAACGCGGATCGCCGGGTGTGCTGTACATCATTGCATTTACCTGTGTGGGCTCTTCGCCGGAGAGATAGCGCGCGGCTTGGAGAGCGTAGATGCCGATATCCATCAGCGATCCTCCCCCTGCCAGGTCTTTCTTCAGCCTCCACTGGTTGGGATCGCTCATGTTAAAGCCCGCGTCGGCGAGAATCACCTTGGTCTTGCCCAGTTCGTTGGAGCGCGCCACGCGAATTGCTTCCTGGTTGTACGGTTCGTAGCGGCAGCGATACGCGACCATCAGCTTTCGGTTCGCCTTGCGGCCTGCGTCGATCATTTGCTGACACTCGGCCGGAGTGTTGGCCATGGGCTTTTCGCTCAGAACGTGTTTCCCCGCTTGCAGGCCGCGCACCGTGTACTCGCAATGCATGCCGTTCGGTAAGACGATATAAATGACGTCGACTTCGGGGTTGTCTTTGATCGAATCGTAATTCCGGTAGTTGTAAATGCTTTTCGGGTTGACGCCATAGCGCTGCGCGAGCTTAGTGGCCTTATCGGGATGGCCGCTGACGAGGGCGACAACCTTCGATTTCTCACACTGGGCAAACGCGGGCAGAATCTGGTTTATCGAAAGACTTCCCAGGCCGACGATGGCCCATCCCAGTTTCTTGCCAGGAGGATCTGGGACGACCAGTTGTGACGCGGAGGCATTCTTCAGCAGCATTTCCGATACATTCGCTGCAACCAGACCCTGGCCGACGCGCGTCATGAATCCACGCCGCGTGATTTCGTTTCCCTTCGACATGATGGACCTCCGCTATTTCGAGCTGCGCTGCTGGTGAATCTCGTCCAGCCGTTTCTTCAAATAGTCCTTGTACTCTTGCTGGAGTTTCGGATCCTTAGGGGATCCGTAAATCTCGCTTGACTTGTATTTTCCCTCGTCGAATTTTTTCTTTGTCCATTCGTCGTGAATGTGGGTTTCGTCGGCATGATCGAGAACTTCTTTTACCAGGTGCGGCGGAACGAAGTAGACGCCCTCCCGGTCGCCTACTACCAGATCTCCCGGCATCACGGTGACTCCGCCGATGCGTACGGGAACGTTAATGCCGGTGAGCATGACGTTTCCGATCGGAGTCGGGTCAACATCACGGAAGTAGGCGGGCATGTCGATTTCCGAAATGCCGTCGAGGTCGCGAATGCTGCCGTCGACCACCAGGCCTCCCTTGTGTGTTGCCTTCATCGTGTAATAAAAAAGGTTGTCACCGACAATGGTTCCGTTCACCTTCTTGCCGAACAAGTCAACGACCAGAACGTCGCCGGGTTGCAGCATGTCGATCGCAGTCTGATTTGTCAATTGCGGCATGCCCCGGTCTTTGGCCTTTGCTTTGGCGACGTCTTCAACGTCAGAGCGCAACGGCATGAACTGCACCGTGAACGCGCGGCCCACCATGGTCTTGCCGGGGTGCAGCACGTGAAATCCGTCGGCGTATTGATTGCGAAATCCTTTCTCCTCAAGAACCGACCACACCTCTTCCGAGGATAATTCTCGGGCCCTTTCGATCAGGTCGTCGGGCACTTTCGGACGGCCGTCCGCCAGCCGATCGAAGGGATTCTGCGCGGTATAGTCGACCAGATCCTGCTTGGGAAAGGACAGTAGTTGGGCTTGCATCGGTGATGGCAGCACCAGACCAACAACGAACGCGAGCGCAACAATAACAGTGGCGTGGCCGCGACTGATTGCCATTCGGATCATCTTGTGGCCTCCAATCAGGAAGGAGTAAGTGGCTAAACAACGCATGTGGCATGAATTGGAGAATGCTGGGCAAGGATGTCCCTGAAGCTCTCAAATCGTCAAACATTTGTCAAACTTGAGTCTTGGTGTTACAAGCGTACATTCTGCGAGCATTTTGCGAGCATGCTGCTGCCGATTGGGAGGACTGAGCCTTTATGGATGCAACCAAAAAACTCTTCGGCCGACGCGAGATTTTGAAAACCTCCGCCATGGTTCTTGGAAGCACGTTGATGATTCCTGAATCCATGGAGGCTTACCCCAAAGGCGTCAATACGAATTCCAGCCCTTCCACGTTGAAGATCACCGATATGCGCGTGGCAACGATCGTGAAGCCTGGGCCAAGTCCCTGCCCGATCATTCGCCTCGACACGAACCAGGGCGTGTACGGGCTCGGGGAAGTGCGTGACGGAGCGAGCGCCACCTACGCACTCTTCCTCAAGACCCGGATCGTGGGCGAGAACCCTCTGCAAATCGACAAAATCTTCCGCAAGATCAAACAATTCGGCGGACACGCACGCCAGGGAGGGGGAGTGTGCGCGATCGAAATGGCGCTGTGGGACATTATGGGCAAGGTCTACAATGCCCCGGTTTACGCGATGCTGGGGGGCGGCAAGTTTCGCGACAAGATCCGACTGTACGCGGATACCACCGAATCGAAGGATCCCAAAATCTATGCCCAACGGATGAAGGAGCGGAAAGAGTCAATGGGGATCACCTGGCTCAAGATGGATCTGGGAATCGAGATGGTCGCGGATACTCCCGGCACCGTCAGCGGGCCCTCCGGACTCACTGACTGGGAACAAAACCAACTACCCCATCCCTTCGTGGGAATGGAAGTCACGGACAAGGGCATCGCCATGCTCGAGCAATACCCTGCCGCCATACGCGAGGCGGTGGGAATGGAGATCCCGCTTTCCATGGACCACCTCGGACATCTGGGCGTGAATTCCATTATCCGGCTCAGCAAGGCATACGAGAAATACAACCTGGCGTGGCTGGAAGACGTCGTTCCGTGGACTTACACCGATCTGTTGAAACGAATCTCGGATGAAAGCCCCCTCCCGATTCTCACCGGGGAAGATATCTACCTGAAAGAGCCGTTCGAGGTGCTGTGTAAAGCGCAGGCAGTGGGCAAGATTCAGCCCGATCTGGCAACGTCTGGAGGGATTCTGGAAACGCACAAGATTGGGGATATGGCGGAGGAGCACGGCGTGGGGATGGCTTTGCACTTTGCAGGAACGCCCGTGAGCTGTATGGCCAACGTTCACTGTGCGGCTGCCACCTTAAACTTCCTGGCCCTGGAAAATCATTCTCTCGATGTGCCCTGGTGGTCTTCCCTTGTGCAAGAGGGGGTGAAGGCGCCCATCGTGGACCACGGTTTTATCGATGTGCCGGACCGACCCGGTCTGGGCGTAACACTCAATGAAGACGTGGTGCGCCAGCACCTGGCGCCAAAGACCGGCTACTTTGATCCCACGCCGGAATGGGATCAGGAGCGCTCGTGGGATCGCCTTTGGAGTTAGTTCGCCACGAACGAGCTTTGCCCGACCTTGAAAAGCCTGGAGAACGGCTAGCCTGGGTCGTTTCGGCCTAGATGTAAATTCACGCCTGTTGAAAAATTAAGCACTATTTGTCTCCGGGGCGGCGCGCGATATCGCCTAACTCATCATCGGAGCGGGGTTTAGGAAAAAATGACGACCGGACGGCAGGGGATATTCGTCTGTTAACGTTTGAGATTCTACCAATCCCCATATTCGACCCGGAAGGGTTGCAAAACCCGCACTGCTCAGCAGAATAACGATTTTTCTCCTTGACAACGCACGTCTAGTTGAGGCTTAATCGCGACGGTTCACGCTAGTACAAAAGTATTACCGCTCGAATCTGGAAAGACTGTCTTGTGGGAGACAGTACAGCGTGCAGCCGCAGGGTCTCACCGTTGGGGCATTCACCGAATTGAATTGATGGCGATCCGAAGGGAGCATTTCTCCATGTCACACACAGTGAAGTTTGCGGTGGTGGTGTGTCTACTCGCGCTGCTGGGCGCGAATGCTTGGGGGCAAGGAATTTTTGCGACTTTGACAGGCGTGGTCTCAGACCCGTCAGGATCGGTCATTAATGGCGCGAAGGTGACGTTGACAGATGCTCTCTCCGGCTCCGCGCGCGACACCGTGACCAACAGCGAGGGCTACTTCACCTTCGCGTCGATGCCGGTGGGGATCGTACTCCCTCACGGTGGAATCTCAGGGCTTTCAGACTTACAAGGCGAGTGACATCCGCCTTGGCGGCGGCGAACGCCGCAACAACAACGTGACGATGACCGTTGGCAGTCAAACGCAGACGGTGGAGGTCAATGCGACCTCTGATTTTGCGGTTGCCACCGTCGACTCCGGTGAAAAATCTTTCGCGCTGACAACGAAAGAATTGCAGAACTTCACACAGGTCAGCAGCAATGCGGCCGAGTACATCAAGATTGTGCCGGGGTTTGGCATCAATAACGGGACGCAAAATAAATCCAGCTACCGAGGCACAGTCATCGGTATCAACGCGAACGGCGACGGCGGTGATAGTCAAAGTCCGCTGAACAACAACTTCTCCTACAACGGGCTGCCGACGAACACGCTTGACATCACGGCGGACGGCGCGCACGTTTCTGATCCGGGATGTAACTGCGACACTCCAGTCAATCCCAATTCCGACTTCTTGCAGGAATTCAAAGTTCTCACTTCGAACTTCAGTGCAGAAAACCAGAAGGGGCCCATCCTCATCACTTCAGTGACGAAAGCCGGCGGCCAGAGCTTTCACGGAAATGCTTTCTTCTCCGCAAGGAATCACGCTCTGAACGCGAACGATTGGTTGAACAATTTCAGCGGGGTCAAGCAGCCTGGCAACTCTTTCTACTATCCAGGTGGTTCGATCGGCGGTCCGGTGATCATTCCCGGAACGAACTTCAATAAGAACCGTGACAAACTCTTCTTCTTTACCGGTTTCGAATACTTCAGGCAGACGCTGGATACTGGGTTGCTCCGGGCAACGGTGCCCACCGACGGGATGATCAATGGCGACTTCTCCCCGACTGAGCTGGCGAAACTGGGGACCAAGACTGCCTCCGGTAATGCCCCCGGACAAGTGGATCCAACCGTTTTTGCTGGGTCTCAGATCCCAGCCTGCACATCTCCGGGGCAGACTGGTTGCATTGACCCGAACATGCAAGCCTTGATGAAATTGCTTCCCCGTCCCAACGCCGATTCGAACGCAACGGGTGGATACAACTACGTTCAATCTCAAATCTTCAGTCAAAACAACCGGCAGTGGGTGGCCCGGGGAGACTGGAACGTCAGCGACAATACGAAAGTATTCATTCGTTACAACTACCAGCGTGAAGTCCAGCAGTTTCCTGTGGGCCTGTGGTGGCGCAACGGCGACCAGGTTCCCTATCCAACGCCCATTCTCGGGAAGAACAAGTCAAACTCATGGACCGGTACAGTTACTCACGTTTTTAGTCCTACGATGACCAATGAAACCATCGTTTCGTATTCGTTCATTGGCTTTCCGAACGTGTTCTCGGATCCGAAGAAGGTTGATCGCGCGGCTGTGGGTTACGGCTATGCTGGCCTGAGCCTCACGGGCAAGAAGCCAATTTCTCAAATTCCGTCATTCGGTGCCTTTGGACCCAGTGAGGCGGCGCTGATGTTCAATCCCGGTGGATTTGAGGCGGGAGGTGCGGGACAGGGTCTCTACGCCAATAAGTACATGCCGAACATCAGCAACATCCTCACCAAGGTTGTGAAGAGTCACACACTGAAAGGCGGTTTCTTCTGGGAGTGGATTCGCAACGCCCAACCCGCAAACAACAATACCAACGGGTTCCTGCAATTCCATACACCCGGCAACGAGCGGTTCAGCTATGGAAATGAATATGCTGACATGCTGACCGGCAACATCACCAACGGGTATGGCGAAACCAATTTCAACCGCATCAACAACATCTCCTATAACCAGTACGAGTTCTTCGTACAAGATTCGTGGAAAGCCACGAAACGGCTCACAGTGGAGTTCGGGTTGCGGGCAAGCCACCTCTCGCCCTGGATTGACCGCGAAGGCTTCGGCTATTCGATCTTTAATCCAGCTCTGTACTCTCCAGATTGCGCGAACGCTGATGATGGATTCTGTGGGTTCGTGGCGCACGTCAAGGACAAGGCAGTCCCAGTTGGCGGATTCCCAACCCGAGCGTTGTTCTATCAACCTCGTTTGGGCGCGTCTTATGATCTCTTCGGAACAGGTAACACTGTGTTGCGTGGCGGGTGGGGACGGTTCTACTTCCACTCCGGCCAATTCACGAGCGGTTTGGACGCTTCAGCAGGTGTCGCGACAGCGAATATCGGGTCGACAACTTGGGTTGGAGGCGCTGGTTGCCCGGTGAATAATCACACGGTAGCGGACAGGCTTTTCGCCTCATACCTATCCTGCCTCGACGTTGCGGCGACGCCGGCTTCACCGGCAGCGGTCGATTCCAAGGATGACAAGCAACCGTACACCGACAGCTGGAGCTTCACGATCTCTCAAAAGGCTCCGTGGAAGAGCTTCGTGGAGGTTGCATACGTAGGAAATCGCAGCAGGGATCTTGCGAACAGCGGTGGGGCTGGCAGCAATCTCAATCTGGTGCCAGTAGGAGCCATGTTGACTGCAGCCAATCCAGCGAACGCAGACCCGAAGTTCTACCGTCCTTTGAACGATCCAGTCACCGGGAACGGCTACGGCGACGTGAACCAAGCCACGAACAACGCGTACGCCAATTACAATGCCATGCAATTGACCTGGGGACGCCGCGAGGGGCGCTACACCATTCAAGCCAATTACACCCTTCAGAAGGCTTTGGGAATCATTCTCTCAAACGCCAACACTCAAAATAACGGTTCCATCGCCATTAACCCGTTTAATCTCCGCAGCAATTACGGTATCCAGCCGACAGACCGCCGGCACCTGTTCAACGTCGTTTATTCGATCGACATTGGGAACCCGTTGCACGCGCATGGCTTCCTTGGCGGTGTCACTGCAGGCTGGCAAATCTCCGGCGTCACGCAACTGCAGAGCGGAGCGAACCTCACCTTCGCGGGCGGCTACAATTCCAGCACCAACTTCAACATGCAAATTTCCTGCACGAATCCGGCCGGTGTAGATCCGGGCGACCCGAATTCGTGCGAAACTCTTCAAAAGGGTAGTGCCATTATTCCGGGTTCCGCTAATGGCATTCCGGGTGATCCCAAACAATTTGGCGTTGCGATAAACAATCAATCGATACTCGGGACCAATGCCGTACAGCTAAACCCCTTCGTGACATGCGACCCGAAATCCGGTGTGACCTCGCATCAGTTCGTTAACCCAAACTGTTTTGCCGCGCCGACTACCGTTGGGTTGAACGGGCCAACTCTTCTCCCTGTAAACTACGGCCCTGCTTACTTCAACTCCGATCTCGGGATCTTCAAGAACTTCAAAATTACGGAGTCGAAGGCGCTGCAGTTCCGGGTTCAGGCCTACAACTTCCTCAACCATGCGCTGTGGTCGTTCCCGGATGCCGGCAATCTGACTCTTAAGTTCTCGCAGGATCCAACTACACAGCAGTTCACACAGACGAACGCGAACTTCGGAAAGACCACCGTCAAGCAAGGTAGCCGCGCGGTCGAATTTGCCGTGAAGTTCACCTTCTAGTCGAAGAAGAAACGTTTCAACGCTAAAATGGGATGGCTCCGGTCATCCCATTTTCTTTGTCCGGAATCCAAGTCTCAAGCCATGTTTCGAACCCTCCGTATTGCCGCAGCCCTCGCCGTCGGACTCTTGACCGGAGTGCTTTCCCCCAATCCCACCTTCTCCCAGAACGCCTCGCCCGAGGACACGCTGCGCCATGCCATGGAGATGCAAAAAGCTGGAGACCTGGAAGGAGCCGTGCCCGGTTATCGACAGTTCCTGGCCGCTAGGCCCAAGGAAGCGGCCGTGCAAGCGAATCTAGGGGTGCTGCTGGCGCATCTGGGCCGTTTTGATGAGGCCATCGCGGAATACAAGAAGGCCGTCGTTCTCGATCCGCAAAACGGCGACATTGTGCGCAACCTGGGCTTGGCTTACTACAAGTCAGGACGTATCGCGGAGGCCGCAACTGAATTCGCCAAAAGCCACGCGATCTCGCCTGACAATCTGCAGACGGTTCTCCTGCTGGCCGATTGCCAACTGCGGATGGGTGAAAACCGGGAGGTGATCAAACTGCTGACCCCGGTCGAGGCGGAGCACACTGATGAGCTCGCGATTGCCTACCTCCTGGGAACGGCGCTCCTCAACGAAGGACAAATCGCGGAAGGGCAGAAACTCGTTGACCGCATCCTGAGCAAAGGAGACTCCGCCGAAGCGCGGTTTTTGCTTGGCAACCAGATGTTCGCCGCCAAAGACTTTCCGGCCGCGGTCAAGCAACTGGCTGGAGCGATTGAACTGAATCCGAGCCTTCCCGGCCTGCAGTCTCTTTATGGACAGGCGCTCCTCAATACGGGCGATCCGGATGCGGCGGCTGAGGCTTTTCGCAAGGAACTGGCCACTGATCCAAACCAATTCGAGGCCAACCTCTACCTCGCGCAGATCCTGACGGCGCGTTCGCAATGGAAGGATGCCGAGCCTCTGCTGCGGCAGGCTCTGCTCGTCCGCCCGGATTCGCTACCAGCGGCAATAGAACTGGCCACGGTCAGCGAAGGTACCGGCAAACTGAGCGAAGCACGATCGAAACTGGAGGTCTTGGAAAAGAAGTGGCCCAAGTCCGCAGCTGTTCATCAGCGATTGGCAGAAGTTGACGCGAAGCTCCACCTGACAGCGGAAGCGGCCCGCGAGAAGAAGCTGGTTGCGGAGCTGAGTCCGAATTCGGCACTCGCTGGGAATGGACCGGGCGGAGGCCAAGCCGCGCCGAATTTCCACGCCACCAGGATGGGAACTGACGAGCGCGTCAGCTTGCCAGAACTCCGCAAGGACGGCCCGGTTCTGCTGGTATTCGGCAGTTACACATGTCCGAATTTCCGAAGCGCGGCCGACACACTGAACAAGCTTTATCCAGAATACAAGAGCCAGATCCCCTTTTATCTGATCTACATTCGCGAGGCGCATTCTACGAACGATTGGGCCAGCACCCGCAATCAGCGCGAAGGCATCGTGCTTGAGCCGGCCGCGAACATGGGCGAACGCCAGGATCATGCCACCATGTGCGTACGCAAATTGCATATCGAGTTTCCTACCCTTCTTGATAGCATGGAGGGATCAGCGGAGAAGGCATACGCCGCGTGGCCCAGCAAGGCCTATGTCGTCGACAAGCGTGGCAAGATCCTGTTCAGCACCGGACTCAGTGAGCAGGACTTCCATCCCGCCGAACTCGAAGCTGCGCTGCGCAAGGCGGCCAGCCCTGTGAAGGAATCGCGCCTGCCGCGTGGGGACAAATAGTCGGTATGCGGAGAGTCATTTTTCCTCTGATCTTCCTCTTTTTCTGCGGATTCATTTCCGCCGCGGTTGCGCAGACTCCTCAGCAACTGTTCAACGACGCAATGGCGAAGCAGAAGGCGGGTGACCTCGACGGCGCGGTGCAGGAGTACCGGCAGCTCTTGAAGGTCCAGCCGGATGCGGTGGCGATTCGATCGAACCTGGGCGCTGCGCTCGCCGGACTCGGACAATTTGCGGAAGCGATCACCGAGTACAACATTGCACTCAAGCAAGCTCCCTCCGCACCTGGCCTCCGCCTGAACCTTGCGCTCGCCTATTACAAGACCGGACGAATCACGGACGCGGTTGATCAATTGGTCCGCGTCCACAAAGAGGAGCCGGGAAATGTCCAGGCGAGCCTGCTGCTCGGCGACTGTTACTTGCGCTTAGGCCAGAACAAGGACGTGATTGGCCTCCTCGAACCGGAATACAAGAAGCATCCCGATGAGATGGGAATCGTGTATCTGCTAGGAACGGCCTTGATTCGCGACCACCAAGTTGAACAAGGACAGGTACTGGTCGATCGCATCTTGCGGAATGGCGACTCTGCAGAAGCGCACCTGATGCTCGGTGCGGCGAAAATAGAAGCCGCAGATTTCACCGCCGCCCGTGACGAACTGGCAAAAGCAGTGGCGCTGGATGCGAAGCTTCCGGGCGTGCACGTTCTTTACGGACAAGCCTTGCAGGTTACCGCCGGGCCAGACGAAGCCCGGAAGGAGTTTCAGGCGGAGTTGGCAATCGATCCCTACAATTTCATATCGAATCTTCAGTTGGGCGCAATGCTCCGACAAGAGCAGAAATATGACGAGGCGAAGCCCTATCTTGAGCGCGCGCTGGAGACGCGTCCGGGCGACTTAGCAGTGCGCTATCAACTGGCGGCCATCAACCTTTCGGAAGGAAACGCAGAGCAGGCTCGACGGGAGTTGGAATCGATCGTTAAGGAATCCCCAGGCTTCACGGAGGCTCATGTGTCTCTGTCGATCGCGTATTTCCGCCTGAAGCGGCCCGCGGAAGGCAATCGCGAGAAAGGTATCGTTGAGAAGCTAACGGCTGAGGCGCAGGCGAAGCAACCCGGGGTGAAGGCGCAATGATCGCAGGCGCGTCCTCCCAAACGTTTCCCCTATGAAGATTTCAAGAAGAGAATGGCTATGGCTGGCGAGCGCGTTCAGCGCGGCTCGTCTTTATGGCAGGCAAGGCGCCCCAGCGTCCGAACCTCTGTTCGCGGAGATTCCAGCATCGGCGAGCGGTATCGAGTGGGTGCACGACAATGCCAAGTCTGCGAATCACTATCTCCCTGAGACGCTGGGTCCGGGTTGTGCCTTCCTGGATTTTGACAATGACGGATGGATGGATATTTTTCTGGTGAACAGCGGTCCCAGCGACTTCTGGAAGCCGGCCAAGCCGGTGCGCAACGCCCTCTATAAAAACAACCGGAACGGCACTTTCACGGACGTGACCGAAAAGGCAGGGCTGAGCGGGACATCGTTTGGCATGGGCGTCGCGGTCGGCGATTACGACAACGATGGCTGGCCGGACATCTTCGTGACTGCCTACGGCAAGTGCACCTTGTACAGGAACAATCACGACGGAACTTTCGCCGACGTCACGGACAAAGCCGGCGTTTCAACTCCCGGCTGGACGACAAGCGCGGTCTGGTTGGACTACGACAACGACGGCAGGCTCGATCTGTTCGTGTGCAGCTTTGTCGACTATTCCGGTGAGCACAAGTTCGAATGTGGCGACAACAAGATTGGCAAGAAGTACTACTGTATTCCCCGCGTCTTCCGCCCCACCGCCAGCTTCCTTTATCACAACAACGGCGATGGCACGTTTACGGAGGTGAGCAAGGGCACTGATATCGCCAAAGCGCTTGGCAAAGGCCTCGGCGTGGTAGCAACTGATGTCAATGGCGACGGACGGATGGACCTGTTTGTGGCGAACGATACCGTTCAGAACTTCCTGTTCCTTAATCGTGGTCCGGGCACAAACGGCCGTTGGAAGTGGGAGGAGGTTGGCCTTCAGGCAGGAGTCGGCTTCAGCGAGAGCGGACAAGCGCGCTCTGGCATGGGCGTGGATGCCGCCGATTTCGATGCCGACGGATGGCAGGATCTGTTCGTCGCAAACGTCGATCACGAAATGTTTTCGGTATACCAAAACAACAAAGATGAAACGTTCCGCGATGTGGCTCAGGCAAACGATGTGGCCCAGGCGACGCGTTTACTAAGTGGCTGGGGCCTGAAATATTTCGACTACGACAACGACGGCGCTATGGATCTCATCCTCGCCAATGGGCATCCCGACGACATGATCGACGACTATTCGATGCAGGTGAAATACAAAGAACCGCTGCTCCTGTTTCATCAGGCCGATGATCGCCGCTTACAGAATGTCAGCGAGCAGGCTGGTCCCGCATTCAAGAAGTTTTTCCCGGCGCGCGGCCTGGCCGTTGGCGACTACGATAATGACGGTGCGCTGGACGTGATCGTCGGCAACAACGGCGGTGCTCCTGTGCTGCTCAACAATCGAGCAGCCAAGGAAAACAACTGGCTCGGGATCAAGCTGGAAGGTGTGCATTGCAACCGCGACGGCATCGGCGCCAAAATTTATTGGACAACGGGCGGAAAAAGGCGCTTTAGGCTCAAGAACAGCGGCGGCAGCTACCTGTCTTCACACGATCCGCGCGAAGTCTTGGGGATCGGGAGTGGGCGGAAAATCGATGCACTGGAGGTTCACTGGCCAGCCCCTAGCAAGCAAATCGACAAGATCTCCACCTTACCGGTCAACCGCTACATCCGGCTTACCGAGGGGAAGGGAATCGTCGAGTAGGATCCGGCGGCACCAAGACCGACTAAGACGTGGGCTACGAGGTGGTCGCCGAAGGTGGTCTGCTGCGCAGCATGTTGAGGCGACTGTTCAAGCTCTATCGCCTACCGCCCGAACTTCTTTGCGCAATGGCTGCGCAAGACAACCTCGAACGAATTGGTATACGAGAGTCAATCGCTGGCATGATTTCTTCGGCACACCAACGATCGCGTTACCCGTAAGCACAACATCACGCCGTCCTCGATTGAAGCGCGTGCGGCCTGCCGCTGCTCTCCGAGGCATTTCCTTGCTCCCTAAAACCACTCCGCAGCGCCAAAAGTCTCAAAAACTACCAGCGTGAACCGGTGAACGATAGACACAATGTGAATGCCTGTGATCGCGTAACCTGCCCTCATACCGACGTGGTAAACTGTAGCTCCGCACAGCGCCGGAGAGGTGGCAGAGTGGCCGAATGCGGCGGTTTGCTAAACCGTTGTACGGGCTAACACCTGTACCGAGGGTTCGAATCCCTCCCTCTCCGCCAGATGTTCTAAATACCCTCATAGGACTGTACCGTTCGTTCTCTTTCCGAGCACTCACGGGTGGCGCTTGTCCTTTTTGTTGGTTAGCGGCGACCTGGCGCGCTGCCATCAATGCCTGTCGAGCGTTTTTTGTAACATTTTGGAACATTTATCCGCGACAACGATGCGATTTCATGTTGTCTATGACATTGGTTATGCACGAGGTCAATTGATGTCTGACTCAGACAAGCGGAGAACCGGCCTTCTGCTTGGCTTAGGATTGCGCAGGCGCCACCTGGGTCTGCCGTATATCCGCTCGCTCATCCGGCCCTTAACGAAGATGGGCGCTGTCAGGTACCAGTTCGTATGCGGTGCCGAAGCACGCACGAACTTTGTCGTGAAAGTGGGAGCCAGTCAGTTTCAGTATGCACTCGATGTCGGTGACCCTATCGGCTCAATTTTGTACTGGCGTTCCTGGAAAGAGTGGGAATTCGGGGAAGTGACTTTGTTTTCTAAGTGGATGCAGGGCGCGCGCCGTATCTTAGATATCGGAGCTTACACCGGTTTTTACGCACTGCTGGGAGCGGCCAGTGGCTCAGAAGTGATCGCTTTTGAGCCAAATCCGGAGGCATTTATGCGACTCCAGCGGAATATCCAGCTCAATCATTTCGAATCAAAGTGTGTTCTGTGGAACCTTGCCGCTGGCTCGAATGCCGAGGAGATCCCGTTCCATGTACACGACGATGACCCGACCTGCAGTTCTGCCGTGCGCCCAAGCGCAACCCAGATCATCGTCCAGTCCGCAAGAGTGGACACGGTGGTACCGCTCGATCGAAGGACAGATCTGGTGAAGATGGACGTGGAAGGATTCGAGGATCAGGCGCTTTGCGGAATGGAAGGCATCCTCCGGGACTCCCACCCCAAGATCGTCTTCGAATGTTTCCGCAAACGCACGGCACCGATTGTGGAAGGTCTGCTGAAAGACCACGGTTACAAGCTGAATTGGATCGCTCCAGACGGGTCAGTGGAGCCGATCGAGCGAATCGCGGTCGAGAAGTATGGGCACGGCTGGCATAATTTCGCGGCACATATCTGAACCTTAACCGGAACAACTTTCTACGGCGTTGTGGGTGGATCTGCGAGTGACCTTTCATGAAAAAGGTGGTCGTGCAGCCCACTGATTTACGCTCTGGGGATCGGCTGTCGCGGTCGTTGACACCCTCCAGGGCCAGACTTAGAGTTGCGTCAGTTCTTACAAGAAAAGCTCGAAGCTTCTGCCGCATCTTTGGCAAAGTGACCGCTGGCCACACTTAAGAGCATCGAAGGGACTCGATCTTTTCGGGTCACGGTATAGTGCTGAGGAGCACAGCGCATGAGCAAGCTGCGAATTTCTTCCTTTTCCCTGTTTCTGGCTTTTGTTTTCTTCGAAGGAGTGACACTCGCCCAAGGCAATCTCCGCGTGGGTGCTGCGCGTGTGGACATAACCCCACCCTCCGACTCGGCCAGTCCGCCGTCCGGCAAGTACGCGCACGAAAAGCTTTATGTCCGCGCAATCGTGCTTGATAACGGCTCAGCCCGGGCCGCTCTCATCGGAGCCGACCAAGGCGGCCTTTCGGAAGCCATCTGGCAGGCTGCCTCCAAACAGATTGCAGCAGAATTGAGCTGCCCTGTGCAGAACATCATTATGTCTGCCACCCACACCCACAGTGGCTGGGGACCGGGCGGCTTTCCCGGTGTGCGCGCGCCCGCCGATCCCAATACGCCCCCGCCGCCCATCGTTGGTTCGATCCTTGACGCTGTTAGACAAGCCAAGGCGAAGCTGCAGTCGGCGCGCGTCGGATTTGGCACGGGCCGTTCCTATTTGAACGTCAATCGCGATGCCATCGATGCGGATAGCCATCTTTGGACGCAAGCGCCGAATATCGAGGGCCCTTCCGACAAAACCGTCGCAGTCGTCGAATTCGTCTTGCCGAGTGGCGAGCCGATCGCCGTGTACATAGACTACGCAATGCACCCGACAACAGGCTTCCTGACTGGCATTACGAGTGCGGATTTTCCTGGCGCGACATCTCGATATGTGGAGCAGGCTTTCGACGACAAAGCAATCGCAGTATTCGTGCAAGGTGCCAGCGGAGACCAGAACCCGCTCTATCTCCGTGCCGGAACGAACGCCATGGCTTCGCGTAGCGGCGTACCCATCACCGGATACGTTATGACTCGCGAGCCAGTGGAAGCACCGATCCGGGATGGAAAAGTCAAAGCTGGGCCGGCTGATCTAAAAGTCCGTGACGCGCTGGAACGTGTGATCGATAGCGAAGGGGTCTTGCTTGGCGAAGAGGTAATTCGAGTGATGAGCAACATCAAGAGGTTGGATGGCAGCCCGGCTATCGTCGCGGAGCAGAAGACGGTGTCCTGTCCGGGACGAAAACGCACCGACGTTGGCCGCGAAGGAATGCCCGGAACCTACTTGGACGCAGACCCCGTTGACATTCGTTTGGGCGCCCTGCGGATTGGGAATATCGCCCTGACGTCAGTGGATGCTGAACTGTACAGCCCGATTGCGCAGCGATTAAAGCGCGAATCGCCGATGGCGAAAACCGTTATGGTGACACTGGCAAACGGTATGGCAAACTCCGGCTATATTCCCAATGACACCGCCTTTGGAGCGCTTACGTTTCAGGTGCTTGGGTCGAGGCTCAAGCCTGGTTGCGCGGAAAATGCAATCGTAAATGGCCTGACGGATCTGATCGAGGGAACGGAAAAGTAGTTGACGCGTGCGACATTCCGAGAGTCGTCGCAGAGTTCTCAGGTGTTCGCCCGCCGCGATTTTCGATAACAGGCCCTTTCACCCCTGGCGAGGGTTCTGAGTGTAAAGGAAGAGATTTCGCCACCCACCCGCTTCACAAAAGATCGACCGCTAAATTTCGGGACATGCATTTCTACGCCGCCGAGATTAAATACCTACTCTTCATCCTCATGCAGGGGAATGCGCGATCGAACGGCCAAAATGTAGGCCTTGGCGCTCGGTTTGTTTTGGTTGTAAAAGCCCACCGTGCAGTTGGGACGAAAGTAGTAGGCGTCCCCGGCCTTGGCGGCATAGCGGCCTTCGACGCCGTCCGTCCCACCGCCGGCCACAATTTCGCCCTGGCCATCCATTACTAGGTAGATTTCTTCCGCGGCCTGGTGGTGGTGAGGCCAGTTTGTGCCTCCGGGCGCAAAATCCATCCAGAAAAAGCTGTCCATCACGTACGCCTCATCGATCAAGTCTCGCTTTCCGGTGTGCAGGCCGATCAGAAGTTTGTACAGAACTGAGTTCGGGTGACCGCTAACAGTCTCCTCCCTTGCATCCTCCAGGTTTGCGACTCTCGGATGTGGCATCGGTGCCCCGATTGAAATCGATGACGGGATCTTGAACCCCATCACCAGCAGGCGCAGCGGCTCATCCGAGTGATTTGCAATCGAATGCTTCACGCCTGGAGGGAAGTACGTGAAGTCATGCTTGCGCAAAGCTTGAACCTGATCTTGGTAGTGCAGCATGCCCGCCCCTTCGACGACGAAATAGATCTCTTCCTGGCGGTCGTAAAGTACGGTCTGGCAATTGCCATGCCGATCCAACGAGACTTCGCCGAAGCGAGTTACGCTTTGGAGCGATCGGTTCTCTTTGTCCCCCTCGCCGAAAATAGCCCGGTAGTGGCAAGTGGGAGAGGTAAGACCCGCCTTGGTCTCCGAAAGGTCTGGAACGTAGCGATGCAGCCATGTGGGGTCTGTCTGCCGCTCTTGCGCTCGGAGTCCGTGTGCCAGCAACAGCAGGAACAAAAAGAGTTTTTTCACGTTCGGTGCTCCCGATCTTGCTTTGGATTTTGTTTCCGGCCGGGTCTTCGCTTCTTAGATGAACAGGAATCGATCAGGTACCCAGGGCAGATGATACTCGGGTTGGAAGTGATCAGTGTTGTAATCAGGCCATACCCCTTAAAACCCTCAATGGGCGATATGGGGATTTTCGCCAGCTAACACACAGATAAATCGTAAAGTATAGCCATCTGGAGGTCGTCGTGAGCCAGAAGACTACCCAGCCGGGTCTAGAATGGCCTGGGTATGAAGAATCCTGCTGCAGTGGCCGCCCTGCTCATCAGTCTTCTCCCTCAGTATGCCTCGGCAACCAAAAAGGCGCATGAGGCGGTGATCGGATATATTTTCGCGGGTCGCGGAGGGCCGCTCGACGGCAGCAAAATTGCCGCAAAGATGATGACCCGCATAAACTACGCCTTCTTCAGTCTTCAGGATGGTGTTGTCGCTTCAAGAGGCGCGAACGACGCAGCCAATCTGGCCACGCTTGTCGCTCTTAAAAAGATAAACCCCAAGCTCGAAGTTGTTATCTCGGTCGGGGGCGGTGGGGAGGGATCCGCAGGCTTCTCCGACATGGCCATGAGACCTGAAGGCAGGCGCCGCTTTGTCGACTCTACCATCGCTGTGATCGAACGCTACAACGTGGACGGCATTGACATCGACTGGGAATATCCCGGTTACACGCACGCCGCTACCATCGTCCGTCCGGAGGACAAGCAGACCTATACGCTGCTCTTGAAAGAGTTGCGCAAACGCCTCGACAAAGAGGGGGCACGCCTCGGGCGCCATCTCATCACCTCGTCGGCCACTGGCGCGACAACCATCTGGCTTGAACACACGGACATGGGCCAGGCGTCGAAGTACCTCGATAGCGTGAACATGATGTGCTACGACTGGTATAACGCTGTCGAAAAGAACACCGGCCACGACTCGCCCCTATACACCAACCCTGCCGACCCGAAGGCTATCTCGATCGACCAAGCCGTAAAAATGAACCTCGCGGCTGGCGTACCCGCACACAAGATCGTCATCGGCGTTCCGTTCTACGGCCGCATGTGGACGGGAGTAGAATCCACGAACAACGGCCTGTTCCAGCCCATCCCGCCCACGGCAGCACCACAGGACGAGCTTGCGTATTTTCATATTGCGCCACTGGTCAACGCGCAAGGCTATATGCGCTACTGGGATCCTATCTCGCAGACACCCTACCTTTACAACGCCGAGACGAAGACCTTCATCACTTACAACGACGCCGAGACAGAACTCGCTCGAACCAAATACGTACGCGACCACCACCTGGGCGGAATCATGTTCTGGCAGTACGCACATGATCCGGACAACGTGCTGCTCGGCGCCATCGATCAGGGCTTCGGAATGAACCAGGGAAAATTGAAGCACTTCAGCAGACCCTAGAGCCCTCCGCACGCCCCGTCACTCTCGGGCGCTAACGGGTGCCTGCAGGTTTTTCGTTTAATGGCCTAATTTCGTCAATCATCGCGCTTTGCGGCGTAATCGGATGAGGCGAGTCGATATGAGTGACGTGGTTCATCTGCTGTGGTTCGCAAAAGAGATGCCCGAAGGGGCGGACGACATCGAACTCCTGATTGGCGTCTATTCGTCCGACGGGGAGGCGAGGGCGGCCACTGAGCGAATGAAAGACAAGCCCGGATTTGCAGAGTTTCCTCAGGGTTTCGAAGTGTGTCCGTATTCTCTTGACTGCGATCATTGGACGGACGGTTTCGTTCTGGACGGAAAGCGAGCGTTGCCGGGCTGGCTGGGCCAATGAGTGTAATGGCTTGTTTTCGTGAATTGACACAAGACTCAATCCATCGTGCTCCACCCAAGAAATGGCTGCGATACAGACTCGATGGTATCGTCGGGGTCCTCTTGCGGCGCGTTGGTCGCGTTACTCGCTGCCTTGAATCTGATCGTTACTTTGATGTATGGACAATCGACGTACGCATAGGTCCGCTGGAAGCGGTTTGATATGCCGCCTTCGGTCGTGAGTATACCGCCAAGTTCCTTCCTTCGCATGCCCGGTTCAATCTTTCCGATTTGACGCAGGACTTTCGCAATCCAGTAGGTTCGCTCTTGCGTTAGCGTCGCGCTCATTGGTACGGCTTCGTCTTCGACTTGTCCTTGACTTTTTGCCCACTGAGGTAGCGTCCTCTCATCTTGCGGCCCCGATAATTTCTCGATGAGCCGGGCAGTCGCGGATTCATAAAGGGCGTAGGTGCCTTGCGGCACGTTCAGGCCAGAATGAACTGCTATCTCTCGCCCTTCTTCCCAGAAATGCCAGTCCCGGATGGGTGCACCTGGTTCAATCGTCCGCTTCTCGCCACCTTTCAGATAGATTTCCACTTTCAGGCTCGGTGCTGGTGGGAAGACATCCGCAGACGGGGCGACCATGCACCCGACAGTTTGCCTATCGGTCGCAAAGATGGTCTCCGAACAATGTCGCGTGTCGGCCATCCAGATGAGCCTGCCCTCATCCGAACTGACGAAAATGTTCCCTTTATCGTCAAGTTTTGCCTCTCGGTTGTAGCTAGTGTTCTGAGCGGCGCACGGCAGGGCTAAGAGCAAGAGCAGGAGCGGCGCACGCCGAGTTGTGCTTTTTTTCATGTCTCCATTATCCGGCAGGTGCCGCTAGTTGGCGTAACATCGCCATGTGACCAAAATCCCTCCGAGGCGAAGCGGCTCCCGAAGATCTTGGGTAAAGCCTGTTTGCGCCAACTGGCATTGGGTATGCCATTGTTCGCACGACATTCTCATCGGACTTGAACCAACAGCGTCATCCGAAGCGTTCCCCTCACCAGGAGAGCCAGGCAAATGCTTGTCCTCTACTTTCCTCGCCTCTTGAGACACAGTGGGCAGAAGGTATCCAAGCGGCCCACGGATCTGACCAACGTACCAATCGCCGCTACGTCCCCTGCCGCGTCCCTCCCGCTTTACATCGCTTCCTAAACTCAAATCCAGGCCCGCCCAGTTGAGCTAAACCGTTTGTCTGGCGGTACCGCCGCCACCAAGGATCAGGGTAAAGCCTCGCTGATGGAAAGCGAGCGCCTAGACCTTCGTGATCTCGACCCGGGCGCCAACTAGTCAGAAACTATGGCATTACAAGCACTTAAATAAAGAGCGGATGCCTTGACGCTTTGTGGGAACCACGTCGGTGCGTCAAGCCAATCTCTGATGGGGGCCCCAAAAAGATGGCACATTTGTCCAAATTCATGGCGTACTCGTTCACGATCCTGCTGAGTTTTGCGTTGGCGGCGACCGCCCAAGCGAACAGCAACGACGTTGTTTTATACGCCTCGAAAGCGCCGGTGCGGGCAGGAACTTGGGCCGTCAAGGCAGATTCTACCGCGGCTGGAGGGTACCTCATTCAAAACCCGGATGTGGGCGCCGCCAAGCTTTTGGTCCCGCTTGCGAAACCGCTCAACTATTTTGAAATCACCTTTCCTGCCTATGCTGGTCTGCAATATCACCTTTGGATTCGATCCAAGTCACTTAATAACTCCACGAACAACGATTCCGTTTATGTGCAGTTTTCCGACAGCGTGAACGATGCAGGTTCGGCCATTGATCGGATTGGAACCACGTCCGCGGAGGCGGTCGTCCTGCAAGCGTGCACGGGTGCTCCGGAGACGGGGTGGGGCTGGTCTGATAACGGTTGGTGCAAGTCGGGCAAGCCGCTGTACTTTAAATCTACTGGCACCCATACCCTTCGAGTTCAGGTGCGGGAAGACGGCTTTTCCATCGACCAGATTGTGCTCTCTCCACAGACCTTTCTTTCGAAAGCTCCAGGCGCACGAGTAACCGATGCGACCGTGCTGGCCGCCAATCTGCCGGTGCTCTCGTCAGCACAAGTCAGCATTCAGGTAAGTTCCGCCAGCGGTGCGGCCCCTCTGGCAGTCTCCTTTACTCCGCAGGTCACGTTGGCCAGCGGTTCCGTGAGCTCGTACAACTGGAGCTTTGGAGACGGCCAAGTCTCAACGGAACAACAACCAACGCACGTTTATCAGAGCTCGGGTAATTACAACCCCAAACTCGCGATCATTGATAGCTCGGGAACGTTGGCCAGTGCCGCGACGGTGGTCAGTGTGGCGGGGACCGCCTCGACAACCAAATTACGGGTACTACAAGCCAATATTTCTTACGGCGGGCATGGGACGGATAACATCCTGGATTTGAACCGAACCACGAATTGGCTCGTAAACATGGATCCCGATGTGGTTTCTCTCACAGAGGTCATTGGCGCCTGGAACGATCCGGCGCTGATTACCTCTCTGATGGAGCAAAAAACTGGTCTCACATGGTATAGCGCCTACGCTCCAAAGTACGACGGTTGTCCCGAAGGGGTTATGGTCCTTTCGAAATGGCCGATCGTTAGTACGGCGCAGTATTTCATGAGCTACCAAATGCCGATCGTCGAGTCGACTCTGAACGTCAACGGGAAGCTGGTCAGCTTCTTTGCCACGCATTTTCAATGGCCGAGCACCTCCAGCGCCCAACGGCAAGTAGAGGCGCATGAACTGGTCAGTTTCGCCTCAACCTTTGCGGAGCCGAGAATTGTCGCGGGTGATTTCAATGCTCAGCTTGGCACTCCGGAAATGTCCATCATTTTCCAGCAATATTCGGGCGGATGGGACAAAGCGGTGAGCGAAGGTACAGCGACGGCATATGCAGACAACCCGGTCAGCATGGGCACGAGAACTCGCCGAAGCCGGATTGACCACATCTTATATTCCAAGGGCGCGACAGGTGTTTCAGTCACGGGAGGAGGTACCCCGGATCAGAGAGCCGCCGGTACTGGAGCGCTCGTGACCGTCAAAATCGGCACGGCCGACGACAAAGGTGTCCGGCCGTCGGATCACAATTTTACGTGGGTCTCGTTCGACATAAATTAGCAGGCCAAGCCTGTGTGAAAACAAGAGTGGGCAATCTGAGCTGGCCTCAGGTTGCCCACGCATTCTTAGCGCCGGGTTTTCGTTTCGCGGGAATGATCAGCAAAACCTGGGGAATATTGGTGTTATGGCCCGTTTACGACAGTTAAGAAATCCCGCGATCAACATTGCTTGGGTAACAAGCAAAACAATCCAAGATGTGAAAGCGATTGCATGGACATGAATCAGAAGGTTGGGCAGGTGGGCCCGAATCATCCCCGCAAGAAAATAGGACCGCGCAAATCCCACGAGCGCAGTCATCAGCAGAAGAAGCGACATTCCTGCGAAGAAGAAGTTTTCTGTCAGCTTTTGGGTCTTCCAATGAGTTCCGGTGCTCAAGACTGATCAGAAGTAGCCATAGACGCTGCCGAAACGGCCTGAAAACGTTTGAGATCGAACTACCCGATCTGCTCGCTCAGATCCGATGCAGCCGGATATCGATGGTGTGATCGACTGTCCAGAGGTTCGACGGACTGCCGGGCCAGAAAGAAGTCCAGGTTGCCGCGCATCACCAGATGCGGCGCTAAAGTGACGGAAGACGAGGGAGACCGGCTTTCCGCCAAGAACTCGTGCAGTACCCGGAATGCCATCCGTCCTTGTGTGCGTGGGCGTTGGTAAATAGTAGCGGCCACTGCGTTCGAACGGATCTGGTCTACGAGTTCGGGAAATAAGTCCGTTGTGATGATCGTGAGCTTTTCTAGCATTCCGGCGTCGCGGGCAGCTTGGATGACGGGCATGGATGCTTCCGTGGTGACGTAAATTCCGCGGAGATCGGGATGGCGCTTGAACAGTCGCCGGGATTTTTCATAGGCTTCCGACTCGATGTCGTGGTCTTCCAGGACCTTCAGCAGGGCAATTTGGGGGTGAAGAGACCGCAATGTATCTTCGAATGCAGCTCGCTTCTGGAAGTGTTCGTTAACCGCCAGATCACTCAGAGTAACTGCGACCTTTCCTGCACCTCTCAAAAATCTGCCCATGAGGTCGGCGGCCAGTGATCCACTCGCGAGCGCGTCGATGGCTACCACACATAGGCGGCTAGTATGCGGTGCATCGGTGGCTACACAGATGACCGGAACGCGAAGCCGAGAAGCGCGTTGAATCCAAGGGTGCCACCTGCTGGGTCGGCTGGGAAATACGATGATCCCATCGAGCGTGGTATCCAGGGCCGCCTCAAAAGCTTCCTCGTCGCCCTCATCAAGTCGAGGATAGGTACGGAAATCAATATCTACGCTGTCCATTAAGGACGATTCGGCCTCTTCGGTGATCCCCGCGCGGACCTCGTCCCAGAATGAAGTTGTACCTTTGAGAGTGATTACAGAGACGCGAACATTTCTTTTTGCTGAAAGTAACCGGCCGGCAAGGTTTGGTCGGTAGCCCATCCGCTTAGCCATTTCGCGGACGCTTGCTTTGGTTTCCGAATTCACACCTTCATGATCGTGCAGCGCACGGTGGACAGTGCCCGTGGAGACGCCGAGCGCGGTAGCAATGTCCAGGAGTGTGACGCGACTAATCATTGGATATTAAGGCACGTGTAGCAAACCATCTGAGTTGTCCCGTGATCAGCACAGCCACTCTGGGGATTTACGGAGAATCCTCCGCGACTCGTTTGGAAAAGCGTTTAAATACAGGGGAAGCCAGATTGTAAAACATTTCCGTAAATTCCTACAACGACACGATTACTAGCGGAATTGAATCAGTAAGTGAGGCCGAGCATTAACAACCATGCTCCCCACCAGACGTTTGCACACTGGAAGCGCACGACGTCAGGATGCACGGGCGGCTTCGTCAACTGGTAGACTCCGGCTGCCAGAACGAGAGCACCGTTGATAGCGAGTGATACTCCAACAAAGAACTGATCGTGGCAACAAGGACTCTAGAGAAAAGCATTGGGCTGCAACATTTCTCCGGCCATGGGGGCACTGGATCGGGACCCACTATTTTGCTTCCCCGATAGCTGGGGGCGCGGCTGCCATTTTGCGCACCAGATCGTCTTGCGATCGCTGTTGCATCTGACGAACCTTGGCAAATTCTTTTTGCGACTCGGCACGCTTGCCCATCGCCTGGTAGACCCGGCCCAGGCGATAGTGCACGTCGGGCTCGGCAGGATCGACTTCGGCAGCCCTGCGCAAAGCGGCAACGGCATCTTCGAAGTGCTTCTGTTCAGCGAAAATCGCTCCCATATCCAGATAGGCGATACGAATATCGCTTTTGAGACCCACTGCTTTCTTTAGCAAGCCTAGTGCGGTATCGAAGTCCTTCCGCCTCATCGCGATGTCCCCCAAATAGGCAAGTGCTAAGGCGTGCTTTGGATCAATCGCTAGCTCGCCTTGAAATGTGCGCTCAGCTTCCTCGTATCGGTGCTGTTTCCAATAGAGGTAACCAAGGCCGAAATGCGCATTCGCTTCTTGCGGAGCGACCTTAACAGCAGTTTCAAACTCGGCGATTGCTTCGGGGGTTCTGCTTAACCCATCGAGTGCCTCACCCATGAGCATATGGGTCGCCGCCGAGTTGGGGTCTCGTTGCGCAATTCGTTGAAATTCCTCGAGCGCGCAGGCGTATTCTTTCGCCCACAGGCAGCTCTGCGCGAGCGTGTATTGCAGTTCGCTATTGTTCGGTTGGGACTGCTCCACCAGCTTAAGATTCTTTCCGGCTTCGGAGAACTTCCCGGCGCCGTAATAGCTCATCCCGAGGAGAGTACGCGCCTGTAAGTTCGCAGGGTCGGTCCTAAGAGCGTGCTGGAACGGCGGAATGGCAGCATCAAAGTGTCCCTGCTTGAATTCGGCGAGCCCGAGGTTCAGCTGGAGGCCGGGCAAGCTTGGGTTAAGAGCAGCCGCATTTCGATAGGCGGCTGCAGCCTCGTCATACTTTTGCTGTTTCGATCGAACAACCCCGAGACTCGCGAGAGCAACGGCGTCCTTAGGGTCAAGCTTCAGAACGGCCTGCCAAACTTCTGCGGCCTCCGCCAGCTTACCCTGCCGTTCCAGTTCCGAGGCGCGCACGGCCTGGGACTGTTGCCCGCTCGCCGGGCACGACCAAATCAGAACCAGCGAGATGAGTAGGCGGGGCAGCATGACCGTTCTCTCGATACGACGCATTCCGGACTTTGCGTTGGAAGGGGGGAGTTGACGGTTCGCCTAAAGGCCTACACATACGACCCCGCTCGCATGTAAATGGCGAGCGGGGCCTTGGTAACGAAACTGCCTTCGGGTGGCGCCCTGGAAACCCAACAAATAATGGTTAGTAGATAACCTTCAATCCGAGCTGGAATACGCGCGGATCAAAGGCGCTTGTGACTTTTCCGAAATCGCCCGAGCCTTGGCTGGAGTTGACGCCCTGGCCCGAACCGGGTCCTCCCTGACCGGAGCCTCCGAGCTGGGTGTGGTTCCAGGTGTTGAAGCTCTCGGCTCGAAACTCAATCCGGCTGCCGCGAGACTCACTCAGTATGAACTGTTTGAACAGTGACAGGTTCCAGTTGTGGCGTCCGGGCGCGCGCACAGCACCATACTTGAGATCGCCCCACGTTCCGGGATCGGGTGTCGCGAACGCTGTGGGGTCGAACCACTGAACGTTGCCCGCCGCATCGATATTTCGCGTTTTGGGATAGGAGATTTTACCCACAAGGTTCGGGCGGTTTGAGACGTCGCCGGCAAAGACGCTGGCGACGTTTCGGCCGCTTACATTGATGTTGAGTGGTGCTCCGGATTGTGCCGACACGATACCCGACAACTGCCAACCACCCAACCCCGTCTTCAACAGGCGATTGGAACTGTTTCGCAGGAGCGGAAGGTCGTACACGAAGTTGACGAAAAAGATGTGGGTGCGATCGAAAAGGGACGGACCGACGTCGTATTTCCAGCCCACGTAGGGGTTGGAGATGTTGTTGAGATCGAAGCCGTTCCCCCCGTTCCCAGTTGCGGGATCGATGGCACGCGACAACGTATACGCGCCCTGAACGTACAGATCGTGTCTGACGTGACCGTGCACTTCAGTTTGCAGAGAGTTGTAATGCCCGTTCTGGCCTGTAAAGGCCAGCTTGACGGATTGGAAACCCAGGAATGGAACCAGGCTGTTGAATGCGGGTTGAGTTCCCGTGCATAGAGTACTGTCCTGGAGACAAGCTAGTTGGCTCTGAGGCGGAAGGTTCGTCTCGGACCAGTAGCTCTGGTACCGAGTCTGATTACCGACATACGAGGCAGAGAACACCGCATTCTTGCCTAAGGCCTGCTGGACACCAACACTGTACTGGTAGCTTGTTGGAACTTTGTAGTGCCGGTTCAGGCCCGTGATCGATGCCGTGAGGATCGGAACCGTGATCGTTCCGCCGCCCACTTGGTTATGAGGATCGGCGAGAAATACTCCCGTGCCGCCCGTATTCAGGTTATAGCCGAAGGGCGAGTTGGTCGCGGCGTTGTACATGTCGTTGCCCTGAATGCGCTCGTACATGGTGCCGAAACCGCCGCGGACGACGGTGCTGCCGCGGCCCGTAACGTCGTAGGCAAAGCCGATACGCGGCCCGAAAGAGTTCCAGGTATCGTTGACCAGACCTTTGGGCACGCCATTCTTTCCGGCAAAGCCTATACCGTTGAGGTAGAACTGATAGTTCGCCAGCGCTGGGACCGGACTCGGGCCCAATCCAGGGCTGTTGGGAGCAATTTGGGTGTCGTTTGTGCCGGGGACGAAGATAGGAAGCTTGCCGGGGTCGTAAAGATCGGGATAGAAGTTCGCCATGTTCTTGTTGGCTTCGTACGTGTGGGGAATTCCGTCCCAACGCAGACCCAGATTCAGAGTCAGCCGGTGAGTAGCGCGCCAGTTGTCCTGAATGTAAGCAGCCGGTGAAATAGCATTCCAGTGGCCCTGCCCCTTAAACCCCGATTCCTGATAGTTGTTCGAAAGCCCGAGCAGGAAGTCGGCGAAATCCAGGCCGCAAGCAGTAGTCTTCGAAACGGCAGTGCAACCCGCCGGCTTGGTAAAGGAGCCGTCAAATCCGAATTGCCCCTGGGTATTGGCAAAATAGTCCTGCACCTTTTTGTAGATGGAGAAGCTTCCCCCAAACTTGAACTGGTGCGCGCCCTTGGTCCAGGACAAATCATCGCGGATCTGATAGCTATCCGCCGTGTTGTTCCAAGGCAGCCAGTTCACGTTGTAGATGGTTCCCGTGCTCCCGCCCAACTGAATGGTCGGGATCCGGTTGTCCACGTTTTCGCCCGAAAAGATGCGGTTGAAAGTGAAATCTCCGGGAGCCTTAAAAACACCGGCCGGCAAAATGTGAATGCGGTTCCCGTTGTAGCTGAAAGCCACCTCGTTCAGCAAAGTCGGGCTGATGGTGTGAGTTGCGTGGATCGTGTAGCTGTACGACGGGTTGCCGAAGGTATTGAATACGGTCGGCACGTTGTCGTTGCTCCACTGCGTGGTTCCGTAAGTTTGACTCGCTTGGTCCGCGATAAAGTGCCCGAAGACAGAAAACTTCTCGCTGAACTGGTGATCAACGCGGACGAGCTCTTCTTTGCCCGTGGTTGGCGAGTTGTTACCGCCTTGGAATGTCCATCCACTGGTTGGTGCGGGGAATATTCCCGCCGTCAACAGGGATCTCGCGTTCGCATCGATAGCGCAATCTGGGATGGTGTTGTTTGGGAACGGCGACCCAGGGGTAAGCGTACCGGGTGCACAATTCGCCCCAAATCCTGGAACGTTCGGGACAACCACCTGGAGTGCACTGCCGTCCCCAATCGTAGCCGGTAGCACCGCTCCCGTATCTGCACCGTTGGCATCCGGATATATGCTGGCCAATGGTACGGTCGGGCTGAGGTTGCCGCCGCTGATATAGCGGCGCCATTCCATGTTGTAGAAGAAAAATGTTTTTGGATTGCCGGTCTTGGGGTGGAAACTCACCGGCCCGCCAACATTGAAGCCAAAATCATGGAAGCGCAATTCCGTCGGCTTCGCGGGAGCGCGGTTGAAGTAGTTGCGGGCATCGAGTGCATTGTTTCGCCCGAAGTACCAGGCTCCAGCGTGTAACTGCTTGGTGCCCGACTTAATTACCATGCTGATGGTGCCTGCCGACGACAGGCCATATTCGGCGCTGTAGTTCGAAGTCAAAGTACGAAACTCGGCGATGGCATCCATCGAGGGCAGCACGTCGGCACCGCCGCCACCCCCACGGTCCGCGGCCTCGCCACCGTCGACGAGCCAAAGATTGTGACTGACGCGTTGTCCGTTAAAGCTGACGTTGAAATCGCCGCCGGCAGAAGTCGGGACCTGAAAATCCGACTGTATGCTGGACGCACCCGGCACGAGCGACTCAAGAGCGAAGATGCTGCGGCCGTTGGTCGCCAGTTGTGTGATCTGCTGGCCCGTGATGACGCCGCTAACCTCGCCGGAATCGGTCTGGACTGCGATAGTGTTCGCCTCTACTGTGACCGTTTCCTGCGCGCTGCCCAAGGCGAGGGTGAAGTCCACGCGGGCGCGATCGCCAACTCGCAAGGTGAGGTCCTTGCGCTCGCCAATTTTGAAACCAGAGGCTTCCACGCGCACGATGTACTGGCCGATGTGTAAATCGGGAGCCACGTACTGTCCGTCGCTACTCGTTTTTATGCTGCGAACGATGCCCGTGTCGATGTTAGTAATCTTTATGGGCGCATCGGCAACCGCAGCGCCAGAGGGGTCTGTAACGGTGCCGACGATAGTTGCTTCTTGTGCGTATGCTGCTGGCACCAGTGCACATCCCAGTAAAAACAGAACTCCAACAATAAGCAGTTGGCCCCATTGCAGTTCGGTTCCCGACTTGCAAATGCACGCTCGTGAACTCATAGCCATCCTCCAGAACCGCGCCCACACCGGTTTTCGTAAACGTTTACGAAGTACGAGTCTTGTATCTCCACGCGCCGCGGTTGTCAAGAAAAAACCTTATTCTAAAATGACCAGAAGCATTCCAGGAGTGGACGGCTGAGCCGAACTATGGGAAAGCGGATAAATCGTTTCGTGCAGCATGGAAATGCGGATATTTCCCACAAGATTCGGCAAAACACGATCCCGATGGGGGAACCTGGCGCGCAATTCGGAGCCGGCAATGGCTGGAACCTTGACCCGAGTTTTTCACTGTGCTACAAGCAACCGTCCAATGCACTTTTGCATTTACGAATTGATCTTCGCCGCAGTTGGTTGGTGAATGTCCAACGTGTAAGCGAAATACTGTACTACTTCGTAATACTTAAGGAGCAGGGTGATGAACTGGATAGGTCGGACACTGTGTGTCGCAACATGTTTACTTCCGTCGTGTCTCGCGGCACAGTCTTCGCAGTCCGCATACGTCCCCGCCTATCTCGAACCGACCCTTCCTGTGAGTGCGCGAGTGGACGACTTGCTCGCAAGAATGACGCTGGAAGAAAAGACATCGCAGCTCGTGAACCAATCACGGGCGATACCTCGACTAGGAATTCCGGAATATGACTGGTGGAGCGAGGCGCTGCATGGAGTGGCCCGCGCCGGGACTGCGACGGTCTTTCCGGAACCAGTGGGGCTAGCCGCTACTTTCGATGCACACCTCATCCATGACATGGCCGTGGCAATTGGCACGGAAGCACGCGCGAAACATGAGCAAGCGGTGCGTGCCGGACGCCGCGACATTATGGAAGGACTAGATTTCTGGTCGCCGAACGTCAATATCTTTCGTGATCCACGCTGGGGAAGGGGCCAAGAAACTTACGGCGAAGATCCATTTCTGACCGGCCGAATGGGAATCGCCTTCGTAACTGGATTGCAGGGGGACGATCCCAAATACTACCGCGTAATATCAACTCCAAAACACTTCGCCGTACACAGCGGGCCAGAACCAGCACGTCACTCGATGGACGTAAGAGTATCCAAGCATGATATAGAGGACACCTATCTGCCCGCATTCCGCGCAACGGTGATTGAGGGGGCGGCGGCGTCGGTCATGTGCGCCTACAACCGAGTAAATGGCGAACCAGCCTGTGCGAATACATTTCTACTGGAAGACACGCTGCGTGGGGCCTGGAATTTTACCGGCTATGTCGTGTCGGATTGCGATGCGATCAGTGACATTTTCAAAGGGCATGGCTTCACGAAGAGCGCTGCTGAAGCGGCCGCAATTTCGTTAAAGAAGGGGACGGATAACGAATGCGCCGATTTCTTCACCAAAGCAACCACTAACTCGGACTATGTGAAGTACATGGACGCCGTGCAGCGAGGACTTCTATCTGAGAAGGATATTGACATCGCGTTGAGACGCTTGCTCGTAGCACGTTTCCGACTGGGCGTATTCGATCCCCCTGCCATGGTGCCCTACTCACATATTCCGGAATCGGAAATTGACAGTCCTTCGCATCGCGATTTAGCACTGAAGGCCGCCCGTGAATCCATGGTTCTGCTGAAGAACGATGGTGTATTGCCACTGAACCCGCACGTGACAAGGATCGCAGTGGTGGGTCCGCTCGCCGACTCGCTTCGAGTCCTCGAGGGCAATTACAATGGCACCCCTTCGCGCTCGGTGTCCGCGCTCGACGGCATCCGCAAGCAATTCGCGAGCGCGCAAGTCACCTTTGTTCCCGGTACAAACCTGCTGCGTCCCGAAACCGTGGTTCCTGCTTCCATGCTGACCACTAGCAGCGGAAAACTAGGACTGGTTGGAGAGTACTTCGCGGGCAACGCGTTTTCCGGGATCCCGCAGACAACTCGGATTGACCCTGTGGTCGACCTCGACCTGCGTGACCCGGGACACTCGGCGTTGACTGCTCCCGCGGGATTCTCCGACTTCTCGGTACGATGGATGGGCTTTCTGAAACCTACAGACTCGGGCACATATCGCATTGGTCTAGTAGGCGCCATGCACCGCCTCTGGGTCGATAACAAGCTGATCGTCGACGATTTCGTGCTGCACGATATCGAGCCTACGACTCAAATGTTGCGACTGGAAAAGGGGCATCGATATTCCGTAAAGATTGAGTATGGGGCTGGCGGACCGGGCACAAAACTGGTTTGGTACAGAGTCCTCGAGGACCCAACTCGCGAAGCCGTCGCTTCGGCGAAAATAGCCGATGTGATCGTCGCCGTGGTTGGAATCACTTCCCAACTGGAAGGCGAGGAAATGAAAGTCGACGTTCCCGGCTTTCAAGGAGGCGACCGCACCAGCCTTGACTTGCCGTTAGATGAGGAGACGCTGCTGGAAAGTTTAGGCGCAACCGGAAAACCCCTGGTGGTCGTGCTGATGAACGGCAGCGCACTCTCCATCAATTGGGCGGCTAAGCATGCCAATGCGATCGTGGAAGCGTGGTACTCGGGAGAAGAAGGTGGAACGGCTATCGCCCAAACCTTGGCTGGCGAAAACAATCCAGCGGGCCGTCTGCCAGTAACTTTCTATAAAAGTGTTGATCAACTTCCGCCCTTCGAAGATTACTCCATGAAGAATCGCACTTACCGTTACTTTGAACAAGAGCCGCTATATCCTTTCGGGTTTGGACTGAGTTATTCCAAGTTCGCCTACAGCAATTTAAAACTTTCAGCTTCCGAACTCGACGCCGGCAATATGCTGGGTGTTGAAGTGGATGTCGCAAACACCGACTCTCGCGACGGCGATGAGGTCGTCGAGCTTTACTTAGAGTTCCCCAAGACGGCAGGAGCGCCCTTGCGCGCCCTTCGAGCCTTCACCCGCGTTCACCTTTCTGCCGGGGCGAAGCAGCATGTCACTTTCTCGCTACAACCGCGCGATTTGAGCTACGTCAACGAACGGGGAGATAGGATTGTTGGTAGCGGCGAATATCAGATTAGTGTCGGTGGTGCTCAGCCCGGAAATGCTCCAGGACTTAGTGCAGCTCTAATGATTCGCGGGGTCCATAAACTCCCAGAGTAGCAGCTTGCATGCGGCCCGAAGCCTTTGGTGGCGTTCTGCTTGCCCGTCGCCCCGGTTGCGATTGCGAGAGTAGTTTGCGGCTGCGACAATAACCACCATATGAGGCGATCGGCCAAATTCAGGACACCCGCGCTTTCGTTGCTTGCCTGGATTCTTTTAATCTCGACGCCAGTTACTTCTCAGAGGGAGACCTCTTCCATAATACCTACTTCCGCGAGTCCTATTCAGTTCTCATATCAGGCAATTGATTTTCAACTTGACAGTTCCGAAACTGCGCAGCGCCACGCCCCGGAGACCATGGCGGGGGGCGTGGCCCTCTTCGATTACAACAACGATGGCAGGCTTGATATCTTCTTCACGAACGGCGCCGACATCCGAACACTGCACAAGACGTCCCCTAGGTTTTACAATCGTCTTTTTCGAAATGACGGGAATGGCCATTTTACCGACGTTACAACCAAGGCCGATCTTGCAGGTAGCGGCTACGACAATGGCGTTGCAATCGGCGACTACGACAATGACGGGTATGAGGACATCTTTGTGGGCGGAGTGCATCATGACACGCTGTACCACAACAATGGCAATGGCACATTTACCAATGTCACAAGTAAGGCTGGCTTGGATCATGCCGACCTCCAGTACGGTCCGCTCTGGTCGGTGGGTGGTGTTTGGGTCGATCTGAACAATGACGGATTGCTAGATCTGGTAGTGATCAACTACCTGAGCTGGGATCTGGAGCACGATCCTGATTGCGAAGTGGGCGGCCATCGCGACTATTGCCATCCCAAAATGTACAAGCCGACTCCCAATCAGATTTTTCTAAACAATGGCAATGGCACATTCCGCGACGTTTCGACCGAGTCAGGAATGCGCGCACATCCCGGCAAGGGGATGGGTGGGGTCGCGGCCGACTTCGATCTTAAGGGGCGCATGGATCTTTTCATCACGAATGACAAGATGTTTAACTTTTTTTTTCACAACATGGGTGGACTTAAGATTGAGGAGGTCGGTTTCGATCGCGGTGTCGCGCTGCGGGAAGACGGAGTCTTCATTTCGGGGATGGGAGTAGATGCGCGCGATCTCGACAACGACGGCTATCCCGACATTTGCCTGGTTGCGCTCGACAATGAAACTTTCCCAGTTTATCGCAATAATCACGAAGGTGGATTCGAAGATGTCACGGTCGCCAGCGGAATGGCCGCGGCCAGCCAACCCATGGCGGGATACTCTCCAAATATTGCGGACTTTGATAACGACGGCTGGAAAGATATTTTCGTAAGCCGTGGGCACGTACAGTCGCCGCTGGCCGCACCAGGCGTGCAAGTCAACCAGCCCAATACTGTGTTCCACAATCGCGGAGGCATGAAGTTTGCACCCTTGACCGCTGAAGCGGGCTTCACTTCCTTCCCTCCCGCGCGCCACCGCGGTTCAGCTGTCGGCGACCTGAACGGTGACGGTCGTCTCGACTTGGTCGTGACTGCGATCAACGCGCCCGCGGAAATCTGGATCAACACAAGCCCGCCTCACAACCACTGGATTGAATTCAGGCTCGAGGGCAAGCAGAGTAACCGCGACGGAATCGGAGCCCGCATCAAGGTGCTCACGAAGAATGGTGCGCAATACAATTACAAGTCGAGCGCCGGGGGCTACGCATCGTCGAGCGCCGGCCCACTCCATTTCGGATTAGGACCGAACCTCATGGCAGATCTGGTGGAGATTCGCTGGCCTTCTGGTGTTGTGCAAACACTGCGCGACGTTAACGCCGATCGCGTCATCGAGGTCAGGGAACCTCCACAGCATTGAAAGAGCAAACTGAGCGAGGTTCTGAATCACGCTCAGTTGCGCAGGCTCCTCGAGGTCAAAGTCGCCGGCATCGTACCAGCCCCCACGTTGAGAATGAGACCAGATAGAGCCGATTCCGAGCCTCCGGCCTGACTTTACGCGTTGACATGATTGCGCACCGCGAGAATTCACACTTGCTAACCGTTGTACGGCTAACACCTGGACCAAAGGTCTGAATCCCTCCCTCTCCGCCAGATTCCTCAATAAATTAGATTGCACCGCTTGTGACACTTCGAACTACGGGCCAGCCGAGGCTTTTGGAGAACAAGGCGAAGAACAAATTGTGGGTTTCGGTGCGAAAATTGTTCTCTGGCGCGGAAATAACGCACGTGTGGCCTCCAGGGTCTTCCAGCGCCACTGCTCGATTGTGAATATCATTTAACTGGAGTGAAGGGACCTATTCGCATCTTCACTTCAAATGGTCGGGATCCATTTCAGCTGTACGCAGCCCCGCCATTTCCAGTGCCCGCAAAACGAACGCATTCCACGCAAACACGCGATGGTAGCCGAAGAACGGACGGTTCGGGTCGGTAGCAAGATATTCCTGGCTGGTAGGGAACTCAGGAGAGATTCTTGTTTCCGCCCACAGGCGATTTTGGATCGCGTGGTCGGCTTTCGTCCAGCCGTGGAGTTTTCCGGCGACGTAGCCGCATATCTCGAGTCGCATCCAACTCCCACCGTTGTAGTAGATGCCGTCCATGTTGTGATTAGCGTAATTCGCGCCGTGCTCTTTGCTGATCATCGGATGCCAGCGTTCCGTGAAGTAACCCCAGCCGTTGCCTTCCTGTGTCAAGCCGATAAAGATGGGACGCACGGTGCCGCCGGAGGCGGGATGCGGAGCATCCCCGTGAGGCAGGAGCGCAGGAATGCGCTCGAGGTGATGGATCAGCATCTCATCGCTGAGGATTTTGCGCCCGAACAGCCAAAGTGACAGGAACTCGGGAAAGATTTCGCCAAACCCGATCGCGTCCTTAATATTGCGGGCAGGAAGGAAAAATCCCAGTGCGGGATCATAGTAAGACCGATAGATGTTCTCCGCTTGCTCGATGTAACCGTTGGAAATCTGTTCACTCACTCCCGGAATTTTCAGCTCTTTGATCACTCGCAGTGTGACCGCCAGCATTCCTTGGTTCTCGCAGAGGTCCGTGGTGCCTTCCGGATAGTCGATCACATCGAGTTGCCCCGTCACGAATTGGGCCCAGCATGTACCGTCATGACGGCGGTCGTAGGTCCGCAAGCAGTATTCAGCGGCCTTGCGAATTTTCGCCATGGCCAAGGTTGTTCCAAAGCGCGCACGATTCAGTAGCGCCCACATGAGCCATAGCGGGGTGGAGTCGTTAGACTTGCGCTCCAGATTCGCCATGTAAGGCTCAATCAGCGTATTGATTGCTCCGTCTTCGCCCTGGTTCGCGGCCCACACATTGAAAACTTGTTCGTTCAACTCACGATTGTGGATCCCGTTCAGGCTGTAGAAACTGTCGCGCATGTACATTTCGCCGGCGGCTGAGTACCAGATGCTGGGCGCCACCATAGGTTCAGGGTTCTGCGGGTTGACTGACCAGCAGAGCATCATCAGATCAGAGTAAAGCACCTTCTCCGTTTCGCCTCCTCGGAAGCCAAGACCGTCCGCAAGATACTGCTGGCTGGCAAACCGGTACCCTCGAAGCGTGTCGGGAATGGCTTCGTCGACAAAAATGAACGATGTCTTTTCCGCCGGGCGATCCATTGCCAGGCGGTGATAAGGTTCCAAACGCGTCGCCAGATGGCGAAGTTCCAGCTCTCCCATCTCAATTCTTAGCGGTTCTTGCGAAGATTGTGTATTGATGGCCTGGTCGGAGTCCGCATTTGAAATGGATATGGCGCCATCTTGCCCCTCTAACGATGGGAAATATATCTCAGTCTGAAATTCTGACCATTCTGATGAGGCAGGAATCCGATCGTTGTAGAGCGTTATGTTCCCGAGCGGAGTAAGCTGCTGGTCAACGTCCCAGAATTGCAGAGAGAAAGCCCGTGGGGAACGGTACTTTAAGCGCAAGGAATAGACTTCAGCATCTTTCGCGGGAAATGGAATGATTGCTCTGCCATCGGATCCATGGATTGACAAGCTTACGATTCCGTCTTGTTCTTGCAGATGCAAATCGCCTTGCTTGCGCCAGGCCGCGGAAGGAGGCAACCCGATAAGGGTACCTGAGTTCTTTTCTCCCTCTCGCACCAGCGCTTGACCAAAGGTCTGCTTCACGAAGAAATGATGCTGGTTGCGATCATCGCCGCGGCACACATAATAAAGGTTGACGTCAGGAACGTGGTGCGGCACCGGCTTCGCGGGTTTTGCATCCCTTCGAATGATCCGGCTCCATTGATTGCGATAACCGGAATCGGTGAGCAGGCCGACGGTAATTCCTGAATTCGTTCGAAATCCAGCAGCAGGAAAGTACTCGCGCAACGCTCCTCCCTTGCAGTTGACTTGATCGAAGCTCCAGAACGACGCAGGTGGGTCGAACGGCTCCAGGCAATTGCTCACTTGAAAGAACAAATCGTACACATCCACTTGATGGAAGCGAATCCGCTTGCGGATGACATACGGTGCAACGACTTGATACTGCACTTCCGCAAAAACAGTCGCATTGAGCGTGGGGAGCTTGCACTTGCCCTTAAGCAGCAAACGATCAGGAGTGCCTTCGCAGGAGTCTGCCCGCCAGTTCTCTATTTGATCTTGCAGACTGCGATCTGAATTTTGGAAAATCGCAGAGAACTCTCCGCCGTCATTGTGCTGGGCAATCGGCTTCCCCCTGAACTGAATAGCCGCACTGTAGCCCTGTTGCGCATTTCCAGTCGGCGTTAAGACCAGGCCTTGGTCGGAGGAACGAACTTGCGAACAAACACTGGAATCATCGCCGTCGACCATTCTGGCCAGCCCGGCAGCAGCTGATGTTGCGATGAATTGGCGACGTGAAATGCGCATACGAAGTGCTTCTCATCGCCGTTGGATCATCGCAGTTCGCGAAGAGTTCGGCGAACACCGGTTGCAATCAGAAGAGAAACTACGAACCAGAAATTTTAAGCGGATGGCGCTTAATACGACTAGCGAGCCGGTGCGGCCACTACCCCCACGTACTTATCGGCGCCGCCATAGTAGAAAAGCCAGCGGTCACGGTCGCGAGCCATGCCTTCCACAAATACAACGTTGGGAACCTGGCCCTCTTTTTCCCAATCGTGCGCCGGCTCGAAGACTGGTTTTTGAGCGCGAGCCACGACCTTGGTGGGATCATTCTTGTCGAACAGAACCCATCCGGTACGATACACGTTCTTGTCGTCGGCTCCGTTATAAACGAGAAAGATGCCATTTTCTGTTATGAACGGAGGCGGTCCCGGTTCTACGACGTGGGAATCGAACGTTTTCGGCCGGCTGGATAGAACCGGGTGGTCCAGCGCGTCGGTCCAGTGGAGTAAGTCTTCCGAATAGGCGATCGACATCTGTGTTTCCCGGTCAGCTGCGTCGCCAAGGTAGTACATCCAATACTTGCCATGGATCTTCTCCGGGACGATCGCACCCGATTTAGTCCAACCGATATTCCACTTCCCTTTGTAGGCAGGCATAATGACGCCCTTCCGCTCCCAATGAATGAGATCGGTCGACGTCGCCAGACACAGCTGCGCATCTCCGTGGAGCGGGCCGGTGGCATGGGTTCCGCTGCCACCCTGTTTGTTGTATCCCGTGTAGGTCAAATAGAACGTATCGCCGATCTTCACCACGCGGGGATCTTCTACGCCGCCTTCAGTCTCATAGGGTGCTTCAGCGACCATCACAGGTTCAGCTCGCCGTACGAAATGAACGCCATCCTTACTGGTGGCGTAACCAAGCGACGATTTGCCCTTGTGGTCTTGGGCGCGATAAAGCATCACGAACTTTCCGTCGTACTTGACCACCGCAGGATTGAATGTTCCGGCTGATTCAAATCCTTGCCCTTCGGGAGAAATGATGGGAGTGCTGGACAACCGATTCCAGGTTCCGAACGGTACTTTGAACGGTGTGGTGGTAGCGGCTGCGATTATCACAAGAATCAGTAAAGACAGAACGCGCCTAGGCGCGCGAATTATCAGGCTGGTCATCGATGTTGATACCTTCTTTCTACGGCCGCCTGTGAGCGCTCGGATGCCTCGCTGCCATCAAGCGAGTTCATCTCAGAACTCGGCAACCAGTCGTAAAAGCGCGTGCCCGCGAACATTCAATGTTTCTGCCACAGGATTTCCGTTCTCTGTGATTCGCACCTTGCCGCCCTGCGCTGCAGGAAAGGCGATCGATGCCGAACGCGTTTCTACGGTCGGGTTGTAAAGCAGGAAATTGAGCCGGTGCGGCGGAAAATCCTCCACATTGAGAATATCCAGTAGATCGAGATTCACCAGCATCAGTTCGCGATCCGTGATCCGCCCGAGAGCCTCAAACATCAGATACATCCAGATGCATTCACCCGCTCCGTAAATTTCCTTTCCGACGTTACCCGTTTGCCCGCCTAGTTCCAGGGTCCCGAGATTCTCGAATGGGATGAACCTCATGTCGACTTCGGCGATCTGCGGAGCACTTTCGAAGAAGAAGAAGTTGCTGCGCCGTTGCTGATCCATGAAACGCAACAGACCTTCAAAGACAATCCCGCGTTTCATGATTCCAGTCCACGGCAAATCGGCCTCAATATTTTCCTTGAACGCGGGATACAAGATGGAAGCCGCTGCTTGCACCATGCCGCGGACGTCGTGGGTTTTCTGGCTCGGGTCGGAATACCAGTAAAACATTCGCAGCTGTTCGTAGAACAGGTATTTTGCTTCGTCGTGCATGCTCAAGTCGGCTGCGGCGAGTGCACCGAATGCGAGTTCCTGGGGCTCGTGAAAGAGGCGTTCGGACGGTACGGTACACAGAGCGTGGATTGCCTTTCGCGCCTCGTCGCGATAGCGAACTGCTCCAGTCAAGCGGTTCGCGATCAATGCTGCCCATGCATAAAGACCGCCGATGGCGTAGTTTGTCCCCGCACCCTGGGCGCGAAGCGTCGAGACCTCAATAGATTGGAAACAGGTAATTGTATTCCTGCGCCATCCGCTCTGCGGTCTGGAATGCATCGAGAAAGTTGGCGATAATCGCTTTCGATCCCGCAAGGCTTCCGATCATCGGATATTTGACCAGACCGTTCTCAAAGGGATACCAGGAGTCCGCCCTTTCATTCGAAACGCGCACAAAATCGTTACTGATACTGTGAGTGTCCGCGTGATAAAAACCGGGCAGGTCCGCAATGAGGTCATCACATTGGCGTTTTAGATCAGGCGATGGATGCAGACGTTGATAGAGTAGGGACGGCTAAAGGACGTCGGCCACCGCCATCAGTTCGAAGTTGTTAGCCGGCTGTTTCCACAATTGTGAGGTTTCCGTCACGTAGGCGCGAAGGCCAGTGTGTCCGGCGACCTCGACTTGCGTTTGTGCTTTTCGCTGGAGCTCCTTGGATAATCCCAGCCGCAAAATCGCTCCAAATGCTCGCGCAGGGGGGCCAGGCAAGCTTCTCCTCGAAAAGAGGAAGCAACGCTTGCATCCAGCGAGCGACCGCCTGTTGCTCAGTCAGCAGTTGAGTGCATGGACGCTGCAGCAGCCAATACGTGAATCTGACTTCACCGGCGGGAAGCACATTGCCCGTCGCTTCATTAGCGATGAGGCCGACGCCAAGACGCTGAGTCCCGTCTCGGTTAAGTCGAGAGATGCTCGAACATCGATAAGCCAGGAAACGCGGGATGTTTTCAATCGACATCCAGTCCATATCGCCGACATCGAAGAACATCAGAGTTTCGATGCCGGCGTTCTGATCCAGCAGATAGCTGGCGGGCAGATCATTTCGATGCGCCCAATGAATTCCGCGTGGGCTGCTGTAGCAGAACACGCCTCCAACTTCCAGACTGGCCTTCCATGAGTGTCGAGTTGGAAGACAACCAGAGGATGAGCTGTGGCTCAACCTGAGCCCCTTGTTGCAGGCGGACCGGACTGGGCAGGTGGAGTGTGGGACGGAACCGAAACCACGGAAACGCGACATCTCCGAACGCGGAGATCTCAGCGTTCCAGTTGTACCTGAGGGACTTGCCATCCAGACCTTCGGCTTCGCCAGAACCTTCGTAGGCCAGAGCGGCGTTTTTCCTCGAAGCTGTCGATGCTGTTAAGGGAAATGAGGGTCCAGTTACAAGCGGATTCTGCGGCAGCGTGGCGGGGTGCCATTCGTTCGAGACACGCACAAAATTTTGAAACGTCAATGGATCTCTACCCGACGACACCTGCAGTTGCTGGCTCCCATTTTAAAGACCAAAGGCGCCGAAGCCGACTCAGTTCCCAACAAACACGGGCCGCTCGGGACGACCTCGCGCAGAGCGGGGAAGTTCCTACGGCTGTCGCGATCAGCGTTTTCACGAAGCCACGTCGATGAATAAGTTTCATGTGGCTAGTACGGGATGGCGCGGACGAAAAGCCCTGCCGCGCCGCCGTGCTCAGCAGGGCTTGCCGTCTTAATACTCGATTTTCAGTCCGAACTGAATGGTGCGCGGTCCGCTTGCACTACTGATCGAACCAAAGCCGCAAGCGAACGGTCCAGGACAATTAGGATTATTGGGGTCCGGTGCGCTAAAGGGGGTACCCAATTGCGGGCCGAAGCCGCCGGGTCCTCCAGGCTGCTGCAGAATGTGGCGATTGAAAATATTGAAGAATTCTGCTCGAAAATCGATCACCATGCGCTCGCCTATGATGTTCGTTTTCTTTCCGAACGTAATGTCCTCGCCGCGGTCACCAAAAGTCCGAGCGCTACCAAGAGTTCGAGGCTCATTGCCAAAGGTCAAGGGATCCGGGGCAGAAAATGCAGCCGCGTTGAAGAAAGGAGTGGTGAATGGATTCAGATCCCTGCCATTCCTCTGCGTTACCCCAGGAATCACATTGACCCGTGCGCTGCCAGTGAAATGACATCCGGCGAATAAAACATCACCGGCTGTACCGCTACAACTAGAATAGACCGCCGTTGGGATGCCGGATTGATAGTGCAAGACTCCGGACGTGTACCAGCCGCCGACAACGCGGTTCGCCCAGCCATTCGTATTTAATACTCGCTTGCCGCGCCCCATCGGGAGTTCATAGAAGAAGCTCATAACCAGGCGCTGCGGTGTATCGAGCTCACTCACCGCTTTTTCCGCCCGGCGGTCGTAGGAGTTCTGCCCAATCCAGGCGTTGGCCCCCATGAAGCCGGCCACCCCTGGTCCCTGCGAATCTGCGTCCGTAATGTTCTTCGATACGGTGTACGACACCAGGAAATTCAGTCCCTGCGCGAAGCGCTTGTTCAACTGCGCCTGCATGGCATGGTAGGTCGAGTTACCGCTGCGATCCGGCGTAAAGGAATTGTCTTCCTGGTTGAAATCGCCGTACTGAGGGAAAGGTCGGAAAATTTGATTAATCGGATTCGTCAGCGGAAAACTCGCATACGGCAATTGCACTCCGGCAGCAATGGCAGCAGGACATTGGTCCCCTAGTGGTAGAGTGGGACCGGCCGGCGTGAGACAGATTGCTTGTTTGCCCAAATCGCTCGCAAAAGTAGCGAAGTGCGATAACTGCGACGGATTCGTTTGATTGGGAATAATGTTCAGTGCCGGCAGGTGAGTTCCCTTTGAACCCACATACGCAACGCTCACCTGCAAGTTCTTCGTGATCTGCCGCTGAACGTCCAGGTTCCACGATTGAATATCGCCGGGACGCCCGCTGTTTCGTGGAATCAGAATCACGCCCCCGTTCCCATTTTGTCCCTCGGGCGTGAACGGGCCCGAAGGGGGCTGGATGTGAGGAAACCCATCATCGATCTGGAAAGGCCCACCGTTGCCGACACTCAGGTTTTCAATGTTGAAAAAGCCTAAAGCGTCTTGGTCCGCAAACGAGCCCTCCTTCAAAGGTTGGTAAAAAATGCCGTATCCACCGCGCAGAACGGTTTTGTCATTGATGCTGTAAGCGAAGCCCACTCGGGGACCAAAGGCTTTCTTGAACGTGTCCTGCAGGCGAGTCCTCCCATTGCGCCCGGGGCCTTTCCCATAGTAGGTGTAGGCGCCGAGGATATTTCCTGCACCAGGATTGGGAAGGGTGGGATCAACCTGCGAAAATCGGTCCTGTGATTCCCGAGCCGGCAGGTCCAAATCGTACCGTAAACCGTAATTCAAGGTGAGATGCGAGGTGACCTTGTAGGTATCCTGGGCGAAGAACGAGTAACTTTTGTAGCGTATGCCAATAGTGTGACCGTAGTTCAACGTTCCATTGTTTACTAGGCCGAATAGTGCGCTGGCGACGGCATTACCACCGGCACCGTTTAGACTGGTTTCGTCCGATTGAAAATGAAACTCGCCTGAAGATTGCGTAAGTCGGCGCGTATTAAATTGCAGGAAGCGAAGTCCCCCGCCGAATTTGAAAGCATGCTTGCCGTGTACCCATGACACAGAATCATTTGCCTGGTACACATTGTCGGCAAACTGCGAGTCGCCGCAGTTATTCAGGTTATTTTCATAATCGGTTCCGATGAACTTGATGCAGGGAAACGTAGTGTTCGCTACGCCGGTTAGGCCCAGCTTTTCAGGCCATCCGTCACCTAGACCGTTGGATGCCTCCGTTCGAAACCGCCGACTGAATCCCAAAAGAAACTGGTTTACCACGTTTGGAGTAAAGATGTAGTTGTGATTGAAGCGGGCATACCGTGTGTCTTGCGGTGTCTGTGATCCGAGGAAAGGCGCCAGTATTGAGCTCCCACCAGTTTTGGTATTGGCGTAGTCGAAGCCAAAAGAGATTGCTTGTTTGTTCGAGATAGTCTGGTCCAGTTTGAGGTCCCAGAGATTCGCGGTCGTCCTGGAAGTGGACTGGTCGAAAACGTTGCTGGTCAAGCCCCCATTCGTGGGTGGTAGCAACGCAAAAACGTTGGCCATAACCGAACTGGGAGTGTAATTCGGATCGTTGCTCAAGAGATTGCCGGGAATTGGATCGTGCGTTGTCGGGTCGTAGAGTTGGTGAGCAACAACGGCGGGAGTGCCTTCGCGGTCATTGCAAATTCCGGCGGTAAATCCGCCCTGGCAAATCGCTGAGAAGTCGCCGTTACGAAATGCTTCCGGGACGTAGCTGGTTGGACCAGAGCTTCCAGTGTGAAACCGGAATCCCTCGTAATCGAAAAAGAAAAATGTTTTGCCTTTTCCGTTATAGAGGTGCGGGATATAAACAGGACCGCCCACCGTAAATCCAAAGTCGTTTTGAGTATCCGGGGGCTTGGGTGCAAGCGGCTGGCCCGTGGCTCCATTAAATGCGTTCTGCGTGTTAAGCGTCCACGCCCGTGCATCTAATGCGCGGTTGCGCAGGTAATCGTACACGGAGCCGTGCAAATCATTGGTGCCGGACTTCATCGTCAAGTTCACAATGCCGTCGCCGGACTCACCAAACTCCGGCGAAAAGTTGCTCTGCAGCACCTTGAATTCCTGCACACCATCTGAAGACACACCTTTATTCCACTGAGTATTAGGCGAGACGAGGGAAATCGAAACGCCGTCAACAAGTACATCAGTGGCGCCCATCTGACCGCCGTTTACTTTGAAATCGTCGGTTGAATTGCTCCCCGGATCATTGCCCACGTTGCCGACGAAGCCGGGTATGAGGGTGATGAACTGTACCGGGTTACGGATCGTCCCTGAAACCTCCAGCGGAAGGTTCCTGATCAGCGTGTTTTGCACCGTCGATCCCACATCTGAAGTCTCGGTTTCCAATTGCGTGGCGTCGGACGTGACGGTTACCGTCTCGGTGGCTGACCCCAGTTGCAGTTGCAAATCCAGCCCGACGGTGCTGTTCGTCGATACTGTAATGCCCTCTTGCACGTATTTCTTCATGCCAGCCGCCTCAACCGTTACCGCGTACGAACCGGGAGGAAGATTAGGCAAGGCATACACGCCGGCGCTCGTTGAGGTCGCCGTGGTGGTAACCCCAGTCCCCATGTTCCTGGCGGTAACGGTTGCTCCGGGAAGAGCGGCACCACTGGGATCGACAACGGTTCCTTGTATGGCCCCGCCGGTACTTTGTCCCCACACGGCGGTCGAGACGAGCAACCCGAGTACAGAACACACACGCAAGAAGTGTTTCACTCTGGCCTCCTTTGGCAAGAGTTCCTCGCTATTCCCATAACGATCTACGGAAATTCATACCCCGAGAACCGGTGCCCACAACTGTGTCCGTAATACAAAACCACTACCAGGTAGGCCCAAAAAAGGAAGTAGCTTGTGAATTCAAGGTGATTCACCTTGGGGAGAGAAGGATGGACATCAAATTGATTTCATTTTTCGGTATGGTATTATGCTTGCACTTTTAGCACGTCGTGACGCGTCGCCCTCATGAGTCTCCCGGCCCCGCAACCGCCTATCCTCGACCATCCACTCAGCGACGAGCGTTGGCTACTGGTACAGCGGATCATATCGAGCCCACCATTTCAGAAGAGTTCCCGATTACGCGATCTGCTCCAATACGTTACGGAGCAAACCATCCGCGGACTTGCGCATGAACTGACGGAACAACACATCGGGGAAGTGCTCTTTCACAAGCCGGAAGGATACAGTCCTCTCGAAGATAGCTCCGTACGCGTCCACGCCCGGCAGTTGCGACTGAAACTCCACGAATATTTCGACGGAGTCGGGCGAGATGAGGCGCTGGTCATTGAAATACCGAAAGGAGCGTATGCTCCCGTATTCCGAACAGCCCGACCTGGGGCCGTTGTCGCTGCGCCGGTGCAAATTGAACGTATTGAGCCTCGGTCCCATAGCGCACTACCGTGGACCTTGTGCGGAATGCTGGCCGTTCTTTGCGCGGCTATCCTCTGGCTGAACCACTCTGATCGTTCTGCCAGCGTCGCGGGGGCGAATCCGCCCTGGCCTGTGTCCCAGATTTTTGACGCACGGCACAAAACCGTTATTGTGGTCGCGGATGGCAACTATGGAATGTTGCGCATCCTGACAGGGCAACGAGGTTCGCTTGAACAATATTTGAATCGAGATTTTCGCCAGAAGTCTGGGGCGCTCAAATTCGGTGCGGCAGGCTCACGTTTTGCAGATTATATTTCTGACTCGACGCTCACCTCATTTGCGGATGTGGCGAATGCCGTATCTCTGGTGAAAGTAGCCGGTCCGCTGCAGAAGCAAGTCTCTGTACGCTCCGCCAAGGATCTGAAAATACGGGATTTGGATCACGAAAACTATGTTTTCGTGGGCTCCCCGGCATCCAACCCTTGGGTGTCGCTTTTCCAGGACAAGCTCAACTTTCGCGAGGGCGAGGAGGCGGTCGGAAAGAGCGTAAAGGCATTCGTGAATACGGCTGCGCTTCCGGGGGAGCAGGCGCGTTATGAAGGTCTCCGTTGGACGGGAGGGGAAGGAGCCGACTATGCAACGATTGACCTGGTTCCTAACCTTACACACGACGGGAGCGTTTTGATATTGCAGGGGCTGCAGCAAGAGGGCACAGAAGCGGCGGGCCGATTTTTGGCTGATCCGGAAAACTGCCGCCAGCTGCAGCGCTCGTTGGGCATTCCCGCATCGGATACCATTCCAGAAAACATCTGGTTTGAGGCTCTCATTCGCTCCCGTAGCGTTTCAGGGTCGCCGAATTCAACCACGCTGGTTGCGGTCCGCCGAATTCACTAATTGAACTCTTCCGGCGCTTTTTACTTCGCTTAGAGACATTGACTCGGTGCAGTACACTGTTGCTGCTTCGCCATATCCTCTCCAGAGACTCGATTAAAATGGGTTCGCGGCCGTATCCTTCTCCCGCTATTTCATATAACCGCTGCAGCAGTGCACTCATAATCGGCGCACTGGTAATCGTTACGGCTGCATGGGCCGAGGTGGCAGTAGACACTTTACTGGAGCAAGCGCGCCACGCCGAGAAAATCAGCGATTATCCGGCCGCGACCCGCATCTACCAGCGGGCGTTAGTTTTGTCTCCGGGAAATCTCGAGGTGCTCAAACGTTTTGGAGTGCTGGAGCAGACGGAGCTGAAATTTGACAGCTCGATTTCACATTTTCAGCAAGTGCTTGCCCGTGAGTCGCAGTACCCGGAGGTTAACTTTTTTCTCGGAATGTCGTACTTCGGTCAGGGCGAATTTCAGCGGGCTATTCATAGCTTCGAACTGGAGCTGGAAAATGCGAAACCACATCCTCGCTGCCGTTATTACCTTGCGTTAGCGCTGCAATCCACCGGCCGCCTGCAGGACGCGATCTCCCAACTCAACCAGACGACCGCCAATAACAGCAACGACGCAGATGCGCTTTATGAGCTGGCGCGAATGCATAAGAATGCCTCGCTGCAAGCCATCGAGCGGCTTAAGGCTATCGACCCGGACTCATTTCAATTACACGCCTTGATGGGCGAAATCTACGCCGAGGAAAAGCGCTACCCCGAGGCGATCAAGGAATACCGGGCAGCGCTCGACAAACGGCCTGATGCCCAGGGAATCCATTTTTCGATTGGAGTGGCCTGTTGGGCTCAACGACAACCGGTCGATGCCCAGAAGGAGTTCAGGCTCGCGTTGAAAGAGAACCCCGGCGATCCGATGACCAATTTATATTTGGGGGACATCGCAGTGCAGGAGCAACGCTTCCCAGAGGCACTGACTTATTTGCAGGTAGCGCAGAAAGCACATCTGGAGGTTCCGCAGATGCATGTGTTGTTGGGAAACTGCTATCAGGCGCTGCACGACCTGGAGAACGCCAAGGCCGAGTTTCTTGCAGCCATCAACGCTGATCCTGGCGCAGCCCCGCCCCACTATCTGCTCGCGCAGGTCTACCGTGAGCTCCGCAATCCCGAAGCCAGTGCCCGCGAACTCACCGAATACCAAAGCCTCTTGAAATCAGATGCTGACAAATCTTTCGAATCTCGAACGGCTCTGATCGGTATCCAAAGTAGGTCGTTTGCCGGGCAAAGCAAATCGATTTCGTGGAATGGCCGGTGTCAAAATTTCGGTGCTGATTGTTTCAGCATTCGTTATCAGTCCAATTGTCATTTGCCAGCAGCGCTCCAGCGTTGTCCCCCTACAGCCGGTTCAACCGAAGTTCGCCGAAGTGACTTCAGCTCTCGGCGTGCGCTTTCAGTACCTCGCCTCGCACACTTCCCGGAAGTATCCGATCGAAACCATGGGCTCAGGCGTAGCGTTGCTTGATTACGATAACGATGGGCGTTTGGATATCTTTGCCGTGAATGGAGCATTGTTGAACGACCCTACACCTCGAGGATCGATTCCCCAAAAAACTGGCCCGGAATATTGGAACCGTCTCTTTCACCAGAAGCCGGATGGGGCTTTTGAAGACGTTACCGAGAAGAGCGGTTTAACAGGTGTCGGCTATGGAATGGGCGTCGCAGTTGGTGATTACGACAATGATGGCTATGAAGACTTGTACGTAACCGCCTACCGGGAAACCGGCTTTACCACAATAACGGCAATGGCACATTTACGGACGTTACAGAACAGGCCGGCGTGGGAGGTGCCGGTTGGTCGACGGGAACTGCATGGGTTGATCTGGACAACGACGGTCTACTTGACCTGGTCGTGCTCCGGTACATGCAGTGGGATTTCGAGGACATCTGGTGCGGAGAGCGCAAGGAGGGATCTCGAGCATACTGCACACCGGACGTATTCCGTCCCATCAGCCCGCTCGTCTACCACAACGACGGCAATGGGCACTTCACGGAAGTGTCTCAGAGGATCGGAATTGCACAGGCGGGGAAAGGATTGGGCATCGCCATCGCGGACTACGACCGGGATGGGCACATCGATGTCTTCGTTGCGAATGACTCGGTTCCGGAATTTCTTTACCACAATCGCGGTAACGGAATCTTTGTAGAAGTGGCTCTGCCCTCGGGAGTTGCAGTTGACGGAGAAGGCCGTTCGTTTGCCGGAATGGGCGTGGATTTTACGGACTACCGCAACGATGGCCTTCCGGCGTTACTGATTACCGATCTCGCCACCCAAGTCTATGCGGTGTACCAGAACAATGGAGACGGCTCGTTTACCTATGATAGTTATCCTTCTGGCATCGGGCGCATGACAATGACCCACTCGGGCTGGGGTGTCCGATTTCTCGACTACGACAATGACGGCTGGAAGGATCTTCTAATAGCCCAAGGACACGATTTGGACACAATTCAGTTGACCTTTCCGAATATTCGTTATCGCGAACCCATGTTGCTGGCGAGGAACACCGGCAAAAGCTTTGTCGATGTCTCCGGCGAGGCTGGTCCCGTGTTTCAGGAGCCTTGGGTGGGTCGGGGTCTTGCCATAGGAGACATTGACAACGACGGGCGAATTGATGCCGTTGTGACCACGAACGATGGCCCCCTGCACATCCTCCACAACGACACAACGACTCTCAACCACTGGCTGACGCTGAAGCTTGTCGGACACAAGAGTAATCGCGACGCGATCGGGGCCCTTGTCAAAATCGTGACCACACAGGGCGCTCAGTTCGCAACTGTTACGACCGCCAGCAGCTATTTGTCTTCAAGCGATAAGCGAGTGCATTTTGGCTTGGGGCTCGACACCACTGTTAAGACAATTGAAATTCATTGGCCCACTGGTACTCGCCAGGTCCTGGAGAACGTACATGCCGATCAAATACTACAGGTGGACGAACCATCGGCAACGGCGAACGACCATCCCCGAAACTAATGGGCGCCTGCCCGAGATTTCTCCGTGCTGGAATTAACTGCCGTTCCAGAACCTTCTTTCAGAGTGTGAATCGCATCGATCGACAGGTTGTCGAAGTGTTCTAAAAGTCCGCTCGGCCAGCGTATCTCGACTGCGTCTATTTTCGTGGCAGACCCGAGCCCGAGATGCAGTCGAAGATCGTTCTGTGAGATGTAACTGGAACCGCTGCGCACCTCATCCGTCATCTTTCGCCTGCCAACAGTGATCGTGATTTTTGCGCCAATTCCGTCGCGGTTGGAACGGGTTCCCATTATCTTCAAACCTACCCAGTGATTGTCTGATCGCGTCGAGTTCACCAACAAGCTCGGTTTGTCATTCATGTTGTTGATGACCACGGAAACCCGACCATCGTTCCACAGATCGCCCACCGCCAGGCCCCTCGAGGATGTGGCCGCGTTGATGCCGGTTCCCGCCATTCCAGATATGTCGCTGAAGGTTCGATTGCCATTGTTGTGGTACAAGAGGCGCGATTCCCGGTACGCACTCCCCAAATGAAATTTGTCGACTTCTGGATAGACATGACCGTTGGCGAGAATGAGGTCTGGCCAGCCATCGTTATCAAAATCAAGAAACATGGTCCCCCAACCGAGGTACTGTGTGTGCAGCCCTAGGCCGGCGTCATAGGTCACGTCGGAGAACACTCCCGCACCGTCATTGTGGTACAAGGTCGGCGTGTCGTCCGAGAAATTGGTCTTGAAGATATCCGGGCGGCCATCGCCATCGAAGTCCCCTACCGTCACTCCCATGCCCGCCTGTTCGCGTCCGTCCTCATTGAAGGCAACGCCGGCAGAAACAGCAACATCGGTGAAGGTGCCATCGTGATTGTTGCGATAAAGGATGCTCGGAGCACTATCGCAAGCCACGTAAATATCAGGCCATCCATCGTCATCGAAGTCGAATGTCGCAACGCCCATTCCGTAGTGACCCTCGGTTCGATCGATGTGAGCTTTGGCGGTCACGTTCTCAAATGTTCCGTCACCGCGGTTCTGGTAAAGAATATTTTTCGCGCCCGCCAGGCCTCGCGGACCGCACATGACGGGGACTCCCTTCCACGTACATGCGGCGCGCTCACCCGGCTTGGCTGCAGTGGCGAGATCAAAATCAACGTAGTTGGCAACTACAAGATCGAGATAGCCGTCGCGGTTGTAGTCGATGAAAGCGCATCCTGTGCCCCAGGCCTTTCCTGTGCCCGCGACCCCCGCCTTCTCTGCCACTTCCTCAAAGACGCCGCCTTTGTTGCGAAAAAGACGGTTCTTGCCGTAATACGTCACGTAAAGATCATCCCAGCCATTGTTGTCATAATCACCGGCGCATACGCCCTGGCCCCATCCCGTCGAAACCAAGCCGGCTTTGAGCGTGACGTCGGCGAAGGTGCCGTCGTGATTATTGTGGTACAAGTGGTTCGTAGGCGCGTTTTCTCCGCCGGAGGCCTCGAGCATGATTCCGTTCACAATGAAAATGTCGGGCCAGCCGTCATTGTCGTAATCGAAGATGGCTACTCCAGTCCCAGTGGTTTCCAGAATGTATTTCTTGGTGTCGACTCCGCCAAAGACAGTGGTCGCTGTAAGGCCCGCTCGCGCCGCGACATCTTCAAAGTATGCGATGTTTGTGTTCTTTACGTTGGAAGAGCCGGCTCCAGCCTGAGCAGCCAGAGTATTGCTTGCCACGATCAACAAGAAAACAAAAGACAACAACAAGAGCGGTCGTGCCGACAAACGCCGCCGCAGAATGAGGGAATCAACTATGTCCATGGAGCTAAGAAAAGGTCTGGCTTCTAGAAGGAGGCTGCTCCTGTAGAGTGTTTTTCACATTAGCTTACAGAGGGATCGATCTGCAACCTTTGCGCCGCCGGCTCGAAAATTGGCTGACCCTAATGCTCGGCTCAACCGCTCAATCTCCTGGAAACTCCCACTCCGGCGGCAAAAAATCTCCCAACAGCTCGGCTTCCGGACTCGGCTTTTTTGCTACACCTGCTTGTACTTCTTGAGAAGTGGCACGTTCATCTCCGGCCCGCCGGTATGCCTGGCGAAGTAAACGTTGTGCCTGCACACTGCCTGGATCAAGCCGCAGGCTTTCCTGAAGTTCGGTTACAGTATCGTGTACCCGATGAGTTGCCAAGTCGGTTTTCCCCAGTTCGAAGTGGCCCTCGGAACTGGTGGGATCAAGTTGAGTAGCCTCTTCGAACGCCGACACCGCCTCTCGCGCTCTGCCCGCGCGATTGAGGGCCAGTCCTCGAAAGTAACTGATGAGAAAGCTTGGCCCCAGTTTCTGCCCAGCGCTGGTGAGCCCGGAGACAGCTTCCTCCGCGCGCCCAGTGCGCAGCAGTACCTGTGCTAGTCCAACATAACTTGTGGGGAGAGGGTCGCCTGCAGCAATGAGTTGGCGAAAGACGCTTTCAGCATCAGAGTAACGATCGCTAGCCAGATAAGCTGCACCCAGTCGCAGGTGCAAGGCATAAGAGCTCGGATTCGAGGCCAGTCCTTCCTGCACTGCGGAGATCGCCTCGGTATATCGATTCAGGTCCATCAGCTCACGTGTCAGATTGAGCCAATGTTCTTCTCGGGAGGCGTTCCGTTTGCATGCCTGGCGAAAGGCGTCGACTGCGACTTCCGGCTGGTGGAGGCGCGCACTCGCAATCCCAATCAAAGACCATGCCGATCCGGCTTCTGGGGTCATCGCACCCTTGGCGGGTTGTGCTTTCAAAATGCCCTGCGCCTGGTCAGCAGCCTTCGCATAATCGGCAGAGAGTAAATATGCGAGAGCCAAATCAAATGGAGCCCAACCTGCATTCTCGACATTCAGGCGCAACTTGCTCAGCAGGTCGATCGCGGCGTCATTTTCATGGGCTGAGATAAGCAACGAAGCAAGGCTTACGGCCTGGGCATCACGGAGCGGCATTGTTCGAAGACGATCGATGGTTGAGCGTGCTTCAGCCAGCCGGCCCAGCGCGAGGTATCCAGTGGCAGCCTGGCCAAGAAAATCCACTTCTGCCGGCCAAAGAGCCTGAGAGCGGTCCAACTCCTTGAATGCGCTCTCGTAAAGCTTGGCATCGAGTTGCACACGCCCCAGGTAGTAATGCGCGAAAGCGTCCTCCGGAGCGATATCCAGGGCGTGCTGGAGGTGCGTACGTGCAGCCTCGAGGTTGTGCTCGGTCCACTCCAGAAATCCGAGGTTTCTATGTGCATCTTCCAGTTTGGGGTCCAATCGAATCGCTCCCTGGTACTCGCTGGCCGCCTCAGAATTACGCCCCATTTGCGCAAACACAATCCCGCGGAAGTTTCGAATGTTGGCATTGGATGGGGACTCTCGTTCAGCGGCAGTGAAACGTTCGAGCGCAATATCGAGCTGATTCGCCTTTAGCGCAGCCAAGCCTTGCTGGAGAGCCTCATCTTGTGCGGCCCAACCCAAAGATAGAGATAACCCGTGAGGACTCGCCAGGCAGCGAGCGTTCAGAGCGATAAATACGTGACCAAGGAAAAATAGAAGAACAGCGAATTGCCATCCAGACTTTGGTCCACGGCCCCCGGACCTTACGTCTGTCCGCCCCCGCAACCCCTGCCGGCTCACGATATCCATCAAATCCCGATAGATGCTTCGCATTCCCCAGCCTGTTCTCCCGGAGCGGCTAGCTTCTGATGTTTAGGGATGCTGCGGCGCGCCCTCAATTTGATTGAGTCGCTCCGTCTGTTTCTCTAGCTTACTTCGCGATTCGCGGTTGAGCGAAGTGGATATCGCAAACTCGCGCGTTGCCTCATCTTTTCGTCCCAGTGACTGATATGCTCGACCTAGCTTGTAATGCAGGGAACCATCATCATCTGCTTGCAGCGCAAATTTGAACTCCGTGATCGCTTTTGTGTAGTCGTGGAGGTCGGCGTACCCGGTTCCAAGGTCCCGATGAAGCTCGGCATTTTTCGGGTTCACCTCCAGCGCACGCTGCAGATAGCTTAAGGCCAGTTCGGCTTTGTGCTCCATAAGATAAGACTCGCCCAGATCGTGAAGGGCTCCGGAATGACGAGGATTCAGTGCCAGTTCAGCCTCGAATTCCGTTCGCGCGGCATCGGTACTCAATTCCTTCCAGAGCAGGTGCCCTAAGCTATAGTGCAAATTTGGCAAAGAGGGCTTTATCGCCACGGCAGCGCGGTACTCTTCAATGGCTTTTGCGTCGTTATTCCTCGCAGCCGCAAGATCTGCCATTAGCTGATGCACGCGATAGGAGTCTGGGTCTGCCTGATAGAGTCGAAGATAGGCTGCCGTCGCAAGCTTCTCGAAGCAGCGGGCACGCCAATAGAATGCAGCCGGGGAGTGCTGGTCGGCGCTAGATAATCCGGCGAGAGCATCGAGAGATTCTTGGTACTTTCCCAATTCAAACAGTGCCTGGGCAATCTGTATCCGGAAGTCCGCGGATGATCGGGGTGTCAGGATGCGGAGGAAACAAGGCAACGCCTGCGAGAACTGCCCTTGGTTCATCGACTCTTTGACTTTGCTTTGTGTGCATTCCTTTGCCGAATCCTTGTCCGAGCCGGCGTCGCCGTCCTGAGACAGCCCCCCGGCTCCCGAAGGGGAGTTCCCGTTCTGCACGGCAAGAAACGCCAGTGCAAAGCGCCCTGTGGTGTTCTGATGTTGCCGGAGTTGGGGAGCAAGTGCCTCCACTCGTTCGCGTAGCGGATCGGGAAGCTGTTCGAAGGCTGCGTCTCCGAGCCCTGTTTCGCGGATGCCCAAGACCTGCTCCGCGCGGGGCTCGTCCATTGCGATTGCTTGAGACCAATCTCTGAGCGCCTCGTCGAAGTTGCCTTGGATCAGCCTTACCTCTCCGCGCCGTACGAGTGCCCGCAGACTGTGAGGATCGAGCCGCAATTCCTGCTCGAATTCCTCAAGCGCCTGGTCGAGCCTCCCTGCGCGCAAAAAAACCTCGCCATTTTCAACATGGAGCCCTAAACGGTTTGGAGAAATCGCCAACGCGTTTTGAAAACGAATCACAGCGAACGACCACTCGTTGGAGGTCGAATAACTTTCCGCCAGCAGCTGTTCAGACCAGGAAGAACCAGGGGAAGCTTTTTCCAGCTTGTTAACTTCTTCTTTGCCCATGTGCTCGTAGGCGCGGCCCAGCAGATAGAGCGCGTCTGCGTTTTGAGGTTGCAGGCTGATCGCATGCTTCAGGGTCGCGATTTGTGCCGCAGTGTCCCCCGACATTTCCTGGGCGGTGGCCAACCACAACCAAATGTCTGGCTGGTTGGGTTGCTGACGAGAAGCTGCTTTCAGGTAGGGAATTGCTTTCGTGCCCTCGCCGTTCTTGCAGTAGTCGACCCCAAGGAAGAAATTGGCGCCGGCCAGCGTGGGTTTGATCTTGAGCGCCTGGCGGAACTGAGCCATAGCTTCAGGGGCACGATCCTGGAGCTGGTATATCAGCCCGAGATTCATGTGAGCCTCAGCAAAGCCGGGCGCTTCGATGAGCACGGCCTGGTATTCGCGTTCTGCCGTGGCATAGTCATTGCGTTGTTGTGCTTGTTGTGCGGCAGCAAAGTGATTTTGAATTCGGCCACTCACGGGACCGCGTGAGGCAGTGGATTGTCCAGCTGCTTGGCACCGATGGCTTGCCATAAGCATAAGAACGCCGAGCAGGGTTCGACCCACGAAGCAACGTATCCTTTTACTTGATAATAAAGTCACGCATCGCCCCACATGAGCGATAATAACGCGCGCCGGCTTTCGGAAAAAAGGCCTGGGTAGGTCCGGTCGCCCCGCGGGCGTAAATCCTGCGCAAATCAGAGATGCGGACGGATGAAAACCAAGGGAGTGGGCGAAACGTGTTTGAGGCAGGTGGGGCGAAATTCGTCTGTACGGTGAAGACGCCCGCATCGCCGGCGCCGTCGTACTCAATGCAACCAGGGAAGGCAGCGCAGAACTTGCAGAGCGGATGGCGTGAAATCGTACCGAATCCTTGAAAGGTGCCATGAAACTCAACCCGTATCTCCTGAAGAGCACTGTGGTGGCGGCACTCGGTGGACTTCTCTTCGGGTTTGACACCGCCGTGATTTCTGGCACAACCCGTGCCCTGACGGAAACGTTTCATCTGTCGCCAGCGGCGTTGGGGCTGACTGTCTCTACAGCACTCTGGGGAACAATCCTGGGGTCCATGCTCGCGGGCATTCCCGGGGACAAACTCGGCCGCCGCGACAGTCTGCGCGTTATGGCCGTACTCTATGTCGTTTCGGCGCTGGGCTGCGCCATTGCCTGGAACTGGACTGCCCTCGTCGTTTTCCGCTTCATCGGAGGCCTGGGAATTGGCGGCTCCTCGGTGCTCGGTCCGATGTACATCGCGGAGATTGCGCCCGCCAAATGGCGAGGGCGGCTGGTCGGTTTTTTTCAGTTCAACATTGTTTTTGGAATCCTGCTTGCCTACCTGTCGAATTACATTGTGGGAACGATGCACTTAGGTCCGGCTGAGTGGCGTTGGAAGTTGGGTGTCCCTGCGCTCCCCGCCCTGTTCTTCCTTCTCTTGCTGTTTGGAATCCCGCGCAGCCCCCGCTGGCTGGTTAAGAAACAGAGAATCACGGAAGCCCGAGACGTCTTGCGGATGACGGGAGAGGAAGACTACGAGCAGGAACTACAAGAAATCATTGTTTCGATTGATGCCGAGCATATCGCCAATGATGCCTTGTTCTCGTGGAAATACCGTCTCCCGATTTTTCTTGCGGTTTCGATCGGCATGTTTAACCAGCTCTCCGGAATCAACGCCATCCTCTATTATCTGAACGACATTTTTGCTTATGCCGGCTTCAATAAAGTGTCTTCTGACTTGCAGGCCGTGGCCATCGGCGCAACCAACTTGATGTTCACCATGCTCGCGATGTCGGTCATCGATCGTCTTGGCCGAAAGACCCTATTGCTGATCGGTTCCGTGGGCACAGCGGCCTGTCTCGGAGGCGTCGCCGCCATCTTCTTCAGTCACAGCCACCAGAATCTTCTTGTTTGGCTGCTGGTCGGCTACATTGCCTTCTTCGCATTTTCTCAGGGCGCGGTTATCTGGGTTTTCATCAGCGAGGTTTTCCCCAATCGCGTCCGGGGAAAAGGCCAGAGTTTGGGCAGTTTTTCTCACTGGTTCATGAATGCGCTCATTTCCGGAATTTTTCCGCTGTTGGCAGCCTCTTCCGGCGGATACCCATTTGTTTTTTTCTCTCTCATGATGGCACTTCAGTTTTTCGTGGTCTTATTTGTTTATCCTGAAACCAAAGGCGTTTCTCTCGAACAGATGCAGAAGAAGCTGGGGATTGCTTGAGCTGAAGCCCGTGGATTTTACCTATGAACAAAAGATCCTTTATCAAGCTCTTTGCTGCTGCCATGGCGATCCCGGCCGTCTCGCGCCTGTTGGTGTGGGCGGGAGGAGAAAGACTCAAAAACTGGGCCGGGAATCTCGAGTACAGTACGGACCGCTTGTACGCCGCCACATCGCTCGAACAAGTGCGGGACTATGTCAGGAAAGAAAACCGGCTGAAGGTGCTGGGCACGCGTCATTGCTTCAACAACATTGCCGACAGTAAGGACAGCTTCCTGTCGTTGAAGCCGATGAACGAGGTGATTGCAATCGACCCGGCCAAGCATACCGTGACGGTGAGCGGGGGTATAACGTACGGCCAGTTGTGTCCTTATCTCGACAGCAAGGGGTTTGCGCTGCAGAACCTGGCATCATTGCCGCATATTTCTGTAGCGGGTGCGTGCAGCACTGCAACGCATGGTTCTGGCGAGAAGAATGGAAATCTGGCCACGGCGGTGTCTGGGCTGGAACTGGTGATTGCTTCCGGCGAGGTAGTGAATCTAACACGCGAACGCGACGGCGGCACGTTTCGTGCAGCGGTAGTGGGGTTGGGCGCGTTGGGTGTGATCACAAATGTCACGCTTGACATTCAGCCCACCTACCTGATGCGGCAGTATGTTTACGAGAACATGCCACTCAGCCAGATGAAGGATCATTTTGATGCGATTGAATCCAGCGCGTATAGCGTGAGCTTGTTTACCGACTGGCAAAAACAGCGCATCAACGAAGTTTGGATCAAGAGCCGCCTCGAAGAAGGACAGACGTTTCACGCTACACCAGAATTTTTCGGAGCCAGGCTGGCGACCCGCAATCTCCATCCCATCGCAGAACTGTCGGCGGAAAACTGCACCGAGCAGATGGGCGTGCCCGGTCCTTGGTACGAACGACTGCCGCACTTTCGCATGGGTTTTACGCCCAGCGCCGGCAAAGAGCTGCAGTCGGAATACTTCGTTCCGCGACAGCATGCGGTCGAAGCAATTCTGGCGGTGGAGCGGCTGCGCGATCAAGTGAGTCCACACCTGATGATCACCGAGATCCGGGCAATCGCCGCCGACGAACTGTGGTTGAGTCCCTGCCATGAACAACCTTGCATTACGATTCACTTCACCTGGAAGCAGGACTGGCCCGCCGTGAGCAAGTTGTTGCCCGTGATTGAGAAAGAATTAGCCCCGTTTCATGCGCGCCCGCACTGGGGAAAGCTGTTTACAACGTCTCCGGCGGAGCTGAAACGTATTTACAAGAAGATGCCTGACTTTATTGAACTCAGCAGGAAGTACGACCCTCAGGGCAAGTTTCGCAATGAGTACCTCAACAGGAACGTGTTTGGCAGTTAGCGCCAGATCGCGTCGGGAACTCAAAAGGAGAAGCGGCAGTGGCCTGGGGTTGTGGAGGCAATGCTTAGAGACTTTACAACCCCGGGATCCAGCACAAATTCTGGCCAAGTGAAACTCAACCTTAAAGTAAAGAGAGCTTACTCACTTTGACGCCAGGATAAGATCCAGATATGGCTGTAGTTAACCGAACAAACACATCTCGAAAGAGACTGGGAACCGCCGACATTGTAAGAGATGGGGATTTATCAAGGGTTATCTTTAAGAGTGGCCGCGGCGGATGATTGGACTCGGCAGGCGAGCGCGATCTCGAGGCCAACGCGCGACCGTGGCTAAACGTCTACAAGCTTTCATCGCTTTTCGTAATGGCCGCACTCCCCCGTCTTGTCGGTCACTGGAGCTCGATCTTCGCGAGCCCGTAGATGTTTACTTCGTCGAGGTCAAGCATCAAAGTCTGCCTCCCCGCCCTGTTCACCGTCGTGTATTTCATGGGTTTCATATCGGTGAGGCTTCCACTGCCGGTGACGCTTCGCGCGGTCTTTCCACGCGGTATCGCCACTTGCACCTTCAGGTCTCGTGCGGGCGTGATCGCACCGTCCACGGTCACGTCGTAATTAACAACGTGGAGCAGCATCCATCGATCGGCATTTTCCATCATCGTAGTAACTTCCACAAACGGGGCTGCAGATGTCAAGCGCGTCAGGCGTGTTCCGAGACTATCTCGCACTTTATCTGCAACTCGCTCCAAAAGTTTGCGCAATTCGGGCTCGATGTGGTTCCGAGTGTAGCCTTCGGGGATGTCGGCAAAGATGTCGCCCATCGTCGGACCAAAGGTTGTGTAGTCTCCATGGGACTTCATCGGTATCAGGAAACGGGATGGCGGAATCTGCACCGGGACAAACTGCATCTGCCCTTTGCCGATTCTCCGCGTAACCTCTGCTGCCGGATAACGTCCGTTGCCGAATGGCTGCGCCAAAGGAATGTGGCGTTGAGCGAGGCCATACTGATCTTTGTTTCCACTGGCACCCAGAACGAGCAGTGTGCCACCGGCCTTGGCGTAACGCACCAGGGCTTGCTGATTTTCGGAACTCATCAGCGGGAGATAGGGAACGACCACCATATCGAATTGGTCGATCACAGGGCTCGATAGGTCGTCTTCGGTCAGCATGACGTGAGCGATCCCGTTGTCGGCTAACACGCGCGAAGCGCTAAACGCAAAGCTCAACTCATCCGCGAGGTACTGTCTCAGCGAGGCGACCACCGCGACGTTCGCGTGCAATCGTACGTTGCGCAGACTCTGCTCATTGGTCGCCAGGAACTGGTACATCTGGGTAGCGCCGGCCGGGGTCAATCGCTTCTCCCGAAAGACAGCGTGATTCGCCACGGCCTCTGCGATGTTGATCTGGGACATGGCATTCAAGCAGCCGTCAGTGGGATGAGGAAAAATCGGTGGCGTAATCTCTGTGGCATACACGATTACTGGTTTGCCATGCGTGGCCGCGGCCAGGAACTTGAACGCCGGGCTATTACTGATTTTTGTGCCATGTTCGTCCTTGCGTGGCGCGGAGTCGAGGAATTCTTGCACTTCGGAGTAGACGAAGTCGTCGTATCCTTCGCGCCCAAGCATTTCCATGTTGCCAGCCGCGTCATAGCTGATTGGGCCGTAGCCGAACCCCCCAAACACATTTCCCGAGATCAGGAAATTGGGGTTGTACTGCCGAGCGACTTCCCGCAGGCGATGGTGGAATTCCGCTACGGAATACCCGCGGAAAGTATTCCATTCCGTCCAGAATGGCTCCCCACGCTGCTTCGGCAGGGCGATGTTCTCATAGTCGTCCGTGCGGTACTTGGCCTGCGCCACCTTCGCGGGAAGGTTTTTCTTCAGATAGGCCGCGAAGTTCCGCTTGCAGTATCCGCAGTAGCAGGTTCCGCCCGCGATCTGCGTCCAGTCGATGTAGGAGCCATCGATCCCGGTTTCCGCCTGCGCTCGTATCCGGCCCTCCATCAACCGAGTGAAGTAGGGATTGTTGGGGCAGCCCCAGGTTTCAAACTCGCTGGTCGTTTCCTGGCCGTAGGGGGCATAGCGATAGTGGGGGAAGCTGCCATCAGGCCGAACCGTGATCCACGTCGTCGGGTCGTCTGCCGGCTTGGGGCCCAGGTAGTCTCCGTAATCGTTCCACTTTTCGCGCCAGAATTGCAGCATCCGGATCTGATCTTTCTGCGGGACGTCTTTGTTCGAGGCCGAACGCCCGTGGATCGAACTCGTGAGGTATCGGAGTACGATGTAGCCTTTGTCGTGCAAGGCGCGATTGGTCGCCTTGGCTTGCTCCATCCCGCGATTAAACTCTTCGCGAGTCACATCTTCGAAGCTGGGCGCGCCGCTTCCAAATGTGACCGTCATATTGTTCGTCTTCAGGAATTCCAGGTCGGCTTTCTGGCCCAATCGCCAATGACCCCAGTCAGTGTCGGGTTTCCAGGTTCCAGGCTTCTCCTGGGCGAATGTGACCAGCAACGTCGTAACTATTAGAAGTGCGGATCTGACTAGAAGCCTTGATCTCATAGCGCCTCCTTCGGTTGTTTTCGTGGCCGCAGATCGCGCCGGTACGCGAGACAAAGAGCTCACGATCGATCAGAGTTGCTGCACGACGCTGATGCGCTGCGGACTCGCTCAACGGTTCATTCCAAAAAATAGAGAATTAGGACTGATTCTTTGGTGACAGCGGGGAGTTCCAACTCGTACGTCTGGCCGATTTGTTTAATTTCTAAATTCCGCTCACCCAGTGTCACCCGATGCAACTGTTGATCAGATCGCAAGCTAACCTGCGGTGTCTCTGGACCTGACGCGCCGAGACGCAATGCCAGGGTGCCCGGAGTTTCTTTCACTGCGAGGATTGGGAAGTTTGCACGCGTCAGCTGAAATCCAGGGGCCGATACCTTCACTAGCTCAATACGACGATCCGACCGCACGAACCCTTTGATGTGACCATGACTGTCGTCCCACTCCTGCCAGTCGGCATTCAGTATGACCGCCGGCTCGGCGACTGCAACGGCGAATCTGGCCTTGGCTTTCGCCTTTACATTGAAGGCCATCCCCGCCGGACTCGGCGTAGTCTCGGTCATAAGCTTCGACACGTAAGTCAGATGAGATGCAGTCGTCGGTCGGGGACCCAGCTTGATCGCGATGGTGTGCTTCTTTTCGGGTGCGAGATTTGGCAGAATCAAAAGCCGGTCATCAAAGGCGGGATGTTCCTGTCCGTCGATCAGAACTGACTGGATGTACTTGCGAGTGTTCTCAACCCGGACTCCCATACCACCCAGCGAGTCCGCGGTATCATTTCGGCGGAGGCTGGAGAGATCGAGGGTCATCTCGATAATGTCGTCCGATGCCTTCCACGAATAATTCCATTGCGCCATGGCTCGTAGTTTTTGCGCGAGCTCCTGCGGTTCAGGACAATAGACTGGAAGTGTGGCAAACTTCGTTTTCATCGCCTCGTAGAACGGGAAGTTATTCTCATTGGTGATGCGCTTGTCCTTGCCCTCATGGACGGGCGCCGACGAGATTGAGTAGTCATGCCACATCTCGTTGAAGATCACTCCACGCCCGACGTTGTGAAACATGTGGTCGAAGATGGCTTCTTCGTTGGCTGTAATCTGAGCCGTCGTGTAGCTCCAGGTCGGGTCATAGAACCACTGGTAGTCAGGGTGGGGAGAATTCTCCAGCACGACGAAGTCCTTGTTCGCACCGGTAAACCAGGTCATGTTGCCGAAGCCTAGTGGCACGCTCTGCTCCAGGCCGTGGGTCATGTAGAACGAGAAGCGCTCAGCGACTTCACCGTAATCCTCCATCGGGATCGTGTCGCCGGGATTGATCATGGACTGAATTTTGCGAATCGGGACGCCCTGCGCCCGCATGTTCTGCTCGATTTCCTCCACCGACCCGTCGAGTTCTTCGCGCCAGCGCTCCGGAGTCATTTTGCGATCGATTTCGTGGAATTTGCTATGAGTTCCAATCTCGCCCCCCAGATCCTCGAGGCGCTTGCCGAGCGGCGCCAATTTGTCCCAGCCCGCCTTCTTCACGAAGCTGGATACCCAGGTATAGAGCGGGACGACGCCAGTGTCTTGTGCAACGTCGGTAAGAAAAGCGAGCGTTTTGAGTTGGTAGTTGAGGTCACCGCTACTATCTCCATCAAAGCGCACCACCGCGGTCAGGTTGGCATTGGAAATCTGCGGAGCAGGGAACGGGACATCCAAATCGCCGTAGGTAGCCCAATGAACCGCGCGGATCATCGCGTTCCAGAGCTGGTTCGCATAGATGACCTGCGGCGGGTCATTGCGAAAAAATGTTCCTGCGCCTGCCGAGGTTTCAAAGTCACTCACGAGAACAACACGGCTACTCCCCAGTGTTGCGCAGGAAAGGTAAGGGAAACTGTGCTGGCCATCGGTCGAGACAAGTAATACCGATCCGCCCGATCTCGGCTGCAGAACATTCGTGGCGGACGCGAGCACCGGAGTCAGGAACTGCGACACTTCGAACCCACGAGTCACATAATGATCATTTGAAGTGACTCGAATCCGGTATTCGGTCCCTCCCAGTAGTCCTTTGTATTCCAGCCCGAGCAGATCATCGAGAGCGTGATGATCGCGCTCTTTCTCGTTCTCGTCTTTGGTTGCGAGTGACCCGTCGAGCACCACGCTGTGGTTCCCCGCAAGATAAGTGCGCAAGCGAAGAACGATCCGTGAATACGTCGCCTCATCCACCAAGGCGGCCTGGGCGAACACAAGTGTGGAGTATTTCGCCAGTTCCTGGTCGCCGGGCATTTCCTCCACAAAGAGTGTGTCGTAAGGAATGCCGGCCAGCGTCGCGATTCCGACCCAGCCGTGTCCGGCGAGTTGACTGGTCTCCCACGCGTGGTGGTAGCTGGTTTTGCTCAGGAAGACTGCCAACCGGGGCTGCGAGAACGATGCGGTCGAAGCAAACGCCATTCCGCACAGGAGCAGCAGGACTGGAGCGAACCGCACTATCTTCATTGCCAACTCCTCGGCCAAGGAGTTGCCCGTTCAGCAACTCACTGTGGCCGCACTTCCAAAAGCAGATGTTTGTCGAACTCAACCGCCAAGTGGGCATCGTGTCCCGACACTGTTCCGAGCCTGGTTCCGTTGACGTAGTCGACGACGTCATAGGTTCGGGCTTCCAGGCCGCGAAGTTCAACGGGACCTTTCCAATGCCTGGCATAGAAGGCGTAGTACAGAGTCTGCTGCTTGCGAATGACGTGGGTCTCGGGTACATCAAAACCAATATCGTAAAGCTGTCCGAGATATTGGCCTTGCGAGAGCATTTTTTCGCGATAGATGCGAAGCCACTTTTCGAATTCTTTCTCACGCAGCGGTGTCAAATCAGACTTGCTTCGTTTCTCCGCCAGCGAGGGTAGAACAAACTGCGTACCCACGACACCGCCCACGCCGAGCGTGGAAGCAAAGTCGTCTCCCCCATCACTCAGTTCGACGTGATCACCGAAGTACGGGATCGAGTCTCCCATCAGAGCTTTCAACGTTTTTGCCTTGGAGCGGACTTGGAACGAACTGCCCGGGTCGGAAGCAACGGACATATTGAAATGCGGCATAGTGAAAAAGGAATACGCGGTGCCGCAAGGGCAGAACTCCACCAGCGACCCGGGTTTCACCGTTTGGGCGGTTTCGTAGATCTCGCGGAAGAAGTCCGGCAACGCCTCAACAGATTCCTCCGGCCGTTCGTGGTGGTGAGCGGGGTTATAGCATGCCGGAACGCCGTTCATATCCTGACCGTCCAACTTCAGGCCATCGAAGCCCCAATCCACCAGAATCTTCCGCACCAGCGCTTTGTGGTACTCCACAACACGGCGGTCCGCCGGACAGAGGTAATAGGAATTCCACCAGGAAACTTTTCGGGTGGAACCGTCGCGGTTCTGCAATTCGTAGTCGGGATGATCCTTCAGCAGGGCAGAGTTCGGCACAGCGCTGAGCGGAGACCACCAGAGCTGGGCGCGAAAACCTTCCTGGTGGATGCGGTCAACGAGAGCCTTCATATCCGCGTCGCCACGGGGGAATTTCTTGGGATCGAGCGCCCAATCGCCGACGTTGTTCTGCCATCCATCGTCGAGTGTGACCCAGACGAATCCCAAGCGTTTGACCGTCGGGAGCGTGTCGAGCAATTGTTGCGGCCGCATGGTTCGTCCGTATCCCCAGGCGCACCAGATTGGGCCAAACCCGCTGTCTGGCGGCGCGGGTGTCTGGAAGCCTTGCCTCTTCATCATGAAATGCCGGTAGTCGACCAAGGTGCGGAAGTAGTCTCCCTGGTGGACGGCCACGAAAGTACGGAAGGTGGTAAGACTCTCTCCCGGATTCAGCGTGCTTGCGTGGCGGTAGTTCACCGCGATCTTGGCATGACCGGAATCTGGCATGGACACAGGCAGCGATACCAACTTCGGCCGCGGTTCGACGTGCCCTACCGCGAGGCCAACGTCCCGCCGCCAGACGTCCACGACCGGCGTGCCACCGCCGTAATCGCTGGCGTTCATGCCGAGATAGTTCTCCTGTCGGAATTTGTCATGCAGCGGCACGATCCAGTTTGGACGCTTCTCATAGGAACCGCTCTGGTAGGACCAGAACGCCGGCATGCGGCTATTGTGCTGCGCGTTCAGCGTATAGGCGTTGTTGGTCCAGCCTTTGACCGCAAGCTTGGTCCCGCCAGTGTTTGTGTAACGGACGTCAAAAAACGCCATCGTGGGGAATTCATCGTAGATGGTGACGGAGACTTCCTTGGTGAGTGGTCCGGCTTTCCCCACTACGATAAGCCGTTCTCCCGCTCCATAAGCATCGCTAACCCGCTCGCTCTTTTGTGAGACCAGTGAAAATTCGCTCCATATCTTGTCGGCGATTGTCACTCTCTCGCTGGCGACAAATGGCCCTATCGTCGTCTCACTGCGTTCAAACCGGGCAACTACGCGGCTGTGCAGATAGCGATCGAATTGAATTCTCAGGCGCTCCCCTTGAATCTGAGGCGTGTTCGTGGAGACATCGGCAGCGCCAGTGTTTAAGCAGGATGAGAACACAATGGCGAGTACAGCAGTCGTCGCCCAAACCCTTGAGAGTGTCGCAGCTTTCGGCTCCCCAAATCGGTTACCGCCAGCCTGCGCAACCGCTTTCCCAGTCCGAGACATAGACCACCTTTCTCGACTGCCACGCACAACGTTAAGCACGCTGTTTTACTGAGCACGCGTTCGCGTACACGCGCAGGACTCGGCGAATGTGATACTCAATCAGCCGTTCGGGAAGAGCTTGCAGCTCTCCCCTCCGGATTGCTTCGTATTGCAGGGGCAGATACTGGCTAACGAGGGTAAGAGGAATCGGTCTCTCGCCAAGGTTATTGAAGAGTCGAAAGATCTCTTCCTGGACCGCAGGCCCGTTCCAATAGTACCGGCAGCGATCACTGTAGCCATACGTGAGGTCGAGCCGCACCTCATCTTCATCGCCATGGTAGTAGGATCGCCAGTAAGCGGGATCGCGCAACATTGCCGCTTCCAAAGTTTCACGCACGCGCGAGATCTGACGCTCCGACCGGCTTGCGTAAAGTTCCCGCTCAACGGCACTCAGGGCCAACACCGCTTCCCGGAAGGCAAAGGTCAGCCAGGGACCAACCTTCAAGATCGCGAAGTGGTCTTCGACCATCCGGGCCAAAGCTTGGGGAGACTGGTAATCGGTGGAATGTGCCTCAAAAACGATCCCTGGATACTTTGACAGTGCAGCAGACAGCGACCGTGCTTTGCCACGATCGTAGTCGAAGATTGAGTTGGATCCGAAATCTACTCCCGGTTGAACAACTAAAGCGATCACCCTTTCCCAAACGGACGACAGACCCAGTTCTTCAAACGCCAACCGGAAAGTTTCTAGAGTTCGACGAGCATCCTCGGCTTTAGTCACTGCAGGGGAATGTGCGTCGACAGATTCTCCGCCAGGGGCCGGAACCTCGGTTCCGATTACATAAAGAAGTTGCGGAGAGTCGGATGGTAATTCCCGATATGCTTTCTCTGCAGCCTGGCACAAAACAGCAGCTCTGTGGGCGATCGTTTGCTCCGTGAGGTTTCCCTTCTCGTCATCGCCGCATGGCATGCTCGCGTCAAGATGGATCTTTTTGTATCCCGCAACCACGCAATCGTGCACCAGCTCGCCAGCTTTTTTCAGTGCGGAAGCCGATGCTTCCTGCCGCCATGGGAATGGACCCACATGATCCCCGCCGAGCAAGACTCGCTCTGCTGGTAGTCCGGCACTTCTCGCGGCGGAATGGACGAACTTCGCAAAGTCGCTAGATGTGAGGCCGGTATAACCGCCGAACTGGTTGACCTGGCTTGAAGTCGACTCCACTAGCAGTACCGAACCATCTTCTAAAGATTGCTGGACGGCGGCTTCAATCACCGCAGGATGAGCGGAGCATACGGCAAATATGCCACCTTCCCCTGACCGGCAATTGCTACGCAAAACGTCCCGTAGCCGGGTCGTGGAATCCTCGCGTTTCTGGTTCGGGGTCAATTTCTGCAGCCCACTGGAAATGCTCTTAATTACATCCGGCCCTGTCAGGGAGGAAAACGTAATAAATCGTAATATAACGAAAGAATTGAAAAGTCAAGCGAAGAGGAGAACGCCGGCGTCTCCTGTTAGGTCGTCGGTCCCAAATTAGACGCAAACTAATCAATGATCTGTGGAGGGTTGCTCGATGAAGAGATTTTGACTTCTCTGCATCCAGCCACCTGGCGCCGGATTGCCTGAATCACACTGTTACTTGATTTCGGGTTTCGATGTCCTGCCTGCGGCCAGTCAGCTTAGACAGCCAAGAGGCTCGCTACGCTGTAGAATGCGCTCTGACCAGCCTGTCCTATAATGAGGGCTAATAACGGTAGGAGCAATCCATTGCGCATTCCTAAGGTTCCCCACGCGGTCTTCGCACTCGTGCTGCTGGTTTGTGTAGCGCCGTCGGCTCTTTTCGGACAGGGTCAAAGCACCGCCAAGTCCCGGCCTCGCGTAATCGTAATTGGTGTAAACGGTATGGAGATGGACGTGATTCGTCCGCTCATCCTCCAGGGCAAGATGCCCAACCTCGCCGGCGTCATCAAAAAGGGGACGTATGGCAAGTTGCGTACTGTCTCTGCGCCCAACTGCCCTCGCGTCTATAGCACACTTTTCACCAGTACCAGGCCCGAGGAACACGGGGTCAGCGGCTTCATTGTTGGGGGAATCACTGCCAACACCAACATGCTCAAGGAAGAGCCCATCTGGTCCATGCTCTCCAAGAACAAGATCACCGTCGGAATGGCAAATGTCCCCGCGACTTTTCCGGTGTTGCCCGTAAACGGATACATGATCAGCGGCATGTTGACCCGGGGCAAAAACTGCGAGGACGGCGTGCTGTGCGCACCCAAGCTTTCGGAGGTGCAAGGAGGAGAAGCGGTCTACCCACCTGCCCTGAAGGCGGAATTGATCAAGAACGTGGGAGATTTTTATATCGACTGTGAACGCATGCCGTCGGCTGAACAACTGAAGGACCACGAGCCCGAAGTGATTGACGCGTGGCTGAAAAAAGTGGACGTCATTCGCTCTCAGCAGACTCAGCTGTTTGATTACCTATTAAATACGCACCCTACCGATTTCACCTGGCTGGCGCAGTCCTGCGAAGATCGGACCGGACACTGGCTTTATCCCATTGCTCCCTACAATGCTGGATACAATCCCAAGATCAATGCGATCCGCACCGACGCTTTTCCGAACGAATACGTCGGTTTCGATGGCGTTCTGGGCAGCATTCTGAAACACGTTGATGACAAGACCTACGTCTTTATCGTCTCCGATCACGGCATCAAGCCGCTGCGCGAGTTTGAGCAAACTGACCCCCATGCGCACATGGATCATGAAAAGACCACTCCAGTGATTGCAAAACACGATTTCGCCGATGGCGATGACGTCCCGGGTTCATTTTTCGCCATGGGCCCCGGCATCAAGCAAGGCCTTCGCCTGATGGGTCTTGAAGCCAGCGTCTACGATCTTGCTCCGACTATCTTGCACCTGTACGGGATTGACCCAGCGAAGCAGATGAGGGGCCGAGTGCTGAGCGAGATTTTTGAGAATTCCGACGGCAAAGTTGCGCAGAAGTAATTAATTCGCCGGGAACAAGCAATCTGAGTGAAGATTAGCGCGGCACCTGCCCAGATGCGCCGCTATTTATTTTTTATCATCCCCGGTCTTTTTCCCTTCACCGAGTAGAGCGTGGGCTCGACTTTTCGCCTGTCTCGCTTCAAGTTTTCTGCCCAGCCCTGAATAAGCTTCTGCCAACAGCGCGAACACATCCGCATTTCGTGGTTGCGACTTCGACAGCGGCACAAGCTGCCGAAGCGCTTCCGCAAACTTGTGATCGGCAAGTTTCGTCCTTGCGATTCCTATCTGCGCATCCACCCTCTCGGGCTGTAACAAAAGGACAGCTTCGAACTGGTCCTCGGCTGCTTTGACGTCTTTCAGCCCCAGAAAGACTTGCCCGAGCAGCACGCGCGCGTCGGCGGACTGGCGCGGAGCAAGTCGTACGCTTTCCTGCAGAGCATCGCGGGCGCCCGTCAGGTTGCCGGCCTGTACCAGGGCTTTGCCCTCGTAGAACGCTGCGGTGGGGTCTTCCGGACGCAGCGCACGGGCGCGCTTCAAATATTCCGTTGCCTTCGAATACTGGCCCGCATGCAGTTCCAGCTCGCCCAGTTGCATGAGGGCGGTCTGCGAAGCGGGATCAAGCGCCAGAACTTTCTCAAGACCAACTTGAGCATCGGAGTAACGTCCGTCCTCCGCCGCCATCATTGCTGAGTGCAGCAGATTCTGTTGCTCGATCTTGTCCTTGGGGTCGGGCAACATGGAAGGCTCAGGCACATTCGTCGAACTGCCCGCATCGGCGGGCCCCAGGTAGCCCAATGCCCGCAGCTCGTCGAGGGTGCCAACTCCAACTGTTCCTCCCGAAGGCGCCATGGGAGGCTTCTGGGCGCGTTCGTCGGCCAATGTTTTGCGGAGCTTTTGGACAGTGGCGTCCCACGGTGCATAGGTGTTTTTCAGTTCGCCGGGATCGGCGTGCAGGTCATACAACTCCGGCCGGGGTGCCTCGACAAACTTGAACCCTTCGGCCCGAACCGCGCGCAGCGGCGCCCATCCAAAGTGCAAGGGATAGTCCGTCTCCCCGAAGAGGGTTCGGCTGACGAACTCTTTCCCGGAGAGGTAAGGCTTCAGCGACTGGCCATCAAGGTTTTGGGGTGATGGAATGCTGAGCAAGTCCAGTACCGTGGGCAGTATGTCAGTAGTGCGAACCTGACTTTGGATCACCGAAGCGGCGCTCCTGCCGGGCAATTTCAAAATCAGCGGTACATGGAGCGTGGAATCATAGAGGAAAATACCATGCGTCTGTTCGTGATGTTCGCCCAGACCCTCGCCATGGTCCCCGACGACGACGATTAGCGAGTTCTCGTACCAGCCACGCTGCTTGAGATGGCCGACAAAATTTGCCAGCGCGGAATCGGCAAAGGCAATTTCGCCATCATACAATCGGTCTTTGTACTGCGTGGAATAAGGCGCGGGAGGCTCATACGGGTCGTGGGGATCATACAAATGGACCCATACAAAGTGAGGGCCCATGGGATGCGCGTCCTGCCAAGCCTCCGCCCGTCGCACCACCTCCGTCCCGCGGCGCTCGACGCGTCCCCAGCGTGACTTCGTCTGCGAGCGTTCTGGGAAATTGTCGTAAAAATCGAACCCGCGATCCAGTCCCGGCGCCAGCGCTTTGCTGTCAAGGATTACTGCCCCGATAAATGCCGCCGTCTGATAGCCGCGTTTTTTGAGGAATTCTGCCCAGGTCGGGCTCTCGGATACCAGCGGTCTCGCAAAATCGGTTACGCCGTGGCCGCTTGGCAACAGGCCAGTCAAAATACTGGCATGAGAACTATTGGTGATGGGAGTGGGTGTGAAGGCTTGCGCGAAGCGGATCCCGTGCCGGGCCAGGTCATCGAGGGCTGGAGTCTGGATGTCCTTGTCCCCATAAGAGTGAACATGATCAGCGCGAAGAGTGTCGATCGTGATCAGGTACACATCGGGTGGCTGCCCGCTACTCCCGGTCTGCCCGTTCGCCACGTTGATCACGGTCAGCGCGCACAGTGTCAAGATTGAAAGGGCACGCATGCGGCCCAGACTAGCATGATCGCGGCGTCAGACCAGTGAGACCTGGTTGGTCCTTCTTCGATGAGACGAATTGCGATTTGCGCCTGACAGCACTGTCTTGCGTGTGCTGTTACGTGGTTGACCGCGAGTCACGCAGATTCCCTCACATTTTACTTGACTAAATAGCCCGTCTACGTTGACGATCCCGGCTAACTAGTTTCATTCGTAGCGGGTGCCGTTCACTAGCAGGATCCGAGGGGGCGCGATGGCAGTGGACCGTATTCTGCGTGGGGCGTTTGTTCTCCTTCTCACGAGCTTGATCGCAAGCATTCCTCTGTTTGCTCAGAAAATCACCGGCGACATTTCCGGGACAGTCACGGATCCGAGCGGCGCTGCGGTGTCGGGTGCCGTCGTGAATGCTGTGAATGCCGGAACGAACGAGAAGGCGTCCGCCACGACCAACGAGGCTGGCTTCTATCGCATGGTCAACCTGTCTCCGGGACAATATCGCGTGAGTGTCGAGGCCCCCGGCTTCAAGGGCATGGAGCGCCAGGCCACGGTCAGCCTTGCGCTGGTCACCGAGTCTAATTTCACATTGGTCGTGGGAAGCAAGGGCGAGACGGTGGAGGTACAGAGCGTTGTCCCGCTCGTTGAAACCACCGAAGACCGGCTCAGTACGCTTTTTGATGACAAGTTGGTGGCCGACCTGCCCAACAATGGCGGGGACTTTAACAATCTTCTGGACGGTGTTCCGGGCGTGCAACGCAGCCCGGGCGGCGGGTTCCAAAGCCTGAATATCAATGGCCAGCGAGCCACCTCCAACAACTTCGCAGTAGACGGCATCCCTAATAATGATCGCTATTACGGCGAGTCCTCATTAGGGCAGGCAGCCATCGCGGGCACCGCGGCAGCTTTGATTCCTCTGGATGGCATCTCCGAATTCAATGTGCAGTCCAATCCTGGCGTCGAATACGGCGTACGAGGCGGTTCCGTCATTGACATCGGCTTGAAGAGCGGAACCAATCAACTACACGGAACTGTCTTTTGGGACCGTCACACTGATGCCTTTGACGCGCGCAACTACTTTTCTGCCGAGAAGACTCCGTTTCGCCTCAACCAGTATGGGGCTTCCGGCGGGTTCCCCATTCGCAAAGACAAGGACTTCGTGTACTTGTCCTTTCAGGGCTTCCATCTCAAAAGTGTGTTTCCCGCAGTCGAGCCTGTACCCACACCCGCAGAGATCGTCGACGCAACCGAATGCGTCATGACGGGCACAAACCACAATACCTCGGGAGGGTCGGTGGTCAACGCCGCTGGCGACCCCTTGTGTTTGAACCAGGGCCAACCTGGGCCAGGGCCCGACCAAATCTTTGGGAATGGTGACGATGGCCAGGTCAGCACCATTGGAGCGAATCTGCTGTCCTTCATTCCCACTTCGGATACTGGACTACTCAACATATCGGGTCAGAATAAGCTGGACGTCACCAACTTCCACGTAAAGTTTGATCACATCTTCAATCAAAATCATCGCGTGTCGGTTAAATACCTCTTTGGAGACAGTCTGAACAATCAGCCGGCGTCTCCGGGGACACCGCAAACGGTCGGCCCCCTGGCTACAAACCAAAACATGTGGAACTCCGTTGCCCCCTCCCGAGCCCAGCTTATTGGAATCAATTACAACTGGACGATCAGTACCAACAAGGTTCTGGAAAGCCGCTTGGGCTACCAACGCTTTTCTCAGCGCATCGGGGTCAATAACAACATCGACCCCAATGCTTTAGGGATTAACACCGGCCCGCTCGGCGCTGGTCCGCAGGACACAGAGAACTTCGGCGTGCCGGCGGTCTACTACCTCGGAGAATTTGGTCCGAGTGCTAACGCTTACCCGGTGGTCGGGGGCATCCAGGGCTACCCCATCATCACTCGCCCGAACGCTAGCTACGACTGGCAGGAACACTTTACTGAAATTAAGGGCAACCACACCATTAAGATTGGTGGTCAATTCCAAAGAGCCACCACTAAGACCCGGCGCGATCGTGCCCGCACCGGCCTTAGTTTTTATTCTTATGGATTTTCCTATTGCGCAACCTACGGACCGTGTCCCACCGAATTTGGAAGCGCGTCGCAAACTAATCACGTCGCAGCCCTGAACGAACTGCTTCTGGGATTGACCGATGATGTCGCTCGCTCCTTTGGAGAAACCAATCGTCACATTTACCAGAACTCACTCGGGCTCTACGTGCAGGATAGCTGGAAGGTGAAACCTAATTTCACCCTGGAATTGGGCGTGCGCTGGGATGTTGCGGGTGCCCTGGGTGAGAAAAATAATCTTGGTGCAAACTTCCTGCCGGGAAATCCTAAGGCCGATTCAGATGGATTTGTCAGCCTCTCCAAGCAGCCGCTTTACGGAGTGGACAAGAACAATTTCGGACCGAGGGTAGGGGTCGCCTGGGACCTGTTTAAGAACGGCAAAACAGTTCTGCGTAGCGGGTATTCCCTGAACTACGACCTGCCGAACTTCGGTGCTCTGCATGCTCCCCAAACTTATCTTCCAGGCGGCAGCTGGAGCGGCACGCGTTCTGGCTTCTTTACTCAGTTCGCTGAGGGTATCTACGCGGTTGATGTGTTCGCTTCCACCCCCAGCAGTAACCAGGATATCTTCAACAGTGGCACGCAGGATAACTCCCTGTGCACGGTATTTGTTTGCATGGCGACGGGTGTGAACATCTTTGGATCGGAAGTGCTCACCAAACCCCCTCCACCCTTTAATGTCGTTCAGGTTTTGCACGATTTTCGCACGCCGATGAACCATGCCTACAATCTGACGGTTGAGCAGGCGCTCACCGATAAGGTGTCTTTCATGGTGGCTTATGTCGGAACGGCGGGGCGCAACCTGTTGAACTGGCGCGACCTCAATGCCTGTCCGATCAGTCCCGACCCCTGTAATACCAGTCGTCAGCCGTTCGGCGCCACCTTCCCGCAGTATAGGCACATCATGCAGGTTAACAATGATGGCTATTCCAACTACAACAGCCTGCAGACCGCGTTCAAGGTGCGGGACACTCACGGACTTACAGGGCAAGTGAATTTCACGTGGTCGAGGGCATTCGACACGGGATCCGCCAACCGCGGAGGGGACCTGCTGTCCAACTTCCAGAATCCTTACCGAGTTAGCGCTAACTACGCGCCGTCCGGCTTCGATACGCCGTTGAACGTTAATTTTACCGTTGTCTATCAAATACCCAGATTACAGGGCGTACCCAGACTCGTGGGAGAGGGTTGGCAGCTCAACTCCATTTTCCGCGCCCAAAAAGGCCGCCCCTTCAGCGCCTACGTCCACGCCGACCCGTCGCACCAGGGAATAAAAAATTCCTACGCAGATTACGACGGCAGCCCACTCAACTATGCCTACGACAACATTCACCAGTTCCTTAATGTGGATGCTTTTTCAAGCCCGGCTGATGGGGCTGTAGGCACTGCCAGACGGAACATGCTGCGCCAGCCCGGCATTTCCCAATGGGACATGAGCATATTCAAGAACTTCAAGTTCCAGGAACGCTACACCGTGCAGTTCAGTTGGAGCGTGTTTAACGTCCTCAATCATTCGATGTTCGCCGCCAACACAGGTGATATCGGAAGCAGAAATTGCGACCCTCCGGACTCAAACAACTGCAGCGGATTCGGTGCTTACTTCGCCACGCCAGATGTCGGCCTTGGGTTCAACCCGATTCTGGGTACCGGCGCGCAACGTAACATGCAGTTCGGCCTTAGATTTTCTTTCTGAGCCATACCTCTCGGTGCTGAGGGAGTTTACCGCATGGTAAACTCCCTCTTTTATTTATGCGACGTTCCTCACTGCTGATCTTCCTGCTGGTCTTCACCAGGTCTCTCCCTCTCCATGCCGAAGCCCCCAACATCATCCTCATCACCATCGACACGACCCGCGCGGATCGCATGGGCTTCTTAGGTTCAAAGCTGGGCCTCACGCCGAATCTGGATCTTCTCGCTCGTCAAGGCGTGGTCTTTGAGCGCGCCTACTCGCAGGCGCCGCTGACGCCGGTATCGCATGCCACGATTTTTACCGGAACCTATCCCCAGTTCCACACCGTGACGGATTTCGGCCATCCCCTGCCGGCGCTGTTGCCGTTCGTGCCCGAGATCCTGAAGAAGAGCGGATACCACACCGGCGCTTTCATCGGTTCACTCATCCTGGATCCCAAGGCCAGCATGGCCCCCGGATTCGACCGGGGATTCGACGTCTTCGAAGCCGGGTTCCACCCCAAGCACGGTCCCGACGAGGGCCGCTATGACACCGTCGAACGCCGGGCTGGAGACGTTGTACAGCGCGCCATCACCTGGCTCAACAAAGCCCACTCATCCCCTTTCTTTATATGGGTCCACCTCTACGACCCGCACGCACCTTACGACCCTCCACCGCCATACAACACGCGCTTTAAGGACCCCTACAACGGAGAGATTGCCTATGCGGACGCCTCCCTGGGCAAGCTGTTCACCTATCTTCGACAGCGCGGCCTGTACGAGCGCTCTCTCATCGTGGTCATGTCTGATCACGGCGAGTCTCTCGGCGCCCATGGCGAAGCGATGCACGGCATCTTCCTCTACGACGAAACCATCCGCGTCCCCTTGCTCTTCAAACTTCCGAGTTCGGTTCTTGCCGGACGTCGCGTCGCAAGCAGGGTTCGTTTGGTAGACGTTGCTCCAACTCTCCTCAGTATGCTCAGCCTGCCCCTGCCGCCGACATTTCAAGGCGAATCACTGGTACCCTTGATGAAGGCGAGCGCAAAGACTGCCACCGCCGATCTGCCTGCGTACTCGGAAACCGACTATCCGCACCGGGCTTTCGGATGGAGTGCGGTGCGCTCTTTGCGCGAAGGCAAGTATTTGTTTGTCCGCGCTCCAAAAGTCGAACTCTACGACGAGTCACAGGATAAGAATGACCAGAGGAACCTCGCCCAATCGTCCCCGGCAGTTGCCGATACCCTGCTTTCCAAGCTGAACGATTTTCGAGAGAAGACCAGCAGCTACAAGGGTGACAAGCCCGAACAGCCCCTTACCGCGGAACAAAGCGAAAAGCTGGCAGCTTTGGGTTATGCGGGCTCGAGCTCGGCCGCCACCTCGGCCGATCCTCTGCAGGGTGCCGATCCCAAGGACAAGATCGAAATTTCCAACGTTCTGCACACGGGAATGATTGCGGTCGAAGATGGAAGGTATAAAGAAGCAATCCCTCTACTCCAGCACGTGCTCGAAGACAGTCCGAACATCACCGCCGCCCAGGCGCAACTGGGGATTGCACTGGCACGCGTCAAGCGCTACCCAGAGGCTATAACCGCTTTGCGAAAAGCGGTCACCCTGTTGCCCGACTCCATCGAACCGCAATACGAATTGGGACTGGCGCTTTACGAAACCGGTGCGTGGAAGGACTCGGTGCCCTATTTCGAATTCGTTGCCAAGAAGCGTCCGAAATGGCCCGATGCTCAATACTCTCTAGCCTCCGTTTACGCGCGCACCCAACACGTTCCTGAGGCCGTTGACCTGCTGCACACCGTGCTTCAACTCAATCCTAAACACTTCCGCGCGAATCTTTTGTTAGGCCGAATTCTCACTCTGCAAAATCAGGCCGCCGAAGCCCTGCCCTACTTAAAGGAGGCATCGAGCCTGGAGCCCGATAACTTCGAGCCCCATGATTTCCTCGCCGATGGCCTCGATCAACTCGGTGAATCGCAGAGTGCTGCCGCCGAACGCGCGCGGGCTCAATCCCTGAAGAATGGTGTAAAGCCCTAGGCCGCACCTGGGCAAATGGTGCTCCAAATTATTTGTACGTGTGCTTTCCCAAGTCCGCGGGCTCTGTAGCGGCCGGTGGATCCCTAGTTTGCCCACTCGCATATTTCCGATCGGAAACTGAGTGCCAATGGCACGACGACGGAGGCCCAGTATCGTATATGAGGGTGCACAGTTGATTGCCACCAGCCGACGGTTTGTCTCGCCCGATGGTCGCAAAATGACCATCACGACAAAATCGTGTTCCGCCCCGGCAAAAGCGCGACGACCGTGGGTTTGTACGAACGAGCGAGATGAGATGTTCACCTCACACTTCAGCCGAAAGTTCTCAGCCCAGCGCGCCGGCGCCTCGCAACAGTGAAACGATAAACCCGGCTAATTTCCCTGTTCTGACACCTGATCTACACCTATACTCGAAGCTGCTTATGGGGAATGCAAGTGTCAGAAAGTTGACCCGCCACTCGCTCCCATTCCTGGAGCAGCACGGCTTTTCGGCAGTGCTGTGGGACTGGGACGGTGTGTTGGTGGACTCGGGTTATAACTTCTATCGCGCTTATGAGATGGTCTTCCGCGACGAGGGGATTGTCACGAGCCCTCGCGAGATTTATCTGCGGGAGGGAGAACCTACTCCACGCCTTCTAAAGGCCATCTTCGACCGGCACCATGTCCGCATCGATGATGCGAAGATCGGAGATCTCGTGATCCGTCGTCGCGAATACGATGCCGGATTGGCAGAGCGCCGGTTGTTTCGGTCGGTGCCGCGGCTAGTGCAGCGACTGCGACAGGTGGGTTGCCGACTGGGCATGGTAACCGGATCGTCCAGGAATTCGCTGGTGCGAGTACTGACCGAGGAACAGGCCCGATGGTTCGATGTCATTATCACAGCGGATGACGCCCTGCGCGGCAAGCCGGACCCGGAACCCTTTCTACTGGCGATCCGCGCCTTAGAGACAAAGGCCGAAAAGTGTCTGGTGATTGAAAATGCTCCCTTCGGCATCGAGGCTGCGCGCGGGGCGGGATGTGCCGTCGCGGCGATTTGCACGACTTTGCGGAAAGCAGATTTGGATCAGGCGAATTGGATTGTCAAGGATCACGAAGAATTGGAAATCCTCCTGTTCGGAAATATGGCGCACGATGCCGCTGAGAGGATGAGTGCCGTCTTCGGAGATTCGCGATGATCACGATCCGGGAAGTGGCGGGCGAAAGCGGATTCTCCGTGACCACGGTTTCCATGGTTTTAAACAATGGCGCCGGGGTCGACCGCATTTCCGAGCGCACCCGCAATCGCATCTGGGAGGTAGCCCGCCAGTTGGGGTACCGGGCGAATCTGCACGCACGCTCGCTGCGCAGCAATCGAAGCCAGACCTTGGGGGTGATGGTATTCGATCTCACCGATCCCTATTGCACGCAGATTTTGCGCGGGATTCAGAACCACATACGCCCCTCCGGGCTTTTTCCGATTGTCACCGACCTGCAAGATGATCGCTCGCAGTTTCAAACCTGTCTCGACATGCTCTTGGGGCGCAGGGTGGAGGGAATCATCTCCATTGCGAACCCCTTGTACCTCGACAGCAAACTACTCTCGGAATTTTCTGATCGAAGCATTCCAGCGGTGGTCATCGGGCGCGAGCTCTCGAATGTTCCGGTCAGCTCGGTGGTCGTCGACAATGCGGCCGGCACCCGCCTTGCTATCCAGCATGTCTATGATCTCGGGCACAGCAAACTGGCCTTCATAAAAGGTCCTGACATACTGGTCGACAGCATCCAGCGCTGGCAGGGATTGGAGAGCTTCGCGGCCGAGGTCGGCCTGGAACTCGACCCCGATCTCATCGTTCAGATCAAGGGACGGAATTCAACCTTTCGGGAAGCTTACGAGCTGACGGAGGAGCTGCTGCGGCGACATTCCCGGTTCACGGCTCTGATTGCCTTCGATGATCTCAGCGCCTGCGCAGCGATCCGCGCTTTATCCAAAGCAGGGAAGCGAGTGCCGGAAGATTGCTCGGTGGTGGGCTTCGACGACATACCCAGCGCAGCGTTCTACAATCCACCACTCACCACCATCCAACAGCAACTGGAAATGCAGGGCTCGCTAGGCGCCGAAATCGTTGAGCAATTGATCCGCGCTGCCGCGGAGGAGCGCACGATGACACCCAAACATCGTAAAGTCATTCCCAAGCTGGTGGTGCGCGACTCGACTTGTCCTACAGGGAACTCGTAACGTCACTCTTTCTCGACTGAGGCTTACCAATCGAGGATTTCATAAAACTCTACCCAGGCACCTTCGAAGAAATGCTTCTGTTTGTTGGCGAGCTCGGTATGTTCGGGATTGGTTTCGAAAAGCTTGAGGGCCGCTTCCGCCTCCGCCAGGCTTTCGAAGCGCCGCTGCCAAACGATGGTATTCCCTGGTTCGCGGCCTGCGATGGGCATTAAGCGCTCGCCGCGCGGCAGGATTCCGCGGTGTTCGAGTTGTGCGAACTCCTTTTCCAGCGCGATGAACTCTTCTCTCTTGGAATGTTGAAACCGCTGCACTAACCGTAGAATGATGGCCACACAGCCTCCTGATCGAATTCGGGAATCTAGTTTTTCGTCATCTCCACACCATTGGCGGCATCATCCGGAACATCGAAGGAAACAAGTTCCGAGCGAAAGCCGCGCGTGCGATAAGCTCCGTATGCAATCCCCAGCAGCATCCAGATCGTGCCGGCAATCTTGGCGGGGCGGCTCAGATTCAGCCACAGCAGCAGACAGATGGTGAATCCGAGAATAGGCGGGAGAAAGTTCCCCAACGTTCGCTGACGCTCGCGCACGTAGTAGCGGGTGAACGAAGCGGCGTTAACTCCCATAAAGGCAAGCAAAGCGCCGAAGTTCAATAACTCGGCGGCACGCTCGAACGTGAGCACGGCGGTGCCTGCGAGGGCCAGCGCGCCCACGAACATTACGTTGTTTTGAGGAATGCGGCGTCTGGGTTCAATGGCCCCGAAGAATGACTTCGGCAGCGCATTGCTTCGGCCCATGCCGAACAAAAGTCGGGCCGCTCCGAGTTGCGAACCCATGCCTGATCCGACCGTTGCGACCAGAAGCGTCACATTGATCAACAGGAATAGCCAAGCCCCGCCCGCACGCCCGGCTACGTGGACGAAGGCGGTGTCCACGTCCGGGAAGGGCTGTGAGCCGGGCCATACAAGTTGCGCGGCGTAGACTTCCACCGAGGCCAAGACTCCCGTGATGAGGCATACCAGAACAGTTGCAAGCAGAATGTTGCGGCGCGGGTTTTCAGCTTCTTCCGACAGGGTGGAAATGCCGTCGAATCCGATGTAGGTGAGTACGGCGAGCGACGTGCCACCGAGGACCGCCGAAGTCCTGAAAGTCTGGGGATCGTAAAACGGACGGGTAAAGAAAGCCAACCCTTCGTGCGGCGTGTGCAGGACGTAACGGACCGCAGCTGCGAGAAAAATCACGATCACGATGCCCATGCTCGCCGCCAGAATTTCGTTGATGCGCGCTGAGGTCCGGATTCCGAACAGGTTCAGCCCCGTAAAAATTGCGATGAACAGGACGACGAGAAGCGGGTACGGAACCTCAGGGAAAAAATTGAGCGCGAACTTGCTGCAAAGAATCGTACACACGATCGGGTTCAGCATGTAGTCCATGGCCATGCTCCATCCCGTGACATAGCCAAGCGCGGGATGGATTTCCGAACCAACGTAGGTGAACGCTGAGCCTGCGCTGGGATAGGCGCGGGCCATGCGGCCGTAAGCGATCGCGGTGAAGAGCATCGCCACCATGGCGATCAGGACGGTGGTGACGGCGTGTCCGTGCGCGCGTTGACTCATGACGCCATACACCGGCATGGGCGCCGTCGGCTGGATCACGATCATTCCGTAAAGGATCAGATCCCATAAACTGAGGGCTCGGCGAAGGCCGATCGATCCCGGAGCATTGCTGGTTGGTGCAGTCGACATAGGTTTCCGCAAAAGAAAGGGCCGATGTGATTCGGCCCTCAGCCGTTATTTCTGCAGATCGCTTTCCATTGGCGAAGCGCTTGTTAGAAATAAAACTTCAACGCAAATTGAATGAGCCGGGGATCACGCGCGGCCTGAAACTGGCCTTCCTGCGGCGTGCCGACTTCGATGGCTACGGGCTCGACCTGCCCGGCGGCTCCGATCGGCCCCCACAGCGGATTCGTATGGTTCCATATGTTGAAGAGGTCCGCTCGGAACTCAAGCCTCATTTGTTCTTTGATCGGGAATAGCTTATTGAACGAAACGTCCCAGACCTGGCTGCCCGGACCGCGCACCGAGTTGCGTCCTTCATTTCCATATGTGCCCGGAACCAGATTGCTTTCGAAGGCGCAGGTATTAAAGAACGTGCCCGCGATGCAGGGAGTTCCATTTGGATTGCCCACGACGTTCGGTCGAGAGCAGTTGTAGCTGACGGTTCCGCCGCAGTCGTTATTCGCACTATTCACAGAGGGGTCGGTCACAGTGAAGAAGTTCCCGGTGGAAGCCGAGGTGATGCCGGCGATCTGCCAATTGCCGATAATCTGATTCAACACACCGCTGGCATTTCCGCCGAACAGCTTGCCCCGTCCGAACGGTAGCTCGTAGGAGTAGCTGACTACGAAGCGATGCCGGACATCGAAATCAGAGTTCCCGTATTCGAGAAACGGGAAACGCTGATCACGGAAGTCGCCGTTGCCCAGCGAGCCTAAACTCGCGCTCGAGGCTTCGTCTTGCGCGTGGGAGTAGGTGTACGACGCCTGGAACATGAGTCCGTGCGAGATGCGTTTTTCCAGGCTTACCTGCAGCGAGTTGTAGTTGGAATTGGTATTGGCTCGAAAAGCGTCAATTGTACCGTCCACGTCTGGGAAGGGGCGACGATCTGCCAGAGGCGCATTGGGATCGCTACTGGGCGTGGCCTGGTTGCCGTTGTAGAAGCCATAAAGATGAGTTCCGTGCGATCCACCGTAAGAGACTCCCAGCACGGTTTCAGCGGGCAGCTGGTACTGGAGACCGAAATGCCACTGGTGCATCATCGGCGTTCGAATGTTGCGATCGATGGAATAAAGGAGTGGGTTGTTGGGATCCGTTAGCGAGTTTGCGGGGAACCCTTGGGTCCAGAAGTTCGCGATCATCTGACTGCTGTCCCCAGGTTTCAGGCCGATAGCGCAATTGTTTTCATCGGCGGAGTTCGCGTTGGCCGGCGCCGGGCTGCCGCACGGAGAGTTGAAGCTCTGGCTCAAGAAGTACGGCGGATTGAAGCCGGGGCTGGGAAATGAAAATGGTCCACTTTCCTGCCCGCCGTAGAAAATTCCGTAACCGCCGCGCAGGACCAGGGGATTATTGATTTTGTAGGCAAAGCCGATGCGGGGGGCGAACGTCCGGTAATCGGGATTCACCAGGCTTGGCAAACCATTGCGGACGATCGGCAGGAAGGATGCGATGGTTGGGGTCAACTCCGCAGTCTGCCCTTTGGGAACAATCAGCGAGTTCGAGCCGAAGTCAAATGTCGCCATCTGGTTCTTGCCTTCGGTAACTGGTCGGAACAGTTCGTAGCGCAGTCCAAGGTTGAGCGTGAGCCGGTCGTTGACTCGGAAGTCGTCCTGGCCGAAGAAGGCAAAAATCTTGCGGTGATAGTCCGGAGCGTGCAGGTTCACGATGTTCGCACTATCGGGCGCGCCCACCAGAAAAGAAGCGATGTCTTCTCCGCCGGTCGGCGAGCCATCTGCATTCACTGGCAGTGCAGGATTGGCGGTAAAGTCCTGAGCGAAGCCTAGATCTCCACGAGGCGCAGAGTCTTGGAACATCGTGAACTGTTCCAGCCGAATTTCCGTGCCGAATTTCATCGAATGGTGGCCATGGATCCAGATCAGGTTCTCGTTGATGACGTAACTATTCTGCTTCTCGAACGAGGGCAGGAAATCCGACGCGCCAATGCACGCGTAATTCACAAAACAAATGCTGGGTAATCCGCCAAACCCAGGCGAGAATGGAACGCCCTTTAGTCCGAGTTGGCCGGAGACGTCGGTGTTGGCGAAAGGGGGCGATCGGTGGGAGTTAATACGGTTGTATCCCAGGCGGAATTCGTTGATAAACGTTGGCGAGAAGGTGTGCACCTCGCTGATGGCCGCGCTGCGGTAAGCATTGTCCTGGTTGCCGGACGTAAAACCTCCGCCATCCAGAAAGTTCGTAAAAGGCCCAGGCGTGAAGATCGGCTGATCCTCGTAGCTGAAGCGCGCGAAGAAATCGTCACTGTTGGTGAATCTGTGGTCCACGCGAACGTCAAAGTTGTTCTGATTGAGATGCTTCTTGGGGGCGACCAAATAGTTGTTCCCGCCGATGTCAAAGCCGGGCAGTGGAGCAGGGAACAACGCGGCGATGCCGGCGGCAACCGGGTCGATGGAACCAGCCGGGAAAATGTTTGTCGGTACCCCACCCGGCGTAACTCCGATTGGGAACCCGCACATGCCACTCGGATAGTTGCCGCTCGTGGTTACTGTCCGGGTAAGGTGCGGATCGAAAATTTCACCCTGGTAGGTCTGGTTCCCGTTGCAATCGAGTACATTCATGCCGCTGGTTGGGTCAAGAATGGGAGTGCTCAGGTCCAGAAAACTGGAGAAGTCCCCAGCTAACTGCTCCGGTGTGGGAATCAGCAAAAGCTGTGGAAGTGCCTGCCGAACGCGCAGGCCTTCGTAGTCGACAAAGAAGAATGTACGGTTTTTGATGATCGGCCCGCCAAAGGTGGCGCCAAACTGGTTCTGTTGATAGGGCTGCCGGCCCAGGAAATCAAATGCATTCCGCCCGTCCAGCTTGTCATTGCGGAAGAACTCGTAGGCGTTGCCATGAAATGAGTTCGTCCCCGATTTGATGACGGCGTTCATGATCGCGCCGTTGCCGCGGCCGAATTCTGCGCTGTAGGAGTTGGTCTGCACTTTAAATTCGCCGATCGCATCCACTGAAGGCTGAATTACGTAGGCGCTGCCGTTGAGTACGTCGCCGAGGTTCGCGTTGTTGTCGATACCGTCGAGCAGGTAGTTGTTCTGCAGTGCGCGCGCTCCGTTGGAACTGAACCCGAAACTTGTTTCTGTTCGTGATCCAGGTTCTGCGGGAGCGACGCCGGCCGCCAGTTGCGCTAGTTGCGCGAAATTGCGGCCATTGAGGGGCAATGTCGTGGCTTGCTTTCCGCTTACCACCTGGCCGAGTTCGGAGGTCTCCGTTTCGAGTTGTGGACCTTCCGAACTTACAGTGATGGTTTCGGCAATCTGGCCCACGTGCAAAGCGATATTCACTTCAGCGCGGGCCTGCACGTTAACCTCGATCGGACCGACCACCTGTTTGCGAAAGCCCTGCTTTTCAACCGTGACGTTGTACCGCCCGATGCGGAGAGGATTGGCCGCATACTCGCCAGTATCGTTGGTCGTTGTTTCGAAAGTGGTGCCACGATCGGCGTCGGTGACCGTTACCTTGGCGCCTTGTACGACTGCGCCGGAAGTATCTCGCACCGTGCCGAGGATGCTTCCCATGTCTTTCTGGGCAAAGGCCGTTCCGACGACAAGGACCAAGACTGACGTTGCAATGTACAGATTTCGAAAACGGCTCCGCATGAGCGACCTCCTACCGTCGCATGAGCTGCCATGCCGACGGATCCACCACACAATTTGCGTAAGACCACTTTTTATTGCGGATCAGCTTCCAGCAGCAAGTGCTCTTGAAACGAGACCTTGATGCGAGGCGTGGCTGCATCCACAACTGCTAGTTCTTTGTTCTGCTCGTAGTCGTGCACTGTGTAACGTCCGGGCTTGAGCCCGCGAAGCTCGATCTCGCCGGACCAGTTTTTCTGTTTTTCGGGAGCATAGAAGGCGTAGTACATGCGCCCATTCTTGGCAATCGCGTAGGCCTCCGGCGTGTCGTAGCCGTAGGTATAGAGATTTAGGAATTCACCCTGGGAAAGCATCTTGGAGTTGTAGATATCGATCCACTTCTTCCAGTGCTGTTCTTTTTCCGGCGTCAGTTCCACCATCTTGAATTTCGGACCGTAATCGGGCCATGTGAATTTCGTGCCGACGACTGCGCCGACGCCGACTTCGGACGCGAAGTCGCGCCCCTTGTCCACTTCGTGCAGCGTATTGCTAAACTCCATTTCGGTAAGTTCAACATGATCGCCGTAGACGGCGGCCTGCGGGCCGAGCAATGCCTTGTACATTTTCGTGCGGAGCCGTACCTGGCGCGCGCCTACCGGATCGGCGGTCACCGCCTGATCGATGTAGGGCAGCCAAGCGAGGCTCGGGGGAGTTCCGCACGGACACGCCTGGGTTACGCTGTCGGGTTTCAGGCCCCGCGTGGTGTCGAGGATGACCTTGTAAACATCTCCCACCGCGGCAATCGAATCGTTCGGCGATTTGTGATGATGCTTCGGGTTGTAGCAGGCGGGCACGGTGTAAGAAAAATCGAGTTTGTGGCCGTCAAAGTCCCAATCGTGAATGAATCGCTGCGTGAGTTGCTTGTAGTATTGCTGCACTTCCGGAAGGGCTGGGCAAAGGGCGCCGAGGTCCGCGGTGGCGCGCGCTGGCTTGCCATCCTTGCCTAAGATTAACCAGTCGGGATGGTCTCTGACCACATTCGATAGCTGGTAGGGGCGGTGATTCAGTATGTCTTTTCCGCGGCCATCTTCCGCAACCAAGGGAATCCACCACAACGTAATCTTGATTCCATTATCGTGATACGCCTTGACGACTTTTTGCAGCGAGTCGTCCGGAAAAGTATCCTTGCGCGGCTCCCAGTCACCACGTGCTCGAAACCAGCCGGCGTCCAGGGTCGCCCATTTCAATCCAAGTTCTTTCAGCTTCGGGATGGTGCCCAGCATCTGCTTGGACGTGAAATCCATCTCATATCCCCAGCCGCACCAATTTGCCTGGTAGTCGGCCTCCGTGGGGTGGGCAAGACTTAACCCACGCTTCTGCAGGAACTTCGAATAGGTGCTGAGCGGTTCGTAGAAATCGCCGTGGAACACGGTCAGAAAGGTGAGCGGCGACGTGTAGGTTTCTCCCGGATGGAGCGTCATGGGACCTTCCAGCGCAATGGAAGCGCTCACTCGCTGATCCGCCTGGGTCTTCACCGGCATGCTGAGTTTCAAGGGAACGGTCTCGGCGTGCCCAATCGCTTCGCCGACCGCTCCCGTCCAGAACGCGATAACTGGAATCCCTCCGCCGGTCTGGTTTTCGTCGTTGTGCAACATGGTTTGCATCGGATTGTCGCGCGAGTACTTCGCATTCAATGCAACTACATCATCCTTCCCCCACGCCTCACTCGATCCGTGGAACGACCACATTGCGTAAGGGGCGGCATTTTTGTCCACGAGAGACGCATTAAGAAGATGATGCTGCGTCCTGATCTTGTCGAAGGAGGCGTCCTTTTCGCCAGAGTTTTTGAAGGAGATGCTGCTGAGCACCACATTGGGAAAGCTGTCATAGACCTCCAGGAATGCCGTGCTCTGAACATCCGGAAGCGAAGCGCTTTTTCCGGCAATCTCAATCTGTTTCCCGGGTGAGCCCAATCGTCCCGAAGCCGAACCGATCTTTGCGTGTTCCAGGTCAAAAACAAAGTCGGGAATTTCCTTTCCACCGATGGTCAGCGAGCTACTCCCCAAGGCTGCCTGCGATGGGTCATCCAGGGTTAGTGCTTCGCCCCCACGGAACAGGCTCGCTTGAAGATATCCATTGGCATAGAAACGGAATTCTGCGGAAGGAGTTCGAATGACGAGCGGCCCGGAGGTAGGAGGCGTGATTTGAATAATGGATCCGGCTTCGGTTTTAGGTGCTGATTCCTTTCGAGAGCAGGCAATCAATACAATCAGCGCCAGGAGGCTTGAGGAGAAAAGCACTGCGCCTGAAAAGCGCTTGGGGAAGGAAGAGCCAGGACGAATCACATCAAACCTCCTTGACCAGCAGGCTCGCGGGGGGGGCAAGTGTAACGTTTCACTTAGCGACCTTGATATACCCGGTTTAATGGGACTGTCAAGCCAAAAAGCAACCGGTGGGCGCTGCGGCGCACCGCAAAGCCGGGGCTCGACTCCAGGCCGATCACCCGCTGGTTTTGACGATCTCTTTTTCGCTCACGACCTGTTCGACCTCGGAAACAACTCGAATCCCAAGCCGCTCCGTAAATCGCAGCAGTTCGCCTAACGAGGCATCCGGGTGGATTGTGTGGGGAGAGGAAACTTTGTAGCTTGCCAGCAGCACGCCGAAATCAAGCGCGTCTTGCAACACGAGCTGGGTGGCCGGCCGCCGTCGCGCGTGTGGGAGAGGAATCCCGGCAGCCAGCGCCGCCAAAATACCTCCCAGCAGACAGTCTCCCGCACCTGCGGTAGATGCGACCTCCACTCTCGGCGAGGGCGAGTGGCTCCATCCCGAACGATCAATGAAATAGGCACCATTCTTCCCGGCACTCATGACCACCCCAAGCTGGGAATACGTCAAGGCCACAAGGCGAAACAGCCTGTCCAGAAAAACCTCGGGAGTCGCGGGCGTAAAGGTCTCGCCGACCAGGTCGGCGGCCTCCTCTTCGTTCAGAGAGACGAGGTTCAATTGGTCGAACATCCCCAATCGTTTGGCATCCGCGATCTCGCCCGAAACGAACGAGGCCGCTGTAGAATGCGCCCTTCTGCTTTGCCACGTCGAGGAAATGTTGCCGGCAAGTCAGCGGCACCTCGGGCACCAGTAACGCTATGGTCTTTGGACCGACGGACTGGAAAAGAGATTCAGCGCGGTCAATGTCTTCCTCGGACAGTTCGGCGGCGGCCGAATTGCCGGTCGTGATATTGCCTCCGCTGCCATCCGGATACTGAAAGCAAACGCTGAATAGAGTTGGTTTTCCGGCCAGCACTTCCACGAAACGCGTGTCGATCCCAACGTTGTGCATTTCACGCAAAACGAAAGCCCCGGCAGCGTCATCGCCAACCTTGCCGAGCGGCATCACTGGAAAGTGTCCTTGATTGGCGCCCAGCAGCTTCGCGATATAGTGCGTCACGATATGCAGTTTGCAGTAATCGCGCACGTTTATCAGGCTGCCCAATCGGCTTTCGTTGCGGCCCAGCGTGTGATCTCCGTCGAGAGCAAAAAATATGCCGGTGCCGAGGCCGCCCACCCCTACGAGTTGTCGAAACGGAGAGTGCTCGTCGATTCGCAGAACGCGCATGCCGCCTCCTAGAGAAGATCCCAGTCCGGATTTTCGCTGATCGGGTGACTGGCCGTCTCTTCGGTGGCCGTGATCAACGCGTCTGCATGACCCTGCAAGAGCGTCATGGGATATTCCGGTGTGGGCTCGGCGAACAGCGCCACCCGCAAAGCAGTCTGCTTCCATGAACCTGTATCGCTGTACACGCGCACTTTTCGGGCGGAAAGGCACTCCTGCAAGCCAAGCGTGATCGACATCGGGGGAACGAATTGATAGGCCCCTCCGAACGAGCGTTGCGCCAAGGCAAGGATTGTGTCGAAGTTATTTTCCTGGATGCGGATCGTGGAGGCAGCGAGTTCTTCCAGCGAAATCTCACTATACGGATGACGGCGGGCCTGGTTGTAAGCCACGTGCCCGTCCTGCCCCCACCCACCCACGGTGATATCGATGGGGGAGGCATCGATCGCAATCTTGACCTTGTCGGCGGTTGACGGCAGCAACCAAAACCGCTGGCCTTCCGGTACGGCCAGCTCCGCGCCGATCCCACCGTAGAAATGCCGCTCCATGAAGGACCGAAAATTGTAGGGATGATTTGGAGGCAGGGGACGTGCCTGCCAGTCCAGACACTCGTCCATATGAAAGACATAAAGCTGGCGAAGCGATACCGCGCGTTCGTTGACAAGCTTCGTGAACGGCTCGTACCAACATTTCGGTCCGCACGGAATGATGGCGCGGGTTGGGATCTTCTTCAGATTGTTCGCTTCGATGACCTCGACCAACTCCTTAGCCATGAGTTGGCCCATGTCTGACGAATCGCGCACCATCCGAAAAGGCACTCTCCGGTTTGGATGGTTGCGCAAATCGCGGGCTGGGATTTTGCACCATTCATAAAGATCGCGTTTGCGAAATTGACTCATGACGGCAATCTTCTCCGATGGGAGGCTGAATGTTAAAGCTTCCGTCCCCGCTGCATCCATGTGCCCATCCCGGAAAAAGGAAAAAGAAACCAGGAACGCGTTGACAAGCATGCGCCCGACGATTACATTTCCAGCCAGTGTATCGTTTCACCTTGGAGGCTCGTGAGTCAACACGGAAAGAGCATACGCCTTCGCCGCATCCTTCATTCCGACCGAGGAAGCCTGGTGGTGGCCTTTGATCACCCAGTAGTTCACGGGCCCATTCCAGGAACCATTAATCCCGCGTCGCAAATTGCCCGCTTTCTCGAAGGCAAAGCCGACGCACTCCTCCTCAATCTGGGCAATTTTCGGTATGTGGCAGATGCCGCGAACAACAGCAGCACCTTCATACCAGGACTTATCGCGCGTCTCGATTGGACGACTGCACTGGGAACGGCGCCCATCAATCCTGCCGAACAATTTCGCAGCAGTCTGGTAGGCCATCCGGAAGATGCCGTGCGCGCAGCGGCCGATGCCGTGATCACGTTTCTCGTGCTCGGCAGCGGCGATGTCGACTTTGAAAGAGGCGAGGTTCAGCGAGTCAGCCGAATCGCCCGCGAATGTGAGCAACTCGGGATGCCTCTCATTGTCGAATCGCTGGCGCGTGGCAAGAATGTACGCAATCCGCATGATCCCGCATGGCTGAAGCTGCACTCGCGCGTTGCGGCAGAACTGGGGGCCGATGTCGTTAAAACCGAATACACTGGCGATTCAGCCACGATGCAAGAGGTGATCGATGCGTGCCCCATCCCGATTCTTGTCCTGGGGGGCACACGCACCGGTTCCGACGACGACATCCTCAAAGTCACGCAGGGAATCGTGCAGTCCGGGGCAGCGGGCGTATTCTTCGGCAGGAATGTATTCCAGGCTGAAAACATTCCCAACCTGATGCAGCACTTGCACGCAGTGCTAAGCAAGCAAGCACCCCGGCCAAGGTGAACGATGAGCCTGCTAGCCATCGACATGGGTTCGAGCAGCTGCAAAGCGGTGGTCCATGCGCTCGATGGTCGGGTTCTCGGCGAGGCATGCCAGTCCTACACTCCCAAGGTCCCAGCACCCTCATGGGCTGAACTACCCGCCGATACATTCTGGCAGGCCTTTCGCCACGTGACCCGAATCCTTGCCGGCGCTGTCACCGACGATCCCATTGAAGCGCTCGGCATCAGCTCTCATGGCGAGACTTTTGTTGCCATGGATCATGACAACCGGCCGCTGTCGCCGGCGATCCTGAATATGGACAACCGCGCGGTCGCACAAGCCGAGCACCTGAAAGAGGTTCTTGATCCGAAGCGCATTTTCGAGATCACCGGCCTCGTAGTCCACCCCATGTATCCGGTTCCGAAGATTCTCTGGTTGCGGGAGCATCGGCCGGAACTCTTCGCCAAGGCTCAGAAGTTTCTTCCGGTTCCCAGCTACCTCCTCGCGCGGCTTGGACTGCCGGCTTGCGTGGATTATTCCCTGGCTTCCCGCTTCCTCGCGTTTGATGTACGCGGCAAAACCTGGTCCGACGAAATCCTTTCCGCGTGCAGTCTCACTGCCGATCGCTTTCCGAAGCCTGTTCCTGCTGGCACGGTCGCGGGCCAACTGTCTGGCCAGGTTGCAGTCGATCTCGGACTGCCCCACGGAACCGTCGTCGTCCTTGGGGGACACGATCAGCCCTGCGCAGCCCTGGGCATGGGTGTGATCGAACCCGGGCGGGTTTCCGCGTCGCTCGGCACCTACGAATGCTTGCTGGCAGCTTCCAGGGAGCCCGTCATCAACGAAACTGCCTACGCGGCCAACTTGAATACCTATTGTCACGTTGTGCCCGACAGGTATGTGACGCTGGCCTACTTCCCATCCGGCATCATGCTGGAGTGGTTTCTGCATCTGCTGGAAAACGAGGTGCCGGGAGCCGACCAGTCCGTCGACCGGGTGTGCTCCGCCTGGGAAAGTCGTGCCCCCGCCGGGCCGAGCGGACTTTTCATCGCTCCGCATCTGCTGGGAACATGCAATCCCGACTTTGATCCGAGGGCGAGCGGCGTCATTGCTGGGCTGCGCCCGGCGACCAGCGCAGCTGACATCTACAAAGGAATTCTGGAAGGCGTGGCCTGTGAGTTTGCGACGATGGCAGAACTTCTGCAACGCGTCACGGGGCCATTTCGAGATGTGTACATCACCGGCGGCGGATGCCGCTCCAAACTCGGACTGGAGTTGCGTGCTGCCCTGAGCGGTTGCCGCTTGCATCGAACGTCGAGCTCTGACGCAGTGTGCCTTGGAACGGCGATTCTTGCCGGAGCGGGCGCGGGAAAATATAGCGACATCCTGCGCACCGTGGAGCAACTGGTGCATGTGGCGGACACCGTCGAACCGGCTGCGGCAGTCGCTGACCAGTACCGTACCTACACTGAGCAGTACGGGCTTCTCTACGCCTGCCTCGCAAGCTTACGAACATCATCTGCAGGTAATTCTCAGGGGGATTCATGATCGAGCCAACGATTGGATTCATTGTTTACGGTGTTCATAAGGACGGATTGAAAGATCCGGCGGGTGTGCCCTTCATTGACGATGCCATCGTCGAACGTTCCCAGAAGGCGCTGGCCGCAGCCGGTTTGAAGGTCGTCCGGCATGAGACCGTGATCGCCTCGAAAGAGGAAGCGATTGCCGCCATGCGGCGGATGAAGAACGATCCGGAGATCGATGCAGTCGTGTTGTTCTCTGGCACCTGGGTGTGGGCCGCGCATTTGGTGGGCGCAATTCGCGATTGCGCCGCTACCGGCAAGGGACTTCTCTTGTGGACTCATCCCGGCTCCCAGGGCTGGCGTCCGGTGGGCGGCCTGGTCATGCATGGTGGACTGCTGGAAATCGGAGTGTCGCACAAATTCATTTACGGCGCCGCGGACGACGCGGCCACGGTCGGGAAAATCGCCAGCTACGCCCGCGCTGCGCACATGAAGAACTGGCTGAATCTTTCCACGATCGGAACTTTTGGCGGGCGCGGTATGGGCCAGACCTGCGGGGCAGCAGACCCGTCCCAATGGATGCGCATGTTCGGCGTTGATATCGATTCGCGTGATACGACGGCGGTGATCCGCGCTGCGGAGCAAATCACGAGCAAAGAGATCGACGCGCTGAAACCGCGCCTGCAGAAGTTATTTGGAAAAGCACCGGAGGCGTCGGTAGTGAACGAGAAGTCGATTCGTCTGTATCTTGCTTTAAAGAAAATTGTGGAGCAGGAGAAATTCGACTTCTACACCATCCAGTCTTTTCCCGGGCTCGGCGATCACTACGCCGCCACCTGCTTCGCGCAGAGCATGATGCTGGATGACGGCCATGGCACTTCCACGCTGGGCGATTTCAATACCGCTCTTACCGTCCTGCTGTTGACCAAGCTCAGCAAGGAGCCCGTGTACTACGGCGATCTCCAGCATGTGGATGTGCAACGCAAAGAAATCAAGATTATCGGAGACGGTGCGTGTCCACCGTCTCTGGCTGGGAAACTTGGGCCGGCTGGTTTCGCGGAACATGGAATACCGACTGAAGGAGAGGCTGGCGGATTGTCGGTGAAGTTGATCTGTAAAGTTGGAGAGGGTGTGCTCGCACGGCTCGGTCGGGTGAACGGGGAATTCCAGATGGCCATTACCAGGGCTACCGTCTTCGAGCCTCCCGCCAGTGAGATCAATAACCGTCTGGACGAATGCGGCATTCCGTTCTGGCCGCACGGTTTCGTGACCGCACACTGCGACATGGAACAGCTTCTGCAAAGTTGGACCAACGAGTACGCGTGTTTAGGTTATGGCTCTCACCTATATCCCGCGCTCGCGGACTTCTGCGAACTGACGGGCATCAAGCCGATTCTTTTGTAGTCATAAAGGAGATACTTCTATGCGAATGAATCGTTCGCTCATCTTCATTTTTGCTTTGATCGCCGCTGCAGGCATTCTGTTAGTCCACCGGCAAGTATTCGCTGCCGAGCCTCAGCCAACAACAGACGAACAAGCGTTGAAGTCGCTGGCGGCTCTTCGTCCTGTTGACGTACACGTGCACGTATTCAAAACGGACCCCGCCTTCCAGTCGATGCTGGAGAAACTGAATCTCCAACTGATGAACATCCTCGTGATGGACGACACGCTCTCGTACCGCAAAGAGCTTCAGACGCAGATCGACGATGCCTGGAAGCTGGTGAAATCGAGCAAGGGGCACGTCGCCCTGTGCACGACATTTGATCCCTACAAATTCAGCGATCCGGCCTTTCCCAAGGAGGGCATCCAGCAGATTGAGAGAGATTTTAAGGATGGTGCAATCGCCGTCAAGATCTGGAAAAACATCGGCATGGAAATCAAGGACGCCAACGGCAAATACATCATGCCCGATGACCCAAAATTCTCCGCTATCTATGCCAGCATTCAGAAGAACGGAAAGACTTTAATGTCGCACGTGGCGGAACCGAACGTGGCGTGGGGGCCGCCCGATCCGAGCGATCCTTCCTGGCCGTATTACAAGGAGAACCCGCAGTGGCTGGTGGGGGACAAGCCAGGCTTCCCGGCGAAGAACTCAATTCTGGAAGCGCGCGATCACATTTTGCAGCAGAACCCAAAACTCCGCATGGTGGGCGTTCACCTGGGAAGCATGGAGAAAGATCTGGACGGCATCGCCAGCCGGTTCGATCGCTATCCGAATTTCGCGATTGATACCGCGGCGCGCATGGAGTACTTGATGCTGATGCCTCCTGAAAAAGTGCGCGCCTTCCTCATCAAATATCAGGATCGCGTGCTGTACGGCACCGATCTGGACATGATCGCGGACGCGAAGGTCGATGAAGAGGTCAAATCGTGGGAAGAGGTTTATGCCCGCGACTGGCGCTACTTCGCCACGGGCGAGACCTTCGAGCTCAACGGGAAAAAGGTGCAAGGCATAAAGTTGCCCAGCCCCGTTTTGCGGAAAATCTATCGCGCGAATGCGCTGCACTGGATTCCTGGTGTTGGAGGGAATGCGGCGAACTGACCGGCAGCGCGGAATCTCAAGGTAGTTCAGGAGAACGTTCATTCCGGCGAAGCGGCGAACGTTCATCGAAAATGAGTGCGCTATGCGAGTTGAGAGGCGCAAGGTCAGTGTTTTTCTCGACCTCATGAGTACTTCGGGGCTGCCGAGTCGCAGAGATCGCATCCAGAGGGCAGGTGTCCGAGGGGAAACATTTCACGGCCGAGCCGGGTTTCCGGCGGTTTGCCGCTTAGGTCGATGCATGGGAGGTTAGTTGTCGCGGACTACCCTCCATTTGGCAATGCATTTCGTCCACGGCGACGAATCCGCCCTCTAGCTTGCAGCCAAGCACGGCACGGGGTATGGGTTGGGCCGTTACTATTCTTGTGGTGCTCTTTTCCCACTACCGGGAGCGGAAATGGCAGATATTCACAATCCGTAGGGTACCCTACAGGATTGGGGAGCTGTGCAACAGGTTTCAAGACGGCAGTAGATTTGTGAAATTGCCCGTATCTGCATCAAGATAGGTAAGCGTCCCAATAGACCCCAAGTCTTTTTCCGCGAACGATCTGCTGCGCCTTCCCTCTGGTTCCGTGAGCATCCGGGGTAACAGCACGCTAAGTGTGTATAGATAGGAGACAATAACTAGCGTAGTATGAGCAACCGTAAAGTTAAAGCGCTACATCGCTCGCGGTAAGAGCCGCGGCGGGAGTTTTGATATGGAATCCAGACGAGACAACCATTCCAGTCAATTTGTAGAGGAATGGATTGCGCAGGAAATCCTGAGACACCCCGAACAGCTTGTCATGACTTTCATGAACGCCCCCAACGTCGGGGTGGGCATCTGCGACCGGCAGTTTCGATTCCGGGGCATCAATGAGGCTCTGGCTCGCATGAACGGAATCCCTGCCAAAGCGCATCTGGGGCGAACCATCTACGAAGTTCTGGGGGAGTTTGCGGCGAAAGTGGAACCGCTGTTCCAACATGTCCTGGCCACGGGGAATCCGGTGCTGAATGTCCATGTCACCGGCAACTTGCCGATGCGATCGGAGCCGGGACACTGGGTTGAAAATTACTTCCCGCTGAAGGATTCGGCAGGAGAAGTCCAGCGTCTGTGTTCGATGGTAGTTGAGGTAACTGAACAAAAGAAGTTGGAAGAGTCCTTTCATCTCTTAAGCAGTGCCTGCAAGGACGGCACCGATCAGCTGAAGGTCCTGGTAGAGTTCCATAGCCAACTGCTCGCAAAGTCTGAACCCACCGACCTTGTGGCGGCGATCACAGATTTTGTCAATCGCCGGATTCCACACGACTACGCTGCCTTGACCCTAAAGGAAGAGACCGTGCTCCGGCTGGGGAAAGACCCCACACAATTGTCGATGCTCGGTGGGGGAGGCTGGCACTGCATGCCGACTGAAGGGATTGAGTCCGTATATGACATGGACCTGGTGACGCAGCGGGGAGTGCTGGGGACTGTGCATCTGGCAAGCCGTCAAAAAGGTGCGTTTCAAGGACTGAGTCGCGAACTGGCGGAGCAGGTGGCCATCCAGGTGGCTCTTGCCCTGGAATATACCTGTGTCCGAAAAGAAAACGAGACGCTGAAGGGCAAACTGACTGGACAGAAAATTGTCGTCCGGAAGCAACCCGAGCGCGAAAGTGCGTTCAGCGAGGTCGTAGGCACTAGCCCAGCCTTGGAGCAGGTACTCGAGCAAGCGCGGACTGTAGCAACCACGGACGCCACGGTGCTGATTCTGGGAGAAACCGGCACGGGCAAGGATCTGGTCGCTCACGCCATCCACCGGATCAGTAAAAGAAAAGACAAGAACTTTGTGAAAGTGAATTGCGCTGCGATTCCTACCGGGCTGCTGGAGAGTGAACTTTTCGGACACGAAAAGGGGGCGTTCGCGGGCGCAATCACGCTAAAGGTGGGCCGCCTGGAATTGGCGGATGAGGGAACACTTTTGCTGGATGAGATCGGAGATCTTCCTCTGGAATTGCAGCCGAAGCTGCTGCGGGTGTTGCAGGATGGGGAGTTCGAGCGACTGGGAAGCACACGAACGATTCGCGTGAATGTGCGACTGATCGCTTCGACCAATCGAGACCTCGCAAAGAGGATTACGGACAAACGCTTTCGTGGCGATTTGTTTTACCGCTTGAATGTTTTTCCGATTCGGATATCCCCTCTACGCCAAAGGCGAGAAGACATTCCACCGCTGGCGCAGCATTTCGTTAACAAATTCAGCAGGTTGATGGGAAAAAACATCGAAACCATTCCCAATGACCTGATGGATGCATTGCAGCGAGAGGACTGGCCGGGGAACGTCAGGGAACTGGAACATTTTGTTGAGAAGGCCGTGATGATGACGTCCGGTTCAGTTCTGGAAGGCGCGATCTCGGAACTGCCGGACCCCGCATCTGTTACTGTCGATCGTACGCTCGCGGCTGTGGAGCGCGATTACATTCTGCAAGTACTGAAAGGAACGAGAGGCAAACTTTCCGGAGTTAACGGGGCCGCCACAAAGTTGGGAATGAAGCGGACGACCTTGCAGTCCAGAATGCTGAAACTCAACATAAATTCATCTGATTTCCGGAAGGGGGCACAATAGCCGGATCGCGATCAGGGTCGTGCAGGGGCGCTTGGCAATCTTCAGACCTTATCCGACTGCCTTTCCTCATGCTCCTGCTTGTTTGCCTCTTCCGCTTCGAGCGCGCCGTCTTCTGCCCACTGCGCCAGAGTTAATTCCTCCAAGGTTGCCAACAACTGCTGACCGCAGCGTAAGCAGCAGTAGCCGTGGCGTTCATAACCTTGCTTTGTCCCGCCATCCGGTCCGGTCAAGCGGTATTGAAAGATGGGTTGCTGGTCAAGGCAAAGAGGGCAAAATTCTGGCGTCGCGTACGCATCCTTCCAAGGGCCGAATAGAATCGTGCGGAGCATGAGAGACCCGGTGCAACTGGAATAAAAAACGTTCTTAGCTGTGCGGATGCTCATAGAAGTTAGCACAATTCCTTCCAGCAGCGAAGCAGTTTGATCAACGGCTGCAGAATTACATCAGCGACCTGGCACTGGAATCCTGCTGCACTTCGATTAATTCGAAAAATGCTGCCCATGCCACCGGGGTCTCAGTTCGAGGACCATCAGAACAGCTCCCCAGAACGGACCTCATTTGAATATGGAATAGCCTGCCATCGGGCAGATACCTGGGAGACAGTCGCGTCTTTAAAAGTGCGTGAACCAGCCTGGTTCGCGTACATGTTCCTCGTCCAGACGGCGCAAGCGCGCTGACATAATACCGGGTCTGCCTAGATAGCCGATTACCCGCCCGGAACCGCTGCTGTCCACGACGGGCAAACGACCGATTGCGTTCCGCAGCATCTTGGCCGAAGCTTCGTGCAACGACTCGTGAGGATAGGTAACGATGACGTTGCGTGTACCGGCGTCGGCGACTTTTATCGCGCCCGATGGATCCTGATCGAACGCGCGCATAATATCGCCGCGCGTGATCACACCGATGAGCTTGCTTTCCGGATCGAGAATGAACATTCCCTGGTGTTTACAGACCGCAGGATCGCGGCGGGCAATGCGGTCGGCGAGTTCGCCCACCGTCATGTCAGGAGACAAGCTGGGAACATCTCGATCCATGGTTTCCGATACCCGGACCTGGTGCATCACGTCAGCCTCGTAGTCTTGATGGATGTGCAACCCGCGCCGAGCCAGTTTTTCCGTCATGATGGAAGCCTTGGGCATCAGCAGCATTGCGACCCCGTCTGCAATTACGCTAACCAGCATGAGGGGTAAGACCGAGTTGTAGTCGCGGGTAATCTCGAACGCGAAAATAATGAACGCGAATGTCGCTCGGGATGCTGCTCCAAAGACCGCACCCATCGCGACCAGGGCAAAGGCTCCGGCCGACAGGTTCGCCGATGGAATGATGCGGTTCATTCCCATGGCGAACACTCCACCCATGGCTGCGCTCGACATGAACATCGGTGCGAGCAGTCCGCCGGATGTTCCAGAGCCCAGCGAGATCACCAGTGCCACGGCTTTAGCGATCAGGACTACCAGCAGCAGCTTCCACGCCAGATTCGCATTCAGGATGTCGCCGATGGTGTCATATCCGACACCCAACACGCGAGGCACGAAATAGCCAATAATTCCGAGGCCCAGAGCGCCGATCGCCGGCCACCAGAGTTCGTCGACCGGCAACTTTTCGAACTGATCTTCGGTCCAGTACAGCAGCTTGGTGAATCCCACCGCGGCGAACCCGCAGACCACTCCCAGTATGAGATAGAAGGGAAGTGCATGGGGGATTCCGAAATCCATGGCGGTGACTTTGAACATCGGCCCTGCGCCCAGCAACTGCATGTGCACAGCGGTTGCGAGGGTGCTGGCAATGACCAGCGGAATAAACGAGCGTGCCTTGAATTCGAACAGAAGCAGTTCGATCGCCAGGATCACACCCGCGATCGGCGTGTTGAATGTCGCTGACATGCCCGCCGCTGCCCCGCAGGCCAAAAGCACTTTGCGTTCTGAAGCGGTGGTATGAAAAACCTGCCCCACGAGCGAACCCACGGCGCCGCCCGTCTGAATAATTGGTCCTTCCGCGCCGAAGGGTCCGCCCGTGCCAATTGCGATGGCGGCGGAAATCGGCTTTAGGATCGCGACTCGCGGCTCAATGCGACTGCGGTTGACCAGCACCGCTTCCATGGCTTCGGGAATCCCGTGGCCTTTGATTTTGGAACTCCCATACTTTGCCATGAACCCGACGACGATTCCGCCGATCACCGGGATCAGGATCACCCACAGTCCCAGCTGATTGTGGCGTGCGCTTATAAATTGCGTGTCGAAACGGTGATAGAAAGCGATGTTGGTGAACAGGCCGATCAGCTTGTAAAGCACGAATGCAATTAGCCCAGCCAGCAGGCCAATCCCGCCCGCGAGAAATGAAACTAAAACCATCCGGAATTGCGCAGGCTCCGCAATCCGAACATCCCCAACTTGTGCTCCGGTGGCCCCTATGGTTACGGGACGGGCGCCGTAGCTGTCGTTAACGTCCGGCATGTTGTCCATTCCTTCTTGCTTTGAGTGGTGGTAGCTTCCTGACCCTGGGTCGGTTGGCCTTGCTGGTTGCCATGGCGCGACGCAGGGCAACCAGCAGAGCAGGGCCCTGAGTCCGAAGTTCCGCGCGGTGATAAAGGGAGAGTGTCCGCAGCACTTTCTCTCCTTTCGGGGTTAGCGCCAGCAGCACTTCTCTTCGGTCATTCCCTCCCCTGTGTCGCCGAATGTAGCCGCCCGCCGCAAGTCGGTTAATTAGTTCGACTGCGCTGTGATGCTTTATCTGTAATCTTTCCGCCAGTTCGCCGACCCGAGGGCGGATGTTTTTGGGTAGCCCCTTCAAAGTCAGCATCAACTGGTGCTGCTGCGGTTGAAGGCCAAAGGCACGGGACGCCTGCTCGCTGAAATGCAGAAACCGCCGGATCTGGTAGCGCAATTCCGCCAGCAGTACATACTCGGTAACCGTTGCAGCCTCCTTCACCTTCGCAAAATATATCGTATCAAGACAAACCATTCATATCGTAACACGATATGTATCGGGCAGCAATAAAGGCAGGGCCCCGCGGGCATGGCCGGATTGGCGGATTGATGTGCGAATCCAAAGCAAGCGCGCGAGCGTCCAAATAAGGAGATCTCAGCCGAGATCGAGGAGGACGAGATGCGAGTTTTCCTGGCAGGCGCAAGTGGGGCAATCGGAAAGCCTTTGATTGCTGTGCTGGTAAAGGCTGGTCACGAGGTGATTGGAATGACCCGGTCCCCACACAAACGGGAACTGGTGGAATCTCTGGGCGCAAAGCATGTTGCCGCCGACGCCCTGGATTCAAAAGCCGTTATGCGCGAAATTCAGGCCGCGCAGCCGGACGTCATTATCCATGAGATGACTGCCATACCTCAGGCACTGAATTTTCGCCGGTTCGACGAGCAGTTTGCACTGACGAACCGGCTGCGAGCGGAAGGCACTGACAACCTTCTGGCGGCAGGACGGGCTGTGGGCGCACGGAAATTCATCGCGCAGAGCTACGCTGGCTGGCCGTACGAACGCGTCGGCGGTCCAATCAAAACTGAGGACGACCCGCTCGATCCCAATCCACCGGACGTATTCCGTCGCACCCTGGCAGCGATACGGCATCTCGAAACCGTGGTCACAGGGACTCCTGAAGTCGAAGGGGTTGTGCTGCGGTACGGTTCGCTCTACGGTCCGGGTACTTCCAGCGACTGGATGCTGGATCAAATTCGTAAGCATCGCTTTCCGGTCGTTGGGGAAGGCAGCGCAGTGTGGTCCTTCGTTCACGTGGATGACGTCGCCACTGCGACTTTGGCTGCCGTCGAGACCGGAGCGCCAGGAATCTACAACGTCGTGGACGATGAGCCGGTTGCTGTTTCTGAGTGGCTTCCCGGGTTGGCAAGAATGATTGGAGCAAAACCTCCATTTCACATTCCGACCTGGATAGCGAGGTTGGCCATTGGCGATGCAGGGGTGGTCCTGATGACTGAGGCGCGCGGTTCTTCCAACCAGAAGGCAAGACGCGCACTAAACTGGAAGCCTCGGTGGACAACGTGGCGGGACGGATTCCAAAAGGAGGCGAACTCTGCGCGACGGCCGTTGGCTGCATGACGGGCCGAGCGAGCAGACACCAGTCACCGCAACTCCTCAAGTCGGCTTTTCACTTCGGCCCAGCAACTATGCCGGTGACGGCAATATTCGCAGTCGGCCGGATGGATTCTCAGCAGGGCCAGGAGGCGACAAATCCAATACTTCACGTACCTATGACACGCTATCGCCCAAGCGCTGATATGTGATGTGAGCTACATGGCAATGTGCTTCCATCACCGCAGGGCGATGTGGGTGCCGCGCGATTTTTTCCGGGAAAATGGCAACATGGTCCGGCCACGCCCTGCTTACTTTCGTTCCGGAATGCGAGCGCTCATGCTGATTTGCCCAGGGCCAGGTTGTGCGTTGGATTTGACGACCGTCTTTGCGCCAACTCTGACATCAAGTGGAGGACGTGGCCGTTTTCAGAAAGATGAGAATTGGCCGAGTCGTAAGGCGTCCCGTGAACCCATCGATCAACAGTGCTGCGCTTTTCAAAATCCGGATCAACAGCGGCACAAAATTGACAATCCCGTCCGGTTGACTGCTCAGTGCGTTGCGGCTTGCGGTGATAGGAATCCATGGTGAGTTCCTTAGCACGACCTGATGTGCGGATCGAGTGACAAAGTATACGCGCCGACGGGCGGACAGCCAATCGGGCGTTTGGCTGTTCCTTATTCTTTAAGGCATTTCCATTAAATCAACTCCAGCGATCGCTACAAGTTTTTCCTTCTCCCACCGTCGCGCGAATCAATGTTTGCGAAAGTCTTACGACTGCTACTGCGCTGGTCGCGGCAATAAGGGGTGTTCCAACTCAGCGCGCGGCCAGCCTCCGAGGTTAGCCCCTGCCTCGTAAGTGCTTTGCAGAAACTCCAACAGAGCCTTTTCGGGATCGGGCGACTGGCGAACATCGTCGTACATAAGAAGGAATTCTCCCAGCGGTGAATAGAACGCCTTCTCAGGTAGTACGGGGGCGGTCTTAAATCCATTTGGTTCCGGGGAGGCGTACGCATAGAAGGCCGCGCCCTTCACATCTCCACCGCCGGGCCAGAACCCGGCGCTGATTACTTCGTGCGAATAGGCATCGCGCGTGATGGCATCAGCCCCCGGCCGCACAGGCGCACGGCGTCCCGAAAAGCGCGAGGACGCCAGATCAAAGCTGCCCCAGAAAAAATGTATGGGACTGTGCTTCCCGACAAAGCCGCAGCGGAATTTCTTGAATATGCCGTCGACCAAAACCAGGATGCTCCAGAGTCGTTGTGCGTACTCGCGGTCATAGGAAGCGTGCTGTTGGTCCTGATCGAATCGGATCGGGTTTGGGATTTCAACCGGCATGGGCCAGATTTTGACGTTGATCCCTAGTGATCGCAGTGTTGCCAGAAACTCAGCATAAAAATCGGCTACCGTTTGTGAGCGAAGCGGGAGAGACTTCCGGCGCCCGTCATTCACCGAAATCGCCAGCTCGTGCTCGATAAAATCGAATTGCACTTCGAATGTGCGGTGTTCATAAGGAATGGGCGAGGTCGTGAGTCCCCGAGCGTTGACATACAGCGGGACCTCCCACCAGTGATTGATATGCGGGCTGAGCGCGAGGCGCACCTTTCCCACGATCTGAGTCCACATGTGCAGAGTGGCGTATGTGCCCTGCCACGCTTCCAAAGGCAATTCGGGCCATAAACTCGGTTGCAAGAGGCGCCTCCTACCCTACTCGCTTATGCTGAACGTTGTTGAGAGACCGGCAGAATGGACGCAAACGGTTCTTCGCGCTCCTTGGTCCGCCCGATCTGAGACCGGAAAATTGCAAAAATCTCGTTAATACTATTCTCTTTCCCCCCTGTTTTTGCGATGATATGCGGCACTCAGGTTCTGCGCGGAGACCCTTATGCGAGCCTTTCTTGTCTGTGCGGTGCTGTTGAGTAGCGCGAGCATGTTCCCGCTCCTTTCACTCGGTCAGTCTTCAGACAGCTCTCAGGGGGAAAGCGCCATCTGTGCGTTCGAAGATGGCAAGCAACTTACGGCGCGCTACAACCCCATTGCGACCGGGCGCAGCGATGGACCCCCTACGGGGAAAGTGTTGACGCCCGGGGGCTCAGCCATGACTTTCTTTACCGAGACTGACCTGGTGCTCGGCCAGACCACGATTCCTACCGGTGGGTACACAATGTATCTCATTCCCGCCAAGAAGGAATGGACACTTATTGTGAGCAGGAACACTTCGGTCGGCGCGAAGTATGACGACAAGCAGGATCTGGCGCGCGCGCAGATGGAAACCGGGCAGCTGAGTTCGCCGGCCGACAAGCTCTCTCTTTATTTCGGACACACCGGGCCCAAAAAGTGTGAAATCAATATTGATTTCGGCAAGACGCGCGGCTGGGTTTCATTCGCTGAAAAATAGCTCGATACTTGCATGAAGCTTTGGCCACGTAAAAAGAAATACGTTGCCCCGTTCTCGTTCTCAATTCCCCAGAATCGCCAGCCCCTCGCGCATCTCGAAAAACGCCATATGGCGGGGAGGCGGCAGCGCCCGGACTCCCATTCGATCCGTCCAGAGCACGCTGTTCAGCAGGCCAGCATCGGACGCGTCGGGGTGCGAAACATCCAGGCGGCGTGACGCCTCGGAACCCTTCGCATTTCACTTGGTAGATAAGTTTGTTTTCCAGATTGCGGCAGTCGGCCGAAAAGGGCGGTTGATTTCCCGCACGAGCTAACAGATTCCCCCTGAAAAAGGCACGCGCGTCGTTAACAAAAATGATGAGCAAGCTGGCAAACTGGACACCCAGCAGCGCAATTCAGGTCAGTTTCCTCGTGGGCAGGCTTTGGATACGCGCGAACATCATGAACGTGAAACGAAACGAACTGCGCTCGAAAGCAGGTGCGGTGTCGGCCTTCGGAATGTCTTTCGAACAGAAGACCCGCACAGAAAGGGTGTAAATTTCGTGAAATTGCCTCTTTACCACGTGGATGCCTTTACCGACCGCGTCTTTTCGGGGAACCCGGCGGCCATATGTCCGCTCAACCAGTGGCTGGACGACCAGACCATGTTGGCAATCGCCGCCGAAAATAATCTATCGGAGACCGCTTTCTGCGTGCGGGAAGGGGAGCAGTACGGACTGCGATGGTTTGCCCCCAAATCAGAAGTCCAGCTGTGTGGTCACGCGACCTTGGCAACCGGATTTGTTGTACTCAATTACTTGCAGCAGGGGGCCACGACCGTCACGTTTCGAACGTGCAGCGGCTTGTTGAGCGTAAAACAAGACGGCGAGTTCCTTGAGATGGATTTGCCCTTGATTCCAGCCCAACCCTGTTCCGCGCCTCCCGATTTGATCTCCGGCTTGGACCCTCAACCGCGTCGAGTGTTGGAGTCCGGCGAAAGTGCGGCCGACCGAAATTACTTCGTTGTATACGGCACCGAGGACGAAGTTCGGAGTGCGAAACCCAACCTACCCCAACTGGAGAAATTGCACCCTGCCGGCGTATGCATCACGGCTCCGGGACGCCAATCAGACTTCGTCTCCCGCTACTTCGCGCCCAGCTACGGAATTCCGGAAGATCCCGTTACCGGTTCAACGCATTGCACCTTGGCGCCCTACTGGTCAGAGCGACTCGGGAAGAAGGTTCTCCATGGACGACAAGTTTCCGAGCGTGGAGGAGACCTGATCGTTGAACCTCGCGACAAGCGCGTCATCCTGAAAGGAAAAGCCGTCTTGTACCTTGAAGGAGCGCTTTCGCTCTGATGGGAAGTTGTCCCAAGCTACTGCAAACAAGGGAGATAACTGATCCCATTGCGAGCACTTCTGAAGCCTGCCCACGGCTTGCCCATTCGACTTGGAAAACGCCGAAAACGCTGAGCCTTTTGCCTTGGGAAGGCATCTTACGGAGAGCGTTTAGAGGGGTTCATTTCCGCTCAAGGAGGCACTCCGCAAATGCCTGTAGCGCAGAGCCAGGTTGAACTTCGTCATCAGCTCCTTGATCGCCTGGCTGAGGCGAGAGCCAATACGGATCAGCTTTTTTCGATTGTTAAGCCGGAAGCTTTGTACGATCGACCAATTCCGCAGCGGCACCGGATTATTTTCTATATCGGTCATCTGGAAGCATTCGATTGGAACTTGCTGCGCGAACGTGCTTTGAGCCTCGGATCCTTCCACCCAGACTTTGACCGCCTGTTTGCGTTTGGCATCGATCCAGTGGGGGATGGCTTGCCGATGGACCAACCTTCGGACTGGCCGACGATGGACGCAGTCAAAGATTACGTCGGCGAGGCGCGCCAAACACTGGACGAGGCGCTGGCCGACCGGCTCGCGGATGACCAGCCCGGCCACGCCGATGTGACCTTGCTTCTGCAGGTCGCCATCGAACATCGGCTGATGCACTCCGAGACGCTCGCTTACATGCTGCATCAGTTGCCTCTCGATCGGAAGATTGGCCCGAACAGCGGCCCCGAAGTTGTTCGCAGCGCGGTTCATCCGGAGATGGTGAAAATCCCCGCAGGCCGTGTGACTCTTGGACTGAGCCGCAAAGATCCGGGCGCGTTTGGCTGGGACAATGAGTTTGAGGCTTACTCCGTGGATGTTCCCACGTTTCTCATCGATCGCCATCCGGTAACGAATCAGGACTTCCTTGCTTTCATGGAAGCCGGCGCATACGACTCGGAAAATTTGTGGTCGAAAGATGATTGGGCATGGAAGACTGCTGCGTCAATCCACCACCCGGGCTTCTGGGTTCTACGCAACAATGCATGGCATCAGCGCACCATGTTCCGCGAGATTCCGCTGCCCATGGATTGGCCGGTATATGTGAGCCAGGCGGAAGCCTCTGCCTATGCGCGGTGGGCGGGCAAAACACTGCCGACCGAGGCGCAATGGCAGCGGGCTGCTTATGGCACAGAAGGCGAAGAACGGGAATATCCCTGGGGTTCGGAACCGCCATCCTCCAAGCGAGGAAACTTTGATTTCCGGCATTGGGATCCGACTCCTGTCGGAGCGTTTCCCGAGGGCGCAAGCGCATTTGGCGTTGCGGATCTTGCGGGCAACGGCTGGGAATGGACGTCGACGCCGTTTGGACCTTTTCCCGGGTTCGAACCGTTCCCGTTCTATCGTGGATACTCCGCGGACTTCTTCGATAACAAGCACTTCGTCATGAAGGGTGGCTCACCGCGCACGGCCGCCTGTATGCTACGCCGCTCGTTCCGAAACTGGTTCCAACCGCATTATCCATACGTTTACGCGGGTTTTCGCTGCGTGAGCCGCTAAGCCAGCTGGCACATAAGGGAGCCAAGCATGCTGACACACGCCATCACGGCCCAGCCCGTCCTCGAGTTTGCTTCCGATGTGCGAGCCGGTCTGACCAAGCCGCAAAAGGAACTACTCTCCAAATACCTCTACGACGATGTGGGCTCCGCACTGTTCGAAGTGATCAGCGTATTGCCGGAGTACGGTCTTACGCGGGCGGATGAGCGCGTGCTGCAGCGCAACGCGTATGACATCGTGGAGCGCCTGCCTCTCCCCATGATGGTGGCCGAACTGGGAAGCGGAAGTGGCAAGAAAACACGCTGGTTGCTGAAAGCGTTGGCGCGCCGGCAGCACACCGCGTATTGCCCAATCGAGATTTCTCCGACCGCGCTGGCCATGTGCAAGCGCGAGTTAGGCGACATCGACGCAATCAGCATTGTGGGCTTCGAGCGTGAGTACCTCGACGGGCTGGCCGAGGTAGCGGCTCGGCGCAAACCCAGTCAGCACTTGCTCGTGCTCTTTCTAGGAAGCACCATCGGCAACTTTGATCGGCCGGCCGGTGTGGAATTTCTGAAGGATATTCGGGCCACTCTGCTCCCCGGAGACTTGCTCTTGTTGGGTACGGATCTGTTGAAGCCAATCCCGCAGCTATTGGAAGCCTATGCCGATCCGCTGGGCGTGACTGCAGCTTTCAATAAGAACCTGCTGGCTCGAATCAATCACGAGTTGGGTGCGGATTTTGATCTTGAGCAGTTTGATCACCTCGCGAAGTTCAATGCAAAGGCGCGCAGCGTGGAAATGCACCTTATGTCAAAACGCGCTCAAACAGTGACGATTCCCGCTGCTGGATTTTCTGTTCGATTTGCCCAAGGCGAAACCATCTGGACTGAGAGCAGCCACAAATATTCGAAGGATGAAATTTGCGCGATGGCCGTCGCTACTGGATTCCAATGTGAAGCCCAGTGGGTGGACCAGGAATGGCCCTTCGCCGAGAGCCTGCTGGTTGCGCAGTAAACTAACGAAGGGTGAGTTCTCGCGACGCTCCGGCGGGCGCTAGTGGGAGTTCGACCCGAAAAATAGACCCCGCCCCCAGCGTGCTTTCCACGGTGATTTTGCCCTGGTGCTGCTCGACGATCCACTGGGCAATGGCGAGTCCCAGCCCCGCGCCACCCATCTCCCGGCTGCGCTCTTTATTCACACGATAAAAGCGTTCAAAGATGCGGGGTTGCTCGTGTTCGGCGACACCCACTCCGTTGTCTTGCACGCTGATGATCGCGCGGCCCGCGACCTCTTCCGCGGACAGGCTGATGGCGCCTCCGGACGCCGGAGTGTACTTGAAAGCGTTGTCGAGCAGAATGTCGATCACCCGGCGCAGGGCGGCCGCGTCGCCCGACACCCTCAATTCCGCGTTCAACAGCCGCTCGCTGAACTGCATTCCCCGAACATTCGCCACCTGGCGCCATCCGTGGGCGATTTCCAGCAGCGCCCCCCGCAAGTCGACAGGCTGGACGAACAAAGGCTCTCGCCCCGAATCAGCGCGCGCGAGCGCGAGCAACTCCTCCAGCAGGGCCGTGGTGCGTTCCGCTTCGAGCAGGATTCGGCGCAGTGTCTCGCGATATTCCGCCTCGCCGCGCGACCGGCGCAGCGCAGACTCGGCCTCCGTGCGGATCAGCGAAATCGGAGTGCGCAGTTCGTGCGACGCGTCCGCCGTGAAGTTGGCCGTCCGGTTGAAGGAGACTTCCAGGCGCGCGAGCATTTCGTTGATGGTGTCGGAGAGGCGCTGCAGCTCGTCGCCGGTTTTCAAAGGCTTGATTCGCTGATTTAGCGACCGTCCATCAATAACCCGCGCGGCGCGTGTCACGTTTTCGACAGGAGCCAGCGCCCGCCGGCTCAGTGCATAGCAGAGCAGAGCACCGCCCAGCGAGAGCACTGGCGCTAGCCACAGGATTTGATTTCTGAAATGCACGAGCGCGCCTGCTTCATGCAGGCTGTAACGCAGGGAGAACCAAGTTCCCACACCGAAAATCACTTGCGCCAGGACGAACAAGCCGAAGTACCAGGCGGCCAGCCGAACGCCGATGGAGATCTTCCTCACAGTGGCGCCACCCGGTTAAGAACTGGTGTGCAGATACCAAGGGGGTCTCGAAGACCAGGGGAATCGATGGATGCGCGAAGTTTGGACACGACGCCGTTTCGGCGTACGGTGCTGCACATCCCGGCGCTAGCAGCAGAGGGCCGCAAGAAATTCTCTCCTCGTAGTTCCACATCGAGGGGGAGGCGGAAACTTGGTCGTCTTACGTTTACAGATGGTAAGCGTGCGCGCTTGGCGAAACCCAGATGCCGAAGGTCCAATGGGCAACGCCAGGGGATAGCGCGCCGTCTAAGGACTGGAGTTCAGCATCTATCCACACGACGGGGCCGGAAACCAGCGACCCCGGGTGGGGATGGAATAGAATATCTCGTTCCTGTTTTCAATCCAATCCTGATTTACGCCTGGCAAACAAGGTGGTTGGGAATGCCCGGCGCAAAGGAGCCCCAAACGGTGTTGACCAGAGCAAGTCTCCTGCTTGTTGCCCTGACCGGCGTAATGTGGCTGACCGCCTGCGGCAGCGCGAAGCGCCAGACCGCGTATGTCACGACCCCTCAGAACGACGGGGTGACGGCGTTCCGCGTCAACACCGATACCGGAGCTCTTAAGCAAATCCTAGGATCGCCTTACCCAACGGGTATTTCGCCAACCGCGATCCGCATCCATCCGTCCGGCAAGTTCGCCTATGTTTCCAATGCCGGCGAAGATACCGTCTCCCTTTACAAGATCGGCAGTACCGGAGCATTGACCGAGGTTACCCCACGCGCCGTGACCGGAGATCAACCTTCGGACATTCTTTTGGACCCCGCGGGGAAGTTTCTGTTTTCGGTGAACAGCGCCGGTAACACGATCTCGGCATTTTCTATCGACTCAGCAACAGGCGCTCTCACATTGGTGGGCACTCCCCCCTCGACCTTCGGGTTCACGCCCATTCGAGGTGCGATCGCGCCGTCGGGAAAATTCCTCTACGTGGCCAACTCCAACAGCGCCAGCATCTCAGGCTACGTCATCGACGGCTCGGGCGGCCTCACCTTGATCCCCAACTCACCCGTCAAAGTCGGCAACGGCCCCAATTGGATCGCCATCGACCCGGCCGGGAAATTTTTGTATGTCGCCAATTTGCAGGACGGCACTTTTTCTGGATTCATGATCGACGGCACCAGCGGCGTCCTTCAGGCGATGGGCGGGTCCCCCTTTGGAGTGTCGACTACGACCAGCACCGTGATTCCACTGAGTTCGCTGGTCGTCGATGCGTCCGGAAAATATCTCTACATTACCGCGCTGAACTCAGGAAATAATGTTTACGGATTCACCATCGACGGCACCAGCGGAGTTCCCACTGCACCGGTAGGTAACCCTGTCGCAGCAGGCAGCGGGGCAGCGTTCATTGTCAGCGACACGAGCGGAGGGCTGATCTTTGTGGGTAATCAGACCTCCAACAGCCTTTCTGGATTCAAGATCGATCCTGCGACTGGTGTTTTGACGTTGATATCAACCACAACCACAGGCACTCCGCCGACCTCGATGGTCCTCGCGAAGTAGGAGGCTCAGCGAACGCTTTCTGCGGGGCGGAGATCGGTGTTGCCCTGCATAAAGTCGACGGTTGCGTCGCTATCCACCAGGATGAAAACGTGATCGTTGGGTATCTCTGCGGGCCGCCCGTTGACGTCCAGAATGACAGAATCGGGCGTAATTGCGGCCACGCTACAATGCCGGAGAATGCGCACTTTCTTTTCCTTCTCGGCCGTCTCAATAAACTTGCGATTGCGTTCGGGACCGCGCTGGAACTGATCTCCACGGTAGCTGAGCGTTACCCGGTTGCGTTCCGCATGGCTCAGCGCGATCGCGGCATGAATCGCGGAATCGCCTCCCCCCACAATGAGGATGTCACTATCGGAATACTTCACAGCATCATCAAGCTTGTAAGAAACCTTGGGTAGTTCCTCGCCGGGAATACCCAAGCGGGATTCCGCCGCCACTTCTTCCTTGCCGGAAGGGGGCGCCGGGACGGGCTGTACCAGAGGCTTGCCCGCCACGGCCTTCTTCTGGGCGGCCTCTTGCTTGGCCTCTTCGCTTCCATCCTTCGTCATGTCGCGCGAACCGAAACCGACGCCGATTTTCTTCAGGAAGTCGTTGGGCGGGGTGCCGCCCGCGAAAATCCACACGAAGTCGTTAGGAATCTCCCTTTGCTGACCCTCTACTTCCATTAAAACCGACTGTTCCTTAAACTCGGTTGGACTCGAGTTGAACAGAACCTCGACCTTTCCGGACTTCATGCAATCCGCGATGCGCTGCGAGTTGCGTTCTTTGATCCTGCTGAACTGCGATTGCCGGTAGGAAAGAGTAACTTTATTGCCCACCTGGTGGGCTAGTCCCATGGCGGCTTCGACTGCGCTATCTCCTCCGCCCACCACCAAAATCTTCTTGTTCACGTAGTGGTCCGCCTCGATCAGGCGGTACATCACCTTGGAAAGCTCTTCTCCCTTTACGCCAAGTTTGCGTGGCGTACCGGTGCGGCCCAGCGCCAGGATGACGGCGTGGGAACGGTACTTTGAGTCCTGAGAACTCACGGTGAAAATCCCGTCTTCGCCGCGCTTGATGTCTTCGACCTTCTGTCCCGTGCGTACTTTGAAGTCGGCGCGGTGAAGGACCTTGTCCCAGAAGGCCAGCAGGTTCTCCTTCGACAGCTCAGTCTTCTTGAATTTGCCGTACATCGGGAACTCGACCGGGCTGGTCATCACCAGCTTCTGCCGCGGATATTTGGCAACCGTGCCGCCGATCTCATCGCGCTCCAGCGTAAGGTACTTGAGCTTGTGCTGGATGGCGCGCAGGGAGGCCGCAATGCCTGCGGGGCCTGCGCCGATAATCAGGACGTCATACACGTCGGCCACGGTCCGTGCCGTCCCACGGGCGACAAAGCGATTCAGGATCGTGTCAACGCACTCCCGCCCCTGGTTGACGGCATTCTTGATCAGTGCCAGGCCACCAAGCTCCCCGACGATATAAAGATTCGGAACCGTGGTCTCGAACTCGCCGCTCAGGGTGGGCATGTCGCCGCCCATGCTGGGGCTAGCCATGACCATCGTGATTGCGCCGACCGGGCAAGCGTCAGCGCAGAGAGAATGGCCGATGCACTTGTAGCCGTTGACGATCACGGCCTTGCCGCCCAGCATGGCCAGCACATCGCCTTCCGGGCAGACCGTGGTGCAGGTGGCGCAGCCTATGCAGTAGGCATTGTCGATGTGGGGATGTTGCGCCTTGGGCCCTTCGGAGAACAGCTTTCCCTTTTCAGCGGCTGCCCGGGCCTGGGCGTCCCGCTTCTTTAGACCCTTGAAGTAGTTTCGCAGAAAGAAAACAGTAAGGGCCGCTGCGACGATGAAGGCAATCAGTGTATCCATGCCACTTCAGAAACCTACCACCGAAAGCCCATCGAAAGAGCGAGGCCAATGTGAAACAAGGCCAGCAACGCAAACGTGTAGCTAAACGGCTTATGTACTACGTGCCAAAGGTGAAATACCTGTTCCGAGCGCTTAAGGAAGAGAATTCGTTTGGTTAGAGCAGCATCCTCGCGAGCGGCGCCCACCGCGCGTTCGACCTCGCGATTGCCGGTGCGCAGAAAGCCCGCCAGCGTGGTCACCTTGTCTCCAAAGGCCAGCGCGTGGCGGCGAAGGCGGGCGACACGAAATGCGCGCGCAATATCCAGCGCGAACATGTAACCCAAAGCGGAAATCATGGAGAGCTGACGCACGCGCTCGGGACTGGGCAAGGTTAATAGCGCCCGCAGGTCCCGCTCAGAAACCAGCTTCTGCTGCGTCAACTGCCCCAACAGTTTCTGGTGGAAGTCCTGCAATTCCTTCTGCGTCATCTCGGCGGCTTTCAGGTTCCGAGGAATCTGCCCGTAGAGATAACGGCCGATGATGCCGCTGACCGATACCGCGAACATGATCCAGAACGCCATTCCGGCGAATCCGCCGAACTTGAAGGACGAGTGAAAGGCAATCACGAACGGCGCCGCGATCCCGAGGATCACGTGATAGTCGAGCCAGTGGCGGGAGTTGCCCTTCTTCATCAACCACGACCAGTGCTTGCGCAGCGGGTAGAGGAAGATGATCAGGAACATGGTCACGCCCAGCCATCCCAGCTTCAGGCCTACCGTGCCGCTGGGCCGCAGAGCGGTGAATTTCGGAGAAAATGGCCGATCCGCCGAGCCCAGGGTGTAATAGTCAAACCCGTAGACCGTCAGCGCCAGAATCAGGGTCGCAAAAAGAACATATCCAGCTGCCACTCTTGAACGATGGCCCCGTTCGCGATCTCGAACGGGCGCCACCGCGGTGGCAACAGAAGCATTCGCACTCATTTCGTAGCAACTTTCTCTTCCGTACTTACAGAGAATTGTTTGTAGTCCGTGAAGTTATGAGTATTGCGCCAATGCTGGCGCGGGGTCTCTACTTCTACACTGGCCTGAGCGGGGAACCAGTAAACATCCTTGAGATTTTTGAAAGGCACCGGCTGAAACTGAACCTCGGAGCGCATGGACTTCAAGCCGATGTCTTCCATGCTGGTTGCCAGGCCAGCATCAATTTTACCAATGATTCCGGTCTCCGGGTCGATCCACGCCACCCCCGCCAGGTCCAGCGGGTATTCACGGCCTCGCAGTGACAGCGCGGCAGGAGAGCGCATCCCCGAAATGTGTTTGAACTGCACCTTGTGAAATTTGTGGCCGCCCACCTCGTCTTCGCCTACATCGGTGAATTCAAAGCCCGAAGAATAGTAGGGATGAAAGACGAGAAATAATGTGGCGAATCCATTGCTCACCAGCATGGAAACGCCTTTTTTCTGTTCTTTTTTTGATTCTTTCACCGCCAGCCGGGATTCGTCGAGGCTGATTTCGCCACCCGCGTTCGTAAGAATTACCAGGTAGTCGTAGGTCGATTCTTCCTTCAGCTCTACCTTGCCGTCTGTCTTGAACTTCTCCTGCGTCACGTGCTCGGTGCATTTGACGTCCGAAAACTTCTCGACAAACTTGGCAACTTGGTCGTTTGCGCGACCGATCATCTCCTGTAGAGCGTTGCTCTCTCCCATGGAAAAGGGGCTGATTGCACACAGCAGGAGGCCAATAATTAGGGGTTTCACACCTAGGGTCTTGCACGCAGGGTGCCACTTCATTGAGCCTTGCCCCTCCGAGAGTCGAATCGGTAGCCAATGCTGAACAGCCACTGATCATAACTCTGGGTCAAACCGCGATTTACGGTGAAACCGCCCTGCATGAAGTAGTGCGAACCCAAGTTCATTTCCATGTTGCTGGTCAGGAATTTCGCACTGGTGTTGCTCGAAAGCGGCGACACAAAATTCTGCTGTCCGCCCAGCAATTCCAACCGGAAATTGTCGCCCAGGCTGCGCGAAAGCGAGACAGAGGAGTAGGTTCCGTTGCCAAAAGAGCTGTTGAATCGGGCGTAGTGGCCGTCGGCGCGGATGTGAACCCACGGCAGTCGATCGAAGGTCAGGCCGTAGAGCTCGTTCAACGAATCGCCGTTATCGCCCGTGCGATTGCTCTTGCCCCAGTTGCCGTAGACCCAGACCGTTTTGATCACTTCCAACCGCACTCCACCGCTAAAACCCTGGAATAAGTACTTATCGAGCAGGCTGGTCCCGACCAGGGCCGGGTCAAAAGTCGGTAAGTCTCTCAAATACGTGTAATTACCATCGAATTCAATACGTTCGTGGGGCTGGTAGCGTACGGTCAGGAAGTTCCGCGCGATTCCTGCCCCGGGGGAGCCTCCAGCGGTGTATCCGACGGGGCTATCCGCCTGCAGTGAGTCGTATATCGCCACATACCGCTTGTAGTAAATCCCATTCTCAAAGAAGACGAAGGGGCGATCAATCTTCCACTTGAGCGTGCTCAAAGCCATGCCGGACGTGCTGGTGTAGCGGAAACTGTCGTAGCTGCCGCCTTCGAAATTCACGAAAACTCCGCCGATGCGACGGTTGGGACTGTAGCTCCACGAGGTCGGGTCCGGAGTCGTTCCCCCGAAAATGCCCAGCGTGGCCGAGTGACCCAAACGACGCCCGAAGTATCCACCATCCAAGGTGTCAAGGCTTGTAGCCCACGGCAAGTACATGCGGCCGAAACCCGCGACCCACGGCGAGTTCGGGTTGTCGTAGGTCATGCTGAGGTGATAGGTACGATTGATCAGATCCTGCAGCGTGGAATTGCCTGTGTAGTTGTTTGCAGTGAGACGTCCGCGCCAGTAGCCGCTGGCATTCCAGTAGGTGCCGCCGATGCGCGTCATGTCGAGGCGGGCGACCAGTCCGAGATCAGTGTTGGACCCGCCTGTTGACCCATGAAATGCCGTACCCATGTAATCGATGCCGATTCGTCCGCGTGCGCGATTCACCGACGGCATCGGCGGTCGCGGCACCTGGACGCGCGCTTCTTCATCGAGCGTATCGCTCTCGGTGAATGAAATGACAGTCGGATATTTGCGCGTCGCGCTGAGCGTGCTCTGGTTCACGAGAGCTTGCTCGTCATGCGACGACAGGTAAGCCAGGTCGCCGGCCTTGAGGTCGCGCTTCGGCGTGCGCACGTCCGAAACAGACGAAGTTTCCGCGACCGAAGTGACTTCCAGTTCTGCCACGACGTCGTCGGGATTGCCATCGGCAGCCGCGATCACTGAGCCGGTAGGTTTGTCGCGAACCACCAGCTTCATGCCTTCCGCGAGACCTGCGCTCCGGCCTCCATCGATGTACGCCGTTCCGGCGGCCACATACTTCACTTTGAAAGCAGTCCGGAAGTCAGGGTGCGTGGCACGCAGTGCCAACCCTGCCGGAATGTCAGGTTCACCGGGCTTGCCGATGATCAGGTTCTGGTCCGCTGCCGTAATCAACGGCACTTCCTGCCCCTTTTGCGTGGTCGCTTCAGGCTCGGGGGTAACGACATCAGTTTCCACGATGGCCAACTCGGCCTTCTCGCCGGGCGCCAGGCCTAATGGATTCGAAACCGATGCTCCCTGGATTACTGGGATGGGCAGAGGTGGCGGGGCGGCCTGGGTTGCGACAGGAGCAGCGGCCACCGTCGACGTTTGCGTAGTGGCAGGCGGTGCCGCCGCAGACGCGGGAGTTTCCGATGGCTTCGTTGCTGTGGCAGCCTGCGAGGTAGTTGCTGGCTTAGCGTCAGACTCCAAAGGCGGAGCAGCGGCTTGCGTCGAGCCGGGACCTTTTGAGTCATTCGAGGCCTGGGTCGCGGGCGACGTTGTTTTCACGGTGCGGTCGCTGGACGAAGCGGGCGCCGATTGCGCCGTCGGATTCGTCACAGCTGCAGTCGCAGGTTCGGGTGCTGGCGATGCCACCGTCGCCGACAGCACCTTGGCTGTGATATTGGGCGAGCCCGCGGAACTGGGTGTTGTGCCCGGCGCTGCCGCAGCCGCCGGTGAAACCTTCGCGCTGGCTTCGGTGGACGCCTTAGTCTGATTGACAGCAGGCGCTGCAGCCGGCATTTCACCCTTCGCGGTAGCGGAGCTTGCGGCCTGACCAGGAGCTATGCTGACGCTCATCGAACTCGGGGTGGCGCCGGATGCGGGAGCGGGTGAGGTCGGAATTGTCTTCACCGCGAGTTCTGAATTCGGCTTCGGAGCGATCGATGCAACGCTCTGGGTCGAGGTCTGGGTCGAGGGCACGCTTCCAGCACCCGGCGTACCCATGCCTGGGAAGACCGTGCCTTGTTGCAGGCTGCCCAGTTTCGGGCGCACAGCGGAAGGCGCAGCCGATGCGTTCTCAGTCGCCTGCGCAGGAGCCGCCGCCTGTTTCTCCGGAAAATTGATGGGCGGGAACTTGGGCGGGACGGGGATCGGGGCCTGTGCGGTGGTGGATTCGGCGGCAGGCGCTTGCGGCTTACGGCGGAAAACACCAATCAGCGGCGCGCTGGCTGCAGGCGCGGGTTGGACGTGGCGAACGACCACCTCAGCATTCTCGGAAGGCTGCACGCGCAGCGTAATGCTCTTACCGTCGGCGCTGAGAGTGTAGGGATGCGCGCTGTCGAGGTCGACCACCACGCGCGTGACCGGCGGATTCGCGCTGTTTAACCCGAGACGCACGGCACGCACGCCGTTGGCATCCAGAGGGAAATGCTTCTGCTTTGCATCGGAAATTGTGCCCGGAAGAACAAGCACCAGGCGATCCGGGTTGATGGCGGTTTCAACGGTTGGCTTAACCGATCCCGTCAGGACAATCTGAATGGTGACGTCAGAGCCGTCGCGCTTTACCTGGAGTTGTTCAATCTCAGCCGCGCCGCCTGCTGTGTTCTGCGCAGCGCCCAGCGAGCCCATTAGCAGGAGCACAGAGACTAGCCGCGTACGGTTCATCAGACCTCATAACTCACGGGCATCTTCACCCGTAGGGGGAAAGTTATTTACTGAATACTGCTGAACCGGACATTTCCGGCCCTGATCAACATTCCTTGCACGGCTCTAACCACCGTTGCCGTTTTTGTGACATTGGTAACAATTCACGCTGTTGTAGACATATCCGCCCACGTTGGGATGATGGAAGTTGGCAGCGTTATTGTTGCCGTGGCAACCGGTGCACTGAAACACGCTGTAATCGTTGGAATTCGTATGGCAAGTCGCGCAGACCCCGTTGGCGTTGCCGTGATTCACCGGGAAATATGTGTGGTTGAACGTCGCCCCCGTCCACGCCGTCGTCGTGTGGCAGGTGGCGCAGGTGTTCGGGAAACCGGCCGACGCGTGGTTCGGATTGGTCGTGCCGTTGTAGTCGCTCTGGTGGCAACCCACGCACGCGGTCGGCAGCGTCGTGTAATTGTTGTTCACGTGGCAATTGGCGCAGGCCACGGTGGTGTGCGCTCCGGTCAGCGGGAAAGTCGTGGTGTTGTGATTGAAGGTCGCGCTGGTCCAGTTCGTGGTGCTATGGCAAACGTCGCAAGTGTTCGGGAACCCCACCGTTGAGTGCTTCGGATTATTTGTATTGTTGTAGTCCGTTTGGTGGCACGAGATGCAGGTCGTGTTCGCGTTGGTCAGGTTGTAGTTGCCGTTCGTGTGGCAACTGGCACACGCTACCGTCGTATGCGCCCCCGTCAACGTGAAGCCGGTGGTGGAGTGGTCGAACGTCCCGTTGCCCCAGTTGGTGGTGGTGTGGCACTGGTCGCAGGTCTGCGGGAAGCCGGCCGTAACGTGATTCGGATTCGTGGTGCCCTGGAAATCCTTCAGGTGGCACTGTACGCATGCGCCGCTGGTCAGGTTGTACGCATTGTTCACGTGGCAACTGGCACAGGCGACGGTCGTATGAGCGCCGGTTAGAGCGAACCCAGTGGTCGCGTGATTGAAGGTCGCAGAGGTCCAGTTGGTCGTACTGTGGCACTGTTGGCAGGTCTGAGCGAATCCCGCAGCCGCGTGCGGCGGATTATTGGTCGTCTGAAAATCGTTCAGGTGGCAGCTTACGCAAGCGGTGTTCGCCGCCGTCAGGTTGTAGTTGCCATTTACGTGGCACGAGGTGCAAGCGACGGTGGTATGCGCTCCGGTCAGCGGGAATCCCGTCGTCGCGTGGTCAAACGTAGCGCCACCCCAGTTCGTGGTGGTGTGGCACTGCTGGCAAGTCTGCGGGAAGTTCGACTGCACGTGATTCGGATTCGTGGTTCCCTGGAAGTCAGCTAGGTGGCAGCTCGCGCAAGGCGTGTTAGCCGCCGTCAGGTTGTAGTTTCCGTTTACGTGGCACTGTACGCACTGCAAGGCCACGTGCGCGCCCGTAAGCGGGAATCCAGTCGTCGAGTGGTCGAACGTCGCGTTCCCCCAGGTAGTCGTGGTATGGCACTGTTGGCAAGTCTGCGGGAAGTTCGACTGCACGTGGTTCGGATTGGTCGTGCCCTGGAAATCCTTCAGGTGGCAGCTGACGCAAGCCGTATTCGCGCTGGTCAAATTGTAGTTGCCATTCACGTGGCAACTGGCGCAAGCAACGGTCGTGTGCGCGCCCGTCAGCGGGAATCCAGTGGTCGAGTGATCGAAGGTCGCGCTCGTCCAGTTGGTGGTGCTGTGACACTGCTGGCAAGTCTGCGGGAAGCCCGAGGTGACGTGATTCGGATTCGTCGTTCCCTGGAAATCCTTCAAGTGGCAACCGACGCAGGCCGTATTCGCGCTGGTCAGGTTGTAGTTGTTATTCACGTGGCACTGCACGCATTGCACGCTGGTGTGCGCGCCGGTCAGCGGGAACCCGGTGGTCGAGTGGTCGAAGGTGGCGCTGGTCCACGTGGTGGTGCTGTGGCACTGCTGGCAGGTCTGCGGGAAGCCCGACGTGACGTGATTCGGATTCGTTGTTCCCTGGAAATCCTTCAGATGGCAGCTGACGCAGGTCGTGTTCGCGCTCGTCAGATTGTAGTTTCCGTTGACGTGGCACTGTGCGCACTGCACGCTGGTGTGCGCGCCGGTCAGGGGGAAGCCCGTCGTCGCGTGGTCAAAATTTGCACTCATCCACGTGGTCGTACTGTGGCACTGCTGGCAGGTTTGCGGGAATCCCGACTGCACGTGATTCGGCTGCGTCGTGCCCTGGAAGTCCTTCAGGTGGCAACTCACGCAGGCTGTATTCGCGCTCGTCAGGTTGTAGTTATTGTTGACGTGGCACTGTGCGCACTGTACCGACGTGTGTGCCCCCGTCAGCGGGAAGCCCGTCGTCGAGTGATCGAAGGTTGCGCCGGTCCACGTCGTGGTGCTGTGGCACTGCTGGCAAGTCTGCGGGAATCCGGAACTGACGTGGTTGGGATTGGTCGTGCCCTGGAAGTCTTTCAGGTGGCAGCTGACGCAGGCCGTGTTCGCGCTCGTGAGATTGTAATTTCCGTTCACGTGGCACTGTGCGCACTGCACGCTGGTGTGCGCCCCGGTCAGCGGGAACCCGGTCGTCGCGTGATCGAAGTTCGCGCCCATCCATGAAGTCGTGGTGTGGCACTGCTGGCACGTTTGCGCGAAGCCCGACTGCACATGGTTGGGATTGGTCGCGCCCTGGAAATCTTTCAGGTGGCAGCTGACGCATGCCGTATTTGCGCTGGTCAGGTTGTAGTTGCCATTCACGTGGCACTGCGCGCATTGCACGCTGGTGTGCGCGCCAGTCAGCGGGAATCCGGTGGTTGAGTGATCAAAGGTCGCGCTGTTCCACGAAGTCGTACTGTGGCACTGCTGGCAAGTCTGCGGGAATCCGGAACTGACGTGGTTCGGATTCGTGGTGCCCTGAAAATCTTTCAGGTGGCAGCTGACGCATGCCGTATTTGCGCTAGTCAGGTTGTAGTTGCCATTCACGTGGCACTGCGCGCATTGCACGCTGGTGTGCGCCCCGGTCAGCGGGAATCCGGTGGTCGAGTGATCGAAGTTCGCGCCAGTCCAAGTTGTCGTGTTGTGGCACTGCGTGCAGGTTTGCGAGAAACCGGACTGCACGTGATTCGGAGTGGTCGCGCCCTGGAAATCTTTCAGGTGGCAGCTGACGCAGGCCGTATTTGCGGTGGTCAGGGTGTAATTGCCATTCACGTGGCATTGCGCGCACTGCACCGTCGAGTGCGCCCCGGTCAGCGGGAATCCGGTCGTGGAGTGATCAAAGGTCGCGCCTGTCCACGTAGTTGTGTTGTGGCACTGTGTACAGGTCTGCGGGAATGCGGACTGCACATGGTTCGGATTCGTGGTTCCCTGGAAATCCTTCAGGTGGCAGCTGACGCACGAGGTATTCGCGGTGGTCAGGTTGTAGTTGCCATTCACGTGGCACTGCGCACACTGGACGGTCGCGTGGGCCCCGCTCAGCGGGAACCCGGTACTGGAGTGATCAAAGGTCGCGTTATTCCACGAAGCCGTGGTGTGGCACTGCTGGCAGGTTTGCGGGAATCCGGACTGCACGTGATTGGGATTCGTCGTCGTGTTGAAGTCTTTGATATGACACGAAGCGCAATCGGTGGCCGTGCCGACGAAGTCCCCATTGATATGGCACTGCGTGCAGGCAACGGTGGAGTGCGCTCCCGTCAACGGGAACTTCGTGAACGTATTGTGATTGAAAGTCGTCGGATCCCACGCGCTTGAGTTATGGCAAGTCTGGCACGTGGTCGGGAAGCCAGCCTGCGCGTGCGGCGGATTGTTGGTCTTGTTGAAGTCCGCCATGTGGCAACCCACGCAACTGGTCGACGTCAACGTGAACTTCCCGCCCGCGTGGCAGGCATTGCAGTCGAGCGCGGCATGCGCTCCCACCAGGGCGAAGCCCGTGAACTTCACGTGGTCGAACTTCGCGCCCATCCAGTTGTCGACGGTGTGGCATTGTTCGCAGTTGGTCGGCATGCGCAGCGCAACGTGATCGATGCCCGCGGACCTGGTGTTAATGAAATCTCTTTGATGGCACGAGTAGCAAGCCGTCGAAAGCCCCTGGAACTGCCCGACCGCAGCGCCCTTGTGGCACGAGTCGCAATCCACGGTCGCATGTGCGCCCGTGAGCGGGAACCGGTTCATGTGCTGGTTGATTTGCTGAATCGAAACGTTCCAGCCTCTCACCGTATGGCACTGTTCGCAGTTCGCGCCCATCTGGGCTTTGTGAATGTCCGCATGGCACTGGCTGCACTGCGTTCCGACGTTTGTGAAGACGGGCTTGGTATGGCACTGCGTGCAGGAAACGCCTTCGTGCATTCCGCGCAGCGGATATTTCGTGGTGTTGTGATCGAACTCAGGAACTGCTCGAATGGGTTTCCAGCCGCTCAGCGTGTGGCAGTTCTGACAGGGAATGCTAAGGCTTCCATGAGGACTTCGCGAATTCGCGGACGATTGCGATTGCGCCGCCGGCTGACCGCCGGGCAACGTCGCAAAAACGACTGCTATATAAAGCAGGATTGTCGAACCCAAGGTAGCCCCAACTCCACACGAAAGGATTCCGACTCACGAGACGAAGCACTTCAATAAGTGTCAGTAAAGTTATGTGAAAGAACAGCAATCAAACGTCCAGCAAGAGTAAGCACGCGGGAATAGTTGTGGAAGGTTACACAAGTACATGCATTATTGGAGTTATTTCGTAACTTGGTAGAGGGGTGTGACTTGCGCGGATAGGGCGTTTGAAATTTTGTAAAAAATGTAAGTTCTGCAGCTTACTGTGAGTTTTTTTTACTGTGGAGAACCAGACCTGTGCATCGTGTCCAAAACTTTGGACGTCAAATTGCTAACCGCGCACGCTCACGCACACGCTTAGCTTTTCTGAAGGGGTTTGATTTCGGGACCGTGACAATCCGCGCAGGCTTTCTTGGTTGGCGCGTACACAAGGACCTGCTTCCCGTCCACGTCTTTGAAAAGTTTGTGGCAGCCGGCGCACGCAACATTGCGATGTTCGCCTTCCAGCGCGAACGTAGTCCGCTTGTCATGGTCAAACAGTGACGGTTTCCACTTGGTGGCGTTGTGGCAATCGGCGCACTGCGTCACCTTGTTTTCGAAGAACTTGGTGAACTGTCCGCCATGTACGTCTTCGTGGCACTCCTCGCACTTTTCCGGAGCCTTCTTAAAGTCGACATTGATCAGCTTGGTCTCAAGGTTGGGCGGCTTGTGACAATCGATGCAGGCCACTGCTCGATGCGCTCCCGCCAGCGGGAAGGTTGTTGTGCTGTGATCAAAGCCGTCCAGTTCTTTCCAGGCCTTGGTGGAATGGCAAGCCTCGCAACCCAGCGGCTTTCCGTTCTTCCCGATTTTTCCCATCCGATCTTTGAACTGGTCGTGATGCACGTCTTCGTGACAACTGGTGCACAACAGATTGTCGAAGCGGTAGGGAATTTTTGACTTGGGCTCGTTCTTGTCAGCGAGCTTGTGGCAATCGGTGCAGGGAACCGCAATGTGCCCGCCCGTCAGTTCGAACCTGGTCTTCTTATGCTGGGCCAGCGTGAACGTTGAGGGACTATAGCCCTTCAGGTTGTGACATTGGTCGCACTGGTTCTCGTAAGGTTTGCCGGCGAACTGGCTGTTGTGTTCGTCCTTGTGACAGTCAGTGCAGCGTTTGAAATTCACGATCTTGAAGATCGTGTCCTTGCCTTTCGGCGCATGGCATTTTTCGCATGAAACCTTGGCGTGGCCCTCAATCAGCGGATATCCGGTCTTGGCGTGAGCCTTTACGTCAAACAGCGACGGCTTCCATCCCTCTACTTTGTGGCAACTGGAACACTCGATGCCGTCCGGTTGCCGCTTGGCGAACTGACCCTTGTGGTCGTCCTTGTGGCAGTCGGTGCACTTGGCAAACGCGACCGCCTTCTTGAAGTCTCCATTCGCATGGCATTGAACGCACTCGACCGTCGCGTGTTTTCCCAATAGCGGATACTTGGTCTTCGAGTGATCGAAGTTATTGTTCAGCCCGGTCGTGGAAACGCGTTTCCAGCTGCTGGTGTTGTGGCACGACTGGCAGCTCTTGTCCTTGAAACTTCCCTTGTGCGGATCGGCGTGGCAATCGTCGCATTTGCTAAACGGAAGTCCCTTGTAACGGGGAGCGCCGCTCGCATCCGGCGTGTGGCACTTCTCGCATTTCACCTGCTGGTGCAAGCCAGTCAGCGGGTATCGGGTCTTGTTGTGATCGAACTTTCCGGAAGTGTCCTTCCAATTCACAAAATTGTGACATTGGAGGCAATTGGATCCCAAACGCCCTTCGTGGAAATCTTTGTGGCAGGCGGTGCAGGTCTGCGGAATTCCGAGGAATGATTTACTCAGGTCCTTCGCCTTGATGTTAGCGCGTTCTGCTGCCGGAATCCTTTCGGGAAGGTGGCACTTATTGCAGGCTAAGCCCGCATGCTTGCCTTCCAGAAGGTAGCCGGTTTCCTTGTGATCGAACTTGTTGGGATCCCACTTGATGAGAGGGAAATTCGGGCCGTTGTGATCGGAGTGGCAGCGCACGCATTCCTGACTCGACCCCGCGGGAATGTGGTACGAGGCGTGCAGTCCGCGCTTGTTGGCGACGCGCGACCCGATATCCGAGTGACAGCCGATGCAGCGGAACTCCGGTTTGCCGCCACCGATCTTGTGGCAGTCCGTGCAATGCATCGCACCATCCAGAAACTGATGCTGGCGCGCGAGAGGGCCCGGAGAAATCTGGGCATGCGCATTCGATGCGAACAAACAGGCGGCCACGAAAAGCAGTAGGCCAAAGAACGGACGCCCCCAAGCCTGCAAGCGGCGACGGGACCCAGCGCGCAATTTGTTTAAGACTTGCAAATCGGCCAAAGCCAGTTCCGCTCCCCGAAAAAAAAGGCTGGAGGTAATCTTTTCCCCCGCCACTACCCAATAGGTTCGATGGGAAAGTCTATCAAGCCGCGCGGTTTACGCAACAGTCTCCGGAAGGGCACGCGCCAATTTAGCGGTTTGGCGGTAACTGCTCACCCATTGATGTGATGTTCGTCACGCGACAGGATGTGATTTTCGTCACCTGGAAACCGTGCGGCGTCACAGTGTGAAAACGCACTCTTCTATAGCATTGCAAGGGAGGCTTACACCCATGTCGACCGCCTGGACGTCGCGCTATGCGCAGCGCACCAAGGGAATCAAGAGCTCCGCCATTCGCGAACTGCTGAAGTTCACCCAGCGACCCGAAGTAATCTCGTTCGCAGGCGGCTTGCCGGCGGCGGAAGTCTTTCCCGCGAAGCGCTTTCAGGAGGCATGCGCCAAGGTGCTTGAGCAGAAGTCGCATTTGGCCCTGCAGTACGGCGCGACCGAAGGTTACGAACCCCTGCGGGAAATGGTCGCGCGCCACATCGCGCGCTATGGCATCAAGGCGAAATCAGAAAATGTCCTGATCACCTCCGGGTCGCAACAGGCTTTGGATCTCATTGGCAAACTCCTGATCAATCCTGGCGATCGCGTTCTGGTCGAGGCGCCCACTTACCTCGGCGCTCTGCAGGCATTCAACATTTACGGCGCGGATTACGTTAGCGTGCCCAGCGATGAAGACGGTCTCCGTTCCGATCTGCTCGAAGCCCCGCTGCGCTCGGGACCGAAGTTCATGTACGTCCTGCCGAACTTCCAGAATCCGGGCGGGACGACACTCTCCGAAGGCCGCCGCCATGAACTGGTCTTGCTGGCGGATAAGTACGGCATTCCCATCGTCGAAGACGATCCTTACGGGCAACTGCGTTATGAAGGGGAGCACCTCACACCGCTGGTCGTTCTCGATCGCGAGAACTTGCGCGGTGATGATGGCTACTCGATCGGCAATGTTCTCTACCTCAGCACGTTCTCAAAAACACTTGCGCCCGGACTGCGGCTGGGATGGATTGTTGCTCCGCCCGACGTGATTGCCAAACTGGTGCAGCTCAAGCAGGGCGCCGATCTTCACACCTCAACCTTTGTCCAGATGGTTGCCCATGAAGTCGCGCGCGACAATTTCCTCGACGAGCACGTGAAATTGATCAGGCGCATCTACCGCGAACGCCGCGACGTGATGCTCGAGGCCCTGACCCGTAACTTCCCCCCCGAAGTCACCTGGACCCGGCCCTTGGGCGGTCTTTTCCTATGGGTCACTTTGCCGGAGGGCGCCGACGCCGCGGAGTTGTTCGAAGCCGCCGTGCGCGAGAACGTGGCTTTCGTTCCGGGCGATTGCTTCTATGCGCCCAACGGCCACCGGGACAATGGCAAGCGGCAAATGCGCCTCAATTTTTCATCTTCCTCGCCCGACCAGATCCGAGAGGGTATCCGACGCTTAAGCATCGCGGTGAAAAAACAGCTGGAGGGATTGCACGTGTCACCAGTGAGTTCCCGCTAACCGGCCCTGCGTTCGGCTAGGTTCTAAGGCTTGCCGAACGGGTGCTCCAGCGATGGGCTTTGCGGCGTGAAAAGTTCGGCGCCGTTTTCTGTAATGTGCATATCGTCCTCAAGCCGGACGCCGAATGCACCGCGAATGTAGATGCCCGGCTCATCGCTGAATGTCATGTTGGTCGCGAGCTTGGTGCCGTTCCCGCGTACCAGATACGGCCATTCATGGCCGTCCATCCCGATGCCGTGTCCCACCCGGTGCGTGAAGAACTTGTAGTCCGGCCCGTAGCCTGCATCGGTGATGACTTTGCGTGCGGCGGCGTCAACCGCACCACACTCCACTCCGGGCCGGGCCGCTGCCAACGCAGCCGATTGCGCGCGGTGCACAATATCAAAGACCTTCTTCACCTTGTCTGGTGCCGAACCAAGCACCATCATTCGTGTGATGTCAGATTGATAGCCTTCGACCTTGCAACCTCCGTCCACCAGCACCGGCACGCCTTCGCGGATCACCTGCGGCTGAGTCGAGCCGTGCGGAAACGCTGAAAACTCACCTACTTCGACCAGGGCCTCGCCGCTGAAGCCAAGCTTTTCGTGCGCCGCTTCGATCCATCGTCCTACTTCAACCTGGGTGACCCCATCGTGCAATGTCTGGTAAACGGCCTCGTACGCGGTGAGGGTGACCTGGTTCGCGAGGCGCATCAATTCCAGTTCCGCGGGACTCTTGATCATCCGGCAACCCGCCGTCACCGGCGTCGCACTCAGCAGCTTGACCTGCGGAGCAAGTTTTTCAACGCCTTCCCGAAAAACGAAGTGCACGGTCTCCTCAATCCCGATTTTCCCCGTAAGGATCCCATGATCCTTAAAGCCCTGCGCGACGCGCTGGTAGGGATTCTCATCTTCCTGCCAGATGCGCACGTCCGCCTGCGCACCTTCCGGCGCTTGCGAAATCTGCTCGCGTGCACGCCCTTCTTCAAATGCCGGGCATACGTAAAATGCAGTCCCCTTCGCAGGCAGGATCATCGCGAACATCCGCTCGCCGCCCCACCACTGCATTCCCGTGAAGTAGTTCAGAGACGTCCCTTCCATCAAAAGGATGGCATCGAGATCATTGGCCTCCATCAGGGCGCGGGCCTTTTCCTGGCGCGCCTGCCGCTCCGCGGGTCCGATGGGCTTGGCCTGATCCTTCATCGACTTGAGGGCCGCAATCGATCGCGGCAGGGCAGTAGCCTGAGGTTCGGAATCTGCGAATGGGACGGATCCCGGAAGCATTGCGAGGCCGGCGGTGGCCGTCGTCTGGAAGAACATTCGTCGGGTCGGCATAGTTGGTAGCGAATTATAGTGGGTTCGGTTTTCGCAGGAATTGTTCATTTGGCCCAGGCCAAGCGCTGATCCCGGGCACGAAAGTACTACCCTCCTCCTAGCACCTGTCGCATCTCTGTTCCTGTCCTGTTTCCACGTAGAGTTATGGGGGTCGACGTCAAAATAGAACTCCGGGGTGCCGGGTGCAAAAACTCTTGTCCGCAGCGACGCTGATTCTTGCCGCAAGTACTTTCGCGGCCGCGCAAGCTCAAACCTCAACTTCTTTTCCGGCGAAGACCGCCAGCGTGTCTCATACCACCAAGGCCATGCACTACGCTCCGCAGGGGCCGGGTGTGAAGGTCGCGTTCCAGAGTTCTTCGTTGATGGCGGGAGCCACGGGGGAGGCCAAGGTCGAGGGCAAGAAAACCAACGTCGAGATCGACGCTAAGTTTCAGGGACTCGAAGATTCCAGCAAGTTCGGCCTCGAGTATCTGACGTACGTGCTCTGGGCAGTTTCTCCGCAAGGCCGCGCCGTGAATGTGGGCGAGCTCACAGTCGATCACGGCAAGGGACATATCAAGACCTTCACCGAGATGCAGACTTTTGGCATGATCGTCACGGCCGAGCCGTACTCCGCCGTTTCTCAGCCCGGCTACACGGTCGTCCTTGAGAACGTAGTGGTCGCGGCCGGCGAGGACATCACGGCGAAGTATGAACTGCTGGGCAGCGGAACCTACTCGTCGGTCAACACGCACATCCAGGACGCAATCTTCGGAATTGATTCCAACACGCCGCGCGAGCTGTTCGAGGCGCGCAATGCGGTGCGCATTGCCCACATCGCCGCCGCCGACAAATATGCTCCCTCTATCATCGCGAAAGCGGATGAGCAACTGCGCCGCGCGGAATCAGCCTATCGTGGCAAGCAGGACAAGCGTTCCATCGAAGCCGCCGCCCGCGAAGCGGCGCAGACCGCCGAAGAGTCGCGAGTGATGGCGGTCAAGCAAAAGGCGGAAGAAGAAGCGCAAGCTCAGGCGGCTGCGGAAAAGAAAGCCGCCGATGATCGCGCCGCGAAAGCCCGGGCCGACGCTGACGCACAGGCGAGAGCCCGCGCGGAAGCCGATGCGGCCCGCGCGCAAGCTGATGCCGCACGCGCGCAGGCAGAAATCGCAAAAGCTGAAGCCCTGAAGGTCGCGGAGGAAGCCGCGCGCCAGAAACACGAAGCGGAACAAGCCAAGGCCGAAGCGCTGGCCCAGCAACAAGCCCTGGCGGTGGAAGCCGACAAAGCTCGCCAGGCAGCCGCCCAGTCCGACCAGCTTCGCCAGCAAGCCGAGAAGGAAAAGCAGGAATTACGTGCGCGCCTGCTGCAGCAGCTCAACACCGTTCTCGCCACCCGCGACAGCGCTCGTGGTTTGATCGCCAACATGTCGGACGTGTTGTTCAAGAGCGGCAGCTCCGACCTTCTGGCGGGAGCGCGCGAGCGCTTGGCCAAGGTTTCCGGAATCGTACTCGCCTATCCCAGCCTGCGCCTGTCGGTCGAGGGCCACACCGACAGCGTCGGTACCGACGACTACAATCAGCAACTCTCGAAAAAACGCGCCGAGGCGGTGCGGCAGTATCTGGTCCAGCAGGGAATTTCCGGGGACACGATCGTGGCCACCGGCTTTGGCAAGACCGCGCCGATCGCCAGCAATGAAACGCCGGAAGGACGCCAACAAAACCGCCGCGTCGAACTGGTGCTCTCGGGCGACGCGATCGGCGAAGCGAATCCCAGTGCCGCGAGCGAGACAGCTTCGTCCCGCTAGCAAAATCAATAACCACACAGGACACAGGGGAACACGGAAACTTTTGGTAATCCCGGTGTCCCTCTCCGTCTTCTGTGGTTGAGAGCTTTTTCCCCGCCTACAATAACGGCATGGACGCAGGTTTCCAATGCGCGGGCTGCGGCGAGTGGAACCAGACTTCCGTGGATGAGTCCGTGGGGGCAAATCAAAGCTACATCGAAGACTGCCAGGTGTGTTGCAAGCCCAACCTGCTGCGAGTGACGTACGAGCCGCTGACCGGGTCCTTTCTCATTAACGCGGACCTCGAGTAGGCAAGAGTAGGCATCGCACTTGCAACCAAGAACCCGAATCGCGCAAGCATCTCGCCTCCACGCCGTTCAGGCGTTATAGTAACGGCGATGGGCTCGGAAAAATCCGCCCACAGGAGAAGGCGCGCATGTCCACCTACCATGCCCCAACCGCACGGATGGTGTCTCACAATATGGTCACCACACAGTTCGAGCTCGATGGCTACCATGTGACTCGTACGCTCGGTGTGGTGCGCGGCATCGTGGTCCGCTCCCGGTCGATCTTTGGCACCATTGGAGCCAGCCTGCAAACGCTGGTGGGCGGCAACATCACGCTGCTCACTAACCTTTGCGAAAAGACTCGCTCCGAGGCCTTCGATCTTATGCTGCAACATGCGGCGGAGCTGGGCGGTAATGCGGTGGTGGGCGCGCGCTACGACGCCACTGAAATCATGCAGGGCGTCACCGAAGTGTTGGCTTACGGGACCGCGGTCTTCGTCGAACCCACCAAGTAAAATCAAGAATGCTGCTGACTAAGATCTGATCCTTCCACGATGGCGAAGTGTGCGCAATGCGGCCGCAACCTCCCTGCGTTTTCGCTCCGGAAGATTTGCGAATGGTGTATCCGGCACGAGGCTGCCCAGCGCGGCGAAGAAGATGAAGGCGCCATTCAGCCGGTGATGCCCGTGCCCTGGGCGCAGGGAATGACCTCGTCCGCAATCGTCACCCAGGCCTTCTTCGCCATCAATCTCATGGTGTTCGCGGCCATGGCGCTCGAAGGAATCGCCCTGAATCCCAACTCACGGCAACTGATCCAATGGGGCGCGAATTTCGGTCCGTACACGTTTGGTGGCCAGGAATGGCGCCTGCTGTCTTGCACTTTTCTGCACATTGGACTGATGCACATCTTTTTCAACATGTGGTGCCTGTGGGATCTGGGCGCGATGTGCGAAGGTCTCTTCGGCCATGCCACCTTCGCCGCCGTCTACTTGATCTCCGGCGTGGGCGCCAGTCTTACCAGCGTGTGGTGGCGGCCGGTGGGAGTGAGCGCGGGTGCCTCGGGCGCGATCTTCGGGATCGTCGGGGCGCTGATTGCCGCGCACTACCTGGGCGAGTTCTCCGCGCCTTTGTTTGCCGTGCGCGCCAGGCTTCGCAGCGTGCTGCTTTTCGCCGGCTATGCTCTCATCTTCGGAGCCATGTCCGGACATACCGATAATGCCGCGCACGTCGGAGGATTGGTCACTGGACTCATCCTGGGTGCGCTGATCGCGCGGGTTGCTCCCCATCGTGATCCGGTACGGCGGGTTGCCGTCATCCTGTGCGTGGCCGGAATTGTTTTCGGAGCCGGAGCATGGTTGCATCGTTCGCGAAGCTACCTGATCCATGCGCAGCGCGGCGAACAGTTTTTCGAGGAAAACAGGCTGGACCAGGCGGTAGCCGAACTACAGACGGCGATCGGTCAGCATCCGGACTACTTGCCTGCGCACTTCGCTCTTGCGCACGCCTATTTCAACCAGAACCAGTTCGATCTCGCGGAAGCGGAACTGAAACGCATTCTCCAACTTCAGCCCGGCCACGCGGGCGCCCAATACGAACTGGGGATGGTCTATCTGAACCAGAAACGCCTTGCGGACGCCAAGGATCGTTTTAGTGCGTTAGTGAGTGCCGACAAGGACGATGGCTACGCTCACCTCGGCCTCGGGATGACGCTGGCCGCGGAACAGAACTATCAGGCCGCCATCGAAGAATACAAAGCCGCGGCCCAGCTTGAACCTGACCTTCAATCAGTTTTCTACCGGCTGGGTGTCGCCCAGGCCAAACAGAAAAACTACGACGCAGCCATTGCGGCTTTTTACACCCAACAACAGAAAGCTGGCGACGACTTCGATACCGAAAATGCACTCGCCGAAGCTTACCGCGCAAAGGGCATGGCCCGCGAAGCCGAAGAAGCCATGCGCAAGGCGCAGCAGCTTAAACCCTCGAAGTAACTCCTGCGGAGCTAGTTCCTTGCAGCAATCCCGGAAGCACGCGCTGGCGATAGGCGAAAGTCGCCCTCATCTGCGGTCCCACGAATAGCGCTTGCACGATCGCTTCCAGCGGGCCGAAGCCGATTGCGTATTGAACGTCATCACGCACCACGGTGCCGGCCACCCCGTCGCGGATCTCTGGACGCACTTCGTGACGATGGGTCCAGCTTTTGAATGGTCCCTGAATCTGGACGTCAACAAAGTGCTGGTTCCATTCAAACTCCGTGATGCGTGAAATCCAGCGTCGGCGAAGGGGCAGATTCGGCAACAAGGAGAAGGCAGTCACGATTTCAGAGGATCGTCCGGCGAGCATGATTCCCGCAGGTAGCGGGCTGCCGGGCCTGGGCTCAGGTGGTACGAGGCGCAGTTCGTCGATGCTCGTCCTTGTCGAAGGCGGCATGATGCGGGGAAGATTTTCGGGGTTCGCAAAGAACAGGAACACATCCGCGACAGGGAACGGGACCCAACTGGCGAATTCAATGCGATTAGGCATCGCGCTTCATTCTTTCGCCGAACCGCGTCCGTTTATCCACAGAAATCTTTGAAATGCAAGAGAGATGCGAAGCGAAGAAACATCGAAGGAATCACTTCCTTAAACGCAACATCTTGTGGTCACCACGGCAGTTAGCCCCAACGACTGGCGGTTTTCAAAAACGGCATTTGTGTGGGACACCGACCTTGATATTTCTCGTTGACAACAAACCATTTAGGCGTAAGATGTGGGCAAAAGTGGTAGAAAGTGGTCAAGTCGGTAGAGGTCGTGGGCAGCGGTGATTTCTTTTGAGGCGCCAGTGGAATTTAAGACTGACACCCTGAAAAACAGCCCGAACGGACCGGAAATGACCCCTTTGCATGCCGCTTTTACCTCCTCCCTCGTTGCAGTAGTGGCAGCCGTCACAAGTAGCGGACGCCCTCACCGGCGAAAACGAACATATGTTTCGCGGCAATCACCCAACTCGCGTCGACGACAAAGGCCGTCTCAAAATCCCGGCCGAGTTCAAGCGGGTGATCGACGAGAAATACGGGACGCAATTCTACATCACAAGTTTGGACGGGAGAGTTGCCCAGATATATCCCTTCGAGGAATGGGAGCGGATCGAGCAGAAATTGGCAGGTCTCTCCACTTTCAATCCCACGAAGAAGAAGTTCTTGACGCGAGCCAATTACTGGGGACAGCAGGTGGAAATAGACGGCCAGGGCCGGTTGCTGATTCCGCAGTTGCTGCGCGAGAACGCGACCATCAAGGGCGAGGTCGCGGTATTGGGAAATCTGACGTACCTGGAAGTGCGCAACATGGAAGCGTTGCAACAGGAGATCGAGACCGAGTCGTTCACCACCGAAGATGAGAAGACGCTCGACGATCTGGGCATCTAGTGGACGAGGGTTTTGGAACAGACACCCCCGAGCGGGGGCATGGCGGCAAGCGTGGCCATGTACCGGTTCTTTTAAAAGAAGCGATCGATTTTCTAGCCATCCGGCGGGGTGGAACTTATATCGACGCCACGGTGGGCTTGGGCGGGCACAGTTACGAAATCGCAAAACGCCTCGGCGCCGCGGGTCATTTGATTGGGGTCGATAAGGATCCAGCAGCACTGGAAGCGGCACGCGTAAGACTGCAGCCGCCGCCCGAGTTGTCTGGGGATTGGACGAAAGTGGAGTTGATCCACGGGTCGTTTGCAGACTTAGCCGACGACCGACGACGGACGACCGACGACTTCAAGGTCGACGGTTTACTTGCCGACCTGGGCGTCAGCAGCTTGCAGCTCGACAAGCCCGAGCGCGGATTCAGTTTTCAGGCGGAAGGACCACTGGACATGCGTATGAACACGCTGTCCGGTGAGACCGCCGAACAAGTGGTAAATCAGGTCGACGAGGTCACACTCGCCAACCTGATTTACGAATTCGGTGAGGAAAGGAGGTCGCGGAGAATCGCCAGAGCCATTGTCCGGTCGCGGCCGATACGCACTACCGCGCAACTTGCGGAGATCGTTTCAGCCGCGGCCCGGCCAATGAACCAGGCGGAAAGAAGAATTCATCCCGCGACGCGTACCTTTCAGGCTCTCCGAATCTTCGTAAACCGCGAACTCGACGACTTGCGGGATTTGCTGAAGGCAGCCCCGCAGCTGCTGAAACCGGGAGGCAGGCTGGTGATCATTAGTTTCCACTCGTTGGAGGACCGCATCGTGAAAGATGCCCTCCGCGAAGGCGTGAAGCAAGGTCACTACCGCCTGCTGACGAAAAAGCCGGTGACGGCCAGCCAGGACGAGATCGATCGCAACCCGCGGTCGCGCAGCGCGAAGCTGCGAGCCGCTGAGAAAATTTGAAAGACACGGCTCATACGCGTCGTGAGTTTCAAGGGGCTCTGAAAGGGCGCGGCTTCAGCCGCGCCGAAAAGGGCCAAAAGAGGGGGCTTTAGCCCCCGAGGTAAACAAAAGTTTCGCTCCGGAAAACCTGCCGGGGCCCCCAGCGTGACCGCTTCTTGCGTTGGGGCAGATTGTGGTTGAAAGCCCGGCACGCACCAGGGAAGGCGTGCCGGGGCAAGGTTTCAAATACCGAAGAATCCTGCCGATCTCTCGCAGCCGTCCCGGAGAGAAATTTCAAGGCAGGACAGGGAGTCAGGGCCATGTACACCGGAACACTCATCAGCGAACTAATCGCAGTGGTCGAGCGGACGGAAGCTCGCGTGCGCGGCAACGAACGGGACAGCGAACTGGAGCGCTGGTACGCAAGCCAGCATTCGAACGCAACCATCGAAGCCGAACTCCTCGGGGTGGCCTAGATGGCAGCGGCAGCGTCAGTACACGAATTGGCGGCATTGGGGCGGCGGCCCTCTTTTTGGATCGGCACGCCCGAGATCTATTTCAACAAGGTCATCGACAACTCGCGCCTGGTGAAGGTGGAAGATCCGCGCCGCGGCCGCGAGATGCGCCAGTTTGGTTTCGCACTGGGCTGCCTGTTCCTGCTGGTCATGACTTACGCCTGGCAGCATTTCAAGGCGATTGAGTACGGTTATCAGATCGAATCGCTGAAGATTCAACGCGACGGCATGGTGGAGATGAATCGCGAGCTCCATCTGGAAGATGCGTCCCTGCGCAATCCCGAGCGGATCGATGCGATGGCGAGAAAACTGGGATTGCAATCTCCGCAGGCCGGACAAGTGATGCACCTGGATGGATCGGCTGATGCGGGTGTGCCCGTTATGGCGAGTATGACTCCGATCGGAGTGGTCTCGGCGCGATAGCAAAAGCCGGCTTTCGGCTCGGAGAGGATGTGCCCTTCCCCGAGAAACACTATTTGGCGGCCTCCGATGTCTGGTGGGTCGCCATGTTTGTCTCTGACAGAAACGGCAAGAGGAACTGATCGTGGCGATCTCCCGCAATGGTACGAATCACCGGCTCTACCTTCTGGGAGGTCTGCTACTCCTGTGGTTCTGCGCCATCTGCCTGCGCCTGGTTTACCTTCAGATTTTCTGCTACGGAGATTTCCAGCAACGCGCCGACAAGCAGCAGCAGCGCGCGGTGAATGTCTCCGCCAAGCGCGGTATCATCTACGACCGCCAGGGCAACGCGCTCGCCATGTCGATCCTGGTCGATTCTGCCTTCGCCGTTCCCAGCGAGGTTCCTGATCTGCCCAATGCCATCTCTCTGATTACGCGCATCAGCGGCGGGGACCCGCGCATGGTGCTGGCCGACTGCCGGGCTCACAAGACTTTCTGCTGGGTCGCGCGAAAAGCCAACGCGGACGTCATTGATCGAATTCGCGCCCTGAACCTGCAGGGCATCCACTTTCAGAAAGAATCGAAGCGCTTCTATCCCAAGCGAGAGCTCTCGGCCCAGGTGCTCGGCTACGTCGGCACCGATGACGAAGGCCTGAGCGGCATCGAGCGCGAATACAACGATCCGCTTAAGGGCCAGCCGGGCCGCATGCAGATTTCCGTGGATGCCCGCAAGAAATGGTTCGCGCGCATCGAGAAGGAGCCCGAGGCCGGCGACAATCTGGTGCTGACCATCGACGAGAAGATCCAATACATCGTCGAACGCGAACTCGAACAGGCGATCAAAGACACGCAGGCGATTGCCGGCACCGTCATTGTCGAGAATCCGCACACCGGCGAAATCCTCGCATTGGCCAACCGGCCGACCTTCAATCCGAACATCAAAAAAGAGATCAAGAACGAAGCCCTGAAGAATCGCGCGGTGAGCGACATCTACGAGCCCGGATCGACTTTCAAGCTGGTTACGATCGCCGGAGCGATCGAAGAAAAACTTACCCGGCCCAGCGAAATGTTCGATTGCCAGATGGGCTCCATCGTGATCAACGGCATGCGCATCCGCGACAGCAAGAAGCACGGGGTCTTGTCCGTGACCGACGTGCTGGCGGAATCCAGCGACGTGGGCTCGGTGAAGATCGCGCTGCGCCTGGGCGAAGACCGGTTCTACAAATACATTCGTGCCTTCGGCTTCGGCCAGCAGACTGGGATTGAATTACCCGGCGAGACCCGCGGCATGACGAAACCCGTCAATCGCTGGTCCAAGGTTTCAATTGGTGCCATCTCCATCGGTCAGGAGATCGGTGTCTCGGCCGTCCAACTCGCGGCCATGGTTTCAACGTTCGCGAACGACGGAGTCTGGGTGGCGCCCCGCATTGTCGCATCGACCACCGCGCCGCGAGACACTCCGCAGACCGTCTCCTTCCATCCGCAACAGGAACGGCGGGTCATCTCCTCCCTGACTGCTGCCCAAATGCGGCAAATGATGCAACGCGTAGTACTGTCTCCACATGGAACCGGACGGAGGGCGATCCTCGAGGGCTACTCCTCGGCTGGGAAAACCGGTACCGGCCAGAAGGTGGACCCGAGCACTGGACTCTATTCGCGCACCAAGTATGTCGCCTCGTTTGCGGGCTTCGCCCCCATCAACAATCCGGCCGTAACCGTTGCCGTCATTTTGGATTCCCCGGTCGGGCTGCACCAGGGTGGACAAGTATCGGCACCTGTATTTCAGCGCATCACGCAGCAGGTGCTCGAGTACATGCACGTGACACACGATTTGACTCTGCCGCCGAATCGCCAGGTCTGGCTGGCACAGAACAAAGTGAAGGACTCCGATCTAGACGAAGGCTCGCCCGATCGTTTGGGATCGGCGCTCGAATTAGCCGACAGCGCACCTGACACTACGCCCTTGCCCGGGCCACCGAAGCCTTCGGCTGCGCAAGGTGCAGTGATTCCTGCGGCACTGAAGGAGAGAGTCCCGTCTACGCGCCCGACTGTGGCGGTCGCAGCACCCATTAAGGAAACGCCCGAGCCCCCTTCCTCCAACGGCACGGTGGTGCTCGACGTCGAACAAGGCGGCATCGAGGTGCCCTCGTTCCTTGGCAAAAGCGTTCGGGGAGCGATTGAGACCGCACAGGATAGTGGTTTAGAACTCAATCCCGTGGGCAGCGGCCTTGCGCGCGAGCAATTTCCAATGGCCGGAACGCATGTCACGGCGGGTTCACGCGTGATCGTCAAGTTCGGACGCTGAGTTCAAGCGTCTGGATCGGCCCAGAAGTGGCTTTGCCCTTTTCTCCTGTTTTCAAGTAGCGGGTCCCACCTTTAACATGCACTAGAATCACTGCAATGACCTTTGAGCAGATCCTGCAGGGGGCAGAAGTACTATCCCAGAGCGGCGACGCCAGCGTCGTAGGTCTCGCCTACGACTCGCGTCGGGTGAAGCCGGGCTACCTCTTCGTTGCCATGCAGGGTGAGACCAGCAACGGCAATCAATTCATTGACCGCGCCATCGCTGCGGGCGCGGTTGCGATTGTGACGGATTCGGCCGAGGAAAAAGCTCGCCCCGGCCTCGCCTGGGCCCTGGTACCCCACGGACGTCGCGCCTTAGCACGGCTGAGCGCAAACTTCTATAAGCAGCCCGCCGAGCGTCTGGCGATCACCGGGGTGACCGGAACCAATGGCAAGAGCACAACAACATTCCTGCTGGAATCGATTCTTAACGCCGCCGGGCGCAAGAATCTTCTGGTGGGCACCATCGAGTATCACGTCGCGGGCAAAGTCTTGCCAGCACCGCACACAACCCCCGAATCGCTCGAACTCAACCAGATGCTCGCGGAAGGAATTGGCCAGGGCGCGACCGAGGCGGTGATGGAAGTTTCCTCGCACGCGCTCGCACAGCAGCGTGTGTTCGCCATTCCTTTTGATGTCGCTGTTTTCACGAATCTCACGCGCGACCACCTCGACTACCATCGCACGATGGAAGAGTATTTTGATGCCAAGCGAATTCTCTTTGAAGGCTGCGGCACCGAGGCTCCCCGCGTCTCCGTCCTTAACGCCGACGACGATTACGGCGTGAAACTCGCTGCGATCTGCAAGAAAGCCGGGTCGACAGTCCTCACCTATGGTTGGCCCACCGGCGATTTTCACGCCCAAAACGTGGAAATCACTTCACACGGCACGCGTTTCGACATGGCGACCCCCAGCGGCACGCTCGCCATTTTCTCTCCGCTGATCGGGAAGGTGAACGTCTACAACATCCTCGCCGCGTCTGCCGCTGCCTCGGCGCGAAACTGCTCTCCCAGGGAAATCGCCGGGGGTGTGGCAGAACTTGCGCGCGTCCCCGGCCGTTTCGAGCGAGTAGACTGCGGCCAGCCATTCACGGTGGTGGTCGACTACGCACACACCGACGACGCCTTGCGAAACCTGACTGCCTTAGCCCGCGAATTCGTGGCCCAAGCCGGACAAAAGGGCCGGGTCATCACAGTTTTCGGATGCGGGGGCGATCGCGATCGTGCCAAGCGTCCGCTGATGGGCGAGGCCGCGGGCAAAGGCAGCGATTTCGCTGTACTGACCTCCGACAATCCGCGCAGCGAAGACCCACTCGCCATCATGAATGATGCCGTCGTCGGCCTGCAGCGCTCCGGCGCAAAGTATGTCATGGAACCGGATCGACGGGTCGCAATCGGCCTCGCCATCGGAGAAGCGCGGCCCGGAGACATCGTGCTGATTGCCGGCAAAGGCCACGAAAAAGTGCAGATTTCCCGCGCTGGCTCGCTCCCCTTTGACGACGTGGAAGTAGCCCGTGAGGTCTTGGGAAAATGCGGCTATGAGTGCCGGAAGGCAACCGCGGGAGCGGGTCAAAAAGCATGAAGCTCCCCCTGGCACGAATCGAAGAGTTTCTCAATGCAACCGGCGAATGCGAACTGAAGGAGATTGCGACCGGATACTCCATCGACTCTCGAACCATTCAGCCCGGTGAACTCTTCTTCGCAGTCAAGGGCGAGCGTCTCGACGGCCACGACTTCGTGCAACAGGCCCTCGATCGAGGCGCGGTCTCAGCCGTAGTGCGCAAGGATCAACTGGCTCGCTACTCGGTCAAAACTTTCCTGCTTGCCGTCGACGACACACTGGTTGCTCTGCAGACGCTGGCTACCGCCGTTCGACGCCTTTGGGGAAAGCCCGTGGTGGGGGTCACCGGATCGGCCGGCAAGACCACTACCAAGGAAGCCATCGCCCACGTGCTAGGCAGCCGCTTCCGCGTACTCAAGTCGGAAGGCAACTTCAACAATCATTTCGGACTGCCCCTCATGCTTCTCAAACTGGAGCCCGACCATGAGGTGGCCGTGATCGAAATGGGCATGTCGCACGGGGGCGAGATTGCAGCGTTGGCGAAAATCGCGCAACCGGAAATTGGAGTGGTCACGATTGTTGCGCCTGTACACCTGGAGTACTTCGAGTCCCTCGGCGCCATTGCGCGGGCCAAGTACGAATTGATCGAATCCTTGCCGCCCGGAGGAACAGCCGTCCTGAATGCGGACGATGAGTACGTCTCTCAATTCGGACGCGACTTTAAAGGGAAAGTTGTCCTCTATGGCACGCAGGCTTCGGCCACACTGCGGGCGGAGAACATTCAGTCTCGCGGCGCCGAAGGCACTATTTTCGATGTTGAAGTGAAGGGCGTACGCGAACAGGTCGTCTTGCCGCTGGTTGGTACCCACAACGTTTCGAACGCCCTCGCCGCCTTGGCCGTCGCTCTTGATAGGGGAATCCATCTGCCGGATGCTGTCGCGGCCCTGGCAACGCTGAAGGCTGCCGACAAACGCGGACAGGTCGTCCAAGTGGGTAACATCCGCGTCATCAACGATTGTTACAATTCCAATCCAAAAGCTCTGCAAGCCATGGTCGATGCGCTGGCCTCGATGCCGGCGAAACGGCGCATCGTGGTCGCGGGTGAGATGCTGGAACTTGGACCTGCAGGTCCGGAAATGCACAGCGAGGCGGGGCGGCAGATGGCGAAGGGCAGCATCGATGTTCTGCTCGGAGTTCGAGGCCTGGCCCAGAATATGGTGGATGCGGCCCAAGCAGCCGGGACGCGCGCAGAGTTTGTTGCCAGTTCCGAAGAAGCCGGACAATGGCTGGCCCGCGAGACCCGCGACGGCGACGTGGTCCTGCTGAAAGCATCGCGCGGTGTGAAGCTGGAAAAGGCGCTCGAGAAGTGGAGAGAAATTAGCGGCTAGCGGATCATTGGTCCGCCAACGACCGACGACCAACCACCGACGACCGGTTCTGGAGGACGATTGCTTTACTGGCTGCTATTCGTCAAGCTTTATCATTACTTCCCGCCATTCCGGATCTTCCGTTATCTGACGTTTCGCACCGCCTTTGCCAGTTTGACCGCCTTGTTCACCGGGCTGATCGTTGGCCCGATGGTCATCAACCGCCTGCGCGAATTTCAAATTGGCCAGTACATCCGGGAAGAAGGCCCCAAGGCTCATCAGAAAAAAGCGGGCACTCCCACCATGGGAGGCCTGCTGATCGCGATCGCAATCGTCGTGCCCACGCTGCTGTGGGCAGATCTCAGCAATGTGTTTGTCTGGCTCGCGATCGCTTCAACCTGTGCCTTCGCTGCCATCGGCTTTGCCGACGACTATATAAAGGTGGTCCAGCGTCGCAATCTAGGTCTCACGGCACGCGCCAAACTTGGACTGCAAATTTTGACCAGCCTCTTGATAGCGGGCACGCTGATCGCCATGCAGTCCCGCGGCATGTACTCCACCAAGCTGATCGTCCCGTTCATCAAGCAGTTTCGACCGGACCTGGTTATCGAGCGCTGGGTGCACAACCCGCACCTGTGGCCGCTGGCCTTCATCCCGTTCGTGATTTTCGTGTGCATGGTGATCGTGGGCTCAAGCAACGCCGTAAATCTTACCGACGGCCTCGACGGGCTGGCCATCGGTTGCACCGTGATTGCCGCCGGAGCCTTGACGGTACTGACCTACGTCAGCGGTCACGCGACGTTCGCTTCCTATCTCGAACTGCAGCGTATGCCGCAAGTGGGAGAGTTGACCATATTCTGTGGCGCGATGGTCGGATCGGCCATCGGCTTTCTCTGGTACAACGCCCATCCGGCTGAAGTTTTCATGGGTGATGTGGGTTCGCTAGCCTTGGGTGGGGCTATTGGAACGGTCGCCGTGATGATCAAGCAGGAACTGCTTTTGCCCTTCATCGGCGGCGTATTCGTGATTGAGGCTCTCTCTGTGATCCTGCAGGTCGCCTCCTACAAATTGCGCAAGAAGAGAATATTCAAGATGGCGCCCATACATCACCACTTCGAACTGATGGGCTGGTCCGAATCCAAAGTGATTGTGCGTTTCTGGATTGCGTCGCTGGTGTTCGCCCTGTTCGCCCTGACGACCTTGAAACTCAGGTAGGAACGTCTTTACGACCGAGGCACAGATCCACAGAAAAGAATCTAAGATTGGTCTTATGAGAGCAAAATTCACCCGGCCCTGATCATGCTTGCTCTAGGCTCGTGAGAACATCCCCCCTCTTTGTCACAATCAGCCCTTTCTTTCTCTGTGTCTCTGTGACTCTGTGGTGCAGACGTTCTTAAACCCACAGCATGCTCTGTGATAGAAATTAGTTTCTCGTGGATCTCAAAGACAAGCGCGTCCTCGTCGTCGGCCTCGGCAAATCGGGCGTTGCCTCAGCATTGTTTCTGAAAGCGAGAGGCGCCCGAGTCACTGTCTCCGACACCAAATCCCCCGACCAACTGGGGGAAGAGATTCCCATCCTGCTCGATCATGGCATCACCGTTGAAACCGGCGGCCATGGCGAACGTACCTTTCGAGGCCAGGACCTGATTGTCGTCAGCCCGGGAGTTCCCGTGGACGCGCCTCCACTGGTGCAAGCCCGCGCCTCGGGGGAACCTGTCATCGGCGAAATTGAATTGGCCGCGCAAAACCTGACGGGCCCGATCGTCGCCATCACCGGCTCTAACGGCAAAACCACCACTACCACCCTGGCGGGTGAGATTCTCGCCGCCGGAGGCCTTTCAGTCGCGGTCGGGGGCAATATCGGTACGCCCGCCATCTCTTTGATCGCAGCTGCGACCAAAGAAACCGTCTTCGTCCTTGAGATTTCGAGTTTTCAGCTGGAGACGATTCAGACCTTCCGTCCGAAGGTGGCAGTCGTCCTCAACATTACCCCCGACCACCTTGATCGTCACCGCACTTTCCAAACTTACATAGACGCGAAAGCGCGTATCTTCGAAAACCAGCAGCCCGACGATTTTGCCGTGCTGAACGAAGATGACCCCACTTGCCGCACCTTGCGCGATCGTACCCGGGCGCAGGTGTTCTGGTTCAGCCGCAAGCAGGAAGTGCAAAACGGCGCGTTCGTGCGCGACGGGAAGATTCTTTTCCGCGATGCTACCGGCCAGCGCGAGGTCATGCTGGTCAGCGAAATCCCCCTGAAGGGCGCCCACAACGTGGAGAACGTGCTGGCCGGAGTCTGCGCCGGAGGCCTCATGGGCTGCGAGCCGGCGAAAATCCGCGAGGCCATCAAGAATTTCAAGGCCGTCGAACACCGGCTGGAGTACGTGGCAACCATCAAAGGCGTCGAGTACTTCAACGACTCGAAGGCCACCAACGTCGACGCCACCATCAAAGCGCTGGAATCCTTCCCGAAAAACATTCACCTGATTCTCGGCGGGAAAGACAAGGGCAGTGACTACACCGTGCTCAACGATCTGCTGCGCGAGCGCGTGAAACGCGTCTATACGATCGGCGCGGCGGCGGAAAAGATTGAATCACACATCAAAGGCGCCGCCGAGATCGTGCACGCGGAAACCCTGGAGAATGCCATCCGCCGGGCCGCCGCAGTAGCTCAACCCGGCGACATCGTCCTGTTGGCCCCTGCCTGCGCCAGCTTCGACCAGTTTCAGAGCTACAACCATAGAGGACGAGTCTTCAAGGAGATCGTTCAAGCCATTCAAACGCAACCAATGAAGATATAAGCTCAAATCTCGACGGCTCGCGTGTCTGGAGGTTTGTCGGTCGAACGGCTCCACAAGCTTTTCGCGCATGAACCAAACTAGTCAGCACTAGGTCTTAACTTCCCATCCAAAAACACTCCGCCTCTCCCTGACTCCGTGTTGAAATAAAAATTCATGGCCAAGCGCGTCAGCGTCGATCGTTGGCTGTTCACCGTCACGATGCTGCTGGTTTTCGTCGGCCTGGTGATGGTGTTCAGCGCCTCAGCCGTCATGGCGAAGGAGCGCTTCGGATCGCCCTACACCTTCGTTCTCAAACAGTTCTCCTGGGCCGTAGCCGGCATTCTGGCAATGCTGGTCGCGATGAAGATCGATTACCGCCGCTACAAGCACCCGGGTGTGGTTTTCTCATTGCTGGCCGTGACCACGCTCTTGCTGCTCAGCGTGTTTCTGCTTGACCGGACGCATAACACGCATCGCTGGATTCGCTGGAGCGGTTTCTCGCTCGAACCGTCGGAACTTGCCAAGCCCACATTGATCCTGTTCCTGGCGTTTTTCCTGGAGAGCCGCACCAAGGCCATTGAAGACTGGAAGAACACTCTGCTCCCGGCGATCGTGCCGACCCTGGTCTTTCTATTGCTGATCGTCGCGCAGCCCGACCTCGGCACTGCCATCGCGTGCGCCGGCATCACGGCGGCCATCCTGTTCGTGGCCGGAATGCAGGTGCGCTATTTTGCCTACGGATTTGCCGCGTCCCTGCTTCCTCTCTACTTCCTGCTCTTTCACGTGAGCTGGCGGCGCGACCGGATCATGGCCTTCTGGAATCCGTATGCCGATCCCAGGGGCACCGGCTTTCACATCATTCAATCGTTGATTGCCGTGAGCACCGGTGGCCTGACGGGCCTCGGCCTGATGGAAGGCAAGCAGAAGTTGTTCTATTTGCCGGAGCCGCACACCGACTTCATTTTTGCCGTGACCGCCGAGGAACTCGGACTGGTGGGCGCGTTGTTCGTCACGGTCTTGTTCGCGATTTTCCTATGGCGCGGGACCCGAACCGCCCTGCGCACCAACGACCTGTTCGGAAGATTTCTCGCCGTCGGCATCACCAGCATGATCATCCTGCAGGCCTTCATCAACATCAGCGTGGTCCTGGGCTTGATGCCGACCAAAGGAATCCCGCTGCCTTTCGTGTCGTATGGGGGATCGTCACTGTTCGTGATGCTGGGCTGCGTAGGCGTGTTGCTGAACATTTCGAAGCAAGCGGAATGAGCTACGAGCCGCGAGCTTCGAGCTACGAGCACCCTGATCGATGTGCAGCAACGGTCCAGCAGCTTGCGATTCCGAGTCTAACTGCGCCGCTGCGGCGTTGGAGCCGTAAGCTCGAAGCTCGCAGCTCGGGGCTCGAAGCTAAAATACCCTCATGCGCGTAGTCTTGGCGGGCGGCGGCACCGGTGGACACGTCATTCCCGCGCTCGCCATCGCCCAACAACTGAAGAAGGCGTACGCCGCCGAACTGCTCTTTATCGGGACGCCGCGCGGTATGGAAAACCGCCTCGTTCCGGCCGCAGGCTTCGAACTCCGCCTGGTGCAGGTGGGCGCGCTCAAGAACGTGAGCCTCGCCACTCGACTCAAAACTTCGCTCGATCTCCCGCGCGCCGTTTGGAATTCGCGCCGCATGCTCAGCGAGTTCCAGCCGGACGTCGTCATCGGAGTTGGCGGATACGCCTCCGGCCCAGCCATGGCCGCAGCCATCATGCGGGGCACTCCGACCATCGCCTTCGAGCCGAACGTTGTGCCGGGCTTTGCGAATCGCTTAGTCGCCCGCTGGGTTTCGGCCGGAGCCGTCCACTTCGAAGAGACCTGCAAATATTTTCCGAACTGCCATGTCACCGGTGTCCCGGTGCGGCCTGCGTTCTTTCAAATTCCTCCAAAATCTCCAGGAAGCCAGCCCACGCTGCTGGTTTTCGGGGGCAGCCAGGGCGCCCGGGCCATCAATGACGCGATGATCGAATCGTTGCCCGGACTCAGGCAGCGCGCGCCCGCGATTCACATCGTGCATCAAACCGGCGAGCGCGATTTTGAGCGCGTCTTCACGGCCTACGCACAGTCAAACATCTCCGGCGAAGTCCATAAATTCATCGACGACATGTCCGCCATGTTCGCCCGCGCCGATCTTCTGGTCTGCCGTTCGGGAGCCAGCACCGTCGGCGAAATCACGGCCGCGGGCAAACCTGCCATATTCGTCCCGTTCCCGCGCGCCGCCGACGACCACCAAAACGTCAACGCCCGCGCCCTCGAGCGCGCCGGAGCAGCCGTCGTTGTCGAAGAATCGAAGTTAGAGTCCGCCTACCTCGTCGACACCATCACCGCCCTCATCGACGACAACTCCCGCCTGCAACGGATGTCAACCGCAGCGAGAGCTTTGGCCCATCCGAAGGCGGTCGAAGAAATCGCCGCTATCGTGGAGGAACTGATCGATTCCCGGATCAGGATCTGATCGCATGGAACTGGATTCACCAGGGCTCTCTTTTGAGTTTGTCATCCCGAGCGCAATGAGGCGAAAGCCGAACGCACTCAAAGGACCCTGGGCACTTCGATCGGCACAGACCCAATTGATCTTCTCTCCGCGACTCCCATTTCCCGCGCCAACCAAAAATGCTTTATGCTGACCAAAGCTCCAAAAAATTAGGATTGCCAACAGCTACCAGCCAGTAGCCAGCAGCCAAATTCATGTTCGCCAAAATCCAGCGCATCCATTTCGTAGGCATCGGCGGCATCGGCATGAGTGGTATTGCTGAGGTGCTGCTGAATCTCGGCTACAAGATCTCCGGCTCCGATTTGAAGAGCTCCGCGGTTACACAAAGACTGGCCGTCCTGGGTGCCATCACCTTCGAAGGCCACTCCGCCGAAAATGTCTCAGGAGCGGATGTGATCGTCACCAGTTCCGCCATCTCGCCTGAGAACCCCGAGGTTGCTGAAGCCCGCAAACTTCATATCCCGGTCATTCAGCGCGCGGAAATGCTCGCTGAACTCATGCGTTTGAAGTACGGCATCGCCATCGCCGGCATGCATGGCAAGACGACTACCACCTCGATGGTCGCCGCAGTACTCGCCGCGGGCGGCCTCGACCCCACCGTGGTGGTCGGCGGCCGCGTCGATGCCATGGGTTCGAACGCCCGCCTCGGCAAATCGCAATACCTGGTCGCCGAGGCCGACGAGAGCGATCGTTCGTTCCTGAAGCTATCCCCGATCCTGTCGATCGTCACCAACATCGACCGCGAGCACATGGACTGCTACCGCAACATGCGCGATGTCCGCCAGACGTTCCTGGAATTCATGGATCGCGTGCCCTTCTACGGAATGATCGTGGCCTGCAACGATGATCCCATCCTTCGCAAGCTGCTGCCGCAGGTTCAAAGACGAGTGGTCACCTACGGAACGCGACGAGGATCCGACTTCCTCATCCGTCCGGGCAAGATCGAGCAGCAGCCCGGTGAGCATCGCCCCCTGACCTATTTCCGGGTCAGTTACCGGGCGAAGCAGCTCGCTGAGTTCGTGCTCCGCGTGCCCGGCTCTCACAACATCCTGAACGCGACCGCTGCCATCGCAGCCGGAATCGGTCTCGAGATTCCAGTCGAAATCATACGCGCGGCTCTCGAGAACTTTCGCGGCGTCGACCGCCGATTTCAACTCAAGGGAAAAGCCGGAGGCGTCACCGTGATCGACGACTACGGACACCACCCGACCGAAATCAAGGCCACCCTTGCCGCGGCGAGGCAGTGCGGTTTCCGTAAGGTGCACGTAGTCTTCCAACCGCACCGCTACACGCGTACCCGGGAGTTACTGGAAAATTTCGCCACCGCCTTCCAGGACGCCGACACACTCCGCATTCTCGACATCTATGCGGCCAGCGAAAAGCCCATCGAGGGCATCTCGGGAGAAATCCTGGCCACACGGATCCAGGAAGCCTCTGGCCAGAAAGTTCGGTACGGCCCCTCTTTCGCGGAGGTCGCCGAATCCGTGTCTTCCGAAGCCGCGGACGGCGACATGATCCTGACCCTGGGCGCGGGCAGCGTCTCGCAGCTGGGAGCGATGATCGTGGAAAAACTACAGTCGCGCCAACCTGTGGGACCCTCCAACTAAGCTATTCCATCTGCAGCACTTATCATGGCAGCGGATCGAGTCTCAAAGGGAGACTTTCCAGAGTTTTTTCTCCGCAACTTTTCCTGAAACTTCCACGTATCTATCCCTAACAAAGTCTCGGCCTCTTCGTCTAAACAATCAGTACAGGTTCAGGAGTGGGTTATGCGATCGGATAAAGCGTGGCACTGGCTGGCGGCGGGCGTTCTTGCCCTGGGATTGAATGGAGCGTATCAGGACGGCCAGTTGGGCTGGGCGCACGTGCTCGCCGATCGCGCGACAATTGCCGTGGAGCGGGTCACTTTACGGGGACAGCATTTCCTGGCCATGGCGGAAGTCATGCTGGGCCGCAACACTGACACCTTCGGTGATTCGTTCGGCCGCACCGAGACCGCGCTCGAGAGAGTCCAGAACAAGATCGTCTGCGAGCGGTTTGCTCGTGCGCAGCGTCAGATCGCGATGGCTCATGTGCGTGAGCAACTGGCACAGGCCAGAGTCCAACAAAAGCTCGCTATCGCGCAGATGAAAATGGATAAGGTCCGCATGATCTCGGTCGACCGCGCCAATCAGTTCAGCAATTGCGCCGGATTCTCCAAAGTCGTGGTCAACATGCCCGACCTTCCCAAGATTGATTTGTCCAACATCCCGGACATCCAGGTTCCGGACTTTCCGGATTTTGACTCTATGCCTGAGTCGCACGGAAACGGCCCCATCTAAACGGGACGGCGCGTTTTTATCAAACACAAGTTGTCCTAAGCAATTTTTTCTGGCTCCCGCCGGCGGCGTTTGGAAAATCCCTCCATCGAACCAAGATTTTGTCTATCTCAATCCGCAAAAAGCAGTTATAGTTAATTCCGCTCAGCGATTTTCTTCGACAACTACCTGATTTGATGGCGCGGAAAGCGAGCCCCACCATCTTGCAGGAAGAGTTGTACCCTCTGCCGGGCGAACCGGAGCGCGGGTTGGACGACGCGCGCCTGGTCGACCTCGACGTGGAGGAAGAATCTCCTTTTCTGCGCGGGCAAAAGCGTGTTCCGGTCCGGCGCGGCCCTCTTCCGAAAAAGACTTTGCACCTGCTGGGCTGGTCAGCAGCCGCCCTGGTGTTTGCCTGCGTGGCGGGCGTGTTTGGCGCTGAACTTTATCAGTACGGCGAGCGGAACTGGCGTTTCCGGATCGAATCGAGCGACGACATTGAAGTCAACGGTACCCACAATGTGCCCCGCGCCCAGATCATGGAAGTCATGGGCGGCGACATCGGACGCAACATCTTCTTCATCCCGCTCAGCGAGCGCAAAGCGCAACTCGAGAAAATTCCGTGGGTCGCGTCTGCCAGCGTCATGCGCTTCGTGCCCAACCGTCTGCAGATTGATATCCGCGAGCGCACTCCTATTGCGTTTGCGCGCGTCGGACCGCGGATCTCATTGATCGACGCGGGCGGCACTTTGATGGAATTGCCGAACGCGGGCAAGCAGAAGTTTTCGTTCCCCGTAATCGTCGGAATGAATGCCGGCGAGCCGCTCTCGACCCGCTCAGCGCGCATGAAAATCTATAACCAGCTGTTGCGCGAGCTCGATGCCGACGGCGGCCATTACTCCCAGGAGCTGAGCGAAGTCGATATCTCCGATCAGGACGATGTGAAAGTGCTCGCCAACGACCCTGCGGGCGCGGTGCTGATTCACTTGGGCTCGGGCGACTTCCTCAGCCGCTACAAGATTTATGTGTCGCACGTGCGCGGTTGGCGGCAGCAGTTCGAGAAGCTCGAGTCTGTCGACCTGCGTTACGACCGGCAGATCATCGTGAATCCTGATAACCAGGCAACGGCGAAGGCTCCCCCGATCACTCCGGCCGCGGCCAAGGCTGCCATGGCAGCCGGCGTGAAGACGGTGGCGCTGATTCACGTGATTTCTAAAAAGCCGTCCGTGCCGGACACTGTGCCGGTCAAGCTCGACAGGCCGCAGTGGGAGAAAGCGTCGTTTGCTCCGCCTCCGGCCAAGCCGGCTGCGAAGAAAGCACTGCACCGGAAAACAAAACCGAAAGCTCGAGTGAAGAAAGCCGCGCCAAAGGCGGCCGCCAAGCCGGCGACCTCGGACCCAAACAAGAAACCGGTTGTCAAAAGCACGACCACCAAGCCGGCGGCGAGCGGCGCCGCGCGGCCCGCGTCAGCCGCGGGCAAGAAAAAGCCGAGCGCAGCCGTAACGAAAAATCACGATCAACAGGACCACCCATAGGCATGGCGAACCAGCAGGGGAATTTTCTGAACGTAATCGATGTAGGGAGCGCCAAAACGTGCGCCCTGGTGGCGGAGATCACCGAAAACGGCTTGCGTTATCGCGGGCACGGCGTCGCGGAGTCGCGAGGATCCCGGAAGGGCGTCATTGTCGATCTGGAGAAAGCGGTAGCGTCCATTCAAAAAGCAGTGGAAGCAGCGGAAGATACGGCGGGTGCGCCCGTCGAGCACGCATTAGTGGGCGTGGCAGGTTCGCACGTGCGCGGGCTGAACACGCACGGCGGAGTAACATTCGGCACGCGTCCTCGTGAAATCGCGCGGGAAGAGATTCGCCTCGCGGTCGATAAGGCGCGTGCGCTTCAGTTGCCCGCGGATCGCGAAATCCTGCACCTGTTGCCGCAGGAATTCATTCTCGACGAGCAGGCCGGCGTGCACGATCCTCTGGGCATGATGGCGGCGCGCCTGGAGGTTCGCGTGCACATGGTTACCTCCGCGTCGAGCGCGACCCAGAACGTTGTCACCGCCGTCAATCGCGCCGGAGTGCATGTCGACAACACGGTCTTTGAGCCGCTGGCTTGCGCGGACGCGGTGTTGCGGTCCGACGAGCGCGACCTGGGCGTCTGCCTGGCCGACGTCGGGGCGGGCTCGACCGAACTTGCCATCTTTTACCAGGGCGCGGTCGCCTACAGCGGGGTGATTCCGCTCGGCGGCGACCACTTCACCAGCGATCTCTCCGTCGGACTCTGCACTCCGGTGAACGAAGCCGAAAAACTGAAGAAGCTTTACGGCAATACCATCGTGACGCTGATTCCTGAAGGAAATGAAGTGGAAGTGCCGTCGGTCGGCGATCGCCCATCCAGACTGCTCCCGCAGCGCTTGCTGGGCGAAATTCTCGAGCCGCGCGCGCGCGAATTGTGCGAAATGGTGCGCGAGGCCATGCGGCAGAGTGGGATGTTTGAAGCCTGCATCGCAGGAGTGGTGCTCAGCGGGGGCGGATCAAGACTTCCCGGCCTGATCGACATTGCCGAGTCGGTGCTGCGCAAGCCGGTTCGACTGTCGTGGCCGGTTCCGCTGGCTAAGATGCCGGTCGAACTGGCCGAACCGGAATTCGCAACGCTATTGGGGTTGGTCTATTACGGACACAGGGCACGGGTTGCCCGCGGTATCCAGGACGATCGCTGGAGTTCAAAAATCAAAGCCATGTTTGCGAAAAAGGGAGCCTAGCAGTTCAACGGACCGGGAGGCCGACCCGGTCGAAGCGCCACTTCAATGCACAGGAAGCAAAAAAAATCTTCGACGGTGGTGGATATGAGAAAAGACGATAATGACATTCGCATCAGCTTCAACGAAGACACCCGCAACGACGCCAAGATCAAGGTCATCGGCGTGGGCGGGGGAGGTGGCAACGCCGTTAACCGCATGATCGATGCCGGGATGGAAGGCATCGAGTTTGTGGTCGCCAACACTGACCTGCAAGCCCTGCGCATGTCACGCGCGCCCGTAAAGATTCAACTCGGCGTCAAGCTCACCAACGGCCTGGGCGCCGGAGCGAACCCCGAAGTCGGCCGCAAGGCCGCTCTGGAAGACTCCGACAAGATCATCGAGGCCCTCGAAGGCGCCGACATGGTCTTCGTAACAACTGGCCTGGGGGGCGGAACCGGCACGGGCGCCGCGCCGATCATCGCGTCGCTCGCCAGCGAGATGGGCGCGCTCACCGTCGCCGTCGTCACCAAGCCCTTTGCATTCGAAGGCAAGCGGCGCATGGCGCAGGCGGAGCGCGGCATCAACGAGTTGATGGAGTCGGTAGACACCACCATCGTAATTCCAAATGAAAAACTGCTTGCCGTCGCCGAAAACGCGGGATTCTTCGAATCGTTCCGCGTAGCCGACGACATTCTGCGGCAAGGCGTGCAGGGCATCTCCGACATCATCACGATTCCGGGAATCATCAACCGCGATTTCGCCGACGTGAAGGCCATCATGGCGGCAATGGGCTATGCCGTCATGGGCGCGGCCACCGCCAGCGGCGATCATCGAGCCACCGACGCAGCGCAGAAAGCGATTGCGTCACCTCTGCTGGAGGCCGGGGCGATCGATGGCGCTCGCGGAATTCTCATCAACATCACGGGCTCGAATTCGCTCAAACTGGCCGAAGTACAGCAGGCTTGCACCATCATCCAAAGCGCCGCGCACGAGGACGCGAACATCATCTTCGGCGCGGTGCTCGACGAGAAGATGAAGGACAGCGTGAAGATCACGGTCATTGCAACCGGCTTCCGCGACGTGCCCGCCATGCGCGCGCGCCAGGCGGAAGTCCATTCTTCCTCCTTCGCGAGTTCACACAACATGGATTTTTCTGAACCGGAACCCGCGCCCTTCGAGCCGGAACCGGCTCCGGAGCGCATCATGAGGGAAGAGTCCATGCCGGTTGAACCTGCCGCAGGCTTGCAGCAGGTGTCGCCGGAAGTAGCTTCGCTGGACGCATTGCGGACGGCCATGGTCTCGAATTTCGAGCAAAACGATCTCGACGTGCCCGCGTTTCTCCGCAAACGCGGCGACGTCATGTAAATGAATTTCCTCCGAAGGGCTCAGCGATTGGGAGACGACCCCCAGTCGCTGATTTTTTTGTGACGATTGTTTCCAGCTGTGTTTTGGTCGGCGCTCTTCCTCTCCGCATCAGTTCGAGAAGATCCGAGCTCGTAAGAGCGGCGTCTGGGGGGCGTTTGGGGAAGCGTGAGCGGAAGGTCTCATATTAGCTTATAGGTAAACTCGGCCATTAGAGCCTCTCAGGCGCACCGCTGCGCTCCGGGCAGCCTCTTGGCTCGGGGAAGGCTCAACTAACGACCCTAGGGCCTCTAATCGCTTTCTATGGGCATTCTAGAGTCTCTTGTTGGGTCCTTTTGGGCAGCCAGATTCTTTAGCCGCTAGTGCTTTTGCATTATCTAAAAGCTATCTAAATGAAAATAAGGGAGGAGATCTTATAACTGCTTGGCGGAGGCTCCGGCGGCCAGTTCCCGCAAGACGGTAAAGAATCCCGAAGCGGCCTCGGGGTCGGCGAGGGCGTCAAGATCGACCGTCGCCGAGAAATTCGGCGAATCCTGCCGAAAGCGGACTTTCAGAAAATTGTGGTCGCGCGAGGCCATCAAGGCATTCACCACCGGCGTGAGTTCCTGGGTCCACTGCGCGCGCGTGGTCAGGACGACCGGGCCAGGACGAGAGATCTCCCAGGAGCGGTCGTCATCGGTTCGCTTTCCGTTGCTGTGGCCGCACCAGCGGTGGTTCAGGACTTCCAGTCGAAAACTGGGCGGGCAATCCAGATCGGCTTCAAAGGTCAGTGTCTCTTTTTGCTTGCGCCAGTGACTCAGCAGCCATTGCACCGGTAAAGGCCGCGGACGCAAATCCAACGTCAGCCGGGCATTCTCAAACCATCGGGAAGGGAATTGAAAGCGAGCCTGCAGGCGGGAACTTCCATTCCAGCGGCTTTCCACCACTTTGCCGCGCCCACGGCAGGCGATCTGAACCCAGCGCAACGCGGCCGCACCTCGGCGCCGGTTATAGCGCGCGAAGGCGTAGTACCAGATAGCCAACGAGACGATGGCACCCAACACGTCGATCAGCAACAGGCGCCCCACGAAGGACCTCGTTACTCCGATGGTACGTCCGATTGATGAGCAAGGGCAAGAGCCGGTCAGGCAATATTTTTGGCGAGGCTGTAGCCGGGGCGGGGAGGCCGCGGCTAGGCCGGTGTCTTGACGATCGATAAAGCCATACCGGGGATACACTGAAGGTTCTTTAATCAACCAGATGAGCCAGATCTTCAAGATTCGCGAGTTTCAAAGGGAGGACTTCCCGCGCCTGTGGGAAATCGATCAAAAGTGTTTTCCGCCCGGGATCTCGTACTCGCAGCCGGAGCTTTTGTTTTATATGCGACGACCGCGGGCATTTACGCTGGTGGCGGAATCATCCGTGCGCAATGGCAAGGATGGCGCGAGGACAGTGGGCTTTATTGTGGCCGAAACCGGGAAACAGGCGGGACACATCATCACGATCGACATTCTGAACGAATTCCGACGCAATGGCTTGGGTTCCCAACTGATTGCGGCCGCCGAGCAGCGGATGCGCGCCGCCCGATGTCCTGCGGTCATTCTGGAAACTGCGGTGGATAATGCCTCGGCGCTCGCATTTTATAAACGGCAACAATATTTCCTGGTCAAAACCCTCCCGCGATATTACGCAACCGGAGTCGACGCGTTCGTGCTGAAAAAAGATTTGCTCTCGAACGAGTGAGCGGATAAGGTCATGCGGTTAATTCGGTGGAACGAAACATTCGCTACATTCGATTCAAAGCGAGACCTCACGACAGAGGCAAAGAATCACAGAGAAAGACTTTGATTCCAATCGCGTAGTCCCCTCTGCCTCTGTGGTGAAAAATCTGTTAGAAGTGGCGCTGGATGTCCGAATAGAAATCGCGGAGGCAGCCTCTTAACGGCGGCATGAAGATTGCGATCCAGGGCGAACTTGGGGCGTTTAGCCATGAAGCGGCGCTCCGCATGGTCCCGCGTTGCACGATTGTGCCGTGCGCGCGATCAGCGGAAGTTTTTGACCGGGTAGAGCGTGGATCCGTTGCCGGGGCGATGATCCCGATTGAAAACTCGCTGGCCGGATCGGTAGCCGAGCACTTCGACTTGCTTCTCAGCCGGGACGTGTTCATTCAAAGCGAGTTTCCCCTGCGGATTGTTCACAACCTGATTGCGGCGCCCGGAGTCAAACTGCGCGATGTGCGGCAGGTGTTCTCGCATCCAGTGGCGCTCGACCAATGCCGCGATTTGTTTCGTAAACACCGGCACCTGGAGCCAGTGGCTTTTTATGACACGGCGGGCAGCGTGAAGCACGTAGTGGACGGGAAGCTTCGTCACGCCGCCGGAATTGCAGGGAAGGAAGCTGCCCACGTCTATCGCGGCTCCATTCTTAAGTCCGGAATCGAGGACAACAAGCAGAACTTCACGCGCTTTTTCTACATTCGCAAGCAGCGCAAGGCGCGACCTGGCGCCAACAAGACTTCGTTGGCCTTCAGCGTGAAGAATATTCCGGGCGCGTTGTTTAAAGCGCTGAGCGTGTTTGCATTGCGCGACATCAGCCTGAGCAAGATCGAGTCCCGCCCTGTCCGGGGCCGCCCGTGGGAGTACGTGTTCTACGTCGATATCCTGCGAGGAGACGATGAGGCGGCGCGCAATGCATTGCGTCATCTGGGGGAAGTTGCCGATCTGGTCAAAGTATTGGGAGTTTACCCGGCCGCTTAGGATTGAGCCCGCCGCTTATCACGCTCAGACGTGAGCGTGGGCACGTGGAAATTTGCGCTGGGTGATTATGCTGGCGGGAGATTCGGCATTTTTGGCTAACGACCGAAGCCGGTTCTGCTGGGGCTGCCCAAGCGGGTAACCTGTACCATTGACACAGTGTCAGCAGCGAGGAAGCGGTTTACAATCCAACAATCTACAGACAACGATTTTTTCGGCCTGCATCTTTTTGAGCTTCAGAATCATCAAAAGTTGAGCGAACTACACTCAAGGAGAAAAATGGCACAGCAGCCGCGTCCCGAGCGCCCAATCAAAGAAGAAAAGAAAGAAGAGCAGGAAGACCGTTCCCTGCCGGTGCTGCCGGTTCGGGATACCGTACTTTTCCCGCACGCTGTATTGCCTCTCACTGTCGGGCGTGAGAGTTCAGTGCAATTGATCAATTCGCTGGGCGAGGACAAGACCATCGTGGTGGTGGCGCAGCGCGAAGCGCGCGTGGATTCTCCCCAGCCAACGGACCTCTATGCAGTCGGCACTCTTGCGGTCGTACACAAAGTTGTAAAAATGCCCAACCAGAGCCTGTTCGTCTTTGCCGAGGGCCTGGAGAGGGTGAAGTTAGGCGAATTTTCGCAACTGACCCCATTCATGAGGGCGGGTTTTTCCTCGGTCGCCGAGGTTGTTCCTCCGAAGACGGCGGAAATTGAAGCATTGCAGCGCAACGTTCTGACTTTGTTCCAGCAGATCGTGGCGGGATCGCCCACGCTGTCAGATGAGCTCTCCACAGTCGCGATGAATATCGAAGAGCCGGGCCGGTTGGTGGATTTCATTGCCTCGTCTCTGCCGTCGTTGTCGACGTCGGACAAGCAGGAAACACTCGAAACCACTGACGTCAACGTTCGTCTGGAGAAGATTAACCAGCACCTGGCGAAGGAACTGGAAGTTCAGCAACTCCGCAACAAGATCCAGTCCGAGGTGCAGGACAAGGTTCAACAGACGCAACGCGAGTATTACCTGCGCGAGCAAATGAAGGCCATCCAGAAAGAACTGGGTGAGCAGGACGAAGGGCAGCGCGACGTCGATGATCTGAAGACGAAAATCGAACAAGCAGGCATGCCCGACGACGTGAAGAAAGAAGCCCTGAAGGAACTGGGGCGGCTTTCGCGCATGTCGCCGATGGCGGCCGACTACGGCGTCACGCGCAACTACATCGAGTGGCTGGCCGTACTGCCCTGGCAGAAAGCTTCGGGCGGCGAAGTAGACATCCCAAAAGCCAAAGACATTCTGGATGCGGATCACTATGACCTGAAAAAGGTGAAGGACCGCATTCTGGATTACCTTTCCGTGCGCCGGCTGAAACCGAACATGAAGGGGCCGATTTTGTGCTTCGTGGGGCCCCCTGGCGTGGGCAAGACGTCGCTGGGGAAGTCGATTGCGCGCGCCCTGGGACGAAAATTCGTCCGCATCTCGCTGGGCGGGGTGCATGACGAAGCAGAGATCCGCGGGCATCGCCGGACTTACATCGGTGCGTTGCCCGGACAAATCATCCAGGGAATTCGCCGGGCGGAGACCAGGGATCCGGTCTTCATGCTGGATGAGATCGACAAAGTCGGCCGTGACTTCCGAGGCGATCCGGGATCGGCGCTGTTAGAGGCGCTCGACCCGGAGCAGAACTCCACGTTCCGGGATAACTATCTCGACGTTCCATTTGATTTGTCGAAGGTGCTATTCATCACCACGGCGAACATGCTCGATCCGATTGCGGAGCCTTTGCGCGATCGCATGGAGATCATCGAGCTGCAGGGTTATACGGAAGAAGAGAAAGTCCATATCGCGTTTCAATATCTGGTTCCGCGACAGGAAGAAGAGAACGGCGTGACGGCGGAACAGATTGAGTTCCCGGAAGAGTCGGTCCGGCACGTGATCCGGCACTACACGAGAGAAGCGGGCGTTCGCAACCTCGAGCGCACGATTGGCACTATCTGCCGTAAGCAGGCGCGGCGACTGGCCGAAGGCAAGAGCGAGAAGCTGGTCGTGACGCCGCAGATCGTGCAGGAGTTCCTGGGCGGCATCAAGATTCGGACGGAAGGCGAAATTGCCGAGCGTACGAAGCGGGCCGGTGTCACGGTGGGCCTGGCCTGGACGCCGACCGGCGGCGACGTGCTCTTCGTGGAAGCCAACACCATGAAGGGCAAGGGCGGCTTCACCATGACCGGGCAGATCGGGCAGGTAATGCAGGAGTCGATGCAGGCGGCTCTGACCTGGGTGCGGTCGAACGCGACACGGCTGGGCATTCAGGAGAGTTTCTTCTCCGATCACGACCTTCACATGCACGTTCCGGCGGGAGCGATCCCGAAGGACGGGCCCTCGGCGGGCGTGACCATGGCAACCACCCTGGTCTCCTTGCTGTCCGATCGTCCGGTGCGGCCATACCTGGCCATGACTGGCGAAATCACGCTCAGCGGCAATGTTCTGCCAATTGGCGGCGTGAAGGAGAAGGTCCTCGCCGCGAAGCGTGCCGGCGTGCGCGACGTGATTCTGCCGGCCGACAACAAGACGAACGTCGAAGAGGACCTGACTCCGGAACAGCTCGAGAATCTGAACGTGCACTACGTGAAGAGCATCGATGAGGTGCTGGAGATCGCGCTGCCGTCATCGCCTGTAGAAGAGAAGCAGGATGCCGAGGAGCGGGAGAAGGTGCTCAGCGGACAGACGGCTTAAAGGCGGTCGTTGGTCGTTGGCAAAATCGAAACTGCCAGTCTCCTGGTTGGGACTGGCAGTTTTTTTTGGGATGAATCAGCCCATGAATAGGCACATGCCTAATTAGAACAATGTACGTCCCGCGTTCGGACAATCCGGCAAGAACTACATGGAAATAGGCAAGCGGCCCAGGTCCGGGGAAAGTATGCTGGCGTAGAGTGCCAATGATGGCAAACCGATTTCGCGGGTAGGAGGATCAAATGCAGAAACGCAGCCTTGGAAAAGGCAATCTGCAAGTTTCGGCGATTGGACTGGGCTGCATGGGACTGAGCTTTGGCCTCGGCCCGGCGGTCGAGAAGCAGCAAGGCATCTCGCTGATTCGGGCTGCGGTCGAACGCGGGGTGACATTCTTCGACACGGCCGAGGTGTACGGTCCGTTCACAAACGAAGAGCTGGTGGGCGAGGCCCTTGCTCCATTCCGTGAACAGGTGGTGATCGCGACCAAGTTTGGGTTCAAGATCGACCCGGCGACCGGCAAGCAAGCCGGGCTGGACAGCCGGCCCGAACACATCCGGGAAGTCGCCGAGGCGTCGCTCAAGAGACTGAGGACCGACGTGATCGATCTCCTCTACCAGCACCGGGTGGATCCGGATGTGCCTATCGAAGAAGTGGCGGGTGCCGTGAAGGGCTTGATCGAGCAAGGCAAGGTGAGGCACTTCGGGCTCTCGGAAGCAGGTGCGAAAACGATCCGTCGCGCGCACGCCGTTCAGCCGGTTACCGCGCTGCAAAGCGAGTATTCGCTTTGGTGGAGAGAGCCGGAAGCAGAGTTGATGCCGACGCTTGAAGAACTCGGGATCGGATTCGTTCCATTCAGTCCGCTGGGAAAGGGCTTCCTTACGGGCAAGATCAGCGAAGATACGAAGTTCGACAAAAATGATTTCCGCAACATCGTTCCCCGCTTCACGCCGGAGAACCGGAAAGCGAATCAGGCGTTGGTCGATTTGCTTGCCAAAGTCGCGGAACGGAAGAAGGCGACGCCGGCCCAGATCGCGCTGGCCTGGCTACTGGCGCAGAAGCCTTGGATCGTTCCGATCCCGGGCACCACCAAGCTGCATCGCCTGGAAGAAAATATTGGAGCCGCTAACGCAGACCTTTCGCCCGAGGATCTCCGCGAGCTTGATATCGCGGCTTCGAAGATCGCGGTACAAGGCGCTCGGTATCCGGAGGAACTGCAGAAATTGGTAGGCCGCTAGCGTAACAAGCCATGGCACAGGGTTTGTCATGCTACCCGGGCCGAAGCATCGGGCTCGTGATGAAAGCGGGAGTGCGTATGTCAGCGAAGAACGATGATCTAAAAGACCGGCTTTCCCGATATCGCGAAATTAAGATCAGCGTCACCGGCAGAAAGTCGGGACGCACCATCTCAAATCCCGTGTGGTTCGTGTTGGACCAAGGGAAGCTTTACCTGCTTCCGGTGCAGGGTTCCGATACTCAGTGGTATAAGAACGTGCGGAAGAATCCGAAGATTCGGATCGATGCAGGGGACGCGCACGGTGAATTTCGGGCCGTTCCTATCTCGAATGCCGGGCAAGTGTCGCCGGTGGTCGAGAACTTTCGTGCAAAGTATGGCGCAGGCGACGTGAAGAAGTACTATTCAAACTTCGACGTGGCTGTGGTTGTCGAGATGGAATAAAGGTCAACCTTGCCCTGACCATCGTCTACTCAGAGACTCTTCAGGGCGACGACAGTGCGGCCATTCCTAAAATATCCTCCAGCTCCAAAGTTTTCTCTCCTCGCTTCATGACCGGATACACTAATCGCTGATGCGCGTGCAGGTCTTGTTTTTCGGAATTTTGAAGGACGTGGCGGGACGGGCGGGCGAGGGCGTCGACCTGCCGGAAGGGGCGACGGTCGCGGACCTGTTGCGGCACTACGAGACGCGGATTCCGAAACTGCACGGACTGCTGCCATCGGTGGCACTGTCGGTGAACCAGCACTATGCGGGGCCGGGAACGGTTTTGGGGGCGGATGACGAAGTGGCGCTGCTTCCGCCGGTGAGCGGAGGAGGTAAGCGATGACCCGCGCTGCCATCGTGCGCGAGGCGATTGATACCGCGAAGGTGCTGGCGGAGATCAAGGGTCCGGAAGACGGGGCAGCCATCGCGTTTGAGGGCATCGTTCGGAACAATACCCGGGGGCGGCAAACGCTTTACCTCGACTACGAGGCGTACGAGGAGATGGCCCTGCAGCAGATGGAAGATCTGGCGGCGGAGGCACTTGCCCAGTTCAAGGTGCGGGAGGTTGCGATCGTACACCGGTTGGGGCGGCTGGAGATTGGGGAGACCAGCGTGCTGATTGTGGTGGCCTCGGCCCATCGCGGCGCGGCTTATGATGCCAGCCGCTGGCTGATCGACACGTTGAAGCGCAAGGTGCCGATCTGGAAGAAGGAGTACTTCGTGGATGGCGCGGTTTGGGCTGACGGGGAGGCGTTCCCGGAGGACATTCCACGCGCCCAAGGCAGCCCCGGCGGGCAGACTGCATCTAAATGATGCGACTGCCGATGACTAAGCCCGCCGCTTTTAGGATCCTGCTCATCGTGTGCGCTTGCTGCCTGTGTGTCGCGCAGGAAGAGCCCTCCACGACGGTAAAAGTGAATGTCCGGCTGGTGAACGTTTTCGTGACCGTCACCGATGCGCACGGCGCCCCGATCAGTCATCTGAGCAAAGATGATTTCAAGCTGAGTGAGGACGGGATCGAACAGAAGATTGCCGTCTTCGACAAGGAATCCGCGCTGCCGTTGTCAATCATTCTGGCAATCGACACCAGTTTGAGCACGAAGAAGGACTTGCCGCTGGAGTTGGCGTCGGCGCGGCGCTTTGCGCATTCCATCCTTCGTCCGATCGACGGATTGTCGGTTTACCAATTCAGTGAAATCGTGGATGAGGTGGTGCCGTTTACAGCCGACTTGCGGACGATCGACCACGCGATTGATCGGATCCATGTCGGAACGGCGACCGCGGTGTACGACGCGCTTTACCTGGGGTCGCGCGCGCTCGAAAAGCGCAAAGGGCGCAAAGTGATGGTCGTGATTACCGACGGCGGCGATACGGTCAGCAAAACCGACTATCGCGATGCGGTGCGCGCTGCGCAGGAAGCCGAGGCCATTGTCTACAGCCTGATCGTGGTCCCGATAGAAGCGAGCGCGGGCCGCGATACGGGTGGAGAGCATGCGCTGATCCAGCTCTCCGCAGATACCGGCGGCAAGTATTACTACGCGAGTTCGCTGGCGCAGCTCGATAGCGCGTTTCATGAGATCGGCGAGGAGCTGCGGACGCAATATCTGCTGGCGTACTATCCATCCCGCCGTTTGTCCGATTCCGAATTCCGCAGGCTTCAGGTCAAGGTGGACGGCGCGCCCGATGCATCCGGTTATAACGTGCGGCATCGCGCTGGTTACTACAGTTCCCGGCCAGATTACTAGGTATCCTGCTCACCCTGCGCTTTCTTCCGAACCTCTTCGCTTCAAATACCCTGGCCGCGACTGCACAGATTGTCTGGTGTCTTCGCCGGCACGTTTGACGGGCAAGTGAATAGCTCCCATCTGCTGCTCCCAGCGCTTTATGAAAACTGGGATGAATGCGTTTTCGAAATCTCCATAAAACTGTGTGGCACATCTCTGGATTGTTTTGTTATCCGGCGCTAACCCTCGACGTTCAGTCTCTAGACATTGACAACGTCGATGGACCTCTCCTTGCATTGAACAGCTCAGACAGGATTGAAGTCTGGCTTCGCTGAACAGTGCTCTGCACATGGGGTTTGCGAGGATGGCGAATTTCCGGACTTAGCAACACAACAGAGTGTGGACGCGTTTTTGTGTCGCCGGGCAGCGGATGGCCGAGCTCCACGCCTGTTTACGTCAAGGAGAAGAGCGCATGCATCAGTCAAGGGGTGGGACAATTGGGCGCCGGATGTGCGGCTCCATCGCTGTCCTGGGTTGCTTCCTAATTTGCCTTTCGACATTCACCGCAATCGCACAGGAAACCACGGGCGGCCTGCAGGGAACCATTAAAGACCCCACGGGCGCGGTGGTGTCCAACGCACAAGTCGAACTGACCGGAACATCGCTGGTCGGTTCAAAGAAATTGGAGACGGACTCGAGCGGCTATTACCGTTTCTCGAACCTGCCGCCGGGGATTTATTCCGTGAGGGTGACCGCACCGGGCTTCACCCTGCTAAAGCGGGATGCAATCAACATTGCCGTCGGACGAGTTCCCAGCCTGGACCTGCAACTGCAGGTTGGATCCACGGGGACGGTGGTGGAGGTCACGGGCGAAGCGCCGCTTATTGACACGACCGCTTCCCACACCGTGACCAACATTACGCCAGATATCGTGGCGGAGGTGCCGCACGGAATTTCGTTCCAATCGGTGATTCAGTTTGCGCCGTCGGCGCGCAACGAGCCGTTGATGGGCAACAACGCGCTTGCCGGAACGGGCGCAGGATCGTTCTCGCGGCCCGGCATCGGGGGCGGCGCGCCCGGCAGCACCTCGAATGGCGGCGGATTCGGGTTCCAGGTTGCGGGCGGCGCGGATAGCGAGAACCGTTATCTCGTCGAAGGGCAGGATACGGCGAACGTCATTGGCGGATACTCGCACACCGACGTTCCGTTCGAATTCGTCAACCAGGTGGAAGTGAAGAGCTCCGGCATCGAAGCCGAGCACGGCGGCGCGATGGGCGGCGTGGTGAACGTGATCCTGAAGCGGGGCAGTAACAACTGGCACGGGTCGGCGGGCGCGGAATACTCGGCGAACGCGCTGAACGCAAACCAGAATAGCCCGTTTTTATACTACGATCCGACTGACAATGGTGACGCGGGCATTGGGCAGGATCCGCGGGCCCTCACATACCAGCAGCGTGCAGATCGCTATCGCTACGTGCAGCCGTTCTTCACAATCGGCGGTCCGATCATGCGTGATCGGCTGTGGATTTATCTCGGTGTGGATCCGAAATTTACCTCGCTGGGACGGTCCGTGAATTTCGGTTCAGCCAACAACAATGCGGGTGTCCAGGGTTTTAGCACGGATCAGCAAACCTACTTCACGACCGCGCGCGTAGACGCCACGGTCACCGACAAGTTGAGGGTGTTCGGGTCGTGGCTGTATCAGTTGCAGCGCACTTCGGGCGCGGTGCTTCCGGTGGGCGACTCCACCAGTGGCTTCTTCAACCCGAGTTCCACGAATCCGCTGTTCCTGTACCAGCACGGTTACGGTTACGTCGCTCCCAATCAAACCCTGAATGTGGGCGCGGATTTCGCTGTTACCCCGAAGCTGGTGCTCACAACCCGCTTCGGCTACTTCTTCGAGAACTATCACGACTTCGGATATCCAACCACCGGTTCGCTGTTCTCGTGGCTGACCACGGGAGTTACGCCCGGCAATCCTCCCGTGCCGAAGACAGATAACAATGGCAATCCCTTGCCGCAGGCGCTGCAGCAGGTTGCGGGATATTTCTCGGCCGGCAACGACCAGACTTTCACGCTCCGGAATGCGAACAAGCATCACCAGTTCGACCAGGATGTCTCGTGGTTCAAGAGCGGGCTGCTGGGCACGCACAATTTCAAATTCGGATACCAGCTCAATCACGTGTTCAACGACATCTTCCAGCACTGGAACGCGCCGGACGTGCAGTTGTATGTCGGGCAGGGAAACTTCTTTTCGCCGGGCGGGAACACGGGAACAGATAACTGCGCCGCTCTGCAGGCCCAGAATCATTACCCAATTTGCGCCGGCCAGTTCGGATACCTCAACGTGCAAGACCTGGGTTCCTTTGGCAAGGCATCGAGCTACAACCACAGCTTCTACGCGCAAGACGCGTGGCAGATCGGGCATGGCGTGACACTCAATGTCGGATTGCGCGTCGAGAAAGAATCGTTACCCAGCGAAACCACCGCGGGCGGATTCCCGTCGAATCCGATCAACTTCGGATGGGGCGACAAGATTGCGCCGCGTATTGGTGGAGCATGGGACGTCTTCAGAGATGGACGGCTGAAGGTGTTCGGCAGCTACGGCGTATACAACGACCTGATGAAGCTGAACCTTGCCATCAGTTCGTTCGGCGGGCAGTACTGGCAGAACTGCTTCTACGCGCTCGACACGGCTGACCTGGCCAGCATCAACGTGCAATTCGGGCAAGGACAGCGTTACTGCAGCGGCGACAGCACGGGGGGCGCTAATTTTGCCGGAGGGGTTGTGCCGGCGGGCTTGACGTTCCTTGAAAACCAGAACTTCCGCGGGACCGAAGGTGTGGTAGGAGGACTAAAGCCCTACCGGCAGCATGAAAGCGTCTTCGGCGTGGACTATGCGATTACGAAGTCGCTGGCATTTGAAGCGCGCTGGGATCGTCGGCGTTTGGACCGGGCAATCGAAGATGCAGCGATTTTTGGTGCTGACGGGAGCGAGACCTTCCTGATTGTGAACCCTGGATACGGACCGAACGCGGTAAATCTGGCCAGCTCATGTACAGACGATCCGCGCGGTTGCCCGCCGAACATCAAGGCGGCGCGCAGCTACGACGGTTTGGAGTTCCGACTGACCAAAGCTAGCAGCAAGAATTGGTTCGGAATGTTTTCTTACACCTACAGCAAGCTGCGCGGCAACTACTCCGGCCTGACCAGCACCGATCTGGCAGACGGAGGCGGCGGCCGCAACGCTCCCAACAACAGCCGCGCTTTCGACGAGTCGTTCTTTCAGTACGACGCCAATGGACGATCGTCGAGCGGGCCGCTGGGGACAGACCGTCCGAACGCGTTCAAGGGATACGCGTACTACCGCATTCCGTGGAAGGGTGGACGGACCTCGACCAACATTGGCTGGTTCCAGACTCTGTACAGCGGTACTCCTCTGAGTACCTACACGGATGTGGGCTTCTCCTTCTCGCAACCTCCGTTCTCGGGCGGCTTCCCGGTGTACCCGGAGGATCGCGGGAAATTTGCGAGGGTCAGCCTGGTGCCCGACAGCAACGGCGTGCTGGTTCCAACCGTGACCAGTCTTTGCAGTTGCAGGACACCCTGGTACATCCAGTCGGACGCCAGCTTCAAGCAGGAATTCAAGATCAACAAGAACAACGAAGCGCAGGTGCTGACGTTTGAAGCGAACGTGATCAACCTGTTTAACCGGCAGTCTGCGACTGGGTTCTACACCCAACTGGATTCGGCGTTCAATCAGAGCTTCCTGAATCCAGGCGGGCAGTTCTCCTACGCGGCCTTTGAGCATCCGTATGACTGGAAAGCCTTGCTCGCGAACAATACGGGCCTCTCGGGTCCGGACGCGGGCGTTCCGGTCATCGGCAACAGCCAGTATGGCAAGCCGTTCATCTTCCAGACGCCGCGCAGCATGCGTCTGGCGGTGAAGTTCACGTTCTAGCTCATGCTTTTTTGAGTTCCTGAGGGACCGGGCTGCCGGTCCCTTTTTTCTTTATCGGACTGCGCAAAAATCCCATGTCGCACGCGTCGTCGAATCCCACCTTTGGCACAGAACGCGCAAAGATGGGGTACTTGGCTTTTGACAACAGACCAGTCCGAGTCGTGAGACGGTCGAGCCGTTTCGGGCACGTTCCTGCCTTGTTTAGTAAGATAGTCAATTCAACTTTGTAAAGCGGAAGCAACCATTCCTGCGGGGAGCGATTCCATGTGGCAGTACCCGCCTGTCCAGGATTGGGAAGGAGAGACCGTTTGTTGAAATTGCGCGCTTCGGGCGGCGAGGGAAATCGCCGCAACTCCCTGGTATTCCTCTTTCTATCCATAGTGATGGCGTTGACCGGCGGGTCGCGCGGATTCGCGCAAGACCTGCCCAAGGGGTCGATCGAAGGGACGGTGATCGATTCATCCGGTGCACCCGTTGCCGGGGCGAGCGTTTACATCAACTCGAGGGCCGCAGAAACTCCGCTCACGCTTACGACCGACAAGGATGGGAAATACTCGACCGGCGCTCTGAACGCGGGCGTCTATACCCTGCAAATCGAACTGAGAAACTACAACGCCAACCGCTTCTATGTGACCGTGCGCGACGGTAAGACCTCGAATGGGGATCGCAAGCTGTCGCACGTCGAACCCGGAACCCCAACCATCGAAGGCAAGGTCATTCCAGAGCAGATCGCGGAACTGCCAATCAACGGCCGCGATGTATTGAATACCGCGCAGTTTCAGCCGGGCGTGTTGATCCAGGACGGGCGTTCGCTGGATGCGACGAAGACAGGAAATTTTGCAGCTTCGATCAGCAAGGAGAGCGGTCTGGCAACGCTCTACACGCTGGATGGCGTGAGTCTAAACGATGAGACCAAGGGCGGCCCGACGCAGAATGTGGCGTTGAGCTCGGTGGATGAGCTGCTAGTCAGCCGGGCGATGCTGAACGTCTCCGAAGGCCCAACCTCTGCGGGCGAAATCAGAATGAAGACAGGCTCGGGAAGCACTGGTCTTCACGGCGAGGCGTATGGCCTGTTTCGCGACAAGAGCATTGCATTTGCGAGGGCTCCGGGCGGCCTGGATTTGCCCTTTCAGCGCACCGACTTTGGCGGACGACTGGGCGGGACGTTGGTCCAAGACAAGGCGTTCTTCTTTCTTGATGTCGAGCATGTGACCCAGGATGAGCACCGGGCGGTGGTGCTGCCTTCGCCTTTTCAGGCTTTGACGGGTTCGTTCTCTTCGCCATTCCGAAATACTTCCGCCTCTGGAAAGCTTGACTGGCAGCCTTCCAGTTCGACGCACGCGTTCTACCGGTTTGCCTACAATTGGAACAAGTCGGTGGATGACTTCGGCGACGGGTATTCGATTTATCAAAATCACAACAATGCTCCCTCGCATGCGATTGGGCTCGACCTGACGAGAGGCCCGTACCTGCACAGTCTGCGTCTCGGATACTCGCGCTACCACAACTCACTGCAGGATGCGTCGGGTCAGCTGGGAACTGGCGGGGTGTTTGGACTTCCGGCGAGCATTCGGTTTGGCGACCTGGCGGGCGGTCAGATACAGATTGGTCCCAGCCAATTCGCTCCGCAGGAAACCTTTCAGCAGAACACCGAGCTGAGGTATGACGGTACGCGGCGTGCGGGAGCACACACGTTTCGCTTCGGAGCCAGCATCAACCGGATCAATATCGGAGGCCACGCGGCCTCCTACGGGCTTGCGCCGCAGCTTACGACGGCGTGGGCCGGAGGAACCGATCCTAATCCGCTGGACTATCCGTTGCTGCTCGCGACGTTGAGTAACGGGCAGGGTTTTGCGACGGAGAAATCCGGGTTCGGATTCCCGCACGGTGGACAGATCGATAACCGCCTGCAAGGCTACGTCGGAGACTCCTACAAGATGTACCCCAATCTCACAATCACGATTGGGGTGCACTACGTGCGCGATACCGGCCGGGTGGATAGTGATCTGGCGCCGATTCCTTGCTCAGCGGCGAATCCCGGCATCCCATCCGGTTTTGCGCCGTGCGCGGAATCGAACCTCCTCGATCAATTTTCCAATCTTGCCGGAAGTGCGCTGGGAAGAAGAGTCAAACAGCCGAACTATAACTTTGCGCCGCAACTTGGATTTGCATGGGATCCGTTTCACAATGGCAGAACCGTGATTCGGGGCGGGGCCGGCGTTTTTTACGACAACTCCCTCTTCAGCAACATGCGCATTGACCGGCCGGCGCGTTTAAGCCAGGGACTGTATTCCTCAACCAATGTGCTGGGCTGCGCTGCGGGAGCGGCCGCCGGCACGGTGGGCATTTATTTTCCAAACGGCGGTGGACTGCCCTCGCGCGTAACGTCGATCAACGGGCACGACCTGGCAACCCAGGTCTGCGGCACACCCGTGGGCACGGCGGCCACCGATGTGGCGGCGCTTCAAGCCGCGTATCAGGCCGCGGTGGTCGCGGCGGGGTCTGCGGGCAATCCGAATTTTGTGGGGAACACGCTATCCGTCAGCCTGCCCGTGAATGGGCTGGCCGCTTTCGATCCCAACTACCGGACTCCTCGCTCTTACCAAATCAGTCTGGGCCTGGAACACCAATTGTGGAGCGGAGGCGTGTTCGCGGTGGATTATGTCCGCAACATGAGCCAGCGGTTCGGGCTGATCGTGGATAAGAACCACGTCGGTGATTGGCGCTACTTGTACACCGATGCAAATGGGATTCCAACAGCAGCGCTCAACGCAATTACCAACACCATCCTACAAAAGGCGCCTGCCTGTCTGAACCAACCGCTGGCGCCGGGTGCGATTGTGCGGGATGCGGTGAGTTGTTACATTTCGGCAGTGCCGACGGCCAATATCAATGACTTCGCGGTGAATGGTCTGGATTCGGGTGTTGCTTTTCTGGGAGGGCTTCCGGCTTCGGTCGGAGTCACGGTGCCCGCAACCACTCCGCAAACCGATCCGCGAAATTTCGGCGCTGCTTTTTCCGGCTTGAACTCGCTGGTCGGGCAAGGTGAGTTCCAGACGTCGATCGGACAGGCCGTCTACAACGGACTTCAGTTCTCCCTGCAGCAGAACATCGTGCACCAGTGGTTCTTCTTCCGCGGCGGACACGTGAACCTCGCCTACACATTCTCTAAATTCGTGTCGAATGGCGGCGACAACCCGGGACAAAGCACAGTGGCTAACGATTTCCAAAACCCTCAGCTCTACAAGGGGCCGTCGCCGCTGGACCGCAGACACCAGGCATCGATTGGGTGGACGCTGGACTCGCTCTGGGGACCGAAGCTGTCATTTATCGGGCGCTATGCCACGCCGCCACCGACGGTTGCTTCGCTGCAGGTGACGTCGGGAAATCCGGCGGCGACTCCGGGCGAGATTTTCCGTACGGATTTCACCGGGGATGGAATGCCGGGAAATCTGTTTCCTTTCAAAGGGCCCGGATCGTTCGCTGCACTGTCGGGCAGCGATCTGGCAACGGCAATCAAGACTTACAACCAGACACAGGCAGGCTCTCTGACCCCGGCGGGACAAGCCCTGGTGCAGGCGCAGCTCTTTACATCGGCACAACTGACGACCCTGAGAGGGACGGCGCCGCTTGTGATCGTGCCGCCGGCGGGTCAATTCAACAATCCGGGATTCAAGTCGCTGGATGCGGCGATTAGCTGGCCCCTGAAGGTGGGAGAGCGGCTCAACATTGAACCCAGCGCGCGCTTCTACAATGTACTTAACTTCGCAAACTTCCGGCCATTATCCGGACAACTGGCGTACTACTATGCGGGTCCGGGACAGCCAATAGCAGCGGGCGCGGGATCGGCGAATGGCACACCTGGGGGATCGTCGCGCGACGTGTTGCGGATCGGGTCGGGGTCGGGAGTGTACCACTACGGGGCGCCACGGCAGATGGAATTCGGAGTGAAAATCACGTTCTAACTCTTGAAACGAGGGTTCATGGAGCCGCTGCCCTAACGGTCGAATACGACTTCTCATGCTGGCTCTAACTAGCGGCGATCTCTACTCTAACCAGATTGCGGATGACGCGAGATTGATGTCGCTGGGGCAGACGCGCCGTGTAAAATGTGGCAATGCCTTTCAATGCGAGTACGCAGGGAGCCGCCCGGCGGGGCGGGAAGACTCCACCACCGGACGAGACGTTTGAGGAAGCCGCTTACCTGAAACTGTTGGGCGAGAAGCAGAAGCCGGTGAGCATCAAGCTGACCGACGGGGAAGTGGTGCGCGGCTGGATCGAATACTACGACAAGAATATGGTCCGGTTGACGCGCGAGGGCGCGCCCAATTTGTTCATTTTCAAGCACGACATTATGTACATCGCGGAAGATACCGCTAAGCGCAAATAGGCTGTCCGCGGGATTTTCGAGCAAGGCTTCCCTATTTTCCGGCCTCAGTCTGCAACCAGCGAAACAATCATCCATGCCATCCCGTCAGGAAAACTACGAGTTCGTGCCGCAGATGTCGGAGATTGCGCGGGAAGCAGGCGCGCTCCTCATGGAGTTTTTTCAGCGCCGCGTCAAAATCGAGTATAAGGGTGACGCGGATCTGGTCACCGAAGCAGACCGGAACTCCGAGAAATTGATCCTGAAGCGCATCCAGGCGAGCTGGCCCTCGCATGACGTCATCGGGGAAGAAGGCGCCCGAATTGAGACGGGAGGCGACTACCGGTGGTACGTCGATCCGTTGGATGGGACCACCAATTTCGCCCATGGGTATCCCGTATTTTGTGTGTCATTGGGCTTAGCGTTTCAGGGGAAGCGCAAGGCGGCGGTGCTTTACGATCCGACCCGTGATGAGCTGTTTGCAGCTGAGTGCGGCAAAGGTGCTGTGCTGAACGGCGATGCGATTTCGGTGTCGAAAACACCCAAGCTGGCGCAGTCGCTGGTGGCCACCGGGTTTCCCAGCCATAAGCGTCATAAGAATCCGAACATCCACTTCTATCACCAAATCACGCTGAAGACGCACGGAGTTCGGCGGGCCGGTTCGGCGGCACTGGACCTTGCGTCGGTAGCGTGCGGGCGCTACGACGGCTTCTGGGAATTCAATCTGAACGCATGGGACTTGGCGGCTGGCGTCCTGATTGTTGAGGAAGCGGGCGGGAAGGTGTCGGGCTTTCGCGGGGAAGAGCTGGCGGTAACAGATCGCGATGTGGTCGCGAGCAACGGTCTGATTCATGGCGATTTGTTGCATGAGTTTGCCGAAATTTTAGAGGGGCGCGGGCTTGAACCGCTGCCCGATCCGCGGGAGTACCGGAAGTAGCAAAAGCTCACCTCAGGCGCTAAAGCGCCTTTTTCCTGCACTGTTTTCTGGCACGAGTGAACTCGTCCCCTTCCCGTTTTCCATCTGATCTAGCGGTTTTGGAACGTTCTCTATTTACCGGTTATGGCCATCGGCGCCTCCATTCGTGCCTTTGTCTTGGTGGGAGTAAAATAAACATAAAGAGGCTTGGTTTCGGTATTCGGGGGCGAAGGCGCCCGCGCCACACAGGCTTGGCATTTCCGCAGGACTTCAAAGGGCTTCAGAGTGAATCAATCACTAGTTGAACGTGGAATTTCTAAACGCCCGGACAAGGTGCGGCTGTCGGGCCGCATCCTCTTTCTTACGGAAGATCCGGAGTTGATCCGGCGGCAATTGGCGGGCGAAGACTTGCCTTGGGATACGAAGGATCCCTCCAACAATCCCAAGCTGCGCGATGACATTTCTACCGACGAGATCACGCCTGCGCACTACTGCTTCTACTTCGATCAGACTCTGGGCGAAATCCCGTATCTCGGGCTGAAGTGCGGGAGCATTCTCCCGATCGGACGCAGTGATGTGAAGAATGGCGGCTTCGTCTGCTCGGTCAGCGGGAAGCGGCGCGGCAAGGGCTCGAGCCGTGAGCAGTCGCCCTATGCGGAGATGTCGGCAGGGATCCGGCTGGTCATTGCGGAGAACATTGAGCGCATCTACAAGCAGAATTGTCAGAACCTGGGCCTGCTGACTTCGACGAGCTTTTCGGTGATCGATAAGATTCGTTCCGGAGAAGAAATCGCACTGAGCGAGTTCACCGAGGGCGAGGACGACATCACCCGCCAGGTGATCGAATACGGCGGGCTGTTTCCGTTTAACGTGGCGCGCATACAGAAGAAGGTCTTCTTGCCGCCGATCTACACAGCCCAGCGGCCCATGACGTTGACGGAGAAGATCTTCGCGAAGCACATGATTACGCCCGACGGCACGGTCGGGGTGGAGGCCGTCAAGCCTGGCGATACCGGGTTCACGCGGGTGGATCTGCGCTTCAGCCATGAATATGTAACGCCCATGGCGGCGATCTTTTATGAGCATTATGTGGGCAAGGGTGTGCCGGTGAATGATGCTGCTAGCATCCGGTTCTTCCGCGATCACCTTACTTTCCTCGACGAAGTGATTTCTGAGGAGAAAAAGAAGATGGGGCTGCTTGATCTGGCCACGCAACTCAAGCTGAAGCAGGAAGACTTTGCGAAAGCGCAGGGCATCAAGCTGCACGGAGAGTTAAAAGATCGCAAGGGCTCGGAGGGAATTTGCCACTCGGTGATGCTTGAGTCGTATGCATTGCCGGGTCAGGTCAACGTGGGGTCCGACTCGCATACGCCTCATGTGGGCGCGATCGGGTGCGTAGCTTTCGGTATTGGCACGACTGATGTGTTCAACAGCTGGATCACCAAGGATGTGCGGGTGAAGGTGCCGGAGTCGGTGAAGATTCTCATTCGCGGAAAGAAGCAGCCGAACGTCACCGCGAAGGATTTCATTCTGAAGATCCTGAGCCTGGAGTACGTACGCAGCGGTAAGGCGCTCGCCAAGGTGATGGAGTATGCGGGCGACGCGGTTGAGGCGTTGAGCGTGGACGAGCGTGCGACCATGACCAACATGGCGGCCGAGATCGGCGGGTTTACCGGGATCGTGGCTCCGGATGACAAGGTTGTGGAATTCCTCGTGCAGCGTCGGGGCATGAGCCGGCGGGACGCTGAGGAGATGGTCCGAGGCCTTCAGAGCGATCGCGATGCCCAATATGCGCAAGTAATCGAACTCGACGCGGCTGAGATTGCACCGATGGTGGCCACGCCCGGCGATCCTGGAAATGGCAAGTTTATCCGCGAACTGAACACCCCCGTCCCGGTAGAGTTGGCTTACGGCGGCACTTGTACGGCGGGAAAGAACGAAGACATGGACATGTACGCGGCGGTGCTGGCGGACGCGCTTAAGCAGGGCAAACGCGTGGCGGACTCGGTGGAGTTCTTCATTCAGTTCGGCTCACAGGAAACACGAGACTACTGTATCGGGAAGGGCTATCTAGAAGTTTTCCACAAGGCAGGTGCGCGCGTCATCGAGCCGAGTTGCGGGGCTTGCATCAACGCGGGGCCAGGAGTTTCGACGCGTCCGGATCAGGTGGTGATCAGCGCGCAGAACCGGAATTTCCCCGGGCGCAGCGGGCCGGGTCAAATGTACCTGGCGAGTCCGTTGACGGTGGCGGCGAGCGCGGTGGCCGGGTACATTGTGGAATATCAGCCCAGTGAAGAGAGGGAAATGGCGGGAAGCCGGGGCTGAGAGATCTCGGGTGATTCCTCGAGGGCGGCCGCAAGAATTGCCCTTTCGGGCCAGTGAAAACGTCCTGGTCTGCTGTACCGTGGACAGGATTCTTGCTAGAATCGCTGGTTCTTTTAAAGATTCGCAGTGTTTTCAGGAGACAGATACACTATGACCTATGTAATCGCAGAACCCTGCATCGGAACCAAGGACACCGCTTGCGTGGACGCCTGCCCGGTAGATTGCATCCATCCGAAGAAGGATGAACCGGCGCACGCCACGGAAGAACTGCTGTATATCGATCCGGTCGAGTGCATCGACTGTGGCGCGTGCGTGCCGGTGTGCCCGGTTTCAGCAATTTTCGCGCTCGACGATCTGCCCGAGAAATGGGCGGCGTTTACGGAGCGGAACGCGAAGTATTACGGGAGGTAGCTGTCTCCCTCAGCTATCAGGCAGGTCGCGCAAGGTGAGAGTAGAGTTGAGGCGCATGATCCAATTGTGGATATGCGCCTGTCGCTTTTGAGGTCGCAAAATGCGACCTCAAAAATGCTTTGATTTTTTGGGTTCTGGCAGATTGGGCAGCTGGGAGGCGCATTTTTCGGGTATTAACGCTGACCGCTGACCTCTACTAGCGGCTGACGGGTGCCGCCTCCTTCCGTTACAATCAAACATTAACCTGCTAGGCTCCCATGGCACTGAAGGAGTCGGAAGCCATCGTCCTGCGGACGTATCCGCTGCGCGAGGCCGACCTGCTGGTCACTTTCTTCACGCGGATTGAAGGCAAAGTGCGTGGCGTAGCGCGCTCCGCCAAGAAGTCCCGAAAACGCTTTGGGGGCGCGCTTGAGCCCCTGACCTTTGTGCGGGCGTTTTACGAAGACCGCGAGCGGCAGGAACTGGCGCGGCTGGATGCGCTGGAGGTGCTCGAGTCTCCGCTGGCGAGTGAAGTGAGCTACCCGCGGGCGGTAGCGCTGGCGCACATCGCGGAATTGCTCGACGAACTGCTGCCGGACCGGGAAGCGAATGACGCGATATTCCGGCTGACGCTTTCGGTGCTGGGCAGTCTGCGCGGATCGGCGATCTGGATGCCGGTCACGTACTTCGAACTCTGGATGACGCGGCTGGTCGGCTTTCTGCCGGATCTTTCCGAGTGCGTGGTTTGCGGGAGGACGCTGAACGGAAGTCGAGCCTTCTTTCACGCATTGGCCGACGGGCTGATGTGCGGAGACGACAAGCGGCTGGCGTCGTCGGAGATTTCCAGCGAGTCGCGGGTCTTGGCGGCGCAAATGTTCCGGGCGACGGTCGAGAGTTTTGCGGGAGCAGAGTGGCCGCGAGCGAAGGGATCTGACCTGCGCAAGTTTCTGATCCAGATTCTGGAGCGGCATACGGAGCAGAAGCTGATTACGGCGGGGATGCTGGAAAAGATCTGAGAAGCTTTGGGCTTCGAGATTCGAGCTACGAGCAGACAACCCCGAAATGTTTGCTCGAAGCTCGTGGCTCGAAGCTGAAACGCATAGGTCCTTCGCTTCGCTCAGGATGACAAGGTTTTTTTTCGCCGCAAGGCCGATGACAACTTCCAAATCCAATCCGCCGACTTTTCAGGAACTCATCCTGAAGTTGCAGGCCTTCTGGGCGCAGCGCGGGTGCGTGCTGCAGCAGCCTTACGACGTCGAAGTGGGCGCGGGGACGATGGCGCCGGAGACGTTTTTGCGCGTGCTGGGGCCTCAGCCTTACAAGGTGGCTTACCTGCAACCTTCGCGGCGGCCGGCGGACGGGCGGTATGGAGAGAATCCGAACCGGTTGTTCAAGCACACGCAGCTGCAGGTGATCCTGAAACCTCCGCCCCATGATGTGCAGGAGCTTTATCTCCAGTCCCTCGGTGCAATTGGGGTTGATCTTCGCCAGCACGACATCAAGTTCGAAGAGGACAACTGGGAGTCGCCGACGCTGGGGGCTTGGGGCATTGGATGGCAGGTGATGCTCGATGGGCTGGAGATCACGCAGTTCACGTACTTTCAGCAGTGTGGCGGCATCGATCTTTTGCCGATTTCAGCGGAGCTGACTTACGGGCTGGAACGCATCGCGGCATTTCTGCAGGACGTCGATTCTATTTATGACATCGTGTGGGCGCGCGATCCGGAGACCGGGCATCCGACGACCTACGGGGATGTGCGGCTCGCGGACGAGTTGCAGTTTTCCGTCTACAACTTCGAATTGGCGGACGTGGAGAAGACCTGGAAGCATTTTGAGTTGTACGAGTCGGAATGCCGCGTCCTGATTGATCGTTATACCGAACTGAACCGGCCGGACAAAGCCAAGGCCGACAAGATTGTGGTGGAACGGAGACGCTTTCCTCTGTTGGGCGCCTATGACCTGTGCCTGAAGTGCTCCCATCTCTTTAATATTCTCGATGCCCGCGGGGCGATCTCCGTAACGGAGCGGGTGGGCGTGATCGCGCGCGTGCGTGCGCTGGCGGTTGGCATTGCTAAGGCGTACCTGCAGCAACAAACGAGCGAGAGTGAAAAGCCAGGGGAGCCGGAACCCACGCTGCAAGCGAAGGCGGCCAAGCCTGGTCGGAAGAAAGAGCCGGCAACGGTGGGGTAGGGCTGAGATCCGCCATACTTGGAATTGGCGGGACCTCCAACGCGCATAGGGCCTCCAAATTGGACTGTCTGGGTTGTTATTTCGGGGCATGTGACGGTGCTCACATGCAGGATTCGGGAAAAATTGGGAAGATAGACAGATTGATCGATGCCTGACTTTCTGCTTGAAATCGGTTGTGAAGAAATTCCGGCGCGCATGATCGATGCGGGCGCGGAAGGACTGCGCGAGCGGGTGGCAAAGATGCTCGAGCGAGAGCGGCTGGAACCCTCGGGGGCCGTTACCAGTTTCGACACGCCGCGCCGGTTGGCCATCCTGGCCGCAGGAGTTCCGTCATCGCAACCCGACGTCACCGAGCAGATCACAGGACCTTCCCTGGCCATTGCCTATAAAGATGGACAGCCGACTCCGGCAGCGCACGCTTTCGCGAAGAAAGCGGGCGTCGAAGTTTCCCAACTGGAAAAGACCAGTACGGCGAAGGGCGATTATCTTTCCGCCAGAGTTACGAAGAAAGGGCGCGGTACCAGCGAGATTCTGGCTGAGCTGCTCCCCAAGGAAATCTCGTCGCTATACTGGCCGAAGAATATGTACTGGCGCAAGGCGAACGAGCGCTTCGTGCGGCCGGTCCGCTGGCTGGTTGCCATGCTCGACGGGGAAGTGATCCCGCTGGAGTTCGATGGCGTTGCGGCAGGAAACAGCTCACGCGGACATCGGATCCTCGCGGACAAGACGGTCTCGATTCCAAAGGCGGGCTCTGCATACGTAGAGGCTTTGGTTGCCGCGAAGGTGCTCAGCCGCGCAGAACGGGAGAAACAGATTCGCAAGGCTCTCGATGCCGCGACCCGCAGAGTGGCTGGGGCGCGCTGGCGGGAGGATAAGGCGCTGCTTGATACGGTGGTGAATTTGACGGAGTTTCCGTCGGCGATCCTTGGGAACTTCGATGCGCAATTTCTGGAGTTGCCCGAGGAAGTGCTGGTCACCGTGATGCGCGATCACCAGAAATATTTTGCGGTCGAGGATTCGAGCGGCAAGCTTGCTCCACATTTTCTTGCCGTGTTGAACACCGATGGGGATCGTGAAGGCACGATCCAGCATGGCAACGAACGCGTACTACGCGCCCGCTTCAACGATGCGCGCTTCTTCTGGCAGACCGACCAGAAGGTATCTTTGCGCGACCGTCTGGAACTGCTCAAGCACGTCACGTTTCAGAAAGACCTGGGCAGCTATTACGACAAGACGATCCGGACGCAGCGGCTGGGAAGTTGGTTGTCGGAAACGCTCAAGCAGGCCGGAGTGATGGTCCGTCCCGGCGTCGTTCACAAAGCCGCCTGCCTGGCGAAGGCCGATCTCACCACCGAACTGGTGAAGGAATTTACCGAACTGCAGGGCATCGTGGGCGGGCTGTACGCGCGGGTGCAGGTGCTGGACGAGACTCTCAACGATGAAGTCCGACAGTGCATTTCCACTGCGATCTACGACCACTACAAGCCCGAATCGATGGACGATGCGGTGCCGCGCACTGTCGAAGGTGCGGTGCTTTCGATTGCCGACAAAGCCGACAGCATTGCCGGCATGTTTGCCTTGGGGCTGGTGCCTAGTGGATCGAAAGATCCATTTGGATTGCGGCGTCAGGCGAACGGGATTGTGAAAACGATCGCGGAACACAAGCTGCCGATTGGGCTCAAGGCCCTGATGGAAGATGCGCGGGTTCGCTATCGCGGGTCCGAGGCGGAGAAGAAGTTTGCTGTCGAGGTTAACTTTGATGAAGCGGTGCGCGGATTCTTTCGCGAGCGGCTGGAGTTTTATCTGCGCGACGTGTGCGGATACGCATATGACGTCGTGAATGCGGTGCTCGCGGCGGACGCCGACGACGCGGTGGATGCGCTGGCGCGGGCGGAGGCCGTCTCCAAGGTCAGGCCTTCAGCTGACTTCGCCTCCATCTCGGTATCGTTCAAGCGCATGAAGAATATTTTGCGGCAGGCGCGCGAGGCAGGCAGGGAAGTCGCACCGGAAATCAATCCGGCCTTGTTGCAGGAACAGGCTGAAAAAGATCTGGCGGCACAGGTTCCGGCGGCTGCTAAGAGGGTCGAGGCGCTGCGCGCCGATCACAACGACGAACAGGCTCTGCTGGAAATTGGGAAGTTGCGGCCCGCCATCGACCATTTCTTCGACAAGGTGATGGTGATGGCTGAGGACGCCAATCTTCGCGCCAACCGGCTGGCGTTACTGCAGACGCTACTCAAGGAATTCTCGACGATCGCGGACTTCTCCGAGATCGTTACTGAAGGCAAAGAATCCAAAGAATCTTCGAAACAGTAAAGGACTCATTATGGCGACGACAACTCTGCCCGAGACTGAAATGGAAGTCAAAACCAGCCCCAAGAATGAAACCAAGTACGTGTATTCCTTTGGCGGTGGCAAAGCCGACGGCAACGGCAAAATGAAAGACGTGCTGGGCGGCAAAGGCGCCGGCCTGGCCGAGATGACGAATGCCGGGCTGCCCGTGCCTCCGGGATTCACGATTCAGACCGAGGCTTGCCGCGAATACATGCGGCACAACGCCGTATCGAAGGAAGTCGATCGCCAGATGGAAGCGGCGCTCAAGCAGCTTGAGGAACTGCAGGGGCAGGAACTCGGCAAGGGCGCGAATCCGCTGCTGGTCAGCGTGCGCTCGGGCGCGAAGTTTTCCATGCCGGGCATGATGGACACGATTCTGAACCTCGGCCTGAATGATCAGAGCGTGGAAGCGCTGGCCAAGCGCGCCGATGCCCGGTTCGCCTACGACTCCTACCGGCGGCTGATCCAGATGTTCGGCAATGTAGTACTGGAGATTGAGAAGTCGGCGTTTGAAGAAGTTTTCGACGAAAAGAAGAAGCAGAAGAAGGCGAAGCTCGATACCGATCTCGACGCCAAGGCTTTGAAGGAAGTTATTGCCGAGTACAAGAAAGTCGTGAAGAAACACGCCAAGCGCGACTTTCCGCAGGACGCGCATGAGCAGTTGGTGATGGCCCGCGACGCAGTCTTCCGCTCCTGGCAGAACGCCCGCGCGAAGCATTACCGCCGCATCAATAACATCGACGACATGCTGGGCACGGCCGTGAATGTTCAGGCAATGGTATTCGGCAATTTGGGCGAAACCAGCGGCACAGGCGTTGGCTTCACGCGTAATCCGGCGATCGGAACGAAGGAGTTTTATGGCGAATTTCTGCTGAACGCACAAGGTGAAGATGTTGTGTCGGGCGTGCGCACGCCGGTGCATATTCTCGAGCTCGAGAAGATCATGCCTGAGGTTTACAACCAGTTGCGCGACATCACGACGCGCCTGGAAAAACATTACAAGGACATGCAGGACTTCGAATTCACCATCCAGGATGGCAAGCTCTACATGCTGCAGACCCGCAACGGCAAGCGTACCGGCTTGGCGGCGGTGCGGGTTGCCCTGCAGATGGTGGAAGAAGGACTGATCACCAAGGAAGAAGCCATCTTCCGCGTAGAGCCGAACCAGTTGTACGACTTCCTGGTCCCGCGTCTGGATGAAAAGGGCGTCAAGATCGAGGTGCTCGCCAAGGGGCTTCCGGCTTCGCCGGGCGCAGCTGTCGGGCAAATTGTCTTTACAGCGGATGAAGCTGTCGAAAAGGCCGGGCACGGCAAGAAGGCGGACGTGATTCTTGTGCGCGGCGAAACGACGCCGGAAGATATTCACGGTATGGAAGTGGCCAAGGGCATTCTGACGTCGCGCGGCGGGATGACGAGCCACGCTGCGGTCGTCACGCGCGGCATGGGCAAGTGCTGCGTGGCGGGAGCAGGGGACATCGAGGTCAGCGAAAAGGCCGGCGAGATGCGGGTGAAGGGCCAGGTTTTCAAGTCCGGCGACTGGATTTCTCTGGATGGAACCACCGGACGCGTGATCAAAGGCCGGCTCAATACCCTGCCGCCGTCGCCCGATGACAAAGAACTGCAGACTTTCATGAAGTGGGCGGATCCGTTCCGCAAATTGAAAGTGCGCGCCAATGCGGATATTCCGCGTGATGCGATCCAGGCACGGACATTCGGCGCAGAAGGCATCGGGCTTTGCCGTACCGAGCACATGTTCTTTGCGGAAGATCGCATCCCACACATGCAGGCCATGATTCTGGCGAACAACGAGAAAGACCGGCGCGCAGCTTTGAAGAAACTGCTGCCCATGCAGCGAGCCGATTTTGCCGGAGTCTTCAAGGCGATGGACGGGTATGCGGTGACGATTCGCACGCTGGATCCTCCGCTGCACGAATTCCTCCCACGGCGGGAAGATCTTATGGTTGACATTGCCGTGCTTCCCTATGCGGATGCCAAACATAAAAAGGAGCTCGTGGCGAAATACAAGCGCTTCGGCACCAAAGGTGCGTCTGATCTCAAGCGGGTGATAACTTCGCTGCTGAGGCGGGTGGAAGAATTGCATGAGTTCAACCCCATGCTCGGCCATCGCGGTTGCCGACTCGGCATTACCTACCCGGAGATCACCGAGATGCAGGCGCGCGCTATCTTCGAGGCGGCGGTGGCGGTATCGAAACAGGGCGTGAAGGTGTTCCCTGAGGTAATGATTCCGCTGACGGCGACGTTGAAGGAGATGGCGAACCAGGCGGCGATCGTTCGCCGCGTGGCCGATGAAGTGTTCAAGGAGAAGGAACACAAAGTCGATTACCTGGTGGGAACGATGATCGAATTGCCGAGGGCTGCGCTGGTGGCGGACGAAATCGCCAAGGAAGCGGAATTCTTCTCGTTCGGAACGAACGATCTTACACAGACTACGTTTGGTTTTTCGCGCGATGACGTGAACAAGATCCTGCCCACGTACCTGGAAGAAGGGATTCTGAAGCAGGATCCGTTTGCGGCCCTCGACCAGGAAGGCGTCGGCCAACTCGTGAAGATGGCCACCGAACGCGGACGCAAAACGCGGCCAAATCTCAAAGTTGGCATCTGCGGCGAGCACGGAGGCGAGCCTTCGTCGGTGGAGTTCTGTCACCGGGTGGGATTGAACTACGTGTCTTGTTCACCGTTCCGAGTGCTCACAGCGCGGCTCGCGGCGGCGCAGGCGGCTGCCGCTGACCAGTTGAAAGTAGAAGGCGGGCGGACGAAGTAGTTCGACTGCGCAGTTCAAAACGATGGAGGTTCCAAGGTGGAGCTTCGCGCGCTTTGCCCGGTCGACGGGCAACACGCCCGTCCCTCCACCGTCTTTTTTGTTTCCTTGTTCGCTATTGGACTTTTTGTAAGCGAGCGATCAGTTTCTGGGCCAGGTTGTCTTCTGAGTCGGACCAGAGCAGGCGACCGTTGGCATGGGCGTTGGCTTCCAGTTTATTGGTGAAATCCACGAGCTTATGAACGTTGGCCCGCACGTTCTGTTCGGCTTCGCTGTCGAGTTCGACCTGTTCCTGCAGGAAGAGGCTGTCGAGACCGAAGTCGATCTCAATATGCCCGGTCGCTTCTGAAGCATGTTCGTCGAATTCCGCTCCCTGCGCGATGACTCGTATGGAGGTGGGGACCAGCGCCCATTGTCGACCACTGGAGTCCGGACTCCACAAATCCCAGTTCACTTCGAACACGTACGCATAGTCTTCGTGGAGAAGGTCAGCAGCCATGCTGGCGGCCTCTTCGGGAGCGATTCCAGGATTGAATCTGCGTTCGAAAATAGTCGCCTCATTCCAGGAGACCGGGTGTATCGACACGTAGGTGACGCCCGGGCGCATAGCGGAAAACGGGAACTGGCGTAGAACCGACACGACGTACGCCATCATCTCGTCGTCGCCGAAGCTGGGAAACCACAAGCTCAGATGGAGTGGATCAGCCATGAGTATGCTCCGATAAATTCATTACGATGATTGTAAACGGCAGGCGAAGGGCGTTGGGCAGGCGGCCGCGTAATAAGCATCCAGGGCGCGCGCTATTTTTCGCAGGCGTTCATGCTCAATCTTTTTCGCGAGAGGAAAAGCGCGATCCAATGAAAGCCGATGCTACAGCAGTTCCTCTGACAGCAGAGCCTCTTTGACAGCATAAAGAGCGCTTGTTACGATGAATGGTTTAGAAATACCTGCCTCACGCTATCGTCCCCGTCGTCTAGCCCGGCCTAGGACATCGCCCTTTCACGGCGGTAACACGGGTTCAAATCCCGTCGGGGACGCCAAGCCTCTCAGCCGATGTTGATACTGGTGCAGGCATTTTTTGGCGTTTGCTTTCCTGCACCAACTGCTGCGTTTACTCCTGATTTACTCCACATGGTTGGCAGCACCTAAGAGAGTGCCCCTTCGCCGGGCGTGTGGAGCACTGACCTGGTGTGCTCCCTTCCTTGTGGGTAATGCCCTATCGCCCTTTATGAACTCTTTATGGGCTCTTTACGCAACTTTTACGCCAATTCATTTTCAATGGCAGCGTTGACCGGTAAACGTGTCCAAGGTATGGCTGCTTGATTATTAAACGTGTCATCTCGGGACAACTCTCATCGACATCGAAAACTTGTTTCATCGGAGTATTTACTGCGGTGTGCGCGGCTTCGCTCGCTTTTTCCCAGACGGCGCTGAATGCCGCCGGTGGCAGCGGTGCCGGATCGCAGGCTACCACCCCACAGCATCCCGATTCTACTTCAGATGCAGATGCTCAAATTATTCAAGAGCTCGAACAGATGCGGAACCGCATTCAACAACTCGAGTTTGCGTTGAGGCAGCGACATGCTGTCACGACCGCCGTTGCCGATTCTGCGAAGCCTGCAGCTGGGGCCCCCGAACAGTCTGTCAGCGGATCGGGAACGTCCTCAACAGCGACGGCCGAGGCCGAACCTCCTGCTGCTCGCAACCTTGTCAAAGCTGAGCCATTCTCTTTTGCCGATTGGACCTGGTTGAATGGCAACCCACGCACGAAAGAGGCAGCTTTTGACTCCAAGTTCTTTACGCCCGAGGTTCGGGCCGATGTTGCCTACCATTACGATTTCAATCACCCCAAAGACGACACGATTGGCGGCTCAAGCGAAGTTTTTCGTTCGAATGAAATCAGCCTTACCCACCTCGGTGTCGGCGGAGACTTCCACTACGACCGTGTTCGTGCGCGTATCTTCAGCCAATTAGGTCTGTATTCCACCGGGACGCCGCGCAACGACGCCAGCTATTCGCGTGGCCAGTGGCAATTAGACAATGCTTACCGCTACCTCAACGAGGCTTATGGTGGTTATCACTTCGACGCCCTGCATGGCATCAACGTCGATGCCGGCATCTTCTTGTCCTACGTGGGCCTGTTCAGCTTCTATCAGTTCGATAACTGGGCTTATCAGCCATCTTATGTATCGTCGAACACGCCATGGTTTTTTACAGGCATGCGAGTCCAGATCTTCCCTACGGCGAAACTGAAGATCGAGCCGTGGATTATCAACGGATGGCAAACCTATGCGCGGCCCAATGGCCGCCTTGGTCTGGGGGGCCAGATCCTGTGGCGTCCGACACCGTGGCTCTCGATTATTTCGAATAATTATGGCCTCGGCGCCGATGCGGTTGGGATTCCGAACCGCACACGCTATCACACCGACGAAAGCATCCAGGTCAAGTACTACGATCATCCCGAGCGTTTTCTTGACAAGATGGCCTTCAGTCTCACCGGGGACGCGGGCTGCGAATCCGGCGGCGGAGTGAATTGCACCACCAACAAGAAAGATGCTGCCGGCAACATCATTGCTTACAAGCAGAGCTTTTTGGGCTTCATGCTCTACAACCGGTGGTGGTTCCACAAAGACCGGTACGCTTTCACCCTTGGGGGCGGCAAAATTAACAATCCCGGTCGCTATCTCGTGCTATTGCCGCCAATCGATGGCGCCACCGCCACCACCGGTACCCCCTACTTCACGGAAAATCCCGGAGATCCGTTCAAGGCCTGGGATATTTCCGGGACCTACGACTACATGCCAAGTCAGTACATCACGTTCCGCTGGGAATTTAATCACCGCCACGCCAATGTGCCGTACTGGAGCGGCCGGGGCGGGGTTACACCACCCGGAGGAAACAACGGAAGCCCGGGAGTGTCCATTCCGGGATGGGCCCCGGATCTGCGCAAGACCGAGGATCGAGCGTCCATGGCCATCCTGGTGAAATTTTGAGTGGCTCTATGCGACACCTTCCTTCAGCTTTCGGAAAAAGGGAGGTTGCAGAGAAAAAGTTGGCATGGCCATCCGCGCTGAGGCTTAGGGTGGCAGCAAATAAGGTCCGTGGTAGCGGGAAGTCAGATTCGTTTCTCTGGAGACCAATATGCAGGACGTTGTCTGGATTGCTGTAACAGTTGCATTCTTTGCGTTGTCGATCGCCTATGTGCACTTTTGTGAACGTGTGAAGTGAGGAGAACAGAGTATGAGCGTGGAGTCGATGATCATGCTCGCAGTCTGCGTATTGATGACCGTCTACCTGGTCTACGCACTGCTGTGCCCGGAGAAGTTCTGATATGACGATCAATGGTTGGCTGCAAATCGTGTTTTTTCTCGGGCTGGTGTTTCTGGTGACCAAGCCATTGGGTGTCTTCATGACGCGTGTGTTCAATCGCGAGAAGACACTTATGGATCCCATGCTGAGGCCGGTGGAGCGTCTTCTTTATCGCCTGACCGGCGTCGATGAGGACCACGAGATGCGTTGGACTGAGTATGCCATCTCCATGCTGCTGTTTAGCGCGGTGTCGATGATCGTGCTCTATGCGATGGAGCGCCTGCAAGGTTATCTGCCATTCAATCCTCAGAAATTCGGCGCCGTCGGTCCCGCACACGTCGCTTTTAACACGGCGGCATCTTTCGCCACGAATACCAACTGGCAAGCCTATTCGGGTGAAAACACGATGAGTTACTTCACCCAGATGGCGGGACTTTCTTACCACAATTTCGTTTCGGCCGCCGTGGGCATCGCGCTAGCGATCGCATTCATTCGGGGCATCGCACGCCGGCAGATGCAGACGATCGGAAATTTCTGGGTCGATCTTGTTCGTGGAAGTTTGTGGGTTTTATTGCCTTTCTGCGTGGTGGGTGCGCTCGTTCTCGTGTCCCAAGGCGTAGTTCAGAACCTCAGGCCTTATGACACCGTGAAGCTGGTTGAGCCGATGAAATTGCAGAAGGCCGGGCCTGACGGAAAACCCGCGGTCGACGCCCAAGGCAAGCCGGTGATCGACACCGTGAGCGAACAAACGATTGCCCAGGGACCAGTAGCTTCGCAGGAAATCATCAAGGAATTTGGAACCAACGGCGGCGGGTTTTTCAATGCCAACAGCTCGCACCCGTTTGAAAACCCAACACCTCTCTCCAATCTCATTGAACTGGTTTCGATCTTTGCGATTGGCGGGGGACTAACCTACACCCTGGGGCGAATGACGGGTTCTCAAGCACATGGCTGGGCCGTCTGGGCCGCCATGGCCATTTTGTTCCTTGCGGGCATAACTGTCGCCTACTGGGCGGAAGCGCGGGGCAACCCGCTTTTGGCAGGAACGAATCAACAAACAACCGCGCGTCAGCCCGGTGGCAACATGGAGGGCAAGGAAGTCCGCTTCGGAATTGCGAATAGCGCGCTGTTTGCGACCGTAACTACAGATGCCAGCTGCGGCGCAATTAATGGCTGGCATGATTCGCTTACGCCGCTGGGTGGCATGGTCCCGCTGGTGAACATCATGCTGAGTGAAGTGATTTTCGGCGGAGTGGGCGCCGGAATGTACGGCATGTTGATATACGTCGTGTTGGCCGTATTCATTGCCGGTCTGATGGTGGGGCGCACGCCGGAATATCTGGGTAAGAAGATCGAGGCTTACGACGTCAAGATGGCGATGCTGGTAGTGCTGGTGTTCCCGCTCGCCATTCTGGTGTTCGCGGCCATTTCAAGCGTACATGGATTCGGCACCGCCAGCATTGCTAATCCCGGCCCGCACGGCCTGAGCGAAATTCTTTATGCATTCACATCTGGAGCAGGCAACAACGGCTCGGCATTCGGCGGTTTAACGGTGAACACGCCCTGGTATGACGCAACGATCGCCATCACGATGCTGGCCGGACGATTCCTGATGATCATTCCTATGCTCGCAATCGCCGGAAATCTCGCTGGCAAGAAATATGTGCCACCGTCGCTAGGTACATTTCCGGTGACCACTCCGCTATTCACCGTGCTCCTGATCGGCGTGATTTTGATCGTGGGAGCCCTGACATTCTTTCCAGCACTCAGCCTGGGCCCGATTCTTGAGCATCTACTCATGCTTTCGGGCAAGACGTTTTAAGGATCCTGCCATGGCAATGACAATTCAAGCTCCGACCATGCCGTCAGTACCGCGTGTCCGGCTGGGCCACTCGCCGAACAAACCGAGGAAGAAAGCTGTCTGGGAATGGAAGATTGTCCGCCGCGCCATCTGGGACGCATTCCTGAAGCTGAGTCCTCGGAAGATGATGGGGAATCCTGTCATGTTCGTGGTCGAGATAGGGAGTGTGATCACGACCGTGCTGCTGTTCAAGGGTGGTTCGGCTTTTAAATTCAACCTGCAGATCACGCTCTGGCTGTGGTTCACAGTGATGTTCGCAAACTTTGCCGAAGCCATGGCGGAGGGCCGCGGCAAGGCCCAAGCGGACACGCTTCGCAGAGCGCGTTCGGAGACGATAGCCAACCGGATTCTCGACAACGACGGGCGCCTTGAGCAGGTTGCGAGTTCAAGGCTGAAGGCAGGCGATCTGGTACTGGTGTCGGCGGGCGAATTTATCCCATCCGATGGCGAAATCTTCGAAGGTGTCGCATCGGTCGACGAATCGGCAATCACGGGTGAATCGGCTCCTGTGATCCGCGAGGCCGGAGGCGATCGCTCGGCTGTCACCGGAGGTACGCGTGTTCTCTCCGACCGGATCAAAGTGAAGATCACTTCCAATCCCGGCGAGACTTTTCTCGATCGGATGATTGCCTTGGTGGAAGGCGCCGAGCGGCAGAAAACGCCAAACGAAATAGCCCTGAACATTTTGTTGGCCGGGTTAACCATCATTTTTCTAATGGCTGTGGCCAGCTTACAGCCTTTTGCGATCTACTCCGGTAGCCCACAGACCGTGTTCGTCCTGGTGTCCCTTCTCGTTTGCTTGATTCCGACGACCATTGGTGGATTGCTTTCCGCGATCGGCATTGCCGGTATGGACCGCTTGGTGCAACATAATGTCCTTGCGATGTCGGGCCGAGCAGTAGAAGCTTCCGGCGATGTCAACACACTGCTGCTTGACAAGACCGGAACCATCACCCTGGGTAATCGTCAGGCATCGCGTTTCATTCCAGCTCCCGGCGTCACCGAGCAAGAGCTGGCAGATGCGGCCCAGCTATCGTCGCTTCCGGATGAAACTCCGGAAGGGCGCTCGATAGTTGTGCTCGCCAAAGAAAAATACGGACTACGCGGTCGAGAACTGGGCTCGCATGAAGTCAAGTTCATCGCTTTCAGCGCCCACACCCGTATGTCCGGCGTCGACTTCAATGGCTTCGAGATTCGAAAGGGAGCCACGGATGCAATCGCGACCTACGCCTCCCAAAATGGACATCGATTGGCCGATGAAGTTCGGAAGGTTGTAGAGGAGATTTCAAGGTCGGGCGGAACTCCTCTTGTGGTCGCCGAGAAGAGCCGTGGTGCGCTTGGCGTGATCGAACTGAAAGACATCGTGAAGGGCGGGATGAAGGAACGATTCGATCAGTTGCGGGCGATCGGTATCCGCACCGTAATGATCACAGGTGACAATCCGCTCACCGCCGCGGCGATCGCACGGGAAGCGGGCGTCGACGATTTCCTGGCACAGGCGACTCCCAAAGACAAAATGGACCTGATCAAGAAAGAGCAGGCCGATGGCAAACTCGTCGCCATGACGGGGGACGGGACGAACGATGCTCCTGCACTCGCGCAGGCCGATGTGGGCGTTGCGATGAATACCGGAACTCAGGCGGCCAAGGAAGCCGGGAACATGGTCGATCTCGACTCTAATCCCACCAAGCTCATCGAAATCGTCCAAATCGGGAAGCAGCTTCTGATGACGCGCGGTGCATTGACCACGTTCTCCATCGCGAATGACGTTGCTAAGTACTTCGCGATCATTCCGGCGATGTTTGCCGGAACCTTTCCCGTGCTGAGTGCATTAAACATCATGCATCTGCAGACCCCGCAGTCTGCGATTCTCTCGGCTGTTATCTTCAACGCGCTGATCATCATCGCGCTGATTCCGCTGGCCCTGCGCGGAGTGAAGTACCGCCCCATGGCAGCCGCGGCTCTGCTGCGAAACAATCTCTGGATTTACGGCGCGGGCGGCATCATCGTGCCTTTCATCGGAATCAAGGCCATCGACATCCTGATTACCCACCTGAGGCTTGTATAAAGGGAAATTGCCATGAGGAAGAATTTCATTACCGCGATTCTGATGACGGTTGCCACGACGGTTCTGTTAGGGATCATCTATCCCCTGGTCGTCACAGGACTGGCACAGCTGATCTTCCCTGAAAAGGCAAATGGCCAGCTCATTCACAGAGATGGAAAGACCATTGGATCAAGGATCATCGCTCAAGGCTTCTCGAGCCCCGGTTATTTTCACCCGAGGCCTTCGTTCGCGGGAAATGGATATGACCCCATGAATTCCAATGGCTCGCAGCTTGGCCCCACGAACCAGAAGCTGATTGATCGGGTGAAAGGGGAGGTCGCGAATGCTCAAAGAGAGAATCCCGGCAGTCCTGTGCCCATCGACCTGGTTACAGGCTCGGCTTCAGGACTCGATCCGCACATCACGCCGGCGTCGGCGGAGTTCCAATTACCGCGCGTCGCCAGAGAGCGTGGGACCACGGTGGATCAACTACGTGCAGTGGTGTCGGAGAATACTGAAGAGCGGCAATTCGACTTTCTTGGAGAGCCCCGGGTCAACGTGCTGGAACTGAACCTTGAACTGGATGAGCGATTTCCTTCGAAAAAAGAGGCCAGCCTTCAATAGCGCCCTTTTTACGAGGACCAAAGGAACGTTGAGATTCGCCCAACACTTCGAAAAGTGTGTAGCGCTGCAGTAGCTGCGATCAGCCGCTCGACTCGGCCGCGAAATGCCGTTCTTTAGCGCTCTGACGCCCACTATGCATAGACGTCAGAAGAGTGGTGAGTTCTGGTTCCAAGTAGCGGAAGATTTTGACAGCACCCGGCAAGTCATTTTTCCTGCCTGCATCCTCGAGTTCACGGGCCATTTGCGAAATCTTTAAGAGTCCCAGATATCCCAACTCCCCCTTGAGGGAATGCGCCGTTTTCTCCACAGTGTCCGCATCGTTCTGTTGGATCGCGAGGCGTAACGCAGCGATCTTTTTCGGTGTTTCCGCAAGAAAAATGTCAACGACATCGTGCAGGAGGCTTTCATCGCCGCCCAGTTTCTCGAGCGTGACAGAGGGATTCCAGAGGTTAGGGTCTGGCGGCCGGACAACTTTTTCCTCGAGCTGCTCTGGTCGGATCGAGCCACTTTGACGATTGCTTCCAAGTGCAATTGAAATCGCATCTCTCAATTCCTTCACTTGGACAGGTTTGGAGACGTATTCATCCATCCCTCCCGCAAGACAGCGTTCCCGGTCCCCTTTCATCGCGTGCGCGGTCATGGCAATGATCGGAAGGTGCGCATCGCTCCCTTGCTCCTGCGCGCGAATACATTTCGTTGCTGAGAGGCCATCCATTTCCGGCATCTGAAGATCCATCAGCACCAGGTCAAACGTTTCGACGGCAAGCAAGGAAAGGGCTTCTTTGCCGTTGTTGGCCAAAACGACGGAATGGCCGAGCTTCTTTAGTATGCGCATGGCGACCGTCTGGTTCACGCGATTATCCTCAGCCAGCAAGATATGAAGACTGCTTGTTGGCGGCGTGTCATGAGGCTCTGCAACCATGGCTGGAGGCGAGACTGTGTAGTCTCCTCCAGCTACCTTCAGGAGTGAAGCAAGCAGTTCGGCTTTCCGGACTGGCTTGACGAGAAAGGCCGCGATGTCAAGGCTCTTCCCACGCTCCTGGTCTTCCCCGTGTCCGGCGGAGGTAAGCATCAGCACGGGCAGGCTGGCGAATGCAGACACACGCCGGACCTGCTCGACCAATGCCGACCCGTTCATGTCAGGCATGTGCGAGTCGGTCAGGAGCACTTGGTAGAAATCGTTATCTCTTTGCGCCAATCTCAATTTGTCAAGAGCATCCGGCCCACTGCTCGCCTCTGCTGTCCGCATCCCGCAGGATGCCAACATGCTGCGCACTATCTTTCTGCAGGTGGAGTTATCGTCCACGATCAAGACCTTGATGCCTCGCAGAACGTCCGCAGACGCCCGGGCGCCGGACTGTGAGTTGCTCTTTAAGGTTTTGAAGCGAACTGTGAAATGGAACTGAGTTCCCCGTCCTTCCTCGCTCTCAAACCAAATTCTTCCTCCCATCATGGCGACGATGCGCGCGGAAATAGTGAGTCCCAGGCCGGTTCCGCCGTATTTGCGCGTGGTCGAAGAATCGGCCTGGGTGAAAGGCTCAAAAATCGAATTCCGGCACTCGGGCGGAATACCAATGCCGGTGTCGCGCACGCTGAAGTGTAGAATTTGCGCGTCCTTTTCGTGACTTTCGACCTCCACGCTGAGCGCCACCTCTCCAGCATGCGTAAACTTAACGGCATTGCCAACCAGGTTGACCACCACCTGGCGAAGATGTGCAAGATCGCCCTGCACTTGTTCCGCAACGTCGGTCGCGATATCGCACAGAAGTTCAAGCCCTTTCTCATCGGCGCGCGAGGCCAGGGTTTTCAGGGTTCCTTCCAGCGAATCCCGCAGGTCGAAGTCGACGACCTCCAGATTCATCTTGCCGGCTTCGATTTTGGAAAAGTCGAGGACGTCATTGACGACGGTTAGCAGTGAGTCGGCTGAGTATTTGATGGTCTCCAGATAATCGCGTTGGACGGGATCGGGTTGCGAGTCCAGGGCAAGCTCGGTCATTCCGATGATGCCATTCAGAGGTGTGCGGATTTCGTGGCTCATGTTGGCCACGAACTCGCTCTTGGCACGGCTCGCCACGTCGGCGGCCTCCTTGGCTGCCCGAAGGTCGTTGTTCGAACTCAACAACTCAGCACTGCGGTCATGCAGTTCCTGAGCAATGCGATGGCGTTCGGTGACGGCTGCGCCCACCATCAGCCCGGTTGCCGAGACGGCAAACATCAGAAAACCAATTTTGACAACGATGTCCGGGGTCAACAGATCAGGACGGGACGCTACCACGATTCCGAAATTGAGTGCCAACAGTCCCACGGCAGCACCGCGAATGCCTTGGCGCATGGCAATCCAAATAATCGGAATAAAGCTGAGGTACAACGGCGAATATGGTCCGAAGTGTGGTCCGAAATATAACGCGGAGCAAAACAATCAGCGCAATCACCTGCGCTATGTTCTCCAGCACTGCCCACCTGTTGAATGCCGCGTTCGAGACGCTTTCACGAGCAGATTCAATATCGGGAGCCGGCAGGAATCGCTTGCGGAGAAATGGAAACGCGTGGATGAGGAGAAACGGCGCCACGCCGAGCAAGCCGACTTCATCGCCCAAAAACCATGATAATGCCGAGTGCCAGTACTCGCGCCAGGGAATAGCGTGATCAGCCGCCAGGCACAAGGAACCAATCAGGGACGACCCGAAGGCTGCCAATGTGGTGACCGCAACGTACCGGGCAACGTCTCTTCGATGGCGCATGCCCAGATCTATTTGTAGCGGTCCCGCGCAACAGGATAGCTGCGGCCGCATAAAGTCCCGAAAAACAAAATACCCCGACCGTTCCACTGAACGACAACAGCGGTTGCTGATAAATCAGGATTCCGGCCAGCGCCCCGCCGATCGAGGCGAGAAGGAAGTACCAGGGGCTCACGGCTAACATCAGAACGAGAGCAAGTCCGGTAGCCGGATACCACACCACAGAACCTATGCCGGAGATGCCGATCACCTTGGGCAGGTTCAGGAAAAGGAAAAGCGCCATAAAGGATGTGGAGAGAAGCAAGTGGCGACCGATGGCGCTTCTTTTATCCACGTGTGGGATTTTCCCCTTGCGGCTCATCCCTTATTGGTGTAGCGACCCTCATCCCAAACACGGCATCACCCGCATGGAACCAGAGTTTTCCCAACCGGCAGCGCGTGAAAACAGGCATACCGCGGATAAACACCTATGGGACCAATCGGTCATTTCCCCGAAAACTTGAGTAACCGAATAGTACGAGCGGTGGGCTCATCTTTGGATGTAGAAGGGGACGGGAGGCTCGTTTCAATCAAATTTGTGCGGGCTCAAAGCGAGGGGTCAGCAAATGAATGATGGCCAATGCGACGAGATAGGACGAGCCGGCGATCAGGAAAGGAATCTGATAACTGCCGCTTTTCTGGAGAATGTACCCGACTACCTTGGCGATGAGCATGCCGCCGATAGCGCCGGCCATGCCTCCGATACCCACCACCGACGCCACCGCTTGCGCCGGGAAGAGGTCGGAGCTCATCGTAAACAAATTGGCGGAAAAGCCCTGATGTCCCGCAGCCGCCAGGCCAATCAGAAAAACGGCAACCCACAAGCTCTGGGCGCGATACGCGAAAACGATGGGAACAACACTCAGAGAGCAGATCAGCATGGCAAACTTTCTAGCGAAGTTGACGCTGATGCCGCGATGAATCATGGTCGAGGAGAGCCAGCCGCCCCCGATGCTCCCAACGTCGGAGATGAGGTAGATCAGCATGACCGGCAACCCGATTTTCATCAGCGCGAGTCCATGTCGACGCTGGAGAAAATCAGGCACCCAAAACAGGTAAAACCACCAGATGGGATCGAGCATGAACTTGCCGATCGCGAACGCCCAGGTCTGGCGAAGGAGCAAAAGCGTTCTCCATTGGATGGATTCACCGGGCGGTTCGCTGCCGCTACGAATATATTCGAGTTCTTGGTTCGAAACACGCGGCTCTTCTTCCGGCTTGCGGTAGAGAAGCAGCCAGAACACGAGCCACACGACGCCTAACGCGCCCGTGATCAAGAATGCCCACCGCCAGCCCCAATGGATTGTGATCCATGGAACCATTAGAGGCGTGGCCATCGCACCAGCGCTGGTTCCGGCATTGAAAATCCCGGTGGCGAGTGCTCGTTCTTCCTTTGGAAACCAATCCGCCACCGCCTTGATGCTTGCGGGAAAGACACCCGCCTCCCAGAATCCGAGCGCGGAGCGCGCGACGACGAAGCTGCCGAGCGAACTTCCAATCGCATGGCCCATCGAAGCGAGGCTCCAGAAAACCATGGCGATCGCATAACCGGCCCGCGCTCCCAGGCGATCGACTAGCCATCCGACCACGAGCATTCCGATCGCGTAGGCGGCCTGGAAAGCAAAGACCAGGTTGGAGTATTCGATCTCGTTCCAGCCCAGATCGTGCTGCAACGTGGTTTTGAGGACGCCAAGGACCTGGCGGTCCATGTAGTTCTTGGTTACACCGAACAGGAGCAACGCGCAGATGACCCAGCGATAATTGCCGGACCAGCGGCCGTGGACTTGTCTGGGGGATGGCTCCACTCCGGAATACTAATTGGAGCATTGGCGATCGGGTGAAATTTTCGAGGTGTGTGAAAGCTTTGTGCGACCAGCCTGATTTCCGTTGTGTGGCAGTCCGTATGGTGAAGGCGAGGAGCCGTTCTTAGGTTGGCAAGACATTGCGCGCAGACTGTGTCTCCCGGGCAGCACGATAGATGGCTTCGATCAATGCAACGCTCTTACGGCCTTCGAGACCGTCACAGGCAGGCGTGGCGTTGTTTTCGATCGCGCGGATGAAGTCTTCGAGCACAGCCTGATGGCCTCGAACGTCGCTGACCACGGGAGACGCTGCACCTTCATCCTTGGGTCGATCCCCTGGGACGATGCCACTGCGAGAGGCGCGAAGGTCGGATGCGACGATGCGGTCGTCTTCAAGAATGATCGTGCCTTCCGACCCGGTAACTTCGAGACGGCGCGGGTAACCCGGATAGGCGGCGGTCGTTGCCTGCAAGGTGCAGACAGGTCCGGTGGCGAATTCGAGGATGGCGACCGCGGTGTCTTCCACTTCGATGGTATGGAGAGCCGTCAGCAGACGAGACTGGATGCTGATGACATCGCCGAAGAGCCACAACAGCAGGTCGACCGTGTGCACGCCCTGATTCATCAGCGCGCCACCCCCATCCAGGGCGAAGGTTCCTCGCCAAAGGGAATTGCGGTAGTACTCGGGCGGGCGATACCACTTCACGCGCGCGTCTACCAGCAGGATCTTGCCGAGATTGCCCGCAAAAATCGATTCTTTGAGGAGAGCGATGTCTGGCTTGAGACGATCCTGAAAGATGACGCCGAGCTTTACGTCATTCTCTTGGGCGGCCTGGATCAGGGCGTCGGTGCGCGCGCTGCTAATGTCGATTGGCTTCTCGGTGAGTACGTGCAAACCCTTGCGGGCTGCCTCGATCCCCTGGGCGGCATGCATTCCCGAGGGGCTACCGATCATTACTATCTCCATTGGGCGATGCGCCAGGAATGCCTTGAAATCCTCAAAGGCTTTGCCGCCGTACTGTTGGCACAAGAGCGCGACCTTGCGGGCGTTGGTTCCATAGACTGCGGTGATTTCAACTCCGGGGATTTCACGCGCTGCACGCGCGTGCGTGTCGCTGATATTTCCACCCCCAATCAGACCGATATGAATCGTCATCGCGTTCTCAGAGTTTCGGCTCCCAGCCTTTTTCGTATTCACGTCCCCACATTTTCATCGCTTCCGGATCCCCCTGGATCCGCCCGTCTTTGGGGTTGAGCTGAAGTTCACGGTTCACTTTCCAGGCGATGTTGGAGAGATGGAGCATGGTCACACTGACGTTGCCGTCGGATATGGGAGCGTGGAGCTTTTCCCCTTGGCGCATGCCAGCGATAAAATTTGCGAAGTGCGCGTCCGTCATGGAATCACGGCCGACAAGGTCCGCCGACGATGTTTTGCCGCCTGCTTTAAATTCGCTGGTCTTCTTGCCGGAGAGATCATAGAGCTCGTAGCCATCACGATCGACCAGCACTGAGCCGGTAGTGCCCATAATGGTCGAACCGCGGTCGCGATCGTAACACTTCATGCCTTGGCAGCTTTTGCCTTCCCACGCGATCATGTTGTCTTCGTACTGGAAGCTAGTCACCAGCGTGTCGTAAAACTGCCAGTCATCATTGAAGTGGTATCGGCCGCCCGAGGACGTGACACGCTTCGGATAGTCGACGCGCAGCGCCCAGCGACATACGTCGACTTCATGGGTGCCGTTGTTGAGCGATTCGCCCGTGCCGTAGGTCCAGAACCAGTGCCAATTGTAGGGATGAATATTGTCGGTGTAGGGACGGCGGGGAGCCGGCCCCTGCCACAGATCCCAGTCGAGCCGTGCGGGCACCGGCGCCTCCTTGCCGTGGCCGATTGATTTGCGCACGTTGACGTACCAGGCGTTGGCGAAATAGGGTTTGCCAATGACGCCATCGTGGATCTTCTTGATGATTTCGATGGTGTGCGGTGATGAGCGCTGTTGTGTGCCCATCTGCACGAGCTTGCGATATTTTTGCTGCGCCTCCACTAGCATCTCGCCTTCCGCGGGATTGTGGCTGCAAGGTTTTTCCAGGTAAACGTGCTTGCCGGCCTGGAGGGCAGCGATGGCCATCGGCGCATGCCAGTGGTCGGGCGTGGCGATCGTGATGGCGTCGACTTCTTTCGCGTCGAGTACTTTGCGGAAGTCTTTTTCTCCGATGGGAGCCTCTCCCGTTTCCTTTTGCGCCATGTCTGCGAATTTCCGGAGGATGTCGCTATCGACATCGCAAACATGCGAGACGCGAGCCGTGCCCGGGTTGGCCTTAATGCCTGCGAGGTGCGCATATCCGCGGCTGTTCAAGCCGATCACCGCGAAGTTGAGGCGCTCGTTGGAGCCGAGAATGCGGCCGTAGCTTTTTGCAGTCGTAGTCAGGGCCACGCTCGCGGCGCCCACGGCCATTGCGTCAAGAAATTCGCGTCTGGTAGCCATCTACCCTCCTTCCGGTTGCGCCTGGTTGTTCTGCGCTTTCGGATTGTGGCGTGGGATCAGCACGGGATTCCGGCCGTCGAGAGAGCTTTCCGGAGCCCCTCCATACTCGTGCGGGTGGATGCTTCGGGAGTGCCTGCGCCGCGCCAGTGAGTCTCGAGACTCAAACCGTAGTGGAATCCGTCACGCTGAAGAGCCCGTAACTGGCCGGGCCAATCCACCATGCCGCCGCCCACCGGAGCCCAATCGTATCCATGATCCGGCTTGCGAACTACATCTTTGCAGTGGCAGTGACCGATGCGCTCTTTCGGCAACAGAGAATAGCCGGTTGAATACGGAGTGCCATCGAGGGCGGCAGCATTGCCCGGATCCCAGTTCAGCATAAAGTTTTTGTTCGGAATCGCTTTCAAGAGTGCGGCGGACTCTTCTCCAGTCGCAGTATTGCAGGACATTTCATTTTCGAGCACGAGGATGAGGTTGTTCTTCGCGCAGCGTTCCACGGCCTTTTGCAGTTTCTGGTTGATAGCGGCCCGATAAGGCTTAGGGTCATCCAGGCGCCAGAAGTCAAAGCAGCGAATTCGGTCCGTCTGGAATGTCTGGGCGAGCGAGATGCAGTGCTCGAGCAATTTGTCTTGTGCGTCGGCATCAAAGTTCGCGTGGAACTGGTCGCGCGATTCACTCTTCGGCGAGCGCGGAGCTCCGGGCCAATCCGTCTTGAAGAGCGGGCTGGCAATATCTGTGACCTGCAGTTTGTGGGCTGCCAGAATTTTTCGTGCGTCTCCGATTTCCTTCGTGTTGAGCTCAGTCACATTCTTGTCCCACATGGAGCGCAATTCCATCCAATGCAGCTTGAATTCGCCGGAGGCAATCTGGCAGGCCTTTTCGAAATCCTGCGTGATTTCGTCGTTAATCACTGCCAACCTGAAGGGACAGCCGGGAGCATCCGCGCTCGAGTTCAATGAAAGCCCCTCTGCGTTTTTCATGAATGATGGTATTGCCGTGTGGGCCCCAAGGATCCCCAGGCCAGCCAGCAGGCTGCGACGTGTAGACGTCATGCTGCTCTCCATTCACGCTGCGAACTTTTCGATGTTGCCTTCCTATCATCCACATTTTTGCTTCCTACGTCATGCCAGGAGGCCTCGCCGGCCGCGAGCCTTGAGGAACGGTAAGCGTGTATTCTGTTCTGAATCGCAGGCTTACTGTTCCGCCTGCCGCCGAGAGAAGCCGCTGCCGACGCATGTTAGTTCATCCAGACCGCCTGTTTCCTGCAGAGCAAAGTGCTCGGGGAGTTGCTCGGGCTTTATACGAGCATGTCCGAACCTTGCCGCTGGTCAGCCCGCACGGTCATACCAAGGCGGAGTGGTTTGCGCGCAACGAGCCATTTCCAGATCCCGCGCAACTGATCGTGCAGTCCGATCACTACATCTTTCGCATGTTGTACAGCCAGGGAATCGCGCTGGAGGATCTGGGAATTGGCAATCGGGGGAACCGAGACTCGCGGAAGACCTGGCGGACATTTGCTCGTCACTACTACTTGTTTCGCGGAACGCCTACGCGCATTTGGCTGGACTTCACCTTCCAGGAACTATTTGGGCTGGACGTCCCACTTTCGGAACACAGCGCTGACCTCTACTTCGACACGATTTCAGACAAGCTGCAGACGCCGGAATTCCTACCGCGTGCCCTTTATGAGCGTTTCAATCTGGAAGTCCTGGCCACGACCGATTCGCCCCTCGATTCGCTCGAACATCATCGGGCGATTCGGGAGTCGGAGTGGAAGGGAAGAATCCTGCCGACTTTTCGCCCTGATCCCGTAATCGATCCGGAATACGCCGGGTTCGGGGAAAATCTCGCGAGGTTGGGGCAGAAGGCGAGGGAAGACACTGCCTCATGGTGCGGTTATCTGAAGGCGCTGCAGGCGATTCGCAGGGAATTTCGCGAAGCCGGATGCACTGCAACCGATCATGGACATCCGACTGCCAACACGGCTGACCTTTCTAACGCTGATGCGGAGGCATTGTTTTTAAAAGTGGTCTCGGTGAAGGCCGATGCGTTGCAGAAAGAACTCTTTCGCGCGCAGATGCTGACGGAAATGGCGCGAATGAGTGTCGACGACGGCCTCGTCATGCAGATACACCCGGGCAGTGCACGCAATCATAATCGTGATCTTTACGAGCAATTTGGCCCGGACGTGGGTGCTGATATTCCTACTCCGACGAATTACGTGCAAGGGCTCCGCCCGCTGCTTGATCGATTCGGAAACGAGAAGAACCTTGCGATTATTGTTTTTACGCTCGACGAATCAACCTACAGCCGGGAATTGGCCCCGTTGGCCGGGCACTACCCATGCCTGCGGCTGGGACCACCGTGGTGGTTCCACGATAGCCCCGAGGGGATAATGCGTTTTCGAGAGCAAGTGACGGAAACTGCCGGCTTTTACAACACCGCCGGCTTCAACGATGATACCCGTGGCTTTCTGTCGATTCCGGCTCGCCACGACATGGCGCGACGCATGGACTCCGCGTACCTCGCGAAGCTGGTGGTCGAGCATCGACTTCGGCAAGACGAGGCGTTCGAAGTGGCAAGTGAACTGGCATACGGACTGGTCAAGAAGGCTTATCGACTATAAAAGAGCTGGGCCAGCGCTGACATGGCGTGAACTCGCACTAAAATCGTCGCGAGTCATCAAAATGGAATTGATGGCATGAGTCTTTATTGTGAGGCGGGTGGTATCGAAGCTGATCTGTCGCAGCAAGTGTTGCGCGACCTGCTTTTGGAGAGCCTCGCAAAATTGGGTGAACGCAAGTCGGTGCTGGCCGTGCCGCCCGATTACAGCCGAGTGCATTCGCGAGCCGGAGATCTGACCCGCTACGCCTGGGAATATTACGGTCACCGCCTTCGTGCCGTTCTTCCTGCGCTCGGCACACATGCCGCCATGCAATCGGAGCAGATCGCGCGGATGTTTGGGCCCGTTCCTGCGAATCTTTTTCACGTCCATAACTGGCGGACCGATGTCGAGACGCTGGGAGAGGTTCCGGCGGAGTTCATTCGCCAGCAATCGGAAGGAAAGGTGGACTACTCGTGGCCAGCGCAAGTGAATCACCTGATCGCCCAAGGTGGCTTCGATCTCATACTCTCGATTGGGCAGGTTGTGCCCCACGAAGTGATTGGGATGGCCAACTACAACAAAAATGTGCTCGTGGGCACAGGTGGGCGTGAGGGCATCAACCGAAGCCACTACCTGGGCGCGGTTTACGGGATGGAGCGGATCATGGGCCGCGCTGAAAATCCTGTACGCAACGTCCTCAACTATGCGGCGGACCGTTTTCTGAAGCATCTGCCTATTGTCTACGTGCTTACGGTCATCGGCCGCATGGCCAATGGGCGCCTCACGGTACGCGGCCTTTATATCGGGGATGACATCGAGTGTTTTCAGCGCGCCGCTGCGCTCAGTTCAGCAGTCAACTTCGAAAGACTGGATACACCCATCCAGAAAGCAGTCGTGTATCTCGACGAGAATGAGTTTCACAGCACCTGGCTCGGCAACAAGGCGATCTATCGAACGCGCATGGCGTTGGCTGACGATGCTGAGTTGATCGTCCTGGCGCCGGGTGTCAGGTCGTTTGGCGAAGACCGCGCCATTGATCTATTGATTCGGAAGTACGGCTACCACGGAACTCCGGCGACCCTGGCCGCGGTGGCCGAGAATACGGATCTAGCCAATGATCTGGGTGCAGCAGCACATCTGATTCACGGATCATCGGAAGGAAGATTCACGATCCGCTGGTGTCCGGGACATCTCAGCCGGGGAGATGTAGAGGGCGCCGGCTATCAGTTTGGTGATCTCCGGTCCATGCTTGAGGTTTACAGTCCCGAAAAACTGCGGGACGGGTACAACTGCGTGGCTGGCGAAGAGGTTTTCTACATCTCCAATCCGGGGTTGGGGCTTTGGGCGCACCGCGGCAAATTGAACGAGGAAGGGCGGATCTGAAATTGTGCTAGCCCGTTAGGTTGTTCTGCGTTGCAGTCACGGAGGCACCTTGCCCGATGTTTTTGCATAGTTTGGCCTTCGAGTCCGCCCTGGGGCAATTATTTCCCAGCGTATCCTACAGCTAAATCCGTATCGACTTGCCCGGCGCCTCTGCTAGGCTCCCTGTAGCTTCCGAAGAGTTAGCCACGTGGCCGGTCCGGCCACGTATGCTCCAGCCACGTTTTGGCTTGAGATAAGCATGTCCAAAGACATTGAGGTTCAAGAGTGGCACTAAAAATTTTGGTTGCTGATGATCACCCGGTAGTTCGCCAGGGAATATGCTCTCTTCTGAAATCGCAACCAGGCTGGGAGATCGCCAGCGAGGCGTTTGACGGCCGTCAAGCGGTCCAGATGACCAAGGAACTTCGTCCGGACGTTGTCATCTTGGACCTCGCAATGCCTACCTTGAACGGGCTGGACGCAACTCGGCAGATTCTGGACGAGAATCCGGATCAGAAGGTCCTCATCTTGACGATGAGCGATTCCGAACAACTCATTCGCGAGGTGCTCGGAGCTGGAGCAAGAGGTTTTGTTCTAAAGTCGGATGCAGCAAAAGACTTGATCTCAGCCGTGCAGGCGCTCGAACGCCACCGCACGTTCTTCACTTCCCGAGTGCAGGACATCCTGGATAGCTATTTTGCTCCCTCCAGCCTCGCCACCCTGCCGACCCTCACCAATCGCGAGCGCGAGGTTCTCCAACTCATTGCAGAGGGGAAAACGACCAAAGAGGTCGCGGTCATTCTTGGATGCAGTGTCAAGACCGCCGAAACTCACCGCAGCAATTTTATGCGCAAACTGCACCTGCATTCCGTCAGCGAAGTGGTTTTGTATGCGATTCGGAACCAGATAATCAGGGTCGATCAATTAGCCACTTAACAACTCTGAAGATCGCAGAAAAAAAGCCCCACGCCGGTAGTTGGGTTTGGGTCCGGCGCGGGGCATGGGTCGTCTCGCTGTTCAAACCATAAGACATCTTCCGTCCTCCACGCAATACAGCAGAGTGCTGAGCGAAAAGTGCAGATCTAACTAAAGGGTTGGCCAGCCAGGCAAAGCGGTCGTTTATGCGACACGATAAAACGAAGAGCAATCTTTCTGGGAAGGTTTGGGCCCAGTCGGCGGACGAACCGTAGTATTGTAGTCACACTCCGCCCATTGATTCAGTGTGCTCTGCACGTCCGCAAGCAGCGATTGCTTGATCTCGGGGTTGTTTTCCGCAAAAGCAGCTCGATAAAGCTCTCCGAAATTGTCGAAGCGATTGGTGCTCATGTGCCTACTCTCCGTGTCACGCGACATCTGGAAGGACGTGCATTGTGTCGGTCGACGGCAACTCATCGACCTGTGCTAGTCGTTGCAGTTCACTAATCGTGTTTAGGGCGGCGAGCAACAGTCTGCGCTCAGGCAAAGACGTAGAATCCACACAATCTTTTATGCGATCCATCACGACGTTCTTAGCAGCGCTCAGGCGACGCGGCAAAACGGAATGATCTCGCTCCAGAAGGGCCGCTTCAAAGGCCTTCTTCCATTCCACGGGAGAGAGCGAGAGCGAGGATGCTTTCTTAACGTCCATATTGTCCTTATGGGTCGCCGACCGCCGTAAGCTTAAACACCGCAGCCGTGCATCGAGAGGGCCGTGCCAAGTACGGTATCTGCCCGACGCAAAAACAGGTCGATACCTGATGCTTATACACGGGTATGACGGGTCCGGTGAATCAGGTTTTAACTGTAGGCGGTAGGCAAACCGAAGCCGTCGTACGCTTCGAACCTTTTTTACGGCCGGGCCGCTACGTTTCCCAGCGCAATTCGTGGACACAAGCATCCCAAGGCTCGGAGACGCGTCTGCGATGGTCAAGAAGCCTTCGGAAGCATTTGACGTGGTTGTGATTGGGGCCGGAGCCGCCGGGCTCACGGCTGCCGCGGAACTGGGCCGCGCCGGGCTATCGGTGCGGATTCTGGAGGCTCGAGAGAGGATTGGCGGGCGCATTCTGACCCTTCGGGACCCTTCGATCACGGTTCCCATCGAGATGGGGGCCGAATTCATTCATGGTTTCCCCCCACAGATTTGGACGCCGCTGCTAGACGCTAAAACCAAGATTTCTGAAGTTGCAGGCCAGGCATGGTGCTATGACGCACATCTTCGGCCTTGCGACTTCGCGGACGACGTTGCTCAAATTCTCAAGTTGATGGATGACAAGGTCCCGGACCAATCGTTCGGGAGTTTTCTCGAGCATTGCTGTCATCAACCGGGAGATGCGCGAGAACAAGAAGCAAAAAAACGGGCACTGGCTTATGTTACGGGCTTCAACGCGGCGGATCCCGAACGGGTTGGCGTTCATTGGCTCGTCAAAGGGATGCGAGAAGAGGAGATGATGGAGGGTCACCGCGCATTTCGAGCGGCCAATGGTTACGAAGACCTGATTCAAATCTTCCGTTCCCGTCTACAGTCCAGCAACGTTTCGGTAAGCACTGGAGCCGCAATCAATGCCATTTCCTGGAGTCCGTCCGGCGCCGCGATTTCCACTGAAGATGGTTCTTCGACATATCGCGCGCAACAGGTAGTCGTCTCCGTTCCGCTTTCGATCCTGAGGCTGCCCGTTGGCCAGAAAGGGGCAATACAGTTCAGTCCCGCGCTGCCTCCAGAAAAATTCGCCGCGATGAGTAAGCTGGAGATGGGAAGGGTAATCCGGCTGGTGTTGCGATTTCGCAATCGCTTCTGGGATTCGATTGCCCCTCCAGAGGCTCGTGGACAAAATCTGTCTGACATGAGTTTTCTATTCTCCGATGACGAATGGTTCCCGACGTGGTGGACCACGATGCCCGCCCATGAGCCTGTGATTGTCGGCTGGGCGCCCTTCGAGTGTGCCGAGCGGCTGTCGGGCAAAGATCGTTCTTTCGTAGTGGATCGTGGGTTGAAGACTCTGAGCGAATTGCTTGCAATCAGCCTGTCCAGTCTCGAAGAGTACCTGGAAGGCGCTTACTATCACGATTGGCAGTGCGATCCATATTCTCGCGGGGCTTACAGCTACGGAATGGTGGGTGCAGATGGCGCTCAAGAAGTATTGGCGAAGCCAGTCGATGGCACCCTGTTTTTTGCGGGCGAGGCCACCGCGTCACCGGGAAGCAACGGGACCGTCCATGGAGCGATGGCCAGCGGTTATCGGGCTGCCAGGGAGATCCTGAGTCGCCGCCGGTAAAGACGTTCCAGCTCTTGGCGCGGAGTAAACATCACTCTGACTCTCCAAAGAACGGGCGGCCACCAACACCCAGCTGAAGGTCGCACAAGGTAGAACCAGCCACGCGGAATGTGCTGGCATAAGTTTCCAGACCACGAGCGCGAACGCAATCTCCCCACGCTTCCGAGCGCCGCGCCTTCAGCATTGAATTCGACTTTTTTCGGCCAACTGCGCGGGCGGGAAGATAGCGGGTGTAGCGAGGAACCGGTGCTGCGAGGGTTTGTTGAAGCGGTATCGCGATGATGGAAACCCGTACAGTGCGCGCTGGCTCGAACTGAGGTCTCCGTCGTATGGGTTACAGGGAGACGAATCCTTAAAGTGCAGATTCCGAACGGGGTTTCAAAGTATGCGCCTGGTCAAAGGAAACAAAGAGTTTATGCAGTGGTGGAATCATTGGATGTCGCGAATACAGATTACGCCAGCTAGGGCGAACAACAAAACCTCTTCCAGTCGTGAAGACGTGCGGCCACCGGCAGAGTTGCCCACCACGATCTCTGATGGGAAATTAAATCCTTCCAAATCTTCGCTGCGCCGTCGGACGCCGTTAGAGACGTGAGTGCGAACCGGCTGGCCAGTAAGTTACGTAACACTGGACATTCCCCTAGGGGAAGCTCCGTATTGAAAGTGCAATGACGGGCTGATAATCAATCGATAATCGGCTCAGAATTTGGGGTACACATGCCCATTAGAATCTTGATTGCGGATGACGACCCTGCGATCCGAGGACTGTTCCGCCGTTTGTTGGAAGCCCAGCCGGGCTGGCAGGTTTGCGGCGAGGCGGTCAACGGAGTTGATGCGGTTGAACAGGTCGCACGCAGCACGCCCGATCTCGCAATTCTGGACTTGGGAATGCCGCAGAAAAATGGCATTGAAGCGGCCAGGGCGATTTCGCATCTACATCCCGGCCTTCCGCTTCTGTTGATCAGTGTCCAAGAGATGTCGGATCAACTTGTCGAAGCCGCCATGGAGGTTGGATTCAGGGGAGGCATCACCAAGAGCAGGGGGCGAGAGGTTGTGCAGGGTGTTGAAGCGATTCTCCACAACCGTTTCTTTTTTCAGAGAGCTTGACGGTTGGAGTCAGTCGAAAAGTCAGGCTAACAACTCTGCGAAGGTTGAAACCTAGGCTGCGAACGTCAGATATTTTTCCGGGGTGATTTCTTTGCCCGAAGTGGCAATGTCGAAAGTGAGTTCAGATTCCGCGGTGCCCCCCAGCAACTGATTCAGTCGCAAGAGTGCTTCACTTCCACAGGCTGCGCAGTGGCCGTTGAGTCCCTCACTGATGACTTCGCAATTGGCACACAAAACAGCTTTTTTAAGGCGAACGAGATCCGCGTGGAGCCAAGGTTCAATATTCATAGTGGCCCATCCTGGTCGTTCAGTACTCTGGCAAAATAGGGCAGGTTTATTGCCAAAAACGCGAACCCGGAAGCAGTTCATCTACAGCAGTTTGCGCTGTTTCGCCTGGCGACGACCTTGGATCAAGCTGAAAAAAATTGCAGCAGCTGTTCCGGTAAAACGTTGCGCTAGAACAACCCGATTGCTCCGGAAACCGCCACTTACCTGTACGCGAAAAACTTCAAACGTGACGGTTCCGGTGAAGTCGAACTTGTTCGCCCCGTCCCCCATGCGCAATGCTGGTCGTCTATTGCCCGTGCAGATTCAAAAATGATAGAAACACTTTGATCAGGACCCTTTCCACGGCTGGAAGAAGGGAAGAGTCTCTCGACGCATCCTTCCATGATTGAGTTTCTAATTCGGTTCAAGAAGGAGCTTTAAGTGGAAAATCCGGCGCCCCCTTCGAACAAATTTGAATGGCAGGCCATTGTTCACGAGGCGGTACTTGAAGTGGATGTGGACAAGCTGCGAGCCAAGATAACCGAAGCTGAATCCGCTGTCTTTAATCGGCTGCAAGCTCTAGGCCAGACAGCCGCAGCAACTGAGGAACGGAACGCTCTTCACGATGCCTCTAACACGCTGCTGATTTTGAAGCGGGATGTATTGAAGTTTCCCGATTGGCGAGATTGAAACGCTCAAGCAGTGTGGAGAAGTTCGCGGGCTTTAGTGATCAACGCCTGCATATTTTCAGCTTTCGAAAACACCGCTGTCACGCCTGCGCCTCTAGCTTCCATCTCCAGGAGTCGGTTTGTGTGCAGCGAACAGAGAATCACGGGCACTGCAGGCATGATTTGATGAAGGATGCGGGCCGCTTCCAAGCCATTCATCACGGGCATGGAGACATCCAACACAATCAGATCTGGCTTTAGCAGCTTCGCTTTTTCGACGCCGTCGCGACCGTCTACTGCCTCTCCGCAGACCACCCAACCATCGGTAAATTCGAGAATATTGCGCAAGACCCGGCGGATGGCGGGGTTATCGTCGACGACCATGATCCTTTTCGCCACAGTTGTTTATCGTGGTATGCCGAGAAAACGCTTGCAATCAGGTGGAGGCTGTAAGGGTCACCATCAGGCTCAGTTACAACGATTTGTCCTCGTCTGCTCTGGCCGTCAGGGCGGTTTACCCCCCCCAAATGATACCTAGGGGTTTTACTGTATTGAAGAAGGGGAGTTTGAACCCTATGTTCGGAGCTGATCTCTCACACACAAAATAATGAGTTATTTTCGATGACGGGCTTGCTTTGTCCGGCGGTGAGGGATCGGGAGTCGAATAGGATCCAGGAGATGGTCATGACCAGAAAAGCGAGCACGACACGACCAGGGACGGTTCAGAAGATAATTAAATCCGCTTACAGCGGGCAGCCTGAGAAGGCAGAAATCGCAGTTCAGGGGGCCGATGATTTGTACAAAGAAATCCGCATTGAAAACGCCCTGGTCGACGGGAATGGCCACGAGGTCACCCTCAAGAAGGGCGCGCATGTGGAAGTTAAGATCGAAGCCGACCCGCGGGAGACCTCACCCAAAGAGTAGTATTCATGCCGAATGCGCCAGCCTTCAACGGCCTTCGTTTACCGCCAATGGCGAGGCAGTCGATTGTTCACTTTCAACCTGTTCAAGTATCTGGACGTTCATGTTATCAGGAGCCGTAGCTTTGTCTTCGGACCTCAATCCCTGAGCGTTGACGGGAATTTCCTGAAACCGTAAAGGCCGTACGGTTGGCAACGGCTTGGGACGTTGCATTTCCGACCGCGCTACCAAGGGGCTCATTCTGGCTTGTGAGCGGGTAGAGCTATCGGAACGTGGTTGGGCGGGCGATGCCGTTTGGGAGACGCAAATGCAGCTCCAAAGAACTATCAGGGTCAGTGTTCCACAGAATGTGCTACGCATGTCATGCCTTCATGGGAGGTTTGCTTTGCAAGAATTCTCTGCCCTCTGGAAGATCGTGTCCATACAGATTGTCTAGTAGGCTTCCCTAAGGCCAGCTCTCAAAAGCCATGTCATTTAACAAGGGAGCCAATAGTGGCAATGCTTACGCGAACCGGCCCGACGTCGCTATGTGGCTTAGGTGACCAATTCCGTCTCATTCGATAGCAAAGCGACCGGGAAATTCTCGAGCACCTGATGTAGACAAAGCTCCCCGGCCTCATTGCCATTTATGGTTTCGCCGCTAAAACGATTGACCCACGTTCTCGGCGCTTCTTTTGGCAGCAAAATCCGGGTGTCTTTCCATCCCTGCACACTCAGGAATTCTGTCGATTCCTCGGCAAGGCGAACGGTAAAACGGGGAGCAATCGCTATCGCCCAATCTCCCCGATACCTTCGGGCAAACGCAACGACGCAATCACTCTGTGGTCCGATCGCCTCCAGAGGAACGTATCCGCCTTTCAGGAACAATGCTCCCTGGCTCTGACGAAAACGCAATCCCTGCTGCGTGACATACATCTTGACCCTTCCATCCTTCCAGGACTGGGTCAATTCCCCTAAAGATAAGGTGCTTTCAGCTTGAGCCGAAAGTAGCGCTTCCAAACCCGCGAAGTCGACAGGCTTCCGGTTATCGGGGTCAACGAGACGGAGATCCCATACTTCGGTTCCCTGATAGAAATCGGCCACGCCAGGGGACGCGAGTTTGATGGTGAGTTGCGAGAGGCTGTTCAAAGCTCCGTGATATGCAACCTTACTTGCGAAGCGGGCAATGTCCTGAAGGAATCTGTTATCAGGTTTATCTTTGAGAACCTCTCCCACAAAATTTACGAGCGCCTGCTCATGCTCCAGGTTGGGCACGGTCCAACGCGTGTGGACCATTGCCTCGCGCACAGCCTTAACCATAAAATCTTGAATTCGCCGTATGTAGCAGGCACACACCTTCTCCGTAATTGGCCACGTGCCAATCAGCGTCTGGTAGAGGAGTATCTCTTCGTTTCGCTCGGGAGCCCGCACTCCGCGAACTTGGCGGCCCATTGATTCGTTCCAGTGACTCCAGTTTTCGAGGCACTGAGCCCATTCGGCCGGCAACTCCGAAAGCACGCTGATTCTCGCGCGCATATCTTCCGCACGCTTGGCGTCGTGAGTCATGGTGGCATTCATCCCAAAGGGCCACTTCTGGTGACGCCGCTGCATGAAAGCGTGAAAGCCTCCTAAGGACAGATCCCCGCCTTGGGGAGAAGATCCCACCTCGTTTAATGAGATCAGGCGATTGTAGACATAGAGTGCTGAGTCCTCGACCCCTTTTGCAGTGATGGGGCCGGTGAACTGCTGCCATGCCATAACGAAGGCCAATCGGGATTCCCGCTGCTCTGGAAGCAGGTGCGGACCTGGCAAAAGGAGAAGCACCTGACGCACGAACCGGAAACAGGCTGGATCGGTATTCGGATTTCTTAATTGCGCTTCCCTTAGGGCTTTTTCAATGGGAGCTTTCTCTTGAGGTTTGATCTCGAAGCCACGAATATACGTTCTGTAAGGCTCCAGACAAGCCGTAACTTCGACCAGCGCGCGGGTTAACTCTTGGCGGGTTAGTTCCCGGGCGTAGCGATCGTTCGCCGCGAGCACTCCCAGGTAGCGGCCCAGTGTTCGCATCTCGACCGCTAACAGGCTGTCCATGACCTGCTTCTTTTTCTTGTAGGCCAGATCCGAGAAACGAATTCGCTCATTTATGAAATCGGAATAGATATTTTCAAGCTCGGGTAATCTGGATGCGTCGACAAAAATACCGTTTACAACATTAAGGAAGTCATATCCGGTCGTTCCGTGAACCGGCCATTCGGTTGGCAGATTCTCTCCCGGAGAAAGAATTTTCTCGACTACCAGGTACAGATCTTTGCCGCGCGAGCCTGCTTCTGGATGAACTCTCTGTTGAAGTCTCCGAAGATATCCAAGAGGATCACGCAGCCCATCAATGTGATCCACGCGCAGTCCGGTCACCATTCCTTTGCTTGCCAGGCGTAACGCGATGGCATGGACTGCCTCGAAAGTCATGGGATCTTCTACTCGGAGACCGACCAGGTCGTTGATCGTAAAGAAACGACGGTAGTTGATTTCCTGATTCGCAGTTCGCCAAAATGCCAAAGCATACGCCTGGTCCGACAGCAGTTGATCTAACAGGAGGAAGGATGCTGGTACTCCTTTTCTTCCATTGAAGAGTCGAACATTGCCGTCCACGAAACGCCGAACCTCTTCGAAAGAAGTGTAGAGCTGCCAGAGGCGCTCCTTCACCGCCTCACGATGCTGCCGCCGCTCGCCCGCAGCTTCTGATGGTGCGCTGCCAGGAGAGGGAATTTGACCGATCGCCGCCTGGATTCCCTGAAATTCCTGCCAGGTGGGAGCGTTTGCTCCGATAACCCTCTCTAAGCGATCTTGCCGATAACTCAGCAAACGATTGTAGGATCGAGTAGCGACGGGCAGCGTGAAATCAAAATAGTGCAAGAAAAACCCGTACCGCGTGTAGGTGAGCCGCAATTCCCGAGATTCCAGTGCTTGTGCATACGTCTTTCCCAAGATTGGCAGGAGGACACGGTTCTCGAGCAAACGACTGGGAGGGTGCCAGTCGACATCGAAATGGGATGCAAAAGCTGATCGCGGTCCATCTTCCAACAGGTCCATCCACCATGGATTCTCGCTGCTAGCCGCCATGTGGTTTGGCACGATGTCGAGCAACAAGCCCATGTCATGGTGCTGCAGCTCCGCCACTAGTGCATCGAATTCCTCATCGGTTCCCAGCTCGGGGTTGAGGTGGGATGGATCAGCAACGTCGTACCCATGTGAGCTGCCTCGCCTGGCCTGCAGCAGAGGGGAAGCATAGACATCAGTAATTCCAAGCTCGTGCAAGTAGGGCACCAGGGCCTTGACGTCATTAAAACGCAACTGCTGGTTGAACTGGAGCCGGTATGTGGAGACCGGAATTCTGGCTTCGCCCATGGGTAGATCCGACCTGCGGCTTAACCGGCGTTTTTCGGTGACGAAGAAGCGCTGGGAACTGGGCCGCAACTTTCGAGAATGCAAAAACTCTTTGGCTCAATCGCTAGTGGAGACGCCGAGGCGGTAGAAATATTCTGCGGAATTCTGCTACCTGGGCCCATCCACTTCGTTTCTGCGGAATCTAGAAGCTTGCGCCACCCTTGGGAAGAAGCGGGAGCATCGTAGCTGGCCACTCCATCCCCAAAATTAAAAATCATTAGCAGCTGGCTGTTGCCGTATAAGCGACTCATTGTCAGGCAATCATGAGATGCCGATACCTCGATAACAGCAGCATCCAGATCACCGAACGAGGAATGTGTTTTGCGCAATTGCAAAAGCTCTTGATACAAGCTTCGAAGAACCTTGTGCTGTCCCTGTTCGCGAAGGCTATGGTTTAGTTTGGACTGCAGGAAGGTCGAGGGGCTCTGCGGGTCGGGCACGGTTCCGTGTACATGGAAGCTCGAGAATTCTGCCTGTCGTCCCTCGCGAACTGCCCGGCCCAACCCTGCATCTGAGTGGTCAGTGAAGTAAAGGAAGGGAGCCAGTTCTCCATATTCTTCCCCCATAAACAGCAGGGGGATATTGGGAGAAAGCAAAACAACGGCTGCGGACAATTTCTGGGCCTCGAAACTGATCAGGCTGCTGCTGCGTTCACCCAAGCCCCGGTTTCCCACCTGGTCGTGATTTTGGGAGAACACGACGAACTGCGAGGCGCGGATGCCGGTTGCAGGCGCCCCGTGCCTTCTTTGTCGGAATGCCGAATATTGTCCCGAATAGACATAGCCATATTGAAGGGCGGTCTTAAGATCAGCAATAGATCCGAAGTCGCGATAGTAGCCCGTTTGCTCGGCAGTCTGCAGCGCGTGCAGGGAATGATGGAAATCGTCATTCCACTGCGCGTGCAACCCATTACCTCCGGCCTTCCGCTCCTTCAAGAAGCTCGGATCGTTAAGATCAGACTCGGCAATCAGGTACAAGTTTCTGTCAGACCGCTGGGCGAGTTCCGCGACCGCACTACTCAGCAAGGACAGGAACGGTCGTGCATTGTGGTCAAAGATGCCATGAATCGCGTCCAGACGCAGAGCGTCAATATGAAAACTCTCAAGCCAGTAGAGAGCATTTTCTATGAAGAAGCGAACGACTGCATCACTTTGAGGACCATCAAAATTGATAGCCTGTCCCCACGGCGTCTTGTAACGGTCGGTGAAATACGGTCCGAAGTCGCCAAGGAAGTTGCCCTCCGGGCCGAGGTGGTTGTAAACAACGTCCACCACGACCCCGATCCCTTCGCAATGGCAGGCATTGACGAAGCGCTGCAATCCCTCAGGACCGCCATAGCTGTTGTGGACTGCGAAAGGGAAGACGCCGTCGTAGCCCCAATTTCGTGCGCCAGGGAATTGCGCTACGGGCATTAGCTCGATCATGGTCACGCCTAGCGACTTCAGATCACGAATGCTTTCGCAGAGTTCATCGAACGTGCCCGAGGCAGTGTAGGTACCGACGTGAACTTCGTAGAGAACATAATCCTTCAGTTGGAGTCCGCGCCACTGTTGATCCTGCCACACGAAGCTGGACGGATCCACGACCTGCGATGGTCCGAAAACCCCCTGTGGTTGATAACGCGAAGCTGGATCCGCCCGCTCCGTGGTCCGGTTTAACCTGAAAACATACCGCGCATGCGGTTCGACATCTGCGACCAGAGAGCGATAGTATCCGCGGCTGCCAGACTCAAGCTCTATTGTTCGATCGGTATCGCGAAGGCGCACTTCGACGCCATGAGCTTGTGGCGCCCACACGGAAAATTCACAGTCGCCATTGTTCCAAGTAGCGCCAAGTTTAGATGTGAGCAACGGCTTTGACTCCGGGATACGGCCTCGCTTCGCGTCAGCGGTCAAGATAATGGCGGTCACTGCGTTGCAGGGCTCCTTGGTGTAAAACCGTTGCTGGGGAGACGGATTCGTGGAAAGCACAAAAGTCGATCCAACGCGCTGGATCAACCGAAGTTTAAATTTTTGCGATGCCCTCCATGAGATTGAAGCCGGCGGGCATTCGGCATCCAGTTAAAACTGTAGAGTATGGCGGACAAGAATGTACTAAAACTGTTCAAGCAAGAGTCTGCATCCAATCCGTTTACCCCAGACAGCACGCGAGCAAGGCAATCACCCATATGACGAACGAAACTCTCCGTCGAGCTGTAACTCCCTTTGAATTCAAGTCAGCAGCGCACCTCATCTTCATTGAGAGGGAACGTGCATGCAATATTGGAGAGCTCTCCACGGCCCTTCGAAGCTGCCCGGAAGAATCAATTTTTCAACACACGTTCCGGACGTTGGAAGAGCACCATTTCATCAAGGAAGGATTTTCGAACGATTTTGCCCACTGGGCGTACGTGGAGCTGGGAGAGGTCGGCTTAGGGGAGACGTTGGCAAGTCTGGATGTCCGGGAGTTCACTTCGCTCGAAACGCTACGCTCGCGTATCACGGAAATGGTGGACCAATACGGGCACGCGAACCCCAAAGCTTTGGAGCGCGAGGCGGGAGCGCCCTTTTATTTTTGCTCGTCCAAGACGATCGTTCTGCCGGCGCAACGAACCGCCTCGACCCTGGTCGAGTTCATTGAGGGCCTTCGGCAAGTCAGTCTGCATTCCATTCACTATCACTTTATTGAAGCGCGTTTGCGCCGCAAGCTTGAATCCAACGATTTCTCGATTTGGCTCAAAAGGGACCTGGGCGTCACCCGCGAAGCAGATATGCTGGACCAGGTTGATATCTACACGTCCACGCTGGAAGGCGTGAGACGGAAAATCATACAGATCTTGCAGAGCGCGGTTCAGTAACAGAAGGAAAGGAAGACAAATGATTGACCCGACTCCTATGGCTGCTGGACCGGCACAAGGATCCGAGCCCGCTCGCGAAGCTTCCACTCAGCCGGTACAGGCCCCCATTCGCGAGCGGCGCAAACCTCGAATATCCGACACTCCTCCGCCGGCCCCTCCCGCCCCAAAGCTTGCGGACTATGAACCAATCATCGGGAAATCGCAACTCGATGAACTCCGCTTCGTCGCTAAACCTCTCCAGGGAAAGCGGGTGAAGATGGTGAACTCGACGGCCGTGGGCGGAGGAGTGGCGGAAATGTTGAACCGCCTGGTCCCTCTGCTGGATGAGCTGGAGGTGAAAACAGGCTGGGAGGTTATCACTGGGGGCAATGACTTTTTCGACGTCACCAAGGGTTTTCACAATGCCCTGCACGGGAGCCCATTTACGCTGACGCAACAGGCTCGTGACGTCTTCATGCTGCACACGGAACAGAATCGCCGGCGCATGAATTTCGAAGAAGACTTCGTGGTCATCCACGATCCCCAGCCAGCGGGCTTGGTTGCGTCCAAAGCTGGATCGCCCTCGAAATGGGTCTGGCGCTGTCATATCGACCTATCGCATCCGAATGAAGAGGTGTGGAAGTTCCTTCAGCCGATGGTGGAACAATACGATGCTGCGGTGTTTTCCTCGCCGGCATTTGCGCGCCAGTTGGGAATTCCACAAGCCCTTTTCTACCCTTGCATCGATCCTCTTTCTGAAAAAAACAAAGAGCTTGAAGACAGTTACATTCAAGAGGTCTGCGATAACTTCGGAGTCGATAGGTCTCGTCCCATTGTCACTCAGATCTCTCGTTTTGATCGTCTAAAAGATCCGCTGGGCGTCCTCCGGGCATATAAGATGGCCAAGAAGTATGTGGACTTCCAACTGGTTCTAGCCGGCGGTGGGGCCTCTGACGATCCTGAAGGCGCGATTGTTTTGAAAGAGGTGCAGGAAGCCGCGGCAGAGGATCCTGATATTATCATCCTCGAACTGCCGCCATGGTCCGCATTGGAGATCAACGCTCTGCAGCGCGCCTCTACCATCGTTGTTCAGAAGTCATTGAAGGAGGGGTTTGGGCTCACGGTTACAGAAGCGTTGTGGAAGTCGAAGCCGACGATTGCAGGCGCGGTTGGCGGTATTCCAACGCAGGTAATTGATAAGCATACCGGTATGCTGGTTCATTCTGTAGAAGGATGCGCCTATCAGATCCGGTACCTTCTCACGCATCCGGAATTCGGTATTCAACTAGGAAAAAACGGACGTGAGCACGTGCGGGAGAACTTTCTGATGACAACCAACGCGCGGCGATGGGTGCTATTGTTCCGAATTCTGTCTGGTTTGGGTTCCTAGTCACTGGAAAGCAACGCCCATCGAGTGCGACACACGGATAGAGCGGTACGGAACCGACTTAGGTACGAGAAAGAGCTATCGGATCAAGTCCTTGTCGGTGAGAAATAGGCACCGAGGCTCCAAATGTTCCAAAAACGATACAGCTGTTCCTTAACCCAGTAGAAACAAAGGCGCCCGCTAGGGCGTTGGATGGCCTTGCTATGAAACCTCCACTACCCCTTGTTGTTTTAAGAGATTAGAAATGAGATAGTACTACGTCCTTTACTGACGAGTATAAACCAAGACCGCGCTGCTTCTTCATTCCGGAGGCTGGTTGTGTGCGCTGAGAAGTTGGCTTGTGCCGTTGAGAAGTTAACTGGTATCGATGTCTTTCTTTTGGCTGAAAATCGGTTGTTGCGTGAAGCTTTGGCAAGAGTTCTCGAAAACAAAAGCGACATCCGAGTGGTTGCCGCGGTTGCCTACGATTCCAACGTTGCTGAGCATATCAGGGACCTAAGCCCTCAGTTACTGGCTCTGGACTCGAGTGTCTTTGCTCGGATCGGTCTGGACGTCGTCATCTCGATTCGCAGCATTGTCCCAGAGATCAAAGTGCTCATGGTGGGCATGGACAGTGACAAGGAAATGTTCCTACGCTGCGTACGCGCCGGAGTCTGCGGGTACGTTCTAAAAGAGGCCTCGGCCAACGAAGTCGCGGCTGCAGTACGAAGCGTCGCTTATGATGGAGCAGTCTGTCCGCCGAAATTTTGTGCCGCTTTGTTCGAGGAAGTAGCCAGTCCAAGCTCGCAGTTTGGATTGTATCGAGGAAAATCTCATTTCGGCTTGACCCGCCGGGAGCAACAATTGGTGCAGATGATCAGTCAGGGGTTGAGCAACAAGGAGATCGCAAACCAGTTGAATCTTTCCGAGCAAACCGTGAAAAACCACGTTCATCGCATGCTGCGAAAACTGGGAGCCAGCGATCGATTGGGTGCGGTAGAAATGTGCCGTGTCGAAGGGATCGTTGCGTGATCTTGGCGGACCCCCAGTAGGGCAACTTGGTACTTTCTGGTACTCGCATGGCCCTGGTTGGGTACTTCATTTGCAGTTCCCACCCTTGTCGGTCGTGGTACTTCCGAATACCGCCACAGGCCACAAATTGAACCTTTTGAGCGGCGATCCTGAGGATTACCCTGTGCGCTATCCTGTGCGCCGGGAGATCGGCCGTGCGAAAAATCAGAGTGCTTGTCGCTAACCGCCCGCGGCTGATGCGAGAGCTAGTTCTTGCTACGATTGCGGACCAACCAGACATCGAAGTCGTCGGCGAAACGCAGAACGAGTCGGAGATTGCCGAATTGGTCGATACCACGCGTCCCGATTTTCTGATCATAGCGCTCGATCAAACGGCGGGACGTCCCGAACTATGCGGGTTCCTGCTAGGTCGGTATCCCGGGATGAAGGTCCTGGCTGTGGCTCCGCAGGAGGACAGCAGCATCTTGTATTCAGCATTCGTGGACATTCGCGCTAAGCAGGTGGAGAACTCTGAGCAAGGATTGCTGAATTCCTTGAGGCATCCGGAGTTTGCGGAGATTCAAGTTCGGACGTGCTGAGCTTGGACCGGTTTCTTACAAGCGCCGCCGTTTGACGCCGACCCGTTGAGTTGGGGTCGATCATGAATGTTTGCACGAGGTTATCTCACGCGAACCTGTAAGTGAGGGGGCGAAGCTGTGATTGAGATAGAGAATACGATAAGCGTGCAGAGCATTTCTCGTATCCCACCGGTTCCAACTCGCGGTGAGAACCGCTGGTACGCGGCGTACACGTGTGCCCGTCATGAGAAGCTCGTTGCACAACAGCTGAATGAGCGCCAGGTTGAAAGTTTCTTGCCGCTGTACCGGACAGTGCGTCGCTGGAAGGATCGTCGAAAAGAACTGCAGCTCGCGCTGTTTCCCGGCTATGTTTTCGTCCGAATGGACCTGAAGGATCGTTTGCGCGTATTGCAGTTACCAGGCGTGGTGAGCTTCGTGAGTTTTGGTGGGGCACCAGCGCCCTTGGGGGAAAGCGAGATTGAAGGTTTGCGCAATGGCTTGACGAACAAAGGGCGGGTGGAGTCGCATCCCTACGTAGCTGAAGGTCGACGCGTGCGAATCGTGGATGGCCCATTTAGCGGAGTCGAAGGTTTTGTTGTGCGCCGGAAAGACAAACTGCGGGTGGTGCTTTCCATCTCGCTGATCCGACGATCAATCGCAATCGAGGTTTCGGAATCCGATATCGATCCCATCTACAGATGAGCTGCGCTTTTGCAAGCAACTCGTACTCTGCTCATCGCGTCGAGGTTGGTTCGCAACACGTGTCGCGCTATGAAGAACAAATCTGAAATCCATCTTATTTTGATGACGGGCTGGACAAAATTGCTGGTGGGTATGTTGGTGTGCTCTCCGCTAGCGACAGCTCAGATGGCCTCGCAATCCGGCCAAAGCCGAGCCGTTGACCAGCCCTACTCCAGAGCTGAGCGGGAAGCGGAGCAATTGGTTTCGCTTTCTCCAGAGAAGATTATTCCATTGCTCCAAGGAGAACCGGGGTTGCTCTTGCAGGTCAAAAAACTGCTGGTGCGAAGAGCATATGGGCAGGGCCGCTTGCTGGATCCGCAGGATCTTACGGATGAGGCATTATTTCGTCTGATCACAACTGACGACTATATTCGCGCAATGGTTACGCGAGAGATCGAGGACCGTGGATACGTTAGGGTCAAACCGACGCGGCGAGAATTGGAGAGCGAACAACAGATAAGAGTGTTGCAAGGATCAGGTGCTGATGAGCTGCAACAAACGGGGAAAAGCCAGGAAGATGCATATTGGTCTCGGCCCCGGCAAGGTTCCCAGGATGGTGGCCCATTGGCCCCGGGTGCGGTTCCTCCATCGTCACAACCCCAGGCACCTACAACGCCGAATCCAGCTGACCGTCGTCGTGCGATTGAGCAAGCACAAGCTCAGTCACAGGTTGGCGACTATTACACCGGCTTACCCCTGGATGTAGTGGGTATGCAGCGGGTAAGCCCCGATCAGCTCTCCGGATTGCTAAGCGCTCGTATGGAGGATCGCTCCCGTAACAGTCCGATGGCAGCACAAAATTCAATCGGAACGGATACGGGAATATCTTCTCCGCTAGGGCTGGGCTCCGGCTCAAGCATGGCGGCCAGCCTGGAGTCTCTTGAGAATACAACGAGGGTGTCCCAAATGCCGGCGGAGGCGCGGCCCCGGTCACAGGTCCCGGATTCCTCTAAATTTCGTCGAGACCAGCACGCGCTGAAGCGTCGTCCGAATCCGTATGCGGACGTGCCTTCCCTTTACGATCTTTATTCACAGTATTCGCAGCGTCCTGCGGTTCTCGAGCGGTTCGGGATGGACGTGTTTCGAAACGGCTCGGGAAATCTTGAGCAACTGCCCATGGATGTACCCGCTGGTCCAGATTACGTTGTCGGCCCGGGTGATGGTTTGAGCATTGACTTGTGGGGCGGTATTTCGCAGCGACTGCGTAGGGTGGTCGATCGTGAAGGAAAAGTTGCGTTGCCCGAGATTGGCGGCATTCAGGTAGCTGGTAAGAGCCTGGGCGATGTACAACAGTTGGTGCAGGCGGCTCTCCGCAGTCAGTACCGCGATGTGCAGGCAGATGTCTCCCTGTCTCGTTTGCGCACGGTTCGAGTCTACGTGGTGGGAGATGTGGAAAGTCCGGGCGCGTATGATGTCAGCTCTCTTTCAACGCCGCTGAATGCGCTTCATGAAGCTGGCGGCCCGACCTCGCGAGGCTCTCTTCGTACCCTTAAACACTACCGCGGCAAGCAATTGATCGAAGACGTGGATGTTTATGACTTATTGTTGCACGGCGTACGCTCGAGCATGCAACGTCTTGAGGCTGGAGATACTGTCCTTGTACCGCCACTTACATCCGCAGTGACCATCGACGGAATGGTCCGACGTCCTGCGATCTATGAACTCAATGGCGAAAAAAATCTGGCGGTCTCGCCGGCGCGCTGCCCGCCGATGTTGCGCAGGCACAGCGAGACCGCGCGCGCCGATCGTCATCGAGCCCCGCCCGCCGGCGCCGCCCATGCAGCCCGGCGCGGTAGTCGATGCCGAGCGTCGTCGCGGGCCGGCCCGTTCACGATGAGCATCGGGAACACGCTCGACGTGGTGGTCGTGAGCCCGAACGCGTTCCACTCCGGGTTCGAGCAGCGCTTCGAGCGCGGCGAGCACGAGCGGGAACGCCGCCGGCTCGACGCCGGCCATCGCGGCGTTGACCGCGACGAGCTCGACCGTCGCGACGCCGTCTGCGGCGGGAGCACGCAGACGACGTGGTCGGCGGGATACGGCGTGCGCCGCGAGCAGCGCCTCGATCGCGTCGTCGGTCGGCGGGAGCAGCGGGACGCCGTCGCCCCAGCTGCTCCGCGAGCGACAGCTCGTAGAAGCGCGCGGGGTCGGCGGGGACCTCGACCCGCTCGCTGGTGAGCGTCACGCCGTCACCCCGAGCAGCTCGAGCGCCTGCGGGTAGTACTCGTCCGGCGATCTCGCGCAGCTCGTCCTCGGGTCGCGCCTCGAGCGGGTACGGCAGCACGAGCACCCGCAGGTCGCCGTGACCGAGGTGCGGGCCATGTTGTGCCCGTGCATCGCGAACTCCTCGGTGACGATCGCGACCACCGGCTTCTCGTGCTCGCTCGACCGCGACCGCGTCCTTGATCGTGAACGTCGTGCACGAGCCGCACGTGCCGAGGCCGACGATCGCGGAGTCGACCGCCGCCGGCGAGCTCCTCGATGTGCTTGCGGTCGTCGGCGCCGGTGTGGCCGACCTCCGCGCCGGTCTCGACCG